>CAVZVU010000004.1:0-937365 GCA_963778795.1 uncultured Pseudomonadota bacterium | reverse complement strand
TGCAAGAGGACGGCCGAGATGGAGAGGATCGCGGCGATCGGCGTCCCGAGCGGCAGCACGGGGCTCGTCACCTTCCCGGCAACCTCCGCCATGCTCAGCGCGGCCACGACGCGGACGAGCCCCGCGAAGCCCGCGGCCTTGCTCGCCACGGCGAGGAAGCCCGCGACCGCGGCCGGCGCGCCCTGATAGACGTCGGGCGCCCAGAACTGGAACGGCACGGCGCTGATCTTGAACGCGAACCCCGCGAAGACGAGGACCGTGGCCGCGACGAAGACGGGCTGCGATCCGGCGCCCGCGGCGACCGCGACGCGCAGGGCCTCGAGCGAGGTGCCGCCCGCGAGGCCGACGAGCAGCGAGAGGCCGTACAGCATGAGGCCCGAGGAGACGGCGCCGAAGAGCACGTACTTGAGGCTCGCCTCGTTCGCGAGCCGGTCCGAGCGGCGCATGCCGACGAGTACGTACCCCGTGATGGAGACGAGCTCGAACGACAGGTAGAGCGTGACGACGTCGATGGCCGCCGACAGCACGGACATCCCGACGACGGCGCCGAGCACGAGGGCGTGGAACTCGCCGCCCTGGGGCGGCGGTTGCCCTCCCCCACCATGGTGGCGAGGATCGAGACGAGGGCCGCGATGGCGCAGAAGAGCGTCATCATGAAGCGCGAACCGGTCCATGCGCAGCGCGGCGAAGAACACGCGGTCGCTCCCGCGGTCGCCGACGAGCCAGGACATGCAATACTTCAAAGCTGGTTCACTTCGCCAATCGGGACAAAGTCGCGCCGGGGTCGCGCATCCGGCGCTTTTTCTCGTGAATTTTCGCCTTAATCTTGGCGTCGGCAGCGTTGACACCCTAGACCCGAATCCGTAGTCTAGCGCCCCGGTTTGGCCGGACACTCAGAGGGGCGTAAATGACCAAGGCAGAGCTCATCGAGCGCGTCCACGGGAAAAAGCACATCCCACGCGGCCTGACCAAGAAAGCCGTGGCCCAGATTGTCGACGCCGTCTTCCTCGAGATGGGCGACTACTTCATCCGGACCAAGGTGACTCGCAACGCCGTCGCCAAGCTGACCTATCCCGGCTTCGGAACATTCTCGAAGCGCCGCCGCGGCGAGCGCACCGTCCGCAACCCGCAGACCGGCGACCCGATCGTGATCCCGGCGCAGTCGACGATCACTTTTTCGCCCGGTCAAGAGCTGCGCAGCCTGCTCAATCGCGCCGGCAAGAACGGCGCCAAGGTCACCGGGCCTTGAGCCCTGCCGGGCCGTAGCCACCCGACGCAAGAGCCGCACGTAGGAGTAGGAGCCTAGCGTAGGTCGTCGGCCGGACGTCGCCGCGCGTCGCCAGCTTGTCACACGGGGATGCGGGCGGTCGCGCTCGTCCTCCGTTACAATGAAGGGGCAGATGCTGGATCCGCGCGTCGAGCTCGCCGACCTTCACATCCACGTCGGCGCCGCGGTGGCGCCCCACATCCTCTGGTCAATCGCCCACGACCAGGGATTCAAGCTCCCGGTGTCGACCTACTGGGAGTTCCGCGATCTGGTGACCGCCGGGCCCGAGAAGGTCAGCTCGCTGGGCGACTACCTGGCGATCCTGCATCAGTGGACCGAGAAAATTCAGTCGTCGCCGGCGGCGATCGAGCGTTCCGTCTACGAGATCATCGGTAAGGAGTTCCGGTCGAGCAACGTGTCGCTGATCGAGCTGCGCTTCAACCCGATGAAGCGCAACCTGGGCGGCGAGCGCGATCTCGACCACATCATCCACGCGGCACTGCGCGGCATGGATCGCGCGTGCCTGGAGTACGGCGTGCGCGCCGGGTTGATCTTCTGTCTGGCGCGCGAGTTCTCGCTGGAGCTGAACGAGATCCTGGTCAAGAAGGCGGTGAAGTACCGATCGCGCGGGCGTCATCGGGATCGATCTCGCCGGGCCGGAGATGCACACGCTCGAGCTCGGCGAACACGTCGAAGGCTACCGCGCGCTCTTCCAGCGCGCACGCCACGCCGGGCTCGGCACGACGGTCCACACCGGCGAGACGACTTACACCGCGGCGCCCGGCGTGCTGGCCGTGCTGGAGAAGCTGTCGCCGGCCCGCATCGGCCACGGTATCGCCGCCGCGCGCAGCGAAGAGGCGCTGCGCAAGCTGGTCGAAGCCGGGACGATCCTCGAGATCTGTCCCAGCTCGAACCTGCGCACGCACGCCGTCGCCGATCTCGTCGAGCTCGGGTCGGCGCTGCACACGTTCGAGCGCGCCGGCGTGCGCTTCACCATCAACACCGACGGTCCTTACCTGCTGAACACCCACCTGCGCCACGAGTACGATCTGCTGTCACGCGCCGGGATCCTCACCGACGCCCAGATCGACCGCACCATCGCCACCGCCCGCGCCGCGACGTTCATCCGCTAGTAGATCGCGCCGGCAGCCCCGTGATCGTGATCGTGGCCGTGATCGTGGCCGCCCCCGTGAGCGTGGCCGTTCCGTGCACGTGCACGGGAACGCCACCGTGATCGATCACGTCCACGGGGTTCGTTCCCGTGCACGCGACGACAACGCTCACGGGGGCCGGCCACGACAACGACAACGTCAACGTAACGTCAACGTTGACGGGGTTGTGAGTTTTGACGGGGCGGGGGGGATGGGGCCACGGAGCGGCGCCGGCGTGTTACGGTCACCGTCGTGAGTTCGACTGCGGCCCGGGCGTGCGCGGCTCTGGCGTGCTTCGGCGGCGGCTTGCTGGCGTCGGGCGGCGCCCGCGCCGCCAGCAGCTTCGGCTGGGCGCCACCGGACAGCCCGGCGGTCGCGCGCGGCCGCGAGGTGGCGGCGCGCTTCGATCAAGAGTCGCTGTTCGAGATCTCGGTGGAGGTGAACAACGCCTTCTCGCTCGACAACCGGCGCGCGATCGCCGTCGCGCAAGAGGAGCTGCGGCGCGTGCCGGGCGTGCGGCGGGTTTACGGGCCGGCGGAGCTTGCCGACCTGGCGGTCGACGGCGCGGGGCGGATCAGCGCGCGGCGCGTGCTCGAGCGCGGGGCAAGCGAAGGCGATGACGAGGCGGCGCGCCAGCGCGTCGTGCGGCGCGCCGACGCCCTCGGCTGGTTTCTGGCGCCCGACGGCAGCCGCGTGCGCTTTCTGGTCGACGCCGGCGCGGATGCCGCGCGCGGCGACCTCGCCGTGCGCGCCGACCTCGAGCGCGCGATCGCCTCGTCGGGACTCCAGCTCCTGCACGCCGCCGGCGTGCACACCGGCGGCGAAGCGCTCTGGCCCGCGCCCGGCGATCTGGCCGGCCGCTGGGCCAGCCCGGTCGCCGCCGCCGGCGCGATCCTGCTCGCGCTCGCGGCCGGCCGGCTGTTCGCGCGTTCTTCGCGCCGCTACCCGCGCCGGCGCCGCGCGCTGGTGTTCGCCGCCGCGGTCGTCGGCGCCGGTGTCCTGTTCGCGTTCTGCGCGGTGGCGCCGGTGCGCGCGGTGGCGCTGCGCGGGGCGCTGCTCGCCGCGGCGGTGGCGGCGCTGGCGCTGGTCGGCGACGGCCCAGTTGATGCGACCACCGTCGACAATCTCGCGCGCCGGCGCACCGCGCGTCCGCCCGCGATCGTGGTCGCGACCGCCGGCGCGCTGGTGGTGGCGGCGGTGCTGCTCGCGCCGCGCGCGCAGATCGGCACGCAGCAGTGGCGCCGTACGCCGTTCATGTTCGTGAGCGTGCGCGGCGATCTGGAGCAGCCGGTGGCGCTGCGCGAGCTGCGGCGGCTGACCGACTTTCTGCGCGCCCAGCCGGGGGTCGACAGCGCCTGGTCGGTGGCCGACCTCTTCGTCAGCGTCGCGCCGCCCGACGGTGGCGTGAGTCGCGTCCCTGATTCGGCGGCCGCCGTGGGCCGGCTGCTGGCGCTGGCGCGCACCGACCCGGCGATGGCGCTGGAGCTGGCGGCCGATCACCGCGAGGCGCTGGTGGTCGCCCGCTTCGACGACGATGCGACGCCGATCGATCGCTTGCAGATCCACGATCGTCTCGCGCACTACCTGCGCACCGACCTGCGCACGGCGCTGGTCCCGGTCGACCTGTCGGATCCGCACCTGCCGGCCGCGACCCGCCTGGTCGGCAAGGGGTTGCTGGCCAGCGACGCGCGCGAGCGGATCGTCCGGATCTGCGCCCGCTCGGGGAGACCGCTCAACGACGGCGAGATCGCGTCGGTCGAGCGGATCGCGCGCCAGGCCGCCATCGTCCCGGCGGCCGACCTCGGCAAGCTCAAGCTCGAGATCGCCGGCGTCGTGCGCGACTTCCCGCCGCTGGGTCGCGGCGGCGAGGGGACCATCGCCTTGACGCCCGCCGAACGGTCGCGCGTCGCCGACGAGCTCGGCACCGCCAGCGTCGACGCGACGGTCGAGGATCTGCGCCGCACGCTGGCGGATCGCCTGGGCGCGCGCGCGAGCGACGAGCGGGTGACGGCGATCGCGGCCGCGCTGCAGCCGCGGCTGGTGCTCGCTCGCCAGCGCGCGGCGGGTCGGATTAACTTTCGGGCCATGCTCTACGGCGCCGACCTGCCGACCGACGGCATGCTCTCCGACGAGGTGCGGAGCGCGACGCTCGAGGCGATGGGATCGATCGTCGGTATTCCGGTCGCCGCCGAGACGCCCGGGGTGCTGCGCCTCGACGCGCTGGCGGTCGGTGGCGCCGCCAACGATCGGGCGCTGTCGGACTTCCTGCGTCCGGCCCTGCGCTGGGGGTTGATCACCGGCGCCGCCGCGCTGGCGGTGCTGCTGGTCTGGGCGGGGCGTGGCCGCGGCCTGCTCTGGTGGCCGGTCGCGCTGGCGCCGGCGGCGGTGGTCACGATCGTGCCCGCGCTGCTCGGCGAGCCGGTCGGCATGCTGTTTCTGTCGCTGCTCTCGGCCGCGTTCGCCGGCGGCGTCGCCGGCACGGTCGCGGTCGCGGCGCGGAGGCGGCTGTGAGACCGGCGGCGGTGCGCCGGCGCGGCGCCGGCGCGTTCGCGCTGCGGCGCGGGGACGGGCTGGCGCTCGGCGCCGCTGGTTGCGCCGTGCCACCCTGGAGCATGGGGACGCCGCTGAACGGCAAGCCGTCGATCCCGGCGACGACCGAGGCGCCGTCGATCCCGTCGCTGCGCGCGCTCGCCGTCGCGCAGCGCGCCGCCGGGCACACCGCGCTCGAGCTGCGGGCCCTGCACAGCATCTCGCGCGCCGATCGCCTGCGGTCCGACGAGCGCGAGCGGCTGGTGACGCTGCTGGAGCAGCGGGCGCGCGAGCTGCTGGCGCTCGGTCGCCCGGTGCCGGCCTGCGCCGATCTGCGCGACCTGGAAGAGCTGGCGCCGGCGCGCGCGCGCGGCGCTGGCCGCGATCCACGCGGCGGCGGAGCGCGACGCCGGTGACGTCTGGCTCGCCGTCGGAGACCACCTGCGCGCGCGCGAGGCGTACGAGCTCGCGGCGGCGCTGGGGGCGACCGCCACCGATTTTCGGCTCGCCGCCGCCGCCGAGACGCCGCCCGCGCACCTGGCGCTCGCCGTCGCCGAGCGGGCGGTGCTGGAGCTGCCGTTGCGCGCCGTGCCTCCGTTCGCCGAGCTGTACCTCGCCGCCGGCGGCGGCGCGCGGGCGCGCGCGGGCGGCGTGCACGGGGCAGGCGAGGGGCAGGGGGAGACCCGGCGCGCCACGCTCGAACGGGCCGCGCGCGCGGCCCGCCAGGAGAGGCAACGCGCGCTGGCAGCGCGCATCGCCGCCTTGATCGCCGGCGACTCGGTTGACGACGCCACCGGCGCCGACCGGGTGGCGGCGCCGCGCGCGCTACCGGCGGGTCCCGTGCCCGCGACGGGCGGCGGCGCGACGTCGAGCGCGCCCGATCAGCCGGCGGCCGAGCGCCTGGCTGACACGCCTCCTCGACACACCGGCGGCGCCACCGCCGGCCCAGCCGCCGGCCGATTCGGCCGCGCTCGATGACTGGGCGGTCGGCGGGGCGTCGGTGTCGTCGCGCCTGGTGCCGCTGCTCGAGCGCGCGGCCCGCCCCGCGGGAACGGCCGCCGCAACCGGCTCGGCAGCGGGGGCGGGGCTGCTGGCGCCCGGGCCGCGGTCGCGCCGATGGGCCGAGCTGCTGCTCGACGAGGATCCCACGTCGCCCGACGTGCTGGAGCTGACCGCCATCATCGACGCGCGCGCCGGGCGGATCGGCGGCGCCGAGCGCAAGCTCATCGACCTGGTCTATTTCACCCCCGATCGCTACCAAGGATTGGTGCGCGCCGCCGGCATCTGGGAACGGGTGGGGCAGGGGCGGCTCGGCTGCGTCGCCTGGCTGCGCGCCGCCCGCTGGCGCGACGAGATCGACGATCCGGCCTGGGGGCGCGCCCTCGCTTGCATGCGCCGCGATCCGGGCGCAGGCGACTGGCGGTCGGTGATGGCCTACGTCCTCGACCGCACGCCGCCCGAGCGCCGCGCCGCCGCCGCTGCGACGCTGGATCCGACCGAGGCGCCGCTGGGGGAGCCCGCGGTCGGCCGGCCGGTCTCCCGCCGGTCGTCCCGCCGGTCATCCCGCCGGCATCCCGCCGGTCGTCCCGCCGGCATCCCGCCGGTCTTGGCGCCGGTGCTGCCCCCGGTCAACGCCCGACCGGCGGGCGCCCCGATCCCCTGCGATACTGGAGGTAGTCCGCGATGATCAGCGGGTGGTCGAACGGGATGTCGGCCGGCAGCGCGTCGACCGGGAACACGCGCGCCTCGGCGGCGTCGTCGCCGCCCCGCGGCTGACCGCTGCCGCGCGCGATGAACACCACGCCGACGGTGTGAAAGCCGCGCGGGTCGCGCTTGGGATCGGAGTAGACCCCCAGCAGCTCGGTGAGCTCGATCGCCAGCCCGGTCTCCTCCAGCGCCTCGCGCCGGGCCGCGGTCGCGACCGTCTCGCCGACGTCGACGAAGCCGCCCGGCAGCGCCCAGCCCGGCGGCGGATAGCGCCGCCGCACCAGCACGATGCCGCGGGTGCCACCGGCGCCGTCGTCCATCTCGATGATCGCGTCGACGGTCAGGCGTGGGGTCTCGGGGGGGCCGCTGCTCATCGTTTGCGCTCCTCGAACCGGATCAGCTTGGCCCGGAGCGCGTCGAACGTCGCGCGCGCCGCGGGGACCTCGGCCAGATTCCGGTGCTCGCCCGGGTCGGCGGCCAGGTCGTAAAGCTCGTAGCGGCGATCGCTGATGCGGTGGATCAGCTTGTACGGGCCGTCGACGGTCATCGCGGCGTGATGCGGCCAGGCGGTCGCCGGCAGCAGCTCGGCGAAGATCGGGCGCACCGGTCGCTCGTCTCCGCGGATGCGCGGCAGCAGGCTCTTGCCGCGGAAGGTGGGCGGGATCGGCGCGCCGACCAGATCCAGCAGCGTCGGTCCGACGTCGACCAGCGAAACCGGGTCGTCGAACACCCGCGGCGCCTGTCCCGGCACGGCGATGATCAGCGGCACCCGCAGCTGCTCGTCGAACACGTCCTGGCCGTGGAAGAAAAACTTGTGCTCGCCGAACGCCTCGCCGTGGTCGGCCATGATCACGATGGCGGTGTTGCTGGTGAGCCCGAGCGTGTCCAGCGTCGCGAACAGCTTCTTCAGCCAGAGATCGACGTAGGCGATCTCGTAGTCGTACTTCTCCATCAGCCCGGGCACGCCCGACAGCGTGGCCGGGAACTCATTGTGGGCCATGTAGCTCGAGTGCGGCTCGAACAGGTGGGTCCACAGCACGAAGCGCTCCTTGCGCGCCGCCGCCTTGCGCAGGCGATCGATCACCCGCGGCACGATGCGCGGCGACGCGATGTCCTTGTTCGACTCGGCGATCGTGCCGGCGCCGTCGTTCGACCACTCGGCGAACGACTTGCTGATGCCCCGGTCGGGGGTGAAATAGAAGTGCGAGAAGATGCCCAGGTTCTTCCAGCCGGCGGCCGCCAGCCCTTCGAAGAAGGTGACGTTCGACGGCAGGAGATTCGGGTAGTTCACCGTCGGCTTGTCCCAGGCGATCTCCGACGGGTACCGGCTGGTGAGGATCGACGGGAACGAGCGCGGCGTGTTGGGCGCCTCGGACCAGGCGCGGCGGAAGTAGGCGCCGCGCTTTGCCAGCGCGTCGAGGGTCGGCGTCAGCGAGCGGCCGGCGGGGCGACCGTAGCCGGCGACCCCCAGGCGATCGCCGCGGAAAGCGTCGATGGTGACGATCAGGATGTTCCCCTTGAACGCCAGCGCTTGTCCCGCGGGCGCCTTGGTCCCCGGCGCCGTCCCCTTCGGCGCCGGCGCCTTGCCGGGCGCCGGTGTCTTCGCCGCACCCGCCTCGGGCTCAGCTGGCCCGTCGGCGGCCGCCACGGCGTCGCCGCCCTCGCAGTTCTGGTCGATGCCGTCGCCGGGGATGTCCTCGGCGCCGGGGTAGACGTCAGCGCGCGTGTCGTCGCAGTCGCCGCCGCCGAAGCGCGCCGAGAAGCCGTCGCCGTCGTGATCGGTCAGCGCGCGCGCCAGCCCGGTGCCGAAGCGCAGCCCGAGCGACCCGTCGCCAACCGCCTTCCAGACCGCCGAGGACTCGGGCAGCCGAGAGCTCACGGCCAGCCCGATGATCACCGCCGCCGCCGCCCCGATCTTGGTCACCACCGGCGAGAACCGCCGCGCCAGCGCCAGGCCGCGCGCCGACCGATTCCAGAACAGGCCGTGCCCGACGCCGAACAGGGCCGCCAGCGCCAGCGCCGCCAGCGGTCCCAGGTCGAGCACGCGCCAGTCGGCGCGCGACAGCGCGAAGATGCCGGCCAGGACGCCGGCGCCCAGCAGCGCCAGCAGCACGAAGCCGGTCGTCCCCACCCGCGCCGGCCGCGGCAGGCGCAGCGCGATCTCGCGCGCGATCGACGCGTAGGCCGCCAGCGCGATCGCGCCCGCGATCGGCGCCGCCAGCAGCACCATGCCGGCCGAAGCGATGACCGCCAGCCGCTGGCTGGCCATCTTGCCGATGAGCACCCGCTGTCCAGTGGCCGCGATCAGCGCGACCATCAGCAGGCCGGCCAGCACGGCCAGGATCCAGGCGGCGACCGTGCGGTCGCGGTCGGGACGCCTGAGCAGCGTGGCCCAGCCGCCCGGCAGCGCCTCGAGCGCGGCGCCGATCAGCGCCCCGAGCGTGGCGCCGGCGACCACCCCCACCAAGCCGTAAAGGCCGATGGCCAGCAGAGCCAGGGGCACCAGCGGGGCCGGTCCTTCGGCGCGGGCGGCGGTGATGACCGCGTCGGTAAGCCCTGCCCCCAGCAACCCGGCGAACACCGAGGCGGCGACGGGGCCCTGGAGGTCTCGCATCCGCACGTGAACTGCAGCAGCTACCACGCGGCAACGAGCAAGACAACCGCCGATCCACTCGACCGCGCGATTCAGCCCCGGACTTCCCCCTATTCTTCTTCAGCTTGACGGGGTGCACGCGAGCGCGCTAAGTGCGTATGCCTTTGACGTCTCGTCGGCTCCGTCGTTCCGCGCCCCTCGTCCTCCTCCTCACCGCCGCCTGCGGGGGCCGGCGCCCGCCCCCGCCTCCCGAAGGCCCCGACGCCGCGCTGGCGAAGCCCGGCGTCGGCACGACGCCCACGCCCGGCACGACGCCCACGCCCGAAGAGCCGCCGCCGGCGGCCGCCGCCGGTCCGGTCGACCTCGACGGTTACCGAACGGCGATCGACCTCGTCGCCAACCGGCTGCAGGCGGTCTCGCACCGCGAGGGGCGCCTGGTGACCGAGGCCGGCTCGCCCGACTTCCTCAAGTACGTCGATGGCAACTGGAAGACCTCCTGGATCCTCGGGGAGAAGGACCAAGGCAAGCCGGCGGCGCTGGTCGGCAACATCTCCTCGATGATGTTCTTGCCGCTCGATACCGACGGCGACGGCGCGGGCGGCAACGCCCTCGGCAACACGACGCTCTCGTTCACCTGCCGCGCGCTCGTGCCGGCGCAGAAGGTCTCGGTCTTCGTCAACGAAAAGCCGGTCGCCACCCTCGACATCGCCGGCGCGTCAAAGCGCTACGACGTCGCCGTGCCGGCGGCCGCGCTCAAGGTCGGCGACAACCGCGTGCGCTTCACCTTCCGCGGCGCCGCCGCGCTGGCCAGTGGCCGGCGCAGCGCCGCTGCGTTCACGCGCGTCGCGCTCGGCCCCGCGGCGCTGGGACCGCCGGCCTTCGAGCCGTCGCCGGCGGTCGCGCGCGACGTCGAGCTCGGCGGCGCCCGCAAGCGCGCGCTCACCGTCGCCGGCAAGGGGTCGCGCCTGTCGTTCTATCTCCAGGTCCCGGACACGGCGCGGCTGGCGGTGTCGTTCGGTTCGCCGGGCGGCGCCGCCGATGTGCTGGTGCGGGTCGCCGTCGACGGCCAGCCGACGCGCACCGCTTACCACGCGCACGCGGGACGCGCCTGGACCGAGGCGGCGGTCGACCTGGGGGCGGCGGCGGGGCGCGCGGCGCGCATCGATCTCATCGCCCGCAACGGCGACGTGGCCTGGGGCGATCCGCGCATCGTGGTCAAGGCGCCGCCCGCGGTCGCGACGAAGGCGACCAAGAAGATCGATCACATCTTCATCTGGATGGTCGACACCCTGCGCGCCGACAAGGTGCACGTCTACAACCCGAAGACCCGCGTCCAGACGCCCAACTACGACGCCTTCGCCGCCGACGCCACCCGCTTCGAGTGGGCGCAGGTCCCCGGCACCTGGTCGTTGCCGTCGCACGCCTCGCTGCTGACCGGCGTCTACCCCAGCGTGCACGGCGCGGTCGCCCACGAGGCGCGCCTGTCGAAGGACGTCCCCTTCATCGCCGAGGACCTGAGGAAGGCCGGGTTCAAGACCGCGATCTTCTCGTCGAACGGCTACGTCTCGTCGAAGTGGGGCTTCGACCGCGGGTGGGACAGCTATCGAAACTTCATTCGCGAGAACCTGCCCAACAGCGCCGACTACGTGTGGAAGATCGCCAAGCCCTGGGTGATCGGCGGCAAGGCCAAGCCCGAGTTCGTCTACCTGGCCACCGTCGAGCCGCACGTCATCTACAACCCGCCCAAGCGGTTCCTGGTCAAGTACTGGAACAAGCCCTACAAGGGCCCGATCAAGCCGACGAAGAGCGGCGTGCAGCTGGGCTTGATCAAGCAGGGCAAGCTCAAGATCAACGAGAACGACAGGGCCTACCTGGAAGCGCTGCACGACGGCGAGATCACCGAGAGCGACTTCTTCTTCGCTACCTTCATCGCCGATCTCAAGGCGGCCGGGCTCTACGATCGTTCGGCGATCGTCGTCGTCTCCGACCACGGCGACGAGTTCTGGGAGCACGGCGGCCTCGGCCACGGCCACTCGGTCTATCAAGAGCTGGTTCACATCCCGCTCATCATCCGCGTGCCGGGCGTCTTCCCCAAGGGCAAGGTGGTCACGGCCGACGTCGAGGTGATGGACCTGTACGCGACGCTGCTGGATCTGGCCGGCGTGAAGCCCGGCCCCGGCATGCAGGGGGCGTCGCTGGTGCCGCTGGCCGCCGACGAGGTCGGCCGCAGCCCGCGCGCCGCCTTCACCGTCGACGGTCAGATCGCGCGCGGCCTCAAGGTCGCGCGCTATCGGCTGGTGCAGAACGCGTCGCAAAAGCCCGAGCTCTACGACGAGCTCGACGACCATCGCGAGCAGAAGAACCTGGCGGGCGATCATCCGATCGCGCTGCGCCAGATGCGCAACGTCTTTTCCGTTCTGTACGGCTACGAGCAGAAGTGGAACAAGTCCCGCTGGGGAACGGCCGCCAACGTGACCCCGGCGTTCGGCAAAGACATCGGCCTTTAAGGCCGGCCGGCCTGGGCGCGCACCGGGCGGGTGGTGTGAAACGGCGAGGCTGCGGGGTGTGAGGACGGCTCCCCTCTCTCCGTTGTGGGGGCCGAAGGAGGGGGGATAGGTCCCGTGCTCAAACCTCATGATTGGTCACACTTCGGCGGTGGAGCCGAGAGCGATTCGTGCGATCTAAGCGGGGCGGCGCTACGGGCGCTGCGCGGGTCCTGCCGCTGCGGGCACCTCCCCGCTGAGCTCGGGGTCCGGGGAGCCCATACCATCCGCGCGCCATCCACCCGGCGCGCGCCGGCGCGAGATCTTGCACGCATCGAGAAACGTGGGGGCCGTCCGAGCCGTCCACCTCTCGGCAAGTGGCACTTGCGCGCCCCGGCCCCCGAGCTCATCGGGGGCCCCTCCCTCCACGTCACCCGCGCAGCGCCCTTCGCTTCGCCGACAATGAGAGCGCAATCGTTTCGGGCCCACTCCGATCCGGAATCTCGTCGACCGCGCGGCAGAGACGATCGCGGGCTCATTGTCGGCGGCGTGGAGGGCGCTGCGCGGGTGACGCGAAGGGGGGGGCCCCCGATGAGCTCGGATGACGGGGCGTGCAAGTGCCACTTGCCGAGAGGGTGATGCGTCACCAGCGACGATTTTTTCCTGGGCTTGAAAGGTCCCGATCCGGCCTTCGGCGAGCACGCTGCCGCACGGATGACCCGGACTCCCCGGCAGCCGAGCTCAGCGGGGAGGACCCCGCAGCGGCAGGACCCGCGCAGCGCCCGTAACGCCGCCTCGCTTTGATCCCGTCACGCCGCCGAAAGTCGGGTAGCCCCGGCGCTTGCGCGCCGGGCCCCACAGATCCGGACGTGCGGATTTTCCGCATCCGGCTCTTCGAGAGTCGGGTTCGCTACGTGCCGTATCGGTGAACGATGCGAGGCGGAGGGAGCGGGTAGCGCTCCAGCAGCCGAAGCATTCGTTCCCAGGTCACGAAGCCCTTCTGCGAGCGGCGGCAAAGCCACTTGCGCCAGGTCTTCGTGGTCTCGTACCAGAGCCGAGCCAACGCGCGGTTATTCCCCGTCACGCCGTAGTACGCATAGTGCCCACGTCGCTTCTGGCCGAGGACGCGATGCTGTACCTCGATATCGTCGTGGCGCGTGCGTACGGCACCACTCGGCGATGCGGCGTAGCGTGCGACTGAAGCGGTCCTTTGCCGTGATCTTCTTCACCACCCACTTGCCGTTCCTCGACAAGCCCCAGTGGTGCGTGAAGCCCAGTAGGTCGAAGGTCCCTGGCCCGTCATCGTCGTCGTCACGGTCGGGCCGTCGAAACGGCACGAGTCGAGTCTTGTCCGGGTGGAGCGTCATGTCGTACTTGCCGAATCGCTTCGGCAGTACCGCGAGTACGCGCTCGGCATCCTCCTTCCACGCGAAGACGAAGACGAAGTCGTCCGCGTACCGCATCCGCACGGCCCGGCGGAGAGGAGGTTGGCGGAAGGGGAAATTCGGACCATTGGAGAGGTCCTGCATCGAGCTCGGACGCTCGCGCCCGTGAAGTGCCAATCTGTGCCCGCGGAGAAAACAAGATGCCGTCGTATCGGAAGCATCATCCGCCGCGAGCGGCGCGTCTGGCGCAACTGAGCGTGAGCAGCGAAACGGTGACGGTGGCCAGGCCCGGGTCAGCGTCTCCATCTTTATGCCCGACAGAAAGGCTGACCCTCAATATGGTCCGTGTATTCGAGGACAGCCCCCACCGGGTGAGCCGCCGGTCGAATGGTACCTGTGGACCACGGAGCCCGTCGATACAGCCGAGCAAGCAGCTCGCGCGATGCCTACCGCTGCCGCTGGGTGATCGAGGAGTATTTCAAGGCCCTCAAGACCGGCTGCGCGATCGAGCGACGGCAGCTCGAGACGACGCGTGGTCTCTGGTCAACGCGCTCGCCCTTTTCGCTCCTATCGCGTGGCGCCTACTGCTTCTCCGTACGCTGGCTCGCCAGCAGCCAACCGAACCCGCAGCCTCAATCCTCAGCGACTCCCAACTCCAATGCCTTCGGTTCATGCTTCGCCGGCGGAAGCGCCCCGACCTTCCTCAGGTTCCGACTGTCGCTGACATCTTTCTTGGAATCGCCGCAGTCGGAGGGCACCTCAAGCGCAACGGCCTTCCAGGCTGGGCGGTTATCGGCAGAGGCTACGATCAGATCCTCTGCATGCAGGTCGGATACGAAGCCGCCATGACCGAAAGATACGATCAATCATGAGGCTCAAACATCCTTTGGCGCGAGGTGTGCTGAACTGTGCTTGGAGTACGGTAACCCGCGCCTCAGGAACTGCGCGCGGGACCTATCCCCCCTCCTTCGGCCGCCGTGACAATCTACGTTCGATGCGCCTGCGGCTCCGATCCGGAGGGGAGGGCCCCACAAGAAATATTGATCTATCGGACGTCGCCTCGCCGGTAGTTGGGTTCATCCTTCGTCGCCTCAGGAAGCAGGGCTGGAAATATTGAGAGACCTCTGTTCGTCGCTGCGACGCCGCGTCCGATAGATCTCTATTTTGTCTTGCTGTGCCCTCCTGATCTCGGCGCGGCAGGCGCAGTGAACGTAGCTTGCCCTACAACGGAGAGAGGGAAGCCGTCCTCACACCCTGCAGCCTCGCCGTTTCAAAGTGCGCGCCCGGTGCGGGCCCTTGACGGGCTCGTCGCCGTCGGACAAGGTCGTCGGGGCGGCATGACCAAGACCGGGGTGCGCCATCACCTGGTCGTGCGGATCACCCACTGGGTGAACGCGCTCGCGCTGCTCGATCATGATCGGCAGCGGGCTGCGGATCTTCAACGCCTACCCGGCGTTCGCGCGCAGGGGTGAGACGTTCTGCTGCTATCCGTTCGAGGGTCACCCGATCCCGAGCTGGCTGACGTTCGGCGGCTGGCTCGCGGGCGCGCGGCACTGGCACTTCGCCGCGATGTGGGTGCTGGTGGCGAACGGGCTCGTGTACCTCGGCTTCATCTACCTGCACGGCGAGTGGCGCGATCTGGTCCCGCGTCGCGGGCGTGCTGCGCGACGTCTGGGCAGATGGTCAGGTTCTACCTGGCGCTGCGCCGGGAGCACCCGCGCCAGGGCAAGCACAACGCGCTCCAGCGGCTGGCGTACTTCTCGATGCCGATCGTCGGCGATGCTCGCGGTGCTGTCGGGGCTGGCGATCTGGAAGCCGGTGCAGCTGGCGCCGCTGACCGGGCTGCTGGGCGGGTACGTCTGGGCCCGCTACTGGCATTTCCTGGCGATGCTGCTCGCTGGTGGCGCTGACCCTCGGTCACGTCTTCATGGTGTTCGCGGTCGATCCGTACTCGCTGCGATCGATCGTCACCGGTGGATACAACGACGCGCGGTCGCCCGAGCGGCGCAACGCGCGTCCGTTCGTGAACCTGCGCGCGCCGCGCGGCGGCGACGCCGCGGCCCCGGCGCCCGCGCCGGCGCCCGCGCGCCCGCGAATGGCCGGCTGCGCCGCCCGCGCACGGAACCCGACGAAGAGGGCAAGGCCTGAGCATGAGCAAGCTCTGGCTGCCGCGCCGCCACGCCGCCGAGACGTCGGGCATCGATCGCCGCGCCTTTCTCGCGGCCAGCGCGCCGGCGCCGGCGCTCTGGCGGCGCTCAGCGTCGCCGGCTGCGACTCGCGCAGGGACCGGAGAGCGCCGCGCGGCCTGCTGGCGGCCGCCGAGCGCTGGAACGAACGCGTCGAGCGCGCGCTGTTCCGCCACGACGCCATGAACGTGGCGCCGGCGGGCGCGCAGGCGGCGGGCGCGCCGCTTCCCGTCGTACTTCATCGCCGCCGAGGTGCCGGTATGGGACGAGGCGGCGCGCGGCCCGTGGCGCCTCGAGATCGGCGGGCTGGTTCGCCGGCCGGTGCGACTCACGCTCGCCGACCTGCAGGCCGCTGCCGCGAACCGAGCTGCGCCTCGAGCACTTCTGCGTCGAGGGCTGGACGGCGGTGGCGGTGCGCACCGGCGTCCTCCTTTCCGAGCTCGCGCGTCGCGCCGACGTGTCGCCCGATGCGCGCTACGTCGACTTCGAATCCTTCGACGACGACTACCACGAGAGCTGGGACATCGACAGCGCGCTTCATCCCCAGACGTTGATCGTCTACGGCCAGGACGGCCGACTGCTCGATCCCGCCTTCGGCGCCCCGGCCCGCGTCTATTCGCCGGTCAAGCTCGGCTACAAGTGCACGAAGTACCTGACGCGGATCATGTTCCTGGCCGAGCGCAACGGCGGCTACTGGAGCGACCAGGGCTACGAATGGTACGGCGGCGTGTGAACGTTACTGCTGGGCCTGCTTCTGCACGGCGGGGCGCTGGCCGGAGATGTTTTCCTGCACCGCGCCGGCGACGCGCGCGATCTGGTCGACAACGTGAGTCAAGAGCTCGTGGATCGAAGCCGGCAGCGGCGCGTGGGAATGCTCGCCGAGCCAGGAATCGAGGCCGGCGAGGATCTCGATGGCGTGGGCGGCGTCGGTGCTGTCCTCGTCCGACCAGATCTCCTTCATCACCTTGAGCGCCGACTGGACGCAGTAGCGCAGCGAGCGCGGGAAGCGGGTCTCGAAGAACAGGAACTCGACCACCTCGCTGCGCGAGACGCGCCCGCGGTTCTGGCGCATGAAGGCGTCGAACCCGGAGCAGCTGCGCAGCAGCGACAGCCAGAGCGCGGTGTCGACGATCTGGTGCTGCGCGCCCGCCCCCTCCAGCATGTGGTGGTGCATGTCGAGGATGCGCGCGGTCTGGCCGATCCGTTCCAGCAGGACGCCCAGCCACAGGAAGTCCATCGGCGTGTCGTGCAGCATGGTACTGCGCACCAGGCCCAGGTTGAGCTGCGTCGACCGCCGCACGTGCTTGTAGACCTCGTCGCGGTCTTGCGAGTACTGCTGCGCCGCCTCTTCGCTCGCGAACCAGAGGTAAAGCTCGTTGGTGGCGTGCCAGATGTCCAGGCTCAGCACCTCGCGGATCGACCGGGCCCCCTCGCGCGCGGCGCGGATGGCGTTGCGGATCGAGACCGGGTTCTCGGGCGCCCAGGTCATGTAGCGCTGCACGACCTCGCCGTTGCCGGCCGCCTCGGCGTCGAAGCGGGCGACGAAGTCCGGGTACTGCCCCGACACGATCATCACCGGGCGCCAGCACTCCAGTGAGGGGAGCTCGGCGTCGAAGGCCAGCTCGCGCGTCACTTGCAGGAGGCGCGACGTGCTCTCGGCGCGATCCAGATAGCGCCCGACCCAGAAGCAGTGATCGGCGACGCGCGAAATCATAGACCCTCCACCTGAACCCACGTGTCTTTCGAGCCGCCGCCCTGGCTGGAGTTCACGACGTACGAACCGGCGCGCAGCGCGACGCGCGTCAGCCCGCCCGGCAAGACCCAGTGACGCGTCGTCGGTCGCGCTCCCGGCTTCGCCGCCGCGGCCCCCGCGCTGCTGCCGTGGGTGAGCACGAACGGCCGCAGATCGACGCGCCGGGGCTCGACGGCGCGCTTGTCGGCGATCCAGGTCGGGCAGGTCGACAGCTCGATGCGCGGCTGTGCAACGTAGCGGCGCGGATCGGCGATGATCTGCTGCCGAAACTGTTCGCGCTCGGCCGCCGTCGACTGCGGACCCATCAGCATGCCGTAGCCGCCCGCTTCGTCGACCGCCTTCACCACCAGCTCGCCGAGGTGCTCGAGCACGTACTGGCGATCGGCGCGCTTGGCGCAGACGTAGGTCGAGATCTGCTGCAGGATCGGCTCTTCGTCGAGGAAGAAGCGGATCAGATCGGGGACGAAGGCGTAGATCGCCTTGTCGTCGGCGACGCCGTTGCCAGGCGCGTTGGCCAGCGCCACCTTGCCGGCCGCGTAGGCGCGCATCAGGCCGGGGACGCCGAGCACGCTGTCGGGCCGGAAGAACTCCGGATCGAGGTAGGCGTCGTCGGTGCGGCGGTAGATCACGTCGACCGGCTTGGGGCCGCGGGTGGTCTTCATGAAGACCTGATCGCCTTGCACGAACAGATCGGTCGCCTCGACCAGCTCCAGCCCCATCGACCGCGCGAGGAAGCTGTGCTCGAAGTAAGCCGAGTTGAACGGTCCGGGCGTCAGCACGACGATCGTCGCCTGCTCGGGATCGCCGGGCGCGACCGAGCGCAGCGCCGCCGCCAGCTGGGTCGGGTACTCGTCGACGCGGCGGACCCCGGCCCGCTCCATGGCGTGCTGGAAGACGCGCTTGGTGACCACGCGGTTCTCCAGCACGTACGAGACGCCCGAGGGCACGCGCAGGTTGTCCTCGAGCACGCGCATCTCGCCGGCCGGGTCGCGGATCAGGTCGATCCCGGCGATGTGAAGCCGCACGCCTCCCGGCGGCCGCAGCCCGCGCATCTTGGGGATGAAGTGGCGCGACTGCTGCACCAGCTCGGGCGGAATGACCCGCTCGGTCACGACGCGCTGTTCGCCGTAGACGTCGGCCAGGAACATCTCCAGCGCCTGCAGCCGCTGGACGAGCCCGCGCTCGATGCGGCTCCATTCGTCGGCGGCGATGACCCGCGGCACCAGGCACATCGGCATCACCTTCTCGGAGCCGCGCTGGTCGGAGTAGACCGAGAACGTCACCCCCTGTTCGACCAGCGCCAGATCGGCGAGGGTCTGGCAGCGCGAGAACTCCTCGGCCGAGAGGCCGTCGAGCAGTCGCGTCGCCGTGCGCGCATGGGGCCGCGGTTTCCCGTCGGCATCTATGAGCTCGTCGAAGGTTCCTTCGGGCGCGCGGTAACCGTCCAGCAGCAACGGACGTTTCTCATCGAGCAGCACGAGGTTACTCTACGGCCAGCGATCCGAAGAGATCCATCTGCGATTGCATCAGTTACAAAAATTAAACCACGACGAAACGCGGCGTTTACCTCGGTGCGTGTCCGTAGTCTCCGTCTGCAGTCTCCGTGGCCTCGTCTACAGCTTCGTTCACAAATCAGCGTCGGGTTAGACTATCGTGACGGTCCCAGCTTGATGCCACCCTTTTCCTCGCGCGCCGCGTTCGCGGACCAGCAACTCTTGCTTCGCTATCCAACGTCGGGCGTCGCGTACGACGAGCTGGTCGATCACAATGGATCGATCCGTCCGCATTGGCGGACGTTCGTGAACTGTCTCGAGAGCCTGGGTCCGACCGGGCTCGCGGAGCGCTGGGAGCAGGCGCGCCAGCTGATCCACGACAACGGCATCAGCTTCAACGTCTACGGCGATCCGCGCGGGATGGAGCGCCCGTGGCAGCTGTCGCCGATCCCGGTGCTCATCGCGCCCGACGAGTTCGCCAGCATCTCGGCCGGGCTCACCCAGCGCGCGCGGCTGCTCGATCGCCTGCTGGCCGATCTGTACGGCGAGCAGCGCGCGCTGACCGAGGGCTGGCTGCCGCCCGAGCTGGTGCTGGCCCACCCGGGCTTCCTGCGCCCCTGTGACGGGCTGGTCCCGCCGCACGGGCGCTACCTGCACTTCTACGCCGCCGATCTGGTGCGGCGCCCGTCCGGGGTCTTTCACGTGCTGACCGATCGCACGCAGGCGCCCGCGGGCGCCGGCTACGCGCTGGAGAACCGCATCGTGATGTCGCGCGTGCTGCCGGACGTCTTTCGCGACTGCAACGTCGCGCGGCTGGCGACGTTCTTTCGCACCATGCGCGAGACGCTGGCGTCGCTGGCGCCGGCCGAGCACGACAACCCGCGCATCGTGCTGCTCAGCCCCGGGCCGTACAACGCCACCTACTTCGAGCAGGCGTTCCTGGCGCAGTACCTCGGCTACATGCTGGTCGACGGCGCCGATCTCACGGTGCGCGACAGCCGCGTCTTCCTGAAGACGCTGGGCGGGCTGCACCCGGTCGACGTGATCCTGCGCCGCCTCAACGACGACTTCTGCGATCCGCTGGAGCTGCGCGACGACTCGACGCTGGGGATCCCGGGCCTGCTGCAGGCGGTGCGCGCCGGTCAACGTCGCCGTCGCCAACACGCTGGGCAGCGGCGTCTTGCAGACGGCGGCGATCGTGCCGTTCCTGCCGCGCATCTGTCGCGGCTTGCTCGACGAAGATCTGAAGCTGCCGTCGGTCGAGACCTGGTGGTGCGGGGATCCGGTCGCGCGCGAGCACGTGCTCGGCAACCTGGCCGAGCTGGTGCTGAAGCCGGCCTATCCGACCGGCGCGTCGCACCCGATCTTCGGCGAGGCGCTGGGTCCGGCGGCGCGCGACGAGCTCAAGGCGCGCGTGCGCGCGGCGCCGGCGCTGTGGGTCGCGCAGGCGCGCGTGCCGCTGTCGACCACGCCGGTGATCGACGGCACCGAGCTGCAGTCGCGGCAGCTGGTGCTGCGCAGCTTCCTGGTCGCGCGCGAGGCGGGCGCGGCGCGCGCGGTCGACAACGCCGGCGCGCGCGCCGGTTACGGCGAGGTCGGTGACTACGACGTGATGCCGGGCGCGCTGAGCCTGGTCGGCGTCAGCCCGACCGAGCGCGAGATCTCGATGCAGCGGGGCGCCGGCAGCAACGACACCTGGGTGGTGAGCGGCGGGCCGGTCAGCACCTTCAGCCTGCTGCCGCGCGCGAGCCACGCGATCGTGCTGTCGCGCGGCGGCGGCGATCTGCCGAGCCGCGTGGCCGACAACCTGTTCTGGCTGGGGCGCTACTCCGAGCGCGCCGACGCGATCGCGCGCCTCGCGCGCACGGTGAGCGCGCGCCTGGCGGAGCAGCCCGACGTCGACCGCGCGCGCGAGGGTGAGCTGGGACCGCTGCTGGCGGCGCTGCGCGAGCAGACGCGCGCCGCCGCGGCCGGCGCCGTCGCGTCGACCGATCCGATGTTCCTGCGGCCGATCGAGCGCGAGCTGCTGGAGGCGCTGTTCGCGGCCGACCACCCCGGCACGCTGCGCTCGGCGATCGAGTCGACCCATCGCGTGGGGCGCGTCGTGCGCGACCGGATCTCGACCGACACCTGGCGGATCCTCACCTCGCTGCAGCAGGAGCTGGCCGAGATGGACGCCGAGCGCGCCGGCGGCGGCAGCACGCTGGGCACGCTGTCCACCGGGCTCGACCGCGTGATCATGCGGCTGGCGGCGCTGGGCGGCGTGGTCATGGAGAGCATGACGCGCGGCCAGGCCTGGCGTTTCCTCGACATGGGGCGCCGGCTCGAGCGCGCCATGAACCTGGTGGTGATGCTGCGCGCGGCGCTGTCGCGCTCGTCGGATCGCGAGGCGCCGCTGCTGGAGTCGGTGCTGGACGTCGCCGACAGCGGCATGACCTATCGCCGCCGCTATCTCGCCAGCCTGGCGGTGGTGCCGGTGGTCGATCTGCTGGTCACCGACGAGACCAACCCGCGCTCGGTGATCTTCCAGCTGCAGGCGCTCGCCGACCATTTTCCCCACCTGCCCCACGACGTCTCGCGCGGCGAGGCGCAAGGGGGACGCGCGACCGCCGATCGGATCGTCGTCGGCGCGGTGGCGCGGCTGCAGGGCGTCGACCTGATCGCGCTGTGTGCGCTTGACGCGCAGGGGCGGCGGCCCGCGCTGGCGGCGCTGCTGGAGGCGATCGCGCGCGACCTGCCGGCGCTGTCGGACGCGCTGAGCGGCCAGTATCTGAGCCACGCGATGGTGTCGCGCCAGCTGGCCGAGGGTTTCACCCCTTGATTTACCGGGTCGTTCACATCACCGAGTACAGCTACGCCGAGTCGGTGGCGACGTCCCACCACCTGCTGCACCTCGCGCCGCGCGACACCGACCGTCAAGTCTGCCTGCGCGAGGCGCTGGCGGTGACGCCCACGCCGGCGTCGCGGGCCGAGCGGGTCGATCACTTCGGCAATCGCACGACCTACTTCGAGGTTCAAGAGCCGCACCGACGGCTGACCGTCGAATCGCGCCGCGACGTCGAGCTGTCGGCGGTGGCGCCGCCACCGTCGAGCGGCGGACCGGAGTGGGAGAGCGTGCGCGATCTCGTTCGCCAGCCGCGCAACGCCGAGCTGCTGGCGGCGTGCGAGATGACCTATCAGTCGCCGTTCGTGCGCGTCTCCGACGAGGTGGCGCGCTTCGCGGCGCCGTCGTTTCGGCCGCGCCGGCCGCTGCTGGACGCCGTGGCCGATCTCACCCACCGCATCTACGAAGATCTCGCCTACGATCCGACGGCGACCGTGGTCTCGACGCCGGTCGACGAGGTGCTGCGGTTGCGCCGCGGCGTGTGCCAGGACTTCACCCATCTGGAGATCGCCTGCCTGCGCGCGATGGGCCTGCCGGCGCGCTACGTGAGCGGCTACCTGGTGACCCACGCCGAGCCGGGCAAGCCGCGCCTGGTCGGCGCCGACGCGTCGCACGCCTGGCTGGCGGTCTACAGCCCGGGCGACGGGTGGGTGCCGACCGATCCGACCAACGACGTCGTGCCCGACCAGCGGCACATCACGCTGGCGTGGGGGCGCGACTTCGGCGACGTCACGCCCATGCGCGGCGTGATCGTCGGCGGCAGCCGGCACGAGCTGCGCGTCTCGGTCGACGTGTCGCCGCTGGGCGATGACGGCGCCATCGTCGAGGAGCGGCCGCGGCTGGCGCAGTCGCAGCTGCAATCGCAGTCGCAGTCGCAGGCTGCCGATCAGGATCAGGATCAGGATCAGGCGCAGGGTCAGCCGGGCGGCGGCGCCATCAGCGAGCGGGCCGGCGGCGGCGGCGGCGAGACGACCACCGGCGGGTCGGGTACCTCGGCCAGAGCCGATCGCCAGTCGGAGTAGCGGCCGCCGGCGCGCGTCGCGGCGGCGGCGGCGTGACCCGCGGCGAAGCCGCCCTGGGCCAGGCGATACTCGATGAAGGCCCACTTGGGGGAGGTCGGGCGGATGGTGACCCGGCCGCGCACACCGGCGCGCAGGCGCGACAGCTTGGCGTCGATCACGTCGATCGATTCGAAGGGCGCGCCGTCGAGCGGCGTGTTCTTCTTGGCGACGAAGGGCGCGATGCCCAGCGCCAGCCGCGCGACCGACGCCAGCTCCAGGCTGAAGCGCACCAGCTCGTCGATGTCGTCCATGGTCTCGCCGGGCAGACCGACCATCATGTAAAGCTTGAGCTGCTTGAGCTCGTGGGTGCGACAGAGCTCGGCGGCGCGCAGCAGGTGGCGCTCCTTGGTCTTGCGATCGATCGCGGTGCGCATCCGCTCCGACGCGCCGTCGGCGGCGGTGGTCAGCGTGCGGTAGCCGCCGCGCTTGAGCAGGCCGACGATCTCGTCGGTGAGGCGATCGGCGCGCAGGCTGGAGATGCCGACCTCGCGGCCGGCGCCGACCAGCCCGTGCAGGATCTCCGGCAGGCCGGGGTGGTCGGTGACCGCGGCGCCGACCAGGCCGACGCGCTGGGCGTCGGCGGGGATCAGGCCCAGCACGCGCGCCGGCTCGACGGTGCGCATGCCGCCGTTGGTCGAGCGGCGCATCACGCAGTAGGTGCAACCGCGATGGCAGCCGCGCTCCGGCTCGATGAGGAACATGTTGGACAGCTCGGTCTCGGCGGTGCGGATCTGCGAGTAGGCCGGCAGTCGGTGATTGGCTGCCGCCGCGATCGGTGGCAGCCGCTCGCCGTGCAGCGACGGGACGTAGAAGCCGGGGCGCGCCGCCAGGTGCGCCAGCAGCGCGCCGCGGTCGGGCTGATCGCGGATGGCGTCGGCCAGGGTCGAGATCAGGTCGTCGGCCTCGCCCATGATGATCACGTCGGCGAACGGCCCGGCGGGCAGAGGATTCGAGAAGGTGAGCGGGCCGCCGATCACCACCAGCGGAACGCGCGTGCGGCACGCGGCCCGCTCGCTCGCCAGCGCCGGGATGCCGGCCAGGTCGAGGCAGTCGACCAGTCCCGCCAGCTCGAGCTCATAGGCGAGCGAGAAGGCGACGACCGGGAAGTCACCGACGGGGCGCCCCGACTCGTAGGTCGCGAGGCCCTCGTGGTTCTGGCGCGCGGCGCGCGCGTCGTCGGGCAGAAAGGCGCGCTCGGCGCTGACGCCGTCGAGCGCGTGCAGCCCGCGGTAGATCGTCTGGAAGCCGAGCGACGACATGCCGACGAAGTACGGGCTCGGGTAGCAGAGCGCGAAGGTGAGATCGGCCTGCTTGCGCAGCGTGCCGGTCTCGCCGTCGAGCCGGCTCTCTCGGACCCTCCAGAACGAGCTCATGCGGCGCGCCGCGGCGCCGCCGGAACGGTCGAGCTGGGGAGGGTTCGGATCATCGAGCGGCGAAATATACGGGAAAACTGCGGCTGGCGCTGCCTTTAGGCTCAACGCAGTTCAGCTGAGGCGACCGCCTCGGCCCCTCCTCCGACCCCCTCTCCCGTACTCGGGACTCGGGAGAGGGTTGGGGTGAGGGCAGGCCTTGCGAGAGCTCACGCGTGCATCTTGGCTTCTCAAGGTCTGCCCTCACCCTAGCCCTCTCCCGAGTACAGGAGAGGGGACCGGAGTCCCAGGACAGGGGGCCAGAGTTTTGGGAGAGGGGCCAGAGTCTTGGCGCGTGGTAACTAAGGCAGCACGTCAATGTCTCCACCCCCCGCCGCTTCGGTCTGGCCGCGCTGGTCGCCTCGATCCGACGCAACTGTCGGTCGGGGCTGTGGTCGCAAGGGGTGAGCCTGGCGCGCGCCGGCGGCGTCGCGGTCGAGTCGCGCGGCGACGAGGAGATCGTGCTGCGCGTGCGGTCGCCCGGACGGGTGGTCGCGCCGACGGTGGTGCTCTACCCGACCGAGAACGAGTGGGAGTGCGACTGCCCGTCGCGCGTCAGCCCGTGCGAGCACGTCGCAGCGGCGGCGATCGCGCTCAGCGCGCCGCCCGAGGAGACCGAGGCTGGCGCCGCCACCCCGGCGCCGCCGGGCCCGCCGGCGGGCGACGAGACGCCGGCCGACGCCAGCCCGCCGCCTGCCACCGGTGGCGCGTCGCCGGCCGACACGAATCCGTCGCGGTCGCCGCTGCCGCCGCCGCCGTCCCCCTCATGGTCGCATCGACGGCCGTCTTCTCGCGCGTCGGCTATCGCTTCACGCGCGCGCCCGACGGACTGCGGCTCGCGCGCGTGCTGGTCGCCGCCGGCGGCGCCGAGACGCCGCTCGACGGCTCGCTCGCCGCGCTGGTCGCCGATCCGGCGCGCGCGGCGCGCGTGCAGATCGAGGAGAGCGACCTGCAGGCCGACCGGCTGCTCGACCGTCGGTGGCGGCGCGCGCGGCGTGCTGTCGCCCGGCAAGCTCGACGGGCTGATGCGCATCCTCGCCGGCACCCTTCAGGTGTCCCTCGACGGGCGACCGATCGCGCTGTCCGACGAAGAGCTGCTGCCCCAGTCGACGCTCACCGACGCGGTGGGCGCGGGCGGCGCCGCCGAGGTGCGGCTCACGATCACCGCCGACCCGCGCGTGCGCGCCGTGGTGAGCCCGGGCGTGGCGCTCGGCGAGGAGGAGGGGAGGGCGGCGCTCTATCGCCTGGGCGAGACCGAGCTCGGGGGCGCCTGGTTGAACGGCCTGCCGATGCGCCGCTCGTTCCCGGCGACGGCGCTCGGCGAGCTGGTGACGGTGGTGCTGCCCGATCTGGCGCGCCGCACGATCGTCGACGTGCGCAGCCGCCGCCTGCCGCCGGTCGTGCGCGACCTCGCGCCGCGCGTCGTGCTGCGCCTCGACCAGGTCGCGGGCGGGCTCAGCGTGCTGCCGGCGCTGGTCTACGGCTCGCCGCCGGTGGCGCGCATCGACGCCGGCAAGATGGTTCACCTCGGCGGTCCGGTGCCGGTGCGCGACGCGCCGTCCGAGCAGCGCGCGCTCGAGCGCCTGCGCAGCGAGCTGGGTCTGCTGCCCGGGCGCCGCACCAATTACACCGGCGCCGACGCGCCCCGCTTCGTCGACAAGCTGAAGCGCTGGCGCGGCGATCTCGCCGGCGACGCCGCCGGCATCGTCAAACCGTCGGTCACGCTGCAGCCGCAGCTGTCGGTCAGCGCCGGGGACGGCATCGACGGCACGCCCGGAGCGGTGCGCTTCGAGCTGGTCTTCTCCGGCGCCGGCGCGACCGGCGGCGCGGGTGCCGCGGCCGGCGCGACGAAACCGGGCGCCTCGGTCGACGCCGCCGCCGTGGTCCGCGCCTGGCAAGAGGGGCTGGGGATCGTGCCGCTCTCCGACGGCGGCTGGGCGGCGCTGCCGGCCGGCTGGCTGCAGAAGCACGGCCAGCGCGTCGCCGATCTGCTGGCCGCGCGCGAGGCCGACGGGCGCCTGGCGCGCCACGCGCTGCCGGCGCTGGCGGTGCTGTGCGCCGAGCTGGAGCACCCGCCACCGCCCGGCCTCGATCGACTCGCGCCGCTGGTCGCCGGCTTCGATCGCCTGCCGGAGGCGGCGCTGCCGGCCGATCTGACCGCGACCCTGCGCGCGTATCAGCGCCAGGGGGTCAGCTGGCTCGCCTTCCTGCGCGGCGCCGGCGCTCGGCGGGATCCTCGCCGACGACATGGGGCTCGGCAAGACGCTGCAGGCGATGTGCGCCTTCGAGCAGGGCACGGGCGCGCGCACGCTGGTGGTCTGCCCGACCAGCGTGATCTTCAACTGGGCCGCCGAGCTGGCGCGGTTTCGCCCCGGCCTGCGCGTCTGCGTCTATCACGGCGCCGCGCGCGCCCTCGACCCGGCCGCCGACGTGACGCTGACCAGCTACGCGCTGCTGCGCCTCGACGCGACGGCGCTGTCGGCGACGCCCTGGCGCGCCGTGGTCCTCGACGAGGCGCAGGCGATCAAGAACCCCGACAGCCAGACGGCGCGCGCCGCGTACGCGCTGCCGGCGTCGTTTCGCCTGGTGCTGACCGGCACGCCGGTCGAGAACCGCCTCGAAGAGCTCTGGAGCCTGATGCACTTCGCCAACCGCGGTCTGCTCGGCGGCCGCGTCGGAGTTCGCGGAGCGCTACGCGCGGCCGATCGCCGAGGGGCAGCCGGGCGCGGCGGCGGCGCTGCGCCAGCGCGTGCGGCCGTTCCTGTTGCGGCGCCTGAAGCAAGACGTCGCGCCCGAGCTGCCGCCGCGCACCGACGCCGTGCTGCGCGTCGAGCTGGGCGACGGCGAGCGCGCGGTCTACGACGCCGTGCGCGCGGCCACGCAGAAGGATCTGCTGGCGCTGCTCGACCAGGGCGAAGGGGGTCATGCAGGCGCTGGAGGCGCTGCTGCGGCTGCGCCAGGCGGCCTGCCACCCCGCGCTGGTGCCCGGGCAGAAGGCCGACACGCTCGTCGAAGGTCGAGGCGCTGATCGAGGCGCTCGAGACCGCGGCCGCCGAAGGGCACAAGGCGCTGGTCTTCTCGCAGTGGACCAGCCTGCTGGATCTGATCGAGCCGGCGCTG
Source organism: uncultured Pseudomonadota bacterium (assembly GCA_963778795.1). Classification (GTDB taxonomy): domain Bacteria; phylum Myxococcota_A; class Polyangia; order Fen-1088; family Fen-1088; genus DASRQZ01. The sequence continues at coordinate 910,344 of CAVZVU010000004.1, read as the reverse complement.
GCGCGCGCCGAGCTGCCGTTCGCGCGCCTGGACGGCAGCACGCGCGATCGGGCCGGCGTCGTCGAGCGCTTCCAGGCGGCCGGCGGACCGCCGGTGATGCTGGTCTCGCTCAAGGCCGGCGGCAGCGGCCTCAACCTGACCGCCGCCGATCACGTCTTCCTGTGCGACCCCTGGTGGAACCCGGCCGTCGAAGCGCAGGCGGCCGATCGCACGCACCGCATCGGTCAGGAGCGGCCGGTGTTCGTCTACCGGCTGGTCGCGACCAACACGGTCGAAGAGCGGATCCTGGCGCTGCAGGACAGCAAGCGCGCGCTGATGGACGCGGCGCTGGGAGACGGCGCGGCGGCGGCCGGGCTCACGAAGCAGGACCTGTTGGCGCTGCTGGCCTGAGCTGGAGAAGGAAGCGGGAAAAAAAGATCGGAGACCTGTCGATCCGGAGCCGGTCGATCGACTCACTGGCGGACGTTACTTCAGACAACCAACGACAGGAGACACGCCATGCAGTACATGCTGTTGATCTACGGGAATGAAGCCGCCATGAAGTCCGCGACGCCGGCCGACCGCGACGCGATGTTCAAGGCCTACGCGAGTACACCCAGAGCATCGTCAAGAGCGGGAACATGAAGGCCGGCGACGCGCTGCAGCCGACCGCGACCGCGACCACGGTGCGCGTGCGCGACGGCAAGACGCTGACCACCGACGGTCCCTTCGCCGAGACGCGAGGAGCAGCTCGGCGGCTACTACCTGGTCGAGGCCAAGGACCTCGACGAGGCGACCAAGCTGGCCGCGCGCATCCCCGGCGCGCTGGTCGGCAGCATCGAGGTGCGCCCGGTCAGGCAGCTGCCGCCGGACTACCCGCGGCCCGGCAGGCCTGGCAGCCGGCTGACGCAGGCCGCGCCGGTGCCCGATCCGGCTGCGCCTGCGCGGGCTTGCTCGGCCGCTGGGCGTCCGCAGCCGATGCCGAGCGAGGCCGAGACCGTCGAGCGCGTCTTCCGCGAAGAGCGGCGGCGGATCCTGGCGACGCTGATCCGGCTGCTGGGCGACATCGATCTCGCCGAGGAGGCGCTGGCGGCGGCGTTCGAGGCGGCGCTGGTGCAGTGGCCGCAAGCCGCCGGCGGGCCGCCCGACAACCCGCGCGCCTGGTTGATCCGCACGGCGCGCAACAAGGCGATCGATCAGCGTGCGGCGCGCGCGCGCTTCACGAGGAGAAGCGCGCCGAGCTGGCCGCCGAGGCGAGCGCGTCGGATCGCGCGCCGACCGCCGACGCCGACGCCGACGACGTCACGGTGCCGTCGAGGACGACCGGCTGCGCCTCATCTTCACCTGCTGCCACCCGGCGCTGGCGATCGAGGCGCAGGTGGCGCTGACGCTGCGCACGCTGGGCGGCCTCGAGACCGAGGAGATCGCGCGCGCGTTCCTGGTGCCGGCGCGCGACGATGGCGCAGCGGCTGGTGCGCGCCAAGGGGAAGATCCGCGACGCGCGCATCCCGTATCGCGTGCCCGATCCCGACGATCTGCCCGAGCGCCTGGACGCGGTGCTGGCGGTCGTCTATCTCATCTTCAACGAAGGCTACGCGGCCAGCTCGGGCGCGGCGCTGGTGCGCGCGCGACCTGTGCGCCGAGGCGATCCGCCTCGGGCGCCTGCTGGTGGAGCTGGTGCCGGCGCGCGCGGAGGCGCGAGCGCTGCTGGCGCTGATGCTGCTGACCGACGCGCGGCGCGACGCGCGCGTCGGCGCCGACGGCGAGGTGATCCTGCTCGAGGATCAGGATCGCGCGCGCTGGGATCGCGACGGCGATCCGCGAGGGACTGGCGCTGGTCGAGGAGGCGCTGCGCGCCGGCCCCTTCGGTGCCTACGCGTTGCAGGCGGCGATCGCCGGCGTGCACGCGCGCGCGGCGCGCGCCGCCGACACCGACTGGCGCGAGATCGCCGGCGCTGTACGCGTTGCTGGCGGCGCGCCACCCGTCGCCGGTGGTCGCGCTCAACCACGCGGTCGCGGTCGCGATGGTCGAGAACGCCGAACCGGGTTCCCGCCGGCGGAAGAAGGGCTGCGGCGGCTCGACGCGCTCGCGGCCGACGGCACGCTCGCCGGCTATCACCTGCTGCCGGCGGCGCGCGCCGATCTCCTGCGCCGCCTCGGTCGGTTGGCCGAGGCGGCGCGCGCCTATCGCGACGCGCTCGCGCTGGTCGGCAACGAAGCCGAGGAGCGATTCTTGAAACGCCGCCTCGCCGAGCTGGAAAGGGGCGACGGCGATGGCGGCGTCGTCGACTCCGGCGCCGCGCCGGCTCAGGCGAACTGAATCTGCCGCATCTTGCCGAGCGCGTGCATGATGTCGAGGTGGACGTCGAACATGGTCTGGTTCGACTGGATGCGCGTGAGGATCGTCCCGGCGTAGGCGGTGATGCAGGACTCGGTCTCGCGGCGATAGACGTCGAGCCGGTGTTTGATCACCGCGTCCGACGCGTCGTCGGCGCGGTTCTGCGCCATCGCGCGGCGCCGCAAGCGCTCGATCACGACCGCCTCGTCGTAGATCGACAGCTTGAAGATCTTGATCACCTGCACCACGCGGTTGAGCAGCTCGACCTGGTTGTAGTTGCGCGGGATGCCGTCGACGATCACGAAATCGGTCGGCGCCAGCGCCAGTGACTCCAGGTGGTGGGCGAACAGGTCCATCACCAGCTGGTCGGAGACCAGGTTGCCCTGGCGGATCTGCTCCTGCACCGCCGCGTACAGCGGGTGCGCCGGCGTCAGCCCGCGCAGGATGTCGCCCATGGCGACGTGGTGGAACCCCGGGAGCGCGCTCAAGATGCGCCCCTGCGTCCCTTTGCCGCTGCCCGGGTAGCCGAATAAGAGAATCGCTCGGTTCATTGCCCTTCCCATATCGTGGTTGGCCGCGATCGTCGAGTCCCCTCCCGTGGTTGTCCGTCCGGGAGATTTCCGACAGCGGAAAAATTGACCGCCTGGGCACGCGTCGCACAATGCGGGCCAGGGCGGAGCCATGCGATCTTTCTCCAGCGACGCGGAATCCTCACAGGGGACGGGCGGCGATCCAGCGCGCGATCTCTTCGTCACCGAGACCATGGCGGAGCTCTCGGCGCGGCAGGGACGGATCGGCGACGCGGTCGCGATCTATCGCCGGTTGCTGGCGGGCGGCGCCGTCGGCGACCGTCGCGCCCGCTGGGAGCTGCGGCTGGCGGCGCTCAGTGGCGCCGCGGTCACCGGCGTGAGCGAGGTGGCGGCACGAGAGACGGCGGCGGTGTCGCCGGCACCGACGCCGACGCCCACGCCGACGGCTCCGTCGCTTCCGCCGCCGCCCCCCGACACCCCGCGCCTGCGCATGCCGCTGCTCATCGACCGGCCGGTCCGTTCCGGACAGATCGTTTACGCGGAAGGGCGCGACCTGGTCGTGCTGGCGCCAGTCAACCCCGGGGCCCAGCTGATGGCCGACGGTCACATCCACGTCTATGCCCCGCTGCGCGGGCGCGCCGTGGCCGGCGTGCGCGGCGCCGCCGAAGCCCAGATCTTCTGCCAGCGCCTGGAGGCGGAGCTGGTCGGCGTCGACGCCGCCTACATCGCGGCCGACGATCTGCCGGTCGACCTCTGGGGCGGGCCGGCCCGCATCTGGCTTGAAGGGCGGCGTCTGCCGGGTGGCGCGCCTCCCGGGCGCCGGGTAGCGACGCGCTCCGGGCGCCAATGCGGATCGGCGAAACGCCAGGACGCCAGGACGCCACGGTTCCGAAATCCTGAAATCCGGACCTTTGGCGTCTCTGGCGTCCTGGCGTTTCGTCTTGTCCGGCCGCGTCGAGGCTGCTTTTACTTGAGCAGAGGCGGCCCGGTCGGGGACACTTAGAGGCCGTGGACCGGTTGCTGCGCATTGTTCCGACGCCCGCCGAAGGGAACGGCGGCGGCGCCAGCGGTGCGGCGTCGGACGACGTGCAGTTGGTGGCCAGCCTGCGCGCGGGCACGCCACGCGCCACGACCGAGCTGGTCGAGCGCTACGGCAATCACGTTCGCCGTGTGCTGTTTCGGGTCCTGGGTGGCGAGGACGGCGAGTCGGGGGACCTGTTTCAAGAGGTGATCACCCACGCCTGGGAGCGCATCGAACAGCTTGCCGACCCGCGCGCGCTCAAAGCCTGGCTGACCCAGATCGCGGTCTTCACGGCGCGAAAGGCGATCCGCCGCCGCCGCCGCCGCCGCTGGCTGACCTTCTTCGCCGAAGTCCCCGAAACGCCGGCCACCGGCGCGTGGGCCGGTCCTGACCTTCAGGAGGCGGCTCGATGCGTGTACCGGATCCTCGAACGGATTCCGGTCGACGAACGCATTCCGTTCTCGTTGCGCATGCTCGAGGATCTCGACCTCGAGGCGACGGCGCGCGCCTGCGGCATGTCGCTGGCGACGACGCGCCGGCGGCTGGTGCGGGCCGAGCGGCGTTTCTTCAAGCTCGCGCGACAATATGAAGCGCTGGCGCCCTGGCTGGAGAACGGATGAAGATGAAGTCGCCGCCGCCGCCGCACCAGCGCGCCGATCGTCTCTGGCGCCGCCTGGCCGAGGCCCAGGACGCCGGCGATCCAGCGCGGGGGTCCGCCGGCGCCTCGGGTCACCGAGCGTTCGCGCTGGCGCCCGATCGGCGTCGCGTTGCTGGGGCTCGGCGCGGCGGCGGCGCTGATCGCGCTGCTGGTGCACCGGGCGCCGCTGCGGGTGCGCGCCATTGCCGTCGGTCCCGCCGGTCAGACGACAGGCGAGGTCGCGGGCCAGCCGTCCGGGCAACCGGATCGCCTGCTGGTCGCCGACGCGCAGAGCGATCTGCCGCTGCAGTTCTCCGACGGATCGCGGCTGACGTTTCGCTCGGGATCGAGCGGGCGGATGCAGCGCCTCGGCAGCAACGGTGCCGAGGTCTTCTTGGAGAAGGGGCGGCTCGAGGCGCGCATCGTCCACGCCGACGGGACGCTGTGGCTGGTGCACGCCGGGCCGTATCGGGTGCGGGTGACCGGCACGCGCTTCGCCGTGACCTGGTCGGTGGCGCGGCTCGATGTCGCGCTGTTCGAGGGCTCGGTGGTGATCGACGGCGCGGTGCTGGGGGCTGGGGTGCCGTTGCGCGCGGGGCAGCGGCTGTCGGTCGACAGTGGCGTCGTGCGCACCGAGCGGCTCGGCGCCGACGAGATCGCGGCGGCGCTCCTGCCGCCGGCCAAGGTCGGCGCGGAGCCCCCCTCGGGCGCCGTCTCCTTGCCCGGTCCCGGTGCCGCAGCGGGCGCGGCGCCCGGCGCCTCGCCCGGTGGAGCGGCCACTGGACCTTCCGAGGCGCCGGCGCGGCAGCCGTCGTTCGCGCCGCCCGCCTCGGTGGCGTCGGCCGGCGGGCTCGGGCTGGGCGCCGATGAGACGCGGAGTGAGGTCGCGCCGGCGCGCAGCCGCGCGGGCGACGAGAACGACTGGCTGGCGCTGGCGAAGCAGAGCGCGTACACCGAGGCGTTTTCGGCCGCGAAGCGGGTCGGCTGGGCGCGCCTGTGCCACCGGCTGGACGCGCATCGCCTGCTGACCTTGGGCGACGTGGCACGGTACGCCGGCGCCCGGGCGCGCGCGCGCGAGGCCTTCGAGGCGCTGGTGCTGCGCTTTCCGCGCGACCCGCTCGCGGCCGACGCCGTGTTCAGCCTCGGTCGGATGGCGTTCGAGTCCGATCAGTCGGATCGCGCGGCGCGCTGGTTCCGCCGTTACGTCGCCGATTGGCCGCACGGACCACTGGCCGATCAGGCGGTCGGTCGGTTGGTCGAGTGCGCGATCCACATGCACGACGTCGAGGCGGCGCGGGGCGCGGCGCGCGCCTATCTCGCGCGCGCCCCCGGCGGTCCGCACGCGCGGCTCGCCCGTCAGATCTTGCGCGACGGCGCCGGTCCGACTGCCAGCGTGTCGCCATGACCGGGGCGCGGGCGCCGCGCTGTCGCCGGCGCCGGCGCTCGTTCTGCTGGAGGGGGCGGCAACGCGCGACCGCGATCTGGCTGTCGTTGCTGGCGGTGGCGGCGGAGGGGGCGGCGCTGCCGGCGATGGCGCTGGCGACGCCGCAGCCGATCGGGGTGATCGCGCCCGCGGGATCGCGCCTGGCCGGCGAGCTCAAACGGGAGCTGGGTGCGGCCAATCTGGCGTCGGTGTCGATGGTCGCGAGCGATCGCGAGTGGCCGGCCGAGATGATCGACCTGGTCTCGATCCCGTATTTGCAGGGTGTGGTCGTCGGGTCGAACGACGAACGGATGATCGTCTTCTCGCGCACGGTGACCTCGGGCCGGGTCGAGGTGCGCTTCGAGCTGCGCTTCGACCCGAATGATCGTCCGGCGCGGCGCCGCGCCTGCCTCGCCGTGGTCGAGGGCCTGCGCGCGCTGAACGAGACCACGCCGCTGCCCCCGCCCGCGGGCGAGGCCGTCGCTGGCACCAGCGCACCGGCGGCGCTCGGCGGAGCGCGAGCGGCGACCGCCGTCGCGCTGGCGCGGGCCTCCGCACCGGCGACGGGACCCGCGCCCGTGCCGGCGACCGGCGACCGCGACCGCGCAGTGGGCCGACGCCGGCGGCGCGCCCGCCGACCTGTTTGCTCTGCCGCGCGAACGGTGGTCACTCGGCGTGGCGACGATGCTCGACCTGGATCGCGCGCTGGGCGCGCCGATGGGGCACTTGCAATTCATGTGGTTCATCCCGGTCAGCGCGCGCGTCGCCTTCCGCGCGCAGGCGATGTGGCCGCTCATGGGGACGGTGCTCGGTCCGGGCGCGACCGACGTGCGGATCTGGACCTTCGGCGCGGCCGTGGGGCTGCAGTACGCCTTCGCGCCGGCACAGGCGCGCGTGCGTCCGTTCGCCGGGATCGCGGCCGGCAGCCAGCTCCTGCTGACCGACACCTCGGGCAGCACCGAGATCGACAAGTCGCGCGCGCCCTTCGTGCCCAGCGCCAACCTGCGTCTGCAGAGCGGCATCCGCGTCGCTCTCATCGTCGCGCGTTCAGCTTCTCGTCGAGCTGGAGGCGACGCGCGACTGGTTGCTGCAGACCTCGCGACAGGCGGCCTACCGCGACAGCATCGCGAACACGCTCGCGTTCCACTCGTCGGTGGGCGCGCTGTTCGAATACTGAGCAGACTTCCGGCGCCAGCCGACACTTGAGGGGCGATCCGAAAGGAGTCGCCGACGATGATCACCAGGCCCTCGGTGTGGCGCGCGCCGGCTGGTGCGCCCGCGCAGGGTGCGAGCGGCGCGCGCGCGGCGCCGTTCGTGCCGGTCCCGCCCCCGCTCGGTGCCGTGGTTACGGTTTGGCCTTTGGCAGGTCGTGGGGGAACCACTTGATCACGTAGTAGGTGGCGCGCGTGGTGCCGATGTTGCGCAGGCCATGCAGCTCGTTCGAGGCGCAGAAGATCATCCCGCCCACGTCGACGCGCGTCGGTTGGCCGTTCAGCGTCGCTTCGATCGTCCCCTCCTTGACGATCATCAGCTCTTCTTCCGGGTGCCGGTGCGCGGGGTGGGGCGCCTGGCCGGGGTTGAGCGTGGTGATGTGCGAGGCGAAGCGCTCGAGCGTATCCGTCGGCGCGTCGAAGACCTCGCGCCGCTCGCCGGCGTTGATCGGGTCGGCCTTGATGCGCGTCGAATCGAAGACGTGCGAGCGCATGTGCGCCTTGGACGGCGCGACGGCGCCGGCGGCGGGGGCGGCGCGGGTGACGGCCACGGGGGCGGTGCGGCGTTGGCCGCGACCGCGGTCGTCTTGGACGGGGACTCGGCGGCGGCGGCGGTCGTCAGGGCGGCGCCCGCGGCCAGCGCCGCCACCAGCAGAGGTTGGTAGGTTCGCATGGCGCCCATTTGCCGCCCGCGCCCGCGTCCAGTCAAGAGCAAGCCCGCCTTCCGTCTCGGGCTTCCGTCGGTGGCGGCTTGGCAGTGGGCGGGCCGGGCGCGGGCCCCTATTTCATGCGGCGGGATTCGCGCCCGCGGTTGGTACCCGGGCGGCGGCGCGTCGGATCGCGCGGCGGCTTGGCGCTCCCCTCCAGCGCCTGGCGCAGGCGCTGCACCGTCTCGGCACCCGGTCCCTGCGCGAGCTTGCGCAGCCCGAGGATCGCGCTCGACAGGGCGCCGCGCACGTCGGGGTGGCGCGCGCGCACGCACTCGGCCTCGAGCCAGCCGGCGCCCCGATCGGCGGCGCGCAATCCGGCCACCAGGCCGCCGCAGGCCGCGGGCAGCGACAGCAGCAGCCGCCGGCGCGCGGCGGAGCGTTCGGCCGCGCGCGGCGCCGAGGACATCTCGTCGATCGCCGACGACAGATAGTTGAGCAGGCGCTGCGGTTCGCTGACCGCCGCCACGACGCGCCGGTCGGCCAGCACCTCCAGCATGACCCCGGCCGCGCCGTAGCGCGCCTCGCGATCCTCGACGCCCAACCAGTCGATCGCCGACGCCAGCAGCTGGTCGGCACCGTCGGGGCGCAGCGCCAGCGTCAGCAGCGCCTCGCGCGTGGCGACCCGAACCGGCGCGCGCTCGTCGGCGGCCAGCGCGGCCAGCGCGGCCCACCCATCCCGGCGGTCGTGACCCGCGCCGATGCGCGCGACCCAGCCATAGGCGGCCGCCATCGGCAGGAACACCTCCGGGGTGTCGGGGGCGGCGTCGTTGGCGCCGAAGCGCGCCAACAGCGACGTCGCCGCCGGCGGCGACGTCGCCAGCTCGGCCGCCAGGGCCGTCGCCAGGCGAAAGTTGGGTCGCGGCTCGGCCCCGCTGCCGTAGCGGCACAGCCACATCTCTAGATCTTTGGGCTTTCCCACCAGCGCCGCGGCAAGCGCGGCGCGCAGGGGATCGCTCTTGAGTCCATCGACGGCGGGCGGGCGGGTTGGTGCAGGCACGGCCGCGGATACTCGCACGAGCGGGTCAGGCGGTGCGAATATGCGGCCGTGGAAAAGAAACGACCAGTCTGGCCCCGGTGGACCGAGCGGATCGGTGCCGCCTCGTGGCGAGATATCCTGTTGGTGGCGCTGCCGGTGCTGGCGCTGGTGACGGCCGCGGTCTGGATCGGCGTCAAGTCGGTCCGGTTCGCGCCGCCCGGCAAGATCCGCTTCATCAGCGGTCCCGACGGCAGCAGCTATCGCAATCAGGCGGAGCGCTACAAGAAGATCATCGAAGGGTTCGGCGTGAAGGTCGAGATCGTCGCCTCGCGCGGCTCGCTCGACAACCTGCAGCAGCTGGCCGATCCCAAGGGCAAGATCGACGTCGGGTTCGTGCAGGGCGGGCTGACCGACGGCATCGACACCACGCGCCTGATATCGCTGGGCTCCGTCTTCGCGCAGCCGCTGATGATCTACGCGCACAGCCCCGACCCGCTGGAGACGCTTGTCCCGCTGGGTGGCAAGCGGCTGGCGGTGGGGCCCGAAGGCAGCGGCACGCGCGTGCTGGCGCTGAAGCTGCTGAAGGCGAACGAGATCGACGGCCCGCCGACCGAGCTGCTGGATACCGGCGGCGAAGCGGCGGCCAAGGCGCTGATCGCCGGGTCGATCGACGCCGTGTTCTTGATGGGCGACTCGGCGACGCCCCAGGTCATGCGCAGCCTGCGCGGCGTCCCGGGGATCGAGCTCACCACCTTCCGGCAGGCCGACGCCTATCTGCGCAAGTTCCGGTTCCTCTCGAAGCTGACGCTGCCCGAGGGGGCGATGGACCTGGCCAAGAACTATCCCTCGCGCACGCTGCAGCTGGTCGGCCCGACGGTCGAGTTGGTGGCCAAGCAGGATCTGCATCCGGCGCTGTCGGATTTGCTGATCAGCGCGGCGCGCGAGGTGCACGGCGGGGCCGGGATGTTTCGCAACGCCGGCGAATACCCGGCGCCGCTGGCGCGCGACTTCCGCATCAGCCCCGACGCCGAGCGCTACTACAAGTCGGGCGAGCAGTTCCTGTACAAGCGTCTGCCGTTCTGGCTGGCGAGCCTGATCGATCGCCTGCTGGTGCTGATCCTGCCGCTGATCGTCATCCTGATCCCGGCCAGCCGGGTGCTGCCCTGGATCTATCGCTGGCGCGTTCGGTCGCGCATCTACCGCTGGTACGGGGTGCTGATGGCCATCGAGCGCGACGTCCTGCGGTCGGAGAGCGAGGGGGCCGGCGCGACGGCGCTCAAGCGGGTCGACGAGATCGCCGTCGCCGTCGAAGGGGTGCGCACGCCGCCATCGTTCGCCGACCAGCTCTACGTGCTGCGCGACCACATCGCCGCCGTGCGCCGCCGGCTCGAGCTGGCGCTCGCGGCGCGCCGGTGAGAGCGCGGGCGCGCGACGCGAGAAAAAGGACCCTCAGAGGGTCCTTTAGATCCCCCGCGGGCGAGTGCCGTCGGGCAAAGCCCGCCGGCACTCACGCGAGGACTGGCGCGCCGCGCTCCGGGAAGGCAGGCGCCTGTCAGCGCGCCGCTTCGGTCTCGGGCTTCGACGGCGCGGGGGGCGTCACGCTCGCGGTCGCGGTCGGAGCCGCCGCGGCCGCCGCCGCCTTGTCGGCTTCGCTGCAGGCCGACACCCAGTGACCGACCTCGGTCGCCTTGGCGTCGACCTTGCCGTGCTGGAAGCTGACCTTCATCTCGAACGAGTCTTGCCCCTTGGTCGTCACCACCGACTCGCTCTTCACGACGTCGTACTGCTCGACCAGGCACTCGCCGACGATCTCGTACTTCGAGCCCGAGATCTTGGTCGACTGAAAGAGACAGCTGTCCTTGTCGGCCCTGCCGCGGCCCCAGTAGCCCTGGAACAGCGTGGCGGCGTCATCACACCGCTTGGTGGTGCTCTTCCACTTCTTGGCTTTCCCACGCTTGGGCTTGAGCGTCCCTTCGATCGACCAGACGCCTTGCTTCACGGCCGGCCATTCATGAACCTGATCCGTTTCGTCTGGCGTGATGGGGCCAGTGGGGGGAACGCCCGCGCCGGCGGAGACCAACAGGGACACCAGGGAAACACCGATAAGTGTGTGCATGTCGCAACCTCTCTCCGATGTAAGAGGCACAAGACGGGGGCTGCCCGTCAAGAAAAAATCCTAGGTGATTTTCATCGGCACGGCAACGGAGTGTTTCGCCCACGCCGGGAACTACTACGATTTCCGGTCAGCGTAGACGTGCCGCACAATCGCCCACGCCGGGTCGCGGATTTCCGGGAGTCCGCTTTAGGGCGCGACGCGATCTGGTCCCGATGCGTCGAATCAGGCGAAACGCCAAGACGCCACGACGCCAGAGTCCGGACTTCTGAGAGTCCGGACCGTGGCGTCGTGGCGTCTTGGCGTTTCGCCTAGCTGGCCGCTGCCGCGCCGCGCATCTGCAGGCGATAGAGCCGCGCGTAAATGCCGTCGGCCGCCAGCAGCTGGTCGTGGTTCCCCTCCTCGGCGATGCGTCCCTGGTGCACTGCGATGATGCGGGTCGCGCGCCGGATCGTCGACAGGCGGTGGGCGATGACGATCGAGGTCCGCCCGCGCATCAGCTCTTCGGTGCCACGTTCGATCAGCCGTTCGGCCTCGGGGTCGACGCTGGCGGTCGCCTCGTCGAGGATCAGGATCTCCGGGTCGCGGCACAGCGCGCGGGCAAAGGCGATCAGCTGGCGCTCGCCGGCCGAAAAGTTGGCGCCGCGTTCGAGCACCGGCGCGTCGAGCCCCTCGGCGCGGCGCGCGATCACCCGATCGGCGCCGACCCGGCGCGCTGCCGCGAGGATCGTCTCGCGCGACAGCGCCGGATCGCCCAGCCCGATGTTGTCGGCGAGCGTGCCGGCGAACAGGAAGACGTCCTGGCTGACGACGACGACGCGCCGGCGCAGCGCGTGCCGGTCGAGGTCGCGCACGTCGGTGCCGCCGAGGCGGATCGCCCCCGACCAGGGCTCGTACAGCCGGGGCAACAGCTTGATGAGCGTCGACTTGCCCGAGCCGGTCGAGCCGACGACCGCGACCGTCTCCCCCTTCCAGATCGGCAGCGACACCTCCTGCAGCACCGGCTGGCCCGCGCGGTATCCGAACGTCACCTGATCGATCTCGATGAGCGGCGTCTCCGTGCCGGGGCGTGCGGCGGCGGGCGCGTCGGCGCTGCGCGCGGGCGCGTCGGCGCTGCGCGCGGGCGCGTCGGGCTCGTCCGTGTCGAGCAGCCCGAACACCCGCTCGGCGGCCGCCATCGCCTGCTGCATGATGGTGTACTTCGCCGACAGGTCGCGGATCGGGCCGAAGAACTTGGTCAGGTATTCGATGAACGCCACCAGCACGCCGAAGGTCAGCGTGCCGGCGACGATGCGACCGCCGCCGTGCCAGATCAGGCCGGCGATGGCGATCGACGCCACCGCCTCGATGATCGAGTAAAGCGCGGCGTCGGCGCCGATCGCGCGCGAGTTGGCGGCGCGATAGTCGCGGTTGATCTCGTCGAAGCGCCCGGCGACGCGATCCTCCTGCGCGAACGCCTGCACCACCTTGACGCCCGAGATGTGCTCCTGAAGGAAGGCGTTCAGGCGCGCCATCTTGGTGCGGATGTCGCGGAAGGCGTCGCGGACCAGGCGGCGGAAGACGGCCGCGATCGCGAACAGCACCGGCGCCGCGCCCATCGAGAACAGCGCGAGCTTCCAGTCGATGCCGAAGATCGCCACCAGGATCGCCCCCAGGCGGATCACGTCGCCGACCAGGCTGACCAGCCCCGACGCGAACATCTCGTTCAGCGCCTCCACGTCGCTGGTGATGCGGGTCATCAGCCGGCCGAGGGGGGTGCGGTCGAAGAAGGCCGACGACAGCGCCAGCACGTGCCGGTGCAACCCCAGGCGCAGATCGTTCATGGCGCGCTGGCCCACCAGCTGCGTCAGGTAGGTCTGCCCGAAGCTGGCCCCGTACTGGCCAAGCAGCGCCAGGAAGTAGAGCAGCCCCAGCCGGTCGAGCCCGGCGAGCCGGCCGATGGCGATGTGTTCGTCGATGGCCTTCTTCAACAGATAGGGCTGCGCGATCTCCAGCGCCGAGCCGACCGGCAGCAACAGCACCGCGACGGAGAGCAGCGCCTTGTAGGGCCAGACGTAGGCGAAGATCCGCCGCAACAGCGTGCGGTCGAGCGCCTTGCCGAGGATGTCGTCGCTGGCGCTCATGGTTGCACCGGCCGCATCGCACGCACCAGGCTCACGCGGCCGACTCCCGGGCCGCGGTGTCGGCCGCCAGCTGCTCGCGATAGAGCGCGGCGTAGAGGCCGGCGGCGGCCAGCAGCTGGGCGTGGGTGCCGCGCTCGGCGATCCGCCCGCCGTCGACGACCAGGATCTGGCTCGCGTCCTTCACCGCGGCGACCCGGTGCGAGACCAGGATCGACGTGCGCGCGCCCAGGATCGGCCGCAGGTGGCCGAGGATGTCGCGCTCGGTCTCGGCGTCGACCGACGACAGCGAATCGTCGAGGATCAGGATCGACGGATCGGCGCACAGCGCGCGCGCCAGCGCCACCCGCTGCCGCTGGCCGCCCGACAGGGTGATGCCGCGCTCGCCGACCAGGGTGTCGAAGCCGTCGGGGAAGGCGGCGATGTCGCGGGTCAGCCCGGCGGCCCGGGCGGCGCGCTCGATCGCCGCCCGCTCGACCTCACCGCCGACCGAGCCGAAGGCGATGTTCTCGGCGATCGTGGCCGAGAACAGGAACGCCTCCTGCGGCGCGTAGCCGATGAGCCCGCGCAGCGCGCGCAGCGGGAACGTCGTGACGTCGCGGCCGCCGACGAAGATCGTGGCCGGCGGGACGTCGATCAGCCGGGGGATGGCGTCGACCAGCGTCGTCTTCCCCGAGCCGGTCGGGCCGACGATCGCCAGCGTCTCGCCCGCCGCGAGCGAGAACGAGACCCGGTCGAGGATCCTGCGCCCGTCGCGCTCGATCGTCAGCTCGCGCACCTCGATCGACGGCGCTGGCGCCGGAGCCAGGATCGACGGCGCTGGCGCCGCCTCTGCGATTGGCGGCGAGGGCGCCGCCAGCCCGGCGGCGTCGGCGATGCCGGGCGGCGTCGCCAGCAGCTCGCGCACCCGCACCCACCCGGCGACCCCACGCTGCCACATCGAGATGATCCAGCCCAGCGCCACCGTCGGCCACGAGAGGTAGACCAGATAGGCGTTGAACGCGACCAGGCCGCCGACGCTGAGCCGGCCGTGAATCACCTCGCGGCCGCCGATCCAGAGGACGATCAAGGTGCCGATGCCGCCGATGCCGGCGAACAGCGGCGTCAGCGTGCCCCGCGCCCGCACCAGGCGGAGCGACCGGTCGAGGTAGAGCCCGCTCTGGCGCGCGAACGCCGCGTGGCGCAGCGGTTCCAGGGCGTACTGCTTGACCACCGAGGCGCCGGCCAGATCCTCTTGCACCGCCGTCGACATGCGCCCGATCTGTTCCTGAAGATCGCGGCTGGCGCGGTACATGGCGCGCGTGAAGGCGCGTCCGCCCAGGATCAGCGCCGGGTAGGGCAAGAGCGCGAACAGCGTCAGCCGCGGGCTGAGGCGTAACAACAATGTCACCGTGCTGGCATAGACCAGCAGGGTGTTCACCAGGTTCAGCAGGCCCGGACCGAACAGCATCCGCACCGCGCCCAGATCGTTGGTCAGGCGGGACATCAGGTCGCCGGTCGGGTGCTGGCGATAGAAGGCGGGGTCCATGCGCACCAGGTGGGAGAACAGATCCCGGCGCAGGCTGTACTCGACGTTGCGTCCGGCGTTGAAGATCAGCACGCGCGACCAGGTGCGGATCGCCGCCTGCACCAGCGCGCACCCGACGATCAGCAGCGCCGTGCGGGTCACCAGGTGGCGCGCCGTCTCCAGCGCCGGCGCGCCGTGGGCGTGGCCAAGCACGTCGATCGCGGTCTTGAGCAGCCACGGGATCGCCAGCCCCAGCGCGTTCGTCGCCGCCAGGCACAGACAACCGAGCGCGATGCCTCGCGCTTCCGACCGGATCCGCCGGCCCAGGGTGAGGGCGTGCGGCTCCCGAAACGAATCAAATGACGAGTGAGGAGACGACGACTGAGGAGACGAAGACCGAGACGGCGAAGCGGGTGACGAGGCGGAGGACACAGGTGAAGCGCGCACGCGGCGGTGTATTGACTAGCATGGAGATGTGCGAGCTGCGGCTCTGGTTCGACCGAGTGGGGGACTTTCGTCATTGAACCGTGGAAAGCGGAGGGTTTATAGTCGGCGTCCCTGTCGAGCCTCAGTGGCGAAGCCCCCAGGATTTCCCCAATGACCACCGACGTTTCAAGCGCACTCGAAACCCTTCAGCTCGACCCCGACAACAAGCAGGCGTTAAGCGCGCTCGCGTCGCTACATCCCGGCAACGGGAGTGGCGTCGATCGGGCCGCGCTCGCACATGCGCTCACCGACGCGCGCCGCTTTCACCGCGAGCGCGGTGACTTCGAGCTGTGCGTACAGCTCATCGATCTCGAGCTGGCGTGGACGATCGAGTCGCCCAAGCGCGCCGACCTGCTGCACGAAAAGGGGCGCATCCTCAGCGACGAGCTGCTGCGCGATCGCGAAGGGCAGGAGTGCGTTCGCCTCGCCCTCGAGGCGGTGCCAGATCACGCGCCCGTCGCTCGAATCGCAGTCGCAGATGAGCCTGGTGCAGAGCAACTGGGAGTCGATCTCGAAGCGCTATCTGCAGCAGGCCGAGGCGGCGACCGATCCCGCGCTGGCCTCCAGCCTCTACCTTTCGGTGGCCGAGTTTCAGCTCAAGTACGGCGGCGAGCCCGGCGCCGTCGAGGGGGAGCGCTTCCTGCGCAAGAGCCTGGAGCTGGATCCCGCGCAACCGCCGATCGAGCCAGCACCTGGAACGGCTGCTGCGCGACGCCGGCAAGCAGGACGAGCTGCTCGATCTGCTTCGAGCGCCGCGCCGAGCAGGCCCCCAGCAAGGAAGACCGCGCCGCTCGCCGAGCTGGCCGCGGGCGAGCTGTCGGACAAGCTGGGGCGCCCCGATCAGGCGCTGGCTCACTACAAGAAGGCGCTCGAGTCGAACCCGGTCGAGCACCGCGCGCTGCGCGCCGTGATCGACGCGCTCAGCGCGCAGCAGAGCTGGACCGAGCTGTCGAAGATCCTCGACGCCGCCGCGCGCTCGAAGCGCGGCGAGCAGGACGTCGCGCTGCTGGTCGAGCTCGGCAACTCTGCTGTGGAAGCAGCTGGGGCAGGTCAAGGAGGCCGAGGCCACCTTCCGCCGCGTGCGCAAGATCGATCCGGGCAACCGGGCGATGGTCGACTTCTATCGCGAGTACTTCACCGGGCGGAACGAGATCCCGCAGCTGGTGTCGCTGCTGGCGCAGGCCCAGAAGACCGAGACCGACGTCGAGCGCCAGATCGCGATGGGGATCGAGATGGCACGCGCCGTCGAGCAGCGCGAGGGGCGCGGCGAGGGCAAGGCGGGCGAGAAGAACGCCGAGAAGGCCATCGACATCTGGAAGGGCCTGCTGCGCCTGCAGCCGCACCTGCCCGAGGCGGTCGAGTCGCTCAAGCGGCTCTACACGCGCACCGAGAAGTGGAACGCGCTGCTCGAGCTGCTCAAGGAGGACCTCGAGACGGTCGCCGACAGCGCGGTCGACGAAAAGGTCAGTCGTTACCTGGACATCGTCGCGATCTATCGAGATCGCTTGAACCTCGACGTCATGGTGGTCAACACCTACTTGAGCATCGTCGCGCTCAAGCCCGATCACCCGGCGGCGCTGGCGGCGCTGGCGGCGCGCTACGAGGCGCAGGGACGCTGGACCGACCTGATTCAGATCCTCACGCGCCAGGCCGACGCGGCCGCCGACTCGGCGCAGCGGCTGGCGCTGCACCGGCGGGTCGCCGCGCTGTGGGCCGAGAAGCTGGGCAAGCACCAGAACGCGGTCGCCAGCCTGGAGAAGATCCTCGAGACCGATCCCTCGGACCTGGAGACCTGCGAGCGGCTCAAGGAGCTGTACACGCGCAGCCGGTCGTGGAAGGCGCTGCTCGAGGTCTACCAAGAAAGAGTTCCCGCACGTCCCGGCCGAGAAGCGGCGCGACCGCCTGGCCGAGATGGCGCGGCTGGCGTCGGAGCGGCTCAACGAGACGCGCGAGGCGATCCACCTCTGGAACCAGGCGCTGGAGATCTCCGAGCGCGACCCCGAGACGCTGGCCGGCCTGGCCAGCCTGTACGAGCGCGAGCGGCGCTGGCCGGCGCTGATCGAGATCCTCGATCGCCAGCGCCAGAACGCCGCCGGCGATCCGGCCGTCGAGCTGCCGCTGCTGGAACGCCAGGGGACGCTGCTGTACGAGAAGCTGGCCGCCGGACG
This sequence comes from uncultured Pseudomonadota bacterium, assembly GCA_963778795.1. GTDB lineage: Bacteria > Myxococcota_A > Polyangia > Fen-1088 > Fen-1088 > DASRQZ01. Next base: position 893,125 of record CAVZVU010000004.1, on the reverse strand, counting down.
CGCGGCCGGCGAGGTGTTCCGCCGCATCCAGGTGCTGCAGCCGACCCACGCGCGCGCCGTGCGCGCGCTGCGCGAGATCTACGCGCAGTCGGGCGACTTCAGCGCGCTCGAGGCGCTGTACGTCGAGCAGGGGGCGTTCGGCGATCTGTGCGATCAGCTGACGGCGCTGGCCGATCGCACCGCCGACATGACGGCGCGCACCCGCATGCTCGAGCGGGTCGCGACCCTGTCGCTGGAGAAGCTGAATCAGCCCGAGCGCGCGCTCAAGGCCTACGAACGGATCCTGGCGACCGACCCGCAGAACCGCAAGGCGGCGATGGCGCTGATCCCGCTTTACCGGACGGCGCAGAAGTGGCCGCGTCTGCTGGCGACCTACGAGGTGCTGGTCGGCCCCGTGCCCGCCGGGCAGGCGGCCGAAGCCGGCCCGTCGATCGCCGAGCAGCTGCAGCTTCTGAAGGAAGCGCGGCGGATCTGCGAGCAGCGGCTGGCCTCGAAGTCGCTGGCCTTTCAGTGGTGCGCGCGCGCCTACGCGCTGGCGCCGACCGACCCCGAGGTGACCGCCGACCTCGAGCGGCTGGCGGCCGAAGCCGACGAGTGGGGCGCGCTGGCGACGCTGTTCGCCGGGCGGCTCGAGGCCGGGGCGCCGGCTGGCGTGACCGCCGAAGAGCGGCTGTGGCTGTTGCGCCGATCGCTGCGCGTCGCCATGGGCCGCCTGTACCGCCCGCAGGAGGCGCGGCGGTTCGCCGAGCAGATCCTCAGCGAGTCGGCGGGACGCGACGAAGAGGCCGAGGCGGCGCTCGAGCAGATCCTGACCCAGACCAAGTCGTGGCCCGACCTGGCCAAGCTGCTGCACGCGCGCGCCGATCGCACGACCGACGCCACCGAGCGCGCGAAGATGCTGTTCCGCATCGCCCAGTTCGAGGAGGAGAAGGTCGGCGATCTCGCGGCGGCGGGACGGACCCTGGAATCGATCATCGAGATCGCGCCGGCGATTGGAGACAAGGCGACCAACGAGCGGGCGGTCCGCGGCCTGACGCGGGTGCTCGAGGCGCGGCAGGACTGGGTCGGCCTGGTCGGCGCGCTGCGCCGCGAGATCGACAACGGTCCGCGCGACGCGCGCGAAGAGCTGCTGATGCGCATCGGGCAGATTCAAGAGACGCGCATCAAGGACGCGAGCGCGACCTTCGACACCTACCGCAGCGTCGTCGAGGCGAATCCTCAGAGCGTCGCCGCGGTCGCCGGCCTCGAGCGCCTGCTGATGGCCGGCCTCGACCGCGCCGTCGAGATCTCGCGCCTGGCGCTGCCGTACTACGAGCGCACCGACAACGCCGCGCGCACGGCGGGCGCGCTCGAGACGCTGCTGCCGGTGACCCACGATCCCGCGGAGCGCCGCGCGCGGCTCGAGAAGCTGCGCGCGCTCTACGGCGGCCCGCTGAAGAACAACGCGTCGGCCTACGCGACGGCGCTGAAGCTGTTCGAGGACGATCCCGCCGATCGCGCCAACCGCGATCAGCTGATCCACTTCGCCGCCGAGACCCAGGCCATCGCCGACCTGACCGAGCGGATGCGCGCCGTCGCCAACGACGGCGGCGGAGCCGTCGCTGCGCCGCGATCTGCTCGCGCAGATCGCCGAGCTGCACGAGCAGCGCCTGGGCCGCACCGGCGACGCCGAGAAGGTCTACGCCGAGATCCTGGCGGTCGAGCCGCTGCATCAGGGCGCGTTCAAGTCGTTGATGCGCATCTACCGCGAGGGCGAGCGCTGGACCGACCTGCGCGCCCTCATCGACGCGCGCCAGGATCTGGTGAAGGAGCCGGCCGAGCGGCTCGACCTGCTGGCCCAGATGGCGGAGATCGACGAGACGCTGCTCGACGATCCCGACCACGCCATCGGCTGCTACGAGCGGATGCTGGGGGTCAACCCGGCCGACCTGCGCGCCTACCGTGCGCTCGAGCGGCACTACGCCGCGCGCGAGCGCTGGCGCGATCTCGAGGAGCTGCTCGGCACGCGCGGCAGCTTCGCGCCCGCCGCCGAGGTCCCCGACATCACCCATCGTCGCGCCGACCTGCGCGCGACGCGCCTCGACGACGTCGACGGCGCGCTCAACCTGGTCGAGTCGATCGTGCGCACCGTCCCCGGCCACGAGGGGGCGCGCCGCCTGCTCGAGAAGCTGCTGGCGGTTCCCGATCAGCGCCTGCGCGTGGCGCGCATCCTCGAGCCGCTCTACGAGTCGAGCAGCGCCTGGGCGCGCCTGGTCGCGGTGCTCGAGGTGCAGCGCGAGGCGCTGCACGGAGGCGAGGCGGCGGCCATGCTGGCGCGCATCGCCGACCTGCAGGAGAACAAGCTGCAGGCGCGCACGGCGGCGCTGGCGACCTGGCGGCAGGTGCTGACCGTCGAGCCGACCCACGCCGGCGCGCTCGCCGAGATCGAGCGGCTGGCCACCCTGCTCGAGCGCTTCTCCGAGCTGGTCGACGTCTATCAAGAGCTGGCGTTCAGCCGCGACACCGCCGACATCGCGGGGCGCGCCGATCTGTTGTCGCGCGCGGCGCAGCTGTACGGCGGGCGGCTCGGCAACCGCCGCGCCGCGATCGACGCCTGGAAGCTGGTGCTGAACCTCGACGTCGACAACCTGGCGACGGCGAAGCCGGCGGCGGCGGCGCTCGAGGGGCTGTACGCCGAGACCGGCGACATCGCGGCGCTGGTCAAGATCCTGCGCCAGCAGGCGCGCTGGGCCGACGGCGTCGACGAGCGCAAGGCGCTGCTGTTCCGGATCGCCGGGCTCGAGGAGAAGTCGCTGGGCGACACCGCGGCGGCGGTGGCGACGCTGCGCTCGATCCTGGAGATCGACGCCGAGAACCGCGAGGCGATCAGCACGCTGGAGCGCATCTTCGAGGCCGGGTCGAACCACCGGCAGCGCGTCGAGATGCTGCGCCGGCGCATCGATATGGCGCGCGACGCCGGCTCGCGCCAGGAGCTGTGGCGGCAGGTCGCCAACCTGCTCGAGCGCGACGTCGGCGACGTCGACGAGGCGATCGCCGCCTGCGTCAGCATCCTCGACGAGAACCCCGAGGACACCAGCGCGCTCGACACGCTGGCGCGCCTTTACGAACAGCAGGGGCGGCACCGCGATCGCCTCGGCATCCTCGAGCGCCGGCTGGGCCTGGTGCGCCGCGAGCCGGCGCCCGCGCGCCACGCCGCCGAGACCGAGGTGCTGCGCCAGATCGCCGCGCCTCTACGAGGGGCCGCTCGGCGATCCCGCGAACGCGCTCGGGCACTGGCGCCAGATCCTGGCGACCGCGCCGCGGCGACGCCGATGCGCTGGCGGCGCTGGAGCGCTTCATGCAGCCCAGCGTCGAGACCGGGCTGCGGCTGGCGGCGGCGCAGGCGCTGGAGCCGATCTACGAGCGGGCGGGCCGCTGGCCCGAGCTGGCCGAGGTCATCCAGGTCTACGTCGAGGCGCAGGGCGACCCGCGCGCGCGCGTCGTCGAGCTGTCGCGCCTGGCGACGCTTGCAGGAGACGCGCCTCGGTGCGCCCGAGGCGGCGTTCGTGTCGTACGGGCTGGCGATCCGCGACGCGCTCGGCGACGCGACGCTGGGTCCGCTGCTCGATTCCTACGAGCGGCTGGCGGTGTCGGGCCCGTCGGCGCCGGTGCGCCGCGACGAGGTCGCGGCGCTGTATCGCGACATCACGCCCGACGTGCTCGACGAGCAGCTGCGCCTGCGGCTGGATCGCTTCGTCGCCGAGACGGCGCGCGCCAAGGGCGACCACGAGCTGGCGGCCGAGTACTTCCGCCGCGTGCTCGACCGCGTGCCCGACGACGACACGGCGCTGGCCGCGCTCGATCAGATCTACGCGGCGTCGGGCGACGCCGGCGCGCTGTACGAGATCCTGATCCGCCGCGCCGAGCTGGCCAAGGATCCGGGCGCCGAGCGCCGCCTGCGCGCGCAGATCGGCGCGCTGGCCGAGAAGCCGCTCGGGCGCGTCGACGAGGCGATCGCCGCCCACGAGCGGGTGCTGGAGCTGGCGCCCCACGATCGCGACGCCATGCAGGCGCTCGACCGCCTGTACACCGAGTCCGAGCGCTGGGCCGATCTGACGCGCTTCCTGTCGGAGGTCATCGAGCAGCGGGCTGCCCGAGCGCGAGGTGGTCGCGATCCGCTTCCGCCTGGCGCAGATCGCGCACGATCGCCGCCACGACAAGGAGAGCGCGCTCGAGCAGCTGCGCGCGGTGCTGCGCGCCAGCCCCGAGCACGCGGGCGCGGTCGAGATGCTGGAGGGGATGCTCGACGACATCGCCGTGCAGGGCGCGGCCGCCGAGCTGCTGGAGCCGGTCTACGCCGGTCGCGGCGACTGGACCGCCCTGATCCGCGCGGGCGAGATCCGCCTGATGCAGGTCGAGGATCCGACGCTGCGCGTGGCCTGGACCAAGCGCATCGCGCGCCTCTACGAGGAGCAGCTCGAGGACTTCGACAACGCGCTCCGCTGGTACGGCAAGGTCTTTCAGGAGGCGCCGACCGAGCATCAGTCGTCGGAGCAGCTGCTGCGGCTGGCCGGCAAGCTCGATCGCTGGAAGGACGTCGGCCACCTGTTCGCCGACTACCTGACGGGCGAGCTCGGTGACAGCCCCGAGGTGCTGGACATCACCCGCCGCGCGGCCGAGATCTTCGACCTGCGCCTCGGCGATCGCGATGAGGCGCGCAAGTACTACCGGCGCCTGCACGAGACCCGCCCCGACGATCGCGAGGTGGCGCTGCTGTTCGAGAACGCGCTCGAGCGCTGGGAGTCCTGGCTGGAGCTGCGCGAGCTGGTCGACGAGCAGGCCGGGCGCGCCGTCGACCCGTCGGTCAAGAAGGCCTTCCTGCGCCGCAGCGCCAAGCTCGACGAGGAACGCCTCGACGACAAGACGCGCGCGATGCGCACCCTGCGCGAGGTCATCGACCTCGACATGGACATCGAGATCGACGCGGCCCGCAGCGACGCCGCGGCCCCGTCGGCGGCGGCGGAGCTCGAGCGGCTGCTGCGCGACAACAGCGAGTGGCACGACCTGTCGGCGCACCTGGCGTTCATGCTGGAGCGCGCGGCCGACATCGCGCCAGCGCGACGAGATCGCGCTGCGGCTGGCCGACGTGCTGGAGAAGCGCGTCGACGATCTGTCGGGCGCCATCGATCGCTACGCCGAGATCCTGCGAGCGCACGCCCGGGCACGGCGAGGCGATCGCCGCGCTCGAGCGGCTGATCGGCGATCCGGACCACCGCTATCGCGTCGCCGTGATCCTCGAGCCGATCTACCGCAAGGCGGGCGACTGGCAGAAGCTGGTCGCGGTGCTCGACGCGCAGCTCGACACCGTCGAGGACCGCGACGACCGCGTGAAGATCCTGGGCGAGATGGCCGGGATCTACCAGCGCCTGGCGCGCATCGACCTGGCGTTCGGCTGCCGCAGCCGCGCCTGGCTCGCCGACGTCGGCTCGGCGCCGGCCGCTGGCGGAGATGGAGACGCTCGCGGTCTCGGCGCGCCTGTACGCCCCGCTGGTCGAGACGCTGCAAAAGGGCGCCGTCGAGGCGACCGACCCCGACCTGCAGGCGCGCCTGTGGGGCATGACCGCGCGGCTCATCGAGGAGCACCTCGGCGACGCGCACCAGGCGATCGAGGCGTGGCGCGCGGCGCTGGCGGCGCGGCCCGACGATCTCGACTCGTTCCTGGCGCTCGAGCGGCTGCTGACGGCGGCGGCGCGCATGACCGAGCTGGTCGAGGTGCTGGAGAAGCACCTGGAGATCGCCACCGATCCCGCCGACCGCAAGCTGATCGCCAAGCGCATCGCCGTGCTCTACGAGCTGGCGCTCAAGGACACCGACCGCGCCGTCCGCGCCTGGCAGGACGTGCTGGGGATCGACGACGGCGACGTCGAGGCGCTCGACGCGCTCGCGCAGCTTTACCTGAGCAATTCGTCGTGGCGCGAGCTGGCCGAGATCTTCGAGCGCAAGATCCAGATCACCCAGGGCGTCGGCGATCGCCGGCTGCTGCGCTTGCAGGCGGCGCACCTGTACGACGAGAAGCTCGGCGAGTCGAACGAAGCGGTCAGCCAGCTGCGCGCGATCCTCGACGACAGCGCCAACGATCGCGAGGCGCTGGACGCCCTGGATCGGGTTTTCGCGCGCGAGGGGCGGCACGCCGATCTGCTCGAGGTGCTCGACCTGCGGCTGGCGGGCGAGGGGGACGCGCGGGCGCGCGACGAGCTGGCCTTCCGGGCGGCCCGCCTGGTCGAGACCGAGCTGTCGGACATCGAGGCCGCGATCGCGCGCTACCAGAGCATCCTGTCGCGTTCACCGGCGCACGCCGAGTCGCGCGAGGCGCTGTGGGCGATCGCGCGCGGCAACGACTACCGGCTGCAGGCGGTGGCGGCGCTGGATCCGATCATGCGCGCCGCGGCGCGAGTGGGACGCGGTCGTCGAGCTGGCCGGGCTGCGCTTCGAGGTCGAGGACACGGTGGCGGCGCGGCTGTCGGTGCTGGCCGAGATCGCGCGCATCGAGGAGACCGAGCGCCGCGATCCGGGCAAGGCGTTCGCCGCCTGGGCGCGCGCGCTGACCGAGGAGGCGACCGAGGCGGAGCCGCGCGAGGCGCTGGAACGGCTCGCCGCCGCGAGCGGCGACTACCGCGGCCTGGCCACCGTCTACGAGGAGCGGATGGAGGCGACGTTCGACGCCGGCCTGCAGCGCTCGCTGGCGGTGCGGCTGGCCGAGCTGCACGAGGACCAGCTGGGCGATCTGTCGCGCGCGGCCGAGTTCCTGCGCAAGGCGCTGAGCCTGCCGGGCGACGAGGCGGACGTGCTGGGATCGCTGGATCGCGTGCTGCGCAAGCTGGAGGCGTGGGAGGAGCTGGCGGAGATCCTGTCGCGCGAGGCGGAGGTCACCAACGATCCCACCGAGCAGGCCGACTTCCTGGCGGCGCTGGGCGACACGCGCCTGCGCTCGCTCGACGACGCCGAGGGGGCGCTCGTCGCCTATCGCGGCGCGCTCGAGCGGGTGGCCGAGCACACGCGCGCCCACCGGGCGCTGCACGAGCTGCTGGAGCGCGCCGACACGCGCGAGGGGGCGCTCGAGATCCTCGAGCCGCTGGCCGACGCGCGCGGCGACTATCGCGAGCTGGTGTCGCTGTACGAGCACCGCCTGGTGCTGCACGACGACAGCGTCGAGCGCGCGCACTGGCTGCGGCGCATCGCCGAGGTCTACGACGGACAGCTCAGCGATCCCGGGCGGGCGATCGACGCGCTCGGGCGCGCGCTGGTCGAGGAGCCGACGCCGGGCGCGGCGCTCGACGAGATCGAGCGCATCGCGGGCGCGGCGAAGATCCCGCTCGAGGCGGCGCGCCGGATCGAGGCGGTGCTGGAGAAGGCCGAGCCGGACGCCGCGCGCGAGCTGGCGCTGCGCGCCGCGCATCTTTACGAGCAATCGCCCGGCGAGGGGGCGGCGGCCGAGCGGCTCTACGTCCGCGTGCTGGAGACCGATCGCCGAGAACGTCGACGCGCTGACGGCGCTGGAGAGCTACTACCGCGCGGCGGCCGATCCGGCGCGCACGGCGGCGATCCTCGAGCGGCGCGCCGCGATCGAGTTCGATCCCCAGGCGCGCAAGCGTCTGTTGATGGAGGCGTCGGGGCTGCACGAGCGGCTGGGCGCGATCCTCGAGGCGATCACGGCGCTGCGCACGTTGCGCGCGGCCGAGGAGGGGGACCCCGAGGTGCTGGGCGAGCTGGCGCGCCTGTTCGAGGCGACCCACCAGGTCGCCGAGCTCGCCGACGTGCTGGGCGAGCGGGCCCGGTTCACCGAGGCGCCGGCCGAGCGGGCGGCGCTGTACGCGCGCATCGGCGCGCTGAAGCTGGGGCTGCTGTCGGATCCGAGCGGCGCCGCCGACGCGTACCGCGAGGCGCTGGAGAGCGCGCCCGAGGATCCGGCGTCGCTGGCGGCGCTGGAGACGATCGCGGAGAAGCTGGAAGACTGGTCGACGTTGCAGGACGTGCTGACGCGGCGGCTGGGCGCGGCCAAGGGGCGCGATCAAGTGGCGGTGCTGCTGAAGCTGGCCCGCAACGCCGAGGAGAAGCTGAGCGACCTCGACCAGAGCATCGGGTTCCTGCACCAGATCCTGGGCATCGACCCCGGCAACGGCCAGGCGTTCCTGGAGCTGGAGCGGCTGCTGGGCGTGGGCGAGCGCTGGTACGACCTGATCGACGTGCTGACCAAGCACGCCGACGCCGAAGGGGCGGTCGGCCACCGGCAGGTCGAGCTGGCGCTGCGGGTCGCGATCGCCGACGTCTGGGAGCAGAAGCTCGACTCCGTCGAGAGCGCCGCCGAGGCGCTGGAGAAGGTGCTGGAGGTCTCGCCGAGCCACGTCGGGGCCCTGCTGTCGCTCGCGCGGCTGCACGAGGGCGCCGAGCGCTGGGACGACGCAGGGGCGGCGCTGGAGCGCGCGGCAGCCGCGGTGACGTCGGGGCAAGAGGCCGCCGAGATTCAGTTCCGCAGCGCGGAGATCCTGCGCGCGCGCGGGGCGCCGGCCGAGGAGATCGAGGTCGCGCTGCTCAAGGCGCTGGAGAGCGACCAGACCCACCGTCCGACGTTGCTGGCGCTGGAGACGATGGCGCGCGCGTCGGGAGATCAGGACCGGCTGGTGCAGATCCTCGAGCTGCTGCTGGAGACCGTGGCCGACGACGGCGAGCGGAAGATGCGCATCGCCGAGATCGCGTCGCTGTACCGCGGTCCGCTCAATCGCGCGAGCGATGCGGTGCCGTACCTCGAGCGGCTGATCGAGCTGGATCCGACCAGCATCACGCCGCGCGAGGAGCTGTCGGAGGCGCTGCTGTCGGCGGGGCGCATCGACGAGGCGGCGCAGCTGATGTTGCAGATCGTCGACCAGCTGACCAAGGCGCGGCGGGGCAAGGACGTCGCCCGCTACCAGCAGCGCCTGGGCCTGATCGCCGAGAGCCGGGGCGACTACGTCGCGGCGGCCGAGAGCTTCAACGCCGCGTACAAGCTGGATCCCAGCCACGCCGGCACGCTGGCCGCGCTGGGACGGCTCGCGCTGCGCGAGAATGACGTCGAGCGCGCGCGGAAGTTCTATCGCTCGCTGCTGCTGCAGAACTTCGACGAGGCCAGCGCCGGCGTCTCCAAGGCCGAGGTCTACCTGGCGCTGGGCCAGATCCACGTGATGGCGCGCGAGATCCCCAAGGCGCGCAACATGTTCGAGCGCGGCCTCGAGAACGACCCCAAGAACGAAGAGCTGCGGCAGGCGCTGGCGAGCCTGACGAGTTAGATACCCGATCCCCCTCCGGTCCCCTCTCCCTCTCCCCGGTCCCCGGGGAGAGGGCTAGGGTGAGGGGTCCGCCGACGAAGGTGGAGGCTCAACTTTCTCCGAGCGACCCCCTCACCCTAACCCTCTCCCCCGCGGACGAGGGAGAGGGGATCGGAAAGGGAAGAACATCGGAGGACGCCTAGTCCATGGCTCCACGCTCGATGCGCGGATAGTCGCCCCTCACTTCAACGCGCATCGATGCTGCGCCGACTGCGCCGCCAGCGCGGCGGTGGCGTCTCGGCCGCCCGCGATCGCGTGCAGGGTCGCCGCGCCCGCGCCGGGATCGCACAGCAGCCCCAGCGCTTCGATCGCGTTCTCGCGGTACGGATGGCGCGGGTCCTTGGCCAGCGCCACCGCGGACGCAACCGCCTCGGGACCGCCGAGGTGGGCGAGCGACCGCAGCGCCGCGACGGCGACCCCCTCGACGGCCAGGTCGCCCTCGGCCTCGTTGACCAGCCGCCGCAGCACCTGGGCCAGATCGCGCGCGGCGCTCTTGTCGCCGAGCTCGCCGATCAGCGCGCCCGCCAGCTCGCGCAGCGTCGCCGCCTCGGTGTGCTGGCCGATCGCGCGCAGCAGGACGGCGCGGCTGCGCGGGTCCTTGCAGCGGACCAGGGTCACCAGCGCCGCGCGCCGCACCTGATCGACGTCGCGCTCGGTGGCGCGGATCATCAAATCGCCGGTGCCGGCGACGCACAGGTGTCCCAGCGCCTCGAGCTCGGCGCGGCGCACGAACGGCCAGGCTTCCTGCTTGGCGCCGTCGATCAGCGCCTGACCTGACCAGCGATCCTGCAAACGCCCGAGCCCCATCGCCGCCGTTTCGCGCACGCGCGGATCGCCGTCGGCCAGCGCCTCGCGCAGCGCCTTGATGCCGTCGGGCCCGCCGATCGCCGCCAGCTCGCGCGTCGCGAGATAGCGCAGCGCCGGCTCGTCGGAGGTCGCGCGCAGCGACACCAGGTCGCTGGTGCCCGCGGGCAGGCGCAGGTCGCCCAGCGCCATGACGGCGCGCGCGCGCACCTCGAAGTCGCGCGTGGGGCCGAGCGCCTCGCGCAAGGCGGCCAGCACGTCGGCCAGCACCGCCGCCTGGTGCTCGGGGCGTCGGCGGCTCGACGGGACCAGCGCGCGCACCAGGTCGGCGTAGCGGGTGGTCGTCTGGTCTTTCTTGTCGGGGCCGACGCCGGGCCGGCCCCGGCCCCGGCGCCGCCGCCCACTTGCGCCAGCGCGGCCAGCAGCAGCGGCGGCTCGACCGCCGGCGAGTCGCCCAGCGCCTTGACCACCGTGGTGCGCAGCCCCTCGGGGCCGCGGCCCGCCGCCGCCACCAGCGTCGTCGCCGCCTCTTCCTGCGGCAGCGCGCCGAGCACGCGCGCCGCGCGCTGGCGATCGGGCAGGGTGACCGTCTCCCCCTTGGGCGTCTTGCCGTCCAGCAGCTGCCGCAGCGTCGCGATCGGCGGCGCCGGCGCCGCCTTCAGCGCCGCGGTCACCAGCCGTTCTTCCTTGTCGGTCGCGCCCGAAAGCGACGCCGCCAGCGCGTCGGTCACGATCGGGCTCGCGGGCGCCGGCGCCAGCGCCACCAGCCCCTCGACCAGACACTCGCGGCCCATCCCCTGGGCGCCGAGGATGCTCTGCGCGGTCGCCATCACCGCCGGCTCGCCGACACGGACCAGCAACGGCACGCGCTGCTGGCAATCGGGTCCGGCGGCGATGTCGTCGACCAGCCGTCCCACCCCCTCGGGCCCGTCGAGATCGGTGAAGATCGCCAGGTCGGCGATCGCCGTCGTGCCGAAGTTGCGCGGCGGGGACGCCTCGGTGCCGCGCGTGACCTCGGTGATCACCAGCGTCATGCAGGTGGCGGGCGTCGGCTTGGGCAGCACGATCCAGTACGGCTCGGCGAAGTGCGCGGCGGCGGCGGGATCGTCGGGGATCTCGACGTCGAAGCGCTGATCGGGCGCCGGGCCCAGCGCCAGCTGGAAACGCCGCAGGCGATTCTTCGCCCGAAACGCGGCGGCGCTGGAGGCGTCGCCGGGGATGATGCGCACGCCGCGCACGGCGTAGCCGGCCGAGGTGGAACGCGCGGTGAGGAACTCGCCCCGCCCGTCGCCGCCCAGCCCCTCGGTCCAGGCGGTGGCGGGATCGCCGTCGTCGACGGCCAGCGGCGGCGTCAGGTTGCGCGCGTCGGTGCCGGCCGCCGCCGTCGTCGAGGCGGCGGTCCAGTGGAACCCGCCGATCGGCCGCCCCGCCGGCATCGCCGGGTCGCCGCGCCGGGCGATCAGCTTCTGCGGCGCCGGCGGCGGCAGCGGTGACACCACGCCGCGGAAGCGGCCCGAATCGAAGTCCCACGCGCGCGGGAACAGGCGCGGCGTCGCGCCGTCGCAGCGGCTGATCTGGCTGGCCGTCTGATATTCGACGATGCGCTCCGGCGACACCTCGATCTCGGTGCCGACCTCCTCGTCGGCGTCGCGCGCGCCGGTGATCCCCGACCAGATGGGGGTGGGCGGTTTGCCGCCGCCGCCGCGCGCGTCGCCGCCGCGCGCGTCAGACGCCAGCTCGCCGATCCAGACCTCCTCGGAGGCGCTGCCGCGGATCGGCACGCGGATCTCGACGACGGGGTGGCCGTCGACGTCGACGTCGCGCAGGCGCGGCGTGCCGCGTCTCAGCGCGCCGGTGCGCAGCTGCAGGCGCAGCAGGACCGTGGCGCCCCGGCGCAGCTCCAGCGTGCCATCAGGGGATGACACGAGCTGCCGCGCTTCGGCGCTGGGCGTGGTGGTGGCGGTGGCGGCGGGCGCCGCGGCGCGCGACGGGTGCCCGAGCCCGAGGAGCGCGAGCAGCCCGACCAGGAGTCCCCCCCGGACCGCAGCTGGCGAAGACATGTGCTCGGGATAGCACGACAAGTGGGCTATAAGAAGCCCGCCCATGAAAGAACGAACTCGCCCGCGCGGCACTGCAGGCTCGAAGCGGTCACGGCCGCGCGTGGCCGGCGCCCCCAAGCCGCGGGTCTCCGCCGCCCCCAAGCCCCTCCCGGCCGCGCCCGCCGTTTCCAAGCTCGGTCCCGCGGCCGGCCCGCCTGCCAGCGCCGTCGCCAGCGCCGGCGCAATCGCGGGCACGGTGGCGATCCTCGGCCGACCCAACGTCGGCAAGTCGACGCTGATGAACCGCATGGTCGGCGAGAAGCTGGCGATCGTGACGCCCAAGCCCCAGACCACGCGCAATCGCATCGTCGGCGTCTGGAACGGCGTCGGCGGACAGATCGTCTTCGTCGACACGCCCGGGCGTTCACGGCGGGCGCAAGGGGCTGAACCGATTCATGGTCGGCGAGGCGATGGGGGCGATCGAGGGCGTCGATGCGGCGCTGCTGGTCGTCGACGGCACCGACGGCCGGCCGGGCGACGCCGAGCGGATGATCCTGGAGGGGCTGGCCGCGGCGAAGAAGCCGGTGGTGCTGGCGATCAACAAGGTCGACAAGGTGAAGGACAAGTCCGCCATGCTGCCGATGCTGAAGGCGTGGGAGAGCGCGGGCGCGGGGCGCTTCGGCGCGATGGTGCCGATCTCCGCCACGCGCGGGACCAACGTCGACCAGCTGATCGGCGAGCTGTGCCGCATCCTGCCGGCGGGCGCGCCGCTGTATGGGCCGGAGATGCTCACCGATCGCACCGAGCGCTTCCTGGCCGCCGAGCTGGTGCGCGAGCAGCTGTTCCTGCGGCTGAAGCAGGAGCTGCCGTACGCGACCGCCGTGGTGATCGAGACCTGGCAGGAGCGGCCCGATCGCGGCGACGTGGTGATCGACGCGTCGATCCTGGTCGAGCGCGACAGCCAGCGCGGCATCGTCGTCGGCGCGGGCGGCACGATGATCCGCGACGTCGGCATGAGCGCGCGCCAGGAGATCGGCGCGCTGCTCGATCGGCCGGTGCACCTGCGTCTGGAGGTCAAGGTCGTCCCCGACTGGACCACGTCGCCCGAGGCGCTGGCGCGACTGGGGTACGCACCGTGACGCGGGCGCGGAGTCGCCTGCCGTCAAAGGCGGAGGTTGCGGCGGCGATGGCCGCCGACCGCGACCTGCCGCTGTGCGCGCTGGTCGGGCGGCCCAACGTCGGCAAGTCGTCGCTGTTCAACCGCCTGGTGGGCGGCCGGCCCGCGCTGGTCGAGGACGTGCCGGGCGTGACGCGCGATCGCCGCTACGGCGCGTGCGACTGGGACGGCGCGCGCTTCCGCGTCGTCGACACCGGCGGCCTCGACCCGTCGGCCGAGGGGATCCTGAAGGCGATGCGCGCGCAGACCCTGCGCGCCGTCGACGAGGCCGACGTGATCGTGTTCGTCGTCGACGCGCTGGAGGGGATCACCTCCGTCGACGAGGACGTCGCGCGCGTGCTGCGCCGGGCCGGCAAGCCGGTGCTGGTCGCCGCGAACAAGGTCGACTCCGGCCGGCGCGAGTCGACGGTGGGCGAGGCGTTCGGGCTCGGCTTCGAGCAGGTGTTCCCGATCTCGGCGTCGCACGGGCGGGGCGTCGGCGACATGCTCGACGCCGTCGTCAAGGCGCTGGGGCCGGGGGCGCGGGCGGGCGCGGCGCAGGCGGGCGCGGGCGCCGAGGCGGAGGTAGAGGATCGCCCGCGCGGCCGTCGCGAGCGCGAGCGCAAGGGTCACCGGCGGGGCGCCCCCGCGGACGAGGCGGCGCACGCGCGCGCCGCCGCCGAAGCCGCCGAAGACGCCAGGGCAGGGGAGGGCGGCGACGAGGGCGCCGGCGACAGCGACGCCGACCACGCCGGTCTCAGCGCCGAGGGGCTGGCGGCCGTGCGCCTGGGCGCGGTGCGGCTGGCCTTCGTCGGCAAGCCCAACGTCGGCAAGTCGTCGCTGGTGAACCGCCTGCTGGGCCAGGAGCGCGTGCTGGTGCACGACGCGCCCGGCACCACGCGCGATCCGATCGACACGCCGTTCTCGTTCGGCGGGCGCGAGTTCGTGCTGGTCGACACCGCCGGCCTGCGCCGGCGCAAGGCGATCGACACCCTGACCGAGCACGTCGCCGCCAAGATGGCGCGTGACCAGATCGACCGCTGCGACGTCGCCGCGCTGGTGATCGACGCCCGCACCGGCGCGACCTCCGAGGACGCCAAGCTGGCGCGCCTGATCGAGGACTCCGGGCGGGCGAGCCTGATCGTGCTCAACAAGAAAGACCTGGTCGGCCGCGCCGAGATCGACAAGAAGGTCGCCGCCACCCGCGAGGAGCTCGGCTTCATGGCCCACTCGCCGGTCGTCTTGACGTCGGCCGTCACCGGCGCCGGCGTTTCGGTGATCGCCAACACGGCCGCCCGCGTCGCCGAACAGGCCGCGCGCCGCATCCCGACCGGCGCCCTCAACAAGGTGCTCGAGCAGATCCTCGCCCACCAGCCCCCGCCCAGCGGCCCCGCCGGCCGCCACGTGCGCCTCTACTACGCCACCCAGGCCAGCGCCTCCCCCCCGACGTTCTTCATCAGCACCAACCAGCCCTCGGCCATCGGCTACGCCTACCGCCGCTTCCTGGTGAACCAGCTGCGCAAGGCCTACGGCTTCGAAGGCGCGCCGATCCGCATCGTGCTGCGCGCGCACAAGCAGCGGAAGCAGCCCATGGCCAAGGCCAAGGCGACGCACCGGTCCTCGCGAGGCTAGGGGGCAGTGGGGGAAGCCGCCCTCGATCGGGCGCTGGCAAGCGCGCGCCGTCGCTAGCCGGGATCCAGGGGTACGTTGTATGTTTCGCCCATCCCGTGGAGCTCGCTCGCGGGTCTCAACTTAGGGGGCTTCGCATGAAAATACCGTCACTTTGTCGCGTCGCTGGTCTTGGAATCGGCGTCCTGTTCTCGGGAGCGGGTTGCTCGAAGTCTCCGAGCACAGGAAACGTCGATTCCTCGACGGGCCCGATCTGCCCGAGCAACCCCGACGACATCATCTCCCTGTTCACGTCGGACAACGGCGTCACCGGCGATGGCAAGGTCGGCGGCTGGTACACCTACGGAGACAAGTCCGGTCGCGGAGTCCTCGTGCCCGCCGAGGGCGGCGCGGTCGTCCCCGACTCGATGGTGGGCAACCCCAACTGCTCGGGCCCCGGCTCACTGCACGTCACCGGGACCGGCTTTGCCGACTGGGGCGCAGCGATGGGCGCCGACTTCAAGCCGAAGATGCAGTCCGACGCCGGCACCGTAGGCAAGGGGCCATATGACGCATCCAAGTACCGCGGCATCTCCTTCTGGGCCAAGGCCGCCGCACCGGTGAAATTCGTGCAGGTTGCCTTAAAGGATCCCCAGACCGATCTCCCCTCGATCTTGCCGCTCGATTCGCAATGCGTGTTCGACGCGACGATGCCGACCAAGAACTGCAGCCCGTACCTGGTGAAGTTCGGATACGGGTACACTGATACCGACGCCGGCGTCGACACCGACTTTCCTGCTTACGTGAACTACAAGATCGACACGAACTGGAAGCGGTTCGAGATCCTCTTCGCCGAGACCAAGCAGGACCGTACCAACCCGGGCATCCAGGACCCCGGCAACCTGCTCGACACCGCTCACCTGACCGGCATGTCGATTCAGGTCAACTCGGACCACAGCACCACGCCGCCCACGCCGACCGACTTCGAGATCTGGGTCGACGACATCACGTTCATCCGGTAAGGCCCGGCGAGAACGTTGGAGAAGGCTTGCGGCAGCGCACGGCTGCGCTGCCGCAACTCCTCGACCCGGGGCGCTAGTTGACGGTTGCGGTGAACAGGGTCTCTTTGAGACCGACGCCGTCGCCGCCCGTCCAGATCTCGAACCCGGCGAACACGTCGGTCACCAGCCAGCCCGGCTGGACTCGCATCGCCTGCGGGATACTTGTGTTCGTTGTTGCGTCCAGCAGGAAGGGCTTCAAATCCTGGTTGGTAAACGTGGTGCCGGTGATGGGAGTCTGCGCAACGTATGAAATGACGGGGCGATTCGGATTGGTCCCGGTCCCGCGGGGACCGACCCACACGTTCCAGGTCCTGCCGCCGATCGTAGCGGTTCCAACCGGCGACCCGCCGATCGGCGAATGACCGCCTGGCTTGTACAACCAGACCATCACGAAACCGCTGAGCGCATCGTTGTAGCCAATAGCGGGTGCAGGCGGCGCAGCGAGCCAGATGTCGTAAGTTGCGTTGTAGTCGCCGGTGGGCGTCGCGGTGGGCGGGGTCCAGTTGAAGCTGCTCACGAGCGTTCCTATGGCGCTAATCGCCTTCGGCAAATTGTCGCCGTCCGGCGTCGTCGCAAGGACGCCAGGCAGAAGCCCCGCCGTTTGGCCTTGGGCGCCGATGTAGAGTGACGGGAACGACACTGGGACGCCACCACCCGGTGCTGCCCCGGTCCAGCTCGCAACGGTGAAGCTGTTTCCGACGTAGTTAATGGTTTGATCGGACCCGGTGGGATTGCCCCAGTTGTTGTTGTAAGACGATGTAGGCCTTTCCGCCGGCTCCTGGCGCGGCGGTCTTCACACGTTGAAGGTCGATGTCCTTGCCGCCCGACGAGTCCGGCCCTCCGATCGTTCCCATGAGGGTCGGGTACGGGGTCGGGTTGTAAGCCGGCGCCGCAGTCACCGAGGTGCCAAATGCAAATCCACCGACGCAGTAGCTGAACGGGCTGGGAATCTTGTCTCCAGGCACCAGGAAAGAGACCGCGGAGATCGGTTGACCCGAATAGAATGTGCCGCTGTTGTTGTAGCAGGCGGTGTTGAATGAACTGAGAGGCAGGAAGACCGGCCCCTGAACCTGCGTGATGGTGGCACACCAGCGGTCGTTCGCATTTGTCGCGCCGGTCGGGCCCTGGATCTGGACCCGGATGTTCGAGCCGGTGAGCCGGACGTAACTGACGGCAATTCCAGCACCGGCCGGAGATATGGTCGGGAGAGTCGAGGTTGCTGCCCCGGCTGCACACTGGGTAGCGGATCCGGTCGTGGCCTCATTGAGATTGAAGCCAAGGAGAGCCACCGTCGCCGAGTTGACCGGATCGGCTCCGACCGTGCCATGAATGCAATAGGGGAAGCCCTGTGGCGTCTGCGCGACGAAGTCGGCCGGCGTGTTCGTCGTCCCCTTGTTCAGAATATCGGCGCCGGTCCAGCTGCATCCGTGCAGCGTACCGGAGGTGTAGTAGCCGGGGGGCGGTCCAGTAATTGTTCCGCCTCCGCCACCGACCCCTCCGACCTGACCGCCCGTTCCCAGACGGCCACCAGTGCCGCCGCCCGTCATTCCTGCGGTGCCCGAGCCGCCAGTCCCCGTCCCCGTGTTCCCACCAACACCGCCGTTGGTTCCGCCGACGCCGGAGCAGCTCGTCGCGCAGATGCCGTTGCAAAGTACCTTCCCCTGCGCGCAGACGCACGCACCATTGCAAATTTGATCGGACCGACAGACGGTGCCGCAGCCCCCGCAGTTCGTGGGATCTTTCGTCTCGTCCGCGCAGCTGGTACCGCACAGCCGGGTCGAGGCCGAACACTGCGAGGAGCAGGCGCCGTTGTCACAGACCTGGCCGCTGGAACAGACGTGGCCGCAGGATCCGCAGTTGTCCGCGTTGTTGCTCGTGTTGACGCACGTTCCGTCACACGAATCGAGTCCAGCGCCGCAGGTCACCGCTGTCGGGGCCTTTGCGCAACCTGTCACCACGAGGGCGAACGCCAAGGCGATGCCGAGTGCCCAACTAACGGACGTCTTCCGCGAGGGACCCAGAACTACAACGAGACGCGACAGATCACTGCGTATGTTCATGCTAGTGTCCTTCTTGTGCCGGCGAGGGCGCGATTTAGGGAAATCCACCAGAACCGATAGCTGAGCGGAAGTATTCACAGAAACGGCGCGGCCGCGTGCAGCCACAGCGTCATACCTGAAACCGCCTAGGCACGCAACGGCCAAGGCGAACCAGGCGGCGCCGAATGACGGCACCCCGGCATGACGCGACATCCCCCGCACTGCGGCGCGCAGCCAGGTGCGGACATGCGATCACTCCCCGCCGAGGAGATTCGGCGGCGCACAGGGAGGTGCGATGCCGACTACTGGATCTCTCGGAGCGCGACGGGACGATTCAGACACGGCTCACGGCGAAGGCCGGTCGGGACTCACGCGCCCACGATTGGGGTTACACCCCGCGTGTCAGCGAACGCAACGCACGTGGTCGAGGACGGTTATTCCCACGGTCGTCGTGCTGCCGAAGTCAAAAAATACTTCCCAGGCGCTGACGATGGGGCTCCCGGGAAAGGCGGAGGACGTCCAATATGCGCCGCCAGGCGTGTTTGGAAAGGCTATCGGGTTGATGGTGGGTCCAGGAGGAGCCTTCGTGTAGTCAATGATGGACTGAAGCTCCTTCAGGGTGGGTAAGCGAAATCCCCCGCCCTGGGCCGAACAATACGTTGCGGCGTCGGTCCAGCTTAGTGACTGAGGGGCGACGGCTTGCTGCCAGGTCAAGCCCGTGGCGCCGTCGAAGACCGTCCCCGCAGCGATCTGGAAGCGACCTACAACGTAGCAGCGGGGCGCCCCGGTGACGCTCTTCCCGATCGCGACCAAGGCGCACACCGCAACTACAAAGACGAAACGCAAAGCAGAGCGATTCATACGATGCCTCCTGGTCGGATGCCCGTCATCGAACGCAACGGACGGAGGGAAACTGAAGGTCAATGAGGTACATATTCACTTCGCCAAAAGTAAAACGGACGGTCCATGCCTGGCTGCCGTCGCCTGCGACCGAGGTCGACGTCCAAAAATAGGTTGATGGCGTACTGGGGAAAACCGTCGAATTAATTGCTGGATTAGCCACCGTTATGTCAACGATCGATAGGAGTTCAGTCACAGTGGGGAGTCGCCAGTTTGTAAACCCTCCGAGCCGATTGGCAACGCAATACGCGAAGGCGTTTCCTTGCGTGAACATCGCCGTATTCGCCGCTCGTTCCCAGGTCCGCCCTGTCGCTTTGTCGACAACCATGCCGGCAACGCTGGTGTCGTAGTCAGTCGGATTTGGGCGGTCGCCCGTTGCAGTGAATCCGTCGCAGATGCAGCCGGTATTGGGGGCCCCGTCGCAAGTGTCATCGTTTCCGAGATCGCAGGTGTCGGCGGTCTTGGGTTGAATCGAGCACGCGCCCCACTGGCCTGCCGCGCACGTCGTGGTGCCACTGGCGCAAGTGCCTTTCGCGGCAAGTTTGTTTCCGCAGGTATCTGTCGCGCCGTTGATGCAGGTGCAGCCGTTGTTAGGGGTACCATTGCAGTTGTCGTCGTTGCCGGAGACGCAGGTGTCGGCGGTCTTGGGTTGAATCGAGCACGCGCCCCACTGGCCTGCCGCGCACGTCGTGGTGCCACCTGCGCAAGTGCCTTTCGCGGCGAGTTTGTTTCCGCAGGTGTCGGTCGCGCCGTTGATGCAGGTGCAGCCCTGATTCGGTATTCCGTTGCAGGTGTCGTCGTTTCCCGAAACGCAGGTGTCGGCGGCCGCGGGCAGGACCTGCCCCACGCACGTCGTGCCCCAGGTCGTGCTGGTCTTGTCGGCGGACAAGATGCACGTGCGCGTGCCAGATTTGCAGATGCCCGGTGTTGTTGCCGGGACACGGGCCCGTGGTGTTGGCGGGACAGGCGCAGGTCGTCGTTTCTTGGTTGTCGGGCAGGCCGTCGCAGTCGTTATCGAGTGTCGACGTGCAATCGCGCGCCTTCGCGCGTCACGGCGCCCGTGCAGGTTGTCGGCCACGTCGCGTTGGCACAGATCTGGGTGCCTGGCTTGCAGATCCCGATCGCGGCAGGGCCGCATCCCCGTGACGTTCCATTGACGCAGGTACAGCCCTCGTGGGGGATGCCGTTGCAGTTGTCATCGTTGGTCGGGTCGCAGCCGTCGACGGGCGCGGGACCCACCGAGCCGGTACACGCTGCCCCAGGCGCTGGATTTCTTGTCCGCCGCGACGGCGCAGGTCTGCGACCCGGCCTTGCACGGTCCGTTGCCGTCCTGACCAGGGTGCTGGCCGCAGGCCTGCGTCGCAGCCTGACGCACAGACACAGACCGTATCGATCGTGTTGTCGGGGTGTCCGTCGCAGTCATTGTCCAGCGTCGAGGTGCAGTCGCGCGCCGCGGGAAGCACCGCCCCGACGCAGGCGCCCCAGGCGGCGCCCGTACAGGTCTGCGAGCCCTTCTTGCAGATTCCGACCGCGGCGGCAGGGCCGCAAGCCTGAGTGCTGCCCTCGACGCAGGTGCAGCCCTCGTTGGGGTTGCCGTTGCAGTTGTCGTCATTGCCCGGCGTGCAGGCGTCGGCGGCCGCCGGCCCGACGCTACCCGTGCACGTGCCCCACGCGCTGGTCTTGCGGTCGGTCGCGACGACGCAGGTCTGGGTTCCGGCCACGCAACGCCCCTTGCCGTCCTGGCCGGCGTGCTGGCCGCACGGCCGCGTCGTCGTGGCCGCGCAGACACACACGGCATCGAGGGTGTTGTCCGGCATTCCGTCACAGTCGTTGTCCGCGGCCGACGTGCAATCGCGGGCAGCGGAGTAGACCGCTCCCGTGCAGGCCCCCCAAGCCCCGCCCGCGCACGTCTGCGTCCCACGCTTGCATATGCCGACGTTGCCGGCCGGCCCGCACGGCTGCTGGTTCCCGTCGACGCAGGGGCAACCCTCATTCGGCTTGCCATCGCAGGTGGCGTCATCCCCGATGAGGGCGCACGAATCTTTGCTGGCAGGGACGACGCTGCAGGCGCCCCAGTGTCCCGCCGCGCACAGCTCGACGCCACCCCCGCAGTTGCCGAGCGCTTTCAGATCCGGGTCGTCCTTGCAAAGACGGGTCGCGCCATCGAGACATGCCGGTGGCGTCGCATCGACGCCGCAACCATCACAACCGCTGTCGATGGTCGCGGGTCGATCGAGCGCGCTGTCGATGGTCGCGTGCCGATCGCCCGCGCTATCGACGGCGGCGGGACCGTCCGCGGGCGGCGGCCCTGCGTCTCCGATCGCAGTCGCATCAGAGCCGGCATCCGCGACACGGTAGGTCGTGCAGGCCGGGAGCTCGAACATCAATACGAGCGCGACGACCGCGCTCAGGTACATCGGTCCACTGAGCGAAGCGAAGGAATCTCCCGTTGGCCGCAGTCATGCTCGTGCTTGGGGGCATGCTGGGTTTTCGTCGCTGGCGCGCGAAAGTTGCGTGTTGCGTGTCTCCAATCGACGACTCTCCCCGCGTTCCCTGACTGCGCCCGAGCATGTCCGCCTCCTCCGAAGCCCCAAAAGCACGGCACCGTAGCCAAGCGAGACAACCGATGTCAACGGGCAACTCCGCCCGTTCGCGGAGCGAAGCCTTCCCGGAGAGACGAGTCGGGCTAGCGCTCCGTCCGGGGCGTGACGATGGTCGCTTCGCTTTCGGATACGCAGACGCAAATGGTTTCACCAGGCCGATCTACACGAACGATCGGCGGGAACATCGTGTGTACTGGTACGACGGCGCTTGGGAACATTGGAATCGTCGGCAGGACGCTGACGGGAAGGCGTCGTCAGATGCCACTGCAGCTCATCATGAGGGTGGCTGATCTCCCTCTAGCCATCGTCAGAACAGCCGCGAAATCCGCGCCGCCAGCCCGAAGTAGAACGACGTCCCGCCGAAGTCCATCGGCGAGCCGAAGAGCTGCGCCGGGCGTGAACTGGTACTGCAGCACGCCGCCGACCGCCCAGCGGCGCGTCAGCAGGTAGTCGGCGCCCAGGCCGAGCTCGGCGTCGAAGGCGGTGCCGCTGTTCACCACGGCGCCGCCGAAGTTGATCACGCCGACGCCGGTCTGGATGTACGGGACCAGCCGGAGCACGTCGAAGGTATAGGTCACGCCCAGCAGCGCCGAGGTGGTCCGGACGGTGCCGCCGGGCAGGTGGGTCATGGGATGCGCGTCGACGGGGTGGAATCCGCCGCCGACCGACAGGCGCGCGGCCCAGGCGTCGTTGATGCCGTACTCGAGGTCGAGGCCCGGCGGTGGCGCCGAAGGGGTGGCGGCCGTCGACGTCGAGCGCGGCCGCCCCCGCCCGCGCCGACAGCTGCCACTCCTGCTCGCCGGCCGCGGCGTGCGCGCGCGCCGCCACGCCCGCGAGCGCGAGCCACCCCGCGCCCAACGCGAGGGTCCAGAGCCCCGGACAGCCACAACGACGGCCAGACCAGCCACGACGGCCAGACCAGCGACGACGACCACGACGCACGGCGCGCACTATAAGCGGACGGCGTCGAATTTGCGCTCCGCACCGCAATTGACCCGGGGGAACCGCTCTGTTATCTCCTCAGCGCGTGGCGAAGAACATCAGCAAGAAGGAACTGAAGGAACTGAAGCAACCCGACCAGTTCGTGAGCTTCTGGACTCGGTTTTCGACCGAGGGCGGAAAGTTTTTCGCGGAGCGCAAGAAGCCGGTGCTGATCGGCGTCGGCGTGCTGGCCGGCGTGATCACGGCGACCGTGATCTACGGTCAGATCTCGGAGCGGACGGCCGCCCGGTCGTCGGCGGCGCTGGAACGGGTGGAGAAGATCGCCAGCGCCGAGCTGCTGCCGGCCGACGGGACGGCGCCCCCCAAGGACGACAGCGTCCCGCACTTCAAGACCGACAAGGAACGGCTGGAGGCGGCCCTCAAGGAGGTCGACGCTTTCATCTCCGCCGAGCCGCACAGCCCCCTCCACCGTGAGGCCGAGCTGCAGAAGGCCGGCCTGCTGCTGGACCTGCAGCGCCCCGACGAGGCGATTCCGCTCTACACCGACATCATCGGGTCGCGCCTCGACGGGAACCTCAAGTTCTTGGCCCAAGAGGGGCTCGGCTACGCGTACGAGGCGAAGGGGAACCTCGACCAGGCGATGGCGGCGTTCGCGCAGCTGGCCAGCGCGGCGGCGGCGGCGCCGTCCTCCTCGTCGGTGTCCGGCAAGGCCGATGGCGCTGGCCAACCGTTCTACCGCGATCGGGCCCTGTACCATCAGGGCGCGAATCGCGGAGCGCAAAGGCAACCCGACCGACGCGGTGAAGCTCTATAAAGAGGTGCTGGACAAGACTCCCCAGACCTCGCTGCGCGACGAGATCTCGAATCGCCTGGCGGTCCTCGAGCCGAAGTGAAGAATCGCGGCGCGCGGCTCCTCCTCCTGGCGGCGGCAGGCGCAGCCTTGCCCGCGGCCTGCGCCAACCTGACGGCGCGCAGCCCCGAGCCGGGTGAAGAGCATCCGCATCCCGCCGGCGTGGCCCAGATCCGCTGGCGCACCCAGCTGCACCAGCACGGCCTGTTCGAGCCCAGCCCCGAGGAGTGCGCCTCGGGCGCGCTGGTCGCCGCCGGCAACACCCCGGGGGTCGGCCCGGGCGAGCAGCAGCTGGTGATCGGCTCGCGCGCGGCGGCGATTGTCTCGGTCGGCACGGAGCGCGGGCAGATTCTCTGGGCGACGACGGCGTCGGGGGGGATCGACAGCCGCGCCCGGTTCGATCCGTCGCGCAACCAGGTCTACGTCGGCTCCGACGACGGCAACTTCTACGCCGTCGACCCGACGCGCGGAAAGGTGCGCTGGACCTACCACGCCAAGGGGGCGATCGAGCAGCCGCCCGAGGTCAGCGGCGACAGTGTCTACTTTGCGACCGCCGCCGATCGCGTGGTCGCGCTCGACGCGGCGACGGGAAAATGGCGCTGGCAGTACGAGCGCGAGACGCCGGAGGGCTTCACGATCCACGGCTACTCGGGGCCGCGCCTGCACGGCGAGGATCTCATCGTCGGCTTTTCCGACGGCTACCTGGTGTCGTTGAACGGCGCCAGCGGCGAGCTGGTCTGGGCGCGATCGCTGGCGGCGGTCTCCGATCAGTTCGTCGACGTCGATTCGACGCCGACCATCATCGGCGACACCATATACGCGTCCTCGTACTCGGGCGGGCTGTACGCGCTCGACGCGAAGGACGGGGTGGTGCGCTGGCGCGTCGGCATCGAAGGGGTCAGCGCCGTCTACGTCGCTGGGCAGCGGCTCTACTTCGCGGCGCCGCGGCAGGGGTTGCACTCGGCCGATCTCGAGGGGCACATCGTCTGGCGCCAGGGCCTGACGCAGGCGGGGGACCTCACCAGCCCGGTGGTCGTCGGCCCGTACCTGGTTTTCTCGGGCAGCCGCGCCGGTCTGTTCATCGTCGATCGCGAGGACGGAAGGCTGCTGGAGATCTTCAACCCGGGCAGCGGTGTCTGCGCCTCGCCGACGCTCGATCCGAAGAGCGGGCGCCTCTACGTCCTGTCGAACGGCGGCGCGCTGTACGCGCTCGACCTGATCTGATCCGTGCGGCGCGCGTCAGCCCGGCTGCAGGCGCCCGGGCTGCAGGCGCCCGATCGCGCCCATGCTCTCGATGCGCCGTACCAGCTCTTTGATCCGCCGCGTGCCGCCGGCGTCGCGCGCCTTCCATTCGACGCCGAAGCCGGCCTCGCCGCCCGGCTGGCCGATCCAGCAGACGCGCGCCGACAGCGGCATCGCCACCTCGGCGCCCGGCGGCGAGACCTTCAACACGACGTCAGCCTCGTGCAGGACGCGGCCGTCGGTGCGCACGAAGGCGCCGCCGCGTCCGATGTCGCGCAGCACGCCGACGTTGTCCTGCAGCGCGCCCGAGATCTGCCAGGTCACCGGCAGCTCGACCGGCAGGCGCTGGTGGCGGCGCGCCACCATCTCGGCCGAGTCCCCCTTGGCGACCGATACCAGGTAGTCGCGGGTCTGGCTTTCGCTGGCGAGGAACTCGACGCCGATTCCTGCCTTGGTTTTGGTCCGGTGCTTTCCCGGCCGTCGCCAGGCGACGTTCCCGCGCAGCAGCATCGGGCTTCGCCGCTTGCCGAGGCGGATCGACACCACGACCGCTTCTCCGATGGCCAGCGGTCGGCGGGTTGGAAAGAACAGTCCGCCGTTCGGCAGGTCGCCCAAATAATGTTCCAGAAAGGGCTGCCCGGTGGCGAAATGTACTTTAAGGATGGTCATGTGGGTGCGTGAAGGGGATTGTATTATTGAAAATTCTACGCTTGTAAAGGGCTCCATACAGAATTGAGAACTTCAGATTTCGATTATCTGCTTCCGGCCGAGCAAATTGCGACGCACCCATCGGCGCGGCGTGACGACGCGCGTCTTCTGTGTCTGGATCGCTTTCGCGGAACGCACAAGCACTTGCACTTTCGAGAAATTGCGGCGCTTTTGCCGCCGCGCGCGCTGGTCGTGCTCAACGAGACCCGCGTGTTTCCCGCCCGCCTGCACGGGTTGAAGCCGGGCGGCGGATCGGTGGAATTGCTGCTGACGCGAATGGTTGGCATCGACCCGGAAGCCAGCGCTGGACGGGTCGAGATCTGGGAGGGTCTGGCCCGGAATGCCGGCCGTGATCCCGACCTTGTGCTTCGGTTTGCTGACGGCCTGACGGCGAGGTTCCTGGAGCGCCGCGGTGAAGGGCGGGTCCTGGTGCGCTTCGAGGGGTTGGGATCGGACGAGCTGCTGTCGCGCCTGGAAGAGATCGGAGAGGTCCCGCTGCCCCCTTACATCGAAGCCGCCCGCAAGCGCACCCCGGGCACCCCAGGCAGCGACGCGGCCCCGCCCGCCGATGATCGCGCCCGCTACCAGACGGTGTACGCCTCAGCGCCGGGCGCGGTCGCCGCTCCGACGGCCGGGCTGCACTTCACGCCGGCGCTGCTGGATGCCGTCACCGCGGCTGGGCACGAGCTGGCGCGCCTGACGCTGCACGTGGGACCGGGGACGTTCCGGCCGGTCAAGACCGAGCGCGCGGCCGAGCACGTCATGGACGAGGAGCGCTTCGAGATCCCCGAGGCGACAGCGCGCGCGGTCAACGCCGCGCGCGCCAGCGGACGGCCCGTGGTCGCGGTCGGCACCACCGTCGTGCGGGCGCTGGAGAGCGCGGTGCGCGCCGGCCACGGCGAGGTGCGGCCCGGGCCCGACGCGACCGCGCTGTTCCTGCTGCCGGGCGACGAGTTCGCGGTGGTGACCGACCTCATCACCAACTTCCATCTGCCGCGCTCGACGCTGCTGATGCTGGTGGCGGCCTTCGCCGGGCGCGAGCGCGTGCTGGATGCCTACCAGGCGGCGATCGGTGCGGGCTACCGCTTTTACAGCTACGGTGACGCGATGCTGATCACCGGGAGGCCGAGCGCTTGAGCCCGACCGCGCCCGTGGCCGGGGCGTTCGAGCTGGTGGCGCGCGACGGGAACGCGCGCGCCGGCGTGCTGCACACGGCGCACGGCCCGATCGAGACGCCGGTGTTCATGCCGGTGGGGACGCAGGCCAGCGTCAAGGCGCTGTCGTCGGGCGATCTCGCGCGCGCTGGGCGCGCGCATCATCCTCGGCAACACCTACCACCTGTCGCTGCGTCCCGGCGCCGAGCGGATCGGCGGGCTGGGCGGCCTGCATCGCTTCATGGCCTGGCCGGGCGCGATCCTCACCGACTCGGGCGGCTTTCAGGTCTTCAGCCTGCGCGAGCGGCGCACGATCGACGAGGACGGCGTCACCTTTCGCTCGCACCTCGACGGATCGGAGCAGCGGCTGACGCCCGAGCGCGCCATGGAGATCCAGACGCTGCTCGGCAGCGACATCGCCATGGCGTTCGACGAGTGCCCGCCCTCCGACGCGCCGGTCGAGGTGGTCACGGCGGCGATGGCGCGCACGACGCGCTGGGCCCGGCGCTGCGTCGAGGCGCCGCGCGCCGCGGGCCAGCTGCGCTTCGGCATCGTGCAGGGCGGGACCGACCTGGCGCTGCGCCGCGCGCACCTGGCCGAGATCGGAGCGCTGCCGTTTGACGGCCTGGCGCTGGGCGGGCTGGGCGTCGGCGAGCCGCCGCCGGTGATGCACGAGGTGGTGGGGGCGATCGCGCCGGCGATGCCGGTCGATCGCGCGCGCTACCTGATGGGCGTCGGGACGCCCGAGGATCTGCGCGCCGGGATCCGCGCCGGCATCGACATGTTCGACTGCGTGATGCCGACGCGCAACGCGCGCAACGGCCAGCTGTTCGTGCGCGCCGGCCGCATCAACATCGCCAACGCTCAGCATCGCGACGATCCGCGTCCGGTCGAGGAGGGCTGCCCGTGCGAGTGCTGCGCCGCGCACAGCCGCGCGTACCTCTCGCATCTCTTCCACGCGAAGGAGCTGCTCTACTACCGGCTGGCGACGATCCACAACCTGCAGCACTACCTCGACCTGGCGCGGCGTGCGCGCGCGGCCATCATTGCCGGTGTGGTGAGCGAACCCTCGTGGTAGACCGAGAGCCATGGCCAAGCGTGTGGGCGTCATCCTGGCTGGCTGCGGGTACCGCGATGGCACGGACGCCGCCCAGGCGGTGATCGCGCTGCTGGCGCTCGACCGCGCTGGCGCCGAGGTGATCTGCGCTGCGCCCGATCAGGCGCAAGCGCTCGTCGCCAATCACATCAGCGGCGAGCTGGCAGCCGCCAAGCCACCCAAGCGCAACCTCCTGGTCGAGGCGGCGCGTCTGACGCGCGGTCAGATCGGCAGCCTGGCGACGCTGGGCGATCGCGACATCGATGCGCTGATCATCCCGGGCGGGCAGGGCGTCGGCCAGAGCCTGTCGAGCTACGCCGACAAAGGCGCACTGTGCGAGGTGCACCCCGACGTCGTGCGTCTGCTGCGCGCGCTGCTGGCGTCGCACAAGCCGATCGGCGTCCTGGGCCTAGGGTCGATCCTGGTGGCGCGCGTGCTCGGCCCGGTGGCCGGCGTGCGGCTCACGCTGGGCAGCAAGCACCCGCCCGCCGCCAAGCACGCGGCGGTGATGGGCGCCGACATGCGGCCCTGTCCGGTCGATGACATCGTCGTCGATCAAAAGGCGCGCGTGATCTCGACCCCGGCCGAGATGTACGACGACGCCCCGTTGCGCCAGATCGCGCTCGGCATCGAGAAGCTGGTCCGCAGCGTGATCAGCCTGGCGAGAGACCGCGCGCCGCGCCCGATCGTCGTGCCAGGCGCGATGCCGTCCGCGTAGCGCGGCTCATCGCGCGCGCGGGCGGCGCTGACCTACTGATCTAGGCCGCGGTTGCGCTTGATCTGCTCGAGGACCTTGCCGTACTCGACCTCCCAGGTCGAGGTCCCCTCTTGCAGGTTCTTGATGCGGCGGCGCACTTCCTCGTCGAGCTCCTCGTCGACCTGCATGTGCTTCTTGAGGATGTCGGCCATCCGCTTCCGGAGCACGGTGTCCTCGACGAAGATCTCTTCGATGTGCGGCGACTGCATGAAGGACTCGATCATCTGAGTCGTCATCCAGTCGAGGCCTTCGTCACCCAGCCCGAACGCCTTCTCGCCGGCGAGGGTGCGCTTGATCTTTCCAAACTGCTCGTAGGGGAGGTTGCGCTTCTGCAAGAGGTCCTTGGCCTTTTCGGTGATCTCCCGATCGACCCGCAGGTACTCCTTGAGCACGGCCTGAACGTCCATCTCCGCCTCGGCCCGATCCGAGACCTCGATATCCCCCGCCTCCACAAGGGTCTTCACAATCTCTGCCCCGACGGAGGGAATCTTTCCGCTGTAAAGACGCATTCTGCTACTGCGCCTTATAGGGGCGCCCTGCGCCCCAGTCAAGGCTAAGCGCGCGCGGAACAGGGATATCCTCGCCCTGGCGATCAGGACGATTCCTCGCCCGGATCTTTCTGTGTCAAAATTGCTGTCGGCGTGCTGATTCCGATTCGCGATCACAATCCGCGCGTGCGCTTTCCACTGGTGACGGCGGCGCTGATCGTGCTGAACACGCTGGTGTTCATCTACGAATTGAACCTGCCGCCCCTCCAGCAGAAGCTGCTGGTGCTGACTGCCGGCGCGATTCCGTTCGAGATCGTCAATCGCATCGACCTTCCGCCCGCGAATTGGTTGCCGGTGCCAGGATCGATCTGGACGTCGCTGTTCTTGCATGGCGGCTGGCTGCACCTGATCGGGAACATGTGGTTCCTCTGGATCTTCGGCGACAACGTCGAAGAGGCGCTCGGGCGCTTTAGGTACGTCATCTTCTACGTTGTGGTGGGGACGGTCGCGGCGCTGGCGCAGTGCTTCGCCATGCCCAACTCGGTGGCGCCGATGATCGGCGCGTCGGGCGCGGTGGCCGGGGTGCTGGGCGGCTACGTGATGCTGTATCCCCGCGCGCGCATCGACACCTTCATGCCGATCCCGTTTCTGTTCAACCTGGTCGCCCTCCCGGCCTGGTTCTTCTTGGGCTTCTGGTTCTTGAGCCAGTTCTTCCTGGGCGCCGCCTCTGGCATCGCCTGGATGGCGCACGTCGGCGGATTTCTCGCCGGCATCGGGTTGGTCCGTCTTCTTGCGCGCGCGCGCAAGAAGACGGCGGTCGAGGCCGAGTATCTGCCGCCCGGTCGCTGGTGAGGGCTTCTAGCTCGGAACCCTGCTGAGAAGGGTTCCGAACCTCCCGCGATGGGCTCCGACGGCGGAGCCGTCTACGCCCGACGCGCTTCTTCTCTTGACAGCAGAGTGCCGACGCGCAAAATCGCCGCCGGTTGTTTTCCAGACCGTCGGCGGATTAGCTCAGCTGGTTAGAGCAGGCGTTTCATACGCGCCGGGTCCGGGGTTCGAGTCCCTGATCCGCCACAGATGTGAATTACTGCGATTTGCGGTAAACGAAGGACATGAAGCGGGTCGAGAAACCCTGGGGCTACGAGTTGATCTGGGCGGTCACCGATCGCTACGTCGGCAAGGTGCTGCACATCAACGCCGGTCAGAAGCTGTCGCTGCAGTATCACGTCAAGAAAGACGAGACGGTGATGGTCTGGTCGGGGCGCATGATGTTCGAGCATTTTCGCGAGGGGCAGGCGCCGCAGTTTCAGGAGATGAAGCAAGGCGACGCGTTTCACGTCACGCCGGGGCTGCGGCACCGGATGATCGCGGTCGAGGACACGGAGGTCTTCGAGGTCTCGACCACCGAGCTCGACGACGTTGTGCGCTTGCAGGACGCCTACGGACGCGAGGGAACCTCTAAGGCCTGATCGTCAAGGTTGACGGCAAGGCTTGACGGAGACGCGGGTGCCAGGCTAGATCGCCGCCTCATGTACGATTCGTCGGATATCCGTAAGGGTCTCAAGATCATGATGGATGGGGCGCCTTACACGGTCGTCGAGTTCCAGTTCGTCAAGCCGGGCAAGGGGGCCGCGTTCACGCGCACCAAGGTCAAGAATCTGTTGACCGGCGCCGTCCTCGAGCGGAACTTCCGTTCGGGCGAGAAGTTCGAGCCGGCCAACGTCGAGACCAAGACGATGCAGTACCTGTACAAGGACGCCGACTCGTTCGTCTTCATGGACACGTCGACCTACGACCAGGTGCAGATTCCCGAGACGACGATCGGCGAGTCGAAGGACTACATGCCCGAGAACATCAACGTCGAGGTGCTGTTCTTCCAGGACCGCGCCGTCGGCGTCACGCTGCCGAACTTCATCGAGCAGGCGATCGTCGAGACCGAGCCGGGCTTTCGCGGCGACACCGCGACCGGGTCGACCAAGCCGGCAAGATCTCGACCGGCGCGACGATCAACGTGCCGCTGTTCATCAGCGTCGGCGACATCATCAAGATCGACACGCGCACCGGCGACTACATCGAGCGCGTAGGCCGCGCGTAGCGGCGGCGGTGCCGTCCGACCGCGAACGCCTGGTCGCCCGTCGCGGGGCGCTGGAGGCGCGCGCGCGCATCCGGCGCGCGCTGCGAGCCTGGTTCGAAGGCGAGGGGTTCCTCGAGGTCGAGACCCCGGCGCGCGTCCCGTCGCCGGGTCAGGAGCCGCACCTGGACGCGATCCCGGCCGGGGCGTGGTGGCTGGCGACGTCGCCCGAGTACCACATGAAGCGGCTGGTCGGCGCGGGGTACCAGCGCATCGTCCAGATCGGCAAGGCGTTCCGTGGCGGCGAGCGCGGCGCCCATCACCAGTCCGAGTTCACGATCGTCGAGTGGTACCGCGCCGGCGCGCCGCTGGAAGCGCTGGCGCGCGACTGCGAGCAGCTGCTGCGGGTCGCGGCGCAGGCCGCGGGCGGCCCGGCGGCGTCGCTGCCGATAGCGCGTGAATTCGAGCGTGACGTCTCAGACGACTGCGCAAGCGACTTCGAGCGCACGACCGTGCGCGACCTGGTGCGCCTGCACGCCGGCGTCGACCTCGGCGGCGACGAGACCGCCGGCGAGCTGCGCGACAAGGCGATCCGCGCGGGCGCGTTCGCGGGTACGCCGCCGCCGCCCGACACCGCCTGGGACGACGTGTTCTTCCAGCTCTTTCTCGACCGCGTCGAGCCGCACCTCGGGCGGGGTCGTCCGACCTTCGTCTTCGATTGGCCGGCGCCGCTCGGGGCGCTCGCGCGGCGCAAGCCGGCCGATCCGCGCGTCGTCGAACGATTCGAGCTGTACGCCGGCGGCCTCGAGCTGGCGAACGCCTTCGGCGAGCTGACCGACCCGACGGAGCAGCGCGCGCGCTTCGTCGAGGAGTCGGCCCTGCGTGCCGCGCGCGGCAAGGCGGTCTACCCGATCGACGAAAAGCTGCTGGCGGCGCTGGCCGACATGCCGCCCACCGCGGGCATCGCGCTCGGCTTCGATCGCCTGGTCATGCTGGTCCTCGGCGCCGCCGACATCCGCGAGGTCATCGCCTTCGCCGACGAGGACGTATAGCGCTGGCGCGGGCTAGCGCTCGCGGTACCAGACGGTCTCTACGCCATTGAAGGCGTCGGTCCATTTGCCGATGTCGTCGAGGTGGCGACCGTTGGGCAGCACCTGGCGATAGCGCTCGAGGGTCTGGACCGCGCGCTCGGGATCGCTGCGGCGGGCGTCGGCGGCGCGGCGCAGGGCGAAGAAGATCTCGTCGTCGATGGTCTCGGGATCGACGCTGCTAGCGCTGTCGTCCAGCGACAGCGCCTTCTCGTAGTCGGCGATCGCCTCTTCGAATCGCTCCAGGCCGGCCAGCGCCTGGCCGCGGTTGAAATAGGCTTCGGGCTCGTCAGGTTGGGTGACCATCTCGCTGGTCGCCGCTTCGACCGCGTCGGTGTAGCGTCCGTCGGCAACAAGCTTGCTTGATAAAAGCGCGCCGTAAATCATTGGGCCGCGGAGTCTACTCCTTTCGACCGCCTGGATCCCCTAAGAAGATCTCCGCTCTCCTTGACCCCAGATCCCGGCTCTGCTAGGAGTTGCGGCGGCTGGAGGGCCCGAAACGTCGTGACTCACTATCTGATTGGAATGGCACAAGCTGCGGGCGGCGGTAGCAGCGGCTTGATGCAGATGGCGCCGCTGGTGTTGATCTTCGCGGTCTTCTACCTGCTGGTGATCCGACCCCAGTCGAAGAAGGCCAAGGTGCACCAGCAGATGCTGGCCGAGCTCAAGAAGGGTGACGACGTCGTGACCCAGGGCGGGATCATCGGCCGCATCACCGGCATCAAGGACGACGAGGTCACGCTGCAGGTGCAGGAAGGCGTGCGGTTGCGCATCCTCCGCAGCGCGATCACCGGCCCGCGCAAGGGCACGGAAAAGCCGGCCGAGAAGTCGCCCGAAGCTCCCAAAGACATCAAAGCTTCCTAAACCAAGGCACGGTTCAACGCATGGAACGCTCCTGGTGGTGGAAGGCGGCTCTCTACGGTTTCGTAACCGTGCTGGCCGTCCTCTACCTGGTCCCGACGGTGGCGCCGGATTCGAAGAATCCGGTGCTGGAGTTTGTGAACAAACACTTCCAGAAGCGGATCCAGCTGGGGCTCGACCTCCAGGGTGGTTTGCACCTGGTCTACGAGGTGAACGTCGACAAGGCGGTGTCGAGCAAGGTCGACCGGCTCGCCTCCGACATCGAAGATCACCTGCGCAAGGACAAAGGGGTGAACGACCTGACCATCGCGCGCGAGGGGCGCGATGACATCATCCTCACCTTCGCGAAGCACGAAGAGCAGGCGAAGCTGGACGACTCGTTCCTGCGCGACTACCGCAAGTCGCTGGATCTCGCCGAGCGCAAGCCCGACGCCGGCATCGTGCGGCTGCGCCTGGATCCCGATCAGGTCGAGGAGGTGCGCGACTACGCCCTTCGGCAGGGCATCGAGACGATCCGCGGCCGCGTCGACAAGTTCGGCGTCGCCGAGGCGACCGTCATCAAGAAGGGGACCGACATCATCGTCGAGATCCCAGGCTTGAAGCCGGCCGACTTCGAGCACATCAAGTCGGTGATCGGCCGCACGGCGCAGCTGGAGTTCAAGATCGTCGACGACGGCTCGGAGTACATGCGCAAGATCGCGGCCGCCGTCCCCAAGGACGCCGGCATCGACGTCGCACCCGAGTCGTGGACCGAGAAGGACTCGGGCAAGCAGCACGAGGACGTCTACCTGCGCTCGAAGAAGCGCGAGACGCTGGAGAAGTTCTTCGCCGGCCTGACCGGCGACCAGGCGCTCCCGGCCGATCACGAGATCGGCTACGAGGAGAACCAGGCGCGTTCGGACAGCGGCGAGGTCACGCCCGACAAGTACTGGCGCACGTTCTACATGCACCGGCGCGCGGCGCTGACCGGCGAGTACCTGTCGAACGCCGATCAGACCTGGGATCAGCAGACCGGTCGGCCCGAGGTCAGCTTCGAGTTCGACCGCCAGGGCGCGGCCATCTCCGAGAAGATGACCGGCGACAACATCGGCCGCAAGATGGCGGTGCTGCTCGACGACAAGATCAACAGCGCGCCGGTCATCGAGGGGCGCATCGGCGCGCGCGGCCGCATCACGCTCGGCGGCTTCGGCGACCCGTTCGCCCTGCAGCAAGAGGCGAAGGACCTGGTCGGCGTGTTGCGCTCGGGCGCGCTGCCGGCGCCGCTGCACAAGACGTTCGAGACCCAGGTCGGCCCGACGATGGGCAGCGACTCGGTCCACAAGGCGAAGTTCTCGATGATCCTGGGCGCGATCGCCGTGGTCCTGTTCATGCTGATCTACTACCGGTTCTCGGGGCTCATCGCGAACGTCGCCATGATCCTGAACCTGCTCTACATGGTGGCGATCCTCGCCGCCTTCGAGGCGTCGCTGACGCTGCCCGGGATCGCGGGCCTGGTGCTGACGGTCGGCATGGCGGTCGACGCCAACATCATCATCTACGAGCGCATCCGTGAAGAGCTGCGCCTCGGCAAGTCGCC
The DNA here is from genome assembly GCA_963778795.1 of uncultured Pseudomonadota bacterium. GTDB lineage: Bacteria > Myxococcota_A > Polyangia > Fen-1088 > Fen-1088 > DASRQZ01. The sequence continues at coordinate 858,744 of CAVZVU010000004.1, read as the reverse complement.
GCGCACCGCGGTCGACGCCGGCTTCAAGCGCGCGTTCTGGACCGTGTTCGACGCCCACGTCACCAACTTCGTCGCGGGCGTGGTTCTGTACTCGTACGGTTCGGGGCCGATCCGAGGGTTCGCCGTCACGCTGCTGGTCGGCATCATCACCAACCTGTTCACTTCTTACTGGCTGTCGCACTGGATGTTCGACGCGCTGGTCGGGCGCCGGGGCGCGGCGCGCTCCACCCTGTCGATCTAGAGGCAACCATGGCGGCGCAGAATCAGCAGCAGAAGTTCTTCGAGATCATCAAGCCGGGCTCGACCTTCGAGTTCATCGGCATGCAGCGGTACTGGATCGGGCTCTCGCTCGTCCTGGTGTTCATCACGTTCGTCATGCTGCCGCTCAACGCGTTCGTCTTCAAAAGCCGCGGGCACATGCTGAACTGGGGCGTCGACTTCCGCGGCGGCACCGAGCTGGTGGTCGAGTTCTCGAAGCCGGTCGACGCGGGCGAGATCCGCAAGGTGCTCGGCGACTCGGGGCACGAGAACGCCGACGTGGTGAAGTACGAGGACCCGACCGGCAAGTCCAAGTACAACTACATGCTGCGCATCGGCTCCGTGTCGGTGCTCAGCGAGGCGCAGGCCAAGCAGGCGCGCGAGCTGCTCGCCAAAGAGGGCGAGGCCAACCTCAAGAAGTTCGAGTGGTCCGAGGGCGGCGACAAGATCTATCTGCGCTACGACCGGGCGATCGATCCCCAGTCGCTGTCGAACTCGCTCAAGGCGATCGGCATCAAGGCGATGCAGGTGCAGCCGTTCGGCCGCGCCGAGGAGAACACCTACGAGGTGACGCTGGTCGGCCTCGACTCCGAGATCCGGCAGGCGCTGGACGCGCACTTCGGCGCCGACGCGGTGTCGGGGATCCCGCAGGTCGAATCGGTGGGCGCCAAGGCCGGCAAGCAGCTGCAGTACGACGCCGCGCGGTCGCTGCTGTTCGCGATCCTGCTCATCATGGTGTACATCGCGTTCCGGTTCGACTTCCGGTACGGCCCGGGCACGGTGGTGGCGCTGCTCCACGACGCGGTGATCGTCATCGGCGCGTTCGCGGTGACCTACAAGGAGTTTTCGCTGACCACCGTGGCGGCGGTCTTGACGATCATCGGCTTCTCGATGAACGACACGATCGTCGTCTTCGACCGCATCCGCGAGAACGCGACCCGTCTGCGCGACCGCCGCTTCGATCGCGTCGTCAACCAGTCGATCAACGAGACGCTGTCGCGCACCATCTGGACCAGCGCGACGGTGTTCTTCGTGACGCTGGCCATGAACGTGTTCGGCGTCGGTGTCATCCGCGACTTCGCCTTCGCCATGAACGTCGGCGTGATCGTCGGGACCTACTCGTCGATCTTCATCGCCAGCCCGATCCTGATCTGGCTCAACGAGAAGTACATCGCCAGTCAGAAGCGGCAGCCGTCAGGCCGCGCCGAGCGCGGCCCGCGCCGTCCCAAGCGCGACGAAGCCGAGCCCGACAACGAGCCTTAGTTCCCGCCCCCTCAGTTAAAGGGGGGCACCGAGAAGCAAAGGGCGCGGGTCCTGCCCTGCGTGGGTCCTCCCAAATGGGATCGGACCGCGGGAGCAGCCTGGCTTGTGGTGGCAACTCCCGATCGCGGCTCATCGGAATCGGTCGCGCAGGGCACGACACGCCGCGGTCCGCTCCCATTTGGGTCCCCCCACTCCGGTCACCCGCGCCCTTCGCTCCTCGGTGCTCTCAACGAGATCGCTTGCGACACCTTGGAGCGATCCCGCGTCGGACGAGCCGAGAGCGGTCTCATTGAGAGCGGGGACCGATGAGGGCGCGGGTGTCACGGGGTGGGGGGGGACCCCGATGCGGTCCGATGGCGGCGTGTCGTGCCCTGCGCGACCGATTCCGATGAATGGCGATCGGGAGTTGCCATCGCAAGCCAGGCTGCTCCCGCCATCGGACCGCAGCGGGGAGGACCCCACCCCGTGACAGGACCCGCGCCCTCGTCGGTCCTCGCCCCGCTTTGAACATACGTGAACCGCGTTGGGGCCTGGTCGGCGGCGTCTTCGCCGTCCGCGCGGACGAGGCCGGCGTGTTATTGTGCGCCATGTCGCTGACCAGTCCGCGGTCCTCACCTCGGTCCTGGCAGGCGCCTCCGATCGATGAGGCCCGCGTCGCCGCCTTCGCCGCGGAGATGGGGGTTCGCCGGCTGACGGCGGCGATCCTGCTCGGACGCGGCTTCGGCGACTCGACGCTCGCCGCGCGCTTCCTGGCGCCGCGCCTGGCCGATCTGCGCCGCCCCGACGGGATGGCCGATCTCGACCGCACGCTCGATCGCCTCACGCGGGCGCTGGCCGGGCGCGAGCGCATCGCGGTGTTCGGCGACTACGACGTCGACGGCGTCACCACTGCGGCGATCTTGACCACAACCCTGCGCGCGCTCGGCGGCGACGTCATCGCGCGCGTCGCCAGCCGAAGCGCCGGCTACGGCGTCGGCCCCGACGACGTCGCGCGTTTCGCCGACGAGGGGTGCCGCGTGCTGGTGACCGGCGACTGCGGCACCACCGATCACGAGGCGCTCGCGCTTGCCCGCGCGCGCGGCGTCGACGCCATCGTGATCGATCACCACCAGGTCCCTTCGGGCGAGAGCCCGGCGTTCGCGCTCATCAACCCGCATCGCCCCGACGATCGATTTCCGTTCAAGGGGCTGGCATCGTGCGGGGTCGCGTTTTACCTCGCCGGTGCGCTGCGCACGCGGCTCGCCGCCGATCCGGCGCGCTTCGACCCGCGTGATCTGCTCGATCTGGTCGCGCTCGGGACGGTCGCCGACCTGGTTCCGTTGGTCGACGAGAACCGGATCCTCGTCGCCGCTGGTCTGCGCGTGGCGTCGGCGCGCAAGCGCCCCGGGTTGAGCGCGCTCGCCACGCTGTCGCGCATCGACGGCGAGAACCCACTGACCGCCGAGGACATCAGCTTTCGCCTGGCGCCGCGCTTGAACGCCGCCGGCCGTCTGGGCGAGGCGCAGCTGGCGCTGGATCTCTTGCTGGCGCCCGACGCAGCCACCGCCACGCGGCTGGCCGAGGAGCTCGACGAGCGCAACCGACAGCGACAGCAGATCCAGGAACAGGTCTGGGTCGAGGCGCTGGTCGCCTGCGAACCGCATGAGACCGACGCCGCGCTGGTGGTCGGCGCCGAGGGGTGGCACCCCGGCGTGGTCGGCATCGTCGCCGCCAAGCTGGTCGAGCGGTTCCACCGCCCCGCGATCGTGATCGGTTTCGAAGCGGGGCAAGGGCGCGGCTCGGCGCGGACCGTACCGGGGTTCAACCTCTACGAAGCGCTCGTCGGCTGCGCACCCCACCTGTCGCGCTTCGGCGGACACGCGGCCGCGGCCGGCATGAGCCTGACGATCGACCGACTCGAGGCGTTCCGCCGCGCCTTCGTCGTCGAGGCCGAACGCCGGTTGGGGCTTGTCGACCTGCAGGCTCCTCCGCTGGTGGTTGACGCTGTCGTCGAGCTCGGCGATCTCGACATCCACGCCGCCGAGGAGCTGGGCCGCCTGGCGCCGTTCGGCGCGGCGAACGCGCAGCCGATCTTCGCGCTCGCGGGCGTGACCGCCGAGTCGACCCGCCTGGTGGGGCAGGGGCACCTGCAGATCACGTTGCGCCACCGCGGCGCGACCGGCGACGCCATCGCCTTCGGCATGGCCGATCGCGACCCGGGGCACGGGGCGTGCGTGGACGTGGTCGCCAGCGCCGAGCTCGACACCTTCCGTGGTAACCGGCGCACCCGCCTCAAGGTCAAGCATCTTTACCGCAGGCACGACAGCTGAAGTTCGGTAATACTCCGGGCGGGGTAATGGCGACTGACGGACCGGCTCCGGGCTCGGGTTCCCAAGGTGAGCAGCAGACCTCGACGGGCCGGCGCGTGGCGCACGCCCGCGAGCGCTCGTACCTGTCGCTGCTCCCCTGGCGGAACTTCCGCCGGGTCCTGTTCCTGATCTTCGCATTGCTGGCGGTCGTTGCTTTGAAAAAGAGCGGCGGCGGCATGTTCCGCAACATCCTCGATTCGGTGGCGCCCCCGTCGGTGCCGTCCACGTCCCGGTCGTCGTCTCCGTCTAGCTGGCCCTCCAGCTCGCCCTCCCAGCCCCCGCGCGCGCCGGTGCCCGAGACAACGGTGCACCTTCGAACTGGGAACCCCGAGGGGGTTCCCAGACCCTCCCGCGACGGGCTCCGCCTGGCGGAGCCAGGCTCCGCCCACGCGCCGCTAGGGCCGCCCCCGAAATGACCAGCGTCGGCGGGCCGGTCGTGTGGGCCATCTTCGGGGTGGTCGTCATTCTGATGCTCGCGCTCGATCTCGGCATCTTCCATCGCCGCCCGCACGTCGTCCGCTTTCGCGAGGCGGCGATCTGGTCGATGATCTGGATCGCGTTGGCGTTGCTCTTCAACGCCCTCATCTACGTGCAATACGGCGCGAACCGCGGGTCGGAGTTCTTCCAGGCCTGGCTGATCGAGAAGGCGCTCTCGGTCGACAACATCTTCGTTTTCCTCGCGGCGTTCTCGTACTTCGCGGTTCCCGAGAAGCTGCAGCACCGGGTGCTGTTCTGGGGGATCATCGGCGCCTTCATCACGCGCGGCGTCTTCATCCTCGTCGGTGCGGCGCTGCTGGCGATGTTTCACTGGGTGATCTACGTCTTCGGCGTCTTCCTGGTGATCACCTCGCTGCGCTTGATGTTCGGCAAGGACGAGCAGGTCTACCCGGAGCGAAATCCGGTGCTGGGCCTGTTTCGCCGGTTCGTCCCGGTGACGCCCGCCTACGTCGGCGGTCGCTTCATCGTCAAGCGCGATGGGAAACGGCTGGCGACGCCGCTGCTCATGGTGCTGGTGGTGATCGAAGCGACCGACGTCGTCTTCGCCGTCGATTCGATCCCGGCGGTGTTCGGCGTGACCCGCGACGTGTTCATCGTCTACACCTCGAACATCTTCGCGATCCTCGGCCTGCGCGCGCTCTGTTTCTTGGTCGCCAGCCTGGTGCGCAAGCTGCGCTTCCTCAAGGCCGGGCTGGCCTTCGTGCTGGCGTTCGTCGGGGTGAAGATGCTGATCGCCGATCGCTTCCCGATCCCCGACTGGCTTTCATTGACCGTGGTGGCCGGGTTGATCCTGGGCGCCGCGCTGGTCTCGCTGCTGTTCCCGGCGCCCGGCGACGATCCGCCGCGTCCGTCTTCGGATCCCGCCCAGCCCTGATGGCGTTCGGCGATGCTTGGCGGTCCTAGAGCCGGCGGTGCGACAGGCAGGGGAGATTCTGGCGGACCTGATCCTGGTAGGCGAAGTCGAGCTGCGCCAGCGCGAACCCCTCGTGGTCGCCGCACTCGGCGATCACCACGCCCCACGGATCGACGACCAGGGCGTGGCCGTAGCTGCGGCGCTGGCCGCCGTGAAGCCCCCGCTGCGCCGGCGCCAGCACGAAGAGCTGGTTCTCGATGGCGCGCGCGCGCAACAGCACGTGCCAGTGATCCTTGCCGGTCTCGAGCGTGAAGGCAGCGGGGACCGCGCACAGTCGCGCACCCCGGTCGGCGATGGCGCGATAGATCTCGGGGAAGCGCAGGTCGTAACAGATCGTCAGCCCCAGCCCGCCCCACGGGAGGTCGGCGACGACGACGTCGGCCCCGGGCTCGATCGTCTCCGACTCCCGGAAGCGCAGGCCGCCCGGGACATCGACGTCGAAGAGGTGAATCTTGCGGTAGAGGGCCACGATCTCGCCGCTCGGGGAGAGCAGCACGGAGGTGTTGCGAATCCGCTTCAGCTGGCCGGGCGACGGCTGGCCGGGCGACGGCTGGCCGGGCGACGGCTGGCCGGGCGACGACGACGGGATCGGGTCGTCGCCCATTTCCGGGAACCCACCCAACAGCAGCCACGCTTCAGCTTGCCGCGCCGCGCGCTGCATCGCGGTCAAGATCGGCCCCGGCGGGTCCGCCCCCTGCGTTTGGGGACGCTGGAGTCGCTCGGCGATCGACAGCCGGTGATCGCGGTCGCTCCCCAGGTAGGCGAAGTTCTCCGGCAGACCGATCAGCTTGGCCCCCGATGTGGCCGCCGCAGCTATCAGGCGAGAGCTGGTCTCCAGATTCCGGGTGACGTCATCCGTTGACGTCAGCTGGATTGCAGCGACGGTGAGGTACGACATCCAGCATGGAACGTACCACGCACGGCACGCGCGGCGAGCCAGAAGCGTGTGACTCTGGCGGAATCCGCTGGAACTTCCAAAGCTTAGAAAAAGCGGCTTGCTTGCACCCCTCGGACCACCGTGTTATAACCCGCTGCCTGAAATTCTGCGTTGCCTCCTCACAAGGGCGGGCCCGCGAGCCCGCCTTTTTTTTGCCCAAAGAGATCTAGAGTCGACACAGTCGAAACCCAAACGAAACACCGATGCGAAAGGACATACAGGACTTGTGGACGCTAGCCGAACCCTACGTCACGGACGCTGGGTTCGATCTGGTCGAGGTCCACTCTGGCCGGGAGCCCACGGGGTGGGTTGTCCGGCTGTTCATCGATTGTGCAGGGGAGGGGAAGCCGGCCGTGTCGCACACCGACTGCGAGCGCGTGAGCCGGGACATCTCGGCGGCGCTGGACGTGGCCGATCTCATTCCTCATGCATATCAGCTCGAAGTGAGCTCGCCAGGGCTTGATCGGCCCCTTCGGCGAGAGCGAGATTTTGCACGATTTGCGGGGCAGAGCGCGCGTATCAAGCTCGCCGACGGGGTGGAGGGGAGACGCAATTTCTCGGGAACGATTCGCGGTGCCCAGGATGGCATCGTCGAGATCGAATGTGATGGCCGGTCTTACCAGCTTCCGGTCGAGCAGGTCGCCAAAGCGAACCTGATCCCCGACTGGGAGCGCGAATTCCATCGGAGCGCTTCATGAATGAGGGTGCCGCGCTGGGTCTGGTCCTGGACCAGGTCTCGAAAGACAAGAACATCGACCGGCACGTGCTGGTCGAGACGCTCGAGCAGGCGATCCTGACCGCCGCCAAGAAGGCGTTCGGCATGCACCGCGAGATGGAGGCCAAGTTCAACGAGGAGATCGGCCGCGTCGACCTCTTCCAGATCATCGTCATCGTCGAGCAGGTCACCGACGAGACCCGGGGCAGGAGATCTCGCTCGAGGACGCCAAGCGCTTCGACCTCGAGGCCGAGGTCGGCGACGAGCTGCTGTTCCAGATCTTCTACGACGAGAAGGATCAGGCCAAGGCCGAGGAGCAGGACGCCAAGTACGGCGAGCTGCTCGAGCTCAACCGCGCCTGGAAGGGCTTCGGCCGCATCGCCGCGCAGACCGCCAAGCAGGTCATCATCCAGCGCGTGCGCGAGGCCGAGCGCGAGAACGTCTTCAACGAGTACAAGGACCGCAAGGGCGAGCTCATCTCCGGCATCGTGCGCCGCTTCGAGCGCGGCAACATCATCGTCGACCTCGGCGGCGCCGAGGCGATCCTGCCGGTGCGCGAGCAGGTGCCGCGCGAGTCGTACCGCGCCGGCGACCGCATCGTCGCCTACGTGGTCGACATCGACAAGACGGCGCGCGGCCCGCAGATCATCCTGTCGCGCACCCACAAGGGCCTGCTCGAGAAGCTGTTCGAGATGGAGGTCCCGGAGATCTACGAGAAGATCGTCCGCATCGAGGCGTCGGCCCGCGAGCCGGGGGCGCGCGCGAAGATCGCCGTCAGCTCGCGCGATCGCGACGTCGATCCGGTCGGCGCCTGCGTCGGCATGAAGGGCTCGCGCGTGCAGGCGGTCGTGCAGGAGCTGCGCGGCGAGAAGATCGACATCGTGCCCTACGACGACGATCCGGCGCGCTTCGTCTGCAACGCGATCGCGCCGGCCGAGGTGTCGCGCGTGATCATCGACGCCGAGCAGCCACACCATGGAGCTCATCGTCCCCGACGACAAGCTGTCGCTGGCCATCGGCAAGAAGGGGCAGAACGTGCGCCTGGCGTCGCAGCTGACCGGCTGGCGCATCGACATCCACTCGGAGTCGAAGGTGCGCGAGATGGAGGAGCGGTCGCGCGTCTCGATGGCGGCGATCGAGGGCGTCGGCGCCGAGGTCGCCGACACGCTGTTCAAGCTCGGCTGGCGCTCGGCCGCCGACGTCGCCAACGCGAAGCCGGAGGAGCTGGCGGCGGTCGCCGGGATCGGCAGCGCCGACGCCGCCAAGCAGGTCATCGCGTCGGCGGCCCGGGCCGCCGAGATCGAGCGCAAGCAGCACGCCGAGGAGGTGGCGCGCATCGCTCAGGCCGAGCAGGAGGCGCTCGCCAACGAGCGGGCTGCCGCGGCGGCCAGCAGCGCCGAGGGTCGGCGCGCGGTGCGGCGCGGAGCACGGAGGGGCCGTAAGCGATGGTTGGAGATCAAGATGGGAACCGCCAAGGGGTTCCCAAGCCCCGCCGCCACGCGCGGCGGCGCTGCGCCGGTTCGTACCTGCGTCGGCTGCCGCAAAGCCTGTCCATCGACCGAGCTGGTGCGGATGGTTCTGCGCGACGGCCAGCCAGTGGTCGATGCGCGGCGCACGCTGCCGGGGCGGGGCGCATCGATTCACCCGCGCGCGGCGTGCGTCACGGCGGCGATTCGGCAGGGCGGGATTGGGCCGCGCCTTTCGATGTCGGGTGGTCGTGGCTGCGCCGGCGGAGCTGTCGAGGAACGTTGCGGCCGCGTTTGGGGATCTGCGTGAGGGAAATGGCAACCCGGAATAGGAACCAGTCATGATCGGAAGTGGATACGAACGGCGTTCGGAATCATCCAGCAGCAGCACCAGCCACGAGGATGCGGCGGCGGTGCCACGGGTGCGCGTCTACGAGATGGCCAAGGAGCTCGGGATCGCCAACCGCGAGCTCGTCGGCAAGATTCGAGCGCTCGGCATCGAAGTTGCCAATCACATGTCGCACCTCGAGGCGGCCGACGTCGATCGCATCACGGCGCGCGCTCGATCGCGAGCGCCAGGAGAGCCTGGTCGAGGAGCGGCTGACCGACACGGTCATCCGCCGCCGTTCCAAGGCGGCGCCCACCGCTGCAGTCGCGCCCGGCCCAGCCGTCTCCCGCGTCTGCCCCCGCGTCCGCGTCGCAGCCTTCCGCACCGCCGCCGGCAGCAGCCGCCCCGGCGGCGCCGGTGGTCCGCGCGCGTGTCGCGCCGGAACCGACGCCCGCGCCGGTCGTCCATGAGCCCGACACGGCGACGGCCGACGGCGCCGGTGCCAGCGGCGCCGGTCGAGACCGCGCCCGCTCCCGCCGCGAGCCGAGAAGAAGCTCCGGCCCCGGTGGTGACCCCGCCCGAGCCGGTTCAGCGCCGCCGCGTCGTCGAGACGTCGACCGCGCCGGCCGCGTCCGAGCGCCCCGCGCCGGCCGCGCCGACCGCGTCGACGGCGGCAGCGTCACCCGCGGCGCCGGCCGATCGCCGCGCGCCGCGCCGACGCCGAGAAGACCGTCGCGCCCGCCGCGCCGCCGGCCGCGCCCCCGCAGCCGGTGCTCCGCCAGATCACGTCACCGGTCGTCACCGGATCGGCCGCGACCGGCGCGTTCATCCAGCTGCCCGGCATGCCGCCGCGCGGAGAGTCGGGCGTGCCCAAGATCGAGATCAAGGATCGCGACGAGGAGCTGCGGCGCCTCGGCCGCACCGGGCTCATCAACCGCACGCCGGCCGGGCCGCGATCGCTACGGCCGTCCTGCGTTCGGCGCGCCCGGCCAGCGCCCCGGCGCGCCGCCGCGCAAGAAGGTCGCCGCCGCCGGCAAGAAGCTCAAGAAGACCGAGATCACCACGCCCGCCGAGCACAAGCGCGTCATCCGCATGGACGAGACGATCGCGGTCTCCGACCTGGCCCAGAAGATGGGCATCAAGGGCAACGAGGTCATCAAGAAGCTCTGGGCGCTGGGCATGATGGGCGTCAACATCAACCACGACATCGACCTCGACACCGCGACGCTGATCGCGACCGAGTTCGGCTATCGAGATCGAGTCGACCGCCTTCCACGAGGACGAGGTCATCGCCGACGGCGAGACCGAGGACGCGCCCGAGGATCTGGTGCCGCGCGCGCCGGTCGTCACCATCATGGGTCACGTCGACCACGGCAAGACGTCGCTGCTCGACGCCATCCGCAAGGCCAACGTCGCCGCGGGCGAGGCCGGCGGCATCACCCAGCACATCGGCGCCTACAAGGTTCACGCGGACCGGGGCGACGTCGTCTTCCTCGACACGCCGGGCCACGAGGCGTTCACCGCGATGCGCGCCCGCGGCGCCCAGATGACCGACATCGTCGTGCTGGTGGTCGCCGCCGACGACGGCGTGATGCCGCAGACCATCGAGGCGATCAACCACGCCAAGGAGGCCGGCGTGCCGATCATCGTCGCGGTCAACAAGATCGACAAGCCGGGCGCCAACCCCGAGCGCATCCGCAACAAGCTGTCCGAGCACGGGCTGGTCCCCGAGGAGTGGGGCGGCGAGACCATCTACGTCAACGTCTCGGCCAAGACCAAGCAGGGCATCGACAAGCTGCTCGAGATGCTGGCGCTGCAGGCCGAGGTGCTGGAGCTCAAGGCCAACCCGAACCGCGCCGGCAAGGGGCACGTGATCGAGGCGCGCCTCGATCGCACCCGCGGTCCGATCGCGACCATCCTGGTCCAGGAGGGGACGCTGCGCGCTCGGCGACATCGTCGTCGCCGGCGAGTTCTCGGGCAAGGTCCGCGCGATGCTCGACGACAAGGGTCAGAACCTGTCCGAGGCGGGGCCGTCGACGCCGGTCGAGGTGCTCGGCCTGGACGGCGTGCCCGACGCCGGCGAGACGTTCAACGTCGTCGACGACGAGAAGGCGGCCAAGTCGCTGGTCGAGCACCGCCGCGACACGCGCCGCAAGAAGGAGCTCGCGGGCACGACGCGCGTGTCGCTCGAGAACATCCTCGACAAGATCAAGGAGGGCGAGGTCAAGGAGCTCAAGATCGTCCTCAAGGCCGACGTGCAGGGCTCGGTCGAGGCGGTGGCGAACGCGCTCACCAACCTGTCGACCGACGCGGTCGGGTCAACGTGATCTCGACCGGCGTCGGTGGCATCACCGAGTCGGACGTCAACCTGGCCAAGGCGTCGCGGCGGTCATCATCGGCTTCCACGTCCGTCCGGCCGGCAAGTCGCAGCAGCTCGCCGAGCAAGAGGGCGTCGACATCAAGCTCTACCACATCATCTACGACGCCCTCGACGACGTGAAGAAGGCGATGGTCGGCCTGCTGGCGCCGGTCATGCGCGAGAAGATGCTGGGCAAGCGCCGAGGTGCGCCAGATCTTCACCATCCCGAAGGTGGGCACCATCGCCGGCTCGTTCGTCACCGACGGCAAGATCACGCGCAAGGCGCAGGTGCGGCTGATCCGCGACTCGGTGCTGGTCTACACCGGCAAGATCGGCTCGCTCCGCCGCTTCAAGGACGACGTCAGCGAGGTCGCGCAGGGCTACGAGTGCGGCATCAGCATCGAGGGCTACAGCGACCTCAAGGAAGGCGACATCATCGAGGCCTTCGAGATCGAGTCGATCGCGCCGACGCTGGAAAATCCGACCGGAGCCAGCAGTCGGCGCTGAGCGGGATCGTGACCGTCGGGATCGCGCGGCTCGGCCTCTTCATCGGGGCCAGCCACTCCCTCAAGGAGAAGCGGATGGTGCTCCGGCGGGTCAAGGATCTGGTGCGGCAAAAGTTCAACGTGTCGATCGCCGAGGTCGCCGACAACGACGTGTGGCAGCGCGCGCCTCCTGGGCATCGCGATCGTCGGCAACGAGCGCCGCTTCGTCGAGGGGGCGCTGGACGAGGTGGTCGCGCTTCGTGCGCGCCAAGGCCGAGGTGACCAACGAGGAACGCGAGCTGCAGACGTTCAACGACGGCGAGCCGCTGATCGGCGCCGACTTCCGTCACTGGCAAGGGTAGGGAGCGGGCGGACGATGTCGCAACGAACCGAGACGGATCGCGGGCGAGGTGCGGGCCGTCGTGGGCGAGGTCATCGCGCGCCAGGAGATCAAGGATCCGCGCGTGCGCGGCGCCGGGCTCATCACCATCACCCACGTGCGGATATCGGGGGATCTGCGGCATGGCGCGCGTGCTCTTCACGGTGCACGGCGCCGGTGAGGCCGAGCTCGAGCGCGTGCGCGAGGGGCTGGATCACGCGAGCGGCTACTTCCGTCACGCCATCGGCGCCCGCCTGCGCATGAAGCTGACGCCGCAGCTGACCTTCGAGATCGACCGGGTCTTCGAGCAGGCGTCGCGCGTCGAGAACCTGCTGCGCGAGCTGGCGCCGCCGCCCGCGGTCGCCGCGGAGACCACAAAGGAAGGGGAGGGGGAAGAGGACGAGGACGAGGACGCCGACGCCGACGCCCGCGACCGACGCCGGCACCGACGCCGACGAGGGCGGAAGCCCAGATGAGCGACGCGACGGCGCGAGCGGGGGCGGCGGACACTGGAGCTTCCCGCGGCACGGGCGTCCTGGTGATCGACAAGCCGATCGGCCCGACGTCGTTCGACGTCGTTCGCCAGGTGCGCCGCGTGCTGGGCTCGCGCCGCGTCGGGCACGGCGGCACGCTCGATCCGATGGCGTCCGGCGTGCTGCCGATCTGCCTCGGCGAGGCGACCAAGCTGGCGCAGTTCCTCCTGGACGCCGACAAGGAGTACGAGGCGACGGTCTGCTTCGGCGCCGAGACCGACACCTACGACGCGACCGGCACGGTCACCGAGCGGCGCAGCGCCGCCGGCCTGACGTCGCGGCGACGTCGAGCACGGCGCTCGCGGCGTTCCGCGGCGCGATCCAGCAGGTGCCGCCGCGGTTCTCGGCGCTGAAGCTGCGCGGGCGGCCACTTTACGCCTACGCGCGCGCCGGCGAGGAGGTCGAGATCGCGTCGCGCAACGTCGTCATCCACGAGCTCGAGCTCGCGTCGTGGGTCGACGCGACCGCGGTCGATCCTGCGCGTGCGCTGCTCGAAGGGAACGTACATTCGCTCGCTTGCCTTCGATCTGGGACGCGCCCTGGGTCCGGGCGCGCACCTGTCGGCGCTGCGCCGGACCCGATCCGGCCCGTTTCGCCTCGACGACGCCCATCCACTGGCCGAACCTCGCCGAGGCGCCGCTGATCGGCCTGTCGCAGGCGCTGGGGCACCTGCCGAGCCTGCGAGCCGACGGCGCGGCCACGCGCCACCTGGAGCAGGGCAAGCGCGTCGCGCGCGCCGCCCTCGAGCCGGCCGATGTCTCCGCACGCGAGGGCGTGCAGGGCGAGCGGTTTCAGGTACTGCGTCCGGACGGCACCTTGCTGGCCGTTGCCGAGGTGCGCGACGACGACACGATGCGCACTTTGCGTGTGTTTCATTGATAGTCCGAACCCTGAGCGGTTCCGAACCCCTCTCGCGACGGGCTCTGTCGGCCAAATACCGGCTCATTCCGACGCGCACGCTGCGCGTGTTCAATTGACTCCCCCTTGGTTTTCTGGGAGATTCTCGACAACTCTAAAAAAGTCCCAAACCACATCAGTAGAAGCACAAAGAAGATCGGGAAACACAATGGCGCTGGCAGCAGAACGTAAGACCGAGGTCGTTTCGAAATTCGCTCGCAAACCCGGTGACACGGGCTCGCCCGAAGTGCAGATCGCGCTGCTCTCGGAGCGGATTACCTACTTGACGGAGCACTTCAAGATCCACGCGAAGGATCATCATTCGCGCCGCGGCCTGCTGATGCTGGTCGGCCAGCGCCGGCGCCTGTTGGATTACCTGAAGGACAAGAACGTCGACCGTTATCGGGCGGTCATTCAGTCGCTCGGTATCCGCAAGTAGTGTGAGGCGCGCCCGCGGCTGAACGCCAGGGCGTGCCCCTTTCAACCCCCCCCCGGCTGCGGTGCCGGTATTCATCCTTTTTCCCGCTGCTTGAGCCCGCGTCGCCGACTGGCCGATCGGCTGAAGAGGTGAGAAGAGGGACGAATCGGTCGCCGCCGCATTCGAACCAAGGAGCGAGACATGTTCGTGCGTGAAGGCGTGAGTTTCGGCGGCAAGGAGCTCACCATCGAGACCGGTCGGATGGCCAAGCAGGCCGACGGTTCCGTGGTGGTTCGTTACGGAGATACGATGGTGCTGGTCACGGCGGTCGCGTCGACCAGCGTGAGGCCCGGCATCGACTTCATGCCGCTCACCGTCGACTATCTCGAGAAGACGTCGGCGGCCGGCAAGATCCCCGGCGGCTACTTCAAGCGTGAAGGGCGCATGACCGAGGTCGAGGTGCTGACCTCGCGCCTCATCGATCGTCCGTCGCGGCCGCTGTTCCCCAAGGGGTGGCGCTTCGATTCGCAGGTCATCGCGATGGTGATCTCCACCGATCGCGAGAACCCGTCGGACGTGCTGGCGATGACCGGCGCGTCGTGCGCGCTGCACCTCAGCGACATCCCGTGGGCCGGCCCGTACGCGGGCGTCCGCGTCGGGCGCGTCGCCGGTGAGTTCGTGATCAACCCGACCTTCGCGCAGCGCGCGATGTCGGACATCGACCTCATCGTCGCCGCCAGCCGCGACGCCATCGTCATGGTCGAAGGCGGCGGGGCCGAGGTCAGCGAAGACGCGATCATCGACGCGCTGATGTTCGCGCACAAGGCGGCGCAGCCGCTGATCGACCTGCAGGACAAGCTGCGCGCCGCGGTCGGCAAGCCGAAGCGTGAGTTCGTGCCGCCGCAGAAGGATCCGGTGATCGTCGAGCGCGTCGCCGGCATCGCCAACGAGAAGATCCAGGCCGCGATGGCGATCCGCGACAAGCACGCGCGCTACGCCGCGCTCGACGCCGCCGGCTCCGAGACCACCGCGGCGCTGACCGGCGAGTTCGCCGAGCGGCTGCCCGAGGTCAAAGAGGCCTACGAGTCGGCCAAGAAGAAGCACCTGCGCGAGCTGGTGCTGTCGACCGGCAAGCGCATCGACGGCCGCGCACCGGCCGAGATCCGCGCCATCACCTGCGAGGCGGGCGTCCTGCCGCGCACGCACGGCTCGTCGCTGTTCACGCGCGGTGAGACCCAGGCGCTGGTGACGACGACGCTCGGCACGAGCCAGGACGCGCAGCACATCGAGGGGATCATCGCCGACGTCGAGAAGACCTTCCTGCTGCACTACAACTTTCCGCCCTTCTCGACCGGCGAAGTGAAGCCGATGCGCGGCGCGAGCCGTCGCGAGACCGGCCACGGCCACCTGGCCGAGCGCGCCATCGCGCGCGTGCTGCCGACCGCGAAGGACTTCCCCTACACGATCCGCATCGTGTCGGAGATCCTCGAGTCGAACGGCAGCTCGTCGATGGCGTCGGTCTGCGGCGGCATCCTGTCGCTGATGGACGCGGGCGTTCCGATCAAGACACCGGTCGCCGGCATCGCGATGGGCCTCATCAAAGAGGGCGATCGCGTCGCCGTGCTGTCGGACATCCTCGGCGACGAGGATCACCTCGGCGACATGGACTTCAAGATCTGCGGCTCGAAGACCGGCGTCACCGCGGTGCAGATGGACATCAAGATCCAGGGACTGACGCGCGAGATCCTCGAGACAGCGCTGCGCCAGGCGCGCGAGGGGCGGCTGTTCATCCTCGGCAAGATGGCCGAGGCGCTGGCGGCCCCGCGCGAGGACCTGTCGCGCTACGCGCCGCGCATCACCACGCTGCAGGTCAAGCCCGACCAGATCCGCGAGATCATCGGCCCGGGCGGCAAGACCATCCGCGGCATCACCGCGCAGACCGGCGTCTCCATCGAGGTCGAGGACGACGGCACGGTGCACATCGCATCGCCCGACGGCATCGCGGTCAAGAAGGCGATCGACATCATCAAGGGGCTGACCACCGAGCCCGAGGTCGGCGAGTTCTACATGGGCGTGGTGCGGCGCCTGGCCGAGTTCGGCGCCTTCGTCGAGATCCTCCCCGGCACCGACGGCCTGGTGCACATCAGCGAGCTCGACGAGAAGCGCGTGCGCGCCGTGCAGGACGTGTGCAAGGAAGGCGACGAGATGCTGGTCAAGGTGATCGGCATCGACCGCGCGACCGGCAAGATCCGACTGTCTCGTCGCGAGGCGATCGGGAAATCACCCGACGTGGTCCACAACTTCCGCGCCGTCGCCTCGTAGCCGGCGGCTTTCCGTTACACGGTCGTTTGTAGGTCGTTGTACTTGTAGGTTGTTGTAGATGTCGGCTGCGCGTGTCCGCGTTCGCTTTCGCAAGTTGAAGCCGAACGCGGTCACACCGCGCTACATGTCGGAGCACGCGGCCGGCCTCGATCTCGCGTCCGCGTCCGACGAGCCCATACACATTGAACCTGGTGCGCGGCTCGGCGTGCCGACGGGACTGGCGCTGGAGATCCCCGTCGGCTTCGAGGGACAGGTGCGTCCGCGCTCCGGTCTCGCACTTCGTGCGGGCGTGACGGTGCTGAACGCACCCGGAACGATCGACGCTGACTATCGCGGCGAGGTGGTGGTTCTGCTGGTGAATCTCGGCAGCGGAACATATACAATCAACTCGGGAGATCGAATAGCGCAACTGGTCATTGCGCCTGTGACCAGAGGCGAATTCGAGGAGACGACGGAGCTCTCGACAACCGATCGCGGTGACGGAGGCTTCGGGCACACCGGCTGAAAAATCAGGGCGCGCGAGACGTGAGAAGGGGGTCCGTGAGCGCCATTGTCGGGATCGACCGTTTAGGCTCGGGCACGCAGCCCGCCGACAATGGCTTGTACCGTTCGGGTGAAGTCATCGCCGGCCGGTACATCGTGCGCGAGCTGATCGGTGTCGGCCCGCTGGGGATGGTCTACCGGACCGAGAACCGGCAGTCAGGCGGCGTCGTCGCGCTGCGCGTGGTGTGGCCCGACCTGCTGACCGACGATGCCTCGCGCGGGCGCTTTCTCAAGGACTGCATCCGCGCGCGTACCGTGCAGAACCGATACGTCGCGCCGCTCTACGAAGCGTTCATCGACGAGTCTGGCGGGCAGGTGGTCTGCGTGCTGGCGGTCAAGCACCTCGGCGGCCCGACGCTCGCGTCGCGCGTCGCGCGGCGCCTGCAGGCTGGCGTCCCGCTGCTGGCGCTGGAGGCGCAGCCGATCGTGTCGCAGATCGGCGTCGGCCTGTCGGCGATCCATCAGGCCGGGCTCGTGCACGGCAACCTGCGGCCGGGCAGCATCTACTTCTCCGGCGACGAGATTCGCATCTCCGATCTCGGCGTCGCGTCGGCGCTGCCGGCGGAGATCGTCGCGCTGGCCGAGGCGCACGCGGGGCGGGGCGGCGGTCGATCGCCCGAGGCGGCGGCCGGTCGCCGTTCGTCGCCGCCGAGCGACGTCTACGCGTTCGCGCGCTTGACCGCGCAGATGCTCGGCATGCTGAGCCCGCGGTCCCGCGATGACGTTCCGGTGCCGACCTCGGTGCGCGCCGTCCTGCAGCGCGCGATGTCGCAGAACCCGCGCGACCGCTACTCAGACGTCGACACCTTCGCGGGCGCGCTGGTGACGGCGTTCGAGCGCGCCGATCAGCGCACGGCCGTCGGCCTGCGCGCCGTCGCGCCGTCGACCGGCGAGACGACGCCGAAGATTCGCACCTTCCGTCCGGATCGATCGGAGATGGTCACGGGCGCGCTGGAGACCCGCCCGCGCGGGCAGCGCGAGCGCGGCGCGCCGCACGAGGTCGGCCGCGAGCGTCGTCGTCGATCCCAACGCGCTGTACGCGGAGACGCCGGCCACGCTGCCGCCGCTGTCGCATTTCCCAGAGTCCGCCGTGCCGCCGATTGTCTCGGCGATCGCGTCGTCGATCGTGGCGCCGTTCGTCGCCCCGCACGAGGATCTGGTTCCGTTCGCGCGTCGTGCGCCAATTCCGCTGCGCAACGTTCGCAAGCCTGGGCCACCGCATCCGGTTCCGCATCCGGTTCCCCATCCCCGGTCGGCGGCCGTGCCCGAGCCGCATGCGATTCCGGCCCCGCCGCTGACGACGGCCGCCGCCGTCGTGCGCCCGGCGCGCGGCGCGTCGGTGCCGTCGCAGCCGCGCGCGCGCGTCCCGCTGGCGCTGGTCCTGACGCTCACCATCGCGGCGACGTCGCTGGCGGCGTGCGTGGTGCGCAATATCGTCACCGGGAATTTTGAGATTCGGATCGCGGAGGAGCGGGTGGCCAAGGCCGAGTTGCTCCGCCGCGCCAGCCGCGACCTTCCGTCGGCGCCGCAAGCCGAGTAGAGCGCGGCGTGAGCGACGCGTAGCGCGCCGCGGGGAGCTGGAACAACGCGCGGGCCCGGCGCGGGGACATCGTCCTCCGGTCGTCCCCTCGGTCTTCCGCTCGACCTGGCGCGGGGCCGGGGCGGCGTGGTATGAGGTCCTCACGGCGCCTCGCCAGGAATGAATAATGATTCATGAAATGAATAATCCGAAGACGACGCCGAAGACCGGGACGACGACCGCGGCGGTCATCGGCGTGTCGGGCTACTCGGGGATGGAGACCGCGCGCATCCTCTCGGCGCACCCAGGCTTCTCGCTGACGCTGGCCGTCAGCGACCGCTGGGCCGGGCGAGCGCCTGGGCGATCGGTTGCCGCTCGGCGACGACAGCGCGGGCGTCGTCGTCACGTCGCAGGCCGACGGCGCATCGCGCGGCTCGGCTCGGTCGACCTGGTCTTCCTCTGCACGCCGGCCGAGGTCTCGATGGACCTGGCGCCGCGCGCGCTGGCGGCCGGCGCGCGCGTCGTCGATGTGTCGGGCGCCTTTCGTCTGGCCGCCGCGGACTACCCGCGCTGGTACGGCTTCACCCACGCCTGTCCCGACCTGCTGGACGAGGCGGTCTACTCGATGCCCGAGGCGACCGGCGCCACCGACAACGGCTGCGCGGCGCGCGGCTGGTCTCGAACCCCGGTTGCTACGCCACGGCCAGCACGCTGGCGGTGCTGCCGCTGCTGTCGGCCGGCGTGATCGAGCGCGACGGCATCATCATCGACGCCAAGAGCGGCACCACCGGCGCCGGGCGCAAGGGGACGCGAGGACTTCTCGTTCTCCGAGGTCGACGGCGACTTCCGCGCCTATCGGGTGCTGCGCCACCAGCACACGCCCGAGATCGAGCGCGCGCTGTCGCTGTCCGGCGCGCCGTCGGGGCCGGTGACGCTGACGTCGCACCTGCTGCCGACCCGGCGCGGGATCCTGGCCACGGCCTACGGCCGGCTGCGTCCGGGCAAGACCGCCGCCGACGCCACCGCGGCGATGAAGGCGTTCGTCGAGGGGCGGGCGTTCCTGCGCGTCGCCAAGCCCGACGCCGTCCGCCTGCAGGCGGTGGTCGGCACCAACCGCGCGCTGCTGGGCGTCGACGCCGACCCCGAGCGCGGCGTCGTGATCGGCTTCTGCGCGATCGACAACCTGCTCAAGGGGGCGGCCGGACAGGCGGTGCAGAACGCCAACTTGATGTTCGGCTTCGACGAGACCGCCGGCCTGACCGGCGCTCTACGGCAGCGCACCGTGATCCTTGGCGTTGTTTGTTCGTCGTTGAATCTCTTCGTCGAATCTCATCGTTGAATCTCTTCGTCGAATCTCATCGTTGAATCTCTTCATGGAGTGAAGCGTGGCAGCAACCAAGACTGAGCTCGAGGCGCGGGTCGTCTGTCCGCGCGGGTTTCGCTTCGGCGCCACCGCCGCCGGCATTCGCGAGTCGGGCGCGCCGGGGCGCCGCGACCTGGCGGCGATCGTCTCCGAGGCGCCGTGCGCCGCGGCCGGCGTCTTCACCGTCAACCGCATGCGCGCCGCGCCGGTGTCACTACGCGGCCGGGCGTCTGCCCGCGATGGGCATCCGCGCCATCGTCGCCAACAGCGGCAACGCCAACGCGCTGACCGGGCCGCGCGGCGCGGTCGACGAGCGCGCGATCGCCGTGGCGGCGGCCGAGGCGCTGCGGGTCACGCCCGAGGAGATCCTGACCGCGTCGACGGGGGCCATCGGCTCGCCGCTGCCGGTCGAGCGCATGCGGGCAGCGATGCCGGCGCTGGCGTCGTCGCTGGGCGGCGATCCGCTGCCCGCGGCCGAGGCGATCCGGACCACCGACCTGCGCACCAAGCTGTCGGCGCGCACGATCGAGCATCGACGGCCGACCGATCCAGATCGTCGCCATCGCCAAGGGGTCGGGGATGATCCACCCGCAGATGGCGACGATGCTGTGCTTCATCGCCACCGACGCCGCGATCTCGCCGACGGTGCTGCAGGCGGCGCTGACCGGCGCCGTCGAGGACAGCTTCAACACCATCACCGTCGACGGCGACATGTCGACCAACGACTGCGTGATCGCGCTGGCCAACGGGCGGTCGGGGGCGCGGCCCATCGAGGGGCGCGGCCCCGACCTCGATCGATTCTCGGCGGCGCTGGCCGAGATCTGCGCCGACCTGGCGCGCGCCATCGCCGCCGACGGCGAGGGTGCGAGCAAGCTGCTGGTCGTCGACGTCGAGGGGCTGCGGCGACCGCGCGCTCGCGCGCGATCTGGCGCGCGCCGTCGCGGGCGGCAGCCTGGTCAAGTCGGGCATCTTCGGCGGCGATCCGTCGTGGGGGCGCATCCTGGCGGCGCTGGGGGCGCGCCTCGGCGCGCGCGGCAGCGATAGCGCCCGCGGCCTGGAGATCGATCTCACGCGGCTGACCCTCGACATCCAGGGGGTCCGGGTCTACGAGGACGACGGCCCGGTGGCGTTCGATCGCGAGCGCCTGTCCGAGATGATGCTGACGTCCGAGATCGCCGTGCGGCTCGACCTGCAGGGGGGCCCCGAGAAGGCGCGCGCGCTCGGCTGCGACCTCACCTACGACTACGTGAAGATCAACGCTGAATATTATTCAACGCCGAAGGCGGGGACGGCCGCCGCCGCGCGTCCCCCGCGGCCCGCGATCGATCGCGAGGCGGTGGTCGAGGCGCTGAGCTACATCCAGCGCTTCGCCGGCAAGCGCGCCGTGATCAAGTACGGCGGCGCCGCGATGATCGATCCCGCGCTCAAGCGCAGCTTCGCGCAGGAGGTGGTGCTGCTGCACTCGGCCGGGCTGCGCCCGATCGTCGTGCACGGCGGCGGCCCCGAGATCACCCGCACGCTCGAGAAGCTCGGTCGCGGCACCGAGTTCGCCGACGGCCAGCGCGTGACCGGCGCCGAGGACGTGCGCGTCGTCGAGATGGTGCTGACCGGCAAGGTCAACACCGAGATCGTCGGTCTGCTCAACACGCTGGGCGGCCGCGCGATCGGCCTGTCGGGCAAGGATGGGCGCCTGCTGATGGCGCACAAGCTGGCGCCCGAGCCGGGCAAGCCCGACCTCGGCTTCGTCGGCGAGATCGAGGCGGTCAGCTCCGACGTGCTCGACATGGTGCTCGACCGCGGCTACATCCCGGTGGTCTCGCCGGTCGGCATGGGCGTCGACGGCGTCAGCTACAACATCAACGCCGACGTCGCCGCCGCCGAGATCGCGGTCGCGACCGGTTCGTCGCGCCTGATCTTCCTCACCGACGTCGCCGGGATCCTCGACGGCGAGGGCAAGCTGATCAGCAGCCTGCGCGCCGCCGATCTCGAGGCCGGCCTGGGCGGCGCCATCCGCGGCGGCATGCACGTCAAGGCGCAGGCGGTGCTGAGCGCGCTCGCGGGCGGCGTCCAGGCGGTGCACATCGTCGACGGGCGCATCCCGTACAGCATCGTCGCCGAGCTGTTCACCGACCGGGGTGTCGGCACGCTGGTGACCTGATGCCGCGCACTGAAGCGCGTCGCGAAGCGATCCGGGAGATCCTGGCGCGCCGTTCGGTGGCGACGCAGGAGAACCTGCGCCGGCAGCTGGCGGCGCGGGGCATCCGGGCGGCCCAGGCGACGCTGTCGCGCGACATGGTGGCGCTGGGGGTGCGGCGCACCGTCGGCGCCGCCGGCCGGCGTTACGTGATCGACGGGGACGCCGGCACGTTACCGATGGAGCCGGTCCGACGGCTGGTCGAGTCGGTCGATTGCAACGCGGTCATGGTTGTCGTGCGCACCAAGGCCGGCGCGGCGTCACCGGTGGCGCGCGCTCTCGACGAGGCCCGGTTCCCGGATCTGCTCGGCACCGTCGCTGGCGACGACACGATCCTGGTCGTGCCGGCGGCCGCGCACGGCGGCAACGCGCTGGCGCGCCGGCTGCGGCGCCTGCTCGGCGTGACCTGAGCCCCGCCGCCAGCGGTGCGGCGGCGTTTTTTCTTCCCACCGGCCGGTAACTGAGGGACAAAGCGAGTGGGCTTTTGCCCCAGGGAAGGAGTGACGCCATGTCCATTCTCAAGAAGGTCCTCGTGCTGCTCTTGATCGGCGTTGGTGGTTTCCTGGTGTTCGCGGCGACGCGCCCCGACAACTACCGGGTCGAGCGGTCGCAGAGGATCGACGCCCCCGCGGAGGTGGTCTACGCCCATCTCGACAACTTCAAATCCTGGGCGGCCTGGTCGCCGTGGGAGAAGCGCGATCCCGCGATGAAGAAGACCTTCGATGGCCCGACCAGCGGCGTCGGCGCCGGATACGCGTGGGAGGGCAACAAGGACGTCGGGCAGGGGCGAATGACGATCATCGAGAGCAAGCCGCCACGCGGGGGCAGCAGCGAGGCGGCGGCGCTGTCGATTCGCCTCGAGTTCATCAAGCCGTTCGCCTCGGTCGCGACCGCGGGCTTCATCGTGAAGCCAGAGGGGGACAAGGCGGTCACCGCGACCTGGTCGATGGAGGGGCGGAACAACCTGATGGGCAAGGCGGTCGGCGTGTTCATGAACATGGACAAGATGATCGGCAGTGACTTCGAGTCGGGCCTGGCGAGGCTGAAGACGGTCGCCGAGACCGACGCGGCCAAGGCGCCGGCGCCGGCGCAGGCCGCCGCGGCGCCGTAGCGTCGACGCCGTTCGGTTAAAACGCCAAGACGCCAGGACGCCACGGTCCGGACTGTTGAAAATCCGGACTCTGGCGACTCTGGCGTCGTGGCGTTAATCCTTATCCGACCAGCATTGGCCGTAGCGTCGCCGCACGACGCGCGCCCGCTTGGATTGCGGCGGCGCGTCTGATAAACCGCGATCATGTCGAAAGCGATCGTGGTGCACGAGCTCGGAGGCCCGGAGGTGCTGACGTGGGAGGAGGTTCCCGAAACAGCGCCGGGCCCCGGCCAGGCCCGGGTGCGCCACACCGCGATCGGCGTCAACTTCGTCGACGTCTACTTTCGCAACGGGACCTACAAGGCACCCGCCGTCCCCTTCGTGCCGGGTCACGAAGCGGCCGGCGTCGTCGAGGCGATCGGCGCCGACGTCACCGAGGTCGCCGTCGGCGATCGCGTCGCCTACGCCTTCGTTCAGGGCTCGTACGCCGAGACGCGCAACCTCCCGGCGGCGCGGCTGGTGCCGTTGCCCGACGACATCGACGACCGCACCGCGGCCGCGATCATGCTCAAGGGCATGTCGGCGCAGTATCTGCTGTTGCGCGCCGGACGGGTCAAGCGCGGCGACACCATCCTGTTTCACGCGGCCGCCGGCGGCGTCGGGCTCCTCGCCTGCCAGTGGGCCAAGCACCTCGGCGTCAGCGTGATCGGCACCGTCAGCACCCCGGAGAAGGCGCGCCTGGCGTTCGAGCACGGCTGCGAGCACGTGATCAACTACGTCAAGGAGAGCTTCGTGCATCGCGTGCACGAGATCACCCACGGCGAAGGGGTCGCGGTGGCGTTCGACTCGGTGGGCAAGATCACCTTCCGCGCGACGCTCGACTGCATTCGCGCGCGCGGGCTCATGGTGTCGTTCGGCCAGTCGTCGGGCCTGGTGCCGCCGCTCGACATCACGCTGCTCAGCATCAAGGGATCGCTCTATCTCACGCGCCCGACGCTGGCGTCGTACATCGGCACGCGCCCCGAGCTGCTCGAGACCGCCAACGACCTGTTCGACGTCGTGCGCTCGGGCGCGGTCAAGATCAAGATCAGCCGCGTGTTGCCGCTGGCCGAGGTCGCCGACGCGCACCGCGATCTCGAGGCGCGCAACTCGACCGGTTCGATGATCCTCGTGCCGTGACTCGACTTGAACCACCGGTCCGATTCCGATAGAAGGCGGGTCGACGATGATTGCGCGTTACACCCGTCCCGAGCTTTCCCGGTTGTGGTCGGACGACCACCGCTATGACATCTGGCTGCGCATCGAGCTGGCCGCCTGCGACGAGATGGAGGCCGCGGGGACGGTGCCGGCGGGCACGGCGGCCGCCGTGCGGGCCAAGGCTGCCGGCAAGCTGAGCGCGGCGCGCATCCTCGAGCACGAGGAGCGGACGCGCCACGACGTGATCGCCTTCCTGACCCACGTCGAGGAGCTGGCGGGCGAGCCGGCGCGCTGGCTGCACCTCGGCATGACGTCGTCGGACGTGCTGGACGCGGCGCTGGCGATCCAGCTGTGCGAGGCGACCGACCAGATCCTGGACGGGCTCGACAAGCTGCGCGCCGCCTGCCGCCGGCGCGCGGAGGAAGAGCGCGCCACGCCGGCGATCGGCCGCTCGCACGGCATCCACGCCGAGCCGATCACCGCCGGCCTGGTGTTCGCCGGCTTCTTCGCCGAGCTCGGGCGCGCGCGGCGCGCGCTGGTCGCGGCGCGCGCCGAGATCGCCGTCGGCAAGATCGCCGGCGCGGTCGGCACCTACGCCAACCTCGACCCGGCGATCGAGGCGCGCGCGCTGGCGCGCTCGGCCTGCGGCCCGAGATGGTGCCGACCCAGGTCGTCGCGCGCGATCGCCACGCCGCCTACTTCGCGGCGCTGGCGCGCGTCGGCACCGCGGTCGAGCGGATCGCGCTGACGGTGCGCCACTGGCAGCGCACCGAGGTCGGCGAGGCGACCGAGGCCTTCGGCAAGGGACAGAAGGGCTCGTCGGCGATGCCGCACAAGAAGAACCCGATCCTGTCGGAGAACCTGTGCGGCCTGGCGCGCCTGCTGCGCGGCTACGAGCACGCGGCGGCCGAGAACGTCGCGCTGTGGCACGAGCGCGACATCTCGCACTCGTCGGTCGAGCGGGTGATCGGCCCCGACGCGACGGGCCTGGCCGACTTCATGGTCCGGCGCGCCGCCGGCCTGGTCGACGGGCTGGTGGTCAACCGCGAGCGGATGCGGCGCAACCTGGATCTCACCGGCGGGCTGTTCTTCAGCGAGGCGGTGCTGCTGGCGCTGGTGCGCAAGGGGATGGCGCGCCAGGCGGCCTACGAGCTGGTGCAGCGCAACGCCCTGCGCGTGGCGGCGCAGCTCGGGACGCCGACGCTGGCGTCGAGAAGAGCTTTCGCGTGCTGCTGGCCGAAGACCCCGACGTCGCCGCCAAGCTGACGCCGGCCGAGATCGACCAGGCCTTCGACCTCAACCACCACCTGCGCTACGCCGGTGCCATCATCGATCGCGCGCTGCGCGACGAGGAGGAGCCCCAGCCGATGATCGACGACGACCGTGATCCGCGCTCAGCTCGAGCAAGACGCTGGACCGCACCGACTTTCCCGAGCTGGGCGACGAAGTACGAGGGCAAGGTGCGCGACTGCTACACGCGCGACGGCCGGCGCACCATCGTGGTGACCGATCGCCTGAGCGCCTTCGACGTCGTGCTGGGGACGATCCCGTTCAAGGGCCAGGTGCTGAACCGCATGGCGGCGTTCTGGTTCGAGGCGACCGCCGACCTGGCGCCCAACCACGTCATCAACGTCCCCGACCCGACCGTGATGGTCGCGCGCGAGTGCAAGCTCCTGCCGGTCGAGTTCGTGATGCGCGACTACCTGACCGGCGTGACGTCGACGTCGATCTGGTCGGCACTACGCAGCGCGGCGAGCGCCGCTTCTGCGGCCACGACCTGCCCGACGGCATGAAGAAGAACCAGCGGCTGGCGAAGGCGATCCTCACGCCGTCGACCAAGGCCGAGAAGGGCGACCACGATCGGTCGGTGTCGCGCGCCGAGGTGCTGGAGATGGGCCTGCTGTCGGCGGAAGACTTCGACGAGGCGGCGCTGATGTGCGCGCGCCTGTTCGCGTTCGGCCAGGGCGAGGCGGCGCGCCGCGGCCTGATCCTGGTCGACACCAAGTACGAGATCGGGCGCCGCCCCGACGGCGAGCTCGTGCTTCATCGACGAGATCCACACCCCCGATTCGTCGCGCTACTGGTACGCCGACGACTACGAGGCGCGCCTCGCCCGCGGCGAGGAGCCGCGCGGCCTGGACAAGGAGTACGTGCGCCGCACGCTGGCCGACCAGGGCTACCGCGGCGACGGGCCGCCGCCCAAGCTCACCGACGACGTGCGCGTCGAGGCCGCGCGCCGCTACATCCAGGTCTGCGAGCTGGTCACCGGCCGTCCGTTCGTCCCCGACACCGACGAGCCGATCGCGCGCATCCGTCGCAACTTGAAGATCTGAGGCGGGCGGCACGACCGCGATGCGTCTTGGTCTCTACGGTCCTGCGGCGAGCGAGGGCGCTCCCGGCGAGCTCTGGTCGACCTTCGCCGCCAGGGTGGGCGCCCTCCTCGAACCGATCCTCCTCGAACCGATCGCGCACGCCGCGGGGGCGCGCGGTGCGAAGCAAGCACCGCCGTCGCGCTGGGACGCCGTGCTGGTCTGCGGGGCGCTGGACGCGGCCCGAGAGACGACGGATGGCGGGCGATTCGACGGGGCGGTCCACGGAGCCGTCGACGACGGGGCGCTGCCGGCCACGGTGCGCGCGCTGGTCGCCTTCGCGCGCGCCGGCGGTCCGGTGCTGGCGGTCGGGGCTGGGTTTCGGTCGCTGTGCGCGCTCGGGTTGTTGCCCGGGCGGGTGACGTCGCTGGCCGACGCCGACGCGCGCGCCGGCGATCTGCCGCCGCCAGCGCTGGCGCACTTGCGCGTCGAGGGGCGCTCGACCCCCTTCACCTCGGCGATACCGGCCGGGCGGGTGATTTCCTTGGCCGGACCGTCAGCGTCAGCGTCAGCGGCGCCCGGCCTGCGCTACGACGTCGCCGAGCCGGCGGCGCTCGAGGCGCGCGGGCAGGTGATCTTCCGCTACTGCGACGCCGCCGGCGGCACGCACGCGCGCGTGCGCTCGCCCATCGCGGGCGTGTGCGGCGAGGCGGGCAACGTCGTCGGTCTGCTCGCCGGCCCGGCGGCGCTCGAGGGCGACGGCAGCCAGCTCCTCGGGTCGCTGCGGATGCACCTGGCCGGTAAGCGTTGAACGCCAGACGCCAGGACGCCACGGTCCTGAATCAAGAAATAGGTCTAAGTGTCCTCGCGGCGATCGCGTTCGCGGACGGCGCCGTTCGCGGCGCGCTCGGCGGGGCTTGGCGTCGTTTCGAGGGTGCGGGTAGGGCCGCTGCGGCGGCGCGGCGCCAGGTCGAGCAGACGGGGCAGCTCGGCGAGCGCCTGCGCCAGCGTCGCCGGCTCGATCGGCTCCGGCTTGAGCAGCGACTCGAGATCGTCGTCGGCGCGCGGACCGACCGCCCAGTTGCGATCGATCACCCGGCGCAGGGTCGCCTCGTCGATGCCGTACTCGGCGGCGAGATCGACGTTGGTGTCGACGCGCTCGACGCGCGCGCGGCCGTTGGCGGCGGCGGGAGCGCCCGGCTGCTGCAGCGTCGCGCGCGGTCCGGTCGTTCGCGCCGCGCCGGCCGGCGCCGGTCGCGCCGTCCCCTTCGTCTGCAGGATGCGGTTCAGCGTCTCGCGGCTGCCGGGATCGATCTGGACGAACTGCACGCCCATGCCGTGCGGCTTCTGCGGCTCGGCCGGGTCGAATGCCTTGACCCAGATGACCTTGCCTTCGCCGGACAGCGCGACCGCGCCGTCGGCCAGCTGGACCTCGAAGTGGAAGACCTCACCCTCGGGGCGCGGCGCGCGGCTGGCCAGGAAGATCCCGCCGCGCGTGACGTTCGGGGCGAAGCGCTCGATGAATGTCTCGAGATCTCCGTAGCGAAGGCGAACCCGAACCGTTGCCGACAGCCGTCACGTTTGAACCGGGCGCCAGTATTGCTGCCCGGCCGGGCCTACGTCAAACGCCAAGTCGGAACAGCCGGCGGGCGTTCTCGCTGGTCGCGCGCGCCGCCTCCTCGAACGGGATCCCGCGCAGGCCGGCCAGGGTCTCCACGGTCTTGACCACGAACGCCGGTTCGTTGCGCTTGCCGCGGTAGGGGATCGGCGCCAGGAAGGGGGCGTCGGTCTCGACCAGGATGCGGTCGGCGGGGGCGAACGCCGCCGCCTCGCGAATCGGCGCGGCGGTCTTGAAGGTGAGGATGCCCGAGAACGACAGGTGCTGGCCAAGGTCGAGGTAACGCCGCGCCTCGTCCACGCCGCCGGTGAAGCAGTGGATGACGCCGCCCAGCGGCGGCCGCGTCGCTGGCAGCGAGGATCTCGGCCGCGTCGGCGTGGGCGTCACGGACGTGGGAGATCACCGGCCGGCCGACGTCGCGCGCCAGCGCGATGAAGCGCCGGTAGGCCTCGCGCTGCGCGTCGCGCGGCGAATGGTCGTAGTAATAGTCGAGCCCGGTCTCGCCGATGCCGACCACGCGCGGCGCACGGCCGAGCACCGCCAGCTCGTCCCAGTCGGCCTCGGCCATGCCCGCGACGTCGTGGGGGTGCACGCCGACGGCGGCAAAGACGTCAGGCTCAGCCGCCGCCAGGCGCACCGCCTCACGCGCCGCGCCGATATCCCGGCCGGAGCCGATGCAGACCATGACCGTGACGCCCGCCGCACGGGCGCGCGCCAGGACCTCGGCCCGATCCGGGCCGAAGTCGGCAACGTCGAGATGGCAGTGTGTGTCAATCATGTTCAATCAATCCGCCTGACGGGTGTTCCCATCAAGACGACGCTCTAAACCTTTCGAACATAACATCCGATAGCCAGGGGTAGGCGGACAGACGCACCCGAGCGCACACGCGGGCGTGGCGGTTCGACGACAACGTGGAAGACCTCGACAAAACCAGGCCCCTCGGTCCGAATCAGGCGGGAGCGCTCGCTCAGGCGATCGATCCGGACGCCCTGCGACCGGGGACGTTCGCCGGTTCGTACGTCCTGAAGAAGGAGCTCGCCTCGGGCGGCGGCGGCACGGTCTACGAGGCGCAGCACCGGCTGCTGGGCCGTCGCGCAGCGGTCAAGGTCCTGCGGCGCGAGCTGGCGGGATCGCCCCAGATGGTCGCGCGCTTCCTGCGCGAGGCGCTGGCGGTCAACATGATCAAGCACCCGAACATCGTCGACATCTACGAGTTCGGCGAGCTGCCCGACGGGCGTCCCTTCTACGTGATGGAGCTGCTCGAGGGGACCGACCTGCGCAGCGTGCTGCACGATCAGGGTCGCCTCGCGCCGCCCGAGGTGCTGGAGTATCTGGAGCCGGTCTGCTCGGCGCTCGAGGCGGCGCACGCGCGCGGCATCGTCCACCGCGACCTCAAGGCCAGCAACATCTTCATCTCCGCAGCGCCGATTACCGACAGCGCCAGCAACGGCGCCGCCCCCAAGCGCGTGGTCAAGCTGCTCGACTTCGGCATCGCCAAGCTGCTTCACCCCGACGCCGCCGAGGCTGGGCTCACCGATGGTGGGGACGCGCCTCGGCACGTCGTACACGATGGCGCCCGAGCAGATCCGCGGCGACGCCATCGACGAGCGCGCCGATATCTACGCGCTGGGCGTCGTGCTCTATCACCTGCTGACCGGTCAGTATCCGTTTCGCGCCGAGACCATGGCCGACATCGAGCGCCAGCACCTCGAGGCGCCGCCGCCGCGGCCGAGCCACGTCGCGCCGCTGTCGCCCGCGCTCGACGCCGTCGTGCTGCGCAGCATGGAGAAGGTGGCCGATCGCCGCTTTCCCACCGCGCGCGCCTTCTGGGAAGCCCTGCGCGAGGCGGTTGGCTCGACCAAGGCCGACGTGCCCGAGGTGTCGGCGCAGGCGGCCGCGATCTACGTCGAGGTTCGCATGAGCCCCGAGGCCGACAACGACAGCGACGAGCTGCTCGACGACAGCTCGGCGGCGCTCGACGCGGCCGAGCAGGCGTTCCGTGACGCCGGGCTGGTGCTGGCGTTGCAGACCGGCAGCGCCCTCATCGCCGCGCGCATCCTGTCCGACGACGCCGCGCAGGCGGCGCGCGAGCGGGCCGGCGTGAAGGAGATCGCGGAACAAGCTCGCCGAACAGCTGGCCGAACGCCCGACGGCGCACCCCGAGGTCCACGTCAACGTCTGCCTCCACGTCGATCGCGCCGCCGTGCGCGACGCCGCCGACGCCCCCGGTGGCCGCGAGATCATCGGCGGCGAGATCGTGTCGATCGGCAGCTGGGCGCCGCAAGAGAACGTGAGCGGCGTCTACCTGACCCCCGCCGCCCGCGCCTGATCGGACTTCGGGGCCTCGGACTTCGGGCCTCAGACTTCGGACTTCGGACTTCGGACTTCTGGCCTTGGCCTTCGGGAGGCCCGAGGTCCGAAGCCTCTTAACTGCTAGATGATCCCGAGCGCGATCAGCGCCGCGATGGCCACGCCCATGATCGACTCGCCGGCGATGCCGCCGGCCGCCAGAGAGGTGAACCCGGTCTCGGCTTGGGGCCAGCGTCGGCGAGACAGCGCGGCGATGGTGGCGCCCAGAAAGATGGTGATCGTCAGCGACGCCGGCAGTCAACACGGCGATGCCCATCGCCGTCGGTGACGGGAAGAAGCGTGCCGCGCGCGTCCGGCCCAGCAGCGTGAGGATCGCGCCCAGCGCCATGCCGATACCGGCGGCGAACGCGCCATGGCGGGGCAGCGCCGCCAGGCCGCCGTGCACCGCCTCGGCCGTCGCCTTCCAGGACACCGCGGTGGTCGCTGGCATCGCCTCGCTGCCCAGCTGATAGGCCTGCACGATCACCAGGTAGACCGGGACGACGACGAGCGCGCCCAGCACCATGCCGATGATCTGCGCGATCGACCTGGGCGCGCGGCGAGGCCTGCAGCCGCTGCCCGGCCTTGAACGCCCACAGCGTCTGCGACGACCTGGCGCGAGCTGCCCATGGCGATGCCGCCCGCGATCAGCGACGGTGGTCGCGCTGTTGCCGCCGAACGCGACCTGCATCGCCGTGCCGACCTGTGCCGACCGGCGCGATGTCGGTCTCGCCGGCGGCGCGCGCGCAGATGCCGCCGGCCACGATCGCGATCACCAGCGCCGCCAGCGTCACCAGCGGGTGAATGCCGAAGGCGACCACGGGCCAGGACGACCAGCCCCGACGATGCACACCGCGAGCAGGACGCCGTCTGAAACGGGACCAGCGGGCGCCCGGGCGCGACGCGCGGGCGTTCGCGATCCGGACGATCGACGAGCAGATCGCGGACCGAGCGCAGCGTCGACGCGCCAGTCGAGCAGCAGTGGCAGGAAGGTGCTGGACATCATGAGCCCCAGCGCCGGCCAGACCAGCCAGGTGACGAACGCCGAGTAGTCGGCGGTCGCGACCAGGCCGCTGTGGACCAGCCATGGGCGACGAGCACCGCCCAGGTCGACGACCGCGCCGAGCAGCATGCTGGCGGCGCCGCGCAGGCCCATGAGCACGCCGGTCGAGGCCAGCAGCGGGCTCCAGCTGATCCCGAGGCTCAGGCTCGCGGCGCCGAGGCCGCCGATCGCGAACGACGCGGCGGTCATCTGCGGGATCAGCGCCGAGGGCCCGTCGCGGAACCAGGTCACGTACATCGCCGCCAGCGCCGCGACAGCGTGAGCAGGCGCGCGCGGTGCAGCGCCGATC
This sequence comes from uncultured Pseudomonadota bacterium, assembly GCA_963778795.1. GTDB lineage: Bacteria > Myxococcota_A > Polyangia > Fen-1088 > Fen-1088 > DASRQZ01. The sequence continues at coordinate 827,090 of CAVZVU010000004.1, read as the reverse complement.
GCGCGCGTGGTGTGGATCGTCTCGATGACCTCGGCGGTGGCGGCGCCGGTCGGGAAGGGCAGCTCCTCGACGACGATCAGCTTGTTGCGCAGCATGGCCGCGATGAGGATCCCCAGCAGCCCGAGGCCGATCGCCCACAGGACCAGCTGCCAGGCCGGATAGCTCTTGCCCATCAGCGCCAGCGCCGACAGCGGTCCGCCGGCGCCGAGCACGAACGACATGACCGCCGCCGACGCGGCCGTGGTCTGGGTGATGTTGTTCTCCGCGCGCGAGTAGGCGCGCGCGTCCGATGCGGCGGAAGATCGCGAAGAAGCGTGAAGCCCAGGACCGCGGCGCTGATGCTGCCGCCGTCGATGAAGCCGGTCTTGATGCTGGTGTAGACGTTGCCGGCCGCCAGCAGCGCGCCGATGCCGCAGCCGACCAGGACCGCGCGCAGCGTCAGCTCGCGGCGCGGCACCGGGGGATGGAGCTCGCCTTGCCGCGCAGAGTCCGTGGCGGGAGGGCCCGCGAACCCCTCCGGGGATCCCGTCGATCGCCCGGCACGGCAGCCAGGCTCACGTCGGGGTTCGTCGGTGTCTCGGATGGCGGCCTCGCGCGTGCGCAGGCCGTGCTTCCAGAGCAGCCGATAAAAGTAGATGCGGTCGACGCTGGCGGCGCGCGCCGCGGCGCTGACCCGGTTGTCGTGCTGGCGCAGCAGCTCTTCCAGGTAGCGCTTCTCGAAGCTGCTGACCCAGGCCTCGCGCGCCTCGCGCAGGGGCTGGCCGATGGCGACGGCGTTCTCGGGGCTGGGCGAGCTGGCCTCGACCACGTGCGGCGGCGTGAAGTCGCGCAGCGCCACGCAGCGCTCCAGGTAGTTGCGCAGCTCGCGGATGTTGCCCGGGCCAGCTGTGGCGGCACAGCGCCGACAGGAACGCGTCGGAGCCGATGGTCGTCGCGGTCGCCTCGTCGACGCCGCCCAGGTTGCGCACGATGTGCTCGACCAGCAGCGGCAGGTCGGCCTCGCGGTCGCGCAGCGGGGGCAGCTTCACCTCGACGACCGCCAGCCGGTAGTAGAGGTCGGAGCGGAACTTGTGCGCAGCCGACCTGCTCGCGCAGGCTGCGGTTGGTGGCGGCGATGAGCCGCACGTTGATCGGGACGTAGTTGTTGGTGCCGATGCGGCGGACCTCGCGCCGCTCGAGCACGCGCAGCAGCTTGGGCTGCAGGTCGAGGCTCAGCTCGCCGATCTCGTCCAGGAACACCGTGCCGCCGTTGGCCGCCTCGAAGACGCCCTGGCGCGCGGCGACGGCGCCGGTGAACGCGCCGCGCTCGTGCCCGAACAGCTCGCTCTCCAGCAGCTGCGGCGGCATCGCGCCGCAGTCGACGACCAGGAACGGCTTGTCGCGCCGGCGGCTGCCGCGGTGGATCGCCTCGGCCGAGACCTCCTTGCCGGTGCCGGTCTCGCCCTCGAGCATGATGGTCGCGTCGCTGGTGCACGCCTTGCCGAGCACGTCGAACACCGCTTGCATCGCCTGCGAACGACCGACCATGCGGCCGAATCGTTCCCGCTCCGAATGCGGGTCGGCTCCGGGTGTGGCTTCAAACCGCACGGAGCCGCCCCCCAAGCTGAGCGCTGCGCGTGCGCCCTGAGGCCCGTTTCCCACGGACTGTCCATCGACCGAAGTCCGGTATTTCTTGACCGAGAAAACGCTCCGGGTGGCCGAACGGAGGCCAGGTACGGGAAAGTGCGCGGGAAAGTGCGCGGCAAGGTGCGAGGCCGGTCGGGCGGGGCGGCTCAGGGCATCGCGGCAAACGTCGCGGCGCCGAGCAGGCCGGGCTGCGGGTGGGTGACCACGAACGCCGGCAGCCGCGCCACCAGCGGGGTCAGGCGCCCCTTGTGCTCGAACGCCTCGCGGAAGCCGCCGCGCTGCAGGTAAGGCAGGACCCGCGGCGCGATTCCGCCGGCGACGAAGACGCCGCCGGTGGCCAGCGCGTACAGCCCCAGGTTGCCGGCCAGGGCGCCCAGCACCGAGCAGAAGATCGCCAGCGCCATCTCGCACACCGGGTCGGACCCGTCGAGGGCGCGCCGGGTGATCGCCGCCGCCGGGTCGTGCCCGGGGCCCTGCATCGCCAGCGCGGTGCGCGTGTCGCCGCGGATCATCGACGCGCACGCCGGCTCCTGCGACAGGAACGTGAAGATCTCGACCAGACCGCGGCCCGACAGCACCCGCTCGTAAGAGACCCGTCCGTACTTCGCCGTCAGGTACTGCAGCAGCGCCATCTCGAGCGGCGTGCGCGGCGCCAGATCGGCGTGGCCCCCCTCGGAGGCGATCACCTGGTAGCGGCTCTCGGCGGGCAACCAGAGTCAGGAACGCCTCGCCGAGGCCGGTGCCGGCGCCCAGCACCGCGATCGGTCCGCTGGGCCAGCGGCGGCGCGCCGCCGAGGCCCGCCAGGTGCGACGGCCCGACCGCGGTGACCCCCAGCGCCGCGGCCTGGAAGTCGTTGACCAGCGTGAAGCGCTCGATGCCGAGGCGCGCGCCCAGCGCGCCCGCCGTCGATGACCCAGGGCAGGTTGGTGGCGCGACAGATGTTGTGCTCGACCGGGCCGGCGATGCCCAGGCAGGCGCGCCCGATGCCGCGCGCCTGGCCGGTCTGCGCCTCCGCCTCGGCGAGGAACTGCTCGACGATGTGGTCGAACGACGGATGGATCGTCGACGGGTAGGTCCGTTCGAAGAGCGAATCGAGCGTGATGCCGCCCGCGCTGTGGCCGGCGGCGTAAAGCGCGAGCCGCGCGTTGGTGCCGCCGATATCTCCCGCGAGGACGATCATCCGGCGGGGAGGCGCGTCAGCGTCGACAGATCGGCGACCGCGCCGCGGTCGCAGAACATCGCCACCGGCCCCGACCGCCGGAAGATCCGCTGGCAGGGGTAGATGTCCGGTCGGTCGGGCCCCTCGATCACCGCCTTGAGGGTGAGCGCCTTGTCCTGGCCGGCGATGAGAAAGATGATCTCGCGCGCCGCCTCGAACACCGGATAGGTGAGCGTCAGGCGCGAGGTGCCGAGCCTGGGGACGGCGACGGCGACGCAGCGACGCTGCTGCTCGGCGACCGCCGTCGTGCCGGGGAACAGCGAGGCGGTGTGCCCGTCGGGTCCCATGCCGAGGATCGCCAGATCGAGCGCGACGCCGCCGAGCGTCGCTTCGTAGCGGGCGGCGGCCGCGTCGAGGTCGCCGGCCTCTCCCTCCATGCGGTGGACGTTGGCGGCCGGTATCGGGATCGCCGACAGCAGCGTCTCGCTGCACCATGCGGTAGTTCGAGTCGGCGTGGTCGGGCGGGACGGCGCGCTCGTCGCCGAAGAAGAGGACGGTGCGGTTCCAATCGACGGCGTGGGCGCCGCCGGCCAGCTCGATGCGAGCCGCCGGCCAGCTCACGCGAGCCGCCGGCCAGCTCACGATACAGCGCGCGCGGCGTCGAGCCGCCGGCGAGCGCCACGCGCCACTGACCGCGCGTCGCCAGCGCCGTGGCCGCCGAGCGCCGCACGCGCTGCGCCGCCAGACGCCCCATCGTGGGCAGGTCGTCGACCACGATGATCTCAGGCGTCGTCGTCGTCGCGATGGGCATGCCGGCGAGCCCAACCTTAGCCTGCGCCGCGCGCGGCGACCAGGTCAGCCAGGCGCTGGGCGAAGGGGAGCACGCGGCGCAAGAGCGGGTCGCGGCCGGCCGGTCCCAGCGCCCCGACGCACAGCTCGGCGTCCGTGCGCGAATCGAGCTTCACCGTGCGGGGCGGGGCGATCGGCACGGTGATCTCGGCGTGGTTGTCGGCGGTCCGGCAGACGACGATAGACCTCGCCGGCGCGAGCCCGCCCCCAGCGTCAGCGAAACGATGCCGCTGGTGCCGCACTCCCCGGGCGAAGGCCGCAGATCGACGGTGACCGTCGCCTCGCGCCCGTCGCGCCCCTGCGCGGCCGCGAAGCGCAGCCGGATGCCGGTGCCGCGGTCGGAGCCCGGCGCGGCGTCGAGCGGCCGCCACCCGAGCTGGACGCCCAGCCACGCGGTCAGCAGCAGCGCGCTCGCCAGCCGCGGCGAGCGATGCTCGATCTCGAAGTGGGTCGCCGCCAGCAGCGGGCCGCCGCCGACCGGAGGATCGAAGAGGCCGGCGAACAGCAGGCGAAAACCGGCGAGGCGCAGCCAACCAAGGTCGCCGACCTCGACGCGGTTGATCGTGCCCAGGCGGCAGAGCGCGGCCAGCTCGCGCGCGCCGGTGCAGCGTCCGGTGTCGATCACCAGGCGGTCGGAGACCGGCAGCAGCTCGTTGCTGAGCAGGCTGTCGGCCGGCGCGGGGTCGAACCAGAGCGTCGCGGTCGGCAGGCTGGGGATCTGCAGCGAGCGCAGCAGGGCGCCGAAGTGTCGCTCGTCGGCCTCGCCCCCCTCGCCGGTGAGGGTGATCTCCTCGGCGTAGACCAGGCGCGCGCCGCCCGGCGGCGACACGACGTTGCTCTCGATGGTGGCGGAGATCCCGCTCAGGGTGTGGCCCCAGCCGCGGCACAGGGTGATCACACGCGCCGGCAGCGTCTGCACGAGATCGTCGACCAGGCGCTTGACCCGCGACAGCGAGTCGACGCCGCGCGACGCGATCACCAGGTTCCACAGCGCCGCGCGCGAGATCGGCGTCGCCGCGCTGGCGTCGTCGCCGCGGCTGGCCGCCTGCCACAGCGACGCGAGCTCCTTCTCGATGCGGTCGACCTCGACCGAGATCGCCTCGCCGCGCGAGAACTTCTCGACGTTACACGAGGCCGGCCCGGGCGTGGACCCCGACGACGACGACGACGTCGTCGTCATGGCCTCCGCCACTGGCGGCCGCCATCACCGCCGATCAGCTGGTCGCTCGCTTCGGGGCCCCAGCTCCCCGCCGGGTAGGTCGGCAAAAGCTCGATGGCGCCGGTGGCCGCCTGCGCCGCCGCCTTGGCCTGCCAGTGCTCGTGGATCTTCGAGACCCAGGTCCAGCTCGCCTCGACCTCATCGGCGCGCGTGAACAGCGTGCTGTCGCCGAGGAGGCAATCGAGGATCAAGCGCTCGTAGGCCTCGGGCGGTTCGACACCGAACGACGAGCCGTAGCGGAACTCCATGGTGACCGGCGCGACCTCCATGGTCGGCCCCGGCAGCTTGGAGCCGAAGTTCAACGAGATCCCCTCGTCGGGCTGGATGCGGATCGACAGCACGTTGGGCCGCACCCCTTCGCCGCCGCGCCGCCCGAACAGCAGGCGCGGCGCTTCCTTGAAGTGAATCGCGATCTCGGTGACCCGCTTGGGCATGCGCTTGGCGGAGCGCAGGTAGAAGGGCACCCCCATCCAGCGCCACGAGTCGATGAAGAACTTCATGCCGACGTAGGTCTCGGTCTGCGACGTGGGGCTGACGCCCGTCTCTTCGCGATAGCCGGCGACGGCGCGGCCGGCGATCGAGCCGGCGGCGTACTGCGCGCGCACGACGTGGGCATCGATTTCACTTGAGGGAATGGGGCGCAGGGCCTTGAGTACCTTGAGCTTTTCATCGCGCACGCTGTCTGCGTCCAGCGCGACCGGCGGCTCCATCGCCGCCAGGCTCACGACCTGAAACAGGTGGTTTTGCACCATGTCGCGCAGGATGCCGGCGTGCTCGAAGTAGCCGCCGCGCCCCTCGACGCCCACGGTTTCGGAGCCGGTGATCTGGACGTGGTCGACGAAGCGGTTGTTCCAGACCGGCTCGAAGATTCCGTTCGCGAAGCGGAACACCAACAGGTTTTGGACGGTCTCTTTTCCCAGGTAGTGGTCGATGCGATAGATCTGCTGCTCGGTCAGCGTCTCGTGGATGTCGTGGTTCAGCCGCTGCGCCGTCGCGAGGTTGGTGCCGAACGGCTTCTCGATGATCACGCGCGCGAAGTGCGGCTGCGGCCCGGCCGACGGCGGCGAGATCAGCCCCGAGACGCCGAGGTTGCGCACCACCGTCGCGAACGACGACGGCGGGATCGACAGGTAGAAGACGCGGTTGCCGGGCAGCCCCAGCGTGCGCTCGATCTGCTCGAGCCGCTCGCGCAGCGCCACGAACGCCTTCGGGTCGTCGTAGCCCCCCTCTTGATAGAAAATATTCGGCGCGAAGCCGTCCCACAGCGTGGCGTCGATCGGCCGCCGGCGCGCGAACTCCTCGCAGCCGGCGCGCATCTCGTTGCGGAAGGCCTCGTCGGTCAGCGGGCGGCGGGCGTAGCCGATCACCGCGAAGCGCCCGGGCAGCAGCCGCTCGCGCGTCAGGCTGTACAGCGCCGGCAGCAGCTTGCGCTTGGTCAGGTCACCCGAGGCGCCGAAGATCACCATGGTCGCTGGTTCGGGGATCCGCTCGGCCGCCAGCCCTTCGCGCAGCGGGTTGGGCACGGCCGTCGGCGTGGCCGCGGTCGTCGCCGTCGGCGTCGGGGCTGGGGGCTCGGCCGTCACCGCGGTCATCGTCGTCGTCATCTTGCCAGCCCTGGCGCCGAGACCGCGCCGCTCTCCAGCAGCGCCGCTCGTCGCGCGGCGATCACGCGCATCAGCGTCGACATCGACGTCTCGAAGGCCTTGACGCCGTCGGCGAGCAGGCCGCGGCAGACACCGTCGAGGTCGAGCCCCAGCGCCGCGAATGCCTCGACCTGGCGGTGCGCTTCCTCGACGTCACGGGTCAACGTCACCGCCGGCTTGCCGTGATCCATGTAGGCGGTCAGCGTCGCCGGCGGAACGGTGTTCACGGTGTCGGGCCCGATCAACCCGTCGACGTAGAGGGTGTCGGGGGAGTGCGGGTCCTTGGTGCCGGTAGACGCCCAGAGCAGCCGCTGCGGCTTGGCCCCCTTGGCCTGCAGCGCCTTCCAGCGCGCGCTGGCGGCGGTGCGCTGATAGATCTCGTACGCGAGCTTGGCGTTGGCGATCGCGATCTTGCCGATCAGCTTTCCCGCCAGCTCGGCCTCGTCGGCGCTGCCGTGCACGCTCTTCAACGCCAGCAGCTTGTTGCAGGCCGCGTCGACGCGCGACACGAAGAAGCTGGCCACCGATGCTAGCCCGTCGAGGCTGCCGCCGGCGGCCACGCGATCGGCCAGACCCGCGTGGTAGGCGTCGGCGACCTCTTCGTACTGCGCGAGCGAGAAGATCAGGGTGACGTTGATGCTGACCCCCTGGGCGGTGAGCGCGCGGATCGCCAGGATCCCCTCGGGGGTCGCCGGGACCTTGATCATCACGTTGGGCCGTCCCACGTGATGGGCCAGGCGCAGCCCCTCGGCGACGGTCTGTTCGGTGTCGGCGGCCAGCTCGGGCAGCACCTCGAGCGAGACGCGTCCGTCGACGCCTCCCGAAGCATCGAAGATCGGCAGCATCAGGTCGCAACCGCGCCGAATGTCGTCGAGCACCAGCTCTTCGTAGATCGTCTGCGTCGAGTGGCCGTCGGCCACCAGCCGCTGCAGCTCGTCTTCGTAGTCGGACGAGCCAGAGATCGCCTTCTCGAAGATCGTCGGATTCGAGGTCACGCCTCGCACCCCCTGTTCGGCCAGCGCGCGCAGCCCGCCGGTCCGCACCAGCGCCCGGCTGATGTTGTCGAACCAGATGCTTTGGCCCAGCCGGTGGGTCGCGGTCAGGGTTGCGTTCTTTCCGCCCGCCGCCGCGCCGCCCTTCAACTTCGTCGACATCGGAGCTCCTTCTTTCATCCCGGTAATCATCGTACTTTCCGGCCTGCCTCCACGCTTTGCCTCTGCTCCCGGAGACATATCACGGCGGCGGCGCCGGCGGGCGTGGAAGCCCCACCCGGGTGGGCGCCGTCGTGACCTGGTCGCGGGAGCTCAGGTTCAGAGTCGACTTCGTCAACTTCGGGGAAGCCTGACGAGAAGCAACTATTCCTTCGCAGGGTCAGCGGGCGCTTGTTCGAGCGGAATCTCCGGTTCGGGCCGCTCGTAGCCTTGAAGTTTGCGATATCGTCGCTTGCTTCCGGGCGCCTTCAGCTCCAACGCCTCGCAGCGATCGAGGTACTCCTGTACCAGGGTGACCACGGTGGCGTGCGACCAGGTCAGGGGTGCTACTGACAGCGGCGTCCCGTCGAAGGGGTGGACCTGCTCGGCCAGCACGCCCGACGGCTCCTTCTTTCGCTTCTCGACCCAGCTCAGGATCTGGCGCGCCGGATCCAGGTCGGCGCTGGTCTTGGCGTGCGCCACCGCGTGCTGTGCCAGCCACATCGTGCAGATGAACCAGGGGTTGCCGGGCACGGTCGCGACGTCCGTGCCGGGGATTTGATGGTAATAGTCGTTGGCGTAGCGGGCGACGCCGCCGACGCTGGTCTTGCACCAGAGCTGGTCGCGGATCGCCTTCATCGTCGCTTCGACGCGGGGATCGTCCGCCGGGTAGGCGCCGAAGGCGTAGGCGCCGTAGAGCGAGGCGTCGATGGTGGTGTCGACCTCGATCTTTCCGTCGGCCAGGACGCGCACCATGCGCGCGAAGCGACCCAGCTCGGGTCGCCAGAGATAGGTGTCCATCCCCTGGCGCATCTCCTGCGCCGCGGTCTCGTAGCGGCGCGCGTGATCGGTCTCGCCGAAGATCATCGCGAACTGCGCGGCGGCGTGCAGCCCTCCGATCACCGAGCCGACGGTGAAGGTCAGGATCCCGCGACGCTCTTCCCACAGGTCGTAGCTCGGCCCCGGCAGGCCGGTCGTCGGGTCGCGGTAGGCGACCAGAAAGGCGGCCGCCTTCTTGACCAGCCGGCCGTAGAGGCTGCGCAGATCTTCGATGTCGCGAAAGCGCTGGAAGTGCTTCCACAGCGCCCAGATCACCAGCGCGGTCTCGTCCTCCTGAATCGGTAGCTGCGATGCCGCCGCGCCGCCGCCGGCGCTGGGGCCGATCCAGGGATGCCACGACGACCCGAGCGCGCGGTCGGGCGTGTACTTGTGCAGCAGGTAGCCCTCGGGCGTCAGCACGTCGGCGCAGAATTCGAAGAAGCGACGGGGCGGCTCTTGATAGCCGGCCAGGTCCAGCGCGTGCGCCACCAGCGCGCCGTCGCGCGGCCACATGTACGAGTAGGTGTCGCGCGCGAAGGTGGTGATGTCGCTGTCGTTGGCGGCGATGATCGCGCCGCCGTTGTCGATCTGGGTGCGCAGGATCAGCAGCGAGCGCCGGTAGAGATCGACGACGTTGGCCGGCAGATCGAAGAAGTTGATCGGCTCCTTGCACACCCACAGCCGCCAGTAGTCGCGCGTCCGTTGCAGAAACGAAGCCGGGCCGCGCTCGACGACCTTGGCGTTGACCTCGTTGACTCCGTCCCAGTCGCCCTTCCAGCGGGGCCCGGCGGCGATCCAGTAGAAGACCTCGCCCGTTCCGCGCGCCGGCAGCTGCACGTGCGCGGCGACCACCGAGTCGACGGCCCCCTGGGCGATGGGGCTGCCGCTGAGGTTGCCGTCGTCCTCGGCGTCGCGCCACGTCCCTTCCTTGCCGGGCTGGCCCTTCTGGCCGACCGCCCACTTGTGAACGCCGAAGTCGCCGTTCACCATCAGGTTGATCAGGAAGTAGCGATTGCCCTTGTAGTGCACGATGGCCTGCGTGGCGGGGTCGTACGCCGCCGTGTCGCCGACGTCGCTCTCGGCGATGCGCAGGTCCTGGTGAAAAAACAGACGCACCTCGCGGGCCTGCGGGCGCAGGTTGGTGATCTCGACGCGCCGGAGGTAGAGGCTGGCGTGGAAGTCGACGCAATCCGAGCAGCTGAGCACCACACCCAGCGCTTCGTTTCGGCAGATGACGCGAGTCACCAGCGTGTCGGGCTCGTAGCCGAGGTCGAGCGTCCAGCCGTGCGCGCGCTCGATCCAGGTGAAGCGACCGTCGACGTACAGGCCGAAGCGGCAGTAGTAGCCGCCGACGTGGTTTTCCTTGCCGACGAACGGGTAATACAGGTCGCGGATCCGATACTCGTCGTCGAAGGTGACGAGCAGACGTCCGTTGCCGAGGGGGAGATCGCGTGGCATCGAGTGACTGGAGCGCCGAGGTTGTGGCCGCGACGGCCGCGCACAGCATCGCAGTCGCACGCGATCCTGTAAAGCACGACATCCGTGCGCGCGGGCGCGTGCTAGCTTGTCCCCGCCGATCATGAACGTGTCCGCTCCGCTCCTGTTCGTGTCCGCTCCGCTGATGTCCATGTCCGCTCCGCTCCCGTTCGTGTCCGCTCCGCTCTTGTCCGCGCTGGTACCGATGCGTTCGCTCGACGGACACGCCGTCTTCCTGCTGCTGGTGCAGCTGGCGCTGCTCATCGCCGTCGCGCGGGTCGGCGCCGAGCTGGCGAAGCGCCTGGGCCTGCCGGCGGTGGTCGGCGAGCTGGCGGCCGGGATCGCGCTCGGGCCGACGGTGCTCGGCCACTACGCGCCCGAGACGCTTCCTGCAGATCTTCCCGCGCGACGCCGAGCAGTTCCACCTGCTCGACGTCTTCGGCAGCGTCGGCATGGTGCTGCTGCTGCTGCTGACCGGGCTCGAGACCGACGTCCGCCTGCTGCGCAACCTCGGCCGCGCCGCGCTGATCGCGTCGGCGATGGGGATGGTGCTGCCGTTCGTGCTCGGGTTCGGGCTCGGGTATCTGATGCCGGCGGAGTACCTGGCCGACCCGCAGCGGCGGATCCTGTTCGCGCTCTTTCTCGCGACCGCGATGTCGATCTCGGCGATGCCGGTCATCGCCAAGATCCTGGTCGACCTGGATCTCACCAAGCGCAACATCGGCCTGGTGATCCTGTCGGCCGGCGTGGTCGACGACACCGTCGGCTGGCTGATCCTGTCGCTGATCGCGGGCGCGGCCTCGCAGCGGCGCGGTCCACTTCGCGCAGCTCGGGTTGACGCATGCTGGCGCTCGGCGGGCTTCCTCGCGGCCGTCGGCGCTGGTGCTGTACCCGGTGCTGCGGCTGCTGATCCGCATCACGGCCATCGCGCTTTCGCACGCCGCGACTCCGACCTGGTGCTGATGATCGTCGTGACGCTGCTGTGCGCGGCCGCCACCGAGTGGATCGGCGTGCACGCGGTCTTCGGCGCCTTCGTCGCCGGCGTGGTGCTGCACCAGGTGCCGCGCGTGCGCAAGGAGACCGTCGCGCGGCTCGAGTCGTTCGTGTTCAGCGTCATGGCGCCGGTCTTCTTCGGCATCGTCGGGCTCAAGGTCGAACCTGTGGTCGCTGGGCGGCGGCGGCATGCTGGCGCTGGTGATCGGCGTCGCCTGCGTCGGCAAGCTGGTCGGCTGCACGCTGGGCGCGATGTGGGGCGGGCTGCGCTTCTGGGAGGCGGCGTCGATCGCGGTCGCCATGAACGCGCGCGGCGCCATGGAGATCGTGGTCGCGATGATCGGCCTGTCGCTGGGGATCCTCAACGCGCAGATGTTCTCGATCATCGTGATGGTGGCGATCGTGACCTCGTTCATGGCGCCGATCGGCCTGCGGCTGACCATGCCGCGCGTGCGCATGACCGAGGAGGAGGCGCGGCGCATCCTGGCCTCGGCGTCGAAGGGCGCGTTCGACCCCCAGCGCCTGCGCGTGCTGCTGGCGACCGGCGGCGGGCCGAACGCGCTGGCGGCGGCGCCGCTGGCCTTCGGCATCGGTGCGCGCAGCGACAGCCCGCTGGCGGTCGTCTACGCCGAGGTCAAGACCGGCTGGTGGCGGCGGACCTGGGACCGCCTGCGACGGGCGACGCCGACCAACGTCAGCCAGCACATCGAGACGCTGAAATCGCCGGCGAGCAACCCGTCGACGCCCGGCCGCCCGAGATCCGTCGCGTCTCGGCGCCGCACGGTGGCGCGGCGATCTGCGACGAGGCGCGCCGCGGCTACGACCTGATCGTCATCGGCTCGGGCGAGGGGGCGTCGGTCGGCGGCGCCATCGTCGAGGAGGTCGTCGCCCACGCCCCCTGCCACGTCGCGATCATGAAGGCGCCCGCCGGCGCGCCGCCGCCGGGCGCCTTCAAGAACATCCTGGTCCCCGTCGACGGCAGCGTCGCGTCGCGCACCGCGGTCGAGCTGGCGCTGCGCTACGCCGAGAGCGCGCGGGCCGACGCTGTCGCTGGCGGTGCTGACCGAGCGGCGCCCGCAGGCCGCCGGCCTACACCGACATCAGCGGGACCCACCCGATCGCCCGAGGCGCGCGCCACCAGCGCCGAGGAGCTGGAGCGGATCTCGGTCGTCTTCCGCGCCTCGACGCTGAAGCCGACGATCCTGCACCTGGCCTACGATCCCGCGGTCGAGCGCCGTCGCCGCAGGCGGTCGAGAAGGGGCACTACGACCTGGTGGTCCTCGGCGCCGAGAACCGCGCGATCCAGCACCGACTGTTCTTCGGATACGACAACGAGCGGCTGATCCGGGCCACCCGCGTGCCGGTCGTGGTGGTCGTCCCCCACCTGGCCGAGCCTGGCCCAATGAGTGGCCGGTCGTTTGACATTTCATTTCGACGGAAGGCTAGGGTCATCCCGCCAATGGCTGCCCCGATCGTCCACCTCGAGTTTCGAAGCTTCGATTTTGCCCGCACCTCGGCGTTCTACGCGAAAGTCTTCGACTGGCGGACCGAGCAGAACGCCTCGTCGACCTACATGAAGCTCGACGCCGACGAAGGCCCCAGCGCCGGCTGGGTGCGCGCCGAGCTGAGCCAGGCGCCCGGGCCGCTGGCCTACGTCGTCGTCGACGATCTCGCGACCACGCTGGCCGAGGTCGAGGCGGCCGGCGGGCGCGTCCTGGTGCCCAAGCTCGCCTTCGCGGGCGGCGGCGAGGTCGCGCTGTTCGCCGATCCCGACGGCAACGTCGTCGGACTGTGGATGCGCAAGGACCGCCCGGCCGCCGGCGGCCCCCAAGGCGGCAGCCAAGCCGGCGGCGGCAGCGGCCGCGGCGGCCCGCCCAAGTCCGGCGGCGGCAAGGCCAACGACAAGGCTGAAAAAGCTGCTGACAAGGGCGCTGAACCGAAGGCCAAGCCGGCCGCCAAAAAGCGCTGAGACGCGCTGAAGCGCTGACCAGAGCATGCCAGTCAGATAGGCAAACGCCATGACGCCAGGACGCCAGGGCGATTCAAGAGTCCGATCGGGCGTCCGGCGTCTGGCGTTTAACCCGAACGGCGTTGGACTCAGACGCTCACAGCCACTGGCGGAAGCTGTAGGCCAGGCGCTCCAGCAGGCGCGCCAACAGCGATCGCCGCTCGAAGCCGGCCAGGGTGAGCTCGGTGTTGGCCTCCATGTCCTCCTCCGAGCATCTGCCGGACGTCGGCGTTGTAGGCGACGTCGAGCGACGTTGACCACCACCTCGAGGTTGTAGGCCAGCGAGCGGTGGTCGAGGTTGTAGCTGCCGATCGAGACGAAGTCGTCGTCGACCGCCAGCGCCTTGGTGTGGATGACCGCGCGGCTGCGCCAGATGCGCACGCCGGCCGACAGCAGCGGCCCGAAGATCGCGCGCGCCGCGAGGTCGAGGATGCGCGAGTCGCTGCTGCGCCGGCACCAGCAGCCGCACGTCGACGCCGCGCGCGCGCCGCCTGCTGCAGCGCGCGCAGGATGCCGCGGTCGGGGACGAAGTAGGGGTTGGCCAGGTAGATCCGCCGCGCGGCTCTCGCGGATGGCGTGCAGCGGCGGCGCGCCGGATCGCGAAGCGATCGAGCAGCTCGCTGTTCGAGATCACCGCCAGGCGCGTCGTCGCCCGCCGGCGGCCGGCGCGACCAGCTGCGCCGGGTCGAGGCGCGCGCGCTTCCTGGCGCGCCGGTTCCAGGTGCGCAGGAAGACCGCCTCGAGGGTCGCGACCGCCGGACCCTCGACCGCACCACGGCGTCGTGCCAGTCGCCGCCGCCCTCCGCCGCCGACGACCCACTCGTCGGCGATGTTGACCCCGCCCGTGAACGCGACCGCGCCGTCGCACACCAGCGTCTTGCGGTGGTTGCGCCGGATGAGGCCCCAGAAGCGCGGCCGCCAGAAGCGGTACTTGTGATAGGCGATGGTGTGCACGCCGCCGGCGCGCAGCTGCTGGAAGAACGACGCCGGGCGTGTCGCGGCAGCCGACGAAGTCGTAGAGCAGCCGCACCGTCACGCCGCGCGCGGCGGCCGCCATCAGCGCCTCGGCGAATCTGCCGCCCGATGCCGTCGTCGGTGAAGATGTACATCTCCAGCGACACGCGCTCCCGCGCCGCGTCGATGGCCGCGAGCCAGGCCGGGAATGTCTCGAGGCCGTTGCGTAGCAGCGCGACCCGATTGCCGCCCATGAGCTCGCGCGCATCGCTCGACGTAGCGAAGCGCCCGCGTGGCGGCCGGCTCGAGGCTGGTCGTCGGGAGCGACGACGGTCGTTGTCATGTCAGCGTTGACCGGGCACCTTCGAGCGCGTAAGGTCTGCCCGCGAATGGGTCGAGAAGAGCATATAGAATTTCAGGGGCGCGTCGTCGAGGTGTTGCCGGCTGGGAACTTTCGCATCGAGCTCGAGAACGGTCACCAGGTTCTGGCCCATCTCGGCGGCAAGCTGCGCAAGCACCGCATCCGCGTCGTGCTCGGTGACAAGGTCACCGTGGCGCTGACGCCGTACGATCCGACGCGCGGGATCGTCGTCTACCGAGGCTGAACCGCGTGGCCGCGCGGACTGCCGCTGTCGCAGTGTCGCGGTCGACTGCGCCTCGCGCGCCGGCGCCGTCGCCGTGGCGCCTCGCTGTCACCATGGGCGCCTTCGCGCCAGGGCGTGCGCACGCCGCCGCGCCGCCCCCGGTGCCGCCGCCCGTGGCCAGCGCCGAGCAGGGCTCGGTCGCGCCGCTCGTCGATCGGGTCAAGGGCGCGGTGGTCACGATCCAGAGCACCAAGATCATCCGCCGCGTCGCGGTCGAGGATCCCTGGAGCCGGATGCTGCGCGAGCAGTTCGGCCTCGGCGGCGCCGCCGCGCAGCACCCGCGAGCGGCAAGAGGCGCTCGGCTCGGGCTTCATCGTCGACCGGTCGGGCCTGATCCTGACCAACAACCACGTCGTCGCCGGCGCCGACGAGGTGCTGGTCAAGCTGGCCGACAACCGGCAGTTCGCCGCCAAGGTGCTCGGCAGCGATCCGGCGACCGACGTCGCCGTGGTCAAGCTCGACAAGCCGCCCAAGGATCTGCAGGCGGTGACGCTGGGCGATTCGGACCGGGTGCGCGTCGGCGACTACGTGCTGGCGATCGGCAACCCGCTGGGGCTCGGGCAGACCGTGACGATGGGGATCGTCAGCGCGAAGAACCGCGTGATCGGCGAGAAGCTCGGCGACATCGATCCGCGCTACGAGGACTTCATCCAGACCGACGCCGCGATCAACCAGGGGAACTCGGGCGGGCCGCTGTTCAACTTTCACGGCGAGGTCATCGCGATCAACTCGGCGATCATCAACCCGGGCGTCGCGATGAACGTCGGGTTCGCGATCCCGATCAACCTCGCGCGCCAGATCGCCGATCAGATCCGCAAGCTCGGGCAAGGTGGCGCGCGGCTACCTGGGCGTCGGCGGCGAGGACTTCACCGCTCGAGCGCGCCGAGGAGATGCACGTCGCCTTTCGTCGCCGGCGCGCTGATCAACGTCGTCGGGCGCGGGACGCCGGCCGAGGCGGCCGGCCTGCGCCCCAACGACGTGATCGTCGAGTTCGCGGGCAAGCCGATCGAGAGCTACCGCCGGCTGCACGGCGGCGGTGGCGCTGCTGCGACCCGGGGAGAAGGTCAAGCTGGTGCTGCGTGCGGCAGGGGAAGCGCGTCGAGACGGTCGTCGTGCTCGGCGCGTCAGGGCGGCGAGATGCAGACCGGCGAGAGCACCTTCCTGGGCGTCGAGCTGCGCCAGCTCGACGGGCGCGAGGCGCAGGCGCTCGGCCTGCGCAGCGGCGACGGGCTGGCGGTGACCGCCGTCGATCCGCGCGGTCCCGCGAGCGGCGTGATCGAGGAGGGCGACGTCTTCCTCGAGCTCGACGGTCGGCCGGTGACGCTGGCGCGCCTCAAGCAGGTCGAGGCGCGGCTGGCGCGCGGCGCGCACAGCGCGCTGGTGATCCAGCGCGGCCAGGCGCGCTTCGTCATCAAGCTCTGAGTCATTCTTTGCGGGACCCTCGAAGGGTCCCACGCCCCCCCGCGAAGGACTCCGCCGGGCAAGCCCCGCTGCGTCCACGCATTGCAGGCCGCCTTTTCACCGCCCGTCGATGGTTCCCAGCGATCCTTGCGGCGTATCCGGACGGGTGGCGACGATTCCGGCGATCACGGCGCCGGTGACGACGGCGCCGATGCCGGCCCAGAACCACCAGCGCTTGTAGAGCGGACGCGCTGGACTTTGTGCTGGGGCGGCTGCGTCTGACGGCACCCCCACCAGTGACGCCGACTCGGATGCGGACGCCGACGCCGACGGCGCCGCCGACGGGTCGGGCGGTGCCAGGTTGACCGTGGTCGCGGCGCCCGCCGCTGGCGCGACGTCGCCGCTTTTGTCGAGCGCGCGCGTCATCTCGGCGATCAATTCTTCGACCAGGTGCCGGTTCGCGGTGTGCGGATCCAGCGCCAGGTAACGCCGGTAGAAGAAGCGCGCGCTCTCGTAATTTTGCATGTTGCGATAGCACTGCGCGATGTTGAACAGGAACGCCGGCAGCGGCTTCGCCTCGTAGGCGGCCTGGTAGTCGGCGAGCGCGTCGTCGAATCGACCGAGGTTGAAGCTCTTCTCGGCCTGCTGGAACAGCTCGCGCGCCCGTCGCTCCGACAGGGCCGCGCCGGGTGCGGCCGCAACCGCTGGTGTCGCCGCCCGGCGCGCCGAGCAGGCCGACGGAGATCACCGTCGCCAGAATCGCTCGGACGCAGGGGGACATCCCCCTCAGAATATCAGCGAACCGGGCCGGGCGTCTTCTCTCGCGCGGGCGTCTTCTCTCGCGCGGCGCGGGCGCCCGGGTCGGGGGCGGCCGACACCGACACGGCGCCGCTGGTCGCCCTCTGACTGGCCCTCCGACTGGATTTGGACGCCTTCGCCGGCGCTTTCGCGCTCGTCCGAATGGGGGGCGGCGGTTGCGGTTGTTCGTGGGTCAGGCCGACGCTGATGGTTCGATTCGAGCTCGCCGGCGTCGGGACCCGCATGGAGTTGTAGCCGGCCAGCCGGATATCGAAGCTGATCTCCTCGGTGCTGCGCGCGACCGCGCGCCGGAACGGCGTCACCCCCAGCAGCTCGGGCCGATCCGCGAAGCGCACCTCCGCGCCCGGCGGATCCGACTCGAACAACAGCGTCACCTCGGCGGGGGCGTGCGGCGTGGCGCTGGCGGCGGGGTGACGTCGACGTGCGACAGGTGGGGCGCACGGGCGGTCCCGGCAGGTGCGCGCCGGAGCGGAGGTGGGCCAGCCCAACGCCCGCGCCCAGCGCCAGCAGCAGCCCCAGGGTCAGCCCGGCGGTCGCCCGGATCGCCTCTCCGCGTCCGCGGGCGCGCCGCGACCGTTCCTGAACCGCAAGGTAGCTTCCGATGCCGGTGAACGCGACGTCGCCCGCCGCGCGCGAGATCGTCGAACATGCGCGCCAGCTCGCGCCGCCGACGGGAAGCGCGCCGTCGGATCCTTCTCCAGACAGCGCTGAACGATCGCGTCCAGCGTCGCGCCCGAGCTTGGTCGCGCGCACGCTCGGGCGGCAGCGGCGGCGCGGGCGTCGTCACGTGCTGGATCAGGAACTCGCCGACGCTGGGCCCTTCGAACGGCAGGCGGCCGCAGATCAGCTCGTAGAGGATGACGCCGACGGCGTAGATGTCGGTGCGGTGATCGACCGGCGCGGCCCGAGGCCTGCTCCGGCGAGACGTAGGCCGGCGTGCCCACGAAGAAGCCGTCCAGCGTCGCCGAGCGATCGGCGTGCCCGACATGCCGGGCGCCGGCTGCGCGAACGCCTTGGTCAGGCCGAAGTCGAGCAGCTTGACGAAGTCCCGCGCTGCCCGCGATCGACGAGGAAGATGTTGTCGGGCTTGAGATCGCGATGCACGAAGCCCGCGGCGTGCGCCGCCGCCAGCGCGCGGCAGACCTGCGCCAGGATCGGCAGGAAGCGACTCCGGCTCCATGCGGCCCGTCGCTCGGCCATCGGCCTGCGCCAGCGACTGGCCCTCCAGCAGCTCCATGACGATCGCGTTCACCGGCGGCACCGGCGCCGTCGCTGCGTGCGCCGCAGGCGCGGTTCGTGAACGCCGCGCCTCGACCAGATCGGTGACCTCGACGATGTGCGGGTTGTTGATGCGGTTGACCGCCAGCGCCTCGATGAACAGGCGCTTGATCGCGCTCGGGTGCGCCGCGTGCGCGGCGGCCAGCGTCTTCATCGCCGCGCGCCGCCCGAGCCGTCTCGTGCTCGACCTCGAACACCCGCCCGCGTCGCGCCGACGCCCAGCAGCCGCACCAGGCGGTAGGCGCCGATCCGATCGCCGACCATCGGCTCGCCGTCGGAGCTCTCGACCGTCGTCGCCGTGGGTCGACCGCCGCCAGCACGCGCCACTGGGCTTGCCTCGTCCAGCCTCGGGCGCGGGCCCGCCTCCCCGACGTGGTGCGCTCATTCGGTGTAAGGGTCGATGGTTCGGGCGGCGGATGCAACCCCGCCGCCGCGGTTCTGCTGCGCGACACCTTGTGGGCGGTGTGGCGCCGGCTGCGGCGCGGAAGACTGGGCGGACGATGGCGCCGTGGCGTCGAGGCGAACGGCCAGGGTGTGGTCGCTGGTCGCGCGAAACCGTCGCGCCAGCGTGGCGAAGCCGGGCTTCCGGAAGAACACCTCGCGCTCGGTGTTCGGCGGGAACGATCCAGCTGACCGGCGTCACGCCGATCGACGTCCCGTCGTCGGCGACGACGGTCGCGCCGCTGGGGATCGATTCGCAGGAGGACCGTGACCCCCTCCGCGCGCGGCGCGGGGGCCGGGACGACGCTGCTGGCCGCGACCTCGGGCCACTGGCGCGTCGATGCGCCTCTGTCCGCTGACGACCGCGCCCACGAACAGCGCAGCGACCACGCCACCGCCGGCGACCAGCTTCGCGAACGCGCGCCGCTGCGTCGCGATCGGCGCGCGCAGCACCAGGCCGGCCGAGGTCCGGCGGCGCCGGCCGGCGGCGCGCTCGCTCCGCCGACTGAAACGCTGCCCGGCTCGCCGAGCGGCCGCCCGATCGCGGCCGCCAGGCTCTCGGCGAATGCCAGCGCCGTCTGCGGGCGCGCCGCCGGATCCTTCGCGAGCGCGCGCATCACCGCCGACTCCAGCGCGGGTGACAGCTCGGGCGCGAATTGTCGCAGCGGCGGCGGCTGGCAGCTTGATCTGATTGGCCAGGACCTGCGTCCGCGTCCCGCCGCCGAACACCTGATGCAGCGTCAGCATCTCGTAGGCGATGCAGCCGAGCGAGTAGATGTCGGCGCGGCCGTCGACGTTGCTGACGCCGCGCGCCTGCTCGGGCGCGATGTACTCGGGCGTGCCGAGCACCGCGCCGGCCACCGTCGAGAGGCCGTCGGGCCGCGCCAGCTTGGCGACGCCGAAGTCGATGATCTTGACGAAGTCGTCGACGCCGTTGCGGTGGCAAAGGAAGATGTTCTCGGGCTTGAGATCGCGGTGGACGATCTCGCGCGCGTGCGTCGCGTGCAGCCCCGCCGCCACCTGCTCGAGGACGCGCACGGCGCGCCAGGGGGTCGATCGGACCGCCGGCGCCGCGCGCGATGGATGCGTGTCGTGCAGATCTCGGCCGTGCAGCAGCTCCATCACGAAGTAGACGTTCTCGCCGTCCTCGACGAAGTCGTAGACCTCGATCACGTTTTCGTGGCGGATGGTGTTGGCGGCGCGCGCCTCGTGAAAGAAGCGGTTGATGATGCCGCGATCGGTGGTCAGGTCCTTCTGCAGCACCTTGATCGCCACCGCGCGGTCGAGCTTGCGGTGAACCGCCCGGTAGACCGCGCCCATGCCCCCCTTCGCCGAGACGCTCGAGCAGGCGATAGCTGCCGAGATCGGCGGCGTTCGTGTCGGCGGCGGGCAGCGCGCGACGATCGATCGGACAGGCGTCGACCGTCGATTCGTAGCGGTACCCGCACGCGCCACAGCGGCGGGTGAGCGGCGAGGGGTCATGCATTTGCTAGGCTGCCCCTCGCGTCTTTGCCCATGCTTGGCCCATGCTGATGCCTGATCGTTTAAACGAGCTTTCGGACGAAGCTTTCCAAGAAGTTGTGCTTCCGTCTGGCGGGTTCCGCCGCAGCGGTCCGCCCGCGGATCCTGCCCGATCGCGCGCGCTGCGCCAGCGATTGTCGCTGGCGGCGGCCGGGCAGGGCCGCGCCGTCCAGGACGGTCTGGCGCTGTTTTGCTCGTGGGCGGGGGCGGCAGCGATCGCGCCCGCGGTGCTACCGCCGGCGGCGCTGCGTCGAGGCGAGGCGGCGCGACGCGCGCTACAGCGATCGCTGCGAACGCTGGGAACCAGGGCGGGCGCGATCGACCAGCTGAGCTCCGCGTCGCGGGGAACACCCGCGCGGGTCATCGGCCGCGTCGTGGCACCGCGTTGGAAGCTCTCCTCGCACATTTGGTTTAAGAGTGAGACGAACGAACACAATGTACGTCTTTTGGTCGAGGAGGGGCACGACTTTTTCTTGACTGACGCGTCTGGACAGGTCGCCCTGGTGATGGCGGCGGGCGGGTATCTTCTCGGCGCTCCAGGAATCGCGGTCGACACGGGCGATCTGGTCGAAGTTTTCGGATTTACCGATCAGGTGATCGAGCCGGGATCGCCGCTGGGCTCGAGCAAACCACGCGGCGAGCCGATCGCGCTGGCGCTTCGTTCTGGGGACGAGCTGCCGGTCATCGTGCGCGCCGTCGGCGCGACCGGAACGTGAACGCGAGGTGAGCGCGATCAAGACCGTGATTGATTCTTGAATGGGTTTCGCGCGCGGCGATCTGCTTGATGCGCTGGAAACGCGACAGTGCACACGTTACGCTGGGCCATGGCCCCCGAAGAACAGCTCTTGCCGACGCCGACTTCTCAGGCGCGCCGGCGGAAACGCCGGCGTTGAAGCCTCCGGTCGACCCGGCGACGCTGGTGCACACCCGGCTGCGGGAAGGGCCGTTCTGGCGCAAGATCCCGGCCTACGCCGAGGTCAGCGAGGCCGAGTTCCTCGACCACAAGTGGCAGGCCAAGCACTCGATCACCAACATCCCCAAGCTGCTGGCGGCGCTGCGCGGCCTGGTCTCCGACGATTTCATCAAGGACGCCGAGCGCGGCTTCGCCGGCGCGCCGATGTCGGTGCGCGTGTCGCCGTATCTGCTGTCGCTGATCGACTGGTCGCGCCCCTACGAGGATCCCCTGCGTTTGCAGTTCATCCCGGTGCAGTCGCGCCTTCGGCCCGATCATCCCAAGCTCGACCTCGACTCGCTGCACGAGCGCGTCGACATGCCGGTGCCGGGGCTGACCCATCGCTACGTCGACAAGGCGCTGTTTCTTCCGCTGGACACCTGTCCGGTCTACTGCCGGTTCTGCACGCGCAGCTACGCGGTCGGCATCGACACCGAAGAGGTTGCGAAGTTTCAGCTCAAGGTCAACGTCGATCGCTGGCAGCGGGCGTTCGACTACATTCGATCGCGGCCCGAGCTGGAGGACATCGTGATCTCGGGCGGCGACGCGTATCAGCTGCGCCCCGAGCAGATCACCCAGATCGGCGAGGCGCTGCTGCGCATCGAGAACGTGCGCCGCATGCGCTACGCGACCAAGGGGCCGGCGGTCATGCCGCAGAAGATCCTCACCGACGACGCCTGGCTGGACGCCATCACCCGCGTCGTCGAGCTCGGGCGCAAGCTGCACAAGGAGGTGGTGATCCACACCCACTTCAACCACCCGTCGGAGATCACCGCGATCACCAAGGCGGCGATGGACCGGCTGTTCGAGCGCGGCATCACCGTGCGCAACCAGACGGTCCTGCAGCGCGGGGTCAACGACGACGTCGCGACCATGCGCCTGCTGGTCAAGCGGCTCAGCTACCTGAACGTGCACCCGTATTACATCTACATGCACGATCTGGTGAAGGGGGTCGAGGATCTGCGCACGACGCTGGCGACCGGCCTGACCATCGAGAAGGGGATCCGCGGCGCGACCGCCGGGTTCAACACGCCGCTGGTGGTCGTCGACGCGCCGGGCGGCGGCGGCAAGCGCGACGCGCACTCGTACGAGCACTACGATCGCGAAACCGGAATCTCGGTATTCACCAGCCCGAGTGTTCACCCGGGCGTCTCCTACTTCTACTTCGATCCGATCGATCTGCTGCCGCCCGCGGGGCGCGCGCGCTGGGCCGATCCCGCGCAGCACCAGCGCGATGATCGAAGAGGCGCGCGCGGCCGCCGTGGCGCAGCCTCACTGAGCGCGATCATGAGCAGCGGCGGTTGTACCGAGTGCAAGAACAAGGGCGGGTGCGATCACCGCAAGGGGGCGATGATGACCGCCGTCGACGAGGCGCTGGAGCGCCTGTACCCGGGCCAGCGCTGGGCGGAGCGCGACGAGCAGGCGGCGTTCCGCGGCGGCGTCACGCGCGCCGAGGGGGCGCGGCTGGCCGAGTTGCTGGCGCCGCGGCTGAAGGCGATGACGCTTGTTTCGCCCGGGCGGCGACGACGAGTACTGCGACTACGTCTACGTGCTGTGCGTCGGTCGGACGCCGTCGATCCTCGAGATCCGCGAGGGGCTGGTACCGGCGGCCGAGCTCGCGGAACAGGGCGCGGGCGACGGTGACGGCGACGGTGACGGTATCGGTGCGGCCGCCGACGAGGTCGAGGAGCAGCTCTACCTGCGCGTCGCGCTGTCGGGCCTGGTCCGCTTCGCCGGCGTGCAACAGGTCGCGATGCGCATGAGCCGCGCCGGCCGCGAGCGGGTGATCACCGAAGCGCCGCGCGCCGGCGTCTTCGATCCGATCCTGCTGCGGCGATTTCAGTCGCTGGTCGCCGTGCTGGCCGAGATGGACATCCGGCACGTCGACTTCGGTGAGATCATCGAGCCGCCCGCCGGCTTCGACCCCGGCGACTACGCCGACCGCTACGCCGGCGCTGCCGACCGTCGCCAACTACCTCTTCTATCCGCAGCCGTGCAGCGCGGTGACCACGACCATCGCGCCGCTAGCGCTCGGCCGCCGACCTCAGCCGCGCTTCAGCGCAGCTTGGCCAGCAGGGCCGGCATGAGCGCGGGCGCCCAGCACCTTGGCGCGGCGCTCCTCGGGGGCGTCGTACTTGCCGGGCTGCGCCGCCGCGACCTCGTCGAGCAGCCGCTTGGCCTCGGCCGGCTGATCGTCCTCCATCAGCGAGGCGGCCAGGAAGACCCGCGCGCGCAGGTTGTCGGGGTGCGCCTGCAGCACCGAGCGCAGGTGCTCCTGCGCCTTCTTGCGATCGCGCTTGGGCCAGGGGAGCTTGTCGTAGAAGCGGCCCCAGGCGACGTCGATGCTGCCGTGCTCGTACTGCGGGCCGAGCTCGCCGGCGCGCTTCAACCGCTCCTTGAACTTCCCCTCCATCCCCTTGGCCAGCGCCTTCATCACGCCGAGGCCGAGCGCGTAGTTGCCCATGCAGACCGCGGCCCAGTAGTGACCGGCGACGTCGTTCGGGTTCACGGCCATGCGCGCGCTCGGCCAGGTCCCAGCCCTGCTGTCCCCAGCTGCGAACGCTGATCGCTGGTGCCGTTCGGGTCGTCGCTGAGCCAGAAATAGAAGCGCGCCGCGCGCCAGAGCACGCCGTAGTCGGCGGGCGCGCGCGCCAGCGTGGCCTGAACCAGCTGCTGCTCCTCGGTCCAGGCGGCGTGCTCGTCGCGGCGGCGATGCAGCTCATCGATGCGCGCCAGCTGCGCCGCCAGCGTCGGAGCAGCCGGCCCGGCCGCGGTGCCGAGGCCGGCGCGGCGGCGCCCGCCGCCGGGGCGGCCGGAGCTGACGGAGGGGGCGGCGTCGACGACGGCGCGGCCGACGGCGCGGTGCGCCGCCTCACGCGTGGCGTACGCACGTGTGGAAACAAGCAGAAGAGTGACCAGAGCGGGGGCGATCAGCTTCACGGGCGAAGTATATATAGGATATGCTCCGCGCAGCTGAGGGAGGATGACCGTGCCGCAAAAAACGAACGAGAAAGTCGAGCTCAAGATCGACGACAAGACCGTCGAGTTTCCCGGTCATCGTCGGGACCGAGAACGAGAAGGGGATCGACATCGGGAAGCTTCGCGCGCCAGACCGGCTACGTGACGCTCGATCCGGCGTTCGTGAACACCGCCTCGACGACCAGCGCGATCGCCTATCTGGACGGCGAGAAGGGTATCCTCCGCTACCGCGGCATCCCGATCGAGGAGCTGGCCGAGAAGTCGACCTTCGTCGAGGTCGCCTACCTGCTGATCTACGGGAAGCTGCCGAACACCGCCGAGCTCAGCGGGTTCTCGCAGCAGCTCACGCGCCATTCGATGTTGCACGAAGACATGAAGCGCTTCTTCGACAACTATCCGGGCACCGCGCACCCGATGGCGATCCTGTCGGCGATGACCTGTTCGCTGTCCAGCTTCTACCCGCAGGCGCTGGACGTGAAGAACCGCGAGGAGAACGACGCCACCATCGCGCGCCTGCTGTCGAAGATGCGGACCATCGCCGCCTATTCGTACAAGAAGTCGATCGGGCAGCCGTTCGTCTATCCGCGCAACAATCTCAGCTACTGCGCGAACTTCCTCAACATGATGTTCTCGGTCCCGGCCGAGCCGTACGAGATCGACGAAGAGCTGGTGCGGATCCTGAATCTGCTGCTGATCCTGCACGCCGAGCACGAGCAGAACTGCAGCACGTCGACCGTGCGCATGGTCGGCAGCTCGCAGGCCAACCTGTTCGCGGCGATCTCGGCCGGCATCCTGGCGCTGTGGGGCCCGCTGCACGGCGGCGCCAACGAAGAGGTGCTGGAGATGCTGCAGGACATCCAGCGCGACGGCTCGGGCCCGAAGAAGTTCATCGAGCTCGCCAAGAAGAAGGACTCGGGCTTCCGCCTCATGGGCTTCGGCCACCGCGTCTACAAGAACTACGATCCGCGCGCGAAGATCATCAAGGCGGCGGCCGACAAGATGATGAAGAAGCTCAAGGCGCCCGATCCGCTGCTGGACATCGCCTACACGCTGGAAGAGGCGGCGCTGACGGATCCGTACTTCGTCGAGCGCAAGCTGTACCCCAACGTCGACTTCTACAGCGGCATCATCTACCGCGCGCTGGGGATCCCGTCGAACATGTTCACGGTGATGTTCGCGATCGGCCGCCTGCCGGGCTGGATCGCGCACTGGAAAGAGATGTTCGACGATCCGAACACGAAGATCAGCCGCCCGCGGCAGATCTACGTCGGCCCGACGCTCACGCACTACGTGCCGATCGATCAGCGTCCCTGAGATCAGCGTCCCTGAGATCAGCGTCCCTGAGATCAGCGTCGAGGAGAACGACGGCGACGGCAGCGTCCAGGAGGACGACGGCGGCGACGCCGAAGGTTTCCGCGGTCTGGCTACGGGGTGCCGGGAGGCGCTGCTGTAGCGCGTCCTTGGCTAGATCGCGAAAAACCGCTACGATTCCCAGCGTTCATGAAGTTGAGTCGGGAAGGTGAGGGGGGGGCCTCGGACCTGAGCGAGCGAGGCTGTGAGCCGGCGGAGCAGAGCTTCACCGACGTCGGCGATGAGCCCTTCATCGCGGCGCCGATCCTCGAGATTGAACGCGGTGCGGTGCTGGCGGGCCGCTATCAGATCGAGACCACCATCGGCAAGGGGGGCAGCGGTGTCGTGCTGCGCGCCTTCGATCGGATCGCCCAGGCGCCGGTCGCCGTGAAGATCCTCAAGCCGGAGCTGGCGGCCGATCCCCGCTGGGTCGAGCGCTTCTCGCGCGAGCTGCGGCTGGCTCGACAGATTCAGCACACCAACGTCTGTCGGGTGTTCGACATCGGCGAGGCCGATGGTCATCGCTTCCTGACGATGGAGCTGGCCAGCGAGGGGACGCTGGGCAACGGGGCGCGGGCCGAGGCGGCGCAGCGACCTCTCGCCGTCCGGATCGCCGACGCCCGCGCGCTGGTGGCCGGGATGGCGGCGATCCACGCGGCCGGGATCGTGCACCGCGACGTCAAGCCGGAGAATCTCCTGCGCATGGAGGACGGGCGGCTGGTGGTCTCCGACTTCGGGCTGGCGACCAACACGGCGCAGACGGCGTCGGTCACGGTGATGGTGGGGACGCCGTCGTACATGGCGCCCGAGATGGCGATGGGCGATCCGGCGTCGTTCCGGTCCGACGTCTGGGCCATCGGCGTGGTGATGCACGAGATCCTGTTCGGACGTCGGCCCGAATGGGACATGACCCCGCGCGAGCGGGTCTTTCGGTCGCCGCTGGAGAAGGATGCCCCTCCGACGTTGCGCGCGCTGGCCCAGCTGTGCGGCGAGTGCGCGGCGGAGACGGCGTCGGCGCGCCCGGCCGATGCCGTCGAGGTCGCGCGCCGCTTCGCGCTGGCCGAGCAGGCGCTGGCGCCGGCGACCTGGGAACGGTCGGGCCAGCCGCGCAGCTGGGCCCTGGCGGCGCTGACCGCGACGGTGGCGCTGGCCTTGGGGCTGGGCGGCGCCGTCGCCGCCAAGAGAAAGTGGTGGGCGGGGCGGGGCGTGGCCGGTGGCGCTTCCCCCGGCGGCGAGCGGATCCTGAAGGTGGGCGGCTCCGCGCTCGACGTCAGCGCCGCGCGCCGGGTGGCGACCTTCGAAGGGCGGGTGCACTGCATGTCGCTGCTACCGGGGGGCAATACGCTGCGGGTCATCGCCGGCGAGCCGCGCGAGGCATTCGAGGTCGACACCGCGACCGGCGCCCGGGTCGTCTCTCCGCTGCGTCCCGAGACCTTTCTCTACGGCTGCCCGGTCCTGTCGTCCGACGGGCGCGAGCTGCTCTACGAGGGGATCGACGATACCGGCGCCCACCAGGTGCTGCACTCGCGTTCACCCGACGGGCAGGGGGGGCGCGTCCTGACCAAGGGCAGCTATCCAGAGTGGATTCCAAACACCGAGGACTTCGTGATCGATCTCGATCTCACCCACGCGGCGGTGTTCTCGATTCCGGTCATGAACTCGAGCCTGGTATCCGAGGACCTGGTCGGCCAGCGCCGCCTGGTCGAGAAGGCGGTCTCGGCGCGCGGCGACCTGCTGGCGCTTCGCTACTTCGACGATCGCGGCGATAACCTGTTCGTCGTCCACTCGCTGCCCGAGCTCCAGCTGCTGGCGTCGTTCTCGCTCGCCGGCTCGGCGCGCAACCTGCACTTCGATCGCGGCACCGACAACCTGGAGGTCTCGGTCGACGGGCCCGACGGCAACGCGCTGCTCGCACAGGTCGATTGGCGGGCTGGCATGGCGCGCTACCACGCCGCGCTCGCCGACTGGGATCTGCGCGACGCGATCACCGACGCGCACGACACCACCTTCCTGCTGTCGCGCCGCCTGCTCGACGACGTCTGGGAGTACGCTGCCCCCGCGGCGCCACCGCGTCGCCTGACCACCGATGGTGGCAACGACAACGTGGCCCGTTCGCCCTCGGGTCGGCTGCTGATTCAGAGCCGTCGGCGGGCTGGCGGCTACGCCGTGATGCTGTTCGACGAAGGGGCGAGCGCGCCCACGATGACGACGCCGGGGCCGAGCGACCTCATGCCGGCATTCTCGCCCACGGGTCGCGGCTGGTTCTTCGTGCGCAGCGATCGGCGCGCGATCATTCGTTGCGACGGCGGGAACGCATGTCGCGAGCTGCATGTCGATCCGCAAAGGCCGGCCTGGCCGACCCCGTCGCCGGACGCTCGCAACCTCGCCTATCTGACCTGGCTCAACACGCCGCGACTCAAGATCCTGTCGCTCGCGACCGGAGGGGTGCGCGATCTCGGCGCCGCGCTGGTCGATTGCGCGCCGGTCTGGAGCGACGACGATCACGTGTGGGTCCTGCAATCGTCGGAGCGCCGGCGGGAGTGGATCGAGATCGACGTTCGAACCGGCCGGCGGTCGGGGAAGCGGCGCCCCGCGGGTGACGGGCTGGCCGAGTCTCGCGACTGCTCGATGAACGAGAGCCCGGTACCAGCCCGCTACCCGCAGGTGCGCGTGGTCGCCAGCGAATGGTCAGAGATCCGCGCGATTCGCGCGCCGGAGTGGCGATGACCTCAGCAGCGAGTTCCCGGCGGCAGGCACCAACCGTGAGGAGCCGGCGCCTGCGGTGTCACCGTGCTCTTTTGATCGAGCTTCGCGGGCGAGGTCATCGCGGTCGCGATCGACAATGAAAAGACGAGCGCCAACACAACAATGCCACCGAGCGCAATCTTCTTGAGCATAGGAACCTCCTGTTCAGCGGTTATCGAAGCGACGTCGATGGCCGAGTGAGTGATCGACGTGCGCGCGTGCAACCGGAACAACAGCAACGGATGAGCCAGGCGTGGAGCCGCGGATTTGCGTGACTTGCGGCGCGCGAGGGTGGTTCGTTGGGTGCGGGTTACGAAACGTGCTTTTGCGACTGCAATGAAAGGCTCCCGCCAAAGCCGGGTTTGCTCGTGAACACGCCAAAAGACAGCATCACCTTCGTGCCGCGGCATCAGCGGGGCGCGGAGCTACACGACGTCCCGGTGCTGATCGTTGTGGGCAGCATTGACGCGCTGGCGCCATCGCCCGTAGAGCGGGTGATTCCGTTCGAGCGCAGCCTGTTCGTCGGCCGGCGCGAGAAGACCGACGCGGGCGAGGGCGAGGCGTCATGGCTCGTGCGCGACCGCATGATCTCGGGGCAGCACGCCCAGATCGCGCGCGCTGGCAGCGGCTTCGAGCTCACCGATCTCGGCAGCACCAACGGCACGATCGTCGACGGTGTCGTCGCGCAGCCAAAGGCGTCGCTGCGCGACGGCGCGCTGGTCTTCCTCGGCGGACACGTCGCGGTGTTTCGCCTGGTCTCCTCGACCGAGCTCACCGCGATCCGAGAGGAGCTGGGTCGGCCGCTCGGTCCCGTGGCGACCGCCAACCCGGTGTTCGCGGTCGTGTGCGGCAAGCTGCGCAAGCTGGCCGAATCCGACAGCGAGGTGCTGCTGACCGGTGAGACCGGCGCCGGTAAGGAGGTGTACGCGCGCGCCATGCACGAGGCCAGCGGCCGAAAGGGGCGGTTCGTCGCCGTGAATTGCGCCGCCATTCCGCGCGAGCTGGTCGAGAGCGAGCTGTTTGGATATGTGCGCGGCGCTCACTCGCAGGCGATGTCGCCGAAGGCCGGGATCATCGAGGACGCCGAGGGCGGCACCCTCTTCCTGGACGAGATCGGCGACATGGCGCCTGAACTGCAAACCAAGCTGCTGAGGTTCACGCAGGATCGCCTGCTGATCCCGGTGGGCGGCACGCGCTCGCGCCGGATCGACGCGCGCATTCTCGCGGCGACGAGCCGGACCGCGCCACCCACGCAGTCGGGCGGCTCCGGACTGCGCGCCGATCTGGCTGCGCGCCTCGGCGCTGAAGCGATCCGGATTCCGCCGCTGCGCGATCGCATCGAGGATCTCGGTTCGTTGGTGGCGTTCGTGCTCGGGCGGGGCGATCGAAGGCTCGAGCTGGCGGCGTTCCAGGCGCTTTGTCTCTACACCTGGCCCGGCAACGTGCGCGAGCTCGCCAAGGTCGTGGCCTCGGCCGAGGCGCTGTCGCGCGGCGCGGAGCGGATCGGCGCAGAACATCTGCCGTCCGCGATCGCGGCGACGCCACGGCGCGTGCGCGCGTCGCCGTCGGGGCGGGCGTCGCGCCCGGCGCCGACCGCGCTCGAGCTCGAGGAGCTGATGCGGCGATTCAACGGGAACATGCTGCGCGTGGCGCGCGAGCTAGAGCGCAAGCCGGCGCTGGTATATCGATGGGCCAAGCGATTCAAGCTCAACGCCGACGACTATCGCAAAAAGGATGAATAGACAGGATGAATAGACAGGATGAATAGACGGATGAGTAAATGACGAGTGACGTAGGCCGGCGTGCATTGCAAAACCAATGGCAATGCATTGCGTGGTTATGAAACCCTAACGGTCGCGAGCGCCGTATGAGCGGTAAATCACTACAAGAGATGACATGTCTCGAGGAGCTGGCGCTGATGCTGCGGCCCGCGGCCGGCGGCATCTTCACGGTGAGCACCGGGCGCGCCGAGCAAGAGGCCCTGCAGCTGTCCCTCTACGGCGCGCGCGACGCCGCCGAGGTGAACAAGCGCTGGCGCGCGGCGCTGAGCGAGGTGAGCGGCGCGCGCGTCGCGATCCTCGGCGTCCCGTCGGATTGTGGCGCCGGTCTCGTGCGCGGGGCCAGCCTCGGACCGCAGGCGGTGCGCGCGGCGCTGCTGGAGATCGAGCCTGGCTTCGCCGAGCTCGCGCGCGCCGCAAGGATCGTCGACGTGGGAGACGTGTTCACCGTTCCTCACCTCCTGCACGACGAGATGCTGAGCGCGGCTCAGATCGCGTCGTGCCGGTCGGCCCTGTACGGGGTGTCACCGGGCGATGGCGGCGGCGCTGCTGGCGCCGAGCTTCCCGTGTCGCCGTTGTCGATGACCGAGCGGGTCGTGTCACGACTCCTCGAGCTCAACCCCGAGCTGCGCATCTTCGTGATCGGCGGCGACCACTCGGTCAGCTGGCCGGTCGTCTCGGCGCTGGCGGCGGCGACCAGCGAGCCGTGGGCGATCGTTCACCCCGACGCGCACACCGATCTGCTGCCAGAGCGGCTGGGCGTGAAGTACTGCTTCGCGACCTGGGCCTACCACGCCAACGAGCGTCTGGGGCGCGGCGGCCGGTTGGTTCAGGTCGGCGTGCGCGCCTCGGGACGCGCGCGAGACCACTGGGAGAGCACGCTCGGTGTCAGGCAGTTCTGGGCCGACGAGATCGCGGAGCGCGGTGGCGACGCGGTGATCGCGTCGGTCATCGATCACCTGCGCTCGATCGGGATCGCGCGCGTCTATGTCTCGAACGACATCGACGCGACCGATCCGTCGCTGGCGCCATCGACCGGCGCGCCCGCGCGCGGCGGACTCAGCGTGGCGTTCGTGCGCGCGCTCATCGCTCGGGTGGGCGACGCCTTCCCGCTGCTGGGCGGCGACGTCGTCGAGGTCGCTCCCTCGATCGGCTCGCCGGACGACGCGAAGCGCACCACGAACGTCGCGGCGTGCTATATGCTTGAGACCTTGGCATCGATGGTGGGTGCCCCCGGAGTCAAATGGCGGACGACGAACCTCGAGCCTTGAAGCCGAAAAAAACTCCAGAGACAGATCCGCAAAAGGATCCGCAAGCGGATCTGGAGATCACCGATCAGTCTCCCGGACTGAATCTGGAAGAGGGGTGGCGCGCCCTCGAGCGGGGCGACATCAAGACCGCGCATGCGCTGGCGGCGCAGGCGCTTGCCGAGGCGCCCAAGGCGCCCGATTCGCTGTTGCTGCAGGCAGCCTGCCTGCGCCACGAAGGGGACAGCGAGCAGGCGATCTCGGTGCTGCGCCAGGTGTGCAAGCTCGACGCCGACTGGTGCACGCCGGAGCTCTGGCTGGCGGAGTTGCTGGCGATGCAGCCCGAGACGACGGCGGAGGCGCTGGGGCACGCGGCGCACGCGCTGGATCTCGCCGACGAGGAGGACGAGTACCTGAACGCGCTCGCGCTCAAGGCCGGTCTCGAGGCGGAGCTGGGGGAGGTCGAGGAGGCGAAGGAGACGCTGCGCGATCTACCGCCGCCCGAGGTGTCGCTGGGCGATCCGCTGCTGGCGCTCGAGATCGCCGAGCTGTGGCTGGCGGTGGGCGAGCCGGAGGCGGCGCGCGATCGTCTGCTGACACTGACCGCCGCCGAGGCTGAAATGGCCGATGCCTGGTACACCCTGGGTGTCGCCGCCGAGGCGTTGGGCGACGACGCCGGCATGCGCGCCGCCTGGAAACGGACCTGGGACCTGGATAACGCCGGCGGCGACGACGACGCGGTCGCGCGGCTCGAGGAGAGTGAGGTGCTGGCCATCGTCGAGCAGTCGCTGGGCGAGCTGCCCGAGAAGGCGCGCCGCCTGCTGGTCGACGTGCCGATCATCATCGCTGACCTGCCCGCGCAGGCTGACGTCCATACGGGCCTCGACCCGCGGGTGCTCGGTCTGTTCAGCGGCACTCCTTACTCGGAAGCCTCCCATCTCGGCGGCCAGCCAGGATTGACCCAGATCGTTCTGTTTCGCCGCAACCTCGAGCGAGCGGCGGCCAACGAGGAAGACCTGCGCGAGGAGATCCGGACGACGCTGCTCCACGAGACCGGCCACTTCTTCGGCATGGACGAAGCCGACCTCGAGAGCGTCGGCCTCGACTGAGCGCCGACCTCGAGAGGGTCGGAAGCCCCCGACCCATCCGCATCCCGAGCCACTCCCTCCGGTCCCTTCTCCTCGGCTCTGCGGGGAGAAGGTTAGGATGAGGGGTCGATCGCTGGCTCCCTACGGCTGCCGACGCAACCCCGGCTTGAGCGCCGCGACTGCCTCGGCGTTAGCGTACTTGGCGCTCTCCCAGCCGAAGATGTCGTAGTGCGCGCCGGTGACCCAGAGGATCGCGCTCTCGACGGTGCGCCCCTCGGTGAGCGCGAGGTAGCGCACCAGACCCTCGTGGCCGCGCGCGATCTCGCGCGCCAGCTCCTTCTCCTGCGCGGGCGTGGCGTCGCCCGACCATAGATTGGGGTGCTTGAGCCCGCCGCGGCCGATTCCGAACTCGCCGATGTGCAGCGGCGGGATCTCGCGCGGGTGCAGGCCCAGCTCCTTGCCGAGGATCTGCTCGCGGAAGCTCTTCTCGTGCGTGAGCAGCGCCTGCGCGACCTCGTCGGCGGTCGGCAGCCGCTGCGTGCGTTCGGCGGGCGGCACCGCGACCGTCAGATCCATGTACTGCGACAGCGAGAGCGCGTCGAGACCCTTGATGTAGCGGCGAAGTGACACGCGCTTGCCGGCGGCCATCCGCCCGACGAAGTCATCGAGGATCTCGATGTGGTGGGTGAAGTCGTGCGACAGCTGCACCTTGGCGTCGAGCCCCAGCCGGTGCCGTTCCTTCTTCGCGGCCGCCAGCAGCAGCTCCCAGCGTTCGGGGCTGTCGACCTCGGAGTTCATGAGCTCGACGCCGAGCTCGAGGCGAGCGGGCAGGGTGGCGGTGTTGGGGAGCTTGTCGAACGCGTTCTTCAGCGCCTCGAGCGAACGAAAGACGATCCCGGTGCGATAGTCGTCGCTCATCGGATCGAGATCGAAGAAGCCGCGCCACGGACAGCTCACTCGCCAGCTGAAGTTGTCCGACTGGAACGGATCGAATCCCGGGCCGTAGATTGGCGGGTCGAGGTGCGGCTTGACCACCACGCCCAGCCCCGAGCGCAACGCGATCTCGACCGCCTCGCCGAGCTCGACCGGATCCGGTCCCGACGCGAGATCGATCTTGTTGCGCCCGACGTACGCGTAGGTCGGCACGAAGGAGACGATCTGAAATCCGATCTCCTTCAGCGACGCGAGTCGCTTGGCGGCATCGGCATATTGACCCTTCCATCCGCCGTAGGAGACGCCGAGCGCCGCTGGAACGGACTTCGCCGGCTCCTTGGCCGACCCCTTCGCCGACTCGCCGGTCGAATCCTTCGACGCCTTCTTCGAGGTCTCCTTCTTCGAGTTCTCGTTCGCGGCGCGGCTGGGCGCGGCGTATGAGAGCAGCGCCGCGCTCAGCAGAAGCGCGGTCGCCACCATGCGGTCGCGGGCGCGCGAGGTCATGGCGGTTCTAATTGCCCTTGCAGATGAAGGCGATGTCATCGACCCAGAAGTCGTAGTCGGCGCCCGAGCGTCTTGGCCTCGAAGTGGATCGCGAACAACCGCTTGGGGTCGATGTGCGGCTTGCGCGGCGCGCCCCACTCGGGCTCTTGCTGCAGAGATCGGAACGGCAACACGATGCGCTGCCACTGGTCGGTCAGCGTCACCGGCGTGCCGTAGTCGTTGAAACAGGCGCTGCAGACCTGGCCGTCGGGGTCGGTGTTCCCGTCGGGCATCTTCACCACCATCTTCGCCAGCGTGCCGGTGCCGATCTTCGCCCAGAAGGTGATCCCCTCGTACATCGACGCGTCGTAGGCCTCCTTGGGGTCGCGGAAATTCAGCCCCATCGCCGCGTAGACGATCGATTTGCTGGCGAGCTTGCCCTTGACCTCAACCGCGTACTTCGAGTCGTGGCCGCCTTCGACCAGGGTGAACGTCCCGCCCTTGTCGCCCTGCTCGGGCGACACGGTTGAGCCTTCCTTGTCGGCGTAGGTGTACCAGTAGCCGCCGCGATCACCGACGACGTTGATCTGGTTGTTGTTGTCCTCGAAGTCGTCGATGACGCCGTCGGGGCCGCACTCCTTGTACGCCGCCGCCTGCGCGCTCTCGGGCCGCGCGCCGGGCGGAACGCAGGCGCCAGCGAACGACAGCACAGCCACAGCGACGAGGGAGGAGAAGAAAAAGTGGGCGTCTCGCTTCATCGATCGCTCCAATCGGACGTTGAGAAGGAGTTGAGTGCAGGCGTCCACAGGGCGCCGACGGCTCGGCGTTGATATCTGTCTTGAAAGAAGTCAGTCAAGGTGTTGCTGAGCTTCCGCACGGCCTTCTCGGCGTGCTTGACAGCCAAGTTCCAACCCTGGACACTGCGCCCCACCGCGGCCGGCTGGAGCTTTTTTTTCGTGAAGGTTTGCGAAGAGGCCGCCCCTTATCAGTGGACTCGACCGTTCGCGCCAACCGCCCAACCCGCGCTGTTGAAGGACAAACATCGATGAGACTAGCGTTCCTTTCGTTTGCTTTGGCTGGTTTGCTGCTTGCTGACGTTGCTCACGCGCAGGGGACGGGAACCGGCGGAAGCTCAAGCACAGCGGCTCCTGCAACACCCGCCGCGCCGGTGAAGCCGGCGCCTGCCGTGCCCGCACCGGCCGCTGCACCCGCTGCCGCGCCTGCCGCGCCGCCCGCGCCGATGCTCACGCCAACGCCAGCGCCAGCGCCCGCGCCAACACCGCCGCCCGCCGCGGCGCCCGCGCCGTTGACGTCGACCGTCGCGCCCGCGCCGCTCGCGCCGACCGTGAAGCCGACCTCCGGCGGCATCGACCTTGCGTTGCCGCCCAGCGTGCCGCAGTTCACCTCGGGCAGCGGCATCTCGGCCAAGCAGGCCGAGTCGCTCACCTCGAGCGTGAGCGGTTCGGGCGACGAATGGAAGTTCGAGTTCCACGGCTACCTGCGCGCACCGGTTCGCGCCAGCCTGGGGCCGCCTTCGCCGGTGATCCATCCGGCGCGCGATCCACTCGATGCCTCGGCGATGGGGATCACTTACACCTCACCGTTCCTTCCGGGCGCCACGCCACCCCCCGGGCGCCAGCTGCACGAGGTGCTTCGTGTGCCGGGCGCCGGCTACAGCGGGTGGGACTTCACCAACACGATCGGCGGTCCCTGGTCGCAGCTCAATTTCTCCTACGGCAACTCGAGGGTGACCGGGACGGTCATCGTCGACGCGTACAATCAGACCGACGCGTCGTACAAGAATCTGCAGGCGCAGCAGGGGATTGATCAGGTCTTCCTCACGTTGCGCTTCCCCGACACGTTCGGCGACTACGGCGGCCTGACCTGGAACATCGGCTCGTTCCCCAGCCGCTACGGCACGGCCGGGAAGTACGACGGCGGCATGTACGAGACCTATCAGTTCGGGCGCACCCACGTCACCGGCGAGACGCTGACCGCGACGCTCACCAATCTGGATCCGATGGGTGACTGGACGATCACGCTGGAGCACGGCCTGGGCGCCAAGCTCGACTACGTGCCGTTCACCAACAACCAGAGCTATCAGATTTACGGGTCGCCGGGCGGGCCCGCCAACACCAGCGGAGCCGCCGACCTGGCCGCTCAGAGCGCCGACTATCTGCCCTGGGCGGGCGCGGTGCCTCAGGGCTCGACCTATCTCCATCACGCGCACATCTACGCGAAGTACAAGAAGGCCTTGAACTTCGGTCTGCACTACCTCTTCACCTGGACCCCCGACGACAACTGGGATCCGCGGAACTCGCGCCTGGTTTCCAGCGGTGATTCGGTTCCCCGTTATCTGGGCCCGGTGCAGGGAAGCGTCGCCATCCTGGGCGGCGAGATCCGCTTCAACGGCGGCGAGTACGGCGACGGCTACGCCAGCTACACCCACGTCGACGGGCGCAACGTCAACGCGCTGGCCGATTCGATCGAGTTCCTGCACACCAAGAGCGGCACCAGCATGAAGCAGACCTATTTCGGCAACACGTACAACGCGCACACCGGCATTTACACCGGCCCCCAGAACGAGACCGGGACGATCGACAACGTCAGCTTTCAATACGCGTTCAGCTTCGGCGCCTACGCGCGCGCGCCCGAGGATTGGTGGGGCGACGGTCCCGACCTGGTGGTGACCGGCTTCGGCATGTTCACGGTCGTCGACAGCAAGGCGCCGCCGATCGCCATCGGCCTCGACCCCACGCGGGAAACGAGCTGGAACATGAGCACCAAGAAGCTGAAGTTCGGGGCCGACGCGCTCTACACGCCGCTGTCGTGGCTGGGCGCGGGCCTCCGCTTCGACACAGTGATGCCGGACATCGACAGCGCCTACTCGCGCGTCACGTTCACCACGCCGAGCTCGAACCAGATGTTGACCAACCCCGGCGGCAAGGACACGAACTTCAGCGTCATCTCGGGGCGACTGGTGATCAAGTCGCAGTTCGTGACCCACGAGACGGTCACTCTCCGCTACGCCCACTACTTCCTGGGGGCGGCCGCCTATCCCTCGGATTACCGCTTCAACTGGGTGCCCAAGGCGGATTCGGACGCGTTCGAGCTGTCCGCGACCCTGTGGTGGTAGATGTTCAAACTAATGACAAGGCCTACGATGAAAAACCAAGCTCTCTTCTTCGCGTCAATCATTGTCGGCGGCCTCTCGTTCGGCGCGGCCGGGTGCATCCTCGGCTCGAACCCCAACGAGAACTCGATGCTCTACGCCGGCGGGGTCGGCGGCACCCCCAGTAACGCCGGCACCGGCGGTAACGGCGGCAGTGGCGGCCCTACCCTCGGCGAGCTCGTGGGCACGGCGCTCGCGACGTACGACACCACGGTCGAGTCGTTTGCGTTCAGCACGTACCCTGAACCGTCGAATCTCGCCGCCAACGGAGGCCCGTCGCCGACGCTCGACTTCGACGCGGGCGACGGCAGCCCGAGCGGAGGCTCGCTGAAGGTCTACGCTCCCTACTCGGGCGCCAATCAGTACGTCGACATCCAGTCGAAGTCGTTCTCCCCCAACCTGCAGAACTGGAGCGGCGGGAAGCTTCACGTCCGGGTCAAGGTCGACGCCGGGTCCACCTTCATGGGCCAGATCGAGCCCTACGCCGACACCGGCTCCGGATTCGTCTTCGTCGGCACTTCGATCAACGTCGTGGCCGGTGGTGGCTGGCACGACTACGTCGTCACGCTGAATTCCGCGATGACCCGCAATTCGGGCTACGACCTCACGCAGGTCATTGTCTACGGCGTCCATATCGGCAGCGGCGGCGGCGGGTCGAGCCAGGGCCCGGTCACGTTCCACATCGATTCGTTTTCGATCGAGGGCATCGCGGCTCCTGCCACCGACGCGGGCACCGACACGACGGCGCCGGCCGATACCGGGACCTGATCGGTTAAACGCCAAGACGCCAGGACGCCAAGGTCCGGACCATTGAAAGTCCGGACGATGGCGTCTCTGGCGTCGTGGCGTTTCTTACCTTATCCGCCTGGCCGGCGGCGCCCCCGCCGGCTACTTCGCCTTGCGGGCCTGCTCGTCGAGGAAGGCCGCGACCCAGGCCAGCGGCGCGTTCCAGTTGATGGTCACCTCGTTGGTCGACCAGGACTCGCCGTGGTCCAGGAAGCACTTCTGGGGCGGCAGACCCTTGAGCCCCGCGGCCTGCACGTAGGGGTCCTGCAGCTCCGAGTTGGAGCCGCCCGACAGTACGCCGGGGGGCGCGCTCGGGTACTTGGGGTTGGCCTGGTGGCACCAGAAGCGATGGTAGGGGTTGCGCAGCGGCCGCGACCCATAGCCAGTGACGAAGCTCTGGTCCAGCGAGTTGCGCCCGAGGATGTAGTCCATGCCGAGCGCGACGCCGTCCAGGTACTTGCTCTCGTGGCTGAAGTCGTAGGCCAGCCCCATCATCAGTGAATTGGTCAGCACGAACGACGTCGAGCCCCAGGGATAGCCGCTGGCCGGCGTGCTGAAGGGGAGGCGATAGCCTTCTTTCATCGCCAGGCCGAGGTAGAGGTCAGCCACCCCGAGCACCTTCTTCTTGATGTCGGCGACCTCCTCGCGGCCGATGCCATTCGGTACGATCGCCAGATCGATCGAGGCCAGCGCGTGGGTGTCGGCCCAGGTCATCGACGTGTGCATTCCGGAGTTATCTCCCCAGTCGGCGTCCACGCGCTTGAAGTAGGACGACTTGGTGACGAAGTCCTTGTACACCTGCTTGGTCGTCGTGATGTACAGCTCGGTCGCCGCCCAGTAAAAGTCGTCGTCGATCTTGCCGTCGTCGTAAGCGCCGCCGCCCTCGGCCGTCTTGGGGGCGAAGATCTCGGGGTTGGCCTGCGCCGCCGCCCAGGCGCGCTCGGCGGCTTTGAGGCACTTCTCGGAGTACGCCTTGTCGATCGACGACCAGATGCGCGCCGCCTGCGCGGCGTTGGCGGCCAGGTTCAACGTCGCCGCCGTGCTGGGCGGGGAGAGGAAGCGCTCGATCGGATCCTCGGATGGGCCGGTGCTCAGCTGGGTGAACTTCGCGTCGTGGATCTTGTGGTGCGCCATGCCGGCCAGCTTTTCGCCTTCGGGCACCTGCATCCGCAGCTCGAAATCCAGCTCCCAGCGCGCCTCGTCGAGCAGGTCGGGGACCTTGTTGTCCCGCTCGGGGATGTTCATCTTGCCGTCGCCGAAGTCGGCCGCAGACGTACCGAGGTACTTGGTGCGCTCCCACCAGTTGAGCAGCGTCCAGACCGAGATACCGGCGTTGACGACGTATTTGCCGTGGTCACCGGCGTCGTACCAGCCGCCGCTGACATCCAGCGAGTAGGTGCAGCCCGAGCCTGGGAGGCAGGGGACCAGGACGTCGCCGTGGTTGGGCTTGACCCCGACGTGGCCCGCCGGGCGCACCCACTCCGGGCCGCCGGCGTACGGCATCTCGATCGCGATGCCGCTGCGCTGCTGATAAAAGAAGGCCAGCGCGTCGTACTTGAGCTTGTTGTAGATGTCGTTGCGGATGTCGAACGGGTGGCTCACGTCGGCGCCGACCTTGATCGTGAAGCCGGTCCCTTCGCCGGTGTAGCTGGAAAAGTCGATGATCGACACCTTGTCGCCCGACGCGACGTCGGGACCGAACGGAACCGTCGTTCCCGATCCGACGACCTTCTTTTGCGCGTCGAGCAATTGCCAGGCAACCGCGTTGGGGTTCCTGACCGTGGCGACCTTGGTCAGGTGGGGGAAATAGCCGACCTGGTTGACCAGCACGTTGGGGATCGCCGGTGGCTGCTCCTCCGGCTTCTGGGTGAACTTCGGATCGTCGATGCGCGCGTCGTCGACGCAGACGGTGAAGGGCGGCGTCGCCGTCTTGGCCATCAGGCCACCGACGTGAAAGGCGATCTCGACCGTCGGGTCGTCGTCGGCGAGCATGGTGAACTGGCCCGAGTAGACCTGCGGCTTGGTCTCGACGTTGAACAGCATCTTGTGGAACTCGTGATACGGCGGGCCGGCCTGGCCGATCTTCAAGTAGGTACGGATGGGCTGGCTGGAGTGCATCTTGAACTGCACCGTGTAGGTGTGTCCCTTTTGCAGCAACAGGTGCTGCTGGCGCAGGTGCGCATCCCAGCGATTGCTGCCCTTGTTGAGGACCTCCATGCAAAGCTCGCCGTTCTTGATGAACGAGCTTCCGGCCGCCGGGACCGAGAACGACGACGTCCAGGGGAGCGCGCGCGTCCCCTCGTTGAAGTTATCGTTGAAGAGTAGATTGTGCCCAATCTGCGGGGCCGGCGCCTTGTCGGGCGCTTCGCCGATGACGCCGCCCGGCGGCAGCGGTGCGGCGGTGCGGCAGGCGGCCAGCAGCGCACACAGCGCTGCTAGCGCTGGCAGCGACGAGGTGTGCGCAAAGAGGCGCGGGCGGGGACGTAGGTTAGCCAATCCGAGCTGATTCATGGTTGTCATCCTTGCGCGGTGGTCAGGCCGCGGGCCACGGGAGCGACGCATCGACAACAACACAGGAGACATCGCTCGCGCAAGACGATCGGAGCAGGTTCTTTCGCCTTGGCGCCGTTCGGGGCGTCTGCTATGAGCCCGAACCGTGCGCTCCCCAGGGTTGTCTCGCTGATGCTCGGTCGCTTGACGACGAAAATGAAACTCTCCCTTGCCGGTTGTGCGCTCCTACTGGCGGGCGGGTTGATTGTTGCCTGCGCCAGTGGACCGCGGCCGAAACCAGCCTACCCGCCCCGCAAGCCGAACTGCGGGCTGACCATCTTTCACACCGACCTTCCACAAGTCTCGGCCTGGGACGACCTGGGGTCGGTCGAGATCGTCTGCAACGTCGACGACATGGAGGCGACCTGCTTCAGCCGCTTGCGCGCCGAAGCCTGCCGGATGGGCGGGGACATCATCTACCACCTGCCGGTCCAACCCTGGCGTCCCAAGGATGAGGCGATGGGCTATCGGGGCAAGGTGGCGCACCGGCGCGCGTCCCCGTTGAAGAAGGACGCCGATACCGATCCCGCGCTTCCGCCGCCCGCCACCGCCGAAGAATCGTCTGGCCCGGTGATTCCGCTCACGGGGCCAGCGGCGCCGGCGGCATCGCCACCTGCGACCGATGGCGGCGCCCGCGAAGGGGATGCCAGCGGCGGCGGCTGAATGCGCCGCCGCGACGGGGCTTCAGGCCAGGCAGCGATGCACCGTCTGGGCAAGCTCTTGCGCGGTGCACGGCTTGTTCAGCACCCGCCTGACGCCAGCGCGCATGGCGCTTTCGCGGAGATCGTCGGAGATATTTCCGGACGACAGGATGACCGGCAGGTCGGGGCGAATCATCCGCAGCAGCTTGGCGACCTGGATCCCCGAGATCCCCGGCATGTTGAAGTCGGTGATCGCCAGGTTGAAGCGCGTCGGATCGTTGCGCACCGCTTCCAGCGCCGACTCCGCGCTGGTGAACCCGGTCACGTGATAGCCGATGCGCTCGAGCAGCCGCTTGCCGAGCCGCACCAGCGACTCCTCGTCGTCGAGGAACAACACGTGTTGGCCGTGCCCCCGGTAGAGCTCGCGCGGGCGCGGCTCGGCGGCCTCCGCCTCGCCCCCGTGCTCGGGGAACAGGATCGCGAACGTCGCGCCCCGCCCGGGCGCGCTGGTGACGGAGATCGTTCCGTTGTGGTCCTTGACGATGCCGTGCACGACCGATAGCCCGAGCCCCGTGCCGACGCCGGGTTCCTTGGTGGTGAAGAACGGATCGAAGATCCGCTCCAGCGTTGCGTCGTCCATCCCCTTGCCGTTGTCGGCGACCAGCAGGCGCGCGTAGCGACCAGGCGCGGCGGCGTCACCCACCGGAGACGAGCCGGCGTCGACGACCACGCTGTCGAGGATCACCTCGATGCGTCCCGGCATCCCGTCCAGCGCCTGCCAGGCGTTGGTGCACAGGTTGAGCAGGATTTGATGGATCTGGTTGGCGTCGGCGAGGACCAGCGGCGTCGATTCGCTGGTCGAGATCAAGAGGTCGACGTTGGCCGAGATCATCGAGCGCAAGAGCCCGGTCACCTCCTTGACGACGTCGGCGAGCCGGACGACCCGCTTACTGGTCTCGCGGCGGCGGCTGAAGGCGAGGATCTGTTTGATGAGCCCGGTGGCGCGCCGGCTGGCCTGGGCGATCTCAGCCAGCTCGTCGAGCGCCGGATGGTCGGGGCCGACCGCCATGCGCGCGAGCTCGACGTTGCCGAGGATCGCGCTGAGGATGTTGTTGAAGTCGTGAGCGATCCCGCCGGCGAGCGTGCCGATCGCCTCCATCTTCTGCGCCTGCTTGAGCTGCGCCTCCAGCTGTTTGGTCTCGCGCATGTCGTGTTGCACGGTGGCGAAGCCGAACGGCTGGCCGCTGGCGTCGCGAACCAGGAAGGAGTTGATCTGGGTGTCGATGAGCTCGTAGGTGCGAAAGTGGCGCAGCTGACCCTGACCGCGCCAGCGTCCCTGCGCGCGCAGGATGTCGGCGCGCTTCATGCCGTCGTCGGTGTGAAAGTCGCGCAGGCTCAGCGCACTCAGGTCCTGCTCGGGGTCGAGGCCGAGCATGCGGCGGCCGCCTTCGTTGACGAACAGCACCTTGCCGTCGAGGCTGGCCATCGCGATGAATTCGTCGCTGTTCTGGATCAGCGACACGAACTGGTTGGCCTGCTCCTGCGCGCGCACCCGTTCGCCCAGCTCAACCTGCAGCTTGCGCAGGAGCTGGGCGTTCGACAGGGCCAGCGCCGCGTGCTCGGCCAGATTGCGGGCGATCGCCTGGTCGGCGTCGTTGAAGGGGATGATGTCGTCGCTGGGCCCGATGCGCATGAGCGTCAGCACGCCCAGCGAGCGATCGCCGCTCTCGAGCGGCACCGCCAGCAGGCTGCCGATGCCGATGGCCCGGATCATCTCGACCACGTGCTGAGAGCCCTCGCGCGACAGCGTCGCGGCGTCGACGCGCGGAACGATCAACCCGCGCCGCGAGCGGATGACCTCGGCCCCCAGCACCGACTGATCCAGGCGGATCGCCCGGCCGCCCAGCACCCGCTCCACCAGCGCCGTCAACGCCGGGTCGCGAAAATGAACCGCCGCTACCGACAGGAGCTGCCGATCCTCCGACAGCAGCCCGACCGAGCAACCGTCGCCGATCAGGTCGCCGACCCGCTCCGCCACGACGCGCAGCAGCCGCTGCAGGTCGACGGTCGCCTCGGCAAACGCCCTCATCGCCTCGGGCAGCGCAAGCAGGCGTCCATCCCCCCGCTCGGTATCCGCGATACCCCGCCCGTCCACGGGCTCAATTTTCCTGCCTTCCGCGGACAAAAGCCAGGTCGCGCCCGTCCCAAGCTCTACCCGTCCTCGTCCTCGTCCTCGTCAGTAGCTCTCGGCGATCGTCGTCGCCCGCAGCGCCCCCCGCAGCGCCTCCGCCGTCGTCGGCCGCGCCGGCCGAAAGATCACCGTCCGCGTCTCGCCGGGCAGCAGATCGAAGAAGTTGTCGTCGAAGCGTCCCGGTATCTCGGCGCCGCCAGCGCCGGCGCCAGACGTCAGGTAGACCGCGCGCGCAAGGGCGTGCGCCGTCACCTTGACGGCGAGCGCGCCGGCGTTGTCGCCTTCGCCGCCTTCGCCACCGGACGCCGGTGCGACGTCGACCCGCAGCTCGGGCGGCGCCAGCGTCAGGTCCTTGGTCTTCGCGAACCACAGGAGATTCCGCGCCAGCGGCCGGCCCTGCTCGGTCAACTCGGCGACCAGCACGACCCGCGTCGGGTCGGCGGCGCCGAGCGCCTCTGATCGCGGCATCGACAGGTAGACCTGGCTGGCGTTGGCGGCCAGGCGCACCTCCTGCTCCTTGCGCCAGAGCTCGCGCCCCTGAAAGTCGAGCAGGCGCACCGTCAGCCGCGCCGGCGTGTCGGTGCGCCGGTCGGAGACGACCCAGACGTTGACGACCGGCTTCTGATCGTTACCTTTCTCTTCGATCGGGCTGACCAGCACCGGCGCGAAGAACTGGCGCGCGAAGTAGTGCAGCGCCTTCCAGCGGCCGTAGTAGTCGATGCCCGACCACGACGCCACCGGCCAGCAATCGTCGAGCTGCCAGTACAGGCTGCCCCAGTTGCGCCCCATGGCGCGCCGGTGCGCCTCGGCGGCGTACTTGATCACCGTCGCCTGCAGCACCTGGCCGACGTACAGGAACGACGCGAAGTCCTTGGGCCGGCGGAAGTCGCGATCCATGTACGTGCGGATGAGCGCGTTGCCGCGCGGGTGGCGCTGGTGCGACAGCATCACCGGGCTGCCGATGTCCCAGTCGCTGTCGCGCGCGGTGTAACGCGCCACCGACGCCAGCTCGGGGAACGACTGGAAGCCGTACTCGCTCATGAAGCGCGAGATGTTGTCGGAGTAGCTGGGGTAGGGCGCCTCGGCGTGCCAGACGCCCCAGTAGTGCATGTCGCCCCAGCCCTTGCGGTTCGCCGGCACGTCGTCCTCGTTGGCGCTGGGCGAGCTGCGCGTGTAGAAGCGCCCCGGGTCCTCGGCGGCGACGATGCCGGGCAGGATCTGATGGAACATCCTCTTGTAGTCGGCGCTGATCTGGTCCTGGGCCTTGCGCGACAGGTGAAACTTCGCCGGCCAACCCCAGCCCTTCCAGGCCGCCTCGTTCTCGTTGTTGCCGGCCCACAGCGCCAGGCTCGGGTGGTTGCGCAGGCGGCGCACGTTTTCGATCGCCTCCTTCTGCACGTTGCCGACGAAGGCGTCGTCGCCGGGGTACATGCTGCAGGCGAACATGAAGTCCTGCCACACCAGGATCCCCAGCTCGTCGCACAGCGCGTAGAACTGGTCGTCCTCGTAGATGCCGCCGCCCCAGACCCGCACCATGTTCATGTGCGCGTCGGCGGCCGACTGCAGCAGGAAGCGG
Source organism: uncultured Pseudomonadota bacterium (assembly GCA_963778795.1). Classification (GTDB taxonomy): domain Bacteria; phylum Myxococcota_A; class Polyangia; order Fen-1088; family Fen-1088; genus DASRQZ01. The sequence goes on along the minus strand of CAVZVU010000004.1, from coordinate 782,578 downwards.
TAGCGGTCGGCGGTCACGCGCGGCACGAAGCTGTCGGCGGGGATCCAGTTCGCCCCCTTCATGAACACCGGCGCGCCGTTCACTTTGACGAAGAAGCTTTTCCCCAGCGCGTCGCGCTGGTGCACGACTTCGAGGTTGCGCAGGCCGATCCGCGTCTGCCGGGTGTCGCGCACCTGGCCGGCCGAATTTGCGAGCGTGGTGTCGAGCGTGTAGAGCCGCTGCGGTCCGAGGCCGTTCGGCCACCAGAGCTCGGGGCGCTCGATGCGCAGCGACAGCGCGCGCTCGTTGACGCCCGGCGCGAGGTCGACGTCGATCTGCGCCAGCGGCGCGCCGCCAGCGATGCCGACGGTGAGGCGCGCGCGGCCGGCGCTGGCCGCGACGACGCGCACCTTCGCGGTCAGCTCGGCCACGGCGGCGTCGAGGCGGCTCTGGAACAGCTGCACGTCGTCGATGCGGGCTTCGTCCCAGGTCTCGAGCGCGGCGGGGCGCCAGATCCCGCTGGTGACGAAGCGCGGTCCCCAGTCCCAGCCGTAGTGATAGGGGGCCTTGCGCGCCCACATGCTCACCATCTCCTGCGCCTGGTCGTTGGCGGCTGGCAGCTGATAGCCGAGGTGGCGATAGGCGCCCTGCACCTGCTCGATCGGCGAGCGGAAGCGCACGACGACGACGTTGTCACCGGGGTGCAGGGCGGCCTTCACGTCGGCGCGCCAGCTGCGAAACATGTTGTCGGCGAACAGGACGGTCTGGCCGTTGACGAAGACCTCGGCGAAGGTGTCGAGGCCGGCGAACACCAGCTCGACGCGCGCGTGCGCCAGGGTCGCCGGGTCGGCGCGCAGGATCGTCCGGTACTCCCACGATTCACGATCGATCCACTGCTGGTCCTTCTCGTTGAGGCGGAAGAACGGGTCGCCGATCTTTCCGCTGGCGTAGAGGTCGGTGTGCACGCAGCCCGGCACGGTGGCCGGCAGCCAGGGGTCGGCGGGCGCATTGCGCGGCGTGACCTTGTGGAACGACCAAGGCCCGTCGAGCAGCCGGCGCTGGCGGGCCCCGACGGCGCCGGCGGGCGGCGCGGGGGTGTTGGCCGATGGTTCGGCGCCCGCGGCGCCTCCGGCACCGACCAAGCTGGCCGCCAGCGCGACCGCGAGCGTGACCCTGACCCCGAAGGCTATCAAGCGCAGGCTACCAAGCGACGGCTACCAACTGAGGCCGTGACCGTACGCGAACAGCGGATTGTAGTTGGCGTCGCCGACATTGATCGGCAGGTCGGCCATCGCGCGCGGCCAGGAGCACGAGAGCTTGCCGGTCGGCTTGAACGCTCCCGTCAGCACGTCGGCGACCCCGCCCCCCTCGGTGCCCGGCAACCAGGCGGCGACGACCGCCGCCGCCGAATCGACGATGTCGCCCAGGATCAGCGGCCGCCCGCTCAGCAGCACCACCACCATCGGCTTGCCGGCGCGCTTGACCGCGTCGATGAGCGCGCGGTCTTCCTTGTTGAGCGCGAGGTCGGCGCGGTCGCCGCCGCTCTCGGCGTAGGGATCCTCACCGACGACGACCACCACGACGTCGGCGCGCTCGGCGCCGGCGCCATCCTTCGAGAACTCGATCCGCCCGGCGCCGACCGCCTCGGTCAGCCCCTGCCGGATCGTCGTGCCCGGCGTGATCGCGCCGCGATGGCCGCGCCAACCGGTCGACCAGCCGCCGCACTGCACGCCCATGTCGTCGGCGCGAAAGCCGCACAGGTGAATGCGCGCGCCGCTGCGGATCGGCAGCGCGCCGCCGTCGTTCTTCAACACCACCAGACTCTTGCGAACCGCGTCGCGCGCGACCGCGCGGTGCGGGGCCGAGCCGATCTCGGCGGTCAGCGCGCGGTCGGTGAACGGCCGCTCCCACAGGCCGAAGCGCGCCTTCTGTTTCAAGATGCGGCGGACGGCGTCGTCGATGCGCGCCTGCGGCACGCGCCCGCTGGCCACCAGCGCCTTCAGCTTCTGGATGAACTCGCGGCAGCGATCCACCGGCGTCGGCACCATCACCATGTCGACGCCGGCGTTGATCGACGCCTCGATATCCTGGCTGTAGTCGGGCGACATCAGATCGATCGCGGCCCAGTCGCTGATCACGAACCCGGTGAAGCCGAGCTCGCCCTTGAGCACGTCGGTCAGCAAGTGCCGGTTGCCGTGCATCGGCTGGCCGTTCCAGCTGCTGAACGACGCCATGACCGTCGCGACGCCGGCCTTGATCGCCGCCACGTAGCCGGGCAGGTGGATCCGGCGCAGCTCTTCCTCGGAGATCTTGGCGTCACCGCGGTCCTTGCCGCCGAAGGTGCTGCCGTCGGCCAGGAAGTGCTTGGCGCAGGCCATGATCCGCGAGGTGTCGACGCCACCCACGGCTGCGCCGGGGCCGCCTTCCTGAAAGCCGCGCACCGCCGCCGCGCCCAGGCTCTCGGCCAGCTCGGGCTGCTCGCCGAATCCTTCGTAGGTGCGCCCCCAGCGCTCGTCGCGCGGCACGGCGATGCAAGGCGCGAACGTCCAGTCGATGCCGGTGCCGGCGACTTCGCGCGCGGTGACCCGCGCCGCCGCTTGCACCAGCTCGGGGTCGCGTGTGCAGCCGAGCGCGATATTGTGCGGGAAGATGGTCGACCCTTTCAGCCCGCCGTGTCCGTGGACCGCATCCACGCCGTAGACCACGGGGATTCCAAGGCGCGTCGACAGCGCCTGGCTCTGATACCCGTCGTACATGTCGACCCAGCTGTCGGCGCTGTTGGGGCGGGGCAGCGAGTCGGCGCCGCTGAGCACCGACCCGACCATCAACTCGTGCACCTCGCGCCCGCCGCTGCGGAGCGCGTTCTTGTCGATCTGGGTCATCTGCCCGATCTTCTCGTCCAGCGTCATCTGCGCCAGCAGCGCTTCGATGTCGGGCGCCGGCGTCCCGGCGGCGCGCGCCTGCGGCACGTCGGCCACCGCGGCGCCGCCGGCGGCGGTCCTGTGGCCGAGGCAGGCCGCCGGAACCAGCGCCGCCGATGCGCCGAGAAACAGCCGCCGCGTCAGCTGGAGACCCGAGTCGGAAGGACTGTCAGACGAAGGGCTGTCGAACGGGAGATGAAACGGGACCTGGCCAGCGCGCGAGCGCTTCGTCGTCGTCTTCTTCATCGAATGGATCTCCAGAAAGGGGCGTGACGGGGCCGGCGTCAGGGGGCGGCGGCACCAGCGGCGGCGCCCACGGTCGACGCCAGGTGATCGTGAAAGGTCTGGGCGTACAGGCCGTTGGGCCTGCCGCTGATGTAGTCGGTCACCAGCGGCCAAGGACGTCCGCCGCTGGTGTTGGTGGCGGGCAGGCAAGGACCGCCGGTGTTCCAGGACCAGGCCAGATAGCTGGCGCCATGGCCATCGAGCCACTCCATGAGGGGCTCGATGAAGTTGCCCATGCAGTCGCGCTGGCCGATCTCGGTGGTGACGATCGGCAAGTTCGCGGCGATCGCGGCCGGCGCGCCGTCCCAGCAGGCGGTCGTCTTGCAGCCGTTGAAGTTGTAGACGTGCCAGGCCGGCGCCAGGTTGGAGTCGGCGGGGGCGTAGGCCATCCACTGCGACAGCGAGTTCGAGTATTGAATTCCGCCCAGCAGGATCAGGTTGTTCGGCGCCACCGCGCGCACGGCATCGACCAGCGCCTGCATGCCCACCGCCTGATACGTGTCCGAAGTGGCGGTCCAGACGGTGTTCCCGGCGGCATTCACCTGGTTCGCGTACAGCGTCTCGGCGCACCCGTCGCGCCAGCACTGCCAGGCGGCGTCGCTGTCCTTGTTCGAATTGGGGTAGGGCTCGTTGTACAGCTCGAGGACCACGCCGTCGTCGTTTGCAAAGGTGGTCGCCACGTCGGTCCAGAAGGCGACCGCGTGATCGGCGTCGGGCATCGGCTGTTGCCCGATCGCTGCGGTGGTGCCCGGCCCGACCCAGTGCAGCTCGACGATCGGCACGATGTGGAATTGATGAAGCAAATCGATAAACGTGCGGATCGATTGCTTATAAGTGTTGTCGGCGCCCGCATTGCTGCCCAGCCAGCAACTCTCGTTGAGCGGGATGCGCACGGTGTTCGCCTTCCAGGTCGCGATCGCGGCGATGGCGGTGACGCCCCAGGCTCCGTCGAAGACCGAGCCGCCGCCCTTCACGCACATGTATTCGCTGCCCGAGCGGTTGACCCCGCGAAGGGTCACCGTCGCCCCCTGATTGTCTTCGAGGTGATTGCCGACGACGTGTAACCCGTTGATGGGCGGGCCGACCGGGACGATGGGAACCGCCGGCACGTCGTTGTAGTCGGTGCAGCCGAGCGCAACGAAACCTGGCACCAGCGCGAATCCCAGCGCAAACGACGTCAGACGCGAGCCCCGCATGAAGCGATCTCCAAGTTAGTCCGGGCGAGATCCGATCCGAAAATCCAGACCAGAATTCATCTGAAATTCGAGCGAGATCCGACCGGAATCCTATCGGACGTCGCCACGATGCCGGAGCCGGCAGCCCATGGCAAGAACTGTCGGCAAGAACCGTCCGCAGCGGCGATCACTTCGCGGCGGGGACGAGGGCCGGCGCGCCAGCGCCGTGCGTTGCGGCGGGGCCCGACAGCGGCGGCCGCGCCAACGCTTGATTGATCGCCGCTTCGGCCAGTCCCGCCATCAACGCGTACCCGGCCGGGCCCGGATGCAGGCCGTCGTCGGCCAGATCCCGTTTCAGCCACCCCTTGTCGTCGGCGGTCGCCGGCACGTAATCGAGGTAGGTGTGGCCGTTCGCGGCGCAGTACGCCTTCAGCCAGCGGTTGAGCTCGGCGATCTTCTCGGGCGGGCGCAGCGGAAAGGTCGCGTCCGAGTGCGGCGTGTAGTGGTGCACCGGCAGGACCGACGAGAAGATCACCCGGACGCCGTGCAGGCGCGCCAGCTCTGCCATCGACGTGAAGTTGGCCTCGGTCTCCTCCAGTGTCATCGGGCCGCTGTTGCCGGCGATGTCGTTGGTCCCCGCGAGGATCACCACCGCCTGCGGCGCCAGCGCGATGACGTCTTCCCGGAATCGCACCAGCATCTGGGTGGTGGTCTGGCCGCCGATGCCACGATTCAGGTAGCCCTTGCCAGGGAACGAGCTCTCGATGCGCCACATGTCGGTGATCGAATCGCCGAAGAAGACCACGCGCCGCTCGCCCGGCTTCGCGGGCGGCAGCTGGGCATTGGCGCGCCGGTAACGGCCGAGCTCACCGAAGTCGTTCATGTAGATCGAGATGCGGGCCTTGCGCCACTCCTCGCGCCGCTGTTCGGCGTAGGCGATCGAGCCGGGGACGGGCGCCGTCACGCTGGGCGCCGGCTGGGCGACCGCGCGCGGCGCGGGGAGCAGCAGCAGGGCGAGGGCGATGGCGATGGCAATTGCGTCAGGGCGCATGGGGTTCTCCGGTTGGGGTTGCGGGCGGCAGGGTCACCGACTGGGCGGCCCCGTCATATTCGACGACGCGAATGTCGCGCGCGTCGTCCGGCTGAAAAGGGTAGGGGACGGCGTGGCCGCGCGCGATCGCGACCACCTCGAAGCGGCGGCGCGCCAGCATGCCGGGAAACGATCCTTGGCGCGCGCCAACCGTCAGCGTGCGCGTCGCTTGATTCCAGGCCAGCGGGATGCGCGCGCACTGACCGTGCTCGTACTGGTAGCTCACGCCGTCGTCCTCGTAGAGCGTGAAGGCACCGTCGGCCCCTTCGTAGATCAGCAAGGTCATCGGATCCGCCGGCTTTTCGCCGGTGAATTGCAGCTCGGGACCGAGCGGCAGGATCGAGCCGGCGCGCACGTGGACCGGGATCGCGTCGTAGGGCGCCGGGGCCTGCGCCACGGCACCCGCCGCCGCTGCCTCACCGGTCCAAAAGTCGTACCAGGGCGCCGGCGCGGCGGCAGGAGCAGGAGCAGGTGCAGGTGCAGAAGGGAGGTAGACCGGGCGCGCGCGCTGCTGGTACACGCTGACCGGGCTGACCAGCAGGGCCGGACCAAAGAGATACTGATCGCTGATCTCTCTCGCGCGTGCGTCGTCGGGAAAATCCATCACCAGCGGGCGCAGCATCGTCCCCGCTTCATGGGTCACGCGCGCCGCGAGCGAATAGAGGTACGGCAGCAGCCGATAGCGCAGGCGATCGAACTTCAGCTGGGCGCGAAAGGCGGGGCTGCCGCCGCCGGCGTCGTCGGCGCCGCTTTCCCACATCTCGCGGTTCGGTGACTGCCCGTGGCTGCGCAGGATCGGCAAGAACGTCGCGTACTCGAACCATCGGGTCTGCAGCTCGCGCCACTCGTCGAGATCGGCGGGGTCGGGGCGATCCTTGGCGAACCGGTAGGGGACCGAGAAGCCGCCGCTGTCGACGGTCCAGTACGGCATGCCCGAGATCGAGAAGCCGAGACCGGCGGGGATCTGCTTGCGCAGGGCCGTCCAGGTCGACGAGATGTCCCCTGACCACGAGGTGGCGCCGTAACGCTGCTGCCCCGCGAACCCGTTGCGCGTCAGGATCATCACCCGCTGGTCGGGCGCCGAGGCGCGCGACCCTTCGTAGATCGCCTGGCTGTTCATCAGCGAGAAGGCGTTCAGCAGGCGCGCGCCGCTGCCGAGACGGGTCGGTGTCATGTGGGTCTCGTTGGCCGCGACATAGGCCGCCACGCTGGGATAAGGGCCGTCGACCATCTCCGGTTCGGTCGAGTCCATCCACCAGGCATCGACGCCGCGCCGGCGCAGGGCTTCGTCGATCTGCGACCAGTAGAGCCGGCGCGCCTCGGGGTCGAAGGCGTCGTACACGGTGTAGACGTTGCCGAGGAAATCGCGCTGCTTCTCGACGAGATTCGCGTTGAAGAGCAGGCCGCGCGCCGACAGCGCGTCGAAGTTCGGCGTGCCGGGATAGAACTTGGGCCAGACCGAGACCATGAGGCGCACGTTCTCGGCGTGCAGCGCGCGGATCCAGCCGTCGGGGTCGGGGAAGCGCTCGGGATCGAAGGCGTGCGAGCCCCAGCGGTGGACGTTCCAGTACTGCCAATCCTGCACGATGTTGTCGACGGGGATCCGGCGCGCGCGAAACTGCCGCACGACGTCCAGGCTCGCCTGCTGTGTGCGGTAGCGCTCGCGCGACTGCCAGAGCCCGAACGCCGAGCGCGGCGGCATCGGCGCCTGACCGGTGAGCTGGCGATAGCCGGCGATCACCTGGTCGAGCGCGCGGCGCGGCCCGCCGTAGACGAAGGTGTAGTCGACGCCGTCGCCCACCTTGGACCAGAGGGAGATGCCGCGGTCACGCACCGGCAGCTTCCAGAGCAGCCGCACGATGCGGGCGGTGCCGTCCATCGTCCAGTGCAGATGCACCGGCGTCGCCTGGCCAGCGGTCAGCGGCACGCGCGCCAGATCCTCGCCGGGCAGCCAGCGCTGACGCCAGTGATCGATCACGGTCGCGCCGCCGACCGACAGGCTGATGCCGCCGGCCGAGTAGGCGCGAAAGAGGTAGTCGCCGCTGATCGGCGGTGTCAGCGTGCCGGTCCAGTCGACCGTCTGCCCCTGTGCCGGAATCGCGACGTCGCCCGGCAGCGCGGCGGGCGAGGTCGAGTAGAGGCCGGCGGTGTTGGGCAACGGCACCGCTTCGGAGAGATCGCCGAAACGCGTGAACGAGGTGTTGTCCCAGAGGATGCCGTAGCCGCGGCTCGACACCAGGAAGGGGATGAAGATCTCGGTGTTGTACTGGCGGAGATCCAGGTCGACGTCACGCAGGTCGAGCAGATCTTGCTGGTGCTGGCCGAGCCCGTAGAGCGACTCGTCGGGGAAGCGATCCCAGCGCTGGCGCACGTTGAAGGTCGGCTCGCCGTAGACCAGCGCGGCGTGCAGCTCGCGCCCGCCGGCGCGCTCCTCGAGGATCGGCACCGACAGCGGGCCCGCCTGCGCGTCGTGAAACGACACCGTCCCGTCGGGAAGCTCGACGCGCACGGCGAGCGCCGCGGTGGTGACCAGCTTGGCACCGGGTTCGTCGGTGACGGTGAACGGCGTGGCCGCGCAGCGCTTGGCCGCCGTTGCCAGCGTCGAGCGCGCGAAAAAACGCGGGTCACGGGCGTAAACGACGCGGATGATGTTGTCGGCGCACACCTCGACCTTGAGGAGGCCGCCCGTCACCGGCAGCACCGGCCCGGGCACCGGCGCCGCGTCGGGCAGCGCCAGCGGTGGCCGGGGCGCCGGCGCGCGCGGCACGGCGGGGGCGCGTCCCCGGGCGCAACCGGCGGCGGCGAAGGCAAGGGCCGACACGAACGTGAAGACGATCCTCGGAGCCAGCACGCGGCGCGACACTAACGTAGGCGATAGGCAATGTCATGGGGCGGCCCCGGAGCCTCCCAAATAGGAGATCGGTCGCCGGCTCAGGGCGCGGGGCAGCCGATCGGCGACTTCGATAGCACGACGTCGTCGATGTGGATCGTGCGCGCGTCGTCGATTTGATACGACTCCCAGCCGAGGTCGAGGCGATCGAAGTTGGGGGCGGTCCAGGTGAAGGGCGGCGTCGCTGGTTGGTTGACGCACCCCTGGCCGACGCCGGCGACGGTCAGCGACGGAACCGCAGCGCCGTCGAGCCACAGGCTCATCTGGTTGTTCGGCCCGTCGAACTTCCACTCGACGCAAGCCCAGCGCCCCACCGGGACGACGACCTTGTTGGCGTGCTGCCAGCAATCGCTGGCGGGCGGCGTTCCGCTGCCGATCGGATAGGAGTCGGGGGTGTCGTAGTTCGCCATCAGCTGGCTGCCGACGAAGGTCGTCCCCTGGGTCACCGGCAGCTGGCCGCCGTAGCGATACAGCGCGTGATAGCTCGCGCCGGGGACGACGCCGGCGCCCTGGATCAGCGTCCAGTGCACCGAGGTCGCCGGCGCGGCGTCGAGAAAGAACATCATGCGGCCGTAGAAGACATTCCCGCTCACCGGGAAGACGCCGCCGCCCGCCAGCTCGATGAACGCCGTCTTGCCGCCGTTGGTGGTGCGCGCTTGCGTCGTCATCTTCACCGACTTGCTGCCGGAATGGCTCAGGCTGGAATCGACGGTGACCGCGCCCAGGTTGGTCGCCGCGCGCCAGGGGGTGGTCGGGGCGGCGTTGGCGGCGTACGTCTCGAAGTCGTCGCAGAAGAGCGCGGTCGCGCACGGGTCGCCGGCGGCACCGCCCGCGGCGCCGCTGTTTCCTGCGCTCCCGCTGGCGCCGCCACCGGTGCCAGCGCCGGCGTCCAGCTGGCTGGTCCCTCCCGCGCCGGGGGCACCGCCCAGCCCGTCGGCCCCGTTGCCGACGTGGGTCGTCTTGCAACCGGCGCCAAGCACCGGCGTGACAACCGTGGCCAGAAACAACAGCGGCGCGACCAGACCAGGGCGGGGCAGGAGCGAAGGGCGCATCCCGGAGAGAATAGCGCACCGCCGCCGGCACCGCGCGTGGGCACCGCGCCCAGATGGCCGTTGTTCGCCGCGACCAGTCTTGTATAACTCGCGACCTTCACCGCCGAGGAAGCGAGGTCTCCTGATGAACAGAACCGTGTTCGCGTTGGTCGCGCTCGCGACGTTGGCATCGTCGATCGCATGCGGCGGCAGCTCGAAGGGCGCCATCGACGGCGGCGCCGACGCCGACACTGCCCCCGACACCGGTCCGGCCGCGCTGATCAGCCACCCGAATCCGTTGATCGCGCATCGAACGCCGGTTGTTCCGGTCGCAGCCAGCGCCGTCAACGACGGCAACTACCGCAACGGTGGTTGGTCGACCAACGTCGCCAATCTTCCGGCGTCGGCGGCGATCAACGTCGGCGTCGGGCCGACGCGGCTGCTGGTGCAATGGGACGATGGCGGGACGTACAACTACAAGGATCCGCCGGGGACGACGGTGTACGGGCTGCCGATGGGCTACACGATCGACGTGTCGGGCGACACCACCAACGGCACCGACGGGACCTGGACCAGTGTGGTCACTGTCACCGACAACGCCGTGCGCACGCGCGGCCACGTGATCGACTTCACCGGCATGAGCTGGCTTCGCATGACGATCACCGCCGCGCCGCTGACCGAGAGCGGGAACGGCGTGCAGATCGGCGAGATCGACGTGCACGACGTCTCGGCGACCACCGGTCTGCCCGACGATACCTGGTTCTTCATGGGCGACAGCATCACGGCGTTCGCCTATGACCGCGCGGCGATTCACCAGCCGAGCTTCGCCTCGCTGATTCACATGGCGCTGCCCGACTACTTCCCGGCGATGATCAACGGCGGCATCGGCGCCGAGCTCAGCACCCAGGGCCTGGCCCGACTGCCCGAGGCGCTGAGCCTCAACCCTGACTACCGCTTCTTCGTGCTCGGGTACGGCACCAACGACGCCAACCGTGGCAGCGTCGCCAGCTACCGGAACAACATGCAGGCGATGATCGACATGGTGAAGGCGGCGGGAAAGATCCCGATCATTCCGCGCATTCCCTACTCGGGAAACGCCGGCTACATGGCCGTGCCCGACTACAACGTGGTGGTCGACGACCTGGTCGCGTCGAACGGCCTGATCACCGGCCCCGACTTCTACGCGTACTTCATGGATCACCCCGAGGAGTTCACCTGCCCCCCATGCGGCGCCGGACGGCCGACCGACAACCTGCACCCCAACGACACCGGCCTCACCGCAATGAACCAGCTCTGGGCCGACGCCGCCCGGCCGCTGTATCCCGCGGCGTCGCCGTAAAGGCGCCTTCGTCCTCGTCCTCGCCAGTCCATAGCGCGTGCTCCCGCTGCTCCACCACCGGTGAGAGGGGCGTCCGGGGCGTGTCGCGACGCCGGACCCCTCACCCGCCGGCCGCGGACGGCCGGCGACCTCTCCCCGCTCCGCGGGGCGAGGTGCAGATCATCCTCGCCCTCGTCCTCGCCCTCGTCCTCGCTCTCGTCCTCGTCAGTGACTCTTCGGTCGGATCCGCGCCACCCAGCCGCCGCCCGGGGCCAGCTTCATCGGGATCCGCGTCGTGCGCGAGACGGTGGTCGTGGTCTTTCGATAGTCGCTGGCGCGAACGGCGGCGTCGGGGCCGTCTTCGTAGGCGGTCATCTCGAAGTCGCCCGCGCCCAGGAATGACAGCTCGACCTCGCCCGAGCGCGGCGTCCAGTCGGTCATGGCCGCCAGGTACCAGTCGGGCCCGCGCCGGCGCGCCACGATGATGAAGCTGCCGATGATGCCGTCGAGCACGCGGGTCTCGTCCCACACCGACGGCACCGGCCCCAGGAACTCCATCGCCTCGGGTTCCTGCTCATAGTGCGTCGGCGAATCGCACAGCATCTGCAGCGGGCTTGCGAACACCACGTACATTGCCAGTTGCTGGCAGCGCGTGCTCAGGCTCATCGGCTCCTTGAACGACACCGCAAAGGTCTTGGGCGTGGCGTTGAGCATCGCGCCCGGCGTGTAGTCCATCGGTCCCAGGAACATGCGGGTGAACGGCAGCAGCAAGTTGTGCTCGGGGCCGGAGGCGTTGCTCCATTTCATGTGCTCCAGCCCCTGGACCCCTTCGGTCGACAGAAGATTCGGCCAGGTGCGCGTCAGCAGCACGGGGCGGATCCCGCCGTGAAAGTCGACCAGCATCTTTCGCTTGGCCAGCTCGCGGCAGACGCGGAAATAGAATTGCATCACCCGCTGGTCGTCCCGCTGCATGAAGTCGACCTTGATCCCCTTGACCCCCCAGCGCGAGAACAGATCCAGCGCCGGCTTGAACTGATCGTCGAGCGTCTTCCAGATCACCCACAGGATCACGCCGACGTGCTTCTTCTTGGCGTAGTCCATGATGGCGGGCATGTCGATCGCCGGCACCGTCTGCAATAGATTCCCCGGCCGGTACCACCCCTCGTCGAGGATCACGTACTCGATGCCGTGCTTGGCGGCGAAGTCGATGTAGTACTGATAGGTCTTCGTGTTCACGCCGGGCTGGAAGTCGACGCCCTTGAGGTTGAGCGCGTTCCACCAGTCCCAGGCGACCTTGCCGGGGCGGATCCACGACGGGTCGGCGATGCGCGACGGGCTGGCCAGCAGATAGACCAGCGTGCTCGCGACCAGATCCTTGTCGGTGGGGGCGACGCCGAGGATGCGCCATGGGAAGGTGCGCGTGCCGCGCGTCACCGCGATGTAGTCGGCGGCGCGCGTGACCTTGACGTCTCGGTCGATGAGCGCCTTCTCCTCGAGCGGGTAGGGGGGGAAGGTCGCGGTCAGCGCCGGCCCGTTGGTGCCGCGCAGCCACAGGCCGGGATATTCCTCGACGTCGGACTCCGCGATCGCGACCTTGGGACCGGCGGTCGTCTCCACGACGGCCGGGATGCTGGCCAGCGCCTGCGGGGCCACGTGCGACATCTTGACGCGCGTGAACTTGCGTTCGTTGTGCGAGAAGAAGCTGTCCTCTTGCGGGTAGTAAACGCCGGTGTCGTTGGTCGCGCCCGCGAAGGCGAACGTCGCCTGCTCGGCGTAGACCTTCACCTCGGCCTTGGGCAGCGCGGACTCGAAGCGATAGGCGATCCCCTGGTCGTAGGCGCGAAAGGTGACGGCGTATCCGCCCGCGCACACCAGGCGCAGCTGATTGAACTTCTCGTCGAGCACCGCCGCTGTCTGGTGCACCGGCGGCTCGATCCGGCGCGCGACCTTCTCCCGTTCGACGCGGAGGATCTTCGGCGCGACCCCGAGCAGTTGATGATCGACGTCCAGCGACAGGGTGGCGCCCGCCAGCATCGGCTTGCCCAGAAAGCCGACGTCGTAGGTCAGCCGGTCACCGCCGTTCACGGTGACGTCGATGCGGCCGTCGGGCGACAGCAGATGCTGGGGCAAGGCGGCGGTCGCTTCGGCGGCGCCGGTCACGGCGGCCGCGTGCGCGCGCGGCGCCAACGCCAACGCCAACGCCAACGCCAGCAGCCGACCGATGAGCGCCGGCGCTTGACAGCGTTGGCGGCGAAAGGCGACGAATTGATCCACAGGCCGTCCATTGCCATTGCGAAGCATGTCGACCCAATATCGCGGCGCGCTCGCCGGCGCAACGCTGGCCGCGCTGACCGTCGGCTGCGCGCCGCGCCTGGTTCCCCCCGGCGATCCCCGGATCGCGCTCATGGGTCGGGCCGACCGCTCCGACGGCGCGCGCTTTCGCGTCGGCTATCCCGGCGTCACCTGGCGCCTGGCGTTCGAGGGGCCGGCGCTGCGGATGCGCGCTTCGTGCACGACCGGCAACTGCCGTCTCGGCGTCACGGTCGACGGCGGCGCGCCCGGCGTGCTGCGCCTGGCGCAGGGAGACAGCGAGGTCGCGGTCGCCGATGGGCTGGCCCCGGGCGCGCACACCGTCGAGATCGTTCACCGCACCGAGGCCTGGCAGGGGATCGCCGGCGTGCGCGGCTTCTTGACACCTCACGGTCACCTGCTGGCGGCGGCCCCCTGGCCCCAGCGCCGTTTGCTCTTCATCGGCGACTCGGTCACCTGCGGCGAGGCGATCGACCGGGGCGAGGGTTGCGCCGCCATCGCCGCCGCGGGCGCCGCCGCCGGCGCGAACGGGGATCTCTCGTACGGCATGCGGCTGGGGCGGGCCCTGTCGGCGCAGGCGCAGCTGGTCTGCTACGGGGGACGCGGCCTGCTGCGCGACTGGCGCGGGCGGCGCGACGTCCCCAACGCGCCCCAGTTCTTCGACCTGGCGGTGGTCGACGAGATCCCGCGCCTGCACCCGCGCGCCGCCTGGGACCACGCCGCCTACCTGCCCGACGTCGTGGTGGTGTCGCTGGGCACCAACGACTTCAACCTGGCGCTGGGGGCGTTTCCGGCGCGCGAGGAATTCGTCGCCGCCTACGTCGCATTCGTGCGGGCCATCCGCGCCCGCGACCCGCGGGCCGCCATCATCCTCACCGAAGGGGCGATCGTCAGCGACGACGACGATCCCCAGCGCCCGCAGAAGACCGCGCTGCGCGACGCCCTGACCGAGTCGGCGCGCCGACTCGGCGACCCGCGCGTGACCGTCTTCCCGTCGCAGCACTACCCGGGCGAGGCGTGCAACCCGCATCCGACGCGCGAGCAGCACGCCGCGATGGCGCGCGATCTGGAACCGGTGATTCGCCGCGCCGCCGGTTGGTGAAAATAACCAGAAGGAAACCGCCGTGTCTTACCCTTACTTAATCCTCCTTTCGTAGTTACATCGACGGGGAAACCGACGGGACCTGCGTTGACAGGTCAGGCCAGTTGCGATCTAATCCGTTCGCCTCGGCCGCCCCCGTTGCCGGCGGTGCACTAAAAACGAGCCTCAAGCGCCTCAAGGGAGAACAGATCATGAGAAATTCGAATCACAACGCCCGAACCACCAAGTGGTTGATGGTCGCCGGCCTGGCGGTCGCCGGCTTGACCGTCAACGTCGCCGGATGCAGCAGCAGCAATCCCACCCCGACCGATGCGGGTTCGGGTTCCGGGGGGACCACGGGCGGCACCGGCGGCCACACCGGCACGGGCGGCAGCACCACCGACTCGGGGGTCACGCACCTGGTGAACTACACCTTCGACACCGGGCTGCAGACCTGGGCGCTGAGCACCTACCCCGATCCGAATGGTCACAACCTGGCGGGCGCCTACACCATGGACGGCGGCGTCGACGCGGCTCCCGTACCCGTCGATGCGGGCGCGGGGTTCGTGGCCCCCACGCTGACCTTCGACAGCGCGGTGGGGAGTCCGGCGGGTTCGCTCAAGATGACGGCGACGTTCACCGACTACAACCAGTACGTCGATGCGATCGTCAATCTGTCGCCCACCATCAATCTGACGGGCAAGACCCTGCACGCATCGTTCCAGGTGACCTCCGGCGCATTCAGCGGCGGCGCTCAGCTGCACGTGGGCACCGGGGCGACCTACAACGGGTATGGCCAGGCGAACATCACGCTGGCGGCGCCCGCGACCTTCGCCACCGTGTCGTTCCCGATCCTGCCGCCCGGCGCGAGCAACCCCGGCGTCAACGCCGGATTCGATCCGACGATGGTGATCCAGATCGGCGTCCAGGCGTACAGCGGCGCTCCTGTGGCCGACGCAGCGACGTACGTGAACGCCGGCGTGCCGGTCACGTTCAACATCGACACCATCACCGACTAACCGACCGGTTCGCGCAAAGGCCACGTCGTTTCCGCTCGATTCGTCGAGCGAGGGGCGACGTGGCCTTTTCCGTTTGGGAACGTGCCCGGCTTTGCTCTATGCTGCCGCGCGATGAGCACCCCCGCGAAGAGAGTTCCGCCCGCGAAGCAATCGAATCGAGCGAATGATCCGAACGGCATGACGGCGATCCCCGACGGCAGCGTCGTCGATTGTGCGCCGCCGAGCCGGCGTGAGATCCTGCGCGGCATGGCGGTGGCGACAGGCGCGTTGCTGGTGCCGGCCTGCGGTACCACAGGAGGAGCAGGCGCCCCGGCCGCCGCAACGCCCACGGCGGGGCGGCAATGGTTGCCGGGTGGTTTGCAGGTGCGTGGCCCGCGCTTTTACAAAGACGACAAACCGTTCTTCGTCAACGGCTTCAACTATTGGTCGGCGCTGCCCAACTCGCGCGACGGCAACAGCGCCGGCTGGGATCAGGTGCGGCGCGATCTCGACCTTCTGCAGGGGATGGGGATCAACATGCTGCGCATCATGGGCGCGTCGGAGGGGCCCGACACCGAGCCGTTGCGGATCGTGCCGGCGCTGCAGCCCGACGCCGGGAAGTACGACCCGGCCAGCGTGACCGGCCTGCTGCGCCTGTGCGACGAGCTGAAGAAGCGCGGCCTGTTCGCGATCCTGATCATGAACAACTTCTGGCACTGGTCGGGCGGCTTCTGTCAGTACCTGGCCTGGGCCGGCAACGGCCCCATGCCGTACCCGCCGCCCCACCCCGGCGGCAGCTGGGACGTTTACCAGCACACCGCGGCCAAGTTCTATTCGAACGACCGGGCCAAGCAGCTCTACAACGACTTGCTGCAAGCACATCGTGCCGCAGCTGGCGTCGAACCCGGCGGTGATCTGGGAGCTGGCCAACGAGCCGCGCGGGATCAACAACGTCCAGGCGTTCGACGCCTGGATCGACGACACCGCGCGCCTGATTCGATCGATGGCGCCCGGCCAGCTGGTCACGACCGGAAGCGAAGGACAGACGGCGTCGCCGTCCTACTCCGGGGTCGACACCGCGCGCGATCACCAGAGCCCGTTCATCGACTTCATCACCTTCCACCTTTGGGTCGAGAACTGGGGCTGGCTACGCAAGGACAACATCGAGGGGACCTACCCCAAGGCGCTGGAGCTGGCGAAGAAGTACGTCAACGACCACGCCGTGCGCGCCGCCAAGCTCGACAAGCCGCTGCTGCTGGAGGAGTTCGGCTTCCCGCGCGACCAGCACAGCTTCGCCGCCGACAGCCCGGTGACCGTTCGCGACAAGTATTACGACGAGATCTACGCGCTGGTCACGTCGCTGAAGGCGACGTCGCCGATGGCCGGCATCATGCCGTGGGCCTTCGCGGGTGACGCGCGCCCGCCGCGCCCGGGCGAGTTCTGGAAGCCGGGCGATCCCTTCATCGGCGACCCACCCCACGAAGAGCAGGGCTGGTACAGCGTGTACGACAAGGACTCGACCGTCAGCCTCATCAAGGGGTGGTCGGGCAAGCTGGTCGCTTGACAAGAGGGGCGTGGGTCATCATCATGCCCGCGCCTGTTAGAACTGGAATTACAAGGAGATCCTCGTAGTGGCGAACATCAAGTCAGCGGAAAAACAGAACCGACAGCGCGTCAAGCGCCAGGCGCGTAACACGGCCCAGAAGACCGCGATGCGGACCGCCGTCAAGCGCGTGCGCGCCGCGATCGGCGCCAAGAATGCCAAGGACGCCAAGGCGGCCCTGCCGGCAGCCATCCGCGCCGTCGACAGCGCGGCGTCGAAGGGCGTGATCAAGCCGGGCACCGCCTCGCGCTCGATCTCGCGCCTGACCGTCGCCGTCAACAGCCTGAAGTAGCGCCCGCCGCTCGAAGTAGCGCCCGCCAACGTGCAATGTGGCCGATGGCGGCGGCGGCGATCCGCCGTCAGCGGCGCGCGCCGGCGTCTTCGGCCAGCGACTGCACCAGCTTCGACAGGATCAGGTCGCCGTCGACGCGCGATGATTTGAGCACGCGGTCGGCGCGGTAGAGGCGCCCGAAGCTGCGCTCCAGCGTCGCGTGCGACATGCGTCGCGCCGGCACCAGCACGTCGTCGAGGAAGAACGGCGCGATGCCGACCTGCGACGCGATCTCGGGGCGCGGCACGCCGGCGGCGGCCAGCTCCTTGGCGCGCCAGATCTGGCGCAGCTGGCGCACCAGCATGAACTGGATGCGCAGCGCCGGCTCGCGGTTGCGCTGCATGTTGGCCAGCAGCCTCAGCGCCCGTTCCACGTTCCCCTCGCCGATCGCCTTGGTCAGCTCGAAGACGCCGCGCTGGCGCGTCTCGGCGATCAGCTCCTCGACGTCGCTCAGGCGGATGCGCTTGGCGTCGCCGACGTACAGCGACAGCTGCTCCAGCGCCTGGCTCAGGCGCCCGAGGTCGGGGCCGGCGATCTCGGCCAGCGCGGTCGCCGCGTCGCCGTCGAGGGCGACCTGGCGCTGCCGCGCCTCGCGCGCCAGCCACCCGGTGAGCTCGCGGTCGCGCAGCTGCGGGAAATCGTGCAGGTAGCCGGCCTTGCGCAGCGTCGCGAAGACCTTGAACCGCGTGTCGATCTTGTCGCCGATCAGCACCAGGCAGGTGCTCGGGTTCGGGTCCAGCACGTAGGGGAGCAGCGGCTCGAGATCGGGCGCCTTGACCTCGTCGATCCCCTTGGCGATGACCAGGCGCTTGCGCGCCATCATGGGCAGGGTGCGCGCCGTGCTGACCACGCGCCCGAGCGGCGTCTCCTTCAGCTCGAAGACGTCGTGGTTGAAGCTGGCGCCGGCGCCGGCCCCGCCCAGCACCGCCTGGCGAATCGCCGCCAGGCAGCGATCGACCAGATAGCGCTCTGCGCCGTGCAGGCAGTAGATCGGATCGATCTGGCCGCTGGCGATCGCGCCGATCACGTCGCCGTCGGGCCCGGGCGCGGGTGGCATTCTTCTCTTGTACTACACTCGACCGCCGACATGGACGACCGACTCAAAGCCGCCGGGCTGCTGCTGGCGTCGAACGCCTTCATGACCATCGCCTGGTACGGGCACCTGCGCTTCAAGAACCCGCCGCCGCGACTCTGGATCGTGATCCTCGCCAGCTGGGGCATCGCGCTGTTCGAGTACATGCTGCAGGTCCCGGCCAACCGCATCGGCTACCGGGTGCTGTCGGCTTACCAGCTCAAGATCATGCAGGAGGCGATATCGCTGACCGTCTTCATGGTCTTCGCGGCGCTCGCGCTGGGGGAGGGGTTCCAGCCCCGCTATCTGGTCTCGTTCGCGCTTGGTGATGCTCGCCGTGGCCGTGGCGTTCCGATGACACCGTCCCCGTCCTCGTCCTCGTCCTCGATCCCCGCGACTCTCCTACGCTGGTTCGACGCCCACCAGCGCGATCTCCCCTGGCGGCGGCAGCCCAGCCCCTACCGCACGCTGGTGTCGGAGTTCATGCTGCAGCAGACGGTGGTCGCCACCGTCCTGCCCTACTTCGAGCGTTTCGTGGCGCGCTTCCCCGACTTCGCGGCGCTGGCCGCCGCGCGCGAAGACGACGTCACCGCGCTCTGGTCGGGCCTGGGCTACTACGCGCGCGCGCGCAACCTGCGCCGCGCGGCCATCGCGGTGGTCGCCGACCACGGCGGCGTGCTCCCCGACGACGAGGAGACGCTGCGGGCGCTGCCCGGCGTCGGGCCGTACACCGCGGCGGCGGTGGCGGCGATCGCCTTCGATCGACCGGCGTTCGCGCTGGACGGCAACGGCATCCGCGTGCTGGCGCGGCTGTATGCGGTGCGCGCGCCGGTGAATCTGCCGGCGACGCGCGCGCAGTTGCAGCGCCTGGGCCAGCAGCTGGTGCCGGCCGTGCGCGCCGGCGACTTCAACCAGGCGGTCATGGAGCTGGGCGCGCTGGTCTGCGCCCCCAAGGCGCCCGATTGCGCCGCCTGTCCCGTGCGTCGGGCCTGCGCGGCCGTGGGGCAGGGGCTGGACCCGGCCGAGCTGCCGATCAAGCAGCCGCGCGCGGCGCGCCGGCCGATGGCGATCGCTTGCGCCCTGGTCGAGCGGAACGGGCGGGTGCTGCTGGTGCGTCGACCACCGGGCGAGCTGCTGGCCGGGACCTGGGCGCTGCCGGCCGCGCCGGTCTGCGAAGGGGTGGCGGCGGGCGAAGTGGCGCGCGCGGCGGCCGTGGAGTGCGGTGTCGTCGACGCGGCGGCGCCGATCTTTCGCGGGCGGGTGCGCCACATCTTCACCCACCGGGATCTCACTGCCGAGGTCTTCGCCGTGCCCGAGTCGATGCAGCGGCGCCCGCGGCCGGGGCGCTTCGCTGACGCCGACGCTGACGCCGACGCCGATCGGCGCTGGGTCGATCGGCGCGATCTGGGCGGTCTCGGCATCTCCAGCTTCACCCGCAAGACGTTGTGCGCGGGGCTAGCCGTAATGCTGGGCGAAAAAGGAGAAACGCCATGACGCCAGAGACGCCAAAGGCCGGAGTTTCAAAATTTCAGACCGTGGCGTCCTGGCGTCTTGGCGGTTTAACCGACCAGCATTGGGGTTGCCCCGGCCAGAACAGGACAAGGCCCGCGAACGGACTTAAAGTCGTGAACAGATGATGGTGCGCTCGGGCCGCTTTCCTGTTCGTTCTCGTCACTGCCTGTGCCTCGGGTTCGGCGGCGCAGGTGCCGCCCGGGTCGCCGGGGGCGGGGACCGAGCCGCCGCCCTTCACCGAGCCTCCACCGGTCGCGCAACCGGCGCCCGCCGCGCCGGGGGCGCCGCCGCCCGCGCCCGCACCCGCGCCACCGCCCGCGCCCGGCGGCGCCGATCGCGCCGGCATCGACGCCGACTTCAACGCCGCGCGCAGCAAGTTCGATCGGGGCGACGCCGAAGGGGCGCGCGCGGCGCTGGAGGCGTTCGTCGCCCAGCATCCGACCGACCCGTTGCGTCCGTCGGCCGATCTGCTGCTGGCGCGCTTGGCGCTCGCGCGCGGCGAGCCGGCCGCGGCCAAGGCGCGGCTCGACGCGCTGGCCGCCGACCCGGTCGCCGGCACGACCGCGCGCTATTACCTGGGCCTGGCCGAGCTGCGCCTGGGCAGGCCGGCACGCGCGAAGGAGCTGCTGTCGCCGTTCCTGGCGAAGTCGGCGGCGACCTCGGGCGCGCCGGCCGACGA
Source organism: uncultured Pseudomonadota bacterium (assembly GCA_963778795.1). Classification (GTDB taxonomy): domain Bacteria; phylum Myxococcota_A; class Polyangia; order Fen-1088; family Fen-1088; genus DASRQZ01. The sequence continues at coordinate 762,303 of CAVZVU010000004.1, read as the reverse complement.
TTCGACGGTAGAGCTCTACGGCGCGCTGGCCGAAGCCGACGCCGCGACCGGCGACCCCGCCGGCGCGATCGCGCTCTGGGACGGCTACTTTCGCGCCGCACGCGAACCCGAGCGGGCCTTCGCGCGCATGCGCGCCTCGGAGCTGGCGGCGCAGCTGCCCGGCGAAGCGGCGTGGCGCGCGTTCGGCGCCGCCGCTCAGGGTGGGCTGGCGCGCGCCGTCCTCGGTCCGCGCGCGGCGATCTATCTGCGCGGACAGAACGATGCCTCAGGCGCCGCCTTCGTCGAGACCGAGAGCGCCCGTGCGCGCCGCGCGCTCGGCTTCGACGAGTCGGGGCAGCGGGTCGGCCCCGGCGACCCGACGCGCGTCGGCCTGGCGCTGCCGCTGTCGGGGAAGTTCCAGCCGATCGGCGAGGCGGCCCTGCGCGCGGCGATGCTGGCGCTCGGTTCGGTCGCCGACGCGCCGGCCACCGCGCGCGAGGCGGCACCGGGGGGCGCGGCGTCGCAGCTGGTGATCCGCGACACCGCGACCGATCCCGATCGTGCCGCCCGCGGCGTGATGGAGCTGACGCGCGAGGAGGCGGTGATCGGGATCGTCAGCAGCGCCGACCGGCGCGCCGCCGCGGCCGCGCTGGGCGAGGCGACCCAGGACGGGATCCCGCTGCTGACCCTCGACGATCAACCTCCGGGCGCGCTGACCACCGGGTTCCAGCTGGTGCACGCGCCCGAGGCCCGCGTCGCCGAGCTGGCGCGCCGCGCGCTGAAGCTGGGCGCGCGCGAGGCGGCGATCCTGGCGCCCGACAGCGCGTCGGGCAAGCGGCTGCGCGACGCCTTTCGCAAGCAGTTCACCGCGGGCGGCGGCAAGATCACCGTCGAGGCGACCTACGTCGCCGGCGTCAACACCTTCTCGACCGCGGTCGCGGCGCTGAAGAAGGCATCGTTTCAGGCGGTGTTCGTCCCCGACTCCGCCGACCGCCTCGAGCTGATCGCGCCGGCGCTGGCCTTCGCCGATCTCTGGCCGCAGCCCTTTCCGCTCGAGCGGCGCGGCCGCGGCGCGGGCGGCGGTGGCGCCGGCAAGTCGCCGCGCAAGGTGCTGCTGCTGTCGACCGCCAACGACCTGTCGCCGAAGCTGATCCAGAACGCCGGGCGCTACGTGCAGGGCGCGCTGCTGTCGCCCGGCTTCTTCGCCGACGAGAACGACGAACGCGCGCACGCCTTCGTCGAGGCCTACCGCACCGCCTACGGCCAGGATCCGCACGCCGCCGAGGCCTACGCCTACGACGGCGTTCGCCTGCTGCGTGGCGCGACCGAGACCGGGGCGCGCACCCGCTCCGAGGTGCTGAAGGCGCTGGCGAACGGTGCCTTCCCCGGCCTGACCGGCACCGTGCGCTTCGGCCAGGACCACGGCCGCGTCGACCCGCCGCTGGTCTACATCGTCGAGGGCGATCAGATCCGCGCGGCGCGCTGATCGCCCTCGCCCGCGCGGGTCGCGTCGGTCTTGGCGAGGCGGCGCGCTTCCGGCGCGGACGGCGCGGCACGCCGTTTCCGGTTGAAGATCAACGCCGCCAGCATGAGGCCGACCACCAACTGCAGGCCGGCCATTCCAACGTTGAAGAACGTCGCCACCTCGCCCTGGACTCGGCCGCGCAGCAGCTGCATGACCGCCTCGGTCCCGACGAAGCCGGGCGCCAGCTGTAGCAGGCCCGGGATCAAGATGACGCCGGCCGCGTGTCCGGGGCTGCGCCCGTACCAGAACCCGAACAGGCCCAGCAGCAGCGCCGCCAGCAACGGGCTTCCGTCTCCGCCCAGCACCACCTTGGTCATCAGATGCGCCCCGAAGGCGAACACCGCTCCGGCGATCACCCAGGGAACGTCGCGGGCGCGCGCCTGCAGAACCACGGTGAGCACCAGCCCGCCGACCACGACCCAGGCCACGACGACCGGCCAGGGGAGCGCGGCGGCGATGTGATCGGGCAGCCCGCCGACCGGCTTCCAGACGCGCAAGGCCACGGCCAGGCCCACCGCCATCATCAGGAAGCGCAGCCCAGAATAGACCAGGCGGAACAGGCCGCCCTCGAGCGCGTTGTTGGCCACCTCGTAGGTTCCGATGGTCAGCGTCATGGCCGGCACCGTCAGGCAGATGCCGCCGAAGAGGCTGCGTGCGAAGTCGTACTCCGGCATGACCAGGGTCAGGGCCAGGGCCACCAGCCCCCCCGCCAGCGTGGCGAGAAAGCTCTCGAGTAGATCGACCGGCCGACTGATCGACGATCCCACGTGAATGAAGCCGGCCACCAGGCCGACCAGCACGCCGACGGCGACCTCGCGCCACGCCCCGCCGACGCGCGCGGTGACCACGGCCCCGTACACGCCAAACGCCAGCACCACCTTCCCGCGCGAGAAGCGCGCCGGCTGGGTCATGATCCGGGACAGCTCGCTGCGCGCGCGCGGCAGGTCGATGAAGCCATCGGTGATCCCCTGGGTCAGCTCGCGCAACTGCAGCATGCGCCGCAGGTTCCAGTGGTACTCGGCGTCGATGCGCCGCAGCCGGGACTGGCGGGCGGTCAGCACCGCCACGCTCTGCAGCAGAAACGCGCTGGCCTCGACGCCGAAGGCGCGTCCCACGGCGTGCACCCGCTCTTCGATCTCGGGGATCGGCACCGCGACGCTGTGCAGGGCGTCGAGGTAGTCGAGCAGGAAGGCCTCGGTCCCGGGCGGCGCCGTCGCCGAACCCCGCGCCAGCGCCGGCCGGTCCTCGTCAGCCGCGAGCTCGCGCGATGGATCTAGAGTGATACCCATTTCCGTGAAGGTGTGGACGGGCCAGACGGCGGCAATCGGGCCGGCGGTGGATGCCGGCGTCCGATGCGACGTCTACCGCGACTTGGGGGTGCTGGGGACAAGTCACTTTCCGTCGGCGGTGTCAGGTGTTAAGACGGGCATCCCATGCGCCTATCGAAGACCCTGGTGCCGACTCTGAAGGAGGCCCCCGCCGAGGCCGAGGTTCCGTCGCACGTCCTGATGATGAGGGGCGGCTACCTGCGCAAGGTCGCGGCCGGCATCTACTCGTTCCTGCCGCTCGGCTGGCGCGTCGTGCAGAAGATCACCCGCATCATCCGCGAGGAGATGAACCGCGCCGGCGCGTCGGAGGTCTTCTTGCCGGCGGTGATCCCGGCCGAGCTGTGGCAGGAGTCGGGCCGCTGGGATCAGTACGGCGCGCAGCTGCTGCGGCTCAAGGATCGCAAGGGCGGCGACTTCGTGATCGGTCCGACGCACGAAGAGGTGATCACCGCGCTGGTGCGCGGCGACGTGCGCAGCTACCGCCAGCTGCCGCTGAACCTCTACCAGATCCAGACCAAGTTCCGCGACGAGCTGCGCCCGCGCGCCGGCCTGATGCGCGGGCGCGAGTTCATCATGAAGGACGCCTACTCGTTCCACGTCGACGAGAAGGACGCCACGCGCGAGTACCGCGTGATGTACGACGCGTACACGCGCATCTTCCAGCGCTGCGGCCTGAAGTTCCGCGCCGTCGAGGCCGACACCGGCAACATCGGCGGCTCGCTGTCGCACGAGTTCCAGGTGCTGACCGAGACCGGCGAGGACGCGCTGGTCGCCTGCGATCGCTGCGACTACGCCGCCAACGTCGAGCAGGCGGTGAGCCGCGGCGTCGCGCCGGCGGCGGCGGCCGGCGGCGGCACGGCGCGCGCCGCGGTCGCCAAGGTGTCGACGCCCGGCAAGCACAGCATCGACGACGTCTCGCAGTTCCTGGGCGTCGCGCCGACGACGCCTGGCCAAGACGCTGATCTACCTCGCCGACGGCAGGCCGATCGCCGTGATGGTGCGCGGCGATCGCTCGGTCAACGAGATCAAGCTCAAGAAGGCGCTGGGCGCCGTCGACCTCCTGCTGGCCGCCGATGCCGCGGTCCGTGAGGTCACCGGCGCGCCGACCGGCTTCGCCGGCCCGGTCGGGCTCAAGGTGCCGGTCTATATCGACGCCGAGGTCGCGGCGATGGTCGACTTCGTCACCGGCGCCAACCAGGCCGACCTGCACCTGACCGGTGTCAACGTCGATCGCGACTTCACCCCCGCGGCGCGCGGCGACTACCGCCAGGCGGCGCCCGGCGATCGCTGCGCCCGCTGCGACGAGGGGACGCTGCACGGCCATCGCGGCGTCGAGGTCGGCCAGGTGTTCTTCCTGGGCGCGAAGTACTCGAAGCCGATGGGGTGCAACTTCCTGGACACCGACGGCATGGAGAAGCCGATGCAGATGGGCTGCTACGGCATCGGCGTCACCCGCATCGTCGCCGCCGCCATCGAGCAGAACCACGACAAGGACGGCATCGTCTGGCCGGTGCCGATCGCCCCCTACGAAGTCGAGCTGGTGGCGCTGCAGGCCGACGATCCGAAGCTGATGGAGGCCTGCGACGGCATCTACGACCAGCTCACGCGCGCCGGCGTCGAGGTGCTGTACGACGATCGCGACGAGCGCCCGGGCGTGAAGTTCAAGGACGCCGATCTGGTCGGCATCCCCTACCGGATCGCCGTCGGAAAGAAGGGTCTGGTCGAAGGGCTCGCCGAGGTGAAGCTGCGGCGCGGTCCCGAGGTTCGCAAAATCAAGATCGTCGACGTCGCGGCCCTGGTGGCCGACGAAGTCCGAAAGGAGCGTCTCTGATGCCCGACCCGCAACCGATCAAGCACCCGCCCGCACATACCATCCCCGCGCGCGACCGCGTCATCGTGGCTCTCGACGTGCCCGATCGCGGGCGCCTCGCCGAGCTGCTCGACCGGCTCGACGGAAGGCCGTCGTTCTTACAAGATCGGCCTCGAGCTGTTCATCGCCGAGGGCGAGCGCGCCATCGAGCTGGTGCAGAAGCGCAACGGGCGCATCTTCCTCGACCTCAAGCTGCACGACATCCCGGAGACGGTGGCGCGCGCGGTCACGTCGGCGGCGCGCATCGACGCCGAGCTGCTGACCGTGCACACCTCGGGCGGCTTCGACATGCTGAGCCGCGCCGCCGCCGCCGCCGGGCCGAAGCCTGAAGATCCTGGGCGTCACCGTGCTGACCAGCCTGGTCGAGGACGATCTGCGCGCCGAGGGGATCGAGGCGACGATCCCCGAGATGGTGCGCGCGCGCGCGCGCGTCGCGGCGCGGGCCGGCATCGCCGGGCTGGTCTGCTCGCCGCACGAGATCGAGCACGCGCGCGCGGCGGCGCCGGGCCTGTTCATCGTCGTCCCCGGCATCCGCGCCGGCCGAAGGGCGCGGGCGCGGCGCACGGCGATCAGAAGCGCGTCGCGACCGCGCGCCAGGCGATCGAGAACGGCGCCGACTACCTGGTCGTGGGGCGGCCGGTGCGCGACGCCCCCGATCCGGCCAAGGCGTTCGACGCGCTGGTCGCCGAAGTCGAAGCGGCGGTGTGAGCGAGCGCGTCGTCTTCGGCGTCCGCCCGGTCGAGGAGCTGTGTCGCGCGCGGCCGCGCGAGGTGTCGGTGGTCTACGTCGCCGACGGTTATCGCTCGGCCGAGATCGATCGGCTGATCGACGACCGCGCGCGACCGGGCGATCAACATCGAGTTTCGACCGCGCCAGATGGTGGCGGAGCTGGCGGGCGAGGCGGTTCATCAGGGGGTGGTCGCGCTCACCGGGGAGTACCGCTACGCCGAGCTGGGCGCGATCCTCGCGCGGGCGGCGCCGGTCGCGGCCGACGCCGGCGCCGAGCCGTTGCTGCTGCTGCTGCTCGACGGCATCACCGATCCGCACAACTTCGGCGCGCTGGTGCGCAGCGCCGAGGTGCTGGGCGCGCACGGCGTCGTCGTGCCCGATCGCGGCGCCGCGCCGGTCACGCCGGTCGTCGTCAAGTCGTCGGCGGGCGCGACCGAGCGAATGAAGATCGCGCGGGTCGGCAATCTGCTGCGCACCATCGACTCCCTGCGCGAACGCGGCATCCGCGTGCTGGGCGCCGACTCGGACCAGGGGCAGCGGCTGGACGAGGTCGATCTGCGCGGTGCCCGTCGCGCTGGTCGTCGGCGCGGAGGGGAAGGGGATGCGCGAGGCGGTGGCGCGGCGCTGCGACGCCCTGTTTCACATCCCGCAGCGCGGAGTCGTCGCGTCGCTCAACGCGTCGGTCGCGGGCGCGATCGCCCTGTACGAAGCGGCGCGGCAGCGACAAAAACGCTAGCGACGTAAATTCCCTTCCTCGCAGCGGGCGTGGCGCGCGCTAGTATTCGAGGAGGATACGGCGCCATGACGTTGGGTTTATTGTTGCAGCTCGGCGCCGGCGCGATGGCGTTGACCGGATACGCGATCGGCTGGTGGTTCGAACCGAAGCGACGCGCGCGGCGCGCGCTCACCCGTATTCAAGAGGGGCGGCTCGCCGATCTGCGTGACGGTGATCGCCTGCGGGTGACCGGCATCGCACGCGCGCGCGTCGAGACGACGACGTCGCCGATTGGCCAGCGCTCGTGCATCGGATTTCACGTCGTCGTCGAGGAGAAGACATCGAGCGGCGCCGGCGCCAACTGGCATACGCTGCTGGTGCGATCGCACTGCCTGCCGTTCGGTCTGGTCGACGGCGACGCCGAGGCGGTGGTCGAGGGGCCGTTCGATCTCGGGCTCGATCCCGACGACCGCGGCGACGTCTGGTCGAACCTGCCGCCGACGCTGTTCGCGATGCTGGAAGAAGCGCGGATTCCCCTGACCGGTCACTTCGGCCGCGACAAGGAGTTCCGCTTCCGCGAGGCGCTGCTGCGCGCTGGCGATCGGGTCTCGGTCCTGGGGCGGGTCTCGGTCGAACCTCATCCGTACGGACACCGAGAAAACCCCCGCGGAACGCCGCTGCAGTGCCGGGTCAGCGGGTCGGAGGCGCAGCCCGTAATGATCGGCGACGTCGACGACCTGTCGCTGAACTAGGGGGCGGGTTCGGAGCGTTGGCTTTTGTGCCACCGACGGCCGACGGGTCCTTCGGACACTTCGGGACCAACACGCCCTCCACCCACCCCGCGCTTCGCGCGCCCTCGCCGACCCGAGGGCTATGCCGGCGCTGCGCTCCGGTGCTCACATACGGAAGAAGTATGCTCCGCTCCGGTGCTCGCGCCGGCTACGCCCTCGGGCCGGCTTGTCGGCCGCCTTCTAAGGGTCGGCGTCGGAACCGGATGGGCGGTTCGTTAGGCGAGGGTTCTCGATGGCGCGGGGTTCTGCTAGATTGCCGACGAACCTTTAACTGGAGGACTTGTCCGTCATGTCGCGCATTCCTGTAGCGGTCGTTGGAGCCACCGGGCTCGCTGGGCAGCAGTTCTTGGCGTCTCTCGCGGGTCACCCGCTGTTCGAGATCCGCAAGCTCGCGGCGTCGAGCCGCTCGGCGGGGAAGAAGTACGGGCAGGCGATCCGCGACGACAAGGGCGCCTCGCGCTGGTTCTGCACCGAGCCGCTGGCCGACGAGTTCACCGACATCGTGGTCGAGGACTCGGCCGCGATGACGACCGACGGCGTGCGGCTGGTCTTCTCGGCGGTCGAGGCCGACATCGCGCGCGAGCTGGAGCCGCGCTGCGCCGCCGCCGTGCCGGTGATCTCGACCGCCAGCGCGTTCCGCTACGAGCCCGACGTGCCGGTCTTCCTCCCGGGCGCCAACTGGGACCACGCGGCGCTCATCGACGTGCAGAAGAAGCGGCGCGGCTGGAAGGGCTTCATCACGCCCGGCCCGAACTGCACGACGGTCGGCCTCGCGATGACGCTGCGTCCGCTCGACGTCGCCTTCGGCGTGGCGCGGGTGATCATGACGTCGATGCAGTCGCTGTCGGGCGCTGGGCGATCGCCCGGGGTGTCGGCGATGGATGTCCTCGACAACGTGATCCCCTACATTCCCAAGGAAGAAGAGAAGGTCGAGAAGGAGACGCTCAAGATCCTCGGCAAGATCTCCGGCGACGCCATCGTGCCGGCCTCGATCGCCGTCTCCTGCACCTGCACGCGCGTCAACGTGCTCGAGGGGCACACCGAATCGGTCTTCGTCGAGCTCCGGAAGCCGGCGCGCCTCGACGAAGTCAAGGCGGTGTGGCGCGAGTTCGGCTCGGAGCTGGCCGGTCTGAACCTGCCGTCGGCGCCGAAGCGGCTGATCACGATCACCGACGATCCGTTCCGCCCGCAGCCGCGCCTCGATCGCGACGCCGAGGGGGGAATGTCGACGGTGGTCGGCCGCCTGCGTGAGGATCCGGCGCTGCCCAACGGCGTGAAGTACATGCTGGTCTCGCACAACACGCGCATGGGCGCCGCGCGGGGCGCGATCCTGGTCGGCGAGTACCTGACGGCCAAGGGGTACATCAAGTAAGCCATGGTTGGCGACGAGCTTTACGAACAACACCGGAGCCGCCTTCTCGCGCTGCTTGCGCGCCTGTCGTACGAGCAACGCGAGGTGACGCTGGCGTCGGGGATGAAGAGCAACTTCTACATCGACTGCAAGCAGACGGTGCTGACCGCCGAGGGGCACTTCCTGGTCGGGTCGCTGTTCAATCGAATCCTGTCCGAGCGCGCGCGCGAGGTGGAGGCGATCGGCGGGCTGACGATGGGGGCCGACCCGCTGGCCTCGGCGGTCTCGACGGTGAGCTACCTCGCCGGGCGTCCGCTGGTGGCGTTCTACGTGCGCAAGGAGCCCAAGGGTCACGGCACCGGTCAATGGCTCGAGGGGACCAAGTCGCTGCGCCCGGGCATGCCGGTCGCCGTGCTCGAGGACGTGGTCACCACTGGCGGCTCGGCGCTGAAGGCGATCGCGCGCGCGCGCGAGTTCGGCCTCAAGGTGAGCGTGGTCCTGGGGCTGGTCGATCGCGAGGAGGGCGGACGCGAAGCGCTCGAGCGCGAGGCGCCGCTGATCACGCTGTTCCGCCGTCAGGACTTTCGATGACTCGAGAACCGGTCCACAGTCTGAGTCAGGCTGGCAGATGACGATGCGCGCGCGATCGTTCGTGGCGTTCGTGGTCACGGCGATCGTCAGCACGATCGGGGCGTGCGCCGCGCCCAAGCCGGTGCAGGTCGACTTCTCGGAGACACCGCGCGACTATCGGTCGCGCGACTACGTCGAGGTCTATCAGCGCTGGACCCGGCACGGTGTGGTCCGACACGAGATCGCCGACGAGGCGCTCGAGGCCTGGGCGACGTTCAAGGGCTGGGATTTTCGTGAGGCGTACGTCGAGCACTACGCTGGGGTCTACAGCCTGTCGGAGACCGACAAGGCGGCCTTGCGCGCGGCCCAGCTCGAGAGCTCCCGCGACGCCTTCGAGTTTCACGTGGCCGCGCAGAGCTCGAACTACAAGTGGAACGACCTCGAGAAGCGCAACTCCGCCTGGCGCGTGACCCTGGTCGACGGGCTGGGGCACGAGCTGGCGGCCGAATCGGTGAAGCTGGAGAAGCTCCCCGATCCCTACGAGATCGAGTTCTTCCCCGCCAAGGGACCGTTCACGCGCACGTACGCCATTCGCTTCGTCAAGCCGGCCGCCACCGCCGCCTCCTCGAAGGACGACGGGAAGGACAGCGGAAAAGACCGCAAGGACGACGCCTTCATCGGCGCTGCCACCGGCAGCCTCACGCTGCGGATCGCGAGCCCGATCGGACGGCTCGAGCTGACCTGGCAGGCGGCGGGCTGAGACGCAAGGAAGGGCCTCGGTGGTCGGACCTCGGTCTTCCGGGGAAACTCTTGCGCGACGGAAGGTCGGCTACATCCTAGTGATCCGGGCCCTGCAGGCGCTCGTGGCTTCTCTCGACTCGCGGGACGCCCGAGGCCTGCTTCTGCGTCTTACTTCTTTTTGGCGCGGGCGGCGCCACCGCCGCGCGGATGCGGTCGGTGCTTGCCCTCGCCGCCGCCGCGGTCGAGATCGTCGAAGCTGTCGCCGCTCTCGCTCTTGTAAAGGTCGGCCTCGCGCGCGAAGAAGTCGGCCTCGAGATCGTTGAAGGCCGGCGCGCTGGGCGCGCTGGGCACCTCGGGCTTCATCGTCTTGGTATTCTTGCGCTGGCGGACAGCACCCGCGGGTGACGGCTGACGGGCGCTGATCGGCGCGGGGTTCACCGGCTGGCGGGCGGCGGGAACGGGAGCGTGCGCCAGGGCCTTCTCAGCGGCGGGAATGGTGCGGGAGCCAATCGGCGCAGTGACCGAGACCGGCACGGCGGCGGGGACACCGGCGTCGTTCGGGCTGCCATGCGCCAGGTCGGCGCTGCGTTCCGCCTCGCGTTCGAACTTTCGGTCGACGCCGCGCTCGATCTTGCCGCCGCCGACGCCCCCGATCATGCCCGACACCGGGAGCTGCGCGTCCAGCGACTCCTTCGGTTCGAGCTTCACATGGACGGTCGGTTCGTTGCGTGCGGCGCCGGGTTGGTGCGCCGGCGTCCGGCTCGCCCTCGGTGACGACCGAATCTCGCCCGCGGCGAAGCCGCCCGACGGGCTCTTCTTGGTAACCAGCGGGATTGGCGCCGGCGCCGGCTTGGCGGCCGGCTTCTCGAACGGAACCGGCGTTTTTCGCAGGCTCTTGCGCCGATCGCTCGGCACGCCGCGGCGCTCGGACTCGGACGGATCCAGGCTGCGCGGCTGGCTCGCCGGCGCCACCAGCTGCACGCCGCTCGTGGTGCGCGCGCGCGGGACCGCCGACGGATTGGTCGGCGTCGCCGCCGCGGAGGCCTTGCCGGCGCGAGGCAGCAGCGCTCCCGAGTCGACCAGCCGCTTGACCACCCGGAGCGTGTCGAAGATCCGGAACGGGCTCTCCTCGATCACCTCGCCCAGCGTGCGCACGCCGTCGAAGAAGCGCGCCACCGGCGCGACCTCCTCCGGCACGCCGGGCTGGCGCAACCCGGCCTGGCGCTCGTCGGTGACGAAGACCGTCTGCAACGAGCCCAGCTGGCGGGCCGCGTGGGTGACGTCGCGCAAGAAGCGCTCGCACTCCTCGAGGATCTCCGGGCCCTTGGCCGAGAACTGCGCGCGGCGCGGGACATCGCGCAGCTTGAGCGACACCTCGGCGCCGCCCCACAGCAGCAGCTGGTGCAACGCGGGGAAGGCCTGCAGGCTGCGCACCTCCGCCGAGGTGACAGCGCCCTCGGTGAACTTCACCTCGGCCTTGCGCGCACCGCGCGCCATCTGGAGCACGCCCGACCGGCCGGTGGCGTTCATGGCCCGCATGACGAAATAGAGCCCGTGCAGCAGATCGAGCGAACCGACGATCTCGGGAACGCGCGTTGCGATCGGTGACCGGCGCGCGCAGCTGCAGCCACAGGCGGCTGACGACGGCGGCGTCGCGCACCAGGATCGGCGCGTCGAGGTAGTCGAAGGCGCCCGCCTCGAGCGCCGGCGCGCGCAGCTCACCCGGGCCGAAGGCCACAATCGGCAGCGTCTGAGTCGAGCCCGAACGCCGGAGGTCGGCGATCAGCTCGAGCGACCGCTGCTCGGGCGCACGAACCGCGATCACCGCGGCGCGGGCTCCGGTCGCCACGATCAGCTGCTTGGCGCGGGTGAGATCGGACGTGCCGGTGACCGTGAACCGCTCTTTCTCGAACGAATAGGTGAGGGTCTCTAGACCCTTCGAGTCAGGGTCGACCAGAGTGACCAGCGGTGACAGGTTCATGCAGAGATCCCACCCCGGCGGGAGGGCACCGCGAGTATACGACAGCGGCGCTCCACAGAGGCCGGCAATCGCGCGCCGCCGCCCGGCGACGGCTGACCCCGACGCCTCGCCGGAGTTGGAATCGACCGAAACGTCGGTTGACCTCGACCGGGAGCATAGTAGCCTTGCGCGCGCTGCCCCCGGTATCTCGCCTCGTCATGTTGCTCTGCGGTCGCCGGTGTGGTCCTCGGTAGGAGTTTCGGTTCCCAACGAATGTCATCTCATCACGATGCAGAACCGTCCGGCGTCCCCTCGGAGCTGGACCTGGTGGATTTCTTCCTCGCCGCCGCTCGTCCGCGCTCCGACTGGCTGATCGGCATCGAGCAGGAAAAGATCGGCGTGCTCGAGGGGGGCGCGCCGGTGCCCTACGACGGCAACCCGGGGATTTCGTTAATCCTGGAGAAGCTGGTCGCGCGTGGCTTCCTGCCCAAGACCGAGGACGGACACATCATCGCGCTCGAGCGGAGCGCCGAACGGATCACCGTCGAGCCGGGCGGACAGCTCGAGCTGTCGGGGGCCGCGCTCGCCAGCGCCAGCGCTTGCCGCACGGCGCTGCTGGCGCACGTCGCCGAGGTCAACGCCATCGCGCGGCCGCTGGGCGTGCGGTTCATCGGCTGCGGCGCGCGGCCGTTCGGGCGCCTCGACGACATCCCGTGGCTGCCCAAGCGTCGCTATGCGGTCATGCGCAACTACCTGCCGACGCGCGGACGGCTGGCGCACGAGATGATGAAGCGCACCGCCACCGTGCAGGCGAACCTCGACTTCTCCGACGAGGAGAACGCCACGGACAAGATCCGTACCGCGATGGGGGTGACCTCCATCGTGACGGCGCTCTACGCCGCGTCACCGATCACCGACGGCAAGCCCAACGGGTACAAGAGCTACCGCGCGGCGATCTGGCTCGAGACCGACGAGGATCGGTGCGGCCTGCTCCCCTTTACCTTCAAGCCCGGCTTCCGCTTTCGCGACTACGCCCAGTGGGCGCTCGACGTGCCGATGTTCTTCCTGGTGCGCGACGGCGTCTATCGCCCCGCGCGCGACCGGATCACCTTCCGCCGCTTCCTCAAAGAGGGGTTCGAGGGCGAGCGCGCGACGCTGGCCGACTGGGAGCTGCACCTGTCGACCGTCTTCCCGGAGGTTCGCCTCAAGCGCACCATCGAGGTGCGCGGCGCCGACGCGACGGCGCTGCCGCTGGCGGTGGGGTTGGGCGCGCTCTGGCGCGGACTGCTGGACGATCCGGCGGCACGCGCGGAGGGCTGGCGGTTGGTCGCCGAACGAACGCTCGCCGAGCGAGAGGCGCTGCGGCGCGAGGTCCCGCGCGCGGGCATGTCGGCACGCTTCGGCGGCCGCCCCGTGCGCGACCTGGCGGTCGAGCTCTGTCGCATCTCGAAGGACGGCCTCAGCCGTCTGCCGAACGGCGCCGCCGATGCCGCGCTGATCGAACCGTTGCTGGCCTACGCCAGCGCGGGCCGCTGTCCCGCCGACGACATGCTCGACGACTACGCCGCGACCGGCGGCGATCCTGCGAAGCTGATCGATCGCTGGGAGCTGCGCGCCTGAGGCGCGTGCGCTGGGAGCTGCGCGCCTGAGGCGCGTGCGCTGGGAGCTGCGCGCCTGAGGCGCGTGCGCTGGGAGCTGCGCGTCTGACGCCCCCGCCTCAGGCGCCGATGCTCATTCAGCTCGCCTGACAGGTGAGGGCGGTGAGGTCGCACGAGAAGCTTGCGTTGGCGCCCTGGATACCGAACGTCGTCCCCACCGAGACGATGACGCTGCCGCCGCCGACCGGAACCCGGAACTTGACCGCTCCGCTGACGTACTCGAAGTCGAACGAGACCGACTTCACCTGATCGGACACGCCAATCGAGCCGCTGAAGGTGACGAGAAACTGCGCGTCGACGAGGCTCGATGGTACAGGGCCGAGGAGGTAGATGATGAGGGTTCCGTCGAGCGAGGGGTTCAGCGCCGTGGGCGTGACCGCTCCCAGCTCGGCGTTCGCGCCCAGCTTCGCGTTCGCGGTGACCGATGGGAAGTGCGCCCGGCAGGCGGTCGCGGTCGCCCAGAGCTCCGAATTGATCCTCCCGGTGTCGATGATGGTGGTCATGTCGATCGCGCCGTTCACGGCCTCGTTGGGCGCCCCGACCGGGTTGTCCCATCCCTCGCAGATCCGGTGCGCCTCGACGACCGCGGTGACTTGCGCCTGGTTCTCTTTGGGGCCCTGCCCCGGGTCGCTGGGCAGGCCGCCCTGTTCAAGCCGGGTCTTGAGCCCCCCGAGCGTGCCGACGACCAGCGCCGGGAACCAGTCGAGCTGAAGATCGCCCACGCGGGCGCGCGCGTCGGCGAAGGTCTGGTCGATGTTGTCCGTGTTGAGCGTGCCGGTTGGCATCTGGTACAGGGCCACCAGCTGGGCGGTCTCCGCCGCCATGGGCGGCTCCGGCAGCGTCACCGTGTCCGGGTCGCAGCCGGCGCCAGTGCCGGCGAGGACGATGGTGAGGGCCAGCGCCGCACCGCTGCCCGCCAAGCGCACGAGGGACCTCACAGCACCACCGCCAGCGAAGCTTCCGGAACGACCGTGCGACTGGGCGACGCGATGTCGAGGCCGGGGGCGAAGTAGTGTCCGTAGCCCAGGCCGAGGAGCATGTGGAAGTGGCGCCACAGCACGGCGACGCCTCCGACCGCTTGCCAGGGGTGGTCCACCGCCGGGACCAGCTGACCGTTGATCGTGGCGGTGGTGAAGGGGTCGACCGAGCTGCTGCCGGTCAGCGGGAGGTCGGGGGTGTACACCTGATAGCGACCACTGGCGGTCAGCGAGAAGATCCGGGTCAGCCGAAATTGCGCAATCAGGCCGACCTGTCCCGTGCGGGAGGTGGTGGCGCCGTTGAGCTGCAGGTTCGTGATGTTGCCGGTGCCGAACAGGTGCGCGTAGACGTAGGTCCCTTCCGCGTGGAGCGTGATGCGCGGGTGGACCCGCACCGACACGAAGACTGACAGCGGAACGACGATGAGATGTCCGTCGATGTTCACGCTGGTGGTGTTCGCGTAGTACCCGGCAGCCTGCGCCGCCACCGCCACCCGATCGCGATCGAGGAGCTGGTACTTCACGTGAAGGTTCGGCACCCAGACGTGGACGAACGCGCGCAGCGCCCAGGACGGCGGATCGGAGCCGATCGACAGACGCTGGATGATCCCGTAGTCGAAGGCGAGGATCCCGAGCTTGAGAGTGTGCCGGCCCACCATGTAGGCCGTGCGCTGGTCGAAGGTCGGAATGTCCTGGGCTGCCGCCGGGAGGGGAGGCGGGGCCTCGACTCTGGTCGTCTCGATGGTCGTGACCGTCTTCCCATCGTTGGTCGTGACCGTCTTCTCCTCGACCCACCCGGATCTTGCCTGGGCCTGGGCAACCGCGGGCGCGCAGAGGACCAGGCCGGGTACCACCACCTTAAGGATTCGTCGCATCCACATGACTATCAGGGTTGGACCGCCGACCCTGTTCGCCCAGGGGTAGTGGGCGGCTTTCCAGCCATCCCCTTACGGTCCCCTACGGTGAGAGCAGGAGGTCAGAGGCGCGGACAGCGGCGTGACGCCGGCGCGGATCTATTGGAAGTTGAGGTGCCGCCCGGATTTGAACCGGGGAATGAGGGTTTTGCAGACCCTTGCCTTACCACTTGGCCACGGCACCCTGGAAAAAGCTCCAGGGTGATACCACAAGTCGCGGCAGGCTCAAATGGTCTCAGTGGTGGTGCCGCTGTGCTCGCCCGAAGGGGCGGAGGGGGCGCCGACGCGCAGGTAACGCGCCGCCATGTCGAACTCGAAGAACGAGAACATCTTGGTGTCGACGACCTTCTGCCACAGCTGATGGGCGTCGTCGGGCTTGCCGTCGGCGAGGCGGCGCATCGCCTCGTAGAAGTAGATCTCCGCCCGCTTGGCGGTGGTGTCGGCGGCGGCCAGGATTTCGGCGTAGCCGATCTTGCCGACGGAATAGCGCGCCAGCTGCCGATACCAGGTCGCGCCCCGATGCGGGCGGATCTCCGGGTGGCGCTGGTCGAGCGTGCGCAGGAAAGCCTCCGCCGTGCCGTCGGGGATCTTGCTCGAGCGGCGGCTGAGATCGAGCACCCACAGCGACGTGTAGACCTTGACGTACTCGGAGACGGCGCGATTCGGGCGCGCGATGGCGCGGTGGTAGATGCTGATGGCGGCGTCGGCCTCGCCGTTTTGCACCAGGAAAGCGATGATGTCGATGTACGACTGGTCGCGGTCGCTGTCCTGCTCCAGGGCCTCGTCGAACTTCTGCAGCCCCTCGGCGTGGCGTCCCAGCAGGTACAGCAGGCGCCCCACCTCCACCGTCGCCTCCGCCGACGAGGTGTAGTTCTTCAGCCGGAGGTACTCGATCATCAGGCGCTCCCACCCGATGAGGGCCTCGCGCCACGCGACCTCGGCGGCGGCGTGATCGCCCGCCACGTCGAGGGTGTCGCCCAGCAGCCGCTCCAGCCGCGAGCGCCCCTCGACCGAGCCGATGGTGTTTTGCTGCGGCCCCTTCGTGCGCATGGCCTCGATGGCCTCGCGCAGGATCGTGCTCGCGCGCCGCGGATCGCCGCGCTTGAGCGCCAGGTTCGCGAGCTCGATGCTGATCTCGGCGGTCGGTTCGCTCTCGCTGCGCGCGCGCAGGAACAGCGGCTCGGCGCGATCGATGAGCCCGGCGTTGAGGTAGCTGCGCGCCACCTCGAAGTCGATGTCGGCGTCGCGGATCTTGATGTCGGCCTTCTGGAAGCGCGCCCGGGTCTCGGCGGAGCGGCGGCGCAGCAGGTCGGCCTCGTCGAAGGCCGGCGCCACCCGTTCGGGATCCAGTCGCAGGCGCAGCCGCACGAAGTAAAGCTCCAGCAGCTCGGCGGAGATCTTGGCCGCCTGCTCGCTGTCGACCCCCGCCGGGACCGCTTCGACGACCGCCTTCGCCTCCTCGAGGTGGCGGATCGCCAGGAACGGCGACGACAGCAGGCGCGCGATGTGGGCCGACAGCAGCAGCAGCTCGGCGTCGTTCGGCGCGTGGATCAGGCCGAGCTCGGCGACCCGAAAGGCGACCAGCGGATCGGCGCTGTCGGTCGCCGTTCCGCCGAGCAGCTCGACCCGCGGCAGGAACCGCCGCGCCAGCCGTAGATAATCGCCCGCCTCGCTGCTCGGCTTGGCGGCGGCTTCCAGCAGCCCGCGCAGCTCGGGGTCGTCGCCCGGCTGCTCGGCCAGCTCGGCGGTGCGGTGCGCGGCGCGCTCGATCAATCCGCAGCGCAGGTACAGCGTCGCGACGTTGACCACCGCGCGTTGCATCTCGTCGCCGTGCGCCAGCAACAGATCGCCCAGCGCCTTGCGCGACGATTCGCCGCCGCCCAGCGGCTTGCGCAGCACCGAGACGAACTTGCGCTGCCGTTCGGCGTAGATGCCGTCCAGCGGGGTCGCGAGCGCCGGCGACGGCCAGTCGGAGAAGGCGCTCTCCAGCACGTCGGCCGCGGTCGTCGGGCGGCGGAAGCCGGTCGCGTCGCCGGCGGCGCCTGCCTCCTCGGTCCACCGAATCAGCTCGGACAGCCGGTCGGGCCACTCGCGCGACGTCGGATCGATCGTGGCCAGCACGGCCAGCGCCAGCGCCACCTGATTGTCGGCGCCGCGCGGCGAGAGGACCTGGACCACCAGGCGCGCCGTCCGCCCCAGGAGATCTTGCGCGACCGGCCCGATCGTGGTGCGCGGATCGGTGGCCCACATCTCGGACGGGTCGAAGAGCGCCAGCGCGTCGCGGAAGGTCTCGAAGATGCGATCGTAGATGTCGTCGTTCTCGAGATCCCGCACCTCGCGCCGCAGCTGTTCGGCCGACAGGACGACCACCGGGTCCAGCAGGTAGTGCAGCAGGCTTTGCCGAAGGGCCGCGCGCTCGGGGACTCCCAGCGGGAGCGCCTGAAAGATCAGCCGCGCTTCGATGAAGTCGTCCTCGAACTTGACGCCCCCGATCTGGGTCGCCTCGCTCCGAAAATGCTGGGCCGGGCCCATCGAAACCGACGACGTCTGGTGGGCGCAGCCGACGGTTCCCCCCATGGTCGCAAAGACGGTCGCAAAGACGATTGCGAATGTCAGAAGCCACGCGGTCGAGGGAAGCGGACGGCGCATCCTAAGGAGTTTAGTTCCTTGCGCCCCCAGTGGTACGCTTTTTGTTGTGTGGCAGCGCGGGCAACCGAACCGGCCGGGACCGCAGGTCGCGCCGCCGGTCGTTCCGCTGATCGTTCCTTTGATCATCGGCCATCGCGGGGCCAGCGCCATCGAGCCCGAGAACAGCGTCGGCGCCTTCGCGCGCGCCGCGCGGGACGGCGCCGACGGGATCGAGCTCGACGTGCTCTGCTGTGCGAGCGGCGAGGTGGTTGTCTTTCACGACGACGATCTGGCGCGGCTGGCGGGGCGCCCCGAGCGCGTCGCCGATCTGACGCTCGCCGAGTTGCGCGCCATCACGCTGACTTCGGGCGCGCGCATCCCGACGCTGGACGAGGCGCTGGAGGCGTGCGGCCCGACGATGCTGGTGAACATCGAGCTCAAGACCCGCGGCTACGGCGGCGGCCCGATCGGGCCGCTGGTCGATCGGGTGGCCGCGATCGTCGACCGCACCGGCAGCGCGGCCCGCGTGCTGGTGTCGTCGTTCCATCCGCGCGCGGTCTGGGCGTGGATGCGCCGGGCGCCCACGATTCCCGCCGGCCTGCTGTTCGAGGCGGCGGCGCCGCTCCCGCTGCGCGCCGCCTGGGCCGGTCACCTGCTGCACCCGCGGGCCCTGCACCCCGAGGCGGCGCTCTGTACGCCGCGCGCGCTCCGGCGCTGGCACGCGCTGGGGTACCTGGTCAACGTCTGGACCGTCGACGAACCGAACGCGTTACGGGCGCTGGCGCAGATGGGGGTCGACGGCATCATCACCAACGACCCGGCGCGCGCCCGCCGCATCATTGACGGCAGCGCCTGACCGCCCGGTTCAGGGCAGTAAAGTGTGGGTCGCCGTGGCGACTCCGACCACGACCCCGGCCTCGTTGGTGGCGCGCCCCTCGACCACGGCGGTTCGCTTCCCGATCTTGATCACGGTCGCCTGCGCGCGGACGACGCCGCTGCGGATCGGCAGCAAGAAATGAATGTTGAACTGCGCGGCGGCGTTGAAGCGCCCTTGCGGCGCGATCATCTCGCCGACGGCGTGCCCCATCGCGGTGTCGAGCAGCGACATGAGGACCCCGCCGTGCAGGACGCCGTTCGGGTTGTAGTGCGCGGGATCGACGGTGTACTCCCAGGTGGCGCTGCCGCCGCCCACCGCGCGCATCATGAACGACAGCGGTCCGTAGGCTCGATCGACGTGGAATGGCGCCGGCACCGGCTCCGGCTTCGGCGTCTTCGGCGTCTTCATCATCTTGGGGCCGCCCCGACGCCGACGAGATAGAGCCCGGCGAAGAGCTTGGGGTCGACGAAGGCGCCGCCCCGCTGCTTCTCCGCGAGCCACCCGTGCAGCTGGTCGAGGGCGACCTCGTGAACCGTGATCTCCTCCGTCTCGTCGCCGCCGCCTGGACCGACCCGTCGCAACCCCTGGGCGTGAAAGAAGGTGACGACCTCCGAGGCGACCCCGACCGCGATCGGTCCGCTCGCGAGCTCGATCATCTGCTCGGCCTCGAAGCCGGTCTCCTCGACCAGCTCGCGGCGCGCCGCGTTCACCAGCGGCTCGCCGCGCAGCGCGCCCGTGTCGCCGACCAGGCCGGCGGGGAGCTCGATCACGTTGCCGTGCACGGCGACCCGGTGCTGTTCAACCAGGATCAGGTGTCGCGCGGGCGTGATCGCCACGATGACCACCACTCCGGTCGAATGCGGGCGGACCACGTACTCCCAGCCCCCCTCGCTCAGGAGGTGCAGGTATTTCCCCTGCGCCAGCACCTGGACCGCCGCCGTCGCCCTTTTGCCCTCGTCATCCTCTGGTGGAGCCAAAGCCCCTTGAAAATAGCACGGACCCCGGTGGCGGGCTGCCGCGGCGCCGACCGCGCGCGGCGGTGGTCAGGCCTGGTGACGCCACGTGCGAGTGCACTAGTGCACCGCTCTCGAAATAGCGTCAACGATCCGCCGACAAGCCCGTGGTCCGGCGAGGCGCGACGACGACGAATACCTGAAGGTATTCCGAGGAGGAGCAACGAAGCCGGGCCGCGGGATCGTCGGCGCAGCGTTGATGATATTTCGAGAGCGGTGCACTAGTCGCTCTCGAAGTTGACGACGTCGATCGCGCTCTCCTTGATCTTCGCCGCAAGCAGCAGCTTCTTCATGACGGACGCGGTCGACACCATGGTGATCGCCAGGTCGCGCGCGTGCACGTGGCGCGCGATCGCGGCGTTCACCTCGGCGGGCGTGACCGCGCGGACGCGCGCGACGAACGTGTCGACGAAGTCGGGCGGAAGGCCCACCACCTCGGCAGCGACGCGCGCGTCCAGCCGGTGCTCGGGCGCGTCCATCTCGGAGGCGTAGGACCCGGCGACGAAGGCCTTGAAGGTCTCGACGCGAGCGGCGTCCAGGCCCTTCTCCATGAAGCTCAAGTAAAGCTTCAGCACCAGCTTCAGCGTGGGCACGACCTTCTCGTTCGACGAGAAGACCCAGCCGGCGACGGCGCCCGCGCCGCGGCGCTGCGCCAGCGTCAGGTACGCGCCGTAGGCGAGGCCGCGCTTGGTGCGCACTTCGTCCATCAACGTCGACGTCATGCCGTGGCCACCGAAGGCCGCGAAGGCGACCTCCAGCGGCACGAGATCCGGATCGGTCGCCAGCGGTCCAGCGTGGCCGAACATGATCTGCGCCTGCTGGCGATCCGGCTTGTCGACCAGCTGGATCCGCCAGCCGCTGAGCGGCACCGGCACGCGCAGCACCGGTTGCTTCTCGGCCGGCCCCTCGCGCAACCCGGCGAAGGCGCGCGCGAGCTGCGCGGCGAACGGGGTGGCATCGACGTCGCCGGCGGCGGCGAAGATCAGGCTTCTTCCGACGAACTGCCGGCGAAAGTGCGCCGCGACTTCATCGACCGTCATGGCGTCGAGGCTGGCGCGCGACCCGTCGGCCAGGCGGGCGTACGGGTGGTCGCCGTAAAGGTTGCGCGCGAAAAAGCGAGCGCACAGCGCCTGATCATCGTTGCGGGCTTCGTCGATCTGCGCGGCGATCTCGCGCCGCGTGCGATCGAGCTCGGCGGCGCCGAGCTGGGGACGGACGACGATGTCGCCGAGGATCGCCAGGAACGGGTCGAGGTTGCGGGTCAGCACCTGGCCGACCAGCCGCACCGAGTCGGCGTCGGTCTCGACCTCGAGCGTGGCGCCCAGCGCGTCGAGCGCGGCGTCGAGCTGCTCGCGCGACCGATCGCCGGCGCCCCGGCGCGCCAGCTCGGCGCCGAGGTTGGTCAACCCATCGCGCCGATAAGGATCGGTCGAGTAGCCGCCGCGCGCGGTGACGGTGACGTATACCAGCGGGACGGCGTGGTTGGTCTCGACGATCATCAGCGACCCGGCCGGGCCCGCCCGGCGCACGACCGCGGGCCGCGCGCGCGCCGGTTCATTTTCATTTGGGTTGGCCGCTTCGGCCGACCCCTTCGTCGTCGTTGTCGTTGCCATCGCTAGCAGGAAGCCGAGCGCGAGCCGGCTCACGATCGATTCTTCGCCGCCCGTGAGCTGGGCGGGCGTTTCGGAGGTTGGCGTTCGGATTGGGACGAGGACGACGGCGGGGGCGGCGTCGCCACCACCACCGAGCGCGCGCCCGACAGGTAGTGGGCGGCGACCGCGCGCACGTCGGCGGCCGACACGCGCGCGTACTCGTCGGCGCGCTGAAACAGCCGCCGGAAGTCGCCGCACGCGATCTCGAATTGCCCGAGCAGATCGGCCCGACCGTGGCTCGACGTCAGCTCGCGCCAGAACGCCGTCTCCAGCCGCAGTTTGGCCTTGGCAAGCTCCGCGGCCGGGATCGGCGCGCGCGACAGCCCGGCGATCTCGTCGACGATGATCGCCTCGGCCTCGGCCGCGGTGTGCCCCTTGGTCAGCTGCACCCAGATCCCGTACAGCCCGGGGTCGCGCGTCGGCGCGACGTCTCCGCGCGCCGACGATGCCATCTCGCGCTCGACCACCAGCCGCCGGTAAAGGCGCGACGACGGGCCTCCCAGCAACAGCTCGTTCACCAGCTCGTACGCCGCGCGATCGGGATCGGCCAGGCCGGGGGCGGGGTATCCCACCACCATGCGATCGGCCGGCACCGGGCGCACCAGCGTCGCGCGCACCTCGCGCGCCGGCGCGTGCTCGGGCACGGCGATCGGGCGCGCCGCCGCCGCCGCCGCGGGTGACAAGGCGCCGTAGCTGCGGGCCAGGGTGTCGAGGGTGGCCGCCTCGTCGATCTTCCCCGCGATGACCACGACGGCGTTGTCGGGCGCGTAGAAGCGCCGGTAGAACGCGGTCGCCTTCGCCTCGGTGACCGCCTTGATGTCCTTCATCCAGCCGATGATCGGCCACCGGTAGGGGTGGTTGCGAAACGCCTGCTTGTACATCATCTCGTCCAGGCTGCCGTCGACGCTGTCGTCGACCGAGCCTAGCCGCTCCTCGGCGACGACGTCGCGCTCGTTGGCGACCTGACGCTTGTCGAGCGCGAGGTTGACCATGCGGTCGGCCTCGAGGCGCGCCACGCGCGCGAGCTCGCCGGGTGGGATGTTGTCGACGTAGGCGGTGAAGTCGTAGTAGGTCATGGCGTTGGCGTTGCCGCCGATCGCTTCGATCTCGCGATCGAACGCGCCGGCCGCTTGCCCCCGGGTCTGCGTGAACATCAGGTGCTCGAACAGGTGCGCGAGGCCGGTCTGGCCCGCCGCCTCATCTTCGTCGCGCGAGCCGACCCGGAACCAGGTGTTGTAGCTGATGCTGGTCGCCGACGCGTCGGGCATCAGTATCACGGTCAGACCGTTGTCGAAGAGCCACTTGCTGGCCGACAGCGAGCCGAGCGGGCCGCGCGCGATCTCGCGCGGCCGGCGCGCGCCGCCACTGTCGCCGGCGACGGCGACGGCGGGAGGTGCACTGCCAGCGCGGGGCTGCGCCTCGCTCACGCGCGCCGCGGTCACACCCGACGTTGTGCTGGTCTTTTGCTTCATCGCCGGGGAGCTCGCTGCGCAGCCGGCGGCCAGGCACGCGCCGGCGAGGGCGAGGGCGATGACGATGAACCGATTGAACACACCTGCGGCAATCATAATATCAATACGCGACGGTGCGGCGTGGCTTGGCGCAACGCTGGTCGGTTGAACGCCAAGACGCCAGGACGCCACGGTCCGGAATCTTTGAGGGTCCGGACTTTGGCGTCATTGGAGTCTTTGGCGTCATGGCGTTTATCCTCATCAGAATCTCGCGGTCATGGCCAGGCTGAAGTCCTGTTCCGTGCGCGAGTAGCTCCCGTCGGCGGTGGGGCGCGCCAGACCCCGCTGTCGGTCGATGCAGCTTTGTCTGCTGAGATCGTTGGGGCTCGGGCTCGCCAAGCAGTCGGCCGCGGCGCGGGGATCGAAGCTGGAGGGATGCGCCGTGACGTCGGGCATGTATGTGAAGCCGAATCCGGCGGTCAGCGACAGGCCCCGCGTCAGGCGCAGCTCGGCCATGATCATCGGTTCGATCTTGAACCCGTCGACGGCGGCCGGGTTGACGTCCGACGGTGAGACGGCGCTGGTCTCGATGCGCACCGCTGCGCCCAGTCGCAGCCGTTCGCGGATCCAGTAGGCGACGCGGACGCGCGTGTCCCAGACATCCTTGAATCCCCGGTGAAAGACGATGTGATCCGGCAACCCCGCCGCCTGCAACGCCGGGCTGGTGAGGCGGATGTCGATCCGATCGTGGAGGTGAAACCAGATCCAGCGCGCCATCGCCGCGAATTCGAGGCCGGGGCGCGGATGCCAGGAGATGCCGACGTTCCAGACGTCGGGCAACTGGTAGACGATGTCGCCGAAGACGCAGCGATCGGCCAGCCCGCTGGAGCAGGTGATCGGTCCGCCGGCGGCGGCGGCGCGGGTCACGCGGCTCTTGGCGGCGGCGACCTCGACGCCGCTGACCTCGGAGCCGAGCGGCCGGCTGGAATAGGCGATGCCGAACTCGACGTTCTTGCGCCGAAAATAGAGTCCGCCGCCCAGGGTGAGCGAGAAGCGGGCATCGCTGAGCCACTGACCGGAATCGAGGTCGTAGCGCGCGTCGGTGGCGGCGTTCTCGCTGCCGGGGGCCGTCTGCTCGGCGAAGCTGAGGCGGCCGGTCGAGAAGAGAAAGCCCGGGGCGACGCCGATGCGAAAGTCGGTGCCGAGCCGGATTGCCAGCGCCGGCACCAGGGCCAGGTTGCGCAGGTCGGCGTCGATTCGATGGTAGCGCGTCGGTTCGGTGCCCGCGGCGTTCACGGAAAAGTGACTCTGCTCGACGAACGGCTCGTAAGTGGCAAAACCGAGCGTGAATCGGTCACCGCCGACGTCGGTGCTGAGCGCCAGGAACCCCCCCGGCCCGAGCGGCCACTGCAGCGGCTGGGTCACGTCGTGGGCGGTAGCCGTCGGCAGGGGCGGCAGCGTGGAGTTGGGCACCCCGTCGTCCCCGACGCCGGTGCGCCGAACCGTGGTTCTGGAGATGCGCGTCGTGCCTGCGACCGTGATCTGAAAACCGCGCACCAGACCGAGCGCGGCCGGATTCCAGTAAACAGCGCCCAGGTTGCCTGCCGTCGGGCCATTGAATCCGAGCCCACCCACGAAAGGATCGTCCAGCGGCGCAGCCACCGCCGGCTGCGCCCGCAGGGCCACGCCCAGAAGCGCCGCCAAGAGCCCGGCGACCAAGTGCCGGAGCCTCGACCTGACGATCCTGCGCACGCTCATGAGCCACGCGACGTTATCCGAACGATCCCGGCCCAGCAAACTCTGCCGCCACGCCTCGGTTTGCGTCGGCCGCGCCGACGTCGGACGCTCGGCGCAATGCCTTGACGCTACGATCATCGCGTGGCTAACATCCGACCGGTATGGCGAGATCCGCGTTGCGCGTCCACTCTCCGTCGGTGAGAACCGTCGCGTGGGCGCTCCCTTTCCGGTGGATGCTCGCGCTGGCGGTCCTGCTCGCCGGGCTGGGCGCGGGCGTCGCCTGCACCAAGGCGACTTCCGACAATATCCAGGTCTGGAAGACCACCCAGAAGGGGCCCGAGCGCTTGCACGAGGCGCTGGCCGACCCGGGGGTGACGCCCCGCCTGCGGGCCGAGGCGGCGGCGGCGCTGGTCGACATCGGACACGCCGACGAGGTCGAGACGGTGATGGCGCAGATTCCCGCGGGGGAGCGCGCCGAGATCCTGAAGACCCTGATCCCGACCGACGAGGTCGCGATGAAGGACCCGGCGCCCGAAAAATCTTTGGCGGCCCGCGACGCGCTGTTTTCCGTGCGCGCCTACGCCTCGGTCGAGGAGCAGAAGCAGATCGACAGCGCCCTGCTGCCGGCGATCGCCAGCGACCTGCGCACCGGGCACCTGCGCAACGGACGCCACTCGATCGAGAAGGTGCTGTCGGCGATCGGGCCCGACAGCGGCAGCATGCTCGCCGACGTGCTCGCCGACCCGGTCCCGGTCGCTTCGTACCCGCTGGCGGCCGAGCTGCTGGGCAAGGTCGGCGACGAGACGGCGCGCAACCGGGGCGCCACCGCGCTGATCGCGCGCGCCAAGAAAGGACAAGACCAAGGACAGAGCGATCTCGCCGTCGATGTGGAAGGCGATCGGCGCCGTGGGTGGTCCGGTGGCGACCAAGTACCTCCAGGACAAGGCGCTGGGCGCCAACCGCGACGAGGCGGCGATGGCGGTGCGCGCGCTCGGCCAGCGCCGCGATCCGACGACCTTGCCGTTCGCGCTGAAGGTGGCCGCCGATCCGAAGGCCGACAAGCTGATCCGTGACGAGATGTTTGGCGTCATCGAGGGCATCGGCGGTCTGGAGGCGCGCAAGGGGCTGCTGTCGATCATCTCGTCCGATCGTGAAGAGCTGGTGCGCTACCGGGCGTTCGAGGTGGTGCTGTCGACGTCGAAGACCGAGGGGATCGTGCCGGCGCTCGATGCGTTCCCGGCGGGCGTGGCCTACAAGAAGGTCGATGTCGACGATCTGCTGGTGCGGCTGATCGAGAAGCTGGGCGCGCCGGCCCGGCCGGTGCTGATCCAGGCGCTGGATTCGCACGCGCCGCTCACGCGCATGACGGCGGTGATGGCGCTCGAGCAGATCGGCGCGCGAGACGACGCCGCGGCGCTGACCAAGCTCGGCAGCGACAGCACCGCGCTCAAGGGCTTCCCTCCCGGCGCGACCATCGGCAAAGAGGCTTCGCGGGTCGCCGAGGCCCTGAAGAAGAAGACGTGAAGGGCCGGGGCTGAGCATGTACTCGAACGGAAAGCGCAGCCTGCGTCAGTTCCAGTGCAACGACGTCCTGTGGGCGACGTTCCAGCGCATGGCCGAGGAGCAGGAGCGCGACATCAGCGAGCTGGTGAGCGACGCCATGACCGCCTACGCGCAGCTCAGCGGCTATCAGACCGACGTCAACGAGATCGATCCGGCCGCCGGCGACTCGACGCCGGCACCGCCGATGGCGCCAGCGCGACCGCGGATGACCCCACCGACGCCGTTGCCGCCGTCGTCGACCCGGCTTGGCCGGACGGGGGGGACGCCGGGGCCGGGCCTCAATTTCGTCCCCCCGTCGGCGCCGCCGCCGCCGCCGCGCGCCGCGCCGGTTCCCGACGCTGGCAGCGTGGGGCCACCGCCGCTGTACCTGGTGTTCGACAACCAGAAATACCGGATCGACAAGGATCAGTTCATCATCGGCCGCGGCGCGAAGTCGTCCGACCTGCCGATCAAGGACGGCAACATCTCGCGCAAGCACGCCGCCGTGATCCGGCGCAACGGCACCTACTTCATCAAGGATCTCGGATCGACGAACGGCATCGACTTCAAGGGGATGCGCATCGACAACAAGCGCATCGACGAAGGCGATACGTTCCATCTGTGCGACTACGAGCTGAAATTCACCTATAAACGGTAAGCGTGCAGGAAGTAGCAGGACCCGTGAGCTCGGGGTTCAGCCTCGACGACACGATCGATCGGCTGCCGGGCGTCGGACCGCGGACGGCGGCGCGATTGCGCGAGCGGGGTCTGGGCACCATCGCCGACCTGCTCTTTCACCTGCCGCGCGCCTACGACGACCTGCGCCGCGTGACGCCGATCGCCGCGCTCGCGTCGCGGGCGCCCGGCGAGACGGTGCTGGTGCGCGGAACGGTGGCGCGCGTGCGCATCTTCCCGCGGCGCCTGCTCGACGTCTTCGTTCAAGAGGAAGAGGGCGGGCCGATGGTGCGCGCGCGCTGGTTTCGGCCGCCGCGCGGCATGCAGAAGAGCTTCACCAAGGGGGCGCGCGTCGCGCTGGCCGGCCCGCTGCGCCGCCTCGACGATGATCCGGCGGTCGGCGTCGAGCTCGTCCAGCCCGCGGTGTGCAAGGACCCGAACCGCGACCACACCGTCGGCGTCGGCGCGGCGTCGGCGACTCCGGTCAGTCCGTCGGCGTCGGCGTCGGCGTCAGCGTGGTCGACTCCGACTCCGGCTCCGGCTCCGGCCCCCGCGACGCCGGTTTCGGTATCCGCGCCCGCTATCCCGTGGTCACCGGCGTGAGTGGGCGCGTGCTCGAGAAGATCGTCGCCGCCGCCATCGATCGCTACGGCGACCTGGTGCCCGAGGTGCTGTCGCCGGCGCTGCGCGCGCGCCTGGCGTTGCCGGCGATCGGCGCGGCGTTGCGCACGATTCACGCGCGACCGGGATCGTGGTCGGACGACGCCGACGACGCGCTGGTCGACCTGACCGGTGGGCGTTCGCCGGCGCACCGCCGGATCGCCTTCGAAGATCTGCTGATCGTGCAGCTCGGCCTGGCGGCCGGGCGCCGCCAGGCGCGCGCGGGCTCGGCGCGGGCCTGCGTCGTCGACGGCGCGCGGGCGCGCGGCGATCTCGAGGCAGCGCTGCCGTTCGCGCTGACCGCGGGCCAGGGGCGCGCCATCGACGAGATCGCGCGCGATCTGGCGGCGGCGCACCCGATGCAGCGGCTGCTGGTGGGCGACGTCGGCAGCGGCAAGACCGTGGTCGCCTTCGCCGCGGCGGCGATCGCGGCGGCGGCCGGCGGGCAGACCCTGCTGATGGCGCCGACCGAGGTGCTGGTCGAGCAACACCTGCGCACGCTGGGCGCGCTGGCGGCAGAGCTGTCGCGCCGGTCGGGTGTGGCGCTGCGCGTGGCGCGCTTCACCGCGTCGATGCCGCGCGCCGAGCGCGCCGAGACGCTGGCGCGATGCCGCGCCGGCGCGGTGGAGTTGCTGATCGGGACGCAGGCGTTGCTCGAGGCGCCGCCCAGCTTCGCCGACCTGCGCCTGGCGATCGTCGACGAGCAGCATCGCTTCGGGGTCGCCCAGCGCGCGCGGTTGCGGCGCGGCGGCGCCGACGCCGACGCGGCAAGGGCGACGGCGGGCGGCGACAGCGGCGACGGCGATCGCGGCGCGGCGGCCGCGTCCGGCGCGCGCGACGCGCTGGCCGGCGGGCGGTTCTTGCCTCACCTTCTTGTCATGTCGGCGACGCCGATTCCGCGCACGCTGGCGCTGACCCTGTACGGCGATCTCGACGTCACCTTCCTGCGCGAGGGGCCGCCTGGCCGGCCGCCGACCGAGACCGAGATCTTCGCCGGTGACGAGCGGCGGGCCGCCGCCCACCGCCGGCTGGAGGAGGCGATCGGCGAGGGGCGGCAGGCCTACGTGGTCTGCCCGGTGCGGGCGAGCAGCGCGCGCGCCGGCGCCGTGACCGCGGTCGCGCGCGCCGCCGAGCTGCGCCGCGCGCTGGGCGGGCGCGGCGTGCGGGTCGGACTGCTGCACGGCGAGCTCGACGCCGGGCGAGAAAGAGTCGCGCCTGCGCGGCTTCGCCACCGGAACGATCGACGTGCTGGTCGCCACCACCGTGGTCGAGCTCGGCATCGACGTCCCCAACGCGACGGTGATGCTGGTCGAGGAGGCCGACCGCTTCGGCCTGGCGCAGCTGCATCAGCTGCGCGGGCGGGTAGGGCGGGGCGCGTTCGGCGGTGCCTGCCTGCTGTGCACGTCGGCGCCGCTGGCGTCCGACAGCGACGCGTGGCGGCGGCTGGAACAGCTGGCCGCGACGCGTGACGGCTTCCGCATCGCCGAGGCCGATCTGGCGCTGCGCGGCCACGGCGATCTGTTCGGCGTGCGCCAGGCCGGCACGCCGCGGCTGCGCTTTGCCGAGCTCGCCGACTACGTGGATCTGCTAGAGCTGGCGCGTGCCGAAAGCGACCGCATCGATGCCGACGATCCCGGGCTGGCGCGCGCCGAGCACCGCGCGCTGCGCGCCGCGGTGCTTGCGCGCTGGTCGGCCAGCGCCGTCTTCGGGGCGGAGAGCGGGTAGGCCGCAGCGATGACCACCGAAACCCCCGCCGCGCCCGACGCCGTGACCCAGGGCGCACACCGATCCGTCGGCGCTGCGACCCCCACCGACGACCCGCGGGCGACGCGCTGGCTCTGGCCGCTGGCTGGTCTCGCTGGCGGGGCTCTGGCGGGGCTCGGCGATGCGCTGGCGGCGGTGATCCGAGGCGTCGGTGGCCTCGGTCCGTTCAAGGGGATCTGGCTGCTCCTGCTCGGGGCGAGCCTGCTGGGCGTGGTTGGGCTCATCGCCGGGGCGGCGACGGCGCTGGTCGGGCGGCTGGTCACGCGCTGGCGGCCGGCCGGTCGCCGCCGGGCCGCGCAGATCGGCGCGGCGCTGGTGTCGCTGCCGCTGGGGCTCTACGACGGCGTGGCGATGTTCCACGGCCACCGGGCGGCGCAGCTGCCGGGTCACCAGATCGTCTCGCTGCTGATCGCGCTCGCCGGCGCGGCGCTGGTCTATCGCGGGGCCGGACGCTTCGCCGACCTGCTCGCGCGGCCGCCGTCGGCATCGCCCGCGGCGGCGGCGTCGCTCGCGGCGCGCTCCGCGCAGCGGCGGCGGGCGCGCGCGACGGCGCTGGCGTTGCTGGCGGTCGCGGTTGGGCTTCACGTCGCCAACCGCGAGGTGCTGCCTCGGCTGTACGTCTGGTTCCACACGACGCTGTCGATCCTCAGCACGGTGCTGGTGATCCTGGCGGCGCGGCTCTGGCTCGGGCGGCGCGCCACCGCGTCGGGCGCGGTCGAGCGCGGGCGCCGGCTGGCGGTGGCCGCCGTGCTGGCGTGCGCGGTGGTCTCGGGCGGGTTCTGGCAGCTGCGCCGCAGCCAGATCCTGCGGTTCGCGTCGTACGAGCGGACGGTGATCGCCAGCCTGGTGCTGCGCGCCGTGCCGCTGTCGCTGGCGGCACGCACCGTCGCGGCCAGCGAGCGCGACGCCGCCGAGGCGAGCCTGCCGCCGCTGCCCGAGGGGCCGCGCCGCCCCGACGCCGACGTCGTCCTGATCACCATCGACGCGCTGCGCGCCGATCACGTCGGCGCGTACGGCTACGCCGGCGCCCGACGACGCCCACATCGACGCGCTGGCCGCGCGGCGGCGACGCGGTTCGAGCGCGCCTACGCTCAGGCGCCGCACACGTCGTTCTCGGTGGCGTCGATGCTGACCGGCAAGTACTTCCCGACGCTGGCGCGGCTGGCGCCCGGCGAGGCGCACGACCCGATCGCCACCGTGCTGCGCGCACGACGGCTGGCGCACCGCCGCGTTCTATCCCGCCCGCGGTGTTCTTCGTCGACGCGCAGAAGCTGAAGGCCTACGCCGACAGCAACTTCGACTTCGAGTACGTGAAGTTCGAGTACCTCGAGGCCGAGCGGCGCGTCGACCAGGTCGAGGCGCTACTTCGACACCGTCAAGCCGCAGAAGGCGTTCGTCTGGGTCCACTTCTTCGAGCCGCACGAGCCCTACGAGGCGCACGCCGAGCTTCCCGTTCGGCGCGGCCGACATCGATCGCTACGACAGCGAGATCGCCTACGTCGACGCGCGCCGATCGGCCGGCTGGTCGCCTACCTGCACCGGCGTACGCCCGCGCGCGATCGTCATCCTGGCCGCCGACCACGGCGAGGAGTTCGACGAGCACGGCGGCCGCTATCACGGCTCGACGCTGTACGACGAGCAGCTGCACATCCCGCTGATCGTGACCGTTCCCGGGCGTCGCGCCGCGCAGTCGTGCCGAGCCCGGTCGAGCTGATCGACGTCACGCCGACGGTGCTGAACCTGCTGGACATCCCCGTGCCGGCGCGCATGCGCGGGACCGACCTTGGTCCCTGGCTGGCGACGCCGCCCGCCGATCGCCGATCGCTTGCCGCCTGCGTTCGCCGAGGTCGAGGACAAGCGCATGGTCGTCTGGCGCAAGGAGAAGCTGATCTGCGACCTCAACTGGGGCTTCTGCGCCTACTACGATCTGTCGATCGATCCCGGCGAGCGACACAACCTGGCCGACGAGCGGCCCGAGCGCGCGGCGGCGCTGCGCGGCATGCTCGACGACTGGCTGGACGGCCACGTTCGCCTGGAGCCGCTGCTGGCGCAAGGGGGCGTCGAACCCCGAGGGCGGGACCGGTGCCGCGCGCCATCGAGCGCGGGCGGCTGGGCGATCTGCTGGCCGGCGCCCGATCTGGGCGCGCTGATGATCTCGCGACGCGCCGCGTGGCGACCCGGCGCGAGGCGGCGCAGCTGCTGGTGGCGCTGCCGCCGCGCAAGGAGACGGCGAGCTTCTGTCGCGCGGCCGCCGGCGATCGACGATCCGGTCGTCGCCGACTGGGCGCGTCGATCGGGGCGGTGCGCCTGGGCGATCGTCGAGCGCGCGCGATCGCGTGCGCGCCGTGGTGGTGAACCCGCGGCGCGCCCGCCTGCTGCGCATCCGCGCCGCGCTGGCGCTGGCGCGCATCGGCGACGGCACCGGCGTTCCGGTGATGAACGAGGCGCTCGACCACTGCGACGACGTGCTGCTGTGCCGGCTGATCATCATCACACCTGGGCAAGCTGCGCGACCGGCGCGCGGTGCCGGCGCTGCTGGCGCACCTGGCCGAGGTGCAGAACCGGCGCGAGATGGTCGACGCGCTCGGCGAGATCGGCGATCCGGCGGCGTGCGACGCGCTGGTCGAGCGGCTGCACGGCGACGAGTACGTCCCGGTGCGGGTCCAGGCGGCGCGCGCGCTGGCGAAGCTGGGCGATCCGTCGGTGATCCCGGCGCTGGAGCGCGCGGCCAAGCAGGAGACCGAGGCCACCGTCGCGGCCGCCGCGCGCGAGGCGCTGGCCGCGCTGGCCCGCGCGCGTCGCGCGCGTGCCGACAGGCGGTCACGACCGACGGTGGGCAGGCGCGTCGACGGTCGCCGTCGTCGTCGACGCCGCAGCCAGTCGAGGTAGGCGGTGCTGCCCTCGCTCGACCGCGAAGGCGAGGATCTCGGGGACCTGCGTAGGGGTGCAGCTCGCGCACGCGCGCTTCAAGGCGCGGGAACAGCTCGGGGCGGGTCTTGACGACGCACAGCACCTCGGGCTCGTCGCAGATGCGCCCCTCGTAGAGGTAGATCGACCGCACCTCCTTGACGATGTTGACGCAGGCGCAAAGGCCTTCGCCGACCAGTGTCCGCGCCATCTCGGCGGCGCGCTCCGCGTCGGGCGCGGTGATGTGGACCTCGATCGCTTGAGCCGCTTGCGCCATCCGGCCGAGCTTAGCAGCCCACGGGCTGCCAGCTCAGCCCGGCGCGTTCTCGGTCTTGACGTCGCGATTCCGGTGTTGGAGAGTGGCGCGCCTTGTTGATTGTTCAGAAATACGGCGGAACTTCGGTCGGCACCGTCGAGCGCATCCGCGCCGTCGCCAGGCGCTGCCTCGCGACGCAGCGCAAAGGGCACGACGTCGTGGTGATTGTCTCGGCGATGTCGGGTGAGACCAACCGGCTGCTGGGCCTGGCGAAGCAGATCTCGCCGCTGCCCGACGAGCGCGAGCTCGACGTCATCGCCTCGACCGGCGAGCAGGTGACGGTCGGGCTGGTGGCGCTGGCGATCCACGCCGAGGGGGGGCAGGCGGTGTCGCTGCTCGGCCATCAGGTGCGGATCCTCACCGACAGCGCCTTCGCGCGCGCCCGCATCCAGGACATCGACGAGCGCAACATCAAGGGCGCGCTCAAGGCCGGCAAGATCGCGGTCATCGCCGGATTCCAGGGCGTCGACAAGGACGGCAACATCACGACGCTGGGGCGCGGCGGCTCCGACACCTCGGCGGTCGCCGTCGCGGCGGCGCTGAAGGCCGAGGCGTGCGAGATCTACACCGACGTCGACGGCGTCTACACCGCCGATCCCAACGTCGTGCGCACGCGCGCAAGGTCGATCGCATCAGCTACGAAGAGATGCTCGAGCTGGCGTCGCTGGGCGCCAAGGTTCTGCAGATCCGTTCGGTGGAGTTCGGCATGAAGTACAGCGTCCCGATCCACGTGCGGTCCAGCTTCAACGACAACGAAGGGACATGGGTCGTGCCCGAGGAGAAAGCCATGGAGTCAGTCGTAGTCGCCGGTGTGACCGCCACTCGGGACGAGGCGAAGATCACGCTGCTCGGGCATCGCCGACAAGCCCGGGATCCAGGCGCTGGTGTTCAAGCCGCTGGCCGACGCCGGCATCGTCGTCGACGTCATCGTGCAGGCGCACGTTCAGAACGGACGCACCAACCTGACCTTCACCCTGCCGTCCGCCGACGTGCCGCGCGCGCGCGAGGTGCTGACCAAGCAGTGCGCCGACATCTGTCCCGCCGATCAGATCAAGACCGAGGAGAACCTGTCCAAGGTCTCGGTCGTCGGCGTCGGCATGCGGTCGCACGCCGGCGTCGCGCTGAAGATGTTCGAGATCTTTGCGAAGGAGAACATTCACATCCACCTCATCTCGACGTAGCGAGATCAAGATCTCCTGCGTCATCGAGGCGAAGTACGCCGAGCTCGCCGTCCGCTCCCTGCACGACGGCTTCGACCTCGGCCGCCCCGCGTAAGCTCGCTCGGCCCTCGGCCCTCCATCTCTCCTCACTCCCTTCTTATCCCCTCTCCTCGTCTGCGAGGAGGCCAGGGTGAGGAGTCCGGTCCCGTCCGACGACCGCGCGCCGCGCCTACTTCTTCGCGGTCTGGGTCGCCGGCGGCGTCACCGACGGCGGCGTGACCGGCGGCGGCGCGCTCGCGGCGGGGCCGGCCGGCGCAGCGCCCGCGGGCGGCGCAGTGGCCGGAGGAGCCGAGTCGCTTGGCGCTTCGCCTTCAGGTGCGCGGTCCCAGCGATCGAGGTGCCCGGTCCCCATGCGTGTCGTATCCGATGCGATCGAGCTTGCCACCCTCGTAGTACTGCCACTCGTCGACCTTGCCGTTGAAGTCGGTGTCGCGCTCGATGCGGACGACCTTCTCGTCTTCGTAGAAGGTCCAGACGTCGGGCTTCTTATCGAGGTTGGTGTCCTCTTCCTTGCGCACCTTCTTGCCGTTGACGTAGTAGATCGTCACGTCGAACTGGCCGTCGAAGTCGAGGTCGGCCTCTTCGAGCGTCATCTGGTTGCCGGTCTCGTCGTAGTAGGAGACCACGTCGACCTTGCCGTCATGATTCAGGTCGACCTGCTTGCACGCCAGCACCGAGACCGACTGCCCGTTCTGCTGACCCGCGGAGAAGAACTTCCAGACGTCGGGCTTCTTATCGAGGTTGGTGTCGGCCGTGACCACCTGCTTGCCCTTGTCGCTGCACTTCGAACGGTCGACGTTCGGCGGCGCCGCGACGTTGCTGGCCTCGGTCGGGCCGGCCAGGGATGCCTCGTCGCGTCGCTGCGGCCCGTCGGCACAGGCGCCGAGCAGCGGGGCAGTCACCAGACCGACCATCAGGAGCACCCCGCGCAGGCCCGCAGAGCGGCGGCTCGTCGTAGAGATCTGAGCCGCTCGGGAGCTTTCGACCGTAAGAGTCATGGCACCATAAACTAGGGTGAAAGTCCTCGCGCATCAAGTGTTGGTTTCGGAGTGCCGTCGGGATCACACCCGAGCCGTACATGCGCCCACAACCGCGACGCTCAGCCGTGACGCTCAGCCGTGACGCTCGGCCATCGTGCCCAGCCGCGACCAGCCCCCATTCGGGACGCGCCGGGTGCCGGGCGAAGCTGATTGACGGTTCACATATCGTCATGCAATGTCACGTCGAATGGGCAGGAAGAAGATCTCCACCACCATCTACATCACGCCGGAGCAGAACGAGCGCCTCAAGCAGCTTCACGAGAAGACCAAGGTGCCCGTGGCCGAATACATCCGCCAGGGGATCGATCTCGTGCTCGAGAAGCAGGGGCATCAGCTGCCGGGTCAGCTCACGCTGGACGTCAGGTCGAAGTAGGCGGATAACCCGAGCCGTCTTTTTTCGCGAAGTTCTCCGCCAAGTCATTCAACCTTCGCTCACCGCTTCGATCGTTTTCGCAACATGCCGACGCCGACCCAGCTGATTCGTAACTTCTCCATCATCGCCCACATCGACCACGGCAAGTCCACGCTGGCCGATCGACTGCTGGACGCCACCGGCGCGCTGACCGATCGCGAACGCAAGGCCCAGTTCATGGACAGCATGGAGCTGGAACGCG
This sequence comes from uncultured Pseudomonadota bacterium, assembly GCA_963778795.1. Taxonomy (GTDB): domain Bacteria; phylum Myxococcota_A; class Polyangia; order Fen-1088; family Fen-1088; genus DASRQZ01. The sequence continues at coordinate 727,099 of CAVZVU010000004.1, read as the reverse complement.
AACGGGGCATCACCATCAAGGCGGCGACGGTCCGCCTCGCCTACGCCGCCGCAGGACGGGCAGACCTATGAGCTCAACCTGATCGACACGCCGGGGCACGTCGACTTTCACTACGAGGTGTCGCGCTCGCTGGCCGCGTGCGAGGGGGCGGTGCTGGTCGTCGACGCCTCCCAAGGGGTCGAGGCGCAGACGCTGGCCAACGTCTACCTGGCGGTGAACCACAACCTGACGATCCTGCCGGTGATCAACAAGATCGATCTGCCCGGCCGCCGATCCCGAGAACGTGCGCCGGCAGATCGAAGAGGTCGTCGGCATCGACGCCTCGGAGGCGATCCTGGCGTCGGCGAAGGAAGGGAAGGGGATTCACGAGATCCTCGAGGCGGTCGTCGCCAAGGTGCCGCCGCCGATCGGCGACGCCGCCAAGCCGCTGCGCGTGCTGCTGCTCGACAGCTGGTACGACAGCTACCGCGGCGTCGTGATCCTGGTGCGGGTCATGGACGGCGTGCTGCGCCCGAAGCAGAAGGTGCTGTTCATGGCGGCGGCGCGCGAGTACGAGATCCAGAACCTGGGCGTGTTCGCCCCGTTCGCGCGCGAGATCGGCGAGCTGGGCCCGGGCGAGGTCGGCTTCTTCACGGCGGCGATCCGCGAGGTCGCCGACGCGCGCGTCGGTGACACCATCACCGAGTTCGCGCGTCCGTGCGAGTCGCCGCTGCCCGGCTTCCAGCCGGCCAAGCCGATGGTGTTCGCCGGTATCTTCCCGACCGATTCGGCGCGCTACGAGGATCTGCGCGACGCGCTCGACCGGCTGCGCCTCAACGACGCCTCGTTCTCGCGCGAGCCGGAGAGCTCGGCGGCGCTCGGCTTCGGCTTCCGCTGCGGCTTCCTCGGCCTGCTGCACATGGAGATCGTCCAGGAGCGGCTCGAGCGCGAGTACAACCTCGACCTCATCACGACGGCGCCGACGGTGCGCTTCCGCGTCGTGCGCCGCGACGGCAGCGTCTTCGAGCTCGACAACCCGGCCAAGTTCCCGTCGGACGGCGAGGTCGACGTCATCGAGGAGCCGCTGATCGCCGCCACGATCCACACGCCGCCCGAGTTCGTCGGCGCGCTGCTGAAGCTGTGCGAGGAGAAGCGCGGCACCCAGACCGGTCTCAGCTACGCCGGCGAGAAGCGGGTCATCATCCGCTACGACCTGCCGCTGACCGAGGTGGTCTTCGGGTTCTACGACCGGATGAAGTCGGTCTCGCGCGGCTACGCCTCGCTCGACTACGAGCCCAAGGGTACCGCGCGGCCGATCTGGTGCGGCTCGACCTGCTGGTCAACGGCGACCGCGTCGATTCACTGTCGGCGATCGTCCACCGCGACAGCGCGTACGCGAAGGGGCGCGACATCTGTACGAAGATGAAGGAGCTGATCCCTCAGCAGCAGTTCGAGGTCGCGGTTCAGGCCGCCGTCGGTTCGCGCGTGATTTCCCGCGTGACCGTCAAGGCGTTGCGCAAGAACGTCACCGCGAAGTGTTACGGCGGCGACATCACGCGCAAGCGTAAGTTGTTGGAACGCCAGAAGGAAGGTAAGAAGAGGATGAAGCAGGTTGGCAACGTGGAGATCCCCCAAGAGGCGTTCCTCGCGATCCTGAAGGTCGACTGATGGCGACGCTTTCTGGATGCGTGGCGCGAGCGCAGCGCCTGGAAGCGGACCCGGCTCGAGGGGCGTCACCTGATCAAGGAGGCGCGGCGGATCCTCAAGCGGCGCGGCGACGGGCTGTCGTCCGAGGTCGCCGAGCCGATCAAGAGCGCCGTCGCCGACGTCGAGGAGTCGCTGCGCGGCGACGACATCGAGCAGGCGCGCAAGGCGATCGCGGCGCTCGACGAGCGCATGGACCAGAACCTGTCGTCGGCGCGCAAGTCGACGCTGCGCGAGTACTCCGAGTCGATCGGCGTCGCGATCGCCATCGCGCTGGTGCTGCGCGCGTTCGTCGTCGAGGCGTTCCAGATCCCGTCGGGGTCGATGATCCCGACCCTCGAGGTCGGCGATCACATCTTCGTCTCGAAGTTCGCCTACGGTCTGGGCATCCCGTTCACCAACTTCAAGGTGCTGGAGCTGCACCAGCCCGAGCGCGGCGACGTCATCGTCTTCAAGTACCCGATCGAGCCGGGCACCGACTACATCAAGCGGGTCGTCGGCCTGCCAGGTGACGTGGTCGAGGTGCGGCAGCACGAGGTGTTCATCAACGGTCACGCGATGCCGCGCGAGCGCGTCCCCGCCCCCTGTCACTACTCGGAGTCGTATCACCCCGGCGGCGCCGACGACCACGACTGCGAGGAGTGGGAAGAGACGCTGGGGACCAAGCGCCACGCGACGATCCAGGAGCCCGGGCGCGGCCACGACTTCAGCCGCACCGTCGTCCCGGCGGGCAACGTCTTTGTCATGGGCGACAACCGCGACAACTCGTCCGACTCGCGCGTCTGGGGCACGGTTCAGCACGACCTGATCAAGGGCAAGGCGCTGATCGTCTGGTGGTCGCGCGCCCCGACCGAGGGCTGGAACCTGGTGACCTGGTTCAAGTCGATCCGCTGGGGCCGGTTCTTTCAGATCGTCCGATAGCCCGCGCTTTGCCCGGTCCGGGCAAACTGGGATGAGCCTGCTGGCTCTCGCCAGCGGGTAGCTTCCATGGTCGTTGATCACCGATTTCTTCATCTGGAACGCCCCGGGCGTGAATCCCGACGCGCGCGAGAAGTTCGCGCTCAGCACCTGCAACGGCTGCCATACCTCCTCGCTCGAGACCAACACCGACGTTTTCCAGGTCTCCCCGCGATCGGTGGGCCAGGAGAGCCAGCTGTCTCAGTTCCTGCTCGGCACGCAGGTGTTCGATCCGTTCTCCAGCGTGTTCCGGGTCTTCAACGAGCTCGGCCGCCGCGGCCGGATCCTGCACGATCTGGTTTGCCCGAACGAGCAGCTTCCGCCGCCGCCCCCCGACACGATCCCGGTCGGCGGTGGGCCGGACGGCGGCATGCGTGGTCCCGACGGCGGCGTGGGTGGTCCCGACGGCGGCGGCTTCCCCGGGGATCCCTTCCCGCCGCCTCCGGGCGGCTTCGCGGGTGCCTCCGGCAGCGCCGATGCCGGTGCAGCGAGCGGCGTCGGCGGGAGCTCAGGCAAGTAGGGCGCGGGGGCGGGGCGGGGCGGGGCGGGGCGGCGGAAAACGCCACCGGGCGGATAACGCGACAGGGATGCTGGGGGTGGCGTCCCTCGGGGGTCATCGGGCTCCCGAGGGGCGCCGCGGGTGTTTGAGGTAGCATGCACCGGCGTGGCCTTCAGGCGCCTGCAGGAGATCACTCACAGTCTCGCGGCCCACTATGCGGAGCTGCGCGCCATCGCCGATCGGCGCGCCCTCGAGCGGAGCGCTCTTTGGCGAACGGATTCGCGACGAGGTCGAGCGGGTCACGAGCGCGGTCGAGTGGGGCGATCACCCGGCGCCCGCGGCGTGCCCGGGCGGGACGCCCGGTGCGGTTGGTCGCCTGGAACGTGCAGCGCGGGGCCCGGTTCGATGCGATCGCGGGCGCCCTCACGCGCGATCCCTGCCTGTCGGCGGCCGACGTCGTCCTGCTGACCGAGGTCGACTGCGGGCTCGGGCGCTCCGAGAACCGGAACGTCGCGCGCGAGCTGGCCGACGCGCTGGGGATGAGCTACGCGTTCGGCCCGTCGTACCTGACGCTGCAGGACGATTGGGGCGAGAACCGCGCCGGCGTCGCCAACACCACGGCGCTGGCCGGCACCGCGATCCTCACGCGCGGGACCGTTCGGCGCGCCGAGAACGTCGGGCTGCCGGAGCTGCGCGACAAGTTCTCGTCGTCGGAGCGGCGGCTGGGCAAGAAGCGCGCGCTGCTGGTCGAGGTCGAGCTGCCCGCCGGCCCGCTGCTGGTCGGCGCCTGCCACCTCGATTCGAACGCCTCGCCGCGCCAGCGCGCGCAACAGCTGGGCGCGCTGCTGGCGCGCATGCCGGCGTCGGCGCCCGCGATCGTCGGCGGCGACTTCAACTCGTCGACGCACGATCTCTCGTCGCCCCTGGCGACGCTCCGCGACGTCGCGCGCAAGATCCTGGGCGGCGGGCTGCGCCGCACCATCGACGGCTACATGCGGCCCGACGCCGGCGCCGAGCGCCCGGTCTTCGAGCTGCTCGCGGCGTGCGGTTTCACGCTCGACGGGTTCAACGATCGCGCCGGGGCGACCTACCGTTACGACTTCAACGATCCGTACGCGCTGCAGAAGGTGCGCCGTGCCGGGGGGCCGCCGCTGGTCTGGCTGGTGCGGCGCCTGTTGCGGCGCTGGAACGCTTGCCTGCCCGCGCGCCTCGACTGGTTCGCGGGGCGCGGCGCGCGCCCGATCGCCGCGACGGTCGTCGAGCCGCGCGACCGCGACGGCCGCCCGATCTCCGATCACGCCGCCGTCGTCTGCGACGCCGCGCTGTGAAGGACAAACGCCACGACGCCAGAGACGCCAGGATCCGGATTTTCTAAGTCCGGACGGTGGCGTCCTGGCGTCTTGGCGTTTAACCCAACCGCGTTGGGCCTAGCCCTCGCGGCCGCGCAGCAGCGCTAGTGTCGTAGGAAGTAGACCAGCGCGCCGGCTACCGCCACGGCGACGGCGCCCAGGATCCCGACCAACCGAGGGTTGCTCAGCGACAGGGGAAAGCCCGCCTTCTTGCCGCGGTCGCGGCGCGCGTGATCGATGCCGGCGCGCAGCGCCGCCGTGTCGGCGTAGCGGCTGTCGCGCGACTTGGCGACCATCTTCAACAGCACCTCGTCGACCGCGGGCGGGATCGCCAGATCGGGCCGCATCTTCGACGGGGCGGGACAGGTGTCCTTCATGTGGAAGTTGATGATCTCGATCGGCGTCTTGGCGTTCTTGAACGGCAGCTCGCCGGTGAGCATCTCGTACGCCATCATGCCGAGCGCGTAGATGTCGGACCGGCCGTCGAGCTTGATGCCGCGCAGCTGCTCCGGCGACATGAACTCCAGCGTCCCCAGCGTCTGGCCGACGGCGGTCAGCGCCTGCACCTCGCGATCGCCCGAGATCATCTTCGCGATCCCGAAGTCGAGCACCTTGACGTAGTCCTGGCCGGCGCGCGTCTCGATGATGACGTTCTCGGGCTTCATGTCGCGGTGGACGATGCCGTTCTGGTGCGCCTCCCCCAGCGATTCGGAGACCTGGTCCAGGATCGTCAGCACGCGCTCGAAGGGGAAGGGCCCCTCGCTCTTTTGCAGCTGATGCAGGCTGCGGCCGCGCAGCAGCTCCATCGCCAGGAAGAGGATGCCGTCCTCGGTCTCGTCGAAGTCGTAGGTCGTGACCGTGTGCGGATCGCGCAGCTTCGAACACGCCTCCGCCTCGCGGCGGAAGCGCGCCACGATCGTCGGATCGCCGGAGTTGTGTGGGTGGAGGATCTTCAGCGCCACCTCGCGGCCGGTCGCGATCTGCTTGCCGCGAAAGACGGCGCCGAAGCCGCCTTCACCGATCTTGTCCTCGACGATGTAGCGGTTGTTGAGCGTGCGGCCGATGAAGCTCTCGGCAGGGCGAGCGGCCGGGCGCACGGTGCCGCGACCTGCCGCCGGCGCGGGCGCGGGCTCCGCGCCAGCCACCGCGGGCAGGCCGGTCGGTGGTGACGACGCCGCAACCATGGCCACGGTCGAGATCGCGGGCGGCGCCGCGCTCGCGGGCGGTGGCGCGAACGGCGCGCCGAACGGGCTGCCCGGCAGCGGGCTGCCGCTGAGCATCGTCGTCGCCAGCGGCTCGACGGCGCGCTTGGACACCGGCCCCGACGCTTGAGCTGACTTCGCGGGCGCCACCGCCGCGGTCGGGGGAGCGGGGCTCGCGGGCGCCGGCGCAGCGACGGGCGCCGGCGCTCGCGCCGGCGAAGGCTCTGACGCTCGCGCCGGCGAAGGCTCTTGCGATCGCGCCGGCGAAGGCTGTGGATCAATCCGCCGCCCGCAGGCTCCGCAGAAGCGGGCGCCGTCTTCCATCTCGGCGGAGCAATGTGGACAGTGCTGCATCCCTGCGATTGCCCGCTAGGGCCCCCCGTGTCCTTCGCTGCTGTGGGCGGCCTGGTCGCGCTCGCACTTCATGACGAAGATTCCGCCGGCTGCGGCGGCGACCAGCGCCAGGAAGAACAGCGCCAGCACCGATCGCGCGGTGCGAATCGCCGACCCCGACCCCGGCGCCGACGTGGACGCCGCTCGTGTCGAGCGCTCGACCACCCCCTCGGTCACCGCCTCGTCGGACGACAGCAGCTCCTGAGGGATGCGCTCGTTGACCGTCAACGTGCTGGCCACCCCGTGGTCGAACGACGAAGGATCGGACGAGGAGGCATCGGGCGCCGGATCGGGCCCCGGATCGTAGGCCGACGAAACCGACGACCTCCCCCTCGGCGGGGGGCGGCAGGGCGGTGCCGGTGAAGCGCGCGAGGACGACGGTGATGTTGTCGGGCCCGTCGCGGTCCAGCGCCTTTTGAATCAGCCCGTCGGCCGCCTTCTGCAGATCGGTCTCGCGCGACAACAGATCCAGCAGCTCGTCGTCGCCGACCGGACCGTGCAACCCGTCCGAGCACAGGATGACCACGTCCCCCTGCCGCAGGTCGACCTGCGACAGCACGACCTCGACCCGCTCCTGCACCCCCAGCGCCTGCAGGATGATGTTCGCGTGCTCGAACGCCTTGGCCTCCTCGGCGGTCATCGCGCCCGCCTCGATCAGCTGCCAGGCGAGGGACTGATCCTTGGTGACCTGGGCCAGCCGTCCGTCGCGAAACACGTAACAGCGCGAATCGCCGATCTGGCCCACCACCAGGGTCTGATCGACCAGCGCCGCGGCGGTGCAGGTCGTCCCCATGCCGCGCTCGCTCTGGTTGTCGCGCGACTGGATGTAGATCCGCTCGTTGGCGACCTCGATCGCGTGGCGCACAGCGCGCGCGAAGCCGTCGCGCTCCTGGGGCTCGCTGACCGACAAAACGTCGAAGATCGACTCGACCGCCATGCGCGACGCGACCTCGCCGGCCGCCGCACCGCCCATCCCGTCGCAGACCAGGAACAGCGCACCGCGGTCGCCGAGCTGAACCTTCAGCGGTTCCTTGATGTCGTTCGTCCGCAGCGCCGACGTGACATCCGCCACCAGGAAGTTGTCTTCGTTGTGCTCGCGAATCAGACCGACGTCGGTCTTTCCAAAGACCTCGATGATGATGTCGGGGGGGCTAGGCATCGGCGGGGTAGGTCGCGGCTCAGAGTACCTTCCCTATACTTCGCCTTATCCGAGCTCGAACCGCAAGAGTTCATCACCGAGGCGAATCAGATCTCCCGAGCTCAAAGGTTGCGGACCACGCAGGCGAATGAAGCTTCCGTTCGAGCTCCCCAGATCCTCGAGCCGCCCGCGTCCCGCGCGCAGGGACAACTGTGCGTGTCGTCGTGACATGAACTCGTCTTCGGAGAACACGATGTCGCCCTGTTCTCGGCCGAGCACCACCTCGCTGCGGCTGAGATGGTGCACGTCGCGCGTGACCCCGCTCGGCGTGATCTGCCTGAGGCGCGCCCAGGCGGGGCGGGTGGGGGTGCCGAAAAGGGCGACACCATGCTCGATTGCCGCATGTACACCCCGTTCCGCCTCGGCGACGATTTCGTAGCGCAGCACCTGCTTGCCGATCAGGAAAAAGTCGCCGTCATTGAGATCGACCGCGCCGCGCAGCCGCAGGTAGACACCGTTGCGGAGCTCGAGGGGGCTGACCACCCACCCGTTGGGGCTGACGACGATGCGGGCGTGGCGGGGCGCCAGGTGGGGATCGTCGAACAGGAGATCCCCATCGGTGCGCCCGATGTCGATCTGGTGCCCGATCAGCGAATAGGCCATTCCGTCCGAGCCGTCGCGATGCACGACGATCAGGCGGAAGCCGCGCTCGAAACCGGGACGCATCGCCTGGCCGATCGCCTGCGACATCGCCTGTCCTTGGGCACCAATCGCGATCTCGCGCGAGGGCTCAGGCAACGTCTCGGTGACGAGCCGAGTCCCACAGAACTGGCAAAAGACAACCTCGTCGGAGTTGCCGTTTCCGCAGCGAACGCACTTATTCATGAGATCGGGTTTGCAAGCGGCGGGTTCCTTTGATAACAGGCGGGCCGTACTTGCACTCCCCAGCGCGCTGCCTCACCCATCTGACGTGCCCCGATCAATAACAATTTCCGACGGACCGGTCAATTCATCCACCGTCGGCGGTCGCCCCGGTGGTGGGTTCCGGGGACCAGCGTTTCGGCTGGGCGCCTTCGGCGTGCTGGGGGCTTTCGGCGTGCTGGCCGGGGTCGCCGCGTGCGGGCCGATGGTTGAAAGGGCGCCGTTCCCGGTCCGTCCCGATTCGGTGCGCGCGGCCGATCTGCTGGGACCGTACGACGGCGTGGTCGTCGACGGTGATTCGGAGCGGCCGATCCAGGGCGCGCTGGTCGCGGCGTCGTGGGCCTTCGAGCGCGGCGTCGGCTTCCAGGCCCCGCTCGCCGCGCGCGAGATGGTCATCGAGACTGGTCCTGACGGCCGGTACGAGATCCCGCGCCTCGACACGCTGCCGAGCGGGCTGTCGACGCGGGTTCGCCGCTTCACGATTGTCGTCTACCACCGCGGCCACGTCGGGTGGCGCAGCGACTGGCGCTTCCCCAGCCGGTTGCCGCGGCGAGATTTCAGTCAGCGCGGCAACCGCGTCCGGCTGGAGAAATGGCTGCCGACGTTCCCCCACGCCGAGCACCTGGTCTTTCTCGGGGGCGGCGCCCGGATCCGCACGGCGGCGGCGTGGGAGGCCCAGGCCGCCGCGATGGAGATGGAAGGGGAGCGCGCCGGCGTGCTGGCCGGCCACATGACGGCGCTCCCGGGCACGCCCGGCGCCGAGTCGAAGGGCGGCGTGGCATCGCTGGACGTCTCCCATCTTCTGACCGACGACGAGATCCGCGGCGTCACCGGATACGTCGGCAAGTTCGAGGACGAGAAGCTGAGCGACCTGCCGACGACCGAGTTCTACGACAGCCGCCACTTCAAGGCGACCGGCAAGCCCGAGAGCTTTGACGTCGGCCTGCGCGTCTGGCGTCTCGGCAGCACCGCGGCCGAGATCCAGTATGGCAAGCTGCTGGCTGAGTTGCCGGGGGCCAAGGCGGTCGATGAGATCGGCGACGCCTCGCTGCGCGCGCGCTCCGGCGCGGTGAGCGGGCTCGCCTTCCTGGTGCGCGAACGGGGTGCCGTGGTGTCGCTGACCTGCGGCAGCAGCCAGTGCACCGAGCCGGGGATGCTGTTGCGCCTGGCCAAGCTGGTCGAGTCGCGCCTGCCCGATCTGCAACAGGCGGAGGAGCCGAGCCGCCTCGGCCCCGCGCTGCCCAAGCCCGAGAACCCCGACCCGGAGGCGCCGTGAGGGGATTGGTGAAGGCGAGGCTGGCGGCGGTGGCGATCGCTGGTCTCGTCGCCGGGGCGCCGGGTCGCGGCTCGGCGTACGACCCCGCGACCACGCACGCCGGGCTGACCCAGCGCGCGGCGCTGGCGTCGGCGCTGCACACGGCGCTGGCGCGGCGCTTCGGGCGCCCGCTCGGACTGTTCGAGCCGATCACCTTCGCCGCCGAGCTGTTGCCCGAGAACGAGCGTCGCTTCCTGCACGGGCGGCTCGCCACGCTCGACCCGGCGGGCGGCTACCGGCCCGCCGACGACGGCGTGGCGACGTCGCTCGCCTGGCTGGTCGCCGGCAGCGTGATCGCCTGGACGCCGGCCGAGCGCGCCCAGAACAGCTTCTTCGATCCCAGCCGCGGCGCCGGCCTGAATCAGGCGGGCGGGCTGGGCGAGCTCGGACAGTCGGTGCGGCTGCTGCTCGACGGCGGGAGCCTGCGCGGCTGGGCGACCGGGACCGACTTCAACCTCGACGGCCCACCGTCCACCGCCTGGATCCAGTCGCCGCAGAACGATGTCGGTCTGCCCAGCTTCTACGATCAGCTGGAGCTCAGCGTCGCGGCCCCGCAGCGCGCGGCCCGCAACACGGCGCTGGCGCGCGCGTTGATGGCGATGGGGGGGGTGCTGGCGGTGCTGCAGGACGCGGGCGAGCCGGCACACGTCCGCAACGATTTTCGAGGGGCGTTCCTGCGCGCCGATGCGCCGGGAGCGCCGGGCCCGTTCAATCGCGGCTCGGTGTTCGAGCGCTTCGTGGCCGACCGCTTCGGCGCCGCCGGGGTGCCGCCGGCCGGCAAGCCGATCGATCGGCCCACGGTGCTGGCCTACTTCACGGCGCCGGATGCGCAAGGGCTGGCCGACCGCACGCAGCGGCGCTTCTTCTCCGACGGCACCTTGCCCGAGGACGGCCTCATCGATCGCGACACCAGCGCCCACGAGGTGGTGCGCGCCGCGCGGGAGTCGCTGGTCTACGGCCTGCCCGGCCTGCCGCGCCTCGAGCTGCGCGAGATGGGGCGCCGGCACTACGTCTACGCGGTCGGCGACGAGCATCCAGGCACCGGACGGCTGGTGTTGACGTCGGAGCTGCCCCGGACCGCGGCGGCCCGGCGCGCGGCCTCGTCGCGGATGCGGCGTCTTCTCGCCTACGAGCGCGTGCCCGGCCACGTGCGCTTCTTCCTCGACGGGGCGGTCTACCAGGACACGGCGCGCGCGCTGCTGCCCGAGATCGGCGCGTTCGGGGCCGGGCTGATCGACCACCTGCTGCGCGGTGAGGCGGCGATCAAGATCAGCGGCAAGACCGACGAGAAGACGGGGGATGCCTCCGGCACCGGCGCGGATGGCGGCGTCACCGGCAGCGCCGAGGCCAAGACCGGGCAGACGACCGGGCAGACGACCGGGCAGATGACCGCGCAGATCTCGATCACCGGCGCGCGCGGCGCGATCCACGACGGCCAGCTTCGGGTCTTCGCCGACGATCAGGCCGGCGTCCGCAAGCCGATCGGTTCGTGGCCGGCGTCGGCGCTCGCCGGCGGCCAGACGGTCAGCGTCGCGGTCCCCGCGGGGACCCGCCTCGTGGCGGCGGTGCTGCGCGCTCAGGACGACGCCGGCGTCCTGGTTGCGGCGGGGGAGCAGGCCGCGACGGCGAACGAGTAGCCGGGCCGCGTTCGCGCGGCTGCCCCGGGTGCGGTTTGCCCGCACGCTTCGGGGCGGGACCTGGCTCGGCGGCGCGCGGTTTTGTCGGGCGCGGCCCGCTCGCCGGTTTCGGGGTTCGGGTCGTCGTTTGGTTCGTCGTTCGGTTCCCTGGGGCTTCTTTCGCGGCCGGCCCCGCCTCGGGGAGCAGCGGGAGTCGCCGGCGCGCCGGTGCCGGCTCGATCGCTTCCACCAGCAGCGACGCCTGGCGCGCGGCTTCGCTGTCCCCGTCGTCGAGGGCGGCCGCGACTGCGCGCCGAAGATCGTCGACCAGACCGGGCCACCGCGCGAGCGCCGCGGCGCGCGCCTCACTGGCCGCCACCTCGTCGCGCGCCGCCAGCGCTGCGTGCGCCGCCCAGGCCAGCATGCGTGCGCTGGCCGCCCCACCGCCGTCGCCATCATCGTCTCCGGCGTCGGCGTCGGCGTCGGCGCCGGCGTCTACGTCGGTTTTTGCCTGCGCTTGGGCGTCGGCCGCGCGGCGAAACGCCGCCAGCGCGCGCCGCGGATCCAGCGTCAGGACGGTGCGCCCGAGGTCGAACCAGGGCCAGGGATTGAGCGTGTCGATCAGGCCGGCGCTCTCGAACGCGTCGCCCGCCTCGGCCAGGCGGTCCAGGCGGCGCAGCGCCACACCGCGATCGAAGTGAGCCTCCGCCGATCCGGGATCGGCGCGCAGCGCGCGCTCGGCCTGGCGCAGGGCGATGCGCGGCACGATCTCCTCGCCTTCGTCGTCGAAGATCTCGGGCGCGAACTCGCCGTCGGGACCGTACAGGACCTGCTCGCGCGCGATGGTCGCGTCCAGCCAGCGCGCGAAGTTGCTGCCAGCCAGCACGCGCTCTTCCGACCCAGCGCGCACCCGGAACACCGGACGTTCGGCGCGCGCCGGCGCGCCACCCGCCGGCGCGAAGACGAAGCGATCGCCCGCCAGGGAATCGGCGAACGCCACCTCACGCGCCGGCATTCCTGCCTGGGCCGCCGGCGCCGTTGCCTGGGCTGCCTTGGCCGCCGGCGCCCGGTTGATGTCCAGCAGCGACAGCGGAGAGTGCCGCCCGACGCCGGCAATGACGATGCTCTCGTGAAAGAGATCGGCTCCGTCGAACGAGAGCAGGAACGAGGCGTAATCCTGCGGCAGCGGCGCGCCGAGCGCCCGCTCAGCCGCGGCGATCGCCTGCGCGTCGCCGGCCGATCCCGGGCGGACCAGCCCGGCCGGGAGCCGGGCTGCCGCCTCTCGAAACTTCTCGAAGAACACCGGCGCCTACGCGTCGGCTCGGCGCACGAGATTCGAGGGCAGGTTGCTGCCGCGCGCGGAGATCGCCTCGGCAAGCCGCGCCGACACACCGGCCACGTCGAGGATGCCCGAACCGCTGCGCGGTCCGCCGTCGCTTCGCCAGAGCAGCGCCGGATCCAGCGTGAGCTTCCCCGCCGGGTCGAGGCGCAGCTCGGCGACCTCGGCGATGCGAACGCCGCCGCCCGGCAACGATACCGCGAACACGACCAGGTCGATCGAGGCGCCGGCCAGCTGGGCGATTCCCGACCCCCCTCCGCTCCGGGCCGCGAGCGCCTCGATGCGCGCCAGCGCTTCGTGGGCCGAACGCGCCGGCATCCCGAAGATCAGCCCCTCCTGACCGCGGGCCGCGACCAGCAGGATGTCCAGCACCTCCGTCCCGGTGGTCTCCGCGATCAGCAGCTGATCGGCGCGGAAGGCTGCCGCCACCCGCACGAGACCGGCCATGTCGGCGCTGCTGGCCAGCTCGGTCCAGCCGGCCCGCGCCCGGCCGAGCCCGGCGCCGACCGAGACGACGCTGCGGTCGGCGGGGATCGTCGCTGCCAGCGCCCCCAGCACCACGCCGACGGCGGCGCTGTCGCCGGTGACGACGATGTTGCGCAGCCCTTTGACCGCGCCTTCAAGAACAACTTGAACTTCGCTCGGCGTGACCGCGGCGGGGTTGAGATTGGCCAGCGAGCGATCCGGCAGCACCGGCTTGCGGATCACCGCGCAGATACCGGCCGGCGCCGCCGGTGGGAAGGCGGCGGCGATCCGCGTGCCATCGACCAGCCGCACGTCGACCACCGGGTTGTCGGGGGCGGGCGGCGGAATCGCGGTGGTCGCCAGGCGCCAGAGGACGTCGGCGAGCGCGTTGAGATCGGCGAAGGCGCCGCCGCCATACGATTCGAGCTTGCCGCTGCGCTCGACCAGCGTCGGCTCGGCGCCGCGCAGGAAGATCGCCGAGACCGAGGGGTCGACCAGCAGCTTGTCGAGCGCCTCGGCGACGCGCGCGTCGGCGCCGGGATCGGTGGCGTTGGGGCTTCGCCCGCTGCGCTCCAGCGCCGCGTTGGGCCCGCTGTCGCCCGGGACGCGACCGGGCGGCGCCGCGCCTCGGCCCGCCGACTCGGCGGTGGGGCGCGCTCCACCGCGCAACGCGCGGCTCGCCGTGATGGGCGCCTCCTTGAAATCGTTGCCGTCGTCGTCCTCGTCCTCGACGATCGAGGCGCGCGTGGGCCCGTGCTCGAACAACGCCGGGCCCCCCTGCGCGCCGGTCTCCTCGCTGCCGGCGTCGATCTCGCTGGCGGGCGCGCCGCGCGGCGACTCTTCATGCGCGTGGGCGGCCGGCGCGGCAGCCTGGCTGGCCGCCGATCCTTCGCCGCCATCGTCGAGATCCTCGAGCGCGTTGCCGAGCGGGGTGCGGCGCGGCGGCGGTGGCGGCGGCGGAAGGCGTCCCGCGCGCGGTGGTCGAACCGCCAGCCCGAGGCTCTCGTCCTCCTCGCTGCTCTCACCAGCGTCGTCGTCGTCGGCTCCGTGCACCTGGCTCACGCCGCTGCGCGCGGGCGGCGGCGGGGGCGGTACCGGCAACCGGCGCGAGGCGCTGATCGATTCGTTGTGGCCGTTGCCGACCGCGGCCGCGGCAGCCTCTCCCTCGAGCACGATCATGAAGTCGCCGACGTAGATCTTGTCGGCGCCGGTCACGTGGATCGGCTCGGCGATCTTGCGACCGTTGACGTAGGTCCCGTTGGTGCTCTTGAGATCACTGACCTCGAGCGAGCCGTCGCGGTTCACGATCTTCGAATGGCGCTTCGAGACGTTGCCCTTGGGCAAAACGATGTCGTTCCCCGTCACGCGTCCAATCGAGATCTCGTCCTTGTCGAAGGAGAGGGCCTTGGGCTCGCCCCCCTTTTCGGTGATCGTGAGCTTGATCATGCAGCCTCGGTCGGGTGTCCGGGAGTCAGGTCTGGGATTGAGTGGCGGTTGGGACGTTATTCTTCGCGTCAGTCAGGGTCAAGAACTCGCGGGCGCGGGCGCGGGCCCGCGCGCGAACGCGCACCGGCCGCGCTGGACCATCACGCCGGGCCCCCGTCGTCGGCGGCGGGGGCGGGCGCGGTCGGCGCGGTCGGCGCCGCGGTCGTCGTAGCCGGGGAAGAGGCAGGCGCCGAGGCCGATGCCGACGGGCCCGCCGACACCGGAGACCAGGCGGCCGCGATCACGTCGGAGAAGATCGTGACGACGCCCAGCACCGCCAATACAGCCAATCCGCCGGCGACCAGCGCGCTGGTCCTGTCGCCGGTGGTAATCTGCTCGGCCTCGGGATGGTCGGCCATCCGCGAGAGAGTATACCGGCAGCTCACCGACGAGGAGACAATATGAGACTTTCAATGGCGGTCAGAAAAGCGGCGCTGGGCGCGACCCTGGCGGCCAGCGCGCTCGGGCTCGCCTCCTTGCCGCACGCGGCCCGGGCGGCGTCGAAGAGCGCCGCCAAAAGCGCGACCAGCGGGCCCAAGTACTTCTTTCAGCTGCGCGACGTCAAGGCCGGCCCCACGATCGATCCGGCCCTCAAGGCTTACGCCGGCGAGGCGCTGAAGGCCGACCTGGCGGCGCGTCCCGAGTGGGCGTCGGACATCGCCGCCGCCAGCCCCGAGGCGCTGGTCGCCGAGCTCGACAAGCGCAAGCTGCGCGGCTTCAACGTGACCGTGCGGTTCGAAGATGTACACAAAGAGGTGAAGCCGCCCAAGCCTGGTGGTCGCTTCAATCAACTGGCGGTCAACGTGCGGCTGACGGTGTTCGGGACGACGGTCGCCGAGGAGAAGCTCGCCTTCAGCGGCGACGGAGAAGCGGGGCTGGAGGCCGAGGTGCCGGAGAAGCGCATCGAGACCGAGGGGCTGTCGCTGACCAAGGACGCCATCAAAGACGCGGTGAAGCAGGCGGTCGACCAGGCGGTCCTCAAGCTGTCGATCGCGCAGTCAGGCCCACATGGTGGCGCGCGCAAAAAGAAGCCGTAGAGGAAATAGGAGACCCCGTGCGTCGCGAGGTTTGGTAGTCTAATCGCTGGCGTTCATCTTTCCCGATGCAGGCGGTTGAGGTCGTCCTTTTCATCGTCGTCGCCGCGCTCGCGCTGTCGCTGGTCGCCTATCTGGTGATCCCTCGGTTGCGCCCCGGCGCTCGGCCTGTGGCACCCCGGGTGCCGGAGCCGAGCCCGCGGGTCGTCACCGCCGCCGCCGAAATGATCTGTCCCACGTGTGGGCGCGAGTACCCGGCGGGTCTCAAGTTCTGCCCCGCCGACGCGCGACCCTTGGTGCCGAGCGCGAACGCGCAGGGCGCGGCGGCGGTCGGGCTCGCCTGTCCGGTCTGCAAGCGCTCGTTCGACGGCGGCAAGAAGTTCTGCCCCTACGACGCCGAAGAGCTGGCGCCGATCACGGTCCCGGCGGTGGCGCGCCGCACCCAGCGGGCCGGTGGGCCCCCGGGTCTGGCCCACGTCCTCGGGAAGATCTGTCCGCACTGCTCGAAGCGATACGAGAGCGAGGCGACCTTTTGCGGTCGTGACGGCTCCGAGCTGGTCTCGATCAACTGACGCCGGCTAGCGGCTAGCGCCTGGATTTACAGCCGGCGCTGCTAGAATGCCGCCCGTCATGGCAAGGCAATCAGTTCGTTGGTCCGGTGTTGCGATCGTCGTGGTGGCCGCCGTTGCGGGCGGCGGTGCTTGCCGCCGTTCGGCGCCCGATGCACCGGCGGCCGCGCACGCCGCGCCGGGGACCCTCGAGGTCCTGAAGGAAGGGCGCTGGCTCTTCACGTACATCGAGCCGAGCGGTCAGTTCGCGACCACCGACAAGCCCGAGGTGGTGCCAGCGCCGGCGCGCTCCGTTGTCCGAGTCTTCGATCCGTCGAACCCGGAGCAGAAAAACGGCGGTGGGGCAGAGATCTACGCCGCGGACCTGAACCAGTTGTTGAAGTCGGGAAAGGCCCAGGCCAAGCCGCTGTCGCGGGAGGCGTTCGAGACCGCGGCGATGGCGCAGCTTCCGCCCGGGGAGACGTCACCGCTGGCCTCCCGTCCAGCGCACGCGGCGACCGAACCACCGACGCCGCCGGTCGCTGCGGCGAGCAGCGACGCGGGCGCCGGCGCGCATCTGACCGGCACGCCGGTGGTCACAATCTACGGGACGTCGTGGTGCGGAGCCTGCCGGGCCGCGCGCCAGTACCTGACCGAAAAGAAGATCCCGTTCGCCGACAAGGACATCGAACAGGATCCCGCCGCGGCCCGCGAGCTCAGCGAGAAGGCGAGCAAGCTCGGCATCCCCACCGATCGTGTTCCCGTCATCGACGTGCGAGGCCGCTTGCTGCTCGGCTTCGACCGCGCCCGCATCGAGGCCCTTCTCGGCGAATCGACCTGAGCGGGCGTCCTCGTCCCGCCCCGTCCCCGTCCCCGTCCTCCGGTGATGACGGAGATCACTCGGTGACCGGCGACGCGTCGGGGATTCGCGGGTGATCTGCCGAAGTGTGAGCCAAAAATGACGGCTCGCGACGCTTCTTGGCGGGACCGTCACCTATCCGTACGCCTTCAAAGAGGAGATCCCTCATGCACGTCGACCTCGCCACCCGCACGCGCGGCTCTGGTCATCGCTCCATCAACCGCAATCCGACGGCTACGTTGTCGTGGCGGGTGCTGGCGGTTCTTGTCTTGGTGCTGGGCACGGCTGCCTGTTCGTCCGGGTTCAAAAGTCCGGCCGGGACCGGGGGACACAGTGCAACGGGAGGCGCCACCGGCTCCGGTGGCTCCGGCGTCGGCGGGGCGGTCGGTACGGGCGGCTCGCCCGCAGACGGCGGCATCGACACGCCGGCGGATGACGCGCCGATGAGCGACGGCAGCGACGCCTCCGGCGCGTGTGTGATGGTCGACGGAGGCTATGTGTCCGGCGACTGCTGCCCCGACGATCCGGATAAGACCCAGCCCCAAGTCTGCGGCTGCGGCGTGGCCGAGACCGACGGCGACAATGACGGGACGCCCGACTGCATCGACGAGTGTCCGACCGACCCGAACAAGAAGATCGCCGGCATCTGCGGATGCTTCGCGGTCGATGACGACACCGACCGTGATGGGACGCCCGATTGCAACGACCGTTGTCCCCGGGACGGCACGCGCACCGCGCCGGGCCTGTGCGGCTGCGGTCCCCCGGACAACACGCCGCTCTGCCTGGCGCATCGTTACAGATTCGACGACGGGCCGACGTCTGACGGCGGGGTCAGCGACGGCGGGACCGGTGACGGCGGCGCACCTTCGGGCCCGGTGGTGCGGGATTCGGTTGGCACCGCCCACGGCACGGCGGTCAACTTCACGCCCACCGGCACCGGCTCGGTCACGCTGGCCGGGGGAACCTCCGACCAGTACATCAACCTGCCGAGCCACATGATTCTCGGCGCTGGGACCGAGCGGCACCTTCGAGGCCTGGATTACCTCGAACAGCCCGACGTACTGGCAACGCATCTTCGACTTCGGCAGCAGCACTGGCGGCGACGGCAACCAGGGCCCCATCGGGACGGTGTTCCTGTTTTGCTCGCCGCTCGGCGGGCCCTTGCCGGGGGCGCTCTTCGTGTCGAGTTCGGGCTCGGGCGGTATCAATGAGGTGTCGGGGCCCGCGGCTCTCACGCAAGGGGTGATGCACCAGGTGGTGGTCGTCGTCGATATGCGAACGCAAGATGGCGGCGTCGGCAGCTTGTTGCTCTACGTCGACGGGGCCATCGTGATGCAAGGGTCGATGAACAGCCCGCTCGACACGCTCGCGGACGTGAACAACTGGCTCGGCCGGTCGCAGTTCGTCGCCGACCCGGAGTTCGCGGGCACCTACTACGACTTCCGCATCTACAGCGCGCCCCTCACCGCCGACCAGATCCACACCAGCTTCCTGGCGGGAGCGGACGCGCCCTGAGAACCAACGACGCCGGCTAGGGCGCGTATTCCATAGCGGCGGCGGCCAGCAGCACGGCGCACAGGCCGTGGTACGAGTTGGCGCGCTTGGCGATCCCCGTATAGGCGGCGTAGGTCGACTGGATGCTCATGCCGTCGGCGGCGTCGTTGATGATCGGGCCGACGGCGTCGCCGCCGATCTTGTTCGCCTGGAGGCCGGCCCAGGCGCGCGCAGCGGCGGTTCGATAGCTGGTGTCCAGGTAGCCGCGATCGGCGCCGCGCGCCAGGGCGTAGATCAACATCGCGCTGCCGGATGACTCGATCCAGTTGCCGGCGTCGCCACAACGATCGACCACCTGACACCAGAGGCCGGTGGTGGCGTCCTGGGTCGCGACGGCGCCTGCGGCCAGGCCCGACAGCAGCGCGAGCAACGCCGGGCGGCCGGCGTGATTGGCCGGCAGGCTGTCGAGGATGTCGACCAGCGCCATGGCGTACCAGCCGAGCGCGCGGCTCCAGACCACGGGAGAGAGTCCGGTGCCGGACGTGCCGGCGCAGGCGCCGCTGCACCAGGTCGCGTTGTGGTCCCAGTCCCAGCCGTGAAGCAGCAGCCCCGACGCCAGCTTCACGTGCCCGGCCAGCAGCGTCGCCTGGGCCACCGGCGTGTCGTTGCAGGCGGCGCCGCAGGTTCCGGTGTCGGCGCCGAATTTCACCAGGAACGGCTCGGCCATGTAGATGCCGTCGAGCCACATCTCGTTGGCATAGGTCTGCTTGTGCCAGAAGCCGCCGTCGCCGTTCACGGGGAAGCCCGGGAACAGGTTGCGCACCAGCGTCGCCGCGGTTCGGTACTTGGTTTGCGCGGGGTATTGCCCGGCGAGAAACAGCAAGAGACTGGCCGGCTGGATCACGTCGAGGGAGAAGGTTTGATTCTGAATCTTGGTCGTGTGCGCCGCATCGACGTAGAGATTTCCCGCGCTGTCGACGAAGGTGTCGACGTACTGCTTGATGTACGCGAGGTAGCGCGCGTCGAGCGTCTTCTGGAAGACCTCCATCATGCCGCGAAGCACGATTCCGTTGTTGTAGTCCCACCCGCGGGTGACTCCGGTGATCGTGGTCGGATCGGGCCAGCGATCGATCACGGTATTGGCGAAGCGGACCGCCAGCGTGGGTGAGGCAGCGGCGCCAGTGTCGTTCCCGCTGTCGTAGCGCGCGTCGGCGCCGGCGCTCGAGCCGCCAGCGCCCGTGCCGGTGCCGGTGTCGGCGCGGACATCGATCGCTGCGCCTGCGTCGACGCGCACGTCGGCCGCCAGGTCGGCGGCCCCGGTGCTGTCGTGGGCCGCATCCGTGCCGGTCGCGGCATCGGTCCCGGTCGCAGCGTCGACGCCAGTCGCGAGTCCTCCCCCCGCGCCGGCGTTGCGACCGGCTGTGCCGCCGCTGCCGGCACCGGCGTCGCCGCCCGCGTCGAGGTTGCCCCGAACGCCACCGGGACCACCCACGTCCGCGCCGCCGGCGCCGGCAGGTGGGACGCCGCAACCGGCGGTGAGCGCGCCGCTCAAGAGCGCAGCGACCAGCGCGCCGCCGATGGCCCAACCGGTTGGTGCCCGCGCGACGGTGTTCCGTCGGGGGCTCGTTCGCGTCATTTTGATGGGCCTCGGCCTCGTCAAAGGAGCGGAGCAAGCGACATGCCGATCCCGATCGGCCCGATCGGCCGGTCGCGCGCCGACCGTCGCCGGTTTTCCGAGGACGCGCGCGCAACAGTCGGCCGGTCGAGACAACACCGCGCGCGGCGCGCCGGTGGCGCGCACGCGTCGCCCGCAGGCTCTCCCCGGCGCGGGCCGCTATTTCGGGCGAGCCGCTTTGAGGTAGCCGCTGTCGTTCAGCCAGTCGGCCATGCGCTGCGGCCAGGTCTTGATCGAGACCAGGTTCGACCGGTCGCCCATATTGAACGCGTGCTTGCCTTGCGCCAGGAAGTGAGCCTCGACGCGCACCTTGGCCGCGTGCAGCTTGGTGAAGAGGTCCAGCGTCGTTCGATCGCAGCCGTAGTCGTCGTCGATGGCCACCAGCAGGAACGTGGGCGGCGCGTCGGCCGGAATAGCGTCGGGGACCGGACCGCCTGGATACACCAGCATCTGAAAGCTCGGCTTGCCGTTCAAGCGGTCGACGGGATCGGTCGCCCTGGCGTCGCCGTCACCCGGGGCGTAGGCGATCATCGACGCGAGCTCGCCGCCCGCGGAGAATCCCAGGATGCCGACGCGCGCCGGATCGACGCCCCAGTCGCGCGCGCGGCTGCGCACCAGCCGCATGGCGCGGTAGGCATCCTCGCGCACGTGCGCCGTGGTGTAGGGCGAGCCGGCCTCTTTGGGCAATCGGTATTTGAGCACGAACGCCGCCACACCAATGCCGTTGAGAAACTCGGCGGCCTGCTTTCCCTCGGCGTTGAACACCAGCTCTCGAAAGCCACCACCGGGAGCAATGACCACCGCCGCTCCCGTGGCGCGTTCATTGGGGGGTAGAAACACGGTGAGCGAAGGATTGTTGATATTTCGCACCCACCAATCCTTCGCCTGCTCGGGTTCATTGCGGCGGCCCTCGAACCCCGGTGCTCCGTTGGGCCAAAGATGAACCACTTCCGGGCGCGGCCTGGCGGCGCCCCCGTCGCTGGACGTCGCGAGCTGCGGAAAGAGCAGGGCGGCGAGCGCCGCGAAGCAGGAGGGCATGGACGCGACTCTTTCACAGGCTTCGCGTGCCGGGAAGAGACGGAGAGAGAAGGCCGCGCGAACGCCGCCGCCGCCGCCCAATCAGTGTAGGTCCCGATGTCGAAGCGACTCGCTTTCGCGCAGAATACCGGTCTCGTTTCCAAACGGACTATGTGATGTCAAGATCGCAACCGGCACGAATGGATTCGCTGCAAACCGATTGCTTTTCCGGTCGGCGCGTGGGACTCGATCGGTCCGGCTCCGCTATCGAAGCCACGAGGATCCGTTTCGGAGATTCGCAGGCTCTTCGTGCGTCCTTGACGGCGGTGTTGGTCTGTCTCGGCTGCTACCTCGCCGCGCGCGCCAACACCTGGTTGCGGTTCCCCGGCGCGGGAGCCGCCATCGTCTTTCCGTCGTACGCGATCCTGACGGCGGCGCTGTTGGCATCGCCGCTGCGCCTCTGGTGGGTACTGCTGCTTGGGGCCTCGGCCGGCAACGTAGTCGCGCACTTGCAAGGCGGCGCCACGATCTCCTGGGCGTTCACCACCGAGCTGGTGAACCATCTGCGCGCGCTGCTGGCTGCCGTCGGATTGCGGCACTTCGTGCGCAGCCAGCATCCGTTCGACAGCATGGGCGAGACGGTTGTCTACCTGGTGGTCGCGGTCTTCCTCGCCCCCGGTGCCGGCGCCTTCGCGGGGGCCGGCCTGGCGGTTGCCCACGGCATGGGTCACGGGTTCTGGGCGCTCTGGCAGCAGTGGATGCTATCGAACGCGATCACCGGGCTCACCTTCTTGCCCATGCTGATCGTGAGACTCCCCGCGCGGGGCGCGGCGTTGGTCTTCTCCGCGCGCCGGGTGGCGGAGGCGTTGTTGCTCGCGATCGGTATGCTCGCCGTCTGGGCGGCGCTCTTCAGCATCCCGCATGAGGGCGCTCACCTGCGCGCGGCCCGCCTCTACTGGTCGCTGCCGTTCCTGCTCTGGACCGCGGTCCGATTTGGCCCGCGCGGGATCAGCCTGGCCCTGTTCGGCGTGACCGCGTTGTCGGTCGGCGGGGCGCTCCGGCAGCTCGGCCCCTTCGCCGCCGAGTCGCCCACGGAGGGCCTCCTCGAGCTGCAGCTCTTCCTGCTCGCGGTCTCCGTCCCCCTGTTGTTGCTGTCCGCTCTGCTCAGGCAGCAACGGCAAACGGCGGCCGCCCTGTGGGAGAGCCGGCGCCAGTATCAATCGGTGGTCGAAGATCAGACCGAGATGATTTGCCGCTTTCTTCCCGACGGCACCTACACCTTCGTCAACACGGCCTACTGCGAGACCTTCGGGCGCACCGCCAGCGAGCTCATCGGCGGGAATATCTGGAGTCTGGTTCCGGCCGGGGTCCACCGGAACAGCCGCGAGCTGCTGGAGGCGATCACGCCGGCCTCACCGCTCGCGACCCGCGAGACCCAGATCTCGACCCGCGATGGAGAGACGCGGTGGCTGCAGTGGCGGGACCGCGGCTTCTTCGATGAGCGCGGGGTCGTCGTGAAGTATCAATCGGTCGGCCGCGACATCACCGACCGCAAGCAGGCCGAGGATGAACGCCGCCAGCTGGACGCGCAGCGGTCGGTCGAGGCGGCGCTGCGCGACGCCGACCGGTACAAGGACGAATTCCTGGCCATGCTCGGTCATGAGCTGCGCAACCCCCTGACGCCGATCGTCCTCTCCCTGGAGATCCTGCGCCGCACCCAGACGTCCAATCGCGAGGCCACCTGGGCCGTCGAGGCGATCGACCGGCAGGTGCAGCACCTCAAACGGTTGGTGGAAGACCTGCTGGATATCTCGCGCCTGACGCTGGGGAAGATTCAACTGCAGCTGAGTCCGGCTGACCTGACCAGCGTGGTGAGCGACGCCGTCGAGGCGTCACGCCCGCTGATCGATTCGTTCGGCCACAAGCTGACGCTGGCGCTCCCTGGCGGCCCGGTCTACTTGCGCGCCGACGCGGTACGCATGACGCAGGTCGTGGCGAACCTGCTGAATAACGCCGCCAAGTACACCGAACCGGGCGGTCACATCCAGGTCAGCTTGCAGCAGGAGGATGACTGCGTGCGGCTCTCGGTGCAGGACGACGGCATCGGCATGCCGGGCGACGCGCTCGGAAGCATATTCGAGCTGTTCAGCCAGAGGCCGGAGGCACGCGAACGGGCGCAAGGGGGCCTGGGCATTGGCCTGACCTTGGTCAAACGGCTGGTGGAGAGTCACGGCGGTACGGTCGAGGCGTTCAGCGCCGGCATGGAGCAGGGGAGCGAGATCGTCGTGACCTTACCCTTGTCGGGGGACCCGACGGCGGTCGATGACACGACGGCGCCCTCCACGGCCGATGTCCGGCCGGGGTCGCCTGGCAAGGCGTTTCGGACCTCGTTCCGCACGTCTCTTCGGATCTTGGCCGTCGACGACAATGTCGATCTGGTTCAGGCGCTGGCTGACATCCTGGGGATGTGGGGGCACACGGTGCGAACCGCGCATGACGGCCTGGCGGCGCTGGACATGATCAAGACGTTCGCGCCCGAGGTCATCCTGCTGGATCTCGATCTGCCCAAGCTCGGTGGCCTCGAGACGGCGCGCCGCCTGCGCGACCGGCCCGATCGTCCGTCGATCCTCCTGGTGTCGATGTCGGGGTTCGGGGTTGAACAGACCCGGCTGCGCAGCCGCGACGCCGGTTTCGACCACCACATGGTCAAGCCGATCGACGTCGATGCCCTCCGATCGCTCATCGAAAGCCACGCCCGCAGCGCCGAGAGCACGACGCTGCGCGACCTGACGCCGCGCCTCCGTACCCCCGCCGTCTGACGAGTTTACGCGTTCTTGTCCGGGTCGAGCAGGGGCTCGACTATCCGTTGCTGGAGACCGCGACGGAGTTCGTGGTGCACGGCTTCAGCTTCCCCAACTACCTGGCCGAGCTCGGTCCGAAAGCGCAGTCGGAGATCTACTCCAAATCGTCGACCGACCTCGCGCTGCGCGACGCGTTCCGCAAGATGCGTCGCTTCTTGATGTCGACGCAGCACCTCAGCGAAGACGAAGCGGTGTCGCTGATGTCGATCGCGGTCGACTTCGGCATCACCCAGGTCGTCGACGGAAACTGGGGGATCCACGCCATCGTGCGAAAGAGCCTGTTCGCCGGCGCCGAGCAGCCCGTGGTGAAAGTCGGACCGAGCCGAAATGGGCGCAGCCGGCCCGGCTGCAAGGCGCGAGGAGGGCGAATACTCCGCGTATTTAACCGACGAGCAACGCAGCAGACGGGCTGGCTCCGCCCGTTTCGGCGACGGGAGACTTTCACCACGGGCTGCTAGGGGTCCAGGTTCCTCCATCGTCGACAATCAGTCGCGCTCCCCGGCGTATCGGGTGTAAATTGTATCCGGCATCGGGATCGGAGCCGAGATCGTATGAGCGACGAGAGGCGCATCGAGCGGGTTCGCAGTGAGTCGACGCAATTGGCCGGACGCGCGGCGTCGGCCCGCGAGCCATTGGCGGGGATCAAGGAGACCCTGAACGCCCTGCTGGGCAGTCACACGCTGCTCGAAGCTCTGCCGGAGATCATCTCGATCAAGGATCGGCAGCACCGGATCCTCTACATGAACCACGGGCCGCCCGGCCTGAGCGTCGCGAACATCATCGGGACGAACGCGCTGTCCTACGTCGTCCCCGACCAGCTCGAGCGCTACCAGGAGGTCTTCGAGCGGGCCTGGACGACCGGCGAGCCTCAGAAGCTGCTGGTGAGCACCCTCGACGATCGCCAGCTGGAGTCGACGTTTGTCCCCTTGAAGCAGGGAGGGGAGGTGGCGTTCATGCTGGGGACCAACGTCGATGTCACCGAGCGCTTACGGGCTGAGGCGGCGATGCGCGAGAGCGAGCGCCGGCTGCGGCACGCGATCTCGGCCAGCGGCATGGGGACCTGGGAGCTGAAGCGGGGCCGGATCACCTGGGACCAGGCGCTGTGCAAGATCTTCGGCGTCGGCCCCGAGGGCGCGCCCTCCCGGGTGGAGGACTTCCTGGCCATGGTTCACCCCGACGACCGGGCCGCGGTGACTCGCACGGTCACCCGCCACAAAGAGACGGGGGTCTATGACGACTTCGAGCATCGACTGGTCCGCCCCAACGGAGAGGTGCGGACCGTGATCTCGCGCGGCACCCTGCTTTACGACGAGGAGGGGCACCCGGTCGGATTCCTGGGCGCCGTCTTCGATATCACCGAGCGCAAGCGCCTGGAGGCGCAGCTGCATCAAGCGCAGAAGATGGAAGCGGTGGGGCAGCTCACCGCCGGCATCGCGCACAACTTCAACAACGCCCTCAGCGTCATCATCCACAACGCCGCCCTCTGTCGCGACGGGGCCGATGTGGAGACCACCGACCAGCTGTCGGAGATCGAATACGCGGCGCAGCGCGCGGCCGAGATGGTTCGCCAGCTGATGATCTTTGCGCGCGCCGACACCCACGCGCGCAAGACGTCGATCGATCTGGTGCGCAGCGTGGAGCGCACCGTGGAAATGTGCCGGCGCACCATGGACCCGCGGATCGTCCTCGAGCTGACGGTCGGCGACCGGGTACCGTTGGTCGAGGGGAACGCCGGGCAGATCGAGCAGGCGCTGCTCAACATCTGCCTGAACGCGCGCGACGCGCTGGAATCGGCGCGCAGCGAGGCGCCCCGCATCCTGATCCGCATCGAGCGCCTGCGCACCGACGAGGTGCGCGTGCGCGTCTCCGACAACGGCCCGGGAATGCCCGACGAGGTGCGCTCGCGGGTGTTCGAGCCCTTCTTCACGACCAAAGAGGTCGGGCGCGGCACCGGTCTCGGCCTGGCGATGGCGTACTCGATCGTCGCCGAGCACCGCGGGCGGATCGAGTGCGAGAGCCGGCTCGGGCAGGGGACGTCGTTCGAGATCGTGATGCCGGCCGCGCCGGCGACTCCAGCCGGGGCCACCACGACCCCGGCCGCCGTGCGCGGCGGCGATGAGACGATCCTGCTGGTCGACGACGACGGCGCGGTCCGCCGCGCCCTGCGCGAGATCCTGACGCGCGAGGGGTACGCGGTCATGGAGGCCGGTGACGGGGCCGCCGGGGTCGACATGTTCGCGCGCGAGCACCCAAACATCGATCTCGTCGTGCTCGATCGGTCGATGCCTCACCTGTCGGGTGAGGAGGTCTTCGAGAAACTGCAGACGCTGAACGCCGGCGTCCCCGTCGTTCTGCTCAGCGGCCACCCCGGGGCAAGCGGTGGCGGGGGCCGTTCGGCGACGGTGCTGAACAAGCCGACCGACCGGGTGACCCTGCTGCGCACGGTACGCGAGGTTCTCGACCGCTGACCCGGCGACCGTACGGGAGGTTGTGAGCGGCGTCAGGCGTCCGGAAGCTCACGCAGCAATACGTCGATCCCGACCGGCTTGACCAGGTAGGCGTCGAAGCCGGCCTCGGTGCCGCGGCGGCGATGGTCGGGGTGGCCGTAGCCGGTCAGCGCGATCAGGCGTGGCTTCGACGACTCCGGGGACCGCAGCCGCCGCGCGAGCTCGAAGCCATCGATCCCCGGCAGGCCGATGTCGACGAAGATCGCGTCGGGCAGGAGTCGGGTCGCCGACGTGAGCCCGCTCGGACCGTCCTCCGCCTCGTGCACCTCGTGACCGGCGAGCTGCAGCAGCACGGCCACCGCCTGGCGTGCGTCGACGTTGTCGTCGATGATCAGGATGCGGCGGCGGGCCGGCGCGCGTGCCTCACCGGCGCCGGCGCCGGGCTGCTCGGCCGGCGTGGTCACCAGCGGCAAGCGGATGATCAGCTCGGAGCCGCGGTCAGGCCCGTCGCTGCGCGCTTCGACGCGGCCGCCGTGCGCCTCGACCAGCCGGCGCACGATCGACAGCCCGACGCCCATGCCGCCGTCTCGCCGATCGAGGCCGCGCTCGCTTTGCACGAACAGATCGAAGATCCGGGGCAAGAGATCGGGGGCGATGCCGACGCCGGTGTCGCGGATGCGCAGCACCGCTTCGCCGCCGCTCGTGTCGACCTCGACGGTGATCGTGCCGCCCGAGGGCGTGTACTTGACCGCGTTCGTCATCAGATTCGTGACGATCTGTTCCAGGCGCGAGCTGTCGCCATTGACCAGCGCGCGCGCGACCCGCAGCACGTGATGGTGATGATCGAGCAGGTGACCCACCACTTGTTCGTTGACGCACCTCTCGACCAGCGCGCCCAGATCCAGCGGCGCTTTCTGCAGCTCCAGCTTGCCGGCGTTGAGGCGCGAGATGTCGAGCAGATCGTTCACGATGCGGGTGAGCTGCTCGGCCTGGCGCCGGATCATGCCGCGCGCCTTGGCGGAGATCGGATCCGAGGTCGCGAGGCGATCCAGCAGCGCCGAGGCGTTGGTGATGGTGAACAGCGGGTTGCGCAGCTCGTGCGAGATCATCGCCAGGAACTCGTCCTTGCGCCGGTCCAGATCGCGCATGGCGTCCTCCGCGAACTTGCGGCTGGTGATGTCCATGCAGATGCCCAGCATGCGGGACGGCCGCCCCTGCTCGTCCTTGAACACCTTTCCCTTGCCCAGGATCCAGTGCGGCGTCCCGTCGCCGCCGTTGCCGCCGTTTTTCGTGGCGCTCCGGAATTCGGCCTCGTAGTCGACTCCGGTTTCGATCGACCGGCGGATGCTGTGCAACACCCCGGCGCGATCGTCGGGGTGAATCAGCGCCAGAAAGGATTCGAACGTTCCGTTGAACGTCCCCTCGGGCACCCCGTGAATCGCCCCGAGGTTCTCGGACCACCGGATTTCGTTGGTCTGAATGTTCCACTCGAAGTTGCCCATCTTGCCGGCCTCGAGCGCGAGCCGTAGCCCCGCCTCGTTCCGGCGCAGCGCCTCCTCCGCGTTCTTGGTCTCGATGGCCTGCTCGGCCTGCAGCCAGATGATGTCGAGCAACTTGAGCCCCCGCTCGGACGGGCGGTGCGGCCGGTCGCGGTAGATCGACAGCAGTCCTGACCGCTGGCCTTCGCTGCCCAGCAAGGGAACGGACACCAGCGAGCTCACGCCGAGCCGCTGGTAAGACGCGCGCAGATCCGCGAATCGCGCGTCGGTGGTGACGTCCTCGACGGTGATGCGCGCGCGGTGCTCGAAGGCGGTGCGCCACGGGAGCGACCGGGGATCGAGCGGACCGAGGTGCTGGAGGGCCGCTTGAGGGAAGCCGATCTGCACACCGACGTCGAACGTGCCGTCACCTCGACCGGGAAGGTGGATCGTCCCCTTGTCGGCTTCCAGGAGCCCGATCGTCGTGTCCAGCACTCGGTGCAGCAGGGGCGTGAGCTGGGTTGTCGGGGGAAGAGGAGTTCGAGAGCGAGGCACGGTCTCTCCCCGCCCCTCCCCAGTGCCGATGGTCATCCCGCTGCCCTCGCGAATCTCATGGAACCGCCCGCCACAGCTCCCTTTCGTATCACGACCCGTTGCGGTTGTCCCCGAAACTCGGCCACCTCGCGGCCCCGGTCACGGAGTGAAATCCCTCCACCTAGGGACTGGCCCTGAGGACGAGGAACTTGCCCTGGGACGGCGAACATCCACCAACGTCTCCGTGACAATGGCGTCTCCGTCGCGCCAACGCAGCTCTTTTGCACCATAGTTGGTCGACCCCCCATGGGTCCACGGAACCAAGTAGGTACATGATGGCGATGACCAGGCGGCTGCTCGAAGGGGTAGGCGATCTGAATCCCGACTGGATGCGATTGAACGTGATCGGCGATGTGCTGGTCACCCGACTGGCGGCGCCCGGTGCCCGCGCGCCTTTCGATGAGCTCGCGCCCGCGCTCTCCGCCGCCTTGGGCGCCGTGCGCCTGGACGCCGACGCCGATCACCTGGCGCGGCTTTGCGATCGCCTGTGCGCGATCGGTCTGTTCGAGAAGGTCGACGGCGGCCTCTTCCGGCTGGCGGTCGCTCCGCCGATCGCGGCGACCAAGCTGGAGGCGGTCCCCTTCATCCGGCAGCAGCTGCAAGCCGGCCTGCGGGGCGTCGTCGAAGACCCGCAGGCCGGCGGCGTCCGGCTGCGCGAGCTGCTGCGCGGCTATGGAGATGCCGCCGACCTGTGGCGGTTGGATCCGGTCGAGGCGCGTTGGCCCGTGCTGAAGGCGGCGGCGACGCTGGCGCCGGCCGAGCGCGCCCAGCTGGCGAGCCTGCTGCGCGACGTCGAACGCCGCGAGCAGACGCGGCTGACCGACAGCCTGTCGCTGATGCTGGAGAACGCGATCCCCAAGGACTGGCTCGCGGTGGAGGCACCGCAGCTGGTGGGGCGTGACATCATGATCGTCACGCCGGAGGGGCTCTTCAACGCTGCCGGCGGGCTGGGGCGGGTCACGCAGTACCACACCAGCGGTATGGCCCGCCTGGTGGGCGAGCTGGCGCGGGTCTGGGTGATCGAACCGATGTACCGGTTTCGGCTGGCGTCGGCGGGCGCCGCGGCCGAGCTCGTACCGGTCGACTACGCGGCGCTGGCGCGCGCGACCGGCGCGACCCTGCCCCAGCTGGTGCGCCGGCTGTCGATCAACGTCCGCGGGCGCGACGTCGCGATCGAGGTCCATCGATCCGATCTGCCCGACGGGCGCATCGCCTGCCTGCTGGGCGACCCGACCGAATACTTTGCGCGCGTGCTCTACGCCTACCGGCGCTATGGCCAATCGTCGTGGGCAGAGTTCAGCGAATGGATCTCGGAGGGGGCGGTGGCCGCGATCGCCGCCGAGATGCGCGAGCGCCGCGAAGCCTTGGGCGGCACCTACCGCCCGCCGTTGATCTCGGCGCACGACGCGCAGACGGCGCTGGTGCCCGAGGTGAAGCTGCGCCTCGACGAGACCGGCGAGTCGGTGCTGTGGGAGGCGCGCGAGTACTTCACCACCCACACCATCTTGAACCGCTCGGGCGAGGAGGTGGAGTTGATGGGGATCCCGGAGGGGCATCGCTGGGCCGGCGACCGCATGGGCTGGCTCGACGCGACCAGCTTCGGCGTGCGCACCGCCGACGGCCGCAACGCGGTCTCCTCGGGCCACGCCGCCGAGGTCGAATCGATCGATCCGGATTTCGAGATCGTCGCCATCAGCAACGGCACCAGCGTGACCAACTTCGCCGACACCCTGCGCGCGAACGGCGCCGGCGACGTGCGGAATCCGACGGTCGAGGAGATCCGGCGCGCCAAGCAGGCGGCCAAGGAGCGCCTCGCCTCGGCGCTGGGCCTCGCGCCCGCGGCGCAGGCCGACTTCGCGCGCCGCCTGGTGGTCTCTTACTCGGGACGCATGGTCCCCGAGAAAGTATCGCGCGGTGTCGGCGGCGCCCTGGTCGACGCCAATTTGCGCGAGCTGGCGCGCCGGGGTGTTGTCGTCGTCCTTTACGGCAACGTCCAGCCGGCCAGCCCCGAGAGCTGCCGGCTGTACGACGATCTGGTCCGGCTGTCGGCGGCGCTGATCGCCGAGGGCCACGCCGGCCGGCTGTTCGTGCGCACGGGGTGGAACCAGGCCGATCAGATCGAGCTCCTGGCGGCGACCGATCTGCAAGTCCAGGTCTCCGACAGCGTGCGCGGCTCAAGCCTGTCGTTTCGCGACGGCAAGCCGGTCGGCACCGAGGCGGCCGGCTACACCGAGGCGCCGGTGGGGCGATTCGCCGGCCTGCAGATGGGGCCGGTCGAGGTCCACGGTCTGCTCAACCGCGCCGGCCTGCTGATCGACTGGAGCCGGCCGGGCTCGGGCTCGGTGCTGATGGCGCGGGAACCGACCTCGGCCGCCCATCTCCAGGAGATGCTCACCGCCGTGCACCACTTCGAACAGGAGCCCGACCGGTACTACGCCATGGGGCAGACGGCGTACGCGCTGGGTGTGGTGTACGACGCGCGCCTGACCGCGGCCGAATATCTGCGGCAGTTCAGCAGGACCTGGCGCGAATAGGACGGCGCCAGCCGCAATGCCGGTCGGTTAAACGCCAACGACCGGTCATCGTGCGGTCTCACGGCGCCGCGTGCGACGACGACGCGGGGAGCGCCGCGGGGCTGCCCAGGTTTTCGGCGTGACTGCGGGTGGCCAGCAGCAGGGCGCGGAAGGCTTGCGCCGACATCAGCTCGTCGGTCTTGCCACGCAGCTGACCGTCGGGGGCGACCAGGCGGATCGCGGGCAGGGTGTCGGCGCCGTATTTCTTCTTGATCACGCCCAGCGCGGGATCGTCGTCCTCGCGCGTGAGGTCGACCTTCAGCAGGGTGAAGCTCTGCATCTCGGCCGCCACCTCGGGGTCGGAGAAGACCTTGAGCTCGAACTCTTTGCAGGGCAGGCACCAGGTCGCCATGAAATCGACCAGCAGCGGCCGGTTGGCGGCGCGCGCGTCGGCCAGAGCTTCCGGCTCGGCGTGCAGCCAGCGCAGCTCGATCGGCCCCTTGGGCGTCAGCACGTAGTTGGTGACCGCGAACAGCCCGGCGGTCGCCAGCGCGACGCCGACCCCCTTGCGCAGGCGGCGCGCGAACCCGTCGTGAAAGCTGAGGTGCACCGCGCCCGCGACCAGCCCGGCGATCACCATCGCCAGCGCCGCCGAGCAGGAACGTCGGCGTCCGGCCGGTGATGCCGCCCAGCGGGCGGCACGCACGTTCTTGAGGTAGTAGAGCGCGGCCGTGAACAGCGCGATGCCGAAGACGCTCTTGACCGACTCCATCCACGGACCCGAGCGCGGCAGCGACATCGAGAACCCGGCGAGCGCCCAGAACGGCAGGCCGATGCCGACGGCGTAGGTCGCCAGCAACGCGAAGCCATAGACCGCGTCGCGGGTCGTCGCGACGTAGGCCAGGATGCCGGCCAGCGGCGGGCCGGTGCAGGGCGCGGCGATGATGCCCGCCGACCAGGCCCATCAGGAACGCGCCGCCGAATCCGCGGCCGCCGACGCGCGACAGGCGGTTCTGCAGGCCCATCGGCAGCGCCAGCTCGAACGCGCCGAACATCGACAGCCCCATGGCGACGAAGAAGGCGGCCAGCGGGACGATCACCCAGGGGTTGGCCAGGAAGGTTCCGAACGCCTTGCCCAGCAGCGCGAACACCGTCCCGAGCGTCGCCGAACATGAAGGCGATGCCGGCGACGTAGAACGTCGCCAGGCCGAGGCGCGCGCCCGCGGCTGACGCCGGTCTTCGCGCCGAAGATGCTGATGGTGATCGGAATCATCGGGTAGACGCACGGCGTGAGCGCCGTGAGCAGGCCGGCAGTCAACGCGAAGAGGACCGTGGGTGGGGCGGTCATCGCGTCAGTATAGCCGGCGTTTGCCGCCCCAGAGGTGGACGACACCGCCCCGCATTGGCTAACTTGGGCCTTCATGACCCTCCCTCCGTCAACGGCTGAGCCGGCTTCCGGTCCCGCTTCGGGCCTCGCCGAGCTGCGTGTCGAGATCGACGGCCTGGACGACCAGATCCTGGCGCTGCTCGATCGGCGCGCCGAGGTGGTCAAGCAGGTCGGGCGAGATCAAGCGCAGCCGCCGCGAGACGTTCCACGTGCCGGGGCGCGAGCGCGCCGTGCTCGAGCGGCTGACCGCGGCGGCGAACGGCGCCTTCCCGCGCGAGGCGGTGCGGCCGGTGTTCCGGGAGATCATGTCGGCCTGCCTGTCGCTCGAGAGCCCGCTGGTCGTCGCCTACCCGGGGCCGGAGGCGACCTTCAGCCACCTGGCGGGCAAGACCCGCTTCGGCCTGTCGGCGCGCTTCCTGGCCGCGGCGACCTGGGCGAGGTGTTCCGCGAGATCGGCCGCGGCGCCGACTACGGCGTGGTCCCGGTCGAGGAGGCGTCGGAGGGGCTGGTGACCCACGCGCTCGACTACTTCATCGATTCCGATCTGCTGATCGTCGGCGAGATCGTCATCGAGGTCGGCGCACGCGCTGCTGACCCACAACGGACAGACCGCGGGCGTCGAGCGGGTCTACGCGCACCCGGTGGCGGCGGCCCGCTGCGCGGCCGGGCTGGTCGAGGCGGTCCCGGGCGCGGCGGTGGTGACGGCGCCGTCGGCGGCGGCCGCGGCGGCGCTGGCGCGCGACGACGCCCGCGCGGCGGCGCTCGCGCCGGCGCTGGCGGCCGACCTGTTCGATCTGGCGGTCGCGCAAGGCGCGCCTCGACGACGGTCCGTCCGACGTGGCGCGCTTCCTGGTGCTGGGCAAGGAGCCGCCGCCGCGCAGCGGGACCGACGCCACCAGCGTGCTCTTCGGCCTGGACGATCGCCCGGGCCGACTGGCGAACGTGCTCGACCGCCTGGCGGCCGCCGGCGTCAACCTGCGCCGCATCGCCTCGCGCCCCACCGACCGCCGGGGCCTGCGCGATCTCTTCTTCGTCGATCTCGACGGGCACCGCAGCGATCCCGCCTGCCGCGCCGTGCTGGAAGCGCTGGCGGGCCGAGGTGCCGCTGCTGAAGATCCTGGGGTCGTACCCGCGCGACGTCGCCGGCAGCGGGACGCGCGCGTGATCGTCCGCGCAAGACCGGCCGCTGGGACGGGGCGCCGCTGGGGCCGCTGGCCGTGATCGGCGTCGGACAGATCGGCGGCTCGGTGGCGCTGGCGGCGCGTGCCGCCGGCGCCGTCGGCGAGGTGGTCGGGTGGAGCCGCAGCGCCGAGACCCTGCGCCGCGCCGGCGAGGTCGGCATCATCGATCGCGCCGCGCCGTCGGCGCGCGAGGCGGCGCGCGGGGCGGCCGTGGTCGTGCTGGCGACGCCGGTGCTGAGCCTGGGCGCGCTGGCCGAGGAGATCGCGCCGGCGCTGCGCGCCGACGCGCTGGTGTTCGACGTCGGCAGCGTGAAGCAGGCGGCGATCGCGGCGGTCGAGGCGCACGTTGCGCGCTTCGTCGGCTGCCACCCGCTGGCCGGGACCGAACGCTCCGGCCCCGACGCGGCGGTGCCTGAGCTGTTCGAGGGGCGGCACTGCATCGTCTGTCCCACGGCGCGCACGCCCCCCGCGCTGGTCGAGCTGGCCGAGCGGTTCTGGCGCGCCCTGGGCGCGCGGCCGCTGCGCATGGACGCGGCGCTGCACGATCGCGTGCTCGGCGCGGCCAGCCACCTGCCGCACGTCGCGGCCTACGCGCTGGCGACCGCGGTCGGCGCCGTCGACGCCGAGGGCGGTGCCGCGTCGGCGGCGCTGCGCGCGCTGACCACCACCAGCCTGCGTGACACGACGCGCGTCGCCGCGTCGAGCCCGGCGATGTGGCGCGACATCTTCCTCGACAACCGCGCCGAGATGCTGCCGCTCATCGATCGGCTCGCCGCCGCCATTGGCGAGCTGCGCGCGGCGATCGCCGCCGGTGACGCCGCGCGCCTCGACGCCTTCCTCGAGGCCGCGCGCGCGGTGCGCGGAAAAGTCGTGCCGGGATGAAAGGACCTCCCGCGGCGGCGAAGCCGCGGTGAGTCTCCGCACACGCCGCGCCATGCGGTCTCGCCTCTTGCCTCTTTCGCATGTCCCCGCGCCCATGCCAATCTTCGCCAGGAGACTATTTATGCAAGCAACCTGTTCAACCCGATCGATCGCCGCGCTGTTCACCCTCAGCGCTCTTTTGCCCGTCGGCTCCCTCTTGTCCGGCTGCGTGTCCGCCGGCCACTCAGGAAATGGCGGCGTGGGCGGCAGCAGCGCGGATGGAACCGGTGGTGGCGTTGCCACCGGTCAGGGCGGCCATGGCACCGGCGGCGTCACCGGCGGCGGCGGCTCGCCGGGGAACGGCACCGGCGGGAGCGCGACAGCAGGCTCGAGCGGAAGCGGTGGCGCCGTCGCGGCCGCCTGCCCGACGAACGCGCTCTTCTGTTCGGGGTTTGAAGACGCGACCCTGCCGGCGGGTGCGACCTATGTATCGTCGAACGACAACAACGATCCGACCAAGGGACTTGGTCTTCGACAAGACGGTTCACCACGCCGGGCTGCAGTCGCTGAAGGTTCTGCCGCTGACGGCGTACGCTCAGCGCGAGGTCTCGGTGCCGGCGGCGCCGACCTTCTGGTTCCGAGCCTTCCTCCAGACTGACGCCGACATCGGTGGCCCCGCGGGCAGCATGCACAACCTCTTCTTCGAGGCGATGTGGACGACCGGGCAGCAGGACAAGGGGGTCGAGATCGTCGAGGAGGACTGCGAGCTAGGCGTGAACATCAACGACAGCCGATACGGCTCGAACGGCACCACCAACCAGCCCGGCTGCCCGACGGCCGATCCCAAGGGGACGATCCTTCCCGCCAATGCCTGGCACTGCATCGAGGGTTTCTTCGACGGCACGAAGGGCGACTTCCGCGTGTTCGCCAACGGCGCCGAGGTGATCACCCAGACGGGCGTCGCGGGAGCCAAGCAGACCTTCTCGGCGCTCCGCTTTGGCTACCGCGAGTACCACCCTCATGATCGGACGGTGTGGTACGACGACGTGGTGGTAGCTCCCCAGCGCGTGGGCTGTCCCTGAGCTGACAGCGCGGAGCGAAGCGTGGCTGTCGTCGCATGCGCGGAGCGGCCGTGAAGGGGAGTACGTTGGGCGCCGGCGCGGCGCGTGGCTCGGGGGTTGCGGCGCTCGCCCTGCTGCTGGCCGGCTGCGGCGCCGCCGACTTCGCCGCGACCGCGCCGGCCGCGACAGCGGCCGCGGCGGCCGTGCCGCGTTCAGCCCCCGACGACGACGATCTGCTCGGCGTGATCCCCGACGGCGCCGAGACGGTGATCGAGGTCGACGTCGCCCAGCTGCGGACCTCGGCCTGGTCGCAGCGTCTGGTCGCGGTGCGCGACGACGAGCGGGTCGCGCGGACCGCCGCGCAGGGCTTCGACGAGATCGTCGACGTCGACCGGGCCGTCTTTGCGGTCAGCGAGGCGGCGGTCAGCGAGGCGGCCGCGGGCGAGGCTGGCGTCGGCGCCCCCGACCGCGAGGCGGCCGCCGGCAGCCCGACGACGCTCACCGTGGTGCGCGGACGCTTCGACACCGCCCAGCTTGGGCGCGCGCACGACGGCTGGACGGCGACCAGCTGGCGGGGCAGCCGCGTCTGGCAGCAGGGGGACCGCGCGCTGGCGCTGCTGACGGCGCGCACGCTGGTCCTCGGCGAGCCGGCGGCGGTGCGCGCCGCCATCGACTGTGCCTGGGCCCTGGCCCCCGACGTGCGTCGCGGCGCCATCGGTGAGCTGCGGCGCGCGCTGGGCGGCGAGAGCGATCGTGCGCCGGCGGTGCTGGCGGCCGCGCTGGTCACCCAGGCGATGCGCAAGCGGGTCGAGGGGCAGATCGACCTGCCGCTGGGGCTGCAGCGGGCCGGCGCCCGCCTCGACCTGGGCGGCGCGCTCGAGCTCGAGCTGTTCGGTCTGCTGGCGACGCCGGGCGAGGCCGCCGACCTGGCGCACAACCTGGAGGTCACGGTGCGCGACCTGCGGGCGCGGCGCGCGCTGGCGGTGTTCGGGCTGACGCCGTTCCTGCGCGGCGTCACCGTCACGCCGCAGGGGCGCACCCTGCGCGCCCGCCTGACGCTGCCCGAGGCCGAGCGCGAGGACCTGGCGGCCAAGCTGGCCTTCGTGCTCGAGACCATTCGTGCTCGCGCCGCGGCTAACAAAGTGATAAGCAAGACCCCGATGTCGTCCTCGCCCTCGTCGCTCGTCGTCGTCGTCTTCGGCTCCGCCGCCCGGTCGCCGCCCGCCGGTGACGGGGCGGGCGCCGTCTTGCGCGCGCGCGGTTCGCAGGCCTTGCGCGGCCTTTGCGCCGTGCCCGGCGACAAGTCGATCTCGCACCGCGCGCTGCTCTTCGGCGCGCTCTCCGACGGCCCGGTCGCGATCTCGGGGCTCGGCCGCGGCGGCGACAATCTCTCGACGGCGCGCGCGCTGGCCGCGCTCGGCGTGAGCGTCGACGTCGACGCCGCCGGGGCCGAGGCGCGGGTGGTCGGCGCCGGTTTCGGCGGCCTGCGCGCCGCCGCCCACGCGCTCGACTGCGGCAACTCGGGGACGACCATTCGGCTGCTGACCGGCCTGCTGGCCGGGCGGCCATTCGAGACCACGCTCGAGGGGGACGCCTCGCTCACGCGCCGGCCGATGCGTCGCCTGGCCGCACCGCTGCGCCTGATGGGCGCCAGCGTCGAGGGGCGCCGCGAAGCTGCCCGGCCAGACGAAGCCGCGCGGCCCCGCGAAGCCGCCCGGCCGGACGACATCTATCCGCCGCTGCGCGTGCGCGGCGGTGGGTTGCACGGCGTTTCGTACACGCTGCCGGTCGCCAGCGCCCAGCTCAAGAGCGCCCTGATCCTGGCCGGGTTGCAGGCGTCGGGGCCCTCCCAGATCACCGAGCCGGGGCTGTCGCGCGATCACACCGAGCGCATGCTCGCCTTCCTGGGCGCGCCGATCGCCGCCGATGCGAGCACGCGCACCGTCACCGTCGATCCGACGGGGTGGGGCGGGCGGCTGCGCGCCGCGCCGATCACCGTCCCCGGCGATCTGTCGTCGGCCGCCTTCCTGATCGTCGCGGCGCTGCTGGTGCCGGGCAGCGAGGTCACCGTCGACGGGATCGGTCTCAACCCGACGCGGACCGGCGTGCTCGACGCGCTGGCGCAGATGGGCGCCGACCTCGAGGTCACCGTGACCGGGAACGCCATGGGCGAGCCGGTGGGGCGGGTGCGCGCCCGCGCGTCCCAGCTGCGCGGGACCGACGTCGGCGGGACGCTGGCGCTGCGGTCGATCGACGAGATCCCGGCGCTGGCGGTGGCGGCCGCCGTGGCGACCGGGCGCACGGTCTTCTCCGACCTCCATGAGCTTCGGGTGAAGGAGTCCGACCGGATCGCGGCGCTCGCGCGCGAGCTCGGCCGCGCCGGCGTCACCGTCGAGGAACGCCCCGACGGTCTGGTCGTCGACGGCCTGGGCGGGCGTCCGCCGCGCGGTGGCGTCGTGCGCCCTGAGCACGACCATCGGATCGCCATGGCGGGCGCGGTGCTCGGGCTGGTCGCCGAGGCGGGGGAGGAGACCGTCGTCCCGGCCGAGGACATCGCGACCTCATTTCCGACCTTCGCCGATACGCTGCGAAAGCTGGGTGCGTCGCTGTGACCGCGAGCGTTTCGACGCTGTCCGATCAGCTGGGAAACGAGCGAAAGGCGAGCGATCTAGTATTCTCGACGCGTGTCTGAAACGACCAAGCGCCGGCTCCGCGCGGGGGTCGAGATGGTGGCGCTGTACGCCGTCTACGTGGCCACGGCGCGGGTCGGCCTTTCGTTCGACGCGCTGGCCGGCGTCGCGACGACGGTGTGGCCGCCGACGGGGGTCGCGATCGCCGCGATCTGTTTGCGGGGACGCAACCGCTGGCCGGCGGTGTTTCTGGCCGCGTTGACCGTCAACGGCATGACCGGCGTCCCGATCTGGGCGAGCCTGATCATCGCGACCGGGAACACCGCCGAGGCGCTGCTGGCGCGCGAGATCCTGGTTCGCCTGCGCTGGCGGCGCGACATGAGCCGGGTGCACGACGTCTTCGCGCTGTCGGCCGCCGCGCTGTTCGCGACGACCGTGAGCGCCAGCCTGGGAACCACGGCCGTGTGGCTGGCGCACATCCCGATCAAGGACGGTTATGGATTGTTCTGGATGGTCTGGTGGGTCGGCGACGTGCTGGGCGCGCTGCTCATCGCGCCGGTGATCTTTTCCTGGACCGGCGACTGGAACCCGTCGCAGAAGATCAGCCGCTGGCTCGAGGGGGCGGTGCTGGCGGCGCTGCTGGTGATCGTCGGCGGCGCGGTCTTCCACGATACGTTCCCGTACAAGGTCGTACGGCTGGCGCGCGGCAGCTATTCGATCTGGCCGCTGCTGATCTGGGCCGTCGTTCGTTTTCGGCAGCGCGGCGCCATGCTGGCGCTGCTGCTGGTGTCGGTGATCGCGATCTCGGGGACGGCGGCCGGTCACGGGTTGTTCGCGGGCGGCCCGCAGGCGCCGCCGCCGCACGAGCGGCTGTTCCGGGTGCAGTGCTTCATGGCGGTGACGGCGGTGAGCATGATGTTCATCGCGGCGGCGCTGGCCGAGCGCCGGCAGGCGATCCTGGCGCGCGACGAGTTCATCTCGATCGCCTCGCACGAGCTCAAGACGCCGCTGACCGCGCTGCAGCTGCGGCTGGCGACGGCCCAGCGTACCCTCGCGCGCGCGGCCGCGACAGGCGGCCGCGACCGCGACCGAGCCATCGGC
Organism: uncultured Pseudomonadota bacterium; assembly: GCA_963778795.1. GTDB lineage: Bacteria > Myxococcota_A > Polyangia > Fen-1088 > Fen-1088 > DASRQZ01. The sequence goes on along the minus strand of CAVZVU010000004.1, from coordinate 687,996 downwards.
GGCGGCGGAGACCGAGAAGGCGGCGCGTGCCGTCGCCGCCGCCAGCGCCACCACCGAGCGCCTGGGCCGGCTGATCGACGATCTGCTCGACGTCTCGCGGCTGACCGCGCGCCGGCTCGAGCTGAACCTGGAGGAGATCCCGGTGCGCGACATGCTGTGCGAGGTGGTGGCGCGGCTGCGCGAGCAGGCCGCCGAGGCCGGGTCGGCGATCTCCATCGGTGTCGACGAGGCGTCCGGTCCGATCGTCGCCCGCTGGGATCGCGGACGGATCGAGCAGGTGGTGACGAATCTGCTCTCCAACGCCATCAAGTACGGCTCGGGTCGCGAGATCAGCCTCACCGCGCGCGCCGAAGGCGAGCGCGTCTTCATCGCCGTGCGCGACGGCGGGCATCGGGATCGCCAAGGTCGATCAGGAGCGGATCTTTCGCGCCTTCGAGCGGGTCGACAGCGTCCACCGGGTGGGGGGCCTGGGCCTCGGGCTTTACATCGGCCGGCAGATCGTCACCGCGCACGGCGGCGCATTGCGCGTCACCAGCGAGCCGGGGCGGGGCTCGACGTTCGTGCTCGAGCTGCCGCAGACGGTGATCCCACCCGTTCCCGGCGCCGCGCGCGTCAGCTGATCGTCACGGGCCGCTGCAGATGTTCGCTTCGGTGCACTTCACGCCCAGCGTCGACCAGATGTCGAGGATGTTGCCGCACTGGGTGGCGTGGATCGCGTCCAGGCAGATCGAGAGCTGGCCCTGGTTGATCTTCGAGTCGCACGAAGCAGGCGGCCAGGTCTGGTCCCAGTGCGCGCGGACCTGGGTCTCGCACGACTGCCGGGTCTCGTAGGTGAGGCCGGGGCCAATCTGATTGCAGCCCTGGTACCAATCGCATGAGGCGGTGGTTGCCTGGTCGCGCGCAACGATCTGCGGGTTGGTGACGCCGCCGCAGCCACAGCCGGCCAGCGCGAGAGCGAAGAGGCGGGGAAGCGCGGGAAGCGCGGCAAGCGCAGCAAGCGAAAGACGAAATCGCATGGGCTCTCCTGGAACGAGGTGATTCGGATTGGATCGGCAGACGCGGGTCGTGCTGTAGTGACAAACGTGAGGCGACGCGCGACGACCCTGCTGGCGCTCGGTGTGATTGCGGTGTTCTTCGCCGGGGGCTGTCCGCGTCGCCGGGCGCGAAACGGTGCGTGCGCCGCCCACATCGACTGCGACCCCGGCTACGACTGCCGCGACCACCGCTGCGTGAAACGCCCCCCGGTTCCCGGCACGATGCCGGAGCCCGCGCCCGCGCCGCCAGCGGCTGCCCCCCCAGCGCCGGCCCCTCCCCAGTCGGAGCCCGCGCGCCCTAGCGACGCGCCCGCCGCGCCCCCGCGCCCCCCGCCGCCCCCGCGTCCGCGCGAGGAGCCATCGGCGCCGCCGCCGCCATCGAATGTGCCGATGTGGAAGGCCCGCCTGAAGAACAGCTGAGATCCCACAGGAGGCGCGATCGATCCCTGGACCTGAACCTGGACGTAGCCCTGGCTAAAGCGACTCCGACCACCCGAGCATCTTGAACGGCTCGGCGACCAGGCCGTCCTTGTTGGGGGTCGCCTGACCGACGACGAAGCTCTGGCTCATGCTGCTGTTGAGGGTGATCGGGCCGTTGGCGCTGAGGATGACGATCTTGCCGCCGACGACGATCGGGCTCGCGACCGGCTCGTCGGCGACCTTGATCGCCTGCTTGAGGGTGAGCGTCGCCGTTCCGCCAGTGACCGGCGTCAGCTGGTGGACCTGCAGATAGGTCGTCCCCTTGCCGCAGCCGGCCGCGTCGGGGACGTACCACATCGAGATGACGACGAAGCCCGAGGCGTCCGCCTTGAGGATCGCGATCGGCGTCCCCATCGGCCGCGCCGCCGTCGGCAGCGTCGTCACGCAGGTGCCCGACGGAATCGGTGATGGCGCACATCGCCTTGTCGATGCCGACGGTCGATGGTCAGCGCGCCGGCGGTGCCGAAGGAGGTGTCGCTGATGACCACACCGTTGTTGACGATGTCGCGCTTGAAGACCATCTGCGACGCCTCGAAGCCCTGCGTGGCGTCGTCGAGCGCCGAGTTGGTGACCTGGACCAGGTAGACCTCGTGCGGGTGCGCGGTGAAGTCGTCGCGATCCAGCTGAACCACCGCGGGCGCGTAGTGCAGCGGCTGGTGGCAGGCCGGCCCCATCACGGCCGCCGGCGTACCGCCCAGGGTGAAGCGCCACAGGCTGCCCCAGGTGTCGCCCGCGTAGGCGGCCAGCACGGTGCGCTTGGCGTCCTTGCCGTTGTCGCGCGCCGTCGGCACGTCGGTCGAGCATGGTGAACTCCGGGCGTCGTGCCGCAGCTGCCGGCCGGCGTGACCGCCCCGTTGTTCAGGATCGGCGCCGCTGACCGCCGACGAGGTCGACGATCGAGCGTCCCTGCGTCGTGCTCTTGGGATCGACGGGATAGCCCGAGGTGAAGATGATCCGGTTGTCGTCGTAGTTCGGGCGTGTAGTTGAAGACGAAGCCGGGCACCGAGATGGTCTGGCCGAGCGCGCTGTCGTAGGTCGACTTCGCCGTGGTGTTGGCGGTGTGCCACATCAGCGAGAACGGCGTGCTGGCCGTCGGGTCGGTGATGTCGAGCATGAACGCCTCGTTGCCGCCGTAGCCGTCGGTCATCACCAGCACGCGTCTTCCAGACCGCCGCTGGTCTTGTCGGTGCAGTTGGCGGTGCAGATGCTCTTGACCTTGGGCGAGCTGGCCAGACCGAAGATGTGCTTGCTGGGATCGGGCAGCTGGCCGCCCTGCGCGTAGAGCTTGGTGATCACCGGCAGCATCTCCGGCGGGATGTACGCGAAGGCCTCCGAGCCGCCCGCGTGGGTGACGCCGCCGATGGTGACGTCCCTGGTGTAGAACGCGTGCAGCATCCCGTCGTCGGCGCCGACGTAGGTGATCTGCGGGCGCGCCGCGTACTTGTCCGAGAACTCCTTGCCGCCCGGGTTCGGGTCGGCGCCCGGCTGGCCGACGTCGATCGGCGTCGAGTTGACGATCGCGCCCAGCACGGCGGGGTTGCCCTGCGCCGGATCGCCCAGCATCCAGCGCGCGATCAGCTCGGCCTCGTCGGCGGTGGCGCCCAGGCCCAGCGACTGCAGCGTCGTCTTGTTGGTGATGGCGCCGGTGGTGCCGTCGACGGCGACCTTGACCAGCGCGCCCGAGGTGTCCGAGGTGTAGACCCGGCGGGTCTTCCAGTCCATGTTGGCCAGCTGCACCGCCGCGTCCCAGACCAGCGTGGTGCCCGACGCGGTGGCGTCGTAGGCCAGCAGGTGTCCCTTCCACGACGGGAAGTCGACGCGCGAGTCCAGCGCGTAGCTGCCGCTCGAGACCGAGTTGACCAGCTGGGTGCCGGCCGACACCGCGGGCGGCGACGTCGAGTAGCTGCCCTTGACCGCGTCGTAGATCGCGCCCTGGATCGGCGTCGACCAGCTCGGACTCGCGTGGTCGCGCTGAAGGCGAACGGGGCGACTGCCGTCGCTGCCGCGGTCGGTGCCGCCCGCCTTGGCGATGTTGTCGTTGGTCGCCTTGCCGGTGCCGATCGACGACGTCGCCCGAGAAGCCGACCACGAACGTCTTGACGCCGATCTTCTTGAGATCCTGCGCCGCCAGCACCGCCCTGCAGGTGCAGCCGGCCGCCTTCGGATCGGCCGCCGCGCACGGCGCCGACTCGCACAGCGTGTCGCCGGGGCCGTTGGCCTCACCGTCGGTGATCAGCAGGACGTAGTCCTGGCGGCAGGTCAGCTTGTCGGCCGCCTGCACCGCCTTCATGTAGTCGAAGGCGCTGGCGTTCTTGTTGGCGGCGCCGCTGTTCTCGAGCGAGCAGCCGGTCGGCGTGCCGTCGTAGGCGATCAGGCCGCCGTACGACGCCGGCTGCATGCGGTCGCTGATCGCCGTCGCCATCGCCGCCGCCTTGACCGGATCGTCGGTGGTGTCCAGGAACGGCGCCAGCTGGCTGTCCCAGCGCGCGCCGCAGGTGGCGCTGCAGACGCCGAGCGAGCAGTCGGCGGTCTTGATCGGCGGCGCCGTGCTGGAGCCGTACGGGTTGTAGTAGTTGGGGACCGAGTCGTAGTAGCGGTACGGCGTGCCGCCGATCGTCGTCGTCTTGCCGAGGTAGGTGGTCTGGACGCTGGCGGTCGTCGACTGGGTGCCGCTTTGCACCTGGTAGGTGTAGTAGCTGCCGCGGTAGGTGCCGGTGCCGTTGCCCGAGATGGAGCAGAACGAACCGCACCAGTTGGCGTCGACGCTGTTGTTGCCGTTGCCGTGTACACGATAGCTGCTGTTGGTCGAGCCGCGCAGCGTGTAAGTCACGCCGTCGATGGCGCACGTCGGTGCTGGGGCCGCCGTTGTCGTCGTAGCAGTTGGCCTGGTTGAGTCGGTCCTGGCGGATGAAGGTGGTCTGGGTGGTGGTCGACGCGCTCGACAGCCCGAAGTAGGGGAAGTAGTTGCTTCTGGTAGAACGTCATCAGGCCGAAGTTCACCAGCGACGAGTTGTTGCTGACGATGTTGGCCAGCACGCGCTTGGCGATCACGATGCGCGAGGTCGCGGGACCGCAGGTGTCGCCCGTCGGGCAGTCGCTGTCCTTGGCGCACTTGGTGAGCGCCGTGCGGCACATGCCGGTGGTGCCGGCGGTCGCGGTGATCTTGCAGGTGTCGCCGCGCGTTGCCGGCCAGGCAGGGGTTCGACGGCCCGGCGCGTGCAGGTGTTGGCCGGCGCCGACGCAGGCGTTGGTGTCGACGCACGGGTTGCTGGCCTGCGACACCGTGCACGGGTAGGGCGGGAAGTTGCACTTGTTGTTCGCGCTGCTGCACGCGCCGGTCGCGGCGTTGCAGGTGGCGGTCGACTTCGCGCAGTCGGTGTTGACCGTGCAATAGGGGCCGCTGCTTGGGTGCTGCCCTTCGAGCAGACGCCGCAGTCGCTGTCGGCGGTGCACGCGGTGGTGCCGTCGGGGCAGACCTTGCCGCAGTCGGCTGACCTTGGTGCAGGTCTTGGCGCCGATGGCGCAGGTGCCGCCCGTGGTCTGCGCCGGGCAGTCGCTGCTGACCGAGCACTGCTGCGTGGTCGAGCTTGCCGCGCCGCGATCCTGGCACAGCGCGTAGGCCGCGCACGGCGTCGAGGTGCTCGAGCAGCTGCTGCTGCCGTAGGTGCACTTGAGCGACGACGTGCACTTCTTGGTCGGGGTGCACGCCGCCTTCGACGTAGCGCAGGTGCCGGAGGTCGACGCCGGGCAGTCGGCGTCGGCGAAGCACGAGGCGTTGCTGCAGTTGCCGTTGTTGCTGTCGCAGGTCGACTGGCTGCACTTGCCGGCCTGCGGCGCGCAGTCGGCGTCGACGACGCACGCCGCGGTGTCGACCTTGCAGCGTCGAGCTGTTGCAGTCGCCGTCGGACGAGCAGATCTTGTCCGGTCGCGGCGCAGGTGCCGGTGGCGTCGCCGCCGCGGCAGTTGTTGCCGTCGTCGCAGTCGACGCCGACCTCGCTGCGTGGTGGCGAAGATCCGCCCGGCACGCCGGTCAGCGAGCCCGAGGTGTCGAACACGACCAGCATGTTCGGCTTGTGGATCTGGCGGCTGATGATCAGCAACGGGTTCGACGCGCGCCTCGGCCGGCGTCGGCGCGACCATCCCCAGCGTCGCCATCGCGCCGAGCAGACCGACGTAGTAGCGACCGCGGTGAAGAGAGCGGCTCGACGCACGAACCTGGGTCGTTTCATTGTGGGGCCCGTTCGAGAGGCGAACCCGTCGCCTATCCGGAGCAATCGGTAGATCCGTACAAAACTTTATGCGCCTGTAATGGGCGAATAAGATCGACTTGTGCGGCGCTGTCGGACGCCGGCGCAGGTCGGTGTCGCGAGTTGTCGATCCGTCGGTCAGTTGACGACGACGCCGCTGACCGTCGAGGTGTTGTCGTCGCAGGCGTTCTTGCCGGAGTTGCACAGCACCGGCACGAACGAAGTGGTGGTCGCCGACGTGGCGCCGCCGGGCGCGCTGCCCATCGCGACCTCGATGACCACGGTGGTCAAGTTGTCGGGCGCCAGGCCGCGCGAGCGGATCATCACCGAGCCGTTGCCGTCGGTCAGGTAGTTGGCCTGGCGACACTCCGCGGTGTCGTTGCGGATCCAGACGGTGTAGGTGCCCATGGTCGCCGACACCGGCGCGGTGGCCGTCCCCTTGTCGCGCTTGAACGACGCGGGCGGGAAGGCGACCGCCTTGAGCACCGTGGTGCCGTCGAGGAGCACCGCGCCGACGCCGACCGGCGCTCCGTTCGCGTCGAGCTTCGTGGGCACGTCGTCGGCGGCGTCGCCCGAGCCTTTGAGCAGCGACGTCGAGGTCGGGCGCGGGCGTCGCGTTGAGGATCGAGCGCGCCCGTTCGACGCCGGCCTCGGCGCAATACAGCGCCTGCAGGCGCTGATTGACGTTGGTGCCGATCTGCATGTTGCCGCTGGTCAGCCAGAGCGCGGTGACGCCGAGACCGAAGAGGCTGATCATCAACATCATCACCAGCAGCAGCACCGCGCCGCGCTGGGGATCGCGCGCGCGGCGGGCGCGCGGCGCTGGCGGTCCGGGCGGGTGGGGCAGGGGCGGGCAGCACGAGCGGCGCATCAGCGGTTCCTCGGGTAGACGGTGGTGGTCAGCACGCGGTGGCGAAAGGTGTCGGTCGCGCCGGCGACGCCGTCCTCGACCGCCGGCTTGGCGTTGATCGTCAAGCCGGCCAGGGTGGTGTCGGCCTCGGTCGAGCGCGCGACGATGGTCAGCCGCACCGCCTGCGGGCGGTTGCAGGCGGCGGGCGGCACGTCGCCGCTGACGTTGTAGGTCCACTCGTCGGCCTTCTTGGTCGTGGTGTCGGTCCCCTCCGAGAAGACGCCATCGCCCGAGGGCGCCGGGTCGAGGTCGCAGGCGTAGGCGATCTGCAGATCCTCGATGCCGTCGGCCAGCACCTGTGGCCCCGCCGTGCCGTCGAGCCGGTTCATCATCAGGCGCGGCGTCTGCCCGGTGGCGTCGATCGAGAACTGGACCCAGTTGAGCGTCCCGATGTCGCGTACGCCGGCGGTCGGCGTGGCCCCGCCGGTGTAGGTGATCGGCACGATCCCGGCGATGTCGATGCCGGCGTTCCAGATCGACGTCGAGGCGTGCTGCAGTGAATCGGTCGCCGGGTCGATGCCGGTGATCTGAAACAGCGTGCAGCCGCGATCGCCGGTGGGCGGGCCGGCCGGCGCCGCGGTGTTGTCGAGCAGCACGATGAACTCGCCGGTGCGGAAGATCGTCGACAGCCCGGCGGGCGTGGTGATCGCGCTGGTCGGCGCGGTCACGGTGCCCTTGAGGTTGGTGTCGGTGAAGTTGCCGAACGATCCGGTGCCGAACACCACCGTGATCGCGTCGGGCGCGCCGGCGGCGCCGTTGTTGATCCAGATCGGCGCCAGGCGCATGGCCGTGCCGGTGCTCTTCTGAAAGACCCGCAGCCCCGTCCCCGGCATGGTGGTGCCGGTGGGCGTCGGATCGGTCGCGCTGACGCAGCCGTAGATCCCCATGCCGGCGCCGCGCACGAACCGGGTCAGCGTCTCCATCGCCGCCCACAGGTTCTGCTGGGTGTTCAGCACCTTGGTCTGGGTGTCGTAGACGCGACGCTGGCCGACGAAGAAGGTGAAGGTCGAGGCGGCGACGATCGACGAGATGATGATGGTGATCATCAGCTCGACCAGCGTCAGGCCGGCGCGCCGGTCGCGCGGCGGACGCGGCGCCTGCGGCGCTCGCACGCGCGCTCACCATGTCTTCCGCCGCTGCTGGTCGACGCGGATCGTCTTGGCCATGCCGGTGTCGAGGCTGTACGTCACGCGCACCGAGACCCCGTACGGGCTGGTGACGCCCTGGTTGATCACCAGCGTCTCGCGCTTGAAGCGAAACTCGGGCGTCTGGGTTGGGTTCGAGACGCCGGCGGAGTTGAGATAGGTGGTGCCGGTCCAGTCGGCGGTCACCGCCGTCGCCAGCTGATCCAGGTCGACGCGCACGGTACGCGCCGAGAACTCCTCCAGCGTCTGGGTCGCCAGGCGGGTCGCGATCGCCGCGTCGTTGGCGTTGGCGGTCGCGTTGAACATCGTCTGCTGCACCGCCACCGTGCCGAGCAGGCCGATGGTCGCCAGCAGCAGCGCGATCATCACCTCCAGCAGGGTGAAGCCGCCTTGGCTGGTCGCCGTCCGCGCCGCCGCATCACTTGGTCCTCGCCGCCACGAAGGCGGTCAGCGCGTTGACGTCGATGCGAAACGCGAAGTCCTTGCTGGTCGAGGGGAGATCGCCGTTCTGGATGTAGATCGTCGGGCTGGTCGGCACGGCGGCGCCGACCAGCTGCGCGCCGCCCGTGCTGTAGAAGTCGATCAGCGCGACCTTGGTCGCCGACAGCACGGCGCCGGCCGGCGCGGCGGCGGTCGAGGCGACCACGTCGAGAACGGTGATGTTGTTCTTGGACGGCACGGTGCGCAGCAGCGGATCGGTGTCGGCGGGCGCGGTCGGCGCTGCGCCCGGCGTCGCGCCCGGCTTGTAGGGCCGCAGCTCGACGCGATTCGAGTAGACGAAGGCGCGAATGGCCAGCCGGCTGCTCACCGCCTCGGAGCGACACTTCTGCAGCTCGCGGGCGACGTCATAGGTGAACGCGCGCCCGTCGTTGACGTGGTTGTCCTTGGTCAGCAGGGGCGTCGACATCGCCGCCATGACGCCGATGATCACGACCACGATCATGACCTCGGTCAGGGTGAAGCCCCCGCTGCGGCGCGCGCGCGCCGTCGCGGGGATCCGGCGACATTCCAAGGGCGTGCGCATGGAGATCAAGACTTCCATCGGCGGTTGCCCCGCCGCCATTGAGCCCCCCTTTCATGACACCGACGGCGCGCGGCGCGCGGGCTGCCAGTCGGGGGCGCCCTGCTAGAAGCGCAGCGCCAGATTGACCGAGGTCGTCGGGGCCGGGACGCCCGGAGAGCGGCTGCGTTCGATGGTGACGTACGCGCCCATGACGGTCATGACCGCGCCCGCGCCGATCAGCGCGCCGCCGACGGCGCTGCGCGTGCGATTCTCGGAGCACTTGGCCGCGTCGCAGCTCCCCAGCGTGCCGAGCACGGCGGCGCCGACGGCCATCGCCACCCCGCCGAGCATCGCCGTCATCACCGGGCCGGCCAGCTTGGGCGGGGGCGGGGGCGGCTCGGACGACGACAACGGCGTCAGCGCCGGCGTCGCTTCTTCAAGGTAGCCCTTGAGCGCGTCGGCGAGCCGCAGCATCACGTCGCGCGCCTCGGCGACGGTGCAGACATCGCAGCTCTTCGACTTGTTGGCCAGCGGCAGCGCCGCCGGCGCCGCCCCCTCGGTGGAGAAGATCCGGCCGACGACCTTGTAGCTGTTCCCCGCCACCTCGACCTTGACCCGCACCAGGTACCTGACGTCGAGAAGCTGGCCGATGCTCTTGAGGCAGGGCGAGGAATCGCAGCGGGCCAGCTCCGGCTTCGATTCGAGGCGCCGCCCGGCGTCGACCGGATCGACCACCTGCAGCCCGGCACGGACCAGCCCGAGCACGAAGCCGTCCTGCAGCTGCAACGCCAGCGCCGGCGAGGTGCTCCCCTCGACCTGGAAGTCGGGGATGGCGACCCGCACCTTACCGGTCGTCGGTGTCGATGCCACGGGCGCCGCCAGCGCTGGCGCCGCGGGCAAGGGCGCCGTCACCGGGGGTGGCGCGGTCGGCAGCCCTGCCAGCGAGACCATCGCCCAGAGAGGATCGCGGCGGCAGCGCCCAGCATCGCTTAGCCTCCGCACATGTCGTCGGCGCAGGTCGCCGGCAATCCAGCAAGCGGCAGGTTGAAGCAGGCGTGCTGCTGGATGTGATCGGGCAGGCGCGGACAGCGCGCGCCGGTCCAGCACAGCTGGCGGTCGGTCTCGCCGTCGCACGAGAAGATCGCGCGCATGCCGCTGCTGCGGTAGTCGATCTCCACGCGCGTGTGTGCCAGCACGCCGGCGCCGATGATGCCGTCCAGCTCGGGCCCCTCGGGGCGGATGTCGGCGCGCAACCCCTCGAGGTACGGGTCGGTGTCGTCGAGGATGGCGACCGGAATCTCGTTGCCGGTCTCGCCGCCGATCTCGATGTAAGCGGCGCTGTTCAGCGCCTTGTTGGGGTCGTTGGGATCGGTGTCGCAGCGCTCCACACAGATCGACTGTCTCGGGGAACATCGCCTGCCGGTAGGCGACCCATTCGATCCGCCGCGCGCGCGCGAGCTCGACGCAGGGGCCGGGATCGGACGACGCGCTCGACTCCTGGTTGACCAGCGCGATATGCGCCGTCGGGGGCAGGCTCGTCCAGCCGACGGTGGGCGACGCCCCCGCGAGATAGAGCACGCCCGGCACTTCGGGCGGCGTGGTCGCCAGGCCCAGGCCGGGCAGCATCCGCGTTCCAGGCCGCCCGGCTCAACACCAGCGGGCCGACCCCGGTGGCGACCAGCAGCGCGAGCGACGCTCCGGTCGCGTCGCTGATCTCATCACCGCGCTCACAGCAGGCCTGGCGCGGGGAGGTGGCCGGAGCGAACGGGTCGGGGGCGCCGCAGGCGCGGCAGCACGATCCGGCTCGGCTCGACGTTGACCGGGCCGCGCTGTCCCAGGAAGTCCGGGCTCCCGGTCGCCGTGATCTCGCCGCCGCCGAACGGCGTGAAGTGAATCACCGCGTATCCGACGTCCTCGAGGAACCCGTCGTCGGCGCGCTGGTTGGGCCAGAAGGTCATCGACGGGAGCGCTGAAGCGGAACTCGACCGAGAACAGGCGCATCAGATCTCCGCCCAGCACGCCCAGCGGTTGGGTCACCGCATCCCCGATGGTGCCGAGCGGAACCGGGAGCATGGTGACCGCGTTGAAGCGGGCGCGGACCGCGTTCGCGGGTGCGGTGCCGAGAATATCGAGTGAACGAGACACGGTCTCCGGGGTCCCATCGGCAGAACCGTTTGAAACCGTAAGCGGCGACCCGGTGTCGATCGACATCTTGAACGGCGCGCCGCCATTGAACCCCGGCGACCGCGCCTGCGCGAGCAACCCGCCGGGACGCCCCGGCGTCACCCGCGTCCAGCGGCGCCCAGCTGAGCGGAATCGGCAGCGAATCGATGGTACAGCAGTCCTCGGAACACCCGGTCGCCAGCGCGGCGAGCCCGAGCCCGGCGCATGCGGCGATCAAGGCGGCCACCCACTTGGTGGCGGCGAACCCGGTCATTCCTCTTTTTCGTCGAGCTTGTTCTTCATCTTCTTGAGGAGGGCGTCGAAAGATTCCTTGGTGATGATCTTGTTGAACTCGGCCCGGTAGTTCTCGAGCATGCTCTGGTCGTCGGTCAGGACATCGTACACGACCCAGTGACCGTCCTTGTAGAGCATCTTGTACTCGAGCGCGATCGCCACCTTCTTGCCGCGCGACACGGTGTTGAGCGTCGCCGTGACCGTCGCTTCAGTTCCGGACTTCTCCTTCGTCTCTTTGTCGTACTTGATGTTGTAGGCGGCGTTGCCGTGGATCTGTCGCAAGTAACTTCGCTCGACCAACTCGCGCAGGGTGGAGACGAACTCTTCGCGCTGCTTGGGCGTCAGCGGCTCCCAGTGGCGCGCGAGGGCACGGCGCGCGAGCTCTCCATAATCGAGGAAGCTGCCGACGATCTTGCGCACCTCCGTGCGCTGCAACTCGGCCTCGGGTGACCAGTTGGGCCGGTTCTTCTGCAGCGCCTTGTCGAGCGCCAGGTTCGACCTCTTGAGCTCGGCCATGGGGCTGGAGTTGGCGGGCGCGGGCGTGGCCGCGGCGGGCGCCTCCGGAGCCTTCGGGGCCGCGGCCCCGCCGGGCTGAGGCTTGTCGGCGGCGGCCGCGACGACGGCGGCATGGGCCGGCGTCGTCTTCGTCGTCGGCTTGGGCTTGGGTGCCGCCCCGGCCAGCGAAGGGGCCAGTGATGACATGAGGCAAACCAGCAGTGCCCCGGTACCGACGATTCCGCCCCGCATGGGGGCTCTTTCTCTCAGGTCCATGGTCTCCTTTCATACTGTGGACGGACGCCGAGGGAAAGTTATGCATGGGTTGGCTGGCCCCCCCGCGGAGCATCGGAAGTCCCATCGGAAGTCCCATCGGAAGTCCCATCGGTGTCCACGGTTTGCCGCCGGTGTGTGCCGACGCGTTGCCGTCTTGGCCCGCCCGGCGTGGCGGCGTTCGGCCCCGCGACCAATTTCCCGTTCACCAGGTAGATCAACCTTGGGTCGCGTGCTACCGTCGTCGGCAATGGGAACTAGCGACACTGCGCGCGCTCCCAGTGGTGGAGACGGGGCGGCGCCTTCACCCGGGCAATCCCCGGGCCCAGGCCCAGGCCAGGCCCAGGCCAAGTCCAAGTTGGTGACGGGTTCGACGCCAAGAACTGGCTGTCCGCGGCGACCAGCGAGATGCGCGAGAGCTTCGCGCGCAACCGGCGGGTGATCTCGTTCGCCGAGTACTTCGCCCTGTTCGGGACCGAGGCGCGCCGGCAGGTCCGTTCAGCGGCGCAGTATCTGCGCGACGTCTTCGATCACTTCGGCACCGAATCGGTGCGGACGCCCCGCGGTCCCATGATCCGGTGGCGGCTGTTCGACTGCCCCTGGGACGCCGGCAAGGACGCCCTCATGGGCCAGGAGGAGGTACAGGCCGCCGTCTACCGCCTGATCTCGAACTTCGCGCGCGAAGGGCGGACCAACCGCCTGATCCTGCTGCACGGCCCCAACGGCAGCGCCAAGTCGACCTTCGTCGCCTGCCTGCAGCGGGCGATGGAGCACTACTCGACGTTGAACGAGGGGGCGCTGTTCCGGTTCAACTGGATCTTCCCGTCGCAGAAGCTGACCCGCGGAGGCATCGGCTTTGGCGGCAGCGGCAGCGGCAACTTCGAGACCGGCACCGCCACCGACACCTTCGCCTATCTCGAGGACGACCTCATCGAGGCGAAGATCGTCGACGAGATGCGCGACCATCCGCTGCTGCTGTTGCCGCGCACCAAGCGGCGCGAGCTGATCGAGCAGCGGCTCGAGGGGCCGATCCGCGACGGATACCGCCCGGCCGACTACCTGCTGCGCGGCGATCTGTCGCACCGCAACCGGCAGATCTTCGAGGCGCTGCTGTCGTCGTATCACGGCGACCTCGGCAAGGTGCTGCGCCACGTGCAGGTCGAGCGCTTCTTCGTCTCGCGCCGCTATCGCCAGGCCGCCGCCACCGTCGAGCCGCAGCTGGCGGTCGACGCGCGTTCGCGCCAGCTGACCATGGACCGGTCGCTGGCGTCGCTGCCGCCGGCGCTGCAGTCGCTGACGCTGTACGAGTACCAGGGCGAGCTGGTCGACGGGAACCGCGGCGTCGTCGACTTCGCCGACCTGCTCAAGCGGCCGCTCGAGGCCTACAAGTACCTGCTCGGCACCGTCGAGCAGGGGCGGATCTCGCTCGACGTCGCCAGCCTCGAGCTCGACACCGTGTTCATCGGATCCTCGAACGAGGGCTACCTGGCCGCGTTCAAGGAGGTGCCCGAGTTCCAGTCGTTCAAGGGGCGCATGGAGCTGGTGCGGGTGCCGTACCTGCTCGACTATCGGGTCGAGGAGCGGATCTACCAGGCGCAGATCAAGGTGGCCCACAGCCAGTCGGGCAAGCACGTCGCGCCGCACGTCGCCTGGGTGAGCGCGCTGTGGGCGGTGCTGACCCGCATGAAGAAGCCGCTGGCCGAGAAGTACTCGAAGAGCCTGGCCGACGTTGTCGCGCGGCTGGGGCCGATCGAGAAGGCGCTGCTGTACGCCGACGGCGCCATGCCGGAGGGGATCACCACCGAGCAGCAGCGCGAGCTCGGCGCCGGCATCGACAAGATCGCGCGCGAGTCCGACAACTACCCCAACTACGAGGGGCGGACCGGCGCGTCGCCGCGCGAGATCAAGCTGCTGCTGATGAACGCCGCGCAGAGCACCAAGTACCAGTGCCTGTCGCCGTTCGCGGTCTTCGACGAGCTCGAGGACCTGGTGCGCGGCGTGACCGTCTACGAGTTCCTGAAGCAGGAGCCGTTGCCGGGCGGGTTCCACGAGAATCGCAAGTTCATCTTCCAGGTGCGCGATCGGCTGATCGACCGCATCGACGACGAGGTGCGCACGTCGATGGGCCTGGTCGACGAGCGGCGCTACATCGATCAGTTCGAGCGCTACGCCTCGCAGGCGTCGCACTGGGTCAAGCGCGAGAAGGTGTCGAACCCGATCACCGGCCGCGACGAGGACGCCGACGAGGACTTCATGAGCGACGTCGAGCGGATGCTGGACGTCACCAACCGCAAGGACGAGTTCCGCCGCGAGGTGATCGCGCGCATCGGCGCCTGGTCGATCGATCACCCGCGCCAGAAGCCCGACTACGAACGGATCTTTCCACGCCCGATCGCCGAGCTGCGCGAGGCCTTCTTCAACGACCGCAAGAAGCAGGTGCGCAAGATCAACGAAGATCTGCTGGTGCTGATGACCGACGGCGCCGAGAAGATGCTGCCCGACGCGGCGCTCGCCTCGCAGGCGACGCTCGACACGCTGAAGAGCCGCTTCGGGTATTGCGACTACTGCGCGCGCGACGCCCTGCTGGCGTTGATCCGCAAGCGCTATAGCTGACCCGCCGGCAGCGGTCGTCGTCGGGAGCTGGGGGGGCTGGGGGCGCCGCGTCGACAGCGCCGTCCGTCCGTCGGTGATGGCTGTACATCGAATTGTTTCTGGATATTCTTGCCCTGCCGGATCGCGCCCCCAAGAAGGTACTAAGAAGAAGGCTTCGCGGTTCCGGTGCCCTTTTTTCGGGTCTAAGAACAATGGCTTGGTCTCACCCCTTAGAATTGATCCGTGGCTTTGCGCTCGGCGCGTTTGCGCTCGGTGCCTCTTGGCGCTGGGCGCCTGTTCTCATCCGCCCACCCCCGCGGGTGAAACTGGCGGGCAGGCGGGCGCGACCGGCGCGCGTGATGCCGGCGCCGATCGCGGCGGCGACGCGCCGCGGGACGCCGGGCCGTCGCGTGGTCCAGCGCCTCCGCTGCCAGGGGTGCGGTTTCCCTTCCCGCAAAATCGCATGAGCGCCAGTTGCGTCTATCCGACCGGGTATCGCAACGAAGACGTCATGGCGGCCTATGCGCGCTGGAAGGCCGACACGGTCACGTCGGTCGGCGCCGCCGGCCACCTGCGGGTCAAGCGCCCCCTCGACCCCGGGCTCGACAAGGACTCGACGGTCTCGGAGGGGATTGGCTACGGCATGATCATCGCCGTCTTCATGAACGACCAGACGCTGTTCGACGAGCTGTGGAAGTACGAACAGACGCCGGCCTTCCTCGACGACAACGGGCTCATGCACTGGTACATCAGCGGCGACGGGAAGACGGTGCTGGGCGAAAACGGCGCCACCGACGCCGACGAGGACATGGCCTTCGCGCTGCTGATGGCCGACAAGCAGTGGGGCGGCAGCGGCACGCTCGGCAAGAGCTACCTTCAGACCGCCACCGACCAGATCACCAAGGTCTGGAACCACGAGATCCTCGACAGCAAGCTCGCGGGGGCGGGCGACCACTTCCTCGACTGGAACGCCATCAACATCTCGTACTTCGCGCCGGCCTACTACCGGCTGTTCAAGAAGAGCGTCACCATCGCGGGTGCCGACTGGGACGCCGTGATCAGGACCGCCTACGACACGATCGACATCGCGCTCAACAACGACCCGACCCACCAGGCGCACAACGGCCTGGTTCCGGCCTGGTGTGCCAGCCACGGCGCGCCGCCCGACGGCGTCTGCTCGCCGGTGCCGCCCCCTGCCGGCGGCAACAGCAACTATCAGTACGACTCGTGCCGCACACCGTTCCGCATCGCTCTCGACTGGTGCTGGTTCGGCGAGCCGCGCGCGCAGAGCTACCTCGCCAAGACCAGCACGTTCTTCAGCGGCGTCGGCGCGTCGAAGATCGTCGATGGCTACGGGCTCGACGGGACCCCACAGCCGGTCTTCGCGGTCGACGGCGGCCAGTCGGCCGCGTTCGTCGGGCCCGCCGGCGTCGGCGCCATGAGCGCCGCGACCTACCAGAGCCTGGTCGACCAGAGCTACGCGGCGGTGGCGACCGGCAAGCTCCTGGTCGGCGGCACGTACTACGACGAATCGTGGACGGTGCTGTCACTGCTGATGATGACCGGGAACCTGCTCGACTACACGGCGTACTAGCGCGCGGGGCGGGGGCGGGCGGACCCCTCACCCTAGCCCTCTCCCCGGCGGCCCCCGGTGGCCCGGGGCGAGGGGATAAGAAGTGGGCCGGGCCTGGATCTTCGCGCGGATCTTCGCGCTGGATCTTCGCGCGGATCTTCCGGCCCCCCCCTCCTATCCCCTCTCCCCGGTCCGCCAGGTCCGCCGGGGAGAGGGCTAGGGTGAGGGGTCCGGCTTCAGCGCTGCCAGGATCGCTTCCAGCACAGCCTCCGTCTCGCGGAAGACCAGATCGTCGGCGAACCGGATGATCCTGATTCCCCGCTCCTCCAGAAACCGCGTGCGCCAGGCGTCGTACGCGTGACCGCTCGGCTCGAAGTGCTGGCCGCCGTCGAGCTCGATCGCCAGGCTGCTCCGGGCGCAGAAGAAGTCGACGATGAACGGTCCCAGCGGGTGTTGCCGGCGGAACTTGAATCCGGCGAGCCGACGATCGCGGAGAATCCTCCAGAGCGCGGCTTCCGCATCCGTGGAACGGTTGCGCAACCGCCGACGTCGAACCAGGGGAACAGGCAAAGGCACATTCATGCCCTGCTATCGACCGGGGAAGATCGGATGTTGCGCGCGGATGTTGCGCGCCGCCGCCGCTACGGCGTCGCCTTGCCGCCAGCCGTGGGCATGCCGCGCGAGGGGAGGGCTCCCAGGGTGGGGGCGGTCTCGCTCGACGACGCCACCGGGGTCGCGTCGCGCCCCGCCGACAGGCGATCGACCATGTCCAGCAGGTTGCCCGCCAGATCCTTGGCCAGCGGGACGTCGCGCGCCAGCACGCGCGAAAGGTCGCGCCCGCGCCGCCGCTCGTCGGCCAGCGCAGGGTTCGCCAGCGCGTGCCGGTAGTCGATGGTATGCAGCAGCTGCAACCGGATCGACTCGGTGACGCGCGTCAGCAACTCGCGCTCTTCGGCGCCGAGCGCGGCCAGTGGCCACTCGTGCCAGCTGGTCGTCCCTTGGCCCTTGCCTTCGGTCTGCTGCCCCTGCACCCAGACGCGTCCGAGCTCGCCGAACACCCCCTCCTTGGGCAGATCCTCCAGCACCGCCGACCGTCGCTCGTCGAGCGGGAACGACCGGCCGTACACGTGGTACAGCAGACCGTCGTCGGGCGTGGCGTCGACGCGTACGATCAGGCCGCCGAAGTCGAACAGCGGCAACGTCCCCGTGGCCAGCGCCCCGCGCAGACGCGCACGATCGGCCACGCCGACGACGCCGGGGGCGTTCTCGGCCGACAGCGCGCGCGGCACGCGCTTCTTCTTGCGCATGAAGTCGGCCAGCTGGTCGATCCCGACGACGACGTTGAGCGCGCCGTGCCCCTTGTAGCCGGCGTGGTACATGCCGACCAGCTCGAGGTCACGCGACCGGCACGACAGCGCCAGCACCGGGCTGCCCGAGTTCCCCTCGGCGAGGAGCGCGTCGATCACGAAGTCGACGTGGTCCCACCCCTGTTCCTGATCGCGGTCGTAGGGGTTCACGATCTTGCCGCTGCTGACCGCCTGCATGACGCCGAGCGGGAAGCCCCGCACCTCGACGGCGTTGCCCTGCCGCAAGCCGGCGCTCTTGCCGATGCGGTAGGGCAGTGCGTTCAGGGGCTGGCTGGCCTTGAGGATCGCGGCGTCGAGCAGCGGCTCGACGGCGACGCGCGTGAGCGCGGTCTGCCCCGGCTCGTAGTCGTCGCGCTCGTCGCGCACGATGCGCAGCTTGTCCTCGACCCGCTTGCACCCGTCCTGGACGCCGTCGATGCGGTGAAAGGTGTCGGTGACGTCGGGCCAGCTGGCGACGTGCTCGTTGGTCAGTAGATACGTGTCGTTGCCGATGACCTCGTACGCGAAGGCGCTGCCAAGCTCGGTCGCCTGCACGCGCCGCCGGCGCAGCTTTCCGTCGGGGCCGAAGAACGGACACTCATACTTCGCGGTGCTGCGCACCAGGTAGCTGTACTGGCCGCGCGGGCCCTGCTCGATGTCGCGCGTGTGCGGCGTCTGGATCTGCAGCGTGTCGGCGTACTCCCCCAGACACTGCGTCTCGGGCGTCGCCGACAGCCGCGAACGCGTCATCACATCGAAGGCCAACCCGATGATGATCAGCGCGCCTACCAGCGGTAACCAGCCCTGCATCGCGCGGAGCTTCATGAAACCCTCGTGCCAGCGTAGCATGGCCGTCCTCTCATGGCGAAGACACCGACGGCGACCGAGACCGACATCATTCGCGCGGCCATCGCGCTCATTCGAAAACCCAGCGTCGATCACCTGCTGTATGTAGGCGACCGCCTGCTGCCCGACGAAGTGTTCCGGGGCAAGCCGGCGGCGCGCAAGAAGCTGGTCCAGGCGGTGGTCAGTCCGGCGCAGCGACAAGTCGTCGAAGCGGCCGGGATCACGGTGCTGCCGCTGCCCGAGTACGACCTGGGCCGCCCCGAGCGCCTCAAGATCGCGCTCGTGGCCGGCATCGCGCGTGGCCTGTACAAAGAAGGGGACGTCGTGGTCAGCCTGCTGTCGCGCAAGCCGGCGAGCATGCCCGACTCGATCCTGGTGGTGACCGTCGGCCAGGAGGACGACGAGGGGTCGTTCGGCTTTCTCAACTCCGAGGGCGTGTCGGCGGGGGTCATGGACGCGCTCATCGATCTGGCGATCAGCATCGGCGTCGGCGGCTGGGAGGGGCGGCCGGTCGGGGCGCTGTTCGTCGTCGGCGACTCGAACACGGTGATGGAGAAGTCGCGCCAGCTGACGCTCAACCCGTTTCAGGGCTACTCCGAGGACGAGAAGAACATCATGAACCCCGACGTGCGCCACGCGCTGCACGCCTTCGCCGTGCTGGACGGCGCCTTCGTCGTGCGCGAGGACGGCGTGGTGATCGCCGCCGGGCGCTACCTGAACTTCGACGAGGAGAAGGAGGTCGACGTGCCGCTGGGCCTGGGCGCGCGCCACATGGCGGCCGCCGGCATCTCGCGCGACACCGAGGCGATCGCGATCGTGGTGTCGCAGACGTCGGGAACGGTGCGCGTCTTCCGCCGGGGCAAGGCTGCGCTAGAGCTGGCGCCGCGCATGCGCCGCAGCTGAAGGCCGGCCGTCGCGCTCCGGCACGCCGGGAGCGTCGGGAAAGACAGCCCGGATTTGGCGCCGGAGCGCAGGCGGGATACCATCGCCCGCGACCGCATGCGGATCCGGAATAGCTCGTTCGTCGTCGTCTTCCTCCGCGTCTTTTTGGGGGTCGTCGTTCTCTCCTGTTTCGGTCCCTTCACGGCGCCGGCACACGCCGACGACGCCCAGCGCGCCAAGGAGCTGTTTCAGGAGGGGACGCGCTACTTCGACCTCGGCCAGTTCGACAAGGCGATCGACGCCTGGCAGCTGGGATATCGCGAAAAGGCCGACCCCGGCTTCCTCTACAACATCGCACAGGCCTATCGGCTGGCGGGCGACCCGTACAAGGCGATCTTCTTCTACAAGGGCTACCTGCGCAATTCACCCAAGGCGCACAACCGCCCCGAGGTCGAGCAGAAGATCCAGGCCTTGCAGAAGCAGCTGGCCGAGCAGCCGCAGGGGCCGGCGCGCCCGGCAACGCCGCCGGCCACCGAGGCGGCGCCACCGCCCGCGGCGCCGAATGCTCCGTCGCCACCGCCGCCGGCACCCGCCGCGCCCGCGCCCGCGCCCGAGGCGTCGGCCCCCGCGATGACCTCGCCAGCGGTTTCGGCGACCGGCGAGCCGGGCGTCGGCGCCACCTCGGCCGACCTCGCCGCGACGGCGCCGGTGCCGCAGGCGCTCGACCACACCCGCCCCGTCGACCTCGGCGTCGGCGTCGGCGTCGACGGCTGGTCATCGGGCGTGCAGGGGAAGGCCGACCCGTCGTTCGCGCTGCAGATCGCGGGCGGCTACACCCTCGGGAGCGATCCGGCGGCGGCGGTTCGCTTTCGTCTCGGCGCCGCGCTCGGCTACACGTTCCTGAAGGAAGCGACCAGCAAGGACACGTTCCTTTCGCTGCTGGTCGTCCCGACGGTGCTGATCCGCGCGGCGGCGCGGGTTGCCGTCTTCGGCGAGCTCGGCGTCGGCGTGGTCGGCATCAGCGGCATCAAGCCCAACTCGGTGCTGCTCGACCCGAAGCTGATGCTGAAGATCACCGGCACGCAGAGTCTGTTCGAGATCCGCCCCTCCGTAGGCCTCAAGGTTCAGCTGACGCCGGCGTTGGGCCTGTTCGGCGCGTTCGCGATCGACTACTCCCCCAAGGGGAACCATTTCTATCAGCCCATCAGCCGGACCGAGCTTCTGGTCGGCGCGGCGATGCAGTTCTGAGCGCCGGGCCAGTCTCCTGTCTCGGAAATCCGGTCCTTTGGGCTATTCTGCGGCCATCCCCCATGTCGGATGGGCCATGCAGCGTGTGAAATGCAGTGCGTGATCTTGGCCGGCGGGTTGGCGACGCGCATGCGACCGCTCACCGAGACGATCCCGAAGGCGCTGATCCCCGTCGGTGGCGTGCCGTTCATCGATCACCAGCTCGCCTGGCTGGCGGCGCACGGCGTGACCGGTGTCGTGCTGTCGATCGGATACCGCGGCGACATGCTGCGCGACCACGTCGGTGACGGCGGCCGCTTCGGCCTCGAGGTCCGGGTCGTCGACGAGGGGACGGCGCTGCGCGGCACCGCCGGCGCACTGCGGCTCGCGCTAGACCGCGGCGTGCTCGACGAGGCGTTCCTGGTCACCTACGGCGACTCGTTCCTGCCGATCGATTTCGCCGACGTCTGGCGGCACTTCTGCGCGGGGGCGGCCGCGGCCCCGGCGCTGATGACGGTGTTTCACAACGCCGGCCGCTGGGACACCAGCAACGTGATCTACCGCGCCGGTCGCGTCGAGCTTTACGACAAGCACCACGCGACCCGCCCCGCGGCTGACTTCGATTACATCGACTACGGCCTGTCGGCGATGAAGCGCAGCGTGATCGAGCGCCTGGTGCCCGAGCCGCGCCCGCCGACCACTCCGGGCGAGTCGGCCGACCGGCCGGATCTGGCCGAGCTGTTCCACGCGCTCGAGCCGGCGCGGCGAGCTGGCCGGGTACGAGGTGAGCGAGCGCTTCTTCGAGATCGGCTCACCGGCGGGGCTGGAGGACTTCGAGCGATGGATCGCCGCGCGAGCCTGATCGTCCTCGACCGGGACGGCGTCCTCAACCGGACCGTCCCCAACCCGGCCGAGCCGCGCCCCGACAGCCCGCTGCACGCCGGCGAGGTCGCGCTGTTCCCCTGGGTGCCGTCGGTGCTGCGCGCGTTGACCGACGCCGGCTTCGGCCTGGTGGTCGCCAGCAACCAGCCTGCCGCCGCCAAGGGGAAGACCACGCGCGCCGCGCTCGACCAGGTGCACGCCCGCGTGCTGGCCGAGGCGCAGCGCGAGGGCGGGGTGATCCTGAGCTCGCACCTCTGCTTTCACCGCGCCGAGGACGAGTGCGATTGCCGGAAACCCCGCACCGGTCTCCTGCGCGACGCCTTCAGCCGCCACCCGTCGTACGCCGTCGCCGCGTCGTGGATGGTCGGCGATCGCGCCGTCGACGTGCTGGCGGGCGCGGCGTTCGGCCTGCAGACCGCGCTGCTGACGGAAACGGGCGACGGCGACGGCGCCGGCACGCCGGGCGGCAGCGCCGACGCCGCCGCTGCGGATGAGCTGCAGGCGCTGCGCGCGCAGTCAGTTCAGCCTTCCTTTTGCGGGCGTGATTTGCGAGACTTCGCCGAATTTATCTTAAAAAACGGACCCCTTTCGCGTCCGGTCGATCATCCTTCGCCCCCGGCGGGCAGCGTCGTCGGGTCCGTCCCGTCGCCGCCCGCGCCGCCAGCCAAAAAAACCTAAATGCAAACACCCCACGTCCTTGGTCGGATCAAGATCTTCGCCGACGGCGCGTCGCTTCCGGCGCTGCTCGAGCTGTCGCAGAACCCGCAGATCGCCGGCTTCACCACCAACCCGACGCTGATGCGCAAGGCCGGCGTCAAGGACTACCGCGCCTTCGCGCGCGAGGTGCTGACCCACATCGCGAAGAAGCCGATCTCGTTCGAGGTGTTCGCCGACGACTTCGCCGAGATGAACCGCCAGGCGCGCGAGATCGCCGCCTGGGGCGACAACGTCTACGTGAAGATCCCGATCACCAACACCAAGGCGCGAGTCGTCGATCGGCGCTGGTCCGCGAGCTGACCGCCGCCGGCGTGAAGCTGAACGTCACCGCGCTGTGCACGCTGGGGCAGGTGCACGAGACGGCGCAGGCGCTCAAGGGCGGCGCGCCCTCGGTGATCTCGGTCTTCGCGGGCCGCATCGCCGACACCGGGCGCGATCCGGTGCCGCTGATGCGCGCGGCGCTGGAGATCTGCGCCGCCGCCGACCCCCGCATCGAGCTGCTCTGGGCCAGCCCGCGCGAGCTGCTGAACCTGGTGCAGGCGGCCGAGGTCGGCTGTCACATCATCACGGTCACCCCCGACCTGCTCAAGAAGCTGGAGCTGGTCGGCAAGGACCTGGGCGAGTTCAGCCTCGACACCGTCAAGATGTTCCACCGCGACGCGGCCGACGCCGGGTACGAGCTGTGAGCGAGCTTCGTCCAGCTGTTCCTCGACGAGACGGTGCGCGCGGTGAAGGCCATCGACGCGGCGTCGGTCGAGGCGGTCGCGCAGGGGCTGGCGTCGCTGGCCGGCGGCGGCGGGCGGCTGTTCATCCTGGGCGTCGGCGGCTCGGCCGGGCACGCCAGCCACGCGGTCAACGACTTCCGCAAGATCTGCGGCATCGAGGCCTACACGCCGACCGACAACGTCTCGGAGCTCACGGCGCGCGTCAACGACGAGGGCTGGGACACCAGCTTCTCCGAGTGGCTGAAGGTGTCGCGCCTGGGCGCCGCGCGACGGGCTGCTGGTCTTCTCGGTCGGCGGCGGCAGCCGCGAGAAGAACGTGTCGATGAACCTGGTGCGCGCGATCGAGCTCGCCAAGGGGGTCGGCGCGAGGGTCTTCGGCGTCGTCGGCAAGGACGGCGGCTCCACCAAGCAGCAGCGCCGACGCCTGCGTGGTGATCCCGACGGTGTCGCCGGATCGCATCACGCCGCACACCGAGGGGCTGTGCGCCGTCGTCTGGCACCTGCTGGTCAGCCACCCGGCCCTCAAGCGCGCCGCGACCAAGTGGGAATCGACCAAGTAGACCCCGGCCAAGGCGAAGCCGCCGCCGACGCCGGGTCGACGGCCGGGCGGCGCTTCTTCATCGTCGGCGGCGCCGGGTTCATCGGCAGCCACTTCACCGACCACCTGCTCGGCATCGCCGGCACCGGGGCCGTGGCGGGGGTGACCCTGTACGACAACTTCTCGTCGGGGCGGGAGTGGCACTACGCGCACCACGCCGCCGACCCGCGGCTGCGCGTCGTCCGCGGCGAGGTCGAGAAGCTGGACGCCCTGCGCGCCGCGATGGACGGACACGACGTGGTGATTCACCTGGCGTCGAACCCCGACATCGCGCGCGCCGCCACCGAGCCCGACGTCGACTTCTGGCAGGGGACGGCGCTGACCCACAACGTCGTCGAGGCGATGCGCACCACCAGCGCCAAGAGGATCCTCTACGCGTCGGGCAGCGGCGTCTACGGCGACCTGGGCACGGTCGAGGCCGGCGAAGACCACGGCCCGCTGCTGCCGGTCTCGACCTACGGCGCGAGCAAGCTGGCGGGCGAGGCGCTGATCTCCAGCTACGCCTTCATGTTCGGCCTGTCGGGCTGCGCCTTTCGCTTCGGCAACGTCGTCGGCCCGCGCCAGACCCACGGCGTCGGCTTCGACTTCGCGCGCCGGCTGCTGGCCGACCCGACCGCGCTGCGCATCCTGGGCGACGGCAGCCAGAGCAAGTCGTACATCCACGTCACCGACGTCGTGCGCGCGGTGCTGGCGGCGCACGCCGGAACGCCGCCGCCGTTCCGCGCCTACAACGTCGCGACCGGCGACTACATCACCGTCACCGAGATCGCCGAGCTGGCGGTCGAGTGCGTCGGCCTGCGGCCAGGCGCGGTGCGCTTCGACTTCACCGGCGGCGACCGCGGCTGGAAGGGGGACGTGCCGGTCGTCCGCCTCGACACGCGGCGCATCCAGACGCTGGGGTGGCGCTGCCGGCTGTCGACGCGCGAGGCGCTGCGCCAGTCGATCCTGGCGATGATCCCCGACCTCCAAGCCGGCAAGATGTCAGGCAAGATGTGAGCGGGAACGTGAGACAACCATGAGCGCCTCGATGCCGACCGCCCCCACGACGATGACCGCCGCGACCTCGACCTCGACCACAACCTCGACAACCGCGACCGCTGCCGTGCCGACGACCGCGTCGGGGGCGGTGCGCGCCGCCGACCCCGAGATCGAGCTGCTGGTGCCGGCCGACGACGTCGCCGACCCCGAGTTCTCGATCGTGATCCCGGCGCTGAACGAGCAGCTGACCATCGCCGACTTCATCGCCTGGTGCCACGAGGGGATGCGCAAGGCCGGCGTGCGCGGCGAGATCCTGATCGTCGACAGCTCGAAGGATCGCACCGCGGAGCTCGCGCTCGCGGGCGGCGCGCGCGTGCTCAAGACGCCCAAGCGCGGCCTCGGGCGCGCGTACCTGGACGCGCTGCCGTTCATCCGCGGCAAGTACGTGCTGATGGGCGACTGCGACTGCACCTACGACTTTCGCGAGCTCGGCCCGTTCGTCGAGAAGTTCCGCGGCGGCGCCGAGTTCATCATGGGCTCGCGTTTCCGCGGCTACATCGAGCCGGGGTCGATGCCGCCGCTGCACCGCTACCTCGGGACGCCGGTCACCACGTTCATCCTCAACGTGATCTTCTCCAGCCGTTTCTCCGACATTCACTGCGGCATGCGGGGCATCACGCGCGAGGCGCTCGCGCGCATGGACCTGCGCTCGCAGAGCTGGGAGTACGCGTCGGAGATGGTGCTCAAGTCGGTGCACATGGACCTGCGCACCGAGGAGGTCCCGATCCGGTTCCTGAAGGACCGCGACGGACGGCTGAGCCACCACAAGCGCTCCGGCTGGTTTTCGCCGTGGCAGGCGGCCTGGATCAACCTGCGCGCGATGTTCGTCTACGGCGCCGATTTCTTCCTGTTCAAGCCGGGGCTGATCACGCTGGTGCTGGGCCTGCTGCTGACGTTGCCGCTGTCGCTGGGGACGGTGACGCTGGGGCCGATCACCTTCTCGCTGCACTGGATGTGGCTGGGGGTGTCGCTGTCGATCCTGGGACTGCAGTGCGTCTTCATGGGGATCCTGACCCAGGTCTTCTTCGACTACTCGGGGACGGTGACCAAACGTTGGTTCGCGCGCTTCCCCTATACGCGCACCGTCGGGATCGCCGCCGGCCTGTTCGCGACCGGCGGCGCGCTGACGGCGCTGCTGGCGGTCAGCTACATGCGCCACCACTACCGGCTGCCCGACGTGTCGCCGACCAACCACCTGGGCGTGACCGGCCTGTTGCTGATGATCGCCGGCTTCATGACCTTCACCTTCACGCTGCTGCTGCACTCGACCGCGGTCGCGGTCCGGCGGCGCTGACGGCGCCCTGACGACGATGGCCATCGAAGACGCGTCTGCCGCCGCCGCGACGATCCGCACCCAGGCCTTCGCGCAGGACTACGACCCCTCGCTGACCGATCGATTTGGCGTCTGGCTGTCGGGGCGGCAGATCCGCCGCTGGGTGCCATCGTTCGCCGGCAAGCGCGTGGCCGACGTCGGCTGCGGTTTTCACGCCTCGTTCGTGCGCAGCATCCTCGACCAGGCGGGCGCGGCGACGCTGGTCGACGTGGCGCTGGCCGACGATCTCAAGCGCCATCCGAAGGTGCGTGCCGTCGAGGGCCCGCTGCCGGCGGCGCTGCAGCCGCTGGCCAGCGGCAGCTTCGACGTGGTGATGGCGATCTCGGTCATCGAGCACCTGTGGGACGACCTGGGTGGGGTGAAAGAGATTTACCGGCTGCTCGCGCCCGGAGGGACCTGCCTCATCAACGTGCCGTCCTGGCGGGGCAAACGCTATCTCGAGCTGTCGGCGTTCAAGCTCGGCTTCAGCCCCAAGAGCGAGATGGAGGATCACAAGATGTACTACGACGTCCGCGACCTCTGGCCGCTGCTGGTGCAGGCCGGCTTCACTCCCAGCCGCATCCACTGCTTCTCGCACAAGTTCGGACTCAACACCTTCGCCGCCTGCGTCAAGGGCGACGCGGAGGCGACGCGTCCGTGAACAGGACCGGCGCCGTGACCGTTCGACCGGCCGGGAGATGAACCTGCTGATGCAATCATCGCTGGTCCGGCGCCTGGCGCGGACCGCGTCCGACTGGGTCGACCTGCAGCTGTCGCTGATCGTCGCGTCGTTGCGGGAGGTCGCCCCCCAGGCGCGCGGGCGTCTGCTCGACGTCGGGTGCGGGAACAAGCCGTTCGAGTCTTTCTTCCTGCCGTACGTGACCGAGTATCTGGGGATCGAGCATGAGGCGACGTTCAACGCCACGGCGGCGAGCGGGCAGGGGACCCGCCCCGACCTCACCTACGACGGACAGCGACTGCCGTTCGAGGACGCGACGTTCGATACGGTGCTCAGCATCCAGGTCCTGGAACACACGCCACGTCCGCGCGCGCTCGTGGCCGAGATGGCGAGGGTCCTCAAGCCCGACGGTCTGTTGATCCTGCTCGCGCCGTTCCAGTTCCGCTTGCACGAGCAGCCACACGATTACTTTCGCTACAGCTCGCATGGGCTGCGCCATCTCTGTGAGGAGGCCGGCCTCAGCGTGACCGACATCCGAGCGCAGGGGGGGCTATGGAGCGTCATCGGCCACAAGCTCAACTCGTTCCTTGCGTTTCGTGTCGGCCGCATCGGCGGGCTGGCGCAACAGCTGGGGAAGCTCGGGCACGAGGCTGCCGCCGCGCCTCGGCCACGTCTGTGGACGCTGCCGTTCGTCGGCGCCTCGATGGTCGCGATCGCCACCGCGGCGCGCGTCCTCGACCCCCTGCTCGCCGAACCCGACGAGACCCTGAACTTCATCGTCCTCGCGCGGCGGCGTTAGCTTGGGACCCGCACCGGGCGGGTAGCTTGGAACGGCTAGGTTGCGGGATGTGAGGACGGCTCTCCTCTCTCCGTTGTGGGGGCCGAAGGAGGGGGGATGGAGTCCGTGCTCAAACATCCTTTGGCGCGAGGAGTGCTGAACTGTGCTTGGCCAACGGTAACCCGCGCCTCAGGAACTGCGCGCGGACCCCATCCCCCCTCCTCCGGCCGCCGCGACAATCTACGTTCGATGCGCCTGCGCTGCTGATCCGGAAGGCGCACAAAAAAATATGAGATCTATCGGACGCGACGTTGCAGCGACGAAGGCACGCCCAATATTTCCAGCCTCGCTTCCTGAAGCGACGAAGGATGATTCCAAGGACCGGCGAGGCGACGTCCGATAAATCTATATTTCTTGTGGGGCCCTCCCCTCCGGATCGGAGCCGCAGGCGCATCGAACGTAGATTGTCACGGAGGCCGAAGGAGGGGGGATAGGTCCCGCGCGCAGTTCCTGAGGCGCGGGTTATCGCTACTCCAAGAACAGTTCAGCACACCTCGCGCCAAAGGATGTTTGAGCACGGGACCTATCCCCCCTCCTTCGGCCCCCACAACGGAGAGAGGGGAGCCGTCCTCACATCCCGCAGTCTCGCCGTTTCAAGCTACCCCCCCGGTGCGGGCCCAGGCCTCAGCCTGACGTGTCCGACGCGCCTGCTGGCGCCTCGTCCTTGATGACGGTCGCGCCCGCCAGCAGCTTCGTCGGGTCGGCCAGGCCGAGGCCGGGCGCATTCGGGATGCTGATCGCGCCGTCGGTGATCTTCAGCGGCGGGTCGAACCACTGGCCGTAGGTCTCGACGCCGTTCTTGTACTCCTGCCAGGGGCCGATGCGCGGCGTGCAGGAGGCGAAGTGCAGCGAGTAGACGAAGCCGAATCCGCCCGACAGGTGCACGGTCGTCGCCATGTCGGCCAGCTCCGCCATCCGCGCCACGCGACGCGAACGGATCAGGCCGCCGTAGTAGTACAGGTCGGGCTGCACGATGTCGGCGACATGCTGCCGGATGCACCAGGCGAAGCGCCCCTCGCTCGACTCCTGCTCGCCGAGGGCCACCGGGATCTTCAGCGCGTCGGTGACCTTCTTCGTGCTCTCGAAGTCGTCGAAGGGGCAGGGCTCCTCGTAGTGGATCGCGCCGATCTCCTCGAGCATCCGCCCGACGCGAATCCCTTCGGCCACGTCGTACGAGCTGTTGGCGTCGGCGTGGATGACCATCTTGTCGCCGAAGGTCTTGCGCGACAGCGGGATCAGCCGCTCGGTGCGCCCGGGCAGCGCGTCGACGTTGCGGCTCATGCGCCCGCCGACGCGATACTTGATCGCCCGCGCGCCGGTCTTCGCGACCAGCCCCTGCAGGTAGTCGATCTCCTGCTCGGGCGTGGTGTCGCGCCGCCCGCTGGCCACGTAGAACGGCACGTTGTCGCGCACGATCCCGCCCAGCATCTGCCCGAGGGAGCGCTTGGTCAGGCGCCCGAGCATGTCGAGGATCGCGAACTCGACCAGCGCCACCGGCGTCCAGAGCGCCAGGCCCTGCAGCTTGTAGTTGCTCTTGTGGCGATAGACCTGGAACAGGTGCTCTTCCAGATCGCGCGCGTCCTTGCCGATGAAGTACGGGATCACCAGGCGGTTGAGGATCGGGTGCAGCAGGTCGATGCGCCCGTCGTCGACCGAGACCCCCTCGGCGCCGTCCTTGGAGCGGACGCGCACGAAGTGGTCCTTCCCCTTGCGCAGCAGCTCGATCGATTCGATGACCACCGGGTCGGACAGGCGCCCGAGGTCGAGGACCGGCCGGGCCGCCGCCTGTTGCAGCGCCTGGTCGGTGACCGCCGGGGCTCGCCGCCCTTCGGCGCGGCGCGCGGGCAGCGTCGTCGCCAGCGCGCCGGCGGCCGCCAGGCCCAGGGGATATCCCAAGAGATCGCGGCGGGTCGGCTTCACGACTGGGGTCGAGGTTGCGGCGCCGCCGCCTGGTCTGTCAACTGCGCCCGTCCCCTGCTAGAGGATCTTCGTCCCCTCGTAGTCGAAGGAGATCGGCACCTCCATCAACCCGGCGCGGCGCAACGCGGTTCGCAGGCGCCCCTTCTGCTCGGTGTAGAACAGCAGGAAGCCGCCGCCGCCCGCGCCGATCAGCTTGCCGCCGACGGCGCCGTTGTCGAGCGCCAGCTGGTACCAGCCGTCGATCTCGGGGTTGCTCATCAGGCTCGAGCGCTGCTTCTTGAACTGCCAGTGCTCGTGCATGAGGCGGCCGAAGGTGTTGAGCTCGCCGCTCTCCATCGCCTCCAGGCTCCGGTAGCCGAGGTCCTTGATGTAGTGCAGGTTGTCGATCATCGCGCGGTCGTTCTTGCGGCTCTTGTCGTCCTGCTCCTTCAGCACCTGCGACGCCGCCCGGTAAAATCCGGTCGACACCATCACCAGGCTGTCCTCGAGCAGGTCGAGCGTCTCGTCGGTCGCCTTGACCGGCCGCGCGCTCACGGTGTCGTCGCGGTGGAACTCGAACACCGTCGCGCCGCCGAAAGCGGCGATGTACTGGTCCTGCTTGCCGACCGGCTCTTGCAGGAGATCGATCTCGATGTGGCAGGCCATCTCGGCCAGCTCGCGCGGATGCACGAAGTGCCGCTTGAACTTGTGCAGCACGCGCAGCAGGCAGGTGCCGAAGCTGCCCGACGATCCCAGCCCGGTGCCGGCGGGGATGTCGGCCATGCTGGTGATCTCGATGTGCGGCCCCGAGACGCTGGTCAGGCGCAGCGCCTCGCGGATGATCGGGTGCTGGATCTCCTCGACCTTCTTGACGCGCTCGATCTTCGAGTAACGCAAGATGATCTCCTCCAGCGGCGTCCGCACCAGCGTGACGTAGACGTACTGGTTGATGGCGGCGGCGACCAGGAAACCACCGTGCTCGCGGTAGTAAGAGGGGAGGTCGGTGCCGCCGCCGCCCAGGGAGATGCGCAGGGGACTGCGTCCGATGATCATGGCTGAGAGCGCGGCATGTTGACAGGAGCGCCGGCGCCCGGCAAGCGCGCGGCCCCGTGGTCCAGAAGCGCGGTCCAGACCGCCGTCGACGCCGGCTTTGTCCTGGGTCGAAATCTCGGCGAACCGGCCGCACACATGGTGTAGTCTTCCCCGGCTCGTCGTCGGGCCGCGTGGGGTGAGCTCGACCGTAACGGGCGCGCGGTGGGATGAGAACAAAACCATGAGGGAGTCCGTTCCGGAGATCGTGAGGGAGGCGAGGCTGCGTCTCTTGCGGATGCACTACGAGAGCCAAGGTCGGCCACATCGGCGGGAACCTCTCCTGCCTCGATCTGCTGGTCACGCTGCATCACCGCGTCCTCGACCTCCGACGACCGCTTCGTGCTGTCGAAGGGGCACGCCGCGGGCGCGCTGTACGTCACCCTGTGGTCGCGCGGGCTGCTCACCGACACCGACCTCGCCAGCTTCCACCAGGACGCACACCAAGCTGGCCGGCCACCCGCCGGTCGATGGCATCCCCGGGCTGCTGTTCGCGACCGGCAGCCTCGGGCCACGGGCTGGGTCTGGCCGCCGGGCTCGCGCTCGCCAAGCGCCTGAAGGGCGAGCCGGGGCGCGTCTTCTGCCTGATGTCCGACGGCGAGTGGAACGAAGGGCTCGTGCTGGGAGGCGCTGACCTTCGCCGCGCACCAGCGGCTTGAGCAACCTGACGATCCTGGTCGACCTCAACGGGCTGCAGGGGTTCGGGACGACGGCCGAGGTCGCCGACCTGGAGCCGCTCGCCGACAAGCTACGCGGCTTTCGCGTCGACGTGCGCGAGATCGACGGACACGATCCGGACGCGATCGAGCGCGCACTGACCGCGCCGGCCGGCCAGCAACGATGGCGGCGGCGGCGAAGCCGGCGAGACGATCGCCCGGTGGCGATCGTGGCGCGCACCGTCAAGGGACACGGCGTGTCCTTCATGGAGCACCGGATGGAGTGGCACTACCTGCCGCTGACCGACGAGCAATACCAGGCCGCGGTCGCGGAGATCTCGCGCCGATGAGAACGATCCTGTCGACGGCGCTGACCGAGCCTGTGCGCGCGGCCCGACTTCGTCTTCCTCACCGGCGACCTCGGCTTCATGGCGCTCGAGCCGGTGCGGGCGGCCGCCGGGCGCGCGCTTCATCAACGCCGGCGTCGCCGAGCAGAACATGGTCACGGTCGCCGCCGGGCTGGCGCGCGGCGGGCTGCGGCCCTGGGTCTACAGCATCGCGCCGCTTCGTCTACGCGCGCCCGTTCGAGCAGATCCGCAACGACGTCTGCCTGCACGACCTGCCGGTGAAGCTGGTCGGCAACGGCGGCGGCTACGGCTACGGCGTGATGGGCGCGACGCACCACGCGCTCGAGGACTACGGCGCGCTCACCGCGCTTGCAGCACCTGACCGCTTACGTGCCGGCGTTCGCCGAGGACGTCGGCGCCGGCGGTCGCGCGCATCGCCGCCGTCGAACCGCCCCGCCTACCTGCGCCTCGGGCGCGACGAGAAGCCCAAGGGGCTGCACGCTGCCGGCCTACGCGCCCTGGCGGCGCGTCCTGGCGGGCGGCGGGCCGACCATGGTCATCGTCGGGCCGCTGGCGGGCGGCATCATCGAAGCGCTGCTGCCCTGGCCCGAGGCGTCGCGCCCCGCGGTCTGGGTGCGTCAGCGAGCTGCCGATCGACGGCGCGGCGCTGCCGGCCGGCGTTCCTCGACGACCTGCGCGCGCAGCGGGCACCTCTTCGTCGTCGAGGAGCACGTGGCGCAAGGGGGCGCGGGGCAGATGCTCGCCTACGCGCTGGCGCGGCGCGGGCTGCGTGCCGCGCGCGCTTCACCCACCGCTGCGCGCTCGGGCTATCCGTCGGCGCGCTACGGCTCGCAGAAGTTTCACCGCAAGGAGTGCGGCCTGGATCCGGCCAGCATCGCTCGCCGACTCGTGCATCGGGCAGCGCCGCGTGAGCCCGCCGGCGACACGCCGCCAGCGACGACCGCCGGGCACGTCGCCCGAGACGCCCAAGATCGCGCGATCTGCAGGGGCCGATCCTGGTGCTCGGCGCCAGCGGCTTCGTCGGCGCCAACCTGCTGCGCATGCTGCTGGCGCGTCGCGCCGCGACGTCTTCGGCACGCTGCTTCCACTTCCCGGCCTGGCGGCTCGACGGCCTGCCCGACGAGAACGTCATCCAGGCCGACCTGCTGGTCGACGCCAACCTCGACGCCGTGCTCGAGCGGGTCAAGCCGCGCACCGTCTTCAACTGCATCGCCTACGGCGCCTACTCGTTCGAGGTCGACGGCGAGCTCATCTACGAGACCAACTTCAACCTCACGGCGCGCCTGCTGCAGCGGCTGCAGAAGCATGCCGCTGGCCTGCTACGTCCACGCCGGCAGCTCGTCGGAGTACGGCGACGCGGCCGCCGGCCCCAGCGAGAGCGACCTGCCGCGCCCCAACAGCGACTACGCGGTGTCGAAGGTGGCGTGCGCCAACCTGCTGCAGTTCTACGGCAAGAAGAAGGCGGTTGCCGTGCGCGAATCTGCGGCTGTACTCGGTCTACGGCCCGCTACGAGGACTCGTCGCGCCTGATCCCGAACCTGGTGCGCGATGGGCACTCGCCGGCAAGTATCCGCCGTTCGTCAGCCCCGACATCTCGCGCGACTTCGTCTACGTCGACGACGTCGCCGAGGCGTTCGTCGACACGGCGCTCAAGCTCGAGCCGGCACACTACGGCGACTCGTTCAACATCGGCAGCGGCAAGAAGACGACGATCGGCGAGGTGGCGGCCGTCGCCGCCGAGCTCTTCGCGCTCGACGGGCGAGCCGACGTTCGCCGCGATGGAGAGCCGCGACTGGGACGTGCGCGACTGGTACGCCGACCAGACGAAGACCGCGGCAGGTGCTGGGCTGGAAGGCGCGCGTCGACTTCCGCGAAGGGCTGCGACGCACCGCCGACTGGTACCGCGGCGCTGGAAGATCGCGACGACTACGAGCGCGCGTCGAAGCAGTTCGGCCTCGACGCCAAGCACAGCGTGTCGGCGATCATCGCCTGCTACAAGGACGGCCAGGCGATCCCGATCATGTACGAGCGCCTGAAGAAGACGTTCGACAAGCTCAAGATCGACTACGAGATCATCTTCGTCAACGACAACAGCCCCGACGACAGCGAGGAGGTCGATCGCGCGACATCAGCGCGCGCGACCGCCGCGTGATCGGCATCTCGCACTCGCGCAACTTCGGCTCGCAGTCGGCGTTCCGCAGCGGCATGGAGATCGCCACCAAGAACGCCTGCGTGCTGCTCGACGGCGACCTGCAGGATCCGCCCGAGCTGATCGACGCAGTTCGTCGCCAAGTGGCGCGAGGGCTACGACGTCGTCTACGGCCGGCGCGTGAAGCGCGAGGCGCCGCTGTTCATGCAGATCGTCTACAAGCTCTTCTATCGCGTCTTCGACGCGTTCTCGTTCATCCGCATCCCGCGCGACGCCGGCGACTTCTCGCTGATCGACGCCAAGGCGGTGCGAGGCGATGCTGCAGTATCCCGAGCGCGACCTCTTCCTGCGCGGCCTCCGCGCCTTGGTCGGCTTCAAGCAGACCGGCGTCGACTACGTGCGCCCCGAGCGCATGTTCGGCCGCACGACCAACAGCCTGTTCAAGAACCTCGGCTGGGCGAAGAAGGGCATCCTCTCGTTCAGCAACACGCCGCTGTCGATGCTCAGCTTCGTCGCGACGCTGCTCTTCCTCGCCAGCATCGCGCTCGGCGGCGCGCAGCTGGTGCTGCGCCTGCTGTTCCCGGCGGCGGCGCCCAAGGGGCGCGACCACGGTGCTGCTGATGACGCTGTTCTTCGGATCGATCAACCTGCTGGGCATCGCCACCGTCGGCGAGTACGTCGCGAAGATCCTCGAGGAGACGCAAGCGGCGGCCGCACTTCATCCGACGCGCGATCATCCGCGGCGGCGAGGTGCGCGCGCGCGGCCCCGCGCGGGGAGGCGACCATGCAGTGCCCGACCGCTCGACCGACGCGTACGAACCTGGTCACCTCGCGCGAGGAGCACTGGAAGCCGCCGACCTACGCCGGCGCGCGACGGGCGCGGTCGCGGCGATGCGCGCGCGGCTGCTGCGATTCTTCGACCTGCAGAGCGGCACGATCTGGGCGGACCTCGCGCAGCGAGCTCCCGTCGGTGACCGGCACCGTCGTCGACGTCGGCTGCGGCCTGCAGCCGTTTCGCCGGCTGTTCGGCGACGGCGTGAAGTACATCGGCATCGACTACGCCGACACGCGCGAGCACTTCGCGGTCCAGGCGCCCGACACGATCTACTACTCGGGCGATCGCTGGCCGCTCGAGTCGGAGACCGCCGACTTCATCCTGTGCACCGAGACGCTGGAGCACGTGCTCGACTCGCGGCGTCTTCCTGGGCGAAGCTGTTTCGCTGCCTGAAGCCGGGCGGCCGCGTCGATGCTGACCGTGCCGTTCGCGGCGCGCTGGCACTTCGTCCCCTACGACTACTGGCGTCCGACGCCGTCGGCGCTCGACCACCTGCTGCGCAGGCGCGGGCCTGGTCGACATCGGCGTCTACGGCCGCGGCAATCAGCTGACCGTCGCCTGCTACAAGGGCATGGGGTTCATCTTCTCGTTGCTGTCGCCGCAGCCGTCGAACGTCGCGTTCGAATGGCTCTGTCGTTCGGTCGGCGCGGCGGGCGTCCCGGTGATGGTGGCGCTGGCGGTGCTGGCCAACGTCACGATGGGCTGGCAGGGCGCGGTCGACTTTCTTGGCTTCACCGTGACCGGGAGGAGACCGGCATGACCGCGCCCATCATCGACGAACGACGCGCATGGCGGTGGGCGCCGCTGCCGGGCCCGCTGCCCAGCGAGCTTTTCTCGCGCGTCTGCCCGATGTGCGGCAGCGCCGAGGCGCGCGAGGTCGCGCCCGCGAACTTCGACCCGAGCCACCTCGACAGCTTCGCCTTCGCGTCGCGCAAGCGGCCCGAGTACATGCACCTGCGGCTGGTCGAGTGCGCGGCGTGCGACCTGCTCTACTCGAGCCCGGCGCCGAGCGCGCGAGGCGCTGGAGCGCGCCTATCACGCGGCCGCCTTCGACGCGTCGACCGAGTCGCGCTACGCCGCGCAGACCTACGGGTCGTTCCTGCCGCGCATCGTGCGCCGTCTGCCCAGCCGCGACGGCGCGCTCGACATCGGCACCGGCGACGGCGCCTTCCTCGACGAGCTGCTCAAGGCGGGCTTCGACGGTGTCGCCGGGGTCGAGCCGTCGGCGGCCCCGATCGCCGCCGCGCCGGACCGGCGGTGCGCCGGCCTGATCCGTCACGCCCCGTTTCGCCCCGCCGACTTCGCGGCGCGAGCAGTTTCGCCTGGTGACCTGCTTTCAGACCATGGAGCACGTCTTCGATCCGCTGCAGCTCTGCCGCGACGCCCACCGCATCACCAAGGACGGCGGCGCGTTCTTCATCGTCTGCCACAACCGGCGCGCGGTGCTGGCGCGCGTGCTCGGCCGACGCTCGCCGATCTACGACAT
This sequence comes from uncultured Pseudomonadota bacterium, assembly GCA_963778795.1. Taxonomy (GTDB): domain Bacteria; phylum Myxococcota_A; class Polyangia; order Fen-1088; family Fen-1088; genus DASRQZ01. Next base: position 652,215 of record CAVZVU010000004.1, on the reverse strand, counting down.
CGAGCACCTGCAGCTGTTCTCGCCGCGCAGCGTGCGCGTGCTGCTGGAGCGCGCCGGCTTCCGCGACGTCGAGGTGCGCCCGGTGGTCAACCGCTACCCGACCGGCTACTGGGCCAAGCTGCTGCCGGCGCCGGCGCGGATCAAGGACTCGCTTGCTCGGGCTGCTCGACAAGACCGGCCTCGGCGCGGTCTCACTGGCCGCGCCCGTCGGCAACCTGGCCGCGATCGCCTGGCGCTGAGCGGACGCCATGACGCCAGTGATGCCAAAGGCCGGATTCTGAAAGTCCGGACCGTGGCGTCCGGCGTCTGGCGTTGACGACCGGGATTGACGTCACAGCAGCTGGACGCGCCGGAAGAAGATCTCCGCCCCCTCGGACTGCAGCTGGATCTTGCCGCAGGTCAGGGGCGTGGCCGCCTGACCCGGCCAGGCGACAGTGAATCCGCTGCCGGTCGTGATCACCTGGCCGTTGATCAGGTGGGTGGCGACGCCCCCGGCGACGATGATGTCGATGCGGTTCCAGGCCCCCGGGACGTCGGGCAGCGGGGTGCGCGGGCCGGCCTGGAAGGTGATCGGCCCCAGGTTGTACATGCCGCCGACGTCGCTGAAGGTCAGCTGGTACTCCATCGACACCATGAACCCGCCGCTGCCGATCGGATTCGACAGCGCCGGTCCACCGGCGTTCACCGCGCCGAGCGGACCGGTCGACAGATACATCACGCCGCTGTCGAAACCGTTGAGCGGCGGCCAGACCATCGTGCCCCACCGGTACTCCAGGGACAGGTGAAAATCGCACAGCTCCTGCTGAGAGATGAGGGCGCCCCAGACCTGGCCGCTGACCCGGAGCGCTGGCTCGCCGTCGACGGTGACCACCGAGTAGACGCCCAGCGGATCGTTGTCGATCCCCAGCGGCGCCGCGCCGGGCGTCGGCTCGCCGAGGTAGCGGTCCCAACCGGCGAAGTCGACGCCGTTGAACAGCGGCCGCGGTAACGCGCCGGCCCCATCTCCGGCGTCGCCGGACGCGGCGCCGTCTGCCTCTCCCGCGGCGTCGGACGCGCTGTCCGGCGGCGCGTCGAAGGTGTCCCTCGGATGTCCCGCCGGATGTCCCGTCGGATTTCGGCGCGTCGCCCGCGCCGGCGTCAGCGCTGTCGCCGCCGGCCGCCGACGTCCCGCAGCCCAGGAGCGCCAGCGTGCCGAGCGCGACCAGACCGACGGCAGACGCGACCCGCTTCATGCCCGGCGGGTCCCCTCAGTCGAGCGCCTGTCGGACCTTCGCCTCGAGCTCCCCCGCGGCGATCTCTTGCTGGGTGCCGTTGGCCAGGTCCTTGAGCGTGAGGCGCCCCGACTTGACCTCGTTCTCGCCGATGATCACCGCCAGCGCGGGCGCGCAGCTTGTCGGCGCGCTTGAGCTGCGATTTGAGGCTGGCGGTGCGGTGCTCGATCTCGACCCGCACCCCGGCGGCGCGCAGCCGGTGGGCCAGCGGCAGGGCGAAGTCGAGCGCGGCCGGATCGAGCGGCGCGAAGAAGACGTTCAGCGCCGGCTCGAAGCTGTCGGCGGTCTCGGGCAGCGCCAGCAGCACCCGTTCGATGCCCATGCCGAAGCCGAGCGCCGGCGTGCGCGGGCCGCCCAGCGACTCGACCAGACGGTCGTAGCGGCCGCCGCCGACCACGGTGTTCTGCGCGCCAAGGTCGCCCGACTTCACCTTGATCTCGAAGATCGTGCCGGTGTAATAGTCGAGCCCGCGCACCAGGCGCGGATCGATCTCGTGCGCGACGCCCAGCGCGCCCAGCGCGCCCCGCACCCGCTCGAAGCGCCGCTTGGAGTCGTCGCCCAGGTGGTCGAGCAGCGCCGGCGCGCCCGCGACCAGCGCCTGCACCTCGGGGCTCTTCGAGTCGAGCACGCGCAGCGGGTTGGTCTCGAGCCGCCGTCGCGAATCCTCGTCGAGCTTGTCGATGTTGGCCGACAGGAACGCCACCAGCGCCTCGCGGTAGGCCGGGCGCTCCTCGGGCTCGCCCAGGCAGTTGAGCGTGATCTCGAGGTCGGCGGCGCGCAGCCCGAAGTCGCCCAGCATCGCCGCCAGCATCGCGATCATCTCGGCGTCGGCGGTCGGCTCGGCGATGCCGAACAGCTCGGCGCCGACCTGGTGAAACTGGCGCAGCCGCCCGCGCTGGGCGCGCTCGTGCCGGAACATCGGGCCGATGTAATACCAGCGGGTCACCGGCTCGCGCGTCCACTGCGCGCGGCCGATGAACGCGCGCACCGTCGGCGCCGTCCCCTCGGGGCGCATGCTCACCGACCGGCCGTCGCGGTCGTCGAAGGTGTACATCTGCTTCTCGACCACGTCGGTGACCTCGCCCACCGACCGCACCAGCAGCGGCGTGTACTCGAGGATCGGCGTGCGTACCTCGCGGTAGGCGAACGCATCCAGCACCTGACGCGCCTTCTCCTCGACGAACTGCCACTTCGACACCTCGGGGGCGAGGATGTCGTTCATGCCCTTTACCGACGCGGGGACTTCAGCCATGCGGGCGGTTTATACCAGGATCGGGTCGGGCGTAGCCGGGTTTGCCCGGCGGAGCCCAGTGGGAGGGTTTGGGAACCCTCTGAGGGTTCCCATCTTAGTCGACACGGACGACCGCGGTGCCCAGTCGGGCGACCAGGCTGCCGAGCGCCGCGTCGACGTCGCTGCAGCTGCGCCCGTCGAGGGTGATCTTCACCTTGTAGTCGGGTGCGCCCGGGTGGGGATAGGACCCGATCTCGACCGTGGGGAACTCGGCCACCACGGCATCGAGCGCGCCGGCGATCGGCCCCTCCCCCTCGCGCGAGTAGAGGGCGCGCGCGAAAATGGGCGCCGCGCGGAAGAGCTCGCGCACGCTCTCGAACTTGCGCCGGAAGATCTCGGGGACACCGGGCAGCACCCAGACGTTGCGCACCACCACGACCGGCCAGCTGGCGCCGCGGCCCGCGCGGGCCGTACTCCAGCCGCGCGCCGTCGGGGATGTCGGCCATGCGCAGGTCGCGCTCGTGCAGCCGCGCGCCAAAGCTGCCGCGCAGCAGCTCTTCCAGCTCGGCGCTGCGCGCCATCCCCATGCCGAAGGCGGCGGCGATCGCCGGCAGGGTGACGTCGTCGTGGGTCGGTCCGACGCCCCCCGACGAGAAGACCAGGTCGAAGCGCTGCGAGAGCTTGCGGGCGGTCTCGGCGATCTCGGCGCTGTCGTCGGGGATCACCTCGATGCGCGCCACGACGACGCCGAGCGCGCGCAGCTCGCGCACCAGGAAGCGGGCGTTCTGCTCCTCGACCTTGCCCGACAGCAGCTCGTTGCCGATGAGCAGGATCGCGGCGCGCGGGGCGGCGCGCCCGCTGTCGCTCGGGGTACCGACTCCACTCGGCGGCGCGGTATCGTCGGCCGCGTCTTCGGCGGTGTCTTCAGGTGCCATCAGTCGTCCATAATAGATCAGCCGGCCTCGGGCGGGCCGCGCGAATCGGCGCGATTCGTGCGACACTGAGGCTCGATGTCGAAGTCGGCGCTGGCTGCCTCGTTGCTGAGTGTATCCCTGCTCGGTCTCGGGGTCGCCGCTGGCGCCGGTGGCTGTCGCGACAGCTCCGCCGGAACCGGCAAAGTCGACAGCGGCGGGCAGGACACAAGCACAGCCGTGGATCATCCGCCGGTCGTCGACGCCGACTGTCCGGCCGACGGCCCGGGCGGGGGCGTGTGCCCGATCAACTTTTGCGGTTACCTGAAATCGGTGGCGACGCTGGGGGTGACCGAGACGGCGCAAGCCGGGGCCGACTCGCTCTGCAACCAGGGGCGCATCTGTTTGGCGACGGTCGTCGTCGCCGCGGGCAGCGCGCTCCAGCTGTCGTGTCTTGCGGCGCGAGACGCGAGCGCGAGCGTGGCCTACGGCCAGCCCTGCTCGAAGGACCCGAGCAGCAGCCAGCGCTGTCGGGACGACTCGCTGTGCATCAATGCGCCGGGCACGTCGGGCGCGCCGTTCTGCACCACCCTGTGCCGCATCGACGCCGACTGCCCGACCGGCTCGGCCTGCCTCGAGTACCAGCAGCCGCTGCCCAATCAGTCGTACGCCCGGGTGGGCGAGTGCACGCCGGCCAGCCTGATCACCGGCACGGTCTGCGCCGCCGAGCGAGACTGTCCGGCGGGGCAGGGCTGCGTGCGCGTGGGCGACCGGACCATGCTGCGGACCTGCAAGGTCAGCGGCGCCGGCGCGACCAAGTTGGTGGGCGATCCCTGCACCGCGCCCGGGCAGTGCCGCAGCGGCGAGTGCTTCGATCGCAACTTCACCGTCGGCAGCGTCGCGAACCGCGCGCTCTGCTCGGGGGTTTGCGACAAGAACAGCGACTGCGGTGCCAACCAGCGCTGCCTCGCCGAGGTGATCGGCAACAACGGCACGCTCACCGATCCGCTCGATGACCTCGTGGTCGGCTACTGCCGCAGCCTGTATGCGTCACCGGTCGCCGCCGCTTGCCAGAACGACAACGAGTGCGTGACCCAGGGCAAGGGCGCCGACACCTGCGATCCCACCTACGGCATCTGCTACAACCGGGCGGCGGTCATCGGCGGTCCGTGCGCCAACGACGACGCCTGCGGTCTGGGCGGAACCTGCGCGCTGGGGCCGACCTTCGCGGGCGGGGCCTGCGTGCTGGCCGGCTGCGCCGTCACCGGCGCCACCGGCACCGACCTGTGCCCGGGGGCGGCGTCGGTGTGCAGTCAGCGCGCCTCCGACCAGCCGCTCCATCGCTGTTACGAGGGCTGCACCACCCCCGGTGGCTGCTCCCGCGCCGCCCAGAACTACTTCTGCGCCGCGCCCCAGACCGGCCAGCCGGTCAGCATTTGCCTGTCGAGGTGACCCCGTGATCCACCCGATCCACCCGCGCCCCGTTCGTATCGCCTGCTGCCTCTGCGTCTCGGTCCTGGCCGTGACCCTCTTCTCTGCGTTCGGCGCGCGCGTCGCGCGGGCTGACGAGCTCGCACAGTCGGCGCTCTCGCCGGGCGCCCCGGCGCCGGGGGCCGCCGCGCCGGCGGTCGCCGCGCCGCTGGTCCCGCTGTCGGATCACGACGCCGTCGTCGGACACTGGGGCATCGAGGCGCGGCGATTCTCGGGCACCCCCTTCCCGTTGACGCTCTCGCCGCTCAGCGCCTGCCCGCAGTCCACCACCGTCGGCGTCCCGTGCACGACCGACATGGGGGCCATCGCCGTGCGCTACTGGAAGTCGCGCAACGTCGCCTGGAACGGCGGCCTGGCCTTCGTTCTCGGCGGCGGGCGGCAGGGCTCGCTGGCGCTCGACACCTACTACGGCCTGGGCCCGATCGTCGGCGTCTCCTTGCTGCTCGGCAACTGGCGCCACCTGGCGGTCAGCGCCAGCCCCGAGGCCAGCTTCGTCTACTTCAAGCCGAGCGGCGGCAACAGCACCAGCACCAAGCTGGTCACGCTGCGCGCCGAGCTGGAGGGGGAGCTGCACTTCGGCTTCATCGACGTGCCGGCGCTGTCGATCGGGCTGACCGCCGGGCTGGTCTTCGAATACGAGAGCGCGCCCGGCGCCTCGACCTGGTCGGTGTCGGTCACCGACGCGCGCAGCGTTTGGGGGACGCTCACGAACCTGTTCATCCGCTATTATCTCTGACCGAGCCCACCCCATGTCCCGCATCCCCCCTCCCGACTCAAATCTGGTCGAGCGCCGCGAGATCCTCGATCAGACCGGCATCGCGCGCGCGCTGCGGCGCATGGCGTACGAGATGATCGAGCGCAACGCCGACGGCCAGCGCCCGCTGTACCTGATCGGCGTGCGCACCGGCGGCGCCTTCCTGGCGCAGCGGCTGGTGGCGCTGATGTCCGATCCCAACGAATCCCACGGCGGTCCGCCGCCGATGCTGGGCGCCGTCGACATCACGCTTTACCGCGACGACGTCTTCCACGGGCTGCCCAAGCCCGAGATCGGTCCGACCGACCTGCCGTTCGCGATCGAGGGGCAGACCATCATTCTCGTCGACGACGTGCTCTACACCGGCCGCACCGTGCGCGCCGCGATGGACGTGCTGGCCGACTACGGGCGCCCGCGCTCCGTCCAGCTGGCGGCGCTGGTCGACCGCGGCCGCCGCGAGCTGCCGATCCAGCCCGACTACGTCGGGATCCAGGTTCAGACCACCGCGTCGGAGTCGGTGCGCGTCATGTTGAAAGAGCGTGGCGAGCCCGACCGCGTGGTGCTACGAGAGCGACGCGTCATGAGCGCTGTTCCGCCATCGCCATCTTCTTGGCACCGAGGGCCTGTCGGCCGAAGACCTGACGACGGTGCTCGACCTCAGCGAGCGATTCCTGGAGATCGCGCTGCGGCCCATCAAGAAGGTGCCGACGCTGCGGGGCAAGACGGTGATCAACCTCTTCCTCGAGCCGTCGACGCGCACGCGCACGTCGTTCGAGATCGCGGCCAAGCGGCTGTCGGCCGACGCCATCAACATCTCGGGCGCGGCGTCGTCGACGGTCAAGGGCGAGACCCTGCTCGACACCGCGCGCAACCTCGACGCCATGGCGCCCGACGTGGTGGTGATTCGCCACGCGCAGGCGGGCGCGGCCGAGATGCTGGCGGGGCGGATCGCCGCGCGCGTGGTCAACGCCGGCGACGGCGCGCACGAGCACCCGACGCAGGCGCTGCTCGACTGCTCGACCATCCGCGCGCACAAGGGGCGCTTCGCCGGGCTCGAGGTCGCGATCTGCGGCGACATCACCCACAGCCGGGTGGCGCGCTCCAACATCTTCGCGCTCACCGCGCTCGGCGCCCATGTGCGCGTCGCCGGCCCGCGCACCCTGCTGCCGCCCGGCCTGCCCGAGATGGTCGAGGGGATCGGGCCGCCGCTGGCCGTTCACGACCGCATCGAGCCCGCCTCGAGGGTGCCGACGTGGTCATGATGCTGCGGATCCAGAAAGAGCGCATCGGGACCGGGCTGTTCCCCAACACCCGCGAGTACTCGCGCTACTTCGGCCTCAACGATCGCCGCCTGGCGATGGCCAAGCCCGACGCCATCGTCATGCACCCCGGCCCGATCAACCGCGGCGTCGAGATCGAGCCCTCGGTCGCCGACGGCCCCGCAGTCGGTGATCCTCGATCAGGTCGCGCGCGGCGTCGCCGTCCGGATGGCGGTGCTGTACCTGCTGGCCGGCGGCGAAGCCGGCAGCACCGCCGACGCGTGAATTAAACGCCAAGACGCCAGGACGCCACGCTCTGAAACCCTGAGAATCCGGCCTTTGGCGTCTCTGGCGTCCTGGCGTTTCGTCTCATCCGACCAGCGTTGCGCCTAGTATTCCGCGCGAGCCCCGGCCAACAAACCCGTTGACTGTCTGACCGCGACCACCTATTCAAGGGTCCCGGCGATATGGATCTGTGTCTCAGAGGCGGCCGGGTGATCGATCCTGCACGCAACCTCGATTCCGAGGGGGATCTGCTGATCGAGAAGGGCGTCGTGGCGCGCTTCGGCGCGGGCATCGCCGCAGGGCTGCCGGCGTCGACGCGGGTGCTCGACGTGCGCGGATCCTGGGTCGTGCCGGGCCTGATCGACCTGCACACCCACCTGCGCGAGCCCGGGCAGGAATACAAGGAAGACATCGCCACCGGCACGCGCGCGGCGGCGGCGGGCGGGTTCACCGCGGTGTGCGCCATGCCGAACACCGTGCCGCCGAACGACACGCGCGCGGTCACCGAGCTGATTCTCAGGCGTGCCGCCGAGGTCGGCGTGGTCCGCGTCTACCCGGTGGGCGCGATCTCGAAGGGGCTCAAGGGCGAATCGCTGGCCGAGATGGGCGAGCTGCGCGAAGCCGGCTGCGTCGCGGTCTCCGATGACGGCCACCCGGTGATGAACGCCGAGCTGATGCGGCGCGCGCTCGAGTACGCGCGCACCTTCGATCTGACGCTGGTGCAGCACTGCGAGGACCTGTTGCTGTCGGACGGCGGCTCGATGAACGAGGGGCCGGTGGCCACGCGCGCCGGCATCAAGGCCCAGCCCGCCGCCGCCGAGTCGTCGATGGTGGCGCGCGACATCGAGCTCTGCGCGCTGACCGGGGCGCGCTACCACGTCGCCCACGTCAGCAGCGCCGAATCGGTGCGCCTGGTGCGCGAGGCCAAGCGCCGCGGCCTGCCGGTGACCTGCGAGGTGACGCCGCACCACCTGTCGCTGACCGACGAGGCCTGCGCGCCACTACGACACCGCGGCCAAGTGCAACCCGCCCCTGCGCGGCGCTGCCGACGTCGAGGCGCTGCGCGAGGGGCTGCGCGACGGGACCATCGACGCCATCGCCACCGACCACGCGCCGCACTCGTCGGTCGAGAAGGACGTCGAGTTCGAGCAGGCGGCGTTCGGCATGATCGGGCTCGAGACAGCGCTGCCGCTGATGCTCGACCTGGTGCGCGCCGGCGTGCTCACGCCGGCCGCGCTGGTGACCCGGCTGTCGACCGCGCCGGCCGGCGATCTTCCGCCTGCCGGGCGGCCGTCTGGCCGAGGGGCAGCCGGCCGACGTGACCGTGATCGACCCCGAGGCGGCCTGGACCTGTGACGTGAAGGGCTTCCGGTCGCGCTCTCGTAACAGTCCGTTTATCGGTCGGGCCTTGCGCGGGCGCGCGGCATTGACCATCGTTGGCGGTAAGCTGGCCTTCAGCGAGGAGAGGTATCGTGAGTAGCCAAGCACCGTCACCTTCGACTACCCCACCGCCCGCGTTGCTGGCGATGGAGGACGGGACCGTCTACCGCGGCCTGGGCTTCGGCTCGGACGCCGAATCGGCCGGCGAGATCGTCTTCAACACCGCGATCACCGGGTACCAGGAGGTGATCACCGATCCCTCCTACCGCGGACAGATCGTGACCATGACGGCGCCCGAGATCGGCAACGTCGGCGTCAACCCGGTCGACTTCGAGTCGGCGCGGCCCTGGTGCGCCGGCTTCGTCGTGCGCGCGCTGTCGCCGGTGGTGTCCAACTGGCGCGCCTCGGGCGGCCTGCACGCGTTGCTGGCCGAGCACGGCATCGCCGGCATCAGCGGCATCGACACGCGCGCGGTGACGCGGCGGATCCGGCTCGTCGGGCGCGCAGCGCGCCGTGATCACCCGCAAGGTCGACGACCCGGCGGCCGCGGTCGAGCGGGCGCGCAAGCACCCGTCGCTCGAGGGGCGCGACCTGGTGCGCGAGGTGACGGCCGCATCGCCGTACGAGTGGGACGAGGCGGTCTGGCGCGTCGGCGGCGCCGGCCCCAAGCCGGCTCCGCGCCACCACGTCGTCGCCTACGACTTCGGCATCAAGCGCGGCATCCTGCGCCGCCTGCGCTCGGGCGGCGGCGCGGGTCACCGTGGTGCCGGCCGAGACCAGCGCCAAGGAGGTGCTGGCGATGAAGCCCGACGGCGTCTTCCTGTCGAACGGTCCGGGCGATCCGGCGGCGGTCGGCTACGCGGTCGAGGCGGCGCGCGAGCTCTGCCACTCGACGCTGCCGGTGTTCGGGATCTGCCTCGGCCACCAGATCCTGGGACAGGCGCTGGGGGGCAAGACCTACAAGCTCAAGTTCGGGCATCACGGCGCCAACCACCCGGTGATGGATCTCGGGACGCGCAAGGTCGAGATCACCTCGCAGAACCACGGCTTCGCCGTCGACGTCGATTCGCTGCGTGGGCGCGCCGAGCTGTCGCACGTCAGCCTCAACGACAACACCGTCGAGGGGATGCGCCACGCCGAGCTGCCGGTCTTCAGCGTGCAGTACCACCCCGAGGCATCGCCCGGCCCCAACGACGCGGCCTACCTGTTCGACCGGTTCGAGGCGCTCATGACCGAGCGCCACCGGAAGTGAACGAAGACGCGGGGGAGAGCAGCGGGCCGGTGAACGCCGGTGCGCCGGCGAACGCCGGGAACGAGGAGGCACCTCCTCGTCCATCGACGGTCGTGCACCGCCAGCTCGACCGCCTGGCCGAGCGCTACAGCGCCGGCGAGAACAAGATCGAGGCGATGCGCGCGCGCGAGGAGTACTTCGAGCGTGCCGGCAAGGTCTTCGACGACGACGCCGAGCTGTTCGAGGGGCGCATGGCGGCGTTCCTGGAGTGGTACGTGCTGGAGCGGCCGTTTCGGGGTGGCGTGGCGCCGGTCGTGCACATCCTCGACCAGGACCCCGGGCTGTCGGCCGCCGAGCGGCGGACGCTGTCGTTGCTGGCCGCGAGCCACCGCAGCCTGTTCGAGCTGCACGAGGTCGACGACCGGGTGATGGATCTGGAGGACGTGCTCGGCGGCGCGCGCTTCGCGGTCACCGAACGGCGCAACACCATCGGGTTCGCGCGCGGCGACCTGTTCGAGGCGCGGGTGATCTCGGACGGCGCGGCGGTGATCTTCGGCAAGACCTTCGTGTTTCATCCCGGCGACGCGCGCGAGGTCGCGCTCGACTGGGTCGACGCGGCTGTCGAGCGGGGGATGGCGCGCGAGGAGATCCTGTTCGATCTGGCGCGGCGACACGTGCGGTGGCATCGATTCGGCCACATCGGCGCGGCGAAGATCTACCGCGGCGAGTAGGCGGCCGCGCTCGTTCTCGTTCGGGGTCTCGTTCTCGGTCGGGGGTTGGTTCGTCGCTCGCTTCCGGGGGTGAGGTGCTCGGATTGCGGGGACGCGGCCTTACGCCGCCGGGCCACGGGCGGCGCTCGGTTGGTTCGGTGTGGTCTGCGGGCTTTGCGGTTCTCCTGGACCGGATCAACCGGCGGCACGGGGCCGCTCGTCTTCCGGCTGGCATCCGGCCCGCGGACGGGCCGGAGCGCCTCCACACGCCCCGCAATCCGAGCACCTCACCCCCTCGCGCTCGTTCCAACCCTCCGCCGAACGTGAGGTCGAACAAGGCGGAGGCCAGACGGAGCCGACCTCTCCGACCCCCTCTCCCGTACTCGGGAGAGGGATGGGTGAGGGCAGGCCTTGCGAGAGCTCACGCGCCGGTTGGAATACTTGTACGAGAGGAAAAGCTCGAGGACCACTACGCCGAGAGGCGACGCTTGCGGTTCTGGCGGAGCATCAACGCCCCGACGGCGAGCATGAGGGCGCTGACAGCGATCGCTCCGGCCATCGACAGCGCGGGGACGGCGTGCTTCCCCTTCTTGATCCCGACGAACGTGCAGCCGTTAAAGGTCGCCGGCGGGGTGGGCACCGTGGCGAACACCGGGGTCCCCGGATAGACGGGGCTGCAGGTGGTGTCGAGCGGAGCCACGAGCGGGGTCTGGGACACCACCTTGATGCCGTTGACACAGAGGTCCCATTGAACCGCGGAGTTGGGCTGTCCGACCGGCGTTAGGATGCCGATATGGTCGATCTGAATCTGGCCGATCGCCGGGAAGGAGAGGTTCAGGAACGCGTTTGCGGGCGCGAGCGCCGCATTGAGGTTCAGATTCAGCTGTCTGGCCAGGTCGTTCGCGGTGGGGCCCTTGTCGGTCGGGCCCACGCAGCCTTGCTGTCCCGCAACCGGGTGCAGGTTGGCGAAGCTCATGACCCCGTCGAAGGGAGCCGGGGCCACACCGCCGTGCGGGAACTCGCAGTTGCTCGCGGTCCCGATGTCGGTTCCGCCGAGGATGTCACAGCCAGGTCCCGGGACGGATGGCCGGGCGCCCAGGTTCGGCACCAGGGTGATCCGGATCGGGGTGCCGTCCGAGGTCCCCGTCGATGTGACGCCGATGATCTTGCTGCCGGCCCCACTCTGCGCATACGCGGCCGGCGCCGCAATCGTCAGCGTCAACGCGATCGCCCACGACCCCACCCGTGCTCCCGCACAGGTCTTCTTTGGCATTCCATTGTTCATGTTCGTTGCTCCCCAATTGAACCTTCGTTTTTCGGCCACGTTTGACCGCGTCGGCGGTATCTCCCGCCGTGCGACGGGGCTCGCCTACGCAAGGGGCGTGCCCGCGCTGATTGCGCGGATCTTTCGTCCGTCGGTGTCGATGCGCGAAGCGTCCTGGCGCAAAACGAACCAGGCTTGGGGCGCTAAGTGCGCCATGGCGCATTTAGCACCTGCCGGCGACGTCAGAACAACAATCCGATGTTCACGTGCAGGACGCCGATCTTGGTGTCGCCGGGGCCGGGGTCGAGGGGCCAGGCCCAGGAGAAGCTGAGGTCGCCGACGGGGAGCTTGACCAGCAGGGGCGACACGCCGACGCCGTGGCGGAACTTGCTGGCGCCCAGACCGTCGAGCGAGTCGGCGACCACGCCGTTGTCCATGAAGACCGCGCCGTAGAACGGCGGGCTGATCGGGAACTGCAGATCGATGTTCTGCAGGATGCGCAGGTTGCCGCCGATGGGCTGGTACTCGACGCCGTAGATGCCGGGGTAGAGCGGGAAGCCCACCACCTCGACGCGCGCGCGATCGAGCTTGAACCCGCGCAGCGTGGTGTCGCCGCCCGCGAAGAAGCGCTCCACCTTCGGCAACAGCGGCGGGCCGCCCAGCGGGAAGCCGTTGTCGAACCGCAGGCCGTGGCGCAGCGACAGCCAGGAGGCGAGGGGGACGACCGTCATCGAGTGGACGCCCACCTTGATGAAGGTGTCGTCGCCGACCGGGAAGGGGAGTGGGCGCAGCGGCGCCGACAGCACCGGCAGCGCCACCTCGGCGATGGCGTCGATCCGGAAGCCGCGCGCCGGCACCAGCCGGTTGTCGAGGCGCAGCCATTCGACGTTGAACGACAGGCTGCCGACGGTCGTGCCGAGCTGGATCGTGCTCAGCAGCGCGTCGGGCCCCTCGGGACGAATCAGTGACTCGGTGTGGGTCGTGTTGCGCAGATTGTAGTGAATGCCGGCGTCGACCCCCGGGTACATCTCGCGCGAAAACCCGATCGACCCACCGCCCGAGTGGATGTCGCCGAGTCGCGCCGTCGCCTGCTGCAAGTAGCTGAGCGAGGTGTCGAACCGAAACAGCGTCCCGAAGAAGCGCCGGTCGAGAAAGGAGAGGTTGCCGCGGAACAGCGACGTGCCGTAGGCGGCCTGCCCGGTGATGTTCCAGCCGTGCCCGAAGAAATCGCGGTTCTCGTAGCCGGCGCGCAAATAGACACCGACGGGGAACGACGAGTCGGGCGGCTTCTGGTCGGTCGAGATGCCGCCGCCGACGTGAATCACGCTGTACTGCTCGTAGCGCTCCTCGACCTGCACCACCATCGGGACGACGTCCCGCTTGTCTTCCTTGCCCGGAAAGCTGATCGGCTGGGCGTTGTTGAACAGCTGCAGAAAGCCCAGGTTCCGCTGCCCGCGCTCGAGCTCGGTCGTCGTCAGCAAGTCGCCCGACGAGAGCGGGATCTGCTCGAGCACCGTCTCGGGCGTGGTGACGAAGTTCCCGCGCACGAACACCGGCCCGAGGCGGGTCTGCGGCCCCGGCTTGATGGCCCAGGTCAGCGTCAGGTGCTCACCGCTGCGCGCGGGGTCGGCCTCGACGCTGGCCGACGGATAGCCGGCGTCGCCGAACAGGCGCTCCAGGCGCCGGGTGTCGTCGCGGATCTCGGCGGGGTTGTAGGGATGTCCGGGCGCGACGGTCAGACTGTCGAGCAGGAACTGACGGTCGTAGGGCAGCACCAGGCCGGGCGCGCCCGGGGCAGTGTCCGGGCTCGCGCCGACCAGCTTGAAGTCGACCCGATCGATCGTGACCCGCGGTCCCTCTTCGATGGTGAAGCGCACGAAGATCGCCTTGGCGTCGCGCGAGACGGTCTCGGCGGCGGCGGCGGTCGCGCCCAGCATGCCCAGCAGCGACGGCGACGTGGCGGCGTCGGCGTGCGCCTTGGCTTCGGGAAACCCGCGCGCGTGATAGTGCTCGACGATCCGTTCGGCGTCCTGCTCCATCTGGCGGCCGGTGACGTAGCCGCCCGCGCCGAGACCGATGAACCCGAGCGCCGGATAGCGCCGCACCGACACCACGCCGGCCAGCTCCTCGTCGCCGATGCCGCGATTGCCGACGAACTCGATGCCGCGCACCTTCAGCTCCGGCCCCTCGTTGATGATGAAGACGATCCGCTCCTCGGTCGCCGACATCGCCTCGCGCCGCCACTCGACGCGCGCGAAGAAGAACCCCTGCTGCTGGTAGTACCGCTGCAAGGCGTCGGCGCTGGCGGCCGCCTCGTAGTCGTCGTACGAGCCGCGGTCGAAGATCGTCAGCTCGTCCTTCAGCGTCGACGACGACTTGCGCTGGTTGCCCTCGAACGTGACGGTGATCCGCTTGCGCTCGTTGATGGTGATCCCCAGCGCGACGTTCTTGGCGTTGCGGTCGACGCTCTTGGCGACGTTGAAGTCGCTGCTGACGCGCGCGCCGACGTATCCGAGCGTGCGATACCGCTTGGTCAGGCGCGCCAGGTCCTCGCGCAGCCGCTTGGCGGTGAAGGGGACCGGCCCGGTCCAGACCCGGCGCCAGTCGGAGTGCCGGAACATCTCGGTGATCTCGTCGGTCGGGATCGCGGTGTTGCCGGTCACCGTGATCGGACCCAGCGGGAACGATGGCCCGCGCTTGACGGTGATCGTGAGGTCGACCGGCGCCGGCACCGCGTGGCCGGTCGCCAGATCGATGCGCACGTTCGACTCGAAGTAGCCCTCGCCGCGCAGGAACTCGACCACGCGCCCGCGCTCCCGTTCGATGGTCGCGTCGCGCTCGGGGCCGGGCGGCGGCAGCGGGATGCCGGGGCGCAGCGCGATCCGGCGCTGGATCTCGTCCTGCCGGATCGGCCAGTTCCCGTGCACGAAGATGTAACGCAGCCGATCGTAGGCGCGCAGGTCGACGACCAGGCGCACGCGGGAGCCAACCGGGGAGCCCTCGGGCAGCGCGCGCACCTGCGCCGCGTAGCCGATGCTATCGAGCGCCTGCGCGACGCGCGGGATCGTGCCGATCGGGGTGCCGATGCGATCGGCGGGGCCCGATTCGATGAACAGCGATCCGGGCCGCGCCACCGACTGCAGCAGCGTCTGGATCTGGTCGGGCGAATCGATGAGCGGGCCGGTGAGATCGTAGCCGGCGATCACGGCGCCCGATGCCGCCGAGGCCGCGCCCGACGGCGCGGGCGGCGCGGGCGGCACGGCGGTGGCGGCGGACGTGGCCGGCGGAGGCGGCGCGGGCTGCGCGGGCGGAGCGGCGCTGGCGGCGGGCGGGGCCGGCGGGGTCTCGCCCGCGGGCGGCTGGGCGCGCGCCACGCCCGCCGTCTCGCGCAGCAGCAAAAGCGGCAGCCACGCGGCCAGGATCGCGGCGCGCGCGCGGGTCACGTGGGGGAAGCCCCCCTGGGATTCGGGTCTGGGGTCACGCAGGATTCACGCGTAAGGGTAGAGGACTACCTTCTTATCGCGAAATCCCACCGTAACTCGAGATTCCCGCTCATGGGCAGGGTCTCGGGTACCCCCTGCTGCGACGAGAGGGTGATTCGTTGCAATCCGCCACCCAGGCTGACGTAGTCGAGCAACCAGAGATCCAGCTGCACGTTCTGCCGGCTCTGATTCTGAAAACCGAGCAGGGTGTCGGCCTGGAAGTTGAGGTAGCGGCTGATGCGCTTCAAGATCCGCCCCTCGAACCCGTCGGGACCGACGGTGAGCCGGAGATTGAGGCCGGTCACGCGCTGGAAGGTGTCGTCGATGTAGGGCTCCATGAGATTCGCCACGGCGTCGCGCGTGAGCTGCCCGGCGACGTCGGCCCCGGTGTTGATGTTGGCGCCCACGGTCGGGTTCTGCGTCCCGAAGCGCTGCGAGGTGTCCATCGAGGTGCGGCCGGTCAGCATCAACATCGCGGTCTGCGAGCGATCGAGGCCGTCGTCGGTCGACAGGTCGATCTGCGCCTCGCGGATCGGCCCGTGCAGGCGCATGTGAACGTTGTGGTCGCTGCCGTTGGCGTCGGTGACCGGTGCTCTGCGCCTCGATCTCCAGCTCGGGGGTCTCGCCGTCGGCGACCGACTTGGTGGCGATGAAGGTGACGTGATTGACGTTGGGGACCAGGTCGAAGTCCCCGCGCATGCCCGGCAGGTGAAAGCGCCCGTCGGTGGGGCGAACGTCGCCGGCCAGCGCCGGCTGCGACAGCGTGCCGCCGACGTTGAGCGCGACGTCGACGTGGATCTCGGGCGCGATGTTGTTCTGCACCACGAACCCCTCGCCGACGGTGCGCACGCCGAGGTCCAGCGTCAGCCCCTCCAGCAGCGGGCGCCCCTCGTAGAACGGCCGCACCGACGACTCGTTGACCCGGGGGCTCAGCACCAGCTGCTGCATCTTGAAGTCCTGCAGATAGCGCCCCGACACCAGGCGCACCTCGCCGCCCAGCCCGAAGCCGTCGTCGACGTTGCCGCGCAGATCGAGATCGAAGGTGAGGTCGTCGATCTCCAGCGTGCCGGGGCTGCGGAACGTGAGCCGCTCGCCGTGCAGCGGCAGGTCGACCTCGCCCGGCACGAACGGCACCAGGCTGGTGAAGGCGATCTGGCCGGCGCGCACGCCCGACGCGCCGATCACCAGGATGCCGCCGTCATCCAGCCGGACGCGCACGTTGTGCAGCACGACGCCGCCGTTGCTGATCTCGACCAGGCCGCTTTGCACCTGGACCTCGGTGCCGAGGTCGCGCACGCGAAAGTCGATGGTCTTGAGGTCGATGCGACCGCGCACCTCGGGCTTGTCCAGCGTGCCGCGCACCAGCGCCCGGATGCGCGCCGTCCCCTGCGCGTCGGAGACGGCGTCGGGCGCGACGTAGGCCAGCAGCCGCGCGCTGATGTCGCCGTCGAGATCGACGCGGATGTCCTCGGGCTGGAAGCCGGGCCCGAAGGCCGCGCGGCCGGAGACGTTCATGGTCGAGCCCTCGGCGGTCAGCGCCAGGTGGTCGACGCGGACGCCGTCGTTGTCCAGCTTGAACGAGCCGGCGCTGACCACGAAGTCGGTGTCGACGTCGCGCGGCCGCACCGTGACGGCGTTGACCACGTCGACCGCGCCGTGCAGCAGCGGCTTGTCGAGCGTGCCGGCCGCGCCGAGCTCGACCTTGAGATCGCCCGACAGCTTCTGGACCGAGGCGCCGAGCAGCGGCTCGCAGCAGCTCGAGGTCCAGGTGGCCGCTGACCTCGCCCGCGAGCGTGCCGGGTCTCGCCGTCGAGGCGTCCGCGCGCGCGCAGGTTGCCGCCGTCGGTGGTCAGCAGCACCTCGTCGAGCTCGACGGTCTGGCCGCGCACGGCGACATGGACCGGCTGCGCCGCCGCCACGCGCACCCGCTGCGTCGTGGTCTCGCCGTCGGCGCCCTCGACGGCGCGCGCGATCGACAGCGCCAGCTCCTGCAGCAGCAGATCGACCGCCAGCGGCCGCCCCGGCGCGACGTCGACGACGACGCGCCCGGTGGTGATGCCCCGCCCGTCGCCGAAGGCCCCCAGCTCGGGCGCCAGCCCCTCCAGCGCCAGGCGCTGAAAGTCGACCACGCCGTGGACCGTGGGTCCCGTCGCGCCCAGCGCGACCGAGCTGTCGACGTGAAAGCGATCGAACAGGTCGCCGGTGATCTGGACGCCGGTGACGTCCGCGGCCGCCGCGGCGGCAGGGCCGGGCTTCGCCTTGCCTCTTGCCGCCCCTTTCGTTGTGCGCTTCTGCGTCCCCTCCGCCGTCGGCGTCGGCGTCGGCGTGGTCGGCGTCAGCGTCAGGTGCCCATCCCCCAGCTTCACCCCGCGCGCCACCACCCCGGCCAGCGTCACGTCGCCCGCCAGCTGGGGGCGCTCCGGCGTGCCGGTCACGTGCAGCTTGGCGCTGGCCCGCCCGGCCAGCCCCAGGTCGGGGGCGACGCCGGCCAGCGCCGCCACCGCCTCCAGCGGGAGGCGATCGAGTGACACGTCGACCGCCAGCTCGCGCCTTGCCAGCGAGAAGGTGCCGGTGACGTCGAGCGCGCCGCCGTCGAGGCGCGCCAGGTGCAGGCGGTGAATCTCGATGGTCTGCCCCGCCACGCCGAGGTCGATGGGCCCGATGTCGAAGGCGTCACCGAGCAGGCGCACGTGCGTGCCGGCGGGGACGTGCAGCTCGGCGGTCACGGCGTCGATGGGTCCGTGGGCGCTGCCGTCGAAGGAGACCCGGCCGGTCAGGTCCTCGCGCCCGGTGATCTGCGACAAGCTCAGCGATCGCGCCGGCAATCTGCAGCGCGACCAGCGGCGTGCGCAGCATGTGGCGCGTGGTCTTCTCGTACAGGCGCAGCTCGCCGTTGGCGTGCAGCGTCCCGTCGAAGACCCCGCCCGACAGCGAGTCGATGCGGGCGACACCGTCGCGCAGCGAAAAGCGGGTCTTGAGCTCGGGCAGGACGCGCCCCGCGGCGCCCAGGCCGTGGATGACGGCTTCCCCGGTCGCCCCCGGCGTGGCCGGCGTGCCGCTGACCGCCAGGTCGATGCGCGCGTCCTTGGCCAGCGGCGGCAAGCCCGAGATCGCCGAGCACGCGTCCGAGGTCGAACGCCACCACCGCGAGCGCCGCCTTGACCAGTTGGTGGTCGAGATCCATCTCCCCCTTGGCGGTGGCGTTCGCGCCGGGGATCTCGACGCTGAGCCCCGAGGTGTCGACGTGGGTCGGCGACAGGCGGGCGCTGCCGTGCACGCGCACCGACGGAGGCAGCGAGGCGGCGTGGGTCCGGCGCAGCTCGAAGTCGAGCTCGCGCAGGTCGACCGACTTGGCGGCGAGATCGCCGCGCGCCACCACCCGCCCCGACAACCGCCCGCCCCCCATCGCGCGCAGCGGCGGCGGCAAATAGCTGTCGGTGCGCAGGTCGCGCAGCCGCGCGTCGAGCTGCAGCTTCAGCGTGTCGATGCGCAGCTGCGCGTCCAGGTCCAGCCGCCCGCCGCCGGGCGCCTCCAGCTGGAAGCGCTTGACGTCGACCTGCCCGGCGCCGGCGTCGAAGCCGAGATCGAAGCCGACCTGCTGCGCGCGGTAGTCGTTGAAGCCGACGTCGAGTCCGCGAAACGCCGCCGCGACCTTGAGCTTCGCGAACGACTCCGTCATGTCGATGCGCACGCTGGCGCCGTGGCCGCCCACCGTGAGGCCGTCGATCTTCTTGCCGGCGGCCACGGCGCCCGAGCGCGTCGCCCGCGTCGTCCCAGTGGGCATGAAAATCGATGCCCGGCTGCGACGTCGCGCCGTAGATGCCGGTGAAGCAGCCCTTGCCCACCAGGCGCGAATGGCCGGTCTCCGCCCCCTCGAGGTCGAGGACGATGTCGTCGGGGTGCTCCTGCGTCGTCGCCACGCGCGTGATCGCCACGCGATCGAACGGCAGCAGGTTGTCGTCCATGATGCGCAGCCAGCCGCCCCCCTCGGCGACGACCGGCCCCGCGTCGAAGCCGAAGATCGGGTGCGCCGGGTCGACCGCCGACTGGATGATCGACGCGGTCGCGTGGGTGTGCCGCAGCTCGAGCCCCCAGACGCCGGGGAAATCGAACACCGCGTTCAGGTCGCCGAGCTCGGCGTTCACGATGTGGAAGAAGCTGCCAGGGCCCTTGTTCGCGGGCGCGTCGGTCACCGGGGCGGGCGGCGGCGTCTCCTTGGGCGCGAGCGCAGCCAGAAAGCCGATGCCCGGCTCGTTGCCCATCTGGGCAAAGCGCCACGACGCTTTGGCGACGCGCAGATCGTGGATCGAGAAGCTGCCGCCGATCAGCGTCTTCAGCTTGACCCGCGCCTCGAGGTGCGGGACGTCGAGCACTACCGTTCCCTCGGGGTCGAGGATGCGCAGGCCGTCGACCGTGATCGGGCTCGGGGCGTCGGTCACGATGTCGACCAGCGCGCGCAGGCTCCAGCTGACGCCGCCGATCTCCAGCTTGCCGCGGTTCGCCGGCAGCGCCGACTCGATGAGATGGCCCAGGCGCGGCCCCTGCAGGATCACCGACGCCGCGAGCACGGTCGCGACGACCAGGGCGAGCAATCCCCCGAGCGCGAATCCAATGACGAGGGGGATCTTCTTCCCTAGTTTGCGCAACAGATTGCTCAACCGATCTCTCTCAATGCGTTCGGCAGGCGTGGCCGGCACACGGCAGCTTATCAATGTGCCACAGCCTCTCCTGCGCGGCCTGAAATTTGGGGTAGGGTACGCGGATCCCATGAACGACACGCCGGCGGTCGCCCCCGACATTCCCCGTCCCTCTCCCTCTTCCTCTTCCTCTTCCGAGTACGGGAGAGGGGTCGACAAGCGGCCGAGCCTTTACATCGTCGACGCCCTGAATTTCCTGTTCCGGGCGTTCCATGCGCTGCCGCCGCTGACCACCACCAAGGGGATCCCGACCGGAGCGGTCTACGGGCTCTGCCAGATGCTGCTGCGAATCGAGCGCGAGCAGTCGCCCACGCACCTGTGCGTGGTGTTCGACGCGCCCGGCGGCAACTTTCGCAACCAGATCTACGCCGAGTACAAGGCGCACCGGCCGCCGATGCCGCCTGAGCTGCAGGTCCAGATGGCGCTGGTCAACCGGGTCATCGACACCTTCGGGATCCAGACGCTGGTCGTGCCCGGCTTCGAGGCCGACGACGTCATCGCCACCGTGACCCGGCTCGCCGCGGCCGCCGGCATGGAGGTCGTGATCTGTTCATCGGACAAGGATCTGATGCAGCTGTGTGACCAGAACGTCACCGTGCTCGACACCATGAAGAACCGGCGGCTCGGTCCGGCCGAGGTCAAAGAGAAGTTCGGCGTCGAGCCAGCGCAGGTGGGCGACGTGCTCGCGCTGATGGGGGACAGCATCGACAACGTTCCGGGGGTGAACGGCATCGGTCCCAAGACCGCCTCGGAGCTGATCAATCGGTTCGGCTCGCTGGCCGGCGTCTACGAGCACCTGGGCGAGGTGAAAGGGAAGCGCGGCGAGGCGCTGGCGGCGGCGCGCGAGCTGGTGCAGACGTCGCGCGCGCTGGTGGCGCTGCGCGAAGACGTCCCCTTGCCGAAGAGTCTGGTCGAGCTCAACCGGGTCGAGCCCGACCGCGACCAGCTGATGGCGCTGTTCCAGGAGCTGGAGTTCTCGCGCCTGGTCGAAAGCTTGACCGTGGGCGGGTACTCCACGGCGGGGTTGGCGATGGCCAGATCCGGCGCGACCAGCGGCGCGACCGCCGGGTCGACGACCGCGTCCGGACCCTCGCTGTCGACGCTCGGGACGGCGTCCGCCGCCGACGGCGGGGCTGGGCCAGCGGCGGTCCCCGCGCCGGTGGCGGCCGTGCGCCCGCCGCCGCGACCGGCGCGGGTGATCCTCGACGTCGCGGGGCTCGCGGCGCTGGCCGCCGAGATCACGGCCGCGGGCGAGGTCGGCCTGGCGGCCATCGCCGAGGGGCCGATCAGCGTGCGCGCCGATCTCGTCGGTCTCGCCGTGGCGATGCCGTCGCTGTCGCCGTCGCAACTTGGGTCGGCAACCGACGGCCCCGACGCCGCCCGCGCCTACATTCCCCTGCGCCATCGCTACCTCGGCGCGCCGGTCTGCCTGCGTGAGAGCGAGGCGCTCGCGATCCTGGCCCCGGTTCTGTCGTCGCCGGCGGTGCGCAAGCACGCGCACGACGCCAAGCTCATCGAGGTGCTGCTGCTCCGGCGTGACATCGTGCTCGGCGGCCTGGCCTCCGATTCCATGATCGCGTCGTACCTGCTCGACGCCTCGCGCACCCGCTACGATCTCGACGTCGTGGCCGCGGCCGAGGACCAGGGCGAGGTGGTGGCGCGCACCGCCTGGATGGGCAGCGGCCGCAACGCCCATCCCGCCAGCGACCTGCCGGTGGAAGAGGTCGGCACGCGCCTCGCCGCCGAGGCGCACGCGGCGCTGGCGCTGGCGGCGCCGCAGGGGATCAAGCTGGCGGCCAGCCAACTCGATCGCCTGTATCACGACCTCGAGCTGCCGCTGTCGCACGTGCTGGCGCGCATCGAGTGCCGCGGCATCCGCCTCGACGTCGACTACCTGCGTTCGCTCGGCAACGAGGTCAGCGCCTCGCTGGTGGCGCTGGAGACCGAGATCCACCAGCTGGCGGGGCAAACCTTCAACATCAACTCGCCGAAGCAGCTGGCCGACGTGCTGTTCGTGAAGCTGTCATTGCCGGTGATCCGCCGTACCAAGACCGGTCCGTCAACCGACGCCGACACGCTGGAGGAGCTGGCGGCGTTGCATCCCGTGCCGGCGAAGATCGTCGAGTTTCGCGCGCTGGCGAAGCTCAAGGGGACCTATATCGACGCGCTGCCGGCGCTGGTCGACCCTGCGACGTCGCGGCTGCACACGTCGTTCAATCAGGCGGTCGCCGCGACCGGACGTCTGTCATCGAGCGATCCCAATCTGCAGAACATTCCGATCCGCAGCGAGGTCGGGCGGCGCATCCGCGGCGCGTTCATCGCCAAGCCGGGTCACGTGATCGTCTCGGCCGACTACTCGCAGATCGAGCTGCGGATCCTGGCCCATTTCTCCGAGGATCCGGCGTTTCTCGATGCGTTTCGCACGGGACAGGACATCCACCTGCGCACCGCCGCCGAGGTCTTCGGCTTGCCGCCGTCGTCGGTCACGGCCGAGCATCGTCGCGTCGCCAAGGCGATCAACTTCGGCCTGGTCTTCGGGCAGACCGACTTCGGGCTGGCGCAGGTGCTGCGCATCCCGCGCGCCCAGGCGCGCCAGTACATCGACAACTACTTCGCGCGCTACGTCGGCGTGCGGCGCTACATGGAGCGTGCCATCGCCGACGCGCGCGCCAGCGGCGAGGTCTCGACCCTGCTGGGCCGGCGCCGCCCGCTGCCGGAGATCCGCGCCGCGCGCGCGCAAGATCGCAGCTACGGCGAGCGGATGGCGCGCAACACGCCGATCCAGGGCTCGGCCGCCGACCTGCTCAAGCTGGCGATGATCCGCGTCGACGCGGCGCTGGAAGAGCAGCGTGCGGAGAACCGACGCCGCGGCAAGTCCGGTGGAATGTCCAGCAGCCCCGAGTTGCTGCTGACCGTCCATGACGAGCTGGTCTTCGAGGTCCCGCAAAACGTTGACGGCGGCGTTCATGGCAGCACCGACGGCAGCACTGACGGCAGCGGCGTGGACGCCTTCAAGCGATGGGTGAAGAACCAGATGGAATCGGTTTACGATTTGAAGGTCCCCCTCGTGGTCGATGTGGGAGCGGGACCGACTTGGGGTGAGGCGCACTGACGGCATCACACCGGGCGTCACCGACGAGAAAAATGCGCACCTCCCGATCCCATCACGGCACAGGTGAAGTATGATGAGGTCGCTCAATGCGTCGGCTGTCCGTCCTTCAAATGGCGGCGATTTTCGGTGGGGGGATCGTCGTAACCTCCCTGTCGCTCTCTGCCTGTCGCCGATCGAACGTCGGCTCCTCCGTCGAGGCGGCTCGTTCGCAGGCGGCGGCCGTGCGCGCGGGCGAGCGTTCGGCAACGACGATCCCGCCCACGCCCCCCGGCGCGACGGCAAGCGCCACGACCGGAACGACGACCGGAACGACGACCGCGAAGCCGGCCGCTGAGACGCCGCCGCGCCCGCTGCGTCGCTGTTTCCCCGACGCGCCGAGCTGGGTCGACGCGCCGGTCGCGGCGCTGCTCGATCGCGCGGCCGAGATGTTCGACGGCGCCGACTACGAAGGCGCGCTCGCTTGCGCCGAGGAGGCGGCCCGCCAGGCGCCGCGCTCCGTCGAGGCGCATCACAACCGCGCGGTCGCGCTGCTGCACCTCGATCGCCTGGACGACGCGCGCGACGCCTTGACGCTGGCGCTGGCGCTGGCGCCCGACGATCCGGAGACGCTGGAGGCGGCCGCCGATCTCAACATCAACCAGCTGGCGCCGTCGGCCGATCGCTCGCAGATCGGTCTCGAGTACGCGCGCCGCGGCAGCCGGCACGTGTCGCGCCACGACGGCGAACGGGCCGCGCGCCTCGCGTTACTCGAAGGGCAGGCGCTGGTCGACCTCGGCCGGTCGCTCGAGGGGCTGCATCGGATCGACGCCGCGCTCGCCCTGTCGTCCAAGCTGACCGCCGCCCAGTACGAGCGGGGCGTGGCGCTGTTCGAGCTCTGCCGTTTCGCCGAGGCGCGCCACATGTTCGAGCGCGTGCTGGCGACGACGCCCGACCACGGGCACGCGCTTTACCATCTCGGCCTGATCGAAGAGCGGATCGGGGATGATACGGTCGCGACGCATCGTCTGTCGGAGGCGACCGCGCGCGATCCCAAGGCATTCCCGGCGCCGCCCTCCATCTCGTCGGAGCAGTTCGAGGAGCACGTGCGCCGCGCGGTCGCGAGCCTGCCGCCCGACGTCGCCGCCGATCTGGCGGGGATCCAGGTGCAGGCGGCCGAGATCCCGGCGCTGGATGATCTGACCGCGGAGAAGCCGCCGCTGTCGCCGACGATCCTGGGCCTGTTTCGTGGGCTGCCGCTCGACTGGAAGGCGGAGCCGGCGCCGCCGACGCAGGCCGGCCGCGCCGGGCAGGCGGGGCGTGGCAAGAAGGCGCGCCACACCGTGGCCAGCAACGACCCGGCAGCGGCCGACGACGGAGACGCCGCCGGTCCCCACGCCGAGGGGGCTCGCTGTGCCGTGCCGGATCGCGCGATCGTTCTTTACCGCCGCAATCTGTTGCGCACCGTAGGTGACGAAGCCGAGCTCGACCGCGCGATCACGCGGACGCTGCTGCACGAGGTGGGTCACCTGCGCGGTGAGGACGACGGTTCGCTGCGCGACCGCGGGCTTGAATGATGCCGCGCTGGGCCGCAGACTAGCGGTCCCGGTTCAGCGGCGATAGCCCGTCGCCGGCGCCGGGTCGCGTGATCAGGGTCTCCCACCTCACCAAGAGTTACGGCGCCCGTCGGGGACGCGGCGCGCAGGCCGCGGGCCCTCGACGACGTGTCGTTCGACGTCGACCGCGGCGAGATCGTGGCGCTGCTCGGGCCGAACGGCGCCGGCAAGACGACGCTGATGAGGATCCTCACCGGGTTCCTCGCTCCCAGCGACGGCGATGCCGAGCTGGCTGGCCACTCGATCCAGGCCGCCAGCCTGCGCGCCCGCGCGCAGCTCGGCTACCTGCCCGAGGGGGTGCCCCTGTATCCCGACATGCGCGTCGACGAGTACCTGGCGCATCGCGCGCGCCTGCGCGGCGTCGCGCGCGCCGATCGCGCCGCGCCTGATCGATCGCGCCGTCGACGACTGCGGTCTCGGCGATCGCCGGCGCCAGATCATCGGGACGCTGTCGCGCGGCTACCGGCAGCGGGTGGGACTGGCCGACGCGATCCTGGCGCGGCCGCCGATCCTGATCCTCGACGAGCCGACGGTCGGGCTCGACCCCAACCAGATCCGCGAGGTGCGCGAGCTGGTGCGCGCGCTGGCGCGCGAGGCGACGGTGCTGTTGTCGACGCACATCCTGTCGGAGGTCGAGGCGCTGGCCGCGCGGGTGATCATCTTGCACCGCGGTCGGGTCGTCGCCGCGCCCGACCAGGTCGGTGCGCGTCCGGCGCAGGGCGCGAACGAACGGGTCGTCGTCGAGGTCCGTGCCGAGGATCGCGGGCGCGCGCTCGCGCTCTTCCGGTCGCTGGCCGGTGTGGCCAGCGTCGAGGAGCTGGCCGGCAACCGGCTGGCGATCGCGGCGTCGGTATCCCCGTCGGCGTCAGCGTCCCCGTCGGCGTCCGACACCGGCGCCTCCGCGACGGGCGATCTCATCGAGCAGGTGTTCCGTGCGGCCGCCGCCGCCGCCCTCACGCTACGGGAGCTGCGGCGCGAGACCTCGTCGCTCGAGGAGATCTTCGCGCGCATCACCACCGGCCGCGCGGACATCCCCGCGGACTTGCCCGCGGACTTGCCCGATGCGTAACGCGGGAGCGGTCGCGCGCCGCGACTTCGCGGCCTACTTTCATTCGCCGGCCGGGCTGGCGATCGCCGCGCTGTTCCTGACGCTGCAGGGGCTGGTGATCTGGATGTTCATCCAGTTCCTGGGCCGCCCCGACGCGCCGCCGGGCGGCGTGATGGAGTTCTTCTTCGGCGGCACAATCCTGTACTGGATCTCGGTCGCGCTGCTGGCGACGGTGATCCCGATGCGGCTGGTCGCCGAGGAGCGACGCACCGGCACCCTCGAGGGGTTGATGACGGCGCCGGTGACCGCCACCGACGTCGTGCTCGGTAAGTGGCTGGCCGCGATCGGCTTTTACGCCGCGGTCTGGGCGCCGACGCTGCTGTATCTCGTCTTCTTGCGCGCGATCGGCGCGCCCCTGGATCCGGGACCGATCGCGTCGGGCTATCTCGGGACGATCCTCATCGGCGCGGCGGCGCTGGCGATGGGGCTGTTCGCGTCGTCGGTGACGCGCAACCAGATCGTCGCCGCGACGCTGTCGTTCGTGTCGTTCTTCGTGCTGCTGCTCGTGGGCGCGCTCGACGGGCAGCTCGCCGATCCGCGGCTGGCGACGCTGGTGCGCCGGCTGAGCCTGTTCCGCATGATGGAAGACTTCGGACACGGCATCGTCGATTCGCGCCACCTGCTGTTGCTGGCGACGGTCGCGATCGTCGGCCTGGTCGGCACCGGGCGTGCGGTGGTGGCGCTGCGCGCCCGCGCCGGTCTGCTGACGCCGGTGCTGACGCTGGTCATCGCCGTCATGGTCAATTACCTGGCCGGGCGCCACTACGCGCGCGGCGACTGGACACGCGCCCAGCTCTACGCGCTGTCGGACAAGACGGTCAGCGTCCTGCAGCACCTGCCGAAGCCCGTCCAGGCCTACGTCTTTCTGTATCCGGGACGGGACGCCGAGCGGGCGCGTGCACTGTCGGGCATGGTGCACGAGCTGTCCGACCGGTTTCATCGCTTCGCGCCCGACCGCTTTCAGGTCGAGTTCATCGATCCCGATCGCGCCCCGGCGCGCGCCGAGACGATGCAGAAGAAGTACGGCGTCGGCGCGTACGAGATGGGCCAGGGCGTGGTGATCTTCGTCGCCGGAGAGCGGTCCAAGTTCCTGACCCGCGACGATCTGGTCGACTACGATCTGGAGGCGGAGATGAGCGGCCAGCCGGGCGGGCACCTGCGCGCCTGGAAGGGCGAGCCGGCGTTCGTGTCGGCGCTGCTGACCGTGACCAATGAACAGCCGCCCACCATCTGCTTCACCCAGGGGCACGGCGAGCCCGACATCGAATCGTTCGCCGACGGCGGCTACGCCACCTTCGCCGAGGAGATCCGGCGCGACGCCTACCAGACGCGCGCGTTGCCCCGCCTGACGTCGGACGGGCCGCCACCGGACTGCACGCGTGCTGGTCGTCGCGGAGCCGCAGCAGGCGTTCTCCGACGCCGAGCTCGCGCGGCTGGATGGCCTGCTTGCGCGCGGAGGGCGCCTGCTGGTGATGATGGGGCCGGTCTTCAATCACGACGCCTCCGGCTTCGCCCACGTCGGCCTGGAGGCGTTCGCGCGGCGCTGGGGGATCGGGATCGGCGACAACCTGGTCGTCGATCCGGCCCACGCCAGCGACATCGAAGGACCGTCGGTCTGGATGACGACCGACTACGGCGGCACCGGGGGCCCGATGGGCAGCCCCGCGGTGGCCGCCGTGCTCAACCGGCTGTCCGGCCGCGCGACGATCTGGCCGCGAGCGCGCGAGGTGCACGTCTTGGCCCCCACGAGCACGGGCACGAGCGCGGGCCCGAGCGCGCCAGCGGGGACGCCGGTGCCGCGCGGGCGCGACCTGGTTCGCTGCAGCGACTCCGGCTGGGCCGAGACCGACCTCGCGACGATCCGCGGCGAGGCCGACCTGGTCTTCGACGCCGGCCGCGACACCAAGGGGCCGATCTCCGTGGCGTCGGCGGTCGTCGCCCTGCCGTCGAGCCCGCCGGCGTCGGCGCCGGGGGTGGGCCCCAGCGCGCCGGGGGGGGCGCGCGCCGGCGCCGAGAGCCGGCTCGTCGTCCTCGGCACCGGGCGGCTGATCATGAACTACCGCCTCGCGGGCGCGCTGGTGCGCGACTATGACCGCGACTTCATGCTCTCGGTGCTGGCCTGGCTCTCGGATCGGGAAGAGCGATCGGGGGTTGCGCCCAAGGTCCCCGATCAGCTGCGCCTGACGCTGGAAGAGGGGACGGTGGCGCACGCCTTCCAGTTCTTCGTGATCGGCTTGCCGGCGGCGTGTCTGGTGCTGGCGGCGCTGGTCTGGTATCGGCGACGGGTGTGAGGGCGGGCGCCAAAGCTCCGCTCGTGCTGGCGGCGATCGCCGTCGTGCTGGGCGGCTACATCGTGGTCTTCGAACGAAACCACGACACGACCGACGAGGCGCGCGCCGCGCGGCAGCGGCTGTTCCCGGGGCTGGTGCGCGGCGACATCACCGCGATCGAGATCGATCGCGGCGCCAAGGGAAGGGTGGTGCTCACGCGCGCGCCGGCCCCGGGCGGCGACGGCCCCTGGCTGGTCGAGCCGGATGCCCCCGCGCGCGAGCGCGCGTCGGCCGACAGCGGCGCCGTCGCCGACCTGCTCGACGCCGTCGATGCACTGGAGATCGACCGCGTCGCGACGGCGTCGCCGTCGGCTGCCGGGCTGGAGGCCCCGGTCGCGCGTCTGGCGATCACCAGCCCGGCGGGGCGCTTCGCGCTCGACGCCGGCGATGTCGATGCGAGCGGGCGCGGCGTCTTTGTGCGCCGCGCGGGGGATTCACGCACGCTGGTCGTCGCGCGGCGGCTGCGCGATCTCATCGACCGCGGCGCAGGCGCGTTCCGCGCGCGGCGGCTCTTCGGCGCGACGAGCCCCGAGTCGATCACGGTGGTCGCGTTCGAGACCAGCGGCGGCCCCCGGCAAACGCTGCGCAAGCGGGCAGGGCTCTGGCTCGACGAGCAGGGCGAGCTCGCGGCGCGCGCCGCGGTCGGCGAGGCGCTGCGTGGGCTCACCGCGCTCGAGGCGAGCGATTTCCCCGCCGCGGGGCAGGCGCGCCCGCCGGCGCCGCCGCGCCAGACGCTCGAGCAGACGGCGACGGCGGTGGCCCGGCTCGAGATCTGGGACGCCGGTTGCGGCGGGGACGCGGGCGCGCCCCAGCATCTGGCGGCGCTGAGCGGCGCGGCCGGCGCGGCGTCCGAATGGATCTGCCTCGACGCGGCCGGCGTCGATCACTTGTGGCGCCAGCTGGAGGCAGCCAATCGCCGTGACCCGCATCTGCTGATCGTCGAGCCCGCCGAGGCCGATGGCGTGATCCTGTCCGAGGGCGAAAAACGCCGCCTGCATCTACGCCGCGCCGGCGCGGCCGGCTGGCGGTTCGTCGAGCCGACGGTGAGCTACGACGCCGACGCCCAGGTGATCGACGCCTGGCTCGCGCGCCTGGCGAAGACCACCTTCGCCGCTGCCGCTGCACCTGCCGCGGCCAGCGCCGGCGAGCGCGCAGCGACGCGGCGGCTGGTCGTCGAAGGGGCGACCCGCGTCGAGCTCGAGCTGTCTCCCCCGCGTGCCGGTCAGGCGCGCGCCGTGCGCGCGGGAGAGACGGCCCCCGGCGTGGTCGACGCCCCGGCGTTCACCGACCTCGAGCCCGAGCCGCTCCGCTTTCGCTCGCGCGCCGTGCTGTCGCTGGCGCGCTTTGATGTCACCAGCCTCGACATCCGCGCCGCCGGCAAGCAGATCACCCTTGGTCAGGCCCCCGGCGGCCGCTGGTCACGCACCATCGGCCACTCCCCACCCGCCGCCGCCCCCGATCCGCCGGCCGTCGAGCGCCTCGTGGGCCTTCTCGCAGATCTCCACGCCGAGGCGTTTCTTCCGCGCCAGCCCTTCACCCCCGAGACCACCGTCGACATCGAAGTGCGCACCGGCGACACCACGCGCCGCGAGCGCCTGGAGCTGGCGTCAACTTGCCTGGCGCGTCTCACCGACGCGCCGGTGTTCTCCCTCGGCGACGAGGCCTGCCACGACCTCCGGCAGGCCCTGTCGCTCGCGACCCGAAGCGAGCGCCCTTAGAACTCGCTGCTGCCGCCCGAAGTCTTCTTCTTCTTGCCGGGGGCGTTGCCGGTGGGGCTGGGGCCCCCCTCGGGGATCTTGGCGTCGATGCGGGCGCCGCCGACCTTCTCGGCTGCCTTGCCCTCGAGCTTGATCTCCTGCGCGTCGGGCGGGAGCACCGCGTTTCCCTCGGTGATCACCTTGCCGGCCGGGTCCTGCAGCTTCTTGTGGATGATCAGGCCGTCCGACGCCGCGAACCCGCCGATCGAGTTGATGGCGAAGGTGCCGGTCACGATGTACTGGCCCCCTTCGGCGCCGGCCTTGGCAACCAGCGCCTTCGGCTTACCGGTGTTCCAGTCCTTGATCGGATAGTCGGCGACCAGCAGCGCGTGATCCAGCTTGGTGGTCGGCGAGTCGGCGACGAAGAAGTGCGGCTGATCGCAGGGGTGGCAGCCCCCCTTCATCTGCTCGGCGGCCGCCGTCGCTGGCGCCTTGGGCGGCGCGCCCGACTTGGCGGACTTCATCTCTTTCTTCTTTTCCTTCTTCGATTTCGCGGCCAGCTCGTCGTTGCACTTGCGCAGCTCGGCCGGGCACTCGTAGATCTGCAGCAGGTAAGCCTTTACCTGGACGTCCTTGTCCAGATACTTGGCCATGTGCTTGCGAAGACCGTAGACCGACATCTCGCCCGAGGGATACTGCTCGGGAGCGTTCTGCACGTTGAAGTTGGGCGACGGGGGGAGGTCGACCTTGATCGGAGGCATCTCCTGCCCCTGTCCCAGAGCCAGCGAAGGGTGGAAGGGCACCAGAAGCGCCAATGCCAACGGCACCATCAGGTGATATACGGACCGGAGTCGCTTCATGACAGACTTCTCCTCGCCAGCGGTTGGGGGTTGACCCTGAATAACACGGGGGTTTTTGGGGAGCAAGACAAAGGCGGGCGACGCGCGCGGGCGGGCTCGATGGCGAGAATGGTCGTGCTGGCCGCGCTGGGCCTTGCCGCGAGCGCGAGCGCCGGCTGCCATTCCTCCGGAAAGAAACCGACCGACGGAGATTCGGCGCGTACTTCCGTCGGCGGGGCCGACCGGGCGGGCGGACCGCCGCGCGTGCCGCCGCCGCCGCCCCTCGAGATGGCGACGCTGCCACCACCCTGGGCGACGCCGGCCCCGGGCACGCCGGAGCAACGGCCCCACGCCGGCGGGACGCTGCGGGTCCACCTCGACAGCGAGCCGCCGCATCTGAATCCGCTGGCCGATGCCGACGCGTCGATCGCCAGCGTGGTGAACGGGCTGGTCTACGAGACTTTGATCGAGTGCACACCGCAGGGCTATCAGCCGGGGCTGGCCGAGCGCTGGGAGGTTTCGGCCGACGGGCTGCGGGTGATCCTGCACGTCCGGCAGGGGATTCGCTGGCATGACCACCACATCTTCAGCGGCATCGACGTACAGGGGTCGCTGGAACGGGTGATGCGCATCAGCTCGAATCTGCCGCTGGTGCGCGCCGATCTCTCCGACGTCAACAGCGTCGAGATCGCCGCCGATCACGTGGTGCGGCTGAATCTGAGGCAACCGTCGGACCTGGCGCTGCGCGCGCTGTGCGACATCCCGATCCTCCCCGACCACCTGATGAAGCCGGGCAGCGCCGAGTCGGCCGCGCTGGCCAAGCAGCCGATCGGGACCGGTCCCTTCAGGTTCCTGGCGTGGGATCGCGGCAAGCGGATCCGGCTGGGACGATTTCACGAGGGCTGGCGGCCGTCACCGTCGCTCGAGGAGATCGTCTTCGACCTCGAGCCCGACGCCGTGCGCGCGCTCAACCGCACGCGCCGCGGCGATCTCGATCTGCTGCCCCGGGTTCTGGACGCGCACTATCCCGACCAGGTCGAGCCGGCGACGCTGCACGGCGCGGTGACGCTGTACCGTCTGACCCCGGAGCGCACGTCGTTTCTGGTCGTGAATCACCGCCGCTTCCCGCTGGGCGATCCCCAGTTCCGCCGCGCGCTGGCGCTGCTGTGGGATCGGTCGCGCTTCGCCCACGAGCTGCACAAGGATCTCGCGCACCCGATCGGAGGTCCGGCGTTCGGCGACGACGCGCCGGCGCCGTTCGATCGCCCGCGCGCGCAGGCGCTGCTCGAGGACGCCGGCTACCGCGACAACGACGCCGACGGTGTGCGCGACCGGGCCGGCCGCCCGATCCGGCTGTCGCTGCTGCAAACCGCGGGCAGTCGATCGCTGGCGCTGGAGGCGCACGCCTTCACGCTCGAGCTTCGCAAGGCGGGGATCCTGCTCGACATCACCACCGCCGACGCGCCGACGATCCTCGCGCGCTTGCGCAAGGGGGACTTCGATCTCGCTCCCATGATCTGGGAGGGGCAGCCCGACGAGGACCCGACCCCGCTGTTCGGCGCCGACGGGGTCTACAACTTTGGCGGCTACCGATCCACCGCGGTCGAGGCGCTGCTCGACGAGCTGCGCCGCGCGCCCGGGCCGGCGCCGCGGCAACTGGTGCTGGCGCGGCTCGCGCGGCTGATCGCCGAGGACCAGCCGGTTATTTTCCTGTACCGGCACGATGTTCCGGCGCTGATCTCGAATCGCGTTCAGGGGTTGACGGCGATCGGTGATCGCCTCGATCTGCGACGGGTATGGCTGGCCCCTTGAGCCGGATGATCGGAACGCCGCGCGCGCAGGCGATCGCGGTGGCCACCGGAATGGGTGCGCTGGTCTGGCTGGCGTGGCACCCCGGCGACGGTGTCGGCGTCGGCCTCTCTGGGCGCCGCGCGTGGGCGGGCGATGCGCCGTGCCCGCCCAGCGAGCCGACCGCCGGGACGGGGGCGATCGATCCCTTTCGCGCGCCGGCCCCCGAGGCGACCGCGCTCAACGCCGCGGCCAAGACGCTCTACCGGCAGGGGCGCTGGGAAGAGGCGCGCGCGCAGTACCGCGCCGCCGAAGCGCAACGACGGCGAGTTCCTGGCGCCCGCGCTCAACATCGCCTGCTCGTTCGTCCGCCAGGAGCGCTTCGCCGAGGCGACCGGCGAGGTGATTCGCCTGCTCGACCGCGCCTACATCCCCTGGTCGCGCGAGGTCCTGTCCGCCGCCGATCTCGGCGCGCTCAAGGCGCAGCCGCAGATGGACGAGATTCGCCGCGCGCTGGCGCTCGACGCGCGCCGCTGGGGCGCCGATCTGGAGAACAGCCTGCTGTTCGTCGCGCGCCAGCACGAGCCGTTGCACCTGCCGCCGGCGGCGAGCGACGCCGCGGAACCGGTGGTGCTGGTGCTGGGGCTGCACCAGGAGGTGTTCGCCTGGTCTCCGGTGACCGGGCGCTATCGCCAGATCACCGCCGAAGACGGCCGCGTCGTGGCCATGGCGGCGTCGGCCGACCGGCGTCACTTGCTGTACGTCACCGCCGAGAAGCTGGTGCGAAATCCCAAGGGGCCGGCCACGCTGCGCGGGGTGACGCTGCACCGGTTGCTGTTGCCGCTGATGACAGAGGGCAAGCCGACCCCGATCGAAGGCGACGTGCGCCGCTTGACGCTCTGGCCATCGCCCCCTCCCGCGGGTTTCACGATCGAGGCCGAAGGGGATCGGGTGAACGGGGCGTTCGCGCTCGCGAGCGACGGTGGCCCGCTGGTGCCGAGCGGTCCGCCCCCGAAATCGGGGCCAGATGGGCCAGATCAACGGAAAGATCAAGGAAGCGCTCAGAGACGCGAGCGCGCGGGGCATCGTGCTGACCGCGGCCGGCGTCACCCCGGGGCAGTCCCGTCCGCTGGTCACTGCCGCCGGGGATAATGACGACCGCTGCCACCTGATCGCGCGCGCGGCGAAGAACCCGCAGGGGATATCGACCATCCAGATCGTCCCGGTCGGCCGGCGCGGGCCGGGTGCGCCCCTGGTGCTGCGTCCCCGATTCGGGGCTGGCATTGATGGGCTTTCCATTCCGTGATCCCAGATTGAGATCCGGTGC
Source organism: uncultured Pseudomonadota bacterium (assembly GCA_963778795.1). Taxonomy (GTDB): domain Bacteria; phylum Myxococcota_A; class Polyangia; order Fen-1088; family Fen-1088; genus DASRQZ01. The sequence goes on along the minus strand of CAVZVU010000004.1, from coordinate 618,456 downwards.
GCCGCGGCCCCCCCGCGAAGACGTCGACGGCAGAGAAAGGTTGCGGCGGGTTGGGCCACGGAATACGGTGCTCTCACCAGTGAAATCGCGCCCTCAACAGGAGCTTTGACCATGGCATCTTATCTCGTGACCGGCGGAGCCGGCTTCATCGGATCTTCCCTCGCGCGCGCGCTCATCGCCCGCGGCGACAAGGTCCGCATCATCGACAACTTCTCGTCGGGACGGCGCGAGAACTTCGCCGACTTCGCGCGCGACGTCGACCTCATCGAGGCCGACATCCTCGACCCGGCCGCCCTCCGCCGCGCGGTCGAGGGGGTCGAGGTGATCTTTCACGAGGCGGCGATCCCGTCGGTGCCGAAGTCGATGGCGGAGCCGCTCGAGAACCACGAGGCCAACGCCACCGGAACGCTGCGGGTGCTTCACGCCGCGCGCGCGGCCGGCGTTCGCCGTCTGGTCTACGCCGCCTCGTCGGCGGCCTACGGCGACGCCCCCGAGCTCCCCAAGGTCGAGACCATGGCGGCGGCGCCGATCTCTCCCTACGGCGTGTCGAAGCTGGCGGGCGAATACTACTGCCAGGTCTACGCGCAGGCGTTCGGTCTGGAGACCGTTGCGCTGCGGTACTTCAACGTCTTCGGTCCGCACCAGGATCCCAAGTCGGAGTACGCGGCGGTGATCCCCAAGTTCATCACCGCGGCGCTGGCCGGACAGACGCCGCGCATCTTCGGCGACGGCACGCAGTCGCGCGACTTCTGCCACATCGACAACATCATCGAGGCGAACTTCAAGGCAGCGTCGGCGCCGGCGGCGCAGGTGTCGGGGCAGATGTTCAACATCGCCTGCGGCGCCGCCACCGATCTGAATCAAGTCGTGGCGGTGATCGGCGACATCCTCGGCAAGAAGGTCGAGGCGCGCCACGAACCGGAGCGCACCGGCGACATCAAGCACTCGTACGCCGACATCGACAAGGCGCGTCGCCGCCTAGGGTACACCGCCGGCGTGTCGTTTGCCGACGGACTGCGCCGGACGCTGGCCTGGTACCGCGGCGCCGCCGAACCCCGCGCCTGACCGTCGGTGCGGGGTGGGCCCGGGCGCCGGTCCCGTGCTAAGAGTACACGTATGAGCGTCCAGCCTTGTTGAGCATGACGGGCTTCGGCCGCGCTTCGGTCGATCTGGGCGGCAAGCGACTGCGGATCGAGATCCGGTCGGTGAACCACCGCGGTCTCGATCTGAAGATTCGCTCGCAGACCCCCGACAGCTACTGCGACGCCGAGATCGCGCGTGCGGTTCGCGGCGCCATCGAGCGCGGCGCCCTGACGGTGTCGGTGCGCGAGGAGGCGGCGCCCGCCAGACGTCGTCATCGACGAGGGGCGCGCGAAATCGGTCTACCAGTCGCTGCAGCGCCTGCAGCGCGAGCTCGGTATCAGCGGGGCGATCGACCTCGGACGGTGGCGGCGTTCATGGGCTCCGACCCGACCGCCGCCGAGGTCTCGGGAGAGGCGCTCTGGGAGGCGCTGCGCCCGGGCGTCGAGGCGGCGCTGCGTCGAGCTGCGCGCGACGCGGGCGCGCGAGGGGGAGGCGCTGGCGGTCGACCTGCGGGCGCGCGTGGTCCGTCTGCAGGAGATCGCGCGCGCGATCGCGGCCGGGCGCGGTCGGGCTGCCCGATCGGTTCGCGCGCCGCCTGGAGGAGCGGCTGGCCGCCGTGCGCGAGCAGCCGGGGTTCGAACCGGGGCGCCTGGCGCAAGAGGCGGCGCTGATGGCGGAGCGCCTCGACGTCAGCGAGGAGATCACCCGGCTCGAGACCCACCTCGGTCACCTGACCGAGATCCTGAGCCCGCCCGCCGGCACGCCCGGGCGCCAGGGGGCCCAGGGTGCAATCGGTCGCAAGCTCGACTTCGTGATCCAGGAGGTGGGGCGCGAGCTCAACACCGTCGGCTCGAAGGCGCAGGACGTCGGCATCGCCGGGCTGGTCATCGACGGGAAGGTGGAACTCGAAAAGATCCGCGAGCAGGCGCAAAATATCGAATGATGACAGCACCTGACTCCGGTCACCGCCGCGGCATCCTCATGGTCATCTCATCGCCTTCGGGCGCCGGCAAGACGACGCTGGCTCGGGCGCTGGCGCAGAACGAGAAGCTCGAGTTCTCGGTCTCGTACACCACGCGCGCCCCGCGCACCGGCGAGCGCGACGGCGTCGACTACAAGTTCGTCACCGACGAAGAGTTCACCGAGATGATCGAGCGCCAGGAGTTCGCCGAGTGGGCGGTCGTCCACGGCCGGCGCTACGGCACCGCCGTGCACACCGTCAACCGCGCGCTCGAGGACGGCAAGGACTACCTGTTCGACATCGACTATCAGGGCGGCGCCCAGATCCGGCACCAGTGGCCGGCCGAGAGCGTGCTCTGCTTCATCCTGCCGCCGTCGATGGCCGAGCTGGAACGGCGCCTGCGCCGGCGCGCCACCGACTCGCACGAGGCGATCGAGCGGCGGCTGGCGATGGCGCGCGGCGAGCTCGAGCACTTCGGCGAGTACGACTACCTGATCGTGAACGATAACTTCGAAACCGCGCTCAAGGAGCTGACATCTATCTACATAGCGGCCCGCTGCGCGCGGCCGCGCAGCGCCCACCTGGCGATCGCGCTCTGCGCCGAGTCGCGGCTGGGCGTCGAAGGGAAGCCTCCGCCTCGCAATGATTGACGTTCAGGAAATATGCAGCTCCGTCTCCGGCTACGATCCGTCCGCCGACCTCGGCCTCATCCAGCGCAGCTACGAGTTCGCCGCCGAACGCCACGCCGGCCAGCGGCGGCGCTCCGGCGATCCGTACGTCGTTCACCCGGTCGGCGTCGCGCGCATCATCTCGCAGCTGCGGCTGGACGTCCCCTCGATCTGCGCCGGCCTGCTGCACGACTGCGTCGAGGACACCAGCGCCACCGCCGAGGACATCGGCCATCTGTTCGGCACCGAGATCCAGTTCCTGGTCGAAGGGGTCACCAAGCTGGGGCAGATCCCCTGGAACACCCGCGAGGAGCGCCAGGCGGAGAACTTCCGCAAGATGCTGCTCGCGATGGCGCGCGACATCCGCGTCATCCTGATCAAGCTCGCCGACCGCGTCGACAACATGCGCACGCTGCAGTACATGCCGCGCGAGAAGCAGGAGCGGATCAGCCGCGAGACCCGCGAGATCTACGCGCCGCTCGCCAACCGCCTCGGCATCCAGTGGATGAAGGTCGAGCTCGAGGACCTGGGGTTTCGTTACCTCGAGCCCGACGACTTCCGCGCGCTGTCGGGGCGCATGGCCGAGACCGCCGAGTCGCGCCAGGCCTACATCGACGAGGTGTGCGGCAAGCTGCGGGGCGTGCTGGTCGAGGCGGAGATCAACGCCACCATCTCGGGTCGCGCCAAGCACCTCTGGTCGATCTTCCAGAAGATCAAGAAGACCGGCCGCGACCTCGACCAGATCTTCGACCTGATCGCCTTCCGCGTGCTCACCGATTCGGTGCGCGACTGCTACGCGGTGCTGGGCGTCGTGCACTCGAACTGGACGCCGGTGCCGGGGCGGTTCAAGGACTTCATCGCGCTGCCCAAGCCGAACCTTTACCAGTCGCTGCACACGACGGTGATCGGTCCGCGCGCCGACCGGATGGAGGTTCAGATCCGCACGCAGGAGATGCACCGGACCGCCGAGCAGGGCATCGCCGCGCACTGGAAATACAAGGAGCAGGCGGCGCCAGCAGCGCCGACGGCAAGGCGTTCGCCTGGTTGCGCCAGCTGATGGAGTGGCAGCGCGATCTCAAGGACCCGACCGAGTTCATCGAGACGGTCAAGATCGACCTGTTCCAGGACGAGGTCTTCGTCTTCACCCCCAAGGGCGACGTCAAGGCGCTGCCCAAGGGGTCGACGCCGATCGACCTCGCGTTCGCGGTTCACTCGCAGGTCGGCGAGCACTGCTCGGGGGCGCGGGTCAACGGGCTGATCGTTCCGCTGCGCTATGCCCTGCGCAACGGCGACACGGTCGAGATCCTCACGTCGACCAACCAGAAGCCGTCGAAGGACTGGCTGAAGTTCGTCGTCACCAGCCGCGCCCGGACCAAGATCCGGCACCACATCCGCATGGAGCAGCGCGAGCGCAGCCGCCAGATGGGCCGCGATCTGCTGGCGCGCGAGCTGCGCAAGCGCAAGGACTACGCGCTCGGCACCGCGGAGCGCGAGGGGTTGCTGGAGGCGGCTGCCGGGCGCCTGCGCATCGGGAACGCCGACGACCTGCTGGTCGCGCTGGGCTACGGCAAGCTCAGCCCGGAGCAGGCGGCGAACGCCGTGCTGCCCGACCACCCCGAGCAGGATGGGGCGCCGGCAACCATCGAGCCGGACACCGCGCCCCAGCCGGTCAAGCGCCCCAAGCGCTCGATCGGCGGCATCCGCGTGCAGGGCGAGGCCGATATCGTCGTCAAGTTCGCCAAGTGCTGCACCCCGGTGCCGGGCGACAACATCATCGGCTTCATCAGCCGGGGCCACGGCGTGGTGATCCACACCCGCGACTGTCCCAAGGCGCTGGACCTGGATCCGGTTCGCCGGGTCGACGTGGCCTGGGACGACGAATCCAAGACGCTGCGTCCGGTCGCCATTCAGGTGAGCTGCGAGGACCGGCCCGGCCTGCTGGCGTCGATCTCGAAGTCCTTCACCGAGCACGGGGTCAACATCTCGCAGGCAAAGTGCCGCACCACCGAGGACGGGCGGGCGGTGAACACCTTCCAGGTCACGGTCGGCCACCTCGACCAGCTGAAGACGGTCCTGCGCAGCCTGCAGGAAATCGAGGGGGTGGTCGCGGCCACCCGCATATGAGCCAACCGGGACAGTTTGACCCCGGGCGTCCCGCCTGATAGAACGCGGGCCGCAATGGCTTCGAACACGCGAAAAACCTGGAAACGCCGAGTGCGCAAGCACGTCAACATGGGCAAGAAGCGCAAGGCGATCGAGAGCAAGCGCTCGACGCCGGCGGCTTCGGCTCTGTTCGCCGGTCTCGGCGAGCCCGGCCAACCCGGCAGCAAATAAATAACGAGACGCGCGCGCGCCGGCAATGCGCGCGCGAATCTCATGCACGGCCCACAAGCGGCGCCAACGTGGGTGAATTGACGAACCCGTGATTGGTGAAGGGCAATGTGAGCGACGCCCGAATCCGGGACGTCATCCGGGATCAAAGACGGAAGGCTTAATACGCGGTGGGAAAGAATCCGTAGGGCCTTCGTTCGATCTTTCGCGGACAGGAATAAGAATTTTGCGTTAACATCGGCTAACATGGCGTGACGAGCCGACTCGGCGGTGGCCTACACCGAGTCTTGACTGCCAGGAGCCGGATGAAAGTCTGCCCGAACTGCCAGAATAAGTATCCCGACGACGCGAATTTTTGCCCCCGCGAGGGATGTGCCAGCGCCGAGGGTCCGTCTCGGTTGCTGCCGGCCGCCGGAAGAGGCGCCGGCGCGCTTTGCCCCCTCGACGATGATCGGCGGCTCGCGTAGCGGCGAGGTCTGGCAGGCCCAGGACGGTCAGACCGGTGAGCTCGTCGCCTACAAGCTGGTCGCTCCGGCGGCGTTGCCAACCATCGCCGCGGTGGAGCGGGCGCAGCGGGAGCTCAAACAGCTGATGCGTTCGCAGAGCCCGCGCATCGCCCGGGTGCTCGACTGCGGCAAGTCGCCCGATGGCCGGCTGTTCATCGCGACCGAGCTTTGCGCGGGCGAGCCGCTCGACCGCGTGATCGAGCGCAGCGGCCCGCTGTCGCTCGAGCGCACCAAGAAGATCATCGCGCAGATCGGCGAGGCGCTGCTCGAGGGGCAGAAGGTCGGCGTCGTTCACCACGATCTGTCGCCGAAGAACGTGCTCATCGAGGGCGACGACGACGTCAAGCTGATCAACTTCACGGTCGCGGTCCCGATCAGCGATCGGGTGTTCGGTGTCGCCGAGTTCCTGTCGCCCGAGCAGGCCGAGGGGAAACCGGCCGATCAACGGTCCAACACCTACGGCCTGGGAGCGATGGCGGTCTTCTTGCTCACCGGAGCGCCTCCGTTCGCGGGCCCGACGCCGCAAGCGGTGCTGGAGCAGGTTCTGCGTGGCGAGCTGGCTCCCCCCAGCCAGCGCCGTGCCGAGCTGACGCCCGAGATCGATCGCGTGATCCTGCGGGCGATGGACAAGAACTCCAGCCGCCGCCCCCTGACCTTGCGCCAGTTTCTCAACGAGGTGCAGTCGATGCATCTCGGCGGCGCGCCCGCGGCGCGTCCCGCCGCCTCGCTCAACCGAACGATCGCCTATTCGGGCGGTTCGCCCGAGGTCCGCCGGCTGGTCGCGGAGGCGACCGCGGCGCGCGCGGAGGCCAATGGCTCGGGGCCCGCGGTGGCTTACAGCCCCGTTTCAGCCGCCCCCGCGGCGGCTCCGTCAGCTCCCGCGCCGGCACCGGCAGCGCCGGTTGCGGCCGCGCCGCCGCCGGCATCGGCCGCGCCCAGGGCGGTGGATCCGGCGGCCACGCCGCTGGTCAAGGTGGTGGATCCCTCGTCCCAACCGACGCCGCCCCCGGTCGCGCTTCCGCAGCGGGGACACGGCGCCGCCATCGCAGCGACGATGATGGCGATGCCGGCCGCTCCTCCGGCCCAGAACCGGGCACCGGCACCCACGCCGGCGCCGGCACCGGCGGCCAACAATGCGCACGCCAACGCGCAACACCAGGCGACGCCGCCACCGGTTGTTCCGGCGCGCCAGGCTGAACCGCCCGCCGAAGCCCGAAGGCCTGCCCCGGCCCCGGTCGCCGCGGCGGCGTCAACCGCACAAGCTCAGCCAGCGCCAGCTGGTCAGGGAGCGAACTTTCGTGAGACGCTCTGGTTCAAGAAGGGCGACGTCGAACAGATGGTCGCGGAGGCCAAGGCAAAGGCGGCCAGCGGGCCTGTGGATCGCCACGATGCCAACGGCGGGGCCGAGCTGCCGGCCGAAGACGCCAAGCCCCTCGAGGACCGTTACCTGGACGACGGCTCGTTGACCGTCGAAGATCGCAAGAAGTTCTCGCTCCGTGCCGGCGCAACCGCGGCGGGCGTCCCCGCGATGGCCGGTTCGATCCCGGGCGATCGGATGTCCGAGTCGGAGATGTTCAACGAGATCGGGGGCGGCAAGCGGGTCAAGGTCATCGCGATCACCGGCATCGCCGTGGCCGCGGTCGTCGCCGTGTTGTTCCTCACGATGAAGGGGAAGGGCCCCGAAAAGGCGGCGGTCCCGCCGCCGGCGCCCACCGCCGCAACCAAGGCGGCGGAGGAGCCCCCCGCCGCGGCTCCCGTCCCGGCTGCCAAGGCCCCCGAAGCCCCGGCGCCCACCGCCGCGGCCCCGACTGAAGAAGCCGAGCCGCCGCACGCCAAGGAGGCCGCGCCGGCCCACGAGACGCCGCCGGCGGCCGCCAAGGCCCGTTCGCCCAAGCGGAAGGCCGCCAAGCGAACCTCCGGCAAGAAGAAGCACTGAGCTGGCTCGGCCCCGGCGGAGGGTTCGGTTTCGACCTGACGCCGTGACGATTAGGCGTAACGCCGTTCAGTTGAGGGCCTCGGACTTCGGGCTTCCGGGGAAACCTTGCGGGACGCCTGAGGGCCGAGGCCCGAGGCCGCTTCACTGAACGGCATTGGCCTCAGGCCAGGACGACGACGGGAATCGGCTGGCTCAGCGCGCGCTGGTGCTGCGCGACTGCCGCGGCCTCGTGGCCCGGTGCCACTTCGACGAAGAGCCCGTCGACGTCGGCCTCGGCGCGCCTCAGCGTCGCCAGCGCTTCGGGGACGAGGTCGGGATGGGCGGCGCCGCCGGTGAAGATTCGAAGCGGTGGCGCCGCATCCAGTCCGGTGAGCGCGGGCGGTGCTCCGCGCAGGAACGACAGCGTCGACCCCGGGGTCACCAAATCCAGCGCAGCCCGCGCGAGGTCGGGACCGGCGCCGCACACGAAGATCCGGCGTTCGGGCCGTCCACCCGCCGGTCCACCGGCGGCCTCGGCATCCGCGATCAGCGTGCGCCAGGCGATCGGTCCGGCCTCCAGGGGCAGCGGCAGCGCCGTCGCGGCGGCGATGGGCGCGGGCGTCGCAGCGGAGGGCGACGGCGACGGCGACAGCCCCAGCGTGAACGCCCTGCAGCCCCGACCGACCGACCAGGACGATCCGACGCGCACCCAGGCCGGCTCGCCAAGCCAGATCGCCGTGTCGCCCGCGCCCAGGCCGGCGCGCCCGGCAGCGCCGATGACGGCCGCGACGAGACCGGCCGCGATCGCGCGCGCCGCGGGCATCGTGTCGTCGCCGATCGCGGTGATGAAGCGCTCCGGCACGGTGATCGATCGTCCGTCGCCGGCGCTGATGGTCTGCGGCGTCCCGACGGCGACGCAGGCCTCGCACAGCGCGCGCCGGCAAGCGGCGCACTCGCCGCAAGGGATCCGGCCCGGGACGAAGATCCGAGTCGCCGCCGGCAAGGGGCCGTCCTCGACGACGGCGAGCGCGTCGCCGGACATCCCGTCCGAGTCGCCGCCCGCGATCCGGTGGGTCAGCCGTGCGCGAATCAGCGCGGCGCTGCCGGTCTCAGACCTCACGGGCGCCGCTCATTTATCGACGATTCCGAACCGGACGGTCCGCGCCTCGCCGTCGCGCAGCAGATCGATGGTCAGCTCGGGCGACGTCGGGAGCTTCGTCCAGACCTCGAGCGCCTCTTCGGGACGTTCGACCATGCGCCCATTGACCCGGGTCACGACGTCGCCGGCCCGCAGATCGAGATCGGCGTAGCAGCGGCCGTCGCTGTTCAGCGAACGAATGATCCAGCCCTTGAAGTGCCCGCGCGACACCAGCGGATCGACCGACACCGTTTGCAGCCAGTGTCCAAGGCCGGCGTCGACGGTGCGCTTGAGCACCGAGCGGCGCAAGCGATCGGCGCCGATGCGCGCCTCGCATCCGACCGGTGCCGCCGCGGGCGGCGGCACCACTGCCACTGCCGTCGGCGCAGCTGCCGGTACGTCCGCCGGTGATTCACCAGGCCCCTCCAGCGCGACCGACGAAGCGCCCGACGAAGGGCCCGACGACGGGCCCGACGAAGGGTCCCCCCCCGACGCGGTCGAGAAGCCGGCGCGCAGTGCCGGCGCCGTCGCGCAGCCGGCCGCCAGCACAGCCAAGAGACTCATCGCGGCGAAGATCCAGTTCCGCACGCCCATGAAGCTATCACGCGGAAAGCGGTATCAGGCGGGCGACCTCGCGCGCGATCGCGCCGGCAACCTCGTCGACCGCGGCGGTACCGTCCAGCACAACCACGGTCGGATCCGCGGCGGCCAGCCGCCGGTAGTTTGCCGCTACGCGCGCCTGGAAACCGTCCTCGTCGTAGCGCTCGGTCGAACGCCCCGCGGCGCGCCGGCGCGCCGCGGCCACCGCGACCGGGACGTCGAGCAGCAGGGTCAGGTCGGGGGGGCGCACCGCGCGCGCCAACCCCGCGACCCAGTCGCGCTCTGCCTCCTCGGCCTGGTAGGCCAGCGACGACATCAGGTAGCGATCGGAGACGACGTCGACCCCGGCGGCCAGCGCCGGCTCGATCTCGCGCTGCAGGTGGTCCCGTCGATCGGCTGCGAACAGCAGCGCCATCGCCCGTCCGTCGACCTCGCCACCGTCGGGGCCGCGGTGGCCGCCCAGCAAGATCTCGCGGATCAACCGGCCGACCGGGCCGTCGCTGGGCTCACGGGTCGCACGCGCTTTGCGACCACGCGCTTCGAGATACGCCGCCAGGCGGCCGAGCTGGGTCGTCGTCCCCGAGCCGTCGATCCCCTCGAGCGCGATGAACCAGGAACGGTTCCTGTTGTTAATTTCGTCCGGCAAGTGGCACCTTGGGGCGCTGCGTTTCAAAATCCGCCGACCGCGCTGCTGCGGCGGGTAGACCTCCCACGCGATCTACACGGACTCGTCCTTGACCACCAGCCCCGTCTGCCTTCGCCCCCGTTCTCGCTTCGATCTGCTCGTCGTCGCCGCTGCCGTCGCCGTCGCCGTCGCCCTCCTGGGCTTTGTCGGCGCCGGCTGCCGCCGCTCGCGCGAGCAGGCGCGCGCCGCCAGCTCCGCCGTGGCGCAGACCGACTCGCGCGACGTCCGTTGCGTCGAACGCCCCGAGGGCTGCATCTGGTGCGTGGGCCGTGGGACGGCGGCGCCGCTGGTCGAGTCCGACGCGCTGCCGCCCTCGCTGTGCGACCCCAAGGACCCCGGCAACTGCGTCGACTTCTGCTCGCGGCTGGCGCCCGACTGCGCGCTGCCCTGGCGCATCGGACCGACCTGCCTGCTGGCGACCGAGCAAGAGTTTCGGCGCGAGCTCTTCCGGCGCGACACCGCCGATCGCCCCGAGGCGGTGTTGCAGGGCAAGATCACCGACGAGGCGGGGAAACGTGTCGAAGGCGCCAAGATCCGCGTCTGGTTCCAGGGCACGGTGATCCTCGACGACACCTCGGGCAAGGACGGCAGCTTCCGGCTCAAGCTGCGCGCCGGGCCGTGGATCTACTCGATCCGCGTGAGCCATCCGGGGCTGGCGACCGAGATAGCCGAGTTCAAGCCGGCGGAACGACAGGTCACCGTCAACCGGGCCTTCCACCTCGGCCCCGAGGTCACGGCGCGCGGCAAGGTCACCGACGGCAAGGGCAACCCGGTGGGCGGCGTCATCGTCCACGCGCTGCGAAATCCCGACGAGCAGATCGAATCGGCCGAGGCGCAGACCGCCGAGGACGGGACATTCCTGCTCGCCGGCCTCGAGACCCGGCGCTATTACCTGCGTGCCTCGAAGCTGGGCTGGCTGCCAACGACGGTGAAGTGGGCACTCACGCAGCCTGCCACGCGCGCCGCCATCAAGATGCTCCGCACCACGGTGATCAAAGGCACCGTGCTCGACGCCGACGGCGAGGGACAGTCGAACGCCACCGTGGTGGCCTTGCTGTCGGGCGGCGGCGCGCTCGGGGGCGGCTCGGAGAGCTCGCCGATCATCTGGACCGTCGACAGCGACGGGGCGTTCGCCCAGGACCGCTTTCCCCTCGGCACTTACTATGTCTGGGCGCGCCACGGCGAGATGCTGGCGTACCCGCCCGAGAAGATCGAGTTCGACGACCAGGACCTGGACGCCGACATCGAGCTCAAGCTGTCCCATCGCGGCGCGCGCGTGCGCGGGCGCGTGACCACCGTCGGCGGGACGGCGCCCGAGATCGAGGCGCGCGCCGTGCTGTTCGGGCGCTCGCCGCTGGCGCTGCCGCGCAAAGCGCTGGGCGAGATCGATCGCTCGGGCGCCTTCGTGGTGAGCGGGTTGCTGCCGGGGCGATACGAGATCAGCATCCGCATCGGCGCGCGCGTCCTTCCCATCACCCGTGGGCCGCGCGAGGTCGAGGTCCCGATCGAAGCCGGTACCACCGTCGATCTGGCGGAGCCGATCGTGGTGCGGCCGCAAGCGGAAGAATGACCGGCCCAGCTCCGGTCGGAAATCTGGTCAAGCTTCCGGTCATGCTCCCGGTCAGAGAGCCGGCGTCAGTGCAGAACGCGCAGGCGACCGAGGCAATCCCGCAGCACGTGATGGCTCTCGTTCTCGAAGGAGATGAACCGGATCGCCATCCCGGCGACCGCGCGGTTCACCCCTTTCTGGGTGTAGTTGATGAAGTAGTGGTTCTTGACCTCACCGGTCGCGACCACCTCGCCGGATCCGTCGGGCACCGGAAAGCAGACCCGCACGGTGGCACCCAGGGGGAGGGGGTCGGCCAGCTCCACGAAGATGCCCCCCGCCGAGACGTTTCGGGCGACGCAGACGCTCTCGCCGAAGAGCAGGGACTCGATTCGGACGGCGAACATCTTGTCGAAGCGAAGGTGTTGGCGCTGCTCGGGACCGGACGCGGGCGCCGAAGAAGAGGGCGGCGAAGAGGGCGGCGAAGAGAAGTCGGTGGTTCGCATTGAGGCCATCCTACGATGTGCTGCCATGAAGTCAAAAATCCTACATGTAGGACAAGACAACCAGGACCTGGCGGGTCTGTCCGGGCGCCGGCGAGCCCATTAGCTTGACGGCGATGCGCCGGCAGCTCGCGGCCTGGCTCCCGGTCGCCCTCTGGGCGGCGCTGATCTTCGTGCTGTCGTCGATCCCCGGGACGCGCCTGCCCAAGATTGATCTTCCCCAGTCCGACAAGATGGTCCACGCGCTGGTCTACGGCATGCTGGGCGCGCTCCTGCAGCGTGCTCAGGACATGACCGTAAGTAGAGGACGGCGGCGCGCCAATCTGATCGCGACGATCTTGCTCGTGACCGCCTATGGCGTCAGTGACGAGATCCACCAACTGTGGACGCCCAATCGCAGCGCCGATTGGCGCGACGTCATCGCCGACGCGTGCGGTGGGACCGCGGGCGCGCTGGTGGTTGTCGCGATGCAATGGATGAAAATTCATGCCTGCCTTATGATGGGTCGGAGCAAAAACCAAAAATGCTCCCCGACGAGAGAACCACGCTGAGCAACACGCTGGGGCTGCCCGGCGACGTCGAGGCGTTGGTGGCCGCTCCCGGTAGAGGCGTGGCCCGACCGCACGTCACCTTCCTCCGGTCCCAGGGCATCAGCGTTCAGACGGCCGGCGACGCCGACAGCGCCTTCGAAGAGGCGTTGCTGCATCCGCCCGACGTCGTCCTCATCGACGATCGGATTTTGCCGGCGGGCGGCATCGAGCTCTGCCAGCGGCTGAAGAGCAACATCCGGACGCACTTCGTGCCGACGATCGTCTTCGCGTTGAACGACCTGCGGCAGTTTCGCCTGCGGGCCACCGCGGCGGGGGCCGATGCCGTCTTCTCCCCGACAACCGACGCCCAGGAGCGGCGGACGCGCCTGTGGGCGCTGCTGCGGACGCGGGCGCTGTTCACTCGCTTCGAGAAGAAGCAGCGCGCGCAGGGCTCCGAGATCGTCGAGCGACGCCGGTGGGTGAGCCACCTGCTGCACGATCTGCAGGGGTCGGTCGCGGCGTTGCAGGCCAACGTCAACTTCATGGCGCGCTTCGGGCCGCCAAAGGACGACCCCCGGCGCGCCGACTTCGACGGCAGCGCCGACGATGCGCGCCTCGTGTTCGAGCAGCTGATGCAGAGCGTCCGCACCGTGATCGACTTCGATTCGTTCGAGAGCGGCCAGATGCAGCTGAACGAGAGCCTGTTCTCGCTGGGCGACCTGGCGGCCGAGACCCTGGACGAGGCGCGTCAGCAGGCCCAGAGCGCTAGCACATCGCTGACACTTTCACGGCCGCCCAATGGTCAAGAAAGGCCGCTGAACGGCGATAAGGATCTCATCAAACGTGGGGCGCGCAACCTCGTCACCAACGCCATCCGGCACGCACCGGCTCGATCCGAGATCGAGCTGCGCGTGATCGAGACCGACATCGGAGCTCGGTTCTCCGTGACCAGCCCCGGCGAGACGGTCGCGGTCGCCGAGCGGTCGGAGATCTTCGAGCCCTATGGCCAGATGGCCGGGCGCAGCGTGGGATATGGCCTGGGGCTGGCGCTGGCGCGCGCGATCGTCGAGATGCACGAGGGCAAGATCTGGGTCGAGGACAACCCGCGCGGCGGCGCGACCTTCGTCTTCGAGCTGCGCTTCAATCGACCTGCCGCGAGCGCCCGCAAGCGGCCGGCCGTGGCGGTGCCCGGCCAAGCTTCGGCCAGGGGGCGGGGTTAGTGTTGCGCTCGGTCGAGCGCCCGGCGCCCCGGCGCGCGGGTTTGGCGTTGCTGGTGGTCATCGCCTTGGTTGCGCTCGGGCGTCCGCTGGCCTGGGCCGCGGCGCCGCCTGCCCCCAAGGCCAAGGTCGAGGAGCTGTGCAAGGCGTTGCTCGAGGACTCGAACTACAAGGTGCGCGTGCAGGCGGCGATCGTCCTCGGGCGGCTCGGCGACGTCACCACCGTCGATGCGCTGGTCAAGGCGCTCGGCGATACGAACAAGACGGTGCGCGGCATCGCCGCGCAGGCGCTGGGGCAGATCGGCGACGGCGCCGCGGCCGACCCGCTGCGTGCGCTGCTGCGAAACGAGGGCGATCCGTTCGTGAAGGGGCAGGCCGAGAAGGCCCTTGCCGCCCTGCGGGTCAGCGGCGGAACCACCAGCGTTGGCGGTGGGATCTCGAAGAAAGCGAAGATCTACTTGAGCTTTGGGCCGTTCACCGGCACGTCGAAGACCATCAGCGCCGACGCCGCCAAGGTCGTGCGCGACGTGCTGCAACGCGAGCTGGCCAAGCTTCAGCAGGTCACGACCAACATCAGCCCGACCGACCAGAAGAACTTCGCGAAGACCGGGATGCTGGGCTTCTTCATCGACGGCAACGTCACCCGACTCGACGACACGGCGTCGGGCAGCAGCTCCGAGACCTCATGCGACGTCAAGGTGCTGATCGCGCGCTGGCCGACCAAGAGCATCATCTCCTGGACCAACGCTGGCGCCAGCGTCCAGTCGGGGTCCCGGCCGCGCGACAAGGATGACGCCCGACACGACTGCCTGGAGGCTTCGGCCGGGCAATTGGCCGAAGACCTCACAAAATTTTTCAAATCGCAAGGTGGGTAGGATGATGAGTCCGCGCTCGTGGAGGACACTATGAACAATACCGAAACCGGCCCGTCCGCACGTCCGCCTTACAAGCGCAAGGTCCGGAACTACCTGCTCGACGTCGGGCTCCAGCTCCGGTACACAGCCACGATCGTGATCGTGGCCGTGTTCTTGACGGCGGGGCTGGGCTTCAAGATGTATCAGGCGACGCGCGACGTCTCGAAGGTGATCCTCTGGACCAGCCTGGTCGATCCTTCGAGCGCCGAGGAGCTGCAGGCGCAGTTCTCGAACAGCGATCGTGTCGTACTGTGGGGCATCGTCGGCTTCGGGATCGTGCTGATCTTCTCGATCGGCACCGTCGGGATCCTGATCACCCACAAGGTGGCCGGCCCGCTGCACAAGATCGCAGCGCTGTTCGCGCGCGTGCGCGAGAACCGCATGGGCCCGGCCCCCTCGAGCCTGCGCAAAGGCGACGAGCTGCAGGAGTTCTACTCCGCCTACCGCGACATGCACCAGGCGCTGCGCGCGCGCGTCGAGGAGGACCTGCGCGTGCTCACCAACGCCGTCTCGGTGCTGGAGGCCGCGCCCGAGACTTCGCGCGATCGGGCGGCGCCGATCCAGCGGACGCTCGAGGAGCTACGCCAGCTGCGCAAGCGCAAGGAAGAGAGCCTCGAGGGGGGCCCCGCCAACGACGAGAACGACCTGCTCAAGACCGGCGTCCGCTGAACGTTCGTTGACGGCCTCGCTAAGGACCTCGGACGTCGGGCTTCGGACTTCCGGGGAAAAAATCGCGGGACGCCTGAGGTCTTAGGTCCGAGGCCTCTTGACCCCGCCTAGCTCTGGCGGGTCTGCGCGGCGCTCACCAGGCACAGACCGTGGAGGAACAGGCCCGGAAGAAAGCAGCAGGCGTAGCCCATGAGCGTCGTCGCCATCCAGGCGACGCCGGCACCCGGGCGCCCCGAGTAGATGTGGCCCGCGCCGGGGATCAGCATCGACAGCATGACGGCGGTCACCGGGCTGTGCTTGGGTCGCGCGGTCAGGAAGAAAGACTCGCCGAGGCTGATCGGCGGCGGCCCGATCGCTGTCGTCAAGGCGTTGTTCGCCAGGATCGGTTTGCGCCCCGGATAGACGTACTCGATGATCCCGGCGGCGGAGGTGCGCACGATCAGCGTCCCGTGCTCGACCATGCGGGCCAGATGCCGCTCCGCGGTCCTGACCGAGATCCGCCCCAGGTACGCCACGTGCGCCGCCGTGATGGGGACATCGGTTTCGAACAGCACCCTCAAGACCAGCTGTTCGAACTCATCAAAGTCCATGAGCTACGATCGCAAGAGTAGCACAACTGTTGGCGAGGCAACTGCGTCGATCGCGCGCTCGGAAGGTCGGCGCGACAAGTGGCGCAGAGGGTGGCGGAACAGCGAGGGAAAAGAGCGCGCCCAGCGCGAGCAGCGCGCCGGTTCAGACGCCGGTCAGCGCCGCCTTGACTACCTTTCCGCCCGCGCTGGAGACGAAGTCGCTGGCAACCTGGCTCTCCGGGATCCCCAGGGCCATCCCCAGCGTCCGCGCCGCGGCGACGTGGGTCTGCGCCGCCGGGATGTCGCCGCCGCTCGCCACCGAGTTGCCGGTGACCGAGTCGATGTCCGACGCCTGGTAAGCGCCGCTCGACGAGGCGGTGACACCGCCGATCACGCCGGGCGCGACATTCTTTCCGATCATCACCGTGACCGCGTGGTTGCCGTAGTGGTCACGCCCGGTACGCGAGGTCACCTTTGCGATTCCATTCAGGTTCCGGCCGAACACGTTCAAGGTGGCGAAGGTGACCTTGTCGCTGAGCTGAAGCGAGGCGAGCGCGTCCATCACCGCCTGGATCCCCTGCACCCCCGAGACGTGCTGGTCGGCCTCGGCTTGCAGGTTCTGGTCGCTGTGGTTGTCGCCGCCGAAGGCCAGGTGAACGGTGACCACCGACGTGACGTTGGCCGCGATCAGCGCCGCCGCCGCCAGCGCCTGCCCCTTGGCGTCGTCGGCGGTGATGGCGTTCAGCGTCGTCGCCAGCTGGTCGGCCAGCTCGCGCACCTGAACCTGCGACGTCGCCATCGCGTCGAGGAACGCCTTCTGCACATTGTTGCCGTCACGTTTCGCGATGGCGTTCAGCTGGTCGAGCGAAGTGTCGCGCAGCGAGCGCACCTTGACCAGGGGGTCGGTCTTCGACCCAGTCAGCAGCTGCTTGAGCTGCGTCGGCGAGATCGACGGCAGCATGCGGCCGGCGAAGCTCACCAGCTCGCTGGAGTTGCCGCGCGCGCCCACCGCGATCGGCTCGTTCTGCACCGTGCCGAAGCAGCCGGCCAGGTGCTTCGCGTAGGCTGACACCAGCATCTCGCCGCCGCTGGTGGCGCCGAGCAGCTTCATGACCTTGGGCTGGTCGCCGTGCACCGTCGAGCGCGTCATGTGGTGGAAGAACGACGTGCGCGCGAGCGTCGCCGGCGCCAGCGCCCCGCCGGCCGCCGTGCTGGCCCAGGGCAGGGCCGCCGTGTACATCTTGCTCCCGAGCTGAACCGGCGTCGCGGCGACCTCGGCCTGCTGGGGGTGGATGATGTCGGTCTTCTCGTAGGTGCCGGGGCAGTTGCAGTTCAGCGGGTCGCCGTTGCTCGACGCGCTCAGCACCAGGTACTGCAAGTTCGCCTTCGCGTCGATCGCGCATTGAAGCGACTGCGCCGTCGCGCGACGCGGGTTCGCGAGAAACCAGGCCGGCAGGCCGGTCGCCAGCGCGCGCAGGCCGATGTGGCCGGCGCCGAATAGGGTGGTCATCAGGGCGTCGCGTCGTCTGAGCATCATGATCGGCTTCCTCTCGCTCATAGTCCGAACGACAGCGCGGTTGGGGATTGGCAGGCGAGCGCAAACGTCGACCGCAGCGCGGTGGTCGCGGTGTTGCGGTTGGCCGCCAGCACCGCGGCGTAGTGATCCTGAAGCACCTTGACCGCGTCGGCGTGGTGCGGGTCGGCCGGCGGGTAGCCGAGCATGCGCGTCACCATGTCCTCCACGGCGCCGGGCACGTCGGTGCTGCTGAAGATCTTGCCGGTCGTCGAGTCGACCACCAGCGCGGCCACGTTCTCGCACAGCATCTCGGTGGCGGCGCGGTAGAAGACCGTCGGGACGAACGGCGTCACCGGCGACTCAGAGCCGCGGCTGAACGCGTCGGCGGCGACGCTGGCCGCGATCTTCGACGTCGCGGCCTGCACCGTCGTCGGCAGCGTGGCGGCCAGCGCGCAGATGTCGGGGCGCGCCAACCGGTTCGACAGCGACGCGCACAGCTGGTCGCGGCGCGCGACGCTGATCGTGATCCCGAGCTGGTCGAACGTCAGCGTGTCGGCGCCGCTGGTGACCAGCGGCGAGGAGAAGAGCTCGCTGACCAGGTTCGGGAAGTTGAAGCCCCCGCTCTGAAAGTCGCCGGCGATCCGGCGCAGCTCGGGATCGGTCTCGACGCAGGCGGACGAGTTGGCGAAGAAGCAGAGCTTCTGCGTGATGGCGATGGCGAAGCGCGAGATCGGCGCCTTGCCGTCGCTGCCGTCGCTGACCTGCATCAGCAGCGGCCCCAGCGCCGCGAAGTTGGCGCCCGCGGCGTTGACGTTGCCGAACGCCAGCGCGCCGCCGGTGGTCGCCGGCCGCGGGTTGGCGGAGCCGCCCATGAAGGTGCCGCGCGACGGAAAGTCGTTGCGGTCGTTGAAGTCGAACTGGGTCGCCCAGAACTGGCGCAGCGGATCCAGCAGCTTGTGACAGCCGAAGCACTCGGTGCCGGTCACCGCGTGCGCCGGGTCGAGACCGGCGGCGCTGAGCGGCTGGATCGAGTTCTGGCTGGTCACCGACTGGCCCAGCGCCACCAGCAGGGTCTGGTTGGCGGTCACGCGGTGCTGGTTGCTGTCGTTGGTGTTCCACAGCGCCAGATAGGCCGGCGTCGAGTAGAACCCGACGCGCGGCAGCTGCAGGCCGAGTTCGGTCGTCGTGCGCAGCGTCGGCAGGTCGTAGGGTTGAATGCGGGTCTCGCCCGAGCGCAGCGCGCGCACGGTGACCCACTGCCAGTCGGAGAGATCGGTCGCCGTGAAGTACGGCTTGGACGCGTGCTCCCAGCAGGTCGGCGTCGCCGCGAACGGGAAGCGCGGCGTGTAGCCGATCAGCCGCTGGAACAGCTGCGCGTAGCCGGTGAACGCGTTCACCATGCCGGCGGTCCCCTGACAGGTCGGCTGCAGCTGGAAGCGCGCGGCGTTCACCGGCATCTGGTCGTCGAACGTCATGTAGTTCGGGCTGGTCGGGTCCAGCGTCTGCTCGAGCGGGATCGCCGTGCCGCTCATGTCGACCTTCCACGCGATCTTGCTGGTGGTCGCGCCGAAGGCGAACGGCTGATCGTTCGGCATCTCGATCTGGATGAAGAGGCTCTTGAGCGCCGTCGTCATCATGAACCGCTGCGTGGTCAGCACGTCGGTGAACGGGTGCCCGTCGGCGATCAGCTGCCACGCGGTGAGCGCGAAGCTGTCTTGAAGGTTCTGGACCAGCTTGGCGAACGCGTCGTCACCGACGGCGCCCGTCCCCAGCGGTCCAAAATCGAAGCCGCCGTTCTCGAGCAACTGCATCTTGAAGTCCTCGGTCGGCGTGAACCCGGTCTGCTGGAAGGCGTTGCGGAAGAAGAAGATCATCTTGTCGCGGAACAGCGGCTGGGTGCTGCTGCCGGTGGTCCAGGTCGCGATCAGCGCGCGCAGCCCGGCCGTCGTGGCGCCCGAAGATATCTCCTGATCGGTTGGCGGCATGCCGGTCAGTAGGTTCTTGACCTTGCGCACCGCCGACGCGCCCCCGGAGGTTTCGAACGGGGGTGGGGGAGGGGGCGTATCGCCGCCCGCGCCGCCGCCGCCGCCGCCGGGATCGGGAACACCGGCGCCGCCGTTGGTCGCTCCGGTGCCGGTGGCGGTCCCGTTGCCGCCGTTCCCTACGCCGCCGCCGCCCGGGCCGGGGCCGGCTCCTCCGGCCCCCACCGTGCCCTGGCAGGCGGAAAAACAGAGGGCGGCCGTGAACAACACCGCCGCCCGGTACTGCGGCCCGGAGATCTGTGGCTGCTTCATCTGATACCTCGCGGAGCGGGCGCAGCGGATAGAGGGGGGGCCTCGCTCATATCTTGTTTGTCGTTCGCGTCACGCCGAACCAATCACCGTTGCATCCCGGGGGATCAATTCGTCAGGGCGTGGCTCTCGTAGATCTCGGCGTTTCCCGACCGTTCTGACGCGAACATCAGGTAGAGCAGGTCGACCGAAAGCGTCGCGTCGGAGTCGATGGCGGGCGAGTTGACGTCGTCGAGGGGCAGCGGCGTCGGGAAGGGGGCGTCGGTCGAGCGGCGCGCCGACCAATAAAGGTCGCTCTGACCGCCCGCGCGCGCCAGCGTGAGAAAGACCACCAGTCCCCCCTGGGCCACGAAGGGATCGGACTCGTCGGCGGCGGTGTCGAGCCCGGGGACGCGCGCCGGCGGGCCCCAGGGTTGGGTCACCCCGGTTCGCGTCGACGCGTAGATGTCGGTCGACGCGCTCCCTTGTCGGATCGACGCGAAGAACAACGTCGTCTCGGCAGCGTCGACCGAGGGGGCGGAATCGAAGTTGGGGCTCGCGAGCTCGATCACCGGCGTCGGCGGCGACCAGGTGGCCAATCGATTGGCGCGCGTCGAGCGCCAGATCCGCCCGCGGAACAGCTCGCGATCGGTGGCGAGCCAGATCGAAAGCCCGTCGAGGGAGACCGAAGGTGAACGGTCGATCCCCGACGAGCTCAGCTCCGGGACGAGCGCGGGCGCGCCCCAGGGATCGGCGGGGCTGGCCCGGCGCGACACCCAGATGTCGCTGTCGCCGGCGCGCGTCGACGAGAAATAGAGCTCGCGCAGGTCGCCGGTGAAGGTGGGATCTTCGTCGTCGGCCGCGGGATCGGACAGGGCGGCGACCAGCGCCGGCGGCGAAAACCGGGGCGCGCCCGGCCAGCCGCCAAACGCGTCACCGACGCCGCCGGCGTCGACCGCGGCGGTCGGCAGCGTCCCCAGGAGATCGACCGAAGGGGCGCAGCCCGACGCCAGGCCCAGCCCCAGCAGCCCCAGCATGACCACCAACCGCCCCGCGCGCACGCCCGCGCGCGGCCGCCGGCGCCGGAGCGTCCGGCGCTGGCCAGCGAAGTCGTGAGACGAATGCCGCGCGGCGCGCAAGAACCCCCTCTTGAACGTCGCACCAACCGGCCACAACCAATCACCGCGCCGTCCCGCGGCATAGAATCGATGGGGGGAGGCCGCCACCGGCTTGACCCGATGATTCACCTTCGCCATCGTAGTCCTGGTATGGCGCAGTTCACCAAGGCCATTGCACGCGATTTCAAGGAAGCGACCGGCGCCGCTGGTTCGGCACGCTTGCGGCCTCACGCTGACGACCTCCGTAGGATGGCACAGGCGGCGGCAACCGGGAACCCCGACGCCGCAGCGACGCTGGTGGCTCACGTCGGCGCGCCGATGCTGGCGGCGGTGCGTCGGGTGATGGGATCGCAAGCACCGCGACATCGACGACATCGCGCAGGACGCTGTGATCGCGCTGCTCGGCGCGCTGGAGACCTTCCGCGGCGAGTGCAGCGTCGTGCACTTCGCCCAGCGCATCGCCGTGTTGACCGCGCTGACCGCGCGCCGGCGCATCCGCATCGAGAATCGCTGCGCCGATCCCGACGCGCAGGCGATCGAGGAGGTCCCCGACGGCGGCATCGGCGGATCGCCCTGGGCCGCGGCGGTGTCGCACCGGCGGCGACAGCTGGTGCAGCAGCTGCTCGACGAGCTGCCCGACGTGCTGGCCGAAGCGCTGGCGCTGCACTTCGCGTTCGGCTACACGGTCGAGGAGATCGCCGCGACAGCGTCGATCTCGGCCAACACGGTCTGGAGCCGCCTGCGGCTCGGCAAGCGCGCGCTGCGACGGAAGCTGGGCCGCGACGCGCAGCTCGCCGAGCTGTTCGAGATCACCGAGAAGCAATCCGACAAGCAACGAGAGGAGGCTCCTTGATCGACGGGCGCGCGGGCCGGCCGGGCCGCGACGAACCGCGAGAGTGCCGGGGCGAGCTGGTGGCGCGCGAGCGACGGGGTGACCTGTCGAACCCCGATCGCATCGCGCTCGACGCGCACCTCGAGGCCTGCGCCTCCTGCCGCATAAGCCTCGCCATCGAGGCCGACTTCGCCGCCGACAGCGCCGTCGAGCTCGACGACGCCGAGCGGATCGCGCGCCTGTCGTCCGCGGCGCGCCGCTGGGGCCAGCGCCGGGCGCGACCGCCGGTGCGCGCGTCGCTGCGCTGGATCCGGCGCGCGAGCCCGCTGCGCGTGTTGACGCTCTCGGCTGGCGCGCTGCTGATCGCCGGCACCGCCAGCGCGACTGCCTGGTGGTGGCGAGCGGCGTACCGTCCGCTGGAGCCGCACGCGGACGCGCGCGCCGTGATCGTGACGTCGTCGCGTCCGCGCGCCTGGCCGCCCGCGCGCCCGCGGGCCTTCGAACCGCCGCCCGCCGTCGAGCCGCCCGAGTCCGCTCCGACGTCGGAGCCCGCGCTAGATCCGGTGTCGGATCCGAGCGCGGCGCCGCACACCGCGCCGACGCCCGACGCGCATCGGACCGCGACGCGACCGCATGCGCGCAACCTGGCGCTGCGCAGCCCGCGCGAGACCGCGGCGTCGTTGTTGCGCCTGGCGGGCGAGGCGCGCGGCCGCGGCGACACCGACGTCGCGTCGTCGCTCTATCGTCGCCTGCAGCGCGAGTTCTCCGACACGCGCGAGGCCGCGCTGTCGTCGGTCCCCTGGGGCGGGATCTTGCTGCGGCAGGGGCAAGCTGAACGCGCGCTCCAGCAGTTCGATCGTTACCTTGCCACCGAGCCGCACGGGAACCTGTTGCCGGAGGCACTCTACGGGCGCGGGCGGGCGCTGGCGGCGGTGGTCGGGCGGGGTGACGAAGAGAAGAAGACCTGGCGGCGGCTGCTCGCCGAGTCGCCGGGAAGCGCGTACGAATCTCACGCCCGGCGCCGCCTCGACGAGCTGAAGTGACCCTGGGTCTGTTCGCGCCGGCGGCGGTGGCGCTGACGCTGGCGCTGGCTGCCGCGCCGGTGCGCGCGGAATCAGCGCCGCCCGCGACCGCGATCGCGCCCGCCGCCGGCAGCGCCGCGCCGGCGCCCGCACCGCCGCCAACCGGTCCCGCCGCGCCCGCAACCGCGCTGCCGCCGGCGCGGGCGAACCGGCGCCCCGACGCCGTCGACATCACCTTGGTCGGCAGCGCCCCGACGTACGACGGGCTGCGCGCGCGCATCGGCGAGCGCACGGCGATCGGCGTCCCGCTGCTGTGGAGCCGCATCGATCGCTTCAATCCGCTGACCGAGATGCTGCGCGGCGCGCCTCCGCCGCGGGCGTCGGCGCTGCGCTGCTGGATCGATCTCACCGATCTGCGGCACGCGACGCTGTACTTCGCCGATCCGGGCGGGGAACGGTTCCTGGTGCGCGAGCTGCCGCTGTCGGGGCGCTTCGACGAGGTCGACCAGCAGGCGCTGGCGCAGGTGGTGGAGCTGTCGATCTCCGCGCTGGTCGAGAACGAAGCGATCGGGTTCTCCCGCACCCAGGCGCGCGAGATGTTCGCGCGCGCCCAACCGCCGCCGTCCGCCGCAGCCGCCGCGCCGCCCGCGGCCGGCCTGGCGGCGACCGCGCCGGCGCCGCAAACCCGACGCTGGCGGCTCGACCCCGGGCTTTTCTACGCGGTCGAGGAGGTCGGCGCGGCGCTTCCGCTCGCGCAGGGTCCCGGGCTGATCCTCGCGCTGGCAAGCACCGGCGCCGCGATCCGGCGGCCCGGCCTTGGGCTCCGGGTCGCCGCCCAGTATCAGCTGCCGATCGAGGCGCGGCAGCCCGACGTCGGCGTGCGCTTGCAGGCCATCAGCGCGCGCATCGGCGTCGACGCGCGCTGGGGGCGGCTGCAGGCGCGCCTCGGCGCCGGCGCCAGCTGGACCCACGTGACGCCGCTGCCGGGCGCGGGCCAGTCGACCGCCGTCCTGGCGGCGCCGCACTGGTCGCAGAGCTGGATCGCCAGCGGCGCCGTCGCGGCCCAGCTTCCCTTGGAACAGGCGCTGCGCAACCTCATCGCGCTGTCGGTGGTCCTGTTCCTGGATGCCATCCCCTCGGTGACGCAGTACCAGCTCCAGCAGGCGGGCGGCTCTGGCTCCAGTTCACAGGTCGCCTTCACGGCCGCGCCGGTTTCGCCCCGGCCTGGCGCTCGAGCTCGCGTACTGAAGAAGGGGGCGGCGCGGCGAGGGTCAGGTGCCGTCGGCATCGCGCCGGGCCGTAGTTGACATAATATATCTTATCGGACTTTTGACCCCGGTCCGTCGGGCGAGGTTGGCGTGCCTTGCGCCGGCGTGGCCCCGGCGGGCGCGCATTGCCTTTCGATCCAGAGAACCAGCGTGCGCAGCGACGCATCGACCGCGTCGAGGTGCATCTGGATGCGTGTCGAGCGCGCGTCGTCCTGGATCTCCAGCAGATAGGTGAAGTCCCACGGATGCGGCGCCGCGAGCAGGATCTTGGGCGGGAGATCGAATGGATGCGCGGCCGCGACCAGCGCCATCGCGGCCCGCCTCCGGTCGTCGGCGAGCGTGTCGAGATCGACGGAGCGCGTGATCGCGCCCGCCGGTCCCGCAAACCCGCCCCACGACCGGAGTGTCAGCTTCATGCGGACCTGAATGTGGGTTCGAATGGTCGCCGCGTCCAGAGCAGAACGCAGAACGACGGACCCCAGCGACCACCCCAGAACTACAGAACCTTGACCTTGGTCCAGGCCTGCTTGACCGCCGCCGTCTCCGCGCCCGTGGGCCCGAACAAGGACGACGCGGCGTCGGTGGTGGCGCGCGCGGCGTCCTTGAACGTCGACGTTGGGGTCAACGACGACAGCGCGCGATACCAGATCCGTCCCGCCTTGTCCCACGTGTTGCCACCGATGGCCTCCGCCGCAAGGTAGAACGCGTGGTTGGGGATCCCCGAGTTGGTGTGAACGTCGCCGCCGTCGACGAAGCCGCCCATGTCGGCCGGCTGATCGTCTCCGCTCCAGGCGGTGCCGGGACTTTTCATCGAACGCAGCGCGATCCCGTACTTCGGGTTCATGATGCCGGCGCCGATGAGCCAGTCGGCCGACTTCGCGTCCTGCTTGAGCGTCCATTGCTTGACCACGCTGCCGAACACGTCGGACCACGACTCGTTGAGCGCGCCGGACTCATCGACGTAATCGAGACCACCGCCCGGGACGCTGTACTGGGTGACGCCGTGGGTGAGCTCGTGCGCGACGACGTCGACGAGGCCGGCGAAGCTGCCGACGAAGGGTCCGTTGGGCGTCGCGTCGCCGAAGACCATGCGCGAGCCGTTCCAGAAAGCGTTGTCGGGCGCCTTGCCGGAATGGACCGTGGACTCGAGCTTCATGCCCCGACCGTTGACCGACTTTCGCCCCAGGATCTCAGCGTAAAAATCGTACGTCGTTCCGGTGGAGTCATAGGCCTGGTTGGCGGCCGCGTCGGCCGCGGGCGGGCCGTTCTCGGTGCGAACCAGCTTCCCGCTGATCTTGCTCTTCCCCTCGGCGTTGAAGATGTCCCGGTGCTTTCCTTCGGACGTGGCCGCGACCGCCATCGCCGTGAAACGCGCGACTGTACGCTCGCCGCGCGCGAACGCTGCCGCCTCGGCGGCGATGAGGAGCGCATCGCGCTCTTTCGTGCCCGTCGAGGGATGCAGCGCGAGCTTGCGCAGCATCGAGGACGGGATGATCTGACATAGATGGCTTGAATCACGACACATGGCGACCTCCATCACACAGTTTTGGGGTTCATGGGCTCGTCGCACACCGACAACTCCATGAACTAGTCATGACCCCGATTATTCCTTCCTACCGCACGACTTTTTGACCGCAACCGCTGCTTTTCTGCCCGACGGGCGCGGCAGAGCCGGATGTCGAGCGTGAGTGTGACGTACGTCAGCAGCGCCCTGCCCGCCTCAGCGCTTGCAGAGCAGACCTGAGGATCTCTGACCGGCCTGCGACGCGCGATTCCCGGCCGCGGGTCAGCCGGCGCCGCGCGGAATCCGCGAACGCAACAGCCAGACCAGCGTCAGCGCCTCGAAGAAGATCGAGCCCGACATCTTCGACTGACCGACGCGGCGATCGACGAAGCGGATCGGGACCTCGACCACGCGGAAGTTGTTGCGCAGGGCGCGGAACGTCATCTCGATCTGAAACCCGTACCCCTTGGCCGACACCGCGCCGAGCTTGATCCCGCGCAGGGTGTCGGCCCTCCAGGCCTTGAACCCCGCCGTCAGGTCCTGAATCCCGACCGCCAGCACGGTGCGGGCGTAAAGGCCGCCGCCCCGGCTGAGAAGGCGCCGCCCGACACCCCAGTTCTGGGTCCCGCCCCCGCTGACGTAGCGCGAGCCGATCGCCAGGTCGGCGCCGTCCCCGGCGTCCAGCGCCGCCAGCAAGCGCGGGATGTCCTGGGGCTCGTGCGAGAAGTCGGCGTCCATCTGAACCAGGCGCTCCCAGCCGTCGGGCTCGCCGAGCGCCCGCTCGAAGGCGGCCAGGTAGGCGGCGCCCAGGCCCCGCTTCTCGGTGCGATGCATGACCCTGACCTGAGGATCGGCGGCCGCCAGCTGGTCGGCCAGCGCGCCGGTCCCGTCGGGCGAACCGTCGTCCACGATCAACAGCGTCGCCTCGGGTACGGCCGCCCGCACGGCTGGGACGATCGCCGGCAGGCACTCCCGTTCGTTGTAAGTCGGGATGACGATCAATGTTCGGGGCATTTGGAGTTTCTCGCGTTATACACGACACTCTCCCCCGTGAACCTGCTTATCACCGGCGGTGCCGGCTTCATTGGATCGTGCTTCGCGCGGCTCGTGCGCCGTCGCCGACCCGACGATCTGCTCGTGAACATCGACGTCCTCACCTACGCGGGCAACCTCGAGAACCTGCGCGACCTGGAAGCCGACCGCGGCCACATCTTCGTGCGCGCCGACATCCGCGACAAAGACGCGGTCACCGCGCTGCTGCGCCAGCACCGGATCGAGGCGCTGGTGAACTTCGCGGCCGAGAGCCACGTCGACCGCAGCATCCTGTCGGCCGAGCCGTTCCTCGACACCAACGTCACCGGGACGCTGCGCCTGCTCGAGGCGGCGCGCGCGGCCGGCGTGCGGCGGTTCGTGCAGATCTCCACCGACGAGGTCTACGGCTCGCTGGGGGCGACCGGGGCCTTCGAGGAGACCACGCCGCTGTCGCCGCGCAGCCCCTACTCGGCCAGCAAGGCGGCGGCCGACCACTTCGTGATGGCGTTCCATCACACCCACGGCCTGGACACGGTGATCACCCGCTGTTCGAACAACTACGGGCCGTTCCAGTTCCCCGAGAAGCTGATCCCGCTGATGATCCTCAACGCGGTCGAGAGCAAGCCGCTGCCGGTCTACGGCGACGGCATGTACGTGCGCGACTGGATTCACGTCGAGGACCACTGCGAGGCGATCGACGCGGCGCTGCTGCGCGGGCGCGCCGGCGACGTCTACAACGTCGGCGCCGAGAACGAACGGCCCAACCTGGACGTCGTGCGCGAGATCCTGCGCCACACCGGCCGCGACGAATCCTTGATCCGGTACGTCCCCGACCGCCCGGGGCACGACCGGCGCTACGCCATGAACGCCCGCAAGATCCGCGAGGAGCTGGGATGGACGCCGCGCCACGGGTTCGAGCAGGGGCTGGCCGACACCGTCGGCTGGTACCTGCGGAACCAGCCCTGGTGCGAGCGCGTACGCAGCGGCGCCTATCGCGACTACTACGAACGCCAGTACGGCGCACGCCTGCGCCAGGGAGCGAGCGACGAATGACGACGACCACCAACGGTGCGGAGCTGCGGGGGGTGATCCTGGCGGGCGGGACGGGATCCCGCCTGTTCCCCCTGACCAAGGTCACGAACAAACACCTCCTGCCGGTCGGGCACGAGCCGATGATCTTTCACCCGGTGCGCAAGCTGGTCGAGGCCGGCATCCGGGAGATCCTGATCGTGACCGGCACCGAGCACATGGGCGACGTCGTCGGGCTGCTGGGCAGCGGCACCGACTTCGGCTGCGAGTTCACCTACCGGGTGCAAGACCAGGCGGGCGGCATCGCGCAGGCGCTGGGCCTGGCGCAGCGCTTCGGGCGCGGCGGGCGGCTGGCGGTGATCCTGGGCGACAACATCTTCAGCGGGTCGATCGCCGGGTTCGCCGATTCGTTCCGCCGGCAGAAGAGCGGCGCCAAGATCCTGGTCAAGGAGGTGCACGACCCCGGGCGCTACGGCGTGGCCGTGACCGAGAGTGGCCGCGTCACGCGCATCCTGGAAAAGCCGAAGGATCCGCCCAGCAGCCTGGCGGTGACCGGCATCTATTTTTACGACGAGCTGGTGTTCGAGGTGATCGCCGGCCTCAAGCCGTCGGCGCGCGGCGAGCTCGAGATCACCGACGTCAACAACGCGTACATCGCGCGCGGCGACCTCACCTTCGACACGCTGCCCGGCTGGTGGACCGACGCCGGCACCTTCGAGTCGCTGAAGCTCGCCAACGAGCTGGCGTCCGAGCCCGCGCCGCAAGTCCTAGCGTCAGCGCGGGCGGAGCATCGGCGGGGATGGCGGCGATCGCCGGGTTCTCCTGATCGCGCTTCGACAGGATCGGGTCTTCGGCGCCCCAGTCGACGCCGAGCGCCGGATCGTTCCAGAGGATGCCGAGCTCGTCGGTGTTGTCGTAGTACTCGTCGACGAGGTAGGTCATGAACGAATCCTCGAGCGCGTAGAACCCGTGCGCCACCCCCTTGGGGATGTAGAGGCCGATCGGATTCCGCTGCCCCATCTCCAGCACCTGCGACGCGCCGAACGTCGGCGACGTCGAGCGGAAGTCGTAGAGCACGGCGCGCACGCCGCCCGACGGGACGGCCCAGAGGTCGGCCTGCTTGCGGTGATAGTGCAGCCCGCGCAGCACGCCGCGCTTCGAGAACGAGCAGTTCCCCTGCACCATCTCGCGCGCGCCGGCCGGCAGCCAGGTGCGCCGGTAGCTCTCGAAGAAGTACCCGCGGTCGTCGCCGAAGGACTTGAAGGGGACGATGATGACGCCGTCGATGCTCTTGCCGGAACTGTTGTCGCTCTGCTGTGCGCTCATGGTGGTCCCGTTCCCGTCGCCCTTCAGGGCTGGCTCTCGGATTTGATGTAGTCCCGCGCGGCGTCCTGCCAGGTCGACAGGGTATCGAGGCCGCGCAGGCGCAACATGCGGTTGTCGAGGATCGAACGGCGCGGGCGCGGCGCCTTCATGGGCAGCGCCGAGGTCGGCAGCGGCTCGACGCGAGCGTCGAGATCGGGCAGACCGAGCTCGCCCGCCACGAAGCGCGCGAACGCCGCCCAGCTGGTCTCCCCGCCCGATGTGCAGTGGTAAAGGCCGTACTGCGACGTGCGCGCGAGCGCGGCCGAAGCGTGCGCCACCTCGACGACCCAGGTCGGTGAGCCGAGTCGATCGCGATCGGCGCGCACCTTCTCGCCGGCGCGCAGCCGGCGCAGGATCGTCGACGGAAAGTTGCGACCGCCCCGCCCGTAAAGGCAGCCGACGCGCAGGGTGAACAGCCGGCGCGCCGCGGCCGCCGCCAGGCGCTCGCCTGCGACCTTGGACCGGGCGTAGACCCCCTGGGGCGACGGCGGGTCGAACTCGTCGTAGGGACGTTCCAGCTCGCCGTCGAAGACAAAGTCGGTCGAGTAGTGCACCAGCGCCGCACCGGCCGCGTCGGCGGCGCGCGCCAGCGTCTCGGCCGCGATGGCGTTGGCGGCGTAGGCGACGTCGGGCTCGCTCTCGGCGCGGTCGACGTCGGTGTAGGCGGCGGCGTTGAAGACCACGTCGGGCGCGTGCCTGGCCAGCGCCGCGCGCACGGCGTCGGCGTCGTTGATGTCGCACGCGGCGCGATCGAGCGCCGCGCGCAGGTCGTAGCCCGCCTGCGGTAGCACCGCTGTCAGGGCCTGGCCGAGCGTCCCCTTGGCGCCGAAAACGATGGCCTTCATCGCGGTCATCTCCTCACGAGGTGGGGGCTCGCCCGGCGAGCGACGAACGGACGTCTTCTTCGTCGGCGCGCACCATCATCTGGATCAGCTGGCGGAAGGTCACCTTCGGCTTCCACCCGAACGCCTGGCGCGCCTTGTCGGGGTTGCCGTGCAGGTGGTCGACCTCGGTCGGTCGGAAGTAGCGCGGATCGATCTCGACGTACTTCTTCCAGTCGAGGTCGAGCTCGCCGAACGCGACCTCGCACAGCTCGCGCACCGAGTGCGATTCGCCGGTCGCGATCACGTAGTCGTCCGGCTTTTCCTGCTGCAGCATCGCCCACATCGCCTCGACATAGTCGCCGGCGAAGCCCCAGTCGCGCCGCGCCTCCAGGTTGCCGAGGTAGAGCTTGGCGTCCAGGTTGTGGCGGATGCGGGCCGCGGCGCGCGTCACCTTGCGGGTCACGAACGGGATGCCCCGCCGCGGCGACTCGTGATTGAACAGGATGCCGCAGCTGATGAACATGCCGTAGGCGTCGCGGTAGTTCTGACAGAGCTGGTGCGCGAACACCTTGGCGCAGGCGTACGGGCTGCGCGGCAGGAACTGCGTGTGCTCGTCCTGGGGCGGCGCCGCGGCGCCGAACATCTCGCTCGACGACGCCTGGTAGAAGCGCGGCGCCTGTTCCAGGCCCGACCCGCGGATCGCCTCGAGCAGGCGCAGCGTCCCCATGGCCACCGCCGACGCGGTGTACTCGGGGACGTCGAAGCTCACGCGCACGTGGCTCTGCGCGCCCAGGTTGTAAACCTCGTCGGGGCGCACCGCCAGCAGGATCCGTTGCAGCGAGCTGCCGTCGTCGAGATCACCGTAGTGCAGGCGCAGCCGGTAGTTGGCGGAGTGGGGATCCTGGTAGATGGGCTCGAGCCGTTCGGTGTTGAACGAGCTCGAGCGCCGGAGCACGCCGTGAACCTCGTATCCTTTGGCGAGCAGAAACTCGGCCAGGTACGAGCCGTCCTGGCCGGTGATTCCGGTGATGAGCGCTCTCTTCATTGGTCGCTCACTGGGTCGCTCACTGGGTCGCTCACTGGGTCGCTCACTGGGTCGCTCACTGGGTCGCTCACTGGGTCGCTCAACGGATGGCTCATGAGGTGGCTCATGGGGTGGTGGTCCTCGTGTCGATCTCTCGCTGGTGAGACTCGTAATACTTTACCGTCGTCGCGATCCCTAGCGCAAACGGCGTGCCCGCGGTGAATCCGAAGCGGGCCTTCGCCCGCGACACATCCAGGCTCCGCCGCGGCTGGCCATTGGGCTTGCTGGTGTCCCAGATGAACCGTCCGGTAAACCCTGCCGCGTCGGCCACGAACGACGCCAGATCGCGGATCGCGATCTCCTGCCCGCTTCCGAGATTGACCGGATCGCTGGAGTCGTACTTCTCGGCGGCCAGCAGGATTCCCTGGGCGGCGTCCTCGACGTAGAGGAACTCGCGTGTCGGCGAGCCGTCGCCCCACAGCGTCACCTCACCCTCGCCGCGCTGCCGAGCCGAGACGAATTTGCGGATCATCGCCGGGATCACGTGCGACGTGTGCAGATCGAAGTTGTCCCGCGGCCCGTACAAGTTCACCGGGAACAGCACGATGCTGTTCATGCCGTACTGTTCTCGGTAGGCCTGGGACTGCGCCAGCATCATTTTCTTGGCCAGGCCATAGGGCGCGTTGGTCTCTTCAGGGTAGCCGTTCCAGAGGTCGTCCTCGCGAAAGGGGATCGGCGCGAACTTCGGATAGGCGCAGATCGTTCCTGCGGCGACCACCTTGGGGATGCGCGCCAGCCGGCACTCCTCGATGAGCTGCGTGCCCATCATCAAGTTCTCGAACAGGAACCGGCCCGGGTTATCCCGATTTGCGCCGATGCCGCCCACGCGCGCGGCGAGGTGAATCACCATGTCGGGTCGCGCGTCGGCCAGCAGCCGCGCGCACGCCGAGCGATCGACCAGATCGTAGTCGCGCGAGCGCGGGACTGACACCAACGCCCCGGCCCCCTGCAGCCGCTCGACGACGAAGCTGCCCAAGAACCCGGCGCCGCCAGTGACGACGACGCGCCTCCCCTGCCAGAAGGTCTCCATTGGATGGCCGACCATTATACGGAATCGGGCTACTTGTCATCGACCTCGGAACCCTCAAAGGGTTCCGAACCTCCCGCGATGGGCTCTGGCGGCGGAGCCGTCTACGCCCCACGCGCCCTTAGGGCAGGCGCAGTGGCCGGCGACCGGCGGCGACCTCGGCGGCCAGCGCCGTCAGCTCCGCCAGCGCCTTGGAACCGTCGCCGTCGATGGCGACACCGCCCGGCTTCACGGTCGCGCCGAAGGTCGTGACCACGAACAGACGGATGACATCGGCGCGCTCGGCCGGCAGGCTGGCGCCGTAAGCTGCCACCAGGTCGACGATGTCGTGCGGGGGTGTGCCGCGCATCACCGCCCGCCCCCACGCGGTGATCAGCTTGGCTTGAAAGTTTCGGATGGGGCCGAGCACGGCCGCGGGGCTGACGCCTGCCGGGACGCGATCCGAGGTAAAGGGGGTGTAGACCTCGGGCGGGGCGACGCGGTGGCCGATCCCCTTGGCCTGAGCCATGCGGTAGATGACCGTGGCGGCGACACCCGGGTCAGCCAGCATGTCGGCGGCGCTGCGCAGCTGCGGCGAGCCGGTGCCCGCCGGGCTCATCACGAAGCGATTCTGCCTCACGCCCGCGAACAGTGCGCGCTGCGCTTCGGTGCCGACGTCGGGCGGCAACGTCCCCCGGGGCCCGTCCCCGACGCGCCATTCGCGGGCGATGACCGACATCGCCGCGGCGTATCCGTCGATCAACACAGCCGCGGCGCCCAACACACCCGCGGCGCCCAACACAACCGGGCCACCCACCCCAGCCGAGTTGCTCTCGGACGGGCCGGCGCCGTGCGCGACGCCGCCACCCGCGGCGATGGCGGCGGCGATGCTGTGCCCCAGGCGCGCGCTCACCGTCTGCGGCAGCGCGAGGTCCGTCTCGGGCAGCGGCGGTAGGGCGATCCACGCGGCGTTCGGATGCTCCGACGCGCCCCCGAAGAAGCCGAGCGTCGCGATTCCGCGCCCCTCCCCGGGCGGCACGAAGGGGGGATCGCCCGCCAGGACGAAGATCGTCGGCTGGCTGGCCGCCGCGACCGCCTCGGGGGGAAACCGACGGCCGTCGAGCTGGGCCTCGCGCACGAACTGCTTGCGCAGGTAGTCGGTGCGCAGCAACTCGGCGGCGAACCCGACGGCGAATAGCTTGTGATAGGGCACGGCCCGGCTGTCGTCGAGCGCCAGCGGCTCCAGAATCGGCAGCCCCGACGGGCCGCGGCGCGCCGAGTCACCCTTGCCGGCCGCCTGGGGCACGAACAACAGATAGGCGTCGGGTAGGCCGAGCGACTCGCCCGACGACTTGCCGCGACAGCCGGTCCCCACGCCCGCCAGCGCCACCGTCAGGGCGACGACCAGGACCGCGGACCCGCCACCCGTCAGGTAACGAGGGCCTGTCATCGAGGGCGCGGAGCCGTCGGCGTCAGTGTCGGTTGGCAGTACTTTTCGAGGATCCGCTTCAGCGCCTCGAAGTCGACCGGCTTGTAGAGCACCGAGACGTCCTCTTTGACGCCGATCATGCGGTCATTGGCGGCGGTCATCAGCACGCGCGGGATGTCGGCCAGGGTGGCCTTGAGCTTCACCGCCCGCAGGAACTCGACCCCGTTCATGACCGGCATGAAGACGTCGATCAGCATCAGGCAGGGGCGCTCGTGCTCGAGCACCGCCAGCGCCTCGCGCCCGTTGTCGACGCAGATCGCGCGGTAGCCTTGATCCTCGATCAGCTCGCCGATTGTCTGGGACACGTCCTTGTCGTCCTCGAGCACGAGGACCGAGTGACGAGGGGGTGCCGGCGCGCGGCCCGCAGAGTTGGATGATCGGTCCGACGCCATCAGAGTGTGCTCAACGTTTTAATACCTGATTCTGGATGTTATCAATAGGAAGACTAGCGTACCAACGCAAGGTGGACGGCGACGATTCTGGCCCAAGTCGCCGACAAAGAGAAACGCCTGGCCCCGCTTGCGCGGAGCCAGGCGCGACCTGGACTGAATGTCCTCGAGCGACCGCGTCGGGCGTAGACGGCTTCGCCGGCGGAGCCCATGGCGGGAGGTTCGGAACCCTTCTCAGGGTTCCGAGCCAGATGACTAGCCGAGCAGCTTCAGGGCAACCTGCGGCATCTGGTTGGCTTGCGACAACACCGACACGCCGGCCTGCATGAGGATCTGCGTACGGCTCATGTTCGACGTCTCCTCGGCCACGTCGACGTCGCGGATACGGCTCTGGGCCGCCGACAGCGACACCGACGCCTGGGTCGCCACGTTGATCACCTTGTCGAACCGGTTCGCCTGAGCGCCGAGCGTCGCGCGCGTGGACGAGACCGACTGCAGGGCGGTGTCGATGGTGCCCAGCGCCTGCTGTGCGCCCGTGAGGGTCGACAGCGACAGCGCGTTGACGCCCAGCGACGAAGACGTCGCGCTGGCCGTGGTGACGATGATCTGATCGTTCGCCGCCACGTTGCGGATACCGACCTGGAAGGTCAGCGCCGCCGCCGAGTTGAGCAGCGCGGTGCCGTTGTACTCGGTCGCGTTGGCGATACGATCAACTTCGCTGACGAGGCCGTCGACTTCGTTCTGGATGTAGCCGCGCTCGGTGTTGCTCACACCGGACGAGGCCGACTGCGACGCCAGCTCGCGGAGACGCGTGAGGATGTTCTGCGTCTCGTTGAGCGAGCTGTCGGCGGTTTGAACGACGTTGAGCGCGTCGTTGCCGTTCTTCACGGCCTGGTTGTAGCTCTTGATCTGCGCGCCGAGGTTGACGCTGATCGCGAGGCCAGCTGCGTCGTCCGCTGCCTTGGTGATGCGGAAGCCCGACGACAGCTTTGCGAGAGAACTGTTGAGGCTGTTTTCCGTCCCCATCAAATTCTTCTGCGCATCAAGCGAGCTTACGTTTGTTCTGATGGACATTCCCATGACGAGTACTCCTGAACCGGACCCGTTTTTTTGGCGGATACCCTATCCGCCTCATGAATCGTTTCGTCACGCGAATTACACTCGTTAAGACGTAACTTTTGCGAAACCGGGAAATTCTTGCCTAGTAAATTTCGCGCGCGCGTGTCGTCGGCGTGACCCCGCCGTCCCACCTCGGCCTTCCCGGTTGGCCCCCGTGGTGTTAGAACTCGCCCTCGTCTCGCGACGAAAAGGCCCCGTAGCTCAGGTGGATAGAGCAACGGTTTCCTAAACCGTAGGTCGCCTGTTCGAATCAGGCCGGGGTCACCGGGATGGAAGGGGGGGACGGAAGCGGTCGATGTCGGACACCAGCGCGCGTGCGCGCGACTCGCGCCATGCGGGCGCGACGCGCAGGCGGGCAGAGGCGCCCTCCCCTTCCATCGTCTCGAACGCCCCTTCGGCGGCCAGCCATGCGGTCGCGTTCTCCAGCGTCGCCTTCGATGCCGCCTCGGGTTCGACCCGAGCCGCGGTGACCTCGTCGACCGCGCGCTGCAGGGCGTTCCGCACAAATGACCGCTTGTCTCCCCCGACCCACGTTGTGAGGCTGTCGGCGGCGATGCGATAGGCGTCGGCGTAGGGTCGCACCATCTGGGATAGGAAGACCTCGGCGCGGCCGAGACCGTTCGCCGCCGGTTCCGCGCCAAGCTCGAGCGTGGCCATCGCCTGCAGGGTCTCGGCGAAGATCGTCTCGAAGCCGGCGCCGACGCGGTACATGAACTCCAGCTTGAACAGCCGCGACAGCCAGCGGGTGTCGGCCTCGAGCGTACGTGCCCCGTCGAGGCTCGCCGGCGGGCGGGCGCCGCGCGCCGCCGCGACGATCGCGAAGGCGACGAAGTGATGCACCACGTTGTTGCGAAAGAAGTCGAGCTCGGCGCGCCGGGAACGGGGCACGCCGTAGGTGGCGCTGCTCGGCGGCGCCTGCGATCTCGATCAGGCCGTCGCGGTGTAAGAATCGCAACGCCTCGGCGACCGGGCCGTCGCCGTCGCCGGCGCCGCCCTTTTGGGCGGGATCGAGGCTCCCGCTCGCCAGCGCCGCCGGCATCCGGCCCCCCCCCTCGAGGGCGATCCTTCTCAGCAGCGCGATCCTCCA
Organism: uncultured Pseudomonadota bacterium; assembly: GCA_963778795.1. Lineage (GTDB taxonomy): Bacteria > Myxococcota_A > Polyangia > Fen-1088 > Fen-1088 > DASRQZ01. The sequence goes on along the minus strand of CAVZVU010000004.1, from coordinate 582,667 downwards.
GGCGAGCTCAGCGCCGCCGACCGCCTCCGTGCCGGAGAGCAACGCCGCCGCGCACAGACCGACCGGTGTGATCGTGCTCGCGCGGTTGATGCCGTACGCGATCCGATTGGCGAGACTCTGGACGAAGGCGCGCCGCTTGTCCTCAGCCGTCCCGTTGCCCTCGCCGTTGCCGTCGCCGCCGGCGCGGCGCCCGCCCGTGAGCGCGGCCAACGAGATCGGCCGGTCGAACTGCACGTAGATCCGCCCGTGGCGCGAACGCAGGATCTTGCGCGCCTCCAGCAGCGACCAGAAGCTCTCCTTCTTCTTGTCGCCGCCGCCCAGCTCGCGCGCGTAGCTCTTCCCCTCGGGCAGCTTCTCGTAGTCGATGGCGACCGGGACGAAGAAGAGATCGCGCTCCGCCCCCTCGTGCCAGGCGTCGACCTCCATCGCCAGCAGGCCGGTCTTCGGGAAGGCGAGCTTGCCGGTGCGCGACCGCCCCCCCTCGATGAAGAACTCCTGCGGGAAGCCGTCGCGCATCAGCCGCTTGACGTAGGCGCGCACCACGGCGCTGTACAGGCGATCGCCCTTGAACGACCGGCGGATGAAGAAGCCGCCGCACCAGCGCGCGATCGCCCCGAACGGCCAGAAGGCCAGGTTGATTCCGGCCGCCACGTGCGGCGGCAACAGCCCCTTCTGATAGAACATCAGGGTCAGGATCACGTAGTCCATGTGGGACTTGTGGCTGGGGCACAGCACCAGCCCGCCGCTGTTGGCGGCCTGCCGCACCTCGGCGATCCCCTCTTCGTCGAGCTCGATCCCCTGGTAGAGGCGGGTGCAGATCCAGACCACCAGCGGGCGGATGATCTCGAAGAACAGCGGCGACATGCGGGCGGCGATCTCGCGCACCATGCGGTCGGCTTGGCGGTCGATCTCGTGCGTGGGACGCGCGCGCCGCGCGGCCTCGGCGGCGATCGTCTCCTGCAACGCCCGGTCGCGCAGCACCTCCTCGCGAATGCGCCGAGGGGACTTGAAGGGCGGCCCGATGACGGCGCGCGCCTCGCGCGACAGGTGGTAGTAAAGCGCGCCGCGCACCTTGCGCGCGGTGAGCTGCACATCGACGCCGGCGGCGGCGCCGCGACGGGATTCGGCGCTCAGGAAGTCGGCGAGCGCGATCGGCCGCCCCATGCGCACGAAGGCGCGCTGATAGTTGCGCAGGAAGGCGATGCTGGTCGCCAGCGCGCTCGGCGCCTCGGGCGAGCCGAGCACGATGTCGATCAGCGACGGCTTCAGCCGCTTGGGCCGGCGCGACCAGATGTACAGGATCGGCACCAGGTACAGCGGCCGTCCACCCGCGCGCTGCAGCTCGCACAGCGCGCGAAAGGGATCCTTGCTCTGCGCGCCCGCGCCGGCGCCGCCGCCGCCGCCGCGACCGCCTCCCCCTCCCTCGTCGCTGGCGATCCCCTTGGCGCGGAACACGCTGGGCCGGCGCAGGAAGATCAGGGCCGGGGCCTGCGCGCCGATCGCGCCCCGCAGCGCCGCCAGCGTCGAGCGCCGGCCGATCAGCAGGCGAAAGAAATGTCCCAGGCCGATCGCCGCGCCCAGCGCCGGCATTCCCAGACGCCGCAGCAGCCAGCGAATGAACGACAGGTTCAACCACCCGGCCGACCGCATCACGAAGACGATCGTCCCCTCACGCGCTAGCGCGCGCAGCTCGTCGTCGAGGCCGGCCGGGATCTCGGCGCGCGCGAAGAACCTATCGAGCGACATCGTCGAGCCAGCTCGCGATCTGCGCGCGCAGAACCGGCAGGCTGACCGCGCCGCTGCCCAGCACGACGTCGTGAAAGGCGCGGCGATCGAAGCGGGCGCCGAGCCGTCGCTCGGCCTCGGCGCGCAGCGCCAGGATCTCGCGCTGGCCGATCTTGTAGGCCAGCGCCTGCGCCGGCCAGCCGATGTAGCGGTCGACCTCGGTCACGACGTTGTTGGAGGCGATGAGCGTGTTGGCCTGCAGGTAGTCGACCGCCTTCTGGCGGCTCCACCCGAAGGCGTGCATCCCCGTGTCGACCACCAGCCGCCCGTTGCGCCACATCTCCATGCTCAACATGCCGAGGCGATCGAGCGGACCTGAATACAGCCCCAGCTCGTCGGCGATGTGCTCGGCATAGAACCCCCACCCTTCGACGAACGCGGTCACGCCGACGTGCTTGCGGAAGGTCGGCAGCCCGGTCAGCTCCTGCGCGATCGCGATCTGGACGTGGTGGCCCGGGATCGATTCGTGAAACGCCAGCGCCTCGGCCTCGTAGCGCGGCCGCGTCGTCGGCTCGGAGGTGTTGACGTAGTACGCGCCGCCGCGCGAGCCGTCGATCGCCGGGGGGCGGTAGTACGCGATCGGGCTGTCGGCCTCTTCATACGAGGCGATGCGCTTGACGGTGCAGGTGGCGCGCGGCAGCCTGCCCAGGAAGCGCGGCATGGCCGCCGTCGACCGCGCCAGCGCCGCCACCGCCTTGGCCTCGACCTCTTCGCGCGTCTTGAAGAACAGCGCCGGGTCGCTGTGCAGGCGGCGTCGGATCTCCGCGAAATCGGTGGTGTGAAAGATCTCGGTGCCCAGGAGGATCGCCTCGTCGCGCAGCCGGTCGATCTCGTTGAGACCGAAGCGATGGATCTCCTCGGGCGTGAGCGCCAGCGACGTGTGCACCTGGATCAGGCGCGGGTAACAGGCGGCGCCGCCGGGGACGTTCGACAGGCCGACGTGCTGGTCGTCGCGCGCGCGCGGCAGGATCTCGGCCACCAGCACCTGGCGATAGCGCGCGAACGCCGGACGGATCGAGCCGGCGATCGCCCCGTCGAGCGCGCCGGCGAACCAGCGGCGGTCGGCGTCGGTCCAGCCCGGCCCGGCGTGGGGGGCAGCGGCCGGCGCGCGCAGCGGCCATTCGGCGTCGGGCCTGGCCAGCAGCTGATCCAGCTGGGTGATCACGTGGCTGACCGCGCCGCGCGTGGCGACCTTGCCGGCGGCCAGACCGTGGCGCAGATTGGCGATCTCCTCGTCGAGCGTCTGGCCCATCTTCTGCCAGCGCGCCGCCATCGCGTGTGCGTCGGCTGGCGTGGTCACGGTCTGCAGCTCGGCGAGCTGAAGGAACGCGACCTGGGGCCCGTCGCGCGGGTCGACCGACCATTCGTCGAGGTGGCAGTCGCCGCGCGCCAGGTCGGCGTCGATTTCGCCCAGCAGCAGGCCCCGCGTGACCCGATCCGCCGCCGACAGCGGGCGCTCATCGACCGCCGCCACGCGACCGCGCAGCTCGCGCAGGCGCGCCATCTCGCGGGCGTGCGTGGCGGGGGTCAAATCGGGCATGCGGTCGTCGTAGCGTCGGTCCCCGATCTCGGTCGCCTCGATCGGATCGGCCTCCATGCGCCGCTGCCAGTACTCGGACGCCAGCTGCGCGACCGCCGGATCACCGGGGGCGGCGGGCGCGGGCGCGCTGCTTGTCGCCGCGGGCGCGGCCAAGGCCAAGGGCGGCGCGCCGCCCGCCGGGCCGCCGCCGTCGACGGTCTTGCAGCCCGCCACGACCCCGACGGCGCCGGTCAGGGCGACGGCCGCCAGCGCGGCGACCAGGCGCGGGGCGGCGCCTAGCTCGGCTGCCCGCCGGGACGCGGCTGCCGGCGGCGCACCCCGTCGACCACCCGAACCAGCAGCAGCACCGCCAGCAACAAAGCGAACAGCAGCGGCTGCCGCAGATCCGATTTCACCCGCCAGGCGAAGTGAATCACGCCGAGGGCGGCGGAGAGATAGACCAGTCGATGCAATCGTTTCCATCGGGGGAATCCCAGCCTCTTAACCATCCCATTGGTCGAGGTCACCGCCACGGGGATCAATAAAACGAAGGCGACGAAACCGACGGTGATGAACTTGCGCTTGAGGACGTCCTTCCAGATCTCTCCGAAATCGAAGAATTGATCCACCGCAAAGTAGGTGACGACATGAAGGCAGGCGTAGAAGAACGCCTCGAGGCCGAGCATCCGACGGAGACGCAGGGGGAACGCCCATCCGGTGGCCACCTTGACCGGCGTGCAGGCCAGGCTGGCCAGCAGCAGCGTCAGCGTCCAGAAACCGAGGCGATTCAGCGCCGCCGCGATCGGGTTCGGGCCGAGCGCGCCGGCGTAGAATCGCCAGCCGACCCGCGCCGCCGGCACCAGGGCGGCGACGCCGATCGCGACCTTCAGGAGACGGAGCGTCACGCGAATCGACGGCGTGTAAACTGGGGGCGCGCCCATGGAGACCTTGCCCGATACTCTGCCTGAGACGGTGCCTGAGGCGCTGCCTGAGATTGTGGAGCTCAAACGTACCCTCGACGGGCGTGAGAAGCGCTATCCCTGCCGGCTCATCGAGGGCGACCGGCGGCACGCGGTGGTGCTGTTCGTCGCGCCGGCGGCGATGCAAGTGCACGGCGTCGATCTGCCCGCCGGCACGGTGACCTTCGGGCACTTCTGGACCGACCGCCCGTACAACGTCTACCACTGGCTGGATCCGCGCGGCGCGACCATCGGCTTTTACTTCAACCTCTCCGATGGCACCGTGATCGACGTCGACGGGGCGCGCCTCGACTGGCGCGACCTGACGCTCGACGTGCTCGCGACCCCAGCCGGGCGGCTCGAGGTGCTCGACGAGCACGAGCTGCCGGTCGATCTCGACCCGGGGTTGCGCGCGCGCATCACCGCCGCCACGCAGGCGATCCTGGCCGACCCGCGCGCGCTGATGAGCGAGATCGAAGCGCGCTCGCGCGCGCTTTACCCGCGGGTCTTCCCGGTCACCGCCGCCGGCGGGGAACGTCGGGCGGCGCGCGCCGCCGCGGGCGACGAGTGAAGACGGTGCTCCAGCGGGTCGCGCGCGCCGAGGTGCGCATCGACGGCGCTGTCTTCGCGCGCATCGACCGCGGCGTCGTCCTGCTGTGCGGGGTCGAGCGCGGCGACAGCGAGGCCGACGCCGACGCGACCGCGCGCAAGGTGGCGGCGCTGCGCATCTTCCCCGGGCGCACGCCGATGGACCTGACCCTGCGCGAGGTCGGCGGCGCCTGCCTGGTCGTGAGTCAATTCACGCTGGCGGCGACGCTGGCCAAGGGAAACCGGCCCAGCTTCGAGCCGGCCGAAGAGCCGGTGCGCGCCGAGGCCCTTTACCTGCGGGTCGCGGCGCAGCTGCGCGAAGCCGGTCTTCCCGTCGAGACCGGCCGGTTTGGCGCCGACATGCAGGTCGACCTGGTCAACGACGGGCCGGTGACGTTCCTGGTCTTCACCGCGGGCGGCGCGCTGGTCAAGTGAGCGCGCCGGCGCCGATGTCGATCTCGACCACGACCGCCCCGGCCGGAACCCGCTCCCAGTCAAAGGAGGCGACCAGCGCGCCGGGCGATACCGGGCCAGGCGACGCCGGCGCGAGCCCGGCCGATGCCGCGAGCGCGCCGATGATGGTCTCCGCGGCGACGCCGCGCTCGCGCAGCGCCGCGATCGACGGCGGGCGGGTCCGCTTGGCCAGCCGCTCGCCGCCCGGCGCCAGCACCAGCGGCACGTGCACGAAGACCGGCGGCGCTGCGCCGAGCGCGCCGTAGAGCGCGAGCTGGCGCGGCGTCGACCGCAGCAGGTCGTCGCCGCGCACGACCCGCGTGATCGCCATCGCGATGTCGTCGACCACGACCGCCAGCTGATAGGCGGCCACGCCGTCCGCCCGGCGCAGCACGAAGTCGTCCACGTCGACGCCGGGGTCGGTCTCCCCGTCGGCGGCGTAACGGATGCTGGGCTGGCGCCCCTGCGCCGCCGCGCGCGCCTCGACCTCGGCGACGCCCAGCCGGCGGCAGGTGCCGGGATAGCGCGGCTCGTCCTCGTCTTCGACGTGCGGCGCCGTCGCCGCGCGCGCGATGTCGGCGCGCGAGCAGGCGCAGGGGAACGCCCGCCCGGCGGCGAGCAGCCGATCGATCGCGTCGTCGTACCGCCGCGCGCGCTCGCTCTGGCGATACGGGGCGAACGGACCGCCGACGTCGGGTCCTTCGTCCCAGTCGAGGCCCAGCCAGCGCAGGTCGGCGAGCAGCCGCGCCTCGGCGCCCGCGACGACGCGCGCGCGATCGAGATCCTCGACGCGCATCACGAAGGCGCCACCGACCTTGCGCGCGTCGAGCCAGGCCAGCAAGGCGGTGCGCGCGTTGCCGAGGTGCATCGCGCCCGTGGGGCTGGGCGCGTAGCGGCCGCGCACGTTGATCGCCTCAGTAGCGGACGAGCGCGTCGACCGGGATGCCCGGCAACCGCTCGCGCCCGCGCAGCAGCTCCAGCTCGACGACGACCGCCACCGCGACCACCACGCCCCCTTGTCCGCGCACCAGGTCGGCGGTCGCGGCGGCGGTGCCGCCGGTCGCGAGGAGATCGTCGACGATCACGACGCGCGTCCCCTCGACGACGGCGTCGGCGTGCATCTCCAGCGAGTCGGTGCCGTATTCAAGGTCGTAGGTCTTGCGCGTGGTGCGCCAGGGGAGCTTGCCGGGCTTGCGCACGGGCGCGAAGCCGAGCCCCAGCGACACCGCGACCGGCGCGCCGAAGATGAACCCGCGCGACTCGATGGCGACGATCGTGTCGGCGCGATGGTGCGCGACCTGCTCGACGAGCAGCTCGATCGTCGCGCGCATCGACGGTCCGTCGCCCATGAGCGGCGTGAGATCGCGGAAGAGGATCCCCGGCTTGGGGAAGTCGGGGATGTCGCGGATGCGGGCGCGCAGCAGCGCGGTGCGCGGGTCGGAGTCTCGATGGGTCACGGCGGTCCTCCAGTTCGGGGCGGAAGGTATGACACGGGATCCTGGGGAATTTGCCCCGAACGGACCTCGAAGTGAAGGTGGGGGCCGGTGGCGCGGCCGCTCTGACCGACCAGGGCGATGCGCTGCCCGGCGGTGACCTTGTCACCCTGCCCCACCAGCAGCTGCGAATTGTGCGCGTAGACGGTCAGCAGATCCCCTTCGTGCTGCAGGACGATGAGGTTGCCGTAGCCCCGGATCCCGTCGCCGGCGTAGACCACCTGTCCGTCGCCCGCGGCGAAGACCGGCGTGCCGATCGGTGCCGGCAGATCGATCCCTTCATGCAGTCGGCCCTGGCGCGTGCCGTAGGGGGAGCCGATCGCGGTTACCTCGAGCGGCCAGCGAAACCGCGCCGCGCCCGGCGTCAGGGTGATGGTCGCGAGCGACGGCAGCGGGTGGTCATCGGATGGCGGCGGCCACATCGATGATGAGGGGGACGGCGCGATACCGCCGGGCGTGCCGTCCACGGCGACCGAACCCGGCGCCGCAGCCGGCGAACCGGGCCCGCTGAGGACGTAGATGATCCGTCCCGGCCGCACGTCGCTGGCGCGTGGCAGGCCGTTGATCTCGAGGATGTCCTCCGCGGGAACGCCGGCGCGCGCCGCGATCTGTTCGAGGGTCTCGCCGGGCGAGACGACGTACCAGGCGCCAGGCGGGTTCTCCGGGTGCATCGGGCGGCTGCGATCGGGATGACAGGCGCCAGCGCGCCGCATGCGAGCAGTGTGACGAGGGCTGAAATGATCGCGCTACGTCGTCGGCGCAAGGCCGACAGTATAAGCACGCCGTCGCGCGCTCAGGCGCGCGCTCAGGCCTCCGGCAGTGACCCGCCGGCGCCGAAGCGGCCTTGCAGGTCGACGTAGCGGCAGCGGGTGTCGTAGCTGGTTTCGTAGTCGTCGCCGTGGCGGCGGATCAGCGCCAGCTCCTGTTCGTGCGGCGGGCCGATCGGGATCACCATGCGGCCGCCGTCGGCCAGCTGGTCGACCAGCAGCGGCGGGACGCGCGGGGCGCCCGCCGAGACGACGATGACGTCGTAGGGCGCGTGTTCGGCCCATCCACCGGCGCCGTCGAACGAGTCGACGACCACGTTGGTGTAACCGAGCTCGGCCAGCGTGCGCTGCGCGCGCACCGCAAGCTCGGGGATGATCTCGACCGCGTAGACCTCCTTGCAGAGCTCGCCCAGCACCGCGGCCTGATAGCCACAGCCGGCGCCGACCTCGAGCGCGCGATCCTCCGCCTTCGGCTCGGCGAGCTCGGTGGCCCGCGCCACCATGTAGGGCTGCGAGATCGTCTGCTCGAAGCCAATCGGCAGCGGCCGATCCTCGTGGGCGGCGTGGTGCAGCGACGGATCCACGAACGACTGCCGGGGGACGGCGATCATCGCCCCAAGCACGCGCGGGTCGGCGATGCCGCGGCCGGCGATCTGCTCCAGCACCATCGCTCGCCGGGCCTGCTCGAACGAGATCGGCCTTACCTTATCTCCGCCGTGCGATCCGCCACCTGCCATCGCTGTTAAGTGTTAGCGCGGCTGACTGCGTCGTGCACGAAATTCCCCAGGCGCCAGGCGACCAGCTCGCCCATGAGTCGGGTATGGGTGAGGTCGAGCCCGAGCGGCGTGACCGAGGCCAGCCCGGCCCCCACGGCGCTGCAGTCCGAGCCGGGCAGATCGACCGCGTTCTCCTCCGGGCCGCCAATCCAGTAATACGAGCGCCCGCGCAGGTCCTGGCGCACCTCGACCTGGTCGCGGTAGACCCGCTGGCCGAGGAAGGTCACCTGGTAGCCGCGCAGCTCGCCGCCCGGGACGTTCACGTTGAGCAGCGACAGCTCCGGGATGGCGCCGGGACCGCGCTCGATCGTCTCGATGGCCAGCGCCTTGAGAAAGCCCGCCGCCTGCGAGAAATCCTGGGGTTTGCGCCGCTCCAGCGACATCGCGATCGCCGGCACGCCGCGCAGCGCCGCCTCGACGGCGCCCGCGACCGTCCCCGAGTAGAAGACGTCGGAGCCGAGGTTGTAGCCATGGTTGATCCCCGAGACGCACAGGGCGGGCCGGCGCGGCACCAGGTGCAGCAGCGCGAGGTAGACGCAATCGACCGGCGTGCCGTCGATCGAGAAGACGCCGGGCTCGATCTCGTCGACGCGCAGCGGGCGATCGAGGCTAATCGAATGCGACGTGGCGCTGCGCTCGCGATCGGGCGCGGCGACGACGACGTCGCCCACCTCGCGCAGCACCTCGGCGGCGGCGCGGATCCCGGGCGCCATCACGCCGTCGTCGTTGGTCACCAGAATCAGAGGACGGTCGGACATCGTGCCGCCGTTCTACTTTGTCTCGAACGTCGGGCGCAAGGGAGCGCGCCCCCGCGAGGACCGCGCCCCCGCGAGGACTGTGACGGCGCGCCGACGGAGGCGATCACGATCGCTTGCAGTCGCGCCGGTGTGAGCAGATCCTGCGGCTCCTTTTCGAAACAAGGAGACCCGCCATGTCGATCAGCAGACGGCACACCTTCCGGATCCTGGGCGCCAGCGCGCCCGCGCTCTTGCTCGCCGCCCATCCCCGCCGCGTCCTGGCGGGCACCATGGTCCCCGCCGGCGCGCCTTCTCCGGCAGCCGCCGGCGGCGCCTTTGCGGGAAAACATGCCATCGTGCCGCTGCCGTTCGATCCCAAGAAGCTGACCGGGATCTCGGAGCGCATGATCACCTCGCACCACGACAACAACTACGCCGGCGCCGTGAAGAACCTCAACAAGGTCGAGGAGCAACTGGCGACCGTGGGCAAGGACACGCCCGGCTTCCTGGTGAGCGGCCTCAAGGAGCGCGAGCTGATGTTCACCAACTCGCTGATCTACCACGAGCACTACTTCGGAAACCTGGGGGGCAACGGCAAGAGCAACGGGCCGATCGAGAAGCGGCTGGCGTCGACCTACGGCTCGCTCGCGAAATGGGAGGAGCAGTTCCGCGCCGTCGGCAACAGCCTGGGTGGCGGCAGTGGCTGGACGATCCTGGATCTCAACTTCCAGACCGGCGAGCTGCGCACCTACTGGGCGGGGAACCACACCCAGTCGGTGGCCTTTGGCGCGCCGCTGCTGGCGATGGACATGTACGAGCACGCGTACGCGATCGACTACGGCGCCGCGGCCGGCAAGTACATCGACGCCTTCTTCCAGAACATCAACTGGGACGCGGTCAACCACCGCCTGGAACGGGCCGACCGGGCGGCGGCCTCGCTGCGCGCCTGAACGGCGGGGATACCGTCCCAAAAGAAAAGGAAGCGACAGGAACCGAAGAACCAAGCGGAAATTGGTCGGGGCGACTGGATTTGAACCAGCGACCCCCTGTCCCCCAGACAGGTGCGCTAACCAGGCTGCGCCACGCCCCGACGTTTTCTAATTGCCTTACCTACTCTGAAACGCGTCGCTTGCGGCAATTTTTTTTCGCCGCGCGCGCGCGATATCCGACCCGATTTCCGACACGTCTTCCGGCCCGGTTTCAGACCTGGCGCGGGGGAACTGGCCCGTCGACAATCCGGATCAGGTCGATCAGCCCCTGCTTGATCTTCTTTGCCAGCTCGCGGTCGATCTCGGGCACTGGCAGCGGCGGCGCCTTCTCGTCGGCGCCAAGCTCGCGCAGCCGCGCCCGCGCGCCTTCGATGGTGAAGCGCTCGTCGTAGAGTAGATGCCGGATGCGCAGCAACAGCTCGACGTCCTTGCGCTGATAGAGCCGTTGCTGCGAGCGCGTCTTCTTGGGCCGAAGCGACGTGAACTCGGTCTCCCAGTAGCGCAGCACGTATGGCTTGACCGCGCACAGCCGCGCCGTCTCGCCGATCTTGAAAAACGGCTTGTCTGGAATCCCCGAGACTTCAGTCGGCTTGGGAGCTCGGCGCGCCAAAGGTCACTCGTTCCGAATCACCCGTTGAGCGCGTTCTTCAAAACCTGGCTCGGCTTGAACGTCAGCACGCGACGCGCGCTGATCGTGATCTCCTGCCCAGTCTGGGGATTTCGGCCCGCGCGCGCGTTCTTGTCGCGCACGACGAAGTTACCGAAGCCGGAAATCTTGATCTTCTCTCCGCGCTCGAGGGTTTCCTTGATGGTGTCGAAGACGGTCTCGACGATCTCTGCCGCTTCTTTCTTCGAAAACCCGCCGACTTTCTCGTACACGTTCTCAACAATGTCGGCCTTCGTCATGGCCTACGAGCTATAACCCGAATATCCCTTTGTGGTCAAAGGGTTAGTATCAACGCCTCGCGCGAAGCTACCGGATGGCGATCGGGTGCATGGCGCCCAGCGCCGACACGACGCGCGCGTGGGCGGCGTCGACCTCGGCGTCGGTGAGCGTCCGGTCGGGCGCGCGGTACGTCATCGTCCAGAGCATCCCCTTCTTGCCGGGGGCGACGTAGCGCGGGTCGCGGAAGTCCTCGAGGACCGCCAGCTCCCGCAGCAGCGGCTCAGCCGCAGCGGCCATCGCGGCGCGCTGCTCGTCGGCGGTGACCGATGACGCGATCCAGAAAGAGACGTCGCGCGTCGCCGCGGGAAACCGCGGCGGCGACTGGCTCGGCGGCGCGCGGCGTTCCCCCGCCACCGCGTCGAGCTCGACCTCGAAGTAGAGCGCGCCGTCGGCCAGGCCGAAGCGCTTCCGCTGCGCCGGGTGCACCTCGCCGACCAGGCCGATCTCGCGCCCGGTCCCCTGCCGGCCGGAAAATATGCGCGCCGAGACCCCCGGGTGCAGGATCGCGCCCGCGCGGTCGGCGGCGGCGGAGCTGCCGGGATCGCCGCTCTCGCCCGCGCGAAAGCTGGCGTCGTCGACGCCCAGGGCGCGCAGCAGCTCGTCCACGGCCCGCTTCGCGTCGAAGAAGTCGAGCTCGGTCCCCGGCTTCAGCCAATCGGCGCGCCGGCCGATCAGAATCCCGGCGGCGTAGGTCGGCTCCCAGGGCAGCTCCTTGGGATCGGCGGCGCGCAGCACCACCGGCCCGACCTCGAACAGCGCGACGTCGGGAACGCCCCGCATGAGGTTGCGGCGGGCCGCCTCGGCCAGGCCCGGGAACAGCGACGTGCGCATGACCTCGTAGTCCGACGAGATCGGGTTCTTGACCGAGATGCCGTCGGCCAGCGCCGCCCCACCCCGCCGACCCTTGCCCAGCGCCTCGAGCCAGGGGCGCGGCACGAATCCCCAGGTCACCGCTTCGTGTAGCCCCTGCGCCGCCAGCGCGTCGCGTGCGCGATCCGCCAGCGCCTCGGGGCTGACGCCCGGCGCGCGCGCCCCGGGTGGCAGGCGGGCCGGTACGCGGTCGTAGCCGGTCAGGCGCATGACCTCCTCGATCAGATCGGGCTCGATCGAGATGTCCGGGCGGAAGCTGGGGACGACCGCGATCAGTCGCGTGAGTGCCGGCGGGCTCTGCCCGACGGCACTCGTCGGCGGGGGATTTAAAGGACCCTCTGAGGGTCCTTTTGTCAGCAGATCGCCCGCCTCTTCGACCGCGATGTCGATCGAGGCCAGCTTCTCGGCCGCCTGCGACAGCGGAATCTCGAAGCCTGCCGTGCGCGTGAGGCCGGCCAGCGACAGCGTCACCTTGCGCGCGTGCTGTTGCAGCGGGTAGCGGTCGACCGGCTCACCGACGACGGCGCCGCCACCCAGGCGCGCGAGCATTCCCGCGGCGCGCAGGCTGGCCTGCGGGATCCCGTTGGCGTCGACGGAGCGCTCGAAGCGGTGCGACGCCTCGGAGTGCAGGCCGAGCCGCTTTGCCGTGCGGCGCACGCTGCGTGGGTCGAAGGTCGCCGCCTCGAGCAGCACCGCGGTCGTGTCGGAGGAGACCTCGCTCGAAGCGCCGCCCATCACGCCGGCCAGCGCGACCGCGCCGCGGCCGTCGGCGATGACGACGTCCCCCTCCTGCAGCGGGCGCTCGACGCCGTCGAGGGTGATCATGCGTTCCGCGCGGTTCGCGCGGCGAACGACGATGCCGCCGCTGATCTTGTCGAGGTCGAACGCGTGCAGCGGGTGACCGGTCTCCAGCATCACGTAGTTGGTGACGTCGACCAGGTTCGAGATCGCGCGCACGCCGCACGCCGCGAGCCGGATGCGCATCTCGACCGGGCTCGGCGCCGCGCGCACGCCGGTGATGATGCGCGCCGTGTAGCGCGGGCACGCGACGGGGTCGCGGATCTCAACGTCGATCCCGCGACCGGGAGGCAGCGGCGCCGGCATGATCTCGTCGGGGCGCGGCAGCTTCCACCGGGTCTTGAACAGCGCCGCGACCTCGCGCGCGATGCCGGCGTGCGACAGCGCATCGGGGCGGTTGGGCGTGACGTTGACCTCCAGCACCTCGTCGATAAGGCCGAGCGCGCTCGCCACGTCGGAGCCGAGCGGCGTCGACCGCGGCAGGATCAGGATCCCCTCGCTGGCTTCGCTGATGCCGAGCTCGGCCTCGCTGCACAGCATGCCGGGCGAGGCGACGCCGCGGATCTCGCGCCGATCGAGCGTGCGCCCGCCGGGCAGGCTGGCGCCGGGCGGCGCCCACGCGACCAGGCCGGTCGGCGCCGGCACATTGGGCGCGCCGCACACGACCTCCTCTTCGACCGCGCCGTCACCGGCGCGCACGCGCACGCGCACGATCGACAGCTTCTCGGCGCCGGGGTGCGGGCGCACGCCGCGCACCTCGGCGACCTGGACACCGCGCACCTCGCGCCCGCGCCGCTCGATCGCTTCCACCTCGAGCCCGGCCAGCGTGAGGCGCTCGCCGACCGACGCCGCCGTCACCCCGGGCGGAAGCTCCACCAGCTCACGAAGCCAGTTGAACGAGATTTTCATGACCGCGCTCTCATGTCACCGGAACTGCGCCAGGAAGCGCGCGTCGTTCTCGTAGAAAGCGCGCAGATCATCGACGCCGTACTTGAGCATGGCCATGCGCGACACGCCCATGCCGAAGGCGAAGCCCGAGACCGTGGCCGGGTCGTAGCCGACGGCGCGAAACACGTTGGGGTGCACCATGCCCGAGCCGCCAATCTCGATCCAGCCGCTGCCCTTGCACAGCCGGCAGCCGCGCGCCGCGCCGCCCGGCCCGTCGCTGCGCTGGCCGGTCCCGTCGCACAGGTAACAGGCGGCGTCGACCTCGGCCGAAGGCTCGGTGAACGGGAAATAGCTCGGGCGCAGCCGCACGCCCAGCTCGCGCGTCGCGCCGCGCCCGAAGAAGCGCTGCACGAAGTGCAGCAGCGTCCCCTTGAGATCGGCGAACGAGACGTCGCGGTCGACCAACAGCCCCTCGACCTGGGGAAACATCGGCGTGTGGGTCGCGTCGTCGTCGCGCCGGAAGACATTGCCGGGGGCGATGATCCGGACCGGCGGCGGCCCCGCCATCATCGTGCGGATCTGCACCGGTGAGGTGTGCGAGCGCAGGATGCGCCCCCCCTCGACGAAGAACGTGTCCTGCATGTCGCGCGCGGGGTGATCGGGCGGCGTGTTCAGCGCGTCGAAGTTGTGCCACTCGGTCTCGACCCAAGGGCCGGTGCGCACCTCGAAGCCGATGCCGTGGAAGATCTGCTCGATCTCGCGGCGCACCAGGGTCAGCGGGTGCAACGTGCCCAGCTGCCGGCCGCGCGCCGGCAACGTCACGTCGACGGTGCGAGCCAGATCCTCGGCCAGCGCGGCGTCGTCGAGGCCGGCGAGCCGCGCCGCCACCGCCCCCTCGATGCTCCCCTTCGCGCGGTTGGCCGCCTCCCCGACCGCGGGGCGATCCTCGGGCGGCAAGCGCCCGAGCGACTTCATCAGCTCGGAGACCTTCCCCTTCTTGCCGACGTAACGCGCCTGCGCCGCGCGGATCTCCTGCTCCGCCGCCAGCCCGGCGATCTCGCCGCCGAACTCAGCGGCCAGCCGATCGAGATCGGCGACAATACGAGAGGCGTCCTCGCTGGGCATGAACAGCCGGGGGCAGCGTCCTGGCGCCGACGGAACAGCCATCAGGCTGCGCGCAGCCGTCAGGCCGTCAGGCGGCCCGCGCCGTCTCGATGACCTTCTTGAAGGCGTTGGGATCGCTGATCGCCAGGTCCGAGAGGATCTTGCGGTCGAGCGCGATGTTCGCCTTGTCGAGTGAAGCGATCAGCCGCGAGTACGAGATCCCATGGTCACGCGCCGCTGCGTTGATGCGGGTGATCCAGAGACCGCGGAAGTCGGGCTTCCTCTTACGCCGGTGGAAGAGCGCGTAGCGCCACTTGCGGTGAACCGCTTCGACGGCTGCTTTCCAGAGCTTGGAGCGACCGCCACGAAACCCCTTCGCGTGCTTGCGAATTCGGTTGCGGCGTCGAGTTGACTTGTAACCACCTTTGGCGCGAGGCATTTCAAAATCCTTGTTGGTCTAGCTATCTGTTGGAGCGAACGATCGCGTGAGGGAGGGAGGGTATGGGAACCCTGGGCTCCCATCTAAACGCCTGCTCACGCGTACGGGAGCATCGCCTTGATCTGATGCTCTTGGGTCTTGCTGACGTACCCACCACGGCGGAGCTTGCGCTTGGCCGACGAGCTCTTGTGGGTCAAGCAGTGGCGAAGATAGGCCTTCTTACGCTTGACCCGGCCGTTGGCCGTCAGGCTGAAGCGCTTCTTCGCGCTGCTGTTGGATTTCATTTTGATCTTGGGCATGGGAGGCCGCGGAGTATAGCGATTCGCGTTTTCTAGGCAAGCATTTCGACACAGTGGTGCCAGGGTAGTCCCCGGCGCCCCGCCCGACGGCGGAACGACGGAGCTGCGGGGCGCAGAGATCAGGACTTGCTGAGCGGCTTGGCCGGCTCGGCCGCCGGCTTGGCGGACGGTCCGGGGGCTACGGGCGGCGCCGGTGCCGCCGCGGGTGCCGGAGCGGTCGCCGCTGCCGCAGGAGCCGCCGCCGCCACGAGAGGAGCCGCCGCTGCCGCCACGGGAGGAGCCGCAGCCGCGGCCGGTGCCGGTGCGCCCGCGGGGGCGACCGGGGGTCCAAGCCGCGCCGGCGACGTGGCCGTCGTTGAAACGCTGGAACCGCTGGAACCGCTGGAACCGGCCGCGGGAGCTGGAACGCTGCCGGGGGCGCGGATCACGCCACCGCGCGGCCCGATGGTCATGACCATGCGGCGTCCTTCCATCATGGCGCGCTGCTCGACCATGGCGATGTCGTTCACCGCCTTGATCACCTGATCCAGCATCACCTGCCCCATCTCGGGGTGGACGATCTCACGGCCGCGGAAGACCACGACCAGCTTGCACTTGTTCCCCTCGGACAAGAACCGGCGGATGTGCTTCACCTTGAAGTCGAAGTCATGCTCGTCGGTCTTGGGCCGGAGCTTGATCTCCTTCAGCACGATCGTGGACTGGTGCTTGCGCGAGGCCTTCTCCTTCTTGGAGGTCTCGTACTTGAACTTCCCGAAGTCCATGATC
The DNA here is from genome assembly GCA_963778795.1 of uncultured Pseudomonadota bacterium. Lineage (GTDB taxonomy): Bacteria > Myxococcota_A > Polyangia > Fen-1088 > Fen-1088 > DASRQZ01. The sequence goes on along the minus strand of CAVZVU010000004.1, from coordinate 566,492 downwards.
TTGCAGACCGGCGGCGCCGCGCGCGGGTTGACCTCGACCAGCTCGAGGCCGAGCTCCTCCGCCATGCGGAGTGCTTCGTGGGTGGGGACGATTCCAACCTGGCTGCCGTCGGCGCCAATGACCCGTACCTCGGGGACGCGGATGCGCCGTCCGACGCGGTAGGTGTCTGCTGAGCTCGATGGGGCTTGAAAAGATGGCCTTGCGATGATCTTTCTCCTGGTTCTGGTTTTCCGCCGCGGTTACGCCCCACCCGAACCGATGGGTGGGGGCGTTGCTTCTTTCGCCAGTCGCACCGCGAACTCGTCGAGCGCGGCCGGCGGTTGCTGCTGGCCTTCACGCGTGCGCGGCGAAACCACGCGGGCGGCCATATCCTTCTCCCCGACAACGACCATGTAGGGGATCTTTTCCATCTGAGCCTTGCGAATCTTGGCGCCGAGCTTCTCCGCCGAGACGTCAGCCTCGACCCGCAGCCCCTCGGCGCGCAGCCGCGCCGCGACCTCGTTGGCGTAGGCTTCGGCCTTCTCGCTGACCGACACCACGCGCGCCTGCACCGGGGCCAGCCACAGGGGAAAGGCGCCCGCGTGCTGCTCGATGAGCACGGCGATGAATCGCTCCATCGAGCCGAGCAGCGCGCGGTGGATCATGATCGGGCGCTGGCGCGTCCCGTCCTGCGCGACGTACTCGAGCGCGAACCGCTCGGGGATCTGGTAGTCGAGCTGGAACGTCGAGCACTGCCAGTGCCGGCCGAGCGCGTCCTTGATCTTGAGGTCGATCTTGGGCCCGTAGAAGGCGCCGCCGCCGACGTCGATCTCGAACGGCTTGCCCAGCGATTCCAGCACGCCGCGCAGGGTCGCCTCGGCCCGATCCCAGGCGGCCGGCTCGCCCATGAAGCTCTCGGGTCGGGTGGCCAGGAACAGATCGTAGCTCTCGAAGCCAAACAGCTTGAGCATCTCCAGCGAGAACTTCAGGCAGTTGGTCATCTCTTCGCCGATCTGATCCTCGCGCACGAAGAGGTGGCCGTCGTCCATGGTCAGCCCGCGCACGCGCAGCAGGCCGTGAAGCACGCCCGACCGCTCGTAGCGATAGACCGTGCCCAGCTCGGAGTAGCGAATCGGCAGCTCGCGGTACGACCGCATCTGCGAGCGGTAGATCGCCGCGTGGAACGGGCAGTTCATCGGCTTGACCAGGTAGCGCTGGCCGTCGAGCTCCATGCCACCGAACAGGTTCTCTTTGTAGTGCGCCAGGTGGCCCGAGGTTTCGAGCAGCTGCTCGCGCGCGAGGTGCGGCGTGTAGACCAGATCGTAGCCGCGGCGCACGTTCTCGCGCCGGATGATCTCCTCGATCTGGTAGCGGACGAACGCCCCCTTCGGGTGCCACAGGACGAAGCCCGGCCCCACCAGATCGTCCATCGAGTAAAGGTCGAGGGTCTTGCCGAGCACCCGGTGATCGCGCCGCTTGGCCTCCTCGATGGCGGCCAGATGGGCCTTGAGCTCGTCGGTCGACGGGAACGCCGTGCCGTAGACCCGCTGCAGCTGGCGGTTGCGCTCGTCGCCGCGCCAGTAGGCGCCGGCGAACGACAGGACCTTGAACGCCTTGATGTCCCCGGTGCGCTCGACGTGGGGGCCCCGACACAGGTCGATGAAGTCGCCGTGCTGGAAGAACGAGATCGGCTCCCCCTCGGGGATCGACTCGATGATCTCGACCTTGTAGATCTCGCCGCGCGCACGGAACAGCTCCAGCGCCTCGGCGCGGCTGACGACCCGCTGCTCGAAGCGCAGGTTCTCGGCGATGATCTTGCGCATCTCGGCTTCGATGCGCTCGGCGTCCTCGGGGGCGAACGGCTCGGTGTCGAAGTCGTAATAGAACCCGGTCTCGATCGATGGTCCGATCGCGACCTTGGCCCCTGGGCGCAGGCGCTTCACCGCGTCCGCCATGACGTGCGACGCCGAGTGCCTCATCCGCGACAACGGATCATCGGGCACGTCGCCCTTGTCCCGCGGTCGAATCATTTTCCCTTCGCTCATTTAGCTTACGGACACCGCACGGCCCCAACCGCCCAACCCCATCTGCACCTCGACCGACAGTGTCACGGAGCCGGGGGACGACGCGTGCCTCATCTCCGCAACATTTCTAACGCCGGAAACGCCGCTCGCCCAGTGGGCGCCCGATGATCCACAGAACATCCCACCGGCCATCGTTGTTCCAATGTCCCCATTGGGTCCGAGGGTAGTGGTAGGCACGGGCGGGATTGAACCGCCGACCCCTACCGTGTCAAGGTAGTGCTCTTCCACTGAGCTACGTGCCTGAGCCGCGCAATTGAATGGGCGTACGTTACGGCTGCAGCGCGCGCTGTCAAGAGCAATGGCGCCGCGGGCGGCGGTTGGTTGACGATTGCTGGCCGGTTGACGCCGGTCGGGGCCAATGAGGCGCTTTCTGTCGGAGCCGGGCAAAAGCTGTTAGCGTGGTGTGTCGAGAAAGGCCTGTGCCCTCGCTTCGTATCCGTCCCTATCTCTTACCTTCGCTCGTGGTGCTGGTCGGGCTGCTGCCGACGATCGCCCGCGCGCAGAGTTCCGCAGTCGAAATCCGGCAATACCAGCCGACCCCTTTTTCCGACGGGTACCTGCGGCTGGACGGCACGGCGACCCTGCCGACCTGGAAGCTTCACGCCGCGCTGGACTTCGATTACTCCTGGAAATCGCTGGTCCTCATCGATGTCGCCCCGGCGATCCAGCGCTCACGTAAGACGACTTACGACTTTGTCGCCCACGCGATTGGCGCCGATCTGACGCTGGCCATGGGGCTCGGCGGGCGCTTCGAGGTCGCCGCCCTGGTGCCGGTCACGGTGTTCCAGACCGGCGACACAGTGCCCGGCAACGTGCTGCTGGGAACGGCCGGGCTCGAGAACCCCAAGCTCGGTGTGAAGGCTCGACTGCTCGGAAACGGCGCCTCGGGGCCGGGACTGGGCGCTTCGGTGGTGGTCGCGCTGCCCTGGGGCCTCGGCGGGCCGTTCGTCCATGAGACCACAACGGCGGTCGAGGGGCGGGTCTTCGGCGAGATCGTGCAGCCGCGGTGGAGCCTCCGCGCCGGCGGAGGCTATCGCGCCCGCGCCGCGGCCCAGCTCTTCAACATCACCCTCGACGACGAGCTCACCTTCGCCGCGGGCGGCGAGCTACGGATTCCAGGACCCGAGGTGGGAATCTTCGCCGAGGTGGCCGGCTCCACCAGCGCCGCCCACCCGCTGGCTTCGTCGAATCAAACCCCGGTCGAGCTGTTGATTGGCGGCCGCAGCGAGATCGGCCGCAGCTGGCTCGGCGGCGAGAATCGGTTCCAGCTGACCGTCGCCGGGGGTCCGGGCCTGACGCCGGGGTACGGCTCGCCGGTGGTGCGCGGCGTGGTTGCGCTCAGCTGGTCGAACCGCCCGGCCCCACGGGCGCCGGAGCCCCCGCCGCCGCCACCGCCCGAAGCTCCCAAGCCGCCGCCCCCGCCGCCGCCACCGGCGGTCACCGACCGGGACCAGGACGGCATCCTCGACGACGATGACGAGTGTCCCGACGAGCCCGAGGACATGGACGGCTTCGAGGACGATGACGGCTGTCCGGATCCCGACAACGACCGGGACGGCATCCTCGACGCCGCAGACAAATGCCCCAACGAGCCCGAGACGATCAACGGCATCGACGACGACGACGGTTGCCCCGACAAGGGCGAGGCCGCGGTCCGCATCGGCAAGGAAGAGCTGGAGACGCTGAAGCCGATCTTCTTCGAGACCGATCATTCGCGCGTCCGGCACGCCTACTACAACGTGCTGGCCCAGATAGCGCTGACGCTGAAGGCGCACCCCGAGATCGGTCGTTGCGCGGTCGAGGGGCACACCGACGACACCGGGCCGCCCGAGTGGAACCAGAAGCTGTCGGTGCTGCGCGCCGAGGCGGTCGTCGAGTTCCTGGTCGGCAAGGGGGTCGAACGCGGGCGGCTGACCGCGATCGGTCACGGCGAAAAGCTGCCGTGGGCGCCCAACGACACCGAATCCGGGCGCGCGCAGAATCGCCGCGTGATCTTCCACATCGAGGGTATCAACTCCGGAGACGAGAAGCGGGAAGAACACCGGCAGCAGGTGCGTGCGCGCAAGGCCGCGCACGGATCGGCGGCGCCGGGCCCCGACCAGGGGAAGCCGGCAACAACCGACGACGCTGCGGCACCGGGCACACCGGGCACCGCGGCGGTCCGGACCCCGGCGGCACCCAAGACCCCGGCGCCGGCGGCACCCAAGAGCCCATCGACCCGCACGCCGCCGCACCCCGAGTCAAAGACCACACCGTCGCCGGATGAGACGCCGACTTTCGTTCCCCAGCCGACCCCGGGGCAGAAGAAGACCGCGCCGTCGCCCAACAATCCCAACGCTCCCCCGACGCTGCGCGACCTGCTGCGGTTGCCGGAAAAACACTGACGCCCGCGCCCTGCTCCGTTTCGTCCCGACGGGTGATTGCCTCAGGCGATTTGTGTACGCCGCCTTAGATTGATACTGTGGTGGATAACGTGGTGGAGGAGGATTCACGCCTCTCACGGGCGATTGCCGCTCTGCTGCTGGTGATCGTCCCGGTGCTGGCCGGAGGCATGGGCTGCACCCTCGATCGGTCGGGTCTGGGCGGTGCCGGTCCGAGCCCATTGGATGGCAGCGGCCATGATGCAGCGGCCCAGGGCGACCACCCCGAGGACCTTGGCGCCGCGGGCGGTCAAGGCGGCGACCAGAGCGGCCAAGGCGGTCAGGCCGGCGCTGGGGTCGGCGGCGCCGGCGACGGCGGGGCTGGCGCCGGCGGCGGTGCCGGCAGCAACGATGGTGGGCCCGACGCGATCTCTCCGCCCGACGTCGCGCCCGACCTGGGCGGTGGGCCCGACACCGGTCCCAGCGACCGGCCGACCAATGACGCGACCGGCGACGGAGCGGTTTGCAGCAACCCGCTTTGCGAAACCGGCGCCGTGTCGGTGATGCTGCCGGGCGGGCGCTTCACCGGGACGACGTCGGGCACTTCAGCCGACCGCGGCACGTGCGGCGGCGGAAACGCGCCCGAGTCGGTGTTCAAGCTGGTGCTGACCACGCGCAGCGACGTCTTCGTCACCACCCACGGTACGACGTTCGACACCGTCATCTACATGCGCTCCGGCTGCTGCGGCGCCGAGATCGCGTGCAACGACGACGCCGACGGTCGGCACACCAGCGTGCTGACGGCGCGCAACCTGGCCGCCGGCACGTATGACATCTTCGTCGATGGAAAAGATGCCGGCGCGACCGGCGCGTTCACCGTCGACATCTACGCCACGCCGGCGACGATCAACGACGCTGACGACTGCGGCAGCGCGGCGCGCATCGCCAATCTGCCGATCACCGGAACCACCTGCGGCTTCCAGAACGACTTCACGCCGGTGGTCGGATGCCTGGTGCCGCCCGCGACCACCTCGGGTGACGCGGTCTACTACTTCGTGCTCGACGCGGCGTCGACGGTGGTCACCTTCAGCACCTGCAGCGGGACCTGCATCGACACCGTGCTCTACCTGCGCGACGTCTGCACGACGGCGTCGGCGCCGAACCAGAAGGGCTGCAACGACAACTTCTGCGCGCCGGCGCCGGCCGCCATGTGCCCGATCGGACCGCCGACGCAAAGCCGGACCACCGCTACCCTCGGGCCAGGCGTTCACTACCTCGTGGTCGACAGCCACGTCGGGCCCCCGACGGCGAATTGTGGCGCGTTCACCGTCACGCCGCCGGCGTCCCGCAGTAGCCGGCGCTCGCCGCGCCTCGGTTCCGGTTCTACGCGCCGCCGTTTCGCGGTAAGGAAAGCGATGTCCACCTCAACGCCCGCTGGGCGCGCGTCGCTGGTATTGGGCCTGCTGCTGGTGCCGTGCGCGAGCCTGCGCGGTGCGCCGCCGCCCCGCCGCGCCGGGCAAGGTCGCGGCCACGCCGGCGCGCACCTTCGCCAACCCGTTGAACCTCGACTACCGGTTCGCGCTGGACGCGCCCAGCCGGCGCGAGGCCGCCGATCCGGTGATCGTGCTGTTCGGCGACGACTACTACCTGTTCGCCTCGAAGTCGGGCGGCTACTGGCGGTCGACCGACCTGGTCGACTGGACCCTCATCGTGCCGCAGGGCGCGGCCCCCCAAGGCCTGCCGATCGAGGCTTACGCCCCCGCGGTCATGGTGCTGGGCGACGCGCTGTACTACACCGCCTGCGACACCGGTCTTTACCGGTCGCGCGATCCGAAGAGCGGCCGCTGGGAGCACGTCGGCGATCCGTTCAAGGTCGGCGATCCCGATCTCTTTGCCGACGACGACGGCCGCGTCTATCTCTACTTCGGGCTGTCCTATAACGGAGCGATCTCGGGGCAAGAGCTGGACCCGGCCGCCGGGTTTCGGCGCAAGGGCGATCCGTTCGTCTGCTTTCGCGCCGACGCCGTCCACCACGGCTGGGAGCGCCGGGGCGAAGACAACCTGGGCGCGGTTTCGAACGGCGAGTTCTCCGACGGCCCCTGGATCGAGGGGTCCTGGATGACCAAGCACGCCGGCACCTACTACCTGCAGTACGCCGCGCCCGGCACGGAATTCAAGAGCTACGCCGACGGCGTCTACACCGCGACGTCGCCGCGCGGACCGTTCAGCTACGCGCCGGACAACCCGTTCTCCGCCAAGCCGACCGGCTTCATCGGTGGCGCCGGGCACAGCGCCACCTTCCGCGACAAGCAGGGGCACTACTGGCACATCGCGACCATGACCATCTCGGTCAAGCACATGTTCGAGCGCCGGCTCGGGCTGTTCCCCGCCGCCTTCGACGACGACGGAACGCTGCACGTCGATACGGCGCTGGGCGACTATCCGCAGCTCGTCCCGGCGCTGCGCAAGGACGGCTCCGCGAGCAACCGGTCGGGGGCGATGCTGGTCTCGTACGGCAAGAAGGCCAGCGCCTCGTCGAGCCTCGACGGCCTCGGGCCCGAGCGCGCCTTCGACGAAGACGTCAAGACCTACTGGAGCGCGCGCAGCGCCGGCGCGGGCGAGTGGCTGGCGGTCGACCTTGGGAAGAGCTGTCGGCTCGACTCGGTCCAGGTCAACTTCGCCGAGCACGAGTCGACGATGCAGGGGCGCGGCGACGGCGCGCGCGTCCCTTATCGACGCTACCGAATCGACAGCTCGCCCGACGGTACGCGCTGGCAGACGCTGGTCGAGCGCGGCGGCGCCCTGCGCGACACGCCGCACGACTTCGTCGAGCTCGCGGCGCCGGTCGAGGCGCGGCGGATCCGATTGACCAACGTCGAGACACCGGGCGGGGGCACCTTCTCGGTGCGCGACCTGCGCCTGTTCGGGGCCTGCCCCGGCGGCCCACCCACGCAGGCGCCGCGCTTCGAGGTCCACCGCGACCCCAGCGACGCGCGCAACGCCGTCGTGCGCTGGGACCTGGTGCGCGGCGCCGAGGGCTACCTGATTCGCTACGGCGTCGCCGCCGGCAAGCTCTACCGCAGCCGCGAGATCCGCGGCCAGCGCGAGATCGTGCTGCACGACCTGAACGCCGGCGTGCCGTATGTCTTCACGATCGACGCCTTCAACGAGGGGGGCGTGACCCCAGGCTCGACGCTCGGGAAGATCTGATCGGATAGGCTTAAACGCCAAGACGCCACAGACGCCAGAGTCCGGATTCAAAGAGTCCGGACCGTGGCGTCCTGGCGTCTTGGCGTTTAGCCGAACGGCATTGGGCCGCTACTCTTCGACGCGTCCGCCGGAGTAGAGGTTGTCGATCACCGACTGGTAGCGTTCGATCACGACCTTGCGCTTCACCTTGAGGCTGGGCGTCAGCTCGCCGGCCGCCTCGGTGAAGTCGTTGGGCAGCACAGCGAAGCGCTTGATCGTCTCCCAGGAGGCCAGCTTCGCGTTCAGCTGATCGAGATCTTTCTTCAGCAACGCGTGCAGCTCGGCCGAATCACCGACCGGCGTGCCGTTGCCGCCGAAGCGCTTCTGCGCCTCCTCCGACAGCGTCAGCAGCGCGACGCAGTAGGGACGTCGATCGCCGTACACCAGCGCCTGGCTCACCAGCGGCGACTGGATCTTGATGGCGTTCTCCAGCGGCTGCGGCGCGACCTTCTTTCCGCCCGCGGTGACGATGAGATCCTTCTTGCGATCGGTGATGCGCAGGAAGCCGTCCTCGACCGTCCCGATGTCGCCGGAGTGAAACCAGCCGTCTGCCTCGACCGCCTCGGCCGTCGCCTGCGGGTTGTTGTAGTACTGGCGAAACACCGACGGACCGCGCATCAGGATCTCGCCGTCGTCCGCGATCTTCACGTCGAGGATGTCGATCGCGCGGCCGACGGTGCCGAAGCGATAGCTGTCCTGCCGGTTGAAGAACGCCGCCGCGACCGTCTCGGTCAACCCGTAGCCCTCGAGGATCAGCAGGCCGATGGCGTGGAAGAACTCGGCGATCTCCGCCGACAGCGGGGCGCCGCCCGAGATCAGGAATCGGCATCGATCCAGCCCCAGCCGCTCGCGCACCTTGCTGAACACAAGCTTCTCGGCGATGCGCGTCTTGAGCGCGAGCCAGGGGCCCAGCCCGCGCCCGGCGCGCCGCCGCGCCGACGCCATCTTCCCGACGCCGAGCGCCCACTTGACCAGCTTCTGCTTGCCGGGCGACCCCTGCGCGAATGCGATCAGCAGGCCGGAGTGGAACTTCTCGTAGATGCGCGGCACGCTGGCCATGAAGGTGGGGCGAACCTCGACCAGGTTCTCTTTGATCTTCGCGATCCCCTCGGAGAACCAGGTGGTGCAGCCGATCTGGAAGGGCGCCCACTCGACCTCGCGCCCCAGCACGTGCGCCAGCGGCACGAACAGGTACTGCTGGTCGCTCTCGAGCATGTGCATCGCGCGGATCGCGCTGCACACGCCGGCCGAGATGTTCTCGTGGGTCAGCACCACCCCCTTGGGCGTTCCCGTCGTCCCCGAGGTGTAGATGATCGTGAACATCGAGTCGGGCGTCACCGCGTCCGAGTGGCTGTCGAGCGCGCCCGGGTGCTTCGCGAGCCAGGTCCGGCCGGCGGCGCGCAGATCCTCGAACGACTGCACAAAATCGGCGGCGCCCTGGGTCGCCTCGGCGAGCGTGATGCGGGTGCGCCCCTGGGCGTCCGCCTTCTCGAGCTTGGCCTCGCCGGCGATGTGGACCAGGCGGGTCACCGTGAACAACCGGTGCCGCACGGGCGTCAGCTTGACCAGCTGCGCGGCGTCTTCGACGATCACCAGCTTGGCGCCGCAATCGCGGATGATGAACTCGCACTGCTCGGGCGTGCTCTGCGGATAGATTGGCACCGTGGCGGCGCCGGCTAACAGGATCGCCACATCGGCCAGCACCCACTCGAGGCGGGTCTGCGCCACGAGCGCGATACGATCGCCGGGGACAACGCCCTGCGATACCAGGCCGGCGGCGATCTCGCGGGCCGCGGCGTCGGCCTCGGCCCAGGTCATCGTGGCCCAGACGCCGTCGCGCTTGAACCGGAAGGCGACGCCGTCCGGGGTCTTGCTCACACGCCCCTTCCAGATCGCGACGGCGGTCCTGGGTTCGTCCTTGCGGAGACCAGCGTTCTGGTCGGTACGAGGTCCGGAGCTCAGGTCAACGGACGCCGAGGGGGCAGTCATGCCCCTAATAGTATAAAATTCCGGTGATGGCCGCGAAGTCTTTGCCACGAAGCCGTCTGGCGCTGCGCGCATTGGCGATCGGGCTGTGCGTGGCCAAGCACTGGTTTCGCTGGCTGGTCGGCTGGACGGTCCTGCTGATGACCTTCGCCGGCAAGGCGCGGCGGCAAGCGTTCTTCGGGGAGGTGATCCTCGACCTGTTTCGCGATCTCGGCGCGACCTTCATCAAGGTCGGGCAGATCATGAGCACCCGCCCCGACCTGATCCCCGACCACATCTCGCGCGCGCTGGAACACCTACAGGACGACGTCGGCCCGTTCCCCTTCGAGGCGGTCGTGCGCACGCTGGAGACCGACTTCGGGCGGCCGATGTCGGAGCTGTTCGCCGAGTTCGCGCCGGTGCCGCTGGCGTCGGCGTCGGTCTCCCAGGTGCACAAGGCGCGGCTTCCCAGCGGGCGCATCATCGCGGTCAAGGTCCGGCGGCCCAACGTGATCGAGCTTTGCACCTTCGATCTGGCGGTGATGCGCATCGGCGCGCAATTCCTGAACGCCATCCCTTCGATCGCGACGCTGTCGCCGGTCGCCACCGTCGAGGAATTCGGGCGCGCCGTCTTCTCGCAGCTGGATTTTCGCATCGAGGCCCGCAACAACCGCCGCTTCCGCGAGAACTTCCGCGGCCACCCCAGCGTCGTGTTCCCCGAGATCATCGACGAGCTGTCGACGGAGCGCGTGCTGTCGATGAGCTTTGTCGAAGGGACGAAGATCCTTGCGACCCGCACGCGCTCCGATCCCAAGCGCGTGGCGCGCCTGGGCCTGCAGGCGCTGTTGAAGATGATCTTCGAAGACGGGTTCGTGCACGCCGACCTGCACCCGGGAAACATCCTGATCACGCCCGACGATCAGATCGCGCTGCTGGATCTGGGGCTGGTGGGCGAGCTCGACGATCCGCACCGGAAGGGATTCGCGCGCTTCTTCGCCGCCTGGGCCCAGCGCGACGGCGATGCCATGGCGCGCCTCATGTACGACATGTCCGCGAACGCGCGCGCCGAGGAGAATGCCCGTGCCGGACGGAAGAGGGAGACGGAGCGCGTCGACGAGGCCGCCTTCGAGCGCTATCGCGCGGCGATCATCGAGTTCGTGGGACGGTACTGGGGCCAGCGCATGGGCGAGGTGCAGGTCGGCAAGGTGCTGTTCGACATGCTGGCGATCCTGCGGCGCCATCGCGTGCGGGTGAACCCGACCTTCACGATCGTGAACATCGCCATCGCGGTCACCGAAGGGATCGGAAAGCAACTCGACCCGTCGCTCGACTTGATGGCCGAAGCCCTCCCCTATTTCCTCAGCCATCCCATCGATTCTCGGAGCGCTGGCTCGTAACGCTGGCCGGTTGACGCTCGCGCCCAACCGGTCTGACATTCCGTTCGCGTCACACTGGGCTTGATGCCTGGATGAAGTCCCCGTAATATGCGGACCTTAGCCTAGTCCTATGACAAACCCGTCGTGGTGACTATGGAGAAAACCAAGATCCCTGGACGCTATCGACTCATCGAGGAGGTGGGTCAAGGGGGCATGGCCGTGGTTTTCCGCGCGCACGACGAGACTCTCAATCGAGAGGTCGCGGTGAAGCTGCTGCACCACCACCTGGCCGCCGACACCGAATCGAAGGCCCGTCTCGAACGAGAGGCGCAGGCCGTGGCCAAGCTGCGTCATGAGAATATCCTCGAGATCTTCGACTACTCCGGCATGGCGTCGGAGAGCGCCTTCATCGTCACCGAGTTCATCGATGGCAAGACGCTCAAGCAGCTGTTCGAACACCGGCTGATTCGCTATCCCGAGGTGGCGGCGCTGATCGCGGCCGAGATCGGCGGCGCGCTGGCGCACGCACACGCCGCCGGGATCATCCATCGCGACGTCAAGCCGGAGAACGTCATGATCCGGAAGGACGGCGTTCTCAAGCTGATGGACTTCGGCATCGCGCAGGTGGTCGATCTGCAGCGGATGACGGTGACCGGGCAGCTGCTCGGATCGCCGTCCTACATGGCGCCGGAGCTGATCGAAGGCAAGCCGCTCGATTTCCGGACCGACGTCTTCTCGGTCGGGATCATCCTGTATCAGATGGCGACCGGCACCTTGCCCTTCGTCGGCAAGAACCCCCACGAGGTGCTGCGCCGGATCGGCGAAGGGCGGTTCCCCGACCCGCGGACCGTCAACCGGCTGATCGGCGACGATCTGAGCCGCATCATGCGGCGCGCGCTGGCGCGCGACCCCGCCGACCGCTACGCCGACGTGAGCCAGTTCGTCGCGGAGCTGCGCGAGAACCTGGGCGAGGCCGGCCTCGTCACCCCGCGCCGGGAGCTGGGGGAGTTCTTCGCCGATCCCGACGCCTACGAGGCGGCCCTGCCGCCGCGGCTCTCGCGCGCGCTGATCACGTCGGCGAACCTGCATCTGGTGGCGGGCAAGACCAGCCGCGCGCTCGAGCTCTGGAACCGGGTGCTGGCGTTCGATCCCCGGAACCCGGAGGTGCTCGCCGCGCTCCACCGCTTTGAGAGTCGCGGGCGGGTCAAGCGGCTGGCCCTGGTGACCGGGGGCGCCGCCGCGGCGGTGCTCGCGGGGTGGATACTGTTGCGGCCGACGGTCGGGCCGAAGGCGGGGGCGACGGCCGTGGCGACGGCCGTGGCGACGGAGCCGGCCGGATCGCCGCCGACGACGACGACGCCGCCGCCGACGGGGGCGCCCGGCGCTCCGATGGCCTCGTCCGCGCCGCCCGCGCCCGCGCCCGCCATCTCCAGCGAGCGACCGGTCCCATCAGGCGAGCGGCCCGACGATCCCCGCCGGATGCCCGCCGCGCCCCACACCCCGCGGGGCGCGCGCCCGGCCCACCGGGCCGAGGCAACCGCCGCGATCGCATCGGCGGCGGCGTCCGGCGACCCGTTGCCCTCCACGGTCGCGGTCGCCGCCCCCCGCCCCCCGAGCGAGAGGGTCTTCACGCTGGGACCGACCCCCCAGAACGTTGACGTCTACCTCGACGGTGAAAAGAAATTTGCTTACGACACCGATCACAAGACGATCACCGTGCCTTGGGGAGGGAATCACACCATCGAGTTGCGGAGCCCGGCCGGCTGCTGTTTCAGCGAGCGGATCGACGTCGGTCCCGACCGCCCGCTGCCCGCCGACAACATCATCGCGCGCAAGCTGAAGTGGAAGCCGGCGCGCATCACCGTCCTGACCGACCCGCCGGCGCCCCGGGCACGGGTCATCATCCGCGACGCGCGCGCGGGTGGCACCGGAACCCCCACGCGCGTCGGCGACGACGTATCGATCCCTTTCCAACCCAGCGACGAACGGAGTAAAGACGTCGACGTCGATGTCGACACCGGTGACGCCTTCACCTCGGAGCGCATCACCATCCGCGCCGGCGAGCGCTCATCCCACGTCATCCGATTGAAGTCCGGAGCCCCCTAACCCATGCCGAATCCCACCGCGCCGAGCCCGACCTCGCCCCGATGACCTGGCTCTACGCGATGCTCGCGGCGACGCTGGCGCTGGCCAGCCCGACGAGCGAAGAATTCGATCGCGGGAAGACCGCGTTCGGCCGCGGCGAGTACGTGCGCGCGATCGCCATCCTGCGGCCGCTGCTGTACCCCGACACCCGCCTCGACAGCGAGGGCGACGTCATCCAGGCCCACCGCATGCTGGGGGTCGCGAACCTGTTCGAGAACCGACCGGACGACGCCAAGCGGGAATTCCGCAAGCTGCTCGAGCTGCGACCCGACTACCGCTTCGATCCGATGCTCGATCCGCCGCGCGTCGTCGAGTTCTTCAACGGCGTCCTCAAAGAGGAAGAGACCGAGATCGCCGCGCTCGAGGCGGCGCGCAAGAAGCGCGATGCCGCCTTGGCGGCGCGCCGGCAGCGCGAGGTCGACGAGCGCTGCGCCGCGCAGACCCAGACCTTCACCTACGTGAAGCACTCGTACGCGATCAACTTCATCCCGTTCGGCGCCGGCCAGTTCCAGAACGGACAGCGCCAAAAGGGGTGGGCCTTCCTGGGCGTCGAGGCGGCGCTGGGCGCGATCTCGCTGGGCGCGTTCGCGGCCAACTTCTCGCTCTACGGGGTCAGCCACCAGCGCCGCTGCCTGGATCCCCCGCCGGACACCACCGGCGTGTCGCACACCTGCATGAACATCGACCAGTCGGAGGCGGCGCTGTCACGCGATCTGGTGCGCGTGCAGGTGATCAGCGGCGGCCTGTTCTTCGCCGCCGCCGCCTGGGGGGTGATCGACGCCATCCGCAACTTTCACGGCTCGGTCCTGTCGGAGACTGAGCCATCTCACGCCGGAGCGGGCACCTCCCCCAAGGCCGGAGCGCGCCCGCGCATCGACCCGTTGCCAGTCGCGGGCGGGTCGGGGCTGGGGATCGAATGGAGTTTCTGATGAACCGGAGCGGGAGTCACCCATGGCGACGCTGAGGATGCAGCTGCCCGGACGGGGCGTGAAGGTCTATCACATCTACAAGAAGATCACGTCGCTGGGGCGCAGCGACGAGTCGGACATCGTGCTGCCCGATCCCTTGCTGGCCGAGAGCCACGCCCACATCCACTTCGACGGGCGCGACTTCAACATCGGAACCACCGACCGCGACGCCGAGCTGTTCGTCAACGGACGCAAGCGCAACAAGCATCGCCTGACCCACGAGGACCGCATCCGGCTCGGCATGATCGAGCTCGAGTTCTCGCTCTACGACGAGCCGGTCACCGACGAGTCGGCGGCGCGCACGATGGCCGAGCTCAACTCCTACAAGAAGCTGGTCGAGTTCTCGCAGAAGCTGATGGCGAGCTACGAGCTGCCCGAGCTGCTGGACCAGCTGCTGGACGTGATGATCCAGGTCAGCAACGCCGACAAGGGGTTCCTGGTGCTGATGGAGTCGGGCGAACCGGTGGTCAAGGTGGCGCGCAACCTGCGCCGCGAGACCATCTCCGACGCCGTCAGCCAGATGTCCGACTCGATCCTCGCGCGGGTGGTGAAGTCACGTAAGCCGATCATCATCTCCGATGCGCTCAGCGACGCCGAGTTCAAGAACTCGCTGTCGGTCGTCAACCTCAAGCTGACCTCGGTCATGTGCGTACCGCTGCTCGAGCGCGGCAACATGCTGGGGGTGATCTACGTCGGCAACGACAACGTCGCCCAGCTGTTCGAGGAGTCGCACCTCGAGGTGCTGACGATCTTCGCCTCGCAGGCGTCGCTGCTGATCCGCAACGCGCTGCTGGTCAACGAGCTGCAGCTCGACAACCGGTCGCTGCAGGAGCGGATCGAGCGCATCCGCTTCGGCGAGATCCTCGGCTCGTCCCCGCCGATGCAGGAGGTGTTTCGCAAGGTCCAGAAGGTGGCGGCCACCGACATCTCGATCCTGATCACCGGCGAGACCGGCACCGGCAAGGAGCTGATCGCGCGCGAGCTACACAACCGATCGCCGCGCGCCAAGGGGCCCTTCATCACCATCAACTGCGGCGCCATCCCGGAGAACCTGCTCGAGTCCGAGCTGTTCGGGCACGTGCGCGGGGCGTTCACCGGTGCGGTCACCAGCAAGGCGGGGCGCTTCCAGGCCGCCGACCGGGGCACGCTGTTCCTCGACGAGATCGGCGAGATGCCGCTGGCGCTTCAGGTCAAGATCCTGCGCGCGCTGCAGGAGCGCGTCGTGGTGCGCGTCGGCGACACCAACGCCGACCCGGTCGACATCCGCGTGCTGGCCGCCACGAACCGGGATCTCGAGGTGGAGATCAAGGCAGGGCGCTTCCGCGAGGACCTCTACTACCGCTTGAACGTCGTACACCTGCACCTGCCGCCGCTGCGCGATCGCGGCGACGACATCGTGGTGCTTGCGCGCTACATGGTTGGGCGCTATGCCCCCGAGTACGGAGGCAAAGTGCGTGGTCTGACCCCGAACGCGATCGCGGCCATCAAGCGCCACCGTTGGTCGGGCAACATCCGCGAGCTCGAGAACCGCATCAAGAAGGCGGTCGTGCTGTCCGACAAGGCGCTGCTCGGCCCCGAGGATCTGGATCTCACGCCCGACGACCTGCCGCCGATCCTGCCGCTGGCCGAGGCCAAGGAGCAGTTCCAGCGCGACTACATCAACGAGATCCTGGTGCTGAACAACGGCAACCGCACCAAGACGGCGCGCGACCTGGGGGTCGATCCGCGCACGATCTTCCGCCACCTCGAAAAGGAGGACGGCGGCGAGCTGCACGGCGACGAAGACGGCAAGCCGACCCTGCCGTGATGCCAGCCATGATGACCAGCCGACCGAGGGGCAGATGTGGGTTTTTGACGCTTGGCGGAGCCTCATCTCCGTCGATCGCCGCCACCGCAAGGACTGCGCGCGTGCTGACAGCAATGTCCCGGTTGACGGGCCGGCGTAGGGTCTCCCCGACAGTGTCACCGCACCATTGCGGTCTGGCACGTCTCGTGCTTCACTTCGGCCTGGCTAGCTCTACCCTAATCCTGGTTCTATTCATGACTTCGTTATCCGGCTGCGTCCTTCCTGTCGGTCCCCGTTTCGAGGATCCACCGACGGTGGAAAACTTCGCGCCGGTCATCGAGGGGGCGCAGCCCGCGCAGGGGTCGGTGGTGACCGCCGTCGGAAGCGGGACCGGGCTGATCTCGCAGACCTTCACGATCATGTTCTTCGACCCCAACCCCGGCGACGATCTCTACGTCCGGTTGATCGGGGAGTATCCGCCCTATTCGGCGACCAGCCACGCGCTCCAAGACGACATCAAGGTCCCCCATTCGGTCAACGGCGAGACGCTGCACTCCTCGATTCCGTTGACCGTGACCTGCTTCGCGGCCCTTGCGCGCACCGCCCAGCACGCGATCACCATCCTGGTGTCCGACCGGCCGTTCTGGGATCCGAGCGATCCCAGCGCGCCCACCAACCTGGAGTCGGTGTTGGTGCAGAACACCCCGAACACTTTGGTCGCGCAGGCGAACTGGCTGCTCAACATGCCATGCGTTCAATGAGCCCTGGCGCTTCACCCAGGCGCGTGGGCGCGTCCTTGTCCTGGCTGCTGTGCCTGTCGGCGCTGCCGCTGGCGCTGGCCGGCTGCAAGATCGACGCGGTGGCGGCCCCCACCGGTTGTGTTAGCGACAACCAGTGCGGCGCCAACGCCGCTTGCACCAACGGCGTCTGCATCCCGCGCGCGTCGCGCGGCACCTGGGCGATCGAGCTGGTACCGCGCAGTGATTCATCGGCGGCGACGACGCAGATCGCCTCGGTCACGTTCTCCGACGGGCCCAACGTGCTGACTGCCGACGCCAAGGTGTCGGTCAGCGTCGACCTGCCGGTCGGCTCGGCGCTGGCGGGCGATTCACACATCAACGTGACCGTCCCGACGATGATCCCGGGACATCCCGACCTGCAGCTCGAGACCGACTGGTCGACGCCGAACGGCGCGCAGCCGATGCCGTTCGTACTCGGCGTCCCCTCTTGGGCCCTGGGCCAGGTCGCGACCTTCCGGATGTTGCCCCAGCCGCCTCGCGATCAAGGTTCGCCCCCGGTGACGATCCAGGCGGCGCTGGCGACATCGCTGAATCTGATGCCGGTCAGCCATTCGCACTTCGTGATCGGACACGTGGTGACCCCGGCGGCAAACCTGTCGGCAGGCCTGGTCGCGCGCGCCTTTGTCGGCGCGCAGCTGGTCAGCAACGTCAGCACCGTGGGCGTCAGCGACGGCCGCTTTCGGGTCGAGGTTCCCTACCAGGCCGCCGAGCAGGCCGCCGCGTCGAGGCAACCGATCACCATCCAGATCACCCCGGCCGGCAGTCAGTTCACCACCCCGCGCTTCACCACCCCGCCGATCACGCTGGTCGACGGCGTCGACAACCTCGACCTCGGGAATCTGAACCTGCCGGCGATCGGCTTCGCCAGTCTGTTTCGCTTCCAGGTCGTCGGCCCCGATCAAAAGCCGGTGAACGGCGCGACCGTCCGCGCGCGAACGGTGATCTCCAGCGACGGCAGCGGCGCGTCCGAGCTGGTGCGCGACGGGTCGAGCGACGCCAACGGCAACGTCGACCTGCCACTGGTGCCCGGCAGCAACGGTGCGGCGCAGAGCTACGACATCTCGGTGATTCCGCCGGCCAGCTCGTCCTCGGGCATCGCCTGTATCAACGGGCTGGCGATCGGCGGTGGCGGTCAGGATCCCGGCGGCGGCGTTCCGCCGGTGACCGCCTGGCTGGCGCTGCCGGCGAAGGTGTCGCTGTCGGGCACGATCCGGAGCGCCGGCAATGACGTGGTGGCCAGCGTGGCCATCACGGCGACCCGCACCGCGGTCGACCCGACAACGAACTGCGCGAGCTCGATCGTCGCGCCCCAAGCCAGCGCCAGCAGCGGGGCTGACGGCGGGTTCCGGCTGATGGTCGATCCCGGCACCTATCGCCTGGACTTCGATCCCCCCGCCGGCGCGGCGGTGCCCCGTCTCACCGAGACTGGCGTCGTGGTCACCGCCGGCCCGGACGCGTCCCGCACGGTGCAGATGCTATCGGGGGCCCTGCTCACTGGCCGGGTGCAGGGCGCCGACGGGAAATCGCTGCCGTCGGTCGACGTGCGTTTCTACGAGATCGCCTGCGCCGGCCAGGACGCCTGCTTCGGCCCAGCGCGCGTCGAGCCTCTCCTGCGCGCCGAGACGCACACCGACTCCGACGGAGCGTTCCGCGCCGTCGTCCCGCCCCAGCTCGCGGCCCCATAATGGCGTCGGGGTCGGGGTCAGCGTCGGCATCGTCGCTCTTCCGAGCGCCCCTCGTGGCGCTGTTGGTGGCTGTGCTTGGCGCCGCCGCGGCCCATGGATGCGGCCGCACTAGCCTGGATGACGGTTTCGGTCCGGCCAACGGGGAAGGCGGCTCGGGGGCGGGCGGCTCTCACCTCACCGGTGTCGGCGGTTCCGGCGGCGCCGGTCACGGCGTCGGCGGTTCCGGCGTCGGCGGCGCGGGCACCGGCGGCGCGGGTGTGGCCGGCTCGGGCGCGGGCGGCAGCAGCGCGAACATCCCGTGCGGCGTCAGTTCCTGCATTCTCGGCAAGCAGTCCTGTTGTGCCCGGTTCGCCAATGGCCAGCCGATCCTGACCTGCGTCTCCCAGGACGACCCGGCGCCCTGTAACAACGGGCTCATCTTCTGCAGCAGCAACCTCGCTTGCCCGCGCGCGCTGCCGATCTGCTGCTCCCAGGTGTCGATCTGCGGGGTTCCTGGCCCGACCTGCACGCCGCAGGGGCCGTGATCGCACCATGATCGGCGCGAAATCCGGCGCGAAATCCTAGAGTTTTGTTGACAGCACCCCCGCCGGCTCGTAGCTTTTGGGCGTAGTTTCGGGTGTTCCTCCGGCGCACCGGCGGATTCGGCGAATGGCGCTCCGTTCGCCCGCGAGGTCACTGCTCGCCCACCCCGACGCTGTCGTTACACCGAGTGGCCCTGGCCACCGCCAATCTTTCGCTGATGCCCCACCCACTGCCTTGATTCGTCGCCGCCGTGCCTTCTGATCCCTCCTCCCAAACGCAGGGGGAGTTTCGTCCCTATCGGCGGTTTGTCTCCCTGTTCATCCTCACGTTCGTATCGCTGGGCAGCGTCTACATGCTGGTCTCCGTCGGTGTGACGATCTATCGCCGCCAGCACGCCGTTCCGACCGGGACGCCCCTCGGTGTCGAGACGTCGGCGGCTGAGATTCAAAGCTGCTACGAGGAGCTCAACGACGTCGCCGACGGGCTGGAGAAGCACCTCGAGAACTTCCACCACCTGGTCGCGCACTACGACGCCGAGGAGGCGCAGCGATGGTCTGAGGATCAGGCCTTCTGGCTGGGCCAGTGGCGGGCCGCCGGCGGCCGTTGCCAGTTTCAAGAACGACGGGCTGGACGCCTGGCCAAGGAGTGGGACCACCTGGCGGTGGTACACGAAGAGCTACGCGAGACCGAAGCCAGCTACACCAAAGAGCTGCTTCGCTTTGGGCATGACCAGGCCCCCCGGCTAGACCGGATTCGCAGGAGCCTGGACGAGATCGGCGCGCGCCTGTCGGGGGAGCAGCCGAAAACGCAAGATTCGCAAGATCGAGGAGACGCATCCCATGACGGAGAAGGTGACTGACGTGAATGATCCGATCGTGACATCGTTGACCGGCGCACCGGTCGATTCGGGCGTTGCAGGCCTACCGAACCCGGACGCGGCAGGCGCGCCTGGCGTCCCGCCAAAAGAGAAGGGTCCCTCGTTCGCCGACCTGGGGCTGCGTCCCGAGGTGCTGCGCGCGATCGAGGACATGGGCTTTACCGAGCCGATGATGGTGCAGGCCAAGACGCTGCCCTACATCATGGACGGGCGCGACCTCATGGTTCAGTCCCGCACCGGGTCGGGGAAGACCGCCGCGTTCGGCATCCCCTTCGCGAACGGCATCGCTCAGGCGAGCGACAAGTTCGTACAGGCGCTGGTGCTGCTGCCGACGCGCGAGCTGGCGCTGCAGGTGGCGGCCGAGCTGTCGCGGATCTCGGCGCACTCGGGTCTGGTGGTGGTGCCGGTCTACGGTGGCGCGCCGATGGGCCGCCAGGTCGAGATGCTGAGCGCCGGCGGCCAGATCGTTTGCGGCACGCCCGGCCGCGTGCTCGATCACCTGCGACGCGGCACCTTGCGCCTCGACCGCCTGAAGTGCGCCGTGCTCGACGAGTGCGACGAGATGCTGTCGATGGGCTTCCAGGAGGACATCGAGGCGATCCTCGAGCGCGCGCCCGAGACCCGCCAGACGCTGTTGTTCTCGGCGACCGTGCCCGAGGGGATCCAGCGCCTGTCGCGTCGTTTCCTGCGCAACCCGGAGTTCCTGAAGCTGTCGGCCGACTTCGTGGGCGTGCACGAGATCAAGCACCTCTACTACTCGATCCCGGGCGTCGACCGCGAGAACGAGCTGCTGCGCATCCTGACGTTCGAGGATCCCAAGTCGGCGATCATCTTCTGCAACACGCGCGAAGAGACGTCGCGCATCGCCGCCTTCCTGCGCAAGGTGGGCCAGGACGCCGAGGCGATCTCGTCGGACCTGTCGCAGACCGATCGCGAGCGCGTCATGGCGCGCATGCGCGAGGGGGGCATCAAGTTCCTGGTCGCGACCGACGTCGCGGCGCGCGGTATCGACATCGAGAACCTCTCCTACGTCTTCAACTACACCTTCCCCGAGGCGCCGGAGATCTACATCCACCGCACCGGGCGAACCGGGCGCGCCGGCAAGCAGGGGACCGCGGTGTCGCTGATCGGCCCCACCGAGGTGGGGTCGTTCTATTACCTCAAGCTGCTGTACAAGATTCGCCCGGATGAGCGCTCGCTGCCGTCGGAGGTGGAGATCCGTTCCCGCCGCGAAGGCGAGCGGGTGCTGGCGCTGCGCGCGGCGCTGTCGGCCGACCCGGGCAACGAATGGAAGGGGCTGGCGCGGCGGCTGATCGGCGCCGTCGACGGCGAGCGGCTGATCGCCGCGCTGCTGGCGCGCGGGTTCGCCGACGTCGAGGGGATGCCGGCGGCGCCGCGCCCGGCGCCGGTTGCGGTGGCGACGCCGGCGCGGGAAGCGCCGGCGCGTCCGCGCGAGCCCGAGCGGGAGCGCGACCGCGATCGCGACCGCGAGCGACCCAGCTTCGGGAGCGCGTCGTCGTCGTCGTCGCGCGCCGGAGGGCGATCGCGCGGTGGATTCGACCGCGGACCGCGCGGCGAGCGAAGCGACCGTCCAGATCGTCCCGAGCGCAGCGCCGGCGATCGTCCCGCCGAACGCCCCGAGCGGACCGAGCGGACCGAGCGTGGTCCCGAACGCGCCGAGCGGGCGGCCCGATCCGAGCAGCGGCGTCCCGAACGCGCCACCCGGCCTGACGAGGGCGCGCCACGGACCGCCTCATCGCCGGCAGTGCCCGAGCGCGAGTTCTGGGAGGTCTGGAGCGAGGAGCGCTCGTCGGCGTCGGCCGGCGCGGAGATCGGACCCGAGGTCGGCGCCGAGCCGATCGCCGAGATGCCGGCGCGCGAGGTGCGCTTCGGTGGCTCGGCGCCCGCCTTCCAGGCGCCGGACGCCCCGACGGAGGGCGGCGACTTCGCGCGGCTCTACCTCAACCTCGGCCGGAAGGACGGCGCGAACGATGACCAGGTCCTCGAGTTGGTCGCCAGCCACGCCGGCGCGGTCACGCTCAAGGGGATGGACATCATGAACACCCACACCTATCTGAACGTGCCGCCCGACGACGCCGATCGGGTTTGCGCGGCGCTCACCGGCAAGCAGGTGGCCGGCCGCGACATCGTCTGCGAGCGGGCCAAGCCGCGCCGGCGCTGACCGCCAAAAGGGCGTCGGCGACGGCGACCGCGCCGTCGTCGTCACGCCGGCGTTAGCGCGCGACCACGCCCCCGCCGCTGCGGCTCGCCGAGAGCGTACCGCAGCCGGCGCCGATCTCGTTGCCGCCCGAGTACCGCCGCACCACCGGCGCGCCCAGGGCGCCGAGCGCGTCGCGAAACGCCGCCAGCTCGTCCGGCGTCGGGGCGCGATACCGTCCGGTCGCGTCGCTGACGTCGATGATATTGAGCTTCACCTTCAGCCCCTCGAGCAGCGCCGCCAGCGCGCGCGCGTGGGCGGGGCTGGTGTTGACGCCGCCGATCGCCACGTACGCGATGGTGACACGCTGGCGTGACGTCGCCGCGTAGTCGCGCAGCGCCGCAATGAGCTCGGGCAGCGGCCAGCGGTTCTCGATCGGCATCAGCGATCGCCGCTCTTCGCTGGTCGGCGCGCCCAGCGAACAGATGAGCCGAAAATGGTGCCCGTCGCGGGTGAACCTCTGGATCGCGGGCACGATGCCGGCGGTCGAGATCGAGATCGCCTTGGCCGAGATCGCCGGGCCGGCCGGGTCGGACAGGATTCGCGCCGCCCGGATGACGTTGTCGTAGTTAAGGAACGGCTCGCCCATTCCCATGAACACCACGCCACGCACCGGGTGGTCGGCCTCGGCGGCGACCAGACGGTGCTGGGCCAGGATCTCCCAGGTCTGCAGGCTGCGGATGCCGCCCAGCCGCCCGGTCGCGCAGAAGTCACACGCCAGCGCGCAGCCGACCTGCGAGCTCACGCACAGCGTGTACTTCGCCGCCGGCAGCGCCTGCAGCGCGGGCGCGCCGCCGCTGCGGCGCAGCGCCTTGAGCGCGCGCGCCGCCTCGGGATCGGGCAGCGGGATGCGCACCGCCTCGATCTCGCGCCCTTCGGGCAACTTAAAGAGATACTTCAAGAACCCGTCGGCCGAGCGACGCCGCTCGACGATCTCGAGCTCCGGCCAGTCGGCGGCGGCGGCGATCGCCGTCGCCGCCGCCTTCGACAACCCACGCACCGTGCGGTCCGAGAGCACCGGCGGCGCCGCGGCCGGGTCGCGATGAACCGCGGCGAAGACCCGCGCCGCGACGTCGCCGCCGACGCCGAGCGGCTGCAGCGCCGCCGCCATCTCGGCGCGGTCGAGGTTGCGCAGGTTCATGGGCATCGAGGATTAACCTTTTACCTTAGGTTTGCGGGAAGGCGTAGGGCGTCGCCTGCCAGACGTGCACGTGGACCTGGACCTGGACCTGGATCTGGCCTAGTCGAACCGCTCGAAGTAGCGGAGCGCGTTCTCCCCCAGCAGCTTGCGCAATGCGCCTTCGCGCCAGCCGCGGCGCCACAGCACCTCGGTGAGGCGCGGCAGGTCAGCGGCGTCGCGGATACCGCGCGGAAGCGGCATGAACCCATCGAAGTCGGAGCCGAGCGCCACGCAGTCCTCGCCGCCGACGGCGACGACGTGCTCGATGTGGTCGGCGATGCGATCCAGGGTGCAGAACATCCCGCCCAGGTAAGGCGCCACGAAGATCACGCCGACGATGCCCCCCTTGCGCGCCAGCGCGCGGATCTGATCGTCGTCGAGGTTGCGCGGGTGCGGGTGCACACCGGCCGCGCCCGAGTGCGACGAGAAGATCGGCGTCGACGAGCATTCGGCCATGTCCCAGAAGGTCTTGCGGCTGGCGTGGGCGACGTCGAGCAGGATCCCGCGCGCGTTGCAGGCGGCGACCAGCGCGCGGCCCAGGTCGGTGAGCCCGCGGTCGTCGGCCTCGCTGGTGCGGCACGACGTGCCGGCGGCGCTGTCCCGCTCCCACAGCGGGCCCAAGAAACGCACGCCCGCCTCGGCGAGGCGCGCGACCCCCGCCTCGACGTCGGCGTCGATGGCGTAGCTGCCCTCGACGCCGAGGAAGAGCGCGATGCGCCCGGCGGCGCGCGCGGCCCGGATCTCGGCGGAGCTGCGCGCGAGCGCGATGTCGGCCGGATGCTCCGTGGCCAGCCGGCGCGCCCGCTCCAGCTGGCGCCAGAACCGACGGCGGCCCGGGTCGACCCGGAAACCGGCGAACATCAGGCAGCCGAGCGCGTCGATCCCGCCGCGGCGGATGCGCGGCACGTCGAGATCCAGGCGCAGCGGGTTCCAGAACGTCGCCGGCCCGTGCTCGCGGGTGAAGTCGTAGCCGGTCATGTGGGTCAGCTTGGTGAGCGCGTCGTTGTGCAGATCGAGGACGAATGCGTCGCGATGAAGCTCCGCGACCTCGGCGCTCACCTCGATCGGATGTCCGCGCATCGCTCTTTGTTCGCTCCCGGCCCCGCCCTCAGGCGGGGGCCGTCCCCTCGAGCTCGCGCACCAGCTCTTCGTAGCCGTCGGACAGCGCGAAGTCGAGCAGCGCCAGCGCCTCGGGGTTGGCGGCGACCTGCGCCAGCGTCAGCGGGCGACCCGCCATCGCCAGCACCACGGCCAGGCCCGCGGGAAGATCTCCCGCCGCCAGCAACCCGACCTGATTGGCGCCGTCGCGCACCGCTTCGTGCAACGCGCCCAGGTCGAGGGCGCCCGCGCTCTCGATCGCGAACGGCATCACCTCCTGGCGCAGGCGGCGAGACAGCGCGCGCGCGACGCTGGCGACGCCGGCGTTCATGATCTCGGCCGGCACATCGGGGTGCTGGTAGTCGGTGACGAACTGCCGGACGACTCCGCCCACCAGCGCGCCGGTCTTGGGCGGCGTGTCGCGCAACACCAGGTCGAGGTGCGTGCTCGCCAGGCGCAGCAGGCGCGCGGCGGCGAACCGGATCGCGTGCGGCCCCAGCGTCAGGATCGATGCGCCGAGAATCAGCGTCGGCGGCTCACCCGGCTCGACCGCCAGCCAGGCCGGCTCGGCGGCGGCGCGCGCCGGCTTGACGTAGACGTCGGTCTCCTTGACGCCCAGCTCGGCGGCGACGCCGTCGATGATCTCGCGCGGTCCCTGCCCGCGCGCGACGCGGTCGCCGCGCGACAGCTCGTAGCGCTTGAGGTCGCTCACCGCCTTGGCCAGCGGCTCGCCGATGATGCGGAAGATGTTGCGTACGCCCGACGGCAGGCCGGCGGGAAAGAGACGCTCGTCCAAGTCGGGGCGGGCCAGCAATGCCAGCCGGCGCCCGCGCGCGGGTGGTGCCGCCCAGCCGCTGGCGGCGGCGCGATCGGCCGGGTCAGTCGACACGGTCGCCAGCAGCTGCGCGCCCGCCGCCGCCGCCGCCGCCCTGCCCCGCCACTGCATGACGTGCACCAGCGCGCGCAGCACCTCGACGTCGAGCTTGCCGGCGTGCAGATCGGCGCGCAGCAGCAGCAACGCATGATCCAGCAGCGCACGCCGCCCGGGCAGATCGCGCGTGCGCTCGCAGTGGCGCACCATCTCGCCCACCGCGAGCAGGTTTCGGGGCGCCTCGTCGGCCGCGCGGCGAAAGCGCGCGCCGGCTTGCCGCAGATCACCGGCCTGCTCCCAGAGCTGGCCCAGGCGGATCAGGTAGGGGACGCGCTTGTCGGCCTCGGGGGTTTGCTCGACCAGGCGATCGGTGACCGCGATGGCGTTCTTGGTCTCGCCGATCTCGACCAGCAGCTCGGCCAGCGCGACCAGCGCTTCCCGGTTGTCCCCCTCGAGCTGCAGGACCCGTTTGTAGGCGTCGGCCGCCCGCTTGGGATCGCGCTCGTGGCGCGCGTAGATGCGCCCGATGCGCAGGAAGATCTCGCGCAGGCGCTCGGGCGAGCGTTCGGCCTGCGCGCGCCGCAGATAAAGCTCGGCCGCCTCGCCGAAGGCGCCGCTGTCGTACTGAAGGTCGGCCAGCCGGGACAGCGCCTTGCCGTGCTGCGGCTCCTTGGCGAGTACGGCGCGCAGCTCGGTCTTGGATCCCTCGAGGTCGGCCAGCGGACCGGAGAGCAGCCCGGCGCGCGCCAGCCGCAACGCGGCCACCTCGAACGGGTTGGTGGCGACCGCGATGCGCGCCGCCAGCAGCTCGCCGAGGGCGGCGTGATCCGCGGCGGCGGTCAGCGCCTCGCGCAGCTGCTCGAACGCGCCGACGTGGGACGGATCGATCGCCAGGATCTTGCGCAAGGGCCCGATCACCGCCGCGTCCACGGGTCGGGCCGCCGCCCCAGGCAGCGGCGGCGTCGCTGGCGCGGGCGCCGCTGCGCCAGCGCGGGTGCCGCGCGCCAGCTCGGCCGCCAGCAGCAGGACGCGAATCCGCTCGTCGCGGGTCTGCAGCACCTCGGCCTCGCGCTCGCACAGCGCGGCCGCCTCGTCGAGCGCGGTGCGCGCGACCAGCGCGCGGCGCAACGCGCGCAGCGCCGGCAGGCTGCTGCGGTCACGTTCGACGGCGGCCCGCAGCCGCGCCTCGGCGCGCGGGGCGTCGCCGGCCGCCAGATCCCGCTCCGCCGCGCGCAACAACAGCGCGGAGCTCGAACGCGCGTCGCCCGCGCGCGTTCCAGCGGCGGGCGCGCCGTTGGCATCGCCGTCGCCGTCGGCGTCGTCGCCCCGCAGCACCTGGTCCGCGAGCGCGGCCAGCGGCTCGCTCCCCAACCCACCGGTTGCCTCCGCGGCGTCCGAACCCGACGACGCCCCCGCGCCGCCGGTCGTCACCGCGCGCCAGGCGCACAGCAACCCCGGCCGGTCGGCCGGCCGCGGCGCCGCGCGCCAGGCGAGCGCCGCGGCGAGCAGCCGCGCGCTGTCGGCGCCGGCCGCCGCGTCGGCCGACGACTCGCGCAACAGCGCCGCGAGGTAGAGGCTGGGCGCGGTCGCGACGTCTTGATGGGGCGGCTCGCGCTCCAGTCGCTCGGCCAGCTCGGCGCTGCGCCCCGCGCGCGCCGCCGCGACGAATGCTCTCACCCGCGCGCGCGGCTCGTCGAGCGAGCGGTCGGCGCGCGCCCCGTCGCCGGCCGCCCCGTCAGGCGAACCGGCGTGCGTCCGGTCAGCGCTCGCGGCGCCGTCGGTCGCCTCACCTGTCGCGGCCTCGGTCGTGGCCTCGGTCGTCGCCTCGGTCGTGGCCCCGAGCCGGACCAGGCCCCGCGCACCATCCGCCGCCAGCGGCCCGGAGGTCAGTCCCGCGAAGACGGCCGACGCGCCGGCGTCGTCGCCCAGGTCCTCGCTCGCCTCGGCCACGCGCAGCGCCGCGCCGGCGTCCTGCGGATCGAACCCAAGCTTCACCAGCGCGCGGGCCCGCGCGGCCGGATCTGCCAGGACCCGCACCAGCCGCTCGGCGATCGCCCGCCCCGGCTCCCAGCTACGATCCGCCTCGTGCAGCGCCAGCGCGCCCGCGAGCGCGTCGGCATCCCGGCCCGCGCGCGACAGCCAGTGCGTGGCCTGAAGCCGCCAGAGCCTCTCGCTCGCGCCGCCGGCCGCGGCGGCGGCGTTGCTGTAGATGGCCGCCAACCGCCCGGCGTCGACCCCCTCGGACAGCGTGATCAGCGCCAGCGCCGCCGGATCGGCGGGCGCCTCGCCGAGGACGCTCTCCGGCATCTCGGCGACGCGCGGCCGGCCCCGCCCCGGCACCGGCGCCGGCCAGCGCGCCGGCTCGTCGGTCCGAAGCGCGTCGGCCAACCGCTGCAGCGGGGCCGCGATCTCGCTCGCTCCCCAGGCCGCGGCGCCCCGCGCCAGCGCATCGGCGGCCTGGGACTTGCGCCCGGCGGCGCGTTCGCGCGCGGACAGGGTCCAAAACGCGGTCGCCATCGGCGCCGCTGCCACCAGCTCGCCCAATGCCTGCCGGATCGCCTCGTCGCGCGCGACCGCCTCGCCGGTGTGCACGGCCACCAGCGTATCGACGACCAGCGACTGCGCGTAGGCGGCGCGCGCCGGATCGAAGCGCGCCCACAGCCGCAGCGCCTCCAGCCGCAGACCGGGATCGATGGTACGCCGTGCGACCTCCTCGGCGATCAGCGCCAGCGGTACCAAACCGGGCGCGGCTTCGAGACCGGCGGCGGCGATCGCCAGCGCTCGGCGCGCGACGGCGTCGCGCTGAGGAGGGGCGCCCGCGGTCACGTCCCCATCCGCGTTGCTGCCCGGGGTGATCTCGTGCAGCTCCAGCTCGGCAGCCATCAGGTCGAGGGAGGCGCGACCGGCGCGGGTCTGCCAAAGGTCGCCCGCCTCGGTGAGCAGCACGCGCAGGCGCGCCGTACGCTCGGGATCGACGACGGCGTCTGGCCCGCCCTGGCGTTCGAGGTCGAGGCGATCACGCAGCGACGAGGGCGACGTGGCGCCGTTGGCCGGATCGGACAGCAGCCGCGTCGCGCGCTCGGTGTCGGCTGCGCGGCGCGCCAGCCCGGCGGCCCAGCGCGCGCAGCCGACCTTGAAATTGCCGGGCGGCAGCGTCGCCAACAGCTCGTCGAGCAGCGGCCCCGCGGCGTCGGGCACGGCGCGCGCGGCGTCGCGGAGCTGGCCGACCGTCACCAGCAGCCGCTCGCGTGCGGGCGCCGCCAGGCGCGCCGCCAACGACCGCTGGCGCGCCGCCGCCGCGACATCGCCGTCGAGCTCGGCCAGGCGCGCGGCCAGCCCCGCCAGCGCCGTGCCGGCGCGATCGCCCAGCGCCCCGGCGGTCGCCTCGAGGATCGCCGCCGCTTGCCGCGCGCCGCCCTGCCGCAGCGCCGCCTCCGCCTCGACCAGCGCCCGCGCGAGCCCGTTGCCGAACAGGTCGAGGGCGGCCGCGTCGAGCTTGCCGGCTCCCTCTTGCTCTTGCGCCAGCGTCCACTCGCCGTGCACGGCGCCGTAGTGCGCGCCTTCGTCTCCGTCGAGGGCGGCCGCCAGCAAGCCGAGCGTCTCGCGCGCCGCCGCGGAATCCCCCTGGCGCTCGGCCAGCCGCAGCCGCGCGCGCAGCGCCGCCGCCGATCCTGGTTGCAGCGTCAGCGCATCGTCGCACAGCGCGCTCGCCGCTGCCGTGTCGCCCAGGGCGTCGGTGAGGCGCGCCGCCGCCAGCGTCAGCGACGCCTGCTGCGCGGCGGTGTCGGCGACCTCCATCTCGGCGGCCAGCAGCGACAGCCACCGGCGCCGCTCGTCGTCGCTCGGCACGGCGGCGACGGCGCGCGCCGGCACCCTGATCAGCAGCTCCAGCTTCTCGCGCCAGGGATCGGCCGCCATCTCGGCCAGCGGGTCGGCGAAAATCGGCGGCGCCGGCTCGACGGACGGCTCGCGCTGAAACAGCGTCTCGCCCGACTCGACCGCCGAGATGATCGTGGCGTAGGCGTCCGAGTGGGGTGTCTGGCGCTCGGAGAACTCGGCCGCCGCCGCCTCGAACGCGCCCGCGTCGTCGAGCGGCGGCGCCGCCGACGTCACCGTGGTCGGCGTGTCGGCGAACTCGTTCTCGGCGTCGGGCAGCGCGCCCAGCGGCGCGGGGACCGGCAGGGCCGGATCGCCGGGCGCGCTCGGCGCGTCCGAGATCGGCAGGTGCGCGTCCCAGTTGTCGAGCTCGCTCGCCCACTCGTTCTCGTCCTCGGCGACGAACGGCAGCGCCGGCGACTTTGGCTTCTCGTCCGCCATTTAGCTCTGCCCAGCCTCGCGGCGTGCCGCCAGATAAGCCTCACCCAGCGCGAAGCGCGCGACGTCGACCGCCGCCGGCGTGCGCTGCAGCTCCGCCGGCGACACCGGTGGTGTGAGCCCGGCCGCGACGGCGGCCGCGCGCGCGTCCCCGGCCAGCACCAGCCCCAATCGATCGGCGGCGCGCAGGATCGCCGCCTGCCAGGCCGCGGCGTCGATCGGCTCGAAGCCAAAGCGCGACGCTTGCAACGCCAGCGCCTTGCGCTCCTTGCGCCCGAGCGCCTTCGACAGCGCGCGGACCTGCGCCTCGGAGGCGCGTGATGTGCCCCGTTCGGGCGCGTCCGGAGCGCCCGCGATCGTCGCCGCCGCGTCGAAGATCGCCTGCAGCTCGACCGCCGACAGGCGCGTGAGCGTCGTCGCGCGATAGCGCAGCAGCCCGAGCGCGCGGCCGAGCGAGAACACCGACGGAACGCTGCGCGTGCCCATCTCTGCGCCCAGCACCAGGCTGGGCCCCGGCAGCTCGACCGGACGCGCCTCGTCGTCGGCGATCGCCTTCGACCCGGGCGGGACGCGGTGGAAGACCACCTCCGGTAGACCGACCGCCGCCACCGCCTGCATCACCCAGCCGAGCGCCGGATTCCCTTCGGCCGCGATCCGGTTCTGGCGGACCGCGCCCAGCGCCGCGACGTCGGGCGGGTGCAGCTCGATCACCGCGTCGGCCAGCAGCATCCAGACCTCGGTCATGAATCCCTGCGCTGCGGGGTCGACCAGCGTCACCCAGAACGCGTTCGACAGCGCGGTCGCGGCCGGCAGCACCGGCGGCGCCGGCTCGGCGAGGTCGGCCGGTGACTCGCCGAGCAACGCCAGCACCTGCGCGACCGCCTGGCTGGCGTGGCGCCCGCGCCCATCGCGCCAGGCCCCTTCCAGCAGCCGCTTGAGCAGGCGCAGACGAGGCAGCTCCAGCGGATCCCGCTGCAAGGCTTGCCGCGCCTCGGAGATGGCGTGCTCCATCACGGCGACCCGCCCCGGCTCGTCGCCGGCGCTCTCGTGCAGCAGCGCCAGCTCTCGCGTCCCGTCGCCCAGCGGGTCCAGCTCGGCGGCGCGCCGAAAGGCCAGCGCCGCCTCCGGCAAGTCGTACGCGTCGTCGCGCAACAGCGTGCCCAGCCGCAGGTGAAGCTCGGCCTTGGTGACCGGATCGGCGACCACCGCCTCCCAGCTGCGCAGCGATGCGATGGCGTTGCGCCAGTCGCCCAGCGCAGATACAGATCGGTCAGCCGCTCCAGCGGGACGGGATCGTGCTGGCGCGCCGCCACCGCGGCGCGCATCGCCTCGACCGCGCGCGTGCGATCGCCCGCCTCCTCGTGCGCGATCGCCAGCTCCAGCCGGGCCGCTGCCACGGCCGGTTCATCGAGCGCGACCTCGATGTAGCGCGTGAGAAAACGGGCGGCGTCGGCCGGGTGCTGCATCGCGATCGCCAGCGTCGCGATCTGCCGCAGGGCGTGCTCGTGGCGCGGATCGATCTTCAAGATTCGCTTGAAGTCTTCGACGGCGCCCTCGCGATCGTCGAGCCGGCCGAGGCGGTTCGCGGCGCGCTCGGTGAGCAGCGCGATCCGCTCGCTTCCGTCGCTGGCGGGCGCCTGCTGCTGCAACCGGTGACCCAGCACCCGATCGAGGGTCTTGGCGTTGCCGGGCAGGTCGAGCCCGGCGCGCAGCAGCGCGGCCAGACGCTGGAACGCGCCCTCGTCGTCCGGGGCGTTCTCCAGCACCTTGAGGTAGGCAGCGATCGCCTGGTCGCGGTGTCCCGCGCGCTCGTAGAGCGGCCCCGCCTCGGCGAAGAAGGCCGCGGCGTGCGCGGGGGTCTTCACCAGCGCGCCCAGGCGGACCAGCGCGCGCGCCTCGCCGAGGGCGTCGCCGGCGCCGCGGGCCAGGCGGCGCACGCCGATCATCGCCTCGAGACAGTCGGAGTCCCGCGCGAGAATGCGTCCGTAGATGTCGAGCGCCTCGCCGACCTGGCCGCCGGCCTCCTGCTCGAGCGCGCGCTCGAGGTCGAGATCGATCGCCAGCCCGGACGCCGACAGCGGCAGGTGGGCGGCGCGGTCGGCGCGCGTGTCGGGCAGCGCGTGCGCCGTTGCCGGACGACAGGCTGGCGCGCACGTCGCTGATGCTCTGGGCAACGGCGGCGTTCCCCGGCGCGGCGGCCCAGGCGCGGCGGTGAATCGCCTCGGTGGTCTCGCGTCCCGCGAGCCGCGAGCGCGCGGCGGCCCGCGCCAGCAGCCGCGCCGGCTCCGACGGCGCGTGCGCGTCGTTCGCCGCCGACCCGCCCCCGGCGAGCCGAGCGAGATCGACGAGCGCGCCCGCGACCTGCCGGTGATCGTCTGCGGCGCACACCGTCGAGCCAGTCACCGAAGGCGTCGTCGGCATCGACGGCGCCGCCGGCGTCGGCGCGGGCGGTCGCCGGCGCGGGACGCTGGGCGCGCGCGGTGTCGAGGAGATCGGCCTCGCGCGTCGCCGCCGCCGCGATGGTGGCGCCGCTGTCGTCGAACGACATGTCGCCGATGGCGCGCAGGGCGTCGACGACGCCGGCGAAGTTGCCGGCCACCGACGCCGTCCGCAGCAACCCGAGCGCGGCATCGGGCGAGCGCCCGCGCCGCAGCACCTCGCGAAAGGCCTGCTGCGCCGCCTCGCCGTTGCCGGTTCGCTCCAGCGCCTCGCCGAGGTCGGCCGGCGCGACCAGGCCGGCGGTCGGCGGCGCGTGGCAGCGCCGTCGCCCAGCACCAGCACCTCGAGCGCGGCGTCCCCCGACAGGCGCGCGCGATCGAAGCTCGAGAGGCGCGCGCGATGTCGTCGCCGGCGGCGCGCAGCCGGCGCCAGCGCCGTGACCGCCTCGTGCCACTCGCCGGCGCGGGCCCGCTCGACCGCCAGGCGATGGCGCAGCCCGCGCGCGACGTCGGTCTGGCCGTGGCGTTTCGGCGGCGGCCAGCTCGGTGGCGAGCACGCGCCGGCGCTCGCGCCGGGTCGGTCAACCGGGTCGCGAGGTTCCCGGCGGCGATGCCGGTCCGATCGTCGACCGGCGGCGTCGCGAAAGAAACGCTCGGCCAGCGACGGATCGTCGGTGACCAGCGTGGCCGCCTCGTTCTCGAGCGCCGCGGTCACCGCCGGGTCGCCCGGCGCGTCGCGGCCAGCTGGATCAGCGGTCGTGACCCCCTCCTGCAGCGCTGCGCGCGGAAGTCCGGCGCAGGCCGCGGCAGCGTCGGCCGGCGGCCGCCAGCGCCGCCGACCAGCTCGAGATCGCGCTTGCCAGCACCCAGCGCGTCGAGATCGCGACGGGTCAGCGTCGACGCGCCTGGCGCTGGAACACCAGCGCGCGCGCCGGGCTGCCGAGGCGATCGCGATGCAGGCCGACCAGCGCCTCGCAGCAGATAGCGGCGGCGCGGCGCCTGCGTGCTCGCCTCGTCGCCGGCCAGCACCGCCAGCTCGCCGCTCCAGCACCTGCGGCCAGCTCGGCCCAGCGGCCGTCGACCGCGCAGCATCTCCTCGAGCGCGTCGATCGCCGGCGGGTAGCCCGGCTGGCGGTCGAGCGCCTTGCGGTAAAGCGCCTCGGCGTGGCGCGCGTCGTGCAGCACCAGATCGCGCAGCGTCGCCGCGCGCACGAAGGCGTGCGCCGCCGCGACCCCCTGCCCGCTGCTCGCCCTCGGCCTCGAACGCGTCGGCCAGGCCGATGGCGTCGCCGGTCTCGGCGTGCAGCGCGATGCGCGCGCCAGCGCCGCCAGCGCCGATCGGCGACGCGGGATCGGCGGCCCAGCGTCGCCGTACTGCGCACCAGCTCCAGCGCCTCGGCGGCGCGCCCCGCGCGCGCCGAGCGCATCGACCAGCCGCGCCGCCGCCAGGAGCTCGTCCTGCGGGGATCGCCGAGCGTCTCGAGCGTCCGCTGGCCAGCAGCTCGACGCTGCCCAGCTGGTCGGCGACGTCGAGCATGTCGGTGGTCAGCAGCGGGTGCTCGGGCATCAGCCGGCGCGCCTCGTCGAGCGCCGCGTGCGCCGCCTCGAGATCCTGCACGACGTCGCGCAGCAGCCGCGCGCGCTCGCGATGCAGCGCCACCTTGCGCCGCCGCGCTGATCGGCCGGCAGCACGCGCGCCAGCTCTTCGAGCGCCCCGACCTGGACGCGCGGCAGCGCGCGCAGCCGCGCCAGCGCCTCGAGCTCGCTGACCAGCCCGGCCGCGACGCCGCGTCTCGCGCCGCCGCGCGTCGCGAGCGGCGCGCGCGCAGCGTCCGGCGCCAGCGCCCGGCGCCGGCGCCGGCGCTCAGCCGTCGGCGTCGGCGTCGCGTCGGCGTCGCCGGCGTCGGCGTCGGCGTCCGGCGATCGCCGACGTCCAGGCGCTGCACGCGCGCCAGCTCGGCGGCCAGCGCCGCGCGCCGGGCCGGCGTCGTCGGCGCAATCGATGAGACCGGTCAGCGCCGCCTCGACGCCCGGCCTGATCGCCGGCGCGCGCCGCGCCCAGCAGCCTGGCCAGCTGGGCGGTGGCATGGTCGGGCGCGGCGACGGTCGCCTCCCGATAGCTCAGCCGCCGCGTCGGCCCGGCGCGCCAGACGGTCGTCGAGGATCCGCCCGCGCTCGACCCACAGGTCGGCGACGCGCCGCGAGCGCCGCGCGTCGGTGCCGAAGGCCCCGCCCCGGATCGCCGTCTCGTACGCCGCGGCCAGCTCGTCCCACGACCCGCGCGCGGCCAGCAGCCGGCGCAGCGGCGCCAGCGTCGCCACGAACGTCGCGTCGCGCGCCAGCGCCTCGCGGTGCGCCGCCAGCGCCGCCGTCGCCGTCACCGAGCGCGGCCTGACGCAGCTGCGCCGCCTCGTGCAGCAGCGGCGCCGCGCGCGCCGGCTCGGCCAGCGCGCGCCTCGGCGAGGTAGAGATCGATCTCGGCCGCCGCCTCGAGCCCCGCCGCCTCGAACGGCGCCAGCGGCACCGGGAGCGGTCGCGGTGACCGGTCCCGAACCGAATGCACCCTCGGCGAGGTCTCCCAGTCGGACGGGATCTCTATCGGCAGATCGTCGTCGTCAGCGGGTCCTCGTGACATGCGTCTTTGGTCGGGCGGTTCCAGGGTCGACGAACGTACCGCCGAAGAAGTGGGTCAAGTCGGTAGTAGGTGAAAAGTAAACTATTATGGCTACGGCGA
The DNA here is from genome assembly GCA_963778795.1 of uncultured Pseudomonadota bacterium. Classification (GTDB taxonomy): domain Bacteria; phylum Myxococcota_A; class Polyangia; order Fen-1088; family Fen-1088; genus DASRQZ01. The sequence continues at coordinate 531,843 of CAVZVU010000004.1, read as the reverse complement.
GATCTTGGGTCAATTCGTTGACGCCAATTCGTTACCGCGCTTGCGACGCCGGCGCCCACCCGTCGCGACTGATTTCACCGTCCGATGTCTCCGTGGGCCACTACCCTGGATGGACAGCCCACGCTGGTCGTGTGCATGATAGGGAAGGCGCTTTCCCAAAAGGTGCGACCCTGCCCAATCTCATCGTCTACATCGACCGCCGCGATGGCGCCGCCACGTCCCCTTCGCTGTTCGCGCTGTCGGAGGCGCGCCGCATCGCGCACGCCGCCGGGCTCACGGTCTTCGCGCTGGTGCTCGACGAGCCGAACGCCGGCAGCCGCGCCGAGTCGTTCGCGAGCGGCGCTCGGCCGCGCCGGCGCGGATCGGGTGCTCTTTTGCGAGGCGCCGGGCCTGGGCGCGCCGCCGCTGGACGTGACCCACGGCCGCGCGCTGTTCACCGCGGTCGAGCGCGTGCCGCCCATCGTCGTGCTGTTCCCGACCGGCGGCCCCGGCGAGGAGCTTGGACCGCCGCTGGCGATGCGGCTCGGGCGCGGCCTACGCGCCGGCGGTCGACGTCGTGCTGTCCGAGGAGGCCGGGCCGCTGGCCGACGGGGTCGGTCGCATCAACCTGCGCCGCTGGCGCGCCGACCGCTCCGGTTACCGGCAGCTGGATCCGGTCGAGATCGAACGACCGGTGGTGGCGATCCTGGGCGCGCACGGCGCGCCCGCGCGAGGATGGCACCCCCGACGTCGACGTCGAGGTCATCACCTGTCCGGCGTCGCCGGACGGAGCCGCGGTCGAGCGAGCTCGGGTCTGAACCGGACGAGCTCGACGCGGTCACGCAGGCGCGCGGCCTGGTGATCCTCGCGCCCGACCTGGCGCCGGAGATCGGTGCCCGGCTGCGCGCCGGCGCGCCGGCCGGCGTGGCGGTCGTCGACGGTGGCGCCGCCGCGCGCGGGCTGTCGACCGCCTCGCCCGAGCTCGTGCTCGAGGTGGGGTATGCCGAGCTGGATCTGGAGCTGGGCGTCTCGCCGCGCGCGCCGATCGGTCTGGTGCGGATCGACGACGGCGGCGGTCCGGGGCGGCGGCGGCCGCGCCGGCGGCGGCGAACGGCGCGACCAACGGCGCCAAGCTGCATCCCGATCTGGTCTGGAACGTCAATGTCGCTGCATCCGGCGCTGCGTCGGGCGATCCCTGGGCGGAGCTGATCGCGGCGTGGAGTGCGCTGCGATGACCGGCGACCTGAGGGCTTCACTTTGAAGATCATCGTCTGTCTTCACGCGGCGCCGCCCGGCGGCGCGCCGCTGACCGGCAACGACCTCGAGGCGTTGCGGCTGGCGCGCGGGCTCGGCGCAGGGCACGAGATCATCGCGCTGCTGGCCGGCACGAAGGAAGAGACCGCGCCGCTGGAGGCGGCGCTGGCGGCCGGCGTCGACCGCGCGGCGCGCGTCAGCGGCGAGAGCTTCGCCGCGGCCGACTTCCACACGCTGGGGCAGGTGCTGGGCAGCGCCGCCAGCTCGCTGGGCGCCGACCTGATCCTGTCGGCGAGCGCGCAGCGACACCGAGGGGCTGGGCGCGCTGACGGCGTCGGTGGCGCGGCACATGAGCCTCCCGCACCTGGCCAACATCGAATCGCTGGAGCTGCTGGATCAGCCACCGCTCGCGCTGGCCGCCCGCTCGCGCTGGCCGTCACCGTGCGCGGCAGCGGCCGCAAGCGGCGCATCGGCGTCCGGCTGCCGTTCGTCATGTCGGTCGCGCGGTCGGGGCCGGCACCGGTGGTCGGATCGCCATCGGCGCCCGCCGCGCCGGCGCCGGGCAACGGGGCGCGCGCGATCGAGACGCTCGCGGTCTTCGATCCCGGAGGTGACGGTGATCCGCCGCCGCACCGAGATGCTGGGCAGCTCGGCGAAGGCCGAGCGCGAGGTCCAGACCGTCGCGTCGGCCGCCGAGCTGGTGGCCGCCCTCATGGCTCGCGCGCGCTGATCGCGGGCGCGGCGCGCGCGACCTCGGGGACCAGCGCGGCCAGCTTCTCGGCGTCGTTCAGCGTGGGGTCGTCCAGCACCAGCTCGAGCAGCCGCTCGAGCACGACGCCGATGATCCGACCGGGCGCCACGCCGAGGATCCGCATCACCGTCCTTGCCGTCGATCGCGAGATCGGTGATGCGCAGCGCGGCGTCGTCGGTCGCGACCTCGGCGATGCGGCGGCGCAGCTCGCCGAGCTCGACGTCGGGATCCTCGCCGAAGCCGCGCCCGGCGATGTCGCCTTCGCGCAGCGCGAACAGCGCCGGCAACGCGTCGCTGCCGACGCGGCGGACGAAGCGGCGCACGGTGCCGTCGGTCCAGTCGGGCGAGTAGAAGAACATGTGGTTCGCCACCATCGCGACCACGCGCTCGCGATCGGCGACCGACAGCTTCAGGCGGCGCGCGATGGCGTCGGCCATGTCGGCGCCGACGTATTCGTGCTTGAAGAAGCTGAACTCGCCCGGCGCCCCCTCGCGCGGCTGGCGCGCGCGCGGCTTGCCGACGTCGTGCAACAGCGCGCCGAGCCGCACGATGGCCAGCGTCGCCCGATCGCCGCGCGTGTTGTCGACCACCGACAGCGTGTGCTGGTAGACGTCGAACTTGTGGAACCGATTCTGGGTGACGCCGACCCCCTCCAGCAGCTCGGGCAACACGTCGTCCATCAGGCCGGTGTCGCGCATCAGCTCGAGCCCGTGCGACGGCCGCGGCGCTGCCAGCAGCTTCAGCAGCTCGTCACGGATCCGTTCGGCCGACACCTTGCGGAAGACCTCCAGCGTCTCGCCGATCGCGGCCAGCGTCGGCGGATCGATCGTGAACCCGAGCTGCGTCGCCTGCCGTACCGCGCGCATCGGGCGCAGGCCGTCCTCGCGAAAGCGCTGCACCGGATCGCCGACCGCCCGGATCAGCCGGCGCGCCAGATCACCGCGCCCGTCGAACGGATCGGTGAGCGTGTCGGCGATCGGATCGTAGCCGACGGCGTTCATGGTGAAATCGCGCCGCGACAGATCCTCGGCCAGCGACGACACGTAGGTCACCGACGAGGGGCGCCGGCCGTCGAGGTAGGCCCCCTCGCCGCGAAACGTGGTCACCTCGACCGCCCGCCGCGACGCGCCCTTGCCCCGACAGCACCGTCACCGTCCCGTGCTGCAGCCCGGTCGGGATCGCGAAGGTCGCGCCGAACAGCGCCACGCACCTCCTCCGGGCGCGCGCTGGTCGCGACGTCGAAGTCGGCCGGCGGCGCGCCCGAGCAGCAGATCGCGGATGCCTCCGCCGACCAGGTGCGCCTCGTGCCCCGCGGTGCGCAGGCGGTCGCAAAGCGCGATCACCTCGACCGGGATGAGGTGGCGATCGATCGTCTCGCGCGCGGCGGTCATTCCTCGCCGGGTGCCTCTTGGGGTGGCGGCGCGCGGCCGTCGAGCACCTCGAGGGCCTGGGCGGCGGCGTTCTGCTCGGCCTCTTTCTTCGAGCGCCCCTGGGCGCGGCCGTACTCGCGCCCGTCGAGCAGGATCGCCACCAGGAACCGCCGATCGTGGTCGGGCCCCTCCTGCCCGACGACCGTGTACTGCGGCGTCGCCTGCAACAGCGCCTGCGATCGCTCCTGCAGGCGCGACTTGAAGTCGAAGCGCGCGGAGCTGTCGGCGTCGCGCAGCGCCTCGACGAACAGGCGCTGGGTCACGTCGTGCGCGGCGCTGAAGCCGCCGTCGAGGTAGACCGCGCCGACCAGCGCCTCCAGCGCGTCGGACAGGATCGACGGTTTGCGCCGTCCGCCCGCCTGGTCTTCGCCGCGCCCGAGGAAGATCCACTCGCCAAGGCCGATCCCCTCGGCGGCCTCGCGCCAGACCGACCTCGCTGACCAGCGCGGCGCGCGTCTTCGACAGCTCCCCCTCCGACCGCTCGGGGAAGCGCTTCATCAGCATGTCGCTCACCGCCAGCGCCAGCACGGCGTCGCCCAGGAACTCGAGCCGTTCGTTGTCGGTGCGCGTGGGGCTGTGCCGCTCGTTGAGCCAGGACTTGTGGGTCAGCGCCGACTCGCACAGCCCGCGATCATTGAAGGTGTATCCGATCCGGCCCTCCAGGACGCCGTACCCGGACGGTTCCGATGCGCTCATCGCACTTACCTTACCACCTATGCGCCAATGGCGGGCGATGCCGGGTGATGCCGGATGCCACGCGGCCGGTGATGCCGACGGGCGTCGTGCGCCCGCGCTGGACCCGACCGGCGCCGGCGCGGTTAAGATGAGACCCCATGGGGCAGGCCAATCTTTGTTGTGTGAAATGCAACTCGATCCTCGACCGGGCGACGTTCCAGGGCCTCGAGGTCGACCTCTGTCCGAAGTGCGGCGGCCTGTGGCTGGATCGCGGCGAGATCACCCACGCCTCCCAGCTGCCCGAGAAGGAGCTCGCCCGCCTGCGGGATCTGCTGCGCGGCTCGTCGGGGCCACCCCCGGTGCCGACCGAGAACAAGGCGCCCTGCCCGGCCTGCGAGGGCCAGCTGTCCGAGGTGATGCTGGGCAAGGTGCACGTCGACTACTGCGGCACCTGCCACGGCATCTTCCTCGACCGCGGCGAGCTGGAGCAGGCGATCGACGCCGTGCGCGCGCGCGATCGCAACACCACGCCCAAGCAGCTGATCGCCGCCGCGATCTCGGCCGCCACCGAGCAGCAGGGCGAAGCCTGAACGGCGAGCGCCTGAGCGCCGCCGCCGGTCAGTCGATCCAGCCGCCGCCCAGCACCGCCTCGCCGTCGTAGAAGACCGCTGCCTGTCCGGGCGCGACGCCGTCGGCGGGGCTGTCGAGCTCGACCGTGACCGCACCCGGCGCGTCGCCGGCGGGCGCGGCGATCCAGGCCGGCAGCGCCGGCGCGTGGTGGCGGATCTGAACCGAGCAACGCAGCGGCCACGACCGCGGTGGCTCGGCGCGCATCCAGCGCACGTCGGAGACGCGCAGCGCCGAGCGCGCGAGGCTGGCGCGCGGCCCGACGACGACCTTGCCGGTGGCGGCGTCGATGCGCACGACGAAGCGGCGCGCGCCCCCGTCCGCCGGCACGCCGCGCCGCTGCCCGACGGTGAAGTGGTGGGTCCCGTCGTGGGCGCGCCAGCTCGGCGCCCGCCTCGTCGACGATCGCGCCGGGCAGACCGGCGCCGCCGTGCGCCTCGACGTAGCGCCGGTGGTCGCCGTCGGGGATGAAGCAGATCTGCTGCGAATCGGGCTTGTCGGCGTTGGGCAGGCCGGCGCGGCGCGCGATGGCGCGCACCTCGTCCTTGGTCTTGTCGCCCAGCGGGAACAGCACCTTGCCGAAGACCTCGGGGCGAACGCCGAAGAGAAAGTACGACTGGTCCTTGTCGCGATCGAGCGCGCGCAGCAGCCGCGGCGCATCGGTCGTGTCGGCGCTCGTCGTCGTGCTCGTCCTTCGGGCGGCACCAGCCGGGCGTAGTGGCCGGTCGCCAGCGCGTCGGCGCCGATCGCCTCGGCGAAGCGCACCAGCGGCGCGAACTTCAGTCGCTCGTTGCAGCGCACGCACGGATTGGGCGTGCGACCGATCCGGTGCTCCCAGATGAAGTCGTCGATGACCGCGCGCCGGAAGGTCTCGGTCTCGTTGACCACGTAGTGCGGGAAGCCCAGCAGCGCCGCGGTCGCGCGCGCGTCCTCGATGTCGCGCGGGCCGCAGCAGCGACCGCCGATGCTGGCCGAGGTCCCCGAGGCGTCGTAGAGCTTGAGCGTCACGCCGATCGACGTCGGCGCCGGCCTCGAGCAGCAGCGCCGCCGCCGTCGACGAATCGACGCCGCCCGACATCGCGACGGCGATGCGCGGCCGGCGCGCCCGGCAGCCGCCGCGGCGTGCTCGGCCCCGGCCCGCCGACGGCGGCTGGCGGCGGCGGTCGCGATCGCGCGGCCTCGAGACCGCCGGCGTCGCGTCGCGCACCCGCGCCACGATCCGCGGCAGCACCTCGAGCAGGCGATCGATCTCGGCCGTCGGTCGTCGTGCGTCCGAGCGTGATGCGCACGCCCTGCGCGGCGCGCTCGGCGGACAAGCCGAGCGCGCGCAGCACCGGCGACGGCTCGAGCGACCCCGAGCTGCAGGCGGCGCCGGTCGACACGCAGATCCCCTCGAGGTCGAGGCCGATCGCGACCAGCTGCCCGGTGGCCCCCTCGAACCCGACGTTGGTGGTGCCGGGCAAGCGCCGCTCCGGGTCGCGGTCGCCGTGAAACGTGCGCGCCGGGGATCGCGCGCCAGGCCGCGCTCGAGCCGCGCGCGCAGCGCCGCGACCCGCGCCGCGGTGGCGCGCCAGCTCGTCGGCCGCCAGGCGCGCCGCGCACGCCGAAGCCGACGATCCCGGCCAGGTTCTCGGTGCCGGGACGCCGCTCGCGCTCCTGGTGCCCGCCGCCGATCAGCGGGTCGAGCTCGACCCCGCGCCGCACGAACAGCGCGCCGACCCCGGGCGGGCCCTCGATCTTGTGCGCCGAGACGGTCGCGGCGTCGACGCCGAGCGCGCGCACGTCGAACGGGACCCGCCCGGCCGCCGCGACCGCGTCGGTGTGGAAGAGCACGCCCGCGGCGCGCGCCATGCCGGCCAGCGCCGCGATCGGGTAGCGATTGCCGATCTCGTGATTGGCGGCGGCCAGCGTCACCAGCACCGTGTCGGGCCGCAGCGCGGCGCGCAGGTCCTCGGGATCGATGCCGCCCCGCGGCGTCGACCGGCAGGCGGGTCACCGCGAAGCCCTCGCGCTCGAGCGCGGCCAGCGCGCCCGGCAACCGCCGGGTGCTCGAGCGGCGACGAGATCACATGCGCCGCCGCTGCGCCGCGCGCCGGCGCGTGGCGGCCGACGCGGGCGCGGGCCGCCAGCGCCAGCCCGCGCACCGCCAGGTTGTCCCCCTCGGTGCCGCCCGACGTGAACACGATCTCCTCGGGCAGCGCCCCGAGCAGCGCGCGCCACCTCGGCGCGCGCGTTCTCGACGGCGGCGCGCGCGCGGCGCCCGGCCGCGTGCACGCTCGACGGGTTGCCGAGGCGATCGCGCCAGCGCCGCCTGCATCGCCTGCCGAGACCTCGGGCCGCAGCGGCGCTGAGGCGGCGTGGTCGAGATAGATCAGCTCCGGTCGAGGGTCCACGCGCGAGAGCTTACTGGCTAGAAGCGCCTTTGGCGTCGCAATGCGGGTCGAAGAAGAAAAAACGCCATGACGCCAGCGACGCCAAAGGCCGGATTTTCAAGATTTCGGACCCGTGGCGTCCTGGCGTTTAAATCAGGGCGTCTATCAGGTCTTCGGCGTCAGCGTGAGCTTCTGCTCGATGGTCACGGCGGTGCCGGTGAAGCTGGGGAACTTCCAGCGCAGCGCCGTGGTCTTGAAGCACTGGGTCATGTCCTTGTCGACGATCGGGTTGACGTCGACGGCCTCGACCTGCCCGGACGGCTTGACGGTGATCCCCAGCGTCACGCCCAGCCCCGACTTGAACTGCAGCGACGCGTTCTTCTTCAGCGCGCGCTCGTAGCACTGCTGCATCGCCGACGCGCCCTGCATGACGATGCGGCTCGCCTCTTTCGGGTTCAGCGTCGGCACGACGTCGCCTTCGGCTTGCGGCGCCGCCGCCTTCTTGCGGCTGGCGACCAGCTCGATGATGTCGGGATCGGTCAACGTGATGCGCGACGGCTCGGCGATCGCCTGCGCGACCTGCCGCTTGAGCGCCGCGATCTGATCCTTCGCCTGGGTCAGATCCTTCTCACAGGCGAGCACCTTGTTGTTCGACTCCATGAGGCGCGCCGTGAGGCCGTCGTCCTCCTTGGTGCAGGCGCCGATGCTCGCCAGCGCTATCAAAACCAACGCGAAAACAACGACGGTCGGTGAGCATAATGACCTTTGATTGTGGCCATTTCTCCTCGGGGCGCAAGCAAGAAGTTCCGGGGCTGCCTCCGCCCCACGCGCGGCTGTCTTCCCTTCCCGTTGCCGCTCAAGTTGCCCCTCAAGAATCTTTGATTGGAAACCGATTGAGCAACGGACGCACGACCATGCCGCCCACCAGGTGGCGATCGATGATGCGCGCGAGATCGGCGGGGGTCATGCGGTTGTAGAGCACCGCCGACGGCGCATCGGCGCCTGGGCCGTAGACCCGCGTCCCCTTCATGTCGTCGGTGCTGTAGACCAGGATATTCGGGCCGCGCAGGCAGTGCCCGAAGCAGGTCTCCTCGGCGATCGTGATCTCCTCTTCCAGACCGCGCGCGGCGACCGTCTCGCGCAGCTGGGCCGTGAGCGCCCCCGAGTTGCGCGCGTCACCGCAGGTCGGTCCGCGACACACCATCACCGTGAATCGCGCGCGCGACGGGCTGTCACCGGTCATTTGTCACCCGTCATTGTCGTGACCCGTCGTCGTTACCTGTCACGGCGCCGCCAGCGCCGTGGCGGGCGGCGCGGCGGCCAGCGCCCGCCGCAGGTGATGACGCAGCGGCTCGACCGTGCGCGGCTCCTCGGCGACGAAGAGCAGCAGCTGCCGCTCCGGCGGGCCGCCCAGCTCGAGGATCGCCGTCGCGACCGCGATCAGCGCGGTGGGATCGCCGTCGAAGACCGGTTCCCCGCGGTACATGCACAGGAAGTCGCGCAGCGCCGGCAGAGCCTCGACGGCGCCGGCGGCGCCGAGCGCACGGCTGATCTGCACGATCGTCTCGGGCGCGGTCTCGGGCCGGCGCAGGTGATCGGCCAGCGCCAGCGCGACCGGCTTCGATCGCATCGCCGCCGCGGCGCGCGCGATCGACGCGACGCTGGTCGGGCGGGTGTCGTCGGCGTAGTCGGCGCGAACCGTGAGCGCGGCGACGAACAGGTCGGCCGACTCGGGGTCGCGGCGCGACGCCAGCGCCTCGTCGGCCTTCTTGCGCGCGGGCGCCGCCAGCGCGGTCGGCGGCGCCTGCACCGCCTTCAGCAGCTCGGCGGTGACCGCGCGACCCGGCAGCTTGCCGAGCTCGTCGACCACGTAGGTCGCCAGCGCGTCGGAGAAGCGGCGATCGCTGTCCCAGAGGATCGCCGCCAGCGTCTCGGCCAGCGTCGGGGGCGGCTGCGCCGGCGCGGCGGCGCCCGGCGTACCGGGGGCGGCGCCGCCGAAGCCGTCGGCGTCGAAGGTCGCGCCGCGCACCATGGTCGCGCCCGGGATGCGCGCGCGGTAGACCGGCCGCCCGGTCGCGGCGTCGAGCGCGCCCAGCTCGCCGTCGGCGGTGACGTAGACCAGCGCGCTGCCGGTGTGGGCCGAGGTGACGGCGTCGGAGGTCTTCTCGGCGTGCGCCCAGCGCAGGGCCCCGGTGGCGGCGTCGATCGCGAAGAAGAACCGGAAGTCGTGCACGAAGACCAGCCCGTCGCGGAACGCCATGCGCCGCCCGGCCGAGGGGGCGCCGACGCCGGCGCCGACGGACTCGTCGGCCGCGGGCCGCCAGACGACGCGGTTGCGGTCGATCGCCGAGTAGTCGCCCTGCTCGGGGCGATACATGTCGGGCGCGTAGATCGGCCGTGCGAACGCCGGCAGCGCCGCCTGGGCATAGCCCTCCGACTTGCGCGAGGCGGTGGCCGTGTCGGGCGACGCGCGAAACACCCCCTTCGAGCCGAAGAAGATCCCCTCGGGCAGCGCGCGCACGAAGCTGGCCGCCTGCTCGGTCGACAGGATGCGCGCCAGCTCGGCCCCGCTGGCGCCGTCGTGCAGCAGCACGTACTGCGTCGCCGACGGTACGGCGACCAGACCGCCGCGCGCCGCCGGCGCGCCGACCTCACCCGGCGGCAGGTCGTGCCGCCAGCGCAGCGCGCCGGTGCGCGCGTCGAGCGCCGTCAGGCTGCCGAGGCCGTGCGTGCCGGTCGCGCTGAAGGCGCGCGCAACGTAGTAGGCGCTGTCGCCGTCGACGGCGTAGCCGATCAACCGCTCGTCCCCGGGCAGCTCCTGGCGCCAGAGCACCTCGCCGGTGCCCCCGCCGCGGCCGACGAGGACCGCCGTGCCGGCCGGCGTCTTGGCGGCGTGAACGATCGCCGCGCGCCCGACCTCGATCCGTCCGGTCAGCTCGCCCGGTTGCCGCCAGACCAGCTCGGCGCGCGCCAGATCGAACGCGCCGAGCTCGGGCCCGGACGGTCCCCGGTAAGCCAGATAGGCAGTCGGCTCCCCGGTCGCGTTGACCGGGGTGGCGCCGCTCGGCCGCAGGCGGGCCAGCGCGACGCCGACCTCGCCCATGTCGCCGGCCCGGCGCGCGCCGTCGGTGGCGCAGCCCGACAGCGCCGCGCTGACGGCCAGGAGGACGACGGCGACGGCGACGGCGAGCGCGCGCTTCATCGGTCGCCCCCCCGTTCGTCGAGCAGCCGCTGTGCCTCGCCTTTCGAGGCCCGGTTGTCGCGCGGCGGGATCGACGCCAGGTAGTCGGCGAGCGCCGCCGTCGCCTCGACGCCGTGGAGCTTCGCGATCGTGCGCAGCGCCTCGACGCGGAGGCCGTCGTTGATGTCGTTGCGCTGGACGGCGGTGCCGAGCGCGGTCGCCAGCACGGCTTCGTTGACGCCGCCCTGCAGCTCGCAGAGCTCGCCGATCGTCTCGGGCGTCGCCAGACGGCCGAGCGGCGCCGCGGCGCCGAGATCGCCGCGCCGGACCAGCCGGACCAGCCGCGGCACGGCGCGCGCCTCGCGCCGGACCGCCAGCGCCGTGGCCGCCTCCGCGCGCACCTCGGGCGATTCGTCGCCCAGCCGCTCGAGCAGCGGCGCGAGCGCGCGCGGATCGGGGAGCGCGGCGAGCGCCTTCACCGCCTCGCGCCTCACCTCCGGCCGCCGGTGCCCCGCGTAGAGCACGACCACCTCGAGCGCGCGCGGGTCGGCGAATCGAGTCAGCGCGGCGAGTGCCGCGACGGTTCGCTCCGGTGTCGTCCCCGCGGCCAGCAACTCGACGACCAGCTCCACGACCGCCGGATCGTCGGCGCCCCCGGCAGCAGCGGCGGCGGCACGTCCGGCGGCCCGTGCCGGCGCCGGGGCCGCCACGAGCACCGACGCGAGACCGAGGACGACGGTTGCGCCGAGCGGCCGGTCACGAAGACGGCGAGCGGCGCTGGACGAAGCCCGGGTCTGGCCCTGCTTGGTCACCGCCTCGGGCCTCGCGCTACTTGCCCTTGGCTTCCGAGTCGCTGAACTCGACCTTGCCGCTGTAGTTCGCGCCCTTGCCGAGCAGCCAGAACTGGGTCTGGGCGATCACGTGCTGGCGCGACTCCAGCGTCATCAGGTAGTGCTTGCGCACGTCGAACTCCGGCTTGGCCAGCTGGATGCTCGAGCCGAAGATCCGCGAGTTCTTGTCGTGCGTGTACTGCGGGTCGCCGGCGACGTAGCGCTTCTCGCCGCTGGTGATGTCGTAGAACTTGACCTGGATCTCGCTGTCGTTGAGCGGCTGCGCGAAGAAGGCGACGTATTCGATGTCCCAGGTGCCCTGCTCGGGGCCCTTCTCTTCCGTCGGCCAGATCTTGTCGGTCTTGCCCTTTTGCAGCGCGGCCACGAACGCGCCCGGCGAAGCGAACCGCAGCGGCAGGCGGTTCTTCGTGATGATGATCTTGCCCTTGAAGACATCTTCCGGCTTCGCCGCGACCGCCACCCGTGCACCCGCCAAAACTCCTGCCAGCATCGAGACCAGAACCAAGCTGCGGACGAACCATCTCTTGCTCATGAACACTCCCTGAATGACGGTGGCCAACAAAGGCGTGACGACAAAGTTTGTGAGAACGGTGTGACGGGGAAGACCGACGCCGATCGAGTCTAAGCGATCCGGTCCCGCTGTCGTCAGCGCTTTTTTTCCCCACGGCTCCGGGCCCGGTCGGCCGAGTTGTGGGCCACCTTGGTGTCGCTTGTCCCACCCGGCGCAGCCGCCGCGACCGGCGGGCGGAACAGCGACTCGAGGCGCGAGACCGTCGCCGGCGCGAGCGCCGACTTCTCCTGCGCGAGGCGCAGCACCTCGCGTCCCACCCGCCGATAGAGGTCGCAGAGCTCGGGCGCGCGCTGCTCGAGCGTGCGCAGGTGCTGTTCCACCGACGACACGTCGCCCCGCTCGACCGGGCCGGTGAGGGCGCCGGGCAACCCGAGCGTGGCCAGGTTCTGGACGACGCTCGACAGCAGCGGGATCAACGCCGGCAGCGCCTGCGCCTCGGGCACGCCCGCCTTGACCAGCAGTCCGCGCGCCACATCGGCCAGCGCCACGACGTAGTTCGACGCGATGACGGCGCCGACGTGATAAAGCGGCAGGCTCTCGGCCTCGAGGAAGACCGCCTGGGCACCGAGCGCGCGCACCAGCTCGGTCGAGACCGCGCACGCCGGCTCGTCCCCCTCGATGCCGAAGGCGGCGCTCTTGAGCTCCTCGACGGCGACCTGGGGATCGGCGAAGGAGACCAGCGGATGCAGCGTCCCGACGCCGCGCACGTGCGGGCGGACGGCGGCCAGCGCCCTGGCCGACGGGATCGCACCCGACGTGTGCAGCACCACCTGATGGGACCGCAGGCGCTTCTCGCGCACCAGCCGCTCCGCGACCTCGCCGGTGCGCTCGTCGCGCACCGCGATGATGACGACGTCCGATTCCGAAAGGATCGCCGGAAGCTCGCCACTGCTGGCGACGACGCCAACGTCCGGGACGGCGCTGGCGGCGTCCGGGAGGCCGGCCCGGCGACCGTGCAGCCCCGCGACCGGAACCCCGGCGCGAACCAGACCCGCGGCCAGGGCGGTGCCGACGGCGCCGGCGCCCACGATGAAAACGGTCAAGACGCTCATGCGGGCTGCGCGGCCCCAAATAGCCCGCGCGCGTAGATGTAATCGAGGATGGCTCGCGACACGAGCCCGGTGACCGGCTTCCCCGCGGCGAGCGCCCGCCGGATCTCCGTCGAGCTGATCGCCGGCATCTCGACCCCGGGACGTGGGCCGTCTGCTGCACCGGCGCCGGCCCGGCCGACCACGATGAACGGCACGGCGGAACGCAGCTCCTCGGCGCCGTACCAGCTGTCGATCTCGGCGACGAGGTCGGCGCCGATCACCAGCGCGAAGCGGTGCTCGGGATGGCGCGCCTGCAGCGCGCGCACCGTGCGCAGCGTGCGGCTCTCATCGCCGAGCTCGCGTTCGATATCGGAGACGCAGGCGCGCGCGCCGACCGACGCGCGCGCCAGCTCGCACATCGCCAGGCGGTCCTCGAACCGCTCGAGCGCCTTGTCGAACGCGTGCTTGAAGGTGGGGACGAACCAGAGCTCGTCGACGTCGGCCGTCTCCAGGACGTACAGCGCCGCCAGCTCGTGCCCGAGGTGCGGCGGGTTGAAGCTTCCGCCGAACAAAGCGATGCGCATGGCCTATTCGTACAGCAGAAAGGGCGCCCGTTCGGCCGAAAACTGGCCTTCGTAGGCGGCGAAGGGGGCGCAGATCTCATCGAGAGGGCGCCCCTGGTCGATGGCGGTTCGCACGGCGGCACTGCCGGTCAACAGATCGATGGCGGGTGGGTCGCTCACGAACTCGTAGGTCTCCGTACGCCAGGCGAAGTCGGCGGGCGCCAGCTCGCGCGCCGCGTGCAGCAACGCGATACCGGTGCGGTAGGGGCGAAACGTGGCGCGGTTGGTGACGTGCAGCTGGACCCCGCCACAGGACTGCCGCGCGAACTTGTGAAACATCGGCCGGAACGACAGCGGCCGAAAGCGCACGCCGGGCAGGTGCAGGCGCCCCAGGCGCTCGGCCCAGCGATACCCGTCGAGGAACGGCGCGCCGACGATCTCGAACGGTCGGGTCGTCCCCCGCCCCTCCGACAGGTTGGTCCCCTCGAACAGGCAGAGGCCGGGATAGACGAACGCCGTGTCGAGCGTCGGCATATTCGGCGACGGCATCACCCAGGGCAGCGCGGTCGCGTCGAAGTCCATCGCGCGCTGCCACCCCTTCATCCCGACGACCTTGAGCTCGCAGTCGACCGGCTTCGAGAAGCGCCCGGTCTTGTCGCCGGGGATCCCGCTGCGCACCATGCGCGCGATCTCGCCGATGGTCATCCCGTGGCGAACCGCGACGGCGCCCAGGCCGACGAACGACTCGAAGCCGGGCAGCAGCGGCCCCGACTCGACCGCGACGCCGCCCAGCGGGTTCGGCCGGTCGACCACCACCACCGGCACGCCGGCCCGCCCCGCCGCCGCCATCGCCAGCGCCATGGTCCAGACGTAGGTGTAATAGCGGCTGCCGACGTCCTGCAGGTCGATGACCAGCACGTCGACCTCGGCCAGGTCGGCGGCCGACGGCGTCAGCGAATCAAAGCTGCCGCCGTACAGGCTGCTGACCGGGATCCCTGTGCGCCGATCGCGTTCGGCGTCGACGCCGATCATGTCCTGGGCCTCGCCGCGCACGCCGTGCTCGGGACCGAACAGGCGGGTGATGCGAGCGCCGACCTGCAACAGACGATCGACGGCATGGACCAGATCCGAGGTCACGCTCGCCGGATGGCAGAGCACTCCCACGCGACGTCCGCGAAGCAGATCGAGGCGCTCGGTCGAGAGAACTTCGAGCCCGGTTTTGACCACCAGGCCGGTCAGTATATCGGAACCGGCTTCAGCGTCACCAGGTCTCCCTGGACGACGACGCGGAAGCGAACTGAGCGGCACTTCCACTTCTGCTTGAGCCCGCCCTCGACCAGCCGCAGCTTGGTGGTGAAGGCCTGCACGGTGATGCCGGCCGTCGGCTTGCTCTGGCTCTTCAGCGCCGCGACGTACTCGCCGTAGACGCGCGCGAAGTACATCGCCTCGTTCTCCTGGGCCAGCGCCTGCACCGTCGGATCGCTGCTCTGCTCGGCCGTCGGCGTCCCCGGCACATCCTCGACCAGCATCTGCTCCGACCGCCAGCGCTGGGCTTCGTCGGCCTCTTCCTCGACGTCGTCCTCGCTCGGCTCGTCACGACCCAGCAGACGCGCCATCATGACGTTGAGCCCGTTCGACAGCCCCTCGAAGTCGGGGCCGACCGGCTTGAAGGTGTAGTCGATGTTGCCGTTGATGATCTCGGCGACGCCGAGCTCGATCTGGTCGAGCGGCTTGATGAACCGCAGCGCCGTCATGACGGCCGCCGCCAGCGCCACCAGAATAGCCAGGATCCCGAAGCCGATGATCTTGATGCCGACGCCCGAGACCCGTTCCATCTCGGCCGCGTTCGAGTTCAGCAGCACGACGCCGCTGGTCTTGTCGAAGGCGTTTCCGAACAGCGGCGCCGCCACGGCGGCGTACTCGTGCCCGTCGAGCATGAAGTGGAACAGGTCGGTCGCCGCCTGTTTCTGAACCGCCTGCTGCCCCGGCTTGTCGCCGGTCTGGAACAGCACCGCGTTCAGAGCCTGCGTGCGGTTGCCGTCTTCCTTGGCGCTCTCGCCGGTCCCCTCGGAGACGAAGCTCGAGGTGTGGACCTTGCCGTCGTGGAAGTAGGCGACCTCGGTCCCCAGCAGGTCGTGCTTGAGTTGCGCGTCGCGCGCGTTCAGCACATAGCCGACCAGCAGGGCCCCCCGGATCACCCCTTCGGGCGTGACGATCGGCGCCACCGCGACCCGCGTCATCCGGTTCGAGAAGGTCCAGATGTCCTTGGTCGCCTCCCCTTTCAGCGCCGCCGCCACCGCGGGGTACTTGGCGCGCAGATCCTCGCCGTACATGGCGTTGACGTTCAGGTCGCGGGCGACGACCTTGCCCACCGAGTCGATGATCGCGACGATGTCGGCCCGGCGCGAGCCGCTGGCCAGGAAGGCATTCAGCCCCTCGCATTGCTCGAAGGCGGCCTGACGCTTCGCGGTCTCGTCCGACTTGTCGAAGATACCGACCACACCGGGGCGGTGGCTCAGACCCGACACCAGGTTCGCAAACTCGAGGGATTCGAGGCGGGCGATCGACTGATGCATTCGCTGCGCGCGAGAAACGTCTGATTCGACCTCGCGAATGACCGATTCCTTGAGGTTCTGGGTGACCACTGCATGGACGCCCAGGGTGAAAACCAACAAGACGGCGGCAGCGACAAGCCCGATCTTCATGCGGTGCATGTCCTAGCTCCTCTGCTCGACGGGTGGCAGGTGTGGTGGGTGGTGGGTGGTGGGGCAAGCCCAGCGACGAAACGGGGCGCCCGGATTATCGGCAGCGCTTTCAGGCAAGTCAACGTTCCGTCCAATCGGCGCGCGAAAATTTGACCGGCCTTCTCACTGGGGACTACATGTAGGACCAACTGGGCACCTGCCAAATTTGCAAATTTGCGAGGGAGGCGTGATCGACATGACCAATCGAGCCAATACCGACCTGAGCGCGGACGTCCACGACACCCGGATCGACCGGCGCCAGCAGCGTCGCGCCAAGACCGATCTCTTCGTGAATCGCTTCATGAACGGCCACCCCTACCTCTGCCGCATGACTGACCTCAGCCGCACCGGCGCGCGGCTGGTCGCGATCAACCAGCCACGGCTCAACCCGACACCCAGGTTCATGGGGCTCCAGTTTCAGCTGCCCGGGCGGCCGGAAATCGTGATCGCCTCCGGCGAAACGGTGTCGCAAGGGGAATCGAGCGATGGCGGGCACATCGTCGGCATTCGATTCACGCGTCTGACCCCAGCCGCGGCCTCCGCGATTGACGCCTTGGTTCAGCTCGCTTAGTCGTCGGATTTTTGTCAGAATTTTATCTGTGTTCTGGCGGGTTTGCTTGACAGCCTATAAGCGCGTCAGTATCGTCGCGCGACTTCTGCGGTCCTTGCCCTGACATGGACATTCGACCCTCGACACGACCGAACTGAGCGCGTGTAGCGAACCACGCCGGAGGAGTATTGTGGAACAAAACAGGAAGCCTGGCGCTCCGCCCAACAAAGACATCTCGGATCTGAAAGCGCGTCTCGGTCTCAAGAGACCAGAGGCCGCGGCTCCTCCGGGCGCTGCCCCTGCTCCAGGCCGGCCCATGGGGCCGAACCCAGGATTCCCGCCTCAGTTCGGCGGTGGACCGGCCGCGGCGGCCCAGCCGCACGGTGGACCGGCCCCGGCCCCGCAGCCGGCCCCGGCGCCCGCTGGACCGCCCGCTGCCCTCGACCCCTTCGCCCGCATGAAGCCGCAGGCCGGGACGTTCGATCTGCGCACCATCGACGACGGACAGCCGGCCGCGAACGTGCGCTCCGGGCGCGGCAAGGCCGCCCTGTTCGCCTCGCTGATTGTCGGAATCGCCGGCTTCGCGCTGGGCGCCGGCATGGGCATGGCCAGCGTCGGCCGCGCGAACATGAACACCGCCAACCACGCCGCCAAGAGCGTGAAGGGCGAGCTCGATTCGATGCAGAAGACCCTGACCCAGATCGGCACCGCGATGGCGATGAGCCAGCAGCGGTTGGCGAAGGACAAGAAAGATGCGTTGTCCTACGACCCGGGGCTGATCGCCGATCTCGAGAAGATCAAGCTCGACCCACGCCCCGACACCAGCAAGATCTTCCGCGTCGACTACTTCCGTCTCGAGGACGTCGTGGTCGATCGTCTGTTCAACTACTACTACGACAGCATCGCGCTCTACAACGAAGCCGAGCGCCACATCAAGAAGACCAAGGCCGACCAGGAATCGCTGGTCGCCTTCGCCGGCAAGCAGGCCGCCGCCGGTCCCGAGAAGAACTACGGCGTGGTGTTCGACAGCTCGGGCAAGATCATCGTCGGCAATCTGGTCGAGGTCGGTGAGCAGGTTTGCAAGGGCGGCGCCAAGGATTGCGCCGCCGCTGACCTGGTGGGCTTCAAGGTTCGCTCGAACACCGGCGCGCCGTTCGTCGACCGCAAGTCGGGTGGCAAGCTCGACACTGACAAGGTGGTCCCGCTCAAGCCGACGCCGCTGATGGACACTGTCATGTCGGGCTCGCCCGACCAGGTCCGCAACGAGGCGTACAAGCAGCGCGTCGCCAACATGCGCTCCATCGTCAGCCGCCTCACCAGCTCGCAGAAAGAGCTGTTCGACGGCGTCGACAAGGCGGCCAGCCGCCCCGACGTCTTCGCGCCGTTCTAAGCGAAGCCGAGAGCAATAAGCCTAGGTTCGCGGTTCGATCAACTGGCCGGCTGCGCGTTCGCGCGGCTGGCCAGTTGTGCGTTTGCGGAAGCCTGGCCGGCGCCTCCGACTGCTTCCCCTCCGACCCCTCTCCCTCGTCCGCGGGGAGCGTGGACCGGATTGACGCTGTCGTAATCGCTGTCGTGTCCGTTCACGTCTACGGTCGAACAACCCGGTCGCCTGCGTCCGCGTCCAGAGAAGCTCCGGACACCCTTGTAAGCGTCGAGGCGTTGGACCCGTTCGTGCCCTCCTCGCGTCGTGGCCCACCGTCTCGGACCGACGCGCTGCGCCAGGTCGCGGCAGGCTCGACGGCGAGGTCTGGCGTCCGCTGTATCCGACTTGCGTGGAGTTCCTCGCCCTGTCCCGACTCAGCGTGACCTGGCGGGACCGGGCCGAGGGACAGCGCGGCCTGCCGCGCAGCCGTCGAGCCTGACTGCGTCCGAGCTCCGTGGGTGGGTCCGCGGGGGGCTGTCCCTCAGCCCCACCCACGCTTGACTAAAGCTCCAGCCCGTCGCCGACGCCTTCCTTCTTGCCGGGCTTCTTCTTCGAATCCTTGCCGGGGGCGCTGGCCTCGGTGGCGCCGCCGGACTTGCCGTGGGCTCCGCCGCCGACCGACGGCACCACGATGTCGTCGTGCTTGGCCTCATCGCCCGGCTTGTGGATCTCCTTGCCGGTGATGCGATCGATGATGTTGTCGTTGGCGTCGCGCTCGTTGCCGTCCTTGGCGGTGACCGCCTCGACCAGCGCATCGCCGGTCGGCTGTTCGGGGTTCATGAACTTGCGCTTCTCGTTGGCGCGGTCCTGGGCCTTGGCGTCGGCCAGCACCAGGCAATAGACGCCGTAGAACTCCGAGCGATCGACCAGGCGCAGCTTGTCGCCGCCGCGCGTGGCCCACTCGTAGTGGTCGAGGATGTGCCGCACGCCGTCCTTGACCTTCTCGTCGCGGTAGACCTCTTTGCCGCGGCCGTACTTCGCTTCCATCCCCTTGCCGAAGTCGCGGAACGCCTTGCCGTCGATCGCGTCCTTGTTGAACGCCAGATACATCTTGTAAAGGCCGTTCTCGAAGAAGAAGAAGTAACGGGTCCAGATGTCCTCCTTGGCGAACAGCACCGCCTCGCCGGTGTTCTGCTGGAACTCGGGACCGACGATCGAGACGTCCAGGCCGGTCTTCTGGCCCTCGAACTTGGTGTAGCTCTTCTTGACCGCCTGCAGCTCCTTGTCCATCTCGTCGCGGATGCGCTGCTGCTTGCCCGGGTCCTGGGACGAACCTTCGATGCGCGATTGATACTTCTTCGCGATCGAGTCCCGCACCAGCCCCAGCACTTCCTCGGGGCTCATCTGCCACTTGAAGACGCCCGCCTTGGGATCGCCGAGGCGCACCGCCTTCAGCTTGTCGATCTCCTCGCTGTTGGCCGCGGGAACCGCGCCACCCGATCCGCCCTTCTTCCCCTTCGCGAAGGCGGAGGCGCCGAGCGTCAGGCTGGTGGCGGCGCCGAATGCCAGCGCGAGCAAAAGTCGTCCAGATGTCCTCATCAAATCCTCCTGGTGGGGCGTGCGCCGGTTTGTCTCGGCGCGCTGAACACTAGCACGAAAGACGTCTTATTCGTGTCTGCTACGGGCTCGCGGTCGGTCGTTCCGCGGGCGCGGTCGGGGCCGGATCGGGGACGCCTGGCTCAGCCATTGGCGCGGCCTGTTGCTCAGCTTGCGGACCGGCCGCTTCGACCCACGACGTATCGATCTTGCTCGGCCGAAAGCGGTCGGCGCGACCGGACCGCAGGTCGTCACCCGGAGCCGACGAATAGAGCGCCCGCTCGCCGGGACCGGAGTAGTCGATCCAGAAGGCCGATCGATCCTTGCGGATGTCGAGGTGCACGAACGACGAGTTCGGGTAGTAGCCGACGCCGACCTTCTCGAAGTTGTGGCGCAGGTAGTCGCGCAGCTCGGTGTTCCTGACGCCGGCGACGCGGAAATCGCAGGCCAGCCCTTTCATGTGCGGGCTGCGCGGATTCTTCGCGTACTTCGGGTGCCGATAGCCCGAGACCACTTCGATGCGGTGGCCCGGCCAGTGCCGGCCGGTGCGGTAGATCAGCGAGATCAGCCGCGGGTTCATCGGGTGCTGCACGTTGGTGTAGTGGCAGCGCAGAAACCGATCGAAGCGCTTCTGCTGTCCCCGCACCGGGCGGCCGCTGCCGTCGCGCAGGCGCAGCTGCATCGATCTCGTGCCGGTTCACCTGCACCAGGTCGACCGGCGCGTTCTTGCGGGCGGCGCGCGGCGCCGGCTCCCTTTTGGCCGCGCCGCGCGGCGCGCGGCTCGCCGCGCTGCGCGGGCGTGCCGCGCCCGCGTCGGGGGCAGGCGCGCGCCGGCGCCGCGGGCGCCGCCTGCGCTGACCCGATCAGCAAGAACACCGCGAGAAAAGCTGTCCGAATCACCGCAGAAGAACCTCAGCTCTATGGTCAATTGTTCGGCGCTGTCGTCAACTTCTTTCTGAGGTCGGTGACCAGATCCAGCGCGGCCCGGGGGGAAAGCTCGTCGGGATCGACCGCCCGCAAGTATCGCGACAACCTCATCCGCGGCGGTCGCGGCGGGCGGCGCGACCGCCGGCTGTCCTGCCTGATGCGCGGTCGTCATGCGCGTCGTGCGCGTCCGGCGTGGCCCGCGAACAGGCCCAGCTGCGGGATCTCGGCCGCGGCCGGCGTGGCGGGGCGCGGCGACGTCCCGCGCTGACCCGCGGCGTCGGACTCCAGCGTCTTCGAGGATCGCGCGCGCCCGCTCGACGACCGACGGCGGCAGCCCGGCCAGCTTGCCGACCTCGATGCCGAACGATCGGCTGGCGCCGCCCGGCGACAGCTTGCGCAGGAAGACGACCTCGCCTTTCCATTCGCGCGCGGCGACGCTGACGTTGCGCACGCGCGGGTGCAGCTCGGCCAGCGCGCACAGCTCGTGGTAGTGGGTCGCGAACAGCGTCTTGGCGCGCACGCGATCGTGCAGGTGCTCGGCGACCGCCCAGGCGATCGACACGCCGTCGTAGGTCGACGTCCCGCGCCCGATCTCGTCGAGGATCACCAGGCTGCGCGCGGTGGCGTAGCGCAGGATGTGCGCCGTCTCGCGCATCTCGACCAGGAACGTCGACTCGCCGCGCGCCAGGTTGTCGCCGGCGCCCACGCGCGTGAACACCCGATCGCAGATGCCGATGCGGGCGCGCCGCGCCGGCACGAAGGCTGCCCATCTGCGCCAGGATCACCGACTGCGCCACCTGGCGGATCAGGGTCGACTTGCCCGCCATGTTGGGGCCGGTGCACGATCAGGATCTGCTCGCCGTCGGCGTCGAGGCGGACGTCGTTGGGCACGAAGCCGCCCGCGGCGCGCCAAGCGCTCGACCACCGGGTGGCGGCCGTCGGCGATGTCGAGCACGCCCGAGTCGTCGACCATCGGGCCGGCAGTAGCCGCTGCGGTGCGCGACCTCGGCCAGCGCCGCCAGCGCGTCGGCGGCGGCGACGCGCCCCGCCAGCGCCAGCAGCCGCGGCGACTGCGCCGCCACCTCGGCGCGCAGGCCGTTCGAAGATCTCGCACCTCGAGCGCGACCCGACGCTCGTCGGCCGACGAGGATCTTCGCCTCGTAGTCGGCCAGCTCCGGGGTGACGAAGCGCTCGCCGTTGGCGACCGTCTGCTTGCGCGACGTAGTCGGCCGGGACCGGCGTGCGCCAGCTGGGCGCGCGTGACCTCGATGTAGTAGCCGAAGACGCTGTTGTACTTGACCTTGAGCGACGCCGATCCCGGTGCGCTCGCGCTCGCGCGCCTCGATGGCCGCCAGGGTGTCGCGCCCGCCGCTGGCGATGGCGACCAGCTCGTCGAGCTCGGCCGAGACCCCGGCGTTGACGAAGCCGCCGTCCTTGGTCGCCGCCGGCGCGTCGGCGCGCAGCGTCTGCACCAGGCCGCTCGGCCAGCTCGCCCGGCCAGATCGCCGCTGCTCGGCGAGATCGGCGCCGAGGTCGACGCCGCGTCGCCGGCCGCTACGCGGCCGGTGCCGGCGCCCCCGAGCGCCGGCATCGGCCCGATCTCGCCCGCGGCCGCGTCGCGAGCGCGGCGGCCAGCGCGGGCAGCGCGCGAGCGAGCGCCCAGCGCCACCAGATCGCGCGGGCGTCGCCACGCCGAGCTGCGCGCGCCCACCAGCCGCTCGAGATCGGCGATCTCGCCCAGATGCTTGCGGGCGGCGTCGCGCGCCGCGTGGCCGCCGACCAGCCGCTCGACGGCGTCCTGGCGGCGCCGGATGCGCGCGACGTCGACCAGCGGGAACAGCAGCCAGCGCCGCAGCAGGCGGCCGCCCATCGCCGAGCGGGTCTCGTCGATCACGTCGAGCAGCGAGCCCGGCGCGCTTGCGCTCGAGCAGCGTCTCGGTCAGCTCGAGGTGGCTGCGCGCCTGCTCGTCGATCACCAGGTAGTCGGCGCGCTGGAAGACCTCCAGCCGGCCGATCGGCAGCGTCGCCGCCGGCTGGGTCGCGCGCGCGTAGCGCAGCACGCCGCGCCGGCGGCGGCCACCGCCATGGGCGCGCGCGCGGCCAGCTCGCCGGCGTCCGAGCGCCGGCGCCCAGCGCCTCGCGCCAGCAGCGCCGCCGCGGTCGGACGCCTCCGTCCTCCGCCGCCGGGGTCGACCAGGCGCCGTCGGCGCGCCGGTCTGCGCCGAGGCGCGTCGGTCCAGGCGCGGCATAGCGCGCCGCTCGCGCAGCGTCGCGTCGGCGTCGCGCGCGCCAGCACCAGCTCGCGCGGCTCGGCGCGCGCCAGCTCGTCGAGCAGCGCCTCGAGGGTCGACGCCTCGGTCGCGCGAAAGTGCCCGGTCGTGACGTCGAGGAAGGCCAGGCCGTAGCCGCGCCGGCCGTCGCCCGCCACGGCGGCCACGTAGCTGGGCGCGCGCGGATCCAGCGACTCCTCGTCGAGGATCACGCCCGGGGTGACGACGCGGACGACGTCGCGCTTGACGATGCCGCGCGCGACCTTGGGATCCTCGAGCTGCTCGCACAGGGCGACCCGGTGGCCGAGCTCGGTGAGCTTGGCCAGGTAGCCGCGCACGGCGTGGTGCGGGACGCCGCACATCGGGACGGCCTCGTCCTTTCCTTGCCCTTGTCGCGCGTGGTGAGCGTCAGGTTGAGCGCGCGCGCGACGTAGACCGCGTCCTCGTAGAACATCTCGTAGAAGTCACCGAGACGGAAGAAGACGATCGCGTCCGGATACCTCGCCTTGACGTCGAGGTACTGCCGCATCAGCGCGGTGGGGGCCGCGGCTTGCAACATGCGCGGGGCGCGAGCGCCCGCCCCCCTACTCCTTGCGCGGCGGGCTTCTTGCGGGCGTGGCCTTCGCGGCGGCGGGCTTGGCGGCGCGCTTCTCGGTACGCTTGCGCTGCGTGCGGGCCTTGAGCTTCCGCTGGCGGGTCTTTCGGCGCATCTTCATCGAACGGCGGTTGTCACGTCTTCCCATGCGAGGCGAATACTAGTTCGCCCGCGGGCTGTCAAGAAGACGGACGGCGGTGGACGCAGGCGGCGCGGGCGATGATCTCGTCGCCGTGCTTCACCCGCACGGCGCTGCCGTCGGGGACGCTGACGTGGACCAGCGCCAGCGCGACGCCGCGCGCCGCCGGGCAGGCGCGCCGGCGCTGGTGACGCGCCCGGCCTTGGCCTTGACGTCGCTCTCGATCAGGTCCTGGGCCGCCGGGTCGTGCGGGCCGTCGACGTCGAGGCCGACGAGCCGCCAGTTGATGTGGCCGCGATCGCGGATGCGCACGATCGGCTCCTGGCCGAGGTAGCAGCCCTTGCTGTAGTCGATCGCCCCGTCGAGACCGACCTCCATCGGGAAGTAGTCGGCGGTGATCTCGGCGCCGTCCTGGGGCTCGACGGCGGCGATGCGCGCCGCCTCGGCGGCGGCGCGCGTCGAGCGCGCGGCACGCCGGCCGCGGCCAGCCGGCCGTCGACGGCGGCGACCGCGGCCGGCGTCGCCGGCCAGACCCAGAACCCGTCGGCGCCCAGCTCGTGCGCGCGCACCAGCCACAGCGCGCCCACCGTCGAAGGAGACGTCGGCGTGCGACAGCTCGGCGGCGCGACGCCGAGGTCGCCGGTGTCGACGCCGACGCCTGCGCCAGCCGCGTCGGCGGCCGCCGGACCGAACAGGCCGAGCGACGCGAACCCGGGCCGCGGCGCCGCCGCGAAGTCGTCCATGATCGCGTAGCGCGACAGCGCCGCCGCCGTCGGCGCCGCCAGGCCCGGGCCGACGACGATCCAGATCTCGTCGGGGCGCACGAAGATCCGCATGTCGGCGACGACGTGCCCCTTGGGGGTCAGCAGCACCGAGCGGCCGCCCCCGCCCACCGGCGTCCCGGCGACGTTGCCGGTGACGATGCCGTGCAGGAAGCGGACGCGATCGGCGCCGGTGGCGACGATCAGCTCGCGCTCGGCCCAGCGCGGCGCGCACCGCGCCGGTCGTCAGCAGATCGCAGGGTCGTCGGATCGCGTCCGGGGCGTCAGATGTCATGACGCTTCTTCATAGCGCGGCGCTCGCGCAGGCGCACGGCGCGGCGCGCGGCGCGCCTCGCGCTGAGCGCTGCCGATCGTCGGCGGTCTCCGGCTCCAGCGGCGGGACCGGGCGCGGGCGGCCCTGATCGTCGACGGCGACGAACGTCAGGTAGGCGCGCGTGGCCTGCACGCCGCTGGCGCGTGAGCTGGTTCTCGGCGAACACGCGCACGCCGACCTCCATCGAGGTGCGGGCCGCGAAGTTGACCTGCGCCTGCACGATCACGACCTCGCCGAGCTGCACCGGACGCAGGAAGTGCAGGCGATCCATCGACGCGGTCACCACCAGGCCGCCGGCGTGGCGCGCCGCCGCGATCCCGGCGGCGCCGTCGATCCACTGCATCAGGATGCCGCCGAAGATCGTGCCGTGGACGTTGGTCAGCCCCGGCAGCACCACCTGCGCCGTCTCGACGCGCGAGGCTTGTCGGGGTATTTCGTCGGCGCGCTCCTCGTCGGTCTCGGCATCGCGTGATGCGGGTAACACGCGTCGACCGTCGACGGTCAATTGCCAGGCTGTGTATAGTGCTGCGCCGATGCTCCGTCGCCGTCTCTCGTCGCTGCCTCGCTCCTGTTGTCGGTCTTGCTCGCGCCGGCGCGGCTGCCGACGCCAAGAAGATGACGCTGCCGGAGCTGCTCGACATGGCGCGCGCCGCGAACCCGGGGCTGCACGCCAACGCCGCCGCCACCGAGGCGATGGAGGCCCAGGTCTCGGAGGCGCGGCGCAACTGGCTGCCGAGCGGCGACATCCTGTCGCTGCTGACCTGGTCGCCGAATCTGCAGTGCGTAAACCCCGCCGACCCGACCAGCACGGACAAGGACATGCGCGAGAACAACTGCGTCTCGACCAACGCCAACGAGGCCGGGCTCAACACCATCTCGTTCAACCAGGTCTTCACGCGCACCGAGGTGCGGGTCGTTCAGCCGCTGTGGGACTTCGGCAAGATCTCGGCCGGCGTCGCCGCCGCGCGCGCGGGCGTCGGCGTATCGCGCGAGCGCGAGGCGGGCGCGCGCGCCGACGTCGAGCTCAACGTGCGCAAGGCCTACTACGGCCTCAAGCTGGCGCGCGAGCTGATCGCCACCCTCGAGGAGGGCACCAGCTACGTCGACGACGGCCAGAAGAAGATCGAGGGCGATCTCGCCAAGGGGGTCGGCACGGCGACGGTCACCGACAAGCTGCGCCTGCGCACGGTGCGCGCCGAGGTCGACGCGCGCCTGCTCGAGGCCAAGCGCCTGGCTGGGCATGGCGCGCGACGGCCTGCGCGCGCTGCTGGGGCCCGACGCGCCGGCCGACGTCGACGTCGACGACGACGACCTGGCGCCGGTCGAGGTCAAGGAGCGGCCGGTCACCTACTACGAAGATCAGGCGCGCTTCAATCGCCCCGAGGTGCGGCTGCTCGACCACGCGGTCACGCGCCAAGCACGCGCTCGCCGATCTCGAGCGCCGCAGGAGTACCCCGACCTGGTCCTGGTCGCCAGCGGCACGCTCGCCTACGCCGGCGCCGTCGACGATCCGCACAACGCGTTCATGAACCATTACTTCAACTCGTCGCAGCGTCGGCATCGCGGCGGCGCTGCGCATGCAGCTCGACCTCGGGCCCAAGCTGGCGCGCGCGGCGCGCGTGCGCGCCGAGGCCGAGGAGATCGAGTTCCGGCGCAGCGACGCCCTGGGCGGCATCCTGTTCGAGGTGCGCAAGGCCTACGGCGAGCTCAGCGAAGCGCAGGCCCGCACCGAGGCGGTGCACAAGGGCGAGCGCGCGGGCAAGGCCTGGATCTCGGCGGTGGCGCAGAACTTCACCGTCGGCCTGGCCGAGGCGCGCGACCTGTCGGACGCGCTGCTGGCGTTCTTCCAGATGCGGGCCCGCTACCTGCAGGCGGTCTTCGACCTCAACATCGCCGCCTCGGCGCTGGCGCGCGCGACCGGCGCCCCCGAGCTCTGAGCTCCGCGCGCTGAGCTCCTCGAAGCTGGACGGCCCCGGGGTCCCGAGGACCGAGGAGCAGGCCTCCAACGCTAGCGCGAAGGCGAGCTTGCTCGCCGAAGCGCGCTGGTCGGGGGTCCGGGACCCTCTCAGGGTCCCGGACCTAACGATGACCTTGACCCGGCGAAATCCGTTCCCACATTTCAGTCGTGACGATGACATCGACCGGCGGTGCAGGTCGTCTTTCTCGTGTGGTGGGTGCGAAAGGGGAGCGTGAGTGAACACGAGAAATCCTGACACCTACGGGTGCTCGGGAGAAGCACGACGCTGAAACTTCCGATCGGAGCGCCACACTCGGGGTCGAACGGCAACAGAGCCGTCCGGCCTCGAGTCATTTTGGGGTGGAGATCGGCGTGGGCGTCGACGGCGCCGCAGGAGTCGTGGCAGCGACGGCGACGGCGCCGTCGCCGCCGTGAGGCCGTCGGCGAGACCGCCAGGCTCTTCACCACGCCGGCGTACTCGCCCTTGAGCTTGCCGTAGGCCTCGAGGGAGGCGTTGAGCACCAGGAAGTAGACCGTCCCGCCGCGCTCGAGCGTCGTCACCTCCCCCTGGTGCACGGCCCCCTCCTCGGTCTCGCGGAACTGCTCGCGCTTGCTGCCCGGCACCAGCGCCGGCAACGTGCGCAGCTTGGCGTCGGGGAAGAGATTCCGTCCCGCCTTGCGGATGAGGGCGCTCCGTTCGGCCGGGCTGCCGGGGTGCTGCACCAGCAGCGTGGCGGCACCCCGTTCGGTGTCACCATCGTCGAGGATCACCCGGCCGGTCGCCAGGTTCAGCATCACCCCGCTCCCCGCCGCCGCCGACAGCCCGACCACCCGCCAGGTCAGCGGCCAGCCGACGCGAAAGCCGAACGCCGCGCTCTCGGCCACAGCCTTCTCGAAGCTGCCGCCCAGCCGGACCCCCGCGTCGCCGGCGGCCGTCGCCGCCGCCGGCATCCATCTGGGATCGACGCCGTTCGACGCCACCAGCCGGCGCGCGCGCGGGTCGAGCGGGTCGCTGTCGAGGTACGTCTTCATCGCCGCCAACCCGGGCGCCGTCTTCCCGGCGGCGAGCAGGCTGCGGCCGAGGACGTAGGTGGCGCGCGGCGAGACGCCGGAGACCAGCGTCGCCGTGTTGGCCAGGCTGGCCGCCTTGTCGGTGTCGCCGGCGAGCAGGTACAGCGACGCGCGCGCGATCATGGCGTCGGGGCGGGTCGACGACCGGCGCAGCACATCGTCGAGCACCGCGACCGCGACCTCGGCGGCGCCCGGCCAGTCGAGCGCGGCGCCGAGGGCCAGCGCGCGCCCGGTCAGCTCGCGCCGGTCGAGATCGAACCGGTTGTCCGCGATCAGCGACCAGGCTTCGTCGACCAGGTCATGCACCTTCTCGTCGACGACGGCGCGCCCGTTCTTGGCGATCAGCGGCGGCCGCTCGGCGACGGTGCGCTCGAGGTGCTCGAGGTCGCGCCGCAGCTCGCGCACGTGGCCGAGCGTGGCGTCCTTCTTGATGTCGATGCGAAAGGCGGCCACGTCGCTGCGCAGGGTCTTGCCCGCGGTGAAGAACAGCGGGTTGCCGGTGCGCATCGCCGAGCCCTCGTCTTCGCCCGCCTCGAACGTCATCCACTGCCCGTCGACCTTCCCGCCCAGCACCGCCATCTTGCCGCAGGCGCCGGCGCCGACCGTGCGCACCAGGATGTCGCCCTGCTTGATCTCGCCCGGCGCGACCGCGCGATAAAGACCGTTCGGCGCCTTGGCCTCGGCGGCCAGGATCTCGGCCGAGCGCATCGGGCTCGGATAGCGCCACCAGGCCGGGGGCGCCTGGTTTCGATCCTCTTCGATCTCGGGGACGATGCCGCCGAACTGTTCGATCGCCTCCCAGGCGACCTTGCCGGAGCGCTCCCAGCCGATGTAGTCGGGCGGCGTCGGGACCGCATCGTCGGCGACGCAGGTGCTGCTCTCGCGCACCGGCGGCGCCGCGCCCACGCGGCGACCGGAGTGACCGCCCGACCACGCCGCGATGCCGGCGGCGGCGACGACGACGGCCAGCCGCGCGCGCGATCGGTCGCGGAGGCCGCCCAACCGGTCAGACCCCGATGAAGAGGCGGTGCCCGAAATTGGGCTCGAGCTCGGAGTTGAAGATCTTCTCGGCCGAGCTCTTCACGTCATAGTCGGTCCGTTTGAACTCGAAGGTGTGCGTGTCCGTGTCGTAGATGGTGTAGCTGGCGCGCGGATCGTAGTCGCGCGGCTGGCCCACCGACCCGACGCTGACGATGTACTTCCAGCCCGGCCGCAGCTCGAACGTCTCCGAGACCACCTCGTGCACCCCTTGCTCGGGCGAGAGCGCGAACGCCTTGCACAGGTGCGAGTGTCCGATCACGGTCAGCCGCGACAGCGAATCCCAGATCTCCATGCACTGCGC
The DNA here is from genome assembly GCA_963778795.1 of uncultured Pseudomonadota bacterium. Lineage (GTDB taxonomy): Bacteria > Myxococcota_A > Polyangia > Fen-1088 > Fen-1088 > DASRQZ01. The sequence continues at coordinate 502,909 of CAVZVU010000004.1, read as the reverse complement.
CGCCTGCTCGCGCGCGAAGATGTAGTCGAACTCCTCGATGTTCAGCGGCGAGCCGTGGCAGAAGTGCACTTCGCCCTCGCGCACCTCGTAGGGCAGCCCCTTGAGCCACTCCTTGTTGTCGGGCGCGAGCAGCCGGGAGTGCATGTCCAGCGCGTGCCGGGCCGCGTGGTAGTAGTACGAGTAGTCCATGCGGCCCGCGACGGCCGCGTCGTGGTTGCCCAGGATCGTGTGCTTGGCCTTGGCGCGGATGACGGCGCAGCACTCGTTGGGGCTGGCGCCGTAGCCGACCGTGTCACCGAGACAGATGTACTGGTCGATACGTGCCGATTCGAACGCCTTCAGGACGGCGTCGAGTGCTTCGATATTTGCGTGGGTGTCGGAGAAAATTCCGAAACGCATCCATTCTCCCGGGTCCCCAAGACTAACACCTCGACGCCCCTGTGTCGCGCTCGGACAAGGGCGATTGCCCGCTCACCGAGTGGCCCCATCGGGTCTTCTGACCGTTGGGTGGATGAGACCGGTTAGCGCTCACGCACCCACAGACCGACAGCAGGCTAGCGGATGGTTTCGCCGCCGGTGCGCGGCTGGATGATGACCCGCGCGAACACCGACGTCAGCTCCACCAGAGGCGAGGCCTGCGCCGCCGAGCTTCCCTGGCCCCGGGGCAGCACCTCGGCGTGCAGCCGGTCGCCCTGCTGCCACAGCTTCCGCATCGGCAGCCCTGACTCAACGGGAAACGCCGACCGGGCGCGTAGCTCGAAGCCGCCGCGGTCAATCACGGGAATCACACGCACATCCCCGGTGTAGCTGCGCAAATCGTAGTGCGCCCCCGGCCGCAACAGGCCGATGAAGACGATCTCGCCGGTGGTCGACGTCAGGCGCACCAGCGCCGAGCGGATGTCCTCGGCGCGAATGCTGCCGTCGACCATCCGCGCGTCGAGCCGCCCGCCGCCCACGCCGTGCACGTCGAGATCCCCCTCGACGCCGTCGAGATCGATGTCGCCGTCGACGGCGCTCACCGTCTGCCCCCCCTTGAGCTGCCGCGTGACCACGCCGCCCCGCACGTCCGACACGCCGATCCGCCCACCGGTCGTCTCCAGCCGCGCTCCGCCGCGCAGGCCCGACGCGGTGAGGTCGCCGCCGAAGGTCTTGGCCTCGATTCCCAGCGCGGCCGGCACCTCGACCACCATGTCGACGCGGCTGCCCGAGAGCGGCAGCGAGCGCTCGCGCCCACCGAGCTCGACGCGCGTGTCGACGGAGATCTCGCCGTTCTGCCAGGCGGTGTAGTGCACGCGCAGCCGGTCGAGCGCCTCCTGCGAGACCGCCCGCTTCTCGGCGATGATGTGGATCTGTCCGGGGCGATCCCAGGCGCGCACCTCGATGCGTCCGAGCGGGTTGTCGATGCGCAGCAGCTCGGCGCCCGGCGTCGGGACGATCAGCTCGCGGCGATCGACGACCACGGTGGCCGGCGGGACCGCCGCCACGGCGGCGCCACCCTCGCCGTTGGCGGCAGCGAGGCGCGGAGCCAGCGACAGCGTCGAGGCCAACGCCAGCGCCACCCGGGTCGCCGTCGTCGTCATCGTCGTCGTCGTCGCCATTTTCGTCCTCATGGCGCCCCCTCGCGGAACATCTCTTCGGCGCCGCCGCGATGGACCGCCTCGGCCAGGAAGTCGATCTTGCTGCGGTAGGCGGCGAACAGGATCTCGTTGCCGGCGCTGTCGCCCGGCGTGCTGCGCGCCGCCACGCGCGAGCGCTCGATCGCGTCGTCGAGACGGGCCAGGCGCTCGCGAAAACGGCTGCGCGCATCGGCGCTCCAGCGCGGCTCTTCCATGCGCGCCAGCAGCGAGCGCAGCTTGGCGATCGATCGCTCGTATGACGCCGCCGCGGTCTCGAGCTCGGTCTCCGCCTCCTGCAGCAAAGGATCGATCTCCGCCGCCCCCCCCATGGCCGTGACCGTCGCCGGGCCGGCGCCGACGGCCGCCGATTCCGCCGTCACCGCCTTCACCGTCGACCAGATCCCGCCCGGATGCAGCCCCAGCACCAGCAGGATCATCACCGTCGCGCCGGCCAGGCCCCCGACCGCGAACCCGCGCACGAAGATCCGCCGCCAGTCGAGCAGCGTCCCCTCGCGCGCCGCCAGCGCCCCCTCGATCGCCGGCCACAGCGTGGGCGGCGGCTCGGGCCGATCCAGCGATCGCGCCCCGGCGACGATGGCCCGCAATTCGTCGGCGGCGACCGTGCATGGCGCGCAGCGCGCGAGGTGCGCGCGCACCGTATCGGCGGCCTGCGGCTTCATGTCGCCGTCGAGGTAGGCCGACAGCTGGTCGACCACGTGCCGCACGCCGTCCTCACCGCCGCCGTCGCCTCCCCCCGGTCGGCCTCCCGTTGCCGTTGTCGTTGTCGTTGTCGTTGCCCTGTCGCGCGAGGAACCGTCTCCGCTGGTCACCTCAGCGCCCCTCCAGCTCGGAGGCGGTGATTCCATCCTGCAGCAGGATCTCGCGCAGCTTGCCGCGCGCCTTGTGCAGCTGCGACTTGGACGTGCCGACGTGACAGCCGAGGATCGCGGCCACCTCCTCGTGCTCCAGCCCCTCGACGTCGTGCAGGACGATCACCGTGCGATAGCCCACCGGCAGCTGCCACAGCGCGCGTTCGAGCCGTGCGCGCAACACCGCATCGCCCGAGGGCGCCGGCTCGACGAGGGCGGCGCTGATCGGTATCTCGGGATCGCCGGCGGCGCCGAGCACCGTGCCGCGGCGCGCGCGATGCGACAGCGCCGCGTTCACCGACAGCCGGTAGATCCAGGTGCCGAGCGCCGAGTCGCCGCGGAACTTGGGCAGGCCGCGGAAGATGCGGATGAAGGCCTCCTGCGACACCTCCTCGGCGTCGCCGGCGCCGACGATGCGCACCGCCAGCGCGAACACGCGCCGCTTGTAGCGGTGATAGAGCGCCTCGCGGCTACCGGGGTCGCCGCGGCGGATCGCCGCCAGCAGCGTCGTGTCCTCCGCCGACACACTGTCGTTTTGGGAAAGCCCCAGCGGTCGATCGATGACGCTGACGTTGAGCATGGAAGGTCGGGGAGGTTTGACGGTCATCATGCGGCGCAGGTTGCCCCGGGGGGCAGACCAGTTGGGCAAATCGGAGAAGAAATCGGGCCTGAAATCGGGGCGGTGCCAGACATCTAGTCGCTCAGCCGTGGATTGTCGACCCGGACCGCCCGCCGGGCAAATCGCAGGTAGGGCCCCTGTCTGATCATGATGCACGCCGTGCGCCCGTGCGCGGCTGGTGTAAAGTGCGCCGCCATGCGGGCCGTGATCCTGGGCTGCTTCTTCCTGTCCGGCGCGTCGGGGCTGGTGCTCGAGATGCTGTGGACCCGCATGCTGACGCTGGTCTTCGGCTCGACCACGCTCGCGGTCTCGACCGTGCTGACCGCGTTCATGGGGGGGCTGGGGCTGGGTTCGTACCTGGCCGGCAAGTTTGCGGACCGGCTGGAGAATCCCGCGCGCAGCTACGCCTTCGTCGAGGCGTCGGTCGGGCTTTACGCGCTGCTCGTGCCCTGGGTGATCTCGTTCTATCCCGGGCTCAACCGGTGGCTGTGGTCGGCGTTCGGCGATCGTTACGCGCTGCTGTCGGTGCTGCGCTTCGTGGCCTCGGCCGGCCTGCTGATCGTGCCGACGACGCTCATGGGGGCGACGCTGCCGATCCTGGCGCGTCACTTCGTGCGCCATCCCTGGGAGCTGCGCCGCGTCGGCCTGCGCATCGGAACGCTCTACGCCGTGAACCTCTTCGGCGCGGTCGCCGGTTCGTTCTTCGCCGGGTTCATCTTCCTGCCCAGCATCGGGCTGCGCTGGACCAACGTCACGGCGGCCGGGTTCAACCTCACGCTGGCGGCGGCGATCCTGATCGCGCGGCGGGTGTTGCGTGACGCCGACGCGGCGCCTGCCAGCATGGATGAGCTGCTGGAGAAGGCGGCCTCGGCGGGCGAGCTCGACGCGGGGGTCGGCGCCGCCGCGCTGCCGCCCGACGTGATCATGACCCCCGCGGCGCGCCGGGTCGCGCTCGGCGGCTTCGCGGTCTCGGGCGCGGCGGCGATGACCTTGCAGGTGCTCTGGACGCGCGCGCTCGCCGTGTTGATCGGGTCGTCGATCTTTTCGTTCACGCTGATCCTGCTGGCGTTCCTGATCGGCCTCGGGCTCGGTTCGGCGATCTTCGGCCGGATCTCGCAGCGCACGGCCCATCCGATCCGCTGGCTCGCGGGGCTGCACCTGGGCATCGCCGCCGCCGTCGGCGTCTCCTATCTCATCACCGACAAGCTGCCGTACGTCTTCACCTGGCTGCTGGAATCGGCCAGCTTCGGCGTCGACACGATCCTGGTATGCCAGTTCATCCTGGCCTGCATCGCCGTGCTGCCGGCGACGGTGCTGATGGGGGGCGTCTTCCCGCTGACCGTGCGCATCGCGGCGGTGCGCCTCGACTCGGTGGGCCGCGACATCGGGTCGGCCTACGCGCTGAACACCGTCGGCGCGATCATCGGGTCGTTCCTGTCGGGGTTCGTCACGCTGCCCCTGCTGGGGCTGCAAAAAGGGATCTACGTCGCCGTGGTCGCCAGCCTGACGCTGGGCGCGTTGCTGTTCGCCTGCGCGCCGGCGCTGCCGCGGTCGCGGCGCGCGATCGGCGTCGCGCTCGCCGTCGTGATGGCGCTGGTCGGGCTGCGGCTGCCGCGCTGGGATCTGGTCAGCTTCTCGGCCGGCTTCTTCCGGGTCGTCGATCGCGCGCGAGTACATCAACCGAAAGCTGCACAAGAAGCCCTGGCAGAATCCCAAGCTGGTGTTCTACGAGGACGGCGTCGCCACCACCGTCTCGGTCGACCAGTGGGGCAAGACCTTCTCGCTCAAGAACAACGGCAAGGTCGACGCCTCCAACGACGCCGACATGGCGACCCAGATCATCGTCGGGCTGCTGCCGCTGCTGCTGTACCAGGGCGAGCAGGCGCCCAAGGTCGCGCTGGTCGGCTACGGCTCGGGCGTGACCGCCGGGGCGATCACCCAGTTCCCGATCAAGTCACTCGAGGTCGTCGAGCTGGAGCCGGCGATCTACCGCGCGTCGCGCTTCTTCGAGAACGACAACCACCGCCCGCTGGCCAATCCCAAGGTCACGGCGCGCGTCGGCGACGGGCGAAACTTCCTGGGCCAGCGCAGCGATCCGTTCGACGTCATCGTGAGCCAGCCGTCGAACCCCTGGTTGACCGGCGTCTCCAACCTGTTCACGCGCGAGTACTTCCGCGACATCAAGACCCGGCTGGCGCCGCACGGGATCTTCTGCCAGTGGGCGCAGCTTTACGAGATGTCGCCCTGGAACATCAAGGCGATCTACCGCACCGTGCGCGAGGAGTTCCCGTACGTCTACGTGTTCGCCGCCGAGGATCTCTCGTCGGACACGATCCTCATCGCCAGCCTCGAGCCGCTCAAGCTGGATCTCGGCGTGATCGAGCGCGCGTTCCGCGATCCGTCGACGCGCGCCGAGGCGCGCCGCGCCGGCCTCGCCTCGCCCCACGACGTCTTCGCGTATCTGCTGCTCGGCCCCGAGGAGCTGGAGTCGTTCACCGCCGGGTCGCCCGACAACACCGACGACAACGCGCGCATCGAGTTCAGCGCGCCGCGCGACCTGCTCGGCTACGCCAAGTTCGATCCCTACCTGGCCAAGGTCTACGGCCCGCTGTGGCCCTACGGCCGGCTGAGCGAGGTCATCGCCGGCTACGACGAGCCGAACCGCAGCGCGAAGTGCGGCCAGCTGGCGCGCAGCCTGCTGGCCCACGGCAAGTCGCGCGAGGCCGAGCTGTGGACCCGGCGCGCCGAGGCGGCGGAAGAGGGCGTCAGCCCCGAGGCCCGCCACGCGCGCTTGCTGCTGGACCTGGTGTCGACGCGGCTCGACCGCGATCCGGAGATCCCGCTGGCCCCGGTCGACGGTCTGCAAGCCCCGGTCCTGGCGCCCAAGCTGGCGGCGGCGCAGCCGGCCCTGGTCGAGCGGGTGCGGTCGGAGTATTCGCAGATCCTCGCGTCGGCGGCGGCGCACCGCTACGCCACCGCCTACGACATCCTCAACAAGTGGCCCGAGCCGCTGTGGACGGGGCTAGGCAAGGACTTCGCGCTGCTGAGCGGGTTCCTCGAGTACAAGGCCGAGTTCTACAACGACGCCGTCGACGATCTGCGCCCGCTGTCCGACGACGCGGCGTTCGTCGCGCGCCGGCCCGAGCTGCTCTACTACCTCGGGCGCGCCTACTACGCCAACGCGAGCTACGTGAAGGCCGTCGACGCGCTCGAGCGTTTCATCCGGTCGCAGACGATCCTCGACCGGCCGCTGCTGCCCTCATCCGCGGGCGAGGTGCCCGAGGCGAATGAAAGCGCGCGCTCGCCAGAAGGCGCCCGCTAGCCCCTCAAGGGGCCTCGGGCCTCAGGCCTCAGGCGTCCTGCGAGTTTCCCCGGAAGCCTGAGGCCCGAGGTCGGAGGTCCTCCACTCAACGAGCCGCTAGCTCAGCCGGGCGGGCGCGCGGGCCCGCGGCAGTCGTGGTAACGTCGGGGTAATGCCTAGCCTGTCCGATCGCGTCGTTGGGATCGGTGAGGTCTGCCTGCACCAGATCGGTGTGGCTCCCGGGTTTCGCGAGAACGTGGTCGAGCTGACCCGATTCAGCGCGCAGGCCGGCGGCGCCATCGGGACGGCGCTGGCCACGGTGTGCGCGCTGGGTGGCCAGGCGCGCTACTTTGGCCGCCTGTCCGACGACGAATTCGGGGCCTTGATCCTCAAGGGGCTGCGCGACTTCAGCGTCGACACCAGCTTCGTGCTCACCGAGCCCGACAAGACCTCGCCGGTGTCGTTCACGCTGGTCGACGAGGTGACCTCGCGGCGCGTGGTGCGCTTCACGCGCGGCAACCTGTCCGAGCTCGAGCCGGGCGAGATGCCGAGGGGGCTGCTCGAAGGGGCCGGTCTGCTGCTCATCGACGGGCGAAGCCCGGCGGTGCAGGCGGCCGCCGCCGAACGCGCGCGCGCGATGTCGATCCCGATCCTGCTCGACGCGCGCCACCTGGGACCGGGGATGGGCGAGCTGCTCGACCTGTGTGACATCGTGATCGGATCCGAGCGGTTCGCCGCCGAGATCTCGCACACCTCCGACACGGGGCGGAGCCTGATCGAGCTCACGAAGATGGGCCCGCGGATCGCCGTGCTGACGCTGGGCGAGGAGGGCGCGATCGGGCTCGAGGGGGAAAAACTGGTTCGGCAGGGGGCGATCGAGGTCGAAGTGCAGGACACGTCGGGCGCGAGCGACGTCTTCCGGGGCGCGTTCGCCTACGCCCTGGTTCAGGGCTGGCCGCTCGAGCGCTGCCTCCCCTTCGCCAACGCCGCCGCCGGCCTGAACTGCCGCCACCTGGGCGGCCTGGCGGGCATCCCGTCGCTGGCCGAGGTGCTTCGCACCGCCGGGATCGAACCGCTCTAGCTAGAGCGCGGGCCCGCTAGCGGCCGGCGATGTAGGCGATGACGTTGGTCTGCTTCTCGAAGCTCCCCTTGGCGGCGATCGCCTCCTGGGACGAGCCGTAGCTGCCGACGCGCACGCGGTACATGGTCGCCTTGCCGGGCGCCTCGGAGACGATCACGTAGGCGCCCTGCGCGGCGAAGCGCTTGGCCAGCGCGTCGGCCTCGCTGCGATCGGCGAACGAGCTCAGCTGCAGCGCGAACTTGCCCTTGTTCGATGCGAGGGTGGCGACGGCGACTGCGGCCACCGGCGCCGCCCCCTTGGGAGCGGCCGAGGTAGCGACCACCTTCGGCGCGACCGGCGCGGGCACCTTGGGCACCGCCATCTGGGTTGGCAGCTTCGGCGCCGCCGACACCTTGACCGCGGCGACCACCGACGGCCTGGGCGCGGCGGGCGACGGCGACTTGGGCGCGGCGGCCGACGGCGCCTTGGCCGCCGGTGTCGCCGACACCGCCGCGGCGGTCGCGCCGGTCAACGAGGCACCCCGCCCCTTCGCCGGCGCGCCGATCAGCGCCTTGGGGAAGGTCAGCGCCTGGTCGACCCGCTGGCCCGCCGCCGGACCGACGCCGACGCCGACGCCCGCCACGCCAGGCCGGGCGTGTTGATCCGGTCGAGCACCGCGAGGGGGTCCTGCACTTCAGGGACGGCGGCGCGTCCGCGCGACTCGAGCCGCTTCCCGACGATGACCCCCAGCACGAACAGCATGCAGGCGCACAGGGCGCTGCCGAAGAACAGGAAGAAGACCTGGCGGTTGTCCAGGCGAACCTCGATCTTGTCCTTCCACCGCTCGACGTCGCGAAGCGCCGATTCGTCCATCGTTGTTCCGCCAGTGTAGCTCAGGGCCATCCGCCGTCTTCTTTCTGTGCTTTTTCTGGTCGGTGGTCGGTCAGGCGTCGTCCTCGGAAGCGTCGGCCACCGCCTCGACCGCCCGATCGCGGTCGTCGTTCGGGTCCTCTTCGCGCCGGTTCTCTTCCCGGGCCATGGTCTCGGGCGCCGACACGCCCAGCAGCGCCAAGCCGTTGCGCATCACGCGCGCGATCGCCTCGATCCAGCTGAGGCGCGCCGCGGTCTTCTGCCAATCCCAGGTGGCGTGCCAGTCGCCGGTGCGTTGCCGTTCCTGCGGCAGGATCGGGTCGGCGTGCACCTTCTGCAGCCGGGTGTAGTAGCTCTGAAAGTCCGACGCCAGCTCGTGCAGGTAGGCGGTGACCCGATGGGGTTCGCGCGCCGCCGCCGCGTCGGCGACGAAATCGGGGAAGTCGCCCAGCCGCTTCAAGATCCCGATCTCCTCGGCCAGCACCAGGCGCGCCGCCAGCGCCGGCCCGGGCGCATGGTCCGGCGCCCCCAGCTCGCGCGCGCGGCGCAGGATCGCGCAGCAGCGCGCGTGCGCGTACTGAACGTAGTAGACCGGGTTGTCCATCGACTGCTTCTTGGCCAGCGCCAGATCGAACTCCAGCGGCGTGTCGTGCCGGCGCATCAGATAGAAGTAACGGGTGGCGTCCCGTCCCACCTCGTCGACGACGTCGTCGAGGGTGACGAACTCCCCTGCCCGCTTCCCCATCTTCACCTCCTGGCCGTTGCGCAGCAGGCTCACCGTCTGGATCAGGATCACGCGCAGCACGTCGGGCGAGAAGCCGAACGCCTTGAGCGCGGCGCGCATGCGCGCGATGTGCCCGTGGTGGTCGGCGCCCCAGATGTCGCACAGCTCCTGAAAGCCGCGCGCCAGCTTCTTGCGGTGGTAGGCGATGTCGGCCAGCAGATAGGTCGGCAGGCCGTCCGACTTCACCACCACCCGATCCTTGTCGTCGCCCCACAGCGCCGTGGTCTTCAGCCAGACGGCCTCGTCGTGGCGGTCGATGTAGCCGGCGGCATCCAGCGCGCGCAACGTCTCGTTGACGTCGCCCGCCTCGTGCAGCGCCCGTTCGCTCTGCCAGACGTCGAAGGTCACGTCGAAGCGCTGCAGCGTCGCGCGGATCAAACCCAGGGAGCGATCGATCGCGAACTGCCGGATCGGCTCGATATCGGCCGGAGGCTCGGCCGCGATCCAGCGCGACCCGTCCTTCGCCAGCAGCTCGCGCCCGAAGTCGCGGACGTAGCCGCCCTTGTAGCCGTTCTCGGGGAACTCGACGACCGGCACCGCCGGGTCGGCCTCGCGCGCCGCCTCCATGTAGCGGGCCCAGACCGACAGCGCCAGCATCTGCACCTGGTTGCCGGCGTCGTTGACGTAGAACTCGCAGGTGACCGGGTAGCCGGCGAAGCGGAGCAGCCGCGCCAGCGCGTCACCGACGGCGGCGTGGCGCCCGTGGGCCACGTGCATGGGGCCGGTCGGGTTGGCGCTGAGATACTCGAGCACGATGCGCGGCGCGGGCGCGCCGCCCTGGTCCGGGGTCGCGTGCCGGCCCCAGTCGTTGCCCGACGCCAGGATCAACCCCAGCGTCTGCTGCCAGAAGGTGTTCGAGAAGCGCAGGTTGATGAATCCCGGCCCGGCGATCGACGCCTCGGCCAGCAGCGCCTGACCGCCGACGGCCAGCCGCGCGACGATCGCCTCGGCGATCGCGCGCGGAGGCTTGCCGGCCCCCTTGGCCAGCGCCATGGCGACGTTCGAGGAGAAGTCACCATGCTCGGGACGCTTGGGGCTCTCGATCGGGATCGACGTCGGCAGCGCGGGGACGATCCCCTCGGCGACCAACTGCGAAACGGCCGCGGTCACCAGGGACCGCGCGGATTCACGTGCGCTGAATGCCATTTTTACCTACATGTAGTCTCGGGGCAGCACGCCACGACGTCAAGTTCGTGCCCCAGCTCGTCCGCGATGGAACCGACCCGGTTACTGGATCGGCCAGAGGTTGTTGGTCGACGTCGGATCGTCGTAAATCGGGACCAGGCTGTTGGCGTTCGCCGTGGTTGCGCGTCGCGGATTGATGCGCAGGACCTGCCCGCGGGTGGGGCCGACGCCGGCGCTCGCACGGCCGAGACGCCGCTGATCGACCACGAACAGAAACGGCAGCTCGTGGGTCATCATCATGTCGGCGGCCTGGGTCTGCGAATCGACCGGGCCGACCATGATCCGGATGGGCATGTCGATGTCGATGTCGGTCGGCATGACCACCGTGTCGGCCTGGAAGCCGCCGTGCACGTCGAAGGTGATCTGCTCCTCGTCGCCGAGGTAGGCATCCACGTTCGCCAGCACGAAGCGGATCTCGCGGTTCTGAAACAGCACGCGGAGGGGGGGCTTCGGCGGTTCGGTGGGGCTGGCAGCGGTCAGCGCCGTCCCGACCAGGCACGGGCTGGGGATCGGGGTCGTGTGAGCCAGCGTGAGCAGCTTCGCCTGCTGGGCGTCCGTCGATGCCTGCAGATTCGCGGGATCCAGCGGAGGGATGGGGTCCAGTCCGCACGATGCCAACGGCGTACGCACGCCGTTCGCCGTCTGGAAATAGGGGATCCGATCCAGGCGCGCCGGGTTCGGCTCGCAGCTGAAGGTCGTCGCGTTGACGTTACCGGGGACATACGGCGTCGTCGCGTTCCCCTGGACCAGGAAGCTGGTGCCGGCTCCCAGTTTGTACGCGGTGAGCTGCCCGAGGCCGCATTTGGTGATCAGGTCCGGAGTGAGCATGGGGCCATCGGCGCAGAGTCCGGGTTTCATGGAAACCGTCGGAACCACGTTCGGGAAGATGACGCAGCTCCGCCCCGAACGACAGTCGGCGTCGGACTTGCACGCTTCGACACATCGGTGGTCTTGCGCGCTGCCGACCGCCTCGCAGGTGAAGGGCGCACGCGTCGGATCGCTCGCGGGCCCGCAGGTGCTCGGCATGCCCGGCGTGCCCGGCGTGCAGCCGCTCAGCGACGCTGACGCGATCTCGTCGATCTTTGGCTGGAGCGTGAGCTGGCTCGGCGCGCCCGGTACGTCGGTCGCGTCGAGGATCTCGTAGCGCCGCACGGAGTTGAGCAGCGGCGCGCAATCCACCAGTTGCTGCGCCTGCTGGGCCGGGTCCATCGGCGCGCACAGGCCGTCGATCGGCAGCGTCCCCGCCGTCTCGGGCGCGGTGTCGCTGCGCCGGCAGACCTGCAACGGACCGCACTGCTGGTCGACGGTGCAGCCAAAGATGGTGACGAAGTCGCCGGGCAGCGCGCCGGCCTGACAGAAGTCGACGCCGACATCGACCAGCGTGGTGACGCCCGAGCCGTCGACGGCAAACTGTCCGGAGAAGCTCGGCCCGAAGACGTCGCCCTCCCAGGTGAGATTCCAGGTCTGCCGCTGCGGCGCCATCATCGGGGGCGTGCCGGGCGGTGGCGAAGGATCGCAGGGTACCGGCGGGTTCTTCGTGCTGCGCGAGCAGACCTGCTGCGGGAAGAAGACGTAGGTCGGCACCGGGGCACCGTGCTCCGGATCGGGGGGCACTGGAAAGATGGTGGCGTTGTCATCGGGCGACGTGGTCGTGATCCCTTCGATCACCGGCCCCTGCGCAGGCAGCGTGGGCGGGAGATCGAGGCGCGCCGGCCCCTGCGTCGGGTCCAGCGTCGTGGTGTAGGTCAGCATGTTCTGGTCGCGCAGCGAGCTCACCAGCGGCTGCACCTCGGGCACCGGCGAATCGACCGGCTTTCCGGTCGCGGTGTTGATGTACTGGGTGCGCAGCGTCGGGTCGACGTTGCCCAGGTAGACCACGCCGTTCGAGGTGAGGATGAAGGCGTAGGATCCGTCGACCACTGCCTCCAGGTGGTTGTTGAGCGTGAGATCGGCGAACGCGACGTCGCGCGGGATGGTCGGCAGGCGGATGCCGGGGCCGCGGGCCAGCGGGCGGCGATGCGCAAGATCGGGCGGATCGGTCGGCCAGCAGACGTTGGAGCGATCGGGGACGGTCAGGTCGGTCGAGGCTATCGGGACGAAGCGAGGATCGACGTTGGTGTCGCACTCCGTCTCCGGCAGCAGGCGGGTGCGAACCCCCACGTCGACGACGCGCACCGTGCCGTCGCGCGCGACGACGTACAGATACTGCCGCTGGTTTTGGTCGCTGTCGCCGACGAAGCCTCCGAGCCGACCGTTGGTCCCGGTCGGATCGGTCCCCTTGTAGGGATCGACCGACAGCCGCACCCCGTTGACCCCCAGCGCCCCCTCGTGCAGCAGGATGGAGCCACCGGTGGATGGGATCGCCAGGTGGTTCGGCTGAACGTCGAGGGCGACCACGAACGAGGCCTGCGCCAGCCCGACATAGACGCGCTCGCCGCCGGGCAGGATCGCCAGCGAGCTCGGGCGCGTCCCGACCGGATTGACGAACGGGTCGTTCGACACGGCGGTCGCGGCCGAGGGCACCGTGGTGCCGGCGGGCGCACCGGCGTCCGGTCCGTGGTCGTCGCAGAAATCGTCGACCGGACAGGCTGGATCGGCCCCCGTCGGCTGGAGCACGACGCTCACGCCATTGCTGCCGACGTTCACCTTGAACGAGTCGACGATATTGCCCGACGGCAGATCGATCAGCGCGATCAGGTTGCACGTCGGAAAGGTCACCAGCGCCTTCCACTGGGTCTCGATCGGCTGGGTCGGCGTGGCGTTCCAGCCGATCGGGTCGGCGAACGGCCGGCTGGAGCAGAGGTTCTGCGTGGCGGTGATCGCCGAGGTGTCCTGCGGCAGAAACATGATCTCTTGCGGCGAGACCCGCAGCGGCGTCCCGGTCGTCCCGCCGCGTACGACGATCTCCTGGCTCACGGTCGAGCGGGCGGTCGTCATCACCGTCTCGTTCGCCTCGGCCGCCAGGATCGGGGCCATCAGCGTCCCGACATCCACCAACGTCAGATCGCAGGAGCCGCGGTTGGCGGTGACGATGCGGCACCCGTCGCTGCTCGCGGACATCTGCTCGGGCAGGACGCCGAGCGGGGCGACGTTGGTCTCGGGGTTGGCGAGATCCAGGTCGACCAGCTTGGAGTTGTTGAGGTCGATGACCGAGAGCTCGCCGCGCGCGCTGTTGGCGACGAACGAGAAGGTGCGGCGCGAGACGTCGAACGGCTCGTCGAACCAGCCGGGCCGGTTGCATTCGTACATCGGCCGTCCCGAGACGACCGGCGTGCTGGCGCTGCCGTCGGCGGTACCCGCGTCGGCGGTACCCGCGTCGGCGGCGCCGCCATCCGCTGGGAGGTTGAGCAGGCCGACGCAGGCGAACGCCATGTCGCTGGGCCGTTCCAGATTGTGGGTCGAGACCGGCGGCGGCGTCGTGCTGCAGCCAGCCAGCGAGACCGCCGCCGCGATCGCCGCCCCTGCCAAAAGCGGGAGCAGGACAAGCAACGACCCGGCGCGAATGGCTCGCTTCATCGCGGCACCGGGCTGGGGAATCCGATGCGCTCGATCACGTGATACTGGGTCGGGCTGCCGGGATCGAGATCGATGACCGACACGTTGTTGGCGCCGAAGCCGACGACGTAGGCCCGCTGGGGCGTGCCGTTCGAGAACGACAGACCCGCGGGCCCCCGGCCCACCTCGATGATCGCGACCAGCCGCATGACGTAAGGATCGATGACGTAGACCTCGCCGGCCTCGAAGCAGGTCACGAACATCTGCTGGTCGTTGTCCGAGTGGGTCGGGCTCCGCATGTACAGGAACGTCGGGCCACTGCAGACCTCGACCACGTCGGAGGCGACGTTCTGCCCACCCAGCGTGTCGAACCCCAGCAGCGCCGGCGGCGTCCGCTGCAGCAGGAACGCCCGGTTGATGCTGGGAATGAACTGGATGCCGCGCGTCTCGGCGCCGGTCAGGGGTGAGATGAAGGTGTCCCCGGCGTTCGCCAGGAAGATCGTCGGGTTGTCGTTCGTGTTGGTGTCGCTGCCGTTCGGGTTACTGAAAGAGACCGGCGCGAACGCCCCGGCCCGCGGCAAGAAGCGCGACGTGGCAAAGATCCGCGCGCTGTTGATGCCGGTCCCCACGAGGGTCAGCGATGTCACCCCGGCCGAGCCGTTGGCGTCACCGGGAAAGATCCCGCCGAAGGCGCCGATCAGCGTCGGGCTTGGGGTGGCGAGGTTCACGGCCGACAGGAACCCGGCCCGCAGGTGCCCGACATAAAGCAGCTTCTGTGGCGCATCGAGGGCCAGCGCATAAGGCTCATCCGGGAGAAGGATCGGCGTCGTCTCGCTCTCGACCGGTCCGGGTGGATCCAGCGTCTGGTTCACGCGGTGAGCGGTGTCGCATTCGACGAACCCGGGGCCGCCGGCGCAGTCGAGGCTGGGGGGGCTCACCGCCGAGTTGGCGTCGATCCAGGTGATCGAGGCGTTGCCGCGTACGCCGATCAGCAACTCCGACGTGGTTGACCCGGCTTCCGGAGGCAACACCTGGATCGCGCTGCCGAAGCTGCCGATCTTGACGGCGTTGCCGGCGTAGGCCCGCTCGTCGCAATCGAGGGTGTTGTGATCCAGCGCGTCCCAGCAGCAATACCCGGGCGGCGAGCTCGACGGATAGACGTAGTTGACGCCGGGGCAGAGGTCCCACGCGGGAACCCTGCTCCGCTCCGCCTCCGCCTTCTGGACGTCGACCATCACCAGGGTCCCGTCGTTGTAGCGAAGGTCGGAGTTGGAGTTGACCACGTACAGCCACTGGTCGCTGGTGGGAGCGACCTGGACCGCCCCCGGAAAGAAGATCGTGTTCGGGGGCGGCGGAATCCCCTCTTGATTCAGGCCGCACCCGATGGTGGCGGCGCCCGCCGCGGCCGCGATCAGCGCCGACACCAACCGCATTTTGTCTTCAGACCGACGGACGTCGATCTAGGTTGCCTTGAGGGCCGCCTGGGCGGCGGCGAGGCGGGCGATCGGCAGCCGGTACGGGGAGCACGAGACGTAGTCGAGGCCGAGCTCGTGACAGAACTCCACCGACGACGGATCCCCGCCGTGCTCGCCGCAGATGCCGATCTTCAGCTTGGGCTTCACGGCGCGACCGGCCGCCACCGCCATCTTCATCAGGCCGCCGACCCCCTTGCGGTCGATGCTGACGAACGGGTCGACTGTGTAGATCTCGTGCTGCAGGTACGACGCCAGGACGCGCGGCACGTCGTCCCGCGACAGGCCGTAGGTGGTCTGGGTCAGATCGTTGGTGCCGAACGAGAAGAACTCGGCGGTCTGGGCGATCTCGCCGGCGGTCATCGCCGCGCGCGGCACCTCGATCATGGTGCCGACGGTGTAGCCGACCTTCTTGCCCTTCTCGGCAAACACCGCCGCCGCCGTCTTGCGGACGACGTCGGCTTGCAGGTCGAGCTCTTTCTTGGTGCCGACCAGCGGGATCATGATCTCGGGGTAGACCTTCTCACCTTCGGCCGCCAGATCGCAGGCCGCCTCGAAGATGGCGCGCGCCTGCATCTCGGTGATCTCCGGGTAGGTGATCCCGAGGCGGCAGCCGCGGTGGCCGAGCATCGGATTCGACTCCTTGAGCTCCTCGATGCGGCCGTGGATCTCCTCGACGGTCTTGCCGGTCGCCTTCGCCAGATCGCGCACGCCGGCCTCGTCGTGGGGCAGGAACTCGTGCAGCGGCGGATCGAGCGTCCGGATGGTGACCGGCCGGCCGGCCATCGCCTTGAAGATGCCGTAGAAGTCCTCGCGCTGCAGCGGCAGCAGCTTGGCGAGGGCCTTGCGGCGGTCGGCCTCGTTCTCGGCGACGATCATCTCGCGCATCGGCCCGATCTTGTCCTCACCGAAGAACATGTGCTCGGTGCGGCACAGGCCGATCCCCTCGGCGCCGAAGGCCACCGAGGCGGTCGCCTGATCGGGCTGGTCGGCGTTGGCGCGCACGCGCAGCTTGCGGGCGCCGTCGGCCCAGGTCATCAGCTTGGCGTAGGTCTGGTAGACCGGCGCCTCCTTGGGGTCGAGGTTCTTCTCGATGAGCACGCGGATGACCTCCGACGGGGTCGTCTCGACGCGCCCCTGGATCACCTCGCCGGCGAAGCCGTCGATCGAGATCCAGTCGCCTTCCTTGATCGTCACCTCGCCCTTGGCGGTGGTGACGCGCATGACGCGCGCGTGGTAGTCGAACGACAGCGCGTCGCAGCCGACGATGCAGACCTTGCCCATCTGGCGGGCGACGAGCGCGGCGTGGCTGGTCATGCCGCCGAAGGCGGTCATGAAGCCCAGCGACGCGTTCATGCCGCGGATGTCCTCGGGGCTGGTCTCGTGGCGGCACAGGATCAGGTTCGGTCTCGCCCTTGGCGGCCAGCGCCTCCGCCTCGTCGGCGAAGAAGACGACCTTGCCGGTGGCGGCGCCCGGACCGGCCGGCAGCCCCTTGGCCAGCAGGCGCCCCTCGTCGACGGCGGCCTTCTTGGCCGACGGCAGGAAGACCGGCCGCAGCAGCTGGTTCAGCGCCTCCGGCTCGACCCGGCGCAGCGCCTCCTCCTTCGGGATCAGCTTCTCCTCGACCATCTCGACCGCGATGCGCACGCCGGCGAAGCCGGTGCGCTTTCCGTTGCGGCACTGCAGCATGTAGAGCTTGCCGTTCTCGACGGTGAACTCGATGTCCTGCATGTCCTTGTAGTGCTTCTCGAGCTTCTTGCGGATGTCGAGCAGCTCCTTGTAGGCGACCGGCAGCACCTTGCCGAGCTCCTCGATCTTCTGCGGCGTGCGGATGCCGGCGACCACGTCCTCGCCCTGGGCGTTGATCAGGAACTCGCCGTAGAACATGTTCTCGCCGCTGGCCGGGATCGCGGGTGAAGCAGACGCCGGTCGCCGAGTCGTCGCCCTTGTTGCCGAACACCATCGCCTGGACGTTGACGGCCGTGCCCCACTCCGCCGGGATGTTGTTCAGGCGGCGGTAGAGATTCGCGCGGTCGTTCTGCCACGACTGGAAGACCGCCTTGATGGCGCCGCCGAGCTGCGTCGTAGGGGTCGTTGGGGAAGTCGATGCCGAGGCGTGACTTGATCTCCGCCTTGAACTCGGCGACCAGCTCCTTGAGCGCGTCGGCCGGCAGATCCGAGTCGACCTTGACGCCGAGCGCCTTCTTCTTCTTGGCGAGGATGTCGTCGAACGGATCGTGGTCCTCTTTGTTCTCGGGCTTGAGGCCGAGCACCACGTCGCCGTACATCGCGACGAAGCGGCGGTAGCTGTCGCAGGCGAAGCGCTCGTTGCCCGACTTCGCCGCCAGGCCGGCGGCGGTGGTGTCGTTGAGACCGAGGTTGAGGATCGTGTCCATCATGCCCGGCATCGAGACGCGCGCGCCCGAGCGGACCGAGACCAGCAGCGGGTTCGACGGGTCGCCGAACTTGGCGCCGACCTGCTTCTCCATGCGGGCGATCATCGCGCGCACGTCGGCGTCCAGCTGCTTGGGCAGCTTCTTGCCGTTGGCGTAGAACTCGGTGCAGACCTCGGTGGTGATGGTGAAGCCGGGAGGCACCGGCAGGCCGATGTTCGCCATCTCGGCCAGGTTCGCGCCCTTGCCGCCGAGCAGGTTCTTCATCTCCTTGTTGCCGTCCGCCTTGCCGTCCCCGAAGAAGTAGGTCCGCTTGCCGGCGGCCGCCTTCACCGCGTTGGCGACCTGGGTCGCCTTGGCGAGGACGGTCTTCTTGCCGGCCTTGACGCCGTTCTTCGCGGCCGTCGTGACGCCGTTCTTTGCGACGCCGATCTTGCCGATAGCTTTCTTGATCTTGTTCTTGACGCTGGGGCCGGCGGACTTGTTCTTGAGGAGGCTTGGCATGGCCGGGTTATTTACAGCAGTTTGATGACAAGTAAAAGACTCGTCTGAGCCGAAATGTCGAAACGCGGCGCGGCCCAAGTCGCCCCGTCGTCAGAGCAGTCGACTGACCTCTCGGGCGCCTCCCTTTGGGCGTTGTCAGCCGACCTTCTTGCGCAGGCTGCCCGGCAGCTCGCTGCGCGCCGCGCGTTCCTGGCCCATGGAGTCGCGATCACGCACCGTCACCGTGCCGTCGTCCAGGCTCTGAAAATCGACGGTGATGCAGTACGGGGTCCCGATCTCGTCCTGGCGCCGATAAAGCTTCCCGATCGCCCCGGTGTCGTCGTAGACCGCCCGCACCCCCTCGGCCTGCAGCTCGCGCTGGATCGCGCGCGCCGTCTCGACCAGCCGCGGCTCGTTCTTCTTCAGCGGGAAGACGGCGACCTTGATCGGCGCCAGGCGCGGGTGCAGCCGCAGCACAGTGCGCGTGAACTCGTCGCCCAGCTTGTCGGCCAGGCCGCGCACCTTCTTGAACACCTCGATGCGGTTGGCGTCGGCGTCGTCGGACAGGCCGAGCAGCTGCGGCAGCGTCCCCGGCAGACCGGCGGCGATCCCCTGCCCGGCCTCGACCAGCCGCTGCTTGATCGCCGGCTCCAGGTTGTCGCGCTTCTCGACCGAGCGCACGAAGCCCTCGACCGCCTCGCGCAGCTTGGTCACTTCGGCCTCGGGCGGCTCCTTGACCAGCGATTCGTCGTAGGCGTCGCACATGAACGCCAGCGTCGCGCGGTCAGCGCCGGCCGACGGCTCGATCACGTACGGGACGATGTGCTTCTTCTGCTCCTGATCGAAGTAGCGCAGCTCGCCGACGGCGTCCGGGTTCTTGGGGCCGCGGCTGTGGGCCGACAGATCGAAGTCGGTGCGGTTCGCGATCCCCTCCAGCTCGCTCCAGCCCATGGGGAACCGGTACTCGAGATCGACGCAGCGCTTGGCGTAGTGCGCCAGCTCATCCTTGGTCTGCTCGCGCTGCTTGAGGTTCTCGGCGCGCAGGCCCAGGTCCTGGTACCACTTCGTGCGCGTGTCGATCCAGGCCTGGTGCGCCGCCTCGTCCTCGCCGGGGCGCACGAAGTACTCGATCTCCATCTGCTCGAACTCGCGCGTGCGGAAGGTGAAGTTGCCGGGCGTGATCTCGTTGCGGAACGCCTTGCCGATCTGCGCGATCCCGAACGGTAGCTTGCGGCGCATGGTGTCCAGCACATTGCCGAAGTTCACGAAGATCCCCTGCGCGGTCTCGGGCCGCAGGTAGGCCAGCCCGGAATCGTCGCCGGTGTCGACGGCGCCGACCGTGGTCTTGAACATGAGGTTGAAGGGGCGCGCCTCGGTCAGGTCGGTTGACCCGCACTTCTCGCACTTCAGCTCCTTCGCGGCGATGGCGGCGTTGATCTCATCCACTCCTTTAGGATCGCGCCCCTTCTGCTGCGAGAACAGGTGATCGGCGCGCGGGCGAGACTTGCAGTTGCGGCAGTCGGCCATCGGATCGGAGAAGGTCGCCTCGTGCCCGGAGTACTTCCAGACCAGGCGATTCATCAGAATCGCGGCGTCGAGCCCCTCCATGTCGTCGCGCTCGTAGACCACCGAGCGCCACCAGGCGCGCTTCACGTTGTTCTTGAGCTCGACGCCGAGGGGACCGTAGTCCCAGGTGCTCCCCAGGCCACCGTAGATGGCCGAGGAGGGGAAGACGAACCCGCGCCGCTTGGCGAGGCTGACGATTGATTCGAGGCTGGTGGCGGGCATTTGCGGGGGACTTTAGACGATGGTTTGGGTGAAAAGACAAGTCCCGTGGGTGCGGGCGGGCGCGCGCGCTCACGAGATCATCGGGGTGTGGTGGATGATCTGGATCAGGATCTCCTCGGGGCCATGGAAATAGATCGAGCGCGAGCCGTCGCGGTGGTTCTTGGGCTCGGTCTTGAGCGGCACGCCGTGCGCGCGCAGGTGCGCCGCCCAGGCGTCGACGTCGGCGGGCGCCGCCACGGCGATGCCGATGTGGTCCAGCTGGCCGCTGCCGTCGGTGGGGCGGCGCGCCGGCCCGCGGTGCAGCGCCAGGTTGTCGTGCCCGCCGTGCAGGTAGACATTGTCGGCGTCGGGCCGCCACTCGACCTCGTAGCCCATGACGTCGACCCAGAACCGTTCGGCGGCGCCGAGGTCGGCCACCACCAGCGCCACGTGACGCAGGCCGAGCCGCGCGGGGAATGTCCGTCATGGATGACCTCCCATTTTTGCAATGAAGTCCAACGATTGAAGTGGACCACTAATGTGAAGCTTTACGATCTCCAAAATTGCGTCGCGCCCGCCGCGGTTGACGTCGGCCGGCAGCGCCTCCAGAACCGGCGCGTCGACCGCGGTCGTCGCCAGTCGCGCCAGCGCCAGCCGCACCACGGGGCGGATCGGCCGCCCGCGCGACCCGCAGGCGCCGCAGATCGCGCCGCCGCGATCGGGGTCCCAGCGAAAGGCGACCTCGTCGACCGGCAGACCGACCGGGAATCGTTCGCCGCCGCAGACCGCGCAGGTGTCCAGCATCGGCCCGAAGCCGAGGCGCCCCAGCAGACCCAGCTCGAAGACCCGCAGCCGCTCGGCGCTGGCGCCCTGCTGATCCAGCGCCCCCAGGAAGGCGCGCAGCCAGTCGTAGACCTCGGCCTCGGCCTGCCGGGGCGCGCACAGCTTGCTCACCAGCTCGGCGACGTAGGCGGCGTGGGCCATGCGCGCCAGGTCGGTCGAGAACGAGGCGTAGCTCTGCTGCAGGTCGAAGCTCTCCAGCGTCAGCAGCTCGGCGCCGCTGCGCTCACGCAGGCCGGCCTCGCCGATCGAGCAGAGGCCGAGCCCGCCGCCGAAGCGCTTCTGGCTCTTGCGCGCGCCGCGCGCCAGAGCCGACAACCGCCCGGTCGTGCGTCCGATCAGCGTCACCACGCGGTCGGACTCGCCGTAGTTGATGGTGCGCAGCACGATGGCCGGCGTCGAGAGCGACGTCACGCGCCGAGCCTAGCGCGCTGCTGGTCGAATAAGAAGAACGCCATGACGCCAGAGACGCCACAGGCCGGATCTTTAAGATTTCGGACCTTGGCGTCCTGGCGTCTTGGCGTTTGACCGACCGGCGGGGCTCACGGGACCGGCGTCGCGTCGAAATCGCCGAACGAGCCGAGGTCGACCGCGCGCTGGCGCCGCGCCGATTCGTAGACCGCCTCGACCAGCGAGACCGCGCGCAGCCCGTCCTGGCCGGTGATCGCGGGCGGGCGGCGCTCGCGGATGGCGTCCAGCACGTCGGCCATCTGCGCGCGGTGCTGGGGCAGGCTCCAGAACGCGCCCCCCGGCGACGCGGCGCCGGCGGTGGGCGTCGCCGGCTTCGGCGGCGGAACGTGCACGCTGGCGGCGCCCTCGGCGACGCTCCAGTGGGTCACCGCGCCCCCTTCGGTGCGGACGCAGCCCCGGTCGCCGTACAGGTTCAGCGCGTGGGGGAAACCGGGCGCGAGGTTGGTCGAGGCCAGCAGCGTTGCCAGCGCCCCGTTCTCGAGGTTGACGACCGCGACCGCCAGGTCCTCCGCCTCGATCCGGTGCAGCTGCGTCGCCATCTGCGCCGACGACGCGGAGCGCACGTCCACCCAGCCAGAGCATGAGGTCGACCAGGTGGATCCCCTGGTTCATCAGCGCGCCGCCGTCGTCGGCGTTGGTCCCGCGCCAGGCCGCCGTGTCGTAGTACGACTGCGGGCGAAAATAGGGGCACGACGCCTCGACCAGCAGCATGCGGCCGAACGCGCCGGCCGCGACGGCGGCGGCGATGGCGCTGAAGGTCTCCTCGAAGCGACGCTGGAACACCACCGACAGCGTGAGGCCGCGATTGGCGGCGGCGGCGATCACGCGCCGGGCGTCGGCGCTGGTCATCGCCAGCGGCTTTTCGACCAGCACGTGCTTGCCGGCCGCCATCGCCGCCAGCGCCAGCGACGCGTGGCTTCCGCTCGAGGTGGCGATCGAGACCAGCGCCACCTCGGGATCGGCGAACAGCGACGCCGGATCGGTGGTGAAGCGGCAACCCTCGAGCTCGGCGACCCGCCGCGCCCGGCCCTCGTCGCGCGACGAGACTCCAACCAGACGCGCGCCCGGGATCTCGCGCGCGGCGCGCGCGTGGGTCTGGCCGATGCCGCCGCAGCCGATGACGGCGACGCCGAGTGTCTGTCCGACGGTCGATGCGCTCATTTCTCTCCTCGTAACTGGTCGTTGAAGAAGGCGGTGGTCTTCGCCACCACGACGTCGAACCAGGGGTTCACCAGCCAGAAAGGGTGCGGCGTATCGGCCAGGACGACAAGCTCCGAGCGGATCCCGAACGCGCGCAGCCGATCGCGCATCTCGGCGCGGCCGGGCAGGATCGGGGCGCCGGCGCGCGGCGCGCCGCTGGTGGCGGAGCTGTCGATGAACAGCGTCGGAGCGCTGCGCGGACCGACGTGGCTGATCGGGGAGGCGAGCCGCCAGATCTCCCGGCGCTCGGGGTACGAGCCGCCGAGGAAGCGGGTCGGCGCGCCCGGATTCTTCTCTTCCTTGGCCACCAGCGCCGGCCCGGTGAAGTCGGCCAGGCCGTCGATGTCGACGACGGCTCGCACGCTGGCGTCCCCCTCCCCCGCTCCGCCGACCAAGCCCGGCTCGCCCGCGCTCACGCCGAGCAGCGCCACCAGGTGCCCGCCCGCCGAACCGCCGACGGCGCCGATTCGCCCGGCGTCGAGGTCGAAGCGCGCGGCCTGCGTCCGCAACCAGCGTACGGCGCTCTCGAGATCGAACAGCGCATTCGGGAACCGACCGGCCGCCCCCAGGCGATAGCTGATGGTCGCCGCCGCCAGGCCACGCGCCGCCAGCTGCTTGGCCAGCGGGCGCTCCATCCGGCGGTCTCCCCGTTCCCATCCGCCGCCGTGAACCACGATGACCACCGGCGGCCGGGAAACGCGCTTGGGCCGGTAGAGGTCGAGCGCCAGCTCCTCGGCGCCGGCGCGCGCGTAGGTCAGATCTTCGTGTGCCTCGACGTTTTCCGGCAATTCGTCGGACGGAAGGCTCACGCCGGCGTGGGAGGGACCGAGCTGGGCGATGACCGACGCGCGTGAGAACGCCACGGTGGCCGGTTTTCGGCGGCAGCCCGCCGTGCCGGCGGTCACGATGAGCCACGAGAGCGCCGCGACGACACACATGATTCGATGGCGCCGCGCCCCTGCCATGATCGTCCTCGCCTGCTTATCTCACGTCGCGTGGGGCGAGGCCACAGCATCAGCCGCGTGCGCGCCCCGATCGTTGTGCTCGCCACCGCGTTCCTGGTGGCGGCCGGCGCGCTGACCCCGGCGCGCGCCGACGCCGCACCGGCCGACGCCGCACCGGCCGCACCGGTCGCGCCGGGGCCCGCGCCCCGCCTGCTGGTGCTGCAGAAGAACGCCGAGCTGCTCTCGGGCTTCGACCCCGAGACCGGCGATCGCTCGGGCCCGGCGATCCGGGTGTTCGCGATCCCGCACGAGATCGCCGCCACCGCGGACGGCGGCCTGCTGTTCATCACCAACTACGGCGTCAAGTCGTTCCGCGACACCGCGCCGGGCACCAACATGGTGACGATCGTCGACGCCCACCACGTCGCGCACGTGGGGACCGTCGACCTCGGCGAGAACCACCGCCCGCACGGGATCGCGCGCGGCCGCTCCGGTCGCTTCTACGTGACGACCGATCTGCCGCCGGCGCTGGTGGTGATCGATCCGGTCAAGCGCGCCGTCGTCGCGCGCTATCCGCTGGATCAGAAGCTGCCGCACATGGTGGTGGTCACCGCCGACGAACGGCGCGCGCTGGTGGCAAACGCCGGGTCGGGGACGGTGAGCGTGGTACCGATCGATCAATCCCCGCTATCGCCGCAACCCCCGCTATCGCCGCAACCCCCGCTGTCGCCGCAACCTCCGCTGCGCCGCAACCTCGCCGCGCAACCCCCACGCCGGCGCAAAAAGCTCAGCCGCGCGCCATCGCGATCGGCGGCACGCCGATGGGGCTGGCGCTGTCCGAGGACGAGCGTTGGCTCTACGCCAGCAACCGCGACGGCAATCAGATCGTGCGCATCGACCTGGCGCGGTTGACGGTCGCAAGCCGCATCTCGATTCCCGGCGAGCCGTCGCGCCTGGTGCTGGCGAAGGGCGGCCGCCTGCTGGTGGCCAGCCTGATCGCGGGCAACGCCGTGGTCGGCGTCGACACGGTGAGCGAGCGAGAGATCGCCCGCCTGCCGGTCGGGCGCCGGCCCGAGGGGGTGTTGCTCGATGGTGAGCGCCAGCGCGGCTTCGTCTCGGCGCAAGACGACGACAAGGTGGTCGAGTTCTCGACCGTCGACTGGAAGATCATCCGCGAGATCAGCACCGGCGATCACCCCGACGCGCTCTGGCTCGATCGCGCGCCGGCGCCCTCGGGCGGCGATCCGTTCACCGAGATCGACGGCAACCCCACGTCGTTCTTCGGCGCCGACCGGCTGGCGCGACTTCCGCCGGCCGAGCGCGCGGCCTGGGGCCGCTACCTCGCCGCCGCCGCCGCCCGGCGCGCCACCGATCAGCAGCTGATCGCCGCCGAGCTGCGCGCCGCGGGCAAGCCGCAGATGACGCCGGCCCCCTATCGCAAGGAGTTCCGCTTCACGCCGTCGATGGCGTCGCCCGCGTGGCTGGCCGGCGACGAGGGGCGCAAGGTCGCGGCGACGGTCATCTCGTATCAGACGCCGTCGGGCGGCTGGTCGAAGCACGTCGACCTGCTCGGCCGCCCGCGCAAGCCGGGCGAGAGCTTCTACTCGGAGAACGGCGGCTGGCACTACATCGCGACCCTGGACAACGACTCGACCACCGAGGAGATCCGCTTCCTGGCGGCGGCCAGCGCGGCAACCGGCGACGCCGCAACCCGCGCCGGGTTCGCGCGCGGGCTGGATTACCTGCTGGCCGCGCAATTCCCCAACGGCTGCTGGCCCCAGGTCTATCCACTACAGGGCGGCTACCACGACGCGATCACCTTCAACGACGATGCGATCGTCAACGTGATGCGCCTGCTCGACGACGTCGGCGCGGGGCACTTCGCGGCCGCCACGCCCGACCAGGCCCGACGGGCAGCCGCCGCCGCCGCGCGCGGCATCGGCTGCATCGTCGCCACCCAGGTGCTCGACGGAGGTGTCCGGACGATCTGGGGCCAGCAGAGTGATCCGCTCACCCTCGAGCCGGTCGCCGCGCGCCGCTACGAGCTGGCCGGCCTCGCGGGGCGAGAGAGCGCCACCGTGGTGGCCTACCTCATGAGCCTGCCCAGCCCGCCCGCCGCGGCGGCCGAGGCGGTGCACGCCGCCGTCGCCTGGTTCCAGAAGCACGCGGTCTCCGGCTACGACTACGACGCCAAGGGGGGACTGCGAGAGAACCCCGCCGGCCGCCCGATCTGGGCGCGCCTGACCGAGCTCGGCACCGCCCGCCCGATCTTCAGCAACCGTGACGGGATCAAGCTTTACGACTGGAACAAATTGACCGATCGACGTTACGGCTACACATGGTTCTGCCGCGACCCGTCCGCCCTGCTGGCCGACTACCCGGCCTGGGCCCAGCACCACCCGCGCTGATCGCGCTCGCGCGGCGGATCGCGGGAGGTTCGGAGCCCCTTGAGGGTTCCGAGCTAATCAGCGAGCTAGTCAGATCGACGCGATGTCGAACGTTTCGCTGGAGGCGGTCACTGGCGCGGTCGGTTTCGCCCGCGAAGTGGCGTCGCTCAACCCCTCACCCGATTGCGGCGGGCGCCGGAGGAGTAAGGATAGCGTGATCGTTGCGATGAGCAGGAGAATGATCACGAACACCGCGAGGCCGAGACCTCCGCGCCGGGGCATCGCCGCCTCGTCGTCGATCGCGCCCGACCCGACCGACGGCGCCGCCGCCGGCACCGCGGCGACCGCTGGCGGCGCGCCCGACCGCGCGCGTTCCGCGTCGCGCCGCGCATTGAGCGCCCGCTCGAAGCCGTGCAGCGACTCGCTCTCGTCGGCGCCGACCATCCTGGCGTACGAGCGGATGAAGCCGCGCACGAAGACTTCGGCCGGCAAGGCGTCGAGGTTGCCGGCGTCGATCTGCTCGAGCGTCGCGCGCGGGATCTTGGTGGCGCCCGCCACCTCACGCAGCGAGAGCTGGCGCTTCTCGCGCGCCCGGCGCAGGCCGCTTCCGAAGGAGTCTATGTCCATGGGCGGTGGGGTCCTCTCTCCCTCACTGAATCAGCTGCGAATAGCGCTTGCACTCGGCGGCGAGGCAGCTCCTCGGCGCAAGCCGGACGCAACGGGCGAAAAGATCCCGCGCTTTGGACGACTCTTTCCGTCGCTCCTGCACCATTCCCCCCAACAAAAATGCCTCCTGAATCGGGCACTGTGATGATCCGGTCACGGCTTCTAGCTCTTCTGCGGCGCGATCGATCTCGTTGCGAGCGACGTAGACCTTCGCCAAGCGGTAGCGCCCGACGCAAAAGCCGGGCGAACGCGCCACCGCTTCGTGAAGCTCCTTCCACGCCGAGCGAAGGTCGTTCTTCAGAAAATACGCCCATCCCAGATTTGCCCTCGCCACCTCCGGCTCAGCGTAGGTCACATCCTTGAGTGCGTTCCCCGCAGCTACGATAGCCAGATCGTACTCCTGAAGATTGAGCGCCGCGACGGCGAGATTGTTCCAGGCCTCAGAAAAGGTCGGGCGCAGCTCGGTCGCTCGTCGCAGCTTTTCCTCGGCATCGTGGAACTTGGCGCTCTGGTCTCGTCGCACTGCCTGCGCATCGGCAGATTTCAAACAAGTATCAATCTCAGCCTGGGCCGAGTACTCCGCCCCCTGCTGCAGGCTAATCAGCCCGAGCAGGTTGTAGGCGTCCGCGTTGTTCGGATCACTGGCCAGCGCCCGCTGCAGCTCATCGAGTGCAGCCTCGACCCGGCGGTGGCGAAAGTAGTCGCCGGCGAGCTGGAAATGGATCTGCGCCTCGTCCGCATTCTTTTTCACATGCGGAACGCAGCCCGACAACGCGAGCAGCGCAGAATAACTTCCGAGCGTCGCCAAGAGTATTCTCAAGCCTCGTGCGTTTCGTTTGTTCCCTGGGTTGGCCCTTGCATTTTCCCCAACGTTCTCCGGTACTTACTGGGGATTTGAGACGCTCGGACGCTAGCAGGTGGCGCCGGACATTGTCAATGCCGAAGTGGGCCGAAGACGCGCAGATCGAGCAACTCGAGCGCCGTCCGACCGGCGTCGCGCCGGAGCGCCCGTTTGAATCAGACGCGGCGGGCGTCCGGCGACCAGATGTATTTGTGGAGCTGCAGATTCAACCGCGCGGCCAATCGATCGCGCAGCATCCACGCCACCAGTTGCTGCGGATCGAGCGAGCCGTGGACGGGCGACAACAGGACCTCGGTGCGCTCGGCGAGACGCCGCGAGGTCACGACGTCGGCGGCCCACCGGTAGTCGGTCTCGTTGGCGACCACGAACTTCACCGCATCTTGCCGGCGTAGGCCGTCCAGCACCTCCCAGCGTACACGTGTGCTCTCACCCGACCCTGGCGTCTTGACGTCGATGATGCGGACCACCTCGGCCGGCAGCGAATCGACCGAATGAGCGCCCGAGGTCTCGATCATGACCCGGTAGCCTGATTGAAGCAGTCGATCGGCAAGGCCCGCGATCTCCCGCTGCAACATCGGCTCCCCTCCCGTGAGCAGGATCAAGGGGGCCCCCAGCTCGCGCACGGCGGCGATGATCTCGTCCACGGTCATGTCGTTGCCGCCGTAGAAGGCGAAGGCGCTGTCGCAGTAGGTGCACCGGAGGTCGCACCCGGTGGTGCGCACCAGCGTGCAGGGCAAGCCGGCGTACTGGGTCTCACCCTGGATGCTCGCGTAAATTTCAGTGATTCTCATGTGGCCGACCGACGGGCGGGGGCCGAGTATAGATCTCCTCGCGATGATCACCATGCCGGCACCCAGCTCCGAAGAGACCGTGACCACGCCGGACGGCGTCAAGCTGCACGTCGAGCGCTTCGTCCCCCGCGGCGTTCCGGTCGGCACGCTGGTCTTCGTGCATGGTTTCAGCACTCATATCGGCACGTTCCGACACCTCGGCCGCGCGTTCGCCGACGCCGGGTTCTCCACCACGCTCTTCGATTGTCGCGGCCATGGCCAGTCGGAGGGGCGCCGCGGCTACGTGAAGCGCTTCGACGACTTCATCGCCGACCTCGACCTGGTGCTCGGCGGCGCCCGCGAGTCGAACGCGGCGCTTCCGCTCGTGCTCGCGGGCCACAGCCACGGCGCCTTGATCTGCCTCGAGTACCTGCTCGAGACCCACAAGACCGGCGGCAAGACCGGGATGAAGACGCCTGACCGGACCACCCGGCCCTCGGACGTGGCCGCGCTGGCGCTGGCGGCCCCCTTCTTCAGCCTC
Source organism: uncultured Pseudomonadota bacterium (assembly GCA_963778795.1). Taxonomy (GTDB): domain Bacteria; phylum Myxococcota_A; class Polyangia; order Fen-1088; family Fen-1088; genus DASRQZ01. The sequence goes on along the minus strand of CAVZVU010000004.1, from coordinate 474,313 downwards.
AAGAAGGCCGTGCCGCTGTTCAAGCGGGCCCTAGCAGGCCCGCTGGGCCTGCTGTGGCCTACCCTGGCGCTCGGCAACGGCATCACCGCGGACGACGTGTCGCGCACGCCGGAAGCGCAGGCCGGATTTTACGCCGACCCGCTGGTCCACCACGTTGCCACATCGCGCTGGTTCAACGAGGTGCGGGCCGAGCAGGCGCGGCTGATGGCGGCGGCGCCGGGCCTGAAGACGCCGACTCTGATGCAGCTGGCCGGCGCCGACCGCCTGATCTCCAACGACGCCGCCCACGAGTTCGCGCGCGCCGCCGGACCGATCGTCGAGGTCAGAGTGTACGACAATCTCTTCCACGAGGTGTTTCTCGAACCCGAACGCGACGCGGTCATCGCCGAGCTCGTCCGCTGGATAACAGCAAAACTAGACGTGTGAGCATGGCCTCGAAACCGTGGCGCGCCACGGGTGGATCCGTATAATTGGTTCAGCGCCGTGAGCTGCCTGGTCGCTTTTTTCGGAAACGAACCCGAGAACATGGCTTGTGCCTTGTCCTCGGCGCGGGGCGCGCTTTACTCGCGCAGCAACGACCGCCCGCAGGGCTGGGGTCTCGGATTCGTTCAGGCGGGCGATGTGCTGCTGCAAAAGCGGCCGCGCGCCGACACGAAAGAGGTCGACCTCTACGGCCTCGCGAAGGACCTGCGCGCCGACGCGCTCGTCGGCTGCGTCGGTCTCAGCCGAGACGGCAACATCTCCGCCGAGGACGCCGATCCGTTCCGCTTCCGATCGTGGCTGTTCGGATCGGTCGGCCGCGTGAGCGAGCCTGGCTTCTCGGCGGTGCGCGAGCGGTTGCTCGAGAGCGTGCCCGACTTCCTCCGCCGCAACATCCGCGGCAAATCGCCGAGCGAGCACATCTTCCACCTCTTCCTGGCGTTCATGCACGACGCCGGGATCCTCGACGCCGCGTCGCCGGCGCCGGCGGCGGTGCAGCGGGCGCTGCGCCACAGCCTGGCCTTCCTCGATCGCCTGCTGAGCGGCGGCAGCGACGGAGGCCCGTCCACCGATCCGACCAGCCTGGCGCTGGTGGCCACCAACGGGCGCTGCCTGGTCGCGACCTCGACGGCGTTTCCGATGCAGTTCCTCGACGTCGAAGGGATCTCGGACTGCCCCGTCTGCCACGGCCGGCCCGACGCGAACCGCGACGGGCGCCGCATCCCGCACGAAGCCCTGCGCGCCGTCGTCATCGAGGCCAACCCCGCGACCGCGGGCCGCCCCGGCTGGAAGCCGATCGCCGATCGCTCCGCGATGATCGTCGGCGCCGACCGCATCCCGCGCATCGTCTCGCTCAACGGCGATTAGCAAGGGCCTCGGACGTCGGGCCTCGGACTTCCGGGGAGAGCTCGCGGGACGCCTGAGGCCTGAGGTCTGAGGTCTCTCAACTGAACGGCATTGCGACGAGAGCGCCGCGCATTGGGCGCGGATCAGTGGTGCAAGAAGATCGGCACCGGCGACGTCTCCAGCAAGGTGTGCGTCACTGAGCCCCAGATGATCTCCGACAGGCGCGAGCGCGTGTACGCGCCGATGACCAGCATCCCCGCGCCCAGCCGGCGCCGCGTGTCCAGGATCGCCTCGGCGATCGGCAGCGCCGACACCACGCTGCGCGGCTTGGCGGTGATCGACAGGGTCTTCAGCATCTCGACACCGCGGGTCGCCATCTCCCAGGCCTGCTCGCCGTCATCCTGCACGCTGGCGACATGGACCTTGCGTCCTTGAGCGAGCCCGCTCTCCGCGAACGCGCGCAGCGCGCGGTTCGACGCTGAGCTGCCGTCGTAGGCGAGCATGACGTCGGGCCCCGACTTTGCCGGCTCCTCGGGCACCAGGATCACCGGCTTGCCCGCGCGGTGCAGGATGCTGTCGCGCGTCTCCTGATCTTCATCCTTCGTCTCGAAGAGGAAGTTCGCGTGACGCCCCATGAGCGTCAGATCGTGCGACTTCATCTCCTCGAGAATTCTTGGCGCCGGCCGGCCGCGCAGCTCCAGCACGCGCGTGCCGACGCCGGCCTCCTTGCAACGCACGTCGAAGGACGCGAGCCACTCCTGGGTCTTCTTCTGCGCGTCCTCGAGCAAGACCTCGTCGCGATGCTGCTTGTAGCTGGCGCTGCCGATGCCGGTCGCCGCGCCCGCGCGAATTGACGGCTCGTCGATGATCGCCACTCCGGTGATCACCGCCGACTGCTCGCGCGCGATCTCGATCGCGAGATCCGTGGCGCGCTCGCTGCTGGGCGAGCCTTCGAGACATACGAGAAGGTCCTTGATCATTCCTGCCGCTCCTCAGCGCACACCATCATGTCGCGGCCGTCCTTGTCCAGAGGCACGTGCGAAACGTCCGCGCGTACGCGATGAAACTGTTTACGTCGAATTTCGGCGTTGGAAATCATCCGGAAACGTAGGGCGAGGTAGGGTCGCTCGCATGTGGGAACACTACAAGAAGCGGTTTTTGGGGATGCAACTCCTGATCGCCATTGTGACGTCGGGCGTCTATCTGGCGTCGGGGCAGTCGCTGGATCGGTCGTCGGATCGGTCTTGGGTTCCCGCGGCAATGTTCTTTATCACGATGCAGCTGGGGGCGGTGTTGGGCGCAGCGTGGGCGACCCGGCTGAAAAGAAAGTATCTCGCTCGTGGTTGGTGAAGGCTCAATCCAAACAATCGAAGGGGTAAAACGCATGTCCAAGGTAGACCAAAAGCATCGCCAGCGCCGCTGGCTCGCGGCCGTGACGCTGGGCGTGGCGCTCTTAGCGCTCGGGTCAGCACCGGCCATGGCAGACGATCCGGTGCCGGATAAGACCGGCGCCTTCCAGATCCACGCCCACGGCGTACTCCGTGCCGGGCTACACCAAGCCCGATCCGGACAAGGCCACGCCGAAGGATCTGGCCATCGCGGTCGACGCGGTCGCGCAGTCGGCCTCGCACGCGATCTTCTCGATCAACTTCGTCTGGACGCTGGTCGCCGGCTTCCTCGTCATGTTCATGCAGGCCGGCTTCGCGCTGGTCGAGACCGGCCTCATCCGCGCCAAGAACGCCTCGCACACCATGTCGATGAACTTCGCGGTCTATGCGCTGGGTATGTTCGGCTTCTTCGTCTGCGGCTTCGCCTTCATGTGCGGCGGCTTCAACGGCACCGCCATCGGCGGCCCGGTGACGCTGGGCGGCCTGCCGACGCTGCACTCGATGTTCACCGTCGGCGTCGGCGATCAACGGCGACCACGGCTGGGGCCTGTTCGGCACCACCGGCTTCTTCCTGACCGGCAACGGCTACGACGCCGCGTCATCGTGCTGTTCCTCTTCATGATGGTCTTCATGGACACCACGGCGACCATCGTCACCGGCGCCTGCGCCGAGCGCTGGAGCTTCAAGAGCTTCTTCATCTTCAGCATCTTCATCGGCGCCTTCATCTACCCGATCTTCGGCTGCTGGGTCTGGGGCGGCGGCTGGCTGGCTCAGCTCGGCTATCGCGCGGGTCTCGGCCACGGCGCGGTCGACTACGCCGGCTCCGGCGTCGTTCACCTTCAGGGTGGCGCGCTGGCGCTGATCACCGCCTATCTCATCGGGCCGCGCATCGGCAAGTACGGCAAGGACGGCAAGGTCAACCCGATCCTGCCGCACCACATCCCGATGGTGCAGGTCGGCACGTTCATCCTCGCCTTCGGCTGGTTCGGCTTCAACGCCGGCAGCTCGCTGGCCGGCGCCGACGGCCGCATCGGCATCGTGGCCGTCAACACCATGATCGCCGGCATGGCGGCGACGCTGTCCGGCGATGCTCTACATGTGGAAGGTCCACGGCAAGCCCGATCCGTCGATGATGTGCAACAGCATGCTCGCCGGCCTGGTGGCCATCACCGCGCCCTGCGCATTCGTCACCCCGGTGGGCGCGTTCATCATCGGCGCGGTCGCCGGCGTGCTGGTCATCTGGAGCGTCTTCTTCTTCGACCGCCTCAAGATCGACGATCCGGTCGGCGCGATCAGCGTGCACGGCGTCAACGGCTTCTGGGGCGTGATCGCTGTCGGTCTGTTCTCGGACGGCAGCTACGGCCAGGGCTGGAACGGCGTCGGCGCGACCGAGTACCTCGGCACCACCGGCGCGGCGCTGAAGGGCGTCACCGGCCTCTTCTACGGCGACGCCAAGCAGCTGGTCGGCGCAGTTCATCGAAGGCGGCGTCGGCATCGTGCTGGAACGTCATCGTCGGCGGCGTGATCTTCTTCGTCATCGGCAAGGTCCTCGGTTCCAACCGCGTCTCGGCCGAGGTCGAGATCGCCGGTCTGGACGTCCCGGAGATGGGCCTGCCGGGCTACCCCGAGTTCATCACGACGCGGACGCCGTCCGAGGTGCCCGCCAGCGAGGTCGCCGCGGCCTCGGCCTCTACGGCCACCGTGCTCGCCACGAGGTAACCGGAAGCCCGGTGCACCGAGCGTTCGGTGCATGAGCGCTCGAAAGGGCGGAACGGCTCTGGTCGTTCCGCCCTTTTTTTTTGGACCGCCCGCGGGCGAGGCTTGATTCCGAAACCTGGGCTGAAACTTCGAGAATTCTTGGATGAACGAACCCCTCGGCATTGCCGCTGAACATCACGCTTCCGCCGCCGGCTCGCCGCCGCTGTGGACCATCGCGCCGTTCGCGCTCTATCTGTTGTTGATCGCGGTCATTCCCGCTGATCGCGGGCAGCTTCTGGGAGAACAACCGCAACAAGCTGATCGTCGCCGCGATCCTCAGCGTGCCGGTGGTTCTGTACCTGGCCCTGGGCAATCCGCACGGCCTCAGCTGGCTGGCGGAGAGCGTGAAGGAGTACGTGGCCTTCATGACGCTGCTGCTGGCGCTGTTCGTGATCACCGGGCGGCATCTACCTGCGCGGCGAGCTCGCCGGCACGCCGGCCGTCAACACCGCCTTCCTCGCGGTCGGCGCGCTGATCGCCAACCTCATCGGCACCACCGGCGCATCGGTGCTGCTGATCCGGCCGCTGCTGCGCGCCAACGAGAAGCGCACCCGCCGGGTCACATCGTGGTCTTCTTCATCTTCATCGTCTCGAACGGCGCCGGGCTGCTGACGCCGCTCGGCGATCCGCCGCTGTTTCTCGGCTTCCTGCGCGGCGTGCCCTTCTTCTGGACGCTGCGCCTGTTTGGCCCCTGGGCGCTGGTCAACGGCCTGCTGCTGGTGATCTTCGCGTTGTCGACAACGTGATCCTCAAACGCGAGGAGCGGGCCCGACCCGCGGCGCACCTCGAGGAGGCGATCAACAAACCCGACGAGCCGCTGCGCATCGTGGGAGGACTGAACTTCGTCTGGCTGCTCGGGCGTGATCGTGGTGGTCTTCGTCTCGGGCGCGCACGCCGAGTCGATCAGCTCCAACGAGTACGTCCAGGCGCTGTTTCAGGTCGCGGGCATGCTGCTCATGGCCGGGCTGTCGTACAAGCTGACGCCGCGCGAGGTTCACCAGGCCAACCGCTTCGGCTGGGCGCCGATCCTCGAGGTCGCCGTGGTCTTCGTCGGCATCTTCGTGACGATGGTCCCGGCGCTGCGCGTGCTCGCGGCGCAGGGCGGCCAGCCTGGGCGTGACCAAGCCCTGGCAGTTCTTCTGGGCGTCGGGCGTGCTGTCGAGCTTCCTCGACAACGCGCCGACCTACCTGACCTTCGCGTCGCTCGCGATCGGCGTCGCCAACCGCTGACCGGCAGCCAGCTGTCGGCCGAGCACCTGGCGCGACCTGGCGGCCACCCCCTGGGCGGCGACGCTGCTGACGGCGGTGTCGTGCGGCTCGGTGTTCATGGGCGCGAACTCGTACATCGGCAACGGCCCCAACTTCATGGTCAAGGCGATCGCCGAAGAGCACGGCGTGCGCATGCCCAGCTTCTTCGGCTACATGGCCTGGTCGGTCGGGATCCTGGTGCCGCTGTTCGTGCTGGTGACGCTGATCTTCTTCCGCTAGCTCCGCGCTCTCATGATTGGTCACACTTCGGGGGTGGAGCCGAGAGCGAAGGGTGGGATCTAAGGGGGCGGCGCTACGGGCGCTGCGCGGGTCCTGCCGCTGCGGGCACCTCCCCGCTGAGCTCGGGGTCCGGGGAGCCCAGGCCATCCGCGCGCCGTCCACCCGACGCGCGCCGGAGCGAGATCTTGCACGGATCGGGAAACGTGGGGGCCGTCGAGCCGTCCACCTCTCGGATGATGCGCCACCAGCGACCATTTTCTCCTGGACTTGGAAGGTCCCGATCCGGCCTTCGGCGAGCACGCTGCCGCCCGGATGACCCGGACTCCCCGGCAGCCGAGCTCAGCGGGGAGGACCCCGCAGCGGCAGAACCCGCGCAGCGCCCGTAACGCCGCCTCGCTTTGATCCCGTCACGCCGCCGAAGTGTGACCCAAGCATGAGAGCTCGGCGCTAGCTCCGCGCGCTAGGTCCGCGAGAAGCCGCGGCGGCGGTAGTAGACGAAGATTGTCTGGATCATCGACGCCACCGGCACCGCAAACAGCGCGCCGACCAAGCCGTAGCTGTGCTCGCCCGCGATGAGCGCGAACACCACCAGCACCGGATGAATCTTCGCGGCGTCGCCCATGATCTTCGGGTTCAAGAAGTTGGCCTCGATCAGGTGGATGCCGATGATCCAGCCGAGCACGAACAGCCCCTGCTTGAGGTCGAAGGTTCCCGACGAAATGAGCGCGATCGCCACGATCGGAACCGACGAGAGGATCGATCCGAAGATGGGCACCAGGCTCATTGTGGCGGCGATACCGCCGAGCAGCAGCGGGTACTTCACGTGGAAGACCAGCAAGCCGATGTACGTCAGCGCGCCGTTGATCGAGCAGATCACCAGCTGGCCGCGAATCACCCCCGAGAGCCCGCGGTCGATGCCGGCGACGATCCGCTCGTAGTCGAGCTGGTAGGCGTCCGGCACCAGCGAGCGGAGGAAAGCCTGGATGCGCTGCAGATCGACCAGGATGAAGGCGGCGACCATCAGCACCAGGAACAGTCGCCCGATCCCGGCGACGACCGCGGTGACAAACTTCTGCCCGTACTCGAGCGCGCGGCGGCTCTCGCCCTCGGTCGACTTCAGGCGCTCGGTCAGCCACTTCTTGATCGACCGCTCCCACTTTCCCCCGGTGAGGCTCTCTGCCTCCTCCGAATGGGGCGGCGCGATCACGTACCGACCGCCGCGCATCGGCTGGACCTCCAGGGCGACGTTCTCGAGGTCGATGCGGTAGCGCCCGTTGGCCAGCGGCTCGACGATGATCTCGCGCGGCGCATCCGGCGCCGCCGACGGGCGCGGCGTCGCCGTGTCGAGGTCCGCCGTCTCGCCCGCACCGAGGTTGTCGTCGACCCAGGCGCCGACGCGCGGCACCCATTCGCGGTTCAGGCGCGAGAACAGCTGCGGCGCCTCGCGAAACAGCCGCGCCAGATCTCCCGAGAGCTTCGGGATGAAGTAGCCGATGAACAGGCTCAGCACGGCGATGATGTTGACGTAAAGGACGATCACCGCGAGCGCCCGCGGAAACGGCCGCCCGCGGATCTTGAGGCGCGAAAAGCGATTCACGACCGGCGCCAGGATGTACGCCACCAGGATCGCGAACAGAAACGGCAGCGCGACCGCGCGAAACAGGTAGACGACCAGCACGCAGAACAGCGCGAAGCCCCAGAGCTTGGCGAAGCGGCGCAGCCATCCCAGCGTGCGCGTCGCCCGCGGCGACGAGGGTACGCCCGGGGGCGCTCCCGCGGGCGGCGCATGGCTGCCCGACGCGGACAGCTCGGGTGGCCCCTCGAACGTTCCCTGCGCAGCGACGCCGGCGGCCTCTTCTGGCCAAGAGGATGACGAGGGCGACGAAGACGACGGCGTTGAGGACGGCGGCGACGACGGCGACGACGACCCGTCCGGTTGCTCAGGACTCATGCACAGAGCGTACGCTGTCCGCGCCGTCGGCGGCACCGGCGCCCGCGTCGGGGTTCGCGAGGTGGTCGAACTCGGCGAAGTGGGGAAGCAGGATGGCGTAGCTCTCCTGCAGGTGCTGGGAGATCACCTTGGTCTCGCCGACAACCGGCATGAAGTTAGTGTCTCCGTTCCAGCGCGGGACCAGGTGCACGTGCGCGTGGTCGGCGATGCCGGCGCCGGCGACGCGGCCCATGTTGAGCCCGATGTTCATCCCGTCGGTCCGCAGCACGCGCTCGAGCACGCCCGCGGCGGCGGTGACCGCGCGAAAGAGGGCGTCGTGCGTGGCGCTGCCCAGAGCGCCGGCGCGGGCCACGTGCGCGCGCGGCGCCACCAGCAGGTGCCCGTTGTTGTACGGGAAGGCGTTGAGCATCACTGACACCTCGGCCGTCACGCAGAGTATCAGGTCCTCCGCGAAGTGCTCGCGGCCGCGGGCCGGCTTGACGCAGAAAATGCAGCCGGCCGCGGCCTCGGTCTCACCGAGGATGTAGGCCGCGCGCCAGGGCGCCCAGAGACTTTGCATGGGCGCCCCCTCGCGCGTTACTCCGAGGCGTCGGTCTTGTCGGTCGTCTTCTCGGACTTGTCGGCCTTGTCGGCCTTCTTCGGTGTCAGCGCCGCCAGCTTATCGCGCATGACGTCGCCGAGGGTCGCCGTGGGAACGCCGCCCGAGAAGCCCTGCGCATCGGCCAGCTCCTCGGCCCGGGTGGCGCCGCGGAACGACAGGCCAATCTTGCGCTCGGCGGTGTCGACGCCGATGATCTCGGCCTTCAGGCTCTGACCGATCTTGACGAACTGCTTGGGATCCTCGACCCGCTCGTCGCGCATCTCGGAGACGTGGACCAGGCCCTCGATGCCGGGCTCGATCTCGACGAAGGCGCCGAAGTCGGTGACCTTGGTGACCTTGCCCTTGACGAGCGTGCCGACCGGGTAGTCGCTCGGAGAGCGGTCCACGGATCGGGGGCCAGCTGCTTGATGCCCAGGAACTGAAGCGCTCGTTCTCGACGTCGATGTTGAGCACCACCGCCTCGACCTCGTCGCCCTTCTTGAGCTCCGCCCGGGTGCTTGACCCGCTCGGTCCAGGAGATGTCGGAGACGTGCACCAGGCCGTCGATGCCCTCCTCGACGCCGACGAAGATGCCGAAGTCGGTGACGTTGCGGACCTCGCCCTTGATGACCGAGCCGATCGGGTACTTGTCCTCGAGCAGCGTCCACGGGTTCGGCTCGATCTGCTTCATGCCGAGGCTGATGCGCTTGGCCTTGCGGGTCGATGTCGAGCACCACCGCCTCGACCGCCTCGCCGACGTTGACGCAGCTTGGACGGGTGCTTGACCCGCTTGGTCCAGCGCATCTCGGAGACGTGGACCAGGCCCTCGACGCCCTGCTCGAGCTCGATGAAGGCGCCGTAGTCGGTGAGGCTGACCACCTTGCCCTTGACGCGGTGCCGACCGGGTACTTCTCGTCGGCGCGGTGCCACGGGTCCTCCTGGATCTGCTTCAGGCCCAGGCTGACGCGCTCGGTGTCGGGGTCGAACTTGAGCACCATGACGCGCACCTCGTCGCCGACCTCGAACATCTCGCGACGGGTGGCCGATGCGGCCCCAGGACATGTCGGTGACGTGGAGCAGGCCGTCGATGCCGCCGAGGTCGATGAAGGCGCCGTAGTCGGTGAGGTTCTTCACCACGCCCTTGAGGACCGCGCCCTCCTTCAGGTTCTTGAGGGTCTCCTTCTTCAGCTCCTCGCGCTCCTTCTCGAGCAGCACGCGGCGCGAGAGGACGATGTTGCCGCGCTTCTTGTTGAACTTGATGACCTTGAACTTGAAGCTCTCGCCGATGAGCTTGTCGAGGTTGCGCACCGGGCGGATGTCGACCTGCGAGCCCGGGCAGGAACGCCTTCACGCCGATGTCGACCGAGAGGCCGCCCTTGACGCGCCCGATGATGATGCCCTCGACGAGCTCGTCGCGCTCGCACGCGGCGGAGATCTCGTCCCAGATGCGCATCTTGTCGGCCTTCTCCTTGGAGAGGACGACCATGCCGGTGTCGTTCTCGCGGGTCTCGAGGAGCACCTCGACGACGTCGCCGACCTTGACGCCGACGGCGCCGTCGGCCTGGTACGAACTCGTAGAGCGGAATCTGCCCCTCGGACTTGTAGCCGATGTCGACGACCACGTAGTCCTTGGTGACCTGGATCACCGTGCCCTTGACGATGTCGCCTTCTTTTACGTCCTCATGCTTGAGAGACTCTTCGAATAGGGCGGCGAAGTTCTCCTCGTGCGAGTTGTTGGTGTCAGCTGGTCATTGAAACCATTCAGTCGTCCTCTGCTCGGATCGGGCTAGCGCCGCGCGCGGCGCGCCAATTCAGGGTTGGGGGTGATTTTCGCGTACTCCGACCATTCGGGGCGGCGAAGGCGCGAAAGCTAGCGTCAACGTTTGGGAATGTCAATGATAGCCGCAGGGTCCCACAAGTGCGACCCGACGGGTCTTTTCGGCAGCCGGGCACTGTGCCGGTCGGGGTGCCGGCCTGGTCGGCGAGGGGGCATCAACCGCCGCGCGCTCGAACCACCTCGGCCATCCGCTCCAGGACCACCTCGGGCGGCATGGCGCTCGAGTCGATCTCGACGGCATCGTCGGCCTTGCGCAGGGGCGCGACGGCCCGGGTCGAATCTCGATGGTCGCGCTCGCGCAGCTCGGCCAGGGTCTGGGCCGGGTCGACGGTGCGGCCGGCGGCGCGCAGCTCGATCACCCGCCGCCGCGCCCGCTCGTCCGCCGTCGCCGTGAGAAAGAACTTCGCGGCGGCGTGGGGAAACACCACCGTGCCGATGTCTCGCCCTTCGACGACAACCCCGCCGTTCGCCGCCCAGCCGGCGCTGCAGGTCGAGCAGGGCATCCCGCACCTCGGGCAGCGCGGAGACCCGCGAGGCGCCGTCGGAGATCTCGGGCGCGCGGATGTCGCGCGAGATGTCGACGCCGCGCAGGAAGACATGGTTCGCGCCGCCCTCGAAGGCGAACGAGATCTCCAGGCCCTGCGCCAGGCGCGCCACACCCGGCCCGTCCCCCCAGTCGATCCCCTCGCGCCGCGCCAGCAGCGCCAGCGTTCGATAGATCGCGCCGGTGTCGAGCAGCGCGTAGCCGAGGTGCTCGGCGAGCATGCGGGCGGCCGTCGACTTGCCGGCCCCAGCGGGACCGTCGATCGCGACCACCAGACCGGGTTGGTTTCTCTGCCATTCGCGCGGGACCCTACCACGCGCGAGCAGCCGCCTCGATACCGGACTCAGCGTACAATCGCAAAGTCGGTCGTCTCGCCGGCTTCCGCATTCCGCCTTCCGTCGCCGACGCCGTCCCATGCGCCATCGCCTGAACGCAAACCTGCCGCTACCCGCCGCCGCCACGCCGCCCGCGGTCGCCGTCGCCGTCGCTGTCGCCCTTCTGGCCGGCGCCGCATCCTGCGGCGGGCGTGCGGCGCCGCCAACCAGCGTCGGCGCCGCTACCTCGGGCGAGATCGTCGCCGCCGTCGACGGCGTGCCGATCGGCCGCAACGACGCGGTGGCGGAGATGGGCCGGGGCGGCGGGACGGCGCGCGCGGCGCTCGAGCGCCTGATCGACTTCGAGCTGCTGGCCGGGCGGCGGCCCGTTCGATCGCGGCCGACACCGATCCCGACGTGGCCGTGGCGCGCGAGCGGGCCGCCGTCCAGCTGATGCTGGAGCGCGAGCTCGAGCCACGGCTGACCAAGGAGGCGATCCCCGACGATGTGCTGCGCGATCTGTACCAGAAGGCCCGCAGCGTCTTCGTGCACCCCCGCCTGGTCGAGATCGCCCTGCTCAGCGTCTACACCGGCGCGCGCATGAAGGACCAGCCGCGCGCCGAGGCTCTCGAGACGGCGCGCGCCCTCGAACGCACCGTGCGCGGCCTGCCGGCGACGACGCCCCAAGGGACACCTCAAGATTGGAAGGCGCTCGCCGCTCAGCCGCACGTGGCACGACCGGCGGGTCAAGTACGCACGTCTCTGGCAAGCGCTCGACGAGCCCTTCCCCGCCGACATCGGCCGCGCGGTCGCGGCCCTGCGCCACGCGGGCGACACGACGCCGCTCATCGTCGCGGAGAGCGGCTATCACCTGGCGCGCTACATCGGCGACCGCCCGGCGGAGAACGTCACCTTCGAGCAGGCCCGCGCCCGACTGCGCGATCAGATCGCCGAGCGCTGGAAGCGAAGCCAGTTCCTGGAGTACGCCCAAGCGGCCGCCAGCTCCCACCGCATCGAAGCGTTCCCGGAACGCTTCAACACGGGAGCGGACACGTCACCCTAGCGACGACGAGGGCAGCTACCCGGTCTTGCGGAAGCGCGACGGGTAGACGTCGCCGAACTGCTTGTCGGGGTGCAGCGACTTGGCGCGGGCGATCAGGGTCTCCTCGGTCTCGACGATCTTCGGGTCGGGGAGGCAGCACTCGACCGGGCAGACGGCCTGGCAGGCCTCGTGATCGTGGAAGCCGACGCACTCGGTGCAGAGCTTCGGGTCGATGACGTAGATGTCCTCACCCTCGCTGATCGCCTCGTTCGGGCACTCCGGCTCGCAGGCGCCGCAGTTGATGCACTCTTCCGTGATGTAGGTCGCCATCGCTTGAAAGGTTCTTAGAACGACCCCGCCAATAGGTCAAGTGCCGACACCAGGAAAACGCTGCTCAGGTGTGTGCGTTTACCCCGCGGATAACTCACGCCGAAGGCGTCTGCGCGGCCGCGCTCGCGACCTCGGTGGCGACGGTCGCGCGGCCGACGCGACCGCCGCGCAGGTTGACGGCGACCAGCTTCGAGACGCCGGGCTCTTCCATGGTGATGCCGCACAGACGATCGGCGATCTCCATCGTGCGCCGGTTGTGGGTGATCATGATGAACTGCGAGCGATCGGTCATCTCGCGGACGACGTCGTTGAAGCGGCCGACGTTGGCCTCGTCGAGCGGAGCGTCGACCTCGTCGAGCAAGCAGAACGGCGACGGCTTGACGAGGAAGATGGCGAACAACAGCGACACCGCCGTCAGCGCCTTCTCGCCGCCCGACAGCAGCTCGATGTTCTGCATCACCTTCTTGCCGGGCGGGTTGGCGATGATCTCGACGCCGGTCTCCAGCAGGTCGGATTCGTCGGTCAGCTGCAGGTGCGCCTTGCCGCCGCCGAACAGGCGCGGGAAGACCTCGCAGAACTTCGCGTTGACCGCGTCGAACGTCTCGCGGAAGCGCTTGCGCGAGGCGCGGTTGATCTTCTCGATCGCCGCCTCGAGCTGCGAGATGGCCGAGTCGAGATCGGCGCGCTGGGTGGTGAGGAAGTCGAAGCGCTTCTGCAGCTCCTCGGACTCCTCGATCGCGGTCAGGTTGATCTCCCCCATGCGATCGATGAGCCCGCGCAGCTCGGTCATGCGCGCCTCCTCGAGCTCGCCCACCAGCGGCCGCAGGTGGTAGTCGATCACGATCGCGCCCAGCTCGACGTCGCGGTAGCGGCCGCCGCACGTGCTCCTCGAGCGAGGTGCGGCGCAGCGTCGCCTCCTGGCAGCGCAGCTCGAGCCGCCCCAGCGCCTGGGCCAGGCGCGCCGCCTCGGCGCGGGTCGTGCGCAGCTCGGCCTCGCGCACCGACAGGCGCCCCTGGCGCTCCTCCATCGCCGACTGGCGCTCGGCGTGGGCGCGCGCCCGCGCCTCGGCCTCGGCCTGGCACAGCGCCGCCTCGTCGCGCAGGCGTGGCGGCGTCGACGCGCAGCGTGTCGACGCGCTCCAGCTCTTCGGCGATCGTCTGCTCCAGCCGCTGGGCCCGCTCGCCCTGCTGCTGCCGCTCGACGCCCAGGCGCTGCAACGTCGCGCGCGCGTTGCGCAGGCGATCCTCGGCCTGCGCCGCCGCCACCTTGCGCGCCGTCAGCTCGGCGATCAGCCCGTCGACGCTGTCGGCCAGCGCCAGCGTGCTGGCGCGCAGCTCGCTGGTGCGCCGCTCCGCCTCGTCGACGCGCATGCGGTCGGCCTCCAGCGCCACCGACGCGTCCTGATGACGACGCTCGCTCTCGCCGCGCGCGCGCTCCAGATCGGCCGTCTGCGCCCCCAGCTGCCCGCGGCGCGCCGACAGCCGGCGCAGCTCGTCGCTGGCGCGATCCAGGTCCTTCTTCTGGGTCACGATGCTCATCTCGTCGGCGCGCATCGCCGCGCCCAGCTCCTCGAGCGAGCGCGTGACCTCGACGATCTGCTGCTTGGTCGCCACGTGGCGGGCCAGCGCCGCCTGATAGTCGATCTCGAGCCGCGCCACCACCTCCTCGAGCTCGCGAATCTCGCGCTTCTGCTCGAGCACGCCGACCGAGCGACTCGCGCGAGCCGCCGGTGACCACGCCGTGGGGATCGACGACCTCGCCTTCGAGGGTGACGATCGTCTTGTCGGTGCGGGTCTCGCGCCACAGCGTGATCGCCTTCTTGAGGTCCTCGACCACCAGCACGTCGCCGAGCAGGTAGGTCGCGACCGCGTCGTACTGCCGGTCGTAGCCGATGAGCTCGAGGATCGGGCCGCGAACGCCGTCGCCGGTCGGCCAGGGCAGCCGCTCGGGCAGCGCGCTCAGGAAGGTCGGGCGCGCCGGCTCGTCGCTCGCCAGGTCGCCGCCCGCGCCGCCGCCGCCACCACCACCGCCCGCGGTGGCGTCGTAGATCACCGTGCCGGCAGAGCGTGCCGACAGCGTCGCCAGCGGCGAACGCAGCCCGATGGGGATGAAGCTCGAACGCCCCTCGCTCCTGCGCCTTCAGGAACTCGATCGCCTCGACGCCGACGTCGTGCGACTCGACGATGATGTTGCCGAGCCGCTCACCCAGCACCGCCTCGACGGCGGTCTCGAGCTCGGGCGGCGGCTGCATGATGTCGGCGACGACGCCGCGGATGCCCGACGTGACCCCTGCCCCCTCGCGCTCCCGGCGCTGCTGCATGATCGCGCGCACGCCCTTCTGAAAGCTCTCGTAGCGATCCTGGATCTCGACCAGCGATCCCAGGCGCGAGCGCCGCCGGTGCGCCTCCTCGCGCAGGGTCTCGAGCTCCATCTCGCTGCGCCCCGCCTCGGCGCGCAGCCCGGCCAGGCGCGACTCGTCGCTGCGCCGCCGCTCGGCTGCGTCGTCGCGCCGGGTCTGCAGCACGGTCAGGCTGGTGCGCAGGTCCTCGTCCTCGGCCGACAGCGCGGTGATGCGCTCCGCCGAGGCGACATCCTCGGTCGCGATGGCCGCGATCCGGCCGGTGAGATCTTCGCGGCGTGCGGCGGCCGCCGAGCGCTCGGCTTCGTTGCGGGCGATGCGCGCCTGCCCCGAGGCGACCTCGCTCTGGCAGCCGTCCAGCTCGCGGCGCGCATCGGCCAGCGCCGCGCGCAGCGCCTCGTGCTCCTGCTGCTTGGCCTGGAACTCGTCGCGGCTGACCCGCGCTTCGTCGTCGAAGGCGACGACCTGGCCCTCGAGATCCTCGATCGCGGCGGTGTTGGCGGCCACGCGCGCCGTGAGATCGTCGATCTCCTGGCGCGCCGCCGTCGCGCGCGCCGTCAGCTTCGCCGCCTCGTCCTCGTGATGTTGCGCGCGCTGCGTCCCCAGCTGCGCCTTGTTGGTGAGCGCGAACAGATCGTCCTTGGCGGCGTTGAGCTCGGTCATCTCCTCGGTGACCGCCAGCCGCTCCGCCTCGATCGACACCTC
The DNA here is from genome assembly GCA_963778795.1 of uncultured Pseudomonadota bacterium. Classification (GTDB taxonomy): domain Bacteria; phylum Myxococcota_A; class Polyangia; order Fen-1088; family Fen-1088; genus DASRQZ01. The sequence goes on along the minus strand of CAVZVU010000004.1, from coordinate 458,690 downwards.
CTCGACGGCGAGCGTGGCCGACACCACCTCGTTGCGGCCGCCCAGCTCGGCCTGCTCGGCCGCCAGCGACTTCTCCTCGGCCAGGAAGCCGAGATAGCGCTGCGACGCCGACCAGAGCTCGATGTCGCGCAGCTCGGCCTTGTAGCGCTTGTAGCGCTCGGCCTTCTGCGCCTGCAGCCGCAGCGACCGCAGCCGCGTCTCGATCTCGCCGATGATGTCCGACACGCGCAGCAGGTGCTGTCGCGTCGAATCCATGCGCCGCTCGGCCGCCTTCTTCTTGGCCTTGTACTTGGTGATCCCGGCCGCCTCGTCGAACAGACCGCGCCGGTCGTCGGGTCGCGACGAGACGATGAAGCCGATCCGCCCCTGCTCGATGATCGCGTAGGCCTTCGAGCCGACGCCGGTGCCGAGGAAGAACTCGACGACGTCGCGCAGGCGCGACGGGACGCCGTTCAACAGATACTCGCTGTCGCCGCCGCGGTAGAGCCGCCGCGTCACCACGACCTCCTCGGGACCGACCGCCCCCCAGGGGACCCCGCCCGGGGCCGCGTCCTGGCTCAGCGCGTGGGCGTCGAAGGTCAGCGACACCTCGGCCAGGCCGGTCGGGCCGCGCGACTCGGAGCCGGCGAAGATCACGTCGTCCATGGCGCGGCCGCGCAGGTGCTTGGCCGACTGCTCGCCCATGACCCAGCGGATGGCATCCACGATGTTGGACTTGCCGCACCCGTTGGGCCCGACAATCGCGGTGATGGGGTCAGGGAAGCTGATCGATGTCCGATCGACGAACGACTTGAACCCGCAGATATCGATCCGCTTGATCTTCAATCCATCCTCCGCGTCGCAGGGCGTGGCCAGCTGTGATGTGACAATACGTAGTTGTATCGTCAGAGCCGGTCCTAGCTTGGATAGCACCTTCCACCCCACCCTGTAAAGACGACGCGCACCGAATGGGTGACGGCGCAAATTTTTTGTCGCGAGGCGAAACATAGTCCCGCCAACTCGCCCCTTGCAACGCGGATGGTAATGATAATGTCCCGCCGGCCATGGACCCCAGTTTCCAAATCAATCCGAACGAGCTGATCGAGCTCATAGCTGCCGTCGGCGGCCTGGGCGTAACTGGCGTCGTCGGATACCTGGTCGTCGCGCGCGCCCGGGCCCGGCGCCGGCGCCAGATCGACGAGGCCGGCGAGGCGCCCCCGCGCGAGGTCGAAGGACCGCGCGCGCGGCCCCGCGCTCGATGTCGACTTGTCGGAAAGCCGACTGTCGGAAAGCGACTTGTCGGACGCCGAAGCCATCGCGCCCAGCGCAGCCCCGGCGCGGACACTGCCGGAAGCCGCGCCCAAAGGGACGACGGCCTCACCCCGCGCCGCCGCGCGCAGCATCAAGAGCGCGTCGGCGCCCGCCGCGCGCCCCGCCGCTGCTCCCGCGACGCGCCCCGAGCCGGCCGAGGAGCGTCCCGAGCCGAGCGAAGAGCGCGCGCCGCCCGAGCCCCGCCCGTCGGCGCAAGTCATCCCCTTCCCGACGCCGGCGGCCCCGATCGAGAAGCCCCTCCCCGAGGCGGTCGTCCGGGGCGAGGAGCTGCCGGCCGCCGGCAAGTTTCAAAAGAAGAAGGATGCGTCGGCCGCGCTCGCGCCCGGGCTGGCGCGGACGCGCTCCGGCTGGATCTCGCGTCTGGGCGAGGTGTTCGCGGGGCGCAAGGAGCTGGATCCGAGCGTCGTCGACGACATCGAGAAGGTCCTGCTCACCGCCGACATCGGCGTGCGCACCAGCCAGCGGCTCCTCGAGGAGATCCGAAGCTCGCTGACCCGCAAGGATCTGCGCGACCCGGACGCGGTCTGGGCGTTCCTGCGCCAGCGCAGCACGCAGATCCTCACCCTCGACGCGCCGGCGCTGACGTTCGACTCGGCCAAGCCGTTCGTGCTGCTGGTGATCGGGGTCAACGGCAGCGGCAAGACGACCACGATCGGCAAGCTGGCCGCGCAGCTGGTCGGCGAGGGCAAGAAGGTGCTGCTCGCGGCCGGCGACACCTTTCGCGCCGCCGCCACCGAGCAACTGGAGATCTGGGCCAACCGGGTCGGCGCCACGCTGGTACGCGGCAAGGAAGGCGCCGATCCTTCATCGGTGATCTTCGAAGCGGTCAAGCGCGCGACCAACGAAGGCTTCGACGTCGTCATCGCCGACACCGCGGGCCGCCTGCACACCAAGACCGATCTCATGGAAGAGCTGCAGAAGGTGCGGCGGGTCGTCGGCAAGGCAGGGCCGGGCGCTCCCCACGAGACCTGGCTGGTGATCGATTCCACCAGCGGACAGAACGCGATCGCGCAGGCGCAGATCTTCACGCAAGCGATGGCGGTATCGGGGATCGTCCTGACCAAGCTCGACGGCACCGCCAAGGGTGGCGTGATCATCGGCATCGCCGATCAGCTGCAGATTCCGGTGCGCTACATCGGCATCGGCGAGCGCGTCGAGGATCTCCGGGAATTCGATCCCGAGACCTTCGTGGAAGCGCTCTATCAGACCTAACGTCTCGAACTCACTCGCAGTTCAACCGAGTGGCGCGCTTAGTCTGCCGCCATTCAGCGTGGCCGCGCGTTTCGAGATTTTAATTGCTTGCCAAAAAATCATCATGCTATAGTGCGCCCACTCTGCTCAGGCGTCATAAGTCATTGAAATCCTGGGCTTTTTCGTGACTGGGCGCCAACTTCTCAGGACCAGCGAGGAAAAATGAAGCGAACGGCCGTCAGCCTTTTCGTGTGGTTTGCCGTCAGCGGATGGGCAGCTGCAGGGCATGCCAAAAAGGCCAAGCCGGCACCGGCCGCCGAGGCGCCAGCAGCAGCACCCGCCGACCAAAAGGCAGAGCCGGCGCCGCCGGCCGAGAAGACTGCTGCTCGCGGACGCCGCCGCCGCGGATGACACCTCGACGCCGACCGAGAGCCTCGAGGACGAGACGAAGGCGGCCAAGGTCGATGAGGGCGCCGAAGCGGCGAAGCCCGCCAAGCTCTCGACCGCGTCCTGGCAGGACATCGTCGTCGTTCCGCGCAAGGCGTTCCTCAAGGGAGGACGCCTGGAGCTGGCGCCGTTCACCGGGATCTCGATCAACGACAACCTCATTCGCCACTACGCCTTCGGCGCTGACATCAACTACTTCCTGTCTGACGTCCTCTGGATCGGCGCGCAGGGCGAGTACTTCATCAAGGCGTTCACCGAGCGCGAGGACCTGATCGGCCTGCAGTACAACCGCATCCCCACGATGAATCGGTACCTGTACGGCGCGGCCTTCAACCTCGGCTACGTGCCGGTCTACGGAAAGTTCGCGCTGGTCAACAAGTCGATCATCCCCTGGGAGATCTTCGCCTCGGGTGGCGTCGGCTGGACGCGCTCGCAGATCATCCCGCGCAACCCGGGCGATCTCGGTTGGAACAACGATCTGCTGACCGCGAACGTCGCGCTCGGAACCCGGTTCTTTCTCTTCGACTGGATGACGGTGAACTTCACCTTCCGCGACTACATCATGGCCGACAAGTTCGAGCCGACGACCCGCAACCCCAACGACAGCGTGGATATGGTCAAGAGCCAGGCGGAGTCGAAGATCGTGCAGAACGTGATGTTCTACGCGGGTGTCGGGATGTACCTGCCGGCGAAGTTCCAGTACAAGTCGCCCCGCTAGTCGCCGCCGTCCGACGTCCACGTTTCACCTTCGCCCGCGCCCCTCCCCTTCGGCAGCATCGCTCGGAAAAGGATATGGCCATGCAGAAACGTCTCGCCTTCCTGATCGCTCTCTCGATCTCCGCCCTGCCCCTGGTGGCGCAGGCGCAGCACAAGAGCCCGCTCGCCGACGCGCCGGCGATTCGCAAGCGGCTGGAGCTGCGGTCGTCTCGCCTGGAGATCGGCGCCGGCGCCGGCACGACGATCAATCAGGATTTCTATCACAGCGTTTTCGTCGACGTGAAGGTCGGCTTCCACGTCACCGACTGGCTGTCGATCGCCGCCGTCGGCGGGTTCGCGCTGGCGAACATCGACACCGGGTTCAAGGACAGCGTCGTCGGCACCCTCCCCGCCGGGGGATCCACCGACCGCGCCCCGTCGCAGGCGGAGGCCGTCGGATCGATGAACAAGATCTCGCAGATGCTCGGCGCCCAGGTCGAGGTCACGCCGTTCACCGGCAAGTACTCGCTGTTCGGCAAGCTGTTCGCGCACTATGACTTCTACGCGTTCGTCGGTCCCGGGTTGCTGAACTACACCGCGACCAACGCGGGCGTCCCGACCTGCGGCGACACCGGCGCGTTCGCCGCCCCACCCGCGCAGCCTCCGCCGTGCGCCGTGACCGGTTTCAAGCTGGGCGTCAACACCGGCGTCGGCGTTCACAGCTTCATCAACCAGTTCCTGGCGCTGAACCTCGAGCTGCGCGACGTCGTGGCGCCGAACAACGCCGCCGGGCGAGACGTGAACGGCGACCGCAGAGTCGACAACAACGACCTCAACTGGGGGTCGACCTTCATGGCCACGCTGAACTTCGTCCTGTACCTGCCCACCGTCGCCGACATCTCCAACTGACCGCGGAGGCCCAGCAGGAATGTCGTCGCCAAAGCGCAAGGTGACCCTGTACTTCAACGCGGGAATGCTGTCGGAGACGCAGAAAGAGGCCATTCGGCAGGATCGCTCGGTCTCCTGGATCATTCAGGCCGCCTGGAAGATCGCCCGCGAAGAGGTGCGTCGCCTGCCGGGAGTCGGCGGCGTCAACGGTGTCAGCGGCGGCGGCGGTGTCGGAGCCTCTTCGGTGGCCTCACCCGTCGCCCCTTCCGTGGAACCGGTGCGCGCGGCCCCATCGATCTCCGACGGTCAGCCCCGGCGTCCAGCCCGCGAGTAGCTGGCTTCGAGCCGCGCGGGAGTCGGCGCGCCGCAGGCGCTAGCTAGGGCGGACAAGCTGGCGCGGGATCACCCTCGACCAGCACGCGGCAGGCGGTCTCGCTCTCGCCGCCGCTCGGCGTGACGTAGTACAGGAAGACATGGTCGCCGCTGGTCCCGTCGAGCGGCGGCGCGGTGTAGCTGCCGTCGGCGGCGGCGTCGACGATCACGCCGCTGCCGGCGTTGTTGTTGAAGATGTAGAACTTCGCCAGCGCGGCGTGCGAATCGGGCTTGCCCTGGGTGATCCAGACCGTCTTGGTGTGTGCCTGCGCCGTCGGTGATCGACTCCGACGCGAAGACGTTGTCGGGCGGCGGCACCGGGATGAACGGGGCGTTGCAGGCGAGCAGACCGGCTGCCACCGCCAGCACCCAGCGGAGGTGACGCGTCATGGTCTGAAACGAGCTTTTCATGGTTTTGCGAACCCGCCTGGGGTTCTCCTCGGCAAAGTGGAGCAATCTTCGAGCCGCACCGATTGGGCAGGTTTTCCAGGCACTTCCGCACCGGCACCGACAACCGAGTTGGCGGCCCGACCAACCTGGTTGTGCGCCGGCGTGGTGGGGCGGACTTAGCCAAAACTGTACCGCCGCAGCTTCTTCTGCAACCCGAAGCGCGACAGTCCCAGCGCCTCGGCCGCCTTGGTTTGGTTGTTGCCGCACCGGGTCAGCGCCTCGCGGATCAGCGATCGCTCCAGCCGTTCGACGCGCGGCCGCATGAACAGGCTGTCGGGATCGTCGGGCGCGCCCGGACCATCCTCGCCGCGGGCGGCCACCTGCGGCGACAGATCGGCCACGGTGATGCGCTCGCCCGACAGCGCCATGGCGCGCATGATCTCGTTCTCGAGCTCGCGTACGTTGCCGGGCCAGCGGTAGTCGATGAGCCGCGCCAGCGCGTCGGGGTCGATCGGCTTCGCCCCGCCGGCGCCGTTCTGCAGGCCGGCCTTGCCCGCCGGCGCCGCGTGCTTGGCCGCCAGGTGCGCCACGATGAGCGGGATGTCCTCGCGCCGCTCGCGCAGCGGCGGCAGGAAGATGCGCGCCACGTTGAGCCGGAAGTAGAGATCCTGGCGGAACTTCCCCTCCTCGACCATGCGCGCGAGATCGCGGTTGCTCGCGGCGACGATGCGCACGTCGACCTTGCGCGTGCGTTCGCTGCCGACGCGGCGGAACTCGCCCGCCTGCAGCACGCGCAGCAGCTTGCCCTGCATCCCGGGCGACATCTCGGCCGACCTCGTCGAGGAACAGCGTGCCGCCGTCGGCGACCTCGAACAGGCCGCGCGTGTCGTGCTCGGCGCCGGTGAAGGCGCCGCGCGCGTAGCCGAACAGCGTCGACTCCAGCAGCGTCTCGGGGATCGCGGCGCAGTTCTCCGACACGAACGGGCGGTCGCGGCGCGGGCCGTTGAAGTGGATCGCGCGCGCCACCAGCTCCTTGCCGGTGCCGCTCTCGCCCTGGATCACCACCGGCAGCGCGGTGTCGGTGATGCGGTCGAGCAGACGAAACAGCTCGAGCATGCGCGGCGTGCGCCCGACGATGTTGCGGTAGTCGTAGCGCACCGCCAGCGCCTCGCGGTTCTCGCGCAGCTCCTGTCTTGATGCCGGTCAGCTCCTCGCGGCGCGCCGACAGCTCGACCTGCATGCGCCGGTTGAGCGCGTCGACCTGCCGTTCGCGCCGGCGCAGCTCGGCCAGCAGGCGCGCGTTCTCGACGGCGATCGCCGCCTGCTCGGCGAAGTCCAGCACCAGGCTGACCGCGTCGTTGCCGAACGCCCCCTTGCGCAGCCGGTGATCGACGTAGATCGTCCCCACCGGCCGCCCCTTCACGTGCAGCGGAACGGCCAGGATCGAGCGCAGGTGAAGATCGCTGACCGACATCGCCTCCTTGAAGCGATCGTCGCCCGCAGCGTCGATGGTGACGATCGGCTCGCCGCCGGTCGCGGCCCGGCGCGCGATCGAACGCGACAGCTCGAACTCCGCGGCTTCGAGCGTGCGCTGATCGATGTTGCGCGCGACCTTGACCACCAGCTGGCCGCTGTCGTCCTCGAGCAGCAGGAACCCGCGCTCGGCGTCGGTCAGCTCGATCACCGTGTCGACGATCATCTCGAGCAGCCGCGGCAGGCGCAGCTCGCTGTTGAGCCGCTTGTTGATGCGCAGCAGGCGCCGGAGCCGCCCCTCGGTCTGCGCGGCGCGCGCCGCCAGCGCCGACTCCGGCACCGCCCCCTCCCCCGCGCCACCGGAGAGCCAGCGCACCTCCGGATCACTCTCCAGCCCCGAACGAAGTGCCTCCGGTGTCGCCATGCGGACCTCCTCGAAGATGCGGGTCGCGAACGTCAGCGCTTCGGCGCCCCGCGCGCGATCCCCTTCTCGCTGCCAAAGACGTGACGCAAGCAGCGCCGCGCGCCAGGCCGCCGGCAGCCGACCCTGGGCCGCGGCCCGGTCGGCGCGCCGGCGCAACGAAGGCGCCAGGCGGCGCGGCGGTGACGTCGGGGCGATCGGCGGCGCCGGCGACCAGCAGCACCCGGCCGCGCGCCATCGCCAGCTCATCATCGCCGTCGATGTCGCCGTCGACGTCGCCGTCGCCGACACCGGCGCTCTGGTCCTGACCCGCGCGCTGGGCGGCGGCCTCGGCCAGCGTACGCCGCGCCTCGATCGGCTGCCCCGCTTCGGCCAGCGTCTCCGCCTCGGCCAGGCTGGCGCTCGACGCCTCGTGCACACGCCCTTGCTCGCGCAGCGCGCTCGCGGCCTGGCGATAGAGGTCCTTCGCGCGCGCCGGCTGTCCCTCGCGCCGCTCGAGATCCCCCTCGACGAAGGTGGCGAACGCCTCGACGACCGGCGTGGCGCCGCGGCGGGCCCCTTCGTCACGCGCGCGCGCCAGCGCCCGGCGCGCCGCGCCCAGCTGCCCGACCTGCACGAACAGGTTGGCCGCGTTGAAAAGCGCCGTCCCGAGCTCGGCCGTGGCACCCAGGCGCCCCAGCTCGCGGATGGCGCGCTCGGTCGCGGCCAGCGCTTCACCGTAGGCGCCGGCCTCGGCCTGCAGCGCACCGAGGTTGACCGCGACGGCGGCCAGCGTGTGGACGTCGCCGATCGCGGCCGACCGCTCGAAGGCACGCCGGTAGCCGCCAACGGCCACCGACGGCTTTCCGTCGAGCTGATCGACCAACCCGGCCAGATAGCTGATGCGCGCCGGATCGATGCCCCGGTCGCCGGTACCCAGCGACGCCAGCAACGCGCGCGCACCGGCCCGATCGCCGGAGTAGGCGCGCGCCAGCAGGGCCGCCTCCAGCGCCAGCGGCGGCGCGCCGGCTCCCGGCGCGCCCGCCTTGTGCGCGCCAGGCTTCTGATCGATGACCGGGCCGACCACCGCCAGCGCTCGATCGAAGCGCCCCGCGCTGACCTCGAGCCGGCCCAGGCGTGCCCGCAGATCGGCGACGGCCGGTGTCTCCTCGCCCACGTGCCGCGCCAGCGCCTCCTCGAGCGTGCGCCGCGCGCCGGCCAGGTCCCCCTGGCGCGCGAGCAGCCAGGAGCGCCGCTCGACCAGGCGCAGCCGGGTGTCGTCATCGGCGTCGGAGCCGTGCGCACGCGCGCTGGCGCGCTCGAGGGCGGCGCTGCGCCTCGTCATAGCGCCCCAGGATCGCCAGGCCGGTCGCGAGCGCCAGCGTCGCGGCGCAAGACATCGCGCCCGGCGCAGCGACCTCGGCCCGCAGCAGGTGCGCGGCGGCGCGCCCAAGATCTCCCTCGGCGACGGCGGCGTCGGCCGCGCGCAGGAAGACCGCCGCCGCCTCGCCGCCGCGATCGAGCGCCACCAGCGCCTCGGCACGACCGACGTCATCGGCCGGCAGCTCGCGGATCGCCCGGTCGGCGGCCAGCCGGAGGTCGGGCTCGCGCAGGCGCCCGACCGCGATCCGGCGGTGGGCGTCGCTCGGCAGGCGCCAGCCGCGCGCGCCGTCGGAGCGAAGCTCCTCGACCAACCAGCCTGCGTCGCGCGCCGCTGCCGCGACGATCTCGATATCGGCCAGCGCGTCCGGCCCGAGGCCGAGGCCCAGCGTCGCGACCAGGCCGCGGGCGGCGGACGGCAAGGCGACGAAGCTCGCGTCGAGCAGCGCCGGGAGGTCGGCCGCGGTCTCGATCCGGAATCGATCGGCGTCGCCCTGGCGAACGGCGTCGATCAGGCGGCGGGTCAGCAGCGCCGTGGTACCGGCGTGTCCGGCGGATGCGCGCGCGATCTGCGCGACGGCGGCGGCCGGTGCGTCCGCCCCGGCGGCGCGCCGCACCAGCTCGGCGACCGTTTCGGCCGCGAGCGGCGCCAGCGCGATCGTGTCGGCGAAGGGACGCCCGAGGGCGGCGCGCGCCGGGAGCAGGATCAGCAGCCGCCCCGACGGCTCGGCCCCGGCGACGAATGCCGCGAACGCCTCGGCGTCCGGATCCTCGCGCAACACCACACAGGCCGGTCGACGGCGCGCGAGCGCGTCCAGCCCGTCGGCGAGCGCGGCGAAGCGGCGCTCGCGAAGACGCGCCTGATCGTCGCCCAGCGCCGCCACAGCGGCGGGGCCCGGGGCACGATCGCGATCGCGATCGGGCGCGGCCCCGACTTCCGCCTGCAGGGCGCGCACGTGCGCGGCGATGGCGCGCAAATCACCCTCGAGGATGTCGAACCCCGCGCCCAGCTGCGCCGCGGAGGCGACGCGCGCGTCGCGCAGCGCGAGCTCGATCAGCGTGCGCCGCCCCGAGCCGAGCGTCCCGGCGACCACGATGACCGACCGGGTCACCACCCCCTCCGCAAGCCGCTCGAGCGCCGCCTGGAGCGCGTCGCGCTCGACCCGCCGCCCGACGAAGATGCCGGCCAGCGGATCGCCCTGCGGGTGCGGCGCGCGCAGATCCAGATCGATCGCGGCCGCCGGTCGTGGCGACGACGACGATGACGGCGACGTGGTTTCGTCGGGGGCGCGGTCGCGATCGCTTGCGTCACCTCGCGCAGCAGCTCGCGCGCGCTGGGAGGGCGGTCCTCGGGTCGCGCCTCCAGCAGCCGGGCCAGGATGCCGTCCCAGTCAGCCGGCAGCCCGTCACGCACTGTCGAGAGCTGCGGGGCCCGCCCCGACAACATCCGCTGCACCGCCTCGATCCCGACGCCGAATGGCGGCGCTCCGGTCCAGGCTTCATAGAGCAGCGCCCCCAGCGAGAAGAGATCGCCGGCCGGGCCGCGCTCACCGACCAGCGCCTCGGGGCTGGCGTAGCCCAGCGTTCCGCTGGCGCCGCCGGCCGACGTGCCACCCGGCTCCAGGCGCGGCCCCGCGAGATCGAAGTCGAACAGCACCGGGCACCCGCCCGGGTCGAGTCGGACGTTGGCGGGCGAGAGATCTCCGTGCACCACGCCGCGGCTGTGGAGATAAGCGAGCGCGTCGGCGAGGTCGCGCGCCGCGCGCTCGAACGCTGCGCGCCGCGCCGGGGTCGACACGATCTGCGCGAGGCTGTTGATGGGCGGGCCCTGCACCTCGTCGGTCACCAGGTAGAGCGCGCCCGCGGCGCTGCGCGCGAGATCACGCACGCGCACGATGCTCGGGTGGGAGAGCGCGAGCAGCCGCTTGAATTCGTCGCTGGCGCGTCGAGCGGCGGCCGGCGTCTCGGGTCGGAACACCTTCAGCACGCGACGCTGGCCGGTCACGCCGTCGGTCGCCGAATACGCCGCCGCCGATCGCCCCTCACCGATCAACGAATCGATGCGATAGCGATCCTCAAAAAGACCGCCCGGGACCGGACCGGCCGAACCCCCATCTCGACTGCCAACTAAATTGGCTACCGACACAGGTGTTAGATTAGCGTCTTTGCTACATATTTTGCAAGTCCAATACGACGTTGGCGGCCGGCGCGCCTTTGCGGCTGAACGCCAAGACGCCAGGACGCCACGGTCCGGACTCTTGAAAATCCGGACACTGGCGTCTGTGGCGTCGTGGCGTTTAGCCTGATCCGACTGGCACTGCGGTCAGCGTTGGCGCCCGCCTTTTCAGGGAGGGCCAGGCCCGCGCTGGCGGCGTTCGAGGCGCTGCTTGGCGGCCGCCGCCAGGGCCCGGATCTCCTCGTCGTCGTGGCTGGCGGCGACGAAGCTCAGATAGTCGAGCGCCTCGTCGCCGCCCAGCGTCGCGATCGCGTCGATGATCTTCCGCATCTCGCGCCGGTCGTGCAGCGAGCGGCTCTTGGCGAGCGCGGTCACCGCCCGGCGATCGCCGATCTGGATCAGCGCGCCGAGCGCGGCGTCGCGTACCGACTCGTTGGGATTGTCCAGCAGCTCGAGCAGCACCGGCACCTCGTCGCGTAGCTTGCGCTCGCCCGCGATCCGGATCGCCTGCTCCTGCAGCTCGCCGCCATCGGCGTGCAGCGCGACGTGGATCGCCGACGCCGGTGCGGTGCGCAGCTTCTCGCGCGCCGCAAAGCCGTCGATGAGATCCCCGGCGACACGCAGCACCAGCCGCGAGAACAGCGGGCGCTGGTCGACCTTCTTGCGCACCTTCGGGATCGGGTAGACCTGCTCGCCCTGTCCGGCCAGCTCCTCGTCGATGGCGCCCGGCGATTCCGACGGCCGCGTCTCGAATCGAATGCGCACGGCGGCGCGGGCGACCCCCTTGTCTTCCACCTCCGCGCCGTCGAGAGACACGTCGGCGCGCACCCGCACCACCCCGACCTCGTCGCCGGCGTCGGGCGCTGCGCCGGCGAATAGCCCGCTCGCGACCAATCGGCTGCGCAGCTGAGCCTGCAACCCGTCGAAGTCGATCGCGGCCGGAGGGGTGGCGCCGGGCGGTGTCGCGTCCCGCAGCGTCACCTCGCCCAGCACCGGCCGCGGGGGCGCCGGCGCCGACTCCGCGGCCGGAGCCGCAGACCCGGACGACGTCCGCCGACAACCGAACGAACCCAGCGCGACCAACCCGCCCAAAAAGGCCAAGAAGAAGGCCAGCGGCCGCGAAGCCGCGACCGTCAGCCCGCGGGCAAGCATCGGCCGCGCCATCCGATCCGACCGGTTGCGGGTCATCACGGCGCCGTCCGCGGCGGGCGAATCAGCCCGAGCGTGCCCGGCTGCGCGCACCGCGCTCGACCGATCCGCCGGTGGCGAGCGCGCGCCCCGGTCGATGCGTCCGACGCCGGCTGCGCGAACGCGCGGTGAGCGGGATCGTGTCGGCGTTCGGCTTGCGCGCGAGCGCCAGCTCGAGGATCCGCATGATCACCTCTTCGTAGCTCATCCCCGCCGCCTTGGCCGCCTTCGAGAAGCCGCCCGCGACATCGGAGAGATCGCAGTTGGGGTTCACGTCGATGACGTACGGGATGCCGTCGGCGGCAAGCCGGATGTCGACGCGCGCGTAATCCCGGAGCTCCAGCGTCTCGAACGCCGTCAGCGCCGTCGCCGCGATCCGCTCCGACAGCTCGGGCGAAAGACCCACGCAGCGCACCGGCTTCGTGCCGTGGTACTCCACCGAGGTCTCGACCCACTTGCCCTCGAAGGAGACGATACGGGGGCGGTCGGACGGCATGTCGGAGAAATCGATCTCGTAGAATGGGAACACCTGAGGCGCGCCATCGGCCCGGCCGAGCATCGACACGTAGATCTCGCGGCCGTCGATGTAGCGCTCGACCAGCGCCGGCTGGTGATAGTGGCCGATGACGTGCGCCACGCGCTGCTCGAGCGTCTCGCGCGACCAGACCACCGACTCGCGGCTGATGCCGACCGAGGCGTCCTCGCGGGCCGGCTTCACGATCAGCGGGAAGCCGAGCGCGCAGGCCGCTGCGATGGCCGACACGTCGGGCGTCGTGAGGAAGACCGCCTCAGGCGTCGACACCCCGCGGGCACGCAAGACCTCTTTCGCCTTGTGCTTGTGCAGCGCCAGCGCCAGCGAGAGCGGACCGGAGCCGGTGTAGGCGAACCCTTCGCGGTCCATCAGCATCGGCAGCAGCGGCTCGAACCGGTTGTCGCCGCCGATCGACTCGCAGAGGTTGAACACCACGTCGGGGCGCATCTCGCGCAGCTCCGACACCGCCGCGAGGACATCGTCGGTGATGCCGAGCCCGACCGCAGCGCATCCGCGACTCTCGAGGATCCCGACGACGTGCTCGGCGATGTCCTTGATGTCTTCGCGCGCCTTATTCTCGGGATCCGCGTCCGCTCCCTCGAAATCCCGGTTGTAGATGACGACCACGCGAGGCTTGGTGTCGAGCATCACTTGAAATTCATTCTAATGGTCCCACTCAACAATGCAATCGGATCGAATCAAACGAAAGTTAAATTCGATCGGCGTTTGCGTCGTGGATCACCTCAACGGATTCCTCGCGCGCGAACACGCGACCGAACGAACGACCGAACGACGAAGCGACGTCGCTCGCGAGCGCATCGAGACGCGGCGCCGCACCCACCGATCGATTCCCCAGCTCGCGCGCGTCCAGCTCTCGCGCGATCGACGTCATCTGCACCTCGGCGAGACCGCACGGAACGATGAGGCGAAAGGCGTCGAGATCGACGGTGACGTTGAGCGCGAAGCCGTGGATCGCGACGCGTCGGTGAACGTTGACGCCGAACGAGCAGATCTTCGTCGCGCCACGTTCGCTCTCGACCCACAGCCCAGGCGCCTCCCGCCGCCAGACCGCGGTTATCCCCAGCCCGGCCAGGACCTCGATCAAGCCGTCGGCCATCGCGCGCACGTGGCCGACCACCCCGCGGTCGAGGCGGACCACCGGATATCCGACCAGCTGTCCTGGACCGTGATAGGTGACATCACCGCCGCGTGACGCGCGGTGAAGCGCGACGCCCCGGCGCTCGAGCTCGGCCGCCGCCACCAGAACGTGCTCGTCCGTCGCCGATCGCCCAAGGGTGATCACCGGATGATGCTCGAGAAGCAACAGCGTCTCGGCGCCGGTCCCGGCGAGGATCTGCCGCCGGAGATCCTCTTGCAGCGCGGCGACCGGACCGAACGGAACGCGCCCGAGCCAGGCCCAGCGCGCGTGCGCGCCGGTTGCGACGGCCGACCCCGCAACCGGCTCCCGCAGAGCTACCCCTCGGACAGCTCGGCGAAGAAGTCAGCGTCGACGAAATCGACGCTGACCATCGTGTTGATCACGCCGACGCCGTGACGGATACAGGTCTCGGCCATCGCCTGACCGTCGGCGATCTCGACCGGCGGCCCGGCCTGCTTCCACTCGGCGATGGCGTCTTCGGCCAGCCGGCCCGCCATCAGCAACACGCCTTCGTCCTGGGTGCGCGCCCGGATGCCGGCGCGCAGCTCGCCGATCGCGCGCCGCCCCGCCGAGCTGGCACCGGGACGCAGCCCGACCAGCGAACGCGACGGGCGAGAGCCCCGCCCCCGCAGCGCCTCGACGTAGATCGTCCCCTCGACCCGCTTGACGAAGGTCGCCGGTCCAAACCCCTCGCGTTGCAACAGCACGCGCGCCAAGGCCTCGAACGCGGGCGCCGGCAGCTCGGCGATGCGGCGCTCGAGCGCCGCGACGGTGCGCTCGCGCAGAGCGCGGCGCGCCTCGCCGAAGACCTGCTCGGCCCGTTCGAGCTCGCTGTCAGGTGGACGCCGCGCCAGCGCGAACAGGCCGCTGCCCGCCGCCCGAACCCGGGGGCGTTGTCCGGCGCGCAACCGCTCGCGCGGCTCCGCGGCCAGCGCCGTGCGCATGACGCGCCAGGCTTCGTTGGGCTCGCCGTGGACCAGCCGTCGGCGGGCGGCGGCGTCGGCGATCTGGCGCACGTGAACGCCGCGCCCCGGCGCCTGACCGCGCAGAATCTCGATGGCGGCATCGACCGGCGTCATGATGCGCCGGCTGCCCGGCCCCGCGTCCGCGGCCTCGCCGCCGGCCTCACCGGTCGGACGCTCGCGCCCCTCGTCGCTCGCCGCGGAGGCCGCGCCCCGATTGTCGGACGACGCCGAGCCGGCAAGCGACTCATCGTCGTCATCCTCGCTGGGGCCGCCCGACTCGCCGCCGCTGTCGAGCGCGCCGCTTGCCGCGCCGGCGCCGGCCGGCGCACCGAACTGAACCCCGCCGGGAGCGGCGCCGCCGACACGCTCTTCGCCATGACGCCGACGCCGGCGTCGGCGCCGACGCCGGCCGGTCTGCGCGTCGTCTCCGGCCTCGCCTGGACGGTCGGCGGCGGAGCCGGCGGCTCCGGCCTCGACCCCACCTTCGGCGCCCTCTTCGGCGCCTTCTTCAGAGCCCTCTTCGGCGCCCTCGTCAGAGCCCTCTTCGGCGCCTCCTTGAGAGCCGCCCCGGGCGCTCGCGCCCGGACCCTCTTCTTCGTCGTCGCCGAGATCATCGTCGCCGGCAGCGCGCGAACGCGCCGCGGTTCCCGCGCCGGGCTCGTCGAGATCGCCGGCGTCGTCGTCACCGGAGTCGTCACCTTCGAGGACGCCGGTCTCGGCGAGCGCGGCGGCGCGCGCCTCCGCCGACAGATTGCCGTGGCGGGGCTCGTGCTCGTCTCCCCCCTCGGTGTCTGCGCCACCCGAATCCGCGCCCGCCTCGTCGCCCGACGCCTCGACGTCGGCCTCGTCAGGTTTGTGACCGTTGGGAGAAAATGCCGCCGCCCCCTCGCTGCGCGTCCGGCCGCGTCCGCCGCGGCGCCGACGCCGGCGCGCGCGACCGGCTTCACCCTCAGCCGCCGCCGCATCGCCTTCGGCCTGTCCCGCGCGCGCCTTCGGCTCGGCGGCGCGCGATTTTGGCTCGGCCTCGACCTCGGGCGGCAGCTCGGGATAGCGCAGCAGACCGAAGATCCCCGGCTTGACCCTGACAAAGGGATTGCCGGGCGCCTTCTTCACCGCCGCCGTCAGCTGCGTCTGCATGGTGACCTCGGGGGTGCGCCCCACGAAGGTGAGCAGCTTCTTCCCCATCGCACGCTCGGCAAGCTCCTTGTAGTGCAGGGGCTTTCCCTCACGTCGAAGGACCTCGAGAGCGGCCTCAAGAAACGTCATGGCGCCCGTCTTTACCACAAAATCCGGATCGCGTGTCGGAATGGCCGGTTCTCGTTTTTTTGACGAGTCGTCGAGGCGAGGTTACCCGTGAAGGATGATCGGCAACCGAAAGATTGGAGTCCTCCTGGGTGGATTGTCGGGCGAGCGGGATATCTCGCTGCGCACCGGCGAGGCGATTCTCAGCGCGCTTCAAGGCAAGGGGTACGACGCCACCAGCATCTTCGTCGATCGCGACATCGACCTGGTGTTGCGCCAAACCCACATCGACGTCGCGTTCCTGGCGCTGCACGGACGCTACGGTGAGGACGGCTGCGTGCAGGGTCTGCTGGAGGTGCTGGGGATCCCGTACACCGGGTCGAGCGTCCTCGCGTCGGCGCTGGCGATGAACAAGGCCAAGGCCAAGGAGATCTTCCGGCTGCACAACCTGCCGACCGCGCCGAGCTACCTGTCCGAGGCCGATTCGGGTGAGGACATCATCGACAACCACGGCTCGTTCGGATTTCCGGTCGTCGTCAAACCGGTCGGCGAAGGCTCGTCGCTGGGCGTGCGCATCGCGCGCGACGAGCTGGAGCTGGAAGCGGCGATCGAAGAGGCGCTGCGCTTCGACGACGACGTGCTGGTAGAGCGGTTCATCGAGGGTAAGGAGATCTCGGTCGCGGTGCTCGATGGTAAACCGGTGGGGGCGATCGAGATCGCCCCGCGACGCGGGTTTTACGACTTCCACAACAAGTACACATCGGGGCGCAGCGACTACCACTTCCCGCCCCGCATCAGCCCCGAGCGCTACCGTTCGGTGCTGCGGCTCGCCGCGCTGGCCCACGACGCCCTTGGCTGCGACGGCGCCACGCGCGTCGATCTGATCGCGAGCGAGCGCGGCAACGAGGTGCTCCTGGAGGTCAATACCCTACCGGGCCTGACCCCGACCAGCCTGTTGCCCAAGATCGCGCACGGAGCCGGCATGTCGTACGACGACCTGGTCGAGGAGATCCTCAAAGGCGCGCGCCTGCGTGCCCACGGTCACCGGCGGGATCGCCGAGCCGTCCAGGTCGACTTCAGCGGACCGGAGCGCCGCGCGGGGTTCATGTCGGAGGCCCACTGAGCGAATTCGGCTATATTGAAGCGAGGGGTTTTGCTCATGACGAAAACGCGCCTCGCCTCCACCCTGATCGTCTCCGTCGTTTTCCCGGTCTTCGCCGTCGTCTCGGTCTTCGCCGCGCTGATCGGGCGCACGGCTGACGCTTCGCTGGTCATCGCGCTCGACACCAACGAGTTGGCAAAGCGCGCCGATCTGATCGCGGTCGCGGACGTCCTCAGCGTCCAGTCGGCCTGGGACCAGCGGCACGTCAAGATCTTGACCACCATCGAGCTGTCGGTCGTGGAGAGCTGGAAGGGCGACGCGCAGCCGGCGTCCCACATCACGGTGGTGCAACAGGGTGGCACCGTGGGCGACGTCGCGATGGTCGTGTTTGGCCTGTCGCAGTTCACGCCCGGAGAGCGCACGCTGGTGTTCCTGCGCGGCAAGGCCAGCTTCGCCGGCGTCGTCGGCATGTCGCAAGGAAAGCGGCCGATGCGTCGCGACGCGGCCACCGGCCGATGGATGGTGGGCGTTGCCGATCACGCGGGGCTCGAACGAGTGCCGGCCAACCGGGCCGCCTCCAGCGCCCCCGCCGAGATCGACGTGCCCCGTCCGCTCGATGATATGCGCGGCCGGGTGCAGCAGATCCTCAAGGCCCAGCAGTGAGCGCGCAGCCGACCGCGGGTGCGCTCGCTGGCCGCCCACGCCGGCGCCGTCCGCCGGGGCTCACCCCGCTGATCGCCGCGGCGCTATTCGCGCTGGCGAGCTCAATGGTCGCGGCGCCGGCCCGCGCCTACGTGCAATACCAGGTCGTGAAGAACGGGGCCGCAACCGGCGTCTTCTTCCACTGGAAGCAGACCTGCATCCCGGTGGTCGTCTATCCGAACGACCTCAGCAACGAGATGACGGCCGATGAAGTCGAGGGGGCGGCAAGCGCAGGCGCCGCCGCCTGGAGCAGCGGGCAGCTCTCCTGCACGTTCCTCGACATCAAGGTGACGGCATCGTTCGACGCCACGCGCGCCGCCGGGAAAGACAACTACAACGTCGTCGTTTTCAAGAACCCCTGGTGCGAATCGGGCCAGGACACCCCCTGTCAGCCCGACGCGCTGGCCGTCACCTCGGTCTGGGCGGGGACCTCGACCGGAACGATCCAGGGCGCCGACATCGAGGTAAACGCCGAGAACGTCGTCTGGGCCGACTTCGACACCCACCCGGGGCAAGGGAAGCAGGACCTGCAAAACGCGCTCACGCACGAGATGGGGCACCTCATCGGCCTCGACCACAACTGCTACACGCCGACCTCGGACCCGATTCACATGACCGACAACGCGGGCGTGCTCGTCCCTCTGTGCGCGACCGCTCCCGCCGACGTCCAAGCCGACACGATGTACACCAAGGCCGATTCGGGCGACCTGTCGAAGCGCACCCTCGCTCCCGACGACATCCAGGCGGTCTGCGACATTTACCCCGCGGCGCAGGACCCCCACATCTGCCCCGCCGTCGGCGAGGTGGTCCCCACCTCCGGCGGAGGCGGCGGCTGCAGCTGCATGGTCGATCCGTCGCTCAGCGCGCCCACCTGGTTGCCCGCGCTCGCGCTTCTCCTCTCCATCGCCACGCGCCGCCGGCGCCGCTAAGATAAGGGCCTCGGACTTCGGGCCTCAGACTTCAGACTTCGGGACGTCCGAGGCCCGAGGCCCGAGGCCTCTTAGCTGAACGGCATCGCCGCCCCGCGCGCCTCTGTCTCACGAGCCGCCCGCGTGCAGCTCGACGCGCAGGTCGCGCACCGAGGTCTCGCCCAGCCCGCTCGCGCTGGGGACGTCGACCACCCGCTGCACGGCGGTGTAGCCGGGCGCGCGGACGTCGAGGGTCCAGGGCCCTGGCACCAGCCGCGACAGCACGAAGCCCGAGCCGTTCTTGCGCGTGGCCGCCGCGACCCGCCCGTCCGGCCCGCGCGCCTCGATCCGGTAGGTCGACACCACCGCGCCGGTCACCGTCTCGCGCACCTCGCCCTCGATCCGCCCCGGCATCGGCACCTTGATCGCCAGCGGCGTGCGCGGCCCCAGCACCGCCTCGCCCGTCGCCAGGGTGCGCGGATAGTCGGCGTGCTTGACCTCGATCGCGACCGGACCGCGCGGAAGACGCGCGAGCTGAAAGTGCCCCCCGGCGTCGGTCGTGGTGCTCCCCAGCGGCATCATGCCGCTGCCGTCACCGGCCTCTGGCAGGTCAACGACGCCGCCGGCGGCCACCGGCCAGGCGACGATGCGCGCGCGCGCCAAGGGGCGGCCCAGATCGTCGTGAACGCCCCCCTCGAGCGCGGCGTCGGCGCGGCCGAGACGAACCTCCACGCTGGGTGGCGCCAGCGCCGACACCTGGACGGTGAGTCGCTGATCCTGCATGCCACTCGCGGAGACCCGGAGCTGCCGCTCCCCCTCCGGCACCGAGGTGGCGAACTGTCCACCCCGATCGGTGACCAGCACGATCTCGGGTTCGGCGGCGCTCGACTTGCCGCTGGCGGGCGCCGCCGCCTGGGTCGAGCCGCCGATGGACACGCGCGCGCCGTCGACCGGCGTCCCGGCATCGTCGACGACCCGGCCGTTGATCGGCACGCCGGCACGCAGGGTGATGGCGGCGACGTCGAGCCGCTGACCCGGCAGCAGCCCGAGCTGGCCCGAACGGTGCGGGACGCTCCCCTCACGGCTGACCTCGACGAAGACCCGTCCCGGCAGCATGTCGGCCAGCTCGAACCGTCCCCCCGAATCGGTGCCGACGGTGCGCGTTCGTCCCAGCGCGTGCCCCGAGCCTGACGGCAGCCCCGCCGCCTCGGCGGCCAGCGGCAGCGGGTCGACGATGACCGCCAGGTCCTCGCGCCCCGGCACCAGACAGCGAACGATCGCGCCGGCGATCGGCCTCCCCTTCTGGTCGACGACCCGGCCCGCGATCTCGGCGCCGCGGACCAGCTCGAGGACCTGCGGGCGATCGCCGCCGACGGTGCTGGAGCCAAGCATCAGCTGCACCGGTCGGCGCGCCACAAAGCCGGGCTGTCGCGGCGTCAGGCGGTATTCACCCGCCGCGAGCGGACCGGCGCGCCAGTTCCCGCTGGCGTCGGGGCGAACAACCTCCGGCAAGGGATCCTCCCCTGGCAACGCATCGACGCGGATCTCCGCACCCGACAGCGGTCGCCCCGAATCATCGACCACCCGCCCGCCGATGGTCCAGCCGGGGCCCAGCTCCAGCTTGACCACGGGCGGCCGATCGCCGGAGCGATCGAGCACGACCTCGGCGCTGAGCCGGGACACCTCGGGCCCGCGCGTGGCGCGCAGGACATACGCGCCGGCGCCGAGGCCGCTGATCATGAACTTGCCGCTGGGCCCGCTGGTCGTCTCGCGACTGGGCGTCAGGTTCTCGCCGCCGATCACCACGCGCGCGCCAGCCGCCGGCTGGCCTGCGACGGTCACGACGCCGGTGATGACGTGGCCGTCGGTCTCCATGCGCAGCACCGGCGCCGCGGCTGGGACCTCGATCGGCCCCTGCTCGACCGACCCGAACCCCGGCGCCTCGGCGATCACGCGATGCAGACCGCGCGTCAGCCCGCCGAGCATGAACCGGCCCGCCTCGTCGCTCGTGGTCTCGCGTGGCCGTTCGGCCGGATCGGCGAGCGACCAGGCCAGCACGCGGGCGCCCGGGATCGGCTGGCTGCTGCGATCGACGACCTGCCCCTTGAGCGTCTCCGCCTGCGCGAGCCGCACCGAGGTGGTCAGGGTCTCGCCCGGGTGGACCTCGATGCGCACGCGGCCGTCGGCGTGCTCCGGCGCGTGCCCCCGCAGGCGATAGCGCCCGGCCGGAACGTTCGCGATGTGGAACCGTCCGTCGGCGGAGGCGCGCACGGTCGCCAGCGGCACCCGCTGGTCGCGCTGGGCCACCTCGCCGTCCCAGTCGACGCGCACGGTGGCGTCGCCCAGCGGTAGTCCCTCGACCGTCAGCACCCGACCCTCGATGACGGCCAGCGTCCCGCCTGCAGGCACCCGCTCAGCCGGCCCCGAAGGCCCCTTTTTGCAGCCCGCGCCTCCTGACACGCCGGCGAGCAAGACCGGCAAGACGACCGGCAAGACGATGGCCAAGACAACGAACCGGTTCCGCCGGCTTGCGAAATCCATCACTGGATGCTAAAGGTACCCGCCTTTCGGAGGAAATTTATGCCAGCCCAGTGTGCCATTTGCGCCAAGCAGCGGCGGAGCGCGAACAACGTCAGCCATTCGAACATCAAGACCCGAAGCACCCAGCGCGCGAATCTGCGCCGCGTTCACGCCAAGATCGGCGGAACCACGACGCACATCCGGGTCTGCACGCGTTGCCTTCGCTCGGGTCTCGTCACCAAGGCTGGTTGACGCCGGCCATCGCCATCGCCCTCACCATCACTCCTCGGTGACGACCGCGATGGCGTCGATCTCGACCATCGCTCCACGCGGCAAACCAGCCGCCTGAATGGTCACGCGCGCGGGCGGGTTTGCCGGGAAGTACCGCCCGTAGACCTCGTTGACCGCGCCGAAGTCCTGTAAGTCGACGAGATAGATCGTCGTCTTCACGACCGCCGTCATCGCCGCCCCCGCTGCCTCCAGCACCGCGCGCAGGTTCTGCAGCACCCGGTCGGCTTGCACACGGACATCGCCGGCGCCGACCATCTCACCCGACGACGGATCCAGCGGGATCTGCCCGGAACAAAAGAGCATCCGTCCCCGCGCCGACGGCGCCAGATCGACGGCGATTGCCTGAGAATAGGGACCGATCGCCTTCGGCGCTTGATTCGATGAGATCGTCTCTCGCGGCATGGACGAAGAATACTCCATGCATGCCGCGAGAGCTCCGGAACGCGGGAACGATTCCGGCCCTGTGTCACCCGCACGGTTGCGGCCGAGGGTCATAGACGACTAAAGTTATGCGCGTGAGCAAAGCTGCGCGCCCTCCGAAGCGCCCCTCCCCGACCTTTCCGCCTGCAGCTCATTCGACACGGATCGAGGAGGCGTTAAGGTCGCGGATCATCCGGCGCAAGCGGCGCGAGATGGACATCCCCGAGACCAGCGCTTCCCTCATGGATCAGGTGCTGGCGCGCATCGGCGGCAGCGGCCGCGCGCTGGAGTTTCGGGTCTTCGAGGCCTACAACGACGCGGTGGGTGAGATGATGCGCCTGCGCACCGAACCGGAGCGCCTCAACGGCAACACCCTGCAGGTCAAGGTCACCAGCTCGGCGATCGCGCACGAGCTGACCATGCTCAAGCGCGAGGTCCTCGGCCGCATGGCCCTCACCATCGGCCAGGACATCGTCACCGACCTACGCACCCGCGTCGGCGGGTAACGGCGGCCCGCACCGGGCGGGTGATGTGAAACGGCGGGGCTGCGGGGTGTGAGGACGGCTTCCCTCTCTCCGTTGTGGGGGCCTGAGGAGGGGGGATAGGTCCCGTGCTCAAACAGCCTTTGGCGCGAGGGGTGCTGAACTGTGCTTGGCCTACGGTAACCCGCGCCTCAGGAACTGCGCGCGGGACCTATCCCCCCTCCTCAGGCCGCCGTGACAATCTACGTTCGATGCGCCTGCGGTTCCGATCCGGAAGGGGAGGGCCCAACAAAAATATAGATCTATCGGACGTCGCCTCGCCGGCAGTTGGAATCACCCTTCGTCGCCTCAGGAAGCGAGGCTGGAAATATGCCTCCGTTCGGTTTCACCCGTCGCAGGCAGTCGCCGCGTGGCGGGGTAGTTCGGGTGGGCGATGCGAGGCACCCCCGGCAAACGGCACGCAGCTTCGACGCCGGAAGGCGTCATCTGTCCGGACTCGGGCAGGAGCGTTCGTATGCGATATTGATGCTCTCGTGCTTGAGTTCAGCTCGAAAGACGCGCGCGCCTTCGCAGTAGGAAAAGACGAGTTGCGCATCGGAAACCCACCTCACGCCGAGCGCTGGGCCACCGCCCTCACCGGACAGCACTCCTCGCGCCAAAGGATGTTTGAGCACGGACCCCATCCCCACTCCTTCGGCCCCCACAACGGAGAGAGGGAAGCCGTCCTCACATCCCGCAGCCCCGCCGTTTCAAACCACCCGCCCGGTGCGGTCCCTGCCGGCGCTAGCGCTTGCAGGTGTCGTCGCCGACCACGACCCAGTCCTTGCCGACGCGCACCTCGCCGTGCCAGGTGAGCGCGCGGTCGCCGGTCTTGGTGAAGGTCTCCTTGAAGCCGATCTTTTGTCCGCCCATGTTCCCCTCCCCTTCGGAGGCGATCTTGTCGCCCGCGATCGTTCCCGACAGCTGAAGGGCGCCACCGATGTTGTCGACGCCGAGCGAGACGACCTTCTTCGCGATCGGATCGTAGCCGAGGAAGTTGCGCGCCTTGATGGCCACGGGGTTCTCCTTCGACTTCTTCTGCTCGTACTCGGCGGCGTACCAGAAGCCGTCGAGGTCGCGCTTGATCTTCATGGTCGACTTGTAGCTGTGCTCGGGGCCCATCGAGCCGGCGGGCGCCTTGCCTTCGCAGCGCCAGTTCCCCTCGAGCCACTTGATGCCGTCGAGCTCCGCGGGCGGCTTGGGCGGGCCGGGCGGGCCCGCAGGCGGCGGGGTCGCGGCGGGGGCCGCGGCCGGCTTGGGAGCTTGCGCGCGCGACGCGCCCGCAAGCGAGGTCAGGGCTACTATCGTGAACAGTCCCGTCAATCGAGTGGTCTTGCGAGTGGTCTTGCGAGTCGTCTTGCGAGTCGTCTTCATGCGCGTCCTCCTTGGGTGCGCGCACGATACTCGAATCGACCGCGGGCCGCGAAAAACGGCGCGGCGGCGCCCGCCCCGTCAGCCGCCGATCGCGTCGCGCAGCGAGCGCACGTAAGCGCCAAGCTCGGGGCTCGGATCCTTGCCGGCGGCGGCGGCCCGCTCGACGATCCCGACCGCCGCGCTGCCGACGACGACGCCGTCGGCGAAGGCGGCGACCGCGCGCGCGTCGGCCGGCGTCTTGATGCCGAAGCCGATGACCACCGGGACCTTGCCGCCGGTGGCGGCGCGGATCTCCTCGACGCGCCGCTGGGGATCGGCGAGGTCGGCCAGCTTGACGCCGGTGATGCCGGTCAGCGAGACGTAATAAATGAATCCGCTGGCGACGGCCGCCGCGGCGGCGATGCGCCCCGGCGTCGACGTCGGCGCCAGCAGCGGGATGAAGTCGAGCCGCTGCCGGGCCAGCGCCGCGGTCAGCTCGTCGTCCTCGTCGGGCGGATAGTCGACGCACAGAACGCCGTCGGCGCCGGCGTCGCGCGCCTGGCGTGCGAACGGCTCGGGGCCGAGCACGACGATCGGGTTCGCGTACCCGAACAGGATCAGCGGCACGTCGGGGTTGGCCGTGCGCAGCGAACGGCAGAGCTCGAGCGCGCGGCGCATCCCGCCGCCGGCGCGCAGCGCGCGCAGCATCGCCGCCTGGATCACCGGCCCGTCGGCCGAGGGATCGCTCCAGGGAACGCCGAGCTCGATGATGTCGGCGCCGGCGTCGATCGCCGCCTGGATCGCGCGCCGGCTGGTCTCGAGGTCGGGATCCGACGCCGTCAGGTAGACCACCAGCGCCTTGCGCCGCTCGGCGCGTGTGCGCGCGAAGCAGTCGGCGATGCGGGTCACAGCGACACCCCGAGGCGCTTGGCGATCGTCCCCATGTCCTTGTCTCCGCGGCCCGACAGGTTGACGACCACCACCGCGCCTTCGGGTAGGCGGGGCGCGATCTTCGACAGCGCCGCGATCGCGTGCGAGCTCTCGAGCGCCGCCAGGATCCCCTCGGTGCGCGCCAGCAGCTTGAAGCCGTCGAGCGCCTCCTCGTCGGTGACCGACAGGTAGCGCGCCCGGCCGGTCTCCTTCATGAAGGAGTGCTCGGGGCCGACGCCCGGGTAGTCGAGCCCGGCCGAGATCGAATGCGCCTCGGCGATCTGTCCCTCGTCGTCGCACAGCACGTAGGAGCGCGCGCCGTGCAGCACGCCGACCCGGCCCAGCGTCAGCGTCGCGGCGTGGCGCCCGGTGTCGAGCCCGTCGCCGGCCGCCTCGACGCCGTACAGCTCGACGGCGGGGTCGGAGACGAAGGCGCTGAAGAGCCCTATCGCGTTCGATCCGCCGCCGACGCAGGCGACGCAGGCGTCGGGCAGCCGCCCTTCGGCCTTCTGGATCTGCTCGCGCGCCTCGCGCCCGATCACCGCCTGCAGCTCGCGCACCAGCGTCGGATAAGGGTGCGGGCCGGCGACAGAGCCGATCACGTAGTGGGTGGTGCGCACGTTGGTGACCCAATCGCGCAACGCCTCGTTCATCGCGTCCTTCAGCGTCGCGGTGCCGGTCGTGACCGGGTGGACCACCGCCCCCAGCAGGCGCATGCGGAAAACGTTCAGCGACTGGCGCTCGACGTCGACCGCGCCCATGTAAATCTCGCACGGCAGGCCGAACAGCGCGCACACAGTCGCGGTCGCGACGCCGTGCTGGCCGGCGCCGGTCTCGGCGATGATGCGGGTCTTGCCCATGCGCCGCGCCAGCAGCAGCTGCCCGACGCAGTTGTTGATCTTGTGCGCGCCGGTGTGGCAGAGGTCCTCGCGTTTCAGATAGATGCGCAGCTTGCGGCCGACCTCCGCCGACAGGCGCTCGGCCAGGCCGAGCGACGTCGGCCGCCCGACATAGTCGCGCAGCAGGCGGTCCAGCTCCTCGCCGAAGAGCGGATCGGCCTGCGCCGCCGCCCAGGCCTCCGTGAGCTGGTCGAGCGACGGCAGCAAAGTCTCGGAGACGTAACGGCCACCGAAGATGCCGAAACGGCCCGGGCGTGATTCTGTAGAGAGCGGCCTCGGCGGGGACATGGCCGCGGAAATATATCCGAGCGCCTCTCGGGCCGCCGAACTTTCGCCGTCTAGGACACTAGCAGGCTGCTGAAAAAGGTCGGACCGAGCCGTTGCGGCCGCCGCGGGTCCAGCCGCAAGGCGCGAGGAGGGCGAATATCCCGTGATATTTAACCGACGAGCAACGCAGCGGATGGGCCCGCGCCGGCTGCAACGGCGACGGGAGACTTTTTCAGCAGCCTGCTAGAGACGCGCGGCGGCGGCGCGCGCGGCGGCGATGAACGCGACGACCCGCGCCCGATCCTTGACGCCGGGCGCGCGCTCGACGCCGCTGGCGACGTCGACGCCGTCGGGGCGCGCGGTCGCGATCGCCTCGGCGACGTTGTCGGGGGTCAGGCCGCCCGCCAGCAGGAACGGCCTCGTCGCGTGGCGTGCGATGAGCGGCCATGGCGCAGTCACGCCGCCGCCGCCGAAGCCGTCGACGAAGGCGTCGTAGAGGAACAGCCCGGCGCGCCACCCGGCGTCCTCGGCGAATGACGCCTGGTCGCGCACGCGCACGGCCCGGATCAGCGCCTCGCGCGGCAGCGCGGCGAACGCCGCGGGGCTCTCGGTGCCATGGAGCTGCACGCGATCGAGGCGAAGATCGGGGCCAAGACCGGGGCCCGAGCCGCCGGGATCAAGGCCGCCGGGGCCAAGCCCGAGCCGCGCCCGTTCGATCGCCGCGGCGTCGGCGTTGACGAAGACCCCGACGCGCAGAATGCCGCTCGGGATCGCGGACAGCACGCGCCGCACCGCGTATGGGCCGCCGACGAAGCGCTTCGAGCCGGGCCAGAAGTTGACGCCGATCGCGTCAGCGCCGGCCTCGGCGACCATCTGGACGTCGTCGGGCGTGGTGACGCCGCAGATCTTGATCAGGAACGGCGCCCGGTCAGCCATGCGCAGCACCCAGCAGCGCCGCCAGCGCCGCCCCGGGATCGGGCGCGCGCATCAGCGTCTCGCCGACCAGCATGGCGTCGACGCCGGCGGCGCGCAGCCGCTCGACGTCGGCGCCGTCGCGGATCCCCGACTCGGCCACCACGACCCGATCCGGCGGCACCAGTCCCCGCAGGCGGATCGCCAGCTCGCGGTCGATGGTGAACGTGCGCAGATCGCGGTTGTTGATGCCGACGATCGCGGCGCCCAGCGCCAGCGCGCGCTCGAGCTCGGCGCGGTCGTGGACCTCGACCAGGGCATCGAGGCCGGCGTCGTGGGCGGCGGCCAGCAGCGCCGCGATCTGGTGATCGCCCCTGGCGCCCTCTGCGCCCTCGGAGGCGGCCGAGAAAGCGGCCGAGAAGGCGGCAACGATGATCAGGATCGCGTCGGCGCCCGCGGCGCGCGCCTCGACCACCTGATAGCGATCGACGACGAAGTCCTTGCGCAGGATCGGAACCGCCGCCGCCACGCGCGCGCGGCGCAGGTCGTCGAGGCTGCCCCCGAAGAACGGCTCGTCGGTCAAGATCGAGAGCGCGGCGGCGCCGGCGGCGGCGTAGCTGCGCGCGACGGCGGCGACGTCGCTGCCCTCGCGGATCCATCCGGCCGAGGGCGAGCGGCGCTTGTGCTCGGCGATGCAGGTGACGGCGCCGGCGCGCCGCAGGGCCGACGCCAGCCCGCGCGCCGGCGGCAGCCCGGCGCACGCCGCCTCCAGGGTCGCCAGCGGGACCCGTTCGCGCCGCAGCGCGAGCTCGGCCCGCGTCCGCACCAGAATGTCGTCGAGAATCACGGCGTCGAGAATACCCGATCGCGTGCGCGGCGGCTTGCTCGCGCGCCTGCTGGCTAGGCGGGCGTCTTCTTCTGTGGCAGAGGCGCGATGGCGCGCAGGCGCTCGAGCACGTCGCGCGCCGCGCCACTGTCGAGGGCGGCGGCGGCCCGCTCCGTGCCGGCGCGCACGTCGGGGGCATTGCCCGAGACGTAGAGCGCCGCGCCCGCGGCCATGAGCGCGGCGTTGCGGACCGCGACGTGCGGCGCGCCGCCCAGCGTCTCCAGCAAGATGCGCGCGTTGAAGTCGGGCTCGCCGCCCAGCAGCCCGGCGGGGTCGGCCTCGGCCAGGCCGAAGTCGGACGGCGTGACCTCGTAGACGCGCACCGCGCCGTCCCGCAGCTCGGCGACGTGGGTCTTGCCCGCCGGCGCGATCTCGTCGAGGCCGCCGGCGCCGTGCACGATGAAGGCGCGCTCGGAGCCGAGCTGGGCGTGGGCGCGCGCCAGCGGCTCGCAGCGCTCGGCGCTGAAGATCCCGTTCATGTGAAAGCGCGCGCCGCACGGGTTGGTCAGCGGCCCCAGCATGTTGAACAGCGTGCGCAGCCCCAGCTCGCGGCGCGGGACGGCCGCGTGCCGGGTCGCCGGGTGGTGCGCCTGCGCGAACAAGAAGGCCAGCTTCGCCTCGCGCAGGCAGCGCGCCGCCAGCTCGGGCGCGGGCGCGGGATCGAGCCCCAGCGATTCGATGACGTCGTGCGAGCCCGCCCGCGACGACTGCGCGCGGTTGCCGTGCTTGGCGACGACGACGCCGGTGCCGGCGACGATGAACGACGCCAGCGTCGAGATGTTGACCGACCGCGAGCCGTCGCCGCCCGTGCCACAGGTGTCGAGCACGTCGCCGCCATCGAACGGGACGCGCACCATGCGGGCGCGCATCGCGCGCGCGGCGCCGACCATCTCGTCGACGGTCTCCCCCTTCATGCGCAGCGCGACCAGCAGCCCGCCCACCTGCGCCGGCGTGGCCACGCCGTCCATGATCAGGCCGACAACGTCGGTCATCTCGTCGGCGGTCAGGTCCTGTCCTTCGGACGCCTTGCTGAGCGCGTCCTTCATGCCGAAGGACGGATTCGGGGTGGCGGGCGCGACCGTGGTCATGGGCTCCTCCTCAGCTTCAGGAAGGTCTTCAACAGATCTTTCCCGACCGTGGTCAGGAACGACTCGGGGTGAAATTGAACCCCCTCGACCGGCAGGGTCTTGTGCCGCAGACCCATGATCTCCCCTTCGGCGGTCTGCGCCGTCACCTCGAGGCAGTCGGGCAGGCTCGCCCGCTCGACCAGCAGCGAGTGATAGCGGGTCGCTTCGAACGGGCTTGGCAGCCCGGCGAAGACACCGCGCCCCTCATGGAAGATCTCGGAGGTCTTGCCGTGCATGACCTTGGCCGCACGCACCACCCTGCCGCCGAACGCCTGGCCGATCGATTGATGCCCGAGGCAAACGCCCAGGATCGGGATCTTGCCGGCGTACTGGCGAATCGTGTCGAGGCTGATGCCGGCCTCGTTGGGCGTGCACGGGCCGGGCGAGATCACGATGTGGCTGGGCGCGATCCCGGCGATGTCGGCCGCGCCGATCTCGTCGTTGCGCACGACCCGGATCTCTTGCCCCAGCTCGCCCAGGTACTGGACCAGGTTGTAGGTGAACGAGTCGTAGTTGTCGATGACGAGCAGCATCTTCAGCTCACCAGCTTTCCTGCGCCTGCGGCCCCGCCTGCGCGCCCCGCGATCTCGACCGCCGCCAGCACGGCGCGCGCCTTGTTGACGCACTCCTGGTGCTCGGCCTCGGGCAGGCTGTCGGCGACGATCCCGGCGCCGGCCTGAACGTGGATCGTCTCGTTCTTGGTCACCAGCGTGCGGATCGCGATCGCCAGGTCGACGTTCCCGGTGTACGAGATGTACCCGACCGCGCCGCCGTAGATCCCCCGCCGCGACGGCTCGAGCTCCTCGATGATCTCCATGGCGCGGATCTTCGGCGCGCCGCTCAACGTCCCCGCGGGGAACGCCGCGCGAATGACCTCGTTGGCGCGCACGCCCGGCCGCAGCCGCCCGCGCACGTGCGAGCTGATGTGCATGACGTGGGAGTAGCGCTCGATCTTCATCACCTCGTCGACCTGCACCGTGCCGGGCGCCGAGACGCGCCCGACGTCGTTGCGGCCGAGGTCGATGAGCATGACGTGCTCGGCGCGCTCCTTCGGGTCGGCGCCGAGCTCGATGGCCAGCGCCTGGTCCTCTTCGGGCGTCGCGCCGCGCTTGCGCGTGCCGGCCAGCGGCCGGACCTCGACCTCCCCCGCCTCGGCGCGCACCAGGCACTCGGGGGACGCGCCGGTGACCGCCGCCTCGGGGAACTCGAGGTGGAACATGTAAGGCGACGGGTTGGTGACCCGCAGCGCGCGGTAGACGTCGAAGGGATCGACCTCGCCGCGCGGCAGCTCGAAGCGCTGCGAGTAGACGACCTGAAAGGCGTCGCCCGCACGGATGTACTCCTGAATGCGCGCCACCCCTTCTTGATAGCGCTCGCGCGACGTCATCGCCCGGGGCGCCGGCACCGACGCAGGCGGCGTCGGATCCAGCGGCCGCAGCGGGGGCGCCGGCCGCGCCAGCCGTTCGAGCACCGCGTCGATGCGCGCGCAGGCGTCGTCGTAGGCAGTGCCAAGCTGGTCCAGGGCGCGCGGCCCGGCTCCGTGACCGGCGCTGCCCGCGCCGCCGACGTCGACCGCCGCGACCACCTTCAGCGTCCCGCGCAGGTTATCGAAGATCACGACCGTGTCGGTGATCGCGAAACAGAGCTCGGGCAGCGCCAGATCATCGGGACGCAGGTTCGGCAGCTTCTCGAAGCTGCGTACGATGTCGTACCCAAGCCAGCCGACCGCGCCGCCGAAGAAGCGCGGCAACCCCGGCGGGACCGCGGGCGCCAACGCTGCCAGGAAGTCGTCGACGAAGGCCAGCGGCGACGCCGTGTGGACCT
The DNA here is from genome assembly GCA_963778795.1 of uncultured Pseudomonadota bacterium. GTDB lineage: Bacteria > Myxococcota_A > Polyangia > Fen-1088 > Fen-1088 > DASRQZ01. Next base: position 428,218 of record CAVZVU010000004.1, on the reverse strand, counting down.
CTTCGGCCACTCGGAAACCGGCGCCGTCGGGACGCAGCACCTCGACGTGCTCACCGCGGGCGCGGATCACGGCGCGCGGCTTCACCCCGACGAAGCTGTAGGCGGCCCACTTCTCGCCGCCGACGACGCTCTCGAGGAGAAATGAGTAGGGTCCCCGTCCGAGCTTGGCGTAGGCCGACACCGGCGTATCCGAATCGGCGAGCACCTCGCGATAGACGAAGCAAAGCCGGCCCCGGCGGGCCAGGTCGAAGAATCCAGGACGATCAGGTACGAACCGCGGCATCGAAGCTGGCCAGCTTAACACGACAACCGTCATGCTCCGCCGCCCCCACAGCCACCCCCTTCGATGGCCCTGTCCCCGCCCGCAGAGTCCTCACGGATCGCCGAAAGTCCTCCCTAGGCGGTCGCCGAGAGTCCTCACGGGCGATGGCGTCAGGCTATAGTCAGCGCCCCTCGTGCCGCACGACCAACCCCGCCCCGGACCGACCACCCACCGCTTCGTGGCGTGGACGCTCCGCCACGGACGGACGCTGTGGCTAGTGGCGGTGCTGCTGGCGATCCCGGCCGCCTGGCGCACCGCCCAGCTCTACCGCAACCTGCGCAGCGAGCTCGAGGAGCTGCTGCCGCGCGACGCCCCCAGCGTGGTCGCGATCGGCGAGCTGCGCCGGCGCATGGCCGGCCTGCAGCACCTGGGCATCGTGATCGACGTCGGCGGCCCCGGGCAGCCGGCGAAGCTCGCGGCGGCGGAGCGCCTGATCGACGACCTCGCGGCGCGCATCCGGCTTTATCCGCCCGACCTGGTGAGCGCGGTGCGCACCGGCTGGCAGGTGGAGCGCGCGTTCGTCGAGGACCACGCGGCGGCGCTGCTGGATCTGGCCGACCTGCAGCTGATTCGGTCGCGCATCGAAGACCGCATCCACTGGGAGTACGCGACCCAGACCGGCACGCTGCTCGACGAGAGCGAACCGCCACCGCCGCTCGACTTCACCGACATCGAGCAGAAGTACGAGCAGCGGGTCGCGGGGCCCGACCTGGTCGGCAACCGGTTCTCGAGCGCCAAGCTCGGCGTCACGCTGCTGCTGGTCGAGGTGGGCGGCTTCTCGACCAGCGCGCGCAAGGCCGACGACCTGCTGGGCCGCGTGCGCCGCGATCTGGCCGCGCTGGGCGGGCTCGATCACTACGCGCCGGGGCTGCGACTCGGCTTCACCGGCGACGTCGCCATCTCGTCGGAAGAGATGTCGGCGCTGCTGCAGGACCTGACGGTGTCGTCGCTGCTGGTGGTGATCGTGGTCGTGATCGCGCTGATGATCTTCTACCGCTGGCGGCGCAGCGTCGCGGCGCTGTTCTTGCCGCTGTCGGTCGCGGCGGTGCTGGCGTTCGCGCTGGCGAGCCTGCCGCCCTTCAGCATCACTGAGCTCAACTCGAACACCGCGTTCCTGGGGTCGATCATCATCGGCAACGGGATCAACTTCGGCATCGTGCAGCTGGCCCGCTACGTCGAGGCGCGGCGCGGCGGCCACACCGTCGAGGACGCGCTGGCGATCACCCTGTGGGGCACGCGCATGGGGACGCTATCGGCGGCGGTCGCGGCCGGGGTCGCCTACGCGTCGCTGGTCGCCATGCAGTTCCGCGGCTTCCGTCAGTTCGGCGTCATCGGCGGGCTGGGGATGCTGCTGTCCTGGGGCGCGACGTTCGTGCTGGCGCCGTCCCTCATCGCCTGGCTCGACGGGGGCAGGCTGCATCCCGAGGAGCTGCCGCCGCTGGTCCGCTCCCGGCACCCCATGGTGGTGCTGGCGCGCCTGGTCACCGGACACCCGCGGACGTTCGCGGTGGCGGCCGCGCTGGTGACGGTGCTGGCCGGCCTGAAGATCCGCCACTTCGGACGCGCCCAGCTCGAGTACGACTTCTCGCGCCTGCGCCGCCGCGACACCTGGACCGTGGGCGAGGGGTACTGGGGCGCCAAGATGGACGCGTTGCTCGGGCGCTACCTGACGCCGACCGTCCTGTTGACCGACAGCCCCGGGGAAGCGCGCGCCATCGCCGCCAAGCTGCGCGAGGCGGCCAAGCGCCCGCCGCTCGACGCGATGGTCGCTTCGGTGCGTACCATCGACGACGTCCTGCCTCCCGACATCGACGCCAAGCGCGAAGAGGTCGAGGCGATCCGACACAAGATGACGCCCAAGCTGCGCGCGCGGCTGATGCCCGACGACAAGCGCCGGCTCGACCAGCTGATCGGCAGCGAGCCGCTGGCGCCGATCACGCGAGGAGCAAGATCCCCGCCGTCCTGACGACCGGCCTGCGCGAGCGCGACGGCTCGCTGGGACGCGCGGTGCTGGTCTACCCCATCCCCACCAAGGCCCTGTGGCGCGGCGCCAGCATCTCGGCGTTCGTGAACGCGCTGCGTGAGGTCGCCGAGACGCCGGTCGCGATGGGCGGGCGGCCGGCGCGGGTCGCCGGCGGGCCGCCCCTCACCTCGGACATCATCGCGTCGATGGAGCGCGACGGCCCGCTGGCGTCGGGGCTGGCGTTCGTCGGCGTGGTCGCGACGGTCATCATCATCTTCCGACGCGGCCTGGCGACGCCGTTCGTGATCGGCTCGCTGGTCGTCGGCGTCGTCTGGCTGCTGGGCGCGGCGATGGCGCTGGGGATCAAGATCAACTTCGTGAACTTCATCGCCTTCCCGATCACCTTCGGCATCGGCGTCGACTATGCCGTCAACGTGATGGCGCGCTACCTGCGCGACGGCGAGCGCGACGTCGGGGGCGCGATCCGCGGCACCGGCGGCGCCGTCGGCCTCTGCTCGCTGACCACCATCGTCGGCTACTCGTCGCTGCTGGTGGCCCAGAACGTGGGGCTATTCCTGTTCGGCCTGCTCGCGGTGCTGGGTGAGCTCACCTGCCTGACCACCGCGGTGATCGTCATGCCGGCCGTCCTTCAACTGTCGCGGCGCGCCCCCGATCCGCCGGAGCCGGCGTTCGACTGGGATCGCGGGACCGCCGCCTCGGCGCGCGTGAACGGCGACGAGCCCGAAGCCACCGCGACGATGACCGAGAAGAGCCCCGACGCCCAGCCCTGATCCGAGACGCGGCGCCGCACGCCGGCGTGGCGTGGTTGCCTACCAGCTAACGAACCGTTGTGTTGGTAGCAACGGTTTCGGGCGGGTGGGTTGCGTGTAGGTCTCCTCCAGATCTCGACATTACTTACACTTACGAAGAAATGGTCTCCTAGCACACAAACTGCAGAGAGGAAGACACAAGGAAAGGACACTCCACTCCATGCGATTGACCTCCTCTCTTTCATCCCGCCGCTTCCCCATCCTCTCGGTGGGTCTGGCCGTGGTGTTGTCAGCGATGGCCGCCGGCTGCACCGAACCGCCCGACGCGACCGAATCCAGTTCGGAGGAGCTTCAGGCGGACAACGGCCTCAAGACGATCAACGGCTTCAAGGCTCACAACGGCCTGGCGACGATCGAGAACGGCCTGAGCCTGGGAGCGAGCGTCAAATCGGCCGCCGGTCTGAGCTCGACGACCGGCCTGATGACGACGGCCGATGGACGGGCGACGGTGAACTACCTTGTTCGCTGCGCGCTCCCTCCTGGGCACTCGATCACCAAGGCGGACCAGACCGGGAAGCTTTATACGTTCACCGGCCAGATCGGCGTCTCGCCCGAGTGGGAAACCGGCGCCTGCGGCGCGACCTGCGAGCGCTGGTTGAGCGCCTGCATGCTGGCGCTGGTCAACACGACCGGCGACCATTACCCGCTGTGGCTGGTGGCGCAGAATCCGGCGATCAGCTGGGGCCTCGACCCGAGCTTTCCCTTTCAAGAGGGTTCGTTCTTCGGCGACATCTTCGTCTCGCCGCCGCTCGCCTACTACTGCGGCGGTCGCGACCTGGGCTTGAGCCCGATCCCCGGCCGCATCGGCAGCACGCAGGTCGCCCCGCCCTACACCGATGCGTACGGCACCAAGGGCCTCTGCCTGCCGACCTGCACCCCGGCCGACTACCCGCACCAGAACGAGGGCGTGAAGGCCTGCTCGGGCTGGAACGAAGTCATCAACGTCTGGCATCAGTAACCGCTCCTCAAATCCTTTCCTCGCGAACGGCGGTGGCTCCCACGGGATCCACCGCCGTTTGTCGTTTTGGGGGGCTCGCCCTGGTCGTGGACCTGGACCTGGACCTGGTCGTGGTCGTCCACGTAGACGCTGTCGTAGTCGCTGTCGTGTCGGTAGACATTGGGGTGGTGTTGGGGTGGGGCGTCGTCGACGGACACGACAGCGACTACGACGGCGTTCACGACCAGGTCCAGGTCCACGACCACGTCCAGGTCCACGTCCACCGTGCGAGGACCTGGACGTGGACCTGGACCTGGGCGGGGGCCGTCCCTGTTGGAACGCGCTCTAACCCCGGTGTGACGACAGCCACGCGGTCGCTTGTGCGCGTAGCGCTTCGTCGCCTTCGCCGGCTTTCCCCTTCGACGAACTGCCGGCGGCGACTCGCGCCGCCAAGGCACGGGCGCCCCGGCGGTCGCGGCCGCTGTCCCACAGCGCGCGCGCGAGCGCGAAGCGCAGTTGGGGAATCTCGTCGTCGGCTGCCGCGGCATTCGCCCGCTTGATGGCGCGCTGAATCGAATCGAGCGCCGCCACCGGTTGTCCCAGGCCCAGCAGCGCGTCGCCGAGCAGCCGGAGCGCGAAGATGCTCTGGGGGTTGCGCAGGGCCTCATTCTCCTGGATCGCGGATCGCCCACTCGGCGTCGCGGCGCGCGTCGCCGTAGCGCCCGAGCAGGTTCAGGATCTCGGCGCGGTTCACGAGCTGGGTCACCAGGGGTGGGTAGCTCGGACCGAGCGTGCGCACCAGGATGTCGAGGCTGCGGTTGATGAGGTCGAGGGCCTCTTTCGTACGGCCGAGCGCGCGCAAGGTGTCGGCGAGGTTCGAGAGCGTGATGGCGACATCGGGATGGTCCGTGCCGAGCACGCGCTCCTTGATGCGCAGCGCATGAAAGAACTGCGTCGCCGCCCCATCGTGGTCCTCGTGGGCATCCAGGACGACGCCGATGTTGTTCAGCACCCACGCACGCAGCAGGTCATGGCCCCCGATGCGGTCGAGGAAGACCTGCGCCTGGTTGATCCAGCGCCGGGACTTCTTCATGTCGTGCTCGATGTAACCGGTCACGTAGATCTCGATGGCCGCCAGCTCGACGACCAGCTCGTCGTGGTGCGACGCCTCGGCGATCCACAGCGCCTCTTCGGCGCTGTCGTCGGCCTCTTGCGGGTTATGCATGTCGACCTGCAGCAGCACCAACCGATAGAGCGCCTCGGCGATCAGCGGGCGGTATCCGACCTCGCGCGCCTCGGCGACGACCACGCGCGCCGCGTCGAGCGCGCGGCTGTATCGCCCCGCGTCCTGCAACGCCTTGACCGCGACCAGGCGATCGCGCAGGGCGTCCACCTTCTCGCGCGTCGCCGGATCGCCCGGTGGCGGCACGCTGGAGTTGGCCGACGTCACGTCGGCGCAGCGCTCGATCGGCGTCAGAGCGGTCGCCGCGGCGACCGCGTTGCTGACGACCACGACGTGCCCTTCCACCAACACGTCCGACAGCGCGCGCAGCTCGTTCCAGCGGTCGCGCAGGCAGCTCATGCGTAGATCGAGCACCTCGTTCGACTGCTCGCCGCGCAGGTTGGTCGCCTCGCACGCGTCGCGGTACATGCCCGACCAGCGAGCGACGTATCCGTCGAGCAGCCGGGCCAGGCTGTCGAAGGTCTCCTTGACGTGGGCCTTGCCGCTGGCCTGGAACGATCGCTCGATCGCGGCGCGCCGCGTTCCGTGAGACTCCCAGACGCCGGCGAAGCGGTCGGCGCTGACCTGGCAGGTCGGCCGCGGTCGGGTCACCGGTGCCAGCGCCATGGTCGCCACGACCGACGCGCCGACCGCGACGGTCGCGCTGACGTACCACCAGCCGCGCGCGCGCGGGCTGCGCACCAGCGTGGCCAGCAGCGCGTCCATCGACGGCCAGCGCGCGTCGGGATCGTTGTGCAGGCCGCGCAAGAGGGCGCGCTTGAGCCAGCCCGGAACGCGCTTGGTGGTCGGGACGGCACGCAGCTGGCTTCGCAGCACGTTGTCGGCCAGCTCGGCCAGCGTCTTGCCGTCGAACGGCCGCTCGCCGTACAGCGCTTCGTAGAGCGCCACGCAGAAGCTGAACTGATCGCTGCGCGCGTCGGCCACCTGGCCGCGAAACTGCTCGGGCGCCATGTAGGCGGGGGTGCCCACCAGGAGGCCGGTCTGGGTCAGGTTGGCGTCGAGCGCCGCCGCGCGGATCTTGCTGTCGCCAGGCGTCGCGGGCGGGCCGGTCGACCCGAGCGGCTGCCCGACGGGGATCGCCTGCTGGGTCGGCAGCGCCATCGGTCGAGCCGAGATCGATCGGGTCGGCGATGGGCGCGAACGGGAGCGGGTCGCCGCCCGAACGATCGGCGGAATGCCGCGCGAGGCCGAAGTCCATGACCCGCACCTGCCCGGAGCTGGTGATCATGACGTTTTCGCCCTTGAAGTCGCGGTGGACCAGCTGGGCGGCGTGGGCGGCCGACAGCCCGCGGCCGGCGGCCACGAAGACCTCGAGGATCTCCCGCCACGACCGGGGGGCGGCGTTCAGCCAGTAGGCGACCGTGTGACCGTCGACGAACTCCATGGCGACGAAGACCTGGTCCTCGAAGCTGCCGACGTCGTGCACGACGACCACGTTGGGGTGCGACAGGCGGGCGATCGCCTGCGCTTCGCGCAGCAGGCGGGCCTTCTGTTCAGCCAGCTGCGAGGCCGGCGCGGCCGCTGACGTGCAGCAGCTTGACCGCGACCTTGCGGTCAAGCTCGGGATCGTACGCCGCGTAGACGTCGCCCATGGCGCCCCGGCCGACGAGGCCGACGACCAGGTACCGGCCGATAGGAGCGCCCCGCGCGAGCAGCGGATGCGTCCGAGCGGTCCCGTGAAGGCAGACCCTGGGCCATGGTGCGTGCTTCCAGCATCGGCATCCACGCGCCGCATGTTGAGCGACCGGGTGCCGTTCTCGACCGACCGCGCGGACCACCGGCGCTTACATGTCCAGCGATCCCGACGTTGACGCTGGGTCGGGCCCGACGCTCGATGACGAAGGGCGGTGACCAGGGCCCGGTCAGAGCAGCCCGAACCGGCGTCCGACCAGCAGGAACAGGCAGCCCCAGAGGCCGGCGACCACGTCGTCGCCCATGATCCCGGGCCCGCCGCCCAGGCGGCGCTCGCACAGGCGCGCCGGCCACGGCTTGAATTGATCGAAGACGCGGAACAGCACGACCCCAGCCACCAGGCCGGACCAGGTCGGCGGCGCCGCCAGCCAGGTCACGAAGACGCCCGCCACCTCGTCGATGCAGACGATCTGCGGATCCTTGCGCGCCAGCTTGCGTTCGACGACGCCCGATGCCCAGGTGCCGACGGCGGTGACCACGACGGCCGTCGCCGCGACCGCGCCCAGGCCGAACGGCCGCACCAGGAGATAGAGCGGGATCGCGCCCAGCGTACCGGCCAGGCCGGGCGCGCGCGGCACGTGGCCGCAGCCGAACCAGACGGCCAGGAGGTGGGCGATGCGGGTCTTGATGGCTACTCCCAGAGGCGTTCGCGCGCGACGAAGTCGAAGACCTCGCGCAAGATCTCGATCCCGTTTCGCGCGGTCGCCTCGTCGATGGTCAGCGCCGGCTGGATGCGGAAGCTCGCGGCGTAGGACATCGTCAGCAGGCCGCGGCGCACGCACTCCATGAAGATCCGCTCGGTCACCTTGCGCGGCAGCGGCTCCTTGGTGGCGCGGTTCTTGACCAGCTCCATGCGCAGGAACAGCCCCGAGCCCTGCACGAAGCCGACGAACGGATAGCGATCGACGAAGGCTTCGAGCTCGCGCAGCATCACCTGGCCGACGTCGCGCGCGTTGTCGACCAGCCGCTCCTCGTCGATGATCCGCAGCGCCGCCGCGCCGGCGGCCGCCGCCAGCGGGTTGCCGCCGTAGCTCGACGACGAGCCCGACGGCGTCGCCCCAGGGCTGCGCGCGCGCGATCGCGTCGGTGGTCAGCAGCCCCGACAGCGGGAAGCCGCCGCCGAACGCCTTGCCGATGGTGACGATGTCGGGCTTGACGCCGGTGTGGTCGACGCCCCAGCGCCGGCCGGTGCGGCCGAGGCCGGTGATCATCTCGTCGGCGATCAGCAGCGCGCCCTGCTCGTCGGCGATCGACTTGACCGCCGGCAGGAACTCCTTGGGTGGGACGACGTTGCCGGCGGTGCCCTGCATCGGCTCGACGACGACCGCGGCGATCGCGCCCGCCGACACCCGCTTGAGCTGCTTGCGGCCCGACCTCGGCGCAGGCGATGCCGCAGCTGGGATAGGTGAGCCCGACCGGACAGCGATAGCAGTCGGCGTAGGGGATGAGATGCGAGCCGCTGGCCATCGGACCGAGGCCGTGCTTGAAGGTCGAGCCCATCAGCGACAGCGCGCCCATCGTCTTGCCGTGGAAGCCGCCCCAGAAGCTGACCATCTCGTACTTGCCGGTGTGGCACTTCGCGAGCCGCAGCGCGCTCTCGACCGCCTCGGCGCCGCCCGAGTAGAGCTGCAGCCGGTGAACTCCCGGCGCCGGCGGCTGCGCCGCCAACCGCTCGCCGAGCTCGACGCGCGCGCGCGAGGTGAAGGATCCGACCGACACCTTCGCGACCTGATCCTGCAGCGCCTTGACGAACGTCGGGTGCGAGTGCCCGAGCGCGTTGACGTTGATGCCGCCGATGAAGTCGAGGAACGTGTTGCCGTCGACGTCGGTGACCGCGCTGCCCTGCGCGCTTGTCGACGACGATCCCGGCCATGACCGCGTAGCTCTGCAGCCCGGGCGCGGCGTGGGCCTCTTCGCGCGCGCGCAGCGCGGTGCTCTCCGGCCCGGGCACCGCCGTGCGCAGCGCCGCTCTTCTGGTTCTTGGGCTGCCCGCCCATCAACCGCCCGTGATCGGGGTTTCGCGCTTGGTCACGATGCCGTCACGGGGCGGCTCAACCGCCGCGGGAGGCTCGGGCTGGCGCGCGCGCAGCGACTGGATGATGGCGCCCAGGCGCTGCACGACCGATACGTTCGACACGCCGGCGACGATCGCGATCGACAGGATCATGGGCGCCTCGCGCAGCGACAGCGTCGGCGTGTCGGCGAAGATCGACCTTGGTCACCGAGGTCAGCCCGGCCGCCACCAGCAGATAGACCGCCCGCTCGCTGCGGCGCATGGCGCCGCGCGGAGGCGGCACGCGCACCGCCTCGGCCTTGGCGGTGCTGTAGCTGACCATGAACGATCCGATGATCGCCGCCAGCGTCAGCAGCAGGACGCTCCAGGTGTCGCGGTAGTAGAAGATCAGCCCGCCCAGCAGGAAGAACTCGCCGTAACGATCGACGGCGGCGTCGAACACCTCGCCCGCGTCCGACGACACGCCGGTGCGCCGCGCGATCACGCCGTCGACGATGTCCGACAGCGTGGCGATGGTGGCCAGCATGCAGGCCAGCCCGAACCAGCCGAAGGCGACGGCGACGCCGGCACCCAGCGCCGGCACCAGCGAGAAGCCGGTCACCATGTTGGGCGTGACCCGCAGCGAGATCAGGAGATTCACCGGCGGATCGAGCAGCCAGTACGCGTACTCCATGGCGCGCTTGCCGAGGAAGATGCTGCCGCCGTCGGCGTCGGTGCGGGCGAAGCGCGCGCGCCCGCGCAGCACCGTGCGCACCAGATAAGCCACCACCGTCACCGCCGCGACCCCCCACATTCCGATCGCGAAGTAGATGTCTTGCATGTTTTCAGGGACCGACGATGCGCCGCTCGATCATGTCGCTGAGGTCGTGCCCCGCGATCGAGCTCGGACCGCCGAGCGGCAGCTCGCGGCACCCCTCGCGCGCCGACGCGTAGGCGGTGCGTGATCAGCTGCACGCACAGGAAAGCCTCGCGCGCCTCCTTGCCGACGAAGTCGCGGCGATCGATCGCGCCCTTGAAGTCGTCGAACAGCGAGTTGAACCAGGTGACGTGGCTCGAGTCCATCCAGTCGGAGGCGATCTCCTTGCGATCGAAGCTCCACTTCGCGCCCGCGGCGTCGCCGTCGGCGGTCTTGCGCGCCTCCTTGCGGGCATCCTTGCGATCATCCGCGATCATCGGCGCCGAGGCCGGCGCCGGCGCCTCTCGGGGGCAGCAGCGACGCGATCTCGATGGCGTCGTCCTCGACGCGGATCGCGCCGCGGTCGCCGTGGATCGTGTAGATCACCTTGCGCACGCCGGCCGTCCAGCTGAGGTGGGCCGACGCGACGCCGGTGGGGAACTTGAGGCTGCAGCTGAAGTCGTCCTCGGTGTCGAACGGGGCCATCGCCGTGGCGCGCGCCGAGATCGACGTCGGGTAGCTCTTCAGCCACTCGAACGCCAGATAGAACGTGTGGCTGCCGTGGTCCATCGCGATGCCGCCGCCCGAGTAGCTTCCGCTCGCGCCGCCAGTTGGGGCGCCACTCGGCGCACGCCGCGCGCGTGGGTGTTGCGGAAGGTCTGCAGCGTCACCAGGTGCACCTTGCCGATGCGCCCGGCGTCGAGCACGGCGCGCACCGTCTTGATCACCGGCGCGTGCTTGTAGTTGTGGCACGGGAAGATCACTCGCCCGGCGTCGGCGGCGTGGCGCAGCATCGAGCGCGCCTCGTCGATCGACGTCGCCAGCGGCTTCTCGCACAGCACGTGCAGCCCGCGATCGAGCGCGGCGTGCGCGACCTGCGGCGTGGTCGGCGGGCGGGACGGCGATGTCGACGAAGTCCAGCGTTCCCCTGCTCGGCCGCCAGGAGCGCGGCGTGGTCTTCGTAGATCCGAACGCCGGGCAACGCGGCGCGGGCCAGGGCCCGCCGTTTTTCGGAGAGGTCGGCGAGGGCGACGATCTCGACGTCGCGCGCGCCGCCTGCCTCCGCCCGTTTGGCGTAGCCGGCGGCGTGCCCCTTCTCCATGATGAAGCCGTAACCGATGATGGCACCGCGGAGGGGTGGTTTCATTTCAATTTTTGTCGAGTTTGTGACCGGAATGACATTGAGTGACGAGACCGTGACGCCATTTAAATCCCGTTTCAGGTAGCCAGGTCAAGCAACCTGCGCGACCCAGTCGCCCGCCCCGGTGCTTCGCGCCCGTCGGCGCGGGTCAGAAAGCCGCCCCCGGCGGCGGAAAACGTAGTCATGGCGATACGTTTTGCCAAGTGCAACCGACCCGGTCGGCGCTCGCTTCGGCGTTGACTCACGCGGGTCATGAGACTAGCTTGCGCACCCATGAATGGCGATGCCCTCAAAGCCAACGACCCGGAAACCTACGAGCTCTGTCGCGCCGAAGAGCGGCGCCAGGCCGAGACGATCCGTCTCATCCCTTCGGAAAACTACGTCTCCAAGGCGGTTCTCGAGGCTTCGGCGTCGGTCTTCACCAACAAGTACAGCGAAGGTTATCCCCGCAAGCGCTACTACGAAGGACAGCAGTTCGTCGATCCGCTCGAGGAGCTGACCATCAGCCGCGCCAAGGCGCTGTTTGGCGCCGCGCACGCCAATGTTCAGCCCTACTCGGGGTCGCCGGCCAACCTTGCCGTGTATCTGGCATTCCTCAAACCGGGCGACAAGGTCATGGGCCTGGGCCTGCCGATGGGCGGCCACCTGACGCACGGCTGGAACGTGTCGATCACCGGGCGCTACTTCACCTCGGTGCAGTACGGCGTCCGGAAGGACACCGGGCGCATCGACTACGACGAGGTCCGCGACCTGGCCCGAAAAGAGAAGCCGCTGCTGCTCTGGGCCGGCGGCACCGCCTACTCGCGCTTGTGGGACTTCGAGACGATGGCCTCGATCGCCAAGGAGGTCGGCGCGCGCTTCGCCGCCGATATCGCGCACATTGCGGGTCTGGTCGCCGGCGGCGTGCACCCCTCGCCGGTCCCGCACGCCGACGTGGTGACCACGACGACGCACAAGACGCTGCGCGGACCGCGCGGCGGGATGATCCTCTCCCGCACCGAGTATGCCCAGGCGATCGACCGCGCCGTCTTTCCGGGGCTGCAGGGCGGGCCGCACGTGCACAACACCGCGGCGCTCGCGGTCGCGCTGCACGAGGCGGCGCAGCCGTCGTTCCGCGACTACGCGCAGCGGGTGGTCGCCAACGCGCGCGTCATCGCCGAAGAGCTGGTGGCGCGCGGCTATCAGGTGGTCTCCGGGGGGACCGACAATCACCTGATCCTCGTCGACCTGACCAACAAGAACGTGCCGGGCAAGGTGGCCGCGCGCGCCCTCGACAAGGCCGGCATCGAGCTCAATTACAACTCGGTGCCCTACGACACCCGCAAGCCCTTCGACCCGTCGGGGATCCGCCTCGGGTCGCCGTCGGTTTCGAGCCGCGGCATGGGTGCGCCGGAGATGCGCCAGATCGTCACCTGGATGGACCGGGTCATCAGCGACCCGAGCGACGAGAACGCGGCGAAGGTGCTCGGCGAGGTGCGCGAGCTGACCCGGAAATTCCCGGCGCCGGGCATCTCGGCCTGAGCGGCTTCAGTCGAAGCGCCACGGAACTATGCTGTCTCATCGCCCTTTCGATCTGCGCCGGCCTGCTGGCCGCCGCCGCCGGAACCGCCACCCTCGCTTCCTCTACTGACCGCGCGCGCGGAGGTCATCGAGCTGATCGACAAGACCAAGATGTCGGGGAAGATCATCCACTACTACGACGGGGTCTACTCGATCGAGACCAACAACCAGACCGTCAAGCTGCCGCGCGAGAAGATCCGCTCCATCACCTTCCAGCTGCCGCCGGCGCGTCCCGAGTTCGCGACGCCGGAGAAGACGTTCGACCGCTGGCGCAAGGCTTTGAGCGAGGGCGTCACCGAGAAGATCGTCGACTGCTACGCGCTGATGTACCAGGGGGTGCTGGCGACGCAGATGGGCCTCGGGCAGAGCGCCGACGGTCTCAAGAAGATGCAGAAGGAGATCGAGGGGACCAAGTTCGAGATCAAGGGATCGTCGACCAAGGGCGACACCGCGATGCTGAAGGTGCGGCGCGAGAAGGGCGAGGACATCGAGACCGGGGAGATCGCCTTCGTGAAGGAGAACGGCGAGTGGAAGATGCTGCCGCCGCAATGAGGCGGACGTCGCGAGCCCGATGCGCCGGCTAGCCGCCGCCCTGGCGACGGTTCTGATCGCATGCGCCGCCGCTGGCAGCGCCGCGGCGGCCGAGCGGATTTCCCTCGATCCCTTCCGGCCCGATCGCGCGGCGACGGATCGGGCGGTAAGCGGTCAGGGGAGCGGCGCGAGCGCCCTCCTCCCCTTCCGCCGTGTCGCCCAGGCGACGCCGCCCGCAGCCGAGCAGACGGTCACGCCGACGCCGACGCCGACGCCGACGGGGGCCGCGCCCGGGACGACGACGCCGGTGACGGCAACCAAGACCTGCCAGGTCGACGACGACTGCCCCGCCGAGAACTTCTGCGGCGAGCAGGGGATCTGCGAGGTCATTCAGACCCGCACCAACATCCTCTACCTCTACTATCGAGAGGGCTCCTTCCGGGAGATCCTCGGCCTTTACTGGTCGAAGAGCGGGCCTTCCGGCTACAAGGTCGTCGCGCCGATCTACTGGCACTACTGGTCGGCCAAGAGCCGCACTCGCATCGTGGCGCCCTTCTACTGGCACCATGAAGACTTCGCCGCCCGCTACACCTCGACGGTGATCGTCCCCGGCCTGCCGATCTCCTGGAGCTCGCAGCCCGACGCCAGCTCGTTCGGCGTCTGGCCCCTCTTCTACCGGTCGACGAAGTTCGGCTGGGCGGCGCCGCTGCTCGGCTCGTTCAAGATCGCCGACCCGGACCACCACAGCTCATACGGCTCGCTGCTCTTTCTCTACTGGTGGAAGCGCTCGCCGACGCGCGACCGCGACTTCGCCTTCCCGGTCTTCTACTCGACCCGTTCGCCGAGCAGCGCCTTCACCTACGCGGTGCCCCTGAGCTTCTATTGGCGCAACAAGGACGACAAGAATCTGCTCGTGCTGCCGCTGCTGTACTGGAACCAGCACAAGGAAGGCGGGTCGCTTTACTCGATCATCGGCTATCACACGCGCGAAGGCGACGAGAACGCCGGCGCGCTGTTGTGGCTGTACTGGTTCGGCGGCAACCGGAACGACCACACCGGCTACGACATCTTTTTCCCGCTGGTCTGGAGCTTCCACTCGCCGACCTCGAACACCACCGTCGCCGGCCCGGTCTTCCATCTGCGCCGGCAATCCTGGCACTTCACCACGGTGTTCCCGCTCTGGTGGAGCGGCGGCGACACCGCGAAAGGTCAGGGATTCCGCACGCTGCTCCCCTTCTTCTACTGGGAGCGCTCCGAGCACGACCGGAGATCGATGTGGGTCACCCCGATCGGCGGCTACAGCCGCGACGACGTCGAGGGCTCGCGCACCATGCTGCTGCTGCCGCTGATCTTCACGCGGCGCGATCGCACAAGCGCGCTGCACGTGATCACGCCGGCCTACATCCGCTACCGCGACAGCGAGAGCGGCTCGACCACCAGCCTCATCGGCGCCCTGCTCTACCTGCGACGGGATCCCGCCGGTTCGACCTCCGCGCTGTTTCCCCTGTTCTGGCGATTTCGCGACGCGGCCTCGGGCTCGACGGCGACCGCGCTGCTGCCCTTCTTCGCGCGCCGGGTCAGTCCGTCCGAGACCAGCACCTACGCCGGCTTCTTGCTCGCATGGGGTTACAAGCGCACCTTCAACGGAGTCGGTGGCGGCGAAGCCGGATGGAGCGCGGGCCTGTTCCCGCTCGCCTTCTTCGGCGAGCGCGGTGACTCCAGCCACGGCGTCGTCTTTCCGCTCTACTGGCACTTCAGGACGGGCCAGCAGTCGACGACGGTGGCGCTGCCGCTCTTCTACCAGCAGAGGTCGAAGCACGCCGCGGGGGCGGGCATTCCGCTGCTGCTGGCGTTCTGGGGGCACAACGACCGCAGCCAGCGCTACACCGTCCAGTTCCCGTTCTACTGGCACTTCGCCGACGACCGCGAGGGCTGGTCGACGACGGCGACGCCGCTCGGCTACTACCACACCGATCGCCAGGGCTGGAGCGCCGGGGTGCTGCCGCCGATCTTCTTCGTCGGCGGCGGCGCGGAAAAATCGCATCTGGTGATCTTCCCCCTGTTCTGGCGCTTCGAGAACCAGGCGGCGCAGAAGACCACGACCGTGGTGCTGAACTATTTTCACCGCAGCCACGGCGGCGAGACCACCGACTGCTTCTTCCCGCTGATCTACTACCGCCGCGGCGCGCGCCCGGGCGGCAGCGACGAGACCAGCTTCACCCTCTTCCCCTTCGTCCACTATCGCCGCGACCCCGAGTCGAACATCATCGCGACGCTGCTGGGCGCGTCGTGGCACAAGGGTGAGCGCGCGGCCGGCTTCATCGGCCCGTATCTCTGGTACCGCGGGTCGAACTTCGACGCCAAGGGTGTCCCGTTCATCTACGTCGACGTCACCAACCGCGCGCTCGGCGAACGCACGCGCCAGATCGGACCCTGGTTCGCGATCGACGGCCCGGGGCGCCAGAGCCGGCTGCTGTTTCCCTTCTACGGAAGCTACGACGACGCGCAAGAGCACGACACCTACGTCTTCCCGACCTACTTCCGCCTGCGAAAGACCGACGGATACGCGCTCGACACGTTCTTCCCGTTCTACTGGCACTCGCACATCGGCGCGCGCTCGACGACCGTGATCGGCCCCTGGTACCAGCACCGCGACGGCGGGGTGCACGACACCGGTGTCGCCCCCTTGTACTTCTACGCCAAGAACGATCAGCGCAGCGTGCTGGTCGTGCCGCCGGCGCTGCTGTATCACCGCGCCGACTTCAAGGCGGGCACCGAGCGGACCCTCGCAGCGCTGCTCTACTACCACACCGGCGACCCCGACGCGCACACGACGGTGCTGTTTCCGTTCTGGTGGTCGGGGCACGACAAGCAGCGCAGCCACCAGATCCTGTTTCCGCTCTACTGGCACATCGCCGATCAGGAAAACCACACCGCGCTCACCTTCGCCGGGCCGGTCTTCTGGTCGACGAAGGGGACGTCGCGCACCCGCGGCCTGCTGCCCATCGCCTGGAGCTCCGACGACTCCGCCACCGGCGCCAGCTCGCACGCCTTCCTGCCGTTCTTCTATCAAGGCAGCGGCCCCCACCATTTTCGTCTGTTCACGCTCGTCGGCGGCTACAGCAAGAGCGAGACCTCCCGCGCCTGGTACGCGCTGATCCTCGCCTCCGGCGACAGCATCGAGCGCCGCTTCCGGATGATCTTCCCGCTCTGGTTCAGCTACGACAACAAGGGGACCGAGGCCAAGACCCGCATCGTCCCGCCGGTGCTCTTCTACTCGCGCACCACGCCCGAGACCAAGCTGACGACCGTCCTGGCGCTGTTCTGGCACCACCGCGACATCGCGGCGTCGATGACGCTGGGGCTGCCGCTGTACTACGACTTCGACGACTTCCACGAGAGCCGCACGACCGTGTTCGTGCCGCTCTTCGTCCGCCACCACCGGGAGGTCGACGACACGACGTACATCGTCGCGCCGCTCTTTTACCGGCGTTCCACCCCGGGTGATTCGACCACGATCGCCTTCCCGCTGTTCTGGGACTTCCGCAAGGGCAACGAGAGCACCACGATCCTCGCCCCGTTCTACGGGCACTGGCGGCGCCCGACCTACGCCGCCACCTACGTCTTCCCGACCTACTACTATCGCGAAGGGCTCGGGCCCAAGGGCCCCGACGGCACCTACCGCCGGATGCTGGTTCCCTTCTTTGAAACCGCGGTCAAGCGGCGCGGCGACTATATGTGGGAGGTGCTGGGCGGCCTCTTCGGCCACGAGCGCGTCGGGCGCAACCAGTACCTGAAGCTGTTCTTCATGACCTTCGAGACCGAGGCCCCGGCCCACACCCAGACGGCGTGGTACGGCAAGCCGATCCGGGCGTCGCGCCGCGAGGCGACCCGCGGCCTGAGCGCCAACGTCTGGTAGCGCCCAGCTCCCTTCAGACGTCGCCTCAGAAGGTCGGCTCAGAGGATCGTCAGGACCTCGTTGGTCGGGTAGGCGTTCCAGGGGACGCAGCGGGTCGATGTCACGGTCACCGGCTGGAGCGAGGTCTGCGTGCCGGTGCAATCGGGGAGCACGCTGGAGCGAACGTAGGCCCCCGTGGTTCCGTCGCCGGGGCGCAGGTTGTCCTGCTGCGAGCCGTTGAGCGTGAAGGTGTTGGCGCCGGTCACGGTGATGGTCCAGCGCCCGTTGGCGGTGACCGCGTCCGAGCGGCTGATGAAGATGTCGTCGCCGGTGGTCAGGCCGTGCGGGGCCGAGGTCAGCACCGCCATCGGGGTGGTGTTGGCGATCGCGACGATGCCCAGGTGCGGGCACTCGTTGCCGACGCCGTCGTGGTCGACGCAGACGCGCAGGACGCGCGAGACCTGCTGGTTGCCGAGCTTGTCGGCGGCGCGCACCGCCATGCAGGTCCACCCGTCGTGCACGTTGTTGGCGAAGGCGTCGAACTGGTTGCCCACGCACTGCAAGCCGCTGGCGATCACCGGCGCGGGGGTCCAGATCGCCGGCTCGCTGCCGAAGGTGTACGGGATCGCGATCGTGAGGTCGGTGGTGTAGCAGAGCGGCTCGGGGTGGGTGGCGTCGATGCCGGCCACGCAGGGCAGCGTCGGGTCGCCGGCGATCGACGGGTCGGCGGTCAGGTCGGCGTGGCCGGCCGAGGCGATCGAGACCAGGTTCATCAGCAGCGCGTCCTTCGACGACATCGGCGTCGTCGTCGGCACCAGCAGCGGGTTGATCTTGTCGCACACGCCATCGCCGTCGCTGTCGACCACCAGCGGCTGGGTGGTGTCGTCCAGGACCAGCAGCTCGACGCGCGCCGGGTCGACCAGCGAGATCGGGATGATGTCGGCGCCGCCCGACGCCGGCGAGTTGCCCCGGTCCTCGACGCGCGCGCGCACATCGTAGATCTGCGCCACCTTCGCGCCGTCGTCGACGGCGTCGGTGCCCAGCGGATCGAACTGCCAGCTGCACGAGAAGATGCCGGCGGTCTTCACGCGGACGCGCAGGTGCGCCGGCGGATCGAGATCGGCCAGCGGCGGCGTGTTGTCCAGCGCCACCGTGTAGCCGATCGAAGATTCGTTGCCCAGCAGATCGGACGCGCGGAACGACACCGTCGGGTACAGGTCGTGGATGTCGAACAGCCGGGTGTCGAACTGGTGGCTGTAGCGCCCCGCCATCGACGGGTCGGGGTCGAGCTTGACCGTGAAGCTCTCGCCGCCGTGGGCGAGCACCGCGACCACCGAGGAATCGAGCACGTGCGCCGGGTCGGTCACCGTGGCCGCGATGGTCGTCAGCGAGCCGATGATCGTGCCGGCAGCCGGCACCGTCGTCGCGATGGTCGGCCCCTCGTTGTCGATCACGAGATGAACCGACGCGCTGGTCCGGGTGCCGTTCGAGTTGGTGGCGCTGACGGCGAACAGCTGGTCGCCGTCGAGCGGCGGCATGTACGCGGTGAAGTCGATCAGCGTGGTCCACTGGTTGGCGGGCGTCCCGACCGGACCGCTCGGCGTCAGATCGTGGCTGCCGATCGACATCTTCACGTTGGAGATCGGCGCGAAGATCGCGTCCGAGATCGTCACCTGCGCCGCGATCGAGCCCTTGTAGGCGTTCGACTCGAGTGGCTTGGTGACCACGATCGTCGGCCCCGAGTCGGCGCGAAAGCCCCGCACCGCCGTCCCCTTGGCGCCGCTCACCGTGGTCGCGGTGAGGTGCAGCTCGTAAGCGCCGCTGACCAGGCCGCTGACGTCGACGGGGGTCTCGGCGAACGCGAACGCCATGCCGCCGCCGGTCGCGCCCAGGCTGCTGGTCAGCGTGAGCGTCGTCGACGGAGAGCTTCTTCGGGGTGCTGCCGGTCGACCAGAGCTCGGCGACCACCAGGTCGAGATTGTCCGAGGCGGTCCCGGCCGGCATGGCGACGGTGACCGTCACCTGGGGCACGAACCGCTGCGCCGTCGGGACGATGTCGTCCTGCGCCGGCTCGGCGACCGAGACGGTGACGGTGACACCGGGCAGCCCGCCGTCGGAGGCGTCGGCGCCGCCACCGCTGTCCGGGCGGTCGGCGATGACGTCGGACGCCGTGTCGGCGTGCGCGGTGTCGCTGATCTTGATGTCGGGGATGCCGGAGTCGTTGCGCTGGAACGGCGTCCCCTCGACCCCCTTGCTTCCGCAGCCACCGGCGAGAGAAACCAGCAAGGGCAAGAGGAAGACGAAGAGGATGTCAGCCCGCGGTCGAGGCGACCGATCAGCAAGCCAGGCGCAAGGGTGCATGTCCCCCGTCGATCGTCAAAAGCTCCGACTTACTTGAGGGAAACCGAGCCTGTGCGCGCCGGCGCCGGGGCGGCCGCCTCGTTGCCGGCAGGGGCGAAGTCGATGACCCAGAAGTGCGTTCCGCCCGGGCCCGCTTCCAGCCGCGCGGTCGAGTGGACCGGCGCGCGCAGCGCGACGTCGAGCTCGATGTCGCGGCGGCGTTGATGCACCGCGATCTGCTGCACCGGGCTCGCAAAGAAGCGGGTGTCGAGCGTGCGGCTGTTGTTGCGCATGTGCACGCGGCAGTTGTGCAGCGTCAGCGTGACGCCCCCCTTGCCGAGCCCCACCTTCAGCTCGACCTCGGCGGTGGTCTGGACGAAGACGCGCGAGCCGCCGTCGATCATCTGAAAGCCAGTCCAGACCAGACGGGGTGTCCCGCGCGTCGGCGCGGGGCCGAGGGGCGACCCGCTGCCACCCGGAACCACGGCGAAGACCGGCGCCGCCGGGCTCGCGGGTGTCGCTGGCTTGGTCGGGGCGGCCAGCGCCACTGCCGCGGCGATCGTCAACGCAAGGCTCGTCACGAGATCATTGTAAATGACCGGCGCGCGCGCCCGACAGACCAAAAGCGCCGTCGCCGTCGATGGCCCAGCGGTGCGGCATCGCGCGGACTAGGTCTCCGTGCGCGGACGCCCTACATCGTTTCTCTTCTTCGTTCTTCTTGCGGCGGAGGCGCATGTCGATCTCCCTCACCCGCCGGCCGCGGACGGCCGGCGACCTCTCCCGCGGCCGGGAGAGGTGCAGAGCCCCGTCGAGCTTTACCCGTCCTCGTCCTCGTCGCCGTCCTCGTCCTCGTCCTCATCGAGGTAGGCGTTACAGCGGATCCGAGACCGGCTGGGGATCGGCGCGTTCGTCGAGCAGCGCCGCCCGCACCTCGGCCGCGAGGAAGATCGAGCCCGCGACGACGATCGGGCCGCCGGCGCCTTCCGGGCCGCCGGCGGCTTCCGGACCGCCGGCGGCTTCCGGACCGGTGGCCAGGCGCTGCGCTTCGACGATCGCCGCCCGCGCGTCCTCCACCACCGACACTGCCAGCGGCCCGGCGGACGGCGCGTGCACGCGGATCGCGGCCGCGAGCTCGGCCGGCGCCAGCGCGCGCGGGTTGCGCGAGCGCGTGGCGATCACCTGGGAGAAGAGCGGCAACAGCGGCCGCAGGACGCCGGCGAGATCCTTGCCGGCGACGACCGACAGCACCAGCGTGGCCCGCCGACCGCGCAGCAGTGGCGGCAGCGCCGACGCCAGCACGTCGGCCCCCTCGGGGTTGTGGGCGCAGTCGAGGATCACCTCGCCGCCGCCCGCGGTCGCCACCGTCTCGAGCCGCGCCGGCCAGCGCACGCCGCCCAGGCCGCGCGCGATCGCCTCGGCGGACAACCCGCGACGCTGGCGCCGCGCCACCTCGCCCGCCAGCGCGACCGCGAGCGCCGCGTTCGACCGTTGATGCGCGCCCGCCAGCGCCGGCGCGGCCTGCACCGCCGCGACGTCGCGCCCGAGACGAAGCAGCGGAGCGCCGACCGCGCGCGCGACGCGCTCGATCTCGGCGTCGGCCTCAGGCGGCAGCTGCGCGATGAAGCAGGGCACACCCGGCTTGAGGATGCCCGCCTTCTCGCGCGCGATCGCCGCCAGCGTCGAGCCGAGGTAGTCCATGTGGTCCCACCCGATGCTGGTGATCGCGGTCGCGAGCGGCTCGCAGGTGGTCACCGCATCCAGGCGTCCCCCGAGCCCGGTCTCGAGCACCGCGAGCTCGACCCCCTGCTCCGCCATGATCAGGAAGGCGAGCACGGTCGCGACCTCGAAGTAGGTCAGCGGCACGCCGGTCGCCGCGACGGCCTGATCCAGCTGCGGCCAGCCGATCGCCGTCGACCTCGACGCCCGCCACGCGGATGCGCTCGGTGAAGCGGCTGAGGTGCGGCGAGGTGTAAAGGCCGGTCCGCCAGCCGCCGGCGCGCAGGATCGCCTCGGTCATCGCCGCCGTCGAACCCTTGCCGTTGGTGCCGGCGATCTGCACCGCGGGCAGGTGCCGCTCGGGCGAGCCGAGCGCGGCCAGCGCGTTCCGCACGCGCTCGAGACCGAAGTCGACGCCCAGCGCGCGCAGTCCATCCAGCCGCGCCAGCAGCGCCGGATATCCGAGCGCCGGCGTCGACGTTGCCATCATCTACGTGGTCACTCCGCGCCGCGCGGGCCCAGCAGCTGGATCAGGCGGGCCAGCGTCGCGCGCATCTCGCTGCGCTTGACGATGCTGTCGAGAAAGCCGTGCTCCAGCAGGAACTCGGCGCGCTGAAAGCCAGGCGGCAGGCGCTGGCGGATGGTGTTCTGAATGACGCGCGCGCCGGCAAAACCGATCAACGCCTTGGGCTCGGCCACGATGACGTCGCCGAGCATGGCGAAGCTGGCGGCGACGCCGCCGGTCGTCGGATGCAGCAGCACCGAGATGTACGGCAGCCCGGCCTCGCGCAGCCGACCGAGCGCGGCCGAGGTCTTCGCCATCTGCATGAGCGACAGCACCCCCTCTTGCATGCGCGCGCCGCCCGAGGCCGACAGAATGATCGCCGTTCGGCGTCGCGCCAGCGCGCGCTCGAAGACCCGCGTGATCTTCTCGCCGACCACCGAGCCCATCGAGCCGCCCATGAACTCGAAGACGAACGCGCCGACCTCGACCGGCTGCCCCTCGATGCGGCCCGACGCGCAGCGGATCGCGTCGGCCTGCCCTCCGCCGCGCCGCGCGGCGCGCAGCCGGTCGGCGTAGCGCTTCGTGTCCTTGAACCCCAGCGGGTCGACGCTCTCGATCGTCCCGTCCTCTTCCACCACCGAATCGGGATCGAGGATCAGCTGCAGCCGCGCCGTGGACGACAGCGGGAAGTGGTGCTCGCAGTGCGGGCAAACCTGAGCGGTCTTCTCGAGGTCCGCCGTCAGCAGCGCCGCGCGGCAGCCCGGGCATTTGGTGAACACGCCGACCGGAACGCTGCGCTTCTCGGCGCCGAGCTCGTCATCGTTGTCGTTTCGTCTGTACCAGGCCATGGGATGAGGCGCGCGGGAGAATAGCACCCACGATTGTTCGCGGTCACGCCGACGGTATTTGTTATGCTGCCCGCGTGCATTTCGGCGCTTGGCATCCGATCGGAGACGCGGGAACCGCCGCGCCAGAGGGGGGAGGTGTGCTCCAGGCGCGCGCCGAGGGGGTGATGGACTATGAGATGGGGCGCAGCGCCATGGTCTTTTACGCCTGTTCCCCGCCCGGAGAGACCTTGCGCGGGTTCGTGGGTGGACGCGGCGCGCGGCAGCTGCGCCGCGCCGTCGCCGCGGGCGCGCGCTGGATTCGCTTCGCCGAGGTGCCCGCGCCCGACCACGAGCTCGACCGCCTGCTGAAAGGATTCGTCGAGCGCTTCGGCTCGCCCCCCATCAACAACGCCGGGTTGAGCCCCGGCCGCCGCCGCGGCGACGAGGAGTGACATGGCAGGACTGACTTACCGCGACGCCGGCGTCGACATCGACGCTGGTGACAGCCTGGTCGAGCGCATCAAGCCGCACGTCAAGCGGACCATGCGCCGCGAGGTGATGACCGATCTGGGCGGCTTCGCGGGCCTGTGCGCGATCCCGACCGGCTATCGCGAGCCGCTGCTGGTCTCGTGCACCGACGGCGTCGGCACCAAGCTGAAGCTGGCCTTCCTGACCGGCCGGCACGACACGGTCGGCATCGACCTGGTCGCCATGAACGTCAACGACCTGGTCGTGTGCGGCGCCGAGCCGCTGTTCTTCCTCGACTACTTCGCCTCGGGCAAGCTGGAGGTCGCGGTCGCCGAGCGCGTGATCGCCGGCATCGCCGACGGCTGCCAGCAGGCGGGCTGCGCGCTGGTCGGCGGCGAGACCGCCGAGCTGCCCGGCTTCTACGCCGACGGCGAGTACGATCTGGCCGGGTTCTGCGTCGGCGTCGTCGAGCGAAGCCGCCGCATCGACGGCCGCGCGATCCAGGTCGGCGATCGCCTGCTCGGTCTCGCGTCGTCGGGGTTTCACTCGAACGGCTACTCGCTGGTGCGCCGCGTGCTGCTCGAGAAGATGGCGCTCGGCCTGGACGACGTGCCGGCGGGGCTGGACGCGCCGCTCGGCGAGGTGCTGCTGCGCCCGACGCGGATCTACGTCAAGGCGCTGCGCCGACTGGCGGCCGCCGAGCTGCTGCGCGGGGCGGCGCACATCACCGGCGGCGGTCTGATCGACAACCCGCCGCGCATGATCCCCGGCGACGCCAAGCTGAAGCTGCAGATCGACGTCGGCAGCTGGGCCGTGCCGCCGGTGTTCGACCTGCTGGCGCGCGGCGGCGACGTCACCCCCGACGAGATGCTGCGCACGTTCAACATGGGCCTGGGCATGCTGGTCTGCGTCCCGGCGGCGCGCGCGGCCGACGCGCGGCGACTGCTCGAAGAGGAAGGCGAGCAGGTGTTCGACGTCGGCGAGGTCGCCGCGTCCGACCGCACCGACGCGCCGGTCGAGCTGCGGCGATGAACGTCGCGGTCCTGGCCTCGGGCAGCGGGACGAATCTCCAGTCGCTGATCGACAGCGCGGCGCGCGGCGAGCTCGGCCCGGCCCGCCTGGCGGTGGTCGGCGTCAACGTCCCCGACTGCCGTGCGCTCGCGCGCGCGCAGGCGGCGCAGCTGCCGACCTTCGTCGTCGACCACCGCGGCTTCGCCGCGCGCGACGACTTCGATCGGGCGCTGCTGGCCGAGCTCGATCGCCACGGCGTCGACCTGGTGGTGCTGGCCGGCTTCATGCGCTTGCTGGGACCGGCCTTTCTCGCGCGCTTCGGCGGGCGGGTGATCAACATCCACCCGGCGCTGTTGCCGGCGTTTCCGGGCGTCCACGGACAACGGCAGGCCGCCACCTACGGCGTGAAGCTGTCGGGCTGCACAGTTCATTTCGTCGAAGCGGGCGTCGACAGCGGGCCGGTGATCGCCCAGGCGGCGGTGCCGGTGCGCGACGACGACGACGAGCCGGCGCTGGCGGCGCGCATCCTGGCCGAGGAGCACCGCCTGCTGCCGTCGGTCGTGCGCGCGCTCGCCGAGGGGCGCGTCGTCGCCGAGGGGCGCCGCGTTCGTGTCGCGGGGGCCTGGCCATCTGCCGAAGCGCTGCGCAGTATGTAGTCACGCCAGCGCGCGGGGCCGATGGACACCAACTTCTACGACGTCATCGTCTGCGGCTCCGAGCTGGCCGGGCTCGTGGCGGCTGCCTTGCTGGCGCGCCGCGGGCTGCGCGTGCTGCTGCTGGGCCACGACACCGATCGGCCCAGCTTCGACGCGGGCGGCGTGACGCTGTCGCGGGGGCCGGCGCTGCTGCCGGCGCTCGACTCGCAGCCGGTCAGCCGGGTGCTCACCGAGCTCAACTGCGTCCAGGTCGTGCGCCGGCGCGCGCCGATCCTCAGCCCCGGCTATCAGGTGGCGCTGCCGCGCCGGCGCTTCGACCTGCTGGCCGATCGCGAGCCGGCGCGCCGCGAGCTGACGCGCGAGTTCCCGACCGAGGTCGCGATCATCGAATCGGCGATCGATCGGCTGCTGGCGACCAGCGGCCTGCTCGATGCCCCGCTCGGCTCGGAGCTGACGCTGCCGCCCGACGGTTTCTGGGAGCGCCGCGAGGTGGCGCGGCTCGAGTCGCTGCTGCCGCCGCCCGGCACCGATCTGCTGGCGCCGCTGCCGCCGGCCCACCCGATGCGCGCGGCGCTGTCGGCCCCGGGCGCGCTGTCGACCTCGCTGACGCCGGGTGACGTCGGCACCGTCGGCGAGGCGCGCGCCTTCGATCAGGCGCGCCGCGGGCTGCACCGGCTGGAGGGTGGCTACGCCGGCCTGCACGCGCTGCTGCTCGAGCGGCTCGAGACCTTCTCGGGCGAGCGGCGCGAGAAGGTGGTGCCGGTCGAGATCGTGATGAAGCGCGGGCGCGCCGCCGGCATCCGGGTCCGCCCGCGCGACGAGACGATCGGCTGCCAGCACCTCATCTGGGCCGGCCCGGCGCCGGCGATGCTTGCCCTGTGCCCCGAAGCGAGCCGCGGCAAGGGGCGCGACCCCGACAGCACCTTGCGGGTGAATGGCTATCGCTATGGCCTGTCCCTCATGGTGACGCCGGATGCGCTGCCGGAAGGGATGGGGAGCCGCGTGTTCCTGATCGCCGATCCGGCGCGGCCGCTCATCGAGGACAACGCCATCGCCGTCACCGTCGGTCAACCGGCGCCGCGGGATCCGGGGCGCATCCCGGTCTGGGCCGAGTGCCTGCTGCCGGCGCCCGCGGTCGACGCCGGCCCGGGCTATCTGCGAACGGTGCGCGCGCGCGTGCGCAAGCAACTGGCGCGGCTGTTTCCGTTCCTGCCCCAGCACCTGATCGCGCTCGGATCGCCGTTCGACGGGCTTCCCCCCGAGGTGTCGGGCGCCGCCAAGCCGCTGCCGGCGGCGGCGCCGATCCCGATGCCAGCGGTCTACGTCGGCGAGCGGCCGCGGCCGCTGGACCTGGGCGGCCTGCCCCACGCGCCCGGCATCAAGAACCTCTGGCTCGCCGGCCGCGAGAACCTCCCCGGCCTGGGCCTGGAAGGCGACCTGGTCTCGGCCTGGAGCGTGGCGCGCCTGGTGACGGGCGGCACGACCGCCAAGCGCGACATGCGTGGCCGCGACGTGCTGCTCAGCGAAGGGTGACCGACCCCAGCAGGCTGCTGGTGCTGCGCTACCGGCCGCGCGCCCGACGCGGCTCGCTGGTGACGACGCGCCGGCAGAAGGCGGCGATCGCCTGCTGGTGCTCGGGGCGCAGCGCGATGAAGCCGACGCCGGTGCGGCGGAAGGAGCCGGCGGAGGAGTCGTGGGTGACGACCGCCTCGGCGACGATCTCCTCGCGCGTTCCCGGCAGCTCGAACTTCAGCGCCACTTCGGTGCGCGGCACCTGGGAGAGATCGCGCAGGCGCTTGATCGCCATGCCGCCCGGGCTGATGTCCTCGGCCTGGCACAGCTCGACTGTACCGCCCGAGGACTGCTTCACCGCAAACGTCGCCGCGATTCGCAGGGCCTGGCGTCGCTCGCGCGCGGTCTTCCGACGATCGATGCTCATGTCTGATGGTACGGCGCCCAGCGCCCGACGCAAAAAAATCGATCGCGGCTGAGGTTCAACCGCGAGGCGGGAAGGTTCTTCAGCCTATTGGCTGGGCTTCCTCGATGATGAAATTGGGAATGTCGTCGACGACCAAGTAGGCCAACTTACAGCGCGGGCACTCGAACGCGCTTTCGTCGGGACGAAGCACCAGCACACCCTTGCACTTCGGGCAGGCCAGGATCTCGATGAGCTCCTTGTTCAACGCCATGGCTGTCTATTACAACAGCGATGGCCAGCGCGGCAACTTCCGTCGTCGCGACCGCGATGTCCGGCGCCGATGGGCTCGGCGCGAGCCGCCTCGTACGCGTATCGGCGGTGGGATCACCTGATTCGCGCGACGCCGCCCGCTGCGTTACGATTCGGTTGCCTTGCCCATCAAACAATTGGTCTTTGCCCTGGTGTTGGCGGCGGCGTTGGGGGCGTTCGCCTGGACGCTGCGCCGGTTCGGCCGCCTGATCGCCAGCGGCCGCCCGGCCGACCGAACCGATCGCTCCGCCGACCGCGTGCAGTCGGTCTGGGCCTATTTCTTCGGGCAAAAGAAGGTCATCGAGAAGACCACCCTGCCCGCCCGGCGCTGGCCGCGCTTCGTCAGCGCCGTCGGCAGCAAGTACCACTTCGTGATCTTCTGGGGCTTCATCATCATCACGCTCGGAACCGGCGAGACGGTGATGCAGGGACTGTTGCCCTCCTTCTCGCTCGCGGGCATCCTCGGGAACCGGCTGGGCGACGCGCTCTACACCGCCATCGACGTCAGCACCCTGCTGGTGCTGTTGTTGATGGGCTTCGCCGTCTTCCGGCGCACCGTGCTGCGCCCCCGGCTGATCCCGATGAGCCACGACGCCGCCGCGATCCTGGGCGCGATCTCGGCGCTCATGATCTCGCACTTCGCGATCCACGGCCTGCGCGGCGTCGCCGACGGGTCACCCGAGGACGGCTACCCGATCTCGGGGTTCATCACCGCGGCGTTGGCCGCCACGCCGCGCGCGACGGCGGGCGCGCTCGCCGAGGCCTCGTGGTGGTTCCACGTGGTCGTCGTGCTGGTGTTCCTGAACTACCTGCTCTACTCGAAGCACAGCCACATCCTGGCGGCGCTGCCCAACATCTACTTTCGTGAGCTGGGCCAGCGTGGCGTGATGCCGAAGCTCAACATGGAGGCGGACGACATCGCGGCCACCGGCGTGGTGCAAGAGTGGAAGGACTTCAGCTGGAAGTCGCTGCTCGACGGCTACGCGTGCACCGAGTGCGCCCGCTGCACCAACTTCTGCCCGGCCTACAACACCGGCAAGCCGCTGTCGCCGATGCAGGTGATCCACGACGTCCGTGACGACATGCGCACCCGCATGCCCGACCGCGGCCCGCTCGACGTGCTCATCGATCGTTTCCAGCACGGCGCGGGGACCGCCGACACGGTCATGCCGCTGGTCGGCGGGCGCACCACCGAGGACGTGCTGTGGGCCTGCACCACCTGCGGCGCCTGCCAGGAGGTCTGCCCGGTCTTCATCGATCACCCGACCAAGATCATCCAGATGCGCCAAAACCTGGTGCTGGTGCAGGAGAAGGTCCCGTCGGACCTGGCGCGCACCTTCACCAACCTGGAGCGCAACGGCAACCCCTGGGGCATCGGCGCCGACAAGCGCATGGACTGGGCCGAGGGGAAGAACGTCCCGACGCTGGACGACAAGCCCGACGCGGAATATCTGCTGTGGGTCGGCTGCGCCGGCGCCTACGACGACCGCATCAAGAAGCAGACGCTGGCGCTGGTGGAGATCCTGCGTGAGGGGGGCGTCGACTTCGCCGTGCTCGGGCTGGAGGAGGGCTGCACCGGCGACCCGGCGCGGCGCTCCGGCAACGAGATGCTGTATCAGATGCAGGCGCAGCAGAACATCGAGACGATGAACGCCAAGAAGGTGAAGAAGGTCGTCACCGCCTGCCCGCATTGCCTGCACACGATCAAGAACGAGTACCCGCAGCTGGGCGGAAACTTCGAGGTCCGGCATCACACGCAGCTGATTCGCGAGCTGGTCGCCGCCGGCAAGATCGTGATGGACCGGACGCTACCCGAAGGCACGGGCGCTGGTGCTGGCGCTAGGTCACGACGGCGGCAACGGTCACGGCGGCCCCGCCGCGGGCGCCGGCGACGTCGTCTTTCACGACCCCTGCTACCTCGGACGCTGGAACGGCGAGTACGACGCCCCGCGCGCCGTGCTCGACGCGCTGCCGGCCGGCCCGGAGGGGCGCCGCGAGCTGTCCCGCAACCGCGAGCACGGTTTCTGTTGCGGCGCGGGCGGCGGGCGCATGTGGATGGAAGAGAAGATCGGCACGCGGGTCAACCACAACCGGGTCGACGAGGTGCTGGCATCGGGCGCCGGCACCGTCGCCACCGCCTGCCCGTTTTGCACGATCATGCTCCACGACGGCGTCCAGGATCGAAACGCCGGCGACAAGGTGGCCGTCCTCAACGTCTCGGAGCTGGTGGCAAAGTCGATGAAGCGCCGGCGCGAGATCGAAGGGAAGACAGAGGGCAAGACCGAGGCGATGGCGACCAAGGAATAGCGCGCACACGGCGACACACAACTTCGCGTAGTCGCAACACGCCCGAAACCCATGGTCGCTAAGATCGGCACCATGGCGCAGACCATTCCCGACGGGAGCCGGTACGGGATCGAAGTGGGGACCCGATGGCGTGACGCCAGCAACGCGCGCACCGTGATCGTGGTCTGGGTCCAGCGCAGCGGCGTCGTGGTCTACCGACAGGAGGGCGCCGCGCCCGATGACGAGCGCGTGACCAACGTCGTGCGCTTCGTCGAGACCTTTGAGCCGCTGGACGAGACCGCCCGCTGGAGCAACCCTGAGGCGGTGGATCGAGGTCAGGCGTAGCGCGCGGCCGCGCGCGCGCAGAAGGCGCAGGTCCCGCTGGAGCTGTGCAGGTGGCCGTTGACGGTGCTCGCGCTCCGCTCCGACTTCAGCGCCGAGAAGACCATCAGGGGATCGCGATCCCGCGCATCGTCCTCGGCGTCGGGGCGGCCCTGGGCGGGTATCGCCGCGGTGCTGTCGGTCGGCTTCTCGCTCGCCGGTCCATGCGACGCCTGGGCGCCGTCGGGGCTCCTGCCCCCCGGCGTCCGTTTCACCGTGCCCGGCCCCCGGTCGCCACCGTCGGATTTGGTCTGGGCAGCCTCCTGGCGTGCCTCCGCTTCCATCTGCGTGGCCTGGGCCGCGACTGCCAGGTCCTGGGCCGAAGGATCGGCCGGCGCCAGCGCCGCCGAGCGCACCGCCTGCGCATTGGCGATGGTCTCCTGCGGCGTATGGCCCGACCGGAGGGAGACCGGCACCTCGCCGCCGACGGCGTAGCGCCTTCCGTCGGGCCCGGTCTCGTAGGTGAACGATGCCGCGCCGCCAAGCCCGCCGGCTGCCGCCTGATGAGCCGCCTCGTGAGCCCGCACGGCCGTGTCACGCGCGGCGAGCTCGCTGACCGCCGCCTTCTGCTCCGGCGTCAGCGGCTTGGTGACGGCGCCCGTGGCCTGGGCAGCGGCCTTGTCGCCGGGCGCGGTCTTGCCATCGGCCGACGGGGTCGAGCCTGCGCCCGGCACCGAGCCGTCGTCGGCGGCCCGAGACGCGTCAGATGACGCGTCGGTTCCATCGGAAGCCGGCTTGGTTCCGATCGGCGCAGGCACCGGGGCGTCATTCTGCCGCGCCAGGAGCTTCTGCGCGTCCGGCGACAGCCGGATCACGACCCCCTGCTCGGACGGCGACGACACCCCCGCCGGCCGAACATCCGACAGGGCCGTGCGCGTCCGTCCCGCGGCCGAGCCCGGGCGTACGGAGGCGATGTGCCCCCGGTCGTGATCTCCAACGCGTAGGTTCACGGTGTACATGAACCCTGTCGGCAGAAACTGCCGATTCCTTTAGCCTTGGTGCTGGTCGGATATGAACGAAACGCCATGACGCCAGGACGCCAGGGGATCGGATCTGGTCCGGACTATTGACTGGTCCGGACCGTGGCGTCTTGGCGTCTTGGCGTTCAATCGATCCGGGTTGACCCTCAGCCGGCTGTCACTCGTCCTCGCCGCGCGAAGCCGCCAGCCGCGACAGCACGCCCAGGTCTTCCAGCGTCGTCGTGTCCCCCTTGGCGACGCCGGTGGCGGCGATCTCCTTGAGCAGCCGGCGCATGATCTTGCCCGAGCGCGTCTTGGGCAGCGCGTCGGTGAAGCGGATCTCGTCGGGCCGCGCCAGCGCGCCGATCTCCTGCACCACGTGCTTGGACAGCACGTTCTTCATCTCCGCCGACGGCGTCTGCCCCGCCTTCAACGTCACGAAGGCGAAGATCGCCTGCCCCTTGAGCTCGTGGGGCGGCCCGACCACCGCCGCTTCGGCGACCGCCGGATGCGACACCAGCGCGCTCTCGATCTCGGCGGTGCCCAGGCGATGTCCAGCCACGTTGAGCACGTCGTCGACGCGCCCCATGACCCAGAAGTAACCGTCCTCGTCTTGCCGCGCGCCGTCCCCGGTGAAGTACGCGCCCGGGATCTCCGACCAGTACCCTTTGACGTAGCGGTCGGGGTTGCCGTGGATCCCGCGCAGCATCGACGGCCAGGGCTTCTTGATGATCAGGAAGCCCCCCTCGTTCGGCGCGCAGGGCGTTCCGTCGCGCTTGACCACCTGAGGCTCGACGCCGAAGAAGGGCCGCGTGCAGCTTCCCGGCTTGGTCGACGTGATGCCGGGCAGCGGCGAGATCATGATGCCGCCGGTCTCGGTCTGCCACCAGGTGTCGACGATCGGGCAGCGGCCGCCGCCGATCACCTCCTGGTACCACATCCAGGCCTCGGGGTTGATCGGCTCACCCACGGTGCCGAGCAGGCGCAGCGACGACAGGTCGTGCTTCTGCGGGAACTCGTTCCCCCAGCGCACGAAGGCACGGATCGCCGTCGGCGCCGTGTAGAACGTGGTCACCTTGCGCCGCTCGATCAACGACCAGAACCGATCCTTGTCGGGGAAGTCGGGCGCACCCTCGTAGATCACGCTGGTGGCGCCGTTCGACAGCGGACCGTAGACGACGTAGCTGTGCCCGGTGACCCAGCCGATGTCGGCGGTGCACCAGAAGATGTCCTCCTCGTGCATGTCGAAGATGTACTTGGTCGTGAGGTGCGTCCCCAGCAGGTAGCCGCCGGTCGTGTGCACGACACCCTTCGGCTTTCCGGTCGTCCCCGAGGTGTAGAGGATGAACAGCGGATGCTCCGCCGACAGCGCGGCGGGCGGGCAATCGGCCGAGGCGCCCGCCATGCGGTCGTGCCACCAGACATCGCGACCGGCGTTCATCTGGATCGCGTTGCCGGTGCGGCGCACGACGACGCAGGACTCGATGGTCGGCGTCTCCTTGAGCGCGACGTCGACGTTGTCCTTGAGCGGGATCACCTTGCCGCGCCGGTAGCCGCCGTCGGCGGTGATGCAGACCTTGGCGCCGCAGTCGTTGATGCGGTCGCGCAGCGCATCCGCCGAGAAGCCGCCGAAGACCACGGTGTGGGGCGCGCCGATGCGCGTGCAGGCCAGCATCGCCACCGCCGCCTCGGGGATCATCGGCATGTAGATCGCCACGCGATCGCCGGCCACCAGCCCCAGCCCCTTGAGCACGTTGGAGAAGCGGCACACCTCGGCATGCAGCTCGGCGTAGGTGATGCGCCGTTCCTCTCCGGGCTCGCCCTCCCACAGCAACGCGACCTTGTCGCCGCGGGTCGCGAGGTGTCGATCCAGGCAGTTGGCCGACAGGTTGATCTGGCCGTCCTCGAACCAGCGCGCCCATGGCAACTGCCAGTCGAGCACCTTGGTGAATGGGCGAATCCAGGCCAGCTCCTTGCGGGCCATCTCACCCCAGAACGCCTCCGGCTCCTTGATCGAGCGCTGATACATGCGCTCGTACTCGGCCGGATCCGACAGGAGCGCGCGCGTCTTGAACGCAGGCGACACCGGGAACTTGC
Organism: uncultured Pseudomonadota bacterium; assembly: GCA_963778795.1. Lineage (GTDB taxonomy): Bacteria > Myxococcota_A > Polyangia > Fen-1088 > Fen-1088 > DASRQZ01. Next base: position 395,719 of record CAVZVU010000004.1, on the reverse strand, counting down.
GGGCTTCGCGCGAAACCGACTGGATGACACCGGAGGTGTCGCTCGAGTTGGAGACGGAGGCGGATGCTGCGGGCTGCTCGGGTCGAGGATCTTTGCTCATCGCACACCTACCTTATTTCAAAGGGACCAAGGTCGGAGGGGCCTGACGTGACGGGGAGCCATTCGACGTCGACCGACTTCACGCGCGCGCCGGGGGGGCCCTGGCGCAAGTATACGAGCAAGCGCTGCAGAACGGTCTCGTCGGCCTGCGCCTCGACCTCGACCGCCCCGTCGTAGCGGTTGCGCACCCACCCGAGCACGCCCAACCGGCGAGCTTCGTGCGCGGCGGAGGCGCGGTAGCCAACGCCCTGGACCCGCCCGGTGACGATGGCGCGAAAGCGCGTCACGACGCTGGCCTGTGTGGTTGGTAGACGAAGCGTTCGAGGAAGTTCGAGGAGGCGAGCGGGCGCGGCGGCGCTAGCTCGGCCCCTCGGTGACCCGAAACCCGATCAGGTTGTTCGGGATCAGCGGCAGCTCGGCATACTGGGCGACGATGTTGTTCGCCGAGTCGAGCAGCTGGACCTTCGACAGGACGACCAGCTGCACCGGGCCGTGAGCCGGCGCGCAGGAGCCGATGTACCCGACGACCTTCGCGCCGGTGTCGAACTCGAACGTGGTGCGGTGGCTGACCATCTCTCGCAGCTTGTTGTAGTCGGGCATGATGGGCGGGGAATCTAACAGAACCGGCGGGGATCACGCCGCCAATTCGATCAGGGGTGTCCGGGCGGCAAGGCCCCGTGGCCGGTCATCGGGCCCCCCATCGGACCACCCATCGGACCACCCGGAGAGCCTGGCATCGGCCCCGAGCCGGCCAGCGACTCGTCCTCTTTCTGCAGCTGTTCGAGCGTGAGCTTGACGCCGCGCGCGCCGACCGTGACCTTGGGCAGCCCGCCGAAGACGTCGCCCTTGCGGCGGGTCATCGGGTCGCCGTCCTTGTCGACGCGCACGGCGAGCGACACCTCGCCGTCGAACGCGCCGGTCGGGATCATCATGTCCCGGGCGCTGAGGGTGAAGGGGATCGGAAACGACGCCGCCGACAGCCGCTTGACGGCGACCAGCGTTCCGCGCGCCTGGGGATTGTCGGCGATCCGGCGCGCCACGAGAAAGATCGTGTCGCTGGGCGACACGTCGCCGCGACGAGCCGGCGCCAGCACGATGCTGCCGCTGATCGCCGCCTTGGGATCGATCGGCGCCTCGAGCGTGGCCGGCGCCTCGCCGCCGGCAGCGGCGGCCGACGGCGGGGCCGGCGGCGGCATCATCGAAGGCTGCGTGGTCGGCTGCGTGGTCGGCGCGGGCGGAGTCTCGGTCAGCGCGGGGATCCCGGACGGCTTGCTGGCGTCGTCTCTTTTCTGGCACGACGACAACGACACCGCCGACAGGAGCGCGGCACCGTGAAAACCAGGAAAACGACGACGGAGGCGACCGGAGCAACCGCTCGGCGGGACGGGTGGTTTGCCATCGGCCGAAGCTAGCACACTCGGCTATCATCCCTGATGAATGTCGACGCCAGGACCGATCGTCACCGAGCTCACCGCGCGAACCCTCATCGCCCCGGGAATCGCCGACCTATCATTCAAAATGGTCTCGCCGGCCGAGCTTTCGTTCAAGGCCGGGCAGTTCGTTTCGATCGCGGTCGAGGGGCACGAGCCGCCGAGCCCGTCGCGCCGGAGCTACTCGATCGCTTCGCAGAGCGACGCCGGGGGCATCCTGCGCTTCATCATCCGGGTCATCCCGTCGGGCGCGGCTTCGGAGCTGCTGATGTCGGCGTCGATCGGCAGCCCGATGCGCATGACTGGTCCGCACGGCTTCTTCGTGCTCGACGCCGACCACGCGGGTGACGTGGTCTTCGGCGCAACCGGAACCGGTGTCGCCGCGGTGATGCCGATGCTGGGCGAGCTGAGCCGCACCGTCGATCGCGGCCACCGCTATCTGTACTGGGGGCTGCGCCATGAGACCGACATCTTCGCGCACGACGAGATCGCGCGTCTGTGCGAGCGCGCCGGGACGGAGCTGCGGATCTTCCTGACCACCCCGGACGCCAGCTGGGACGGCGCGCGCGGGCGGATCACCACGGCAATCCTGCATCAGCTGCCGAGCTTCCAGGCGCCGACGTTCTACCTGGTCGGCAACGGCGCCATGATCACCGAGCTGAAACGCGAGCTTGTCGAGCGGGGCGTCAATCGAAAGCGGCAGATCCGAACCGAGGCCTTCTTCGACTGATCTTTGGACTGATCTTTGGACTGATCTTTCGCCTGATCCTTATTGGGATCTGCGACTGAAAACCCGACGCAACGCTATCGGCTGGCGGGGGTTACGGGCTAAGATTCGCCCAATGCGCAAGGGGTGGTCTTACTTGCCGCTCGCGACGCCCCTCATCCTGATGTTGGCCGGGTGCGGTGACGGGAGCGACCCCAGGCCGATCCTCGAGAAGATTGTCCCCGCGTCCGCCTACAGCGACACGCAGACGAGCTTCTCGCTCCTCGGCGAGTCCTTCCGGCCCCCGGTCGAAGTCGACACCTATTCGGGCGCCGCCGGCGTGGTGCCCGCGCCTTACCAGATCTCGTTCGATCCCACGCGGCCAACCGCGGGCCGGCGATCGGTCCCTGCCATGTCGCCCACGTGGTACGACAAGACGCGGATCGACGCCGTCCTGCCTGCGGGGCTCCCGGCCGGCATCTACACGGTCGGCGTGCGCGATGCGACCGGCCAGCCGATCCTGCCGGCGCTCACGTTCTCCTCGCTTGGACCCGACATCGACCCGCCGCGGATCGTATTCCTCCAGCCGGCGCCCATGAGCGCGGTCCGGCCGGGGGAGCAGGTCGTGGTCGTCGCAAGCATCGATGACGGGGCCGGGCACCCCCTCGGCGCGCACGAGACGGTGAGCTCGCCCGGGCTGGGCATGCAGACGCTGCAGGACTGCACGATCGACGAGCAGGATCTCTGCACCTTCATGTTCACGGCACCTGACACCGGCCCGCTGCCGTTGCGGATCGATATCCGCGTCGACGCGCAGGACTCCCTGCACAACGCCTCGACCGGATACCTCAGCATCTTCGCCGCGCAGGCCCCAACCATCACGTCGGTTGTCCCCAACCAGGGGACGACGCTGGGCGGGACCAGCATCACCGTCAAGGGTCAGGGCTTCATTGGCGGACGCTGGCAAATCGTGATCGACGGCGTTCCGATCGGAGCCGTCAGCGCCACCGGCGATACGATCCAGGGCATCACCGCCGCCCACGTCCCGGGCGACGCCACGGTGACGGTCAGCAACGGCGACAGCACCACCAACGGCTCCGGATTCACCTTCATCCCACCGCCGATCGTGAAGCTTGTCGATCCGCCGACCGCTCGCCCGACGCAACCGACCCTGATCGACGTGGCCGGCAACGGGTTCCGGCCGGCGACGCAGTTCTACTGGATCCAGAACGGTTTTCGCCAGGACATCCCGTTCGCCTCCAGCTCGAACCCGTCACCGGCGCTCCCCTACGCGCGCCTGGTCAACCAGTTCCGCGCCACCCTCTACCTCCAGCCCGGGGCAGGCACGATCACCATCGGCGCGACTGATCCGGTGTCGGGAGATTCTCAGCTGCTCAACGCGTTCACCTTCGATTCCGCGCCATGAAGCTGCTGTCCAAGCTCACGCTCTTGTCGCTGGGGGTGTCGGCCATTCCCCTGGCGATCGCCGGCTACTCGTCGCTGCGCATCGGCCAGGTGGCGCTGCGCGGCGCCATCGAGGACAACGAGCTCACCGTTGCCCAGCAGGTCGCCGATCATGTCGGCGCCGACCTGCAGCACCTGTCGTCGATCCTGCGCGTCGACGCGCGCATCTTCGATCTCACGGGCTCCGGGCAGGACGCTCTCACGCCCGAGGGACTGCTGAAGTTCCTGCAACTGGTCTACCACCAGAGCGACGATTTCTGCGCGATCGCGCTGTTCGACGAGCATGGCTCCGCCATCGGGCTTCCCGCTTACATGGAGAACCCGGGCGGCTACGACCGCTACCGCAATCACGAGCCGATGCGTCCCATCGACGTCGAATCGGTGGGATTGATGGCGCCGCTCGGCGAGGCGATGAACCGCGGCCACGGCATCGGACCGGTCTTCCTGGGAGGGCCGCGGCGGCTCCCCCACGTCGTGCTCGCGGTGGCGTTCGATCCCAGCCTGGGCGGCGGCAAGAAGATCCTGGCGGCCGAGATCTCGCTCAAGCGCATCGGCGAATACGTCGCCTCCCGCTCCAACGCCGACACCGACGTCAAGCTGGTCGACGGCGGGGCGCGGCTCATCGCCTCGGGCGGGCAACAGGGGGTCGCGCGCCTCGAGGTGCAGCGGTTCGCCGGCGCGCGCGAGGGGGATCTACCCGCGCACGGGTCGGTCGCCGAGTACTCCACCGGCGACCGCCGCGTCATCGGCGCGTTCGCCGCGGTCGATGCGTTCGGCTTCGGCGTGGTCGTCAACAAGGCGATCGACGCCGCGCTGTTGCCGGTGAACCGCATCCGTCTGGCCACGCTGTTCTGGATCGGCGTCTCCGGCGTGATCGGCTCGATCGTGGCGCGCACCTTCGCGCGGCGGCTCTCCGATCGCGTCGAGCTGCTCGCCGACGGCTCGCGCCAGATCGCCTCGGGTAACCTCGAGACCCGCATCGAAAAGGATTCGAACGACGAGCTCGGCGATCTGGCTCAGGCGTTCAACTCGATGGCGGCGTCGCTCGACAGCGCGCGCGGGCAGATCCTGGCGCAGACGAACGAGATCATGCTCTGGAACCAGACGCTGGAGAAGCGGGTCGAGGACGGCACGCGCGAGCTGCGCCAGGCGCAAGACCTGCTCCTTCGCTCGCGCGCGCTCGCGGCGCTCGGCGAGCTGGGCGCCGGGGTCGCGCACGAGATCAACAACCCGCTGGCAGGCGTGCTCGGCATCGCCCAGCTCATGCTCGCCGACCTGCCCCCCAGCCACCCGGCGCGCTCGATGGCGCAGGACATCGAGGCGCAGGCGCTGCGCATCCGCAAGATCGTCGCGAACCTGTTGCGGTTCGCGCAGCGGCAGGCGGGCGAAGACGCCAAGCCGCTCGACCTGTCGCGCGTGCTCGACGACGCAATCGAGCTGTGCGGGCCGAGCGATCTCGCCGCCGCCGGGATCGTCGTCATGCGGCGCTACGCGACCCCCACCCCGCCGGTGCGCGGGAACGCGGTGCAGCTGCAGGAGGCGTTCATCCAGCTGATCCGCAACGCCCGCGCCGCGATGGATCGGGGCGGCAAGCTCACGCTGGCCACCTCCGTCCCCGACGACGAGCTGGTGCGGGTGACCATCGCCGATACCGGCCACGGAATCAGCGCCGAGCATCTGCCGCGGATCTTCGATCCGTTCTTCACCACCAAGAGCGACTGGGCCGGCATCGGCATGGGGCTCTCGGTCGTCCACAAGACCATCGAAGACCACGGCGGCTCGATCGAGGTCGAGAGCGATGTCGACCTGGGGACGACGTTCATGCTGACGTTCCCGGCGCTCGCCGTGCGGGGGGTCATTCGATCGCCATGATCACGGCGCGCAAACCCCGGCGCTCCGGCCCCTACCCCGGGCTGGCGCTGCTGGCCCTGGTCACGGTGGCGGCGCTGGTCGGTGCCAGCCGCCTCTCCACCACGCTGTTCGAGCACCCGCCGACCCCGCGCGAGACGGCGCCGGCCGCGACGACGGCCCTGCTGGGCGGCGGGTCCAACAACGAGCCGGCGGCGGGCGACACCGCCGCGCTGTTTCGCCTGATCGCCTCGCACGGCGAGGTCGAGGCTTTCCGCGACGGGCAGTGGAGCCCGATCCCGCGCGGCGATCTGCTGCAATCGACCGACGTCGTGCGCACCAGCCCGGGCGCGCGCGCCGTGCTCAGCCTCGGCGCCTCGACGGAGATCGAGCTCAAGGAGAACGTCGAGATCCGCCTCGACCGCCTGTCGAAGACCGAGGTCAGTGTCGACCTGCTGCGCGGCAAGGTCTTCGCGCGCGTGCCGCGCCCGGGAGACCACCTCACGGTCACCGCCAGCGACACCCGGACGTCCAACGACGACCCCACCCACTTCATCGTGAAGGCTGATGACGGCGGCCGCGTCTCGGTGTCCGCGACCGAGGGGCAGGTGCGCTTCCTCGCGGGCGGCAAAGAGGTCCTGGTGCGCGAGGGGACCGAGACCCGGTCCGAGCGCGGCGGCGTCCCGGCCCAGCCGGAGCGGATCCCCGAATCGGTGTTGCTGCGCGTGATCTGGCCCGAAACCGAGCGACACGCCGCGAAGGTCCCGATCCTCGGCAGCGTCAGCCCGAGCTCCGCCGCCAGCATCAACGGCGTCCCGGTGACGGTCGGTCCCGACGGACAGTTCAGCGCCAGCGTCGCGCTGGAGCCGGGCTCCAACGAGATCAAGATCGAGGCCGAGGACCTGGTCGGCCGCCGCATCAACAACTCCGCAACGCTGGTGCGCGTGCCGGCGCGACCGCCCGATCTGACGGCGGTGCCCACCCCCCTGTGGAAGCCATGAGTGAGAGCATGAAATCACCGACCTCAGACGACGTTTCTGCGCCCGGCGCCGACGACTCCAGCGCGAGCGGCTCGGCCGATGACGGCCGTTCGGCCCACGAAGCGGCCCACGAAGCGGCCCACGAAGCGGCCCACGAAGCGGCCCACGATCGCCGCGCGACCGACGACGCCCGCTCGGCCGACGCGCGGCGGATCGCCGAGCTGAAGGCGGACAACGAGCGGCTGCGCGAGCTGCTGACCGCCGCCGGCCGGCTGGCGGAGTTCGGAAGGTTTGCCGCCCAGCAGATCCATGAGCTGCGGCAGCCGCTGTTCGCCATCAAGGGGCTGTCCCAGCTGTTGCTCGAAAAGGAACAGGTCGAGCTCGACGAGGTGCTGGACTTCGCGCGCCACATCTCGGACCAGTCCGAGCGGCTCACCATCCTGGTCTCCGACCTGCGGCAGCTGTCGATCCCGGCGCCAGCGCCGACCAAGCGCCGCAGCGAGTTCGGGCCGATCCTCGTGCGCGTGACCGCCCTGCTCGAGTACCGCCTGCGCAAGACCGGCGCCACCCTGCGCACGCACGTCGCGCCCGATCTCCCGCCGCTCGCCGCCGCGCCGCACGGTCTCGAGCAGATCCTCATCAACCTGGTCGGCAACGCGCTCGACGCCGTCACCGGTGTCGCCTCACCCCGGATCCAGGTGCGCGCCCAGCGGGTCGCCCACGATCCCCGCCTGGCGGAGATCGAGGTCGCCGACAACGGATCGGGCGTGGCCAAGACGGCGCGCGCCAAGCTGTTCGAGACCTTCTTCACCACCAAGGGCGCCGAGCAGGGGACCGGTCTGGGCCTGGCGGTGAGTCGCGAGATCGCGCGCAGCGTGGGCGGCGATCTGACCCTGCTCGAGCAGCCGGGTGGATGGCCGGAGCCGGCGGTCACGGTCTTTCGTCTCACGATCCCGGTTTCCCAAGAGCTGTGATCATGTTTCGCGTGGCGCTGCTGGCCTTGGCTGTGATGCGCGCCGGGGCCGTCAACGCTCCGGCGTCCACCACGCCCCCGCGCGCCTACGCCACGATCACGCCGCTGCGGCCGCACATGGTCCTCGGCGTCGAGCGCGAGATGACCCTGTTCATCGACGTGCACGACAACGAGCAGAACACCGCCTTCGCGCCCGAGCGCGCGACCGCGAGCATCGGGACGATCGCGTCGGTGACGCCGATCGGCGTCGATCACTTCACCACGCGCTACCTCGCGCCCGCGGGGCGCTTCCCCCAGGCCGCCATCATCGTCGTCGATCTGGTCGGCGGCGGACATCACCTGCGCGCCACGGCGCGGCTGCCGCTGTACGCCGCGGCGGAGATGCCCTTCCGCACCAGCGCGGGCGCGGCGGTCTCGGTGCGTATCGAGGATCAGACCTTCGGGCCGGTGCGCGCCGACGCGCAAGGCAAGGTCGCCATCCCGATCGTCGTCCCCCCCGGCGTGCGCGAAGGCGTGGCCCAGGCAACCGACGGCGACGGCAACACGCGCGAGACGCCGATCGACCTGCAGCCGGCGCCGTTCGAGCAGATCATGATCCTGGCCGCGCCCCAGCTCGAGGTTGGAAGCTTCGGCGAGGTGTCGACCTTCGGCGTGACGGCGCGGGGCGAACCGATCGCGCGCGGGCGCACCGTGCTGCGGGCGTCGGAGGGGATGGTTCATCCGCTGGGCACCGGCTCGCCCGGCGAAGAGCGGTTCCTGGTCGAGGCCCCCGGCAAGCTGGGAACCGGAGCGCTGCGCCTGACGGCGACCACCATCGACGTCGCGCCCGAGCCGCTGCTGGTGCTGGAGAAGCGCGCCGAGATCATCGTGCCGCTGGTCCCGGGCCCGCCCGAGCGCCTCACGCTCGCGCCGTCGCGCGATCGCCTGTTCATCGGCAGCGGCGCCGTCGCGACCATCGGTGTCGCGGTCCGCGACCGCCATGAGAACCTGGCCAGCTGCGCGGGCACGGTCGTCACCGTCAACGGCCGGCCGGTCGCGCTCACACCCGACGGTAAGGACTGCGGCCAGGTTGTGATCCCCGCACCGTCGAAACCGAGCCTGGGCGGCAGCGTCGAGATCGAGGCCCGGCTGGGCGCGCTTCACGCACGCACCTTCGTGCGCGTGACGCCCAGCCCAGCGGTGCGGCTGGCGGCGTCGGTCTCGACCCCGGAGGTCGTCGGGGACGGAAAGCAGTCCGTCGAGGTGCGCGTGCAGGCCTTCGACCGAACCGGGCGGCCGACGATTGTCCCCGAGCTGACCTGGCAGGCGGCCGGGGGGCGGGTCGGCCCGCAACACACGCGCCAGCTCGGGAACTATGTGACCGAGTTCACCCCGAATCACACCCAGACAGCGCGCGCCGAAGTCCTGGTCGTCAAGGGCGCGCCCTCACTGAGCGCGACGACCGTCGTGCAAGTCGAGCCGCCGCGCGCGACGCTCCGGATGTCGGCGCGGGTCGGCCTGTTCACGAACTTCGGCGGCATGGCCGGCCCGATCGCCACCATCGAAGCGCTGCGCGCGTTGCCGGGGCGCGCGTCGTTCTGGTCGGCCGGGTTGATGCTGAGCGTGCTGCACAACGACCTGACGACCACGGCAGGGGGCACCGTCGGCCTCCCCGACACGCTCGTCGCGATCAACCAACTCCCCGTCCTGGCCGTCGCGCAGTACCGGCTTCCAGTCCCCCTCGGAGTCAACCTTTCCGCCGGCGGCGGCGCCGGAATCTCCTTCGCGCAGACCTCCTTTCGGCCGCGCGACAACAGCTGGCCCGCCGCGCGCTCCACCGCGCGCGCCCTCGCGTTGCGGGCGGGCGCCGAGGCAGCGTTCCCGCTGGCACCGGGCGAGCTGGTCGTGGGCGCGCACTACCTCTGGGTCGATCTCGGGCGCACGTCGCAAGGCGACCAGATCCAGGGTAACAGCGTCGGGTTCGTTGGCGACGTCGGCTACCTCATGGCGTGGTAAGAACCACGCGGAGGATCATGAGCGCCGTCGACACCTCTGCCCCCCCCGTCGCCCCCCCCGTCACCGCCGCCGGTACCGAGACGTTCTTCTCGCTTCTACCGGCCACGCCCCCGGGACCGGTGGTGGTCAGCGTGCCGCACGCCGGTATCGGCGTCGACGGATTCGGTGCCGCCCTGACGCCCGAGCTCGACGTGCGCTGCGACGCCGATCTGCACGTCGATCGGCTGTACCGCATCGGGCAGGCCGACGGCCCGCCCGCCTGCCTGGCGGCGCACCTGTCCCGCTTCGTCTGCGATCTGAACCGCAACCCGGACGACGTGTCGAGCGGCGCCGTCCCGACCCATCCCACGCCGCGCAACACCGACGGGCGCGGCTTCATCTGGGCGGTCACCACCACCGGCTCGGCGGCGCTGCAGCGGCCACTGACCCACGACGAATGGCGCGCCCGCGCGGCGATCCACGCCGCCTATCACGGTGCGCTGGCCGCCGCGCTCGAGCGGGCGCGCGCGCGGTTCGGCTTCGCGATCCTGGTCGACGGGCACTCGATGCCGTCGATGGGCCGGCAGGGCCACAAGGATCCGGGCCACCGCCGCGCCGACGTCGTCCCCGGCGATCGCGACGGCACCAGCTGCGCACCCGCGCTGTCTCAGCACGTGGGCGAGCACTTTCGCGCGCGCGGCTACAGCGTGGCGTTCAACGATCCGTACAAGGGCGGCTTCATCACCACCCACCACGGCCGGCCCGGCACCGGCATCCACGCGATCCAGATCGAGCTCTCGCGCGACCTGTACATGGACGAAGCGACCTTCGCGATCCGCCCCGAAGGCTTCACGCGCCTGCAAACAACCCTCGCCGACCTGCTCGCCTCGCTCGCGTCGCTGCGGCTCTGACCGCTCATTGCTGGTCGACTAAACGCCAGGACGCCAGGATCCGGACTTTTTAAAATCCGGTCTCTGACGTCGTGGCGTCTTGGCGTTTCGTCTATCCGACCAGCATTGGGCGGAAGCCGCTTTACAGCTTCAAGCCGTCGAGCGGATCGTCTTTGACCGATCGCTTCTCGACCTTCTTGTAGGTCGGCGCGACCGCGGTCGCTGTGTCGCCGGCGCCCTTGCCCTTGTGAGTGGCGGCGGCGTGCTTCTCCTGACGCGCCACATCGGCGCGCGCGGCATCCGCCTCGGCGCGAATGCGGATCCGCTCCTCCTCGGTGTGCGCGGCGTTGAGCTTGCCCTCCATCTCCTTGAGGATCGAGGCCACCTTCCGTTCGGACTCAACCTTCGCCGCGCGCGCCTCGACGCGCTCGCGCTCGCGCTCGGCGTTGGCGGCGGCGAGCTCGGTCTGGTGTCGCGAATACATCGCGTATCCCAGGCCTCCCGCGACCACCACGAGGATCGCTGCCACGGTGACGACCGCCTTGACCGGCGAGCTGCTCTTGCGCGACTGCAGCTCGAGCCGCATGCGCTCTTCCTGCAATCGCAGCTCGCCCTCGACGCGCTGGCGGCGCTCCGACTCCTGCAGCCGCATCTGCTCCTCGCGGAGCTTTGCTTCCTTCGCGTCCTCGATCTGGCGGAGACGATCCTCTTCCTCGCGACGGCGGCGCTCGTCGTCCTCGCGGGCGCGCCGCGCGGCGGCCTCCTTCGCGGAACGGTCGGCCTCGACCCTCGCCTTCGCTTCGTCTTCCTCGCGCTTGACGCGATCGTCTTCGATACGCCGAAGCTCCTTCAGCGAAAACAGAACTGAATTTTCACGACGCTCGGACATCGAATCGTTCTCCTCTACGAACCGGAATGATCAGACCGGAGTGATCGCAGCTGACCCACTCCGGTACGAGCCTGATCAAGTAGCACGACAACTGCGCGAGTTCAAACGGGCCCGCCCGCGAACAACGGCAGATCCGGCCGACGACTGAAGGCCGTCTCCCACCCGCGTACGGTCGAGCATTTTCGCTCGAAATGACGGTCGGGCGACGAGGCTCGGGGAGATTACTTGTACTTGTTGAGCAGACGATCAATGACGTCGTCGTTGGACTTCTGGCTGGCCTTCGCCTTCGGGCCCTTCGGGCTCGAGGCCTTGGCGCTCTTGCTGCCGCTCAGCTCAGGCAGCATCGCCGCGCGCGCGGCCGAGCGCGACCGGCTGGTCGATTTGGCGCTGCGGCGGAGCTTGGGGGCGGTCGGGGCCACGGTCTCGGTCCCGGCCGCGGACGGCGCCACGGTCGCGAGCGTCGTCGCTCCGGCGCCGCCCACCGCACCCGAAGCCGGGCCTCCGGAATTGTCCGCCGCTTTGGCCAGCGGAGCCGCTACCGGCTTCGGTTGCGCCGCCTTCAGTTCCGCCGCCTTCGCGGCGGCGACCTTGGCAGCCGCTTTGGCCGCCGCCTCCTCCGCCGTGGCGATCTCGAGCGCCTGGTGGCGCCACATGGCCAAACCCAGGACCAGCGTGGCCAGAACCACGACGCCGCCCATCGCCCACAAGGTGCGCATGGCGATCCGCGTGCTGTCGCGGGGGACGTCGAATCTTGGAAGGACCAGTTTCTCGCTCATGAGTGGGAGGGCTCCTCTTTTGGAATCTCGCGAAATCTCGCGAAGAGGCAAATTGTGTTCCAGGTAACTATTACACGAGCTCTCGATTCCAAGCCAAAGGAAGTATTGGATTTAGTGACTCGGGCCGGCGACCGGCCCCCTGGGGTCTCCCCCCCCCACTGACCCCAGCTGGCATCATCCCGGCGAACAGGCTATGGTGCTCGCGCCCAAACTCAGAACGCCGCGACCAATGGGCCATTTTGTCGACCTTCATAGCCACTTCCTCCCCGGCCTGGACGACGGCGCCGGTGACCTGGAGACCTCCCTCCGCATGGTTCAGGCCCTGGCGGCCCTGGGCTTCTCCGACCTCTACGCGACGCCCCACCAGCGGGCGGGAATGTTCATGCCGGCCCGGACCGCTATTGACGGGGCCTTCCAGCAGGTAGCGGAACAGACGCGAACCGCCGGCGGCGGGCTGCGGTTGGGACTGGGGGCGGAGAACTTCTGGGATGATGTGTTCCATGATCGCCTGCGCCAGGGACAGCACCCGAGCTATGACAGCGGCCCGGCGTTTCTGTTCGAAGTGAACCCGCAGCTGATGCCGCCCGGGATCGAGAACGAGCTGTTCGCGATGCGGGTGCGCGGACAGCTTCCTGTCATGGCCCACCCCGAACGCTACGTCGCCGTCCAGAGCGACATCAGCCTCGCCGAACGGATCGGTCGATCGGCGGCGCTGCTGGTCGACCTCGGTGCGCTCGACGGCGCGCACGGCCGGCCGGAGATGAAGACCTCGCGGCGCCTGATCCTCGACGGGCTGGCGCACGCCGCCGCCTCCGACGCGCACAGCCCGGAGGACCAGGGCTCGGTGGCCAGCGGGATGGCCTGGATCCGCAAGCATCGTGGTCCCGAGGTCCTCGATCAGCTCCTCGACGAGAATCCCCGCAGGATCCTGTCGGGCGAGCTCCCCGAGCCGCCCCGCGCATGATTGACGGTCAACCGGCGCGCCAACCCAAGGAACCCACTTTGAACCCCAAGCTGTTGCTCAAGCTCCTCGCCTCGCTGCTCGTGGGCGTGGTGTGCGTTTTCTATGCGATCCACGGCATGGACCGACATCAGGTGCTGCTCGAGATCCGCGCGCTGCCGCTGACCGGCGTTCTGCTCTACCTCGCCACGCTGGCGGTCACGCATTTCTTCCGCAGCTGGCGCTGGAACTTCCTCCTGCGCCCGCTGGGCGCCGCGCTGCCGCTGCGCCGCCTGCTTGCGGTGTCGTCGGTCGGCTTCATGGCGATCCTCGCCCTGCCGATTCGCCTGGGTGAGTTCGTGCGCCCCTACTTCGTCACGCGCGAAGGACGGATCCGCATGAGCGCCGCCGTCGGTACCGTGGCGGTCGAGCGCATCGTCGACGGGCTGTTGATCTCGATCCTGTTCTTCGTCTCGTATCTGCTCTCGTCGGCCGACGTCTTCTCGCGCGAGCTGCGCATCGGCGCCTGGCTGTCGCTGATCGGCTTCGTCGGATTGACGACCTTCCTGGCCGTCGCCCAGGCATGGACCGAGCCGACGATTGAGCTCGTGCTGCGCGTGTCGCTGCTGCGCCGCTTTGCCCCGGCGCGCGCAGAACGGCTGGGGGACAAGCTGCGCTCGCTGATCTCCGGGTTCAAGGTCATGCGTGACCGGCGCAACTTCGCGATCTTCCTGCTGCAGTCGGTGCTGTACTGGGGCGCCAACGGCTTCGGAATGTGGATCCTCGCGCAGCAAATGGGGCTTCCGCTCTCAATCAGTGCGTCGTTTACGACGATGGCCTTTACCGGCGTCGTGCTCACCTTGCCAAACTCACCGGGGCTGGTTGGCCAGTTCCATGCCGCGATCAAGCTCGGCCTTGCGGCCTATTTGCCGCTGGCGACCGTCAACGCCAGCGGCATGGCCTACGCGATCGTCCTGCACGGCATCCAGACGCTCTGGTACGTCACCATCGGCCTCGGATCGCTGCTGGCGATTTCGGGCCGCGCCGGCCGGCACGCCTCGCTCGCCGATGCGGTGCGGGAATCGAGCCGCGCCGCGAAGACCGCCGAAAGCCCCAGGGTCGAGGCGATATGAGCCGGCTCGCCCTGGGCGCGATCGTCGCGTTCACGGCGGTCGCCCTGCTGGCAGTCACCGCACCGCGCGCCCAGGCGCGTAGCTCCGTCGTCGTCCCGTACGCCAGCACGGAGGTGTGGCCGGCCACGATCCGCTTCCTGCGCGTCGATCACAACTACCGGGTCAAGGAGAAGGACGAGCCGTCGGGCTACGTCCTGTTCGAGCTGCCCGAGAACAAGCGCACCTACCGCGCCGCGATCGAGATGGTGAAGGCGACCGACGACGAGGGGCGGACGGCGACGCAGATCACCTGCACCATCAACGACCTGCCCAGACGCTACGAGATCACGCTGCTCGATCAGCTGAGCGCCAAGGTACGCGACGAGCGGGGTCCGCCCGCACCGCCCCCCAGGCCACCGGTCGCGGGCGAGCCGCCCCCCAAGGACAACCGGCCAGAGAACAAACCTGAACCCAAGCCCGACGAGGGCGACCTCAGCCAGCTCCCCAAGCCGCCAACCTGGGGCCCGGCGCCGCGCTGACGCGAACGTGATGACGGACGGCTGACGTGCACGTGCACGTCGAAGTAACGTAGAGGTGCACGTCAGCCGTCGGTCATCAGGCGCTGGCTAGCCAAGCTCCAAGAGCGGCGCGCCCTCTTCCACCGACTGACCCTCCTTGATGAGGATCGCGGTGACGCGGCCCGCGGCTGTCGACTCGACCGGCATCTCCATCTTCATCGATTCGAGGATCACGACGGTCTGCCCTTCGGCGACCGTGTCACCCATCTTCACTTCGATCTTCCAAACCGTTCCCGTGATGTGCGCGTTCACGCTGGCCATGGGACGCGCAGAGTATCACGGGCGACGAACCGGCATCGACGCTGCCATGTGGAAGGCGAGCTGCTCCTCGGTGTAGCGGTGCTCGACCCCGCGCACGCAGCGCACGCGTGCGTCGCACGACAGGTGACAGGCCGGCGCCGTCAGGCGGCGGGCGTGGCAGTCGACGACCGAGAACCCGGTCAGCCGCACGGCCCCGGCGGGACAGGCCGCGACACAGGGCGCCGGGCAACCGGCGCACCCGTCGCCCACCGGTGCGCCGGCTGTCTCGATCGACGCGCCGGCGATTGCGATCAGCGCGCGGTAGGCCCACCACGGGCCGAACCCGGGATGGATCTGCAGGCCCAGCGGCCCGGGAGCGCCCAGGCCGGCCGCGCGGCCGAGACGCTGAAACGGTAGCGCGGGAACGCTGTCGGTGAACGGGAAGAAGAGCCGGTAGGTCACGCCGGCGCCAGCGCCCCCCGCGAGCGCCTCTTCGACGGCGGCGGCCACCGCGCTGCGCGTGAAGCGATCGAGCGGATGGGGACCCCCGTCGGCCGCCTCGGGTGCCGCGCGAAAGCGGCGGAACATCGCGGGCCCGCCGCTGGCGACAATGACGGCGCCGACGGTGGCGCCCGCGGCGCCCGTGCCCGCCTCAGGTAGAAGCGCGCGCAGGTTCAGCGCCGGGGCGACCGGCGCGCAGGCGCGATCGAAGCTCGCCTCCGACAGCGGCAGCAGGATGTTGAACCCGCGCGCCGCCAGCGCGGCGCCCAGCGCGGTCGGTGACCTCCAGCGGCGGCATTCCCCGCCCCTCCCCGCTTCCGCGCCTACTTGAGCTGGAACGGATAGGGCGTGCTCAGCCCCTCCGACGGCGGGAAGGAGGCGCTCTTGACCGCCTTCTCGACGCACGAGCCAGTCGGCGTTCCGGCGAACTTGCCGCTCACCGTCGCCGAGGTGACCTTGCCGCTCTTGGCGATGACGACGCTGACCATCGCCATCCCCGGCACCTTGAACTGGTTGTAGCAGTCGTTGATCTTCGGCTTCACCGAGTTCATGCCGCTGACGACCGCGCTCTTGGAGAGCGGCCCGGCCGCCTCGGCCGCGCGGCGCGCTCTTGCGGACGGGGGCGTCGTCGTCGGACGACGCGCTCGGCCGCGGGCGGCTCTTCTTGCCCGACAGCGCGTTCTCCAGCAGCTCGTCGATCGAGCCCTTGGCCGCCTTCTTCTCCGGCTCGGGCGCAGGCGCCGCCACGGCGACGGCCGCCTTGCCACCCCCCTCGGCCGACGCGCCCTTCTCCTTGCCGCCCTTGCCGGCCTTGCCGCCCTTCTCCCTCTTGGCGCCCGCCACCTTCTCGTGCTTGGCCGCCTCGGCGGCCTTCGCCGCTTCGGAGCCCTCGCGCGGGGGAAGATTCTCGTCGGGGATCGGCGCGGCTGCCGGCGCGGCCGGCGCTGCAGGGGCCGCTGCCTTCGGGGCCAGCGCCGCAACCGGCGGGGCCGCGGGCGCCGGAACCTGAACCTGCTCGACCACCGTCACCGGCTTGGTCGTGAGGATCTTGTACGCCATGATGCCGATGCCGATGACCAGCAGAACCATCCCGCCGATCAGCGCGTAGATCCACTTGGGCGGACCGCTCTGCGACGGCATCGGCAGCAGCACCGGAGCCGCCGCGGAGAACGAACCGAACGTCGGCAGATCGTCGGCCAGTCCACCGCCCCCGCCGCCGCGGCGAGAATCGGAGGGCCCACCCATTGTCGTGGCGGCCATGGCGCGGATGTCGATCAGGCCCGACCCCTCGGACTGGCCGTTACCGTTGACCACCGACGGCGACGCCGACTTCGTGGCGGGCGCCGGCATGGCCAGCTGTTGCAGGTTGGCCAGCGAGAACAGCACCGAGTTCTCGTGCCGCTGCGCCGTGAGGTTTTCGACGCGGCCACCGTCGTGATTCGCCGCGCGCCGAACGTCATCGGCGGGAGAGGTCTGCGCGGCCGCGTGTGACGCGAACAGATCGCCGCCACCGCCCCGCGCAGCCGGCGCGCCGAACGCGTCGTCGTGATCGATCCCGGCCCCCGCGTTCGGGCTGATGCTTGCGCGACCGACGCGCGCCGAGCTGACGACCGCGTTTTGCGCGGCGTCGATGGCGCTGAACAGACCGCCCGCGCGCGCTGGCGCGGCCGCGGGCGCTGGCGCCGACGAGGCGACCATCCCCTCGTCCACCATGACCTGCGCCGATTCGCCGCGCGCGCTGATCGGCGCGTTGTCGGTGAACAGGTCGCCGCCGCTGGCGCCGCTGAGGATCTCGCCCGGCTGAGCCGAGCCGGAGATATCGGAGAACTCGGTGAGCGTCGCCAGCTTCAGCCAGTCGGCCAGCCCCTCTTTCCAGATGTACGTCTCGCCGTTGATCTCGCCGCGCGCCAGGCGCGCGCGAATCTCGGACTCGGGCAGCGGTCCGACCTGCTCACCGTCGACGACGAGGTGCCAGCCCCCACCGTCGCTGGCGGCGGGCGCCGGCGCGGCCGCGGCGTCGTTCGTGCCGCGCACGACGATGATGTGGCTGCACTTCTTGCAGCGGATCTTGAAGACCTTTCCGCGAACTTTGTCGTCGGAGATGGAGTACTTGGTCGCGCAGGAATCACAAACGATCTTCATTTACCCCTCGTTGCGGCGCCGGCAGCGCCCCACAGGCCTCGGGCTCGAAACGGCTTTCGATTATATTTGTCCCCCTCTGCGGGCGCAAGCGCGTGCGCAGGGGTTCGTGAGCCAATTCAGCGATTTACGAAGCTGGTGCGAAAGGGCTGTGGTCGAAAGGGTTGTGGCCAATGATGGTTTCGCTGCGCGAGGGGCCGACCGACGTCACCCACACCGGGATACCCGCGAGCTCGCTGACGCGGGCGATGTAGGCGGCGGCGGCGGGCGGCACCATCGAGGGGCCCTCCGCCCACCCCGGCAGCTCTTCGTAGACCGGAACCGCGGCGTTCAGGTCGTCCGGGTCGAGCGGCATCTCGTCGATCAGCTTGCCCCCCAGGCGGTAGCCAACACAGAGCTTGACCTTGGCCAACCCCGCCAGGACGTCGAGCTTGGTCAGCGCCAGCGCCTGGATTCCTGACAGGCGGATCGCCAGGCGCAGCGCCGGCATGTCGAGCCATCCACAGCGTCGCGGCCGACCGGTCGTCGAGCCGAACTCGTTGCCCCGCTTCCGCAAGAGCTCGCCGGTCTCGTCCTCGAGCTCGGTCGGGAACGGGCCGAGGCCGACGCGCGTGGCGTACCCCTTGGCGATGCCGATGACCGTGTCGATGTACGTCGGCCCGATGCCGCACCCGGCGCAGGCCCCGCCCGCCGTCGTCGATGACGACGTGACGAACGGATAGGTCCCGTGGTCCAGGTCGAGGAGCACGCCGTGGGCCCCCTCGAACAGCACGTTGTGGCCGCGCTTGATCTCGTCGTAGACGAAGCGCGACGCATCGCGCACGAACGGTCGGATCTCCTCGCCGAACGCCAGGTAGCTCGAGGCGATCTCGGCGGCGTCGGGGCGGTGGCTGCCCATCTGCTCGAGCAGCGGGCCGATCTCGGCGATATTGCGCTCCAGCGTCGCGCGAAATCGCTCCGGACGTAGCAGATCGCCGACGCGCATGCCGAACCGGGCCGCCTTGCTCTCGTAGGTCGGGCCGATGCCTCGCTTCGTCGTCCCGATCTTGCCGGGGCGCTCTTCGCGCAGGCGGTCGAGGTCGCGGTGATACGGAAACGTCAGGTGCGCGCGCTCGGCGACGATCAGCTCCGAGTCCTTCTTCAGGAACCCTTGGCCGCGGAAGGCGCGGATCTCCTCGACCAGCACGCTCGGGTCGACGACCATCCCCTCGCCCAGCACGCAGGTGACGCCGCTGCGCAGGATGCCCGACGGGATGAGGTGCGTGACGTACTTCTTTCCGTCGACCACCAGCGTGTGTCCCGCATTCGACCCGCCGCCCCAGCGGACGACGACCTGAGCCTTCTCGGTGAGCAGATCGACGATCTTGCCCTTACCTTCGTCTCCCCACTGCGCTCCGACGATGACGACGACGGCCATTTATTCCTCTTTCTCTTTTTCTTTCATGGCGCCGCCCTTGCGCGGGCTCCTGCGCCCTTCGGTAGTACGAATGATGTCCGAGAAGCCCCAGCGGCGGGCGTAGGCGTCGAGCGCCTCGCCCGACAGACCGACCAGATCGACGGCCACGCGCTTGCCCTGGGCGCGCAGCTGGTCGGCGAGCCGCAACGCCGCGGCAGCGGGCCCCGCGACCAGCACGCCGCCTGCGCCGTTGTCCCGCGCCGTCGCCGCCAGGCCGCCACGGATGCCGTTGCCCGGCGTCGGTCCGGACGTGCCGTTGGCCGCGGCGGCGTGAGCGCGGACGTGCTCCGCCTCGACCGCCTCGAGCGCGGCGGCGGCGACCTCGACGTCGACCGCGAAGCCGACCGCCGGGCTCGGCCGCCCGTAGCGCCCGAGCAGATCGTCGTAGCGCCCGCCGCCGAGCACCGCCTGCCCCGCCCCTTCGGCGTAGCCCTGAAATCGCAGCCCGGTGTAGTAGTCGAAGCCGCGCACCTCGCCGAGATCGATGTGCAGTCGCGCCGGGATCTCGCGCGCCTCGACGGCGGCGACGATGCGCGCCAGGTCGGCGAGCGCGCGGCGCACACCATCCGAAGGCGCCTGCTTGAGCGCCTTGGCCAGGATCGACGGCGGCCCCGACAGCTCCGGCAGCAGCGCCGCGAAGCGCACCGCCGCCTTCGAGCCGCGCGCGCCGCGCAGCAACAGCTCGAGCCCCGCGCCGTCGCGCTTGGCGATGCGGCCGCGCACCTCCTCGACGGCGCCCGGCGACAGCTCGAGCGCGCCCAGCACCTCGCGCGCCAGGCCGAGGTGGCCGAGGTCGATGGTCGGTGAGGCGAGCCCGGTGGCCGCGAGCGCCGCCGCCGCCAGCGCGATCACCTCGGCGTCACCGTGCGGTCCGGCGACGCCGGCCATCTCGACGCCGGCCTGGATCAGCTCGCGCTGGCCGCGCGCGCCCCGCTCCAGGCGCACCACCGTCCCCTCGTAGCAGAGCCGCACCGGGCCCGGCTCTTCGCGAAATCGCGTCGCGATCAGGCGCGCGATCTGCGGCGTGATGTCGGGGCGCAGCGCCACCACCTGGCCCGAGCTCGGCTCGACGAAGCGAATCGCCGCCGCCCGCCCCGACGTGCCCAGGCCCAGCGCCAGCACGTCCTCGTACTCGAACGCCGGGGTGATGACGCGCGAGAACCCCCA
Source organism: uncultured Pseudomonadota bacterium (assembly GCA_963778795.1). Taxonomy (GTDB): domain Bacteria; phylum Myxococcota_A; class Polyangia; order Fen-1088; family Fen-1088; genus DASRQZ01. Next base: position 375,557 of record CAVZVU010000004.1, on the reverse strand, counting down.
GCGCTCGAACACGCCGAGCAGGGTCTCGGCGATCCGACGCCGCTCCGCCGCCGCCCGGGGCGCGAAATCGCGCATCCCGGTCGGCAGCCGCAGGTTGGGTGATTCGCCAGGCATCAGCCCGCGCTTACGGCGTTCCGGACGATCCCATCCTTGAGGAAGCCGACGAACACCTCGGCCAGCTCGATCGCCACCTTCTCCTGCGCCTCGCGCGTCGACGCGCCGAGGTGCGGGCTGGCGATCAGGTTCTCGTGGGCGAACAGCGGCGACGGCTCGGGCGGCTCCTTGCCGAACACGTCGAGCGCCGCGCCCGCGAGCTGCCCCGACTTCAGCGCTTCCAGCACGGCTTCTTCGTTGACGATCCCGCCGCGCGCGCAGTTGATCAGGTACGACCCCTTCTTCATGCGCGCGAAGTTCGCGGCGTCGAAGAGGTTCTTGGTGTCGGCGGTCAGCGGCACGTGCAGGGTCACGAAGTCCGACTTGGTGATGATGTCGTCGAGCGACGCCAGCTTGACCCCGGCCGGCAGCCCCGACTCCGACTTGACGAACGGGTCGTAACCGATGACCGACATCTTGAGGCCGACGCCGCGCTCGGCGACCTGGCGCCCGATGTTGCCGAGCCCGATCACGCCCAGCGTCTTGCCGGCGATCTCGACGCCCATGAACTTCTTCTTCTCCCAGACACCCTGCCGCATCAGCTCCGACGCCTGCGGGATCTTGCGCGCCAGCGCGAACATGAGGCCGATCGCCATCTCGGCCGCCGCGGCGGCGTTGCCCTGCGGCGTGTTGATCACCAGAACGCCCTTGGCCGCCGCCGCCTTGACGTCGATGTTGTCGACGCCGACGCCCGCGCGGCCGATGATCTTCAGCGCACCCGGGTTCTGCAAGATCGCCGCAGTGACCTTGGTCGCCGAGCGAATCCCCAGCCCGTGGTACTCGCCGATGATCGCCGCCAGCTCTTCGGGCTTGAGCCCGACCTTGACGTCGACGGCGAAGCCCGCCTTCTGCAGGATCTCGACCGCGCGCTTGGACATGTCATCGGCAATCAGAACTCGGATCGAATCGGCCATTTCTCTTCTCCTCTAGAAAGGTGACAGCGGGCAGTGAACTCCGTCCGTAGGCTCCGTCAAGTCCTGCGCGACTCGGCGAACGTCGCCTGCGCGGCGGCCACGCCCGACCCCGGCTTGATGCGATATCCGAGATCCGAGAGCGTCATCTCGAGCCCGGAGATCGCGGTGATGATGTCGAACTCGCTGAAGTATCCGATGTGCGCGATGCGTACGATCTTCCCCTTGAGGTGATCCTGTCCGCCCGCGATCGTGATGCCGTAGCGCACGCGCATTTGCCTGACGACCGCCGAGCCGTCGATGCCGCTCGGTACGCGGATCGCCGTCACCGAATTGGTCGGCGCCGACGCGAACAGCTCCAGCCCCAGGCCGCCCGCCGCGGTGCGCGTCGCGCGCGCCAGGCGCTCGTGCCGTTCGAAGACCCCCTCCAGGGTCTCTTCCTTCAGCATGCGCAGCGACTCTTGCAGCCCGACGAACAACGTCACCGCGGGCGTGAAGTAGGTCTCGCCCTTCTCCTGGCTCTTCCGCTCGCGCGCGAGGTCGGTGTAAAAGCGCGGCAGGTTCGAGCGTTCGTTCGCCTTCCAGGCCTTCTCGGAGGCGGCGATCATCGCCAGACCGGGCGGCAACATCAGCGCCTTCTGCGAACCGAGGCAGACGACGTCCAGGCCCCAGCGATCCATCGGCAGGTCGAACACGCCGAGCGCGGTGATCGCGTCGACACACAGCAGGACGTCGGGGCGCCCGCGCACCACCTTCGACAGCCCTTCGATGTCGTGCTTCACGCCGGTCGAGGTCTCGGACGCGGTGGCGTAGACGGCGCGGATCGACGGATCCTGGTCGAGCGCGGCCGCGACCACGTCGGGGTCGACGCTCTTGCCCCACTCGACGTCGACGTTGACGGTGGCGATGCCGTAGGCCTGGGCGATCCTGCCCCAGCGCTCGCCGAACTTGCCGCCGCGGATCACCAGCACCTTGTCGCCCTGGCGCAGGAAGTTGGTGACCGCCGCTTCCATCGCCAGCGTGCCCGAGCCGGTGAGCTGCAAAACCGGCTGCTTGGTTTGAAAGAGCCACTTCAACCCTTCTCGGGTCTCTTTCAGGCACTCGTTGAAGGCCGGCGCGCGATGGTAGAGCACCGGCCGCGCCATGGCGAGCAGGACTCGCTCCGGGACGGGGGTGGGACCGGCGGTGAGCAGATACTGTTTCAATCGAGACCTTGCGCGCGGACAGGCTGGTGAACGGCCGCCCGTGTTCTATTACAACTTCCGCGTCAAACCAATCAGATCGTTCTCGCGCCGCGGTGGCGCCGCGTTTGCGCCGCCACCGGACGCGACGCCCAAACAGGCGCCCCGAAGCCGCCCGGAGTATGTTCGAAAAGATTCGATGTCCCTAGCCCAATTTTCCGACGTCACCTTCGGTTATCCCGGCACCGAGATCCTGACCGGCGCCTCGTTGCTGATCCGCCCCGGCGAACGGATGGCGCTGCTAGGCCCGAACGGCACCGGCAAGTCGACGGCGCTGCGCCTGCTGGCCGGCGACCTGCAAGCCGACAGCGGCGACGTGCGGGTCCTGGGCCGGTCGACGACCGTCGCCTACCTGCGGCAGTCGCAGGAGTTCGCGGGCGCCGGCACGCTGATGGACGCGCTGCTCGAGCCATTCGCGGCGCTGCAGGCGCTGCACGACGAGATGACCGCGATCGAGCACCGCCTCGGCGAGGCGAGCCCGGCCGAGGTGCAGCGCTACGGCGAGCTGCAAGAGCGCTACATGCGCGACGGCGGCTACGATCTCGAGTCGCGCGTGCGCCGCCTCACCGCCGACGTCGGCTTCACCGAGGCCGACCTCGGCCGCTCGGTGTCGACGCTGTCGGGCGGCGAGCGCGGGCGTCTCGAGCTGGCGAAGGTGCTGGTGCGCCAGCCCGACCTGCTGCTGCTCGACGAGCCGACCAACCACCTGGACCTCGCCGCCATCGAGCGGCTCGAGAGCTTCCTCGCCGACTATCCTGGCGCCTTCGTGCTGGTCTCGCACGACCGCGCCTTCATCCGCGCCGTCTGCCGCGAGGTGGTCGAGCTCGAGAACGGCAAGTTCGTGCGCTACCCGTTCGGCTACGACAAGTACGTCGTCGAGCGCGACGCGCGCCTCGAGCGCGCCCGCGTCGAGTACGAACGCCAGAAGGAGCACGTCGACAAGACCGAGGACTTCATCCGCCGCAACCTGGCCGGGCAGAAGACCAAGCAGGCGCAGAGCCGGCGCAAGATGCTGGAGAAGCTGGACCGGCTGGAGCGGCCCGAGGACCACTGGCAGTACGCCGGCCAGATCGGCCTGTCGTTCTCGACCGGCGACGACCTTGGCAGCAAGGAGACGATCCGCGCGCCGCACATCACGGTCGGCTATCACGCTGCCGCCGCCAGCGGGAAAGACGTCGCCGACGGCACCGACGTCGTCATCTTGCGCGACGTGACCGTCAACATCTACCGAGGCGACAAGGTCGGCATCGTGGGACCGAACGGCGCCGGCAAGTCGACGCTGCTCAAGACGCTTGATCGGGACGTTGCCGCCGCTCGATGGCAGGGTCGAGACCGGCACCGGCGTGCGCATCGGCTACTTCGATCAGAAGCTCGGCACGCTCAGCGAGGAGCTGTCGCTGATCGACGAGATCCGAACCGTGCGCGCCGACCTGTCACCCGAGTACGTGCGCAGCTACCTGGCGAAGTTTCGCTTCTTCGGCGACGACCCGTTCCGCACCGTGCGCGGCCTGTCGGGCGGCGAGCGCAGCCGCCTGGCGATGGCCAAGATCATGCTCTTCCCGCGCAACGTGCTGGTGCTCGACGAGCCGACCAACCACCTCGACATTCCGGCGCGCGAGACGCTCGAGGAGGCGCTGGCGGCCTACGAAGGGACGCTGCTGGTCGTCAGCCACGATCGTTACTTTCTCGACCGCATCTGCACCCGGCTGCTGGTGATCGAAGGGACCGCGCTGGAAGCGCACCTCGGCAACTACTCCGACTGGCGGCGGCGCAAGCGCGAGGAGGCGTCCCAGGCCGCCAAGGAGACGGCCAAGGAGATTGCGAAAGAGACTGCGAGAGAGAGCGCATCCAGATCGGCGGCGGCGAAGGCGGCGCCGGCAGGCGAAGCGCGCGCGAAGGCGCCGCCGCCGGCCGAGCGCGCGCCGGCCGAGGCCGAGGCGACGCGCGCCGCCAACAAGGAGCGCGAACGCGAGCGCCGCCGGCTGGAGCGGCGCGTGGAAACGTTGGAGGCGGATGTGGGCAAGCTGGAAAGCGACCTGCGCGCCGTGCGCCAGGAACTGGGCGCCGAACACTCTGGCGATTGGCAGAAGCTGCACACCCTCGCCGACCGTGAGCGCGAGCTCGACGCATTGCTCGCGCGCCGAATGGCCGAGTGGGAGACCGCCAGCGCCGCGCTCGCGGCGGCCCGCTCTTCATAATCCTGAAACCAGCCGCGCCACAACGGACGCCGATCGAAACGGTGGCGACGACGTTGGCGACGACAGTCAGTGGCGTGCTCGATGAGACTGCCGACGAGACCTCGAAGACCCGTCGAGAATGCGTTCGAAGAGACATTCAATGAAAGATCGTGACGGCGCGCGCGTCGCCTCAAGGCCTGCGCGTTGTCTACCGATTGATACTCATGCGTGACCTCGATTCTGCCCGATTGCTTCGGTAGAATGAGATCATAGGTTTCGCATGTAACCTCAACTGAGAGAGCTTCTTTTTTGGCCGGAGGTACCCCGGATGCGTTGGGCCGGAGTTTCCATTTTCGCTCTATCGGTCGCGGCCGCGAGCTGCGCCGGGCGAAGGACCACGGTGGTGAACGCAGCCAAATTGTCTTCGCCGGAGGTCGCCGGAGTCTGGGACGGCGTCGTGCGCGCGACCATCAGCGAAGGGATGGGGACCGGCGACACGCGCATCGAAAAGCAGGAGTGGCACCTCGCGCAGTCGGGCGGCGCGATCTCGGGCTACTACATCGCCGCGCTGACCTTCGTGTCGGGTGACGGCCGACCGTATGTCTGCAGCCGCCAGCCGCAATTCTCGGCCGTGCAACGCTACGACGTCTCCGGCAAGGTCCGCCCCACCGGGGACGGGGGCATCGAGATCCAGGAGATCGCGCAGAAGTCGAGCGAAGGGCGCTGCGACCCCGGCAATCGCCGGCTTTTCCACTACGAGGGGAAGGTGCAGGGTGACGTGCTGACGCTGGTCGTGAACGGCCAGCAGAAGCAGACGCTGTACCGCAGCCGCGGCACGGACGATCGCCTGAGCACCGCCTCCGATACATCGCCGCCCGCGACCGCGAGCCCCGCCTCGACCGAGTCGCCGTTCCCGAGCCTGGGCGACGGCCCGAAGTCACCGTCGATGGGCGGGTCGCCCGCCGACGTGAGCGGGCTTTGGATCTGGGAGCACGCGGGGAGCGCGCCCGGCGGTGACGAGAAGCAAGAGCGCGAGGAGTGGCACGTCACCCAGGAGGGCGCGAAGCTCACCGGGTACTACGACCGCGTCGTCCGGCAGATCTCGGTCGACGGTCACGCCTACCGCTGCAGCATGTCCCTGGAGTTCGAGATCGCCACCCGCTATCGCATCAACGGCGAGGTGCGCGGCAACCAGGTGATCATCTACGAGAACTCCTACGAGATCCTCGAGCCCAACGCCTGCGACAACGGCAAGCGCCGCCTGGACGCCTACGAGGGGCAGGCCTCCGCCGAGGAGCTGCGGCTCGTCTGGGGCGTTGGCGGCCAAGTGCTACACCGCCCGCACCCCGACGTTCCGACGCAGCGGTTCTAACCGCGCTTTAAGTAGCGCGCGGGCCAACCGCGGCAGCGCATCGGTTTGCAGCTCCGATTCCGTCGGCGAGTTAGCACGCGGCCGACAAGCCGGCCTGATGGCGTAGCCGGGGCGAGCACCGGAGCGGAGCATACTCTTCGGTATGTGAGCACCGGAGCGCAGCCCCGGCATAGCCAGCAGGTCGGATCGTCGGCCGTCGCCGCTACGAGCTATACCCTCACTTCTTCAGCTCGGCGTCGATGACGGCCTTGAACTTGTCGGCGGGCTGGGCGCCGACGAGGCGGGTGCCGTTGATGAAGAAGGTCGGCGTGCCGGTGGCGCCGAAGGAGGCGCCCTCCTTGGCGTCGCTGTCGACCTTGTCCTTGAACTTGCCGCTGTCGAGCGCCGCCGTGAACTTGCTCATGTTCAGGCCCAGCTCCTGCGCGTACTTCTCCAGCGACGGGCGGTCGAGCGCCTGCTGGTTCGCGAACAGCTTGTCGTGCATCGGCCAGAACTTGCCCTGCTCGTTCGCGGCCAGCGCCGCCTCCGCCGCCAGGTGCGCCTTGTCGTGGAACGGCAGCGGCAAGTTGCGGAAGGCGATCTTGACCTTGCCCTTGTACTGGTCCTCGATCTCCTTCAGCGTCGGGTTGACGCGCCCGCAGAACGGGCACTGGAAATCGCTGAACTCGATCACCGTGATCGGCGCCGACGCCGGCCCTTTCACCGGCGCGTCGCCGAGCTTGATGTTCACCTTGGCGGCGGGCTCCCCCTCGCCACCCCCGGCTGGCGCGGGCGGCGGCGCGAGCGCCGCCTGCTCCATGAGCTTCTGATAGACGTCCTTGAGCGGCGTCCCCTTCTTCACCAGCTCGTCGGCCTTCTTGACCTCTTCGTCGATGATCTTCTGGAACTCGGGGAACGGCTGCGCGCCTACCAGCTGGCGCCCGTTGATGAAGAACGTCGGCGTCCCGCTCGCGCCGACCGACGACGCCAGCTTCTGGTGCTCGGCGATCTCTTCTTTGATCTTGGGATCGTCCATGTCCTTCTTGAACCTGCTCAGATTCAGCCCCACCTCCGACGCGTACTTCTCCAGATTCGCGCGCTCGAGGGCGGTGTTGTTCTCGTACATCTTGTCGTGCATCGCCCACCCCTTGCCCTGGCGATGCGCGGCCTGAAAGGCCTGCGCGGCCTCCATGGCGTGCTCGTGGAAGGGCAGCGGCTGGTTGATGAAGACGATCGCGACCTCGTTCGGGTACTTCTGCAGGATCTCCTTGATGGTCGGCTCGACCCGCTTGCAGAACGGACACTGAAAGTCGCTGAACTCGGCGATCGTCACCTTGGCCGCCTTGGCCCCGGTGCGCGGCATCGTGGCGGTGAGCGGGATCTTGCGCGGCCCGGCCGGTGGGGCGGCCGCCGCCGGGGTCGGGCTGCCCGCGGCCGGCTTCTGCTTGTCGTCGAGCGCGGCCAGGATCTCACCGATCCCTTTGCCCTGCTTCGACATGTCGACCGCGAGCTTCGCCAGGCCAGGGCTGCGCGGACAGTTCGGATCCTTCTTCACGCAGGTGGCGATCGAGCCCATGCCGCAGCCGCACTCGCAGTTGCGTTCGTTCATGGCCTGCAGCGCGGTCGTCTTTTGCGCGTCGGTGAGGCCGGCGAGGCTGAGGCCCGCTACCGACGAGAGATCGGTCTCCTTCAGCCAGCCGGTCGGAAACTCCGCCTGGGTCTTGTAGACCTTCGCGGGCATCTTGACGGCCGCCGCGGCAGGCGCGTCGGCCGCCTTGGGCTCGGCGACAGCGGCCTCGTGAGACCGGCTGGTCCCGGTCTCACGACCGACGAGAAAACCGACGGCCAGCCCGGTGACGAGCGGCCAAACAGTGGAACCCCAGTTTCTTGACGATTCGTTTTCACGCGCCATGGCGTGACCTTATACATCAACGGCGGCCGATTGCTCACCCTCCCGGACGCGCCTGAGGAGCGAGCCGCCGGGAGCGCCGCCGCCGGGCCGGGAGCGGCCCGGGCGCGCCGCGCTCCCCCCGATCACTCGTCGTCGTCGTCACGGGTCGAGCGGCGCGATGCACCCGGCTCGAAGTCGAGCTCGCCGGCGAACATCGAGTCCAGGATCTCGTCGACCGAGCCGGCGTGGTACTCACGGCGGAGCTCTTCGCGCTCGAACTCCTCGAAGGTGCGGTAGATCTTCTGGTCGTCGTCGTTGCGTCCCATGTTCTTTCTCCTCGCAGGGGGTCCTGACTCCAAAACCTCACATGTAGGTCTACATAATACCCGCCCCCACAGGCGGTCAATTTTTTCACCCGCCGTCCTTTCAAGCCCCTGCGATGAGGTGAGGATCGGGACGGTTTGATAGGATTCGCGCGCACCATGGGACGCATCATCGCGGTCGCTAACCAGAAAGGCGGCGTGGGGAAGACCACGACCGCCGTGAACCTCGCCGCCTCACTCGCGGCGGCGGAGCGGCGCGTCCTGCTCGTCGACATCGACCCGCAGGGGAACGCCAGCTCCGGCCTCGGGTACGCCCGCACCGAGGTGGGGACGCCGACCGTCTACGACCTGCTGGTCGACGAGCGCGAGGTGGGGGAGATCGTCCGCAAGACCGAGCTGCCGCTGCTGGATCTGGTCCCGGCGCGCGCCGACCTAGCCGGCGCCGAGATCGAGCTGGTCGGCCTGCCCGACCGGGAGACGCGCCTGCGCCGCAGCCTCAGGGCGGCCGCCGCCGACTACGACTTCGTCTTCATCGACACCCCACCCTCGCTGGGTCTGCTGACGCTGAACGCGCTGTCGGCGGCGGACGGCGTCCTGGTCCCTCTGCAGTGCGAGTACTACGCCCTCGAGGGGCTCAGCGACCTGCAGACCACGATCGACCTCGTGGGGCGGTCGCTCAACCCGGGGCTGACCATCGAGGGTATCGTCCTGTGCATGGTCGACAACCGACAGAACCTGACCGAGCAGGTCGCGAACGAGGTGCGCAGTCACTTCGACGCGCGCGTCTACCAGACGACGGTTCCGCGCAACGTGCGCCTGTCCGAGGCACCGTCGTTCGGCAAGCCGATCATCCTTTACGACATCGCCTCCAAGGGGGCGAAGAGCTACCTGGAGCTGGCGCGCGAGTTTCTGTCGCGCCAGGGCGACGCGGCGCCGTCGCAGGCGGTCGGCGGCACCCGATGAGCACCGTCAAGCGCAAGGCGCTGGGCCGCGGGTTGGCGGCGTTGATCCCGGGTGCGCCGACGCTGGCGGTCGCCACGTCGCTGTCGGCGCCGTCGTCGCCGTCGTCTTCGGGCGCGGGCGGCGCCGGGCTGCAGGTGGTCGCGATCGAGGAGATTCACCCTTCGCGCGATCAGCCGCGCAAGATGTTCGACGAGGCGCGCATCGAGGAGCTGGCGGCGTCGATCCGCGCGCAGGGGGTGATCCAGCCGCTGGTCGTGCGCAAACGCGACGGCGGCGGCTACGAGCTGATCGCCGGCGAGCGGCGCTGGCGGGCCGCGCAGCGCGCCGGCCTGCACGAGGTCCCGGCCGTCATCCGCGACGTCGTGCCGACGCGCGCCTTCGAGATGGCGATGGTCGAAAACCTGCAGCGCGAGGACCTGAACCCGATCGAGGAGGCGGCCGGCTACCAGCGCCTGATCAGCGAGCTCGGCTATACCCAGGAGTCGCTGGCGACGCGCGTGGGCAAGGATCGGACGACGATCACCAATGCGCTGCGCCTGCTGCGCCTGCCCGAGGAGGTGCGCGACATGGTCGTCAGCGGTCGCGTCTCGATGGGTCACGCGCGTGCGCTGCTGGGAATTGAATCGGTCGACGCCATGGTGCGCCTGGCGCGGCGGATCGCCGCGCGCGAGATGTCGGTGCGTCAGGTCGAGGCGCTGGTGCGGCGCGAGCGCGAACCGGGCGGCGACAGCGACGGCAGTGGCGGCTCCAACGGCAACGGCGCACCCACGCGACCGTCGGCGTCGGCCCGCGATCTCGCCGAGCGGCTGTCACGCGGCATCGGCGCGCGCGTCAAGGTCGTCGAGACCGGCCCGGGGCGCGGGCACCTCGAGCTGCACTACCACTCGCTCGACGAGCTCGACACGTTGATCGGACGCCTGCTCCCGTCATGAGCCACGCAGGTTCCCCTCCCGACAGCCGGCGCAGCGCGCGGGTCCCGGTCGCATTGGAGCTGGAGTATCGCTCGGCGGGCGCGTTCCTGGTCGCCTACACGACCAATCTGTCCAAGGGTGGCATCTTCGTCGAGACCAGCACGCCGCTGCCGATCGGCACGACGGTCGCGATGCGGCTGCGCGCGCCTGACACGGCGGTGTGCGAGGTGCACGGCACGGTCGCATGGCTGCGCCCCGAGTCGACCGGCCCGGGACAGCCGGCGGGCATGGGGATCGTCATCGAGACGACGGCCGAGCAGTACGGCGCGGTCGTCGACGAGATCGCGTTCAGCTTCACGGGGATCCAGATCCTGCTCGCCACGGGCGAGGCGGCGCCGCGCGCGATCCTCAGCCGCTACCTGCGATCGATCCTGGCGTGTCGAATCATCGACATCGACTTCAGCTCGCGGCCCGAGGGGCTGCCGGACAACGTCGATCTGGCGGTGATCGATCTCGACTCGTCGGGACCCGAGGGGGCGCAGCTGATCCAGACGCTGCGCTTCGACGAACGCATGTCGACGACGCCGATCATCGCGCTCGGACAGCTGGAGCGCGATCGCCTGCGCGCGCACCAGCGCGGCGCCGACGAAGCGCTCACCAACCCTCCCCTGTTCGCCGAGCTGCAGAGCGCCGTCATCCGCTGCATCGCCAAGCCGACCACCGTGCGCTGAAGCGCGCGCGGGCGCACCAGCGAGCGCCCGGGCCCGGGCGTCGTCAGCGCGCGCGAGCGCGGGCGGAGAGCAGCGTATTCGACAGCAGCATCGCGACGGTCATCGGGCCGACGCCGCCGGGCACCGGGGTGATCGCCGACGCCCGTTCGGCAGCGGCGGCGAACTCGACGTCGCCGACCAGCTTGCCGCTGGGCAACCGGTTGATGCCGACGTCGATCACCACCGCGCCCGGCTTGATCCAGGCGCCGCGGATCATCTCGGCCCGCCCGATGGCCGCCACCAGGACGTCGGCGCGCCCCACGACCGCGGCCAGGTCACGCGTCCGCGAGTGACAGACGGTGACGGTCGCGTCGGCGGCGATCAACAGCGCCGCGATCGGCTTGCCCACCGTGTTCGAGCGCCCGACCACCACGGCGTCGGCGCCGGCCAGCGGCAGGCCGGCCTCTTCGATCAGCTTCATGATGCCGAACGGCGTGCAGGCGACGAAGCGCGGCTCGCCCATCAGCAGGCGGCCGAGGTTATCGGGGTGGAAGCCGTCGACGTCCTTGGCCGGATCGACCGCCAGCAAGACGCGACGGGCGTCGATCCCTTTCGGCAGCGGCACCTGGATCAGGATTCCGTCCACCTGGCGGTCGGCGTTGAGCGCCGCCACCAACGCCAGCAGCTCGTCCTCCGAGGTGGTCGCCGGCAGGCGATGATCGAACGTGCGAAAGCCGGCCTCGGCGCAGGCTTCGGTTTTTTTTCGCACGTAGATGTGTGACGCCGGATCGTCGCCCACCAGCACCACCGCGAGACCGGGCTGCGCGCCGCGGGCGGTGAGCGCGCGCGCCTCGTCGGCGAGGCCGGCGCGAATGCGCGCCGCCAGCGCCTTGCCGTCCAAGATCCGTGCGGAGGTTCTAGCGGTTGCGGTCATTGCGCGCCGTTTATAGCAGGACGACCGCGGCGGTGGTGTCCGGAATCGGGATCCGCCGGACGCCAGCGGGACACCGCCTGCGCGCGCGCTCCTGATCTCGGCGGCTTGCGCGCCGGCACAGGCGTTGCTGATGAGACGAAGGTGAAACGATGAAACGATGAAACCGCGCCGGACGACCGACGGCGGAACACGACGACCAATCACCCGATGCCCAGGCTCCCACACCACGCGACCACCTTCGCAGCGCTGACCCGCGCGGGCCTGCTATGCGCGCTGGCGCTCTGCCTGCCGCCGGCGCGGCGTGCGCGCGCGGCCGGGCCGCTGCTCGAGGGGGAGATCCGGGCCCTCGCGATCTCCGGGGATCGCGTCGCCGCGCTTCGTGGCGGCGAGGTCGTGGTGCTCGACACCGCGGGACGGCGGCTGGGCGTGCTCGATCGCGACCGAATATCCGCGGCTGCAGCCGTTGCAGCGGCCGCGAGGGCGGCGCCAGCGCCGCCGAAAAAGCGCCGCGCCATCGCCGACGACGTCCTGGATCTGGCGGGCCTCCCCGACGATGATCTCGAGAGCGAGCTCGCCGAGGCGACCCTCGACGACGAAGGGATCGCGACTGGCCACCGCCGGCATCGCGCCGACGCCGCCGGGGCCGACGACGACGACCGGTCCCCGGTGCCGGACGACCAGGCGCGCGGGCCAGCGGACGGAAGAACCGGCGCGGCGCGCCTGCTGGCCGCCAGCGATCGTGAGATCTGGATCGGCGGCGCCGACGGCCTGTCACGCCTGGCGACCGATCGCGATCGCGACGCGCCGGCGCTGCTGGCGCACGCCGTCCCGGTTGGACCCCGCCGCCTATCGCTGTCGGCGATCGCCGTCGCGCCGGACGGCGCCGCGCTGGCGGGGCTGGGCGGCGACCATCTGATCCGGTCGAGCGACCGGGGCGCCTCCTGGACGCTGCTGGCGGTGCTGGCGGTGCGGCCGCGCGCCGTCGAGATCTCGGCCGACGGCGGCGATGTCTACCTGCTCGACGACGACGGGGTCGCCCTGGTCGCGCATCGGCAGCGCGTCCCGATCTTCGAGGGGCGCGCCTACCACATCGCCCGCTGCGCCGAGGATCTGCTGATCCTTGCGGAGGACGGCCTCTACGCCTGGCGCGCCGACCGCGGCGTCGAGCGGCGGAGCGGACGCCTCCCGGTGCGGCGGCTCGTCTGCGCGCCGGCGGCCGCTGGCGGAATCGTGCTCGGGCTCGGCGCGGATCTGGTGATGTCACGCGACGGCGGGCGCACCTGGACCGCACGCGACGATCTCCCGTCGCTCGAGATCGAGAGCCTGGCGCTGACCTCCGATACGCTCTGGATCGGGACCACCAGCGGCCTCGTCACCGCGCCCCTCGCCCCACCGGACGCTCCACCGACCGATACGCGGCCGTCATCGCGGCTTCCCGGCGCCGAGGGGGAGGGCGCGGCACCGCCATCCTTTCTGACGCCGCCATCCTTCCTGTCGCCGCCATCCTTGGCGGGGCGATCGACGCCCTGGCTGGGCCTGCTGCCCCGGGTCTCGCTGGCGGTGTCGGCGTCTTCGACGCGCCCGGGTGGCGATCGCGGCGTGGTCTGGTTGCTGCTGTCCTTTCCGCTGGGGCGGGCGCGGGGGCAAGGGAGAGACAGCGCGCGCGTCGCCGCCGAGCTTCTCCGGCGCCGCGGGTTGGCCGCCGCCGAGCTGGCGCGCAACGCCGGGCGGGCCGCCCAAAACGACGAAGACGGCGAATCGGCGGCGCGCGCCCGCATGCTGCGCGAAATCCTGGAGCGACCATGATCGCCGCCGCGACGATCCTGTTGCTCGCCGCGCTCGATCCGACGGCCGAGCCGCGGAGCGCGGCACCCGGCCCCGCGCTGCTTTCCCCACCGGCGCCGGCGCCGGCACCGGCGCGCCACGCCGAGCCACCGCGCACCCGGCCGCCGCGACCGCCCCCCGATGCCGACGCCGTGCGGCGGGTGCTGGCGGCCGATCCCCCGATTGATCAATTGCGCGCAGCGGCAAGCACGCTGGCCATGGCCGAGCCTGGGCGCGCGCGTTCCCTCGTGCAACGGGCGCGCCTGGCGGCCTGGCTTCCCGAGGTGCGCTTTCGGGTCGACCGCCGCTTCGGGCGAAGCGAATCGCTGGATGTGTCGCCGGTGCCGCTGGCCGACGCGCCGCCCGTGTCGCTGGATACCGTGGACGAGGTCCGATACGAATGGCGCGCGACCTGGGACCTGTCACGGCTGGTTTTCAACCCAGACGAGCTGGCGGCGCACGCAGAAGCCTTGCGAATCGCCGACATACGACGGGAGATCGAGTCGGTGGTCATCCGCCTCTACTTCGAGCGCCGGCGCCTCAAGGTCGAAGCGATTACCTCCGATGGCAACGATGTGGCTTCGAACCTACGGCGCGATATGCGCATCGAGGAGCTCGAAGCCGAGCTGGACGCCCTGACGGGCGGCGCCTTCTCGCGCGCCACGGCCGATCGCAGCGTGATTTCCCCGACGTCGCCATGGCCGTGAAAGACGCACGACAATTCCCCCGTTATCCCGTCGACCTTCAGGTCGCGGTATCGTTGAAGGAGCGTCGGCTCCAAGCCCGCACGCGCGACATTTCTCGCTCCGGCGTCTGCCTGATAACGTCGCAGGCGATCCCGCTCGAATCTCGCATCGGGGTGCGCGTCGTTTTGACCTTCGCCGCGGGCGGACACTCCGAGCCGCTGGCGCTGGTCGGGCGGGTGGTCTGGTGCACGGCGCTGTTCGGCGCCTACCAGCTGGGCGTGATGTTCGTCGATCTGGATCGCGAGCGCGCGCGCCAGCTGCAGATCCTGGTCGCGATCCTCGACGGATCGCCTGCCGATCCCACCGACGACGAAGACACTGACCGCCACAGCGATCCCGACGATCCGTTTCAACCCTAGACCGGCTGGAACACCGGCCGGAACATCGGCCGGAAGTCCGGCTGCAAGACCGACTGGAAGACCGACTGGAAGACCGACTGGAAGATCGCCCGCAGGAAGGACACGATGGCAAGACCCAACCCACCGACGCCGCGACCGCGCACCCCGCCTCGAATGGCGCCGCAGGGTCGCCGCCAGCACGCGCGCCTCGACGTGCGCATGTCGGCCGAGATCCGCTCGGCCCGATCGGTCTTCACCGCGACGACGCGGGATCTGTCCGAAGGCGGCGCCGGGCTGGAGACCGATCGCGCGCTCGTCGAGGGCGAGGAGATCGCGCTCGGGCTCTTCCTGGTGCTTGACGGCGTCGAGACGGAGACCCCGCCGCTGTGGGTCAAGGCCAAGGTCGCCTGGACCGGCGAGACCGACGCGGGGCTCTTCACCGCGGGCGTTCGCTTCGCCGTGATCTCCGACGAGCAGCGCGCCTGGCTGCGCCAGGTCCTGGCCCACGTGCAGGGCCCCGAGACCGGCGGCTGAGCGCGCCGGCACCCCGACCTCCCGGATCGGCACGGACGCTCAGGACAGGGACGCCAGGATGCGGTCGGCGATGCGCGCGCCGTCGATGGCGGCGCTGACGATCCCGCCGGCGTAGCCGGCCCCCTCGCCCGCGGGATAGAGGCCGCGCAGCGACGGCGACTGCAGCGTGTCGGCGTCGCGCAGGATGCGCACCGGCGCGCTGGTGCGCGTCTCGGCGGCGATCAGCTGCGCGCGCTCGTGAAGGAAGCCGGGCACGCGCGCCGCGATGCCGCGCAGCCCCTCCCGCAAGGATTCCAGCACGAACGCCGGGAAGACCTGACCAAGATCGGCGGCCACGATCCCGGGGCGATAGCTGGCGGCCGCCAGCGACGTGCTCGGCTTGCCGGCAAGGAAGTCGACCAGGCGCTGCGCCGGCGCGCGGAAGGCGCCCCCACCCGCGTGGAAGGCCGCGCGCTCGATCGATCGTTGCAGCTCGACGCCGGCCAGCGGGCCGTCGGCCGCGGGGCCGAAGTCGCCCGGTTCGACGGTGACCACGAACCCCGAGTTCGCGAACGGCGAGTCGCGCCGCGACAGGCTCATGCCGTTGACGACCACCCCTTCGGGCTCGGTGGCGGCCGGCACGATCCAGCCGCCCGGACACATGCAGAAGCTGTAAACGCCGCGCGCGCGACCGATGCCGCGCAGCTCGTAGAACGCGGGCGGAAGCTGGGGATGGCCGGCGGCGCGACCGTACTGGATCTCATCGATCACCGGCTGCGGATGCTCGAGGCGCACGCCGACGGCGATCCCTTTGCGCTCGACGGCGATGCCGGCCGCCGCGGCCCAGGCATAGACCGGGCGCGCCGAGTGCCCCACCGCCAGCACGGCGGCGTCGGCCTCGATCTCGCCGCCGCCCGCAAGGCGCAACGCGCGCAGTCGACCATCCTCGCTGCGCACGCCCGCGACCTCGACGCCAAAGTGATACGCCACGCCCAACCCCTGCAAGTAGGTCCGCACGGCGTCGAGAACCTTGGGCAAGCGATTGGAGCCGACGTGCGGCCGCGATTCGATCTCGATCTCGGGCGGCGCGCCGAAGCGCACCAGATCGGCGAGGACCTCGGCGATCGCCGTTCGATCCTTGGCGCGCGTATAGAGCTTGCCGTCGGAGTAGGTGCCGGCGCCGCCTTCGCCGAAGCAGTAGTTCGAGCTGGGATTGAGCACGCCGCGGTTGAGCAGCGCGAGGTCGCGGCGGCGCGGCTGCACCGGCTTGCCGAGCTCGACGATCTGCGAGAGCACGCCGGCCTCGGCGAGCCGCAGCGCCGCCCAAGTGCCGGCCGGTCCCGCGCCGACGACGACCACGCGCGGGGTCGGACGTCCCGCGGGCCAGCGGCGCGCCAGGGCCCGCGCGTCCGGCGCCGCAGCGGTCGGAGCGGCGCGCGCGAGCGCCTCGCCTCGCGCCGCCACTTCGACGCGCAGGCGATATCCGATCGGATGATTCTTGCGCGCGTCGAGCGAACGGCGCACGACGCGCAGCTCGCCGGCGCTGCCGCGCGGCCATCCCAGCGCCTGCTCGACCCGAGAGGACAACAACGACGCCAGCGCCGGCGCAGCGGCCTCGCCGGTCCCGCCGGTCCCACCAGTGCCGGCGTCACCGCTCTCGTCGAGCGGCACGAAGATATCGACGACCTCCATCAGATGGTCGTCCCGTCAGGCCGGGCTCAGCCCGACGCGGCGGCGCGCGTCCAGACAGTGGCGGCCGCCGGCCTCGAAGTCTCGGCAGGCGCGCGGGCGATCTTCGTAGATCGAGCACGAAAAGCGGCGCGCGGACACCGCGCCCCCGCGCCCGTCGGCGTCGGCGTCGGCGTCGGCGTCGGCGTCGGCGTCGGCGTTATGGTCATCCTCGCAGGGCAGGTCGACGACGTCCAGCGCCGCGCAGCGGGCGCCGTCGCGCCGGATCTCGAACCGGTGGCCGTGGCGCATGATCAAATCCGGCTGGCGCCACACCACCGGATCGCGCACCGACACCGTCACCGAATGGTAGGCCTCGCGACAGCAGGCCCCGCAGGTGTGGCAATCGACCGGGGCCTCCCAGCGATCGCAGGCCGGCGTGTCGGCGCCGACGCGCCGACCGACACCGTCGCGATCGGCCGACTGCCGGCAACGCAGCACCGCCTTGCCGCGGCCTCCGAGATAGCGCCACGCGCAGCTGGCGCAGCTCTGATCGGCGGGGCCGGCGCGAAATCCCAGCGGGTGCTCCAGCGCGCCCGCCGTGAGCGCCAACGCGCGTGCGAGCGCCTCATGCCACGGCGACTCGGCGGCGCGCGCGGCGGCGGCGCGCGCCAGCGGCACCGCGGGATCGCCGTCGTCGGCGAGCGGATCGATCGGGATCCGATCGTGGTACGCGCGGTACTCGGTGGTGGGCGCCATCAGATCGCGCAGCGCGTACGGCGTCGCGAGATGAACCTGCAGCCGCAGGCAGGCGTGCTCGCGCGCGAGGTGCTCCGGCTCGGCGCCGGTGTTGTCGAGGCCCCAGTCGGGAAGCGTCGCGCGCTCCGGCCCCTCGCACAACGCGTGACAGAGCTCGTGAAAGATCAGCTGCGCGACCGCATCGTCGACGTCGAGGTGATCGTCGGTCGCGATGAAGACGCGGCCCGCGCCGTCGCTCGACGCGTAGGCATCGCCGGTTCGTTCGACCCGAAGGCCGATCTCTTCGGCCGCCGCGACCCAAATACGCTCAATGTTTGGGCGCGCAAGAGGACTTGGATGACGGCTTGAATGCCGACTTAAAGAAAACTTTCGCATCACCGATATACTGCCTGCACAATCACCCGCACGATCGACCTGGCGCCGGCGCTCCCGTCGCAAACACAGGCCCGTGCGGACGTCTCGCGCGACTCGCGCTCGGGTCGCACGTCGGAGGTTTCCTCATCCAATTGGAAACATCCGAGCAATCATGCAATGGGTCGATTTGACCCGCGGTCGACATTCCCAGCCCTGGCCGACTGGCAAGCCGGGAACAAGTCTGAGGAAAAACGTTATGTGCCAGCGGGAGTCCTGCTCGTAATTCGTTCATCAACGAAACCGTGTATTCGAACATGCCAATCTGGTCATCCCCAAAAGTGGTCTTATCCTCTTGCATATCCTACCAATAGGAGACAATCTAGCCTGCTCTGGTGTGGCCCAGGGACGCATCCCGCCGCACCTAACGCTCACCACACACTCATTGAGGTGAAGACGTGCTTTCTTCGTTGCAGAAGCTACCTTATGGATTCGTCGCCGCGCTCACTGGAGTGATGGCGTTCCCCCTCCCCTCCTCGTCCGCCGCCGAAGCCGCGCCGGGCACCGTCGTGACCGAGGCCCCCGCCGACGTCACAGCGACGGCGCCCGAGGCGGCCTCGGCGGGCGTCGCCCCGACCCCGCCCGACCCGGTGACCGCCGTCGCCGCGCCGCTGTCGGGCGGCGACGACGACGACGCACCGTCGCCTGCCCAAATCGGGCAAGGGAATGCCCAGGGTGACACCCAGGGAGATACCAAAGACAGCGCGCAAGGAAACGTGCCGGCGAACAGCTGCCTGGTGAAGACCATCTGTTCGATCAAGCAGAAGATCCGTTGGCAATCGCCCGCGTGGACCCCCACTGAATGCCAGCGGATCGCCAATGCGGTCACGGTCGCGTCCAAGCGTTACGATCTCAGCCCCACGTTGGTGCTCGCGGTCATGATCAATGAGAGCGACATGAACGAGAAGGCGTTCCGGCTGTCTCTGCGTGATGGCAAGGTCTATGCGAAGGACGGCGGCCTGATGGCGATCCGCTGCGTCGTCGACCGCAAGGACCGTTGTGTAAATGGCAATGTGCGCGGGATGTCGTGGAAGGACCTCATGGACCCGGTCCACAACATCGAGGTCGGCGCGCGCGAGCTCGCCTACTGGCGCGACCAGGGCGGAGTGACGCGCACGATCGTGCACCGGCGCGACGAGCAAGGCCACATGCAGGAGGTCGCGAAGAACGGCCCCTGTCACCACCTCACGCACGCCTGGTGGGCGCACTACAACCACGGTCCGCGCTACATCGACAAGGGCTATCCGCGCCACTATCCGCATCGCATCGCCGTGCTCGATCACGCGCTGGCGACGGTGATGAACGTCGAAGCGCCCGAGTTGAAGCAGCGGATCACCATCCACGATCCGGGCAAGCGAGAGCGCACCATCGATCGCCCGCTCGAGCGCCGCTTCAAGAAGCTTTACAACGAGATCCTGTCCAGCGGGACCTGTTCCGCGCTCGCGCTCAATTAGCCAAGCCCGACGCGCGTCGCGCCCGGCACCCACCCCGCGCGCGCCATCGCGCTTTTGCGACTGGCAGAAAGCGCGCGCACGGCCGCCCCATCTCCCCGTCCGTCGTCAGCGCGGCAGCCTGCACCGCAGCGGCGCGGTCGCCACCGAGTCGACGGCGTGGAGCCCCTCGGCGGCACGCGTGAGATCGCCGGCGTCGACGACGTCGGCGGCGCGCGCGACGTTCTTCGTGGTGGTCACGCTCACGCGTAGTCCCACCGCCGTCGCCAGCGCCGCCGCGACCATCGCGACGCCGGCCAGGGCCGCGATCCGGCTGTGGCGGGGCGAACCGAGGCCGCGACGAATCTGCGCCAGCCGCTGCCGCTGGCCAATGTCCTTGACCGTCGTGACGTCGGCGATCGGGTGGCTCGAGCGGCGCGCGGAGGCGACGACCGCGCTCGGCGCTCGCGACGCGCGCGCGACGGCGCGCGTGTCGTTCTCGATCGACGCGATGAACGCCACCAGCTCGTCGACCCGCAGGCGTGACGAGACCACCAGATCATCCAGGTCGCGCCCCATCGCCCCCGCCGTAGAGTAGCGACGCGCCCGATCGCGCTCGAGCGCCTTCATGACGACAGCGTCGAGGGCGGGCGGAATGTCGGGGCGCCGCGACGACGGCAGCGGGATCTTCATATCGAGCACCTTCTTGACGGTGATGAGATCGCTGTCGCCCGCGAACAAATGCTCGAGCGAGAGCATCTCGTGCAGCACGACGCCGAGCGCGAACAGATCGACGCGGCGGTCGATCGGCGTGCTCAGCGTCGCGGCCTCGATCTGCTCAGGCGCGAGGTACGCCGGCTTGCCACGCATCGTCCCCGCCCGCGTCAGCGCCTCCGACCCGCGAAACTTCGCGACGCCGAAGTCGAGCAGCTTGATGCCGCCACCAGTGGTCAAGATGATGTTCGAGGGCGTGACGTCGCGATGGAGGATGTCCAGCGGCTTGCCCTCGGGATCGGCCAGGCTGTGCACGTATTCCAGCGCGCGGCACACCTCGCGCGCGATCCAGGCGGCGATCGAGGGCGGCATCACGCGGCCCGCGCCGCGCAGGGCCCGCAGCGTCCGCGACAGGGACGGGCCCTCGATGTATTCCAGCACGAGAAACAGATCGCCGTCCTGGTCGACGAAGTCGTGGACCTGGACGACGTTGGCGTGGTGGAGCATTCCGCAGATACGCGCCTCGTCGAGGAATAACCCGACGAACTCCGGGTCGGCGCCGTGCGCCGGCTGAATGCGCTTGATGACGACCTCGCGCTCGAAGCCCGAGGGGCCATAGCTCCGCGCCTTCCAGACCTCGGCCATTCCGCCGCGACCGAGCGGCTCGAGCAGGCGGTAACGACCGAGCTCGGTCCCCGCGCGCAACGCATCGTTCCGGCGGGGCCGCGTGCCCAGCGCGCTGGTCTTCCACCCGAGACGCATTTGGACTTCATATGTCCAATCGCCGTGCCAACCGGCAGAGTTGGCCGGCGCGCCTGGATTCGCTGGTTGACCGGCTTCTGGGAGCCGCGAATCGTTGCCCGCGCACGACCGGCCGGTAACCAGGGCCCAGTTTAGTTTACCGCCGGGTAACGGTGCCGCCGCGGCCGTCGCCGCGGCCCGCTTGGCCGCGATCGCCCCGCGGCGCGCGATTGCTGGTGGCCAGCGCGTAAGGACTCAAAAGTCGCGATCCGCGCCTTAACTTAATGTCGACATGGAAAGCGGCGAGACGAAGAAGTTCAAGTTCTCCATCGGCTACTTGATCTTGGCGTTCTGGGTGGTCCTGCTCTTACAGCAAGTCCTCACGGCGTATCTGCACCCCGACAAGATCCCGTACAGCGACTTCAAGCAGGCCGTCGCCGCCGGAAAGGTCGAGGAGGTCGCGATCGGCGCGACCAATATTCACGCGCGCCTCAAGGCCGACGGTCCGGCGGGGACCACCCCCGCGGCCGCCGCACCCGCGCCGCCGAACGCCTCCACGGCGCCTGCCGCCTCCGAGCCGTCACCGAACGCCCCGTTCGCGCCGCGACCGGCGCGCCCAGGGTCGCCGGGCGCGGCCGCGCAGGGCCGCACGTTCGACAGCGTGCGCGTCGACGATCCCGAGCTGCTGCGCGATCTCGACAGCCATGGCGTGCGCGTGATCGGTGTCGTCGAGTCGTCGTTCTGGCATGACGCCAGCTCGTGGTTGTTGCCGATCATGTTGCTCCTGGGTCTCTGGATGCTGCTGGCGCGCCGGCTGGGCCAGGGCGGCAACAACGGCTTCATGACGGTGGGGCGAAACAAGGCGAAGCTCTACATGGAGAAAGACGTCGCCGTGAGCTTCTCCGACGCCGCCGGCGTCGACGAGGCGAAGGAGGAGCTGCGCGAGGTGATCGATTTTCTGAAGGTCCCGGCCAAGTTCGCGCGGCTGGGCGCGAAGCTGCCCAAGGGGATCCTTCTGGTGGGCCCGCCCGGTACCGGCAAGACCCTGCTGGCGCGCGCGGTTGCTGGCGAAGCCGGCGTCCCCTTCTTCTCGATCAGCGGCTCGGACTTCGTCGAGATGTTCGTGGGCGTCGGCGCGGCGCGCGTGCGCGATCTCTTCGAGCAGGCCAAGCAGAAAGCGCCCTGCATCGTCTTCGTCGATGAGCTCGACGCCCTCGGCAAGGCGCGCGGCATGGGGCCGGTGACGCACGAGGAGCGCGAGCAGACGCTGAACCAGTTGCTGGTCGAGCTGGATGGGTTCGATCCGCGCGTCGGGGTGATCCTGATGGCGGCCACGAACCGCCCCGAGATCCTCGACCCCGCGCTGCTGCGCGCGGGGCGCTTCGATCGCCAGGTACTTGTGGACCGGCCCGACAAGATCGCGCGCCTGGCGATCCTCAAGGTGCACGCGCAACAAGTAACCTTCGACCCCGAGGTCGACCTGGAGGTCTTCGCCGCGATGACCGCGGGGTTCGTCGGCGCCGATCTTGCGAACATCGTGAACGAAGCGGCGTTGCTGGGCGTGCGCCGCGATCGCGACAAGGTCGGCGTCGCCGAGCTTCAGGAGGCGGTCGAGCGGGTCATCGCCGGCCTCGAGAAGAAGAACCGCGTGCTGATGCCCAAGGAGAAGAAGCGCGTCGCGCACCACGAGCTCGGCCATGCGCTGGTGGCGATGGCGATCCCGGGGCTGGACGACGTTCACAAGATCTCGATCATCCCGCGCGGCATCGCGGCGCTGGGCTACACGATGCAGCTTCCGACGGAGGATCGGTTCCTGATGACCGAGAGCGAGCTCAAGAACAAGATCGCCGTCCTGCTGGGTGGCCGCGCGGCCGAGGAGCTGATCTACCAGGAGTCGTCGACCGGCGCCCACGACGACCTGACCAAGGCGACCGACATCGCGCGCAGCATGATCAAGACGTTCGGGATGAGCCCCCGGCTGGGACAGATCAGCTTCGAGCGCGACCGGCGAACGATGCTGGTCCCCAGCCCCGAACCGAGCGGCCGGCGCGACTACAGCGAAGAGACCGCGCGCGAGATCGACATCGAGGTGCGACGAATCATCGATGAGCAGATCGAGCGCGTCACCCTGCTGCTGGAGGAGCGGAAGACCGTTCTGATGCAGGCGGCGCGCGTCCTGATCGCGCGCGAGACCATCACCGGCGTCGAGCTACGGGCGATCGTGGACGGCGCGAGCACCGCCGGCCCCCCCGTCGATCCGGCCGACGACGACGCCAGCCGGGAGGAGGAGCCCGCCGCGACGGTCAACGAGACCTGGGTGGGCGGCTGAGGGCCAAACCGGATCGCTTGAACGCCAAGACGCCAGGCCGCCACGGTCCGGACGAGGAATAGTCCGGACTCAAAGAATCCGGCCTCTGGCGTCGTGGCGTCGTGGCGTTCTACTTCATCCGCCCAGCGTGGCACTGAGGACCGCGCACGCCACCCGTCCACTGGGCGGCGCGCGTCTCTGTCAGTGGCCCAGGGCGTCGCCCGCGGCCGCGGCGGGGCGAACGCCGCCTCGGGGAGACATCGCCCACCCCCAGCCCGTCCCGAGCACCAGCGCCAGGCCCCAACGCCAGAGAAACGATCGCATCGCCCACCTCCACCCGGCCATGCGGCTCACATCGACGCGAATCGTGAGCTCGCGCCCGGAACCCCGACGGTGCCAAACGGCAGGTCGGCGTCGACCACGCCCCACGCCAGGTAGCGCAGGACATCGCTCGAGGTGAGGATTCCCACCAGCACGCCCTTCTCCATCACCAGCACCCGCCGGATCCCCTCGCGGACCATCAGGCGAATCGCCCGGCTGACCGGCTCGGAAGGCTCCAGGGAAAACAGCGCCGGCGTCATCACGTCCTGGACGTCCTTGCTCGCCAGACCGCCCTGGACTCGTTCCGGATCGGTGAGATCGCTGCGCGACAACACCCCCACCAACCGCCCGCGCGCGTCGCTCACCGGCGCTCCGGTGAAGCCACGGACACTGAGCTCCCAGGCGGCGGTCTCCGCCGGCGTCGAGGCGTCGAGAGTGAATACATCCCGCGTCATAACGTCGCTGATCTTGATCTTGAGCATTTACGATCCCCTCTTCACTTGTGGTGGACGGGGCTCGTCATATTCATGCAGCGTGCCAGTGACCCTAATCAGAGAACCAGAAGGATCTCCGCGACTAAGCGTGTTTTGCCAAAAGAGAAGGGTTCCGATCGGTAACAGGTCAGCGTTACCGGTTACCGTTCCGACCGCATCATACGCGAGTGTAGGTCCTGGTTCGTATCTAGGGTCTCTTGCGGCACCGCCGCGGCGGGCTTATGTGCATGGAGGCGGAGGTCGCTGAAAATATGGAAGCAATACCGGTGGGCGTGCGGGCCGAGATCGATGTTTCAACGTTGCGACGCGCTCACGAGGGTCGCACGCTGGACCGCGCGACCGGGCTCAACATCCTGCTGGTCGACGATGAGCCCGACTTCAACCTGCTGGTCGCAGCGGCGCTGGAGGATGCGGGGCACAGCGTCACCACCGCGTCCAACGGCGAAGAGGCCCTGGCCCTGGTCACGCGCGAGCTGTTCGACGTCATGGTGTGCGACATCCGCCTTCCCAAGCTCGACGGCCTCAGCCTGTTCCGGCGCACGCGCCAGGAGTCGCCCGACACCGCGGTGATTCTCATGACGGCCTACGCCGCGGTCCGGGACGCCGTTGGCGCGGTCAAGGAGGGCGCCTACGACTATCTGACCAAGCCGTTCGACATCGACGAGCTGTCGCTGCGCATGAAGAGGATCGCCGACCACCGGACGCTGCTGCGCGAGCTCGAGACCGCGCGCGCCCAGCTGGCCCTGACCGATGCCAACGAGGCGATCGTCGGCCGCTCGGTGCAGATGCTGCGGCTGCTCGACCGCGTCAACACCATCGCGACCAGCCACGCCCCCGTGCTGCTGACCGGGGAGAGCGGCACCGGGAAAGAGCTGGTGGCGCGCGCGCTCCACGAGCGCGGCTCACGGCGCGACCGCCCGCTGGTGGTGGTGAACTGCGCCGCCTTCCCCGACACCCTGCTGGAGGCCGAGCTCTTCGGTCACGAGCGGGGCGCCTTCACCGGCGCCGTCAAGCGGCGCGACGGGCGATTCCGCGCCGCGCACACCGGGACGCTGATGCTCGACGAGATCGCCGAGATGTCGCTGCCGGCGCAGGCCAAGCTGCTGCGCGTGCTGCAGGAAGGGACCGTCGAGCCGCTGGGGACCAATGAATCGGTCCGCGTCGACGTGCGCGTCATCTCGGCGACCCACCGCGACCTGAAGGAGCGGATCGCCACCGGGCAATTTCGCGAGGATCTCTACTACCGGATCAACGTGCTGAACGTCGACATCCCACCGCTGCGCGAGCGCAAGGGTGACCTGCCGCTGCTGGTGCACTACTTCCTGAAGGAGTTCGCGCGGCCGGGGAAGCCACCGCTGACGCTTTCACCGGCGGCCTGGGCGGCCCTGGCAGCGTTTCCGTTTCCGGGTAACGTGCGGCAGCTCAGCCATGCCATCGAGCACGCCGTGGTCCTGGCGATCGACAGCGAGATTGATCTGCGCCACCTGCCGCGCGACGTCCTCGGCGCCACCGAGGAGATCCCGGCCGCCGCCTGTCCCCGACCGCTCGGAACCGCCATCAAGGAGTTCGAACGCGACTACCTGCAGCGCGCGCTGGCGCAGGCGTCGGGCAAGCGTACGCTGGCCGCCGAGATCCTGGGCATCTCCCGCAAGAACCTCTGGGAGAAGCTACGACTGCACGGGGTCTCGGGCGACTGAGCGGGTCGTGCCGTAGGCGCAAACGACGACGACGACCACGACCGCATCACTGGTGCGGCGGAATGGCGATCTCCGGACCCTCGGGGGTCGGGGCGCCGCTGGGCAGAGACATCGGATCGCGGGTCAGCAGATCCCCGAACACCCCGAGCATCAGCACGACCACGAAGAGCAGCGACACGACGAACACCAGCCGGTTGGCGCCGTGCGACTCCGACAGGTGCATGAAGAACAGCACCACCAACGTCGCCTTGATGGTCGCGATGGCGAGCGCGATGCCGATGTTGGCGACGCCCAGGTCCATGCGCCCGGTCCACACCGTGAGCCCGGTGAACATCAGCAGGATCGCCCAGATCACGAAGTAACGGCCGGGACCGTGCGCGTGCGCTCCGGCGTGAGACGGCGAGGCTGGTTCCTTTGCCACGTTGTTCTCCAAGCGTCCTCAGATGAGATAGAGCAGCGGAAAGAGAAAGATCCAGACCAGGTCGACGAGGTGCCAGTAAAGCCCCCCGAGCTCGACCGGCACATAGTAGGTCGGCGAGAAGTGCCCCTTGACGACGCGCACGAGCACCCAGACCAGGATGCTCATGCCGACGATGACGTGAAAAGCGTGCAGGCCGGTCGCCAAGAAGTAGACGGTGTAGAAGAGGTTGGCGCCCGGGCCGGTCACTTCTTTGAAGTGGTAGAACTTTCCGGGCAGCGCCCCCTCGGCGAACTTGTGGGCGTACTCGAAGCTCTTGACCACCAGGAAGGTCAGCGCGAACAGGATCGTCACGACCAGCATCCCGGCGCATAACCGGTTCTTTCCATTCTTCACGGCGTAGAACGCCATCGCCACCGTGAAGCTGCTGGTGATCAGCACGATGGTGTTCAGCGCCCCCAGGGGGAGATCCAGGGTGCGCGACGCCTCGTGAAAGGTGTGGTGGTAAAAGTGGCGGTAGACGGTGTAGCCGAGGAAGAGGCCGGCGAAGAGCAGCACCTCGGTTCCCAGGAACAGCCACATCCCGAGGCGGACCGCGTGTGTCCTGCTGCTCGATGGTGTCGAAGTGGTGGGCGAGGTGCGGATCGTGCGGGTGCTCGGCCGCGGCGGCGTGCGCGTCAGATGACGACATGCTCCACCTCCTCTCCCGGCTCCTGGTACGAGTGGGCGTCTCGGTCGATCACCGGCGTCTCGTCGAAGTTGTGCTTGGGCGGCGGCGACGGGGTGTCCCACTCGTAGCCGCGCGAGCCCCAGGGGTTGTCGCCGGCGATCTCGCCGCGGACCAGCGCGTAGATGAGGTAGATCAGGATGATCACGAAGCCGAAGGCCAGCAGCGACGACCCGGCGGTCGAGGCGACGTTCAGGCTGGTGAAGCGCTCCGGGTAGATGAAGTACCGGCGCGGCATGCCCGCGTTGCCGACCAGGAACTGCGGGAATGAAGGTGGCGTTGAAGCCCATGATGATGAAGCAGGCGGCCACCATCCCCCACCCTTCGTTGTACATCCGCCCGAACATCTTCGGGAACCAGTAGTGCATGGCCGCGAGGAAGGCCATGATCACGGCGCCGACCATGATGAAGTGGAAGTGCGCGACGACGAAGTAGGTGTCGTGCCAGTGCACGTCGAGCGACACCGTCGCCACCGCGATGCCGGTCATGCCGCCGAACACGAAGAAGAACAGGAAGCCGCAGGCGTACAGCATCGGCGTCTTGACGGCGATCGACGCCCTTGTACAGCGTCGCCACCCAGTTGAAGACCTTGATCGCCGTGAACACGCCGACCAGCATCGAGATGGCGGCGAAGGCGCCGTTGTCCAGCACCGACTGGCCGGAGACGAACATGTGGTGGCCCCAGGCGAAGAAGCCGACGAACGCGATGCCCAGCGACGAGTAGGCGATCATCTTGTAGCCGAAGATGTTCTTGCGCGAGAAGGCGCCGATGACCTCGCTGATCACGCCCATGGCCGGCAGCACCATGATGTAGACCGCCGGGTGCGAGTAGAACCAGAACAGGTGCTGGAACAGCACCGGGTCGCCGCCGCGGCTCGAGTCGAACAGGCCGAAGCCGCCGATCTTCTCGATGCCGACCAGCATGACCGTCAGGCCGATCACCGGCGTCGCCAGCACCTGGATGATGCTGGTGGCGTAGATCGCCCAGACGAAGAGCGGGATCCGCATCCAGCCCATGCCGGGCGCGCGCAGCGTGTGGATGGTGACGATGAAGTTGAGGCCGGTGAGGATCGACGAGAAGCCCATGATGAAGACGCCGAGCAAGACCGGGAACAGCGTCGTGGGCGTGCGTCGTGCTGTAGGGCGCGTAGAACGTCCAGCCGGTGTCGGTGCCGCCCGAGATCATCCCCACCGTCGCCAGCGTGGCGCCGGCCCAGTAGAGGTAGAGCGACAGGAGATTCAGCTTGGGGAAGGCGACGTCCTTGGCGCCCAGCATCAGCGGCAGCAGGAAGTTGCCGAACACGCCCGGGATCGCCGGGATCATGAACATGAAGATCATGACCACGCCGTGCAGCGTGAACATCCGGTTGTAGGTGTTGGCGCCCATGATGGTCGGCTCGGGCGTGAGGTGCTCGATCCGCAGCGCCATCGCGAAGATGCCGCCCAGCAGGAACGCCACCAGCACCGACGCGAAGTACATGATCCCGATCCGCTTGTGGTCGACCGTGGTCAGCCACGACCACACGCCCCGATCGGCGTTCAGGTAGTGCACCGCGGGAAAGGTCGGTTTATCGCGTCGCTGGACTGGCTCATAGACAGCTTCCTTCGACGGGACGTTCTGCACGTTCTCGCTGCGCAGCGACTTGATGAACTCGACCAGCGCCGCCGCCTCGGGCGCGGCGAGCCGCCCCTTGTAGGTCGGCATCACCGGCTTGTAGCCGCGGACGATCTTGCCGCGCGGGTCGATCATCGAATCGGTGAGGTAGGCCTCGTCGGCGACGACGACCTGGCCGTTCTCCAGCGTCTCGCGCCGCTGGTAGAGGTCGAGCCAGGTCGGTCCGATGTGCGGCTCGCCGTCGAGCGAGTGGCACTTGACGCAGCCCTGGGCCATGGCGATCCGCTTGCCGTACTCGACGATGCTGCCGCGGAACTCGCCGCCGTCGTCCCCGCCGGTGTCGACCCGCTTCGCCAGCCCGGCCTTCTGCTCGGCGAGCCAGGTGTCGAACTCCGGCGCCGGCATGACCACGACCTCGCCCCACATCTGCGAGTGCCAGGTGCCGCAGTACTCGGCGCACAGGATCTGGTAGCGGCCCGGCTTGGTCGCCTCGAACCAGGTCTCGGTGTAGCGGCCCGGCAGCACGTCCTGCTTGATGCGGAAGTCGGGGACGTAGAACGAGTGGATCACGTCGCGGCTGGTCATGAGCAGCCGCACCGGCCGGTTGGCGGGGACGTGGATCGTGCCGATGGCGTTCGGGCCGTCGGGATAGGAGAACTTCCACATCCACTTCTTGGCCATCACGTAGACGTCCATCGCGTTCGGGCGGCGGCGTCGTGTACCAGATGTAGTCCTTGTAGCCCTGCACGAACCAGAGCAGGAAGAAGAACAGCGGCACGCCGATGACCACGATCTCGAAGCGGATGCTCGGGATCACCATCGGCGTCGACTGATTGGGCCGGCGCTCGCGGTACTTGAAGAAGAAGGCGAACGCGAGCAGACCGACCGCGACCGACACCAGCATCGTCACGGTGATGACGAAGTAGTGAAGGTGGTCGACCTCGGGCGCGAAGGTCGATGCCTGCTCTGGCAGCCAGAGCATGCGTCTCATTAGATCATTCATGGAACTGGAACTCCGCGCGCGCGCAGGTCACTGCCGCCAGCGAGTCGCGCTCTTTGCCGTTTCATGGCCAACTCTTTCCGCCACAGCACCGTCAGCAGGCCGGCCAGCGCCAGGAACACCAGCAGCGCGCCGACCCGCACGAAGGCGAACACGAAGGGTGCGTACTTCCGGTTGACCGGATCGTACCGATAGCAAGACAGCAGCACCTTGTCGAACGAGGTCCCGACACGCCCGCCGCTCGCCTCGACCAGCGCCAGCTTGACGTCGCGGGCCAGGTAGTCGACGCCGTAGAGGTAGCGCGAGATCACGCCGTCGGGCGTCAGCACGAAGGCGACCGCCGTGTGCGCGAACTGCCGGCTCCGCTCGTCGTACTTGTAGCGAAAGCCGACGGTGCGCGCCATCGTGCGGCTGGCCTCCGGATCACCGAGTAAAAACGGCCAGTCCTCGGCGCGCGCCGGGGCGCCCGAAGGGCCGGTGGCCCGATGAGCGGCCAGGATCCGCTTCTGCTGATCGGTCGCCAGCTTGGGATCCTCGTCGGGATCGATGCTGATCGACACCGCGGTGAAGTCGCGCCCCAGCGTCAGCCCGCCGGTCTTCAGCGCCTTGGCCAGCCCGTCCAGCACCAGGCCGCACAGCATCGGGCAGCGGTAGTAGCCGAGCGTCACCAGCAGCGGGCGCCCCTGGTGAAGCAGATCGTCGAACGCCACCAGGCGCCCGGCCGTGTCGCGAAAGCTGAGGCCGGCCGGCACGCGATCGCCGAGGTGCTCGACGACGTCGATGTCCTGCAGCGCCGCCAGCGGCTGCTCGCTCCCCTGCGGGAAGACGACCTTGTCGCTCTTGTCGGCGGCCGCGGCGACGCGCGCGACCGCCGTCGCGGTCGCGCACCAGCGGCGCAGCAGCCCCACGGCGATGCGCTTCACGGCGCGCCCCCGCGCGGGACCGCTCGCGGCGGCCGCCGACCGAGCGGCGGCGGCGCGGCGCCGGAGACGACCGCATCCATCGCGCGCTCGATCGGGATGTGGATGATCCCGTGCGAGCGATCGACCCAGCCGTAGCCGTTCAGCACTGCGGCGCGCTCCGCCCGCCAGTGCGCCAGCCGGGTGTCGTTCTCGAACGGGATCTGATCGACGATCCCGATCTCGGCGCTTGCCGATCTCGGTCGGGCGATGCGATCTCGCCGCGCTTGCCCAGCATCGCGCTTCTCGCTGTGGAGGATCGAGATCGCCCACCACGACGCCAGCGCGAAGATCACCAGCGACACCACGCCGACGGCGATCACCTTCTTGAAGTCAATCTTGTCCGGGTCGCCGTGTCCGCCCGAGGAGTGCGCGTCGTGCTGCTCATGGCTGCCTGTACCCCAGTGAGTCGGCGAGGTAGGGATCCTTCACCGGGACGGTGAAGCGCCCGCGAAGCCGCCAGACGGTGAACGACACGGCGAGCAGGCCGATGCCCAGGAACGCCGTGAGGCTGGTCCAGTGGAACGTCATGCCCTCCGGCGACAGCGTCGGCACGACCAGCCAGTAGACGTCGACGTAGTGGATCGCGAGGATCCAGACCGCGACCACCGCCAGCTTGCGCCGATCGCGCTTGAGCGACCGCGACAGCAACGCGCCGAACGGGATGAAGAACTGGCCGAAGATCAGGACCACGCCCAGCGCCGCCCAGTCGGTCTTGAGCCGCACGATGAAGAACGGGATCTCCTCGGGCAGGTTCGCGATCCAGATCAGCATGAACTGCGAGAAGGCGATGTAGCCCCAGAAGGCGGTGAACGACAGCATCAGCTTGCCGACGTTGTGGATGTGCTCGGCGCTGACGAAGTCGCCGAACAGGTCCTTGCCGCGGGCGCGGTGGGCGGTGATCGCCAGCACCGAGAAGATGCTGACGAAGCTGCCGCCGAAGAAGTAGACGCCGAAGATGGTCGAGAACCAGAGCGGGTTCAGGGTCATCAGCCAGTCGAACGCCGCGAAGGTGAAGAGCAGCGCGACCAGCGGCAGCGCGCCGGTCCCCAGCACCCGCTGGCGGCGCGTCAGGTCGACGGCGCCCGACTCGTCCTGCTGGGTCGACCAGCGGAACAGCCGCCCGGCGATCAGGCCGAGCAGCACGAAGTAGATGACCGCGCGCACGATGAAGGCGGTCTGATTCAGGTAGGGACGCTTGTGCGCCAGCAACTTGAGCGCCTCGCGCCCCAGCGTCGCCGGCGGATCGACCCAGACGTAAAGGTGCTTCATGCCGAGGATGATCGGCACGAACAGCACGGCGAACAGCACGACCGAGGTCGCCATCGCCTCCAGCGGTCGCCGCAGCACGGTCATCCACTTGGCGCCGAAGGCGTGGAAGATCATCAGCAGCAACAGCGCCGCCATCGCAGATGCCGCCCCAGTAGGCGAACGCGACCAGGTACGAGAACATCGTCCGCTGCGGATCGATGGCCAGCCCGGCGAACGTCGCCAGCAGCAGCACCAGGCCGCCGACGGCGCCGCCGCATCATCAGGCTGCGCCCGCCCTGGAAACGCTCCGGCAGGGTCACGTCGCGCGCGCTCACGGAGCCTCCTTGTGGTCGGTCGGGGTCGCGCCGGGGTGCTCGCCTGCGCCTTCGCCCATCTGGCCCCCGTGCGCCGGAGGCGGCGCCACCGCGGGCATCGCCTCCAGACGCGCCCGCTCGTCGGGCGGCGCGCGATCCAGCGGCGCCGCCTGGCTGACCTGCAGCGCGCGCACGTAGGCGACGACCGCCCAGCGCTCCTCGATGGTCATCTCGGCCGCGTACGACGCCATCAGTCCGAAGCCCTTGCTGATGACCTCGAAGATGTAGCCGGGCGCGCGTCTCGTTGTACTTGTGCAGCGACGGCGGCGGCCGCAGCGACATCTGGGTCGGCCACGATGCTGTTGCCGTCGCCGACCGGGCCGTGGCAGGTGGCGCAGGTGATGTCGAAGCGCTTGCGTCCGAGGTCGAGCAGCTTGCGCGTGACCGGCAGCGGGATGGTCTTGCGCGTAAGACGGCACGCGCTCGCCGTTGGCGGCGATCTGCCCGGTCTCCCCCTCGCGTCCGGTGGTCAGCACCGACTTCAGGGTGATGCGCTCGCGCGGGACGGTCCCCTCGGGCGCGGCGCGCATCGACAGACCGTCGGCGAAGAAGACGCTCTCTTTGTAGGCGTGTGCCCGCGGCTGGCGGTCGGCCATCGGGTCCAGGATGTTCTCGTCGCAGCCGAAGCGACGACAGCAGCGGCAGCGCGCCGCGTCAGGCACGACAGACGCCAGGCCTTCGCCATGCCCGCCCTCATCGTTCCGACTCCGCGACGATCTGGACCTCGACCGGCGCCGGCGCCCTGCACCTCGGCGGCGACCTTGTCGGCGTCGCCGCCGGCCGGGACCTCGACCGACAGGAAGAAGCCGTCGATCGACGCGCGCGCGAAGAACTCGGCCTCGAAGACCGGGTGGTACGGCTTGGGCAGGCCCGCCAGCGTGAAGAAGCCGAAGAACGACGAGCTGCCGCCCAGCAGCACCGCCAGCTCGAAGGTGATCGGAATGTTGGTGGGCGGGCTGTGCGCCGGCCGATTGGCGACGTTGATCGGCCAATCGAAGACGTTCATGTAGTAGATCATCCCGTAGGCGATGCAGGCGCCGGCGATCGCGCCCAGCAACACCAGCGTTGGAATCTTGGCGCGGCCGAGACCGAGCGCCTCCTCGAGACCGTGCAGCGGATACGGCGTGTGCGTGTCGATGTTCTTGTTCCCTGCCTCGCGGACCTTGCGCGTGCCGTCGAGCAGCGCCTCGGGCGTCGCGAAGCTGACCGATGACGAACCGGCGCGCGACGAAGCCGCTGCCGCCGTGATCACCGCCGCCGCTCACGTGTGCATCTCCCCGGCCGCATGCGCGGGACCGTGGTTGTCATGCTCCAGCTCGTGGCGCAGCTCCTTGACCTCGGTGACCGCCACCGCGGGGACGAACTTCAGGAACAGCAGGAACAGCGTCGAGAAGAGGCCGATGGTGCCGATGAACAGGCTGATGTCGACCCAGGTCGGCGCGTAGTTCTCCCACTTCGAGGGGATGAAGTCCCGGTGCAGCGAGGTGACGACGATGTTGAACCGCTCGCACCACATGCCGACGTTGATCAGGATCGCCGCGATCCACATCACCGCCAGGTTGGTGCGCCCGCGCTTGAACCAGAAGATCTGCGGCACGACGCAGTTGCAGAAGATCATCAGCCAGTAGACGCCCGTCATGGGACCGCGCTGGCGCACCAGGAAGAACTGCGCGAACTCGTAGGGGTTGCCGCTGTACCACGCGATGAAGTGCTCCATCACGTAGCCGTAGGTGACCATCATGCCGGTCGCGAGCATGACCTTGCACATGTTCTCCATGTGCTTGGGCGTGACCACGTGCTTGAGCCCGAGGAACTCGCGCGCCGGGATCATCCAGGTCAGAACCATGGCGAAGCCCGAGAAGACGGCGCCGGCGACGAAGTACGGCGGGAAGATCGTCGTGTGCCAGCCGGGCAGCACCGAGGTCGCGAAGTCGAACGACACGATGGTGTGCACCGAGAGCACCAGCGGCGTCGACAGGCCGGCCAGCAGCACGTAGGCCCACTTGTACTCGGCCCAGTGCCGGCCCGACCCGCGCCAGCCGAGCGCGAAGATGCCGTAGATGATGCGCTTGGTCGGGCTCTTCGAGGAATCGCGCAGCGCCGCGAGATCGGGCACCAGCCCCAGGAACCAGAACAGCAGCGAGATCGTGAAGTAGGTCGAGACCGCGAAGACGTCCCAGGTCAGCGGGCTCTTGAACTGCGGCCAGATCCCCTGGACGCTGGGGTACGGCATCAGCCAGTAGGCGGCGAACCAGGGGCGGCCGGTGTGCAGCAGCGGGAACAGCAGCGCGCAGATGACCGCGAACAGCGTCATCGCCTCGGCGAACCGGTTGATCGACGTGCGCCACTTCTGCTGCAACAGCAGCAAGATCGCCGAGATCAGCGTGCCGGCGTGGCCGATACCGATCCACCAGACGAAGTTGATGATGCCGAAGGCCCAGCCGACGGGGATGTTGTTGCCCCACGACCCGATGCCCTTGTACAGCGTCCAGCTGATCGCGATGACCAGCAACCCCAGCGCCGACAGCGCCACGCCGAAGCAGGCCCACCAGCCCTTGCCGGCGCCCCGCCAGACGTGGTCGAGCAGGCTGTCGTTGATCGTGCGGTCGGTCTGCACCCCCTCGATGAGCGGGCGCGGATCGAGCGGGTCGCGTGACATGACGCGGATGAGGCGCCGCCATGCTACTCGAGCCTCGCGATCTCGGGGTTGGGGTTGCGGACGCGCGCCAGGTAGGCGGTGCGCGGGCGCGTGCCGATCTCGTGCAGCAGGTCGTAGCGCCGTCCGTCGGCGTGCAGCTTCGACACGCGCGAAGCCGGCGTCGTTGAGCGAACCGAAGACGATGGCCTGCGACGGGCAGCCCTGCTGGCAGGCCGTCTGCAGCTCGCCGTCCTTCATGATGCGGCCTTCGATGCGGGTCTCGATGCGCTTGCGCTCGATGCGCTGCACGCAGTAGGTGCACTTCTCCATGACGCCGCGGCTGCGCACCGTGACCTCGGGGTTCATCCCCATCATCGCGCGCGCCCGAGACGTCGCCGTTGTATTCGAAGAAGTTGAACCGGCGCACCTTGTACGGGCAGTTGTTGCTGCAGTAGCGCGTGCCGATGCAGCGGTTGTAGACCATCTCGTTCAGCCCCTCGTCGCTGTGCACGGTCGCGTTGACCGGGCAGACGTACTCGCAGGGCGCGGTCTCGCAGTGCACGCAGGCCAGCGGCTGCGTGATCACCTCGGGGTCCTCGACCGGGCCGGTGAAGTAGCGATCGATGCGGATCCACTGCATCTCACGGCCCTTGATCACGTTCAGCTTGCCGACCACCGGGATGTTGTTCTCCGACTGGCAGGCGACGACGCAGGCGTTGCAGCCGGTGCACTTGTTGAGGTCGATCGCCATCCCCCACTTGTACGTCTCCTTGCTGTAGTCGTGGGGTTCGTGGATGGTCAGCGGCATCCCGCGCCGCTCCTCGAGCTCCTCGTTGAACTTCGAGTGCTCGTTCGAGGACGTTGGCCAGCGTCGTCGCGACCGCCGGCTCGGGCGTGGTGCGACCGTCGGGCGCCATGCTCCAGTGGTCCTGGGTGATGCCGAACTTGTAGTCGCTGCCGACCTTGACCACCGTCGCGCCGTCGCCGAACCAGGGCGCGTCGCCGGTGCGGATCTGGCCGGCGTTGAAGCCGACCCCCTTGCAGACATGCTCGGCGCCGTCGCGGCCGTAGCCGAGCGGCAGGGTCAGCGCTTCGTCGGCGTGGCCCGGCTACGATCATCACCGGCCCCTCGACGCTGCGCTGGCGATAGGTGATCTCGACGCGGTCGCCGGTCACGACGCCCAGCTTGGCCGCGGTCGTCGACGACACCAGCACGGCGTTGTCCCAGGTCAGCTTGGTGACCGGGTGCGGCAGCTCCTGCAGCCAGGCGTTGTTGGCGAAGCGGCCGTCGTACACCTTGGGATCGGCGGCGAACGCCACCTCCAGCCCGCCCGCGGCGTCGGCCTTGCGCGCCCAGCAGCGGCGCCACCAGCTTCGCCAGCGCGGCGCCGTCGATCGGCGACGTCGCCCTCGGGCTTGACCGCCGTGTCGGGGATGACCCCGTCGGCGAGCCACTTCTCCCAGGTGTTGTCGAAGAAATCCAGGCCCGAACCGAAGCGCGCCGACTGCCCCTGCCAGTAGCGGCGCACGATCTGGTACGACGCCCAGCTCGGCCTCGCCCAGGAACGCCGCCAGCACTTCGACCTCGGTGATGCCGCCCCAGATGGGCGCGATGAGCGGCTGGCAGATCGAGACGGTCCCATCGACGCCGCGCGTGTCGCCCCACGACTCGAGGGGGTGGGCGGCCGGAACCAGCGTGTTGCACGCCGCCGCCGTCTCGTCCTCGTACAGCGTGTGATAGATGGTGTTCGCGATGCGCGGCAGCAGCTTGTCGAGCTTGAAGTCGGCGGGCGCCGTGTAAGCCGGGTTGCGCGCGGTGATGACCAGCGTGTCGACCGTTGCCGGCCGCGATCTCGCCGGTGAGCTCCCAGAGCCCCGCCGGCCCGGTGACCGGATCGAGCAGGGTCGGCGCGCTCCAGCTGACGGTGGTGCCGGCGTTGCCGAGCGCGACATTCATCGCGTTCACCAGCGCGTGCACGGCGGCCGGCTGCCGGCGACCGGCGATGACCAGGCACTTGCCCCGGTTCTTTTCCAGATCGCGCGCCACCGCCGACAGCCAGTGCGCGTCCCACGCCCGGCGACGGAGGCAGCTTGACCGCCGCCGCGAGCGGCGCCAGCAGCTCGAACCCGGGCCGCGCCGCCAGCTCGCGCGCAACCGCCGCGGCGAAGGCGCCGACCTCCGAGCCGCGCAGCCGCAGCCGGTGATCGGCCATCGAACCGGTGACGGTCATCGCCGGCTCGACGACGTAGAGCCGGTTCATGTGCGGCGCCCGGCTCGCGCCGCGCCGAGAAGCCGCGCGCGAGCCGCAGCTGCTCCGGCCCGTCGGCCAGGAAATCGGCGTCGAGCGACAGGATCACCGACGCCGCCGCCATGTCGTGGCGCGCCTCGAGCGAGCGTCCGAACGCCAGGCGCGTCCCCTGCTCCGCTCCGTCGCCGGCGACCGACGAATAGCTGACGAACTTGGCCTTGGGGAAGCGCGCCTGGATGCGCCGGCGCAGGTCGCCGATGACCGGCGACGGCGGTCGGCTCGCCGAGAAAGCGCAGCGAGGCCCCCTGGTTGGCGGTCAGCCGCGGCACCATCGCCTGCACGTCGGCGAGGAAGGTCTTCCAGGCGATCGGCTCCCCTTTGTGGGCGAGCTGGCGCGCGCGATCATCATCATATAAGCCCAGGATCAGGCCCTGCTCGAGCGCGCTCGCCGCGCCGAGGCTGCCCGGATGCGCCGGATTGCCTTCGATCTTCGTCGGCCGCCCTTCGTGGCTCTCGACCAGCAGCCCGCTGCCGAAGCCCTCGAGCGCGACGGCGGTCGCGAAGTGGAGCGCGATTGCCCGGGGTCATCTCCTCGGGACGGCGCACGAAGGGGATGATCTTGTCGTTGGGCTTGCGGCAGGCGGTGCCGATGCCGGCCAGGGCCGCCGAGGTCCCCATCAGCTGCATGAAGCCGCGGCGGCTCACGGCGTCGGTCAGCTCCGAGGCGCCGGGGGGAAACTCGCGCTTCGCCGCCGCGGCCAGCTCGGTGGAGCCCTCGCGCTCCTCGATGCTGCGCCAGGAACGGCCCCCGGCCGCTGCCGCCGCGTGCCCGTCGGCCTTCAAGATCGGAAGCGAGCGCGAGCGCCCGTCGGACGATGACGCCTTCGTCGAAGCCTGCGCGGCCTGCTTGGAAGCCTGCGCGCCTGCTTGGCCGCCTCTTTACTCTCGTCGCAACTCATCGGTGACACGTGGTGCAGCTGGTTCGCGTGTGGACGTCATTGCGCTCGGCGAGCAGGCGCCCCTCGACTTCCGGATCGCCTTCCGGCTTCCAGGTCATGTTGGTGATCTCCTCGAGAGGCCGTAGGTTCTTCTCTGGGTGCCGGTGGCAGTCGAGGCACCAACCCATCGTAAGGGGGGTTGCCTTCTCCACCGCCGCCATCTCGTCGACCCGCCCGTGACAGCTCACGCAACCAACGCCTTTGTTGACGTGGATCGAGTGATTGAAGTAGACGAAATCGGGCACGCGATAGACGCGGCGCCATTCGAGCGGCTTGTTCTCGAAGAAGCTCTTTCGCACCGGCTCCAGCAGCGGGCTCTTGTTCCAGACCTGCGAGTGACAGTTGAGACACAGCTGGGTCGGCGGGATGCTGGCGTGGGGCGAGCGATCGACCGTGGTGTGACAGTAGCGGCAGTCGATCCCCTCGTCGCGCGTGTGGTGCCGGTGATCGAACTGCAGCGGCTGCTCGATCGGGTCCTGCATGCCGCGCGCGTAGGGGGTACGCGCATAGATCATCAGGCCACCAAGCGTGCCCAACGCCCCCAGCCGCCAGAACGAAAAGCGAAATCTGGGCGAGCGTATTGTGCCGTGGTCTAAACAGTAAGCTCATGCCGTGGCTGGCGCAGCATATAGGCGCAGGTTCGCGGTGTCGTCAAGTGGACTGTTTGTCATTCCGAGAATTCCCACTCTGGCTTACATCGTTGTGCTTTGCGGTTTGTCGTCGTTGCCAAATCAGATCGATAATTTCCGCGCGGGTACACGCGGGTGCGCGCACTTTGTGCGGCCGGCGCATCATTGCACGAGATTGGCAGGAGATCGTGTTTCTCACTGCACAAGTCCATGTTTCAGGAGCCAGGTCACCAGGACGCACGCGCGCCAGGAGCGGCGCCCAGGGAAAACGGGACTCGAGCCATCGGGTCAGGTCAGCAACGCTGACCCGCCCATCGCCGACAGCGTCGAGCGCCGCCATCACGTCGTCGCCCGAAAAGACGTTCTTGAGCTCGGGATAGATCACGTAGCCGTTCTGGGTCTGGCAGAGGGCGCGCGCCACCTCGGTGCGGGCGATCATCCGCGTCGGGAGGGATCAGCTTCGGTTGGATAGTGCGAAAAGATCTCGCCGAAGTTCATCGCCAGCGGCGGAAATGGCTGCGCGTCGCCGGCCGGCGGTGCGCCGGTCGCGCCCGCCGGGCCCGGCCGGGCGGCCAGGCGGCGCCAGACCGCCTCGTAGGCGGGCGACGACCACGCGCCAATCGAAGCGGGCGCGCGCGTGCGCGACCGCCCGCCGCGACATCTCGCGCGCGCCGCGACCTCGTCGGCCGCGAGCGTGACGATCGCCTCTTCGAGCTCGCCGAGGTCGACCTCGACGC
This sequence comes from uncultured Pseudomonadota bacterium, assembly GCA_963778795.1. GTDB lineage: Bacteria > Myxococcota_A > Polyangia > Fen-1088 > Fen-1088 > DASRQZ01. The sequence continues at coordinate 336,433 of CAVZVU010000004.1, read as the reverse complement.
TCTGGCCGAGCAGCAGGTGCAGCGGCCGTTCGTACAGCAACGGGCCCAGCTCCGACAGGAACGACTGGTCGGCGTGCCAGCGGGTCGTCACGCGGATACCGACTTCGGGGGTCACCGTGTCCTTGTAGCCGTCGAAGTCCGAGACGATCGCCGGCAGTCCGGCCGCCATCGCCTCGACCACCGAGATGCCGAACGTCTCCTGCAGGTTGTCGCACGGCGAGACGAAGAGATCGGCCGCCGCCAGCAGGTGCGGCTTGTCGCCCTCGGCGAAGTCGACGCAGAGGGTGAGCGCTTCGGCGACGCCGAACGCCTGGGCCCACAGGCCGAGCATCTCCGGCGTCTTCGTCCCCTGGCGCGCCCCCGCCAGCAGCAGATGCAGCGGTCGCGCCCCACCCGACCGCCGCGCCCGCGCGCGCGCGAACACCTGCACCAGCGGGAACAGGTCCATCTTGTCGTACTCGGTGAACCGCCCGAGCGCGAGCACGCACGATGGCGTCGGCGGCGATCCCCAGGCGCGCGCGCGTCCCGGCGCGATCGCCGCCGCGCACCCGATCGACGTCGACCCCGAGCGGGATCACCGGCAGCTCGCAGGCGAGCGACGCCGGCCACGCCGACGCCGACGCCGCGCCGCGGCGAAGCGAGCGCGCGGCCGCCGCGAATGATTTCTCGACCACCAGCCGCCCCGCGCTGCTGGAACAGAAGATCGCGTCGCCGGGGCCCGGCGGGTGCAGCACGCCGCGCGCGTAGGTCTGCATCAGGCGCGGGTAGCTGAGCGAGTGGATCTGCCCGGTGACCGGCACGGCGACGCGGGCGTAGCGATCGCGCAGCCACACCAGGTCGAAGAGCTGATCGACGTGCGCGGCGTGGTGCAACACCGAGAGCGCCCCCGCCTGCAGCGCCGCCGGCAGCTCGATCAGGTTGGGCGTGACCATCCGCTCGGGCGCGAGCAGGCCCGGCTCGACGAACAGGCGCTGCAGCGCCTCGACGTCGGCTGACTCACCGGTGAAGAAGCAGTAGCGCGCGAAGCCGGCGTGACGAAACAGCGCCTTCAGGAACTCGGTGTTCGCGACCATGCGCCCGACCAGGGGCTGGCCTGCAGGACCGAGATAAGTTCCCGGGAGGGCGAGGGTCGCGAAGGTCTCCATGGCTCTCGCCGGCGGACAGTACCGCGGCGAAGGGATCGCCACAAATCACACGCGGCGGACGCGGCGTTTAGGGTCGGATGACGAAACGCCATGACGCCAGAGACGCCAAAGGGCCGGATTTCGAAAGTCCGGACCGTGGCGTCGTGGCGTCTTGGCGTTTCGCCGTTCAGCCGGCGCGGGCCGCGGGGCGGCTGGACGTCCCGAGGTAGCGCGGAAGCCAGGGGAAGAACTCGGTGACGGCGGGCGCCGCTCGCCGGAAGCTCTCGAGCAAGGCCGGCGGCGCGGCGCCGCGCAGGAGATCGACCCAGGAGCGCAGCGCGCGCTGCACGGTCTCATCGTCGAGGTCGAGCGTGAGGTCGCTGTCGCGGCCCGTGAGCAGATCACAGACCAGCACGCCGAGGGCAGCCTCGGGCAACGTGGCGGCCAGCTCGGCCGACAGGTGGCGCGCGATCTCGACGTCACCCGCCGCCAGATGGGCCTGCGCCAGGCGCAACCCCGCGCGGCCTGCCGGCGGCTCGCCCGCGGCGCGCCGGAGCTCGTTCACGGCAACGACGGCGCGTCCGCCGACCAGGGCCGCCTCGCCCAGCGCCTCGTGCAGCTCGGCGCTGTCGCCGTTCGCCGCCGCGTGCGACGCCACGAAGTCCTGCATACCGGCGTCGCCGCCGCGCGCGCGGCACAGCAGCACCGCCAGCAGCAGCGCCTCGGGATCGCGCGGCCCGTAGGTCAGCGCCTGGTCGACGCGCCGCCAGGCCTCGCGGTTGTCCCCGGTCGCCAGCGCCAGGCGCGCCAGCCCCATCAGCGGGCGCACCGTCGCCAGCTGATGGTCGGACGTCACCGCCGCCAGCTCGCGACAGCGCGCGAAGTCGGCGGCCGCGGCCGCGATCTCGCCCGCGAGCTCGCGCAGCTCGCCCCGGCGCAGGAACAGCGCCGCCGAAGGATCGACCAGACCGGCCCAGCTGTCGACGAAGCGCAGCCCCGCCGCCGGGTCGGCCGCGTACAGACCGTCGGCGCACAGGACGATCAGCTCCCCTCCGTAGGGCTTTCCGACCAGCGCCAGCGGCCCGGCGATCTCGAGGGCGCCGCGGGTGGAAGCGGCGGCCTGCGTCCAGAGCGTGCGATCGCCCCAGAAGCGCGCCTGCTCCAGCAGCTTGAACCAGCTGTAGAGATCGCCGCGATCGCGCTCCAGGCAGCGCAGCAGCAGGTCGGTGTCACGCTGCTTCTTGTTGCGCGCCGCCGCGTGCGCGCGCACGTAGCCGAGGTGCTCGACCACGCCCGACAGGTGGCGCAGCTGGCGTCCCTCGGCGGCCAGCCGCGCGCAGACCGCCTGGGTGACGTCCTCGTGAATCGGAAACTGGAACCGAACGTCGGGGTGATTGCGGAACAGCCGCAGCACCGGGGCGTCGCGGCGGTGCCCGTGCGGCAGCAGGTTGCGCATCAGCACCGTCGCCGCGCCGGCCGCCGGATCGGTCAGCAAGGCGCGGATCTGTATCGCCAGCTCGGCGCTGACCATCTCGTCGGCGTCGAGGTAAAGGATCCAGTCGCCCGCCGCGCCCTCGAGCCCGGCGTTGCGCGCCGCCGAGAAGTCGTCGTCCCACGCGCGGTGGATCACGCGCGCCCCTTCGGCCTCCAGGATCGCGACCGAGGCGTCGCGCGAACCGGTGTCGACGACCCGCAGCTCGCTCCAGAGCCCGCGCACGGCGCCGAGACAGCGCGGCAACATCTCCGCCTCGTCGCGCACGATCATGCACAGCGAAAGCGTGGCCGAGGCGGCTGGCATGTTCCTGTCAGTCGGCGTTGTAGGCGCGATAGCGCGCGGTTGCTGGTGCCGAAGCGCGCCAGCGTCGCCGCCAGCTTGGCGTTGCTCTTCGCCGCCAGCGCCGTGCAGTGTTCGACCAGCGGCGCGAGGCGGGTGCGCGTGATGTCGTCGATCCCGGCGCTTGCGGCGGCGTTGCACGCGGCGCCCAACCGCTGGACGGCGCCAGCCGCCGCGATGACCTCGTTCGCCTCGAGGAGCGCGGCGACCTCGCGCAAGGCCGCCTCGATCGCGTCACCTGGGCGGGCGTTGGCCACTACTTCGCCTGTCCCTGAAGCTGCGCGACCGCCTTCGAGAAGGCGTCGGCGATCGGCGCGAAGACCCGCTCGGCTTCGCGCACGGCGGTCGGGTTCTTCGTCCCCCCGGCGGCGATCAGGCGACCGGCGACGAAGATGTAGAGGTCGGACAGCTGGCGGCACAGCTCGGGAGCGCGCGAATGATCCAGCGTCCCCAGCAGCTCGGCGACGATGTCACCGGCCTTGTTGAGCGCCGGGCCGGCCTCGGTGGCGTGGCCGCTCTCCAGCGAGGCCGCGGCGCGCCGCATGTGGCGCAGGGCAGCCTCGAACAGGAGCACCATGAGCCGCTCCTTCGAAGCGGTCTCGTTCTGAGTCTGGGCATATTTTCGAATGGCGAGCATGAGGTCCCTTTTCTGCGTCGCGGTTTGTCTACTTATTCGACGTCGAGGCGGAGTTCTGCGAGGCCAGGAAGTTTCCGGTCGTCTTGAGGCCGCTCACGATCTGCTCCATCGCGGTGAACTGCGCCGTGAGGTTCGCCTTGAAGCTGTCGATGCGCGCCTGCATCGAGTCGGCCTGCGTGTCCATCTGCTTGATGCGGTTGTTCAGGCTCTTGGTGCTGGTCGTGAACATGCCGTCGACGACGTTGGTGTAGCGGTCCGACAGCGTCTGCATCGCAGCGCCGACGCCGGTCGTCGCGTGCGAGAAGATGTCGTTGATGGCCTGCGGGTTGGCCTGCAGCGCCGCGCCGAGCTTGCCGCTGTCGATGGTCAGCGTGCCGTCCTGGAAGTTGGTCTTCAGCCCGACGTCGGCCAGCGTGCGCACCGAGCCGCTGCCAATCACGTTGGTCATCAGCCTCTGGACGTCGGCCACCAGGCTGCGCAGCGTCGAGTTCCCGGCCAGCGTCGCGTTGCGGTCGGTGTTGCCGCCACCGGCCGACTGCTGGCCGGCGACGGTCGTGATGATGTCGTTGTAGGCGTTGACGAAGTTCTGGAGGTTCAGCGCCGTCGTCGCGCTGTCGTTGGAGAAGGTCAGGCTCTCCGCGCTGTTGGTCTGCCCCTTGAGGTTCAGCGTCGTCCCGGGGATCGCGTCGGTGACGGTGTTGCTCTGCCGCGTGAACTGCAGCTGGTCGATGGTGAAGGTGGCGTTGGACGCGGCATGGATCGACGTGAAGCCGAGCGCCTGGCCCTGCGTCCCGGTCGAGGTCTCGTTGATCTGCAGCGCGGTCGAGGCGTCGGTGCCGGTAAAGCCGGTGTTGAGGTTGGTGACCGAGAGGTACTGGCGGGTGCCGTCGTTCAGCACCACCGCGCTGATCGGCGCGCCCAGCGCGCGGATGGCGCCGGCGACGTCGGCCAGGTTCTCGCCGTCGGTGATCGTGATCGGATCGTAGGTCGTGCCCTGCACCGTGAGGCTCAGCGTGCCGCCCGTGACCGGGGTGTTGCCGGCGACGTCGGGCAGGAACCCGCCGGTGCGCCGCTGGGCCGAGGTCGCCAGCGACTGAACCGAGACGGAGTAGCTTCCGGCCTGGGTCTGCGCGGTCGCGGTCGCCGTGAAGTCGGTGTTGGTGCTGGTGGTCTTCACGCCCACCGACGCCGGTCGACGCCAATGACTTGGCGGCGCTCTGCAGGGTGTTGATCTTCCCGACCAGCTGGCCGATCAGCGAGACCTGGGTCCGAAACCCGGTCTGCTGCGCCCGCAGCGCGTCCAGCGGCTGCTGCTCGATCTTCGTGAGCCCGTCGATGATCGACGTGGGTGTCGAGCCCCGAGGCCAGACCACCAACACTGAAGAGCGGAGCATCAGCCATTTGTTTTACCTACTGCTGCTCAGAGAACCGCCCCGCGCCGAGGGGCGCGAGGCGGTTCGCCGGTTACTCACTTCATCGGCCGGGCCGGTCGAGGGCTTGAGCCCTGATCGACCCACCCGCACCTACCAGAGCGGGACCCTCGAAGGGTCCCGCTCCCGACGCGCTACTAGCCGAGGAGCTTCAGCGCGACCTGGGGCAGCTGGTTGGCCTGCGACAGGACCGACACACCCGCCTGCATCAGGATCTGGGTGCGGCTCATGTTCGAGGTCTCTTCGGCGACGTCGACGTCCATGATGCGGCTCTTGGCGGCCGACAGCGACACCGACGCCGTGGTGGCGACGTTGATGACCTTGTCGAACCGGTTGGCCTGGGCGCCCAGCGTGGCGCGCGTGGACGAGACCGACTGAAGGGCGGTGTCGATGTTGCCCAGGGCCGCCTGGGCGCCGGTCAGCGTCGACAGCGAGAGCGTGCTCACGCCCAGCGTGGTCGCGGTCGCGCTCTGGGTGGTGACGACGATCTGGTCGTTGGCCGCAACGTTGCGGATACCGACCTGGAAGGTCAGCGCCGCCGCCGAGTTGAGCAGCGACGACGCCGTTGTACTCGGTCGCGTTGGCGATACGATCGACTTCGCTGATCAGGCCGTCGACCTCGTTCTGGATGTAGCCACGCTCGGTGTTGCTCACGCCCGAGGACGCCGACTGCGAGGCCAGCTCGCGGAGACGGGTCAAGATGTTCTGCGTCTCATTGAGAGAGCTGTCGGCGGTCTGCACGACGTTCAGCGCGTCGTTGGCGTTGCGCACCGACTGGTTGTAGCTGGTGATCTGGGCGCCCAGGTTGACGCTGATCGCGAGACCGGCCGCGTCGTCCGCCGCCTTGGTGATGCGAAAACCCGACGACAGCTTCGCGAGCGAGCTGTTCAGATCTGAGCTCCGTGCCCATCAGGTTCTTCTGTGCATCGAGCGCGCTGACGTTGGTCCGAATTGACAATCCCATTTGACAGTGCTCCTTAGTGGCGGCCCCGCAGGGCTATTAAGAATGCCGGTTTACCTTCCCCGGCCCCGCGGACGCCGCGTCCACGTTCACAGAGTTTTTCGACACGCAATTCGAAATCGATAAGACCGGCGCTCGCGGCGCGGGAGGGCTTGGCCCACTTCTGCTCAGCTAGGAGACCGCCGCAGAGCCTCGTGAACCCTCTCCCGTACTCGGAGAGGGACGGAGTGAGGCGGCTGCGAGAGTCCGCGGCGCACGTTGCCTGTTCAAGGCTCGCCCTCACGCCCAGCCGCTCGTCCGCGAGTACGGGAGAGGAGTGCCGGATATTTGGGCGCACGGTATCCGTAGCGCCGGCCAGCCAACTCGCCTAGGTCGAACGGCATTGGCGCCGACGCCGGTCTAGCCCAGCTTGTCGACCAGGCTCAGGCGGAACGACTGCGCGGCCGCGGTCAGCGTCGCGTTGAGGGCGCTGTTGGCCAGCGCGAGCTGGCTCGTCGACTGGAAGACGTCGGCCTCGGCCTGCGTCGAGACTGATCTTGACCGTCGCGTCGCGGGTCGACGTCGCCAGCGTCTGCGCGGTCGTGAAGGCGTCGCCCATCGCGCCGACCTGGGCCAGCGTGTTCGTGACCTGGGTCGTCGCCGCCTCGAGATTGGTGAGCGAGCCGCGGATCGCGTCGCCGTTGTTGGTCTTGAGCGCGGTCGACAGCGACTGCAGCGTCGCGAAGAGATCGACGCCGCCGCCGACCCCCTTCACCGCGACGTCGGCGCGCACCGACGCGTCCTGCAGGACGCCCGGCGCGACCTCGACCTGGCGCACGGCGGTGTCGCCGGTGTAGTTCCCGTTGATGTCGAAGGGCGGCGCCTGATCCTTGTCGCCGCCGAAGATGTAGCGCCCGTTGACGTCCCGGTTCATCAGCGTCACCGCCTGGCGGATCAGCCCGTCGACCTCGGCCGCCGCGCCCTGCCGATCGGTCGCGGAGTAGGTGTCGTTGCCCAGCTGCACGGTGAGCTCGCGCGCGCGCGCCAGCACGGTGCTCAGGCTCTGCAACGCAGCGTCGGCGGCGTCCGTCTCGTCGGCGGCGCGGCCGGCGTTCTGGTTGATCGCGTCCAGGCGATCGACGGTCTGCTGCCCGCGCACCATCGTCGCCGCGACGGCGGGGTCGTCGCCGGGGTGAACGACGCGCATGCCGGTCGACACCTGTTCCATCGCCGACTGCGCGCGATCGCGGCTCGTGGCGGCGTTCAGCGCCGCGGAGTCGTAGATCATTCGGTCGGTGACGCGCATGCGATCTCCTTGCTCACTTCAAGCTCATGAGGGTGTCGAGCATGCTGTCGGCGGTGGTGATGACCTTGCTCACCGCCTCGAACGCGCGCTGCGCCGCCGTGAGGTGGACCATCTCCTCGTCGAGCGAGACGCCCGAGGTCGACTCGCGCAGCTGCGTGAGGTTATTGAGCAGCGCGCCGTCCTGATCCGACATCGCCTTCGCGCGCTGCGACGCCCCGCCGAACGACGACACGATGTTGGTGAAGGTGGTCGACGGATCGGAGCCGCCGGCCAGCACCGTGCGCTCGGTCGCGATCATCGCCAGCATGTTCTGATTGTTGCCCGGCAGCCCCGCCACCGAAGACGACGCCGCCAGCAGCGACGGATTGGCCAGCAGCGTCGGGTCGACGTTGATCTGCGCCGCCGCGCCGGCCGCCGTCGCGCCGACAGCGAACATCGCGTGCCCGTTCGTCCCGTCCTGGGCGAACCCGGCGGTCGAGACGGCGTTGACGGAGTTGGCGAAGTCGAAAGCGAGTGCGTCGAGGGCGGTCGACGCCGCGCCGAGCGTGCCGTCGCGCGCCGCGAGCGCGCCGCCGATCGCCCCCCCCGCCGCGCTGCTCGGTAGCGAGACCGGCCCGCTGCCGTCAGCGCGTGTGATCCTTAACGACAGGTGACCGCGGTTACTGGAGTCGGGCAGCGTCGACAGCTGCGCGGCGCGATCCTGACTCACCAGCGCCGTGCCGCCCGGCAGCGCCATCGAGACGTCGCCCTGGGGGTCGGTGACCGGCGTCGCGCCGGTGAGCTCGGTCAGCTTGTCCTGGAGCTTGCGGCGCGCGTCGAGGAGATCGTTGGGCTCGGCCCCGCCGGAGCGGGCCGACCGGATCTGCGCGTTGAGCGACGCCATGTTGGCCGCGGCGGTGTTGACCTCGTCGATGGTGCCCTTGATCTTGTCGTCGAGGCCGCTGCGCGCGTCTTCGATTGCCTGCGACGTCCGGTTGAACGACCGGGTCAGGCTCTGCGTGGCGGAGACCGCGGCGGTGCGCAGCGCCGGGTCGGCAGGGTTCTGCGAGACCGCGCGCAGCGACGAGTAAAAGGCGCTGAGCGCCGAGCTGAGCCCGCCGGCGGCGTCGGGATCGAGCGCCGACACGGCGGCCAGCGCGTCGCTCTCGGTCGAGCTCGAGCTCTGCGAAGCGAGGGCGTGGGGGATCTGCCGCTCGAGAAACGCGTCGCGCGCTTGGCTTATCGACTGAACGCCGACGCCGCGGCCGATGAACCCGTTGGCGACCAGCTCCGCCGGCGACAGCGCCTCTAGATTTGCGGTCTGGCGCGAGTATCCGGGCGTGTTGACGTTCGAGATGTTCTGGCCCGCGACCGCCGCCGCCTCGCGGTGCGCCGCCAGGCTGGTGCTCGACTGCGAGAGGATGGAAAGCAGATCGGGCATGGGTTAGACCACGCGGCTCACGGTGTTCGACGCGCGCGCGATCGCGGCGGCCGCCGCCATTCCGCGGCGATCGTAGGCGGCGGCGCGCGGGCTGAGCGCGCTCAGGTAAGCGCGCACGAACGACAGCGCTCGCTGTCCCAGCGTGCGGTTCAGATCGTCGAGCTCGGCGAGCGCGGCCGCGAGCGAGCGCACCTCGGCGAAGGCTTGCGCGAGCCGCTCGGTCGGGGCCGGCGCGATACCGCGCAGGCCGTCGATCGTGACCTCGGAAAGATTGTGGAGGCGCGCGACCTGGGCCAGCTCCGACGAGAGCTGCGCCTGCTTGTGGTTCACGAGCACGTTCCACTCGGCGCGCGCGGAGGCGCGGCGCATGAGCCCCTCGACGTCCATCGCGCGAATCAGCACCCGCTCGGCGCGGGCGCGCTCGACCTCGGCGTGCAAGGCGTCGCGGATCTGGTTGGTGACGGCGATTGCGTTTTCGAGGTTATCCATCATTCACAGCGGCTTGTACAAAGGGCTGGCGTCTGCTCGACGGGCGGGCACTAAAGAAAGCTATCGGTGATAAGCGGGCTACGAACGGGCTAGCGCTTGAGGAGGGCCTGCAGGCGCGCGTCGACTTCCGCGTCCTGCAGAATCTCGTCGGCAACGCGCGACGGGTCGGGGCGGTAGCCACCGGCGCGAACGCGTGCCTCCAAGTCATTGAGCCGATTCGAACGGTGGGCTGCCGCCGACGCTTTACTGGTGGCCACAGCCATGTCCAGCTCGCGTGATTTGTCGACGGTTACACGATCCTTGGGCGCCGCTGGGGGCTGGTCGGGCGTTGCCACGCGCCCCACTTCCGCCACCGGCTTTGTCTCGTTGATTTTCATGGTCCATCTCCGCCACGGGATTCCTGAAGCTTTCCCGCTACCCTATCTTCGGCACGTCTCTGGTAGGCATTAAGTGCCCGGTGAACGACCCCGCTGTACTGCGTCGGGTCGACCGCCCTATCATCCTTCCGTAGCTCGAAATGGAGGTGGGGCCCGGTGGCTCTACCGGTCTGTCCCACCACGCCGATCTCTTGCCCGGCGCTGACTTTTTCCCCAGGTTTCACCAGCACCTGCGACGCGTGGCCGTAAAGGGTCGTCAGTCCGCCGCCGTGGTCGAGCTCGACCGCGTTGCCGTATCCGCCGCGCGGGCCGGCGCTGCGGACGACGCCGTCCGCCGTGGCCAGAATCGGGCTGCCGGAGGCGGCGCGCAGGTCGAGTCCGGTGTGGTTCTTGGTCGTACCGTCGATCGGATCGACCCGCGGCCCGAACCCGCTGGTCACGCCCGACGATGACCGCGGCGCCGAGGACCGCGTCGGCGTCCGCGTGGTCGGCATCGGCGGATCGTCCTCGCCGTTATCGATACCATCGTCGACGCGGGCGCCGGCGCCGGCGTCGGCCTGACCCACTTCGTCCTCGATCATGCGCGCGATGCCGATGCCGCCGCCCTTGGCGACCGCGTCGGCGAGCGTCTCGATGAACATGTCGGCGCGCAGCTGTCCGCCCGCGACCTCGCTCGGTTTGAAGGCGCCGCTGGCCTGCAGCAGCTGGCGCAGGATCGCCGCCTCCATCTGCTGCGCGGCGTTCGTGGTGTCCGAGATCGGTAGCGCCATCAGATCACGTCCAGATCCGCGTCGATCGCCCCGGCGGCCTTCATCGCTTGCAGGATCGCGATCAGGTCGCGCGGCGACGCGCCGATGAGGTTCAACGCCTTGACCAGCTCCTCGACGGTGGTCGTCGCCGGCAGCGCGACGACCGGCCCCTTCTTTTCCTTGGCGTCGACGGTGGCCTGGTTGGCCTGCACCGTGCGGCCCCGCGCCAGCGGGCCCGGCTGCGAGACCAGCGGCGTGGTCATGATCGAGATCGAAAGCCCGCCGTGGGCGACAGCGACGGCGTGGATGCGCACCCGATCGCCGGCGACGACGGTGCCGGTGCGCTCGCTGACGACGATGCGCGCGCGCTGATCCGACTCGACCTCGATCGCCTCGATCGCGGTCATGAGCGCGACCGCCTTGCCCGTGTAAGCGGCGGGGATCTTGACCTCGACGGCGGCGGGATCGGTGGCGCGCGCCACCGTGTTGTCCTTGAGGGCGGCGTTGATCGCCTCGGCGATCCGATTCGAGGTGGTGAAGTCGGGCTGCTTGAGCCCCAGCACCATCGGGCTCTTCTCGAGGTTGGCCATCACGGCGCGCTCGATGATGCCGCCCGCGGGGACGCGTCCCGACGTCGGCTGGTTCTTCTGCATCATTGTTCCGTGCGCGCCGACGTCGAACCCGCCCGCCTGCACCGGCCCCTGCGCCAGCGCGTAGACCTGCCCGTCGGGGCCGGTCAGCGGCGTCACCAGCAGGACGCCGCCGGCGAGCGAGCGCGCGTTGCCCATCGATCCAACGCTGACGTCGATGCGCGTGCCGGGGCGCGAGAACGACGGCAGCTTGGCCGTCACCATCACGGCGGCGACGTTGCGCACCTGCACGTCGGCCGGGTTGATGCGGATGCCGAGCCGCCCGAGCATGCCGCTGATCGATTGCGAGGTGAAGAAGACGCGCTCGGTGTCACCGGTGCCGGCGAGCCCCACGACCAGGCCGTAGCCGTAGAGCACGTTTTCGCGCACCCCCTGCACCTCGACCAGCTCCTTGACCCGCACCGGCGCGCCGAACGCGGCGCGCAGGCCGAGGAAGGTCAGGAACGAGATCAGCAGCGCGACGCACAGCCGTCTCACGACAACGCCTCCGGCGCGGCGTCCCCGCAAGCGAGAAAAAAAGAAACAGGGAGAAGCAGAGAAGCGAAGGAAAAGCTGGAGGACTTAAGCTGGCTCAATAGGCTAGCCTCCATCTTTGCGCCGCTGGTGCCCTTGCGGGCACCTCTGCTCCCCCCTGTCAAAGCTAGTTCAAACATCAGAAAGGCCACAGCCAACCGAGGTAGCGTGAGAGGAACCCCTGGTGTTGGTTGTCGGTGAGGACGCCCCGTCCCACGAACTCGATCTCGGCGTCGGCGACCATGGAGCTCTTCACGCTGTTCTCCTGGTCGATGTCGATCGGGCGCACGACGCCCGAGATGTAAAAGTGCTGTTCTTCGTTGTTCACCAGGATGACCCGGTGCCCTTCGACGAACAGGTTGCCGTTGGGCAGAACCTTGCGCACCATCGCCGGCACCGTCGCGGTCAGGTACTCGGTGCGCGCCGTCGTCCCCTCCCCTTTGAAGTCGCTCTTCGAGCTGCCGCCGACGTTGAGGTTCGGGTCGATCCCCTTGGCCTTGAGCTTGTCGAGCAGCCCGAGGAAGGCGGTCACCTGCGCCGACGAGCTGGACTCGCGCGTCAGGTCGGTGTCGGCCGAGCGCTTGGCGTCGGCGACCTCCTCGATCTTGATCACGACCAGATCGTTGGCGCGCAGCGCGCGCGCGTCGGTGAACAGCATCGACGCCGGCCGCCCGGGGTGCCAGAGGCTCCCTTCGGACTGCGGCTGGTCTTCCTTGGCCGCCGACGTGTCGAGCGCATACTCGCGCTTCTTGGGCTTGTAGGAGGCGATATGACTCGCGGCGCACCCGCCGGCGCACAGGCTGACGGCGGCCAGCAGCGCACCCGGCAACCCCGGGCGGCGCGCGCGGCGCGCCGCCGCGATTCGACGATCTCGCGTCGCGGGCGTCATTCGCTCTGCACCACCAGGCGCCCGTCGACCAGGTCGCCCTCGACCTGCTTGCCCGAAGGAAGGGTCGCGCAGCTGCGGCCGCGGACGCAGGGCACGGCGCGGCCCGACTGCTCGATCGTCAGCGCGCCGCTCACCACCAGCACCTTGACCGTCTCGCCCGGCCGCAGCGTCGGCTCGACGACGAAGGCCGCCTCGAGCATCTGCCCCGCGGACAGCGCGCGGCCCGCCAGCGACGCCGGCCCGAGCGCCGCCGCCGGGTGCCCGGCGCGCAGCTCGCGCTCTTCGGTGGCGACGGCGCCGTCCAGCGGCTCGCCCGCCTTGAGCGCGCGCGTCGTGACCGCCACCGGCGCGACGACCCGCACGCGCGTCCAGATCCATTCCTCGCAGCGCTGGCCGCGCGGGGATCGCCCGCTGATCTTGACCGCCACCCGGCCCGACGCCTGGAGCGGCTGAGGGAGCTCGGCCTCGGTGGCGCGGCAGGTGCTGGCGCGCGACGAGCCGGCGTCCTGGATCGCGCTGTCGATGCGCGCGCCCGGCGCGCCCAGCGCCCGCGCCAGCGCCTGGCGGACGACCGGAGCCACGTTCGGGGCGACGTTCGGGGCGACGACATTCGGAGCCACGTTCGGGGCGACGTCCGGAGTGACGCCGGCCGCCCCCGCCGCCCGCACCGCCGGCGACAGCGCCCCGACCGCCAGCGCGGCCAGCGCGGCCAGCGCGAAGATGCTCGGCAGAGCTATGTGACCACCCCGGTTCATGGTTAGCGCAGCGAGGTCAGCTTCTGCAGCATCTGGTCCGCCGTCTGGATGACCTTCGAGTTCATCTCGTAGCTGCGCTGGGTGCTGATCATGTCGACCATCTCCTCGACCGCCTTCACGTTGGAGGTCTCGAGGAACCCCTGCGACAGCGTGCCGACCCCCTGCTCGCCCGGGTGGACCTGCAGCTCCTGGCCGCTGGCCGCCGTCGGCTGAAAGAGATTGCCGCCGATCGCCTCCAGCGCGCCCGGGTTGGTGAACGTCGTCAGGTCGAGCCGACCGAGCGTCGTCTGCTCGGTCCGGTTCGGCACCTTGGCCAGCACCGTGCCGTCGGGCTGAATCGTCAGCGCCAGCGTGTCGGGCGGCACGGTGATCGCCGGCTCGACCAGCTCGCCCCGCTGGGTGACCAGCCGGCCGGTGTCGTCGACGCGAAAGTTGCCGGCGCGCGTGAAGGCGATCTCGCCGCTGGTGCGCTGGACCCGGAAGTACCCGTTGCCCTCGATCGCGATGTCGTACTGACCCTGCGTCGAGACCATGTCCCCCTGCCCCATCGAACGGGTCGTGCTGCCGGTGCGCACCCCCAGCCCGACCTGAAGCGGCGCCGGTTGGCCGCCGCCCAGCGGTCCTGCCGGCTGCGCCTGGACGATCGTCTCGGACAGCAGGTCCTGAAACTCGGCGCGCGTCCGCTTGAAGCCGGTGGTGTTCACGTTCGCCAGGTTGTTCGCGATCGTGTCCATCTTGAGCTGCTCCGCCTCCATTCCGGTGGCGGCGGTATAAAGCGAACGCAACATCGATGACTCCTCTTCAGCGGATCTTGCCGACTTCGATCGCGCGATCGTCGAGCCGGCGGTAGGTTTGGATCGCCTGCATGGCGGTCTCGTACTGGCGCTGGGCGTTGATCATCTGGACGGTCGACTCGAGCGGCGTGACGTTCCCCATCTCGAGCTGGCCGGTCGAGACGCCGCCCTCGGACGGGGTCACGGTGCCGCCGGGGCCGGCGGCGTAGAGCTGTGGGCCGACGCGCACGACGTTGCCCCCCAGATCGGAGAGCGCGAGCCGATCGACCGGAACGCGGTCGGCGCTGACCTCGCCGGCCTGATTGATCGAGACGTTGGCGCCGGGCGGAATCAGGATCGGCCGGCCCGAGACGCCGATCACCTGCCGCCCGTCGGCGACCAGCGCCCCCTCGGGCGTCACGTTGAGCTTGCCGTTGCGGGTGTAGGCGACCTGCCCGTTCATGGCCATCACCGACAGGAACGACTGCCCCTCGGGCACGATGTCGAGCGGGTTGTCGGTGGTGCGCACCGGACCCAATGACAGGTCGGTGCCGGTGGCGACCACCCCGGCGAAGATCTTGTCCTGGGCGACACCGGCGCCGGCGCCGATGGTCCGGGGCGGCAGGAACGACTGGAACGCTGGGCGCGACGCCTTGTAGCCGGGTGTCTCCGCGTTCGCCAGGTTGTCGGCAATCGAGTCGAGCTGCTCGGATCGAGCGGCAGCCGCTGCCATGCCTACGTACATTCCGTCTGCCACGTCGATTCTCCCGAGCCGGGAATCAGCAAGGACGGGGCCAAGCGATCGCGTCGGGTTTGTGACCGCAAACATCGCGCGCCTGACCGAAACCTGGCGGCGCCGACGTGTGCGCCCGGAAGAATCGACCCGGCACGAATTGCCGCGCGGAAAGAGCGAGGGAGCCCGCGCCATCATCTTCACCGACGGGCTCAAGTCGCCGGGGTGCCGTGCCGAAGCGTGAGGTATGCGCCCGAGGACTCGGCTCGATCCGGTCATCAAGATCGAGGAGAAGAACGAGGAGCGGAAGCTGCATGAGATGGCGGCCGCGAACCGCAAGGTGAAGTCGGCCGAGGAGGCGCTGCTGGGCGCGCGCGACGCCGCTCGCACCGACCACCGGCGGTCGGCGCTGGCGACCGACTGGCTGCTGGCCGAGATCGCGCATACCCGCGCGCTTTCCGACGTACGCAATGCCGAGCGCGCGGTGAAGTCGGCCACCGTGGAGGAGGGCGCCACGCGCGCCGCCTACACCGTGGCCCACTCCAAGGCCGAGGCGCTGCGCCGCGTGGCGCAGGCGCGCGTCGACGAGATCCTGAGC
Organism: uncultured Pseudomonadota bacterium; assembly: GCA_963778795.1. Classification (GTDB taxonomy): domain Bacteria; phylum Myxococcota_A; class Polyangia; order Fen-1088; family Fen-1088; genus DASRQZ01. Next base: position 321,216 of record CAVZVU010000004.1, on the reverse strand, counting down.
GCGCGAGAGAAGGCCGAGTCGCGCGAGCTCGACGACATCGGCCTGGTCACGTTCAACAGCAGCACCCGCGGCGGCTCGCGCGTCGCCTGAGTGTCAGAAACCGGGCGCGGGACAGTGTCGACGACGGTCAGCGATGTGACGGGACCCGAGGTGGCGTCCCCCCCTTCCTCATACCCCGCGCCGCGCCAGGCCGAGGGCGGCGTCGCGGCGCAGATTCGCCAGCGGCTGAGCTTGTGCATGATCGTGCGCGACGAGGAGAAGCGCCTCGGCCGCTGTCTCGCCTCGGCGCTGCCCTGGGTCGGCGAGGCGATCGTGGTCGACACCGGCTCGACCGACGGCACGGCGGCCCTGGCGGCGGCGGCGGGCGCGCGCGTCCTGCACTTCCCCTGGCGCGACGATTTCGCGCTGGCGCGCAATCATGCGCTGGGCGCGGCGTCGCTCGAGTGGGTCCTGGTGCTGGACGCCGACGAGATCCTGCGCGTCGACGACCCGGCCGCCTGGGCGCGCGCGCTCACGCAGCCGGCCGATGCCGTCGGCTCGCCCGCGACCGCCGCCTACTCCCCGGCGATAGCCGCATATTCAATCGACTGCCACGATCGCATCGACGACGGCGGCGTGGCGGTCGGTCCGGTGCTGCGGCTCTTTCGCCGCGCCGTGCCCGACATGATCTACCGCGGCCAGGTCCACGAGCAGATCGTCGCCGTCGCCGAGCGCCGCTGCGAGGCCGCGCACGCGCGCTTCATCCACATCGACCACGACGGCCACACCGGAGCGGTCGTCGCCGAGCATCGAACCCTCGAGCGCAATCTGCGCCTGGCGCGGCTGATGGTCGCGTCGCGCCCCGCCGATCCCTTCAGCTGGTTCTGCCTGGGCCAGGCGGTGCAGGCGGCGGATGCCAACAGCGCGGCGGCCGGCGCGGAGGCGGGCGCCGAGGCATTTTGGCGTTCGAGCGCGCGCTCGAGCGCATCGACGCGCTCGGGCCGGAGCATCGCGACGAGAGCTATCTCGCGGCCCTGTGGATCAACCTGGTGCGCGCGCTGGTGCGCGCCGGCCGCGCGCGCGACGCGCTCGAGGTCTCGGCGCGCGCGCTGTGCGACTTCGCCGACTCACCCGACCTGCACTTCCTGCGCGGCAAGCTGCTGCTCGACGCCGGCCACGTCGCCGCCGCGAGCCGCGAGCTCGAGGACTGCCTGGCGCCGGCCGCCGCGCGCTTCTTCCTGCGCCAGGATCCGGGCGCGGTCAGCTACGCCGCCGAGACCCAGCTCGCCATCTGCTGTCTCAAGCTCGGCCAGCTCGAGCGCGCCGTGCGCACGCTGCGCAGCGCGGTCAACGGCGCGCCGGCGGCGTTTCACCTGCCGCGCTTCCTGCTCGGGATCTTGCTGGTGAGCCGCGGCGCCGCCGCCGAGGCCGAACCGCTGCTCGCCGCCGTGGTCAGCCAGCGGCCCCAGGACTGCGACGCGCGCCTTCACTGGGCGCGCGCGCTGCTGGCGATCGGACGCCGCGCCGAAGCTGAAACCGCGCTGGCGCCGCTGGGGCCCGATCCGCGCGTCGCGCAGTTGCTGGCGGCGTAGGGGCGAGGTCGGGACGAGACGAAGACGATGACGAGGACGAGGACGGGTAGTGCTCAGATCCGGACGCGACCTCCGTCTCGACTCGCGGCGCGCTGATGTGATATCGCCGTGGCATGAGCGCTTCGACTGAAATCATCCCTTATGCCGGCTGGTCCCGGAATCTGCGCATCGCCAACGCCGATACCGAGCTGGTGGTGACGCTGGACGTGGGGCCGCGCGTGATCCGCTACGCCGCGCGCGACGGGCACAATCTTTTCGGTGAGACCGCCGACCAGCTCGGCAAGTCGGGCGAGCCGCACTGGATGCCGCGCGGCGGGCACCGCCTGTGGACCGCGCCTGAAGACAAGACGCGGACCTACGCCCCCGACAACCGCCCGGTCGAGCACCGCGTGCTCGCCTCCGACAGGGACGGCGTGCGCGTGCGGCTGACCCAGCTGCCCGACCAGCCCTACGGGATCCAGAAGGAGCTCGACATCGCGCTCGGCGCATCGGGCAGTCGCGTGGTGATCGTCCACCGCATCACCAACGTCGGCGAACGGCCGGTGCAGCTGTCGCCCTGGGCGCTCACGGTGATGCCGCCCGACGGGACCGCGATCGTGCCGCTGCCGGAGAAGCTCCCGCACCCGGGCTCGGTGCCCACGTCCGTCGACGCCGACTACGCGCCCAATCAGAGCATCGCGATCTGGAGCTACACCGATCTCAAGGATCCGCGGCTGATGTTCGGCACGCGCTTCATCACCGCGCGGCAGGATCCGCGCGCGACGACGCTGCTGAAGTTCGGCCTGGCGCACCAGGCCGGGTGGCTCGGCTACTGGCGCGCGGGGGGCGATCTGTTCGTCAAGACCATCGGCTACCAGCCCGACCAGACCTATCCCGACCGGGGCTGCAACTTCCAGCTCTACAGCGATCCCAACATCCTCGAGATCGAGACGCTCGGACCGCTGATCACGCTGGCCCCCGGCCAGAAGACCGAGCACACCGAGACCTGGAACCGGTTCGCGGGCGTCGGGCCGATCGACGACGAGGCGAGCATCGCCGCCAACGTTGCAACGCTGGCGGCACCGCTGCGCACCGCTGGCCGCGACCGCGCGCTGAACGTCACTTCGCGAGCGTCGGATAGACCGGACAGCCGTGCGGGAAGACGCGCGCGTGCTCGTTCCCCTGCGCCTCGGGGGCGGCGTCGCGGCAGCTGCCGGCGTCGTCGCACGAGACCAGGCGATCGATGGTCAGGTTGCGCGCAGCCGTCACCGGCCGCTGAAAATGCGGGCAGAACACCAGCACCTTGATGAGCTCCGAGCGGCGCACAACCAGGAGTAAAGCACGCTTGAGCTTGATCGCGCCACCGCCGCCGCAGCTCGACCGGGGACCGGTCAACCCCTTGCCAGGCACGGACCCGATTCCATATTCCAGTCACACGAAGGAAAGGAGATCCACATGCGAAGAGCTTGCATGCTGATGCTAGGCGCTGCGTTGTTGGCGTTCGGGGTCTCGCGGCTGGCCAGGGGTGACGAGCTGCCGAGCCACCAGGCGGTACCGGCCCAAGCGACGGTGGGCGACGCGAGCGTCACGGCGCGCCTCGACACCCTGTTCGCCGCCGACGATTCGCTGCGGTCGGTCAAGGCCGAGACCAACAACGGCGTCGTCAGTCTCAGCGGCACGGTGCCATCGGAGGCGTCGCGCCTGCGCGCGGTCGAGCTGGCCAAGGGGACCTCGGGCGTCTCGCGCGTCGAGAACAACATCAAGAATCCGACGATCCGCTGAGGGCTCGCGCTCCGGAACCCTCATATCTACCAACCCGCCCGCCCCTCCCCTTCCGATCCCCTCTCCTCGTCTGCGAGGAGAGGGTCAAAGGCAACAAGTACCTTCGAACCGCCCTCGTCCAGTGCGCTTGGTCGGCCGTCCGGATGAAGGACGGATTCTGGCCCGTTGTCTTTCGCCGGTTACGCGCCCGCTTGGGGCCCAAGAAGGCCATCGTGGCAATCGCACGCAAAATGCTCGTCGCGCTCTTCCACATCCTCCATGACCGCGTTCCATACCGCGACCCAGACACGCCTCCCTCGAATCCCGAAACCCGCCAACGCCTCGTCCGCCGCTTCCGCGACAAGCTCCAGGCACTCGGCTACTCCGTCCAGATCACCCCTCTACCCACCCCCGGACAGGCTGTTTCATAGCAGGGTTAGGGTGAGGAGTCCGGCGACGCGTCCGCGCGTTCAGTACGCCGCGTACGACTTCTCTTCGACGATGTCGGCGTCGAGGAGATCGTTGATCCGGCGCTTGAGCGCGGCGCGTTCGTCGTTGGTGCGGTAGACGGCGCGCGCGAGCGCGATGAAGCGCGGGCCGAAGTCGGCGGCGCGCTCGCAGTCGCGAATCTCGTCCTCGATCTGCCACAGCGACAGGTTGACCTGCTTGAGCGCCGCGGTCAGCTCGTCGAGCGCCGGCGAAGGGGCGATGGCGGCGTCGCGCGCCTTCGCCAGCGCGGCCAGCTCGGCGCGCACGTTGACGAGCTTGTCGCGTGCCGCCAGCCGCTCGCTCTTGATCTCGAGGATGGTGATCTTGTCGACCAGCTCGCCGGGGCCGATCGGTACGCTGAGGTTCATGGCGCGAACCTCTCGCCGACCGCCCGCGCCAGCCGCGCGAAGACGCCGGCCCAGTCTCCCGCTTCGCGCTGGCGAAAGAGCCGCATGGTCGGGTACCAGGGGCTGGTCTCGCCCTGCAGGCCCCAGCGCCAGTCGGGGAGCGACGCGACCGCCATCCAGACCGGCACGCCGAGCGCGCCCGCGAGGTGGGGGATCGCGGTGTCCGACGTGATCACGAGATCGAGCGCGGTCATGAGCGCGGCGCTGTCGAGGAATGCGCCGTCGGCGTCGAGCTCCGGCCCGACATCGACCACGCCGATGTCGGCCGGCAGGCGGGCCAGCTGCTGGCGACCTTCCCCCTTCTGCAGGCTCACCACCCCCCCACCGGCGGCCGCGATCGCGCGCAGCAACGGCGCGAAACCGGCCAGCGCGATCGACCGGCGCGCGTCGGCGCGATAACGGGGATTGCCCTGCCAGTTGATGCCGACCCGAAAGAGGCAGCCGGGCGTGAGCGCGGCGAGGCGCGCGCGCCAGTGCGCCGCCCGTTCGGGCTCGGCGGTCAGATACGGGTCTGCGGCGCCCGACGGCGCCATCCCGCCCAGCAGGCCGGGCCCGCTGAACAGACCGACGCGCAGGTCGGCGCGCGGCAGCGCCGCGCCGCGCGCCACCACCACGTCGACCCCCGCGCACCGGCGCAGCAATCGTTCCAGCGGCGGCTGGCACTCGAGGATGGTCGCGCCGGCGCCGGCCAGCACCTTGGCCGCGCGCGCATAGCGTGCGAGCTGCAGCGTGTCTCCCAGCCCCTGCTCTGCCTGCAGCAGCAGCGTGCGCCCCGCCAGCGGCTCGCCCGCCCAGACCGGCGTCGCGGCCAGCGCGGCGCCGGGCGTGACGCCGAGTCCAGGGATCCGGTGCCGCCACTCGAGCGCGCGCCACCCCTCCGCCTCGTCGGCGGGCGTGGCGGGCGCTGCCAGCAGCGTCAGCCCGAGGTTCCAGTGCGCGTCGGCGTCGCGCGGATCGCGCGCGATCGCGTTGCGCAGGTGCCGGACCGCGCCGGCGAAGTCGCCCTGTTCCTTGCGCGCGTAGGCCAGGTTGCTCTCGAAGCGCGCCTCACCGGGCGTGAGCGCGAGCGCTCGTCGCGCCGCCGCCTCCGCCTCCTGCGCGCGGCCGGCCGCCAGCAGCAGCCCCGAGAGGTTGCCGTGCAGCTCAGCGTCGCCGGGCGCGTGCAGGGCCGCCGCTTCCGCCGTCGCGACCGCCTCGTCGATGCGCCCGGCCGCGCGATAGGCGAGCGCCAGGTTCGACAGGGCGCGGTGGTCGCCGCCGAGCGCGACGGCGCGCTGGTGGATCACGATCGCTTCGTCGATGCGCCCCAGCACCTTGAGCGTCCCGCCGAGGCAGCTGTGGGCGATCCAATCTTCGGGCGCGGCCTCGACCGCGCGCAGCAGCAGGGCCAACGCACGCGGGTGGTCGGCGTCCTGTTGGGCCAGGACGCCAAGGCGAAGCAGTTGGGTTGCGGAGAGGGGCGGGTCGGAGGGGGACGAAGACGAGGATGGGGACGAGGACGGGGATAGGCCCGGGGCGGGCATTACTGCTCTCCGACCAGGCCGGCGGCCATCACTCGCCAGGTCGGCAGCTTCGCGACCAACCCGGTGGTGTCCAGGTAGGCGCCGTCGAGAACCGCGCGCCGGCCGGTGCTGTCGCTGGCCGGGGTGGTCATCTCGTGCGCCAGGACGTCGGCGACGTGAACCGCGCCGCTGACGTCGAAACGGCTGCGCCCGGCCGCCGAGGGATCGTGGTGAAACGCGACCGCCTCCACGACGACGGTCGGCAGTCCCCAGATCCCGAACAGGTAGGCGCCGACCTCGGGGTGCGAGGTTCCGAACTCGGCGCTCTCCAGCAAGGTCAGCGGCAGGCTCTCGCGCACCGCCTGCAGGGCGATGCGCCGGTAGGCGTCGGGGAACCGGTTGGCCAGCACCAACTTACCGGCGTCGTGCAGCAGCCCCGACACGAACGCCTCGTCGCGCTCCTGCTTCGACGCCACCAGCCGCGACGCGATCCGCGCCGTCAGCAGCGCGTGCCGCTGCAGCAGCGACAGCGAGAAACCGTAAAAGTCGTCGCGCACGTCGTAGGCGGAGAAGACCGCCGACGCGAGCGCGAGGTGCTGCACGGTGTTCATCCCCAGCAGCATCACCGCCTGCTCGACGCTGGCGATGGGCGAGCCGTTGCTGCTGCGCACGCCGAAGAAGGCCGAGTTCACCAGCTGCAGCAGCTTGGCCGACATGCCGATGTCGCGCTCGACCACCTCGGCGATCCGTTTCAGATCGGCGCGCGGGTCGCGCAGCGCCGTCTGCAGCTCCAGGTACAGCGCCGGCACCACCGGCAGCGTGCCGATGCCGCCGACGGCGTCGCGGATCGCCGGCCGCTCCAGCAGCTCGCGCACCGTGCAGGCGCGCGCCAGCGTCTCGCGCAGGCCCAGCACGTCGAACGGCTTGGCCAGAAACTGATGCGCCACCCCGGACAGGCGCACCGCGGTGTCGCGATCGCCCGGCGCGGTGAAGACGATGCGGGTCACGCCCGGGTGCTCGCGCTTGACCCGCTCGAGCAGCTTGACCCCCTCGCCCGCCTTCTGCCCCGTGAGCCGCACCTCGGTCACGATGACGTCGACCGCGCGCTCCTCCAGCTTCTCGCAGGCGGCCGCCGTCGATCCGGCGAAGATCATCTCCCAGCGATGGCGCTCGGGGTGCAGCAGCCGTTCGAACGCCTTCAACATCCCCGGCTCGTCGTCGACGAACAGGATGCAGTGCCTCCGCTCCGACAGGCGCTGGTTCTGCACGCTCATCGCCCCCCCGTCAGGCCCGGTCGCGGTCGGCGTTGAAGTCGGGCAGCACGGCGCGCAGCCGCTTGAGCCCGTCGGCGTGCAGCTGGCACACCCGCGGCTCACTGACATCGAGCATCTTCGCGATCTCGCGGTAGGTCAGCCCTTCGACGTAATGCAGGCCCATCACCGTCTGCAACCGCTCGGGCAGCGTCTTGAAGCCCTCGGCCAGCGCCTTGGCCATCTGCGCGCGCGCGATCTTGTCTTCGACGGCGCTGCTGCCCGACGGCCCGTCGCCCGTGCCGTAGCTGGCCAGCGCGTGCGTCGCCTTGTCGAGCGGCACGTGGGGCTCGAGCAGCGCCTCGAGGCCGCTCAGCTCCTCGATGTCGACGTTCAGCGCCTGCGCGACCTCCTCGGTCGTCGCGTCGCGCCCCAGCTGTCCCGCCAGCTTCTGCCGGACCTTCTGCACGTCGTCGGTGCGCGAGCGCAGCCGGCGCGGCAGGTGGTCCATCCTGCGCAGCTCGTCGAGCATCGCCCCGCGGATCCGGTGCTCGACGAAGGTCTCGAAGCTGACGCCCCGGCTGGCGTCGAAGCGCGGCGCCGCCTCGAGCAGCCCGAGCGCGCCCGCCGACCAGAGATCGTCGAACGCGCTGCGCAGCCCGGTGCGGATCGCGATCCGGCGCGCGATGCGATCGATCAGCGGCGCGTAGCGCTGGATCAGATCGTCCGCTTCGCTGGTCGACGAGGCGTATGTAGCGAGGGCTTTGCGAATCATTGAATCAACCCGTTGCTCACCCGATCGGCGCCGCCGTCGACTCCCGCAGCAGGCGCTGCCACATGACCTTGAGCCCGCTGTCGAGCTTGGAGGGCGGCAGCCCTTCGAGCAGCCGGCGCGAGATGTCGCCGAGCGCGCGGCTGGCGGGCGAGCTGGGGAACATGTCGACGATCGGCCGCTGCGCCATGATGGCGCGGTGGAAGTTCTCGTCGCGCGGGATGTAGCCGAGGTGGCGCATGCGCGCGTTCAGGAATCGATTGGTGACGGTGGTCAGCTTGTGGAAGATCCCGCGCGCGGCCAGCTCGTCGACGACCGGGTTGACGATCACGCTGAACGCGCTGACGCCGGCCTGCTGCGACAGCACCTTCACCACGGCGTAGGCGTCGATGAGCGCGGTCGGCTCGGGGTTGACGACCAGGATCGCCTCCTGCGCCGCGCCGACGAAGAACAGGACGTTGTCGCCGATGCCGGCGCCCGAGTCGATGAACACCACGTCGAACAGCTCTTCCAGCGGATCGAGCGCGCTGATGAATTGCCGCTTCTCGTTGTCGCTCAGCTGGGTCAGCCCCTGCACGCCCGAGCCAGCCGGCAGCAGCGAGATGCCCTGCGGTCCCTGCACCAGCACCTCCTCGATCGGCCGGCCGCCGGTCAGCACGTCGCCCAGGTGATACCGGGGCTTGAGGCCGAACAGGACCTCGATGTTGGCCAGCCCGAGATCGGCGTCGATCACCAGCACACGCTTGCCGGTCTTGGCGACGTGCATCGCCAGATTTGCGGCGACGTTGGACTTGCCGACCCCGCCCTTGCCGCTGGTCACCGCGAACACCTTGAGCGCCGGCCGCGCGAGGCGCCCCTCGGCCGCGAGATTTCGAAGGCTGTCTGCCTGGTCCACCACTGGAGCTCCTCTTGGCCTCAAGATCCGAAGACCATGCCGACCAGGTCGGGGCCGGTCACAGCGTGAATGTCCTCGGGCACGCGCTGGCCGTCGGTGATGCAGGAGATCGGGCGCGGCAGCGCCGAGACCGCGGAGTAGATCCCCGCCGGTCCGTCGACCTCGTCGAGCTTGGTAAAGATCAGCCGCTCCGGCCCGATGGCGCGATAGCGACGCGCGATCGCCCCCAGCTCGCGCCCGCCCGTGGCCGCCGACAGCACCAGCTGCAGCTCCAGCTGCGGGACCGAGCGCAGCAGCGACGTCTGCGCCGCCAGCGATTCGTTATCGGAACGGCCCGCCGTGTCGATCAGGATCAGGTCGGCGCCCTCGAATCGGTTGACCCCCTCGGCGAGCGCAGCGCGATCACGGGCCACGTGCGTGGGAATCCCCATGATCTTGCCGTAGCGGGCCAGCTGGTCACTTGCTCCCACCCGGTATGTATCGACCGTAATCAGGGCCACCTTGAATCGGGTTTCCAGCAGCGCGCGCGCCGCGATCTTCGCGATGGCGGTGGTTTTTCCGACGCCGGTCGGCCCGATCAGCGCCAGCGTGCGGCGCCCCTCGGCCAGCCAAGGCGCGGGTGCCGGCGCCATCTGCTTGCGCATGGCCGCCTTCACGGCGTCGGCGATCTCCTCGCTGGCGCCGCCCGGGCCCATGCGGCGCGCCTGCTCGATCAGGCCGCGCGCCAGGAACTCTTCCATGCCGCGCCGGACGAGGTGGTTGTAGGTGTGCCGCTCTTCTTGCGAGAACGGCGCCGCCTGATCTTCCATCGAGCCACCGCTGAGCCCCCGGTCGCCAGCGGCGGCGGACTGACCGCCCGCGGCGCCGTAAGCCCGCGCGCTCGGCAGGCGCAGGCGCATCTCCTCGACCAGCCGGCGCAGCGCGCCGACCTCGCCTTCCAGATCGGTGGCCGGCGCGCGCTTGCCGCCGCGGCTGGAGGTCGGCGTCGCCTCGAAGGCGGCCCGGCGCGCGTCGGGGGCGCTTTCGGCCGGCCCGGCGGCGGTGACTTCGATCTGGGCCTTGCCGAACAGGCCGGCCGAGACCTCGCGGGTCTCCAGGATCACCGCCTCGCCTCCCAGCGCGGCGCGCACGGCCGACAGGGCGGAACGCGCGTCGGCCGCGCGGAAGGTCCTCACGTTGGAATTCGGGTTCATCTCGCTCTATCTCCTTCGCTGATCACGAACGTCCTCACGCCGCCCGCCCCATGGCGCCGGGTCCTGCTGAAAGATCGATGGTCGCCACCGGCTCGACCGACGTGCCGGGCACCAGCTCGCGCGCGGTGATCACCGACAGGTCGGGCACAAAGCGCGACGCGAAGTCGAACAGCGGCCGCCGCAGGTCGGGCGGCGCGATGATCACCGTCGGGTGACCGTCGGCGGCGAAGCGGGCGGCCCGCTCCTCCAGCGCCCCCACCAGCCGGCGCGCGGTGTCGATATCGGGCGCCAGCGTGGCCTCGCCGTCGCTCTGGCCCAGGCTGCGGCGCAGCGTGTCCTCGGCGACGCGGTCGAGCGTGACCGCGCGAACCACGCCCGCGGCGTCGGCGACGCGCGAGGTGATCTGGCGGAACAGCCGGCGGCGCACCTGCTCGACCAGGAACGCCGTGTCCTTGCTGCGCGGGGCGGCGTCGGCGACGGCCTCGAGGATGGTGCGCAGGTCGCGGACCGACAGCCCCTCGCGCAGCAGGCCGCGCACGACGCGCACCAGATCGCCCAGGCTGATGGTCCCGGGGATCGCGTCCTCGACCAGCTTGGGCGCCTCCTTGCCGATCGCGCCCAGCAGCTCCTGGACCTCCTGGCGGCCGACCAGCTCGTGCACGTTGCGCCGGATCATCTCGGACAGGTGGGTGGTCATCACCGACGGCGGGTCGACGACGGTCAGGCCGGCCGACTCGGCGCGCGCGCGATCGGTCGGCACGACCCACAGCGCCGCCAGGCCGAACGCCGGCTCCTTGGCCGAGATCCCCTCGAGCCCCGCGACCTCGGGCGCGCCGCCCGACGGGTCGAGCACCATCAGGCGATCGACGTAGGCGTTACCCTTGGCGACTTCGACGCCGCGCAGGCGGATGCGGTACTCGTTGGGATCCAGGCGCAGGTTGTCGCGCAGGTGGACCGGCGGCAGCACGACGCCCAGGTCGGTCGCGATCTGCTTGCGCAGGCTGGTGACCCGCCCCGGCAGCTCGCCCCCCTTCTCGAGATCGATGAGGCGCAGCAGGCCATGGCCGACCTCCAGCTCGATGGCGTCGACGGCGATCAGGTCCTGCATGCGCTCGGGCGCGGGACGCGCCGCCTCGGCGGCCGCTTCGGCGGCGGCGCGGCGCGCGGCCTCGGGCTGCTCGCGGCGGCGCGACAGCAGATAGGCCCCGGTGGCGAGAACCCCGAACGGGATCGTCGGCATGCCCGGCACGGCGGCCAGCGCGCCCAGCACGCCGGCGGCGTAAGTCAGCGTGCGCGACCGGCCGAACATCTGGCCGCCGATCTCCAGGCCGAGGTGCGCGCCCGAGCCGGCGCGCGTCACCACGATGCCGGCCGCCGTCGAGATCAGCAGCGCCGGCATCTGCGACACCAGGCCGTCGCCGATGGTCAGGATCGTGAACGACTCGACCGCGGTCTGCAGCGACATGTGGTCGCGGATCAGGCCGGCCAGCAGGCCGCCCACGATGTTGATCGCGGTGATGATCAGGCCGGCGACCGCGTCGCCGCGCACGAACTTGCTGGCGCCGTCCATGGCGCCGAAGAACTCGATCTCGCGCTCCAGCGCGGAGCGCCGGGCCTTGGCGCCGCGGTCGTCGATCAGGCCCGCGGCCAGATCGGCGTCGATCGACATCTGCTTGCCCGGCAACGCGTCCAGGGTGAAGCGCGCCGCGACCTCGGCGACGCGGCCCGAGCCCTTGGTGATGACCGAGAAGTTCACCGCGAGCAGGATCAGGAACACCACGGCGCCGACGATCAGGCTGCCGCCGACCGCGAACCGTCCGAAGGTCTCGATGACGTCGCCGGCCGCGCCCGCCCCCTCGCCGCCCTTCAGCAGGATGAGCCGCGTCGTGGCGACGTTCAGGCCCAGGCGAAACAGCGTGGTGATCAGCAGCAGCGACGGGAAGACCGAGAAGTCCAGCGGCCGCTCGAGGCTGAGCGACACCAGCAGGATCAGCACCGAGATGCCGATGTTGAACGCCAGCAGGATGTCGAGCGCCAGCGCCGGCAGCGGCAGGATCAGGATCGCCAGCACGCCGAGCACGGCGACGGCGAGCAACCCCTGGCCGGTGTTCTTGCGATCGCTCCATCGGCTAGCGCGGCCCCCCGGGGCCGGCGGCGCCCGAGCGCTGGCCGGTGATGCGGTAGACGTAGGCGAGCACGGCGGCGACCGCCTTGAAGGTGTCGGCCGGAACCGCCTTGCCGACCTTGACCCGCTTGTACAGCAGGCGGGCCAGCGGGATGTTCTCGACGATCGGGACGCCGTTCTCGCGCGCCAGCTCGCGCATCATCTCGGCGATCACCCCCTTGCCCTTGGCGGTGACGCGCGGCGCGCTGTCCTCGTCGGCGCGGTAGCGGATCGCGATCGCGATGTGGGTCGGGTTGACGATCAGCGCGTCGGCGCGCGGCACCTCGACCCGGGCGCGGCCGCGTGACAGCTCGCGGTGACGGCGGCGGCGGCGGGCTTTGACCATGGGGTTGCCCTCGTCCTCCTTCGCCTCGCGCCGCGCGTCCGCCTTGGTCATCTTCATCTTCTGGTTGAACCGGTAGCGGGTCAGTGCAATGTCCACGCCCGCCCAGAGCGCCATCACTGTCAGGACCTTGACCGCGCCTTTGCACAGCGGGCCGAAGAGCATGCTGAATTGCGAGTCGGTGCGCGCGTACAGCAGCGCCGGCAGCGTCATGAACTCGTCACGCATGCATGACCAGACGGTCCACCCGACTGTCACGAGCTTGACGACCGACATCCCCAGGTCGACCCACACCTCGCTTACTGAAGAGCCGGCCGATCTTGCCGCCGCTGAAGACCTTGGTGAGATCGGGCAGCACCAGGTGCGGCCAGATCGCGCGCGCGGGTCTGTATCAGGTAGGCCGCCGCGCCCGCCGCCCCGGCCGCCGCGCAGGCCGACAGCGCCAGCATCATCGGCCGCGCCAGCAGCGGCTGCAGGCGCGCCACATCGGGTGATGCCAGGCCGCCCGCGCTGGCGGCGAAGAGACGGATCAAGGCGTCGCGCAGCGGCGCGCCCACGTTCATCAGCGCCACCGTGCCGACGGCGAACGCGGCCACGGCGTTGATCTCGCGCCCGAGCGGGATCTGCCCCTCCTCCAGCGCCTCGCCGATGCGTTTGGCGCTGGCGGCTTCTGTCTTGTCCTCGTCCGAATCCTCCGCCATCAGCGCCCTCCGGTGAAGGACGCGGCGGCGGTGCGGGCCGCGAGCTCGGCGATCGGCGGCGCCAGCAGGTAAAGAGCGGCGCCACCGGCGAGGATCGTGATCGAGAAGCCGACGCTGTTGATGTTGAGCTGGGGCGCGGTGCGCCCGACCACGCCCAGCGCGACGTGGCCGAAGAAGACCGCGACCAGGACCGGAAACGCCATGCGCACCGCCAGCGCGGCCGCGCTGACCGCCTGGTTGACCACGCCGCTGGCCAGCGTGGCGGCGTCGAGGCCGGCTGTCGCGCCCGGCGGCATCTGGATCACCGAGCGGCAGAGCCAGGCGATCGCCTCGCGGTGCATGCCCGACATCACCAGCGCCGCCACCGAGAACATCGAGATCAGCTCGGAGATCGCCGTCGAATCCGAGCCGTGCAGCGGATCGATGACCGAGCCGTACGACAGCCCCATCGACGCTGACGCCAGCTGGCCGGCGGCCCCGGCGGCGTCGATCGCGAAGCTGGCCGAGAGCCCGGCGACGAGGCCGATCAGGGTCTCGATCGCCGCGGCGCCGGCCAGCGCACCGGTGGCGCCGATGCCCGGCGGCGCGAAGGCCGGGAAGCCGGCGCCGGAGAACGCCGCGAACGCCAGCATGAACGAGATGCCCATGCGCGCGCGCGCCGGCACGGCGCGCGTGCCGAACAGCGGCGCCACCGAGCAGAGCGCCGTACACCGGAACAGCACCAGCAAGAAGCCGAACAGGGTCGGCGTCAGAAAGGCGGCGTCGCGGGGCACGGAGCCCGGCTCTTGCGATAAACGTTCCAGCGTTCAGCGCGGCCGCTGTGGTCGGTCAAACGCCAAGACGCCAGGACGCCACGATCCGAAGCCCCTGAAACTCCGGCCTCTGGCGTCTCTGGCGTCGTGGCGTTTCGTCTCATCCGGCTGCCATGCGCCCGCGCGAGCCGATCAGCCCGGACCCATCCTCTGCATGGCGTCGGCGAAGTAGTGCGCGAAGCGCTCGAGCACCCAGTGGCCCAGGCCCCAGGCGCCGAGCAGCGCCACGGTGAAGCGCGGCAGGAAGCCGACGGCCGGATCGTTGATCTGCGTGGCCGCCTGCAAGATGCCGACGACCAGCCCGACCACCAGCAGCCCGCCGATGAAGGGGCCGGCGGTCGACGCCAGCAGCGTGAAGCCCTCGCGCATCAGGCGCAGAGGGGACCTCGCCCATCAGCCGAAGCTCCGCACCAGCGACGAGACCACCAGGTGCCAGCCGCCGGCCAGCAGGAAGATCCCGATCTTGAGCGGCAGCGCGATCATCTGCGGCGGCACCATCATCATGCCCAGCGACATCAGCACGGCCGCGATCAGGATGTCGACCAGCAGCATGGGGATGAACAGGTACAGGCCCATGCGAAACGCCGTGCCCAGCTCCGAGACCATGAACGCCGGGATGACCACCGTCATCGGCAGCGCGTCGCCGCGCGCCGGCCGCGCCTGGCCGGAGACCTCGAAGAACAGACGCAGATCGTCGTCGCGCGTCTGCTTGAGCATCCACTCGCGCAGCGGCCCCTGCCCGCGCTCCAGCGCCTCGGCGGCGTCGATCTTGTCGTCGAGGTACGGCGCGAGCGCGTCGTGGTGCACCCGGCTCGCGGTCGGGCGCCATGATGAAGATCGTCAGGAACAGCGACAGCCCCGTCAGCACCTGATTGGGCGGCAGCTGCGGCGTCCCCAGCGCCTGGCGCAGGAACGACAGCACGATGATGATGCGCGTGAACGAGGTCAGCGACAGCACCAGCGCCGACGCGAACGACAGCGCCGTCACCAGCAGGAAGATCTTCACCGCCGACGAACCGCCGCCCGACAGCGCCATCTCGGCGCCGGTGCGCGCGGCCTGGGTCAAGGCGTCGGCCGCGCCGGCCGCGGTGCGCCGGTGCGCTCAACGAACCCTCCCCGGCAGGCCGAGCGCCAGCTTGCGGCGCAGCTCCTGGTCCTCGAAGCTGTCCTCGAGAATGTCCTCGAAGCGGGGCAGCAGCGCATCGTTGGCCGGCTTGCGGCGCTTGAAGAGCCGCGCCAGCAATCCGTCCTGACCGATCGACCGCGCATCGGCGATGTCGGCGATGTCCGCCATGTCCGCGATGTCGGCGACGTCGACCTCCTCATCCGGTGCCGGTACGCCGTAGGCATCCAGCGCCCAGCCGGCGGGCGCCGGGGCGGTCGATGCCTCGCCGGGACGCGGTTCCTCGACCAGGATCTTGCCGGCGCGCTCACCCGCCGCGGCCGGCGGGACGCCCGCCGGGATTGAGCCTGGCGCGGACGGAGTGCCCAGCGCCGAGGGGACCCCGAGCGGCAAGGCCCCTGGAAGATCGGCGTAGTGATCGGCGGGCGGACGGGCGCCGCGGTCCCAGCCCTGGCTCTGCGGCGCATCGGGATCCGGCATCGACTGCAACAGGGTGATGCCGGCCTCGCTCGAGCCGAGGATCATCGTCGCGTCGCCGACGCGCGCCACGACCAGGGCGCGCTTGGGGCCGAGGCTGGCGGTCTCGAGGATCTCGAATGTGCCGGCTGCGCACCGCGCGGCCGCGTGAAAAGAAGAAGGCCGCCCCGGCGATCGCCAGCAGCGCGCAGCCAGCGAACACGATGCCGCCACTGCCTCCGCCGCCCCCCTGCGCGTCGCTCGCGCGCGCCTCCGCCGCCGGCGCGGCCTTGTCGTGCGCCAAGACCGGGGGGAAGACCGCGGGGAACGTCGTGGCGCCGAGTCGCCGCGGGGGCGGTGGACGTGGGCGCCAAACCGCCGCGCCGCCGGACCTGCCGCGATGATCTTGTCCGCCAGTTTCGCGGCAGGGACCGGCGCCGGCGCCGGCGCGGTCTCCACCGCATCGAGCGCGAGCTTCGCGCGCAGCGCGGCCGCGTCGTGCTCGCTGAGGCGCTGCGCCGCCATCGGCGAGACGGCCGGCTTGGCCTCCACAGCGGCGGCACTCGGGATCGGCGCGGCGGCCGGCCGGGCCTCGGCCTTCGCCTCCACCTTGGCCTCGGCCTTGGGCCGCGCCAGGCGCGCCGCGATCGGCCGCGGCGCCCCTTCGCAGCCGACCAGGGCGCGCAGTCCCCCCGGCGCCTTCTCGATCTCGACCGGCCCCTGACAGCCGCCGTCGCCCAGCGGCACCGCCAGCTCGACCTTCTGCCGGTGCCGGTGCGCGCGGATCTCCTCGGCGTCGTCGGAGACGCCGTTCTTCCACGCGCGATTCGCCTCGTGGACGCGCGCGTCGCGAACGAAGAGGTAGAGGCGCCCCTCGCCCAGCTTCGCGCTCGTCGCCTCGGGATCGATCATCGCGTCGCCCTTGACGGTGATCGTGACCCGCCTTCCTTCACGCTCGGCGCTGACCTGAGAGATGGTGATCTGCGCGGCGAGCAGGCTCGCGGGGAGAAGCAGCAGGGATCCGATCATGACCGTCGTCCTTTCATCTGACCGTGTCGTCGTCTTCTTGGTCGTCTTCTTCTGGCTCGTCTTCTTCTCGATTGGTCGCTCAGCGCAGGCGCGCGATGCGCTCCGACTGGCTCACGATGTCGGTGATGCGAATTCCGAACTTGTCGTTGACCACCACCGCCTCGCCGCGCGCGACCAGGCGATCGTTGACCAGGATGTCCAGCGCCTCGCCGGCGATCTTGTCGAGCTCGATGACCGAGCCCGGCCCCAAGGCCAGCAGATCCTGGATCGACATGCGCGCGCGCCCGAGCTCGACGGCGATGTCGAGCGGCACGTCCAGCAGCAGGTCGAGCCGCCGCGTCTGGTTGCCACTGTCGTTTTCATTCGAGTCCATGGTTCTCCTGGGTTTGTGGAATCAATGTCCAGATGACGGGGTGCCGCCGGCGCCGGTGGAACCTTCGAGCCCTTGCACCGGTCGCAGCGCCTGCTCGATGACCACCGCCATGCTGCCGCCGACGACGCGCGGCGCCCCGGTCATCTTGCGGCGGCCCTGCACGTAGATCGGCAGCGGCGACGACTCGCTGCCGTCGAGCATCAGCAGATCGCCCGCCTTGAGCTCCAGCAGCTTCGAGAAGCTCATCTTGGCGCGGCCCATCTCGACCCGGACGTCGACCTTGACGTTGCGCAGGTCGCGCGCCCAGCCCGCCGCGAAGCGCGAGTCGATCTGCTTGCCCTGCCGCGGCGGCGACGTCGAGCGACTTCTTGATCGGCTCGACCGTGGCGTAGGGGATCGCCAGCTGAATGCGCCCCGTCGCGACGCCGGTGATCTCGTAGCCGCACAGGATCGTCAGGTCGTTGGGCGCGCAGATCATCGCCATGCGGGGATCCGACTCGCCGCGCACCACCTCCGGGCGCAAGCGCAGCACGTCGCCCCAACCGGTCGCCAGCGCGTCGCAGAAGATACCGAGCAGGCTCTTGAGCACGCGGCGCTCGACGTTGGTCAGCTCTTGCCGGCTGTCCTCCCCCGACGGATCGGTGCGCGCCGTGCGATCGCCCAGCGCCCCCGCGAGCACCGTGCGGGCCAGCGGCACCTCGACCATCAGCACCGCCTGGCCGTGGCCCGGGCCCGAGCGAGAGGATCCAGACCGAGTTCGACGGACTGAACAGGCCGCTGACGTCGCCGAATTGCATCAGCGTCGACGCCGCCGGCATGGCGCGCACGTCGAGCCGGGTCCGCCCCGCCAGGTTGGTGCCGAAGACCGCCGCCACCTTCTCGTTGATCGAGTCGAGGGTCGGCATCTGCCCGCGAATGATCCGGTCCTGGCTCGTCAGGTCGTACGGCAGGACCGGCGCCGCCTCCTCGGCGCCGGGCTCGGCATTGACGCGGCCATCCTGGATGGCCGCCATCAATGCATCGACTTCACTTTGATCAAGAGGGGAGGTCATGGGTGCGGTCCTGTCCTGCGGTTACTGGATGATGAAATCGGTGATGTAGAGCGCGCGGATGCGATGCCCGGGGATCAGCTCGTCGAGCTTCTTGACCATCGACTCCTTGATCTCCCGCAGGCCGTCGCTGCCGCGCAGCTCGTCGGGGGTGCGATCGCTGAGGTAGCTCAGGATGATGTCGCGGATCGGCGCGACCTTCTTCTCCACCAGCCCCTTGGTCGCCTCGTCGGCGACCTCGATCTCCAGCGCCAGGTGGGCGTAGCGATCGGTGTCCAGTGACTTGAGCTGAACCGTGAAGTTGTCGAAGCGCACGGTCGGCCCGATGCCACTGCCCTCTTCGGCGCCGTGGCCGCCACCGGCCTTCTCCTTCCCTTCGCCGTGCTCGCCGTGCTCCGCGCGCTCGCCGCCGCCTTCGGCCGCTTTCTCCTCAGGAGCGGCGTGCGCCGCAGGCCGCTTCATCACGAACACAAGCACGCCCGTTAAGAGCAGCGTGTTTATCACCAGCAGGATCGGCAAGGCCTTGCTCTTGGCCGCGCGCCGCAGCAGCGGATGCCCCGCTCTCGTCATCGTCGCTCATATCAGGACTCCTCCGCGGGCCTTGCGTAGCAAGGGGCATACCCTTTCTCGCCGGCGACAAATCAGGCCGGCCCGCGCGGGATCGCCGTCAGGAGGGTGACACGCAGCGCGCGCGCGTCAGTTTGATGACGTCACACCGGAGGTCGAGGTGAGGCCTTCGCACCTAAGGTATTTCCGGCCATCAACCGAGCTACCTCTGGAAGCAATGGCTGCTAGCCCAAACGGTCGTTCCACGGTAACGATCAGCACCGTTCGTACCGGGGAAGCGGTCCCGCCCGCCGCAAGCGGCCTGCCGGCGGCGCGCGCGACCGGCATCGTGCCGGCGCTGCCCAACCCGGCGACGACCACCCGCACCGGCGCGACGACGGTCTCGGCGCGCTCGACCAAGACGGTGGCGATCGGCGACACGGCGCTCATTCGCATCGATCACTACGCCGACGCGATCACGACCGACACCAAGGCGTTGCGGCGATCGCTGCCGGACGTCGCCTCCGAAGCGCTGGCGCTGTGCACCAGCTCGACCACCGACGCCAACGCCATGGAGCGGGTGCTGTCGCGCGATCCTTTCATCAGCGCGCAGGTCATCTCGATCGCCAACTCGGCGATGTTCGCGCCGCGCATGCCGATCCTCGGCGTCCGCGACGCGGTCGTGCGCATCGGCCTCGACGCCGTCCGCGACGTCGTCTTGATGGTGGTGACCAACTCGACCATGTACCGCGTGCGCGGCTTCGAGGCGCGCGTCGACGGGATCCGCCGGCGCACGCTCGCCTCTGCGGCCGCGGCCCGGCTTCTGGCCAAGGCGCTGCGCGTGGAGTCTGAGTACGGCTTCCTCGCGGGGCTGCTCCACGACGTGGGCGAGCTGGTGCTGCTCGAGCGCTGCGTGCAGGAGGGGATGCTCGTGCCGGGCATGCTCGAGGATCCAAACGACGGTCCGATCTTGCGCGACCGGCTCGACTTCCATCACGCGCGCGTCGGCGGCGCGCTCTGCCGCGCGTGGAAGTTGCCCCCCGGCGTGATCGAGGCGGCTGAGTTTCACCACGACTACAAGACCGCCGACGGAAAGACCCGCTTTGCCGCCCATCTGTGCGCCGCTGCCGACGTGATCGCCGCCGCGGGTGATGCCGGGCGCCCATTCCAACTCGGCCGCCGACGCGCCGGCGATCGTCGAGCTGGGGCTGACCACCGATCAGGTGAACGCGATCGTCCACGCCGTCACCGCCGCGCTGCCGATGCTGCTGTCGGCCACCGGAACCGGCTAGCGCAGTCCCTAGCTTTACCCGTCCTCGTCGCTCGTCCTCGTCGCCGTCCTCGTCCTCGTCCCTCCCAGGACCTGCAGTGACCGCGGCCACAAGTGACGACGCTGCGCAGGAAAGCTCAAGCGCGGCGAAAACGAAGTACGTGATAGGAGATCGGTGGGGAACCATGAGCTGTATGCGAAGGTCCGGGACACCATATAGACCGCGTATGTCCGACCTAATTTCCGAGGATCGAGCGGCGACGCTCTGGTCTCTCACCAGGAAGGCGACCCTCTGTTGGAGCCTCCTCGCCAGCGCCGGTTGTTCGGTGCGTGTCTTTGCCCGGGTCGACGACCCGGTGCGGGCGGAGGGCGTTTCGCTGGCGCTCGACGATCACCAGTGCGAGTTCCAGGACAACTCGGACTCGGGCGATGAACCGACGCTCGACCTGGATCTGGTTTTTCACGTGGCGAATGACGCGAGTGCGCGCGCCACCATCCACCCAGACCGGATTTTGCTCATGGTGCACGGCCGCGCCTACACCCCCGACGCTGCCAACCGCGAGTCCTGGTTGCGGCCCCGATCGCAAAAGGACTTCCACGCGCACTTCAGCTACGACGGCGACGCCAGCTGCACCAGCAACCTGTCCGTCGTCACCGCGCACGCCATCGAGCTCGAGGGCAAGGAGCTGCCGCTGCGGCCGCTCTCGTTTCAGCCGAGCGACCAAGACGCGGACTGAGAAGAAACGCCATGACGCCAGAGACGCCAAAGGCCGGATTCTCAAGATTTCAGACCGTGGCGTCCTGGCGTCTTGGCGTTTAACCGACCGGCATTGCGGCTAGACTCGCGCGCGTGATAACCGATCCGTTGCCGCGCACCGCGAGCAAGCGCGCCGATTTCACACGCAGCGAAGCGATCACCGTGCTTCCGCTGCCACCGCCCGACGGCGTGCGCGCGGCGACGCGCGCGCTGATCGCCGCGATGGGCAGCGGCGAAAAGGCGGAGGTGAACCGGGCGGCCGCAATGGTGGTTGGCGAGCTCGCGCGCTTCTACCAGGTCGCCGTCCCCGAGGTGAAGGTGCTCGGCGTGCGGCCGCATGTGGTCACCGACGGCGTCTGCACCTATCAGCTGTTCGGGGATTACACGCCGGCGCTGAAACGGATCCGCGTCTGGATGCGAACCGCGATCCGGGGTCAGGTCTCAAGCCCGAAAGCGCTGCTCAACACCCTGCTCCACGAGTTCGCCCACCATCTGGACGCCACCCGTCTCGGCTGCCCCGAGAGCCTGCACACGCGCGGCTTCTTCACCCGCGTCGACCAGCTCTATCACTACGCGCTCGCGACCCCGGAGGGCGCTCGGCGTCCCCTGCACTGGATCAAGCGCGGCGCGCGATGGCAGATCGACTGGCGGCGCACCCGCACGCGAATCCACCCGCCGATCGGCAGCGCCGAGAACGACGTCGTTCCAGCGGGCGAGGAGCACAAGGCAACCCGCTCGTGAGCGGTTGGCAGACTGACTGCCTACCCAAGCTCGGTCAGGCTAGAACGGCCGAAGGCCCTATTCACTGATCAGGTATTCACCCGAGCCGAGCCCCCCAAAACCGCAGGAGGCGATCGGCCCGGAACCGTCGAGACTAGCTCTGGGTCGCCGTGTCGGCCGTGACGTGATCGACGCCCGAGTCGGTCGTCGTGCTATCGCTGCTGCAAGCCAACGGCACCAGGGCAACTGCAACACCCAGGACCACCCAAATCGCCACGCTCGAAATCTTTCGAATCATTTAGGTCGCTCCTTTTCGTTCCGGGAAGATGAGGCCTGCAGTATAGCGATCGCGTTTTTGCTGTCTAGCGATTACTGCGACATCCGCACACTCTCTGCGCGACGGGTTACACACCCAGGCGCCGCCACCGCAGGCGGGCGCGGCCGGCGACCCAGAGCGGCAGCTCGGCGAGCCCCCCGAGCGCCCGCAGTCGGCCGGGATCGGTCGACAGGGGATTGCGCGCGAACGCGCGCGCGACGCGCAGGGCGCGGCGGGTGCGGAACTCAGCGTGCAGCGTGCGCGACAGCGCCTGGTAGAACTCGCGCGAGAAGGCGCCGGGGAACAGCGGATCCAGGTCGCTGCTCTGGTCCCAGTTGCGCTTCTCACCCAGCTTGGCGCTCACGCGGTCGTGAAATTTCGTGCCGGGCAGCGGGTAGCTGACCGAGATCCCGATCTCGTCGGGCGCGAGATCGCGCACCATCTGGCGGGTCTTCTCGATCTCGGCCCACTTCTCGCCCGGGTAGCCGAGCTGCAAGAAGAATCCGACGCGAATTCCCGCGGCGCGGAGCCGCGCGACGGCGCCCCGCACCTGGTCGATCGTGATCCCCTTGTCCATGGCGTCGAGGACGCTCTGCGCGCCCGACTCGACCCCCATCCAGGCCTCGGCGCAACCGGCGCGCCGCAGAGCATCGACGTTCTCCTCGGTCATGAGATCGGCTCGCGTCTGACATAGAAACGGCGTCGCCAGCCCTTCGGCGGAGATCTGCTGGGCGAACGGCATCAACCAGCGCTTCTTCAGACCGAAGATGTCGTCACAGAACCAGAGGTGATCGGGGGCATACCGTTCGCGCAGCAGGCGAATCTCGTCGACCACGCGCTCCGGCGAGCGCGTGTGATAGGTGTTGCCGTAGACCGGCTTCGCGCACCAGTTGCACAGATAAGGGCAACCGCGCGTCGTGACGACGTTGAGCGAAAAATAGCCGTGGCGCTGCCGCCAGAAATCGCGATAGCGCGGAATGTCGACCAGATCCCAGGCCGCCGTGGGCAAGCTGTCGAGCTCCTTGAGCAGCGCGCGAGGACCGGTGCGGCGCTGCATCCCGAGATCGGTATAGACCAGTCCGGGAATATCGTCGTAGCGAATCCGGGGCGTCGAGGTGGCGCTGCCCGACGCCTGGCTCGCCGCGTCCGCGGAGGGGACAGCGACCGCGCCCGCATGCTTCGCATCCTTCGTATCTTTCCCATTCATCCTGGCCAGCAGCTCGCCGAGCGTGAGCTCCCCCTCCCCCACGACGACGAACTCGGCGCCGGCCTGGAGATAGATCTGGGGCGCGTCAGCGGCGTCGTGCCCCGATACCACGACCCGAACGCCGGCGGCACGCGCCTGCCGCACCATGTCCAGCGCCGCCTCGCGCATGCGCGACAGGCACATCTTCGTGAACCAGTTGAAGACGTCGTCGTAAAGCACCAGCACCGCGGGCGCGGTGCGTGCAAGCACCGCGGCAAATCCGCGCGTGTCCTCATCGAGCGTCGGGTCGTAGAGCGCGACGTCATGCCCCAAGGACCGCAAATAGGCCGCCGCCGTGATGGTCGCCAGCGGGGGATAGGGTTTCCCGATGGCGAACTGCTTCCTATCGAAGCGCAGGAGGTGCCCGTGGGCGAAAAGAACGCTGCTCATGAAAGGGCTCGAAAAACGAAAGTCTACATCCCAAGCGACTTTCGCGTTTGGTCGCTTTTACCACTGAGCTAGACTGCCGCAGCCGGTGAATAGCGAAGGTCGTTCAGTTTTCTTGCTGCGGTGGCTTGGCCAATCGTCTCTCGTGGCGCTGGCGGCGGCTCTCCCTTTCGAGCTGGTACGTCCGGTGGCGCCGCTGGGGCCGTTCCAGCTGTCGAGCGTCGAGGTATTCCTCTATGCCACGGTCGGATTGTGGGCGGCCTGGCGCCTGGCCCTGCTGGTGGAGGGGGCTGGCGCGCGCCACCGAAGCCCGCTGGTCTGGTGGCGCGCGCTCCCCGAGGCGCAGCGAGCGGCGGCGGTCTGGTCGCTGGTGCTGCTGCTGTCGGCGGTGCTGGCCCCGCTGGCGCGCGGCGCCGCCGTGAAGTTCGCGCTGCGCAGCCTGGGCGGCGTCACGCTCTTCGTCGCGGCGGCCGATCTGCTCGACTCGCGCCGCGCGCTGTGGCGAACGCTGGTCGGTCTCACGATCGGCGCGGCGGTTGCGGCGGCGCTGATGACGCTGGAGATGAACGGCGGAACGTTCTCCGCCTTGCTGCGTCCGTTTCACGGCCAGACCTTCTGGGCGCTCGGGCTGACGCGCGCGAGCGGACCGTTCCAGTACCCCAACATCGCCGCCATGTACCTGGAGGGGGCGCTGCCGGTCATCGTCACCGCCGGCGTCATGGCGATGACTCGCCTGGATCCTGACCAGGCGCGGCGCGTGCTGGTCGGAACGGTGCTGGTGTCGATGCTGATCATTGTCGCGCTGGTTCTCGCGGCCAGCCGCGCCGGCCTCATCACCGAGCTGGTCGTGCTGATCGGCATCGGCGCGCTGGCGCGCGAGCTGCCGGTGTTGCGTCGACTGTCGTTCGGCCTCGCGGCCGGATTGCTGGTCGTCACCGTGGTGGCGCAGGCGGTGAGCCCGCTGCTGGCGCTGCGCCTGCGCTTCTGGCAAACCAAGGCCTGGTACGCCGAGGCGATCGAGCCGGCCCCGGACGCGGAGCCGCTGCCGACGAAGGCAGCGCCCGGAACCGACGCGCAAGTCGAGTTCTTCATCAGGAACATCGGCGAGATGACCTGGCCCGCCGGCGGCAATAAGCCGGTCAAGCTCAGTTACCACTGGTTGACCGACGACGGTTCGCTGGTGGATCTCGAGGGTCGGCGAACCGACCTGCCCCATGACGTCCCTCCGGACGGAACGGTCACCGTCACGGCCAGCGTGCACATGCCCGAACGTCCCGGGCGATATGTCCTCTGGTGGGATCTGGTTCACGAGCACGTGACCTGGTTCGGCGGCGTCGGCAACCTGGGCTTCAACCAGCGGGTCGCGGTCGGAACCACCGCCTCCAAGCGCAAGGGATGGGACCACGCGCGCACCGTGGTCGACAGGAGTGACTTCGACGAGTTCTCGCGCCGGCAGCTGTGGCTTGCGGGCTTCCTTGCCTTCCTGGATTACCCGCTGCTCGGCATCGGACCGGACAACTTCCGCCGCGCCTACGGCGGCTACCTCGGGCGCGCGCAGGGCGACGAGCGGCTGCATGCCAACAACTTCTACATCGAGGTGCTGGCGACGCTGGGGCTCGCCGGCCTCGGCGCGCTGGTGCTGATGGTCGTCGCGCTGGCCCGCACCGCGCGCCGCGCCGCCGCTCACTCCGCGAACCGGGTGCTGGTCCTCGGCCTCGGCGCGGCGCTGGTGGCGTATCTGGTGCACGGCACGCTGGACTACTTCCTGGAGTTCACGCCGACCTACGCGCTGTTGTGGCTGCTGGCCGGCGCCCTGGTCGCGCTCGAGCGGATGGCCATCGCGCCGGATCGCGCCGCCGCCGGCGCGCGGCTGGTCGGCTGGGGAGGCACCGCGCCATGACGCGCGATCGGTCGATCGAGCAGGTCATCCTGATCGAGGACGTGCTGCTCATGATCGTGTCGCTGCTGCTGGCGCACCTGGTCCACGGGCGTCTCGCGGGGACGGTGCCGGGCCTCAAGCCGCCGGTCGAGACCCGCGAGTACGCCTTCCTGCTGCTGCTCTTCCTGCCGACCTGGGTCTTCGCGGCGGCGCGGCTCGGGATCCACCTTCACGCGACGCTGACCGGGCCGCGCATCCAGGTCGTCCGCCTGGTCTTGCGCACCCAGATGTGGGGCGTCGGCGCCATCGCGGTGATCCTGGTCGGGGCGCAGACGCCGCTCAACCGATCGCTCATCGGGATCTTCCTGGTGCTCTCGACGGTGATCCTGCTTCTGGCCAAGGTGGTGCAGCGCTGGTGGGTCGTGCGGCACCGCGGCGCCTCGTACGCGCTGCTGGTCGGCGATGCGTCCGACGAGGTCGCGTCGGAGATGCAGCGCCTGCGCGGCCGGCGAATCGAGCGCTGCCCGAGCGCCGACCCCGCCGACCTCTGCGCGCGCTTCCGCGCGATGACCATCGACGAGGTGGTGCTGGCCCCGACGCTGCCCCCCGAGCGGATCGGCGAGCTGGTCGAGCTGTGCGCCGAGGCGGGATTGCCCGCCTTCGTCCCGATCGACCACGGCGGGCACGGCGAGCCCGACCTGCCCCCGCCCACCGTCGAGGCGGTCGGCCACACCCACTTTCTGGTCTACCACCGCCGGCTCGGTAACGCGTCGACGCTGCTGTTGAAGTCGATCCTCGACCGCGTGCTGGCGGCGCTGCTGATCGTCGTGCTGTCGCCGCTCATCGCGCTGGTGGCGCTGCTGGTCCGGATCTTCATCGGAAGCCCGGTGCTGTACATCCAGCGGCGCGGCGGGCTGTTCGGGCGTCCGTTCTCGATGTTGAAGTTCCGCACCATGCGCATCGGCGCCGAGCGCGAAAAGACCGAGCTGCTGGCTCACAACGAGATGGACGGGCCGGTCTTCAAGATGGCCAACGATCCGCGCGTCACCCGCCTCGGCCGCATCCTGCGCCGGACCAGCCTCGACGAGCTGCCCCAGCTGTTCAACGTGCTGGTCGGGCACATGAGCCTGGTCGGGCCGCGACCGCTGGTGATCCCGGAGACCCAGGCGCTGCACGGCGGGCATCGGCGGCGGCTGGCGATGCGTCCCGGCCTGACCTGTCTGTGGCAGGTCAGCGGACGCAACGATCTGTCGTTCGCCGAATGGATGACGCTCGATCTCGAGTACGTCGACACCTGGAGCCTGGCCCTCGACTTCGCGATCCTGCTGCGCACCGTCCCGGCGATCCTCACCGGCCGCGGCGCGCGCTGAACGCGTAGAGCGAACCGTCAACGGGTCGGCTCTTAAGGTCAGGCTGCCGGGTCTTCTCGACGGGCCACGCGTAGCGCCAGCAGGCAGCACAGCGACAGCGAGGCCTCGGTGATCAGCATCGACCAGGCCGCGCCGGGCGCGCCCAGCCGGCGCGACAGCCACAGGTTGGCGCCCAGATTGATCGGCACCATCAGCCCCGCGAAGACCATGTGAAGAAACCCGAGATCACGCGCCACCAGGAAGCGACGTGAGCCCGCTGTTCAAGAAGACCAGCGGCAGCGCGGCAGCCAGGATGTGCAGCACGGGCACGGTGCGCGCGAACTCGGGGCCGAAGATCCGCCCCGCCACGAGACCGGCGGCCAGCGCCAGCGCCACGGCGACCAGGAGGCCGGCGCCGACCAGGCTCGCCGAGACACCCCACTCGGTGCGGCGCAGGCGCGCGCGGCTGGCGTGAAAGCTGCGCGCCAGCTGCGGGAACATCGCCGTCATCACCACGACCGGCACGTTCTTCGCGACCTCGAACAGCTGGCCGCCGGCGCGGTAGGCGCCGACCTCCGCGTCGCCGCTGAGCGCGCGCAGCACGATGACGTCGCCGCGCGAGTAGGCGAGTGAGAAGATCCCGGCCAGAAAGAACGGCCACGACTGGCGCAGCATCCGGCGCGCGAGCGCTCGATCGAGCGGGCCGGTCCACTTACCGTAGTTGCGCCCGAGCAACCTGAATCCGTAGACCGCGCTCGCGAGCGTCCCCACCATCATCCCCACCGCCAGCGCCGGCAGACCGCGGTGGGTGATCGCGACCGCCGTGAGCCCGCCCAGCGCCGCCAGCGCGGCGCCGATGGCGTTGACCTTGCCCTCGTCGCCAATCCGCTCGCGCGCGCGAAACACCGCGCGCGCGTGATCGAGAAAGGCGCGCGCCAGCGACGCGACGCCGATCGCCAGCATCGCGATGCGGGCCTCGCCCGCTCCCAGGCTCAGGGCCACGGCGCCCAGGCAGACAAAGTACGGCACCATGGCGTAAAGCCGCAGGTGATAACCGGTGCCCAGCACGCCGGCGGAGGCATCCGGATCGCGGGCGAGCGCGCGCGTGGTCCACACCGTCAGCCCGAGGTCGGTGCCGAACGCCAGCAACCCGGTGACGCTGGTCGCGAAGGAGAATCGCCCGAACGAGACGACGCCCAGGAGCGGTGCCGCCACCAGCACCAGCGCCAGCTGCGCCCCCCGTTCGACGACCAGCGACCCGGCCTTGGCCGCCATGTTGACGAAGGCGCGGCGGAGATCGCGGCTGATGTCGGCGCCGCGCGGCGCCGCGTCATCCTGGTCGCCGCCGCCCATCATGCGGGCGCCCGAGCCTCGCCGGCGCGCGCGCGCCAGCAGGCGTCGACCAGCGCGGCAAAGCGACGCTCGAAGGCGACCCGATCGAAGCGCCGCGCCTCGGCGCGCAGCCGCGCTGGATCGAAGCGCAGTCGTTGCAGGCGGGTCACCGCCGCCGCCAGCGACTCCGGCGTAGCCTGGTCGAACAGGACGCCGGTCTCGCCGTCGCGCACCGAATCGGTGGCACCGCCGCCCGCGAAGGCGACCACCGGCCGCCCGGTGGCCAGCGCCTCGACCGGGACGATGCCGAAGTCGTCGATCGCCGGGTGAATCACCGCCTGGCTCTCCGCGAACAGGCGGTCGACCGCGGCGTCATCCAGCCGGCCGCGCAGCTCGATGTTGGGCGCGCCGGCGGCGATGCCGGTCAGCCGGGTCATGTCGGCCCCTTCTCCGACGACCACCAGCCGCTCGGCGCGCCCGAGGAAGGCCCGCACCGCCAGCTCGACCCGCTTGTAGGGGACCAGCGCCGACACGCAGAGATACATCGGCGCCGCGCCCGGCGCCGGATCGGGGATCCGCTCGAAGCGGGCGATGTCGACGGGCGGCTCGATCACCTCGGACGCGCGGCCGTAGCAACGCTGGATCCGGTCGCGCGTGTAGCGGCTGTTGGCGACCAGCGCGTCGACGCGCGCGGTGACCGTCGTGTCCCACAGGCGCAGGTAGTGCGCGACCGCGCCGAAGGCGGCGCGCCCGACGGCCCCGCCGGGCACGCGCGGCGCGTACTCGCTGCCGGCCTCCCAGATGTAACGCATCGGCGAATGCACGTACGAGACGTGCAGCGCGCCCGGCGGCGCGATCGCCCCCTTGGCGACGGCGTGACTGCTGGAGATCACCAGGTCGTAGCCGTCGAGACGCAACGACTCGATCGCCAGCGGGAACAGCGGCAGCAACAACCGGAACCCCGCACGCAAGCGCGGCAGGCCGCGCGGCAAGCGATCGATGAACGACGTCTGTACGGCCCGCCCGCCCAGCTCGGGCGAGACGCGCACGCCGTCGGGTTCGTGGTGCAGCGTGAAGACATCCGCCTGCGGATAGATCCGGCAGAACGACTCCAGCACCTTCTCGGCGCCGCGAATCGAGACCAGCCAGTCGTGGACCAGCGCGACCTTCATGCCCATCCGCTAGCGCGGCCCCGCCCCGGGCGGCAGCGATCCCAGCAACCGCCCCGCCCGATCGTCACCGGCCGCCGCGAGCGCCGCCAGGTGATCGCGCGCCGCCTGCAACGCGCGCAGGTCGCCGAGCTGCTGTCCGGCGCGCCCGCGCGTCGCGACCGCGTCGGGGTAGTCGTTGAGGATCGCGGTGGCGCGATCGGCGTCGGCCGCCGCCTGCGGCGCGTCGTCGGCGCCCAGGTCGGCCTCGGCGCGCAGCGCCCAGGCATTGGCGCAGTGGGGCTCGATCGCCAGCGCGCGGTCGACGGCGCGGCGCGCGTCGGCGGCACGCCCGAGACGCAGCAGCACGAAGCCGGTCTCGAGCGCGACCTCGAACTGTCCGGAGTCGGCGCGCTCGGCGCGCCGCAGCGCCTCGAGGGCGGCCAGCGGACCCAGGCCCGGGCGATCGGGCGTGCGCAGCGCGGCGCGCGCGCGCGCCAGCCAGTAGGATCGCCGGACAGAGCGCGACGCGCCGACCACCGCCCCGGTGACCAGCACCGCCGCCACCAGCACCACGGCGAAGCGCGCGCCGGCGCGAGAACCCGCGGGCGCGAGCGGCGCGCTCACACGCGCCGGCGCCGGCGCCGTCGCCGACACCCTCTTGGCCGCCAGCACCCCGAGCGCGACGCCGAACAGGAGCGCGGTGCCCGGCATCGCCAGCGGGAAGCCGGTGAGCCCGCAGGTGAACAGCACTGCCAGCGCGGCGGCCGCCGACGCCGCCTGCGCCGCCCGGTCGTCGAGCGCCGCCAAGGTCAGTGCAGCGCCCAATGCAGCGCCCGGCGCGGCGGGGGCAACGGTCGCGGCGTCCCCGCCCGAGCGACCGGTCTCTTCCCCGGCGCGCCGAGAGCGGCGCACGGCGATTCCGGCGGCGACGACGTAGACGGCCAGCAACGCCGCCAGCCCGACGACCCCGGTCTCGGCCAGGCGCTCGAGCAGATCCTGGTGGGCACGCCGCGGGACGACCGTCGGCGTCAGCACCCCGTCGGCGCGCGCCCCCGGCTCGGCGTAGAGCGGAAAAAAGACCGTGAAGTTTCCCGGGCCGACGCCCAAGAGCGGGTGGGCGCGGTACATCGTCAGCGTCCGCCGCCAGAGGCCGAGGCGCGTGCGCACGACCGGCGACGTCGGGTCGACCACTTCGCGCACGACGTGCGGGCCGGGCTCGAAGCGCTTGGCGTCAGCAACGTCGCGCGGGATCACCCGCCCGGGGATCACCGCCGCCGCCAGCGCGGCCACGCCCAGCGCCAGCGCCAGCGCCACCCCCGCGCGCGGGACGGCGCGCCCGCGCTGTCCCGCAAGCCAGCGCAGCCCGAAGAACACCGCGATCCCACTGGCCGCCCCCAACCAGGCGCCGCGCGTGCGGGTCGCGCCGAGGTAGACCAACTCGAGCGCGAGCAAGAACAGGATCGCTCCCACCGGGTCGCGCCGCCAGACGTCGTCGGCCGCGCCCGTGGTCCGCGCGTCGCGCGAAGCGGGAGCGGGCGCAACGTCCTTGGCGCCCACCCCGCCCTGGCGCGCCAGCGCCAGCCAGCCGAGGCCGAACGGAATCGACATCGCGACCGCCTCGGCGGCGATGTTGCGATTGCCGAAGGTCGAGCCGGGCACGCTGATCGTCGGGATCGCCAGCGGCAGAATCTGCAGGTGCTGCAGCAGCCCGATCAGCGAGACCAGCCCGGCCGAGATGTGAATCGACGTCAGCAGCCGCCGCAACCAGCGTGGATCAGCGGTCGCCTGCGCGGCCGCGAACGCCACACCGACCACGGCGAGAAGCCGCGCGATCTCGGCGCCCGCGTAGGGCGCGCCGGGTGCGCCGCGCGCCGCGGCGACGGCCGCGGCGACCAGCGTGGTCGCAAGCAGCGACGCAACGGCGATCTGCAATGCGGGCGATAGGCGGACCGAGGACGAGGACGGCGACGAGGACGAGGACGAGGACGGGGCGAAACCCCAGGCGAGCATCCGCCCGGCGAAGCCGAGCGCGCCAGCGATGTACAGCAGCGCCATCTTGGGCTCGGCGAAGACCGAATTCAGGTTCGGCAAATAGACCAGCGGCACGGCCAGCGCGGCCGCGCACACGACCGCGGGACCGAGCACCGCCGCGATCGGCGAGCCGGTCGCCCCGTCGGACAGCGAAGCGCTCGTGCGCGCCACGGGCCTTGACTACCCCGGCGCCGAGCGGCGCGCGGGGCTGGGCGCAACCGACCGGCCCTCCCATTCGTCGCGCAGCCCCTGCAGCCGCTGCTCGAACCGGGTGAGCACCCGGCGCCGGTGATCGGACAGGTGCAGCTTGAGGATACCGCCGCCCAGCACCAGATCCGATCCGGTGGCGCGCGCCACGCGGCGTCCCAGGTGCAGCCGCCAGGCGACACGCAGCAGCTGCTCGAGGCGATCTCCCGCCAGCTCGACGCCGCGCTCGAACACGCTCTGCAAGCGCGGGCGCCCCAGGGTCGCGGCCGGCGGCCGCGGCGCGTAGCCGGGATAGAGCTTGCGGATCCACTCGTCGTTGGCGTTCACGAAGCGCGTGAACACGTCGAGCCCGGCGATCGGGACCATCGAGATCGCCTGGTGCGCGGTGAAAAGATCGTGGTGATAGGCGATCTCCAGGTGGTCCTCGTCGACCAGATAGTTCGGGCAGACCACGCCGCGCGTCTGGGTGAGGCGGCTGACCAGGAACAGCATCGTGTACGCGGTGTACGCGCGCCCGCCCGCCGCGACGACGAACAGATCGATGTCGTCGCCGCCGCGCGCGTTCTTGTGCGCCGTTCCGCCCGACAGCGCCAGCATGCGGATGAAGGGCAGCGTCGCCAGCGCCGAGATCACGCGCTCGTGGCGCTGCAGCAGCTCGGTGGTCCGAACGCACCCCCTCCTGCCGGCGCGCCACCAGCTCCTCGCGTCCGCGCAGGGTCACGACCAGCCCCGCGGGGTCGAGCGAGAGCAGCTCCGACAGCGGCGCGAGCTGCGTGCGCCGGCGCACCTCGTCGGCGCCGAGCTGCACGCCGAGACAGGTGCGCGCCAGGTCGTCGACGCCGACGGCGGCGTCGAAGAGATCGGCGTAGGCCACCGTCGCCAGGATCGCCCAGTCTTCCTTGTCGCCGCCCGCGGGCGGCTGGCCGGCCGGCGCACCGGGCGCGCCGCGCGACGACGGCAGCGAGGACGGGAGGTAGCTCACCGACGGCGGGCGCCGGAACGCGCTCCGGTGGGCGAAGTCCCAGAGCGCGGCCGCGGTCTTCGGCCAGCCGAACGCCGACGCGCGCGCCAGCCCGCGCGCGCGCGCCGCCGCGTGCAGGGCCGGATCCTCGACCAGCGCGGCGATGCTGGCGGCCAGCGCCGCTTCGTCGCCGGACGGAACCAGCGTCGCCGCGCCGGCGCTGACCTCGCGCAGCGCCGAGATGTCCGACGCGACCACCGGCGTGCCGCAGGCCATCGCCTCCAGCGCGGGCAGCCCGAACCCCTCGAAGTGCGACGGATAGGCCAGCACCTCGGCGCCGCCGTACAGCGCCACCAGATCGGCCTCGGGGACGTAGCCGATGGCGTGGACGCGGCCGTTCGGCAGCCGGCGCTCGAGCTCGGCGCGCAGGTGGCGATCGCGCCAGCCGCGACCGCCGATGGTCACCAGATCCAGGTCGGCGCTGGCGGTGCCGGTGCGTTCCAGCAGGCGGTCGAACGCGTGCAGCAGCATCGGCAGGTTCTTGCGCGGCTCGAGCGTCCCCACCGACAGCACGTAGGGGCGCTCCAGGTGATAGAGGGCGCGCACGCGCGCGATCTCGGCCGGGGTCGACGGACGGCAGGTCGGATGGGGCGCGCCCGGCAGCATCACCACGCGATGCTCGGGCACCGCCAGCATCGACACCACGTCGCGGCGCGACGCCTCGGACACGGTGCCGACGGCCGCCGCCGACTGCGAGACGATCGGCAGCAGCGCCCGCACCAGCAGCCGCTTGCGGGTGTTGAAGAACTCGGGCGTGCGGATCAGCGCCAGGTCGTGGACGATGTTGAGATAGGGACAGGGCGAACCGAGCGGCGCCAGGTAGTTGGGGAAGACCGCGAAGTCGGCCCCGACGTCGCGGAGCATGCGCGGAGCGTCGGTCTGCATCCAGATGTAGCGGACGGGCGCGCCGCCGATATGCAGGCGGCCGGCCCATTTCTCGGTGACGTCGGCGCCGAGCTTGCGATTGCCGATGAGCACCACCTCGTCACCCGGTGCGCAGGTGGCGAGCAGGCCGTCGACCAGGTGTTCGGTGTAATACCCAATGCCGGCGCGCTGGGCCGTGCACGTCGTGATTTCTACCGCGAGTCGCATGTGGGGAGGGGGCTGGCTATCCAAGCATTTGGGGGGACAGGACACAAGATCGGTTTATCGATAGAGCGCCGATCGTCTCAGCCGATCGGCGGGCCGGGCGGGGCACGCCGGGCACGGCGCGTCGACGCGGATTGACACCGGGCGGCGCCGCCTGGCCGCGGTGGGGTCTACGACGCGGGGCGCTGCTCTCGCCCGCGGCGATGGTAGTGTCGTGCCGATGAGTCGGGTCAGGTTCAAAGCCGCCTCCGCGGCCGGCATCGCGCGCGCGGTCGCCCCGTATCTGGGCGTGGGCGCGATCGCCTCGGTGGCCGCGGTCGTGCTGCTGCAACTCTGGCAGGCGACGCTTCACGTGCCCTTCACCTACGGCGGCGACGGGCTCGTCGTTGGGATGATCATCAAGTCGATCGCCGAGAGCGGCTGGTACCTCGACAATCCCCGGCTCGGCTGGCCGATGGGCCTGCAGATGCACGACTTCCCGATGGCCGACACGACCCACTTCCTGATCATCCGGCTCTTGTCGCTGTTCACCGACGAGTGGGGGTCGCTGATGAACCTCTACTTTCTGCTCGGATTCCCGCTGATCGCGATCTCGGCCGCGGTGGTTTTCCGCCATTTCGGCGCCGGCTGGCGCCCCACCATCGTCGGCAGCGTGCTCTATGCGTTCCTGCCCAGCCGCCTGCTCAAAGGCGAGGCGCACCTCCAGCTCGACGTCTTCTACCAGGTGCCGCTCGGCGTGCTGGTGATGCTGTGGGTCTGCAGCGAACGGCCGCCGCTGCTGCGGGATCTGTCGACGACACAGGAGCGAAAGACCGAAGGGACGTCCGGAAGACCGAGGCTCGACCTTGCGAGCGACCGATCGGTGGCGGCGCTGCTGATCTGCGTGCTGATGGGGACGACCGGGGTTTACTACGCCTTCTTCACGGCGCTGTTGCTGGTCGCGGGCGGGCTGTGCGCGTCGATCGAGCGCCGGTCGTTCCACAACCTGCTCGCCGGCGTGGTGCTGGCGGGAACCATCGGCGCGACGCTGGTGGCCTGCGTGTCGCCCACCCTCCTCTACCAGGCGCGCGTCGGCCCCAACACGCAGGTCGGCACGCGCGACCCGGGCGAAGCCGAGACCCTCGGCCTGAAGCTCACCGAGCTGTTGCTACCGATCGACGGACACCGGATCGCGGCATGGCGCGCGCTCAAGGATCGGTACCACGCGCGCGCGCCGCTGGTGAACGAGACCCGGACAACCTCACTGGGCGCGGTCGGCAGCGTCGGGTTCCTGGTGCTGCTGGGGGTGCTGCTGGCCGGTGCGCGACGCCGGCGCGCCACCAACGCCGGCGCCCCCGCCCCGGCCGCGCCTTCCGTCCCGACGATCTACAGCGCCACCGGCGCCGCCGGCGGCGCCGACCCGGCGCTGCTACGGCCGCTGGCGGTGCTGGCGCTGCTGGCCTTCTTGCTGGCGACGATCGGAGGCTTTGGCTCGCTGGTCGCGCTGTTCATCACCCCGAGCATCCGGACCTACTCGCGCATCAACGTCATCGTCGGCTTTCTCTCGCTGTTCGCCGTCGTGGTGCTGCTCGATCGGCTCGAGCGTCGCTACCGCGAGGTCGCCCCCTTCCTGTTGCCGGCGATCCTGGCCCTTGGCCTGCTCGACCAGGTCCAGCCGGTGCGCGTGGCAGACTACGCGGCGGTCAAGGCCGCTTACGACAGCAACGAGACCTACTTTCGTCAATTGGAGGCCAGCGTCCCGGCGGACGCATCGATCTTCCAGCTGCCGTACCAGAGCTTCCCCGAGGGGGCCGCCGTCTATCACATGGATACGTACGCCCCGCTGATCGCCTATATGCACTCGCACTCGGCGCGCTGGAGCTATCCCACGATCGTCGGACGTCCGGGCGACGCCTGGGCGCAGACCGTAGTAGCGCGCGAACCAGCTCAGATGGTGAACCTCCTCGCTGACGCCGGCGCCGCGGGAATCCTCCTCGATCGCCTGGGCTATGCGCCGAATGACACCCGCACCGAGACGGCGCTGCGGTCGATCCTGGGTGAGCCGCTGGCCAGTCCCGACGGATCGCTGGCGTTCTTCTATCTCAGGGCCTACGACAGGAGCGCCCACGCCGACGACTCGGCGGAGGTGCGCGCGCTCAAGCGGGACCGTGCGCTCAAGCCGGTGCTCTTCACCTGGAGCAAGGGCTGCTACCCCGTGGAGGAGGGTCCGGCCGGCCCCTTCCATTGGTGCTCGTGGACCGGCGAGGTCGAAGTTGAAAACGTCGCCGGAGGCGAGCGCGAGGTATCGCTCCGGATGACGATGGTCCCGGCCCACACGCCGGCGCGCATCACGATCGACGGAGATCTCGTCAACCTGCCGGCCACCGATCTGCCGGCCGCGGGGCTTCCTTTCGCGCGCGTGATCAAGGTGGCGCCGGGGCACCATCTGATCCGCTTTCATTGCGACGGCAAGCCGGCGATCGCCCCGAACGACCCGCGCACCATGCTCTGGCACGCGAACGATATCGACTTCTCGCAGTCGCTGCCCATCAAGTCGCCCTGATCCAACCGGGCCCCATCCGCCGCCCGCGGCGGGGGTTGCGGCGCGCACGCGCGCGAGAGAGACAACAACGCGCGCAAAAAAAAGAGGCCAGCGAGTTGCCTCGCCGGCCTCTTTCGCGGTGTCAGCGCCGGGCTCGTTTTACAGCGCCCCGGCGTTGATCCAGCGCCCGCGTTAACCGGGCCCGGTGTCGGCCGGCCCGGTGTCTGCCGGCCCCATGTCTGCCGGCCCCGTATCCGCCGGCCCGGTGTCGGCCGGCCCGGTGTCGGCTGGCCCGGTGTCCGGCGCCGTGTCGTGCGGCCCGGTGTCGGCCGGCCCGGTGTCGGCTGGCCCGGTGTCGGCCGGCCCGGTGTCGGTCGGGACGTCCGGATGAACGTCGGTCCCCGTGTCGGTTGGCCCCGTATCGGTCGGCGTATCCGTCGGGACGTCCGGATGAACGTCGGTCCCCGTGTCGGTCGGAGCGTCGACATGCGCGTCGGCGCCGCCGGCGCCCGCGTCGGCGTGTCCGCCGGTTCCCATGCCGCCGGTGCCCATGCCGCCGTCGACGTGTCCGCCAGCGCCGCCCGTGCCGCTGACCTTAGTGCTGCTGCCGCAGCCAGCAGCGTAGGTGCACGCTCCAATCACCATCAGGAAAAGGCCGAGAGATCGTGTCTTCATGTGATTCTCCGAATTTTGGGGACGTACGTGAGAGCCTCATGACTGACAGCTCCCCCTGCCGAGCAAAGCCTCACCAACCGCCAAATCGAAGCCTTCATAACGCGGCGGCCATCGCGTCGCAAGAACAACAACGGCCCGAAAGCCCGTGTAATGAGCCGCGAAAAACGGCTCAAAAAAAAGCGCCGCGCATTCCCCGGCCTTCAACCAACCCGCGAACAAAATGTCGCCAACCTTTGACAACGAGCTCGCGCAGGCGCGCGACCGACGGACGGGTCGGTCTGGAGGTGCGCAGCCGCTTCTGACTTTGCCGACGCAGACGCCGACAGGTATGAACGCGGATCAGGGGGTGAAGGCGAAGACCCGCGTGTCCGAGGCGACGAAGATCCGGCCGTTGGCGACGATCGGCGTCTGGTGGGCTTTCACGGTACCGAGCGCGGTGGTGTCGGCGCGAACGCTGGCCCCGGTGTCGCCGTTCAGGCCGTGGAGGCGGGCGTCGTTGCCGACGTACCAGATGATCGTGTTCGCCCCCTGCGCGTTCGACATGCTGACCGCCGGCGAGCTGGTTGCCCCCGTTCCCGCGCACCAGGCGATCGACAGCGCGGGCGGCGACGCCGCCGAGACCTTGATCGCCGTCAGGCCGCCGGTGGTGTTGTTCGGACAACCGACGCCGTTGCCCCGGAAGACGACGTAAGTCCCGGTGGTGCTGGTGTACGCCACCGCGGAGCTGATGATCGCGCCGGTCGCGACGGTCGTGCCGGCCAGCGGCGTCACGTTCATTCCACCAAGGTTCGCGCGGTTCAGCAGGTAGGCCTTGCCGTCCTTCCCCAGCGCCATCACCAGATCGCTCGGGGTCGCGCCCGGAACGCGGAACAGCACCGGACCGACACCGCCGAGGTCGGCGTCGGTCATGTCGAGACTGGTCCAGTTCGACGGAAAGAAGTAGTCGGTGGTCTGGGTGGGCGGAGGCTGCAGCAGCGTCGTCGGGAACTTGATGACCGCCTCGCCGCCGCCCCAGTTTCCAACCCCGGGGCTGGATCCGCTGGCGCCGCTGGCCGCGCTGGCTTTGGTGTTGCCGGTGGTGACGTAGAGCGACGTTCCGTCGGATGCGATGCCGCTGGAGCCCCAGATGCCGCCCGCGATCGCCGTCGTGGCCCACGCGCTGACCTGCGGCGTCCCGGTGGTGGTGACGCCGACGATCCACCCGTGATAGCCCATGCAGTCGCCGATGTGACCGCCGAAGGGGACGAACACCTTTCCGCCCAGCAGCGCCAGCGCCGCGCGCTGATTCTGAATCGGCGCGTTGAACGCGGTGCCGCCCGAGGTCGCGGTCGCGGTGACGTCGATCGGCCAGCCGGCGCGCTCGGTGCCGTTGGTGTCGAGCGCCAGCGCGTGCAGCATGTGGCGCGGGACGTTCCCGGTGGTGCTGGTCATCGCGCTGAGAAACATCGTCCGCGACGCCGCGTCGATCACCGGCGTCCCGGTGATGCCGAGGGGGTTGAGCGGAATTCCGCACAGCCCCGGCGCGCCGCTGGCCACCGCCGTGCCCAGCTGCACGTTCCAGTTGGCGGCGCCGGTGCTGGCGCTCAGCGAGTAGACACGATTCTGCGCCGTCGCCACCAGCACGGCGTCGCCCGCCGCGCCGTTGGCGCCCGCGAGATACAGCGGCTGCGCGTAGACCGGGCCGAGGATCGCCGTGTTGGCGAACGTCGTGTCGGCGTGCATCGTCGCCGCCGCCGCGGCCGTGATGCGCGCGTCGACGTAGACGCCGTCGCGCGAGGCGTTGTTGTGAAACTGAAGCACTGACACCGACGGGGCCGCTCCGCCCCCGCCGCCGACGCCGGGGGTGCCGCCGACTCCGCCCGTCATCGTGCCGCCGGTGCCGGTGACGCCGCCAGTGCCGGCGCGGCCGCCGCCGCCGCCCACGCCGCTGGTGACGCCGCCGGTGCCGCCGCTCGTGCCCCCGGCCGCGCTCGCCCCGCCGGCGCCGGCGCCGTTGCCGCCGCTTCCATTTCCAGCGCCTCCCACGCCTGCTGCCATGCCGCCGCCGTCGTCCGACGCGGGCGGTTGGGTGTTGCCGCAAGAGATCGCCAAGACGGCGACGCCGATGAACGGAAGCGTGCGGAGCAAATTGGACATGGGTGACCTCATGCTGAAAGGGACCGCGCGGACCACCGTGCCGGGCTCCGCGCTGCGCCATCGGGCGCCGCTATCCCGGAACGGGAGCGCCGACTATCGCACGCTTCGGCGGGCCGATCGAGCCCGGAAGCAATCGACCAGGTGGTCGTCCACCAGCCCGGTCGCCTGCATGAACGCATACATGATCGTGCTGCCCACAAAGCGGAATCCTCGACGCTTGAGGTCGGCTGACAACGCGTCCGATTCCGGACTGGTGGCTGGAACGTCCTTGATGGAGCGCGGGCGGCGGCGCCTGCCTCCGCCGCGGGCGCCGGCGACCTCGAGCGGCGAGACGAAGGCCCAGATGTAGCGGTCGAACGATCCATGCTCGCGCGCCACCTCGAGCACCTGC
The DNA here is from genome assembly GCA_963778795.1 of uncultured Pseudomonadota bacterium. Lineage (GTDB taxonomy): Bacteria > Myxococcota_A > Polyangia > Fen-1088 > Fen-1088 > DASRQZ01. The sequence goes on along the minus strand of CAVZVU010000004.1, from coordinate 282,323 downwards.
TGCGCATTGGTGATCGTCGACGCGATCTTCAGCCGGTTACGCACGATTCCCGCGTCGCCCATCAAGCGCTCGACATCGGACGGCCCGAATTTCGCGACCCGGGCCGCGTTGAAGCCGGCGAAGGCGGCGCGGTAGCCGGCGCGCTTGCGCAAGATCGTCGACCAGCTCAGCCCCGCCTGCGCCCCCTCGAGAATCAGGAATTCGAAGAACGTCCGGTCGTCATGAACCGGCACGCCCCACTCGTCGTCGTGGTACGCGATCATCGCCGGGTCGTCCCCGGCCCAGGGGCAGCGTCGCAGTGCCTTGGGCTTCACGCCCGCGAGCATAGCGATCGGGCGGGCCGAACGCCCGCGCGCTCGCGCTCGGCGCTCCGGGCTCGCCGCTCAGGAACCGCTGCCGGAGACGGCGATCGGCACGGGCGTGTTCTGGGGCAGCAGCGTGCGCGCCAGACTTTCGAGGTCCCAGGGCTTGGCCAGCACACCGTCGGCGCGCTCGGCGACGCTCTCGAGCGCCTCCGCCCCCAGTCGCCCTTCCTCGGACAGCAGGATGCGGCGGATCGCCGGCTTCTCCTCGGCCAGGAAGTTGAACAGATCCTTCCCTTCGTTGATGCCGACGAGATCGATCAGCGCCACGCGGATGCAGGCAGCGGGGCGATCAAGGAAGTCGAGCGCGTCGAGCGAGGTCGAGAAGGAGGCTACCTCCCAGCCGGCGCGGCGGATGTCGCGCGTGATGCTCTCGCGCACCAGCAGCGAGGCGTCGACCACCAGCACCGTCGGCTCGGGGCGCGACGAAGCGTCGCGCGCCGCCTCTTCTAGCGCCTCGCCGATCGCGGCGCCCAGCACCTCGCGCGCGCGCCGCGACAACATGTTGAAGCGCACGGCGATCGCCGCGTCACGCGCGCGCGCCTGGCTGCGCAGCACCGGACCGCGCACTTCGATCGGCCCGCGTGGCAGCTCGAGCACCAGCTTGATCTCTTCGCCGAGGCGCATCGCCGGTCCACCCGACAGCTGAACGCCGCCCAGCGACAAGTTCTCGACGATGTACGAGCCCTTGCACAGACCGCGCACCCAGGCCGTCGCGGTGGCGACCACCCGCGCGCGAACGAATACTCGGCGGTCTTGACCCGTCATCGGACGCCCCTCCAGTACATCGGCAGGTGACCCGGAGGTCTTGAGCGGGGACAACCGGCGCGCCGCCCTGCGGCTTGAACCGCGCGGGCGTAGACGGCTCCGCCGTCGCAGCCCTTCGCGGGAGGTTCGGAACCCTTCGAGGGTTCCGAGGTATGACGCGCGGGCGTAGACGGCTCCGCCGTCGGAGCCCTTCGCGGCAAACGATAACTCCGTGAGCGAAAGCCCTACATGCCGTAGACTCCACCGGCGGAATGATCCACCGCACGCAACACCAACCGTCGTTCCTCACCGATGAGGTCGCGTCGTCCGATGCCATGGACGCGTTGCTTAACGATCTGCGCCAGGTGCGGGCCCGCAAGCGCCCGCGTGGGCGCCCGTTCGTGACCCTGGCCTACGCCCAGAGCATCGACGGCAGCATCACCATCGCCCGCGGGCTGCGCTCGGCGCTCAGCGGCCCCGAGTCGCTGCGGTTCACCCACGCCTTGCGGGCCGGGCACGACGGTATCCTCATCGGCGTCGGCACGGTGCTGACCGACGACCCCGAGCTGCGCGTCCGCCTGGTCGACGGGCGCGACCCGCAACCGGTGATCGTGGACAGCCACCTCAGCACACCGATCGGCGCCAAGCTGCTGGCGCAAGCGGGCCGGCGCCCCTGGATCGGCACCACCAGCCGCGTCGGCGCGCCGTCCGACGGCGATCGCTGCTCGCCGATCGAGGCGCGCGGCGCCCGCCTGTTCGTGTCCGAACCGCAGGCCAACGGCTGGGTCGATCTGCCGGCGCTGTTGCGGCAGTTGCACGCCGCCGGCATCGAGCACCTGATGGTCGAGGGGGGCGCGCGCATCATCACCAGCTTCCTCGAGGCGCGCCTGGTCGACTACGTCGCCCTCACCATCGCCCCGATGTTCATGGGTGGGCTCGCGGCGGTTGGCCAGCTCAGCAATCCCGCGGCGTCTTCCGTCCCGTCTTCTTCTTCGCCTGCGCCTGCGCCCCTGCCCGCACGGCCCGCGCTCAGCCGCTGGGTCAGCGCCCGCCTCGGCGACGACCTGGTGATGTCGGGAGAGATCTGTTGGCCGGCGGAGTGATCGACCGCCGTCGCGCCCTCATCTTCTCAGCCCCGCGCCGCATCGAGATTCTCGAGGAGCCGCTCGCGCCCCCCGCGCCCGGCGAGGCGCTGGTCGCGACCGAGCTGTCGGCGCTGAGCGCCGGGACCGAGCTGCTGGCCTTTCGAGGCGAGCTGCCGCCGGAGCTGCCGGTGGATGAAACGCTGGGCGCGCTGGGGGGCGGCGCGACCTTTCGCTATCCCTTTCGTTACGGGTACGCTTCGGTGGGGACGGTCGTCGCCGTCGGCGACGGCGTCGCGGCGACATGGATGGGCCGCCGGGTGTTCGCCTTCCAGCCGCACGCGAGCGCGTTCGCGGCGCCGGTCGCCGATCTGGCGGTGATCCCCGACGCGCTCCCGTCGGAGCGGGCGGCGCTGTATCCGCACATGGAGACGGCGCTCAATTTGATCCTCGACGGCGCGCCGGCGATCGACGACGCCGTGCTGGTGATCGGCCAGGGGGTGGTCGGCCTGCTGGTGACGGCCCTGCTCGCGCGCTTTCCCTTGTCGCTGCTGGCGGCGGCCGAGCGCGCGCCGGCGCGCGCCGAGACGGCGCGCCGCTTCGGCGCGCGCGCGATCATCGCCGGTGCCGGCGAATGGTCGGCGCTGGCCGGGACGCGCGGCGCCGATCTGGTCTACGAGCTGTCGGGCGATCCGAGCACCCTCGACCTGGCGATCGCGGTCGCGGGCCACGAAGCGCGCATCGTCGTCGGATCCTGGTACGGCGCCAAGCGGGCGCCGGTCGATCTCGGCGGGCGCTTCCACCGGCGGCGCCTGCAGATCGTCAGCAGCCAGGTCAGCCACATCGGCGCCGCGCTGTCGGCGCGCTGGGATCGGGCGCGTCGTCGCGACGCGACCTGGCGCGCGCTGGCGGCGATCGACAGCACGCCGCTCGTCAGCCACCGGTTTCCGCTGGCGCAGGCGCAGCGCGCCTACGCGCTGGCCGACGCAGGTGCGCAAAAAGGCGACGGCGGGGACGGCGACGGCGGGGACGGCCGGGCGGCGCTGCAGATCTTGCTGACCAGCGGGCCGGTGACGTAGAAAGGCGGCAGCATGTCGGAGTCGGAGACCATCTTCACCGTCGGGATCCTGCGTGACTTCGTCGCGCAGCACTTTCTTATCGGCGGCGACTGGGGCCGCGAAAATCAGCCCCACTCGCACCACTATCGATTCGAGGCGGTCTTCGAGGGCGATCGCCTCGACCGGCACGGCTACCTGCTGGACATCGCCGAAGTCGAGCCGCGCCTCGACGGCATCGTCGAGCGCTATCGCGACCGCATGCTCAACGAGCTGCCCGAGTTCGGCGGCGAGAACCCGGCGCTGGAGCGCTTCGCGCGCATCATCGCCGAGCGGATCGTCACCGACCTGCCGGCCGGGCACGTGACCGCGATAACCGTGAAGCTGTGGGAGAGCGAGCAGGCCTTCGCCACCTGCCGGCGCCCGATCGCGGGGGGCTGAGCCGGCGCCCGCGCGACGCGGCGGCAGGCCCGCCGCCGGCGCGTCCGACGAGACCCCGATGCGCATCGCCCTGGTGATCTACGGCAGCCTCGAGCAGGTCTCGGGGGGATTCATCTATGACCGCGCGCTGGTGAACGCGCTCGCCGCGCGCGGCGAGCAGGTCGACGTCATCACCCTCCCCTGGCACGGCTACGCGCGCGCCATCGTGGACAGCTTCGTGGGCAGCGTCGTCGGCCGGCGCGCGCGGCCCGCATCGGCCGCGCTCGAGGCCGATGGCGCGGGCTACGACGTCGTGATCGAGGACGAGCTGGTCCACCCGTCGATCTTCATGACTCGCTTCGCGACTCGCTTCGCCGCGCGCGCGGGTGGCGCGCCGATCCGGATCGCGCTGGTTCACAACCTGCGCAGCGACCAGCCGAGCGAGCGGTGGCGCCCGCTCAAAGCCGCGGTCGAGCGCCGCTACCTCGGCGCCGTCGACGGCGCGATCGCGGTCTGCGCGCGCACCCGCGCCGACGTCGACGCGCTGGTCGGCCGCCCCGTGCCCGCGCTGATCGCCCGCCCCGGTCGCGATCACGTCGCGCCCGACGTCGACGAAGCGTTCGCCGACGCGCGCGCCGCGCAAGCGGGTCCGCTGCGCATCCTGCACGCCGCCGCCGTCCAGCCGCACAAGGGGCTCGCGCGCCTGGTTGCCGCGCTGGCGCAGGCGTCGGCGCGCGGCGGGCTCGACTTCACGCTCGACGCCGTCGGCGCGCTGCCCCCGGGGCGCTACGCCAGCAGGCTGCAGCGCCGGATCACCGCGCTCGGCCTGGGCGCGCGCGTGCGTCTTCACGGCGAGCTGCGCGGCCCGGAGCTTCAAGACATCTTCCGCCGCAGCCAGGTCTTCGCCCTCCCCTCGGATCGAGAGGCCTACTCCCTCGCCTGCCTCGAAGCGCTCGGCTACGGCCTGCCGGTGCTCGCGACCTCGTCGGGCGGCCTGGGCGAGATGATCACGGACGGCGTCGAGGGCTTTCTGATCACCCCCACCGATACCGCGGCGTGGGCCGAACGACTGACCGCGCTCGCCGCCGATCGCGCGCGCCTGCGCGGGATGGCGCGCGCGGCGCTGGCGCGCTACCGGGGGCACGCGACATGGATGGAGGTGGCGGGGAACGTGCAGGAGTTCCTGCGGGCGCGGTGCGCGGCGGGGATGGCGTAGGGATCCGGACGTGCACGTGCACGCCGGCCCCCTTACCCGACTTCCCGCGACGGGGGTTACTGGCAGATCGCGGTGCCGACGTTGCAGGTCAGTCCCGGGTTGCAGGTCCGTGTGGCGATCGCACCGGTGCCGCAGCAGGCCTGACCCGATCCGCCGCAGGCCGCGCAGCTGCGGGGCATGCCGTTGCCGCCCGCGCTGCAGACCAGGCCGCTGCCGCAGGTGGCGCCGGCGCAGCAGCGTTGCGCCGAACCGCCGCAGGCGACGCAGGTCGACGCCCCGCCGTCGGCGCCGTTGGCGCAGACGAAACCGGCGTCGCAGGTCCCGTTGGCGCCGCCGCAGCACATCTGTCCGGCGCCGCCGCAGGCCTCGCAGGTTCCCCCGACGCCGTTCACCGCGCCCATGCACGCGCCGCCGGGCTGGCAGACGGCGCCGACGCAACAGGTTCCACCGACGGCGCCGCAGTTCTGGCAGGTGCGCACAGCATTATTTCCAGGAGGATTGGCGCAACCCAGGCCGGCGTTGCAGCTATTGCGCGCGCAGCAGGCCTGGGCGAGCGCGCCGCACGCTTCGCACGTGGTCGCGTTGCCGCCGTCGGGACCGGCCTGGCACGAGAAGCCAGAGGTACAGCTGTTGGCGCCGCCCCCGCCACAACAGGATTGCCCGCTCGACCCGCAGGCGGCGCAGCTGCCCGCGACACAAGAGACGCCCGACGCCGTACAGGTCGTCGCGCCGCCGGCGTTTCCACCGCAGCACGGCTGCGCCAGCGCGCCACACGCCATCCCGGCGGCATTTTGACAGGCCCCGTTGGTGCACGTCCCGACCGCGCCCACGCCACCCATGCAGGCGGTGCCGGCGGCGCGGCAGACGCCGCCCACGCAGCAGCCGCCGCCGTTGCACGCGTTGGCGGCACAGCAGGCCTGCCCGGCGCCGCCGCACATGGGCGCACCGGCGCCGCTGATGGGGCTGCTGCTGCCGCAACCGACCCAGACCAGCGCAAAGATGAAAACGGCCACCGACCAGCGTGCGAGCGACGTGCGATCGCTGCGGGTATCCATGCGTAAGATCTCCTGTTTTTAAGTTAGAGTCCGCCGCGCGAAACGAACGTCAAAAAATCTGGGAGTCCAGCGTAACCGGGCCGCGGCCCGAGCGTAGCATCCCCGCATGGTCACTGGCTCGGCGATGTCCGGGTCCGTTCGCGAAACCAACCAAGGAGAGAGACATGACGATCAAGGGAACCATGATTGCGGCAGCAGTCGCCGGGCTGTTCGCGGCAGGTGCGACGGGGATCCGATCGGCCAAGGCTGGCGAAGAGGTGAATTGCTCGGGGATCAACGCCTGCAAGGGGCAGGGTTCGTGTCACAGCGCCGCCCACTCCTGCGCCGGCAAGAACGCCTGCAAGGGGCAGGGATTCATCCGGACCAGCAAGGAAGAGTGCAAGGCCAAGGGCGGCAAGGTCGCTCCGGAGAAGAAGTAGGTCAGAGCACGGCAGGTCAGCGGCGCGCGCCAGCGGCGCCGACGCTCCCGCCGGGAGTGGTCGGCGCCGTGGTCGGCGCCGCGCCCCGCCGTGCGACACCGAGGTCGTGATGCCGATCGCCCACAGCTCGCCTCCCTCTCCCCCTTCGCTCTTTCCCGCGCTCGGCTTCGGGCTGGGGCTGCGGCGCGAGCACTTCCAGCACGTGATCGAACATCGGCCCCCGGTCGACTGGTTCGAGGTCATCACCGAGAACGTCATGGTGCCGGGCGGCAATCCGCGGCGCGTGCTCGAAGCGGTGCGCCGCGACTACCCGGTCGTGCTGCACGGCGTGTCGCTGTCGATCGGATCGCTCGATCCCCTGCACGCGGGCTACCTCGACGAGCTGGCGCAGCTGGCGCGCGCCATCGAGCCGGCCTGGATCTCCGATCACCTGTGCTGGGGATCGGCGCACGGCGTTTACGCGCACGATCTGCTGCCGGTCGCCTACACCGAGGAATCGCTGGCGCACATCGCGCGCCGGGTGCAGGCGGTGCAAGAGCGGCTGGGGCGGCGCATCCTGCTCGAGAACCCGTCGACCTACATGCAGCTCGCCGGCAACGAGATGACCGAGTGGGAGTTCCTGGCCGAGCTGGCGCGGCGGGCCGATTGCGGAATCTTGCTCGACGTCAACAACGTCTTCGTGAGCGCGCACAACCACGGCTTCGATCCGCGCGCCTATCTGCGCGCGCTGCCGCCCGAACGGATCGGGCAGATCCACCTGGCCGGCCACAGCGTCGAAGGCGAGCTGCTCATCGACACGCACGACACCGAGGTGCGCGACGAGGTCTGGGCGCTGTACGCCGACACGATCGCCGCGCTGGGCGCACGCGCGACGATGATCGAATGGGACGCGAACGTCCCGACGTTCGACGTGCTCGAGGCCGAGCGGGCGCGCGCGGCGGCGGTGGCGGCGACCGGCCTGGCGCGGTGGCGGCAAGAGCAAGAGCAAGAGCAAGAGCAGAGCAGAGGGAGACGGAGACGGGCGCGATGCCGCCTGACAACAACGGTGCGACGACGCCGCGGCTGTCGCTGCAGGCGATCTACGACGGGCTGATGGCCCACATCACCGGGCGGTCCGGCGCGCAGGAGTGGCCCGAGGCGGCGCGGCTGGTAGAGGGCGATCCCCGCGCGAGCGCCGGCGAGCGGGTTCACGTCTACCAGCACATGTACCGCGCGCGCGTCGCCGAGGCGCTCGACTCGCAGTTTCCGCGGCTCGCCCGCTGGATCGGCGCCGAGGCCTTCGCCGATCTCTGCGCCGCCTACGTCGCCGACGATCCGTCGCGACACCCGTCGCTGCGCTACCTCGGCCAGCGCCTGCCCGACTGGCTGGCGCGCCGGCCGGGGCGTGAGGGGGACCCCGGCGCGCTCGCCGACGCCGGCGCCGATCTGGCGCGGCTGGAATGGGCGCGCGTCGACGTCTTCGACGCCGCCGACGAGGCGACGCTGAGCATCGAGATGGTGCGCGCGTGGCCCGCCGAACGCTTCGGCGAGATCCCGCTGCGGCTCATCGACGCGCACCGCCGGCTGCAGCTGACCCATCCGGTCGCGGCGCTCTGGGACGCGATCGGATCGGCCGCGGCCAGCGCAGAGATCGATCGGGACGCGATCGCCGCCGCGACCGCGATGATCAGCCGCGCCGGTGAATCGCTGCTGGTGTGGCGCCAGGGCACGAGCGTCTTTCATCGCGCCACCGACGCGGCGGAGACGGCGGCGCTGGCGCGGCTCGCCGGCGGTACGACCTTCGGCGCGATCTGCGAGGCGCTGTCGCAGGATCGCTCCGAGGAAGAGGCGACGACGCAGGCGTTCGCCTGGCTCTCGACCTGGGCCGCCGACGAGGTGCTGGTCGCGCGCGACGGCTAGGTCCAATGCTGTTCGTAAGGGTAAACGCCACGACGCCAGAGACGCCACGTCCGGATTTTTCAAGTCCGGAGCGTGGCGTCCTGGCGTCTTGGCGTTCTAGCTGAACGGCATTGTGGCTAGGTCAGCGCGACGGGCGCTCGAGCAGCGCCGGCAGGAGCAGGCCGCCCGCCAGCGCGGCCAGCACCACGCCGCCGACGTGCCCCAGCACGACGTGCGCCGTCTCGGCCATCGGGCAGTGCAGATGCAGGGCCAGCCCCCCCAACGCGCCCCCGGCGGCGCCGAGCGCGACGCCGATCCGGCGCGCGCCCGTCGGCAGCACGCGGCGCAGGGCGATCACCCCCGCGAGCAGCAGCAGGGCCGCGATCGGCAGCAGGATCGCGATGCAGCGCAGGCACGAGACGGTCATCGGCCAGACACCCGGCGGCACGCGCGGGCTGACGCCCGGCGCCTGAACCGACGCCACCAGCGCAAAGGCCGCCAGCGTCGCCAGGGCCCCCATCCCCACCCGCGACGCGCGCCCGGCCGACGGCAGAACGTCGCCGCGCGCCGGAACCAACGCCGCCGACAGCGACACCGCGAACGCCGCGAACCAGACGGCGGCGGCGCCGAGCACCCAGGCCGTCGGCAGCGCGTCGAGATCGACGCGCCAGGGACGCAACACCAGCAATGCGAGCGGCGCGACCGCGCCGGCGACCGCCACCGCCGCGAAGGCGCCGAAGCGGCCGCGCGTGCGCACCGGCTTCATGTTCCCCAGCGCTGCCAGCAGCGCCGGCGCAGGCGCAGGCGCCGGCGCGTCGAGCTTGCCGCCGATGTCTCGCGGGAGGTCGCCCGCAAGATCCCCCGCAAGATCCCCCGCAAGATCGGCCGGGTCGCGATCCTTGCCGGTCGTCATGCGAGCTTCTTCTCCCGGTCGCGCGCCAGCATCTGGCGCAGCGAGACGTAGGCGCGGTGCGCGCGCAGCTTGATCGCGCCCGGCGTCGTGCCGGTGATCATCGCCGCCTCGGCGTGCGAACGGCCGTGCACCTTGGTGAGGATCAGCGCCTCGCGCTGGTTTTCCGGCAGGTGCTCCAGCGCCGCCATCGCCTCGCTGGCCGCCTCGCGGTCGGGCTCGGGCGCGGTCCCGGCGGCAACGCCGGTCAGGTCGGCCGCCGGCTCGGCCGCCAGCGCTCCGTCGTTGCTCAGGCGCACACGACTCCGCTTGCGGCGGCGGATCTCGTCGAGGAAGGTCCGGTGGGCGATGGTGTAAATCCAGGGGATCGGGTTGGCCCCCAGCACGTAGGTTGACCGCGCCTCGTGCACCTTGAGAAAGGTCTGCTGCAGCAGATCCTCGGCAGTCGCCTTCTCGCCGATGAGCCCGCGCAGATAGGCGAGGATCCGCGGCGCCACCAGCGCGTACAACCGATGGAACGCGGCCCGGTCACCCGCGCAATACCGGCTCATGACTTCGCTGGCTTCGCGGGCTTCGTCGTCCATGCGGCGTCGTGGGATCCTGGCCCCTTTCTAGATCGACCCCCGCGACGACACAACCGACGGAACAACGACGCAGCGACATGCAGCCTCCCGCTGGCCATACGCCGGCCGGCCGCAGCCGGTTACGGTCTCGCCTGCGGGCGTGACGCACCGGCGCTTCCGGACTACCTTTCCGGCCCATGACGTTCCCCGCCCACCGGGAGAGATCGCCCGCGCGGCGCGGCCGGGCGTCGCGCGCGTCGGCGCTCGCGGTCAGCCTGGCCTCGGCCACGGCCGCCCTGCTGAGCGCCGGCGCCGCTGGCGGGCGACCGCCCCTGCCCTACCGGGATCCCACCCTGCCGGTCGAGCGTCGGGTCGCCGACCTCCTGGCGCGCATGAGCCTCGACGAAAAGGTCGCGCAGCTCTACCCGCCGCGCGACGCCGATCGCGCGACCATCAGCGCGGCCGAGCTGCTGCGCCGGCACCCGCTGGGGTTCAGCGCCTTCGGCCGCGCCGGGCTCAAGCGCGGTCCGCGCGAGACCGCGATCTTCACCAATCAGGTGCAGCGCCTGCTGGTCGAGAAGACCCGGCTCGGCATCCCGGCCCTGTTCATCGACGAGGCGCTGCACGGCCTGATGAACCAGGGCAGCACCAGCTTCCCGCAGGCGATCGCGCTCGCCGCCACCTGGGATCCGGCGCTGCTGCGCGAGATCTTCGGCGCGGCCGCGCGCGAGATGCGCGCGCGCGGCTCGAACTGGGCGCTGTCGCCGGTGCTGGATCTGGCGCGCGATCCGCGCTGGGGGCGCACCGAGGAGACCTACGGCGAGGATCCCTACCTGGTCTCGCGCCTGGGCGTCGCGGCGATCGAAGGGCTGCAGGGGATCTCCGGCGCCGGCGTCGGCGCCGGCGCGCCGATCGATCGCGCTCACGTCCTGGCGACGGCGAAGCACTTCGCCGCGCACGGGCAGCCCGAGGGGGGGACCAACGCAGGACCGGCCAACTATTCGGAGCGAATCCTTCGCGAGCAGTTCCTGGTGCCGTTCCAGGCCGCCGTCACCGAGGCGGGCGTCGCCAGCGTCATGGCGTCCTACAACGAGATCGACGGCGTCCCGTCGCACGTCAACCACTGGCTGCTGGGCGACGTGCTGCGCGGCGAGTGGGGCTATGGCGGCTTCATCACCTCCGACGGCGGCGGCATCGACGAGCTGGTCAAGCTGCACCACGTGGCCCACGACCGCGCCGATGCCGCGCGCCAGGCGCTGGCCGCCGGGATCGACTTCGAGCTCGGTGACGCGTTCTCGACGCTGACCGCGGAGGTCGCCGCCGGGCGCGTCGCCGCCCCGGCGATCGACGCCGCGGTGACGCGCGTGCTGGCGGCCAAGTTTCGCCTCGGCCTGTTCGATGATCCCTACGTCGATCCCGAGGCCGCCGCCGCCGTCACCAACTCGGCGGCCCACCAGGCGCTGGCGCTGCGCGCCGCGCGCGAGGCGATCGTGCTGCTGCAGAACCGCGGCGGGCTGCTGCCGCTCGACCGCGCGAAGATCCGTTCGATCGCGGTCATCGGCCCTGATGCCGCCGACGTTCACCTGGGCGGCTACAGCGTCGACCCCGGGCGCGGCGTCAGCATCCTCGACGGCATTCGGCGCAAGCTCGGCGCCGGCGCCGTCGGCGGCAGCGGCTCGGTCGACGTCCGCTACGCCGAGGGCTGCCGGATCACGGCGGCGCGCACCACCTGGCAGGGCTGGTGGGACGATCGCGTCGACCCGCCCGATCGCAGCGGCGAGGCGGCTGCGATCGCCGAGGCGGCGCGCCTGGCCCGCGGCGCCGATGCCGCGGTGGTGGTCGTCGGCGAAAACGAGGCGACGTCGCGCGAGGGCTGGGCGCAGAACCACCGCGGCGACCGCGACAGCCTCGAGCTGCTCGGCGGCCAGACGGCGCTGGTGAACGCGGTGGTCGCCACCGGCACGCCAACGATCGTCATGCTGATCAACGGACGTCCGCTGGCGTTCCCCGAAGTGGTCACGGCGGCGCCGGCGATCCTCGAGGGGTTCTACCTGGGCCAGGAGACCGGCACCGCGGTGGCCGACGTGCTGTTCGGCGACGTGAATCCGAGCGGCAAGCTTCCGATCACGATCCCGCGCTCCGTCGGGCAGCTGCCGGTTTACTACTATCAGAAGCCGTCGGCGGGACGCGGTTACCTCTGGAGTGACAAGCGACCGCTGTTTCCGTTCGGCCACGGCGAGAGCTACACCACCTTCAGCTACGGCACGCCGGCGGTGACGCCGGCGTGCATCCCCCGCGACGGCCACGCGACGGTCAGCGTCGACGTCACCAACACCGGACGGCGCGCCGGCGACGAGGTGGTGCAGCTTTACGTCCGCGACCGCGAGAGCTCGGTCACGCGACCGGTGATGGAGCTCAAGGGGTTCCAGCGCGTCTCGCTCGGCGCCGGCGAGCGGCGCACCGTGCGCTTCGAGATTGGCCCGGCCGCGCTGTCGTTCCTCGACTTGAAGAAGCAACGGGTGGTCGAGCCGGGGTTCTTCGACCTCCTGATCGGCGGCAGCTCCGCGGCCACGACCAGCGCCACCCTGGAGGTCGCCGGCCCCTGAGAAGAGGACTGCGCCCCGTCTCAGCGCGCCAGGCTGTTCATTCGTTCGACCAGCGGGCTGGTCGGGTTGGCGGCGACGAACCGGCGCGCGATCACGCGCGCCTCGGCGCTGCGCCCCAGTCGCATCAAGGCTTCGACCCGCAGCGCCGTCCCCTCCGGCGCGAGCGATCCGTGGGGGAAGCGAGCGGCGTATCGGCTGAGCAGCTCGAGAGCGCGCGCGGCCGTGCCGGTGCGCAGTGCGCCGCGAGCGGCGTCGATGAGATCGATCTCGCCGCGCAGATCGTCGGTCGCCGGCGGTGGATCGCGGCGGGTCGCCGGTGGCTCCGTCGGCGCGCGCACGTGCTTGAGCTCGCGCGTCGCGAGGACGCGCGGGCGCGTGGCCGACCGCGCGACCTCCGGCGACGGCGCAGATCTGACCGACGACGGCGGCGGCAGCGCTGCCACCGCGGGCGCGGGCCGCGGCGCATCCTCCGCCGCCATCGGGTGCGTCGTCGACGCGCCGAGGGGCGGCGACGCTGACGACGGCGACTTCGACGCCGGCGATCTAGCCGACGCCGACGGTGATACCGACGCCGAGGGTGACACTGACGCCGTGGCTGGCGCAGGGGCGTTCGCCGACGCCGACGCCGACGCCGACGGGACGGATGCGGTCCGCCGCACCGGAGCCGCGGTCGAAACCGCGACCTCCGACGCCGACGTCGCCGGGGTCGCGGCGGCGTACGGCCCGGAGGCGCCCCGCCCGACGAACCGCGCCCCGAGAATGCCGCCCGCGAATCCGAGCGCGATGACCCCCGCGGAAACCCAGACCACCGTCGCCGCCTTGACCCCAACGACCCCCTGGGCGTGCGCCATCCGCGACGCGCCGGCACCGGCGCCGGCGCCGACACCTCCGGGCAGCCCCAGCGCGCGCTCCATCTGCTCGCGCAGCGCATCGGGCACAGGCTCGTTCTTCGCCGCGCCGATCAGCTCGCGTTCGAAGTCGCTGATGCCGTTGCTCGAGAACAATCGCTCCGGATCTCTCATCGCCTCCGATTCTCCCTCTCCATCGTCCGTTCGAATCTTTCGACGACCGTCCGGAACGCCTCGCGCGCGCGGCGCAGACGCGAGGCGATCGTCCCCACGGGAATCTCGAGCAGCCGCGCGATCTCGGGCGACGACATCTCCTCGAGCTCGAACAGCACGAAGACCTCGACCAGCGTCGGGTCGATGCGCGCCAGGATGCTATCGAGCAGGTCGATCGTGGTGCGCGCGTCGGCGACGTCGCGGCCGCTGGCCGGGTGCAGGTCCATGTCCTCGGCCAGCTCGAGGCGCCGCTCGCGGCGCGCGGTCGAGATCGACAGGCGCAGGGCGGTCGCCATCAAGAACGCCCGCTCGCTGCCGACGACGATGTCGTCCAGTCGCTCGGCGGCGATCAGGAACGCCTGCTGGGTCACGTCGGCGGCCACCTCGGGCGTGAGCCCGCGCCGGCGCAGCATTCGCCACACCGTCTGGTGGTGGTCCTTGAAGACTTGTGCGAGACGCATGCGGCCCGGCAGGTGGACGCCCGCCGGTTCGACGCGCTCGGCCGCGAGCATGACCCTCCGAAACATGCTTCCTTCCTGCCTACTCTATGCGGCGGCGCGGCCGAATCGATCACTGAAACGTCAGTCGCAGGCCCGCGCTTCCAGAAATGGAGACGGCGGCCACCCGGTAGAAGACCTCAGGGCGGAACGCGAACGAGTCCCGCACCAGGCTCGGACCGGCGGCCAAGCTCGCCTCGACGTCAACGCGCTGCCCAAGACGCAACGTGACCAGGGCCGCGACGCCCGGCGCCACCAGGAATCGGACGTGGCTCTCCGGTGCGAACGTCTCCGAGCCCTGCGCCGCTAGGCGGCTGGCCTGCGTCATCGCGCAGGCCCACGCGGAGATGCGCGCCGTCCCCAGCGCCAGCGGGCACAGGTCGAGCTCCAGGCTGTCGAGCGTGAACGCGGCGCGGCCGCCAGGTGCCTCCCAATCGGGAAGCCAGTCGTGGGCCCAGCGCAGACGTACCGCGGGTGACCAGAGAGGGGCGCCGGCGCCGCGCGCGCGCGCCACCACCACGTCGATCGCGAGGCCCGGCATCACGCGCGGGGCGGGCCCGGAGATCGCGTGCGCCGAGGCTCCCAGCGCCGCCCCCCAAGGGGCCGACCGCGGCGGCAAGGGCTCGGCCTCCGGGGACGACAGGGCGACGACGCGCGGCGCGGCGTTCGACGCCGGCGCGGCGCCCCCGCTGGCCGGCAGCGGCGGCCCGCCCAGCACCGCCGCCGGATCGAGCAGCACGACGATCATGACGGCGAGCGCATCGAGCGCGTCGTCGCAGGTCGCCGCCTTGAGCTGGCGCGCCGGGCGAGCACCCTCGCCACCGCTGATCTCCAGCCTCGCCGACACGCTGCCGCCCTCGCGCGACACCAGGGCGCGCAGCGCCAGACCCGAGCTCGGCGCGGCGACGAAGCGAATCCGCGCCGAGCGCGCGCTCACCCGGGCGACCAGATCACCGCGCGTCGCGCAGGTCGAGTCGGCGGCAACCTCGAGCTGCACGGGCGGCAGCTCTGCCGGCGCTGGCACCGGCGGCGCGGCCGCGGGCGCGGCGCCGTCCGCCGCGCCCGACGACACCAACAAGGCCAGCGCGACGACGACGGCGCACCAGACGGCGCTCCGCAATGGAGGTTCCAAGCGCGGCAATGCTAACATCGCAGCGCGAAGAGGCGATGCTTTCGTCCCCGAACATCGTTGTCGCGTGCGCTTTCCTGCGGTCGATTGCGCCCGCTGCGCTGGTGGCGGCGGCGCTGGTCAACGGCGGCGCCTGCACCGCCGGCACGACGGTGATCCTCGGCGCGCAGGCGCCGCGCCCCTTTCACTTCGGCGTGCCGCACAAGCTCGCGGAGCTCGGGCCGGGCTCCAGCCAGAACCCGACCCTGACCGGCGACCTGCTGGAGATCTACTTCACCTCGCTGCGAGACGGCGTCAGCTCCGACGTCTGGACCGCCCATCGCGCTTCCCCGAGCGCGCCGTTCGAAGGCGTCTCGGTGGTCACCGCGGCGAGCACGCCCAGCTTCGAGACCAGCTCGGCGATCTCCCGCGACGGGCTGACGTTGTGGGTCGGATCGGATCGGCCCGGCGGCGTGGGCGACATCGACATCTGGATGCTGCAGCGGCCGACCCGCGACGCCGGCTGGTCGACGCCGATCGACATGCTGGTGATGAACTCGCCGTCGCTCGACCTGCCGCGCCCGCCCGGCCAGCACGACCTGGTGATGCCGCTCTCGTCCGATCGGGACAGCCCGAACCTCTATCGAACCTACTTCTCCACCCGCGACAGCGCGACCGCGCTGTTCGGCCCACCCAGCATCATCCCCGAGCTCGCCTTCGCCTCGCAAAGCACCGTCGACGGCTTCCTCACCGACGACGGGCTGGCGCTGTTCTATAGCTCGGCGCTGCCCATGGGCGTCAGCGATCTCTTCGTCGCCTGGCGCCGTTCGACGTCGGAACCCTTCTCGGTCTCCGCTCCTCTCGCCGAGCTCAACACCCCCACCGGCGACGAGCGCGATCCCTGGCTCAGCCCCGACGGCAAGACGTTGTTCTTCACCTCCGACCACGCCGGCCAGCTCGACATCTACGAAGTGGCCGCGTCGTCGAACTAGCGAGGCGCCTTCCTCGCTAAGGCGGCTCGATGCCCCAGATCAGCGTCCCGTTTCTGATACATCGTCACCTGGGTCCAGTCGGTGAACGCCGTCTTGCTCGCGTCGAATGAGTAGTCGCCGGGCTGGGTGAAGGTGATGCCGAAGTCGGGGTTGGTGCTGTTGAAGCGGGTCTGGACCACCGTTCCGGCGACATTGGTCGCGTTGCCCGCCCGCTGAATTGAAGGCGAGCTGCATGTAGTGGTCGGCGCCAGTGCGGGTAGACCGCGACGAAGGTGGCCGTCATGTTGCCCTGGATCTGGACGTTGGCGCTGTTGGCGGCGAAGTCGATCGCGGCGGCGAAGCTCGGCGCGCCGTCGCCGGTGAACCAGTAACGGATCGTCAACGATCGGACAGCGGGACCGGCGTCGCGGTGAGGTTGATGATGTTGAACCACGCGTGCGGGCTGACGGTGCGTGGTGTTGGTGTCGGCGCCATGTACTGCAGCCGCAGCGTGCCGCAGATCTTGCCGGTGCAGACGTTGGGCGCCGCGCAATCGGTCGCCTGGGTCGGGATGGTGCAACTGGTGCGGCAGACGTTCGCGCCGGTGTTGCAGTTGAATCCGCCCGCGCACGTCGCGCTGGTCGACGTCTGGCAGGTCCCGGTGCCGTTGCACAGCCGCGGTTGCACCTGGGTCGCGCCGGTGTTGCAGGTACCGGCGCACGCAGACCGTGCCGCTGGCGAACAGCCGGCAAGCGCCCGAGCCGTCGCAGGTGCCGTCGGTGCCACAGGTCGACGCGGCCTGCGTGCGCGCACTGGCTGGCCACCGCCGGCGGCGTGCCGGCCGGCACCAGCGAACAGGTACCGACCTTGCCGGTGAGCGCGCACGACTGGCAGGTTCCGCTGCAGTCCTTGTCGCAGCAGACGCCCTGCGAGCAGAACCCGGAGTTGCACTCGGCGGCGATCGCGCAGGTGACGCCGGTCGGCTTCTTGCCGCAGGTGGTCCCGAGGCACGAGTTCGGGCGACAGGCAGTCGGCGGTCGAGGTGCCGACCGTGCAGCTGGTCTTGCACGACGCGACGCCGTCGCAAAGGAATGGGTCGCAGCGCGCGCCGAGGACGGTCCCGCAGTGCCCGACGCCGTCGCAGGTGCGCGGCGGGGTCAGATTCGCGGTCAACGTCGGGCAGGATCCTGCCACGCACTGCGTGCCGGACGAATAGAGATGGCAAGCGCCCGCGCCGTCGCAGATGCCGTCGGTGCCGCAGCCGAGCACCGCCGTCGTCGGGCAGCGATTCGAGGACGTCCTTCTGATCGAGCGGGACGTTCGAGCAGGTCCCGAGCGTCGTCGGGCCGGGCAGCGCGCATGACTTGCACGTTCCGGTGCAGCTGCTGCCGCAGCAGACGCCCTGCTCGCAGAACCCGGAGGCGCACTCGTTGGCCAGTGCCGCAGGCGACGCCGACGCCCTTGAGCGTGCACGCGGTGCCGTTGCAGCTGGCCGGGGAGACGCACTCGCTGGGAGTGGCCGCCGGCGCGCAGGTGGTCTTGCAACTGGTGTTGGTGGCGTCGCAGACGAAGAAGCCCGGGCAGGAATCGCTGGTCGCGGGCAGACAGGTGCCGGCGCCGTCACAGGTTCGCGCCGAGGTCAGCGTCGAGCCGCTGCACGACCCGGCCACGCACTGGGTGCCCGGTCTGATAGTTGCGGCAGGCCCCGCGCCGTCGCAGGTGCCGTCGCGCTTGCAGGTCGAGACCAGGTCGGTCGGGCACTGGTCGAGCGGGTCCTGGCCGGCCGGAACGTTGAGGCACCGACCGGCGCTGCCGGTGAGCGTGCATGACTTGCAAGTCCCCGTGCAGGCCATGTCGCAGCAGACGCCCTGCGCGCAGATGGTCGAGCCGCACTCGGTGCCGGCGACGCATGCCGCGCCGAGCGGCTTCTTGCCGCAGCTGGTGCCGATGCAGGTGTTCCCCGTCGTGCAGTCCAGGTTGTCGTTGGCTGGATCGCATGTGCCCAGGCAGCATACCGTTGGTGCCGCACTGGAACGGAGCACAGGGCTGCGTCGCTCCGTTCTGCGCACACCCCGGCGCCGTTGCAGCGACCCGCCGTCGTTTGGACCGCGTTCGCGCAGGTCGGCGGCTATGCACGTCGTACCGTTCGACTGCAGGTGGCACTTGCCGGCGCCATCGCAAGTTCCGTCGTTGCCGCAGGTGCTGGCAGCGGCCACGTTGCACTGCCCGGCCGGCGCGACGCTGCCGGACGGCAGCGGCCGACAGCGCCCCATCGACGCCGCTTGATTGCAGGCCATGCAGGTGCCGCTGCAGACCATGTCGCAACAGACATTCTGCTGGCACGCCCCCGAGGCGCACTCGTTGGCCATCGTGCACGACGCGCCGATGACCTTCTTTCCGCAAACGGTCCCGTTGCAGACATTGCCGGGCGAGCAATCCGCGGTCGACCCGCAGCTGTTCAAACAGGTGCCCGCAGGGCCGCACTGGTACTCGTTGCACGAGACCGCCGCCCCAGCGGCACAGGTCCCCGCGCCGTCGCAATGCCAGGCGGCCGACACCAACCGAGCCGCCGACCGGACAGGTCGGATCCTTGCAGATCGTCGCCTTGGAGTAGGTCTCGCAACCACCTTTGCCGTCACACAGACCGTCGGTGCCGCAGGTCGTCCGCCCGCTGTCGGCGCACTGCCCGAGAGGATCGGTCCCGGCAGGCACCGGCGTGCAGACACCTTCGCTCTGCGGGACCGCGCACGACATGCAGGTCCCCGAGCAGAGCGTCTGACAGCAGATCCCCTGCTGGCAGAGGTTCGAATTGCAATCATCGGCGGTGGCGCAGGAGGCGCCGATGGGCCGCTTGCCGCAGCTTCCGTTGTTGCAGACGTTCCCGGCGCCGCAGTCGGCGTTGGTCACGCAGCTCTTCAGGCAGACGTTCCCGGCGTGGCTGTCGCAGACGTAGGGATCGCAGGGGAACCCTGACGTCGGCTTGCAGACGCCGGCCTCGCAACGCGACGCCGTGGTCAGCGTCGAGCCGCTGCACGACGGCTGGCGGCAGATCATACCGGCCGGGTAGCGACGGCATGCGCCCGAGCCGTCGCAGGCCCCGTCGTTGCCGCACGAGTTCGGGCCGTCGTCGGCGCAGTCGTTGCGCGGATCCGACCCGACGTCGACGGGGATGCAGGTCCCGACGCTGTCCTGCGCCGAGCAGGTCCAGCAGGTGTCCTTACAGGCGGTCTGGCAGCAGACCCCGTCGGTGCAGAAGCCGGTGGTGCACTGACCGTCGGACGTGCACGGCTTGCCTTGCGCCACCTGACCCATGGGGCGTCGGCGTCCGAGGTCGCGCCCGCGTCGGTGGTGCCGGTGGGAACGTCGGTGGGGGCGGCGTCATGACCATTGCTGCCCGCGACCCCATCAACCTTGGAGATGATCGGGTGAGAGCTGGTGCACGACAGCACGCCGCCGAACGCACACGCCAGCAGCGCGAGCGCAATTCGAACGGTCCCACGCATTTTCGACGTTGGGCATTCCTGCATAAGCTGACCTCTAGCTGAGTAAGAGATCGGCGATCCATCGTGCCCCCGACGCCACGTCGCAACTCGACGCTTGGTCGTGGGCCCTGTCGAAAGAACCTGGGCAGGTGATGGGGGTCGATCCTCCCAATGAGCGAGGCCGGTAGGACGCCAGTGGGCGGGTGAAACCGACCAACCTCGTGCTTCATTATTACTGCCAGAGCTCGGGGTAGGTCAACTCATCATCGACGGTGCGAACGTCGCGTCAGCGGCGTCGTCGTCTTTCCGTGACGTGCAGGATGCTTCTTTTCTCGGAGTTTTGTGCGGATCCTTGTGTGGTTCCGGTGTCGTCCTGGTTTGTAGGTTGCGGCCCGCGTCGTACTGACGCGCTTACCCTTGCAGCAGCTTCAGGGCGATCTGCGGCATCTGGTTCGCCTGCGACAGCACCGATACGCCGGCCTGCAGCAGGATCTGGGTGCGGCTCATCGCTCGAGGTCTCCTCGGCCACGTCGACGTCGCGGATCCGGCTCTCGGCGGCCGCCAGGCTGACCGTGGCCTGGGTCGCGGCGTTGATCGCCTTCTCCATCCGGTTGCCCTGCGCGCCCAGCGTCGCGCGCGTCGACGAGATCGACTGCATCGCGGTGTCGATGGTGCCCAGCGCCTGCTGGGCGCCGGTCAGCGTCGGCCAGGCTCAGCGCGCCGAGACTGAGGTTGGCGACGGTCGAGCTGCTGGTGGTGACGACGATCTGATCGTTGGCGGCGACGTTGCGAATGCCGATCTGGAAGGTCAGCGCCGCGGCGGTGTTGAGCAGCGCCACGCCGTTGAACTCGGTGGCGTTGGCGATCCGATCGATTTCGCTGATCAGGCCGTCGACCTCGTTCTGGATGTAGCCGCGCTCGGTGTTGCTCACGCCCGACGAAGCCGACTGCGAAGCCAGCTCGCGCAGACGGGTGAGGATGTTCTGCGACTCGTTGAGCGCACCGTCGGCCGTCTGAACGACGTTGAGCGCGTCGTTCGCGTTGCGCACCGACTGGTTGTAGCTCTTGATCTGCGCGGCCAGGTTCACCGCGATCGCCATGCCGGCGGCATCGTCCTGCGCCTTGGTGATCCGGTAGCCCGACGACAGCTTGGCCAACGAGCTGCTGAGGTCGTTCTCGGTGCCCGTCAGGTTTTTTTGGGCATCGAGTGAGCTGATGTTGGTCTTGATGGACATCATGGCGAGGGGATCCGTTCTCCCGGGTCACGGGTTGGAATTGTGGGTTGTCCGGTCGTGGTGGTGGTGGTGGTCGTGGTCGTGGTGCGGTTGCGCCGTTCCCTGCATTGCCTCCGAACAGCAAGGCCCGGGCCAGCGTCCTTGCCCGCGCGGCGGGCCGATTCTCCGGCGCCCGCGCGCGCCGGCGCTGGCGAAAAATTACCGGGTCGGGCCGAGATGACTCGGCAAAAGCTGCCCAGCGCGCGCCGGTGCGCCCGACCGGTTTGCCTCGGAGCCCGCCTTCTCGCAGACTCACGCCATGAAACGCCCTCTGCGTCGTCGCGCGAGGTTCCTCGCCGTCGTCGTGCTGGTGGCCCTGGTGGCGCAGATCCCCGGCGTCCTCACGCTGGGACGCCTGGTCGGCGGTTACCGAGGCGTCGTCGCGGCCGCCGGGCTCGTCACCCTCCCCTTCATCTGGAGCACGCTCCGCAACCCGTTCCAGCACGCGCGGACCTCGCGGCTCCGGCTCTACCTCACGCAGTGGCCGTTCTATGTGTGGTGGATGGTCTGCCTCACCCACTTTCTGTTCGCGCCGGGAGCGCTGCTGGTGGCGGCGCTGTCTCCCGTGCCGCTGAATCAGGCCCTCGCCGCCGCCGGCGTGCTCTCGGTCGTCGCCGGCCTGGCCGGGCTCCGGCGGACGCCGCGCATCGTCGCGCAGCGGATCGCGATCGTCGACCTCCCGGCCGAGCTCGAGGGCTACCGGATCGCCCAGCTGTCCGACCTGCACTGCGGGCCCTTCACGCCGCCCGAACGGGTGCGGCGCTGGGTCGCGCGCGCCAACGCGCTCGGCGCCGACCTGATCGCCGTCACCGGCGATCTCATCACCTCGGGCAACGAGTACGTCGCCGCGGTCGCCGCCGAGCTCGGCAGGTTGAGCGCGCCCGACGGCGTGCTGGCCTGCATGGGCAACCACGACTACTTCACCGAAGGTGAGGAGGTGGTGCGGGCGCTGGAACGCCACGGGCTACAGGTCTTGCGCAACCGCGGGATCACGGTCGCGCGCGGCGCCGCGCGCCTCTACGTGGCTGGCGTCGACGACACCTGGACCCGGCGCCAGGACATCCCGGCGGCGCTGCGCGCGCGGCCGACCGACGCGCCGGCGGTGCTGCTGGCGCACGACCCGTCGCTGTTCGTCGAGGCGGCCGCCCACGGTGTCGACCTGACGCTGTCGGGGCACACCCACGGCGGACAGGTCGCGGTGCCCGGCGCGACGCGCCGACTGAACCTGGCCCGCCTGATCACGCCCTTCACCGCCGGCTTCTTCCACGAGGGGCGCTCCACGCTGCACGTCAGCCGCGGCCTGGGCACGACCGGGCCGCCGGTGCGCCTGGGCGCGCGCCCCGAGATCGCGCTGCTCGAGCTCGGACGCGCGCCGATCGCCGAGGGGCGGTTCGGCGATCTGGCCGAGGAGGCGATCCGCGAAGCCAGCCGCACCGGCACCTGATTCGGGTACATTCCGCTCATGCGTGTGCTCATCATCGGGGGGACCGGGCTCATCTCGACGGCGATCGTCGACCAGCTGCTCGAGCGTGGCGACGACGTCACCATCTTCAACCGCGGCCTGAGCCCGGTGCGCTTCTCCCACGCAGCGCGCGTCAGCACACTGCGCGGCGACCGCCACGACTTCGCCGCCTTCGAGGCGCAGATGCACGCCGCCACGGCGCACCAGCGCTTCGACGCCGTGATCGACATGGTCGCCTTCGCGCCCGCCGAGGCCGAATCGTTGCTGCGAGCGTTCACCGGCCGCGTCGCGCAGATCGTCGTCTGCTCGACCGTCTGCGTGTACGGCGGGCCGATGACGCGCCTGCCGGCGGCCGACGACGAGCCCCACCGACCGGTCACAAAATACGGCCACAACAAGTCGGCGATCGAGCGGACGCTGCTGGCGGCGAACGGACGCGACGGCTTGCACACCACGGTGCTGCGCCCGTCGTTCACGACCGGCGAGGGGCACACGCTGGGCAGCGCGGTGATGTTCGACGACACCACGCTCGATCGCCTGCGCCAGGGGCGGCCGATCGTCGTCCACGACGACGGCCGCACGCCCTGGGCGATCGCCCACGTCTCCGACGTCGCGCGTGGCTTCGTCGGCGCGCTGCTCAACGAAAAGGCTTACGGCCAAGCGTACCACCTGACCAGCGACGAGCACACGACCTGGGACGGTGTCTACCAGGCGATGAGCGCAGCGGCCGGCAGCCGCTCGCCGTTCGTGCACATTCCGACCGAGTGGCTCGCCGACGTGGCGCCGCACCGTTCGGTCGGCATCAAGTTCATCTATCAATACGGTTCGATCTTCGACAACGGCAAGGCGGCGCGCGATCTCGGCTTCCGCACCACGGTGCCGCTGGTCGACACCTTTCGCCGGCAGATTGCCTGGATGGAGGCGAACAACAAGGTCGTGCCGGCGGCGGACGATCTCTTTCAGGATCTTCTGATCGAAGCCTTCGAGAAGAAGCAGCGCCCCGCGTCCGATCGCCTGCGGGACTTCAACACCTGGGGCAACGAGACCGTGATCTGAATCGGCGCCGGGTCGCCCCGCCGATGAATTTTTGAGCCGTCTCGCGAAGAACGTGTTCTGCGTCCGGGCCATTTCCACGGGGAAATCACGGGTTTGACCTGTTAGACTGGGGCACGATGTTCACGGGACGAGCACCACTGACCCGGCATCTGCAGCACAGCCTGCGGTTCTTGATCATCGCTGCGGCGACCGGGGCATCCCTGGCCGCGTGCCACTCCAACGACGCGTCGGACGGCGGTGCCGGGCCGGATGTCGACTTCGTCACCTGCAAAACCGAGGCGCGTGCGAAGGAGTACGACGTCCTCAAGCAGGGCGGAACGCCCCTGACCTCGACCCCCGGCGGACTTTACGTCCTGAAGCTGCTCAGCAACACCTTCACCGATTCGTCCAACGTCACCACCGACGAGCCACCGGCGAAGGGCATCGACGTCTGGCACATCGAGATCGATCGCGCCGATACGCTGGCCCCGGTCGACGGCCTGACGGTCTCGGTCAATCCCTACATGCCCGATCACCGGCACGGCACGACGCCGGTCGGGGTGACCCCGATCGGCTCGGGCGGCGCCTACACCATCACGCCGCTCAATCTCTACATGGCGGGCTACTGGGAGATCACCGTCAGCCTGGTCGACCCGACGGCAGACGCCGGCGCCGTCGCCGAGAGCGTGATGGTGCCGATCTGCGTTCCGGACTAAGCGTCTCCAGCTTTACCCGTCCTCGTCCTCGTCCTCGTCCTCTCGCCGTCCTCGTCCCCACCCGTCAGGGCGTCGCACAGCGCGCATGGCTCACAGCCGTCGCGATGGTTTCGATTGGCGTGTAGCGGCCGAGCGTGACGCAGGCGAGCTGATTGCCGTTCTTCGAGTTGAGGTAGAGCTTGGATTGCGCGCGCGTCCATTCGAGGGTCGCACCGTTCAGCTGGTACTGCGGAACGGCGGCGGCCAGCATCGGGTCGAGATCGTGGGAAGCGACCAGCGAGCCAAGCACGTCGTCGCCGATCGCCTTGAGGTAGACCTGGACCGTGATCCGGTCCGGTGACGACGTCAGCGCGTCGGTGATCGGATAGGCGCGCACGAGGTGGCTCTTGGAGAACGACGACGGATCGGAGAGCGTACTGATGACCGATCCGGGAAGCGAATTGCCGGTGTAGCTGGCCGCTTGCCAGAACATGTGCGCCTCGGCCTGACTGTCGTCGTAGATGCAGTCGCGCATCACCCAGAGATCGGGATCGGCGGCCTCCTCGACCGTCTCCCCGGCGGCGACACCGCTGTGGTAGATGACCTGGCCGCCGAGGTACGCGCTGACCTCGACCCAGGCGCGGCGATCCTGGGAGGCGCCGCTTGGCCAGCTGTGCCCGGCGCCAACGTTGTCGATCGCGACCAGGAACTTGCGCGCGATGTCGTCGACGCAGATGGTGGCCTGGATCGTCGGGTCGAGCATCGCCTGCGCGCCCTTGCGGAGCGTCTCCGGATCGGCCCCGGGGAAGGCGCTGATCGGCAGGTCGACCGCTGGAAAGTCGTGGCTGTGCAGCTGCCGCACGCGCGTCGAGGTCGTCGACGCCGGGCCGTGACCGTCGCCCGGCATGTGGCACTGCGCGCAGGTCTTACCGAGCGGCGGAACGGCGAACAGCGTCGACTGCCACTCTTGCAGGGTTCGTTCGAGCGCGACGCCGTGTTGATTGACGATGTCGTGGCAGCTGCCGCAATAGCCGGCCGACTCGACCTGCGGGCCGTCCATCAGCGCCGAATAGACCGAGGGGTGCGGCGTGCCGCCGACCGGATCGGCGATCGGCCCGAACAGCCGGCCATCGGTCGCCAGCGTCAGCGGATTGTTGTGCGTGCCGTCGACGCTCTCCACCGAGTGGCAGAAGAAGCAGGTCACGCCGCGCTCGGCCGGATCGCAGCGTCGCCAGGTTGAGCCCGTCGGTGGTGACGCCGTCGTGCAGGGCCACCGGCGCGTGACACTTCACGCAGAAGTCGCCGAGCGCGCCCGCCGTCTCGCGCTGGCCGCGCTGGTTCATCGCGACGAAGACCGGATCGTCGGCGGCGTAGGCGTGCATGCTGCGCGACCATTCAGTGACCTGCGCCGGGTGGCAGCTTTGACAGGTGTTGGGGTCGCGCAGCTCAGCCGCGCTGAGCGTTCGGTTGTTGCCGCCGCAGGCGGCCACGCTGCACGCGGCCAGCGCCGCAAGCAGCCCGAACGCGCGAGCCGTTGTTTTCGTCGGCATCGCCGGCATCGACGCGACTGAGTATGAACCACCGAAGAGCTTTTGTGGCACATTAGCGGCGTGTTAGCGGCCGTCGCGCGCGGAGCACCGATCGCCGTCCTGGTGATTGGGATCGCACTCGCCACCGGCTGCTCGAGCGCGCCGGCGACGGCCTCGTGCCCGAACGACTCCCCCGCTGCCTGCCCGGATGCCGCGCCGTCGTTCGCCGCCGACGTCTCGCCGCTGATCCATACGCATTGCACGCCGTGCCACGGCGCCGGACAACAGGTGCCGACCCTCGATACCTATCCACAGATCTCCGGCGCCGGGGGCAAGGTCTACACGCAGGTCTTCCAGTGCCGGATGCCGCCCGCCCCCCGTACGCCGCTGACCTCACAAGAGCGCCAGACCCTGCTGACCTGGTTTGTGTGCGGCGCGCCCAATAACTGAGCCGTTCGGCGCGGCGCCGGTGACTTCTTGATTCTGCGGTCGCGTCAGGGAACGTCGAAGTAGAAGGCGACGTGACCGTGAGGCGAATCCTCGAGGATGTCGTCGCACGATTCGTAGAGGTGAAAGCGGACCACCCAGCGCCCCGACGCATCGAACTTGATCGGCGTCATGACGTATTTGCCGCTGTTCGCCGGGGTCTCGGTGGTCTTCGTGTTGTTGTTCGGGATCGGGTGAAAGGCGTTGTCGGCCAGATAGGACTCGAGCGCGACCGCCGCGTTGGTGGCTGGCGCGTTGTTCTCCGCGAGCTTGGTCAGGGTGACGTTGAAGGTCAGGTTGGTGTTCACGACGACCGGCGTGGTCGAGAACTTCAGGTGATACTTGCAGTCGTCGTCGTCCGATTCGGCGCCGAACTGAATCGGCGGCGGCGGCTCGGCACCGGCGTCGTCGGAGGCGCCTCCGTCGTCACCGCCGGGCGCCCCTGCGTCGGCCACGTGGCACGAGGCCTGGCTGGTGAGGATCGGGGTCACGCCCACACAATGATCGTCAGCGGCACCCGGGACGATCCCCGCACCACCATCGATCGGCGAGCTGGACGTGGAGCTGCATCCGAAACCCAGAGCGAAGAGCGGAAACGCCAGCAACGCGTTTGAGACCAAAAAGGACCTTGGCGACATGGAAACCTCCGATTGCCGCCCAATCTAACCCCAGCCGTATCCGTCGCTGCTGCATCAAATTTACGCAGCGCCGCGCCGCGCGCGCCGGCCCTGGTCGTCGCTCGGGCTGCGAAAATTTGATGCACGCGCCGGCGCGCGCGGTCTGGCTAAACTCGACTCATGCAGCAACCTCGAACGGCTGATCGCGGCGCGTCGACGAGGGGCGTCGCGCGCTTCGCCGGCGCAGCGTTGGGTGTCGTCGTCGCGCTGGCTAGCCTCGCCGGCTGCGGTGGGCAGCCCCCTCCGACACCGGAGGTGCCAGGATCGTTTCCCCAGATGGCGTTCTTGACCCTGCCCTCCGATTCGGGAGCGCTGCAGGTCGCGCTGCGCGCCGCGCCCGATCCGTTCGTCGTTGGACAGAACGTCGGTCAGATCACCGTCACCGACGGGAATGGCCAGCCGGTCGACGGGCTCACGATGTCGCTCTTGCCCTGGATGCCGTCGCACGCACACGGCACTTCGGTGACGCCGGCGATCATCGACGACGGCGGCGGCGTGTTCGTGGCGAATCCGCTGTATCTGTTCATGGCCGGCGAATGGCAGCTCCGCATGACGTTCGGGGGGGCGCTCAATGACACCGCGACGGCGACGGTCGAGGTCAACTGACCGCGCGCGACCGCCGAACGCGGCGGCGTCTTCCACCGTGGTGGCAGCGGCCGTCGCCATCGCCGGCGCCGTCTCCCTCTTGGTCACGCTGGCGCCCGGCGCGGCCTGGGCGCAAGCCTGCTGCGTCGGCACAGGGCTGGTGACGCCGGCGCGCCTGCGCATCTTCGAAGACTACGGCGCCGGCGTGCAGACCCGCGTCCGCTCCGTGATGGGATCCTTCGACCCCGGCGGCGGCTACGCGGCGGCGCATGCGGGGAATGACGAGGTCGATCTCGAGCAAGACTTCCTGGCGGCGGCGCGCGTCGGCCCACACTTCCAGGCGGCGCTGAAGCTGCCCTTCGTCGAGACCGGGCGCCGCGCGACCGGCGTCTCGGCGTTTGGCGGCGGACTCGGCGACGTGGCCGGCAACCTCCGCTACGACATCACGTTCGCGGGCGACGACCCGCGCTGGCCCGGCGTCGCGCTTCTGGCCGGGCTGTCGGCGCCGACCGGCCGCACCGTCGAGGAGTCGGGTGACCCGACCAGCGCGACCGGCATCGGCTCGTTCGAGGGCAGCGCCGGCGTCGCCGTCGAACAGGTGATCGGACGAACCTTCCTGTCGCTGACCGGCATCGTGTCGCGGCAGACCGCGCGCACGGTCGGACCGGTGACGCAGTCTTTCGGTCCGCGCGTCACCGCGCTGCTCGCGGGCGGATATGCCTTCGCCAACGAAGTGACGCTGGGCGCCTTCTTCTCGGCGATGCGTCGGAGCGACCAGGCGCTGGTCACCGGCGGGCGCCGCGGTGGCGGTGCCGCTCGGCGACCTCTGGCGGGTGCAGGGGACGCTGTCGGGCGATCTGCCGTTCTCCGGCTGGGGCCGCAACCAGCTCACCGGCGCCGGGCTCACGGCATCGCTGCTGCGCGTCTGGTTGTAGCGGCGATAAGCGAAAAACGCCACGACGCCACCGACGCCAGGTCCGGATTCTTTCAAGTCCGGAGCGTGGCGTCCTGGCGTCTTGGCGTTTCAACTGAACGGCGTTGGAAGCCAGCGCGCGCGACACTCGCTCAGTTGGCGGGGGCGGCGCCCTCTTCTTCAGTCGCGTCCTCGGTGTGGACCTTCTTCTTGCCCTTGGGCGCCGCGGCCGGCTCCTTCTCGTCGTCGTCGGCGCTCGTCCCGCCGCCCATCCCGTCGAGCGTGAGCTCGACGCCGCCCCAGACCGTGATGTAGCGATCGGTCGCGCCGCCCGCCAGCGGCACCGAGGCCGGTGTGGCGTGGAAATCGAGGCCGTATTGCCGAAAGTCGACGCCGGCGCGCGCGCCCAGCAGCTTGGTGAAGCGGTAGGCGAACGAAGCACCGACATCGATCCCGTTGGCGGTCGTACCGGGGAAGTAGGTCGCCGACTTGATATCGCCGGCCGCCGTGCCCTCGTCAGTCACCAGCAAGTAGGCCACGCCGAGATCGGCCGACGCGTGCGCACCGAAATCGGCGCGCGCGCCCAACCCCAGCCGGATGAACTTGTATGCGACCGACGGAACGACCGACGGACCGTTCTGCGCCTCGAACTTGAAGGTCTGCGCGCCATAGGCCACCGAGAGATACGGCGCGAAGATGTTCACCGGCCACCGCAGCTTCAGGCCGCCCATGAAGTCCTGGAACTTGGTGGTGAGGGTGACCGGGGGCGTGCTCATCGTCGTCGAAGAGACACCGAACCCTTGGTTGAAGACGCCAAAGACGCCGATGTTCGACGCGAAGCCCTGGGTAGCGAACGCCGCCGGATAGGCCTCGAGCCAGACCCCCACCTCGGGGCCGGGGGACAGCGAATAGGGGGGCAACCCGCTCATGTTCTGGTGGTAACTGAGCTGGCGGAACAGCGCGCGGCCGGCGACACCGATGGTGAGCGCCGGCAACGCCGGACCACCGGCCGAGGACTCCTCCTCCTCCTCGGATTCGGCAGCGGGCGCCGCCTTGGCCTTGGGCTTCGGCGCTTCGCTCTCGGCGGCGGCGGCCTCAGCTTCGGGCGGCGGCTCGGCAGCCTTCTTGCTCGCCTTCTTCTTGCGCTCGGGCGGCTTCTCCTCGGCGGGCGGCGGCGCGGCCTCCTCGGCTGCCTCCTCGGGCGGCGCGGTTTCCTCGGCGATGGCCGCCTTGGTCTTCGCGCCGGACGGCGGCCGCCCCTGCCGCACCGCCGGGCCCAGCTGGCGCCAGAAGGTGCTGCCGACCAGCGCCGCGATCTTCTTCGGGTTGGGGCCGGCAAACGAGTCCTCGCCCAGCACGGCACCGTCGGCGCCGTTGCGCACCGTCAGCGCCGCCTTCTTCTTGCTGAGCTCGCCGGCGACGAACGCCGAGACGTTCAGCTCCTTGGCGACGGCGCGCAGCCCGGCGTCGCTGTCCAGCGAGACCCCCAGGCCGCTGGCCGAGCTCTCCAGTTGCTCGGTGCCGACGACCTGGAACCCGTTCGCCTTGAGGACCGCCGATATCTTGGCCCGCACCTGCCCCTCGCCGGCGCCCCGCAGTGAAACGACCCCGACGCGCGCTTTTCCAGCGGCGGCGACATCGACAGGGAACAGACCAACCCAGAGGAGCGCCAGGACTGGGGAGATGACTGAGGAGATGATTGCCGTGCTCGTCGCCGCGAATGTTTTTGTCATGTGATCAAGGTCCGACGCTGGAAACCAGGCCATTGGCCCAGGCCTGAAGACAATCGAGATCAGTCTGCGCGAGCTTTGAACCGGCGTACGGCATGCCCATTCCGCAAACCGGGTTACTGAAGTTGGTGATCTTGTCGATGAGGATGCCGGTCGCGGGCAAGGTCCCGCTGTTGAGCAGGTTGCCCTTGCCGCCGCACATTCCGTTCGCCGTGGTCGACGTCGACGCCGGCTTCCCGACCAGGCGCCCGGCCACGCCGGCCGACATCAGATCGAGGTTGGCGTAGATCGTATCGGCGCCCGGGTTGTGACAGGCGGTGCAGTTGTCCTGCAGGACCGTCATCGCGTTCGCGCAGGTGGTCACGATGGGGCCGGCGTCGGCACCGCCGTTCTGCCCTCCGCTGCCACCCGAGGTGCCACCGCCGCCACCGCCCGGCTCTAGGCTGCCGGCGCAAGCGCTGAGCGCCAGCAACGACGCGACCAGGCCCACCTCGGGCAATCGACTTCGCGAGACTGTTCCGTGTCAAGGCGCTTGCTTCTTCTTTCTCGTGTCGTTTTTCGGACACCCGCCCGCGCTGCGTTCGACAGCATAGTCAGGGTCCTTTCGGTGACAACAAAAATCGCGTGCGCGCAACGGGTTTGCTCCCCCGCTCCGCCAGCGACGTCCGCCAACGACGAAATCGCAAAAACCGTCGCGAAAATTGAGCCAATTTTCGTAGGCGGCCAAATCCATTGATTGTTTGCGCCCGAGCGCGCGGCCGCCGGCGTCAACGCCGAGGCTGGCCGCCGCTGTAACCGGTCAGCTCGAGATAGCCCTCGCCGGTGATCGGCGCACCGGCGACGGTGCCGGCCAGCGACACCGCGCCCTCCCAATAAACCACCGCCAGCCTCATCTCCTGATTGATCAGCAGCGGTCGAACGACGAGATTGATCCCCGCCTCCGGCACGTTCAATTGAAACGACACCGGGTAGCGCGCGCCAGTTTGCGGGCTCGACCAGGTCTCGATCGGCGTGAGCGTGAAACGTCGGTAGGGAATCGCGCGCGCCTCCTCGCCCGGCGCTGGCCGCCATGACCGGGATGACATCAGGGCGACCCGGCTCTCGGCGGTCGCCTGCCCCTGCGCGTCGCGCAGCCGGTACATCACGAGATCCCGCCCGTCGGACAGGTGCACGCCTAGCCAGTCCCACCCCTGCACGCCGGCGCCGAGGGCATCGGTCCCCCACTCCCGATCCATCCAGCTGACGCCGGCGACGTCGAACGACGCGCCGGCTGCGGCGGCACCCGCGCTCGGCGCTTCGGCGGCCGGCAGCGTCACCCGGCCGCGCGTCGGCAGCGACGGTCGCGAGTAGTAGAACGACGCGTTTCCCGGCGCCGGCCCCTTGGCGCTGAGACCCCGATCGCCCTGGGCGATCGGCTGGCCGATCCCGCGTGCTGCGTTGTTTTGTTCTTGGCTGTCGCGTTCCTGGCCGTTCCCGACCTCGAGATCGATCGCGGCGCCGTCGGGCGCGCGCGCCGACAGATGGATCGGCAACGGGCCGCCGCCGCCGGCTGGTCCTTGCATCCGCCAGTCGTCGACCCAGACGGCGAACGGCTGGGCGCGCGCGCCGGCTAGGCCGAGGCCGTCGCGGGCGAAGCGCTCGTAGGCGTGGAAGCGTCGCTGGCCTTGCGGGACGTCGTGGTCGCTGTCGCCAGCGCCGCCGCCGTCGACGTCGGTGATCGCGAAGTGTCCCATGAAGGCGTCGCGGGTCGCCCAGGCCGAGGCACGCGCCGCCGCGCGCGGCGCCAGCGCCTGGCGAAAGATCGTCATCTCGTAGCCGAACCGGCGTGCGCCCGCGCCCGGCGCGCCCGTGCGCAAGACGCCCGTACGCAAGACGCCGGTGAAGTACCACCACTCGCTGCGAAAGTCGGCGTGGGGGCCGTCATCGTCGGGAAACCGGAACGACCGCGCGAGCAGCGCGCGCGCATACGACGCGCCCGGCCCTGCCACGCCGCCGTCGCCGCGACCCCCGACGACCGCGCCGGGCGCGTCGTACAGCAACGCCGACAGCGGCAGCGACGGCCCTGCGGGCAGCGAACCCGATGCCGAACCGGAGCTCGGTGTCCGCCCCCGGCACGCCGGACCCGCGCACACGCCGGCGATGATCAGCGCCGCGCTGATGCGTCCGCCGCTCATTCGTCGCGCAGCGCCTCCGCGGGCGAGGTGCGCGCCGCGCGCCAGGCCGGGAACAACCCCGACACCACGCCGGCCGCCGCCCCCAGCAGCGGCGCCGTCGACAGCGTGCGCAGGTCGAACACCATCGGCATCGTCCACCCGAACGAACGCCGGTTGATCACGAACACCAGCACCGCCGCCAGCACCAGCCCCAGCGGCACCGCCAGCGCCCCCGCGAGCGCGCCCAGCACGCCGGTCTCCAGCACCGAGATCTCGACCACCTGGGCCGGCGTGGCCCCGAGCGCGCGCAGCGTCGCCAGCTCGCGCCCCCGTTCGAGCGCGACCGCCATCAGCGCGCCCGCGACGCCGAAGCAGGCGACGATCAGCGCGAACACGCGCAGCACCCGCGTGATCTCGAAGGTGCGATCGAAGACCCGCAGGCTGGTCTCGCGCAGCGCCCGGTTCGATCGCACCAGCACGACGTCGTCGGCGTCCAGGCGGGACCGCACCTCGGCGATCAGCTGATCGGCCGAGCTGCCGGGCGCCGCGTACAGCGCCAGCGCCGTCACCCGGCGATCGTCGAAGTAGCGATCATAGGTCCGGCGGCTCAGCATCAGCGCGCCGGCATCGCTGCCGTAGTCGCGGTAGATCCCGGCCACGCGAAACGCGCGCGGTCCCCGATCGGTGGCGATGCTCACCGTGTCGCCCGGCCGCACGCGGCGCTTGTACGAGAACGACTCCGACGCCAGCAGCTCCTCGCCGTCGAGGAACCGGCGCCGGACGTCGCCCGGCTCGCCGGCTATGAGCTGCTCGCCAAGCGGTCGTTCTGCAGGCCCGTTGGGCGCCGACAGCAGCGTCGGTCCCTGGGGCGTCTCCACGGTGACGACGCGGTTCGATCCCATCCCGGCCAGCCCCGGCAGCGCGCGCAGGCGATCCGGCAGCGACGCCGGCAGGATCGCGTCGGGGCGCGCGCTCACCAGCGACGGCGCGGAGATGTAGACGTCGGCGCGCAGCGTCTGCTCCAGCCAGAGCTCGACGCTGCGGCGGAAGCTGACCACCATCAGGCTGATGCCGGTGGTGACCGCCAGCGCCAGCGCCAGCGCCGCGGTGGCGACGCCGGTGCGACTGAGACCGGCGCTGATGCTGCGCGCGGCGAGCCGCCCGGTCGCGCCGCGCACCCGCCCGAGCACCGCGCTCGCGACCCGCGCGCCGACCAGCACCGCCGCGGGGACCAGCCCCGCGCATCCAGTCAGCAACGCCAGCAGCGCCGCCAGCGCCACCGGCACGTTGTGACCCGAGACGATCAGCGCCACCCCGCTGACCACGGCCAGCGCGCCCCCGGCCAGCGCCAACCGGGGGCTGCGCGCACGCGCGCGCGCCTCCAGCACCGACCGGTGCATGGCGGCGTGGGGATCGGTGGCGGCGGCGTCGCGGGCTGACGGCAAGGCCGACGCCACCGACGCCAGCACGCCGAGCGCGAAGCCGCGCAGCAGCGAACCCACGGGGAGCGGGATCTCGCTGACCGAGACGGCGAAGTAGAGATCGCTCACGGCGCGTGCCGTGAGCCGCACCAGGCTGCGCGAGAGCCCGACGCCGATCACCAGTCCCAGCGCGCTGCCGACGATCCCCAGCGCCAGCGCTTCCCACAGCAAGTTGCGCCCCAGCTGCCCGCGCGTGACGCCAAGCGTGCGCAGAATCGCCAGCAGGCGGCGGCGCTGGATCACCGAGAAGGTCATGGTGTTGTAGATCAGGAAACCGCCCACCAGCAGACCGAGCAGGCTGAGCGCTGTCAGGTTCAGATCGAAGGCCCGCGTGAGCTCGCCCAGCGTCCCGCCGCGCGCCGCCACCGCGGCGATGCGGAGCCCGGGCGGCAGCTGACCCTCGAGCCAGCGCAGCGCCTCGGACGCGCGCTGCGCCGGCGCGTTCGTGTCGATGCCGGTGTCGATGCCGGTGTCGATGCCGGTGTCGATGCCGGCGTCGATGCGGGCGTCGATGCGCGACAGCCGCCCGACCGTGCCGGTCAGCTCCTGCGCGGTCGCCACGTCGACGATCGCCGCCGAATCCAGCGCGCGCCGCGCCGTCTCGTCGGCGGGCGAGACCACGCCGGCGATCGTCAGCTGCGCGCGGCGCGCGCCCAGGCGCAAGCCGACGCGCCCGCCGGCGACGGCGCCCAGTCGCGCCGCCGTCTCGGCCGACAGGATCGCGGCGCCGGGTTGAATCAGCAACGCCGCGGCCCCGGCCGCCGCCAAGCCGCCGCCCCCCGAAGCGGACGACGCGGCGAAACCGAGGGGACGGAACGGCCCCTCGACGAACGGATCGACGCCGAGGATCTGCAACAGGCCGCCGCCCACTTCAGGGACGCCCACCCCACCGACGAAGGGGGCGAGCACCAGACCAGCCGGCCGGTCGGCGGCCAGGCGCAGCCGGCGGTAGATCGCCTCGTCGATCCCCGACGGCCCCCCGGTGATCTGGTGCGTCGCCCGCCCGCTGACCGCCGCGCTCGACAGCGCGAAGGCGCGCCGCACGCCGGCGTTGGCGATGTCGATGCCGACCGCCAGCGCG
The DNA here is from genome assembly GCA_963778795.1 of uncultured Pseudomonadota bacterium. Classification (GTDB taxonomy): domain Bacteria; phylum Myxococcota_A; class Polyangia; order Fen-1088; family Fen-1088; genus DASRQZ01. Next base: position 247,790 of record CAVZVU010000004.1, on the reverse strand, counting down.
ACGCCGAGCGCGATGCCGAGGATCGCCAGGCCAAGCTGCACGGGATGTCGGCGAAAATGGCGCGCCCCCGCGCGCGCGACCAGGTCGGGCCAGCGCCCGTTCATCATCGCAAGGGCACTGAGCCGGCCGTACCGGCGGCTGACGCCCCATCGGGCGCCAAGCTCGAACCCGAGGTCGCGCCTGCCGGGCCGGTCGGGCTCAGCTGGCCGTCCTTCATCACCAGCACGCGGTCAGCGGCGCGCGCCACCTCATCGCTGTGGGTCACCAGGATCACCGTGGTCTTCTGGCGCCGCGACAGCTCGACGAACAGCCCCAGGATCAACCGGCCGGTCTCGGCATCCAGCGCGCCGGTCGGCTCGTCGGCCAGGACGACCGCCGGGGCGTTGACCAGCGCGCGCGCGATCGCGACCCGCTGCTGCTCACCGCCCGACAGGTGATCGGGAAACTCGCCCGCCCGGTCGCCGAGCTCGACGGCCTGCAACAGGCGCCGCGCCTCGCCGCGCGCGGCGGCGGCGCGCACCCCCGCCAGCTCCAGCGGCAGGCGCACATTTTCTTCGACCGTCAGCGTGGAGATCAGGTTGAAGAACTGGAAAACGAAGCCGATTCGCGCGCGGCGAAACAGCGTGCGCTCGCGCTCGTCCAGCGCCGAAAGCTCGCGCCCGTCGATGAGGATCCGCCCGCCGTCGGGGCGATCGATACCGGCAATCAAGTTGAGCAGCGTCGACTTGCCCGATCCGCTGCGCCCCAGCAGCGCCACCAGCTCGCCGGCGGCGACATCGAACGACAGGCCCCGCAGCACCTCGCGGGTCCGCCCGCCCTCTCGAAAGGCGCGCGTCACCTCTGCCACCGAGACCGTTGCCATGCGCCGGCGCATCCTACTGCGCGGCACCGGCGCGCGCCCGACAGAACCTCATCCAGAAGTTTATTGATTCACGACAACCATATGACTTCGCTCAAATATATATGTTTTCTTTGGACAGTTCTGCAGCCGCGCTGTCCGCGCGTCAGACTAGGATCGCGCGCAGTCAACGCAGGTCGCGTTGCCCGCCGAGCTCATCGAGGAACGTCATTCTCATCAGCGAGCTGATTGTCATCCTGGCCCTGATCCTGGCGAACGGCGTCCTCTCGGGCGCCGAGATGGCGGTGGTGTCGCTGCGCCGGACGCGCGTCGAGCAGCTGGTCGAAGAGAAGCGCCGGGGCGCCGAGGCGCTGGCGGCGCTGCGCGCGCAACCGGAGCGTTTCCTGGCGACGGTGCAGATCGGCATCACCGTAATCTCGACGACCGCGGCGGCGGTCGGCGGTTCGACGCTGGCCCGCCACCTGGAACCGCTGATCGCCCGCATCGGCTGGCTGGCCAGCGAGGCGGAGCCGATCGCGCTCGGCATCGTCGTCGCCGCGATCTCGTACCTGTCGCTGGTGCTGGGCGAGCTGGTGCCGAAGTCGCTCGCGCTGCGGGTGGGCGAGACCTACGCGCTGCTGGTCGCACGGCCGCTGCGCTGGCTGTCGCTGGCCGCCAATCCGATCGTGGTGCTGATGACGGCGACATCGAACCTGGTGCTCAAGCCGTTCCGCGACAGCACGAACTTCATGGAGGGGCGCATCTCGAAGGAAGAGCTGCAGCAGATGGTCGTCGAGGCGGCCAAGACCGGGACGCTGGACCAGCATGCCGGCGAGATCGCGTCGCGCGCGATCGCCTTCGACAAGCTGACCCTGGCCGACGCCGTCATCCCGCGCGATCGCATCGACGCCCTGCCCCGCAAGGCGACCACCGAGCAGATCCGCCGCTTCATGCTCGAGGAGCGGCGCTCGCGCATCCCGGTCTACGACGGCACGCTCGACAACCTGGTCGGCTACGTCAGCGCCAAGGACATCATCTCGATCGCCTGGGAGGGCAGGCTGGTGGTGCTCGAGGATCTGCTGCGCCCGGTGAAGATGTTCCCCGAGTCGACGCCGGCGATCGAGGTGCTGCGCTCCATGCGCCGCGAGCGGCACCGCATCGCCGTCGCGGTCGACGAGCACGGCGTGCTGTCGGGCCTGGTGACGTTCGAGGACCTGGTTGAAGAGCTGGTCGGCGAGGTCTTCAGCGAGCACGACGAAGGGCGGCCCGACATCGTCGCCGAGGCCGACGGGTCGGCCACCGTGCGCGGCGATGTCCCGGTGCGCGAGGTCAACCGCGCGCTGGGGCTGAAGCTGGCCGACACCGGCGGCGCCGGCACGATGGGCGGCCTGGCCGCGCGGCTGGCGGGCGGGCTGCCCAATCGGCGCGCGCGCCTGGCCGCGCACGACGGCACCGTGCTGGAGGTGATCGAGGTCGGCGCGCGCGTGGTACGCAGCGTGCGGCTGATCCCGCCGGCCCCGCGCGCCGACAACCGGGCCGCCGACCCGACCGCGCACTGAAATCCGGCCCCTCTCCCGTACCCGTAACGTACTCGGGAGAGGGGGTCAGAGAAGAGGTCAGCCGCTCGAGACGGCGCGGCGGAGCGCGCTGGTCTCGGACTCCGGCAGCGCGGCCATCCCCTTGCGCAGGCGCGCCTCCATGACGTTGGGGATCCGCTGCGCCAGGCGGTGCGCCTCCTCGAACTTCAGCTCCGCCTCGGCGAAGCGGCCGTGGCGCGCCAGCCAGCGCGCCTCGAGGTCGGCGACCTCGATCGGCTCCTGCTCGACGGAGAACTTGTCGGCGCGCTGGCGCAGGTCGGCCCACTCCTGGTCGCTGGCGTCGCGCGTGAACAGGTCGACCATGGTGAGCAGCACGTCCTCCGACGGCATCAGCAGCCCCTCGGTCGTGCCGGTCGCGGTCAGCCGCTCCTGGTGAGTGCGGATCTCCTGCACCCACGACCGCGCCAGATCGTGGTTGCCTTCGAGCGCCAGCAGCCGGGTCTGCAGCAGGCGCGCCACCGGCCGGCCGACGCCGCTGAAGCGGCGGTTCTCCAGCTCGACGGCCAGGTTGACGTGCGGCCAGGCCGACGCCGGATCGCCTGCCTGATAGAACATCTCGCCCAGGTTGTACGACCCCATGAAGGTCGTCGTCGCCAGCCCCAGCTCGCGCGCGATATGGATGCACTCGCGCGTGTCACCGATGGCGCGCGCGAGATCGCGACGCGCGATCCAGATCTGCCGCCGGTTGAGCAGCGCCACCGCCACGTGGACCCGATCGCCGTGGTCCTCGCACAGCGCGATCACCCGCTCGAACGCCAGCTCGGCGCGCTTGGTCTCGCCGTACCAGGGCAGCAGATCGCCCAGCAGCAGCAACGACACGACCAGCGTCTCGTAGCCATCGTCGCCCAGCTGCTCCGCCAGCTCCACCGCCTGGGTCAGCTTCTCCAGCGCTTCCTTGCGCTCGGAGAACCGCCACATCGCGCGGCCCTGTCCCAGCAGCACGCGCGCCGCCACCCGGCGCGCCAGGTGCTCGGCGCCGGCCTGGCTCGCCAGCGCGGCGGCCAGCGTCTCGGCCTCGCCGACCAGCGCGCGCGACTTCCGGTACTCGTCGGTCCAGTCGAACGCGGTCGACTCGTCGAGCACGATCTCGACCTCGGCCTGCGGATCGCCGACCCGCCGGGCCGCCTCGCGCGCCAGCGCGAGATCGTCGATGGCGTCGTAGCGGCTGACCCGGTAGCGCATGAGGCCGCGCCCGCGCCAGGCGACCATGCGGCGCCGATCGTCGGACTCGGGCAGCAGCTGCAACGCCTGGCTGTACAGCGACTCGGCCTCGAGGTAGGCGTGGCGGCTGCGAGCGCGCTCGGCCAGCTCCAGATACAGCGCCGCCGCCTCCTCGCGCAGGCCGGCCTTGGCGGCGTGGAACGCCAGCCGCGGGAGGCGCTCGCTGTCGGCCATGACCTGGGCGGCGTCACGATAGAAACGAAAGGCGGCGCCGTGGACCTGACCGCGCAGCGTCTCGGGGATCGAGCCACGCACCGCCTCGCGCACCATCGCGTGCCGGAAGCCGATGATGTCGCGCCGATGCAGGATCAGCAGACCCATGCCGATCAGCTTGCGGGTGGCGACGCGCGGGTCCATCGGGAAGTCGGCGCCCAGCCCGTCGCGATCGAGCTCGGTCAGCACCGCCTCGATCTCCATCTCGGAGAACTCGGAGCCGAGCAACGCCGCCAGCTGCGCGTGCGCCACCAGGTCGGGCGGCAGGCGCCCGAGCTCGCGCTCCGCCAGCCACTCGACCAGCGGCAGATCGGGCAGGCGCTCGAGCTCGTCGGAGGCGAGGAACCAGGCCCCACCCTTGGGGTTGCGGCGCACGAAGCCGTCGCGCTTGAGCCCGCGCACCAGCTCGGTCAGCAACAGCGGGCTGCCCTGCGTCCCCGCGACCAGCTTCTCGAGGGTGTGCGCCTGGATGTTCTCGGCGGGATGCAAAAGCCGCCGGCACAGATCGATCGCCACCTGCGGATCCAGCGGACCCAGCACGACGCGCGCGCGGGCCGCGCAGCGCTCGGCCCACGACGGGCGCCCGTTCTCGAACGCCGGGCGCGCCAGCACGCAGGCCCACAGCGGCGCCGCCGCCTCGGCCAGCGTCGCATACTCGATGGCGTCGGTGGTCGCCTGGTCGGCGTACTGCGCGTCGTCGACGATCAGCACCAGCGGGCGGGCCGCCGCCAGCCGCCGCAACGCCTCGCCGGCGCTGCGCACCACCATGGCGCGCAGCACGCCGGGCGCGGCGCCGAGGGTGCGCAGCGGCGGCGCGTCGGGCGCCAGCCAGCCGAGCGCCAGCGCCGCGGGCGGCCACAGCGCCTTGCCGAGCTTCTCGGTCAGCAGGGCTTGCCCGTTGTCGTCGGGCATCGTGGGCGGCAGATCCAGGCACCGGCGCAGCAGCGACCGCAGGCTGCGATCGGGATCGCCGTCCATCGGTTCGCGCGCCCGGAGCTCGACGATCGTGACCTCGCCCAGGCGCTCGCGCAGGGCGCGCACCAGCGTCGCGCAGAAGTGGGTCTTGCCGTGCCCCGCCTCGGCGATCACCGTCGCGATCGTCGGCTTGCTCCCGCGCACCGCCGCGTCGGCGCTGGCCACCAGCTCGTCGATGCTCTCGTTGCGTCCCACCAGCGGCACGGCGGCCTCGCGCATCACCGTCGCCGAGTCGGTGACGTCGTCGCGCGGCGCCAGCGCGCGGATGATGCCGCGATCGGGGAGCGGCTCCTGGTGGATGTCCTCGGCCGACGCCGCGACCGCGGGCGTGATGTAGACGCCGTTGGGGTCGAGCTCGGTGATCAGGCTCTCGATCTTGGTGAAAGCGCTGCTGACGAAGCGCTCGCTGCCGTCGGGGCGGCGCTGTACGGTGACCGTCGCGATGTCTAGCAGCGCGCGTGACGCCAGCCCGCGGCCCAGCAGCGACTCGGCGGCGCGCAGCGCGCGGCGGATCGGGTTCTCGGCGGTCTTCTGTCCAAACACCGCGACCGCGCTCGCCTTCCCCACCTGCGCGAGATCGCCGCCGATCGCCGCCAGCGCGCCTTTCAGCCGGCCGGCGTCGGTCATCCCCTGCAGCAGCAGCACGACCATCGGCCGCCGCTGGTTCGCGCTCTTCTTCTTGGCCGCGCCGCGGACCGCCGCCCCGGCCGCCTGGCCGGCTCGGCGCGCTGCGCGCGCGCGACCGCGGCGGCGAACTTCTCGGCCAGCGCCTCCACCGACTCGAAGCGACGCTCCGGATCCTTGGCCAGGCACCGCAGCACCACCTCCTCGATCGGCGCCGGCGTCGGCACCAGCTCGGACGGCCGCGGCGGCCGGCGGTACAGGTGGCTCTGCTGGATCTCGGCGGCGTTGCCCCAGAAGGGGGTGCGCCCGGTGATCATCTCGTAGAGCATCACGCCCAGCGCGTAGATGTCGATGCGCCCGTCGATCGGCACACCCGGCTCGCACTGCTCGGGCGCCATGTACTCCGGCGTGCCGACGATCTCGCCGGTGCTGGTCGACTCGCTGCCGGCGCGTGCGCGATCGCGCAGCCCCGCGACGCTCTCGACCAGGCCGAAGTCGAACACGCGCGCGACGCACTTGCCGTCGACGACGCCGCTCATGAAGACGTTCTCGGGCTTGAGGTCGCGATGCACCAGCCCGCGCGCGTGCACCGCGCGCATCGCCTCGAGCAGCGCCGTGGCGCGCGCCTCCAGCTCGTCGAGCGGCATGCCGTCCGGCAGCGCCGTCAGCCGGTCTGACAGGATCGGCAGGCTCACCAGCTCCATCGCCATGTACGAACGCCCGTCGGCCAGCAGCCCCGAGGCGTGGAACTCGGGGACGTGCGGCGGCCCGACCATGCGCAACGCGACCGCCTCGCGGTGCAGGCGCTGGCTACCGAAACCGTCGCTGCTGGCGACCTTGAGGGCGACCTCGATCGCCTGGTCGGGGCGACCGTCGTCGGTGCGCGCCTGGTAGACCGCGCCGAACCCGCCGCGTCCCAGCAATCGGCCGACGATGTAGCCCGGCAGCTCGGGGGGCGGCGGCTCGGACCGCGGCGGCTCGGCCGCCGGGTCGGCGCGCGGCGCCTCGACCACGGCACAGCCGGGATGGGCACCCGCCCATCGCCGGCCGCATCCGAGACACCGTGGCCCCGCGGGGTTCACAGGGATTGATCATCGTCAGATCGACTCGCTGCTTGAATGTCCGGGTAGACCGGGGTGGTGCGCTGTGGGTCACAGACACCGACGCGCGACACGCGGCGCGCGTCAGGCCGCGAGCGGCAGCTCGACGACGAACAGCCGGCCCGACTGAGTGCGCTCGAACTTGATCTCGCCGCGCGCCGTGCGCGCCAGGTCACGCACCACGTCCAGGCTCAACCCGCGCCCTTCGGTGACACGGGCCGCCGCGCGCGCGAACGGATCGGCGGCGAACGCGCGCGCGATGCCGGGGCCCCCCTCTTCTATAGATACGCCGCCGGAGCCGGAGCTGGCGTTGGAGAAGGTGGTGACCTTGATCCGGTTGTCCTGCGGCGCGCCGGGATCGATGTCCTCCATGGCATTGATCAGGAGGTTGACCACGATCTGGCTCACGCGCGTCGGGTCGGCCGCCACACGCGCCTTCACGCCCAGGTCCAGCTCCAGCGTCGCCCGCTTCCTCGCGCGCGCGCGCACGATCGCGGCCGCCGCCTCGACGACCCGCTCGACGCGGGTAAAACCGGTCGTCGGCATCGACGAGACGTCGCCGTGCCTGAAGTGAGTGATGCGATCGAGCATGGTGTCGGCGGCGAGCGCGGCGTCAGACAGCGCCTCCTCGACCTCCCGGAACTGGCGCCTCACCGTCTCGGATGCCCCCTCCAGCGCCGCGCGCACGGCGGGCAGCGCGGTCACCCCGAAGGCCAGGTTGTCCCGCACCGCCATCGCCGGGTTCGCCAGATCGTGCAGCACGTGCCCGACGACGAACGAAGAGGTGGAGAGCTGCTCCCAGGTCAGCAGCCGCGCCTGCAGCTCCTTGGTGAACGAGCCCAGATGAAACGCGTCGATCGCCATCGTGAGCGTCTTGACCATCTCCTGCTCGGTCCACGGCTTGGTGATGTAGCGGCTGATCCGCCCTTCGTTGATCCCGCCGGTCAACGTCGTCACGTCGGTGTAGGCGGTGACGATCATCCGGATCACCTCGGGGAAGCGCTCCTGCGCGACGGCGCACAGCTGCACGCCCGTCAGCCCGCGATCCATGCGCTGATCGGCCAGCAGCACCGCGACCCGCCCGGTCTCGAGGATCTGCAGCGCCTCGTCGCTGTTCGACGCTGTCAGGATCAAGAAGCGATCCTCCAGCAGATAACGGAACGAGATCAGGTTGGCGACGTCGTCATCGACGTAAAGGATGGGGAAGCCTTTGTAGTCCATGCGTGTCGTCCAGACCTAGGGCCGCACCAGCGGCAGCTTGATTGTGAGCGTCGTTCCGATTCCCACCTCGGAGAACACCTCGACCGATCCTTTGGCCGAGCCGACGATATCGCGCACGATGGCCAACCCCAACCCCTCGCTGTCGGCCTTGGTCGAGAAGCGCGGATCGAACAGCCGATCGCGCACTTCTGACGGAATCCCCACGCCGTTGTCGCTGACGCCGATGATCGCCTCGTCGTCGGTCGCCTCGACGGTGACGGCGATGCGATGCCGCTCGCGCGGACGGTCGCCGCGCGCCTGCGCGGCGTTGATCAGCAGCTGCATGATCACCGTGCCCAGCGACGCCGCCTCCATACGCACCGACGGCGTCCCCCGCACCTGCACCTCGAGCGTGCCGTCGCGCTCGATCTCGGACCGCAGAATCCTGACCATCGAGTCGATGGCGCGCACGACGTCGCAGCGGGCCGCCAGCCCCGACTTGATCGTCGAGCCGTCGCGCAGGCGGCGGCTGAGCCCGGCCAGCCGTTCGAGATCGGCCAGCGCCGTGCCGTGGGTCCGCTTGGCCGCGATCAACAGCTCGGCGAAGCGCGAGGGGCCGGAGTGATCGGACAGGCCGGCCTGAATCAAGTCACCGACGTGCTCGAGGCTGGCGGACAGCTTCTCGTGCAGCGCCGTCAGCTCGTCAGCCAGCTCGGCGCGCACAACCTGCGCCGTCGCCTGATTGCCCGAGCGGATGACCCGGATCTCCATGTCCTTGACGGTGCGCTGCAGGTGAAAGAAGTCGATCGCCGTGCGCAGCGCCTCGACCAGCTCCTCCTCGGAGTGCGGCTTCGACAGGTAGCGCCGGATCTGCCCGCGATTGACGGCGTCGATCGCCGCGTGCAGATCGGCGTAGGCCGTGATGAGGATGCGCACGGTGTCGGGCTTGATGTCGCGCGCCCGGGCGCACAGCTCGGTCCCGGCCATGCTCGGCATGCGCTGGTCGGTCAGCAACACCGCGATCTGCTCGTTGTTCAGGATGTGCAGCGCCTCCGCCGGATCGGCGGTGGTCAGCAGGGTGAAGCGATCGTCGAGCAGATAGCGCATCCCCTGCAGGTTCGTCACCTCGTCGTCGACGTAGAGGATCGGATAAGCCTGGTAGTCCATGGCGTTCAAAGCTCAGTTGACGACGGCCGATTCACGCCCGTCAACCGGGCGGCGCTGCGCCGCTGCGAGCGGAATGCGCACCCGAAACAGCGCCCCACCGAGGTTCGACGTCGAAACAGAGATCTCACCTCCATGATCGATCACGACCTTCCTCGCGATGTAGAGCCCGAGGCCGGTGCCGTCCGTCGATCGCGTGGTCGCGAACGGCTCGAAGATCCACCTGCGCCGCTCCTCGGGGACCCCGGGCCCCGAGTCGGCCACTTCGAAGACGAAGTTATCGGATTCACGGCCCGCGCGGACCTCGACGCGACCTGAAGATCCAACTGCACGCAGGGCATTATCGATGAGATTCATGAATACGTAATTGATTTCTCCAGGCCTTCCGGAAAGCTCGACCGAGGGATCGACGTCGACGGCAACCTTCACCCCTGGAGGAAGTTTCGTGGACAGGAGGCGGACGGCGGATTCTAAACCCTTCGCGGGCAGGAAGTCGCCCCCGTCGGGGCGCTCGATGCGCGAAAGGTCGAGCAGGTCCTGGGTGAACTTCTCGATGCGCTCGATGCACTCGGCGATGAGCGAGAACATCTGGGGGATCACTGCCTGCGCCGGCGGCAACGTTTGCGCCGGCGGCAACGTTTGCGCCGGAAGGACCACCGGCGCCGCTGGCGCACCCGCTGCGACAAGCACCGGTGCAACCCCTGGCGATGACAGGGAGATTGGCTCGAGGATCGCCTCGGAGGACACCTTGCGCTGCAGGGCGACCGTGGTGTTCTTCAGCGCCGACAGCGGGTTCCGGACCTGATGGGCCACGCTGGCCGCCAGCAGGCCCAGCGACACCAGCCGTTCGCGGTGGGCCATCTGGTGGAGCATCCTCCGGGCGACCAGGTGGGCCTCGAGCCGGGCCAGCAGCTCGCGCGGGTGAAACGGCTTGGCGATGTAGTCGCTGGCGCCGGCGTCGAAGCCCTCGACGATCCGCTCGATCTGCCGGCGCGCCGTCACCAGCACGATCGGCACCAGCGCGGTTTCCGGCGAGGCGCGCAGCCGGCGACACAGCTCGGTTCCCTCGAGCTTCGGCATGGCGATGTCGCTCACGACGGCGTCGGGACGTCGCGCGCGCACCAGCGCCAGCCCCTCCTCGCCGTCGCTGGCCACCTCGACCCGATAGCAGCTCGACAGCGTCTCGGCGATGAACACCCGCAGCTCGTCATCGTCCTCGATGACCGCGATCAGCGGGCTGTCGGGCGTGGGGCCTCTCCAGCTCCGCTGGGTGCGCTGGGGCGCCGACATCGACAGCGCCGGGATCTCGGCGGTGGGCGCGCGCGCCAGGATCATCGCCGGCGTCGCGTCGTCGGCGGCGACGCGCGGCAGGGTCAGGGTGAAGACCGTCCCCTTGCCGAGCTCGCTGGCGACGGTCAGCACCCCGCCGTGCAGGCGCACCGCCTCGCGCGCGATCGCCAGGCCGAGGCCGGTCCCGCCACGCCGCTCGCGCGCCGTGCCGCCCTGGACGAAGCGCTCGAAGATGTGGGGCAGCTCCTCGTGCGAGATCCCCGGGCCGTCATCCTCGACCTCGACGACGGCACCGTCGGCGCCGTCGCGCGCGCGGATCCGGATCACCGTGCGCGCGAAGCGCGTGGCGTTGGCCACCAGGTTCATGAGCGCCGAGTCGATCCAACCCGCGTCAATCGACAAGGGCCGCACCTCGGTCGGCGCCGACTCGATGCGAAGCCGGCGCTTGACGGCCTCGCCCGAGAACTTCTCGACGACATTGTCGACCAGGCTGCGCAGATCGGTGGGCACGCGGACGATCTCGGTGCGCCCGGCCTGGATCTTCTCGACGTCCAGCAGCTGGTCGATCAGGCGTCGCAGCTGCTGGGCGTTACGCTGGATGGTCTCGAGCGATCGTCGCTCGGGGCCGGTCAAGCCTGCGGCGGCGAGCAGGCTGTCGAGCGGCGCGAGGATCAACGTCAGCGGCGTGCGCAGATCGTGCGACACGTTGGCGAAGAAGTTGCGTTCCGCCTGCTCGAGCGAGCGCACCTCCTCCAGCGTGGCGGCCAGCTTCTGGTTGACCTCGCGGATCTCGGCGGTGCGCTCCTCGACCTTGCGCTCGACCTCTTCCTTCGCCTCGGTGAGCTGCGCGAACCGCTCCTCGTGCGCGCGGGCGCTCGCCACCAGCGCCTCGTTGGTCTCGGCGAGATCGCCCGCCTGCGCCGCCGCCTGCCGCCGCAGCTCGGTGGCGCGCGTGATCGCCCACGCGGCCAGGCTGGTGAGCCCGGCGCCGACCGCGACCGCGGCGTGGTGCGCGCCGAGCGAGGCGAAAGTGATCGCGCCGACCGGCGCGCCCAGCAGCAGCGCCCAGCGCGACGCGCGCCGGCCCCCGTAATCGCGCCAGGTCAGGTCGTAGCGGCAGAACGGCGCGCCCTCGTGCAGGCAGACCGGGTGCTCGACCTCGGCGGGCGGCACGTCGAACATCAGCGGCAGCGCCGCCAGCTGCGCGCAGCGCGCGTGGCAAACGTACGGCCCGCGCTCGGTCGGGGCTCCGGGGCGCGGGCGGTATTCGATCGACACGAAGCCCCGGCGCGCCTCGAGCAGGGTCATCTGGCCGACCTTGTTGAAGCGCCCGGTTGCCTGCGAGACCTGACGATACGCGAACAGCGGATCGCCGACCGCGCGAAACAGCGGGCGCAGCGTGCCACCGTAGCGCGGCGAGACCGCGAGGCGCCCGCACCGGTCGAACATCCCCAGGTCCTCGCCGGCGACGATCAGCGCCTCGAACAGGTCCTCGCAGAACTGCAGCGACACCCAGGCCGTCTCGTCGCGGAGCTGGGCTTCGGTCACCGAGAGCTGGGCCAGCAGGGCGCGAACCTCGGCGCGCCCGAGCTTCGCTTGCGCGTCATCCAGAAAGGGACGCAGAAACAATGAATGGACTTCGCTTCGGAAGACCGTCTCCTCGGTCAACTCTTGCTGCCTCCAAGAGCGATGACCGTGGTCATGCCGAACGACGAGGGCTCGCTGGCCCAGGCCTCGATCGAGGCCTCGGCGGCGGCGACGCCGGCGCCGTCGAGCAGATCGCTGTCGATCGCGTCGACCACCGGCGCCAGCACGATGCGCGCGAAGGGGCGCAGCCCGACAGAGACGCTGTCGACCACCAGCGAGCGCAGCGAGACGTCGCCGAGACCGGCGCTGCCGAAAAGCCGGTGCAGGCGCCGTCCAATGAACGGATCCGCGCCCCGGCGCTGGAACGTCAGCTCGCGCGCCGCGAGCGCGTGCGCGAAGGCATCGGGGCACGGGTCCAGCATCAGCGCGCCGTCGTCGCTGTCGATGACGATGACCCGCCCGCCCGGGCGAACGACCCGATGCATCTCGCGCAGCGCCGCCTCGGGGCGCTCGAGGTGCCGAACCACCAGCCGCGCGTAGACCGCGTCGAAGTGGTTCGAGGGAAACGGCAGGCTGTCGGCCGAGCCTGCGGCCACCTCCAGGATGGCGCGGGCCTTTCCCAGCAGCGCCGTGTCGCGATCGACGCCGATGAGCGTGAGCGCGGGTCGCGCGCGGCCGATGCGCGCCGCGACCGCGCCCGGGCCGCAACCGACGTCGAGCACCCGGCCCTCCTCCGGAAAGCCCAGCGCCCGCAGGGCCTCCTCCTCGGCGCGGGCCAGGATCACCGCCTGCTGGCCGAGTCGCGCGATCTCGGCCGCCGGGTCGCGGAACTGGCTAACAGCGTAGGCGGGCGCGGGGACCCCAGCCTTCACGAGACGCTCCGCGCCGCCATACGAGCCTCGCGGCTGGTCACCTTGGCGCTCAGCTCACCGTACCGATCGGCGATGTACTCGTAGTAGCGCCGCAACCCGGAGCGGTTCAGGACGTAAAGGTGCGCGTTGAGCAGCTTCTCGAAACCGGCGGCCGCCAGCGCCCCGGTCGGAACACCGTCGGGGACGATGAGGAAGCGATCCGCCTCCGGGCGATCGGCCGGACGGCGCGCGATCTCGGCGGCGGCGGCCGCGACCGGCCGCTCGTCCATCGTCCAGTACGACTCGACCGGCAGGTACCACCAGGCGTCGAGCATCCAGGTCAGATTCACACCCGGCGAGGTGCGCTCCTTGAACAGCGCGGCCTTGATGTTGACCCCGTCGGTGATGACCGACGCCTCGCGATGGCGCTCGAGGCGCAGGCGCGCGAAACGCTCGGTCGTGGCCGGCAGGCGAAACTCGTTGGGCACGAACGACAGCGCCGAAGTCGCCATGGACCCGATCACACGCTCGGCGGCGCGCGACACCACGACCTCGTCGCTGCCGCTCATCGGACGCAGCACCTCGTTCGCGGGGCGATCGATGCGGACGCGCGGCGCGGCGCTGCGCAACATCCAGAGCGAAAGCGTCACGCGCGAGACCGACTCGGGCGTCCCGGTCAGCTCGAAGAACTTCTCGTGAAACGTGTTCATACGCGCGTTCTCCGCCCGCACGAAGAACGACATGTAATGGGTGTCGCGCTGGGGCATGACGAAGTCGACGTAGGCGAGCTGAAGCGTACCGGTGGCGCGTCGATCGGCGCTGTGAAGCGCGCCGAAGTGTTGCGCGAGCCAGGTCTTCTCCCAGACGCGCACGCCCGAAAAGGCGGCTTGCGGCTCTCGCGCAGGCCCCCCCCGAAAGACCAACGTGCAGGCGACGCTCGACTCACGATCATGCAACTTTCGCCAGACGACGGTAGCTTCTGGCAGCACCGGACGCAAGTTCCGCAGCATGAACTCGCCCAGCAGCCCCGCCTTCTCATAAAACCCGACCATCGCGTGAAAATCAGCGCCGTCGTGGCGTTCGGCTTCGGGGTGATACGACGACGCCAGCAGGTTGATCAGCGCCGGGCTCTCCGAGGGCGCGCGCCCTCGATTGGCCAGGTGGCAACGGACGCCGTTCGTTGCGCCGTTCGCCTCCCAGCTCATCTCCCCGGTCGTGTTCCCCCGGATCGGCGCGCGCACCACGCTGCGCACCTCGAGATCTCCGAGGGCGACGTCGCCGTCCGACCAGATGATGCGCGCGTCCTCGAGGCACGCCCCACGCCACAGGAGATCGATCGCCTCAGCTTCGATGCAGACGCCACCGAAGGAGACGTCCCGGATCGGGCGCGTCAGCCGCTCGCCCGTGGCGCTGCTGCGAAACTCGAGGTTCACGCCCAGGCGGCGGTCGACGACCGCCCGCTGCTCGCGCCGCCGACGGCGCCGGCGCATCACGAACGGCAGCGCGACCTCGAAGCGACTCCCGCGCCGCCGATGCAAGCGGACCCACCCTTCGTAGCTCACCGAGAACAGCTCGAAACCGATGCGCACCTCGGCGGGCAGCGGGATCGCAGCCGGCGGTGGCACTTCGGCGGCGGCGATCGTCACCAGACCTTTGGCCAGGCCGTCGCCCACTTGGGCATCCTCAATCCGCATCCGCGCGCGCGGCCAGCCGGGGGCGTCGTACCAACCCGACAGCTCGATCATGCTCGCCAGCTCGAACAGGCGCCCGATCCGGTCGGGATCGGACAGGAGGTCGTGCCCCTGATCGAGGACCGCCGGCGCTGTAACTTCCTCGAAGGCCAGGCGGCAACGGAACCGCCGGTCGGCGTGCGCCGTGATCCAGGGGATCACCTCGATCACGCGCGCCGTCGCCCGGCGCAGAATCCGCCGTTCTCCAATGACCTCGACCTGGCCCAGCAACTGACCTCGCTCGAGCGGGAGGGTCGCGTCGACCAAGCAGTGCTCCGCGCCCAGGCTGGTGATGGGAAAGACATGTCCCTCGATCGCGCCGGCGCCGGGATGAACCGCCAGCACCAACGGCTCTCGCCCGCGCGCCTGGGTCCGCCCAGGGACACGTTCGGCCATGCGGACCGCGTCCATCCGAGCGAGCTCGACAATCGCCATCCGATGGGTCGCGACATGAATCGCGCGCGCGATCAACATCCAGGGTTGGGCCGGGTCGGTCGAACGGATCCGGATGAGCGCGGTCGTGCTGGTCAGCGCCAGCGAAAGCGCGTCACCGGCGACCGGCACCAGCAGCGCGGTATCCTGCCGCTCGTCCCATTCGAGGTACGAGCCGAACCGCGGCTGCCCGGCGCCGAGATCGATGACCACCGGGGTGAGACTGCGACCGAGAGCCTTGCCGATGTGCTTTGCCGAACGCGAGCCGCCCTGGGTCCCCGCCCGCTCTCGATGCGGCAGCTGAGTCTCCCCGCGAGGAGACTCCTCCGCTTGATAGCTGTCGAAAGCAGTCATGCCCACCCCCTTCTTCAGCTCACGTGCAGCCCCTTTCTTCCTTCCCACCGCCCGACTCATCGCTCAGCCGAGCTTCCGGCCGATCTTCTTCCAGCCGATCCGCCCGATCTTCCAGCCGATCTTGCGCCCGATCTTCCAGCCGATCTTCCGCCCGATCCTGGTCCTACTGCATGAACCCGATCGGGCCTGGACTGTAGCACGTTGACCTCACGGGGCAGCGGTTTCTCGCGGGTGCGAAAAACCTGCGCAGCTCGTCTCCTGCTGATGCCAACCGACGGCGATCGGCTCTGAGTTGGAGCCTTACCTGGACCCATCGAATCCCCGGGCGCTGAAGTACAGCACCGCACTTATACACACTTCTTTGCGCAGGCGACTCGCGCCTTTAGCAACAATTTTGGATCCTGACCGTCCGTTATCGACACATTGACCAACGCGAAACCACGCACCGACCAGACGGTCATTTCAGGGCCGAAGCCGCGGTGGACTACCGGCGGCGCAGCGCGTCCTCCCGTTGTTTCTTCCGTCTGTCGCCGTCGTTTTAAGAGACCCTTGTCTTTTTTATTGACGCCGGACACACCCTCCGACTAGGTTCGAGGAGCTCGAACCCCGCGAAAGGATCAGAATGGAACGGCGACTTTGGATCTTGTCTGTGACCCTGGCTCTCGGCGGCGGTGGCGTGGCGTGCAAGGACAGCACTCAGAGCTACATCGCCTTCGACGCCGGCCCCGCGGCCGACGCAAAGGCGGATCTCCAACTGGATCTTGGACCGACCGACAGCGTCGAAGGCGATCGGGCCGGCGACGGGGGTACGGACACCCTGGTCGATGGGCAGGCGACCGACAGCCTCTCCCCCGATAGGGCCTCGACCGACGCGATCACCGACGGTCAAACGACTGACGATGCCGTGGCCGACAGCGACGATGACAGCGCCACCTCGGATGCGGAGAACGGACAATGAGCCTCTTTTTTTCAGCAATAGTCTATAAACTCCATAGGATTTATCTGACGTCTGCAGTCGTCGGTTTTCTGCTGGCGCTGTCCGGGGTCGCGCACGCGCAGGCGCCGGCCGCGCCGGCTCCCCCCGCCCCCGCCCCCGCCCCTGCCGCGGTCGCGGCGCCGGCGGCGGCGCCGCCTGCCCCGCCGCCTCCGGTGGCGGCCCCCCCTGCGCCCGACCCGGCTGCGGCGGCGCTGTCTGCAAAAGTAGACGAGACGGATCAGATCGCGCGCATCGCCGCCCGCAAGATCGAGCTGCTTGAAGAGCAGCTCGCCGCCAAGGCCAAAGAGAGCCCCGCGGTCCTCGCCGACGAGAAGGGATTCGGCGTGCGCAGCGCCGACGGCGCCTTCACCTTGCGCATGCGCGGCATCCTGCAGACCGACTCGCGCTGGTTCCTCGGCGACAGCGCGCTCTCGGATCGTCTGGACACGTTCCTGTTGCGTCGCTTTCGGCCCGGGTTCGATGGGACGCTGTTCAACGTCGCCGACTTTCGCTTCGTCCCCGACTTCGCCGGCGGAACGGCGGTGATCTTCGACGGATACATCGACATCCACCCGGCGCCGTTTGCGCGGCTGCGCGCCGGCAAGTTCAAGACGCCGCTGGGACTCGAGCGCCTGCAGACCGACGCCGACCTCCCGCTGGCCGAGCGCGCGCTGACCCAGTACCTGACACCGACCCGTGACGTCGGCCTCGCGCTCTGGGGCGACATCGCCGGCGGCGTCATCGGCTACAACGTCGGCGTCTACAACGGCGGCTTCGACAACTCCAACGCCGACATCGACACCAACCACGCCAAGGACGTCGTCGGGAGGATCCTGATCCAGCCCTTCAAATCAGAGCAGCTCAAGGATCTCGGATCGCTGGGCCTGCACGTCGCCGTCAGCCGCGGCGATCGGCGCGGTCTACCGACAGCGACGCTGCTGCCGTCGTTCCGCACCGCGGGGCTCAACACCTTCTTCAGCTACCTGGCGCCGACGCCCGACGCCGATGGCTCGAAGACCGTCTTCGCCTACCTCACGCAGAGCCGCCTCAACCCCGGCCTCTTCTATTACAACGGAGGGTTCGGCGTTCTTGCGGAGGCGGTCTGGTCGCGACAAGAAGTGCGTAAGGCCAACGCCACCGCTACGCTGACCAACAAGGCGGCGCACGTGACCGCGTCCTACGTCATTGGCGGCAAGAATGGCTACGACGGCGTGACACCGACGCAGTCCTTCGACTTCGCCAGGGGGACGCTGGGGGCGCTCGAGCTGGTGGCGCGCTGGAACGGGCTCAAGGTCGACGGCGCGACCTTCCCCGAATACGCCGACATCACCAAGAGCGCCTCCAAGGCCCAGGGCTGGGCCGGCGGCCTCAACTACGTGCCGAGCCGGACCCTCCGGATCGACGTGAACTACGAGCGAACCAAGTTCTTTGGCGGCGGCGGCGGTACCGCGGCCGCCCCGAAGGACCGCAACACGGAGTCCGTGATCATCAGCCGCGTCCAGGTGAACTTCTAAATGGGAACCCTCAAAGGGTTCCCAACCCCTCCCGCGACGGGCTCCGCCTGGCCAAGCCAGGCTCCGCCCACGCGATCAATAGGAACTCTAAACATGAAAATCACAACCCGAAGAATCCTCCCCGTATTGCTCGGGATCAGCGTGCTGCTCGGCGGTTCGGCCGCGCGGGCGCAGGTCAAGCTGCTCAACGTCTCGTACGATCCGACGCGCGAGCTTTATCAAGACATCAACAAGGCGTTCGGCGCGAAGTGGAAACAGCAGAGCGGCCAGACCCTCGACATCAGCCAGTCGCACGGCGGCTCGGGCAAGCAGGCGCGCAGCGTGATCGACGGGCTGGAGGCCGACGTGGTGACGCTGGCCCTGGCCTACGACATCGACGCGATCGCCGAGAAGTCCGGCCGCATCGCCGCCGACTGGGCCAAGCGCCTGCCAGAGCACGCGGTCCCCTACACGTCGACGGTGGTCTTCGTCGTGCGCAAGGGGAACCCGCGCAAGGTGCGCGACTGGGACGACCTGGTCAAGCCGGGGACGGTCGTGGTGACGCCCAACCCAAAGACCTCGGGCGGCGGACGCTGGAGCTACCTGGCCGCGTGGGCGTGGGCGCGCCAAAAATTCGGCGACGACACCAAGGCCCGCGACTACGTGCGGACGCTCTATCGAAACGTCCCCGTGCTGGACTCGGGCGCGCGCGGCTCGACGATCACCTTCGCGCAGCGTGGGATCGGTCAGGTGCTGCTCGCCTGGGAGAATGAAGCGCAGCTGCTGGTCAACGAGATGGGCCGCGACAAGTTCGAGATCATCTTCCCCAGCGTGAGCATCCTGGCCGAACCGCCGGTCGCCCTGGTCGACAAGAACGTCGACAAGCACGGCACGCGTGCCGTGGCGGAGGCGTACCTAAAGTTCCTGTACACCGACGAGGGGCAGGAGATCGGGGCGCACCACCACTACCGTCCGCGCAACGCCGCCGCGCTCGCGCGCCACGCCGCGGAGTTCCCGGCGCTCAAGTTGATCTCGATCGACGCCGCGTTCGGCGGATGGCAGAAGGCCCACCTCACCCACTTCGCCGACGGAGCGATCTTCGACCAGATCTATCAGCCGGGATCGTAGGGCGGGCCGAGACCGCGGGCCAAGGCTTCCCTCCCTGACAGGACCGGTCTTGCCAGGCGGGGAGCGATCCCTAGGTTTCAACCATGACGTGGCAAGCACACGTGGGGCTCATCTGCGCTGGCGGGCTGATGCTGGCCGGGGCGGCCACGGTTGTGCGCTCGTCGCCCGCTCACGGGGCCGACGCCGCTCCCGCCGGCAGCAGCCACTACATCCTGCGCTCCGCCGCCGAGGGGACGTACGTCTACCGGGCGCCCGGTTGGAGCGCGAGCATTGCGTCCGACGGCTCAGTCTCCTTTCACGAGCCGCAGTGGGTGCCGCGCTCGCACACGGTCGACATGATCACGGGGCACAACGAGGGGCGCCGCCCGGAGGTGTGGCCGGTGCCGCTGCCGGACGTCAACCGACCGACGCTCTACGACCTGCGCGACGACAAGGGCGCGCAGGACCCGATGACCCCACGCATCCCGGTGGCGGAGCCGATCTTCCTCGACGTCGGCTTCAAGTCGGACCTGACGGACGGCTACACGCGCCTGCTGGGCGGTGATCCCTACGCCGCCTCGAAGGGATCGTTCCTGGCCGACACATTCGACTTCCGGATGAAGCTGGCCGCGAAGCAGCACCGCCAGGCCGCGCGGGTCGCGCTGGCTGACCTGTCGCGCGAGCTGACGGCGATCTGGAACGACGGGCGCTTCAGCCCCGCCGAGCGCGGCCGCATCATCTACCTCTGGTGGCAAGAGACCGCCAGCAACGATCCCGACGGGGCGCGCGCCCGTCAGGTGATTCGCGACTTCGCGCGCCGGAACCTGCCGCCCGAAGAGGCGGCACGGTTCACGGCGCCCGGAGTCCAGGAATGATCAATCAGGAAATGATGATGATCAGGGAATGACCTGGATCTCGAACGTCTCCCAGGCCGGCGTCGTGTTGACGCTGTTCGTGGGCTGGTTCCACAGGTAGATCGCCGGGAAGCTGTTCACCTGGAAGTTCTCGTCGACCAGGATCGGGGCCAGATAAAGCTGGCTCATCTGGATCGTGCGCCCCTTGCTGGAGGTGCCCGGTGGGATGTTGGCGCGGTTGGATGAGAAGATCATCCAGTAGTACTTGCCGCGCGCACCGGTGTTGACGTCGGGAGACCACTTGGCCCAGTGATTGTTGACGCCCGGGCTGGTCTTGCCCGAGCAGGATGGCGGCGAATTGGCGGTCAGTCGCGTGGCCGGCCCCCCCAACATCGGGACGACGTACAGCTCGGCGTTCGAGTTCGCATACATCGGTTGGCCACCGGGGACGCGGGTGAAGGCGACCAGCGAATCATCCGGCGACAGCGCCGGGTAGTACTCCTCGTTGTCGCCCGTCGCCGCGCCGTCAACCGGCGACGCGACGCCGCCCATTCCGTTGTTGAAGGGAACGACCCACAGGTTGGTCAATCCGGGCGCGCGCGCAGCGTTGTAGTTCGCCTGGGTCGCGCCTGTCGCCGGTGTGGGGCCGGGGATCTCCTGATTGAAGCGTCCGCTCAGCGCCGCATTGGTGGAGACGTAGACGATCTTCGACCCGTCGTGGCTCCAGCTCGGCATGCCGGCGCCGCAGGGAACACCACCGCACATGTCGCCCGTGTGCTGGATGAAGCCCAGCGAGTTTCCCGAATCAATGCTGGTGAACCCGTTGGTGAAGCTGGCGTACGCCCAGTTCCCGGCGTCGCCGTTCTGGGGCGTGCGCGGCGGCGCCTCGAGATTGAACCAGGCCAGGTTGGGGCTGTCGTTCTGATCGGGACTGTTGTCGTATTGCGGGACGAGCGGGTTCTTCAGACCGAGTGATCCGACGCCGATTCTCTTTCCCGGCTGCCAGAACGGATTGGTCCCCGTGTTGAGGCTGAACGAGAACGGCCCCCAACCGGGTTGCTGCAGGGCCGCGAGACCGCTGCTCGACACCATCGGCAAAGGGGCGCCGCTGGGCGAGGTGGCGGTCGGTCCCTGAACCGACGCCGTCGCCGTGCGCCAGGGATAGCTGTCGGCGAAGGTGACGAACCCCTTGTCGGGGGTGGCGCTGTGGCATCCAATGCAGGTCACCGGCGCGGGATTGCCGCTGTCGAGTCGGGACGGCTGCAGAACCTGGCCGATGGTGAGCACCGGCTCCGTCTTCTCATCGCCGACTGAGAATCCCAGCAACTCGGCCGCGCTCTTGCAGTCGGCGGTAAGCGACGTCTGGCAGGCGTGCTCGTCGATATCGGCGAACATCGGGTTCGCCGCCCAGAACACCATGCTCCCGGAGGCAGGGACCGGAGCGATAGTGATCTTGCTCGTGCTCTGTCCGCCCGACGCGCCGCAGACGGTGACGGTGATGTCGGAGTCCTGAACGTGCGAGGCCAGGTTGGTCCAGATGTCCTTGGGCATCGTCCAGATATTGCTGGCCGAGTACGCCACCAGATCGTTGGTCTCCTTGTCGGAGTGGATGGTGATCTTCATCGGCCCGGAGATGCCTTGAACGTTGACGCGCGGTCGCAGCCAGTTGTTCGGGAAGAGCGAACCATCCTGCGGCTCGACGATGCAGGGGCCGGCGCCCGACGGCGCCGAGCAGACGCTGGTCGAGATGCCCGGATCGACGAGTGGATCCGTCGGGAAGTCAGTGCAAAGTCCGTTGGGGCCGCTGCACCTCACCGGCGCCGGACGACCACCAGCGCCAGTGTGCACGCCTGTTGTACCACCGGCACCGTCGGCGCCCTTGACCCCGGCACAGCCCGACCCGATCGCGACCAATAAACAAGCGCCGATCCAGGTCCAGGAAAGTCTGCTCCCCGAGTGCTTCACGTGAACCTCCATGAGCATAAGAAAATTGCGGGCGGCAGAGCCTCCGCCGCCGCGCCGCATCGGCCGCATCATAACAGAGGTGGGGGGCCCCGCGGCTAGGACATACGTATAGCGACAGGGATGTATACCCCCTTACCCGCTTGCCCGCACGGCCGAGTCACTAGTTGCGTCGCGAAAACCGGTGGCCAAATTGAGAGGAGAGGCCGCATGGTCCGCGGGCGCGGCGAAGTCGTGCCGCGACGTCGTGCCGTGACGTCGTGCCGCGTGGACGTTGCGTCGATCACTGTTGATGGCGCGACGCCGGCGTTCGCGCCGGATTCGGCGCCGGGAAACCCTGGGCGCCGGCGCCGCGGACGAGGTACGCTCGTTCGTATGAAAATCGGGCGAGGTCTCAGCGTACGGATCGAGTACGAGCTCAAGATCAAGGGCGGCGAGGTCATCGAGTCGTCCGAGCGCAGCGGGCCCCTGCAGTACGTCCAGGGCGCGGGGAAGATGCTGCCGGGGCTGGAGAAGCGTCTGGAGGGCCTATCGCCGGGCGATGAGCGCTCGGGGGTCATCCCCGCCGCCGAGGCCTTCGGCACCGAGGACTCCCTCCCGGTGAAGGCCATGGCGCGCAAGGAGTTCCCGGCGGGAATCACCCCCAGCCCCGGCCTGGTCTTCCAGGCCAAGGGCCCGCACGGTGAACAGATCAGCTTCAAGGTGATCGCGGTGAAAACGGACGAGATCACGGTCCGGCTGCTGCACCCCTTGGTGGGCCGCGATCTCGAGTTCAAGCTCAAGGTCATGACGGTCACAGACCCGCGATTTCCCGCGGCCGCACCCCCACTTCCGCCCGGAGTCGTGGAGCTCGACCTCGACGAAATCACCGACGGCTAGCAGCCGAATCAGCCTGTAATCCACCGCCACCCGCCTGTCGCCGCCGGACCTGATGCCCATCTTTGGAAACATACGGCGGGCGACTTGGGGGACGTTGCCGTCGGGAGAGCGACTCGATCCGCCCCCAGGAAGGAAGAGAAAGTCATGGCGGGCAAGAGCGAGCACGGTCAGGAACATCTTCAAGAGCCGGGCCAGGGCCAACCACGACGAGGCAGGGGCTTCGCGGGAATGGACGCAGAACGACAGCGTCAAATCTCCGCGGAGGGGGGGCGTGCGGCGCACCGCAAGGGCACCGCACACGAGTTCGACTCCGAGGAGGCGCGCGAAGCTGGCCGCAAAGGCGGCCAGGCCAGCGGTGGCAGCCGCCGGCGCCGGGGAGCGGGCACCGGAACCCCCGGTGAGAGCACCGAGAGCCGCGAGCCACCAGCGAGCGACGAATCGGCCTCCGGGGTATCGGCGGGAGAGACCCACCACTAGAAGCGCGTTGGGCGTAGACGGCTCCGCCGTCGGAGCCCAACGCGGGGGGTGCGGGACCCTCCGAGGGTCCCGTATGAGGGGACAATCCAGCCTGACACCCACTGCCGCTCCCTGCGCGCAAGGCGGGGGAGCGGCGGGGTCACTACCGCTTGGCGACGCAGGCGCTTGACGGGCGCCCTGACGCTGCGCAATCAAGGGGGATGGCAAGCGGCATCGATCGAGAGCCCGTCCGCCGCTTCTCGATGATTCGAGACTTTCAGGTCGCGGACTTCTTCACTCTGCTGAATGGGTTTGCGGGCATGGGCGCGGTCCTGTCCTTCATGGACTACCTCGTCACGCATCGCACCCAGCGCTTCTGGCTGGGCGTCGGCCTTCTGCCGATCGCTCTGGTGATGGACGTGCTCGACGGGCGGATCGCGCGCCTGCGACACGAGTCGTCGCCCCTCGGTCAGGAGCTCGACTCACTCGCCGACGTCGTGTCGTTCGGCGTCGCTCCGGCGACGATGGGCTTCGCGGTCGGCCTGCAAGGGGGCTGGGACGCCCTGTGCCTGGTCTACTTCGTCGGCTGCGGCATCAGCCGGCTGGCGCGCTACAACGCGACTGCATCGCAGCTGTCCGACGCGCACGGCAAGGTGACCCACTTCGAAGGGTTCCCGATTCCGTCGAGCCTGCTGGTCGCGACGATCCTGGCGGTGCTTGCCGCCACCGGGCGATGGGGGACCGCCCTCCCCTTTTCGATGTGGAGCATCGGACCGGCGGGGTTGCACCCGTTGTCGCTGCTCTACGTCGCGCACGGCAGCGCGATGGTCAGCAAGACGCTCCGGATCCCCAAGCCCTGACGGGGTGGGCGCCGGCGGGAGGTTCGGAACCCTTTGAGGGTTCCGAGGTCATTTGCGTCGAGCGTAGGCAGGCTTGCCTGCCGGAGCTCATCGCGGGAGGTTCGGAACCCTTTGAGGGTTCCGAGGTCATTCGCGTCGAGCGTAGGCAGGCTTGCCTGCCGGAGCTCATCGCGGGAGGTTCGGAACCCTTTGAGGGTTCCGAGGTCATTCGCGTCGAGCGTAGGCAGGCTTGCCTGCCGGAGCTCATCGCGGGAGGTTCGGAACCCTTTGAGGGTTCCGAGGTCATTCGTCGGAGGAGAAGACCACCGCGCCGGTACTCTGTTCGTCGCGCGCCGCCTGCTTGCGGACGCGCGCCAGCGCCGCCAGCTCGCGGTCGATGCGGGGGAACAGATAGCGCACACGCCCTTGATCGTCGGGCGAGACGTCGCCGCCCAGGCAAACCAGATCGCGCTCCAGCGCCTCGGCCAGCTCGCGGCTGGGCGCCAGGTCCTCCAGCGCGCGGGCATCCGCCGGCGCCGAGAAGATCCGCGCGAGCAGGCTGCGGCGGGCGTTGCGGCGCGCCCGCGCGCGCGTCGCCAGCTTCTCCCGCACCAGGCGGCCGAGCGGAACCGCAAAGAAGACCGCCGAGAAGATCGCGGGGAATGTCTGCAGCCACGTCGACGCGCCGGCCAGCGAGATCCGGGTCTTCATCTCGAACATCGGCACGATCCAGAACGGCGCCGCCAGGTTGAACGCGTTGAAGAACCCGATCGCCGTGTTGGTGCTCGAGGTGTTCCCGGTCAGCGGCGCGGGCCGTTCCAGGCGCTCCCACGCCGCGCGCGGGCGGCCAAGCTCGAGCCGGGCGCCGCCCGCGTCGCCCTCGCGCGCGGTCTTGCGCAGCTCTTTGAAGACGTACACCACGACGCCGTCGTCGGTCACCTCCGGTTCGCCCCCGTAGTCGACCAGCAGACGCGTCACCTCTTCCTCGGCGCGCTCGAAGTCCCATCCCATCAGCTGGACGAGATCGACAGCGCCGATCCGTCCGTTACGCTCGCGAATGGCGGCCAGGATCTCCTTCTCGTCGCCCAGAGGATCCTCCTTGTCGCGCGGCGGGCCGAAGACGAAGTCGAAGACGCTCTTGTAGAACGGCTTGCGGGGCCCACCCGACAGGCGCCGGCGCGACGGGGCGCCGACGAAACCCGGATTCCAGCCCCAGATCCAGAACAGGTCGGCGAAGCCGAAGCCGAAGCCCCGGTCGTCGTCGCGATCGTCACTGCGTCGAGCGAAGATCAGCGCCACCATCATCGCGACGAAAAGCGCGAAGTAGACCACCAACGTGACGACGATCGAGATCTTGAACAGGAAGGTGAACCCGGTCCACAGCACCGCACCCGCCGCCGCGAAGCGCTCCCGCCAGGTGAGCGCGCCGCGCCGCTCGAAGGCGGGGTCGAACTCATAGACTAGCTCCCCGCTCTCCGTGGCGCTGAGGTGGCTGCGGTACTCCTTGAGCAACGCCGTGAGCGCCTGCTCGGTCTCGGGCTCGGGCAGGCCGGAGACGGTGATCGCGTCGGCCTTGGTCAGCTTTCCGCCCCGCCCGCGCAACGCCTCGAGCAAGATCCGCTTCGCCTTCGGCTCGGCGTAGCCCTTTTTTTCGATGGTCGGTTGCGGCTCGCCGCCGCTCGGTCTGGATTGCATGGTTCTTTCTATTGACTGCCTCATGATTGGACCCGGCGCAACCTCGCACAGCGGGCGGCGCCAATTTGCGGCTTTATCTCATGGTTCGATCCTATGGTTCGATCCTATGGTTCCTGGTAGCGCTTCTCCCCCGCCTCCACGCGCAGCGGCAACCGGTTTTGCGGAGGCGGAAACGGGCAGGCGGCAAACTCCGTGAACGCACATGCGGGGTTGAGGGCTCGATTGAAATCGATGATCAAGCGGCCACCCGACGAAGCGTCGGGTAGCGGCGCATACACGAAGCGCCCGGCGCCGTAGGTCAGGTCGCGGTTCGTCTCATCGCCGAACAGGATGAACAGCCGCTTGCGCTCGTCGTCCATCAGGCAGTCGAGCCGCCAGGTCTCCGTGCGTCCGGCGAGCTCGAGCGCAACCTGGCCCGGCGAGCTCGACAGCACCGGGCCGAGATCGTACGGGATGCTGATGAGCCGCTCCTCGGCGAACCGCTCGAACCTCGCACTGACCGCCCACTCGGGACGCGGCGGAAACCATTCCGTGCCCACGAAGTCGTGGCGCCGCCGACTGTCGGGGTCGCGCACGCGCAGCGCGAAGATGTCGCCGCGGCGTATGAGCTCGTAGACGAGGCGGCCGTGGACGATGCGATCGGGACGGCCATCGACGTCGGACCGCAGCACCTTCTCGCGCACCGACGCGCCGTCACAGGTGACCGCGACACCGGCAGCGACCGACAGGGTCACACGCCCCTGCTCGTCGAGCGTCACCGTCCCGATCGGCAACTGGTTCGCTCCGGGCTCGAGCAGGTAGCGGCCGACCAGCGTGAGCCAGCCCTCTTCCGCGGTGAGGCGCGCGATACGGGCCGCGCGAAAGGCGAGCGTTTGCGCGGTGAATTCGTCAGAGGTCACGTCGCGGTGAAGTCTACGCGTCGTTGTGGTAGGCGCCGCCGCTCTCGACTAGAATCGCGGCTGGTTTCGAGGATCCCGCACCGCAACCCGACTCCGAGGAGGCTCCCGATGAAGATCCTGACGAAGACTTTGAAGACCCACGTCATCGCGCTGGCTGTCGCAGGGGCGTTCACGTTCTCCGCGGCCGCCGCTTCGGCCTGTGACGGGATGAAGGAGCACGCCCGCGCGGATGACACAAAGTCGCAGGCCAGCAACGACGGCGACAAGACCGGGGCGACGTCCGGCGCGAAGACCGGGGCCAAAAGCAAGACCAAGGCCGGCGAATCGAAGTCGCGCTCCGAAGACGGCGCCAACAAGTCGTAACGAGACACCGTCGGTAAATCGCGCAGCGCCTCCCCTCGGTGCTGCGCTGTATTTGTGCGTCGGGCGCCACCTTCGGCCGCCACAAAAGGTTTCCGTGTATTACTTTCCCTCTCGGAAAATCCTGATGACGACCAAAGTAATTCTCGTTGATGATCACCATGTGTTTCGAACGGGCCTGCGCGCGATCCTCGCCTCCGAGCCCGACATCGCCGTTGTCGGCGAGGCGTCGGAAGCGCGGCAAGCCTATTCGTTGCTGGACACCGCGCAGCCGGATCTGGTGCTGCTGGATCTGACGCTGCCGGATGGCGATGGGATCGCCGCCACGCGCGAGATCCTGAGGCGCGAACCACGCGTGCGGGTCTTGATCCTCACCATGCAAACCAACGAGTTCTTCGTTTCGCGCGCCTTCGCGGCCGGCGCGAGCGGGTTCGCGATCAAGAGCCAGGGGCCGGACGAAATCCTGCAAGCGATCCGGGCGGTCGCGGCCGGCGAACGATATCTCTCGCCGCAATTCGTGGGCAAGATCGCGGAGACCAACGGCAAAGCGGTGGTCCGCAGCGATCAGACAACGACCCACGATCCGCTGGAACCGCTGTCGCGCCGCGAACGCGAGGTGTGCGATCTGGTGCTGCGCGGTCTGAGCAATCAGGGCATCGCCGAAGCGCTCTGCATCAGCATCAAGACCGTCGAGACTCATCGGGCCCGCATCAATCAGAAGCTGGGCGTGCACTCGACCGGCCAGCTGATTCGTCTGGCCGCGCTCCAGGGCTTGATCTCCAGCTGAGATAGCTGGCGGATCGGGGGACCCCTCACCCTAACCCTCTCCCCGCTTCGCGGGGCGAGGGGATAGGATCGCAGATCCGTGGACCTGGACCTGGACCTGGACCTGGACGTAGCCGTAAACGCTGTCGTAGTCGCTGTCGTGTCCCTGTACGAACAGCGGCTCAGGCTGACAGGTCGGCCGGGTCGGCGGCGTGGGACGGAGGCAGCGCGCGTGACGTCGACGGCTCGGCCACCAGGAATCGGAGGGTGAAGATCGCGCCGCCATGCGATCGATTGGTCACGGAGATCCGTCCGCCGATCCGGGTCATGAGGTCGCGCGCGAGCGCCAGGCCGATCCCCGTGCCGTTCTCCCCCTTGGTGGTGAAGAAGGGATCGAAGATCCGCTCGCGGATCGCCGCCGGAACCCCCGTCCCCTCGTCCTCGACCTTGATCACGACCCGGTTGCGATCGGCGTAGCCCCGGATCCGGATCGTGCCGCCGCGAGGCATCGCGTCGCGTGCGTTCAGCAACAGGTTCATGAACATCTGCCGCAGATCGGCGGCCACTCCCCAGACCTGCGGGAGCGTCGGCAACTGCACCGAGATGTCGATCCGCTTGCCGAGCCGCTCGGTGAAGCTGGTGCCGGCGAATTCGACGACATGCCGTACAACCGCGCAGATGTCGATGGGATGGGTCGGTCGTTCCATTCCGCTGCGGAGCGACTCCTGAACCCGGGCCAGCATGGCCAAGCTGTCACGGAGGCCGTTCTTCACCCAGGCCAGGTGCTCGCGCTGGACCGCGGTGAGATCCGGCTCGCGCCCGACGAGCTCGGTCCGGATCTGCAGGGCCCCGAGCGTGTTTCCGAGATCGTGGGCGACCCCGGCCGCGATCTCGCCCATCGAGAGCAAGGTTTCGCGCCGGCGCAGGCCCTCGCGCGCACGCGCGAGCTCGCCCTCGAGCCGCGCGATCGGGCCGGCGTCGTCGATGATCGCCAACGTGGGGCCGGTGCGCACCTTCGCGGAGCCTCCGCCTTCGAGTCGAAGGCGCCAGACCCGGTCGTCGCCATCGTGCGCAACGCGCAGGTCGGCGTGGGCGTGCGCACCACCGCGAGCCACGCGCGCGCTGAGCAGCGTCACCAGCGCTTCGAGCCCCGCGACGCGGATCCGCTCGACGCGCGAGTCGGGCTGCGACGACGACACCGTCCAGCGTCCACTTGCACTTGCACTTCCGCCCGCGAGGCTCGTTCGCGCGAGCTCGGCGAAGCGTTCGTTGCGTGTCACGATCCGATCCCGCACGAGCAGCGCGATCCCGATCGACTGCGACCGCGCAATGCTCGCCGCGAGCAGCGAGCCGCGGCTCGCACCCGTGCGCACCGGATAGTCGTCGCTGGCGCTGACCAGCTGGGCGGCGCCCAGCGAGGCCGCCAGCCGAGCGACGACACCGGCCGTCAACCGCGGCCGTCGAGGAAACGTCCACGGCGCAGCGGCGCTCTCCGGGCTCGCGATGTCATGAATCCGTCGCGTGCTCACGTGGTTTGTCATTAACCACCTCGCCTTCCGTTGCCAAGATCAGTGGCGGGCAGCAGATTCGCGCGCGGCCACCGACGAGCACTGTCGCGCTCGCGCCCATGAGCTGCCGGGCACGACCGGAGACGCCCGACCCGCGCCATCGCCGACGCGCGAGCGCATGGCGCCGGTTACGGTAAAATGGCGGCGTGTCTGACGAAGACATAGAGATCCCGCAGGGGTTGGTGGCCGTCGGAGGCTCGCTCGATCCAGACATCGTCCTCGGCGCCTACCGCTCCGGAATCTTCCCCTGGTCGTCGGATCCCGCGATCACCTGGTGGTCGCCCGATCCGCGCGCGATCTTCGACCTGGATAATTACCAGTCACACCGGAGTGTCGAACGGACCGTCCGGCGGCGCGGCTGGCGCTTCACCGTCGACCATGACTTCACCGGCGTGATGCGCCGGTGCGCCGCACCGACACCCGATCGCCCCGCGACCTGGATCACCGACGAGTTCCTGGCCTCCTACGGCGAGCTCCATCGTCGTGGCTATGCCCACAGTGTCGAGGTCCACGAGGGCGAAGAGATCGTCGGTGGCCTGTACGGCGTCGCCATCGGCGGCTTCTTCGGCGGCGAGTCCATGTTCCACCTACGCACCGACGCCTCCAAGGCCGCCGTCGGCTACCTGGTCGCCCGTCTGCGGGCCGGGGGCTTCACGCTGCTCGACGCGCAGATGCCGACACCGCACCTCACGCGCCTCGGCGCCGTGAGCATCCCGCGCGCCGAGTACCTCGCCCGCCTCCGGGCGGCGCTCGCCGTCCCGGCGTCATTCACCCCGGCGTGAGCGCGCCGGCCCGGCATCCGACGCCTGCGGGCTCTTGCGCGCGCACACCCGGTTTCGACCCGAGCGCTTCGCTTCGTACATCATCTCGTCGGCGACCGCGATCAGGTCGGCCGGTGACTGCACGCCGGCGTGCGGCGCGCCCGCGACCCCCACGCTGATCGTCACGCGGATCGGCTGCCCCTCGTACACGAAGGCGTGCCCCTCGACCATCGCGCGTACCGCCTCGGCCATCGCCTCGCCGGCCGCGACCTCGGTGCCGCGCGAGATGATCGCAAACTCCTCGCCGCCGTAGCGCGCGAGGATGTCCTCCGGGCGGAGCGTGTCGGTGATCAGCTTCGACAGCTCGGTCAGCACGAAGTCGCCGCCCGGGTGGCCGTAGGCGTCGTTGATCTTCTTGAAGTGATCGATGTCCAGGAACAGCAGCGCCAGCGGCGTCGCGTGGCGCGAGGCGTACGTGAACTCACTCTCGAGTCGCTCGCTGAGGTAACGCTTGTTGAAGGTCTTGGTCAGACCGTCGCGCAACGCCGACTCGGACATCTGCCGCTGAAACATCTCGTCCAGCTTGTCGTGGTAGCTGAACTTCAAGATGGTCGTCGAACCGAGCAGGATCTTGTCGCCATGGGACAGCGCCTGCCGCTGCACGCGCGTGCCGTTGCAGAACGTGCCGTTGGTCGATCCGAGATCCTCGAGGATGACTTTGTCGCCCTCCTGGATCAACTGTGCGTGCTCGCGCGAGATCCCCTCGTCGACCAAACGCACGTCGACCTTCTCGCCCCGCCCCATCACCGTCTTCTCCTTGGCGATCCGGTGCATCTCGCCGACGCTCGTGCCGGCGAGCACGAGCAGGTAGGGCCTCGGCTGGTCCTCCTCCGTGGGGCGGGCCGGGTCGAGCGTTCGAGTCGTGTCCTCGAATGGGTTGTGGTCACGCGCGCCCATTGCGATATCTTAGCTGCCGGCGGCGATCCCTTGCAAACTCTTGTAGGAACCAGCGGCTACAGCTACGCACCTTGGAAGGGGAGCTTCTACCCGGAGAAGTTCCCGGCGGCGCGCATGTTGTCCTTCTACGCCGAGCGATTCCCCACGGTCGAGATCAACAACACGTTCTACCGAATGCCGACGCCGGACACGCTGCGGAAGTGGGCGGCCGAAGTGCCCACAACGTTCCGCTTTGTGCTCAAGAGCCCACGCCGGATCACACACGACAAGCGCCTGGTCGACGTAGCTGACGACCTGGCGTGGTTGTTCAAATCGGGCGCCGAGCTCGGCGACAAGCTGGGGCCGGTGCTGTTCCAGCTGCCGCCGTTCGCGCGCAAGGACGTCGCCGTGCTGGATGCTTTCCTGGCCGGATTGCCGGCCGGCGCGCGGCCCGCGCTCGAGTTTCGACACGAGTCCTGGTTCTCGAGCGACGTGTACGCGCTTTTGCGCGCGCGCGGCGCCGCGCTCTGCATCGCCGAGTCGGAGGACCTGGCGACGCCGCTGGAGGCGACGGCGTCGTGGGGCTACCTGCGGCTGAGGCGCCAGGACTATGCCGAGGCCGACGTCGCCGCCTGGGCCGGTCGCATCAGGGCGCAGGGGTGGAGCGAGGCCTATGTGTTCTTCAAGCACGAGGACGAGGGCAAGGGTCCCAAGCTGGCCGCGCAGCTGATCGCCGCACTCGGTTCGTGAAACCGGAGCAGGTTCGGGGCAAGATCGCGACCGGATCGAGCATCGAGTCACTTTTTTGTAGGACCACCCACTGAGGGGTACAATCACCTACATGGCGCGAGCAATAGCAGGCGGAACGATCTCCTTCGGGCTGGTTTCGATCCCGGTGAAGCTCTATTCGGCGACCCAGGCGTCGGCCGGGATCTCGTTCAACCTCCTGCACGAGAAGTGCGGATCTCGTCTCAAGCAGCAGTACGTCTGCCCGCGGGACAACGAGATCGTGAACCGCGATCAGATGATCAAGGGCTACGAGTTCGCCAAGGATCAGTACGTGACCTTCACGCCCGAGGAGCTCAAGACCCTCGAGGAGAAGGCGACGCAGACGATCGAGATCGCCGAGTTCGTCCCCCTCGACCGGATCGATCCGGTCTACTTCGACAAGGCCTACTACCTTGGCCCCGAGAAGGGTGGCGAGAAGGCCTACCGCCTGCTCAGCGAGGCGATGCGCGAGACCGGGCGAGCGGGCCTGGCGCGCTACGCGGCGCGCGGCAAGCAGTACCTGGTGCTGCTGCGACCGAGCATCGACGGCGGGCTGGTCATGCAGCAACTGCTGTACGCCGACGAGGTCCGCCCGTTCTCCGATGTGCCGATGACCGACGCCGAGGTGAGGGAGCCGGAGCTGAAGCTGGCCAAGCAGCTGATCGACCAGATCGCCGTCGAGACCTTCGAGCCGACCAAGTACGAGGACGACGTCCGCAAGCGCGTCGAGGAAGACATCAAGCGCAAGGTCGAGGGGCAGGACATCGCCGTCTCCGCCCCCGAGCCGGAGCCGGCGCGCATCATCGATCTCATGGAGGCGCTGAAGGCGAGCCTGGGCAAAGGCAAGAGCTCGGCGGCTGCGCCGTGCGAGGCAGCGCGTCCGCCGCCACCGCCGGCGCCCCCGCTGACGCCGCCGCGGACCGAAAACCGGCGCGGCGCTCAGAGGAAAAAGCGGAGCCGAAAAAGAAGGCTGCCAAGCGCTGATCCGCCGCTATGATGGCCGGCGTGACGGACGGTTACAGCGCCCAGGAGGTCGCCGCGATGTTGGGGCTGCCCCCGGCGCGCCTGCGCGCCTACGTGCGCGCCGGGCTGCTGTCCGCTGAACAGGCGGCGCAGGGCCGGCGCCGATTTTCTTTCAGGATTTGCTGCTCCTGCGCACCGCCGAGGGGCTGGTCGCCGAGCGCATCCCCCCGCGGCGGGTCGTGCGCGCGCTGAAGAAGCTGCGCGCGCACCTGGACCGCGAGCGCACCGACCCCAAGGGGGGGGTGGCAGCGGCCGGCGCCGGTGACGCCGGACGGCCCCTGACCGGTGTGCCGCTGTCGACCGACGGCGATCGCATCGTCGCGCACGACGGCCCGGCCCGCTGGCAACCGGAGTCGGGCCAGGTGCTGCTGGCGTTCCCTGGCGCGAGCGCACCCGTGACCGATGCCCCGATCGCGCTCTGCGCGCGGCGGGCGGCGCGCAGCGAGGCTGGCGCGCCGGCGGCCGGCGCCGACCACGCGCCGGGCGCGCGCGCAGGTTCGCGCGCAGGTTCACCCGAGGGTTCAGACGACGACGTCTCCGCCGACGACCTCTATCACATCGCCGGCTCGCTCGAAGAGACCGACCCGGTCCACGCCGCGCACACCTACCGGCAGGCGCTGGCCCTCGACCCCGCCCACGCCGACGCGCACGTGAACCTCGGACGCCTGCTCCACGAGGCCGGCGAGCTCGCCGAGGCTGAGGTTCACTACCGCGCGACCCTCGCGGTGCGCCCCGACGACGCGACGGCGGCGTTCAACCTGGCGGTGGCGATCCAGGACCAGGGGCGCGACGACGAGGCGCTGCAGCAGTACGAGCGCGCCGTGGCGATCGACGGCAAGAACGCCGACGCGCACTACAACGCGGCCCGCTTGTACGAGAAGCTGGGCAAGTACACGGCGGCGATCCGCCACCTGCGCGCCTACCGCGAGCTCGTCCGCTAGGCGCCGAGGCAGGCTTGCCTGCCGGAGCTCGTCGGTTCAGAGAGTAGAGTCGGTCTAGCAAGCTCCGTCCCCGAGTGACGAGTCGCACCGGCGGTCTTACTTTGGGCTAACAGCCCATGATCATCCCGGAGCTTTCTTGCCATTCCATCCTTGTCGTCGACGACGATCCTGACACCCGCGACAGCCTGGCGGAGATCCTCGGTGACGAGGGCTACCGTGTCACCGGCGCACAGAACGGACGTGACGCGCTCACGTACCTACGGGTCCAGAAGCCACCGAGCCTGATCCTCCTCGACATGACGATGCCCGAGATGGACGGGTGGCGGTTCCGGCTCGAGCAGCAGAAGAACCCCGTGCTGTCCCAGATCCCGGTCGTGATCCTCTCGGCGCGCCAGGACATCCGCGAGGCGGCGCTCACCATCGGCGCCGCGGACTATCTGCGCAAGCCGGTGCGCATCGACAGTCTGCTCGAGATCGCCGAGCGGTACTGCCGCCCCCTCTTTCTCAACTGAAGAGCTCGCCAGGCGCGTTACTATCGCGCCCGATGTGGAGAGCCGGCCTGCTCGCCGCGGCAGGCGCGTTGTTGTCGCTGACGTCACGGACCGCAGGGGCCGGCGGTGGCGATGACGATCGCGGCTCCGAAGTCTGGCTCACCGAGAGCGAGAGCGGCCTCTCGCCCGCCGCCGAGGCGGCCGGTCCCCTGCCGTTCGCCCACTGGCGCACGATGTTCACGCGCCACTTCCGGATCCATTTCTACGACGAGGAACGCGCGCTGGCCGACCGCGCCGCGCTCATCGCCGAACGCGCGCACCTGCGGCTGACCCAGTACCTGAACTGGCTGCCGAGCGGCCGGATCGACATCACGCTCAACGACCAGACCGACGACGCCAACGGCTTCGCGAGCTCGGTGCCGCAGAACTACCTCTTCGGCTACGGCGCGCCGCCGGCGTCGCTCGACGAGCTGAACGACTTCGACGACTGGTTCAACCTGCTCATCACCCACGAGCTCACGCACGTGGTTCACCTCGACACGATCCTCGGTCCCGCGCGCTACATAAACTGTCCTGCGCGGCAAGATCTACGCACCCAACCTGTCACAGCCGACCTGGTTCGTCGAGGGGTTGGCGGTGCTGATGGAGTCGCGCCAGACCACGGGCGGCCGGGTGCGCAGCACCTTCTTCGACATGGAGCTGCGCGTGCCGATGCTCGAGGGGAAGATGCTGGGCCTCGACGCGGTGTCGAACGGCCCCCTCGCCTACCCGCAGGGATCGGCGGTCTACCTCTACGGGTCGAGCCTGCTCAAGTACATCGAGGACCGCTACGGGCCCGACAAGATCCAGGAGATCTCGCATCGCTACGCCAGCCGCCTGTTGCCGGGCGGGCTCAACCGGGTGTCGCGTGAGGCGACCGGGCGCGGCTACGACTGGCTGTGGAACGAGTGGAAGGAATCGCTCGCGCGCCGCTATTCGCTGCAGGTCGAAGAGGCGGTGCGGCGCGGACTGACGCCGACGACGCGCCTGACGTTCGACGGCCAGGGCCCGCGCGAGGGGCTGAACCCACACTACTTTCACGACGGGCGCGGCGTCGTCTACCAGAAGGCGACGACCACCGCGCATCCCGCGTACGTTCTGCTGGACCCGAAGACCGGCCAGAGCCGCGAGCTGATGGAGGTCTATAGCGCCGGCATCGCCGCGCCGACCCCCGACGGCGGCGCGCTGGTCTTCCAGCGCACGAACTTCCGTCCGCTGCGCCATCGCATCTCTGGATCGCCCGACGTCAACTGGGACGACCTGTTTCGACTCGATCTGGCGTCGGGTGAAGTGCGCGAGCTGACGCGCGCGCATCGCGTGCACGAGCCCGACGTCTCGCCCGACGGCGCCCGGATCGCCTGCACGGTGGGCACCACCGGCCGGCGCGACCTGGCGATCGTGCCGATCGCCGGCGGCGCGCCGACGGTGCTTGCGGGCGAGCTGCCGGGGCTTGCCTACGGACCGTCCTGGTCACCCGACGGGCGCCAGATCGTCTATTCGCGCTGGAAGCCGGGGGGCCTGCGCGACATCCACCTCTTCGACCTGGCGTCGGGGCGCGACCACGCGCTCTGGGTCGATCGCGCCATGGACATGGATCCCAGCTTCTCCCCCGACGGGCGCTTCGTGGTCTTCTCGTCCGACCGCACCGGCATCTACAACCTGTTCGCCTACGAGCTGGCGACCGAGCGGCTCTATCAGGTGACCAACCTGGTCAGCGGCGCCTTTCAGCCGACGGTGTCGCCCGAAGGGGACCGCGTGGTGTTCACCGGCTTCACGTCGGCGGGGTTCGACCTGTTCTCGGCGGCCTTCGATCCGGCGACCTTCAGCCTGGCCGAGCCGTTCGCGAACGCGCGCCCCGACCCGCTGCCGGTGAGCGAGGAGACCGCCCGCTCCCCCGGCGCCCCCGCCGGCGCGCCGATCGTCGAGAAGATCACCGAGTACCACCCGTGGCGATATCTCTATCCGCGCAACTGGCTGCTCAGCCTGCCGTCGGATCCGCTGGGGCTCGGCGTCAGCGCCGGTATGCAGACGGCGTTTGGCGATCCGGTGTTCAACCACTCGCATCGCGGTCAACCTCCTCATCCCGGGAGGGGGCGACGCCTCGGTGCGCGCCGACTACAGCTACAACGGCCTGTGGCCGTCGCTGCAGCTGACGTTCACGCGCACCGCGCTGCAGGCCAACGACCTGGTCGTCGACGACAGCGACCGCGCGTATCGCCAGCACCGCATCAGCGGCACCGGGACGGTATCGCTGCCGGTGCTGGTGAAGACCGACTCGTCGGCCAGCGTCGCCATGTCGTACCAGTACGAGGCGTACGGGCCGGCCGACCCCCTGCCGGTCGCCGACCCGACCGCCGGGATCGTCCGCCCGCCGGAGACCGGCCCCAACGCCAGCGTCTTCCTCACGCTCAGCTACAGCAACGTCAAGGCGTGGGCCTATTCGATCAGCGGTCAGGGGGGCCGCCGCCTGCAGCTCTCGCTGCAGGTGTCCGACCCGAGCCTGGGCGGCAAGTTCCACAGCGCCGACGTGACGGCGCTGTGGGTCGAGTACTTCACGCCCCCCTGGGCCAAGCTGCACGCGCTGGCGCTGCTCTACAGCGGCGGCGCCGGCATCGGCGACAAGCACTCCTTCTTCGCGCTGGGCGGCTTCGTCGAGCAGGACGTGGTCCGTTCGCTCTTCCTCAGCCGCGCGCAGTGCTGCTTCTTTCTCCGCGGCTATCCGGCGGCAAGCATCTTCGGCGACCAGTACCACCTGCTGTCGACCGAGTACCGCCTTCCGCTCGCCTGGATCGAGAAGGGCTACCAGACCTTCCCGCTCTACCTGCGGCGGATCAGCGGCGCCGTCTTCACCGACGTCGGCAACGCCTACCAGGGGACGTTTCACCCCTCCGACCTGAAGGTCGGCGTCGGCGTCGAGCTGCGGCTCGAGATGGTCCTCGCGTACTACCTGGGGACGCAGGTCCAGCTCGGATACGCCAAGGGGCTATCCACCGGCGGCGCCAGCCAGTACTACTTCGTGACCGCTATCCCGATCTTCTAGTGCGGCTTCGCGTAGTACGGCTTCGTGGCCTCGGGAGGGCCAGAGCCCTCCCGTTGCTGATCAGGCGGCGGGGGCAGACGGGGGCGGCGCCGAGGCGGGGGTCGGCGTCGTCATGAGACCGAGCTTGGGCATCTCGGTGAGCACCAGCGGCAACAGCTCGTCCATCCGCTTGACGAACAGGATCTCGATCTCCTTGCGCGGCTGCTCGGGGATGTCGATCACGTCCTTGCGGTTGCGCTCCGGCATGATGACCCGCTTGATCCCGGCCCGGTGGGCGGCCAGGAACTTTTCTTTGATGCCGCCCACCGGCAGCACCAGGCCGCGCAGCGTGATCTCGCCGGTCATCGCGACGTCGTTGCGGATCGGCTTGCCGGTCAGCAGCGACGCCATCGCGACGAACATGGTCACGCCGGCCGACGGGCCGTCCTTGGGGATCGCGCCCGCGGGGATGTGCACGTGGATGTCGGTCTTCTCGAGGAAGTTCTCCTCCAGGCCCAGCCACTTGGCGCGCGCGCGGATGAACGAGAGCGCCGCCTGCGCCGACTCCTTCATGACCTCGCCCAGCTGACCGGTCAGCACCAGCTGCCCCTTGCCGTTCATCTTGGTCGCCTCGATGAACAGGATGTCGCCGCCGACGGGGGTCCAGGCCAGGCCGGTCGCGACGCCCGGCTCGGCGGTCCGCTCGGCGACCTCCGAGATGTGCTTCTGCGGGCCGAGGAACTCCGGGATGCGGTCGACGGTGACCACCTCTCTGGCCTGCGCCTTCCCCTCGGCGACCAGCACCGCCACGGCGCGGATCACGTTGGCCAGCTCGCGCTCGAGGTTGCGCACGCCGGCCTCGCGCGTGTAGCTGTCGATGACCTCGGCCACGGCGGTGTCCTCGAAGACGACCCGCGAGCCGGAGTCGGGGGCCGCGCCCTCCGCCGCCTTGTCCAGGCCGTGCTCGCCGAGCTGCTTCGGGATCAGGAACTGCTTCGAGATGTTGAGCTTCTCTTCCCGGGTGTAGCCAGGCAGCTCCAGCACCTCGAGGCGATCCCGGAGCGCGGGCGGGATCGGGTCCATGATGTTGGCGGTCGCCACGAACATCACCTTCGAGAGGTCGAACGGCACCTCGAGGTAGTGGTCGGAGAAGGTGTGGTTCTGCTCGGGGTCGAGCACCTCGAGCAACGCCGCTGCGGGATCGCCGCGGAAGTCGTGCCCGAGCTTGTCGATCTCGTCGAGCATGAAGACCGGGTTGTTCGACCCGGCCTTCTTCATGCCCTGGACCAGACGCCCCGGCAGCGAGCCGACGTAGGTGCGGCGGTGACCGCGGATCTCCGCCTCGTCCCGCACGCCGCCGAGCGAGATGCGGATGAACTTGCGCCCGAGCGAGCGCGCGATCGACCGGCCGAGCGAGGTCTTGCCGACGCCGGGCGGCCCCACCAGGCACAGGATCGGGCCGCGCTTGTCGGCCTTGAGCTTGCGCACCGCCAGGTACTCGAGGATGCGCTTCTTGACCTTCTCCAGGTCGTAGTGGTCGGCGTTGAGGATGTCGCGCGCGCCCTGGATGTCGAGCTTGTCCTCGGTCGCGACCGACCAGGGGAGCTCGACCAGCCACTCGAGGTAGGTGCGCGTCACCGTGTACTCGGCCGACGACGGCTGCATCACCTTCAGCCGTTCGAGCTGCTTCATCGCGACCTTCTCGGTCTCGGCCGGCATCTTGGCGTTGACGACCTTCTCGCGGAAATCGTCGAGGTCGCCGCCGGAGTCGTCAATTTCGCCCAGCTCTTCTTTGATCGCCTTCAGCTGCTGGCGCAGCACGTACTCGCGCTGGTTGCGGCCCATCTCTTCCTGGAC
The DNA here is from genome assembly GCA_963778795.1 of uncultured Pseudomonadota bacterium. GTDB lineage: Bacteria > Myxococcota_A > Polyangia > Fen-1088 > Fen-1088 > DASRQZ01. Next base: position 208,925 of record CAVZVU010000004.1, on the reverse strand, counting down.
CTGGCTGTTGATCTTCTCGCGCACCTTCAGCACCTCGTGCTGGCGCGACAGGAACTGCAGCACCTTGCGCAGCCGGCTCTTGAGGTCGAAGGTCTCGAGCACGTCCTGCTTCTCGTCGACCTGGACGTCCAGGTTCGACGTGATGAGGTCGGCCAGCTGCCCCGGCTCGGTGACGCTGTCGACCAGCGCGCTCGCCTCCTTGGGCAGCTCGGGCATCAGCTTGATCACCCGCTTGGCGACGTCCTTGAGATTCATCACCAGCGCGTCGAGCTCGACGTCGGTGCTGGGCGCATCGGGCAAGGGCTGCACCTTGGCGGTCATGAACGGGTCCTGCCCGCCGACTTCCAGCAGCCGGATCCGTGACACCCCCTGCAGGATCACCGAGAAGTTGTCCTTGGCGAGCTTGATGACCTTGAGGATCCGCGCCGCGCAGCCAACCGAGAAGAGGTCGGTGGGGCCGGGTTCCTCGGTGCGGGCGTCACGCTGGGTCACGATCCCGATCACGGGGCGCTCCTTGGAGATCGCCTCCTCGACCAGCTTCACCGACTTCTTTCGACCCACGTCGATGGGGATGATCGACCCCGGAAAGAGCACGGAGTTGCGCAGCGGCAGGATCGAGATGATCTCGGGGACTTCGATGGGCCCTTCGGGCGCCGGTCTTCTTGGAGGCCATTTGGCGTGATCGTATACGGTGAACCGTTCTGAAACAAATACGAAACGCGTACTGACTCGCGCTGCGCTCGGACAGAGACGTCGCAGCGCGCTAGTCCGGCGAGCGCGCGCGCGAGCATGCCGGCGAGCAGCGCTGCACCGCCGGCCTCGGACGAAGGGCCCGGTGCCGGTCCCGACTGGCCCACGGGCGGGGCACCTCGGGCCTATGCCTGTCAGCCGTCCGCGCTTTTCGGAGGCCGGCTTGGGCTGTGGGCTGAAGGCGTGAACCGTCGCGCCGCCGCCGTTGGCGGCGCTGGCCGACGGCGCCGTCGCGCCGTCGCGGCGCCCGCGCGCGGCCCGCCGTCGCGATTGATCCCGTGGTGGATCAGGACCTTCGCCTCGATCTGCGCGCGACCTCCGGGTGATCCCGCAGGTACTGCTTGGCGTTCTCTCGCCCCTGACCGATGCGATCGCCCTCGAAGCCGAACCAGGCCCCCGACTTCTCGACGACGCCGCACTCGGCGCCGAGGTCGACCAGGTCGCCCTCGTGGCTGATCCCCTCGCCGTACAGGATGTCGAACTCGACCTCGCGGAACGGCGGCGCCATCTTGTTCTTCACCACCTTGACCCGGGTCCGGTTGCCGACCACCTGCTCGCCGTCCTTGAGCGCGCCGACGCGCCGGATGTCGAGCCGGCAGCTGGCGTAGAACTTCAGCGCGTTGCCGCCGGTGGTGGTCTCGGGGTTGCCGAACATCACGCCGATCTTCATGCGGATCTGGTTGATGAAGATCACCAGCGTGTTCGACTTCGAGATCGTGCCGGTCAGCTTGCGCAGCGCCTGGCTCATCAGCCGCGCCTGCAGGCCGACGTGGGCGTCGCCCATCTCCCCCTCGAGCTCGGCGCGCGGCGTGAGCGCCGCCACCGAGTCGACCACGATCACGTCGACCGCCCCCGAGCGGACCAGCATCTCGGTGATCTCCAGCGCCTGCTCGCCGCAGTCGGGCTGCGACACCAGCAGATCGTCGGTGCGCACGCCCAGCTTGCGGGCGTAGCCGACGTCCAGCGCGTGCTCGGCGTCGACGAAGGCGCAGATCCCGCCGCCCCGCTGCGCCTGCGCCACGACGTGCAGGGCCAGCGTCGTCTTGCCCGACGACTCAGGACCGTAGACCTCGACGATGCGCCCGCGCGGCAAACCGCCCAGGCCGAGCGCGATGTCGAGCCCGAGCGATCCGGTCGGCACCACCATGCACCTCGGGCGGGGCGATCCCGTCGCCGAGCCGCATGATGCTCCCCTTGCCGAACTGCTTTTCGATCGTGGAGACGGTGAGCTCGATCGCCTTGTCGCGGCCGGCGTCGCGCTCGCGCACGGCCGGCGCCGCCGGCACCACCGCGACCGCGGCCGCCGCGGCCGTCGTCGCCAGACTTGCCGCGCCGCTGTCGCCGACGCGCGCGCGGCCTCCAGCGTCGACGACTTCGAACCTGATGTCGACGATGAAGCCGACGACGACGCCGCTGCGCTAGTTGCTTCCTTGGTCTCGCTCTTTTCCGTCCCCATGGGTCGCTCCTTCCAGCATGGCCGTGCCACGCAAGACGTATGTCGAGGCATCGCCACCGGTGATGCTCTCGTAGACATGAACCTCGCTCACCGACACGCCGCCGAACGCCCGCTCCGCGAAGGGGGCCAGGGCCGCGGTCACGTCACCGGCGCCGTGCGACCGGCGCGGCGTCCGGCCGATGGTGACGTGGGCGCTGAAGGGGCGGCGGTGCCGCTCCTCGCTCTCGCCGACCGCCAGCTGATCGGCCACCTCGCCGACGATGCGCGCGATCTCGCCCAGCTGGCGCGCGGGATCGTCGACGCCGACCCAGATCACCTGGGCGTTGCGCAGCGACGGGAACGCGCCGAAGCCGCGCAGGTGAATCTCGAAGCGCGGTCGCGCACCCAGCGCGCTGCCGAGCGCCGTCGTGAATCGCGCCAGCAGATCCCGCGTCGACCTGCCCCAGGAACGTCAGCGTGACGTGCAGGTTCTCCGCCTTGCGCGACCACTTGATGTCGGGAAGCCGCGCCGCCAAGCTGTGCGCCGTGCCCAGCACCGCGACCTGAAGCGCGGCGGGCAACGGAACGGCGACGAAGCTGCGGACCTGGCTGGAGCTGCGGACCTGGTTGACGCTGCGGACCTGGTTGTTGTTGGCCGGGTCGGGGCTCATCGTTTGCGGGTATCGAAGTAGCGCCGCGCCAGATCCAGCGCGAAGTAAGCCGCCGCCATGCGCACCCGATCGCGATCGCCCGCGAACAGCTTGGTCGCCGTGCGGGTCGTTCCCGGACCGCACACCGCGAAGCAGACGGTGCCGACCGGCTTGTCGGGCGCGCCCGCCCTCGGGGCCGGCGACGCCGGTGATCGACACCGCCAGCGTCGAGCCGCAGAGCTTCTTCACCCCTTCGGCCATCTCGCGCGCGCAGGGCTCGCTGACCGCGCCGAAGTCGGCCAGCGTCTCGGGCTTGACGCCCAGGACCCCGGTCTTGATCTCGTCGGCGTAGCAGACCACGCTGCCGCGGAAGAAGGCGCTGGCGCCCGCCTCCGACGTCACCAGCTGGCCGGCGAGCCCGCCGGTGCACGATTCGGCGATGGCCAGCGTCGCGCTCTGCGCCTTCAGCGACTTGGCGACCGCCGACGGGAAGGTGTCGCCGTCGACGGCGTAGATGCCGGGGCCGATCCGCTTGCGCAGCTCGGTGTCGATCTTCTCCAGCGTGGCCCGCGCGCGCTCGGGATCGCGATCGCGCACCACGACCTTGACGTGGTTCTCGGGGTTCGACGTCCGGAAGTGCAGCGTCGCCCCCTCGATGCCGGTCAACAGCCCGGCCAGCCGGTGGTCGATGTGCGACTCGCCCATGCCGTAGACGTGCCAGGTGCGCACGGCCGGCGGCGGCACGCCGAGCTCGGTCATCTGCGCGCGCCAGGCGCGGCGCCACGTGGTCGGCGAACATCTTCTCCATCTCGCGCGGCACGCCGGGCAGGAAGTACGCCTCGCGCGCCGCCGAGCGAGATGCTGGAACCCGGGCGCGATCCCGGCGGCGTTGAGCAGCGCCTGCGCGCCGGTCGGAATCCGCACCTGGCGCAGGTTGTTGGGCGTCAGCTCGAAGCCGTGGGTCGAGAAGCGCTTCTTCATCGCGTCGAGCGACGGCTGGTCGGCCACGGTGCCGACGCCGAGCAGGTCGGCCACGGTGTCGACGGTCCGATCGTCCTCGGTCGGACCCAGGCCGCCGGTGGCGACGATGACGTCGACCTCGGCCCGCAGGCGGACCAGCACCGACCGGATCGCGGTCGGATCGTCGGAGACGACGACGTGCTCGCGCAGATCGAGCCCGGCTTCGAACAGTCGGCCCGACAGAAAGGCGGCGTTGCTGTTCGCCACCTCGCCCCGCAGCACCTCGTCCCCGATCGCCAGCAGCGCCGCTCGTCTGTGCTCGACCCTCGGAACTAGACATTTGAGCAGTACCCTACTCGGCGCTGGCACTGCATGTCAATGCTTCGAGATGCGGGCGCATGGCATTGAGATGGCAACCCTGAGGGTCCTCACCGGCATTCCGTCGGCGAGGATGGATCTGAGTCCGATTTGACGCGATCGGATCTGACCGCTACCCTGGTCCGGATTTCCGCTCCTCTGCCAACCATGCGCATCCGCTACGCAGCCAAGACCGACGTCGGGATGAAGCGGACGCACAACGAGGACTACTTCTCGTTGATCGAGGACGAGCAGCTGTTCCTGGTGGCCGACGGCATGGGCGGTCACGCCTCGGGCGAGGTGGCGTCGAAGATGGCGGCCGAGGTGATGCGCGAGTTCTACACGCGCACCAAGGACGACGACGCGACCTGGCCGTACAAGATGGACCGGCACCTCTCGTACGTCGAGAACCGCCTGGTCGTCGGCATCAAGATGGCCAACCAGCGCATCTTCGAGGCCGCCGGGCGCGACGCCAAGTTCAAGGGGATGGGCACGACGATCGTCAGCTGCCAGGTCGTCGGCGAGACGCTCGTACATCGCCCACGTCGGTGACTCGCGCTGCTATCGCGTGCGCGGCGGCGCCATCCAGCAGATGACCCGCGACCACTCGCTGCTCGAGGACTACAAGGACGCCAAGCCCGACATGTCCGACGAGGAGCAGCGCAAGTTCCCGCACAAGAACGTCATCACCCGCGCGCTGGGCATGCGCGAGACGGTTCAGGTCGACGTGCTGGCGCACGAGATCGCCGACCAGGATCTGTTCCTGCTCTGCTCGGACGGACTGTCGGGGATGATCGAGGATCCCCAGGTGCTGGAGATCGTCACCCACGCCCCCAGCCTGGAGGTGGCGGTCTCGGGCCTGGTCGACGCCGCCAACCAGGCCGGCGGCACCGACAACGTCACCGTGCTGGCGCTGCAGTGCCTGGCCGCGGCGCCGTAGGACGCGCCGTCCTACGCGGCAGCTCTATGTCGCGGAACGTTGCTACTCAGTAGACGGGACGCTGCGGGCGGGGGCGCGGCGCCACATGGCGAAGACCGGGTAGAGGGTCAGCACGCCCATCGACAGCGTCATCGCCGCGCCCGAGACGGCGTGCAGGAACGCGAGGCGGGTCGAGCCGTAGCGCACCAGCCAGGGGGTGGCGATGTGCAAGACCACCGTGGCGGACGCGACGCTGATCCAGATCAAGCTTCGCGCGCGGCGAGAGCGCCGTCGGCGAAGAAGAGGTGCCCCACGATCAGCAGCACCACCGGCATGGTGAAGAGGTGGAAGTGCGTCACCTCCAGCAGCTTGCGGTAGCTGACGGCGACCACGATCGGCTGCGGGCGCGCTTCGGCTTCCGCCGGCATCTCGATGGCCGGGCCCGGGCGCGCCGCATCGCCGCCGGCGGCTGCCGACGCCGGCGCCGGCGCCGACGACTCGTCCCCCTCGCCGCCGTAATAGCGCCGCACGCCCGCGAGGCCGCCGCCCACCAGGTCACCGTAGTAAAGCGCCGACGAGACGATGCCGCACAGGATCAGCCCGCAGAAGGCGGTGTAGAGCATCTTCGCCTCGACGGCGAGATTCCAGAGGCGGAAGCCGCCCGAGGCGAACTGCCGCATCAGCGGCTGACGGTCGCGGCCGGCACCGACGTCGACGTTGACGCCACGGTCGACAACCCGAGCGCCAGCTCCTCGACCAGGACCGCGGCCCGGCGCACGCCCGATGCCATCGACGCCGACGACACGGTCGCGCCGCTCACGGCGTCGATGTCGCGGCTGACCCGCAGGGTGTCCTGCGCGGTCTTGCCCTCGAACTGCCGGCGGAAGCGCGTGTCGCGCACCTCGTCGCCGCGCGGCTCGCGGTAGACCATGATCTCGAGCCGCTCGATCGTGCCGCGCGGGGACAGCCGCGTCGCGAAGGTGATCGGCTGATGCAACCCCGGCTCGTCGTCGATGACGGCGTAGCCGTCGACGTGGCTCTTGGTGGTCGCGATGAAGACGGTGTAGCGATCCTTGGCGGGCGTGTAGCCCAGGCGCTGGGTCAGCCGCGCCTTCAGCGACGAATCGAGCGCGAAGGTCCGGAACGTCACCCGCTCACTCTTGGGAAAGAACTCGGCCAGCACGGCGCGCGGCGTGAAGTAGGTCGCCTCGGCGTGGGCACGCGCGGGCGCCAGCCACAAACAGCCGGTCAGCAGCGCCGCCAGCAGCGCGGCGCGCGATGCGCCCGGGCGCCGACCAGGGCCTAAGGTGATTTTGATAACCGTTATCAATTTCAACTCTCTCTTAGTAGCGCATCGGCCAAGCGACTGTCAACTGCCGCCCCGCGCGTTTCTGCGTCGGAGCGTGGACGAAGGTTGGCGGACGGCCCGATCAGCGCTTGGGAGCGGGCGCCGACCTTGACCAGCGCCTCGCCCGGGCAGCGCCCACCCGCAATCCCCTGTGCGCGCTCGCACAGTCCGAACAGCTCGTGGCGGTGACGCAGAACATTGAAGCCGAGCCGCCGCGCCGCGGTGTCCTGCAGCTGCTCGATCTCGTCGCTCTCGAACTCGACGATGTAGCCGCATCGCTCGCAGATCAGGTGGTCGTGGTGGGCCCGACCGCTCGCGACCTCGTACAGCGTCTGCCCCGACCCGAACTGGCGCGAGGCGGCCAGCCCCGCCTCTTCCATCAGCTTCGCGGTGCGATAGACCGTCGCCAGCCCCACGCGCGGGTGCTTCTTGCGCGCGTCGGCCAGCAGGTCCTCGAGCGCGACGTGCCCCGACCGGCGCAGGAAGGCGTCGACGATCGCCTCGCGCTGGTGGGTGGTCTTGAGCCCCTTGCGGCGAAGATAGGCCTGCCACGGCGTCTTCGGATCCTCCCCCTTCGGGGCGCCGGCGCTGGCGCGCTTCATGTGCGCTTCATGTCGGTTTACTTCTTCCACTTGATCGAACAGCCCATCGAAGGACGTTGCTCCGGCGAGGGGCGTACCGCCGTCGAGCAGACGCCTCGATCGCGTCGGCGAGCTCGCGCCTGGTCACCTTGGACTCGTCCTTCCACGAATCGTCGATGCGCCCGCGATAGGCCAGGCGGCGATCGCTGATCGTAGACGAAGAGGTCGGGCGTGCAGACCGCGCCGAAAGCGCGCGCCACCTCCTGCGCTTCGTCGTGAAGGTAGGGGAAGCGTAATCCTTGCGCGTCCAGCGCTCGGCCAGCTTGTCGAAGGCGTCGTCGGGATAGCTCGTCGGCGTCGTTGGAGCAGACGCCGACGAAGGCGGCGCCGCGCGGGCCCAGCTCGCGCGCCAGTCGAATCAGCCGATCCTCGACCGCCTGCACGTAGGGGCAATGGTTGCAGATGAACATCACCACCAGCACCGGCGCGCGGTCGAAGTCACCCAGGCGATAGCTCTTGCCGTCGACCGCCGGCAGTCGGAAGTCTGGACAGGGCGTCCCCAAACGGGCAGGTGGCGTATCTACGGCCATTGAGACCGAATCATATTGCAGAGATCTGCCGAGATTGAAATGGCCGCGGGAGAGTCGTACAAAAGCGCGGATGGATCGCCCCCCGAAATCCGCAGAAGAGGTCGAGCGCTTCGACGACATCCTGACCCGCCTGCGGTCGCTGGTCGAACGGCTCGAAGGGGGGAACCTGTCGCTGGAAGACAGCCTGCAGTCGTTCGAGCAGGGGATGGAGCTGTGCCGGCGCGGCGCCGCCATCCTGGACGCCGCCGAGAAGAAGGTCGAGGTGCTGCTGGCCGGTCCACCCGGCGCCAACCGGACCGCCCCCCTGCCCGTGCCGGCGGCGACGGGCGGCGACGGATCGCGCCTCGAAGAGAAACTCAGCGACAGAGTCGGCGACAGACTCGGCGAAAGACCTGGCGAATGAGCGGCCGCGAATGAGAGAGCCGATCCGATCTCGCGGGATGGGCCAGCGCCCGGCGCGCCGAGCTCGAGGCCCTGTTCGAGGCGCGGCTGCCCCTGCCCGCGCGCCGCGGACGATCCGGGCCGGCTGCGCGAGGCGATCCGCTATTCGCTGCTGGCCCCCGGCAAGCGGCTGCGGCCGCTGCTGGCGCTGGCCGCCGCCGAGGCGGTCGGCGGCCGCCGTCGACGAACCGGTGCTGATGGCCTGCGCGTCGGTCGAGCTGGTGCACTGCTACTCGCTGATCCACGACGACCTGCCGGCGATGGACGACGACGACTTCCGGCGCGGCAAGCCGAGCAGCCACAAGGTCGTTCGGCGAGGCGACCGCGATCCTGGCCGGCGACGCGCTGCTGACGCTGGCCTTCGAATGGATCGCCGAGGCGGGCGGAGCGCGCCGCGCGCCCGGGCGACTTCCTGCGCGCCGTCGCCGCGCTGGCCCGAGGTAGCGGGATGCAGGGGATGGTGCGAGGACAGGCCCGCGATCTGGGCGAGCCGCCACCCGCGACCCTGGTCGAGCTCGAGCGCCTGCACGACGAAAAGACCGCTGCCCTGTTCCGCGCGGCGCTGGAGATCGGCGCCGCCGCCGGCGGCGCCGGACGCGCCGACGACGCTGGCGCTGGCCCAGCTATCGGCGCCTGCTACGGGGTCGCCTTCCAGCACGCCGACGACCTCGACGACGCTGACCACCCCGGCCATGCCGCCTCGCGCGCGGGAGCGCGTGGCGGCGCTGGTCGACGAGGGGGTCGGGATCGCGCGCGAGCGCCTGGGCGAGCGGGCCGCTCTGCTCGAGGCGTTCGCCCGCGAGCTGCCCCTGCGCAGCGCAGGCGCCGCTGCCTGAGCGCTTGTGTTACGATGGTTAGGTATGCCGCTCGACGAGAACACGCGCATGGGGATCCCTCCCGTCGTCGCGCCCGAGGGGGGCAAGCGCGATCGCGCCTATCTCGTCGTGCTTGCCGGCGCCAGCGTCGGCGAGATGTACAAGATCGAAGGCGAGAAGACCGTCATCGGTCGCGGCCAGAACGCACAGATTCGGTTGCTCGACGACGGCATCTCGCGCGAGCACGCGCAGCTGGTCATCCGCAGCGACCACGTCGTGCTCGAAGGATCTCGGGTCGACCAACGGCACCTACTGCAACGGCCTCAAGGTCGACACCAAGGAGCTGGCCGACGGCGACAAGATCCTGGTCGGGTCGACGACCATCCTCAAGTTCACCTACCACGACAACCTCGACGAGATCTTCCAGAAGCAGATGTACGAATCGGCCCTGCGCGACGGGCTGACCAAGGCGTTCAACAAGCGGTACTTCACCGACCGGCTCGAGAGCGAGTTCACCTTCTCGACCCGGCACATGACGCCGCTGACGCTGGTGCTGTTCGACATCGATCACTTCAAGAACGTGAACGACACCTTCGGCCACCAGGCCGGCGACCACGTGCTGACCGAGCTGTCGAACATGATGGCGGCGTCGCTGCGCGCCGAGGACATCTTCGCCCGCTACGGCGGCGAAGAGTTCGCGATCGTCTGCCGCGGCTCCGACAGCATCCAGGGGCAGATCGTCGCCGAGCGTCTGCGCAAGGCGGTCGAGACCAACCACTTCATGTGCGAAGAGAAGCGGATCCCGGTCACCATCAGCCTGGGTCTGGCCACCCTCCCCGACCCCGCGATCGCCGACTCCAGCGAGCTCATCCGCGCCGCCGACGAAGCGCTGTACAAGTCGAAGAAGACCGGCCGCAACCGGGTGACGCTGCACCAGCCGAAGGTCTAGCAGGCCAGACGACCCCGGTCCGGAGCGGACCGCCGCTGCTCCCTTCGCCGCCGCTGAGCTTGCGTTTCCTGCGCAACTCGCGTTTTCCTGCGCAAGTTGTTTGCAGCGCGAGGTTCGCGGTCGTACTCTGAGGTTCGTGCGGCCTCCAGCGACGGCGATCGTGACACTTGGTCTGGCCACGGTGTTCGCCGTGGCTTCCAGTCGAACGGGACAGGCCGCCGACGCCGGCGCCAAGGCCGGCCGCGACCGCGACCCGCCACCGTGACAGCGACAGCGACAGCAGCAGCGCGCCGGCGGCCAAGCCGGCGCGGTTCGAGCCGGAGTGGATCGAGCCGTTCTTCAAATCGGGGCCGGGGAAGCAGGCGGCGGAGCATCTGCGCGCCGAGAACTGGGCGGCGGCCGAGACCGGCTTCGCGAAGGTGGCGAAGGCCGCTGCCGCGCACGTCGCCCGAGCGGCGCGCCGCGCGCTACCTGCAGGCGCTGGCCGAGGTCAACCAGTCGAAGTGGGCCGACGCGGGCGCGCTGTTCGAGGAGCTCTACACGAGCTACCCCAAGCTCGCCCCGTATCACGCCTACAACGCCGCCCGCTGCCGGCTGCGGCGCGGCGACGCCGCCGGGCGCGCTCGAGTGGAGCGGTCGGGTCGCCAAGGGATCGATCCCGGAGGCCGAATCGAACCTGGTCGCGCATCGACGCGCTTGCGCGCGCTCGGGCGCTGGGACGAGGTGCTCGACGAGATCCGCGCCTACCTCGATCGCTTCCCCAATGGCCCGCGGCGTGCCGAGGCGCTGTTCAAGAAGGGCGAAGCGCTGGAGAAGCTGGCGGCAAACACCAGCGCGGTCGCCGCCTCTCCCGCGCCCGCACCGGCGCCAGCCACGCCGCCCGCCGCCGCGGTCATCACGGCCGACAGCGGCACCCCGCCCGACCCGCTGGCCGAAGCGCTCCTCACCTATCGCAAGGTCTGGGCCGAAGCGCCGCTCGAGGCCTGGTCGGAGCGCGCCAGCGAGCGGCTCGCCGCGCTGGCGCGCGCGGCTGCCCACGACGCAGGCCGCCGGCGCGCGCGCGCACGGCGGCCGAATGGGTCACGCGCGGGATGGCGCTGTTCGACGCCAACCGCAACGTCGAGTCGGAGGCGGCCTTCGTGGCGGCGCTGGCGTCGCCCGGCCTCGACGCAGAGCTCGAGTGCCGCGCGCGCTTCAACCGCGCGCAGTCGGTCTGGAAGCAGCGCCAGCGGCAGCGCGCCGCGCCGCTGTTCGACGAGGCGGAGCCGGCCTGCGCCCGCGCCGGCAACCGGGATCTGCACGCCAAGTCGCTGTACCAGGCGGGCCGCTGCTACGCCTCGATCGCCGATCGCGACAAGGCCGCCGCCCGCTACGCGCGCATCGAGGCCGAGCACGCCGACCACAGCTACGCCGACGACGCGCGCCTGCGCACCGCCGAGCTGGCGACCGACGCCGGCGACGACGCGCTGGCGACCAAGCTGCTGAGCGAGATCCCGACGCGCTACCCGCAGGGCGATCTGCTCAACGAAGCGCTCTGGCGCCTGGCGTTCACGCGCCTGGCGCGCGGGACGCTACGACGAGGCGCTCACCTGGCTGGACGAGAACCTGCGCGCCGTTCCCGCACGAGGAGATCTGGTACGCCGAGGGGCGCGCCCACTACTGGAAGGGGCGAATCTTCGAGAAGCAATCGAAGCCCGAGCTGGCGCGCGCGTCCTACGAGCGCGCGATCCGCGAGTATCCGCTGTCGGTCTATGCGCTGCTGTCGTTCGCCCGCCTGCGCGAGAGCGCGCCGAAGAAGATGGCCCCGCTGGTCAGCGAGCTGCGCCGCGACCTCGATCACCCGGTGAAGTGGACGTTCGCGCCGCGCGCGATCTTCGCCGACCCCGGATTCCTGCGCGCGGTCGAGCTGGCCCGCATGGGCCAGGGCGGCGACGCGCGGCGCGAGCTGGCCCGGCTGGGGCTGTCGACGGCGGGCGAGAAGCACGCCGCGGGCAAAGCTAAGGAAGAGGATGAGGATCTGCTCTGGATCACCGCGATCTTGCTCGACCGCGGCGGGGTCTGGAGCGCCTCGCATTCGATCCCGCGCTACATCGCGACGCTGCTATCGCCTGAGCTACCCGCGCGAGCTCGGCGCGGCGAAGTGGAAGATCGCCTATCCGCGCGCCTTCCCGGCGCTGGTCGAGAAGAACGCCCGCGCCAACCAGATCCCCGAGGCGCTGCAGCTGGCGATCATGCGCGAGGAGAGCGCCTTCAACCCGCGCATCGAATCCTTCGCCAACGCGATCGGCCTGACCCAGATGCTGATCAAGACCGCCAAGCGGTTCGCCAACAACGCGCCGGTGAACCGCGACGTGCTGATGGATCCGGCGAAGAATCTCGAGATCGGCTCCCGCTTCCTCGGCTTTCTCTGGAAGCACTTCGACGCGACGCCGCCGCTGGCCATCGCGGGCTACAACGCCGGCGAAGGGGCCGTCGACCGCTGGCTCGGCGATCGCGCCTACGCCGGCCTGGCCATCGACGAGTTCATGGAGTCGATCCCCTACGACGAGACGCGCAACTACACCAAGCGCGTGCTGGCGTCGTACTTCGCCTACTGCTGGCTCTACGGGCGCAAGCCGGTGCCCGAGATCTCGTTCAAGCTGCCGGCCGCGCCCGGACACGCCGCCCCCGCCGCCACGACCGCCGCCGACAAGCGCGGCTGAGCGTGCTACGCCCGCTGGCGACTACTTCTTCGGCCTATTTCTTCTTTTTGCGCCGAAAGAAGCCGCCGCTGCGCTGAGCGCTGACGCGCTGGCCGCCCGCGGCCGCGTAGGCGCGCAGGTGCTCCTCTTCCTCGGGCGACAGCGCCGTCGGCACCTGGAGCTTGACGTGGGCCACCAGGTCACCATTGCCGCGCTCCTCGAGCTTGGGCATCCCTTTGCCCCGCAGCGTGAGCGTGTCACCGGGCTGCGTGCCCGCCGGCAATTCGACCTCGGTCTCCCCTTCGATGGTCGGGATCGTCACCTTGTCGCCGAGCGCGAGCTGCGGAAAGCTCACCACCACCTCGGTGTGCAGGTCGGCGCCGTCGCGCTCGAAGCGCGGATCGGCCTCGACCCGCAGGATGACGTAGAGGTTCCCGGGCCGGCCACCGCGCGCCGCCGCTTCGCCCCGCCCCATGAGACGCAGCGTCGAACCGTCGTCGACGCCGGCCGGGATGGCGATCTGCAGCGTGTCCTCCTGGTGATCGATCCCGGTCCCCTGGCATTCGGTGCACGGCGTGCGGACGATGCGCCCCTCGCCGCGGCAGATCGGGCAGGTGGTCGAGATCATCAGGAAGCCCTGCGAGTGCATCACCTGCCCTCGCCCGCCGCACTGCTGGCAGGTCTCGGGCGTCGACCCCGGCTGGGCGCCGCTGCCGCGGCAGGATCCGCAGGGAGCGCGCCGCCGGATCTTCACCTCCTTGGTGACGCCGACCGCCGCCTCGGCGAAGCTGATCGACAGTCGGGTCTCGATGTCGGCGCCCCGCCCCGGACCCCGCGGGCCCCCGCCGCCGCCCCGAAAGACGTCGCCGAAGATGTCGGAGAAGGCCGAGAAGATGTCGCCGATGTCGCTGAAGCCGGCGCCGCCGAAGCCGCCGCCCGGGCCGGCATGACCGAAGCGGTCATAACTGGCGCGGCGCTCCGCGTCCGACAGAACTTGATAGGCCTCCGAGGCCTCCTTGAACTTGCCCTCGGACTCAGGGTTGTCGGGATTGCGATCGGGGTGCAGCTCCATGGCGAGCCGGCGGTACGCCCGCTTGAGCTCGCTGGCGTCGGCGTTGCGCGGCACGCCGAGCACTTCGTAGTAGTCCTTCTTTTCCGACACGATGGTGACTCACCGTAAGAAGCTCCCGCCCCCATGTCAAATGGCGCCTGGCCCCACGCGGTCGATTCCGCGGCGCGCGATTTCTACGCTAGGCTAACAAACATGAAACACAGCCCTGGCTTCCTGGCTCTGGTGGAAGAAGCCAAGAAACACATCCGGGAGTGCTCCGTCCGCGAGGTAAAGGAACGTTTCGACCGTGGCGAAAAGTTCCAGCTGGTGGACGTGCGCGAAGACCACGAATTCGCTCAGGACCACGTCGCGGGAGCCCGGCACATCGGGCGCGGCGTGCTGGAGCGCGACATCGAGACCCTGCTGCCCGACAAGGACACCGCCATCGTCCTGTACTGCGGCGGCGGCTTCCGATCGGCGCTGGCCGCCGACAACCTGCGCAAGATGGGCTATCGCAACGTCATCTCCATGGACGGCGGCATCCGCGCCTGGCGCGAGGCATCCTATCCCATCAAGCGCACCTGAACCGGGCGTGGATGCCGGCGTGAGCGGAACGTCGCGCGCCGCCGCGCGGGCGCTGGCCTCGGTGCGGGCCGAGATCGTCGCCTGCACCCTTTGCCCGCGCCTGCGCGATTACTGCGCGCGCATCGCCGGCCGAAAAGAAGGCGGCCCACCGCGACGACGTCTACTGGGGCAAGCCGGTGCCGGGGTTCGGCGACCCCGACGCCCGCCTGCTGATCATTGGCCTGGCGCCCGCGGCGCACGGCGGAAACCGCACCGGCCGCACCTTCACCGGTGACGGATCGGGTGACTTCCTCATGCGCGCGCTCCACGGCGCCGGCTTCGCCAACATCCCGACCTCGCGCAGCGCGGACGACGGACTGGCGCTCGACGACGCGTACATCCTGGCGGCGGTGCGCTGCGCGCCGCCCGACAACAAGCCGCTGCCGGAGGAGATCACCCGCTGCCGAGGGCACATGGTCGCGGAGATCGCCGCGCTCGCGCGCGTGCGGGTCGTCGTCGCGCTGGGCAAGATCGGCTTCGACGCTTACCTCGGCTATCTGGCCGGTCAGGGACGCTCGGTACGCCCGAAGCCGGCGTTCGGCCACGGCGTCAGCGTCCGGCTCGGCGACGGGCTGCCGCTGCTGCTCGGGTCGTACCACCCGAGCCGCCAGAACACCAACACCGGCAAGCTGACGCCCGAGATGCTGGCGTCGGTTTTCCGTGAGGCGCGAAGAGTCATAGAATCGCGCGATGCCACGTAGCTTCGCCAACGATCCGGCGCCCTGGAGGGTGCTGTCATCCGAGTATGTCTCGCGCAAGTTCTGGTACACCGTCCGGCGCGATCAGGTCGAGCTGCCCAACGGAACGGTCATCCCGGAGTACTGGATCAACGAGTACCTGCCCTGGGTCAACGTGGTCGCGGTGACCGAGCGGGACGAGCTGCTGATGGTGCGCCAGTACCGCCACGGCAGCGGCACGGTGCACTTCGAGATCCCCGCCGGCACGACCGACGCCACCGACGTCGACCTTGAGAGCGCCTGCCGGCGCGAGCTGCTGGAAGAGACCGGCTACGGTGGCGGGCGCTGGTCGCCCTTGATGACGGTGTCGGCGAATCCGGCGCTGCAAAACAACCTGACCTACACTTTTCTCGCGGAGGGGGTGGTGCCGATGACGACCGCCGACCCCGGCGCCGGCGAGGACCTGCGCCTGCACACCGTCCCTGTGAGCGCGCTCGAGGGGATGCTCGACGGCGGCGAGCTGATCCAGGCGCTGCACGTGGCGCCGCTGTACAAGTTTCTGCTCAAGCGTCGCGGCTAAGGCGGCGGCGCGGCCAGGCGCGGGCGATCGAGGCCGGCGTCGGGATCAGCCAGGGGGTGCGCGCGCGGTAGCGCGCGTAGGCGGGGCCGAACTCGCGCTCGAGCTTGATCTCTTCCAGGCGGCTGCCTATCGCGACGTAGATCACCAGCGTCCCCGCCATCAGCGCGCGGCCGAGCGGCATCAGCGTGGTCGCCGCGGCCAGCAGCGACATGAAGAGGTAGAGCGGGTGCCGGCAGAGCGCGAAGGCGCCGCCGGTCGACAGCCGCACGCTCCCGCTTTCGGGCGCGTCGGGCGCGGGATCACCGAAGAAGTCGGGCAAGCTGAAGCTGCGCACGGTCCAGACCAGACCGGCGAGGGCCAGGACGCGAACCGCCAGGAAAGGAATGTCGAGCGCGCCGCGCACGTCCCAGAGCACCGGCGCCGGCAGCGGGACCCAGAGCGCCCACATCGCCAGCGTGACCGGCAGAGTCAGGACGAGGTAGAGCTTGCGCATCGCCTCGCGCTCGAGGCCGGTCCAGCGTTTGAACCGAAGGCTGGCGAAGCCCGAATGCGCACCGTAGAAAAGCCCGAGCAGCGCGAGATCCCACACTACGGCCGGCCGCGCCGACAGAGCGATCCAGAACGGCCCGGAAGACGGCAGTCCCGCGCCGCGCCACCAGAGGTGCACGAACAGCGCAAAGGCGATCCCGGCGCAAGCCTTGGCCACCACGAGGCGACGGTACCAAAGTGCGCGGCCGCGACCAATGACCAAGCTCCCATGTCGGGGATAGACGAAACGCCACGACGCCAGGGCGCCAAAAGTCCGGACTATTCAAGATTCCGGACCGTGGCGTCGTGGCGTCGTGGCGTTTCGTCTACGCAACCCAGTATTGGAGCAAGGTGACGTCTCGGCTTGCGCTAAGCTGCGCGACCATGCCCATGCCCAACGAGATCGTCGGCCTCTTGCGCTCGAAGATCACCCTCAAGTGGTCCGACGGTCACGAGACCGCCTATCGCGCGCGCGACCTGCGCCTGGCCTGCCGCTGCGCGGGGTGCATCGACGAGACCTCGGGCCGCCCCGTCCTCGATCCGGCGACGGTCGCCGAGACGGTCCGCGCCAAGGGGATCGAGCTGGTCGGTCAGTACGCGATCTCGATCGAGTGGAGCGACGGCCACACCACCGGCATCTACAACTTCCGCGACCTGCGCGCCAACTGCCCCTGCGACGTCTGCATCGCCGAACGCGCCGCCGGCCGCGCGCCGCAGTCGCCCTAGCCCCCTATCAGGCCCGCGATCGTGCCGGTCAGGAACGTCGCGAGCGAGCCGGCGAGGATCGACTTCAACCCCAGGCGCGCCAGGTCCTTGCGCCGCTCGGGGACCATGCCGCCCAGCCCTCCGAGCACGATCGCCAGCGAACCGAAGTTGGCGAACCCGCACAGCGCGAAGCTGGTGATGCGGATGCTCAGCGGCGACAGCTCGGCGGCGCGGCTGGTCATCGCCGAGTAGGCGATGAACTCGTTGAGCACCGTCTTGGTGCCGAGCAGCGAGCCGACCAGCGGCGCCTCCTTCCACGGCACGCCCATCAGGTAAGCCAGCGGCGTGAGCGGCGCACCGAGGATCCGACCGAGGTTCAGCTCGGGGTGCCCGAGCAGGCCGCCCACCCAGGCGACGCCGTGGTCGAGCATGCTCACCAGCGCCACGAACGCGATCAGCATCCCGCCGACGTTGAGCGCCAGCTGCAGGCCCTCGCCGGCGCCGCGCGCGGCGGCGTCGATGACGTTGACGTCGAGGCGCGGCACCGCGACCCGCACCTCGCCCGCCGACCACGAGGTCTCGGGCGTGCCGGTCTCGGGGACCATGATCTTGGCGAACATCACCGCCGCGGGCGCGCTCATGAACGACGCGGTCACCAGGTAGCCGGCGCTGACGCCCATCGCGACGTAGGCCAGAAAGACGCTGCCGGCGATGGTCGCCATGCCGGCGCACATCACCGCGAACAGCTCGCTCTCGGTCATGCGCGCGACGTACGGGCGGATGAGCAGCGGCGCCTCGGTCATGCCGAGGAAGATGTCGCCGACGGTCGACAGCGCCTCGGCGCCGGAGATGTGCATGGTGCGGGTCAGCCCGCGCGCCAGCAGCGCCACCACCCGCTGCATGACCCCCAGGTGGTAGAGCACCGCCATCAGGCTGGCCATGAAGATGATCACCGGCAGCACCTTGACCGCCAGCACGAAGCCGACGGCGACGGTGTGAATGCCGCCGCCCGCCGGCGCCGGCGTCTGCACCAGGGTCACCGCCGGCCAGTCGCCGAAGACGAAGCGGATGCCGGCGTCGGCGAACGACGAGAAAGTCGTTGGCCAGGTCGTTGGCCGCCATGAACGCCGCACGCCGATCGCGGTGCGCAGCGCGAACAGCGCGATCGCGATCTGCAGCCCGAATCCCCAGAGCAGGATCCGCGGATTCAGCGGCGCGCCGGCGATCGGTCGAGGCGGCGAAGGCGATCGCCAGCAGCACCGCGACGCCGATCAGGCCCCTCAAATCGCCACCGGGCCCGGCCCGCGCGCGACGACGACGACCGACCCGCTCAAGCGTCGAGCTCGAGCGGCGGGCGGTGGAAGCGGGCGCGCAGGCGATTGACCGCGCGCAGGACCGTGGGACGCCCGATCAGCCGGCGTTCGAGCTGGGTCTTTCCCGGAAAATTGATCAGCGTGATGCCGATCAGCGCTGTGAGCAGCCCCTGACCGGGGACGCCCGGCAGCGCCATGACGATGCCCAGGGCCACCAGAATCGCGCCCGCCAAGTTCTTCAGGATGAGGCCGGTGACCCGGATCGCCGGATGCCGATGACCCCAGAAGGGGCGACGACCGGCGCGCCGGAAATGATCGACCGGCCAGCCGAGCACGATGAACGTGACCAGGACCGCGCTGCCGGCGAACAGCAGCAGCGACGCCGCCAGCCCCCACCACCAGCGGCCGCCCGACAGGAAGTGCGCGACCTTCCGCAAGGCGTCTGTCATCGGGATCTGTCGCCTGGTACATCGCTCATCTGTATCAAATGTTCCACGCCTTCACCGCGGTTGCCAACTTGCTAGACTGGGCGCAGGCGCGCGCGGTTGCGCGCCAGGCAGGCGGATCGTCATCCAGCTCGAAATTCTCTCTCGGCATCTCCGACGTCCCGGCGGACGAATGGAACACGTTGGTCGGCGATGACGACCCCTTCCTGGAGCACGCCTTTCTCAACGCGCTGGAGCTCTCGGGCAGCGTCAGCGACGACGCCGGCTGCGTGCCCCGGTTGGTGCTGGCGCGCGAGCGGGGACGTCTGGTCGGGGCGATCCCCCTTTACCTCAAGACCAACAGCTACGGCGAGTTCATCTTCGACTGGGCCTGGGCCGACGCCGCCCAGCGCGCCGGGATCCGCTACTACCCGAAGCTGGTGGCGGCGATTCCGTTCACGCCGGCGACGGGCCACCGCATCCTGATCGCCCCCGACGCCAGCGCCGGCGGCGGAGCCGACGCCGTCAACGCCGCCGCGGTGACGCGGGCGCTGCTCAAGGGGGTCGAGGAGCTGGCCACCGAGGAGCGGGTCTCGTCGGTGCATTTCCTCTTCTGCACCGACGCCGAGAAGGGGCAACTCGGCGCGGCCCACTACGCGCCCCGCCTCAGCATGCAGTTCCACTGGGAGAACCGGCGCGACCGCCTGTTCGACGAGCTTCGATGACTACCTGTCGACGTTCCGCTCGCGCAACCGCAAGCAGATCCGCAAGGAGCGCGCCGCTGCCGCGGCGCACGGCCTCACCTTTCGCGTCGCCACCGGCCCCGAGCTCGACGATCGCGACTGGGCGGCGCTGCAGCAGTTCTACGCCGCCAACGTCGCGCGCCACCAGGGCATCGAGTATCTGCAGCCGGCCTTCTTCGACATCGTGCGCGAGACATTCAGCGATCGGCTGGTGGCCACGCTGGCCTACCGCGGCCGCACACCGGTCGCGGGGACGGTTAACTTCGAGAAGGGGCGCCACCTTTACGGCCGCTACTGGGGCTGCCTGGGCGAGTGGGAGATGCTGCACTTCGAGCTCTGCTACTACCAGCTGATCGAGCGCGCCATCGCGCGGCGCTACACCCGGTTCGAGGCCGGCGCGCAGGGTGAGCACAAGCTGAAGCGCGGCCTGCTGCCGTCGTTCACCCACAGCGCGCACTGGATCCGGCACCCGCAGTTCGCAGCCGCCATCGGCGACTTCTTGATGGCCGAGGCGAAGAGCGTGGAGCAGCGCGCGGCCGCCTACGCGAGCCACTCGCCTTTTCGCGACGCGAGCGGCGACGACGGGAACGGGAACGGGGACGGGGACGGCCACGCCGACGCCGACGCCGACGGGAAGAGCAAGAGCGAGGGCAAGGGCGGCAGCGGCGGCGGGGCGGGCGGCGGCGGCGGCACAGCGTGATCGAAGTCTTCTACTTCTTCTCGATGATGGTGACCGGCGTGAGCGCGCCGTATTTTCCACCCTATCTGCAGGGGCTCGGACTGTCGGGGCGGCAGATATCGATGGTGCTGTCGGTGCCGCCGCTGCTGGCGCTGGCGGTGCCGCTGGTCTGGGCCTGGGTCGCCGATCGAACCAAGCAACACGCCCGGGTCCTGCGCATCATCTCGACCGGCGCCTGCCTCACGTTCCTGCCGCTGCTGTTCGTGCGGCGCTTCAGCACGATCCTGCCGGCCTATTTCGCCTACGCGACGTTTTACATCGGCATCGCGGGCCTGGCCGATTCGCTGGCGATCGCGCGCATGCAGGCGGGGGGCGACTACGGCCGCATGCGCGTCTGGGGCTCGGCCGGCTGCATGGCGGCCGCGTTGACGACCGGCGTGCTGCTGACGTTGCACCGCGGAGGCGGCGCCGCCGATCCGCTGGTTCCGGTGTTGATCTTCCTGGCGCTGGCCTCGTCGGTGGTCGCCGCGCGGCGGCTCACTGGCATGGGCGAGTCGGGCGCGATGCCGCACCTGCGCGATCTGCGCCAGCTGTTCGCCAATCATCGGTTTCGGCTGCTGCTGATCGCTGCCCCGCTGCACTGGGCCTGTGCCGCGCCGTACAACTCGTTCTTCGGAATCCTGCTGAGAGATCGCCACCTCCCGCCGGTGGCGGTCGGCGTCGGGTTCTGCATCGGGGTCGCGGGCGAGATGCTGATCTTCGTCCGGTTCGCGCGCTTGCGAGCGCGCTTCGAGCTCGACACGATGCTGGCGATCGCCTTCGCCGGCAGCGCGATCCGCTGGCTGGTGATCTCGCAGGTCGATTCGGTCGCCGCGGTGATGGTGCTGCAGCTGGTGCACTGTCTCACCTACGGACTCTTCTGGGCGGCGGGCGTCGCGGTCGTCGGTGAGTCGGCGCCGCCGCAGCTGCGCGCGACCGGCCAGGCGTTCTTCGTGATCTCGGTCGTCGGGGTCGGCAACATCCTGGGCAACACCGCCACCGGCGCCATCTACGACCTCGGGGGCGGCGTCGGGTACGCGTATCTGGCGGCGGGGTTCGCGGAGCTGCTCCCGCTGGCGCTGGCGCTGACCGCCCGGCGGCGGCGCCGGATGGAGGCGACAACGTGAGGGTGCTGCGGCAGGCGGCTACGCTGGGGTTGCTACTAGCGCTGGGCGGGTGGGCCGGTCCGCTGGCCACCCCGTCCCCTCCCCCTTCCCCGTCGGCGTCGGCGTCAGCGTCGGCGGGGAACGGGATGCAATCGCCCGACGCAGGGGTGGACCTGCGCGGCGCGAGCGACGGCAGCTCCTCGGCCAGCGCGGGCGAACCCGAGCGGTTCGTGCTGGTGCGCGCGGGCGCGATGCTGCACAGCGCGGTGCCGCCGGCGGGACAGAGCGCTCGGTTGCCGGTGCCGATCGCCGCCGTGGTCGACGCCCCGCGCGCCAGCGCCCGCTTTCGCCTGGTGCGCACCGCCGGCCCGTGGGTCGAGATCGAGACCGTCACCGACCCCGAGCGCGGCGCGCCCCACTGCCATGCGCCGCCGAGCGCGTTCGCGGGAATGGCGCTGAGGCTGTTCGTCGCCGCCGATGATCTGCAACCGCTCACCGTGCGCCGGGTGCGCGTCGCCCACTCGGGCGGCACCCTCGATCTCGAGCCTGGGGTCCCCGTCGCCCGCAGCGGCGCCCGCTGGCGGGCCTTCCCCGACACCAACCGCGTCCCGGTCGACCTGCGCGGCGACGACGTCGGCACGGTGTACCTGCCCGCGCTCGCGCACGCCATCGCGACCGGCGCGCGCGTGCTGCAAGCCCCGTCGAAGATCGTCATCGGCCCGCTCAAGCTGACGCCCGACGCCGAGCGCGGGGCCGTGAACTGCGATTGGAGCGCGGGGAGAGACGCCGGGGAGAAGGCCTACGTTCAGAAGGTCACACCCGGGCGCGACCGGCGCGCCACCGTGGAGGTGCAGACCGCCTGCGCGCTTTATGTCGGGACGGTCGAGGAGTCGACGGTGGCCGATCCCATGACCGGGCAGACGACCGCGCCGATCGACTCGCCGCTCCGCGACCGCGGCCCGCGAAATCGCTTCAGCGCGCGCGCGGGCGCGGTCGTCGCGTGGCCCGATGGCGCGGTCGCCGGGCGGACGGCCAGCGAGGTGCTGATCCCCCAGATTGACGGCCAACCTGACAGCGACAGCGCCGCCGATCGCGCGCGGCCTTGCTTCGACTGGCCGGTGGCGCCGCAGGCGCGCGGCCCCGGGGCGTCGCTGAGACTCTGCTTCGCCGTCGCCGATCTGATCGAATCGCCGGCGTTCCTCTCCGACCAGCAGGTGTCGCTGCCGAACGCGCGCACCCGGCGCCAGGTGGCGCTCAAGATCGACAACCACACGACGCGCGCCGACGCTCTGATCGAGAGCGCCGTGCGCACGGCGGCACGCCGGCGCCTGTACGCGCTGGGCGACGTCGTGCTGGTCCCGCCGCGCGAGGAGAGCGCCCGCTCGGTCGCACGCGCACAGAAGCTGGGCCTGAGGCCGTATCTGGTCTCCCTGCGCGTCGAGGAGGTGACGAGCGACGGCGGCGGGATGACCCAGTGGTCGGTGGCCACGAAGCTGATCCGACTCGACGGAACGCCCGCGGGACGCACCATCAAAGCGGACGAGGTGCAGCAGTACCATTCGCCGGCCCAGGACCCGCGCGACGAAGCCCTGGATGAGGCGGCCGCCTTCGACGACCTCTTCGACGTCGCCCTGCACCAGATGTCGAACGCCCTGCGCGCCGACAACTGAGACCCGCCGGACCCCTCACCCTAGCCCTCTCCCCGGCAGACCGGGGCGAGGGGACAGGAGGGGCGAAGGGATTCTCTTCCCCTTCCGATCCCCTCTCCCTCATCCGCGGGGGAGAGGGTTAGGGTGAGGCGGCCGGGCCTACGTCGCGGCGGACGCGCTGCTGCTCTCGAAGGCAAACGTCACCTTGTCGTCGACAGCCGCCACCCGCACGCTGCCCCCTTGCGCCAGCTTGCCGAACAGCAGCTCGTCGGTCAGCGGGCGCTTGATCTCGTCCTGGATCACCCGCCCCAGCGGGCGCGCGCCGTTCATCGGATCGTAGCCCTTGCGCGCCAGGTAGTCGCGCGCGCTGTCGTCCAGCTCCAGCTTCACCTTGCGGTCGGCCAGCTGGACGCTGAGCTCGGCGATGAACTTGTCGACGATCTGCACCATCACGCGCTGGTCGAGCGGCGCGAAGTCGACCTTGGCGTCGAGCCGGTTGCGGAACTCCGGCGAGAACGACCGCTTGAACGCCTCGTCGGTGTCGCCGAAGCGGTCGCCGCCCGCCGAAGCCCGGCATGCGCTTCGACAGATCGCGCGCGCCGACGTTGCTGGTCATGATCAGGACGACGTGGCGGAAATCCGACTTGCGCCCGTTGTTGTCGGTGAGCGAGCCGTGGTCCATCACCTGCAACAGCAGGTTGAACAGATCCGGGTGCGCCTTCTCGATCTCGTCGAGCAGCAGCACCGCGTGCGGCGTCTGGTGGATCGCGTCGGTGAGCAACCCGCCCTGGTCGAAGCCGACGTAGCCGGGCGGCGCGCCGATCAGGCGCGACACCGTGTGCCGCTCCATGTACTCCGACATGTCGAAGCGGATGAAACCGACGCCCAGGATCTCGGCCAGCTGCTTGGCGAGCTCGGTCTTGCCGACGCCGGTCGGCCCGGCGAACAGGAAGCTGCCGATCGGCCGCTCCGGCATGCCGAGGCCGGCGCGGTTCATCTTGATCGCCTGCGCCACCCGCTCGACGGCGCGGTCCTGGCCGAAGATCTTCCCCTTGAGCTCGCCCTCCAGGTTCGCGAGCCGCTCGCGATCGTCGGCGGCGACCCGCTTGGGCGGGATGCGCGCCATGGTCGCGATCACCGACTCGATCTCCTTGCTGGTCACGCGACGCGGCCGCTGGTTCTTGCGCCGCCCCTTGAGCTTGAGCGCCGCGCCCGCCTCGTCGATGAGGTCGATGGCCTTGTCGGGCAGCTTGCGGTCGTGCAGGTAGCGCGACGACAGCTCGGCCGCCGTGTGCAGCGACTTGTCGGTGTAGGTGACGCCGTGGAACTCCTCGTAGCGCGAGCGCAGGCCCTGCAGCACCTTGACCGTCTCGGCGATGGTCGGCTCCTCGACCTCGATGGCCTGAAAACGGCGCGCCAGCGCGCGGTCCTTCTCGATGTAGCTGCGGTATTCCTTGTGCGTGGTCGTGCCGATGCAGCGCAGCTTGCCGGCGGCCAGCGCCGGCTTGATCAGGTTCGACGCGTCCATCGCGCCGCCCGACGCCGCGCCGGCGCCGACGATGGTGTGCAGCTCGTCGATGAAGACGATCGCGTTCTCCTTCTCCTGCAGCGCGCGGATCACCGCCTTGAAGCGCTCCTCGAAGTCGCCGCGGTAGCGCGTGCCGGCCACCATCGCCCCCATGTCCAGCGCGTAGATCTCGGCGCCGCGGAGCGCCTCCGGCGCCTCGCCGAGCTCGATCCGGCGCGCCAGCCCCTCGACGATCGCGGTCTTGCCGACGCCGGCGTCGCCGACGAACAGCGGGTTGTTCTTGCGGCGGCGCGCCAGCACGTGCAGCGCGCGCTCGACCTCGCGCCCGCGCCCGATCAGCGGATCGATCTCGCCGGCGCGCGCGCGCTCGTTCAGGTTGACGGCGTAGGCGGCCAGCGGATCGACGGGCGCCTCCTCGGCGTCCTCGTCCTGCGGCTGCTGCCGGCGCGACCCCTGCCCGCCGGTGCCCGGCGTCTTCGCGGGCAGCAGCTTGGAGATGCCGTGCGAGATGTAGCTGACGACGTCGAGCCGCGTGATCCCCTCTTCCTTCAGGAAGGCGACCGCGTGCGAGTCGGGCTCGGAGAACAGCGCGACCAGCACGTTGGGCCCGCTGGCCTCGCTCTTTCCCGGCGCCGATGACGTGGTTGACCGCGCGCTGGACGACGCGCGCGAAGCCGAGCGTCGGCTGCGCGCGGTCGCGCTCGTCCTCGGGCAGCGGCTTGATCTCCTTGTCCAGGAACTCTTCCAGCTTGTCCTGGACGCGCTTGACCGAGCCGCCGCAGTGCTTGATCACGTCGGCGGTCTTCTCGTCGCCGAGCAGCGCCAGCAGCAGGTGCTCGAGCCCGGAGAACTCGTGGCCGCGCTCGGTCGCGTCGTCGAGCGCCTGGCGGATCGCGTGTTCCAACTCGGCGCTCAGCATTCCGTCCTCCGCAGCGAGCTCTGCAGCGGCATCTCGTGCTCGCGCGCGAACTCGACCACCTGATGAACCTTGGTCTCGGCGATGTCGAACGGGAAGACCCCCGCGACGCCGACCCCCTTGGTGTGGACGTGCAGCATGATCTTGCGCGCCGTCGTCGCGTCGTGCTGAAAGAACTTCATCAGCACGTAGACCACGAACTCCTGCGTCGTGTAGTCGTCGTTGTGCAGCAGCACCTCGTACAGCGGAGGCCGCTCGACCTTGGGTTTCTCGAGCGTCCCGAGCTCGCCCTTCGGCTTGGTCCGGGTTTCGAGATCCCCGTTCTTATCGTCCGGACGCTTGGCCATGCACCTCAGCGAATCCTAGCGCACTCCGACGCGGTCACAAGGGCGGGGATCGACCCGCGAGGCGGCCCAGGGCCCAGATCGCCGCCTCGCGCACGACCGGGCTCGGGTCGGCGGTGAGACGTTCGACCACCGGGCGCGCGTCGGAGGCTCGGCTGGCCCCAAGCGCCAGCAGGGCGTTGCGGCGGATGCCGTCGTACTGCGCGCGCGCCAGCGCCATCCCGGCGGCCAGCCGCTCGAACTCGTCGCGCGACAGGGCCGCCAGCTCGGCGGGCGCGAGCCGCCCGATGGCGCGCGGCTCGAACCGGCGGTCCGCGGGCGGCAGCTCGGCGTTCCGGTTGAAGGGGCAAACGTCCTGGCAGACGTCGCAGCCGAAGACCCGGCCGCGAAAGCCGCGCCGCATGGGCACCGGCACCTCGCCGCGGTTCTCGATGCTCTGGTAGGCGATGCAGCGGCGCGCGTCGACGACGCCCGGCGACGGGAACGCCTTGGTCGGGCAGGCGCGCAGGCACAGCGCGCAGTCGCCGCACAGGTTCGCGTGCGGCCGGTCGTAGGCGTCGACCGCGCGGTCGACGAACATCACCGACAGCGTCAGCCACGATCCGAGCCGCGGGTTGATGAGGCAGCCGTTCTTGCCGATCCAGCCCAGCCCCGCGCGCTCGGCCCACACCTTCTCCATCGCGAGGCCGGTGTCGACGCAGGCGTAGGTCTCGAGCCCGGGGTCGAGCTCCAGCAGCCGCTTGCGCAGCGCCTTCATGCGGTCGCGGTGGGCGTAGTGATAGTCGCGGCCGCGCGCGTAGCGGGCGACCGCCGACGCGGCCCGCTCGCTCGGCCGGGCGGTGGTAGGCGATCGCCGAGCGCGATCACCGTCGCCGCGCCCGGCAGGACCTTGGTCGGGTCGAGGCGCTCGCGGCAGCCGGCGGCCCATCCAGGTCATGTCGGCGGCGTAGCCCGCCGCCAGCCAGCGCTCGAGCGGCGCCGGGTCGAGGGCCTCGGCGCGCGCGAGCCCGACCAGCGTGAACCGAGAGGCGAGCGCGGCCGCGCGGACCCGCGCGCTCGGCAGCACCGGTGGCTGCTATCCTTGGCCGAACTTCGCGCGGTGCGCCTGGTAGTAGTTGCCCATGGTCAGGTTCGATCGCTGCACCTCCAGCAGGCGATCGGTGAACTCGTCCCACTTCGCGCCCGGCAGCGAGACGTACATCTCGTCGTCGGGCAGCGCGGTGAACGTCCGGTTCCCCTTGCAGCCGAACGACAGCGCCAGCGCCCCCTGCTTCTTCGAATAAGGGAGAATCGCGCAGCTCGGCCGGCTGAAGGCGGCGTTCGCCATCTGCGCGACGCCGGCCTTGAGCGCCGCCTCGTAGACCAACGTCGACTGCGCCGGCGTCACCGCCAGCAGGACGACGTCGCCCGCGAACGCGTGCTGCTGACCGGCGCGTAGGCGATCGCCGCGGGCGTCTGGTCGAGCGTCGGGATCCCCGGGATCTCGGCCCGGTCGAGGTAGCGCGTCTCGATCATGAACCCGAGCGTGCTGTCGAGCTCGCTCGCGCGGTCGGCCGGCAGGCCGATCTTGTGGGTGTAGCTGCCGATGGCGCAGTTGTAGTGATCGGCCGGGACGGTGAAGAAGGTCTTGCCCTCCATCGCCTTGGTCCAGAAGACGCATCCGGCCGGCGCGGGGCCGCCGGTCCAACGTTCGACACCCGGCGGCGGCTCATCGAAGAAGCCGATCTTGATCGGGGTGCGGCGCAGCCCGAGTATCTCTTTGATTCGTTCGCTCTTGTCCAAGCACGTCCTCCGGGGTGCGGATCATGGGTGGGTGGTTGCTGGATGTCAAACCTCGACCACCGCCGAGCGACGCTCTTTCGCGCATCGCGCGCTGCACAGCGCGGTAGCCATTGCCTCGGACTGCGCGCCGGGATGCCGCACGGCGGAAAATCGCTGGGAACGGCGCGCCGCTTCCCCTACCCTGCTCGCCTGCCGTCACCGCCTCGCCTGCCGGCGAACGTGGCGCGACGGCGCCCCGTCCCGATGAACCGGCTTCCGATCGATCCCAACCTGCCCGAGATCGCGGCGGCGCTGCGCGCGTCGGGGGCGGTGGTCATCGAGGCGCCGCCGGGGGCCGGCAAGACCACGCGCGTGCCGCGCGCGCTGCTCGACGCCGGGTTCGCCACCGCGGGCGAGATCGTCGTCGTCGAGCCGCGCCGCCTGCCGGCGCGCCTGGCGGCCGAGCGCGTCGCGGCCGAGCTGGGCGAGTCGGTCGGCAAGACCGTCGGGTACTCGGTGCGCTTCGAGGAGCGCGCCGGCCCCGAGACCCGCATCCGCTTCGTCACCGAGGGGATCCTGCTGCGACGGCTGCTGGGCGATCCGGCGCTGCCCGGCGTCGCCGCCGTGGTGCTGGACGAATTCCACGAGCGCCACGTCGCCAGCGATCTGGCGCTGGCGCTGCTGCGCGCGATGCGCGCCGGCGCGCGCCCCGACATCGGGATCTGTGTCATGTCGGCCACGCTCGACGCCGAGCCGGTGCGCGCCTACCTGAGCGACGGCGCGCGCGGGGATTGCCCGCGCGTCCGCTCCGAGGGACGGGCGTTCGAGGTGGCGATCGATCACCTCGCCGAGCCCGACGCGCGCCCGCTGGCTCCACAGATCGCCGCGGCGGTGCGGCGTGCGCTGCGCGAGGAGCCCGACGGCGATCTGCTGGTCTTTCTGCCCGGCGCCGGTGAGATCCGGCGCGCCGCCGAGGCGCTGGCGCCGCTGGGGGACGCGCTGGCGGTGGTGCCGCTGCACGGCGAAATGTCGCTGCCCGATCAGAACCGCGCCGTGCGTCCCGACCCGGGCGAGCGGCGCAAGGTGATCCTGTCGACCAACGTCGCGGAGACCTCGGTCACCATCGACGGCGTCGTCGCGGTCATCGACAGCGGGCTGGCGCGCATCGCCTCCAGCTCGCCCTGGTCGGGGCTGCCGACGCTGGCGCTGGCGAAGATCAGTCAGTCGTCGGCGATCCAGCGCGCGGGACGCGCCGGACGCACGCGCGCGGGGCGCGCCTATCGGCTGTACACGCGGCACGACTTCGAGATGCGCCGGCGGCACGACGTCGCCGAGGTCGCGCGCACCGATCTGTGCGAGACGCTGCTGGCGCTGGCGTCGTTCGGCATCGACGATCGCGCGCGCTTCGCCTGGTTCGAAGCGCCACCCGCGGCGGCGCTGCAAGCCGCCGAGGAGCTGCTGGCGCGCCTGGGCGCCGTCGCCGGGCCCGGCGCGAGCGGCGGCGGGCGGCTGACCGAGCTCGGGCGGCGGATGCTCCGCTTCCCGGTGCACCCGCGCCTGGCGCGGCTGATCTGCGAGGGGGAGCAGCGGGGCGTCGCCGAGCAGGCCTGCCTGGCGGCGGCGCTGATCGCGGAGCGCGACGTCCGCGAGCGATCGCGCGCTTCCTTCGGCGGGCCAGCGGCGCGCGGCGGCGGTGGCGGTGGCGGCGGGGAGGGCGACGCCGCCGTCGATCTCCTCGAGCTGGTCGATCTCTTCAAGCAGGCGGCCGCCGCGCGCTTCGCGCGCGATCGCCTGCGCGCGCTCGGGCTCGACGCGCGCGCCGTCGAGACGGTCGACCAGGCGCGACGCCAGCTGGTCGGGATCGCGCGCGCGCGCGGCCCCGCGGGTCCGGCGGGCCCCGCCGATCGAAGGGCGCCGCCACCTGACCTCGCGGCAGCCGACCGGGCGATCCAGATCGCGGCGCTGACCGGCTTTCCGGATCGCGTCGCGCGGCGCCGCGCCGACAAGAAGCAGACGGTGGTGCTGAGCGGCGGCGGCGCGGCCGAGCTCGGCACCATGTCGGGCGGCAACCCATTTGATCTGCTGGTGGCGATCGACGTGGCCGAACGCCAGCAGACCGCGCCCGGAGGCACGCGCGCCGGAGCGCCCGGGGTCGCGCGCGCCGGAGCCAGCACGTCGATCCGGCTCGCGTGCGCGATCGAGGCCGAGTGGCTGCTCGATCTGTTCGCCGACGGCCTGCGCGAGACCGACGAGCTGAGCTGGAACCCGACCACCGCCCGCGTCGAGCGGAGAAGCCGGCTGGCCTACGGCGCCATCGCGCTGGAGGAGAGCGTCGTCGCCGCGCCACCGTCGCCCGAGGCGGCGCGCATCCTGGCCGACGCCGCGGTCGCGCACGGCCTCGAGCGGTTCGACGAGCCGGGCGTGCTGGCGAATCAGACGGCGCGCATCGCCTTCGTGCGAGGATTGCGCCCCGATGCGGCGCTGCCGTCACTCGACGACGCGGCGTTGCGCGCGCTGGTGAGCTCGGCCTGCGAAGGGCTGGTCGGCTTCAATGAGCTCGGCGCGACGGGCATGAGCGAACGGCTGCTGCAGGTGCTGCCCCCCGAGAGCCAGCCGCTGTTGCGCGCGCTGGCGCCGACGTCGCTGACGTTGCCGGGCGGACGGCGCGTCCCGATCCACTACGAATCCGATCGGCCGCCCTGGATCGAGTCGCGGCTGCAGGACTTCTTCGGCATGTCCACCGGTCCGACCGTCGGCGGCGAGCGCGTACCGCTGACGATTCATCTGCTGGCGCCCAATGGCCGTCCAGTCCAGGTGACCAGCGACCTGGCCAGCTTCTGGCAAAAACACTACCCCCCTCTCCGCCGCGAGCTCGGCCGCCGCTACCCGAAGCACTTCTGGCCCGAAGACGGCCGTACGGCGCAACCACCCCCGCCAAAACCGCCCCGCCCCACGCGCGAGCGCTAGGCGCAATGCGGGGTGAACGCCAAGACGCCACGACGCCACGATCTGAGCTTTCTAAAGATCCGGACTTTGGCGTCTCTGGCGTCGTGGCGTTTTATACTTCCGCGGTGACCATCGACATCATAGGGACCAGTGCGCAGGCGGCGCGGCGCGTGGCGCTTGCGCATCGACTGGGCGCGCGGCCGGCGTTGATCGCCGCGGGCAGCGCTCGGCCGCGCAATTATGCGGCAAACACCTATCCGTTCCGCGCGGGCAGCCACTTCCTGTATTTATTCGGATTCGGCGAGCGCGACGCTTTTGGCTTTTACGACGGCGCGGCCTGGACGCTGTATCTGCCGCCGCGCGACGCTGACGACGCGCTCTGGGAGGGACCGCGCCCCTCGTTCGAGGAGATCGCCGAAGCGGTCGGCTGCGCCGTGCGCCCCCTTTCCGCGCTCGAGGGTGCGCTGCGCGGCCGCGACGTCGCCACCTTGCCGGCGCCCGATCTCGAGACCTGCGCCGCGCAGAGCCGCCTGCTGGAACGCCAGGTCGGCCGCGGCCGGTTCGATACCGCCGACGAGGCGCTGGTCGACGCGATGATCGCGCTGCGGCTGCACCACGACCCGGCGGCGATCGCCGAGCTGCGCCTGGCCGCCGACGCGACCGAGGCTGCCCACCGCGCCGGGATGCGCGCGACGCGGCCGGGGTTGCGCGAGTCGGCGGTGCGCGCCGCGATGGAGTCGGAGATCATCGCGCGCGATCTCACCGTCGCCTATGGATCGATCGTCACCAGCCACGGCGAGGTGTTGCACAACGAGCAACATCACCGGCTGCTCGGCGCCGGCGACCTGATCCTGGCCGACGTCGGCGCCGAGAGCCCGGGCGGCTGGGCCGGCGACGTCACGCGCTGCTGGCCGGTCGCGGGGCGTTTCTCGTCGCCGCAGCGCGAGCTCTACGACGTCGTGCTCGCGGCCCAGCGGCGCGCCATCGACGCGGTCAGGCCGGGCGTCCGCTACCGCGACGTCCACATCCTGGCCGGCCAGTCGCTGGCGGTGGGATTGGTCGACCTCGGCCTGCTGCGCGGGGATCCGGCGGAGCTCTACGCCGACGGCGTGCTGGCGCTGTTTTTCCCCCACGGCGTCGGTCACCTGCTGGGCCTCGACGTTCACGATATGGAAGACCTGGGCGATCGCGCCGGCTACGCCGCGGGGCGACGGCGCGATCCCGCGCCCGGCATGCGATATCTGCGCCTGGACCGTGACCTGGCACCGGGGATGGCGCTCACGATCGAGCCCGGCGTTTATTTCATTTCGGCGATCCTGGATGACCCGGGCTTGGACGCGAAGACCGGTGGGCGCGTCGATCGCGCGCGCGTCGCGACGTTCATCGATGCTGGTGCGCGGGGCATCCGCATCGAAGACGATCTGTTGGTGACCGCCGACGGGCACGAGGTCCTGAGCGTCGCCGTTCCCAAGACGACCGGCGAGGTCGAGGCGGCCATGCAAGCGGCGGCAGCCGCCGCCTGACGCCGGGACGCGCACGGCGGATCACTCGAGCAGCGGTAGAGTGTCGTCGGGGTCAACCCGAGGCGGCGGAGCGGCCGACGTTGGAACGTCAAGCGGTGCCGCGGGGATCGCGACCGGCGGCGGCGGAACGGCAATCGGCGCCGAAGGTGCTGCCACTGGCGGTGGTGTGGCGGCCGCCATCGGCGGTGCCTCGGGTTCTGCTGCCAACGGAAGCGCGGCAGGAGCCGCCACCGGCGGGGGTGCGGGCGCGGTCACAGGCGGTGCCTCGGGTTCTGCTGCCACTGGAAGCGCCGCGGGAGCCGATAAAGGTCGTGCCTCGGGGACTGCCGCCGGCACCGGCTCGGGCGCAGCCAATGGCGGTGATGGCGGCAGCGGTTCCTGCGGTTGTTGTTGCGGCGGTGCTGGTACTGGCTGCGCTGGTTGCGGTGTAGCCGCCGGCGGCGGTGGGGGTGGCGGCGCCGCAGCGGTCACCGGCGGTGGCACAGCAGGCGTCGCGGGCACGGACGACACACCACCGACCACTGTTGACTCGGGCCTACTGGCCACGGTCCCTTGCTGACGCGCGCCAGCGGAAACCGACGGCTGCGGCGGCGGCAGGCGCGGCGTGACGCGATCCGGTTCAGCCGGTGCGCGCACCACATGACGTCGCGGCAGCGCCGGAGGCGGCGTCACAGGCGGCGTCACAGGCAATTGGGCGGGCGGCGTGCTCGGATCAAAAGGAGGAGGCTCTGTTGGGGTTCTTACATGGTCGAGGATCGAAGACGAATCATCCGGAATCGAAGTCGATTCACCTGGACTCGGAGCGACCTCGAATGATGAAATCTCC
The DNA here is from genome assembly GCA_963778795.1 of uncultured Pseudomonadota bacterium. Lineage (GTDB taxonomy): Bacteria > Myxococcota_A > Polyangia > Fen-1088 > Fen-1088 > DASRQZ01. The sequence goes on along the minus strand of CAVZVU010000004.1, from coordinate 176,486 downwards.
TCTCCGGGGGTTGGTGGCGGTTCTGCGAATGCCAGTCCACGGCCGCAGAGCGCCAAATATGAACCCAGTATCGTTCCCGCAGCCAGCGCGCCGAACCGTCTCAGCTTCCGTCTTAGCCTCGGTCTTAGAGTCGGACTTAGCCCCGGACTTAGCCTCGGTCTTGGCTTCCGTGTCCGCACCCGGGTCACCATTTGTTTCCAATTTCCCAAGGCTTTGTTGATGACGTTCAGCATGAAAGCTTTTTGAAATTAGTCGCGATTGCAGTCCGCGCGTAGGCCTTGCGCCGCCGCGTGGCGGATCCAGCTTCAAGGGAGGTATCTACGATATGGTCGGGGCGAACGACTTCCCATCTCTCATTCAGGAGCTCCATAGCGAGCTCAATCAAGACGGCGAGCGTTGGCAAACGCGCGCCCACGAAATCGTCAGGGGCAAATTGCAGTCCCCTTACGAATTCCTAGAGTGGGCGAAACGCGATCGTCACTGGTCGTTCACACTCGCCGAGGTGATGGGGGAGGTCTGCGCCAAACCGGCCGACCTCGCGGTCCGATTGTTGATCGCGATCCTCGAGGAGCTGCGCGAAGAGCAACAGATCGCCGCGCCGATCGTGGATTGACAACTTGAACGACCACAACAAATTTTTTGGCGACCGCTTGGGAGCGGCGTATAAAAATCGCCATGAATACCACCGGACGAAAGACAGTCAAGGCCAAGGCGTCGGCCCCGAAATCCGTGAAGGCGAGCAGTGCAGCAGGTAGCGACCTGCGATGACCAGCGCGCCGACCTTCGAGCACATCGCCAAGCGATCCTACGAGCTCTATCTGGCGCGCGGCGCGCAGCCGGGGCACGAGGTCGAGGATTGGCTGGCCGCCGAAGCCGAGCTGTCCCGCAAATCATTCTCGTGAACGGGGTGGACCGACGTCGGTTCTGACGCGGTCGTAGCTCTACGAGCTACCAGCGACCCAGCTACCAGCGACCGTCAACGTCGCGCAAAAAATCATACGGGTACGTGAGGCTCGGCGCCGAGATCTCACCCAGGTGAGAAGCGAGCTCGCTGGACAGCGAAAGCTCCACCGCTGCGAGTCCGTCCTCGAGCTGGGCCAGGGAGCGCACGCCCAGGATCACCGAGGTGACCGTCGGCTGCTGGAGCAGCCAGGCGAGCGCCACCTGCGACGGGGACGCGCCGAGTTGTTTCGCGATGTCGCAGACAGCCGTCGAGAACGGTCCAGTTGCGCTCGGTGGCGCGCTTGTCGAAGCGATCTTTCCACTTCGCGAAGCGCGATCCCTCGGGCGGCGCCTGCTCACGGCGATACTTGCCCGACAGGAAGCCGCCGCCGAGCGGTGACCAGGGCAGCAGCCCCAGCCCGAAGCGGCGCAGCGCCGGCACGTGCTCCCGCTCGAGGCTGCGCTCGACCAGGCTGTACTGCGCCTGCAGCGTGACGAACCGCGTTTGTGCCGGCGCGATCCGCGGCCCACAGGCTCTCGACCAGGCGATAGGCGGCGTAGTTCGAGGCGCCGAAGTAGTGGACCTTGCCCTCGCGCACCAGCTCGTCGAGCGCGCGCACCACCTCCTCCTCGGGCGTCTTCGACGTCCTGCATGTGGATCTGGTAGAGGTCGATCCGATCGGTCCCCAGGCGCCTGCAGCGAGCCCTCGACGGCGCGCTTGATGTGCAGGCGGCTCGCGCCGCGATCGTTCGGTCCCGGTCCCATGCCGAAGCGGCACTTGGTGGCGAGCACCACGTCGTCGCGGTGACCGTTCGCCGCGAACCACTTGCCGATGACCCGCTCGGACAGGCCGTCCTGGCCGTAGACGTCGGCGGTGTCCCAGAAGTTCACGCCCGCGTCGAGCGCGCGGCTCATGCATCGCGCAGCGAGTCGTTCTCGCTCGCGCCGATCTTGTGCATGAACGACTTCTCGTCGGCCTCGCCGAAGGTCATCGCGCCGAGACAGATCTCGGACACGCGCGCTCCCGACTTCCCCAGCGGGCGATATTTCATCGCCGTCTCAGCTGAAGCGACTGAGCACGAGGCAGGCGTTCGTCCCGCCGAAGCCGAAGCTGTTGGTGATGACGTGATCGACGCGCACCTCGCGCGCCGTGTTCGGCACGTAGTCGAGGTCGCACTCCGGGTCGGGCGTCGTGTAGTTGATGGTCGGCGGGATCACGCCGCGCGCGAGCGCCAGCGCGCAGAACGCCGTCTCGACGCCGCCGGCGGCGCCGAGCATGTGGCCGGTCATCGACTTGGTCGAGCTGACCATCACCTTGCGAGCGGCGTCGCCGAAGACCTTCTTGATGGCGATGGTCTCGTTGGCGTCGTTCATCTTGGTCGACGTGCCGTGCGCGTTGATGTAGCCGATCTGCGACGGCGTCAAGCCCGCGTCCTTGAGCGCGATCTTCATGCAGCGCTGCGCCCCCTCGCCTTCGGGCGCGGGCGCGGTGATGTGGTGGGCGTCGGCGTTGGCGCCGTAGCCGCGGAGCTCGGCGTAGATCTTCGCGCCGCGCGCCTTGGCGTGCTCCAGCTCCTCGATCACCAGGATGCCGGCGCCCTCGGCGATCACGAAGCCGTCGCGATCGTCGATCGAACGGCCGCGACGCCTTCTCGGGCGCGTCGTTGCGCGTCGACAGCGCGCGCATGCTGTTGAAGCCACCGACGCCGAGCGCGGTCACCGTCGCCTCGGTGCCCCCGCAGATCATGGCGTCGGCGTCGCCGCGCTGGATCACGCGGAAGGCGTCACCGATCGCGTGCGCGCCGGTCGAGCAGGCCGACACCTGGCTCAGGTTCGGCCCCTTGGCGCCATGGCGGATCGAGATCTGCCCGGGCGCCAGGTTGACGATGATCATCGGCACGAAGAAGGGCGAGATCCCGTAGCGCGGCCCCTTCTCAGCCAACGTGCGGCAGGCGTTCTCGATGGTGGTCACGCCGCCCAACCCGGCCCCGACGAAGCACCCGACGCGCTCGGCGAAGTCGTCCCTTGATCTCGAGGCCGGAGTCCGCCATCGCCAGCGCCGCGCCCGCGAGCGCGTACTGGATGAACGGATCGATGGTCTTGGCCTCGCGCGACGACATCCACCGCGTCGGATCGAAGCTCTTCACCTCGCCCGCGAAGTGGGTCGCGAACGCCGAGTGATCGAAGTGGGTGATCGGAGCGATCCCCGATCGTCCCGCGAGGACGGCCTGCCAGGTCTCCTCGGTGCCGATCGCGAGCGGCGTGACGAGACCGATGCCGGTGACGACGACTCGTCGGCTCATCGCTGCTGCCACCGGGCTTGTCGAGGTCGATGCTGCATTGGCTCAGAGACTCCCTTTCGTCTGATTGAATCGGACATGAGCTGCCAGGGCCGAGCTCCGTCGCAAACTCACTTGGCGTGCGACTTGATGTAGTTGATCGCGTCGCCGACGGTCTTGATCTTCTCGGTGTCCTCGTCCGGGATCTCGAGCTTGAACGCCTCTTCGAGCGCCAGCACCAACTCCACGACCGCCAGCGAGTCGGCCTTGAGATCATCCGCGAAGGACGCCTCCGGCTTCACCTTGTCCGGGGCGACTTCCAGCTGCTCGGTGATGATTTTTCGAACTCGTTCTTCGACGTTATCGGCCATGTGCTTTGGTCCTCTCTCACACGCAGCGCGTGCTGCAATTTCAGCGGCTGGGCTGCCGCTCGGCGGCGTACCTTACATGAAAAGGCCCCCGTTTACGCGCAAGACTTGTCCTGTCACGTAAGCGGCCGAAGGGCCCGCAAGAAACGCAACGGCCGCGGCGACATCCTCGGGTTTCCCGACGCGGCCGAGCGGAATCGACCTCATGCAGCTCGGCGCGGCGCTCTTCCGGAAGCTCGCTCGCGGTCATGTCGGTGTCGATGTATCCGGGAGACACCGCGTTGACGGTGATGCCGCGCGACGCGTATTCACGCGCCAATGTCTTCGTGAGCCCGATGACGCCTGCCTTCGCGGCGACGTAGGCGCCCTGCCCGGCCGAGCCGACCTCGCCGGTGATCGACGTGATGTTGATGATCCGGCCGGCCTCCTTGGCCTTCATGAGCGACCGGAGCGCGGCGCGCACGCAATGGAAGGTGCCGTTCAGGTTGACGTCGATCGACCGCTTCCAGTCGGCGTCCTTGGCGCCCAGCATCAGCCCGTTGACGGCGATGCCGGCGTTGTTGACCAGGATGTGCAGCCCGCCCTCGGCGGCGACGATCTCCTTGAACGCAGCGTCGACCGCGGAGGCGTCGGCGACGTCGAAGCGCTTGGTGGTGGCGACGCCCCCGGCGGCGCGCACCGCCTCCGCCGCCTCGCCCGCGGCCGCTTCGTTGGCGGTGAAGTTGATGACCACGCGCGCGCCGTTGCGCGCCAGCGCGACCGCGATGGCGCGGCCGATGCCACGCGACGCCCCGGTCACGACGGCGACGCGGCCTTCGAGCTCACCCACGGTGAACCTCCGCCGCGACCTTCAGCGCCGCGCCCGGCGCCCGCACCAGATCGGCGATCGACGCGGGATCGGACGCGCCGTGGACGGTGATCGAAGGCGTGATGCGCTTGACCAGACCGGCGAGCACGCGGCCGGCGCCGACCTCGATCGCCTCGGTGACGCCCATGGCGGCGATCCGCTCGACCGACTCTTCCCAGCGCACCGGCGCCGTCACCTGGCGCTCGAGCAAATCACGCATGCGCGCGGCGTTCTGATTCGGCGCCGCCTCGACGTTGGTGATGACCGGCACCTTCGCCGGACTGAACACGACGGCGGCCAGCGCCGGCGCCAGCCGCTCGGCGGCTTGCTTCATGAGCGCGCAATGAAACGGCGCGCTCACGCTGAGCAGCTTCGCCAGCTTCGCGCCGCGCGCCTTGGCGGCCACGCAGGCGCGATCGACGGCCGCCTTGTGGCCCGCGATCACGACCTGACCACCGCCGTTGAAGTTCGCGGCGCTCACGATCTCGCCTTCGCCGCCTTGGCTTCCTGCATGGCCTCGGCGCAGGCCGCCTCGACGTCGGCGCGCGACAGGCCGACGATCGCGGCCATCGCCCCCACGCCGGGCGCCACCGCGTCCTGCATCAACTTGCCGCGCAGCTTCACGACGCGCACCGCATCGGCCAGGCGCAAGGCTCCGGCGGCGACCAGCGCCGAGTACTCGCCCAGCGAGTGGCCGGCGACGATGTTCGGCACGAAGATCCGTCTCCCGCTCGAGCACGCGCAGGGCGGCGATGCTGGTCGTGAGGATCGCCGGCTGCGCGTTCGCGGTCAGCGTCAGCTCGGCCTCGGGCCCCTCGAAGCAGAGGCGCGACAGCGCGAAGCCGAGCGCAGCGTCGGCCTCGTCGAACACCGCGCGCGCGGCCGGAAACTCCTCGGACCAGCGCCTTGCCCATGCCGACCTGCTGCGATCCCTGGCCGGGAAAGAGGAACGCGCGCCGGGTCGTGCCGTCCGCCGCTCTCACCACCGCACCGCCGCTGACGCCCAGGCCAGCCCCCCACCCAGCGCCGAGAAGATCAGCAGGTCGCCTTCCTTGATCTTCTTCATCTCGATCGCCTCGTCGAGCGCCGTCGGCACCGACGCCGACGAGGTGTTCCCGTAGCGATCGACGTTGATGTAGAAGCGATCCATCCCGATGCCGACGCGCTCGGAGACCCCCTCGATGATCCGGATGTTCGCCTGGTGCGCGATCACCCAGGCGACGTCGTCGCTCTTCAGCCCGTTGGCGTCGAGCGCCGCCTTTGACGCGGCCGCCATGTTGCGCACGGCGTGCTTGTAGACCTCGCGGCCGTTCATCTTCACGAAGTGGCGCTTCTCGGCCACCGTCGCCGCCGACGGCGGCTCCCGGCTGCCGCCCGCCGGCTGGTACAGCACGTCGGTATAGGTGCCGTCGGCGTAGAGGTGCGTCGACAGGATCCCGCGGCCGGGGGCGTCGTCGGGCGCCAGCAACACCGCGCCGGCGCCGTCGCCGAACAGCACGCAGGTGCCGCGGTCGGTCCAGTCGATGATGCGCGAGAGCACCTCGACCCCGATCACCAGCACGCGCTTGAACTGCCCGCGCCGGATGAAGGCGTCGCCGATCGACAGGCCGTAGATGAACCCGGCGCAGGCCGCCGACAGATCGAAGGCGCAGCCGCCGGGCGCGGCGCCCAGCTTGCGCTGCACGAAGGTCGCGGTCGAGGGGAACGGAACGTCGGGCGTGACCGTGCCGACGATGATGCAGTCGACGGTGGCCGGATCGACGCCGGCCGCGCGGCAGGCGTTGCGACCGGCCTCGGTCGCGAGATCGCTGGCCGCCAGCGCCGGCTCGAGGATGTGCCGCTCGCGGATGCCGGTCCGTTCGACGATCCAGGAGTCAGAGGTGTCGACGGTCTTGCTGAGCTCGTCGTTCGTGACGACCCGCGTGGGGACGCCACGGCCGGTACCGATGATGCGGGTCCCGATCACGACGCTCCTTTGCTCAGGATGAGGATGACGCTGTCGCTGTTCATGAGACCCCTTCGGCGACCGTCGCCGGCGGCGCGCCCAGGACCGGCTCCCAGAGGAACCCGTGCTGTGCGATCGCCGACGTCAGCTCCTTGCCGAGGCCGATCTGCGCGAACCGGTGGGCGACGAGGATCGCGTTCTTGATCGCCTTGGCGTTCGAGCCGCCGTGACAGATCAACGCCACCCCCTGGACGCCCAGCAGCGGCGCGCCGCCGTGCTCGGCGTAGTCGACGCGATGCTTGAGCCGCCGCAGCGCGGTCGTCATCAGCGCGGCGCCGAACTTGGCCAGGATGCCGCCGCGCCGCACTTCGTCCCGCACCATGTCCAGCATCGCCTCCGCCGCGCCTTCGACGCTCTTGAGGACGACGTTGCCGGTGAATCCATCGGTGACGACGACGTCGACCTCGCCGCGAAAGATGTCGCGCCCCTCGACATAGCCGACGTAGTCGAACGCCGCCGCGCCGCGCGCCGCGCGCGCCAGCAACTGGTGGGCGTCGCGCGTCAGCGCCGTCCCCTTGTGCCCCTCCGACCCGTTCGACAGCAGGCCGACCTTGGGCCGCGTCTTGCCGTGCAGCAGGCGCGCATAGACCGAGCCGAGCACCGCGAACTGCGACAGCACCGCCGGCTTGGGATCGACGTTGGCGCCCATGTCCAGCAGCGCGCACTCGCCGACCTTGGTGGGAAAGGTGGTCACGATCGCCGGCCGCTCGACGCCCGGCAGCCGGCCGAGCACGAACAGGCCGCACGCCATCATCGCGCCCGAGTTGCCGGCCGACACGACGGCGTCGGCCTCGCCCGACTTGCACAGGTCGAAGCACATGCGCATCGACGACTTCTTCTTCTGCTTCACCGCCATCGACGGTGCGTCGTGCATCGTGATGACTTCCGTCAGCGTGGCGGATCGCGATCTTCTCGGCGCCCGCGCCCAGTCGCTCGAGCTCCGCGCGCACCCGTGGCTCGTCACCGACGACGATGACGTCGATCCCCTTCTCGCGGACGGCAGAGACGATCCCTTCGACCTCGACACGAGGCGCGCCGTCGGCTCCCATCGCGTCAATGGCGATCGGCGCCAAAGCTAGGGCTGCTCCTCTTCCTTCCGCTCAATGACCAGGCGGTCCCGATAGTAACCGCAGCCAGCGCACATCCGGTGGGTGAGCTTGGGCTCACCGCAGCGCGGACAAGGCACGAAGTGCGGAACCGGTTGCTTCATCACCTGCGCGCGGCGGATGGCTGAGCGCGACTTGGACTGTCTTCTCTTCGGAACGGCCATTGATCATCCCCTCGTTTCGTTTCGCGTTTCTTGAAGGCTGCTGTCGTAGATCTCTGCGTGGCTGCCGGTCTTCTGTGGTTCTTCTCTGTCCTGCCTGAATTCTGGGCTCGATCTCGGCCTAAAGCTTGATCTTGCCGAGAGCGCTCAGCTTCGACGTCACGTCGCGCTGGCGCTCCTCGCATTGGCAGCGCACGAGGTTTCGGTTGCCGCCGCAGACCGAGCAGAGCCCGAGACAACCGTCCTGACACAGCGGGTTAATCGGCATGGCCAGCAGGATCTCGTCGCGCAGCTCGGCGCCGAGATCGATCTCGCCGCCCTCGAAGTAGACCACGTCTCCGTCGTCGTCATCCTCGTCGTCGTCGTCGTCGCCGTCCTTCTCGACGAAGCTGACGGTCAGCGGGATGTCGAGCTCGACGGGCGCCAGCTCGAGACAGCGCGAGCACGACGTCTCGAGCACGCCGCGCAGCTCGCCGCGCAGCAGGACATCGTCGCCGCTCTTTTCGAGGACGCCGCGCAGGTGAAGGCCACCCGCGCCCAGCTTCGCACCGAGATCCGGGCACTGTTGCTCGAGCCAGACCGCCGTCACCGGCAGGTCGACCTCCAGGCCCTCGTCGCCGATGTCCTTGATTTTAAAAAGCATTTTGCTGAAAAACAGGCACTTTGGGCGCCGTTGGGAGGTGAAACTATAGGGGGGAGGCCAATGGAGTCAAGCACTGCGCGTAGTTGCGAGGATCGCGCACCGCGCGACGCGCGCGCCACTGGACCAGCGGGCGGCCGGCGCGCCGCTGGCGCCGCCGATTACTTGGCCGCACCCGAGGCGGCGCTGCCGCCGAAGAGGAGCAGCGACTTGAGGTCCTCGTCGTTGAACACCAGCTGTCCACCGAGGAACCAGTCGATGCCGCCGCCAGAGCCAGCGACCGCGCGGTTGATGTTGAGCACGTCGTCGGCTCCGGCGACCAGGAAGAGGCTGCGCTTCCAGAGCGAGGCCATGAACGCCGGTTTGACGCGCGGGTACTTGTTGGCGAGGGTGTCGAAGACGTCGACCGACAGGATCAGCCGATCGTCGAGCAGGAACAGGTCGGCGCCAACCCCGCCCGTCGATTCCTTGATGCCGAAGCGCCCCGCGAGGGCACCGATGCGCTTGCCCAGCATCAGCGTGAAGCGGAGCTTCTGGGTGGTCACCACGGTGTTCGACGAGACCACGCCCTTGTCCGAGCTGTTGGTCACCGTGGTGATGGGTTCCCTGAAACCGCGCGAATCCTGGACCAGCTCGATCAGATAGAACTTGTCGGGGCGCGGCACCAGCATGACCGAAAGGTATTCCTTGGTCGCGTGCGAGATGAAGTTGTACTCGCCGCGCAGCCCGACGATGGTCTGCAGCTTGGTGATGCCATGGACGAAGGTGCCGGCGTCCTCGGTGATCTCCTCGACGTTGTTGGCGATCGTGTCGTCGGTCAACAGCCGCCCCGCCGTCCCCTCGCCCCTTCTCCAGCCGCGAGGTGATGGTCTCCATGTTGTGCAGGGTCCTGTCGAGGTTGTCGACCGTCGACTGCAGCTTGGCCAGCGAGCCGCGCACCGCCGAGCCGGTCGACTTCACCTCGCCCTCGCTCGAGCCGACCAGGGTCTTGATCGACTCGGTGATCTCGCGAACGTTCTTGATCGCGACCTTCGCGTCGCCCGCCTCGGCCGAGGTGACGCCCTCGATGTTGGCGGCGATGTGATCGACGCGGTTCAACAGCCGCTCGAGCACGATCGAGTTGGTCTCGATCAGGTTGTTCACGTTGGTCGGCGATGTCGGTGATGGTCCCGGAGGTCAGCTTGTGAACGTCGAGCAGGATGTCCTTCAAGATCGGCAGGATCGTCCCGACGTCGGCCATGAGGTCGGCCATGCCGGTCGGCTCGCGTACGTTCTTGATCTGCTCGCCGTCCTTGAGCTCGGTCATCTCCATGCGCTGGCCGTGGACCAGCGCGAAGGGCGTGCCGGGATCGATCTCGAGATAGTATTCGCCCAGCAGCGAGGCTGACTTCTTCGAGACGACGGCGTTCGACCAGAGCTTGATGCCGGGCTGGATCCGGATCGTGATGCGCGCCTGCGCTGTGGTCGGATCGAGCTTGCGCTCGTCGATCTGGCCGATCGAGATGCCGGCGGTCTGGACGCGCGACTTCTCGAACAAGCCCGAGGCGTCGCGGAACAGCGCCCAGACGGTGTAGCCCTGGCTGCCCGACGCGCGCTCGCTGGTCGAGCGGATCAGGAAGTAGCTGATCGAGGCGACGACCAGGACCAGCGCACCGACCGTGACCGCCGCCCAGCTGCGCCTCACGGCGCCGGCCTCGCCGGAGTCAACGGCCCCATCGCGACGGCGCCCGAGGTCTCGACGAACTCACGCAGCTCCGGCTGCTGGGACGCCAGCACCTCGTCCCGGGTGCCGGTCACCAGGATCTTGCCCGCGTACAGCATCGAGATCCGGTCGCCGATCCGGAAGGTCGACGCCATGTCGTGCGAGATCACGACCGAGGTCACGTTGAACTGGTCGGCGGTGCGGCGGATCATCTCGTCGACGTTCTTGGTGGCGATCGGATCGAGGCCGGTCGTCGGCTCGTCGTAGAGCAGGATCTCGGGCCGGTCGATGAGCGCGCGCGCCAGCCCGACGCGCTTGCGCTGGCCGCCCGAGAGCTCGGCCGGGAACTTCTGCTCGATGCCCGGCACATCGGCGAGATCGAGCCGCCGCAACAGATCTCTCACCCGTTCCATCACCTCTTCGCGAGGCAGACTGTACCTCTCGAGCAGCGGGAACGCGATGTTCTCGACGACGTTCATCGAATCGAACAGCGCCGCATACTGAAAGACCATCCCGAACTTCCGGCGCAGCCGGCCGATCTCGACGTCGCCCATCGGCACCAGATCGACCCCGTCGACCCAGATCTGCCCCTCGTCGGGTTTGAGCAGCCCCATGAGGTGCTTCATCAGCACCGACTTTCCCTGGCCCGAGCCCCCGATGATGATGTTGGTCTTGCCGCGCTCGATGTCGAGATCGATCCCCTTGAGCACGTGCTGGGGCCCGAAGGTCTTGTTGAGATTGCGGACGCGAATCTGCCAGCGCTGGTTCTTCGCCGTCGGATCGGACGGATTGGCGTCCGCCGGGGAGACTTTCTTCGTCTCGGGCCCGCCAGGCGGCCCTTTGGCGGGCGGCGCGCCCGGGGGCGGGCCTTTGGCGGCGGCCGCGCTCATGACTTGAAGGGCCACAGCACGTGAAAGATGTCGATGAGGAAGAAGTCGAGCACCAGCACCGACACCGAGCCCGCCACCACGGCGCGCGTGGTCGCGAGCCCGACCTCCTTGGCGCCGCCGCGCGCGTTGTAACCCTGGTAGCAGGAGGCCAGCGACAGCGAGAGCCCGAAGACCGCGGCCTTGGTGCCGCCGATGATGTAGTCCTTGGGGTCGGTCCAGAAGGTGAAGTATTCGATGAACTGGCCGAGATCGATCTGCTTGATGACGATCGAGTAAATGTAGGCGCCGACGAGCCCCACGATGTTGAACACCATGGTCATGATCGGCATCATGATGACCGTGGCGACGATCCGCGGCGTCACGAGGTATTGAACCGGATTGACCGCGAAGGTGTTGAGCGCGTCGATCTGCTCGGTGATGCGCATCGACCCGAGCTCCGTCGCCATGCCGGAGCCGGCGCGCGCGGTGATCATCAGCGCGGTGAACACCGGCGCCAGCTCCTGGGCCAGCGACAAGCCGACGGTGGCGCCGACGAAGCGTTCCTGGCCGAAGATCGACAGCGCGTTGATCGCCTGCTGGGCCGCGACCGCCCCCGAAAAGAGGCCGACCAGCATGATGATCGGCAGCGAGCCGACGCCGACGAAGTGCATCTGTTCCAGGAACAGACGCAGCCGAAACGGCGGGCGGAAGAACCACGTGACCGACTGAAACAGCAGCAACGAGTGCTCGCCGAAGTATCCAAGGACGACCCGGAACGGCGCGGTGATCAGGTCGAGCAGCCCTTTGAGCGTGACCCGGTCGTCGTCGGCTGCCTGCCTCTGCTCGCTGGTCCCGGCCGAGGCTTCGCTCATGGAGCCGCCGCGGACGCGCTGCCGGATGTCCCGCCGGATTTGCCCGGCGCGCCGCCGGAGTAGATGCGGGGGACGCGCTTCGAGATGCCGCACAGAATCTCGTAGTTCACCGTGCCGGCCCAGGCGGCGACGTCATCGACGCTGATCTCCTCGCCGCCGTCGCGTCCCAGCAGGGTGACCCGATCGCCGAGCGCGACGCCGGGGACATCGGTGGCGTCGACCATCATCATGTCCATGCAGACGGCGCCCACCACCGGTACCCGGTGGCCCCGGATCAATGTCATCGCCCCCTGCACGTGACGAGGATAGCCATCTGCGTACCCGATGGGGAGGGTGGCGATCCGGGACGGACGTGAGGCGCGCCACAAGCCGCCGTAGCTGACCGGCGTCGACGGCGCGATATCGTGCAGCGCCATCACGCGCGTGCTGAGGCTCAACGCCGGACGGATCCCCGGCAGCGTCACCTGATGCGACGGCAGCGCGCCGTACAGGGCCAGGCCCGGCCGAATGGCGTCGAGGCGCGCCTGAGGGAAGCGCACGGCGGCGGCGCTGTTCGCGGCGTGCAGGGTCAGCGCCGCCAGCCCGCGCGCGCGCGCCAGGTCGACGCAGGCCCGGAACCGCGCGAGGGATTCGAGCGTGACCTGCGGATCCAGTCCGTCCGCCGACGCGAAGTGGGTCGCCAGGCCGGCGACTTCAATCGAGGCCAATCCGGCGGCGCGATCGAGCACCGATGGAAGCGCATCGACCGAGAAGCCGAGGCGGCTCATCCCGGTGTCGACCTTGAGGTGAACGGCGACCCGCCGCCCCAGGCGGGCGGCCGACGTCGCGAATCGTTCCAGATCACCGGAATCATAAATGACGGGGGTAAGACCTTCGTTGAGTACGTCGTCCTGATGTCGGTTGTAAAACGCGCCCAAAACGACGATCGGAATCCGAATCCCGGCGGCGCGCAGCTCGAGACCTTCTTCGACCAGAGAAACCGCCAGCGCGTTGCTCAACGGTTCGAGCGCGCGCGCAACGGCGACCGCTCCGTGCCCGTAGGCATCCGCCTTGACGACGCCCCAGATCGCTACGCCGCCACCGACCGTCTGCCGAAGGCGCGCCAGGTTTCCGGTGATGACCGTCAGATCGATCTCGGCCACGGTCGGCCGGATGGACGTTCGTATGTCCACTTCGGCCAAGGGAGCGTGCGCGATAGCTGCACCACGACGTCTGGGACTGCTGGCCAAAACCGTTGTAGTTTCATCCGCGTCCCGGCGATCGTCAATTTCTCCCACGAAGCTAGTGTACGAACGGCGCGCCGGAATCGGCACCAGGGCCGACCAGGCCGACCAAAGGAGGCGCAACGCGCCCCTCTGGTCGAGCCCTCTGGTCGAGCCCTCTGGTCGAGGACGATGGGGAGACTAACCCTCGCCGGTGACCAGCTGCTTGCTCAGCAGCAGGGAGCGTCCCTGGGGCGTGACCAACCCCCGCCGGGTCAGGTCGGAGACGATGCGGGACACCGTCTCGCGACAGGCGCCAATCCGGTTCGCCAGCTCCTGCTGCGTCGGCCGATGGCGGATCAGCAGACCCTCGGGAACCTCCTGCCCCTCCCCTTCCTGACGACCGAGCGAACGCAAGGCGCCGATGACCCGATCCTCGACGTCCGACAGCGCCAGCGCCACCGCCATGTCCTTTGAACGGTTGAGCCGGCCGACCAGCATCCGGCCCAGCGTCATCGGCAGATCGGGCAACAGGCGCAGATGGGCGAAGATCGCCTCGCGCGGAATGACCAGGACCGACGACGATTCGACCGCCTCCCATTCATTGGTCAGCGGCTGGTCCGGCGCCAGCAGCGCGTCACCGATGAGGTCGCCGGGACGAAAGACCTCGAGCGTGATCTCGCGGCCGCTCTCCCCGCGCCGGACGGCACGGACGCGCCCGCGAATCACCAGGAAGGCCTGATCGATCAGGCTGCCCTCGGCGGCCAGCGTCGCGCCGCGCGCCACCTGGCGCACGGAACAGGCCTGTCCGAGAGACTGAAGGGTCGACTGGTCGGCGCCGGCAAAGGCCGCACAACCCGAGAGCGCGGACAGCTCCGTGGCGACCGGGGGGGGAACCTTGCGGGGCTTGCCGAGTCCGTTGAAGTCAAGCGGCACGTTAGCGATGGACATTCCGGGCCTCCTTTACAGGCCGCAAGGAACGCAACGCTGATGCCAACTCTAATTGCGCCGTTCTGCGCGAGTTTGCTGGCTCACGCCGCCTCGGGACCAGGCCCCGTGGCGCAGACGCCACAGTCGGCGTGAAACTCCGACTCGCGTCCGGCCCCGTCGTGGCCGGTTCAGGCTCGCCGACCGGGGCGGGCGACCGTCATCGGGCGCCAGAATCGGATGATGACCCGTTCGGCCAGCGGCCCAGGTCAGGCGACGGCGACGGGCGGCACGGGGGCGACCGGACGCGGCGCGGCCGGCAGGCTGACCCTACGAACCTGCCGCGTCATTCGCGCTTGCCGCTTGGCCGGCTTCGCCCGCCGGGTGGTCTTCTTCGGGGCCTTCGCGGAGCTCGCCTTCGCCAATCTCGACTTCATTGAACTTGGCTTCGTCGAGTTTGGCTTCGCGGAGGCCGGCCTCGCGGAAGCGGGCTTCGCGGAACGGCGCTTTGCTGAACCAGGCCTCGATACCGACGCCTTGCCCTTGCCTCGCTGCGCCCGGCGCGCTTCGCGGAACTTCCGAATCTCGGACTTGGGGAGGTCCTTGTGCTTCGCACAGACCATCCCGAAGACCGGAGCCGCCCGGTTGCTGCACCCGGGAACCGGGCAAAGCTGGATTGGCGCCTTCCGTCGCTTCCGACCCACGACTCGTCCGCCGAGTCCTGCGCCGAGTCCTGCGCCGAGTCCTGCGCCCAGCGCCAGCACCGCCGAGCGGCGGCCGGGCGGCCTGCCCCTCCGCTTGCCGTTGATCGTGAGGTTGGTCGCCTCGCCACCCGAAAACGCCGAGAGGATCGTTTGGCGCGCCCGGGAGACGGCGTCCTGCTCGATCAGCGCCGACAACTGCGTGACGAAGTCACCGACGATCTGACGGATTTGCGACGAAGAATCGAACGAAGATGAGGAAGCTCGCGCCATTACTAAGTCTCCTGGTGTTTCTTGACGGCGCGCAGACTACTCTCAAACATCCGGTGTTGCAAACGACAAACGAGCGCCCCTCAAACCAATCGCTATCGATGCGCCATGGATGTTAACAATCAATCAACTGAAGCCGCGCGTTGCGCTTCGTTTCACAATGGAACTCGACACACCCGATGACGACCAGGACCTGCTTGCCAGCGCGCGCAGTCGCGACCGCGGTGCGCTGTCGATCGGACGAGCCGCTACGCTCTCGATCCGACGAGCCGCTACGCTCTCGATCGGACGAGCAATGACCTTCGCCGCCTTCTTTGCCGTGGTGATCCTGGTCCTCGGCGGTCTGCACTACTACGTTTGGGCGCGCCTGGTGAGAGACACGCGGGTTCCCCAGCCCTGGGCGGCGCTGATGGTGGCCGGGCTGGTCATGCTCGCCACCGGGCTGCCGCTGACGCGAATCCTCGCGCGCCGGCTGCCGGCCGCGGCCCGAACGCTGAGCTGGCCGCTCTACGTTTGGCTCGGCGCGCTGTTCTTGATCTTCGTGCTGCTGCTGGGCGCCGATCTCGTGAAGGTGATCTCCTGGCTCACCAATCGGCTGCGCGCCGGTGCGCTGCCGATCGATCGTTCAATCGATATTGGCCGGCGCACGCTGGTGGCGCGCTGGCTGGCGGGAGCGGTCGCCGCCGCGACCGGCACGCTCACGGCGGTCGCGATGCGCTCGGCACTGGGACCGGTTGCCGTGCGGCGCGTTCCCGTGACCCTGACCCGTTTACCGACCGAGATGAGCGGCTTCACCTTGGTTCAGCTCACCGACATTCACGTTGGGCCCACGATTGGGCGGGCGTTCATCGAGGACATCGTGGCGCGCACAAACGCGCTCAATCCCGACTTGGTCGCCATTACCGGCGATCTGGTCGACGGATCCGTCGCCGAGCTCGCCGACGCCATCGCCCCGCTCGCGCAGCTGCGCGCGCGCCACGGCGTCTACTTCGTGACCGGCAACCACGAATACTTCTCGGGCGCGCCCCCCTGGATTGCGGAGCTGACGCGCCTCGGGATTCGCTGCTTGCGCAACGAACGGGTGACAATCGGCGACGGAACCACCAGCTTCGAGCTCGCCGGGGTCGACGACCACTCGGGCGCCCGCTCCGGGGAAGCGGGGCACGGGGAAAACCTCGACCAGGCGCTGGCGGGGCTCGACCCGGCACGCGAGGTCGTGCTGCTCGCTCATCAGCCGCGGTCGGTGTTCGCGGCGGCGCGGTTCGGCATCGGCCTCCAGCTCTCGGGCCATACCCACGGCGGACAGATCTGGCCGTTCAGCTACTTCGTGCGGCTGCAGCAGCCGTTCGTCGCCGGGCTCCATCGCCACGGCGGCGCGCAGGTCTACGTCAGCCGGGGCACCGGCTACTGGGGCCCGCCCATGCGGCTGGCGGCGCCGGCCGAGATCACCCAGCTGGTCCTCACGCGCGGCGAGACCCACGCGGACAACGACGCCGGTGCCGGCAGCGCGTCGACCCCGACCTGAACCGAGCACCGCTGCCCGCCGCGCACGAATCCGATCGTCACCCGCTCGCCGACGTCGTGGTCCGACACCCGGTCGAGGACCTCGCCGGCCGCGCGCGTCTCCAGATTGTCGATGGTGACGATGACGTCGCCCGCGCGCAGACCGGCGCGCGCGGCCGGCGCGCCGACGAGGACGCGGCTCACGACCGCGCCCTGCCAGCTCGCGTCGGCGCCCAGCGCGGCGCGCTCGCGCGGATCGAGATCGTCGGCGTCGAGGAGCAAGACGCCGATGTACGGATAGCGCGCCTCGCCGCTGGCGATGATCATCTGCGCCACGCGCCGAACCCGGTTGATCGGCAGCCGCTGGCCGCGCGCGCCGAGCGACAGCGCGACGACCTCGCCGTCGAGGTTGACCAGCGGCGCCCCCGGGCCGTCGGCAGCGGCCGGCACCTCGGTGATGAACCACTCGCGCCCGCCCACCGCCGCCGACACCGGCGACGCGCGCCGCTCGCGCCCCCGGCCGCTGACCAGGCTCTTGCCGACCGCCTCGGCGCCGCCGGAGGAGGGGCGAGAGATCGTCAGCACCCACTCGCCGATCTCGACCAGATCCGAATCGGCAAAGCGCGCCGCCGCGAAGTCGCGGGTCGCGCCGCGGGCCTGCACGACCGCGACGCCGCTGTGCGGGTCGACGCCGCGCACGCGGGCCGCCAGGGCCCGCCCGTCGGCCAGCACCACCCGCACGGCGGCGCTGGGCGCAACCGCGTCGGCGCTGGTCACGACGTTGCCCAGGGTATCGATGACGACCCCCGACGCCGATGAGGTACGTCCGCCGTCGCTGACGACCTCGATGCGGACCACGGCCGGCGCCGCCGCCCTCACCGCCGTCGAGAACGCTGGCTCCAGGATCGCGAGGTGCTCCGCGCCGTCGTCGAACCGGCTCGCCGCCCAGGCCTGCGATCCTCCTCCAACCGCCCACGCCGACCACGCAAACTCGATCGCCAGGCCCAGGACCACGATGCACCGTCGCGCCACCATCCAATGCCTCGCGCTCCCAAGCTAAGCATGGGCGCGCGAGGCAGAAGGGGCCTCACGTCATCGAATGGTGACGAAGCGCGTACCCGATGCCCCGCGGACGCGCAGCAGGTGTCCGTTCTTCTGGGGAGCGCGCAGAGCTTCGATCGTATCCTCGGCGCTGCTGACATTCTTGCGGTCGACCTCGACGATGACGTCGCCCGGCTTCAGGCCAGCCTGTTCGGCGGGGCTGCCCGAGAGCACGTCGGTGATCACCGCGCCCTTGGTGCCGCGGCCCATCCCCAATGAATCGGCGACGTCGGGCGACAGCGTCTGCAACGCCATGCCGATCTTGCCGGGCGCCTCGGGCTGCCGTGCGTCCTCGTCGGGAAGCTCACCTAGGTTCACGACGGCCGAGCCGGAGTGGCCGTCGCGCTCGTAGCGCAATGTCACGTTGGAGCCGATGTTCTGCGAGGAGACGTAGTCGACCACGTCCGACGAGTTGGTGACCTTCTGGTTGTTGATCGACGTGATGACGTCGCCCGGACGGATGCCAGCCTTTCCAGCCGGCGCGCCCGGCGTCAGCTCGGCGACGAAGGCGCCCGCGGCCGGCAGGTTCTTGCCGAGCTTGGCCTTCTTCGCGTCGTCGAGATCCTTGATATCCGTCAGCATGATCCCGAGGTAGGGATAGCGGACCCGCCCTTCCTTGAGCAGCACCTGGGCGACGCGACGGACCTCGTTGACCGGGATGGCGAAGCCGTAGCTGCCGCCGGCGCCGACCTGGATCAACGTGTTGACGCCGACCACCTCGCCGTCGAGGTTGACCAGCGGACCACCCGAGTTGCCCGGATTGATCTTGGCGTCGGTCTGGATGTAGCCGCGCACGCGCTTGCCCGACATCTGAACATGGCGGCCGGGACGGCCCTTGCCGCTCACGATGCCGGCGGTCACCGTCTGCTCGAGGCCCAGCGGGCTGCCGAGCGCGAGGACCCACTCGCCGACCTCGAGCTTGTCCGAGTCGCCGGTGCGGGCCACCGTCAGGTTGGCGGGCGGCTTCTCGAGACGCACCACCGCGACGTCGGTCTGCGCGTCCTTGCCGATCACCTTGGCCGGGTACTCCTTGCCGTCATTCAGCGTGACCGTCACCTTGGTGGCGCCCTGGATCACGTGGCGGTTGGTGACGATGTCGCCGCTGGTATCGAGGATGAAGCCGGAGCCGACGCCGTGGCTCGGCCCGGGCATGGGCATGCCGCCGCCGCCCTCGCCCGAACCACCGAAGTCGAAGAAGCGACGAAAGAACGGCGGGATCTCATCGTCGTCGCCGCCGCCCTGTCCCGGGGGCGGGAAACCGGGGCGATTGCCGTGCATCCGCTCGGCGGTGGCCGGCCCACCGACCTCCACCTCGATGCGCACGACCGACGGCCCCAGCGCCTTGGCGACCGACGAGAACGCGTGCGACAGCACCTTCGCCTCGTTCGGGGTCTCGGTCTTGGGCGTGACCGCCGCCGCCGCGGCGGCCGATGCGAACCGCGTCGTCGCCACCCCCCCGGCCCCCATCCCCACCGCCAGCGTGAGCGCCGCCAGGCGCCCCCAGTTCGAGCTGAAGAAACGGGTGAATCGTCGAGGTCTCGCGTCAGTGCTCATCGTTTTTCCTTTGTAGTTCCATTGTACCTGTAGCCACTTGCTGTCAAGCGTCGGAGCCCTCGATGACGTCGACGCCCACGCGACCGACGCGCGTGGGTAACGACAGGGTCATGGGCACAACGCCCTCGGCAAAAAGAAAATTCCCCTCGGCCGCGCGGCGCCGTTTCCCCGTTAGACTTGCGCGACATGAAATGGTTGCGCCGCTTGCCCGAGGCTCCGGTCACCTCGGCGTTGATCGCCGCCAACCTGGTCATCTTCGTCGTCATGGTCGTCAGCAGCCGCAAGCTGATGGGCTTCGAGCCCGACACGATGATCTACGCCGGTGCCAACGTCGCCGGTGGCACGCAGGAGGTCAGTCATTGGCGACTGCTGACGGCGGCGTTCGTCCATTTTCACCTGCTGCACATCGGGATGAACATGTGGGTGCTGACCCAGATCGGCGTCATCTCGGAGCGCACGATCGGGCCGGGGGTGATCGGCGCCGCCTACGTCGTCACCGGGACGCTCGGCAACGTCGCCTCGACGGTGTTCAACGGATGGCGGCACCGTCCGACGATATCGGCGGGCGCGTCGGGCGCGATCATGGGGCTGATCGGGATCGCGGCGGCGTTCGCCTGGCGCACCGATCAGAAGGGGCTGGCGCGCGGTCTGGCCACCAACGTCGGCTTCGTGCTCGTGCTCGGCTACTTCCTCAACCTCGACAACGCCGCGCACCTCGGCGGCTTCGTCAGCGGCGGGATCATCGGCTTGCTGCGCGCGCGCTGGCCGCAGCGCCTGCCGCGCGGGCTCGACGTCGCGCTGCTGGGCGCGTCGCTCGCGGTCTCGATCGCGGCGTTCGTCGTCGTGCACTCGTATCACGGCGTGCACTGATGCGGGCCGCGGTCCTGCACCACCCCGCGCCCATCACCACGGCGCCGCTCGTGCTTGAGGACGTCCCGCCGCCGGTGCCGGCCCCCGACGAGGTCCTGCTGCGGGTGCGCGTGTGCGGGATCTGCCGCACCGATCTGCACGTCGTCGAGGGCGAGCTGCCGCCGCGCCGCTCGCCGATCATCCCCGGTCACCAGATCGTGGGCGACATCCTCGCCTTCGGCGCGCGCGGCCCGTCCCACGGCCTGACGCTCGGGCAGCGCGTCGGGGTCGCCTGGCTGCACCGCACCTGCGGCCGCTGCCGTTTCTGCGTCTCGGGCCGCGAGAACCTGTGCGCCGATCACCCCGACTTCACCGGCTGGACCGTCGACGGCGGCTACGCCGAGCTGTGCACCGCGCGCGCCGACTTCGTCTACCCGCTGCCCGACGGCTTCGACGATCGGGCGGCCGCGCCGCTGCTGTGCGCCGGCATCATCGGCTTCCGCGCGCTGCGCCTGACCGGGCTGACCGCCTGGAGCGGCGCGCGCCTCGGCATCTACGGATTCGGCGCGGCCGGGCACGTGGCGATCCAGCTGGCGCGCGGGCGCGGCGCCGAGGTCTACGTCTGCACGCGCGACCGCGCCCGCCACCAGGCGCTGGCCGCCGAGCTGGGCGCCACCTGGGTCGGCGACACCGCGCAGCCGCCGCCGGTCGCGCTGGACGCGGCGATCATCTTCGCGCCGGCCGGCCCGCTGGTGCCGGCGGCGCTGGCGGCGATCGACGCCGGCGGCAGCGTCGTGCTGGGCGGGATCCACATGAGCCCGCTCCCCGAGATGCCTTACGATCTGCTCTACGGCGAGCGGGTGGTGCGCAGCGTGGCCAACAACACGCGCGAGGACGGCCACGCCTTCCTGCGCGAGGCGGCGGCGCTGCCCGTACACACCCACACCGAGATGTTTCCGCTGGCCGAGGCCAACCGCGCGCTGCTGGCGCTCAAAACCGACGCGATCCGCGGCGCCGGGGTGTTATCGATCGCCGCGAGCGATTAGGATCCCGGCCCATGGACTGGAAGCTGCTGCTGTCGACGTTCGTCTCGATCTTCGTCGCCGAGATCGGCGACAAAACCCAGCTGGCGACGCTGTCGCTGGCCGCCGGCGGAAAGTCGAAGCTGGCGGTCTTCGCCGGGTCGGCGCTGGCGCTGTGCGCGACGTCGGCGATCGCCGTGGTCGCCGGCGAAGGGGTCAGCCGCATCATCCCGCCGATCTGGCTGCGGCGGATCGCCGGCGGCGTCTTCATCATCCTCGGCGTGCTGTTCCTGTTCTCGCGCGCCGAGCTCTAGTGCGGGAGGGCCAGTCAGTTGAGCGGGGCACCGAGAAGCAAAGGGCGCGGGTCCTGCCCTGCGTGGGTCCTCCCAAATGGGATCGGACCGCGGGAGCAGCCTGGCTTGTTGTGGCAACTCCCGATCGTTGCTCATCGGAATCAGTCGCGCAGGGCACGACACGCCGCGGTCCGATCCCATTTGGGTCCCCCCACTCCGGTCACCCGCGCCCTTCGCTTCTCGGTGCTCTCAACGAGATCGCTTGCGACACATGGGAACGATCCCGCGTCGGACGAGCCGAGAGCTCTCTCATTGAGAGCGGGGACCGATGAGGGCGCGGGTGGCACGGGGTGGGGGGGGGACCCCGATGCGGTCAGATGGCGGCGTATCGTGCCCTGCGCGACCGATTCCGATGAATGGCGATCGGGAGTTGCCACAACAAGCCAGGCTGCTCCCGCCATCTGACCGCAGCGGGGAGGACCCCGCCCCGTGACAGGACCCGCGCCCTCGTCGGTCCCCGCCCCGCTTTGAACCGAAGGTCAGCGACCCTGCTCGAGGAGGTCGAGCGCGGCGACGCGGTAGGCTTCGGCCAGCGTCGGGAAGTTGAAGATGTTCTCGACGAAGGCGTCGACGCTGTTCCCGGCCAGCAGCGCCATCTGGCCGAGGTGGATGAGCTCGGTCGCCCCTTCGCCGACGATCTGGACGCCCAGCAGCTTGTTCCCCGACGCGTCGGCGACCAGCTTGAGCAGGCCGTCCTGCACGCCGGAGATCTGACCGCGCGCCACCTCCTCGAAGCGGCCGCGGCCGACCAGGATGCGCGCGCCCGGGTGGCGCTTGACCGCCTCGTCCTCGTTCAGGCCGACGCAGGCCATCTCGGGAATGGTGTAGATGCCGATCGGGATCATCTCGGCCGGGCTGCCGGGCGCCAGCCCCAGCGCGTGGCAGGCGGCCCGCCGCCCCTGCTCCATCGCGGTCGCCGCCAGCGACGGCGGCCCGATGACGTCGCCGATCGCGTAGATGTGCGGCACGACGGTGCGGCAGTGCTCGTCGACCTCCAGCAGGCCGCGCGCGTTCGCGCGCAAGCCGGCGGCGCCCAGCGCCAGCCCGTCGACGCTCGCGACGCGGCCGAGCGCGACCAGCATCTTGTCGCTCTCGATGACCTCGCCGGTCGCGAGGCGGGTGATCACCCGCGAGACGCCGTCCCACTCGACCGAGCCGATGCTCCGCTCGCCGAGGAAGCGGCCGCCGTTGCGCTCGAAGTCGCTCACGAACCGTCCGACCAGCTCGGCGTCCATGAACTTGAGCGGCCGATCGGCGCGGTCGATCATCGTCACCGCGACGCCGAGGTGGGCGAAGATCGAAGCGTACTCGCAGGCGATGACGCCGCCGCCCAGCACGGTGAGCGATGCCGGCAGATAGAGCATCGACAGGATCGAGTCGCTGTCGAGAATGTTCTCGTGGTCGATCGGCGATCTCGGGCGGCGTACGCGGGCGCGACCCGGTGGCGATGAAGATCGTCGCCGCCTGGACCTGGCGCGTCGACCCGTCGAGCGACTGCACCTCGACCACCCGGTCGGACAGGAAGCGGGCGCGGCCGTGAAAGAGGCGGATGCCGTTGCGCTCCAGCTGTCGCCCCATGTAGGCGACGTGCGCCTTGACCACCTCGTCGAGACGCGCCGTCAGCGATGCCACCTCGAGATCGGGCTTGAGGGTGAATTCGAGCAGCGCGGCGCTGCGGCGCAGGCGCGACAGCTGGAGCGCGCTCTCGCGCAGGGTCTTGCTGGGGATCGTGCCGCGGTGGACGCACATCCCGCCGACGCCGGCCTCCTGCTCGACCAGCGCGACCCGGCGCCCCGCCTTGACCGCCTGCACGGCGGCCTTCTGCCCCGCGGGGCCGCTGCCCAGCACCAGCACGTCGAAGATCGCGGCGTCGTTGGTGTCGCCGCCGCCCGAGGCGTCGTTCGCGCTTCGGCCGCCGCCGTCCATCATCAGGCGACCATCGCCGAGACCAGCTCCAGCACGCGGTCGCGCCGCGCCAGCAGGCCGGCGACGTCGTCGGGATAGAGGTTGAGGTCGGCGATGACCGGCGTGTCGCGAAACGACTCGTCGCCGCCGAACCGCGCCGGTTCCAGGACGTGCGTCGCCAGGCGATCGGCCAGGAAGGTGATCATCGCCTCCTGCCGGAAGGCGCCCGCGTTGGCGTAGCTGGTGTAGTGCTCGATGGCCGCGGCCACCGGCTTGGGCAGGCACCACTGCGCGGCGATCCGGACGCCGACGATCGGGTGCAGCTCGTCGAGCAGCGCCGCCAGCGACGACGGCTCGACCGGCAGGGCCTGCGACTTACCGACGTCGGTGATCAGCTGCAGCAGCGCCGGCTTGCCGACCGCGTGCAACAGGCCGCACAGGAAGGCGCTCTCGACGTTGAGCCGGCGGACGCGCGCGACCTCCTTGGCGAACGCTCCCGACGCCAGCGCGTGCCGCCACAGCTGGTTCAACATCGGCTCGTACCCCGGCACGCGGAAGACCCCGCTTTGCACCGACGCCGCGAAGGCAATCTCGGTCACCGCGTTCAGACCCAGGCGTGACACCGCCTGTTGCAGCGACACGATCGGCATGCGCGGCATGTAGGCGGGAGAGTTCGCGATGCGCAGGACCTGACCGGCCAGCGCCGGATCGCGGTGGATCA
Organism: uncultured Pseudomonadota bacterium; assembly: GCA_963778795.1. Lineage (GTDB taxonomy): Bacteria > Myxococcota_A > Polyangia > Fen-1088 > Fen-1088 > DASRQZ01. Next base: position 152,586 of record CAVZVU010000004.1, on the reverse strand, counting down.
GCTCCGCCAGACGGTTCGCGTCGGTGGTCGCGCTTCCGACCAGCGCCACGACCTGGCTGGCGACCCGGGGCAGCAGCGGCAGGGTCAGCTGCCCGATCGCCAGACGGTGCGCCACCGCCGCCCGCAGGGGGTCGCTGCCGTCCGCTGGGACCGGCGCGCCAACCGCTAGCATCGTTGGATCATCGCCTGCACGGGGTTGCGGGCTGGAAGCGTCTCGCACCACAAGCACTCACCTCGTTCGGCTGACCGTCGGAGGACCTTTAGTTGCGCGCGGTGTTTGACGAAATACCGGAGGTGGCGTTGGCCAGTGCCGAGGGGTCTAGGGGCGACATGATCGGACAAGCCGTCGGCTCCTATGTGATCACATCCCTGCTCGGGGAGGGCGGGATGGGGAAGGTCTACCTCGCGCGCCACACGCTGATTGGACGCAAGGCGGCGGTCAAGATCCTCAACCCCGACATCGCCTCGGACGAGGAGGCGGTCTCGCGCTTCTTCACCGAGGCGCGGCTGGTCAACGACATCCGCCACCCGAACATCGTCGAGATCACCGACTTCGGGCAGTTCTCGAGCTTCTACTGCATCGTCATGGAGCTGCTCGAGGGCGAGACGCTGGCGGCGCGGTTGCATCGCTCGCGCACGCTCGACGAGGCGACCGTCGTCCGCATCTTTCGCCAGGTCACCTCGGCGCTGGGGGCGGCGCACGAGCAGGGGATGGTCCACCGCGACGTCAAACCCGAGAACATCTTCCTGCGCAATCACCCCGACTACCCCGACTTCGTGAAGGTGCTCGACTTCGGCATCGCCAAGCTGCTGACCACCAACTCCGCGGTCGGTCACCACACCAAGACCGGAACGGTGATCGGCACGCCGGCGTACATGTCGCCCGAGCAGTGCCTGGGCGAGGCGTCGCTCGACCTGCGCAGCGACATCTACTCTCTGGGCGTCGTTCTTTATGAAGCGCTCACCGGACGCCAGCCGTTCGTCGGCGACACGCTGGGACGCCTGATCGTCTGCCACGTCAGCGAGCCGCCGGTGCCGCCGTCGTCGATCAACCCGCACGTCTCCGCCGGCATGAGCGCGGTCGTCATGCGCGCGCTGGCCAAGCAGCCGAAGGATCGCTTCGCCAGCATGCGCGAGCTGCGCGAGGCGCTGGAGATCGCGCCGGTGCGCGCGCCAGCGGTGAATGTCGTCGCCGGCCGGCAACGGTCGATCACCCGACCGGTGCCGATGGATCCGCGCGCGGCGGGGCCAGGCGCCGGCGCGTCGTCGATGCCGGCGGCCGCCGCGCGTGCCCAGGCGCCCGCCCACGCCGGCGCGACGATCGGCTCGCCCCGCCGGGCATCGGAGGACAACGCCACGGTCGACATCGACGTCGTCGATACGGCGCAGCAGCAGGCGGTGAAGCTGGTCAGCCTGGTGCTGGAACGGTTCGCCACCGGCCGGGTGAGTCTGCCCGCGCTGCCCGAGGTCACCGAGCGCTGCCTCGATCTGCTGCGCCGGTCGAACCTCGGCTTCACCGAGGTGTCGCGCGCGATCAGCGAGGTGCCGCACCTGCGCTCGCGGGTCATGCGGCTGGCCAACAGCGCCGCCTTCCCCAGCCTGATGCCGGCGACCACGCTCGATATGGCGATCGCCCGCCTTGGCACCGAGGGGCTGCACGACGCGCTGATCGAGTTCGCGGCGCGCGACGTCTACGAGGGGCGCCAGCAGACGCGCGTCAAGGAGGCGCTGCGCCGAATCTGGCCGCAGTCGATCGGCGCCGGCCTGATCGCCGGCAACCTGTGCGAGCTGGCCAGCCGTGAATCAGAGGTGACCTACGCCTATCTCGCCGGCGTCCTGCACAACATCGGCAAGCCGCTGGTCGGGGCGCTGCTGATCGAGATCGAGCAACAGATGATGCGCGCCGGCGAGCGCCAACCGATCGGCGAGGCGGTCTGGCTGGCGACGATCGAGGCGAGCCACCGCCAGTTCGGCGCTGCCCTCGTGCGCAAGTGGCGGCTCGCGCATCCCATCGCCGAGGCGATCGAATCCTCGGCGGAGTTCGTCGCCGCGCGCCCGCGCGGGCTCGGCAACGTCGCGCGCTTCTCGGTGGCGCTCGCGCAGCGTCTGGGGCTCACCATCGGTCCGTCCAACCCGACGCACGCCGAAGAGGCGTGCGCCCAGGGACGTGCGCTGCTCGAGGTCGACGATCGCGCGATGCGCGTGCTCTCGCACGGCCTGAAAGAACGCGCAACCGTGCTGGCCGGCATCCGCGGCGCAGTGAAGCGCCCGCCAGGACGCCTAGCGATTTGACCGGCCGGGTCCTGCGAGATAGCGCCCGGTACTTCCGGATCGGGCGCAGGCGTTCCAGCAGGCGGGTGAGGACGCGGCGCACGGCGCGGCGCTGGCTGGCGCGCGCCATGTCGGCGGGGTGAACCGCGACCCGCGTGTCGGCCGGCGGCAGGCGCGACTGCGCGGCGGCGTAGATCGCCGTCGCGCGCGCCTCGACCTCGCTGAGCGAGCCCCAGCCGATGACCCGCGGCGCCAGCCGCCGCCCGCGGTGCATGATGCCGCCGAAGACTTCGTAGAACTCGAACCCGGCGCGGTCGACGACCTCGAGGGCCGCGCGCGACAGCAGCCAGGCGGGCGGGATGAACCCGCGCAGCGCCGCCTCGAGCCCGGCGCGGCGAAGGATCGCGCGCCCCTGCTCCAGCCGGCGCTGGGCGTCGGCGGCGTCGCAGCGAAAGAACTCGCCCTGTCCGCGCGCGAACAAGTGCGCGCGAAACCAGCCCGACGGCGTCCAGACCCGTCCGTCCATGCGGTGGGTCAGCCCGTGCATCACCAGCGTGGCGCCGCCGTCGGCCAGACCGCGCAGGAACGCCAGCGTCTCGGCGTCCTCGTCGATCGCGCGCCGCGATTCGTGCCACGGGATCACGAAGCAGGTCAGGTCGGCCGGCGCCAACCCGAGCTCCCCGAACATCTCCAGCGCCCGCCGGCAGTCCCCCAGCGTGAGCGGCGACACGTCGTGCAGCGAGATCAGCGCGCGCGCGCGCTTCAGGCGCTCTGCGTGAACGAGTTCCATATGCGACTGAACGGCACTTCGTTCCAGCGCTGGATCATCGCGCGACGCCCGTTGGCGCTCAGCAACTGGGCGCGCCGCGGATCGTCCAGAATGCGCGCGATCGCCGCCGACATCCCCGTGGCGCCGAACTCGTAGCATTCGGCCGACAGGCCGTCGGTGACGAACTCGGCGATGCAGGCATCGGAGGGGACCAGCACCGGCACCCCGCTCGACATCGCCTCCATGTTGACCAGCCCCAGCGTGTCGACGCGGCTGGCGAAGACGAACATGCGCGCCGACGCGTAGAGCTTCTTCAGCGTGTCGCCCCGTTGCAGGCCGACGAACCGCACGAACTCCTTGTCGCGATACGCATGCTCGAAGGAGGCGCGCTCGGGCCCGTCACCCGCGATCACCAGCAGCGGCTTCGGCGTTCGATTCTGCAGCCGCTCGACCGCCTCGACGATGATCGGGATGTTCTTCTCCTCGGAGATCCGTCCCACGCTCAGGATCACCGGCCGGTCGCCGACGTCCAGGTTCAGATCGTCGAACACCGCGTTTCCACAGTGCGCCGGCGAGAAGTCCTCGGGGTCGATCGCGACCGGCATCACCGACAGCTTGGCGGCGCTGACCCCCATGTCGACCAGCGCGTCGCGCGAGCCGCACGAGAATGCGAACACCCGGTCGACGTGCGCGTAGAACCAGGACAGGTAGCGGCGCGCCGCCTTCTCCATGAAGGCGTTGCCGCCCAGCGGCTGGATCAGCGCCGGCACCTCGGTGTGATAGCTGGCGGTCACCGGCAGCCGCAGGATCTTGGCCATCAGCAGCCCCACCAGGCCCATCGGTCCGGGCGTCGACAGCTCGATGTGGGTGATGCGCTCGCGCCACACCCACGACAGCGTGTCGATCAGCGACGGTACGTGCAGTTGAATGCGCGTGTAGAGCGGCAGCGTGAAGCTGGTGGCCGCCGGCAGGTGATGCAGGCTGGCCCGATCGTCGAAGTGTCCCGGCAGGTCACCGCAGTACGGGATCAGCACCTGGCGCCCGGCGGCGCGCGCCTGGTCGACGAAACGCCGGCACCAGACCGAGACGCCGTCGACCTGCTCGAGCGAGTCGCTGAACACCGCCATGCGCTCGGGACGCCGCTCGGGCGGGAAGGCCGTCCACTGCTCCCACAGCCGGCGCACCTGCTGCTCCTGCTTGCCGAAGTGATCGGCGGCGAAGAAGACCGGCGCGGCCGTCACCAGACCGCCCGCGAGATCGCGGCACGCCCCGAAGATTCGATAGAGATCGAAGTCCTGCGCGCCGGCGAGCAGGTCGTGCAACGCCGCCTCGAGCACCGCGTCGCTGAGGCGGGCGATGCTGCCGATGATGCGCGCGTCGCTCTCCTGCGTCGGGGCCTGATCGGTCCGCAGGATGTCGAGCTCGCGACCCACCGGGAGCGACGCGCGCTGGGCGCCGGCCAGCAGACTGGCCAGGAAGCCCCCGGCGTCGCGGGCCGGCCCGCCGTTCTTGGCCGGCTGCTGGGCACGTCCAGCGATGACGTCGATCATTTCGACGAAAGGATCCCGGTAGTCCTTGCGATCGATCTGCCGCTGCTTGAGATGGTTGTAGGTCGTGTGCTGCACGCACAGCGCCATCGCGTTCAGGTCGGCCTGCTCGCCCACCAGGCGCGCCTCGCCCGCCATGCAGCGCTCGAGGAACGCCGACGGCACGGTGATCGCGCCGTCAATCGCGGTGAAGGTGGCGCCGCAGCGCCGGTGAACGTGGTCGTCCGACCCGGCGGTCAGCGCCTTGCGATGCGGGGTCGCGCCGCGCGGCGCGATGCCGTGCTTGCGCGACAGGCGCGCGATGATCTCCGGGCGTGATCCGCTCGAGCAACATCGTCAGATCGGGCTCGATGCGCGCGTCGGTCAGGCCGTTCAGCCCCTCGAAGGTCGGGAACAGCAGCAACAGCTTCTCGAGCGTGTCGGCATCGAGCTGCCAGCTCGGGCTCAGCAGCGGGTGCGCCAGACCGTGCGCGATCCCTTCGCGCGACAGGTACTCCGACAACCGGTAGATGTCGCGCCGCCGCTCCTGGATGTTCTCGTGCTGCGCCGGCGTGATGTTCCACGCCAGGACGTGCATCACGCATCCGTTCTCCGGGAAGGTCGCGGTGATCTCCTCGGAGAGAAAGAAGTCGGGCCGATCGATCAGCTCGAGCCCGCCGCCGATCGTGTCGTGATCGGTGAGCGTGACCAGCGTCATGCCCCGCTCTTTGCACAGCTCGTACTGCTTTAGCGGCGAGGCGTAACTCTCAGGGCAGCCAAAAAACCGCGTGTACCATTCGTCGTTGCCGATCGAAGCGCTGGAGTGTAGGTGAAGGTCGCATCGCGTCTCGGTCATAGACACCCCATGGGCCGTTGAAGATCGAGCACTCTACCCACAAATTGCCCGGTGTCTAGAAGCCCGATTTGGCACTTGCGCTCTTTTGTTTGATACAGAAGTTTTAGATAGGCCCGATGGATAAACTGTGAGCGCACCACTGTTATCACCGAGTGACGCGCGCCTGAGCAAGCCGCAAACCCGCGAACGGCTCACGCTTGAGCCGGCCAACCCGCGCGAGGCGGCGCCCCTTCCGATGGATCCGGTGCTCCTGGCAGCCGGTCTCAACGTGGCGGGGCGTTCGCTCTGGCGCACGCTGCGGGGCTGGAAGCGCTACCGTGGCAGCGTCGAGGCCATCTGCCGCGGCGTGCTCGAAGATTGCTGGACCGGCGAATTCTTCGCCGGCTCCGCGGGGCACTTTCGCCAGTTCTGGACGCGCGACCTCGCGATGTGCACGCCGGCGCTGTGCAACCTCGGTTACCGGGACCGGGTGCTGGCGTCGTGGGAATGGGGGCTGGAACGGTTCGAGCGCGCTGGTCGCCTGGCGACCACCATCTTCTACCGGCGCTATCCGCGCGATGTGTACGCCTACGCGTGCGATTCGTTGCCGCTGACCCTGTTTGCGTTGAAGCAGGCCGGCGCCGACTACCTGATTGATCGCCACCGCGAGCTGTTCCGGCGCGAGATCAAGCGGTTCCACGAGATCGTTTTTGATCCCGAGCTCGGGATGGCGCGCACCCAGGGCTACTTCTCCGGGCCGCGCGACTGCATGACCGGCCGCTCGACGGTCTTCGCCAATACCATGATCGCGCTCACGTCACAGCTGCTCGACGGCGACAAGCGGGTCTCGAACCCGTTCGCCGGCCACGACGTTCGCGACCGGATGCTGCAGCATCACTGGACCGGCGAGCACTTTCGCGACGCCCTCTGCCGGGAGCTGCCGTCGGGCGACGGCAACGTCTGGCCATTCTTCTTTGGCCTCTTCGACGACGAGCCCGAAATGCGCCGGCGCGCCTTCGCGACCCTCGAGGCGCGCGGCCTGACCCATCCGGTGCCGCTGCGCTACTTCGAGCGCCGGCTGCCCGAGAGCGAGCTGCCGGTGCCGAAGGCGTTCACGCCCAACTATCAGGGCGACCCGAGCTGGACCCAGCTGGGCGCGATCTACATGACCGAGCTGGCGAAGTTCGACCGGGCAAAAATGATCACCCACCGAACGCGCATGGCCGAGTTCATCGAGCGCGACCGAAATTACCTGGAGCTTTACACGCGCGACGGCAAACCGTACGTGGGACGCGCCAAGATCTATCACGCCGACGAGGGGATGATCTGGGCCGCGATGTTTCTCGACCTGTATCGCTGACGCTGTCGCCTGTTGGCGCTCTCGCCTTTGGGGCAGCGGTTGGTCAGCGTTCCCCACTGGTCTGCAGCCCAAGCGGCCGTTAGATTTCCGTCCATGGCGATCGCGACCACCAACCCGACGACCGGCGAGACGGTGCGCACGTTCGCGCCGTTCACTGATGACGCCGTCGAGGCGGCCCTGGCGCGCGCGGCCGGGATCGCGCCCCGCTGGCGGCGCACGGCGATCGACGAACGCGCGCGCGTGCTGACCCGCGCCGCCGATCTCCTCGAGCGCGAGAGCGATCGCTTCGGCCGGCTGATGACCCTGGAGATGGGCAAGCTGCTCCGCGCCGGGATCGACGAGGCCAAGAAGTGTGCCGGCGGCTGCCGCTACTACGCCGAGAACGGCGCGCGTTTTCTCGCGTCGGAGAGCGCGAGCCCCGACCGGGCGGCACCCCCGCGGGCGAGCGCGCGCTGCTGGCCTATCAGCCGCTCGGCGTCGTGCTCGCGGTCATGCCGTGGAACTTTCCCTTCTGGCAGGTGATCCGCTTCGCCGCCCCCGCGCTGGTGGCGGGCAACGTCGCCCTGCTCAAGCACGCGTCGAACGTCCCGCAATGCGCGCTGGCGCTCGAGGATCTCTTTCGCCGCGCCGGCGCGCCCGAGGGGGTGTTTCAGACGCTGCTGGTCGGCTCGGGGGCGGTGTCGGGGCTGATCGCCGACCCGCGCGTCGCCGCCGTGACCGTGACCGGCAGCGAGGCGGCCGGACGTTCGATCGCCGCCGCGGCCGGCCACAGCTTGAAGCAGTACCGTCCTCGAGCTGGGCGGCAGCGACCCGTTCGTGGTCATGCCGAGCGCCGATCTCGATCGCACCGTCCAGATGGCCGTGAAGGCGCGCACCGTCAACAACGGCCAGTCCTGCATCGCCGCCAAGCGGTTCATCGTCGCCGAGCGAGATCTACGATCGGTTCGTCCCGCGCTTCGTGAGCGCCATGGCCGCCCTGCGCGTCGGCGATCCCGCCGCCGCCGACACCGACCTCGGCCCGCTGGCGACCGCCGCGATCCGCGACCAGCTGGCGACGCAGGTCGACCAATCGGTCGCCGCGGGCGCGCGCCTGCTGACCGGGGGACAGCGGCTGGAGCGACCCGGCTACTTCTATGCGCCGACCGTGCTGGCCGACATCCCGCGCGCCGCGCCCGCCTACGCCGAGGAGCTGTTCGGGCCGGTGGCGTCGCTATTCCGCGCCAAGGACCTCGACGACGCCATTCGCCTGGCCAACGACACCGCCTTCGGCCTGGGCGCCAGCGCCTGGACCCGCGACCGCGCGCGAAGCGGATCGCTTCGCCGACGAGCTCGACGCCGGGATGGTCTTCATCAATGGGCAGGTGATCTCCGACGCCCGCTTCCCCTTCGGCGGCGATCAAGAGCTCCGGCTACGGTCGCGAGCTCGGCGTTCTCGGCCTGCGCGAATTCGTCAACGTGAAGACCGTCCGCATCGCCGGGCTCGACTGAGCCTGCCCGCTCCGCCCACCGGCGCTTCTGCTATTCGGCGGGACCGTCGATCCGGTCGAGCCGGCGGAGCTCGGGCGCCCACCACGCCGTGACCGCGACCACGACGATGGTCATGAAGCCACCCAACATCACCGACGGCTCGGCGCCCGAGCAGCCGCGCCGTCACCCCCGATTCGAACGCGCCGATCTCGTTGGAAGAGCCGATGAAGATCTGGTTGACCGACGAGATCCGCCCCAGCATCGCCGGCGGCACCCGCGTCTGGATCAGCGTGCTGCGCACGTAGACGCTCAGCATGTCGGCCGCGCCGCTGATCGCCAGCAGGGTCAACGACAGCCAGAACCAGCGCGACACCGCGAAGGCGATCATGCACAGCCCGAAGGCCACCACCGCCCACAGGAACGTCGGCCCGGCCCGGCGCGGCGCCGGCCGCAACGCCAGCGCCGCCGACATCACCACCGCGCCGATTGCCGGCGCGGTACGCAGGAAGCCCAGCCCCTGTGGACCGACGTGCAGGATCTCCTCGGCGAAGACCGGCAGGATCGCGACCGCGCCGCCGAACAGCACCGCGAACAGATCCAGCGTCATCGCGCCCAGGAACAGCCGGCGCCGCAAGATGAAGAGCACCCCCTCGCGCAGGCTGGTCGCCAGCGACACCGCGGCGGGCCGGATCGCCCGTTCGACGACCCGGATCTGCAGCACCGACACCAGCGCCGCCGCCATCAATGCCGCGGCGACGGTGTAGGCGACCCCGGCGCCGACCCAACCATACAAGAGCCCCCCCAGCGCCGGCCCGGTGACCGCGGCGACCTGCCAGACGCCGGTGCGCCAGGCCACCGACGAAGAGTAGAGCGCGCGCGGCACGATGTCGGCGCTGAGCGCGTTGCGCGCCGGCAAGAGGAAGCTGCGCGCGGCCCCGCAGATCACGATGATGCCGTAGACCGCCCACCGCAAGGCCGGCCCGTGCGCCGCCAGACCGGTGCCGGGACGATTGATCACCGCCAGCGCCAGCGCGCACAGCAACAGGACGACCAGCGCCACCAGCGCGACCCGACGGCGGTCCAGCGAATCGGCGACGTGACCGGCCCAGAGCGCGAGCCCGATGAACGGCACCGCCTCGGCCAGCCCGACCATCCCCAGCGACAGCGGGTCGTGGGTGATGGCGTAGATCTGCCAGGCGACGACCACCCCCTGGATCTGCGCCCCCATCGCCATCGTCAAGACGCTGACCACGAACCAGCGAAAGCTGGCGACGCGCAAGGGGGCGAACGAATCGTGGCGCGCGGCGGGAACGTCCGACATCGAATCCTAGATTACGGTATGAATGGCATCCTCCTTAACCCGATGAGAGCCACGTGACGCTAGGAAAAAACTTTCGTCTTCCGCTCGAAGTCAGACCGACCCGCTACCGCGCCGATCTGCGCGTCGACGTCGACGGCGCCCGATTCGAAGGGCGGCTCGCGATCGATCTCAACCTCGGCCTGCCCGCGCAGGCCCAGCCGCGCCGGGCGATCACCCTGCACGCCGTCGAGCTCGACGTGACCACCGCCGAGCTCGAGGGGGACGACGGGATCATCGCCGCCGCCATCGCGATCCGCCCCGACGCCGAGAGCGAGACGCTGACCCTCGAGTTCCCGGCGCCGCTGTCCGCGGGAACGGCGACGCTGCGCCTGGCCTGGTCGGGGCGCTTCAGCCCCGGGCTGCGCGGCCTGTACCGCGCCGGCAGCCTGGCCGTCACCCAGTTCGAGGCGGCCGACGCGCGCCGGGTGTTCCCCTGCTTCGACGAACCGGCCTTCAAGGCGACCTGGCAGCTGATCCTGGACGGTGTCGCCCCCGGCGTCACGGCGATCTCGAACGGCGCGATCCTCAGCGACGGGCCCGACACCGATCGGCTCAGCGACGCCCAGTCGAGCGGCGGCGCCGGCCGGCGGCGGATCGTCTTCGCGCCGACGCCACCGCTGTCGTCGTATCTGGTCGCGCTGGTTCTGGGTGATCAGGTGCCGAGCGAGCCGGCGAGCGCGCGCGGCATCCCGATCCGCACCTGGTCGGTGCCCGAGAAGCGCAACCTCACCGGCTTCGCGCAGACCGCGGCGGCGGCGGTGCTGCCGCTGCTCGAGGACTACTTCGGCCTGCCCTACCCCTTCGGCAAGCTGGATCAGATCGGCGTCCCGAACTTCGAGGCCGGCGCGATGGAGAACGCCGGCGCGATCACCTTCCGCGAGGTGGCGCTGCTGCTGGACGTGGCGACCGCGCCGCTGGCCGTGCAGAAGCGCGCGGCCGAGGTCATCACCCACGAGCTGGCGCACCAGTGGTTCGGCAACCTGGTCACCATGGTCTGGTGGGACGACCTGTGGCTCAACGAGGCGTTCGCCACCTGGATGGCGTACAAGATCGTCGACGCCTGGCGGCCCGAGTGGCGCATCTGGATGGACTTCGAGATGGGCAAGGGCTCGGCGCTGGTGCTCGACGCGCTTCAGTCGGCGCACCCGATCCGCGCCGACGTGCGCAACGCCGAGGAGGCGGGCGAGTCGTTCGACGCCATCACCTACGAGAAGGGCGGCGCCGTGCTGCGCATGATCGAGGGCTTCCTGCGCGAGGATCGCTTTCGCGAGGGGATCCGCCTGTACATGCGCCGGCACCGCGAGGGCAACGCGACCGCCGACGACCTGTGGGGCGCGCTCGGCGACTCCTCGGGCCAGCCGATCGTCGAGCTGGCGAACGGCTGGATCCGCCAGATGGGCTACCCGCTGGTCGAGGTGAAAGCGTACCCGCAGACAGCGGCAAGGCCGACGCCAAGCCGCGCGTCACCCTCACGCAGCGGCGGTTCTTCGCCGATCCCGAGGCGCGCGAGTCGGGAGCGCCGACGCGCTGGATGGTGCCGGCGGTGCTGCGCTTCCGCGACGCCGCGGGCGTCAAGCAGCAGCCGGTGCTGCTGCGCGACCCCTCGGCCGAGGTGGTTCTCGACGCCGAGGGCGAGGTCGCCTGGTGCCTGGCCAACGCCGAGGGGCGCGGCTTCTTACCGCGCCGCCTACGAGCCGGCGCTGCTGGCGCGGCTGGTCGGGGCGATCGACGAGCTCGGTCCCGAGGAGCGGCTGGGGCTGGTCTCCGATCAGTGGGCGCTGGTGCGCGCGGGACAGGTCGAAGTGGCGGCCTTCCTCGATCTGGTCTCCGGCCTCGGCGACGAGACCGATCACGTCGTGCTCGAGGAGATCCTCACGCGGCTGTCGATCATCGAACACCGCCACGTCGCCGACGACGACCGCGCCGGTCTGCACCGGTTCATCGCCGAGCTGTTCGCGGCTTCGGCCGCGCGACTCGGCTGGGGGACCAGGGGGAGCGAAGCCGGCGGCTCGCCGGCGGGAACCGGGGCGCCCGAGGACGACGAGACCCGCCTGCGCCGCGCCGCCCTGCTGCGCGCGCGCGTGCTGCTGGCGCGCGTCCCCGAGGCGATCGCCGAGGCGGAGGCTCGCTACGTCGACCACATCGAACGCGCGCGCCGGCGCGCTCGATCCGAACCTGCTCGACGTCGTCGTCACGGCCGCCGCGCGCAGCGCCGACGAGGGGCGCTTCGAAGGTCTGCGCCAGCGCTCGCGCACCGAGACCGACCCGGCGGCCAAGCGCCGCTTCCTGCACGCGCTCGCCCGCGTCGAGACGCCGGCGCTGGTGCGGCGCGCCGTCGAGCTGGCCATGACCGACGACGTGCCGATGCAGGACTTCACCTCGTACGTCGGCGTCCTGCTCGGCAACCGGGCAGCGCGCGACGAGACCTGGTCGTTGATCCAGACGCGCTGGGACGCGGTGCGCGCGAAGGCCGACTCGCCGATGCTGATCCGGCGGCTCATCGAGTCGCTGTCCGTGCTGCCGGAGCGCCGGCACCTCGGCGAGGTCGAGGCCTTCCTGAACCAGCACCCGATCGAGGGGGCGAGTCAGGCGACGGCGCAGACGCTGGAACGCTTGCGGATGGACGTCGCGCTGCGCGAGCGGCTGATGCCTCAGATCGCCAGTTGGCTCACCTCGCACCGCGCCGTCGTCAAAAAAACGTCATTGTGACGGCAGTTTGACGCTCGAAACAAAGCCCGAAAGCGTCTGGGCAGGATCGGGCCGTTCGTGTACGCTCATGTCTGCGACGTAGGGATCTCTGCAACCATTTGCTCCAGTCGAGGTCGTGATGGGCATGTTTAGAGACACGGTGTCGGCGTCCCCATCCACATCGGGGACCAGTCGTTCGGGGGGAATCCTCATTTCGTTCATCACGGCCATCACGGTGTTCGCCGTGGGCCAGGCGATCGTCTCGCACATACGAAGTGCGGCGACCGCCGAGGTGGCGCAAGGCTCGCCCGAGCCGCCACCGCGAGCGCAGCCGCCGGCCCCGACGCCATCCGCCCCCGCGGCGGCGATGCCCGCGGCGGCGGCCCTCACGCCGACACCAGCCACGGAGACGCCGACGCCGCACGCCCACGGCACCCAGCGCGGCCGCGGCGCCGACGCCACCGGCCGGAACGGGCCCGGCAGCACCAACTGCGGCCGCCCCCTCCCCGGCACCGACGGCGGCGGCGCCCGCGACCCCGCCCGCGGCAGCCAAGAGCGAACCTGCCGCGGTTGCGGTCGCGCATGAGCCGGCCGCCGCGCCGGCGGCCGAAGCCGTTCCTGCGGCGGCCACCCACCCGGCCGTAGCGCCGAAAGAGCACGAGCCCAAAGTCGCCGCGACGACCAGGTCGGCCGATCAGAAGCCGGCCGATCAGAAGCCGGCCGATCAGAAGCCGGCCGCCACGACCGCCGCCGAGCCGGCGGCCGCGAAACCCGGCAAGGCGAAGGACAGGGACACGAAGGCCCCGGCGGTTGTGGCGATGGCCGGCGCGGCCGATTCGAAGAAGCCGACCTCCGCGGCGCGCGCCGAAGCCGAAGCGCCGCCGGTCGAGAAGGACAGCGCGAAAGCAGCACCCTCGCCCGGCGCCACCGCCACCGACAAACCGTCGGACAAGGACATCGCGCGCGAAGCCTGGCGGCGCAACCTGCCGGACATTTCAACGCCCGAAGAGAACAAGACGTCGATCCTGATCCCGATCAAGGGCTCGATCGAGGGCGCGACCTACCACGTCAGCACCAAGCCCAAGAGCGTCGTCGTCAACCTCCCCAAGGCCGATCCCCTCATCACCATGCGCTTCTACAAGATCCGGCGCGAGGGGCTGAGCAACCTCTGGATCAAGCAGGAGGAGGGCGAAGGGACGACCTTGCGGCTCAACCTCAACGAGGCGACCGCGCCTCAGGTCGAGATCAAGGACGACTACGTCCGTATCACCGTCCGCAAGCCGGCCGATCTCCCCGCCTCGTCCGCGACCGAGTAACCCGCTCGCTAGGTCAGGTCACATCCTCGGCCACGCGGCTGAGGATGTCCTTGGCTTCCTCGATGTCGGCGCCGAGGAAGAGCTCGACGCGCGCCAGCGCCTCGGCGGCGCGCCGGCGTTGATCTTCCGCCGTCGGCGACGGATCCATCATCGACTGCCCAGAGAAAGCCTTCGCCATCTGGGCGACCAGCGCCTCGCGTTCCATGGAAATGGATTGTCCCCTCAGCGCGGAACCTAAGGCCGAATCCGGATCGCGCATCCCCCTTGTCGGGTAATATGCGCCGCCCCGGGGCCAACCTGGAGGCCGCCACACGATGGGACGAGTTGCACTGAGACTGGCTGCGCTCCTGGCCGGGGTGCTGCTTGCCGCCGCGCTGATTCTGGCCGGGGTCGCGTCACGCCGGCTCGACCGCCGCTATCAAGCGCCGGCGCCCGCGATCGTCCGCGCGACATCGGCCGAGGCGGTGGCGCACGGCGCGCGGCTCTACCGGACCGCCTGCATCTCCTGCCACACGGAACCGGGGTCGAGCCGTTCGTGCGGCGCGCGCATCCTGAACTTCCCGCCCGCATTCGGCACTATCGCCTCGAGCAACCTGACCGCCGAGCCCGGGCGAGGCATCGGCCACATCGGGGATGGCGAGATCGCCCGCCTGCTGCGCCAGGGGATCATGCCGGACGGGCGCTACAGCCGCACGATGCCGCGCTCGAAGCTGCTGGGCGACGAGGATATCGCCGCGCTGCTCGGCTTCCTGCGATCGGGCGATCCGCTGTTCGCCGCCTGCGAGCCGGGGCAGGCGCCGGTCGAGGGAGGGCTCACCGTGCTCGGTCGCGTGGCGCTCGCCTTCCTTTCCCCCGGTCCTGCCCCCGGTCCTGGCGGGACGCCCGAACCCGAAGCGGGCGCCTTCAATCCGACGCCGCTCCCCGTGCCGCCGCGCGCGGCCAGCCCGGCCTACGGCCGCTACCTGGCGACCGCGATCTACGGATGCGTCGGCTGCCACACCGACGGTGTCGGGGATGTCGAGAGCAAGCTGGGCGCGGCGAACTTACTCGCGGGCGGCTTCGAATTCCCCGACCCGCGCGGGGACGTCGTCGTGTCGACCAACCTGACCCCCGACGAGACCGGGCTTGCCGGCTGGAGCCTGGACGACTTTCAGCGCGCGCTGCTGATGGGGATCGGGCGGGCCGGCGGCGCGGTGCGCTCCCCGATGCCGATCCTCCGCTACGCCGAGCCGCTGGAGGTCGAGGCGATCTTTCGCTATCTCCAGACCGTCCCTGCCGTGAAACACGCAACGCGCGCCGCGACGAGCGTACGCGCCGCGCCGCCGGCGGCGCCGGCGCAAAAATCGCGCGACGACTCACCCAATGACACCTTCGTGGCGCTCGGCTGCGCCCCCTGCCACGGGGCCGGCGCCCCTTTTCGTGACGCCCTCCGCCAGGCGAGCGGGAAGCCGATCGACGCGGTGGCCGAGGCGATCCTGCACCCGGAACGGGCCAACCCGGGCACGCAGATGCCGACTTACGCGGAGATCGTTGATCCGACGGTGGCGCGCGCCCTGGCCAGCTGGCTGCAGCAGGTCGGACCGGCACCATTTTCGGAAGGCAATGCCGTTCGATAAAGCTCGACCGGGCGGCCGACGAGGTACGAGGATACGAAGGACGATAGGGAGTGCGACACGAAAGACCGTATAGAGGTTCGTTGGCGTGAGCCGGCGCGGCGGCCGCAAGACACCCTACAAACACAGCGAATCGGCGGATTAATACTGAAAAGGCGCTTGCAAGTGTCGGTGTTGAACCGATAATAGTTGACTCGTTAATTAGTCTTTCCTGAGCGGAGGTCTGCGATGCGGTCGAAGTTGTCCTGTCTTGCCGCGGCGATGGTCATTTGCGGAGCGCTGTCGAACGCGCACGCAGCCGACCCCAAAAAGGGCGCCTCGAAGAAGAAGTCGGGCGAAAACCTCAACGACAACTTCGATAAGCAGATGCAGTGGGAAAACAATGTGATGGGGCCGGACGACAAGAAGGCCGAGCTCGCAAAGATTGCGCGCGCGAGCGCCATCGCCAAGGCCGCCGCCGAGAAGGCCGCCGCCGAGAAGGCGGTCGCCGACAAGAACGCCGCCAAGGAAGAAGCCAAGCGAACGCCCGCAACCAAGACGGCTGCGCCGGTGCTGCTGGCGACGCCGGAAGACGAAAATGCCGGCAAGTCGACGAAGAACAAGGAGCGGGATGACAAGGGCGGTCACGAGATCTCGCCCAAGCTGTCGACCGAAGAGGCGATGACGCCGCCGCCGCCCGTCAAGCCGGCCGACGACAAGTTCATCGACAAGCTCCTCAAGGGTGAGCCCGGCAAGAAGAAGGTGGTACGGAACGACGACGAGCTGAACGATCTGCTAGCCAAGGACAAGATCGCGCCGGCACCGAAGCCGCGCGGGAAGCGTGTCGACAGCGTCGACGATCTGCTGCGCTCGGCCGAGAAGCAGCCCGACATGCCGGCCACCAAGGCGAAGACACCGGACTGGGCCAAGGTCGAGGCGTCGCCCGCCGCCCTGCCGGCGCCGGTGGCCGTGAGGCCGCAGCCCAAGCGGGATGACGGCGTGATCCACATCGTTCAGGGCGCGGCCGGCAGCACCCCGAGCCCCCGTCCCCAGGTAGCGGCGGCGACGCCGGGCCGCCGCACGCAGAACGCCGATACCTACGATCGCCGCGAGGCGGATCCGTTCGACGCGCCCCGCAAGCGAGGCGCGTCGCGCTCGGGCGGCTTCGCCGATCCGTTCGCCGACAGCGCCCCGGCGCCGCGCGCCCGCGTGACCGCGCCCCCGCCCCGCCCCGTGGCGCCGCCGCCGCGCGCCGCCGCGCCGAGCCGCCATGAGCCGGCCGCGCCGCCTCCGGGATGGCGCGACCCGTTCTCCGACGGTCCGAGCGGCGGTCGCGCGGTGAAGAGGACGGCCGAGCCGAAAGCGCCGGCTGGCCACCCGCCTGGCTGGAAGGATCCATTCTCCGACGCGACTCCGGTGCGTGCGCATCACGCCGTCGTCGCGCTCAGCGATGGCCGTCACAGCGACGACAGCACCGCGAAGCGCTCCTCCAGCAAGAGCGGTGGCTGGGGCCTGCTGAAGAAGCAGTCGCACCGGTAAGCGCGCCGCGCCTCTCGCAAGGCCCTGCCCTCAGATCCCCCCCTCCAATCCCCTGTCCCTCGTCCGCGGGGGAGAGGGACAGGGTGAGGGGTCCGCCGACCAAGGTGGAGGCTCCACTTTTATCCGAGCCCCCCTCACCCTAGCCCTCTCCCCCGCGGACGAGGGACAGGGGATCGGAAGCGAAGAAGAAGATAGGAGGGGGCTAGTCCGTCGCGAGCGGGTCTACCGGTCCCCGAGTGGTCCGCCTCAAGTCCGTGGACCCTGCATCCTCGGTTGAGTTGTGCCGCGGTTGAGTTGTGCCGCGCGCGGTTGCCGCGGTGGGCTTTTTGCCTACGTGCGTTGGCGCGCGGGGACGTGCCATGATTCTTGTTTGATTTCAAATATTTAAACGTGTAGGACGCACACGGACGTTGGAGCTTTCGTAAATAAAAATACGTATCTCAAGTTACTTTGTTTTATACCGAAGAAACTTGGTGATGACGCGCTCACTCCTCCTGAGTCTCTCGGTCGTGGGTCTGAACCTCACGGCCCTCGGCGCCTCGCCGGCGGCCGCCCAATCAACCGGTGGCGAGTCCACCGGCATCACGCGCGCGGTCGATCGACCCGCGACGCCCAAGCTGCCGGTCGTCGGCGTCATGGCCGACGTCGGCCTCCCCGACGGCGCCGGCGCATCGCTGGTGGTTCGTCCCGCGAAGTGGGTGCGCCTCACCGGCGGCGGAACCTACAACATGATCAGCTCGGGGCTGCGCGCCGGCGCGTCGCTGCTTCCGTTCGGCTGGGGGCCGTCGCTGACCGTCGAAGGCGGGCACTACTTCGATGGGAACGCCAACACCGTGATCGCCAAGTTCGCCGGCGCAGGCTACCAGTCGAACGCCGTGCTCGAGCGCGTCGGTTACGACTACGCCAACGCCCACCTCGGCCTCGACCTTGGGTACCGCCGCGTGACCTTCTTCATTCACGGCGGCATGAGCTTCATCCGCGCCAGCATCCACAACGTCGACCAGGCGATTCAGTCGCAATCGAGCGACTCGTCGAGCACGCAGCTGAGCGTCAAGCAGGACCCGGTCATCCGCGCGTTCACCCCTTCGGCCAAGCTGGGCCTGATCGTCTACCTCTGGTAATCAAAATGAAAAACCACAGCACGCTCCACCTCGCCCGCGTCCCCGCCCCCACCCCCGCCTGCGCCCTCCTGTCGTCGCTCGCGCTCACGCTGGTTCTCGCCGCCGGCTCAGGCGGCTGCGTGTCGGTCGACGCGGAGATTCCCAACGTCGAGGTGACCCAGAAGGACCTCACGTTCACCGGCGTTCCGGTCGGCAGCGCGCTCGGCGACGTCTCGATGACCCGCAGCTTCTCGCAGGAACACGACGAGCTCGATCTGCCCGAGGGGCTGACCTCCGAGGTCAAGGCGCTCGAGGTCTCGCTGACCGCCAAGCAGGGCGTCCGCGACTTCGGTTTCGTCCGCTATCTGCGGCTGACCATGAGCGACGCCAGCGACAACAGCAACGCCGTCGAGCTCATCAACTACGAGCGCGATCCCGCGGCTCCTCCGAGCAACGTCCTCAAGATGATCGCGACCAACCCGGTCAACGCCCTCGAGAAATGGAAGACGAAGTCGGCGCTCTTCACGATCGACGTCGCGGGCACGCTGCCCGAGAACGACTGGGTAGCCGATGTCACCATCCGCTTCGGCGGCAAGATCCACTACCAGCGCTGAACGCCCGACCCGCTTTGGCCGGCGGCCGGCCTGCGCTTGGGTTATCCTAGCGGGCTTGAACGACGCCGCGCAGGGCCCCACCGATACCGCCACCGACCACCTGGCTCGACTGCAGTGGATCACGTCGGCACTCTCACGCTCGCTGACACCGGCCGAGGTGGCCAACGTGGTCATCGGCCACGCCTTCGATGCCCTGCAGGCGAGCACCGGCATCGCGTACTTCATCTCGGGCGATGACCCGACCCCCCGCTACGCCGGCTCGCGCGGCGTGGCCCCGCGCGACGTCGCGGCCTGGCGGAGCGGCACCAGCACGCCGCTCTCGGTCACGTCGGTGATCGACTCGCGCCAGCCGCTCTGGCTCCGCTCGCGGCTCAATATCCTGCAGGACCTCCCCTGCTTCGATCAGTGGGCCACGTCGTCGGACCTGCTGCAGGCGCTGGTGGCGCTGCCGCTTCAGATCGAGGGGCGGCTGCTGGGCGCGATCGCCTTCTCGTTCGCCGAGGAGCAGCGCTTCGAAGATCGCCAGCGCGACTTCGTGCTCACCGTGGCCGACCTGTCGGCGCAGGCGCTCGATCGCGCGCGCCTGTTCGAGGCCGAGCGCAAGGCCCGCGAGGAGGCGGCCGAGGCGAACCGCCGCCTGCAGCTGCTGTCCGAGGCGTCGAAGTCGTTCGCCGAGGAGAGCCGCGATCTGTCGTCGGCGCTCAACGTCATCGCCGAGCGGTTGACGGCGATGGTGGGAGACACGGCCACCATCGCGCTGATATCGCTGATCCGCGAGGACGGCACCATGCTGGAGAACGTCGCCGCGCGCGCGCGCGAGCCGGAGTTCGCCGAGTACCTGGAGGCCTTCGCCCGCGAGCATCCCCAGCGCGTCGGGCGTCGGCATCCGCGGGCGCGTCGCGGCCAACGGCGAGCCGCTCTTCTTCCCGGTGATCGATTCGGCCACCCTGGAGGCGTCGGCGGTGACCGAGGTACAGCCGCTGTTCGATCGCTTCAAGACGACCACCATGATGGTGGTGCCGCTGCGCGTGCGGGATCGGATCCTGGGGACGATCTCGATGAGCCGCGCCGATCCCACGCGGCCCTACACCCGCTCCGACCTCATGTTCGTGCAGGAGCTGGCCGACCGGGCGGCGCTGACCATCGAGAACGCCCGCCTGTACGAATCGGCCACACGCGCGAGCCGCGTCCGCGATCACCTGCTGTTCGTCGCGGGCCACGAGCTGCTGACGCCGCTGACCGTGCTGCGGCTCCAGGTCTCGAGCCTGCAGCGCAACGACTTCGATCCCGAGCGCGCGGCCAGCAAGCTCGAGATGACGGCGCGCAGCCTGGAGCGCCTCGACAACCTCATCGAGAAGTTCATCGACATCTCGTGCATCTCGGCGGGACAGCTGTCGTTCACCCCCGAAGCGGTCGACCTGGCGGCGCTGGTGCGCGAAGTCGCCGGCATGTTCGGCGAGCGGCTGCAAAAGTCGGGGTGCGAGCTGGAGCTGCTGGCGCGCGAATCGATCATCGGGCGGTGGGACCGCCTGCGCATCGAGCAGGTCATCACCAACCTGTTCTCCAACGCCTGCAAGTACGGCGGCGGCAGCCCCGTCGAGGTCGCCGTGGGGCGTTCCAGCGACATGGCGTTCGTGCAGGTCAAGGACCACGGCGTCGGCATCACGCCCGAGAAGCAGGCCCTGATCTTCCAGCGCTTCGAGCGGGCGGTCGCCGATCGCAACATGGGCGGCCTGCGCCTGGGGCTCTGGATCTGCCGCGAGATCGTCGAGGCGCACGGCGGCCGCATCGCGGTCGAGAGCGTACCCGGTGAGGGCAGCGCCTTCACGGTCTACCTGCCGATGGGGCAGGCCGCCGCCCCTCCGCCCGACTAGTGCACCGCTCTCGAAATATCATCAACGCTGCGCCGACGATCCCGCGGCCCGGCTTCGTTGCTCCTCCTCGGAATACCTTCAGGTATTCGTCGTCGTCGCGCCTCGCCGGACCACGGGCTTGTCGGCGGATCGTTGACGCTATTTCGAGAGCGGTGCACTAGGCGGCAGCGCCAGATAGCGTGGCCTTGCCCGCAGCTCGGGTAGGGTATGTAATTCCGAACGGGCCCGACTTTCCCCGCGCCGGCGAACGTTTTACATGCGAATCGTACTTAGGTTCGCGACTCATCGATCTGGGAGGTCGAAAAATGATGCTCACGGTTGCGCTCGTAGATGATCATCCACTGTTTCGTGAAGGGTTGCGCGCGGTCCTGTCGGCGCAGCCCGACGTCGAGGTTGTCGCGGAGGCTTCAGACTCTCGCCAGGCTTGTGCCGCGGTGGCGAGCACCAAACCGGCGGTCGTGGTCATCGACATGACCCTGCCCGATGGGGACGGCATCGCCGCGACGCAGGAGGTGTTGAAACAGGCGCCTCGGACACGGGTGCTGATGCTGACGATGCACACCAGCGAGTTCTTCGTCTCGCGGGCGTTCGCTGCCGGCGTCAGCGGGTATGCGGTCAAGACCCAGGCGCCCGAGGAGATCCTCGACGCGATCCGGGTCGTGGCACGCGGGGAGTCCTATCTGGCGCCGAAGTTCTCGCACCTGTTCGCGCGCCAGAACGACACGCGGCGAACGCCGATCATGGTGTCGAACAGCCCGCTCGAGGAGCTGTCACGGCGCGAACGGGAGATCTTCGATCTCATCGTGCGCGGCTTCACCAACGAGGCGATGGCCGGTACGCTGTCGATCAGCGTCAAGACCGTCGAGACCCACCGATCGCACATCAACCGCAAGCTGCGCGTCCACTCGACGGGTGAGCTGATTCGATTGGCGGCGCTCAACGGGCTGGTCTCGCAGTGAACCCCTCGCGAGCCGGGAGATGACGTGATATGCAGGGCCGGTCGTGGCTACGCATCCTCTAGCGGGTAAGCCCGCTCCGCGATCGATCCTGATCGACGTCCCCCGGCTCGTCAGCACCTACTACACGCTGGCGCCCGATCCTGCGCTGCCCGCGCAGCGGGTGGCGTTCGGTACCTCCGGCCATCGCGGATCATCGCTGGCCGGGGCGTTCAACGAAGCGCACATCCTGGCGGTGACCCAGGCGATCTGCCGCTACCGCAAGGAAAAGGGGATCGACGGCCCGCTGTTCCTGGGCAAGGACACCCACGCGCTGTCCGAGCCGGCCTTCGCCAGCGCCGTCGAGGTGCTGGCGGCGAACGGCGTCGAGACGGTGATTGACGCCGCCGACGGCTTCACGCCGACGCCGGTGATCTCGCACGCGATCCTCACCCACAACCGCGGCCGGAGCACGCGCCTGGCCGACGGTATTGTCATCACGCCGTCGCACAACCCGCCCGAGGACGGCGGGTTCAAGTACAACCCGCCCGACGGCGGCCCCGCCGACGCCGACATCACCGGCTGGATCGAGAGGACCGCCAACGACCTGCTGGTGGGCAACAACCGAGGCGTGACCCGGGTCAGCCTGCGTCAGGGGCTGACGGCGGCCACGACCCACCGCCGGGACTTCATCACCCCCTACGTCGATGATCTGCGCCAGGTGATCGACGTCGAAGCGATCCGATCGAGCGGCCTGCGCCTCGGGGTCGACCCGATGGGCGGCGCCGCGGTTGCCTATTGGGCGCCGATCGCCGCGCGCTTGCAGCTGGCGATCGAAGTGGTCAACGACGCGGTCGACCCGACGTTCGGCTTCATGACCGTCGACAAGGACGGGCGCATCCGGATGGATTGCTCGTCGCCCTACGCCATGGCCAGCCTGATCGGCCTCAAGGATCGCTTCGACCTGGCGTTCGGCAACGACACCGACTGCGACCGCCACGGCATCGTCACCCGCAGCGGCGGGCTGATGAACCCCAACCACTACCTGTCGGTGGCGATCTGGTACCTGTTCCAGAACCGCCCCGGCTGGCGCGGCGAGGCCGGGATCGGCAAGACGCTGGTGTCGAGCAGCATGATCGACCGTGTCGCCGAACACCTGGGGCGGCGCCTGGTCGAGGTTCCGGTCGGGTTCAAGTGGTTCGTCTCCGGGCTGCTCGACGGCTCGCTGGGCTTCGGCGGTGAAGAGAGCGCCGGCGCATCGTTCCTGCGCCGCGACGGCGGGGTCTGGACCACCGACAAGGACGGTGTGATCCTCGATCTGCTCGCGGCCGAGATCACCGCCAAGCAGGGGCGCGACCCGAGCGAGATCTACCGCGAGCTCACGCGCCAGTTCGGCGACCCGGTGTACGAACGGATCGACGCGCCGGCGCCGCCCGCCGACAAGGCGATCTTGAAGAAGCTGGCCCCCGAGGCGGTCTCGGCGCGCGAGCTGGCCGGCGAACCGATCATCGCGAAGCTGACCGCGGCGTCCGGCAACGGCGCGCCGCTGGGTGGGCTCAAGGTCGTGACCAAGAACGGTTGGTTCGCGGCCCGCCCCTCCGGGACCGAGGACGTTTACAAGATCTACGCCGAGAGTTTCCGCGATCGAGACCACCTCCACCGCATTCAGGATGAGGCGCGCGCGATCGTGAGCGCGGCCCTGGCAGCCACGCGCTAACCGCCCACATCCGACCAGCGACGATCATCGCCCGACCAGAGCGGTCGGCTTTGACTTTGGGGTCGCCCCCGATTTACGCTGGTCCACGATGTTCGTACGTCGATACGTTAGCTTGCTTGCCTTGCTGGGGCTGATGATGGGCGCGGACGCCGCGCCGGCGTGGGCGGCGTCACCGCCGATGACGAAGGCGTCGGAGAAGGAGGCCGAGCTCAACGCCCGCCAGGCCTTCGCGGCCGCCCGCTACGACGAGGCGATCGAGCTGTTCGCGCGGCTCTACGCCGAGACGCTGAACCCGATCTACCTGCGAAACATCGGCCGCTGTCACCAGAAGAAGCGCGAGGCCGACAAGGCGATCGATGCTTTCCAGGACTACCTGGCCAAGGGGAAGAGCATCACCGCTTCCGAACGAAAAGAGATCCAGGGCTACATCAAGGAGATGCAGCAGCTGCGCGACGAGCAGGCCAAGGAACGCGAGGCCCAGTCCAAGCAGGCGTTCGTCCCCGCGCCGCCCGCTACGCCGCCAGCGACAACGGCCGGCGGCGCGACCTCGCCCCCGCCAGCGACGACCACCGTGAACGTCATCCCGGCTCCATACGCGAATGGCTCAGCTTACGGCGCGCCCGCCCCCGCACAGGGCAGTCCGGTGTTGCTCTCCGCCTCGGGCGGTGGGACGCCGCCCCGCGAGGCCGATCATCCGGTCTATACCCGCTGGTGGTTCTGGACCGCGATCGGCGTCGTCGCCGCCGGCGCCGTCGTGGCGGCGCTGGTGATCCCGGGCAGCGTCACCAAGCCGACCTGCCCCGTCGGAGAATGCAAGTGAGCGGCGGCAAGCCGATCGCGATCCCGGCGGCGGCGCGCGTGCTGGTCACCGCTCTGGCGATGTCGGCTTTGTTCGCCGGCGGCTGCACCCACGAGCACGACTCGCTGGTGATCGTCGGGCTCACCAGCCAGTCCGACCTTTCCGGGCCGCTCCAGGTTCGGATCACCGTGGGGAGCGTGACCCAGAGCTTTGATATCGCGACCGGCCTCAGCGCCGCCACGCCGGTGAAACGAGGCGTCTACGTCGACTCGAAGGCCACCGGCGCGCTGGCGGTCCAGGCGACGACCCAGACCGGCACCCCCTGCGTGGTCTACACGAACATGCCGGCGAAGACGGTGACCGTGCCGTCGGCCGGCTCGACGGTCGAGATCGACGTGGTGCTGGTGGGCTCCGGATTGTGTGGCGGCGGCGCCGGTGGCACCACCGGCGGCGCGGGCGGCACGACCGGCGCGGGCGGCACGACCGGCGGCGCCGGCGGCACGACTGGCGCGGGCGGCACGACCGGTGGCACCGGCGGTACGCTGGGCGGCACTGGCGGTCGCGGTGTCGGCGGCACGACGGGCACGGGCGGGGCCATCTCGCCGCCGCCGCCGCCGCCCAGCCTCTCACGCTGTACCGAGATCCGTCACACCGACATCACCTGCGACACCACGCAGGGGATCGGCTTCGGCGCCGGCAATGCCGAGGTCTTCTCGGTCGCCTTCTCTCCCGACGGCAGGCTCCTGCTGACCGCCGGAGACGACGGCCGGATCCGCTTCTGGACCGTCGGCACGGGCAACAGCACGCCGACAGTCGACGGACGGGAGCTCAGCGTCAGCGGTCAGGGCTACATGGCCTTCTCCCACGATGGCCGCTACCTCGCCGCCGGCGGGGACGACGGTCGGGTGACCGTGTGGACGCTGTCGGCGGCGCCCACCATCTACTTCACCTCCATCGGGCACACCGACTCCGTGGCGCAAGTCTCCTTCTCGCGCGACGACGCGTATCTCGTCAGCGCCGCGGCGGACAACCAGGTGATCGTCTGGTCGATGGCGTCGCGCAGCTCGGTCGCGACCATCGCGATCGCTGCCCACCCCTGGACCGTCGAGGTCTCCCCGCTGTCGACCGCGACCGCCTTGCCGATTGCGCTCACCCTCTTCGACGGCAGCCTGGTGCTAATGAACGCCCGCGGGGCGCCGCCAGTGCCGCTCACGTCTCTGGTCAGCACCGACTCGAGCTGGCTGGCGGAAGGTCTGGCCTATTCCCCCGACGGCACCAGCCTCGCGGTCGGAAGCGAGGACGGCTCCCTGTCGTTCTGGTCCGGGGCGTCCTCCGGGATCCGCCCGGTCAGAACCAGCCCCGACTTCATGCCCCCCAATCCCAACGGGAGCTACCAGGCGGTCAAAGGGGTGGCGTTCTTCCCCGACGGACAACACGTCGCGGCCGCGACCGGAACCAGCGGCAACGGCGGACAGCTCGGGGTCTGGGAGACCGGCACCCGGCGGCAGGTCGGCACCAAGATACCGACCTACTATCTCCTCTCGGTCGCCGTCTCCCCCGACGGCGCCGGCGTCGCGGCCGGGGAGGTCGAGTGCGGGTTGGTTCTCTACTGCCGCGACTGACCGACCAATCAGCGGGTCGAGAGAGAATTTTCCCTCGCCTCTGACGTTTCTTCTGGGTGGCGCCCGGGACCATCCCATTCCCGACGACAACAACCTCGAGAAAGCTCTCGATGAAAGGTCCCCCGATGTGGCGTGCGCGAGGTGGAGGTCTGTGTGTGTGGGTCGGCCTGGTGTTCGGGGCCGGCTGCGGCGTCGGTTCGCTCGACGAAGCGACGTCAACACCGGCGGTGACGTCACCCCTGGTCGCGAGCAACCCGACGACGACGGGGCACAGCGGAATGGGGGCCGGCGGGCATCCGGGCTTTCGCGTCGACCTCGCGGGGACCGGTCACCAGGTGCGCGGTCTCGAACGACAGCCTGACGGGACCTTCAAGAGCGTCTGCTTCGACGATCCCGCGGCGCTCCGGCCGGCGCCTGCCCGTGCCGATCGCCAGCCGGGGGCGCCGCGATGAGGACGGGACGGGACGAGGACGAGGACGGGGAGGACGGCGCCGCGCCTCGCCACGATTGCCGTGGCGGCAGGCCTGTGCGTGCTTGCGGCGCCGCGGCCGGCCTCCGCGACCGCCACGTTCGTGATCAACAACCTCGATCCCCCGAACGTCGGCTTCAACGATCCGACGCCGGCCCTGCCGGTGGGCGGCAACACCGGAACGACGATCGGGCGCCAGCGCCAGATCGCGTTCAAGTTCGCCACCGACATCTGGGGCAAGGCGCTCGACAGCCGCGTGCCGATCGTCGTCGACGCGCAGTTCGCGCCGCTCGACTGCAGCGGCGGGCTCATCACGCTGGGCCACGCCCGACCGCAGTCGGTGGTCGCCAGCATCCCCCCGCTCGACACGATCCCCGGCCTGCCGCCCAATGTGCTCTACCCGCAGCCGCTGGCCGATCGGCTGGCCGGTGTGGATCTCGATCCCGGCATCGCCGACATCGTCGCGACGTTCAACGGCGGCCTCAGCGACTGCGATCCCAACGCCGACTGGTACTACGGTCTCGATGCCAAGGCCGGCCCGCTCTCCGATCTGGTCGAGGTGGTGGTGCACGAGCTCGGCCACGGCCTGGGCTTCGCGACCGGCGTGGATCTGGCGACCGGCCAGTTCAACGCCGGGGTCCCCGACACCTTCTCGTCGCACATCTACGACAACGCCCTCGGTCTCTCCTGGCTCGACATGACGGCGGCGCAGCGCCTGGCATCGATGCGAAACGCCCGCCACCTGGTCTGGACCGGCGAGAACGCGGTGCGCGTCGCCGCCCAGGTGCTGGCCAAGGGGGCGCCGGTGCTGGCGCCGCAGACGCCGCTGTCCGCGTTCGTCGGCAACCTCGGCGAGACCAACTTTGGTCCGCTGTTGTCGGGCGGCGCGACACGTTCGGGCCCGCTGGTGATCGGCAACCCGCTCGACGGATGCGATCAGCTGCAGAATCGCCCCGGCGGCATCTTCTTGCTCGACGGCAACGCCCCCTGCTCGCCGCTCAACCAGGCCTACGACGCGGCCCAGGCGGGCGCGATCGCGGTGCTGCTGGCCGACGCGAACGGCTTCTCCCCACCCTCCTCCGTCGAGCTGCCCGACGATCAGCTGCGGCAGATCGCGATCCCGATCCCGGTGGTCACCGTCGCCACCGCGGACGCCCAGATCCTGCTCGATAACGCCGGCCGGACCATCACGCTGTCGCTGTCGAGCGACAGCACCCGACTGACCGGCGCCGACGCGCAGGGGCGGCCCTATCTCTACGCGAGCGATCCGGTCCGTCCCGGCTCGACGGTCTCGCACTGGGATCCGCTGGCGCGCCCGGACCTGATCCAGGAGCCGGAGAGCGGATACCAGCATCCCCACGACGTCACCATCGAGGCGGCGTTGATGCGAGACATCGGCTGGGCCACCTTCTGCGGCAACGGGCAGCTCGACAGCGGCGAGGCGTGCGACAACGGCGCCGGCAACAGCGACTCCACCGCCGACGCGTGCCGCACCACCTGCGCGCGCGCCGCCTGCGGCGATGGCGTCAAGGACAGCGGTGAGGCCTGCGACCTGGGCGCGGGCAACGGCTCGAGCGGCGCGGCCTGCACCGCCACCTGCACGGTGGCGACGACGACCACCACGACGACCACCACCGACCACCCTGCCGCCCGCCACCCCGAAGACCGGCTGCGCCTGCGCCGTCGAGGCCGCGACGCCGGGCGATCGCTCGCTGCTCACGCTGGCGATCGCGGGCGCGATCGCGATCATCGGCGGTCGCTCGCGTCGCCGGCGACGCTGATCGGCGGCGACCGGTGGGCGCCGCCGCCGGCGCCCGCGCTCAGAAGAGCAGGACCTCGCCTTCGTGAGGGATGCGCTCCTTGACTGCGGCGTCGGGCAGCGCGAACGGCAGGTGGTCGTTGACGACGTAGTCGACCCAGACGCAGACGCGGCCGCCGTCTGGGCTGCGCAACACGATCGGCTGGCACTGGCTGCGGCCGGTGAACGCGACCAGGTGGTCTCCGCCGATCACGGCGGGGGGCGCGCCGAGCAGCTCCAGGCCCCGGCGCAGCATGCGATTCTTGATGCGGCCGAAGAGCTGGTTGCTGAGCTCGGACATCCAGTCACGCGGGCGAACGTGCATGCGGTTCGAAGTGGTCAGCGGCTCGTGGGTAGCCGCGATGAGCAGCGTGCCCGAGATCTCGCGCCCCAGGAAGCCGACGATGCCGCACAGCTCGATGTCGGGGATGATCGCGCCCTCGGTCTTGTCGGCGCACTCGAGGCAGACGCTGTACGAAAGGAACAGACCCAGCGCTGACTCGATGGCGCACTGCTCGATCAAATCATCGAGCTGCGTCGGTGTCAGCGTGGGGACGAGCATCCTTGTCGACTATCGGCGAACTGCGCCGGCTCCTTGAGTCAGACGTTTGTTGGCCCCGACCTAAAGCGACCGCGCGCGGCCGCCGATGTCCTGAACACGGGTCCGCTCGACCCTCGACATGAGAAGCGTCCTAATCATCGATGACTCCGAGGCGGTGCGCCGACAAGTCGCGCAGACACTCACTCCGGCCGGCTACGCGGTCGTCGAGGCGTCCGACGGCCTCGAAGGGCTGACGGCGATCAAGACCGACCCGCCCGCGCTGGTGCTGTGCGACCTCAACATGCCGCGCATGGGCGGGATGGAGCTGCTGGCCGAGCTGTCGCGCACGCAGACGGTGCCGTTGATGGTGATGCTGACCACCGAGGCGCAACCGGCCCTGATCCGACGCGCGCGCGAGCTGGGCGCGGTCGGTTGGATCGTCAAGCCGTTCAAAGCCGACCTCCTCATCGCCGCGGTGAACAAGCTGACCGGCGCCGCCGCCCCCGCCGCCCCCTCCCCCGCCTCCTGATCGTAAGGGCCTCGGTCGTCGGCCCTCCGACCTCCGGTAACTGAAGGTCGGCTATAGCCGTCTGACTAGCTAAGCGTGTCGGGAAATCTGGCGTGATCGCGGACGGCTGACGTGCACGTAGACGTTACGTAGACGTCGACGTGCACGGCTGACGTGCACAGTTTCGCGTGCACGTGCACGTAGAGGCCCGAGGCCGCGGCGACGACGCCTACTGTCCGACGATCTTGCGAACGGCCGCGACCAGCTGGTCGGGCTTGAACGGCTTCACGATCCACCCCTTGGCGCCGCAGCGCTTGGCCTGCTGGATGAGATCGGCTTTGCCCTCGGTGGTCAGCATCAGCACCGGCAGCGCCGAGTTGTTCGCCTGCGCCTTCACGGCGGCCAGCATCTCGAGGCCGTTCATGTTCGGCATGTTGACGTCGCAGATCACCATGGCGATGTCCCGCTCGTTGGTGATCGTGGTCAGTCCTTGCGCGCCGTCCTCGGCCTCTATGACCTCATAGCCGGCCTGGAGCAGCGCGGTGCCGACCAGCTGGCGAATCGCTCGAGAATCATCTACGACCAGGACTTTGGCGGACATGACTTCTTCCCTCCTCGGATGACTGACCGGAAAACTTCAGCTCAGCTCAGAACAGGACCAGATCGCCCTCTTGAGAGCAGGGGATCGCCTCGACGGCGGATTGAAAGAGCGGACCACTCACGGCCGGCACCAGCTCGAAGCAGATCGAGACCAGCTCGTCTCCCGCCGTCAGCACCAGATCGATGATCCCGTCGCGCATCGGTGTGCGGGCGCCGATCTGGCGGCCCCTGACCGATGTCGGCGTGCTGGTGTCGAAGTCGACGCCGCGATCGCAGAACCGCCGCTTGATCCGACCCAGCGTCTGGTTGGCCATCTCGCCAGCCCAGTCGAGCAGATCGTCGGCGCTGGGCGGACGCGAACCGGGCAGCGTCGGAAACGACGCCGCGAAGATCCTCGACGACGCCGCCATGATCAGAGTACCGCGCACCCGGCCGGTGAAGCCGATGAAGCCGGCGAGGTCATGCTCGCTGAGGGCGACCAACCGTCCAGCAGCGATCTTGCCGACCGGCAACCCGCAGGCGCTCAGCATATCGACGCAGGCGTCAGTGACGACCTGTCGTACCTCTTCCTCCTGTTCGCGGGCCAGGGTGCTGCTCTCACTCATGGACTTGATCGCTCCCCATTCCGTTTGAAGCTGGAAACTGCAGAGTTCCCAAACCCTCCTGGGTCGACCGAGTTCGCAGAGCGCCCGGCAAACGTCCGCCCGACGGCGGGGGGGCCAGGTGCGGCTCGACTCCGGTCACACCAAGAACAACGACGCTTCCCGGAGAAACTTGAGACGGCCGAAGCCGCGGCCTCGACGGTGGCAACGACCAGCGTCGAGGGTCGGAATGAAGGTCATCCGCAGCGCCGGCGGCGCGTGCGGGGGTGTCGGCGCAGGTACGGCGTCGGGTGTCTACCAAGAAAAGGACCCTCAGAGGGTCCTTTAAATCCCCCGCGGTCGAGTGCCGTCGGGCAAAGCCCGACGCCACTCACGCGACTACCAGCCGCCGGCGGGCGCGGGCGCCTTTTCCTTCTTGCTGTCCTTGGCCTTGTCCTTGCCCTTTGCGCCGTCGGCCGACTTTTCCTTCTTGTCGCCCTTCTTGGTGTCGTCACTCTCGACGCCGGCAACCGTCCGCGCGGGGCCGGCGTGCGCCGCCGCCACCGGAGAGTGAGTCGATGCGAACGCGACAGGGGCGGTCAGGATCGCGGTCGAGAACGCCGACGCCAGGATCAGGTTCAACGGGATCATTTTCATCGTCATGTCTCCTTGGCGGGCGACCGTAGCAGATCACAGGATCTGGAGAAAGGCCGCGACCTGCGCCGCCTCGGTCGCGTCGAAGCCGACCGCCCCAGCGGCATCACCGACGTCGGGTTCGCCCCCGTGAGCGAAGGCGCCCGGTGAGAAGCGCGCGCGCGACACCAGCTGGGTGAGATCCTTCGCCGAGCCGTTGGTGAAGTAGGGAGACTTGGCCGACAGGCGGCGCAACGACGGGACCCGCGCGCCCTGCTCGTGCACGTAGGGGACGATCCCGGTCTTCTCGTACGCGCTCGTCCCCCAGACCAGCGGATTGGCGTCGTCGAGGATCAGCCGCTCCCACTGGTCGAAGGGAACGCGGGTGGTCTCGTCGTCGCTCACCAGGCGCGCCTGGTGGCAGCCCTCGCAGCGCGCGCGGAACAGCCGCGCGCCGGCACGCTGCGCGTCGGTGAAGCTCGCCGTCGCCACCGCGGCCGGGTTGGGCCAGGGCGAGAACGTCGCCAGGAACGAGATCAGCGCCGCGCGCAGCTCCAGCGCCGGGATCGCGTCACCGGTGACCGCCAGCGCGCGCAGCCACGGATGCTGGTCGACGCGCAGGTCGAACCAGGGGTCGTGCCCGCTGTTGGCGCCGGCGACGCGGAACTCGTTGCCGACCATCGTCGCCAGGTCGGGATCGAGCGCGCGCGAAAAGTAGGGGCGGTTGTTGAGCAGGCCGCGCAACGACTTGGTCGTCGCCCGGACGTCGCCGCGCCCGGTGTGGTGGGTGCGGCCGTCGACGCCGCCCTCGAAGTGGCAGGTCTCGCAGGTAAACCGGCTGGTCGGCCCCTGCGCGCGATTCCAGGGCGCCATCAGGGTCGTGAAGAACAGCGCCTCGCCGAGGCGCACCGCGGGCGTGCGCGCGCGGACGTCTGGCGCGGATTGGGGCGCGGATTCGGGCGCGGCGACTGGCGTCGTGGTCACTCGTCCCGCGGGGCTCTCGATGATCCAGGCGTCGAGCAGCGGATCGGCGAACAGCAGCGCGCCGTCGTCACGCCGAACGACCGACGTCGTCCCCGGCACCAGCGGGCGGGTCTGAATCACCGGCTCGTGATCGAAGCGCTGCCACACGACGTCGGCCAGCAACTCCGAACCGTACCCGGTCACGCGGGCGCGGCCCCCGCCGCCCGGCCTGAGCTCGAGGTCGATCACCTTGGGGGTCACGACGCCCGCCTCCGCGAGGTTGATCGCGCCGAGTCGCGTGGCGCGCGGCGGTCCATCGTCGATCGGGACGCGGTAGAGATACAGGAAGGAGTCGATGTAACCGAACGAGCCGATCGTTCGGTCGAGGGGATGATCCTCGACGCCGCCCGCGAGGATCATCAGATCCGCGGCGTTGGGTTCGAAGTCGGTCACGGCGCCGGCCACGGCGGCGGCGATACGCGGGGCGATCGCGACGTCGAGCGACCACAGCGGCCCGTCGTGCTGGATGCGTGCGGGCATGCCGTCCGGCTCGCCCGCGGCGTCGACCCGAAAGATCAAGACGGCATGCTCGAGCAGACAGTTGACGACCAGAAGCGGGCCGGCGCGCATGACCCGGATGGGTGCGCGCCCGGTCGGGATCTCCTTGCCGCGCACGGGGATCTCGCCGCCTGGCCCGAGGGGGCTACCCGTCGTCGCGGCGCCGAGGTGCAGGACCACCAGACGATCGGCGCGCTCGTCGACAGCGTAGAGCAGATCGCCTGGGCCGCGGGTGATGTCGCGAATCGCACGCCCCGCTCCGAGCGGGATGTGGCCGTCTGGGCGCAGCTCGTCCGACGCGGTCACGCGGTAGCGGGCGATCTCCGACGCGAGCTCGCCGGAGACGAAGACCTCGCCTTGCCGTCCCACCGCCAACCCGGTCGGCGCGCGCGGCGCCGGCGCGCGCGCGATTGTCCCGAGGTCGCGGTCGAGCAACACGATCGTGGCGCTGCCCCTGAGCAGACCGACGAACCGATTCCCGCCCGGCAGCGCGCGCACGAGAAACGGATCCGGGCCGGTCACCTTGTCACCCGGCGCCGGCCGCCGAAAATCGGTCTCGCCGCGGATCCGCTCTTCCAGCGCGTGCAGCACGGCAACCGCCCGCGGAGCCTGAACAGCTGGTGGAACGCCTCGCGGGCGAACGTGCGCGCCACTGGAGATCCCGGGCAGCGGCCCCAGCATCAAGGCGGCCGAGACCAAGACGATCGAGACGAACGACCTCGAGCCGAGCTTGGCTCGAGGCGCCTGCCGAGAATTCCCCGTCCGAAAGTGGTCAGGGGACAAATCAACGCCATTTATACGACAGCCGCACCCGGAGTAGGCCAGCTTTTTCCCGGCGCAAGTCCCCCGGCGCAAGTCCCCCCGCGCAAGTCCCCCGGCGCAAGTCCCCCCGCGCAAGTCCCCCCCCTCAAGTCCCCCCGTGTCACTGCCGACAACTTGCAGCAACACAAAACGGTACTGGCAAAGGAGAGCTTAGCTTGCAATCACCAGGAGTAGGAATGGACCGGCGGCGGCACAGGCGTTTCACGGTCGGGGTTCCGGTCCGCTTGCGGACGCAGGGGTCGTCGATGTCGACGATGATCGAGCTCAGCGATGTCTCGTTTCACGGCTGCCGCATGCGCTCGTTCTCGAACTCGAACCCGCCGGCGCTCAACGCCCGCGTCGCATTCGGCTTCGTGCTGGCCAACCGGAACATCGCGCTCGCCAAGGGGCGCGTGGTGCGGCGGATCGAGGACACGCAGGGCGGTGGCATCGGACTGGTGATCGACCGGGCCAACGTCGCCTTCTACGAATTCCTGATGACGCTCGCCGAAGGCGAGACCTCGCTCGCCGCCTAGCAACGCCCGGCTCAACGCGCGCGCAGGCGCGCGTTGAGCTGAAGGCGCAGGCTCTTGAGGGCGTCGGCGCCGGCGCTGGCGCCGCTGCCTAGCATCA
This sequence comes from uncultured Pseudomonadota bacterium, assembly GCA_963778795.1. Taxonomy (GTDB): domain Bacteria; phylum Myxococcota_A; class Polyangia; order Fen-1088; family Fen-1088; genus DASRQZ01. The sequence goes on along the minus strand of CAVZVU010000004.1, from coordinate 119,117 downwards.
CGCGAACTGCGAGCGGGTCGAGGAAGTCGCCCCCGTCGCGCTGATGAGCTTGAACCCATAAGCGATACGCATCACGCTCCGACGGCGTCGCCGCGGTCGGCGCCGCGAAATCGATGAGGGGCGTCAGCGCCGACGGCGTTCCCCACGACGAGCGCGCCGGGGCTCCCGGCGTCCAGGCGATCGCCTCGCCACCGTGGTGGGCGAGCTCCTCTCGACGCAGCAGTCCTGAAGCCAGCAGCTGGTCGACGGAGTCCGGCGCGCGCCCGTAGATCCATCCGAACAGCGACGCCGCCAGACCCGGCGTTTCCAACTCGGCGAGCGCGAGCTGACGGCGCACGCGCAGCACCTTCTGGCGCGCGCCGCTCGCACGCGCGAAAAATCGACCGCTCATGAACACCAGCGCGTCGCTCGGGACGCCGGCATCGCGCGCCAGCAGATAGCGAAAGTCGAGCTCGTCGTCGAGGCGGGGCGCGTGCCCCGCGATCGCCGCCAGCACGCGGCCGAGCGCGGCCGAGCTGTTGGAGATCAGCTCGAACCCGCCGGCGCGCGCGCGGTGCTGGTGCACGGCGCCGTCGGCGGTGCGCGACTCCCGCACGACGACGCCGGCCTGCGCGCTCTCGACGACGTCGAGCCCGCCGTGCGCCGGCCCGAGCTCGCCGAGGATCGCGTCGAGAGCGCGAGCGAACGGCGCCGACGCCCCCTTCCGGACGCGGGGGCGGATGATCAGCGTGACGTCGCTGCCGTCGCGCAGGTCGAGATCGCTGCCGACCAGTGCAACGTCGTTCACCAGGCCCCCGTCCGACAGCGCCGCGCGCGCGGCGGGGGTCAGACCGAGCTCCGTCAGGTAGCGGCGGACCAGCCCGAGAATGGATACGCCCACGCCCACGCTCACGCCGACGCCGACGGTGTCGGTGTCGGACAGATTGGTTGCGGCGGCGATGATCCGAGCGAGCGACGCCGGCGACGCGAAGCGCACGAAATAGAAATCGGCGGGCGTCGCGCCGGCCAGCGGCTCGGCGGGAACCTCGCGCGCGAGCGCCGCCAGCATTGATCGCCAGGGTGGAGCGGCCGCCACCGGCGCGTCCAGCGTGCCGAGCGCGATCGAGGTCGGCTCATCTCCTGCCAGCGCCACCAGGCGTCGATCGCGCTGAAGCATCTCTTGCAGCGACGCCGTGCTGGTGGCCGCCTCCATGAGACGGGCCAGCTCGGCGGCGCCCCGCCGTGGCGTGGCTCCCGGGAGAACGTGCAGGACCGGCGGGCTGACCGGCGGGCTGACCACCGCGCCGCGCCCCCCCTTCCCGGCCTTCGATCGCGCGCGCGCCGGCCTCGCTGGCGGCAGAGGTAACGCCGCCTTGAACCGCTCTTCGACCAGCGCGTGCAGGCGGGCCTGCGCGAACGCGCCGAACGTCGACCCGAAACGCAGCTTCTGACCAAGCTCGATGAGGTAGGTCGAGAGCGCCTCGGGATCGTCGGCGCAACTCGGTGGTCTCGGGCAGCTGAAAACGGCGGCGCTGGCCGCCAGCGGCGCCGCCGCAGTCGGCCGGCGCGTCGACATGGACCAGCGCCGGGGCGCGCGACGACGCGGCCACCCGGCGGAGCACCAGCGTCAGCGACGCCCCGGGCGGCGCTGACGCCTGGCCAGCCGGCGTTTGCGTCGCCACGCCGGACCAGGGCAGCGGCTCGCCGGCGGCGCCGTCGAGCCGGACCTGCCATCCGGGGTTCCAGGGATCGGTGCACGCGCCGGCCTCGACCGACGCCACCAAGGTCTCGTAACCCGCCTCGACGTGCCGGCTCACGACCCGCGCCGGGCCGACCGGGAGATCATCCCCGGCCGGCGGCACCGGCCGCGCCGCGACCACCGTCGTCATCATCATCGTCATCATGCCCAGCCCCGACAGCGCCCCGGCGATCACCGCCGGCATCACCACGCGCATCGACGCGAGCGAGCGACGCGGAGAGATCCCCATTCGTCTGATTGTACCTGCCGCCGCGCCGCGCGCGCTCCCGGACTCAGACGACGAAGCAGATGATCGCGACCGCGGTCATGGCCACCCGCGCGACCTCGAGCGGCCGCGCCCAGCGCCGCCCCTCCATCAGTCCGCCGATGGCGAGCATCGCCACCAGCACCCAGGCGGCTCCAGCGATCAAGATCCACCGGGGTACGCTTTCGCTCCATAGCATCAGACCGAACGTCGCCGCGACGACCAGAGCAAAATTCACGCCCAGATAACGCTGCAGCGACGGGGCGACTCGCAGGCTGAACTTGGCGGCGTCGAGCGGCCGCGCGCCGGGGTCGTCCCGCTGCCAGGCGAAGCGACGTTCCGGCGGCGCCAGCCAGACCCGGAGCCGTTCGATGAACCGGGGCGCGCGCCCCGCGATCCGCCAGCAGATCGGCCACCGGTTGCAGCTGGGCCCACATCGCGTTGAAGCTGCGAAATGGCTTGGTGATGCCGTAGATCGGCCGCGCCCGCTCGGGCGCGAAGGTGCCGAACAGGCGATCCCACAGGATCAGGATCGCGCCGTAGTTGCGATCGATGTACTCGGGATTGCGCGCATGATGCACCCGGTGGTGCGACGGCGTGTTCAGCACCTTCTCGAGCGGCCCCAGCCGGCCGACCAGCTCGGTGTGAATCCAGAACTGGTACAGCGTGCTCAGCGAATCGGCGGCGATGTACGCCAGCGGCGGAACCCCGACCATGGCCAGCGGCAACGAGAACGGCAGGCTGGTGAACGGCGTCAGCACGGCCTGGCGCAGCGCGACCGCCAGGTTGTAGTCCTCGCTCTGGTGATGCACGGCGTGCGCCGCCCAAAGCAGATTCACCCGGTGCGACGTGCGGTGCCACCAGTAGTAAATGAAATCGACGCCGACCAGGGCCACCGCCCACGCCACCACCGGGTGCCGTCCCAGGTCGACCACGCGTGCATGGCGGTACATCCAGAGGTAGCCGGCGAACAGGAACCCGTTCACGAACAGCACGACAATCTGCTGGGTCACGCCGCACCCCAGATCGGTGATGGCGTCGGCGAAACGATAGACCCGCCGCCCGCGCCGCCGCGCCACCCAGAGCTCGATGCCGATCAGCAGGAAGAAGAACGGCACCGCCAGAGCGATGTAGTTGGGACCCACGCCGCTTTACGGTAGCACGATGGGCCGCGAAGCTCAGCGCAGGGGCAGCAGCATCCGGGGCGCGCCGGCTCCGGTGCCGACCGGACGCGCGAGCTCGATCTTCCGGCCCGCCGCGCGGCCCTGTTCGTAGGCCGGCGTGCGTTCGATCGCGCTTCCGCCGCGGCTGGTGCGCCGCGGATAGCGCCGGCGCAGGTAGTCCTCACGCTGCGCGTCGGCGTGCAGCACCAGCGCTTCCCGCGATTGCTGGCTCTGCCGCGCGCCCGCGTCCAGCTTCTCGTCGAAGCCGATCATCACGCCGGCGATGAAACGCCGGCGCTCGCGGTCGGACCGGATCCCGGCGGCGCGCTTGTGGTCGCGCCAGAGCCGCTCGCCGGTCGCGGTCAGGAACGCGTGCACGTAGACGGCGACCTCGAGGTTTGCTGGGGTCCCGCACAGCTCGAGGATTCGCCCGCGGCGCCCCTCGAGCGGCAGATAGGCGGGAATCCAGATGACGCTCACGAAGAAATGCCGAGCGAGGATCCCGGCCAGGATCTTCTCTGCGACGTCGCTGCGCGCCTTGACCGCGCCGACGTGCCGGAAGGCGTAGCCCTCGGCTTCGGGCGACGCGGCGGCGTCGATGTTGTGCAGCAGCATCAGGCGCCGCGCCTCGTTCATCGCGGCCTCCGCCTCGTGGACGTTCGGGCTCTCGGCCAGCGCGAGCAGGCGCGCGATCCGGCGCAACATCGCCGCCCGCGGACCGCCCGCCGCGCCGGCGCCCAGCCCGCGCGTCGGCCGGCGTGCCGGCGGCGCTGGCGTCGAAGCCGTGCGCCTCGCAGACGCGCCGGAAGGCGGGGCCGTGCGCGCTCTCGTCGTGGATGCCCAGCACCTCGTCGACGTACTGGTGCGCCATCTCGTGCTTCAGCACCTCGCGCACGACGCCCCAGGGCCGCTCGACCACCAGCCGGCGCGAGATCGCGATGGTCCGCTGCGCGCGGATCCACTCGCCCAGGCGGCGCTCGTGATCCGACAGCGCCAGCACCGGACGGCGCAACGCCCCCTTGAAATGGTTGTGCGCCACCTCGTCCCAGGTCGACGCCAGCTCGCGCAGCAACGCCGCCTCCAGGGCGCTGCGCTCGACCAGCAAGGGGAAGGGCAAGGGATTCTGGGGGCCAGATTTGCGCGCGGCGGTCACCGGCGCAAGAACCCGAGCAGGATCTCGAAGCCGATCAGCACCACGATCGTCACCTCCAGCGACACCAGCCGTCGATCGCGCGCCACGTCCAGGATCAGCTCCAGCGACTCCTGCACGCTGCGCAGCTTCATCTCCATCGCCTGGTAGCGATCGACCAGGTCGAACTCGGCGCGCAGCTCGTCGTAGATCCGGTCCATGCCGGGGTCGTCCCAGGCTTCATCGGGCTTGTCCAGCAGGTGCAGCACCGACAGCACCTCGCTGCGCGTGGCGACGGCGGTGCCGATGAACCGATGCAGGGGGCGCGTGCGCACCGAGACCGTGCCGTGCTCCTCGAGCCGGTCGACCCGGCGCGCGGTCTGGGTGAACATCTGCTCGACGGCGCCCTCGTAGTACTCCATGGCGGCGCTCTGCGCGATGGTCAGCGCCACGACGCTGGCGCGCTTGGAATTGAGCTGATCGAGCGTGAGGATCCCGTCGGAGACGTCGGGGATCGCGCCCGGATCCTCGCGCACCTGAAACTCCTCGGCGCCACCCGGCGTCACCGTCAGTCCCCCCGGCCGGGCCCGGCGCAGGCGCGCCAGCTCCGCCTCGCGGTCGGCGGGCGCGACATCGTGGAAGACGATCACGCCGAAGGGGTAGATGAAGATCCGCCCGCGGTTTTCGGGCAGGGTGTAGCGCAGCTCGTGCGGGGTGCGGCGCGCGTTCTCGAACGCCGGTGCCAGGTCCTTCAGCGACAGGTTCTCTATGAAGGCGACCGCGTAGAACGTATGGTGCGGGCGGGTCTGGGACGCGGTCGCGGTCACGGCTGTGAGTATGAACTACTATCGCGACTTCGACCGCCCCGCCATCCTCACGACATCCGAGCGGCGGTCGACAGGCGGACAGGCTGCCGATAAAGTCGCGCCCAATGGGAGAGACGCGCGACACCTGGGGCAAGGCCGAGGTGATCATCGGAGCGGTATCGGCGCTGGGCAGCATCGCCATTCCGCTGGCGCTGTTCATCGTCGGCAACCGCCTGTCGGAACACCAGCAGGAGGCGAGCGCCAAGCAGCTGGAGGCCGATCGGGTCGAGCGCATGCTCGGCCACCTGACGAGCGACAAGCCCGACGAGAAGAAGCTCGCGGTGCGCGTGCTGGAGTTCTTCGTCGCCGAGAAGCAGTTCCCGGGTGAGCTGCTGCCGGCGGTCGTCGAGATCGCCAGCTCCGACACGCACCAGGACGTCGCCGACACCGCGAGCGAGGTCCTGCAGAAGGTGGCGGCACAGACCGGGGACGCGCAGGCCGCCTCGGCGGCGCAGCGCGGTCTGGCGGGGCTGCCGCCCCGGCTGAACGTGCAGGGAACGCCCCAGGGCGACAAGAGCGCCGCCGCGGCCGTGGTCGGGCTCGATCACGCCGACGTGGTGGTGGCGCCCGCTCAGGCGGCGGCGGTCGACGCGCCGCCCCCACCGCCCACCACCGAGCTGCGTTACTTCCGCAAGGAGGATGCCGCGTCGGCGCAGCAGATGGCGGGTCGCCTGGCGGCGCGCGGCATCAAGGCCGAGCTGCGCGATCTCTCGCAATCGGTGGGGACGCGCGCGATCCGCCCGCGCAGCTTCGACCTGGTGATCGGCGAGGATCGCCGCCGCGAGCGACCGGCCGAGCAGCGCTCCGCGACCGCGCCTTAGCGCCGACGCGCGCCTCGTCGCTGTTTCGGTCGCGTCAAGCGGGGCGCACCCCCAAGGATGGGAGCGAATGGCCGCCGCAGCGTCGGAGTGCTTGACAACCGAGGTGCCCCGGACTTACACCCGATCAGAGAATCAACATGAGCAATTTGAAGCTTCCAGCTGGGGTGATCACGGGCAACGGTCTCAAGGATCTGTTTGCCTACTGCAAAGAAGTCGACTGCGCGCTACCCGCGGTCAACGTCATTGGCTCGAGCTCGGCCAACGCCGCGCTCGCCGCCGCCAAGGAGGCGAAGGCCCCGATCATCGTCCAGCTGTCGCAGACCGGCTCGCAGTTCTACGCCGGCAAGACGCTGGACAACTCGCAGCAGCAAGCCTCGATCGCCGGCTCGATCGCGGGCGCGCTTCACGTCCGCACGCTGGCCAAGGTCTACGGCGTGCCGGTGGTGCTGCACACCGATCACTGCGCGAAGAAGCTCCTGCCCTGGGTCGACGGCGTCATTGCCGCCGGCGAAGAGTACTTCGCCAAGAACGGCGAGCCGCTGTTCAGCTCACACATGCTCGACCTGTCCGAGCAGCCGCTGGCCGAGAACATCGAGATCAGCCGCCGCTACCTCACCCGCATCGCCAAGATGAACATGACCCTGGAGATCGAGCTCGGCGTCACCGGCGGCGAGGAGGACGGCGTCGACAACTCCGACATCAGCCACGACAAGCTCTACACCCAACCGGCGGACGTGCTGCAGGCCTACGACGCGCTCAACCCCATCGGCAGCTTCACGGTCGCGGCGTCGTTCGGCAACACCCACGGCGTCTACGCGCCCGGCAACGTCAAGCTGAAGCCCCCGATCCTGCGCGATTCGCAGCGCGCGATCCGCGAGGCGCGCAAGACCGGCCCCGAGCCAGTCAGCTTCGTGTTCCACGGCGGCTCCGGCTCGACCGAGGCGGAAATTCGCGAAGCGGTCTCGTACGGCGTGGTGAAGATGAACATCGACACCGACACCCAGTGGGCGTTCACCCAGCCGATCAAGAAGTACATGGACGAGAAGAGCGCCTACCTGCAGGCCCAGCTCGGCAACCCCGAGGGCCCCGAGAAGCCGAACAAGAAGTTCATCGACCCGCGCGGCTGGCTGCACGTCGGCGAGAAGGGCCTGACCGCCCGCCTGCTCCAGGCCTACAAGGACCTCGGGTCCTTCGGCCGCTTCGAGTTTTAGAAGCGCCGTTCACTTGGGCGCAGCGTCCGCGTACGCATCCCGAGCGGCCTAAAACTCCGGCCCCCTCTCCCGTACTCGGGAGAGGGTTGGGGTGAGGGCAAGCCTTGGGAAGGCAGCCTGCGCGCGTGGGCTCTCGCAAGGCCTGCCCTCACCCCGTCCCTCTCCCGAGTACGGGAGAGGGGGTCAGAGAAGAGTCTTCGCCCGCGCCCACGTCAGGCGCGGTGGCGCTGCCAGGCCGTTCCCTCGAAGGTTGGGGCGAGGGCGTCGGGGTGGAGCATCTCGGCGAGGATGCGCGCGCTGGTGAAGACGCTCGGGCCCGAGCGGTTGAAGTAGAGGTTGCCGTCGGCGACGTACACGCGGCCGGCGCGCACGGCGCGCAGGTCGGACCAGCCCGGCTGCGCCTCGAGCGTCGGCATCTCGCGCGCGGTCCGCTCGATCGGAAAGCCGCAGGGCGCGACGACCAGCACCTCGGGATCGGCGCGCCGCACGTCGTCCCAGGCGCCGGTCGTCGAGTGGACGCCGGCGGCGCCAAGCCGGTTGTCGCCGCCCGCGCGCGCGACCAGCTCGGGTCCCCAGTTGCCCATGCAGAAGATCGGGTCGATCCACTCGAGGCAGACCACCGTGGGGCGGCGCAGCCCCGCCACCTCGGCCTCGACGGCGCGCACGCCCGCGCGCAGCTCGTCGATGAGGCGCTCGCCCGCCGCCGCGAGGTCGAGCACGCGCGCGACGCCCCGAAACCCGTCGAGGATCCCGTCCAGCGTGCCGGCCACCAGCGCGACCACCTGCTGCCGGGTCAGGCGGCAGGGCGCGGGCGCGTGAGCGAGATCGCCCGGCGTCACCGCGCAGACCTCGCAGTGGGTCTGGGTGATCAGCACGTCGGGTGCCAGCCGCGCCAGCCGCTCCTCGTCGACCTGGTAGAGCGGCTGACCAGCGCGCAGCCGCTCACGCACCCGGCGGTCGATCTCGCCGCTTGACCCGGAGACGTCGAACGTCGGCTCGCTCAGCGCGGGCAACGCCTTGACCCACGCCGGGTAATCGCACTCGTGCGAGCGGCCGACCAGGCGATCGCCGGCCCCCAGCGCGCAACAGAGCTCGGTGCCGCTGGCCAGCAGGGAGACGATCTTCATCGCCCACGAACATAGCGCGTTGCCCGGTTCGCCGCGCGGCGGGACGGCCGGCGCGTGGGCGCGCGGGCGCGGCGTGCGTCCCCGGTTGGAACCCCCGAGCCGCCGCTGTAGATTCGCCGCACATGTCCTCCGAGCCCCGCTGGTCGGTCGAGTGGAAGCGCGCGTCGGAGACGTTGCGCCTCGTCGAGCCCGAGGCGCGCGAGGTGCTGGCGCTCGCGCCGCAGCTGGCGCACTACTACAACGAGCCGCACAACCGGGCGATGATGGCCCACACCCAGGACATGACGATCGCCGACGTCGTCGAGCACTACGACCTGCTGCGCGCCGAGCAGGGGCGACCGCTGCTGCTCCTCGCCGGCGGACGCGTCGTCGGTGACGCCGACCTGCGCGGCATCGGCGACGGACGCGCCGAGCTGGCGATCATGATCGGCGATCGCACGCAGCAGGGGCGCGGGCTGGGCACCGCCTTCGGGATCATGGCGCACGCCCTGGCCTTTCGCGTGCTGGGGCTCGCGCGCACCTACGTCTCGATCCTGCCCGAGAACGCCGCCTCTCGGCGCCTGTTCGAGCGCCTCGGCTACGCGCTCGACGACAGCCCGGTGGCGCGCGCCATCGCCGACGAGCCCTCCGACATCACGATGTCGCTCGACCGGCCGCGCTTCGAGCGCCTCTACGCCGCCGAGATCGCTGCGCTGAGCGTCTCACCCCGTCAGTAATCGCGTGAGTGCTGGCGGGCTTGCCCGCCGGCACTCGTCGCGGGGGATTTAAAGGACCCTCTCAGGGTCCTTTTAAGAAACGTCGGGGTCGGGTTCCTTCGGCCGGTAGCCGAGGAAGCGCCGGTGCTTGATCACCGCGGCGACCTCGGGAGGCACCATCGCCTCCCAGCTGGGGTCGCCGGCGCGGATGCGGTTCAGGGCGTCGCGCGAGAACATGTGCAGGTAGTCGCGGTTGACGTTCTCCAGCTGCTTGATGAGCCCGGTGTCGACCAGGAAGCCGTAAAGCTTGCGCAGCTTGTCGGGCACGACCAGGTTCTCGACCGTGGTCAGGTGTCCCGACGCCTTCTCGAGCAGCGGATAGATGTAAAGGCGCAGGTCGTTCTTGAACAGCCGCCCGAACGACTCGAGGATCCCGCCCTCGAGCGCCGCGTAGTATTTTTCCTCGAATAGATCGCGCAGGCTGGACGCGCCCATGACGATCGCGATCTTGTCCTTGGTGTGCTGCCCGAGATAGGCGGCCAGCCGGTAGTACTCGAAGTAGTCGGAGATGAGCACCGTCTTGCCCGACGCCGCCAGCATGTCGGCGCGAGCGAGGAAATCGGCGCGATCGACCCCGCCCCCCTCCTCGCGCAGGTTGCGCATCGTCAGCTCCATCAGCTCGACGACCTCGGTCTCACCGTCGCTGCCACCGGTGGCGGCGTGCTCGGCCGCCAGGTCGCGCGCGAAGTTTTCGCGCGCGCATTTCAGCATGTCCATGTTGACGTGGCAGACCGGCTTGAAGCTGCCGCGCTCGACCAGCACGTTCTTCTTGCGCAGCACCTCCGACGGCTGCAGCACCGTTCCGTCGGGATCGAACATGGCCGCGCCCGACAGGCCGACCTGCACCAGCTTCATGCTCATCAGCCGGTTGTCGACCTGCCGAAATTCAATCCCCGAGAACTCGATCATGTCGACGGCGATGCGCTGGGTGGTCAACCCGTCGAGCAGGGATTCGATCAGCAACTCGGGCTCGGGAAACAGGAAGAACGCGCCGTAGAGCAGGTTGACGCCGACGATCCCCAGCGCCTCTTGTTGCAGGGCGTTCTCGTTGTCGAGCATGCGCACGTGGATGATGATCTGGCTGTCGTTGTCGCGCGGGCGCGACTGAAAGCGCACGCCCATCCAGCCGTGACACTCGTTGTTCCCCTTGAACGATCGCGCCGACACGGTGTCGGCGAACGAGAAGAACGCCGTGGTCGCGCCGCGCACCTCGCTGAGCCGCCCGAGGTTCAGCTTGTGCTCGTGATCGAGCATGGCCTCCAGCCGCTGCCGGCAGACGTAGCGCTCGGCCCGCCCGTAGATCGCGTCGCTGATCGCCATGTCGTACGCCGACATGCTCTTGGCGATCGTCCCGGCCGCGCCGCCGGCGCGGAAGAACCAACGTACGACCTCTTGCCCGGCCCCGATCTCCGCGAACGTGCCGTAGCGCCGCTGATCCAGATTGATCTGCAACGCCTTGGCGTGGGTATCGACGACGCGCTCACCCGGCTGATGACCACCAAACATGCGTCTGACTCTACCGAAGAAAGCGCGCGATGGAAGGGCGTTGCGACTCCCTGGCTGCTGAAGAAGTGCGTCCCCGAGATCGAGGAGCCAGATCACACGGCGAGGTTCAGCTTGCGAACACGCTGGCGACGCGCGCGGGTGACGGGGTGCCCGCCCATACGTCCAACTTCGGGGGGAAGCCCGTATCTGACTGACGGAGGTACGGATGAGAGCAACGGTCGCGGGCACGGGATTCCTCTGCTTGCTGGTCATGGGATGCGCGGCAGGCCAGAGCGGCCGTTCTGGGATCGGCGGCGCGGACAGTTCGACGGGAGCTGGCGGAGCGGACGGCGGTGCGACTGTCCTGAGAGGGCTCGGCGGGACCGCGGGCGGCGGTGACGGCGGCGGCGACGCTGGCACCGGCGGCTCGGGCGCTGGAGGATTGCCTGGCACCGGCGGCTCGGGCGCTGGAGGATTGCCTGGCACCGGCGGCTCGGGCGCTGGAGGATTGCCTGGCACCGGCGGCTCGGGCGCTGGAGGATTGCCTGGCACCGGCGGCTCGGGCGCTGGAGGATTGCCTGGCGCCGGCGGGCGCGGGAGCGGCGGCTCGGGCGGAACGATCGGTACGGGCGGAACGACCGGCTCGGGCGGAACGACCGGTACCGGCGGCAGGACTGGCTCGGGCGGAACGACCGGTACCGGCGGCGCGGCGGCCTCCGCCACCGGCACGATCGTCCCCCTCTACACCGATCCCAGCGACGACTCGTGGACCGCCATCGTGGCGGCCAAGCAGGCGCACCCCTCGGTCCCGGTGATCGCGATCGTGAATCCCGCCAACGGGCCCGGAGCGGTGGCCGACGCCGGCTACACGACCGGCATCGGCAAATTGCAGGGCGCCAGGATTACGGTCATCGGCTACGTGGCGACCGGTTACACGGCCCGCGGGATCCCGGCCGTCGAGGCCGACATCGACCGATGGAAGAGCTTCTATCCCGCGATGCAGGGGATCTTCTTCGATGAACAGTCGAACCGCCGCGGCGACGAGGGCTTCTACAGTACGGTCTCGCAGTACGCGAAGTCGAAGGGCATGACGCTCACCGTCGGCAACCCCGGGACCGACACCGGACCGACCTTCGTCGGCGTGGTCGACGTCGGCCTCATCTACGAGAGCCTCGGCTTGCCCGGCAGCAGCTCGCTCGCGGGCTGGCACACCAGCTATCCGCGCCAGAGCTTCGGCATCATCCCCTATGGCGTCGCCACGCTCGACGCCGCTTACGTGAAGCAGGCCAAAGCCTACGTCGGGTACATCTACGTCACCAACGACGACCTCCCCAATCCGTGGGACAGCCTGGCCTCGTACTTCGCCGACCTGCTGGCAACGCTAGAGTAGCTTCGGCGCGACCGCTAGCCTGGCGATTCGTCCAGGGCAGCGGTCGCGTCCGGGGGCCGGTCAGCGCGTACCGGTGATCAGCAACTGATCGATGTCGGACGCGTCGACGTTGCTGGCGGTGCCGTAGCGGATCTGCAGCGTCCCCGACGACGAGAAGAACCGCGCGAGCGGTGCGGGCAGCGTGAACGTGTTCGGCGTCCACACCCACCCCGCGGCGAACGTGTTGTCGCCGAGCAATATCCAGAGCCCGGTGGTGTTGTCGAGCGCTTCGAACGTCCAGGTTTGAAACGTCCTGCTCTGCCCGCGATAGTTCACGCGCAGGTTCAGCGACGTGACCGGGCTGCCCGACGGCAGGTTGTAGCTGCACACGATCCTCGACGCCGGGAACAACTCGACGTAGTCGAGCCAGACGTCGGTCGTCCCCGTCAGCTCGGCGGTGGTCAGCGCCGCGGCCGTTTGGCCGGCGCCGATCTGGCCAGCCACGACGCCGAGGGCGCTGCACGGGAGCGAGAACGCGGTGCCGCCCGCAGCCGCCGGTGCCACCCGAGCCGCCGGTGCCGCCCGAGCCGCCGGTGCCGCCGCTACCGCCCGCACCGCCGCCCGCGCCGCCCGTCCCCATCCCGCCGCCGGCGGTCCCGGTGATCAGCAACTGATCGACGTCGGACGCATCAAAGCTGCTGGTGGTGCCGTAGCGGATCTGCAACGTCCCCGACGACGAGGCGAAGCGCGCGAGCGGTGCGGGCAGCGTGAAGGTGTGTGGAGTCCAGATCCAACCCGGCGCGAACGCGTTGTCGCCGAGCGTGGTCCAGGTTCCGGTGGTGTTGTCGAACGCCTCGAAGGTCCAGGTTTGAAAGGTCTTGCTGGGCCCCCGATAGTTCACCTGCAGGTTCAGCGCGCTGACGCCGCTGCCCGCGATGCCCGACGGCAGGTTGTAGCTGCACACGATCATCGACGAGGGGGACAGCTCGACGTAGTCCTCCCAGACGTCGGTCGTCCCCGTCAGCTCGGCGGTGGTCAGCGCCGCGGCGGTCTGGCCGGAGCCGATCTGGCCAGCTACCACGCTGAGCGCGCTGCACGGGAGGGAAAACGCGGTGCCGCCGCCCGCGCCACCGCTTCCGCCGGCGCCACCCGCGCCGCCAGCTCCGCCGGCTCCACCCGCGCCACCGGTTCCACCCGCGCCACCCGCGCCGGTGCAGGGTCCGTTCGAGAGCGCCAGGGTGGTCGATCCCCCAGCCGGCAGGGACACGGACGAGATCGGCTGGCCGGCGTAGAACTCGTTGTTCGCGCCGCACGCGCCCGTCACCGGGACGGTCGCCGCGTTGGTGACACGCACCGTTATGTTGTTGGCGTTGGGGTCGACGGTCGCGGAAACGCCGGACGCGTTGTAGCGCATGCGATCCGCGATGCGGCTGCCAAGCTGGTCCATGGTCGGCCCCACCAGCGGCACGGTCACGCGCCCGCTGTACTTCGCGAACGCCTGATCCAGCAAATCGCCCAGGATGCTGCGTCCCGAGCCGTAAATCCGCAGGTCGGCCTGGTGGAACATCCAGGGGTCGTTCTCACCCTTCAACAAGTATTGCGCCAGCACGTCGCTCTCGTGGGCCAGGATCTCGTCGTAGGTGAGATCGCGTCCCCAGAACGATCGGTAGATGGCGTTGTACTCCGCTACCCACTGGTCCGGCGTCGAGACGTTGTAGTACAGGTTGGTCGGGCGCCGCGGGATCATCAGGATCTGCGGCTGCAAGGCGTTGTAGATCCCCGCGTTCGGCGACGGGTTGTTCTGGCCGGGCTGCGACGTATCGGTCACGACGTAGCGCACGCCGAAATCGAACATCGCCCGCATCGGCGTTGGCCGAGAAGAGCCCGCTGACGCTGGGGGTGACCACGTTCAGGTTCGAGAACGGCTTGAGCCCGAATTGATCGGACACCGGCACGTTCCGGGTGAGCTCGGACAGCACCTGGTCATAGGTGAGCGTGTCGAGCGTCGCGTGATCGTAGGTGTGGTTGATGTAATTGAAGGCCGAGGTCCCCAGCTGTTGCGCCTTCGCCACCAGCGCGTCGGGCGCGAACTGGACCGTCCCCTGTCCGTTGAACGCGAAGTTGAACCGCACCCCAGCGGTCGTCGGCTGCGCGCGCTTGGCGCTCTGGTAATCGAAGGTCGCCTGAAGATCGCTGGCGCCCATCCGGAACGTGCCGACGGTGTAAAGAGCGTCGGCGAACAGGAAGTCGTCGACCTGGACTCCGATATACCCGTGCCGCTCGCCCAGGAACACGCCGCGCGTGACCCAGCTGACCACGCCATGGAAGAGCTGCAACGTGTGAAACAGGCTGGCCGACTGGGCGAACGTGAGCGACAGCGCCTCACGGCCATCGCCATAGGAGCGTGTCGCGGCCAGCACCCGCCCGCTCGAGTCGACCAGAAGCGGGACCGTAGCGGCGTCCAGCGGCGTCGCCGGGTAGGTGAACGCGCCGCTGATGGTCACGCCGTTCGCACAGTTGACGTACGGGAAGACCGCCTGACCCGCCGCCGTACACTGGGTCACAAGCGGCGTCGTGACCGTATCGACCGAGATGGACCCGGAATATCCATAGCCGGCGTCCGGCGACGTGTAGAGCGACGCGCGTCGCACCTGGAACGTCGCCTCGTAGGTCGCGAGCGTCTGGAACTCGGCGCTGGTGAACGCGCTGGTTCCATTCGGCAGCGGCAGGTTGCCCCGCGTGAGGATGATGGCGTTGTACTTGCCGTGGGTACCGGTCGCGAGCTGCGCCGCCGTCAGCGGCGGCGCCTGGCTGGCGATGAGCTCGTCGAACGGCGTGCCCAGGTATCCCAGCGTCTGGCGGATCGCCGCCAGCTCCGTTTCGGTGCCGTCTGCAGTGATCACCAGCACGCGGGCGTCGACGACGAACCCGACGGGAGGCGCCGCGAACACCAGCGGCGAGTCGTCGACCTCGACCTGCATCTCGGGCAGGGGCCCGGAATGAGTCGGCTCCGGCTGGACCGGCGCCCTCGGCATGTTATTCGGCACCGGAGGCTCGGAGTTTCCGCACCCCGCCAGCCAAGTCAACATCGCCGCCGCCCCCCACACCCACCGCACTGGCTTGCTCCGGTTCATACATTCCCCCCAATCGACTGACCACCCAACCAACCCGACGGCCGCGCACCACCCAATGAGCGGTGCCTGATCGGCAGCAACGGATGTTGCCCAAACTAGTTCGGAGGACCAGGGGCGCCAGCGAGCAACATCCTTGAACGCCCCCGGCGGGAAGTTTCCGTAGCACCTACGTCGGCCATAGCACGCCGAGGCCTCGGCCGGCGCGGGAAGGGGCCTGCTTGGATCACGTTGCGGGCTTCTAGATGCGCGTATTTCGGAGACGTAACGCGTTCGCGATCACCGATACGGAGCTCAGCGACATCGCCGCCGCCGCGATCATCGGCGACAACAACCAACCCAGCGCCGGATAGAGCACACCGGCCGCGATCGGGATGGCGACGGCGTTGTAGAAGAAGGCCAAGAACAGGTTCTGCTTGACGTTGGCCATCGTCGCGCGACTGAGCGCCCGCGCGCGCGCCAGGCCGCGCAGATCGCCGCCCAGCAGGGTGACGCCGGCGCTGGCGATGGCGACGTCGGTGCCGGTCCCCATGGCGACGCCGACCTGGGCCTGGGCGAGGGCCGGCGCGTCGTTGATGCCGTCGCCCGCCATGGCGACCAGGCGGCCGCGCGCCTGCAAGCTGCCTCACCGCGTCGGCCTTCTCCGCCGGCAACACCTCCGGCGACGATCTCGTTGATGCCGAGCGCGCGGCCGACCGCCTCGGCGGTAGCGCGGGTGTCGCCGGTGATCATGACGATGGCGACGCCCTCGCGGCGCAGCCGGTCGAGCGCCTCGCCGGCCGACGGCTTGATCGGATCGGCCAGGGTCACCAACCCGACCACCCGGCGATCGCGGGCGACCAGGATGACGGTCTGCCCGCCGTTGCCGAGCGCCTCCGCGCGCGCAAACCAGCCGCCGCCCCCGTCGGCGCCGAGCTCGGCCATCAATCGCGCATTCCCCGCGGCGACCGCCCGCCCCTCGACCAGACCGACGACGCCGCGCCCCGTGATCGAGCGGAAGTCCTGCACGGCCGGGATCGACAGACCTCGCGCCTCGGCGCCGGCGACGATCGCCGCCGCCAGCGGATGCTCGCTCGCGCGTTCGAGCGCGGCAGCCAGGCGCAAGACCTCGTCGTCGCCGGCAGCGCCCCCGGGGCCGGCACCCTCGCTGGCGACCACGGACATCAGGCGGGGCTTACCCTCGGTCAGCGTGCCGGTCTTGTCGACGACCAGCGTGTCGACCCGCTGCAACAGCTCCAGCGCCTCGGCGTTCTTGAACAGCACGCCGGCCGCGGCCCCCTTCCCCATCGCCACCATGATCGACATCGGCGTCGCCAGCCCCAGCGCGCACGGACAGGCGATGATCAGCACGGCGACCGCGTTGACCAGCGCGTGCGCCAGGCGGGGCGCCGGTCCCACGATCGCCCAGACGGCGAAGGTGAGCGCGGCGGCCGCGATCACCACGGGGACGAACGCGGCCCGACACGCCGATCGGCCAGCCGCTGGATGGGCGCGCGGCTGCGTTGCGCCTCCCCCACCATGCGCGACGATCTGCGCCAGCACCGTCTCCGCCCCGACGCGTTCGGCGCGCATCACCAGCGTGCCGGTGCCGTTGACGGTCGCGCCGATCACCTTCGCCCCCGCGCCCTTGGCGACCGGCAGCGCCTCGCCGGTCAGCATCGACTCGTCGACGGCGCTCGCCCCCTCGATCACCACGCCGTCGACCGGGATCTTCTCGCCGGGACGCACGCGCAGCCGGTCGCCCGGTTGCACGCTCTCGAGCGGCACGTCCTCCTCGACGACGCCGGTGCCGGTGCCGTCCGGCGTCGCGCAAGCGGCGCGCGGTCTTGGGCGCCAGCCCCAGCAACGCGCGGATCGCCGCGCCGGTGCGGCCGCGCGCCTTCAGCTCCAGCACCTGACCGAGCAGCACCAGCGTGACGATCGCCGCCGCCGCCTCGAAGTAGACGCCGACGGCGCCCGCCCCGAGCCATGCGCCTCGCGAAAGGCGGCGGGGAAGGCGCGGGGCGCCAGCGTCGCCACCAGGCTGAAGAGGTAGGCGACCGCGACGCCGAGGCCGATCAACGTGAACATGTTGAGGCTGCGCCGGCGGATCGACTCCACCGCGCGCACCAGGAACGGCCATCCGCCCCAGAGCACGACCGGCGTCGCCAGCAGCAGCTCGACGAGCGCGCGCGCCCGCTCCGGCACCAGCCCGGTCATGGCGACGATCAGCAGCGGCACGGTGATCGCCGCCGAGACGCGCAGCCGGCGCCCCATGTCGACCAGCTCGGGGTTCTTCTCCTCGACCGCCGACGCCACCCGCGGCTCCAGCGCCATCCCGCACAGCGGGCAGCTCCCGGGGGCGTCGCGCACGACCTCGGGGTGCATCGGGCAGGTCCACTGCGCGCCGGGGGGCGCCGGCGGCACCACCGGTCGCGGCGGCGCCGCCGCCACGAACGCGCCGGGGTCGGCCTTGAATCGATCCAGGCACCAGGTGCTGCAAAAGTAATAGCTGCGGCCGGCGTGCACGAAGGTCCCCGCCGCGCGCGCGGGGTCAACGTCCATGTCGCAGATCGGATCCTTGACCGTTTGCGCGGGGCCGACCGGCGACACCGGCGCGCCCGATGCGTCCGCGTCGCTCATCGAGGCTGGTCGGCGGCGTCGCGCGCGACCGAGTGCAGGCGGGGACGCGCCCCCGCGCGGCGGGCGGCCGCGGCCAGCACATCGTAGGGGTGGCAGCCGACGACCGCTTCGTCACCGATGAAGAACGTCGGAATACCGGTGACGCCGTTGCGGCGCGCGTCGGACTGTCGCCCGTCGACGCGGGCGAGGAACTTCGGGTCGTCGGCCGCGGCCAGCGCGTCGGCGGCGGCAAGCCCGGCCCGCTCGGCAATCGCGCGCAGGTCGCGATCGCTCTCGAGGTCGAGCCCCTCGCGCCAGTAACCGATCATCGCCGCCTCCCGGAACGGATCGAGGCGGCCGCGATCCCGCGCCAGCTCGGCCATCGCGAGCACGCGGCGGGTGTTGGGGATGTGGTCGGGATGGTTCATTTCGGTCACGCCGAAGCCGGCCGCGAACTGCTGCATGTGCGCGCGCAACGACGGCAGGCGCGCCGCCGGGAAGAGCGCCGACAGCGGCATGCCCCCGCGCGGCGTCCCGGGGTGCAGCTCGAAGCCGCACCACTCGACGGTGATGTCGAAGTCCTCGCGCAGGCGCGGCAACGTGCTGTGCTCAGCGATGAAGCAGAAGGGGCAGACGAAGTCCGAATAAAGACGGAGGATCGTGGGCGGCATGTACGGCGATTCTACGTCACCGACGGGCGCGGGGCAGCGAGGACGAGGACGAGGACGGGGAAGCGGACGGGGACGGGGACGGGGAAGACCAGCGCGGTCCCGACGGAGACTTTTTCCCAACCGTAACCAGTTTGTTCTTGAAGAAGAGTCCGTACCGGGCCGACTATCCAGCGGCTTCTCCGTCGAGGTCTTTCACAGGGGGATCTGAAGATGACTCGCATCGAACACCCGAGAGGACTTGCCGGACGAGGAGGTGGGATCAACGGCCGCGCCGGGTTGCGCGCCGCGCTCGCGCTGTCGGCGGCCGGCCTGATCGCGCTATCGGGCTGCGGCGCGGGCGAGGCGCCGGGGCGGGCCGAAGAGGCCGTCGAGATCCAGGCGGCCCTCGGCGCGCCGGCCTGCCTCTCGCGCGCCAGCAATGATGTCCGCCTGCAAGCGGTGCTGCTGCTCGACGACGCCGCGCGCTCCAATTGCACCGCCGCCACCCCCTGCACGACCGCCGACGACATCGCCGGGTTCGTGATCCTGGCGAATCTCGCCTTCGCGCCGGCGCGCGTGCACTTCGTCTTTGATCCGCAGCTCGACTTCACCGAGCTCGTGAACCCGGATCTCAACAACAACCTTCAATCCAACAACGCCGCCGGCAACTGGGACGCGGCGAACGCCATCGCCACCGGCTTTCCCGGCAAGGTCGTGGTCTTCCTGCGCAAGAACGCCGCCAGCAACTTCGCCTATCCGCCGAACACCGGCCAGGCGGTTCCGATCGACGCCCCCTTCCCCACCGCCTTCGCCGGCGTGCAGCCGAACTTCGTGGCGCACAACGGGCAGCAGGCGATGGCGCGCGCCAACGCGCAGAACTTCTCGCACGAGCTCGGCCACTTCCTCGGCCTGTATCACACGCACATCACCTGGGGGAACTTCTACCCCGCGGTCTTCCCCGCCGAGGGATGCCCGAGGTCCGACGGCACGGCGTGCACGCCTGCCGAGATGGACCAGGCGGTCACGAATCTTCAGATCGCGCGCGGGCCGGGGGCGCTCGACGGCGATCTGCTCGCCGATACGCCCGAGGATCCGGGGCCGCTCTTCTGGAACACCAACGGCCTCGATCCCGCGCTGGTGGCGACGGTGCTGGTCAACGGCGTGGTCTACACGCCCGACCGCCAGAACCTCATGAGCTACTTCGGCGGCTTCAACCTCAGCGCGGGACAGATCGACGTCGTGCGGAATTCGGTCTGCGATGCCGGCCGCGCCACGCTGGTCAGCGCGCCCCACGCCCTGTGCCGCGACGTCACCCTCACCGCCAGCGCGACCAACTGCACCGCGCCCGCGCTCACCGCGGCGCAGGTCGACAACGGCAGCTTCGATCCGAACGGCCTGCCGATCACGCTGTCGCTCGACCAGACCGGGCCGTTCCCGCTGGGAACCACGGCGGTGAGATTGACGGTATCCGACGGGACCTTCAGCACGCCGTGCACCGCCAACATCACGGTCGTCGATCAGACCCGGCCGACGATCACGCCGCCGCCCAAGGTGGTGGCCACGATCTGCAGCAACGATCCGATCAACGTCGGCGTCGCCACCGCGGCCGACAACTGCGGCACGCCGACGGTCACCGGCCAGGTCATCGTCAGCAACGGGCTGGCGCTGACCAACCCGACGCTGGTGACGCCCGGCGGCCTGGCCCAGCTGGGCCCCGGGACCCACGTGATCCGCTGGATCGCCACCGACGGCGCCGGCAACATCTCGATCACGACCCAGACCATCGTCATCCAGGCCACGATGCAGGCGACGAACAGCTTCCTCGTCGACGATCGCGCCGTGGTCCGCCTCCCCTCGGGCGCCGGCGCCGGCATCTTCAACGGCGGGACCGGCCCGACCCGCGTCGGCAACGATGCGCGCTCGGGCGGGATCCTCAGCGTGGGCCCGGTGCAGGTCAGCGATCGCGCGGTGGTCAGCGGCGGGGTCATCTCGGCGGGCGCGCTGGACATCTCGCCGGTCGCCAGCGTCGCCGGCGCGCGCGCGGCGTTCGCCCAGGTCGCGCTGCCGCCGATCCCGACACTGCCGGCCTTTCCGGCGCCGGTCGGCGCCAACATCACCGTGAACGCGGGCGCGCGCCGAAACCTGGCGGCGGGCTCGTTCCCCACGGTGACCGTCAACTCCGGCGGCACCCTGGTGCTGGGCACCGGCGACTTCTTCTTTCAAAACCTGACCCTCAACGCAGCCGCGACCGTGCGGGCGACGCCGACCACGCGGGTCTTCGTGCGCACGTCGCTCGCGGTCCGAAGCGCGTTCCTGGCCGCGACCGGAACCGCGGTCCAGCCGATCTTTCTGGGCTACGCCGGGGCGACGCTGACGTTCGACGCCGTCTTCAACGGCACGCTGGTCGCCCCCAACGCCAGCGTCTTCTTCGGCACCGGCGCCGGGCTCACTTATCACCGGCGCCTTCTACGCCCGCTCGCTCGAGGTTCGCCCGGCCAGCACGCTGGTCTGCCTGACCAGCGCCGCGACCCTCTGAGCGCAATCCGGGTCGGTTAAACGCCAAGACGCCAGGACGCCACGGTCCGGACTCTTGAGGATCCGGATTCCGAAGATCCGGATCGTCTACGGCGATCGCGATCCGCTTTACCCCCTAGAGATGGGCGTGGAGATGTACCGCGCGATCCCGCGCGCCGCCATGCGCGTGGTCCCGGGCGGCGGACACGGCCCGATCTTCGCGGGGCGTGAACGCACGGAATTCGTCGAGGCGGCGCTGGCGTTTCTCGCGCCTGGTGCTGACGGAACCAGCGCCGTCCCGCGCTGACGGCGGGCGCTCACGCGCGCGCCTTCGCCTTCGCACCGCAAGCTCTGCCGCAGCGATCGCGCGCTCCCTGTAGCAATCGGCACGCGTCAGCAATCGGCACGCGTCAGCAATTCGTCACGCGGAATTCGCCTGTCGGGACCCTGGTCTACGAGTGTCGACGGTCTTACTTTCAGCGTCGCTCATGCGCACTCAAGGTGCCCTCGAACCCAACCTCTCGGCCTCCGCCGTTCTTGTCGGCGGAGGAGAGATGGGTGAGCGCATGCGGTCGATCGACTGGTCGTGCACGCCGCTCGGCGCCGTCGACATCTGGCCGCGCAGCCTGCGGACCTGCGTGCGAATCATGCTCACCTCTCCGCAGCCGATGTTTGTCTGGTGGGGTGCTGACCTCATCAATATCTACAACGACGCCTACAAAGCCTTCGCCGGCGGCACGCACCCGCAGGCGCTGGGCCAGCCGGCGGGCGTGATGTGGCGCGACGAGTGGGATCGCGTCGGCCGGATCGCCGAGGCAGCGATCCGGCGAAACGAGGAGACCCATGAACCGGTACGGCTGCTGATGAGCGCGCGCAACGGCCACGAAGAGGAGGAGGAGGAGGCCTACCTCACCTCGTCGTGGAGCCCCGTTCCCGGCGACGACGGCGGCGCTGGCGGCGTACTGTGCACGAGCGTCGAGGAGACCCAGAAGATCATTGGCGAGCGCCAGGTCTGGCTGTTGCGCGACCTGGCGGCGTGCACCGTTGGCGCGCACACCGTCGAGGCCGCCTGTGCCCGCGCCGCCGAGAGCCTGGCCACCAACCCGCGTGACCTCCCCTTCGCCCTGCTCTACCTGACCGACGCCGATCGCCGGAGCGCTTGCCTGGTGTCGAGCGCCGGGATCTCCGACGGGCACCCCGCGGCGCCGCGCACGCTGGCGCTCGAGGCGCCGGGCGGCGATGGCCACGGTGACAACAACCGCCACGACGACAACCACCGCAAAGCCGACGTCTCGCCGCCGATCTGGCCGGTGTCGCAGGCGCTGCACAGCCGCGAGCCGATCGTCGTCGCGGCGCCGAGTGGATTGTCCGAACCGCTCCCCACCGGCGCGTGGCACCGGCCGCCGAGCCGCATCGTCATCATCAACCTCACCCCGGCGACCGCGCGCGGGCGCGCCGCGGTCCTGGTCGCCGGTCTCAACCCCCACCGGCCCTTCGACGAGAGCTACCGCGGGTTTGTCGAGCTGTGCGCGCGGCAGATCGCGGCGGCCATCGCCGGCGCCGAGGCTGACGAGCGCGCGCCACTGCACGCCGGGGCGCCTGCGCCCTCCGACGCGCGCGCCGTGCTCGACAGCCAGCGCCAGGGTTTCTACTCGTTTCTGGCGCAGGCGCCGGTGGCGATCACCGTCTTCGAAGGGGCCGACCTGACGGTTGCCTACGCCAACGACCTGACCCGGCGCCAGGTCGGCGGGCGCGACATCGTCGGCAAGCCCCTGTTGCAAGCCATGCCCGAGCTCGGCCAGACGTCGGTCCCCGAGCATCTGACGCGCGTGCTTTGCACCGGCGAACCGGACACCGCGATCGAAGAGAAGGTCGCCGTCACGCGCCGCGACGGCACGGTCGACGAACGTTACATCACCACGCTGCGATGCCCGCTGCGCGACGACAGCGGCGTCATCTACGGCGTGATCAGCGTCGGCCATGACGTCACCGACGGCGTGCTCGCGCGGAGGGCGCTCGCGAGCAAGACCTTCGAGGCCGAGGCGGCGAGCCGCGCGAAGGATGAATTCCTGGCCATGCTCGGCCACGAGCTGCGCAATCCGCTGGCGCCGATCAACACGGCGCTGCAGCTGATGCAGCTGCGCGGGGGCGACACCTTCCACAAGGAGCGCACGATCATCGATCGCCAGGTCAAGCACCTGGTCCGGCTGGTCGACGATCTCCTCGAGGTCTCGCGCATCGCGCGCGGCAAGATCACGCTCGACCGGGTGCGCATCGAGCTCGGCGACGTGCTGGCACGGGCGCTGGAGACCAGCAGCCCGCTCATCGAGCAGCGCGAGCACCACCTGTCGGTCAACGTCGCGCCGGGACTGGCCGTCGACGCCGACCCGGCGCGGCTGGCGCAGGTGTTCGCCAATCTCTTGACCAACGCAGCCAAGTACACCCCGCCCGGCGGCGACATCCAGGTGAACGCGCAGCGCGAAGGGGACGCCATCGCGGTCAGCGTGCGCGACACCGGCATCGGTATCCGCCCCGAGGTGCTGCCGAGCATCTTCGATCACTTCGTGCAGGAGCGACAGGCGATCGACCGATCGCGCGGGGGCCTGGGGCTGGGCCTGACCATCGTGCGCTCGCTGGTGCTGCTGCATGGGGGAACCGTGGAGGCGCGCAGCGCCGGCCCGGGCCGCGGCGCCGAGATCCTGCTGCGGCTGCCGCGCGCCCGCGACGAGCGCCCGCGCGACGCCGTGAGCCCGGCGACCCGCCGCCGGATGACGCCCCACCTGGGCGTGTCGACCGCGCACGCCCGGCGGGTGCTGGTCGTCGACGACAACGAAGACGCCGTCGACTCGCTGGCCGAGGCGCTGCTCGAGCTCGGCCACTCGGTCGAGACGGCACGCGACGGCGCGGCGGCGCTCGGCCTGCTGCAGCGGTTCATCCCCGACGTGGTCTTCCTGGATATCGGGCTGCCGGTCATGGATGGCTACGAGCTGGCGCGCCGAATCCGGGGCGACCGGCGCTTCGCCGACACCGTGCTGGTCGCGCTGACCGGCTACGGCCAGAAGAAAGATCAGCTCCTGGCGACCGAGGCTGGATTCGACGCGCACCTGGTCAAGCCGGTCGACATCCGTGCGATCGAGAAGATCATCGCCGAGCGCGGTCCGCCGCAGGCGTCGGCGTCGCTCCCGATCGGATGAGCGCCAGCAGCTCGTCGGTGTCGAGCGACGCCGCCAGGTCGGCCCCCTCGAGCAGGCCGGCGGCGAGCGCCCGCTTGCTGGCGTGAAGCCCCAGCACCGCCTCCTCGATCGTGCCGCTGGCGACCAGGCGCACGGCGGTCACCGGCCGCTGCTGGCCGATGCGGTGTGCGCGCGCCGTCGCCTGATCCTCGACCGCCGGGTTCCACCAGGGATCGAGGTGAATCACCGTGTCGGCGGCGGTGAGGTTGAGGCCGAAGCCGCCCGCCTTGAGCGAGATCAAGAAGACGTCGGCCTGCCCCGCCTGGAAGGCGGCGATGCGCTCCTCGCGCGTCTCGGCGGGGGTGGTGCCGTCGAGGACCAGCACGCGAAATCCATGTTGCCGCAAGCGCGGCGCCAGCAGCTCGAGGAAGCTGCGGAACTGGCTGAAGACCAGCACCTTGTGGCTGTCCTCGCGCAGCTCGGTCAGCATCTGCAGCAGATGGGCCGCCTTCGACGAGCCGGCCTGGGTGCGCGGGTAGACCAGGCGCGGGTGGCAACAGAGCTGGCGCAGGCGGGTCAGCGCCGCCAGCAGCACGAAGCGCAGGTCCTGCCCGTCGCGCTCGGCGACCTTCTTCGACTGCGCGATCTCCTCGAGCATCGACCGGCGCAGCTCTTCGTACAGCGCCTGCTCCTCGTCCGACAGGCGCACGGTGCGCACGATCTCGGTGCGCGGCGGCAGCTCGGGCGCGACGTCGGCCTTGGTGCGGCGCAGGATGAACGGGCGCAGCAGCGCCGCCAGCGCGCGCCGCCGGCCGTCGTCGCCAAATTTTTCGATCGGCACGGCGAAGCGCCCGCGGAACTGCTCCCAGCTGCCGAGCAGCCCGGGGCAGACCACCCGCATGAGGCTCCAGATCTCGCCGAGGTGGTTCTCGACCGGCGTGCCGGTCAGCCCGACCCGCCACGACGCGCGCAACGCCCGCAGCGCGCGCGAGCGCTCGGTGGTGGCGTTCTTCACCGCCTGCGCCTCGTCGAGCACCAGTGACGCGAGCGGGATCGGCGTCAGCTGCTCGGCGTCCAGCGTGGCGACGGCGTAGCTGGTGATCAGCAGATCGGCGGGCCCCAGGCCGCGCAGGCAGGCCGCGCGCTCGGGGCCGCGATACAGACGCACCGTCAGCTCGGGCGCGAAGCGCGCCGCCTCGTCGACCCAGTTGCCGACCACCGACGTCGGCGCCACCACCAGCGCCGGCCCGAGCGACGCGCGGTCGACCAGCATCGCCAGCGTCTGGATCGTCTTTCCCAGCCCCATCTCGTCGGCCAGGATCGCCCCCGCCCCCCAGTGCGCCAGCCGCGCCATCCAGGCGACGCCGGCGCGCTGATAGGGGCGCAGCGCCGCCTGCATCGAGGCGGCGAGGCGCGGGACGACCTCCGCCCCCTCGGCGATCCGCCGCCGCAGCGCCACGAAGGCCGCCGAGGCCTCGATCTGCGACTCCTCCTCGACCAGACCGACCAGCGGATCGGTGAGGTAGCCCGAGATGCGCAGGGTCGCGACGCCGGCGCGCGCCTCGCCGCCGTGGGCATCAAAATGGGAACCCTCAGAGGGTTCCCAAACCCTCCCGCGAAGGTCTCCGCCTGGCGGAGCCAGGCTCCGCGCACGCGATTCGAAGGTCGCCGCCTCGGCGCGCGCCAGCGCCTCGCGCAGGCTCTGCTCGATGCGCACGAAGCCGCGCGCGCCGACCGGAACGTAGCGGCGCCCCTCGCGGATCGCCGCCAGCAGATCGGACAGCGGCACGATCTGACCGCGACCCGCGCCGCCCCGGAGCTTCGCGCCCCCGTCGACCGCGAACCAGTCGTGGCGATCGGCCACCTTCATGCGCACGTCGCGCCGGCCGACCGAGCCGAAGTCGTCGAGTCGCGCGTCGTCGGCCCACTCGACCAGCACCGCTGCGTCGGCAGCGCCCGCCAGCTCCTTCAACGTCGCGATCAGGTGCAGCGCCGGGTCGCCGCCGCCGACGCGCCAGCACCAGGGCGCGGTCTCGGCGCCGCCGCTCTCCGCGTCCCCCGCCCCCGCGCCGTCGTTCCCGGCGTCCCCCGCCCCCGCGTCCCCCGCCCCCGCGCCCCCCGGAAGACCGAGCCGCTCGGCGAGCGCGTGGCCGGCCTGTCGCTCGCCGGCGCGATCGCGCCGGACGCCGTGGCGG
Organism: uncultured Pseudomonadota bacterium; assembly: GCA_963778795.1. GTDB lineage: Bacteria > Myxococcota_A > Polyangia > Fen-1088 > Fen-1088 > DASRQZ01. The sequence continues at coordinate 92,945 of CAVZVU010000004.1, read as the reverse complement.
TCGCGCCCCTGCCCTTCAAGCAGCAGCGCCGGCCCCTCGCCGGGCAGGAACACCGGACCGAGCTTCGCGGGGCGCACGCCGAGACGCAGATCGAGCGCCCCCGACGACAGCAGCTCGAGGCGCGCGATCAGCCGCGCGTCGGCAGGACCGATGGTGCGCGTCCAGTGCGACGGAAGCTCGACGTCGACGGTCTCTTGCAAGGGCTCGAGGCGGACCGCCAGCGCATCGTGGGCCTCGGGCGGAAACGACACCGGCGCCAGCGCGAGCGCGCGCACCAGCACGGCCCCCTGCGCGCCCACCTCGGCCAGCAGCACGCGCGGCCGGGCGCGCTCGTCGTCGGCGCCGTCGTCGCCTTGGGGCCGGTGCAGCAGGATGATGTGGCGGTCGTCGCGCAACCCCGCCGCCACCTCCGACGGCAGCAAGGTCACGCCGGCGAGCTCGAACTGCGGCGTCAGGCTGGCGTCGCGCGCGCTGGTGAAGCGCAGGCGCAGGCGCCCCTGCTGGATGTCGAGCCGATCTTTCCCTCCGCCGCCGCGGTCGCCTCCGCCGCCGCGGTCGCCGCCGCCGCCGCGGTCGCCGCCGCCGCGGGTGCCGCCGCCGGCGCCGTCGAAGAAGACCGCCGGGTGATCGATGAGCGCGCGCAGCACGCCGAACACCTGCGCCGCCGTGAGCGGCCCGCCCCACGCCGACGAGCGGCGCGCGAATCGATCGTCATAGGCGCGGAAGGCGCGCTGATCCGCGAGCGAGAGCGCGGGGTGATCGGGCAGCTCGTACCAGGCGATGCGCGTCCCCGGAGAGAACCCGCCGCCGTTGCGCGCGCGCTTCTGCACGACCGGATCGATGCCGAGCGCCCCATCGCGCGACGCCGTGACCCGAAACGCGATCCGCGCGTCGGCGCGCGCCGGCGCGCCCGCCCCGCCGCGCGCGCCGACGCGAGCGCCGCCCGGCTCTTCGATGCGCGACAGCCCGTCGTCGAGCGCGCCCAGCGCGAACTGCCAGGCCGGCAGCCGCAGCAGATCGATCAGCGCCTCCTGCTCGACGCCGGCGCGCGGATCGAGGATCAGGTCGATCATGGCCTCGAGCGCGGCGAGCGTGCGTTCGGCCGGCGCGTCGCCCGGCACCGCTCGGTCGCCACGCCAGCGCGCCCAGCGCAGCGCTCCGTCGCTCCACCCCAACAGGAACAGACCAACGTCGTCGGGGTCGGCGGCCAGCGGGCCGCCCGACCCGACCAGCGTTCGCTCGTGGTAGCGCAGCGCCGGCACCGGGTCGCGCACGATCCGGACGCCGGCCGGCTCGTAGGTGCCCGGTGGCCGCCCGCCGCCCGCGGCGCGCCGGGTCGCCAGCTCGGAGCGCAGCCGTTCCAGAAAGGCGCCGAGCGCATCGTCGCTGGGCTCGCGCCCGTGCTCTTCGATGAAGACGCGGGTCGCGCGCGCTTGCGCCGCCAGCGTCGCGAGGCGATGCAGCAGCGAACGGGCCGCATCTTCAGCGCCCGGATGGCGCCGCCGCATCGGATCCGACGGATCGTGCTCGACCAGCAGCGCGCGATAGGTCAGGACCTCGCCGTGGCGCGCGGGCAAGAACGTCCCCGCGGGGCCGTCGTTTCCGATGACCAGATCGTCGAGCCGGGCGCCGACCCGAAACGCGTCGGCCCAGGCGAGCAACTCCTGGGGCGACTCGGGTGGAAGCGGCACCTCGGCGTGGTCGGACACCCGGCGACTATAGAATGAGACGCGCAACCCGGCGGCCTGGGCGCGCGACGGGACGCACGTGCGGAGAGTCACGACATGGGGGCAGCTGCACCCCGCGCAGCCGCCATGGTAAAGGGATGGCCGAGAATTTTTTGACGACGGAACGTCCCGGGAACCTACTCACGAATCGCCTGGGACCGGCCGCCCGACGCGGCGCGGATCCCGGGTGGCAGCAAACTTCTCACGGAGATCCTCGATGACTTACCTCACCCTAGCCCTTCGTCCCCGCTCTTCGAGAGGCCTCGGCATCGGCGCCCTACCGGCGCTGCTGATCGTGTCGTCGCTGTCGTTCGTGCTCGCCGCCTGCGGCAGCAGCACCTCGGTGATCAACACGGGAGGCGGCGGCTCCAGCACACCGACCGGCAGCGGGGGGACCACCACCGGTGGCGGCGTCGGCGGTGCGGCGGGCCCGGTCTGCGGCACCGCTGGTCAGCCCTGTTGCGCGGCCAATACCTGCAGCGCCGGCGGCTGCTGCGTCGGCGGGACGTGCGTCGCCGCAGGTGCCGCTTGCGGCGGTGGGAACAACACCGCCGGCACCTGTACCGCCGGCTCCTGTCAAAACGCCGCGGGCGTCGCCTGCGGGGCGCTGACCCAGATCTGCTGCGGCGGTGGCGGCGGCGGCAATGTCTGCACCGCCTCGGGCGCACGCTGCACGGTGACCGCGGGCGACGGCGGCGTCACCACGATGTGCACCGCCTGCGGCACCAACAGTGCGGCGTGCTGCCAGGCCGGCGGCGTGGGCGGCGGCGGCGTCGCGACCTGCGAGGCGGGCCTCTCGTGCCAGGGCGGCGGCGGCGGCGGGGCCGCACCCGCGGCCTGCGCCCCCTGCGGCGCCGAGACCCAGGCCTGCTGCAACACCGTCTGCAACGCCGGCCTCGGTTGCGCCAATCCAGGCGGCGGCGCCGCGCGGACTTGCATGAACTGCGGCGCGGTCGGCGGCGCGTGCTGCGCCGGCGCCGTCTGCCAGACCGGCGGTGTCTGCACCGGCGCGGCGGCCGGCGCGCTCGGCACCTGCTCCGCCTGTGGCGCTTCGGGTGCGATCTGCTGCGCGAACAACGTCTGCAACGCCGGCCTCCGCTGCGGCGCCGCCCCCGCCGGCGGTGGCGCGCGCACCTGCGACCCCTGCGGCGCCTCGGGCCAGGCCTGCTGCGCGACCGCAACCCCCTGCACCTCCGGGCTCAGCTGCCTCGGCGCTGGCGGTGGCAACCCCGGGACCTGCGGTGTGTGCGGCGCCGCCGGTCAGGCCTGCTGTGCCAACAACACCTGCAGCGTCGGCTTTGCCTGCGTCACCATGGCGGGCGTCGACGGGGGGGCCGGCACGCAGAGCTGCCTCTCTTGCGGCGGCTCGGGTGAGCGTTGCTGCGCGGGTCGGACCTGCGACCCCAACCTCACCTGCACGGGCGTCGGCGGCGCCGCAACCTGCGGCTGAGTCGAGCCACCCGATAGACAGCCTCGACCGGATCGGCCCCGCGTTCGCCACGGCTGCGAGCGACGGGGCCGCGCCATTGAACCGGCCCGGTGTGCGTGTGGCGGCGCAACCGCCTGACTGGTCGTGGGCCGGCGGAGAGCCGGCGCCAACGCCACAGCTCAGGTGGTTGACCGATCGCGCCGATGGATCGGCCGACCATGAAGCTGCTGGTCTGTCCGAAGCTCATGCCGAAGCTCATGCATCGGCGTCTCCACCCCGCCGAAGCGCCCGGCGCTGCCGCCGGCTCCCCCGTGACCGCGTTCGCGCCCCCGACCTCTCACGCGCGGGGGGCGATCTGACGTGCGCCTCTGGATCTCGGTACTGACGCTGGCGCTGGCCGGGTGCAAGACTGGCGGATCGGAGGCGCCGCCGCCGATCCTCTCGGGCTCCAGCCTCGCGGCGCCCGGCGATGAGACGACGCCGGCCAACAGCGTCAGCGCGCCGCCGATCTTCGCCGCGGCGCCTCCGCCAGTGCCGCTACCCGCGCAGGCGCCGAGGCCGGCGATCCTGCCACCGCCGCCGTTGCCGATGCTGGACGAATCGCTCAAACCGGTGCGCGGGGGCGAGAGAGTTCTGCCCCGCTATCGCGGGCCGGCCCCCTGCCGGATGGCGCTGACCGGTGACTCTCCCGTGGCGCGCGCCTGCTCCGAGGGGGGCGAGCAGCGGGCGCTCGACCTGATGAGCCTGTTCGTGAAGCGCGCGCGCGCCGAAGGATTCAACTTCACTTGCGGTGACTGCCACCTCGACGAAGACGATCGCACCCGGCTGTCACCCACGGCCGACGCCGACTTTCGCAAGCTGCTGTTCCTCGCGCGCCCCGCCGACTAAAGGCCTCGGGACCTCGGGCCTCGGGCTTCGGGCTTCGGGCTTCGCAGGAGTTTCCTCCCGAAGTCCGAAGTCAGAGGCCTGAGGCCCTTTGGTCAGTTCGACGTGACCGTATCGATGTGGATCGAGATGGCCTGCTCCGCGCCGAAGGCCGGCGGGGCGGCGTCTCCGACGACGACCGGCGGCGGCGTCGCGATGTGGACACCCAGCTGCACGATCTGGGCGGGATTGAAGCTCGCGTCAACGAACTCGGCGGTCGAGAGGCGGAACGTCATCAGGTGCCAGCTGTTGTCGGACAGGCTGATCGACCCGCCGTCGGCCAGATAGAAGGCCGACGTGTTCGGCGACGACAGCGCGAACATCCGCACCACGCCGCTGAACGTCGTGACACCTCCGTCGGCGCCGGGGTCGAGCCGAACGCGCGCGGTCAGCGTGGCGCCGGTCAGGTTGATCGGGGTGGTGTAGACGTGGCGGAAGACCACCAGCTGGTTGTAGTCGCTGAACGTCGTGGTGACGTGCGCCGAGCCGGGCGTCGGCATCCCCACCGATGTATCTTCGGCCAGCGTCACCAGCGCGCCGCCGTCGACCGAGACCCCGCCCAGGTTGACCGGATTGGTCGTCACATTGGGATCGATATCGAACCCGTTGAGGTCGCTGTCGAATGTGAAGGAGAACATCGCGCCCCCGTCGGAGGCGTCACCTCCGCCGTCGTGGGCGTCGAAAGCCCCACCGTCGGTGCCGCCGACCCCGCCGCCGTGCCCGCCGACGCCGGTTGCGCCGCCGTGCCCACCAGCGCCGCCGGTGCCGCCGCTGCTGCTGCTGCTGCCGCAACCGCCCGCTGCCGTGATCCAGCCGGCGGCCGCGACCGCCATGAAACATCCTCGCCACCGAATCGAAGCGCTGCTAATCGCCATGCCTTCTCCTCGGCTCCCAGCGGGGAGCCTCCAAATTAGGTAATTCGGGTGGGGGCGATGGGAAGGCGACGGCCTCAAAAGCCCAGGGCAGTCCCGTCGGCAGACGCGGCGTCAGGCGACCAGGCGCTGGATCGCGCCGGCCATGCGCGCCAGCGCCGCCGGCGATCGGTCGAGAAACAGCGACGGCTCGATCAGCTCCAGCTCCATGAGACAGGGGCGGCCCCGCTCGTCGCGCGCCAGATCGACGCGCGCGTACAGCAGCGGTTGGCGCGCGGCCACCGCCAGGATCGCCTCGGCCAGCACCGCCTCGTCGGGCGCGATCGGCACGGCGTCGGAGATCCACTGCGGATCGCCGACGAAGCGCGGGCTCTTGCGCACGGCGTGGGTCAGCGCGCCGTCGATCCAGACCAGCGCGCGCTCGCCGTAGCCTTCGACCGAGCTCATGAACGGTTGCACCAGCACGTCGTGCGCCGCGCCCAGCAGACCGTCCAGGTGCGCCTGGCCCACCGTCGCGAAGTCGGCGCGCGCGACCCGGACGGTACCGAACGACCCGGCCGACACGGCCGGCTTGATCACCACCTCGCTGAAATCACCGGCCAGCTGCGCCAGGTCGGAGCGGGTCGCCGCGCGTGACGATCCGGGTCGGCACGACCGACAAGCCGGCCTGCGCCAGCTCCAGCAGATACCGCTTGTGGTAGTTCCAGCGCAGGATCGGCAGCGGGTTCCAAAGGCGCGTCACCGCGGCACAGCGCTCGGCCCAGGCCAGGAACGCGTCGTGGTGGCGGACGTAGTTCCAGGTCGAACGAATGACGCAGACCCGGGCCCCGCCCCAGTCGACGTGCGGGTCGTCCCAGGCGCGGGTCTCGGCGGCGACGCCCAGCGCCGCCAGCGCCGCGCGCAGCGGGCGATCATCCTCGTCGGGGCGAGGAAGGCTGGAGGCGGTGACCAGGATGACGTCCATGCGGCGGCAAAACGGATGATGAGCCCGGACCGCGCCCATGATACCGATCGCGTGGGGGCACCGAAAGCCAGACATGACGGAGATCGCCGATCGCGACGCGATCGGTGCCACGAACGACCTGAACCGAATGGCGCTGGCGCGGCGGCCCGCGTCGGACAAACTCTGCGCCAGGCGAGGACGACGATGACCACGACGGCGACCACTAGGGCGGCGGTAGCAACGGAGGGGACGGCGACGGCGACGACGGCGGCAACGGCGACGCTGTCAAAGATTCAGGGCGCGGCCGCGCTGCGGGGCGCCGGCCCGCACGCCGTCTCGGTGGGCGGCGTCGACCTGATCCTGCTGCGGCGCAACGGGAAGGCGCGCGTCTACCAGGGGCGCTGCCCGCACCAGGGCGCGCTGCTGGGCGAGGGGGAGCTCGACGGCGACGCGCTGGTCTGCCGGAACCACCGCTGGCGCTTCGACGCCGAGACCGGCCGGCGCCAGGGCGGGCCGCAGTGCCTGGTCGCCTGCCCCGTCCGTCGAGGAGAACGGCGAGATCCTGGTCGACCTCGCGCCGCTGGCGGCGCTGGGCGACGGCGCCGGCCCGGTCCGACTGGCAGCCGGCGCGGCGCAGCGCAGCCTCGACGATCTGCCGGGACCGCGCGGCCTGCCGCTGGTGGGCAACGCGCTGCAGATCGACATCGAGAAGCTGCACGCGGTGCTCGAAGGCTGGGCGGCGCAGTTCGGCTCGCTGTACACGTTCCGGCTGGGGCTCGATCGCGCGCTGGTGATCTCCGACCCCGAGCTCACCCACGACGTCATGCGCGCGCGCCCCGAAACCTTTCGCCGCACCACCAAGGTCCAGCGCGTCTTCGAGGAGCTGGGCGTCGACGGGCTGTTCTCCGCCGAGGGGGCGGCCTGGCGCCCGCAGCGACGGCTGGCGATGGAGGCGCTGGCGCACCGCAACCTGCGCGGCTTCTTTCCCACGCTGTGCATGGTGGCGGGGCGGCTGCAGCGGCGCTGGGAGCGCGCCGCCGACAGCGGCGAGCCGCTCGACGTCGTCGAGGAGCTCAAGCGATTCACGGTCGACGTCACGACGACGCTCACCTTCGGCCACGACATCAACACCATCGAGGACGCGGGCGGCGACGTCATCCAGCGCAAGCTCGAGCTGGTCTTTCCGGCGTTCAACCGCCGCCTGTTCGCGCTGGTGCCGCTGTGGCGCTGGGTGCGCACGCCGCGCGATCGCCGGCTCGATCGCGCGCTCGCCGAGCTGCGCGCCTGGATCGACGGTCTGGTGCACCAGGCCCGCGCGCGCCTCGCCGCCGAGCCGGAGCGGCAGGCGCAGCCCGCCCATTTCCTCGAGGCGATGCTGACCGCGCGCGACGACGCCGGACAGCCGTTCTCCGACGACACCATCTTCGCAAATCTCATGACGATGCTGCTCGCGGGCGAGGACACGACCGCCTACACGCTGGCCTGGGCGATTCACCACCTGTGCGACAACGCCGCCGCCGTGCGCGCGCTGCGCGCCGAGCTCGACGCGGCACCTCGCCCGGCGGAGGGGGCGCACGCGGCGTGCCCGCCAGCTTCGAATCGACCAACCAGCTGGCGTACGCGGGCGCGGTCGCGCAGGAGTCGATGCGGCTGCGGCCGGTCGCGCCGCTGGTGATCTTCGAGACCATCGTCGACACGATGATCGGCGACGTGGCGGTGCCGGCGCACCAGGCGGTGGTGACCTTGCTGCGACCGCCGGTGCTCGACGCCGAGCGCTTTCACGATCCGGGCGCCTTCCTGCCCGAGCGATGGCTCGAGGGCGCGCCGCCCGGCGCCCACGAGCCGGCCGCGCACATGCCGTTCGGATCCGGCCCGCGCATCTGCCCCGGCCGCAGCCTGGCGCTGCTGGAGATGAAGCTGCTGCTGGCCACGCTATACGGCGCGTTCGAGGTCGAGCGCGAAGGGGCCGGCGGCGACGTGCGCGAGCAGTTCGCGTTCACGATGTCGCCGATGGGCCTGAAGGTGCGCCTGCACCGGCGGCCCACGGCGCCCAAGGTCGGTTAAACGCCAAGACGCCAGGACGCCACGGTCTGAGATCTGGAAAATCCGGACCCTTGGCGTCCTTTGGCGTCCTGGCGTTTCTCCTTGTCCCTCAGGCTCGGTGGCGCGTCGCCAGCGCCGCCACCGCCTCCACCCAGCGCGGCGAGGCGTTGAGCGACGGCACCAGCGTCAGGCTCTCGCCGCCGGCGGCCGCGAAGTCGCGCCGCGCGCGGATCCCGATCTCCTCGAGCGTCTCCAGGCAGTCGGCGACGAAGGCGGGGCAGAACACGGCGACGCGCTTCTTGCCGGCGGCGGCCAGCTCCGGCAAGACGACGTCGGTGTAGGGCCGAATCCAGGGCGTGCGGCCGAGGCGCGACTGAAAGCTGACGCTCCAGGTGCCGTCGGCCAGCTGCAGGCGCGCCGCCAGCGCGCGCGCCGTGGCGAAGCACTGCGCGCGGTAGCAGTGGCGGTTGGCCGCCACGATGCGATCGCAGCATCCGACCGACGCCAGGCAGTGCGCGCCGGTGGCGTCGGCCTTGCGCATGTGCCGCTCGGGCAGGCCGTGGAAGCTCATGAGCACGTGGTCGGGGCGCTGCGCGGCGATCACCGGCGCCCCCTGCGCGGCGAACGCGTCGATGAAGCCGGGGTCGTCGTAGAACGGCTCGACGAAAGACAGCGACGGCGTCACCCAGGCGCGCGCCACCACGCGGAACACCTCCTCGGCCGACGAGCCGGTCGACGACGACGAGTACTGCGGGTAGAGCGGGAAGACGACGACCGAGTCGGCGCCGGCCGCGCGCAGCTTCTCCAGCGCCGACGCGATCGACGGGCGCTGGTAGCGCATGCCGAGCTCGACCGCCCAGTCGGCGCCGAGGCGGTCGCGCACCGCCGCCGTCAGATCCAGCCCGTGCTTCAGCAGCGGCGAGCCGTCGTTGGTCCCAGATTGCCCCAGATCTGCTGGTACGCCGCCGCGCTCTTGCGCGGGCGCGTCGGCAGGATGACCAGGTTCAGCAGCGCCCAGCGCCCGACCGGGTGGATGTCGAGCACGCGCGGGTCGGACAGAAACTCGCGCAGGTAGCGCCGCACCGACGATGGGCTCGGATCGTCGGGCGTCCCCAGGTTGCACAGCAGCAGCCCGGTTCGGCGAGTGGTGGAAGAAGGGGTCGAAGCCGTCTCGGACACCGCGCGACTATCGCACGACCGACCGCCTTTCTCTTATGATGCGCCATGGAGTCGATCCTCGGCGGACTGCCGCCCGCCGTCTTTCTGCGCGACTACTGGCAGAAGCGCCCGCTGCTGGTGCGGCAGGCGTTCCCGCGCTTCAAGGGCATCGTCGGGCGCGACCGCTTCTTGACGCTGGCGACGCGCGCCGACGCGCGATCGCGCCTGATCATCCACCACCCGCGGCGGCGCCGCGCGCGCTGGGAGCGTCACGACGGACCGTTCGGCGGCCTCGACGCCGGCATGCTGCCGCGCAGCCACTGGACCCTGCTGGTGAACGGCGTCGAGAGCCTGGTGCCGGGCGGCTGGGAGATCCTGCGCGCGTTCTCGATGATCCCTCGCGGCGCGCATCGACGACCTGATGGTCAGCTACGCCGCCGACGGCGGCACCGTCGGACCGCACGACGATCTCTACGACGTGTTCCTGCTGCAGGGGCCGGGGCGCCGGCGCTGGCAGATCAGCACGCAGCGCGATCGCAGCGTCGACCCGGCGGCGGCGATCCGGGTGCTGCGCGCCTTCGTCCCCGAGGACGAGTGGCTGCTCGAGCCGGGCGACATGCTCTACCTGCCGCCCGGCGTCGCTCACGCGGGGATCGCCGAGGGGCCGTGCTTCACCTACTCGATCGGGTTCCTGGCGCCGTCGCACGGCGAGCTGGTGCAGAGCTTCTTCGAATACCTGGGCGCATCGCTGGGCGCGGGCGTCGATCCGGACGCGCGCTACCAGGACCCCGACCTGCGCCCGCGCGCGCGAGCCGCTGGAGGTCGGCGACGACATGGTAGCGAAGGTGGCGGCGGTGATCGCGGGCGCCGGGTCGGCGGCCACCCTCAGCCGGAGCCCCGCGGCTGATCGGCGATTTCCTGGGACGGTTCCTGACGCATCCGAAGCCGCGCCAGCGCTTCGCCGCGCCGGCGCGGCCGCTGGCGCCAGAGGACTTCGCGCGCGCGCTGCGCCGCCGCGGCGGCCAGGCGCGCCGCCTGACGCTCGCCCTACCGACGCGCGGGCTGGTGCGGCGCGGGCGGATCTTCCTCAACGGCGAGGCGCACGCACCCGGCCGCGCGATGTTGCGCCTGTTCAAGCAACTGGTGAGCGAGCGGGCGGTGGCGCTGCCGATGGCGGGTGCCGCCGTCGACGACCGCGCGATCGCGCTGCTGCACGGGTGGTACGTGGCGGGGTACGTGAGGATCGGTTAGCTACGGCTTGGCGGGACATTCGGGGGCTGCTCCGGACCGGATCTCCCTTACCCGGCGGTGCTGCGCAGCGCGCGGCGGATCAGGTTCGCCGGCACCTTGGGCGCGGGCACACCTGGCGCGCGGCGGCGGCGGGGCGCGCCTGGCCGCGGGGCGGCCGCGGGGGCGTCGTCGAACCAGGTACGCACGTCCTCGTCGAGGCCGACGCCGTGCATGAAGTTGTACAGCGCCTTGCGCAGGCCGGGGCCGAGGCGCTCGTGATCGCAGCCGGTCGGATCGACGAACGGGACCTCGTTGCGCGCGAAGGTCACCGGCGCCTCGGGCCCGAGGCGGACGCCGAACAGCTCCGGGCGCTGGCCGATCGGGCTGTGCGCGGTCGCGGCGAAGCGATGCCAGAAGGCCGACTGGATGCAGCCCTCGGCGAACAGCTGGCGCACCCGTTCCAGCGAATCGACGGTCTCCTGCTCGGTCTCGGTCGGAAAGCCGTACATGAGGTAGGCGTGCACCAGCACGCCGGCGTCGCTGAACGCGCGCGCCACGCGCGCCACCTGCGCCACCGTGACCCCCTTCTTCATCAGCGTCAGCAGGCGATCCGACGCGACCTCCAGCCCGCCGCTGACGGCGACGCAGCCCGACCGCGCCAGCAGCTCGACCAGCGCCGGCGTGAAGCTCTTCTCGAAGCGGATGTTGCCCCACCAGGTGATCGCCAGCTTGCGCTCGATGATCCGTTCGGCCAGCGCGCGCAGCGCCGCCGGCGGCGCCGCCTCGTCGACGAAGTGGAAGCCGGTCTGCGCCGGTCTCGCGCACCAGCGCCTCGATCCGATCGACGGTGACCTCGGCCGACGCCGTCTCGTAGCGCGCGATGTAGTCGAGCGTGACGTCGCAGAAGGTGCACTTCTTCCAGTAGCAGCCGCGCGCCACGGTCAGCTTGTTCCAGCGACCGTCGGCCCACAGGCGGTGCATCGGGTTCAGCATCTCGAACAGCGAGACGTAGCGCCCGAGCGGCAGCCCGTCGTAGGTCGGCGTGCCGGTCTCGCGGTGGTGCAGATCGGACAGCGCCGGCGTGGTCTTGAACACGACGCGCTCGCCTTCGCGCACGTAGGTGCGAAACAGCGGGCGCGCGGCGTCGCGCAGGTGATCGATCAGCGCCAGCAGCGGCCGCTCGCCGTCGTCGAGCGTGATGTAGTCGAAGGCGTCGAACACGCGCGGATCGGTCAGCTGGCGCAGCTCGGTGTTGACGTAGCCGCCGCCCAGCACGATCCGGATCGCCGGCCGTTCGGCCTTGACGACGCGGGCGATGCGCAGCGCGCCGTAGACGTTGCCCGGGAACGGCACCGTCAACCCGACGACGTCGGGCGCGTGCGCGCGCACCCGCTCGGCGGCCAGCGCGTCGAGCATCTCGTCGACCAGCGTCGGCGCGCCGTCGAGCGCCGCCGCGAGCCCGTCGAACGTCGCGGCGCTCTCGGCCAGCTTCTCGCCGTAGCGGGACAGCTCGAAGCGCGGGTCGATCCCCTCGCGCACGACGTCGGCGAGATCGTCGACGAAGAGGCTGGCCAGGTGGCGCGCGCGGTCGGTCGTCCCGAGCTCGCCGAACGCCCAGCCGAGCCGGTCGTCGCCGTCGGCGCCCTGGTCGAGCGCGGCGAAGCGCGGCCCCTCGGGCAGGAAGCCCCGCCCGACGATGCGCAGCGCGAGGTTGGGATCGCGCCCCTTGCAGGAAGCGCAGAACCGGCTCGACCAGCGCGGCGTAGCGGTCGGCGTGCGCCAGGAAATGCGCCGTCGCGGGCGTCGCAGTCGAGGTTGCGTGCAGTCGCGCGGTTCCCTTCGCGCGCCGCGCCGGACGCCGGACGGCCACGCCGACGCCGGACTGTTCGAGCCGCTGCTTCACCGCGAGCATGCCGTCGCGCGAGAAGAGGCGCAGGAACAGCTCGAGCGAGAAGTCAGCCTGCGCCACCTCGACGTCGTCGCCGGCGTGTGCGCGCAAGCAGCCGGTCAGGTACGCCGTCGCTGGGTACGGCGTATTGAGCTGCGTCATCGGCGGCGTGATGAGGAGGATCCGCATGCGGACCCCACAGCATATACGTTAAGGTCGCGACCGCTAAAGCGCGAGCACCGACTTCGGCTCGGCCGCCGCCTTGCGCGCGAGCACGCTGCTCTTGTAGGTGACGGCGCGGGCGCGCATGATCGCGCCCAGCGGGCGGTGCTCCTGGATGGCGTGCCAGGGATCGAAGGACAGCTGCTGAACCAGGGCCGTGATCTCCTGGCCGCGCGCCGACTCCGGATCCTGCCGCGGCAGCGTGACCTTGCCGAGCTCGACCCACGGCCCCGCCCACACCACCGAGGTGTCCTCGATCGGGGTGGTGACGTCGTCCTGGAACAGCTGCGCGCGCAGCGCCCAGGTCAGCGGGCCGGCCTTGAGCCGCGCGATCAGATCGGCTCTGAGCGCGTCATCGCCGCTGGTCGGCGGCGACGGCGGATTCCCCACCGGGAACAGCGCGAGCTTGGCCGCCAGCCCGCCGAACGAGATCGGCGCCGCGGTGTGGAACGCGTGGGTCGCGAACGACGTCACCTTGGGCGCCTTCAGCGTCTGCCCCAGCACCTGGAACGTTCGCCGCAGCCCGAACCCCGCAATCATCCGCGGCAGCAGCTTGAGCGGGCCGTCCTTGGCGGAGCGAACGAAGGTCATGAACTCGTTGGGGTCTCGGAACGGGATCGCCGGCTGGTCGATGAACAGAAAGTCCTGCGTCACCTCCTGCTCGAGGCCGGGGATGATCTTCTGGCCCGGGACGCCGACCAGCTTGAGCGCGAAGCCGCGCACGTCGGGCGCCTTGTCGGCCTGGTGGGCGCTGCTGCCGTTCGAGAAGCGCACGTAGAGCGGCCAGCGCTGACCGCTGGTGGCGAACACGCCGGCGCGCGCCGCCTCGGCCGCCTCGATCACCAGCTCGCCGACGGCGCCGATGTGGGGCTTGAGGTGCAGCGCGCGCGCCATCGTTCCGGTCTTCTGCGCGCGCGCCCGCTGAATGTCGGCGAGCTCGGCGGCAAATTTCTCGAACCGCTCCCCTTCGTCGGGAGCGATGCTCTCGTGAAAGCTCATGGTCGGGGAACGTAGCACCTCATCCGCGGCGCGGCCGGTGATTGCAGGCGGCGCCGCATGCTTTTCGTGCACGCGGCGACGTCAGCGACGCATGTGGGCCTGAAAGGCGCGCAGCCGCGCGTTTCCACCGCCGCCCGACGTAAGCTCCCTGAACAGAAGGCCGCGAAAAATCATCACGTAGTGCAGGGCGAACAGACACAGCGGCAGCGACCAGATCGGCAGGCTGCTCAGCAGACCGGCCACGCCGATCGGCGACGAGAAGGTGTTGCCGAAGACGATCAGCGCCTCGGCCGGCCGCTGGAAGCGAAGACCGCCACCGGCAGCGAGGGCCAGCGCCGCGAAGAGCAGATTCGGCAGCAACCAGACCACCGGGTGCTTCAGCATGAAGCGCGCCGATTCCATGAGCAGCGCGAATGACCGCGTGCTGCCCTGGTACAACAGCTCGGGGACGGCGTTGAAGAAGAACGCGGTCGCGATGCCGAAGATCGCCCCCGTCGCCGCGGCGTTCGCCGCCGGAACCTGCTGGCTGATCATGGTCTCGACCATGCCGATGACGAAGAACGCGAACATCACGCTGACCACGTCCCACAGGCGCGCGCCGAAGGTGGTCTTGAACTCGTCCCAGCGCAGGCGAATCGGCGAGCCGTCCACCGCGCGCGAGATGAGCTCGAGGTAGCTCGACCAGCAGGCCGCCGCGACGAAGGCGAGCACGAACCCGCCGATCATGCCGAACGGTCTCAGCAGCATGCTGGCCAGATAGAGGATCACCCCGTAGACAATCAGCGACAGCGCCACCGGCCAGGCCCGGACCGCGTTGCGCGCCGCCTTCACGGCGACCTTGCGATAAAGCGACAACATCGGGGCGAATGTTACCTCACGACCGCCAGCGCCGCCGCTGCGGCCGCGACAACCTCCGCCCGCGACCGCACCGCGCGCCGCGCGCGCCGACCGGGACGGCGGACGACCGGTCAGCCCCCCGGCGCGTCGGGGGCCACCGCCGGCGGCTCGGCGGACGCTCCGGCGTCGGCGCGCCTCGGGGCGAAGACCGACACCATCTCGGCCTTACCCTTGATCCCCATCGGCTGGAAGGGGTGAAAGGCGTGGCTGTTGCCGGCGCGCGCGCGCGTCGCCGCCGACACCAGCACCGGAACGCCGGCGGCCTTGGTCAGCCCTTCGATGCGCGCGGCGACGTTCACGGTGTCGCCGATCGCCGTGTACTCCAGGCGGCGCGCCGGCGAGCCGATGTCGCCGACGACGGCGTAGCCGGTGTGCAGGCCCACGCCGATGTGCAGCGCCGGGGCGCCCCGCGCCACCCGATCGACGTTCAGCGCCGCCAGCTCGTCGAGCATCGACAGCGCGCACTCGACGGCGTGGCTGGCGTGATCGGTGTCGGGCAGCGGCGCGCCGAAGTACGCCATGATGCCGTCGCCGATGAACTTGTCGAGGGTGCCGCCGTGCTGGAACACCTTCTCGACCATGCGGCCCAGGTATTCGTTCAGCATCCGCACGACCTCTTGCGGCGTCAGCGCCGCCGACATCGTGGTGAAGTCGCGGATGTCGGAGAACAGCACCGTCACCTCCTGGGCATCGGGGCCGCCCGCCGGCCCCTGGTTTTGCAAGCGGTCGGCGACCGACGGCGAGAAGTAGCGGCCGAGGCGCTCGCGCTTGCGCTGCTCGTCGGCGACGCTGCCGACCAGCGCGCGGATCCGCCCGATGAGATGGCTGGCGGCCGCCGCCGCGCAGCCGAGCACGACCACCGCGGCGACCCACGCGCCGCCGCGGATCCCGGCCTGCCGTTGCAGCAGCACCTCGGCGACCGCCGCCACCGCGGCGACCATCGCCACCTGGCGGATGCTGAGCGACAGCGCGCCCAGCAGCACCAGCAGCACGAACAGCCCCAGGGTGAACCCGGCCACGCCGCCCGGCGACGGCGAGACCCGCAGCGACACCCACTGCGCCCACAGCACCATCGGCACGTCGACGATGGCAACGCCGATCCCGGCCCAGGTGGCCGCCACCGCCGTCGCGCCGACCGCGGCGTGCAGCGCGAGCGCGCAGGCGAAGTAGGCCCCGAGGATCGGCACCAGCACCCGCCAATCCCCCTGCCCCGCCGCGTAGGTCATGGCCAGCCCCAGCCCCAGCCCCGCGCCGACGCCGTAGCAGGCGCACCTTCGCCAACACGCGCGCCGTCCGCTGTCGCTGGACCGACAGCGCACCGCGCACCAGCCTGGCGACATCGTCGTCGGGTGCAGTCATGGCCACAACACTTTACCCCGACCGGCGCGCGCGGTCGCGCCCGGCGTCACCGCGCCGTTGACCAGGCGGTCGATCAGCCAGGCGATCCCGACGCCGGTCGCCGTACCGATCACGTCCCAGGTGAAGTCTCGCCAGGAGGAATCGCCGCCGTCGTAGCGGTCGAGGATCTCCTTGCCCGCCCCGGCGGCCAGCGCCAGACCGGCGCCGCTCGCCAAGCGCCAGCGCCGATCGTCAGTCAGCTGCGCCGCCACCGCGTAGCCACCGGCGGCGATGCCGGCGCTGAGCGAGAAGTGCAGCGCCTTGTCGCTGCCAAACCAGGGATCGGGATCGGCCGCGCGCGCCGCCGCTGCCGGCCGGGGCGAGCAGCGCCAGCACCACCAGCACCGACGCGACGGGTCGCCAAGAGACGACAGCGAGGACGCCTCAGAATCGCCGTCGGCGTCCGCATCGACATGATGACCCGCGGCAGTGTACCTCGCTCGGCCTTCTGGGATAGGGTTCGCCCGCGCAATGATCTCCACGTCGAATCTGGGAAAGGAATACGGCGCCCGCACGCTGTTCGAGGACGTCTCGCTGCAGCTCAACGCCGGCTCGCGCTACGGCCTGGTCGGCGCCAACGGCTCGGGCAAGACCACCTTCCTCAGGATCCTCGCCGGCGACGAGAGCCGTCGTCCGAGGGCAGCGTCGACGCTGGCCGCGCGGCGCGCGCGTCGGCGTGCTGCGCCAGGATCGCTTCCTCGACGACGACGAGATCATCCTCGACCTGGCGATGATGGGCGACGCCACGGTCTGGCGGCGCTGCGACGAGCGCGGCGCATCGTCGACGCACGCGCTGACGGCGCGAGCGGCGACGGACGCCGGCCGCTCGCCGATCTCGAGGACATCGCCGCGCACGACGGCTACACGCTGGAGGCGCGCGCCACCGACGGTGCTCGAGGGGCTCGGCATCCCGATCGCGCGTGCACCGCCAGCCGCTGTCGACGCTGTCGGGCGGCTTCAAGCTGCGCGTGCTGCTGGCGCAGGTGCTGGTCGGCGGCCCCGACGTGCTGCTGCTCGACGAGCCGACCAACCACCTCGACATCCTCTCCATCCGCTGGCTGGAGAAGTTCCTCGCCGACTACGCCGGCGTGCGCGCTGGTCATCTCGCACGATCAGCGCTTCCTCGACAACGTCGCCACCCACATCCTCGACGTCGACTACGGGACGATCACCGCCTACACCGGCAACTACTCGGCCTTCGTGCGTCGAGAAGCAGGCGATCCGGGCGCCGCAAGGAGGCGCGAGATCGAGCGCGCCGAGAAGGATCATCGCGCGACAAGCGCGCCTTCGTCGAGCGCTTCGGCGCCAAGGCGACCAAGGCCAACCAGGCGCAGAGCCGCCTCAAGCAGATCGAGCGCATCGAGGTCGAGGAGCTGGCGGAGAGCTCGCGCCGCGCGCCGCTGTTTCGCTTCGCGCCCGAGCGGCCGAGCGGCCGCGACGTGCTGGAGGTCGGCGGCGTCTCGCAAGGCCTACGGCGACAAGCGCGTGCTGCGCGACGTCGTCGCTGCGCGTGCGGCGCGGCGAGAAGGTCGCGATCATCGGCCCCAACGGCCTCGGCAAGTCGACGCTGCTCAAGATCGTGATCGACCACGTCGACGCCGACGCCGGCACGCGTGACGCTGGGGACACGAGGTGCGCATCGGCTACTTCGCGCAGGATCACCACGAGGTGCTGCACGACGGCGCAGATGACGCCGCTCGAGTATCTGTGGGACGCCTGCCCCGGCGAGAGCACCGACGCTTCGTGCGCGGCCAGCTCGGCCGCGTGCTGTTCTCCGGCGACGACGTCGAGAAGCCGATCGGCTCGCTGTCGGGCGGCGAGGCGGCGCGCCTGATCTTCGCGCTGCTCATCGTCGAGCAGCCCAACGTGCTGGTGCTCGACGAGCCGACCAACCACCTCGATCTCGAGGCGATCCAGGCGCTGGTCGAGGGGCTGCGCGGCCTACGAGGGCACGGTGATCTTCGTCTCGCACGATCGCTGGTTCGTCTCGCAGCTGGCGACGCGCATCGTCGAGCTGACGCCCGACGGGCCGCGCGACTTCCCCGGCACGCTACGCCGAGTACCTCGCGCGCTGCGGCGACGATCACCTCGACGCCGACGCGGTCGTCGAGCGGGCGCGCCGCGAACGCGGCACCCCGCCGGCCGATGCCGCGCCGGTGGGCGCCGCGCGGCGCCGGCGCGGCACGCGCCGGGCGCGGCGTCGGGCGCCAGCTGGGAGGACCAGAAGCGGCGCCGCAACCGCATGGCCCAGCTGCCGAAGCGCCGCGATCAGGTGCTGCGCGAGATCGAAGCCGCCGAGGCGCGCCAGCAGGCGATCACCGACACGATGTGCGCGCCCGACTTCTACGAGCGCGCCGCGCGCAGCGAGATCACCGCGCTCGAGCAGGAGCAGGCAGCCCTCGGCCCGCGGCTGGATGCGCTGATGGCCGAGTGGGAAGAGCTGGAACGCGAGATCGAAGCGCTGGCGATCCGCTGATACAGTGACAGCCATGGCGGCCTCGGCGACGATGTATCACCTGCAGATCGAGCTGTCCGACGTCGACCGCGGGGTCTACGAGACGCTCGACCTGCGGGTGGCGCGCCACCCGTCGGAGACGATGGCGTACCTCTTGACGCGCGTGCTGGCGTACTGCCTGTGCCACGAAGAGGGGATCGCCTTCTCGAAGGGTCTGTCGACCACCGACGAGCCGGCGGTCTGGGTCAGGGATCCACACGGGCGCATCACGCTATGGATCGACGTCGGCATGCCCAGCGCCGAGCGCCTGCACAAGGCCAGCAAGGCTTCGTCTCGCGTCGTGGTCTTCACCCATCGTGATCCGCAGCTCTTGAAGAAGGCGGCGCGCGGCCAGGTGATCCATCGTTCGGAAACAATCGACGTGCGCGCGGTCGACGCGGCTCTGCTGGACGCGCTGGAGGCCGCGACCGAGCGCAACGCGAAGTGGAGCCTGGTTCACACCGAAGGAATTCTCTTCGTCACCGTAGGAACGCAGAGCTTCTCGGGCCCGATCACCCGCCACAGCCTGGTCGAATCGGATTCACAATAACGACACGGAAAAATACGCAGTGAGTGCGGAAGGTAAGGAGTGACGCCAGTTCTTCTCGGTTAATTCTCGGATACTTCCTTGATACGCGACTGTTGCGCTAAGGTCAGTAACGGATTGACCCATTCTGGCGATCGTGCACGATGTCGACGCCGTAGGAGGGCGTTGCGATGGCGGGGCTGACTACGTATCGGGGGAGTGAATTGGTTGACGGAGAGAGAGGGCCAGATCATCGGGGCGTAGGCGCTCCGGTGACCGTCGAGTCGTCTTCAAGGGCGCAGCGGATCCTGGCGGACGCCGGTACCCTGCTCGCCTGCGCGTTCGACCTCGAGGCGACTCTCCGGCGGGTGGGCGAGCTGACAGTCCCAGCGCTTGCTGAGCTCTGTCTGGTGCACATCTACACTCCGGGCGAGGATGGAGGCGAGATCGAGCGCGCCTTACAGGTCCTCCACCGATACACAAAAGACACCGATCACGCATCGGGCGCGCTCAAGGTCGGCCGGCTGTCCGCGACAAATCCGATCGTGGTCGCGCTGCGCACCGGCAAGACCGTCCGCATCCACGACGTCGAGGATCGGGAGCTTCTCGAAGCCGGCGCCGACCAGCGGCAACTCGGGGCGATGCGCGGCGGCCATCCCCGTCCCCTGCTGTCGATGCCCCTGCGGTCGCATGACCGGATCATCGGCACGCTGACCCTGGTGCTGGGGACCAGCGGCCGCATGCCCGACGCCGCGGAGGTCGCCCTGGCCGAAGAGCTCGCGCAACGGGCGGCCTGGGCGATCGACGGCGCGATCTCACATGCGACGACCGAACGGGCCCGCCGGAGCAGCGAAGAAGCGCGCGTCGTGCTCGAGGCCGGCAATCAGCTGCGAGATACCTTCCTGGCCAGCCTGTCACACGAGCTACGCACGCCCATGGCGGCGCTTTTGCTGTGGGTCGACATCCTGCGCACCGCCAAAGAGGGACCGATGCGGGCGCGCGCGCTCAACGCGATCCACGTCAGCGCGATGGCGCAGTCGAAGCTGATCGAGGATCTGCTCGACATCTCGCGTTGCCTCAGCGGAAAGCTGCTGATGGAGAACCGCGTGGTCTCGGTCGGGACGCTGATCGAGAGCGCGCTCGAGGCGGCGCTTCCGTCGGCGCGCGCCAAGGGGGTGCGCCTCGATCCGGAGTACCACGCGGCGCTCGGGTGCGTGCTCGGAGATTCGGCGCGACTTTGCCAGGTTCTAGGAAACCTGTTGTCGAACGCGATCAAGTTCACCGATCGCGGCGGGCTGGTCGCGGTGCGCGCCGTGCGCGTGGGGGCGCGGGTCGAGATCTCGGTCATCGACACCGGGTGCGGGATCTCGCCCGACTTCCTGACCCAGGTCTTCCAGCCGTTCCGCCAGGCCGCGAGCGGCCTCCCCAGAACTCAGGTCGGGCTGGGCCTGGGGCTGGCGATTGTCCGTCAGCTGGTGGAGATGCACGACGGGACGGTGCGCGCCGAGAGCGCCGGTCTCGGACAAGGCTCGACGTTCGTCATCACTTTGCCGCTGGTCGCCGCCCACCCGGCCGTCGAGATGACCCGCGGCGGCGGCTCGCGCCGCCAGTCGGTCGAGCTGCGGCCGCGCGACTCACGCTCGGTGCGCGGGCTACGCATCCTGATCCTCGACGACGAGCCGGCCGTGCTCGAGGCGCTGGCGCTGATCCTGCGCGGCGAGGGTTGCAACGTCGTGAAGTGCCGGTCGGCGTCGCGGGCGCTGATGGCGCTCCGGCGCGGGCGCTGGGACGCCATCATCAGCGACATCGCCATGCCGGGAGCCGATGGGTACAGCTTCATGCGCCGGTTGCGCGACCTGGCCCCCCCGGGCCGCCACCTGCCGGCCATCGCGCTCACCGCGCACGCGCGCGCGCAGGACGAAGTGCGCGCGATCGAAGCCGGCTTCGACGTGCACCTGCCGAAGCCGGTCGAGGCCGACGATCTGGTCGACACCATCGCCAACATCGTCGCGCGTTACCCGGTCGGGTTCGTCGCCGACAGCGTGAGCCCGCGACGCGGCCGTTCCCCGCGGGCGGGTCGGCTCCCAAGCCAGCTCGACACCCGACTCGAGGCGCGGCTCGACCATCGCGTTCTCGACAAACGGCTCGACGGTCGACTGGAGCGGGTACGCCTGGAACGACTCGAGAACGGCTTTGCGATCCCCGACGCGGCGCCGCGGGTCGCCCCCTCCAACGACGCCGTCTCGCGCGCCACGTCCCACATCACCGGCCCCGGCGGCCGCGCAAAACGCAGCGAGTAGTCACCGGGGGCGACGGCGGGGCCAGACGATCAGCATCGCCAGCGCGACTGCGGCGAAGCCCGCCGTCGGCCCGCCCTCCCCCGTGGTTCCCGCGGCGCAGTGGCAACCGGATCCGGTGGCGACCGCCGCACCCACGTCGGGCCGGGGCGCGCGATCGGCAACGTTGCCGTCGACAGCGCCGCTGTCGGTGACCTGTCCATCCGCCCCCGCGCCGGGCGATCCGTCGGCAACCGCACCGTCGACCCCCGGCGATCCGCCGCCGTCGACCGGACGGGGCGAGGGAACCGCGTCGCACAGGTCGAACGACCATTGCCCCAGCCCAGCGCGCAGCTGGCAATCGTCCTGGCACAGCGCTTTGACGCACGGATCAATCGCCTGGATTTGATCGAAGCTCAGCAGTGGCTGCCAGCTGGTCCCCTGATCCGCCGACACGAACGCCCCCTGCGTCTCCGCCAACGTGTCGGCGGCGCCGTAGATCAGCGACCCGCGCGCCGCCAGCCCCAGCAGCGTCGGCGGCGGCGGCAGCGGCTGAAACGTCGCCGCGCCGTCGGTCGAACGGAACATCACCGGTCCAGGATCGCTCTTCCCGGCGACCAGGAACGTCCCGGCCGACGGGCGCGCGAACGCCGTCATCACGCCGCTGGCGATGGTCAGCGGTACGCGCACCGTCGCGCCGGCATCGTCGGTGATCGCCAGCCGCTCGCCGCCAGCATCGCCGACGCGCAGGTAGACCCGGCTGGCGTTGTCGGGATCGATCGCGATCAACCGCACGCTGCGCGCGCCGCCGCCCAGCGCCGCGGTCAGGTCGCGGCTTTGCCAGCTGGCACCGCCGTCGGTCGACTTCGCCAGCTTCAAGACGCCGGCGCCGACCAGCGTCATGTACAGCGTCGCCGGCGTCGAACGTGAGATCTCGATCCCGGTGACGATGTCACCACTCGCCGCCGTGTAGCGCACGCTCGCGAACGTCGCGCCTCGATCGCGCCGACTCGAGGACCCGATACGATAGACCGCCGTCGGCGTCGGCCGACATCACCACGGCGAGGACGCGACTCGGGTTGGTGGGATCGGGAAAAGCGTCGGTGACCGAGCCGCCAGCGACCGCGCCGCCCGACGCGATCCATGAGCAGGCCCGGTCGTCCGAAAACACCAGCCCCACCTGCGAGCGCGCGAACATCCGATCGAGCGGCGGCGCGCTCATTTGATACTGGGCGCCGAAAGCGGTCTTGTCCTGCTCGCACGACCAGGTCCAGGTCTGACCGTCGTCGATCGAGGTGACGACACCGAAGTTCGTCGCCAGCACGATGTCGTGCGGCCGGTCAGCGGGCGCGAGGATCCCCAGAGAATCGGGGAACGCACCGTCGGCGCGTGCCGGCCGCCCCGTGAAGATGGTCAGCAGCGCCGGCAGGGCGAGCGCCAGCGCCAGCGTCGGGGGCACGCCGGCGATCGCCGTCACGCGCACACGCTTCTGCCGCCAGGCGCACCGGGTCACGTCAGCTGCTGCCTCCACATCAGATCAAGAGACGAGCTAGCGGCCGATCAGGTCACAGACGCCGCCGCGATCGACCGCGGTCTCGTCGAAGTCCATCCGCCCGTCGTCGCAGTAGTTCCCGTCGAAGCCCCGGCCCCGCGGCCAGTGGTTGACCAGGATATGCGCATAGAACGCCGCGCTGTCGGGGCACGCCGCCTGGCCGCAGGTCGCCACGTCGGGATCGGTGGTGCAGTCGTCGACCGCGGGGAACCAGAGGGTCGGGTCGGGATCGCCGCGGCGGCACGCCGGATAGCTGCCGCCGTAGAGATCGCCGGCCAGCCCGATGTCGCGCCGGCTCAGCGACACCTGATTCAGCCAGGCGCGCAGCACGACGTCACCCCGCGCGCACGACGGTGACATCGCGAGCCAGCTGTACGTGCTGGCGCCCAGCACCCCTTTGCCTGGCCAGTTGGACCCCTCGCACTGGTCCATCTTAGGCGAAAGTCCGGTCGCCGGATCGCCGCTGCCGGTGATCGCGAAGGTGAAGTCGGTCTCGTGGTTGATGACCGGAAGGCCGATCGCCGCCAGACTGGACGGCTGCAGGAAGATCCCGGTGTAAAACGGGACGAAGCCGGCGTCGATCGACGCGACGTCGTGGATGCGGATGTCCAGGTTGACGTCGCCGCCGCTCGACTGGAACACCTGCGCCCGCAGGCCGTTCAACAGCTGCTGCGCGGCGGCGAAGGTCGCGTCGTCCATCGTCACGTGGAAGCAGGCCACCTGGTTGTTGCCCGGCGCCCCCGGCTGGGCCAGCGGATCCGCGGGTGGTACGAAGCGCAACCCGTCGGTGGCGAAGCTCGCGCGCGGGCCTGTTGTGTCGGCCAAAGAGAAGCACTGCGCAGCGTCGGCGGTGCACGGCGATCCGACGGCGCAGGTCGAGACCGCGCGGATCAGGAACGCGTCGACGCGCAGATTCGCGCTCGGGGGCGCGCCGGCGTCGATCGCCTCGAGCACCGTCGCCCGGGTGCCGCCGCAACCGATCGCGCCCAGGCCGGTTGCAAACAGCAGGGCAGGCGCCCAGCGCGCGGCCCGAACCGCCGGCGCCCGCGTCGTCACTGCCCCCACCCCATCGCCAGGCTGCCAGCAAACCAATGCCCGGCGACCGAGACCGGCGTCGCACCGTCGACCAGCGCATCGACGGTGCGCACCACCTGGCCGGCCTCGACGCCCGCCGCGACAACCACGTGCCGCGCCTGCAGACCGACGCCGGCGTAGGCGATCGGGCCGGCCCAGGTGCCGGCCAGGGTGCCGCCGCGCGTGTGGCTCGCGTCGGCGGGGGCGCCGGTCAGCCGCGCCAGCCCGAACCTTCCGCCCCCGCCCAGCTCCAGCGAGGTTCGGCCGCGACGTAAGGTGAAAGTCGCGCGCAGCGCCGCGCTCCAGGTCGCCGCGCGCACCGTTCCGAGAGCGCTCTCGACGTCGGTTCGGGTCTCGGTCAGCTCGAGATCGACGCCGGGACGGCCCGTGGTCTGGCCCCGTTCGACCCAGCGGCGCGCGAACGTCCACCCGAGGCGCAGTCCCCCGCCCCACGCCAGCCCCATTCCAGCGAACGGCCCCGCCGCCTGACCAACCAGCAGCACGCGCGCCACGCCGGCGTCGCGCGCGCGGCGCCGTTCGGCGCGATCTTGCGCGGCGCGCAGCAGCTCGTCGGATGGCGGGGACGGGTCCTGCAGCGAGGCGCGCTCCCGCCCCGAACCGAGCGTCAGCTCCATCCAGCTGGTGATCACCAGCTCGGCGGCGGCGAGCGCGACGGTGCGCGCGGCGACACCACCGCCCTGCGCGGGCAGCTCAAGGGTGCGGGTCAGCTGCTTGCCGGTGATCGGGTCGACGACGGTCGTCTGCACCGCCGCGCCCGAGCAGGCGATCTGGATCTGGGTCACCTGAGTGTCGGGGGTGCCGCCAGCCCTGTCCGCCGCTGACGCCGCGACCACGCGTGCGTCCAGCTCCAGCGCCGCCAGACGCAGCACCTCCTGGCGTGGCAGCGACGGACAGCCCGCGATGTCGAGGCTAATCTCGGGTGACGGGCCGGCGGCGCGCGCCGGCCCAGCGGCAACGGCGACGATCCCGACGGTGAGTCCCATCAGCACCGCGACCGGCGCGACGCGGCGGATCATGGCGCGGCCTGCACCCCCGCGAATCGCATGACGGCGTTCAGCCGCGGGCCGTGGGGATAAAGTCCGCGATAAAGCTCGGCGTGCGCGCGCGCTGCGGCGGCGTCACCCGCGGCGGCGAGCGCTTCGACCTGACGCGCGAGCGCATCTTCGGCCAGCGGTCCGTGCGCGGCCAGCGCGCGCGCCCGCCCGAAGGCGCCGGCCGCGGAACGCGGCTGCTTCAACGCCTCGAGCAGCAGGCGGCCTTCGGTGAACGCCGCCATCGGCGCGTGCGGATCGTTTGGATAGCGCTCGACGATCTCACGCAGGTACCCGACCGCAGCGTCGGGCCGCCCCTCGCTGCGCGCCTGGTCAGCGAGCGCGAACAACGCCTGCGGCGTGCGTGGTGCCGCCGACTGAGCGCCCCGCGCCAGCGAAGTCGGGGTGCGCGACGGCGACGGCGCGACCGCCCTCTTCGGGCCCGGGGAAAGTCGCGGCACCGGGATCGCGCCGCCCGTCACGACCGTCGTCGTCGTCGGCGGCGGCGTCGTCGGCGATTCCGCCGCCCGCGTCTCCGTCCCGGCGCTCTCCGGCGGGAACGTCCCCTCGTCCCCCACGCCCAGCTCGCGCGAGCCGCCCCACCACGACGCCAGCACCCGTCCGCGATCAACGGAGATACGCGTGCGGGCCCCCTCGCGCCGCACGTGAAAGCGCGTCCCGATCACCTGCACGGTGACCGGTCCGGCCTGGACGCGAAAGATCCGCGACGGCCGACGCGCCACCTCGAAGTGGGCCCCGCCCGCTTCCAGCTGGACCACGACCTCGTCGCTCGACTCGCGCACCGTCTTCAAGATCGCCGACGGCCCGTCGAGCACGATGCTCGATCCATCGGCCAGCCGCGGCAGCGGTCGCTCGACCGCCAGCGGCGCGTCACCGGCCGACGGTGCCACCGACGAGCCATGCTGGTGGGTCCACCATCCGAAGCCCGCAACCATCAGCGTGACGACCGCCATCGCCAGACCCAGCCTCAGCGCGGGCCGGCGGCCGCGACCGACGCGCGCCATCAGGGCCCATTTTATCTGGTGTTGTCGCCCGGCGCTCCAGCTCGGCTCCGCGCGGCGCGCGGCCTCAAGCGTGCGCTCCAGCTCGCTGTCGTCACGATTCGGTTCAGTCATCCGACAGCGCCTTCTTCACGATGGCCTGCGCCTCGGCGATCCGCCGCTTGGCGGTCGACGTCGAGCATCCGCACAACCGCGCGACCTCGTCGAGGTTCTCCTGTTCGAGGTAACGGAAGAGCCAGGCAATGCGCGCGTTGACGCCGACCTTCTCGAGCGCACGATGGACCTTCGCCAGCGCGGCGCGATCCTCGCCCGACACCCCGTTGCTCTCCAGGTCGGGTACCTCGACCCGATCCCGCAGGCGCAGCAGAAAACCGATGCGCCGCACGCGCAACCGCCGCCGTACCATCCGCACCGTCGTCGTCTGCAACCAGCCGCGCAGCGCATCGACCTGGCGGATGCGGTCGAGGTGCCGATAAAGAGAGATGAAGACATCTTGCACGATGTCCTCGACTTCGTCCTCGCGCCCGAGCAACCGATACGCCAGGCGCGCTACGTGAGCGCCGTGCTCGCCGAAGAGATCGGCCAGTCGCTTGTTCAGCTCGGCGGCTGACCCTCCCGAGCCTGGCGCCGCACTCGCGGTCGAAGGATCTCGGGGCACCGCTTTCACCCGGCGATCAGAGCAGAGTCGCTGCAGGACCGCAACCGATGACGCGCTCGAATTTGCGGCAAGCCCGCGCGCGTCATCGCATTCAGCATCGACGAACCGCGGCGCCGCCATCTCCCCTACCAGAGACACGATCGGGCCAGGGCGGCTCACGATTGATCTTCGAGATTTCCTGAACCATTGCTGGTCCGACCGGTCTCTTTGCCTGTGCGCCCCCAAATCGCGCACAGAAAGAGAGAGCTGCATGTCTCATGCCTCATTGGCGGGTTCGTCGCGCACCGCTCGTTGGAGCCGATTAGAGGGCCCCCTGTGGCTCGGGCTCGCGTTGTTCACCGGCTTGGGTGCGCCGGCGTGCACCGGCGATTCGACGACGACCAGCCCGGCGGGAAATCCTCCGGCGACGCCTGCCGGTGATGACAACGCCGCCGGCGCGCTGAGCGGCGAGCTCTCGGCCGTGTCGATCCTCAACGCCACCGGGCCCAGCAGCACGGAGTACTTTCTCCAGCCCAAAGGCGGCGCGAAGCCGGTGCGCCTGCTGTTCGCCGTCGATCCCAGCCTGACGTCGCAGACCCAGCTGCGCGTCTGGGGCCAGGTCGAGGGCGACGCCTTTCGCGTCGACCGGCACCTGGTTCTGGGCGCGAGCGAGGGCGAATCGGGCGCGATCCGGTCGGCGCTGATCGGCGGCGCGCCGACCAACGTGACCGTGGCCTGGGTCCAGATGGACGTCAACGGCGGTGGCGTCAACCAGACGGCTGCCGCGGCCAACACGCTGATCTTTGGCCAGAACGCCGGCCCGCTGTTCGGGACAAAGGCGGGCGACAAATCAGTCGCGCAGTACTACGACGAGAATTCCTATGGCCTGGTGAAGCTGGTCGGCCAGGTGGAAGGCCCGATCCCGTTCAGCGGAACCGCGTGCAACAACTTCGATCCGCTGGCGACGAACGTCGCCGGCCAGGTGACGGCGCTCGGCCGAACCTACCAGCACTACTATTTGTACTGGGGCAGCGAGCAACCCTGTGGCCCGGGATGGGGCGCGCAAGGCACCAAGGCCAGGCCGGGCAAGTACGTCTGGTTGAACAACGACGGGACGTTCTGCACGGCGACCGGCCAGGAGCTGGGACACAACTTCGGCCTGATGCACGCATCAACGATGAAGTGCACTGGCGCCACCATCGCCAACAACACGTCAACCTGCACCAGCAACGAGTACGGTAACCCGATGACGGTCATGGGCGGCGGGTGCCGTCATTTGATGTCGGTCGAGAAGTGGTACAGCGGCTTCTTCCAGGGCTGCAACGCGGTGAAGCTGAAGAGCAGCGGCACGTACACGCTGCTGCCGATCGAGATCCCGTGCAACGGCGTCCAGGCGCTGCAGATCGCGATGCCGGCAGCGGCACCGGTCCGCACGACGACGACGTCGCAATCGAACGGCAATGTCACCATCGGCTTCTATTATCTGGAGCTGCGCGGCGGTCAGGGGATGGACACCGGTATGAAGACCGGTGTCTACGTCCACGCCGCGGCCGACATCCCCGCCGGCACGGCCAACGGCGTGCGGACCTTCTTGCTCGACATGAACCCGGCGACGGCGGCGTTCGACCCGATGACCGTGGGGCAGACCTTCACCGATCCCGCGGGCGGCGTCAGCTTCACCCTCAACTCGGTCAGCGCCACCAGCGCCAGCGTCACCGTCACAATCCCGGACGGCACCGCCCCGAACCTGTGCGTCGACGGCTCGTCGCTGGTCGGCGCGGGGCCCGACAGCTGCGGGGCGGCGACCACCGGTCCCGACGGCGGCGTCTCTGGCACCGGCGGCGCGACGGGCAGCGGCGGCGCCACCGGCACGGGCGGTAGCTTGGGCACCGGCGGACGGGGCGCGGGCGGCAGCACCGGCACCGGCGGCAGCGGGATCGGCGGCGCGACCGGCGCCGGCACCGGCGGAAGAACCGGCACCGGCGGCGGCGCGGCGGGCAGCGCCGGTGGCGACAACGGCAGCGGCGGCGCGACCGGCGCTGGCGCGGGCGGGTCGCCGGGCGCGGGCGCGGCCAGCACCGTCACCGGCGGCTGCGCGTGTGACCTCGGCGCACCGGCAGGCGGCGGTCTGTCGATGTCGCACCTCGGACTCGGGCTCGCACTCGGGCTGGCGCTGATGCGCGGCCGACGCCGCCGACCGCGCCGCTAGGCGCCACGCGGGTCGGACAAGAGAAACGCCACGACGCCAGAGACGCCAAAGGCCGGATTTTCAAGAGTCCGGATCCTGGCGTCCTGGCGTTCAACCGATCCGCACTGCGGCCAGGGAATCGCTGCCGTGACGTCGCGCGCGTGTCCGGGCCGCGCAAACATGAGATATTCGATCTCGCGGCTGCGATGGCCGGAAGGATCAGCCTCGGATGATCGGAGAGACCCTCGGCAGCTATCGGATCGTCGGTCGGGTGGGAACCGGCGGGATGGGCGAGGTCTACCTGGCGCAGCACACCCGCATCGATCGGCGGGCCGCGATCAAGGTGCTGCTGCCCGAGCTGTCTCACAACCAGGAGGTCGTCGACCGCTTCTTCGCCGAGGCGCGCGCCACCTCTTCGATCCACCACGCCGGCATCGTCGAGGTGCTCGACTGCGACGTTCACCCGAGCGGACGCGCCTACATTGTGATGGAGCTGCTCGAGGGGGAGAGCCTGGCGGGACGCCTCGCGCGCGACCCGGCCTTTGGGCACGACATCGGGCGCGTGCTCGACGTGACCGCCGCGGTGGCCGACGCCGTCGCGGCGGCGCACGCCAAGGGGATCGTTCACCGCGACCTCAAGCCCGACAACATCTTCCTGGCTCACGACGCGCGCGCGGCCTCGGGCTTCGCCGTCAAGATCCTCGACTTCGGCATCGCCAAGCTGATGGGCGGCGACGGCGACGGCAGCCGCGGCGCCTCGATGCGAACGCGCACCGGCAGCCTGCTGGGGACGCCCGCGTACATGTCGCCCGAGCAGTGCCGCGGCGCGAGTCGGGTCGATCATCGTACCGACATTTATTCGCTCGGCTGCATCGTGTTCGAGATGCTCGCGGCGCGGCGCCCGTTCATGTACGAGGGCTTCGGCGAGCTGATCTCCGCCCATCTCACCGAGCCGCCGCCTTCGCTGGCGGGCCTCGGCGTCAAAGTCGCGCCGGCGATCGAGCAATGGGTCCAGCGGTTGCTGGCGAAGTCACCCGACGATTGCTTCGGGTCGATGCGCGACGTGGTCACGTCGGTCGACAGCCTGCGGGGGCTGGCGCCCGCATCGCCGACGCCGAGGTCGGCGTCGGCATCGGCGTCGGCGGGCGGAACGGCCGTGCTTCCGGTCTACGACCAACCGGCCGCGCCGCCTCCGCAGGCGGCACTTGGTCCGGCCGGGGGGCCGGTGACGGCCACGGCGGTGCTCCCCTCGTCGCCGCGCCCGACGACCACGACCACGCTGTCCGAAAACGCCGCCGAACGCCTGCCGCGCCACGCGCCGACGCGCGCGCGCTGGGTCTGGGTCGCGGCCGGTCTGCTCGCCGCGGCCGGCGCCGGCGCGGTGGTGCTGCGAGGGCAGCCGCCGGGGACGACGACTACGGCGACGACGACGACGACGCCGACGGCGGCGCCAGCGCTCCGCCCACGCCGACGACGACGGCGACGGCGATCAGCGCGCGGCCCGCTGAGGCGCCGAATGTGCCGCGCACGGTGACCATCGAGGTCGATGACGCGCCGGCGGGGTTGACGGCGACGCTGGATGGAGCGCCGGTCGAGTTGCCGATCCGCGTGCCGGCGGGCGACGAGCTCCACGCGCTGGTCTTTCGCGCGCCCGGTTATCGGGAGCGCACGCTGCAGATCCCGGCGGTCGAGAGCCGGCACATCACGCTGGCGCTTCAGCGCGCGGCCCCGGGGGCGCCTGCGCCCGCGGTACGCGAGCGCACCGACGACCGCCACCGGCGCGCGCGCCCAGCCCCCACGACCGCGCCCGCGGGGCTCACCGAAGACGCGCGCAAGCTCTGACCCTTGACCGGCGCGGCGCCCGGCGCGGCGCCCGGCGCTACTTCGCGATGCGCTTCACCGTGCCGACGGCGTCGTTGATCCAATAGATGAAGGCGTCGTCGGTGACGATGGGATGCGCGTTGAAGCTGGGCGTCGTGGTTTGGGTCAGACCGCTGGCGACCGTCCGCGCGCCACCGACGCATCCGGTGCGCGGGCAAGAATAGATGGTCGCGTCTTCGATCCAGTAGACCCCCTGTGCGTCGACGGTGAGGCCTGAGATCGGATCGCGGTTCGCGATGAAGCTCTTGGGGACCTGGCCGTCGCAATCGACGGGATTGCAGGTGCGAATGGCGCCGTTGAGCGTGTGCTGGGCATCGCCGAACTGCATGTAGACGAGACCGCCGTAGTAGACCACCCCGGTGGGAACCGTCGCCGACAGCAGCGTCGGCATCGCCGGCGCCACGGGGCAACCGCCGTTGGGGCACTTTTGCAGGCCGGCGGCGTCGACGAAGTAGAACTCGCTGCCGGTGCCGGCCGCCGTCAGCAGGTTGAGATCGATCGCCTCGGTCATGATGGTGACGATGGGGTCGCAGCCGCCGTTGTTGGGGAGGCAGGCGCGGCGATAGGTCTTGCGCGCTTGCGCGTCGGACCAGTAGACGTCGTTGCCCGCGTTGGCCAGGTAGGAAACGCCGTAGATCGCGCTGGCGATGATCGGCGCCGGCGACGGGCAACCGGCCAGCGGGCACATGAAGAGATCGTCGTGCTCGGTGCCGGCCTGGGTCGGCGCCGACATGAAGAACAGGGTGCCGTTGGTGACCACGACCGCCCAGGTCGAGTATCCGGTGGCGCCCATGTCGTCGAGCTGCGCCGGTTGCAAGACGCAGCCGCTCTTCGGACAGGCGAGGATCTTCGTGCCGGAGGTGAAGTAGAGCTGGGTGGCGTCGACCGACAGGCTGGTCGCCGCCGCGACGCCGGGGACGACCATCGCCTGGCAGACGCCGCGATCGCACAGGCCACCGCCGCAGGAGTGGCCGCAAGCGCCGCAGTTGTCGGGCGAGGTCGCGATGTCGGCGGTGCAGGTGGCATCGGCGCGGGTGTCGGCGGCGCCATCGGTGGCACTGTCGCTGGCCGGGGTGTCGTTCGCGCCACCGTCGCCGCCGCCCGTTCCGGTGTCGCCCGCGTGATCAGCGGGCGCGTCGCTGCCGGCGGCGGCGTCGCTGGTGACGCAGACGCCGGCTGCCGTGTCGCAGGTGAATCCGCTCGGGCACAGCGGCTCGGCGTTCGCGCACCGGGTGACGCCGCTGACGAAGTGCGGGGAGTATCCGCAGCCCCCCAGCGAGAGCGCGAACACGAGCAACCCCGTCACCAAGGACCAGAACTGTTCGGTTAAACGCCACGACGCCATGACGCCACGGTCCGGACTACTGAAAGTCCGGACTCTGGCGTCTTTGGCGTCCTGGCGTTCAACCTTATCCGACCAACATTGAGCGGCGCCGGGGCGAGGACACATCCGATGGCTCATCAGAACGACCCTTCCAGCAGGACGCCGCCGCCGTGGCGGTCGAGCCGCGCCAGGCCGTGCCAGCGTGGAGCCGCGTCGGCCGCCGCCGCCGTGGGGCCGCCCTCGGGCGCGCGACCGTGCAGGTAAAGGAACGCGCCGGTGGCCAGGGCCGCCGCGCCGACACCATAGCCGACCCACTGCAGCGTCTGGTCGCGCTGGCCGGCGCTGGCGGTCGAGGCGTCGTATTGCTTGCTGACCGATTCGCCCGCCGAGCGCGCGGCCGCGCCGTACCCCAGGCCGACCGCGATCAGCGCCACGCCACCAGCGGCGGTGGCGATCCCGGCGACCCGCCAGCTGTGCCCACCGTCGGGAGCGGCCGAAGACGGCACGCCGGCGACGCCGAGCCCGACGGAGGGAACCGACGAGGCGGCGGCGGCGCCCGACGTCGAGGACGCGGGTGCGGGTGCGGGTGCGGTGGGCGAACCTGGGGCGGACGCCGCGGCACCCGCGGGGGGCGGCGCCATCGGCGCGGCCGGTGACGGCGCGACGGGCAACGGCGCGGGGGGCGGCGCCTCGCTGGCTTTCAGCGCCTGCATATCCTTGATGTAGCCCTCGATCTCCTGCCGCTCGGTCTTGGTGAGGTTCCTCCCCTTCAGCAGGTACTCCTGGAAGCTGTCGATGGCCTCCTGCGGGCGTCTCATCTTCTGGTAGCAGCGGCCGATGTTGCGCAGGTACAGCGGATCGGCGGTGTCGGCGAACAGCTGCGCGAAGGTGTCGATCGCCTTCTGATATCTCCCGGCGGCGAAGTCGGCCCGCGCCTCCAGCTCGCGCTTGTCGATCGGCGCCGCGTGCGCCGGATCGCTGCCCACCGCCGCTCCGACGGCAAGCACCGCCACGCCAAGGGCCACCCGCAGCGTGAGCACACGCGACCGCCAAAGCAACGACGACGACATTCCGCGCACGCTGATACTGTACTGGAACTTGGCCCGTGCCGTAAACCCGGCGTTACCATGGCCCATGCGCCGGCCTGCCGTCGAACACCGTCGTCGCCGCGCTGGGCGTCTCGCCGGTCGTTTCGCCGGTCGCGTCGCGTCCAGCGCGGGTAGCGGGGTGGCGCTCGTGCTCCTGGGCGCGACGCTCGGCTGCCTCCGCGGCGGGCGCGGCGCCTCGGCCGAATGGTTGCGGCGCGGCGGCGAGCCCGCGGTGTGCGCGGGAGCGACGCCGCCCGAGCTGGTGCTCGAGCGCGCGCCCGCGATCGCGGTCGACGACGACTTCCAGCCGTCGGGCCTGGCGCTCCACCACGGCCAGCTGCTCACCGTCTCCGACCGGCACAACGACGCCGTGTACGAGATCGTCGTCGCGGATCACGTCGCCCTCGGATCTGCCCTCGGATCTGCCCTCGGATCTGCCCTCGGATCTGGCCGCGCCCGAAGACGTCGCGACGCTCCGCCCCTTCGTGCGGCTCGCCCCGCCGGCCGGGGGGCCGCCGCCCTCCGATCTCGAGGGCATTGCGGCCGACGCCGACGGCGTGCTGTGGCTGGCCAGCGAGGGGCGGTCCCGCGTGCTGCGCGTGGCGCCCGACGGCGCCACCGCCTGGGTCACGCCTTCGCTCGACGACGTGGGACGCAAGGCCGGCCTGCTGCGATTCCCCAACGCCGGCCTCGAAGGGATCGCCCGACTGCCGAACGGCCGGATCCTGCTGGCGGCGGAGCGCGACCGGCGCGGGTTGATCGAGCTATCGCCCTCTCCCGCCGATCCCGGCAGCGCCGCGGGCGCACGCGTCTGGGCCATGCCGAGCTCGATCTGCACGCCGCCGCCCGGACGCGACAACGACTTCGCCGATCTGACCGTCTGGGCCGGACAGATCTACGCGCTGGAGCGCAACGCCCACGTGGTCATGCGCATCGAGCGCACCGCCGACGCATGGGTCGAGCGCGGCGGCTGGAGCTACGCCCGCACCGAAAATGATCCGCGCTTCGCCTACCAGGACCGCGCCTTCGGCGTCGCCGAGGGGCTGGCCATCGACGACGCGCACGTCTACATCGTGCTCGACAACAACCACGATCGGCGGCAACTCGACGCCGGCGATCGCCGCCCACGCCTGTTTGTCTTTCGCCACCCCGGCTGATTCACCGGCGCGCCCTGCCGAACCATCCCGTCGTCGTATCACTTCGTCGTATCACTTCGTCGTATCACTTCGTGGCTATGATGGACCGGTGTTCACCGGATTCCTGGCTTTCACCTTGTCCACGCTCACGACCCTGCTGCTGGTGGTCGACGCGCCGGCTGCCGTGCCGCTGTTCCTGGCGATGACCCGATCCGATACGCCGGAGCACAAGCGGCGCACGGCGTTCCGCGCCTCGCTGGCCGGCGGCATCATCCTCGCCTGCTTCGGCGCGCTGGGCGGTGCGATCTTCAGCGTGCTCGGGATCTCGCTGGGGGCCTTTCGCATCGCGGGCGGCGTGCTGCTGTTCCTGCTGGCGATCGACATGCTGCGCGCGCAGCGCTCGCGCCAGCGCACCTCGCCGGAGGAAGAGGCCGAGGGGCTCGATCGACCCGACATCTCGATCTTCCCGCTGGCGATCCCGATGCTGGCGGGACCGGGCGCGACGTCGACGGTCATGGTGCTGGTCTCGCGCGCCGAGAAGCCCTGGCAATATGTCGTGGTGTTCGGCTCGATCGCGCTGACGGCGCTGATCTCGCTGGGACTGCTGCGCGGCGCCCTGCGCGTCGAGCGCCGCCTGGGACAGACCGGCATGAACGTGCTCCAGCGGGTCATGGGACTGATCCTGGCGGCCACCGCGGTGCAGTTCGTGGTCGAGGGGATCGCGACCCTGCTACCCACGATCGTCGCCGGCGTCAGCCGCGGGGTGCACTGAGGCGGAGCGGCGGCCGCGGCCCGAGCACTTCCCACACCGGCCGACTTGCGTGTTATCGGAGGGGAGCACGCGGGGAATGGACCACACAAGGACAGGGCGAACGACCGGACCACGCGTGGGGTGGCGCGGCATGGCGCTGGGGGTGCTGTCCTTGCTGGGGGCCGGCGTCGCCCACGCCGACGCCGACGCCCACGCTGAGGGCGTCGTCGACATCGGCGCTTACGCCAGCGCGCCGGGGATGGCGGTGATCATCGGCACCAACCAGGGCGGCCCGGGGCAGTCCGACCTGAAATTCGCCGAGGACGACGCGCGCGGCGTGGCGGAGCTGCTGACCAGCATCGGTCGCTATCGCGCCGGCGACATCGAGCTGCTGCTGCGCCCGTCGCTGCGCGACGTCGAGCGCGCGCTGGACCGCCTGGCGACGCGCGCCCAGACGGCGCGGCAGCAGGGCGGCGACGTGCAGGCGCTGTTCTATTATTCGGGACACGCGCGCGCCAACGCCCTGAACCTGGCGGGTGACGAGCTGCCGCTCAGCGATCTGCGCGCGCGGCTGCTCGCGTTGCCGGCCACGGTCACCGTCGTGGTGCTCGACGCGTGCCAGAGCGGCGCCATCTCGCGCATCAAGGGCGCCGAACCGACGGCCGACTTCTCGTTCAACTCGGTGAACCGCCTCAGCACCAGCGGGATCGCGGTCATGGCGTCCTCGAGCGCGACCGAGCTCAGTCAGGAGTCGGACGCGCTGCGATCGTCCTTCTTCACCCATCACCTGGTGTCGGGGTTGCGCGGGGCCGGCGACGCGGACGGTGACGGACGGGTCACGCTGGTCGAGGCGTATCGCTACGCCTACAACCAGACGCTGGCCGCGACCGCGGCCACCGCCGTCGGCAGTCAGCACGCCACGCTGGAGACCGGCCTGCGCGGCAAGGGCGAGGTGGTGCTGGCCTACCCGGCGGCGGCCAGCGCCCACCTCGAGCTGCCGGCGTCGCTCGACGGTGAGCTGCTGCTGCGGCTCGACCCGGCCGGCGCGGTGATGGTCGAGATGCACAAGGCCCAGGGACACGCGCTGCGGCTGGCCCTGTCGCCGGGGCGCTACGTCGTGATTCACCGCCGCGGCCCGATCGTGCGCCGCTGCGCGCTGACGCTCGATGACCACCACACCGCGGTGCTCGACACCGGCGGCTGCACCAGCGTCGAGCAGGTTGCCGTCGCCGCCAAGGGGCCGAGCGGGCCGCCGCGCGCGCAGTGGATCGTCCAGGCGGCGCTGGGCGCCATCGCCGCGCGCAACGATGATTACGTCAGCCGCCTGCAGGACTTCGGGTTTCAGGACTCGATCTACTTCGGCATGCCCCGCTTCTCGCTCGAGGCGGCGCGCCGGATCAGCCCCACCCTGGCGGTCGGCCTGGAGCTCGCGAGTCTCGACGAGCGCGTTTTCAAGCGGGAGTCGTCGACCACGCTATCGGGGCAGAACGAACGCTTCCACTGGGCGACCTACACGCTGGGCGTCAGCGCGCGCGTCGAGCGTCCGCTGTGGCGCGACCACTTGCTGCCGTACGCGCGCGCCGGCGCGGGCGTCACCTTCGCACGCACCAGCTATCAGGAGATCGACGCGCTGACCAGCGTCGTGCGCAGCGACGACACCCGCTGGGACATCGGCTACGCGCTGCGCGCGGCGGCCGGCCTGGGGCTGATGCCCTGGCGCCACTTCGGGTTCTTCGGCGAGCTCAACGCCACCTACGCCCCCACGGTGACGAATCTCGTCGGCGACGTCCACGACAGCGGGGGTCTGGGCGGGCTGCTCGGTCTGCGAGGTGAGCTATGAAAGACAAACAAACCAACGACACGACGCCGATGAGGCGCGCGGCGCGCGCGCTGCTGTGCCTGGCGGCCGCGCCGCTGCTGATGGGCGGCAAGTGCGATCGGTCGCTGGTCACCGATTCGGGCTTCGACCTCTGGTGCGGGGACGCGCTGTGCGCCTGGAAGGTCGACTCCGGGAGCGTCGCCAAGGTGCCGACCTGGCACGAACGCGACTATGGCGTCGCGCTGCTCGGTGACAGCGCGGCGATCTCGCAGTTGCTGCCGGTCAGCAGCGACGACGTCGTCTGCATCACGTTCGATCTGCTGGCCGAGATCGACGGGTCGGCCAACGTGGTCCTGGCGCTGGACTTCGACGACGACGGCAGCGACGAGCACACCGAGGTCCTCCCGAGGGGAGACTGGACGCCGGTCCACTACCGCATCGTCCCGCCGACCTACTTCCAATCGGTGCGAATCTCGATTCGCAAGCAAGGGGCCGGGCGGGCGGTGCTGGCTCAGATCGCGGCCGACAGCACCTCGGACTGTGCGGGCGATCCGCCCATCGGGCGGCTCGACCGACCGCTCGGCGCCTCCTGCGAAACGACCGACCAGTGTGGCGGGGGGAGCCTGTGCCTGCCGCGCACGTCGAACGGCGAGCTGTTCCCCGACCCGACGACCACGCGCATGGCGTGCGGCAGCTGCAGCAGCGACAGCGACTGCGGGACCGGTGCCGGGTGTGGGCTCGGCTGGAGCCCCGATTTCATCCTGCCCTACCGCGCCTGCGCGCCCGCGGCGGCGGCGGTGGTCGGCGATCGCTGTCTGGTCGACGCCGAGTGCGCGGGCGGCGTCTGCTGCGACGGCGTCTGTTCCACCTGCTGCGACCGCGACGCGGGACCGATGTGCCCCACCGGCGCCAGCTGTCTCCCGCGCGCGCCGAGGGATGACGGCAAACCGGTTCGCACTGACTGGCACTGCGCGCCGGGCAGCGGCGGCGATGTCACCGGCGTGCCCTGCCTCAGCAACGATGACTGCATGAGCGGGCGCTGCCTGGCTGGCGTCGCCAGCGCACCGCTGTCGGTCTGCGGCGCCGACGGCCGGCGCTGCGCCAGCAACGCCGACTGTCCCAGAGGGTCGTCGGGAAATCCCTGCATCGCGATCGGCGTCGCGGGTGGAATATGCCAGTAGCGCCGCGATGGAAGCCTATGCCCGCTACGGTCCCGCGCTGCTCCGCAAGGCGAGGCGCATGCTCGGCAACCCAGCCGACGCCGAGGATGTCGTGCAGTCGCTGTTCGTCGAGCTCATGCAACGGGGCGACGGCGGTCGCGGCGCGTCCGACCTGCCCTACCTGTTTCGCGCGCTCACGACCCGCTGCCTCAATCACATCCGCGACGGCGGCAACCGCGCGCGGCTGCTGGCGCGCCAGGAACCGGCGCTGCGCGGGCTGGCGCGCACCCGCTGCGACGAGGAGGTGATCGGCGTGGACCTGCTGTTGAAGGTGGTCGATCACCTGGACGACGTCGCCTGCGCGGAGGTGCTGGTCTACCGCTACGTCGACGATCTCACCCAGGACGAGATCGCCGACCTGCAGTCGGTCAGCCGCAAGACGGTGGGCGCGCGCCTGGCCCGCGTGCGCGCGTCGGTGCGGGCGCTGGTCGGCGAGCCGGCGGCGACGAAGGGGGTGCCGCCGTGAGCGGACCGGCCCGCTGCACCGGTGAGCCGGTCTCCTGGTTGGCCCTGGAGCGCTACCGTCTGGGAGAGCTGCCGAACGGCCAGCGGCGCGCGATCGCGGCCCACCTCGCGGCCTGCGCGGCCTGCGCGGCCTGCCTGGCCGCCGCCGAACAGGAAATGGCGCAACTGCCGCCGCTTCCGTCGCTGGCCCCGGCCAACCCGCGCTCGACCTCCCAGCCGACATCGACTTCGACCGCGACTTCGACGTGGGTGTGGTCGCGATTGCGCGAAGCGCTGCGGGGCGGGTGGCCAGGGCGCGGATGGATGGTGGCGGCCGGTTCCGCCGGTGTGCTGGCGGCGTCGCTGGCGATCGTGGTGCTGACCCGATCCCGGTTGCCCGACGAGATGATCGCCGGCGGGGCCGCGCCGGGAATCAAGGGGGGCGGCGTCGCGATCGCGCTGGTGCGCGAGCGCGCGGGGGCGATCGATCACGACGCGCGCACCTTCACCGCCGGCGATCGCTGGAAGGTGCTGGTCACCTGCCCGGCTGAGCGCGTGCTGTTCTGGGACATCGCCGTCGTCGAAGGGGCGGCCGTGAGCTTTCCGCTGTCCCCGGTCGCGCCGATGGCCTGCGGCAACCGCGTGGCGCTGCCAGGTGCCTTTCAGCTCGACGGCCGAGGCCCCGCCGAGATCTGCCTCCTGCTGGCCGACGATCCGCTCGACCGGGCGCGGCTTGCGACCCTTGCCGGCGCGACGCCGCTCGCGCGGGCGGCCCCGGCGGCGTGCGTGACGCTGCAGCCGGCGGCGCCGCCCCCGCCGTGAGCGTTTCGCGGCGTGGTCGAACGACGCCCGCCGTTCTATTCTCGGCGCCGGGCGCACGCGCATGTTGATTCACGGCAAATGCCACTGCGGGAACATCCGCTTCTCGCTGCTCTGGGAGCCGGATCCGGCCGAGATTCCGGCGCGCGCCTGCACCTGCTCGTTCTGCACCCGGCACGGGGGGGTCTGGACCTCGCATCCGGCGGGCGCGCTCAAGGTCGCCGTCCGGGATCCCGCGCGCGTCTCCCGTTACGCCTTCGGAACCCGGACCGCCGAATTCCAGATCTGCGCCGGCTGCGGCGTGGTGCCGGTGGTGATCAGCCGGATCGACGGTGCGCTCTACGCGGTGGTCAGCGTGAACGCGTTCGAGGGCGTCGACCCGGCGCTTCTGCGGCGTTCGTCGGCGCACCTCGACGGCGAAGGCACCGACGCGCGCCTCGCGCGAAGGAAGCGCAACTGGATCGCCAACGTCGAGTTCGTCGACGCGATCCCATCGCCACCGTCTCGGCCCTGACGGCGGCGGCCGCGGGCGCCGCCGCGCGCGTCTCAGCGTGGCGTGGTGGTGATTCCGGTGACGGCGGCGTCGAAGGTGCTGACCGCGACGCCCGACCTGGGGGTGACCGTCGACCCGTTGATGAACGAGATCCCGCTGGCGTGGAAAATCTCCATACCGGTCGTCGCCGCCACCTTGACGTTGTCGAACACCACCGTGGCGATCTTCGCCTCGGGCAGGCCCCACAAGATGCCGGCGTTGGTCGAGCCGGTGATGGTGATGTTCTTGAGGGTGATGTTCTGCCAGAACGGCGTGGTTGCGGTGATCGCCTGCGCCGGATCGGTCGTCGGGTCGGTCGGCAAGGTGGGGTAGTAGGACGCGATGAAGATCGGGTTCTGCACGTTGGTCATCGTGATGTTGGTGTAGCTCAGGTTGGTCGTGAGCCCCCCGCGATCGCGCGCCGACTTCATCCGGATCCCCGACGTCGTCCCGTTGAACGTGACGTGATCCACGACCAGGCCGTTGCTGCCTGAGGTGGTGATGCTGCCGATCGAGCAGCCGTGGCCCACGCCGAAGTTGCAATAGCCGACGTAGATGTTCGCCCCCTTGGTGACGACGTTGTCGTCGCCGCACGCGATGTTGTTGCCGCAGAAAAAGACGTTGTTGGCGCCGATGTCGACGCCGTCGGTGTTGCTGGGAATGTGCTGGCCAGCGACCGCAAGCGTCGAGATGGTGATGCCGGTGATGGTGAGATCGGTGTCGCCCTTGACCCAGATGTGCTCCTCGGGCGGGTTCTGCAGGCGGATGCCGCTGATCTGGACGCGCGTCGAGTTTCCGAAGCTGACCTCTTGCGGGCGCGCCACATCCGGCGTCGCCGTGAGGGCGTTCCACCAGGCCTGTCCCTGCCCTTCGATGGTTCCGGTGCCGCCGATGGCGATGTCGTGCGCGTTGTTGGCGGTGATGAACGCGACGGCGCTGGCCGGATAGGTCCCCATCGGCAACATCTTCAGCGTCGCCCCCGCCGAGAGCATCAGCCGGGTGCCGCTGCTGACGACGATCGGGCCGCTCAAGAAGGTCCCGGCCGGCACGACGACCGTCCCCCCGCCGGCGACACCGGCCGCCGACAGCGCTGCCTGCAGCGCGGCGGTGTTGTCCGTCTTGTCGTCGCCGACCGCGCCGTACGTGGTGACGGTGAACGTGCCCGCGCCGATGATCGGCAGCGGCACGACCGCCGGGTTGTTGGGGCCGCACGGATCGGCTCCCGCCATTCCGCCCATGCCGGTCCTGCCGCCGACCCCCGCCACCACCGTGCCGCCGGTGCCGGCGCCCGCCGCGCCGCCGGTCCCCGCCCTGCCACCGGCACCGGCCGCACCCCCACCCCCCGCCCCGCCTGAACCCATCGCGGCGCCGCCCCCGCCACTGCGACCCCCCGTCGCTGCGCTGCCACCGGCGCCGACGGAGCCACCGACGCCGGTCCCCCCGGCGCCGTGCGTCGCGCTGTCGACCGCCGCGTCAGCCTCGGCGCCGGACCGGGCCCCGCCGGAGCCTCCCATCGTTTCGGGAGGAACCGTCGACGGCTCCGCCATGCATCCCATCGCGGCAACCGGAAGAGCCACCAGCACCAAGGCC
This sequence comes from uncultured Pseudomonadota bacterium, assembly GCA_963778795.1. GTDB lineage: Bacteria > Myxococcota_A > Polyangia > Fen-1088 > Fen-1088 > DASRQZ01. Next base: position 51,790 of record CAVZVU010000004.1, on the reverse strand, counting down.
CGGCCAAAAGAGCGAGGACGCACCATACGCCGTTCATGTTGCGGCACCATCGAAACGATCACGCAATCTGCTCGGTACGATTGCGTGATCGAACTGACGGTCGCCGTGCATTTGATCTCCGCACCAGTCCAGGTCGCCCCCCGGAGGAATCCCCCATGCGAAGCCGATATGCCGCAGCGCTGTTCCTGATCATCGCGGCCCCCACCGGAGCCTGCGTGGGTCCCGGGGTCGCCCCCGAAGACGCGGCGGTGACCCCAGGGACGGGCGGTCACGGCACCGGCGGCGGCAGCGGGACAGGGACCGGTGGCAACGCCGCCGGGCAAGGTGGGAACGGCGCCGGCCAAGGCGGCAGCAGCGTCGGCACCGGCGGCAGCGCCCGCATCGACGCGGGCGCCACCGACAGTCGCGTCGACACCGGCGCACCCCCGACCGGCACCGGCGGTGCGGCCGCCGGCACCGGGGGGATGACCGGCGTCGGCGGTTCGGGCGGCTCGGGCGGCTCGGGCGTCCCCGGGGTCACGCTGTTTCCGCGCGCAGGCGCGCAGAACCTGTGCCGCGATCCGTCGCTGCGCATGACCTTCTCCGGACCGCCCACCATCGGCACCGCCGGCCGCATCCAGGTGTTCAACGCCGCGCAGCCGGGAACGGCGGTCGCCGTCGTCGACGTCGGCGCGGCCGCCTTCACCAACACGGTGGGCGGGATGCTGTTCAACACCACCCGGCCGGTCTACGTCGACGGAAACACCGCGGTGGTCTATCTGCCGTCGGCGGGGTTGGCCTATGGCCAGACCTATTACGTCACGGTCGACGCCGGCGCGATCCGGGGCCCGGGCGGCGCGGCGTTCTCGGTGACCGGGACCACCACCTGGCGCTTCAGCACCGCCGCCGCCGCGCCGACCAATCGCGCCGCGCTCGGCGTCGCGCTCGACGGCAGCGCCGCGTTCTGCTCGGTCCAGGGCGCGATCGATCTCGTGCCGGCCAACAACACCGCCGGCGTCACCATCACCATCGCCTCCGGCGCCTACCACGAGATCATTTACTTCACGAGGAAGAGCAACGTCACCCTGCTGGGTCAGAGCCGAACCGGGACGGTCATCGCGGCGACGAACAACAACGTGCTGAACCCGAGCACCCGGGGACGCGCGCTGGTCGGGGTCGACAACGCGGTCGGCCTCGCTATTCGCAACCTGACGATCCAGAACCTGACGCCCCAGGGGGGCTCGCAGGCCGAGGCGCTCCGTCTCGGGGCGTGCGACATGTGCGTGGTCCGCGACGCCACCATCATCAGCCTGCAGGACACGCTGCTCTGGGACGGGCGCATCTACGCGAACAACTGCCTGATCGAAGGCAACGTCGACTATGTCTGGGGCGGCGGCGCCGCCTATTTCGCCAACTGCGAGATCCGCACCATCGGCCGCTCGGGCCCGATCGTGCAGGCGCGCAACCCGGCCACCAGCTACGGCTACGTCTTCGTCGACTCACGCATTACCAGCGACGCCGGCCTGACCGGCGGCGTGCTCGCGCGCATCGATGTCGGCGTCTACCCGGCCAGCCACGTCGCCTACGTGAATTGTCAGATGACGCCGGAGATCGCCGCCGTCGGGTGGCAGCTCACTGCCGGCACCGACACATCGGCGCTGCGCTTCTGGGAGTACAAGAGCGTCGACACCGCCGGCAACCCGATCAATATCGGAGGACGCCTCGGCGCCTCGAAGCAGCTCACCGACGCGCAGGCGGCGATGATGCGCGACCCGACGGTCGTGCTCGCCGGCTGGCAGCCGCCCGCAAACTGAGCCGGCCCCCGTCGCCCCAGCCAGGGGCAGTCTGTATCCGGTAGCGTCTTCAGGCCGACAAGAGCCCTCTGTCCGGAGATTGCCGTGGTATTCGGGCCGCCCCGTGACCTATTGTAGGGGCGTCAGCCCGTGTCAGGGGGACTACGATGACCAGGACCGTCCAGCCAATGGATCTGTCCGTCGATGAGGCCGGCATGTGCAGCCATGCGGTCTACTTCTACGACAGCGACGCCGGGCTGGCCGATCGGGTCGGCGACTTTCTGGGCGCTGGTCTGCTGGCCGGCGAGTCGGCGATCGTCATCGCGACCGAGCCCCACCTCGGTCTGTTCGTGCGCCGGATGGAAGAGCGGCATCACGAGGTCGGCGCGGCGCGCGCCGCCGGTCGCTTCGTCGCGCGGAACGCGGGCGAGACGCTCGGCAAGCTGACCTCCGGCGCGAAGCCCGACGGCGTGCTCTTGAAACGGATGGTCGGCGACCTGATCGACTCCATCCCGAATCGCGGCGCTGGCGACAAACGACCGCGGGTCTACGGCGAGATGGTCGATCTTCTGTGGAGAGACGGCAACTCGAGGGCAGCCCTGGGGCTCGAGGAGCTCTGGAACGACGTCGGGAAGACGCATTCGTTCGATCTTCTGTGCGGGTACGCGACCGATCGTCTCTTCGCCGATCCGGGGGCGGCGCCCGCGGTGATCGACATCTGCGACCGCCACACCGACATCGTCCCGCCGTCGAGGAGCGGAGACGACCCGACGCGGTGGCTGGTCGCCGAGATCGCGGAGCGCCGGGAGCTGGAACGGGCGCTGCGCGCCTGCGCGCGTGAGCTGCGACGGAGCGAGCAGCACCAGCAGGAGTCGGCCCAGGAGGCGTTGCGGGTCAGGGACGAGTTTCTGTCGCTGGTCTCGCACGAGCTCAACACCCCGATGACCGTGCTTCAGATGCAGCTGCACGCCTGGCGCAACGGCGCCGCAGGCGATCCGGATCAGCGGGCGACCCAGCTCCGGCGCGCAACCCGGAGCAGCGAGCGGCTCGCGGATCTGATCGAATCGCTGATGGATGTCTCGACGATCGCCAGCTCGGGGCTCGTACTGACGCCGAACCTCTTCGATCTCGGCGAGAGCCTGACGCGGCTGCTCGACGAGCTGCGGCCCGCCGCCGAACGGGTCGGCTGCGTGCTGTCGCTGCGCGCCGGCGGCCCGCTGGTCGGCAGCTGGGACCAGCGGCGCGTCGAGCAGGCGGTCACCAACCTGGTGTCGAACGCCATCAAGCACGGCGCCGGCAAGCCGGTCGACATCAGGATTCACCGTCACGGCAACGAGGCGTTCATCGACGTGCGCGACCACGGCGCCGGTGTCCCCGAAGCGGAGCGCGCGCGCATCTTCGGCCGCTTCGAGCGGGCCTCCTCCGCGCGCAACTACGGCGGCCTTGGGCTTGGCCTGTACCTCGTTCAGGAGATCGCCCGCGGCCACGGCGGATCGGTCAGCGTGTGCAACCTCGTCGACAACGAGAGCGGCACCGTGAGTGGCGCCTGCTTCAGATTGCGGCTGCCTTTCCCTGCCTGAGCGTCGGATAGGGACCAACGCCATGACGCCAATGACGCCAGGGTCCGGACTTTCAAGAGTCCGGACCGTGGCGTCCTGGCGTCTTGGCGTTCAACCGAACAGCTGTGAGCGGCCGGGCGCCCGCCGCTTACGCCTCGGCGCAGGCGCCCGGCAATGCCACGGTGGCGGGCGATGAGGCGCGGCGGCGCCGGAACCACCCCTGTAGCGCGACGCCGGCGAAGATCCCGGCGGCGGTAAACAGCCCGGCGAGCTGGCCCTGGCCGATCTGCGCCGCCGCCGGCCCGGGGCAGGTCCCCGCCACCGCCCAGCCGACGCCGAACATCGCGCTGCCGAGGATGTGAGCCCGCGTGACCGGTGTCTTCGTCCAGTCGACGGGGCCCCCGTCGATCAGCGTGCGCGCGCCGGCGGCGCGCAGCAAGCGCAGGCCGAGCGCCGCCGTGATGACCGCCGCGCCGAACATCAGCCACAGATAGAGCTGCTCGAAGCGCAGCCCGCCCAGGATCACGTCGTAGCGGGTGAAGCGCGCCCAGCAGAGCCAGAACCCGAACGCCGCGCCGAAGAGCAGCCCCGCCAACCGCGTCGTCATCCCCGCCGTCATCCCCGCCGTCATCCCCGCCGTCTTGCCCGCCGTCTTGCCCGCAGTCTTGCCCGCCAGCGTCACGGCGCCCCCGCGAACGGCGTCACCGGCAGAAGGTGCGCGACGATCACCGCGATCAGCACGAACGTCGCCGTCGACGCGACGCTGCCCGCCGAAAGCTGCGAGACGCCGCAGACGCCGTGCCCCGACGTGCAGCCCCCGGCGGTGCGGGCGCCGAACCCGATCAGCACGCCGGCAGCCGCCAGAACCGCGGAGCGAACCGCGAAGCTTCGACCGGCGACCAGGCCCATGTGATCGAATCCGCCGTTGGCGAACGTAGCGTGAAAACCACCGCTGGCGAGCGCGTAGAGGGCACCGCCCGCGATCGTTCCGACAAAGAAGAACACCCGCCAACCGGGCAGCGCGAGCGGCCGCGCAAGCCAGCTCTGCGTGCCGACGAAGCTGCCGAGCGCGCCGAGATGCAGGTTCCCCGTCCAGCGCAGGCCGACAACCAGCAGGCCGAGCAGCGGCCCGGCCAGAAACCACGGGCATTGATCGATGAAGAAGCGCACGCCGCTTTCTTAGCACGCGGCAGAACTTCCAGGTTCATCCAAGCCCAAGCTCAGGCACGCGCGGCGACCAACTTACTTGAGGAATTCTCTCGGAGGCGCGCTAGGGTCACGCGTGAGGAAACCGAATGCCGCGCTCGAAAGCCCTCGGCGTCCTCGTCGTCGACGATCACACCGACGCGCGCGAGATGCTCGCCGAGTTTCTGATGCACGAGGGTTATCACTCGATCATGGCCGCGAACGGGCGCGAGGCGCTGGCGCGTCTGGAGTACGTCCAGCCCGACGTGATCATCAGCGACATCGAGATGCCCGAGATGGATGGCGCCGAGCTGGTTCGCCTGCTTCGCGAGCGGCCACACCTGGCATCGATCCCGGTCGTGATCTTGACCAGCGCGAGGTTCCCCGAAGCGCGCGACCGTCTCGGCGACGTCGCGAGCCACGTCCGCGTGATCCTGAGGAAGCCGGTCAAGCTCGCTCAGTTGCTGCAAGCACTGGAAGGCTGCGTCGTCAGCTGCGTCGACGGCGCAGGCGCGGGGGAGTGAGCTTCCGGCGTTTGGCGGACGGGGACGAGGACGAGGACGGGGACGGGTAAAGCTGCATTGGCCCGCGCGGCTGGTTGCGGTGTAGATTGTTACCCCTTTGGCGTTGGGGGGTTTCCAATGAGAGCATCGCTTGGTTGGCTCGCGGTTGTTGGGATCGGGCTTTTCGCGTTCGGGTGTCACGGGGGCGGCGCCACTTCGCCGTCGGGTACAACCGACGCCGCGAGCGCCGGCGGGGGCTCGGGTGGCGCCAGCTCTGCGGGCGGGTCGACCGGAGCCGCCGGCGCTGACGCCGGAGTCAGCGACGCCGCGATCGAGATCGGCGTGCCGATCGGCCCCGCCGGAGGAACGGTGGCCGACCCGGCCGGCGCCTCGGTGACCGTGCCGCCGGATGCCCTGTCGTCGACGGTCATGATCGGGGTGACCCGGGTCGCCGGCGACGCGGCGACCGGCGCGATGCCCGCCGCCCTACCGACCGCGGTCCGTCCCGCGGGTGAGGTGTTCGCGCTCACCCCGCACGGCACGACCTTCGACCGACCGGTGCAGCTGCACGTCGGCTTCGACGCGACGCTGGCGGCGCGTGCCGCAGGACAGCCGCTGCAGCTTTACACCGCGGCGCCCGACGGCAGCTGGACCGTGGTGCCGGGGGGCCAGGTGACCGCCAACGCCGTCGAGGCGACGGTGAGCCACTTCTCGTTCTTCGTGGTCGGCTTCGAGCTGCCGCAACAGTCGTTGCCCGAGCTGCAGCCGCGCAAGGTCGACATCCTGTTCATGATCGACGACTCGCAATCGATGCTGCCGCTGCAGCAGAAGCTAGCGGCCAGCTTTCCGGCCTTGATCCAGACGCTGAAGAACCTGCCGGGCGGCCTGCCCGACGTGCATCTGGGCGTGGTCTCGTCGACCATGGGCCCCGGCCGCTTCGACCTGCCCGCTTACCATTGCCCGGCGGGCGGCGACCGCGGCGTTCTGCAGAATATCCCGCGCGGCACCTGCCTCACGGCGATCGGCGACCGCTACATTTCAGCCACCGAGAACGAGGTCACCCGCAACTACGACGGGACGATCGAGGACGCCTTCTCCTGCATCGCGCTGCTCGGCGACCAGGGCTGCGGGTTCGAGCAACAGCTGGAGTCGGTCGCGGTGGCGCTCGGCGCACGCGGCACGCCGCCGCCGGAGAACGCCGGCTTCTTGCGCGACGACGCCCTGCTGTCGATCGTGCTCATCACCAACGAGGACGACTGCTCGCTCCCCGCCGACTCGGATCTCGTCGACGTCGCGTCGGTGTACGTCTCGGATCCCCTGGGCCCATTGTGGTCCTATCGGTGCAACGAGTACGGACACGTCTGCGACGGCGGTCCGCCGCCGCGCACCGCCGCCGACCCGAGCATGCCGGCGCCGGTCACGCTGACCAACTGCCGCTCGGCCGAGGATGGCCGGCTCAACCGGATCAGCGAATACGCCCAGCTGTTCAAGGCGCTCAAGCCCGACCCCGCCCACGTCTACCTGACGGTGATCGCCGCGCCACCGACCCCGTACGTCGTCGAGTGGATCCAGAGCAGCGCCGGCTTGGCGGTGCCCGATCCGTCGCTCTGGCCCAACATTCAGCACTCCTGCACCACCAACGCCGGCGAGTATGGCGATCCGGCGGTGCGGCTGGCGCAGCTGGTGACGGCGTTCGGCGCCAACGGCAACTTCTCCAGCATCTGCGACGACTTTGCGCCGGCGCTCACCGGGGTTGGCGCGGCGCTGACGCGCGCGATGGATCTCCCGTGCCTGCAGGCCGCGCTGCTGGCGCCCGGCGCGACGCCGGCGCTGCTGCCCGGCTGCAACGTTTATGAGAGCTTGCCCGCGACCGGCGGCACCCGCACCGAGACCCTGCTGTCGGCTTGCGGGCCGACCGTCAACGCCGACCCGTGCTGGATTCTGCAGACCACCGCCGCCTGCACCCCGTCGGACGTCGCGATCTCTCTGCAGCGAACGACATCACCGCCGGCGGGCGCCGCCCTCGTCGTACGCTGCGGCCCGTGACCCGCTGGCGCCCTGCTCCCCGGAGGTCTCATGGCTCATCAATGGTACGAAGACAACGCGCGCTCGATTGGCCGCACGCCGCTCATCCGCCTCAACCGCATCCAGGGGAACGCGGACGCGACGAGCGCAACGATTTTGGCCAAGATCGAGGGGCGCAACCCGGCCTACTCGGTCAAGTGCCGCATCGGCGCCGCCATGGTCTGGGACGCCGAGAAGCGCGGCATTGCTGCGGCCCGGCAAGGGAGCTCGTCGAGCCGACCAGCGGCAACACCGGCATCGCGCTGGCCTTCGTGGCCGCGGCGCGCGGCTATCCGATCACCCTGACCATGCCCGAGACGATGAGCATCGAGCGGCGCAAGCTGCTGGCCGCTTACGGCGCCAAGCTGGTCCTGACCGAAGGCGCCGAAGGGGATGAACGGCGCCATCGCCAAGGCGGAGGAGATCGTCGCGTCGGATCCCGAGCGCTACGTTCTTCTGCAGCAGTTCAAGAACCCGGCCAACCCCGCGATCCACGAGTCGACCACCGGCCCGGAGATCTGGGACGACACCGACGGCGCGATCGACATCCTGGTCTCGGGCGTCGGCACCGGCGGCACCATCACCGGCGTCTCGCGCTACATCAAGAAGACACGCGGCAAGCCGATCCTCTCGGTCGCCGTCGAGCCGACCGACAGCCCGGTGCTCACCCAGACGCGCGCCGGGCGAGCCGCTCAAGCCGGGCCCGCACAAGATCCAGGGCATCGGCGCCGGCTTCGTCCCGGACGTGCTCGACCTGTCGCTGGTCGACGCGGTCGAGCAGGTGACCAACGACGAGGCGCATCGACTTCGCGCGCCGGCTGGCGCGCGAGGAGGGGATCCTGTCGGGCATCTCCTGCGGCGCGGCGGTCGGCGGTGGCGGTCCGGCTCGCCCGGCAGCCGCAGCACGAGGGCAAGACCATCGTCGTCGTCCTGCCCGACTCGGGCGAGCGCTACCTGAGCAGCGTCCTGTTCGAGGGGATCTTCGACCCCCAGGGCAAGGCGCTGTGATCCGGTCGTCTCGGAACTGAGGAACCTCTCAGCTTCGCGCTCGGGGCGCCGTCGCGGTGGCGAGCGAGCTCGTCGCGCCGATGAAGCGGCGCGAAAGCGGCGACATTTGTCGGCCTTTCGTGAGCCGTCGCGATTCGAGAGCGTCACCTCCGATCCAGATTCATCGCTCCCCACCCGAAGGAAAACACCGTGCTGAAGCGCACACGCCCGCTCCACTTCATGAGTGCCGTCACCCTTCTGCTGGCCGCCAGCGGCATCGCCGCGCCGGCTTACGGCTTCGGGACCTGGACGGTCGCGCCGACCAATCCCCAGACCGGCGGCGCGTCTTTCGGCATGTGGATGCTCACCGACGGACGGGTCCTGTCGCATGGCGCCGCGCTCAACAACTGGGTCGTGCTGACGCCCGACAAGACCGGCAGCTACATCAACGGGACCTGGAAGGCGGTGGCCAGCAGCGTCGCACCGCGCGGCGGCGCCCAGCAACACGTGCTGAAGGACGGCCGCTTCTTCCAGGCGGGCGGCGAGTACATCGACGGCCCCGCGTGCACCACCGCGCTCTGCCCGACGACGGAGATCTACGACCCGGTCGCCGACACCTGGACGGCAACGGCGACCGCGCCGCTGCGACATCGGCGACACCGGCAGCGCCACGCTGGGTGACGGGCGCATCCTCGACAGCACGCGCTTCGGCAGCCAGATCCAGATCTACGATCCGGCGACCAACAACTGGATCGATGGGGCCCGCGATGCCGCTCAGCACCGGCGACGAGAACGCCTGGGCGTCGCTGCAGAACGGCGGCGTGCTCGCGGTCGGCTTCGCCAGCGACGGCGCGGCGATCTACAACCCGGCCACCAACAAGTGGGTTCGCACCGGCCCCGTCCCGGCCGGCTTCGACACCGGCGACACCGGCGGCATCTCGCTGATGTTCGACGGGCGCGTGTTCGTCTACGGTCTCGCCGGCAAGAGCTACATCTACACGCCCGGGCCGACCGCCGCCGACCCCGGCACCTGGGTGACCGGGTCCGGCGATGCTCAACGGCGACGAAGCCGAGGACGAGTTCAGCAACACGATGCCGAACGGCGAGGTGTGGGGCGGCCTGGTCGTCGGTGATGTTCGGCCCGGGCGTCGATCCTGCAGCAGTTCGATCCGACGACGAACACCGTCTCAGTCGGTGACGCCGCCGCCCGACGGGGCAATCCCTATCCGATCGGCTACGTCAACCTGCCGAACGGCCAGACGATGGTCACCGCGGGGCAACAGAACTGGATCTACACGCCCGACACCCAGCCCAACGACGCGTGGCGTCCGACGGTCACCTCGGTCGTCTTCAACAGCGCCGCCAACAACTACACGCTGACCGGCACCCAGATCAGCGGGCTCATCAACGGCTCGGACGAGGGCGACGACATGATCAACGCCGCAGAACTATCCGATCGTCTGGCTGACCGACGCCAGCGGCAACGTCTTCTACTGTCGCTCGTTCAACTTCAGCAACATGATGCCCAGCAAGGGCACCGCGCCCGAGACCTGCCAGTTCACGACGCCGACCGGTCTCCCCGCCGGCACGTACAACCTGTTCGTATCGGCGGTCGGCGTCGCCTCGAAGAATCCGTTCCCGTTCACCGTCGGGCAGAGCACGACCGGCGTCGGCGGCGCCAGCGGCGGCGGAACGGGCGGCATGGCCGGCGGCACCGGCGGCATGGCTGGCGGCACCGGCGGCAGGGCCGGCGGCACCGGCGGCAGGACCGGGGGAACCGGCGGTACCGCGGGTGGAACCGGCGGAATGTCAGGGGGCACCGGCGGTGCCTCCGCGGGAACCGGCGGCACTGGAGCGACCGGGACGGGTGGATCATCGACCGGCTCAGGAGTGGGCGGCAGCAGCGGTGGCGGAGCGACCGACGCAGGAAGCACCACCGGAAGCGGCGAGACGACGGGTTCAGGATGCGGCTGCACGACCGCCGGTGGGCTGGCGGGTGGCGCGAGCTTCGGCGGCACAGCGTTCCCTTCAGCGTTCCTGGGCGCCGTCGCGGCGCTGATGCTCGGATCGCGCCGGCGCCGCCGCGCGCGCTGACCTGAAGGCGTCGACGGCCCCCTTGAAGTTGAAGAAGTCGAAGCCGTTGGTCGGCCCGTGCCCGGGCGCCGCATCATCCCGATTCACGTTGCCAGCGACAATGCTGGCGGCCGCTCTGGCAATGGCCTCACCCGGCTCGGGGTGCAGCTGGAAATCGGCCGGGGGCGGCGGACAGAGCGCCGCGCGAGACGCGGCGTCGGAGCGGCCGTCCGTCGTCGGCGCCGACGCCAGCACCGATCAGGGCGCCGACGCGACGTCCGACGGCACGCTCTGACGCGCCGGACGCGCGCGACGGCGGCAATGACGCCGGCAACGGGCCGTCGGACGCCGCCACCGATTCGTCGGCGCCACCACCGCAGACGTTCGCGCTCAACGTGACCGCCGTCGACACGACCTTCACCACCGAGGATCACTTCATCGCCTCGGTCGAGATGCAGCTGTCGGGCGAGCCGTTCGCCGAAGCGATGGGCCGCGACCTCGGCGGCTACAGCCGCGACTACGCTTGCCAGGACCGCGTCTGCTCGCCAAGCGTGTACGTCGATCCGCGCCGTCGCCGAGCGACCCGGGCACGATCGATCTGGCGGGCTACTCGTCGGCCATCGAATCGTACGAGTACTCGAAGCAGCCGATGAACAACATCGCCTTCGAGTCGGGCGCCGGGACGTCGCTGCTCTTCGGGCCGGTGCTGAATCCCGGCGGCGCGATCGGGGCCGATGCGCTGCAGCTCGCGCAGGCCTGGTTCGCGCACATCGGCGTCGCCAGCAACGGCATCGCCGCTTCGTCAAGAGCATCGTCGACCGACGACGCCGCTCGGCTGGCCGGGTCTCTGGCCGACGTTGCAGCCGTTCACCTCCTGGGATCCGACGATCGCGCCCGAGCGACCAGACCGGCTGCATCGCTGAGCTCGGACGACAACCCCGGCGCGCGCGGCGCGCTTGTCGTGCGACGTCTACGAGTGCGACTACACGACGCTGCAATCTGCCCGACCGCGCCGCGCAGGTCTCCATGACCATCGGCCCGGGTGCGTCGGGCTGGGTCGACTGGAAAGAGGCGCTCTGGACGCTGAACTACCTTCAGGTGATGCACAACTTCCGTGAGGGCGATCGTCGACGAAGTCCCCGAGCTGCAGCTCGCCTGGGTCGGCCAGCCCGGGAACCTGGCCGCCGGCTCGATCATCCCCGGCACCTACCTCGGCTCGAGCGACATCGAGGGCTTTCAGGCCGGCAACTTCATCCAGGCGCTCGACAACCAGGCGGCGCAGTGGCTGTCCCAGCTGACCACCAGCGACGGCACGACGCTGGGCGGATTTCGCCAGCCTCGCCGATGCGCTGGCCTACAACCCGCAAAGCCCGCTGCGCTGGTCTTCCCGGCGTCGATCGCGGTCACCGAGACCGCCGACGCCAGCGGGTTCCCGCGGCCGACCGGTTACGCCATCGCGTCGGCCGACAGCCACCTGCTCGACCTGGCCGGGCCTGCTGGGCGCCTACGCCAGCGTCTACGCGCTCACCGATCTCGCGCAACGCCGCAGGTCGGCGGCAGCCAGCCCGCGCGCGCCTACTTCGACGGCGATCCGTTCCCGGTGCAGAACCAGACCCCGACGGCGCAGCCGACGCTGCACGATCGCGCGCTGGCGATGATGCGCGTCGCTGGTGGTCAACATCGACCGCCTGCACGTCGATCCGGCGACCGGCCTGTTCGTCGACGACGCCACGCCTGCCGGCGGGCGCGGTCACGCGCGGCGCCACGCTGTCCACCGACGTCGCCGCCTACACGCTGCTGGCGCTGCGCACGGCGCGCCGCGCGCTCGACTCGGAGCTCACGCTCTACAGCAACACGACGCCCGACGCCCAGGGCATCCCGTCGCCGCTCGACGCTTTCCCGCGATCGACGGCGCTGCCCTTCGCGCAGCCGCCTCGATCAGCTGATCGACGCCCTGGCCGGTCTCTTTTACGACAAGCTCACGACCGCTGACGGCCGTGCGTTCGCCGGTTGGGACGCGACCAGCGGCGCCGCCGACCGACGCCGGAGCCAGCCTCGACGCCCACACGGCGGCGATTCGCGGGCTGCTGATCGCCTACCTGGCGACGGGCGGCAGCGAAGTATCGCGACCGCGCCGCCGCCGTCTTCGCGCGGCTGGAGAGCGCGTTCTACGATCCGAGCGCGCGCGTCTATCGCGCGACCGCCGGCGACCGCGGCAGCGAAGTCACCTTCACGCCGCGTCGCTTCGGCCTGCTGCAGGGCGCGCTGCGCGACAGCTACGAGCTGATCGCGAACCTGCCCGGGCACGACGCGCTGGTCGCGCTGATCGAGGATCGCGTCGGCCGGCTGAACAAGCTGGTGCTCAACGGCTGGGACGATCGCGACCAGGATCGGCGGATCGCCTGGCCCAGCGAGTGCGCGCAGCTGGGCGTCGGGCCCGACGGACAGCCGCTCGGGCGCGGCGGCCTGCAGATGGCCGAGCGCGTGCTGACCGGCGAGTCGGGCTCGCTCGCCTCGGTGCCGATGGCCGGCGTCGATCGCGTCGATCACCACCGATCGCGAGCACGACTGCGTTCCGGAGATCGCGGCGGCCGGGCTGCCGTCGGCGCTGGCGCGCTCGATCACGTTCACGCTCGTCCCCTGGTCGCCGGCCAATCAGGGGCAGGTCTATCGCGACGGCGCCTGGGAACGCCATGATCCCCGGAGTGTGCGGCGGGCGCTGTCGCGGGTGTCGCGGTGCTCGGAGTCGGGCTGCTCGGGTGCGCCGCAGTGGCGGCGGCGGTGATCGTGGTAGCGCCGGCGGTAGCGGTGGCGACGGCGGCGTCGACCTCGGCGGCGGCAGCGATGGCCCGCGCGACGGCGGCGACGCGAGCGAGACCGGCGACAGCGGACGCGCGATCCGCGCGCAGCAGAACCACTCGAGCGCGCTGGCGATCAGCCCCGACCACGCGCGGCTGTTCGTGGTGCACCCCGACGCCGACAGCGTGAGCGTGCTCGACGCCGCGACGCCGCACGATCGTGCACGAGGTGCTGCTGGCGGCCGCGGTGCCCGCGCTCGACGCCGCCGGACGCTACGAGCCGGCGGTCGCGCCGCGCGCGCTGGCGTTGAGCTCCGACGGCGCGACGCGTCTACGTCACCGGCCAGCGCTCGGGCCGCGTCTACGCGATCGACGCCGCGTCGCGGCGACGATCAAGGCGCAGACGCCGGTGTGCTCGGAGCCGATCGGCGTCCTGGTCAGCGCGGACGACACGCAGCCTCTTCGTGGCGTGCGCCCAGGACGACGAGATCGTGCAGCTCGACGCCGCCCACCTGTCGGTGATCGCCAGCGTGGCGTGCGCGCGCAAGCCCTGGGCGCTGGCCTGGGCCGCCGACGGCAAGACGCTGCTGGCGACGCATCTTCTGGGACCCGGCGTCAGCTCGCTTCGCGACGCAGCCGCTCGCGCTCCCGGCGAGCTGGGCGGTCGCCGACGGCCCGCCCACCGTCGACGACCGCGGCGTCGAGGATCCGACCGAGCCGCACGGCGAGGTGCGCGGGCTCTACGACGCCGTCGTGCGGCCGGGGACCTCGGAGCTGTGGATCGCGCACCTGATGCTGGGGACCGACACGCCGCAACCGGATCTCGACTTCCAGCGCACCGTCTTTCCCGCGCTGTCGGTGATCGAGACCCGCGCGGCCAGCGCCGATTCCGACGGCGGCGACGGCGGTCCGGGCGCCGCCGGCAAGCAGCTCGCGCGCCTGTCGGTGGCCGTCCATCACGGCGACGGCGGCGCGTTCGGCGACGTGGTCTCGGGCCCGCGCGCGCTCGCCTTCTCCGACGACGGCCAGCTGGCGTTCGTCGTCGACGCCGACAGCGAAGACGTCCTGGTCGTCGACGCCGAGCGACGGATCGAAGCCCAGCTCATCCGCCCGCTGCCCGGACACCTGCCCGAGGGGATCGTCTGGGCCGACGGGAAGATCTACGTCGACGAGCGCAACAGCGAGGACCTGGTCGCGTACGCCGTCACCCGCGACGACAGCGGCGCCGTCATCGTCACCCGCCGACGGCGCGCCGTTCGCCACGCTGGCCGTCGACCCGATGCCGGCGCAGCTGCGCCTCGGGCAGAAGCTCTTCTACTCGGCCAACAGCGACGACGTGCCGCTGACGCAGAACCACTGGGTGGCGTGCGCCACCTGCCACCTCGAGGGGCGCAGCGACGCGGTGACCTGGCACTTCGCGCAGGGGCCGCGCGACACGCCCAGCAACGCGGGCGGCCTGCTCGACACCGGCTTCCTGTTTCGCACCGCCGACCGCACCCAGGTGCAGGACTACTGGAAGACCATCAACGTCGAACAGGGCGGGCACTTCCAGCATCACCGAACCGTCGCAGCGGCCGCTGCTGGACGCGCTGGCCGACTTCGTGAACTACGCCATCCCGGCGCCGATCCCGCCGTCGCTCGACGCGAGCCGCGCGCTGTCGGGATCGGCGCTCGCGGCGCTGCGCGCGCAGGGCGCGGCGGTGTTCGTGCGGCTCGGCTGCGACAGCTGCCACAGCGGCCCGGCCTACACCGACTCGGGCGCCGGCAACCCGTTGCTCGACCTCAGCGGTCCGGTGGTCTCGACACAGGTCGCGGGCGGCGTGCTGCTGCACGACGTCGGCACCTGCGTCACCGACGGCACGACGCCCGACGTCGCGCACGAGGACATAGCAGGGCGACCCGCGCGACGCCTGCGCCTTCGATACGCCCCAGCTGCGCGGTCTGACCGACTCCGCGCCCTACCTGCACGACGGCAGCGCGCGCGACGCTCGACGACGTCGTCACGTCGATGCTGAAGGGAATCACACCGCCAGGGGCCGCGCCGCCCGCGCTGTCGACCGACGACCGCGGCGCGCTGGTGGAGTTTCTCCGCGGATTGTGACCGGGCGCCGCGCTCAGGGCGGTGAGAGCGCGAGCTTGGTCGGTGACGCCAGGCGCTTCGACCAGGCGGCGAGGTAGGCCTCCCAGTCGGCGCGCGACAGGAAGTCACCGCTCTGCTTCCAGCCACCCCCGGCGTAGTAGCGCAGCGTTTCGCCGGGCTTCACCTTCGCGAGGATCAGGCGGTCGGTCGCGGTGTCGGCGAGGCCAGCGGGGCGCGCCGACGGATCGAGGACGATGCCGGTTCCCAGGCTGCCCGCCCCTTCCTTGCGAACGAAGTCTTCCCATACGCTGATCCAGACGGTCTTTTCGCTCTGGCCCAAAGTAGCGTCGGCCTGCTTCGGATGCTTGGTCAGGCCGATCGCGATCGTCAGCTCGCCGTTCGAGCCCGCCGCCGGCGCGAAGTCGAAGGTGCTCTCGACCAGGTCGAGGTTGTGGCCGGCGTCGACGATGAAACGCTTCCTCTCGGTGACCTTCACGCCGCCGCCGGCGTCCCACGGCTCGTAGCCGAGCTCGAACACCGCGCGCAGGGGACCGTTGGCCAGGACCTTCCAGGTCTTCCAGTTGCCCGACACGCGGAGGTTCTGTCCGTCCCAGACGCCGACGCCGCCGACGCCGCGCATCTTGCCGACGTCATACATGTCGAGCCCCTCGCCGGTGTCGTCGTGGTAGTGCCCCTTGAGGTACCAGCGATCGACGATCGGGTAACGCACGCGCTTGCACCAAAAGTCGATTCCGCTGGCAATCATCCGGCTGGCGCCCGCGGCCGGCGTGTCGAGCCCTGGGCCGTAGGCGCGGTGGGCGACGCGGTCATTTTCCCAGGCGAAGTCGTCGAAGCGCTCCGGGACGTAGCGCGCAAAGACCTTGGCCGCAAAGGGCGGCACCGTGTCGGCGGTCTTCTCGATGGTGAAGGTGGCGGCCTTCTCTCCCGGCGTGAAGTCGTGCTGGAAGAGCAGATCGAGGTAGTTGTCGTGGTGCTCCTCGGGCTGATAGTTCGTCCCCTGGGCGGGGACGATCGCGCCGGCCGCGTTCCTGACCAGCAGGTGATCGAAGCGCGCGTCGGGAAGGCGGCGGAGAATTTCCTTGAAGGGCACCGCGATCACCTCCGCGGGGCGGAAGAGGGCGTCCGCACCGGTGTTCGAAACGGTCACCGTGATTTTATCCGCCGCGCCGGCGCCGTGGGCCAACGGGGCGAAAACGCCGGCGAGAACGCCGGCGAAGATGCTGGTCAGACACGCAACGCGAGCGGCGAGCTTCATCGGGAAGGGCTTTATATATCAGGGGCGCCCCCCGCGTCATCGCTCGGGCCTTGCCCTTAACCGCCGCATCACCATGTTCACAGAGGCCTTTACAGGCCGTGCACTAGAACCAGGGAGGCTCGAATGGCTATGGTAGACGCAAATGGCCGCCGGACGATGCGGCTCACCGCTCCCGCGCGCCCCCCCGCAGAGTCTCCGACCCTGCGACCAGCTTCCTTGACCCAGGACTTCTTCCTCAAAGGTGAGGAACAAGAGGCCAACGGTTACGAGAACGTGGTTCTCGAAGAACCGGTCTCGGCGCCCGACCTCAAATTCGCGTCGTTCGACAAGATCCCGCGCCGACGGCGGCCGCTGATTGTCGTCGCTGTGTTCTTTTCGTTCTTCGCGCTGGGGGCGGTGGCGTGGAAGACGGGCCGTGCATTCTCCAAACAGGGGTCGGTGAAGCTCGCCGCGCAGGCGATGGTCACCGCACAACCGGCGGCGTCAGCGTCGGCGCCCCCCGCGCCCGTGCCCACCGCGGCAACGACCAACGCAGCAACGACCAACGCAGCAACGACCACGACAGCGACACCACCGCCCGTGGCACCAGCCGCCGCGCTGACGACCGACCGCGGCGGCACCGAGGAGCCCGCTGCCGCCAAGCCCGCGGTCGACGACCGAGCCGCGCGCGGCGAAGCCGACAACGACGCGCCGGTCGCCGCGCCCATGGCCGAAGCACCGCCCGCCGATTCGCCGCCCGCCCCCCCTCACAAGTCGGCTGCGAAGCCATCGACCGGAGCATCGCACCGCGCGCGGCGGCCCGTGCCGTTGCACGGGTACGTCTGGTCGCCCGAGGCGCACACGCTGGTGCCGGCTACGCCCGCCATCGCCGATCCCAAACCGAGGGTCATCGACCTCGCGCCCGCGCGCAACGTCGACCCCACGCCCGAGCGCCGCGTCGCGCCGGCACCCGACACCACCGCCCCTCCCGCCTTTGAAGCGCCCCCGCCCAAACGGACCGAGGGCGCTCCAATCGTCGAGTAGCGAGCGCCGCCCTCAGTCGCGGTCGTGGTGCGGCGGCGCGCGCCTCGTCGGGTACGGCCGGCTCCCCTCGAGCCCGGTCCAGAGGATGCGGTTGAACGCCTGGGCGTCGACCCGGTCCTCGGTGCGGAAGTCGAAGCCCTTCGTGTGCGCCGCCCACCAGGCGGCGTCGTGCTTCGGACGCAGCGGCAGCGTCGTGGCGCCCGGCGGCTTCGGCGGCAGCGGCAGCGTCGTCGACGTGCGCAGGATGTCGGACGGCGCCGCGTCGAACGTCCAGCGCCGCTGGTGCAGATCGAACACGTCCGCCATCGGCTGCCGCCACCGTCGTTGAGGTTCAGGCGATCCAGGCCGAGGACCTCCTCGATCGTGCGCAGGAAGTCGATCGTGTTGTACCGCGTGGAGACGACCGCGCCCTGCTTCACGAACGGCCCGGCGATGAAGGCGACGGTGCGGTGCGAGTCGACGTGGTCGGGGCCATCCTGCGAGTCGTCCTCGATGACGAAGATCAGCGTGTCGTTCGCGTACTTGCTCCTGGAGATCTTCTCGACGAGCAGGCCCACCGCGTAGTCGTTGTCGGCCTGCTGGGTCTCGGGCGTGTTCACGCCGTCGATCGCCGTCGAGAACTTGCCGATGTGGTCGTTCATGAAGCGGACGAGCTCGAGCTCCGGCAGCTCCTTGCCGGCGACGTACCCGTCGAACTCGCGCGCCCACTCCGTGTACCGCCAGTAGTCGGGCAGGTTGGTTCGCAGCCGCGGAAGAAGGGGTCGGTCTCCGGCAGCAGCTCGGAGGTCGCGGCCCACGACACCGGCACGCCGGCGGTGAACGGATCGCGCAGCACCGGGATGCCGCCGAACGAAGCCGGCGCGCCGTACAGGGTCTGGTCGATCCAGAACCCGTAGTTGCGCACGGAGTTCCGGCGCGCAGCACCGCGTCCCACATGTATCCGCCCCCCGCTTCGCCGTCGGGGCCGTCGAGCGCGACCTCGTTGCGCAGTCCGGGCAGAACGTCCGGATCGCTCGGGTTGATCGGATCGCAGATCTTCCGCTGCGCCGAGGTCGCGAACGCGACGTTCACGTTGCGGTCCGTCCCCTCGCCGTCGAGGAAGTGCCGCGACCGGCGTACTTGACCGGCTGCCCTTGTCCTTGACGTCGGAGCGCGCGCCGCCGTGGTCCAGGGCCAGCCGTCGTAGCTGACCTCGGCCGAGCGTAGATGTTGTCGAGGGTGACGAAGCGGCTGCGCGAGGCGTGCAGGTTGGGCGTGAGCACGCGCCGGAACTCCGCGAGGGACGGGTCGCCGTTGCCCTGCTTGGCGTCGCCGAGGACCTGATCGTAGGTCCGGTTCTCCTTGATGATGAAGATCACGTGCTTGATGCGCTGCGTGAAGGGCGGCCATCACCTCGGCCTCCTCGGCGGTGGCCGAGTGGACGAGCCCGTCGTTGTGGGCGACGACCTCGGTCAGCCGCGCCAGCTCGTGCCGGTCGGGCGTCGGCACCGTCAGGAAGCCGGCCTTGGTCAGCTGCCAGACGTATTGATTGCTGGAGCCGTTCTGCAGCGAGGGGGGCAGCCGGGCGCGAAGGTGTTGCTGGCCGACGTCCCGGTGCACTCGCCGGGGTTGGGGCCGGCGTTGCTCTTGCCGTTCACGATGTAGAGCATCTTGCCGTCGCGGCTGACGCTGACCGAGTTTGGGTACCACCCGGTCGGGATGAGCCCGCTCGACCTGCCCGTGGCACTCGTCATCGAGGCCAATCACCGCCACCGCGTTGCTGCCGGCGTTGGTGACGCACAGCGTCCGCTCATCGGGCGACAGCGCCAGGCTGTTCGGGCTGCTGCCCACGGGGAGCTTGTGCCGGGGATCAGGCCGCGCGGCGCCGTGGTCCTGATCGCGTCGATGATCTGGTTGCTCTTGGTGTCGATGACGTAGACCAGGTCGGCGTTGTCCGACGCGACCAGCAGCCGGGTCTCGGCGCGGTTGAGCAACATCTTGTTCGGGTTCCCCTGCACCTGGATGCGGGCCACGACGTGCGGCGCGCCGGCGATGTCGACCACGTCGATCTCGCGGTCGCGGATGCTCGACACGTACGCGGTGCCGTTGCCCTTGATCGCCACCGCGTACGGGAACTCGCCGCCGGCGACGCCGGCCTGCGCGGGGTCGATCTTTCCAGGACGGAGATCCAGCTCGGCGCTCTTGGCGCCGGCCACCAGGTCGACCACGCTGATCGAGTCGTTCTCGAAGTTCGCGACCACCAGCTTCTTTCCGTCGCGCGTGACGTCGGTCCCGGCGGAGTGCGCGTTGACGGCGCTGCCGAAGCCCGGGACGTTGGTGAACAGGCCGTTGCCCGCGCCGCCGTGACCGAGCGCGATCGGCGTGCCGCTCTCGGACCAAGACCCGGCCGACCCGCCGGAGCGCGTGAAGGTGTGGACGTTGTCGTCGATGCCGCCCGACACGTAGAAGCTCTTCCCGTCCGGCGCGAAGGTCAGCCCCACAAAGGTGTTGGGCACGGGGATCGCCTGCTGCTGCACCGGCGTTCGGTGGGAGATGTCGAAGACGAAGACGAACTCCGTCGATTGCGACGGGATGGTTGCGCCGGTCGCGTCGGCGACCAGGTTGTAGCCGCTGGTCAGGATCAGCAGCGTCTTGCCGTCGGGGCTGACCGCCGTGGTGACCGCCTGACCGACGACATAGCTCGGGTTGTCGGGCAGGTGAGGATTGAGCGACGCGAACGTCGATCCGCGCGCCGCGGTCGGCGTGATGGCCTGGTTCGTGGGCAGAAGCTCGGGGCTGGTGGCGGCGGCGACAACGCCGCCGGTCAACCACGAAGCCGCGACCGCGGCGACCGAGGTGAGTACTTTTTGAGCAACGAGCGACCTTCCGGCGAGCGTTCGAGCGTGCATGGTGTCCCTCCGCGCAAGTTCAGGAGAGCCATACGACGCTGAATGTCGACCGCCCGAAACAGTCGCTCGAACGTTGTGTGTCGAGACCGTTCCACGACCGTGACCCGACACCCCGGAACCGGACCAAGGTTGATTTTCCCCGTCGCACCCGTCGAACCGGACCAAGGTTGATTTTTGAACAACTCGAGGAACGACTCCCCCCCGTCTCGAACCGGACCAAGGTTGATTTTTGAACAACTCGAGGAACGACTCTCCGATAAGCAGATATGTCGCTCCCACGCGAGGTTCTGCCTGGACGTACCTACATGATCACGCGGCGCTGCACGCAGCGGCAGTTCCTGATGCGCCCCGACCGAGAGACCAACAACGCCTTCATCTACTGTCTGGCCGTCGCCGCTCACCGATACGGGATCCGCGTCCTCTTCACCGCCGCCATGAGCAACCACCACCACACCGGCATCGACGACCCCGAGGGCAACTACCCCGCCTTCCTCGAGCACTTCCACAAGCTCTTCGCCAAGTGCCAGAACGCCCTGCGCGGCCGCTGGGAGAACTTCTGGTCCTCCGAGCAGACCAGCGTCGTCCGCCTCGTCGACCCCAACGACGTCCTCGACAAGATGGTCTACGCACTCACGAATCCGGTCAAGGACGGCCTGGTCGAGAAGGCTCACCATTGGCCGGGGGCTTACGTCGCTCGAGTGCCCTGATCCATCGCAAGCCCCTGGTCGCTTCGCGGCCCAAGCACTTCTTCCGCGAGGATGGGCCCATGCCCGAGGTCGTCTCGCTCGACCTTCGTCCAGACCCCAGGGCTTCGAGGACCTCTCCGATAGCGCCTTTGCCGCTCTGGTCCTGGAACGCGTCCGCGCCGTCGAAGAGACCGCCGCCGCCGAACGCCGCCGTACCGGCGCCCGGGTCCTCGGCCGCAGGGCCGTACTCGCACCAGAAGTGGAGCGACCGCCCCAGCACCCGCGAGCCGCGGCGCCAACTGAACCCGCGCGTCGCCGCCCGCAGCAAATGGAGCCGCATCGAGGCCCTCCTGCGCAACCGCGCCTTCCGCGACGCCTACGTCGCCGCCCGCGTCGGCCTTCGCCGCCGGCATCCGCGACGTCATCTTCCCGGCCGGCACGTACTGGCTGCGTCGCTTCACCCAGGCCATCTGCGCCCCCGCTCCTGCGCCCGGCTGACGTCGCCGCCGGCCGGTGCGGGGTGCGGGCGGGATGCGGTCCTCTCCGGAAGGTTAGCGGCAGCCGAAAGAAGATCAGATCGCGCTGCAGGACTGGGTTAGCTGATCGCCGTTGTGGCTGCAGGTGCAATTGATCGAGGTACCGAAACAAGCGCACGTCGGTGAGCTGACGCACGACGCGGGAAGCGGTCGACACATTCCCACGTAGTCACCTCCGTGATTGGCGACCTCGAAGACAGCGCAGTAGCTTTGGCCGGTGGTGCACACATCATCGAGGACGGACCCATCTGGGAAGTTGCCGGAGAATCCGCCATAGCCTAGATGTCCCACGCACGGAAACGACGAGGGGGATCCGGCGTCGGTCGCCATGCCGCCGGCGCCCGCAGAGCCGCCGGTACCCAGTTGCGCGGCTCCTCCCGTTCCTGCGGCATCCGCCGAGACGGCCGTGCTGCTACAACCGTTCGCGACCGCCGCGACCAAGAGCATCGCCCCCATTGGTGACCAGCGAGCTTTTGCCATCCGCCGCCTCCCCCCACACTATACAGCTGCGGCGCTACTGCGCTTCCATCTCGGCGGCCGCGAGCAGGATCGCGCACAGACCGTGCGACGAGTTCGACAGCGTCGGCAACTGGTTGATGTAGCCGGCGTAGTTGCTCTGCACCGCCATCCCCTGAACCGCGCCGTTGATGCGTCGGCAGGCCGCTGGCGTCGGTGGTGACCTTGGTCTTGAGGCCATCCCAGCCGCGGTTGGCCACCGTGAGATAGCTCGCGTCGATGTAGCCGAGGTTGACCCCGACCTTGAGCGCGTAGACGAACATCGCGCTGCCCGACGTCTCGATCCAGTCGTCGGTCATCGCCCCCTTGTCGACGACCTGGAACCAGAGGCCGGTGGCGGGATCCTGCGTCGCCTTCAGCCCCGCGGCCAGGCTGGAGAAGATCGCGATCAGCTCGGTGCGCCCCGCGTGATCGGCGGGAACATCCGGCAGGATGTCGACCAGCGCCATCGCGTACCAGCCCAGCGCGCGGCCCCAGATCGCTCGGCGAGCGGCCGGTGGTGGGGTCGGCCCAGACCGCCTTGACCATACCGGCCGGGCTGTCGTCCCAGGCGTGGTACAGCAGCCCGGTGGTCGCGTCGCGCACGTGCGCCGCGATCAGCTGCATCTGCTCGACGACGGTATCGCTGCAGAAGGTGCCGCAGGTGCCGAAGGTCGCGCCGTACCGCATGAGGAACGGCTCGCCCATGTAGATGCTGTCGAGCCACATCTGGTTCGGATAGGTCTGACTTGTGCCAGAAGCCGCGGTCGGCGTTGCGCGGGATCGTGTCGTAGCGCGCGCGGATCTGATCGGCGGCGGTGCGGTACTTCGCCAGGCCGGTGCTGCTGGAACAGGAACGGCAACAGCACCGACGGCTGGATGTTGTCGAAGCTGTGCGCCGCGGGGATGTTGACGACGCCGGCCGCGCTCACGAACTCGTCGGCGTACCTCTGGATGTACGTCAGGTAACGCGCGTCGGAGGTGTGCCGATAGACCTGCTCGATTCCGCGCAGGACGATGCCGTGGTTGTACTCCCACAGGTTCCCGCCGGCCATCGTCGCCGGATCGGGCCACCGGGTCATCACCGCGTCGGCGAATCGCACCGCCAGCGACGTCGGCGGCAACGTGGTTGTCCGGGCGTCGCCCGCGCCGGCGTCGGCGGCATCGCGCGCGCCCGCATCGACAACAACTACCGAGCCCCCGGCTCCGGAAGCGCCGGCGGATCCGGTCGCGCCGCCGGTCGCGACGGGCGCGGCGCCACCAGTGCCCGCCGACGAGCTGCCACCGGTGCCACTCGCTCCCCCGGTCGCACCCCCGGCGCCGGTGGCGGTCGCGCCGCCCGTGCCGCCCGCAACGTTCGTGCTGCTGCCGCTGCACCCGAGCACTCCGCCCAACGCCAGCAGAATGGCGCCCCTCATTCCGACCTTGCCGACCTGCGCGGTGGAACGCATGGTGACCAGCCTTCCTTGAAACGGGGGCGCCGTCAATCGAACGTCTCCGCGCGCGCCCAGCACGCGTTGACGAGTACGCGCCAAACGGCGCTACCAGGTCAGGGTCATGCCGCTGTTTGCGATGTAGACGACCTGCTTCTCACCGAGGTACCAGGCCGCCTCGGCGCGGAAGCCGTCGAGGTCAAGGTGGAGCCAGGGTTTGACGTGGTAAACGATCGCCGCCGAATAGCCCATCTGGTGCTTGATGACGCTGTGGGGGATGTTGCCGTTGGCGTCAGGGACGTCGTCGCCGGTGCACACAAGCGTGACCGGATCGCAGGTCGTCGGGATACGGAAGACCCGGGTGATGCCCCATCCGAACGACAGATCGATCTTGCGCAGCGCGGCCGGCGCCGCCGGGATCGCGTCCATCACCAGCTGGGTCTGAATGTAGTAGCCGTCGAATCGGCGCAGATTGCCCAGCAGATCCAGCGAAGCGTCGCTCACCTCGAGCGCGTAATTGAGCCCCAGCCCCTTCCCGCGATGGCCAGCGACGCCGAGGCGCAACGGACCGAGCTCGAGCCGCCCGCCAAAGCCGTACCCCCCGGCGGTCGTGCTGTCGGCGCTGTCCTGCTTGTACAGCTTCTGATACGCGCCGTTGCCGAACAGAACGATCTTCCCCGCGGGCCCAAGGGCGTGCTCGAAGGTCGCCTCGGCCTCGGGGCGCAGCCATTTGGTGCGCGGCCACGCCCCCTGCAACTGGATCGGATCGTAGCCACCGACGGTCAATTGAAGGCCGGCCAGGCGTGGCGTGGCGTAGGCGATCCCGCCCGCGAATCCGCTGCCGAGAACGCCAAAGCCGATGTGACCCGCCGCCGGTCCGTTGGAATCGATGTTGCCCGGAAAACCAACGCCGTAGCGATGGCCGTACAGAACGTCGATGTCGGTCGCGCCGCGCGAGAACAAAGCGCGCGACCGGCCGGCCAGCAGGCTGCCCCACTTCCCTTCCACCTTGGCGTACCCCTGACGGATATCGGCGGGGTTCGGGCGGTTCTTCTCGCGCGCCTCGCTCTCGATGAACGCCCAGATCTGGATATAGGCGGTGAAGGCAACGTCGCCGACCGGCCCGCGCACCCCGAAGCCCAGGGTGTTGCCGATCATCCCGCTGCGCACGCGCATGCTGTCGATCGTCCCCTGGTTCAGCTCCCCCGCAGCGCCGCCGGCGACCGGTTTGTGCTCCGCCAGCGCGTCGAAGCCGCCGCCGCGCAGATCGTGAATCTGGATGATGTTGCCGTTGGCGTCCGGCCCGAAGGCGGCACGCGGCAGCCCCTGGCCATGCACGTAGCTGACGAACGCGGCGGCCCGGCCGTCGGTGAAGATCTCCCAGTCGCCGTCGTGCGCCAGGATCTTCTCGGCCGCCGCGCTGCGCAGGCCCCCCAACGACGCGACCCCGAACGATGCCACCAGCAAAAGAAGACGCGGAAAAAGACGCAGAGAAAGACGCGCGCGTACAGCCCGAAACCTGGACTTCGATCGCCGTGACGCCAAGAAGGCTCCTGTGGGTGAGAGCAGTGTGATCAGGGGCTGGTGACGGTCTTCACGTCGAAGAACAGCCATTGCGGGTGAAACCCATTCTGGGAGTAGGGCTGCGCCGAGGGCGGGTTCGCCGGCTGCGGCGACATTCCGGTCAGGTCGACGGTGCGCGGGCTGGCGCAGGTCGGCTGGCTATCGGGGGCGCCGCAGTTCTGCTGCCCCAGGCAGTTGGAGTCGTGGATGACCATCTTGATCGAGCCGCCGCCCAGCACGGGGAAGCTGGCGGTGTACTTCATGACGAAGGTCTCGTGCCGCTCGCAGAAGACCGAGGTCGATGGGAAGGCGTTCGCGTAGTAGACGTTGTCGTTGTTGGCCGAGAGCACGGCGCCCGGAACCGGCGGGGTGACGTGAATTTCGTAGGTGTTCCACTTGCTGGCGATTGGCGTGCCGCCGACGTACCAGCCGTCGTTGCCGGTCGCCCCCTCGGGGTCGAGGCTCAGGGTCGGCGTCTGCATCGTGCCGCCGGTGTAGCACTTGCCGCCCGCGACCCCGCGCAGCTCGAAGTTGATGGTGTACTTGATGCCCGTGGTCCCCAGCACCGTGTGCGTGAAGTTCCGGAACGCCCCCTGCGTCGGAAAGGCGGCGGCGGTGTTCGGACACTGGTTGTTGTCGTCGTTGATCGGGCAGTCGAGGCCGGCGGCTGCGCCGGCGGCGCACGTCCCCACCCAGAGGTAACCGTCCAGGGTCGGAACGACCGACGCGACGCTGATCGGGCCCGCGCCCCCGGTGCCGGTCGCCGCGCCCCCGGTGCCGGTCGTGCCGGCGTCGATCTTGCCCCCGGTCCCGGTCGCCGAGCCCCCGGTGCCAGGGGTGCCCGCGGTCCCGGTCATTCCGCCGGTCCCCGTCCCCGCGCCGCCGGTGCCGGTGGCCGTCCCGCCGCCGGTGCCGCTCGTCCTCTCACCACCCGTACCGGGTGTCGTGGCGGCGTCCTTCGGCTCCGACGCAGGCGAGGAGCAGGCTGCCGCAAAGAGCGCGATCGCTCCCGTGAGACTGACAAGGACGCCGCTGGTTCGATTCATGTGGAGACTCCCTTGGGGGCAACGCTGCTCGAGGCCGATCGCGTCGAAAGGGCCAGTGCCTGGCCGCGATGCGGGTACTAGAGACCGGCAGCCCGCAGGCTGTCAAGAACCGGTTGGTCCGGGCTGCCGTTCTTCCAGTTCAAGTTGCCTTCAAGTTGCCGCCGCCAGCGCGAAGCGCGTGTAAGGGAGCGCGGGCCGCGCGCCTCCGGCTGGCGGTGGCAAACCCCCGCTGGGGACCTATAGCTTCAGTCCCGGCAGCGCGGTCGTGCCCTCCTTGACGACCGCCGCGAGCGCGTCCGGATCGAGGTCGAGCGCGCGCAGAATCGTCGGCGCGACCTGCTTGGTCCAGACGTGGCTGGTCACGACGCGGCGGTGAAGCCCCGGCTGCGAGACGAGCAGCGCGACCGTGCGTGTCGTCGAGCGTGCCGCCGCCGTGCTCGGAGATCTTCTTGGTGCTGCCCGAGTAGATGACGCCCCAGTTGGGCTGGATCACGACGTTGGGCGCGCGAGCGGCGGCGATCGGGTCACCCGAGGTCGGGTCGCCGAAGATCTCGGCGAGCTCGTGGCCGAAGTTCACGTTCGCGCTGAAGATCGTCCCGGGCGGCAGCACGTCGGCGAACATCGCCGCCTGGTTGGCGGGGTTGGTCAGCTGGCCGACGACGCCGGCGACGTTGGTCGGTGACTGGTCCTGCAGCCAGAGCAGCCCGACGTCGTCGGTCTGCAGGTGGCCGCCCACGACCGGCGAGCTGCCGTCGTTCGGGTTCACGAACGAGGCGAACACCTGAGTCGACGTTCGGATCGACGGCGTTCACGAAGCCGAGCGGATCGGCGACCGTCGCGTTGCCGCGGCCCGCCCGGCTCCATCGCCAGCTTCTGCCGATCGATCGGCGACTGTCCGTGCTTCGCCGAGACGATGATCAGCGTCGAGTCGTAGAGCCCGCGCGCCTTGAGCGCGGCACCATGCGGCCGAGCGACTCGTCGACGTGGCGCGAGCGCGCCGGCGAGCAGCGCGCTCGGCGTGCCCGCCGCGTCCAGGTAGCCGCCGACCGGCAGCTTCTGGCCGACGCTGACCTCCTGGAAGTTCATGCCCGAGGATCGTCGGAACCGGCGCGGCGTGGCCGCCGTCGGAGGTCTTGCCGTCGATCTCGTTGATGACCGCCTGCACCTTGACGTCGTCGTAGGCCATGACCGACGGCTCGCAGGTCGTGTAGTCGGCCACCTTGGCGAGCGGCAGCGAGTTCGTCACGCCGTCGCACAGCCGCGAGGCTGCCCGCGAGATCGACGCCGTTGACCACGCCGCCGTTGACGATCAGCGAATTGATCTCCGGGCGTGTAGAGATCGTCGACGCCCTTGCCCCGACGGTCCGTTCACCAGGTCGTAGGCCTGGTGCTTGTCGGACCACGCCGTGTAGCCGCCCGCGGCGCGGATGACCTCGAAGACCGTGTTGACCTTGATGAAGTCGTGCGGGAAGACGCGGCGTGCAGTTGCCCGTGCACGTCCTTGTGCATCGGAAGGTTCGCGGGATCGATCGGGCTGAAGAGCTGGGTGAAGTCCTTCGCGAGGATCTCGAAGTAGGTGCACTCCGTGCCGGGGTTTCCCTGGCAGTTGCTGCCCGGCGGGAAGAGCGTGCGGTCGTAGCTGTCGTCGTAGTACACGCCGGTGGTCTTCGGCGTTCCGCCGGTCACCAGCGCGACCAGGCCGGGGAACGAGTCGGCTGGGCGTCGGGCGTGTGGGCGTCGGTGTACTCGACGCCAGTGCGCGCGAGCGCCGCCAGCGTCGAGCTCGGGTGGCTCGGCGATGAAGCGCGCGGCGTCCACCTGGTGGAGCCCGTCGACGCTGATCAGCAGCACGTGACGGACGTCGGCCTTGTGCTGGTCACCCCGATCGCCTTCGTCGCCGGGCGCGCTGACCAGGGCTTCGCGCGCGACGCTGGTGTCGTCGCCCGCAACCGATCCTGATCCATTGCCCGGTACGTTGGCGCTGCAGGCGGAGAGAACAAACATCGTCAGCCCAGGGAGAAGTCGTTTGATCAACATCGAGCCAGCCTCCTGCACCTTGATTGGCGCGCCCTGGCTGTACCGCGGCGCCGGTAGCGTGTTCTGTGCCGACTTTGCGACATCCGACGGTGCTTTCGCTCATTGCGTGGCCATCGTCACGACCCACCGGGCGCATACCCGCAGCGAGGCATCACTTCGCCCCTTTTCGTTCGCCCCTTTTCGTGGGTGAATTTTGCGCGCGCTGGTGCGGCCCGGTTTCTGTGGCACAACACCGCCATGTCGTATCGGGCGATCATGTTGCAGGGCAAGGGCGGGCTGGACCGTCTCGACGAGGTGTCGCTGCCGTTGATCGAACCAGGCCCCGGTGAATTGCGGGTTCGGATCGTCGCCGCGGGCGCCGGCGGCACCGACATCATCATGCGCACCAGCAAGTATCTGTTCGCGCCCCCCTTTCCCTATGTGCCCGGCTACGAGCTGGTGGGCGTGGTCGATGCCGTCGGCGCCGGTGTCAGCGACTTCTCGGTCGGGCAGAAGGTCGCGGCGCTGACGGTGCACGGGGCCTTCGCGGAATACCTGGTGCGCAGCGCCGACGACTTCGTGTTGCTGCCCGCCGGCCTCGACGACGCGCAGAGCGTGGCGCTGATCCTGAACTACGTCACCGCGTATCAGATGATTCATCGCTCGGCGGCGTTGCGCGCCGGGCAGACGGCGCTGGTGACCGGCGCCAACGGCGGCGTCGGCAGCGCGCTGCTGCAGTTGCTGCGCGTCGCCGGCATTCGCGCCATCGCCGCGTGCGCCGAAAAGCACTTCGACTACGTTCGCGCGCTGGGTGCGGAGCCGATCCCGTCGCGCGGCCCGACGCACGACCACACGCAAGACCAGACGCAAGACCAAACGATCGCTCAGGCCGCCCGCAAGATCGTGCCCGCCGGCGTCGACGCCGCGTTCGACGTCATGGGAGGCGCGGGCACCTGGGACTGCGTGCGCGCGACCCGCCGCGGCGGCACCGTCGTCGGGTACGGCTTCATGGGCACCACCGTCAAAGGAAAGCCCAGCCAGCGACAGGTGCTGCGCGGCTTCGTCGCGTTGTTCGTCGGCGCACGCTTGGTGGGGCGCCGGGGCTGCTTCTATGGCATCACCGCGCTTTATCGAAAGGACAAGGCGCCGTTCAAGCAGGACTTGCCCAAGCTGTTCGACCTGCTGGCGTCGGGCAAGATCAGCCCCGCGATCGCCCACCGCTTGCCGCTGCTGGCAGCGCGCAAATCCCAGGAGCTTCTGCAGGCGGGCGGGGTCGCCGGCAAGATCGTCTTGCTGCGCGAGCTCGGGCTCTCCCCGTCGGGCTGACCCGCACCGTAGGGCGGCCTCTTGCCAGGCCGTCGCGTAATTGACGGCAACACCCGCCGTCCGTAACGCCGGCGGCGCGCGCCCGCCTATCTCTTACTTATCTTCTCCTCATGTTCGGGACCATGAAGGTGAACGCGCGCGCATACCTCTCGTTTGCCGGTCTTTCGCTGCTGCCCGGGATGGCTTCGTGTGGAATCGCGATTGCCCCCTTCGAGCCGAGCGGACCGGCGGCGTGCACCGTCGATGTCGATCCCGCACCAGACCGCGCGGCCTGCGCCTTCGGGATGGGCGCCGACCCGCACAACACCCTCGCCTGCCCCGCCTCGGGGCCGGACCTCCCGGTCCAGCACATCATCGTCATGATGCAGGAGAACCGCTCCTTCGATCATTACCTCGGACATCTTCCGGGTCACGGCCAAGACGACGTCGACGTGGCGGCGGCCGACGCGTCAAACCCACTTCCGCCGGGCGTGGTCGACGCCGCCGGCTCGACGATCGTCCCCTGGGCGCATGCCGCCCGGGCCTGCTTCGACAATCCCAACCACACCTGGTCCGGCAGCCACCAGGCCTGGAACCAGGGACGCAACGACGGCTTCGTCGTCGCCAGCGCCGGCGCCAACGACGGCGAAGGGAACGATCCGACCGGCAGCCGCGCCATGGCCTATTACGACGACAGCGACCTGCCGTTCTACTACCAGCTGGCATCGACGTTCGCGATCTCGGATCGCTACTTCTCGGACGTGCTGGGGGCGACCCTGTCCAACCGGCTCTATCTCTACGCGGGCAGCTCGTTTGGCATCGTCAGCGGCGACGTCGATTTCGATCTCCACCGGACCATCTTCCAGCTGTTGAACGAACACAACATCTCGTGGAAGGTCTACCGATCGGACGTGCCGGGGCCGCTGCTGACGGCGTCGTTCCTGCTCGATTCGATCGGCCACGTCGCCAGCATCGATGACTTTGCCGAGGACGCGCGGCAAGACCGCCTGCCCGCCGTCGCCTGGGTCGACCCCGTATTCCTGAACGCCAAGGCCACGCTGTCGAGCGAGGAACCGCCCGCCGACATGCAGGTCGGCCAGCAATTCGTGTACCGCCAGGTGACGGCCTTGATGTCCAGCCCCAGCTGGGCGACCTCGGCCATGTTCATTACCTACGACGAAGCCGGCGGGCTTTACGATCACGTGCCGCCGCCCGGCGCCTGTCTTCCGGGCGGCATACCGCCCGCACAGGAGGCGGACCTGGGCGGCTTCGATCGCTATGGCTTCCGCGTTCCGCTGTTCATCGTCTCGCCTTACGCCAAGGCCCACTTTGTCTCGCACGCCGTTCACAGCCACAGCTCGATCCTGCGCTTCATCGAGATGCGGTTCGGCCTGCCGGCGCTGACCGGCCGCGACGCCAACGCCGACGCGATGCTGGACATGTTTGATTTCGCGAGCCCGCCGTTCCTGACGCCTCCCGACCTGGCGTCACCGCCGATCGACGACGCCCGGCTGGCCGACTGCGTGGCCCAATACGGGCGTTGAGCCCGCCCGGCTGGCGCCCCGGAGTCAGATCGCCGTCGCGGTTTCGATGACGCTTCGATAGATCGCTACATCGCCGCTCGGCGCCGAGATCGGCGCCAGCCAGGCACAGTCCGGCAGCGGCAGATCCACGCAGCAAACTCGGATGGCGCGCGTTCGCGCGACCCGTTCGAGCTCGTTCATCAGCTTCCGGAGGCGGGCGCCGCTGAACGGGCAATACAGCAGGAACACCGAGCCGGCACGCGCCGGCTCCGGCAGTGGGGTCGCGTCCCCCTCGACGAACGAGACTCGCTGCAGCTGCACGCGCGCGGCGAGCGCGCGCGCCGCCGACACCAGCGCCGGTTGCACCTCGACCCCCAGGACCGTGGCGCCAGCCAACAGGCTGACGACCGCAGCGGCCCGTCCGACGCCCGAGCCGATATCGACCAGCAGGTCCGACGGTTCGATCCCGGCCAGGTCGACGGTCCTCACCACCGCATCGACCCGGCAGGGCAGATACGGAACGCAGCCGGGCGGCAGCTCGGGCCCGTCGTCCGGCGGCGGCCCCAACCCGAAGGTCTCGTCGATCCAGGCATCGCGGTCCAAGGGGGCGACCTGGTTCAAGGCAGCACGGAACGCCATCGCTTCGCCCGCTCCCCGCTCGAGCATCGAACGCATCCGCCGCGCCGTCTCCCAGGAGCGTTCGTCCACCTTGGGAAGATTATCAGGCTCCTCCGACGACGAAATGTTGCGGAACGAATGATTCGTGAGCCGGATCTCAACGCCACTGGCACTCCCATTTAGAAGCCTAAATGACACTCGTCGTTATCTGGGAGACCGGAGGTCTTGGCCCATGACTGAACATGCACGACCGTTGTCGTTCCGTGTGCGATGGCTGGCGGGTGCCGGGATGGCAATGATCCTCGTCGTCTCCGGCTGTGAGGGGAAGATCTCGGGCGTGACGGACCCCCCGGGTGGCAGCGCCGGCAGCGGAGCGGGAATCGGGCCGACGGGTAGCGGCGGGGGTGGCGGCACCGGCCCGACCGGCCCAGCCGATCCTGGCCCCTGCAGCGGGGATCCGGTCACGGTGCAAAAGCGCATGATCCGGCTCAGCTTCAACCAGGTCATGACGACCATCCGGTCGCTGCTGGGCAACACCATCGCCGACAAGATCGTCAACGACCCGGTCTACGCGGCCGACCTGCTCGACGCGAAGCACCGTGGGTTCCCGCCGCTGGCCAGCCCGCGCGAGGGGTCGGTGATCACCGACGCCACCTGGGCGACCGGCGATCAGATCGCGCAGGCGACCGCGCAATACGTGCTCGACAACTTCGCCACGGTCACCAAGTGCACCACCACCGGCGCGGCGCTGGACACCTGCGCGCAGACCTGGCTGCGGACCCTGGCGGCGGCCGCCTGGCGGCGCCCGCTGACGGCGGCCGAGACCACGTCGTTCAACCAGCTTTACACCGATCTCAAGGACACGACCAAGGTCGGGGTCACCACCCAGCAGGCGACGCAGTTCAGCGTGTACGCGCTGCTCGACTCGCCGCAGTTCCTGTACCGCACGGAGTTCGGCACCTCGGCGATGCAACCCGGCGCCGTGTCACCCTACGAGCTGGCGAGCGAGGTCTCCTACTTCCTGACCGACGGACCGCCCGACGCCCCGCTGCTCGCGGCCGCCGCGAGCAACATGTTGTCGACGTCCGCTCAGGTCTCGGCCCAGGTCGACCGCATCCTGGCGCTGCCGGCGGCTCGCACCAACCTGCACGCCGCGATGTTCGGCTACTTCGCCATCCCGAACATCGAGGCGATCGTCATCGACACCAACGTGTTCACGACCTGGAACGATGGTCTGCGGAACTCGATGGAGCACGAGACCGACCTCTTCCTGCAGGACACCCTCTGGAACGGCAAGGTGACCGACCTGCTGACCTCGAAGACGTCGTTCATCAACGCGACGCTGGCGCCGTTCTACGGCGCGCCCATGCCCACGACGCCCGACGCCGACGGCTTCGGCAAGGTCACGCTGCCGAGCACGCGCGCCGGCATCCTCACGCAAGGCGGCTTCCTGGTCGCGCGCGCCCGCCCCATGGCCGGCTCGGTCGTCGGTCGCGGGCTGCTGGTGAACGCCGCCTTCCTGTGCGCCACCAACCCGGCGTTCCCCGCCAACCTGGCCGCGACCATCGACATGGTGCAGACGATGCTGGCCGACCAGACCGAGCGGGCGAAGTCGGACTACCGCCGGATGACCGCCCCCTGCAGCGGCTGTCACCCCGGCTTCGATCCCTACGGTCTGGCGCTGGAGAACTACGACGGCATCGGGCGGTACCGGATGGTCGACGACAAGAACCGCCCGATCGACGCGGCGGTGACGCTGCCGCCGCTCGCGGGTGGGGCGATGGTCAACGGCGCGGTCGAGCTGGGCCAGGCCCTGGCGCAGGGCGGGGCCTTCGCCAACTGCATCGCGAAGAACCTCTTCAACTTCGCGCTGGCGGAGACGCCGGCCACGCCGCTCGCGACCAACGCCTGCGCCGTCAGAAACGTTTCGGACGCGTTCACGGCGTCCGGCGACGGGACCTTCAGCTGCTTGGTGCGCGATATCGCGATCTCTTCAACTCTTGCCACGCGGACCGGAGGCCTTCCATGAAGTCGTACCGATTTGCTCGCCGCTCGTTCCTGCGCGGCATAGGAGCGGGCGCCGTTGGTCTGCAGCACGATGTTGCGCAGCCTGGAGGCGATCGCGCAGGGGACGCCGCCGCCGCCGCGCTTCCTCATGACCCACTGGCCGGTGGGGACGATTCAGCTATCTGTTCCTGCCGACGGGGACCGGCCCGATCGCTCGCCAACATGACCCTGTCGAACATCCTCAAGCCGTTCCAGCCGCCTGGTGGGCGACATGAGCCTGCTCTACGGGCTCAACTCCAGCAGCTACCACGGCTTCGGCGGCGGGCACGAATCGGGCACGCCGCAGTCGACGACCGGCGCGCGCACGCCGGGGACGCGGTCGAACGGCGGCGAGACCGACGACGCCGTCGCGGGCGGTCCGTCGTGGGATCAGATCTTCCTCAAGCTGGTCCCGGCGCTGCAGACGCAAGGCGCGGCTTACGCCAACGCCATCTGTGACGCGCGCGTCGACTCCTTCGAGACGTCGACCCAGTGCCTGTCGTACGGCTACGCGACCCGGTCGATGGCGGCGGCGACCGGCGGCACCGGGGGGCAGGTCACCGAGAACACCCCCCTGCTGCCGACGCTGAGCCCGCTGAAGCTGTACCAGAACCTGTTCTCCGGAATCATGCCGGGCGGCGGCACCGGCAGCGTCAGCGACATGGCCAAGCTGCTGAAGGCGCGCAAGAGCGTGCTCGACTACTCGATGTCGGAGCTGGCGCGCATGCGGACGCTGGCCCCCGGGGCCGAGGCGGCGTCGAAGATCGACGTGCACACGGCGGCGATCCGGAAGATCGAGATCCAGCTGACGACGCAGATCAACAACGGGACGATGACCCCGACCACCTGCACGCCGCCCGCGATGCCCGACGCGACGCTGATCGGCAAGACCGGGTCGCGCAGCGACTACATGGCGACGCCGACGCCGGCCGCGACCGACGACAGCCCGAACCACGAGCTGATCGGCAAGGCGCACATGGGGATCCTCAAGGCCGCCTTCATCTGCGATCTGATCCGCGTCGGCACGTTCCAGTGGTCGCCCGGGACCAACCACGTGTCGTTCAAGGGGCTGTTCCCCAACAACCCCAACGCGATCTACATGCACCATCCCACCAGCCACATCATCGTCAACGGCGCCGAGACGATGTCGGCGCTGCCGGCGGCGGGGCTGCACCAGGACGTCGTCAACTTCTTGGCCGGCGGTGCAGACCTGGTACAACCAGAAGATGGCCGACATCCTGACCGACTGGAAGGCGACCACCGACGTCTACGGCGGCAACCTGCTGGCCAACACCATCATTCCCTACGTCACCGAGGTCGGCGAGACCACCCACAGCTGGAACCCGTTACCGGCGTTCATCTTCGGAGGCAGCGCGCTCGGCATGAAGGGCGGGCAATACCTCAACGGCTCGTGGCCGATGAACTCGTTCTGGCTGACCATCGCCCAGGCCTACTTCAAGAGCACCAATCCGCTCGCCAGCCTGCCGGCGACAAACACCGACGGCACGGTGAACACGTTCGTGCGCACCGGCGCCGCGCCCATCGCCGGGTTGTGGTCCGCGCCGTAAGCTGAGGCCGGCCACCAAACTGCTCGCGGCGCTGAGCGCCGGGCACACGTCGGCCGCGCCCGTCCGCTCATCGCGGCGGCGGGTCGGCGGTTCGCCGGAGTCCCTCTTGCGCGCTGGCGCGCACCGCCGGTGAGGGATCGAGCGCTGCCCGTTCGAACGCTCGCCGCGCCGCAGGCGTCTCCCCGGCATCCAGGAGAAGCCATCCGACCGCCGCGGCGGCCTCGGCGGCGCGAGACGATCTCGGAAACCGCTCGAGGAAGGCGTTGAACAATCCCCGAGCGCCGGCTGCATCTCCCGCGCGCGCCGTCGCCACGGCCCGCCAGTAAGCAGCGTCCTCCTCGATGTCCTGGCCGCGCGCGAGGCGCTCGGCTTCAGCAAACTCAGCGGCGGCCGCCTTCGGGTCGCCGCGGCGAAGCAGCGACCAGGCGTGACCAAAGAGAGCGCCGCCGCGCGCAGGGTCGAGCGCCCGCTCCTTCTCCAACGCCGCCCGCTCCTTCTCCAACGCCGCCAATGCGACCGTCGACCGGCTCGATCGCTTCGACCTGTACCGCGGCGCGGGCCGCACGCTTCCCGCCAGTGTCAGCGTCGGCGTCGGCGTCGGCGTCGGCGTCGGCGTCGGCGTCGGCGATCCCGTTCTCGCGACGGGGCCGCCCGGCAGTACCGCACCGGCGCTGCGCACCCAATCATCCCCCGCCTCCAGCACCGCGAAGATTCCGTTCCGCGATCGGACCTCGACCCGCCCACGCCAGACATGGACGGCGGCCAGGCTCTGGTCGGATACCGAGACCTTGAAGCTGGTGCCACGCACCTCGACCTCGCCGTCCCCGGTCACCACCCGAAACCGCTCGTCGGCGTGCAAGGGCGCGATTTCGAGCTCGATCTCGCCGTCTTCGACCCGAACGATCTCGTCGGGCTGGAGGCGGACGCGGTTGAAGCGCGCATGTCCGATCGCGCGGATCGATGCGCGCGAGACCAAGGTCGCCGGCACGCCGACGTCGCCGCGCAAGGCACGCGAGAGCGACGAGCGTTTCACGCCCCAGACGACCAGCGCCAGGACGACCGCGGCCACCGGCACCGCCCCCCACAGGAACACCCGCCGCAGCGGCCGCCTGCCCCACGACAACGCAGCAGCCGCCGCCGACAGCGGCTGCGTCCATGAAACTGCGAACGCGCGCAGGCGGGCGCCGATCTCCTCGTTCAGCTCTCGCGACAACCCTTCGGGGGCGGGAATCGCCGCCTTCGCCTTCACTGCCAGCGCCTGGAGGGACTGAAAGTCGGCGGCGCACCGTCGGCATCGCGCCAGGTGCCATTCGATGCGCGGATCGAACTCTCTCGACACCGCCCGGGTCAGCTTCCAGCCCGGGGGACAGCCGATCCGCCCAAGCCGCGCGACCCAGCTCATCGCCCGCCCTCCTGATCCTGGACCTGAGCGCGCAGCCGCAGGCGCGCCTCATGCAACCGGCGCCAGACGGTCCCCTCGGGCAGACCGAGCGTGCGAGCCACGTCGACCCCCTTCAGGCCCTCGAGATCGCACAGCACGAACACCACCCGAAAGTCTTGGGGCAGCGCCTCGAAGGCGCGCTGCAAGCGGTCGAGCGCCTCACGGCGGCTGGCCCACTCGTCGGGCCGACGCTGGTCGATCGCCGGCGTGACCCGCGCGATCGCCGCCATCGCCGCGTGCCGGCGCGATTCCCCGCGCTGCAGGTGGCGGCGCACGTTCATCGCGATGCCGAGGATCCAGGTGCTGACCGCCGAACGCCCACCGAACCGCTTGGCCGAGCGGAAGACCTCGAGGAACGTTGATTGCACCACGTCCTCGAGGTCCTTTCGATCGATCTGACCGAGCCGCACGAGAACCCGTTGAACCTGCTCGCAATGGCGATGGAAGAGCTCCTCGAGCGCGCGCTCGTCGTTCGCAGCGCAGGCGAGCACCAGCTCCTCGTCGGAGCGATCCCGCTGTTCGACGCGTCGAAAGGGCAAGACGTTCTTGGTCATGGCGCGAACTGGCAAGCGATGGCGCCCCTCAGGTCACGCGCAGGGGATTGGCACAACGCACGCCGTTCGTAGTTGGGTGCCCGCTCGGCCCAATTCCTTCGCGAGGCGGCGCGGGTCTACTCTCGGATCTAGAAGGCGTTGTCGTCGTCGACCGGGGAGGTCTCGTCGCCGCCACTGGTCTTGTCGGACGCTGCCTCCGGCGACACCACGTAGATCTGCCGGCCCTGCTGCTGCAGTGCGAGCAGCCCCTCCTTCTCCATCGCCTCGAGCAGGCGGCTGAAGCTGGAGAAGCCGTGGTCGCGCTCGTCGAAGTCGGGCTCCGTGCGGACGATCGTCTCCTTGATGAGCGACGGGTTCAGCGGGGCCGGTGGCCCGCGACAGCAGGCTGGAGACGACCTCGCGCGCGATGGCCGGCACCGCCCGCGACCTTCTTTGCGGGCTGCCGCCGGCTCGCCCGACGCCGCTGGCCGGGACGGAGACGGCGGGTTGCTGGGCGCGAGGCGCGCCGGCCGACTCGACCCGGTCCGGGCCGCGCAGGTAGATGAACTCGTCGCAGGCCTTGACGAAGAGGGGCGAGGTCGCCTCCTTGACCGCCGAGGCCGATCACCAACTGGTCGTTCTCGCGCAGCTTGTAGGCCAGCGGGCAGAAGTCGCTGTCGCCCGAGGCGATGACGAAGGTGTTGATGTGCTCGCGCGCGTAGCAGAGCTCGAGCGCGTCGATGACCAGCCGCATGTCGGCGCTGTTCTTGCCCGCGCGGGTCGAGGGCGGCACGTCGACCAGCTCGACGCCGAACTCGTGCAGGTGCCCCTTGGCGTCGCGGAAGCGCGACCAGTCGCAGTAGGCGCGGCGGAAGATCACCTTGCCCTTCTCCAGCAGGCGGTCGAGCGCCGGCTGCAGATTGAAGCTCGGCGGACGGTGATCCCGGTGTTGGTCACCAGGTTCTCGAAGTCGATGAACAGCGCGATCCGACGCTCGGGGGGAGAAGTCACAGGGCATCCTAGCGCGGCCGCAGTCGCCGCGCGATGAGGCATGTGCGTGGGTCCCCGATCGCGCGTCGACTCGCCGGGCTCAATCCGGGATCGGACCGAACCTCCCCCGCTCCACGTCGGTGAAGGCCTGCCGGATCTCGTCGACGGTGTTCATGACGAAGGGGCCGTACTGGACGATCGGCTCGTCGAGCGGCTCGCCCGCCAGCACGATGATGTGGCTCGCCTCGTCGGCCGTCAGCTCCAGACGGTCACCGTCGTTCGCGAACAGGATCAGCTCGCCGGCGTGCGCCGTGGTCTGTCCGCTCGTGACCCGCCCCTCGGCGACCACCGCCAGCGCGTTGTATGTCGAAGGCAACGCGACCGGCAGCCGCCCGCCGGCTTCGAGGCGCACGTCGAGCATCGAGATCGGCGAGAACGTGCGGGCGGGACCGCGGTCCCCTTCGTACGCGCCGGCGATCACGCGCACCTCCCCGCCGCCGCCGGCCAGCTTCACGATCGGGATATCGCCGGCGGTGAGCGGCTGATAGGCAGGCTGGGCGGCCTTGTCCTTGCTGGCGAGGTTCACCCACAGCTGCATCATGTGCATGCGGCCGCCGCGACGACTGAACGCCTCCTCGTGATACTCCTCGTGGAAGATGCCGGCGCCGGCGGTCATCCACTGGACGTCGCCAGGGCCGATGACCCCGGCGTGGCCGGCGTTGTCGCGGTGAGCGACCGCGCCCTCCCAGGCCAGCGTCACCGTCTCGAAGCCACGGTGCGGGTGCCAGCCGACGCCGCGCTTACCCTTGGCCAGCGGGGCGAACGCCTTCGGCGGACCGTAGTCCATCAGGACGAACGGGCTCACCCGCTCCGCGGGGAGGTTGCGGCTGGGAAAGTAAGTCGACACGTGAAAGCCGTCGCCGACCCAGTGGAAGGTCGTGCTGCGATGGACCCCGTCGACGCTGCGCACCGACGCCGGCGCGCCCTCGACCCGTTGATTGCGAACTGCAGCTTGGTTAGTCATGGGGCTATCATTAAACGCCGCGCGCCGGTCAGCTAGGGACGCGCAGGTGATGACTCCCATCACCTCGACTGATGGCCGGTGGGCTCCACCGCGCGCCGGCACAGCGCGGCCAGGCGTTCCTGCGCCCAGCTCGCCACCGGGCCCATGACGGCGTGGCGCCGCCAGACCAGCACCAGTGAGCGGCGCGGCGGCTCGCTCCCCCAGACGTCGAGGCGTAGCTCGACCAGCCGCCGCGCGCGCAGCTCGTCGCGAACCAGGTGCTCGGGCATGTGCCCCCAGCCGAGTCCGCCGGCGATGAGCGCCCCCTTCGTCGCCAGGTCGACGACGCGCCAGGTGCGCGACGACAGGACGCCGTGGTCGTCCGACGCGCGCTCGGCCTGGTGACGGTGCTCGCCGAGGACGATCTGCACCGAGTCGCTGAGCGTCGCGGCGTCGAGCGAGCCTTTGCGGCGGGCCAGCGGGTGGCCGGGCGCCGCGACGGGAAGCAGGCGGACGTCGGCGATGGGGCGGCGGTCGAGGTCGGCGAGGTCGGCGTCCTCGATCGCGATCCCCCAGGCGGACCGCCGCTCGCGCACGTGCGCGGTCACCGCCGAGAGAACGTCGGTGAACAGCACCAGCCGGACGTCGGGGTGCTGGGCCGCGAAGTCCTTCGCGAACGCCACCAGCGATGCGGTCGGAAACAGGACGTCGACCACGATCGACAGCGTCCGCTCGACCCCCTGCTTCAGGCTCTCGACCAGCTCGTCGAGCGCCTCGACGTCGGCGCCGACCTTTGCGGCCGCCACGACGATCGCCTCTCCATGCGCGGTGAGGCGCGGCACCCGACCGGTCCGATCGAAGAGCCGCAGGCCCAGCTGCGCCTCCAGGCGATCGATCGCCTGACTCACCGCTGCCTGCACCCGCCCCAGCTTGCGCGCCGCCGCCGAGAAGCTGCCCGATTCGACCACCGCGCGCAGCGTGCGCAGCTGCTCGATCGTCACCCCCTCCAGCATGTGAGCGCCGATTCTACGTCAATGGTGAGCGATGTAGCCCGAACCGTCGATGGTCGAGGACTGAACGACGCCCGGACCCCACCAGTCGATGCTGCCCGAGCCGGAGAGGCGCAGGGCGACCGATTCCAGAACCGTCGCCTGCATCCGACCGCTACCGCTCAGGTCGAGCGTCGCTCGAGCCGCCGACAGGCCGCGCGCGTCCAGGGAGCCGCTGCCGGACAGGGACGCCGACAACGAATCCGCGCTGCCGGCGAGGGTGAGGGTTCCCGAGCCAGGCAGCAGCGCGACGACGGCAGCCGCCTGTCCCGAGAAGGTCATTGTTCCGGATCCCGCGAGCATGACATCGACATCGTGAAGCGAAGTGACCGCGGCATCGAAGGTGCCGGAGCCCGCGAGGGAACCGGCCCGAAAGGTTGGGAGCTGAATGTCGACACGCAGCTCGGTCGCGCGGGCCACGTCGCTCTCGTCGACGATCAGCGTGTCGCCCTGCACGCGCGTCTCGATGCGGTGCTGAAGGTTCGAGTCGGTCGTCACGTTGACCGAGTATGCCGCCCCCTCGCGGACGACGATCGTCGCCTCTCCGTTCCCGGTGACGCGGGTGAATCCCGTGACCCCACGAGATTCGGTGGTCACATCGCCGTTTCCCACCACCCCCAGGCCACAGGCCCCCTGCCCGATCATCGTCAAAGCCAACCAGATTCCTGCTCGTTGCATGCGAGCCTCCTTGTTGGGGAGATGAACACCGTTCGGGTGCGGATGTGTCACCATCATCGCGCGGTGGTGAACGATGGATGACGCGGATTTCGAGGGCACGCTGGTGCTGGAGCAGCTCGCGGCGATCGACAAGGTCGACGACTTCTTCGACGCGATCGACTCGGACGACGTGGCGCGCGCCAGCGCGCTGATGAGGAGCGCCGGGGTCGATGCCCCCACCATTGCGACCGTCATCAAGAAGATGCAGCAGGGCGACGCGGAGCACTGAGGCCCCCAAGGGTCTCCTTGGGCCCCCAAGGGCCTTGATCCTTCGCGCGGAACACAACTACAGTGCTCCGTTGCCCCCGATGGAAAGACCGACGTGCGTCAAAAGATCCCTTTGGTCGACGGCGCTGGTTCCTTTGATCCTGGTTTGCGCCTGTTCCGGCGAGGTCAGCCTGCCGGCGGATGACGCTGGCAACGGCGACGGCCTTGGGGGGCAAAACGGAAGTGGCGGCGCCAACGGAAATGGCGGCAGCACCGGCAGCGGAGGAAGAGGAGCGATCGGCGGCAGCGGTGGCAGCCTCGCCGGTGCCGGTGGCATGGGGATCGGCGGCGCGGGAATGGGCGGCTCCGGGGTGGGCGGCGCGGGCAGAGGCGGATCGGGGGCGGGCGGCTCCGGCGTGGGTGGCGCCGGCGTGGGCGGCGCGGGTGGCGCGGCTTCGGCCTCGTGCCCCGGCGCGAGCGCGACCGAGTTCGATCTGGTCGCGAGCTGGCTGACCAACAGCGCGGCGACCGGCGCCCTGCCCAACTATGCCTACAACAACGTCCGGACGACCTTTCCCGCGGGCGCGGCCTTCAACAAGCTGGTGTGCAGCATCGCGATGAGCTGCGTGGAGTTCGCACCGCAGGAGACCGACTGGCTTCGCAAGTGTGAAGCGGTGCTGACGTCGGCCATCGTGGCCGAGAGCTCGTACAACCCCGCCTCCGTCGTCGTCGACACCTACGCGACCCGCAGCGTGGGCGGTGTCACCGCGAATGACCCGACCGTCGGGCTGCTGCAGATTCGCTTCAGCTCGACCGTGCACGACTACAACTACTTCGGCTCGCTACCCAAGATGGCGGCGATCGGTTGCAACTGGCCAGCAGCGTTGCCGGCGCAGGCCGACACCCAGACGTTCTGGGCCACCGCCGGCGGCACCACCTACCTGTCTTTCATGCAGGACGTGGCCTGCAACATCGGTCTCGCCAGCTGGTACTACTTTTACAACGCCACCGGCAATGGCGGACCAAACGCGGTTTACATCTCCAACTACTGCATGGGGAACGGCGTCGCCGGCACCATGGTGACCGGTCTGCTGTCGCACCTGATGGGCGGCGCCTACCCGCGTCCAGCCGACGCGAACAACGCCTACCCCTGGGGCATCGAGTGCTGCGCCGGCGGCAATCCCAGCGTCACCACCTGCACCGGCTGCACCGGTCGCGTCGCTGCGTTCATGGGAATCGGCACGACCGCCGCGCGCCCGAGTCCCGATCCGTTTCAAGAACGCCTGGTCCCGGAGGTCGCGAAGTACTGCAAGTAGTCGAAGCGCCGCAGGAGGAACAAGGCCGCCCTTGGCTTAGTCCGCATAGTGGACTAACCTAGGCATATGTCCGGGAAGGTCAATATTCACGAGGCCAAGACCCAGTTCTCGCAGCTCGTGGATCGGGCCCACGCCGGCGAGGAGATCATCGTGGCCAAGGACGGCAAACCGTGGGCGCGCCTGGTTCCGCTGGCTGCACCGACCGTCCGCCAGCCCGGGCTGCTGCGGGGCCTGCGGATCGATCCCGCCTTCTACGAGCCGCTGCCGGACGACGAACTCGACGCCTGGAACGGTGGCCGATGAGGCTGCTGCTCGACACACACGCCTTGCTCTGGTGGCTCGCCGATGACGCACGCCTCTCGGCGCGCGCTCGGACAGTCATCGCCGACCCGGAACAGACTGTGTACATGAGCCCGGCCAGCGCCTGGGAAATCGCAACCAAGCACC
Source organism: uncultured Pseudomonadota bacterium (assembly GCA_963778795.1). Lineage (GTDB taxonomy): Bacteria > Myxococcota_A > Polyangia > Fen-1088 > Fen-1088 > DASRQZ01. The sequence continues at coordinate 9,044 of CAVZVU010000004.1, read as the reverse complement.
GGATCGGCCGCTTGCCCGAGGCGCACGAGCTGCTTGCAGACCTTCCGGGAATCGTCGCCCGTGCCGGATTCGAGGAGCTGCCGATAGCGACCAAGCACGCCGTACTGGCGGGCACCCTCCTTGGCCCGCACCGAGATCCGTTCGATCGGATGCTCGCCGCACAGGCGCTGTGCGAGAACCTCGAGATCGTTACCGCTGACGGCGCGCTCAGCGCACTCGGCGCGCGATGCCTCTGGTGAGAGGCTACCGCGCGCGCGACAGCTCCTGACGGTCAGTGGATAGCGGCGGTGCCGTGACCGACGGTCGCCTCCTCGAAGGGGCGCTTTTGCGCCGCGCTGTCGATGATTCGCGCGCTGAGGATCAGCGCCAGGTGGGAGAACGCCTGCGGGAAGTTGCCGATCAGGCGTTGCAGCTTGGGATCGTACTCCTCGGAGAGCAGTCCGAGGTGGTTGCGCAGGGCGAGCAGCCGCTCGAACAGCGCCTCCGCCTCGGCGATCCGCCCCGCGAAGGCGTAGTTGTCGGCCAGCCAGAAGCTGCAGGCGAGGAAGGCGCCCTCCGTGCCCGGCAAACCGTCCGTGCCGTGCTCGGTGCCGTAGCGGACCACGAACCCGTCCCGCAGCAGGTCCTTCTCGATCGCGGCCACCGTCCCCTGCACGCGCGGATCGGTGCCGGGGAGAAACCCGTAGTGCGGAATGACCAGCACGCTGGCGTCGAGCTCCTCGGAGCCGTACGACTGGGTGAACGCGCCGACCCGCGGGTTGAACCCGCGGTCGCAGACCTCGGAGTGGATTCGCTCCCGCAGGGCCAGGAGATGCGCCAGCATCTTTTGCCCCTCGTCGCCGCCGAACCTGAACTCCTGAATGGATTTGACCAGGCGATCGAAGGCGACCCACGCCATGACCTTGGAGTGGGTGAAATGCCGGCGCCCGCCGCGCACCTCCCAGATGCCGTCGTCGGGGCGTTGCCAGGCGTCCTCGAGGAAGGTCAACACATCCTTGGTGGCGCGCCAGCCGGCCTCCGTTCCCTTGAGGCCCAGCCGCTGCGCCGCGTAGATCGACGCCAGGACCTCGCCGTAGACGTCGAGCTGGAACTGGCCCGAGGCCGCGTTACCGACCCGCACCGGCTTCGAGCCTTCGTACCCCGGCAACCAATCGAGCTCGAACTCGGTGAGCCGGCGCGCGCCGGCGATGTTGTACATGATCTGCATGTCGACCGGATCGCCCGCCACGGCGCGCAGCAGCCAGTCGCGGAACGCGCGCGCCTCGTCGACGTAGCCGCCGATCATGAAGGCGTTGAGGGTCAGGCTGGCGTCCCGCAACCAGCAGAAGCGATAGTCCCAGTTGCGAACGCCGCCGATGCACTCCGGCAGTGAGGTCGTGGGCGCCGCCACGATCCCGCCGGTCGGCGCGTACGTCATCGCCTTGAGGGTGATCAGCGAGCGCAGCACGATGTCCCGCCAGCGCCCGTCGTACGTGCAGCGTGCCGCCCAGGTGCGCCAGTACGACTCCGTCGCCGCCAGCGCCTTGGTGACGTCGAGACCTGGAGGTGGGCTCTCGTGTGACGCAAACCAGGTCAGCTGCAACGGGATGCGGTCCCCCTTCTTCACATTCAGGTAGGCCGACACGCGCTTGCCCACCACCTCGAGGGCCACGGGGCCGCGCAGGACGAGCGCGTCTGGCCCCGCCATGAAGGCCGTCCCGTCGGCGGTCTTTTCGATGAGAGGCGCGTCGGCGCCGTAGCCGAAACGGATATCGAGCAGCATCTCGAGCGGCACTTCGCCGTCGAGGCCTTCGATGATCCGGACGAGGTCACACCGGCCTTCCAGCGGCATGAAATCGACGACGCGGGCCCTGCCGCCGTCGCAAACGAACTCGGTCTCGAGGATCAGGGTGTCGTCCCAATATCGCTGCTTCGTCTCCCGGGTTGGAACGGTCGGCTGGATGCCCCAGCGGCCATGCTCGTCGTAACCAACCAGCGCCGTGAAGCAGGCGTCCGAATCGAAGCGCGGCGCGCACAGCCAGTCGATCGACCCGCTGCGCGAGACCAGAGCCGTGGTGAGGGTGTTCCCGATCATGCCGTAGTCTTCGATTCGTGATGCCACGGTGCCCCTCCTTGCAGAGTTGCCGTACAGCTGCGAAACGCAGAGCCGCGCGGACCTCGCGCCCACTGGCCGGATCGACAACTACCTACAAACTAGTCACTCCCCCGCCGGGGCAAGCGCGCCAACGCCCGCTCGAGCCAACGCTCCTCGACTCGCTCAGGCCGCCCGCTCATCGGTGCGAGCTCTACGGTGGGCTGGTTGCGCTCCCCGACTCTAAGGCGCTCCGCGCAATCCTCGCTTTCGAGTCGTTCCAGCGCCGCCCAGCCGTTGCCTGAGTTACGGGCGAGCCCCAGGTTCCCCGTCAGCCAGAGGGCGACGTTTTTCACTCAAGACGAGGGAGCAAAGCATGGCTTCGGCAAAGAAACCAAACATCTTGATCCTTTTCGGTGACGACATCGGGATGTGGAACATCAGCCACTTCAGCCGCGGGATGATGGGGTACCGCACCCCCAACATCGACCGGGTCGCGGCCGAGGGCGTGACCTTCACGGACTACTACGCCCAGCAGAGCTGCACGGCCGGTCGGGCCGCCTTCATCACCGGCCAGAATCCGGTTCGCACCGGCTTGTGCAAGGTCGGGATGCCGGGCGCCACCGTCGGGCTGCAAGACGAGGACCCGACCATCGCCGAGCTGCTCAAGCCGCTGGGCTATGCCACCGGCCAGTTCGGCAAGAACCATCTCGGCGACCGGGACGAGTATCTGCCGACCATGCACGGCTTCGACGAGTTCTTCGGCAACCTCTATCACCTGAACGCCGAGGAGGAGCCGGAGCTGCCCGACTATCCCAAGGATCCCGCGTTCAAGAAGAAGTTCGGACCCCGCGGCGTGCTCCATTGCACGTCCGACGGCAAGGGCGGACAGAAGATCGTCGACACCGGCCCGCTGACCATGAAGCGGATGGAGACCATCGACGAGGAGATCACCAATGGCGCCCTCGCGTGGATGGAGAAGCAGGTCAAGGCCGATAAGCCATTCTTCCTCTGGTACAACTCGACCGCCATGCACTTCCGCACCCACCTGGCCGAGAAGAACCGGGGCAAGAGCGGGCAGGACGACTACAGCGATCGCATGGTCACGCACGACGAGCAGATCGGCCAGATGCTCGACAAGCTCGACGAGCTGGGCATCGCCGACAACACCATCGTGATGTACTCGACCGACAACGGCCCCGAGAACGACACCTGGCCGGACGGCGCCAACACCCCGTTCCGCAGCCAGAAGGACACCAACTGGGAAGGGGGCTGGCGCGTGCCGTCGTTCATCCGCTGGCCGGGCAAGATCAAGCCGGGCTCGGTCCTGAACGGCATCGTCAGTCACCAGGACATGCTGCCGACGCTGCTGGCGATCGCCGGCGAACCGGACATCAACAAGAAGCTGATCGCCGGCCACAAGGCCGGCAACAAGACCTTCAAGGTGCACATCGACGGCTTCAACATGGTGCCGTACCTGACCGGGCAGGAGAAGGAGAGCCCGAGAAAAGCCTTCTTCTACATGAGCGACGACGGTGACGTGATGGCGGTCCGGCACAACGACTGGAAGTTCGTGCTGGGCGAGCAGCGCGCCCAAGGACTGAGGGTCTGGATGGAGCCGCTGAACAAGCTGCGGCTGCCGCTGATCTTCAACATTCGACGTGATCCGTTCGAGCGCGCGCAGCACAACTCCAACACCTACTACGACTGGATGGCCAGTCACGCCTTCATGCTGTACGAGATGCAGGCGCTGGTGGCCGAGCAGATCGACGCCTTCGTGAAGTTCCCGCCGCGCCAGCGACCCGCCTCGTTCAATCTCGACGCGGTGATGCATCAGGTGCAGGTCCATCACCAGTAACGGGAGAACCGGCGTGGATGCGGATGCCGTATCGCAGAGGGTGCAAACCTTTTACGAGCGGCATCCCTATCCCCCGCCCGTCGCCAGCCTGGAAAAGTACCGCGGCCTGACGCAGGACCGGCAGGGACGCCGCGCCGACTTTCACCTCGTCTGGCCCGCGCAGCGCTACCGCGAGGATCACTCCATCCTGATCGCCGGCTGCGGCACGTCTCAGGCCGCGAAGCACGCGTTGCGCTGGCCCGCGGCACGAATCACGGGCGTCGACTTCAGCGCGGCCAGCGTTCGCCACACCGAGGAGCTCAAGCGCAAATATGCGCTCCACAACCTCGAGGTCCGCCAGCTTCCGATCGAGCGGGTCGGCGAGCTTGCGTCGACGTTCGATCAGATCGTCTGCACCGGCGTTCTCCATCATCTACCCGATCCCGGCGCCGCGCTGTCGGCGCTGCGCGAGGTGCTGCGGCCGGATGGCGCGATGCACATCATGGTCTACGCGCCCTACGGACGGACCGGCATCTACATGCTGCAGGACTTCTGCAGACGGGTCGGCATCCAGGCCACCGACGAGGGCATCCGCGAGCTGGTCGCCGCGCTCGCGGCCTTGCCGAACGGACATCCGCTGGCGACCCTGCTGCGCGAGGCGCCGGACTTCCGGCAAGAGGCGGCGCTCGCCGACGCGCTGCTGAACCCGCAGGACCGCGCCTATTCGGTGCCGCAGCTGTTCGAGCTGCTGGAGACCACCCGACTGACATTCGGTCGATGGATCCGGCAGGCCCCCTACGACCCTCACTGCGGCCTCATGGCGCGCCTCTCGCGCGCGCAGCAGATCGCGGCGCTTCCTGCGGTCGACCGGTATGCCGCCGCCGAGCTGTTCCGGGGCACGATGCTTCGCCACAGCGTGATCGCCTATCGAGACGACGACCGCGGCGACGCACACCAACCCAGCTTCGCCCGCGACGACTGGCCGCGATATGTGCCGATCCGACTGCCGGAGACCATCTGCGTCGAGGAGAGGACGCCTCCGGGCGCCGCCGCCGTGCTGATCAATCGAACCCACGCGCACAGCGACATCTATCTGTCTATCTCCCGGCGAGAGAAGCGAATGTTCGACGCCATCGATGGCAAACGCAGCATCGGAGAGATCGCCGGTGCAGCCGGTGGTGATCTCGATGGGTCGCGGGCTTTCTTCGAGCGCCTCTACCGGCACGACCAGATCGTGTTCGACGCGTCGGGGCAACCAACGCCCTAGCTAGTGCACTAGTTCAGGATCTGACGCCCAGGCGGCAGCGGAAGAGTCAGCGGCACTCGTCCCGGCCGCTGCGAGCCGGTCGCGCGCCGAAATCGCCGCGCCGCCAGCAACGCGGCCCCATAGGCCCCGGCGAAGACCCCCTCGGGCGAGCTGAGCAAGACGGCGCCCGGCCGATCGTCAGTCAGTCGCCGAGCGAGGATGGTCAGGAAGCGGGCGTCGCGCGCCATGGCTCCGGTGATCGCGGTCGGGCCGTCCACCCCCAGCTCGGTCACCAGCCCCGACGCACGGGCCGCCAGCCCATCGTACGCCGAGACCCGCAGCGCTTCGGCGACCGCGACGCCCTTGCCGCGCGGAATGGCAGCCAGCAGGTCGCCACCCCAGCACTCGCCTCGTGGCGTCGCGGCGTAGCCGCGCCCGCGAACCGGCGTCTCGAAGCGCGTGCAGCGCAGCTGGCGGGCGCCGATGTCCAGCACCGCGGCAGCCTGAGAGAACAAGAAGCGGACGCCGACCGTCAAGCTCAGCCCTCGATAGAAATGCCCGACGTGGGCGAGGACCGCGCGGCTATGTCCGGTCGAGGCCACCAGGGCAACGTCGGCCGGCAGCAATCCGGCGTTCCGGAGCGACCGCCACCAGCCCTCGCGGACGGCGAGCTGAGCGGCGCGCCCCTCCCTGCCCCCTTTTTGCACCTCGACAATTTCGCTGGCCAGCACGCGCGCGGACCCCGCCCGACCATGCGCCAGCACGACGACCTTCACCGCACCCCGCCCCACGTCGACGCCGGCGGTCACCAACTGCTCGACCCTCGACCGGGCTCCGTCATCGCGCGGCATGGGGCCCTCCCTGCTGCGGCAGGCGCGCGGTGCGCCGCGTTCGCGACCTTGGCGGCGAGGCTTTCTCTGGGCTGCGACAGCGAAGCCGTGCTAAATGGTAGGAGCTTCTTGTAAGCAGTGAGGGGAAACGATGGGAAATCCGCGGAGGGTCCTGATCGTCGACGACAACGCCGACCTCGCCGAGAACATCGCAGAGATCCTCCAGATCGACGGTTACATGACCGAGGTCGCGGGCAGCGGCGAAGAAGCCCTGGAGAAGGTGCTCTGGGCAGGGCCCGACGTGGTCGTGACCGATTACCGGTTGCCGGGAATCAGCGGCGCGGTGTTCATCGAGCAGGTTCGCCGGAAGGTGGCCCTGTTCGTCGCGGTGGTCATCAGCGCTTACACCGATGACCAAACCATCCGCGAAGCGCAGGAGGCGGGAGCCACGTTCATGCCGAAGCCCCTCGATTTCAAGGTACTCAGCCAGCGGATTCGCGCGGGCGCGGCCTGACCCACCCGAAGGTCGCCGGAGCGAAGCCGAACTAGCTTCCGGTTCGCGGCCGATAGTCGGCATGGCAGCGCACGCATCCTTCCGATACTTTTCCGTAGGCATCAGCGACCCGATAGGGATCCAGCGCGCTGGCCGCCGCCGACAGCGCCCTCGCCGCCCGCTTCAGGTCGTCCTGGCGTACGAAGAACTTCTCCGGTAGCGAGGCGTTGATCTCGCTGGCGTCCCCGGACAGAGGCCGACTCAGGGTCACGTCCTCGGCGATCCCATTCGCGCGCTGCGCGATGTCGGCGTAGTCGAGAATCATGATCGCCGCGACCAGCCGGTCCATGTCTCGCGCGTGGGACGCCATGCCCGCTTTCAGCGTCGCCAACGCCACCGGCGACAGCCGCTCGGGCGGAGGATCGCGGCGGGGCGGCGGGGTCGCGATCGCCTCCGCCTGCTGCGCGCGCTGCGGCGGCTGGTTCCTCGCGCTCTGATCGGCGCAGGCCGACGCCATCAGCACCGCCAGTCCCATGAATCCGAACCTCCCTTGAGCGCTCGTCGTCATGACCGCACCCGTTGCAACAAGAACGCCAGGGGCGCGGAAAGCGAATGACCCACCCGCGCGAGGCGTTCGCGCAGGATCTCGATCGCCGCGCGCACTTCCTGCGCCGGGCTGACGAGGAGCAAGCATTTTCTGCGCGATCCGGGTGGCCTGGCAGCGCCGGTGCGGCGTGGCACCGCGGTTGCTGCACTTGCCCTCATGACGAGGAGCCAGGTGCAATCAGTGGTAAAAAGCGGGCAGGCGATGCGATCGAAGCCCTTTCTTCAGAACCTCAAGGACTACGTCGGATTCACTGATCGCTCGACGCAACTTCTGCAGTCTTTCCACGCGACGGCGGTGCCCCACTTCGCCGAGATCATCGACGACTTCTACGCGACCATCGAAGCCCACCCTGGCGCGCGGGCCGCCATCACCGGCGGCGACGCCGCAGATTCAGCGGCTCAAGAAGACCCTGATTGGGTGGCTCGACTCGCTGCTGCAGGGGCCGCACGACCAGGAGTACTTCGAGCGCAGGGCCCGCATCGGCCGGATCCACGTCGTCATCGACCTGCCCCAGGCGTACATGTTCACCGCCATGGATCGAATCCGCGTGCACCTGCTGGCCGTGGTGCGTGACGAGGTGGGGACCGACCGCCAGCGGCTGGACGAGCTGGCGGAGGCGATCAATCAGATCCTCGACATCGAGCTCGCGATCATGCTCGAGACCTATCGCGAGGACCTGATGCTGAAGAACCGCACCGCCGAACGACTGGCGACCATCGGCCAGTTCGCGGCCAGCATCGGCCACGAGCTGCGCAATCCCCTCGGCGTGATGGAGTCGTCGGTCTTCCTGCTGCGCGAGCACCTGGGATCGACCGCCGACGAGCCCAAAGTCCGCAAGCATCTGGATCGCATCGCGCTCGAGGTGAAGCGGTCGAACAAGACCATCCAGGACTTGCTCGAGCTGGCGCGCAACCGGGCGCCCACGCGCCAGCGCACCGACGTCAGCAAGCTCATCGCCAGCGCGGTCGAGCTGACCGCCGTCCCCGCGACCGTCGAGATCCTGGTCAGCGTCCCTCCAGGCAGCACCCTGGACGTCGATGTCGATCAGCTTCGCCAGGTGCTGGTCAACCTGATCACCAACAGCATCCAGGCGATGAGCGGCAAGGGCAAGGTCTGGGTCGACGTGCAGCGCGACGCGAGCGCCACCCTGCTGCGGGTCCGCGACGCCGGTCCCGGTATTCCGGCGGAGGTTCGCTCGCGGGTCTTCGAGGCGCTCTTCACCACCAAGGCCAAGGGCAGCGGTCTCGGCCTGGCCCTTTGCCGGCGGATCGTCGAGGCGCACGGTGGTTCGATCGTCGTCGAACCGACCAGCGAGGGCGCCAGCTTCTTGATCACCATCCCCGACGTCATCACCCCCTGATGTCCGACGAGCAGATCATCGATCGGGGGCAACGTCCTCATCGTCGACGATGACGACGCGCTCGCCGACAACCTGGCCGAGATCGTCGATACCATCGGTGCCCACACCACGATCGCGTCGGACCGGCAAGTCGGCGCTCGCGCGCGCGACCGACGGTGACTTCGACGTCGCGCTGGTCGACGTCCAGCTCCCCGACGGCGATGGCATCGGCCTGCTGGCGCCGCTGCGCGAGCGGTCTCCTTTCGTCGAGATCGTTCTCATCACCGGCAACGCCACCCTGGACGGCGCCATGGCCGCGGTGCGCGGCGGGGCCTTCGCCTACGTGATGAAGCCGTTCTCGCCGCCGGAGCTCCTCGACACCGTCAAGCGCGCGCGCGCCCAGGCGAGGCTCTACCGAGAGCGCGAGCAGCTCCGCCTCGACCTCGAGCTGTCGGAGCGCCGCAATCGGAACCTGGTCGAGTCGGCGCCCTCCTTCGTCTTGTCCCTGGACGCGGCCGGGCGGATCACCTCCTGGAACCGGCGGCTCGAGGACGTGACCGGCCTGACCCGCGACGAGATGATCGGCGGCCCGGCGCCGAGTTGATCAGCAAGCAATACATC
>CAVZVU010000003.1:0-797791 GCA_963778795.1 uncultured Pseudomonadota bacterium | reverse complement strand
ACGACGTTAGTTGGAGTGCACGGCTGTCCGAGACACATTTGAGCCATCCGAGCTCCAATAGACAATCTAAAATCCGAGCTACCGACAAGTCCCTGAGGTGATAACGACGCTCGCTCCAGTCGAGACAAGGCTGACAGAAAATTCGCCGAGTCCGCGGCCTCAGATCAGCGCCGAACGCGGAAAGGAAACGCCCGCCCGAAGACGTGACCTCACCGCCTTCATCGGTGAGTACGATGTGCCCCATCGCCACAAGTGCATCGGTAACAGCGACTCCTACCTGTCCAGCCAGGTGATCGTAGCAACTACGGGCAAAACGGAGTGCATCGTCGTTTGCTGACCGCGGCTGACGGCGGGGTGGCACCTCTATGGCAGCGACGACCTTGATGCTCTCCAGCATTGTCGCGACCAGGGGGGACGCGATCCGATAATAGCTGAAGCGGCGGTCGCGAATGACCGTCAAAAGCCGCGCAGCAACCAGCTTGCTCGGTGGCCGCTCGCCGTCGAGCGAGAGACATTCGCGCAGTAAGCAAGCTCAGTGGCCGTCAACGACTGGCCGCCCATAAGGGCGTTGAGCATCGTCGCTCGCGCGGTGTCGCCCACGAGAGCGGCCACTTCCACCAGATTTGCCGCCGCGACCATCCTTAAGCCTATCGCCGATACCGGAAGCACATCAATCGAAAACAGTTCGGCATGGGCCGAACTGTTGGCGCGAGACAATTGCGAACCTCGCAGCAAGAATGCCTGTGGCCCAAGTAGGGTCACGGTTGGCATGGAGAATGGGATGGTCGCCTATTGGATAGCGCGTTCGAAGGTCAACGACCCGGAGCAATACAAGAAGTACGCCGATCTGGCGACGCCGATCATCGGGAAATTCGGCGGCAAGTTCCTGGCGCGGGGCGGCAAGTTCAAGATCCTCGAAGGCCCGGAGAAATTTCACCGCTCCGTCGTCATAGAGTTTCCGAGCTTCGAGAAGGCAGTCTCTTGCCACGAATCGCCCGAGTACCTCGAGGCCGCCGCGCACCGCAGAGAAGGACGGCGCGAGCGAATTAGAGGTCGTCATCGTCGAAGGCGTCTGAGAGCCACTGCCCAGCAACCCATGAAAAAGTTGCAACGAGAATATCATGTCGATCATACGCCACGAAATTAGACAGATATCAGACGAGAATCGCGGTCAGCCGATCATTAGCCAGGCAGTCGTTCACGGCAACGTCGCCTATTTCGCCGGCGTACCCCCAACCCAATTGTCGGCGATATCAAAACCCAAACTGCTCAAGTGCTGCGACGCGTCGATGAGCTTCTCAACCTCGCGGGGACTGACAAATCAAAGCTACTAAGCGCTCAGGTCTGGATCGCTGACATGCGTCTATTCGAAGATCACAATTCTGTTTGGAATGAATGGGTCGATCCGGCAAATCCTCCGGTGCGGGCTTGCCTGCACCACGGACTTTTGGCGACCTGGGATGCTCGTTGAAGTTATGGTGGTTGCGGCCTTGCCGTGAGAGCCGGAAAAACAGCTGGCTGTTGTCCGCTTCGGGTCATTAGCGACCGAGCGACCCAGCACCTGTGGCCGGTCAATGTCCGCTATGTCCCCAATAGCCGACAAACGCGACGCAGCGAATTGTCCGCTAAGTGCCAAAAGGCGACATCACACACTTGGTTTGAAACGAAAGAGGCCGCCAACTGAGGCGGCCTCGCTAATGATTGTTCTTAGGAATAGGCAGAAAGCGGGTGTCAGCGGCCACCGCGACGCCGTTCAGGGCAACTCGGAGACGATCTTCATGAATTCTGCCTCCGTCCATGCGCGACCAGTGCGGGTATGCACATTGCCCGCCGAGCCGAGCGCCAGCGCGAATTTGGCGATATTGTCGCCCATAGGCGCCTCGACGAAGGCTACGAGATCAGCATCGCCAGCAGTAAGATAAATGTGCTTGATCTCGATACCCAACTTTTTGGCGAGATCGCGGGCGGCTTGCGTCCGCTTCGGCGCGTCCTTGATTGTGCGAATTCCTTGGTCGGTAAAGTTCATCGATACCATGAATGTCGGCATAAGATTCTCCCTGCGTGTTGTTTATCTTCGCGCCGCGATCATGTGCTCAGTTTATTGCACTGACAAGACGGGTATGAATCATTAGCGACCGGCCCGTTCAGCGCCGGTTTCGATCAATGTCCGCTGTTGCTCCAATAGCGGACAAACGCTGGTGTGCCTAGAATGTCCGCTAAGTGCCAATAGCGACCGACGCACCGCAACAAACTCGGACATTGAACATCGGTGAAAAAAGTTGGCCTCCCGGAACAAGTCGCGGGAGGCCAAATATCGTCACAGCGTTGTCGGCTATTTTGTAATGAGCCCCCGAGTAGGCGGCGTTGAAGTTGGCGCTGATAGATAGACATGGAAGCCGAGTTTGAACGTGTCGTCCTCGCGCCGGAAGCTGTAATTGGATAATGGCGACGCCGCAGGTGCATTGACAGTCACGGTCTGTGACCACGTATGGGAGTATTCGCCAAATACCGCGAGCGGGTGTCCGAACAACTGCCAGTTCGCCGGTTGATATTCGGCACCGAAACCAAGTGAAATGCCCGGCACGGTATTGTTCTGAGAGGTCAGCGGCCCGCCCAACATGATTTTCACGTCTTCGTTGATCAGGCTAAGGCCGACAAGTCCATAGAGGAACAGGTCTGTGGTCACCATCGTGCCTGCCTTCGCGCCCAGCATGGCCATCCAATTCGTGGTCGTGCCTAGAAAGCTGCCGTTGGGGAAGGTTTGATAGACCGGCAAATGCAGAATGCCGAACGAGACGAATGGTCCGATGCGTATCGAATTGTTCCATGGAGTAAAATACATCCCGACGTCTATGCCAAAGCCAAGCGGATCTTTTACAAGATCGAATTGGTTTGTCAGGTGCCCGTCCGCTCCTAACCTCTCTTCAATATGCATACCGGACGTATCTTTGATTACGTAGCCACCCGTGTAGAAGATTGTTTGAGTCTTGCATGGAGGATTTTTCTCGAAGTCCTCTCGCAAATATTCATAGAGCTCCCGGGCTAGAGTTTGATCTTTCTCTTGTCGCAATAACGCCAGCTCGTGGTTACCTTCGTTCAGCGTGGTCCATTTAGAGAATATGTCGATGCATTCTTTTTTTGCTACTTCGCCTACGCGATGGACATAGCTTTGCGCGCCGCTCATCGTGTGATATAATAATTGTGCCTGAACAGGCGATTGAGCGAAGCATAGGAATGAACACGCGGTCAGCCCTGCCAAGCCGACGGCACCAATACGCGACAAAACTGACATAAAAGCCCCCTCGACCGCCAACTAAGTTGCCCAAGAGATATTCTGCGCGGCCAACGAACAAGGCTAAGCTGCCAAGACCGCAACCACAACAACGGCAAGATAGGTCGATCCAGATAACGAGGTATGGAAGCGCCATCGAAAAACTAATAACAATTAAGTATTTGACTCAGCGGTCTTTTTATAGGTGTGTTTTTTGGGTGACAATCTAAGATTTTTGCATGAAGCCTTGTATGAATGTGAACATCATACGCGATGAATTGCATACTGGCTGAGACGCGCCATCACGTCGAACACGCCAGTCAAAAGACCCGCGAAAAAGTTACCGCAACAAGACAGGGTGCCCGAGGTGTCGGTTAGCGTGTTTATGGCGCCTTTAGAGATGTCGCAGTGCACAGCTGATGTCAGCTTTCGGGTCATTAGCGGACAAACCATCACGGGCTAAAATCCATCTTTGTCCGCTTTGGGTCAAAAGCGGACAAACTATTGCGACGCAGCGATTGTCCGCTAAGTACCCAAATGCGGAACGACATTGATAGTCAGTCTCGCACGCCATAATCTAAACCCTACGCCACGCTCCTGGCTGTGTTGCGGACCGCAAGTGCTTGAACCCAATGTTGAGGAGATCACGCTGTGCCCTACCTCAGCTCGACGTTCCGAACCACTACCCAATCGATGTGAAGCAGCGCTTCGCAGAACGCTTCGGCGATATATTCGCCCGCATCATGCAGACCACCCTGACTACGTTACCGTCAGCCTTTCGCGAGTTGGCTGAAGGCGGCGTGTCGGCGTTGCGGCGACGGTGAACCAGACCTGCCGCCATCTTGACGTGCTGAAGCAATTGGTTATGTTTATGTAACGTTGCTTCGTTGAGCGTATTGCTAGCCGCCAAGATTGAGCTCTACCTTGCGCGCGGGGACGACCGCCCGGCCATCGAAGTCAGCTGCGCGGGGAACTCTGGTCGCGGACGACGCCGCGGAGTTGCGCGCGGACGGCCTGGATCGATCGCCCTGGGCGGGATGCGGCCTTACCGGTCTCATCGAGTTCCCTGCCTTTCAGATCCCCCCCGGCACCCGGCGCGGGGTGGTTTCCGATCGCGCGTCCGAGGCGTTCGCTCGCGCAATCTCCGCGTATGCCGCCCTGGTCGAAGCCGAGCTCGCCAGGCTCGATCGGGAGCGCCAAGCGACTACCAGCCGGCAACTGCTGACCGAGCTGCGGCGGGCGCTTCGTGGCTTGCGGGCACGCCTTCCGCAATACGAACTGCCGAGGGTGGAGGAGACGGGGCCGGAAGGGACCAGCTCCGATGGCCGACGCCGGAGGCGCCACGCCTCGGGACGCAGTCGCCGGTCAAGTGAGGCCGGGGCGAGAAATCGGCGTAGTTGGTTGCATCCCCACGCACATCGCCGCGGGGGCGCAGATGATGGCGCTCGCGGACGCGACGAAGGTGCAGTTGTTGCTCGCACAATCCTCGTCGCCGGTGCAAGCGACGCCGTTCGCCTGGAGTGGCAGTACTATGGCGCGATTGAGCAACGCGACGAACGGGGGGCTGTCGCGTATGCGCGCAACGGTGCCGCGATCGTCGAGGGATACCCGTTCGATACAACGGGAGTCGGTCTCGCACCGGGGACACTCGTTGGCATTCAGGGCGGCTTCGAGCAAGACGACCAGCGGCGGTGTCGCTCGCTCTGGCGCATCCGAAACCGATGTGGTCAGGGCACCGCGAGGCTGATGATATGGGTCCGGCAAATGCCTTTACTTATTCGGTCTTCACGTCCTCTCACTCGTCATCCACTCACTAGCCACCTTCTCACTCCTGGCCGTCGTATCGATCGCAGCTCGATCGCTCACTGGCGACGGCTGCCCGGCGGCCCGTCGCTGTTGCTCGGCGCGGCGCTACTGGCGCTTGCCTCCTGCGGAGGCGGCGCTGCCACACCGCCCGCCGACAGCGCCGTTTCCGGGCCGGCGCTGAACCCGGTCGCGGCGCACGGACAGCTCGCTGTCGTCGGGACCGAGCTCCGGGACCAATCGGGAAATCCGGTGCAGCTGAAAGGGGTGAGCAGTCAATGGCTCGATTTCGAGAGCCGGGCGTTACCGGAGAGCAAAGCCGCGCTGGAGTACGCGCGCGATCACTGGAAGCTCTCGGTGATTCGCGCGGCGATGGGGACCGAAATGAATCTCGGATATCTCACCAGCGCGAGCGCGAAAGCGACGATGCAGGGGAAGGTCGAGACAATCATCCAGAATGCGATCGATCTCGGGCTTTACGTCATCGTCGATTGGCACACCAGCGCGGCGGTGACGGCAACGACGACTCAGCAGCCGGATGCGGTGGCGTTCTTTACCGATATCGCGCAGAAGTTCGGCACCTCGCCCAACGTGATTTACGAGCCGTTCAACGAGCCGAGGCGGGTCACCTCGCAGCAGATCAAGCCTTACCACGAGGCAGTGGTGGCCGCGATCCGCGCGGTCGACCCCGACAACCTGATCGTGCTCGGGACGCCGACTTTCTCGCAGGACGTCGACATTGCCGCGCAAGATCCGGTTGCGGGCACGAACCTGCTCTACACACTGCATTTCTACGCGTGCACGCACCGTCAATCGCTGCGGGACAAGGGGGACGCGGCGCGGGCACTCGGGGCCGCGTTGTTCGTCACGGAGTTCGGCGCGACGCCGTCGGATGGCGGAACGCCGGGCAACGGCGACAATATCGTTTGCGAAGGGGAAGCCGATAACTGGTTTGCCTGGATGGCCCAGCGCAACATCAGCGGCGCGAGCTGGAAACTCGATCGATGCGCGGATACCAGCTGCATTCTTAACCGTTCAACGCACCGATTGACGGACCGTGGACCGACGATGTGCTGACCAGCGACGCGAGCGGAACACCCGTTGACGGCGGCGGCGTGCAGGTCGCCAGCGGGGGACACGGCCTGTTCGTGGTGAACTGGATCCGGCAATAGCGGTCCGTTCGGGCGGCGCCGCCGCCGACCTCTCGGCCGGGGTGTTCGACGAGCAATGACGTCCGGGCCGTTGCCAATTGCCGACGTTTATGTGCCACTTCATCTTCCAAACACAATCATTCCGACAAAGCGCGAAACATCAGCCGTTTCAATTGCTTGCCGTCGGAACGATTGAAATCGCCCAAGATGGGCGTTCGAGTCCTTCCTGTCGAGTGAGAGGCTCGAGGGATGACAGCCTATTTGATGATCTCGAGCTTCGCCGCGGAGCCGGACAGCTTTCGAGTCGCCTGCGACCAGTGTAGACGAGTGACCTCCGACGCGCCGCCTTCGTATGCGTACGTGTTGCCGTCGTCGCGATATAGGTCGAAGTCCGCATCCTTGCCGGCGTACACGCGCACCGTGGCAATTGGTTGAGCCTCGTTCGTGCTCTCGACCGGCGCGCCGAGTGGAATGATCGAGCCCGCGCGCACGAAGATCGGGATGATGTCGATGGGCGCCTTGACAGTGATCGTTTGGCCACCGCGAACGCGTTCGTTCGTCCAGAAGTTGTACCAATCCGTTCCCGCGGGGAGATACACGTCGCGCGTCGTCCTACCCTGCTCGGTCACGGGCGCAATCAGGGGTTGCAAGTTCAACTGGCCAGAGCAACACCGGAAATACCGCAGAGAAATCCGCGTTCACTCGTGCTGGTCTGGGGATCAAGGAAGACAAGGGCCGAGGTCTCATCGAATCAATCGACCGAAATGGGTGGCTCTGTCAACTTCGGTCTCGGGTGCGGCTACCGAGTGAGACCGTCCGGGAGGGGGTCAGAGCTGCGCGGAGGCGCTCAGATGGTGAGCACCGGCCACGCTCTGATCGATGGCCTCCAATATCCAAGACGAACGGGTCGCCGGCCCAACGTTCTACGCCCACAGCGGAACCCTTGTGCTGGAGAACGGCGGCGAGCGCGGGAAACGGGCTCTTGGAGGGCCGCAGGCGGTTACCACTGAAGCGGTGAGGCTGGCGGGCTCGGGATCGCGTAAACGCCGGTCGGCCATCACCGCTCTTGGCAGGCGTTGACCTCGGTGGACCGGAACGTCAAGGCTCGGAAGAACTGGAAGAAAGTTCCTGGCTCGCGTTTACCTTGTATCGATGTTTGACGGCTGTCGGCACACTTCGCGCATCGACCCCGATCAATGAAACCCTACGTCATCACGTCTATTGTCTTCGCCATCTCGATGGTCCCTCAGACGCGCCCACGCCTCGAGGGACTGCGGCGCGATGAAATGGCCAACCTGGTAGCCGGTGGGCTCACGGCCACGCCCAGCGATCCCATTGTGGGTGAGCACGTCAAGATCGCCCTGTCCGTCACCAACCAGTCTCCACACGTCGCCGGTCGCAGCGCCTGCGTCGTCGACCTCGTCGCGGATCCGCTGGGCCCCAAAACGGAGTAGCCGCTCATTATTTCACTCGCAAAGTGCGGCGACGGAGAGACGTCGAAGACGAGCGCCGTTCGCCGACCGCCGATGACCGACGTTCACGGCGCCTGGCCCGGCACGCCGCCGGTCAACACGCTTGGGCGGCCCCCGTCCCGCGATCTAGCGATCTGACTTGGATCTAGTCGAAACCAGATTCGGGCGTCCCGTAGAGGTCGCCGTGCCAACAGCGCCGGCACGCTGGCGCCGAACCCGACCGGGCCGGTCCAGGTCCGCGCGGGTGATCCCGGGAACCCGCTGCCGCCCAGGTAAAGATAAGCCGTGCCGATCGACAGGCCGCGATGGACGTCGCCGCCGCCGCCGCCCGCGCGCGCCCAACCGCCGCGCAAACCAAATAGCGCGCGGTAGGCCCCCAGCCGATCCTGACATGCACCCAGCCTGGCCTGTTGTTGCTGGAACAACGTTTGTCACCCCAACGACAACACGAAGCCGCGTCGAATCAGGCTATTTTCCCAGAACCAGTATGTTTGCTTACTAACTCTGGTGGCATCTTTGGTGCACTGCCTGTGAAGACGATGATGCGACGAGATCGCCTTGTGAGAATGCCTTCCCTTCCCCTGGTCAGGCTGGCGCTCGCTTCCGTACCTCTGTTCGGCCTCGCCTGCTCGACCACGCCGGACGGCGTTCACGAGACTGAAGCTCCGGCGGCCTCCTCCATCAACGGTCTCAATTCGGTGAACGGCTTGAACTCCGTCAACGGCTTGAACTCCGTCAACGGCTTGAACTCCGTCAACGGGCTGAACTCCGTCAACGGACTGAACTCCGTCAACGGACTGAACTCCGTCAACGGACTGAACCCGACCGGCGCCCTGATGAGCACCAACGCAGGCCGCAACACCGTCTCGTACATCGTGAAGTGCGCCCTCCCCGCCGGCCGCTCGATCACCAAAGTCGTCTCGGGCGTCACGTACAAGTTTTCCGGCCAGCTCGGCTTCGCCCCCGAATGGGAGACCGGCGCGTGTGGCAAGGATTGTCAGGAGTACGTCAGCGCGTGCCTCCTGGCCCACATCAACACCTCGGGCCAGCACATCGCTCTGTGGCTGGACAGCGCCAACCCGGCGGTCGGTTGGGGTCAGAGCACCGACTATCCCTATCAGGAGGGGTCCTTCTTCGGGAACATCTTCGTCAGCCCCCCCAGGCCCTGTACTGCAACGGCAAGGACTTCGACAGGGGTCTGGTTCCGGGTCGCTTGGGCGAGGGATCGGGCGCCATCTACAAGAACCCGTACGCCTCGGGCACGACCTACTGCAAGGACTACTGCACGGCGGCCGACGCCCCGAACAGCACGGACGGCTACAAGTCCTGCGGAACGTGGACGCACGTCGTCACCGTCTGGAGAAACTTCGACCCGAACACCGACTACAAGGTCTGCAATCGCAACAGCGGCCTGTGCCTGGACGTGTATCACGCAAGCATCTTAGCCGGCGCCCAGGTGATTCAGTTCCACGATACGGGCGGGGACAATCAGCACTGGCACATCAACCAGATGAGCCCCGGAAACTACAGATTCATCAACGTGAACAGCGGCAAAGCCTTGGACATATACGGCGGGCATGCCGAAAACGGCGCGGCGCTGATTCAGTACAACTACAACGGAAACCAGAACCAGATGTGGTCGTTCACACCCACCGGCGACGGTTACTACAAGTTCAGCCCCGGAAGCAGACCAGCCGCGTCGTTGGATGTCATGGACGAGTCGCTGGCGGACGGCGCGATCGTTCGGCAGTGGGCCTGGACCGGCGGTGCCAACCAGCAGTGGAACATCGTTCCCGCCAACTGAAGCCTCGAAGACACGCGACCCGCATCTAGGGCGCTCGAAAGCGCGGACCGGCGATCGTCGGCCCGCGCTTTTCACACTGATTCCTCGGTTGCGTTTCGCCCTGGTCCGGGCACCGCCCAACGGCACAAAAAACCCGAGTCTTGACGCCACGTTCGGCGGCAACCCGGGCCGGCGCGCTGGCTACAGAGCCGACCCGGACAAGCCGATGAGAAGGATATCGTGTGCCCTCCATCGCTGCCCGACCTTTCCGACGGCGAGACCGCGCTGGCACGCGCCGCGGCGCTTGGTCGCTACATGGTGCTCGGCCTGGTGGGCGTGGGGCGATGGGCGAGGTGTACGCCGCCTACGATCCCGAGCTTGACCGGAAGGTCGCGATCAAGCTGCTGCGTGTGCGGGGCGACCGTGGAGACGCCGGCGAGGGGCGTATCCGGCTGATGCGCGAGGCGCAGGCCATCGCCAAGCTGTCGCATCCGAACGTGGTGACGGTGTACGACGTCGGCACCTTCGAGGACGACGTGTTCATCGCCATGCAGTTCGTCGACGGCAACACGATCGGCTACTGGATGCACGCCCAAGCGCGGGCGTGGCCCGACATCCTGAAGATCTTCGCGGACGCGGGGCGTGGTCTGGCCGCGGCGCACGAGAAGGATCTGATTCACCGCGACTTCAAGCCCGAGAACGTGATGATCAGCGCCGACGGACACGTCCGTGTCATGGACTTCGGCCTGGCGCGGGTGGTCGTCGACCGGGACGGCGACCCCAGCGCCAGCCGTGGCCAAGAGCGCCCGATACGTCCGGTGTTCCCGAGGGCGTTTTCGATCCGGAATCGACGTGGGCCTCGGGTCGCGTGGTGGCCAGGGCCGCCGAGACGACACTGACCGGCACATCCGCCGAGGCCCTCAAGCTTCAGATCACGCAAACCGGCGCGATGCTGGGAACCCCCGCCTACATGTCGCCCGAACAGTTCCGCGGGCGGCAGATCGACGCCCGTACGGACCAGTTCAGCTTTTGCGTGGCACTCTACGAGGCCCTGTACGGCGAGCGCCCGTTCTCCGGGAGCACGCTGAACGAGCTGACGGCGAACGTGCTGAGGGGCTTTGTTCCCACGCCGCCCACGGTTGCCAAGGTCCCGTCCTGGGTACGCAAGATCTTGCTGCGCGGGCTGCAGGTGAAACCGGAAGAGCGATGGCCGTCGATGAAGGCGCTCCTGTCCGAACTGGAGAAGAGCCGGCCCGGGGCGCCGCGCCGTCGGTTCGCCGCGGGTGCATCCGCGAAACTGGCGGGAATCTGGGAGGCGCCGGTTCGGGGACGCGCGGTCGAGACCCCTACGAAGGCCGAAATCCGACGCGCCTTTCTGGCCACCGGCAAGAAGTACGCGGCGGCCGCGTTCGAGAAGACCAGCCTGATTCTCGACCACTATGCCAAGACCTGGTCCGACATGTACACGGACGCCTGCGAAGCGACGCACGTGCGCGGCGAGCAGTCGCCCGAGGTGCTGGACCTGCGAATCGCCAGCCTGCACGAGGGCCTCGACAGCTTGCGGGCGCTGTCACGGGTCTTCCGGCAGGCGAATGCCGAGGTGGTCGAAAACGCGGTCAGCGCGGCGACCGCGCTGGGCAGCGTCGAGCGTTGCGCCGACGTCAAGCTGTTGCGCGCCGTGGTCAAACCACCGGAGGATCCGAGACGCGCGCTGCCGTCGATCGGCTGCGGACGCAGCTGGCCGAGGTCCGCGTCCTCTGTCGCGTCGGGCGTCTCACCGATGGCCTCAAGGCCGATCGCTCCTCTGGAAGAAGAGGTGCGCGCACGCGGCTACGGACCTCTGCTGGCCGAAACCCTGTTCGAGCTGGGGAACCTTCACATCGAACGGCGAGACGCAACCGGCGGCGTCGATCGCGTTCGAGGAGGCGGTGTGGACCGCGGAGCTGTCTCGGCACGACGAGGTGGCGGCCAAGGCAGCCGCGCAGCTGGTCTTTGCGGTGGGCGACGCTCCAGCTCCGATTCGACGCGGGCGAAATCTGGGCCCGCTACGCCGAGACCATGCTGCGGCGGATGGGTGGACACGAATACCTGTGGGGGTGGCTCTTCAACAACCGGGGCGCCATGCGCGAGAGGCAGGGGCGACTGCTCGAGGCGGTCGAGGACGCGCGACGCGCGGTGGCCGTGAAGGAGAAGGTCTACGGCCCCGACGGCGCCGACGTCGGGATGTCGCTGAGCAACGTCGCGATGCTCCTCGACCAGCTGGGCGACGTGGAGGCGGCGGTTCCCTATATCGAACGCGCGGTGAGAGCGTTGGAGGCGGGCCTCGGACCGGAACACCCCCGGACCGCCGTTCTCCTGTCGAACTACGCCGAGATCCTGAACCGGCTCGGACGGTTTTCAGAAGCGCGCGAGATGTCCCGACGGGCGCTCGCGATCTTCGAGGAGGCAGAGCGCACCCGACGGCGTGACGCTCTCCTATCCCCTGACGGCGCTCGGCCTTGCCTACCTGGGCGACGGAATGGCCGCACAGGCGATTCCGATCTTGGAGCGCGCGGTCGAGATACGCGACGCCAAGGAGCACAAGCCGACGTACCTGGGCGAAGTCCACTTCGCGCTCGCGCGCGCCCTGCGCCTGGCGGGGCGTGAACCTGCGCGCGCGCGGGACTTGGCCTTGCGCGCGCGCACCGAATACAGCAGCGACTCACCCAGCCCCGTGACCGAGCGGGCGCTCGCGCAAATCGACGCGTGGCTTGCGGACGGCATCCTCGGCGCCGTGACCGACTAGATTTTGGCAGCCCTCTTGTCTCGACGGAGGGACCCCGAGGACCAGGACCGGTCGCGCCGCGGTCGCGCGACACGAGCAGCGTCCCCTTCTGGCCACCCACGAAGACCCGACCGTCGTCGCTTCCCCGGAGCGCCACAAGAACGACGTCCACGAGTTCGCGGACGGTCCAGCGCTGTTCGGCCGCGTTGAAGCGGACCAGCGTCCCGCCGTCGCCGGCCGCGAGCACGTCGCCCGACTGGGCGACCCACACGGCGTGCAGCGAGTTCCCCTGCGGCAGCGGGGAGACCCAGCGCGACGTTGTCTTCGGCGGCGGGGCTGGGGCGCGCCGGCAGCCGCCGAGCGCGGCCAGCACCAGCAGCAACCGAGCGCCGCGCGCGCCCGACACGATCAGCCTCCGGACGAGAGGCGAAAGGCGTTGTTGCCCATCAGGCGAATAGCGGTTTCTAGCCCAGTTTCGAGGGCCGGTGTCGGGAAACCCGAGGGAAGGCGCAGTAGATGCGAGTCGCCACCGTATCGATCGGCAGGCGACAGAGAAGACCGCCGGGAAACTACAGGCCACGCTGAATGAGATCAGCCGCGGGCTCGTGGGCGAAATCGATCTCGTCGCCGTGATCTGCCGCAGAGACTAGTGAGCCCGGTACAGCATCTCATGCCGCAGTCCTCTCCAGGACACGGAGAACGTTGACCGGAGACGTCGCAGGCCGTAACTCCGGTGGACCGGCGCAGTACCAGTCAACCTACCGCGGCAACCTCAGGCGCCCACACCTGGTAGTCAGCCAGAAAACTGGAGCGATTCCAGTTGTTTCAAAGCGGGCCCGTCGCCCAATCGTTCCGAAATCCGTTGGGCCAAAAGCCAGCAATATCGTGGAGCTGAACGGGATCGAACCGTCGGCCTCCTGAGTGCGATTCTGACCAGAACTGAATAGAAGTCACCAACTTACACTCGCCAATCGTTACCGCGATCGGAGAAACGTCAGCGGTTTCCAACGACTTCCAGCGGTAACGATTCGAAAATGACGAAGACGGCGACCTGTCGGCGGTCGGCTTGGCTTAGCGTCCTCGTTCCCATTCCCGAACCCCCTTGGTGAGGTCCGCCTTCACCTTGCGCCACGAAACAGTGCACCCTCGGGGCATCGGATCCCGCTCAGCGTCGGCGAAGTAGGTCAGGGACCTAGCGACCTGTTCCGGCTCGAGCGGTAGGTGCCGGGCGGCGTGCTCGATGAAGCGGGCGACGGACCAGTCCGGGAGACTCAGGATCGCGTGCACGTCGATGAAGTCGCGTCGCGCGCCGCGGTCGTGCAGCACCGCCGCCTTCATGGCCGCGAGGATGTCCAGGTCAGCGATCGGGATCTTCATTCTCTCGATAGTCAGCATCTCGGGGTGCGCTGGGACCTGGGCGTACGTGATGAAGCTGGTCTCAAGCGTGTCGTAATAGGCGCGGACGGTGTGGCGCCCATCCCTCCGCAGCGCGCTCGGCTTCTCCGGGAGGGCCGCCAGTCGGGCCATCAGATCGGTCACGTCGAAGGAATTCGGCGTGAACCAGTCGAGATCGTCCGAGAGCCGATGTCCGATCCTCAGCCCCAGGCCGGTGCCACCGGCCAGAAAGAACCCGCCCTCGCGCACAATCTCGGCCTGAAGGCGAATGACCCGTCGCTTGGCGCGATCGAGGACCCGCGCGTTTAACCCCCGCGTCGCCACCGAAGCCCGACGTATGGCCGCACGGGGATGTCGGTCCGCGACAAGCGCAAATCGTCGCGCAGCTTCTCCCGCTCGGGCTCGCTACATCCGGCGCCGCGGTAGGCTCGCACGAGCTCGCGCACCTGAGCCGGTCTGAGGATCCCCTGCAGCCACGCCCGCGCCTTCATGTCACCCTTCAGGAGAATCCCGCGCACGATCGCGTATCGGTCATCCGAGCTGGACCAGCGCAGCGCCGCGGGGTCATAGCTCTTGAGCAGGCGCCGAACAGCCACCGGAGCCTGCGCGGCCGTAGTAATCCTGAACTTGGGCGCCCACCGCGCGACGGCGGCACGACGCGCAAGCTCCTTACGATCTGTCGAGGACAGTGCTCGCGCCCGTGCCCTGCCAGCCGCGCGGGCGATCTCGCTGCGCCGCGACGCGCTGAGCGCCTTCGCGCGCGCACGACCGCCTTTGGCGCCGCCAAGACGGCCGAGCGCGACGGCATGGGCGTTCTTCACATCGAGATTCTAGCATTCCCGCTCAAGTACGCATCGGAACTTCTTCCAAGCAGGAGCTCGACGACCTTGTCCGTCCGCATCATGTCAACCGCAGGAACGGAAGAACCGCCCTTGAAATACCTGTCCTAAACCCACATTACCCGCGTGGGGGTCTAACCTCGCTTCCGGGCGTCCGGCCACGAGAACCGGCTTGCCGCCCCGCGGGCACGGCGGATCAACCGCGCCGGCAAACGCCGCTCTATCGCTCGCCGGAGAGTCTCGCGGATCCAGGTCTGCGACCAAGAGGTCAATCCGCGACGGCTCCGGCGACAGATAGAGGGGATCCACTCACGGAAACTCGAGGGTCGTCGTGAAGCTGGCCACGCCGGATCCCGGCAGCGAGCTCGCGTCCATCACCAGGACCGCGCCGCTCGCCGAGATCGGCGTCGACGATGGCTCCTGCGCGAGCGGCACGCAATCGGACAGCGAGCAATCGGAGCAGATCATCAAAGAGCCCCCGTTGCTATCGCTGCGCGCGGAGACCGCACCGGTCTCGGACGGCGATACATTCAAGAAGGTCTTTGGCCCCTCCACGGGGGACGACGATCGCGATATTGCTCGACGTCGTAGCCGACGGAGAGCGGGACCGCGCTGTCACACTCGACGGCGAGGCCATTGCCGGCGGTCAAGGTCAACAGATCCTGGGTGAAGTTGCCGGCCATCAAATACGCGCGTCCTCGTCCAGAGCCATCATGACCAGTCCCTGTCGAAACGGACCGAGAACATCGGTTGCGAGCGGCACCGGGAGGGGCTGCCATTGCAGTCGTAGAGCGTCGGCGCATTGGATTGGGCGTAGCTCAATGTCACCATCGCATTCGGATCTACGCCCAGTGGCTGGTAGGCCCCGGCGTCGAGATAGATTCGCGCCGGCCCGGGCGTCATCGGCGGAGCCCGGCAGGGACAGATCGGCACGGGGGTGACCGTGGCGGAGTCGCGCTCGCCCAGACCTCATCGACGCTGACCGACCAGAACCGCTGGAACTCGGAAGCGAAGGCCGCCGCATCGGTCGTTGACTTCGCCGTTCGGTAGTAGTCGAGGAACCGCTGCGGGCCATATTGCAGTAAGAGCTGGCGCACCAGACGCATGGACGCCACGTAAAAGTCTGACTTTTCGCCATCGTCGGGCGTGTGAAAGAGCTCTTGCCACGTTGCGTAGCTCAATCGTAGGTAAGAGACTCTTCGTAGCAGCTGACGGCTTCGGCAATCCCCTCCTGGATCGGGTGCGGCGGATCGCCCGCGCCCGCGAAAAGGCGTGCATCAACTCGTGTCGGTCGAGGCGCGAGGTGGTGAAGACCTGTCGGCCCCGCGCACACGACTCCTGCGTGGAGCAGTGCTCGCTCACCGAAGTGGCAAAGAGCAGGTAATAGTCGATGACCTGATCGTCGTCGGGGAGACCCAGGTAGGCCAGCACGTCGGCTCGGTTTGACTCGAGCGCGCTGCGGATGCCGCTCGACGCCAGCTGTGGCGGTTCCACGTGGTATCGAAAGTGAGCCGATGCGGCCAAAACCGGTGGCAAGCCGACGGAGTCGCCGCCGCAGGAAGACAGCGACAGGCCGAAGGCGAACGCCGCCACCACCGTGAGACGCGAACTCATGACCCGCCGACGATACAAAAGAACTGGCTGAGACCCATTCCGGGAATGGCACTCGGGTCAATCTCCAAGACCGGCCCCATCGGAGACCATCATCGACCCTGGGTAGGGAGGGACGGATCGGCAGTCACTGCGCGAGCAGTCCCAGAGACGCAGCGATCCCTTAAGCGGACCTGAAATGGCCAAGGTAGGGGAACCGGTGACGGAGAGCCGGACATACAGGGGCGCGCTCCCCTTGGGAACAATTGCGGCCAGCGCTCTGGGTGTGGCATCCAGCGACAATGTGCCGGCGGCATCGCACGTGGTCCGCAATGGCGAATCGGCGGCGACGCGGAGGTCGTCCGTGCCCATGTTACCCGAGCGAATAAACCAGGGCCGCCCGTCCAGTTGAATCAGGTTCACCCCGGGCGACGAATCAGACGCTGACGTCGCGGCCATCAGCGCCGTCGACGACCGCTCGCAATCGCTCTACTTCGATCAGCGACGAGGTGGTCGTCGCCTCGATCGTCAGGGCCGAGCCTGGATCCACAACAATGGGAAGATACGCCCAACCAAAAGGGTGTGAAATGCTCGACGTCCATCGAGGGCGTGATGCCCGGCGCCCGGCAGACAGATCGGCTCGACGAGGGCGGGACTGGACACGTTGGCGGCGGTCCACGCCTGATCGATTGATAACGACCAGTACGATTGAAAGTGGTTGGCAAAGGCGGTGGCATCGCCGGTTGACGTGCGTGCTTGTAATAGTCTATGGAGCGCTCGGGTCCGGACAGCCGGATATCAAATAGCGGACCAGTCGCATTGCCGTATTGTAGAAATCGTCGTTGCGATCGCCAGCAACCCGGAACAGATCCTGCCATTCCGGAACGACCGGCCCCATGTTGCCATCCTGAAAACAGTTTATGGCATCCGCCACCCCTTCCACGAGCACGTGCGCGGGCGACCCGAGACTGGCCAGGTAAGCGTGGATGAGCTCGTGATAGTGGACAGGGAAGGTCGTGACGACCTGCCGGCCGGGGGCGCAGCCATCCGGTTCACCGCAAATGCCCGCGACCGACGCGTCGTCGGTAAAAAGGTAGTAGTCTACGACCTCGTCGTTCGCGAGACCGAAATAGCGAGCAGCGTCTGCTCGATTTGCCTCCAGCGCATCCAGAAGTCCGGGCAAGACCTCACCCGCGGAAGCGGCGTGATAGCGAAAGTGGGCCGACGATGCCTGGATCGGCAGTGACGGCTCCGGACCGCCGCTGTTTCCACACGCCGCGAAAGAAAGCCCCCAAACGACGATGAGAAGGTCGCGGACCATACGGCGCTGCATTGACAACCCCCCGACACCGGCAGGTCCGGGAGTGGTACTTGTCCACTCCCGGAACCCCACAAACGCTATAGGGAGAAGCGGAGGTTGTCCAGGACGATGGGCGTCGGCGTTGCGTTCGAATTGACCCCCAGTGTGAAGGAGCAAATCCCGTTTTCGCCAGGGCCGCCTGGACCGAGGAGGGAACGTTGTAACTGGCCGTGGTGAACGCGCCGGTCGGCTTCCCGGTGAGCTCGAACTGCCCCAGGAAGACGTTGTTCACGTTGGCGGACGGACAGGACATCAAGGCCTGAACGGCGCCTTGCCAGAACGGATTGGGCTGATTGGGCGGAACGTAGATGTCGAGCAGGAGCCGGGCCTTCCCGCCGGTGATCGGGGTCCGCAAATCCGCTGCTGATCAAGGTGCGGAAGTTGGCGCCCGATACGTTCAAGCACATAGCACCCCTGGGTGTGCAACGTGCTATTGGGAGAGAGCACGGGCGGCGAGGTGCTCCAGGACGACACATTCTCGAAGCCCATCAACTCCTGAAAGGGGTGAACCCGGCACATTGGGCGCCGGGACTGGTCGTGTCGCCGTTCGCGCTGATGGTCAGGGTCAGGGGGGCCGCCTTGTTGGGGAGGCTGGAAGCATGCCGGTGAACGTGCCGCCGAACTGGAGCGATGTCGCCGGCGTCAACTGAACCGGCAGGTCGGCGGTGGGGGAGCCGAAAAACTCCTGGACGCCGACCGGGGTGGTCGTGACGACTTTCAACCTCATCGTCCCCTTGGGATCACCGGCAAGGGCCCGCCGGCCAGGATAGACACCGGTTGCACGAGATTAATCACGGTGTTCGTGAACGCAACTCCGTTGACGGTGGCATCGTTCATGTTGAGGCGCAGGCTGGAAATGCTGATCGGGTGGCACTGCTCGAACTGGTCGCAGCCCCAATCCATCGTCGCATTGCCTCCCTGCGCGCTGAGTTGCGTGTTCGTGCCCTGAAACCCCGCTGTGGCAAACGCGCTGCGGATCCCGAGCATGATGGGGCCGCGCCTATTCACCGGCGGGCAGGTGAGGCTCGTGCCATTCACCGGAAGATTGATGTATTCGTCCTGGATCCTGGTCAGGTCGGACGCCTTCACGCTGTAGTTTACTGACGCCGCCGTCTCCGCCGTGCTGATGTTGGGGTCGAAGCAAACGGTTTTCTGTCGTCGACACGGGCGTGAGTTGCGCGCAAAAGGCCCCCGTAGGATCGAGCGTGCACTGATATCCTTTCTGGGTAACACACAGGACCGATGCCGTGTCGCCGGCGGCAGCGGTAAAGACGCCGCACTCGGCGGCGAGCGCCGGTCGATCCGTCGCTGTTACATGGTTGTTGCTTCGACAATCGGACTGAGCTTGGCTGTCCTCGTTATAAAACGGAGGTGCGCAATACCGATTCTGACACACCTGAGTAGACGTGACGCCCGGTGCCGCTTTGTAACAGACGTCCGCATTGATCTGATTGGTGATCCGGAGTGAGGCACTTCGAAGCGCCTCCGACCGGTTGCTGTTGAGCCCTGCACTCAGTGCGGGTAATAGTGCAATTTGCGACGCGCAGCGTTGGATCCGTCAGTGTGCATGATATGTGCGTCGAGACATGACGCCCCTCCCGTACCGATAAATAAGAACAATGCGTACTCCAATAGCCGTGATTTTCGTCCCATCGGTAATCTCTCTCACCATGCCCCGGGTTGTGCGGTCAGACGATCTACTGATAAACGCGCGCTAGCGTATTTATTCTGTGCGTCATGTTCAAGAAGATGATTAGTCCTTCAGCCGACGCAACCGTGTGCGTTGTCTGCTGCGACAGAAAGCCCTTTGTTGACACCACTCGAATCGCGGAGCGTCGATCCCCATGCCGTATCACCGGTTGGTCGTGGCCGCGACGACACGAGGTCAAGCGGGAACGGGAACCGCAAGATAAAGGGCGGGAGCTCGCAGCGCCCTAAGGGCGCGTGCTCGCAGGGAAAAGTATAGAGGCCGGCGCGCCGGCACAGATGACCGCTGTATCCTAACGTCGCGTCGACGCTGGCGTTTTCATGTCATTGGCGGGCCCACCAACGCGGCGTCGTCGACGGAGAGCTGCTTCTGGGGGCTGATCCGTTCAACGAGGCAAGGAGGGCAACTCACCCGAGCCGTTCATTGGCGACCCCGCGGTCCGCGCGCCCATAGCCCGGCCGCACGTGTTGCCGCGGTCCACGCCGCCCGGTCCAGAGCTCGATATCGGGCTCGGTCCAATTGCGGCCAGATCAGTCTTGAGGACAACCCGATCACGAACGTGCCGACACTTTCCTCGTGAAAGGAGTTCGGTAGGCAGGCAACGAACGGGGTCTTCGCCGCGAGAATCGAGCGGTGGAGGAAACCGACCGAACGCGGGCCCCGTCTGGTTTTCGACCTCGGCAGCCCGGACCATGGGCATCCCGTTGGCGACGGCTGTTCATCGCGGTGCGCGGGCCGCGAGCACTCTCCGCGCATTCCCTCGGCCCGGAGCGACGATCGAGAAGCGGTTGGCCGTGACGACGCGCGGCACATATTCGGTCGGAGATCGGCGCACATTCGCGGCTGGCATTCGTTGGGCCGCTACTTCGCGGCGGTTTGGCCGAGTGATTCATCGTGGAGGCTGCCGCCAAGCCGCCGGGACGAATGAACTTGAACGGCGTCGTCGCCGGAACCGACTCGGTGGTGCGCGGTCACCATGTCGCCAGGTCACATCTTTTCGGCGGCTTCCGACAAGGACGGCCACAGGAGTCATCATGAGAAATCGCCTTCGAATCCAGCCGTACGTTTCGCCTGAGGTTCGTCGCAAGCTCGGCGCCTACTCGGCGGCGCAAGGGGTGACCGAAAGCGCGGTCGTCGACGCTGCCCTTCGGGAATATCTGGAGGGCGATGGGGTGGAGGAAGCATTGGTCGTCCGGCGGCTCGACGGCGTCGCGCAGGCAGTCGCGAAGGTTCAGAACGAACTGGACGTGCTCGCCTGGGGATTCGCGCGGTTCGTCCGGTTTTCTTTCCTGGTCGCGCGGGCGCCCACGCCCGAGGCGGTCAAGCAGATGGAGGCGCTCTACGGGGGCTTTCTGACCCAGGTATCGGGCGACGCGGCGTCGGGCGTGACCTTTGCCGGAGTGGTCCGGCGAGCGTTCACGGCGCAGGCGGCGCGGCCGGCGACGCCGCCGCATTCGAGAAGGGCGGTAGGGAGAAGGAGCCTTCACGTGGGGGAGTCTGACGGGCGTGACGATGAATTTCGGCCGCGCATCGGGCGGCGGCCGCGGGGTGATGGTGACCGGTCGCGGCTCTTCGTCGCGCAGATGCGGCGGGCGATCCAGAAGTACGGCGGAGGACGGCGGACGTCGTCGCCCGCGCGATCCGAGAGGCCCAAGAGGTCAGATCGCGGTACGGCCACCGCATGCGCAGAGCCGCCGGTGCGTCATCAAGGCGCGGTACGTGCGCCTGAATGCGAACGGGATGAAGGCAGCCAGGCTGCACCTCGCCTATCTCGAGCGGGACGGTGTCGAGAAAGACGGGGCGCCGGGGCGGCTTTATGGGGCGGACGACGCGTTCACGGCGGAGGCGTTCCGGGCGCCGCTCGACGGCGAGAAGCGACAGTTTCGATTCATCGTCTCGCCCGAGGACGGCCATCGACTGGACCTGAAAGAATTCACGCGGGAATTCGTCCGGCAGGTCGAAAAGGACACCGGTCGGCGGCTGCTCTGGGCCGCCGTCAACCACCACAACACCGACAACCCGCACGTGCATATCGTCGTTCGCGGGGTCGATCAGGACGGCAACGACCTGCGGATCGACGGGCCGTATATCGCGCGCGGGATGCGGTGGCGGGCGCAGGAAATCGTCACCCGCGAGCTCGGGCGGCGGTCGGAATTGGATTTGTTGCGTGAGCAGACCGTCGACGTGCGGCGGGAGCGGCTCACGGAAATTGATCGGGTCATCGATGCGCACGTGTCGCCGGGCGGCACGGTGACCATCGGAAAATTGCTGGCGGCGGGAGAACCGGAGGGGCGGGTTTGCATCGCCAGGCTGCAGTCGCTGGAGACGATGGAGCTCGCCGCGCAGACGGAAACCGGTGTCTGGCGACTGACCGAAGGATGGAAAGAATCGCTGGCCGCGCTCGAAGAACGACAGCAAGTGATCGAGCGCCTGGTGCCGTTCCTGAAGCAGCGGGCGATCGCCTATCGGATGGTCGACCCGGCGAAACCGGTCGCATCCTTCGAGGGGACGCTGGTCGGCAAGGGGCTCGACGACGAGCTCACCGGGCAGATGTTCGCGGCGGTCGTCAACGCGGCGGGAGAGCCTTTCTACGTGCGCCTCGCGCCGGAGATGGCGGAGCGCCTGCGCGAAGGCGAAGCGGTCCGGGTCGGTTTTGACGCCGAGCCGTGGCTGAAACCGGCGGACAAGATCATCGCCCGGTTCGCCGCAGGAAAATGGGGGCGTCTACGATCCCGTTCGCCACCAGCGGGCGCTCGAAACCCTCCATCGGCCGCAACCGGGCACGCCCGTGCCGACGCCAGCGGAGCGTGTCGCGGCGAACGTCCGGAGGTTGGAACGACTCGCCCGCTATCGGCTGGCGACCCGCCTTACCGACGGGCGCTGGCAGGTGCCGGCGGATCTCGTGACCGCGCTCGAGGCGCGGGAAAGGACGCATCCGCAGCATCGTCTGCGCGTCGAATCCGTCGCGGAACGCGAGCGGATCGAGCTCGGGCGGGCGATCTCGCAGCAGCTCGGGGTGTCGTTCGTGAGCGATCCGCCGGCGTTCAAGGGACGGGTCGTCGCCTGTCCGACCACGCCATCCGGCGGCGATTACGTCGCGCTCGTGGACCACCAGCGGCGCGAGCTGACGCTGGTGCCGAAGTCGCCGGAATTGGCGCGCGCGATGGGCCGGACGGTCGCGATCTCACGCGATCGCGACGGCCGCCTGGCGGTGCAGCTTGGGCCCTGAAATGTCTCGATGACTCCGCATCCGACCGTGAATTTGGCCGAGAGACGATCACAGAAAGGAAAAACATGGACGCGACGAAGCGACGAGCCGGCCGCCCCAAGTCAGAACCTCGTTCCGGACCGCTGGTCCTCGGGGACGATCGAGGCCGCGAGAAAATCGAAGTCGAGCTCAGCTCGGCCACCGCGCGGGAGCTGGCCGAATATGCGGGGTGGGTCGAGCTGTCGTCGTCGCTGACCACCGCCGACGCGACCTCGACCACGATCGAGTACGCGCTGCGTGAGGTCTTCCGACGAGATCGGCTCTGGCAAGAGCGGAGGAAGACGGTTAAGCAGCTCGACGCGCCGGCGGGAAGACGACGCCGCAATCGCCGGCCCCGTCTTCACCATCCCTACCGCCCGCACCGACCGCGCGACAGGTGCCGACGCCGGCACATCCAACGACGACCGCGACCCCTGATTCGCGTGCGCCCGCGGGGCGTCAGGAAAGGGCACCATGACCACCGAGTCGCCTGACGACGAGGAGACCCCCACGCTCTCCCTACCCGCCCGCGGCCCCCTTCCGAGCCGTCCCTGCGCCCGCGCGGACGGTTCGGCGGCCGGACGGGTTTGACGGTGATGGTCCGGGACGATCAGGGGTTCGCCCACTGTGGGGCATGCCGGAGTGCGGAGTGAACAATGTCGCTCGGTCGCCCGCCAGCTGACGACGATGAACAGGCACGCAAGTTCGCGCGACTCATCGCCGACGCGCTGGCCGACATTCTGCGGCGAAATGGTACCTTCATCGGTGCTGACGTTTCTCCGCGCCCAACAAAGGACAAGGACCCATGGCGCGAAGAAGCAAACCCGAGCGCGTGCTCGGACCCTACCGACATTACAACCGATGGAGAGTCCTCCTGGTCGCAGCAGGAGGCGAAAAGACTGTTACGGACTATGAGAAGGAAGAAGAGGCACGGCAGGTCGTCAGGTCGCTGAGGCGGGAACTGGCGCGGGCAGGCAGGCTCAAGATGGCGGATGCGCGCGCGAAGTACGAGACGTACATGAGAAACGACAAGGGCAACAAGCAGCGATCGATCGAGGCCACCGCTTGGCGGCTCGGATCTTCTTCTCCGAAGAGGATCTCCCGGTCGACGAGCTCACGCCGGCACGCTGCAAGGCCTACTACGAGGCCCTGCGGACGAGCCCGAGGCCGACGACGAAGCGCCCGCTCGCCGTCGACTCACACCGGAACATCCTCGCCGAGGCGAAGACGTTCCTGAAGTGGTCCGTTGGCAAGGGCTACCTCCGCACCAACCCGCTCGAGGGCGTGCAGGGGGCCGGCAAGCGCCGGCATGGCAAGCCGCAGCTCCGCATCGACGAGGCGCGGAAGTGGCAGGCCAAGGCGACGCAGCTCGCGGACGAAGGGAGAGGACGGGGCGGTGGCCGCGCTCGTGACGCTGGTGATGGGTCTACGGGCGGGCGAGGTGGTGAGCCGGATCGTTCGCGATCTGGACGACGAGGGGAAGCTGCTCTGGATCCCGGACTCGAAGACGGAGGCGGGGAAGCGAACGCTGCAGGTGCCGGAGTCTCCTCCGGCCGTACCTGCTCGCGCTCGCCGAGGGGAAGAAGTCGGAGGATCTGCTCTTCGGCTATCACGATCGGAACTGGCCGCGGAAGTGGGTGGCGCGGATCTGCAAGGTGGCGGGGGTGCCGCGGGTCACTGCGCACGGCATGCGTGGCCTGCACGGCACGCTCGCGGTCGAGACGGGGCTGAGCGCGCACGCGGTCGCGGCGGCCCTGGGGCACGAGTCGGCGACGACGACGCTCCAGAGCTACGCGAAGGCGGGAGCCGGGGCGGGCGCGCGGCAGCAGAAGGTGCTGACGGTGCTCGCGGGCGGGAAGCAGGCAGAGGAGCTCGCCTCCTGAATGCAAAACGTTTGCTCGCAAATCGTTTTCGCAGACGCCCTGCGGCGAAAAAATCCTGAGCAATATCGTGGAGCTGAACGGGATCGAACCGTCGGCCTCCTGAGTGCGATTCAGGCGCTCTCCCAGCTGAGCTACAGCCCCATCGCGGTCGTCCGGGAATGCCTCGACCGCGGCGACATTCTACGCAGGGCGATCGAGTTTGCAACCGGAGGTGGTAAGAATCGAACGCGTGGCACCTTCCGAGCAGAGGCGCGTCGGTTCGCGGATCCGGGCTGACCTGGCGGTTGTCGAGCATGGGCTGGCTCCGTCGCGGGAGCGGGCGCGGGCGCTGATCCTGGCGGGGGAGGTGCTGGCGGGGGATCGCCCGATAGAGAAAGCGGGCGAGATGGTCGACGGGACGGTGGAGCTGCGGCTGCGCAGCGCGCCCATGCCCTACGTCTCGCGCGGGGGGCTGAAGCTGGCGCATGGGCTGGCGACGTTCGCGGTCGAGGTCGCGGGGCAGGTGGCGCTCGACGTCGGGGCGTCGACGGGGGGGTTCACCGACTGCCTGCTGCAGGCGGGGGCGCGGCGGGTGTACTGCGTCGACGTCGGGCACGGGCAGCTGGACTGGAAGATCGCCTCGGACAGCGCGGGTCACGGTGCTCGACCGCACCAACATCCGGCTGGCGCCGCCCGACCTGCTGCCCGAGCCGGTCGACGTCATCGTGGTCGATGTCTCTTTCATCTCGCTGCGGCTGGTGCTGCCGGCGCTGCTGCCGCTCGGCGCGCGCGGCGGCGAACGTGGTGGCGCTGGTCAAGCCGCAGTTCGAGGTCGGACGGGCCGACATCGGCAAGGGGGGGATCGTGCGCGACGAGACGGCGCGCGCGCGTTCGCTCGCCGAGGTGCAGGCGGCGGCGGCGGGGCTCGGCTACACGGTCCTCGGGGAGCACGACGTCGCCGATCACGGGCGGCAAGGGGAACGTCGAGTTCCTGTTGCATCTGCGAACGCCGATCTCCGATCCGCAGGCGCCGGTCGAGCGGCGGCGGGGCTGACCCGCGACCGCGACAAATTGCCCGCTCGCCGCTATCCTTCGCGCCGCATGCGGATTCTCTTGACCGGAGTGGCCGGGTTCATCGGCTCTCATCTCGGGGAGCGTCTCTGCGTCCGCGGCGACGAGGTGGTGGGGCTCGACAACTTCGATCCGTTCTATCCGCGCGCCGTCAAGGAGCGGAACCTGGATGTCCTGCGCGCCCGCCGGGAATTTCGCCTGGTCGAAGGGAACATCACGTCGCCCGACGATCTGGCGCGCGCGTTCGATCTGGCGCGGCCCGACGTCGTGGTGCACCTGGCGGCGCTGGCCGGCGTGCGCCCGTCGATCGACGATCCGCTGCGCTACAGCGAGGTCAACGTGACCGGCACCGCGCGCCTGCTCGACGCCTGCGCGAAGAGCCGCGTCACCCGTCTGGTCTTCGCGTCGTCGTCGTCGGTCTATGGCGTCGACAGCGCGGTGCCGTTTCGTGAATCGGACGGGTGCGGCAAGCCGGCGTCACCCTACGCGGCGACCAAGCGCTCGGGCGAGCTCTGCGCCTTCGTGGCGCATCATCTGCAGACGCTCGACGTCACGTGCTTGCGCTTCTTCACCGTCTACGGCCCGCGCCAGCGGCCGGACCTCGCCATTCACAAGTTCACGCGGCTCATCGACGGCGGCCAGCCGCTCCAGCTGTACGGCGACGGCAGCACGTCGCGCGACTACACCTGGATCGACGACATCATCGACGGCACCGTCGCCGCGATCGACGAGCAGGCGGGCGCGCGCGTGCCCGGCTACCGCATCTACAACCTGGGCGGGTCGCGCACGACGTCGCTCATCCGGTTGGTCGAGCTGATCTCGCAGGCGCTTGGCAAGAAGCCGACCATCGAATGGCGGGCCGAGCAACCGGGCGACATGCGGCGCACGCTGGCCGATCTGACCCTCGCCGGCACCAAGCTCGGCTACGCGCCCCGCGTCTCGATCGACGAGGGGATCGCGCGCTTCGTCGCGTGGTGGCGCTCGCTCGGCTGATCGATCCGCCGAGCGCCTCTTCGACGTCTCGCTTGGCTATGTCTTGGTGGCTCTCTAGTCGCCGCCCGGATTGTAGAACCCGGGGAGGCGTGGCCCGCGATCTCGGTTCCGATCGCCGCCGTCGCGGCCGGAGCGCTGGTGACGGCCACCACCGCCGCCGCCGCCGCTGCTCGGCCCGCCGCCGCCGCCGGGTCGTCGCCGTCGTCGCCGCCGCCCGCCGCCGCCGCTGAGCCCGCCACCGTTAGGGCCGCGGTTGTTGCCATTGCTGCTGGGGTGATGTTGAAACGACGCCTGTGGCGGTCGTACGCCGATGGCGCTGCTGCTGCCGGCGATCACCGGCAGGGTGACCGCAGGAGAGGCGCGCCACTCGGCGTAGGGGCGAATGTTGGCGTCGCGCACGGCGGCCCATTCGCCGTCGAAGGTGGTGCCCCCGGTCTCGCCGGCCGGCGCCGGCGGAACGGTCTCGGCGCCAAACATCGGCTCCTCCGTCGGGGTTTCGTCTGCCGTCGCCATCGCCATCGCCTCGATCGAGGTCGAGGTCGAGGTCGACGCTTCGTCGACCAGCGTCGTGGCGCCGTTGCCGACCTCAGGCGCGTCCTGCCGAAACCAGCCGTCGTCCGGATCGACGACCGGATCTCCCGCGAGCGCGAACCCCGCGTCCGGCGACTCGGCCCAGATCGCGTCGTCGAAGCCGGCTTCGCTGTCGCTTGGCGGGGGAATTTCGAACAGGCCGAGCGGCGGCAAGATGTCGGACGGGATGGCCGTCTCGAACACCGGCGGCGGCGGCGCCATCGGTCGGCTCGGCAGCTGGCCATCGGGTCTGCCTTCGGGTCGGCCTTCGGGTCTGCCTTCGGGTCTGCCTTCGGATCTTCCGTGGGGCCTGCCCTCGCGCGCTTCGATGCGGACCTCGCCCCGACCGCGCCGCCGTCGTCGCGGCCGCGCGTGGAAGTCGGTCGCCGCGTGCAGGCCGTGGCGTTCGTCGGCCGATCCCGGATCGAACACTTCGCTGTCGAGCCCGGCGTCCGAATCACAAAGGCCGCACTTTTCCCCCTCGGGCTCGCCGAAGTAGGCGCGCAGCATCTGCACGCGGCAGCGCTGCGTATTCATGTACGCCAGCAGCGACGCCAATCGCCGCCGGTCGGAGATGCGCCGCGCTTCGAACACCGACGCCGCCTTGTCGATCTGTTCGCGCTCGGGGCGCGGCTCGACGCCCTGCCAGCGGGCCGCCTTGACCTCGTGCGCGACGCCCATCGCTTCCAGCACCGACAAGATCACGCGCACGCGCCGCTCGGGCAGCGCCATCGACAGCGCGAGGTCGCGCACCGAAACCTCTTTGCCCTCGTCGCTCCAGGCGTAAAGGCCGTCGGCGACCATGCGCGCCTGGCTCTTCGTCGGATGCGCCTCCTTCAGGAAGTGCTCCTGGATCGCGATGTCGTCGGGTTGAAACAGAAGCACGCAACGCGCCGGCTTGCCGTCGCGTCCGGCGCGCCCCGCCTCCTGAACGTAGGATTCGGGCGAGCCCGGCATCTGGTAATGGATGATGTAGCGAATGTCGGGCTTGTCGATGCCCAGGCCGAACGCGTTGGTCGCCAGCATCACGACCTTGCGCCCCGGCTGCATGAACGACGCCTGCGCCGCCTCGCGCTCTTCGGTCGACATCTTGCCGTTGTAGCGTTCGACCGGGATCTTGCCGTGGCGCAGCGCCACGTAAAGCTCGTCGACGGCGCGCACCGTCGAGCAATAGACGATGCCCGGCCGTCGCAGTCTCTGGATGAGCTTGCCGAGCTGGCGCAGCTTGTCCGCTTCGCCCGCGACCTTCCGCACGTCGAAGGCGAGGTTGGGACGGTGGAAGGAGACGCGGCAGACCCTGGCGTCCTTCATCCCCAGCTGGACCAGCACGTCGTCGCCGATCGCCGGCGTCGCGGTGGCGGTCAGACCGAGGATCGGCGGCCGCCCCAGCACCTGCGCGGCACGCCGCAGGCCGAGGTACGAGGGGCGGAAGTCGTGACCCCACTGCGAGACGCAGTGGGCTTCGTCGACGCAGAACAGCGAGAACTTCACGCCCGCCAGGGCCTCTTGCACCGTCGGGCTGCCGATCGATTCGGGCGTGATGAGGACCAGCTTGATCTGGCCCGCACACACCGCTTCGAGATCGGCGGCGCGCTCCTTTGCGGTGCGCGTGGAGTCGATGCGCGCGACCGGAATGCCGAGCGACTTCAGCTTCTGCACCTGATCCTCGATCAGTGCCAGCAGGGGCGAGACGACCAACGTCGGCCCCGGCATCACCAGCGCGGGAAGCTGATACGTCAGCGATTTGCCGCTGCCGGTCGGCATGATGGCCAGCGTGTCCTGACCCGCGAGGACCGACTCCATGATCTCCGCCTGCCCGGGGCGCAGCTCACGGATGTGGAACACCTCGCGCAGCTTTTGCAGCGCCCGCAACAGCGACTCCGACGGAGGCGCGGCGGTTGTTCCCCCCGAAACAAACGCCTGCTGCGCCTGCGGCGCCGGTCGTGGCTCGGGTTCGGCGGCGGTCACGCCGGTCGCCAAACCCTCCTCATCGTCATCCGTGCGGTGGATAACGATCGTGGGCACACCATCGTCGGCGATGCTTCCTCCGTTGTTCAGACCCTCGCTTTCGGGAGCTTCACTCGAGGAAGAAGTCGTTAAAAGATCTGCGGCTGGCTCTGCGCTGCGAATCGCACGCGCGAGCCTTGAATCGTCGTCGGAACTCAGGCTGAACTCCTGTCAAAACGAGGGCGCTACGCCGTGCGCGCCAACCCAACCCTGCTGCACCCTGTCGATAATCTGCTTTGGAAAACACCGTCGGTAAGTCGCGGGTCGATGAGGAACCTCAGCAACCCGTCAGCGCCGGTGCGGAATGATCCGCCAAGCACGAGCGTTAAGGGAACGCTAGCACGATCTTTCACCGCAAGCCAACCCAGTTTTTTCCTTTCTTCGACCCTTCTTCGACCTTTCTTCGACCTTTCTTGGACCTTTCTTCGACGTTCTTTTTTTGCGCGCGCTCATTATTGGCGGATTGCTCCGCGACGGAGCGCAACCACCGCCGGCCGTGTTTGTGTCCGGAGTCGGCGCACACAGGTCACGTTTCGCGCTTGTTGCGTGGCATGTCGGTTGCGAAGTCGTTGCGCATGGTCACCATGGCGGCACTAAATCCGGACGCTCGGCCGCGCGAGCGCCTCCTCGCGTGCGGGGCAGCTCAACTCTCGGATCAGGAGCTGTTGGCGATCGTCCTCGGGTCTGGCACCTCCGGTCGGAACGTGATTGAGCTTGCGACGGCGCTGCTGACGTCGAGCGGCGGCCTGGTCGGGATGGCGCAAGCCTCGATCGAGGAGCTTCGGTCACAGCGGGGTGTCGGCCCCGCGCGTGCTTCCTTGATTCAGGCGGCGGTCGAGCTTGGCCGTCGTTCAGTCGGTGAGCGTCCGAAACCCGGACGCCGCCTCACGTCGGCCAACGACGTGTGGTCGCACCTGCGCGCGCGCCTCGCCTCGTCAGCGGTCGAGGAGTTCTGGGCGCTCGCCCTCGATGTGCGTCATCGCATTCAGTCGGAGCGGTGTCTCGCGCGCGGCTCGCTGACCGGCGTCGAGGTTCACCCGCGCGACGTGTTTCGGCCGCTGATCCGCTCCGCGGCGGCGGCGGTCATCTTCTGTCACAACCATC
The DNA here is from genome assembly GCA_963778795.1 of uncultured Pseudomonadota bacterium. Classification (GTDB taxonomy): domain Bacteria; phylum Myxococcota_A; class Polyangia; order Fen-1088; family Fen-1088; genus DASRQZ01. The sequence goes on along the minus strand of CAVZVU010000003.1, from coordinate 767,801 downwards.
CCTCGGGCGATCCGACGCCGTCGCGCCAGGATCTGGAGCTGACCGCCCGCCTGCGCGAGGTCGGCGATCTGTGCGGGATCTCCGTCCTCGATCACGTCGTCGTTGGCTGGGAAGGATTTGCCAGTTTGGCGGAGCGCAACTGGCGCTAGCGGTCTCGCACATGGCGCGCAGTCATTACTGGACGATCCAAGGTGAGTCCCTAGAATCGAGCCCGATGCGTCAGCCCAACCGCGTTCACGCCGGCGTGCGCCTGGCGGCGACCCTGTTCTTGTCGATCGTTCTTTCCTTCTTCTACCGGGCGCGCCCGGCCGCCGCGGAGCCGTTCGTCGGAACCCGTTCTCTCGGCATGGGCGAGGGGCTGCGCGGCGCGGCGACCGGCGGCTCCGGTCCGCTGCTCAATCCGTCGGGGATGTCGCTCATCCAGTCGTACACCGTCGAAGCCGACTACTGGTTCGCGCACGTGCGCGACGAGAACTTCCTGCATGCCTCGATCGTCGACTCGACCTCCGGCTACAAGGTCGCGGGCGGGCTCTACTACACCTATCACTCCGACAATCCCGACGGCCCTGCCGCCGGCCACGGTCACGAGGGGGGCCTGGCGCTGTCGATGCCGTTCGGCGATCACCTGGCGGTGGGAGCGACCGGGAAGTACTTCCTGCTCGCCGGCGATCAGACGGCGGTCACCGGCGGCACCGGGGGCTATACCTATGACGTGGGCGTCACCGTGCGCCCGCTCCGGACCCTGTCGTTCGGCGTCGTCGGGTCAAATCTGAGGAAGCTGAATGTCGCCGTGGCGCCGATGACGGTCGGCTACGGCGCGGCGTTTTCGCCCAACGACATCCTGCTGCTGGTGGTCGACGGTGTCACCTACCTCACCGCCGACGCCCCGCTGCCCCGCAAGGGGACGCGCGTCTCCGCCGGCGCCGAGGTCTTTCTCGCGAAGACGGTCGCGTTGCGCGGCGGTGGCGGATACGACGGCGTCACCCAGAACGGCTTCTTCACCGCCGGGTTCTCGGCGGTCTCGGAGGCCGGCGCCCTCGATCTCGGCGTGCGACAGGACGCCTTCCGCTCGGACGGCTCGCCGCGCGAGACGATCTTCGGCGCCGCTTTCCGCCTCTTCGTTCCCCAACCCTAGCGAGAGCTGGCTTCGCCCACCATCAATCACCTAGAGCCTTGGTCGCCTCTTGTCGCACTCTCGGGGGCCGGGCGGGGCGCGGGCGCGTTAGACTCTGCCGCTCGATGCGCGGCGCTGGGAACTTTCCCTTGCGGGGGCTGTCCAATGGGACGTGGAGGCAACGCTCCGCTTGGCGAGGGCCCGGTTACGTCGGGCCCCGTACGTCATGAGTGTCGCCGAGCGGCTGCTGATCGGGCGCCTCAAGGAGCGCGACGAGCAGGCCTTCAACGACATCGTGCGCCTCTATGGCGACAAGGTCTTCAGCCTGGTCTATCGCATGATCGGCAGCCGTCCCGAAGCCGAGGACATCGCGCAGGAGGTGTTCGTCACCGTCTTCAAGACGGTCGACGGGTTTCGGGGCGAGTCCAAGTTCTCGACCTGGCTGCTGCGCATCGCCGCGAACCACTGCAAGAACCGGATCAAGTACCTGTCGCGCCGCCACACCGACGGCGGCGAGCTCGACGATGAGCGCGAGGGGGCGCTCCACACGCGCGGCGGCTCGCCGCTGCAGGCGCAGATCGCCGCCCCCGACGTCATGCTCGAGGCCGCCGAGCTCGAGGGGCTGATGCAGGTCGCCATCGCCGCGCTCGACGAGGAGCACCGCCTGCTGGTGGTCCTGCGCGACGTCGAGGAGCTGTCGTACCAGGAGATCGGCGAGATCACGGGCCTCGCCGAGGGGACGATCAAGTCGCGCCTGCATCGGGCGCGGATGGCGATTAAAGACTATCTCGACAAACATACGCGCTGACACCCCACACGCGCTGAAGCCCATGGACCATCAAAAAGCCTCAGACCTGTTCACCGACTACGCCGACGGCACGCTCGTGGGCGCGCCGAAGAACGAGCTCGAGCAGCACCTCGCGGTCTGCATCCAGTGCCGCACCGAGCTCGAGGGGTTTCGGCGCGCGCTCGGCTCGCTCGGCAAGCTGAAGAAGCCGGCGCCGCCGAGCTTCCTGCCGGCGATCCAGAACCAGATCTTCACCCGTTCGCGCGGTCGATTCTTCGGCCGTCGCTGGAAGCTGTTCGGGCGCATCCCCTTCGAGTGGGTGTCGCTGGCGATGATCGTCGCGATGCTGATCTATTACATCGCGCTGCTGCACGGCTCGCCCAGCGGCGTGCGGGTCGCGCCGTGAGCGGTCGCTAGCTCGGAATGATGGGCTGCGGCGGCGAAGCCGCCTTCGCCTTACGCGCTCCCAGTCGGTCAGTCGACGTAGAGGATCAGGACCTTCAGGTACTGGCCCTCGGTGAATCCGGGCGGCAGCGGGTGGTCGGCGGCCGGCCCGCGCTGTTCGACGATGCGCACGTGACGGCCGGCCTGCTTCGCGGCGGCGGCGACGATGCGCTCGAACAGCTCGGCGTCGACGTTCTGCGAGCACGAGCAGGTGACCAGGATCGCCCCCGGCGCGGCGGCGCCGAGCGCCAGCGCGTTGAGCCGCTCGTAGCCTTTGCGCGCCGCCTCGAGATCCTTGCGCTCGCGCGCGAACTTCGGCGGGTCGATCACCAGCAGATCGAACGAGCGCGGCGTCGCGGTCTCGAGGTAGCGAAACGCGTCGGCCTCGACGGCGTCGATGCGCGCGCCGTTGGCGGCGGCGTGGCTTTCGATGCGCGCGATCGCGCGCGCCGAGCTGTCGACCGCCACGATCGACTTCGCGCCGCCGCGCGCCGCCTGCAGCGCGAAGCCGCCCGCGTAGGCGTAGCAATCCAGCACGCGCGCCCCGCGCGCCAGCGCCCCGACGCGCATGCGGGTCTCGCGCTGGTCGATGAACATGCCGGTCTTCTGACCGGCCAGCGGCTCGACCTCCAGGCGAATGCCGTCTTCGACGCCGCCCACCGTGGGGCGGGACTGCCCGCGCGCCACGCGCGACGCCGCGGTGAATCCTTCCAGCTCGGCGTAGCCGGCGGGCGACGATTCGAAGATCGTCTTGATGCCGGTCTCGGCCTCGATGGCGTCGTAGATCTCGGCCTTGCGCTGCGAGATCGCGAGCGTGGTTATCTGGGCCACCGCCGCGTCGTCGTAGACGTCGACCACCAATCCCGGCAGATCGTCCCCCTCGCTGTTGACCAGGCGATAGATGTTGGTCGATGCGTTCGGCAGGTCGAGGCGCCGGCGCAGCGCGCGCGCGGCGGCGATCTTCGCGCGAAAGAAGGCCGCGTCGACCGGAGCGTCGCCGCGCGTGCAGATCCGCACCGCGATCTGCGACCGCGGGTTGTAAAAGCCGCGCGCGATGAAGCGCCCGTCGTGGTCGACCAGCGACACGACGTCGCCCGGGCCGGCTTCCCCCTCGACGCGATCGACGGCGTTCTCATAGACCCAGGGGTGCCCGAACCAGAGCGGCCGCGAGCGCCCCAGGCGCAGCACGACCTTTGCCGCCGAGTCGCCTCCTCCCTCGCCGGTCGAGGGGAGGACCCGCGCTGATTGCGGACGTTGTTGGGACGACGCCCCGTGCGGGCGGCGGCGTGAATTGCGGGGACCTCGGGGGCTGGGCGACATGACGGTCACGGCCCCCTTTTACGATCCTTTTTCCGGTTCGGCGTCGATATCGTCCTCGTCGTCGAGATCTTCGTCGTCGTCGGGCGGCGGGTTTTCCGATGAGGCGGCGTCCGCCGCCCCCGCGGCACCGGTGCTGGGGCGGAAGTCGTCGGCGGCGATGCCGTAGCGCTGGATGCAGCGCCAGACGACCGCGTACTGGCGCTTGAGGTGCCGGGCGACGTGCGCGACGTTGCCGTGATAGCGGGCGAGCAGCGCGGTCAGCTCCTCGGCCGTCGGCGCCGGGCGCCGCGTGCGCGCGGTCTTCACCGAAGGATCGATCGAATCGCGGACCGCGCCGTCGCCCGGCGGCTCGTCGCCCCGCTCGAGGGCGGCGCCGAAACCGTCGCTGGTCGGCTCGACCAGCGCGGTCAGGCTCGCGGGCAGGTGCTCGAAGGAGATCGAGGGCGCCCCCGCGCTCAGCAGCTGGGCCTCGGCGATCACCTTCTGCAGCTCGCGGACGTTGTGCGGCCAGTCGTGCAGACAGAGCGCGTGAAAGGCTTCGGTGTCGAACGCCCGCTCCGATCCCTTTCCCTTGCTGGTGACGCGCAGGAAATAGGCCGCCAGGCGCCCCAGATCCTCGACCCGCTCGCGCAGCGCCGGCAGCTGAACCGGGTGCGCGCCGAGACGCCCCACCAGGGCGGCCTGGATGCTGGCGCCGCCCGCCTTCGTCATCGCCGTGCGGCTGCTGGCCGCGATGATGCGCACGTCGGCCTCCTGGACGCGCGTCGAGCCGAGCGCGGTGAACTTCCGGTCCTGAATGAAGCGCAGCAGCTTCGACTGCAGCTCGAGCGGCATCTCGGCCAGCTCATCGAGAAACAGCGTCCCCCCGTGAGCCGCCTCGATGAAGCCGGACTTGCGCCCCTGCGCCGTCGAGTGCGCGCCCTTCTCGTAGCCGAAGAGCTCGCTCTCGACCAGCTCGCGCGGTATCGCGGCGCAGTTGATCGCCACCAGCTGGCCGGTGCGCCCGCTCCGTTCGTGGATCGCGCGCGCGAACACTTCCTTGCCGACCCCCGTCTCGCCCAGCAGAAGGATCTCGCCCTGCGACGGGGCTAGCCGGCACAGGCGGCTGCACACCAGCGCCAGCGCTGGCGACAGCGTCGGCACCGGCGCGAACGGCTTGGCCGCGTCTTCCTCGATCGCCGCCAGCTCGGCTGGCGACACGAAGCGGAACACCAAGACCTGCGCGCCGAGGAAGATCACCGCGCCCGGGCGCAGCGGCGTCGCCGTCGTGATCGGGCGACCGTCGACCGAGGTCCCGTTGGTGCTGCCCAGATCCTGAATTTCGTAGCTGTCGCCGCGGTCGGGCGCCGGCGGCAAGCGCGAGATGCGCGCGTGCAGGCTCGACACGCTCTTGTCGGGCAGCACAAGCGTGCCGCGGCCATCTGTCGGCGTCGGGGGGCGGCGCCCGATCTCCAGCCCCGCCTCGACCATGACAACGCGCGCGACCCCTGCACGGTCGAGCGGATCGGCGGCAGATCCGGTTCCCGCCAGCAACAGCACCGCCATTCGCGCCGTGTCACGGGGCGCGCCCTTCCGGGGTACCGTTTGACTTACTTCGTCAGGAGTCGCCGTCATTTACCGTAAATTTCTCTGCCCCCGGAATTCGTCGGTCCACGTACTGTCCAATCCCGATGTCTCGTGTAGAGATATAACAGCGTGGGCGGAGTCATCGCGAGGGAAAGCGGCGAACGGCGAGCATGACGGACGACCCATCTGAGCCGCGGGCTGCGTCAAGCCCCGTCTCTTCGCCAGATCCTGACCTGGACCTGGCGGATGAGCACACCGTGACCACTGGCGCCGTGCAGCGCAAGTCCACGGCGGAGCTGAGTCTCGAGGCGGGCGCGGTGCTCGACGCTCGATATCAGATCGAAGCAGTTATTGGAGAAGGGGGCAGCGGTCGGGTATTTCGCGCATGGGATCGCGTGTTGGGGGAACCGGTCGCGGTCAAGATCCTCCACCCGTCGCGCGCGATCGAAAAGAGCTGGATCAAGCGCCTGGCGCGCGAGGTGAAAGTGGCGCGCGCCATCCGCCACCCCAACGTCTGCCGCGTGTTCGATCTCGGGCGCGCGGACGGGCATTGGTTCGTGACCATGGAGCTCGCCGCGGGCGGCAACCTGCGCGCGCTGCTGCGCGATGACGGCGCGGGCAAGGTCGGCGCCGGTGGCGGTGGTGACGGGGACAAAACGCTGCGCCCTTTGCCGGAGCGTCTGGTCGACGCCCGCGGCCTGTGCGCGGGGCTGGCGGCGATCCACGCCGTCGGCATCGTTCATCGCGACGTGACCCCGCAAAACGTCCTGCGCATGACCGACGGCCGGCTGGTGATCTCGGACTTCGGGCTCGCGATCGAGAACGACGCCAACACCACGGTTCACGGCGGAACGCCGGCGTACATGCCGCCCGAAGCGGTGATGGGCGGACGATCCGATCTGCGCTCGGACGTCTGGCAGCTGGGCGCGATCCTGCACGAGCTGCTGTTCGGCACGCGGCCGCAGTTCACGCGCGTCGATGGGGAAATGACGATGACCTGGCCGCGCGCCGCCGACGCGTCGCGGGTGGAGGAAGAGCTCGCGCGCCTGTGCCGAGACTGCCTGGCGCCCGACCCGACGCTGCGTCCGGCGACCGCGGTCGCCGTGGTTGGTCGCCTGGCGGTCGCGGAGACGGCGCGCCCTCGATCCTGGGCGTCGCGCCTCTGGACGCGCACGCGCGGATATTATCGCCGGTACCCGCGGCTGCGCCTCGCGCTGATGGCGACTGTCGTGGCGGTGGTGGCGGGGAAGGGGATGTCGATGATCACCCGTCCCTCGCTGTGCAAGGGGGGCAGCGACAAGGTCGCCGGCATCTGGGATCTGCGCACCAAGGCGCTGGTGCGGCACGCGTTCATGACCACGCGCAAGCCGTACGCCGCCGACGCTTTCTGGAGCGTCAATCGGGTCATCGAGAGCTACCTCGAGGGGTGGGTCGGCATGTACACCGAAGCGTGCGAGGCGACCCACGCGCGCGGCGAGCAATCCTCCGAGGTGCTGGACCTGCGCATGTCGTGCCTGCAGGAGCGGTTGAGCGGCGTCAAGGCGTTGAGCGAGATCTTCGCCAAGGCCGACGGCGACGTCGTGGGGAACGCCGTCACCGCCGCCAGCGCGATGCCGGTGCTCAATCGCTGTGGTGATGTGAAGCTGCTGCGTTCGATGGTGCAGCCGCCCGACGACAGCAAGCTGCGCGCGCGGGTCGAGCGCGCGCGCCAGCGCATCGCCGAGATCAAGGCGACGCGCGACGCCGGGCGGATGGCCCAGGCGCTGAAGATGGCGGCGGAGCTGGTTGCCGAGGCCGGGCACATCGACTACGCGCCGGTGCAGGCCGAAACCGACGCGATCCAGGGCGAGCTCGAGACCCACGCGGGAGATCCCAAGCGGGCCGAGGCGCTGCTGCAGCAGGCGTTCTTCATCGCCGAAGCCGCGCGCGACGACGACCTCAAGGCCGAGACCTCGGCCTATCTCATCGAGGCGATCGGCTACCACCAGGGACGCTACGAAGACGCCGAGCGCTGGATCCAGCAAACCCGCGCGACGCTGCGGCGGATGGGCGGCCACGAACGCCTGCAGGCCTGGGTCGAGAACAACGTCGCGATTCTCTATCACGTGCAGGGGCGGTTCCCCGAGGCGGTTGCCGCCTACGAGCGCGCACGGGCGGTCGCCGAGGCGAGCTTGCGACCCGACGATCCCGACGTGGCGCGCCCGCTCGCCAACCTGGCGATGGCGCTGTCGCAAGCGGGGCGGCCGGCCGAAGGGCTCGGCTACAACCAGCGCGCCGTCGACATCTTGCGCAAGGCGCTGGGTGCCGGGCATCCCGAGGTCGAGATGCACCTCAGCAACCGCGGCGAGATCTTGAATGCGCTCGGCCGCTACGAGGAGGCGCGCGCGCTGTTCAACTCGGCGCTCGCGGTGTGGGCCAAGGAGCTGCCGGCCGATCACCCCAACGTCGGCGATTCGCTCAACGGTGTCGGCCTCAGCTACCTGGGACAGGGGGCGCCCGATCGGGCGCTGGCCCCGCTGGAGAAGGCGCTGACGATCCGGGAGAAGAGCGGCGCCGAGCCGTCGCAGATCGGCGAGACCCGCTTCCTGCTCGCGCGCGCTCTGTGGGACATCGGTCAGGACCGCGCGCGCGCCGTCGCGCTCGCGCGCTCCGCCCAGCAGGCCTACGGTGATCGGCTGCCCTGGCGGCAAAAGGTCGAGGCGATCGACGGCTGGCTCGAGCAGCACCGGGCGCTCGCGACGGCGACGGCGACGTTGCACGCGGCGACGGCTCGCGGACGCTAAAGCGAAACGCCAAGACGCCACGGACGCCAGGGTCCGGACTCTTGAAAATCCGGATTGGCGTCCGTGGCGTCGTGGCGTTCTTGCCTATCCGACGCGCACTGCTTTAGCCGGCGCCGGTGAGGCGGCGGAGGTTGGCGCGGCAGAGCCGGGTGTGGGGATGGCGGGGGCCGAGCGCCCGCTGGAAGGCGGTGAGCGCGCGCCAGCAAAGAGCGCGTGCTTCCGCGGCGCGCCCGCGCCCCGCCACCAGAATGGCGAGGTTGTTCCCGGTCATCGCGGTCTCGGGGTGGTCGCGGCCGTAGAGCCGCTCCTGGATCGCCAGCGCCCGGCGCATCAGCTGTTCGGCGACGGCCGGACGCCCCTGCGCCTGGCGGACGCCGCCGAGGGCGCACAGGTTGACCGCGACCTCGCTGCTGGCGCCGCCCAGCCGGCGCTGAAAGATCCGCAGCGCTCGCGCGTAAAGCGCCGCCGCTTCGCCCAGCCGCCCCTGCCCCTCGACCAGCGCCGCCAGCGCGGCCACATCGGCGGCCACCGCCGGATGATCCGGGCCGAACAGCGCCTCGCGCAGCACCACCGATCGGCGCGCGTGGGGCTCGCCGCGCGCGTGCCGGCCGCGCGCGTGCTCGAGCCCGCCCAGGTTGTGATACAGCGTGGCTGCGGCCAGCCCGCGCCGCTCGCTCGAGCGATCGACGATGGCGCGCGCCCGGCGATAGAACGCCGCCGCCTCGGGGTAGCGCCCCTGATATTTTCGCAGCACGCCCAGGTCGTTGAGCACGGCGGCGGTGTCGAGATCGCGGGCGCCGAGCCGGCTCACCGACGCGCGCAGCACGCGCGCGAGCGTGCGCCCCGCGCCCGCGTGATCGGCCTGCGCGCGCAGCACGCTGCCGAGGAATCGTCCAGCGCGGATCGAGAGCCGCGCGATCTCGCGATCCGGATCGTCGCCGCCGCGCGGCCCCCCGCGCGCGAGCAGCTGGTAGGCGCGCCGGAACGCGCGCGCCGCGCCGTCGAGGTCGTCGCGCAGCTCGAGGATCTGCCCGAGCTCGACCAACGCGTTGGCGACGTCAGGGTGTCGCGCCCCCTCGGACGCCGCGTAGAGCTCGACCGCCCGGTGGGCCGCACGCTGCGCGGCCGCCAGGCGCGAAGCCTCGCGCGCGGCGATCGCCTGCTGGTGGCGCGCGACGGCCTGGCGCAACAGCGCGGCCTTCGCCGACGCCGACGCCGACGCCGACGAGGCGCGACCGGAACGACCAGGACCGGGACGACGATGTAAGGTCAGCCAGAGCCTCCCGCCCCATCGTAGATCGCCCCGACGATCTGCGTGATACGATTCGCCGGTGGCTGCCGGCGTGAGGATCTTCGATGCCATCCACACGGCGCGCAAGCAGTTCGTACGCGGCACCCATCGGTCGCGCCCGCCCGGCGAGACGGTCGCCGCCTACCGCCCGCTCATGCCGCGCGTCGGGATGACCCGGCTGGCGAACATCACCGGTCTCGATTGCATCGGCGTGCCGGTCTACGTGGCGATCCGTCCCAACGCGCGCTGCCTGGCGACCAGTCAGGGCAAAGGGCTCGACCACGACGCCGCGAAGGCGTCGGCGCTGATGGAGAGCCTGGAGACCTGGCACGCCGAGACGCTGATCAATCCGGTGCGCTGGGAGTCGTACCAGGCGCTGGCGCGCGCGGCGTCGGCCGGCGGCGACGCGGTCGTCAATCCGGTCGAGCTGGCTCACCACCGCCGCCCGCTGCCCGAGGTCCCCGGTCCCTGGACCCTTGGCTTCGACGTCATGAACCAGCGTCCGTGCTGGACGCCGCTCGACGCGGTCACGCTGAACTTCGTCGGCACGCCCGAGCGGGGCACGGAGCTGTTTCGCAGCACCAACGGTCTGTCGTCGGGAAATCACCTGCTCGAGGCGGTGGTGCACGGGTTTTGCGAGATCATCGAGCGCGACGCCGAGGCGCTGTGGCGGCTCGACACCGAGCTGCGGCAGGTCGACCTCGAGCGGATCGCCGATCCCTATTGCCGCGAAGTGATCGACCGGGTCGGCCGCGCCGGCGTCTTTACCGTGGCGTGGGATCTCACGACCGACGTCGGCATCCCGGTCTACGGCTGCGCGATCCTCGAGCGCCCCGATCCGGCGCGCCTGCGTTCGATGGGGATTCACTACGGCTTCGGCTGCCACCTCGCGCCTGACGTGGCGCTGTCGCGCGCGCTGACCGAGGCGGTGCAGACGCGGCTCACCTATATCTCGGGCAGCCGCGACGACATCCTTCGCCACGAGTACGCGCGCAACCGCGATCCCGAGCTGCTGACGGCGATCTGGGACGAGATCACCAGCGCGCCGTCCGATACCCGCGTCGACGCGCGCCCGTCGCTGGCGCGCGATACGTTCGAGGACGACCTCGGCTGCCTGCTCGACGCCGTGCGCGCCGTCGGCGTTCAGCAGGTCGTGGTCGTCGATCTCACGCGGGCGGATATCGGTTTGCCGGTCGTGCGGGTGGTCGTGCCCGGCCTGGAAGGGCCGGGCGGACACCTGCCGGGGGCGCGCGCCCGCCAGAAAATGGCGGCGACAGCGACGTCGCCAGCGCCCGACGGCACGGAGGCGCCGTGAGCTCGCCGTCGGTGTGCGTATTCCTCGGCCCGAGCCTGCCGTTGGCTGACGCGCGACGGATCCTCGACGCGGTCTATCTGCCGCCGGTCTCCATGGGCGACATCTATCGGGTGATGATGACGCGCCCGCCGCGGGCGATCGCCATCATCGACGGCCTGTTCGAGCAGACGCCGGCGGTCTGGCACAAGGAGATCCTCTTCGCGCTGTCGCGCGGGGTGCGCGTCCTCGGCGCGTCGAGCATGGGGGCGCTGCGCGCCGCCGAGCTGGCGGCGTTTGGAATGCAGGGGGTCGGCGAGGTCTTCGAAGCGTTCCACCGCGGCGAGCTCGAGGACGACGACGAGGTGGCGGTGGTGCACGCGGCCGCCGCCGACGGCTATCGCAGCCTCTCCGACGCGATGGTGAACCTGCGCGCCGGCCTGCGCGAGGCGCGCGCCGCCGGTCGGATCTCCGCATCGTCACACGATCGACTGGTGGCGGCCGGCAAGGCGCTGTTCTATCCGGATCGGTCGTGGCCGCGGCTGTTCGCGGTCGCCGGCGGTCTCGGCATTCCCGACGCCGAGCTCGGCGCGCTGCGCGAGCAGGTCGCCGGCCGCCGGCCCGACGTCAAGCGCGCCGACGCGATTCGCCTGCTCGAGCTGCTGGCCGCCGAGGGGACCGCGAGCGGCGCGCCCACTCGCCACTCCCGCGCCGGCGCCGGGCGCGAGCTTCGATTTCGAGCCGACCTATTTCTGGGAGCAGATGATCCAGCACGAGGGGGAGGTCGGTGGGGCGGCGGTCGACGGCAGCGGTGGCCAGGCCGGCGCGGTCAGCGCCGTCGAGCTTCAGCGTCACCTGCGCGTCGATCGAGCTCGAGCACGCGACGCGCTCGCCACCGCGCTGCTGCTCTATCTCGCCGACGAGCAGGCGGCGCGCCGGGGCCTCGGCGGCGATGGTGCGTCGCCTCAACCGCCGATGCCGGGGTGCCCTCATCCGCGCTGCTCGCCCCCGGCGCGCGCGCCGAGCTCGAGCGCGGGCGGCGCGCGATCGACGCGCTCATGCAGGCGGTCCCGGATCAGGTCAACCGCCGGTTGCCGGCCGCGCTGGCGCATCTCGGGCAGCTGGAACCGACGCTGATCCAGGTGCGCCGCAAGCAGGCGATCCTGCGCTCCCTGGGCCTGCGTGCCGCCGCCCCGGCCGACGCCGGCCTCACGCTCGAGGACCTGCTGACCTGGTACCAGGGTAGGTTCGGCGCGATGGCCGGGGCGCCCGAGGAGCACGCCCATGCGCTGGGGTTCGCCTCCGTCGAGGAGTTCGCCGCTGAGGTGGTCCTCGAATACCTGGCCGCTCAGCATACCGTTACTTAAATATGTAAGTTATATCACTAGTAAATTGAGATGGTTTCCATGCTCAACCCACAGATCGACCCTGCCGATTCTTCGCTCGGAAGAGTTCGTCGATGCCACCCGAGCAGGACCGCCAGATCCCCAGTGAACCGCCCGACGTTCTGCCCCGAGGCGCGACGATCGGGCGGTACGTTGTCCTGGCGCTGGTGGGACGCGGGGGGATGGGCGACGTCTACGCGGCCTACGATCCCGAGCTGGACCGCAAGATCGCGCTCAAGCTGCTGCGCGCGCGACCCAGCGCCGGCCAGAGCACCTCGGAGGGGCGCACCCGCCTGCTGCGCGAGGCGCAGGCGATCGCCAAGCTGTCGCACGGCAACGTGGTGGTGGTCTACGACGTCGGAACGTTCGACGAAGCGGTCTTCATCGCGATGGAGTTCATCGACGGTGACACCGTCCGCTACTGGCTGAACGCCGACGAGCGCGACTGGCGCGAGGTGCTGCGCGTCTTCGTGGCCGCCGGGTCGCGGTCTGGCGGCGGCCCACGACGCCGGCCTGGTCCACCGCGACTTCAAGCCCGACAACGTGATGGTCGGCCGCGACGGCAAGGTGCGGGTCATGGACTTCGGTCTCGCCCGCCAGGCCGGCGGGGCCGATCTCGAGGCCGAATCGCCGTCAGCCGACGGGGTCCAGGGCCCGCCCGCCGATCCGGCCGAGATCCCCGACCCTCTCGCTGGCGGCACCGTCGTCGCCTCCCGCGGATGCGGCGCCGGCCCCGACCGCCGACGCCCCGGCCCAGGCGCCTGCGCCGGCGGCCTTCGACATGGACGTCACCCGCGTCGTCCCGCCGCCGGCGGCGCGCGCGACGCCGACCGAGCCCGGGAAGCGCGCGACGCCGACCGAGTCCGCACGCACGATGCACGAATCGGCGCGCACCGTGCTCGAAGCCGCGCGCCGTACCAGGCCCGAGGGGACGCCGGCGCCGTCGCGCGCGCTCGAGGCCGACCTCACGCAGACCGGCGCGATGCTCGGCACGCCGGCGTACATGGCGCCCGAGCAGTTCGCGGCCAAGGCGGGCGACGCGCGCACCGATCAGTTCAGCTTCTGCGTCGCCCTGTACGAATCGCTGTACGGCGAGCGCCCCTTCGAGGGCAAGAGCTTCATGGCGCTGATGGCCAGCGTCTCGCGCGGCGTCGTGCGCGAGGCGCCGAGCGGGACCAAGGTTCCGTCGTGGATTCGCAAGATCGTGCTGCGCGGGCTCAGCCCGGCGGCGGAGGCGCGCCATCCGTCGATGACCTCGCTGCTCGACGCGCTGGAGCGCGATCCTTCGGTCGCGCACCGGCGCTGGGCGATGAGCACCGCGACGGTGCTGCTGGCGGTCGGGGTGCTGTTCGGCGCCGCGCGCAGCCTGCAGGCGCGCCACACGCCGTGCGACGGCGGCGCGCTCAAGCTGTCCGGCGTCTGGGAGCCGGAGGGGTCGACCACCCCGCGCAAGGCCGCGATCCACGCCGCCTTCATCGCCACCGGTAAGAGCTACGCCGAACGGACCTTCGAGACGGTGCGGCGCGCGCTCGACAAGTACACCTCGCAATGGACCTCGACCTATACCGAGGCCTGCGTGGCGACCGCCGTGCGCGGCGAGCAGTCGGCGGAGGTGCTGGATCTGAGAATGTCCTGCCTGCAGGGGCGCCTCGATTCGGTCAAGGCGCTGACCGATCTGTTCGCGCACGCCGACGGAAACACCATCGAGAAGGCCGGCAGCGCCGTCGACGCGCTCGGCGATCTCGACCGCTGCAGCGACCTGGCCGTGCTGCGCGCCGTGGTCAAGCCGCCCGACGACCCGGCGACCAAGGCCCGGGTCGAGCTCCTCAAGCCGCGCCTAGCGCGTGTCAAGGCGCTCACCGACGCCGGTCATATCTCCGAGGCGCTCGCGCTGGCGCGGCCCCTTGCCGACGAGGCCCGCGCGATCGGCTATCTGCCGCTGACCGCACAGGCGCTGCGCCGCCTCGCCGAGGTCAACAAGGCGAGAGGAGGTTTGGAGACGGAGGCTCTTGCAGCGGAAGCGATCTGGGCCGCCCAGGCCGGCGGCGACGATGAAATCGTGGCGGAGACGGCCATCTTTCAGACCTTCGTCGTTGCCAACATGCGGGGCGACAAAAAGCAGGTTCAGCTCTGGTCCGAGCTCGCCGACTCCACCTTGCGCCGTCTCGGGGGACACGAGCTCTGGCGCGCTTGGCTGATCAACAACGAAGCCGTGACTGCGGATATCGAGGGTCGGATATGCAGACGCCCTCGCCGGAGCAGAGGCCTCGCTGCGGCTGAAGGAGAAGATCCTCGGCACCGAGCACGCCGACGTCGCCATTTCTTTGGGAAACGTCGCTAGCGAGATGGCGAAGCTGAATCGCATCGACGAGGCGCTGGCCTTCAGTGAGCGGGCGGTGCGAATCGATGAGAAGAATCTCGGCCCGGATCATCCGGATACGGCGCTACAGCTGGAGAATCGCGCCGACCTTCTCAACGTCGCTGGTCAATTCAGCGAGGCCGCTGCGTTCGCCCATCGCGCGCTCTCCGTTTGGGAACGAGAACTCGGACCCGACCATCCTTACACAGCCAACGCGCTCACCATCCTCGGTCGGAGTTGCCTGGGCCTGGTGAACGTTCGAGACGCGGTCTCCACTTTGGAGCGCGCATACGCCATCCGCCAACGTTTCGACCCTGAACCCTCGCGCTTGGCCGAGACCGAATTTCTGCTAGCCCAGGCGTTGTGGCAAAAGAGGGCGAATCGACACCACGCACTGACTCTCGCGGTCGAGGCAAAGAAGAACTACACCGAGGTCTCGAACGACGCTGCGGTTGCCGACGTCACCCGCTGGCTGCAGGAGCACGACGCTTTTTGAACGATCGAGCCCACGCGGGAGTGGGCTCGGTCGCTTTCGGGTGGAGGAACGACTACGCGAGACGCGCGAGAGCGCGGTTGTGGTTGCTGCCGAACCCGGCGGCCTTGATGCTCGACTTGACCTTGAGGCCCGAAGCGAGGGCGCGGTTGTGGTTGCTGCCGAACCCGGCGGCCTTGATGCTCGACTTGACCTTGAGGCCCGAAGCGAGGGCGCGGTTGTGGTTGCTGCCGAACCCGGCGGCCTTGATGCTCGACTTGACCTTGAGGCCCGAAGCGAGGGCGCGGTTGTGGTTACTGCCGAACCCGGCGGCCTTGATGCTCGACTTGACCTTGAGGCCCGAAGCGAGGGCGCGGTTGTGGTTGCTGCCGAACCCGGCCGCCTTGATGCTCCCCTTCACGCTCAGACCACGGACCAACTTGATCGAGTTCATTTAACTTCTCCTACTCTGCGTTTACTTCTTGTCCTCACCTGAGGACGCAGGTACGCAGTGCACTGGACGTGCCCGTGCGCGCGTCGCGCGCCTCTCGAGCAACTTCGAGGGTTTCCGCTTACGAAACCTCGGCCGCAAACTCCGTTAGTCATATGACTAGCGGGCTTAGTCATATGACTTTCAGCGCGCAGGCCGCGCTAAGTCATATGACTAACGCGCACGGGCAGCGCGCCGGTTCGTCGCTGCGATCGGGGCGGCGGGCGCGGAGGCGGAGCCCCCGCAGCACACTAGCTCGCCCACCAGAACGAGAGCTTGATCAGGAACACGTCGACCGCCGAGCCGCGCAGGACCGCCGACGGGCGAAGCTGCCCGACCTCGCCGACGGCCAGGTCGACGGTCGGGATCTGCGAGCGCGAGTAGACCAGGAACAGCGTCGAGCCGAGGTGATACTCCCAGCGCAAGACCAGGTTCACGTTCAGCGCCGCCTCTTCGAAGTCGGCGATCGTCGTCGCTGGCGCCGGCATCTGGTTCGCTGCCAGATAGGAGAGACTGATCTGGGATCCGCTCGCGCGCGGCAGGGTGCCGAGGTTGCTGTAGTGGCCCGAGGCCAGGAAGAGCTGAGCGTAGGTCTGCAACGTGAGCGTCGGGCTGAAGGTGTAGCTGGCGCGCAGCGTGCCGCCGAGGCTCCTCGCTTCGAGGTTGCCGAAGATGTACGGCATGGTGCCGTCGGTGACCGCGTTCCAGGCGAAGCGCGGCTCGCCGCGGGTGTAGGTCACCTGCGGCGCCAGCTCGATCTCCAGCGGCGGGATCAGGTGCAGCAGCAGCGATGCCTGCGCGTTGCTGCTGAAGCCGTCGCTGATGAACTGGGTCTGGTTGGCCACGCTGCCGGCGATCTTGCGCCGGGGATCGCTGAAGATCTCGAACTTGCCGCCCACCCAGGAGCCCCGCTCCAGCGCGGTCCCGTCGCCGACCTCGCGGTCGTCGAAGCGCGCGCCCCCCGCGTCGGCCGACACGAAGATCGACCAGAACCGGCGCAGGCGCCAGCGGGTGTTGAGCTCGAGCGTCTGTCCGAGGTCGAGGCCGGCCAGGTTGCGCCGCACGTCCAGCTCCAGCGCTGTCGTCGTATCGACGGTGTAAAGGCCGGCGTCCAGCGTTCGATAGCCGACGCTGGCTTTGAGCTCGTGCAGGTTCTGCCGCACCTGGAAGCCCAGGTCGTTGTAGTCCAGCTTGCGCCCCGCGCCGTTGTACTCGGCGCTCCAGATGAAAGGCTTGCCCCCCTCCTTGGCGATGCGCAGCCAGCCGCCGGGCGCGTGATCGCCCGGGCGAATCTCGGTCCCGTCCAGCAGAGCGGTCGACCCGCTGCGCGTGGGGCCGTTCTCGATGAGCGACTCGATGAACTGCCCCGCCAGCACGTAGTTGCCCGACTCCGAGCGCCAGAAGCCGTCGACGCCGCCCAGGTAGCCGTCGTGGAAGCAGCGCGAGCCGGGCGCCACCATCGCGCCCGAAGGACAGAGCGCCAGGGGCGGCCCCGACGGCGAGGTCACCAGCGGATAGCTCGAGGTCGACTCGGCGAGCGCGGTCGCCCCCGTGCCGATGATGCCGAGGTAGGCGTTGCGCCCCAGCTCACGCTTGAGGCGCAGCACGTTGAAGGACATCGCCGGTTGCGCCGTCCGCAGGGTCTGGGTGGTCGGTGTCACCTGGACGGCCACCTGGTTGGGCGCGGTGAACGCGCTCAGCGCACCCACGGTCCAGTGGCTGTTGAGGCTGCCCACCATCTTGGCGGCGCCGAAGATCAGCGCGGTCTCGGGCACCTCGACCAGCTTCTCGGTCGTTCCGTTGGCGGCGACATCGCTGCGCAGCGTGGGGCTCATCGGCGCGTTGCCGATGCGTCGCGAGTAGAAGACTTGTAACGGCGTCGCGAAGGCCTCCATCCCTTCGAGAAACAGCGGCCGCTTCTCGGGCAGGAAGGTCTCGATGTTGGTGAGGTTGAGGATGATCTGGTCGGCCTCGACCTGCGCGAAGTCGGGCATCACCGCCGCGTCGAGCGTCAGGTCCTGGGTGACGTGCCACTTGAGGTCGAGCCCCACGTTGCCGCTGTGGTCGTAGCCGTGAGCGACGGTGTCGGCCGCCGCGTCTCGGCGACGCAGGCGCCCCAGCACGAAGGGACGCAGCTCGAGGCGCCCGCCCGGCCTGAGGTCACGCAGGTCGTCGAGGGTGCCGAAGCGGGCGACGCCGCCCGCGACGTCGCGCGGGGTGTAGGCCCACAGATCGGTCTCCTGGCGGTCGGCGATGAAGCGCACCGCCTGCATCCCCCAGCTCTGCACCGGCAGGCCGCTGTCGAAGCGCAGGATGCGCAGCGGGATCCGGACCTCCGCCGACCAACCGTCGCTGCGGCGCGAGGTCTTGGCCTCCCAGTTCTCGTCCCAGTCCCACGACGCGACCGTCTGATCGTGGATCACACCGTCGGCCAGCACGCCGACGACGTTCACCGCGAACATCACCGCGTTCTTGCCGTCGTGGCGCGAATCGATCTGGATCCAGACCCAGTCGCTCTCCGAGTCGCGATCGCGACGGGTCAGCCGGCCCGTGATCGGCGCGTGGAGCTGCTGGCAGTCGAATCCGACGTAGACCGCCTGGTCGTCGTAGAGCACGCGGATCGTCGTCTGCTCCGACGGCGCCGCGCCGTCGAAGGGGGTCTGCTGGGTGAACGCCGCCGACGGGGGCGCCTTTTTCCACACCTCGTCGCCGAGGTTCCCGTCGACGACGGGGGCGGCCTCGGTCCTAGTCGCCGCCAGGTGGGGAGCCGCTAGGTCGGTGGCGAGAAGGACGAGGAGAGGCGAAATCACGGCATTTAGCGCAAGAGTCCGGCAAGCTGCTCGACATCTTCAGGCCCCAGATCGGCCTTGGGCACACGTGGCAACAGAACCATCGGCAGTCCGGGATTCGCCTTGAGTCGCGCCAGCATATCGTCCGCCGTCCTGCGGTGGGCGCGTACGCCGGCCGCCATGGCCAAGGTGGCATCCAGCTCCGGATCGCCGGTCGGTGCCGCCAGCCGGCCGACGACCGCGTCCATCTCGGGCGTCGACAGGGCCCCGGGGGGCATGGCGTTCACGATCACCGGGCCCAGCGGGATCTTCAGCGACTCGCGCGCGCTGCGCGCCAGCTCGACCGTTTCGCGGACCGGCAGCTCCTCGGGCAGGGTGACGATGACCATCGCGGTCCGCGCCGCGTCGGACAGGAGATCGCTGGCGGCCTGGGCGTCGCGCGTCAACGGTCCGCGCGGCATGGCGGCCATCACCGCCTGAGGCAGGCGCAGCATCAGCGTCGCGTGCCCGCTGGCGGGCCCGTCGAGGATCACCAGGTCGTAGCGCGGCCGCCCGCGCACCATCTCGGTGGTGTGCCACCAGACCTTACCCAGCATCGCGTAAGCGTCGAGGCCGGGGATGGCGCCCAGGAAGCCGCGTACCGCGCGATTCTCGAACAGCGCGCGATAGACCGTCTCGTAGCGCAGGACCATCAGGCCGTACTCGTGGAGCGCGCTCTTGGGCGTCATGTTGACGGCTTCGATGCCCGGCGCCAGCGTGACCACGTCCGTGCCGATCGGCTGCGTGCGCCCGAAGAGCTTGCCCAGGCGGTCGGCCGCCTCGGTCTGCGCGATCAGCACGCGCTTCCCCTGGGCGGCCATGGCCCGCGCCAGCGCCGCGGCGACCGTGGTGCGGCCGACGCCGCCCTTTCCGGCCAGGATCACCAGGCGCAGATCGGTGATCGGCTTCATCCGGTGCCGGCGAGCTCCGGGGCGCGGCGGCGCGGCGCCTGAAGAACGATCGAGGCGATGAGCCCGAGCTCGGCCCCCGCCGCCAGCGTCGCCGCGGGGTCGTAGCTGACAAGCGGCATGGTCACGCCGATGATCGGGACCAGGCCGGTGCAGACGGCGATGTGAAGCGCCGCCGGGGCCACGATGGCCAGCCCCGACGACAGCGCCAGCGCGCGCAGCCGCCGGTCGCCCAGCCGCTGCGCCGCCAGCGCGGCCGCGACGGCGATCGACAGCCAGGCGGCGATGACCCCGCGGGCGACGGTCTTGCCCATCTCCTCGGTGACGATCGCGAACACGTAGTCGGAGCCCGGTGACGACAGCCGGCGGCGGGCCTCGCCATGCCCCAGGCCGGCGCCGCTGGCGGTTGCGCTCGCGGTGGCGTGCGCGAGCGCGAGCACCTCGAACCCCTTGCCGCGGCGATCGCGTTCGGGCGCGGCGAAGCCGTGCACGCGGCTGCTGACGTAGCTGAACTGGGAGGCGACCAGCACCAGCGCCAGCACCAGCGCCGCGGCCGCCGGGACCAGGCGGCGCCCGCGGAAGCCGAGGCCGGCCAGGGCCGCCAGGCCGACCGCGGTGGCGATCGCGGCCGCCGAGAAGTCGGGCTCGACCACCAGCGCCAGCACGGCGATGAAGGCCATCGCCAGCGACAGCGTTCGTCGCGGCAGTGCATCGGTCGCGGCGTCGGCGTCGGCGTTGGCGACGGCGACGGCGACGGCGGTCGCGCTGTCGGGTGGCGGGTCACCGCCCGCGGCCGCGACCAGCGGCGGGCGCGGCGAGTCGCCCGCGTCGATCGGGTCGCGCCCCCACGCCGAGACGATCAACGCCACCGCGACGGTCAGGATCGGCGCCGGGCTGCCCGACAGCGCGCCGACGTGCAGCCAGCGGCGGGCGCCGGCGGCGCGCACGCCGATGCCGGGCACGAACACCGCCAGCGCCGCCAGCAGGGCGGCGATGAAGATGATCGGCGCCGCGTGCAGCACGCGGGTCGGCCCGGCGCGAACGATGGCCGCCGCCGCGGCAGCGCCCAGCGCCATGGCGATCAGCTGGCGCACGACGAAATGGTGGGGGTCGCCGAAGAGCGCGGTGGCGTGGCGCGCGGTGGTCGAGGTCACCATCAACACGCCGAGCGCGGCGAGCGCGAACGCCGGCACGAGCAACAAGAAGAACGAGAGCCCGCGCCTCATCTGGTCAGCGAAAACGATAGAAGAGCCCAGCCTGGATGTCTAAGAGATCGCCGAGGAACGCCACGGATCCCGAAGTGCTGGTCACCAGAGACGACGAGCTGAGCATGAATGTGTAGCCGGCGCGAAGCCCGACCGCGGTCTGGCGGTTGATGGCGACGTCGGCGCCCACGGCGGCCCGGGCGAAGGGCTGATAGGCGTTCGCCGTACCGGGGCGCAACGCCAGCTCGGGGCTCGAGAAGAATCCCACCGCCAGTCCCGCGCCGGCCCCGAGCCAGGCGTGGAACGAGTCGGCGCGCACGCCGAGCGTCTGCATGGCGTCGAAGGTGGTGGCGGTGATGGTGCGGGTCGCGGCGTAGGTCTGCTCGACGCCCGCGGCGTCGGGCGCCGATCCGACGACGCCGGTCGCGAAGCGGTCGAAGGAGAAGTCGACCGCCAAGCCGAGCTCGACCACCGGGTTGAGCATGGCGTAGCGGCGCTGGTACGAGCCGCCGATCGAGAACCCGGCCGAGGGACCGAGCGTCGCCGAGGTCAGGCGATAGGCGACGCCGCCGAGCACCGCGACGGTGTTGGCGGCCTGAAAGCGGGGGCTCGAATCCTCATCCCACGAGGATGGGGTGGACGGAGACGGCGACGGCGCGGGGTTCGTGGCGGCGGGCGCCGGCTCGGCGGGGCCGGTCTCGGGCGGTGCGGGTTCGGCTGGGCCGGTCGTCGGACCGGTCGTCGGGCCAGTCTTGGGGGGCGGCGCTGCCGGCGCGGTTGGCGGCGCCGCGGGCGCGGTCGCGGTCGCGGGGCCGGCGGGCGGCGGTTCGCCCGGGCCGGGATCGGCCTGCGCCAGCAGAGCGACCACGGCGAACAGGGCGGAGATCGTCATGTCCGTTCAGCCGGCGCGCGCGCGCGCATGTTCAACCGATCACGACCAGATCCTGGCCCGCCTCGACGGCCGACCCCTCCTCGCAGCGGAGTGCCTGGACGGTGCCGGCGCGGGTGGCGCGCAGCTCGTTCTCCATCTTCATCGCCTCGACGACCACGACCGCCTGGCCGACCGCGACGCGATCCCCGGCTTTGACCAGGATCTTCACCACGCGCCCCGGCATCGGCGAGCGCAGCGCCGCGGGCGCCGCTGCCCCCGCGGCCGGCCGCCGCGCGAGCGCCGCGATGCGCGCGCTGCGCGCCGGCGTGACCTCGACCGGCACCACCAGCGGGTCGCGTCCCGCGGCGGCGATCTCGACGGTGAGCTTGGGCGCCGCGCCGTCGACCTGGGCGATCGCTTGCCGTGTCCCCTCGACCAGCGACCAGACCCCCGCCTCGACCTGCCGCACGTCGACGTCGCGCGCCTGACCGTCGACCAGGACCCGCAGGCCCCCGTCGACCTCTTCGAGCTCGACGATCCGCTCCTTCGCTCCGACCTTGACCGAGAACCGACGCAACAAGCGAGCGGATTAAAGCACGCCGGCGCGCGCTCCGCTGTCATCATATCTGGGACCCTGAGAGGGTCCCAGACCCCCGGGCAGCGCGCTCCGGCGAGCAAGGTCGCCTACGCGCTAGCGTTGGAGGCGGTGATATTTCAATTCAGGAGCGGGGGAGGGGCCAGCAGGCCCCTTCCGCGAAGCGAGCGGAGCGAGCCCTCTAGCTCTCCATGAAAGACTTGAGGCGCTTGCTGCGCGACGGGTGGCGCAGCTTGCGCAGGGCCTTGGCTTCGATCTGGCGGATGCGCTCGCGCGTGACCTCGAAGTCCTGGCCCACCTCTTCCAGCGTGTGGTCGGACTTCTCGCCGATGCCGAAGCGCATGCGCAGCACCTTCTCCTCGCGCGGGGTCAGCGTGGCCAGCACCTTGCGGGTCTGCTCGGCCAGGTTCATCGAGATGACCGCGTCGGCCGGCGAGATCACGCTCTTGTCCTCGATGAAGTCACCGAGGTGCGAGTCCTCCTCCTCGCCGATCGGCGTCTCCAGCGAGATCGGCTCCTTGGCGATCTTCAGGACCTTCCGCACCTTGTCGAGCGGCAGCTCCATCTTCTCGGCGATCTCCTCGGGCGTCGGCTCGCGACCCAGCTCCTGCACCAGGTAGCGGCTGGTGCGGATGAGCTTGTTGATGGTCTCGATCATGTGCACCGGGATGCGGATGGTGCGCGCCTGGTCGGCGATCGCGCGCGTGATCGCCTGCCGGATCCACCAGGTCGCGTAGGTCGAGAACTTGTACCCGCGCTTGTACTCGAACTTGTCGACCGCCTTCATGAGGCCGATGTTCCCCTCCTGGATCAGGTCGAGGAACTGCAGCCCGCGGTTGGTGTACTTCTTCGCGATCGACACCACCAGGCGCAGGTTGGCTTCGACCAGCTCGGCCTTGGCCTTCTCGGCCATGCGCTCGCCGTCCTGGATCTCGCGCACGGTGTCGCGCAGGACGTCCTCGGAGAGCTTGGCCTCCTCCTCGACCTTCTTGACCTTCTTCTGCGCCGCCGCGATGACCCGCGACATGTCCTCGATCTCTTCGGCGCGGATGCCCAGCTTCTTGGCGACGGCCCGCTGGCGCAGCGGCGAGGTTCGGATCTCGCGCAGCGTCTTGCGGAACTCGCGCAGGCTCATGCCCGCCTTGTGCTCGCAGTCGATGATCTCGCGGTTCGCCTGCTCGATGCGCGTGACGAACGCCTTTCAGCTTGATGACGATCTTGTCGATCTGCTTCTTGTTGAGGCGCATCTCCTGGAGCGCGTCCAGGATCTCTTGCCGCAGATCGGTGATCGACTGCTTCCACTTCTTCTTGCTCGCCTCGGACAGGCCCTTGACGTCCAGCTTCTCCTGGAACTTCTCCTGCTCCTTGAACAGGCGGCGGACCTTGTCGATGACCTTGCACACCCGCTCGATGTGCCACTGCTCGTCGAACTCGGCGTCCTCCTCGTCGGCGTCCTTGACGACCTCCTTGACGCGGATCTTCTGCTTGCGCAGCTTGTCGCCCAGCTGAAGGATCTCTTCGATCGCGACCGACGAATTGAGCACGACCTGCAGCACGCGCCGCTCGCCGTCCTCGATGCGCTTGGCGATCTCGACCTCGCCCTCGCGCGTGAGCAGCGAGACCGACCCCATCTTGCGCAGGTACATGCGCACCGGATCGTTGGTCTTGGAGTAGCCGTCGGCGTCTTCCTCCTCCTCGGCTTCCTCCTTCTTGCTCGCCGCGGTCTCGACCTCGGCGTCCTCTTCTTCTTCGGCCTCCGACTCGCCGTTCTTCTCCGACACCTTCAGCTTCGACGACGAATCGACGATCTCGATCCCCTCGCCGGAGAAGGCCGACAGCCAGTCGTCCATCTGATCCGACGAGACGATGCTCTCGGGCATGTGCTCGTTGACTTCGTCGTAGGTGAGGAAGCCCTTCGCCTTGCCCATCGTGATGAGCTCGCGCTTCTTCTTCTCACTCTCCTTGGCGGCCGCAGACTTCTTCGAGGCGGCAGCAGCGCCATTCTTTGGCGGCTTGGGAGTCCTTGGGATCTCCTCGCCATCATCATCGTCCATGCTGTCGGATTCGTCGTTGAACGTATCGTCTTCCATCT
Source organism: uncultured Pseudomonadota bacterium (assembly GCA_963778795.1). Classification (GTDB taxonomy): domain Bacteria; phylum Myxococcota_A; class Polyangia; order Fen-1088; family Fen-1088; genus DASRQZ01. The sequence goes on along the minus strand of CAVZVU010000003.1, from coordinate 744,000 downwards.
ACGGCCTCTGCAGGGCTGCTTCGAGCCCCCGTTTCGTTCGGTTTAGTTCGATTCCACGTACCAAGATCGCCCGCACCGCCGCCTCGTCACCCCGCGCCTGCGCATCGCTTTGCAGCCGCTGGCTCATAGCGATCTCGGCATCGACGCGCAGGAGTTGAAGCTTGGCACACAGCTTTGAAAGCGCCGCCCCAGGATCGACGACATGAGCGATGCTGCCATCCATCAGCGCAACACCGACCGTGTCACGCACATCTGCCGGCGCGCTATCGAGCCAGGCCGGGATGTCGATGCGGCCCGTGAGCGCGACCTGCTCCGCCAGGCCGCGGAACAGCTGGCGCATGGCCGGATCGACCAGCAATTCGCCGCCGCGGGCCGCGTCGGGCGACCGGCCGAGCTCCGGATAGCTGGCGAGGATCACCAGAAAATGCAGCTCCTCGGCCGGCAGCGGGCGCTTGGGGGTGGCGGCGGGGGCGGCGTGGGTGGACACGCTCAGCGCGGCGGCGGCCGCCGCCGCGGTCGGCGTGATCGCGTTCCGCGGCCCCTCGCTCGCCTGGCGGAGCGCGCGGCTCACCTGGTGGGACGTCAGTCCCAGCTTCGCCGCCAGCTGCCCGGCGTAAAGCTCGCGGGTGGTCTGATTCCGCACCTTCACCAACAAGTGGGCCACGGTCTCGAGCGCGGTGACCGTGCCCTGGATCCCAGCCTCCTGGACCGAGTCCTGAATGAACTGATCGAGCATCGGCCGCGCCCCCTCGACCAGGCGGCGGAAGGCGGCCGGGCCTTCGCTCTTCACGAAGTCGTCGGGATCGACGCCGGCCGGCATGCGGGCGACCCGCCCGTCGACGTCGGCCTCGACGAACAGGGGCACCGCCTTCTGGGCGGCGCGCTGGCCGGCGGTGTCGCCGTCGAACACCACCACCACCGTCTTGGCGATGCGCCCGAGGATTCCGATCTGCTCCTCGGTGAGCGCGGTCCCCATCGGCGCGACCGCCTCCGTCGATCCCGGCCTCATGCAGCGACAGCACGTCGAAGTTTCCCTCGACGACGATCGCGGTGCCGCCGCGGCGAATGGAATCGATGGCGGCGTGCAGGCCGTACAGCTGCTCCTTCTTGTGGAACAGCGGCGAGTCGGGCGAGTTGACGTACTTGCGATCCTTGGCGTCGGGATCGAGCAGCCGCCCGCCGAAGCCGATGACCCGCTTCTGACGGTCGATCACCGGCAGCATCACGCGGTCGCGAAAAAAATCGTAGCGGCCGCGCTCGTTGACGCCGGCCAGCCCCAGGCGCTCGACGTCGGACGCGGGGATCTTCTTCGACGCGAGAAACGACTGCAGCGCGTCCCAGCGTCCCGGCGCGTAGCCGACCCGGAACAGCTCGGCGGTGGGGCCGGTGATGCCGCGCTTCGCGACGTAGGCGCGGGCGGCCTCGCCGGTCGGGCCGGCGTAGGCGTCCTGGAAGAACTGCGCCGCCAGGTCCATGGTGCGGTACATCCGGTCGCGCTCGGACTCGGCGTCGCGGCGGGCCTGGCGCTCGGCCGGGGAGAGCGGCCGGTCATCGAGCTCCACGCCGGCGGTGGTCGCCAGATCGCGGATGACCTCCATGAAGGATCGCTGCTCGACCTTGACCAGGAAGCTTATGACGTCACCCTTTTCGCCGCAGCCGAAGCAATGGAAGAACTGTCGGGGCTCGTGCACATGAAACGACGGTGTCTTCTCGGTGTGGAAGGGACAAAGTCCTTTCCAGCTACCTGTTCCCGCCCGTTTGAGCTCGACATACCGTTTGACGATCTCGACGATGTTCGTCCGATCCCGGACATCGTCGATTTTCTCCCTTGGAACTAAGGGCACAGTGATATCCGCCGCACCGGAAGGCGCGAATCATTTAACCCACCACCGGTCGCAGTCAAGGAAGATTACTAAAAAACAGCCCCGGTAGCTGAACAGTTGGCTAGGTCGCGCTGACCCGGTTCGGACACCCGCTCCCAGCGGGCTACTGGCCTTCGGGCCTACCTCGCTGGCCTTCGCCTACTGGCCTTCGGCTACTGGCCTTCGCTACTGGCCTTCGCCGCCCTGGAGCTGGGTCTCGTCGGTGCGGCGGAGGATGATGAACTCGACGCGCCGGTTCTTGCTCCAGCAGTCTTCGTTGTGCTGGTTGCACAGCGGCTTGGTCTCGCCGTAGCCGTGGTTCTTGAGCGAGCTCGGCTCGACGCCGCGCTGGACCAGGGCCTTTTTGACCGATGCCGAGCGCCCCTCGGTCAGCTCCAGGTTGTGCTCGTCGTTGCCGCGCTCGTCGGCGTGCCCCTGGATCTCGATGAGCTGGATCTGCGGGTTGCCTTTGATGGTCGCCGCGATGGCGTCGAGCAGCGGGAACGACTCCGACTTGATGTCGGTCTTGTCGGTCTCGAAGTAGATCTTGTCGAGGATCTCGAGCTTGCCCTTGCGCACGATCACGCGCCCCTTGTCGGGGCAGCCGTCCTCGTCGTCGACGCCGTTGTAGGTCTCGGGCTCGTTGGGGCACTTGTCGTTGACGTCGAGGATCCGATCCTTGTCGTTGTCGGGATCGGGGCAGCCGTCCTGGTCCTCGAAGCCGTCCTTGTCCTCGGGGACGTTGGGGCACAAGTCGTTGACGTCGAGGATGCCGTCCTTGTCGTTGTCGGGATCGGGGCAGCCGTCCTCGTCCTCGAAGTTGTCCTTGTCCTCGGGATCGTCGGGGCACTTGTCGACGTCGTCGTTGATGCCGTCGCCGTCGCGATCGAACGTCGTGGTGTCGGGGCAGCCGTCCTCGTCCTTGTACCCGTTCTTGGTCTCGGGCTCGTTGGGGCAGGCGTCGTCGACGTCGAGGATGCCGTCCTTGTCGTTGTCGGGATCGGGGCAGCCGTCCTCGTCCTCGAAGTCGTCGAAGTCCTCGGGGTCGTCGGGGCACTTGTCGACGTCGTCCTTGTAGCCGTCGCCGTCGCGGTCGCCGATCGACGGCTCGAAGATGAAGCCGATGAACGCGCGCGGCGCCGCCGAGCCGTAGGACGAAAGCACGCGCCAGCCGCCGCCGATCTCGAAGAACGAGTTGCGCGCCAGGTAGAGCTTGATGCCGCCGATCGCTTCGGCGGCGGGGCCGAGCTTGTCGGTGGTGGTCTGGCCGTTGACGACCTTGAAGGAGTTCGGCCCGAGCAGGCCGTAGAGCTCGCCCACGACGTCGAACTTCTGCGGCACGATGCCGTAGGACAGCGCGACGCCGCCGGTGTACTCGTTGCCGACCTGGATGCCGAGGTTGGTGTTGCTGTTCACCCCCATGTACTGCCGGTTGTACGTGGCCGCGTCGTCGACGAAGCGCGACGCGTGGGGGCGGATGCTTGCATGCCGGCGTTGATGCCGGCGCGGAAACGGCCGAGGTAGCCGACCTCGGTGTCGATGACCACGCTGGGCGCGAAGATCGTCTGCCCCTCGCCCAGGAACGCCTTCTTGTCGCCGGTCGGCAAGATGACGCTGGGGATCAGGGCGACGCCGATGCCGGCTCGCGTCGCGTTGAAGAGGCGGATCTTCGGGTGCAGGCTGATGTCGCCGATCCCCTGCTGGGTGAACGTATAGGTCTTGTCGTCGAGGGAGGTGGCGGTCGCCCCGGGGTCGGTCGGATCGCCGCGGCCCGCGAGCACGGCCAGCGGGACGACGACGCCGAGCTCGAGGCCGAAATGCGACAGCTTGGTCAGGCCGACCGCGCCCTGCAGCGACGGTGTGATGATGTCGTTGACCGCGAACTTGTTGTTCTGCGGCGGGGTCCCGAACGTCTGCGCGCCGGTGAGCACCAGCGGCTTCGACGCCCAGGTGGTCACCAGGCCGAAGGAGAAGTCGCCGAGACCGAGAACGCCCGACGAGTTGAGGGTGATGAACCCCTTCGAATCCATCGCCGGGCGAAAGATCTGCAGATCGATCGGCGCGCTTGTGAAGCTGAGCCTGGGCGCGCGGGGAGGCGGCGAGGCCGAGGATCGTGCTGACGATCGCTGTGAAAGCGATCTGGGCCAGTCTCCGACCTCTGCGATCCGACATTGATACCTCCGGAGGGAGCCGCGAAAGCTCCGCGGGCTGCTTCAAAAAGCGAGCGCCCATTTATATCAGTGACGAGATCGCTGTCAAAGGTAGATTCCTCGCATGCTTCTGTGCTCGACCGGTCTGCGTCCGCCATCCACCGTCGGAGAGGAGTCTTTGCTGCGGCTGGCGCTCGACACCGGGTGCCAGGGCATCCTCATCGGCGACGGCTGCACGCTGCCGCTCGCCGCGGCGCTGGTGACGGCGTTCGCTGCACGCCGGCCTGCGGGTCGAGGCGATCGTGGCGCCGCTGGCCGAGCGGACGCCCGCCGCGCGGAAGCGGCTGCCGCGGCTGTGCGCCGCCGATCGCGACGAACGCACGGCGGCCATCGAGCTGGCGGCGCGCGCCGTCGCGCTCGCCGGCAGCGTCGGTGCGTCGCTGATCGTCCTACAGATGGGCACGTTGCCGCTGGCCATGCGCGCTGCCGAACTGGCGCGGCACTTTCGCCGGCGCGCGCTCGACCGAGGGGGACGACGGCGAGGCCTGCCTGATGGCGGCGGTCGGCGAGCGGCGCGCCACGGTGGGCGCCGCGCTCGACGCCTGCCGCTGGTCGCTGGACGCGCTGGTGCGCGAGGGGGAGCGGCGCCAGGTGCGGTTGGCAGTCGAGCTGGCGGCGACGCCCTGGGGCATTCCCAGCCCGCGCGAGGGGCTCGATCTGGTCGGCAGCTACGACAGCGCGCGTCTCGGCGTCGTGCTCGACCCGGCGCGCCTGTCGGTGATGCGGCGGCTTGGCCTTGCGATCTCGAGCCAGCGGCTGGCGGCGCTGCGTTCGGCGGCGCGCCTGGTCGTCGAGAACGAGGCGGTCGGCATCGACGCCGGCTATCTGCCCGGCCTCGGCGAGCGCGACGACGATCTGGCGCCGCGCACCGGCGTCGGCGCCGAGGTGCCTTCGGTGCTGGTCGGCCGCCCCGACTCGAGCGACGTCGAAGTTGCGGCGGCGGTCGCCGCTTCACAGACGCGCGGCGTCTAGCTCGCAACTCTTGGCGCGCTAGGGCGCGCCGGCCAGGATGCCGGTCAGCTCTTTGGTGATGCCGTTCTTGATCGCGCCGGACAGCGGCGTGAGCAGGAAGCCCAGGTTGAGCTCGATGTGAATCCGGGACTCTTCGATGTTCACGCGGGCGTCGAGCCCCTTGCGTGAGACCACGAGCTGGCGATCCCCCTGCCAGGTGCAGGTCGCGCCGTAATCCTTCTCCAGCTTCGGCGTCGCGCCGGCGATGCGGCTGCGGGCCTCTTCTTGAGCGAGCGCGTGGGGGATGTCGACGTCGAACTTTGGCATCGCCCCGATCTACCAATCTTCGTCGCCCGACGCTAGATGGCTTCGTTTGATCCGGGACCCTCAGAGGGTCCCGGACCCCCGTCCAGCGCGCTCCGGCGAGCAAGCTCGCCTACGCGCTAACGTTTGATCCGGGGACCCTCAGAGGGTCCCGGACCCCCGACCAGCGCGCTCCGGCGAGCAAGCTCGCCTACGCGCTAACGTTGGAGGCCTCAATTTCTCGAAGGCAGGGCCGAGCTGCCGGGGGGGTGGACCTGACGTCGTGCGGTGGAGTAAAGGGAAGAGGTGACGACGTCTTCGGGGATCTCGCGGCTTGCCAGCTGCGGCGGGTGCTCGGCGAAGATGAGCCCCGGCGAGCTGCGGGCGATCATCGCCGGTGCAGGCAGTGTGCGGCGCGACCCGGAGCGGGATCCGCGGCTGCTGGTCGGGACCGAGACCTCCGACGACGCGGCGGTCTATCAGCTGACCGAGGAGCTGGCGATCGTCGTCACCACCGACTTCGTCACGCCGGTCTGCGACGATCCGTTCCTTTATGGTCAGATCGCGGCGGCGAACGCGCTGTCCGACGTCTACGCCATGGGCGGCACGCCGACGGTGGCGCTGGCGATCTGCGGCTTCCCGACGGCGCTGACCAGCGAGCAGGCGCGCGAAATCCTCGCCGGCGGCGCGGCCAAGGCGGCCGAGGCGGGCGCCGCGGTCGTGGGTGGACACACCATCCGCAGCCCCGAGCTCTTCTACGGGCTGGCGGTGACCGGGACGATCCACCCGCGCGACGTCGTGCGCAACGCGGGCGCGCGCGCCGGCGACGCGCTGGTGCTGACCAAGCCGCTCGGCACCGGGTTGCTGATCAACGGCGTGCGCGGCGGGCAGCTCGCGCACGCGCGCTTCGCGGAGCTGGGGCCGGTCATGACCGCGCTCAACCGTGAGGCGTCGCGCGCGATGGTCGACGCGCGCGCGCACGCCGCGACCGACGTGACCGGCTTCGGGTTGGCCGGCCACGCGCTGGGGATGGCGCGCGCGTCGGGCGGCGCAGGCGTCGCGCTGCGCATCAGCGCCGGCCGGCTGCCGGTCTACGACGACGCGCTGGCGCTCGCCGCGGCCGGCGTCCAGACCAAGGGGACCGCCAGCAACCGGGCGCACTACCAGGCCAGCGTGCGCGTCGCCGCCGGGGTCGACGCCGATCGCGCCGCGCTGATCTACGATCCCCAAACCGCGGGCGGGCTGCTCATCGCGCTCGACGCCGACCGCGCCGAGCGCTTCGCCGAGGGGCTGCGTGCCCGCGGTGTCGTCCACGCGGCGATCATCGGCGAGGTCGTCGCTGCCGACGGCGATGCGATCCTCGAGCTGCGTGCGTGACTGACGTTCAGTCCGCGGCGGCGGCGGCGGCGGTGGCCAGGCCATCCGGCGTGCTGGCGTCGTACTCGAGGCGCGCGATCTCCATCTGATTGAGCGTGAGCCGGATCGTCGTCCCGGTTCCCTGCAGAAGCCCTTCACGCTGCAGCAGGTGATAGACCCGCAGCCCCTCGCGCGCCGGCGGCTCGCCGTTCGACTTCTTGCCGGGGAAGCCGCTGACCACGATGATCTTCTCGCCCGGCTGCAACATGAAGCCGGGATCGATCACCCCCAGCATCGAGCCGCGCTTGCCCTTGCGCTGCGAGATGACCTGAAGCCCTCCCGTGCTGACGGCGACGCCGCCGGTGTTCTCGAGGATGAAGTACTCCTCGTTGAGCTTCTTCTTGTCGGAGGCAGCGTGCGCTTCGCGGAAAACCAATGCCATTGTTCGTGGACTCCAGGCAGGCAACGTGAATGAGGGTGCTTTCGCGGGAGGCCCCAGCCCACCCGCGGGTCACACCTCGAGGATTTCGGCTTCTTTTTTGGCGACGATATCGTCGACCTTGGTGACCGACTTGTCGGTCGTCTCCTGGACGGTCTTCAACCCGCGGCGCTCGTCGTCCTCGGTGATGTTGCCGTCCTTGAGCAGCTCCTTGAGCATCTCGTTGGCGTCGCGACGCGCGGAACGCAGCGCGACCCGCGCGTCCTCCGCCATCTTCTTCACCACCTTGACCAGCTCTTGCCGCCGCTCTTGCGTCAGCGCCGGCATCGGCAAGCGCACCATCTCGCCGTCCGATTGCGGGTTCAGCCCCAGCTGCCCGGCGCGGATCGACTTCTCGATCTCCGGGATCAGCGAGCGTTCCCACGGTTTGACCGTGATGAGCCGCGCATCGGCGACATTCAGGGAGGCGACCTGATTGAGGGGCGTCGGCGTGCCGTAATAGTCGACGCGCACCCCGTCGAGGATCGCCAGGTTGGCGCGTCCCGTACGGACCTTGGCCAGCTCACGCTTGAAGGCCTCGATACCTTTGTCGAGATCTCCCTGCAGACTCTTGACGACGTCGTTCACCATGCTGAAGCGTCTCCTGTCACTGGCGCGGCAGGATAGCACCTTCCGCGCGCGGTTCGAATTGCCGGGCGATCATCCCCCTCGCATCGTCCTCTTTGGGCTGCCCCCCGCGTCCCTCCTGCCCCCTGGTTTCATGCTTTTGGGGCTGCCTCGCCGCGCGGCTTGCGGCGCTCCTCGAGCACCATCGTGCCGAGCGGCTCGCCCAGGATCACGCGCCGGATGTTCCCCGGGCGGGTCATGTTGAACACCAGGATCGGCAGGTTGTTGTCGCGGCAGAGCGAGATCGCCGTCGAGTCCATCACCGCGAGGTTGCGGTTGAGGACATCGAGGTACGACAGCCGCCGGAACATGCGCGCGTCCTTGTGCTTGTGCGGATCCTTGTCGTAGACGCCGTCGACGCGCGTCGCCTTCATCACGATCTCGGCGCCGATCTCCATCGCGCGCAGCGACGCCGCCGTGTCGGTGGTGAAGAACGGGTTGCCGGTGCCGGCGGCGAAGATCACCAGCCGCCCCTTCTCGAGGTGGCGGATGGCGCGGCGGCGGATGTAGGGCTCGGCCAGCCGTTCCATCTCGATCGCCGACAGCACGCGCGTGCGCGAGCCGCGCGACTCCAGCGCCGTCCTGCAGCGCCAGCGAGTTGATCACCGTCGCCAGCATCCCCATGTAGTCGGCGTGCGCGCGGTCCATGCCGCGCGAGCTGGCGGCGATGCCGCGGAAGATGTTGCCGCCGCCGAGAACCAGGGCGATCTCGACGCCCAGGCTGTGGACGTCGATCAGCTCGTCGGCGATCTGCGCCAGCGTCGTCGCGTCGATCCCGTAGTTGCCGGGACCCATCAACGCCTCGCCCGACAGCTTGAGCAGGATGCGCCGATACTTCACGCCGGGCGCGAGCGGAGGCCGCGGCGGGTCGTCCAGATCGGGGGAGAGGCCCTGCGCGCCGTTTGACGCAGGAGACTCCCCTCCGACGGTCTCGACCCTGGGCCGCTTCTTGCGGCGGTCTTCGGCCGTCTTGCCGGCCGTCTTGCCGGTCTTCGTGCCCGTCGTCTTGCCGGCCGCCGTGCCGGTCTTCCGCTCCCGCGTCTTCTCGATCACGCCTGGCCAGCCTGTTTCTTCACCTCCGACACGAAGTCGTCGGAGCGCTTCTCGAGGCCCTCGCCGACCTCGAAGCGGGTGAAGCGACGGATGCGCACATTCTCACCGGTCTTGGCGACGAGATCGGTCAGCAGGGCCCGGATGTCCTTCTTCCCCTCCGGATCCTTGACCCAGGTCTGGTCGAGCAGACAGATCTCCTTCGACCACTTCGCGAGCTGCCCCTCGATGATCTTCGGGATCACCGCCTCGGGCTTGCCCGACTGCTTCGCCTGCTCCATGCGGACCGCCTTCTCGCGCTCCACGACGGCCGGCGGGATCTCCTCCTGCGACACGTACAGCGGGTTCATGGCCGCCACCTGCATGGCGATCTCGCGCGCGAACGCGACGAAGTCGGGGTTGCGCGCCACGAAGTCGGTCTCGCAGTTCACTTCGACCATGACGCCGATGCGGCTGCCGTGCAGGTAGCTGGCGACCGTCCCCTCGGACGCGACGCGGGTCGCCTTCTTGGCGGCCGACGCGATCCCCTTCTTGCGAAGGTAGTCGATCGCCTTCTCCATGTCGGCGGCGCACTCGGTGAGCGCCTTCTTGCAATCCGCCATCCCCGCGCCGGTGCGCTCGCGGAGGTCCTTGATCATCTGCGCGCTGATGTCTGCCATGTTCATTCCCCGAATCGTTGATGCCAGTCTCCAGATGTTCCAAGGCGCCGCTCCGATCGACGGCGCCACTATTTCAGTTCAGGAGGCCCGGCTGTGCCGGGCCGGCTCCCCTTGCGAGAAGCGCTGGGGAGGGTCCGCGGGAGGGGGCAGCAGCCCCCTTCCGCGAGCGAGCGTCAGCGAGCGCTGGCGCTAATTATTTCCCTCTTCGGGCGTCGCCGCCGCCTCGGGCACCGGCAGATCGGTGCGCCGGCGCGACATGACCTCGACGCGGGGGCCTTCGCCACCCGAGGAGACGCGGATGGTCTGCGTCTCGTCACTGCCGCCCTCGGCGCGGCTGGCGCGCTGCTGGGTGGCGCGCTCGCGGCCGACCTTCTGGCCGAGGACACAGGCCTCGGCGACCTTGCCGGCGAACAGCTTGAGCGACCGGATCGCGTCGTCATTGCCCGGGATCGGGTAGTCGATGAGATCGGGATCGCAGTTGGTGTCGACCACCGCGACGATCGGGATCTCCAGCTTGCGCGCCTCGGTGACCGCGATGTGCTCCTTGACGACGTCGACGATGAAGACCGCGCCCGGCAGCTCGGTCATGCTCTTGATGCCGCCCAGCGCCTTCTCCAGCTTCTCGCGCTCGCGCGTGATGCCGAGGACCTCTTTCTTGGTCATGCGCTCGAACGTGCCGTCGGTCGACATCTTCTCGATCGCATGCAAGCGATCGATCGAGCCCTTGACGGTGTGGAAGTTGGTGAGCGTGCCGCCGAGCCAGCGGTTGGTGACGAAGAACTGGTTGCTCTTCGCGGCCTCCTCGCGGATGACCTCTTGCGCCTGCTTCTTGGTGCCGACGAACAGCACCGAGCGGCCGCTGGCCACCGTCGAGACCAGGAAGTTGAACGCGCGCTTGAAGGCGCGCACGCTCTGCTGCAGATCGATGATGTGAATGCCGTTGCGCGCGCCGAAGATGAACGTCTTCATCTTGGGGTTCCAGCGCTTGGTCTGGTGACCGAAGTGCACGCCGGCTTCCATCATCTCGCGGATGGTGATCGGGGCGTCGGGGGACGGTTGAGCTTGCTCGGTACCCTCTGACGACTCAGTTCCTGCGGTTTCCATGGTGGTCCTTTTTGCGTTGTTGCCGCCGCCCGCTTCAGCGGAGATCGCAACCCGGATGACGTGAGTCACCGGGCACGCACGATCCCCTCAGCGGGCGTGTGGTGTTGAAGAGGGTGCGTTTTCTACCACAATTTAAACACCCCGTTACTGAAAAAACCGGGACTTACGGGCCGAGCTCGAGCGGTATGCGGGTTGCACACCGTCTTTCTTACGTTTAGAGAAGGAGCCTCCATGCCACTCACGCAGTCCGGAAAGACAGACATTCGCCCCGCAACCGGGAAGCTCGGCATCTTGCTTCCCGGCATGGGCGCCGTTGCCACGACGTTCATGGCCGGGGTCGAAGCGATTCGCCGCGGCATCTCCAAGCCCATCGGTTCGCTGACCCAGATGGGCACCATTCGCCTCGGCAAACGTACCGACAATAGATCGCCCGCGATCTCCGACTTCGTTCCGCTCGCCAAGCTTCAGGACCTGGTCTTCGGTGGCTGGGATCTCTTCCCCGACAACGCCTTCGAGGCGGCGACCGAGGCTGGCGTGCTCTCGAAGGAGCACCTCGGCGAGCTCAAGGAGTTCCTGAGCGGCATCAAGCCGATGACCTCGGTGTTCGCGCAGGAATATGTCAAGAAGCTGACAGCGACCCACGCCAAGAAGGGGCGCAGCAAGGCCGACCTCGCCGAGCAGGTCATCGACGACATCAAGACCTTCAAGAAGCAGAACAACTGCGACCGCCTGGTGATGATCTGGTGCGGCTCGACCGAGGTCTATCGCAGCGCGAGCGCCGTGCACGCGTCCCTGGCGGCTTTCGAGAAGGGTCTGGCCGAGAGCGATCCCGAGATCGCCCCCTCGCAGATCTACGCCTACGCCGCGCTCAAGTGCGGCGTCCCCTACGCCAACGGCGCTCCCAACCTGACGCTCGACACGCCCGCGCTGATGGAGCTGGCGAAGAAGAACAACGTCCCGATCACCGGCAAGGACTTCAAGACCGGCCAGACCATGATGAAGACCGTGCTCGCGCCGGCCTTCAAGGCGCGGCTGCTCGGTCTCGATGGCTGGTACTCGACCAACATCCTCGGCAACCGCGACGGCGAGGTGCTCGACGATCCCGAGTCGTTCAAGTCCAAGGAGGTCTCCAAGCTGGGCGTGCTCGAGCACATCCTGCAGCCCCACCTCTACCCTGACCTCTACGGGAACATGCATCACGTCGTCCGCATCAACTATTACCCCCCGCGCGGCGACAACAAAGAGGGCTGGGACAACATCGACATCTTCGGGTGGATGGGCTACCAGATGCAGATCAAGATCGACTTCCTCTGCCGGGACTCGATCTTGGCGGCGCCGATCGTCCTCGACCTCGCGCTGTTCCTGGACCTGGCCCAGCGCTGCAACCTGAGCGGCATCCAGGAGTGGCTCTCGTTCTACTGGAAGAGCCCCATGACCCCGCCCGGCCTCTACCCCGAGCACGACCTCTTCATCCAGCTCATGAAGCTCAAGAACACGCTGCGCTACCTGCGCGGCGAAGAGCTGATTACCCACCTCGGCGCGGAATACTACGACTAGCGCTTCGCGCTCGCGGGAGGGCTAGGCCCTCCCGCGGGCCCATCCGCCCCCGCAATTACTGCAGCAGCACGGGCGCTTCTGGCGATGGGGGGACGACGCCCAGTCTTGCCAGGTGCGGCAGCACCCATCTGGGGATCGACGCGATCACCGCGCCGCACGACGCTTCGGGGGTCAGCAGGCCCAGCGCGGCGGCGGCGGTCTTTCCGCGCGAAACGACCTGGTTGGCCGTCAACACCGGACCGCCGACCCGGCGTTCGAACGATTGCATCTCGCGCAGGCACTCAGCCCACAGCGTCTGGCGCCGGGCCTTCGACCAGTGGCGGATCACCCATTCGCCGGCGCGCGCGCCGAAGGCGCCGTGGCGGGCCTCGTCGCGCAGCAGCTCGGTATAGGCCCAGGCGATCAGCGGCTCGCGCGCGGTGGCGCGGGCGGTGGCAAAGCAGGCCGCCGACAGCGACTGCCCGACGGCGAAGCGTGCGATCAGCGCCCGGGCGAGACGCGCCTCGATCCGGCCGGTCGGACCGTGGCGGTCGTCATTGTCGTCATCGTCGTCGCGGTCGGCGCCGAGCGCGATGCGCGAGCCTTCGGCGGGCGTCGACGCGCTATCCGCGCCGATCGCATCCACCACCCGCAGGCAAACCTCGACGTGGCGAACCTCGTCCTCGATCACCCGTGCCGCCAGGCCCAGAATCGCCGGCGGCGCCCCGAGGCGCGCCAGGTCGGTCGTCACCAGCGTGGCGGCGATGACCGAATCGCGCTCGTCTTCGCACAACCCACGCCAGGCGGCGGAGGCGCGGGCCAGCAGCGCGGGCGGGTAGCGGTGGCGATCGAACGGCGGCGCCAGCTCGCGCGGCACCCAGTTCTCGGTGGGGGTCTTGTAGCGCATCGGTCGCGAGCGGAGCAATCGGCGTGCCCCCCGCGCCCCAAGTCTTGTCGCGGCCTTGCCCTCCTCGGGTCACGCAGAACCGCGTCGAACGCGACAGCAATGTCAGTGGCGCTGGCACGCCGCCGCCTCAGAAAAACAACCGTTTCGGAAAATCTCTCCGCGCCCGCCGCCTCGCGGTGCCGTCCCTGCGCGGCGGTTCCGGTCAGCGTTCCTGCAACCGGCGGAGCTGGTCGGCCGCCTCGACGGAGTCGGGATCGATCTGCAGGATTTTCACGAGCTCGTCGACGGCCAGATCGGGCTGGCCGGTCTCGGCGTAGTAGTTCGCCAGATAGTGCAGCGCGCCCAGGTTCTGACCGTCGATCCGAATCGCGCGCCGGAGCTCGGCCAGCGCCGCCCGGCCGGCGCGCGCGTCGGCCGGCGCCTCGCGAAACAGCGACCAGCCGAGCGCCGCGCGGAAATCGGCCTCGCCGGGGACCAGGCGCGCGGCCTGACGGAAGGCCTCGACCGCCTCGTGGTGGCGCCGCGCCCTGAGGTGCTCCATGCCGCTTTCGTAGAGCGCCACCGCGGCGGCGTTCCCCGCGGTGGTGCCGCCCGTCGCCCGGGACGGGGTGGGGATGTCGGCGTCGTTTGCGCGCGCCGCGAACCCGCCGGCCGCGGCGCCGGCGTCACCCTCGCCCTCGGCGTAGCCCCGGCGCTGCGCCGGATCGCGCAGCACGCGGTGGGCCTCGGAGAGGCGATCGAAGATCTCCTGCGCCATCTTCCGATCCTCGTCGGGGCTGCTGGCGGTAGACGTCGGCGTGAAACGTGCGCGCCAGCGCCTCGTACGCGCGATCGATCTCCTCGGTGGTGGCGCCGCGCTCGACCCCCAGCGCCCAGAAGTAGTCCTGGGTGCGCACGGTCTGCGCGACCATCGACAGCGGCCCGGAACCGAGCGGCGTTGCGCCCATCGTCGGGCCGATCTCAGCGCCGATCTTCCCGCCGATCTTCCCGCCCAATCGGGCCGGCCGCCGCCGTCGCGTCGGGCGCGGTTTCGATCGAAGCGATGGCCGGATCGTCATCGAGATCGCCGAGCAGCTCCTCGATCCTGAGATCGACGTCCGCGTCGGTCGGGCCGCCGCCGCGCAGGTCGTGTCGCTTGACGTCGAGCGGCGCCGCGCGGTCGGCCGCGTCAGCCGCCGCCCAGGCGGCCGGCTCGGTGGCGGGCATGATCATCCCAGCCTCCGACAGCGCGACCAGCAGCAGGGCCGCCTTGTCGCGCGGAATCTCGGCGCGGCTCAGCAGATCTTCGATGCGCTCGTCGCCGGTGATGCCGCGGACGAACGCCATCTCCGTCGCGTCCGAGGTCATCTCTTGCATGCGCAGCATCGGATCGGAGTTGAGCCCGACGAAACGCCCCGCGAACCCGTCGAGCACCGCGACCTGCCGCGCGGAATCGTAGTGGCGCCGGATCCCCTCGAGGATCAGTGCCGCCGGCGAGCGCGCCAGGCGCATCGCCTCCTTGGGCGCGCCGTCGCCCTGCTTGAACATGAACTGTCCGTCGCGCCAGGTGAAGATCTCGAACAGCTTGGCCTCGGCCTGCTCGACCAGCGCGCGCGACAGGTTGTAGGGGGACAGCGCGCCCATCTCGACCAGCATCTCCCCCTGGCGTCGCTTCTCCTTCTGCATCCGCTTGACCGATTCGGCCAGCGTCTGGCTGGAGATCATCTTTTGCCCGAGCAGGATCTGCCCCAGGCATTCGCTGAGCAGGTTCGACCGCACCGCCACCGGGTATCCGTCGACGAATGAGACGATCTTCTTGGTGCCCCCGCGCAGCAGCAGCAGCGATCCCGTGGCGCGGCGCGAGTAAAGGCGCTGCAGCAGGCGCGCGAAGGGGATGTTCTTGAGGTTGTCGGTGCAGCTCGGTCTTCTCGGCGACCAGCGACTTGGCGGTCCGCTCGACGTCGAGGCGCTCGCGCTGCTGCACCGGATCGCGCAGCGATTCATCCAGCCGGCGGGAGGCCACCGGCGGGGGCGTGGCGCCCGTCCGCGGGTGGGGGTTCGGCTGCGTCGGCGCGGTGTGGATCTCGCCCGGGATGCCGTTGCGCGGGGCCGGCTCCGCCGTCGCCGTCGCCGCCGCTTGCGGGGGCGGTGTCGCCGCCACCTGCGGCGGCGGTGTCGCCCCCGGTGCCGATGGCGCGGCCTCCCCCGGCGGCACGGTCTGCAGCATCAGAGCCAGCAAGCTGTTGACGTCGATCGGGACCGGCAGGTACTCGGCGGGCGCGAAGCGCCGCCGCGCCTCGGATCGGTGGCTCGCGCCGCGAAATCGGCTGGCCACGAAGAAGATCGGCGTGTCGCGCGTCTCCTCCTCGCGTCGCAGATCCTCCGCGAGGCGGAAGCCGTCTCCGTCGGAGAGCATGGTATCGACGACGATCGCGTCGGGCGTGCGGACCGCGACGCTGCGCCGCGCCCACACCCCCTCGGCTTCAGAGGCGAGCTCGTAGTTCGCCTCGCGCAGGGTGTCCCCGATGCGACGTTGCAGGACCGGGTCACTCTCGACGATCAGGATGTAACCACCCATGGGGTCGAGGCCGCATACTAGCTCAGGACGGGGGGTTTCGCGCCGTCGAAGAGGCCGGGGTCGGGACGAGTTATGGACATCGGGCGGCGCGGGGACTATTTAGCGTCTGACGCGATGAGCGCACCCAATCGATCGAACGGCAGCCGGGGAGGTGGCCTGCATCATCCTGGCCGCCGGCAAGGGGACCCGCATGCGCTCGGCGCACGTGAAGGTTCTGCACCGGCTGCTGGGGCGCCCCCTGGTCAGCTATCCCGTGCACTTGGCGCGCGAGCTGGGCGCCGAGCCGATCGTCGCCGTCCTCGGTCACCAGCGCGAAGCGGTCGAGGCGTCGCTGGTGGCGGCGTTCGGCGACGGCACGATCCGCACCGTCGAGCAGGCCGAGCAGCGCGGCACCGGTCACGCCGTGCGCCTGGCCATGCCGGCGCTCCGGCGCTTCGCCGGCATCGTCATCATCCTTTACGGCGACGTTCCGCTGCTTCGCCGCGAGACGGTGCGGGCGCTGGTCGGCACGGCGCGCCGCTACGGATGCCTGGCGCTGGTGACGACCAGCCCGCCCGATCCCGACCGGCTACGGCCGCATCCTGCGCGACCAGCGCGGCCACATCATCGGTGTCGTCGAGCAGAAGGACGCGTCGGCCGAAGAGCTGGCCATCGGCGAGATCAACGCCGGCATCTACGCCGCGCCGGCCGACTTCCTGCGCACGGCGACCGCGGGCCTGAGCGCGCGCAACGCCCAGGGCGAGTACTACCTGACCGACATCGTGGCGCGCGCCGGCGCGCAGCATCGGCGTCAGCGAGGTCGACGCTGACTTTCGCGACGTCGCCGGCATCAACGATCGCCGGCAGCTGGCCGAATCGGAGGCGATCATGCGCGCGCGTATCAACGGCGGTTGGATGCGCCACGTGACGTTCCGCGACGCCGGGTCGACGGTGATCGAGCCCGGGGTCGAGCTGGGCGTTGACGTCGAGCTGGGGCACGGCGTCTCGCTGCGCGGCACGACGCGCGTCGGCCGCGGCGCCCACATCGACGACGGCGTGGTGCTGATCGACACGGTGGTGGGCGCGGGCGCGCGCGTGTCGCCCTATAGCGTGGCGGTTGGCGCGGTGATCGCGGCCGGCGCCGATATCGCCCCCTTCACGCACCTGCGCGCCGACCCGGCCGGCGCGCCGGCCGCGCCCAACAACGACAAGAGCGGCCGCGCGGTGGCCGCGCGGGCCAAACGCGCGACCACCCCGACAAAAAAAGCCGCCGCCGCGCGGGCACCGAAAGTCGGTCGGGGCGCGGCGCGCGACGCCGATCGAACCTCAAGGAGTACCTGAGATCCAGATGTCGAGCCGCCAAGCACTTGTTGACAGGGGCAGCGCGGCGCATCGATCATGTTCGGCGGAGGTCGCGCAATGGCTACGTCCGTGAAAACGTTCTTCGATCAGAAGGTGCCCGGGGTGCTGAAGACGAGTCCCGAGAAGGCGAAGGACGTCGCGGCGATTTATCTCTTCAAGATCAGCGGCGACGACGGCGGCACCTGGACCGTCGATCTGCTGTCGTCTCCGCCGACCTGTCTGCCGGGGACGCAGGGGACGCCTCAGTGCACCATCGAGGCCAGCGACGGCGATTTCCGATCGATGATCGACGGCGGCATGCAGGCCGCGATGCAGCTGTTCTTCACCGGCAAGCTCAAGGTGACCGGCGACGCCAACCTGGCGACCAAGCTCTCCAAGCTGCTGCAAATGGCCAGCTGACGACGCTCAGTGTCGATCTAACTCGGAACCCTCAAAGGGTTCCGAACCTCCCGCGATGGGCTGCGGCGGCAAAGCCGCCTTCGCCCTACGCGCTACCAAGGCTTCCCAGGCCTGCCTCGATCTCGGCCGCGCCGATCGACGCACCTCGGCGGTACAGCATCAACGCCCGCTCGAGCACCGCCTCGAGCTCGCGGAAGTTTCCCGGCCAGGCGTGCCGCGCGAGCGCGGCGATGGCGCTCGGCTGCAGCTCGATCGCCGACGCCCGCTCGTGCGCCGACGCGCGCGCTCTCTCGTCCGACGTCATGAGCTCGAGGTCGCGCCCGGCGCTGCGCAGGATCCGATTTCCGATCCAGACCGCCGCGGGTCCCAGATCCTGCATCCGCTCGCGCAGCGGGGGCAGCTCGAGGACGATGCGCGCGAGCGCGAAGTAGAGATCGTGCCGGAAGCGCCCCGCCGCGACCTCCGCGGCGAGATCCCGATCGGACATCGCGATGGCGTTGAGCTGCAGGCGCTGGGGCGGCGGAGGGCGTGCACCCGCCTGGCGTTCACC
Source organism: uncultured Pseudomonadota bacterium (assembly GCA_963778795.1). Taxonomy (GTDB): domain Bacteria; phylum Myxococcota_A; class Polyangia; order Fen-1088; family Fen-1088; genus DASRQZ01. The sequence goes on along the minus strand of CAVZVU010000003.1, from coordinate 726,110 downwards.
CGGCTGGCGCGCACCCGCCTCGGTGGGCGAGCCGGAGCCCGGGCGCTCGGCCACGCCCGCCTTCAGCAGTCGCAACAGCGCCGTTTGCAGGCGCGGGCTCAGGCCGGCCACCTCTTCGATGAGCAGCATGCCGCCGTCGGCCGCCGCCGCGACGCCCGCATGCGCGGTCTTTCCGTCGCCGGCGCCGTACAGCACGGCCAGCGCTTCGTCGTCGCTGTATCCGACGAGATCTAGGCGCACCAGCGGTGTCCCTGGCGCCATCAGGTGGTGCAGCGCGCGCGCGAGCCCTTCCTTGCCGGTTCCCGGCTCGCCAAGCAGCAGGCCGTTGGTGCGATACGGGCGATCTTGAAGGCTCTCGACGACATTCAAGATCTGCGTCATCGCCGGATGCGGCGAGGTCATGCGGATGAGCGCGCCGATCCAGCGCGCCGCCGCGGGATGCATCGATGTCAGCGACGGAACGCCGTTGGTCGCCTTGGCCCCGGTCGTCGCCCCAGTCTTCGCCCCGGCCTTGGCCCGGGTCGTCGCCCCAGGTTTGGTCCCGGCCTCGCGCCCTTTCTTGCGCGGCGGGCTCACCCGCGCCGAATGCCGAGCAGCAGGTCCATGGTCGCCTGGTCGGCGGCCGGAAAGCGGTAGTTCTCGAACTCGTTCGAGGCGACCCAGCGGCAGTCGGCGACGCGCCCCGCTTCGGGTTCCTTGTTCCCGGGGATGGTCGCCTGGTAGAGCGCGAGATCGACCGAGTAGCCGTCGTAATCGTGGGTGCGGCGGCCGATGCAACCCTGCACCTCGATCTCGACCGCGACCCGCTCGCGCACTTCGCGCTTGAGCGCGACCTCGTCGCTCTCGCCCTCCTCGACGCGTCCGCCAGGGAATTCCCACAGACCAGGCAACACCGCCGTCGGACGGCGTTGCGTGATGAGGTAGCGATCGTCGCGCGAAATGACCGCTGCCACGACCCTCAAGTGGGGCGAAGCCATGACGCAGATGATACTCCAACCGCGGTGGGGCGGGACAAGCTTGTGTGCTAAGAAGCCCGGCATGTCGAAACGTGTGGTACCGGCAGAGGCGGCGACCCTCCTCAAGGAGGGGTGGAGCTATCTCGACGTGCGTTCGATCCCCGAGTTCGATCAGGGGCACCCGGTAGGCGCGACCAACATTCCCCTGCTGCATTTCCAGGGGGGGCGGATGGTCCCGAACCCGGCCTTCAAGCAGGTCGTCGAGGCGACCTTCCCGAAGGAGACCAAGCTGGTGATCGGCTGCAAGAGCGGCGGTCGTTCGCTGCAGGCGGCCGGGCTGCTGGCCGCGTCCGGCTTCGCCGAGCTGGTCGATATGCGGGGCGGATTCGGCGGCGAGCGCGACGCGATGGGGCGGGTGAGCTGCGCCGGCTGGGCCGATGAGGGACTGCCGGTCGCGACCCAAGCCGAGCCTGGCAAGAGCTACGCCGCGCTGGCCGCGAAGGCCGGCGTTCCGACCGGCTGACGTCAGGCACGTCAGGCGCGCCGCGCTTCAAAAATAGCTGGTGTGCAGCACGTCAGCGAACAGGTTGCACAGGGCGTGGAAGGCGGCGCCCGGAAGGATCGAGCCGGTGCGCGCGCGCATCCAGCCGAAGACCAGCGCGGGAAAAAAGACCGCCAGCCGCTGGGGGTTGGGGACGACGATCACGTGGCCGAGCGCGAACAGCAGACTCGACACGACGAGCGCGCGCCCGATCGGCGCGCCGAACAGCCGCCGCGCCGGCGGCCATCGCTCCTCGAGCCGCCCCATGAGGTAGCCGCGAAAAAAGAGCTCCTCGGGGATCGCGACCACGACCAGCTGGTTCAGGGCCGATGTCAGGAACTCGGGTGGTAGGCGCAGCGACCCGCCGTGCAGCCCGCGCCACAGCGGACAGAGCGCGCTGAACATCGCCGTGAACGGGCCGCCGTGGGGGCCGCAGACGGCGCCGTAAAAAACAAAGAAGCCGACCGCGAACAGCGGAAACGTCACGCCGATGGCGACCGCGAACACGCGCAGGTTCAGCGGCCAGGGGTCAAGGCGCAGGCCGGCGTCGCGGTAGTCGAAGGGCCGCCCGGAAAGTCGCGCGGCCAGCGACGGCGCGTAAAGGAAGATGGCCGCGATCGCCGCGTGCAGGTGGCGGCCGAGCAAGGGGATCCATTGGCCGCCCAACGCCAGCACCGCCGCGAGCGCCGTCGCGGCCGCGACGGTGACCAGCGGCTCACGCAGGCCGGGCGGCGTTGGCGTCTGCACGCCGATCATTCTAGCGCGTAGGGCGTAGATGGCTCTGCCATCGAAGCCCATCCCCTCCGGGGACTTCGGCACGGACCCCCCACCCTCCCCACCCCGCCGTTCCGGCGTCCTCGTCGCGGGAGGTTCGGAACCCTTCGAGGGTTCCGACCTGACGCTCGAACGGCTCAAGAACCTGCGCGCGCTGTCCCGAGCGTCGCCAGCGCTGTCCCGGCGTCGCGCGTCGCGCCGCGCAAGCGGTCCGGCGCGCGCGCGTCGAGGGGCGCGGCCGGATCGCGGAGCGCCGCCAGCAGCGCGTCCAGCTGCCCCTCGATGTCGACCAGGGCTTCGCGGCTGGATCGCAGCGCGGCCGCCAGGTCGACCGAGCGCTGCAGGCCAGCACCGGCGGCGCGGCGGGCCACCACGCGCGACTCTGCCGGCACCGCGCGTGTGCGCTTGGAGCCAGTGCTTCGTCGACGGGTCCGCACGCTAGAAGGATTTCGTTGTCGCGGCCCGATGTCAACTTATTGACAAGAGATAGCGACGCGACGGATCGACGACGATGCCCGGTCCCAGCGCAGTCCGGCCGATCAGCATCGGGAACAGCATGTCGCCACGGTTGGTGAGCGTGACCAGGATCCGCTTCTTGAATGGGCCGATCTGCAGCGCGGTCTCGATCACGGGCCGTCGCTCCATCCGCCCCGAGGTGTCGCGAACCACCACGTATTCGCGCACGGCGGCCCGAACCTTGGTGGGCCGCGCCCCGCGCGGGCCGCCCGGCACGGTGATCTCCAGGATCGGCCGCCGCCCCGGTCCGCCCGCCGTGTCGACGGTCTTCATGCGCGCGACGTGAAGGGCCGACGTGCGCGCGCCGGTGTCGATCTTCGCCTTGAGGCGCGCGATGCCGAGGTTCGGCAGCGCGATGTGCTCGACCCAGCCGGCGCGCACCTTGGTGTCGTGGGCCGACCGTTCGCCCAGGCGCTCGCGCGACCGGTCCCCCTTGCGCGAGGGGGGCAACGCCGCCCGCGCCCGCGCGACGTCGGCGCGCGCGACATCGCCGACGGTGAACAGCCGGGTGCGCGCGCGCGCGGTCAGCCGGAGCGGCGACTCCAGGACCAGGCCGTCACGGCGCGCCTTGATGTCGATCGGTCGGCCGCCCAGGGGCGGGACGACCCGCGCCAGGACCGCACCCCGCTGCGCCAGCGCTCCGGCGGCGACCAGCGGTTCGACCAACCCACCGACCGGGGTGCGGATCGTCGAGGTGCGCCGGATCAAGAGCGGGCCCGAGGCGGTGGTGCGCGGCGCCGGCTTCACCTCGATCTTCGCGCCGACCTTCATCTCGCCGCTGGCATCGCTCCTCGGGTCTGACTTCGCTTCCCTCTTGCTGTCGGTCTTGTCTTCGTTCTTGGGCTGGGACTTGGCTTCGTTCTTTGGCTGGGTCTTGCCTGGGCCATCCAGCGGAAGCACGCCGATCGCGTTCAAGATCGCCCTCACCGCCGCCACCAGATGCCCGACGTCGGTTGATTCGCGGCCCGCGCCGCCGCCGACGCGGATCTCGAGCGCGCTCACGCCGGCATCGGTGGCCGCCGCGCGCAGCGAGCCCGCTCGCCCGCGCGTGGACAGGGCGACGGTGGCGCCGCTCTCGAGCGCGAGCCGCCGGGTGCGCGGGTTGTCCATCGACGCGCGCACCGACCAGATCGCGCGCCGCCCGAGCGGCGGCGCGGTGAGCAGGATCAGCGCTGCTGAACCGACGGTCACCTCCGCGAACAGCGCGAAGGCGTCGCGCTCGGCGCGGGTTCCGCCGGCGTCGCCGGGAAAAGTCCAGGTCGGCGCCGGGCGCTCTCCCGGCGCGAAGCTGCCCCCGGCGCGCAGGACCGGCACGATGAGCAGGCTGCCCGACATCCCCGCGGGATCGATGCTGCGGATCAGCTCGCTGGCGGCGCGCGCGGCGGTCGCTTCGAAGCCATGCAGGGCGGCGACGACGCTGACGCGCGGTCCCGGCTTGGGCCCGACGGCGGCCCAGACCGGCACCGAAACCGCCGCGGTTTTTTCAGCGCTCGCGCGCGCCGCAAGCGCGATCAAGAGCGTGCGCGCTTCACCCGGCGCGACGTTGACGCCGCCGACCCGGATCGCGCGCGCGGGTGCCTCCGCCAGCATCGCCGCCAACCGCTTTCCCCGCCGTTACCGCGCCGCTTACTTCGCCGAGGAGAGTTTGGTGACCAGCGCCTGCAGTCGGCCGAGCGCCTCTTTGTCGACGTCGGCCAGCCGGATGCCGATGCGCAGCTCTTGCCGGGCAACGACCTTTCCTTTTCCTACGATCAGCGTCTGGTTCTGCGCGTCGACGATCTCGACCTTGTAGGTGGTTCCCAGCGGCACCTCCTCTTCGACCGGGATGAAGAACCCGCCCATGCGGATGTTCAGCAACGGGTTGTACGAGAAAAAGTTCGCGGTGGCGGCCGACAGCACGACGCGCAGCTTGCCGTCGCCGATCTGGATCGGTTTGGTCACCACGGCTGGCATCGGCGCGGCCGGCACGCCGCTGCGCGCCGTCGGACGCGGCACGCTGGGCATCGCGGCGGGGGCGGTCGCGCGCGGCACGCTGGGCGGCGCCGGCAGCGACGGAGACGCCGGCGTCGACGACGAGATCGGACCAGGCGGCGGCAGCGTTGCCGCGGCCGCGGGCGGCGCAGGCGAAGTCGAATGCGAAGGCAACGGCGACGCCCTGTCCACCGGCGCCCCCACCGGGCGCGTGAAGTCGAGCGGCAGCGTCGGGATCTTCCCCTCATCGACGTTGACCTCGACGATCCGGTTGATCAGCTTGCGGCTCTTGTCGTCGAGATCGAGGAAGCGCAGCCCCAGCCCCTTGTCGCCGGTCGTCACGACGCGCACGACGATCCCGCTGCCCTTGAGGATGACGTAGCCGTCGTCCAGGCTGACGTCGAACTCGATCTTGGAGCCGACCGGGGGCGGCGTGTCACAGCGCAGATACATCCCCTCGCGGCTGACGTTCACCGACTGGGTCTCGACGAAATCGATGAAGCTCGGGAAGCGGCAGCGGACCTGCACCGCCATCGGAGAGCGCGGCGGTCGCCCCATCCCGGGCGGGGGCGCAGGCAGGCCGGTGACGGTCTTGGCGGATCGGTCGTCAGCCATGATGCCGTATCAGTATACAGCGGGCGGCGCTGCGTCGGTGGGTCTCTGTGCTATGCCGTCGGCGTGGGTCGGGAACGGATTGTCCTGGTCATGCACACAACCGCGTATGCCGTGGAGGCGTTCGTCGATGCGGCCCGTCACCTGGGGGTCGACGTCGACTTCGAGGTTGATGTCGAAATTATCTTGGCCTCCGACCGTTGCCCGATCCTCGACCGGCGCTGGCAATGGCCAGCCGATTCGTGGGTGATCGATTTCTACGATCCCGAGGCGGCCGCGGCGACCATTGCACTCAACGCGGCGGCCGAGCCCGGGTCGCCGGTGCGCGCCGTGCTACCGGTCGGGGGCGAAGTGCCGGCGCGGGTCGCGGCGCTCGCGGCCCGGCGGCTTGGTCTCGACGGGCGTGATCCTGATGCGGTGGCCGCCGTCGCCAACAAGTTGCGCTTGCGCGAGCTGTGCGCGAAAGCGCGCACGGCCCAGGGGACGAAGGGGACCCAGGGCACGCAGGGGACGCACCCGGCGTCCCTGGCGATGCCGCGCTTCTTCGCCGTGCCGCTCGACGAAGCGCCGCAGCGGATCGCCGACCGGGTCGGGGCCGAGGTCGGGTGGCCGTGTGTGCTCAAGCCGCTGTTGCTGTCGGCCAGCCGCGGGGTGATGCGCGCCGACGATCCGGCGACCTTCTGCGAGCGCTTCGAACGGCTGCGGCGGTTGCTGCTGGCGCCGGCGCTGCTGGAGATGGATCCGGTCGCGTCGCGGCTCATCCTGATCGAGTCGTTCATCCCCGGGCCCGAGGTCGCGCTCGAGGGGCTGCTGTTCGGCGATGCGCTGCACACGCTGGCGCTGTTCGACAAGCCGGATCCGCTGGACGGTCCGTTCTTCGAGGAGACGATCTACGTGACGCCGTCGCGCCTGCCCGACGACGTGCAGGCGGCGATCGCCGACGCCGTCGTCGCGGTGGCGCGCGCCGTTGGGCTCGGCAGCGGCCCGGTGCACGCAGAGCTGCGGCTGGGCGCGGGGCGGCCGGTGGTGATCGATCTCGCGGCGCGGCCGATCGGCGGCCTCTGTTCGCGCACGTTGCGCTTCGTGCGCGACGTGTCGCTGGAGGAGCTGGTGATCCGGCAGGCGCTGGGGCAGGACGTTCGGGGGCTCGCGCGCGCGCCGGGCGCGTCGGGCGTCATGATGATTCCGATCCCGCGCGCGGGGATCCTGCGCGGCGTCGACGGGATCGATCGGGCGCGCGCCGTGCCGGGGATCGAAGACGTGGTGATATCGATCCGCGCCGGCGAGACGGTGGTGCCGCTGCCCGAGGGGACGAGCTATCTCGGCTTCATCTTCGCGCGCGGTGAATCCCCCGCCGCCGTCGAGGCCGCGCTGCGCCAGGCGCATGCCCGGCTGGCGTTCGACATCGCGTCACGTCTGCCGGTCAGCTCCGGCAGCGCCGCCGTCATCTGATCGGGCGCCGGGGTCGCGTGGGCCGTTTGCGGCGTGGCGCTGCCGCCACAGGTGCCCCTTCAGATGCGGCCACACCCGATCGCCGGCGGCGCGCCTGGTCGTCTGCAGCCCCGGTGCGCGGGCGGATCGCCGCTGCTCCGTCGCTCCGGGCACACCTGGCACCAAACGTGAATTGCATGGCTGCTCATGAACCTGGCCTCGGGGGGGGTGGTCTCGGGTCGAACTTCGGGTGGGACATCGGGTGGGACTTCGGGTGGGATTTGGGGTCGGAGGTGGGCGCTGGGGCGCGTGCGAACGCGCCCCAGCGCGCGGGCGGGGGCGCTGGTGGCGCTGGCCTTCTTCGTCGAGATGGCGTCGGGCTGCCTGTCGAACGAGTACCGCATCCCGCAGGACGAGCTCGCGCGTCTGGCCCAGACGCCGCCCGTCACCCGCGGGCACCACGTTCATGTCGTGCAGTCGCTCGGGTCTCGCCGTTCGGAGGAGGTCGCATTTCATCCGCCGCCCCCGCCGCCCGACGAGGTGCCCGCGCCACCGGCGCCTGCGCCTGGGCCGGCGGATGACTTCGATCAACCGATCACCTCCGACGGCGCTTACGGTGACGACGTCGGGATCGACCACGGCGGCGACGGAGATGGCCGCGTCAACATCTCCGTCGGCGACTCGGGCTCGGGCAGCGGTTTGCGCAACAGTTCTTCGGGCCACGACGTTCGCGCGCACGGTCGGCCCGCGGGCGACGCCTGGCGCGGCCGCCCGCCGCAGGTCGCCCTCCGCGGGACGCCGCCTCAGGCCGGGTTGCGCGGTTCGCCGCCCAGCGGCGGGTTGCGCGGTTCGCCGCCCAGCGGCGGCGGCAGCGGAGGCGGTCACGCCGGCGGCGGTGGTGGCGGCCCTGGAATCAACCTCGGTGGCGGTGGTGGCGGCGGTGGCAACGGCGGCGATGCCATGGTGATCCTCGCCGTCGTTCTGGTGGCGGTCGCCGTCGTGGCCGGCGTCGCGCTGGTCGCCAGCGAGGGCATGCGCTTCGACGGATACGCCGAGATCGCGCCCGAGCAATCGATCCATCTCAAGAACGATCGCGGAGCCATCACCACGATCGCGCTGGGCGCGCTCACACCGCAGGACGCCGCTGCGACCATCGAGGCGACGGTGAAGGACGACGAGGACTACGGCCTGGGGCTCGGCAGCCGGGCTCCGCTCGATCGGACTGGCCTCGCGTTCAAGGTCGAGCTCGGCAGCAGCAACTTCAACCTCGGGCTCGAGCGGATCGCCGGCATGGCGTCGCAGATCCAGGTGGGCGCGTTCTTCACACGCTCCGCCGGGATCATGCTCGACATCGGATTGAGCGGCGGCTCCATCTGTTGCTCGAGCATCTTCACGCGGCACTCGCTCGCGCTCGAGGCGCAGCTGTTCCCCTGGTCGCTGGGTCCCCTGCACGTCGGCGCGTTCGCCAAGGGCGGCATCGCCATCGCCGCTTCGGGCGACTCGGCGACCACCGAGTCGGGTCCGATCGTCGGGGGCGGCGCGCTCGTCGAGCTGGCGCTCACGACGCGCCTCGCGCTCACCTTCCGCGCCGGCGCCAACTCCGCGCACCTCGACACCAGCGGCTGGTCGACCGCCGGCGCCCTCACCGGCGGCATCGCGATCTACTGACTAACTCGCTAGATACCGTCCTGCGCTTTACCGAGCTGCATCTTCGTCGGCTGCGCGCAGCAGAACCAGGGCTCGGACAGCCGCGGCGGCGCCGCTCGACGGCGTTTGAGGCTCAGTGGAGGGGCTGGCTCGCCGGCGGTGCGCGCCGCCAGCGCGTGAATGCGCGCGAACGTCGCGCTCGGCGGCTCGCCCGAGTGCGTCGCCTCTTCCACCAGCGCCGCGACCGCGGGCTCGAGGGCGTCCATGCGCGGATCGGGATGATGCCAGCGGTGGGTCAGCGCCTCTTCGTCGAGACCGTCGAGGAAAGGCGCCAGCTCGGGCCGCTGTAACAGCAGCGAACCGGGTGGGATCAGCAGACGGATCGCGAGCTGGATCGGGTCGACCTCCTGCTCGAGATCCTGCGTGCGGATGAAGCGGCAGACCTCGATGTAGTCGTGGATGGTGGTGAACGGCGTGAAGGCGACGAACGTGGGGCGCAGCGAGATCCCGGCGCCGCGCACGATCGCCAGCGCCTCGACGACGTCGGCGCGCGTGTGCCCCTTGTCGAGCAACGCGAGGATCCCGTCGGACAGCGACTCGACCGCCGAGACGACGAACAGGCACCCCAGCGCCGCCAGCTCGGGGAAGATCGCGCGCTCGGCCAGGATGTGCTCGACCTTGGCGGTGAAGCTGAAGGTGATGTCGGGGTGCGCGGCGCGCAACCCGCGCGCGACGGCCAGCGCGTGCTTGGCGCTGTTGAGGAAATCGGGATCGCCGAAGGTGATGTGGCGCGCGCCGTCGGCGATCTGGCGCCGCGCGTCCTCGAGCACGATCTCGACCGGGACGGCGAAGAAGCGCCCCTCATAGACCGGCGGGATCGGGCAGTGGCGGCACAGGTACTTGCACCCGCGCGTCGCCTCGACGTGTCCGGCGACGCGCCGTTCGTCGCCGACCAGCAGGCGCGCGTACCGATCGAGCGGCGGCAACAGGCTGCGATCGGGCACGAGGAACGGCAGGCGATGGAGCCGTCGCGCGGGTTGCGCCGCGGGGGTGGCCGGAGGCAGGACGCCGATGGGGACGCCGACGCCGACGCCGACGGAGATGTCCTGTTCGAGCGCAGCGGCGAGCGCGACCAGATCCTCCTCGCACTCGGCGCCAAGCACGGTGTCGGCGAGCGGTCGCGTGCCACCTTCACCCTCTTGCGGCGCGCGGCGCAGCAGCAGGGTTCGATTGAGCGCGGCGTAAAGACCGAAGAAGCAGATGTGCGCGCCGGGGTTGATCGCGCGCACGCGACGCGCGACCCGCAGCCCCAGCGCCATCGCGGTGTGCATCGGCGCCGAGATCGCGACCAGCCGCGCGCGCGCCAGCCGCTCGAGGCCCACGCCCGCCAGCTCCTCGACGGCGAGATCAATCGCCGCCGGCGCGTAGCCGGCCGCGTTCAGGAAAGCGGCGTGCGACGCGATCGCGATCGGCTGATAGCCCGGCTCGTAGCACGAGATCAGGACGATGTCGCCGGGCGCGCGCACCGGGTGCGTTTCCTACTTGGCCGCCGGCGCGACGTAGTCGGGCGGCATCTGCGCCCCTTCGCCGAAGAAGTATTTCTCGGCCTGCTCGAGCATCAGCTTTTGCCCCTGGGGTGACGCGAGATCGATCCGGTACTCGTTGACGATCATCTTCGAGTGCTCGATCCACTGTCGCCAGGCTTCCATCGAGACGTTGTCGTAGATGCGTTGACCGAGCTCGTTGGTGAAAGGCTTGTAGGGGATCGCCGGCAGCTCCTTGCCCAGCTTCACGCACTTGACCATCCTCGGCATGCTTTTCGTCTCCTTGGTCCTGCTCTTGGGTCCTGAGGTCTCGCCTCGGCGTCGAAAAGCTCGACGGGGCGGACGCGGTTCTCCTTATACTTACATCATGGCCCCCCGGAAGCCGGCGAAAAGGAAGCCGAGCGGAACACCGCGGCGGCGTCGCGGCGTCAAGCTCACGCCGGCCGGCCTCACCCCGGCCGCGCTCGCGCTCGATCCGCTGCCCGCCGATCTGACGCCGCTGGCCGAAGCGGTCGCGGGCGACGGCGGCCGCGTTCTCGCCGCCTACCGCGAGCCGCTGGGAGGTCATCCGTTGTTGCTGGTGGCCTTGCCGCTGGATCAGATCGTGCCGACGCCGTTTCAGCGCGACATCTCGGACACCCACGTGCGCCGCCTGACCCAGGCGATGGACAAGACCAAGCGATACCTGGATCCGATCATCGTGGTGCGCGAGCCGACCGAGCAGGGGCGCTACTGGACGCCCAACGGCTACCACCGCCTGACGGCGCTCAAGGAGCTGGACGCCAAGACGATCGTCGCGCTGCTGGTCCCGGAGCGCGCGGTCGCCTATCAGATCCTGGCGCTGAACATCGAGAAGGCCCACAACCTGCGCGAGAAGGCGATCGGGGTGCGCCGCATGTACCGCGATCTCGCCGCCGGTCTCGGCGGCAGTGAAGAAGACTACGCGCTGGAGTTCGAGGAGCCGGCGCTGGCGACGCTCGGCTTCGCGTACGAAAAGCGCGGCCGCCTGTCGGGCGGCGCCTACCACCCGATCCTGCGCAAGGTCGACGGGTGGGTGAAGGGGAAGCTCGCCACCGCCCTGGAGGAGCGCGAGCGCCGCGCCGACACGGTGCTGGCGTTCGACGACGCCGTGACCGCGGTCGTCGACGGGCTCAAGGCGCGCGGGCTCACCAGCCCCTATCTGCGCAGCTTCGTCGTCGCGCGCGTCAATCCGCTGCGCTTCATCAAGGGCGAGCTGCCGCCGCTCGACGAGCTGTTCGCGACCATGACCAAGCGCGCGCGCGGCATGAACCTCGACAAGATTCGCAGCGCCGACATCGCGCGCACCGGCGGGCCACCGGAGGCGGGCGAGTGAGCGCGCCGGCGCCGATGGCCATCACCGCGCCCGACGGAGCTCCGCGCGCGGTGATCTTCGACATGGACGGCACGTTGACCGAGCCGCTGCTCGACTTCGACGCCATCCGCGACGAGATCGGCCTTCGGCCCGGCTTGCCGATCCTTGAACAGCTCGAGCAGCTCGCCGCCGGCGACGATGCGTTGCGCGCGCGCGGTGAGGAGATCATGCGGCGACATGAGCGCGACGCCATCGCGCGCGCCACGCTGGCCGACGGCTGCCTCGAGCTGCTGGCGCGGCTGCGCGCCTGCGACGTGCCGTGCGCGATCCTGACGCGAAACATCCGCGAGGTGGTCGAAAGCTTCGTGCGCAAGTTCGATCTCGCTGACAGCTTCGTGGACAGCTTCGCTGACAGCTTCGGGCAGACGGGCTCGTCGCAGGCGCCGCTGCGCCTCGCCGCCTACACGCGCGAGGACGGCCCGCCCAAACCGGCCCCCGACGGCGTGCTGCATCTTTGCCGCGCGCTGGGTGTCGCGCCGGCGCAGGCGCTGGTCGTCGGCGACTTCACCTTCGACATCGTCGCGGGGCGCGTCGCCGGCTGTCGTACCGCACTGGTCACCGCCGAGCCGATCGACGACGCCGAGGCCTGGGGCTCGCCCGATCTGATCGTGCGCTCGTTGCGGCAGCTCATCCCGATCTGGGGCTCGCCCGACCCGGGCTGAAGCCGCGTCGGGCGCGGGAGGTTCGGAACCCTTCGAGGGTTCCGAGTTAGATCGCCGCGATCGCCGCCAGCAGCTTGGGCAGCGCGGTCGCGAACTGTCCCTTGGCCATCACCTGGCCGCAGCCGCGGGCGCGGGCCTCATCCATGACGTCGGTCTTTTCGTGATCGACGAAGCCGACCGACGGAATCGCGCGCGTCGCCGGATTGCCGCCCAGCTGCGCCAGAGCTTCGGCCGCCACCGGCAGCCGCAGATCGACGATCACCAGCTTGGCGCCGCCCGCCGCCATGGCGGCGGCCAGCCCCGCGACGTCGCGCGTTCCCTGCACGCTGACCCCGACCTGCTTGGCCACCTCGCGAACCTTCGAGGTGAAGAGCATGTCCTGGATCAAGTAGACGACGTCGGCCATGGGCCACTTACTACCAAACAATGGTCCCGAGCACCCGTTCGACTGGCTGCCGTTGCTCCCTTCCGGGCCTGGCGGGGTTCGCCTGTGTTGCGTCGCCCGGGACCACGCCCTATGTGTCACAGAACCACGCCGAGATCCAGACCGGATCGTAGTTCATGCGCTATCGCGTCGGGCGTAGACGGCTCCGCCGTCGGAGCCCATCGTTTCTGTCTCTATCGACCTGCCGGCGCTGTGGTGCTAAATATGGCGCCCTGTTCGGAGAGATGGCTGAGTGGCCGAAAGCGCCTGATTCGAAATCAGGTTTGGGCGTAAGTCCAACGTGGGTTCGACTCCCACTCTCTCCTCTGCCTTTTTCTGCTCAACCTTTGTTTCGCCCTGGAGAGATGCCCGAGTGGCCGAAGGGACACGATTGGAAATCGTGCGTACCGAAAGGTACCGAGGGTTCGAATCCCTCTCTCTCCTCAGTGTTCGAGACCGCCGGTGCGTCGTGGCCACCGGGGCGCCGCAGTGCGCGCTGACGAACGCATCCGGAATGGTGATAATCTCTTAGACCGTCCCCTCACCACGATGGGTGTCGCCATGAACCGCCTGCTCGCTCTGGGTGTCGTCGGCTGGGTTGTGCTCGGTGCGTCCGGCGCATGCCAGGGCCCTGACCCCTTCGATCGGGCGTCCGACGCCGGCATTCACGGACTGGGCGGCCACGCCTTCGGCGTGGGCGGCATGCGCGGCGTGGGCGGCAACATCGCCGGCGTCGGAGGGCACGGCGTGGGCGGCAACATCGCCGGCGTGGGCGGCAACATCGCCGGCGTGGGCGGCGCGCGCGGCACCGGCGGCGCGATGGGCACCGGCGGTATGGCCAGCGACGGTGGCATCGGCACCGGCGGCCGCGGCGTCGGCGGCCGCAGCGGTGACGCCGGCGCGAACTGCATCACGGCGATCATATCCAACGGCTACGCTGCTCCGCCGGCGGCTCCTTGCAGCGCCTGCAAGGACAACAACAACAACTCCTGGGAAGCCAACTGCAAGGCAATGCTCGACTGCATGGCTTTGAAGCCACAACCGGTCAGCGCAAGTGATGAGCAGATGTGCTTCAACATGGCTTCCGGCAGCGGCACCCTGCAGTCGGCCTGCGTGGATCCCCTGCTCGTGGCCGGCAGTTGTAAGTGATACGCGCGGCGCGCTGTCAGCGCGCTTCGCAGTAGCCGAGGTTGCACGCCGGCGCGGCCGGGGTGCAATCGGCGGGGCCGGAGCAGACCTTGCAGTCGCTGCCCCCGCGCACCTTCGACTCGTAGTAGCAGTGGCAGAGCGCGTCGGGGTTGAAGGCTTTGATCGATCCCATCTCGGTGTCGCGGGTCACTGCCATTGCGCAGATCGGCACGGTGCCGCCCGCGATCGAGGCGTCGATCAGCGCCTGGTTGGGCGTCGAGAACGGCAGGATGAAGGCCGACGCCGCCGCCGACGGCTGGCCGCCCACGACCTTGGTGTAAAGGTGGATCGGCCCCCAGAACGGGTAGTGGCCGTCGCGCACGTTCTGCTTGTCGCGCGCCGACGCTGACGAGTCGGGCAGGAAGCCGGCCAGCTGCCCCTTGGCCTGGAAGAACAGCGTGTGGATGCCGTCCTTGGCCGAATCGCTCGACAGCGTGCCGATGGTCTTTTCAGCCTCGGCGGCGCTGACCGTCAGCAGGGCGTCGTGCATCGCGGGCGCGGTCTTCTTGTCGACGCCCCACCACTTGGTGGGCGGCACGTCGATGCCGCGCGAGATGATGTTGTTGGTGCCGGTGGTCGGCGAACGGATCCACATGAAGGTCGGATCGATCCAGGGCATCGCCGCGCCGGAGTTGCTGCCCATTCCAAAGACCATGTGCGCCGCCTCGGCGCTGATCACCTTCTGCGTCGACGACGGTGGGGTCGCGAACACCATCGGCTGGATCGGGCCCAGGTAGTGCCCGACGTTGAGGAAGTCGGCCGAGCCGGGGACCCAGGTGGTGTTGGCGCCGCAGCTGGCGGCGAACACGTCGGATTCGCCGACGTCGGTGATCTCGCCGACGCCGGGGTCGGGGCTGCCGGGGCTGTTGCCGAGCGCGCACGCCGTCGCGCTCCCCTGCGCATCGTAGAACGACGCCGGTGTCTGCGCGGTCGTCGTCGGGTTCTTCATCTCGTTCTTGCCGGCGCCCGAATCAAAGCCGCCCGCGCCTGCGCCCGCGCACGAGCTGGTCGGCTGCCAGACGATGGTGTATCCGCGCTGGGCGACGATCGGCGCCATCGCCTGGATGAACCCGGTGAAGTTGGTCGAGCCCTGCATGAAGATCACCTTGGGGCGCGCCGTGGCGTCGTAGCAGCCGACGGTGGGCAGCGTCGCCGGCGTCGTCATCGCCGTGCCGGCGTCGACCGCGGGGGGAGCGATCAGGCTGGTCGGATCGTAGGTGGCGCCGTTGCACAGGCCGAGGCGCGCGCAGTTGTCGAACGCCAGGTGCTCGGCGTTGGTGCAGCGGTTGTAGAACTGAACGTCGGTGGTGGGCGTCCCGGTGAAGCATCCGGGCGGCCCCAGCGCGGTGCTGGCGTCGGCGCCCGCGTCGACCCCTGCCGTGTCGCCTGGATTCTCGCAGACGCCGCGCACGCAGACGCCGCCGGGGAGGAACGGCGCGCAGTCGTCCGAGGTGGTGCACTGGGTGGCGCTGCGGTTGACCATCAGCGTGCAGCCGGCGCCTGCGCCTGCGCCGGCGCCGGCCAGACCCAGCGCCAACAACGAAGTCGTGAGAGCGTGACCCATGCGATCGGATGTCATGTCAGCGGCCTCCGCGGTCAGAACGAGCCGACGATCCTGAGGCTGCCGGGGCCGATGCCAGCCCTGAGCTCAGTCGACGAATTGGAATTGGAAGACGAGGATGAAGACGGGCCGGTGATCGTCCAGTAGAGAGACAGCCCGCCCATGACGGCCGACGCGATGCCCAGCGCGTCGGTCGAGATCGAGAGCGTCGTCGTGCGCGAGCGGCGGCTCGAGAAATCCGCGGCGTCGCCGGGGAAGGTCTCGCGCGCCGTCTTCAGCTTGTCGGCGCTGTCGAGCGTGAGCAGCCCCATGGTGACCGTCCCCGCCGTGAGCAGCGCCGTCGCCACCCACCCGGCGAGGATTCGCCCGCGGCCGGCCGACCCCGCCTCCGGCGCGCCGCCGCTGTCGCCGCCACGCTCGCCGCTCGAGGTCGCCGTGGTCAGCGTCGTAGACGGTTCGGCCTTCGCCTGGCGCAGCGATCGGATGGCCGTCTCCGCGTGCTCGCGCCCCTTGGCGTCGATCCCGGGCTCCTTCAGATAGGCCTGGTATTTTTCGATGGCCGACGCCGCGTCGCCGAGCGCGCCGTAGCAGCGCGCGACGTTGAACAGCAGATTCGGATCGGCATCGAACGCGTAGGCCTGCAAGAACCGCTCGGCCGCGCGTCGGTAGTCGCGCGCCTTGTAGAACGACAGCCCTTCGGAGCTGAGCTCGCTGAAGCGCGCTTCGGCGCTGGCGCTGGCGGCGCGCGCCGATCCGGTCGAAGCGAGCTCGGCGTCCTTGGCCGACATCCCGGTGGCGGGGGTGGTGGGGGCCGGCTTCGCCAGGCGCAGCGCGCGCACCGCCTCGCCGGCGCGCCGCTTGCCCTGCGAATCGGCGTCGGGCGTCGCGACGAAGGCCTCGTACTTCTCGATGGCGGCCTCGGTGTCGCCCAGCGCTTCGTAGCAGCGCGCGATGTTGAACAGCAGATTGGGATCTTGATTGAGCGGGTAGGCCTGCAAGAACTTCTCGGCGGCGTGGCGGTAGTCGCGCGCCTTGTACAGGGCGACTCCTTCTTCGCTGAACTTGGCCGCCTCGGCGGCGGTCGTCGGATCGACGGCAGCGGCGGTGCCCGCCCCGTCGGCGGCCTGTCCGGTGCGCGCGGCGGCGGTGACCGCCAGGCAAAACACGCCGATCGAAAGCAACCTCCTCGTTCTCAGCCCGCCTCGTCGCATCTGAGTCCCCTTGTGTGAGGAGGTCATTCCAGGATCTCGACTCGCGGGTGATCATCGACGAGCGGGACCCGTTTCTTGAGGTCACCTGTCGGTTGGACGCGCGGGCGCGGCGCCTCGATCGCTCGCGCCGGCGCGGCGCCTTCGGCCGTCCCGGGCGCGGCGGCGCTGGTCGGTGCCGGCGCCACGGCGCCGGCCGTCGCATGCCCCGCGCGCGCGCCGCGGGCGGCGGCGGCGCGCCGGATCGGGGCGCGATCGTGCGCCGGCTTGGTGGGCGCGACCGCCCGTCGCTCGGTCGCGGGGGCGCGGGCCGGAATGGCGTACGCCGTCGGACGCGCGGGGCCGGCTCCAGGCGCGGATGCGGCCAGCGCGGGCGGCGCGGGCGCCGTCGCAGGCGTCTCCGCGGGCGGCGCGGGCCCCGTCGCAGGCGCCTCCGTGGGTGGTGGCGTGATCGGTCCCCCGATCTCCGGCGCCGCCGGGGCGGCGGGGGGCCGGACCATCGCCGCCTCCGGCTTCATGATCACCGTCGTGCCAATCGTCGCGCGGGGCTCGGGATCGGCGCTGGCGATCAGGCCCGAGCGGTGCGAGAGGGTGAACACCCCCGCCAGGACCAACGCGGCGACGGCGCCGCCCGCCAGGGCGCGCCGATCCCGCCAGAGGGGAGGGTGCGGCCTTGGGGCCAGGTGGGGTGGCAGGTACTCGTGAGTCCCCGGCGACGATCCCGGGCCGATCATCATGTCGCCGGTGGTCCGGCCGGCGATTCCTGTCGGGGCCGACTGTCCCGGCGTGATCGGCGGCGTGATCGGCGGGATAATCGGCGGGATGATCGTCGGCACGCTGATGTCCGAAAACTCGATCTGTTGCAGCAGCTCGGCGCGCCTGCCCAGCGACTCGGCCGCGATGCGCGCGACCCACTCGCCGACGATCCGCTGCGACGCGGGCGGAATCTTTTGCTCGATCGCCTCGGCCATCTCCAGCGCCGTCTGATAGCGCGCGGCCGGGTCGGGGCGCAGCCCCTTCATGACCACGTCGTCCAGGCCCGCGGGGATGCGCGCTGCCACCGTGCTCGGCGGCGTGAGGTTGGCCCCCTGAAGGACCTTGTACATCCGTTCGTGCTCGTTGGCGCCGTCGAACAGCCGCCGGGTCGTCAGCAGCTCCCACAGCACGATCGCCGCCGAGAAGATGTCGGCGGATCGGGTCAGCGGCTCGCCGCGCACCTGCTCGGGCGCCATGTACGCCGACTTGCCCTTCACCATCCCTGGGCCGGTCTGCTCGCGCCCCTGCATGGCGCGGGCGACGCCGAAATCGAGCATCAACGACACGCCGTCGACGCCGACCATGATGTTGCCGGGCGAAATGTCGCGGTGGACGATGCCGAGCAGCTGGCCGTTCTCGCTGCGCGCCTCGTGCGCGGCGTGCAGCCCCTGCAGGGCGCCGACCAGGATCGCGCTGCAGATCGCCAGCGGGATGTCCTGCTGCTGCTGTCGGGCCGCGCGGCGGAGGGCGGCGAGCGACTCGCCCGGGATGTACTCCATCACCAGGAAGACCTCGGCGTCGTTGACGACGACATCCAGCGTGGGGACGACGTTGGGGTGGCGGATGCGCGACACCAGCCGCGCCTCCTCGATGAACATGGCGCGGAACTGCGGGTCGGCAGACAGGTGCGCGTGCAGGTGCTTGACGGCCACGACGCGCGAGAACCCGGCCGGGCCCCCGAATCGAGCCAGGTGCACCGTCGCCATTCCACCCGCCGCGATCTGCTGAAAGATCGTGTAGCGGCCCACCTGCTTGAGAGGACTGCTGATCTCGCGGCCTTCGATGCTCACGTGGGGATCCCCCGTTTATGTGATTGGCCCGGGAGGGCAGTCGGCGATTGGCAGTTAGGTCCGTGCTCATCGGCGGAATGGGGGCGCAGGCTTAGCGGCAATGCCGTCCGGTTAAACGCCAAGACGCCAAGACGCCAGGACGCCACCGCACCGTCCGGACTTGAACTATCCGGACTTGGCGTCTCTGGCGTCTTGGCGTTTGCCCTAATGAGTGATGGGAGACCCTTGACGGCCTGGAGGGATCGGAAGTAAACAGGTGCTCCGATAATGATAATGAGAATGATTTTCAGTTTCATATCTGGCGGCGCGCGCCGTGGCGGCTATCGGTCGCTGCTGCTGGCCGGCCTCGGGGTGCTCGCGGCGGCGACCGCCGCGCGGGCGCAGCCGGTTGTGGATCTGCCGCCCGACGGGCCGACGACGGCGCTGCCGCGTGAGACCGCGGCCGAAAATGCCCTCGGCCGGGGCAGCGTCCTGCACGGCAGCGCCTTCGGCGGATACGGCGAGCTGACCCTCAACGCCCCCGGCAAATACACCCTCGACCCGGCGGACCACGCCGTCATCGACCTGCGGCGGTTCGTGCTGTTCTTCGGCCACAACTTCTCCGACCGCCTGCGCTTCTACTCGGAGCTCGAGGTCGAGCACGCCGTCTCGTCGGCCAGCGACCGCGGCGAAGCCGAAGTCGAGCAGGCCTATCTCGACGGGCTGTTGAGTCGCGGCTTCAACCTGCGCGCCGGTCTCATGGTCATGCCGGTCGGCATCATCAACGTCTATCACGAGCCTCCGACGTTCAACGGCGTCGACCGCCCCGCCGTCGACACCTACGTCATCCCGACCACCTGGCGCGAGCCCGGCGTCGGCGTCTTCGGCGAGCTCCGCGACGGCCTGCGCTACCAGGTCTATGTCGTCAACGGCTTCAACGCCAACGGCTTCACCGCCGCGACCGCCATTCGCGATGGGCACCAGGAGGCCGAGCTCGCGTATGCGGGCGACTGGGGCGGCGTCGCACGCCTCGACTGGGAGCCCCGCCTGGGCACGGTGTTCGGCGGGTCTGGCTACTACGCCACGTCGGGCAACACCCTGACCAGCATCGTCGGCAAGGTGCCGGTCAGCATCTTCGAGGTCGACGCGCGCACCCGCATCGGCGGGTTCACGGCGCGCGCCGAGGCCGCGGTGCTGTTCATCGGCGACGCGGCCGCGCTCGACGCCCACTTCCGCGACGCCACCCCCGCGGGCCAAACCCCACCCGACCCGGTGGCGTCGCAGTCGCGCGGCGCCTACGTCGAGGCTGGTTACGATCTCTTGCGCCGGATCTCGCCCGGGAACGAACAGTCGGTCACGCTGTTTGGCCGCTTCGACTACGCCGACACGCAGGCGGCGGTCCCGGCCGGCTTCGTCGCCAACCTGGCGCTGCGGCGCACGATCTACACCGCCGGCCTGGTCTACCGCCCGGTGATGGAGATCGGGCTCAAGCTCGACTATCGGCGCCATGAATTCGGCGCCGGCCCGGGCGGCAACGAGCTGGCTGCGGCGATCACCTGGATGTTCTGAGCGGCGCCATCGCGCGCGAGAGTGCCGGTGGCGGCGTGCGCGCCTGCTCCCCCGCTGATCAGTGCCGCGGCGGATCCTTCTTCAGCTTGAGCTGCAGCGTCCGGCGCGTGATTCCGAGGCGTCGCGCCGCCTCAGACACGTTGCCGCCGACGTCGGCGAGGATGCGGGTCATGTGCTCCCACTCGGCGCGCGCCAGGCTGGGCGGGGGGTGGGCGAGGGGGGCGCGCGCGCCCGCTTCGCCGCCGGCCGCCTTCTGTCCCAGCAGGGCGGCGATGATCTCGTCGGCGTCGGCCGGCTTGCTGAGGTAGTCGTGCGCCCCGCGGTGGAGCGCATCGACCGCGGTGGCGATGTTGCCGTAGCCGGTCAGCACGACGATGCGCGTCCCGGTGTCGAGCGCGTGCAGGTCCTGCACCACCTCGTGCCCCGACGGGCCGGGCATCTTGAGATCGACGACCGCGTAGGCGGGGGGGTGCGCGCGCGCCGCCTCCAGCGCCGTGGCGTGGTTCGAGGCGGTGACGACGTCGTAGCCGCGCGCGCGCAGCGCGCGGCCGAGGCGTTCGCGAAAGGTCTCGTCGTCGTCGACCAGCAGCAGGCGCGGGGGCGCGCTCGGGTTCTCTGTCACGCGGGCGGCTCCGGCAGCGGCACGCGCACCACGGCCGTCGTGCCATGGCCGACGCGCGAATCGAGCCGCAGCGAGCCGCCGATCCGCTCGACGACGCTGCGCGCGAGGAACACGCCCAGCCCCATGCCGCGGCCGAGCGGCTTGGTGGTGAAGAACGGCTCACCGACCCGCTCCAGGACCGCGCTCGACATTCCCGACCCGCGATCCTCGACGGCGAAGTCGATCGCGCCGTCCTTGCGGCGCACGATCAGGTCGACGGCGGCGCCGGCCGGCGACGCATCCTGCGCGTTCTTGAGCACGCCGCGGATCGCCTCGGTGACGGCCCGCGCGGGTACGTTCAGGCTCAGCGTCGCCAGCGCCGGGTCGACGTCGGCGCGCACGGCGACCTCGCCGCCGAGACCGGCGAGCGATCCGGCGACGAGCTCGTCGACGGTCGCCGGCGCGAAACCCTCGCCGCGCATCTCGCCGGCGTCGGCGCACATGCGCTCGAGGATCGTCCGGCAGCGCTCGACCTGCGTGCGCATCAGCCGCACGTCCTCGGCGATGTGGCTCGACGCCCCGGTCTCGACCGTCGGTTGAGTGACCGCGCGTTCCAGCTCCTTGGCGACGACGGCGATGGTCGCCAGCGGCGTCGACAGCTCGTGCGCCGCGCCCGGCCGCCAGCGTGGCCAGCGACGCCAGCCGCTCCTGGCGCGCCACCAGGTTGCGCGACGCCTGCAGCTCGGCGTCGCGCGCGGCGAGCGCGCGGCGGATCCGAAGCAGGAAGTAGACGATGAACGCCGCCGCCACGCCGAAGGCGATCCACATCCCCTGCAGGTGCAGGCGCATGTGCTCGACGTGCGAGTCGCCGAGCTCGAGCGGCCGATGCCAGAAGAAGAGGATCGCCGACGCCGCCAGCGACAGCAGCACCAGCGCCCAGGTCCAGGCCGCGCCCAGGATCATCGCCGCGAGCGCGATCGGCACCAGGTAAAGGAAGCTGAACGGGTTCATCGGCCCGCCCGTGAAGTAGAGCAGCCCGCTGAACACCAGGATGTCGAGCACCATGGTCGCACCCAACCACCAGCTTCGCAGGGCGACCCCGGGTCGACGCAGGCGCCAGGCGACGCTGGCCAGCAGCGAGAGCGAGAGCAGGCCGCACAGCGACCCGATCGGGATCGGCGACCGCATGGCGTAGCGGACGATCACGATCGTGACCAGCTGTCCCGCCAGCGCGCCCCAGCGCAGCTTCAGCAACCAGGGGAGGTTGGTCTCGTTCTGACCGCCCTCGATCGCCGGTTCGATCATCGCTCGAATTCTATTCTTGCACCGCGTCCATCGTGTCGGGGCCTTCATCGATTTGATAGGCCGCATAGGCCGACGCCTCGAGGCTCCGCACCCACAAGCCGAGCGTCACCCCCACCACCATGGTGGCGGCGATGATGGCCGCGCCGATGGTGCGATCGCGCGGGCGGGTGCGACGCTGGATGTCGCGGATGCGCAACCCCGCCTTGACGCCGCCGACCAGCAAGACGAACAGGATCACCTTCAACGCCACCAGCACCGCGCCCTGGAAAAGCATCCACAGGTGCCCCTGCGCGATGACGGCGATCTGCAGCGCCGAGAAGACCGACAGCGCGATCACCGATGCGGCCAGCGGCCGCCACACCGACAGCAGGCAGCACCCACCGAACAGCGCCGTGCCGAACGCGGCGGTGATCAACGTCGCGGGCGGCGCCATCAGCGACGCCAGCAACAGAAAGCAGACGGCGAAGATCGCCGTGGCGACGCCAAGCGCGGTGCGCGCCTGACGGAGCAGCGGCTTCAGCTTGAGCTCGAGCTCGGCGAACTGGCTCACGTCGATGGGCGAGCCGCAGATCGGGCACAGCGCCGTCCCTTCCTCCACCGCCCCGTTGCAACCCAGACACTTTTCGGTGCCTACCGGAATTTCGCGGTACCCCATCGCCCTAGGCTAGCACAGGCGTAAAGGCGCCGGCATTGGAGCATTACCCGTCCTCGTCCTCGTCTGCGTAGAGTGCGCTTGCCCCGGTTCGGTGGACTCGACTACGAGGACGGCGACGAGTACGAGGACGGGTTCGGAACGTCAGATCCGGAAGCGAGCCAATAACCCGGGCGTGGTGCTGAGGACGGTGAGCGCGACACCGGCCAGCGTCAGCACCGCCCCGGCCACGAACGTGGGACGGATCGGTTCGCCGAGGAGGATCGCGCCGCCCGCCACGGTGAACAGCACGGTCAGCTGCGAGATGATGCCGGCGGTCGCGCCGCCAATATGGCCGAGCGCGTGGGTCATCACGACCTGCGCGCCGACGCTGGCGGTCCCCATCAGCGCCAGCAGCAGCCACTCGCGCGCGCCCGGGCTGACCCAGTGCCCGAAGGGCGGCGCCACCGCGGGGACGCTCAGCACCGCGCCGATCGTCGTGAACGAGAAGAAGACCGTCCAGGCCGACTCGGAGGGTTGGCCGTCGCCGAGATCACGCCGCGCCGCCCGGATCGAGGTGACCGCGATCCCTGAAGAGACGGCTGACGCGACACCCAGCAGCTCGCCCACCAGCACGCCCGATAGCGCGCTGCCCGTGATGTAAAGCTCGCGCGCCTGCACCCCGATGATCAGCACCACGCCGGCCAGCGTCAACGGCAGCGCGAACAGGGCGGCGCGCGACGGTCGTTCGTGGATCAGCAGCCAGGCGAACAGCATGGTGTAGATCGGTTGCGTCTGGTTGAGCAGGGTCGCCACACCGACGGGAACGCGTTCGATGCAGGCGAAGTAGCACAGCACCGAGATGCCGCCGAAGAAGCCGCGCGACAGCAGCCATCCCCAGCGGCGCGGGCGCAGCACCGCCCGCCCCATGGCGGACATGGTGACCGTGGCGCCCACGCCGAGCAGAAAGCGCACCAGCGCCGCCTGAGGACCTGGGATGCGCGGCGCGACCGACTTGGCCGACAGCGCCATCACCGCGAACAGCAGCGACGAAGCGCAGAGCGACAGCGCCGCGCGGGTTGAGCCGGCGCGCCTCAGCGCGCGCCTTCGAGCCGCAGGCTGACCGGCGATACCCAGACCCCGGCCCCGGTCGAGGGCGCCGCGGCCGCGCCGGCCGGCGCGAGGCGCGCGATGAGATCGAGCGGCCCGCCCGCGTGGGTGAAGGCTCCGCGCAACGGCGTCCGCCCCGCCGCCGGGTCGTTGCGCACGACGACGGCGCCGGCGATGGCTCCACGCCCCGCCGCCGCGCTGTCGGATGGCGCTCCGGTCGTCGTTCCGGTCGTCGTTCCGGTCTTCGTTCCGGTCTTCGTTCCGGTCTTCCCGGGGAAAATGTCGAAGCGCAGCTCGGCCCCGCGCGCGACCTCGGAGCCGTCGAGCTCGCCTTCCAGGCGGTAGCTTCCAGGCGCGAGCGACGCCACGACGATCTCGGCCTCGACCACGCCGCGCGCGCCCGGCGCCAGCGCCAGCCGCACGCCGTTCGGCGCGCCCGACACCGGCGAGGCGCCCTGCACCGGGCCGGAGCGCCGCCACTTCGCCAGCCTTGGCTTGCCGTCGACCAGCCAGACGGTGGCCGCCCAGCGGTGGGTCGCCCGCAGCTGCTCGCCGGCGCCGGTGATCGCCGGCGCCACGACGAAAAGCGCCACCGCCGCCAGCGCCGCCACGCCCAGCCGCAACGCCGCCGGGCCCGCTGCCGTGCCCGCCAGCGCGCGCGGCGTCGCGCGCGTGTGCGATCGCGCCTGTGCGATCGCGCCGGCTGCCGCGCGCGCCCCCCGCCAGAATCGCAGCAGCGCGAAGGCGGCCAGCGGGAAGGCCATCATCTCGATCGGGACACGGTAGCGGGGCTCAGCGAAGAACGCAGTATAGGTCGCGGTCAACGCCAGCTGAAACGGGATCAGCGCCAGCAGGCGCGGGCGGCGCTCGGCGATCGCCAGCGCGACACCGGCCACGAACAGCGCGCACAGGCCGTACCAGAACGTGTCGGCGATCTGATTCGCCGCCGCCGCGTGCGCCGCGAACCAGCGATCGGGTGCCCCGACCAGCACGCCCGGGCGGCCGATCGGCCAGTAAAGAAGGTGCCACTCCGCCCAGAACAGCCGCTCCGCCTTGAGGATCGCCAGCCCCAGCGCGTAGCGCGGCTCGAATCGGGTCCAGTCCTTGGCGAGATCGAACGCCAGCCGGTCGGTCTCGCGGTGGGGTGGGTCGAGCACCGTGCGGCCGGTCAGGTCCTTGAACATGGTGTTGAGCGCGCGCGTGTAGGTCCCCTCGGAGTTGGGGTTGGCGCCGATCAGCGCGGTGATCCCACCGTGGTCGTCGGTGAACGAGAGCGCGCCGTCGTGGTTTCGGTTGCGCAGCGCCCACGGCAGCAGCACCACCAGCGTCGCCGCCGTCGTCAGCGCCGTCAGCAGCGCCACCTCGCGCAGACTCTTGCGGCCGCGGCGCACCGCCCAGTAGACGACCGACATCAGCGTCAGCGGCAGCGCCACGGCGCGGACGTATGCGGCCAGACCCATGAGCGCGCCGAAGCCCAGGGCCGCGGCGACCGGCCGCCGTTCGCCCCACGCGACCAGGGCCCACAGCGCCACCAGGATCAACGACGCCGCCGGGACATCGGTGCCGACGACGCTCGACAGCGCGACGCCGGCCGGCCAGAGCGCATAGAGCAGCGTCGCCACGACGGCGGTCGGGCAAGGACAGCGCCACCAGCCGGCGCGCGCGGGAGGGTTTGGGAACCCCTCGGTTCCCATCTTCGTGTCGTCGGCGAGTCGGGCGGTGATCCCGTAGATCGCCGCCGCCGCCAGGCCGCCCAGCGCCGCGCCAAGCATCTTCTGCGCCAGCAGCTCGCCGCCCAGCGCGGAGATCCCGGCGAGCATCAGCACAAACCCTGGCATGTATATGAACCCGCGATCGAGCGAGCCGAACTCCAGCAGGTAGCTGGCCGATTCGCGGTAGGTCGCGAAGTCACCGACCGGAACGGTCGGTACCGATAGCACCCAGACGATGCGTACCAGGAACGCCAGCGCCACCAGCGGAACGCCCCACCGCCAGCGTCCCGCCAGCGGAGACGGGCGTGCCGCTGGGGTGTCGGGCGCGACGGGCGCGTCGGGCGACGAAGCAATCTGGGGCTGGGTCAACCGCGCAAACATACCTGACGCCCGGGGCGGCGTCGGTGGTCAATTCAGGCTCGGCGCGACTCAAATAAAGTGGTACTTGTCCCGGGGCTCATGAGCATCCTTCCCTTCAGGCGCATCCTTTGTGCCAACCGCGGCGAGATCGCGATCCGGGTGTTTCGTGCGTCGACCGAGCTCGGCTTTCGCACGATCGCGATCTTCTCCGAGGAGGACCGGGTCCACCTGCACCGCTACAAGGCCGACGAGGCCTACCTGGTCGGCAAGGGGCTCGAGCCGGTCGCCGCCTATCTGGCCGAGGACGAGATCATCGAGCTGGCGAAGCGGCACGAGATCGACGCCATCCACCCCGGCTACGGCCTGCTGTCCGAGCGTGCTTCCTTTGCGCGCAAGTGTCGCGACGCCGGGATCGTCTTCATCGGCCCGACGCCCGAGGCGATCGATTCGCTCGGCGACAAGATCGCGGCGCGCAAGATCGCCGAGGCGGCCGGGGTCCCGGTGGTGCCCGGCACGGCCGAGCCGCTGCGCACGCTCGAGGCCGCGCGCGCCTTCGCCGACAAGGCCGGCTATCCGGTGCTGGTGAAGGCGGCGGCCGGCGGCGGCGGTCGCGGCATGCGCGTGGTGCGCGCCGCCGGCGAGATGGCCGAGGCGCTGGAGCGCGCGCGCTCCGAGGCGCGCAAGGCGTTCGGCGACGACTCGGTGTTTCTGGAGAAGCTGGTCGTGCGCCCCAAGCACATCGAGGTGCAGGTGCTGGGCGACAACCACGGCAACCTGGTTCACCTGTTCGAGCGCGACTGCAGCGTGCAGCGCCGCTACCAAAAAGTCGTCGAGTACGCGCCCGCCTGGTCGCTGCCGGTCGCGCTGCGCGCCAAGCTGGCCGACGACGCGCTCAAGGTGGCGCGCCAGGCGAGCTACACCAACGCCGGCACCGTCGAGTTTCTGGTCGCCGAGGACGGCAGCCACTACTTCATCGAGGTCAACCCGCGCATCCAGGTCGAGCACACGGTCACCGAGGTGATCACCGGGCGCGACCTGGTGCAGGCGCAGATCCGCGTCGCGCAGGGCTACAAGCTGTCCGACCCCGAGATCGGCATCCCCAACCAGGAGTCGATCGAGATCCGCGGCGTCGCCATCCAGGTGCCGCGTCACCGCCGAGGATCCCAAGAACGACTTCCTGCCCGACACCGGCAAGATCTCGGTCTACCGCCCGGCCGTCGGGCTCGGCATCCGGCTCGACGACGGCTCGGGCTACGTGGGCGCGCGCGTGTCGCCGTTCTACGATTCGCTGCTGGCGAAGATCACGGCGTCGGGCCTGGAGTGGAACTACGCCCGGCGCAAGGCGATCCGCTCGCTGCGCGAGTTCCGCATCCGCGGCGTGAAGACCAACATTCACTTCCTGGAGAACGTCCTCGCCCACCCGACGTTCATCGACGGCAAGGCGCACACCACCTTCGTCGACGAGACGCCGGCCCTGACGCAGTACACGCCGCGCCGCGATCGCGCGACCCGCATCCTGCGCTACGTCGCCTCGACCGTGGTCAACGGGCACGCCACCGTGCGCGGCAAGCCCAAGCCGCCGCCCGCGATCCTGAACAGCGAGCCGCCGCTGCCGCACCTGGCGGCGATGGTCGCCAAGCAGCCGCCGCCGCCCGGCAGCAAGCAGATCCTCGA
The DNA here is from genome assembly GCA_963778795.1 of uncultured Pseudomonadota bacterium. GTDB lineage: Bacteria > Myxococcota_A > Polyangia > Fen-1088 > Fen-1088 > DASRQZ01. The sequence continues at coordinate 698,915 of CAVZVU010000003.1, read as the reverse complement.
GCAGCGCGGGCCCGAAGGGCTGGTGCGCTGGCTCAAGGAGAACCGGCGCGTGCACCTGACCGACACCACCTGGCGCGACGCGCACCAGTCGCTGCTGGCGACGCGCGTGCGCACGTACGACCTGGCGCGGATCGCGCCGGCGACCGCGCACATCTGCGCCGACTTCTTCTCGCTGGAGATGTGGGGCGGCGCGACCTTCGACGTCGCGTACCGCTTCCTGTCGGAGGACCCCTGGCTGCGCCTCGAGGAGCTGCGCAAGCTGGTGCCGAACGTGATGTTCCAGATGCTGGTGCGCGGCTCGAACGCCGTCGGCTACACCAACTACCCTGACGACGTGGTCGAGGCGTTCATCCAGGAAGCGGCGACCGCCGGGATGGACGTGTTCCGGATCTTCGACGCGCTCAACGACGTCGACAACATGACGGTCGCGATCGAGGCGGCGCAAAAGACCGGGCGCATCGTCGAGACGGCGATCTGTTACACCGGCGATGTCGCCGACCCGGCGCGCACGAAGTACAACCTCAAGTACTACGTCGACATGGCCAAGGAGATCTGCCGCCGGGGCACACATCTGCTTTGCATCAAGGACATGGCGGGGCTGCTGAAGCCGCGCGCGGCGACGATGCTGGTCAAGGCGCTGAAGGAGGCGGTCGACGTGCCGCTGCACCTGCACATGCACGACACCGCCGGCAACGCGATCAGCTCGTATCTGGCCGCCATCGATGCCGGCGTCGACGTCGTCGACGGCGCGGTGGGGATCATGGCCGGCATGACGTCGCAGCCGTCGCTGTCGTCGCTCGGCTTCGCGCTGGCCGGTTCGCCGCGCGATCCCAAGATCTCCATCGAAGGCCTCGAGAAGCTGTCGCACTACTGGGAGCCGGTGCGCGAGTGGTACGCGCCGTTCGAGTCGGGGCTGAAGGCGCCCGCGGCCGACGTCTATGACCACGAGATCCCGGGCGGCCAGTACTCGAACCTGCGCGCGCAGGCCGAGGCGCTGGGCGTCGGCGCGGCGTGGGAGGCGGTCAAGCGCGCCTACGCCGAGGTGAACCGCCTGTTCGGCGACATCCCCAAGGTGACGCCGAGCTCGAAGGTCGTCGGCGACATGGCGATCTGGATGGTGAAGCAGGGGCTGGACGGCAAGGCGGTCATCGAGCGCGCCAACGAGCTGACCTTCCCCGAGTCGGTGATCGACTACATGCGCGGCTCGCTGGGACAGCCGCCGGGTGGTTTCCCCGAGCCGCTGCGCACGCACGTGCTGAAGGGGGCGGCGCGCGTCGACGGGCGCCCCGGCGCCAGCCTGCCGCCCTTCGATTGGGTCGGCGCGCGGCGCGAGATGGAGCGCCTGGCGGGCGTGGGCGTCGAGCGGCGCGATGTGGTCTCGTACGCGCTTTATCCCAAGGTGCTGCGCGAGTACATGGAGCACCGCGCGCTGCACGGTGACACCTCGGTGCTGCCGACGCCGGCGTTCTTCTACGGCCTGCGCGTCGGCGAGGAGGCCTGGGTCGACATCGAGCCCGGCAAGACGCTGATCATCAAGCTGCTGTCGATCGGCGACGTCGAGCCCGACGGCGCGCGCGTGCTGACCTTCGAGCTGAACGGCCAGCCGCGCACCATGCGCGTCGCCGACGAGTCGGCGCGCGTGAGCGGCCCCAAGCGGCGCAAGGTCACGCCGGGCCGGCCGGGCGAGGTCGGCGCCCCGATGCCGGGGCGGGTGATCGATCTGGTGACCAAGGTCGGCGAGAAGCTGACCGCGGGTCAGAAGCTGCTGGTCACCGAGGCGATGAAGCTGGAGACGGTGGTCAAGGCGCCGATCTCCGGGCTGGTGCGCGAGATCGTCGCCGGCACCGGCGAGAGCGTCGAGGCCGGTGATCTGCTGGTGGTCATCGAGGAGGTCGTCGCGACATGAAGCTCTGTCGCTTCGGGGCACGCGGCGCTGAGAAGCCGGGGTTGATCCTGCGCGACGGCGCGCGCGTCGACGCGTCGGCGTTCGGCGAGGACTGGGACGAGCGCTTCTTCGGTTCTGATGGGCTGGCGCGGCTGGCGGCGTGGGAGCAGGGCAACGCCGCGCGCTCGCCGCGCGTGGCGGCCGACGTGCGCGTCGCCTCGGCGATCGCGCGCCCGAGCAAGATCATTTGCATCGGGCTCAACTACATCGATCACGCGCGCGAGACCGGCGCCACCATCCCCAAAGAGCCGATCATTTTCTTCAAGGCGACGACGGCGTTCTCGGGCCCCGGCGATCCGCTGATCCTCCCGCGCGGCGGCGAAAAGACCGACTGGGAGGTCGAGCTGGCGGTCGTGATCGGAAAGATCACCCGCTACGTCGGCGCCGACGATGCGCTGTCGCACGTTGCCGGGTTTGCGCTGCACAACGATTATTCGGAGCGGGCCTTTCAAATGGAGCGCGGCGGCCAATGGTCGAAGGGCAAGAGCGCCGACAGCTTTGCACCGTTCGGCCCTTTTCTCGCCACCGTCGACGAAACGCCCAATTTTGGCCATTTGCCGATGTGGCTCGACGTCAACGGGCAACGCAAACAGCAGAGCAACACGTCGAACATGATCTTCGATGTCCCGTTTTTGGTCAGCTACGTGTCGCAATTCATGACGCTGTTGCCGGGTGACGTGATCAGCACCGGAACACCAGCGGGCGTGGGGCTTGCGCACAAACCACCGCAGTATTTACGCGCTGGTGACGTCGTTGCTTGGGGAATCGAAGGACTCGGAGAAGCCTCGCAACGAGTGATCGAAGAAAACGCTCGTTGATCGGTACGCGTTCGCGGTCCTTCTTGCTCAATTGAGTCGGGGGGGTGTCCTCGTGCGTTTCCGGGATATTTCGAGACCGTTTCCTGGCGGCAAAATGTGAGTGGTCGTAGGTCAAAAGGCTTTACAGCCTGAGCTGCAGGTCGTTACGTTCCCCCCCGTTGTCGATCCAAAAAAAATTCACCGAATCGAGGGGGTCATTGATGCGTCTTTCCGCTTGTGTGCTCGCTGTCGCCGTCCTATCGCCGTTCGCTGCGCGCGCCCAAACACCCGAGGGCGCGCCGCCCGCTGCACCTCCGCCCGCCATCCCGCCGCCGCCCGCGGTTGTTGTGGCGCCTGCGGCCCCGCCAGCTCCGGCCGCTCCGCCCGCGAAGACCTGGAAGGATCTGGTCACCTTCGAGGGCCTCGTCGACGCGTACTACCAGTACAACCTCACGGGGACGACCAGCACCACGCCGCCCCTCGGCCGCCAGTTCGACGTCAACTCGAACACCTTCACCCTCGGCTACGCCAAGGTGGGTATCGGCGTGATGACGGACAACGTGGGCCTGCGCATGGACCTCGGCTACGGCGCCGTTGGCCAGATCATCAATGCAGCCAATGTGTCGGATGCCTCGACCGAGGCGTTCGTCGCCCAGCAGGCGTACGCCACCGTGATGCCGGTCAATAACCTCACCTTCGACTTTGGTAAATTCGTTACCACCGCCGGCGCCGAGGTCATTGAGGCCAGCAAGAACTGGATGTACTCGCGTTCGATCCTGTTCTTCAACATCCCGCTGCTGCACACCGGTGTGCGCGCAACCTATAAGCTCAGCGATATGTTGACGTTGCAGGCGAGCGTCGTCAACGGCTGGAACGGGACCGGTATTGCGGTTGACGTCACTGGCGCCAAGACCTACGGCGTGTCGGCCAACATCACGCTGCCCGTGGGGACCAACATCATCGCCACCGGCTACTTCGGCAAGGGCGAGGCGATCAGCCCGACGGCCGGCAGCCCCGACACCCGCGTCCTCGGCGATCTCGTCGTCGCGCAGACCGTCGGTCCGCTGGGCCTGAACCTGAACATCGACTACGTCAATGACAAGGCGGCGGGCATCGACGGCTTCATCGGCGGCGCGGTCATGGGCCACTTCGGCGTCAACGATCACTTCGCTCTCAACCTGCGGCTCGAGTACGCGCGCGAACGGCGATCACCGCCGCACACGAAGGTCTTCGAGGGGACGATCAACGGCGCCATCCCGATGGGTGGCCGCTTCGAGACCCGCATCGAGTTCCGCGTCGATCACGCCGACCAGGCGATCTTCGACAGCGGCCAGGACAAGACCCAGGCCACCGGCACCCTCGCGTTGCTCGCTTGGTTCTAAGTCGCGCGGCATTCGTTCGAAAAGAACCGATCTAGCTCTTAAGCGTTCCTAGAAGAGGGCCCGGGCTGCCGCAACGGCAGACCCGGGTCCCACGATCAAAAAACTTTACCGGCGGGTATTCACCCGCTACGGTGCGGCACCGGATCACCCAGAGGTGACGGATGCCGCATTTTTTTATTTATGCCTGGAGCGAAGTTCCCCCCGTAGGTTCGGCTGTCCCCCGTGACGGCGCCGAAGCGAGAGGCTCGCTCTGCCCGCGCCAGCGTGTTCCCACCGACTGCCGTGTGCGTGCCGGGATGAATTGAACACGCGGGTTGTGCCGCCCGGTTGCGGGCACGCCCGGTCTTCCTGCCGGAAGACCAAATCGATTCCACTCGAGGGCCCGCCGCGGCCCGAAACCCTGCTGTCCACCCGCCACGAAAAGGAGAATCAAACAATGACCAGATCCCCCCTTCGCTCCCTGCTTCTCACCGCATCGGCGGCCGCGACGCTCCTTTGCGTGGCCGCGCCGGCGTTTGCCCAGGAGTCGCCGCCCCCCACCAGCGTTCCCCCTCCGATGCAGGCGATGAGCGCCGCCAAGGGCTCGGAGGACATGACCGGCTCGCTCGGGTTCGGCGTCGGCGTCCTCGCCGGCACGTCGCTGGTGGTGCCGAACGCCAACATCGCGCTCAAGTACTGGATGAGCTGACACGCTGGCGGTAGTCCCGGCGTTCAACTTCCTGGTGCCGAAAGCCGGCGCCGGCCGGTTCGTCGACCATCTGGAACTTCAATCCCGAGGCGCTGGTGTTGTTCGTGCCGTTCCGCTCGACCGCGACCCGCCTGAGCGTGGGCGGCGGGCTTGGCTTCGGCGTCGGCAAGAACCCGACGATCATGACCACCACGGCGGTGCACATCTACGTGCCGATTCAGGCCGGCGTGGAGCACTTCTTCACCCGCTGGTTCTCGTTGGGAATCGCGGCGCGGTCGAACCTGATCGACTACGAGAAGGACGTCGCCTTCCGTCGGCGATCACCACCACCTCGAACAGACTGGGCGCGGTCGGCCAGCTGTTCTTCTACACCGACTAGGGCTGGCTTCCGCGTCTCGGCGCCGGACCCTCACCCGCCGGCCGTCGGCCGGCGACCTCTCCCCGCTCCGCGGGGCGAGGTGAAAGAGGGGGCGAGGCGCGCCCCTCCTTCTCTCGGCGTTTCGTCAGCTCACCAGCCCGAGGATGTCGTTGAGCACGCCGGCCGCGGTGACGGCCGGGCCGGCGCCTGGCCCGGTGATGATCAGCGGGTTTTCTCGATAGCGCGCGGTGGTGAACGCGACCTGATTGTCGGTCCCCTTGAGCCCCGCGAACGGGCTGGCGCCGTCGACGATCTTCAGGCCGACCGAGATCTTGTTCTTGGTGACCGAAGCGACGTAGCGAAGCTGGCCGCCCTGCGCGCGCGCCGTGGCCAGACGCCGGTTCCAGCCCTCGTCGAGCTCCTCGAGCTGCTCGAGGAAGGTCGCGAGCGGCAAAGCCCGCGACGCCTCGCCGACCAGCGACTCGACGGCGACGTCGCTCGGCTCGCCGGCGAAGCCGAGCAGCCGCCCCAGGATCAGCGCCTTGCGCCCCACGTCGGCGCCCGAGAGATCGTCGCGTGGATCGGGCTCGGTGTACCCCTTGGCCATCGCCTTGCGCAACCCCGCCGAGAACGTCTTCCCGCGCCCGATCTCGGTCAGCAGGAAGCCGAGCGTGCCCGAGAGGCAGCCCTCGATCTTGATCACCTTGTCGCCCGACTCGGCGAGCTTTCGGTAGGTGTCGAGGATCGGCAGCCCGGCGCCGACCGTCGCCTCGAAGAGGATGCGCCGCCCCTGCGCGCGCGCCAGCGTCTCGAGCTCGTCGCGTTCGTGCCGCGGGCCCGACAGCGGGCGCTTGTTGGCCAGCACCACGTCCATGTCCGACGACAGCGCCTGCTTGATCAGCGCGCCGGTCTCGTCGGCGGTGACGTCGACCAGGATCGGATCCGACAGCGCGTGCCGCCCCACCAGCGCCAGCGCTTCGGCCGGCGGCACGCTCTGCCCGCCCGGCATCTCGGCGAACCCTTTCCCGTCGCTCTTGGCGGCGATCAGCGCGGCGATCGCGCGCGGCGACAGACCCTTGGGATCGAAGAACAGGCCGCTGCGATCGATCGCCGCCACCAGACGCAGCGCCGTCTTGCCCGACTTGCCGTTGCCGGTCTTGCCGTTGCCCGGCTTCCCGTTGCCGGATTTGCCGTTCCCGGTCTTGGCGATCATGCCGGCCAGCGCGCGGCCGATCTGGCCGAACCCCAGCAGCACGGCGTCGACATGCTGCGCGTGGGCCGCGGCGCCGCCGCCGATCTTGGCCAGCTGGAACGCGTCGTGGATCGCGCGCTGCGCCGCCGGCGCGTCGCTCGACGCGACCACGAACGAGATGTTCAGCTCCGACGAGCCCTGGGCGATCGCGACGATGTTGACCGCCGCCGCCGACAGCGCGCCGAAGACGCGCGCCGCGATCCCGGGGTGCCCCGCCATGCCGATGCCGACGACCGCGAGCGTCGCCAGGCCGGTCACGATCTCGACGCCGTCGATCTCGTTGCGCGCGATCTCCTCGCGGAAGACCTGGGTCAGGCGATCGCGCGCCCGCTTGGCGGAAGCCTCGGGCACGCTGAAGCAGATCGACTGCTCCGACGACGACTGCGGTGATCAGCGAGACCGACGTCCCCTCCTGATACAGCGCCGCGAACGTGCGCGCCGCGATCCCGGGCACGCCGAGCATGCCGTTGCCGGTGACCGTGAGCAGTGCTTGCCCCCCGGCCGCCGACAACGCCTTGACCGGGTAGCGGTCGAGCGTACGCCGCGCCGAGATCTCGGTCCCGGGCGCCGCCGGGTCGGCGAAGGGGCGCACGTAGACCGGGATCGACCGGCCCGCGATCGGGATCAGCGCGCGCGGGTGCAGCACCTTCGCGCCGAAGTAGGCCAGCTCTGAAGCTTCGCGCAGGTTCAGCTGCGGGATCACGCGCGCGTTGGGCACGACGCGCGGATCGGCGGTGAGCAGACCAGGAACATCTTTCCAGAGGTTGATCTCACCGGCGCCCAGCGCGCGGCCCAGCAGCGTCGCCGTGAGATCCGAACCGCCGCGGCCGAGCGTGGCGATCGCGCGCGTCGCGCCGCGCTCGTGGCCGCGCTCTTCAGAGTCGGCGCCCGGCGTGGCGCCAAGAAAGCCCGGCACCACCGGTACGGTGCCGGCCGCCAGCAACGGCCGCAGGATCTTGCGCGCCGTCAGGTCGGTCAGCATGAGGTTGGGCGACGCGCCGCCGAACGGTCCGTCGGTGATCACCACCTCGACGCGCGTCGACGTAGCGCGCGCGCGTCCCGGCCGCGGTCAGCGCCGCCGCCATCAGCCGCGCCGACAGGCGCTCGCCGCGCGCCAGCACGAAGTCGCTGGTGCGCGGCGTGAGCTCGCTCAGCACGACCAGGCCGCGCAGCAGCCCGTCGAGCTCGTCGAACGAGCGGTCGATCTCGGCGATGACCTGCTGGCGGGCCGGCCCCGGCGGGACCAGCCCCTGCGCCAGCTTGCGATAGCGCGCGCGCAGCGCGGCCGCGTCGCGCTCGAGGTCGGTCCCCTTGCCGGCGGTGGCGCGCCCGGCGAGGCCGAGCAGGGCGTCAGTCACGCCGGCCGGCGCCGACACGACGATCGCGCGCTGCGCCTTGCGCCCGCGGATTATCGCGACCGCATTCTTGTACGACGCGGCGTCGGTGAGCGACGCACCCCCGAACTTATGGACCTCGACGACGGGTCTCTTCGCGGTCATTTTCAAGCCGAAGTTTGTATCACGATAAGGCTCACCGTGGTTCCCACCGCCCGGCCCCGGGCGGCGACCCGGAGTCGTGGCTGGTTTGCGCCGGAGTCGCCGCAAACTTTGAGGTAGATTCACCGCCATGTCGTCTCGCTCCGTGTTCCGATGCACCGCCGAATGCTCCGGCGAGTACGCCCTCGACGAGATCATCTACCGCTGCCCGAAGTGCGGCGCCCTGCTGGAGGTGGTCCACGACCTCGAGCACCTGCGCGCGCGCAGCGGCGCCGCCTGGATGAAGCTCTTCGACGAGCGCTACCTGCGCACCGAGTGGCCCTACGGCTCGGGGGTGTGGGGCAAGAAGGAGTGGGTGCAGCCGCACGTGCGCAACGAGAACGTCGTCTCGATGCTCGAGGGCGGGACCAATCTGCTGTGGGCCGAGCGCTACGGCCGCGAGCTCGGGCTCTCGCGAGCTCTGGGTCAAGCAGTGCGGCGTCTCGCACACCGGATCGTTCAAGGACCTCGGCATGACGGTGCTGGTGTCGACGGTCAAGCAGATGATCGCCGACGGCAAGCCGATCCGCGCCGTCGCCTGCGCCTCGACCGGCGACACCTCGGCGGCGCTGGCCGCCTACGCCGCCGCCGCCGGCGTGCGCGCGATGGTGATCCTGCCGCGCGGCAAGGTGTCGACGGCGCAGCTGGTGCAGCCGCTGGCCAACGGCGCGCACCGTGCTGGCGATCGACGGCGACTTCGACGCCTGCATGACGATCGTCCAGCGCCTGGCGGAGGAGGAGGGCGTCTACCTGGCCAACAGCATGAACTCGCTGCGCATCGAGGGGCAGAAGACCGTCGCCATCGAGATGGTGCAGCAGTTCGACTGGCAGGTCCCCGACTGGGTGGTGATCCCGGGCGGCAACCTCGGCAACGTCAGCGCGCTCGGCGCCGGGTTTCAGATGATGAAGGATCTCGGCCTCACGCAGAAGCTGCCGCGCATCTGCGTCGCGCAGGCCGAGGCGGCGAACCCGCTCTACCAGGCCTACCGCGACGGCTACGACAAGTTCCACGCCGTCACCGCCAAGCCGACGCTGGCCTCGGCGATCCAGATCGGCAATCCGGTCAGCGTGAAGAAGGCGATCCGGACGCTGCAGCGCTTCGACGGCGTCGTCGAGCAGGCGTCGGAGGCCGAGCTGTCCGACGCCGCCGCGCGCGCCGATCGCACCGGCCTCTTCAACTGCCCGCACACCGGCGTCGCGCTGGCGGCGCTGGAGAAGCTGGTGGCGCGCGGCCAGATCGGTCCCGAGCACCGCGTGGTGGTGGTCAGCACCGCCAACGGTCTCAAGTTCACCGACTTCAAGACGCGCTATCACGAAGGCCAGCTGGGCCTGCCCAAGTCCGAGGTAGAGCCGGAGCCGGGCGCGCCGGCGGGCGCGGCCGCTGCCGCCGCCCAGCCGCGCTACGCCAACCGGCCAACCACGCTGCCCAACGAGTACGGCGCCGTACGCGACAGCGTGCGAAGAATTCTCGACACCTGATGAGGCGGGATCTCTTCTGATCTCTTGGCCTGATTTCTGCCTGATTCCCGCCCGATTCGTCCGTTTCGCCGATTTCTTGGCCGTTCCGCCGACCTTGGCTGTGATTGTCCGCGATTGGTTACCGCAGTGTTTCTGCACCGTTTCATCGCGTCGGTGCACGTAAGAAAGCGACTCGGGTTGAACTACACCGTGCTACAGTGGCTCGTTTCTGTGTTTCTCATTGAGTAATTTCGAGGTTTCGCGGTCGATGACAGATGCTTCGAGATGGGGAGCCGGTCTGGGGGGAACCCCCCGCGCAAGGTCTTTACGACCCGCAACACGAGCACGACGCGTGCGGGGTCGGGTTCGTCGTCGACATCAAAGGCCGCAAGTCGAGCGACATCGTTCAAAAGGGGATCCAGGTCCTGCTCAACCTCAAGCACCGCGGCGCTTGCGGCTGCGAGACCAACACCGGCGACGGCGCCGGCATCCTGATCCAGACGCCGCACGAGTTCTTCGCCGAAGAGTGCGACAAGCTGAAGATCAAGCTGCCGGCGGCCGGGCGCTACGCCGTCGGCGCCGTGTTCTTGCCGGCCGACCGCAAGCAGCCGCGAGGCGTGCGAGCGCCTGTTCGAAGAGGCGATCCGCGAGGAGGGGCAGGAGCTGCTCGGGTGGCGCAACGTCCCGACCGACAACCGCTCGCTCGGCCCGACGGCGCGCGCATCGCAGCCGATCATCCGCCAGATCTTCATCGGCCAGCGCGGTCCCGGGCTCGACGCCGCCTCGCAGATGCCGGCGCTCGACGACCTCAACTTCGAGCGCAAGCTGTACGTCATCCGGCGCAAGGTCCGGCACGCGGCGCGCCGGGCCGGCATCCCGAGCGCCCACTTCTACATCCCCAGCCTGTCGAGCCGAACCATCGTCTACAAGGGGATGCTCAACCCCGAGCAGCTGCGCGAGTTCTATCCCGATCTCGCCAGCGACAAGGTGGAGTCGGCGCTGGCGATGGTGCACTCGCGCTTCTCCACCAACACCTTCCCCAACTGGGCGCGCGCGCATCCTTACCGCTGATCGCGCACAACGGCGAGATCAACACGCTGCGCGGCAACGTCAACTGGATGCACGCGCGCGAGAGCATGTTCGCGTCGAAGCTGTTCGGCGACGACATCAAGAAGCTCATCCCGGTCATCGACACCGACGGCAGCGACTCGGCCATGTTCGACAACGTGCTCGAGCTGCTGGTGCTGACGGGCCGCTCGCTGCCGCACGCGATGATGATGATGATCCCCGAGCCGTGGTCGAACCACGAGTCGATGTCGGCACGAGAAGAAGGCCTTCTACGAATTCCACGCCTGCCTGATGGAGCCGTGGGACGGCCCGGCGTCGATCGCCTTCACCGACGGCATCCGCATCGGCGCCGTGCTCGACCGCAACGGCCTGCGCCCGTCGCGCTACTACGTCACCAAGGACGGCCTGGTCGTCATGGCGTCCGAGGTCGGCGTGCTCGACATCCCGCCCGAGCGCGATCGCTCGAGAAGGGGCGCCTGCAGCCGGGGCGCATGTTCCTGGTCGACACCGCGCAGGGGCGCATCGTCGCCGACGACGAGATCAAGCAGCAGATCGCCGCGGCCGCGCCGTACGCCGAGTGGCTGAAGGACAACCTGGTCTCGCTGGATGAGCTGCCCGCCGACGCCCGCCGCCAGCGAGCCCGACCACGAGGCGGTGCTGCGCCGGCAAGCAGGCCTTCGGCTACACGATCGAGGACCTCAAGGTCCTGGTCGCGCCGATGGCCAACGACGGCGTCGAGGCGATCGGTTCGATGGGCAACGACACGCCGCTGGCGGTGCTCTCGGAGCGGCCGCAGCTGCTCTACAACTACTTCAAGCAGCTGTTCGCGCAGGTGACCAACCCGCCGGTCGACGCGATCCGCGAAGAGATCATCATGGCGGTCGACACCGCGATCGGCCCCGAGGGCAACCTGCTCGAGCCGACGCCGAGCTCGGCGCGGCAGATCACGCTGCCGACGCCGATGCTGCGCAACGAGGAGCTGGAGAAGCTGCGCCACCTGAACGGCGTCAACGGCTCGCACGGCTTCAAGAGCATCACCGTGCCGATGCTGTTCAAGGTGCGCGACGGGGCCGACGGGCTGAAGCGCGGCGATCGACGAGCTGCGCAAGCGCTGCAGCGAGGCGATCGCCAGCGGGCACAACATCATCATCCTCTCCGACCGCGGCGACGACCACGACAGCGCGCCGATCCCGGCGCTGCTGGCGGTCGCGGCGGTGCAGCATCACCTGATGCGCGAGGGGACGCGCACGCGCGTGCGGCCTGGTGGTCGAGACCGGCGAGCCGCGCGAGGTGCATCACTTCTGCGCTGCTGCTCGGCTACGGCGCCGGCGCGATCAATCCCTATCTGGCGTTCGAGACCATCGCACGACATGATCCGCCAGGGGCTGCTCACCGGGGCCGACGCACGAGAAGGCCGAGCAGAACTTCGTCAAGGCGGTCGGCAAGGGGATCGTCAAGGTGATGCTCGAAGATGGGCATCTCGACCATCCAGAGCTACCGCGGCGCCCAGATCTTCGAGGCCATCGGCCTCAACAGCGACTTCATCGACGAGTACTTCACCTGGACCGCGTCGCGCATCGCCGGCATCGGCCTGGACGAGGTCGCCGAGCGAGGTGCGCCTGCGCCACGCAGCGCGCCTTCCCCGACCGCCCGCTGCCGACGCACGACGCTGGACGCCGGGCGGCCAGTACCAGTACCGCCGCGACGGCGAGTACCACCTCTTCAACCCGGAGACGCATCCACAAGCTGCAGTACGCCTGCCGCAGCGGCAACTACACGCGTTTACAAGGAGTACGCCAAGCTGGTCGACGATCAGGCCAAGCACCTGTGCACGCTGCGCGGCCTGATGGAGTTCAAGTCGCACCGCCCGCCGGTGCCGATCGACGAGGTCGAGTCGGTCGACGAGATCGTCAAGCGCTTCAAGACCGGCGCGATGTCGTACGGCTCGATCAGCCAGGAGGCGCACGAGACGCTGGCCATCGCCATGAACCGCATCGGCGGCAAGAGCAACACCGGCGAGGGCGGCGAGGATCCGGCGCGCTACGTGCCCGACGCCAACGGCGACTCGCGCAACAGCGCCATCAAGCAGGTCGCCTCGGGCCGCTTCGGCGTCACCAGCCACTACCTGGTCAACGCGCAAGAGCTGCAGATCAAGATGGCCCAGGGGGCCAAGCCGGGCGAAGGCGGCCAGCTGCCCGGCCACAAGGTCTATCCGTGGATCGCCAAGGTCCGCCACGCCACGCCGGGCGTCGGCCTGATCTCGCCGCCGCCGCACCACGACATCTACTCGATCGAGGATCTGGCGCAGCTGATCCACGATCTGAAGAACGCCAACCGCAAGGCGCGCATCAGCGTCAAGCTGGTGGCCGAGGTCGGCGTCGGCACCGTCGCGGCCGGCGTCGCCAAGGCGCACGCCGACGTCGTGCTCATCAGCGGCCACGACGGCGGCACCGGCGCGTCGCCGCTGACCAGCATCAAGCACGCCGGCATCCCGTGGGAGCTGGGCCTGGCCGAGACGCACCAGGTGCTGGTGCTGAACAACCTGCGCAGCCGCATCGTCGTCGAGACCGACGGCCAGCTCAAGACCGGGCGCGACGTGGTCATCGCCGCGCTGCTGGGCGCCGAGGAGTTCGGCTTCGCGACCGCGCCGCTGGTGGCGGTCGGCTGCATCATGATGCGCGTCTGCCATCTCAACACCTGCCCGGTCGGCGTCGCCACGCAGGATCCCGAAGCTGCGCAAGAAGTTCGCCGGCGACCCGGAGCACGTCGTCAACTTCATGCGCTTCGTCGCGCAGGAGGTGCGCGAGCTCATGGCCGCAGCTCGGCTTCCGCACCATCAACGAGATGGTCGGCCGCAGCGAGGCTCGACATGCGCAAGGCGGTCGACCACTGGAAGGCGCGCGGGCTCGACTTCTCGAAGATCCTCTACCAGCCCGACGTCGGTCGCCGACGTCGGCCGCTTCTGCCAGATCGCGCAGGACCACGGCCTGGACGACGCGCTCGACAACACGACGCTGCTGCCGCTGTGCAAGCCGGCGCTGGACGAGCGGCAAGCCGGTCGAGGCGACGCTGCCGATCCGCAACGTCAACCGCGTCGTCGGCACGATCGTCGGCAGCGAGGTGACGCGCCGCTACGGCCCCGAGGGGCTGCCCGACGACACGATCCAGCTGCATTTCCAGGGCTCGGCGGGCCAGAGCTTCGGCGCCTTCGTCCCGCGCGGCATGACGCTGACGCTGGAAGGCGACGCGAACGACTACGTCGGCAAGGGGCTGTCGGGCGGCAAGATCATCGTCTTCCCGCCGGCGGCGGCGACCTTCGTCGCCGAGGAGAACGTCATCATCGGCAACGTCGCGTTCTACGGCGCGACCGGCGGCGAGGCCTACATCCGCGGCATGGCCGGCGAGCGCTTCTGCGTGCGCAACAGCGGCGCGTCGGCGGTGGTCGAGGGCGTCGGCGACCACGGCTGCGAGTACATGACCGGCGGCCGCGTCGTGGTGCTCGGGCCGACCGGGCGCAACTTCGCGGCCGGCATGTCGGGCGGCGTCGCCTACGTCCTCGACGAGGGCGGGCGACTTCGCCAGCCACTGCAACAAGGAGATGGTCAGCCTGACCAAGCTCGATGACGCCGAGGAGATCGAGCCAGCTGCACGGCATGATCTTCCGGCACGCGCAGTACACCGGCAGCCGGCGCGCGCAGGAGGTGCTGGCCGCCTGGAGCAACTGGGTGCCGTTCTTCGTGCGGGTGATGCCGAACGACTACAAGCGGGTGCTCGAGGCGCAGAAGAAGATGCGCGAGACCGGGCTGTCGCCGGAAGAGGCCGAGATGGCGGCGTTCGAGCTCAATTCACACGACGTCGCCCGTCTGGGAGGAAAGTAAGCAGCGCCAATGGGCAAAGTGACCGGGTTCATGGAGTTCGAGCGGGTTCTGCCCGGCTCGTTCGAGATCCGACGAGAGCGCATCGGCAACTGGCGGGAGTTCCACGAGCACCTGCCCGAGAAGACGCTGCGCGAGCAGGGCGCGCGCTGCATGGATTGCGGCGTCCCGTTCTGTCACACCGGCAAGCTGCTCGACGGCGGGGCCTCGGGCTGTCCGATCAACAACCTCATCCCCGAGTGGAACGATCTGGTCTATCGCGGCCAGTGGCGCGAGGCGCTGGCGCGGCTGCACAAGACCAACAACTTCCCCGAGTTCACCGGGCGGGTCTGCCCCGCGCCGTGCGAGGGCTCGTGCGTGCTCGGCATCAACGAGCCGGCGGTCACCATCAAGAGCATCGAGTGCGCGATCGTCGACCGGGCTTCGACGAGGGCTGGATCGTCGCCGAGCCGCCGCCGGCGCGCACCGGCAAGAAGGTCGCGGTCGTCGGCTCGGGCCCGGCGGGGCTGGCCTGCGCCGCGCAGCTGAACCGCGCCGGGCCACAGGGTCACCGTCTTCGAGCGCGACGACCGCATCGGCGGCCTGCTGATGTACGGCATCCCGCCGATGAAGCTGGAGAAGGAGCATCGTCGAGCGCCGGGTCAAGCTGCTGGCCGAGGAGGGCATCGAGTTCGTCACCAGCACCGAGGTCGGCAAGAGCTACCCGACCAAGACGCTGAGCAAGGAGTTCGACGCCGTCGTGCTGTGCGGCGGCGCGACGCGGCCGCGCGACCTGCCGGTCGAGGGGCGCAGCCTCAAGGGCATCCACTTCGCGATGGAGTTCCTGCTCAAGAGCTGCAAGAGCCTGCTCGACAGCAACTTCGCCGACGGCCGCTACATCTCGGCCAAGGACAAGCACGTGGTCGTCATCGGCGGCGGCGACACCGGCACCGACTGCGTCGGCACGTCGCTGCGCCACGGCTGCAAGAGCCTGGTGCAGTTCGAGATCCTGGCCGCAGCCGCCCGACGAGCGCGCCGCCGACAACCCGTGGCCGCAGTGGCCGCGCGTCTACAAGCTCGACTACGGTCAGGAAGAGGCGGCGCGCTGTTACGGCGCCGACCCGCGCGCCTATCGGACGGTGACCAAGCGCTTCGTCGGCGACGCCCAGGGCAACGTCAAGGAGCTGCACACCGTCGAGATCGAGTGGGTCAAGGGCGACGGCGGTCGGATGACCACGAAGGAGGTCCCCGGCACCGAGAAGGTCTGGCCGGCCGACCTGGTGTTGCTGGCGATGGGCTTCCTCGGCCCCGAGAAGGAGGGCCTGCTGGCCGAGCTGGGCGTGAAGCTCGACGAGCGCACCAACGTCGTCGTCGACGCCAACAAGCAGACCAGCGTCCCCGGCGTCTTCGCCGCCGGCGACATGGCGCGCGGCCAGTCGCTGATCGTCTGGGCCATCCACGAAGGCCGCGCCGCCGCGCGCGGCGTCGACAAGTTCCTGATGGGCGAAACGCTGCTGCCGTAGCGCCAAATGCCGTTGCGCTAAGCGGGGCACCGAGAAGCAAAGGGCGCGGGTCCTGCCCTGCGTGGGTCCTCCCAAATGGGAGCGGACCGCGGGAGCAGCCTGGCTTGATGTGGCAACTCCCGATCGATGCTCATCGGAATCGGTCGCGCAGGGCACGACACGCCGCGGTCCGCTCCCATTTGGGTCCCCCCACTCCGGTCACCCGCGCCCTTCGCTTCTCGGTGCTCTCAACGAGATCGCTTGCGACACCTTGGAATGATCGTCCGTCGGACCAGCCGAGGGCGTGCTCATTGAGAGCGGGGACCGATGAGGGCGCGGGTGGCACGGGGTGGGGGGGCCCCCGATGCGGTCAGATGGCGGCGTGTCGTGCCTTGCGCGACCGATTCCAATGAATGGCGATCGGGAGTTGCCACAACAAGCCAGGCTGTTCCCGCCATCTGACCGCAGCGGGGAGGACCCCACCCCGTGACAGGACCCGCGCCCTCGTCGGTCCTCGCCCCGCTTTGAACCCAAGTGAACCGCGTTGAAGCTCGGCCGGAGCTCCGGATTTCACGGCCCGACGAGTCGAAGCGCGAGCGTGCGGCGTGATTGACCGCGCGAACCGCCACGGCTATGGTCGCTTCACCTTGGCGTCCCCCGCACCGGTAGCCGTTTCACGTGTGTCGTCCACCGCAGGGAGTGAGTCGAATTACCTGGCGCCCTTGGCCGTGCTCACGACCCTGTTCTTCATGTGGGGGTTCATCACCTGCCTGAACGACATCATCATTCCGCACCTCAAGGCGGTGTTCGAGCTCAACTACGCGCAGGCGATGTTGATCCAGTTCGCCTTCTTCACCGCGTACTTCGTGGTGTCGCTGCCGTCGGGGCTGATCGTCAACAAGCTCGGATACAAGAACGGCATCATCATCGGCCTGGTGACCGCCGGCGTCGGGTGCCTGCTCTTTTATCCCGCCGCCAGCGCGCGCTCCTATCCGCTGTTCCTGCTGGCGCTCTTCATCCTGGCGTCGGGGATCACGCTGCTGCAGGTCGCGGCGAATCCGTTCGTCGCGATCCTCGGCAAGCCCGAGACGGCGTCGAGCCGCCTCACCATGACCCAGGCGCTGAACTCGCTCGGGACCACGATCGCGCCGATCTTCGGGTCGATGCTGATCCTGTCGACGGTGGTGAAGAGCCCCGCCGAGCTCAAACAGCTGGCGCCGCAAGCGGTCGAGGCCTACCGCCTGGCCGAGGCGAGCTCGGTGCAGACGCCGTACCTCGGGCTGGCGGGGGCGCTGATCGTGCTGGCGGTGGCGATCGCGCTGTTCAAGCTGCCCAAGATCGACGCCGCGTCGGGCGGCGCCGAGGCCGGCGCCGATGACTCCGAGAGCCACAAGAGCGCCTGGAGCTACCGCCACCTGGTGCTGGGCGCCGTCGGCATCTTCGTCTACGTCGGCGCCGAAGTGGCGATCGGCAGCTTCCTGGTGAACTACTTCAAGGAGCCGAGCATCGGCGGTCTCACCGAGGCGCAGGGCGCGCACTACGTCGCCTACTACTGGGGCGGCGCGATGATCGGGCGCTTCATCGGCACCGCGACGCTGCGCCTGGTGAAGCCTGGCAAGCTGCTGGCCTACCACGCGCTGGTGGCGGCCGTGCTCGTGCTGCGCGACCATGCTCTCGACCGGGCACGTCGCGATGTGGACGGTCATCGCGGTCGGGCTCTTCAACTCGATCATGTTCCCGACGATCTTCACCATCGCGATCGAAGGCCTCGGCAAGCACACCGGCCAGGGCTCGGGGATTCTGTGCATGGCGATCGTCGGCGGCGCGCTGATTCCGGTGATTCAGGGCGCGCTCGCCGATCGCATCGGCATCCACCACTGCTTCATCATCCCGGTCCTCTGCTACCTCTACATCGCCTGGTACGGCGTCTCCGGTCGGTCGCCGCCGCTCGGCGGCGTTGCGCCTAAGCGGCGCTGGCCCCTTCCTCCATCGAGTCCCAGAACGCGCGCACCAGCGGCGACTGCAGCTTGCGCCGCTGGGTGCAGACGCCGACGCGGAACTCGCCGAGCTCCGGCTCGACGTCCAGCGCGCGCACCTCGGTGCGCAGCGGGCTCTTGTCCATCACGATGCGCGGCACGATGCCGACGCCGCAGCCGAGGCTGACCAGCGACAGGATCGCCTCGCTGCCGGCGACCTCGCTGTAGATGCGCGGCGTGATCCGCTTGCGCCGAAACCAGCGGTCGGCGCTGGCGCGCGCCAGCCCCGACGCCGGCAAGCACGATCGGCAGCTCGCTCCAGGGCAGCGGTGCGCCGCGCGACCTGGCGCTGCACCTCGCACGGCGAGACCGGCGCGACGAAGACCAGCGGCGTGTACAGCAGCACGCGCGCGATCAGCGGCGCCGGGACGCGGTCGGGCAGCGCCGCGACGGTGACGTCGACGCGCCCCTCGGCCAGCATCTCCAGCGCGTCGGCGGCGTACCCGGTCTCGAGGCGGATGTGGATGTCGGGGAAGCGCTGGCGAAAGCCGCTCAGGATCCCGGGCAGGAAGCTCTGGCACGCGGTCACCGAGGCGAAGAGCGAGATCGTGCCGTCGAGCGCGCTCGATCGCCCGCGCAGCTCGCGCGTCACCGCCTCCCAGCGGTCGAGCGCGTCGCGCGCGTGCTCGACGAAGCGCGCCCCCTCGGGCGTCAGGCGCACGGTGCGGCGGTCGCGCTCGAACAGGCGGCAGCCGACCTCGCGCTCGAGGCGCTGGATGGCGCGCGACAGCGCCGACGGGCTGATGTGGCATTCGCGGCTGGTCTGCAGGAAGCGCAGCGTGCGCGACAGGTGCAGGAACAGGCGGAGCGCGTCGTGGTCCATGGTGCTATTGCGCTGACTGCAACAGTCAGTTGAAAACAATGCATTTTACGCAATCATCGGCTGGGCGTATATCAGGACTCATGCGCGTCTCAGGACGTTTCGGACGCTTTCACCTCGGGAGGACGACGACATGGCCGCCGACATCGCTCAGCTTCAGCTCGAAGATTTTCCAGATCGACACCGTCAACATGGGCGACCGCGTCGAGCAGATCGTCAAGGGTGGGCGCCACCTGTTCCCGCTGCTGCCCAAGGCGCTCGCGGGCGTCAAGCAGATCGGCGTCATCGGCTGGGGCTCGCAGGGACCGGCGCAGGCGCAGAACCTGCGCGACTCGCTCGAGGGCACCGGCATCAAGGTCAAGGTCGGCCTGCGCGCCGGCAGCTCGTCGATGGCGCAGGCGCGCACCGCCGGCTTCACCGAGGACAACGGCACGCTGGGCGAGATGTTCGCCGTCGTGCGCGAGTCCGACATGGTGCTGCTGCTGATCGCCGACGCCGCGCAGGCGCGAGCTGTACGGCCGGGTGTTCGAGGCGCTGCGCCCGGGCGCGACCCTCGGCCTGTCGCACGGCTTCCTGCTCGGGCACCTGACCAACGTCGGCGCGAAGTTCCCCGCCAACGTCAACGTCATCGCGGTCTGCCCCAAGGGCATGGGACCGTCGGTGCGCCGGCTTTACGTGCAGGGCAAGGAGGTGAACGGCGCCGGCATCAACGCCAGCTTCGCCGTGCACCAGGACATCGACGGGCGCGCGACCGACTACGCGCTGGCCTGGTCGGTCGGCGCTCGGCTCGCCGTACACCTTCCAGACCACGCTCGAGTCCGAGTTCAAGTCGGACATCTACGGCGAGCGCGGCATCCTGCTCGGCGCCGTGCACGGCATCATCGAGAGCCTGTACCGCCGCTTCGTGAGCCAGGGCATGACCAAGGAGGCCGCGTTCCTCAACTCGGCCGAGTCGATCACCGGGCCGATCTCGACGATCATCTCGAAGCAGGGCATCCTCGCCGTCTACGAAGAGCTCGACGCCGCCGGCAAGGCGGAGTTCGAGAAGGCCTACGTCGCCGTCGTACCCCGCGGCGCGCGAGATCCTGGCCGAGATCTACGACGAGGTCTCGAGCGGCAACGAGATCCGCGGCGTCGTGCTGGCCGGCAACCGCCTCAAGAAGCACCCGATGGGCAAGATCGACGGCACCGAGACCTGGAAGGTCGGCGCCGCCGTGCGCGCCAAGCGCGTCGAGGACAAGATCCCGGTCCACCCCTTCACCGCCGGCGTCTACGTCGCCACGATGATGGCGCAGATCGACGTCCTGCTCGAGAAGGGTCACCCCTACTCGGAGGCGGCCAACGAGTCGGTGATCGAGTCGGTCGACTCGCTCAACCCCTACATGCACGCGCGCGGCGTCGCGTACATGGTCGACAACTGCTCGACCACCGCGCGCCTCGGCTCGCGCAAGTGGGCGCCGCGCTTCGACTACGCGCTGGTGCAGCAGGCCTACGTCGCGATCGACGACGGCGCCGCCGCCGACCCGGCGCTGATGGACGCCTTCAAGAAGAACGTGATCCACCAGGTGCTGAAGATCTGCGGCGAGCTGCGCCCCAGCGTCGACATCGCGGTGAAGTAGAGGTCGTTTCCAAGATCGCAGACCCGCGATCGCAGGCCCGCCACGGCCGCCCATCCGGGGCGGCCGTTTTGCGGCCGCCCCGATGGGGCGGCCGTTTGCGTTTTACCGCCCCACCGTCGAGTCCGGGTTTGACACGCCTCGATCCGTGTTCTATCTCCCGCCGGTCGGATCAGCTGTCTCGAGATCGTCGTCCCGATGAGCTGATCGCGTGCTTGACATAAATTACTCAAATTTGAATACTAGGCCCCGGCAGCTCGTGGTTCGCGCACGGAGGACTCATGGCAGCGATCGTCTCGGTCAAGAACGCGGTCAAGAACTACACCCTCGGCAAGGTCGTCGTCCCGGCGCTGCGCGGCATCACCCTCGAGGTGCAGCGGCGGTGAGTTCCTGTCGATCGCCGGCCCGTCGGGCAGCGGCAAGACCACGCTGCTGAACCTGATCGGCTGCGTCGACACGCCGACCTCGGGGACCGTCGAGGTCGCCGGCAAGGACACCCGTCAGCTGTCCGAGCGCGCGCTGACCGACCTGCGGCTGCACACCATCGGCTTCATCTTCCAGAGCTTCAACCTGGTGTCGGTGCTGAGCGTGTTCCAGAACATCGAGCTGCCGCTGCTGCTGCAGCGCCAGCTCGGTCCCGCCGACCGGCGCAAGCGCGTGATGGCGCTGCTCGAGCGCGTCGGCATCCGCGAATACGCCAACCACCGCCCGAACGAGCTGTCGGGCGGGCAGCGCCAGCGCGTCGCCATCGCGCGCGCGCTGGTGACGCGGCCGCAGCTGGTGCTGGCCGACGAGCCGACCGCCAACCTCGACTCGGTGACCGGGCAGAACATCCTCGACCTGATGAAGGAGCTCAATCGCACCGAGGGGACGACCTTCATCTTCTCGACGCACGACCAGCGGGTCATGGCCCACGCCAGCTCGATCGTGCGGCTGGCCGACGGCCAGCTGGTCGATCGCGTGTCCCCAAGGGAGGCCGGTATTCAAGCTGCCAGCGCGCCGGCCTGACGATGTCCAAGCGGCGAATCAGCGGCTGGATCGACACCTTCGGCGTCGTCGCGCAGATCGCGTTCCGCAACCTGTTCGCCAGCCGCCTGAAGACGGTCATCGTCGGCGGCATCATCTTCTTCGGCGCGCTGCTGGTCGTGGTCGGCAACTCGCTGCTCGACAGCCTCGACGCTTCGATGAGCCGCAGCGTGATCGGCAGCGTCGCCGGGCACATCCAGGTCTACTCCGTCGAAGTCGAAGGACGCGCTCGAGGTCATGGGCAGCATGACGATGGGCGACCAGGACCTGACGGCGCTCGATGACTTCGCGCAAGCGTGCGCGAGACGCTGCTCACGGTCCCCAACGTCAAGTCGGTCGTGCCGATGGGGATCAGCGGCGCGCTCGTGACCTCGGGCAACACCATCGACCTGGCGCTCGGCAAGCTGCGCGACGCCTATCGCAAGAAGCTGGCCGGCGGCCTGGCGCCGCGCGGCGAAGGCGAAGCTCGACGCGCAGATCGAGGCCGAGAAGGGGCACGTCCGCCAGATCGTCTCGGTGCTGCAGGGCGACCTCAAGAACCTCAAGGCGGTCGCCGACGCGCGCGCCATCAGCGCCGAGGACGCCGAGGCGGTGAACCGCGCCGCGTCCGATCGCGTTCTGGGCCGGCTTCGACAAGGATCCGCTCGGCTCGCTGGAGTTCCTCGAGAACCGCATCGCCACCCAGGCCGCCGACGCCGACCTGCTGTTCATCCGCTACGTCGGCACCGACCTCGACGCAGTTCGGCAAGGCGTTCGACCGCATGCAGATCGTCGACGGCACGGCGGTCCCGAACGGCAAGCGCGGCTTCCTGTTCTCGAAGTTCGTCTACGAGGACCAGCTCAAGCTCAAGAACGCGCACCGCCTGGACCAGATCAAGGACGCGCGCGACGGCGCGCGGGTCGCTGATCGCCAAGGACCTGGAGCTGCAGCGCCTGGTGCGCGAGAACGTCGCCCAGGTGCGCGAGATCCTGCTGCAGCTCGACGCGATCAAGACCGCCGACTTCCGCGCCAAGCTGCAGAAGGAGCTGGGCAGCAGCGTCGCCGACGTCGGCGAGCTGCTGGCCGCCTTCTTCGAGACCGACGACCAGAACTTCGACGAGCGCTACCAGTTCTTCTATCGCGAGCTGGCGCCGTCGCTGGAGCTGTACCGCATTCGCATCGGCGACACGCTGACCATCAAGGCGTTCACCCGCAGCGGCTACGTGCAGTCGGTCAACCTGCACGTCTACGGCACCTTCCAGTTCCAGGGGCTGGAGAAGTCGACGCTGGCGGGCGCGCTCAACCTGATGGACCTGGTCTCGTTCCGCGAGCTGTACGGCTTCCTGACCGCCGACAAGCTCAAGGAGATCCAGCAGCTGCAGAAGGAAGCCGGCGCGCACGAGGTCAGCCGCGAGAACGCCGAGGCCGAGCTGTTCGGCTCGAAGGAGGCCCCGGCGGCCGACGACGCGAAGGCGCAAAAGGTCGAAGACAAGGGGCAGCTCAAATCCGACGCCCATCACGCCAAGACCGTGGTCGCGCAGGCGACCGCCGGCGTGTCGCCAAATCTCCCGCCGGGCGGGCCGCCCAGGGACTCCGAGATTCCCGACCTGGGCGACGGCCTGGGCCAGCGGCTGCGGCGTCAGGACCTGGTCGACCGAGTCTACGCCCCGGGCGAGACCGAGCGCGGCGTGGTGCTGAACGCCGCCGTGATCCTCAAGGACCCGAAGCTGATCCCGCAGACCATCACGGCGATCGAGGCAGCGGGAGAGCGCGACGGGCTGCCGCTCAAGGCGATCTCCTGGCAGAAGGCGTCGGGCATCATCGGCCAGTTCATCATGATGGCGCGCATCGTCCTTTACGTCGCGATCCTGATCATCTTCGTGGTCGCGCTGGTCATCATCAACAACGCGCTGGTCATGGCCACCCTCGAGCGGGTGCAGGAGATCGGCACCCTGCGCGCCATCGGCGCCCAGCGCCGCTTCATCCTGGCGATGCTGGTGATCGAGGCGGTGGTGGTCGGTCTGATCTTCGGCGCGATCGGCGCCGGCGCCGGCGCGCTGCTGGTGACCATCGTCGGCAAGATCGGCATCCCGCGCCAGGTCCGACATCTGGTTCTTCTTCTTCTCGGGGCCGCGGCTGCACCCGTTCCTCGGCACCACCAACCTGGTGGTCGCCTTCGTCGCCGTGCTGCTGGTGAGCGCGCTCTCGAGCTTCTACCCCGCCTGGCTGGCGATGCGGGTCACCCCGCGCCAGGCGATGCAATCGGAGGAGTGAGCGTCATGTCCAAGCTCTTCGTCGATCTCCACATCGCCCTGCGCAGCCTGATCCAGCACAGCCGGCGCACGCTCTTCCTGGGCACGGCGATCGGCTCCGTGACCGCGCTGCTGATCCTGCTCAACGGCCTGTCGACCGGCATTCGCGAGACCATGATCGACACGGCGACCACGCTCAGCAGCGGTCACCTCAACGTCGGCGGCTTCTTCAAGATCACCGTCGGGCCAGGCGGCGCCGGTCGTCACCGACTACCAGAACGTGCTGGACGTGGTCACCAAGTCGCTGCCCGAGATGGCCTTCGCCGTCGAGCGCGGCCGCGGCTGGGCGAAGCTGGTCTCCGACACCGGCTCGATGCAGGTCGGCATCAGCGGCATCGACATCCGACAGGAGCCGCGCTTCCCGCACGGTCCTGCAGATCACCAGCGGCAAGCTCGACGACCTCGCCGAGCCGGGCACGATCCTGATCTTCGAGAACCAGGCCGAGAAGCTGAACGTCAAGGTCGGCGACGCGCTGACCATCTCGGCGCCGACCACGCGCGGCGCCAACAACACCATCGACGTGCGCGTGGTCGCGATCGCGCGCGGCATCGGCCTGCTCAGCATGTGGAACACCTATCATTCCGATGACCAGCTTGCGCGCGCTCTACCAGCTGAACCAGGACGCGACCGGCGTCATTCAGATCATGCTGTACGACAAGTACGTGCCGAAGATTCCCGAGCTGGCGGCGCGCCTGCGCGTTGATCTGGAGAAAGCCGGGCTTCCGCGTGATGGCCCCCGACCCGCGCGCCTTCTGGATGAAGTTTCAGACGGTCGCGCGCGAGGACTGGACCGGGCAGAAGCTCGACGTCACCAGCTGGGAGGACGAGCTGTCGTTCATGATGTGGACGCTGCAGGCGCTGCAGGGCCTGACCGCGATCTTGATGATCATCCTGGTCGCCATCGTGGTGATTGGAATCATGAACACGATGTGGATCGCCATCCGCGAGCGCACGCGCGAGATCGGCACGCTGCGCGCGATCGGCATGCAGCGCGGCGGCGTGCTCTGGATGTTCCTGCTCGAGTCGCTGATGCTGGGGCTGTTCGGTACGGCGGTCGGCGCGGCGCTGGGGGTCGCGGTCGCGACCGGGCTCAACGCCTTGCACATCCACGTGCCGATCTCGGTGCAGCTGTTCCTGATGTCGGATCACCTGCACCTGGCGATTCACCCGGGCGCGATCGTGCGCGCGATGGTTCTCATCACCGTGATCACCGGCGTCGCCGCGCTCTACCCGGCGCTGCGCGCCGCGCGGCTCAAGCCGGTGACCGCGATGCAACACTTCGGGTGACACCCCAGCTCTTGGAAACAGCGAGGATCGAACGCATGGTGACTTCAGGCAGGGCGACGAAGATTCGTGCGCTGGCGGCCGCGGCGCTGGCGCTGACCTTGGGCGGAGCGCGCGCGGCGCACGCGGCGCCGCTGAGCAATGACGACATGGTCGAGCCTGCTCAAGCAGGTCGACGAGCGCCAGAAGCAACAACGGCGACTGGCGCGCCAACGCGTACATCGAGCAAAAGGAGAAGGACAAGGTCGACGTCGTCTACGAGACCCTCTACTTCCGGCGCTCGCAGGATCAGAAGTTCATGATCCTGTTCACCAAGCCGAAGTCGTCGGCCGGGCAGGGCTACCTGCGCATCGACCAGAACCTGTGGTTCTACGACCCGAGCGTCGGCAAGTGGGAGCGGCGCACCGAGCGCGAGCGCATCGGCGGCACCAACTCGCGCCGATCCGACTTCGACGAGTCGCGCCTGGCCGAGGAGTACGATCCCACCGACGAGGGCGAAGAGAAGCTGGGCGCGTACACCGCGGAAAAGCTGATGCTGAAGGGCAAGCCCGGCCTCGACCTGGCGTTCCCGATGATCCGCATCTGGATCGACAAGGAGACCAAGAACGTCCTCAAGCGCCAGGAGTACGCGCTGTCGGGGCGGCTGCTGCGCACCTCGTACTATCCGAAGTGGAAGAAGGTCTTCAGCGAGTCGAAGCACAGCGAGGTCTGGTACCCACAGGAGATCCGCTTCTTCGACGAGGTCGAGAAGGCGAACTCGACGCTGATCCTGATCCGCGCCGTCGACCTCCATCCGCTGGAGGCCAACCTCTTCACCAAGGCCTGGCTCGAGAGCAAGAGCCGCTGATGCCCCCCGCGGGCGAGCGCGCCGGAACGGGCCCCACTTTTTTCGTCGTCGCCGTCGCGGTCGCGATTCTCTTCTCCGGCGGGCTCGCGCACGCCCAGGACAAGCGGCCGAGCGAGGATGAAATGTTCGGTGGCAGCGGCGAGACCAAGCCGCCGGCCGCGCCCGCGGCTCCCGCCCCGGCCACGCCATCGGCCGCACCCGCGGCGGCCGTCGGAGGCGCTGAACCGAAGCCGAACCCGCCCGGCGAGCCGCCACCGGCGCCGGTCACGGTGCCGCCGGCGTCGGCAGCGGCCACCGCGGCGGCCGCCGCCGCTGGACCGCCATCGTCGAGCGCGGGCGGTCGGGACGATGCGCTGCTCGGCAGTCCGGACGCTGGGCCTCAGCTCAGCGCCAGTGTCGCCCCCGAAAACCCGCTCACCATCGGGGGCCAGCTCTATCTTCGCGCGCAGAGCACCGCGCTGGCCCACACCTACCCGGACCGGTGGACGCTGGTGTCGCCCAACCTGCTCGACAGCTACTTCGACGCCCGTCCCAACGACCGGGTGCGCGCCTTCATTCGCGGGCGCATCAGCTACGATCCGACCGCGCCACCGATCGGCACCTCGTCGCCGACCGGCAACCAGATGGGGGCATCGGGCGGGGCGCAGGCCGGCAGCTCGGCGACCGGATTCTCGACGTTCAACGCCTCGCGCGGCCCCAACGCCGTGCTCGACCAGATCTGGATCGGTTCGACATCGAACACGACGTCTTCGTCACCGCCGGTAAACAGCACGTGAAGTGGGGCACCGGGCGCTTCTGGACCCCGACCGACTACCTGCACACGATCAAGCGAAACCCGCTCGACGTCTTCGACTCGCGCCCGGGCACGTCGATGCTCAAGCTCCACTTCCCCTGGGAGTCGCGCGCCTGGAACTTCTACGCCTTCGGTGTCATCGAGGACCCGAACACCGCGACCAACACGCTGGGCCAGGTGGCCGCCGCCGCGCGCGCCGAGCTGGTCCAGGGACCGGCCGAGCTGGGTCTCGACGTTTTTGCCAAGCGCAACCAGAAGCCGAAAGTCGGCGTCGACTTCTCGGTCGGCGTCGGCGACTTCGATCTCTACACCGACATCGGACTGCGCGCCGGCAGCGAGATCCCGATCGTGAGTCAGGTCGCCGCCGTCCCGCTCGTGCCCTGCGCCGACGGCACGATGGTGCCCGACTACGCTGCCGCCGCCGCCGCCAACACCTACACGGTGACCGGCGCCTCGGGGATCAAACCCCAGGTCGTGGCCGGCTTTACCTGGGCGCGGAAATACAACGACAACGACGTCTTCACGCTGGGCGGCGAGTATTTCTACAATTCGGTCGGATACTCCGATCCGTCGATCTATCCCGGCCTGTTCATCAAGAACCAGGTGAACTTCTTCTACACCGGCCGCCAGTATGCGGCGCTGTTCGCGTCGTTCCCGGCGCCGTACTCGTGGAACTACACGACCTTCTCGCTGTCGACGATCGGGAACCTGTCCGACAAGTCATTCGTCAGTCGGTTGGACTACTCGGTCACCGTCCTGACCCACCTGACGTTCGAGGCCTTCACCGCGGTCCACTACGGGCACCTCGGCGGGGAGTTCCGCCTCGCCTTCCCGATGTGCGGTCCCGACGGCAACTACATGGCCCCCCGGCCCCCTGTTGTCGACATCGGCGTCGCGCTGCGACTGCCGATCTAGATCATCGCATCGATTGGTCTGGGCCGTACTTCCAGTCGCAAGCTTCAGAGCCCGTACTTCTTCAGCTTCTCGTAGAGCGTCGACGCCGCGATTCCCAGCAGCTTCGCCGCCTGCACCTTGTTGCCGTGGGTCTGCGCCAGCGTCTGCTTGATGGCCGCCTGCTCGATGAGGGTCAGGGTCTGTCCGCCCAGCGGGAAGCGATCCAGCGGTGATTGCTCCGACGCGGGCGCGACGAACCTCAGGTGGCGCGGCTCCAACACCCCGGCCTCGGCAAAGGCCAGCCCGCACGCGAGGGTATTCTTGAGCTCGCGCACGTTCCCCGGCCAGCGGTGTGCGCGCAGCAGGTCGAGCGTGCTATCGGGCACCCGAATATCCGGGCGTCCCAGGTCGGCGAGCAGTTGCGGGATCAAGAGCGGCAGATCGTCCAGACGGTCGCGCAAGGGCGGCAAATGAACGACCGCCGCGCCAAGGCGGAAATAGAGGTCCGATCGAAACTGTTTCACCGCTACCAATGCAGAAAGGTCGCGGTTGGTGGCAGAGACAATCCGCACGTCGAGCTGGCGATCGCGCGTGCCGCCGACCCGACGCACCGAACGATCATCGAGAACGCGCAGCAACCGCGGCTGCAGGTCGAGCGGCAGCTCACCGATCTCATCCAGGAAGAGCGTGCCGCCGCGCGCCCGCTCGAACGCGCCGGGATGCTCGGCGTGGGCCCCGGTAAAGGCGCCCCGCTCATGACCAAAGAGCTCGCTCTCCACCAGGTTGGCCGGCACGGCGCCACAGTCGAACACGACGAACGGCCCGTTCGCCCGAAGGCTCGCGTCATGAATCGCGTGCGCAAGGACGTCCTTGCCGGTTCCGGTCTCCCCGATCAGCGTAATCGTGACGCTGCTGGGCGCCAACCGATTGACCGCGCCAAGGATCTCCTCCATCGCGGGCGAGCTCGCTGCGATTCGACCCAATCGACGTTGACCTGCGGCGCCAGTTACGATGTCTCCGCCTCCGTGTCTCAGTGACGTCACTGGCGATTGTCCGGATGCTGCCGTTGCCCTTGTCGGTAGCTCCGTTGGTACCACGCCCATGCCCATGGCCATGCCTATAGCAGCATTCTCAACGGCGCTGCTGTAACGATTCCGCATACAATTCAAACGGGGCGACGCGCGCATCGCGTTGCGGGCTCCCGGATGGTGGCCGTTCCCACCGTTGTGTCTCCGATTATCGAACAGTGGATAACCGGTTTTCGGAGAGTGTGCGGGTCTCCTCACGAGATGGTTTCCCGAACGAGACCGACAAACTCTTGGAAGTGAGTCGCTTGAATGGTCGGTCCACGCAGTCAGCGCCGCATAACGGCTGGCAGCCCCCTTGCATTAACGGACCTTGGAAGGGCCGAGGTCTGCGGTCAGCGATGGTATGACGTTGCGGGAGTGGCGCGGGTGAAGACTTGGAGCGCTCGGCGGTTGGCGCTCTCGTTGGCGATGTTCCTGGGTATCTTGGTCCTGGGGGCGTGGCCGTGGCCGCGCGTCGCGCTCGCGTTCAGCGGCCTTTATTCTCCCGTCGCGAACCTCTTCCTCGCGGGGCATACCTTCGGTGCGCGCGGCCGCGCGCGTCTCATTCCGTTGCCGCAGATCACCCGCAAGCCGTCCGACAACATCACCGCCGACACGACGCTCTCGTTCACCGTGGATGGCTTCCAGGGCTCGTTGCCGCTGGGAATCAGCCTGCGGCGCGACGTTTACTTGCCGCTTCTGATCGTGGTCGCGCTCATCGTGAGCGCGCCTCTTCCCGCGCGGCGTCGCCTGCTCTGTCTGTCGCTCGCGGTCCCGGTCGTGCTCGCCGCCGGCATCGCGTCGAACGGGCTCGTGGCGGCGTGGACATTCATGATTCAACTGAGGGGCGTCTACCCGCCGGCTCCTCTCACGCGCCAGCTCACCGACCTGGCGTACGGTCTGCTGCTCACTCCTCCTGGCAATCGCTTCATCGCCCCGATACTGCTGGGTGGCGGCTTGATTACCTGGCAGGCGCTCAGGGCCGCTGCCGCCGGCGAATCGCGCGCCGTGCTGCCGGAGACGACCGCCTCGCCGGTGGTCTAGCTAGGTGGCGGGGCGGCTGGTGGGCGAGCGGCGGCGCCGAATCGCCACCAGCAACCCCGCCAGCAGCGCGAGGCCGACCAGCGCCGTTGCGCCGGCGATTCCCGCGCGGCGCCAGGAGGCGCCTCGCGCCGAGGGGGTGACGGATTCCATGCGCTCGACGTTCTCGCTCCCGACGCCGGCGGCGCGGGCGTAAACCAGCAGGCGATTTGCCTCTTCGGTTTGCCCCTTCATCACCGCCAGCGCCCACTGAAACACCACCGTCTTCGGGTCATCGGGCGCCTTCGTGGCCAGGACCTTGAGGCAGGTCTCCATCAGAGCGACGCTCTTCAGCTTCACGCCGACCTCGCACCGGAGGTGATTGGCGACAATTCCGGTCGCATCCGCCTCATCGAGATGCGTGAGCACGGCATCGAGCTCGGTCTTCTCCTTGGAGGTGACCTCGGGCGTGTCGATGATCAGGTGCACGTAACGTACGAAGTCCTGCACCTCGGCGGCCGGGCGCTCGATCGCGTAACGGCAGGCGACGATGGCGCGGTCGCGGTCGTGAACCACCTCGTAGGCCTCACAAAGCTTGCTCCAGCCCTTGGCGTTGTCCGGAACCGCCTTCGCGACCGCGCGGTAGTACCGGATGACCGTGCTGTAATCCTTGTTCTTGCGAGCCTTCTCGGCTCTCTCCAACAGGTCCTGGAGATAGTAGCCGAACTCGAGGGGGCTGCGGTTCCGCTCCTGGACGGTCGGAACGCTGGCCTCGGGGCTGGCGTCGTCAATCCCGAATCGCGTCGACAGCTGGCCGGGCAGCGGCGGCCTTCGCGGCGTGCTATCTGCCGGCGCGGCCGGGGACGCGCCGCTCATGGGAGCCTGCAACGCCGCCTCGTTCGCTGCGGGAGCCGGCGGCTCCCCTGCTGCAGCCGCCCGCGGAAACAGCAGCGCCTGAATGCAAAGCACCGCGCTCAGCGTGCCGATGCAGGACGCGCGGCGGGAGGACCACACCTTTGAATTCCCTGATCTGGCCGTGTCCACCATGCTCGTACCATCCCAATCGGTGCTGTTCGTATACCAGTCTCGTCCGGACCGGTGTATGACGAACGTGTTTCAAATCAGCGACGGCTCGGAGTTGGTCGCGCCCCAAAAGCCACGAGCCCGGGAACCGGAGTGGTTGCTCCGGCCCGGGCCCTGACGGGTGTCTGTGAAGAACGTGCTAGGGAAATACGGCCGGGCAGCTCTTGGTCCTCGCCACTCCTGCCGGAACCGGCACGAAGTTGTGGTTCTGCACGACCTGATCGATGTCCGCGAGCGGAACGCCCGGGACCGTGCCCTGAAAGCAGTGCAGGAAGCTCAGCTGGTCACCGGTGACGCTGGAGAACCCGTTGAGAGCGTTGACCCAGAGACGCCGTGAGACCGGGTAAACCGGCAGTCCCGAGCCGTTGACCAGGTTCGCGATGTTGGCCGGGGTCGCCTTGATGCCGGCGACCTGGGCCGCGATGTTGAGCGCGTTGTCGACCGATTCGCGCCCCGCGAAGCCGATGCTGCACGGGTTGGCCGCGACCAGACACCCAATCTGCTCGGTCGAGGTGAACTTCTTGCAGTTGATCCCCGGCGCGAAGCCCCCGAGCTGATCGACCTGGCTCATATGCAACCGGAAGAAGGCGCTGACCACGCGGCTCTGGCGCTGGGCCGACAACGTGAGGTTCGGATTCAAGTAGTTGTCGCGCACGTAGTGCCCGTTCACGTCGACGACCAGCAGGTTGTAGACCCGCGCGTCGCGCAGCGGCGCGGCGGCCGGCAGTCGGTGAGTTGACCAGGCAGTTGAAGTTCGGCACCGCCGGGTTGTCGACGTTGACCGGCAGAAGGCAGGGCTGGTTTCTGCCGTTGGGGCAAAGCGCCGTCGACGGGTGTTGTCCGTCAGGAATCGAGATGGCGTACTTGCCCACCGTGCAGATGACCGGCTCGCCGGAGAGCGGGACGGTCGAGATAGTAGGCGATGCGCTCGTCGGTGTAGTTTCCCGGCACCTCGATCGGCAGAACCACGCCCAGCCCCTTGCGCAAGGGGAGAGCTGCCTTCTGCGACGCGGCCGAGTTGGCGATGTTGGGATCGGGCAGGACGTTGGGCTCGGTCGAGACCGAGAAGTCCGTCATCACCGTCACCGCCGGCTCGGTCCGGTCGTCGATTCCAACCACCAGCGGAGGATTGCTGGGCGCGTTGTAGCCCTCGGCGACCTGCTCGAGACCGAGCCGGCCGGTCGCCGCCGTGTCGGAGTCGGCGATGCGTCGAATCGGGTCGAGATCGAGATAGTCGGAGTCGCCCTTGTTCATGAGATTGGTGCCCGCGTTGCAAAACGGGTTGGCGGTGGCGTTCGCGTCGACCGTCGGCAAGTTCGCGACCGTCGTCGTCGTATACGGCGCGATCGCGGGCAAGCCCACCAGCGTCACGAAGGTATCCGTGGTTCCGGAGAGATCCCCGCGGCGAAAGGCGTGCTTGAGTCGGAGACAGCTGGTGGCGCGACACGGCTGCGGATCGAGGATGCTGTCGGTGAACACCGAGTTCCAGTCGTTCACCAGCGCCTGTCGAACGGCGCTGGCGCAGTTGATGCGCGCCGGGTTGCGCGCACCAGCGATCAGCTGCGGTGCGGTGGTGTGATTCTGGCCGCCGTAAACCAGGGCCATCACGTCCTTCCAGTCGTTGAGAACGTAGACGCCGGGCGTCGTGCAGCCGTCAGCCGCCGTGCATCCGGGGACCGTGAGGGTATTCCCGCCATTGATTGAATCACTGCAATCGTCGGTGGTCTCAGGGGTCTGGTCGACGCTATCGCCGAACTCCTGATTCGACGTGGTGATGGCGATGCCGTCGAGACCGATCAGGAGCTGACTGGCCGTGGCGGTGCAGGCCGTACCGTTCAGCTCGCGTGACATGGGCGCGATCTGTTGCGTCCCTGCGACCATGGCAGCCTGGCCGGTGCCGCTGCCGCCACCGACGTAGTTGATCAACGTGGAGAGGCCGCAAACGTTCACGGCGTCCTTGGTCACCTGGTCAAGAGTATCGGAACCCCTCAAGTCCAACGCGGCAGCGCTTCCTATGAAGCCCGCGGTCATCATGAAGCTCATCGCGCTTGCGAATAACCATTTCATAGCGGTCCTCCGTTGAATCTGTGTCATGGAGCGGCTCAGAAGCCGCTTGCCCCACGCCCGCTGTAGGCAAGGACGATACCAGCGCGAATCGCTCGGGAAGATGCTTGATTGGCGGCACAAAGTCCCCTCCAAACGACAAGCAACTCCGGATTTCGAAAAAAACAGTTCGATTGCCAGAGGGGCGCGCTGGCGTGACGCGCAAACACCAAAGGCCACAAAACAAAACGGGCGCCAGCATCGCTGGCGCCCGTCCTGTTGCTACGTCTGACTATTGTGCTTCGTTACCCGATCGGTGCTTGGACTACGGATGAACCTTGCACTCGGTCGAGCAGAAGTTGCTGTGGCAAGCGGCCAGGTTCACCGCGCGGCCCAGCGGGAACGCCGGGTCGATGAAGCGGAGGTTGATGGTCGCTGCGTCCATCGACTTGGCGGCCCCGAAGACCTGCTGGAGGCAGGGTCCGTTGGCCTGGGTCGGGGGCGCGTTGTCGGTCACGCAGGTGGTGAGGTTGGTACCGCACCAGCAGCGGCTCGGGTCACCACCGGCGGTGCAGAAGCCGGGGATGGAGGTACCGGGGTGGGTCGGAGCAACCAAGCACGCATACAGGGTCTCGCAGAGCGCGCGGTCCGAGGTCGGGCCCGTGTCCGCACCAAACACATCGCAGCCGTCAGTCTCCACGATGCAGTTGAAGCAGCCATCCGGCGACGCAGAGCAGACGTCCGGCTGGCCAGCAGGAACGCCGAACGAGCACTGGCTGCAGGCAGGGTCATTGCAGTGCGTCGGCGGATTGACGATGGTCGGGGTGCAGACGCCGGCCCGGCAAGCATCGCCGGAAGAGCAGGAGTTGCCGTCATCGCAAGCCGTACCGTCCGGCAGGTTACCGCCGCTGCACAGACCCGTCGCCGGGTTGCAGGTACCGGCAACTTGGCACGCACCGGCCGCCCCGGGGCAGACCACTGGAGTGCCGGGGATGCAGGTTCCAGCTTGGCAGAGGTCCCCGGTGGTGCAGCCGTTGTTGTCCGAGCACGGCGTGCCAGTCAGCGGCGGATTCGAGCAGGTGCCCGAAGCCGGATCGCAGGTGCCAGCGCCGTGGCAGGAGTCCGTGGCCGCGCAGGTCCTGGCGGCCCCGGGGGTGCAGGTCCCGTTCGTGCAGACATCGCCCGTGGTGCAGGCGTTGCCGTCAGAGCAGGTCACCCCGTTCGGAGCGGCCGGGTTCGAGCAGCTACCACTCGTCGGGTCGCAGACGCCCGCGATATGGCACTGATCAGTCGGCGCGCACACCGTGGGCGTGCCACCCGTGCAGACGCCGATACGGCAGGCGTCGCCCGAGGTGCAAGCATTGCCGTCGTTGCAGGTCGTGCCGTCCGGAGCGGACGGATTCGAGCAAGCGCCGGTGGTGTGATCGCAGACGCCCGCCGTGTGGCACGCGTCGGGAGCGTTGCAGAGGATCGGCGCACCCATGGTGCAGATGCCGCTGACGCAGATGTCGCCCACGGTGCAGGCGTTGTTGTCGTTGCAGAGGCGACCATCGGGAGCGGCCGGGTTCGAGCAAGCGCCCGTGGCCGGATCGCAAACGCCAGCCACGTGGCACTGGTCGAGAGCGGTGCAGGCCCTGGGAGCGCCAGCCACGCAGACGCCCGCCTGGCAGGTGTCGCCCGAGGTGCAAGCGTTTCCGTCGCTGCAAGCGCTGCCGTCGAGGCCAGCGATGTGCACGCAGATCGGGCAGTTCGTGGTCGGGTCAGATCCCACCGAGTCGACGGTGCAGGGGTTCTGGTCATCGCAGTTGGTCGGCGCCGCGCCGCACCCGCCGCCGGTGCCCATGCCGCCGGTGCCCATGCCGCCGGTGCCGGGAATCGTGCCGCCGGTGCCGGGAATCGTGCCGCCGGTGCCGGGAGTCGTGCCGCCGGTGCCCATGACCGCGCCGCCGGTGCCCATGACCGCGCCGCCGGTGCCCATGACCGCGCCGCCGGTGCCCATGACCGCGCCGCCGGTGCCCATGACCGCGCCGCCGGTGCCCATGACCGCGCCGCCGGTGCCCATGACCCTGCCGCCGGTGCCCATGACCGCGCCGCCGGTGCCCATGACCGCGCCGCCGGTGCCCATGCCGCCAGTGCCGATGCTGCCACCGGTGCCGCCCGCCGGGCAGACCTTGGAGAACTTAGTCGCAACGGCGAAGTGATCGCCGAGCACCCAGATCGAGGCGCTGAACCCAGAGAAGGGGACCGGAACCACGTCCGCCTGGCGTCCCGGGAGCGAAGGTCGTCGGCTGCCCCTTGGAGATCGGCGGCGGCCAGAACCGGTTGAAGAAGCCCACCGGAATCGAGATCGAGCTAGACGAGCTGTTCGTGTAGCCGAAATGCGCCGCGTACGTGTTGCTTCCGGTCTTGGCAACGCACTTCAGGACCGGCTTGACCGGCTTGAAGGCGTTGGACGAGTTCGGGTTCGCGACCGCGGCAGCGTCGAGCTCGGCCTGAATCTGCTGGACGTACTCTTCCTGGCCGGCCGTATCAGAGGGCTCCTCGCTACAGGCGCCGCCCGCGCCGGCGAGCAGCGCGAGCGCGACCAACTTTCGGTTCGTAAAACTGGGTCTTCTCATTTTCCCATCCTCCATCTAGCTGTTTTCGTACTGATTCCCCGACTGCGAACTACCGAGTGGTCACTCAAGAGAGCAACCCTCATTTCCTGCCTGCTTGGAGCCATTGGAAATGGCTCGGAAGTTGGCAGCTACTACCTCGTGACATGCGCGGGCTGTGCAACATTCGTGTGAGACCTTCTGCGCAACGTTCCTTTGCGACGTTTATTTCAATCTGCCCGCTCAAGCCGATTCCCCGTCTGAGCACGAACCGTGCCCGGCGGCGCGGAATCGGCGAGCGACGGTCGCGCGGCGATCTTCGGTCGCAGAATCAACGACTTCCGATGTGAGTCCGACTGGTTTCGCGAATTGAGCCCGCGGCACCAAACCTCGATTTCCGCACAGCACCATTCGATTTCCGGAGAGCAACGACGCCAGCATCAAGGCAGCTCGATCGGTAGCGTGGCCCAGCTCCAGCCGTCGCAAACAGTTGCCTGAATTGGAGGAAGGCCGAGCGGCCATTGCGAGATATCGAAATCGACCGAGAACGCCCCAGGGCGGTTCATGCTGAACGTGACCTTGCCAGCATTGTCATCGCCGATGGTCAGCAGCCCTACCGTCGAATCGCCGTCGGGATCGTCGAGTACCATCGACATCCCGTACCGGTTCCGCTGAGAAAGCCCGGCCGCCGTCACGCGAAGTACCGGCGGCCGGTTGCCGAGAGGAGCGAATCCCTTGATCGGGTTCTTCGACCAGCGCAGGACGGTTTGCCATTTCCAGTCCTCGAGCCAGGGGGCCGGCTCGGGCGGCATTCTCGGACGTATCGAAGGATTGTCTGAAGTGAGGTCGAGGCGGATCTGGGACACCGCCTCGGCGGCAAAGCGCGATGAGGCGACCGCGGCCGCAGCGGCGCCGCAGCTCTCCGGGGTCATGTCGAAAAAATCGAGACGGTAGGCGACGCCGTTCACGCTGCCGGTGGTCTCGGCGCTGCCCCCATGACAGCTGGTGCAGTCCGCGCGCAGGATCGGTTGCACGTCGGCCCAGGTCGGGTGCTCGGGAACGGCCGGCGGCGAAGCGCAGTCGGCGAAAGCGCAGGCCGCGACACACGCCAGCGCGAGGCTCGACGAAAGTTGTCCGTATCGCGACACGCGATTCACTTCGTCGCGTCCGGGGCGGCATTCGGGACGACGGCGCGATCGTCGACGGCGCCGGCGAGAATCCAGCTCTCGATGAGGCGAATGTCGGCCTCAGGCAGCGCGCGATCGGGCGGCATCTGGGGGGCGTTCTGCGCGCGCAGCATCTGCACCAAACGGGACTGGGCGGGATCGAAGGGGACGACCAGCGAGCGCTGCTGGCGCTGGCAGACCGTGGTGCCGTCGACCGTGCGGCAGCCTTGGTCGGGCGTTCCGCTCGGATCGACAATCCAGATCCAGAGCCCGGTCAGGCTGGTGAAACCGCTGTCGGGGCCAGAGAAGTCAAGCCCGGCCACCGCCGCCGCCCGGCTGTGGCAACTCGCGGTTGCGCAGTTCGGCTGGGTGATCGCCGCCGAGACATACGACCAGGTGACCGGCCGCGCGTCGTTCTGCCCGATGCAGCCTCCGCCCAGCGCAACCAGCCCAAACAGGCAGAAAGCCCGGATTGATCGTCCCGGCGACGGGTCTCCAAATAGGAATGACCGATTTTCGGAATCAGCGCCCCGCGCGGGGACGGCGCAGGATGGGCTTCGCGATGTGTCTCGCGCGGACGCACTCAGTGAATCTTGCAGTCTTCGGAGCAGTAGGAGCCACGGCACGAGGTGACCCGGACCGCGCGCCCGATCGGAAAGTCGTTGCTCATGAAGCGCTGAAAGACCGTGTCGGCGTCGTTGCTCTTGGCGGCGGCGAACACTTCCTTGACACACGGGCCGTTGGCCTGCGTCGCCGGCGCGTTGTCGGTCACACACGTGGTCATGTGAGTACCGCACCAGCACCGGACGGGATCGCCCTGGATCACGCAGCTGTTCTTGGGATCGGCGAAGCACTTGTACAGGTCTTCGCACAGCTTGCGATCGGTCGCGTCGGGAATCACGTCGCAACCATCGTCGCTTCCGACCGGGCAGTTGTCGGTGGTGCATTTGTCGCAAACCGGGCCAGCCACGTGGGTCGGCGGAACCGCTGAGCTCGGATCGGAGCCGTGCCCTCCCAGCAGTCCGGCCAGCGTGCGCCCGAGCGCACGTCCGCGGTTCACCGCATCGGAGTTGTCACCAGCGGCGGCCGAACCCTCGGGGGCAGCGGCCTGAGGTCGGGTTGCGAAGTAGATCGCGAGCGCGGCGCCGAACACCAACACGCTGAAAATGGTGGCCTTACTGCGCTTGGAGAGAATCATCTGTCACAGTCCTCCGAAAGGAATCGGCCTGCCCGATCCGGGCGTTGATGCTTGCCTCATTTCCCCGTTCGATGGGCGGCCAGTTAGAAACGGTTTGGTTACAAAAGGGACTCGAGCCGTTTCGCAAGTAGGGGGCTTTGGGCAACGTCCCCAACGTCGCAAAGTCTTTGCACACCGGCGCCAACCGTTCGTGATAAGGACGCGCAACATGATTTTCGGACGCGGAGTTGTCAGCGGGTTGTTGGGGGGGGGATCGCGCTGGCGGCGATTCTGGGTGGTGGCTGTTCGGCAACCAGCGGCGGTCCCGGATCCGTGGATATATTCCAGCCCGACGCTGGTGCCGACGTGGGCGTCGATGCGATCCCGCAAGTCGACGTGGCCGATGCAGGCAAGCCGATCCTGACCTGCACGCCGTCGCCCCGGACGTCGGAGAACTTGAACCCCCGCGTCGACGTTACTCGCCCGACGGCGGCGGTTCGCACGGTCAAGACCAGCGATCTCTACGCACGCTTCGTCACCAACTGCGGGCAGTGCCACGTGTCGACCAAGAACGGCACCTTTCAGACCAACGCGCAGACGTTCCCGATGATCTTCGACCAGGCGCACCTGGCCCGCATCGAGTCCGAGGATCCGAGCTACGCGATGCCGCCGGAGGGCAAAGCGTTCTCCAGTCGCGGGCCGAACGACCCCGTGCGCCAGCTCGCGGCGTTGCTCGAGACATGGATCGCCCAGGGGCGTCCGGTCGACATGTTCACCCTCGACAGCTCAACCGCCACCGCCGCGGGCGCCGGCGCGCCCTCGTACGCGTATACGGCGATGACCAATCTCGGCGATTGCGTGCCCGCCAAGGAGACCTACGCGTCCAGTCCGTCGCGAGAAATGGATTCCAAGGACACGTTCTTCGCGAACGCGACCACCCTCCCCAACGATCTCACCGACACCGATCTGACGACGCTGGACACCGCGACGCTGGCGGCGAACGGTGTGATCGCGTTCCGGCCCACCTATCCACTGTGGTCGGACGGCTCGGGCAAGCTGAGGTTCG
This sequence comes from uncultured Pseudomonadota bacterium, assembly GCA_963778795.1. GTDB lineage: Bacteria > Myxococcota_A > Polyangia > Fen-1088 > Fen-1088 > DASRQZ01. Next base: position 660,251 of record CAVZVU010000003.1, on the reverse strand, counting down.
TGCGCGTGCCCAAGGGCACCAGCATCAAGTTCGACAAGACCAGCCAGACCTTCGACATTCCGACCAACACGCGCTTCTACAAGACCTTCCTCCGCCGCGTCATCGACAAGACCGGCAACATCAGCCATCGGAAGATCGAGACCCGACTCATCGTCACCCGGCCCGACACCCTCGACTCCAACGGCAACAATGTGCAGAACGCGCTCTATCGGCACGTACGTCTGGAGCGATGACGAGATGTCGGCGACGCTTCTGCACCGCATCGTACCGCGACGGCACCGGCTTCGCCGACCGCACCAGCGAGTACGTGACCGACGAGGTCGCCTATCAAGACGTCATCGACAACATCCCTCCGGGCACCGGCACCCTCGCCAGCAAGCTGCAGGCGACGTTGTCCGACCCCAAGTACCTGGGCTTGGTTCAGCACTACGCGATTCCGGGCAGCCTGCGCTGCGTTCAGTGCCACCAAGGCAGCCAGTCGCGCAACTTCGTGCTGGGATTCACCCCGCTGCAGATTGCGCAAAGGGCAGCGCAAACCGGTGGCGTGTACGAACCGGTTGGCGCTGACGAGCTCAATCAGTTGCAGCGACTCATCGACTACGGCGTCATCACCGGGATCGATTCGCCCGCCGACGTGGTTCCGCTGGAGGAGTCACAGCTGCCGCGCGTCGCCCGAACGCCCCAGGAGCTGACCGCTCAAGCGTACATGATCGGCAACTGCGCCCATTGCCACAATCCGCGCGGGTACCCGAGCATCGCGAAGCCCGATCTCGCGACCGCGCTGAACTTCCTCCCGCGATCCGCTCCGGACGTGGAAGACGCGTCGGCACCCTGTGGACGCACCGTCGCCGGCATCTTCGAGTTCTGTTTCGAGAGGATGAGTCCGATCCGATCGCGCGGGGCCAGCCAAGACGTTCCGTTCCCCTACATCACGCCGTCGCTGCGGGACTATCCGGTCGCGGACACGGACATGATCCGGGTCGACAACGGGGCACTCCTCACACCGGATTCAACCGGCCTCCCCGCCGAGTTGACGTGGTCGCCCAAGTACTATCCTCCGATGGAGGACAGTCTCGAACGGTACGCCGCACGGCTGTTCGGACGCTTCCGACGCGTTCGGACGTGCATATTGTCGCGACCGGAAGACTGGCCCGTCCTTCGTGGCCGCGCCTTGGCGCAGCCTCATCTATCGCAACGTCGACACGCCGTTCCCGTACTTCGACGACTATGTCCCGTTCCCGCACATGCCACTGAACACCGCAGGCTTCGACTGCCGGGCCCCGCGCATCATGGGCAGCTGGATGGTGGGCTTGCCCGCGCGTGCTCAAGGCGCCCTATCAAGGAATCAGCGAAGACGGACTGCCCGGCCATCGGCGCGCGGACGGAACCTATCCCCCCGCCTTGCACGCGGACGGAAGCCCTGTCTTGCGCGACGGAATTCCTGTCCCCACCTTCATCGACGCGGCGCAGCCCTACCAGGAAGTGAAACCTGACGATCCCGGCTACGCCGCCGCACAGGCGGCCGCGCAGGCTCGCCTCAAGGAATACTGGAGCGGCGTCCGCTACCAATACTGCCAGGATGTGCTCAGCCCTGACATTCTCGATCCGATACCGCGGATGGTTGGTGTAAATACGACGGCCCATGACGGGGGCTACTATCCCGTTCCGGGCCGCTATCTTTACAACACCAGTCCCGTGTATGACCCGAATCACCCGGGAGAGTACGTGCAGCCGCAGATTGGCGTGCCCTATCACGCCGAGTGGTTCAACTACGATCCCACGGATTCGCCGCCGCCGTGGCAGCCCCGGCGCGGCCCAGTGTGGGAGGACATCCTGGTCCATGGCATTCCTGATACCGCGCCTCCTGCGGGGAGGGCCGACCCTGTCGTTTATACGCCTCCGGAACCGGAAGCGACCACTCGACTCCGAACCGTCCAGGCCTTGCAAAACGCGCAGCTGACTCCAGCCTTGCGCGACTACGCCACCACAGATATCGCCTACGGACTCTGGCAGGTGAAGGACGTTTGCAAGGACCAGCTCGCCAGCGCCGCAATTCCCAAGCTCTCGGATCCACGTTTCGCTCCCATCACCGGTGCCGAGCGCCGGGCGTGGATGGACGTCCCTCCAGCAGATCCCTTGGCTCCGCCGATCCCGTCCGATGCGCCGGTCTACATGATGTCCCCAGGGGCATCCCTCTTCCGTCACATCTGTATCAACTGCCACGGCCCGAAGGCAGACGGCAAGGGACTTCAAGGCGACGCGCTGTCTGCCTCGTCGGAAGGAAGGGCCCGGCCGGCCAATCTCGCGGGCGGGCTCTTTGGCCCCGACATCAGCCACGGGAATCTGATCAGCACGTTCAGCCTCGGGACCGGTAGCCAAGCGGTCGCCGACCTCTGGGGTTCGCGCTACATGGCGTGGATGACGCTGGGCGGAACCCTTCAGTTGATCCCGACCGACGTCATGAATCAGGTCCAGGCCACCAAGATCTTCGGCGTGGGACGCCCGCACCTGTCCAAGTTGCCCGTGGTCGATACGACGTCAGCCAATACGTCCGCCAACATGCTCAACTTGGCAAAGGGGCTATGTGCGTTCGTGCTGCCGGATATCGCCGCCCAAGGCCTTTTTGTGAAACCCGCGACGTTCAACGGAAGCGGTCATACCGATGACAACCCTTTCTTTCTGGGTCTGTCAAAGGACTTCTCCCCGTTCGTGACCAGCAATGGGGACTGGGAGATGTGGATGCATTTGTGCGGCTCCCTCAATCGTCAAGTGGTACGGGTCTACAGAGCGCAGTGGAAACTCGGTACCACCGTACAGAACTCCGAGATGATGATGGCACTGTCGGCTTTCTATTACACCGACGACGGCACCGCCAACCCGCCCTATCGGTTTCCGTCTGACGGACACGTGTGGGATCAGAATATGGTCGAACGAAGAAACGGCGTGACCCCGGACAACTACTATCCCGCCTGTCTCAAGAATCCCGACGACGTACTTCCTGGTGAGCTCTTCCCCATCTCCAGCTCCGACGCCAGGTTCGATACGATGAAGAAAGGGGCTAACATGCCCATATGCCCCTCGGAGTTCATCAAACACCACGAGCTCATCATGTGGTCGGACCTGACAGCAACCGACGAACAGGTTGAAAACATGAGGAAGTGGTCCTTGGCCGGGGCCATCAATGCCGGAATGTCGGTGTTCAGCTACCTCGAGAAGGCTGACCTCGCTCACAATCCCATTCAGCCCTACTACAACGAGTGCCAGTTGCTCCCGACGCCGCCCAAGTCCCCTGGTAGCCCATAGCAGCAGGCAGCGTCGGGGCCGTCTGGCCCGTAATCACGACCAGCCAGCCGAGAGCCGAGCGAGCCCTGCACTTCGCGACCGCCGCTGATTGCGTCAGAAGCCGCCGCAGGCGGGCGTCGGGCGATCGGCGCAGAAGGTGGCGCGGCAGGTTGCCAGGTTGATGGCGCCTCCCAACGGGTAGGTCGGATCGATCATCCGGTTCCAGATCTGCGGCGCCTGGTCGCTTCCGGCCGCCGCCTGGATCTCCTGGACACAAGGACCGTTCGCGATCTCGGCCCCGGTGGTGCAGTTGGTTGGGTCGGCGGTGCCGCACCAGCAAGATGTGGCATCGCCGTCCTTGACGCAGCGGCTGGAGCGGAGACAGCAATAAAGCGCCTCGCAGTTCTGTCGCTGCGTGTCGGAAGCCAGGTGGTGGCACCCCGCAACCACCAGCACGGGATGCTTGGGGTCTGGGCTCGTAATCGCCTGCACGGTTTCGAGCGTCGTGCAGTTGTCGACGGTGCACTGGTTGCAGGCGGTCCCCTCGTCAATCGTGGGATCGAGGCCGCAGCTGCCGTCGACCGCGACCGACGCCTCACCCGGCCCGTCCGATCCCGCGTCGTCGCCGGGCCCGCCGGCTGCGCCGCCGCTGCCCGACGTTGAGCCGCCAAACCCTCTGTAGACGTACGGCGCGCCGCCGGCTCCGGTACTGATGTCGATCACGTTGAAGCAGACGACGATCGACTGCTGGCTGACCGTGCACGTTCCGTTCGATGCCGACACATGAATCACCAGCGTCTGGGGCGTCGTCGATGGTGGACAGGCGAACGAGGTCGTTCGGGCTCCCGGATCCGCGAATGTCCCCACGCTGGCGCTCCAGGAGTAGGTCGTCGCCGGCGCGATCGCGGCGCCTCCGGGGTTGGCGCTGACCGCCAGCGACCCGCTGGTATCGCCATCGGAAACGGTGATATCCAGCGCGAGGCTGGGGCAGCTCACCTTGTTGCTTGCACGGGGCGTTGCGAGGGGCTGCTTGGCGCAGGCAAGCCCGCCGAGCATCAGGACAAGCGCCCAGAGGGGATGGCCCGCGCGAGCAGCTGATACCGATGGCTTCACAGCGCCTGCTTAAATCGCGTTCGGTGCCCTTACCAGAGGGGACAGGATGCAGCAGAACCTGACGGCACATTCATGGCGTTCTTGCCGCAGAAGTTGGAACGACAGTTGGCTAGGTTCACGGCGGCTCCCAACGGATACTCGGGATTGATGAATCTCAGGCCGATCACCGCGGGATCCGGGGATTTCGCGGCCGCGATGATCTGTTGCAGGCAAGGTCCGTTGGCCGGGACCTCGCCTTTAAAGCACGGATCTGAAGGCGCCGAACCGCACCAACAAGCGGTCGCGTCGCCGTTTTGGACGCAATGATTGTCGCGCATGCAGAGATAGACGTCGTAGCATAGACCCTTGTCACTGTTGGGTTTGTTCTTCAGAGCGTCGCAGCCGTCGCTGTCCACGATGCAGTTGAAGCAGCCATCCGGGCTCTTGGTGCAAACATCCGGCTGGTCGCCCGCGCCAAACGAGCACTGGTTACAGAGCGCTCCCTCGCAGGTGGTGAGGTCCTCGGGGTTCTGGCAGGGCATGCCCATTCCACCGGTCCCAATCGAACCGCCCGCGCCGCTGACGCCGCCGCCGCCCGAGGTGCCAGCGCCCCCCCGAAACCGTTCCCGACCGAGGCATCGGGGCCCGTGGCAACGGCGTAGCAGGAGATGATGGCAGTCCGGGATCGTTCACACTTGCCGTCCGAAACGGACACCGTGAGGGTCTGGGAACCGGCCTGCTGGAGTCCGGGGCAGGTGTAAATCGTGCTGGCAGCCTTGGTGCTGGCGAAGCTTCCCGCGGTCGCGCTCCACGCATAAGTGAGCGGAGCGCCGCCGTCGCGGCCCGGGGTGACGGCACTGACGGAGATCTTCCCGCCAATCCGGGTGACCGACGGTGTGGCGGTGAGAATCGGTTCCGGGCAATCGTCGAACGCCAGCTGGATCTTCACCGAGCTATCCCGGACCTCGACCGGGCTGGCGTCGGGCGTCTGTGGATGGTGACCACCACCGCCGCACGCCGCGAGCCCGAGCAAGCTGCCGAGAAACAGCGTCACGCGTCCGTCTCGCACCACGCCGCCCCGGTCCACCGCGCCAATTCCAGCGATTGACTTCATTCTCTTGGGTCCGTGCCGGTTACCAGAGCGGACAAGAGGGCGCCCCCGTCACATTAGCCGCGTTCTTGCCGCAGAAATTGCTACGACACGCGGCCAGGTTCACGGCGCACCCCACCGGATACGTCGGATCGATGAATCTAATATTTATCGTACCGGGATCGTTGGATTTCGCGGCCGCGATGACCTGTCGCAAGCAGGGGCCGTTGGCGGGGTCCGAGCCGTCCGCGCACCCCCCCTTCGCGGTACCACACCAGCAAGGGGACGGATCGCCTCCGCGGACACACTTATTGTCGCGCAAGCAAACATAGAGGTCCGCGCACAGCTGCCGGTCCGAATCGGACTTGAGCGCACCGTCGCCTTCGGATCCGACGATGCAGTTGTAGCAGCCGTCCGCGCTCTTGCTGCAGATGTCGGCCTCACCAGGACCCGGGCCAAACGTGCACTGGTTGCAGAGTGTCCCCTCGCAGGCGAGGCGGTCGTCGTTCGGGCAGGAGCCGCCCATTCCGCCGGTGCCCATCGAACCGCCCACGCCGCTGACGCCGCCGCCGCCGCCCGAGGTGCCAGCGCCTCCCCCGGCGCCGCTGCCGGCCGAGGCATCGGGGCCGGTGGCAACGGCGTAGCAGGAGATGATGGCGGTTCGGGATTGTTTACATTTGCCGTCCGAGACGGACACCGTGAGGGTCTGGGAACCGGCCTGCTGGAGTCCGGGGCAGGTGTAGATCGTGCTGGCAGCCGTGGCGCTGGCGAAGCTTCCCGCGGTTGCGCTCCAGGCATAAGTGAGCGGAGCGCCGCCGTCGCGGCCCGGGGTGACGGCACTGACGGAGATCTTCCCGCCGATCCGGGCAACCGACGGTGTGGCGGCGAGAATCAGCTCCGGGCAATCGTCGAACGCCAGCTGGATCTTCACCGAGCTGTCCGGGACCTCGACCGGCGTCCTCGCATCGGGCGTCGGGGCGCGATGACCACCACCGCCGCCGCACGCCGCGAGCCCAAGCAAGCTGCCCAGAAACAGCGTCACCCGTCCACCTCGCAGCCCGCCCCCTCGGTCCAACACGCCAGTTCCCGGGATTGAATTCATTTGTCTTGAGGCTCCTCGATGCTCTACAAACGACAGACCGGATTCGGCGGGTCGCTGAGTCTGCTGCAATAAACCGAACGGCAGGTCGTCAGATTGATGGCACCGCCGATCGGATAAGTCGGGTCGGTCGATCGCTCGTCAATCAGCATGGGAATGTTGGTCCCCGCGGCGTCGATGAACTGCTGCAGACAGGGACCGTTGGCCTGCGCCAGGCCCTGTTCGCAATCAGCTGTATCGACCCCGCCGCACCAGCAGGCGCTCGGGTCGCTGTTGCGAACGCAGCCGCTGTCGCGCATGCACGCGTAAAGTCGCTGGCATCTCGCCTGCTCGTCGTCAGACGCGAAGTAGTCGCAGCCCGCGATGACGGTGCCGCCCTGAAGGGCGACGCCGGCCAGCGTCGCGCAATTCTCGGTCGTACACTGGTCGCAACCCGGGCCTTCGCAGAGGGTCGGGTCACCCCCTGGACTGCAGCCGCTGTCGACGTCGGCGTCGACAGGGCGGCCGGCGTCCGGCTCGGGCGTTGTGGCGGGGCCTCCGCCGTCGGCCAGGACGTAGCACACCACATTGGCGCTCCTGGTCGTGCTGCAGATCCCGTCCGACACCGTGACCGTGATCAGCTGCGGACCGGCGCGATCGCGACCGGGGCAGGTATAGGTCGTGTCGGCCGACGTGGGGCTCGCAAAGACGCTCGCGCTGGCGGTCCAGGAATACGTGAGCGGCCCGCTGCTGCCGGCGTCGGCGTTGGCCACCCGTGCGCGAACGGCGATCGGTTCGCCGATTCGCGCGGTCGCGGGGCTTATGGTCAAGACAACGCCTGGGCAGTCATCAAAACCAAGCGTGACCCGCGCCGTTCCGAAGCCGGCATCCGTCCCCTCGCGCCCCGGATAGGACAGCTGTCGGTGACAGCCCACCACGCCGAGCTTGAGAAGAATCAGAGTCATCGCGGTTCTCGGGTCGAAACAACGCCGAGAGCCACGGGAGATCTGCTTCGACCCCGCCCGGGTCATGGGTGGACGTTACATTCAGTGGGGCAGAAGTTGCTGTGACAGGCGGCCAGGTTGACCGCGCGACCCAGCGGGAAGATCGGGTCGATGAAGCGCAGGTTGATCGTCGCGGCGTCCGTCGACTTGCCGGCCGCGAAGACCTCCTGGAGGCACGGCCCGTTGGCCTGGGTCGGCGGCGAGTTGTCGGTTACGCAGGTGGTCGAGGTCTGGTACCGCACCAGCAGTGGCTCGGGTCACCACCACCGGTGCAGGAGGTGCCGGGAATCGAAGTGCCCGGGTGGGACGGAGCGACCAAGCACGCATACAGGTTCTCGCACAAAATGCGATCCGGGTTCGTCGCGTCGCCGAACACAGTGCAGCCGTCCGTCTCGACGATGCAGTTGAAGCAGCCGTCGGCCGTCGCGGTGCAAATGTCAGGCTGGCCCGACGGCACGCCGAAAGAGCACTCGTCGCACTTGAGGCCTTCGCATTGAGTGGGGAGGCACCCGGCGCCGCCGCTGCCAGTCGCGCCGCCGGTACCAGTCATGCCGCCGGTGCCAGGCGTCCCGCCGGTGCCAGGCGTCCCGCCGGTGCCAGGCGTCCCGCCGGTGCCGGGCGTTCCGCCGGTTCCAACGCTGCCGCCCGTTCCAACGGCGCCGCCGGTTCCTGGCGTCCCACCGGTTCCGATGATGCCGATGGTGCCGCCGGTTCCAACGGTGCCGCCCGTTCCTGGCGTCCCGCCGGTGCCTGGCGTCCCGCCGGTGCCAGGTGTTCCGCCGGTTCCAGGCGTCCCGCCGGTTCCAACAGTGCCGCCGGTCCCGGGCGTTCCACCGGTTCCGGGCGTTCCGCCGGTGCCGGGGGTGCCGCCGGTGCCGTTCGGGCTGTCCGGCGCGCCCGCATCAGCGGGCGCATCAACCTTCGCATCGCCGGCCCCTGCATCGGGGACCGCAAGACACAGAACGGAGAGCGAGGCCAACGCGCTGCAGGTTCCATCATTGAAAGAGACCGTGAGCGTGGTCAGACCTGGTTTGCCGCAGGTGAAGACGGCTCCCGGACCATTGAGCTTGTCGAACGTGCCAAGGACCGGATCCTCGTGCCAGTAATAGGACTTCGGGTCGAGATCACCGTCGAGATCGGAGTAGGTGACCACCACGGTGATATTTTCGCCGACCCGCGCGAAGGTCGACGGAGCGGACATTGCGCTGGTGGACGTCGTCACGTACGAGACGACCGAGGTCGCCATCGGGCAGTTGTCGAAGGTTCCATCGATCCGGAGCGTGCCCATTCCTCTGGCGTTGGGCCCCGTGCACAACAGTGTGAGGTTCGCGGTGGTGTCGACACCGTCGCTGACCGCAAACGTCGTGCTACCGCTGCAGGTGGTCTTCCCGTCGGTTGAGGTCGCCATCGCCTGAAGCGAATACCCCATACCCGCAGGGAGACCCGAGACCACCGCGCTGGCGTCGTTTGTGGTGGTGACGTCGATGGCGCCGGTGATCGGAGCGATGCTGTTGCCCGACACCGTATAAGACACCGACTTGATCTCCGCCAGGCTCGAGAGCTTCAACGAGAATCGGAAACCCCCAGCGCTTTCAGAAGAAGAGGCGCCACCCCCGTCCCGCCGCGCGCAGCTTGCGTTGACCACCGCCAAAGCCGCAAACACAACCGCAACCCCCAGCCGCATTTCCCGACGTCCTTTTGCTCGCATCATGCTCTGCTATCTCCGTTGATGACGCCCAGCCCTGCAGCAATCACTGCGCCAAACGGTCTCAAATAAACGCGTTCGGCGGCTCCGGCGGTTTTGTTGACTTCCTCGTCTCGACGCCCGGATGTCTATCATTGGACGCTCCCGCTTGTCGTCTCCGATTTCCGGAGAACGCCCACCGATATTCGGGCGCACCCACGCGGTTGTCGAACCAGCGTGAACCAGCGTCCCAGCCCAAATTCAGAAAAATCTCGGTGCGAAGCGCCAAGGAAACAATTCGGTCGGCGTGCTTTCCGCAAGCGCCAAATTGCGCGCAATCTCCTTCGCCGTCCCTTGAATTGCCACCCCTTCCGATATCCGGATGGAAATTCTGAGAATCGAAGGGCGCGCGCCGGGCTCAAGCCCCGACGGGTCTCGGTGCCTGCGCATCGCCGCCATTGTTGGCCTTGGTCCCGTTATTGCCTAGGGACCCGCCCGGGCAAGGTGAGCGCCTCCTGTGCTCATCTTCGCTCGAGGATTTCAAACGGAGGATCGTAATGAGGAAACTACTCGCAGGCGCAACGATTGTAGTGCTTGGCGCGGGAGCGGCGTCGAGCGCGTCCGCTCAGCTGCTACTGAAGGGCTCGGATACCTTGGAGGATGTGGCGCGAACGGTGATCAATAGCTGCACCGTCCTCCCGCTTTCGCCGGGAAACGCCGCGGTCCTGCCGCTGTTCGACTTGACGATGCCCGGGGTTGGCGGCATCCGGTACGCGGGCGGCGGTTCGGGCACCGGTCAGGCCGCGTTGCTCGGCGGCCAGCAGCGGATTGCGCCGATGTCCCGGCCGATGAACGGGGCGGTTGCCTGTCCCGGCGGATCCGCTACCGCGCAGGGGACCCTCGACCCCCGCGGCGAGGAGCTCATGATCGGCCTCGACGGCGTCGCCGTCGTGGGCGCCAACCAGGGCCACGGCGATAGCCTCATGGACCCGCCGCCCGCGGGCCACTCCGGTGGCTGCGACGACGCGATCGCCGGCACCTTGGTGGGCAGCGGCCTCCCGGTGTCGGTGACGCCGCCGGGCGGCTGCCTTGCCACCGACCCCTGCGTCGGCGGCACGTACACCTTCAATGACTGGAAGGACGTCCTGGCGATGCTGTACGGCGGACAGAACCACAGCGCCGCGGGACAGTTGTTGCCCCCCGGTCACTGCAGCGTCACCACCGCGACCGCCTGCACGACCGCCACCGACTGCCCGGCCGGGGAGACCTGCAACATCGACACAGGCCGGAAGCGCAACATTAACCGCATCAACTGCGCCAGCCCGGTGCGCCAGGAGCTCGCGGCCAAATGGGGCGCGTTGTTCGAGACCGCTTGCGGTAAGGGCACCTCGCCGACCGACCCGACCATCCAGGCCTGCGTGAAGTTGAAGCACGCGTTCCGCCGTGGCGACTTGTCGGGTACGACCGACACCTTCGTCACGCTGGTCGGAATGGTGGCGGTCCCGGCGGCCAGCGCCCTGGCTGTCAACAACTTCGAAGCGATCCAGCTCACCAGCGCCACCGCGAACCCCTTCTGCAACGCCGGCACCCGCCCGATGAACAAGGGGCACTCGGATTACCTGGACCTCGACCCGATCCGCCGCATTTCTGATTCGGCCGCCGCCGCCCAGGCCCGCATTGGCTTCGAGCAGGTTTCTGAGCCGGGCCAGGCCCCGTCGAACCCCCCGAACCCGTTGATTCCCGACCTTCGGGCTGACCCGGCCGCGGTCCTGACCGAGATCTCCGAGTTCGGCGCCCCGTCCAACCGCCAGAACTGGGGTCCGGATCCGACGAACGTCACGCCACCCAACACGCCGACCCAGGGCTTCGTCAATCCGGCCTTCGCGGCGGCTCAGCAGCCGGCGCTCATCGCGCGCAAGGCCCTCGGCCTGGTGCTTCCGATCGAGATCCCCACCAACTTCGCCGACGAGAGCGTGGCTTACTGGTCGGCGACGGGGCAGGCCCTCGGCTCGTCCCCGGTCACCTGCAACGGCTTCGCGCCGGTGCTTGTCGACTCGGCTCCGCACGGCATCTGCCCGGACGGCAAGACCGGTCTGTGCGTTCTCCCGGCGCGGGTCGATGCCACCGGCAACGTGATCACGTTCAACTGCATGTCGGTCGCTGGTCTGCCGGCTCGCCCCGGTACGTCTGACAACCGGGTCTTCAACCTGCTGGTGGTCAACGACGTGGGTCACTTCGTGCTGGACGGTTACAGCAACCCGAACCTCACCCTGTCGGCGATTCGCCAGAACCGTGTCGTGACGGCGTTCTTCCGTCTGAACGTCACCCAGTCCGATCCGGTCAACGGGACGCCGACCCTCGCGGCCGTGGCGACGCCGGCTTTCGGGACGATCGCCCCGGCGGCCAACAGCTTCTGCAAGGCGCTCACCTCGACCGACCAGATCGGGTGCCTCGTGAAAGCTAACCCGTGCAGCATCGGCTTCGCGGGTCGCGAGGCGGTGGACAAGGCTCCGTCCGCCCTCAACAGCTTCGCCTATCAGCTGGGCGTTGCCGTGGCCGACGCTCTGCCGCCGACCGACACCAACATCAACTCGCTGCTCGATCCGTCGCCGACCGCGAACTTCTACAAGATGTCGCGCAAGCTGTTCGTCAACCACTGGGTTGACCCGCTGTTCACGACGGTCGCGACCGATACGAACTTCGCCAACGAGGACACCCTCTACAACTGCTTCAAGGACGCGACGAAGACGAACATCGCGGTCAGCACGTTCCACTTCCTGCCGCTGGCCACGGGCCCGGTTGTGAACAACGTCTGCCCGAACAACCGCTAGATTTGACGGTTAGTTGATTGTGATGCGCGGGAGGGCCTGGCCCTCCCGCGCTTTTTTTGTGCGCGCGGGGAGGGGACGCATGAGAGTTTGCACCAGGAACCTGGGAAGGTCTGCGCTTTGTCTGTCGATCGGCCTGACGCTGCTGTCGGCGGCAACGGCGGCGGCGGCAGCGGTTGAAGATCTGCTCCCCGACATGACCGTCGACGCCGACGCTCTCGGCGAGATCCAGATCGACACCGGCACGATTCCGGGCCATCGGCTGCTGCGGCTCTCCGCCATGACCCCCAACATCGGGCGCGGTCGGATGGAGGTTCGCGCTGACCTGACCGGCGTGACCAATCCTGCCCTGCCGTCGCCGGTCCTGCAGCGGATCTATCGCTCCGACGGTTCGTTCTGGGACCGCTCGGCAGGCACCGAGACCTTCGACGCCGATCACGGGCATGTCCACTTCGACGACTGGGCGCAGTATCGGTTGCGAACGGTCAACGCCGACGGAGGCGTCGGTGCGATCGTCGCGCTCAGCGACAAGACCAGCTTCTGTCTTCTCGATCTGGTCGCCTACGACCTGACCAACCCCTTCATTCAGATTCCACCCGCCTACGGCAGCTGCGGCTTCCTGGTGCAAGGGATCACTCCGGGCTGGGCCGATGTCTACGACCTCGGTCTACCGGACCAGTGGATCGACATCACCGGAGTCGCCGACGGGCAGTACTGGCTGGAGGCCGAGGTCGATCCGGATGACCGGATCCTCGAGGCCGACGAGACCAACAACGTTTCTCGCATCTTGATCCAGACCGGCGCGCCGCCGGCGGCCCGGCCAGACCGCTACGAGGAGAACGACTCGATCGCGGACGTCGACCAGCGCCCCGCCGGCGGACCAGACAGCCCCAACCTGGGCGCGATCACCTCTCCGATCGTTCTCGACGGCCTGTCGATGGAGGACGGAGGCGACTACTTCAAGTTTCACCTCGATGCGAACGCGCAGGGCGGCGTCGCCCGCATCGATTCGGTCTACCTGGGCAGTGACCTCGACCTGGTGCTGCTCGGCGCGCAGGGGGACATCCTCGCTGCCAGCACCAGCCTCGGTAACTTCGAGCGCCTCTCGCTCGCCGGTCTCACCGCCGGCGACTACTACCTTTGGATCATTGGCGGCGACGTGCCGAATCCCAACTATCGGCTGATCGTCGATCCCGGCACCAATCAGCCCCCGCAAATCACCCTGACCGCGCCGCCGGCGGCCGGGGTCTGGATCGAGCTGAACTTCGAGGCCGTTCCGGTCTCCTGGATCGGATCCGATCCGGAGGGCGATCCCACGATCGTGTCGCTGGCGATCGACCGCGATCAGATCGTCGACAAGGGGACCCTGCGTCTGCCCGCCTATCAGAAACTCGACGGCGCGGCGGGCAGCGCCAACGTCAACACCGAGGGCCTTGGCCTCGGTACCTGGTTCTTGTACGCCGAGATGACCGACGGGCGTGGTCTGGGCACGGCGTGGGCGCCGGGACCGATCCACATCTACGTCAAGGGCGACATCAACTTCGATGGCGTGGTCGACGCCGCCGACTGGAAGATCGTCAGCCACGGATGGGAGTCGCGCCGCTTGCCGCCCGGCTGGGAACAGATTCTCGATCTCGATCGCGATGGAACCGTCGGACGAGACGACATCGCCGCCCTGCACCGCCTGATCTTTGGGCCGAGAGCTTCGGCCTGCGCGAAGGCCCCGTGAGCGGGCGACCGGGTCGTCGCGCTCGGTGGCCCGGTCTTACTGCTGTTGCTGGCAGAGCGGAGGCAGCAACGGCGCGGGCTCGGTCAGCAACGTCTCGTCCGGGTAGCTGAAAGCCGCGTCGATGGCGTTTGACGGCTGCCCGGGGCGAAACCACGGCAGCAGCGCCATGTTCTGGAGATGGTAGGTCATCTCCGGCATCACCATCGGGAAAACGGCGCCGGCGATGTCCTCGACCACGTCGCCGATCTCGTTCTTGTTCTGGCAGCTCCCCGAGGGCTCCTGCCACCACGGCGTCAGGTTGTGCACGCCGTCGGTGCCGATGAACGGATCGTTCACAGCCTCGAGCAGCTCGTGGCTCAACGCCGAGACGTCCTCGACGCCGCTCAATCGCCCCGGTGAGATCCAGGTCGCGATCGCGACCACGAAGCGCCGCTCGCGGTTGCCGTTCTCCGCGTCGCCCAGCTCGATGTCGTAGGAGTGGAAGCCGAGGATGCAGCAGCTGCTTGGGGTGTTCACGTAGAGGAAGGTGTTGGGAAGCAGGAACATCGCCAGATCAGCGGGCGTGATGTCGCCCGCGTTCTCGGCGGCGCCGATCGGCGTGGTGACGTCGGCGGCGTCCGTCGGGAAGAGGAGGCTCTCGAACATGCGCGAGTCGACGCTGACGAACGCGCAGCAGGTGCCGTCGGGGTTGAGGGCGAAGCGGTAATAACCAAAAGGGATGGCGATGGTGCGGGTCGGGCGCACCACCGGAGCCAACAAGGTGTGCCAGCTGGTCGGCGCCGCGTTGAAGAACTGCGCGCGCTGGATCGCATCGGAGTATTGCGTCGGTTGCTGGCTGCTCGAGTAGCCAGCGTCCTGGAACAGCGGCGACTGAAGCGTCGGTTCAACGAACGGGGTGACATCGGAGTGAAGAGGGGTGCCGTTGGACAGGCGAAGCGAACCGTCGAGGTCCAGCAAGTCGACCGACACCGGAACGATGGGCACTCTGATCGTGGTCGTTCCGCCGCGCTCCGGGGGATTGCCGACCATGTTCATGACCCAGTTCGATTGCGGCGTTCCGTCGGTGGCGAAGCCTTGCGCGTCGAACGAAACGTTGAAATTGACCAGCGAGTCGATCCCGGGGATTCCTTGGATCTCCGGCGGGGGAGGGGGCGGCGGAGGAGGAGGCGGTGGCGGTGGCGAGTCGTCGTCGCGCCGGTGCCCGTGGCGGTGTCTGTGGGCCGCGTGTCCGCCTCCCCGGTGATGATGGTAGCTGCCAAAGAGAGCGTCGGGAGCCAGCTGGTCTCCTGGTCGTTCCTGTGGTTGATCCCCGCGTTGATCTCGTCGCGACTCCGCACGTTGCCGCGGCTCGGCGCTCGCCGACCGTTCGAGTGAGACACTCGAGACGGCGCCGAGCGCGACGAGCAGAGCCGCGGCTTTTGGGGGAGGCCTGATGACTATCGACAAATACGAGGGCCAGTTCTCGAAAACCAGTCTCAATGAACGCTGCATTCAGACGGACAGAACGTCCCGCGGCAGTTCGTGAGGTTCACCGCCCGGCCGAGGGGATAGTCGGGGTCGACCAGTCGTTGAGTGACGGTGGCGGCGTCGTAGGTCGCTGCGGTCAGGCGGGCAGCTCGGGTCACGACGTCGAGGCAAGGCCCGTTGGCCATGGTCGGCGCGGTGTTGTCGGTCGGGCAGGTCAGGGGGTTGGTTCCACACCAGCAGTTCGTCATGTCGCCCTGGACGACGCAGTTGTAGGCCGGATTGGTGAAGCAGCCGTACGCGTCTTCGCACAGCTGGCGATCGGTCGGATCGGCGATGGAGTCACACCCGGCGATAGACGAGACGCAGTTGTCGCAGCCGTCGGGCGACGCCGAGCAGATGGACATGTCGGAATCGAACGAGCACTGATCACAGGCGGCGCCGGCGCAGTGGGATGCGGTCAAGGTCACCGCGGGCGTACAGACGCCGGCTTGGCACGCGTCGCCGGTGGTGCAGACATTCCCGTCGTCACAGGCGCTCCCGTCGGCCTTGTTCGGGTTCGGGCACAGGCCGGTCGCTGGAACGCAGGTCCCGACGGCGTGGCACTGGTCCGATGCGGTGCAGACCTTGGGAACGGTGCCGGTGCAGACGCCGGCCATGCAGAGGTCGATCGCCGTGCAGAGGTTGCCGTCGTTGCAGGCCGTGCTGTCAGGCGCCGCCGGGTTGCTGCAGACGCCGGTGGCCGGGGCGCAGACGCCCGCCACGTGGCACTGGTCGAGCGCCGCGCAGACCTTCGCCGGCCCGCCGGTGCAGACGCCCGCGCTACAGGTGTCCGAGAGGGTGCAACCGTTGCCGTCGCTGCAAGCGATGCCGTCGGCGGCCAGAGGGTTCGAGCAGGCCCCCGTGGCGGCGGTGCAGACGCCCGCCACGTGGCACTGGTCGAGCGGCTGGCACACCTTCGGAAGACCCGGGTTGCAGACACCCGCGGCGCAAGTGTCAGAAATCGTGCAGGCGTTTCCGTCGTCGCAGACCGTGCCGTCGCGGGCTGCGACGTTGGTACAGACGAACCCGGTCGATGAGTTGCAGAGATCGATCGTGCAGGGATTGCGGTCGTCGCAGGTCGATGGGCATTGCCCCGCCCCGCCGACGCCCATGCCCCCGACCCCGACCGCCCCCGCATTACCGCCTCGACCTCCCGTGCCGACGGCCCCACCGGAACCCGTGGCGCCGCCCGTACCGGTCGGGCAGAGCTTCGAGTTTCTGGTCGCCGTGGCGGTCCCCGATCCGAGGACCCAGGCGATGAAGCTCGAGCTGGTGAACGTCAACTGGATCACGTCGGTCTGCGTTCCGGAGAGATAGACCGTCGGCTGACCGCGGCCTTGAGGATTGGGGAAGAATCGGTTGTAAAAGCCGACCGGGATCGAGATCGACGAGCTGGAGGTGTTCACGTAGCCGAAGTGAGCGCGGTAGCTGCTGGAGGACAGCCTGTCGACGCACTTCAACGTGGGCTTCACCGGTCTCACGCTGGCGGCGGTGGCGGGGTTCAAGGCCGCTCCCGCGGTGAGCTCCGCCTGCAATCGGGCGGTCGTCGCGTCGGCAACCGGATCCGATTGGTTGTCATCGGAGTCTTGCTCGGCGCAGGCACCGCTTGCGACCGCCGCCAGAGCCAAGAGACCCAACCATCGATTCGCAAGTCGTTCCATTCTCATCCGATCCTCCCATTGGCCTTCGGTCAAGACACAAACCTCTTCACGTGCCCTTCGTTTCTATCTCCCCGGTGCGCGCGCGTGTGTGACCTTTCCGTTTGGGTTTGGTATCACCCGTCCGTCGCGTCATAGGCACCTTTGGCGTTCTTGGCGTTCTTGGCGTGATTTGATGACGCTATTTGACGCTACTTCGCGATTGACGGCTTTGGCGCGCAGGGCGTCGAGTGCCCATTCGCCATCGCAAACGCCGAGCCCAGGACCCAGGCCGTGGAAGAGCGCGGGTTGAATTTGACCTTGGCAACGTCGTCGCGCGATCCCGGCGCGAAGACGGTTGGTTGCTCGCGGCCGAGCGGCGGCGGCCAAAAGCGATTGAAGAAGCTCACCGAGATCGGGATCTCTTCGCTGGACGTGTTGGTGTATCCGAAATGGGCGCGCCATTCGGTCGCAGACAGCGGTTCGACACAGTTGAGAACCGGTCGGACGGATTTGACGCGTTCAGCAGTCCCGCTGTTGGCGGTGCGCGCCTGCTCCAATTCGCTCTGCAATCCTTCAATGAGCCCGTCCGAAACGACTCCCGTCGCCGGAGGGAGATTCGGCGGCGGGGCCAAGGTGGGCGCGTCTACCTCTTTGTGCCGGCAGGCGCCACTACCGGAGCATGCCAGGACGATCACCAGAAGGAGCATCGCCGTGCGGTGGCGCCCGCTGATCGTTCCGCCCCGGATCATTTCGGAAGCCATCTCGGAGGCCCTCCCACTGGACAAAAGCCGAGACTATCGCCGCGCGTGCGTGCGCCTTCAAACGACATTCTGGTGTCTGTCGGGTCACGACAACGCGACAGCTCTCGGATGGGCGCGCGCGCCGAGGCTGGTCAAAGAAAGTAGTGGAGTTGGGCGAACAACGTCGTAGTCGTCATTCCCCCCGCCGGAAACTCGGCGCGGGCCATGACCTGCGCCTCGAGGTGCGCGTAAGGAAACCAGCCGAGTCGGGCCGAGGCGGCGCGGCGCGCCGCGTCCCTGACCTGGAGGTCCTCCTGAAAGGCCTCCCCGAGGACCGTCACCATCACGCCTCTGACCGGAAGCACCGAGGCGCCGAGGGCGGCGATGCCCTGGCCTCGGGCCGCGAGGTTGTTGATCGAGAGCCGCACGACATCAACCTCGGTAAAGACCAGGGTCCGGAGCGGTGCCACGTAGTACTTTCCCACCGCCCCGATGATGGTTCGGCGGACGCCCGGGCTGGTGGCGTACTTCACTTGCGCGCCGGCGGCAGCGTGGGCGTTCGCGAGGCGGCGCTCGAGGTAGGCGGCGGCGCCGGTCTCGTCACTGCCGAAATGCCTGAGGAAATCGGGGGTAAACGCTGTGACGTGGGCTTCCCAGAGATCGCTGACGTATCCCGCGGACAGGTTGTACGACTCTTGAAGGTCGCCGAAGCCGAGATCGCGGCGGATATAGGCGGTCGGTTCAGCCAGGCGCAATCCGAAAGGGGCGAAGAATCGGCCGGCGCGCAGGTAAAGGCCCCGGCCGGGACGCTGCCACATCAGCCAGTGTTCGCGCGATACCAGCCAGGAGTTTGCGAGCGGCTGATAGTTCTGCAGCGGCACCTGCGTGTCGTCGCCGTGAACTTGTCCCCGCATTCCCAGCGAGCCGTAAGCTGAGATCCGGCCCAGGAGCAGCAGCGCCTCGGCCTGCGCTTCCAGGGGAAACGTGGCGGGGACCGGGGCGGTCGCGGTCTGGGTCCCTTGTTGGGTCAGGTAGGCGCCGCGCACGTCGGCGCCGAGCGCCAGCCAGCGCGGTACCTGGGCGGCGCCGTGCAGCAGGGCGCCGTCGCCCGAGAAGGTGGAGAGCTCGTCGCCGACGGCCTCGCGTCCGTGGCCGGAAAGCAGCCCGCCGCCGGCTGGCGCGAAGTGACACCGGTTGCAACGAGCCTCCCCCGTGCTGAGCTGCCACTGAGGATAGGCCACCGCCCGCGCCGGCCAGCCCACCATGGCAACCGCGAGGAGGCCCACTCCGCCTAGCACCAAACGCTTCATTTGTACCGCACCCAGGTTGATGCGAGCACTACCCCTACATCAGGTGGGGTCTGATGCTTTGTGACGGGAGCGCAAAGTCTCCGCGAACGGACGGTTAACTACTTGTCGATGAGGCCGGCCAAGGTCGGGTCGTGTCGCAAGCGTTTGAGGGCGCGGCATTCGATCTGACGCACGCGGTGAACGTGCAGCGCGAGGCGTGTCGCTATCTCCTGCAAGTTACAGGGCTCGCCGGCGATGCCGAAGCGCAGCGACAACACCGCCCGCTCGCTGGGCCGCAGCTTGTCCAGCGCTCCGCGGATGGCGGTCGTCTGGATGCGGGCCTGCAGCAGGTCCTCGGGCGATTGCTGGCTCTCTTCGTCGGAGAGGCGATCGATGAGCGGGACGTCTTCGCTCTGCCGGGTCAGGGGAGAGTCGAGCGACAACGGGAGCGCGCGCAGATCGAGGAGCCGTTCGATGCGCGCGGGCGTCGACGACAGGCGCGCAGCAATCTCTTCGGGTGCCGGTGCGCGCCCTAGCCGCTGGACCAACTCGTGAGTTGTCTGCGCGACCTCGCGGAGCGCGCTTCGTACGTGGCTGGGCAGGCGGATCGTGCGGCCTTGTTCCGCGATGGCGCGCCCCATCCCTTGGCGAATCCACCAGGCGGCGTAGGTCGTGAACCGCACGCCGCGGCCCTCGTCAAAGCGGCGCGACGCCTTGATGAGGCCGATGCTCCCCTCCTGGATCAGATCGGTTGTCTCGACCCCACGATTGGCGAATTGCCGACCGATCAGCGCAACCAGGCGCAAGTTCTCTTGAACGAGCGCGGACCTCCGTTCATCGGACGCGTTGGACGACGACGACGCCATTCCGAACCCGAACGATATACCCCCGCCCGCAATGAGCGCGTCACAGCTTGGCGCCAATCCCGCGCCAGCCCCCCAGCACCCGACCGACGTTGATGCGCCAGCCCCCGACCGGCCACCGGAGCGACACCCCCCATCACCGGACCGACGTTGCGTAAGCAGGGGCAGCGTCGGGTAGTGTTCGGGGGGTTGCCAGCGGACGTGCCCGGGCGGTTCTGCGGTGTCGACGCGGACGTTGAGGTGTGGTGGCGGCGAGAAGACCGCCTCACATGGCCAGGGGCACAATCCCGCGCCGCGGGCGTGCCGCCACAGCGGGTCGTGTCGATTTCTAACGTTAGTCGCTGTCAGCCTGGTGCCGCGATTGGTTCACACATAGCTTGCGTAAAACGCCTTAGCCAATACGTCCCGGCGGGAAAAAGGACGTCACGGATGCCCGCCGCGAAGCTCGCGCGGGCCGCGGCGTACGCGTCCCGAAAAGCCCGATCGCGCATCAACGATTCAATACGACTCCACTTGTTGCGTGCGGCGACACGTGGGTTCAATTGGCGCCGTGGCTCGCGGCTGCCGGGACGGTCACGCCAGTCCTGTGCTAGCACCGCTCGGCGACCCAGGACCGATGCGCCGGTGCGTCGGCGCTCCGCAGCAGCAAGGTCTTCCGCGGCGCGCACCCTTTCATCAACAAGAGCGGAGAACTCTGCGCGCGAGAGCTCATCGAATCCTTTCAGGCGGGTGAATGGGAGGGAGACGACTTCGGGCATCGGACCGTCCTCGCGGAAGAAGTGCTTGGGGCGCGAGGCGGTGAGGGGCCGGCCGTGGAGGACAGCTTCAAGCGATGAGACTCCTGGCCAATGATGCGATTTCTCCACAAGTCCATCCTTCGCTGGATTGGTAATGGCATAAATCATCTTGTTGAGGGCGTCGTCGGGGTCGACCAGGCGAACAACACTCGTCTGCTCCGAAGACCAGAAGTTCTCCCAACGGCCGCGAAGCGCGTTCTGGCACTTGGCGAACAGCTTGTGGAAATGCTCGATGAAAGACGGGTAGTTACCGTCGGGGTCGTGGATGCCAGTGTGATGATGGTTGCTCATCGCGATGGTAAATAGAATCTGCACACCCGTGCGTTCGGCCGCGAGGGCAAGACAATAGATGAAGGCGTTGTTTGTCTCGCGGTCGGGACGCATCAAGAACTGCCGCTGGGTGCATCGCCGCGTAATCATATAGGTGGAGCCGGGAAGGACCTGGCGAGGAATCGACATCTCTACTTCTCGGCTAGATGTCCGCGAGGTTGTCAGAGAAAAGAAACCTCGGACGATTGCGTCGGGCGTGGATCGGTGAGATCAACCACAGCCAGGTATATGGGAATGCGAATCAACCTCGGAGAGGTATCGAGGTGTCGATGATGTTGGGTGGGGCGGTGGCGGCGCTGATTCTGTCGGTGCCGGTTGGAGTAACCTCGGTGAGGAGGTGCCCGTCGGATGGGGCGGTCGAGGTGGAGATTGGACGGCTCGGCGCGACGCGGGCGCTGGCGCTGACTGGCACGACCGAGATCACTGCCTGGGAAACGAGCATGCGCATCGTGCTTCACGGCCGCGACGGCAAGGTCCTCGGAGTGCGAGAGGTGGCGGCGCCAAGGACCTGCGATGAGAGGGCCATCGTTGCTGCGGTGGTGATCGTGGCCTGGCTCGGCGAGTGGACGGGCGGTGAGCCGTCCTTTTCGACGTCCGTGGCGCCGGCCACCCAGCCGTCCGATGCTTCCTCCCTACCGGCGTTGCCTTCCTCCGCGTTGCCTTCCTCCCTGCCGACGTTGCGACCGGCAGAACGCCTGTCCCCGCCGGCCGGTCCTTCGCGACCGAGGTTGCGTGCGGCGCAGGCGCCACCCGCGCCGGCGCCTGGTCCTTCGTTACCAACGTTGCCAGCGCCGCGAACGTTGCCAACTCCGCTACCGCAAGGGTCGCGACCGACGTTGATGCGGCGACGGTCGGGGGGCGGGGGGGTGGGGGGGCATCGCGTCGAGGTTGCGGGGCTGGTTTTTGGTGTTCACGACGGCGATGCGGGCACCTGGGGCGTCGGTACCCAGGTTGATTACGGGTTCGGTGACAGTGCGGGCGGGGGGCTCTCGGTGATCGCGCGCGCTGAGGGGGGTGGCGAGCGTGTCCGGCCGTTGGATACTGGAGCGGCGGCGTATCGCTCCGTCCGTTTCGGGGTGGGGGTTGCTCTGGGCCGGGCGTCGGGGCGCCTCTTCCTGGATGGCGGCATTGCGCCCGAGGTAGTCCGGCTCGCCTTACACGGTGAGGGGTTGGCGACTTCACGCGATGCGACGATCTGGGGGCTGACGCTGGACGGACGGGTCCGATTGGGCCTGCGCCTGGCGCCGATCGTCCCCTTCATCTTCGGCGAGACCGGTTATGCTCTGACGACGGCGCGGCTGACGCTGGACAATCGCCCCGACAGCGTGACGCTCGCGCGCTGGAGCTTGGCCGCCGGCGTCGGGCTGCTTTTTTCATTTGGGCCGCTCGGAGGCTGAAACGTTTTTCGCCGAGCCGTCACACAGGAGACCAGGTTGATAGCTCCATCCATTCGCGCCCCGCCGCTCGATGCGGGGACGCTCTACCGGACCCACGTGCGTCAGGTGGCCCGCTGGGCCGGGCGCCTGGCCGGCCCGACGCTGGACGTAGAAGACATTGTGCACGAGGTGTTTACGATCGCTCACGAGCGACTGGCGACGTTCCGCGGCGATTCGAGCGCCGCGACCTGGCTCTTCGGCATCACCGAGCGGGTCGTGCGTCACCGGCGTCGCCGCGCGCGCTGGCGCCGCTGGCTTTCGGGATCGGCCGACGAGAGCGCAGGGCACCTCGTCGCCTCGGGACCGGACCCACTGCGCGCGGTCGAAAGCCAGGAAACCGCGGCCGAAGTCTATCGGGTGCTAGATCGCCTGCCTGACCGGGACCGGCAAGCCTTAATCTTGTTCGAGCTCGAAGAGCTGACGGCCGAAGAAGTCGGTAAGCTGCTCGGCATTCAGGCCGCCAACGCGCGCCTCCGCCTGCACAGGGCCCGCGCCCGGTTCATGCGCCTTTATGAGAAGCACGAGTGCGACCAGCAGAAGCGCGACGAGAGGAGTCACGACCATGTCCCCCAGCGACAACGGACCTGACGACGCCCGGAAGGAGCGTTACCGCCGCGGTGTCTCCTTTCTCCAGCGCGCTCGCGATATGCCGGAGCTTTCGGCGGCACAGATCGATCGGATCGAACGACACCTGAATCGTTCCCATCCCCGCGCGGGCCGCCGGTCTCTGTCGCCTGCAATGGCGGCGTTGATCATGATTGTGCTGGGGGGAGGAGCAGCGCTCGCCGTGGCCGGCGGAGATCTCGCCCGACTACCCATCATCGGGCCGTGGGTTGGCGCCCTCTTTACAGCAACCTCGGTGCGTCCGGGCCCGGCGGCAACCTCGGTGCGTCCGGGCCCGGCGACCTCGGTGCGCCCCGGGCTGTCGGGCGCCTCTGCCGGCGCCGCCACGACCCTCACCCCAGTCGTCGAGGCGCCGCCCCCGTCCCAGTTTATGGCCGCCGCGCCGGTTCCCCCGGAGAGAGCAGGCGCCTCGCCCAGGCTCGAAAACAGCAACCTCGGTGCGGTTGCGCCGAGTGTGACCGCCGTCGGGAAGCGGGATCGTTCGCGGGTCGCTTCCGTCGTCGCACCGCCTTCGATGGCGGCCCCGGCTCCCGATTCTACCCAGCCCACCGCACCGTTCCGGAAGACGGTTCCAGTCCCGGAGCGGCCGCCAGCACCCCCGCTCCCCGCCGGCGCCGAAGCGACTGTCGACCGCAAAACCGAGCCGCCGCCGACAACGGCGCCGCGACCGCCTCTCTCCCAGGTTGGATCGGGATCGGGATCGCCTCTCTCCCAGGTTGGATCGGGATCACCTCTCTCCCAGGTTGCGTCCGGGAGCCCCCAGGCTGCGTCCGGGGGCGCCGGGACCGGGAACCTCTCCCAGGTCGGGGGGAACCTCTCCCAGGTTGCGTCTGGGGTTACGGCGTCCGCGGGCACTCCTCTCTCCCAGGTACCGGCTGGCTCCCAGGTTGCGTCCGCGGGGCCGGCTGGCTCTCGGGTTGCGTCCGCGGGGGTTGCGTCCGGGGGGCCGGTTGTCTCCCAGGTTGCGTCCGGGGGGCCGGTTGTCTCCCAGGTTGCGTCCGGGGGGCCGGTTGTCTCCCAGGTTGCGTCCGCGAGCCGGATCGTGGCGGAGAGTCGGTCGTTCGGGGCGGCGTTGGAGCACTGGCATCGGGCTCACGACGGGAGGGCGGCGCTGGCCGCGCTCGACCTGCACGAGCGGCGTTTTCCACACGGCGAGTTCCGCCTGGAGGCGCAGCTGTTGCGCGCCGAGATTCTCCTCGCGGGGGGCCAAGAACGCGAGGCGCTGGCGCTGCTCGACCCGCTGTCGCTCGCCGGTCTCCCGCGGGCACGTGAGCTGCGAACCGTGCGCGGCGAGCTGCGCATCATGTTCGGCCGCTGTGCGGAGGGCCGCGCCGACCTCGCGGCCGTTCTCGGCGAGGGGACCTCGGATGCGCTGGCACAACGCGCGCGCCGCGCCCTGGTCGACTGTCCCTGAAACGTTTCGGCGGCGAGCGTCACTAGGCTGATCATGCCAACCATCACTTCTTCTCTGCCGCGCCCCTGGTTTCTCTCTCTCCTCGCCTTCTCGCCGTCGATCTCGCTGTCCCTCTCGTTGTCGCTGTTCGCATGTACGCGAACTCAGTCGCTGGGTGCCGCCGCTGATCCCGACGCCAGCGCCGCCGATGTTGCCGCCGCCGCCGACGCTACCGAGGTTGATGTGCAGGGGGAGGTTGATGTGCAGGGGGACCGCGTCGTCGCCGATACGGGCCGCGACGTCCCGCTGCCGGTCGATGTCCCGCTGCCGGTCGACGCTCCCGGTGACGCACCCGATGGCCCGCCCGTCGTGTGCGTCGAAAACGGCGTCACGTACCACGTCGGCGACGTCGTCCCGCGCGGCACCGCCAGTTGCCCGATCAGCTGTATCTGCATCGCGACCGGCGTCGTCGGCCAATGCACCGGCGCCTGTCCCGTCGTGGATGCCATGCCGGCGGAGGACGCTCCCCCCGTCGCCGACAGCACCAGCTGCGTCAACACCCTCGGCCAGGTGTCGGTTGGGCTCTGCTGCTCGGGCACGGGCGACTTCCCGGACACCTGCGCGGTCGGCGCATGCTCCTGCTCGCCCGCCAACAGTCACACGGTCAACACCTGCGTTTGCCCGTCGGGCACTTGCTTCTTGCCCGGCCTCGGCTGCGCGGGGCCCGCCGGCGTGTGCACCGTCGGCGACGACCAGTCGTGCAACGACAACATCGGGCTCAACGCCTTCCACGGCCAATGCGTCACCGGTGGCCGCTGCATCTGCAAGCTGGGGCCGGGCCTGGTCGCCGCCAGCGGCAAGTGCACCTAGAACCAAGACCAAGAAGAAAAAGCCCGCCGCCGAGGGCGCCGACCGAGTCGACACCCCCCGCGACGGGCTGATCGCTTTACGTTCAGTTTTCCGTTTCGGGCTGTTGGCTTCGCCCGCGGCTACTCGAGGTCGGCCAGCAGGTTTCCGAGGTAGCCCGGCACGGTGTCCCAGGGGTTGGGGAGGACGTCGTTGTCGACGTAGATGTACCCCACGTAGGCCCGTGCCTGTTTGATCAGCGCGTGGTCGAGGGCCGCCACGCCGTAGGCCAGCACGCAGAAGCTATTCTTGGGGTAGCCCGTATGCCACCCGCTGAGCGAGCTGATCGCCGGAAAGCCGCTGTTCTCGTAGATGATCCCCACGTCGAAGATGCCGACGTAGCTGGGCGTGGTGTCGGTGCCCGGGTTCCCGATGGTGAACGACAGGCCGCGCGATTTCGCGTATTGCGAGACGGTGCGGTACAGCCCCTCATCGGTGGCGTTCTTCGATTGCTCGTCGAAGAAGATCCCCTGAATGCCAGGATAGAACATCTTCCAGTGGTCGATGTCGGCCTTGATGTCGGCCACGGCGCGGGCGCCGTAGCTGGTCCGGACGTACCCGACCACGGTGATGCCGGCCAGTTGCAGCTTTCCGATGCCGGTGGTGTAGTCCGCGGTAGCGGCCGCACCTGGTCCGTTGTTGGGATCGATGACGGCGATCACCGGCACCTTGGGGTGTGCCGCCTTTGCCGCCGCCAGCGTGGTCCACGAGCTGTCGCTCGGAATCGTGTACAGCGGGACGATAGTGCCGGCCGACGCTGCGACCGCCGCCGCGCCGCCCGCCGCCGCGCCGCCCGTGCCCATGCCACCGGTGCCTGCGGCGCGAGGGGCGCCGCCGGTTCCGCTTCCGGCGCTCCCGCCACTGGAAGCCGCCGCGGTGCCACCGGTCGCGCTGGCGGGGGTCTGGCCTCCGCTGCCGTTGGTGACGGTGCTACCTCCAACTCCGACGTCGCCGCCCGTGGCGCCGCCCGTTGCTCCGCCCGCTCCTGCGGTCACGTCACCTCCCGTGCCTGCTCCAGCGCTCGTGCCCGCGCCTCCACCACTACACCCTGCCATCAACATGCACGCCATTCCGATCGTCGTGAGAACTGCTCTCATCCATTACCTCCGTTTCTCGACAGTTACGGCGGTCGGCGGAGATCGGACGTGAATGGGGCGATTCTTGCCGATTCGGCGGGCCTTTCGCGTGCGACCGGCGGACTCGTCCGCTAGACTGCTCGCCCTGTGAGGACGCCTTCTTCTCCCGCGCCCAGCCCGACCGACAAACTTCGAAAAGGTGCGGATGAGCCAGAGTTCATCGTTATTCGCGGCGCGCGCGAGCACAACCTCGTCATAGATGAGCTGCGGCTGCCCAAGCGGCAGCTGGTGGTCTTCACCGGCGTGTCGGGCTCGGGCAAGTCGTCGCTGGCGTTCGACACCCTCTACGCGGAAGGACAACGCCGCTACGTCGAATCGCTGTCGTCGTACGCGCGCCAGTTCCTGGGCCAGATGGAGAAGCCCAAGTACGAGCAGCTACGCGGCCTGTCACCGACGATCGCGATCGAGCAGAAGTCGGCGTCGTCGAACCCGCGCTCGACGGTCGGCACGGTCACCGAGATCTACGACTACCTGCGCGTGCTGTACGCGCGCGCCGGCGAGCAGCGCTGCCATCTGTGCAGCGGCGAGGTGACCGCCCGTTCCGCCGCCGAGATCGTCGAGGAGCTGCTGACGCTGCCGCCGCGCACCAAGGCGGTGCTGATGGCGCGCAAGGCCGAGAATCGCAAGGGGGAGTTCCGCGAGGTCTTCGAGGAGGCGCGCAAGGCCGGCTATGTGCGCGTGCGGATCAACGGGCTCATCCAGCGGCTGGAGGACGTCACCGCGCTCGACAAGAAGAAGAAGCACACGATCGAGATCGTGATCGATCGCGTCAGCATCGATCCCGCCGACCGCGCGCGCCTCACCGATTCGGTCGAGGCTGCCGTCAAGGCGGGCGCCGGTTCGATCCTGGTCGCGGTCGACGGCGAGGCGCGCGAACGCGCTTACAGTGAGGCACGCGCCTGCCCGAACTGCGGCGTCGGCCTGCCTGAGCTGTCACCGCAGTCGTTCTCGTTCAACAGCCCGCTCGGCATGTGCGTCGACTGCAACGGGCTCGGTTCCAGCCTCGAGGTCGATCCCGATCTGATCGTCCCCAACCCCGACCTCACCATCCGCGACGGGGCGATCGAGCCCTGGGGCGATCGCACCGGGCGCGACCACGGCTGGACCGCCAACGTCGCCGCCGCCGTGTCGCGCGAGTTCGGCATCCCGCTCGACAAGCCGTGGAAGAGCCTGACGCCGCGCCAGCGCGAGGTGCTGCTCTACGGCACCGGCGAGCGCCGCATGGAGGTCACCTGGTCGGGCAAGCACGGCCGTGGCTCGTGGGCCATGCGCTTCGCCGGCGTCGTCAACACGATCAAGAAGCGCATGCAGGACACCAGCTCGGAGGTGACGCGCCAGTGGTACGGGCGCTACTTCCGCGAGTCGCTGTGCCGTGCCTGTGAAGGGCGCCGCCTGCGCCCCGAGTCCCGCGCCGTGCTGCTGGCCGGCAAGAGCATCGTCGAGGTCAGCGCCATGACCGTCGGCGAGGCGAGCCGCTACTTCGGCAACCTCGGGTTGAAAGGGGCGCGCGCGCAGATCGCCACCGAGATCCTCAAAGAGGTGAACGCGCGGCTCGGCTTCCTGCTCGACGTCGGGCTCGAGTACCTGACGCTCGACCGGGCGGCGGCGTCGCTGTCGGGCGGCGAGGCGCAGCGCATCCGGCTGGCTTCGCAGCTCGGGTCGGAGCTGTCGGGCGTGATGTACGTGCTCGACGAGCCGTCGATCGGCCTGCACCAGCGCGACAATTTACGCCTGATCGCGACGCTGCGCCGGCTGCGCGACCTCGGCAACAGCGTGATCGTCGTCGAGCACGACGCCGAGACGATCGAGGCGGCCGACTACGTCGTCGACTTCGGCCCGGGCGCGGGGCGCAACGGCGGGCGCGTGTCGGCCGAGGGGACGCCGGCGGCGCTCAAGGCCAACCCGGCGTCGCCGACCGGGCGCTTCCTGTCGGGCGTCGAGCGCATCGAGATCCCCAGCGAGCGCCGCAAGCCGAAGGGCTTCATCACCATCAAGGGGGCGCGCGAGCACAACCTCAAGAACATCGACGTGCAGTTCCCGCTGGGCGTCGTCGTCGCCGTGACCGGCGTGTCGGGCGCCGGCAAGTCGTCGCTGATCAACGGCATCCTGCACCCGGCGCTCAAGCGCGCGCTGCTGGGCAGCCACGATCGCGTCGGGCTGCATCGCGGGCTGACCGGCATCGAGGCGATCGACAAGGTGATCGACATCGATCAGAAGCCGATCGGCCGCACGCCACGCTCGAACCCGGCGACCTACACCAAGGCGTTCGACGCCATCCGCGAGATCTTCGCGCAGACCGCGGAGGCGCGCGCCTACGGCTATCAGCCGGGGCGCTTCTCGTTCAACGTCGCCGGCGGGCGTTGCGAGGCCTGCGAGGGGGACGGTGTCCGCCGCGTCGAGATGCACTTCCTGCCCGACGTCTACGTCACCTGCGAGGTCTGCCGGGGCAAGCGCTACAACGAAGCGACCCTGCGCGTGAAATGGAAGGATCGCAGCATCGCCGAGGTGCTCGACACCTCGGTCTCTGACGCGTTCGGCCTGTTCGAGCACCACCGGACGCTGGTCAACGTGCTGAAGACGCTCGACGACGTCGGCCTCGGCTACATCGCGCTCGGACAGTCGGCGACCACGCTGTCGGGCGGCGAGGCCCAGCGCATCAAGCTGTCGCGCGAGCTGGCCAAGCGCGACACCGGCAAGACGCTCTACCTGCTGGACGAGCCGACCACCGGCCTGCACTTCGAAGACGTGCGCAAGCTCTTGACCGTGCTGCGGCGGCTCAGCGACGCCGGCAACACGGTGCTGGTGATCGAGCACAACCTCGACGTGATCAAGACCGCCGACTACGTGATCGACCTCGGCCCCGAGGGGGGCTCGGGCGGTGGGCAGGTGATCGCGGCCGGCACGCCCGAGGAGGTCGCCCGCGTCCCGGCGTCGTACACCGGCCAGTTCCTGGCGCCGCTGCTCGGCGTGGCGCGCGCGCGCCGGGCGACCACGGCGGCCTAGCCGCCATTGCGGATCGGCTAAAACGCCAGGACGCCAGGACGCCAGGACGCCACGGTCCGGACCCTTGAAACTCCGGACCTTGGCGTCTGTGGCGTCGTGGCGTTTCGTTTTGTCCGAACAGCATTGGGCTAGGCCGCTGCCGTCGCCGCCGCCACAAATGCGTCGACCGCCGCGTCGGTGGTGTCGAAGCTGGTCACCAGGCGGCAGCCGCCGGGGCCCAGCGTCGGCCAGTCGTGAAAGAGAAAGCCGGCGGCGCGCAGGGCGGTGGCGATCCGCGGCGCGAGGACGACGAAGACGCCGTTGGTCTCGACCGGCTCCGCCGGAGCCACACCCAGGTTGCGCTCCAGGCCGGCCGCGAGCCGCCGCGCGGCGGCGTTGGCGTGGCGCGCGTTGGCGAGCCAGAGCTCGTCGGTCAGGTAGGCGTCGAGCTGCGCCGCCAGGAAGCGCGACTTCGAGATGAGGTGGCCGCCCCGCTTGCGGCGAAAGCCGAGCTGCGCGCTGCGGTCGCCGTCAGGCTCGAAGAGCACGATCGCCTCGGCGGCCAGGCAGCCGTTCTTCGTGGCGCCGAACGACAGCACGTCGACGCCGACCTTCCAGGTCAGCTCAGCCGGTGCCTTGCCGGCGGCGACCAGCGCGTTCGCGAAGCGTGCGCCGTCGACGTGCAGGATCATGCGGTGCCGGCGCGCCGCCTCCGAGAGCGCGGCGATCTCGTCGGCGCGGTAAAGGGTGCCGACCTCGGTCGCCTGGCTGATCGAGATCGCCGCCGGCTGGTTCGCGTGCACGTCCCCCTCGCGGTGGATCGCCGCCTCGACGCCGGCGGCCGACAGCTTGCCGTGCGCGCCATCGACGGTCACCAGCCGCGCGCCGCCGCTGTACAGCTCGGGCGCGCCACACTCCGCGACGCTGATGTGCGCGCCGTCGTGACAGTAGATCGCGCCCCAGGGGGGCGTGAAGGTCGCCAGCGCCAGCGCGTTGGCGGCGGTGCCGGTCACGACCGGCAGCACGCTGACCGCGCGCTCGAACAAGTCGCTGAATCGTCGCTGCAGCCGCCGGGTCCATTCGTCATCACCGTAGGCGGCGGCGGTGCCGCGATTGGCGTCGACGAGCGCGGCGATGATGGCGGGGTGCGCGCCGCTGGCGTTGTCGGATCGAAAGTCCATGGCTCAGTCCTACCCCGTCTCAAGCCGTCGTCTCAAGCCGTCTTGGCTATCGGCCGATGACGGGGATGTGTCGAGCTCCAGCTCCAGCGATACCGATGCCTCCCTCCACGACGACGTCGACAACGTCCTCGCCTCGGCGACCGACGTGAATCGATATCCGGTGCTGGCGGCCGCCCTCGCCGGCGCGCTCGGAACCGAGCTGCGGCGCGAGCTGGTGCGCCTGATCGCCCCGCAGCTTCACCTGCGCGCACCCCGGCGGTTCGTGCGCGTGCTGTGCCGGCTCGAGGGGGCGGGCTACGACGAACCGGTGATGCTGACCGACATCTCGGCGACCGGCGTGCGTTTCCTGGTGTCGACCGGCGTCCCGCTCGACATCACTCACTTCGGCAACATGCGCCTGCACGTCAAGACCGCCGCCGGTCCGCGCGCGCTGGGCGTCACGTTGGTGCGCTGGTGCGGTGGTGACGATCGGTACATCGATCTCGCCTGCCGCTTTCTCTCCGTCGAGAGCGACCACGCGCAGCTGGTGGCCGATGTCCGCAGCTCGATCTTCGGCGCCAGCGCGCCGGCGCCCGCCGCCATCCGCTGACTCGGTGGGTCGCCGCGCGGCTCAGCGAATGTCGAGCTCGTCGACGTACAGCGCGCCGGTGTAGCTGTCGCCCTGGCCAATGACCTGGACGCTGATCGACGTCGAGGCGCTGAGGTCGACGCTGCCGTCGCTGGGCAGGGTGACCGTGCTGCCGGTCCAGGTGACCGGGATCGGCCCGAACGCGGTCACGTACGCATAGCTCGGCACCACGAAGACGATCACGTAGGCGTTGGGCGTGGTCTGCGACGACCCCTTCACCGACAGCGAGACCGTCTTGCCCGACAGGTTCTCGGTGGCGCCGAGCGGGATGATCACCTCGCCTTTGTCCGAACGTCGGCGACAGCGTCAGGTTGAGCCGCATCGATCCGCCGCCGCAGACGGCGTCGCTGGCGTTGGTCAGGCTGGAAAACGCGGTCTGAAAGCCGGTGTTGATGTACGCGCCATAGAGGTTGCCGCCTTCGAAGTTGAAGCGGGCCGAGCAGGTGCGGGGAACGTCGGACGATCCGGCATCGACCACGCCGGCTCCGCCCGTACCGCTGCCGCCGGTGCCCCGCCCGCCGGTGCCGCTGACGCCGCCGGTACCGGTGGCACCGCCGGTGCCGCGCCCGCCGACGCCGCTGCCGCCGGCCCCGTTGCCGCCCGCGCCGGTGCCGCCCGTGGCGCGGCCGCCCGCGCCGCTGCCTGCCGTTCCCGGTGCGTCACCGGATGTGTCGGCTTTTCCCGCATCGGTTCCGCCGCCGCCCGCGTCGACCTTCGCGCCGCCGGCGCCGGACCGATCCCCGCGCGCGTCGCCGCCCGAGGTCGATCGATCGCCGCCCGCGTCCTCGGGGCCCGGCGCCTGCATGCCGCGGTTCACGCACGCCAGCAGCAGGCAGGTGCCGATGACCGCCACCCTCCCGACTGCGACCCTGCGCGACAACATCTCGCAGAACGACATACAACCCCCACCTCAATGGTAAGGGCGCTGGCCTTCCCGGAGCAAGCAGAGTTGCCACGGCGGGCCGCGCCAATCACTGGGTTCTGGGCGCGGCTCGGGATCGGTCGTGCCGGCGCGCGTTGTGCGCAGAGGCTGGAGGGGGACCGGCGCTCTCGTGTATGGTCCGCCCATGACCAAGCTCACCGCGGTCGGGCTTTCGGTGGCGGCGGCGGGGTTGTCGATGTCGTGCAGCATGGGCGTCGAGCCTCGGGTCCTTTACGAGCGGGGCGTCAAAGAGAGCCGCGCCGAGCAGTGGGAGCCGGCGATCCACGACCTCGAGTCGTTCACCCAAAAGGCGTGCGAGGGGCCGCGCCCCGACAAACGCTGCCGCGCAGCCGACCTCACGCTGGGACGCGCCTACGAGCATCGCGGATCGGCGGCGCGCGCCTGGGTGGCGTTCGACACGGCGCTGACGTTGCCGCTCCAAAAAGAGGAGGGGCAAGACGAGGGGACAAAGGACGGGGCCGCGCGCGAGGATCTGGCGCGCGTCGAGCAGCAGCTGCGCGACCAGCAGAGCGCCGGCGCCGGGCGCGGGCCGGTGATGGTGCGTTACCGCGACGAGCTGACCGACGAGTTCACGGCGCGGTCGGTGGTGGTCACGATCGACTTCAACCCGGTTCACGCGCGCAACAAAGGTGCGGCTGAGCTTCGCAGTGCGGACTTCATTCAGCTTTGGTCCGGGTCGCTGCCGGCGGGCGACCACGTGCTGGTGGTCGAGACGGCGCACAGCTGCAAGCCGGGCATGGCCGCGCGCTGCGCCGCCTCGCAAGTGCACCGTTCCTGGTCGTTCTCGTCGGAGGCGCACACCCCGATGGGGCTGGACGTCCGTGCCTTCGGCGAGCCGGCCGCCGGCGACGCCGAACGGCTGCGCCCCGCGCTCGAGATGCGCCCCCACTAGCCGCGGATTGGTTAAACGCCAGGACGCCAGGACGCCATGGTCCGAAATCTTGAAGATCCGGTCCTTGGCGTCTCTGGCGTCGTGGCGTTTCTTCTTATCCGACCTCGCGACGAAACGGCCCGACGGTGGCCTGGGTCGCGCGGATGTAATCGTCGGGGGCGATCAGGATCTGGGTGCCGCGCACCCCAGCCGAGACCGAGACGCGGGCGTGGCGCCGCATCGCCTCGTCGACGAACACCGGGTAGTCCTTCTTGCCGCCGAGCGCGGTGACGCCGCCGCGAATGTAGCCGGTCAGCGGTTGGACCTCTTTCAGCGACACCAGCGCCGCCGACCGATCGCCGGTCAGCCGCGCCAGCGCCTTGAGATCGATCTCGGCGCCACCCGGGACGACCGCGAAGCAGATTCCCTGACGATCGCCGCGCACGACCAAGGTCTTCCAGACCTCTTCCAGCGGCACGCCAATCTTGGCGGCGACCGCCTCCGCCGACAGATCATTCGGATCGACCGCGTATTCGCGCAGCTCGTAGGCGATCCCCAGCCGATCGAGCAGCCGGGCGGCGTTGGTCTTCACCGGCGCCTCCGGTCGCGGAGGCGCCCGGTCCCGGTGCCCTCTTGGGCTGGCCCGCGCTGTGTCACGACGACGCATCCTGCCTCAACGTCGGCGCCGCGAGAACGCCCAACCGCAGTAGACTCACCCTTCGCCTTGCAATCCGCCGATGCCACACCATCCCAAGAGAGCAGCGGCTCGCTGACTGGTCGCCCCTTTGCGGGCGCGCGTCATCGCCCTCTTGCGCGCGCCGACGACGGCGCTTCCGTCTACCAGGTCTGGAGCCGGGGCCACGCGCTGGCGGCGCTCGCCGGCTGCGGCGTCGCGGCCGTGGTTGGTCAGGCCTGGCCGCTGTCGCTGGTCGGAGTGCTGTCGATCGCCGTGCTGTCGCGTCTCGCGCGGGGCGCCTTCACGCCCGGGGGCGCGTTCGGCTGGGCCAATCGGGTGACGGCGTTTCGCCTCGGGCTCGCGCTGCTGGTGGGAGCGCTCGGCCACGGGACGCCGGGCGCGGTGCTGGCGGTCCTGGTCGTCGTTGCTTCGGCGCTCGATGTGGCCGACGGAACGATCGCGCGCCGCTACGGCCTGGCGTCGTCGTTCGGTGCGGCGTTCGACATCGAGACCGACGCGCTGATGACCCTGCTGATCGGTCTGCAGCTCTGGCAGCGAGGACGCCTCGGCGCCTGGATCCTGATCCCGGGCCTGCTGCGCTACGCCTACGTCCTGGGGATGGCGATCGTTCCGCCACCGGCCGGGCATGTGCCAAGCTCGCGCTTCGCGCGGCTGTCGTTCATCGCGCTCATCGTCGGCTCGCTGGCGGCGCTGGTGCGCGACGATGCCGCCGGTACGGTGCTCGCGCTCGCCGGCACGACCGCGGTGGTGATCTCGTTCGCGCGCTCGTTTCGCTGGTCCTATCGCGCGCGCCGCGCCTAGCTCGTGCAGCGCGCCAGCGTCTACCCGGGCGCCGCGCCGACCACGTCCAGCTGGTGCGCGATGTAGATGAGCTCGCCGCCGTCGATGTCGGCGCGGCGCGCCTCCAGCCAGTCATCGAACGCGGCCGCGTCGAGCGCCGGCGAGCCGCGCAGCGCGACCTCGATGGTGTGCAGGATGTGGTGCAGGAAGTAGCCCTCGTCGTGGGGATAGCGTCGATCCGCCGACGGCCAGACGATCCAGTCGGAGCTGCCGGCCCCCAGCAGCCGCGCGCCGCTGCCGGGCAGCGCTTGCAGCAGGTGGCGTCCGGTTCGACTCTCGCCGGCGCGCCGGCCGTCGGTGGTGGTCCTGCGATCCATGCCGGCGTGGTACAGCGCCGTGACCGCGGCGTCGAGTGGCCGCTCGGGCAGGAAGATCGTCTCGCCGTCGAAGTTGATCGAGAACCAGAACGGCCGTCCCGGCCCCACCCGCCGCCACAGCGCCGGCAGCAGCGCGCCGACGTCGACCAGATCGAGGAACGCGTTGGCGATCACCAGGTCGTAGGGGCCGTCGTCGTTGCCACCTTGGTCGCCGCCGCGCGCGTCCGCCGCGAGAAAGGCGAACACGTCGGCCTCGACGGGGACCACCTCGAGATCGCTGGTCGCGTCGCGCACGAGCAGGCGCGCGCCGTCGGTCTGCGCCGCCGGACCGCCCCAGGCGCGCAGGTGCTCCAGCGCCGCCGCCAGGCTGGTGGCGTCGCTGTCGAGCAGCGTGTAACGGGCGCGCGCCAGCCAGCCCGCATCGGCCAGCCGCGACACCATCGTGCCGACCCCCGCGCCCAGCTCGAGCACGCGCGGCACCTGGGGCAGACCGGTGAGCGCGCCGCGCAGCTGGTCGAGCACGCCGCGATGGAGCGCTCGCTCGTCGACGGTGCGCTTCGCGTGCAGGTAGCGGACGTAGCTGTATTCAGCGGGGCCCGCCATCGGGGCGTCACCCTATGCGGAAGGGCGGGCGCCGTCCAGCGCCGGCAGCAGGTAGGGGCGCCAGAGCGAGGCTTCGCAGCGCGGGCGAAAGAAACCGAAGTGCCCGATGCGGGGCTCGCCGACGTCGCGCGGATCGATGCGGGCCATGAAGCGCGGCGCGCGCGTGTAGAGATCGTGCAGCGATCGGGTGTTCTGCGCCGACATGAACTCGTCGTCGGTGAACGACAGCGCGACGATCGGCGTCTCCACCGCCGCGAATTGCGCGCGCACTTCATCTCCCTCGGCCCCGACCAGGTACTGGGGGTCGAGGCACCAGCGCCGCCACTGCGCCATCACGGCGCGCGGCAGATCGCCGACCTTGCGCAGGCGGCGCCCCGGGAAATAGCCGGCCAGCCGCAGCGCTGCCGGCACGACGATGTACCACAGCCACCAGACGCGCCAGCGCAACGCGCGCGGGTTTTCGCGCCAGTAGCCGCTGCCGGCGGCGATCGTGATGATCTTGGCCACCCGCGCCCGGTTGGGGACCAGCGGCAGGATCTGCGCGCCCAGGCTGTGGCCGATCCAGCACAGCGGCCGCTCGGGCGCTGCGGCCACCAGCGTGTCGATCATCGCCGCGCAGTCGGCGCGCGCCCAGTCGAAGATGTCGGCGCGCACCGCGCGCAGCGGCCCATGGAGCGACCGGCCAATCCCCTGATAGTCGAACGTCGCAACCAGGAAGCCCTGCGTGGCCAGCCAGCTGGCGAGCGGGGCGTAGAATGACTGGGTGACGCCCATCGCCGGCGCGATGAGGATCGTCCCGCGCGGCGGCGCCGGTGGCTCGAAGATCTGCGCTGTGATCTCGTGCCCGGCCAGGGTGCGAATGGCGCGCGCGGCGATCATGGTGCGATCATGGATCGCCCGCACCCGACTGGCGACTTCGCCACCGTGCTGTCCCTCGTTCCGTCCTCTCGGAGCGAGCGTTACGGATCTCTGTCTAGCCGGGCTAGCCGGGGCCGGCCGCGAGTCCGAAGAAGAGGCGGCTCTGGTCGGCGATCTCGCGCGCGAAGCGCTCCGCCACCGGGCGCGGGTTGAGGAGGCTGGCGAACTCGATGCGCTCCTCGTCGGACTGATCGCCCTTCCAGATCCCCAGCACCAGCTGGGCGCGCTCGAGCCCTTCGCCAAAGACCCCCTCGGCGTCCAGCTGGCGCAGGGCCTGGATCGCGACGTCGAAGATCAGCGCGATCGCCTCGTCGGCCTCGGGCGTGTCGTCGTAGGGCTCGGGCCCTTCTCCCCGTTGGCGCAGCCGATCGCTGCCGACCAGCAGCTCGCGCCCCTCACGGTGCAGGGGCGAATCGGTCGGGCTCCAGCGCAGCGCCACCCGCTGCGCGGCGGGGTCGCTGCCGGTTTCGGTGACGTAGCGCTGGCTGACCTCGGACAACCCTTCCTCGGTGCTGGCCGTCACCGACAGATAGTCGGCCAGCTCGGTCGTGTAGACGCCAAACGAGTAGAAGCGCTCGCCTGGGTGTCGCCCGCGCAGCGTCGCCCAGGCCGCGCGCAGCTCGGCACGCAGGGTGGTGTCGAGTGCGTCGCGATCGATGTGGGGCATCCGCCTCCGAGTCTAGTGCATTGACGATGGGGTGTATGAGTCATCGAGATCGACGGCGGAGCCACCGACCTCGCCGGTTAAGTGGGGCGCCGCGCGCGTTGGCGGCTCAAGTATTTCGCCTGCGCGGGGCGCCCCGGGGGGCGGACGCGCTGATGATTCAAGTCAACGCGCGAGCCGCGCGCTATTCCCGAGGGGGCCTCGAAAATCGGGAGCGGCCGAGCTGGTCGCCGAGAGCCAGGGCCAAAAAATCTTCTCGCTGGAGCCGGCCGTAAGCCGGGTTCTGTTCCGACGTTGCCGTCGGTGGTGGTCATTCCTCTGGACCGGCCGTTGCCGGACGGCTCGTGCGACCTACTCGAGATCTGGCGTCAACGCGGGCCACGCTGGCGAAGTTTCCCTCGCGATCCCGGACTGGTCTTGCTTCGGGTGGGGTTTGCCGTGCCCCCTCCGTCACCGGAGGGGCGGTGCGCTCTTACCGCGCCGTTTCACCCTTGCCGGCCTCTTGCGAGGCAGGCGGTCTGCTTTCTGTTGCACTGTCCTTCGAGTCACCTCGACTGGCCGTTAGCCAGCACCCTGCCCTGCGAAGCCCGGACTTTCCTCGACGGGTGCCTTGCGGCCCCGCCGCGACCACCTGTCCGACTCCAACGAGAAGAGGGCGCTTATAGCACGGTCGCCGCCGCGGAAGGGCCAGGCCCTCCCGCGAGCCGCTAGGTGTTGCCGGGGGCGTTGGCGGCCGGCGCGTCGTCCTTCATCAGATCCTCCCAGTAGATGATCCGATGGCAGGAAGGACAGGTCTCCAGCGAAAGCCCACGCTGGAGTGTGTTGTAGAGCTGCGGCGGGATGTTCATGTTGCAGCCCTGGCAGGTGCCGTTCCGCACGCTGACGACCGCCAGGCCGCGGCGCATGCGGATCGTGCCGTAACGCTTGAGGACCTCGGGCTTGACCCCGCCCGCCAGCGCGTCGCGCTCGCGGCGCAAGCCGGCGATCTTCCCCTCCAGCTCCGCCATGCGCGTCCGGGCCGCGTCGCTGTCCTTCTGGATCGAATCCTTGAGGGCCTGCACGTCGGCGGCGCGGTCGGCCAGCAGCTTCTTCTTGGCCTCGACCGCCTCCACCAGCTTGGTGATCTCCCCTTCGCGGTTGGTTAGGCCCTCGCGCCGCTGCTCGATCTCGCGCTGCGCCGCCATGTACTCTTTCGAGTTCTTGGCCTGGGTCAGCTTGTGCTTCGCGCCGGCCACCTGCTGCTCGTCGTCCACCAGCAGGCTCTTCTGCTCCGCGTAGTAGCGTTCGGTCTCACCGAGCGCCGCGCGTTCGGTGCTCAGCATTGCCTCGACCCGCGCCAGGTCGCCCTGGGTTGCGGCGAGCTTGGCGGGAATGGCTTTCAGGGCGTTCTCTAGCTCTTGAATCCGGGCATCATGTTGTTGCAGCTCTTCCAGCCGCCTAAGCTGATCGCGCAAGGGTACTTCCTCCATCTATGGCACTGTGGATTGAGTGAGCGTTCGCGGCGGCGGGGGCGCAGCCGGAATGGTTGCCACCGAGCGCCGCCCGAGTCGTGGGCCCACCTGGATTCGAACCAGGGACCAGGCGGTTATGAGCCGCCAGCTCTAACCGCTGAGCTATGGGCCCAGCCATGCACGAAAACGCTGTCAACAAAGAACGTTGAATCTACACGCCGGTCCAAACTCTGTCGAGCCTTACTACGTCGGTGCCGCGGCTCGTGAGGCGCGGTCAACCGACGGCGCTGTCGGCCGCGGGACGCAGCGCTTCGAACGCGATCGCTTGATTGCGCCCGCCGCGCTTGGCGGCGTACAGCGCCTTGTCGGCCGATGCCAGCAGATCCTCGGCCAAGATGAACGCCGCCTTACCGCCGAGCGTCGCGCAGCCGAGCGAGATGGTCACGCGCAGCGTCTGTCCCGAGCCGATCGGGTGTACCGCCGACTCGATGAGACGGCGCACACGTTCAGCGACGACCATCGTTCCCTCGGCGTCGGTCTCGGGCAGCACCAGCACGAACTCTTCGCCGCCGTAGCGCGCCACCAGATCGCGCGGCCGCAGCCGGGTCTTGAGGCCGACGGCGACGCCGGTCAGCACCTTGTCGCCGGCCGGGTGACCGTAGGTGTCGTTGACCTTCTTGAAGTGGTCGACGTCGGCGATGATCAGCGACAGCGGTTTGCCCGAGCGCGCCGCCGCCTGGACCTCGGCCGCGATGAAGCTGTCGAGGCGCGCGCGGTTGTAAAGTCCGGTCAGCGGGTCGCGCTGCGATTCCTCTTCGAGCGCGCGGGTCTTCGCCTCCAGCGTGTCGAGGGCCTGGCGCGTCGAGTCCACCTGTCGCGAGTTGCCGAGCGTGACCATCATCAGCGTCTCTTGCGCCTCGTCGAGCACCGAGTTGATCTGGTCGGCGGTGCCGAGGTCGATGTCGAACAGCGACGACACCTCGGGCATGCTGCCGGCGATGGCGGCCAGCACCGGGTCGAGCTGCGGCGGCTGGAGATCGAGCAGGGCGCGCGCCTGCTCGCGCGCGATGACGGTCGCTTCCTGCGCGTCTTCGCGCACCCAGATGTCGGCCAGCAGCCCCGAGACGGCGACGACGCGCGCGAGGCGCACGATGTCAGGGCTGGTCCCCGCGGGTGGCGTCAGGCCGTGGCTGTGCGCGACCGCGCCGCACAGAGGCGCGGGGAGATTCCAGTTGGTCGCCAGCCACTGGCCGACCTCGGCGTGGTCGGCGCCGAGCTCGCCGCGTTCGAGCATCTCCAGCGCCACGTGGTCGCCGCCCGCGCGCTCCGACAAAGGACCGTAGATGTCGGGCGCGACGCGCCCCAGCGCCAGCCGGCCGATGTCCTGCAGCAACGCCGCCAGGAAGGCCTCATCCTTGATCGCCGCCTTACCGGTCGCGCCCGCGAGCTCGCGCCCTGCGACCGCCGACAGCGCCGAGCGCTTCCAGTAGTGGTTGAGATCGATCCCGGGCTGGGCCTTGCGTCGCAGATCGGCGGCCAGCGAGAACGACAGCGCCAGGGTGCGGACCGCGTTGACGCCCAGCAGGGCCAGCGCGTGGGGGATGGTTTTGACCTGCTGGCGCAGGCCGTACGACGGCGAGTTGACCAGCCGCAACATCTTGGCCGACAGCGCGGGATCGTTGGTGATCACCTTGGCGATCTGACCCAGATCCAGGTCCTCGGCCTGGCAGAGTCGCAGCACCTGGATCGCGACCGCGGGCAGGCTGGGGAGGTTGGAGCACTTTTCGAGGCGCTCGCGGATCGCCGGCTGCATCAGCCGGTTTTTCGGCGGATCAGACCTCAGTCTTGAGCGGTGCGCCGGAGGGTTGGTAGGGGGATCGGCGGGAGCTGCGGAACCCCTGAGGTTACGCTCGTCGCCGACGGCCACGCCGACGCCCACGCCGACGGGAGACGACTAGACCAGCGGCCATCAGCGCGAGCGAACCGCCAGGCGCCGCCGGGCCTGTGCCCTCGCCACTGTCGCCTCCCGCGACGCGGCACCCACACCCGGATTTGCTCGCGGTCGTCGGGCCGCCGTCGCTGCCCGCGTCGACCTCGTCGCCGCAGACCGCCTGGGGCCACAGCCCCAGCCCCAGCCCGGCCGCCAGGTTGTCGCACACGTCGCGGCAGAGCTGCTGCACGCAGGGCTTGACCCGCTTGACCTGGTCGTAGGTCAGCAGCGGCTGGAAGGTCGCCCCCTCGTCGGTCGACACGCCGACCGCGAACTGGTCGATAAAATTCTCGGCGCCGACGTAGAGCTTACCGTCGCGCTCGGCCATCGCGTTCAGGTGGGGTGGTTTGACCAGGGGGACGAACGTCTTCGCACCGTCGGTCGAGCGATAGGCGACCGCCTGGCTGTGGTCGAGGCCGCCCACCAAGATCGTGCCGTTGGCGAGGCGCACGAACGAGGTCAACTGATCGCTGACGGTGATCGGCGCGTTGAAGGTGAGCCCCCCGTCGGTCGACACCCCCAGCTTCTCGTCCAGCTTCTCGGTGACGCGCAGATAAAGGCGGCGCGGATCGGTGGGGTCGACCGCGATGATGCGGACGGCGGACCCGCCGAACGTCGGCGCGAGGTCGATGGAGGTCCAGCTCGCGCCACTGTTGCTCGACCGCGCGAGCATCGGGTCGAGCACGGCGGGACTGCCCGCGCTGCCGTACATCGCCAGGTACACCGTCGCAGGATCGCTGGTCGCGTTCTCGACCCCCAGCAGATCGCCGTTGCTCGGTCCGGTGAACAGTGCCGGTCCGAACGTGAGGCCGCTGTCGTCGGAGCGGAAGGCCGACGACGGGATCGGCGCATCAGCCGGCTCGGCGGCGATGGCGTACACCCGGCTCGGGGAGGTCGGATCGGCGAACGCGTCGCGCGCGATCGCCGTCGAGAGCGCGCCGCCCGACGGGGTCCAGCTGCAGGCCAGGTCGTCGGAGAAGAGCAACCCGTGGATGATCTGGACCGCGAACAGCCGCTCCGACGGCGCGGCGGCCTTTTGATAGAGGATCGTCTTGTCGTTGTTGATCGGCTCGCAGGCCCACTCCCAGGTGCTGCCGTCGTCCTCCGAGATGATGAGCCCGAACGTCGTCGCGAGGATGATCCGGTGGGGATGGTCGCTGGGGGCGAAGATCTGCATCGAATCCGGAAAAGCCCCGTCGGCGGAGGCCTGGCGGCAAAGGAGAAGGGATGCCAGAAGGGATGCCGCCAGCATCGTCGTGAGGGCCGCGCGCGAAAGCATCCGGTAATACCGACGAGACCTTGATGACTTGAGAGCCGGCACCATTGTATGTTGACCGAACCTCGAACCGGTTGGGAGCGATCGCCGTTACCTGTCCCGGTCAAGTTTCACATGCGCAAGATTGCCTTCGAAAAACTGGTGCTGCCGAACGGGCTGACCGTGATCCTTCATCAGGATCGCTCGAGCCCGCTCGTGGCGGTGAACATCTGGTATCACGTCGGGTCCAAGGATGAAGAGCCCGGGCGCACCGGGTTCGCGCATCTCTTCGAGCATCTCATGTTCATGGGGTCGAAGAACGCCCCCTATCCATCCTTCGACTCGATCATGGAGAGCTGGGGCGGGCACAACAACGGCACCACCAGCAACGACCGGACGAACTATTACGAAATAGGGCCCACCAACCTGCTCGAGACCTGCCTGTGGCTGGAGGCCGATCGCCTGGCCACGCTGGCCGACGTGATCACCGAGGAAGAGCTCGAGCGCCAGCGCAAGGTGGTGCAGAACGAGCGGCGGCAGTCGTACGAGAACCGCCCCTACGGGCAGAGCGAGCTCGCGATCCCCGACGCGATGTACACCCCCGACCATCCCTATCACTGGCCGACCATCGGCTCGCACGCCGATCTCGAGGCGGCCGGCGTGCCCGACGTGCGCGCCTTCTTCGAGCGGTTCTACCTGCCGTCGAACGCCAGCCTGGTCGTCGCCGGCGACTTCGAAATGGCAACCGGCGCGCGCGCTGGTCGAGCGGTACTTCGGCTGGATCCCGAAGCGGCCCGCGCCGGCCCGGCGCACGCCGCCGCCGGCCGTGCTCGACGGGAACCGCGAGATCACGCTGACCGACCGCGTGCAGCTGCCGCGGCTGCGTCTGTGCTGGCACTCGCCGCGCGCTGTTCGCCAAGGGCGACGCCGACCTGGATCTGGCGGCGCAGGTGCTGGGCGGCGGCAAGTCGAGCCGGCTCTACAAGAGCCTGGTGTTCGAGCGGCGCCTGGCGCAGGACGCCTTCGCCTACCAGAGCTCGCAGATGCTGGGCAGCCTGTTTCACGTCGGCGTCACCGCCAAGCCGGGCGTCACCCTCGACCAGATCCAGACGCGCCGTCGACGAAGAGCTGCAGCGCCTTCGCCAGCCAGGGTCCGACCGACGCCGAGGTCGATCGGGCGCGCAACAGCCACCTGGCCGACTTCTACAAGAGCGTCGACCACCTGCAGACGCGCGCCGACATCTTGAACCACTACGAGCATCTGTTCGGGGATCCCGACGGCGTCGAACGCGACCTCACCCGCTACGAGGCGGCGAACCGCGAGTCGGTGCGCGCCGAGCTGGCCGCGACCATCGGGCGCAACCGACTGGCGCTGCGCACGATCCCCGACGAGAGCGCCGCCCCCGACGCCGGTCCGGTGGCCGCGTGATCGAAACGCCGCCGCACATGACGGCGCAGCCCCGGGTCGGGACGCTGCCGCCGCTGCGCACGCCGACCACGACGCAGCTCACGCTCAGCAACGGGCTGGAGGTGGTGGCGATCGCGCGCAACGTGGCGCCGATCGTCTCGATGAGCCTGATGCTCCGTTCGGGCGCCGACAGCGATCCTGCCGGGGCGCGAGGGGCTGGCGTCGTCGACGGCCGAGATGCTCGACGAGGGCGCCGGTGCGCGCACGGCGC
This sequence comes from uncultured Pseudomonadota bacterium, assembly GCA_963778795.1. Taxonomy (GTDB): domain Bacteria; phylum Myxococcota_A; class Polyangia; order Fen-1088; family Fen-1088; genus DASRQZ01. The sequence goes on along the minus strand of CAVZVU010000003.1, from coordinate 616,785 downwards.
TCGAGGTCGCCGAGGAGCTGGAGCAGATCGGCGCCGACCTGTACGTGGGCGCGGGGCGCGACGGCTCGCAGCTGACGCTGCAGGTGCCGTCGAAGGAGCTGTCGCGCGCGCTGGCGATCGCCGCCGACGTGGTCTACCGGCCGCGCCTGACCGGCGAGGACTGGAGCCGCGTGCAACACGATCGGCTCACGGCGCTGGCGCAGCGGCGCGACCAGCCCGAGTCGGTCGCCAACCTGATCTCGGATCGGACGCTGTTCGGCGTCGGCCATCCTTACGGCCACCCGGTCGACGGGCTCGAGCACAGCGTGCGCGAGATGACCGTCGCCGACGTCCGACAATTCCACGAGCAGATGTGGCGGCCCAACAACGCCACGCTGGTGGTCGCGGGCGACTTTGATCGAGAGACGCTGCCGGCGGAGCTCGAGCGCGCGTTCGGCAGCTGGGAGCCGCGTCCGGTGCCGGCGTCGCGCCCGACGCCGCCGTTTCCCGCGCTGCCGCGGTTGGTGCTGATCGATCGCCCGGCGGCGCCCCAGAGCATCATCCGCATCGTCGGCCCGGGCGAGCTTCGCACCTCGCCCGACCGCCCGGCGCTGGGCGCGCTCAACGCGATCCTCGGCGGCAGCTTCACCAGCCGGCTGAACTTCAACCTGCGCGAGCAGAAGGGCTACACCTACGGCGCCGGTTCCAGCTTCGGCTTTTACCGCCGCGCCGGATCCTTCACCGCGCGCGCCGCCGTCTTCAGCGAGGTCACCGCGCCGGCGGTGTCCGAGTTCCTGCGCGAGATCGCCGCCATCCGCGAGGCGCCGGTGACGCCGACCGAGCTGACCAAGGCGCGGGCGACGCTGCTGGGGCGGGTCGCCGAGGGGCTGTCGACCTCGGGCGGGATCGCCGCGCAGTACGCCGAGCTGCGGCTTTACGGATTGCCGGTCGACGAGCCGGCCCGCTTCGTGGCCACGCTCGAGCGCGCCGAGGCGGATGAACTGCAGCGGCTCGCGCAGCGGCACCTCGACCCCGATCGCATGGCGATCGTCGTCGTCGGCGACCGCGCCACCATCGAAAAGCCGCTGCGCGACCTCGGCCTGCCGGCCGCGATCGTCCTCGACGCCGACGGCGCGCCGGTCGCGTAGCGCGGCCTCAGTGAAACAGCCTGAACTTGGGCGAGAATCCGAGGAGCGCGCCGTAGCGGTCGCTTCCCTCGAGGAAGCCGACCAGCCCGACCAGCGACAGGTCGAGGTTGTCGGTCGCCGCGAAGGTGATGCCGGCGGTCGCCAGCAGCTGCCGCGGATCCGAGCTGACGAAGCGGACGCCCGACAGCTCGCCGGTCAGCGAGAAGCGCCCCGCGGCGTCGAGATCCTGATCGAGGTCGAGCCCGAGCTCGAGGCCGATCGGGCGGCCGCTGGTGGCGTCGGGGTGCGGGTCGGCGAACGCGCCGGCGTTGAGCACCAGGTGGGTTCGGTTGAACGCGTGCCCGATCAGCAGCAACGCCTCGCCGCCGACGCCATGCGAGCCGCGCGCGACCGGCAGCTTGGGGCCGATCTGCAGCCCCATCGCCCAGGAGCTCTTGGCGTCGTCGTCGGTCCAGTCGAAGATGCCGATCTTGGCCCCCACCCACAGGCTGTCGGGAGCGCCGTAGTTGAACGAGAACGGCCCTTCTGTCGGGCCCACAATCGCGTAGCCGCCGTCGATGTCGAGCTCGAGGTTGGGGAGGATTCCGTAGTCGAGCTCGAAGTCGGGGACGACGACGCGCCAGGGCCCCTGGCTGCGGATCGCGCCGATCTGCACGTCGATGTCGACCACGCCGGTCTTCTCGAGCTCGAGGTCGGTCGGCTCGAACAGCGGGCGGACTCCGCGCCGCGCCCAGGCCGGCGACGCCGCGAACATCGCCGCCAGCAGCGCCGCCGACGCGAGCCCCGCCCGGCGCGCGCCAGCGGGGGCCCGCGCACCCGCGGCGCTAGGCCTGCTCATCGTCCGTGGGACCATCGCCGCTGGCGGCGGCCGCCGCCAGCACCTGGTCGAGCTTGGCGAGCAGGGCGCGGTTCCCGTCCTGCTGGTAGCCGTCGAGGCGGCGCTGGAGGTCGGGCAGCCGCTCGAGGAACTCACCGAGCCGCGCGTCGCTGATCTCGTCGGCGTAAAGGCCGTAGCCCTCGGCCTCGAGGTAGCGCGCGTTCAGCACCTGCTCGAACTGCTTGCGCACCGGGACCGCGAGCATCGGGCGGTGCAAGTAGACCGCTTCGCCCATGAGCGTGAAGCCGCCGCCGGCGATCACGCCGCGCGCGGTGCGCAGATCCTCGATGAAGCCGGCCTCGCTGAACGGGCGGTAGCGCAGGTTCCCCTCGACCACCTCCTCGCGCAGGTCGCGGCGCAGGCCGTAGATGCGGCACTCGCGCCGCGTGCGCGCGAGAATCTTCGGCAGCGCCTCGTTCGACGTCGAGGTCTGGTAGACCAGCAGGTGCCCGTCGCCGTCGGCGCCGCCGCCGTCGGCGCGCGCGGCGGCCAGGATCTCCGGGCGCAGGATCGGTGGGTGCAGCGTCGTCCGCTTCTTGCGCACCGGCGGGTAGAAGAACGTCGTGATCAGATAATGGAAGGCGCCCGCCACCTTGGGCTTGATCAGCGCCTTCGCCAGCCGCAGCTCCCCCTCGTGCCCGGCCAGGATCTCGGGCGCGTGGGTGCAGCGATTGAGCATCTGGATGTTGTCGACGGAGACGACCGGGATGTCGCGGTTCTTGGCGAACAGATAGCTCCAGCTCTCGAAGTCGGAGATCACGACGTCGGGCTGGAAGCGGTCGGCGAGATCGAAGTAGGCGCGCACGTTTTCGGGCCAGCCCTTGACCGCGCCCTTGAGGTTGGCGAGCAACGTGCGGAAGGCCGCAACCTCGTTGTCTTCGTAGACGATGCTGTAACCCCAGATCTTGCGCACCGCCAGATGCTCGCTGGCGCGCGCCACCAGGTAGTCATAGGCGCGCCCCGACACCACCACCTGCACGTCGTGCGACTGGGTCAGGTGATCCAGCACCACCCGCGAGCGCATCGCGTGGCCCATGCCCTCGCCGACGACACCGTAAAGGATACGCATGTTGGTCGCCCGGCTCCGCTCACCGTTGCCGAGCGGCCCTCACTCTAACCCAAACCGCACCCGCGGCGGTGCCGCAGCCGGTGCACCGGGCCCCGGCGCGTCACGCGCTGGCGCGCGCCGGCCACTCGGTCGCGCGCTGGCGCAGGGTCTGCTGCAGCTTCTTGCGCGCGCGCATCAGGCGAGTGCCGACGGTCGAGCGAGGGATCAACAGCCGCTCGGCGATCTCGTCGTAGGAGCACTTGTCGAGCAGGCGCAGCTTGTAGACCTCGCGAAACGGGCTCTCGAGCTCCTGCAGGGCGTCGGCGACCTCCTCGTCGCTGATGGTGGCCCACTCCGGCTTGCTCGAGACCTCGGGCTCGACGGTGGCGATCATCTCGTCGTCGATCGGCTCGATCCACGGCTCGCGCGCGCGCTTGCGGCACCGATCGATGAAGAGGTGCTGCATGATGGTCATCAACCAGACCCGCATGTTCGATCCGGGCTGGAAGCTGTCGTAGCCGCGCAGCGCGTGCTCGAACGTGTCCTGCACCAGATCCCAGGCGTCGGGCGGGCAGCGCAGTAGGCGCACCGCGCGGGAGTAAAGGAGCGCTTCGTATTCGTGCTGGCCAAGTTCTTCAAGCGACATACCTGACTACACTGGCAATCGACGTGCCAGAGATTGGACCGGTCACCGGGGCCCGTTTGGCGGGGAATTTCCGCGGAAGAAGGGCGTTCAACAGCGTGAATCCGCGATGCGCGGCCAGCTCGACACGGTTCTCTACGACAAGTTGCGCAACTCGCGCACCGGCCGACTTGTCCGCTCTGCGCAAGTTGCGCAGGTCTCGCTTGCGGTCTGCCCGTCCGTCCGGCCATACTCGCCCCCCGAAGAGGGGGAGCGACCAAGGGTGCATACGACGGTTCCGGGCAGCAGCAGCCAACAGGTGCTCACCGACGCCAACGGCACGGGGCTATTCCTGCTCGTCGTCGGCTCCGACTCGTACAGCACCTTCAGCCTGCCCCAGGATGGCAGCGTCAGCATCGGCCGCGGCGAGACCAACCAGGTGCGGGTCGACGATCCGCTGGCGTCGCGCAACCACGCCCGGCTTCACGTCGGCGACGCGATGTACCTCGAGGATCTCGGCAGCGTCAACGGAACCCGGGTCAAGGAGCAGCCGGTGCCGCCCGGTGATCGGGTCCCCATCGCCCTCGGCGACACGATCCTGATCGGAAAGTCGGTGTTGATCATCCAGCAGCGCGCGCGCAAGCGCCCGCCGTTGCTGCGCCCCGAGACCTTGCGCGATGATCGCGGGGTCGCGTCGGTGATCGCTCCCCAGACCGAGGATCAGGCGATGAAGCGTCTGCACCAGCTGGCGGAGCGGGCCGCGGCCGGGACCATCAACGTCATCGTCACCGGCGAGACCGGCGTCGGAAAGGAGCTGCTGTCCGAGACGGTGCACCGCCTGTCGCCGCGCCGGGACGGTCCGTACGTCTGCCTCAACTGCGCGTCGCTGTCGGAGACCCTGCTGGAAAGCGAGCTGTTCGGGCACGAGCGCGGCGCCTTCACCGGCGCGTTCCAGGCCAAGGCGGGGCTGCTCGAGACCGCCGCCGGCGGCAGCCTGTTCCTCGACGAGGTCGGCGAGCTGTCGCTGACCACCCAGGCCAAGCTGCTGCGCGTGCTGGAGACCCGCGAGGTCAGCCGGCTCGGCAGCCTCAAGCCGCGTCGGATCGATGTGCGTTTCATCGCGGCGACCAATCGCGATCTCGAGGCGGAGGTGGCGCGCGGCGCCTTCCGCCGCGACCTCTACTTCCGGCTCAACGGGATCACGCTCACGATCCCGCCGTTGCGCGAGCGCCGCGGAGAGATCCCGCACCTGGCGGCGACCTTCATCGGCCGGATCTGCCGCGAGCTCGGCCGCCCGGAGCCGCAGCTGCCGCCGCCGATCCTCGCGTTCCTCGAGCAGTACGCCTGGCCCGGCAACATCCGCGAGCTCAAGAACCTGATCGAGCGCGCCGTGCTGCTGTGCGACGGGCCAGCGATTGGTCTCGATCACCTGCCGGCGGAGAAGCTCGATCCGTCGCGCGCCCCGAAACCGACGCCGTCCCCCCAGCAGCCGCTGGCGGCGGCGGCGGCGGCCAGGGCGCGCAACCCGACCCAGCAGAACGAGCGGCTGCGGATCATCGAAGCGCTCAACGCCTGCGCCGGCAATCAGAGCCGCGCCGCCCAGCACCTTGGCATCTCCCGCCGCACGCTGGTCACCAAGCTGGACGTCTACCGGATCCCGCGCCCCAAAAAGAGCGTCGAAGATTAGTCGACGATTAGTCACTCCTGTGCGCGAAAATCACCGGGCGCGGTCCCGACCCGGCGCCCTCAGCTATCGCGTCAGCTGTTGCCCTTGGGCTCTTCGTCGTCGCTCAGATACGCGAACGTCCGCACCAGGTTCACGATCTGCTCGCGCTGCTGCGCCGTCAGGTCGATGAACTGCAGGCCCATGCCGGGGTTGATGTTGTCGTAGCTCCCCGGCCGGTATGGGTTGACCCACATCACGCGCCCCTCGAGGCTCAGCTGCGGTCCCCCCGGCGGTGTGAAGCGCAGGTTGATCACCGTCCCCGGCGGCTCGGGGGCGTTGGTGCGGATGAAGATCCCCATCGCGCTGATATCGGTGATGTACGCGAACAGGAAGTTGTCCGCGCTCTTGTAGTCGACCTCGATGTCGACCATCACCCGCGTGTGCACCCGGCGATCGGCGCCCTGGCGCCGCCGCTCGGCGTGCACGACGTTCACTTCGCGCCGCCGTCGGTCCTTGCCTCTGCGTGTGGGTGGCATGTTTATTTGATCTCGATTGTGCCCAACCGAACCCGGTCGGTGCCGTCTTGCGTGCCGCGCGTGACCTTCAGCCGTTTGCCCTCGCCGCCCGGCCAGAAGCCCATCAGCACGGTGTAAGTTGCCGGCCGGCGTCGTCATCAGCGGTACATCGACGTCGTAGTGATCGCGCAGGTACTCGCCCGGCAGCCAGAACGCCGTACCGAAGGTCTTGTTCAGCGGATCGTGGTCGCCGATGACCCGCGGCGCCGCCGGCCCGTCGAAGTGGACGAAGATCTTGAAGCCGGACGGGGGGCGCGCGCTGACGCGGAAGTAGAGGTCGAGCCCGATCTTCCCCGGGCGGCGTATGCTGGTCGGGAAGTCGGCGCCGACCAGCTCGATCGAATCGGCGAAGACCGTCGACATCGGCACGCGCCACTTCCAGGGTGGCGTCTCGTTGGCTTGCCAGACCCCGTTGGGGCCGGCCGGCGGCGTCGGCGCCATCCAGACGTCCTTCTTCAATGGATTTGCATCGGGCTCGCCCAGGCCGAGCCGGTTCGACAGCAGCAGAAAGCGCGACGACGACGCGTCGATCACGGCGTAGTCGATCTTCGCGGTCTTGAACGCGTTGTCGAGCGCCGCCAGGTCGTCGGCCGACACCAGCGCGAACACCCGCTCGGGATCGCGCAGGAAGTCGACCAGCTTCGTCTGGCTGGGGAGGTCGACCATGGTGTGCCCGGTGCCGTAGAAGCCCGAGCCGTGCCCCTCGACGCGGTAGCGCCCGATCTTCTCGCCGTTCTTCGCGAACTTCGCGTAGGACTCGAGCACCGGCTTGAACGAGAAGTGAGTCGACAGCACCGGCACCAGGTACTGGGTCAGGAAGAACGCGAAGGCCACCGACAGGCCAATCGCCGCCTGCAGCCCGTAGCGGCCGCAAAGGGTGATGATGCGCTCGACGCCCCGCCGCCAGGACCGGGCGCCGGCGAGATCGCGCGCCGGCAGCTTGCCCACCGCGCGGCCGCGCGCCGCGAGGCCGGCGTAGATGCCGCCCGCGATCAGCAGCGCCAGCCCCAAGACCAGGTTGCCGATCGAGATCGTCCCGGGCCAGCGCACCTTCTCGATGAGGTGAGACGACACCAGCTCCTCGGGCGTGAGGAAGAAGTCGCGCGCCACCACCAGCGTGCCGGTGGCGATCAGCAGGCCGGCCACCGGCTCCGAGCGGTTCCCTTCGAGCGCCTCGTCGAGAAAGATGCCGATCGCGAGCGCGATCGCCGGCAGCGCGATGTAGCGCCCCTCGCCCAGCACCAGCACGCTGTAGGCCGACAGCGCGAAGCCGAGCCCGGCGACGATGAAGACGAAGAGCTGCCCGAAGGCCAGGCGCTGGTTGGTGCGCGGAACGGCGCGGCCCCCACCGTTGCCGGCCGCATCCTCATCCAGGCGGATCAGCGGGCGCGCGAGAGCGAAGATCGCGACCGCGCTCCAGGGGAACAGACCGAACCCCAGCTGGCGCACCAGGTACTCGAAGTTGTGCACCGGCGTTCCGCCGCGCGGCGCCCCGCCCAGCAGCGACGAGTACCGGCCGGCGACCATGCCGGTCATCGACGACACCAGGAACGCCGCCGCGATGATCCCAGCGCCGATCATCAGCAGCCGCGCGGTCGAGCCGATGGTGCGGCCTGCCGGGATCTGGGGGCCGACGCCGGCGGCCGCCAGCGGCCCCGACCCATCGCTGGGGCTTTCGGTCGACGCGGTCAGACTGTAGCCGACGGCCAGCGCGCCGAAGAGCGAGGCGCTGGGCAGGACGATGCCGATCAGGGCGCCGTCCCCGGTGAAGCCGATCAGCATGCCGGCCGCGCCGATCAGCGAGATCGAGCCGCCGCCGCTTGCCGTTCGCGGGCCAGGCGTATCGCCCCAGGCCGCCGACCGCCAGCGCCAGCGCCGCCATCACCGGCGCGTCCGAGGTCAGCTGGCGCGCCTCGAGCACGAACATGGTCATGCTGCCGAGCGCGAGCGTGCTCAGCAGACCGGCGCGGCGGCGAAACAGGCCGGCGCCGGCCCAGTAGACCGCCATGAGCGCGCCCAGCGCCGCCAGCGTGCCGAGCAGCCGCGCGCCGAACTCGCGCGCGCCGAAGATCTTGATGCCCAGCGCCGCCAGAAAGGGGGTCAGCGGCTTGGTCGCCGGGTAGTGACCGGCGACGGTCGGGTCGAACAGGTGCCCGCTGCGCTCGATCTCGCGCGCCTGGTCGGCGATCTTGAGCTCCCACGGGTCCCAGAAGCCCGAGCCACCGAGCCGGGGCAGGCAAAGCGCGATCGAGAAGAGAAGCGCCCAGACCCAACGGGCCCGACTGAACGGTACACGACGAAAACGATCCATCATGATGTGGCGATCAGCCGCCCGAAGCGACGTCGGTGGCTGCGTCAGTGCCCGCGTCGGTGTTTCCGGTGCCGGCATCCGTCGTGACCGTCCCGCTGCAGACCGGCGTCGGGGTGGGGCCGCCGCCGTAGTCGTTGCAGGCCGCGCCGCCGGCCGAGAAGCTGAGGCCGAGATCGCACTTGCAGCCGATGGACTGATCGCAGTAGGGGGCGGCCGCGACGCAGTCGTTGCTGGATCCGCAGGATTGGCCGGCAGTGAAGCGCGCCAAACAGGTGCCGGTCGCGCCGTCGCAGCGCAGGGTCTCGAGACAGGGGACGGTGGCGCTGCAGGCTGCGCCCTGGGCGGCCTTGTCCAGGCAGGTCAGGTTGCCGCTGACCGCATCGGCGGCGCAGTACGAGCCCGTCGCGCAGACCTCGCCCGGGTTGGCGCACAGCTGCCCCTTGTTCTTGGTGACCTTGTCGGCGCAGCTCTTCTTGTCGCAGATCTTGGTTGCCGGCGCAGTCGTACTTCACCGTGCAGGTGGTGGTCGAAGCTCCCTGGTAGACGTAGGCACAGACGTCGTCCATATCGGCGAGATCGGTCGGCGTCGCCTGCGACGACAGCGCCTTGGCATAGACCGCGTTGGTCTTGTTCACGCACGCGGGGACATTCCCCGCTTGAAACTTGCGCGTGCCCGACGCTTGCGCCGCGGCGCCGACCGCCAGGCAGGCGGTCTTACGCTCCGTCACGCAGGGGGTCATCATCACCGTGCCGCACTTGGTTGTCACCTGGCACTCGGCCGTGGCCTTCTGCTCGCAGAACAGATCTTCGTTGATCGGTGTCGACTTGCTACCACCCCCGCAGCCGGTATTGGCAAGGAACGTCAATACGGCCAAACCTGCCCACGCACTCGATGATCTTGGCATTCTGTTTGTCATCCTCTGGAGTTGCCCTGAAGTTGACGGGCAGTTTCGCCCCGCGCCATCCGTCAGGTCAAGCTCGGGCGTTTGCGGAAGAAGCAGGTCTCCCCGTGACTGAGCGGGGCGACCCGCCTCTCGCCGGTCTCGATGGGGGCGTTTTCATCTCGTCCGTCGTCCCGCCGGGCTTGCGCGCTTGGCCCCGCGCCGTCGAGGCGGCGATCGCGCGCCAGCCGGCGTAACCAGTCGAGCGGCGCCGCCAGCGGCTCGTAGCTGAGGGGGAACGAGCCATGGGCGATCGGGATCAGCACGCGCGCCCGCAGGTCCTCGAAGGCGTAGATCGCGTCCAGCGGGGACAGGTGCTCGTCGCGGAATCCGGCCGGCTGGTAGCCCGAGATCGGCAGCATGGCGACGTCCGGCACCAGCCGGCGGCCGATGTCGGCGAAGCCGGAGAAGTAGCCGGTGTCGCCCGCGAAGTAGAGCGTCGTCCCCTGGGTGAAGATCACGTAGCCGGCCGTGCCGCGCCGCCGGCGCCGGACACCCAGCCCGCGCGCGCCCGAGTGCCGCACCGGCACCGCCGTCAGCCCGACGTCGGCGGTGGCGTAACTCTGTCCGGGCGCCAGCTCGACCACCTGTTCGAAGCCCAGGTCGGCCACCAGGTCGGTGCAGCCGGGCGGGACGACCACCGTCGCCCGGCGCGAGATGCGCCGCAGGCTGGGGCGATCCAGGTGGTCGCGGTGAGCGTGAGAGATCAGCACCAGGCGGACGTCGTCGAGGTCGGCGTCGGCGATGCCCGCCTCGGTCGCGCGCCGCAGGCCGAGCAAGAAGGTGCGCAGCAGCGGGTCGGTGAGGATCCGGGTCTCGGGCGTCGTCACCATCACCGTGGCGTGCCCCACGAAGGTGACCGCGACGATCCCGTCGGGCGGATGCGAGACCATGCGGCGCGCGACGCGCGTCGTTCCGCGGAGCAGGTGCCGGAGCGCGGTGCTCAGGAAGCGCAGCGACAGCAGGAAGCGCGCCGGGCCGTGCAGCTCGGCGCGCTGGGCGCGGTCGAGCTCGCGCGCGCGGTCGGACCCTCCCGGATCGGTCAACCGACGGGGTCGGGAGCCGGCATGTGAGGAGGTGGCCACCGCCACTCGACTATCTCAGCTCGGCGCGTACCTGCATAGATCGGCGCGTGCCTGCACAGCAGGGTGCGCGCCGGCGTGGCGCCCACAGCGGCGATCGTGCTAAGGGGAGGCATCGTGAGCACCGCCCCGCACGTCAGCATTGTCATTCCGGTCTACAACGAAGAGGGGATCCTGCGCGGATCGGTGCTCGAGCTGCAGGAGAAGCTGCGCCCGTTCGGATGGACCTACGAGCTGCTGCTGTGTGAGAACGGCTCGCGCGACCGCACCGTCGAGATCGGCAAGGAGATCGAGCACGAGCACCCCGAGGTGCGGATGATATCGATCGGCAAGCCGAACTACGGCCTGGCGATGAAGACCGGCATCCTCGAGGCGCGCGGCCAGTTCGTGATCTGCGACGAGATCGACCTGCTCGACACCGAATTTTACGCGCGCGCGCTGGCCTTGCTCGAGCGCAGCGACACCGAGTTCGTCGTCGGTTCGAAGGCCATGGTCGGCTCCCACGACCAGCGTCCGATGTTCCGCCGCGTCGCCACGCGCGTCTACAACGGCATGCTGCGCGTCGTCTGCCACTACGGCGGCACCGACACCCACGGCCTCAAGGCCTTCCGGCGCGACGCGCTGGTCGAGACCGCGCGTCGCTGCGTGCTCGACCGCGACGTGTTCGCGAGCGAGTTCGTGATCCGCGCCCACCGCGAGCACAAGAAGGTCCTGGAGATCCCCTTCGCCGTGCGCGAGAAGCGCCCGCCGTCGATCAACCTGGTCAAGCGCGTCCCCCACGTGATCAAGAGCGTCGCCAAGCTGGCGATCTCGGTCCGCCAGAACCGCGACTGAGCGCGCGGCTAGACCTCGGTCAGACCCCCAGCCACCCGCGGCGGATCGCCAGCGCCGCCTTCGTCGCATCCGGGTCGGGCTTGACGACCAGCCTGCGCTCCGGGTTCTCGGCCAGCGTCAGCGTCGCCTCTTCCAGCAGATCGCGCCGAAAATAGGTCACCCGGCAGCGCTCGCCGGGGTTGCGGTCGGCGATCCGCTTGCTGAAGGTCAGCGGCGTCACCCGCTGTCCGTCGACGGCGACGATCTCGTCGTTGAAGGTGATCCCGGCGCGCCAGGCCGGCGAGTCGGGGACGACGTTGCGCACGGCGAGACGCTCCGGGTGCAGCGCGATCCCGGTCCAGGCGCGCAGCCGCCGCTCCTTGACCCGATCCCGATCGCCGTTGGCCCTCTCGGCCTCGACCACCCACTCCGGCCGCTCGGTGACCGTCAGCCCCGCCGCGCGCAGCAGCGCCAGCAGCGGCAGCTCGTCGGTGCCGTGAATGTAGCGGCGGAAGAAGTCGTCCATCGGCGCGCGGGCGACCTGGGCCGCGGCGCTGCGCACGTCGACCTCGGTGATCGGCCGGTCGTGGCGGCCAAACGCGGTCCACAGGCGCGCGAACAGATCGGGCAGCCCGCGCCGCCCGGCGACTGCGCCGCCGCAACATGAGATCCAGCGCCATGCCGGCCCACAGCCCCTTCTCGTAGTAGCTCACCGTGCGGTTCACGTGGTTCTCCGCCGGCTTGTAGAGCTTGATCCAGGCCTCGAAGGACAGCTCCGCCAGCGTCGTCTGGTTGCGCCCCGGGCGGTTCGCGTAGCGCGGCCAGTCGTCGGAGATGAAGCGCCAGAAGCGCCGTTCGTCGATGACCCCCGCGCGCAGGATGATGATGTTCGCCAGGTAGTCGGTGAAGCCCTCGTGGAACCAGAGCATCCGCGTGTAGTTTTCGCGGGTGTAGTCGAACGGCCCCAGCACCGTGTCGCGGATACGCTTGACGTTCCAGGCGTGAAAGAATTCGTGCGCCGCCAGATCGGCGAAGCGCTGATAGCCCCCTTCGTCCTCGAAGGACAGGCCGGTGATGTCCATGGTCACCGACGCGCCATGTTCCAGGCCGCCCGAGCCGATCGGCAGCGCGTGGATGATGAAGAGATAGCGCTTGAAGGGAAAGCCGCCGCCGAACATCTGCGCCGTCGCCACCACCACGCGGCGCAGGATCTGCAGCAGGCGCGCGCGGTCGGCGTTGGTGCGCCCGTACAGCGCGACCTCGAACTTCACGCCGCCGGTGGTGAACGCCGCGTGCACGTGGTCGCCGACCTCGAATGGCGAGTCAACCAGCTCGTCGAAGTTGGCGGCGCGATAGTGGTCGGGCCGCCCCGCGATCGGCGGCAGCGCGGTGTCGATGCGCCAGCGCGAGCGCGCCGGACGCTGCACCGCGACTTCGCACGGCCGTTCCAGCTCGCCGTCGACAAAGAAGAACAGGCTGGTGCCGTTCCAGTAGGCGTGGCTGCTGTCCAGAAACGACGTGCGCACGCTCTGCTCGAACGCAAACACCCGGTATCGCACGCGAAACCCATGTCCGCCGCTCGACACCCGCCAGCGCTGCTTGTCGAGCCGCTCGTGCGGGCACCGGGTAGCCCCGGTCATCCGTGATGGTCAGCTCATAGACATGCCGCGCAAAGTCCCGCACCAGATAGCTGCCCGGCGCCCACGCCGGGAACACGATATCGGCCGTCGCCCGCTCGGGCAGGGGGGGGACGTGGAGGTCGACGTGGAATTCGTGACTTCCAGGATCCGGCATCGCGACGCGGTAATAGATCGGCGCGACGGCGCGTAATTCTGCTCTGGACACCAGTGTCGTTCGCGTTCTAGCTTTCGTCTGTCTCTGCTCCAAGGTAGCCAAAAGTCCCCCCGGCGCCGACCCGCACGGCGCTCTGCCCCGCCACAATACTAAAAAACTGCGCTCAGCTTGACGCGACTTGCGGTGTTGGTACGCGCGTCAGTCATTAAGGAGTTCGACCATGAACGGACGCAACCCTCTCTTATCTGCGCTCACCTTGTCCCTGTTCGGCGCGCTCCTGATCGTCGCTGGCTGCGCCAAGGGAACATCGGATACCCCCCCGCCCGGTGGCTGTGGATCCGGACTCGATCAATGTGGCACCGCCTGCGTCGACCTGCAATCCACGCCCGCCCACTGCGGCTCGTGCGGCAAGAGTTGTGGCATCGGCCAGGTCTGTAACGGCGGCCAGTGTGCATGCGTGAGCCCCCAGGTGCTGTGCGGCACCGCTTGCATCGACGTGAACAGCGATCCGGCCCATTGCGGCGGCTGCACCCGCCCGGCGTGCAGCACTCCGTTCTGCAGCAACGGACAGTGCACTTCGACTTGCAGCGCCCCGATGCTGACCTGTGGTAGCCAGTGCATCGACCCGCAGACGAACCAGCAGAACTGCGGTTCGTGCGGCCACGCCTGCACGGGAAACCTTCCCGCCTGCGTGGCTGGCCAGTGTGGCTGCCCCGCCGGCCAGTCGCTGTGCGCGACGACCAACACCTGCACCGCGCCCTCCGCGTGCCCGACCGGCGGCGGCGTCGGTGGCATGAGCGGCGGCACCGGCGGGACCAACGGGACGGCCGGCACCAACGGCGGCGTCGGAGGGACGACCGGGGGCGTGGGCGGCGGCAGCGGCCCGGCGCGCGCCTGCCCGGCGACCACGACGGCCCCGACCGGTTTGGCGTCGATCGATGTTATCTCGGACTTCGAAGAAGGAACGCCTCCTGGCGCGGTCATGGTGGCGCAGGGGACGCCCAAGCGGACCGGCTGGTGGTACGACTACGGCGATTCGGCGACCGGCCTGACGCCAGCGCCCTCGGGGAGCGCGGTAGCATCGGAGGCGATCGCCGGCAGCACCGATATGTGCAACAAGTGGGACTTCCACGCGACCGCGACCGGCCACCCCATGTTCGCCGGCTTCGGAGCGACCTTCTCGCCGGCCGCACCGCCGTCGACGGCGAAGACCGCCTATCCACTGACCGGCTGGGACGGCATCACCTTCAAGATGAAGTCGGGCGGTGGAACGAACCCGGCGCTGTTCTTCCAGGTGCTGACCAAGGAGAATCAGCCGACTTCGGCGGGCGGCAACATCCCGCCGATGACGACAACGCCGATGGTGACGTATTCGAACGCCCATGTCGGAACCGACCTCTACAACGCGCGCGGCGTTTTGCTGAACAGCCCCACCTCGAGCTGGCAGCCGGCGATCGGAACGAACTACGCCACGTACTACATCCCCTTCGGCATGATGGTGCCGCAGTGGGTGCCGGCGCCGGGCGGCGCCAAGGGAGGATGCACGGTGGCGGTGACTCCCCCCCCGGGCGATCCGTCGTGCCAGGCCCCGGCCTTCGTACCGGATTCGTCGCTCAGTTTCCAGCTTTCGGTGTTGAGTGATTTCGCCGGTACCGCTGGCAACTACAATGTGATCGTCGACGACGTCATGCTTTACAAGCGCGCTACTACTGGCGCCGCCGTCGACCTTCCTGCGCCTCCAAACGGCGGTGGCAGCCACGCGTTTCCGCAGAACGGTTCTGTTGGACCTAATTGCACCAAGCCCACAGGGCCCGCGGTTGACGGGAAGTTCCTGGTGTCCGCTTACAACCAATGGAAGGCGACGTTCGTGGTCGCTGGGAACCCGGGCTTCAGAGTCCAGCGCCCCGAAGTTGGTAACGACACCGTCTCCGAAGGTATTGCGTACGGGATGATCATTTCGGTCTACATGAACGACAAGGCGCTCTTCGATGGGCTGTGGCAGTACTGGAAGGCGAACGCTGATTCAGGGACTCCTGACGGTCCGCTAATGAAATGGCTGGCCAGCAGCCAAGGGACCGCGACCGACGCCGATGAGGATGCTGCGTTCGCGATGCTCATGGCTTCGCGGCAGTGGACGGGTAGCCCGGCGGGTGACTCAAATACCTACGCCGCCAATGCTCAGAACTTGATGCACGCGGTCCTGGCCCACGACATGTCCACGACGATGCCCTTTGTTCTGGGCGGCAGCATGTACAAGACGAACGCGAGCCTCACGGGCACGACCAATCCCTCGTATTTCGCTCCCGCCTGGTACCGTGCTTTTGCCGCAGCGGACGCCACCCCGGCCAACGCAGGGGCAAACGGCGCTTGGATGACGCTCGCCAACAACGCCTACACAATGCTGAACGCGGCCGCCGGCACGAGCTCGATGGGCCTCTATCCCGCGTGGTGCGGGAGTGGGTGTACCGTTGCCGTTACGAACCAAGGTTCGCAAAATTCGGCGACCGACGTTGACTATCAGTATGACGCGCACCGCATTCCGTTCCGGATCGGCCTTGACTTCTGCTGGAGCGGGGGCACAAGCGCCAGCAACTTCCTGAGCAAGAACTCCGCCTTCTTCCGCAGCAAGGCGGCAAACGGCATCGGTCGAGTCCTCGACATCTACACGCCGGCAGGCAACGACGTCACCGGCTCGGCGCCGAACTCCGCATCGATCCTAGGGACGGCCGCCGTGGGGGCGATGAGCAGCACCACGAACGCTGCCTTCATGAGAGACGCGTATCAGGCCGTCTTCGACATGGTCACGCGCGCGTCGTTGGCGCCGGTCGATACAGCCGGAAAGACGCCCTACTCTTACTACAACGCGACCGTCGGGATGCTGACGCTGCTGGCGATGACCGGCAATCTCACCGTCTTCTAGGCACCAAACAGCCATGCAAACTCGCGGTCGACAGAATCTGATGGTGATCCTTTCGACCGCGACGCTGGTCGGGGTGGTCGGTTGCAAGTCGAGCTCTTCTTCAAGCGACAACCCCGACACCGGGCCGATCACGACCTGTCCGGTCGGCACCGACGATCTGATCTCCGACTTCACCAGCGACAACAGCATCTACGCGACCGACGGGCGACGGGGCGGCTGGTATGTCTACGGCGATACCTTCGGAACCTACACGCCACCGAAGGTCGACAACGCCCCCTATCCGATCGACAACACCACGGGAAACCCAAATTGTTCCGGGGCGGGATCATTCCACCTCAAGGCGACCGGCTTCATCGGTTTCGGCGCCGCCATGGGCACCGATTTCAAACCGCGCGCGGCCGGCGTCGACGGTGGCTTTGGGCCGAAGGGGACTTACGACGCCAGTAAATATACCGGCGTCGCCTTCTGGGCCAAGTCGGCGGCGCCGCTCCGGTTCGTTCAGGTGAAGTTTCCCGACGTCAACACCGACACCGAAGCACCTGACCACGCAACCCCGACCTGCATTCTGAACTCCGCCTCGGTGATGAACTGCAGTCCCTACCTGGTGAAGTTCGCCGAGGAGGCCGACGCCGGCACGATCCAGTTTCCGAAGTACACGAAGGCGCAGATCGACACCACCTGGAGGCGGTTTCGTCGTTCTGTTCGCCGACACGAAGCAGGACGCCGGCAATCCCGGACTCGTGCCGACGCCCGATAAGCTCGACACGACGGCGCTCCTCGGAATGGCGATCCAGGTGAACGCCAACTTCACCACGACACCGGCGACCTCCAACGACTTTGAGCTCTGGATCGACGACGTTCAGTTCGTCCGGTAGTTGCGCCCAGCTGAGAGGGAGGGCGCGGAAAGAACGGCTCCCGGAAGACGGCGCGCGACCTTCTCCCGATCACCAACCAAAAGGGTGGCTGAGATGGTTGGGATGTGAATTCCGGCTTGTTACTGTCTGGTGGTGCTGGTCGCTTCAAGTCCGCGTGATCGTGGCTCGTTGTTGACGTCCGTTTGGGCCAGAAATGAAACGGAATGGTTTGCTGCCGGGAAGGGCTTCTTCGTCCGGAGCCACAGTGGGTGGGCTGAAAGGACTTTGTTTCCGGGAAGGGTCATTCCTTTGGGTGCGCGAGGTGGTCAGTTGCAGGTCCACCTTCCTTGACCACTAATGCTGTCCAGGAGCACGCCCAGGCCGCACGTCATCCCCGCGGGACAATCGGAAGCGAGGGGGTTGCATACTTGGCGGTAGCCAGTGCAAGAGTCGCCCACCGGACAAGCGCCCACCGAGCATCGTCTGCCAATGAAGGCAACACATGCACGAGCGTCGCAGCAAACCGACCCCGCGGGGCAATCGCTGCCATCATCGCAATCCGCGCCCTCGGGACCTAACCGATTGCATGCTGCACCTTCACCAAACCCGTTCGCGTAGCTGCATCCCTGGGCCGTCGTGCAGGATAAATTGCCACTGCAGTTAAAGGTTCCCGCCACGTTGGCGGTACCGACACAGGCATTGTCGCGACAAGCCCCGCCGCAAGTCTGCGTTAACAGCACACCCTCGACTTGGCAGTAGATTCGAACCGTTGCGCTCTGACAGCGCGACACCGTCGGAAACATTGTCACGTCCAAATCGTCGCAGTCCGTACCCATGAATGAGTTGACGTAGCCGTTGGGTGGATTGAAGCCGCACACCTTCTGCGGCTTATTCGGGTCGCCGAACCCATCCCCGTCCCCGTCCCGATAGTAGGTGAGGCACGCGAGCGACTGGCAATCGTTGTCGCTCACGCAGCCGAACTGTCCGTCGGGTGCTTGACCCTGGCCAGTCAGCATGACGGTGGCCGTCCCTCCCGGGTTGGCGGTCACGTTCAACGTCGCTGTCCTCAAGCCAAACGACGCGCCCTGGGGACGAAAGGAAACAACGGTCGAACACAACCCGGTTCCGCCAAGGACACCCGTGCAAGTGCCCGGATTGACCTGGAAGTCGGCCGCATTCGGGCCGGTCAGAGAGACCACGAGCGGACTAGTCGTCCCCGCGGAGCCCGACGTCGGGTTCGTGACGGTAAAGCTCCGCGACGGGCCGGCTGTTCCGGTCGCCGTGGCCGGAAAGGCGAACGAGGTCTGGTCGATCTGCAGGGTTGTCCCTCGACCGGATAGCGCCACGGTGGGACTACCCCCTGGGGAGGCGCTCACGGTCAGCGTGCTGGTCTTGACGGTCGCGCTAGCGGTCGTCGGGCTGAACATCACGGAGATCGGGCAGGTCAGGGTCGGCCCCAGCGCGATCCCTTTGCATTGATCAGATGTGATGGTGAATTCACCCGCCGGGATCGCGGTGTTGATGAGACCGGACGCGACCCCACCCGTGTTTCTCACCGTGATCACCGCCGGCGGGTTGCTCTTGCCCCCCTGAAGCACCGAGCCGAGATCCAGGGTCGCTGTGCTCACCGCGAGCGCGCCCTGCGTTACGCCGGCGCCGTGCAAGGTCGTCAGCGAGTCGGACCCTCCGTTCGTCGCGCTGACGGATAGGGTCGCCGTGCGAGACAACGCCGCCGTTGGAGTGAACGTGACCCTCACCGTACAGCTCGCATTGACCGCCAAGGTTGTCGTCCCACTCACGCAGTCGAGCCCCGTCGCGGCGACTCGAGAGAAGTCGGTCCCCGTCAAGGTGATGGTCAGAGCGCTGGAGTTCTGTTGCCCGCTGTTGGTGACCACGAACTGCTCGGTCTGCGAGTTGCCTAGCACCAGTGAGCCAAACTCGTTCGAGAAGCCCGAGCCGACACTGAGGTGCAGCGCCGCCGCCCCGAGGCCCGTCCCCGTCAGGCCAGTCGTCGGCGCGCCGCCAGGCGCGCCGCTGACCGTCAGTGTGGCCGTCTTATTGGCGCCCGCGCTGGTTGGTTTGAACGCGACTGAAACGGTACAGGTTCCCTTGGTGGGCAGGGTCGGCCCGCAGGTCGTGGCGGTAACGGCGAATTCGCTCGCGTTGATGCCAGTCAACCCAGGGACGATCGCGGTCGTCGTTCCTGCGGTGGCGTCTCCCGAGTTACGAAGAGTCAGCACCTGTACTGCGCTCGTTTGAGTCACCCCGATGCTTCCAAAGCTGGTCGCCGCAGAAAGTTCGAGCGTCGCTGGAACGAGGCCGGTTCCCGTCAGAGTCGCCGCGGCGACGCCCGCGATGCCGGCGGTCACCGAAAGCGATCCGGTCTTCCCTCCCGGGCTTGCCGGTTTGAACACCACCGAAACAGAGCACGAGGCGCCCGTGGCCAGCGTCTTGGTATTGCAGGAATCGGCCGAGATCGTGAACTCGGTCGACCCGGTGATGGCCGTCGCGAGCACCGGCGTCGTTGATCCGCCGTCGTTTTTGACGGAGAACGAGATTGGCGCACTGGGGATCCCGGGCAGGAATGACCCAAACGCCGCGGTCGTCGGAGTAACGCTGATGCTTCCTTGACTGACGATGGCGCCGGACAGTGTGAGCGAGCTGGAGCCGCCAGCGCTGGCGGTTGCGGTGATACTGCCCGAAACTGTGCCCAGGGTCGTCGACGACAGCAGCACGTGAACGTTGCAGCTCGCATTGATCGCCAGGGTGGTGGTTCCGCTCACGCAGTCGCCCGCGCTCGGTGCTACGACACTGAAGCCGGCGCCAGCGGTCGCGATCGTGATTGCGCTGGACGCTTGGCCACCCGTGTTGGTCACGGTGAAGGTCTGGGTCGCCGAGGTGCCTGTGGTGACCGAGCCAAAGTTGGTTGATGCACCAGACGCCACAGCAATCTTCAGCAGCGCGGCATTCACTCCGGCCCCCGACAGCGAAGCCGTCACCGAACCGCCAGGAGTGGCGCTTGCGGTCAGGGTCGCCGACCGAGGACCCGCTCCGGACGGCTTGAACGTGATGGTGACCATGCATCTTCCACCCGCGACCAGCGTGCCGGTGCATCCGTTCGCCGAGAGCGCGAAGTCGCCGGGATTTGTCCCGCCCACCGCTGCCAGCACGGCAGTCGTTTCTCCCGCCGCGACCCCGCCGGTGTTGGCGATGACGAATGTCTGTGAACCACCGCTGCTATTTACGGTGGTCGTTGCAAACGATCCCGACACCGGATCGATCGTCAGCAGCGCGGGGCTCAGTCCGGTTCCGGTCATGCTCGCCGACGCTGTTCCGCCAGGAGTTGCGTTGACCACGAGGGTGCCGCTCTTTTGGCCCGCGCTGGTTGGCGTGAAGACGACGGTGATGACGCAAGACTCACCAGCACCAAGCAGCTTCAGCTTGCAACCGTCGCTGGCGATGCCGAGCTCAGTCGAGTTCTGCACGACGGTCGCCAGCGCGCCTGTGGCCACCCCGCCAGTGTTCTTCACCGTGAACGACACCGGTGCGCCTGCAACCCCCACCAGCAACGAGCCGAAGGTCTGCGACGTGGGCGTGATGGTCAAGGCCCCCGGGGGCACCACCATTCCCTGCATGGTCGCGCTCACCGCTCCACCCAAGGTCGCGTTGACGTTGATCCGCGCGCTCTTTGTCCCGCTCGCCATCGCCGCTGGGCTGAAGCGCACGGTCACGAGGCAGTTCCCCAGTGCGGGAACCGCCGCCATGCAGCCGTTCGCGGTCACCGTGAAGAGCGGAGCGTCCGTACCCTCGACCGTCACCGTGGGAACACTCGATGACTGACCACCACCGTTCGACACCTGGAACGATGCCTCGGCGTACAGACCCGCCACGACCGTACCGAAATCCTTCGTGTCGGGACTTATCGACAGCGTCGCCGGCGTCCCCGTCGGAGCGCCGGTGTCTGGTGGGCTGCCGCCATCTTCGATTCGATCCCCAGCCCCGTTGAAATCGCGGGGCGCGTCGAGAGCGTCGGACGCGTCGCCTATCCCGCCCGGGCCCGCGTCCGCCGGCAAGATTCCGCCAGTCCCACCGTTACTGGTAGCGGCTATGCCGTCTCCGCCATCGGCAGTAGCCACTCGATATTTTGTGCAGCCGGAGGAGATCGTAACTGCAGCCACCAGGAGCCACCATGAGAAGGGGACAACCCGGGTGCGGGAATCGAAGAAAGCACGCGCCACGTTCATCATAGTACGGACCTCACGTCCTGTTGTCGGCGTGGGAGCGTTCGAGGTTGCGCAGAACGGCGAAAAGAGTGGATCCCTCCTCCGTCGCGTAGAACCATGTCGTGAACGTACCGTCCGCCATCTCCCGCCCCGAGTGCCCAGTGAATTGGGCGCGAACGTAGCTTCGAGGATCGGTCATGTCAAACGTTACCGACCGGCAAGCGATCGTCAGCCACACACGCAACGTTCGCGGCGCGTCGCCGATAACTCGCGGCGATGGAGCTCGGGGTCGAGGCGATGGGGGCGATTACGCCGGTCGGGGACAATCTGCCGCTGTCGGCGGCTTCGATCTACACGAACGCGCGGCGGTACCAGGCGCTGGCGACGGTGGGGGTGGATGGGCGGGCGGTGATTGGGGCGCCGACGCTGATCGGCGACGATGTCCAGGGAGTTGATCGGTTGCGGGTGCTGGCGATGCTGGCGTTGCAGGAGTGTGGGGTGCGAGGGGGAGAGATGGATCCGGAGTCGCGCGGGGCCGCGTCCTTGCCGGTGTCCGCGCCGCTGCCGCTGCCATTGATCGTTTGCGCGCCGGCGCTCGAGCTGTTTGGGTGCGACGCGGATTGGTTGTTGCGGCGGATGGCCGAGGACGCCGACTTGCCGATCGATCGCGACGCCAGCCGGGTGCTCGCCTCGGGGCGCGGCGACTTGAGCGGGGCGCTCGACGTTGTGGCGCGGTTGCTGCTGCTGCGGGAGTGGCCGGCTTGCCTGCTGCTCGGGGTCGACTCGTTGGTTGCTTCGGAGAGGTTGGTGCGCGAGGTGGCGTCGGGGCGGGTGGCCGGTCCGCGCAACGTCACCGGATTCGTCCCGGGCGAAGCCGCAGCGGCGGTGCGGCTGTCGTTGCGCGGGCAGGGCGATACAGACGACGACGACGGCTGCCCGGCGATCATCGCCGGTCGGGGCCACTGCGTCGGCGGCGCGGAGCCCGGCGCCTCGGCGTCGGCGCTGGCGGAGGCGGCCGACCGAGCGCTCGCCGCCGCGGGGCTTCCGGCGGCGGCGCTGGGCGCCGTCTGCCACGACGGCTCGGGTGACTGGGGACAACTGGAAGAGCTGGCGCTGGCCGACCGGAAACCTCCGCTGGCGCTGGCGCCGCAAGCGCAGCGGTTCATGCCGGCGATCTCGACCGGCGAGGTCGGGGCCGCGGCGGGGGTGCTGTCGCTGGCCTTCTTGAGCTTGCTGCTCTCGAAGGGGGTGCTCTCGCAACCGGCGCTGGCGATGTTCTCCTCCGACGGCGCGGCGCGCGGGGCGGCGGTCCTGGTGCCGGCGTCTTCCGACGCGGGAACGCCTCTCCCTATCGGTCGCGCTGTCGGTCGCGCCACCGGTCGCGCCGCTGGTCGGGCCAATGACGGTGGGCAAGAATGAGACCCCCGTGCTAAAGCAGGGTCATCCTGATGGCCGGCCCCGATAATCCTGCGCGCGTCGCCTCGGTCTCGGTCGATCTCGATCCGATCGAGTGTTACTTCCGCATCCACGCGCTCGACGGCGCGCCGCCGCCCGCCGCGCGTCACGCGATCCTGCGCCGCTGCCTGCCGCGTTTTCGCGAGCTGTTCGCGCGCCACAACTTGCGCGCCACCCTCTTCGTGGTCGGGCGCGATCTCGACGAGGACGCGGAGGGGCGCGCGCTGCTCGCCGAGATGGCGCGCGAGGGGCACGAGCTGGCCAACCACAGCCATTCGCATCCCTACGATCTGGTGCGCCTGGGGCCGGTCGCGATCGCTTCCGAGATCGATCGCGCTCACCAGGCGATCGCGTCCTGCGCTGGAACCGCGCCGGTTGGATTCCGCGCGCCCGGCTACGAGGTCTCGGCCGACGTCATCGACATCTTGCGCGCGCGCGGCTACCACTACGATTCGTCGGCGTTTCCGTCGGTGCCCTACTACAGCGCCAAGGCGGCGGTCATGGGGTTGATGCAGATGGTGGGGCGCAAGTCGGGCAGCTTTCTCGGCAGCCCGCGCGTGTTGATGGCGTCGCGCCGCCCCTATCGGCCGGCGGCGGGCGCGCCGTATCGCGCCGGCAATCTCGATATCGTCGAGCTGCCCATGGCGGTGACGCCGCTGCTGCGCTGGCCGGTGATCGGGACCAGCCTGATCACGGCGCCCGCCTGGATGCGGCGACGGCTGGTGGCCGCCGCGCTGCGCGAGCCGTTCTTCAACCTCGAGCTGCACGGCATCGATCTCTGCGACGCCGAGCACGATCAGATCCCGGCGGCGCTGATCGCGCGCCAGCCGGATCTGCGCCGCCCGCTGGCGGCGAAGATGGCGGCGCTCGACGCCACGCTGCGCGAGGTGGCTGCGGCGGGCGCCGGATTTCAGCGTCTGGCCGAAGTCGCTGCGCACGCGGCGCCCGCCCCCGCCTGATCGGGTCTGTACCGGCTTGTTCCCCTGTCCGGCGTGGGCAGATTCTGTTCGGACAACCCGAGCACGAGGGAAATCATGTCGATGGCTGAGATTCTTTCATTTCGTCGTTCATTCCGCCGATCGTTTCGCCTGGCGGTCCGCCGCTGGTCATCAAAGGTCGCGCGCATCGTGCGCGCCGCGGGGCCGTTCTCGCTGATTCTACTGACGGCGCTGCTCGGGCTGTCGTGCTCGCACGGCGCGGCGACGGCGATGCAGGCTAGCCCGCGCATCCCGGCGGCCGAGGGCTCCGTCAGCGTGAAGGACGGCGACAACGGCAGCACCAAGCTGGCGGTCAAGGTCAAGCACCTGGCGCCGGCAGAGAAGGTGGCGACCGGCGCGGCGACCTACGTGGTCTGGCTGCGGCCGATCGCCGCCGACACCAGCTCGGAGCCGGCACAGAATGTCGGGGCGCTGGCGGTCGGCAAGGATCTCGAAGGGAAGCTGGACGCGGTGACGCCCTACCGCCAGTTCGACGTCTTCGTGACCGCCGAGCCGGAGCCGGGCTCGACGGCGCCGACCGGCGAGCAGCTGTTGACCACCTCGATCCGGCGCTGACCGGCGCGCAAAACGTCAGCGACGCCCGGCGCGCTGGTTGACCGCCTCGCGCGCCAGCTCGTCGCAGCGTTCGTTCTCGGGGACGCCGGCGTGTCCCCGAACCTTGACGAACTCGAGGTTCGGGACCGCGGCGACCTTCTTGCGCAATCGCGCCACCAGCTCCACGTTGGCCTTGGCCTTCCACCCCTGCTCGAGCAGGCCGATCGCGTAGCCGGAGTCGCTGTAGACCCGCACCCGCCGCATGCGCGGGCTGACCTCTTTGGCGCTTCCGGTGGCCTCGGCCTTCGCCATCTCGGCCACCAGCTCCAGGCCCCGCTCGATAGCGGTCAGCTCGGCGATGTTGTTGGTCCCGACGCCCAGGTACTCGCCCAGCTCTTTGCGCTGGCCGTCGTGCAGCACGACGACGCCGATGCCCATCGGTCCCGGGTTGCCCGAACAGGCGCCGTCGGTCCAGACGTCGAACGCGCCCGGGATGGCGTCGGGCAGCGCCGGCGTCTTCGCGCGGGCGCGGGCGTTCTTGCGCGCCGGCGGCGCCAAATCGCGCGGCGTCGCCTCGGCGCCGCCGATCGGCGTCAGGTTGACCGCCGCCGGCCGATAGCTCTTCTCGTCGGTCTCGCGGTACTTCATCTCGGCGCGACCTCCGCCGTCGAGCGCGGGTCGCCCCGACACATCCACCCGCACCCAGACCTCCTGGTCGCGAAATTTCATCTTGGCCCAGGGCATTGGCGGAGGACTATTGCGCGAACCGCGACGCGATTGCTAGTCTCGCGGCGGGTCAGGAGATGCGCGCTGGTTCCCGTCTCCCGTCGCTGTCGCCTGTTCACGCTCGCGCGTTGGCTCGCGCTCGTGCTTGCTGTCGCGTCGTGTCGCGGCGGCTGCAACCGCGTCGAGAAGGCGGTTCATCCTTTCGACGGCCGGCTCGCGCTGGTTCCGATCGAGGCCCGCTCGGTGGTCGCGCTCGACTTCGATCAGCTGCGCGCCGCGCCGCTCGCGCCCCGCCTGGCGGCGCTGGCGTTGACCAGCCCCGCTGACGAGCAGCGCCTGGTGACGTTTCGCGAACGGACCGGCCTCGACCCCGGGCGCCAGATCAACAGCATCCTGGTCGCCTTCCCCGAGGAGGCGCGCCTGCACGGCGAGCTGGGGATCGTCGTGCGCGCGGCGCGCTTCGACGAGTCGCGCCTGGTCGCCTACGTGCGCGACGCGCTCCAGAAGGATGGCGACGATCTGGTGCCGACGATCCATGGTCGGCGCACGCTGTGGGCGGCGCGCAAGGATCCCGCGCTGGCCGGCTTCTTCCTCGACGCGCGCACGCTGATCATCGGCGGCGGCGGCTGGGCGGCGCGGATGGCCGATCTCGCCGACGGCGCCGCCGGCCCCGGCGGCAGCGCCGAGACCAACCTCGAGCTGCTGCAGCTGTGCGAGCGGGCCGCTGCCGGCCACGCGATCTGGGCCGCCGCGCTCGTCCCCGCCGAGCTGAGACACCAGCTGGAACGCGATCCGCGCTTCGAGAGCGCGGCCTCGGTGACGCGCATGTCGCTCGGCATCGGGCTCTCCACCGGGCTCGAGGCGGCGTTCACCGCCGATCTCGCCGATCCGTCGGAGGCCAAGGTGCTGGTCGCCAAGTTCGCCGAGACCTTGCAGGGGGCCAAGCGCGATCCGCGCGTGCTGATGCTCGGCCTCGGCCCCGATCTCGACGGTGTGACCAGCCTGGTCGAGGGGACGACCTTCTCACTCAAGCTGTCGCTCGGCGAGGCACAGGTCGGCGACCTGCTCGACCGCGCCGGGGCGTTCCTGAACCTGCTGCGGCAGGGGCGCGCCCCCGGCTTCGGCAAGTGATCAGCGCGAGCCCATCGCTTCCCATCCTCAATTCGCGCAGCCGCGACGCGTGTATGTCGTCGCGGCGGTGGTGCTGCCGCTGGCCAGCGAGAGCACCAGATCCGATCCGGAGACGGTGAAGTCGAACGTGGGGGGCAGCGGTGACGGCGAGATCGAGACGCAGTCGGCCGTGACGTTGATGTGCGTCCCCGAGACGCTGATGGCGGCGTTGGCGCGGAACGACGCCTGCACGCTGGTGCCGGTGCCGTCCAGCACCTCGCCCGCCCAGAGCATGCGCGTTGCACCCTCGACGATCACGAAGGTGATGCGGCGTCCGGTGCCGGTCGTCGCGCCGTAAGCCCCGGTCTTGGTCGACTCGTAGAGCCCGTCGAGGATCGCGCCGCCCGCCGGCACCGGCGCGGTGCCGGTCAGCGCCGTGAACGGGATCGCGGTCGCGGAGTTCACCACGGTGTCGCAGGCCGGCGCCGCCGCGATCAGATCGGGGCGGGCGGGACAGGCGCTGGAGCCGCCGCTGCCGCCGCTCCCTCCGCCGGAGCTGCCGCCCACGCCGCCGTTGCTATTGCTGCTGCCGCAGGCGGCCGAGAGCAGCGTGACCAGCGCGAGCGCGAGGACCGGAGCGGGACGGATCTGGTTCATGGCGGGGTCATATTGCCAGAACCGGTGTCATTGGCGAGCCAGTGCTCCGGGGCCATCGGCACGACATCATGAAAGTGACGGTAGTCGAGCTCGCGCGTCCCGTCGGGCCGCAGCTTCAGCACGTCGACGAAGCGCATGTTGGTGACGATGTCGTCCAGGCGATACGAGTGCTGCGCGTGAATCTGCCCCATCGCCTCGTCGAGCCCGGTGAGGGTGACGTAGATCTCCGCGTTGGCGGAGCGCAGGCGCGGCAGCGCATCGGGACCAAAGAACGGGCTGCGCCCGTCGACCAGGTGCAGGACGGTCCAGGTCAGCGCGAACAGCGGCGTGTTGTCGCGCACCAGCGGCACTTCGAGCTGTCGCCGCAGGGTCTCCCCCTCGCGCGTCTGCTCGGTGACCAGCAGGATCACGCGCAGCTGCGCCTCGGTGACCAGGTTGTGCCGCCAGTTGGCGACCCGGAAGGTCAGGTGAGG
Organism: uncultured Pseudomonadota bacterium; assembly: GCA_963778795.1. Taxonomy (GTDB): domain Bacteria; phylum Myxococcota_A; class Polyangia; order Fen-1088; family Fen-1088; genus DASRQZ01. The sequence goes on along the minus strand of CAVZVU010000003.1, from coordinate 589,979 downwards.
CATGCCGTTGCGCGGCGCCAGGATCAGCTTGTCGCTGAACAGCACGCGCGCGGTCGGCCGCGCGAACTTCGCGAAGGTGATGCCGGTGATCAGCGCCGTCGACAAGATTCCGGTCATCGCCTCCACGGTGACCACGATGTGCGCGAAGCGCGTGGCCGGCGACATCCCGCCGTAGCCGATGGTCGCCATGGTCTGCACGCTGAAGAAGAACGCGTCCTCGAACGACCCGGGGCGCGCGTTGCTCACCGAGCCGGGGGCGATCCAGTAGAGCACCGCGAACAGGGTGTTGGCGCCCAGGAAGGCCAGGCCCATCAGCAGGAAGAACTCACTCCAGGTCCGGGTGAGCACGTAGTGATACAGGTCCTCGTGCGGCGCGAAGCGCTGTCCAATCGCGCGCACGCGCGGTCGCCCGCTTCCGCGCGGCGACAGGTGGATCGACTTGCGCGGAACGGCGGGCGGCGAGTGAAAGGGCGACTCGGGTGAATCGGGCATCGTCGTCGTCGTCGTCGTCGTCGTCGTTTCGGCGGTCTTCTACCTGGGGGTGGGGACGCGCCGGTGGTCGTAGTTGGGGTTGCTCTCGAAGTGGTGTCGGGCGCGGATGAATCTTATCGTCCCCGAGCGGGAACGCATCACCACCGAGTGGGTCTCGGCGCCGCCGCCGGTGAAGCGGACGCCGCGCAGCAGGAAGCCGTCGGTGACGCCGGTCGCCGCGAACATCACGTCGCCGCGCGCCAGATCCTCGACGCCAAAGATCTGATTGCCGTCGGTGATCCCCATGCGCGTCGCGCGCGCCGCCTCGTCGTCGCTGCGGAACTTCAGCACCCCCTGCATGTCACCCCCGACGCAGCGGAGCGCCGCCGCCGCCAGCACCCCTTCGGGGGCGCCACCGATCCCCATCAGCACGTCGATGCCGGTCGAAGGATCGGCGGTCGCCAGCGCGCCTCCGACGTCGCCGTCGGTTATCAGGCGGATGCGCGCGCCGGCACGTCGCACCTCCGCGATCAGCGCGGCGTGGCGCGGTCGGTCCAGGATCACCGCCGTGAGATCGGCCACGGCGACTCGCTTGGCGTCGGCGATGGCGTACAGGTTGCGCGTCGGGCTCTGGCGGATGTCGATCACGCCGCGGCCGATCGGGCCGACCGCGATCTTGTCCATGTAGGTGTCGGGGGCGTTGAGGAAGTTCCCGTGCTCCGCCATGGCGACCACGGCCAACGCATCATTGATGCCGTTGGCGCAGGAGTTGGTCGCCTCCAGCGGGTCGACGGCGATGTCGATCTCCGGTGACCGGGGATCGCCATCGCCCAGCTTCTCGCCGATGTACAGCATCGGGGCCAGGTCGCGCTCCCCTTCGCCGATGACCACGGTCCCGTTGATGTGCAGGTCGCCAAAGGTTCGGCGCATCGCCTCGGTGGCGGCCTGGTCAGCGGCGTTCCGCTCGCCCAGCCCCACGTAACGCGCTGCCGCCAGCGCCGCCGCTTCCGTGACCCGCACGACCTCCAGCGCCAGATTTCGATCCATGCCCCAATTTACGCGAAGCGGCCCGTCGACCCCAAACGTTCCGGCTACTTGGCGGCTGAGCCGCGCAATAGTCCAGTGAAATTAGCCACATGAGCCAGCGCGTCGCGTCTGGGCGGGCCCCCTCCCACCATGTCACACTTAGGGGTGCTCTTCTCGGACTTTGCCCGTAGATGGCGATCCTCGTTGGCCGGCCTGGCGCACGTGGAAGACTACGGTTCCGTCCAAGAGGGAAGCCACGCCTACCCGCTGTTGTCGGCCAGCACGCCGGGCGCGCGCACGGTGGTGATCACCGGTGGATTCCACGGCGACGAGAAGGCCGGACCGCTGACGCTGCTCGAGCATACGCCTGAGATCGTGGCCTATGCGCGCGAGCGCGACGTCGCGCTCCAGCTGTTCCCCTGCATCAACCCGTCGGGGTTCGAGGCGCACACCCGCTACAACCTCAGCGGCGAACGGCCCAACAACGATTTCCTGCAGTATGAGGTGGAGCCCGGAGAGTGGCGGGGCGAGCTGCGCGCCGGTGAGGCCCACCTGAGCTGCAAGCCGAGCCACCCCGTCGCCAAGGAGACGGCCGCCCTGCGGGCCGCGCTCGAGCGCCTGCCGCCGCCGGCGGCGTCGCTCGACCTGCACCAGGACAACTTCATCCACGGCTCGCTCTTCTACGTCTACGTGTTTGGCGACCGGAACGCCTATCGGCCGCTGATGGCTCGGTCGGGGGCGCAGGTCCCGATCCTGCGCGATTCGATCGTCGATTCGGGGCACGAGCCCGGTACCGACGTGTTTGCCGACGCCGAAGGGGCGATCGAGTGCCACGACGGCAGCATCACCGACTACTACCACCGGCGCGGCACCCCCTACGTGGCGGCGGTCGAGACCACCACCGAGACCCCAGGCCCCCTGGCCGACGCGATCAACCTGATCTGGATCTACGGGTTTATCGATCTAGTTGCGGGACCCTGAGAGGGTCCCGCACCCCCCGCGACGAGCTCCGCGCGGCGGAGCCGCGCTACGCTCACGCGACTGGTCGCCAAGAGCTAGGCGGAAGAACTAAGGCGCGTCGAGTCGCGCCGGGGCGCTTGCGCGCTTGATCCTGGGGGCGACGGGAGTATCCTTGCCGCCCGTTTTGGGGTAAAACCCCGCCCTTTGAAGGAGATCCGTTTCATGTCGCAGAATAGCCCGCTGGCGCGGGTCAAAGAGAAGTTCGGTGGTAAGGACAAGCTGGTCGATCAGATCGTCAGCTTGCTCGGCAGCACCGGTGACGAGCCCAAGGACGAGCTGCGCAAGCGGCTGCTGGGCGCGGCGAACCGCAAGCTGATCCGCCTGCATGACGTCGCCACCAGCCTGAAGCAGCTCGGCGGCCACGACAAGCTGGCCGACGCAGCGGCGGCCGGCATCGGTCGGGCCAAGGACAAGGATTACGTCCAGAAGCTGACCAGCTATCCGGCGGGCCGCCTGCTCGACATGGTCCGGGTCGCCGAGCGGCGCACCAAGGGCGCTGCCGCCAAGGCGAGCGCCAAGCCGCGCGTCAAGGCCGCCGCGGCGCCGGCCGCCAAGGCCAAGGCCAAGGCCACGACCAAGGCTCCTGGGAAAGCCGCACCGAAGCGCGCCTGATCCGACCCGCCGCCCCCATGCTGATCGGCGAGGTGATCGGGCGACTCTGGGCCTCGCGCCAGGCCGACGGCCTGGCGGGGCGCAAGCTGTTGCTGGTGCGCCCGCTGATCATGGGGGGGAGTGGGGACGGCGGCGCGCCGGGCGCGCCGATTGCGGGTCGGGGACTGATCGTCGCGGTCGACGGTCTCGGCGCGGGACCGGGCGAACGGGTCATCGTGGCGCATGGCAGCCGCGTGCGCGACCTGACCGTCGGGGTCGACGTCGCCGACAAGGACGTGGTGGTCGGCATCGTCGACGACCTTCACATCGACGAACAGAGCGGCGCGCGATGATCCTGGGGCGGGTGGTCGGCGAGGTCTGGGCGACCCGCAAGGACCCGCGCCTCGAGCGCATGAAGCTGCTGGTCGTGCGCCCCCACGGCTGGTACGAGCCGCGCGGGCAGACCGGCCACCTGGTGGCGATCGACGACGTCCACGCGGGTGTCGGGGACGATGTCGTGGTCTGCCTCGGCCAGCCGGCGCGCTGGTCGATGGGCGCGGAGAATATGCCGGTCGACGCTGCCGTGATGGCGGTCGTCGATCGCGTCGAGCTCGACGCGGACGCGGCGGCGGCGCCGAGTCACGCCGGCCCCGGGATCCGCCGGCGGTGGGACGTGCCGGCGCGGTGGGCGCGATGATCCGCGGCACGATCATCGGGCAGGTCTGGGGGGCGCGTCACGTCCCCGGCCTCGACGGACGCAAGCTGGTGCTGGTGGCGGCGCGCGACGCGGCGCACGCGCCGACCGGTCGCATCGTGGTCGCGATCGACACGCTCGATGCGCGCGGCGGCGAGGACGTGACCGTGGCCTTCGGTTCGGGGGCACGCAACGTGCTGCGCGCCGGGCCCGACAACCGCGACCTGGTGTGCGACGCTGCCGTCGCCGCGCTGGTCGAGGGGGCGGAGTAGATGTTCCTGGGGCGCGTCGTCGGTTCGGTCTGGTCGACGGTGAAGTGGCCGGAAGCTTCGGGGCTGAAGCTGCTGCTCGTGCGGCCGTACTGTCTCGCAGACGTGCATCGGGGCGCTCGTGCGGGCAGCGACGCGGGCGGCGCGGGGCTGCTCGGCGCGCAGCCGACCGATGACCTGGTGGTGTGTGCCGACCGGCTCGACGCCGGGCCGGGCGACGACGTCGTGGTCGCCTTCGGTCACGCCGCGCGCGTGGCGATGTCGGGGGCGTTGCCGGTGGGGCAGAAGCCCAGCGTTCCGATCGACGCCGCGGTCGTCGCGGTCGTGGATCGCGTCGAGCTCGACGGTGAAAAGCTCTGACGACAGCGCCGACCTGCGCGAGCTGATCGCGCGCGTGTCGCGCCAGGTGGCGCGGCGCACCGGGCGGCCGCGCGAAGATCTCGCGGCGATCGTCGCCGCCGAGGTGACCGCCGCGCTGGCGCCGTCGGCGCAGTCGCCCACGCCGACGCCGACGCCGACGGAGTCGCGGTCCCGGTCGCACGCGGTCGACGCGTCGCTTTCGGTGCGCGCCGATCTGTGCGCGTCGTGCCTCGAGCAGGAACGGCGCAAGACCGGGCGCCGGGCGGTGGTAACGACGACGGGGAAGAACCGCAAGGGGATCGTCGCCAAGCTGGCGCAGGGGATCGCCGATGCGGGCGGCGACATCCTCGATATCTCGCAGACGCTGGTGGCCGACTACTTCACGATGATCATCATCATCGACCTGTCGTCGCTCGAGGTCCCTTTCACCGAGCTCAAAGCGCGCCTGACCGAGATGGTGCGCGGGCTGGGCGCCGAGTGTCTGGTCATGCACGAGGACGTCGTGACCGCGCTGCAGAGGATCTGATGCGCCGATCGGATGCGTCGTCTGATGCGTCGTCGCCGGCGCGAATGGTGAGCGGCTGATGGCGTGGGACTCCGGCGAGGTGCGCGAGATTCTGCGCATGATCGAGACCGAGCACCTCGACGTCCGCGCGGTCACCATGGGGATCTCGTTGCGCGACACCGCCAGCGAATCGCTGGAGCGAACCTGCGCGCGCGTGTACGAGAAGCTGATGCGCTCTGCGTCGGCGCTGGTGGCGACCGCGCAGGCGGTCGAGGCCGACTACGCCGTGCCGATCACCAACAAGCGGATCAGCGTGACGCCGATGGCGATGGTGACCGAGCCGTCGCGCGCGCCGCGCGTCGTCGAGGCGGCGGTGGCGCTCGACCGCGCCGCCGGCGAGCTGGGCGTCGACTACATCGGTGGCTTTTCGGCGCTGGTCGAAAAGGGGATGACCGCGGGCGACCGCGCGCTCATCGATTCGATCCCGGAGGCGCTGGCGACGACGCGCCGGGTCTGCTCGTCGGTGAACGTTGCGACGACCCGCGCCGGAATCAACGGCGACGCCGTGCTGATCATGGGGCGCGTCATCAAGGAGCTGGCCGAGCGGACCGCGCGCGAGGGCGGCATCGGCTGCGCCAAGCTCTGCACCTTCGCCAACATCCCCGACGACAATCCTTTCGTCGCCGGCGCGATGCACGGGCTGGGCGAAGGGGAATGCGTCATCAACGTCGGCTGCTCGGGGCCGGGTGTCGTGCTGTCGGCGCTGCGGCGGCTGCGCGCGTCGGGCGAGCCGATGAACCTGACGACGGTCGCCGACACCATCAAGCGCATGGCGTTCAAGGTCACGCGCGCCGGTGAGCTGATCGGGCGCGAGGTCGCGCGGCGCATGAACGCCGCCGCCGCGGCCGGGGGCGGTGGCCCGGGTGGTCACGACGACATCAAGGTCCGCTTCGGCATCGTCGATCTCTCGCTGGCGCCGTCGCCGGTCGTCGGCGACTCGGTGGCGGAGATCCTCGAGGAGATGGGGCTGGAGCGCACCGGCGCGCCCGGCACCATCGCGGCGCTAGCGCTGCTCACCGACGCCGTGAAGAAGGGCGGCGTCATGGCGTCGTCGCACGTCGGCGGGCTATCGGGGGCGTTCATCCCCGTCAGCGAGGATGCGCGCATGGTCGACGCCGTGCGCGTCGGCGCGCTGTCGCTGGCGTCGCTCGAGGCGATGAGCGCGGTCTGCTCGGTCGGCCTGGACATGGTCGCCGTGCCGGGCGACACCAGCGCCGAGACGCTGGCGGCGATCGTCGCCGACGAGATCGCGATCGGCGTCTTCAACAACAAGACGACCGCGGTGCGCATCATCCCGGTCCCCGGCAAGAGGGCGGGCGAGTCGGTCGTCTACGGTGGGCTGCTCGGCGAGGCGATCGTGCAGCCGGTCGGCGCTTTCGGCTCCGATCGGTTCATCACGCTGGGCGGGCGGATCCCGGCGCCGCTGATGGCGCTGCGGAACTGAGAGGCGCCGGTTGGACCAGGCGCTGGTCTTTCAGCGGTTGTTCGGTCTCGATCTGCCGCACGGTCGATGTGTCGGCGTCGCCCTGCCGGGGCGCGACACCGACGATGAATCGTTGCCGCCGTCAGCGCGCGCGGCGCTGTCAGAGCAAGAGCAACGACATGTCGATGCGCTGCCGCCGTTGCGGCGCGTGAGCTGGGCGGGGGGGCGGATCGCCTTGCGCGCGGCGCTCGCCGATCTTTCCCTCGACCCAGGCCCGATCCTGAGCACGCCGCGCGGCGCGCCCCGCCTGCCGGACGGGGTGCGCGGATCGATCAGTCACAAGGAGGGGCTGGCGGTGGGGCTGGCGGCGCGCGCCACCACCGATGGCGACTGGCAGATCGGCGTCGACCTCGAGCGGGTCGTCGCCGGTCGCTTCGATATCGCGCGCCACGTGCTGCGCCCCGAGGAGCGCGCGCGGCTGCCGCTGGCCGAGGATCCGGGCCGCGTCGAGGAGCTGCTGTTCGCGTTCTCGGCCAAGGAGGCGATCTACAAGGCGCTCGACCCGTTCGTCGCGCGCTTCGTGTCGTTCCAGGAGGTGGCCGTCGAACGGCGCAGCGACGGGGGCGCCGCCGTGGCCTTGTTTCTGCGCGCGCCCGCCGAGGCGAGCTTCGACGTCGACGTGCGCTGGCTGCGCCGCGACGACTTCATCATCACCACGGCGCGCGTGCGTCGCGCCGGCTGAGCCCGTCGGCTGGGCGGCGGCTAGCCGCGCTTGAATTGCGGCGCGGCGGCGGCGCGCGCGACGGCGTCGGGGGGCGCGTCGGGCGGTAGCGGCGCGTCGGGACGCGCCAGCCGCGGCAGCCACTGGTGGGTCGAGGGACGCGCCAGATCGGTGGCGTCGACGGCGGCGGCCGTTGTCTGCCGCTTGTCGCCGATGGCGTCGCCGATGCCGACCGCCCAGCCGGCCAGCAACATCGCCAGGCGGGTTGCCGTCGACGCGCTGTAGGTGAAGAGCGTGCAGCGGGCGCTGGCGACCCGCCGAGCCGCCGCGAAGGCCGCCACGGTCCACAGCGCGGGATTCGCGCGCGGCGAGAACGGATCCCAGAAGACGACATCGGCCTGGGCAGGCGCGTGCGCCAGCGCATCGAGCACGTCGCCGCGGATCAGTCGCCAGCGCGTGCGTGCGGTGTCGTGTTCGCCGTGGGCGAGCAGGGCGCGCGCCGCTTCGGCGGGCTCGCCGCGCCACCCGAAGGCGTCGCCGTTCGCGAGCGCGAGCTCGAGCGCCCCGAGATCGCGCTCGAAGCTGTACAAGGTCGAGGCGCGCTGCCTGGTCGGGCGCGCGTTCGGAGGCGGCGCGTGCCGCCAGCGCGTTGGAGCCGGCGCCGAGGCCCACGTCGAAGACGACCAGCGCGCGCGCGGGTGGCGCGGGCGGCGTTGCCACGTCGCTCGCGGCGCGCAGGCGGTCTTCCAGGCGAGACTGGCGAACGTAAAGCTGCTCGGCCTCGATCAGCGGTCCGACACCCGGATGCATGATCTCGCCGTCGGCGAGGCTGCGCATGGCCAGCGCGCCGCTGCGGGTGCGCACGACCTCATGGCTCGCGCGCGCGGCGCTCACGCGCGCACTTCGGCGTGTTCGTGGCGATCGATCTGCGCCAGCCGCTCGCGCGCGAAGGAGGCGTAACCTCCGGCGTCGATGGCCGCGCGCGCCTCGCGCATCAGCTGCAGGTAATAGTGCAGGTTGTGAATGCTGAGCAGGCGCGGTCCCAGCGGTTCGCTGCACTTGAACAGGTGGTGCAGGTAGCTGCGCGTGAAGGTGCGACAGGTCGAGCAGGTGCAGGCGCGCGTCGAGCGGATCGTCGAGCAGCGCTCTGCGCCCCGCGCGTGATGCGGACGCGCCCCGTCGAGGTGAAGGCGGTGCCCTGCCAGGCCAGGTGCGTCGGGATCACGCAGTCGAACATGTCGATGCCGCAGCCGATGGCGTGCAGCAGGTCGGGCGGCGTGCCGACGCCCATGAGATAGCGCGGTGAGGCCGCCGGGCAGCAGCGAGGCGGCGAAGGCCGTCATCTCTTCGCGCTGGGCGCGCGTGTCGCCGACCGCCAGGCCACCGATCGCGAAACCGTCGAACGGATGGTCGGTCAGGAACTGCGCCGACTGGCGTCGCAGCGCGGGGACCAACCCGCCCTGAACGATCGCGAACAGCGCCTGCGCCGGGTTGGTGCGCGCCGCCAGGCTGCGCAACGCCCAGCGGTGGGTCCGATCCATGGCCGCGCGCACGGCGGCCTCGTCGACGGTGGCGTTGATGCACTCGTCCAGCACCATCATGATGTCGGACCCGATCGCGGTCTGCATCGCGATCGAGCCTTCGGGCGTCAGCAGGTGGAAGCGTCCGTCGACGTAGCTGCGAAAGCGCGCGCCTTCTTCCGTCAGCGTGCGCTCGGTCGGCTGCGAGAAGATCTGATAGCCGCCCGAATCGGTCAGCACCGCGCCGCGGCCAGCGCATGAAGGAGTGGATCCCGCCGACGCGGCGGAACAGCTCGGGGCCGGGACGCAGCAGCAGGTGGTAGGTGTTGGCCAGCACGATCGGGGCGTCGAGCGTCAGCAGATCGTCCGGGGTCAACCCGGTGACGGTGGCGCGCGTGCCGACCGGCATGAACACCGGCGTCTCGATCGGACCGCGCGACGTGAACAGCGTCCCGCGCCGCGCGCGCGAGCCCGGATCGCGCGCCCCGGTCACGAAACGGATGGCAGAGGGTGGGGCGGACGGCGGTGCGGGAGTTTCCAACGGGTCGGCGGGAGGATAACCCGCCGATGGGTTGCTTACGACGACGGGCGGCTCTTGGTAGTTTCGCGCCGTGGCGGGCGCTGCGGATCCCTTTCGGGCGAACAAGTGGGCAGGGTTCATCCTTGGCTTGGCGGCGCTCTACAATCTGGTCTGGGGCGGGCTCGTCGTCCTGGCGCCGGAGGCCACGCTGAGGCTGGCGGGCATCGAACGCGCGTCGCCGATCGCGCTCTGGCGGTGCATCGGCATGCTGGTCGGCGTGTACGGTGTCGCCTACTGGATCGCGGCGTCCGATCCGCGGAGGCATCGGGCGATCGTGCTGGTCGGCCTGCTGGGAAAGGTGCTGGGTCCGCTGGGAGCGCTGTCGGCCGTCTCGACGGGCACGCTGCCGCGAGCCTTTCTTCTGGTCAACCTGACCAACGATCTGATCTGGCTGGGACCGTTCGGCTGGGTCCTCTGGCGCTTTTCGCGGCATGATCCGGCGGGCGCGGTCGATCGGGACCGCAGCCTCTACCAGCGCATCATGGGCAGAGACTTCGATCGGCTCGGCCCCGTGCTGCGCGCCTTCCACGGGGCGCGCGCACCCGTGGAGGTCCGCGGTGTCTTTCGCGTTGAACGGGGCGCTTCCCGGTTGGCGAACTGGCTGGCCGATCGCGCCGGCTTCCCGCGCGCTCGATCCGAGCTCCCGGTTCATCTGCGTGTCACGCCAGGCGCGACGGGAGAGTTGTGGCAGCGCTCGTTCGCCGGCGTCGAGCTGCCATCCCGGCAATGGGACGCGGGAGGCCTGCTCGCCGAGAGGTTCGGCCCCCTGACCTTGTTCATGGCGGCGCGCACCGCGGGCGCCTCGCTGGAGATCGCGGACGTGCGCGCCACGCTGCTGGGTATCCCCCTCGCACCGTTCCTCAGCCCCCGGATCAGCGCGGGCGGAACCGACGAAGACGGCGGCGTTCGTCTGCGGGTTCGCGTCAGCCTCGCGCTGGTCGGCAAGCTGGTGGAATACGGCGGTTTGGTGCGTATCGCGCCGTAGCGTCAGGGCGGGCGTCGTCGGTCAAAGACCGATCTTGACGTGGCACGAGGGCGGAGCGGTCTCGCAGACCGCGTTGACGCAATACAACCCCGGCCTGCATTCAGAGGTGCGCCCGCAGCTCCCGCACATGCCGACGACCCCCGGACGCCCGCCCTTCCCGCACCCCTCGCACCCCCCCAGACAAACCATCGCCCACAAACAAATCCCCCAAAACGCTCCAGCCCCCAACGGTCCACAACCAAGCATCTCGCTCCTCCCCGACAGCATACCGACCCGTATAACCGCTCCCAGGTTGATTTCGTAGCGGGCTGCCTCGAGAACGCTGGCACGGATTGTGTCCGGGAAAGCGCGGGCATCGATGCCGCTAACTGGTTGAATCTGCTTTCGTCGACCGTCCGAACATCGGACGCCGGCCGTCCATCCGGACGCCTCCGCCTCTCGCGGCGATCCGAAATCAACCTGGGAGCGGTGCTTCGAGCGCCTCTCGCGGCGATCCGAAATCAACCTGGGAGCGGTGCTTCGAGGCGATCCGAAATCAACCTGGGGAGCGGTGCTTCGGGCGGTGCTTCGGGGTTCTGGGGGGCGGTTAGCGGGGGCGGGCGCGGCGGGCTTGGAACTCTTCGAAGGTGCGGCAGCGGAGGTAGGGGTTTTCGCGAATCTCGTGGGCGAGCGTCGAGGTGGGGGTCGCGCCGTAGTCGTGGCCGGGGTAGACGCGCGTCTCCTCGGGGAGAGCCATCAGGCGCTGCAGGCTGGCCCACATGGCCGCGGTGTCGCCGCCGGGGAAGTCGGTGCGGCCGCAGCCGCCGACGAACAGCAGATCGCCGGTGACCACGAAGCCGTCGGCGAGGTAGCAGGTGCCGCCCGCGGTGTGCCCGGGCGTGTCCAGCGCGCGCACGCCGCACCGGCCGATGGCGATGTCGCGGCGATCGTCTGCGTGAATGACCGCGCCCTCCCCCCCGTCGCCCCTCCCCGACGCATCGCTGCCCGCCACCGCCGCCGCTTCGCGCGCGCTGACGACTACCGCCGCCCCCGTGCGCCGCACCAGCTCGGCCACCCCCTCGATGTGGTCCTCGTGGGTGTGGGTGATGAGCGCGTGGGTCACGCGCAGCCCGCGCGCTTCGGTCTCGCGCAGCAGCCGGTCGACCTCCCACGCCGGGTCGACGATCGCCGCCGCCCGCGTCTCCGGGCAAAAAAGGATCTCGCAGAAGTTCTGCAGCAGACCGACCTCGATCTGGACGACCGCCGGGGCGGGCGGCAGATCGGCGATGTCCCGCGCGGCGCTCTCGGCAGCGGCCGCGCCGTCGAACCCGGCCACCGGCGTCACTTGCCCCGAACGGTGATCGACGTCGCCCCGACGTTGTCGGCGCTGTCCCACGCGCGCACGGTCACGGTATGCGGTCCCGCGGCCAGCGTCGGCAGCCGAAATCCGAACGGCTCGACCCGATCGTCGAAGATGCCGTCGCTGGGCGGCACCAGCTGCCAGTCGCCGCCGTCGACCGAGTACTCGATCTCGGTGATGTTGCTGCCGGTGTCGCGCGCCCGTCCTGTGACCTGCGGGTAGTGCGCCTCCAGCCCCGTCACCTCGGGCTTGCGATTGTCGACCAGCAGCGGCGGCGAGATGAAGGTCGACTCCAGCGCCTCGCTGCGCGGCCGCGAACGTTCATCCGAGGTCACCACGCGTACGGTGTAGAGCCCGTCGGGGATCGCCTCGGTGTTCCAGTCGTACTCGGCCTTCTGCAAGGGATCGGGCCCGCCCAGCGGACGCCAGACCGCCTCGTTCTCCTCGCGATAGGCCAGGCGATAGGCCAGGTCGTCGCCGTCGGCGTTGTCGACCTTCCACCGCAGCTTCAGCACCGCAGAGTGCGCGCGCGCGGCGCTGCTCCCGCCGCCACCCGATGATGACGACGACGACGACGACGAGCTCGTCGGGTCGGCCAGCGTCAGCTCGGTGACCCGCGCGCGCTGGTTCTGCGGAACGTAGTAGAGGCTGACGTCGCGCAGGCGCGCGCCCGCGCCGCCCAGCCCGACCCGATATTGCAAGTACCGCCCGCCCGCGCTCGCGATGTGTCCCGCCGACTCATCGGCGCCCGGCTGCAGGCGGTCGAGCTTCTTCCACCCGTTCCAGCTCGCGTCCGGCTTGGCGGTGTTCCCCGAACGGGTCTCGACCGCCAGGTTCGACGTTCCGTGCCAGCGCAGCATCCCCCAGCGCGCCGGGAACTCGCCGTCGAGCACCTTGGACAGATAGCTCGCCTCCTCGCCCGCCGACGGCTGCGCGCGGTAGACACCGCCGACGTCGCCGGTGCCGGCCAGGAAGCTGGTTCCGGCGCGCACCAGCGCCAGCACCTGCCGCTCGGGCAGGTCGAGCGCCAGCGCCGCCGTGCGATCCTTGTACACCCGGTAGACCTTGCCCTGCGTCCCGGTGGCGACGAAGACGCCCCCTTCGCCGGCGGTCGAGCCAGCGACGGTGCCGGGCGTCCCCTCGACGTCGGGCAACACCGCGGTCAGATAGCCGTCGCCGAGCGAGAAGATCTGCTCGATGCGGCCGTCGCGCTCCAGCCGGTACAACCCCGCCTTGGCCTTGCGCTGTCCCGGTCGCGGCAGCGATCCCGCCGACGCCGGCGCGCCCGTGGAGCCTTGCGTGATGCGGGTCCCCTTGGCCGCGACCGGACCGGGCAGCGACGGCGGGGCGCCCTTCTCGAAGTCGTTGACCGCGACGTAGATCGCGTCGCGCGTCGGCGCGATCGTCCGCACCTCTTCCGCTTCGAAGTCCTGCAACGCCTCGGCGTGCCCGTCGAGGCCGACGCGGTAGAGGATCGCCTCCTCCGACGTGCCGGCCAGCAACGCGTGCGCGCCCGCCGGCTCCTGCGCCAGCGAGACGACGTGCTTGTCGCCCGAGTCCCACAGCTCGCGCGCGTGCCCCTTGTCGTCGATGGCGAACACCTTGCCCGGCGATCCGGTGCCGGCGTAGGTCATCCCGGTGTGCGCGTCGTAGACCAGGCTCCAGACGTGGTCGGCCGACAGCGTTGCCCACTCGTGCGCGGCGCCGCTCTTCGGATCGACGGTGTAGATCCGTCCCCCGGGCGTCGTGCCGGCCAGCAGCGTGCCGTCGTTGCGCACCGCCAGCGCCGTCACCCACGCGGCGTCGAGATCGGCGACCTTGCGCGCGGGGCGCTCGTCGCCGCCGTGCGGTGCCTTGGTCTCGACGGCGAAGATCTTTCCCTGGTCGCCGGTCCCGAAGTAAGCGACCTGTCCGTCGCGGCTGGGCGCCGCGCACCAGACGAACGCCGCGTCGATGGGGACGTGGCTGGTCTTCATGCCGGCGACGACCTCGCCGGTCGGCAGGATCATGCTGCCGGTCGCCTCTCCTTCTTCGAAGTCCTTCGCGGTGGTCTGGCGAAATACCTTGGTCGCCGCCGCGCTGGCGGTTCCCGCTGCGGCCATCACCAACAACAGCCCGGCGGCTACGACGCTGCTCTTCCGTTGATCAATCCGGCTCATGGGCCCGATCAGTGTATGCGAGTCGGAGCGAGTTCGCCTGCCGTCCCGTCGTTTCAACGAGATTTGGCGCGCACGAATTTCTGGCTCAACGAGAGTTGCGGCCGAGAGTTGCGGCCGGGCTTGGCAGCCGAGCTTGGCTCAATGAGCGTTGCGGCCGAGGGCGTCGTCGCGCACGAACAGCATCAGCTCTTGCTTGCCGCTGACCAGGCGCTTCGACGGGAACACGGTGCGGTCGGCGACGCGGTAAGCGTCGGCGCGCCGGGTCTGGTTGCCGGGGCGCAGGGTATCGAGCGCCGCCGGCGGCAATCCCGACAGCAGCCGCCCGCGCAGCGACGCACCGTCATCGGGCGTCTGCACGCTGACCACGATCGACGACGCGGTGTAGAACTTGCGCAGGTTCTCGATGTAGCCGCGCAGCGACTCGGCCTGAGGCGTGTCGGGCTTCACCTGGGCGCCGCTCGCGACCTCGAGCTTGACCATGTCGCCGCCGACGTTGCGCGGGATCACCACCGGCACCGTCTCGACGTATTCGCTGCCGGCGTACGGGCGCAGCGTGACCCGCAGCGGGACGGTGTCGCCGGCGTGCACGACGTCGCCCGGCAGCGAGACCCCGACGATCTCGGCGATGTCGCGCCGGAACTCGACGCGCACGTCGACGTCCATGCGATCGAGCACGATCGGCTCGAACGGGTTGAACAACAGATCTCCCATGGCGCGCAGGCCGCGCGACGACGACAGCGCGCGCCCGGAGATCCCCTCCGACGAGAACAGCTGGTCGCGCAGCTCGAGCGTGGTGTAGCCCTTGACGTTCATCTTCGACGTCACGGTCACCACCATGTCGGTGACGTCGGGCTCGGCGTCGGCGATGGCGTTGCCGACCACCATCGATGCCAGCATCGGCGTCAGGCGTCGGTTGCGCGCGACTTCGGCGCGGAAGACGCGCGCGTCGACGCCGGGTCCGCCGACCCGCACCTCGACCGGCATCATCGTGGTGCGCGCGTCGAGATCACCGATGATGCAGGCCTGGCGATCCTGCACCAGCGTCCCCACCTCCTGCAGCGGCGACGACATCTTGAACGACTGCTGCAGGCTGGGCAGAAAGGCGTGGATCTCGGCGTCGACCATCGGCAGATAGACCTCGCCGATACCGAACATCGGGTGGCCGAACGCGAAGACGTTGGGACCGTCGACATAGGTCACGGTTCCGGTTCCGACGGTGCTCATGTCGCCGCGCACCAGCTCGACGCCGATCGCCGAGCCCGGCTCGACGTGGCCCGGCGTCGCCGGACCGCGCTTGCGCCCGCCGCCCGACTGCATCGGGACCATGCCAGTGGGGCGCAGCTCCTGCTCCAGCTCGGAGAAGGTGCGCGGCGTGAATCCAGCCACCGACAGCGGCACCGACGCCCGGATCAAGCGCGGCTGCTCGTTGCCGCCCGCGCTCGGCATCAGCGCCGGCAGGCCCAGGCCGCGCGCCAGCGCCGCCGGGCGATCGCCCGCGAAGCTGCCGAACGCGGCGCCGTCACCGGACGACGCCGACGCCACCGCCGAAGCTGACGATGACGAAGCGAAGGCCGGCTCTGCGGTCGCGGTCGCGGTCGCCGCCGCGTCGCCGTCGGCGCGCGCCAGCGTCTCTTCCTTGACGCGCCGCGGGCGGCTGCGCTCGGCCAGCATCGATTCGATCGGCGTGACCCCGCCCAGCGGCTCCTTGGCAAAGCTCCACGCATAGGCGATCGCGCCCATGAGCTTGCCGTCGATGTAGACCGGGCTGCCGCTCATGCCGGCGACGATGCCGGAGAACTCGACGCGCGGGTCCTCGGCGCGGATCAAGATCACGTCCTGCTTGGGCAGGAAGTTGCGCATGACGGCGACCACGCGGATCTTGAAAGGCTCGGGCTTGGTGCCGGAAAAGACTGTGAGCGCCTGTCCCACCATTCCCGGCCGCACATCGGCCAGCGGAAGGATCGCCGCCGGCGGACCGGCGGGCACGATCGCCTTGAGCCGCGTCGGTGAGCCACCGGCGGCCCAGACCGGAGAAGCGGCGAGCAGCACCAGTAACGCAAAAACAGCGCGAAACATCGAGGTTCGAGCGTAGGGGGCGCGATCCCAGCTGTCAACTCGCAACTCCGGGGAAGCGCCACGCTCGCGATCAGATTGCGCCGAGATCGACCTGCTACCTGGCTTCTTGTTGGCTTCTTGACCGGCGCTGCATTTTGCCGGCAAATTGTTGGCCTCCCATTTCACTGCGAAGAGAGGTTCGGCCAACATGCGTAACACTCACCTTTCCGTTAGCCTGGTTTTCGCCGCGGTGCTCGGTTTCGTTCTCGGCAACTGCGGGGGCAGCTCGTCGAGCTCTTCCGGACCGACCGCCTGTCCGCCGGGAGGGGCGTCGACCTGTACGAAGGCCGAGCTCGCGCCGTACACCAATTGCATCATCGGGAAGTGCAGCTCGACGCTCTCGACCTGTTTCGGTCCCAGCTTTCAAAGTGGGAATTACGGCGGCACCTGCGGCGCGACGTACGTGGGCTGCACGCAGAAGTGCGGCTGCGGCGACACGGCGTGCTTCTTGGCGTGCGGGCAGCCGTCGGCGGATTGCGCGGCCTGCCTCCAGACCGTCAGCGCCTGCGTCGACACCTCGGCCTGCGTGGCTCCCACCAACTGCTCGGGCGGCGGGACCGGTGGGACGACCGGCGGCGGCGCCGGCGGTCACATCGGCGGTCTCGGTGGCTTTCCGGGAGGCCTCGGCGGTATCACCGGGACCAGCGGCACCTGCGCCGATCTGCTGGCCTGCTGCAACGCGATCGCGAACGCCTCCGTCAAGGCGGCATGCATGAGCGAGTACACCACCCTCATGGCGCAGGGCGACGCGCAGTGCGGGGCCGCGGTTTCGGGCCTGCGCGCTGGCGGGGCCTGTCCGTAAAGCGCGTGTACCACCCCGCGCTTGGCCGGGCTTGGCCCCGGCCAAGCCCAGGCGCTTGACTCCCCAGAACGGCCGAACCAATATCGCCGCTGGTTCAAGCTGTGGCCGTCGAGGACGGTCAATCGAGGAGGTTCGGCCGGTATGAAAGTTTTTTTGATCGTGTGCGGACTGGCAGTTGCGCTCTGCGGCGTGATCGTAAGCTGTGGCCCGCAGAAGGAGTACTGCCCTAACTCCACCACCGGTCAGTGTCTGCCGCCGATGGGCCAGGCCGGCGCCCAGGGGGGCATGGACGCCGACCCGGGCGAGGCGACCGTCCTCGAGTAGCGACGATACCGGCCCCTGAGCCCGGCGCGCCCCGCCGGGTTACAATTGGCGCGGGGGGATGATGAGACGATTCAAGGCGGTCGTCATCGGGGGCAGCGGTTACGGCGGCGCCGAGCTGATCCGCCGCCTGCTGATCCACCCCGAGGTCGAGCTGGTGCGGGTCGCCAGCGTCGACCACGTGGGCGAGCCGCTGGGCGCCGTGCACCCCCCGCTGACCGGACGCACCGGTCTGGTGTTCGAAAACCTGCCGCCGGGCGAGGCGGCGCGCGGGTGTGACGTGGCGCTGCTGGGGCTGCCGCACCGGGTGAGCGCGCGCAACGTGCCCGAGATCTTCGCGGCGGCTCCGCAGGCCAAGGTCGTCGACATGTCGGGCGACTTTCGTCTCAAGGACGCGGCGGCGTACGAACGTTTCTACGGCGGCGCGCATCCGCACCCCGAGCTGCTCGGCCGCTTCGTCTATGGTTTGCCGGAGCTGAACCGCGACGCGATTCGCGGCGCGCAGGCGGTGGCGTCTCCCGGCTGCTTCGCCACGACCATCGAGCTTGGCGCTGCTGCCGCTGGCGCGCGCCGGCCTGCTCGACGGTGTCGTGCAGGTGGTCGGCATCACCGGCTCGTCGGGCAGCGGCGTCGCGCCGTCGCTCGCGACCCATCACCCGATCCGCGCGGTGAACCTCAAGACCTACAAGGTGCTCGATCACCAGCACACGCCGGAGATCACCGAGACGCTGGCCCACGCAGGCGCGCGCGGCTTCGCGCTGCGCTTCGTGCCGGTGTCGGCGCCGCTGTCGCGCGGGATCCTGGCCACCAGCTTCGTCGAGGTGCCGGCCAGCGAGACCACCGAGACGATCGCCGCGCTCTACGCGCGCGCCTACGAGGGCGAGCCGTTCACCCGTTTCGTGCGCGATCGTTTGCCGGAGGTGGCGGCGGTCTCGGGCAGCAACTACGCCGAGGTCGGGTTCACGCTCGGTGAAGCGCGCGGTGGCTCGCGCACGCTGGCGGTGGTCAGCGCGACCGACAATCTGATCAAGGGCGGCGCCGGGCAGGCGATCCAGAACATGAACCTGATGCTTGGCCTGCCGGAGACGGCGTCGCTGGAGGATCCGGGGCCTTGGCCCTGAGCGCGGACGGCGGCCAAGGGGGACCCGGGCCAGGGGTGCAAGGCGGCGGGCCCGCGGCCGCGGCGTCGTCGGCGCGCGCGCGGCCGATCGTGGTCAAGCTGGGCGGCGAGGTGCTGGGCGAGCCGGCGCTGTCCGTGGTCGCCGCCGATCTGGCGCGCGCGGCCGCCGGCACCATGCGGGAACCGGCACCGGCACGGGCGCGCGCCTGCTGGTGGTTCACGGCGGTGGGCCTCAAGCGACGGCGCTGTCGCAGCGGCTGGGCATTCAGCCGCGCATTGTCGGCGGCCGGCGCGTCACCGACGCCGCGACGCTGGAGGTGATCAAGATGGTGGTCGCCGGTCAGCTCAACGTCGATCTGGTGGCGGCGCTGCGGACCGCCGGTCTCGCCGCCGTCGGCCTGCACGGCGCCAGCGGCCTGGTGCGCGCCCATCGCCGGCCCCCGCGCGTCGTGTCGGGGGGCGGCCCCGAGCCGGTCGACTTCGGATCGGTCGGCGACGTCGACGGCTTCGACCTGTCGTTGCTGGCGACGCTGGATGCGGCGGGATATCTGCCGGTCATCGCCTGCATCGGCGCCTCGCCGCGGGGTGAGGTGCTCAACATCAACGCCGACGTGGTCGCGAGCCAGCTCGCGGCGGCCGCCGGCGCGGCGGCGCTGGTCGCGGTCACCGGCGTGGGGGGCGTGCGGCGCGACGCCGCCGATCCGGCGACGCGCCTGCCGCGCCTCACCGTCGCCGAGGCGCGGACCGCGATCGCCGACGGCGTCGTGCGCGGCGGGATGATCCCCAAGCTCGAAGAGGCGTTCGCGCCGCTCGCCGCCGGCGTCGGGGCGGTTCACATCGTCGGCCCGGGCGAGATCGCCGCCAGCCTGCAGGCGCCCGGCAGCGTCGGGACGCTGCTTCTGCCGTAGGATAGGAAGACCGAGGCAAGACCGAGGCAAGACCGAAGCAAGACCGAGGAAAAGACCGGTGGGACAACTTCAAGTTCACGTTCGAAACAAGATGGTGGCCGGCCTGCTGGCGGCGGTCCCGCTGGTCGTCACCGCCTTCATCATCTGGTACATCGACACCAAGGCGCGTTTCCTCTTCCACGGCGACTTTCCGGGACAGGGCATCGCCATCACCCTCGGGTTGATTTATCTGCTGGGCGTCTTCGTCAGCAGCGTGCTGGGCAAGTTCGTGATCAAGCTGGCCGACGGGCTGCTGCGGCGCATCCCCGGGCTGCGCGATCTCTACCTGTCGTGGAAACAGATCGCGCTCACCACCGGCGGCCACGAGGGGATCTTCGCGCACGTCGTGCTCGTGCCCGACGAGAGCGGGCTCATGCGCATGCTGGCGTTCAGCAGCGGCCTACCGATCGACGGCGACCCCAACACCTGCTGCGTCTTCGTGCCCGCCTCGCCCAACCCGACCTCGGGGCGGCTGTTCTTCGTGCCGATGAACCGGTGCCTGCGCCTGGACATGAGCACGCAGGCTGCGCTCAAGATGCTGATCTCGGGCGGCAACTACGTCCCGTCCGCCATCGGCGCGGCCACCGCGGGCGGCGGCAGGTTGCTGCCATGAGCCGCGCGCGCCACGCGCCCACGGTCACGGTGCTCGTGTTGTTCGCGCTCGGGATGCTGGCCGCGCCGGTGGCGGGTGCGCCGGCCGCGTCGGCCGAGACGGTCCACCGCGCGGGCGCGACGGCGCCGGGCGGGAAGGCGTCGGCACCCTTCCGGATCGTCGACATCGAGGCGATCAAGGGGCTGCTGCGCCAGGGGCGCGGCCACGTCGTGCTGCTGCACTTCTGGGCCAGCTGGTGCGGCCCCTGCCTGGAGGAGCTGCCGCTCATCGACAAGTTCGCGCGCGAGATGAAGCCGCGCGGCCTCGAGGTGCTGTCGTTCTCGCTCGACGACCCGAGCCGCATCGGGACGGGGACGCGCGTGGGCGCGCTGCTGCAGAAGCAGGCGCCCAACCTGACCCCCAACATCGCGCAGTTCGACGACGCCGACGCGCTGATCGCGGCCATCGATCCGCGCTGGGTCGGCGCGATCCCGGCGCTGTTCGTCTACGATCACCACGGCCAGCTGCGCGGGAACATCATCGGCGAGGCGTCGCACGCCGAGCTCGAGCAGCTGGTGGCCGGGCCGCTCAAGGCCGCCGTCGACAGCGCGGTCGCGCATCCGCCCCCCGCCGCCGCCGCGCCGGGCGGCCCACCCGGGAAACCGGGCGGCAATTGAAGCGGCGCTACTTGTAACCGAGCACGACGATCTCGGTGCCGGGGCGTCCCTTGAGGGGCGTCAGCGCGACGCTGTTGCCGGTCTCGCGACGGACGTTGGGCTTGCCGGCGAGGAACGGATCGACGCTCGCCAGCTCCTTGGTCGTCGACACGTCGGTCTTGTAGTGCATCGGCACGACCATCAGGCGGGGGTGAAGCTGGTCGACGACGCGCGACGCCTGGTGGGCGTCGAGCGTGAACGTTCCGCCGACCGGGATCAGCACGACGTCGACCGCGCCGATCGCCGACAGTTGCTCGTCGGTCAGCAGGTGGCCGAGGTCGCCAAGGTGAAGGATGCGCATCCCGGCCACCTCGAAGAGGAAGGCGCTGTTGATCCCGCGCTCGGCGCCCCGGTTGCCGTCGTGGTAAACGGCAATCGATCGGACCGATACTTCTTTCACCTTCTCGTCGATCCGGGTCCACCCCTTCCGATCGGCGGTCAGACCGCGCAGGACCTTGGGCTTGTTCCCCAGCAGCGCCAGGTTGTTGTGGTCGGGGTGCTCGTGGCTGATGGTGACGGCGTCGGCCTTCAGCCCCGCCGGCAGCGGGTATCCAAATCCCTTGGAGATCGGGTCCATCAGGATGCGGGTTCCGGCGTTGGTCTCCAGCATAAAGCAGGACTGGCCGAACCAGGTCAGCTTGCCGACGGATGAACCGGCGGCGCGCGCGACCGGACCCAACGCGGTCGCGGCCCCGAGCGCGAACAGCAAAAAAGAACCCACGACCAGTCTGCGGAGAACGTGGTGGCGAGAGGGGCGCCTCGACATGCGACGAACATCATAGCCCGCCCGCGCGGGATCTTCTTGAGCCCCGGCGAGGCATGGCGTTACGCTGAGGGATGCGCTGTAGATGGATGAGCCAGCCCGGGGTCGCGGCCGTTCTCGTCGTTGTGTTGGCCACCGGCGCGGCCGGCGCCTGTGGAACCAGCGCCGTCGAGATTTCGAAGGTGCCGATGTCGGGCAAGATCGGGGGTGAACCCTGGACGCTGGGGACCGCCGAGACGCTGGCGTTCCTGTCCATGGACGCTCGGTTCTTCATCAACGCCTACGCCGAGACGTTCGCGCCCTGCACCGGCGCCGGCAGCTCGGTCACCGGCAATTACCTGATCCTGAACGTGCCGAAGGCCCCGGGCGACTACGCGCTCAGTCTCTCGCTCAACGAGACCTTCTTCGTGCAGAGCAACAACCACAACAACGTGGCGACCCAGGGACGGCTGGTCGTGGATGAGGTCACCGCGACGACGGTGAGCGGCGGCGGTCACTTCCAGTTCGACAGCGACAACTACGTCGACGGGCAGTTCGTGGCCCAGATTTGCGCGCAATAGCGGGCTCGTCAGCGGGTTGCTAGCGCGGCCAGTCGCCAGCCCTTCGCCGCGCGCGGCGAGGTTGGGCGCGGGGTCGGTCGTGCCGCGACCGCTGCAGCGTGAGCCTTACCGTGTATCTTTGGGGTCGATGTCCGAGGAAGATCCGTCCGGGTCGGTGCCGCCCGCCGTGAACCTGCGCGACGCCGCCGTGGCGCCGCAGCGGCAGAGCATCGCGGAGATCCTCGAGCGCCTGCCGGCGTCGCCCGGCGTCTACATCATGAAGGACCGCCGCGGCAAGGCGGTCTACATCGGCAAGGCCGGGGTGCTGCGCAACCGGGTGCGGCAGTACTTCCAGGCGTCGTCGGGCGACAACCGCGACTTTGTCCCTTTGCTCGACGGGATCGTCGCCGACATCGAGACGGTGATCACCTCGAACGAGAAAGAGGCGTTGCTGCTCGAGAACACGCTGATCAAGAAGCATCAGCCGCGCTTCAACGTCAACCTGCGCGACGACAAGAACTACCTGGTGCTGCGGCTCGACCCCGACGGCGAGTGGCCGCGCCTGGAGGTGGTGCGCAAGCTCGCCGACGACGGCGCGTTCTACTTCGGTCCCTATCATTCGGCCACCGCCTGCCGCGAAGCGCTGCGCATCGTGAACCGCCATTTCCAGCTGCGCACCTGCACCGATCACGTGCTGCACAACCGCCGCCGCCCGTGCCTGCAGTATCAGATCAAGCGCTGCCCGGCGCCCTGTGTGCTGCCGGTCGCCGCGCGACGAGTACGGTGACCAGGTGCGCGACGTGCGCCTCTTTCTGGAAGGGAAGAGCGACGAGCTGCTGCTGCGCCTGGGCGCGCGCATGAAAGAGGCGGCGGCGCGCACCGACTTCGAGCGCGCGGCCGAAGTCCGTGACCAGCTGCGCGCGCTGGAGACGACGCTCGAGGAGCAACGGGTCGTCTCGACCGACTTCCTCGATCAGGATGTCTTCGGATTCTATCGCCAGGGGATCGCGCTGGAGATCGTCGTGATGTCGATCCGCCAGGGCAAGATGCTGGGCAGCCGCGGGTTCTCTTTCACCGGGCAGGAGTTCCCCGACGCCGAGCTGCTGTCGTCGTTCGTTGGCCTCTATTACGACCTCAACGTCGCGCCGCCGGATGAAGTGCTGCTGCCGCTGGCGATCGACGACGCCGAGCTCAAGGCCGAATGGCTGGCGGACAAGCGCATCGGGCGCCGGCGCAAGGTCGAGATCTTGGTGCCGCAGCGGGGAGATCGCCGCAAGCTGGTCGAGCTGGCGCAGAAGAACGCCGCCGCGAGCTTCGCCTCGCGCCGGAACGCGCGCGAGGACACCGAGGTCGCGCTCGGCAAGCTGCAGCGGCGCCTGAAGCTGGCGCGCCTGCCGCGCGTGATCGAGTGCTACGACATCTCCCATATCCAGGGCTTCGCCACCGTGGCGTCGATGGTGGTCTTCGTCGACGGGCGGCCCGAGAAGTCGCGCTATCGCACGTACAAGGTTCGCACCGGCGATCGCCCCGACGACTTCGCGTCGATGTACGAGGTGCTGTCGCGCCGCTTTCGGCGTGCGCGCGAGGCGCAGGCGGAGAGCGCGGCCGCCGGCGGCGGCGAGGCGGGCGACGACAGCGGGGGCGACCGGAGCTTCTGGGCGCTGCCCGACCTCATCGTGATCGACGGCGGCAAGGGACAGCTCGGGATGGCGCTGGCGGCGGCGCGCGACGTCGGCATCGATGTTCGCCCCGGGGTGGGGCTTCCGATCGTCGGCCTCGCCAAGGAGCGCGACGTCGCCGTCCCCGCCGACCCGGCGGCGAGCGCCGCGGAGCTGGCCGGTGTCGCCGCCGCCGAGGCCCCCGCCGCCGAGGCCCCCGCCGCGGAGCCCGGCGCCGCTGCCGCCGCCGATCCGGCAGACGCAGACGGCGAGAGGGAGACGGCCGGCTCCACCGAACCGCCGGTCGCCACCCCGACCCCCACGGGGGCCGCCGCCGCGGGGCCGGCCGCCGAGGGGGCCCCCGCCGCTGCCGCCACCCCCTACTCGAACCCCAACCCCAGCCCGAAGCACCCCGATCGGGTCTTTCTGCCGCACGCCAAGGACGCGATCCCGATCCGCCCCAACACCGCGGAGATGTTCGTGTTGCAGCACCTGCGCGACGAGGCGCACCGGTTCGCGATCACCTTCCACCGCCAGCAACGCAAGCGGCTCACCCTTCGCTCGGCGCTGTCGGACATTCCCGGGATCGGCGACGGCCGACAGCGGCTGCTGCTGCGTCACTTCGGCAGCCTGAAGAAGATCCGCGAGTCGTCGCTCGAGGATCTGGCCGCCGTCCCCGGGATGACCCGCAAGGCGGCGGAGGCGGTCTTCAACCACTGGAAGAAGCAGCCGGTCCCGATCGACAGCGGATCGGGGGCCCCGGCCACCAGCGACGCGGCGCCGACCGAGGCGGAGGAGGACGCCGTGGAGAGCGCCTTCGCCGAGATCGAGGCGGCGGAGGAGCTCCCGAAGGTCCCCGACGACGGCCTGAGGGCGGCGACTGACGACGACGGTGACTGACTAAAAAATTGACGGGGCTGTCGGCCAAGGTAGCCTGATGTGGGTGTATGTACACTTCGCACCGGGAAACCGAGGGAACTGATGGCCGCCAAGTCGCAATCTGAATCGCCGCCGCGGGGTGGACGCCAGAGCCAGAGGCGCGAGATCCTCGGGATCCTCTCGATGGCGTTCGCGCTGTTCGCGCTGCTGTCGCTGGTGTCGCTGCACTTCGGGACCAACCGGTTGATGGGGCCGGGGGGCGCCGCGACAGCGGCCGGGCTCTACTCGCTGGCGGGTCTCGGGGCCTACCTGGTGATCGCCGGCCTGGTGGTCGCGTCGGTGCGTTGCTTCCGGGCGCGGCCGCTGTGCGCCGGCGTGGTCGAGGCGGGCGCGGTGCTGATGTTGCTGGCCGCGGTGGCGGTGCTGCTGCACCTCCCGTTCGCGGGCCGCGCGACGACCCTGAACGGTCCGGGCGGCCTGCTCGGGCAGTGGCTGGGCGAGATCTCCGCCAGCTTCATCGGCGTCGTCGGCGCCGCGCTCGCCGGCGCGACGATGCTGTTCGTCTCGTTGTTGCTGCTGAGCGCGATCCGCCTTCACGAGGTCGCGACGATCCTGGGCTGGGCCTTCCGTCAGACCGGCCACGCGCTGTGGACCGGTCTGTGCGCCGTGGGGCGCGTGGCGCGGGCGATGTTCCCGGAGAAGGACGACCACGCGGACGCCGACGCCGACGCCGACGGGGAGGGGGGGACGAACAGGAGTTGTTGGGCGACGAGCGCGAGGGTGAGCGGGCGCTGGTGGCCGACCGCGGGGCGCGCACGATCGAGATTCGCGACGAAGACATCCGCGCCATCGGGGGTATCGACTTGGGGGTCGACGCGGGCGCCGAGGCTTTCGATCGACACGCGCACGAGAGCGGTGCGCGTGCGCCGGGCAGCCTGCTGGAGGGCGACCAGGACGACGAGCTGAACGCCGTGCGCGTCGGCGAGCCGCGCACGATCTCCGACGAACGGGCCGCCTTCGCCGACGTCGTGGCGGAGATGGCGGCGGTCGAGCGGCTGGCGCGAGCGTCGGCCGCCGAAGAGGAAGATTCCGAGCCCGAGGTGGTCGAGTCACGCTCCCTGGTGGCGTTGCCGGCGACGTCAGCCGCGACGTTGGGGGCGGAGCCTCCGATCGTCATCGAGGGGCCGATCATCGTCGAGCCGGCGTCGCGCGCCCGCCAGCGCGAAGCCGAGGAGGCGCAGAGCGCCGGAGCCGCCGCGCCCCGCCCAGGGGCCGCCGGCCCCGGCTTCATCAAGCTCGGCGAGGGGGCGTTCAAGCTGCCCGGCACCGATCTGCTGGAATACCAGCCGCCCCAGGCGCCCGACATGGACAAGCAGGCGCTGTACGACATGGCCGAACGACTGGAACAGGCGATGTCCAACTACGGCGTGCGCGGCAAGGTGCGCGAGATCCACATGGGCCCGGTGGTCACCATGTACGAGTTCGCGCCGGCGCCCGGCACGCGCACCGGAAAGATCGCCAACCTCGAGAAGGATCTCGCCATGGCCCTCGAGGCGCAGGCGGTGCGCATCGTCGCGCCGATCCCCGGCAAGGCGGTGGTCGGCGTCGAGGTCCCCAACAAGACCCGCGAGACGGTCTACCTCAAGGAGATCCTCGAGGACGATTGCTTCACCGGCGCCAACCACAAGCTGCATGGTCGGGCTGGGCAAGGACATCAAGGGCGCGCCGGTCAGCGTGAATCTGTCGAAGATGCCGCACCTGCTGGTCGCCGGCACCACCGGCTCGGGCAAGTCGGTCGCGGTGAACGGCATGATCACCAGCCTGCTCTACAACGCCTCGCCCGACGAGGTGCGCTTCATCATGGTCGACCCGAAGATGCTGGAGCTTTCGATCTACGAAGGGATCCCGCACCTGCTGCTGCCGGTGGTCACCGATCCCAAGAAGGCCAACCTGGCCCTGCGCTGGGCGGTCGAGGAGATGGAGCGGCGCTACGAGCTGCTCGCCAAGACCGGCGTGCGCGACATCAGCAGCTACAACGCGAAGATCGAGCAGAACGAGAAGGGAATCTTCGCTGAGGTCGCGCCCGCGGTGGCGCCGCCGCCGTCGAAGCGGATCAAGGTCGTCCTGGCCGGCCCCGACGGCACCGAGCAGGAGGTCGAGCTCGAGCCCGAAGCCCGGCTCCATGACGCCGACACCGACTTGGCCGGCGACGACGCGTCCAACCCCGAGGGCATCGTCGAGGCCGAGGCGCCCAGCGACGAGGATCTGTCGGCGAAGGCAGCCGCGGTGCAGGCGGCGCGCGAGACGGCCGAGCCGCCGCCGCGCAAGCTCCCCTACATCGTCATCGTCATCGACGAGTTCGCCGACCTGATGATGGTGGCGCCCAAGGACGTCGAGACCTCGGTGGCGCGGCTGGCGCAGAAGGCGCGCGCCGCGGGGCTGCACCTGATCCTGGCGACGCAGCGGCCGTCGGTCGACGTGATCACCGGGCTCATCAAGGCGAACTTCCCCAGCCGCATCGCCCTGCAGGTCGCGTCGAAGATCGACTCGCGCACCATCCTCGATCAGTCGGGCGCCGAGACGCTGCTCGGCAACGGCGACATGCTGTTCTCGGATCGCGGCACCAAGCTGCGCCGCATCCACGGCGCCTTCCTCAGCGACGACGAGGTGCACCGCGTGGTCGACTTCCTGAAGACGCAGGCCAAGCCGGTCTACGACATGGACATCCTCAAGCCGCGCGAGGAGGACGCGGAGGACGGCGGGCCCGACCGACGACTTCCACGACGAGTTCTACGACCAGGCGGTGGCGATCGTGTGCGAGACGCGGCAGGCGAGCGTGTCGTTCATCCAGCGCCGGCTGCAGATCGGCTACAACCGCGCCGCGCGCCTGGTCGAGCACATGGAGAGCGAGGGGATCGTCGGCCCGGCCAACGGCGCCAAGCCGCGCGAGATCATCGCGCCTCCGGGCGAGTACCTGCAGCACGCGCCGTAGCGCGTGTCCCGGCCCTCAGTGAATGGACGGTCGCCGGGGGACGTCGGATTGACTAGGATTCCCCGATGACATCTCGTTTCGCGTCCGCTGGCTCTGCTGGTCACCTTGTTGCGCGCAGCAGCGCTGACCGCGGCGCCAGCGGCACCACCGCCGCCCCCGGCAGCGTTCAACCGGCGCCTTCGGCGCCGGCTCCGGCCCGCCTCGATCTGCACGCGGTCGTCGATCGGGTGCAGAAGCGCTACGACGCCGCCGCCGACTTTCGCGCCCACTTCAGCCAGACGCTGACCAACCCGACGTTCAAGCGCAAGACCGCGCTGTCGGGAGAGGTCCTGCTCAAGAAGCCGGGCAAGATGCGCTGGAACTACCAGACGCCCGACGTGAAGATGTACCTGGCCGACGGGTCGCGCCTCTGGCTCTACGAGCCCGAGGACCAGCAGGCGTTCAAGCAGGACCTCAAGTCATCCCAGCTTCCGGCGGCGCTGGCCTTCCTGACCGGCAAGGGCAAGCTGGCCGACGAGTTCGAGATCTCGCTGTCGAAGCAGGCGCGGCGTCGGGACGGCGCGCGACTACGTCCTGGCGCTGCGTCCACGCCAGGCGCAGCCCCAGGTCAAGGAGCTGACCTTCGTCGTCGATCCGGAGAGCTTCCTGGTGCGCGAGAGCCTGCTCGTCGACGGTCAGGGCAACGTCAACGACATGCTCTTCTCGGACATCAAGATCAACGCCGGTGTGCCCGACGGCACGTTTCGCTGGTCGCCGCCCGCGGGCACGCGGGTGATCGACGCCGCCAAGCTGGGCAAGTAGGCGGGCGCGGGGGGTGCGGGACCCTCCCAGGGTCCCGCATAAAATGAACCTAGAAGCGCATCGCGACCGAGCCGGCGGCGCCGGATGCGGTCGGGACGACGACGAAGATCGGCGACGACGACGACGCGACGGTCGTCTTCTTCTCGGCGTTCGGCTTCACGAACAGCGGGTAGGCGCAAACCGCGGCGCCGACGGCGCCCACGAACGTCAGCGCGAACCCGATGTTGGCGATCAGCGCGTAGTTCTTGCCGGTGCTGGAGATGCTGTCCAGCTGGGCATTGTTGGCCGGCGCGTTCTTGTAGTCGTTCTCCTTCATCATCTCGAGGATGCCGAAGGTCACGCCGACCACCAGCGCCGCGGCGCCGCCGATCGCGAAGACCTTCATCGCCAGCATCCGCGAGTCGGAGATCTCTTTCGACGCGAACATCCCCGCCTTGGGCGCCTCGAGCGCTGCGTGCGCGCCGGTCAGATCAACGACCGCCTCGTCGTTCTCCAGCACCGAGATCGCCTTGCTGACCGTCTTGCCGTCGGGATAGGTCCCCTCGATGATGTAGTCGCCCTTGGGCACGCTGTAGATCGTGATCGGAGCCGTGCCGAAGAAGCGCCCCTCGAGAAAGATGCGAACGTTGTCGCTGGACGGCGCCTTGACGCTGACGCGTCCCAGGTCGGCGCCCGACGACGGACCAAAGTGAACCCGCCCGAAGGTGTCGGGCGTCGGGGGAACCAGCTTCGGATCGACCGGCGCTGCCTCGGACTCGGCCGCGGGCGGCGCGGCTTCTTCGGCGGTCTTCTTCTTGGCGAACGCCGGCGCCGCAACCAACAACGAGAGCGCGACGACGACGCGGGAGACATCGTGGCGGGAGGAAGAGTGCAGCATGGACGCTAGCTTACGCCGATTCGCCGATCGCGCGCTCGAAAAATTGCGATGGGAAACGACGGCTCCCGTCGGCCAAGCCCGCCGGTACCCACGCATCATTTCGGGTCTTGTCACGGCCCGGCGCCCGACCCGCGCCGACCCGCGCTCACACCCGCACCCCGCGCGCCACTCAGAGCGCGCCGTCGGTCAAAGCGGGGGCGAACGGAAATAATCCAAAGATTCCACCCGTGTGGATAAACACGAACGTCCCGTGGCGGGGCAGCGTGGCGTTCGCGATCGATGCCTCCAGGCCGAGGAAGGCCTTGCCGGTATAAACGGGATCCAGAATCAACCCGTCGGCGCGCGCGACTTTCGGGATCACCGACAGCATCTCGGCGGTGGTCTGGGCGTAACCGGGCCCGATGAAGCGATCGTCGATCGCCACCTCCTCGGGCGCGATCGTGAGCCCCAGCCCCCAGCGGCGGCTCGCCTCGTCGGCGATGGCGGCGACCTTCTTCTGAAAGTACGCGCGGTCGTCGCAGACGGCGAAGCCGAGGGCGCGCGCGTCGCTCCAACCGGCGATGCGCAGCCCGAGCTCGAGCCCGGCGCCGGTCCCGCCCGAGCCGGTCGCATAGGCGAGGGTGATCGGCGCCGGCGCGCGCTCGGGGCCAAGCGCGGCGATCTGCGCGCGCAGCTCCTCGATCGCCGCGATGTAGCCCCACGCGCCGAGCGCGTTCGAGCCCCCCTCGGGGATCGAGTACGGCTTGCGACCTTCGCGCCGGAGCTGATCTTCGACGGCGGCGAAGATCTCGTCGCGGCGCCGATACTCGGCGTAGGAGACGTAGCGCACCCGCGCGCCCGCGACGCGATCGAGCAGGCTGTTCGCGGCGGGGGCGGGTGGCGCCGCCGGATCGGGGACCCGCAGCAGCAACACGCAGCCGAGGCCGCGCTGGGCCGCGGCGAGCGCGGTCGCGCGGCAATGGTTCGACTGCTCGCCGCCGCAGGTGATCACGGTGTCGGCGCCGCGCGCCTCGGCGTCGGCGAGCAGGAACTCGAGCTTGCGGACCTTGTTGCCCGATAGCTCGATCCCGGTGAGATCGTCGCGCTTCCAGTACAGCGAGACGCCGAGCGCCGGCCCGATGCGCCGCGAAGGCTCGAGCGGCGTCGGCAGCCGCGCGAGCGACAGCCGCGGGGGTTGAGCGTCACGGGCGTCAGGCACGGCGCCCGCCCGACGTCACGGCGCCGGCGCGGACGCCGACGTAGGGATTGCCTTCGCGCTCGGCGCCGATGGTCGTGGTCGCGCCATGGCCGGGCACCACGATCGTCTCGGCGGGCAGCGAGAAGAGCCGGTCGCGAATCGACGAAAGGAGCTGTTCGGACGATCCGCCCCACAGATCGGTGCGGCCGATCGATCGGCGAAACAGGGTGTCGCCGGCGAACAGGACCGGCGTCTCGCCGGTGCGCTCGAGGAAGAAGCAGAGCGAGCCGGGGGTATGTCCCGGCGTGTGCAGCACCCGCGCCTCGCGATTGCCGAAGGGCAGGACCTCGTCACCCGTCAGCTCGCGCGTCGGCGGCGGGGGCGGCGTCGCCGACCAGGGGATGCCGAAGAACCTGACTTGCAGCTCGACGTTGTCGTACAGCCAGCGGTCGGCGTGGTGGAGCAGGATCTCGGCGCCGGTGCGCGCCGCGACCTCGCCCGTGGCGAGCAGATGATCGAAGTGCGCGTGGGTGTGCACCACCTTCACCGCCTGGACCCCGAGCTGCTCCAGGCGAGCGAGGATGTCCGGCGCCTGGTCGCCGGGGTCGACGACGATCGCCTTGCGCGTGTCGGGGTCGGCGACGATCGAGCAGTTGCAGCCGAGCAGCCCGACGGGGAACGATTCGCGGATCAGCGGCATGGCGACATTCGCCGATCAGCGCAGCCGCATCGTGACACCGCTGACCGTCATGACGACGCTCTGCGCGCGCTCGGCGAGGATCTGGTTGGCCAGGCCGGCGACGTTGATGAGACGTCGATCGGGCACCGACGCGGGCAGGAAGCCGAGCCCGATCTCGGTGGTGACCAGCACCACCGGGGTGGTCGAGCGATAGAGCCGGTCGGCGAACCTTTCGATCTCGACGAGAAATTCGCGGTCCGAGCTCTTGGGCGTCTTGCCGAGATGGCTGGACAGCCATATCGTGAACCGGTCGATCACGATCGCGCCGTGGTGATCGATGAACGCGGGATCGAGCGCGTTCCAGAGCGGCTCGGGCGTTTCGATCAGCTTCCAGCGCGCCTCCTGGTCGCGCCGGTAGCCGGCGAGGCGTGCCTTGAGATCGTCGTCGCCGTCGGCGTTGGGCGCGATGTAGAGCCAGGGCGGCGGCCCCAGCTCGGACGCGCGCCGAAGCGCATAAGCCGACTTCCCCGAACGAAGCCCCCCGGTGACGAAGGTGAACATGCAGACAGGCTAACCAACGCGACGACCGACGGCAATGTGCGCCCGACCCCGACCCCGGAAGCGTCCAACGCTAGCGCTCCGGCGAGCATGCTCGCCGGAGCGCGCTGGTCGGGGGTCCGGGACCCTCTCAGGGTCCCGGATCTAAAGCCACGCTAGCTGCAGCCGCTGGTCGTGCCGCAGTTGACGCACTTGTGGCAGCTGCCGTTGGGGATCATGATCGATCCGCATTCGGGGCAGGTCGGGGCGTCGGTGCGGGCGATGAAGCTGTAGTTGCCGTTGCCGTTCGCGTGCACCTTGCCGTTGCCGTTCGCGCGCGCGTTCGTCTTGGTCGCGTCGATGACCTCGACCGCGCCCGGCGGCGATCACCTCGGAGACCCGCTTGAGATCACCCGAGGCGTCGATCTGGTAGTCGTTGCTGGGCGCGCTCGTCTCGGCGTCGGTCTTGATGAACTTCGACCCGAGCCAGCGGAACAGGTAGTCCATGATCGAGCTGGCGCGCGGGATCTCCGGGTTCTCGGTGAAGCCGTAGGGCTCGAAGCGGGTGCGCGAGAACTTGTCGACCAGCAGCCGCAGCGGAACGCCGTGCTGCAGGGCCAGCGAGATCGCCGTCGCGAAGCTGTCCATCAGCCCCGAGACCGTCGAGCCCTCCTTGGCCATCTTGACGAAGATCTCGCCCGGCTCGCC
Organism: uncultured Pseudomonadota bacterium; assembly: GCA_963778795.1. Taxonomy (GTDB): domain Bacteria; phylum Myxococcota_A; class Polyangia; order Fen-1088; family Fen-1088; genus DASRQZ01. The sequence goes on along the minus strand of CAVZVU010000003.1, from coordinate 558,033 downwards.
GGTCTGGTAGAGGCCGACGTGGATGTAGCCCTCGTGACCGGCGACGGCGAACTTGTGGGTCAACGACTGGCGCTCGTCGGGCAGCTTGCGCCGCACCGCCGCGGGCGGGCCGTTGGTGACCGCCGGCGCCGCCGCCACGGTGCGCGGTCTTGCCCAGCCCGGGGTCGATCTTGCTGGTCGACAGCGGCTGCGTTCGCTTGCAGCCGTCACGGTAGATGGCGATCGCCTTCAGCCCCTGCTTCCAGGCCTCCATGTACGCGTCCTGCACGTCCTCGATCGACGCCTCGGGCGGCAGGTTGACGGTCTTGGAGATCGCGCCCGAGATGAACGGCTGCGCCGCCGCCATCATGCGGATGTGCCCCTGGTAGTGGATCGATCGCGTGCCGTTGGCCGCGCGGAAGGCGCAGTCGAACACCGGCAGGTGATCGTCGGCCAGCCCGGGCGCCCCTTCGATCGTCTCCTCGGTGTCGATGTAGTCGATGATCGCCTGGGTCTGGTCCTCGTTGTAGCCGAGATGGCTCAGCGCCTCGCGCGTCGTCCCGTTGACGATCTTGATCATGCCGCCGCCGACCAGCCGCTTGTACTTGATGAGCGCGATGTCCGGCTCGATGCCGGTGGTGTCGCAATCCATCATGAAGCCGATGGTGCCGGTCGGGGCGAGGACCGTCGCCTGGCCGTTGCGGAAGCCGTGCTCGCGGCCGACGGCGATCGCGTCATCCCACGCGGCGCGCGCCGACGACAGCAGATCGCCGGGGACGTACTGTCCGTCGATCTTGTCGACGTGGTGGCGATGCTTCTTCATGACGCCCAGGAACGGCTCCTCGTTCTCGGCGTAGCCGTCGAACGGACCGGTGACGTCGCGCGCGATGGCGGCGCTGGTGCGATAGGCCCAGCCGGTCATGAGCGCGGTGATCGCGCCCGTGTAGGCGCGCGCCGACGCCGAGTCGTAGGGCAGGCCGCGCGACATCAGCAGCGCGCCCAGGTTGGCGTAGCCGAGGCCCAGCGGTCGGAAGCGCAGCGAGTTGTCGCGGATCCGGTCGGTCGGGTACTTGGCGTTGCCGACGATGATCTCCTGGCCGATGATCGTGATCTCGACGGCGCGGCGGAACGACTCGACGTCGAACTCACCGTCGGGCTTCTGGTACTTGCGCAGGTTCAGCGACGCCAGGTTGCAGGCCGAGTCGTCGAGGTACATGTACTCGGAGCAGGGGTTCGAGGCGTTGATGCGCGAGGTGTTGGCCGAGGTGTGCCAGGCGTTGACCGTGGTGTCGAACTGCAGGCCGGGGTCACCGCACTGCCAGGCCGCGTCGGCGATCGCGCGCCAGAGGTCGCGCGCCTTGTAGGTGTCGACCGGCTGATCGTCGCGCACGGCGCGCGTGACCCACTCGCTGTCCTTCTGCACCGCCTCCATGAAGTCGTCGGTCAGGCGGACCGAGTTGTTCGAGTTCTGGAAGAAGATCGACTTGTAGGCCTCACCGTCGAACGAGCCGTCGTAGCCGGCGTCGATCAGCGTCCAGGCCTTCTTCTCTTCCTTGGCCTTGCACCAGATGAACTCCTCGACGTCGGGGTGATCGATGTCGAGGATGACCATCTTGGCGGCGCGCCGGGTCTTGCCGCCCGACTTGATGACGCCGGCGAAGGCGTCGAAGCCGCGCATGAAGCTGACCGGCCCCGACGCTGTACCGCCGCCGTTCAGCAGCTCGCGCGAGCTGCGCAGTGTCGACAGGTTGGTGCCGGTGCCCGAGCCGTACTTGAACAGCATGCCCTCGGTCTTGGCGAGGGTCAGGATCGACTCCATGCGATCCTCGACGCTGTTGATGAAGCAGGCCGAGCACTGCGGCTCGGGCTCGGAGCCGACGTTGAACCAGACCGGCGAGTTGAACGCCATCTTCTGCTCGACCAGCAGGTGGCGCAGCTCGGCGTTGTAGGCCTCGGCCGCCGCGGCGTCGGCGAAGTAGCCGTCCTTGATGCCCCACTTGGTGATGGTGTCGGCGACGCGCGAGATCAGCTGCCGCACCGAGCGTTCGCGCGTCGGCGTGCCGAGCGTGCCGCGGAAGTACTTCTGCACCACGACGTTGGTCGCGGTCTGGCTCCACCCCTTGGGGACCTCGACGTCGCGCTGCTCGAAGACCGACTTGCCGTTCTCGCCGGTGATGGCGGCGGTGCGCAGCTCCCACTGAACGTTGGTAAAGCCGTCGTCGCCGGGCTTGGTGAAGTAGCGGCGAACGGCCAGTCCCGGTCCGTTCTTACGCGGGGCGGCGGCGGCTTTGTCCTTTGCTGAGGGCTCTGTTCCGGGCGGCCGCGCAGTCTCGCGGGCCTGACGGCCCGGACCCGCAGCGTTGTCGAGGGTGCTGTGGCGGCGGTTCTTCCGGATATCTTGCTTTTCAAGCATCAGAGTCTCCTCTTCCCCAAAGAGTCTTAAAGGCGGCGCGAAAACCGTGGGACAGGAAGCCATAACCCACGGGCGAAAGCAACAATATATCGTGGGTGTGAACCCTGGTACCCACTGTATCTAGTGTGGATAGCCCTGGGGACAAGCTGTGGAGGCCGCCCGAATCCAGGTTTCTTTCCCGCCCCTTGGCCCGCCTTCACCCCACAGTTTGCTCCAGTGGAGAAACGGGGCAATTAAAAATGCGTGACGGTACATGTATCGTATATCAACGACTGCAACTGAGCGAGAGGGTTTTTTCCGGGCGGGCGAAGGCTTTTGCCGAGCCGCGCCGCATCTGAGATGCTGAGCTGCCGTGCCTACGCGTCAAGCCTGCCTTCCGACCTCTCGTTTCGCCGGTCGCTTCCCCGGTCTTGCGGCCCTGGTCCTTTGCCTCGGGCTGGCCTCGTGCATCGACGCGCCGGCGGCTGACGAGGTGAACGCGCTCGACGTCTGCGCCTTCGCCAACGACGGCGATCTCTGCGATGACCACCAGGCCTGCACCTATCCCGACCGCTGCCTCAACCAGAGGTGCGTCGGCACGCCGATCGCCGACGGTACCCCTTGCACCGACGGGAACACCTGCACCGCCAACGACCGTTGCCTGGCCGCGGTCTGCGTCGGCAACGTGGTCGCCGACGGAACGGCGTGCAGCGACGGCGAGCCCTGCACCGACCCCGACGTCTGCAGGCTGGGGGTCTGCCAGCCGGGCGGGCCCGCGATCTGCGACGACGGCGACAGCTGCACGATCGACAGCTGTTCGCCGGGCGTCGGCTGCGTCTTCTCGCCGCGCGATTGCGTGACGCCGATCGACGCGGGCCGGGACACGCCGCCCGACGCGATCGTCGACGTTGCCGGCGATAGCGTCAGCGACTCACCAGGCCCGGGGGGCGACGTCGCCCCGGACGTCGCCCCGGACGTCGTACCGGATCTGGCACCGGATCTGGTCCCGCCGCCCGACACCGGCAACGATGCGCCGGGAGACGCGCCGGTCGACGCCGGAGCCACCGACGCCGGCGACGCGGGCGACGCCGCGGCCGACACGCGCGACGCCGCGGAGGATCTGGTCGAAACGCCGCCCGACCTGCGCGCGCGCGGCGGCGGATGTGCTTGCGCGGTCGGCAGGGCCGCGGACACGCCGCTGGCTCAAGCGTTCGTTCAAGTATCTCTGGCCCTGTCATTCACGCTGCTGGCGCGCCGGCGTCGCAAAAAAGCCCGCTGATTCGGCGCTCGCGCCGGCTCGCGCCGCTCGCTTCGGGGGCTCAACCAGGCAGCGCCGGAGGCAGCGCCGATCTTGCGCCGGCCGATGCTTCTCATGGCCGGCGCCGCAGCGGGGGTTTATGCTCCGGGGCTCAATGTCGGCGAAGCGAATGGGTGTCACGGCGCTTTTGGTCGGCGTTGCCTTCTCGGGCGGCGTCATCTTCTCGCGGCCGTTGCAGGCGGGGCGTTTCAACCCCTATCAGAAGCTGGGCATCTTCTCGAAGGTGCTCTCGTACATCGAGACCCACTACGTCGAGGACATCTCCGAGACCGAGCTCATGTACGGCGCGGCGCGCGGCCTGACCGACGTGCTCGATCCCCACTCGCGGTTCATGGACCCCGAGGAGTACGACCGTCTCAAGAAGGAGACCGAGGGGAACGAGGAGATCAACGGCATCGGCATCGACGTCGAGAAGCGCAAGAACCGCCTGGTGATCATCTCGCCGATCGAGGGTTCGCCGGCGGCGCACGCCGGCATCGAGCCCGGCGACGTCATCAAGCGCGTCGACGGCGTCGAGGTCGGAAATCTCGAGTTCGACGACGCCGTCTCGCGCATGCAGGGCCCGCCCGGCAGCGAGGTCGTGCTGGTGGTCGATCGGCGCGGGCGCGAGCTGAGCTTTCGCCTGCGACGTCAGCGCTACGAGCTCAAGTCGGTCGAGGGGCGCATGCTCGAGGACGGGATCGGCTACGTGAAGATCCGGCTCTTCGCGGCGACCACCGATCAGCTGCTGGGCGAGATGCTCGACCAGCTGCAGACGCAATCCAAGGGGCTGCGCGGCCTGGTGCTCGACCTGCGCCGCAACCCGGGCGGCCTGCTCGACCAGGGCGAGCGCGTCGCCGATCGCTTCATCGCCGAGGGGCTGCTGGTCAAGACGGTCGGCAAGGGGGGGCGCGTGATCGACGAGGCGCGCGCCCACGCGCGCGGCACGATGCTGGGGTTCCCGATGATCGTCGTCGTCGACGGCGCCACCGCCTCGGCGGCGGAGATCGTCGCCGGCGCGCTGCAGGATCACGGGCGCGCCGTCGTGCTCGGCACCCAGACCTTCGGCAAGGGATCGGTACAGACGGTCATCGACATCGACGGCTGCGGCGCCAAGCCGTGCGGGCTCAAGATCACCATGGCGCGCTACTACACGCCAAGCGGCCGTTCGATCCAGGGCCAGGGCATCACGCCCAACGTCGTCGTCGAGGCGACCGCGCCGCCGATCGACCCGGCCGAGGCCGACACCCCGCGCGAGCGCGATCTGCAAAAGCGCCTGCGCAACGAGCAGGGTGAGACCCTGACGCCGCGTAAGCGGCTCGACGACTACCAGCTGCAGATGGCGCTCGACTACCTGCGCTCGTGGTCGGTGTTCGCGAAGCAGATCAGCGCCAAATGAGGACGGCGTAAGGACCGGGTGAGCGCGGCCGGAGCGCCGCCGCCACCGTCCGGCTTTTTGCGACCGTCTTCCGGCCGCTTTTCGCCACTGCCCCGTTGATTTTGACGACGATCTGGGATTTCCTGCAGGTTCGATTTCGGCGCCGCGCGCGCCCCCCGCACCGCCCACCCACCACAACGACCGCGTACGACAACGCTTGGAGGTCAACCGATGAGCCTAGGAGCAACCCCTCCGGGAATGGACGAGTATCAGCGCCTCATGGCCGAGCGCGCCGCCACCCAGCGGCGCAACCGGCTGGTCGCAGGCACGGTCGTGGTCGTCGGCTTGGTCGCGGTCGGTGTCTGGTGGACCCGCGAGTCCAAGAAGAAGGCCGCGGCCCAGCTGATCTTCGACGCCGCCGGGCGGGCCGCCGAGAAGGACAAGTCGGAGATGGGCGCGTTCTGGAACTGCGTGACCTCGAGCGAGGTCGACGTCAACAGCTTCGCCAGCGCCGACCAGATCCAGCAGCGCATCGAGGGCGCCTACTTCACGCAGCAGAAGACCTTCTCCGAGCATCTGACCACCGAGTGCGTGCCCAAGATCGAGCGCGCGCGCCAGGTGCTGTCGTCGATGGCCACCGAGATGCCCGATGATCTCAAGGCCCCCTACGACAAGTACGTCTCGACGCTGCCCCGCATGCAGACTGGCATCGAGAGCTACGCCGAGAAGGTGAAGGGACGGGGCGCGACCAAGGACGTCGACGGGTCGATCCAGGAAGTCGGCGGCGCCTTCAGCGCCGACGTCACGCCGGAGTCGGTCGCCTTCGAGAAGTTCATGGTGTGCGCGATCCCCGATCTCGACAAGAAGAAGGACATCCAGGGCGTGCTCGAGTTCCTGGCCGACACCTGCAAGAAGGATCCGGTCAAGTTCATGACCGGCGTGCGTGAGAAGTGCGGGCCGCTGGTGCAGAACGTGAACAAAGAGGGCAAGGCCGAGCCGTCGAAGACGTTCAAGGCCAACGTGAAGAAGTTCTTCGAGGAGGATCAGCGCCAGCTGCAGGCGTGGGAGTACTGCGCCAAGCGGTCGCGCAAGGGGAAGAAGGTGCTCGACCTCGAGGACTTCCTGACGGCCGCCAGCGACTACATCGAGGCGCGCGGCGAGGTTCGTCAGGCGGCCGTCGATGCGGTGGCGAAAATCACCGGCCAGCCGGTGCCGGGGCCCAAGAAGGGCGTGCCGGGCGCGCCGGCCGCTCCCGGCGCCGAGTAGCCCCAGAGCAGCTGCAGCGTTAGCCGCACCGTCGACAGCCGCACCGTCGACGCTGACCGCCCGCGCTTCGCTGGGCGCCAGGCAGTATTCCGGCGATCACGTTCGTGACTAGGTTTTCCGAGGTAGCGCGTTTCGCTGCCGCTGGAGAGCTCAAGTTGCGGATCGCTCAGGTTTCACCCCTCATCGAGAGCGTGCCGCCGCGGCTCTACGGCGGCACCGAACGCGTCGTCTCCTTCCTGACCGAGGAGCTGGTGAGGATGGGGCATCAGGTGACGCTGTTCGCGAGCGGCGATTCACGCACGACGGCCGAGCTGGTCGCGTGCACGCCGCAAGCTCTTCGCCTGCAGGGCGGCTGCGGCGATCCGCTGGCGCACCACCTCCGGATGATCGAGGAGGTGTACGCGCGCGCCGACGCCTTTGATGTGATTCATTTCCACATCGACTACCTGCACTACCCGATCTCGCGGGCGCGCGGCGCGCGGCACATCACCACGCTGCACGGGCGTCTCGACAAGCCCGAGCTGGTTCCGCTCTACCAGACCTTCCGCGACGTCCCGGTGGTGTCGATCTCCGACTCCCAGCGCCGCCCGCTGCCGTTCGCGAACTGGCAGGGGACCGTGTACCACGGGTTGCCGCGCGAGCTGCTCCGCTTCAACGGCTCCGCCGGCTCGTATCTGGCGTTCCTGGGGCGCATCTCGCGCGAGAAGCGGGTCGATCGCGCGATCGAGATCGCCCGGCGCATCGGCATGCCGCTGAAGATCGCCGCTAAGCTCGACGAGGAAGAGCCCGACTATCTCGAGGAGGTGCGGCCGTTTTTCGACGATCCGATGGTCGAGTTCATCGGTGAGATCGGCGAGGCGGAGAAGGAGTCGTTCCTGGGCGGAGCCGGCGCGCTGCTGTTCCCGATTGACTGGCCCGAGCCGTTCGGGCTGGTCATGGTCGAGGCCATGGCGTGCGGCACGCCGGTGGTCGGGTTTCGCAATGGCGCGGTCCCCGAGATCATTCGCGAAGGTGTCTCCGGGTTCGTGGTCGACAACCTCGACGACGCGGTCACGGCGACCGAGCGCGCGCTGCGGCTCAGCCGCCGCCGTTGCCGCGAGGACTTCGAGCGGCGCTTCGCCGTCGAGCGGATGGCGCGGGATTACCTCCACCTTTACGATAGGCTGCTCGAGGCCGGCGTGCGCGACGCCGAGAGGCCGGGCGACTCCGCGGCCGAAGCGTCGTGAGGGGGAGCCGGTCTTTGATTTGAGATGGAAGACGAGTTCGTCAAGCTTCAGGACAACTACTACATCCTCGCGACGTCGACGCGCGCGGATGACCGCACGCGTGTGCTCAAGCACGGCGAGACCTTCGCGGTCTTCGATCGCTTCGGCGACGTGCAGCCGGTGGGGCTGGGCGAGCAGGGGCTCTATCACGACGGTACGCGCTTCCTGTCGCGGCTGGAGGTGCGGGTCGGCGGCCGACGCCCTCTGCTCTTGAGCTCGACGGTCAAGCAGGACAACGATCTGCTCGCGGTCGATCTCACCAACCCCGACCTCGCGGCGCGCGACGGCGCGCTGATCCTGCGGCGCGGAGAGCTGCACCTGTTTCGCTCGAAGTTCTTGTGGCAGGGCGTCTGTTACGAACGGTTGCGCCTGTCGAACTTCTCGCTCGACCCGCTGCCCATCGACCTGGTGGTCGCCTTCGACGCCGACTTCGCCGACGTCTTCGAGGTGCGCGGCACCAAGCGCGAGCGCCGCGGACAGCTGTTGCCGCCCAGCATCGAGGGCGGCACCGTGGTGCTGGCTTATCGCGGCCTCGACGGCGTGATCCGGCGGGCGCGCCTGGCCTTCGATCCCGCGCCGGTCGAGCTCAGCGGCACGCGCGCCCACTTCCAGGTGCAGTTGCCGCCGCGCGAGTGCGCGACTCTGTTCCTGACCATCGGTTGCGAGATCGCCGACGGTCGTAAGAGCGTCCCCACTCGCAACCGCCGCGTCGTTGCAAGCGGTGGCGGCGAACAGAAACGCGACGGTAAGGGCGGCCCGGACGATCACGCCGACGCCGACGGGGATGGGGACGGCGACGTCGATGCCGACGTGGACGATGACGTCACGCCGGTCGGCGGCGCGCGCGACGCGCACCTGGGCGCCACCGACGCCAGCTTCAGCGCGCTGCAGGCGGCGTTGCACGCGGCGCAGGCGCGGCAGTGCCTGATCCGATCGCCCAACACCCAGCTGAACGAGTGGATGACCCGCTCGCTCGCCGACTTGCACATGATGGTCACCGAGACGGACGAGGGACCGTACCCTTATGCCGGCGTCCCCTGGTACAGCGCCCCGTTCGGGCGCGACGGCATCATCACGGCGCTCGAGCTGCTGTGGCTCGACCCGGAGATCGCCGCCGGCGTGCTCCGCTACCTGGCGGCGACGCAGGCGACCGGGTACGACCCCGCCCACGACGCGCAGCCGGGCAAGATCCTGCACGAGGCGCGTGGCGGCGAGATGGCGGCGCTGGGTGAGGTCCCCTTCGGGCGCTATTACGGCAGCGTCGATTCCACGCCGCTGTTCATCATGCTCGCGGGCGCCTACCTGCGGCGCACCGGAGACCGCGCGCTGGCCGAGTCGCTGTGGCCCCACGTCGAGCGCGCGCTGCGCTGGATCGATACCGACGGGGACGCCGACGGCGACGGCTTCGTCGAGTACCAGCGGCAAAGCGCGACCGGGCTGGTGCAGCAGGGGTGGAAGGACTCGTCGGACTCGGTGTTTCACCGCGACGGCAGCCCCGCCGAGGGGCCGATCGCGCTGTGCGAGGTGCAGGGCTACGTGTACGCGGCGCGCCTGGCCGCCGCCCAGCTGGCCATCGAGCTTGGCAAGAGCGGTGTCGCCGAAGAGCAGCACGCACGCGCCGCTACCTTGCGCGACGCCTTCGAGAACCACTTCTGGTCCGAAACGCTCGGCACCTACGTGCTGGCGCTCGATGGACGAAAGCACCCATGCGAGGTGCGCACGTCGAACGCCGGGCACGCGCTGTTCGCCGGCATCGCCAGCCGCGAGCATGCGCGCCGGACGGCGACGACGCTGATGGACGAGCCGCACTTCTCGGGCTGGGGGATTCGCACGGTGGCCGACACCGAGGCGCGCTACAACCCGATGTCGTACCACAACGGATCGGTCTGGCCGCATGACAACGCGCTCATCGCCGCCGGGTTCGCGCGCTATCAGCTGCGCGATCTGGTGCTGCGTTCGTTCGAAGGGATGTTCGCCGCCAGCCTGTTCGTCGAGATACACCGGCTGCCCGAGCTGTTCTGCGGCTTCCCGCGCCGCCCCGGCGAGGGGCCGACGCTGTATCCCATCGCCTGCGCGCCGCAGGCGTGGGCGGCCGGCACGCTGTTCCTGATGCTGCAGGCCTGTCTCGGCATCGAGATCGACGGCGGGCGGAAAGAGGTCATCTTCCGTCACCCGGTGCTGCCCGAATCGCTGCCGGGCCTGCGCATCGTCAACCTGCGCGTCGGTGACGGCTCGGTCGATCTGATGCTCGAGAACCACCCGCACGACGTCGGCGTCACCGTTCTGCGCCGCCGCGGTCACGTCAGCGTGGTCGTGATCAAATAGCGTCGCCGGCATCGTCGCCGCTGCTGCTGCACCCGCTGCGCCGCCGGTGCCGCGGTCACGACGACGTCAGCCTAAACGAAAGGCCTGCGGTAGCAGCGCGCCCAGGCTCTCTTCGCGCGCGGCGCCGGTGGGGCCGGCCAGCAGCACCGGAAGGTTGTCGGCGCCGAGCTCGGCCAGCACCTGGCGGCAGGCCCCGCACGGCGTCGCCGCCGGCCGGCGCAGGCGGGTGACGACCGCGACGCCGCGGATCGACTTGGCGCCGGCCGCCACCGCGGCAGCGACCGCGTTGCGCTCGGCGCAGACGGTGAGGCCGTACGACGCGTTCTCGACGTTGCAGCCGACGTGGATCCGACCGGCGTCGTCGACCACGGCGGCGCCGACGGTGAAGCGCGAATAGGGGGCGTGGGCGTGGCGCCGCACGGCGCGCGCCGCGGTCAAGAGCGCGCGCTGCACGCGGGGCGACAGCGCGCGGGCGCGCCTGGGGGGCGTCCGGCTCAAGCGCCGCTTCCCGGCGGCAGCGACGCGATCACCGCGGCGATCAGCGCGCCCAGCACATCGGAGCCGGCGGCGGCGGCGCGCGTGACGTCTTCGTGGCGCAGCGGCTCGTTCTTCACGCCGGCGGCGTGATTCGACACCAGCGACAGGCCGAGCACGGCCAGGCCGGCGTGGCGCGCGGCGGTCACCTCATGCACCGTCGACATCCCGACCAACCCGGCGCCCAGGCCGCGCAGCATGCGCACCTCGGCCGGCGTTTCATAGGCCGGTCCGGCGACGCCGGCGTAGACCGCTTCGCGCAAGGGGCGTCCCAGCACCGCCGGCGCGGCCACCGCCGCCAGCGCGCGCAGCGCGGGCGAATAGGCGTCGGTCATGTCGACGAAGCGCGGGCCGAGACGTTCGTCGTTGGGCCCCGACAGCGCCGACGCGCCGGTCAGGTTGAGCTGGTCGGCGATCGCCACGATCTCGCCCGGCACGAGCGCGGCGTCGATCCCGCCCGCGGCGTTGGTCACGATCAGCGTCCCCACGCCCAGCGCGGCGGCGACGCGCACCCCGAAGCCCACCTCGGCGGCGCCGTAACCTTCGTAGCCGTGGACGCGGCCACACAGCAGCAGCGTCCGGCGCGCGGCGATCGTCCCGGCGACCATCCGCCCGGGGTGGCCGGTGACGGTCGTCTCGGGGAAACCGGGCAGCGTGGCGTAGAGCGCGGCGCGCGCATTCTCCAGGCGCGAGGCGATGCCCCCGAGCCCGGAGCCGAGCACCACCGCCACCTCCGACCCGCCGGCGTCGAGGCGATCGGCGACCGTCTCGGCGGCGTTGCGCACGCGATCGTAAAGCGTCGCCTGCAGCTTCATCACGCCACCGCCTGGTGGTGCTGCTCGTCGAGGAACGCTCGCAGCGCCGCCTCGAAGGGCTCGGGCGCTTCCAAGCTGGACAGGTGCCCCGCGCCGTCGAGCGTGACAAAGCGCGCGCGCGGGATCGCGGCGCTCATACGCTGCATCTCCTCGGCCGGCACCACCTGATCGCGCGCGCCGGCCAGCACCAGCGTCGGGCAGCGGATCTCCGCCAGCTCCGCCGTGCGGTCGGGTCGGTCGCGCATCGCCGCGAGGCCGGCGACGATCCGATCGCCGTGCGTCTCCGCGAGCGCGCGCACGCGCGCCAGCAGCGCCGGCCCGGCGTCGGGCGCCAGCAGCCGCGGCAGGCTGCGATCGAGGTAGGTGTCGACGCCCGCGCTCTCGATCAGCCCGCGCGCCTCCTCGCGGGCGCGCCGCACGTCCGGCGTGTCGGCCGCGGAGCGGGTATCGGCGAGAATCAACGCCGACAGCCGCGCCGGATGGCGCTGCGCGAGCGCGAGCGCGACGTAACCCCCCATCGAGAGCCCGACCACCGCGGCCGCCGCGACGCCCAGACCGTCGAGCAAGGCGGCGAGATCGTCGGCGAGGTCGGCGATCGTGAACGGTCCGCTGGTCTTCGATTCGCCGAACCCGCGCGCGTCGACGGTGATCACCCGGCGCGCCGGCGCGAGTGCCGCCACCGTCCCCGCCCAGTAGCGGCGGTCGAGCGGGAACGGATGCAGCAGCACGACCGGCGCGCCGGCCCCGACGTCGTCGTAGGCCATCTCGTGTTCTCCCCATGTCCGCGTCCGCTTCATCGCCATCCTACGGTAGCGCAAGTCGCGCCGCTGTGCCGGATCCTCGGCCGTCGGTGAGCGGGCAGACCCCGGTCATCGGGTGATCCGTTCGCAGACCAGCGGCGCCGCCGCCCGCGCTGCGCGCCCGCCCGCCACGACGGTGAACGCGCCGTCGACCAGCGGCAGCGCGCCGGTCAGGCGCCGGGCGTGGTTGTAGTGGAGGATCGCCAGCGGCTCGCCGCGGCCCACGCGCGCGCCGACCTTGCGCAGCAGCGTGACACCGACTGCAGGGTCGACCCGATCGTCCTGGCGCAGCCGCCCAGCCCCCAGCAGCGTGGCCGCGCGGCCGATGGCGCGGGCGTCGAGCGCGGCGACCACGCCGGCGCGCCGCGCGACCACGACCTGCTGGCGCCGCGCGCGCGGCAACAGCGCATCCGGGCGATCGAGCACGCGCCGGTCGCCACCCTGCAGGTCGATGCACTGCCCCAGCTTCTCCAGGCCGGCGCCGCTGGCGATCGCCGCCTCGATGCGCCGGCTGCCGTCGGCGAGATCGCGGGCGACCCCACCGAGCCGCAGCATCTCCGCGCCCAGGCGTACCGTGAGCGCGCGCGTGTCGGGCGGGCCGCCTCCGCGGAGAAGCTCGATCGCCTCGCGCAGCTCGCTGGCGTTGCCGACCTCGCGGCCGAGCGGCTGGTCCATCGACGTCAGCAGCGCCACCACCTCGAGCCCCTCGCGGCGTCCCACCCTCACCAGCGTCCGCGCCAGGCGCCGCGCCTCGGCGCGCGACGGCAGGAACGCGCCGCCACCCACCTTGACGTCCATCACCAGCGCATCGGCCCCCTCGGCGATCTTCTTGGACAGGATCGACGACACGATGAGCGGGATCGACTCGACGGTGGCGGTCGCGTCGCGCAGGGCATAGAGCCGCCGGTCGGCCGGTACGAGCCGCTCGCTCTGGCCGGCGAGCACCAGACCGCACCGGCGCAGCACGCGGCGGAACTCGGCCGGCGTGAGCGCGCTGCGAAAGCCGCGGATCGCCTCGAGCTTGTCGAGCGTCCCGCCGGTGTGGCCGAGCGCGCGGCCCGCCATCATCGGCACCGGGACGCCGCAGGCGGCGACCAGCGGCGCGAGGCAGATCGACACCTTGTCGCCGACGCCGCCGGTCGAGTGCTTGTCGACCTTGCGACCGGGGATGTCGCCGAGCTCCAGGCGATCCCCCGACGCGATCATCGCGCGCATCCAGGTCCCGAGCTCGCGCGGCGACAGACCGCGCCAGACGATCGCCATCAACAGCGCCGCGAGCTGGTAGTCGGGGATCGTCCCGTCGGCAGCACCGGCGATCAGCGCGCGGATCGCGTCGTCGTCGAGCGCGCCCCCGTCGCGTTTGCGGGCGATGAGTGTAGGAACGGCGAGGGGCGGGCGCACGCGGCCGGGTCAGTCTCGCACGTTCCCACCCGCCCGTATCCCAAGCTTTCCCCGTCCTCGTCCTCGTCCTCGTTCCCTCGTCCCCTTGCCGCCGCCCGCCGACTGCGGTTGACTCCCTCCCATGACGATCCCCCGCGCCGTCGCCGACAACCTCTGGGTGATCGACGACCTCATGTCCTTCCCGCTCGGTGTGCGCCTTCCGATCTGCGCGGCGGTGGTGCGGCTCGCCGACGGCGCGCTCTGGGTTCACTCGCCGACGCCGCTCACACCCGAGCTCGGCGCCGACGTCGAGGCGCTGGGCCCGGTGCGGGATCTGATCGCGCCGAGCCGTTCGCACCACCGCTGGCTCGCCCCCTGGGCGGCGCGTTTTCCCCAGGCGCGGCTCTGGGCGGCACCGGGGTTGGCGGTGAAGCGCCCCGACCTCACGTTCGCCGGCGTGCTCGGCAGCGGCGCGCCGCCGCCCTGGGCGGGCGAGGTCGCGGCGCTGCCGGTCGCGGGCGCGCCCAGCCTTGGAGAGGTCGCCTTCTTCCACCGCGCGAGCCGCAGCCTGCTGTGCAGCGATCTGCTCTTCAACGTTCGCCGCCCTGCCACCTGGATGACGGCGTTCGTGCTCACCGTGATGGGGACCCGGGGTCGCTTCGCCATGAGCCGCGCCTGGCGCCGCTTCGCCCGCGATCGGGCGGCGTTGAAGCAGAGCATCGAACAGCTGCTCGTCTGGGATTTCGTCCGCGTGATCCCCGGGCACGGCGAGGTCTTCGACGGCGACGGCGGCGACGCCCGCGCCGCGACCCGGACCGCCCTCGCCTGGATGCTGCGCTAGCGGCGCTGAGCGGGCGCTAGCCGCAAATGCTGTTCAGTTGAGGGGACGGCCGAAGACTGCTGTCCGACCCCCTCTCCCGTCCTCGGGTTGGGGTGAGGGCAAGCCTTGGGAAGGCAACGTGCGCGCGTGAGCTCTCGCAAGGCCTGCCCTCACCCTAGCCCTCTCCCGAGGACGGGAGAGGGGACCGGAGTACGGGAGATGCAAGCGGGTCAGAGAAGAGTCTGCGTTGGTCGCCTCAAGTTAGTGAGGTGATCCCGGCGTGCAGCTCGGCGACGGTGTGGGCCAGCAGGTCGGGCGCGGCGGCGCGCAGCTCGGCTTCGTCGCCGCAGCCCCAGAGCACCCCGGCGGTGCGCGTGCCGTTCGCCCGTCCCCCCTCGACGTCGACCGCGCGGTCGCCGATCATCCAGGTCGCCGCCGGCATCAGCCGTTCGCGCTCGAGCGCCAGCGCCACCAGCTCGGTCTTCTCCGAGTTGCGCCCGTCGAGCTCCGGGCCGTAGATCGCGCCGAACCAACCGCCGATGCCGAAGTGGTCGAGGATGCGCCGCGCGTATACGTGCGGCTTCGAGGTGACGAGGAACAGGCGGTGCCCCTCCTCGGCGAGGTCGCGCAGCAGCGCCGCGACGCCGGGGTGGATGACGTTCTCGAACAGGCCGATGGTGGCGAATCGCTCGCGATGGAAGGCGACCGCGCTGGCGATCAGCGCCGGGTCGTCGGTCGCCAGCAGCTCGGCGAAGATCGCGCGCAGCGGCGGGCCGACGAACCTCCGCAGGGCAGCGGCGTCCGGTGGCTCGCGCCCCAGGCGCACCATGGCATGCTGGAGCGACCGGCTGATGCCGACGACCGGATCGGAGAGCGTGCCGTCGAGATCGAACAGCAGGGCGGGGCGCGCCGTCGTCGCGTCGGCCGTCGCTTCGGCCGTCGCTTCGGCCATCAGGCCGGCCGCTCGACGCGGCCGTCGGGGCGGCGCGCGAATCGCCCCTCGTGCGCGGGCGTGCACCGGCTCGTGGCTCGGCCAGGGCCAGCCGCCGAACTGGGTGCGCTGGTAGTCGGCGAAGGCCTGGCGGATCTCGTCGCGCGTGTTCATCACGAACGGTCCGTACTGCACGACCGGCTCGCCGATCGGGCGCCCCTGCAGCAGCAGCAGCTCGGTCTCGTGCGGCCCCGCCTCCAGCGCCAGCTCGGCGCTCGGCGCGCACCTCGACCTCGTGCGTGCGGCGGGATCTCGCGGCCCGCCACGCGCAGGCCGCTGCCCTGAAAGAAGTACAGCGCCCGGTTCGATGCCGCGCGCCGCCGGCGGCACGGTCCAGCGCGCGCCCGGCGCCATCTTGATGGTCCAGATCGCGACGTCGGCGTCGGCGCGCCGCGGCCCACGAGTGCGGCGGCGGCGCGGGCGGCGTCACGATCGCCGAGCTGCCCGGCGAACAGCGTCACCTCGGTCGGCCGGCCGGCGTCGTCGGTGAACGCGTGGCGCGGGATGGTCGGGCTCCAGAGCATCGAGAAGTGGGGCGCGACCATCTTGTTGGCCGCCGGCAGGTTGAGCCAGATCTGGAACAGCTCGAGCGGGTTCGGCCGCGCGCGCTCGACCAGCGGGAACATCTCGGCGTGCAGGATGCCGCCGCCCGCGGTCAGCCACTGCACGTCGCCCTGGCCGTAGCGCGCCGTCGCGCCCAGCGAGTCGGAGTGATCGAGCAGACCCTGGCGCACGACGGTGACCGTCTCGAACCCGCGGTGCGGGTGCTGCGGGAAACCCGGGGACGCTCTGGCCGTGGTACATGCGCCAGCCGTCCATGCCCTCGAAGTCCTGGCCGAGGTTGCGCCCCGCCAGCGACGCCGCCGGGCCGAGCTGCTCGTTGCCGGCCGGGTAGTGGTCGTCGTGGTGGACGCAGAACAGAAACGGATCGTGGGTGCGCCAGGGGAACCCGAGCGGCGTCACCGACAGGATCGCATCGCTCGACATGGTGCGGCTGCCTTTCGCTTTCTGGTTGTTCGCGCCCGGGACGCAGGCGGCGCCCGCGGCGGTGGTGCCGGCGGCCGCGAGCAGCTTCAAGGTCTGGCGTCGCGTGGCTCGGCTCACGGGGCGCTACTATAGCAAGCGCGCGCGGTCAGGCGAGCTGGGCCTGAAAGCTGGTGCCGCGCGCCAGCGGCGCCAGGCCGAGCCCGGCGGCGATCGTCTGGCCGAGGTCGCAGAAGGAAGCGCGCGTGCCGAGCGGGCCGGGCCGCACGCCCGGGCCGAAGGCGAGCAGCGGCACCCGTTCGCGGGTGTGGTCGGTGCCGGGCGTCGTCGGATCATTGCCGTGGTCGGCGGTGATGAACGCGACGTCGCCGCCCTTCATCGCGGCCTGGAACGCCGGCAGCCACTCGTCGAGCTCGCGCAGCCCGCGGTAAAACCCGACCGCGTCGTTGCGGTGGCCGTAGAGCATGTCGAAGTCGACCAGGTTGACGAACAGCAGCCCGCGCGGGATGCGCGCCAGCGCCTCCAGCGTCAGCCGCAGCCCGTCGCGGTTTCCCTCGCTGTGCAGCGATTCGGACACGCCGCGCCCGGCGAAGATGTCGCTGATCTTGCCGACGCCGACCACCGGCATGCCGGCGGCGACGATGGCGTCGCACAACGTCGGCGCCGGCGGCACCAGCGAATAGTCGCGCCGGTTGTAGGTGCGCTGGAACTGCCCCGGCGCGCCGACGTACGGGCGCGCGATCACCCGCCCGATGCGGTGCCGGTCGGCGACCACCCGGGCGCGCTCGCAGATCGCGTACAGCTCGGCCAGCGGGATCACCGCTTCGTGGGCGGCGATCTGCACCACCGAGTCGGCCGACGTGTAGACGATGAGATCGCCGGTCGCGATCTGCCGCGCGCCGAGCTCCTCGATGATCGCCGTCCCGGACGCGGTCTTGTTGCCGAGGATGCCGCGCCCGCCCGCCGCCGCGCGCAGCTCGTCGAGGATCGCCGGCGGGAACCCGTGCGGGAACGTTGGCAGCGCCTGCTCGGTGACCAGGCCCGCCATCTCCCAGTGCCCGGTGATCGTGTCCTTGCCGGCCGAAGCCTCGATCATCGCGCCGTAGGCGCCGCGCGCGTCGGCGCGCGCGGCGACGCCGGCGATCGACGTCGTGTGCCCCAGCCCCAGCGCCTCGAGGTGGGGCAGCGCCAGCGGTCCGACGGTGCGTGACAGGTTGCCAAGCGTGTCGGCGCCGGCGTCGCCGTAAGCGTCCGCATCGGGCGCGCCGCCGCACCCGACGCCGTCGGCGACCAGGATGATCGCGCGTTCGATACCGCGAGACGACGGAAGGGCCATCTGATCATTCTAGTGGAGCGGCGAGCTGCCCGCGCCCCGATCAAGACCGATGCCGTTATCGGCGGGTTAGAAGCCTCCTTCGCCCTCGTCGGCGTAGTTCTCGAACCGGGTGTACTCCTTGATGAACGTCACCTTGACCGCGCCGGTGGCGCCGTTGCGGTGCTTGCCGATGATCAGCTCCGCCACCGACGTCGGCCCGGTGTCGGAGCCGTCGCCCGCCGCCATGTCCTCGCGGTGGATGAAGAGGATCAGATCGGCGTCCTGCTCGATCGCCCCCGACTCGCGCAGGTCGGACAGCTTGGGCCGCCCCTCGCGCTTCTCGACCTCGCGATTCAGCTGCGAGACCGCGATGATCGGCAGCTTGAGATCCTTCGCCAGCGCCTTGAGCCCGCGCGAGATCTCGGCGATCTCCTGCTGGCGATTCTCCTCCCGCCGCCCGCCGCCGCCGCGCGCCAGCTGGAGGTAGTCGACGACGATCAGCCCCAGCGGGGGCGGTGGCGCACGGCCGTCGACCGGATCCTGCGGCGGGAAATAGCGCGGATCGCTGCGGAACCGGCGCGCCTTCGCGCGGATCTCCATGATCGAGATCGCCGACGAATCGTCGATCAGGATCGGCGCCTCGGCCAGGCGGCCGCTGGCGGGATGGATCTTGTTCTTCCAGTCGGAGTACTCGAGGAAGCCGCGCTTGATGCGGGACGAGTCGATGCGCGCCTCGCCGGCCAGCATTCTCTCCATCAGCTCGAACTTCGACATCTCCAGCGAGAAGATCAGCACCGGGATCTTCTTCATCGCCGCGTGCACGGCGACGTTCACCGCCCACGACGTCTTGCCGCCGCCGGGGCGCGCCGCGACGATGACCAGGTTCTCGCGCTGCAGCCCCGCGGTGTATTCGTCGAGCTTGGTGAAGCCTGTGGGGACGCCGGTCACAGCCTTTCTTTCGGACGCCCGCACCTCGATGTTGTGCAGGACCTCTTCCATCATGTCGCCGGTGGAGGCGTAGGTCTCGCGGCGGTTCTGCTGGGCGACCTTGAAGATCTGGGTCTCCGCCTCGTCCAGGAACGACTCGAACTCGCCGAAGTCGCCGTAGGCGCGCGACTGCACCTCGGCGCAGGCGGCGATCAGGCGGCGCAGCGTCGCCTTCTCCTTCACCAGGCGGCCGTAGTGGGCCACGTTCTCGGCGGTCGGCACCGAATTGGCCAGCGCCAGCAGGTAGCCCTCGCCCCCCTCCAGCCGGGGCAGCATGCCGCGGGTCTTCAGCTCGTCGGCGACGGCGATGACGTCCAGCGGCTGGCGCCGCTTGTCGATCGCCAGCATGCAGTCGAAGATCTCGCGGTGCGCCGGCAGGAAGAAGTCGTCGACCTGGAGCGCGGTGGCGATCTCGTCGAAGGCGGCCGGTTTGATGAAGACCGAGCCCAGCACCGACTTCTCGGCGTCGAGGCTGTGGGGTGGGGTCCGGGCCACTGGGCCGCCCCCGGACGTCGCGAGCTCCAGCATGGGAGGCGGACGCTAACAGGATCGGGTGCGCCCCCGGCATTCAATTCGCGCCCGCCTTTTTCAACCGCTTCGCCGCGTCATGTCGGGCGAAGCGGCCTTCTTGACGCGGGTGGCGTAAAAATTTGAGCCGCTGCCGCCGGTTACAGTGACTTGCAGTCTAGGTCGAGTACGCCCCATAGCTTGTTGGAGGTTTGATGACGCGCACCACGGTTCTCTGTCTTCTGGCAGGCTTCACGGCAGCGGGTTGTGTCGGATCCGTTGCGGGAGTCGGGTCGCCCGACGCGGGGAGCGGCAGTGGCGGGACTGTGGGCGGAGCGGGAGCGGGAGGGCAGGGGACAGGCGGCGGGGCGGTTGGTGTCGGCACCGGCGGTGGACCGGGTGGCGCGGTGGGGGCCGGCGGGCGCGCCGGCACGGGCGGAGCGGGGGCGGGTGCCGGCGGCAGCAACGGACCGGTCGGCACCGGCGGCAACAGTGCTGGCGCCGGTGGTATGACCGGCGTTGGCGGAACCCCCGGCGTCGGTGGCACCCCCGGAGCCTGCGATCCGGGCACGACGACGACCGCCTGGGCCACCAGCTGTCCGACCGCGCCGCCGACCACCTGTGTCGCCGGGACCTGGACGGCGGTCGGCCCCGACTCGGGCAACACCGACACCACGCTGGTCGCCGAGTCGGCGCACTTCGCCGTCTACTCGAACGGCGCGATCACCGCGGCGCAGGGGACGGCCGCCACCGACGAGCTGGAGAACGTCATCTGGCCGAACCTGTTCGGCAGCCCGATCTTCTTTCCCGAGCCGTACTGCAACTCGACGACGAAGTCGAAAGCCAGCGTCGTGGTCAAGACCACCTTCGGCCTGACCGGCGGCGGCTTCGGCAACGGATTCATGGGCATGTGGATCGGGCCGGGCGCGACCGCCGATCACTGGGGGCTGGCGCACGAGTTCACCCACGCCGTGCAGTCGACGACGCGCGGGTTGCAGTGCTCCGGTCCGCCGTCGACGTCGGCGTATTGCGGGTGGATCTACGAGAGCCACGCCAACTGGCGCGCGCAGCAGCTGCCCGAGTACCACACCACGGCGATCCACTGCTCGGAGATGCTGGTGAACGCGCCGCACCTGTACCTCGGGTCGACGCGCGACCGCTACTGCAACTGGCAGTTCATGGAGTTCCTCAAGGACAAGTACTGCTACAAGGCGGTCAACGACATCTGGACGTCGGCGACCACCAGCAACGATCCGTTCACCAACATCGCCACCACGCGCGGCTGGACCACCAGCCAGCTCAACGACTTCTTCGGCGAGTGGGCGACCCACAACATCACCTGGGACTACCAGGACCCGCCGCCGTCGGCGACCGCCGGCGGCAACCAGGGCGCGCTGTACCGGTCACCGGCGCGCAGCTTCACCCAGGGCGGTTACGACACCATCACCAGCGTGTCGCTGCCCGAGCGCCGGCTGCGCACCGTCCACATGGAGCCGCTCGACGCCGCCAACCGGCGCTACAGCGTCCCGCCGCTGCAGGCGCCGCAGCGCTGGGGTTACAACATCATCCGCCTCTACCCCGACCCGGGCGCGACCAGCGTGACCGTCACCTTCCGCGGCGTCACCCAGGCGGCGGCGAACTCGGATTGGCGCTGGGCGATGGTGGCGACCGACGCGGCGATCACCAAGCCGCGCTACAGCGCGCTGCAGAAGGGCTCGGACGGTGTGCTCACCTTCTGCGTGAACGCCGGCGAAGCGCTGTGGCTGGTGGTGACGGCGACGCCGTCGGTGCAGCAGCACGTCTACTGGGATCAGCTGTACCCGTCGGTGTACCGCTATCCGTACATGATCCAGGTCGGCGGCGCGCAGCCCGACGGCTATCAGGCGGGCGCGCCCAAGCCGTCGGCGACCGGCGCGGTCTGGGCGAACGGCGGCGGTTGGGTCGCCACCGGCGCCAGCGTCGCGCAGGGCGCCTACGTCGGTCCGTTCGCGGCGGTGCTGGGCGGCACCGTCGGCGCCACCGCGCGCGTCGACGACCACGCCGTGATCATGACCGGCGCCACCCTCACCAGCGGCACCGCCAGCGGCATGACGATCCTCATGAACGGCATGACCGTCAGCGGAACCGCGCGCGTCACCCTCGGCTGGCCAAACGGCCCCGGCTGGTTCGAGCGCCCGGTCTCGGCGTCGGGCACCGCGGTGCTGCTGGGTGACATCGAGTATCGCGGCGCGAACCTCGACCAATCGAGCGGCTCGTACTGCGGGTTTGTCGACAACACGATCACCAACAACTGCGCCGGGGCGGACGTGACGGTGGCGCCGCCGTATCTGTGGCGGCCGTAGGGCGGCTCCTCCAGCTGTGGTTGCAGACGGGCGCGCGCGACGGTCGCTGCGCGCGCCCTCGCATCCGCCGGTGATCGGCAGTATCGTTGGTCCCCTAGGCGGCCAACGTGAACATCGTGGAACTGGAAGCCGACCTACCGAACGGTCTTCACGACGCCGTTCTTCGGACCTACTCCAGCGATCCCGCGGAACGCCGAGCCGAGTTCATCCTGGACGTTTGGCTTGGTGACCTTCACAGCTCTGTCCCGGCTGAGCGAGAACGCTACCGCCGAGCACGGCTGGAGTTGCTTGGTCTTGCGTACTTGGTCATTGACGATCCCGATCCGCGGTCCCAGGCGAGACGTGAGGTCCCCGTCCAGATCGATGCTTGCGCAGCGGATGACAACCCAGAACGGTCCGGGCAGGTTCCGCCCGGCGGCTTCGCCGGCCGGTTCTTCGTGACGGAGTGGAATGGATTCATCCATTTCGCCGCGCTCGCCGCGCGCCTCACGTGGATGGAGGTCAACTAGATGCGGGCGACGGAGCCTGACCCGACCGCGGCAGCGGACGGCGCTCGGACTCGAAAAGGACGCGGGATGACGATTCGGCGAGTGGGGCCAGACGAAGGCGCGATGCTCCTTGCTCTGTGGAAGGCGGCCGACGCCACGCCCAGTCCTACCGACACGATGGAGGATCTTGAACGCGCGCTCAGCAGGGATGGCATCGCTTGCTTCGTCGCAGAAGTCGATGGAATCGCGGTGGGCTCAATCATCGCAGCTTTCGATGGCTGGCGCGGCCACATCTACCGGCTAGCGGTTCATCCGGAGTTCCGGCGGCGGGGAATCGCGCGACAGCTCGTCGCTGCGGCGCATGACGTGTTCGCTCGATGGGGCGTCCGGCGCATCATCGCTCTTGTCGAGAAGGACCATGCCTGGGCAGTGTCGTTCTGGTGCGCGGTCGGATACCTGCACGACGAAAGGATCGCGCGCTACGTACGGAACGTTTCGCCAGTCCCTTGAGACGGACGGGGCGCTTGCGCGCCTCGCCTGAACGACAGTATCGTTGAGCGGGACTGACGAGCGATGGCGGGGCCCGACGAACTTCTGATCGAAGGCTTCCGCCCGGACGACCTTCCCGGCGCACTGGGTCCGGAGCTCGAGGCGGAAGTGATGAATGGTCGTCCCATGGTCGCGCGAGTCGGGACTGCGGAGGTACTCGTTTCGCTGGCAGTGACCGACGGCCTCTTCCGTGCTGAATTGGCTCACGTCGACGGCGGCGGCGAAGGCGTTCTTCCAACCCTGATCTCGGTCATCCTCCGGCTGGCTCGCCGACACGCCGCCAAGGAGATCGAGTGGCTCGTCTTTGCGACAAACTGTGCCCGCCCGAATCCCAGGTTGCGCCCGCTGCTCGAGCGGCGCGGTTTTGTGGTTCGAGAGATCCCAGACCGAGGCTTCTGCTACTACCGCCGAGATCCAGTCGATGGGAGCTCTTCCACTTCGAATGCAGCCGGTGGCACCGGCGGATCTCGATGATGGTCAGGACGGTGCTCGCGCTGATGTTCGGAGACAACGCATGCGCTTAGACCACAGACTTCGCTTCGCCGCGGCTGCAATCGTCTTCATCGCTGCAGCGTCACCGCTTCGGGCAGAGTTCCTCCCAGCGACCGGCCCGAAAGCGCTTGGGCCGGTACTCTTAAAGGCGATCGCGCGCGATCGCTGCGCTCTGCTGGCGACGGCCTTAGGTTCTTCGAGCGAGGGTGCGAGCGCCTGCGAGACGTTCCGCTCGAAGAACGGCGACCTCGTTCTGCAAATGGTTGCCATGGACGGTGAGAAAGAAATTGAACTCCTGAAGCGCGGTGATCGCTGTCCGGGCGGCTACGTCGGAGCGGATACGCGGCCTCGACCCAAGTCCCTCGCGGTGCCGTTTCTTGAAGTCACCCTGACAGCTATCGACGAAAGGACGATGACCTTCAAGGGATACTACGGCGCCAACGAGACACTGTCCGACGGGAGCTCGGCAGGCAGAACCGCCGGCTGCGGACCAGACGTTGACGGAACGGTGCGCCTGGCGCCTCACGGGTGGCGATTGGTTGGCCCTCGACACGGAGGGTGTCCGCGATGAGTCCCCTTTGGCAGGGAAGGAGCTGTCCAATCGCGTGTTGCAGCGGACGGCGCTTGCACGCTGCCGATGAACACGTGGTCGTTACCCAGACGGACGCGCGGCCATGAAGTGTTCCATTTGCGGCGACGAGCACGAGCTGCTCGAACCCTCGTTCTCCCGTCCGGATGTCATCTTTGCGATGTCAGCCGAACAGAAGAAGGACCGCGTGATGGAGACCAACGACATCTGTGCCTTGCGGGGCGAGAACGGTGGCGCCGATCGGTACTTCGTCCGGTGCACCTTGTCGGTCCAACTGCTCGATGCGCCCGGGCAGTCTGGCTGGGGTCTGTGGGTCGAGGTTTCCGAGGAAGATTCGGTGGTCATCTGGAATGCGTGGGACGATCCCGAACAGAACCGGATTCCTCCCATGCAGGCTCGAGTCGCGAATCGGATTCCCGGTTACCCAGACACGATCGATCTTCCGGTCCTGCTCAGGCTGACCGGGCCGAGGAGCCGCCCAGCGTTGTCGGTGACTCCAGGCTCCTTGCATCCCTTTGCCAGAGAGTGCCTCGCCGGTGTGTGCACTCACCGGGTGAAGGAGTGGCTGGACGCCGTGACGTAATTGCGATCGCTGCCGAAGCGAGATTTGCACCGCAGGCTGCGCTCCCCGGCAATCCACCCCTTGCGAGCGCTACAGCCCCGCGCACGCGGGCGTTGCCGCGGTCTGCTGGTCGAGGCGGTGCAACAGGTCGACCAGTGTGCTCAGGCCGGCGGGCACTTCGCCGGAGCCCACGGTAAAGCCGCGCCCGTCGTCGCGGTCGAACATGAAGACCGTTCCGTCCACAGGTCGGGTGTCGTTCCCGTAGAACGGTCGCGTGGTCTGGGCCAACGCGGCGACGACGTCGGGGTGCGCGAGCGCCTGAAGGATCTCGACCACGTCCACCAGGGTCGGATCCACGCAGACGACATCGCGGCTGCACTGGTTGGGGGCCGCATTCACGAAATGGTCGCGCGCCAGCGTATGCGTGTGAGGCGGGCCGAGCGTCGACGAATCGGCGAAGGCGCGATCGCCACCGTCGTCGCGAAAGCGATAGGTGTGGGGGAAGGAGCAGCCGAGTCCCTCAGGGCTGCCAGGAGGGCAGGCTCGCGCGGTGCACGAGGGCCCGGTCGACGGCTGGCACGAGCACATATTGCAGCCGTCGTCCGACGGAAAGAACACGCCGGTGGCATAGGCGTGCTCGCCGACTTGACAGGTGGCGGGTGCATCGGCCTGGCCCATGTCGACGGGGCCTGCGTCGATGCAGGCGCGCGTCGTGCACGAGACGCCGTTCGTCGTACAAACGCAGTCATTGCAACCGTCGTTGTAGCGGGCTCCGATGGCGTAGAAGCGGGTGCCAATGGCACACCCTGTCGGGGCATCTGAAGTGCCCGCGTCAGGTAAGCACGCACGCAACGTGCAGGCGACGCCCGACCCCGAGCACGAGCAGGTGTTGCACCCGTCGGCGGACGGGAAGCTCTCGCCCTGGGCGTGGCTGCTGCCGTTGTAGACGCAACGGTTCTCCAGTGAGAGCGAGTTGCAGGAGGATGCCAGTACGAGCGCTCCCATGATGGCCCAAAGACCGCCTGCGTTGACTTGCCGACATCGCATCTGTTCGCCTCTCCTCGAGAATATAGGGGAAAACCCTTCTCGCTGTAGCAAGAGCAGCTTCCGTGCCGTTCTGGGTACAAGTCAAGAAGGTCGCGCGTTCGCGCCCAGAACCTGAGAGGCCGTCAGAATCTGAGGCAGTGGACTCGTCGTTCCAGGCGCCCACGTCGCGGATCCGTCGCGCGCGGCGATGTCCTTCAGCCAAAGGGAAGGAGAACTCCGGCGACAACTGGGTCAATCGTGCCGGTCGGGGCGGAAACGCTCGGACGCCGGTCCAATACCTGTCTCTGCTCGAGTTGGGCCGGACCGGCGCCGCTGTGGAGGGCCAAGCTAGCGACTTCGGTCGAAAGTACGAGGTCCGTGGTAGCCTTCAAGGACCAACCGGCCGCCGTGCTGAGGTGGTGACCGTTTGGGTCATTTTGGTTAGCGAAGATGTTCCGCGGTTCGTGACCGCGTTCCCAGGGTGAGGTGATGAGGTTCAAGCAACTCGACACTGTGGTTCTTGATCGTGACGTACCGGAGAACGGCCTTCGGAAGGGCGATCTAGGTGCGGTCGTCGAAACGTATGAACCCGATGGTCTCGAGGTGGAGTTCGTGACTGCCTCGGGGCGGACGCAGGCCCTCGTGACCCTTCGGGTCAGTGATGTGCGGGCGGTCATGGACGAGGATTTGATCTCGGTCCGGCCGCTCAACCGCGGCGCTGCCTAAAATGGCAGTCGAGCGGACGGCTGCCGGTCGCATCTCATCGTCCCGGTCGACCGAGCTCGGTCGATGCGCGCGGTCTGGCCTAACGCCATCGCGTTAGCTGGACGGGAAACAAATGTGCAGAGTCGCGAAGATCCTCTCTCTGCTGCTAGTGCTCTTAGCAACACCAGTCTTCGCCGAGGGTGCGCGCCTCGGCAAGCAGTGTGACCTCGCAGATGTTGGCTCAATTGACCGGCGTACCTTCGAGAGGTTTGATCAGGATCTCCGTGCGGCGTTAGCCAAGCAAGATGCGATCGCTCTTGCCTTGCTGGTTCGCTTTCCACTCAGCGTCAACCGCGCGGACGGCAGCAGGACTTCTCTCAACAATCCTCGGGCGCTTCAGGTGAACTTTGCCGACATCTTCGGACCGAGACTTCGATCCGTTGTTCTCACGCAGGGACTGGAGACCATCTCTTGCGGGCCCACGGGATCATGTATGGAGACGGTCTCACGGCCCGGCTAACCCATCGTTGCGGGCACTCCCCTGTGAGCCTAAAGCACCTTCCATCGTTGCCGCCGGACGGACACCTCGATCGCTTTGCTCCCTCTCGCGCCCGCCGATGAACGGCAGTATCGTCTGGCAGCTTAGAGAATGTCGCACCCATCCCTTGAACGACTCGACCATCGGCCATGGGAGCTTCCGCGCTCGCCCTGGGTCTGGCGGCAGAGTTGGCTCGACCTACTATTCGCGCACTGGCCGATGGATGCGGCCCTCGTGCAGCCCCTCGTGCCGGCGCCGTTGAAGGTGCAAGAGTTCGACGGCACGTCGTGGGTCGGTTTGGTTCCCTTTCGAATGGCGGGCGTGATGCGGCGCCCGCTGCCGGATCTACCCTGGATCTCGGCCTTTCCTGAGTTGAATGTTCGTCTTTACGTCGAGCACCAGGGAAAGCCAGGTGTCTGGTTCTTGAGCTTGGACGCGACCAACCCGTTGACGGTCTGGGCAGCCAGGCGGTACTTTCACCTGCCCTACTTTCAGGCGCGGATTGGCATTCGGACCGACGGTGATGTGGTCCATTACTCGTCGCGCCGGAAAGAGAAGGGGCCCTTGCTCGAGGTCAGCTATCGGCCAACGTCGGCACCGTGCGAGAGCGAACCGGGCACTCTCGAGCACTGGCTCACGGAGCGATACTGCCTGTACGCTCAGTCGCCAGACGGAGCGATCTGGCGGAGCGACGTGCACCACGTTCCCTGGCCGCTGCAAGCTGCAGAAGCCGAGATCTCGCAGAACACGTACCTCTCGAGCCACGGTCTGTCATTGGTCGGTCGACCAAGACTTCTGCACTTTGCCCGACGGATCGACGTGGTCATATGGAAGGCGAGCCGCGCCTCCTGACCCAGGATCCTCAAGAGCCTGCCGAGCCTCTGACGGCGATCACGCGACGTCGAAGCGATCGAGGTTCATCACCTTGTTCCACGCCGCCACGAAGTCCTGGACGAACTTCTCCTGCGCGTCCGAGCTTCCATAGACCTCCGCCAGCGCGCGGAGCTGAGAGTTCGAGCCGAAGACGAGATCGACGCGGGTGCCGGTCCACTTCAGCGCACCCGTCTTGCGATCGCGCCCTTCGAACACGTCCTTGGCGTCCGAGAGCGCCTTCCACTCCGTGCCCATGTCGAGCAGGTTCACGAAGAAGTCGTTGGTCAGCGTCTCCGGCTTCTTCGTGAAGACGCCGTGTTTGGAGCTGTCCGGCATTGGCACCGAGCACGCGCAGGCCGCCGACGAGCACCGTCATCTCGGGCGCGGTCAGCGTCAGCAGCTGCGCCTTGTCGACCAGCAGCTCCTCGGCGGACACGCTGAGCTTGCCCTTGAGGTAGTTGCGGAAGCCGTCCGCGATCGGTTCGAGCACGGCGAAGGACGCGACGTCGGTCTGCGCCTGCGAGGCGTCCATGCGGCCCGGCGTGAAGGGCACCGTCACCGTCGTGACCGGCGTTCTTCGCCGCCTGCTCGACGCCCGCGCAGCCGCCGAGCACGATCAGATCGGCGAGCGAGACCTTCTTGCCCCCGGACTGCGCGCCGTTGAACTCGCCCTGGATGCCCTCGAGCGTCTTCAGCACCTTCGCGAGCTGCGCCGGCTGGTTGACCTCCCAGTCCTTCTGCGGCGCCAGGCGAATGCGGGCGCCGTTCGCGCCGCCGCGCTTGTCGGAGCCACGGAAGGTGGACGCCGACGCCCAGGCGGTCGAGACCAGCTCCGAGACCGAGAGGCCCGAGGCCAGCAGCTTGCCCTTGAGCGCGACGATGTCCGTGCTCGTCGATCAAGCGGGTGGTCGACCGCGGGAATCGGGTCCTGCCAGATGAGCTCTTCGGCGGGAACCTCCGGGCCGAGATAGCGCGCGCGCGGGCCCATGTCGCGGTGGGTCAGCTTGAACCACGCGCGGGCGAAGGCGTCCGCGAGCTCCTCCGGATGCTCCAGGAAGCGGCGCGAGATCTTCTCGTAGGCCGGGTCGAAGCGCAGCGACAGGTCGGTGGTCAGCATGGTCGGCACGCGCTTCTTCGACGGGTCGTGCGCGTCCGGGATCGTCGCTGCGGCGCCCTTGGCGACCCACTGGTGCGCGCCGGCGGGGCTCTTGCTCAGCTCCCATTCGTGCTTGAACAGGTTCTCGAAGAAGTGGTTGCTCCACCTCGTCGGCGTCTGGGTCCAGGTGACCTCCAGGCCGCTGGTGATCGCGTCACCGCCCTTGCCGGTGCCGAAGCTGCTCTTCCAGCCGAGGCCCTGCTGCTCGATGCCGGCCGCCTCGGGGTCGGGCCCCACGAGCTTCGCATCGCCGGCGCCGTGGGTCTTGCCGAAGGTGTGGCCGCCGGCGATCAACGCGACCGTCTCCTCGTCGTTCATCGCCATGCGGGCGAAGGTCTCTCGGATGTCCCGGGCCGCGGCGACCGGATCCGGCTTGCCGTTCGGGCCCTCCGGATTGACGTAGATCAGGCCCATCTGCACGGCAGCGAGGGGATTCTCGAGGTCGCGGTCGCCGGAGTAGCGCTTGTCCTCGAGCCAGGTCTTCTCGGCGCCCCAGTAGACGTCCTGGTCCGGTTCCCAGACATCGGGGCGACCGCCGCCGAAGCCGAAGGTCTTGAAGCCCATCGACTCCAGCGCGACGTTGCCGGTGAGGATGATCAGGTCGGCCCAGGAGATCTGCTTGCCGTACTTCTGCTTGATCGGCCAGAGCAGCCGACGCGCCTTGTCCAGGCTGACGTTGTCCGGCCAGCTGCTGAGCGGCGCGAAGCGCTGTTGGCCCCGGCCGCCGCCGCCCCGGCCGTCCCCGGTGCGGTACGTGCCGGCGCTGTGCCACGCCATGCGAATGAACAAGCCCCCGTAGTGACCGAAGTCCGCCGGCCACCAGTCCTGCGAGTCGGTCATCAGCGCCGTGAGGTCCTTCTTCACGCGCCGCCAGGTCGAGGCGCTTGAACTCCTCGTCGGTAGTCGAAGTCCTTGCCCATCGGATTGGACTTGGAGGAATGCTGGTGAAGGAGGTCCAGCCGCAGCTGGTTCGGCCACCAGTCGCGGTTCGACGTACCGCCGCCCGCGGTGTGGTTGACGGGACACTTCGCTTCGGTCGCCATCGTGCTCTGAGGTCTATGGCTCGATTGCCGGCTGCGCAACCCCTGCCGCATGACAACGGCAAGTCGGCCGCTGCTAGTGGCCAGTGCTGATGCCGGCCGAGCCCTGGTTGCTCACGGGCGTGATCCGAACGCCGGCGCCCAGGCGGGGAGGGCCTGAGCCGCGGCGAGCGACAACGGGGGGGCGGGCGCTGGCGGCCGTTCCTGCAACGGAAGCTGCCACCAGCCGACATCGCGCCAACCGCCGAATTTCCAACCGACGGCTGGGTAGACGCCCACTGGTCGGAAGCCGAGCGCTTCGTGGAGACCGACGCTGGCTGGGTTCGGCAAGGTGACGCCGGCGTGGGCGGTGTAGAAGCCTTGCAATCGCAGCAGCGGGAACAGACAAGAGTACAGCGCCCGACCCACACCTCGGCGGTGGTGTTCGGTGCGGATATACACCGTCACGTCGACCGACCATTGGTACGCCGCGCGCTCCCGGTGTCGCGATGCGTACGCGTAGCCGATCGGCTCGCCGCCGTCGCCCGTGCAGACCAGCCAGGGGGCGAAGGTGAGCGTCGACTCGATCCGCTTCGCCATCTCGGCTGCGCTCGGTGCCTCGACCTCGAACGACGTCACCGCGTCAGTGACGTACGGCCGGTAGATGGCGGCGATCTCGCCGGCATCGTCCACCTCGGCCATGCGAATGTTCGGTTTCATGGGTCAGGCGGCCGGGAAGTAGAGCGTGAACGTCGTGCCGACGCCGGCGGTGCTGCGCACGGAGATGCCACCCTGGTGACTCTTCATGATGTGGGTCGCGATGTCTTCGACGATGACGCGCTGGCCGAGGTACGCGGCGGTGCCGCAAGACCCGGCCTGCGGGCCGATCCGCGACCCGTCGATCCGGTGGACGAACTCGGCGGGCAAGCTGGGCGCGGCGCCGTGACGAACGCAGGCGTGCTCGCGGTCGACGAGCAACAGCGAGCACCTCATGTGACCCGGGCGCTGGCGCTCGATGAGGGTGGTGATGTCCTCGAGGAGATCGCGCAGGGGTGCGCCCCCGGCGGCCCGCTCCAAGATGCGCCGCTGTCCGGCCTCGAACGAATGGACATTCCCTTCCACAAAGCCCTCCATGACTCCCCCTGACGAAAGGCGAAGTATCTCATGGAAGGCCGCCGCTGCGGCGGCGGTGGCGGGTGACGAGAACGCGCCCGGGCGCTCCCTTCCCTCACGGACGGGTCATGAACGCCTCGATCGACCGCGCGAAGGCCGCCGGTTGATCGTGGTGCATCATGTGGCTGGCACCGGCGATGGTTTCTTCGCTGAGCGAACGAAAGCAGGCGCGATAGCTGTCGAGCAGCGCCTTGTTGCCCCCCATGAGTCTCGTCATCCATTCGGAGTCGCTCCACAACCAGAGCAGCGGTGCGACGATTCGCCTCCAACAGGCCATTGCCTCCTCGATCCGGTAGAGCACGGGATTGACCATCTTGTGACTGGGATCGGCGCGCAGGCGAATGCTGCCGTCGGGTTTCTCTTCCGCCCAGCAGGGCGCGAGGTAGCGCGCGCGTTCGTCGCTGAGCTGCGGATTGTTCTTCTTCAAGCGGGCGGCGACCTCTTCGAAGGTCTTGTAGGCCTTCAGGACCGGTGGCTCACGGGTTTCGGCAAGCCACCGACCGTATCGCTCCGGCGCCTCTGCGGGCTCGGTCGGCGGCAGACCGAAGCCCTCGGCAAGAACCAGCCTGTGTACCCGCTCTGGTCGGATGCCCGCATAGAGATTGGCGACGTTGCCGCCCATGCTGTGGCCCACGATGCGCGCCGGTTCGTCGCGGGAGTGGCGTTGCAGGATCGCATCGAGATCGGCGAGGTAGTCGGGGAACCAGTAGCCCTGGTTCGTCCATTCCGACAGGCCGAAGCCGCGCCAGTCCGGGGCGATGACAAACCATTCTCGTTGCAGCTCGTCCACCGTGAACTGGAAGGACGCCGAGACATCCATCCAGCCGTGCAACAGGAACAGCTTCGGCGCGGAGGGGTCGCCCCATTCGCGCACGTGGTAGCGCAAGCCGCGGACGGAGAAAAAAGTGGAGCGGCTTGGTTTCAAGGTTCACGCCGCTTTCGGCGGACGGCCCCCAGCAGACGCGCTACGCGCAAACCCACACCCCGATGCTGAAGCACGTCGCCGCGGGAGGCAACGCCCCCCGGTCGCGCTCCCAGGTTGATTTTCCAGCCGGCGCAAGCGCCGCACTTGGCATGAATTGTGGCGGCTAAGGCAGACCGGCCAGCGTAGCTAACGAGTTGATTTCTCGTTGCTTGCCGTCCGGGATCCGGACGGTGGCCGTCCGGACGGACGGGCGCTCAGCCAACAACCATCCAAAATCAACCTGGGTGGGGTATTCAGGGAGAGACGGCGCTCCGGGTGGCCCTTTCTTCACGGAAGGGTCTCACTTGGTGCCGACGGCGACTACCAGCTCGCACGGACCGACGAAGCCCTGGCCGGGGTGCTCGAATTCGCGAAGGGCGTTGCCGACCTCGGTCCAGGCCGCGTCGCGACCGGCCTCGTCGAGGGACGACAGCATCTGGTGAAGCGCGCCGAAAGACTCCCGCTCGAAGCGTAGACAATCGGCGGCAGATTCCATCCGCAGCGGCGCGGCGATGCGCTCTGCCCTGACGTTTTCGAAGCCGGCGCGCGTGAAGGCCGCCTCGATGGCGCCGGGTCCGCCCAGACTGAAGGGACCAGGTTGGCCTGGCATCGGTGGTCCGAGCTTGGCGTGCCGACGGACAATCGAGACCGGAAGGCTAAAGAATCGATTCTGTTCGGCGGTCGCGTAGACGATGGCCGCCACCCGACCACCCGGAACCAGCACGCGGCGCATCTCCGCGAGCGCTCTTTCCTGATCGGGAAAGTAGATCAATCCCACGCGCGAGATCACGGCATCAAAGGACGCGTCGCCCAGCTCGAGGTGTTCACCGTCCATGACGCGCGTCTCGACGTGAGCGTGCCCGGCGCGCCTGGCTTCCGCGGCCGCGAAAGCCAGGATGGCCGGAGAGATGTCCGTTGCGAGCACCGTCCCCCCCGCCCCCACGCGCGCCGCGGTCTGTAACGTCTGATCGCCCGCGCCAGCGGCCACGTCCAGCACGCGGCAGCCAAGCCCGACGGCCGCCATGTCCAACATGTGTTCGGTGCTGGGTCCCAGCCAGCTCCGCAACGTCGGGCCCCACCGGTGCCAGGCTTCGGCGGCGGTCTCCCATTGAGACCGAGTCGTCTCCTTGTATGTGGCGGCATCGAAGGCCGGTGTCGGCGGTGCGGTCTGCGTGGTCGGCGTCATGCTGTCTCCTCCGGTTTGTGATCGTTGGCTGACCAGAAGAGGCTACGCCGCGATCGCGCGCGGCGGGGATGGCCAGTTCTCAACGGCTGTTGAGCAACATTCACTCCGGCTCACCAGCTGCGCTTGCTGGGACGAATCGGGAGACCCAGGTCCCGCGCGCTGGTCTTCACGAGGGTGCGCAGCCAGCGGTGAGCCGGGTCGTCGTCGAAGCGTTCATGCCAATACGCCTCCTCGGGATAGGTCGGCAGCTCGATCGGCGGCCGCAGAACCTGGATCGGCACCAGCTGGGCGAAGTATCCGATCAGCATGCTGGGCCCGGTCAGAAGGAGGTCGGAGCGAGCGATGACCAGCGGCGCGCTCATGAAGTAACGCGTCCGCGCGACCACGCGGCGTTTCTGGCCCAGCTTGGCCAGCGCCTGGTCGATCCAGGTGGGTCCGTCATCGTCGCCCAGCGTGATGACCAGATGCGGGGTCTTCACGTAGGTGCGGAGATCCAGCGAGCCGTCGATCACCGGATGCCCCTTGCGCGCGGCGCACGCGAAACCCTCGGTACATAGATCGGCGCGGCGAATGCTCGGCGTGTGGTCGACGATCGCCCCCAGCGCGATATCGACCTCGCCGGTCTCCAGCAGCCAGGCGTTTCCGCGCCGCGCGCTGGGCACAAACTCCAGCGACAAGCCGGGCGCGTCTCGGGCCGCGGCCGCCAGCAACGGCGGCAGGAGCAGCGTCGCCAGAAAGTCCGGCGCGGCGATCACGAAGTGGCGCTCGGCGGTACGCGGATCGAACGTGTTCCCTCCTCGCAGCAAACGTTCGGTGTCGGCGAGCAGCTTGTGGAGTGGACCGACCAGTGCCTCGGCGCGTGGCGTGAGAACCATCGCCCGCCCGGAGCGCACCAGCAGCGGATCGCCGAGCAGCGATCGCAGCTCGGCCAGCGAATGACTCATCGCCGACGGGGTCACGCGGACGCGCCGCGCGGCGACGGTCACGCTGCGCGCACCGAGGAGCCCGTCGAGCGCGAGGAGAAGATTCAAATTGAAGTTGGCGAGCTCGATGCGCGACATCGCGACTCAGCATCGCACCTCGACTATTCCTGTCCCAGATTGATTTTCCAGCTCGAATCCAGATGTTGCCCGTCGCCGGTCGGCGCATAGTGACTAGGTGATTGCGAAAAGCCGAAGAGCTCCGATGGTCGTACCGCACAAACCGTTCGCTGGTCGGCTCGCCGCGCCGCTGGCGCTGGCGGTCCTGGCGGTCTTCGCGGTCTTGGCCGGCGTCTCCTGCTCGTCCCAGATGTCTTCCAGCGCCCAGGATGGTGCCGTCGATGGTGTCGTTGGGGTGTGCCTCCTCGAATACAACTCCTCGCAGATCAGCGGACCCACCGACGGATGCTGTTACCACATGGGCGGCGTGAACAGCTGTAACACCAACATGACCTGCAGCGTGAGCAGCGGTGCCCAGTGCTGCCTGCTCTACGCAACCGACGCCACCACCGGCGGCGACGGCTGCTGCCTGTACGAGGGGGGCCGGACCCCGTATACCGCCATGGGCGCCGACCGAACGTCCGAGTGCATGGCGCTGATCACATCGGGCAGGTGAAACGAACGGTCGATGTCGAACGGGGTGTTGCCCGCGAGACGTTGATGGTCACGCTGTCAGCGCCAGGCGCACCAGCTGGCGGACGTTCAGCGGGCACTCGACCGGGACCGGATCGCTCACCCAGCGAACGGCCGTGTATTCGTCGCAGGCCGCGAGATCGCGGGTGGGGACGTCGGCCACGAACGCGAAATTCATGTGCAGGCCCTTGCTGCCGGCCGGGTGCTCCTCATAGCCGATCAGCCCGGGCGGCGTGCCGTCGACGCCCAATCCCTGTGGGAAGACCGCGGGCAAGTCCGCTGGAAAGATTCCGTCGAGGCCGGTCTCCTCACGCAGCTCGCGCCGGGCGGCCTCGAGCGGGGTCTCGCCCGCCTCGATCTCGCCTCCGATCGGCAGCCACAGATCGAGGCGTTTGTGACGCACGAGCAGGATCTCGCCGCCGTGCCGGCAGAAGATCGCGACTGAAAACGCGCGCCGTTCCGCCATCACGACACAACAAGGCGACCGCGCAGCGCTACCGATCGGTCAGCGCGGCGACGCCAGGCAGCACCTTGCCCTCGAGGAACTCCAGCGAGGCGCCCCCGCCGGTCGACACGTGGGAGACCTTGCTGGCGACGCCGGCCTTCTTCACCGCTGACGCGGAGTCACCGCCGCCGATGATGGTGGTGGCGCCGCCGGCGGTCGCCTTGGCCAGCGCCTCGGCGATGGCCATCGTCCCCTTGGCGGTGGCGTCGATCTCGAAAACGCCGACCGGGCCGTTCCAGATGATGGTCTTGGCGCCCAGCAGCGTCTGGGTGAACGAGGCGACGGTTGCGGGGCCGACATCGACCGCCTCCCAGTCGGCGGGGATGGCATCCTTGGTGACGGTCTTGAGCGCGCCCACGGTGCGGCCCTTGAAGTCGAGCTTGTCGGTGACCACGTAGTCGCTTCCCAGCTCCAGCTTGCTGCCGGCCTCGGCCATCAGGCTGCGGGCCAGATCGAGCTTGTCGTTCTCGACGATCGACTTGCCCACCTCCAGCCCCTGCGCCTTGAGGAAGGTGTAGGTCATGCCGCCGCCGATCAGCAGCTTGTCGACGCGCGGAAGCAGGCTCTTGATGACGTCGATCTTGCTCGACACCTTTGACCCACCGAGCACGGCGACGAACGGCCGCTTCGGGTTGGCGAGCGCCTCGCCCAGGTAGTCGAGCTCCTTCTTCATCAGATAGCCGGACGCCGCCTGCGGCACGAAGCGCGTGATCCCTTCCGTCGAGGCGTGCGCGCGGTGGGCGCTGCCGAACGCGTCGTTCACGTAGACGTCGGCCAGCGCCGCCAGTTGCTTGGCGAATGCCGGATCGTTCTCCTCCTCCTCGGCATGGAATCGCAGGTTTTCCAGCAGCAGCACGCCGCCGGGCGACAGCGCCGCCACCGCCTGTTCGGCCGCCGGGCCGACGCAGTCATCGGCGAAGGCGACCGGCGCGCCCAGCAGGCCCGCCAGCGCATCGGCCACCGGGCGCAGGCTCATGTCCGGGGTGCGCTTTCCGTCGGGACGCCCGAGGTGGGACATCAGGATCACCTTCGCGCCGTTCTTGCGCAGGTACGCGATGGTCGGCAGCGACTCCTTGATGCGCTTGTCGCTCTCCACCTTGCCGTCCTTGAGGGGGACGTTGAAGTCGACGCGCACGATGACGCGCTTGCCGGCCGTGTTCAGGTCTTCGACGAATAGCTTCTTCCCGGTGCTCATGGCCGAAGGATTTACCAGACTTCGTGGCGGTCTGTCGACGATTCGCCGCCGGCGGCCCGGCGAGGCAGCGTCAGACCGGCGCAGGGCCGCGACACGATCGCGGGATCCACGTCGCGATCGCGGTCGTCCTGCGCCGTCAGTTGCCCGACGAATCCGACGACAGATCGGGCGCGCCGCCATCGAACGAGCCACCGTCCGGACAGGCGTAGGCAGACCCGGTTTCACTGCCTGACCTGTTTCAGCGCCACGCAAGCCCGGCAACTCACATAGCAACAATCGGACCGAACCAGATCTGCCGGGCGATCCGTCTTCAGGGGCAGACGAGGGGCAACGGCGTGGGGGGCGGGACGAAGGTCGGGGTGTGGGCTGCGGTGTCGGCCTTGAGCGTGCCGGCATGGGCGGTGTGGCCGGTGGTGGTGACGGCGTCGGCGGCGGTGGTGGCGCCGGGGGCGTCGTCCAGCTTCCAGTAGCCGACGAGCCCGGCCTCGTTGCCCACCAGCGGCTTGTTGTAGCTGGCCAGGATCTGGGCGGCGGTGCGGGCGACATTCCAGACCCTGAGCTCGGCGAACAGGCCGCCGAAGCAGCTGTTGTTGGTCGGATTGCAGCCGAAGTTGAGGACCGAGCGGGCGGTGGCGAGCGCCGTGATCCCGGCGCTTCCCGGCGTGGTTATCTTGGGGACGCCGTTCACGTACGTGACCAGCACCGTCCCGTTCCAGGTCATCGCGATGTGGACCCACTGATCCGTCGACGAATTGATTCCCAGATCGATGGCGCTGTCGTCGTTGAACCCGCCGCCGGTGAATGGGTTCAGCGTCGCGTGGTTGGTGGTCCCGGTGATCGGATTGGTGCCGAAGTCGAGGCCGAACGAAGCGGCCGAGCCGGCCGCGCCGTAATAATAGAGCTCGTTCTTCTCACCGACCCAGTCGGTGGT
Organism: uncultured Pseudomonadota bacterium; assembly: GCA_963778795.1. GTDB lineage: Bacteria > Myxococcota_A > Polyangia > Fen-1088 > Fen-1088 > DASRQZ01. Next base: position 521,092 of record CAVZVU010000003.1, on the reverse strand, counting down.
CCGAATGAAGGCCCAGAATTCGATGGAGCGCTGGGCGTTGCCGATCGGCAGATCGTTTTGCAAGTCGACCTCGACGTGCGCCAGGGCCGCGTCGCTGAGGCTCGCCGTGCCGTTGGCGGAGAGCGACAGCGCTCGTGCCGCGCAGCGCGCGGTGCCGCCCGCGCCCCCGCCGCCGCCAGACGCGCCACCCATCGCGGTGCCGCCCGCGCCCCCACTGCCGGACGCGCCACCCGCCGCGGTGCCACCCGCGTCTGCCCGGCCGGATGCGCCACCCGCGGCCGCGCCGCCCGCACCGGAACCACCGGCGCCGGCGGCCAGGTCGGCCCCGCCGTCGGTGCGGGAGCCTCCGGTCCCCATGTTCCCGCCCGTTCCGCTCGCCGGACTGCCGCCGCTACCTCCCGGCATCGATTCGTCCTTCGAGCTGCAGGAGAGAATCACGACCGCGCTGCACAGCAGCCAGCGGAGCGCCCGGGGACGAGATGGCGTTCGCATCGATGACGAACATGCTCACCGATCGGCGTTCTGATCAACTGCGCGCGCGTGTGCGCACGCGCACGTCCCTCAGGGGCTGGCGCCGGTCACCTTGGTCGATCGCGAGCGGCGCGGGCGGTGCTACTTCTCGCTGTCGAGCATCGCCATCTGCGGGGCGACGTAGCGCGTGCCGGCGACCGCGGTGGCGGGCACCGCGGCCTCGAGCGTGGCGACTTCGGTCGGCGTCAGGGTCACGTCGAGCCCGGCGAGCGCGTCGGCGAGCTGGGCGCGGGTGCGAGCCCCGACGGTCGGGACGATGGTGACGTTCTGGGCGATAGCCTTCGCGCGCACCCAGGCGATGGCGAGCTGTGCGGGCTTGATCCCCCGGTCGGCCGCCAGGCGCGCGAGCGCGCTCGCCAGCGTGCGATTTTTCTCGGCGTTGTCGCCGGTGAAGCGCGGAAGGTGGGCCCGGAAATCGCCGGCTCCGGTCGGTTCGCTGCCGGTTAGCAGACCGCGCGACAGCACGCCGTAGGCGGTCGTCGCGACACCAAGCTCCGCGAGGGCAGGGAAGATTGACGTCTCGGGGCCCCGGCTGATCAGCGAGTACTCGATCTGGAGGTCACAGATCGGGTGAACCTTGGATGCGCGGCGGACGGTCTCGGCGCCCATCTCCGACAGACCGATGTAGCGGACGTAGCCGGCCTTGACCATGTCGGCGATGGCGCCCACGGTCTCTTCGATCGGGACCGCCGGATCGAGGCGTGCCGGACGATAGATGTCGATGTAGTCGACGCCGAGACGAGAGAGGCTGTGCGCCAGGAAGCTCTTCGTCGCCGCCGGCCGCGCGTCGACGCCCAGGAACGCGCCGTCGGGGCTGCGCAGGGCGCCGAACTTCACGCTGAGGATGGTTCGATCGCGGCGATGACCGGCAAGCGCCCGTCCAACCAGCAGCTCGTTCTTCCCCATCGCATAAAAGTCGCCGGTGTCGATGAGGTTCACGCCCCGTTCGAGCGCCGCGTGGATGGTCGCGATCGCCTCCGGTTCGTCGCCGGCGCCGTACATGTTGCCGACTCCCATCCCCATGCAACCAAGCGCGAAGGGGAACAGCTCCGGTCCGGCCGCGCCGAGCCTGACGTTCTTCGATGTGCTGGTCATGGGTTGAATCTGAATCCTCACGTCCCAGAAACCCAGTGAATAGATGCTCCTCTACGCCCCGCTCAGCGGCGCTCGCCGGTGTCCGGAATCCGACCGGTGGCCGTCCGGACGGACGGGCGCCCCGCCCACAAAACTTTGAAATCAACCTGGGTGGGGTTTTCGGGGCAAGCGGGCGGACCAGTGCTTGACCAACGAGAATCGGAGACTCTGGACGAAATTCGAAGGCTCGATCCGGTGGGTCGCCGGGATCGCGAAAATAACCCCGAGTGATCTCTGGCGCTTGCGCGAGCGTGACCCGGCTCGCGGGTGGCATCGACATTGCCTTGCGTCATCGCAGGAGAGCACTCCCAATTTGTGGGCGTCGCTTCTCCGGGCGGGCGAGGCGAATGGACGAGCGGACCAAATCCGGCAGCAAGTCGGGCAGCACGTCGGGCGGCACCTGGAGACGGCGATCGTTGTCGGGGGCGCTGCCGCTGTCGGCGGCGCTGCCGCTCGACCGCGCCTCCTGGCTTCGATACATCGCGATTGTGGTTGCGACGGCCGCGGCGTGGATGAAGAGGCGCGAGCTGTCGATCAACAACGAGGTGCTCGGAATCGTCGGAATGTTCGCGGTTCTCAATCTCGTGACAATGAGCTTGTCCCGCCTGTCCGTCTGGGCGCGGCTCGCCCGGTTGCTGTCGTCCGGCCTGGGCATGGCAGGCTGGGCGCTGCTGGCATTTCTCACCGGCGGTGGGGTCTCGCCGTTCATTGCGGGCCTTTGCCTGGAGGTGGTGTTTTCGGCGGTGGTGTTCGCGCCCGTCGGGGTCTTAGGCGTCACCGCCATGGGGACCCTGGCGCTGTGGGCCTGCGAGGTGGGAACCGGGCGCAGCCTGTTCTCGGAACGCCTGCTGTTCGAGAGCGGATTCCTTGCGACCATTGGCATGCTCACGTTCCTCGCCAGCAAACGCTGGAGCGACACGGTCAGGAACTCCGCCTCGCGCGCGGCCGAGCTCGCCGGCCGACTCTCGGTGCTCGAAGGCGAGCTCGATGAGGCACGCCGCCTCGGGCACGTCGGCGAGAACGTCGCGCGGCTGGCTCATGGTCTGAAGAATGTCGTTCATAGCTTGCGCGGCTTCACGAAACTGATGGAGGGCGACCCAGCCACCGATGATCGCACCCAGCGAATCGTCGGAGGGCTGCGGTTGGCGATCGACCGCCTGGAGGAGATCACGGCAACGACGCTCAGACCGGCGACTGAACCTGCGCAGGTCGAGGCGTCGCGCGCGAGCGCGGCCGAGATCCAACGGATGGTCGACGATGTCACCGCCGAAGTGGGGGCACGCCACGGTGGCATCCGTTGGATCAAGAGCTTCGCGAGCCGGCTGGGCGGGGTAGCGGTATCGTCCCACCTGCTGCGCGAGGTCCTGCTGGTCTTGATGGAGAACGCCGCCGAGGCCTCGGACGCCGATGGGGAGATCGTCGTCGAGCTTCATGAGGCGCAAGGGATGCTCAACCTCGCGGTTCGCGACCACGGACCCGGGTTTGCGGCGGACATCCGCGACCGGATCTTCCGACTGGGAGCGACGACGAAGTGCGCGGGGAACGGATTTGGTCTGTTCCTGGCGCGCCGCCTGGTCGAGGCCAAAGGCGGGTCGCTGGTCGCGACGCCCGTCGCCGGTGGCGGGGCGCAGTTCTCGGTTCGTTTGCCCGTGCTCGAGAACTGACGCGCCGATGGCAGGCCCGAGCATCCTGGTGGTGGACGACGAGCCCGCTTCCGCCGAGTACGCGGCGCTGGCTCTGCAGCAGGTCCACGGAGATGTGCGCGTGGCGCGCAGCGGGGTAGAGGCCCTGCTGGCCATCGAGCGGGCGAAGCCCGCGCTGGTCATCACCAATCTGCAGATGCCGGGCATGACCGGCCTGGAGCTCTTGAGCCGCATAAAAGAGCGCTGGCCTGAGATCGCCGTCATGGTGGTCAGTGTCGAGCAACAGGCGGCCGGGATCGTCGAGGCCATCCAGCGCGGCGCCGTCAACTACCTGGTCAAGCCGGTCGCTCCCGCCGTCCTGCAGAGCGCGGCCGGCAACGCCCTGCTTCGGCTCTCGCGACCGCCCGCTGCCGGGGACGACGGCGTTCCCGAGATCGTCGGCCAGAGCCCCGCGGTTCTCCAGGTCAGGCACCTGGTCACGCTGGCCTCGCGCAGCGACGCGAACGTGATCATCACCGGCGAGACCGGCACGGGGAAGGAGCTGGTGGCGCGCGCGATCGGGCGGCTCGCGTTCGCAGGCACCGGGCGGCCCTTCGTCGCCCACAACTGCGCGGTGACGCCGCCGGAGCTCTTCGACAGCGAGTTCTTCGGGCACCGGCGCGGCAGCTTCACGGGCGCCGATCGCGATCGAATCGGCCTGCTGCGGACGGCCGACGGCGGCATTCTGTTCCTCGACGAGCTCGAGTGCCTGAGCCTGGCCAACCAAGCCAAGCTCCTGCGCGTGCTCGACGACGGCGAGATTCGTCCGGTGGGCGCCGAGGCGGTTCGGTCGGTGTCGGTGCGTTTCCTCGCGGCCTCGAACCGAGGGCCGGCGGCGATGCTCGCCGCGCGCGAGCTGCGCGAGGACCTGTACTTTCGTCTGCGGGGTTTCCAGAATCGACCTTCCGACCTTGGCGGAGCGTCGCGAGGACATTCCCCTCCTCGCCGCGCACTATCTCCGGGGGCGCGGCAAAGAGCTCTCCGCGGCGGCGCTCGCCGCGCTCTGTGGCTATTCGTGGCCCGGCAACGTTCGCCAGCTCCGAAACGTCATTGATGTCGCCTGCTCGAGCGCGACCGGGCGCACGGTCGAGGAACAGCACCTGGCGTTGCCGCCCGATGGCTCCCAGCGCGAAGCCCGGCAACCACCCGCTCCAGCGATCGTGGAGCTGACAATCCGAGAATCCGAGCGACGGGCCATCATGGCTGCCCTGTCGGCGAATGGAGGAAGCCGGGGCCTGGCGGCGAAGGCGCTGGGGATTCATCGCTCAACGTTGCGGCGGAAGCTCCGTGAATTGGACATCGAAAAGGACCGGGGACCGCGCGACTGACACGTACCTTCAACGATATCGGCCGCCGCAAGCTCGATCTCGAGAGCCTGGTGTGTCCGGGTGATTCACCCGCGCCGATGCAGGGTAGTTACCGGGTCCACTGAGCAGCTCACAGATCGATCACGACGTCGCGCATCGGTTGTGAGCAGCAAACCAGAACGTTGCCGGCGGCTGGCTTGTCGAGTGGCTCTGGTCGGTAAACGACCTCCCCCGAAACCAACCCGCTCTCGCAGTTGTGACAAACCCCGGCACGGCACGACCAACGGACCGGGACGTCGCACGCCTCCGCCAGCTCCAGGATGCTCTGGTAGGCCGAACCGCCCCAGCGTGCGGCGATGCCACTGCGCGCGAACGATACCAGCGGACCGGTGTTGGCGTCGTCCTTTGGCCGGTGGGGAGGTCGCGTCGCCGCGCCGACGACACCCGGGGTCATCGACTCGCCTCCGCCAAAGGATTCGGCGCGAATCTCTTCTGGCGCCACGCCGAAGGTGGCGAGCGCCTGTTTCATCTCCGACATGAAGCGGGTGGGCCCGCAGATGTAGACCTCCGCCTCGCGGGGGACGCCGATCTCTTCGAAGACCGACGGCGACAGGTGGCCGGCGGCGTCGAAATCCTCACCCATCTTGTCGTCCGCGCCCGGCGTGCTGTAACGGACGTGACTGCGCCCGTGCTCGAGCGCCGGCATGAGGCGACGTACTTCCTCGGCGAAGGGATGATGCTGCCGATCGCGCGCGCCGTGGAGCCACCAGACTTGCCGTGTCGATCCGGTCGCCGCCAGCGCGTGCAGCATCGCCAGAACCGGGGTCGCGCCGATGCCCGCGCTGAGCAGCACCACGGGGCGCTCTCCGGACCGCAGCGTGAAGCTTCCGCGCGGCGCGCTGACGTCGAGGCCATCCCCCAGCTGTAGATGCTCGCGCAGGTACATTCCGCCGGCCCCCTGGGGCTCGATCTTCACGCTGATGCGATAGCGCTCCGTCGAGACGGCGCCCGAAAGCGAGTAGCTGCGAAAGAGTGGCGGGCCGCCGGCGGTCGGCTGCAAACGCAGGACCACGTACTGCCCGGGCAGCGCCGCTGGCAGCGGCTGTCCGTCCGGACTCTGCAGGGTCAGCGACAGGACGTCCGCCGACTCGTGCGCGATGGCGGTGACAGCGAGCGAGCGAAATCCGGGTGCAACCGGATGCGCAGCTGCGGCTGGTGCGAGCCCCGCGTTGCCACTCCCCGCGGCCGCGGTATGGCTTTGCAGCAGCGCCTCGAATGACGAGCGCCACCCGGGCGGCAGCGCCTCGATGCGCAACGCGCGCTGCAACTGCTCGCGCGCATGGTGGGGCGAATAGAGGAGCGCGTTGATCTCCGCGACGGTCATCCGCTCCTTGGCCTCTCCCACCTTCGCGATGTCGTCGCCGGCGCCCACCTCGCCTTCCTGTAGCACGCGCAGGTAGAACCCGGTCCGTCCGCTGGAGGTCAGCAGAGCCGGCATTCGCGGCTCGTTCATACGGATGCCGACCCGATAGCAGGTCACCCGAGGTTGGGTGACCTCGAAGAGCGCGCTGCCGATCTGATACCGGTCGCCGATGCACACGGCATCGTCGGGCAGTCCTTCGATCGTGAAGTTCTCGCCGAACTGCCCGAGCACGAAGTCGGTCCTCTTCAGCTGCTCCTGCCAGTAGCGAAACGATTCAATCTGGTAGACGAAGACGGCACGCTGCTCGCCCCCGTGCCCGGCCAGGTCGCCTTGACCGTCTCCGGCCAGATTCAACCGGCCGACCCGACAGCGGCCAGGCACCGGCTCCTTCCAGATCCCGGTGTGCACCGTGCGCCCCTTCCACTCGATGTCGCGGGGAAGGCCGACGTTCACTGACAGCAGTCGAGTCATGTCCGTCCCGGTGAACGGATAGGGCTGAAATGCCGGGATCGCAAGCTTCGCTCCACGATCGCGAAGGCTGCCCTAAGGTGCCATATAGCGGAACCTGATCAGGTAGACGTTTTCGCCGCGGCCATGCTTGGCCACCTTGAGCAGATCGACGACGCCCTTGAACCCGGACGCGCGGGCCAGGTCGGGCGTGATGTCGGCCAGCTCGATCGGCAGGATCGAATCGACCTCGATCTCGCCTTCCTCCATCCGATAGCGGCCGCCAACCTTGACGTGCGGGCGCATCCATATGCGCACGCTGCAGGTGATCTCCCCGCGGCGAACGCCATCGCGTAGTCGCTTTTCGAACTGCACGCGGCCAGTCTACGGGGTGCGCAGCGCCAGGCCAGCTTGCTGGCGGTCGCTGCGCTCGCTACGATGTTCGAGAGCAGCTTGTCTATTGAATGTGCAATCCTGCGCAAGACGATGATCGACGTTCTCGGAATCGACCACATCTACCTGGCCGTGTCGTCGATGGAGCGATCGGTGCGCTTCTACGATCAAGTCCTGGTCGGTATCTTGGGCTTCCGAAAGAATGAATTCGAGCTTCACGACGAGCGGCACGTCAACTACTACAATCGACAATTCGGGATCGTTCTCCGTCCCGCGTCACCTGACTCGGGCGCACACAACTCCCGGTCGCCTGGGCTCCACCATCTCTGTCTCCGCGTCGATACCTCCTCGGATGTCGCGGTCGTCGCGCAAGAGCTCAGAGCTTGTGGAATCGACGCCAGCGGCCCGGAGGTGTATCCGCAGTACGCCCCGGACTATTTCGCCACGTTCTTCCACGACCCGGACGGTATCCGTCTCGAGGTCACCAACTTCCGCGAAGAAAGGCGTCGAAGACAGCAGCACTGGAACGAAGATGCCGGGTAGTCGCGTCAGGTCGTTATTGGGACCGACCATGAGTCTCACAGGCAAGGAACCACTCGCGATTGCCGGCGTAGCTGCCGCGGTATTCGTTGTCGTGTCCACGGTCGGGGCACTGACGGTCGTTGCCTTGCAAAACTGGTTCGGAATGGGCGACCTCCAAGCGATGGTCATCTGGTCGGCAGCTGCGACGCCACTGGTGTTCGGGGTTGTCCGTCTCTTGCTTCGGTTCACACGTCGCTGGAACCTCGTCGCCACGTTCGTCGCTCACGGCGTTGGGGCCATTTTCATCGTCGCCGTGTGGACGGCAGTAGAGTTCTTGATTCTGGGCCCATGGCTGGGCGCGTTCAGTTTTCCAGCGCCGACTCTTTGGCTCTTGGGTGCGCTGCTCGGATCCATGGCTGCGGCTCTAATGGTCCACCGCCAAGGCTGGCTCCTCGCTGGCGTCACGTGCGCAGTGCCGCTGTTGGGCGCCATCCTTTTCGCCCGCGCCGAAACTGCCAAACCGCCGGACATCATCATCCACATCCAAGAGGGCTTGCCAACTTCGCAGCGAGAGAGGGTATGGTGCGAAGTTCTTGGGCACCCTGCCCCTTCCGGGATCGGCTGTTCCCCGCTGCCGGGCATTCAAACCACTTCGGCCTTCGATGGAGACGGAGAGTCTCGGTATCGGGTCGGCTTTCAGCCAGGAACTACTTCGGCCCGACGCGACGAAATCGTCAAAGAGGTGGCCAAGTCGCCTCTCGTCGGAAGGGTTGAAGACTACGATCCGAACAGGCACACCATCGTCGACATTGGGCGGTAACTAGATCTCTCGTCACTTGGTCTTGGAGTGGCCGCTGCTTCGCTTTCCGATCGGGATCTTCTTCTCCTGAGCCTCGGGGCGCTTGGGAACTCGAACAGTCAAAACGCCATCCTTGAGATCGGCGGTGAGGCGCTCGGAATCGGCGTCATCGGGGAGCGAGACGGTGCGGGCGAAGGCGCCCTGGGCCCGCTCGATGGCGACGTACGGGCCAGCTTCGATGCTTTGCTCCTCCGCCCGGCTGCCGGAGATGGTGATCTTGTTGCCGGTCAAGGATACGCCCAGGTCCTCTTCCTTGACGCCCGGCAGGTCCGCCAGGACCACGTACCCCAGCTTGGTCTCCCTCACGTCGAGCCTCGGCGTGAATTCGCCCCCGGAAGCCATGTGCCTCCTCTCGCCCCCGAACGGGTCCCAGCGCAGCAGCACGTTCATCATCCGGAATGGGTCCCAAAGAGCAGGCGTAGACTCTCCTGACCCCCGCCGATTGTCTGTCCTCGACACGTTGCCCATGCGGCTCGCCTCCTCGTCCCAAGGGAATCATCCCGAGCACGGTGTCAACCGGGAGCGCTCCCGTCTGCGGCTGTTCGAGATCGATCCGCCGGGGGCTCAGGCGTGGAAACGGGGCCCCCTCACCCGCCCCAGCCTTCGGCTGGGGCGACCTCTCCCCCCTTTTCGGGGGCGAGGTGAGGATGGGGCGAGGGGGTGTGGCGTAGACGTGGGGGGCCGTTGCCGGCCGCCCAGGCGTTACTCCTTCTTGACGACCCAGACCTTGATCTTGGCGGTGACGCCTTGGCCGAGCTTGATCGAGACCTCGGTCATGCCGAGGGTCTTGATCGGCTCGTCGAGGTGGATCTTCTTGGCGTCGATGGTCACCTTCTGGTCGGCTAGGGCCTCGGCGATGTCGCGGCTCGTGACCGAGCCGAACAGCTTGTCTTCGTCGCCGACGGCGCGCGCGATCGAGACGGTGACCTGTCCCAATCGATCGGCCTCGGCCTGGGTCTCTTTGGCCAGCTTCGCCGTGCGGGCCGCGATCACGCGCTTTTCATGCGCGACGCGCGCGACGTCGTCGGCGGTGGCGAGCACGGCCAGTCCGCGCGGCAACAGATAGTTGCGCCCGTAGCCCTCTTTGACGCTCACGACCTCGCCCGACTGGCCGAGGTTGTCGAGATCTTCCTTCAAGATGACTTGCATGGCCTAGGTCCCCGTCACCGCGAAGGGCATCATCGCGATCATCCGCGCGCGGTTGACCGCCGTGGAGATCTCGCGCTGATGCTTGGCGCAGTTGCCCGAGATGCGGCGGGGTACGAGCTTGCCGCGATCGGTGATGAAGTACTTGAGCAAGCCGGCGTCCTTGTAGTCGATCTTGATCGTCTCGTCGCCGCAGAACTTGCACATCTTGCGGCGGCCGACCGGACGCTTCTTCGCGTCGCGATCCTCGCCACGGCCGTTGCGGTCCCCTCGTTCTTCGCGTTCCATGGCCATGGCCTAGTCCTCCCTTCGGATCGGATTGTCGACGGCCCCGAAGACCGCCTCCTCGAAATCGAACGCGCCTTCCTCGTCGTCGGCGAACACCGCGCGGATGTTGGCCTGACCGGTGGCGATCTCCTCTTCGTCGGGTCCGGGCGTCGCTGCCTTGGCGAACGACTCGTCGGTCAGCTCGCTGGTGCGGGTCGCCGGGTCGACGTTCTCGGCGATCTTCACCGAGTAGTAGCGGATGACCGCGTCGGTCAGACGCAGGTTACGCTCGACCTCTTCGACCAGGCCGGCGGTGCCGAGGTAGGCGAAGAAGAGGTAGATCCCCTTCAGCTGCTTCTGCACCTCGTAGGCGAGCTTGCGCTTGCCCCAGTTCTCGACCTTGAGCAGCGTGCCGCCGCCGGTCTCGACAACGCCGCGGATCTTGGTGTTGACCTGGCCGATCACCTCGTTGGTGATATCGGGGCGCAGGATGTAGATGGTTTCGTATTCGCGTTTACGGCCGGCCATGTCTCGGCTGGAGCCGAGTCTCTTTGCTTCTGCCATGTGGTCTCCCTATGGACGTGAGTCCCGCGTCGAGGACGCGGGCAAGGAGTTGGTCCGATCGGATCGGCGCGCGGTGACCATCACTGCGCGTCTCCGGAGCGGACGGGCTTCTTGTCGTTCTTGTCGTTCTTGTCGGGCTTCTTGTCGTTCTTGTCGTCGTTCTTTTTCGTGTTGAATCGGTTCATCGCGGTGATGAGGCCGCTCGCGATGATCTCCTCGACGGCGTCGGCCGCGATCGAGCGCAGATCGGGAAGCGCTTTCTGTTCGGCGCGCGAGAAGTCGGCCAGCACGTGGTTGGCCGGATCGCCGCCCGGCGCCGGCCGCCCGATGCCGAAGCGGACGCGCAGGAAGTCGGCGCTGCCGAGATCAGCGATCACCGAACGGACGCCGTTGTTGCCGCCGTGCCCGCCGCCCGAGCCCAGCTTCAGCCGACCGAACGGGAGATCGAGATCGTCGTGCACGACGATCGTCGCCTCCGGCGCGATCTTCCAGAACTTGGCGACGCGCGCGACCGACTGGCCGCTGACGTTCATGAATTCCATCGGTCGACAAAGAAGGACGCGTTCACCCCGGATGGTCGCCTCGCCGATCTCGGCGCCGAACTTCTCGCGCAGCGGCGGCGCCTTCGCGCGCGCCGCCAGCTCCGCCACGATGTCGAAGCCGACATTGTGGCGGTTGCCGGCGTACTCCCGACCCGGATTCCCGAGCCCGACCACCAGCCACATTGCGCGTTGGCCCTACCAGCTGACCATCTACGTTGCGGAGTGAGGGGCTACTTGCCCTTCTTCTCTCCTTCCTTCTTTGCCGGGGCGGCTCCGCCCTTGGCGGGAGCGGCGGCGCCCTTGGCGCCAGCGGCACCCTTGGCGGCGTCGCCGGCAGCGGCAGCGCCTTCGGCTGCAGCCGCGCCCTCGGCGGGAACTGCGCCCTCGACCGGTGCCACCTCGGCCTCGACCTTCTCGGCCTTGGGCGCGACGACCGACGCGATCGCTTCCTTGGGATCCAGCAGCGCGCGCACGCCGGCTGCCAGCTTCAGATCGCTGACGTGGAGCGCCATACCGATGTCGAGCGGGGTCACGTCGACCTCGAGCTTGGTCGGGATCGCCGCCGGCTTCGCCGCGATCAGGATCGCGTGCATGCTCTGGTGCAGGTTGCCGCCGTTGACAGTCCCGAGCGCCTTGCCGGTCAGGATCAGCGGCACGGTGACGTGAACCTCATGGTCGAGATCGACGCGCAGGAAGTCGACGTGCATCAGACGGCGCGACAGCGGATCGATCTGGGCGTCGCGGATCATGGCGGTGACCTGCTCGTTCTTGCCGCCGTCACCGGCGACCACCAGCGAGAACACCGTGTTGCGGCGCCGCTCCTTGTCGAGCGACTGCAGCAGCGCCCTTTCGTCGAGGGTCACGGCGACCGGCTCGCCCTTGTGGCCGTAGAGAACCCCCGGCACCTTGCCACTGGCGCGCACCTTGCGGGCGGCACCCTTGCCGGACTGCTTGCGGACCTCGACGCTGACCTTGGAGAAATCCATGAGTTCTTCCCTTTTCCCTTTTCTTGCGCGTTCTACCGGGGTGTCTCTATCAAATGAAGAGCGAGCTTATCGAATCGCCGTGATGGATGCGCTTGACCGCCTCGCCGAGCAGGCGGGCGACCGACAACACCTTCACCTTGGGGCACGCCGCCACTTCGGGGCGCGGCGGGATCGTGTCGGTGGTGATCAGCTCCTCGATCGGCGACGCCATGATGCGGTCGACCGCGGGGTGCGACAGCACGGCGTGGGTGCAGCAGGCGTAGACGGCGCGCGCCCCCTGCTGCTTGATCGCGGTCGCCGCCGCGCACAGCGTGCCGGCGGTGTCGACCAGATCGTCGACGATGATGGCGTCGCGGCCCTTCACGTCGCCGATGATGTTGACCACCTCGCTGACGTTCGGCGCGGGGCGCCGCTTGTCGATGATCGCCAGGCTGGTCCCCAGCCGCTTCGAGTAGGCGCGCGCCCGTTCGACGCCGCCCGCGTCGGGCGACACGATGACCGAGTCGTGGTTGAAGCGCACGCGCATGTGGTCCATCAGAACCGGCATGCCGTACAGATGATCGACCGGGATGTTGAAGAAGCCCTGGATCTGGCCGGCGTGCAGGTCGATCGACAGCAGGCGATCGACGCCGGCCGCGGTGATCAGGTCCGCCACCAGCCGCGCCGAGATCGGCGTGCGCGGCTTGCTCTTGCGGTCCTGGCGCGCGTAGCCGAAGTAGGGGACCACCGCGATGATCGAGCCGGCGGAGGCGCGCTTGAGCGCGTCGATCATCACCAGCAGCTCCATGAGGTTGTCGTTGACCGGTGAGCAGGTCGGCTGCACGACGAAGCAGTTCACGCCGCGCACGTTCTCGTTGATCTCGACGTAGATCTCGCCGTCGGCGAAGCGCGTCACCTCGGCCTTGCCGAGCGGCGTCTCGACGTACTTGCAGATCGCCGTCGCGAGGTCGCGGTTCGCGTTTCCGCTGAATATGGTGAGAGCTTTGAGCACTGCTTTACGGGTCTTTCCTGCGACTTTGCTTGCGGCTTTGGGGCGGGCCTCGCCGGCTTTTGGGCAGACCTACCGCCGGAAGAGCGCGAATCCTGCCATCGACCCTGCTGGCAGTCAACGCCGCAGGGCGGGGCGGACCCAGGTTCCGGGACCGGCACGCAGGGATAGCCCCCCGGGGCTGCTGGAGGGCACTGGCAGGCTCGACCGTAGGGCGTGGGGCGCCCCGGGGGCGGGCTAGAACCCGCCCGAGACCGAGGCGAAGCCGCCCGAGCCGGTCGGCGCGACGCCGAAGCGGAGCGCGGTCTCGGAACCGTGCTCCTCGCCCGACGAGGAGCCGTGGGTCAGGGCATAGACCCAGTAGGCGGCCCCCAGCGCCGCGATGCCGACGCCGATGGCGACGTCGGCCGCCTGGTAGACGCGACGGATGTGGTGCACCGCGTTCGGGTCGCAGCCCGGCGAGCACCCCTTGAGCTGGTCGTTGTCCTTGCGCCCCCAGCTGGTGAGCATGGCGCCCGCGCCCAGGCTGGCCACGCCGACGCCGGTCAGGACCCAGGGCAGGTACCGGTGTCCGCCCGCGCGGGCCGGCGTCTTCTCGGCCTCCGCCGGCTCGTCTTCGGCCCCCGCAGCCGCGGTCGCGCCGGATCCACCGGTCTTGTGACTGCTCTTGCCGTCGGCCTTGTCCTCGGCCGCGCCGCTTTCGTCGGCCGCCGCCGTCTTCGTCGAGCGCGACGCCTTGGGGTGCTTCATGGCCGGCATGGCGGCCACCTGCTGTTCCGTCGGTTGGGCCGAGTCGTCGGCGGCGACGGCGCCACCGCCCCCCTTCCCGATGGTGGCGCTGATGAAGCGGTTGCGCTGACCCTGTACGATCAGGATCTTCTGAGTCGCGAAGACGTGGCCGTCGGCGCTGAACGAGAAATCGTGCATGCCGGGATCGATCGGCAGCGCCCGGCCGTCGACCTGCGTCGCGAAGGGCTCACCGTCGACCCTCACCTGGACGTCGGTGCGCGCCCCGCCGGAGGCGTCGCTGACCAGAAGCACGATCGTCGGCGTGTCGAGCTCGAGCTTGTTGTGGCGGTTGGCGCACTGCTGGCGCACGAAGAGGCTGCACGGGCTTTGCGCGCAGGATCTCAACAGGGCCTTGGCCGACTGCAGGCTGCCCTCTTGCTCGCGCGTCTTGGCGTTCTTCAGCGTGGTGACGCATGCCTCCTCGTCGCGCAGGTGCTCGGGCGCGCTCTGCGCCGGGATGGCCCACGACGAGATCGCGGCGACGCCAGCCGCGATCGTCAGCGCGCGGCGCAGGGTGGCGGGAGGTTCGGAACCCTTTGAGGGTTCCGAGGTAGTTTGACGGCGCGGATCGATCATCTATTGCTCCTACGACTGCGGTGACGCCAGCGTGTTGTGGTCCGTGAGGACTAGTACCGTCAGGTCACCCGGCTAAGGCATATTAGATGGGCCGCGCCGGAAGCCGCGCGAAAAAAGGCGCGGGTCGATCGGTCGAGCTTGGGAAATCGGCGTGCCAACCGATACCGTCGCCGATACGTTCGGCCAAAAGCGGCCGTTGCTTCGTTTGCGGTCTGTGAGGTGGCTCGCTTGACCGGGGGCTTCTGGCTTCGCTTCGCTCTGTTGGTGGGCGCGTTCGCCGCGCCGCGCGTGAGCCTGGGATCGCCCACGCTCACGCCGACGCCGACGGGGGTCGCGCCCTTGCCGGCGCCAAACCCGGCGTTGCTGCGCGTGCGGGGAACCCAGATCGTCGATGGCGCGGGACGCCCGGTCGTCCTGCGCGGCGTTTCTTTCGGCAACCAGGTCTGGGGCAACGTGCGATTGCCGCGCCGCCACCACGACGCCACCGACTACGCCCGCATTGCGGCGATGGGGATGAACGCGGTGCGGTTCTACATGAACTATAGAACCTTCCTCCCCGCCGATTCGGACGCCGCGCCGGGCCAGTTTCTGGCCGACGGCTGGCAGTGGCTGGACGACAACATCGCCTGGGCCAAGAAGAACGGCGTCTACCTGGTGTTGAACATGCACGTGCCGCCGGGCGGTTTCCAGTCGCTGGGGGCCGGCAAGGCGCTCTGGCAGCGCCCCGACCTGCAAGAGAGGTTCATCCGCCTCTGGACCGAGATCGCGCGCCACTGCCGCGGCGAGCCGACGGTGGCCGGCTACGACCTGCTGAACGAGCCGGTGGTCACCACCGGCAAGAACCAGTGGAGCGCGCTCGCCGGCCGCATCGCGCACGCGATCCGCGCCGTCGACCCCGACCACATGCTGTTCGTCGAACGGGTCAACGCCGTCGCCGGCGACTGGTCGGAGGACAGCGACCGTAACTTCGTCACCATCGCCGAGCCCAACACCGTCTACGAGTTTCACTTCTACAAGCCGTTCCACTTCACCCACCAGAGCGCGTCGTGGGTCCCCTTTGCCGCCGAAGACACGCGCTATCCCGACCCCGACCGCGCCGAGGTCGAGTGGTTCCTGCTCGATCGCCGCGCCGGCACCGAGGATTCACCGCGTCTGCCGCCCGGCGACACCCCCTGGACGTTCTATCCGGGCGCGCCGTTTCGCGTCGACGATCCGACGATCGTCGTCGGCAAGCCGGTGCTGGTGGTCAAGCAGAACTCGGGGACGGTCTACTTCGACGACCTGGTGCTCGAGGAGCTCGACGGCGCCGGCGCGGTCAAGCGCGTGCTCTGGCGCAAGAACCTCACGACGACGCGCGGCTGGTTCTTCTGGACCGCCGACGGCAGCGGCGGCGCCGTGCCGGGCCACGACGGGCACGGCGACGGCGCGTCGGTGGTCGCCGCCGGGACGCACGGCGACGCCAACCTCGGCTCCGACGTGCTCCGCTTCCGGGCGACGCCGGGCGCGACCTATCGCCTGAGCGGGTGGATGCGCGGCCAGAAGATCCCGCCGGGCGCGGCCTGCCAGATCCGTCTCGACTTTTTCAGCTCACGCGTGCCGGTGCAGGCGAGCGACCGCGACTTCCTGGCGCAGGAGCTGGACGCTTACCTGGCGTGGGGCCGCCGCCACGACGTGCCGCTGTTCCTCGGCGAGTGGGGCGCGATCCGGTTCGCGTTCGACGGCGATCGCGGCGGCCTGCGCTGGGTCGGCGACATGCTCGACCTCATGAACGAGCGCGGCCTCTCGTTCACCTATCACGACTACCACGAAGACGCGTTCGGGATTTATCGAGGGGGAACCGCGCTCCCCGACGACGCGCAGTCGAACCGGCCGCTCATCGACCTGCTGACCAAGAAGCTCAGGATCGGGGCGCCGGCTCGACGCTGACCGCAGCGCGGACCTTGGCCCACTGCCGCGCCATCACGCCGGCCAGCACGACAGCGGCGATCAAGATTCCCCATCCCCCCAGGCGATCGAGCGCGCGCAGCGCGCGATCGACATCACGCTGAAACACCACGCCGAGTGAGGTGAAGCCGCCTGCCCACAGCGCCATGGCCAGCAGGTCGTAAACCAGGAACAGCGGCAGGGTCGTACCCAGACCTCCCGCCAGGATCGGGCCGGCCATCGGCAAGCCGGGGATGAACTTGGCGAAGGCAAACGCCGCGGGTCCCCATCGCAAGAGCAACCGCTCGGTCTGGCTCTGGCGTTTCTCCGGTGACGACGACAGGCGATAGAACAGGCGAAGGACGCGCGCGCCGTAGCGCTTTCCGATCGCGAACCAGATCAGGTCGGCCAGCAACGTGGCCACCAGCGCCGCGGCGCCGATGCCGGCGATCGAGAGGCGGCCGCGCGCTGCGAGGCTGCCGGCGACGATCAGCGTCGGCTCCGCGGGGACCGGTACGCCGATCTGTTGCAGCAATACGTTGAAGAAGATCAGCCGCTGGCCCTGTTGAGCTATCGCGGCGCCGAGCCCGCTCACTTCGATTACCCCGCTAGTTCAAATTCAAACCAGTCTTCTGTACTCCTATGAGGGTAGACCCCGGACCCGCCCACACCATGAAAAACATCGTTAAGTTTTCGCCGCGCGCGTGCGTCAGGTAAATGTCGCCGCGGTCATAGGCGCGAAGATCCTCGATGCTGCCGGTTGGCTGCGTCAGGATGATCGCCTCGCCGACCGCCGCGCCCGCTGCCCCGTTGATGATTCCGGAGGTCCAGTGGTGGTAGCCCAGCCCCAGGAATAGAAGGACCCCGGTGTTGAAGGCGATGTTTCCCGCATGAATCCACCAGCCCTGTTGCCAGCGCTGGTTGGCGGCGGAGTCGGCGAGCCATCGCTCGGCGTCGAGTAGCGCCGCGCACACGCGCGCGTCGTCATCCATGGGCGTGTTCGCGACGGTGGCGGTGAGCTTGGGCGCGTCGCGCGTGACCGATAACGGCGACAGCAGGAACGGGACGACGCCGACCGCGGCGGTGACCGCGCTCGCGTACCAATCGACGCGGTTTTCGGGCGCCACGAACGGCACGGCGGCCAGGCTCGCCAGGCCGGCGGCGCCGATGCCGATGCCCCATGAGCGGGCCCAGAACCGCGCCTTCGCGGCCTCCTGGTCCATGCGCCGATCGATCCAGAGCAGGCGGACGCGTCCGTCTTTCGTTTCAACCGGATTGCCGACGCGTGCGTCGATCGGCCCGGCCGCTGCGCGGGCGCCTTGGCGCGGCGGGCAGGTGGCGGCACGCGCCGCCGCCGGTGCCATTGCGCACCAGGCGACCAGGCAAGCGGCGGCCACCGAACGGTCGAGGTCTCGCCCGCGCCGCCGCAACACGGATCCGGCGCTAGGCGCCGGCCTTGCTTCTGAGCGCGTGCCCGGCCAGCGTCGTCGCCAGGTCCCAGATCGAGCTTGGAAACTTGTGGCAGCCGCCGATCACGTCGTCGAAGGCTTCCACGATCCAGTCCTCGTCGGACTGGGACAGGCACAGCGGTGGCAGCAGCTTGATGACGTACATCTCGTGCCCGGCGACCTGCGACAGGATCCGGTGGCGGGAAAACAGCGGGATGATGACCGTCTGGCAAAACAGCCCCTTGGTGGCCTTCTCCAGCATCGTCCACGCGGTACGCAGTCCCAGCGACTGCGGCGGCCCGAATTCCAGCGCCACCATCAGCCCGCGCCCGCGCACCTCTTTGAGCATCTCGTACTTCGAGACCAGCGCGCCCAGCCGCCGGACCAGGTTGTCGCCGCGGCGCTCGGCGTTCTCGATGAGGCCCTCCTCCTCGAGCACCGCCAGCGTCGCCAGCCCGGCCGCCATCGCCAGGTTGTTCTTGCCGAAGGTGGAGCCGTGCACGACGGCACGGTCCATCCGATCGAACAGGCGGTCAAAGATCCACTTCTTGCCGACCACCGCGCCGACCGGAACGAAGCCGCCCGACAGCGCCTTCGCCAGCACCACCAGATCGGGATCGACGTCTTCGCGCTCGATGGCCAAGAAACGCCCGGTGCGGCCGAGCCCGGTCTGCACCTCGTCGGCCACGAAGAGCGCGCCGTACTTCTTGCACAGCCGCGCCGCTCCGCGGAGATAGCCGGGGCCCGGCAGATTGACCCCTTTGCCCTGGATCGGTTCCACGAAGAAGGCGGCGACGTCGCCACCGGCCAGCGCCGCCTCCAGCGCCTCGAGGTCGTTCCAGGGGACGCGGACGGCGTCTGCCAGCAAGGGTCCGAAACCGTCGCGGAAGGATTCATCGCCGTTGATGGTCAGCGCGCCCATGGTCAGGCCGTGGAAGGCGTGGTCGCAGAAGACCAGCTTCGACCGCCGGGTCGCGGCGCGCGACAGCTTGATGGCGGCCTCGATCGCTTCCGTGCCTGAATTGCAGAAGAAGACCTTCTCCTGATTGGGAATCTGCGCCAGCAACCGCTCGGCCAGCAGCCCTGACAGCAGCGACACGTCCATCTGCACCAGGTTGGGAAGATTGGCGTTCAGGATGTCGATCATCGCCTTCTTCACCGTCGGATGGTTGCGCCCGAGCGCGAAGACGCCGAAGCCCGCCAGCAGATCGAGGTAACGCGCGCCGGTCTTGTCGTACAGATACGGCCCCTCGGCGCGGGTGTAGTGGCGATCGAATCCGATCGTCTTGAGCACCCGAACCATCTGGCGGTTGAGGTACTTCTCGTGCAGCGAGAAGCTCTCGCCCGCGCGCTCCGCCAGCTCTTTGCCGATGTCGAACGTCACTAGGGGCGCTCCGGGAACAGGACGCCGCCGTTGCTGAGCGCGCTCATCACCTGGGCCGCCACCCCGGCGACCTGCACGCGCGTCAGCTTTGCCCCCGGCCCCCGCTCGTGCAACAGGTGCAGCGTCCCGATGGCCAGGCGAAGATTGAGCGCGTTGAAAGCCACGATCCCGCGGTCAGCCCCCGACGTGCGCAGCAGCTCGGTGTATTCGGTGGCGCGCCGCAGGTCGGCGCGCGCCAGCACGAACACTTCGCTCAGGTGGGCGTCCAGCGGCAAATAGCTCCGTTTCTCGGCGCGGTCGGATTGCGCGTCCTTGAGGATGTTCACCAGCTGCAGCGCTTCGCCGAACTCGACGGCGCGCGCGCGAAGATCACCGGCCACGCTCTGCAACGACGGGCTCTGCAACAGGAACAGCTCGGTCAACATCTCGCCAACGATGCCGGCCACGACGTAGCAATAGTCGCGCAGATCCTGCAACGTCAGCAGCTGCAGGACGCCGCGGTCGTCGATGCGCTGGACGACGCTGATCATCCCGCGCGCGCTGCGGACCACGTGACGCTGCAGCTGCGCGGCGGCGGCGGGAGGCAGGCGGCGCTGCCCGTCGATCAGCTCGGACGTCTTCGACAGCAACTCGAGATAGCCGGCGTGCTCCAGCGGGGGATCGGCGAGCCACTGCGCGGTCCGGTCGCGCAGGTCCTGCGGGTCGCGCGAGTGGTCGCTCTCCATCAGCTGCGCGAACAGGCCCAGCGCCTTCGCGCGTCGCGCCGGCTCCCACCGGTTCGCGTCCTCGAAGGTATCGATGATGCGAAACAGCAGGTAGGCCGTTGCCACCTCGGTCTGCAGAGGCTCCGGCAGGAGTGGAATGCTGAGCGCAAAAGTGCGGCTGGTCTTTAGCAACAGAGGCTGCAAATGACGCCGCAGCTCCGACAAGGGGGGGCTGCTCCGGTCAACGTACGACGGCGCTTCAGGATCCATCGACATTGTTCTCCTTCTTGTCTGAAACCGCGTGGGCCGCCCGCTCGGCGTCAAACGTCAAGGCTGTCGATCGCGCGGAGAAAACGTCGGCGCTGCGTAGGGCGACCATGGTGCGATCCACGGCGTCGGCCAGGTGGCCGGCGCAGGTGCGCACACGCTCGCGCAGCGCCAGCAGCGGCAACAGCGCGCGCGGTTGGGTCAGCAGGCCCCAGACGACGCTGCTGCGGCGAATCGCACCGTCCTCGTGGCGGCTTTGATTCAACAGCGCCGGCAGGGCGTCGTCGGCGGTGTCGCTCACGGCGCGCAGCACCACCCAGGGCAGCTGGGCCCGGCGCGCAATAGCCGCGAACACCGCCGACTCCAGATCAACGACCGCTGTTGTCGCTGCCGTCGGCGTCGGCGTCGGCGTCAGCGTGGTTGGCGTGGTTGCCGTCGTCGTCGTCGCAGTTGCCGCCGTCGCCAGCGCCAGGAGACGCCGTTTCTCTTCGACGCTGTCGGCGATCCGCGTCGCCGTCACCACGACCCCGCGCCGCGCGCCGCACGCCGTTGCGACCGATTCGACCAGGACCGCGTCGGCGGGGTAAACGGTACCGTCGGTCTCGTCGAGAATCCGGTCGGCGATCACCAGCGCGCCGACGTCCAGGGCCGCGCTCAGGCCGCCCGCGACGCCGACGACCAGGATCCGGCGCACCGGCTGGGCCGCAAGCAACCCGCTCAGGCCGACGCACGCGTGGCGCGCACCGTCCCCGGTCACCGCCAGCGCCACCCGCGCCGCGCCCAGCCGACCGAGCGTGACCCGTGCTCCGACCACGGTCGTCGCGCGCGCGTCGACCAGCCGCGCCCGCACTCCGGCGACCTCTTCTTCCATGGCGGCGACGATCGCCGTCAGCGTCTCGTCGGGTGAAGCGGTGTTTGAAGCTGCGTGGAGTGCCATCACCGACTTTGCCGCGCCGGTCAGCCCAAGAAGTTCCAGGCGGCCATGCGCATCATGTCGCGCGGGCTCTTCGATAGCTGGCGCACCGCCGAGGCCTCGAAGCCCGAGTGCATGGCGCAGTTCTGGCAGCGCGCGTCCTGGCGGGACTCCCAGTAGGCCCAGTTGGTCTTCGCCCAGAATTCGCTCCAGTCGGCGGTGAACGTTTCGCCAATCAGGTAGCAGGGCCCCTTCCAGCCGCGCGGTGTGAAGGTGACCGTGCTCCAGGGTGAACAGTCGTACTCGCGCTGGCCGGCGGCGAACTCCAGGTACATCGGCGTCGAGCAGACCGGATATTGCTTCGACAGCTCCAGCACGCGCTGGAACTTCTTCTGAATCTCCAGGCGGGTGAGAAAGATGTCCTCGGTGACCGACTCGTAGTGATAGCCGGGCGACAGCAGCAGGCCGTCGACGCCGAGCTGGGTCACGAAGGCGCACAGCTCCTCGATCTCGGCGATCTCGGTGTTCTTGAAGATCGTGGTGTTGGTCATCACGTGATAGCCGAGCCGCTTCGCCTCGCGAATCATCTGAACGGCGGTGTCGAAGACCCCCTCGCGCGCGCACACCTCGTCGTGGGTCTTGCGCATGCCGTCCAGGTGCACGTTGATCGTCAAACGCTTCTGAGGCGCGATCTTTCCAAAAACCTTGGCGTCCAGCACCAGCGCGTTCGTGCACAGGTAGATGTGCCGCTTGCGCGCGATGATGCCGTCGACCAGCTCTTTCAGCTCCGGGTACAGCGTCGGCTCGCCGCCGCAGATCGACACCGAGGGCGCCCCGCAATCATCGACGGCGCGCAGGCAGGTCTCGACCGGCAGTCGATCGGCCAGCTTTCCGGTGTGACGTTCGGTGGAGCAACCGATGCAGGCGAGGTTGCAGGTGTAAAGCGGCTCGAGCATCAGCACGAACGGATACCGGCTGTTGCCGCGCACCGATTGTTTCAGCTGGTGCGCGATCATGTCTGTCGTAATATGCAGAGGAAATCGCATCGTCACCTCGCCTTAGGGAAATGGTTCTAGCAAAAAAGTCGACCGGTGGAGCCTTTCTCTCGTGAGCGCGCCCCACGACGGAGCGCTGGCGGCGGTGAACGGGGGCGCCCGCCTTTTTGGTGTGACGCCAATCGCGCCGCGATCGGATCGAATCGCGCGCAGTCTCGAGCAGGCTCGAGCCTGGTTGATGGCACGCCAGGAGGCGGCGGGGTTCTGGTGCGCGGAGCTCGAGGGCGACACCACCCTCGAGAGCTACATGATTTTGCTCGAGACTTTCCTCGGTGCGGGCGGCGCGACATCACCTAGCGCTCCCAGCGCCCGATCTTCGGCGCTCGCGGGCGCGATCCGCGAGGAGATCCTGCCGGGCGGTGGCTGGGCCCAGTACCGTGAAGGCCCTGCAGAGATCTCTGTATCCGTGTTGAGTTACTTCGCGCTCAAGGTCGCGGGCGAACCAGGCGACGCCGCGCACATGCAGCGGTCGCGAGAGACGATCCTTCGCCTGGGTGGTGTCGATCAAGCCAACACCTATACGAAGTATCACCTGGCGCTGTTTGGCCAGTATCCGTGGAGCGACGTTCCGGCGATTCCGCCCGAGATGGTGTTCCTGCCGGGCGGCGGACCTTTCACCGTCTACGACATGTCCAGCTGGTCGCGCACGATCTTCGTGCCGCTGTCGATCCTCTACGCGCGCAAGCCGATCGTTCCGCTGGCGGTCGAGCGCGGCGTCGACGAGCTGTTCCCGCCAGGGGAGCGCGCGCGGCGCGCGGCCAGGAGCGGCTCCTGGAAGGAGTCGCTCGACCAGACGCTGCGCCAGCCCTGGAAGAGCCTTTTCTTTGGCGTCGATCGTCTGCTCAAGACCTACGAGCGTTTGCCGGGCGCAGACCGTTTGCGTGACTGGGCGATCCAGCGCGCCAGCGCCTGGATGATCGAACGGCTCGAACAGTCGGACGGCCTGTCGGCGATCTTGCCGGCGATGGCGAATTCGGTGATGGCGCTCAAAGTTCTCGGCTACGGCGCCGAACACCCGCTGATGAAGGCGCAGATCGGTCATCTGAACGATCTCCTGCTCGGCGACGTGAACGACGGCAGCTTGCGCATGCAACCCTGCCTGTCGCCGGTCTGGGACACGGTGATCGCCAGCCATGCCCTGGCGCAAGCCGGGCTGGCGCCCGAGCACCCGGCCCTGCGCCGGGCGGCAACCTGGCTGCTGGGCAAGCAAACGCGTCGGTCCGGCGATTGGTCGCGGCGCAACCCGGCGCCGCCGGGCGGCTGGTACTTCGAGCACCGCAACGAGTTCTACCCCGACGTCGACGACACCTGCATGGCGTTGATGGTCCTGCGGCACGCGCGCGCCGACGTGCCGGCGGAGGTTCAGGAGGCGGCCGTGCGGCGCGGCCTGGCCTGGATGCTCGGCATGCAAAACGCCGACGGCGGATGGGCCAGCTTCGATCGGGACAACGACAAGCAGTGGCTGACCGAGGTCCCCTTCGCCGACCACAACGCCATGATCGATCCCAGCACCGCCGACATCACCGGTCGTGTGCTCGAGTCGCTCAGCACCTTCGACGAGTTCTCGCCGGCGCATCCGGTGGTGCGGCGGGCGCTGGAATTTCTCCGCCGCGATCAGACCTCCGACGGCGCCTGGTACGGGCGCTGGGGCGTGAACTACATCTACGGAACCTGGCAGGCGCTGAGGGGCGCGGTGGCGATCGGCGAAAACCTCGAGGCGCCGTACATCCGGCGCGGGCTTCGGTGGCTGCAGGATCACCAGAACGCCGACGGCGGCTGGGGCGAGAGCATCGCGAGCTACGACGATCCTTCACAGCGCGGGATCGGCGCGTCGACACCCAGTCAGACCGCGTGGGCCATCATGGGGCTCATCGCGGGCGGCGAGTCCGACAGCCACGCCGTGCGCCGGGGCATCTCGTGGCTGCTCGACCGACAGGACGCCGAGGGGACCTGGCAGCAGGAGGCCTGGACCGGCACCGGCTTCCCGAAGGTGTTCTATCTGAACTACCACTACTACCGGCACTACTTCCCGTTGATGGCGCTGGCCCAGTTCGCCAAGGCCCGCCAGCTCGCGCCGCTATAGCAGCTTGCGCAGCCATGGCGGCTTGCGCAGCTATAGATCGACCTGGCCGAGGACGAACTTCATGTTGCTGTCGTCGACGATCTTCAACGAGCCCTTGGTCTCGGGCGGGACCATCCCGTCCAGGCGCGACCAGTTGTTGCGCTCGACCAGCAGGAAGGCGCGGTGGCCGCGGTGCTTGGCGACCCAGGCCTTGAAGTTCTCGACGTTCTTGTCGCCCAGGAAGACGGTGCGCTCGTCGGACGGGCCTTCGTAGATCTCGTTTTCGGTATAGAAGTTCTCGCCGCGCCAGTACATCTGCCAGACCAGGATCTTCTCGTCGGGCGAGCGGCGGTTCTTGTAGTAAGTCGCGATCAACCCCTTCTGCGACCAGTACGAGCTGACCTGGCGCATGTAACCATCCAGCAGGAAGAACGTGAAGACGACGGCACACAGGCAGAGCCCCCAGGCGGCCCAGCGCTGAAGGCGCCGTCCGATCAGGGCCAGCGTCGCGACGGCGAACGCGACCGCGAAGCCGATGAGGATGCCTTGATAGTGCAGCGCCGGCGGCCAGGGGCGCCCCTTGGGGGTGTTGACGTAGTCGTAGGAGAACAGCCAGATGAAGTGCTGCGCTGAGTTCTGGGCCGCGACCAGATCGACCATCACCAGCGCCAGCAGCGGAAGCCCGACGATCGCCATCGCCGCGGCGGCGCGGCGGTCGCGCCGCTCCAGCAGATCGTCCAGGTAGCACCCGATCACGATCGCCAGGCCGGGGATCGCCGGCAGGATGTAGTGATGGAACTTGGTCACCGACAGGGACACCAGCGCGTACGCCGCCACGAACCAGGTGGCGCCGAACCAGTAGATCCCCTGGCGGCGAACGTCGCGCACCGGCCGCATCACCAGGGTCGCCAGCGCCGCCGGCGCGAGCGCGATCCAGGGCAGCACGGCGTAGCCGAGCTCGCGCAGAAAGTACTCGAAGCTGCCGCGATCGCCGTGGCGTCCCAGCACCAGCCGACGCCAGTGATTGTCGCCGTAGAGCTCGTCCCAGAAGGGGCGGCCGTGGCGGATCAGCATGGCGTGATGCCAGGGGACGGCGATCACCGCGCATGCCAGCAGGGCGATGGCGATGCCGACGCCCAGCTGGGCGCGCGCCAGGCGCTTCCAGTTCCAGGTGAACCCGAGATAGGCGATGAACACCAGCACCGGCAGCCCCAGACCCGCCAGACCCTTCGCCAGCGTGGCCAGCCCGCACAGGATCGCCGCGATGAAGAGGTAGAGCGGCGCCTTGTAGCGCATCCGCGACGCGAAATAGAAGAACGCCGCCGAGCCGAGGAAATACGGCAGCATGAGGACGACCCCGGGCACCCGCACGATGTGGGCGCGCAGGGGGAACGTCCACTGCAGCTGGATGGAGTTGACGATCAGCTGCGGCAGCGCCGTGAGCGCAAAGATGCCGACGGCGGCGTAAAACAGCGGGTGGTCAGGCCAGGTCAGCCGTCCCCACTGACGCCGCGGCAGCACCGCGTCCTGATCGTCGAACAGCGCGAGCGCGCCCAGCGCCAGCGCCATGGTCATGGGTCCCACGAACGCCATGTCGGTCATCGCCTGGCGCGACACCAGGCTGTACATCGGCGAGGTCGCGGCCACGATCGCCGCGAACAGGCCGGCGCGCCGGCTGACGAAGCGCGACACGCACAGGTAAACCGCATAGATCCCGAGCACGCCCAGGAGACAGAAGGGGAGGCGAACCGCCCATTCGGCCTTCGATCCGATCGCCAGCGCGCCGGCGGCGCTGTGGCCGCGCGCGCCGATCCCGGCCAGGTGCATCGCCAGGCTCATGATCCAGAACGACAGCACCGGCTTCGACCAGAAGTGGTCGGCGTCGAGCGGGGCGCCTGGCCACCACAGGCTGATGTAGTCGCCGCGCGCGGTCATCTGACGCGCGACCTCCGAGTAGTGGGTCTCCCAGGGATCCCACAGGCCGTAGGTGCCGGCGAAGGGGACGTAGAGCAGCAATCCGATCGCGATCACCAGCGCCGTCATCTGACCTTCGCTCAGACGATCGAGAAAGCCGGCGCGCGGCAGGTTCACGGTCGGGGAGTCGCGGTCGGCGGGGGGCACGCTGGTGGCGCCGTCGATCTTGCTTTCGACCGAGGGCACGGCACCGCCAGCCTCGTTCGGCTCGACGGACGGAGGGGGTGTGCTCATGAAAGCGTGGATGCTATGCGCGGCGGCCCGGGCGTGCAATCGTTCTACGCGCCCCGCGACGACCGCGCGCGGGTCGCTGCGGCGCGCCGCGCGCCGCCGCCGGGCTGGTGTAGATTATCGGGCCATGCGACCACGCCTCAGCCACGTCGACGCCCGGGGCGCCGCGCGCATGGTCGACGTCGGGGCCAAGCCCGAGACCGCGCGCGAGGCGGTGGCCAGCGCGGCCGTGCGGATGACGCGGGCGACGCTGGCGCTGGTGGCCAGCGGCTCCGGCGCGCGCGGCAAGGGCGACGTGCTGGCGACGGCGCGCCTGGCCGCCATCGCCGCGCTCAAGCGGACCGCCGAGTGGATCCCCCTCTGCCATCCGGTGCGGGTGGTCGGCAGCGACGTCGACCTCGCGCTCGACCGCGCGCTGCCGGGCGTGCGGGTGCGCGTCACCGTGCGTGCCTTCGACCGCACCGGTGTCGAGATGGAGGCGATGGTCGGCGCGGCCGCGGCGGCGCTGACCGTCTACGACATGGTCAAGGGGGTCGAACGCGGCGTCGAGATCCAGGCGGTCCAGCTGGAAGAGAAACGCGGCGGCAAGAGCGGCGAATGGCGGCGGAGCGACCCGGCTGCCCGGGCCCGTGGTCGAGGCGGCGGCCGTGGCCGGGCCGGCCGCGGTCGAGCTGGAACCGTGTAATGGATCGCGGTCGTCGACACCTCATGATCGAGATCTGATAGGAGAACCTGATGTCATCCCGACACGCGAAAGTGGTCATCATCGGCTCCGGCCCGGCCGGCTACACCGCGGCGGTGTACACCGCGCGCGCCAACCTCGACCCGATCCTGTTCGAGGGGGGCGGCGCGACCATCGAACCGATCACCGTCCCCGGCGGCCAGCTCATGATCACCACCGAGGTGGAGAACTACCCTGGCTTCCCCAAGGGGGTGCAGGGGCCCGAGCTGATGGATCTGTTCAAGGGGCAGGCCGAGCGCTTCGGGTCGCGCATCGTCACCGCCGACGTCACCGCGGTCGATCTCTCGCATCGGCCGTTTCGGGTGACGTCCAGCGACGCCGAGTTCACCGAGACCCTGGCCGACACGGTGATCATCGCCACCGGCGCGTCGGCCAAGTGGCTGGGCATCCCGTCGGAAGAGAAGTTCCGGAACTACGGCGTCTCGGCCTGCGCCACCTGCGACGGCTCGTTCTTCAAGGGGCGCGATCTGGTCGTCGTCGGCGGCGGCGACACCGCGATGGAGGAGGCGACCTTCCTGACCCGCTTTGCGACGCGGGTTCTGCTGGTTCACCGGCGCGAGGAGTTCCGCGCGTCGCGGATCATGCTCGAGCGCGCGCACCGCAACCCGAAGATCGAGTTCGTCACCAACGCCGCCGTCGAGGAGATCCTCGGCAACCTGCCCAAGCCCGGCGTCACCGGCGTGCGGCTGCGCGACACGCGCACCGGCGCGCAGCGCACCATCGACGCCGGCGGCGTCTTCGTCGCCATCGGCCACCAGCCGAACTCGATGCTGTTCAAGGGGCAGCTCGACATGGACGAGAATGGATATTTGTTAATCAACGCGGGGTCGACCGCGACCAAGATCCCCGGTGTCTTCGCGTGCGGCGACGTCGCCGACCACGTCTACCGCCAGGCGATCACCGCCGCCGGCACCGGCTGCATGGCGGCCATCGACGCCGAGCGCTTTCTCGCCCACTGAGTCGGCGGATCCGCGCCGGCCGGCGGGCCCCGGTCCCATGTTACAGTTCGCCGGTGAGCGACGAAAAGCCATCGCCCGCTGCCTCTTCTCCGCCTCCGATGAAGACGAAGAGCTGGAGTTTCTGGAGCACGACCCGTCGGTGAGCGCCGCCGGCGCGGCGGCGGTCGCGGCCGGCGGCAGCGGCGGCGCCACCGGCAGCGCGCCCAGCGCCGTCCCCATTGTGGGGACCTCGATCCCGCCCGAACAGGCGGTCGAGATGCTGTCCAAGGTCAACCTCTTCGCCGGGCTGCAGCCGATGTACCTGCGCCGCATCGCCGGCCTCGGCCTGGAGGAGATTCACCCGGCCAACGGCCTGGTCTTCGCCGAGGGGGCGCACGGGGACAAGGTCTATCTGATCCTCAGCGGCGCGGTGCGCATCAGCCGCAACGTCCCCGGCATGGGCGAGGAGGCGCTCGCGGTGCTGAAGGCGGGAACCTACTTCGGCGAGATGGCGCTGATCGACGACTTCCCGCGCAGCGCCGACGCCCGCGCCCACGAAGACTGCCGCCTGTTCGTGATCCGCAAGGAGGACCTGGCGGATCTGTTGTTCGTCGATCGCGATCTCGCCTACGACCTGCTCTGGAGCTTCGTCCGCACTCTGTCGGGCCGCCTGCGCGAGACCAACGACAAGATGACCTTCCTGGCCGTGACCAACCGGTTCTAGTTCCGCACTCCCTGGGTCCGAGGGCGCCCACGCCGGGCAGTTCGCGACCGAGATCGCCAGGACAAAGGATTGGAGCCGACAGGATTGACGAACCGATCGCTCCCGTGGATCCTCGCCCAATGAGGGTGCGCGGGCGGAGCGGACGCGTGGCGGTGGCGCTCGCCGTCGCGGTCGCCATCGGTGGCGGGGCGGTGGGGTGCGGCTCCACCGCGACCATCGCTCACTCCCACGGCATCATCGAGGCCGAGATCGTGCAGTCGGATTCCGGCGGCATCTCTGTGCGCCAGCGATCAGAAGAGCTGCCGCAGCGGGTCAACCGCGGCGACATCCAGGACATCGATCACCCCGGCAACGTCGCCATGGTGATCGGCGCCTGCCTGCTGGCGGGATGGGGCAGCTTCATGACCGACCGCCAGTTTCGCGACGAGCTGATCCACGGTGAATCCGGCGACGTGAGTCGGGGTGCCCGGCAGTTGACGCTCTTGTTCGGGGTCCCGGGGGCCATTTTTCTCGGCCTCGGCTCGTACCACTACATCTCGTCGGTCCGTGCCGCCTGGGCGTTCGAGCACGCCGAGCCGGGACCACCCCAGGCTCCGCCCGCCGGGGGCGCTCCCTGATCAGACCCCCCGGGCGTCACTCCCGCTTCAGACGTTGAACTTGAAGTGGATCACGTCGCCGTCGCGGACGACGTACTCCTTGCCTTCGAGGGCCAGCTTGGCGTTGGCGCGGCAGGCGGCCTCGGAGCCGAGCTTGATCAGGTCTTCCCACCAGATGACTTCGGCCTTGATGAAGCCGCGCTCGAAGTCGGTGTGGATCGCGCCCGCCGCTTGCGGGGCCTTGGCGCCGCGCTTGACGGTCCAGGCGCGGCACTCGTCCTCGCCCGCGGTCAGAAAGGTGATGAGGTCGAGCAGCGCGTAGGCGGTGCGCGCCACGGCGTGCAGGCCCGGCTCCTTCAGGCCCAGCGTCTCGAGGAACGCGGGGCGGTCGGCGGCGTCGAGCGACGCGATCTCGGCCTCGGCGGCGGCGCAGATCACCACGACCGGCGCCCCCTCGGCGGTGGCGTGCGCCTTGAGCGCGCTCACGTGGGGATCGCTGTCGGGGTTCGCGAGCTGCTTCTCGGCGACGTTGGCGACGTAGAAGACCTTCTTCAACGTCAGCAGGCCGGTGTCGCGCAGCATCGCCTGCTCGTCGGCGCTCAGCTTCTGCGCGCGCACCGGGCGACCCTCGTCGAGCCCCTTCCTCACCCGCTCGGCGAGCTCGAGGATCAGCTTCTCTTCCTTGACCGCCGGTCCCTTCAGCGCCTTCTTGGCGCGCTCGATCCGCTTGTCGACGCTCTCCAGATCCTTGAGGCAGAGCTCGGTGTCGATCGTGCCGACGTCGGCCAGCGGATCGATCCGGTTGTCGACGTGGACGATGTTGTCGTCCTCGAAGCAGCGCACGACGTGGGCGATGGCGTCGGTCTCGCGGATGTTGGCCAGGAACTGGTTCCCCAGGCCTTCACCCTTGGACGCGCCCCGCACCAGGCCGGCGATGTCGACGAAGTTCACCGTGGCGGCGACGACCGACTTCGGGTGGTACAGCGCCACCAGCGCGTCGAGCCGCGCGTCGGGGACCGGGACCACGCCGACGTTGGGCTCGATGGTGCAGAAGGGATAGTTCGCGACGGCGGCACCAGCGGCCGACAGCGCATTGAAAAGCGTCGATTTGCCGACGTTCGGCAAACCGACGATGCCACAAGAGATAGCCATGAGTGTGCCAGTCTACGCGACCGGCGAGCGCGCGTCCGCGCCTGGTCGTTAGCCGATCTGTCTACCGATCTTGCCGAAGAGCTGGAACGCGATCAGCAGGCCGTAGATGACCAGCGACTCGATGAGCGCCAGGCCGACGATCATCGGGACGAAGATCTTGCCCGATGCCTGCGGGTTGCGCGCGATCCCCTCGAGGGCCGACCCGGCGGCGCGCCCCTGACCGATGGCGCCCCCCAGGGCCGAGAGGCCGATCGCGAGCGCGGCGGCGATGCCGAGCCACTTGTCGCGGTCGAGGCGGGCGATGTCCGCCGTCTGCGCGAAGGCCGGCGTGCTGGCCAGCAGGGAGACGATGAGGATAGGCAACTTCGAGATGCGGCGCATTTCTGTCACTCCTGATTGGTGGTGTGTTCGGGTGAATTTCTAGAATCAGTGCTCTTCATGAGCCACCGCGGTGCTGATGTACACCGTGGTGAGCAGGGAGAAGACAACGGCCTGGACGACGGAAACGAACACGCCCATCACCAGGAACGGGACCGGGACCAGGAAAGGGATCACGCCGAAGAAGGCCAGCACCACCGCGTGGTCGGCGCTGATGTTGCCGAGAAGACGCATCGCCAGCGACACCGGCCGCGCGATGTGGCTGATGATCTCGATCGGCAGCATCAGCGGCGCCAGCGGCAAGAACGGCCCCAGGAAGTGCTTGAAGTACTTGCCGCCGTGCGCGCGCACGCCAAAGATGTGCGTCAGCAGGAAGACCAGCACCGACAGCGCCAGGTTGGTCTTGAGCGTGTCGGTCGGCGGGATGAAGCCCGGGATCAGCGACAACAGATTCGAGAACAGGATGAAGAAGAACAGCGTGCCGACCAGCGGCAGATAGCGCCGGGCTTCCTTTTCCCCCATGACGCTGACCATCAGGTTGAAGATGGTGTCCGACAGCATCTCGAAGAGGTTGCGCAGCCCGAAGCGCGGCGGCGGGACCAGGCCGCCGTCCTCGGCGCGGTTCACCGCGGCGGCGTAGCGAAAAGCGCCGAAGGCGAGAAACAGAAAGACCAGCAACCCGCCGAAGACGTGGTCGAGCTGGAAGTGGGTCGCCTGGAACATCTGCCAGGTCCACTCGCGGCCGAGGTAGTGCTGCAGGTTCTCGCGCAGCGTGTGATAGCCGGGGAGAAAATCGAACCAGGTGTTGTGTGGACCCATGACTAGGCCTTCGCTCTCGCGTCACTGCCCGCGTCGGCGGGCCGGGCATCGTCGTCCTCGGAGTCGTCGGACGTCCGCGTGCCGAAGCCGACCAGAAGGATCGAGAAGACGAAGACCGACATCCCGAGCGCGAAGGGGAGCGCCGGCAGCTTGATGACCCGCACCGCCACCCAGACCAGCGCGAACAGCGCGGTCATCTTGAGCAACAGCCCGGCGGCGAGCGCGAGCCCCTGGCCGGCGCTGGCGTCCGCTTCAACGCGGCGGACGGCGCGCCGCCCGAGCCGGGTGATCGCGAAGAAGTTGATGCAAGCGAGCGCCGCGCCGACGCCGGCGGCCAGCATACCGTGTGCACCCCAGAGCAACCCCGCGACCGCAGTCATCGCGGCCCCCAGGACCAGGTTGGCGCGGGAGATCTTTTCGAGGGCGTCGGTCTTCATGGTGTGTTCGGTGTATTCGGTGTCTTTGGTCTCGATCCTTGGGGATCGCCTTGGGGATCGCTCGGTCGGGTTGTTTCGGCGTCGTCAACGTCGCTGTTGTCTCGTCGATAGGATCGAATGACCCGCAACAGCGCCTTGATAGCGGCGCCGATGCCGGCGAGCAAGCCAGCGTAGCTGATCCATGGTTCGGTGCCGAGCTTTCGGTCTAGAAATCTCCCTCCGAGGTAGCCAATGATGATGGCAACGGCGACCTCGATTCCGACGGCACCGGTGTTACCGGCAATCCGCCACAATTTTTTTACGTCAGGGTCGATGGCCGGCGTTCCGGTATCACGCCGCGCGCCCGAAATCAAGGTCGCACGCGCACCGGTGCGCGGACCCCTGAGGAATCCCCCTGGACGTGGACGTGGACGTGACGTTACGTGGACGTGGACCAGGTGGTCTACGTCCACAGACGAGCCCGTCAGATCTTCGTGATGTCGGGCAGCGTGCCGTCGGCGTTGCGCTTGGCGGCGGCGGCCTTCGCCGCGGTGACCGAGGTCGCCGAGACACCGCCCGAGCTGGTGATGTTCTGGAACGAGCCGCCGCGGTTGTTCCAGGCGCCGCAGCCGGTGCAGGTCATCGAAGCCGGGTTGCTGTTGTTGGTGAAGCCCCAGTCGGCAACGTGGGATCCGCCGGCGGTCTCGTTGTTGTCGAAGGCAAAGAGGTTAGACATGACGTGCTTCGCCGATACGCTGCCGCCGCCCATCTTGAATCCGTTGCCGTTGCTCATGTTGCCCGCGGTGGTCGCGCCCTGTCCGAACGCCCAGGAGTTGCGCACGGTGATCGGGTCGGGCCAGGCGAAGAGATCCAGCCCGTCGTCGGCGTTGTCGTAGGTGCGGCAGCCGTCGAAGACGTTGCCGGCGCCGGTGCCCTCTCTTGGCGCACAGTCCATCGGCGTTGGCGCCGCCGCACGCGGTGTCGGCGTTGTGGTGCGTGTCCGAGTTGAGGATCGTGTTGAACGATCCGCTGCCGGTGAAGCCGGAGCCCGAGCGGATGCTGATGCCGCAGTCGCCGTTGTCGTGCACGTCCAGATCCTGGATCACGCAGTGCGATCCCTGAACGCTGATGCCCCAGCCGTTGCTGTTCTTGATCTCCAGCCCCTGGATCTTGTAGTAGTCCGAGACCACGTCGATGCCGCCGTGGTTGTTCTGATCGGTCCCGCCGATCGGGCTGCTCGACACGGTGCCGTTGGGGCAGCTGGTGACGCGCGGCTGGGTCGCGAAATCCAGCACCGGCTTGGTGGTGGCCGCCGGGTCGGGCATGATCGTGATGATCCGGGTCGGCGTTCCCATGCGCTCTTTCTTGGTCTGAAAGCGCGCCGCCATCGGGTAGGTCCCGGCCTTGAGGCACATCGTCGTCAGCGTGCCCGAGCAGAGATTCCCCGGCTGCGCGCCGCCGACGCCGGGACAAAGGCGGTTGTAGCCGGCGGCCAGCGTCAGCATCGGCAAGTCGACGGTTCCCGGGTTGGTGTCGACGCCGTTCGGCGCCAACCAGACGTCGCACGGGCCGGTCTTGCCGCCGGTGCCGGTCGCGCCGCCGATCCCGGTCATGCCGCCGGCGCCGGTCGCGCCCCCTTGGCCCGCGCCACCGACGCCTGCGCCGGCACGGCCGCCGGTACCCGTCGCTCCGCCGCCGCCGCCGGCGCTGCCACCGACACCCGCGCCAGTGGAACCTCCCGACGAGGTCGGTCCCGTCGCGCCGCCGGTGCCGGTCGCCGTCGAACCACCGGTGCCGGTGCCGGTCGCGTGGCTGCCGCCCGCGCTGGTGGAGCCGCCTTCGCCGCCGCCGCCGGTATCCGTCCCCGCCGCGCAACCGAACACAAACAAGCCAGAAGCCAAGCAACAGATCGTGAAAGCGAGGACGGGGGGCGTTCGACTGATTTTCATCGGCGTCTCCGGGGGGCGGGGGGTCTGCAGAAACTGTTCAAATGTGGTTGCCGGTGGGCGTCAGGACGGCTCACGCCTCATCAACATCGTCAGCGGGCGTGTCGACGCGCACACCAATGGCGATCGCAAAGCGCGATTGCTGAGCGCGTTACCGAGATTGATCGCGACGTCCTCGAGCGACCGCGTACCAGGAGCGCCGAGCGACCGTGTAAAAGAAGAGCGCCGAGCGCTCGCGTCAGGCCAGCGCTAGGGCTGCGTCGTTCGGCCGGTGATCTCGGACAGGACTTCCTTCGCGGCGGCGATGAAGCCCTCGACGTCGGCCGGCGTGTGCGCCAGCGACAGGAACGCCGCCTCGAACTGCGCCGGCGGCAGCAGGTAGCCGCGTTCGAGCATTCCGTTGAAGAAGCGCGCGTAGACCGCCGTGTCGGCCTTCTTGGCGCTGACCAGGTCGACGACCTCCTCGGTCGTGAAGAACAGCGTGAACGCCGACCCGACGCGCTGAACGCGCGCGCGTGCGCCGGTGCGCCGGATCGCGCGCGACAGCTCGTCCTCGAGCGCGCGCCCGAGATCCTCCAGCGTCTCGTACGCCCGGTTGTTCAGCTTCTTCAGCGTCGCCAGCCCGGCCGCCACCGCGAGCGGATTTCCCGACAGCGTGCCGGCCTGATAGACCGGCCCCTCGGGCGCGACCTTGCTCATGACGGCGGCGCGCCCGCCGTAGATCCCCATCGGCAGCCCGCCGCCCGCGATCTTGCCCAGGCAGGTCAGGTCGGGTTTGACGCCGAACAGCTGCTGCGCGCCGCCGCGCGCGACGCGGAACCCGGTGATCACCTCGTCGAAGATCAGCAGCGTGCCGTGCTGATCGCACAGCGCGCGCAAGACCGGCAGGTACGCCGGCCGCGGCAGCACCACGCCCATGTTGCCGACGATCGGCTCGACGATCACCGCGGCGACCTGGCCGGGATGGCTCTCGAACGCGCTCCGCATGGCGTCCAGATCGTTGAACGGGACGACCAGCGTGTCGGCGACCGCGCCCGCGGTGACGCCGGCCGACCCGGGAATCCCCAGGGTCACGGCGCCCGAGCCGGCCGCGACCAGCAGCTGGTCGGAGTGTCCGTGATAGCCGCCGTCGATCTTGATGATCTTGGGGCGCTCGGTGAAGCCGCGCGCCACGCGCAGCGCCGACATCGTCGCCTCGGTGCCCGACGAGACGAAGCGCATCTTCTCGAGCGACGGGATCATGAACTGCAACAGCTCGCCGAGCTCGA
Source organism: uncultured Pseudomonadota bacterium (assembly GCA_963778795.1). Lineage (GTDB taxonomy): Bacteria > Myxococcota_A > Polyangia > Fen-1088 > Fen-1088 > DASRQZ01. The sequence continues at coordinate 485,996 of CAVZVU010000003.1, read as the reverse complement.
CCTCGCGCGCCGTCGGCGCGCCGAAGGTCGTGCCCGACGCCGCCGTGTGCACGATGGCGGCGATGACGTCCGGATCGGCGTGCCCCAGCACCAGCGGGCCCCACGAGCCGACGAAGTCGACGTAGCGGTTGCCGTCGACGTCGTAGACGTAGGCGCCGACCCCGCGCTGCAGGAACACCGGCGTCCCACCGACCGCCTTGAACGCGCGCACCGGCGAGTTCACGCCGCCCGGGAAGACCCGGTTCGCGCGCTGGAAGAGGGCGGTCGACTGGGGACGCTTGTCGGACATCAGTTCGACTTCTTCCTGCTGCTGCCGTTCGCACCGCCGCCGGTCCCGCCGCCGTCGTCGTCGTCGCCGCCGGTCTCGGCGCTATCGTCACCGTCGCCGTCGCCAATTTGGCCGTCGTCGTCGCCCTCGGCTTCTGCCTCGACGACGTCGGTGTCCGCATCATCCTCGTCGGCGCCAGCCTCCTCGCCCAGATCCTCCTCGGCCAGCGGCTCGCTCGCCAGCTCGGCGCGCGCGGCGGCGACCTCGGGCGACACCTCTTGCTCGCCCTCTTCCTTCTCGGCCATGCGCTCCATCGCCACGACCTGCTCGTCGGTCTCGAGGCGGATCAGCCGCACGCCCTGCGTGTTGCGCCCGATGGTCGGGATGCCGGCGACCGGCATGCGGATCAGCTTGCCGCCGTTGGTGATCAGCATCAGGTCATCGTCGTCGGTGACGATGCGCAGGCCGACGACCTTGCCGTTGCGCTCGCTGGTCTTGATCGTGATGACGCCCTTGCCGCCGCGGTTCTTGGTCGGGTAGTCCGACGTCGGCGTGCGCTTGCCGTAGCCGCGCTCGCACACCGTCAGCAGCGTCGCCGGCGCCTCGCGCGGGATCACCGCCATGCCGACCACCTCGTCGCTCCCCTCGCGCAGCCGGATGCCGCGCACGCCGCGCGCCGTGCGGCCCATCGGGCGGACGTTCTCCTCGCGAAAGCGGATCGCCCAGCCGTTGCGCGTGCCCAGCAGCAGATCCGATGCCCCCTCGGTGATGCGCACGCCCACCAGATCGTCGTTGTCGACGATCGACAGCGCGATGATGCCCGAGCTGCGGATGTTGGCGAACAGGTTCAGCGACGTCTTCTTGATGAGACCGGCGCGCGTCGCCATGACGACGAACGCCCCCTCGGAGAACTCGCGCACCGGCAGCAGCGCGACGACGCGCTCGCCCTCCTGCAGCGGGATCAGGTTGACGAAGGCCTTGCCCTTGGCGGTGCGCCCGGCCTGCGGCACCTCCCAGACCTTCTTCGTGTAGGCGCGTCCCTTGCTGGTGAACATCAGCAGCGTGTCGTGGGTCGACGCCACGAACAGCTGCGCCACGAAGTCTTCCTCGTGCGTCGCCGCGCCGGTGATGCCGCGCCCGCCGCGGCGCTGCGCCTTGTACAGCGACTTCGCGTTGCGCTTGACGTAGCCGCCGTGGGTGACGGTGACGACCATCTCCTCGGGGGCGATCATGTCCTCGATGTCGATGTCGGCCGCGATGTCGATGATCTCGGAGCGGCGCGGATCGTTGTACGCCGCCTTGATCGCCTCCAGCTCGGAGACGACGACCGCCATCAGCACCGTCTCGCTGCCCAGGATCTCCTCGAGCCGCGCGATCAGGACCGCCAGCTCCTTGATCTCGGCGATCAGCGCGTCGCGCTCGAGCCCGGTCAGCTTGGCGAGCCGCATGTCGAGGATCGCCTGCGCCTGGCGCGCCGACAGCTCGAACGTGTCCATGAGGCCGCTCTTCGCGGTCTCGGTGTCCTTCGACGAGCGGATGAGGCTGATCACCGCGTCGATGTTGTCGACGGCGATCTGCAGCCCCTCGAGGATGTGCATCCGATCCTTCGCCTGGCGAAGATCGAACATCGTGCGCCGGCCGACGACGTCGCGGCGGTGGGCGATGAAGTGCTGCAGCAGCTTCTTGAGCGACAGCGTCTGCGGCCGCCCGTCGACGATCGCCAGCATGTTGATGCCGAACGAGTCCTGCATCGGCGTCATCTTCCAGAGGTTGTTGAGCACCACCTCCGGCACGGCGTCCTTCTTGAGGTCGATCACCATCCGCATGCCGTCGCGGTCCGACTCGTCGCGGATGTCGGCGATGCCGTCGATGCGCTTGTCGCGCACCAGCTCGGCGATCTTCTCGATCAGCTTCGCCTTGTTGACCTGGTACGGGATCTCGGTGGTGACGATCGACTTGCGGCCGGTCTTGGCGTGCTCTTCGATGTTGGTGCGCGCGCGCATCAGCAGCGCGCCGCGGCCGGTCTCGTAGGCGGCGCGGATGCCGGCCGTGCCGCAGATGAAGCCGCCGGTCGGGAAGTCGGGGCCGGGCACCATCTCGAACAGCTCGTCGGTGGTGACGTCGGGGTTCTTGGCGACGGCGATCGCGGCGTCGACGATCTCGCCCAGGTTGTGCGGCGGGATGTTGGTCGCCATGCCGACGGCGATGCCGGTGGCGCCGTTGACCAGCAGGTTGGGGAAGCGCGCCGGCAGGACGGTCGGCTCGACCTCCTTGTCGTCGTAGTTCGGCTGAAAGTCGACGGTCTCCTTGTCGATGTCCGACAGCAGCTCGCCGCCGATGCGCTCCATGCGGCACTCGGTGTAGCGGTAGGCGGCCGGCGGATCGCCGTCGATCGAGCCGAAGTTGCCCTGGCCGTCGATGAGCGTGTAGCGCATCGCGAAGTCCTGCGCGAGACGCACCAGCGCGTCGTAGGCCGCCGTGTCGCCGTGCGGGTGGAAGCGACCGAGCACCTCGCCGACGACGCGCGCGCACTTCACGTAGGCGCGGTTCCAGACGTTGTTGGTGAGATGCTGCGTGTAAAGGATGCGCCGGTGGACCGGCTTGAGGCCGTCGCGCACGTCGGGCAGCGCGCGCGAGACGATGACGCTCATGGCGTAGTCCATGAACGACGACTTCATCTCCTCCTCGATCGCGATCGGGATTCGATTGCCGAACGGAGGCGGCGGGGGTGGCGGTGCGGCGCCGTCAGCGCTCATTGAAGCTTCTTAGCCCAGCCATGCATGGCCCACTTTTATACGTGAAAGCCCCCGCCGGTTCCATGTCTTCCGGCGGTTCTGTGCACGCTGTATATGCCGCGGCATGGCCGCTTTAATCGCGTCGGGCGCAGACGGCTTCGCCGTCGGAGCCCATCGCGGGGGAGGCGGGACCCTTTGAGGATCCGCTTACGGCGATGTCTTCGTGAGCTGTCCGCTCCACATGAAATTGCAGGTGCCGCTGGACATGTCCGACGCGGTGAACGGCCCGGTGAAATGGGCGGTGAAGGTCGCCGTCAGCCCAGTGGTCGTCGTCAACGAAAACGCGAGCGCCGAGAACGTGTAAGCGGTCGTGATGCCCATGGAGGTCGTGCGGAAGATACACATCTGGCCCGTCCGAACCACCGTGGTGTTGGTGCCGGTGGGGAGATCCAGATTCCACCCGGCGTCGCAGAAGTACTGCGCCGAGAGGCCGGTGCCGGCGAGCGACACCACCATGAAGTCGCCGCTCAGCGGCTGGTTCACCGGCGTCGGCGAATCGCTGCAGGTTCCGGTGAGCGTGCCGCCGCTCGCGCCCGAGTTGAACGTCCAGGTGCCCACGAAGCGCAGCCGCGGGTCGACGATGCTGGCGTCCCCGTGCGTGTCACCACCGGTGCCGCTGTCGCCGGGCGGCGCCGGAGTCGATCGCCACCTGGCCGGTCTTCCAGCATTTGTTGTCGCTGGCGCAGCTGTAGCCCTTGGGGCAGGTGCGGCCGGCGCCACACTGCAGCGTATCGTTGGCGAAGTTGGGCGAGTAGCTGCAGGAGAGGCCCGCGGCGCCGAGGGCGATCACGGCCGACAAGAGAAAGAACGCGGCGGGGCGCGCGACGGGCACCGGCGGCGACATGCGCGCGCCCATCAGAAGGTCACCCGCAGGTCGGCGCCCCACCGGGACCGATCGAGCGCCGCGGCCGGCAACAGCGAGACCGAGACCGCGGGCCCGCCGGAGGGCGGCGCCCCTTCGGTCGCCGGGTGGCGCGCCCCCAGGTAATAGAGAACGCCGCCACCGGCCAGCGCCACGACGCCGATGATGATCGAGACCGCCTCGCGCCCCTGCGCGGTGCGGCCGCGCGAATCCTGATCCTTGACCTGGTCGTAGTTGCCGCCGCTGGCGGCGACCATCTCGACGTTCCGCGCGGCGTCCTTCGCCTGGGTGCCGAAGATCCCGGCGGCGACGAACGAGGCCACGCCGACGCCGCCGGCGATCAGCCCCCCGAGCCTGAGGTTCTTCCCGTGGTCGACAGCCGACGGAGGCGGCGGCGCCGATCCTGGAGCTTCGGGCGGCGGCGCCATCGAGCTTGGGGTCACCGCGTTCGGCGGGTTCGCCGCGGGCGCCAGGTTGGTGTTGGGCTCGCCGGTCGCGGGCGAGGTTCCTGGCGGCGGCGTCGTCGTCTGGGGACCGGGCGGCGCGCCCGGAGATCCGCTCGGTGGCGCGGAGGTGGGCGGCGGCGACGTCGGGGCCGTCGAGGCCGGCGACGTGATCGGGGAGCGCCCGGCTTTTTCGGCGCTCGCGCCCGACTTCTCGAGCGCGGCGATCTTTTCTTCGATGTCGGCGCGGTAGGGCGACTTGGGGACGTACTGCAGGTACTTGCGATAGAAGAACACCGCCTTGTCGCCGTTCCCCGCCAGTCGATAGGCCTGGGCCAGGTTCAGCAGCAGGGCAGGGTCAGGCTTGTCGGCGTAGGCCTCCTCGTACTCGGCGGCCGCCTCGCTGTACTTGCCGAGGTCCATGAACGCCTTGCCCTTTTGCGCGTGCTCGCGCGCCACCGTGGTCTCGCCGGCGCGCGAACGATGCCGGCGTGCGAACGACGGCGGCGCAAAGCAAGGTGGCGAGCAAGATCGTCGAGTAGCGCATCGGCGCCGCGCAGTATCGCGCAAAGTGCCCTCGCCGGGAAGGGCGGGCGGCCTGGCGTCGGGCCTGGCGTCGGGCCTGGCGTCGGGCCTGGCGTCGGGCCTGGCGTCGGGCCTATCTTGGAATGAAACGGCCGGCGGTCGCTTCGAGCCTTCGGAAGTCTTCGATCTGGGCCAGGAACACCGGCACGATCGCGGGATCGAACTGCGAGCCCATACAGCGTTCGAGCTCGCCGCACGCCACCTCGTGGGGCAGCGCCTTGCGATAGGCGCGATCCGAGGTCATCGCGTCGTAGGCGTCGGCGATGGCGACGATGCGCCCGATGACCGGGATGTTGTCGGCCATCAGCCCCTGCGGGTAGCCCGAGCCGTCCCACGCCTCGTGGTGGCAGTAGCAGCCGGGGACGATGTCGCGCATGAAGGGGATCGGCTCGAGGATCCGCTTGCCCTTGGCCGGGTGCGAGCGAAACATCGCCAGCTCCTCGGGCGTCAGCTTGCCCGGCTTGTTGAGCTTGTCGTTGCGGATGCCGATCTTCCCGACGTCGTGCATGAGGCCGACCTTCACGATGGTGTCGATGTCGGCCTCGCTCATGCGCAACCCGATGGCGATCAGGCGCGCGTACATCGCCACCCGCTCCGAGTGGCCGCGCGTGTACCGGTCCGACTCCTCGAGCGCGTGCGCGAACCCGATGATGCTCTGCTTGAAGTTCTCCTCCAGCGAGACGTTGGCGCGCGTCAGATCCTTGTTCGCGCTGACCAGGTGCTCGTAGAGGCGCGCGTTCTCGATCGAGACGGCGGCGCGGCTGCCGAGCACGTACAGCATCTTGCGCTGCCCCTCGCTGAACTTGGCGCCGCGCGTGTAGCTGTAGGCGTTGAGCATGCCGATGATGCGGCCGTTGAGCTTGAGCGGGATCGAGCAGAAGCTGACCAGACGCCGGGTGAGATCGGGCGGCGACGCCAGGAAGCGGTACGACCGGCTGCCGTGCACCAGCAGCGGGCGGTCCTCCTGAAACAGCGGCAGCACCTCGTCCAGGTTCAGCGCCGGCGGCTGGACGTCGGGCTCGGCGCGCTGGGCGACCTTGCGCGTGCGCTCGATGAAGCGCCCCTCGCGCTTCGGATCCTCGAGCAGCAGGCTGACGACGTCGGCGTCGACGGCGTCGAGCGTGGCGTCGAGCACCAGATCCAGCACCGTCTCGACCGACAGCGAGGTCGCGATCGCCTCGCTGATCTTGTAGATGGCCAGCGCGTCCTTGAGCCGGATGTTCTCGTGCTGCAGCCGCTGGCGGTCCAGCCCGCGCTGCACGATGTGCACGACCTCTTCGACCTTGAACGGCTTCAGGATGTAGTCGTAGGCGCCGCGCTTCATCGCCTCGATCGCCGTCTCGACGGTGCCGAAGCCGGTCATGATCACCGTCAGCACCGGGATGCTCTCTTCGGTGATCTTCTGGATCAGCTCGAGCCCGCCCATGTTGGGCATCTTCAGATCCGAGATCACCAGGTTGTAGCTGCGGCGGTGCAGCTCCTTCAGCGCCTCGGCGCCGTCCTCGACGGTGTGGACGACGTAGCCTTCCATGTTGAGGAAGTCCGAGAGGATCTCGCGGATCACCTTCTCGTCGTCGACGACCAGGATGCGCGGGATCTCGGGGTGGGGGACGAACTCCGGCTCCGACGCCTCGATGTCCTCGGGCATCGGTGTCTTGGCGAGCAGGGCCTCTCGGTCGCTGGTACTCAAGAATTCCCCGGGGTTAGCGCGAGGGTTGAGGGTAGACCAGCCGCCTGCCGATGACCAGCGCCAATCCCCGTTCCGCTAGCGGAATGGGCCCTGCGATTTCAGCCGCCGCGGGCTTTCGCGTGCTGGCTCACGAGATCCTGCCATTTCTCCTCGAGCTTCTTGGTCGACTTCTGCTCGGACTCGGCGTCCTTCTTCGCCGATTCCCAGTCCGAGGTCTTGTCCTTCGACTGGCTCTCGAACTTGGAGACCTCGAAGTCGTCGCTCGGCTTGATCCCTTTCTGCTTGGCGACCCTGGCCTTTTCCAGCTCGACCCGGGCCTCGGCGGCGGCGATGTGCGCGTCGGCGGCGCTGCGCGTCGCCTTGAGCCAGCTCTTCTTTTGCGTCAGCCAGTCGAGCTTCGCGTCGGCGGCCTTCAGGCCGAGGTCGGCCACGTCCTTGGCGTGGTTCGCCGCGGCGTGGCGGTTCTCGTCGCGCGCCTGCACGGCCGCCTCCATCTCGGCGGCCGCCTTCTCGACCTCGAGCTGGGCCTGCTGGCGCTCCTTTTCGGCGATCGTCGCGGTCCTTTTCCAGACCCTCGAGCTGGCTGTCGGCGGTGCGCCGTTCACCCTGCGCGATCTCGACGTCGCGGCGCGCGTCGAACACCCCCTGGCGCTCGATCGACGGCACGTTGTCCATCGCCGCGTCGTCGACCTTGTAGCTGAGGCCGCCGCCGCAGACCGCGCCGCCGAACAGCGTGCCCGCCGCGACGACGAAGACCAGCGCGAGCTGCTCCCACCTCGATCCCCTCATTGATCCCTGCATGGATCCATTCATGGTGACGCATGGTGCGGCGCGCGCCGGCTCTTGGCAAGAGCGGCGCGCGATCAGGCGACCGCGGTCGGCGGCGCGGCGCGGGCGCTGGCGCTGGCGCTTCCGAGGCGGCCGAACCAGCCGAAGAACTCGCGCAGCCGCGCCTTGCGCGCGTCGTCGAGGTAGTCGAAGTTGGTGCCGCGGTCGACGACCTCCCAGAAATCCTTGCTGGAGATCGAGAGCATCTCGTCGCGGATCGAGCGCAGCCGTTCGGGCGACTCGTGCGCCATGTCGTCGAAGATCGCGCGCGCGTGTGGCTCGACGCCGCGGACCAGGTAGCAGGTCGCCAGCTTCACCTGCGCCTTGCGCACGCCGCGCAGCGCGCGCTCGTCGGCGGGCGTCTCCGCCTCCTTGTCGATCTCGAGGAAGATCGCCAGCAGCCGGTCGTGGCAAGCGGCGCCGGCGTCGAGCGCCGCCTCGCACAGATCGCACAGGTCGTAGGCCGCCGTCTCGGTGACGAAGCCGAGGCCCATGCGCCGCGCGAGCTGCGCGTAGTACTTGAAGTGGCCGGCGATCTCGACCAGCGCCGAGGTCGTGTCGGGGCTGGCGTCGACGCCGACGCCGACGCCGTGCTGACGGGGGAGTTGGCGGGCGCGGCGGGGGCGCGCATCATCGACTCGGCCAGCTGGCGGTACTGGTTCAGCACGTTGTAGGCGCTGCGCACCTCGCGCGTGTTCAGCGCCGAGCGCAAGTAGGTGTTCATGAACTTCACCACCAGCGCCAGCACGTTGCGCTCGCCCGCGCCCAGCGCCGCCTCGCCGGCGTAGCGGGTCTCGATGGCGACGACGTGCGCCATCTCGGGCAGGTTCGCCAGCGCCTCCGAGAAGATCTCGCGCAGCTGGCGCAGCGCCTTCCACTCCAGCCAGATGCGACCGGCCGCCAGATCCTCGACCGAGTCCTTGGCCATGGCGACGAAGTCGGGGTTCTCGCGCAGCCCCGGGCCGACGGCGAACCAGGCCGCCGGCAGATCCTTCTTCGCCGGCAGATAGGCGATCAGCGTGCGCCGCAGCGCCGAGATCGCGCCCGCGGCGATGATCCGATCCTTCTGCGCGAGCGCGTTGATCGCGATGTCGGTCAGCTGCTCCATGCTGGCCACCGCCGCCGACTGGCGCTGCGCGATCGACGTCGCGTCGCCGGCGGTCGACGCGGCGCCCGCGCGCGGCCGAGCGCGCTCTGCAGCGTCTGTTGCCCGATGCGCGCGATCACCCGCTCTGGATCGAGGAACTCGAACACGTAGGCGAAGTAGGGCATCAGGATCAGCAGGCTGCCGGTCGCGATCACCACCGTCATCACGATGGTCGCCTGCGGCACGTAGTCATGGGTGACGCTGAGGCTGGCCCAGACCGCGTTGATGCAGGCGACGACGAAGAACCCCATGACCACCAGGTTGGTGCGGTCGCGGAAGAACATGTCGGCGACCCGCGACGTGTAGCGCGTCGCCGCCAGCTGCACGACGATCGACACCACGGTGATCGCGATGCCCAGCACCGCCGCGATCACCTGCGCCAGGTTGCCGAGCGCGTTCTGCAGGGTCTCGGCGTCGAAGTGGAACAGCTGCGAGAGGGGACCCTTGGCGTCGGCCCCCGGCGGCGGGCCGACGAAGAAGTAGTCGAGGAGCCAGAACGCCGCGAACAGCGTCACCGCGAACCCGGCGAGCAGCGCGACCGTCCGGATCAGCGCCGGCCTTCCAGCCCGGAACCCTGAGAGCGTCGACGGACTCGGCTCGGCAAGCCGAGCCTCGTCCACGCGCGGGCGGTTGGTCTCAGAGAGCATGCAGGCGCATGGTAACCTATCCGCCCAACCGCCATGCTGCTTGCGATCGACATCGGCAACACCAACATCGCGCTTGGTCTGTTCGAAGGCCGGACGCTGCGCGCCGACTGGCGCCTCGAGACGCGCGCCGCCCGCACCGGCGACGAGTACGCCGCGCTGGTGGCGACGCTGTTCGGCCTGCGCGGGCTGGCGCTGACGGTGGTCGACGCCGCCGCGATCTCGTCGGTGGTGCCGCCGGCGCTGTTCCCGATGGAGCAGCTCTGCCGCCGCCACCTGGGGATCGACCCGCTGATCGTGGGGCCGGGCACGAAGATCGGGCATGCCGATCCTGTACGAGAACCCGCGCGAGGTCGGCGCCGATCGGATCGTCAACGCCGTCGCCGCGCACCAGCGCTGGCCCGAGGGGGCGATCGTGGTCGACTTCGGCACGGCGACGACCTTCGACGTGGTCACGGCGCGCGGCGAGTACGCGGGCGGCGTGATCGCGCCCGGCCTCATGGTGTCGGCCGACGCGCTCTACCACGCGACCGCCAAGCTGCCGCGGGTCGAGATCGTGCGCCCCAAGAACACCATCGGCCGCAACACCGTCGCCAGCATCCAGTCGGGCCTGGTGTTCGGCTACGCCGGGCTGGTCGACGCCATCGTCACCCGCATTCAGGCCGAGGTCGATTTTCAGCCGCGCGTCGTCGGCACCGGCGGCCTGGCGCCGCTGATCGCCGCCGAATCGAAGACGATCCAGGAGTGCGACGACCTTCTGACCCTGCGGGGGCTGGCGCTGATCCATGAGCGGAATCGCTGAGCTGCTGGCCAATCCCGCGACGTCCGACGACGCGATCGCGCGCGCGGCGGCCGCCGCCGACGGCGCCGACGCGGCGGCCGAGCTGGAGCTGGTCGTGCGCGACGAGGCGCGCCTGCTGCGCCACCCGGCGATCGTCGCGGCGCTGTTCCACAATCCCCGCGCGCCGATGGCGCTGGTGAACCAGGCGGTCGCGTCGTGCGCGCGCGCCGGCGTGCGCGTCGAGCAGATCCCCAGCTTCGACGAGGTCGCCGACGCGATCCTGGGTGACCTGGTGGCGGAGTCGACGCCCGAGGACGCGGGCGCGGCCGCCGCCGATCCCGAGGCGGGGGCCGGCCCGATGTCTGTGAGGGCTGCCTTCGACGACGCGCTCGCCGAATCGCAACGACAGGGCGATGGCGATGCGGCCGTGGCCGAGGTCGACAGCGCCCCCGACGGTGCGCCCACGAGCGCGGGGGCGGCACCGGCGCGGCCGCGCAAGGGGGCGGTCATCGACTTCAGCAAGCTCAAACTGTTCGAGAAGATCCGGCTCGCGACGCTGGGCAACGCTTTTTGCCGGCAGACCCTGCTGCGCGACTCCAACCGACTGGTGGCGATGGCGGCGATCCGATCGCCCGGGATCACCGAGATGGAAGTGATCCGCGCCGCCGGCAACCGCGCCGTCTCCGAGGACGTGATCCGCTACATCGCCAACAGCAAGGAGTACCTCAAGCTCTATCCCGTCAAGATGAGCCTAATCGGCAATCCGAAGTGCCCGCTCGCGCTGACGCTGAAGATGCTCCCGCACCTGCGCCCGGAGGATCTCAAGAACATCGCCCGCTCGAAGAACATCCCGAGCGCGCTGTCGACCGCCGCCAAGAAGCTGTCGGCGACACGAAGCACAACGTCGTCATGATGGGCGGCTGCCCGTGCTAGATCGGGGATCGTGCTGTTGAGCTTTGCCGGCCGCCTGGGCCAGCTTCTGATCGCGCCACGCGCGGCCCTGGCCCGGATCGATCGGGAGGGGGGCGGTTTTCGTGATGCGCTGGTGCTGGTGGTGCTGGGCGCTATCTGCCTGCGCTTCCCCCAACTGGCCGAGGCGGTGCTGGGGCTGACGCAGCCGTCGCAGGGGACGATCCTGCGCCTGGTCGGCGTCTTCTCCAACGAGGCGCACGATGCCGTGGTGGTGATCATCCCGGCGACGCTGGCGCTCACCCTGCTCGCCGGTCGGCGGCGCGACGCGAATCGCGACCTCGAGATCGGCGCTTCCTGCTTCGCGCCGTTCTTCGTGGCGCGCGCGCTGGAAAGGGTCGCCTTCGCGGTGATCGGGCCGCCGAACCGGGCCGGCGCGTCGACCCTGCTGGCCTACGCGCCGGCGACGGCGTGGGCGGCGTGGGTGTTCGTTCAGGCGCTGCGCGTGGCCTGGGCGCGCCCCGACCCCCGCGCTGCATCCCACGGCGCTCCGCCCGACACGGCGACCGCGCCCGACGCAGCGACCGCGCCCGACGCAGCGACCGCCGTGACCCCGAGTCGCGCGCCCGAGCCGGCGCCCGAGCCGCTCGCCGCCGGGCCCGAGGCAGCGGCCGCACCGGAGGCCACACCGGAGGCCACACCGGCGCCCGCGTCGCGCGCCACCGCGCCCGCGCGCCGTGCGCTGGCCGGTGGATTCGCGGTGCTGGCGTTGCTGGTCGTCGGGCTCGGCGTCAACGTGGCCTGGGCCAGCCGGCACCTCGACGCCCTCCGACCGATGGAGCACGGCGAGCCGGCGCCCGCGGTCGACCTGCCGCGCATCGACGGCGTCGCCGGGCGCCTGTCGCTCGGGGCGTTGCGCGGCAAGGTCGTGCTGCTCGACTTCTGGGCCACCTGGTGCCCGCCGTGCGTCCAGATGATCCCGATCCTGCACGACCTGCACGGCGAGTGGGCCGCGCGCGGCGTCGAGTTCGTCGGCGTCAACTCCGACGGGCCGCAGAGCACCGTCGACGATATCCGCGCCTTTCTCGCCCGCCACCCCGCGCCCTATCCGATCGTGCTCGACGACGGGACGGCCAACACCAACTACAAGATCCGCGCGCTGCCCCAGATGGTGCTCATCGACCGCGAGGGCGCCGTGCGCAAGGTCTTCATCGGCTTCACCAGCCGCCGCGAGCTGGCGTCCGCCCTCGCCGAGATCGTTGGGGCGTCCGCGCAGGATCGCTGAAAGTTCGCTGAGACGCGCGCGTCTACGGACACGACAGCGACTACGACAGCGTCTACGACCAGGTCCAGGTCCAGGTCCAGGTTCACGTTCACGTTCACGTTAAGCTAGTGCCGCGCCGGCGGTGCGGGCTATGCTCGCCGCCGATCGCATGGTGACCGGCAAGCTCGAAGGACGGCGGATTCTGTTGACCGGGGTCTCGCGCGGCGTCGGCCTCGCGACGGCGCGGCTCTTCCTCGACGAGGGGGCGACGGTGCTCGGCGTCTCGCGCGACGAGGTGCGCCTGCGCCACGCGCGCGCCGAGCTCGGGGCGCGCGCCCTGCGCCGCTTCGACGCGCTGGCGCTCGATCTCTCGACCGCCGAGGCGCCCGCGCGCGCGGCCGCATGGGTCGGCGAGCGCTGGGGCGCCCTCGACGTGCTCTGGAACAACGCCGGCGTCCTGCTCAGCGAGGCGCCGACCTTCGCCGAGGAGCCGGCCGGCACCCTCGACGCCACGCTGGCGACGAATCTGATCGCCCCCTTTCGTCTGTCGCAGGCGCTGCTGCCCTGGCTGCGCCACGGCCACGAGCCACGCCTGGTGCACGTGAGCTCGGGCGCGGGCACCTTCGCGTCGCTCGGCGAGCCGAACATTCTGAGCTATCGCGTCAGCAAGTGGGCGCTCAACGGCCTGACGCAGATCCAGGCGGTCGAGCTGCGCGGGCAGGTGGCGGTCAACGCCTTCGACCCCGGCTGGGTCAAGACCGACCTCGGCGGCCCGCGCGCCCCGGGCACGCCCGAGGAATCGGCGCGCGGCGCGCTCGCGCTGCTGCTAGAACCATTCTCGACGACCGGCAAGTTCTTCAAGGACGGGCGCGAGATCCCGTACTGACCGGTCGGCGCGCCGCCGCTCGACCTACAAGCATGTCCAAACACGACGGTCTCGACCTTTTGGTCGCGGAAGGGATCATCGACGCCGTGCACGCGCGGCTGATGAGCGGCAAGGAGGCGACCGTCTATATCGTCGAGCGCGCCGGGCACCTCGGCGCCGCCAAGGTTTACAAGGCCCGCGACGAGCGGACCTTCAAGAAGACCGCCAGCTATGTCGAGGGGCGGAACCAGACGCGCAACACGCGCGATCGGCGCGCGATGAGCAACAAGAGCGTCTACGGGCGCGGCCTCATCGAAGAGAACTGGCACACGACGGAGTTTCGCGCCCTGGCCGCGGCTTTCGACGCCGGTGTCCGGGTTCCCGAACCGTACTTCCTGCACGACAACACCCTGTTCATGGAGCTGGTCGTCGACGGCAACGGGGTGCCGGCCTCGCGGCTGGTCGATTTTTCCTACACGCCGGAAGAGGCGACGGCGCTGCACCACGAGATCTTCCGGCAGGTGCACGCGCTGCTGGGCACCGGGCGCGTGCACGGCGATCTGTCGGCGTACAACGTCCTGATGGCGGCGAAAGGACCGACGATCATCGACCTGCCCCAGGTGGTCGACGTCGCCCGCAACAACAACGCGCGCGCGATCTTGCGCCGCGACCTGCGCAACGTCACCGAGCACCTGGCGCGCTTCGACGCGCGGCTGTTGCGCCTCGCCGATTGCGGCGACGCGCTCTTCGAGCACCTGGCGCGCGGGACGCTGGCCGACGTCACCGGTCCCGAGCCCGGAGCGCCGGCGTCGCGCGATCGCGGCGGCCGGCGGGGACGCGACGCCGATCGGGGGCGCGTCGGGCGGGAAAAGGGGCAGCGCGCCGCCGCCCCCGCGGGCCGGCGCGCAGATCCGGGGGAGCGTCCGGCGGAGCGGCCACCGGATCGCCCGGCGCCGGCGACGACCCGTGGCTTTGGACCGCCGCGGGCGACGCCGATCCCCGGTCCGCGCCCGCCCGGCGGCGCGAGGCCGCAGGGGCCTGGGCCTAGCGCCGGGTCTGGGCCCAGCCGCCGTCGCCGCGGCTGACGTGCAGTTCGGCCCCGCGACAGGCCCGCGTCCCGCTGTCGCCGGTCGCGCTATTCGCGGCGGGCGATCTCTTCGACGAAGTAGGCGGTGCGGTGGCGGGCGTTCGGCAGGTGGCTGTCCCAGCAACCAGACGAACAGAACACCAGCTTGACTCGGCCGGTGTTGCACGTGCTCACGGCGCAGCGAATGACCTTGCCGCCGACGGCGATCGGCTTTCGACACATGGAACAGACGAACGCGGGCGTGCTCGACATCGTTTTCTCTCCCGGAGGCGCGTAGCTTTCGACGTCATCTTTCCACGCCGGCGCGGCTTGCACAATCCGTGGCCCTTCTGGCATTCGTCGTCGGGGCTCAGGTACGATAAAATGGACGCTCGTGCGGCTTGGCGGTTACATCCTCGTCGAGGCGACACTGGCGGCAGCGTTGCTGACCGGCGTCGGGCTCGCCGGCGTCGTCGGCGTCACCCGGTTTCGCCAGCTCTGGCGGCAGGAGCGGGCGGCGGCCTCGGGCATGGCGGTCGATCTGCCGCCGGCGCTGCGCTCGCGGCACGACCTGTCGACCCTGCCCGACCTCCGCGTCGCGCTCGAGACGGCCGGGACGTTCCTGGGCATGTCCGACGAGCTGCTGCTCGATCGGGTGCGGACCCAGCCGATCACGCGCTTCAAGCTCAATCACGGCGGGTCTTCGATCTCGTTCCGCATCGACTTCGCCGACGGGTCGCGCGCCGCCTGGAAGCCCATCCAGACAAATCTCCAGACGATGCCGCGCAAGGAGGTCGCCGCTTATCGGCTCAACCGACTGCTCGGGCTCAACGCGGTTCCGCCGGCGGCGCCGCGTGCCGTCAGCCGCGACGAGCTGCTGAGCCACCTGCACCCCGACAGCGAGGCGGCGGTGCCGCGCATCCGCGCCGAGACGGTGTTCGACGAGAACGGTCTGACCCTGGGCGCGGCCTCGTACTGGATCCCGGTGATCCGCGACTCCGGCTTTGACGTGGCGCCGGGGCGGCAGCAGGCCGAGACCTGGCTGGCGCAGGGGGATCCGATCCCGATGGAGCAGCGGGCGATGGCGGCTCAGCTGTCGGATCTCACCGTCTTCGACTTCCTGACCGCCAACACCGATCGCTACTCGGGCGGCAACATGAAGATGTCGCCCGACGGTGAGAATCTGTTCTTCATGGACAACACCATGGCGTTCGCCGTCGAGCTCGACGGCAAGGAGAAGAACCGCCAGGAGCTGTTCCGGACCCAGCGGTTCTCGCGCGCGCTCTACCAGGCGCTGGACCGCGTCGACGTACCGACGCTCGAGCGGATTCTTGGTGGGACATCGGGCGAGGACGGCGGCCTCCCGGCCGAGATCCTCACCCCTGCGGAGATTCGCGCCGTCGTGTCGCGGCGTGAGGTCGTCCACCACTACATCGACGATCTCATCGCGGAATACGGCGCGAAGAACGTGCTGGTCTTTCCTTGATGAGCGGATCGCGTGCCAACGCGGAAAGGCAACCATGGACCTAGGACTGAAAGGCAAACGCGCGCTTGTTACCGGGTCGACGGCGGGCATCGGCCTCGCCACCGTGCGGGCGCTCGCCGGCGAAGGGGCACAGGTGATCGTCAACGGCCGCACGCAAGAACGAGTCACCGGCGCCGTCGAGCGGGTCAAACGCGAGCTGCCCAGCGCCGTCGTCAGCGGAATCGCGGCCGATCTGAGCGGCGGCGACGGTTGCCGCGCGTTGCTGGCCGCGCTGCCCGAGGTCGACGTGCTGGTCAACAACATGGGCATCTTCGAACCCAAGCCCTTCGAACAGATCACCGACGAAGATTGGATGCGCTTCTTCGAGACCAACGTGCTGAGCGGCATCCGATTGGCGCGCCACTACGTCGGTGGCATGCGCGCGCGCAACTGGGGGCGCATCATCTTCGTGTCGAGCGAGTCGGCGCTGCAGATCCCCGCCGAGATGATCCACTACGGCATGACCAAGACCGCTCAGCTGGCGGTCGCGCGCGGGCTGGCCGAGACGCTGGCGGCGACCGGCGTGACGGTGAACTGCGTGCTCCCCGGACCGACCGCCTCCGAGGGCGTCGGACAGTTCGTGACGCAAATGGCAGCCGCGCGCGGCTCGGACGCCCCGACCGTGGTGCGGGAGTTCTTCGCGACCGCGCGCCCGTCGTCGCTGCTCAAGCGGTTTGCCACCCCGGACGAGGTCGCGGCGATGATCGTCTACGTCTGCAGCGCGCGGGCGTCGGCCACGACGGGCGCCGCGTTACGCGTCGACGGCGGCGTGGTGCGCGCGATCGTCTCGATCTGGGACCCTGAGGAGGGTCCCAGACCCCCGGCCAGCGCGCTCCGGCGAGCAAGCTCGCCTGCGCGCTAGCGTTGGAGGTCGACTTGGCGCTGGAGGGGCGTCGATGAGCTTGGGCGCTGCGTCAGGTCACGCCGCCCGCGAAGCGAGCGCAGCGAGCGATCCTGGACTAAACTCCGCGGCTTCCCGCATGAACGTACATTTTGTCTCGCTCGGATGCCCCAAGAACCGCGTCGACACCGAGGTCATGCTCGGCCACACGACCGGGCGCGGGTCACACGCTGGTCGCCGCGCCCGAAGAGGCCGAGGTCATCGTGGTCAACACCTGCGGGTTCATCGGCGAGGCCAAGCAAGAGTCGATCGACGCCATCCTCGAGATGGCGCGCCACAAGGAGGCCGGCACCTGCAAGCGGCTGGTGGTCGCCGGCTGCCTGTCGCAGCGCTACCCGCGCGAGCTGGCCGACGAGATGCCCGAGGTCGACCACTTCATCGGCACCGACGAGGTCGCCGACATCGCGGGCGCGATCGGCGGGCGCACGGCGCGCGTGCACGTCGCCGAGACGCCGCGCTTTCTCTACGACGATCTGGCGCCGCGCCGCCCGTCGATGGCGACGCACACCGCCTACGTGAAGATCGCCGAGGGGTGCGATCGCCCGTGCGCGTTCTGCATCATCCCCAAGCTGCGCGGCCCGCAGCGCAGCCGCCTGCCCGACTCGGTGGTGCGCGAGGCCGAGGCGCTGGCCGCCGCCGGCACCAAGGAGATCTGCCTGGTCGCGCAGGATCTGACGACCTACGGCACCGACCTGCCGGGGGCCGGCGCGCCCGGAGCGCCCCACGCTCGAGTCGTTGCTGGCCCAGCTGGCCGGCGTCGATGGCCTGCGCTGGATCCGGCTGCACTACGCCTACCCGACCGCGTGCACCGACGGCCTGCTCGACGTGATGGCGCGCGAGGCGCGCGTCGCCAAGTACCTGGACGTGCCGGTGCAGCACATCGACAGCGGCGTGCTTGAAGTCGATGCGCCGCGGATACGGCGAGCGCGTCGTGCGCGACCTGTGCGAGCGCGTGCGGGCGCGCGTCCCGGGCGCCACGCTGCGCACGACCTTCATCGTCGGTCACCCCGGCGAGACCGAGGAGGCGTTCACCGCGCCTGTGCGACTTCGTGCGCGAGGCCGAGCTGGATCGCGTCGGCGTCTTCAACTACTCGAAGGAGGAGGGGACGGTCGCGGCGCTGCTGCCCGGGCGCCTGCCGCAAAAGGAGATCGACGCCCGCCGCCGCGAGCTGCTGCGCATCCAGCGCGACATCTCGAAGCGCAAGCTGCGCGCGCTGCGGGGCCGCGAGATCGACGTGCTGGTCGAGGGCCCGTCCGACGAGTCCGAATACTTGCTGATGGGCCGCCACGAGGGGCAGGCGCCCGAGATCGACGGGCAGGTCTACCTGTCGCTGCCCGAGTCGGCGGGCGACGGCGTCGCGCCCGCGGCCGGCACGATCGTGCGGGCGCACGTGACCCACTCCGCCGAATACGATCTGGCCGCCACGATCGTCTGACGCCACCGATGCGGCTGCGGGCGATGACGATGGTTGCGCTCGCAAACGCGCTCGCGGTCGTCGGCGTCGGCGTGATCGGCATCGGCGGCCTCCTGGCCGGCTGCGGCCGGACCGAGCTCGATCCCGCGAATACTTGTGGGAACGGCGTCCTCGACCCCGGCGAGCTGTGCGATGACGGCAACCAGGACGACGGCGACGCCTGCCCGAATAGCTGCGTCCCGGCCCGCTGTGGCGACGGCAAGCTCTGGCGCGGCGTCGAGCTGTGCGACGACGGCAACACCGTCGGCGGCGACGGCTGCGGGCCGCGCTGCGGCCCCGAGACCTGCGGCGACGGCGTGGTGCAGGCGGGCGAGGCCTGTGACGACGGCAATCAAGACCAGAGTGACGGCTGCCTCTCGTCGTGCGCGCTGGCGTTCTGCGGCGACGGCCTACTGCACGCCGGCGTCGAGGCGTGCGACGACGGCAACCAGCTGGACACCGACGCCTGCGTCGGCGGCTGCCGTCTCGCCCGCTGCGGCGATGGTTTCGTGCGCACCGGCGTCGAAGTGTGCGACGACGGCAACCTGGTCGACGACGACCTGTGCGACAACGCCTGCCGGCGCCCGGTGTGCGGCGACGGCAAGCGCGCCGGCACCGAGGCGTGCGACCTCGGCAGCGCCAACGGCGATCAACCGGCGTTCCTGATCTCGCAACCGTCGGGCACGCGCATCGGGACCAACCCGTTCGTGCGCGGCGAGAGCGCGGCCACCTTCTACGACTACTTCTCGCCGAGCTCGCACACCGGCCTGGAGCAGGTGGGCGAGAGCCGCATCTACCTCTACGCCGACGCGACCACCGGTCGGCTGAGCCTGGTCGTCACCCACGGCGTCGACGACAACCTGGGCCTGGTGCAGCCGTCCTCGCAGGTCGAGATGGACGTCACCGGGCTGCCGCCGGGATTCAGCGTCGACCTGGCCGACGACAACAGCAGCGAATTCTTCGCCAGCGGGCCGTCGAGCGTCGCCGGGCGCTGGACCTTCAGCCGCAACAGCGACGGCGGGGTGATCGGCGGGCTGCCGTTCCCCGGCGTCTGGACGGTGACCGTGACGCCGACCTTCGACCTCGGGATCACCAACTGGGCCTGGGTGCGCGACGATGGCGCGCGCATTCCGCTGGTGATGACCGAGCCGATCACCATCCAGGCCTTCGACGAGGCGAGCCGCTGCCGCGTCAACTGCACCATCCCCCGCTGCGGCGACGGCATCCTCGACGGCGGCGAGCTGTGCGACGACGGCAACACTCATCGGCGGCGACGGCTGCGCGGCGGACTGCCGCAGCTTGCGGTGAGACGCGGGCGAGGACGAGCTGACGGAGATGCGAGGACCGAGGGCCGAGGCCGGGTCAAGCCGTCTCAGGCCGCGAGCTCGATCATCCGCAGCATCGCGCGCGCCGCGCCCTCGCGCACCGTCGGCCGGGACGGTGATCAGCCGCTCGGCCGGCTCGTCGCGCAGCGTCTCGTAGACGTTCTCGAGATCGGTCGCCTTCATGTAACGGCAGACGCGGCAGGGCTTGTAGAACTGCTTCTCCGGGTGCTCGAGCTCCATGCGCACCACCAGGCCGCACTCGGTGAGGATCGCGAAGCGCTGCTTCTCCGGATGGGCCTCGACGTACTTCACCATCTGCGAGGTCGACAGCACCGCGTCGGCCGCGCGCTGCAGCTCGGGCCGCACCTCGCCGTGCACGATCACCACCGCCTCGGGATCCTGGCGGCGGATCGTCGGTGATGTCCTCGACCGACATCTCGTGGTGCACGTGGCAGGCGCCCTCCCAGGCGAAGACGTTGCCGACCAGCCCCTGCCGCTCCCCCTCGCGGATCAGCGGCTCGACCATCTCGCGGTACTCCTTGGGGTGGAACCGGTGCGGATCGGGCGGCGGCAGGTACATCCGCCGGGTCTTGAGCGCGACCTGGTAGGCCAGGTTCTGGTCGGGGACGAACAGGATGTCGGGCGCGCCCAGCCGCTCGGCGATGCGCGGCGCGTTCGAGCTGGTGCAGCAGGCGTCGGACAGCGCCTTCACGTCGGCGTAGGTGTTGACGTAGGTCATGGTCGCGAAGCGCCGGCCCATCGCGCGCAGGAACTCCTGGCGCTCGGCCACGTCGTCGGCGTCGACCTCGGCCAGCGAGCAGAGCGCGTCGAGGCTGGGCAGGTAGACCGGCCGATGCGGGCGCCAGCGTGTGGCAGCCCTCGGCCATGAAGCGCACGCCGCAGAAGATCACCCGGTCGGCGTCGATGTCGCGCGCGCGCACCGCCAGCTCGAACGAGTCGCCGACGGTGTCGGCGATCGCCTGCACCTCGGGCACCTGGTAGTTGTGCGCCGGGATGAACGCGTTCTTCTCGCGCTTGAGCCGGCGGATCTCGTCCC
The DNA here is from genome assembly GCA_963778795.1 of uncultured Pseudomonadota bacterium. Taxonomy (GTDB): domain Bacteria; phylum Myxococcota_A; class Polyangia; order Fen-1088; family Fen-1088; genus DASRQZ01. The sequence goes on along the minus strand of CAVZVU010000003.1, from coordinate 465,587 downwards.
AGAGGAACTCGACGCGCGCGCCGCGTCCTCGACGCGGACCTGTCCGCCCTTGACCAGACGATCGAGCGACACGAAGACGACATGCTCGTGGGTTTACCGCGCCCGGCCCGCGGCGTCATGGCCCGTGATAGGTTCCCTCCCGGCGAAATGCGGATGTTCGATCCCGAGATCTGGCGTGAGGTGACCGGCGGCGCCGTCGGTGAACGCGTCCGTCGGCTGACGCGGGTGACGCCGCTGGTCCCGGCGGCGGCGCTGGGTCGGCGCACCGGCGCCGACGTCTGGCTCAAGCTCGAGAACCTGCAGCGCACGGGGTCGTTCAAGCTGCGCGGCGCCGCGGCTCGGCTGGCGGCGCTCGCGCTCGACAGCGCCGCCGGGGGGCCGGCCAAGCGGGTGATCGCCGCCTCGGCCGGCAACCACGGCCTGGGCGTGGCGCTGGCGGCGCAGGCCTTCGGCGTCGCAGGCGACGGTGCTGGTGTCGGCGCAGACGCCCGAGATCAAGCGCGCCGGCATCGCCGCGCTGGGCGCGCAGGTCGAGGTGGCGGGCGCCACCTACGACGACGCCGAGGCCGAGGCGCGCCGCCGCGCCGCCGCCGACCCGGGCCTGGTCTTCGTGTCGGCGTTCGACGACGACCACGTGATCGCCGGCAACGGCGGCCTGCTGGCGCGCGAGATCCTGGCGCAGCTGCCCGACGTGCAGTCGATCGTCGTGCCGGTCGGCGGCGGCGGGCTCGCCGGCGGGCTGGGCGTCGAGATGGTGCCGCGCGGGATCCAGATCCTGGGCGTCTCGCCCGAGGCGAACTGCGCGATGCGCCGCTCGCTCGACGACGGCAAGGCGTACACGTCGTACGCCGGCGGCCCCGACGCTGGCCGAGGGGCTGGAGGGTGCGGTCAGCGAGCGGACCTTCGCGATGGCGCGCGACTACTTCCCCGACATCGCGCTGGTGAGCGAGCTGGCGATCCGCCAGGCGATCGTCTACGCCTACCGCTCGCTCGGCATCCTGTGCGAGGCCTCGGCCGCGCCCGCGCTGGCCGCGCTGCTCGACGACGCGAGCGCGGTGCGCGGTCGGCGCACCGTGGTCGTGATCTCGGGCGGCAACATCGAGCCCGACCCTGCTGGATCAGCTGCTCTCGGGCACGTCCCCCGTGGGAGTTTAGCCGCTACAACGCCGGTGTCGTCGTCGTCGTCGTCGTCGTCGTCGTCGTCGTCGTCGTCGCCGCCGCGGCCGCGCCGGCGCGCTTCGCCGCGGCGAGCGCGGCGGCGCGCAGGCTGTGGCCGGTGGGTCCGTCGCCCAGCTTCTTGCGCGCTTCGCCGCCGTGGCCGGGGCCGAGCATGTCGCGCAGGTAGGCCTGATACTGGAAGGTGTCCGAGTGGTGCTCGTTGTGGCAGGCGAGGCAAGTCGTCTCGGGGACGTCGCGCCGAAGCGCGCTCGGCTCCTCGAGCCCCTTGGCGGCGACGTGCAGCGACGCCGGGCCGTGGCAGTTCTCGCACTGCACCGCCTCGAGCCCTTTGGTGAAGCCGAGCGCCGAGCCGCCGACCTGGCCGTAGCCGGTGAGGTGGCAGCTGACGCACTTGTAGTCGGCCTGTTTGCCGCTCGCCAGCGTCTTCCAGGCGGCGGCGTGCACGGTCTTCTTCCAGAGCGCGACCGCCCGCGCGTGACAGGCGGCGCACGCGGCCACGCCGACGAACGACGCGCGCCCCGGCTCGGCCGGCGGGGGCGGCGGGGGATTCTTGAGATTGATCGCGGCGATCTTCAGATCGAGCTGCTTCATCGCCGTCATGACCGCGGCGTCACGTCCCAGGCTGCGCCGCAGCGGGATCAGCCGATTGGTGAAGTAGCTGCCCGCCGCCGGCGGCGGCGCGACCCAAGGCGCCGCCAGCGACGCGCTCTCGGCGGCGAGCGCGTCCCGTTCTCGCTTCTTCGCGGCGACGAACGAGGCGTCGTTTCCTCCCGCCGCGGCGCTCCCTCCCGCCGCGGCGCCGCCGCCGCTCCAGCGCGCCAGCTCCTCGTCCAGCCGTTTGATCGCGCGCTCGACCTCGTCTCGACGCAGGCGGGCCGCTTCCGGGCCACCGCCGTCGCGCAGCCCGGCGCGCGCGCCGGCGCGCAGCACGACGTCGACGCGCCCGACCCGCTGCATTTCGTCGGCCGGCGCGAGCAGGAACGTCGCGGCGCCTTCGCTATCGCCGCTGGCGCCGGCGTCCCCTTGGCCGCGCGCGACCCGCTCGGCGCGCGCCAGGCCGGCGCCGACCTGGCGCCCCAGCACGACGAAGTCGACCCCCGCCTCGCGCGCGATCCGGCGCGCGAGCGCTTTGTCGACGGGGGCGAGCAGCACGATCAGCTCCGCCCCCTGCTGGCGCAGGCGATCCGCGTCGCGCCGCGCGGCGCGCAGGGGATCTTCACTGTGCGCGCCCAGCGGATCGGCCAGCGCCGGATCGGCGATGCCGAGCAGGCCCACCTTCACCGCGGCCGCGCCGGCGCCGATCGTCTCGACGGCCGGCGCGCGGACCACCGCCGACGGCGCGAAGTTCGATGCCAGCCGCTTGGGGTGCACCCGCCCCAGGCCCCCGGCGAGATCGGTCTCGGCAAGCCCGGCGGCCGACAATCCCAGCTTCTCGAGCTCGGTCGCCAAGAACGCGCCGCGCGCGTCGTCGGCCGGGCGCTCCCGCGCCGAGCGGCTGCCCTCGGCGTAAAGCAGGCCACCCCCGTCGAGCATCAGCACCGCCCCCGACGACTCCTTCTTCGCGGCGCGCACCACCTCGGCGAATCGCGACAGATCGCCGAGCGGATCGCTGGTGCAGCCGCAGGGCTCCACCGCACTGTGGACCTCGGCGGTGTAGAGGATCGTGAACCGGCGCTCGCCCGGCACCGCCGCTGCTGCGCGCGCGCCAAGACCGAGCACGACGGCGCCCAGGACGAAGAGCAGCGCGAACGGCTGCGGCGCGCGAACGGGGGAGAACGACACGGCGCGCATTATCGCAACCCGCCGGTGCGGCGGCCACATTGGCGAAACGCCATGATGCCACAGACTCCAGGATCCGGATTCTTGAGGGTCCGGACGGTGGCGTCCGGGCGTCTTGGCGTTTAACCGAACGGCATTGGGTTCGCCGCACCAGAATCGCGGCTGCTGGCCCTTTCACCACATGAAGGAGCTCGCATGCTGAGAACACGACTCGGTCTGGCTGGCGTGGTGGCCGGGGTCTCGCTGGGGCTCCTGGCCTGCGATGCCGGCCAGATCGGCGGGACCGGCGGTCCGGACGGCGTGGGCGGGGACGCGAGGGGTGTTGGCGGTTCCAACAATGCGGCCGGCGCCTCGGGGGCTGGCGGCAGCCCGGGAACCGGCGGCACGACCGGCGCTGTCGACGCGGGCGGCACCGGAAGCCCCGACGCTTCCCGCGACGCCGGCTCCAGCGACGTCGCGCGCCCCGGCACCGGGGGCAGCCCGGGTACCGGCGGTCGCGCCACCGGCGGGGCTTCGGGCGCGGGCGGCGCGGCTGGCGGGCCAGGCGCTTTGCCGCCGGTCACCATCTGGATCGCGGGCGATTCCACTGTCGCCACCGGAACCGCGCCCTGCCCGATCGGCTGGGGCGGCGTCTTCAAGACCTTCTTCAACAACCTGGTCACCGTCACCAACAGCGCGGTCGCGGGACGCAGCGTCCGCACCTGGCTCTACTTCCCCCAGCTGACCATGGACGCCACCGGCGAATGCATCCTGCCCCTCGACGCCAGCGGCGCGCCGATGATCCAGGCGCGCTGGCAGGCGATGCTGACCGGCATGAAGGCCGGCGACTATCTCTTCATCCAATTTGGAATCAACGACAGCGATCCGGCCTGCGACCGGCACGTCGGCCTCGACGCCTTCAAGGCGTCCTACGGCGTGATGGCGCAAGCCGCCCAGGCCCGCGGCGCCCACCCGATCTTCCTGACCCCCGTCAGCTCGATCGCCTGCAGCAGCGCCAACGTGCCGGTGGCGACGCGCGGTGGCTACGTACCCGCCACCACCCAGGCCGGAACGCAGTTCGGGGTGCCGGTCATCGACCTCAACGCCTTGAGCGTCGCGCTTTACCGGACGCGCGGCTTCTGCCCCATCCCGGGGGGCGACGTCAGCGCGACGACGACCGGGCCGGTCGGCGACTTCTTCTGCGACGACCACACCCATTTCTCGCCAACCGGGGCCGTCGATATCTCGACCCTGGTCGCAAACGCGGTTCGTGCCCAGATTCCGGGGCTGGCGGCCTACCTCAAGTGAACATCCGGACGGATCACCTTGACAGGCATGCCCGCCGCCGTTAGCCTCGCCCACTCGTTTTTCGAAGGAAAACCCAACATGTCCGTGACCATTCGTCTTACGCGCGCCGGTAGCAAGAAGGTCCCTTTCTATCGGGTCGTCGCGGCCGATAGCCGCAGCCCCCGTGACGGTCGCTTCATCGAGCAGCTCGGTGTTTACGATCCGCTGCGTGACCCGCCCGAGTTCCGCGTCGACACGGATCGCGTCCAGCACTGGATCTCGGTGGGCGCGCTGCCGAGCCAGACGGTGGGCGAGCTGCTGCGCGTGCTGAAGAAGTCGGCGCCGCCGGCGCCCGCCGCCGCCGCCAAGTCGGCCTGAGCCGGCGCCCGGACGATCACATGTCGACCGCGCCATGAGCGACGAACTCGGTAGGAACTCCGGCGAGGCGCGCGGTGGCATCGAGCCCTCGTTGCGCGACCTGATCGACTACCTGGCCCGCGGCCTGGTGGATCATCCCGAAGAGGTCGAGGTCGAAGAGGTCGAGGAGACCGACGCCTTGGTCTTCGAGCTCAAGGTCGCCGAGGAGGACCTGGGCAAAGTCATCGGCAAGCAGGGCCGCACGGCGAAGGCGTTACGGACGATCCTCTCGGCGGCGTCGGCCAAGACGCGCCGCCGCGTCATCCTCGAGATTCTCGAGTAGACCCGCCGCGGGAGGACCCCGCAGCCATGGCGACGACATACGATCCGCGGATGATCGCCATCGGCGTGCTCGGCAAGCCGCACGGCGTGCGAGGGGAGATCGGGCTGCGGCTCTTCAACAACGAGGGCGCCGCCGGGGAAGATGCGCCGGTCGGTCTGGGGCCGATCATCTTGGTGCGCGACGGCCGCACCGTCACGCATGTCATCACGGCGGCTCGCCCCTTCGGCGCCGGCCTGCTGGTCACCTTCGCGGGGATCAATTCGCGCGAAGCGGCGGCGGCGCTGACCAACCACGAGGTGCTGGTCGAACGAGCGTCCCTGCCGGCGCCGGAGCCCGGCGAATACTTCGTTTCCGACGTGATCGGCTGCGAGGTGATCGATCAGTACGGGACGCGGCTTGGGGTCGTGCGCGAGACCTTCTGGAACGGCGCGCACGACGTGATGATCGTGCGCGGCGGCGGCGCCACGCCCGAGCCAGAGGCCGAGCCAGAGGCCGAGCCAAAGACCGAGCCAGATGCGGAGCGGCTGATCCCGCTCGTGCCCGAATTCGTCCGTGAGGTCGACGCGTCGGGGCGCACCATCCGGGTCGAGTGGCATGACCTCTGAGCGGGCGGCGATCGGGTTCGAGATCGTCACGCTCTTCCCCGAATTCTTCGACGACATCCTCGGCGCGAGCCTGCTCGGCAAGGCGATCGCCGCCGGGCTCATCGACGTCCACCGCACCAACCTGCGTGACTTCGGCATCGGCCGGCACCGCTCGGTCGATGACACCCCCTACGGCGGGGGGCCGGGGATGATCCTGCGCGTCGAGCCGATCGCCGCCGCCCTCGACGCGATCGCCGCGGCGCGCGGCCCATCGCGGCGCGTGCTGCTATCGCCGCAGGGGGCCCGCCTGGATCAGCGCAAGGTGGTCGAGCTGGCGGCGTCGCCGCGGATCACGCTCATCTGTGGGCGCTACGAGGGGTTCGACGAGCGGATCGCGCGCCACGTCGACGAGCAGCTGAGCATCGGCGACTTCGTCCTCGCCGGCGGCGAGCTGGCGGCCGCGGTGGTCATCGAGGCGGTTGCGCGGCTGGTGCCCGGCGTGCTCGGGTGCGGGATGTCGGCCACCGACGAATCGTTCTCGCGCGGGCGCCTGGAATATCCGCAGTGGACCCGGCCGCCCGACTGGAACGGTGACGTCGTGCCGCCGGTGCTGATCTCGGGCGATCATGGTGCGATCGAGCGCTGGCGGCGCCGCGAAGCGCTGCGGCGAACGGTCGAGCGGCGCCCCGATCTCCTGGCCGCTCATCCGCTGGACGACGACGAAGCGCACCTGATGGCCGAGCAAGACCCAGGCGAAGACCCGGGAGAAGACCCGAAGCCGTGAAACAGGCCGGGCTTGACTCTGGGCCGGGGGACGTTTAGTTATATCGCCCCCGCAGCGAGCGCCCATTTTGGGCGTCCGGTTTTGGAGCCATCATGAGCCAGCATCCCCTTCTGAGAGAGATCGAGAGCGCCTTTCGTCGTACCGACATCCCCGACTTTCGTTCGGGCGACAGCGTTCGCGTTCACACCCTGATCAAAGAAGGGGACAAGGAGCGCGTCCAGATCTTCGAGGGCGTGGTCATTGGCCAGCACCGAGGCGGCTCGCGCGCTTCGTTCACGGTGCGAAAGATCTCCTACGGCGTCGGCGTCGAGCGCATCTTTCCGATGCACACCTCGCGCATCGAGCGCATCGAGATCGTCCAGAAGGGGCATGTCCGTCGCGCGCGCCTCAACTATCTGCGCGAGCTGCAGGGCCGCGCCGCCCGCATCAAGGCGGAGAAGACCGCGCTCGACATCGCTCAGGCCGGTGGTGGCGCCGGCCGTGCCGCCGCTGCGGCTGCTGCCAAAAGCGACGCTGCTGCTGCCGCGGCCGCCGCTGCCAAGAGTGACGCTGCCGCGGCCGCCGCTGCCAAAAGCGACGAGCCGAGCGGCGCCTGAGCTGAACCACAACCTGGTGGGAATCCAGGCAGGGTGGCAGGATGGGCCGACGATGGGCGGTTCAGCGCGGTGGGGCGCGCGGCCTGACACTGGCCGCAGGGCGGAGGCGCTCGCCGCCGAGCTGCTCGAGCGCCGGGGCTTCCGGATCGTCGAACGGAACTGGCGGCGCCCCGAAGGGGAGCTCGACCTGGTCGCCGACGATCACGGCACCTGCGTCTTCGTCGAGGTCCGTTCCCGGACCGGCGTCGAGCAGGGTGACCCGCTGGAGTCGATCACGCCGCGCAAGCGGGCGCGCGTGATTCGCGCAGCGCGGCTTTACCTCGACAGCCAACCGGTTCAAGCCGCCGGCTATCGCTTCGACGTCGTGGGCGTCACCTTCCCCGAGGACGGCGGCGAGCCACGGCTCAGCTACATCGAAGCCGCGTTCGAGCTCGGCTAGAGGACAGCCCGAACGGCGCAGCGACGCTACTGAGCGACGCTACTGGACGTTCTTGCAGTTCAACTTGTTGGCGGCCGTCGACTTGCAGACTTCGGGCGTCGACGTATCGGTGTTGCCGATGAAATCCTTGCAGACGCACAGGCGCCGGCAACAGAAATCCCCCACCGTTTCAGCAACTTTGCAAACGAAGCCGTGCTCGCAGCGCGTGTCGGTCGGATCGCTGACGTTTCGGAGCTCACCGTCGGCGCAATCGTCGTCCGACGAGCAGTCGGCGGTGCACAGCGACGTGGTCAACGGCGTCGAATTGGCGCCCTCCCGCGCTGGCAGGATGCAGATGCGCGAGGGGCACTCCAGCGCGACGTCGAGCGTCGCGACGGTGCCGGCCCCGCTGGCGCCTGCCGCGCCCGGATCGACGCTGAGACCGCAGGGACGACCGATGTGCTTGTTTTCACAAGCGCTCCCCATCACCATTGCCACAACGAGCAAACCAAGGGAATTGAAGCGGAGCAGGCGGGAAGGGAGGAACCTCATTGGACTCCTTCGGTCCGGGGAAAACGCCCACGGGCGTCTTTTGGCCGGAACAAACGACGGAAAGAATGACCCAAAAGAAACGACTCAAACTGAGCGCCCACAGGAGTGGAGAACGAAGCGGCGCCATGTTACCTACGGTGACATACCTGTCAAGCGTGGAATCAAAAGCGGGGACCTGACGCGCAGCGCGCAGAAAACCTTGCATTAATGCGCCCGTCGCAGGCCAATCGCGACTCAGGTCGCACTTGACAGCGCAGATCGCCTTGCTTAGCATGGCCCGGTTTTAGGGTGTGCTTATCCACGCGGCCCCACGCTGCTGTGAGTTTTTGTAGTCATAGGGCCGATCGCGATCGCCTGGCCATCCGCTAGCTCCGGGCACTTCTCATCAAATCGAGGTTTTCTTCATGAGCCGAACGCGCGCAGCGGGCACTGTTCTCTGCTCCATCTTGTTGCTGTCCTCATCAGCGGTTCTGGCCAAAAAGAAGAAGAACGCGGCTCCAGCCGGCGAGTTTCAGCCGGACGCCGAACCAACAGGCGACCAACCTTCGAAGGTGCTCGAACGTGCCTTCAAGCTCTACGACGGCGAGGATTTTTATTCCGCGTCAATCGAGCTCAACAAGGCGATCGAAGGCGAGACCGGCGACGTCGAAGCCAACAAGCAAAAGGCCGAGTTCTGGATGGGCAAAGCCCTCTACAACATGACCTTTTATTCGGCCTCGCTTTCGTACTTCGACAAGATCGTTCAAAAGGGGCCGTCGCACGCGTATTACAACGCGACGCTCAAGTGGCTCGCGTCGTTGTCGCGGCAGCTGCCCGAGTCGACCGGCATCCTGGAGAAGATCGGAAAGTATCAGCGCGCCGAGCTCGATCAGCCCGCGCTCGAGAAGGTGCGTGACGAGCTCTACTTCCTGCTCGGCAAGTTCTACTACCAGAAGGGCAACTTCAAGGAGGCGGTCTCGTTGTTCGGGACCGTTCAGCCGAGCAGCGAGTTCTACGTTCAGGCCAAGCTGTTCGAGGGTGCGACCCACGTGCGTGAGTTCCAGGCCAAGCCGGCGGTGGAGTCATTCAAAGAGGTGCTGCGGGCGTCGGCCGAGAGCACCGACCCCAAGGTCAAGCCGTTCGAGGATCTCGCCAACCTGTCGCTGGCGCGAACCTTTTACTCCACCGGTCAGTTCGATCTCGCCGTGAAGTACTTCGATCGCGTGTCGCAGGAGTCTTACGACTGGGCCAACAGCCTCTTCGAGGCGTCGTGGGCCAACTTCATGCTCAAGGACAAGGGCTACTCGAAGGCGCTCGGCAACATCCACACGCTGCAGGCGCCGTTCTTCGAGGACTACATCAAGCCGGAATCGGTCGCCGAGGCGCTGACCGTCAAGGCGACGATCTACTTTTACAACTGTCTTTACGACCGCGCCGAAGAGGCGATCAACGAGTTCAACGCGGTCTACCCGCAGCTGGTCGGTGATCTGAAGAAGCTGCTGACCAGCACGGCCGACAACGGCGCGTTGTTCGAGGTCGCGGTCAAGATCCGCAACAGCAGCTCGGGCCTGCCGGAGCAGACCGAGCGCGCCGCGCGCGGCGTCCTCGGCGACTTGAGCCTGGTCAAGCGCTTCCAGTACGTCGAGGAGCTCGATCGCGAGCTCGACAAGCACGAGAAGTCCGAGGCCGGCTGGAAGTCGACCAACATCGCCCAGGCGGTGTTCGCCGACCTCACGCTGCAGCGCTCGCTGGCGGTCAACGAGGCCGGCGATCTGGCGCGCCGCCGCATGATCCGTCTGACGCGCGAGCTCGACCAGCTCAACAAGCGCGTCATCAAGATCGAGTACGAGATCATCCAGGGCGAGCGCGGCAACGTCGAGGAAGAGATCGGCAAAGAGACCCAGATCGAGCACACCAACGGCAAGCGCCGCGCCGCGGACATCCGGGTCGACGACGAGCACATCGTCTGGCCGTTCACCGGCGAGTACTGGCGTGACGAGCTGGGCTACTACCGCGTGAAGGTCGCCAACAAGTGTATGAAGAACGCGCCCGAAGGGGCGCCGACCGGCGGCGAGACGCCGGCCGGGGGCGAGGCGGGCGGCGCGCCCGCTGGTGGCGAGGCGGGGAGCGAAGCCCCGCCGGCGTCGCCGTAAATGGCGCGCCCCGGATTTGAATCAGCAGCGTTCGGTTCCGTAAACGAGTTCGGCAGCATGCAACGAGGTGGAGCCATCATGACGACTGAGCTACGCGTCTCCAGGGGATTTCTCGCGCGACAGGTTTCGCTGCTGCTGGTGGGGGCCATCCCGCTGCTGGCCTCGTGGTCGGTGATGGCGGCGCCCCCCCGCCGCCGCGGGCCCGGGTCGATTCAAGAAGGGCGAGAAAGAGGTCTCGGTCAGCCAGACCAACCTCACCAAGCCCGAGGCGCCCCCGCCGCCCAAGAAAGAGACCGGTCCGGTGATCACGCGTCGACCAGTTCGTCGAGCAGAAGCAGGCTCAGCTGCAGAAGCTGGTCGACAAGCAGATCGCCAAGATGACCGGCCTCATCAAGGTCACCGATGACGGCGATCCGCAGAAGGCCGACTTCTGGTTCCGCATCGCCGAGCTCTACGCCGACAAGCAGCGCTTCTACAACTACCAGGCGCGCTCGCTCGATCAGAAGATCTTCGACGCCCCGGCCGGCAGCAAGGCGACGCTGCAGAGCCAGCAGGCCGGCTACGAGAAGCAGGAGCAGGAGTGGCTGCTCAAGGCGGTCAAGGGCTACATCGCCGCCACCAAGTTCAAGAAGTACGAGCGCATGGACGAGGTGCTCTTCAAGCTCGCCTACATGCTGACCTCGGTGAAGAAGGAGGATCAGGCGCGCGAGTTCTTCCTCCGCCTCATCAAGGACTACCCGAACTCGAAGTACATCCCCGACGCGTACCTGTCGTTCGCCGAGTTCTATTTCAACAAGGGCGAGATGGACAGCGCGCTGCGCTTCTACGAGAAGGTCGAGCAGTTCCCCAAGTCGAGCGTCTATCCGTACGCCGTCTATAAAAAGGGCTGGTGCTACGTCAACCTGGGTGACTTCAAGACCGCGCTCGAGACCTTCGTCGGCGTCGTGCGCATGACCCAGGACAGGCAAGACCAACATCAACAGCGCGCAGAAGAAGGCGCTGGAGAAGGAAGCCAAGAAGGACATCGTCAAGGCGTACTCGCACGTCGGCGGTCCCGACAAGGCGTGGGAGTTCTTCCAGCGCACCGGCGGCGACTTCGCGCCGAAGATGATGGAGGCGCTGGCCGAGCTGTACTGGGAGCAGGGCAAGTTCGCCGAGTCGAGCCGCGTCTACCGCAAGGTCATCTCGATGAACATGGACTCGCCCCGCATCTGCGAGTGGCAGAACAAGGTCGTGCGCAACACCCTGTCGCAGGGTACGAAGCGCGATCAGGTCCAGGAGATCCAGCGTCTGGGCGCGGTCTATGACCGCGTCGCCGACATGAAGGGGCTGAAGAAGGACCAGCTCGAGGAGTGCAAGACGGCGTTCCACGACACCTCGAAGGAGCTGGCGCTCATCTGGCACAAGGAAGCGCAGCGGACCAAGAACCCCGACACCTACGTGCTGGCCATGCTGGTCTACAAGGACTTCCTCGAGCGCTTCCCGGGCGACAAGGAGTCGTACGAGATGGCGTTCTACTACGGCGAGATCCTCTGGACCGTCGCCGAGCTGGGCAAGGGCGGCTGGAAGGACGCCGCCGAGCAGTACACCAAGGTCGTCGAGCTCAACCCCAAGGGGAAGTACGTCAAGGAGGCGGCCTACGCCGCGGTGCTCGCGTGGAAGAACGCGCTCAACGTCGATGACCACGAGCAGAAGGAGGCGGTCGACAAGGACCGCCAGGCCTTCAACAACAAGAAGGGCGGCAAGCTCGAGGCGCTGCCGATCCCCGAGTACCAGAAGAAGATGATCGACGCCTTCGAGACCTACGTGAAGTACGTGCCCGACGCGCCCGAGCGCGTGGTGATCATGTACCGCGAGGCGCGCATCTACTACGAGTACAACCACTTCGACGACGCGGCCAAGCGCTTCGAGGTCATCGTCGACAAGTACCCCAAGCACGAGCTGGCGATCTACTCGGCCAACCTGCTGCTCGATTCGCTGAACGCGCAGGGCAAGACCAAAGAGGTCGTGACCTACGTCGACAAGTTCCTCGAGATGCCCGACCTCATGAAGGACCCCGAGTTCGGCAAGCAGATGATCTCGCTGAAGAGCGACACCTACGACATCGAGGGGCACGAGTACGAGAAGCAGAAGAACTTCAAGGAGTGCGCGCGGTCGTTCCAGGCCGCCGCCGACGCCATGCCGGATCACGAGAAGCACGCCCAGCGTCGCTGGAACGAGGCGCAGTGCTTCCAGAACGCGCACCTGATCGGCCAGGCGCTCAAGGCGCGGCTCGAGCTGACCAAGGAGCACCCGACCGATCCGCTGGCGCAGCGCGCGCTGTTCCGCATCGCCGCCGGCTACCACCAGCTGGCCTACTACTCGAAGGCGGCCGAGAGCTACGAGGAGTTCGCCAACAAGTTCCCGGGCGAGAAGAAGGCGACCGACGCGCTCGGCAACGCGACCACGTTCCGCATCGGCCTCGGCGAATCGTCGAAGGCGCTGGACGACATGCAGTCGTTCGTGAAGTTCTACGGCACCCGCAAGCCGCAGGACGCCGCCGGCGTCTTCTTCCAGATGGCCGACGTCTACGAGCGCGACAAGAAGTACGACGACCTGGCGAAGCACCTCGAGAACTACCTCAAGAAGTGGGGCCCGCAGGGTGGCCCGGATCGTCAAGTGCTGGCGCACTTCCGTCTCGGCGAGCTGGCCTGGAAGGCGTCGTGCCCGAAGGCCAACGAGGACGGCGCCTGCCTGGAGATCAAGCGCATCGCGGCGACCGGCCGCCAGAAGGTGCTCTACGACCTGAACAAGAAGCTGAAGAAGGGCAAGAAGATCCGGGAGGCCAAGCGGACGCAGTGCGGCCCGCCCACCAGCTCGAAGATCGTCATGTTCGATCGCAGCAAGCAGCAGGCGGCCAAGGCCGCGGAGCACTTCCAGGCCGTGCTGAAGATCTGGAACAAGGGGGCGGCCGCCTCCAAGATCACCGGCAAGGACGTCGAGGCGCGCGCCGGCTTGGCGCAGTACGCGGTCGCCGGTTCGGCCTTCTACCTGGCCGAGACGGCGTACGAGAACTTCCTGCGCATCAAGTTCCCCGAGGGCCTCGATTTCCAGCAGCCGAGCCAGTACGACAACAAGCGCAAGGCCGAGGCCAAGAAGAAGAAGGCCGAGGAGTCGGGCAAGAAGTTCGGCACCTACCTCGACGAGAAGGCGAAGGGCCTCAACAAGGCCAGCGCGATGTACCTCGACGTCTTCGGCATGAAGCAGGCGCAGTGGACGATCGCGTCGAGCGCGCGCATCGGCCAGCTGTACGCCGACTTCGTCGGCCAGCTCTACACCGCGGAGATCCCCAAGGACCTCAAGGAGCAGGACGAGTGGGGCAATCGCCCGCGCGAGATCTTCTGCGACGCCCTGGTCGACAAGGCCGAGCCGATCGAGAACAAGGCGGTCGAGGGCTTCGAGAAGTGCCTCAAGGCCGCGACCGACTACTCCTGGTACAACGAGTGGTCTCGTCTGTGCGAGCGCGAGCTCAACCAGATGAAGCCGTCCGACTACCCGCTGTCGTCGGAGATGAAGCCGGAGGCCGGTTACGTGTCGACCACCATGTCGCCGACGCCGGTGATCCCGGAGCTGACGGAGGGCGCCCCGATCGCGGCGGCCGCTCCCACCGGTGAAGGCAAGTGAGGTCCGTGGACGTGAGCCAGGCAATGGACCCGCAGGTAATGGAAAAGAAAGGCCGAATGACGATGTTTCGCAAAATCGACCTTCGAGCGATCACGACCGCAGGCTTGGGTCTGTCGCTGCTCCTCGCGGGCTGCGGAGCGGAGTCGCCCAAGCCGAAGGCAAAGAGCGCCGGTGACGAGAACGATCAGGTGATCGGCGGCGGCGGCGAAGAGTCGACCGGGCTCGGCAGCGGCGCGGGCAAGGTCAACCCCGAGCAGATCATGCCCAAGGCGAAGAAGCGCGAGATCAGCGAGGATCAGCGCGCCGACTTCGACAAGGCGATGGCCCGCTACCAGTCGGCCAAGAAGTCGGGCGGCCTGGCCGGCGGCGAGTGCACCAGCGTCGCCGACGCCTTCAAGAGCGCCGCCTCCGGGACGCCGGTCCTGCTCGAGGCGCTGTTCAACCAGGGCGCCGTCCTTCAGGAGTGCGGCCGTGAAGAAGACGCCGTCCGCATCTGGCAGGGGATGAGCGAGGGCCGGACCAAGTACGGCCCCGCGATGACCAACCTCGGCTACATCGCCTGGAAGAACGGCGAGCCCGGGCGCGCCGAGGGACTGTTCGCGCGCGCGATCGAGGCCGACCCGCTGCACACCGTCGAGGCGCGCAACAACCTGGCGCAGATCCTGCGCGACAAGGCGCGCCACGCGAGCTCGTCGGACGAGAAGAAGCAGTACGTCGGTCAGGCGGTCAGCCACCTGCGTACCGTCCTCGCGCTCGACAGCAACAACCTGCAGGCCTTCGCGACGCTGGCGTTCATCTACTACGAGATGAACATGCTGGAGATGGCGAAGCTGGTCGGCAATCAGGCGATCAAGAAGGCCGACGAGATCGCGACCGGCAAGTTCGCAGAGGAGAAGGCCGAGGAGGCCGCCGAGGGCAAGGCCGGCAAGGGCAAGAAGAAGGAAAAGAAGAAAGACTCGGGCAAGGACAGCGCCGACGACGACGGGAAGCTGGCCAAGGAGGTCGACGTGCGTGAGGTCGGCACCGGCGTCACCGCGTCGATGAAGACCAACCTCGCCGTGGTGCACAACACCCTCGGCCTGGTCGAGCTCAAGCGGAAGAACATCAGCCCCGCGATCACCCAGTTCCGCAAGGCGGTCGACATGAACCCGGGCTTCAACGAGGCGCGTCTGAACCTGGCGGCGCTGTCGTTGAACAATCGCGACTACAAGACCGCCGAGGAGAACTTCCGCGCCGTGTTGCAGGCGCAGCCCAAGAACTACGAGGCGTCGATCGGCCTCGGCGTGGCGCTGCGCGGCGGCAAGAAGATCGACGAGGCGGAGGCGCAGTACAACGACGCGCAGAAGCTCGACCCGTCGAACCCGTCGAGCTACTTCAACCTCGGGCTGCTCTACCAGGACTACAAGGACGGCCAGAAGCCGACGCTCCAGAAGGCGCAGTCGTACTACCGGCAGTTCCTGTCGCACGCCAACGGGTCGACGCCCGAGGGGCTGCAGAATCAGGCGCAAAAGCGCATCAAGGACATCGACGAAATTTACGTCGCCCTCGAGGAGGCCGCCAAGATGCAGGCCGAAGCCGAGGAGATGCAGCGCAAGGCGGAAGAGCAGCAGAAGCAGATGGAAGAGCAGATGAAGAAGCAGGAGGCGGACGAAGCCGCCGCTGCCGCCGCTGCCAAGAACAAGGCCGCCGCTCCGGCACCCGCCGAAGGCGCCGCCCCCGCCGGGGGTGAGGCTCCCAAGGATGGGGCCAAGGATCAGGCCAAGCCGCCGGAGGGCGCTGCGGCGCCGCCGGCGGACGACGCCGCGCCCAAAACCGGCGCGACCGGCGGGAAGAAGAAAAAGGGCAAGAAGTAGTTCGGCCGCCCAACTTTTTGGGAACCGAAGGGGCGATCGATTGTCTGCAGGTGTGCTCTAACGACAGACCTGACGCGGTGCTCGACAAGATCCGCAACCAGACGACACCAGAACCGCGAAGCAAGAACCGGACGTAGGACGTAAGGAGGACAAGATGAAGCTCGTCATTGGAATCGTTGCCATCTCCGCCACGCTTGGCCTCACCGCCGCAACGTCCGGACGAGCGTTCGCCGAGGAGGCTGGAGGGGCCGCCCCGGCGGCTCCCGGGGCCAGAGGCGGCGACGAGGCGGGGACCAGCTACAAGGCCAAGACCGTCTACGACTTCGAAGACGACATGGTCGAGGGTGATCTGCAGCGACCCGACGGAGAGCTGGTCAACTCGCTGGGCAAGACCCAGCACACGAGCCTGATCGAGATCCGCAAGGACTTCATCCCCGAGATGTTGAAGTCGCTCGAAGACGTCTAGTCGAAGACGTCTAGAAGACGTCCCAGGTCTGTCTGTCCAGAGCACGCACGATAAGAGCCCCGGGCCGGCTCCCCACGACGGGAGCGGTCCCACCGATGTTGCCGAACCGCTGAAGACGCAAGACACAGGAGAGCACCAATGGCCGACGTCAAGGTCCCCCTCAAGTTCGAAATCTACAAAGGGGACGAGCTGGTCCGCGAAGAGGTCCTGAACCAGGATGTGATCAAGGTCGGGAAGCTCGCTTCCTCACATCTGCGGATCGACGACGAAACGGTCTCCCGCATGCACGCGGTCATCGAGGTCACCGGACCCGATGAGGTTCACATCATCGATCTCGGCTCGACGCGCGGCACGCTGGTCAACGGTGAGCGCATCAACAAGGCGCGGCTGCAGTCGGGTGACGAGATCATGTTCGGCGAGAGCCGCGTCATCGTGAGCTTCCTCGAGGCCCAGGTCGCCGCGGCGCCGCCGCCCCAGCAGGCCGCGCCGCGCGGAGGCCGCACCGCCGCCGGCGGTTACGCTCCGACGATGCAGATGCCGCCGCAGCAGGCCTACGCGCCGCCGCCGCAGGCCGCCTACGCACCGCCCCCACAGCAGCAGTACGTCCCGCCGCCGGGACCGCAGTACGCGCCGCCGCCTCCGGTTCAGGACTACGCGCAGCAGGCGTACGCCGCCCCCGCCCCGGGACCGACCGGTGGCGCCGACGTCGAGGTGCACGACGGCACCCGCGCCATGGAGGTGCAGACCATCTACCGCGACGTCGTCATCGGGACGCGCCACCTCTACAACCCGACCGGCAAGTCGACGCACGGCCAGGGTACGGCGATGGTCTACGCCGGTATCGCGGCCGTGGTCATCGGGCTGGTGACGTTCGTCGCCACCGCGGTAGACGTTGGCAAGGAGAAGGCCGACTACGAGCAGTGGCAGGCGGCCGGCAAAGAGTCGAAGGCCTTCCCCTGGAAGACGCGCGGCAGCGTGCCCGACGTGGTGGTGTTCGGCGGTCTGGTCGTCGGCTTCTCGCTGGCGTACATGGGCCTCAAGCGTCGCGGCCGCACCAGCGCCAACTTCATCATCGGCTCGGACGCCGACGCCGACGCGCCGGTCTCGCCCGATTTCGTGCCGTCGCCCTCGCACCCGCTGGTGGCAGCGACCGGTGGCGACTACGTCGTCAACGTCACGCCCCGCATGACCGGCGAGGTCTTCGTCGACAACCAGCTCGTCCCGCTGCAGCAGTTCATCCAGCAGCGCGGCTCCAGCTTCTCGTTGCCGCAGAACGGCCGCGCCAAGCTGGATTGCGGCGACACGACGTTCCTGGTCACCGCGACGGCGCGGCCCCGGACGCTCCCGATTCCCTACCTGACCTGGCGCTGGGACGAGCAGGTCTACACCGTCGGCTCGGTGATCGCGCTCGCGCTGTTCCTGCTGATGATCTTCGCGGTGCCGCCGGATCCGAAGTCGCTGTCGCTGGATCTGTTCAACTCGGACAACCGCTTCGTGAAGTTCCTCATCAAGCCGCCGGAGGAGAAAGAGGAAGAGATCCCCGAGTGGCTGAAGTCGAAGAAGCCCGAGGAGCAGGGCGGCAAGGGCAAGCGCCACAAGGGTGAAGAAGGCAAGATGGGGAAGAAGACCTCCAAGAACAAGGAGGGTCTGTACGGCCTCAAGGGCCCGAAGGACAACCCCGATCCGCACCTGGCGAAGAAGCTGGCCGAAGAGAACGCGAAGAACGCCGGTATCCTCGGCGTGCTGAAGCAGACCGAGGGCTCGCACATCGCCTCGATCTTCGGCCGTGACTCGGCGCTCGGCAGCGACGCCGACAACGTGCTCGGCGGCCTGATCGGCAACCAGATCGGCGAGGCCTACGGCGTCGGCGGTCTCGGCCTGGTCGGCACCGGCTCGGGCGGCGGTGGCACCGGTGAAGGGACGATCGGTCTCGGTAACCTCGGCACCATCGGCAAGGGTGGCGGCGGCGGCAACGGCTCGGGCTACGGCCGCGGCGCCGGCGGTCTCGGTGGCCGGCGCGCCCACGCCCCCGACGTCATCCCCGGCACGGCGAACGTGCGCGGCTCGCTCGACAAGGAGATCATCCGCCGCATCATCCGCCGCCACATCAACGAGGTGAAGTTCTGCTACGAGCAGGAGCTGACCAAGAAGCCGACGCTGGGCGGCCGCATCATGGTGCAGTTCACCATCGCCGCCAGCGGTCAGGTCATCGCGTCGGTGTTGCAGAATTCGACGATGGGCAGCGCCAAGGTCGAGAACTGCACCGTCCAGGCGGTGCGTCGTTGGGAGTTCCCGAAGCCGCTCGGTGGCGGTATCGTCATCGTCTCGTATCCGTTCGTCCTGACGCCTGCTGGCGGTGGAGAATGAAAATGAACCTGAAGCACGCGCGCAACGTCTTGTTGGCCATCTCGTTCGTGTTGCCTGCGTGCGAGGGGTTCGTCTGCAGTCAGGAGCGCATCAAGGCGATCGAGCTCGCTAATCGCGGCGCCGAGGCGTTCAAGAACAACCTCTACGACACCGCCGAGAAGGACCTGAAGCAGTCGATCCAGGTCGATCCGACCTACGAGATCTCCCACTACAACCTCGGCAAGGTCTATCAAAAGCAGAGGAAGTGGGACAAGGCGGCAGAGGCGTTCGAAGAGGCGGCGCAGCGGTCGCCCAAGAACGCCAACTACCAGTACGACCTTGGCGAGGCCTATCTCGAGGCCAAGAAGGTCGACCAGGCCGAGAAGGCGCTGCAGGCCGCGACCGTGGCCGACCCGAAGCTGTTCAAAGCCCACTGGCGGCTGGGGCTGGTTTACAAGATGCTCGACCAGCCCAAGCAGGCCGACGAGGAGCTGCGCAAGGCGATCGAGGCCAACCCGCGCTTTTCGAAGTCCTACGTCGCCCTCGGCTATCTCTACCTCGACTACGACTTCAACAAAGAGGCGGCGCAGGTCTTTCAGGGCTGCGTCACCGCCAAGGATGACGACGGCGAGTGCCACAACGGCTATGGCCTGGCGCTCAAAAACCTCAAGCAGTACGAGCAGGCGACCGGCGAGTTCAAGAAGGCGATCGACCTCGATCCCGAGCTCTTCGACGCCCTCTACAACTGCGGCATGGCCTACGCCGACTGGTACGACGAAGCGCACGGGAACGACCAGAAGGACCGCGCGCGCGAATATCTCCAGAAGTTCGTGACCAACGGCGGCAAGTCGGCCGACGGCAACTACGTCAAGGCCGCGAACGATAAGCTCTACGCCCTCTCGGGCCCGTAGCACCCACGGTCGCCGCCCGACCGGCAACGGCGTCGGTGACGGCGCCGTTCTCCGACATCGTCGTCGCTCCGCTCGACGAATCACACCTGGCATCGAACACCAAAGGCGATCAGGCCCCGCGCCGCGGGATCGGGGTCGCTTTTGGTGTTTTTTTGCCACGGCTCGCCGTGCTATAAGGTGTGACCAATTTTCTAGTCGGTTTCGCACAGTTACGGCGCGGCGACCGGTCCGGCCTGCCCCGAGAAATCCAGTGACTCTGCGATCGCCGTTCCGATCCGAATCTGGAGGAGCGCAGTGAATCAGTCGAAGCAGGACCAGGGCCAGGACGCCAAGCGGAAGAAAGACGTCGAGGACGCTGTCACTTCCGCCGGCAACGGTGCCCCGGGAGCTCACGACGACTTTCCGTCCGAGTTGCTGACCCAGGTGACCGCCGCGCACGAAGCTGAAAAGCTTTCGGTCGAAAAGGGCATCGACGCGTGGAAGAAGCTGGTCGCGGCCGCGCCCGCGGCCTGGGCCCCGCGCCGCGAGCTGGCGCGCGTCTACAAGAAGGCCGAGCGCTGGAACGCCTTCATCGAGGTGATGAAGGAGGCGGTCGACAAGGCCAACTGGGCGGCGCCCGAGGACAAGATCCCCGTCCTGCTGGAAATGATCGAGGTCTACCGCGAGCGCCTCAAGCTCGACGTGATGGTGGTCAACGCCTTCAACCAGATCCTGAGCATTCAGCCGACGAACTTCGAGGCGGCCGACGCGCTGGCCACGCAGTACGAGACGATGAAGCGCTGGCCCGACCTGATCTCGCTGCTGCGCAAGAAGGCGGCGGCGGTCGAGTCGCCGGCCGAAAAGGTGGCGCTGCACCTGCGCGTGGCAAATCTGTTCCTCGAGAAGTTCTCGAACCAGGCCGAGGCGATCAAGTCGTTCGAGACGATCCTCGAGCTTGATCCCGACAACCAGGACGCGCTGACGTTTCTCAAGCAGATGTACGAGAAGCGCCGCGACTGGGAGAAGCTGGTCGCCGTTCATCAGAAGGAGATCGAGAAGGTCGCCGACGTCGCCGACCGTAAGGCCCGCCGCATCGAGGTCGCAAAGCTCGCCTCGGAGAAGCTGAAGAAGCCCGGCATCTCGATCGAGCTCTGGCGCCAGGTCCTCACCGAGGACGCCGAGAACTTCGAGGCGCTGTCCGAGCTCGAGAAGCTGTTCGAACGCGAGAAAGCCTGGGCCGATCTCGGCGAGGTGCTGCAGCGTCAGGTCGCCGTCGCCGACGACACGACCAAGCGGGCCGCGATCCTGAGTAAGCTCGGCATCCTTTACACCGAGAAGGTGCAGGACACCGGGCGCGCCATCAGCGCCTGGCAGGCGCTGCTGTCGGCCGAGCCGGAGAACCGCCGCGCGCAGGACGCGCTCAAGAAGCTGTATCTGCAGCAGCGCGACTGGAACGCGCTCGAGGGGTTCTACGCCGCGCAGGGCAAGTGGGACGAGCTGGTGCGCGTGCTCGAGCGCCAGTCGGAGACCGAGGAGGACGCGGCGCGCGTCGGCCTGTGGAACAAGATCGGCGAGCTTTATCGCGACCGCCTCAGCAAGCCCGATCGCGCGCAGAAGGCGTACGAGAAGGCGCTGTCGCTGGATGGCCAGAACGTCGTCGCCGCGCTGGCGCTGATCCCGCTTTACGAGAAGACCAAGGACGTTCGCCGCCTGGCCGACGTGCTGGCGGTGCAGTTGCACCACACCGCCGACGCCACCGAGCGGCAGGCGCAGATGCAGCGGCTCGCCGATCTGCTGGAGGGCGAGGCGGGCGACAAGGCCGGCGCGCTGGCGATCGCGCTGCAGGCGTTCAATGATGATCCGCTCAATGAGTGGGCGCAGACCACGTCGCGCCGGTTGGCCGCCGAGTGCGGCGGCTGGCCCCAGCTGGTCGAGGCCTACGAGGAGGCGCTGCCGCGCGTACGGGCGCGCAGTAAGGACACCAAGGCGGTACTGCCGCTGCTGTCGACGCTGGCGAGCGCCTACGAGGCCGAGCTCGGGAACCCCGAGGGGGCGATCGAGCGCAATCGCGCCATCCTGGACATCGCGCCCAGCGACGCCGAGGCGGTCGGGGCGCTCGAACGACTCTACATCGCCACCGGCCGCTTCCCCGACCTGCTGGCGATCTACGACAAGAAGCTCGAGCTCGCGAAGTCGAAGACCGACGAGCTGGAGATCCGCTTCAAGCTCGCCGGCCTGTACGAAGATGAGATCCGCCAGCCCGAGAAGGCCATCGTGCTTTACCAGGCGATCCTCACGCAGGACCCCGAGCAGCTGCCGGCGCTGGTCGCGCTCGACCGGATCTACCTCGGCCTCGGCCGCTGGAAAGAGCTGGCGGCGACGCTGACGCAGGAGATCGATCTCACGACCGATATGTCGGGGATCGCCGAGCTCAAGTTCCGGCGCGGCGCGCTGCTCGAACAGCACCTCGGCGATCGCGCGGGCGCCGTCTCGTCCTACAAAGAGGCGCTGTCGCTCGAGCCCGATCACGCCGGCGCCAAGACCGCGCTGCAGGCTTATCTCAGCGACCGCGAGCTGCAGATGGTCGCCGTCGAAGTTCTCGAGCCGCTCTACGAGCAGTCCGACGACACCTCGCGCCTGGTCGAAGTCCAGCGCATCCGGCTCAATCAAGAGAAGAACACCGGCAAGCGCGTGGCGCTGCTGCTTGCGCATCGGCTCGCTCGAGGCCAAGCTCGGCAACTCCGAGCAGGCGTGGGACGCCTACGCGCGCGCGTTCACCGAGCACCCCGAGTCGACGGCGGCGCGCGAGGCGCTGGAGAACCTGGCCGCGATCCTCGACAACTGGGCGTCGCTGGTGACGCTGTACGAGGGGGCGCTCGGCGGCAAGAAGCAGCTGGCGCCGCTGCTGGAGCGCGAGCTGCTGCTGGTGGTCGCGGTCGCCTACGACGAGAAGCTGGAGAAGTCGGAGAAGGCGGTCGAGTACTTCCGCCGCGCGCAGGCGATCGAGCCCGAGGACGCGTCGGCGCTGGTGGCGCTCGAGCGGCTGTACACGCGCACCGAGCGCTGGTCGGATCTGATCGAGACGCTCAATAAGAAGTTCGCGCTGGTGAAGGAGCCGGCGGAGCGCGAGCAGATCCGCGTGCGCGTCGCCACCGTCTGGGAGGAGATGCTCAATAACTCCCCCGAGGCGATCAAGGCCTGGAAGGCGGTCCTCAAGGACAACCCCGACAACATCCAGTCGTTGCGCTCGCTCGATCGGCTGTACCTGCGCAGCGGCGACTTCCGCGAGCTGGGCGACAACATCCAGCGCCAGCTGAAGCTGACCAAGGACCCCGACGAGACGATCGCGCTCCTCGGCCGGCTCGGCAACCTGCGTGAGAAGCAGCTCGGCGAGGCGGGCGCCGCCGTCGAGACCTATCGCAAGATCCTGGAGATCGAACCCGAGCACGCCGAGACGCTGGCCGCGCTCGAGCGGATCCTGCCCAACCCCGAACAGGAGCTGGGCGTCGCGCAGTTGCTCGAGCCGGTCTACAAGGCGCGCGGTGACTGGCCGCGCCTGATCGCCGTCTACGAGATCGAGGCGCGGCACGCGGTCGACCCAGAGCAGAAGATCGCCTTTTACAAGCAGATCGCCGACGGCTACGAGGTCGGCCTCGACGATCCCGAGCACGCGTACGAGGCGCTGGGATGGGCGCTGCGCGAGGATCCGCAGAACACCGAGGTGCAAGGCGCGATCGAGCGGCTCGCGCGCGCTCTCGAGAAGCTCGGCGACCTGGTGACGCTCTACAGCTCGCTGGTGTCGTCGGTCCCCGACGCGCACCTCAAGAACGCGCTCTATCACAAGATCGCGCGCCTGTACGAGGTCGACCTCGGCCAAGACGAGCAGGCCGCCCTTGCCTACGCGGCGGCGCTCGACGTCTCGCCGCGCGACATCGACGCGGCCAACGCGCTGGAGCAGCTTTACCTGCGGCGCGGCGACTACCCCAACCTGGTCGAGCTGCTACTGCGCAAGGCCGACATCGTCGGTGCGCCCGATCAGAAGAAGGGGCTCTACTACAAGGCGGCCCAGCTCTACGAAGAGGTGCTGGAGAACGTCGACAAGGCGATCGACGTCTATCGCCAGGTCATGGTCGTCGACGACTCCGATCCGGTGGCGCTCGACCACCTGGAGCGGCTCTACATCCGCCTCAGCCGCTGGTCCGATCTCAAGGACGTCTACGGCAAGAAGGCCGAGCTCGCGCAGAACCCGCAGGAAAAGAAGCAGATGCTGTTCGTGCTCGGGCAGGTCTACGACCGCGAGCTCGACGACAAGCCGCGCGCGATCGAGACCTATACGTCGATCGTCGATCTCGATCCGGATGACTTCGACGCCGCGCAGGCGCTGGATCGCCTGTATCTGCAGACCGAGCGCTGGTACGACCTGCTGGCGGTGCTGGAGCGACAGACCGAGCTGGCGCCGTCGGCGGGCCGAGGTCGTGTCGCTGCGTTTCCGCATCGGCGAGCTGTGGCGCGAGCACCTCAAGGACCTGACCCGCGCGGTCGAGGCCTACCGCCAGGTCCTGGCGATGGACCCGACGCACGAGCCGACGCTGCGCGCGCTGGAAGGCCTGATGGCGGGGCGCGAGGAGCCGGTGCTGGCGGCGGCGGTGCTCGAGCCGATCTACGAGACGGCCGGCGAGTGGGATCGCGTGATCGCGGTCTACGAGGTCATGCAGGCGAACATCGAGGAGCCGCCGCGCAAGGTCGAGCTGCTCATCCGCATCGCCGAGATCGAGGAGCGGCGGCTGTCGCATCAGAACGCCGCCTTCGACGCCTTCGGGCGCGCGTTCCACGTCGATCCGACCAACCAGGACGTCATCGATCAACTCGAACGCCTGGCGGCCGAGACCGGCCACTGGCCGAAGCTGGCGTCGCTGTACGCCGCCGAGCTCGAGAAGATCGAGGACACGCGGCGCCAGGTCGACACGCTGCTGCGCCTCGCGCGCGTGTACGAGGACGAGACCGGCCAGCTGGAAGAGGCGATCGCGACCTACCGTCGCGTGGTCCAGAGCGAGCCCGACAACAAAGACGCGCTGGTCTCGCTGGATCGGCTGTTCAGCCAGAACCAGCAGTGGGACGAGCTGGCCGACGTCGTGCGGCGCGAGATCCGCATCGCCCCGAACGATCGCGCCATCATCGAGCTCACCTTCCGGCTGGCGCAGATCTACGAGCTGGCGCTGGGCGATCTGCCGAAGGCGATCGAGGCCTATCGCGAGATCCTCAACGCCGATCCGAGCCACGCCGAGACGCGCGCCGCCCTCGAGCGGATGTTCATGGGCGGCACGATGCAGCTCGAGATCGCCGACGTCCTCGAGCCGCTGTACCGGGTCGGCCAGGAGTGGGAGAAGCTGCACCAGATCTACGAGGTGCAGCTCGGTCGCATGATCGGCGTCGAGGAGCGCCAGGTGCTGCTGCGCCGCCTGGCCGAGATCGCCGAGCAGAAGCTGGTCGATCAGGTCGCGGCGTTCGAGTGGTGGGCCAAGGCGGTC
The DNA here is from genome assembly GCA_963778795.1 of uncultured Pseudomonadota bacterium. GTDB lineage: Bacteria > Myxococcota_A > Polyangia > Fen-1088 > Fen-1088 > DASRQZ01. The sequence continues at coordinate 440,851 of CAVZVU010000003.1, read as the reverse complement.
AACGAGGATCCGTCGTCCGAGCTCGCGCTCGACGAGCTGCTGCGCCTGGTGCGCTCGACGCACCAGTGGGACGCGTTCGTCGCGACCATGACCGAGGCGGCGTCGGCCGACCGGCCGCCGCAGGTGCGGCGCGACGTGCTGCTGCGCCTCGCGGCCAGCTTCGAGGGCGACCTCGGCGATCTCGAACGCGCCGAGCAGGCGCTGGTCGAGGTCCTGGGCGAACACCCGAAGGACCCGGCGGCGCTGGCGTCGCTGGATCGCATCTACGAGACGCAGGGGATGTACGACAACCTGTCGGCGGTCCTCAAGCAGCGCATCGCGATCACCGACGACGTCCGAGGAGCTGGTCAAGCTGCACCTGCGCCTGGGGCGCGTCTACGCCGAGGCGCTCGAGGACGTCGAGGGCGCGATCACGAGCTACCTCGCGGTGCTGGAGCACGAGTCGCGCTCGCAGCGAGGCGCTGGAGGCGCTGGAGCGGCTCTACTTCCGCAGCGAGCGCTGGCCCGAGCTGTACGGCGTCTACGAGAAGCTGGTCGACATCGCCAAGGACGACGCCACGCTGGCCGAGTGCTACTCGCGCATGGCCAAGCTCGCGTCCGACGCGCTCGATCAGCGCGAGAAGGCGGTCGAGCTGTGGGGCCGGGTCGTCGATCTGCGCGGCAAGGACCCCATCGCGCTGTCGGGGCTGGCCGACCTGCACGAGGCGGCGGGCGAGTGGAAAGAGCTGACCGAGATCCTCGAGCAGCAGGTCGCGGCCACCGAGGACGTCGACGCGAAGATCCCGATCTACAAGCGCCTGGGGCGCATCTGGGGCGAGAAGCTCAGCCGCGAGCGCAACTCGCTCGAGAGCTGGCAGAAGGTGCTGGAGCTCGACCCGCAGGACGTCGACGCCCTGCGCGCCATCGCCGAGAACTACAAGTCGGCGGGCGCCTGGGAGGAGCTGTCGCAGGCGCTGCGCCGCCTGATCCAGGTCGCGCAGCTGGGCGGCGCCGGCATCGGCGACGCCGAGCTCAAGGAGCTCTACTCGCAGCTGGGTGAGCTCGAGGGCGAGACCCTCATGCGCACCCAGGAGGCGATCGACGCCTGGCGCGAGGTGCTGGAGCTCGACGCGCACGACTTCCGCGCGCTGGCGGCGCTGGAGAAGCTGTTCACGCAGGAGGCGCGCTGGGAAGAGTGCGTCGAGATCCTCGAGCGGCGCGCGCAGGCGCTGGCCACGCCGTCCGAGCAGGTCGACGTCCTGATGCAGGTCGCATCGCTGTGGACCGACAAGATCGGCGACGGCGGCTCGGCGGCCGAGGTCTACGAGCGCGTGCTGCAGATCGACGCCGGCAACATGACGGCGTCGCACGAGCTGGACGCAGCTTTACCGCCAGCGCAAGAGCTGGGTCAAGCTCATCGACCTGTTGCTGGCGCGCACCGACTTCGTCCCCGACGCGCCGGCGCGCATCAACCTGTTCACGCAGATGGCGGAGATCTACGAGCAGCAGCTCGGCGATCGCGAGAACGCCTTCGTCGCGCTGCAGGCCGCCTTCCGCGAGGACTACTCGAACGACCACGTCGCCAAGGAGCTCGAGCGCCTGGCGACGATGACCGACAAGTGGAACGAGCTCATCGGCGACTACACCCAGGTCGTGCAGGGGATCGCCGATCCGAAGGTCGCCGCCGATCTCTGGGTGAAGATCGCGCGCTGGTACGACTCGGCGCTCAAGCACGTCGACTACGCCATCGCGTCGGCGCAGCAGGCGCTGCAGCTCGACGGGGCGCACGTCGGCGCGCTCACGGCGCTGGAGGACTTCTTCCGCAAGCAGAAGCGCTGGAACGACCTGGTCTCGGTGCTGGCGCGCCACGCCGAGGTGGAGCAGGAGGTCCAGCCGCGGGTCGACATCCTGCTGCAGCTGGCCGACACCTACGAGACGCAGCTCGGTGACGCCGCGCAGGCGATGTTCGCCTTCCAGCGCGCGCTGGACGCCGACGAGCGCTGCATCGACGCCATCAACGCGCTCGAGCGGCTGTACCGCCGCACCCAGGCCTGGGATCGCCTGGTCGAGGTGCTGTCGAAGAAATCGCAGGTGGTCGACGACACCGAGTTCGCCGTGCGGCTGAAGCTGCAGGTCGGCGAGCTGTGGGAGGATCGGCTGGGCGACAACGAGCGCGCCGTCGAGGCCTACAAGGAGGTGCTGGCTGTCGATCCGCAGAACCTGCCGGCGCTCAAGGCGCTCGACTCGCTCTATCAGAAGACCGGACGCACTGAAGAATACCTCGAGAACCTCGAGCACCAGCTGGAGATCTCGTCGCCCGAGGGGGATCGCGTCGAGATCTACCAGCGCATGGCGGTGCTGTGGGAGAAGGACTTCGCCAAGCCCGATCGCGCCGCGGAGGTGCTGGAGAAGATCCTCCTCATCGACGACCGCAACCAGAAGGCCTACCGCGATCTCGAGCGCCTGTACCAGCAGGAGCGCAAGTGGGAGTCGCTGGTCGACACCTACCGCAAGCACATCGTCGCGACCAGTGACTCCAACGATCGCATCGCGCTGTTCACGAAGATGGGGCAGGTCTACGAGACCGACCTGCGCGATCTGGAGCGCGCCATCGACGCATACAGCGACGTGCTCAACGTCGAGACGGATCACATCGACGCGCTGGCCGGCCTGGCGCGCCTGTACGAAGAGACCGAGCAGTGGGATCGCGCCATCGAGATGATGCGGCGCCTGCTGCGGGTGTCGACCGACCCCAAGCAGAAGGTCGACATCAACTACCGCCTGGGCAAGATCTTCGAAGAGCAGATGAAGGAGCCGGAGCCGGCCCAGGAGTACCTGGTCGAGGCTCTGTCACAGGATCCTTCGCACGTGCCGTCGATGCTCACGCTGCTGGGCATCTACAAGAAGCGCGGCGACTGGCAGAAGGCCGGACAGCTGATGATCCGCGCCGAGTCGAACACGGTGAACCCGCTCGAGAAGACGCGGCTGCTGTTCGACGCCGCCAAGATCTTCCAGGACAAGCTCAACGACGAGCAGCAGGCGTCGGACCTGTTCGCGCGGGTGATCCAGCTCGATCCCGAGCACGTCGACGCGGCCGAACCGCTGGGCGATCTGTACTTCCGCCGCCAGGATTGGGCGCCGCTGGTGCCGCTGCTGGAGATGTTGGTCCGCAAGGCCGACCGCAAGACCAACCGTGAGCTGACGCTGCTCTATCACCGCCTGGCCAAGTCGGCCGGGGAGCTGGGCGAGAACGACAAGGCGCTCAAGTACTACAAGCAGTCCTACGACCTCGATTCGACCTACCTGCCAACGCTGATCGACCGCGCGGCGTTGCTGTACAAGATCGAGCACTGGGACGACGCGTTCCGCATCTACCAGACGATCCTGGTTCACCACCGCGACACGCAGAAGGACGACGAGATCGTCGACATCTTCTTCCGCCTGGGGCGCATCAAGCTCGAGCTGCGCGAGCGCACCAAGGCGGTGAACATGTTCGAGAAGGCGCTGGAGATCCAGCCCGGTCACCGTCCGACACTGAACGCGCTCATCGACCTCTACACCGACTCGGGCGACTGGGAGGCGGTGGTCAAGCAGAAGCGGGCGCTCATGGCGTCACCGACCACCGACCTCGACGAGAAGTTCGCGTTCAGTGAGCAGATCGCCGCCATCTTCAAGGACAAGCTCAACAACCCGCAGAAGGCGATCGCCGCGCACCTCGAGGCGCTCAACTTCAAGCCGGGTGACCGGCAGGTGCTGCACAACCTCCTCGACCTGTTCAGCGACACCAAGCAGTGGAAGAAGGCGATGGAGATCCTGACCAAGCTCGCCGAGCTCGAGTCGGGGAAGCTCAAGGCCAAGTACCTGGTCGCGGCCGGCAACATCGCCAACTACGAGCTGCACTCCACCGACGAAGCGGTCGAGATCTACAACCAGGCGCTGGACGAGGATCCCGACGATCTGAAGGCGTTCGAGCGCATCGACAAGATCATGACCGCCAAGAAAGACTGGCGGAACCAGGAGCGGAACTACCGCAAGATGATCAAGCGCCTGGGCCAGGAGGCGCCGCCCGACAAGAAGCCGACGCAGATCGCGCTCTGGCACGCGCTGGGCGAGATCTACCGCTCGCGCCTCAAGGACTACAAGTCGGCGACCGCCGCCTTCGAGGTCTGCGTGACCCTGGATCCCGACGCGGTGGCGCGGCACCAGATCCTCGCCGAGCTTTATCAGGTGTCGGGCGCCGACACCTACGACAAGGCGGTCAAGGAGTACCGCTACCTGGTGAAGTCGACGCAGGACTTCGGGCAGATCGCCGCCTACATGAAGACGCTGCGCCGCCTGCTGTTGGAGATGCGCCAGTACGACCGCGCCTGGTGCGTCACGTCGACGCTGGTCTATCTGCGCAAGGCCGATCCCGAGGAACAGCAGTTCTTCGACCAATACCGCCCCAAGGGGTTCGTGCGCGCGCGCGCGCGGCTCACCGAGGAGCTGTGGCAGCGCAACATCTATCACCCCGACGAGGACCGCCACATCTCGGCGATCTTCGCCGGCGTCAGCCAGGCGGTCGCCGCGGTGCGCGCCAAGGAGCACAAGGACTGGGGGCTCAAGCGCAAGGACAAGCGCGACATCGCCACCGACCAGCTGCTGTTCAGCAAGGTGTTCAACTACGTCAACCAGGTGCTGGGCGTGCCCCAGCCGGAGCTGTACCTGCGCCCTGAATCGCCAGGCGAGCTCGACATGGCGAACACCCGCGAGAAGGCGCAGCTGATCCCGTCGTTCGTCGTCGGGGCCAGCTTGCTGCAGGGACGGCCCGAGAAGGAGCTGGCCTACGTGATCGGCAAGAAGCTGGCGTTGATGCGCAGCGATCACTTCGTCCGCTGGCCCACCGTGGTGCCGACGGTGGCCGAGCTCAAGGTCGTCTTCCTGGCGGCGCTGCGCCTGGTGGCACCCAAGTTCGAGGTGAAGTCCGACCTGCAGCAGCCGGTCGGGCAGTACCTCGAGCTGCTGCGCCGGCTGACCTCGCCGCAGATGCTCGAGCAGCTGAGCGCCGTCGTCCAGCGCTTCATCGGCGCCAAGGGGGAGGCCGACCTGCACAAGTGGTCGAACGCCGTCGACCTCACGGCGACCCGCGCCGGGTTCCTGGTGTGCAATGATCTCGAGGTCGCCGCGAAGCTGGTTCAAAGCGAGCCGGTCTCGGTCGGCGTCGTCGAGCCGAAGGAAAAGATCCGCGACCTGGTGCAGTGGTCGATCTCGGAGGAGTACTTCACGCTGCGCGAGCACCTCGGTCTGGTCATCGGTCAGAGCTGATCGCGCTGGCGGTCCAAAAGGGCGAAGGCGAAGGCGAGGGCGAAGGAGTTGGCGTCCATGCCGGGGCAAATGCACGACGGGCTGGTCTGGCTGCCGGGCGTGCTTGCCGCGCTGGCGGTGGTCGCCGCCGGCGCCTGGCTCGGGCGGTTGATGGTTCGTCGCCAGGCGGAAGCCTGGTCGGCCGGCGTGCGCAGCGTGGTGCGCGCGATCGGCGACGCGGCCAAGGCGGCGCAGGCCGAGACGCTGCGCGCCGCCGAGCTGGCCGCGCGCGAGGAGGCGCTGGCGATGGGTGCCGCGTTCGAGGCGACCTGCCTGGAACGCGAGGCCGCGCTCGCCACCGCCGCCGCGCGGCTGCGCCGGCGCGAGGAGGCGCTGGCGGTCGACACCGCCGAGCTCGTCGCGCGGCGCGTCCGCCTGGAAGGCCCGAAGCAGCGCGCCGAGGCGCGTGAGGCCGAGACCGCGGGCGTGCGGCAGCAGACGCGTGCGCTCGAGGCCGAGGCGCCGCTGGCGCTCGAGCGCACCGCGGGCCAGACGGCGGCCTCGCAGCGCGCGCGCCTGATCGAGGCCGAGATCGAGGACGCGCGTCTGGCGGCGGCCCAGGTCGTGCGCGCGGCTGACCAGACGGCTGTCGCCGACGCCGGCCGGCGCGCGAAGCGGATCATGGGGATCGCCGTCGGACGTTTCTCGGGGCACTACCTCACCGAGCGCCTGCTGTCGTTCCTGCCGCTGCCGCTGGGCGCGGCGGCGGAGGCGCTGATCGGGCGCGACGAGGCGAACCTGCGCGCGATCGAGGGGGTCGCCGGCGTCAAGCTCTCGCTGTCGGACGCGCGCGACGCCGTTCGCCTCGAGGGGCTCGACGGCGTCGGACGCGAGATCGCGCGCCGCTGTATGGCGTGGCTGGCGCGCAATCCCGCTCTCGGCGGCGACGCGCGCCGCGTGGAGCAGGCCGCGCGCGACATCAGCGCGGAGCTCGGGCGCGAGCTCATCGACCTGGGCCGGCGCGCTTGCGCGACGCTGGAGATCGCGCGTCCCCACCCCGAGATAGTCGACCTCGTCGGCCGTCTCAACTACCGCACCAGCTTCACGCAGAACCAGTGGAAGCACGCCGTCGAGGCGGCGTTCCTGTGCGGGATGATGGCGCAGGAGATGGGGCTCGATCTCAAGCTCGCCCGTCGCGCCGCGCTGATGCACGACATCGGCAAGGCGCTGACCCACGAGATGGACGGTTCCCACGCTGTCATCGGCGCCGACATCGCGCGCCGCCTGGGCGAGCCGGAGATCGTGGCCAACGCCATCGGCGCCCACCACACCGACGAGCCCTTCAACAGCCCGTACGCCTATCTGGTGGCCGCCGCCGACGCCATGTCGGGCGCGCGCCCCGGCGCCCGCCGCCAGATGGAGGACAACTACGTCGCCAAGCTCGAGGACCTGGAGCGGATCACCCGCAGCTTTCGCGGCATCGAGGAGGCGTTCGCCGTCCAGGGCGGGCGAGAGGTCCGCATCTACGTGCAGGAAGATCGCGTCGACGATCTCGCCGCCGTGAACCTGTCCGCCGAAATTGCCCGCAAGATCTCCGCCGAAATGACCTTCCCCGGCCAGATCCGCGTGACCGTCATCCGCGAATTCAAGGCCATCGAAACAGCCAGCTAGCCTCGGGCCCCGCACCGGGCGGGCGGTGTGAAACGGGGAGGCTGCGGGATGTGAGGACGGCTTCCCTCTCTCCGTTGTGGGGGTCTGAGGAGGGGGGATGGGTCCCGTGCTCAAACATCCTTTGGCGCGAGGAGTGCTGAACTGTGCTTGGCCTGCGGTAACCCGCGCCTCAGGAACTGCGCGCGGGACCCATCCCCCCTCCTCAGACCGCCGAGACAATCTACGTTCGATGCGCCTGTGCTGCTGATCCGGAGGGCTCAACAAGAAAAAGAGAGATCTATCGGACGCGGCGTTGCAGCGACGAAGATCGGCCTCTCAATATTTTCAGCCTCGCTGCCTGAGGCGACGAAGGTTGATTCCAACCGGACGGCGAGGCGACGTCCGATAGATCTATATTTTTTGTGGGCCCCCACAACGGAGAGAGGGAAGCCGTCCTCACGTCTCGCAGCCTCGCCGTTTCAACCCACCCGCCCGGTGCGCGCCGCTTGTCCGCCGCCGCCGCCAGTGGCAGATTCTCGACCATGAATCTCGTGATCCCGCCGATCTTCTTCTACGTCGTCGGCGCGATGCTGGTGATCTTCGGCGCGGCGCGCATGTTGTGGCTGGGCGTGCGGCGGCCCGCGCGCGAGATCGTGACCGACACCAGCGAGGCAGCGGTCGCCACGGCTGCCAAGGCGCGGCGGCGTCACCTGATCTTCGGGATCGTCTGGATCGCGCTCGGGGTGTTCCTGATCCTGTCGACGTCCGGCGTGCTCAGGAGCCGGCTTCCTTCGTAGCTCTGCCTGGGTCGGCCGGGCCGAGGAGGCTACCGCGACTTGGCCCGGGCGGCGCGGCCGCGCCACCAGAGCAACACCGCCGGCATCGCGATGATCGCCGCCATCAGGCAGGCGAGCTCGCCCAGGATCGCCATCCAGCCGAACCCGTTGAGCGCGCGGTTACGCGCCGCCAGCAGCGAGCCGTAGCCGACGATCGTGGTCCAGGAGCAGAGCGCCACCGCCGCCCCGGTCGACAGGACGGCGTGCACGATGTTGCGGTCCTCGCGGTAGCGCGTCAGCACGTTCAGCACGTATTCGGCGCCGATCCCGAAGGTTATCGGCAGCGCGATGAAGTTGAGGAAGGTGACCCGGACGGACCCCCAGCCGGCGCTGCCGACCATCCACAAAACCCCAAGCCCCAGCGTCCCCAGCGCCAGCAGCGCCATGCGCGGCGGGCGGATCGAGAACGCGACGATGATCAACACGGCGATCAACGACGCCGCGGTGGCGATGGGGCCGTCGTGGAGGATCGATCGAATCATCGACCCGAACACCACCGCCGAGCCCGAGGTCTCGATCACCTTGCCGCTCGGCAGGTGCAGGTACTGCAGCACCGTCGCCATCTTCAGGAGGTCTCTTCCGTTCCAGACCGACAGCCCGCCCTCGACCGGGTAAACCAGCACCACGCGCCCGATGGTGCCGTCGACCTCGGTGAAGGGGCGGCGCGCGATCGCGGGCAAATCCAGGGGGCTGAGCTCACGCAGCCCGTCGGGCGGATCGATCTGGTTGATCTTGTCGCGCTCCTTGGCGTCGAGCACGTCGAGCGCCGGGTCGTGCGTCATCTTGCGGATCTGCGCGATCAGCTCCAGCTTGCGCTTCTGCAGATCCGGCGGGCCGGGCAGCAGGTCGTAGACGGTGGTGATCTGACCGATGACGTCGGGTCCCGGCAGGTCGGCGTCCTGCTTGCGGATGGTCGCGCGGATCGGCTCGACCTGGTCGATGGAGTCGGCCAGCACGATCGTCGGCGAGGGCCAGCGGCCGAAGAGCGTGTCGATGCTGTTGTAGAACCTGCGCGACTCGTCGGTGGTGTTGAGCTTCGCGTTCAGCTTGCGGAAGTCGTACTCGAACGGGTCCTGGAGGAAGTGCCGCAGCCCGAACGCCGAGAAGATCGACCCCAGCGTCAGCACCAGCACCAGCGGCGTGCTCCACCGTTGAATGAAGCGGGCCAGCGGACCCAGGTTGAGCGGCGCACGCGTCGCGTGGTGCCCGGGGCGTTGCTTTCGATCCAGCAGGACCAAGATCGCGGGCAGCACCGTGAACGTGGCGGCCCAGCAGGCGAGCGCCCCGACGGCGCCCATCACGCCGAACTGGTAGAAGCCGCGGAAGCTGGTGACCATCAGTGACGCGTAGGCCGCCGAGGCGGAGATCGCCGCCACCAGCGTGCCGCGCCAGCACCCGGCCAGCGCCTCGCGGAGCGCCTCCGAAGGGTCGTCGCCGCGCGCGCGCTGCTCCTCGTAGCGCGACATCAGGACGATCGCGTAGTTGATGCCGTTACCGAGGATGATCGACCCCAGAAATGCCGTCGAGGAGTTCAGGTAGCCGAACGCCAGATCGGCGACCGCGAACGCCACCAGCGCGCCCAGGACCGCCGGCACCCCGGTGAGCGGGATCGCGCGCAGCTGGCGGAAGTAGAGGCCGATCGAGACCGCCACCAGCAGCAAGCAGGTGACGGTGACCGCCTTGATGTCGTCCTCGACCGCCTTGCGGCTGGCGACGGCGGTGGCGACCGGCCCGGCGACCTCGGCGTGCATCTGCGGGTGATACGCCGTCGGCGGGTTCTCCTTGAGCAGCCGGTTCGCAGCGTTGAACAGCCCCTCGCCCGCGTGCTCCACGAAGAGCCCGCCCGGCGGCAGCGCCGCGATCCACAGATATTCCCCATTGCTGCTGGTAAACAGCCCACCCGGGAATCGCTCTTCCAGCGTGTCCCGTTTGCCGATGCGCTTCTGCATCGAATCGAGCGGCTCGTCGTCGCCGAGCGACACGAACAGCGGGTTCTTTCGCTTGTTGATCTCGGTGCGCAATCGATCGCGGATCGATTCCAGATCGTCCTCGGCGACGTACAGCCATTTGTTGCGGTCGAAGAAGGCGCGCACATCGCGCACGTTGTAGGTCGCGAGTGATACGACGTGGCCCGGCAGGGCGCGCAGCTTCTGGGTCAGGACCTCCGCGTAGCGTTCGTTGGCGGCCTTGTCGGGGGAGCGAATGCCGACCAATAGCAACGACATGTCCCCGATCCGGTGCTGAGTCCTGGTAAGGGTAATCACACCAGGATCCCCGCTGGGGAGCAGCTCCGAGAAGGCGGTGCGCAGCGCCAGACGGGACGACAACGCCGCGCCGGCCATACCCACCAACCCCGCCAGGGTCAAGACCAGCCCTGGATGCCTGGCGATCCAAGCGTGATAACCCCCGGTTCGGGCGTGGGAAGACGCAGGCATGGGCCGCAAAGCTACCAGGGTTTTTCCCCGAGGGGGAGACCGCGGTTTACGAACTGCGTTTCGGTCGATATGCTTAATCCTATGCGGACCATTGGCGTGATCTCGCTTCGGCCTGGGCTGGCGGTGATAGTGGCCACTTTGGTCCTGCCCGCGGTCGTTCTGCTGACGCCGGCTCCCGCGCTGGCGGTTGGTGAGTCGATCACCGACGTGCGCATACTAGGTAACCAACGCACCGAGGAGGACACCGTGCGTTCCATCGCCGGGGTCAAGATCGGCGGCACGCTCGAGCTCGACACGTTGGAGCTCGCGCGCGAGCGGCTCCACACCGCGGGGCTCTTCTCGGACGTCAACGTTTGGTGGGAGCAAGCGGGCGAAGGGGTGCGCGTCAACATTGCCGTCAAGGACAAGTTCCCCTGGGCGCCGGTGCCGACGGCGTCCTGGTCGGCCAACAACCGATCGATCGGACTGGTGTTCGTTGACGGCAATCTCTTTGGGCGTGGAAAACAGCTGTTGATTGGTGCCCGCCTCGCTGACGTCGACTCGGGGGCGGTGCTGGGGTATCGCGATCCGGCGCTGTTCGGCGGTTGGGGCTACTGGCAGCTTCAGGGCTTCGTGCAAAGGCAGGTGCTGCCCGAGTATTCCAGCGTCTACGACGTCCCGCCCAGTCCCGAACGCGAGACGCACCTGACGTCGCTGGGTTTCGAGGGGACGCTGGGCATCGCCTGGTTCCGCCGGCTGCGAACCCAGATCGGCTGGCAGCTGCAAAAGTGGGACGAGTCGGGATCCGATAAGCCGGCGTCCGACGGGATGCCGCAGATGCCCGCGATGGCGCTGGCCACGAAGGGCGCCGTGGTCGGTATCGGGAAGGCGTCGCTGGGCTTCGATTTTCGCGCGCGCGAGTTCGCGGTCATGACCGGGACGTCGTTCGGCGGCGGCATCGACCTGGCGAGCCCGAGCTTCGGCGGCGACCTCAGGTACTGGAAGGCCAGCGTCGGCTTCGAGCGCGGCGTGAAGGTCTTTCGCTCGCACAACTTCATCTACTCGGCGTACGGCGCCACCGGGCACGACCTCCCCTTCTGGAACGAGCTCACCGCGGGCGGCAACAACCTGCGCGGCTACCTCTTTCAGCAGTACCGCGGTGACACCCAGCTGGGGGGCAAGGCCGAGTATCACTTCCCGCTGTTCTCGATCAGCTCCGCCGATTTTCGTGCGCTGGTCTTCTACGACGTGTCGGCGGTCTGGTTCCGCGACCTGCCGCCCCTCGATCCGTTGACGGATCCGGCGCCCGGCTATCGCATTCGCCTCACGCCCGACGCCCGCACCTTCCTTCCCTCGACCCAGCAGGGCTTTTCGCCCGGTCGCGACATCCACAACGACGTCGGCGCGGGTTTTCGCTTCTTTCTGCGCTCGATCGCCATTCCGCTGGTCGGCTTCGACGCGGGCTACGGCATCGAGGCGCGGCACTGGCGCTTCATGGTGGTCATCGGCGCCTAGCAACCGAGCAACGCTAGTCCCGTCGGGACGTTTGCTGTAGGTTGCGCCGGTGTCGGAAGCGCGCCGTTGCGATAGCCTGCTGGCGATCCTGGTCGACGGCGCGCGCCCCGATGTGATCGCCCGCCTGGTCGCCGCCGGCGAGCTGCCGGTCATGAAGCGGACCTTCTTCGACGGCGGGGGCTTCCGCCACGCGACCGGAGTCTTCCCGTCGGTGAGCGGCCCGGCTCACCTGCCGATCCTCACCGGCGCGCACCCGGGACGCGCCAACCTGCCCGGCATCCGCTGGGCCGAGCGCCCGGGCCGGTTCGGTTTTCTCGGCCGCACGCGCTCGTACATGGCCCCGTTCCGCCAGCTCAAGCTGGCGGGCGACGTCAGCCCGGAGGTCGGCACGCTGTTCCAGCACGTCGACGGGCTCGCCGACATCAACACCTGGTTCGTGCGCGGCTGCCCGGCCCGGGCGCGCCGGACCCGCTTCTCCAAGGCGGCGGCGTTCCTGCGCAGCCTGGCCAGCCGCGACTGGTATGCATCCGATCTGCAGGCCGAGCACGCCGTGGTGCGCGCCTTCGAGGCAGGGTTCCCGTCGGCGTTCGCGGTCTTCCCCGCGGTCGACGAGCTCGGGCACCGCTTCGGGCCGATGTGCGCCGCCTCCGACGAAGCCTATCGCCGCTTCGACGCCGCGCTCGGGCGGGTCATCGACGCGCTGGTGCGCCTGGGTCGCCTCGAGCGTACTCGCATCGTGCTCACCTCGGATCACGGGCAATCGACCACGCACACCCACTTCGAGATCGACGAGTTCGTCGCGCGCCTCTATCCGAAGACCCTGTCGTATCCCAAGCTCTGGCGCCGGCTGTTTGGCGCCGAGGCGGCGGTGATGGTGTCGGGCAACGCCATGGCCAACGTCTACCTGTCCGGTGAGCGCGGCTGGCGAGACCGGCCGGATCTCGAAAAGCCGGGCGGTCGTCCCGCCGAGCTGGTCGAACGTCTGCTGGTCGAGCCGGCGGTCGATCATGTGATCTACCGGCGGGCCGCCGTGGGCCCGGCCACCTACGTGGTCGCCAGCAAGGTCGGGCGTTCGGTCGTGACCCTGGAACGCCCCGAAGGGTCCGATACTACCGGAGGGCCCGACCCGCGCGTCGTCGGCTATCGCGTCGAGGGGGCCGATCCGCTGGGATATGGGCCGCTGCCGCAGCGGATGACGCCGGCGGAGGTGGTCCGGTTGACCGCTACTTCCGACTACCCCGATGCGCCCTGGCAGATCTGCGAGTTCTTCCGATCGCCGAGGGCCGGCGACCTGATCGTTTGCGCGCGTCCCGGCTACGATCTGCGCGCGCGGTTCGAATACCAGCCCCACAACGGCTCGCACGGCGGTTTGCACCGCGAGCACATGCTGGTCCCGGCGGCGGTCAATGGCGCCTGGGGCGCCGACCAGCTCCGCTCGGTCGATCTCTTCCCTTCGATCCTGCGCTCGCTCGGCAAGCCGATCCCGACCGCCGCCATCGACGGCGTCGCGGTCCCGATCACTTAGCGGCGACTGGCCGTCACCTGGCGGGCGACTGGCCGTCACTTAGCGGGCGACTGGCCGTCATTTAGCGGGCGACTGGGCGTCGACGATCGCGATCAGATCGGGCGCGAGGAAGGATCGGGGGATGCGCAGCTCGCGCACGGCGATGCGGCACCGTTCCTGCTCTTCCGCGGTCACGACCCCGTCGGCCAGCGCATCCCCCGCCAGGCCTTTCAGGAAGGTCGCGAACACCTCCCGTACATCGGCGGTGGTCAGCACGCCCCGGCGAAACACCGCCAGCAGCTGCTCCTTTTCGGCCTCGTCGACCCGGCCGTCCTCCAGCACCTTGGGCAGCAGGCGGGCCAGGTGGGCGCGGGCGGTCGCACGCAGCTCAGCCTCAAGATCCATCGCCTCGATGCTAACAGGGTCGGCCCGTCTGTTTCAAACCGTTCATCAAGGTGTCAGAAAGTCACCTGATTGACATGTTGAACCTTCAACACATCCCAAGGCGACACAGAAAGTTTTCCTAATCATTGCAATGTCTTGGGTGCGGGCCCGCCCTGGCGTATCGCTTGCTGCTTGGACCTGGCCACGATGTCAGTTTCACCCATCGCTGCCTCGGCCTCGTCGTCCTTCGCCCCTGACGCCATCCTCCCGGCCGCGGCCCTGCCGGCGCACGGGCTGGCGATCCCCACCTCGGCGCCGTTGCCGCTGCCCAAGGTGCTGCTGTGCGACCTGGACGGCACGCTGATCGACAGCATGCCGACGCTCGCCGACCTGGCGACCGAGGTGATGGAGCGGCTGTACGGCACGCCGCGGATGCTTGCGCGCGAGCTCTACCTGGCGACGTGCGGACTGCCGTTCATAAAGCAGCTCGAGGAGATCTACCCCGGCGACGCCCGCAACCTGGTTGCGTCCGACCTGTTCGAGGGGCGCAAGCCGGCGCGCTGCGGTGCGATCCGGATGTCGGCCGAGACCCGGCGCGCGCTCGAGCGGATGCGTGCCCGGGGCGTACGCCTCGCCGTGTCGTCGAACAACGGCACCGAGAACGTCGACGCGTTCGCGCGCGGCGCCGACTTTGCCTTCGATCTGGTGCTCGGCTTCGGCGGTGGGCTGGCCAAGGGGCGCCCGCACCTCGACAGGGCCTCGGCCGTCTTCGGCGTCGGCCGTCAGGAGATGCTGTTCGTCGGTGATTCTCTGCATGACGGCGAGATCGCCGAGAAAGAAGGCGTCCCCTTCGTCGGCATCGCCGGCACCTTCTCGGCCGATCGCTTCACCCTGCGTTTCCCGCACCTCCCGGTCGTCCGGCGGTTCGCCACGCTTCCGGACCTGTTCTAGTCACCCCGCTCCAAAGTTAATGCTGGCGCTGGAGGTGGTCGGCGCGGGAAGCTCTCGGGGTGCAAGTAGCGTTGTTGGCCGCGGGTCTGGGCAGCCGCCTCGGAGCGCTGACCGAACGGTTGCCCAAGGCGTTGATCCAGGTCGCGGGTGAACCGTTGCTGGCGTACGCGGTGCGGTTCGCGCAGGCGGCGGGCGCCGAGGAGATCATCGTCGTCGGCGGGTTCTCGTTCGGGCTGGTCGCCGACGAGGTCGCGCGCCGCGCGCTGCCGGTGACGCTGCTGGAAAACCGCGACTACCGCGACGGCAACCTGGTCTCGCTGCTGACCGCGCGGCCGCGCCTGCGGGGCGAGTTCCTGATCATGAACGTCGACCACATCTACCGCCCCACGATCGCCGCGCTGGCCGCGGCGCCGGCCGGCGAGCTGACCGCCTTCATCGATCGCGATCGCACGCTCGGCGACGACGATATGAAGGTCGAGCGCGACGCCGACGGTCGCGTGCGGCGCATCGCCAAGACGTTGAAGGAGTTCGATTGCGGCTATGTCGGCATGACCAAGGTCCCCGCCGCCGCCGCCGCCCGCTACTGGGCCGAGGCCGACGCCGCGCTGGCCGAGGAGGGGCGCGCCATTCATGTCGAGCGGCTGCTGGCGCGCTTCGCCGCCGCCGGCGCGCCGCCCGCCTGCCGCGACATCAGCGGGCACGGCTGGCTGGAGGTCGACCTGCCCGAGGAGCGGGACCGCGCCGAGGCCGCGCTGCGCGCCGGGCGCTGGTGAGCGCCGCCCAGCGCCGCAGCTTGTGATTGATGGTAGCCTTGCCCGCCGTGGACTACTCGCGCGAGCTCGACGCGGCCGAGCGGGCGGCGCGCCTGGCGGGGGCGGCAATCCTGCGCCACTATCGCGGCGCCGGTGTCCGCATCGAGATCAAGCCCGATCAGTCGCCGGTGACCGAGGCCGACCTCGACGCCAACCAGATCATCGTCGACCTGCTGTGCCGCGAGTTTCCCGACGACGGGATCCTCAGCGAGGAGCTGCCCGACAGCGAGGAGCGCTTCGCCAAGCGCCGGGTCTGGATCATCGACCCCCTCGACGGCACGCGCGACTTCGTGGCGCGCACCGATCAGTTCTGCGTGCACGTCGGGCTGGCCGTCGACCAGGTCGCCGTGGTCGGCGCGGTCTACCAGCCGGTGGCGGGGCGGCTCTATTCGGCGCGCGCCGGCGCGGGGGCCAAAGTCCGTGAGGAGGTCCGCGGAGACGGCCACGCCGACGCCGACGCCGACGGGAAGCGCGTCAGTACCTCGACGACGGTGATCCTATCGGAGATGCGCGCGGGGGTGAGTCGGTTGAACGCGAGCGGTCGCCTGGGGGCCTGCCTGGCCGCGACCGGCTTCGACCGGAACGCCGTCGCGATGGGCGCTTCGGTCAAGTACATGGCGCTCGCGCGCGGCGAGCTCGACCTGGTGATCAACCTCAGCCCGGGCGAGCAGGAGTGGGACACCTGCGCGCCCGAGGTGGTGATCCGAGAGGCGGGCGGCCTGCTCACCGACGGCGACGGTCGTCCCTTCCGGTACAACCAGCGCGACACCGCCCATCGGCGCGGCAGCCTGGCCAGCAACGGCGCTTGCCACGCGGCGCTGCTGGACCTCCTGCGCCCGCACTTCGCCGCCGACACCGTCTGATGGGCGCGCCGGCCGATCATGCGGCGCGCCCGATCATCACCATCGACGGCGTCGACGGCAGCGGCAAGTCGACGTTCGCGCAAGGGCTGGTGGCGGGGCTGGGGCGCGCCGGCTGGCCCGCGGTGTTGTTCTCCGTCGACGACTTCCGCCGCCCCGTCGATTGGGCGCGCGCCGGTCGCAGCGAAGCTGAGATCTACTACCGGGACTACTACGAGCTCGATCTGCTCGACGCCTGCCTGCGCGCGTTCCAGGCGGGCGCGCCGCGCGTGACCATCCCGGTGTTTGATCCGCGCATCGAGCAGCTGGCGGGGACGCGCGACGTCGCTCTCGCCGGGGCCGCGGTCGCCGTCGTCGAAGGGGTGTTCGCGCTGCGCGTCCCCGCCGCCGGCGGCGGGCTGGTGATCCACATCGAGCTCGCCGCCGTCGAGGCGCAACGGCGCCTGCTCGAGCGCGACCTCGGGCGCGGGCGACCGCGCGCCGTGATCGAGCACCGGCTCGCCGCCCGCTACGTTCCCGCCCACCAGCGCTACCTGGCCGCCCACGACCCTGCCAGCCGGGCCGACGTGATCATCGACAGCAACACGCCCCACGCACCGCGCGTGACGCGACGGGAGCTGGGACGGCTGCCGGACGCGCTGGCCGCCGCCCTGGCGCCGCTGCTGCCGGCGTCGCCGCCGTCGCCGTCACCGCGCGACCCTTTTTCGCCTTGAGCGCCGCGCCCACCGCTGCCATCGTGCGGGCCATGAGCGAGACGAGCGAGACGAGCGAGACGAGCGAGACCGCCAAGATCCGGTCGACGATCCCGCCGGCGCCAACGATCCCGCCGACCGTTCTCGTCCGCGCCACCAGCCCCGAGGCCGCGGGCGCGGTCCTCGAGGTGGGGGGTCTGCGCGTGATCGACCGTGCGCTGCGCCAGCTGGCCCGCCTGGGGGTACCGCGCGTGGTGATTGCCAGCGACGGCGCCATCGCGCTGCCGGCATGGCTGTCCCCGAGCGTCGAGGTGCGGCGGCTCGAAGGACCGGCCGCCGAGCTGCCAGCGCAGCTGATCGGGCTCGAGGCGGAGCTCGGGCAGCCGGTCGTGCTCCCCGCTGACGCCGTGCGCGTGCGCGCGAACCGCTTCGACGATTGGATGCGCGTCGTCGACGCCCAGAGCTGCCGCGCCGCCGAGGACGCGGTCTTCGCCGATCTGCTGCGCGGCGATCTGGGGCTGGTGGCGCGCCACATCAACAAACGGGTCTCGTTCGCGATCACGCGCCGCTATCTCTGTCACTGGCCGGTCACGCCCAATCAGGTCACGCTGGGCGCCGGGGTCATCGGGCTCATCGGTTGCTTCTTCATCGCGACCGGCAGCCAGCTGGCGATCGTGCTCGGCTTTCTGCTGGCGCAGTTCCAGTCGATCCTCGACGGCTGCGACGGCGAGCTGGCGCGCGTGCGCTTCCAGCAGACGGCGATCGGCGAGTGGCTCGACACCATCGTCGACGACGCGCTGAACCTGGCGCTGGTCGCATCGGTGGGCGTCGGTCTGTCCCGGCACGGCGGCACCGTCAACGACGTCTGGATCGCGCTCGGCGCCTGCGCGATGCTGCTGGTGTACAACGTCGTCGCCTACCGCGAGCTGGTGAAGCAGGGCGAGGGGGGCGAGGTGCTCAAGGTGCGGTGGTGGTTCGCCAAGGGGGAGTCGTTCAAGGACATGACCGGCAGCTCGGGCGGCCTGTTCTCCTGGATCAACATCATCGGCAAGCGGGACTTCTTCGTGTTTGCCTGGCTGATACTGGCCATCCTGGACCTGCTGCCGGTGGTCCTGCTCTACGCATTCGTCCTGGCGTTGGCGTACGGGGGCGCCGCCGTAGGTCAGTTGGTGCTCCGACCGGCTCCAGGTTCGCGCAGGCGATCGGGAGGAAGACCGGGCTGAAGATCGGGCGGGTGAAACCGGCCGATCGGACACGGTCCGGCCGGCGACCACGAACACCTTGCGCCTCGCCGGTGGGCGCAATAAGGTGAATTCGCCCCGCGAGGGCAATTACATGTTCAGCTACGTCGGCAAGAAAATATTCGGCACCAAGAACGCGCGAGTCATCAAGGGGATGCGCCCGATCGTCTCGCGTATCGGCGACCTCGAAAGCGCCATGCAAGCCAAGAGCGACGCCGAGCTGCAGGGGATGACCCCCGAGCTGAAACGCCGCCTCGACAACGGCGAGTCGCTCGACGAGATCCTGCCCGAGGCGTTCGCCGTCTGTCGCGAGGCGGGGCGGCGCGTGCTGGGCATGCGCCACTTCGACGTGCAGCTGATGGGCGGCATGGTCCTGCACCGGGGCGGGATCGCCGAGATGAAGACCGGCGAGGGCAAGACGCTGGTCGCCACGCTGCCGGTCTATTTGAACGCGCTGGCCGGCAAGGGCGTTCACGTCATCACCGTCAACGACTACCTCGCGCGCCGCGACTCGGAGTGGATGGGGCGCATCTACAAGTTCCTCGGCCTGTCGGTCGGCATCGTGGTGCACGGGCTCACCGACGCCGAGCGGCAGCGCAGCTACCGCGGCGACATCGCGTACGGCACCAACTCGGAGTTCGGCTTCGATTATCTGCGCGACAACATGAAGGACTCGATCGAGCGCTACGTGCAGCGCGACCTGAACTACGCGATCGTCGACGAGGTCGACTCGATCCTGATCGACGAGGCGCGCACGCCGCTCATCATCTCGGGCCCGGCCGAGCAGTCGGCCGATCTGTACCAGAAGGTCAACGCGATCATCCCGGCGCTGCGCAAGGACATCGACTACACCGTCGATGAGAAGGCGCACTCGGCGATCATGACCGACAGCGGGATCGAGCGCGTCGAGCAGCGGCTCAACGTCGGCAACCTCTACAACCCCGAGAACATCGAGTGGTTGCACCACGTGACGCAGGCCCTGCGCGCGCACTCGCTGTACAAGCGCGACGTGAACTACCTGATCGAGGAAGGCAAGATCCTGATCGTCGACGAGTTCACCGGCCGCAAGATGCCGGGGCGCCGCTGGTCGGACGGCCTGCACCAGGCGATCGAGGCCAAGGAAGGGGTCGAGGTCCAGGAAGAGAACCAGACCCTGGCGACGATCAGCTACCAGAACTACTTCCGCATCTACAAGAAGCTGGCCGGCATGACCGGTACCGCCGACACCGAGGCGGAAGAGTTCCACAAGATCTACAAGCTGGACGTCACCGTCGTGCCGACCAACAAGCCGATGTTGCGCGACGACGCGCACGACGTCGTCTACAAGAACGAGCGCGGCAAGTTCCGCGCGGTGCTGGCCGATCTGGAGGATTGCCACGCGCGTGGGCAGCCGGTGCTGGTCGGCACCGTCAGCGTCGAGAAGTCCGAGGTCGTCGCTTCGATGCTGCGCAAGAAGGGGATCCCCCACAACGTGCTGAACGCCAAGCAGCACGAGCGCGAGGCGCACATCGTGGCGCAGGCGGGACGCAAGGGCGCGATCACGATCTCGACCAACATGGCCGGCCGCGGGACCGACATCATCCTCGGCGGCAACGCCGAGTTCATGGCGCGCGCCGAGATCGACCCCGAGAAGGCCGGTCAGCCGGGCGCCGAGGTCGATCCCGAATTGTTCAAGGAGGCGTTCGTCCGCTACAAGGCGCAGTGCGACGCCGAGAAGCAAGAGGTCCTCGCGGCCGGCGGCCTGCACATCCTCGGCACCGAGCGCCACGAATCGCGGCGTATCGATAACCAGCTGCGCGGTCGGTCGGGCCGTCAGGGCGATCCCGGGTCGAGCCGGTTCTACCTGTCGCTGGAAGACGACCTGATGCGCATCTTCGGCGCCGAGCGGATCACCGGCCTCATGGAGCGGCTCGGGATGGAGGAGGACGTCCCCATCGAGCACCCGCTCATCAACCGCGCGATCGAGAACGCGCAGAAGAAGGTCGAAGGGCACAACTTCGACATCCGCAAGAACCTGCTCGAGTACGACGACGTGATGAACCAGCAGCGCAAGACGATCTATTCGCTGCGCCGCCAGGTGCTGGAGGGGCGTTACGCGCCTGAGCCGTCGGAGGAAGAGAAGAAGAAGGGCAAGACCGCGGCCGACAGCCCGGTCCCGGTCGAGTCGGGCGGCCACACCATCGACTCGCTGGCCACGATCGTGCGCCCGACGCTGGCGCGCATGGTCGACGCGTTGACGCAGGCGCCGCCGCCTCCGGCCGCCAGCCCCGACCAGCCTGCGCCGCCCGCGACGCCGGTGACGATCCCGCTCGATCCCGACCGCCTGCGCTCGGCGATCTATCGCCAGTATGGCGCCTACCCCGACACCACGGGCGCGGCCGAGGAGCGCACCGGCACGCTTGATCGGCTGGCGCGCGACGTCGCTTCATCACTGGTCCAGCAGCGCGAGCGCCTGCTGGATCTGTGCGAGGAGATGGTCCAGTCGGTGATGGACGAGATCTGCCCGCCCCACCGCCACTCCGAGGAGTGGGATCTCGAGGCGCTGTCGGTGGCGGTCAAAGAGCGGTTCGGCTTCGAGCCGACCGTCGACAATCAGTTCGTCGACCGCGAGGTTCTGGTCGAGAAGCTCTGGGGCGAGCTGGAGAAGGTGATCGAGGCGCGCGAGTCCGAGTTCTCGCTGCCGGTCTTCCTCTACTTCGCGCGCTACTTCTACCTGGAGGAGATCGACCAGCGCTGGATCGATCACCTCAAGTCGATGGAGGCGCTGCGCGAGGGCATCGGCCTGCGCGGCTACGGCCAGAAGGATCCCAAGCAGGAGTACAAGAAGGAAGGCTTCGTGATCTTCGGCGAGATGATGGGGATCATCGGCCGCAACGTCTGCGAGAAGCTGTTCCACATGCAGCTGCGCCGCGAGGAGACTGCCGCCGAGGTCCCGCCGCCGCAGCAGCGCAAGCGCCCCCGCCGCACCATCGAGTCGGGTGGCGGTGGCACCGCGCAGGCCAGCGCCGGCGGTGGCGGCGACGGCGCCGGGGGCGCGTCGGGCGAACCGGGCGAGGCGCGCCCCGTTCGCCGCCACGAGCCCAAGGTTGGGCGCAACGATCCTTGTCCCTGTGGCAGCGGGAAGAAATACAAGAAATGCCACGGAGCGGTGGTCGCCGCTTGATCACCGTGGCTCGCCAGGCCGGCCCGATGGTCGTCCTGGCCGGCCTGATCGGCGTCGCCCAGCCCGCTTGCCAGACCGACTCCCACAGCGCGAGCTGCGATTTTCAAGAACAGGTGGCCGAGCCGGGCACGTCGCTGACGCTGCTGCCGGCCGCCCGCCTCGACAAGGTCGGGAACGGGTTCGTCCTTCTCGGCTATGACGGCAGCGCGCGCCTGGTGCGCTGGGCGCCGGTCGACACGCGCGGGACGGTCGGCGCCGAGCAGAGCGCGGTCGTGCCGGCGGCGGTGGCGGGACCCTGGTTCGCCGCCGCCGGACGAGCGTCGCCCGGCGACACGATCCTGATCGCCTACGGCACGGCGTCGACTGCCCCGGGCATGATCGACGTCCAGATCCTCGCGGCGCCCGCGGCCGGTGGGACGCCGGTCGCCGTCGGCGCGCTGGCGACGATCCCCGATCCGACCGGGGTCGCGTCCGGGGTCGAACCAGTCTTGGTGACGATGGGGTCGGGGGGGATGGGCATGCACGCCGCGCTGGCCTGGACGCGGCCGGCGCAGGGGCAGGTCCCAGGAGAGGTCGACGTCCAGTCGCTGGGGGGAGACGGTCGGGCCCTGGGGCCGCCGCTGGTGCAAACCAGCAGCTCGACCGCGCCGCAGATCGCCTGCCTGTCGTTCTTCTCGGGCAAGAACGACCTGACGGTTGGCTACTTGACGCAGAGCTCGACCAGCGACCCCCAACCCGGCTGGATCGCCCTCGAGCTGCGCGACGACGGCTCACTCGACGGCTCGGTGACCTTCAAGCTCGGCACCGCCAACCCGACCTGTCCGCTCAGCGCGGCCACGAGCGACGGATATGTCACCGTCTGGCAGAACGAGATCGGAAGCTGGATCGCGGTCTACGACCGCGCGAGCAACAACGTCACCTCGAAGCTTTTCGCGGGCGCCGTTACGTTCGGCGGGGCCGACGCGCAGCCGCCACTGGCCGGGGTTGGGCCGGTGGCCGGGGGGGACTTCGCGGTGGTTCTGGCCCAGACCGGTGCGGCCGAGGCCTGGCGCGTCGCCTCGACCGGCACGGTGGTGTCCGACTCGGTGGTGTTTCCGTCGGCGGTCGGCCAGATGGGTGATATCTCTACGGTTTCCCTGTCAGGCGCGCTGTATTCCAGCTACGCCGACTACAGCTCGAGCACCAGCGTCGGCAAGGACGGCCAGCGGTTCTTCGTGAAGGTCACCTGCTTCTGATGCACCGCGCGGCGTCGACCGATAGCGGTCCCTGCCGGGTTTGTGGAATAAACTTCAGGGTACCGCGAGTTGCCTGAGCTGAAGGTCCAACGTTCATGCCGCTTTTCAAGAGCCGTCCCTCGAAAGCCGATTTCGAACGCGAAGCGATGCCCCACATGCCGGCGCTGTATGCGGCCGCGCTGCGTATGACCCGGAACGAACGCGATGCCGAGGACCTGGTCCAGGACGCGATGCTCCGCGCCTACCGGTTCTTCGATACGTTCGAGGCGGGCACCAACTGCAAGGCGTGGCTCTTCCGCATCCTCACGAACGCGTTCTGCAACCGCTACCGCGAGCGCGAGCGCGAGGCTGAGATCCTGAGCGAGGCCGAGTCGTCCGACGCCAACGTCGAGCAGTTCCTGGCTGGGTCGGCGGTCAACGGTCGCGACGCGGAGAGCGCGCTGCTCGGGCGCATGATCTCCGCCGACGTCGAGCGCGCGCTGGCGGCGGTGCCGCAGGATTTCCGCATGGCGGTGATCCTCGCCGACCTGGAAGACTTCTCGTACAAGGAGATCGCCGAGATCATGGACTGTCCCGCCGGGACGGTCATGAGCCGCCTGTACCGGGGACGGAAGATCCTGCAGGGTCTGCTGCACCAGTACGCGGTCGAACAGGGAATCATTCCCGCCGGCGCCCTTCCGGCCGCCCCGTCGGCTTCAGAGGGCCAGGCCCAGGTCGACGACCAGCAGGCGCCGGTCGACATCGCCGCCTATCGCCAGCGCCGCCGCTCAGGAGAGGCGTCGTGACCTGCGCCGACGCCGCCTCCTCGGTTCAGGCCTACGTCGACGGCGAGCTGGCCGGCGTCGACAGAGAACAGATTCAGCGGCACATCGGCGGCTGCGAGGCTTGCGCGCGCCGCTGCCTGTTGCAGGGGCGGCTCAAGGCGGCGGTGCGGGCGCATCTGCCCCGGCCGTCGGTTCCCGGCGGACTTTCGCCGTCGCCTGCGGGCGGCGCTGGACCAGGTCGACGCCGCGCCGCCGTCGCGCGGGCTGGTCCTGGCTGAGGTATTCGCGCCTGGTGCCG
Source organism: uncultured Pseudomonadota bacterium (assembly GCA_963778795.1). GTDB lineage: Bacteria > Myxococcota_A > Polyangia > Fen-1088 > Fen-1088 > DASRQZ01. The sequence goes on along the minus strand of CAVZVU010000003.1, from coordinate 417,270 downwards.
GCCGCCGGCGCGGCGCTGTTGCTGCTGGCGATCACCGGAACGGTGAGGCGGACCCAATCCCAGGTGCTGGGGCAGGCGCAGCGGACCTATCAGTCGGAGATGCCGATGGACATCGTCGGCTCGGATTGTGGCTCGATCGCCTCGTGGTTTCGCGGCCGCGTCGACTTTCCGGTCCACGCGCCGGCCTTCGCGGGCCACGGCAGCTGCAAGGGGGGCCGGCTGGTCAACGTGGGCGACCGGTTCGGTGCCTACCTGGTCTACCAGGACCAGAGCGGTCATCGGGTCGCGCTGCTGGTCTTCAATCCCGGCGACGAGGTGCTGGAGGCGCCTCATCGCCGCGTGGTCAACGGCCGCGAGATCTATCTCGGCGGTGGCCCTGGGATTTCGACCGCCGCCTATCGGGATCGGGGGCTCGGCTACGTGGTGACGTCGGATCTGGACGAGGACTCGCTGACCCGTATGTTGACGGTCGCCTTCCGGCCGCCGGCCGCCCCCTGAGTGCGCCCCCTGGCCGCCCCCTGGGCGTGCCCGAACCCCCGCCGGCCCGTATCCCAGGCCTGCCCAAGTCTCCGGAAAAAGGGCGGGCGCTTCTGTTAGGATGCTGCGCCAGGAGGCGAGATGGCCGAACGAAATCTCCTTTGCATCGAACCGGATAGCGACACCGTCGCGGAGATTCGCAACGCGCTCTCCCCGTATGGATTCGGCGTCGAGAGCATCCCCAACGGCGAAGAGGCCATCGAGTGGGGGCGTTCGCACCCCACGTCCCTGATCATCCTGTCGGTCGAGCCGCGCAAGGTGGGATATGCCATCTGCAACAAGCTCAAGCGTAGCCCGTCGCTGCGGGAGATTCCGCTGATCCTGATTTCGTCGGAAGAGACCCTGGCGACGTTCGAGCAGCACAGGAAGCTCAAGGCGCACGCCGACGAATATCTCCTCAAGCCGCTGGACGTCGCCGAGCTGCTGGCCAAGGTCGACCGGCTGGTGCCGCTGGGCGAGCGGCAGGAGATCGAGGAGATCCACGACGCTGATTCGGGCGACATCATCATCGGCGACGAAGAGATCGCCGCTGCCGGCAGCGGCGAGGGCGGCGAGGATCTACCGACCGCGGTCGCGGCCAGCGCCCAGGACCTGGAGCCGGCCACCGAGCCGCCCCTGCGGTCGGACACCGCCGAGCAGCCGGTGCTGGACGCTCTCGAGAAGATCCACGGCGCCGACAGTCACCAGCCTCAGGAGAGCCACGAGCAGGAGCTGTCGCCGTTCCAGGGCGAGACCTTCGACTCCGAGACCCAGGCGGCCTTTGCGGCGCTCGAGGCCGGGTCGACCGAAGGGGGCACCGCCGCCTCCGGCGCGGCGGGAGGCGACATGGTCGACCTGCGCTCGCTCTGGAGCGACGAAGACCTGCCCCCCTCGCTGGGGTGGGAGGCGCCACCCAAGACGGTCGCCACCCCGGGCGATCACGAGGTCTTCCGGACCGCCCCCGGCTCGACGCTGGAGTCGGGGATCGAGCCGGTCGAGGACGAAGAGCACCACCCGATCACCACCGAGGTTCCGGTGCTGGCGGCCGACACTCTTGGATCGGCTGATGCCTTCACCGATGTCATCGACGTGCCGCCGTCGCCCGACGAGGTCGAGCACGACGACTCGTTGCCGGAGGGCGACGCGCGACTGTCGGGCGCCGTCGCCGTGGTCGACGACCGCGCGCTGCGCGAGTCGGAGGCGCGTGCCTTCGAGCTGGAGGCGCGCATCGCCTCGCTGGAGGGCGAGCGCAAGACCCTGCGCAAGGAGCTGGAGGAGTCGCGCGAGCGGTTCAACCAGTCGGCGACCTTCTCGAAGGAGCGCGAGTTCCTGGCGCTGCGCGAGATCATCAACAAGAAGGAAAAGGACATCCTCGACCTGCGCGAGGATCTCGACGCCAAGGAGCGCCAGGTCCTCGACCACAAGGACAAGATCCGCGAGCTCGACCGGTCGCGCCGCGATCTCGAGGAGAAGACGCTGGGGTTCGAGCGCAGCGTCGTCGCTTCGACCGAGAAGATCTCCGAGCTGCTCGGCGACCGCGACAAGTCGGCCGAGCGCGAGAAGGGGCTCAAGGCGCGGCTCGACGACGCGCACGGAGAGATCCACCGGGCACGCGACGAGGTCGAGGCGATGCGCAAGCGCCTGGTCCAGGAGGAGGCGCGCGCGCGGGCCGAGATGGACCGCCTGCGTGCCGATCTCGAGCTGCAGCTGCGCGAGACCGACGAGGCCCACCGCACGGAGGTGGCCCGGCTCAAGGAAGAACAGACCATGGGCGCCGCCGCGCTGGAAAACGCCCACCAGGCCGAGCTGGCGCGCATCGACGCGGCCCACAAGACGGAGGTCGAAGGGCTGCAGCGCCGCCTGGCCGAAGAGCAGGCCGCCGCGAGCGAGCGTTTCGCGAGCGAGGTCGCCCGCCTGCGGCGCGATCACGAGAAGGCGATCGCCGCCAGCAAGGAAGAGCAGGGCCTGCAGCTCGCCTCCGAGCGGCAAGCCTACGAGGCGCTGACCGAGGCCAAGGAGCGCGACCACCGCAACGAGATCCTCGGTATGCGTCGCCGCCACGAGGAGGAGCTGACGGCCGCCGAGGAGCGGCGCCAGCGCGACATCGTCGAGCACGAGCAGCGGCGCGTGTCCGAGCTGGAGGCGGCCGAGGGGCGCCGCCGGGCCGAGCTGCAAGCGCGCGACGAGGAGCACCACACACGCATCACCGACGGTCGAGCGTCGCCACCTGACGGAGAAGACCGAGCTGTCGGAGAAGCACCGCAGCGACTACGACCAGGCGCTGGGCCGGGCGGCCCGCGCCGAGGGGGAGCTGGCGGCGCGCGTGCAGGAGGTCGACCAGACGCACCGCCGGGTGGCTGGCCTCGAGGCCGACCTGGATGCTGCGCGCGCCGAGCTGGGCGACCGCGACGTGCGGATCGCCCAGACCCAGAACCGCATCGCCGAGCTCGAGTCCAAGGTCACCGACTACGAGGACCAGATCGTGCGCGCTTACCAGCGCCTGCGCGCCGACGAGAAGACCACCGAGAAGGCACGGCGAGCGCTCGCGGTCGCGCTGGCGCTCATCGACGAGCGGGCCAGCGTGCCGTCGAACGCCGGCGCCGCGTCAAAGTCGGGCCCAGCCGCCGCGGCGTCCGAGGACGCGAACCTCAAGCCGTAGCCGCTGCGGTATTCGAGGACGCGAACCTCAGGCCGTAAGGTCCAGCCCTCCGGCGACGACCTCCTCACTCGCAAGCTCCGGCTGGCGACGTGTCCCCCCTTCTTATCCCCTCTCGCCCGGCCCGGCGGGGAGAGGGGCTAGGGTGAGGGGTCCGGTCCGGCCTTAGACAGCCTGCCGTCCTCAGGCCTGGTCGTTGGGCCGTTCGCGCGATATGACAGACGGGCGATCGAATGAACACCGTCACCGGCAACGTCGTCGGCCTCAAGCCGAGCCAGATGCACGCGCTCGAGCGTGTCTACCGGCGGCGGTTGCGCCCGAACGAGATCGTGTCGGGTGAGCTGGCCGCCTACCTCTCCGAGGTGTCGCGCGAGATCGAGCGCCAGGTCGGCATCCTGGCCAACCGCCGCGGCGACATCGAGCACGTCTTCGTCGGCGACGCCTCGCGCATCATGCTGCCCGAGATCGGCCGTATCCGCGCCGGCCGCGGCCGCTTTCGCGGTCTGCGCCTGGTCCACACCCACCTGCGCAACGAGCCGCTGACCCGCGACGATCTCGTCGACCTGGCGCTGCTGCGGCTCGACCTGGTGGCCGCCGTCGGGGTCACCCCCGACGGGCGTCCCGCCGATCTGCACGTGGCCCACCTGTTGCCCCCGGTCGAAGGGGGGCAGCCCTGGCGCGTGCTCCCCAGCGAGCCCTTCCATCGCAGCGAGCTCGACAGCGCGGCGATGATCGAGGCGCTCGAAGAGGAGTTCGAACGGGTCGCCCCCTCGGCGGTCGCCACCGATGGGCGCGACCGCGCGCTGCTGGTGGTGGTCGACCTGCACCGCAAACCCCGCGGCCCCGCCCGTGCCTCGCGCGCCGATGATGGTGGCGCCGCCGCGGCCGAGTCGGTCGCCCGCGCGCCGGCGAGCGTTCCGCTGTCGAACCGCATCGAGGAGCTGCGCGAGCTATGCAGGACCGCCGGCGTGCGGGTGATGGGCGTGATCGAGCAGCGCCGTCCCGAGCCCGACCCCAAGTACCTGATCGGGCGCGGCAAGCTCGAGGACGTGCTGGTGCGCGCGATGCAGCTCGACGCCAACGTGCTGATCTTCGATCCCGATCTGTCGCCCGGCCAGGCGCACGCCATCGCCGACTTCACCGACCTGCGGGTCATCGACCGGACGATGTTGATCCTCGACATCTTCGCCCAGCGGGCCAAGAGCCGCGACGGCAAGCTGCAGGTCGAGCTGGCGCAGCTCCGCTACCGCCTGCCGCGCCTCGACGAGAAGAACACGATGATGAGCCGGCTCACCGGCGGCATCGGCGGGCGCGGCCCCGGCGAGACCAAGCTCGAGGTGAACCGCCGCCGCGCGCGCGAGCGGGTCACCCGCCTCGAGCGCGAGATCGAGCGCTTCAGCCAGCAGCGCGCCGGCCGGCGCGCCGAGCGGACCCGCCGCCGCCTGCCAGTCGTCGCCATCGTCGGCTACACCAACGCCGGCAAGTCGACCCTGCTCAACACGCTGACCCAGAGCGACGTGCTGGCCGAGGACCGCCTGTTCGCGACCCTGGATCCGACCACGCGCCGCCTCCGTTTTCCGCGCGAGCGCGAGATCATCATCGCCGACACCGTCGGGTTCATCCGCGATCTGCCGCGCGATCTCGCGCAGGCGTTCCGCGCCACGCTCGAGGAGCTGGACGAGGCCGATCTGCTGCTGCACGTGGTCGACGTCGCCGACCCCGACCACGGCGATCAGATGGTGGCGGTCGACCGCATCCTCGGGGACCTGGGTCTGGCCGAGACGCCGCGGCTGCTGGTCATGAACAAGATCGATCTCGTCCCGGCCGCCGACCGCGAGGCGGCGGTGCGCGCCGAGGCGGGCGCGGGCGCGATCGCGGTGTCGGCGCGCGATCGCCACAGCACCGGCCCCTTGCTGGCCGCCGTCGAGCTGGCGCTCTGGAAAGAGGGGCGGCTCGCGCGCGACGAGATCACTTCCGTGGCTTAGGGCGCAGCACCACGCGCCCGTCTTTCACGGCGACGTCGAACGTGACCTGATCCGTCCCGAGCTGCGCCATCACCTGGGGTACGTGCTTGGTCAGCTGCTCGCGTAGCTTCGCCAGCGAGGGCGCCGGGCGATCGGCGGCGCGCGCCGCCTCGTCGTAGCGGCGGTGCAACGCTGCGAGGTCGTCCTCGGTCATGCCGGGGATCCCCGAAGGCCTGGGCGGTGTCCGCGCAGGCGGAGGCAGGGGCGGGGTCCTCGTCGGTGGCGTTGGGGTCGTGGGCGCTCCGGCCGCCGGCACCGGCGGCGCTCCGGCCTGCGGCGCCTGCGGCGCCGGCGGCGTTGCAGCCTGCGGCGCCTGCGGCGCCTGTTCGGTCGGCGCCGGCATCCGGCTGGCCTGGCGGGCGATCAGCGCGCGCGCGCGCGACGCCGGGATGCCCAGCGCCAGCGCCTCCTGCTCGGTGAGCGGCGCCCCCTTCTGCGCCAGCCGTCGCGACACCTTGGCCACGTCCTTGCGGTAGGTGCCATTCTCGATCTCGCGCATCGTGCGGTTCCAGTAGGTGGTCATGAGGGTCCACCGCTGCGACAGCGACTGGAAGCGAAAGCGCAGCGCGGCGTTGCGGATCTGCACCTGCTGCATCTCCAGCATCAGGCGGTTCAGCTCGCGGCGGGGGGCGTTGGGCGGCTGGCGCTCGACCCCCGAGAAGAACGTCTCGTACATCGCCCGCAGGCGGTCGATCTTGCGTTCCATCTCCTCCAGCCGAGCCGAGATCGCCTCGGTGCTGCCCGGGGGCAGCGAGCTCGGATCGCGCACAGGCCTCTTCACAGGCTGGATTTTACCGGACTCCTGTGGCACCTCCTAAAGTCCAGGTTCATGCCGACCGCTCCCCGACAAAAACAACCGTCGCTCCCCTCGGAGCCCCGATGAGCTTGCTCTTCTGGGCCGCCGCGGTGGTGGCGCTGCTGGGCGTGCTGATCCTGGTCCACGAGCTGGGCCACTTCGTGTTCGCGAAGCTGTTCGACGTGCGGGTGATGCGCTTCTCGCTCGGGTTCGGACCGCGCCTGCTCGGCTTCACCCGGGGCGAGACCGAGTACCGGCTGTCGCTGGTGCCGCTCGGCGGCTACGTCCGCCTGCTGGGCGAGGACCCGAGCGAGGCGATCCCCGCCAGCGATCGCGAGCGCCATCGCGCGCTGTCCGACAAGCCGCTGTGGCAGCGCTACACGATCGTGATCGCCGGGCCGGTCTTCAACCTGCTGCTGCCGCTGCTGATCTACTTCGTGCACTACGCCGGCCAGCGCACGCTGCTGCCGCCGACCATCGGATCGGTGCTGCCGAACCTGCCGGCCGCCGAGGCCGGGCTGGTGCCGGGCGACCGGGTCGAGACCGTCGACGGCAAGCAGATCCGCTACTGGGAGGACCTGGAGCGGGTCATCGCCGACTCGGTGGGGCGTACCCTGCGCTTCGGGATCCGGCGCGGCTCCGACGCCGAGGAGCGCGACGTCACGCCGGTGCGGATCGAGCGCTCGGGGACGCTGCAGCGCAAGGAGACCGTCGGCTGGATCGGCGTGTCGCCGCGCTTTCACCTGCCCGAGATCGGCGTGCTCGATCCGAACTCGCCGGCGGCGCAGGCCGGGCTGAAGACGTTCGACTTCGTCACGTCGGTCAACGGCGCGCCGGTCGCCACCTGGGCGGAGTTCGGCAAGGCGGTCGAGCGCGCCGGCGCCTCGCCGCTGCGGATCAGCTACCTGCGCGGCGGCTACTCGGCGGTGCCCTTCGCGCACATCGAGATCCAGCGGCCGAGCTCGGCGGTGGTGATTCCGGTCGCGGTCTTCGACGCCACCGGCCACCGGCGCTACGAGACCGGCCTGACGTCGGCCGAGCTGTTCGTCTTCTCGGTCGAGCCCGGCAGCCCCGCCGATCAGATCGGCATCCGGCGCGGCGATCAGATCCTCGAGCTCGACGGCGCAGCCGCTGCCGCACTGGGATCTGCTGCGCCAGCGACTGGCGGTCAGCCCGCAGCGCACGTTCAAGATCTCGTGGCTGTCGCCGGGCGGCGCAGCGTCGCGAGGCCTCGTTCCGCCAGGAGGTCCGCTCCGAGCTGGACGCCTACCGCCAGGAGGAGGAGCGGCTGGTGTTCGGCGCGATGAACCGCCTGGCCTGGAAGACCGAGGCGCCGGTGCCGGTGCGCAACCGATTCGGCTATGCCTTCACCCACGCCTTCGAGCGCACCGGGCACATCATCCTGGCGATGACCTACGGCTTCGTCGAGATCGTGCGCGGCCGCGTGCCGCTGTCGACGCTGGGCGGGCCGATCATGATCGGCTACGTCGCCGGCGTCGCCGCCGAGCAGGGGTTCGATCAATACCTGTGGCTCATGGCGCTGATCAGCGTCAATCTCGCGCTGCTCAACTTCCTGCCGGTGCCGATCCTCGACGGAGGCCTCCTGGTGTTCTTCACGCTCGAGCTGTTCAAGCGCCGGCCGCCGTCGGTGCGCGCGCGAGAGATCGCCTCCTACGTCGGTCTGGTGATCGTCGCGACGCTGATGTTGTTCGCGCTGCGCAACGACGTGGTCCGCTATCTGTTGCCGCGGTGACGCTTGACCGACGGATACATTCTGGCCATCGAGACCTCGACGCCGACGGCGCGGGTCGCGATCCTCGATCGCGACGGCGCGCGGCGCGCGGCGCGCGAGGCGACCGCCGAGCGCCACTCGTCGAACCTGCTGCGCCTGTGCGACGAGGTGCTGCGCGAGGCCGGCGTCGCGCCCGCGGCGCTCGACGCGATCGCCTGCGGCGCCGGTCCGGGCAGCTTCACCGGGCTGCGCGTCGGGCTGGCCGTCGGCAAGGGGCTGGCGCTGCCGACGCGGCGCCCGTTCCTGCTGGTGTCGTCGCTGGCGGCGCTGGCGCTCGACATCCTGGGCGCGTCGGACGACGCGACCGCGATCGCCGTCCCGTGCATCGACGCCGGCAAGGGGCAGATCTACGCCGGACTCTTTCGCGCCGACGCTGCCGGTCTGGTCGCGCCGGTCGGCGACGAGTGGGTGCTGGAGCCCGGCGTCGCTCGCGGAGGCGCTGCCGCCGGGCGTCGCCGCGCGGATCGCCGGCAACGGCGCCGCGCGCTACGCCGAGGTGATCGACGCCGCGCTCGCGCCAGGTCCCCGGCGCCGTCGCGCGGGCGCGGCGGATCGACGTCGCCGGACCGACCGCCGACGCCCTCGGCCGGCTGGCCCTGCTGCGGCTCGCGCGCGGCGAGTCCGACAGCCTGGAGGCGGCCGTCCCCGCCTACGGCCGCCCGCCCGACATCACCAAGCCGCGCCGCGGCTAATCGCGTGGGCGCCGGATGGTTCTGGCGGCCGGAGCCCGTCGCGGGAGGTTTGGAACCCTTTGGGGCTCTGAGGGTTCCGAAGTCGACACGGTCGAGCTCTTGCGCAGTGCGGAAGGGTGCCTACCTTCCGCGATGGAGGGTCACCATGACGCTTGAAACCTTTTTGCTGTGGATCGTAGTCGGCCTCATCGCTGGATGGCTTGCCTCGGCGGTCGTAGGTGGGGGCTTCGGGGTCGTGGGTGACATCGTCGTCGGCATCGTGGGCGCGTTTCTGGGCGGGTTGCTCTTTCGCTCCATGCACTGGCACTCGCCCATTCACGGCTTGGCGGGCACGATCTTCGTGGCCTTCATCGGCGCGGTCCTGCTGCTGATCGTGCTGCGCCTCATCCGACGAACCGCGCCCTAACCCAGCCCTAACCGGCGCAAACTACGGTTCCGCCTGGAGATCCGGGCCGGTTTCTCCTAGGCTAGGCGATTCAGCCGAGCCGTCTGGAGAAGCCGATGAATATCCAACTCTTCGACACCACCCTGCGCGACGGGACCCAGAGCGAGGGCCTGAGCCTCTCGGTCGAGGACAAGCTCAAGATCGCGCGCCTGCTCGACGGCTTCGGCATTCACTTCATCGAGGGCGGCTGGCCGGGGTCGAACCCCAAGGACGTCGAGTTCTTTCGCCGCGCGCGCCAGCTGTCGCTCAAGCACGCCAAGCTGACGGCGTTCGGCAGCACGCGCAAGGCCGGCATCCGCGCCGAGGACGACCCCAACCTGCAGGCGCTGATCGAGGCGGCGACGCCGGTGGTCTGCATCTTCGGCAAGTCCTGGACGCTGCACGTCACCAAGGTGATGGGCACCACGCTGGAAGAGAACCTGGCGATGATCGCCGACAGCGTCGCGTTCCTGAAGCGCAACGGCAAAGAGGTGGTCTACGACGCCGAGCACTTCTTCGACGGCTACCGCGCCGATCCGCGACTACGCGCTGGCGGCGGTGCGCGCGGCCGCCGACGCGGGCGCCGACTGGATCACGCTGTGCGACACCAACGGCGGCAGCCTGCCGAGCTTCATCGCCGAGGTCGTCGGCGTGGTCAAGGCGACGGTGCCGACCCGCCTCGGGATCCACACCCACAACGACGGCGATCTGGCGGTCGCCAACGCGCTGGCCGCGGTCGAGGCCGGCTGCACGCAGGTGCAGGGGACGATCAACGGCTGGGGCGAGCGCTGCGGGAACGCCAACCTGATCTCGATCATCCCGGCGCTGCAGCTGAAGATGGACCGCCGCTGCGTCCCCGACGAGAACCTGGCCAAGCTGACCGAGCTGTCGCGCGCGGTGAGCGAGATCGCCAACATCCGCCCGCGCGCGCACGCCCCCTACGTCGGCGTCGTCGGCGTTCGCGCACAAGGGCGGCGTCCACGTCGCCGCCGTCGAGAAGGTCACCGCCAGCTACGAGCACATCCCGCCCGAGCGCGTCGGCAACCGGCGCCACATCGTCGTCTCCGAGCTGTCGGGCCGCGGCAACGTCCGCCTGCGCGCCAGCGAGCTGGGCGTCGACGCCGCAGGGCAGCGAGCAGGCGGTGGTCAGCAAGCATCAAGGAGCTCGAGAGCCGCGGCTACCAGTTCGAGGCCGCCGAGGGCTCGTTCGAGCTGCTGGTGCGGCGCGCGCAGCCCGACTACGTGCGCGCCGTTCGAGGTGCATCGACGTCGTCGTGCTGTCGGAGCGCCGCCGCGGCAACGAGATGTTCGCCGAGGCGACGGTCAAGCTGAAGGTGGGCGACGAGATCGTTCACACCGTCGCCGACGGCACCGGCCCGGTGCACGCGCTCGCGGCGCGTTCCACAAGGCGCTCGACCCGCTGTACCCGCTGGTGCGCGAGATCCACCTGGCCGACTACAAGGTCCGCATCCTCGACCCCGAGGCCGGCACCGGCGCGAAGACGCGCGTGCTGATCGAGAGCGCGCGCGGCGAGGAGCGCTGGAGCACCATCGGCGTCTCGCAGAACATCATCGAGGCCAGCTGCCAGGCGCTGGCCGACGCGTTCGAACTGCCGCTGGTGCGCGCGCGCCGCCGCCGACGCGGCCGCCGGCGTCGCCGCGGCCGCGACAGCGCGCGGTCGTAGCCGGCGCCGCCGCCGCCCATCCATTCACGGAATCGATTGATCGCGATGAAAACATGTCATTGGACGAATGACCGCCGCCGGTGGAGATTGACGATCATGGCCGATAGACAAACCGCCCCGCACGCTGTTCGAGAAGATCTGGGACGCGCACATCGTGCGCCCGGCGACCGCCGACACGCCGGCGATCCTGTACGTCGATCTGCACCTGATCCACGAGGTGACCTCGCCGCAGGCGTTCAGCTGGCTGCGCGAGCGCGGCCTGCGGGTGCGCCGCCCCGAGCGGACGGTGGCCACGATGGACCACTCGACGCCGACCACGCCGCGCGGGCGCCGACGGCCGCATCCCGGTGCTCGACAACGCCGGCCGCCGCGCAGATCGCCCAGCTCGAGACCAACTGCCGCGACTTCGGCATCGAGCTGCACGCGCTGGGCAGCGAGGGGCAGGGCATCGTGCACGTCATCGGCCCCGAGCTGGGCCTCACCCAGCCGGGCATGACCATCGTCTGCGGCGACAGCCACACCAGCACCCACGGCGCGTTCGGCGCGCTGGCCTTCGGCATCGGCACCAGCGAGGTGTCGCACGTGCTGGCGACGCAGTGTCTGCTGCAGCAGAAGCCCAAGACGCTGGCCATCACCGTCGAGGGCACGCTGCGCCCGGGCGTCACCGCCAAGGACGTGATCCTGGCCGTCATCGCGCGCCTCGGCATCGGCGGCGGCACCGGCCACGTCATCGAGTACCGCGGCTCGGCCATCCGCGCGCTGTCGATGGAAGAGCGCATGACCGTCTGCAACATGTCGATCGAGGCCGGCGCGCGCGCCGGCATGATCGCCCCCGACGAGACCACCTTCGCAGTACCTGGCCGGCCGCCCGCGCGCGCCGCAGGGCGCGGCCTGGGATCGCGGCCGTCGCCGCCTGGCGCGCGCTGCCCAGCGACGCGGGCGCGACCTACGACCGCGAGGAGACGCTTCGACGCCGTCGACGCTGGAGCCGATGATCACCTACGGCACCAACCCCGGCATGGGCATCCCGATCGCGCGCCGCCGTGCCGGCGCCCGACGGCGCCACCGATGGAGAAGGCGCTGAACTACATGGGCCTCACGGCGGACCAGCCGCTGCTGGGCCACCCGATCGACGTGGTCTTCATCGGCAGCTGCACCAACTCGCGCATCTCCGACCTGCGCCAGGCGGCGCAGCGTCTTCAAGGGCCGCAAGGTCGCGGCCGGCGTGCGCGCGATGGTCGTGCCCGGCTCGCAGCGGGTCAAGAAGCAGGCCGAGGCCGAGGGGCTGGACAAGATCTTCCGCGACGCCGGCGCCGACTGGCGCGAGGCCGGCTGCTCGATGTGCATCGCCATGAACGGCGACCAGCTGAAGCCGGGTCAGTACGCGGTCAGCACCAGCAACCGCAACTTCGAGGGGCGGCAGGGCACGGGCGGGCGCACCTTCCTCGCCAGCCCGCTGACCGCCGCCGCCGCCGCCGTCACCGGCAAGATCACCGACGCCCGGGAGCTTGGCTGAAATGGAACCGCTCAAGACCATCGTCTCGCGCACCGTCGTGCTGCCGATCGACAACGTCGACACCGACCAGATCATCCCCGCGCGCTTCCTCAAGGGGACGACCAAGAACGGCCTCGGCGAGAAGCTGTTCTCCGACTGGCGCTACGACGCGCAGGGCGAGCCGCAAGGCCGACTTCGTGCTCAACCGCCCCGAGGCGCAGGGGGCGCGCGGTGCTGGTCGCCGGCGACAACTTCGGCTGCGGCTCGTCGCGCGAGCACGCCCCCTGGGCGCTGTTCGACTACGGCTTCCGCGCCGTGGTCAGCACGTCGATCGCCGACATCTTCCGCAACAACGCGCTCAAGAACGGCCTGCTGCCGATCGTCGTCGAGCCGGCGCTGCACCGGCGCCTGCTGGCCGAGCCGGGCGCGGCGGTCACCATCTCGCTCGAGGAGCAGACGCTGCGCCTCGCCGACGGGACCACCGCCACATTTCTCGGTCGACCCGTTCGCGCGCTACTGCCTGCTGAACGGCGTCGACGAGCTGGCCTTCCTGCTGTCGGCCGAAGCCGAGATCGCCCGGTTCGAGTGCCGACCGACGCCCTGAGGCAGACGCCGGGCCTCCCGCCAGCCCTGGGGTCGCCCGGTTCGCCCGATTTCGCCCGGTTTCCTGGGCCTTTGCGGCCCAAAGGGAAGGTCAGGTCTTGTAGGTGTTTGACCCCCAGGCCTGTTCGGCGCTAGGCTTTTTGTATGTGCGGTCAATCCCAAAAGCGGAGTCGCCGGCTGGCTCGACCAGACGGAGCTCATCGCGCGAGGGCTGACCAGGCCGCACCGGGGAGGCACGATGGAGAAGATCCGCGTGGACGTGAATTCGGCAGTGGTGGAGATGGTCGAGCTCCGTGAGCGGCACGGCGAAATCGAGCGCCGCCTGACCGAGCTGGAGCGCCACCTGTCATTGACCTCGGACGAGCAGCTCGAGCGCGCTCGTCTCAAGAAAGAGAAGCTGCGAACCAAAGATCGCATCGCGCTTCTCGCCGCCGAGTCATCCACCGCTTCTTCTTCGTCGTCGACACCCGAGTCGGGCACGCCCCCCGGGTCGCGCCTGCCGGCCGCCTGAATCGCGGAGGCGCGGCGTGCAGCCGGACCCCGAGCTCATCGAGCGGCTGCGGCGCTCGGGGATCCGGATCGATCGCGAAGGGCAGTTCATCCACGAGGGTGAGCCGGTCCGTCACGAAGGACTGCGCAGCGCCCTCTTCCGCTGGCTCGACCGCCTCGACGACGGCCGCTACGTCCTGCGGCTCGACGAGCGGCGCTTCGCCTATATCGACGTCGACGACACGCCGCTGGTCGTGCGGGCGCTGCGCCTCGACGGCGGCGGCGCGGTGACGTTGCAGCTGTCGGACGGCGGCGACGAGCCGCTGGACGCGGCTACGCTCACCGTCGACGAACAGGGGGTCTTGCGCTGCTGGGTGCGCGGCGGGCGCATCGAGGCGCGGCTCGCGACCTCCGCGGCCGCCGTGCTGGCCGACCGGATCACTGAAACGGCGAAGGGTCCGGCTCTGGCGCTGCCCGGACAGCCTCAGTCGCAGCCGCTGGCGCGGCGGCGGGGATCGCCACCGTGAAGCGCGCGCCGCCCAGCGGCGACGGTTCGGCGGCGACCGCGACGTCGCCGCCGTGGTCGATGACGATCTTGCGCACGATCGCCAGGCCCAGGCCGGTGCCGTTCTCCTTGGTCGTGACGTAGGGGTCGAAGATCCGCTCGCGCGCCGTCGCCGGCACGCCGGGGCCGTTGTCGTCGACGATGATGTCGACGCGCCCGCGATCCTCGTGGCCGTTCGGGCGCTCGGGGGCGACGCGCAGCACGACCTCGGCGACGCGGCCGACCCCCTCGGCGCGCCTGGATGGCGTTCTCGACCAGGTTGGTGAGCACGCGGCGGATCAGCATGCGATCGCACAGCGCCTCGACCGGTCGCCGCCGGCTTGTCGAAGCGCAGGTGAGGCTGCCACGCGCTGTGGCCGCGCACGAAGTCCTCGACCACCTGGCCGAGGTCGACCGGCGCCGGCTCGACCTTGGGCAGCTTGGCGAAGGCCGAGAAGTCGTCGACCAGCCGGCGCATCGAATCGATCTCCTCCTTGAGGATCTCCTGCGCCGTCGTCAGCAGGCGCGCGTAGGCGGGGTCCTCGCCGCGGTACTTCGACCCCAGCTCCTGTACCGCGAGCTGGATCGGCGTCAGCGGGTTCTTGATCTCGTGCGCCAGCCGCCGCGCCACCTCCTGCCAGGCCGAGACCTTCTGCAGATACTCGAGGCGCGACCGCGTCTCGCCCAGCTCGGCGACCATGCGATCGAACGCGCGCCCCAGATCGTCGAGCTCGTCCTTGCCGCGCGGCGAGACCCGCACGGTGAGATCACCCTCGCCGACCCGCTGCGCCGCCGTGCGCAGCGTCGCCACGCGTCCGGTCGCGCGGCGCGCGACGAACATGCCCAGCACCGTCGCCAGCGCGAGGATGATGACCAGCGCCAGGCCGAGGCCGTGAAAGATCCGGGGAAAGATCAGGGGAAACGTCCGGTCGAGCTCCTCCTCGCGGTTCATCGCCTCGCGCAGCGTGAGAAAGTTGGCGTACATCTCGCGCGAGATGCCGAAGGTGAGCTCGAGCAGGCGCGGCGCGCCCGGCGGGGAGTTGCGCAGCTCGACCAGGTTGGGGGGCGCCTCGCGCGCGTGCTCGAAGATCTCGGGGGCGACCGCCCACTCGTCGATCACCTGGTCGCCGCGCAACACGCGCGCGCGCAGCAGATCGGGGACGTTGGCCAGGTCGGCGGCGCGCTCGAAGGGGGTGGCGGCCAGCTCCGCGGCGCGCTCGCGGAAACCGTCCTTCATCTGCGCGAAGTAGACCCGGTACACCTCGACGGCGCGGCCCAGCGACTCCTGCACCTCTTTCTGGTGCTGGTCGGTGATGTTCGAGATGCGCCCCAGCGTCACCGACATCAGGTACGCCGCCGCGCCCAGCGGCAGCGACGCGATGATGAACAGCGCCGCGAGGATCTTCCACTCGAAGCGCCCGGGAAGCCGGATCTTCATGATGGGGACCCTCGGAGGGTCCCCAGACCCCCCCGCGAAGGACTCCGCTGGGCAGAGCCCAGCTCTGTCCACGGCATCATGATGGGGACCCTCGGAGGGTCCCCAGACCCCCCCGCGAAGGACTCCGCTGGGCAGAGCCCAGCTCCGTCCACGGCATCATGATGGGGACCCTCGGAGGGTCCCCAGACCCCCCGCGAAGGACTCCGCTGGGCAGAGCCCAGCTCCGTCCACGCGATCATTTCCGCCGTCCTTTGTCGGACGGCACGCTCAGCGTGAACGGCTGCGACAGGAAGCGGAGCTGGCGTTCGCTGTCCTCGACGCGCGGGTTGACGAAGATGCTGACGAACGATCCGAACACGCTGTCGCCGGCGCCGACGCGCCGCTGGCCGCGCGGGGGCTGCACCAGCCATCGGCGCACGTCGGCCATCAGCTCCTCGGAGATCGGGTTGAGGTCGGCGCGGAAGGCCAGGAAGTAGCGCGCGCCCGGGCGCAACCGCCGCAGGTCGGCCACCGGGAAGTGCCACAGCGCGCAGGCGCGCCAGATGGCGTCGTCGGGCGCGCGCGCGTCGGCCTGGATGTCGGCGCCGGAGTCGCGCGTGACGCGGATCCGAAAGCGCTCGTCCCACAGGTCGTAGACGATCTCGGCGCGCTGGAACGCGACCGAGACCGGCTCGTCGGAGCCCTCTTCGTGCAGGTAGACGCGCACCAGGATGCGGGTCGCGAAGCCCGAGCTCAGCCGCTGGCGCTCGGCGCCGCCGATCAGATCCTGCAGGCCGACGCTGACCGTCAGCTTGCCGCCCTCGGTCTCGACGCCGGTGACCCGGACCGGCAGCGGATCGGCGGCGCGCGCCGCGACGCCGTGCAGGAGGACCCACGTCACGACGCACGCCGCGAAGGCAGCAAGGCGCACACGAGGGTTGATCCGGCGTCGCTTCATCAGAACGAGCTTCGACCGAGGGCGTTCGCGATCGAGATCGTGAACACGCCGACGTACGTATCGAGGCGCAGCCCCACATCGGCCGTCAGCCCGACCGGGAGGTTGCGCCAGGCGAAGGCATCTGGTCCATCGAAGTCCGCGTCGCTGGCGAGGGCAAAGAGGCCGGCCGCGGCGAACGCGTCGCCGCCGTAGACGAAGCCGTGCCGGCGCCAGATCGGGATCGCGTATTCGACCAGCAGGCGGCCGGCGTAGTCGTCGTAGTGGTGGCGCGAGATCCCGGTGCCGAGGACGTTTCGCGACGCGCAGCGTCGAGAAGTTGATGCCGAGCGCGCGCCGCGGCAGCAGCAAGTTCAGGTCGCCGACGAAGAAGCGGTCGAAGTAGGGCGCATCTCCCACGACCGCCCCGGCCAGCAGGTGGAGGCCCAGCGCGTGGCCGTGCCACAGGCGCTGATAGACCGACGCCTGCACCAGCGCCTTGGCGAAGTCGTAGGTCGAGCCGAGCCAGCGGTAGGCCCCCTCGACCGAGGCGACGAGCCGGCCGCCGGAGCGCGGCAGCACCGGATCGGACCGGGTGTCGTAGTCGAGCGTGAGCGCGAAGGTGCCGACGCGGCTGTTTCCTTCGTCGATGTCGAAGTCGATCGGCACGGTTGCGCCCGACTCCAGCACCCGGGTTCGCACCGTCGGCAACGAGCCGCTCACCATCTCCTCGCGCACGTCGGCGAACAGGCGCAGGTAGCGGCCCAGGGTCTTGCCGGCGCCGAGGATGCCGCCGACGCGCCGCGTGCGCACGCCGACGAAGTTCCCGGGGTCGGGGTCGGTGTCGGCGCCCATCACGCGGTAGAACTCGCTGCCGTCGTTGTAAAGCCCGGTCAACGACAGGCTCACGCCGAGACCGGTGATCTCCGGCAGCGATCCGTGCAGCCGCAGGCCGACGCCGGCGCGCGACTCGGGCACCTTGGGCGTCGTCGACGCGACGAAACCCGCGCCCAGGTTGATGCCGCGGCCCAGGAAGTTGGTCTCCGACGCGTCGATGCCGCCCCAGAAGGTCGTCGCCGCGCTGGTGCTGGGGTAAAGCTCGTTGACGACGATCGTGCCGCGCTCCTCGACCTCGACCAGCAGCACGGCGCCGCCCCGCTTGGCGCCGCGCATCAGCGAGAGGCGCGCGTCCAGGAAGTAGCCGAGCGACAGCAGCCGGAAGCGCGCCGCCTCGACGCGCTGGTCGGACGCGCCGACCACGTCGCCGGGGGCAAGACCGATCTCGCTGCAGGATCAGCGCCGTCTTGGTCTTGTGGTTCCCCGATACGATGACCTGCTCGATGTGATAGCGCGGGCCGAAGTCGGGCTCGAACGACGGGACGCTCTCCTCGGGGGCGGCGTCCTCGCGCAAGGGCAGCGGCGTCTTGGGCGGCTTTTCTTCGGAGGTGGCTTCGGGGTCGGCTTGGGCGGTGGCTTCGCCGGACGGGGCCGGCGTGTCGGGCGCTGCGGCCGCAGCGGAATCGGCGCGCGCGATGCTCGGCGTCAGGGTCACCGCCAGAAGCAGCGCCAACCTGCGCACCAAGGTCGGCGCCCAGACGGGCGTCGATGCGGGGACGACCGCCGATGCGGGGACGACCGCAGATGCGGGGAAGAAAGAGAAGGGCACGGAGATCGACGTAGAAACCCGCGGCGGAATTCGCGCCAAGATCTCGGGCCGCACGTTAATTCCAGCTCGAGCGAGCTTGCGTCATCCCGCAGCAGCATATCATCGCGCCGCCGGCTCCGGCGTGACCGGCCGCATGTTCACCTCGGGGCTGAGACGACCGGCGCCGCGGCGCCGCTCGCGATTCAGGGCTCGGCAGCGCGTCGGGCGTAGACGGCTCCGCCGTCGGAGCCCATCGCGGGAGGTTCGGAACCCTCTCAGGGTTCCGAGTCAGCGAGCTCTGCCAGGAAGTGTGCGCCGTACTGCTCGAGCTTCTTGGGTCCCACGCCTGAGATTCCCAGCATCTCGCCCTCCGTCACCGGTCGCCGCTCCGCCATCATCAGCAGCGTCGCGTCACTGAACACCACGTACGCCGGCACGGACCGCTCGTCGGCGATCCGCTTGCGCAGCTTGCGCAGGCGCTCGAAGCGCTCGGTGACCTTGGCGTCCATCTCGGGGCTCATCCGCGGGCTGGAGCTGGTCCGCGCCGACCCGCCTGCCGCCGGCGCGCGACGTGTGCGCTCGGGCACGATGGCCGCGGCAGCGTCGAGCACGTCGCCGCCCGCACAGACGTCGCACGACGTCCCGCAGGGCCCCCGCTCCTCGCCGAGATAGCGCGTGATCGCCTGGTGCCGGCAGCCGTCGGCCGAGGCGAAGCGGAACATCTCGCGCACCTGCGCTCGCTGGCGCGCCGCCACTGCCGCGTCGCCGTCTCCGTCGTCGCTGAAGCGGTCGTAGCTCATCACGTCGGCCCACGAGTAGAACAGCACGCAGTCGCTGGGCATGCCGTCGCGGCCGGCGCGGCCGATCTCCTGGTAGTAGCCCTCGATCGACCGCGGCATGTCGCGGTGGATCACGTAGCGGACGTTGGACTTGTCGATGCCCATGCCGAACGCCACCGTCGCGACGACGACGTCGGCGTCGTCGCGGCGGAACGCCTCCTGCGCGCGGTTGCGCACCTCGGACTCCATGCCGGCGTGATAGGCGACCGCGCGCACGCCGTGCTCGCTTCAGGAAGTCGGCGGTCGCTTCGACCGATTTGCGCGACAGGCAATAGACGATGCCGCTCTGGCCGTGGCGCGCGCGCACCAGGCGCAGGATCGCTTCGCGGACGCGCGGCACCTCGCCGCCGCCGTCGGCGCGGTCGCCGCCCTTGCGGTAGACGTGCAGGTGCAGGTTGGGGCGGAAGAAGCTGCCGCGAAACGCCAGCGGGCCGCACCATGGCCAGCTGCTGGATGATGTCGTCGGTGACCGCCGGCGTCGCGGTCGCCGTGAGCGCCAGGACCGGCACGCCGCCGAACCGGCGCTTGAGGCCGGCCAGGTTGCGGTACGCCGGGCGAAAGTCGTGCCCCCACTGGCTGATGCAGTGGGCTTCGTCGACGGCGATCAGCCGCAGGTCGAGGCGCGACAGCGTCGCCCCCACCGATGCCTCGATCCCCTCGGGCGCGGCGTAGCACAGCTCGTACGCGCCGGCGGCCAGACCGGCGATGCGCCGCCGCCGCTCGTCGAGATCGAGGCTGGAGTTCAGGTAGGTCGCGCGCAAGCCGACCTCGGTCACCGCGTCGACCTGGTCCTTCATCAGCGCGATGAGCGGCGACACCACCAGCGTGGTGCCGCCCAGCAGGCGCGCCGGGATCTGGTAGGTCAGCGACTTGCCGGCGCCGGTCGGCATGATGCCGACGCAGTCGCGCCCCGCGAGGACGGCGCGGATGATCTCCTCCTGGCCGGCGCGGAACGATTCGTAGCCGAACGTGGTGCGCAGGACGTCGCGCGGCTCGCCGATCGGGGGCGCGGGCGGCGCGCGCAGGGGCAGTTGCTCGGCGCGCAGCTTGAGCGTCTGCGAGATCTCCTTGAGCAGCTCCAGCCACGCCGGCGCGAAGGCTTCCGGCCGGGCGCGCCACATCGCGCGCAGCCGGGTCAGACGGTCGGCGCAAAAGGCGCGCAGCGCGGGGTCGGCGCGGTTTCCATCGCGCCAGCGCGCCTGGAGAACCGCGATCTCGGCTTCTATGGAAGCGTGAGCGGCGGGCGCGACAGACCCCGTGGGGAGGTTCTCTGAGCTCAAGGCACTCTGGTTTTCGACCGCGTCCAATTTCAGTTGCCCGCCCCGCCCACGTTGCCAGACCCGCCGGACAATCTCCAGATCTCTCGGGGGTGGTCTGGAGGGGGATCCCGAATAGAACCGGGCGCCCCGTCCTCGTCGCCGTCCTCGTCTTCGTCCTCGTCACCTGGCGGAGCAAGGAATTTGCGCTTGCGTCTCGCTCGTCTGCGTCGTCGAGATGCTCCGCAAGATGTCCTGCCCCAGCGTCTCGAGGACGGTGACGAGTACGAGTACGAGGACGAGGACGGGGCGTCTCCCCTAAACGGGACACCCTCTGGAGGCTCGCGCGGCCCCCCCGACGTCACGAGCTCGCGGAGGTATACATCGCCAGCGCGCGGCGCCAGACCTGGCGCGACAGCGCCGCGAAGGCCGCACCCCCGACCAGCGCGATGATCGCGGTGCTGGTGGCCAGCTTGCCCAGCAACGCTTGCGCCGGATAGGTGGTCATCAGCGCCAGCGGAAAAATGAACGTGAAGACGAAGCGGAGCGCGCCCCGGAAGACGCCGCGGAACACGTCGATCGGCCAGCGCCCGGCGTCGAAGAGCGAGCCGAAGAGGTAGCTGAGGTTGTCGACCTTGACGACCCAGAACGACGCGCTCACGACCAGGATCCAGATCGAGTAGAGGGTCGCGGTCGCCAGCACCAGGAAGACCAGCGCCAGCAGAATCTGCGACAGGTGCGGCGCGTGGCCGATCAGCTTGAAGGCGTAGACGAAGATCGCCACCGCGCCGCACAGGTCGATGATCCGCCACGGTTCGAACTTCGCCGTCGAGACCAAGAACTGGGCATCGGCCGGCTTGAGCAGCACGAAGTCGAGCGTGCCGTTGCGCACGTGCTCGACGACGGCGGTCAGGCTGGGGCTGACTGCGCCCTCGAGGATCGCCTTGAGCAGCGTGAACCAGCCCACGACGACCAGCGCTTCGGGGAAGGTCCACCCGGCAACCTGCTGGCGCCCACCGAACACGACCATCAGCGGCGCGAGGGCGATCGCCAGCCAGAGCAGCGCGATGAGCCCGCGCACGACGAAATCGGCGCGATACTGCATGGCGCCGATGGTTGCGGTGCGGACCTGCACGCGCAGCAGGCGCAGGTAGCGACCGGCTATCTGGAGAATGGGGGCTCCGGTTGCCATCGCCCTCATCCTCCGTAGGCGGCGAAGCGGCGTACGCCGGCGCGCCAGACCAGCAGGCTGACCGCCAGGAAAAGCCCGACGTATCCCCACTGCACGCCGAGCTCGCGCAGCGCCGCGGCGCGCGTCTCGAGCCCGACCAGGGTCTCGACTGGGAAGCCGAGCATGTAGCGGAACGGCAGCACGCGGGTCGCGCCGCGGATCCAGGTCGGCAGCACCTCCAGCGGGATGAGATAGCCCGAGAAGATCGCGTGGATCCCCAGCCACAGCTCGAACAGGCCCAGCGCGCTCTCCATGTAGAAGGCCAGCGCGCCCAGCAGCACCATCGTGAAGAAGATCAGCATCCACGCCCCCAGCAGCGCGGCCAGAAAGATCACCAGCAGCGCGGGATCGTGGATCGCCAGGCGATCGCCCGCCGTGTAGACGAGGATCGCGATGATCGGCGACACCACCAGCGCGCGCAGCGGCACCGCCGCCAGGTGCTCGGCGCTGTAGGCGAACAGCGGGTGAACCGGGCGCAGCAGCTTGGCCGACAGCGTCCCGTCGCGGATCTCCATCGACATCTGCCAGACGACCCAGGTGCTGGTCAGCAACCGCACCGCCTGAACCGCCAGGTAATAGGCGGTGAACTGCTCCTGATCGAAACGGCCGACCGGGCCGTCCTTGGCGACGGCGTGCCAGATCGCCAGCATCACCAGCGGCATGTTGGTGGTGAGGATCCAAACCAGGAACTCGGCGCGGTAGGCGACCACCTCGGACAGGCCCACGCGCAGCAGCGTCGGGTAGGCGCGGATCGCGCGCCGGAGCATCATGCGCGCCTCGTCAGCGGGCGCGCCGCACGCTCGCGCTCCGTCGCCGTCGCCGTCGCCGTCATGGCGCCGCCTGGTTGCGCGCGCCCGCGCCCTCGCGCTGGGCGCTGAACATCTCGCGCATGACCTCCTCGAGCGGCGGGTCCTCGATGGTGAGATCGACGACCGGCAGGGTCGCCAGCGCGTCGCGCACGACGACGTTGACCTTGACCGCGGGCACCGACAGCACCACCTGCCCGGCGTCGACCGACACCACGACACCCAGCTTGTCGAGCTGCGCGCGATCGATCGGGGCCGATAGCCGGATCGACACGCGCTTGTCGGGGCGCACGCGGCGCACCAGCTCCTGCAGGTCGCCGTCGTAGATCAGGTGGCCGTGGTCGATGACGATGACGCGCGGGCACAGCGCGGTGACGTCGTCCATGTAGTGGCTGGTCAGCAGCACCGCGGCGCCGAAGCGCTGGTTGTAGTCGCGGATGAAGTCGCGCATCTTGGCCTGCATCGACACGTCGAGGCCGATGGTCGGCTCGTCGAGGAAAAGCACGCGCGGCCGGTGCAGCAGCGCCGCGACCAGCTCGCACTTCATGCGCTCGCCGAGCGAAAGTTGCCGTGTCGGCTTGCTGATGAGGTCGCCGATGTCCAGCAGGTCGACCAGGGTCTTCTGGGTGTCATCGGCCTGCGCGCGCGGCAGATCGTAGATCGCGCGGTTCATGGCGTAGGTCTCGGCGGGCGGCAGATCCCACAGCAGCTGCTGCTTTTGTCCCATGACCAGCGTGATCAGCTGCAGGAAGTGCGGGTCGCGCTGCTGGGGGACGTACGGTCCGACGCGCACCTGCCCCGCGCTCGGGTAAAGCAGCCCCGACAGGATCTTGAGCGTGGTCGTCTTGCCGGCGCCGTTGGGGCCGAGGAACCCCACGCGCTCGCCTTCGTTGATGTGGAAGGAGAGATCCTCGACCGCCTTCACCTCCTCGTAGCGGCGGCGGATCACCGAGCGCAGCGCGGCCCCCAGGCCCGGCGCCCGACGGTGCACCCGGTAGCTCTTGGATAGATTCTTTACGTCAATCACGGGACCTCGACGGGGCGCGACTCGAAATCGGTAGCCTCCTTGTATACTTCATCGCGGAGGAACCGATGGCGACCGTTGCGCTGACCGCGGAAAACTTCAACCAGTATGTGGAGAAGAATGGCGTGCTCGTGATCGATTGGTGGGCCCCTTGGTGCGGCCCGTGCCGAGCCTTTGGCCCCATCTACGACAAGGCCTCCGACAAACACACTGGCGTCACCTTCGGGAAGATCAACACCGAGGAACAGCCTGATCTTGCAGGGACGTTTCAAATTCAGGCCATTCCGACGTTGATGGTGTTCCGCGACCAGGTGCTGGTCTTCGCGCAGCCAGGGATGGTTCCGGCCGCCGCGCTCGACGACCTCATCAGCCAGGTGCAAGGGCTGGACATGGACGATGTTCGCAAGAAGATCGCCGAGCAAGAAGCGCAGGACGAGCTGGAGCAGACCGGGAATGGCGATCAGACCGGCGATCAGACCCGCGATCAGACCCGATTGGAAGACGATGACGACGGACCACCGCCCGCGGCAGAGAAGTAACCGGCCCTCGCGGCTCGGTTACCCCTGTGTAACTCCGACCCCAGGCGCCCCGGTGCGCCCTAGGATGTCACGCCGACGCGGCGGACCTGGTTTCGTTCTTGCTGTTCCCTAAGGTCAACATGAACAATCGCGACAAGATTCTGGTTGTCGACGACGATCACGACGCATGTACCGCGCTGGGCGGGTTCCTGGAGGAATCCGGCTTCGCCGTGGAGGCGGTCGGGGATGGCGCGCGGGCACTGGCGCGTCTGGAGCAACTGGTCCCCGATCTGGTGCTTACCGATCTCCAGATGCCGGGCATGAATGGGCTGGAGTTGATTCGGCGCATCCAGAGCCGGCACAAAGGGGTCCCGGTCATTCTGGTCACTGGTATGGAGACCCGCGACCTGTGTACCAGTGCAGGTGGATACGGCGCGGTGGAGTGCCTGGTCAAGCCGGTCAACACCGACGAGCTGCTGTGGGCGATCGATCGCGCGCTGGCCTGCTGCCGCCGCCCGAGCGCCTCGCGCCGCCCGGTCTAGCCGGCAGCGGCGCGCGACAGCACCCGGACTGTCGGAAAGCGCCGAAAAGTGCTACTGATAAATAGAGTGGCTTCGGTCTACCTTACGGATTACGCCCAGGAGCTCAAGCGTGTCGGAGAGGTGGTTTTCCGCAGGCGGTACGCCGCCCCGGTGCTGATCGTGACCGGGCGCGCCGCAGAGCTGGTGGGTGGCCCCGAGCGGTCGTCGCGCGAGGTGACGATGTTGTCGAAGCCGGGCGGCGGGGACGTCAAGTCGCTGGCGCTGATGCACCGGGTGTTCCCGATCATCAAGGCGCCTTTCTCGCCGCGTGGTCCGGTGCTGGTCGGCCGGACGGGGGACAACGACGTCGCCATCCCGGAGTACTCGATCTCCAAGCGACACTGCTTCTTCGAGTTCCAGCCGGGCGAAATCTCGATCTTCGACTGCGGTTCCACCAACGGCACGCTGCTCGACGGGCAGAAGCTGGAACCCAAGAAGGGGACGCGCCTCAAGGGGGGCGAGATCGTGACGCTCGGGCGGTACGCGTTCATGTTCCAGCCCGCCGACGGCTTCCTGCACTATGTCGTCGGCCTGGTCGCCCAGGGCGCCTGAAGCGCGCCCATCGTCACCGGGGAATTCTGTGATGGTGATGCCTGAGCCGGCGGCGGCCACGCCCGATCTCGAGGAGAGCTCGCGCCGGGTCCTCGACTGGCCCGAGCTGCTGGCGCGCCTGGCGGCCGAGGCGCGCTCCGAGCGCGGGCGCGCCGCCTGCGCGGCGCTCGAGCTTTATGTGTCGGCCGCTGAAGCGCGCGCCGGCATGGACGAGGTCGGTGAGATCGCGCGGCTGCTGCGCGCCGGCCACACTCTACCCGGCCTGGCGTTCCCGGAAGCTGAGCCGTTCCTGATCGCCGCGGAGAAGGGGATCACGCTCGGCGCCGACGAGCTGCGGCCGGTCGCCGAGCTGGGCGCGATCACCGAATCGGTGTGCCGCTTCTTCGCGCGCGGGGCGGACGGGGACGGCGCAGACGCGGACGCCGACGCCGACGGTGGCAGACCGGCCGCGGCGGCCCCGCTGGTTGCGGCCGCGATGGCCGACCTCGATCCCTGCCGCCCGCTGGTGGTGCGCATCCGCGACACCTTCGATTCGTCGGGGATGGTGCGCGACTCGGTGTCGCCCGAGCTCGCCCGCCTGCGGCGCGAGCGCGAGGCGCTGTCGTCGCGCGTGCGCGGCGAGATCGAGCAGCTGATGCAGTCCGAGGAGTTCGCGTCGGTGCTGCAGGATCGCTTCTGGACGGTGCGCGAGGAGCGCTACGTCCTGCCGCTGCGCGCGTCGGCGAAGTCGCTGGGGCTGGGCATCGTGCACGACACCTCGCGCACCGGCGAGACGGTCTTCGTCGAGCCGACCGTGGTCGTCGGCCTCAACAATCGGCTGAAGCTGGCCGACCTGGAGATCGAGCGCGAGATACGCCGCATCCTCGAGGAGCTGACCCGCGACGTCGCGCGCGCCGCGCCCGCGCTGCGCGTCGACCTCGAGCTCCTGGGCGCGCTGGACGTGATCGCCGCCAAGGCGCGACTCGGCGTCGCTTACGGTGGTGATGCGCTGGCGATCACTGACGAGCCGATCATCGCGCTGCGGTCGGCGCGCCACCCTCTGCTCACGCTGCGCGCGCTGCGCGAGGGGTTTCGCGTCGTCGAGAACGACGTCACGCTCGATGGCCAGCCGGCCAAGGTGCTGGTGGTCAGCGGGCCCAACGCGGGCGGCAAGACGGTGCTGCTGAAGACGCTGGGGCTGGCGGCGCTGCTGGCGCGCGCGGGCATGTTGATCCCGGCGGCGCCGGGTGGGCGCGTCGGGTTCTTCCCGGCGGTGCTGGCCGACATCGGCGACCAGCAGTCGGTGATGGGCGATCTATCGACGTTCTCGGCGCACCTGGCGAACCTGGCCGCGATCCTGCGCCACGACGGCGACGGCGCGGCGCTGGTGCTGCTCGACGAGATCATGGCCGGCACCAACCCCGATCAGGGCGCGGCGCTCGCGCGCGCCACGACCGAAGCGCTGGCCGAGCGCGCCGGCCTGGCGGTGATCACGACCCACTACGACGCGCTCAAGGCGCTGGCCGAAGGGGACGCGCGCTTTCGCAACGCCGGTATGGAGTACGACCCCGAGCGGTTGCGCCCGACCTTCCGGCTGCGCGACGGGACGCCGGGGCGCTCGTACGCGCTCGACATCGCGACGCGCATGGGGTTGCCGCCGTCGCTGCTCGAGCGGGCGCGCGCGCTGGCGGGCGGCGCCCACGTCGGGCTCGAGGAGGTGATCGCGGCGCTCGAGCAGCGCGAGAGCGAGCTCTCGCGCGCGACCGCCGAGCTGGAGGCGGCGCGTGCGTCGATCGATGCGCGTGACGAACAACAGCGGGTGGCGGTGGCGGCGCTGGAACGGCGCGAGCGCGAGCTCGGGCGGCACGCGCGTGAGGCGATCGAGGCCGCGGTGCGCGAGGCGCGCGAGGCGATCCGGGCCGTGGTGCGCGAGGCGCAGCAGGTGGGGTCGGCGCGCGCCGCCGAGGCGGCGCGCCTGCGGCTCGACGAAACGGCGCGCGAGGCGCTGGCGGCCTTCCCCGCGCCGGCCGCCGCCGTCGCGGCGGCGGCGGCACCGGCGCTGCAGCCGGGCGCGCGCGTCTTCGTTCCGGCGCTGTCGGCCGAGGGGCGGGTGCTGCACGCGCCCGACGCGCGCGGGCGGGTCAAGGTCGCTGTCGGCGCGCTGACCCTCGACGTCAATCCCGCGGAGCTGGGCGCGGCAGGGCAGCCTGCCTCCGGGCGGGCGCCCGCGCGCCCTGCCCCCGCTTCGCGCGGCGCCCGCGCCGTCGCCGTCGCCGCCGCCGCGCCCGCGGATGACTTGATCGCGCTCGCGCGACCGGCGTCGAGCAACACGCTCGACCTGCGCGGCCACCGCGCCGACGACGTCGAGGCCGAGGTCATCAGCTATCTCGACCGCGCCGCGCTCGACGGGCGCTCACCGGTGTTCGTGATTCACGGCCACGGCACCGGCGCGCTGCGCAAGATCGTGCGCGAGCTGGTGCTGCGCTCCCCCTACGTGCGTCGCTGGGCGCCCGGCGAGAAGGGGCAGGGCGGCGACGGGGTCACGGTGATCGAGCTCACCTGAGCCGTTGTCGTCAGCTGGCGGCGCTAGCCGGGTAAGCTGGCGGCGCTAGCCGGCGGCGGCGCGCTCGCGCGCCGGGACGACCAGCACCGGACAGGGCGAATGGTGGACCACCCGTTCGGCGACGCTGCCCAGCAGCGCGTGCTGAAAGCCGCTGCGGCCGTGGGTCCCCATCACGATCAGATCGGCCCCGACCTTCTTGGCGTGGGCGACGATCTCGGGCGCCGCGCGCCCCTGCAGCGTGGTCATCTCGACCGGGATGCCGGCCTCGCGGACACGGTCTCGTTGCGCCTCCAGCGCGGTCTCCAGCCGCATCAGGACCTGGGTCATGTCGAAAGGGAAGGTCGCCATCTCGACCGGCGGCGGCAGCACGTAGGCCGGCTCGACGAAGACGTGCACCAGCTCGATGCCGGCGCCGAAGACCCGCGCAAAGCCGACCGCGGTCTGCAGCGCTTCGTTCGACGGCTCGGAGAAGTCCGTCGGGACCAGGATCTTCTTCACGGCGCGGGGGTCCATGACGCACCCAACGTAGACACCCCGGTGCCGCCCGGCAAGCGGCAGGGTCGCGAATGACGCCACCGCGTCGCTTGACGGGGCCGGCCGCCTGCGGCAGGAAGGTGTCCCATGCCCCAGCAAACCGTCAACGCGCGCATCCGCGGCTTCATCTGCCTCAACGCACACCCGAGCGGCTGTGCCGCGAACGTGCGTGCCCAGGTGGGCGCGATCTCGCGCGTGCTGACGTCGCCGTCCCCTTTCGCGCAGGCCCCCACGGCGTCAGCCGGCGCCGGCTCCATCGGCGACGCGCTGGTGATCGGGTCGAGCACCGGGTACGGCCTGTCGAGCCTGATCACCGCGGTCTTCGGCCTGGGCGCGCGCGGCGTCGGGGTCTGCCTGGAACGCCCGCCGCAGGGGGACAAGACCGCGTCGGCCGGGTGGTACAACCTGGCCGAGGTGCACCGCCTGGCGCGCGAGGTGGGGCGCCCGGTCACCACGTTCAACGGCGACGCCTACTCGCGCGCGGTCAAGGACCAGGTCGTTGCCCATCTCAAGGCGA
The DNA here is from genome assembly GCA_963778795.1 of uncultured Pseudomonadota bacterium. Classification (GTDB taxonomy): domain Bacteria; phylum Myxococcota_A; class Polyangia; order Fen-1088; family Fen-1088; genus DASRQZ01. The sequence goes on along the minus strand of CAVZVU010000003.1, from coordinate 389,159 downwards.
CCGGCGCCCAGCTCGGCTCGGTGGTGTACAGCCTGGCCAGCCCCAAGCGGGTCGATCCGGTGACCGGCGTCAGCTGGACATCGGTGCTCAAGCCGCTGGGCGCGCCGTATCGCAGTCGGAGCATCAGTCTCGGCTCCGACCAGGTCACCACCATCGAGCTGCCCCCCGGCGACGACGCGGAGGTCGAGGCCACGCGCAAGGTCATGGGCGGCGAGGACTGGGAGCTCTGGATCAACGCGCTGCTCGAAGCGGGCGTCCTGGCGCCGGGCTGCCGCACCGTCGCGTACAGCTACATCGGTTCCGAGCTCACCTACCCGATCTACCGGTCGGGGACGATCGGCCGCGCCAAGGAGCACCTCGAGGCGACGGCTCGGTCGCTGGGCGACAGGCTCGGTGAGCGGCTGGGCGGCGCCGCCTACGTCAGCGTCAACAAGGCGCTGACAACCCAGGCGTCGAGCGCGATCCCGGTCGTGCCGCTGTACATCAGCATTCTCTACAAGATCATGAAGGCCAAGGGGACGCACGAGGGGACGGCGGAGCAGATCGCGCGCCTGTTTCGCGATCACCTGGCGCCGGGGCGCACGCCGCGCCTCGACGAGGGTGGGCGCATCCGCCTCGATGATCTCGAGATGGAGCCCGACACCCAGCGCGAGGTCTTGCTGCTGTGGAATCAGGTGACGACCGAAAATCTCTTCAGCCTCACCGACTACGCGGGCTTCAAGCAGGAGTTCCGTTCGCTCTTCGGCTTCGAGGTGCCCGGCATCGACTACGCGCAGCCGGTCGAGACCGACGTTGCGCTCGACGTGGGCTGACGCGCGCCGGACGAGAGGCTGGGGAAAAGGCGCAGCTTTGAGGCTGGGTGGCGAGTTGCTGCGGCTTTGCCGCAGCGACTCGCGGGGGTTTGGGGGGACGCAGAGGCGGCGGTTTTCGTTCGCCGAGCAAACACGCTTACCGGCCGCCGGGCGGTCCCCCCATCAAAACTGGTACGCCGCGCCGACGTTCGCGTCCAGGTTCACCGTGAAGTCGGGGGCGCCGATCTGGGTGTTGGCGATCGCGAGCAAAGCGACGCGCGGCGTGAGGTTGTACATGATGCCGGCACCGGCCCCCGCGAGCAGCGGTCCGCCCGCGATGGTGTCGACGCAGTCGGTTTGCCGGTCGGCGCCGCAGTCTTGGTGCGTGCCCTTCACGACGTGGCGGATCTGTCCACCGCCCAGCATGAGCGAGAGCACCGGCTTGAGCCGCCCGTGCCCCAGCGCCCAGGTTGCCTTGGCGAAAGCCGCGAGGGCGTAATTGATGGCGGCGTGGGTGTGTCCTCCCATCGCCGGGTCGATCCACTCGGTGGTTCCGGTGACCAGCTGATATCGGATCTGGATCGACAGCATCAGGTCAGGACGGATCCAGTAGCCGAACTCGGGGGCAAAGTGGCCCGCCTGCGCGATGGCGATTCCACCCGAGGAGTACGGTGTCTGGGTGTCGTTGTCGCCGTTTCCGGTCGCGTACCCGGCGCCGCTGCCGATCTCGAGGCCGATGAAGAAGCGCGGGCCGTTCTCGTCGTCGTCGTCGTCGTCGTCGCCGCTGTCAGCGTCGTCGTCGTTGCCCTTGCTCGGCTTCTTGGCGACGCGTGGCTCGCCCAGCATGATCACCAGCGGTTTTTCGGCCGAGCCGCGCGCCGCCACCGGATCGCCGTTCTTGTCTTGCGCCTCGATGTAGTAGGCGACCAGCGTGCCGCTGGTCGCGCGCGTCGGGATCTCGGCCGAATAGATGCCGGGGTCGACCTGCTTCATCTCGCGCCCGAGATACTCGGTGGCGCCGTTGGGCCGGTAGGCGAGCACGAGCTTATCGAACTTCAGCCCCGCCTCGACGTTGACGGTGATCGGGATCGAGGTCCCGGGGCGGGCTTGCGTGACCGGCTCGTGATCGAGGCCGGCCGACGGCACCGACTCGGCGGCCGGCGCTTCCGGCTCCGCCGCGGCGCGCGGTGGCGGCGGCGGCTCGGGGGCCGGCGGCGGCGAGGTCGCGGGGGTGGCCTCCTCGGGTGGCGTCTCGTCGGCGCTGGCCGCGGCGCTGTCGGTATCGGGGGCTATCGCCTTCGCGTCGCTCTTGCTCTCGACCTTGCTGTCGCCTCTGCGCGCCTCTTCGAACGCCTGCTGCAGATCGGGCGTCACCAGCGCCTTGGTGAGCCCGATATCGGGCTGAATCGCCAAGGCCTTCTTGAACTGCTTGATGCCGAGGTCGCGCTGCTTGGAGCCGCTGATCAGCACGATGCCGAAATGAATCAACGTGCGCGCCTTGATCGGGTGCTGATCCAACCCCGAGGCGTCACACAGGTCGAGCGCCTGTTTCAGCAAGCGCTTGGCTTCGTCGGTCTTGTGATTCTGGTAGGCGGTGACCGCGTCTTTGTTCAGCTGGGTCGCCTTCGCGATCGCGTCGCTGTCGTCGCCCTGCGCGCGCGCTTCGCTCGCTGCGAGGCACAGCGTCAGCACGCTCAGTAGCGCCACCAGGGCGGGCACGGAATGGGCACCGGGGCGGGCGCGGACGCGGACGCGATTAAGAAAAGAGAGACAGGGACTTGACTCATCCATGGGGTTTCTCTGGCGTGCTGCCGGCCGATGACGAGTAAGGAAACGGCCCGTTAAAAGAAGCCCTTCTTTTATCACGGAATGCCTCCAGCAAAACCTGGTCCTCGGTCCCGACAGGGGTTCTGGGGGGAAAAAACGCTTCGGAAGCACCTCAGAAGGCCCTCCCCCCTTGCGCGTAGGTGTCCGGTGGTTACCTGACCAGCTCATGACGTTCCAGGAAACCGGCCGGGAGACCGTGGAAAACCTCCCCACAGCATCCGACCCCAACGACCTGCTCACCCCCAGCGACGCTGCGCGTGTTCTCGGGCTCTCCCCCGACTCCGTGCGCGTGCTCTCGGACAGCGGGCGCTTGCCGGCACTGCGCACCGTGAGCGGGCGCCGGCTGTTCCGTCGCGGCGACGTCGATCGGCTGGCCGCCGATCGCGCGGCTGCGGTGGCTGCGCGGCTACAGACGCCACCGTCCGGGTCGTCCACCGACTCCGGAAACGGAAACGGCAACGGCATCAAGAAGCCCTAACCCAAAAACCGATTCAGACCCGCCCGAACGACCGCCCCCTCGACGGGGGGAGGAGGAGGAGTACAGTCGTGGACTTCGACGAACGTACGCCGACGGCAGCGAGAAAGAACGGCAACAACGGTCACCGCGAGGGGCCGCGGGCGGCACCCCCGGCACCCCCAGTCGCCTCGGCGAACGCCAGGCCGGCGGCGGAGTCACCGCCCAAACGGCGCGGCAGCCCGGTGCGGGCGCCCCGACCCCCCGAGGACTCGTCTCTGGGCGAGCTCTTGAATGCGCTGCGCGCCGTGCGGCAGGGGGATTTCCGGGTGCGCCTGTCGTTGGTCAATGGTCACGATCGGAAGGCCGGCTGGAAGGCTGGCTCGTTGATGCCCGACATCGCTCACGAGTTCAACGCGATCATCGCGCTGAACGAAGCGATGGCCAGCGAGATGGTGCGCGTCGAACGGGTGGTCGGGCGCGAGGGGCGCATGACCGAACGGGCGACCCTGCACGAGATGCGGGGCGGCTGGGGCGCCAGCGTCGGCTCGATCAACGCGCTGATCGGTGATCTGGTGCAGCCAACCACCGAGGTGGCGCGCGTGATCAGCGCCGTCGCCGAGGGGGACTTCACGCAGAAGATGGCGCTGCAGATCGAGGGGCAGCCGGTGAAGGGCGAGTTTCTGCGCATCGGCACGACCGTCAACAGCATGGTCGATCAGCTGAGCTCGTTCGCTGCCGAGGTGACGCGCGTCGCGAAGGAGGTCGGCACCGACGGCAAGCTGGGCGGCCAGGCCGAGGTGCCCGACGCCGCCGGCATCTGGCGCGATCTCACCGACAACGTGAATCTGCTGGCGAACAACCTGACGGCGCAGGTGCGCAACATCGCCGAGGTGACCACGTCGGTCGCCAAGGGCGACCTGTCGAAGAAGATCACCGTCGACGTGCGCGGCGAGGTGCTGGAGCTGAAGAACACCATCAACACGATGGTCGATCAGCTGAACAGCTTCGCGGCGGAGGTGACGCGCGTCGCGAAGGAGGTCGGCACCGAGGGGAAGCTGGGCGGCCAGGCCGACGTGAAGGGTGTCAGCGGCACCTGGAAGGATCTGACCGACAACGTGAACTTCATGGCGTCGAACCTGACCGGCCAGGTGCGCAACATCGCGCTGGTCACGACGGCGGTCGCCAACGGCGATCTGTCGCGCAAGATCACCGTCGACGCCAAGGGCGAGGTGCTGGAGCTGAAGAACACCATCAACACGATGGTCGATCAGCTGAACAGCTTCGCGGCGGAGGTGACGCGCGTCGCGAAGGAGGTCGGCACCGAGGGGAAGCTGGGCGGGCAGGCCGAGGTCAAGGGGGTGGCCGGCACCTGGAAGGAGCTGACCGACAACGTGAACTTCATGGCGTCGAACCTGACGACGCAGGTGCGCGGCATCGCGCGCGTCGTCACGGCGGTCGCCAACGGCGATCTCTCGCAGCGCCTGAAGGTCGAGGCCAAGGGCGAGATCGCCGCGCTGGCCGACACGATCAACAACATGACCGACACGCTGGGGCTGTTCGCCGAGCAGGTGACCGACGTCGCCCGCACCGTCGGCGTCGAAGGCAAGCTGGGCGCGCAGGCCGAGGTGCCCGGCGTCGCCGGCACCTGGAAGGATCTCACCGACAACGTCAATCTGCTGGCGAACAACCTGACCGCGCAGGTGCGCAACATCGCCGACGTCACCACGTCGGTCGCCAAGGGCGACCTGTCGAAGAAGATCACCGTCGACGCCAAGGGCGAGGTGCTGGAGCTCAAGAGCACGATCAACACCATGGTCGATCAGCTGAACAGCTTCGCGGCCGAGGTGACGCGCGTCGCGAAGGAGGTCGGCACCGAGGGGAAGCTGGGCGGCCAGGCGGAGGTGAAGGGGGTGTCGGGCGTCTGGAAGGATCTGACCGACAACGTGAACTTCATGGCGTCGAACCTGACCACGCAGGTGCGCGGCATCGTCAAGGTCGTGACCGCGGTCGCGAACGGCGACCTGTCGCAGAAGCTGATCGGCGTCGAGGCGAAGGGCGAGATCGCCGCGCTCGCCGACACGCTCAACAGCATGACCAAGACGCTGGGCATCTTCGCCGAGCAGGTCACCAGCGTGGCGCGCACCGTCGGCGTCGAGGGGAAGCTGGGCGCGCAGGCCGACGTGCCGGGCGTGGCCGGCACCTGGAAGGACCTGACCGACAACGTCAATCTGCTGGCGAACAACCTGACGGCGCAGGTGCGCAACATCGCCGAGGTGACGACCGCGGTCGCGAACGGCGACCTGTCGAAGAAGATCACCGTCGACGTCAAGGGCGAGATCCTCGAGCTGAAGAACACCATCAACACCATGGTCGATCAGCTGCGCGCCTTCGCCGGCGAGGTGACGCGCGTCGCGAAGGAGGTCGGCACCGAGGGGAAGCTGGGCGGCCAGGCCGACGTCAAGGGGGTGAGCGGCACCTGGAAGGACCTGACCGACAACGTCAACGTGCTGGCCGGCAACCTGACCGATCAGGTGCGCAACATCGCCAAGGTGACGACGGCGGTGGCGAACGGCGACCTGTCGCAGAAGATCACGGTCGACGTCAAAGGCGAGATCCTCGAGCTGAAGAACACGATCAACACCATGGTCGATCAGCTGCGCGCGCTGGCGTCCGAGGTGACGCGCGTCGCGCGCGAGGTCGGCACCGAGGGCAAGCTCGGTGGCCAGGCCAAGGTCCCGGGGGTGAGCGGCACCTGGAAGGACCTGACCGACAACGTGAATCTGCTGGCCGGCAACCTGACCGATCAGGTGCGCAACATCGCCAAGGTGACGACGGCGGTGGCGAACGGCGACGTGTCGCAGAAGATCACGGTCGACGTCAAAGGCGAGATCCTCGAGCTGAAGAACACGATCAACACCATGGTCGATCAGCTGCGCTCGTTCGCGGGCGAGGTGACGCGCGTCGCGAAGGAGGTCGGCACCGAGGGGAAGCTGGGCGGCCAGGCGGAGGTGCCCGGCGTCGCCGGCATCTGGAAGGACCTGACCGACAACGTCAATCTGCTGGCGAACAACCTGACCGTTCAGGTGCGCAACATCGCGCTGGTCACGACGGCGGTCGCCAACGGCGACCTGTCGAAGAAGATCACCGTCGACGTCAAGGGCGAGATCCTCGAGCTGAAGAACACCATCAACACCATGGTCGATCAGCTGAACTCGTTCGCCAGCGAGGTGACGCGCGTCGCGAAGGAGGTCGGCACCGAGGGCAAGCTGGGCGGCCAGGCGGAGGTGCCCGGCGTGGCCGGCATCTGGAAGAACCTGACCGACAACGTGAACTTCATGGCCGCGCAACCTGACGGCGCAGGTGCGCGGCATCGTCAAGGTCGTGACCGCGGTGGCCAACGGCGACCTGAAGCAGAAGATGGTGGTCGAGGCCAAGGGTGAGATCGCCGCGCTCGCCGAGACGATCAACAGCATGACCGACACGCTGTCGACCTTCGCCGAGCAGGTGTCGACGGTGGCGCGCGAGGTCGGCGTCGAAGGCAAGCTGGGCGGCCAGGCGCGCGTGCCCGGCGTCGCCGGCACCTGGAAGGATCTGACCGACAACGTGAACTTCATGGCGTCGAACCTGACGACGCAGGTGCGCGGCATCGTCAAGGTCGTGACCGCGGTCGCCAACGGCGATCTGTCGCAGAAGCTGATCGGCGTCGAGGCGAAGGGCGAGATCGCCGCGCTCGCCGACACCATCAACAACATGTGCGACACGCTGGGCACGTTCGCCGATCAGGTGTCGACGGTGGCGCGCGAGGTCGGCATCGAAGGCAAGCTGGGCGGCCAGGCCAAGGTGCCGGGCGCCGTCGGCACCTGGCGGCAGCTGACCGACAACGTCAACCAGCTGGCCGGCAATCTCACCACCCAGGTGCGCGCGATCTCCGAGGTCGCGACCGCGGTCACCAAGGGCGATCTCACGCGCTCGATCGACGTGCAGGCGGAGGGCGAGGTGGCGTCGCTCAAAGACAAGATCAACCAGATGATCGTCAACCTCAAGGAGACGACGCAGAAGAACACCGAGCAGGACTGGCTGAAGACCAACCTGGCCAAGTTCAGCAGCATGATGCAGGGGCAGAAGAACCTCGAGACCGTGTCGCAGATGATCATGTCGCAGCTGACGCCGCTGGTGTCCGCGCACCACGGCGCCTTCTTCATGATCGACTCCGAGGAGTCAGCGCCGATCCTGAAGCTCACCTCCAGCTACGCTTACCGTCAGCGCAAGAGCGTCTCGAACAGCTTTCGCCTGGGCGAGGGGCTGGTCGGGCAGTGCGCGCTGGAGAAGAAGACCATCCTGCTGACGCGCGTGCCGGCGGACTACATCCAGATCGGCTCGGGGCTCGGCGAGGCGGCGCCGCTGAACATCATCGTCTTGCCGGTGTTGTTCGAGGGCGACGTCAAGGCGGTGATCGAGCTGGCGTCGTTCCATCCCTTCAGCGCGATCCACCAGCTGTTCCTCGACCAGCTGATGGAGAGCATCGGCGTCGTGCTCAACATGATCAGCGCCAACATGCGCACCGAGGAGCTGCTGCAGCAGTCGCAGTCGCTGACCCGGAGCTGCAGTCGCAGTCGAAGGAGCTCACGCAGCAGCAGGACGAGCTCAAGCGCACCAACTCGGCGCTGGAGAAGCAGGCGCTGGAGCTGGAGGAGAAGGCGCGCCTGCTGGCCGAGCAGAACACCAAGGTCGAGGTCAAGAACCGCGAGGTCGAGCAGGCGCGCGTATCGCTCGAGGAGAAGGCCGAGCAGCTCTCGCTCATCTCCAAGTACAAGTCGGAGTTCCTCGCCAACATGTCGCACGAGCTGCGCACGCCGCTCAACAGCCTGCTGATCCTGGCCAAGCTGCTGTCCGACAACGCCGAGCGGAACCTGTCCGAGCGAGCAGGTCGAGTACGCGAAGACGATCTACGCGTCGGGCGGCGATCTGCTGACGCTGATCAACGAGATCCTCGACCTGTCGAAGGTCGAAGCCGGCAAGATGCCGGTCGAGCCGCAGGAGATCCTGGTCCAGGAGGTCACCGACTTCGTCGAGCGATCGTTCCGCCCGGTCGCCGATCAGAAGCAGCTGAAGTTCCGCACCGAGGTCGGCCCTGGCGGTCTCGCCGCGCTTCTTCACCGACCCGCAACGCCTGCAGCAGGTGCTGAAGAACCTGCTCGCCAACGCCTTCAAGTTCACCGACAGCGGCGGCGTGATCCTGCGCGTGCAGCTGGCGCGCCCCGGTACGCGCTTCACCAGCGAGGGGCTGTTGCACCGGGATCGGGTGCTGGCCTTCTCGGTGGCCGACACCGGGATCGGCATCGCGCAGAGCAAGCAGAAGCTGATCTTCGAGGCGTTCCAGCAGGCCGACGGCACGACCAGCCGCAAGTACGGCGGCACCGGCCTCGGCCTGTCGATCTCCGCGAGATCGCGCGGCTGCTGGGCGGCGAGATCCAGGTCGAGAGCCGGCTCGGCGAGGGGAGCACGTTCACGCTCTACTTGCCCGAGCACTACGTCGGCCTCGACGGCGGCGACGGAGATGAGGCGATCGAGGCGGCGGAGGCGGCGGCGCGCGCCTCGCTGGAGTCACTGGTCGGCACGACGCCGCTGGCGGCCCCCGACCCGGTGCTGCTGCGGCCGGTCGAGGACGACCGCGACGATATTCAGCCGGGCGATCGCGTCCTGCTGATCATCGAGGACGACGTCGCCTTCGCCCGCATCATGCTCGGCCTCGCGCACGAGAACGGCTTCAAGGCGGTGGTCGCGACGCGTGGCGACTCGGGGCTGGCGCTGGCCAACCAGCTGAAGCCCGACGCGATCAGCCTGGATCTGCAGCTGCCGGTGCTCGACGGCTGGCGGGTCCTCGATCGCCTCAAGCGCAACGCTGGCACGCGCCACATCCCCGTGCACGTGATCTCGGTCGACGACCTCACCCGGCGGGGCGCCGCGCTGGGTGCGTTCGCTTACCTCGAAAAGCCGGTGAGCCGCGAATCGTTGCAGTCGGCCTTCCAGCACATCTCGACCTTCCTCGACCGGTCGGTGCGGCAGTTGCTGCTGGTCGAGGACGACGATCGCCAGCGCGACAGCATCATGGAGCTGGTCGGCGAAGGGGACGACGTGAAGATCGCGGCCGTCCAATCGGCCGAGGAGGCGCTGGCGGCCCTCGACGGCGGCGAGTACGACTGCATGGTCGTCGATCTGGTGCTGCCCGGCGACGACGGCGTCCGCCTGATCGAGCGGATCAAGACCCAGGCGCGCTATCGCGATCTGCCGATCATCGTCTACACCGGCAAGGAGCTGACCGACGACGAGGAGCAGCGGCTGAAGAAGTACACGCAGTCGATCATCCTCAAGAGCGGGGTCAACTCGCCCGAACGCCTGCTCAAGGACACCGCGCTGTTCCTGCACCGGATCGACGCGCGGCTGCCCGAGCGCTCGAAGGCGATCATCAGCGAGACGCGCAAGGCCGAGGAGACGGTTGTGGGCCACAAGGTCCTTGTCATCGACGATGACGTGCGCAACATCTTCGCCATGACCAGCATCCTCGAGGCGAACGGCGTCAGCGTGGTCTACGCCGACAACGGCCGCGCCGGCATCCAGGCGCTGGAAAACGACGACGAGATCCATCTCGTGTTGATGGACATCATGATGCCGGGGATGGACGGGTACGAGACGATCCAGGAGATCCGCCGCATCCCGCGCTTCCGAGGGATTCCGATCGTCGCCGTGACCGCCAAGGCGCTGCCCGAGGATCGCGACAAGTGCCTGGGCGCCGGCGCGTCCGACTATCTGCCCAAACCGATCGACGCCGCGAAGTTGCTCGAGGTCATTCGCCTGTGGACCGGCGGTGATGAGCCAGCGCGCGCCTGAGGAGGATGCGATGGCGATCGCAGAACATAGAAGCGGCCCCGTCGACGCAACCGCGGGTGGCGCCGCCTTCAACGTCGAACCGGGGGCCGCGCAGGCGAGCATCCTGATCGTCGACGATCATCCGGCCAATCTGCTGGCGTTCGAGGCGATCCTGGCACCGCTCGGGCATCGCCTGGTCAAGGTGGCGTCGGGCGATGAGGCGCTCAAGCAGATCTTGCAGCGCGACTTCGCGCTCATCCTGCTGGACGTGCAGATGTCGGGCATGAACGGTTTCGAGACGGCGGCGCTGGTCAAGCAGCACCCACGCAGCCGTCACATCCCGATCATCTTCATCACCGCGCTCAGCCGCGACGCCGATCATGTCTTCCGCGGCTATTCACAGGGCGCGGTCGACTATCTGCTCAAGCCGTTCGAGCCGGAGATCCTCCGCTCGAAGGTCACCGTGTTCATCGACCTGTATCTCAAGGGCGAGACGATCAAGCTGCAGGAGCGGATGCTGCGCCAGCGCGAGCGCGAGGTGGTCGAGCGCCGCAGCCAGCACCGCTACCGCAGCCTGCTCGATTCGATGCCCCAGTGCGTCTGGGCGGCCAACTCCGAGGGGGAGATCTACTACTGGAACCGCGCCAGCCTCGCCTACTGCGGGGTCATCGCCGACCAGATCACGCGCGATTCCTTCTGGCAGGTGATCCACCCCGACGAACGCCCGCTGGTCGAGGCCGACTGGGACGGGACCATCCACGACGGGCACCGGGCCTTTCAACGGGAGCTGCGTCTGCGGCGTGCCAGCGACGAGGCGTACCGCTGGCACCTCGGCCGCATGGTGCCCGAGCGCAACGAGCAGGGGGCGGTGGTCGGCTGGATCGTGACCGCGGTCGACATCGAGGATCACAAGCGCGCCGAAGAGGAGCTGCAGCGCGCGATCGTTCAGCGCGACGACTTCCTTTCAGTGGCGTCGCACGAGCTGCGCACGCCGCTGACGTCGCTGAAGCTCGAGGTCGCCAACTTGGAGCGCCTCGCCGAGCGAAACCAGGGCGTCGTGCCGGCGCCGCGGCTGGGTGAGAAGCTGCGCAAGATCGGCGGGCAAGCCGATCGACTGCACCGCCTGATCAACGATCTGCTCGATGTGTCGCGGATCTCGTCGGGGCGGTTGGAGATGGAGATCGAAGACGTCGACCTGACCCAGCTGGCGTACGAGGTCGGTGCGCGCTTCCAGGACGAGGCGGTGCGCGCCGGCTGCGAGCTGACCATCGACGCGCCCGGGGCTGTGACCGGGCGATGGGATCGCAGCCGGCTCGAGCAGGTGATCACCAACATGCTCACCAACGCGCTCAAGTACGGGCAGGGCAAACCGATCTGCGTGAAGGTCGAAGGCCGCCAAGAGGGAGACAGCGGCCAAACGGGAGACGGCGGCCAAGCGGGCGGCAGCGCGCGCCTGTCGGTGCGCGACCATGGCGTCGGGATCGCCGTCGAGGATCAGGGGCGGATCTTCGATCGCTTCGAGCGCGCCTCGTCGAGCCGGAGCTTCGGCGGGATCGGCCTCGGCCTCTGGATCGTCAAGCAGATCGTGCACGCGCTCGACGGAGAGGTGCGGGTCGAGAGCGCGATCGGTGCGGGCGCGACGTTCGTCGTCGAGCTGCCGTGCCAAGCCGGCTCGTGAAACGCCGGCTCGTAGAGCGCCGCAGCGGTCACCGCGGCGCGCCGGCAGCCGCTGCGCCCGAGAAACGAACGTAGTCGAAGTCGGCATAGCTCGAGGCCGTCCCCGCGACGCCGGTCGGCGTCGCCGCCGCGAAGATCCCCACCTGCGCGCCGACCCAGCGCCCCGCGCGCGCCGCGAACTCCACCCCGATCGTTTGCTCCTGCGCCCCGCCCACCGCGAAGGCGAAACGGCACCGTCCCCCCTCGCTCATGGTGACCCGCAGGTGCACAGGCCCCTCGGTGATCGGCGCGGCGTACGCGACACGGTCGTCGATGCGCAGCTCGACCCGCGGGCCGTCGCCGGCGCGTTCGACCACCAGCGCCGCGGTGCTCTCGCCGGCGACGATCAGGCCGGCCATGACGCCGGGAAGAAGCTCGACCAGCGTCTCGACGGTGAACGCTGGCGCGGGCAGCTTCTGCAACAACAGATTGGGCGCCACGGCCAACCCGTTGGTCGCGGGCAGCGGCAGCGCGCGCAGGCGCAGCCAGCCGGGGCGCGCGCGCAGATCGTGCCAGCCGGCGGCGTGGTTCGCGTGCCATTGCCATTGCGGCCCCAGCTGGCCGTCGTCGCGCGCGTCCATTTCATCGCTGGTCTGCGGGGTTTTTATCGGTTGGCGCGGCAAGTCCGGCTTTGCGTGGCGCAGCACCGGCTCGCCGGGCGTCGTGTTCGTGCCCGCGCCCGCGCCCGCTCCCGAGACGGCGTCGGCCGCGGCGGTCCCCATCAGCGGCCAGTCGTCACGCCAGGTGACCGGGTTCAGGTGCACGACCCGTCCGTAAACCCCCGCGTCCTGGAAATGAACGAACCACCACTGCCCGCCCGGCGTATCGACCAGCGCGCCCTGGTGCGGCCCGTTCACCGCGGTGTGCCCCTGCGCGAGCACGATCCGATCTTCGTACGGTCCGTAGATGTGGCGCGCCCGCAGCGCCACCTGCCAGCCGTTCACGACGCCGCCCGCCGGCGCCAGGATGTAGTACCAACCGTTGCGCTTGTAGAGCTTCGGCCCCTCCAGCGTGGGGTGGCGCGCGGGATCGGAGAAGACGATCTCGCCTTCGCCCAGCAGGCGCGAGGCATCCGGCGCCATCGGTCGCAGCCGCAGCCGATCCTTGATGCCGGCGCGCGAGCGCGCGTAGGCGTGGATCAGGTACGCCTGCCCGTCGTCGTCCCAGAACGGGCAGGGGTCGATGAGACCCCGTCCGGCGACCAGCAGGCGCGGCTGGCTCCACGGGCCTTCGGGGCCGGGCGCGGTCAGCACGTAGATCCCCTCGTCGGGCAACGGCGCGAAGATGTAAAACGTTCCCGCGTGCTCGCGAATCGCCGGCGCCCAGACGCCGGCGCCCGGCTGCAGCACGGCGTAGCGATCGCCGGGCAGGTTCTCGAGCGCGTGGCCGACGATGGTCCAGTTGACCAGGTCGCGCGAGCGAAGAATCGGCAACGCCGGCGTCGAGGTGAAGCTGGACGCGATCAGGTAGTAGCGGTCGCCGGCGCGGATCACGTCGGGGTCGGAGTAGTCGGCGAAGAGGATCGGGTTGCGATAAGTCCCGTCCCCCTGATCGGGGATCCACGGGTAATCGCCGTTCGCCGCCCCCGGCGGCGTCGCCGCGCGAGGCGGTGTCGCCGCGCAGCCGGCGCCGATCAGCGTCGCCGGGATCGCCAGCGCGAGCGCCAGTGACAGAGACAGTGACAGTGAAAAGGCGAGCGGGAGGGCGGCGACCGAGCTTCCTACGTGCGAAAGGCGAGCCACCAGCAACTGGATAACATCGCCAGCGCTCCCAGGGCCAGCGCCCCCTGGATCAGGCGCCCCGGCCGCCGCCGGACCACGATCGACGCCGCGATCCCGAGCAGGCAACCGGCGAGCAGGCCGAACAGGTGAGCCACCACGTCGCTATGCTCACCAACGCCCAGCATGGCGAACAGGCCCAGGCCGGCGCCGAACGGCAGCCAGGCACGGCGCCGCTGCGGCAGCGAGCGGTAGCGGCGCAGGATGCCGAGCCCGGCCATGATTCCCAGCGCCGCGAAGGTGGCGGTCGACGCGCCGACCGACAGGTGTCCGGAGCGGTGGACCGCCGCCGTCGCCAGGTTCGCGGCCGCGCCCGCCAGCAGGATCAACGCCGCGCCGAACCCCGTGCCCAGCGCGCGCCCCACCGCCGCCACGAAGATCAACGACGCGACGGCGTTGCCGAACAGGTGCAGCAGATCGGCGTGCAGGGTCAGCGCCGTCACCGCGCGCCACCACTGCCCGTGCACGATCGCTTCCGCCGACGCCGTCCCGACCGCGAACCAGCGCGACGGCTGCGGCGCCTCCCACGGCCCAGCCACCAGATGGAATGCCAGGATCACCAGCGCGACCCAAAGGCCGAGCGCGCTCTTCGCCTCGGCTGGCTCAGCCGGTGTGCGCGCCGCCAGCTCGGCGAGCGCGTCGCTGTCGAACCCGTCGAGCGCGCGCCCCGCCACGTCGGCGTCGCCGGTGTCGATCACCAGCTGGAACCCGCCGCTGTCCGACCGCAGCTCGTGCGCGATGCCCGCCGACGCGAGCACCAACGCCCAGTCCCCGGCGAGGCTGGACTCCCGGGTGGCGCGAATCACCATCGCCGTCGGTCGAGGCTCCGCTGGCTCCATGAGCCTCACAGCCTAGCCGGCGAATCGCCTCCACGCACGACGCGCGCCGGCTGTTGCCTCGCGAGAGCGAGCGCTAGCTACAGTTTGTCGGGAAATTCGACGGTACTACCCGGCGATTCGTGCACGTGCATCGGTTCACGTGCTGCAGGTCGACGAGCACGAACCGCCGCCGTAGCTAGCTAGTACGGCGGCGCGTAGTAGCCGTCCTGCCAGACCCAGGTGTAGCCGTTCCACTGCCAGTGGGGCGCTATCCAGATCCAGTCGGCCTGGGGAAGCAACCAGCTGCCGCCGAGCCAGACCTGGACGCCGCCGCGAAAGCCCCAGTATCCCGGAACCCAAACGTGTCGCGGGGACGGCCGGACGCCGATCCCCACGGCGCCGTAGGGGTGAACGCCCCAGCCGGCGCGCGGCGCCGCCACGTAGCCGCCGTGCGAACCGCCGCCGTAGACCGGAGCACCGCGCCAGCCACCGCCGCCGTAGACGGGAGCGTGTCCCACGCCGTGATAGCCGCCCCCATAGGCCGCGCCTCCGCCGTGGAAGGTTGCGCCTCCGCCGTGGAAGGCTGTGCCTCCGCCATGAACGCTGGCGCCTCCGCCGTGGAATCCACCACCACCATGAAAGCCACCCCCACCGCCGCCGTGACCTCCGTGCGCCGAAGCGATGCCCGGCGCAAAGAGCAACAGAGATGCAATGCCGCAGATCAAACTGAGCCGTTTCATGACTTGGTCCCTCCGAATCCTCGTTCTTGAGACGACCGTCCGCGCGAAAAGATTCTAGCGCCGGGCCGCCGATTTTCACGGCACCTGGACGTGTGAATGGTCACTCCCCCGCGGGCCTCGGCGCGCCGAGCCGCCAGCTGATAAGCTGAGCCCCGATGAGCCAATCGGGCGCGAGCTTCGGCGGAAAGTCCAAGTTTCAACCGGGCGGGACGTCGGGTGGCGCCGCCGAGTTTCTGGTCGGCCTGGCGATGATGGCGGTCGGGATCTACATGGTGTTCGACCACGTCACGGTTCACACCTCGTTCTGGCACTTTTTCGGCAGCGCGCGCGGCAGCTTCGGAGCGACGCTGATCCCGCTGCTGGGCGGCATCGGGTTGCTCTCGTTCAACGGGCGATCGATCCTGGGCTGGATCCTGGCCGTCGGCGGGATCTTCCTGATCCTG
Source organism: uncultured Pseudomonadota bacterium (assembly GCA_963778795.1). Lineage (GTDB taxonomy): Bacteria > Myxococcota_A > Polyangia > Fen-1088 > Fen-1088 > DASRQZ01. The sequence continues at coordinate 373,722 of CAVZVU010000003.1, read as the reverse complement.
GTCGGCGTTCTCATGAACCTGGACGTCTATTTTCAGCCGACCAGCCTCTGGACCACGCTGGCGATGTTCGGCCTCATCGCCTGCGGCCTGGGCCTGTTCGCGCGGGCGCTGCGCCCCCACCGCTCGGCGACCGACGGCTGACGATCCGTTCCCGTCGTCTCACAGCTCGCTGACGGCGCCCGCCAGACCGAACGCCACCAGCTCCATGCTGCTGGGCCGGTCGATCCCTTCGCTGCGCACCATGCCGGACAGCGGCACTGCCGGGTGGGACCACGACATCGACGCCGACTTCCACGGCCCCCATTGCGCGTCGGTGCGCATCTTGAAGCATCCGGTGAAGTTGCCGGCCGGCACCGACGTGTCCTCTTGCGGCTGCCCCTGCCAGCTGACGATCAGGTTGGAGACCAAGTTGCGATACATCCCCTGCATCATGTTCAGCACCGGGCCGTCGAAAGAATTCACGTGGCCGTTGCGGTCCTTCATCACCACGCCCCGGATCTCCATGCTCGCCGGATCGGTGCGATTCGGGATCGACAGCAGGATCTTGGTGACGGTGCGGCCCGAGTAGCTCTCGTGCACCGACTCGATCCAGAACGCGTCGCCGACCTGCCCGACGACCTTGTTGGTCAGGAACGACGGCTGCTGATCGTAGATCATCTTGTGTTGGGTCCACTGGCCGGGCTGCAGCGGCTGAGGATAAAAGCCGACCGGTGACGGGAAGCTCTGGCTGGCGCGGGCGGTCGAGGCGATGCGCCGATCGATGTCGGCCTTGAGCGCCGGATCGACGGACGGCCCGCAAGCGGTCAGGAGCGAGGCCGTCGTCGCGAGCACGCCGAGGCAGACGAGTGGGTTGAGCTTGCGCATGGCGCGCATGGTAGCGCGTCGCGGTTTTCATGCCGAGCCTCTTCCTGTTGATCACGTCGGCGGGTGGCGTGGGCCCAGGTCGGAGCAAGACGCAGAGCGCAGGACGTCGGATGGGTGGGACGCCGAGATGGGCGGAGTGACCGCGTGACTGAATGCGCCCCTTCGTGCGATCGTCACAAGAGGGTTCTCGTCAGCGATCGATGATTCTCCCGCGAAAGGGTGCCTTCCATGCGTCTTCCAAGCGTCAGCCTGCTGGTCTCCTCGGCGTCGTGGCTGCTGGTCGCCGCCGGCGGTGGTGGATGTTACGTCCCGCTCAATAGTCCGCCGCCGCCCTCGTCGTACGGCCAGCCCTACGCGCCGGCATCCGATCCGCAGCAGCCGTCGCCGTCGCCGTCCGGGCTGCCCGAGGCGACGGGTTATCAACCAGCTCCGGTGGGCGCGCCGCCGGATCCGGATGCGCCGGTGAATGCGCCGTGGAGCCCACCGGCGCCGCCGCCACCCGCGCCCGCGCCGCCGCCCGCCAGTCCGCCGCCGGCCTACGCCGCGGGAGGGCCCACCTATGATGACGTCAGCGCCGACGCGCCGGGCGCCAACGTTCCTTCGGTCGACGTCTTCTACAACGACCTGTCCCCTTACGGCGCCTGGACCAACGATCCCCGGAACGGATGGGTCTTCACCCCGAACGATCCGGCGTACGTCCCCTACTCAAACGGTCGCTGGACCGACACCGACTATGGATTCACCTGGGTCTCGAACGATCCCTTCGGCTGGGCGACCGATCACTACGGCCGCTGGGTCTGGGCGGACCGCTGGGTCTGGGTACCGAACACGACCTGGGGCCCGTCGTGGGTGCAGTGGCGCGAAGGGCCGGGCTATGTCGGCTGGGCGCCCGCCGTCGACAGCCCGGGCGGCTACGTCCCCGAGAACCAGTGGCGCTTCGTGGCGGCGCGAAATCTGATGCTCCCCGACGTTGGCCGCTACTACTTCACCGGCAGCCTGGCCTCTTATCTGCGCGCGACCACGCCGGTGAATCGGTTCTATCGCCACCGCAACGATGTCTGGGTCGCCGGCCCGCACGATGATTGGCTGCGCCGCAACCGCGTCGACATGCGGCACCAGGCGATCGAGATGCGCCAGATTGGTCGCTACACCGATGCCCAGCGCTGGGAGGCCGAGCGGCGCGCGCAGCAGCGGCAGGCCGAATGGGATGCACGGCGCGGGTCGCAGGCGCAGGACCGGCGCGCGATCGAGGAACGCGACCGCGCGCAGCGGGAGCAGCAACGACGCGCCGACGAGGATCGCCGCCGCTGGGATCAGCAGCAGCAGCTACAGCAACGCGCCGCCGACGAGCAGCGCCGCCGCGACGACGACGCCCGACGTCGCGCCGCCGACGAGCAGCGGCGCCAGGCCGACATGCGCGCCCGCGAGCAACAGGAGCAGGCGCGGCACCAGGCCGAGGATCAGCGGCGGTGGCAAGAACAGCAGCAGCGTCAGGCGGAACAGCAGCAGCGCCAGGCGGAGCAGCAACAGCGCCAGCAGGCCGAGGACCAGCGCCGCCAGCAACAGCAGCAGGAGGAGGCGCGCCGGCGGCAGGACGATGATCAGCGGCGTCGCGTCGCCGATGATCAGCGGCGCCAGCAGGAGGAGGCGCGGCGCCAGGACGATCAGCGGCGTCAGCAGCAACAGCAACAGCAGCAGCAACAGGAGGAGGCGCGCCGGCGGCAGGACGATGATCAGCGGCGTCGCGTCGCCGATGATCAGCGGCGCCAGCAGGAGGAGGCGCGGCGCCAGGACGATCAGCGGCGTCAACAGCAGCAGCGGCAACAGGACGAGCAACAAAAGCGTCGCGTCGCCGAAGACCAGCAGAAGCAGCAACAACAGCAACAGCAACAACAGCAGCAGGACGAGCAACAAAAGCGTCGCGTCGCCGAGGAGCAGCGCAAGCCGTCAGACGATCACCGCCGCCACGACGACGACAAGGGCAAGGGCGGAGACAAGCGGCGCGACAACGACCGGGGTCACGGGCCCGGGCACTAGCCGCGGACCCAAACCGACTCACCGACCCGCGCGCGTTACCGCCAGTGGGGCGGGTAGGTGCGGTCGTAGCCCGGCAGCGCCTCGACGCGCGCGACCCAGGCCGCAAGGTGCGGGTACCGCGTCGCGAACGGCGTCAGGCCATGATCGAGCGCGGCGGCGGCGGGCTTGCCGGCGGCGCGCAACAGCGACTGGATGAACGGGAAGACGGCGATGTCGGCGGCCGAGAGGCGCGGCGTCGCCAGCCAGGCGTGGTCGGTCAGCGTCGCCTCGAGTCGCGCGAGCTCGGCCTGGATCGGCGGGAGCGTGGCGCGCACGGCGCGGTCGATCGCCGGGTCGCGCAGCTGGTCGCGCAACTGATCACGATAGATCGGGAGAATGAAAGCGTCGACCGGCTGCTCCAGGTAGCACGTCGCCTCGCAGACCGCGCGCCAGATCGTGCCGCTCTCCTCGGGAGTGGCGCCGAAGAGCGGCGGCTCGGGGTACTTGCGTTCGAGGTAGGCCAGGATGGCGATCGACTCGTAGACCGACGTACCCGCCGTCGCGCAGCGCCGGGACCTGGCCGCGCGGGTTGAGCGCCAGGTACTCGGGCGTCTTGGTGTCCCCCTTCGAGAACTCGAGCAGGCGCGATTGATAGGCGAGGCCCTTCGCCTCCAGCGCCAGCAGCACCCGCCACGCGAAAGGGCTGCCGCTGCCCCAGAAGACCTCGATCGCCACGCTGGTCTTCTACTACAATCCGCGTCCGCGATGCTCAAACACAACAGCTACTTCGAAGGCAAGGTTCAAAGCGTCGGGTTCGAGCGCTTCGGGCGGCGCATGACGGCCGGCGTGATCGCGCCCGGCGAGTTCCACTTCGGCACCGACGCTCCCGAACGCATGACCGTGATCAGCGGCGAGCTGTTCGCGCGTCTGCCCGACGGCGGCGACTGGCGCAGCTTCCCGGCCGGCACGACGTTCGAGGTGCCGGGCAAGAGCGGCTTCGACGTGCGCGCGTCGCAGCCCGCCGCGTACCTCTGCGAATTCCTTTGAGCCCCGAGGTGGTGCTGGCGTTCGCGGGCGGCACGCTCGAGCTGCGCGGGCTGGCCGTTGACGCCGCACCCCCGACGCCCGACTGCCGCTGGGACCCGCGCTCCGGCTGCTTCCGCGCGCCCGCCGCCGCCTACGCCGATCTGCTGCGCGCGCTCGGCCGCCAGTCGATCCCGGTCGAGGATCGCGCGCGCGCGTACGAGGTGCTGGCCGACGGAGCGCGCGTCCGCGTGCCGCCGCGCCCGTACCAGGCCGAGGCGCTGGCGGCCTGGCGCGCGAACCGCGGGCGCGGCGTGGTCGTGTTGCCGACCGGCGCCGGCAAGACCTTGGTCGCGTGCCTGGCCATCGACGACAAGCGGCGCGCGACGCTGGTGGTGACGCCGACGCTGGATCTGGTCCGTCAGTGGTACGACGTTCTGCGCGCGACCTTCGGCGCCGGCGCGGGCGGCGTCGGCATCGGCGTCGTCGGGGGCGGTGATTTTGACGTCCAGCCGCTGACCGTGACGACCTACGATTCGGCGTACCTGCATATGGACCACCTGGGGCGGCGCTTCGGGCTGCTGGTGTTCGACGAGTGTCATCACCTGCCGGGCGCCGCCTATGCGCTGGCGGCGCAGTCGAGCCTGGCGCCGTTTCGGCTGGGTCTGACCGCGACCCCCGAGCGCGCCGACGGGCGGCACGTCGAGCTCGATCACCTGATCGGCCCGCAGGTCTACCGCAAGGACATCGTCGATCTCGCCGGCGAGGGCGGCTACCTGGCCGACTACGAGACGGTGCGGCTGGAGGTGGAGCTGTCGGCGGCCGATCGCCACGAGTACCAGGCCGAGCGCGCGATCTACGTCGGCTTCCTGGCCGAGCAGGGGATCCGCATGGGCGGACCGTCGGGCTGGTCCGACTTCATCATTCGCTCGTCGCGCAGCGTCGAGGGGCAGCGCGCGATGGCCGCCTACCGCCGCCAGCGCGAGATCGCGTTCGCCGCGCCCGCGAAGCTGGACTACGTCGAGCTCTTGCTCGAACGCCACCGCGACGACCGCGTGCTGCTGTTCACCGACGACAACGCCACCGCCTACGCGGTGTCGCGGCGTTTCCTGGTGCCCGCGATCACCCACCAGACCAAGGTGCGCGAGCGCAGCGAGATCCTGGCGCGCCTCGCCGACGGCCGCTACGGCGCGGTCGTGACCTCGAAGGTGCTCAACGAAGGTGTCGACATCCCCGAGGCCAACGTCGCGGTGGTGATCTCCGGCAGCGGGTCGGTGCGCGAGCACGTGCAGCGGCTGGGTCGCATCCTGCGGCGCCACGTGAGCAAGAGCGGCGGCAAGCGCGCGCTGCTCTACGAGCTGGTCACGGCGTCGACGGCCGAGACGTCGACCAGCGATCGGCGGCGGGAGCACAGTGCTTACCGCTGACCTGGTCACGGCCCGCCGCCGCGGCGCCGAGCTGCAGGTGCCGCCGCTGGACGCGAAGGCGCGGTCGCGCGTCGAGGAGCTGGCGGCGATCTATCTCGAGCTGGCGCGGGCCCACATCGGACGTTCGCGCGAAGAGCTGGAGGCGACCTGGCGCGCCGTCGAGGTAGCGCCGCACGAGCGCCGCCTGGGCGATGGTGTCCTCAAGCTGGTGAGCGATCGGTGCGTCTTCGAGACGGCGGCCGAGATCGATCCGGCGGAGCTGCGCGCCGACGTCTTCCTGCGCGCCAGCGCGGCCCGCCGCACGCCGGCCGCTGCCGGCAAGCTGGCCCGCGCGACGATCCTCGCCGAGGTGTCGGCGGCGCGCGGCCTTTCAAGCGAGGCGCTCGAGCGCGCTGCTCTACGCCGATCTGCACGGCGCCGAGCGGCTGTGCACGGTGACCCCGATCCGGCCGGACTACCTGGCGGCCGGCTTCGATCGGGCGCAGGTGCAGGCGGTGCTGTTGCGCGCGACCCGCGTCGTCGCCGAGGTCTCCGGCGCCGACCCGGCCGACTACCGCCGGCTGTTCCACAAGCTGAAATTCCTGCGGCTGCTGCACGTCATCGGCGCCACCAAGACCGGTTATCGCATCGAGATCGACGGTCCTTTCAGCCTGTTCCAGGCGGTCACGCGCTACGGGCTGCAGCTGGCGATGGCGCTGCCGGCGATCGCCGCCTGCGGACGCTGGCGCATCGAGGCCGATGTGCTGTGGGGCAAGGAGCGGCGGCCGGTGACCTTTCGCGCCGCGGGCGCTGCGGATCAGGTCGCGACCCGCGCCGTCGCGGCGGCGGATCCCGAGCTGCCGGCGCTGCCCGACGAGATCGCAGCGCTGCTGGCGCGGCTGGCCGCGCGCGAAGAGGCGGCGTGGGTCGCGGCGCCGGCGACGGTGATCCTCGATCTGCCGGGCGCGGGGCTGTGCGTGCCCGACCTGGTGTTCACACCGCGCCGGGGTCACGGCGCGCCGGTCTACCTCGAGGTGCTCGGCTTCTGGAGTCGAGAGGCGGTCTGGCGCCGGGTCGAGCTGGTCGAGCGCGGCCTGCCGCATCGAATCCTCTTCGCTGTGAGCAAGCACCTGCGCGTGAGCGAGGCGGCGCTCGACGATGAACTGCCGGGCTCGCTGTACGTTTACGCGCGCACCCTGGACGCGCGCGCGATTCTCGAGCGGGTCGAGCGCCTCGCCGCGCGGGCGATCTCCGCCCGAGGTTAAGCCAACCCGTTCAGTGAAACGCCACGACGCCAGGACGCCACGGTCTGGAATCTTGAAATCCGGATCTTGGCGTCTCTGGCGTCGTGGCGTTTCGTCTTAGTCGCGGTCGCGCTGGCGCCGGACTCAGGCGATCGGCCAGCCCTTGGCGTCGCGCTTGGGGCCGCCACCGCCGCCACCGCCACCGCCACCACCGCCACCGTCGCCGCGGGGACCGCCACCGCCGCCACCGCCGCCACCACCGCCACCGCCACCACCCCCGCGCGGGCCTCGACCGCCTTGGGGCGGACGGGGGCCTCGGGGTGGGGCTGGTTGATCGCTGCCGGGGGCCCGCGTCTCGGCGCTGCCGAAACGCACCGGGCCGGCGTTGCCGCCGCCCCCGCCACCACCGCCCGGACCAGGGGCCGGACCGGCGCCGCGCGGAGGACCGCCGGGCCCGCGTCCGCGACCGCCGCCGGGTCCAGCGCCGAATCCACCGCCCGCGCCGCGCGGACCGCCACCGCCGCCGGGTCCACCCCCGGGACGACGCGCGCCGCCGGGGCCTCCGCCGTCGGGCCGCCGCCCGCCGGGTCCGCGACGACCGCGATCGCCGCCGCCCCGGTCACCCGGAGCCGCCGGTGCGCGGGTGACCATCCATCCCTGGCCGCCGGCCGGGACCTCGCGGGGCGGCAGATCGCGCTCGAGCCGTCCGCTGTCACCGAAGCTTCCCCCGGCGCCACCACCACCGCCACCGCCCCCGCCGGGGCGACCACCGCGGCCCTTGCCGCCGCCGGGGCCGTCATGGCGGCCGCCGCCGCGCCCCTTGCCGCCGCCTTCGCGCCTCGGCTGAAGGTCGACGAGATAATAGAAATCGCCCTGCTTCTTCGCGTTGGGGGGCGGGTCCTCGCCGCTGAGCACCCGGACCAGGCGAACGTTGTCGACGCGATCACGGGTGACGTCGAGCGCCTCGACCAGACGGGCCAGGCGATCGCCCTGAAGCTTCAACGCCTCTTCCAGCGCCGGGAGCGCCGGGTCGGGGCCGAGGTCGACCGGCGCGGCCGGTTCTTCGGCCGCGGCTTCGGCCGGCGCCGCCTCGCCGCCCTCGGCCTCGGCTTCCGGCTGGTCGCTCGCGGCCGCCTCGGCCGAAGCCTGGTCATCGCCGCTCGCGCTGGCGCCTTCGCTCGCCTCTTCCGGCGCCGCCGCGGCACTTTCGCTGTCGGCGTCCGGCGCGGCCGCGCTCTCACCCTCCGCGGCAGATGCCTCGTCGGCCGCGGCTGCTTCGCCGGTGGTCGCCTCGCTGGCTGTCGCATCGGTGACGGCCTCAGCTGCCGCTTCCGTGGGGGCGCCGGCCTCGGTCGGCGCCTCCGCCTCGCCGGCACCCGATTTGGGTTCGGGGCGCGGCGGGGTGGGGCGGGGGTGGAGCTTGCGGATGCGAGCGGCTTCTCGGAGAACGGTGCCGGAGAACTCGGTGACGGTCTTCATGAACTGGGCCTCGTAGAGCTGGAATCCCGAACGACGTCCCCGCTGCGCGAGGCCGCAGACGATCGATCTTCTCTGTGGTGTGTTTCTTGCCGCCTACTTCTACTTCATTCCGGACGCCTCTTGGAGCTTCTTGTAATCAGCGACGGCGTTCTTGGCGAGCTCGTAGGTCCCCATGTCTTTATGGCAACCTTCGCACTGGAACTTGCCGCCCTTGGCGTTCGCGGCCGCCATCATCTCCTTCATGACCTTCTTCGCCTCGGTGCGACCGCCCTTGGCGCAGGCCTTCGCGGTCGGCGACGACCCTTTGACGGCGATCGTGCACGGGCCGCTGGCGGCGACGGCGCTGCCGGTGCGCGCCACGTAGGCGGCACCGACGGTCAGCGAAAGGATCAACGTGGCGAGCTTGGCAACCGGGCGTTTCATGTCTTTCTCCTGGTGCGAAGTGGACTGCTTATAGCTCGGACGGGACGGCCCGCACAATTATTCGAGACCGCTCTCGGGTACGGTCCGCAGCCTGCTTTTCGACCCAAGGAACGACCCAAGGAACGACCCAACGAACGACCCAAGGAACGACAAAGAAATCACGCCAAAAAACCTAAAATCAGTAGGCGGTCAGTAGGCGGAAAGTCGATTCCCCGACGGGGTGGGAACTTCCTGCGCCGCAGCAATATGTATATAGTGTTCGCGCGATGGGACACGTCTCCGGGACGCGACAGCGGTTGTGGTGGGCCGGCGCGGCGGTAGCCGCGGCGGTCGTCGCGTTCTCGTCGACCGCGCGCGCCGACACGGACACCGGGTCGGGCATGAAGATCGAGCTCGGTATTGCCGGCGGCGTCCACCTGTTCGCGCACGACCTCGAGCTCGGCGTCGCCGACGATCCGACCCTTCCCAGCCCCAAGAACGCCGGCCTGTTCGCGCTGCGCGCCGCGCTGGCGTTCAACTCGTTGCTGTCGCTGGAAATCGAAGGGGTCGGTATCCCGACCGGCGATCGCATCCACAACTTCCGGCTCTTCGTGCTCGGCTGGCGGGCTCAGCTGCTGGCACACGTTCCGATGCAGGCGTTCGACGGCAAGCTGCGCCCCTTCGTGCTGGCCGGCGCCGGCGCGCTGTCAGTGGTTGACACCGTCGGCACCGAGTACGACGAGATCAAGAAGGACACCGACCCGGAGTTTCACGTCGGCGCCGGTGTGAAATATGCTTTCACGCCGCTCATCGCGCTGCGTATCGATGCGCGGGCCCTGGCCGTCCCCAACACAACGCACAACGGGTTCTCCCCCGACTTCGAGTTCATGGGCGGCCTGGCGTTCACGCTGGGCGTGCCAGCGGCCCCTCCCGCGCCGGCCCTGCCGCCGCCGCCCCCGCTGGTGCCGACGCCGCCCAAGGATAGCGACGGCGACGGGATCATCGATGCCAAGGACAAGTGCCCGAACGAGCCCGAGGACAAGGACGGCTTCGAGGACGACGACGGCTGCCCCGATCCCGACAACGACAAGGACGGGATCCCCGACGCCATCGACAAGTGTCCCAACGAGCCCGAGACCAAGAACGGCATCGACGACGATGACGGCTGCCCGGAGAAAGACGAAGACGGCGACGGCATCATCGGTTCGCGCGACAAGTGCCCGAACGAGGCCGAGGACAAGGACGGCTTCGAGGACGACGACGGCTGCCCCGATCTGGACAACGACAAGGACGGGATCCCCGACGCGACCGACAAGTGCCCGAACGAGCCCGAGACCAAGAACGGATATCAGGACGAGGACGGCTGCCCCGACGTCGTGCCGGCCGCCGTGGCCAAGTTCACCGGCGTCATCAGCGGGATCACCTATCGCAGGGGATCGGCGGTCATCAACCCGTCGTCCTTCCCGACGCTCAAGCGGGCGGTCAAGGTCCTCAAGGATTATCCGACGCTGCGGATCGAGATCTCCGGCTACACCTCCGACGATGGCAAGCGCGACTTCAACATGAAGCTCTCCGAGAAGCGGGCGGAATCGGCCAAGGCCTTCCTGGTCCGCGGCGGGATCGCCGCCGCGCGCATCACCACCGTCGGGTACGGGCCCGACAAGCCGCTGCTCGTGGACGACGGCAAGGGGGGCAAGAGCAAGGCGGCGAAGGACAAGAACCGTCGCATCGAGTTCCGGCTGCTGGGACAGGACGAGGCGCCTGCGGCGCCGGCCGCGCCCGCGGCGCCGGCCGTGCCCAAGGCACCCGCTGCTCCTGGCGAAGCACCCGCGCCCGCGAAATCGGCGCCGCCCGAGAGCCCCAAGCCGTAGAATCGCGCGCGCCATGCCTCTCATCAACGTCTTCACGTCGGCCGAGCTCCCCGCGCTGGAGAAGTCCGACGCCCTGCTGAAGGATCTCTCGGCGCTGCTGGCCAAGCGCTTTGGCAAGCCGGAGCGCTACGTGATGACGTCGCTGGTCCCGCGCCCCCGCATGACCTTCGCCGGCACGACGGCGCCGGCCTGCTTCGTCGAGATCAAGAACATCGGCGAGATCTCGGCGGCCCTCGGCCGCACGTTGAGCGCCGACGTGACCGCGCGGCTGCACGCCGCGCTCGGCGTCCCCGCCGATCGAATCTACCTGGAGATGGCGCACGTCGAAGGCCACCTCTGGGGCTGGAACGGCGATACCTTCGGCTGACGCCGCCGGCACTGGCGGCCGGCCAGCTTCGAAGCGGGCTTAACCGCCGCCTGGAAGGAGCGGTGAGCTCATGCCCCCGCTGTCACGAGCAGTGCCAGGCGGCGCCGCCGCAATAGCAGAGCATCTGGTCGTAGGCGCAGCTGAGGCTCGACGAGCAGGCGGATCCGTCAGTGGGCGCGGTCGCGGGGCAGCTGTTCGAACATTGCCAACCGCCGCCGACGCACGAACAGGTCTGGTCGCCGTAAGCGCACTTGCCCGTGCCGGCGCAGGTGCTTCCCGTCGACGGCGGCGACACCGGACAGGAACAGGTGGCGTCGGGGCAGGTGCAGGTTTGCCCCTCCACCGGGTACTGGCAGGCGTAAAAGGAATGGCAGTACCCCGCGCCGGGGCCGGGGACGCTGAAGATCGATGCGACGGGACAGGTCGCCGGGGTGCCGAGACACCGCCACCCGGCCGATCCGCAAGTGCAGGTCGTGTCTCCGTAGGCGCAGCTGAAGGATGTGTTGCCGCACGACTGTCCGTCGCCGGGCGCGCTCGCGGGACAACCGCCGCACTCCCAGCTCTCGCTCGCCGAGGAAAAGGCGACGCCGCAGGAGCACATGACGTCGGCGTAGGCGCAGCGGAAAGCGGGCGGGATGCTGCCTCCGCTCGCCCGGTCGCCGCAGCTGTCGCCGATGGTGGGTCGGGTCAGCGGACAGCTCGTGCACGTCCAGCTTCCCGCGGAGCAGACGCAGCTCTCGGTATCGTAGGGGCAATTGAGCCCCTCGACCGGGCAGGCCCCCGATGGAGGGCTCGGCGGGCAGGAGACCTGGGTGCCGTCGACGACGACGACGACGTCAGGGCCCGCGCCGGGTACGCAGCTGGCAATCCAGTCGTAGAGGATCGAGAAATCGCTGGTGGTCGGCATCGCGGGGTTGGGCTGATCGGGCGGGTATGGGGGCATGTCGCGCGTGATCGCCACCCGGCGATAGATCAACGAGCGCGCCGGATCGCCAGGGACGATGTACTTCCAACTCTTTAACCCGGGCGACGTGCTGGGCACGTTGTCGAGAGCGTCGATGTTCAAGATGTCATTGAGTGGATCCCCAAGCGCATGGCCTCCGGGGACCGCCGCTGTATGGCACGCGACGCAATACTTCGTCAGGATCGCCTGGGCTTGACTGCAGGTCGACGCGCAAGATGAGCCGGCAGGCGTCGGTCCGCAGACGGTGATTGCCGCTCCGGCGCTGCCACCGGTACCTCCGCCCGCGTCGGCGGGCGCGCCGAGGCCGCAACCGATGGCGCCGCCCGCCGCGATCGCCGCAGTCGCGGTGATGCTCCAAGCCAAGATCGGCACCAAGATCCGCACCAAGATCCGCCGCCCAATCCCCGAGTTGATCATGTTGGATGTCTCTAGCCAATCAAGATTCAGACCAAGTGTGCCGGCGCTCGACGACGAAGCATAGGCCCGGGGCGCAACGGCCTCGCGGGTTTTCCGCTGCGCCGGCGGTCGTGAACGCGAGGATTCGTGGGTCACGACCAACAGGCCCGCCGCAACGTCAATGGCCCTGAACAACAGGTCGAGCTCGCGATTCGTGATCGCGAGCACCCAGCCCGCTGCGTCTACCTGTGCAGCCCCAGCAGCGGGTGCGCCGCCGTTCCGTCGCCAACCGGGACGACCGGCGCTTGCTGCTTGCCGACTCGGCACGCGTCCTTGACGACGGTGCCAGCGACGCGGCTTTGCGCCTCGACAAGCTTCGGCCCAACGACGTCAACGATCGCTGAGTAGCTCTCGCAATTGTCGCTGGACTGCAGCTCGGTGTAGCTGATGTGCAGTTTCTTGCCCGCCACCTTGATCGTCGCGGGGCCGGCGTTGTCGGCGCCCCACTGGACCTGGCAGTCGACGGCGACCAGGAGGTCGCCGGTAGGCCGCGACAGCCAGTACTCGCGCCGGTCGCAGTGCTCCTCGTCCGTGCTCGCGCCGGGGGCGTGCGCCAGGCGCACCGTCACCAACTCGACGCCAGGGGCCTCGGCGATGGACTGGCGCGACACCGAGCACCGAGCGCGCCCGCGGCACGGATCGGGTGGCGCTGGTCGCGGCGCCTCCGCCGCGGTCGCCGGCGGGGCCGTCGGCGCAAGTGTCGACTGACTCTTGCACCCGACGACCAGCGCGAGTGCGAGGCTCAGCCGAGCCGGATGAATGTGCACTTGGTGATCTTCTCGTTGTTCAGGACGTACACGCCCTCGTGGCGGTGCGCGGCGTCGCTGTGCGCCCACGTGTTGCCCTCGACGCTGGGAAACGTCCCGCCGGCCACGGGCGGACCAATGACCAGCCCGGCGTGCTTGTGCTCCTTTATCAAGATATCGCCCGCGACCGGCGCCGGGACGGTCTTCTTCTGCGCCACGCCCCACGCTTCTAGCTGAGATGCGCCGAAGATCCGAGGCATCGGGTTCTTCACACGGAGCTGAGCCGCCGCCTTCTCGTAGCAGAAGAAGACGAACATCGCGCACCACGCGAGGCCGGCGGACATACCCGCCAGCTGAGCGTACCCGTCGACGTCGGGACCTCGGTTGTCGTTGTTCGTCTCGAACACGCCGCGCTTCGCCTCGGCGAGGCCGATCGCCACCGCCAACTCCTGGATGCTCTGTGCCATCGCTGAACTCTCCTCCCGTTGCGCCAGCGTCCCTGCGTAGGGAAAACGAATGGTAGATACGAGTGTTCCCGCGTCAACTGAAACAATCGACCGGCTGACCGAGGACAACGCGCTGTGGTCCCGTGCGGCGGAACGCGCGAAACCGCACTCTGCGGATCTCGACGAACGCAGGGTTGACGCCGGCGGCGCTGAGCCGTTCGCCGGTCGCGGGGCACTCTTCCGAGGCTCTGGAGCTGGGGCCTGAGTCAGATCTTGGGGTCGGGCGTCGCGGCGATGTCGGTCGCGAACAGGCGGGCGTGGGCGTAGATCGACAGCTGGGGGTTGACGCCCAGGCTGGTGGGGAAGATCGAGCCGTCGGTGATCCAGAGGTTCTCGTATTCGTGGTGCCGCCCGCGTTCGTTCACCACCGAGGTGCGCGGGTCGCTGCCCATGGCGCAGCCGCCCATCTGGTGCGCCGAGAACATCGAGTGCAAGTTGGGGCCGAACGGCGCGCGCGCGATCTGCGCGATGTCCCCTTCGCTGCGGATCGTCAGCGGCTGGTCGTGCAGGGTCATCACCTCGGTCGCCCCGGCGGCCAGCTGCAGGCGGGCCATGTTGGCGATGGCGTCGATCGCGGCCTCGCGGTGCGCGTCGCCCAGCGGATACGAGATCTTGATGCGGCCGTCGCCGCTGACGCCGACGCGCCCCCCCTCATCGGCGTGGTGTCCGTCGACCAGCAGCGCGATCGTCGCCTGCGCGTAGGGCAGCCGTTCCATGGCGCGACGGTGCGCGCTGCCGAAGCCCGACAGCGCCAGGGCCGCCAGCATCGGGTGGATCGGCGCCGTTTCGAAGAAGTAGCCGATGCGCTCGCCGCGATCGGCGAAGTGGTGGCAGGCGACCGACTGCGGCGGGCCGTAGAACGCCTCGACCGGCTCGGCGTAAAAGGCGATCAACGGCACCGTCGGGTGCAGGAAGGTGCGGCGCCCGACCTGGCCGTTGCTGTTGCCGATGTGCGAGCGCAACAACAGCGCCGGTGTGTTGATCGCGCCGCCCGCCAGCACCACGCCGCGCTTGGCGTGCAGCACCACGCGCCGTCCCGTCGGACGATCGTGCGCGCGGTCGAGCGCGTCGGCGACCACGGCGCGCGCGCGCCGGTTGTCGGTCTCGACCAGGCGCGCGCGGCAGTCGGTGTACAGATCGGTGCCGGCGGCCATCGCGTCGGGCACGTAGGTGATCAGCGCCGACTGCTTGGCGTCGAGCGGGCAGCCCATGCCGCAGTAGCCGAGCCGCGCGCAGCCCTTGACGTTGCGGCGGATCAGCTCGGGCTTCCAGCCGAGCTTGCTCGCGCCGTCCCACAGCTTGCGGTTGTTGCGGTTGACGTCGTCCTCGACGCCGGGCCCGATCGACAGCCGCTGCTCGACGGCGGCGAAGTGGGGGCCGAGCGCCGCCGCGTCGAGGCCGCCCAGGCCGTGGCGCCGCGCCCACAGCGCCAGCGTCGCGTCGGGCGTGCGAAATGACGACGTCCAGTTGACCGTGGTGCCGCCGCCGACGGAGCGCCCCTGCAGGATCATGATCGACAGGTCGTCGGTCGCGCGGTTGCCGTGCTCCTGGTAGAGGTTTGGGTAGGCCCACGCCTCCTGCATGTTGAAGTCGCGACGCGAGAAGCGCCCGCCTTCCTCGACGATGGCGACGCGCGCGCCGTGCTCGGCCAGCACGGCGGCGGTGATGCTGCCGCCGGCGCCGCTGCCAACGACCACGTAGTCGTACTCGGCCGCGTGGTTGTCGCGCAGGTCGCTGCCCGAGAACGTGACGCCAGCCCCATAGGGATGACCGACGGTCACGCCGGCCCCATCGGCACCACCGGCGGGCCGGGATAGCCGAGCCGCGCGTAGACCTCGGGCGACGAGAAGTAGGTCGCTTGCGCCAGCCGCTTCATCGCCTGGTATCCGCTGCGCAGCAGCGCGACGCGCGAGCGCCGCCAGGCTTCCAGGCGCGCGTCCATCTCCGCCGGGTCGAGGCGGGTGAACGGCGTCGGCTGCCCGTTGGTGAACAGGCCGGTGAGGCCGCTTTCGAACAGGTGCAACAGGCGGCGCAGCTCGGCGCCGACGGCGGGGTGGGCCTGCGCCATCAGCGCGTCGGCCTTGCCGGCGCAGTCGAGGGCTTCCGCCGTCGGCCAGGCCGCGCCGGCGTCGTCACCGGGGGCGACGCGCGCGGCGACCGCCGCGAAGATGGCGTACTCGTGCGGCGTGAACAGCTTGAGCGCGCCGCGCGCGCGCGCGCGATCGAGCCCGCCGCGCAGCGCGATCGGGATCGTGCCGCCGAAGAACAGCAGCGCAGCGCCCAGCAGGCCCTTCTTGAGGAAGCTCCGCCGTTCGGGGGATAAGGGGACGGGACGGGTCATGATCGCGCGTAGCCTACACGGATCGGCGCGCGATCGACCGGGTCGTCGCTTCCGGGCTAGCGCTGACGCCGCCGCCGGCGCGCGAGCAACGCCGCCATCGCGAGCCCGATGCCGAGCGCGCTGGGCGCGGTCGCGTGACCGACGGTGCACGTGCAACCGGCGCCGCTGTCGGTCAGGCCGCCCGTGGTAGACCCATCGGCGCCGGTGCTGCCGGCGACGCCACCCGACGTCCCCGCCGTGCCCGATGCCCCGGCGACGCTCATGCCGCCGGAGTTGCCCGGCGCGCCCCCCACGCCGGCGTTCGTGCCACCGGTGCCGGCCGTCGTCGAGCCGCCGGTGCCGCTGGTCGATCCAGCGTCGCCGGGCGTGCCACCGGTGCCCCGCGCGCCACCGGTGCCGGTGGCGCCGCCCGTTCCGGTCGTCGTGCCGGCGTCGGTCGTGCCCGACGCGGCCGCCATGTCGGCGCAGTGGTGATAGTTGCAGGAGGGGAAGGTGTGGTCGGTCATGATCATCAGCACCTGCAGCGTGCAGGGGCTGGCCGTGCTGCACTGGGCGTTCGCGGGGATCGTGACCGTGGTCTGAAGGCTGCTTTGCGTTGTCGTAGTCGACGTCGGATCGTTTGCTGGGATGCCGAGCTTGTCGGCGATGACCGGCTGCGTGGGCGACCAGACTGGGTTGTTGATGAAGGCCGGCGTGCAGGATCCCGCCGCGCCTATCGGTGTCGGGTCGGGAAACGCGGCAGCGGTCTGCGTGGAGGCGCGCCCCTGCCGAAGCGAGATGCGCCACCAGCCCTGATGGGGGATGGTCGAGGTGGCCGTTACGGTGACCGGT
Source organism: uncultured Pseudomonadota bacterium (assembly GCA_963778795.1). Classification (GTDB taxonomy): domain Bacteria; phylum Myxococcota_A; class Polyangia; order Fen-1088; family Fen-1088; genus DASRQZ01. Next base: position 357,206 of record CAVZVU010000003.1, on the reverse strand, counting down.
TGCCCCGGCGTGTAGACGTTCACCGTCCCAGTGGCGGAGGTGCCGGCGATGACCTCGTTCCCGCACGGGGCCGTCTTCTGGGGAGATCCATCGGTGAGCTGGGTCCACCAGTTCGACGGCGCGCCGAGCATGAAGTGCGCTTCGGCTGGCGCGGCCGCGAAGAGCAGACTCGCGCCTCCCAGGGAGACGGCGAGGGCGAGGTTCAGTCGAGACATGTGGAGCTCCTTGCGGTGGGTTGCCGGATCTGTCGAGCGCGGGCTCTCCCCGTGGTGGTCTTACAACCGCCATTAGGGCCGCATCGCCGCGGCCGATCAAGCCATATCCGGCCCGTAACGCAAGCGATCTGCGCCACTGAGATCAGCTCCGCTGGTGTTTCCGGAACGGTGGTTCGTCAGGCTTGCCGACGCGCCGCTCTGGCGGCCCGCGCGATACTATGCGGCATCGCGATGACGGTGGCAGGGATAGTCGGTGCGCTGGGGGCGTGGTTCATCTACGGGTTGATCCGTCTCTTCGGTCGCCGCCTGGCGCCCGCCGACGTCGGCTGGCTGGTGGGCCCGCTGGGTGGCCCGACGATCGGGGAGCGGTGCTACGAAGAGACGGCCGCCGCCGAGGGGCTGGTGCTGGTCCGCCACGCGCGAGAAGGCGGGCTCATCCCGGACTTCGACGCGCTCGCGAGTCCCGGGTTCGATGCGCGGCGCGTGCACGCCAAGATCCGCGACTTCTACGAACGGACCCACGCCTATCGTCTCGACACCTGGGCGACGACTTACTTTCCCCTGCGGGTGGGGCTCTGGTTGCTGGTGACGACGATCAGCCGGCGGGTCGAGCAGCTCAACTTTCCGCTCGACGGTCTCGATACCGCGCACGGGATGACCAGCGAAATCGCTTTGCTCAAGGAGCCAGGCGGGGGCATTCGCTACACCGGCTGGTTTCGAAAGCTGCAACGCCGCGACCAGGTCATCTACACCGGGTTCTACATGACCCAGAAACCGCCGTTGCACGACGGCGCGTGCGTCAAGGTTGTCTTCCCGATGCCGGACGGGAACGCGACGGTCATCTTGCGCCCCGAAAACGACGACGGCACTGGCTTGCGTCTGACGTCGGTTGGCCGCCGCTTTGGCGACGTCGGCTTCTACCGCGTGCAGCGCGAGGGCACCGCGCTGCGCGTCTGGCGCATCCGCAGCCTGCACGAGACCTTCCGCCTGTGGGTCGATGCCGAGGAGCGCGTTCGCTGCGAGCATCAGGTCCGCTTCCTCGGTCTACCCGTTCTGACGCTGCACTACCGGATGGAGGAGGTTGCCGAGCCAGGTCGGGTCGCCGGTTCGACGAGCTCCTGAGGCTCTCGATGGGGCCCAGGCGAGCGAGGATTCATGGGCGGCGGCGCGGCTTCTTGCTGGTGCGCGCGGCGGCGGCCTGTGCGGCGGTCTTTCGTGAGCGGGCGACCGACGGACGCGACGTCGTTTTGGCCGTGGCGCGTTCGGCCAGGCTGGGCAGCGTCGCGCGCAGCCTCCCCTGGTTGAAGACCCACATCGTGCCGGGCGTGCCCTGGTGCCAGGTCTCGTCGCGGGTCAGCGGTTCGGTGGCGACGACGGCGACGCGGTCGCGCGCGCCGGTGACCTCGCTGAAGTCGATCTGCATCTCGGCGTCGCGCAGGGTGGCGCGGCCGAACGGCGCCTTGCGCACGATGTAGCAGAGCTTGGTCCCGCAGCGCGCGAACAGGTGGCGCCCGTCGCCCAGCAGGAAGTTGAACTTGCCGTCGGCGCCGAGCTCGCCGCCCAGCTCGGCGATCTTCTGCCAGAGCCGGCGCACGTCGCGCGGGTAGCCCTCGGGGAAGGCGGCGCGCAGCTGTTCGATCATCCAGCAGAACGCATGCTCGCTGTCGGTCTGCCCGATCGGCAGCTCGGAGACCAGCTTGCGCGCCCGGATGCGCGGCAGGGTGCCGTTGTGGGCGAAGACCCAGTGTCGCCCCCAGAGCGCGCGCTTGAAGGGGTGGGTGTTCTCGAGCGTGCTGCCGCCGCGGGTCTTCTGGCGCACGTGAGCGATCGCCAGCAGCGTCTTGATCGGGTTTCCGCGGATGAAGTCCGCCAGCGGGCTCTGGCAGGCGGGCTTCGGCTCGAGGAAGCTGCGCGCGAACCGCCCTTCGTACAGCGCCACCCCCCAGCCGTCGGCGTGGGGACCGGTCTTGCCACCGCGAAGCGCGAAGCCGGTGAAGGAAAAGACGATATCGGTGGGGACGTTGCACTCCATCCCCATCAGCTCGCACATGCATCGATATTACACCGCCGGCGCTCGCTCGGGAGCGCGCCGGCGCGTTGCCGGGCGGAGGATCGCACAGAGATCGCACGGAGATCGCGCGGAAAGCGGTATGGTTCCGCCCCGACGTCTTACGGTTCCAGGGAGCAGTTGACATGCTTCTCCGTTTCTCCTAGTTTTCCCGCGGCTTAAAAGGCTCCATGGCACTGGAATTTTCATCGCAGTCGAAACAACTCATTGATCGGTTGCTGAGCCAGTACCCGACCAAGCAGGCAGCCTTGTTGCCGGTGCTCCACGTGGCGCAGGACCAGTTCGGCTATCTGCCGGACGAGGCCCTGGAGCTGGTCGCCAAGACGCTGGAGCTGCCGCCGGCGCACGTCTTCGGCGTCATCACGTTCTACACCATGTTCCACCGCGAGAAGCACGCGCGGAACGAGCTGATGGTGTGCACCAACGTGTCGTGCATGCTCCGCGGTGCCTACGATGTCCTGCACCACATCGAGAACCGCCTCGGCATCAAGCCGGGAGAGACCACCCCCGACGGCGCGTTCACGCTGGTCGAGGAAGAGTGCCTGGCCGCCTGCGCCAACGCGCCGATGATGATCTGCGGCGACCAGTACTTCCTCGACCTCGACGAGAAGAAGGTCGACATGATCCTCGACGACCTTCGCAAGCGGTGGCAGGCGCGGCAGAAGACGGCGACGCCGATGCCGCTGCCGGCGCCCGACTTCGAGCGCACCCTGACGGGCGTTGGCCCCGAAAAGAAGAGCTGAGATGGCCTGGGAAGACGCTAAGGGCATCAAGATCGTCACCAAGAACTTCGGCGTCACCGACAGCCACAAGCTGGGCGTGTATTCGGCGCGCGGCGGCTGGCAGGCGTTCCGCAAGGCGCTGGCGCTGACGCCGGCCGCGCTGGTCGACGAGGTGAAGAAGTCGAACCTGCGCGGGCGCGGCGGCGCCGGCTTCCCGACCGGGATGAAGTGGTCGTTCATCCCGAAGGAGGCCCGCACCGTCTACCTGGTCGTCAACGCCGACGAATCCGAGCCGGGCACCTGCAAGGACCGCGAGCTGCTCGCCTACGATCCGCACCTGCTGCTCGAGGGGATGGCCATCGCCTCCTACGCGCTCGGCTGCAAGCACGCGTACATCTACATTCGCGGCGAGATGATGCGCGAGGCGAAGATCGTCCAGGCGGCGATCGACGAGGCCTACGCCGCCGGCTGGCTGGGCAAGGATCACGCCGCGGGCGGGACCGGCGCGGCCTTCAAGCTGAACATCACGCTGCACCGGGGCGCCGGCGCGTACATCTGCGGCGAAGAGACCGCGCTGCTGAACTCGCTCGAGGGCAAGCGCGGCTGGCCGCGGCTCAAGCCGCCGTTCCCGGCGGTCAAGGGGCTGTTCCAGCAGGCGACGATCGTCAACAACGTCGAGACGTTGATGAACATCCCCGAGATCATCGAGAAGGGCGGCGACTGGTTCGCCAAGCTCGGCACGCCCAAGTCGGGCGGCACGCGCATCGTCTGCGTCTCGGGGCACGTCAACCGCCCCGGCGTCTACGAGCTGCCGATGGGCATCCCGTTCCGCGACCTCATCTACGACGTCTGCGGCGGCATCCCGGGTGGGCGCAAGCTCAAGGGCTTGATCCCCGGCGGCAGCTCGATGCCGCCGCTCGACGCCAGCGAGATCGACGTGCCGATCGAGTTCGACGCGCTGATGACCGACGCGCGCATCAAGGACGTCGAGGTCAAGCCCGGCGTCCCCTTCGACATGGGCGGCGGGCGCAAGCTCAAGACCATGGCCGGCTCGGGCGGCGTCGTGGTGTTCGACGACAGCACCGACGTCGTCGCGCTGTGCGGCCGGATCATGAAGTTCTACGCCCACGAATCGTGCGGCCAGTGCACGCCGTGCCGCGAAGGGACCGGCTGGCTGTCGCGCGTCTGCAACGCGGCTGGCGAAGGGCGATGGGCAGCCGGGCGACGTCGAGCTGCTGGCCAACGTCGCGCACGGCATCGCCGGCAACACCATCTGTCCGCTGGGCGAGGCGGCGGCCTGGCCGATGCTGGGGTTCCTCACCAAGTTCCGCGCCGACTTCGAAGCCAAGCTCAGGAAGGCGGCCTAGCGTGGCCCCGTGACCCGATCGGCGAGCAGATCGTCTTCTGGCTGCTGGCGGCGTCGGTGATCGGCGGGCGCGTTGTTCACCATGACCCGGCGCAACCCGGTCACCGCGGTGATGTCGCTGGTCGGCACCTTCTTCGCGCTGGCCGCGACCTACGCCGACGCTGTCGGCGCACTTCCTGGCCATCATCCAGATCCTGGTCTACGCGGGCGCGATCATGGTGCTCTTCATCTTCGTCGTCATGATCCTGAACCGCGAAGAGGTGCGCGCCTGTCGCCCTGCGCGGGCTGGGCTGCGCGCAGCCTCGGCGTCGCGGCGGGTCTGTACCTGGTGTTCGTCTTCGCGCGCGTCGTGCGCGTCGGCGGCCCCAGCGACGCTGCCGGTCCCGCCCGAGGGTTTCGGCACCGTCGCCGCCATCGGCGATCTGCTGTTCCGCGACTTCTTGTACCCGTTCGAGGCGATCTCGCTGCTGCTGCTGGTGGCGGTCGTCGGCGGCGTCGTCGTGTCGCGCTCGCACAAGAAAGAGGTCGCTGCCGAGCAGGCGGCCGAGCGCCGCAAGATCGTCGAGCAGCTGGCGCAGCACGACTTCCCGGCGCTGGCCGACCACGCCGCCGATGCGCACGCCGGCTCGGGAGGGCACCACTGAGATGCCCACGCATTACTACCTGACGCTGTCGTTCGTGCTGTTCCTGATCGGGACCAGCGGCGTGCTGCTGCGGCGCAACGCGCTCATCGTGCTCATGGGGATCGAGCTGCAGCTCAACGCCGGCAACCTGGCGCTGCTCGCCTTCTCGCGGGCGCTGGGTGACCAGAAGGGGCACGCGTTCGCGTTCGTCATCATCGCGCTGGCGGCCGCCGAGGCGGCGGTCGGCCTGGCGATCCTGGTGGCGCTGTTCCGGAGCCGCCAGACCATCAACCTCGACGAAGCCTCGCTGATGAAGCGCTGACGGAGGCCGTTCGCATCCCATGCCTTTCAATCTTCGTCTGATTCCTCTGCTGCCGTTCATCGGCGCCACCCTGCTGTTTCTGTTCGGGCGGCGCTGGAAGCGCGAGACCGTCGTGCTGGTCGCCGCCGGCTCGGTGCTGGCGGCCTGCTTCGTCGCCTTCGACGCCTTCTTCACCCGCCTGCCCGAGGCGGCCGAGGTCGGCGGCCTCACCGACGTCGTCTGGAGCTGGCTCAGCGTCGGCAGCGGGTCGACGGCGCTGAAGGTCGACCTGGCGTTCCGCATGGACGCGCTGTCGGGGCTGCTGTGCCTGATCATCACGTTCATCGGCTTCCTGATCCACGTCTACGCGCTCGGGCTACATGGCGCACGAGGAGGACTACGCGCGCTTCTTCGCCTACCTGAACCTGTTCTGCGGCGCGATGCTGGTGCTGGTGCTGGGCGACAGCCTGCCGGTGATGTTCGTCGGCTGGGAAGGGGTCGGTCTGTGCAGCTATCTGCTGATCGGCTTCTGGTACACCGACACCGCCAACGCCGACGCCGGCAAGAAGGCGTTCATCACCAACCGCATCGGTGACTTCGGCTTCCTGCTGGGGATGTTCCTGCTGTTCCAGTACAGCGGCACCATGAGCTTCACGGAGATCACCGACGTCGCGGCGCCGGGGTCGGCGCTGATGCAGCCGTTCTGGCTCGGCCAGTCGGTGGCGTTCTGGGTCGGCGTGCTGCTGTTCATCGGCGCGTGCGGCAAGTCGGCGCAGATTCCGCTTTACGTCTGGCTGCCCGACGCCATGGCCGGCCCGACGCCGGTCTCGGCGCTGATCCACGCCGCGACCATGGTCACCGCCGGCGTCTACATGGTGGCGCGCCTGCACGCCGTCTATCTCCTGTCGCCGGCGCGCGATGGCGATCGTCGCGATCGTCGGCGCGCTCACGGCGGCGTTCGCCGCGATCATCGGCTTCGCGCAGAACGACTTCAAGAAGGTGCTGGCCTACTCGACGGTCAGCCAGCTCGGCTTCATGTTCGCCGGGCGTCGGCACCGCGAACTTCGACGCGCGGCGTCTTCCACCTGTTCACCCACGCCTTCTTCAAGGCCGGGCTGTTCCTGTGCGCCGGCTCGGTGATGCACGCCATGAGCGGCTCGGGCGACATCACGCGCATGGGCGGGCTGCGCAACAAGATCCCCTGGACCCACGGCGTCTTCTTCGTCTGCTGGCTGGCGATCTGCGGCCTGCCGATGTTCTCGGGCTTCTTCTCGAAGGACGCGATCATCGCCGGCGCGTTCGCGACCAAGCTCTATCCCGAGAACCTGGCGTGGGTCGGCAAGCTGGTCGCCTTCCTGCTGATGGCGTCGGCGCTCGGCACCGCCTTCTACATGTCGCGGCTCTACTTCCTGGTCTTCAGCGGCCCCAGCCGCGCCGACGCCGAGACCCAGCACCACATCCACGAATCGCCCGGCGTCATGGTCGGCCCGCTGGTGCTGCTGGCGATCGGCGCCGTGCTCAGCGGCTACGTCGGCATCCCCGGCGCCCTGTTCGAACACCCCGAGCTGAACGTGCATCGGGCACGTGTTCGAGCCGGTGCTCGGCGCCGAGATGGAGATCCCGCACTCGATCGAGTGGGCCTTCATGGGGATCTCGACCGCGCTCGCCGCGGGCGGCATCGCCCTGGCGTACGTCTTCTACGGCGGCGGCTACCGCGAGCCGGCGCACCGGGTCGCCTTCCAGTTCCCGCGCTTCGTCGCGCTGGTGCGGGACAAGTTCCGCATCGACGAGCTCTACGGCTTTCTCTTCATCCGCCCGCTGCGCCGCCTGTCGCAGCTGCTGTTCCGGTTCGTCGACCGGATCCTCATCGACAAGATCGCTGGTCGAGGGGGTGGGCGCGGTGGTCGACGTGCTGGGGCGCATCGCGCGCTTCTTCCAGATGGGCGACGCGCAGCGCTACATGGCGGTGTTCGCGATCGGCGTCGCCGCGCTGGTCTTCTTCGCGTCGCGCCCGCCGGCGCCCAGCGAGCTCAAGGTCAGCGTCGAGGGGCTCACCGTCCAGGTCGACGCCCGCCGGTCGGGCGCGCGGGTCGCCGCGCGAGCTCGAGTACGCGTTCGACTTCGACGACGGCCGTGAAGAGAACCAGACCGCGCCCGAGACTCGCCACGCCTACCACCACCCCGGGCGCTACACCATTCGGGTCACCGTGACCGATCCGAAGTGGGGCACCAGCACGCAGGTCAAGCGCCGGGTGGAGGTGCAGTGATGGGAATCCTGGCCTGGATCACCCTGCTGCCGATCGCCGGCGCCGCGCTGGTGATGTTGATTCCGCGCGAAGACGAGGCGATCCACCGCGGCCTTGGCTTCGGCACCGCGCTGGTCACCTTCCTGGTCTCGCTGTTCATCCTGGGCGACTTCGACGCCGCGCAGGCCGGCTTCCAGCTGCAGGTCGACAAGGTCTGGATCGACTCCGCTCGGGCATTCGCTTTCACCTGGGCATCGACGGCATCTCGCTGTGGCTGGTGCTGCTGACCACGTTCCTGATGCCGCTGACGCTTGCTGTCGCCGCAGGCGATCGGCATCCGCAACATCCGCGTGCGCGAGTTCATCGTCGCGATGCTGCTGCTCGAGGCCGGCATGATCGGCGCGTTCCTCGCGCTCGACCTGTTCGTCTTCTACGTCTTCTGGGAGCTGATGCTGATCCCGATGTACTTCATCATCGGCATCTGGGGCGGCGAGCGCCGGCTCTACGCATCGATCAAGTTCGTGATCTACACGCTCATCGGCTCGCTGCTGATGCTGGTGGCGATCCTGTACCTGTACGTGCAGTTCCACGCCGCCACCGGCAGCTACAGCTTCGACTACGCGACGCTGTCGCACCTGACGCTGCCGATCACGCCGCAGCTGCTCTGCTTCGGCGCCTTCGCGCTGGCCTTCGCCATCAAGGTGCCGATCTTCCCGCTGCACACCTGGTTGCCCGACGCCCACGTCGAGGCGCCGACCGGCGGCTCGGTGATCCTGGCCGGCGTGATGCTGAAGTTCGGCACCTACGGCTTCCTGCGCTTCGCCTGGCCGATGTTCCCGCTGGCGTCGGCAGATCCTGGCGCCGCTGATCGGCGATCCTGGCGGTCATCGGCATCATCTACGGCGCGCTGATGGCGTACGTTCAGGACGACGCCAAGAAGCTGGTCGCGTATTCGTCGGTCTCGCACCTCGGCTTCGTCGTGCTCGGCATCGTGACCCTGACCGAGGCGGGGGTGCAGGGCGCGCTCTACCAGATGCTGGCGCACGGCATCTCGACCGGCGGCCTGTTCTTGGGCGTCGGCCTGCTCTACGATCGCCGCCACTCGCGCAAGCTGGCCGACTTCGGCGGGCTGTGGGCCAAGACCCCGGTCTTCGCCGCCTGCTTCCTGGTCATCGTGCTGGCGTCGGTCGGCCTGCCCGGCCTGTGCGGCTTCGTCGGCGAGTTCCTGGTGCTGCTGGGGACCTTCACCGCCGACAAGACCTGGGCGCTGACCGGCGTCGGCGAGTACCTGCCCGGCCCGAAGGTGCTGGCGATCTTGTCGGCCAGCGCGGTGATCCTGTCGGCGATGTACCTGCTGACGATGTTCCAGAAGCTGATGTTCGGCCCGCTGGACAAGCCCGAGAACAAGGCGGCCAGCTTCCGTGACATCCACGGGCGCGAGACCTGGGTGTTCGGGATCGTGATCGTCGACCGCGCTGGTGATGGGGATCTGGCCGAAGCCGATCCTCGACCGTTCGGAGAAGTCGGTGCAGGCGTTCCTGACCTCGTACAACGACCGGCTGCAGGAGTCGCGGCGCAGCCCCGACGCGCCCGCGCACGTCTATCCGCCGATCGTCTTTCCGCCGACTGTCTCTCCGCCGAACGTCGCTGCGCCCGCCGCGGGCGGCCCCGCTGCGCCGGGAGGCGCCCTGCCATGAGCTTCAACGCCGGTCAGATTCTCGCCTACGCGCCGATGATGATCCTCATCGCCATGGGCTGCGTGATCCTGCTGGCCGAGACCTTCGTCATCAGCGGCACGCGCCGCGGCGGCATGGCCTGGCTGGGTGTCGCCGGTTGCGTCGCCGCGCTGGCGGCCGTGGTCGCGCAGTGGGGCGACGCCGCCCAGCCCGAGACCCACTTCCAGGGCATGCTGGTCGTCGACCGCATGGCGCTGTTCCTCGACGGCGCCTTCATCGTCGCCGGCGCTGGTGACGCTGCTGTTCTCGGGGCCGTTCCTGCGCGAGCAGGGCTTCGAGTTCGGCGAGTTCTACGCCATGGTGCTGTTCGGCGTCGCCGGCATGACCATGGTGGCGCACGCGACGCACATGGTGTCGCTGCTGATCGGCATCGAGACGATGTCGCTGGCCGCCTACGTCCTGACCGGCTGCTGGCGCCGCAGCCTGCGCAGCTCCGAAGGGGCGATGAAGTACTTCCTGATGGGCGCGTTCGCGACCGGCTTCCTGGTCTACGGGATGGCGCTGGTCTACGGCACCACCGGCGGCGAGCTGTCGTACGCCGGCATCAGCTGCCAAGGTCGCCGAGCGCCAGCAAGGCGCCGATGTTCTTCCTGGGCGAGTACTTCATTCTGATCGCGCTCGCGTTCAAGGTCGCCGCCGTCCCCTTTCACATGTGGGCGCCCGACGCCTACGAGGGCGCGCCGACGCCGGTGACCGGGTTCATGGCGGCCGGCGTAAAGACCGCGGCCTTCGGCGGCATCCTGCGCCTGCTGAGCACCGCGTTCGGCAGCCCGCTGCTGGTCTTCGACATCACCGGCTGGGCGTCGATCCTGTCGGTGCTGGCGGCGTTGACGATGACGCTGGGCAACCTGGCGGCGTTGCGCCAGGAGAACATCAAGCGGCTGCTGGCCTACTCGTCGATCGCCCACGCCGGCTACATCTTGATCGGCGTGATCGCCGCCGGTCTGGGCGTCGCGGGCGCCCAGGGCGCGGTGCTGTTCTACCTGGTCAGCTACACCTTCACCACGCTGGGCGCTTTCGGCGTGGTCGCCTGGATCGGCAGCCGCACCGACGAGCGGCTGTTCATCGACGACTGGGCCGGCGTCGCAGCGGCGCGCCCGGCGGTCGGCGCTGGCGATGACGATCTTCTTGCTGTCGCTCGGCGGCGTGCCGCCGACCGGCGGCTTCTTCGCGAAGTTCTATCTCTTTCGCGCCGCGATGGAGAGCCCGCAGCTTTACTGGCTGGTCGTGCTCGGCGTGCTCAACAGCGTCGTCAGCGTCTACTACTACCTGCGCATCGTGGTGGCGATGTACTTCCGCGATGCGCTGCGCCCGCTGGTCCCCATCGATTCGACCTCGATGCGCGCCGGGCTGTTGATCACGGCGATCGCCGTGGTCCTGCTGGGCCTTTTCCCGGGTCGATCGTCGACTGGGCCGGGCCGAGTGGCAACGGCGGGGTCGCCGTCACCGCGCTCGCCAAGTAGCCGGCAGTCGGCGGTTGGCAACCCTGACGCCGGGCTTCGAGTCAGATCGACGGTATGGAAGAGCGGTCTCGGATATGGCGGTGGATGGTCTTCGCGTTGTTCGCGACGGTGGGCTGCGCCGCGAATCCGCTACCGCCGCTGCGCGCGACGCCGGCGCAGGCGTGTGGAGATCGATGCTCGGCGATCAACTGTCCGGTCGCCTACCGCTGCAGCGTCGACGCGAACTGCGTGCCGCACTGTGAAGGTGAGCAGCTCGGCAACCATCCGTGAGCTAGTCGAGAAGTAGGCGCAATGCCCTCTTGAGTGAGCTAGGTGTCGCTCAACGCCGCGGAGACAGCGTCGGCCAGCGCGCGGCGGCGGGCGGTGAGGCGGCGGGCGGTGTCACGGTGGAAGGCGCGCAGCGCCAGGTGGCGGATCGCTTCGGCGGCGTCGTGGGCGATCTCGCCGAAGCGCAGCGCCGCGTAACCGGTGCCGACGCCGAGCAGGAACGTCGGCGGTCCCCAGATCGCGCCCCAGCGGACGCCGACGACGATCGCCTCGGCGGTCCAGGCCGCGAACAGGAAGACCGCGCCGGCGATCATCTTCACCGTGCCGAGCACATCCTCGTCGTGGGTGACGCGCGCGGCGACCCGGCCGGCCAGGCGATAGGGGAGGTAGCCCATGATAGCGCCGGCGATCGCCAGCGGCGCCGAGACGATGAGCTTCGCCAGCATGCGCACGGCTGGCCCCGCGCGCACCAGCTCGACCTCCAGCGCCCAGGGATCGCTGACGCCCAGGCGCTGCAACGTGCGGGCGTATGCGCGCGCGGCGGCGGCGATCGCGTCGACGCGCGCCGGATCGCGCGCGCGCACGCGGCCGTACGCGGTCAACAGCTCGCGCGCGCGGCGATGCCGGGCCGCCAGATCGTCGTCGTCATCGGACGCGGACGCCTCGGCCGCGCTGCCGGTCCAGCCGGCGACGCGCGCGATGCCGTTCAGCAGCTCGCGTGACTCCGCCTGCAGAACGACGTCGTCCAGCCGGGCGCGTACGTCGTCGGTCAGCGCGTCGACTGCGGCGCGCTCGTCGCTGCGGTAGGCCGGCAACCGCGGCGCGATCGGCAGCGGCTCGCCCACGACCAGCAGCACGCGTGACCGGAACAGCACCTTGTTTTCGTAGTCGAGGCCGATCGGCACCACCTCGAGGCCGGGCGCGTTCTCGGCGGCCGACAGCGCGATGCGTGCCGCGCCGGTCTTGAGCGGCCGCAGCTGTGGGTCGGAGTGGGAGACGCCCTCCGGGAACAGCGCCAGAGCTTCTCCCCGCGCCAGCGCGGCGCGACAACGGGCGAAGCTCTCCTCGTTGCGCGAGGTGTCGTTCGCGCGCGCCCCCGACTCCTTGGCGCGGTAAACCGGGATGCTGCCGAAGGCGTCCATGGCGAGGCGCCCGGCGGGGTTGGCGAACAGCGTGCTCTTCGCGAGAAAACGCGCGGGGCGCCCGGTCAGCACCCGCACCAGCAGCGGGTCGAGCAAGCCGTTGGGATGATTGGCGACGAAGATCACCGGCCGGTCGCGCGAGATCCGCTCCGCCCCTTCGACGACGCGGTGCGGGTAATAGAGCCGAACCAGCGCCTCGGCCAACCATCTAATCAATTGGGAACCCTCGAACGGTTCCCAAATCCTCCCGCGACGGGCTTCGCCTGGCGGAGCCAGGCTTCGCCCACGCGGTTGACCTTTTCGAACGCGCGTCGCACCCGGCTCCGATAGTAACTCCATTGCCGGGGCGCGTCCGGGGCGGCGTCGAAATGTCACCTAAGGTTCCGCCGAAGGTCTGCCGATCGAAATAGCGAGCCTGCCGCCGCGCGGGCGCCACGAAATGCCGTCGAACGAGCAAGCGCAGCGGGCTGGGGAGACTCGATCGGGCGGTGCCCGCATTCTGGTCGTCGAGGACAACGCGCTCAACCGGCTGCTGCTGCACGACATCCTCGAGCTGCGCGGGCACGTGATCATCGAGGCGGCCAACGTCGGCGAAGCGCTCCCCTTGCTGGACGACCCGAACCTCGACCTCGATCTGCTGCTGCTCGACGTGCACATCCCGGGCGGCGGCGGTGAGGCGATGATCAAAGAGGTGCGCAAGCGCGCCGCGCACGCCGACCTGCCGATCGTCGCCGTGACGTCGCTGGCGATGCCGGGCGATCGCGAGCGGCTGCTCAGCAGCGGATTTCAGGGCTACCTCAGCAAGCCGATCGACACGCGCACGTTCGGGCCCACCGTCGAAGCGTTCCTGCGCCCGAACGCGGGTCGCGGCGCCGCCGCCGCCGTCGTCGCTCCCGGGCCCGCGGGCACCGTCACGGGCGTGGGCGTGCCGCCCCAGGAGATCCGCCGTGTCGGGTGACGCGCGCGAGTCGGTCCTGGTCATCGACGACAACCTCCAGAACCGTGAGGTCGCCGAGGGACACCTGGTCTCGGCCGGCTACTCCGCCGTGCTCGCCGACTCCGGTGAGAACGGCCTGGCCCGCTTCCAGGAGCGCCGGCCCGACCTGATCCTGCTGGACGTCGTCATGCCGCGCATGGACGGCTTCGAGACCTGCCGCCGCCTGCGCGCGCTGCCCGACGGCGCCGACGTGCCGATCCTCTTCCTCACCGCGCTCGGCGACCTCGGCACCCACAAGGCGGCGCTCGAGTCGGGCGCCGATGACTTCCTCACTAAGCCGATCAACCGCACCGAGCTGTTGATGCGCGTCCGTTCGCTGCTGCGCATCCGTCACCTGTCGGACGAGCTACGCAAGAACTACGAGGTGATCCGCACCCAGCGGGACGCGCTGCTCGCGGTGCAGCGCCAGCGGCTCGAGCTCGGCACGCTGATCGTGCACGATCTCAAGAACCCGCTCAGCAGCATTCTCTCGAACGTCGAATACCTGACGATGAGCGATCAGATCCCCGAGCGCGAGCGCGAGTCGCTGGCCGACGTGCTGCGGGCGTCGCGCTCGATGTTCCGCATGGTGATGAACCTGCTGGACATCAGCCGGAGCGAAGACGGCGCGCTGGTCCCGCGCTGCGCCGAGTTCGACGTCACCGCGCTGCTGAACGAGGTCTCATCCGAGACCGTGCGCCGGCTCGAGGAGAAGGGGCAGACCTTGAACCTGGTCGTCGAGCCCGAGGTGGGCGCGATCCACGCCGACCGCGACCTGGTCCGCCGCGTGATCGAGAACCTGCTCGACAACTCGCACAAGTACAGCCCCCGCAACGGGACGATCTCGATCGAGGTCACCGTCGGGACCTTCCCGCTGGCGCACAACGGCCAGAGCGATGGCGGCGCTGGCGAGACGGCGCCGATGATCGACCTGCGCGTTCGCGACGAGGGGACCGGAATCCCCGAGGCCTACCGCACGCGCATCTTCGAGAAGTACGTGCGCATCGAGGATTGGACGTTCAACGAGCCCCGCAACAGCCAGGGGTTGGGCCTGGTCTTCTGCCGCACCGCGATCGAGGCCCACGGCGGCCGGATCTGGGTCGAGGCGAACGATCCGAAGGGGAGCTGCTTCTGCATAAGGCTGCCGCGCGTCGCCCGGATCCCGGCGCGCGACGCGCCCGCGGAGACGTCGTCGCCGCAGCTGGTCGTGGTCGCTTCGGCGGGGTGAGCGAGCTTGGAATCGGCGTCGACTCCGCCTGGTGACCTGGCCGCGGCCGCGCCGGCGCCGGCACCGCTGCAGACGTCCGCGAACGACGCCCGGGCCGAGGCCCTGCTCGCGCGCCACTTCCGCGAGATCAACGAACGCACCGATCGGCTGTTCTTCTGGGTGCTGCTGGCCGAGTGGCTCGCGGTGATCTTGATCGTCATGCGGGGGCCGCCGGCCGGCTGCAACGTCGAGGCCGTGCCGGTCTGGGCGGCGTTCCTGGTCGGTGGCTTCATCGTGACCTGGCCGATGTACATCGCGTGGACCAACCCCGGCGAGCCGGGGAACCGGCGCCAGATCGCGATCGCCCAGGCCTTCATGGCCTGCCTGCTGGTGCACTTCTCGCGCGGTCGTTACGAGAGCCAGGTTGCGGCCGTCGCGTCGTTCATCCTGGTGGCCCTGTACCGCGACGTGCGGACGCTGCTGCTTGCGACCGGCATCCTCGCCGTGGACTATGTGCTCGGCACCTTCTTCTGGGCGGAGGCGATCTACGGCCACCGCGCGATGGGAACCCTGGGCAACTGGGCTTGGGTCCGCCATATCGGCCGCCTCACCGTCGAGGACGCCTCGCTGATTCTCGCCATTCACAAGAGCCGCCAGGATCTGCGGCGCACGGCGCAGCGCACCGCCGCCATCGAAGGCCATCAGGCCGTGCTCGAGCGCGAGGTCGCCGAGCGGCAGCGCACCGAGGGGCTGCTGTCGATCCAGTACGGCCTGACCCGGTTGCTGGCGACGTCGGGCACCTTGCGCGAGGCGGCGCCCGAGATCCTGCGCATCGTGGGCGAGAGCCACCGCTGGGATCTGGGCGAGCTATGGGAGGTCGACGAGCACGAGCAGTTCCTCCGCTGCGTCGAGGTCTGGCATGCGTCGGCGCTGGGCGCGACGCCGTCGTCGTCGGCTTCGGCGCCAGCGCGGCTGCCGTCGCGCCGGCACGTGCAACTGCGGCCCGAGGAGGATCTGCCGGGCCAGGTCTGGAACCGCCACCTGCCGCTGTGGATCGCCGACTTCACGCTGGAGCGGAGCACGTCGTGGAGCAGACCGCCCGAGGCGAGCGGCCTGCACGGCGCGTTCGCGATCCCCTTGCGCAACGGCCCCGACGTCGTCGGCGTGATGGCGTTCTTCAGCCGCGAGGCGCGGGCCACCGACGAGGACCACCTGGCGATGGTGAGCGCGCTCGGCGGGCAGATCGGCCACTTCATGGAGCGCAAGCGGGTCGAGCTGGGCCTGCGGCTGGCTCACGCCGAGCTGGAATCGAGCGTCGAGAAACGGACCAAGCAGCTGCGCGAGACCAACGAGATGCTGCAGCAGGAGGTCACCGAGCGCGAGCGCGTGCAGCGCGAGCTGATCAAGGCCAAGGAGCTGGCCGACGCCGCCAACCACGCCAAGAGCTCGTTCCTGGCCAACATGAGCCACGAGCTGCGCACGCCGCTGAACGCGGTCATCGGCTTCTCCGAGCTGCTCGAGCAGGAGATCTTCGGCACGCTCACCGACAAACAGCGCTCGTATGTGGGCAATGTGTTGATCTCGGGCCGCCACCTTCTGCAGCTGGTCAACGACATCCTCGACATCTCCAAGGTCGAGGCCGGACGCATGGATCTGATCTGCGAGTGGACCCACCTCGGCGGCGTGGTCGACATCGTCAGGAGCGTCATCCAGGCCCAGGCGACCAAGAAGGGGATCAACCTCGAGGTCTCGATCTCGAACGACCTGCCCGAGCTCTACATCGATCCGGGGCGTATCAAGCAGGTGCTCTACAACCTGCTGAGCAACGGCATCAAGTTCACGCCGCGCGGCGGAACCGTGCGGCTGAGCGCGCACTTCGAGGACGATCGCGTCGTCATCGACGTCGCCGACACCGGCGTCGGCATCTCGGCCGAGAACCTGCCGCGGCTGTTTCACGAGTTCGAGCAGATCCCCCAGGCGCGCGGCGTTCGCCCCGAGGGGACCGGTCTCGGCCTGGCGCTGACCAAGCGGCTGGTCGCCCTGCATGGCGGCGAGGTCTCGGTCGAGAGCAAGGTCGGCCAGGGCTCGATCTTCTCGGTGTGGCTACCCTGGCGCCCGCGAGAGGTGGCGCCGGTGGCGGCGCGCGGCGACACGGCGCCGGCGCCAGCATCGCGCAGCGACGCGCCCGGCAGCACGCCTTAGAGGAACGAACGTCAGCCTTCAGCGGAAGCTGTCGTGGTAGGCGCGGTCCTCGACGGCGCGGCCGGCGTCGGTGGCGCGCAGCGGGGCGTAGGTGTCGAGCATGACCGCCAGCTCGTCGGTCGCCCGCGCGCCGACGCTCTCCTCGTAGGCGCCGGGGTGGGGGCCGTGCATGATCCCGGACGGGTGATGCGAGATGCTGCCCGGGCCGACCCCGCGGCGGGAGGTGAAGTTACCGCGGCAATAGAAGATGATCTCGTCGCAGCTGACCGACGAGTGCGGGTACGGGCAGGGGATCGCATCCTCGTGAAAGTCCAGCGGACGCGGCACGAAGCTGCAGATCAGCGCGCCGCGCGCCGCGAAGGTGCCGTGCACCGTCGGCGGCAGGTGGACCTGCCCGACGCGCGGCTGGAAGCGCAGGATCGGGAACGCCCACGGGTAGACCGTGCCGTCCCATCCGACGACGTCCAGCGGAGAGTGCTCGTAGCGGAAGCCGTGGAACGCGCCATGACGCTTGACCACCAGGTCGCGCAGCCCTTCCTCGAACGGGCCGCGAAAGTCGGGGCGGCGAAAGTCGCGATGGCTGTAGGGGGCATCCATGCGCAGCTGCCCGACGTCGTTGCGCCACTGCCTGGGCAGCCCGAAGCCGGCGGCGCACTCGATGCTCAGCCAGTATTGCGGACCGGGATCGAGCAAGAAGCGATGGGGCAGGCCGCGCGGCACGAAGAGATAGTCGCTCTCGCGAAACCCCAGATCGCCGAGCGGCGTGCGCAGCGTGCCGCCGCCACCGAAGATGAAATAGAGATCGTCGCCGTCGCCGTTGGCGAAGTAGACCGGGTCGGCGATCTCCGGGTGCATGACCGACAGCGTGAGATCAGGGTTGAACAGCAGCGGCACGCGCGCGTCGACGGGCGGGCCGCCACCATGGCGCGCGAGATCCTGCGATCGGTAGTGCCGGCGCACCAGCGAGCCGGCGGCGACCGCGGCCAGCGTCGCGGCGCCGTCGCCTGCGCCGCCCGGCACGCGCCAGCCATGTTCGACCGGCATCGCCTCCTGGGTGTGCGGGCGGTGCTGGTGGTAAAGGATCGTGTAGGGTCCGTCGAACCCGTCGCGCGTCAGGCACTCCTCGTAGCGGAGCCGCCCGGCGTCGTCGCGGAACGCGGTGTGGGGCTTGGCGGGGACCGTCCCCGCGGTCATGCGGTCCAGCATCACATCCTCGGCGGAGCGGGCGCCTTCTCCGCGGGCGTGCTGCCGGTGTTGCGGTTGCGCTGGGTTTGCTGGTCGCGCTCGATCGCTTCGAACAGCGCGCGGAAGTTGCCGGCGCCGAACCCCTGGTCCCCCTTGCGCTGGATGATCTCGAAGAAGAACGGTCCCGCTTCGGGATCGTGGTGCAGGCCGGCCGCCTCCTTGAGGAAGATCTGCAGCAGGTACTGCCGCTCCTTGTCGCCGTCGACCAGGATCTCCAGCTCGCGCAGGCTGTCGAGGCTCTCGTCGACGGCGCCGATGCCGGACGTGCGCAGGCGCTCGGGCAGCATGTCGAAGTAGCTCCCCGGCGTCGACATGAACTCGACCCCGCGCGCGCGCAGCCCGCGCACGGTGGCCAGGATGTCGGTCACCGCGAGCGCGGAGTGCTGGACGCCGTCGCCGCGGTTGTCCTCGGCGAAGATGTTGATCTGCGATTCCTTGAAGAACGGGCGAAAAGGCTCGTTGTTGGCGAACTTGATGCCGGAGTGGGGATCGCCCATCACCACCGACTTCAATCCCGAGCCGTGCTCGCGCTTTTGCGCCGCCGCGACATCGTTGGTGTGGAAGGCGATCTGCCAGATCGGCTCGAACCCCAGCACGTGCTCCATCCAGAGCAGCGCCGGCTTCATGGTCTGGAAGTTCGACGTCAGGTGATCGATATGGGTGAAGCCGAATCGATTGGTGGCGGTGCCGGCCGGCGGCGCCGGCGCCGCGACGAAGCCGGGGAACAGCGGCCCGTTGCCGCGCCGCTCGATGAAGCGGAAGGTGGTGTCGCCGAACGGCGTCGTGATCGAGAACATCGCCAGCGCGCCGTCCTCGTTGCCGCCGCGGGCGCTGGCGCCACCCGCGACCCGACCATCGAAGCGCTGGATGTCGGTGATGAACGTGCCGCCGCGCTCATCCAGCAGGCGAAACGCGCGGTCGATCTCCTCGACCTCGAACACCACCGTCCCGACCCCCTCGGGGTGCTTGCGCAGGTAGCGCCAGGCGCGCCCCCCTTCGCCGATCGGTTGGTGGATCACGAAGGTCGCCTGGCCGGCCTGGAACGCCACCGCCCGCTGCCGCCCCTCGCGCTCCAGCTCGGGGCTGCTGGCGCCGAGCTCGCGGAAGTCGAGCTTGTCGACGAAGAACCGCCGGGTGCGCTCGAGGTCGTGCACGTAGTAGTGCAGCGCCTCGATCTTCCGGATGCCGAGGGGCTCGCGCTTCGCCATCCTCGTTATTGTAACGTCGATTGCGCGCGGCGCGAGCCCGCGCGCGTCACCCGCCCCGTCGGGAGCGGGCGACGTTGGACGCAGACTGGGTCGTCGCTCAGTTACCCGAGCCGTCGTTCGCGGGGGCGTCGGCGGCCGGGGCGTCCACGGCGGCGTCGGCCGTCGGTCGTGCCGCCGTCGGTCGGGGCGCCGCTGCTGGTGTTGCCGTACTCGCCGATGTACGCCTCGGGCGGGGTGGGACCGCCGCCGATCAGCTGGTAGTAGTCGGCCGAGGTGTAGAGGGTTCCCGCCGGCGACGTCGGCTGCGTGGCGCCGCCGTCCCCGGCGTCGACGCGCCGACCATCCGGGCGCGGGCGCCAGGATCGTGCGGCCGGCCCAGGGCTGCCAGGGCATCGTCGGGTTGATGTGCGGCGCCGATGGTCGAGTTGCGGACGATCATCTTGCCGACCGCCTGGGGCCGGTTCCCCTCGTACCACTGCCGCGCCAGGTAGGTGCCGCCGGGGGTGACGTTGCTGTCGGCGGTGAACTTGCTGCTGATGTAGAGGAACCCGTACTTGTTCGAGACCTCGGTGCTGGGGGCGCCGGTCGCGGTCCCGGTGATCTTGCTGTTGCCCATGGTGTGGATCTCGCAGTGGTCGAACACCGACGTGCCGCGGCCGAAGATGAAGTCGGTGTCGCCCTCGAAGTACGAATCGCGGAAGTAGGCGCGGGCGATCGTACCGGCGTTGACGCTCTTGAGGTACAGCGTGTCCTGGTTGCCGAGCGCGCGCACGTTCTCGAACTGGGCTCGGTCACCCTGGTTCAGGAACGCGACCGCCTGCTCGTTGCTGATGCCGGTCTCGGTGTAGTCGTTGGCGAAGGTGATGTTCTTGGCCTGGAAGCTCGCCGAGCTGTTGGTGAAGGTCGCCGAACCGCTGGTGCCGAGCGCCGCCGTGCCGCCGGTCGGGATCGTGTTGCTGGCGTTGTTGAAGATCAGCACCGTGTGTGACGCGTCGGGATCGGAGCCGTAGAGCGTGATCGGCGGCGCCGAGGTCTTGTTGGGGACGACCACGGTCGCGCGATAGGTGCCGGGCTTGACCAGGATGTAGATGCGCGTGCAGGTGGTGGTGGGGACGGCGCGCGCCGCGGTGATCGCGGCCTGCACGGTGGTGAACGACCCGCTGCCGTCGGAGGCGACGGTGAACATCGGCGTGAAGGTCGAGACGTCGCCGATGCCGTTGGTGACCGGGTCCCAGTTGTCGGGCGTCAGCGCGTCGACGGTCGTCGTGGTCACGCCGCTGGAGACGAACGTCGACGCGACGCTGCCGAAGTTGGCCAGGAACTTGAGGATCGTGTACTGGTTGTCGGCGGTCGTCATGTCGAACTGGGGCCGCGTCGCCGTCGACGCGACCGCGGCACCAGCGGCCTGCAGCCCCGCCGTCCCTGCCGGCGTGGTGCCGGTCGGCAGTGTGCACGGGCCGGTGACGACGGTGGTGTCGGTGGTCCCGTCGGTCGCGCTGCCGTCGGTCGCCTTGCCGCCCACGCCGCCGTCGGTCGGGGCCGTTCCGCCGGTGCCGGTCGCGCCGCCGGTTCCGGTCTTCGGGCTGCTGCTACCGCAGGCCGCCAGGTGCGCCGCCGCGAACAAGGTGAACGCGATTTCCGCGAGTCCGAGCTTCGATTTCATTGGCCGAGTCCCCCGAAAGAGAAAGTGAGAGAAGTGAGAGCGAGACAATTCGGTAGTGGGTGTCGCCGATGAGGGTAAACGGCTCAGATCTTTGTGGTCTTACTCACGCTTCGCGCAGAGCGAGTCGCTCGGGCTGCTGGTCGGGGTGGGCTGCGACGAAGGCGGCCAGGGGGGCGCAGGAGGCCTCGGCGCGCAGCAGCGTGGGGAAGCCCTCCAGCGGGACGTTGAAGCGCCGGGCGGCGTAGAGCTGGGGGACGAGGTAGACGTCGGCGACCGAGACCGCGTCGCCGACCAGGAAGGCCTTCGCCGTCGCTGCGGCGCTGGTCTCGAGCGCGGCGAGGCCCCGGCCCATGAAGTGGTTGATCCAGGCGGCGGCGTCGCCGCCCAGCTCGTGCTTCACGTATTCGGTGGTCGACAGGTTCTGCAGCGGCTGAATGCCGGCGTTGACCATCTCGGCCAGCTGGCGTGCCCGCGCGCGCAACAGTGGGTCGGCCGGCAGCAGCGGCGGCGCCGGGAACCGCTCTTCGAGAAATTCCAGAATCGCCATCGACTGGGCGATGTGGCGGATCGGCGACGCCCCCGCCTCGGCGGCGTCGAGCTCCAGCAGCGGCACCTGCCCCAGCGGGTTGAGCGCGCTGTACGCCGGCTGGTGCTGCTCGCCGCCCGCCGCCCCGGGGGCGATCAGGTTCACAGGCTGGCGGTCGTACGCGATCCCCTTCCAGTGCAGCGCGATGCGCACGCGCCACGCCGACGAGCTGCGCCAGTAGTCGTAGAGCTTCATGATCCGTCACCTCACCCTTGCGCACCCGCTGCACCCGCTGGTCGATGCGTCCGAACAGGCTGTGGCCGGCGCCGTCGAGCATCTCGATCGTCGACCGTGTCGCCCGCGGCAGGAACGGCGTCAGCGGCTGTCCGCCGGCGATGATCTCGCGCGCGCGCCGCTCCGCCAGGCACGAGACCCCGCGCGCCGGATCGGCGTTCGACACCGTGCCGCTGCCCAGGATCGTGCCGGCGACGAAGTCGCGCGTGCGCGCGATGTGCGCGATGAGATCGAAGAACGAGAAGTGCATCTCGGGGCCGGCGTCGACGTCGCCGACCAGCGCGCCGTTGTAGGTCGTGCGCAATCTCAGGTGCACGCGCCCGTCGCGCCAGGCCGACCCCAGCTCGTCGGGCGTCACCGCCAGCGGCGAGAAGGCGGTCGCCGGCTTCGAGCCGAAGAACCCGAAGCCCTTGGCCAGCTCGGCCGGGACCAGGTTGCGCAGCGTGATGTCGTTCGCCAGCATCAGCAGGCGCACGCAGCCCGCGGCGTCGGCGGCGCGCGTGCCGCGCGGCGTGTCGCCGAGAATGACCGCGACCTCGGCCTCGAAGTCGAGCCCCCAGGCCGGGTCGGCCAGCGGGATGTCGTCGGTCGGGCCGAGCAGCACGCCCGAGCCGCCCTGGTAGACCAGCGGATCGGTCGCCAGCGTGGCGCGGCGGTTCGGCGCCGCGCGCCTTGCGCACCAGCACGACGTGGTTCAGATAGGCCGAACCGTCGATCCACTCGTAGGCGCGCGGCAGCGGGCTGGCGACCGCGCGCGGCGCGAGTCGCGAATGCGGACAGGGCTGGCCCGCGATCGCGCCGCTGTCGAGCGCGGCCGCGAGCGTCGCCAGGCGCGGCGCGACGCGCGTCCCAGTCGTCGAGCGCGGCCTGCAGCGTCGGCGCCGACCGTGGTCGCGGGCGTGAAGGTCTGGTTGTCGCCGCGCACCACGACCAGCACCCCGTCGCGTCCGCCGCTGCGCAGGCTGGCGAGCTTCATGCGTCGAGTAGAGCAGACCCGCCGCCGCGGGGAAAGAAGTAGTAAGGTTGGCGCCATGGTCAGGGACTTGCCCGTGATCCGTGGAGAGATCGACCGCACCGACGACGAGATCCTGCGTCTGCTGAACCAGCGCGCCCGCCTGGTGGCCGAGGTCGCCACCCTCAAGGAGCAGCTGCAGGTGCCGTTCTACGTCCCCTCGCGCGAGCGGCAGATCGCCGAGCGGCTGTCGGCCGCCAACGCCGGCCTGGGGCCGTTCCCGACCGAGGCGATCCGGTCGGTGTTTCAGGAGATCTTCAGCGCCTGCCTGTCGCTGGAGAAGACCGTGCGCGTCGCCTACCTCGGGCCCGAAGGGACGTTTTCGCACATGGCGGTCAAGCGCCAGTTCGGGATGTCGGCGCGCGCGACGCCGATCGGCACCATCCCCGGCGTGTTCGAGGAGGTCGAGCGCGGCAACGCCGACATCGGCGTGGTGCCGATCGAGAACACCACCGAGGGGGTGGTGAACCACACCCTCGACAGCTTCATGGAGAGCGATCTCAAGATCAGCGCCGAGATCGCGCTCGAGGTGACGATGTGCCTGCTGGCGCGCGCCGGCACCGAGCTCGGCGCAGATCGAGCGCGTCTACTCGATCCCGATCGCCGCCGCGCAGGTGCGCCGCTGGCTGGCGACCAACCTGCCGCGCGCCACGCTGGTCGAGATCGCGCTCGACGGCCGAGGGGGCGCGCCAGGCGCTCGACGACGCGCACGGCGCCGCGGTCGCGTCGGAGATGGCGGCCAAGCTGCACGACCTACAGGTCTTGCGGCGCAACATCCAGGACCTGTCGCACAACATGACCCGCTTCCTGGTGCTGGGCCGCCAGCAGGCCGAGCCGACCGGGCGCGACAAGACGTCGATCCTGATCGTGACGCGCGACGAGCCGGGCATCCTCTACCGCACGCTGGGCGCGTTCGCCGAGCGCGGGCTCAACATGACCAAGATCGAGAGCCGCCCGTCGCGCCGCCGGCCCTGGGAGTACGTCTTCTTCCTCGACATCGACGGGCACCAGCGCGACGCGCGGCGTGGCCGCTGCGATCGACGCCGTCAAGCAGGACTGCGAGTCGCTCAAGGTGCTGGGCTCGTATCCCAAGGCCGAGCCCGTCGGCGGCGGATGACGCGCGATCCGCGGCGCTGACGAGCTGTGCGCGCGCATCCGCGCGGTACACGACGCCATCCGCCGACGAGGTCATCGCCGCCTGCGCGGCGGCGCCGCCCGAGCGGCTGTCGGCGATCGTCGCCGAGCAGGGCGGCGACACGGTGTTCGCGATCGATCGCGTGTCCGAGGCGGTCCTGCTCGAGCGCTTCGCCGAGATCGCGCGCGAGTGGCCCTGCCTGCTGATCGCCGAGGGGCTGGGCGCCGACGGCCGCCTGGTCCTGCCGCGCGGGACGTCGCCCAGCCCATCGGCGCCGGTCGAGATCGCAGTCATCGTCGATCCGATCGACGGCACGCGCGGCCTGATGTACCAGAAGCGCCCGGCCTGGATCCTGACCGGCGTCGCGGCGATCGATTCATCGGGACACGCGCCGTCCGGACGCGCGCCGCGCCTGTCCGATATCACGCTCGCGGTTCAGACCGAGATTCCGCTGGTCAAGCAGCACCTGCGCGGATCAGCTGTGGGCGATCGCGGGCGGCGGCGCGCGCGCCGAGCGCCGCGATCGCGTCACCGGCGCGCGCGCGCCGCTGGCGCTGCACCCGTCGACGGCGACGACGATGCTGTACGGATTCGGCGGCGTCACGCGCTTCTTCCCGGGCGCGCGCGAGGAGCTGGCGGCGATCGACGACGCCGTCGCGGCGGCGCTGCTCGGCCCGCCGCGCGCGGGCGTCGCGCAGTCGTTCGAGGATCAGTACATCTCGACCGGTGGCCAGCTCTACGAGCTGACCGTCGGGCACGATCGCTGGATCGCCGACCTGCGCCCGATCGTCGATGCGGCGATGCGACGGCGCGGCCAGTCGGCCGGCATGTGCTGCCACCCCTACGATCTGTGCACCGAGCTCATCGCGCGCGAGGCCGGCGTCGTGGTCACCGATGAGCGCGGCGGCCCTGTCGACGCGCCCCTCGACGTGTTCACCGAGGTCGCCTGGCTCGGCTTCGCGAACGCGACGCTGCGCGACCAGATCGCGCCGGTTTTGACCGGAATTCTCGAGAAACGCGGCCTGATCGCGCCCCGATAATCGCCGTCCGTCACGAAATTGACCTGATTTCTCGGCCTTTCGTGAACGATTGTTGTGGAAGGCACAACAGCCGATTTTCTCAAGCACCGTCGCTGACAGGCCGATGAACCATGACAGTTCATGGAGAAGAGGCATTCTACTGGTCGACGACGATCCCTCGATTCACGCGGGCCTCGTTCGGCTGATCAAGACGCTCGGCTACGAGGCGGTCGCCGTCGCCAACGGCGACGAGGCGATCGCGCGGCTGCGCGACGGTGCCTTCGAGCTGTGCGTCGACCGATATGCATCTGCCCGGCGCCGACGGGCTCGCGGTGCTCAAGCAGGCGCGCGCCTGCCGCCCGCCCGTCGCCACGATCGTGCTCAGCGACCAGGGCACGGTGGCCGACGCCGTCGAGGCGCTGCGCGCCGGCGCCGCCGACGTCATCGCCAAGCCCTTCCACATCTCGGTGCTCGAGCAGGCGATGGTGCGCCAGCTGGCCAGCCCCGAGACGACCGGCGTCTGGCGCCCGCGTCAGACCCCCGGCGTCGCGGTCATCGGCGATCACCCGGCGATGAAGCAGGTGCTCGAGCGGGTCGACCAGGTGGCGACCACCGACGCCAGCGTGCTGATCCGGGGCGAGACCGGCACCGGCAAAGAGGTGATCGCGCGCCTGCTCCACGGCGCCAGCCACCGTCGCGGCGGCGCCGTTCGTCGTGGTCAACATGGCGGCCATCCCCGAGGCGCTGGCCGAGTCCGAGCTGTTCGGGCATGTACGCGGCGCGTTCACCGGCGCCGACAAGCCGCGCACCGGCCGCCTGGTCGTCCGCCAATCGCGGCACGCTGTTCTTCGACGAGATCGGCGACATGCCGCGCTCGCTGCAGGCCAAGCTGCTGCGCGTGCTGCAGGAGCGCGTGGTGACGCCGGTCGGCGCGTCGGAGAACATCCCGGTCGACGTGCGGGTCGTCGCCGCCACCCACCGCAACCTCGAGGCGATGGTGCAGGACGGCACCTTCCGCGAGGACCTGTTCTACCGGCTGGACGTGATTCCCATCGAGATCCCGCCGCTGCGCGAGCGGCGCCAGGACATCCCGGCGCTGGCCGAGCACTTCCGCGGCGAGGTCAACGCGCGTGAAGGCCGCTCGGTGAGCGGCTTCGCGCTCGACGTCATGCAACGGCTCTGCTCGTACGACTGGCCGGGCAACGTGCGCGAGCTCGAGAACCTGATCGAGCGGCTGGTGGTCGTCGCCGGCGGGCGGATGGTGATGATCGAGGACCTTCCCGCGTCGCTGCGCACCAGCGTGATCGATCTGGAGTCAGGGACGTTGGAGCTGCCGGCGAGCGGCGTCGACCTGCGCACGCTGCTGGCGCAGCTGGAAGAGAAGCTGATCGGCCAGGCGCTGGAGCGCACCGGCGGCAACAAGAACCGCGCAGCCGAACTACTTGGGCTGAATCGCACGACCTTGGTCGAGAAGCTCCGTCGCAGAAACGTCGCTTAACGCCGGCGAATAGTCGGAGACCGTCACTCGGTTGACGGCGTCAGATCGGCGCGACCGCCATTCGGCTGACGGTCGCCGTGTGTCAGGCGTCGCGAAGGGCTGATTCCTCGCGGGCCAGGTCACGCCAGGAACGTGGCACGGCAAGTGCTCTAAGAGCGCGCCATGCAGACTACGAAGCGTAAGAAGACCGCCGCCAAGTCGAAGAAGCCGTCGCAGAAAGAGCTGGTCGCGCGCCGGAACGAATACGCCGCGAAGTTCTTTCCTTACATCGAGAAGGTCGCCCGCCGTCTCGCCCGTCGTTTGCCGGCCCACGTCGAGATCGACGACCTGATCTCGTCGGGCGTCATCGGCCTCATGGAGGCCGCCGAGCGCTTCGATCCGAAGCGCGTCGATCGCTTCGAGGCCTTCGCCGAGTTCCGCATCCGCGGCGCCATGCTCGACGACCTGCGCTCGCGCGACACGCTGTCGCGCGACATGCGCCGCCTGTCGAACGAGCTGCGCGACGCCACCCGCCGCCTGGAGTCGCAGCTCGGCCGCACGCCCGATCAGGAGGAGATCGCGCGCCGCCTCGGGCGTCGGCGTCGACGAGCTCTACGCGCGCCAGCAGAAGCTGTCCGGTTCGTCGGTGGTCGGCATCGACGACGCCGGCCCCGATCTGCTCGAGCGCACCGGCGACCACACCGCCGCCGATCCGTTCGAGATCGCGTCGCGCCGCGAGATGCTGGCCCACCTGGTGTCGGGCATCGAAGGCCTGCCCGAGAAGATGCAGCAGGTGCTGTCGCTCTACTACTGCGACAACCTGAACCTCAAGGAGATCGGCACCGTCCTGGGCGTCACCGAGTCGCGCGTCTGCCAGATCCACGGCGAGGCGACCAAGCGCCTGCGCGAGTCGCTGGGCGAGCTGGTCGCGGAGGCGGCCGCCTGAAGCCCAGACCCGGTCCTGCCAAAAGCTTAGTTATTCTCGTGGCCTAAGCTAGTTTTCTTGCCCCTGGTCGGGCTTCGAACATTTTTCTCTTAAGGTTTTCTTACACCGGCCGATTGATGTGGGTATGAGAGATACGCAGCAGACACCTCGTCCCCCGTCGGCTTTCCGGGTCGGCGTCCCACCCCTCGGCACCCCCGACCGACCACGTGCCGAACTCGGCCGCCCGCGTCGAGGCGCTGCGCAAGCTGGTCGCCGCCGGCCAGTATCACGTCAGCGCGAAGTGGCTGGCGCACCGGATCTGCCGCTGCGCCGGCGTCCCCGTCGACGAGTAGCCTCGGCGCCGTCAGCCGGCCTTCCGGGCCTCGGCCTCGGCCTCGGGCCTCGGGTCCTCGGGCTACTCTTCGGGCTCGGCCGTCTCCACGCGGTCGCGGCCGTTGGCCTTGGCGCGGTACATCGCCGAGTCGGCCAGCTTGAGAAAGATGTTTTCGCGCCGGCGCTGCGTGCCGCCCGGCGCCAGATGGTCGCGGTAGGAAGCGACGCCGATCGACGCGGTCACCGCCGGGGTGGGGTTGGGCGTGCTCTCGGTGGCGTTGGTCTCGAAGAAGCTCGCCTCGGCGATCGCGTGCCGCATCGACTCCGCCGTCGACAGCCCGCGCGGCAGGTTGGCGCCCGGCAGGATGATGACGAACTCGTCGCCGCCGTAGCGCGCCAGCACCGCGGCGGCGGGCGCGTTCTCCTGCAGCAGCTGCGCGACCTTTTGCAGCGTCCAGCTGCCCGCCAGGTGGCCGAAGCGATCGTTGACCTCCTTGAAGTGGTCGAGGTCGATGAACATCAGCGACAGATCGGTGCCGTCGCGATCGGCGCGCGCGATCTCGTCGTCGAGCCGGGTGTGGAAGTAGCGGCTGTTGAACAGCCCGGTGAGATCGTCGATGCGCGCCTGCGCGCGCGCGCGGATCGCGTCGAGCGCGTTCTGGATCGACGACGACATATAGGCGGCGAAGATGCGCAGCAGCTCGCGGTCGCGCGGCGTGTACGCGCCGCCCGAGCGCCGGTTGCTGAGCTCGAGCACGCCGCAGATCGACTCGCCGACGATGACCGGCACGCCGACCAGCGTGCGGATGGTCGAGCCCTGCGGCGCGACCGCGCGGATCGGATCGTCGGCCTCGACGTGGTCGGTCTGCAGCGGCTGGCCGCTGCGATAGATCTGACCGGCGAAGCCGCGATCGCTGGGGACGCGCACGCCCAGCATCCCCTCGCGGCCGGGACCGAACGCGGCGATGAAGGTCAGCCGCGGCGCCGGCGCGCCGGCCAGCTTCGCGCGCGGATCGTCGAGCAGGATGCCGCCCGACTCCGACGGAACGAACTCGTTGGCGCGCTCGAGGATCTCGCGCAGGGCGCCGTCGAGCCGCACGTCCCAGCGCATGGTGTCCTGATCGCGCCGCGCGCGCACGAAGAAGCGGGAGATCTCCTCGGGCGACAGCGTCAGGATCGGCCCGGTCGGCGCCGCCGGGTTCGGCACCGACACCTCTTCGGTGCGCACGCGCGACGGCGTGCCCGGGAGACGAGGGATCTCTGTGGGACGTTCGGGATCGCTCACGCGCCCCGATTACATCACATTCGGCGCGATTTCGCTCAGGGGAGCTGGAGACAGGGGTGCTGGTCGGCGAACAATTTCACGTTGGCGTTGTTGGGCGACCAGGGGAAATTGACGGTGTCGTTGTACGCCCAGGCGAGGGCGCCCGCATAGCCGAGCTGGTAGATCTTCGCGACCAGGGTCAGGTACGGGACGCCGGTCAAACCCTGAATCGGGAATTCCCCGAGCACGACCGGCTTGTCGGTCACGCCGTAGGACGCCAGTGACCGGTCGTAGGGGAAGCTCATGTTCACCCAGTCGTACATGTGGAAGGTATAGAAGTCGCCGACACCGGCCCAGGCCTTCGCCCACTTGATCGCGGCTCCGCCGACGGTCACCGGCCGGTCGCTCACGCCGTGCAGCCCGTCGACCACCGCCTGCACGAAGGTCTTCATGACCGGGTAGCTCACGGTGGTCACCGTGGTCTGCGGGGTGAACGGCGGGTCGACCCCGTCGGTGGGGTTGGCGGCGATGGCCCACTCCGGCTCGTTCGCGACGTCCCACGAGCCGACCCGATCTTTGTTGGGGCTGAGGTTCACCTGCTGGGCGAAGGGGACAACGACGTTGTTGACCAGCGCGGCCAGCATGGTCGGGCTGGAGATCAGCGTGGCCAGGTTGTGCGGGTTCACCGTGGTGGCGTTGATCTGGGTCTTGAAGGAGTCGAACGAGAAGAACGTGAACTGGATGTGAACGCCGGCCTGGGCCGCGTCGTCGAGCGCGGCGGCGATGTCGGCCGCGGTCGTCCCGCCGAGCCCAGTCGGTGCGCCCGTGGTGTCGAAGACGACGCCGCCGCCCTGGAAATTGGGGAAGACCCACCAGCGCACCAGGTCGACACCGTGCGCCTTCATGTCCATGAGGCTGGTCAGTCGCTGCGCCTTCGTGGCCGCGACGCCGCGGGTCCGGTTCCCGAAGTCGCTGCCGAAGCTGGCCCAAGCGTAGTTGATGCCATACTGGAACGCCGTCTGGCCGGCGACGTTGACCCCGGCGGTCGGGGGGACGCAGTTCACGGCTCCGCCGGTGCCGGTGGTGCCGCCGCTGGTCCCGCCTTGGCCGCCGCCGGCCGGGGTGCCGGCCGCGCCGCCTGGGCCGTCGGCCTGACCGCCAACGCCGTCGCGGACTGGGCCTGGTTCAACCGCCGTCGATCCCCCGCACGCGCCCCCGCACACGCCCCCGCACACGCCACCGACCAGTGCAAAAACAACCATCGGTAGCCATGAGCGAGGCTTCATTTACTGAACGTCTCCAAGTTCTGTGCGGTCGCCAAACCTAGTGCAGGCCTCTGTGAAGGGGATGACGAACCGCGGACCTTCAAGGTTCTACTAAGAAAAGGACCTCGAAGGTTCCTTTTATCCCTGCGGCGAGCTCGTGGTGTCCAGTCCCGATCGAGGCTCGCGCCAACGACTCATAGTCGCATTCGACCACCGAAACCGGTCAGTCGGTCGGTTCTTCGGGGTGCGGGTGCACGCCGGTGAGCATCTGGATGCGCTGCGCCTGCGCGCTGCGCGGATAGCGGGCCAGAAATTGCTCTGCGGCGTCGCGCGCCAGGCCGATGCGCTGCGCGAAGACCAGCGCGTCGACCCGCAGCGCGGCGCGCTCCTCGGCGAGCGGCCCGTCGGGGTGGGTGCGGTCGGCGGCGTCGAGCCACGCCAGCGCCCCATCGGGGTCGGTGCGCATCGTTTCGCGGGCACGACCCGTCATCTGCGCTTCGCTGGGCGCCCGGTCGGCGTCGACGCGCGCCGCTGGTGCGGGCGCCTCGGCTCGAGGCGTGGCCGCGCGCACGGGAGCCGGTGGGCCCACGCCGTCGTCGCCGGCGGCGAGCCGTGCGGCGGGTGCGGGTGAGGCCGCCGGGTCTGCGGCGGGTTGCCTCTGGTCGTCCTCTCGTGGCCGATCGTCTGCTCGACGATCGGTGCGGCCGTGAAGCCAGCTCAAAGCGGCGACGGTGATCAGGGCGAGCGCCATCCCGAACCAGATGGCCCGTCGTCTGGCCCGTCGTGGCCGGGGCGCGGATTGACGATCCATGTCGGCCACGCGTTGCTCTCTCCCGACGAGAGCTTAGGCGAGTGGCTCGCCCTTCACCATCTGTTCACCGTGCTCGGCCCAGAACGCCGCCGCGTCGGCGGCGGTCCAACCGCGCGCGACGGGAGAGGACCGTTCGAACAGGTCGAGAATCTCGCGCGCCGACTGGGGCCGCTGTCGCGGATCCTTGGCGACGCTCGCCAGCAGGACGCGTTCGAGCACGCTGTCGACGGTCCGCCCGAGTCGCTGCGAAGGGGGCACCGGCGCCTTCGACAGGTGGGCGTTGCACAGCTCCGCCACCGAGCTGCCCTCGAAGATCGGCTGACCCGTCAGCAGGTAATAGGCGACGCAGCCGACCGCGTAGATGTCACTGCGCGCCGACGCTTTCTCGCTCGACTCGAACAGCTCGGGCGCCATGTTCTCGGGCGTTCCCACCACGACATCGTGGCGAGTCACGCTGTGCCCGCCGGCGATCTTTGCCAGACCAAAGTCGAGCACCTTGATGAGATCCGGCACGCCCCCGCGGCGACAGAGAAAGATATTCGCCGGCTTGATGTCCCGGTGAACCAGTCCGCGGTCGTGCGCCTCGGCGAGCGAGCCGTAGATCTGGCGCAGGAAATGGAGCACACGCGTGTCGGGACAGGGACCGAAGCGGAGAACGAACCGCTCGAGGTCGATCCCCTCGAGGTACTCCATCGCGTAGTAGAACGATCCCCCCTGGCTGCTGCCGTAGTCGTAGATCGCGATCGTGTTCGGGTGGGTCAGCAGCGCGGTCACCTTCACCTCGCGCTCGAAGCGCTCCAGCGCCACACGATCGGTGTTGTGCGGATGCAAGAGCTTCAACGCCGTCGGCCGGCGCAGGAGATTGTGGCGCGCGAGGTAAACCTCTCCCATCGCGCCACCACCGAGCCTGCGCTCGATGACGTACTCACCGAGCCGGCGCACCTGCCCTTCGGCGATCGCCGCGCGCCGGCGCGCCCGATCGACGAGTCGGGCGGAGACCACCGCGCCGGCGCCGATCACCGCCATCACCGCCAGCAGCACCCCGAAGACCCGGCGCAGCGCGCGCAGCGGCTCGAAAGCCTCGGCTGCATCGACCTCGGACAGGACGCCGAAGTCGCGGGCGGCGATCCAGGTCCAGGCGCCGACGACCGGCACGCCACGATAGTCGCGGTAAGGCGTCACCGCGATGCCCGGGCGGCCCGCGATCGCCTCGGCGGCGCCCCAGGTCAGGGGTTGATCGCGACGTTGCGTATCGGCGCGAACGCCGGTGGTCAGGTCTCCGCCGGGATCGCGGATCTCGACCCGCAGCGCCGAGTCGCTCTCGTCGGGTCCCAGCAGCCCGGCGCGGCGCAGGTGCTGCGGAAACCGGCTGCTCGAGATCATGCGCCCCTGCCGATCGAACGCATAGGTCTCGCCGGTTCGCCCGGGGCGCGCGATCAGCAACGACGAGGATAGGCCGGCCGGGTCGATCCCGAGGCCAACGACCCGGTCGGTGCCCGGCATCGATGCGCCGACCAGCAACCGCACGACGCCGTCCGCGCCGCGAAAGGGGAGTCCCGCGTGGGCCGCGCCCGGCCGAATGGCGGTTGCCGAGCCGAGCGCCTCGGCGGGCAGGGTCTGTCCGACCGCCGCGAAGCCAGGGCTCGACTCCAGCACGACGCCCCGCGCATCGGTGACCAGGTAGCCCTTCAGATGCCCCGCACGCAGAAATGGCGCGAGCGCGCTGGCCAGCGGGCCGCTGGCGGCGGCCGCGCGAACCTCCGGCGCCTCGGTCACCAGCGTCGCCAGGCGCTCCGCGTCCTCCAGGAAGACCCCCACGCCGTTGACGGAGGTGTCGAGCACCGCCTTGATGTCGTCGCCGATGCGGCGCTCGACATGGCTCTTGAGGACGGCCTCGACCCAGACGCCGCTCGCCGCGAGCAGCACGAAGACCGCGCCCCCCCACAGCGCGGTCTTCAGCCGCGATCTGCGCGGCGCGACCGACCAGACGTGCGAATCCCACGCCCGCGCGGGCAGGATATTGGAGGGATCCCGACTCACGCCCGACACGGCTCTTTGATTCCCGCCGTCGTCGTCAAGGCTCGCGGATCGATGTCAGCCCGCTGGCGCGGGGCAGGGCAATCCGGAAGGTCGTTCCCGCGCCGACGCTGCTGTCGACCAGGATTGTCCCTCCGGCGCGCTTGACGATTCCGTAGACCGTCGAGAGCCCGATCCCGTGACCGGCGCTCTTGCCTGAGAAGTAGGGTTCGAAGATATGCGCCTGGGTCTCCGCATCCATGCCGCAACCGTCGTCGACGACCGCCAGCACCACGGCCGTGGGGCTGATCGGCTCGTCGACCAGCGGCTCGCGCAGCTCGACGCGGATGAAGCCCCCCGGGGGGACCGCTTCGGCAGCGTTGATGCAGAGATTCAACACGACCTGCTTCATCTCCGAGGCTTCGACCGAAACCGGCGCGTCCGGGACGGAGATCTTCAGCTCCAGGCGCGCGGCGCGCGCGAGCCGGCTCAGCATCGGTTCGATCCCTTGCAGGAGCCACACGAGATTGACCGTCCCTCGGCGCGGCGCCGACTCCAGGCCGAAGAGCAGGAGCTGTTCGACCAGGCGGGAGCCGAACTCGACGGTCCGGCGCACCTCTCCGCCATGGCCGGCGACGTCGGCGCGGGGATCGCTTTCCAGCGCGACGCCCAGCAGGTCGAGCGCGCCCAGCACGTTGTTGACGTCGTGAGCGACCGAGCGCGCGAGCCGCCCGAGGGCCACCATGCGGTCGTCGGCCAGCTCCGCCTCGCGCCGCGCGCGCAGCGAAGCCTCGATGTCCAGCTTGTCGGCTTGCTCCAGGAACAGCGCCGCCATGTCGGCGGCGCAGGCCCCGAAGTCGCGGTCCGCTTGCGACCAGATCCGCACCGAGCCGACCTGCTCGCAGCTGATGACGCCCACGACGTTCCCGTCGCGGATGACCGGGACCGCCATCAACGATTCGATGCCGTAGACGTCGAGATAGCCGGTGGCGATCTCGCTCGTGCGCCGATCGGTGCGCGCTTCGGCGACCGCTACCACCCGACGCTCGGAGAGCTCGGCCAGCAAGATCGGCAGGTCGAGGCCGTCCGGCAGCGCCTTCGCCGGGAAGGTGCCGGACGACAGCTCGAACTGGCAGACGCCCCTCAGCCTTCCCCCCGTGCCCTTGAACGCCCAGATTCCAACCCGCTCCACCCCGAGGGCGCGGGCGCTGGTCTGGGTGAGCTGCCGCATCGCCGCCGCCCGAGCGTCATTCCCCGCGAGGCGAAGGCGTGCGAGCTCGAGGCGAGCCGTCTCGTACCCCGCCCGGCTGCCACTTGCTCCTCCCTCGCCCGGCATATTCCAGCGAGTCTATCTCCCTTCCGTTGTTCCGGGGAAGGGCGACGGTGAGCCGGCTTACGGGTCAGACGACGTCGGCGGCTTCGGGATCGAACGTCGTGCGGTACGCGGCGCGCAGGTGGACGCGGCGTTCGAGATCACGGATGACGATGTCGGCGATGTCGACGCCGTAGAGCTCGTGGATCGAATGGATACCGCCCGGCGTGAAGACGTTGAGCTCGAGGATCTGGTCGCCCACGATGTCGACGCCGACGAAGTACAGGCCGTCCGCCAGCAGCTTGGGGCGCAGGATGTCGCAGATGCGCGCCTCGACCGGGCCGAGCTCGCAGGCGCTGCGCGTGGCGCGGTTCTCGGGCGGCGGCCCGCCGTTCTTGCCGACCAGCGGCCGGCGCCGGTAGATCGCGACCCGCTTGCCGGCGCGGATCGGCTCGGCGTTGAGCAGCAACAGCCGCTTCTCCCCCTGCTCGATCTCGGGCAGATATTCTTGCGCGATCGCGTAGCCGTCCTTGGTGACGGCGGTGATCATCTGGTTCAGGTTCGAGACCTGCCGCCGGCGCAGGTAGAAGACGTTCTCACCGCCGCGCGGTGACAGCGGCTTGAGCACCGCCGGCCCGTCGAGCGCGCGCAGGAACTCCTTGAGTCGCTTCTTCGAGCGCGACACCAGCGTCTTCGTGCGCACGTCGGCGGGGAAGTCGGCCAGGTACATCCGGCTGCCGGCGCGACGCAGCCCCTCGGGGTCGTTGACCACCAGCGTGCCGGCCAGGCGCAGCCGCCAGCCGAAGTCGATGAGCGGCGCGGCCGGGCGGCCCGCGCTCTCGCGCACCGGGTTGTAGCGCAGCAGCACGACGTCGAAGCTGCCCAGCGTGTCCTCCTCGTTGACGGCGTCGTCGGAGGCCAGCGCGCGCGCGTAGTCATCGGGCGTCTGGTAGTCGCCGGCGCGCACGCGCGTGGTGGTCGCCAGCACGTTGTTGTCGTCGAGGAAGGACAGGTTCTCGACCGAGGCGAAACGCACGTCGTGCCCGCGCCGGTGCGCCGCGAGCGCGAGGTAGATCCCGGTGTACGTCGGCTGCTGGTCCTTGACGTCGGCGACGACGAAGCAGATACGCATGGGCGTTCAGCGGACGGCGGGGGGCGCCGGCGGTTTGAGGCTAAAGGCGTCGCGGTACCGCCCCAGGATCTCCGACAATCGATCGAGCGGCAATGCGGGCGCGACGTGGTCGGACTGGCCGCGCATCTCGCCCGCCATGCACAGGGAGTTCACGATCGCCTCCTCGGTGCACTCGACGACCGCCTCGTAGAGGTTGTCGCAGGCGCTGTCGAGCAGCACCTCGAGCTTGGCCGTCATGTGGGTCGACTCGCGCGGCACCTTGTTGGCGGTCGAGAAGCCGACCAGGATCTCGCCCGAGCCGTGCGCCGCGAACGAGCCGATGCGCCCGATCCCCAGCGCCGCGCGCTTGCACAGGCGCACCAGCTGCGACGACAGCAGCGGCGCGTCGGTGGCGATCACGGTGATGATCGAGCCGGCGTTGTGGACCCGGCGTTCGAGGCTGAACTCTTCCTCCAGCACCTCACCCACCGGCGCGCCGTTGACGCGCAGCGAGCGCATGACGCCGAAGTTCGACTGCACCAGAACGCCCAGCGTGTACTCGCCGATCTCGGACGGGACGCGGCGCGAGCTGGTGCCGATGCCGGCCTTGAAGTCACAGGTGATGAGGCCGGTGCCGGCGCCGACCGACCCCTCGGCGACGCGGCCCGAGGTCGCCTGCTCGATGGCGCGGTAGACGTGCTCGGAGCGCACGTGGCGCCCGACGGCGTCGTTGAGCCACGAGTCGTCGCACTCGCCGACCAGCGGGATCACGACGTCCTCGTCGGTGCCGATCTTGGGGAAGCGCTTGGTCATCCACTTGACCGCCGCGTCCGACACCTTGCCGACCGCCATGGTGTTGGTGAGCAGGATCGGCGTCTCGAGCAGCCCCCACTCGACCACCTGGGTCAGCCCCGACACCTCGCCCGCGCCGTTGAGCACGAAGCTGCCGGCGAGCACGCGGTCGGAGAAGACGTCGGGGTGGGGGAGGATCGCGGTCACGCCGGTGCGCACCGGGCCCTTGCCGACGTCGAGCTTTCCCTCGCCCTGAACGATCGTCGTGTGGCCGACGCGCACGCCGCCGACGTCGGTGATCGCGTTCCAGGTCCCGACCGGGAAACGTCCGAGCCCGAAACCGAGATCGCGAAGTCGAGCTCTCATTCCACCGGAGGGATCAGGGGCGCTGCGGCGGCAGCCGGGCCGCTGACGCTGACGCTGGCGCTGGCGGTTACTGTCGGCGTGGGCGCCGGCGTCCCGCCGTTGCCGTTGCCGTTCGACGTGCCGTTGCCGTTACCGTTGCCGTTCGAGTTGCCGTTGCCGTTGCCGTTGGCGAGCGCCGCGGCGCTGGCGGGCGGGCTGGCAGAGGTCATCAACGACGCCCGGGCCTCGCGCCGCTTCTCGCGCAGCCGCTTGAGGCCGCCCTCGAGAATCTCGCCGATCAGCGTGCGGTAGTCGATTCCGGCGGCGTTGGCGATCAGGCACAGGTCCGAATACCCCGGCGTCAGCCCCGGCAGCGGGTTGACCTCGATGACGTAACAGCTCCCCTCTCGGGGTCATGCGCAGGTCGACGCGCGAGACGTCGCGGCAGTCGAGCGCCGCGAAGGTCTCGCGCGCGACCCGCTCGATCCCCTTCAGCTCCGCCGGCGACAGATCCGCCGGGCACTGATAGCTCACGTGCTTTTCCCACTCCTGCTTGATCTGAAAGTCGTAGACCGGGCGCAGATTGCTCTTGTCCTTGAACAGGATCTCCATCGGCGGCAGCACGCGCGGGCGCCGGTCGCCGAGCAGCCCGACGGTGAACTCGCGTCCCGGGATGTAGACCTCGATCAGCGCCGGCTGGCGGTAGCGCTCGATCAGCTCGCGCACGACGTTGCGCAGGGCGGCGTCGTCGTCGACGACCGACGCCGACGCGCTGACCCCCTTCGACGAGCCTTCCTGGTTCGGTTTGATGATCAGCGGGAACTTCAGCTTGGGTGACAGCCGTTCGCGCCCGGTCTCCATCAGCTGGAACTCGGCGGTGAGGATGCCGTGCTGCATGAGCACGCGCTTCGACAGCGCCTTGTCGAGCGCGATCGACAGCGTCGCGGCGTCGGACCCGGTGTAGGGGATCCCGAGCAGCTCGCACAGCGCCGGCACCGCCGCCTCGCGGTTGCGGCCCTCGACCCCCTCGGCGATGTTGAACACCAGATCGACCGGCGTCTCCATCAGCTGCCGCGGCAGCTCGGCCGTGGCCTCGAACGGATAGCACCTGGTGGCCGTAGCTCTCGAGCGCGTCGCGGATGGCGTCGATGGTCTCGGGCGCGTCGTACTCCGCCTCGGCGTCGTTGCCGCTCTTCGAGTCGACCCGCTTGACGTTGAAGGTGAAGCCGATGCGCAGCGGATCGGCCGGGCGCCGCCGCTTCGCGCCGGGCTTGATCACCAGCCCCTGGCGGCGGGCCGCGCTGGCGACGATCGTGCCCAGCGCCTCGGCGTAGTCGAGCCCCTCGCGCGCCGCCGCGGCGAAGGTGCTGGCGCCGCGCTCGAGCGAGGGCAGGGCGTTGACCTCCAGCAAATAGATCCGTCCGTCCTCGCCCAGGCGAAAGTCGATGCGCCCGAGATCGCGGATGCCCAGCGCGCGCGCCGCCGTCTTCGAGATCGCGCGCAGCCGCGAGACCACGTCGCGCGGCAGATCGGGCGGGCAGCGCACCTACACCTTGCTCGACTCCGCCGACTTCAAGCGATAGTCGTACAGGTTGAACCGGCTGCGCGCCGTCGGCTCGACCAGGTAGTCGACCGGCAACAGGACCCCCTCGTCGCCGCGCCCTTCGAGGAAGGGGACGGTGACGTCGGTGCCGGCGATGAACTCCTCGACCAGCACGCCGTTCGGGTACGAGCGCAGCGCGCGCGGCAGCAGCTCGGCCAGCGTCTTGGCCTCGCGCACGACGGCGTCGTCGCCGATCCCCTTCGACGACCCCTCGTAGTTCGGCTTGACGATCACCGGCAGCGCCAGCCCCAGCGTTCCGGGATCCTTCATGCGCCGCAGATCGTCGGCCGTCACCAGCCGCCCGCGCGGCGTGTCGATGCCCTGCGCGCCCAGCACCAGCTTGGTCAGCCACTTGTCCAGCGTCACCGTCAGGACGTAGGCGTCCGAGCCGGTGTACGGGAAGCCGAGCTCCTCGAACAGCGCCGGGTAGAACGCCTCGCGCGCGCGCCCGCGCCGCCCCTCGGCGGTGTTGAAGATCAGATCGGGCCCATACGATTCGATGCGCGCCGCCAGGCGCGACGCCGGGCCGGTGACCTCGATCGTCTCGACCTCGTGGCCGCCGGCGCGCAGCCCCTCGGCGATCGAGTCGACGGTCTCGGCCGAGTCGAACTCGGCCTCTTCTTCGCTGTCGGTCAGGCGCAGGTTGTGGGTGAAGGCGATTCGCATGTTGGGGCGTCCGTCGCGACGTTTGCGCGTGCGGTTACCCTAACAGGATTCCGCCCCGACCGCTGAGCGCTTCCGCGACCTTCTCGGCCAATTTTTTCAGGTCCTCGCTCGGGCGCACCATGAACGCGTCGACGCCGGTCGCGAACGCCTCCTTGACCGATTCGTACGAAGGGTAGGCGGTGTAAAGCACGGACGCGCAGTGCGGGAGCAGCCGCTGCGCGTGCTCGATCACCCGCAGCCCCGAGACGCCCGGCAGGTGGCGATCGGCCAGGACCAGATCGTAGTGCTCGTGCTTGATGAGCGCGAGCGCCTCGTCGCCGTCGCGCGCCGAGGTGACGTGATACGCCTTGCCGAGGTAGTCGGCGATCAGCTGGCGCCGCGCCCCCTCGACCTCGACCAGCAGCACGCGCCCGGAGCGCCCGCCGGTCGTCGCCAGCCGCGGGCGCGCCAGCTGTTCGTCGCGCCGCGAGAGCGCGCGCCTTATCCGAAAGCGCAGATCCTCGACGTCGTGGATCGGCTTCTCGATGTAGTCGTGGGCGCCGATGTCCAGCGCCTCGAGCGCCGAGTCGTAGGAGCTGTAGCCGGTGATGAGCACGATCGCCGGCGACGGCGTCACGGTGCGCGCGGCGCGCAGCACGTCGAGCCCCGACGCGCCCGGCAGGTTCTTGTCGGTGAGCACGAGATCGAAGCGCCGCCTCTGCATGAGGTCGATCGCCTCCTCGGCCGAGGCGGCGGTCGTCACGCGGTAGCCCCCGCGGCGCAGCGCCTCGCGCAGCACGGTCAGCACCACCGCCTCGTCGTCGACCACCAGCACCTCGTGGCCGGTCGGGATCACCGGCGTGCGCGAGCGCGGGATCGTCGTGGCCGCGATCAGGCGCAGGTCGACGTCCTCGTGCAGCGTCGGCGGCGGCCGCGTGCGATCGTCGACGTTGAGGATCCCGAAGCCGGCCAGGGTCTCGACCATGCGGATCCCCAGCGCCTCATGGCGCCGGCGCAGCGCGGCCGACGCCGCGACTCGGCCCAGAATCGACATCGCTTCCGCGGTGCGCGGCAGGTAGGCGCGCACGCCGCCATAGATCGCGGTGCGCAGCCGCTCGGTCCCGGGCCGGCCGTCGACGATGATCACCGCCGCGCCGGGCGCGCGCGCGCGCGCCTCAGCCAGGCGCGCGTCGAGGCTCTCGTCGGCACCCAGGCCGACCACGACCGCGTCCGGCGGAGCAATGGCCGCCGGCAGCGGCCCGGCGGCGCGGACGAGCTCCGGATCCCCGAGCACCAGGATGGTCGGCTCGGCCTTGGCCTCCGCCACCATGAGGTCGATCGCCGCCGTCAGGTCGGCGGCCTCTTCCTGCAGCTCCGCGCGAACGCCGGCGAAGGCGTTCATCACCAGCAGGCCGCGCGTGCGCGAGCGCCGGAATCCGGCCAGGCGCTTGACGTGTGCGCGCAGGAGCGCGTCGACCTCGGGCAGGGCGCGCGGCAGCACCGCGGCGACCTCGCGGCCGAAGGCGGCGCCGCAGCGGTCGGGATCACTCTCGGTGATCAGCACGAGATCGGTGAAGGGGCGCAGCTCGCGTGACGCCGCCAGCGGGTCGCCGGTCCCGTCGTCGTCGAGCGTGATGAACGCCAGGTCGAATGACTCGTCGGCCAGCCGGGCCAGCGCGTCGGTATTCGACTCGACCTCGACCACGAATCCCTCGTTGGTCAGCGTCGAGGTGATCCGCTGGCGCTCGGTCGAGTCGGGCAGTGCGACCAGGAAACGCTCCTGTCCACCGCGCGCGGCGTTCCGCAGGACGCCGATATGCCTGCTCGCGAGATCGGGATCCGACATGAAGCCCACATCATTCTACCTGGAAACCTCCGGTGGC
The DNA here is from genome assembly GCA_963778795.1 of uncultured Pseudomonadota bacterium. Taxonomy (GTDB): domain Bacteria; phylum Myxococcota_A; class Polyangia; order Fen-1088; family Fen-1088; genus DASRQZ01. The sequence continues at coordinate 316,788 of CAVZVU010000003.1, read as the reverse complement.
TGCGAACATCGTCGTCGTCATGGGCCTCGGACCTCGGGCCTCGGACCTCGGGCCTCGGACTTCCGGGCAAGTCTTGCATGAGTGAAGGTCGGCTACGTTCGTGGGATCAGGATCCGGTAGGCGCACCTGACTTCTCTCGACTCGCGGGAGGCCCGTGGCCCGAGCCCAGAGGTCCGAGGTCCGAGACCCCTGAGGTCCGAGGCCTCCCAAGTGAACGGGCCTTAGCTGGTGCACGCGCCCCCCGGCCGTGTGACAATTGAGGAAGGCCGATGAGCGATCGCGACTTGGTGGTTGGCAAGACCGAAGAGGTCACCGAGTGGGACGGCGCGACCGTCACCCGCGACGTGCAGAGCTCGGCGCCCCGCCAGGACGGCGCGGTGGGGTGGATCGGCACGCAGCTCGATCGCGGCGTCGCGCGGTTTCTGGACCTCTTCGCGCGCCGCGGACCCATGGCCGAGGGCGAGCCGGCGGCCCTCAACCGTACCGGCGGGCCGCTCGCGCGCTGGATCTCGTTCCCGCGTGGCGTGCGCGTCGCCACCGCGGCCACCACCACCGCGGCTGCCGGTCTGGCGGCATGGGGCGTGCTCGCGATGGCCGGCAACGAGTTCGGCGTCGCGGTCGCGGCGGCGGCGGCGGCGACCGCGCTCTCGGCGGCGTCGGGGCCCCTCGGCGTGCGGCTCGCCAACCGCCTGCATCGCCTGATCGCGCGCCACCGGCGCTACCACGTGTCGGAGCTGCGGGCGGTCGCCGATCGACGGGCGGTCGCCGTGCGCGGCGTCGTGGTCTCGCGCCGGACCGCGGCCTCGGCGCTGGCGGGCCGCGCCGCGGTCTGGTCGCTGGCGCGCTTCCGCAAGGGGACCTGGCTGTCTTCCGACTTCTTTCACGAGGTCGCGTTCGATTTTCTGCTCGACGACGGCACCGACGAGCCGATTTGGATCGAAGTCTCGGGTGGCATGCTGCTGGATCGCTTCCCATCCGATCAGCGCATGCAGTTCGGCAGCACGACGCTGCTCGAGCTCGATCATCCGTTCCTCACGCGGCTGCGCCTCGATGACCGGGAGGTGCGCGCCGCCGAGATCAACATCGCCGCCGGCGACGTGGTGGAGGTCGTGGGCCGCCTCTCGCGCCGGCTCGACCCGACCGCGCCGTCCGATTCGGGACGCGCGCCGCCCCACCGGCGGGTGCTGCGTTCGGGCACGCGCGTGCCGGTCATGATCCGCAAGGTGACCGAGCCCGACATGGATCTGTCGCGCGTCCGCCGACTGGCACCCAAGGGTCCACCCGACACGACGCCGGGTGAACCCCCGGTCCGCAAATTTTAGCCGCGCCGCGGGTGTATAGTGGGGCGCGTGCGGATGCTGAGCCTTTGGCTGCTCGTGTGCGTGCTCGTCGGCGCGCTTGTCAGTACGCCGGCGCGCGCGGCCGATCTCGACTTCACGCCGCAGGCGCGCGATCTCGCCGCCGTGGTCGCGTGTGTGCCGGGCGCCGTTTCGCCCAAGCGCTTCGACGCCAAGGTGCTGGGCGCGCATTGCCGCCAGCTGGCGATGCTGCAGAGGTGGTGGCATCACAGCTGGCTCGAGCGGGCCCAGCCTTTCCTGGAGAAGGTCGTGCCGACCGATCTGCCGACCCGGGTCGTCTACCCGTTCGGCGGCGGCGATCTGCTGACCGCGCTCCTGACCTTCCCGCACGCCACCGAGATCAACACCCTGTCGCTCGAGCCGTCGGGCGACGTGCGCGCCGTCGACACCATCGCCGCGGAGGATCTCGACGGCGCGCTCGCCGATGTGCGCGACATGACGAGGCGGTTGTTCGCGGTCGCGCACTCGAAGACCAGCACGATGAGCAAGATGGCCAAGGCCAAGTTTCCCGGCGAGCTGTCGCTGGCGCTGATCGCGCTCTCGATGAACGATCTCGAGCCGGTGTCGGTGCGCTACTTCCGGGTCGAGCCGGACGGCGCGCTGCACTACCTCACTCAAGCCGATCTCGACGACGCCGCCCGCCCGTCGCCGCGGACGACCGGGACGGCCGCGGCCGCAGCGCCGGCCGCGCCGCCAACGACGGGGACGGCAACGACGGCAACGACGACGACGGGGATGGCGGCGACGGAGACGGCCCCCACGGGCACGGCCCCGACGGGGACGGCGCCACCGGGGACACCGGCGGCGCGCAAGCAGCTGTTCGCCAATCTCGAGATCCAGTTTCGCCCGCGCGGCGGCGGCGCGACGCGCGTCTTCCGCCATTTCTCCACCAACCTCGACGACATCCACCTCACGGCCGAGCCAGGGGTGTTGCATTACCTCGAGGCGCAGGGGACGGTCACGGCGATCACCAAGGCGGCCAGTTACCTGCTCTGGTGGAAAACCTTCTCTCAGATCCGCACCTACCTGCTGGAGCACATGGCCTGGATGATCTCCGACAGCACCGGCATCCCGCCCGAGAACGCGAGCGCCGCCGGCTTCGAGCAGATCCCTTACGGTCGCTTCGAGGGGACCTTTCTCAAGACGACGCAGAAGCAGAGCGACGCCTTTCAGAAGCTGTGGGCCAGCAGCACCGAGTCGATGTCGTTTCGCTTTGGCTATCCCGACATCGACGGCAATGCGCATCTGCTGATCACCCGCCGCCCGGCCAAGTGAGCGGCGTCAGCAGCATCGGATTGACCGTGCTGCTGGCGCTGCTGGCCGGCGTCGCCTCGCGCACCGGGTTCCAGACCACCAGCGAGGCCGGCGGGACGCACATTCGCGTCCAGACCGCGCACGGGCCGGTTCATCTGTTCCGTCCCGCCGGCTACGATCGGCGCACCGCCGGGCTGGTGATCTACGTGCACGGGCTGTACACCGGCGTCGACCAGGCCTGGCGCGAGCACGGTCTGGCGGCGCAGTTTGCCGCCAGCGGCGCCAACGCGCTGTTCATCGCGCCCGAGGCGCCGGCGGCCGCGGACGAGCCGCCGCCCTGGAGCGATCTCGAGTCGTTGATCGTCACCGCGCTGGGCCGCGCGCGGCTGCGGCGTCCGCCGGGCCCGCTGGTCGCCGCAGGACACTCGGGCGCCTACCGGACGCTGGCCGCGTGGCTGGATGATCCGGCGCTGCGCCACCTGATCCTGATCGACGCGCTTTACGGCGACGAAGGGGCGTTCCGCGCCTGGCTCGACCGCGACCGCGGGCACAAGATGACGCTGGTGGTGAAGGGGACGGCCCGCTGGGCCGATCCGTTCGTGCGCGCGTTTCCGCGCGCCCTGACCGTCGGGCGCATCCCGGAGTCGTTCGACGACTTCTCGCGCGCCGAGCGAACCGCGCGGTTGCTCTGCCTGCGCTCCCAGTACGGACACATGGAGCTGATCACCGAGGGGCGGACGCTGCCGATCGTCCTGCGCCGGACCGCGCTCGGTCGCATCGCCAGCCCAGCCCCCCGTCCCGTCGCCGCGCCGGCCGGCCCGCTCGCGTCTCCAGCGCCTTCGGCACCGCCCGCACCGCCCGCACCCGGATCCGGACAAGAAAAAACGCCATGACGCCAGAGACGCCAAGGGCCGGATCTCAGGATCCGGACCGTGGCGTCCTGGCGTCTTGGCGTATAACCGACCCGCGTTGCCGCTAGGGCTGGATGACTGGCGCGTCGTTGGCGGTCTTGCTCGGCGTCACTGACGGCGAATCGGTCGAATCGGTCGAATCGGTCGGGAGCGACGCCGGATTGGTCCGTGCACCTTTGCCCGCGCCCGCCTTTCGAGGACCTTTCTTCTTGTGACGGGCGGTGCCGTCGGCGGCCTTGTCGATCGCCGGTATGTCCTTCGGGTCGGCCCCGGCTGCCGGCTTCTCATGCGACGGTTTCGGTGACGTCGCCGTCGCCGTCGCCGTCGCCGTCGCCGTCACCGGCCTCGGCGCGGCGCCGGGTTCGGGGTCGCTTGCTCGCGCGGGGATCGGCGGCGCCAGCTTCTCTTCGCCCGGCGACGCCGACACGGGGCGAGTGGCGGGCGCGGTCTCGAAGCTGGTCTGCTCGGGCTCGACGCGCCGATCGTCGCCTTTTCCGCGCAACGCCACCAGCGCCGCCACGGCCGCTACCAGCGCGACGCCGGCGACCGCCGCCGGTGCGCGCCACCGGCCCGACCCGCGGCGCGGCAGCGGGCGCTCACCGGTCGCGCTGCGCAAGGTCGTGCTCGATGGCTTGCGCGTCGTCGCCGGCAACTCCGGCAGCTCCATGGTCTCGGAGCTCGGCGACTTGGGCTCTGACTTGGGCTCGATCAGCGTCGCGACGCGCGGTCGGTCGGTCGCCAGCCGCGTCGATTCCGACCCCGATTTGGGCCGTGCCGGCGCTGCGAAGCTCGCGCTCGCCGATGCAGGATTCGCCGGCACCGCCAGGGTGGACATCGGCGCGGTGTGTGCCGGCGTGTACGCCTCCATCACCGGCGGCGCGCCGAAGAATGGCGCCCAGAGCACACGCGTCGTTTCGCTGGCCAGCTCCAGCAACGCCGCGCCGAGCTCCTTGACCGACGCGAACCGATCGAGCGGCTCGAGGCTCATCGCGCGCATGATGATCGCCTCGATGCGATCGGAGACGCCGGGGCGCTGCAACGACGGGCGCAGGTACTCACCCTCGGCAATCTTCTTGAGCAGGATGTAGAAGCTCTCTTCTTCGAACGCGCGGCGGCCGGTGACGCACTCGTAGAGGATCGTGCCCAGGCCGTACTGATCGCTGCGGGCGTCGGCCTCGCGGGCGTGGCGCAGCTGCTCCGGCGGCAGGTAGTGCATCGTGCCCATCGTCGCCGCCGTGCCGGTCAGCGCGCGCGCGCGCGAATCGCCCAGCACCTTCGAGATGCCGAAATCGAGCACCTTCGGCTGAACCGCGCCGTAGGCGGTGCGCGCGAGAAAAATGTTCTCGGGCTTGAGATCGCGGTGGATGACGCCCTTTTCGTGCGCGGTCGCGATCGCGGCCGCCACCGGCAGCATGATGTCGGCTGCCTCCGATGCCGACAGGAACCCCTGGCGCGCGAGCAGGCGCGAGAGATCTTCTCCCTCGAGGTACTCCATCACCAGGTAGATCACCGATCCCTCGGAGCCGAGGTCGGTGACGTCCACCACATGGGGGTGCCGGATCCGCGAGGCGGCTTCTCCTTCGCGCAAGAACCTTTGCCGCGCGTCGCTGTTCGAGGCCAGCGCCGGCAACAGCGTCTTGATGGCGACGCGCTTCTTCAGATCCGTGTGCACCGCCTCGTAGACGCAGCCCATGCCGCCTTGGCCCAGAAGACGGCGGATCTCGTAGCGACCGAGGATCGTGCCCGGGCGCAGCGTATCAGAGCCTCCACCATCCGCCGGCTGGTTCATGAACGATCTCAACTAATATCATCCAATCCCCCCTGGTGGCCACGCCGCCGGCACGGGCAAACCACGAGAATCACGGGCTAGCGCGTGGGGCGAAGACGGCTCCGCCGTCGGAGCCCCCATCGGTGCACTAGTCTTGTTCGACAGCTCAGCCGTGGGCGTGGCGCTCCTTTCACACCGTCTTACACTTTCCGTCTCACCCTCCGATGCAGTGCGTGCGAGGCCCTCACGGTGCGGAGGACCGTCGCGCCGGAAGGCGTCACGACAGCCGCGCGGTCGGATGGAAGTGTGGTCTTCGTTGCTGGCGCTCCTCTTGCAACTCTTGCACTATCGAAGAGGTTGGTTCGAGTTTTCACCAAGGGGAAAAGCATCATGAAGCGGCTGCTGTCAGGACTAACCGTTCTCCTCTTTCACACTGCTGCGGCTTACGCACAACAGTCCGGCCTGACCGAAATCCCGCCCGACTATCCGTCGCAATTGCCGCCGCCGCCCCAGACGGCGCAGCCGCAGCCCGCGCCGCCGCCGCCCGCGCCCCCCGCACCTGCGCCTCCCCCGGTCGCCGCGCCCGCACCGACCTACCAGCAGGCTGCGCCGCCGGCGCCTGCGCCTCCCCCTCCTTCGTATCAGCAGCAGCCACCGCCGTCCTACCCGCCGGGATATGGCCCGCCGCCGGGATATGGTCCGCCGCCGAGCTACGGTCCGCCGCCCGGCTACGGTCCGCCGCCCGGCTATGGCCCCCCGCCCGGCTATGGCCCGCCGCCCGGCTATGGCCCCCCGCCGCGGCGTTATTACAACCGCTATCCCGGGCCGCCGCCTTTGCCGCCGCGCTCGGTGATTGATCGCCCGTTCACGATCGGCGGGGGTGGTGGCTTCGGCGGTCTGCAATTCCGCGACGCCAACGGAAACACCCAGACCACCAACGCCGGCGCCTACACCTTTCGGCTCGGCTTCGGCCTGCATCCGGGGCTGATCTTGATGTGGGACGTCGAGGGCGCCGTCGCCGGCGACTCCTTCAATCAGTACCAGCAGACCGCCCACCTCGCCGCCTTGCAGCTGTTTCTCACCAACCGCCTTTTCATCAAGGGCGGCGTCGGTGCGGCGCGCGTCGATCAGGTGAGCGGACCGAACGTGCTCGAGGGTCGCTGGGGGGGCGCGGCGATGGGCGGCATCGGCTACGAGCTGATTCAGGGGTGGCACTGGTCGTTCGACGTCGAGGCGACGGTCACCGGCGCGCGCTACAAACAGACCAACGACAACCCGGCCGAGACCTGGACCAACTGGTCGCTGGTCAACTTCGCGATCAACTTCTTCTAGCGGCCGCGCTGGTCGTTGAACGCCAGGACGCCACGGTCCGGACTGTCTGAAATCCGGCTTTTGGCGTCTCTGGCGTCGTGGCGTTTCGTATCCGACCAACTAGGTCGGGGCTGCGTGGAGCCGCTCGTAGAGCAGGCCCCAGCGGATGCCGCGGTCGCTGACCAGGACCGACTCGACGCCGGTGCGGGCGACGATGGCGCTCAGGATCAGGGCGCCGGGGAGGATCACGTCGGCGCGGCGCGGGTCGAGGCCCGCCATGGCTTCGCGCTCGGCTTGGGTGGCGCGGGTCAGGCGCGCGATCTGCGCGTCGAGGGCGGTGTGCGTCAGGGCGAAGCCGTGGACGCGCGTCGGGTCGTAGGAGGTGAGCTCCTGCGCCATCGCCGCCAGTGAGGTCACGGTGCCGGCGACGCCCACGAGCTGCGCGCAGGCCATCGCCGCCAGCCCGTCGAGCTGGGCGAGCGCGCCGGCGATCTCGTCGCGCACGGCGGCGATCTCGCTGGCGCGCGGCGGGTCGGTCCGGATGTGCCGCTCGGTCAGGCGCACCGAACCGAGCGGCAAGCTGGTCCGCAGGCGCACCACGCCACGCTCGGCGACGATGATCTCGGTCGAGCCGCCGCCGATGTCGACTACGACCAGCGGATCGTCGCCGGCGGCGGCCGCGGGGAACGACTCGGCGACGGCGCGAAAGGTCAGCGTCGCCTCGCGCGTGCCGTCGATGACCTCGACGGCGCTGCCGAGGATCTCGCGCGCCGGATCGAGGAAGTCGCGCGCGTTGGGCGCCCGGCGCAGCGCCTCGGTGCCGATGGCGGCGATGTCCCCGGCGCCGACGCCGTGGACCGCGGCGACGAGCGCGTACTCGCGCAGCGCCAGCAGCGTCGCCGCGATGCCGGCGGCGCCCAGCTCGCCGCCGCCGCCGATGCCGCGCCCGAGCCGCGTGATCTCGGCGCGATCGGCCAGCACCTCGATCTCGCCGCCGGGCGTGGCGCGCGCCACCAGCAACAGCGTGGTGTTGGTGCCGATGTCGATCGTCGCCAGGGTCTTCATGCCGCCGCCTCGCCTCGCCTCGCTGCTCTCTCAGCTCAGTGCGATCGGGTGGGCGCCGGTCCCCACGACGGCGACGACGCGGCGCCGCGCCAGATCTGCACCTCGTGCCGGGTCTCGGGGTTGGTGACGAAGAGCCCGCCGCGCGACGAGGTGTAGGCCAGCAGCCGCCCGTCGGGCGACCAGGTCGGATCCTGGTTCGAACCCCGTGCCCTGGGTCACGCGATCGATCTTCGCGGTGCGCATGTCGATGATGAAGATGTCGAACACGCCGCGCTCGTCCCGGCCGGTGAACGCGATCAGCGGCTTGTCGGCGCGCGGGTTCCAGCGCGGGGTCTGGTTGTACTTGCCCTGGAAGGTCACCCGCTTGGCGCCGCCGCCCCCGGCGGCCGGCATCACGAAGATCTGCGGGCTGCCCTGGCGGTTCGACACGAAGGCGATCTGCGATCCGTCGGGCGAAAAGGACGGCGAGCTGTCGATGGCCGGGTTGGTGGTGAGCTTGCTCTGGGCCAGCCCGTCGCTGGCGCTGATGCGGTAGAGCTCGGCGTTTCCTTCGTAAGACATGGTGAGAGCCAGGCTGCGCCCGTCGGGCGTCCAGGCGGCGCCGGTGTTCAGCCCAGGCTGGCGCGAGACCCGTCGCGCGCGCCCGCCGCCCGCCGAGACGATCCAGAGATCGGGGTTGCCGCGCAGGTACGAGGTGAACGCCACTTCGCCGCCGCCCGGCGAATAGGCGGGCAACAGGCAATCGGAGCCGGTCTTGGTCAGCACCAGCGTGCGCGCGCCGTCCATGTCGAGGCTGGCGATCTCGTGGCTGCCCTTGCCGGTCAGCGCGACCGCGATGCGCGAGCCGAAGATGCCGGGCTGGCCGGTGAAATAGCCCACGACGTCGTTGGCGAACTGGTGGACGGCGTCGCGCACGTCGGAGCCCTTGTAGCTGTGCGACAGCACCGCCGTCTCGCCGTGACCCAGCACGTAGAGGTTGCCGTCGACCTGCACGGCCCCGCCCGACGTGTGCCCGACCTTGATCTTGGCCACCGCCTGCGCGCCGACCTGCGACCAGAGCGCCGACGAGAATCCCATCCCCTCGTTCTGGAGATCAGCGGGGAACGACGTCGGGTCGAGCAGGTGGAAGATGCCCGAGATGTCGAGGTCGCGCGTCTCGGTGTCGAGCGCCGCCGCGGTGGCGAGCTCGCCGTCGCCGACCGCCTTTGGCAGCGCCAGCCGGAACAGATCGCCGCCTGCCGGCGTGATGCGAATCTTGGGCAGATCGTCGTCGCCCGTGGGCGTCGTCTGCGCGTGCGCCGCTCCGCCGTGCCATCGCGCCCGGCGTGACCAGCGCCAAGAGGGCGACGGCGACGGCGATGACCGGAACCGCGATGCCCTGTCGATGTCGGTGGCGGGCCCCGCGCCCTGGCGTCGAGGGGGAGCAGAGGGTCATTTCATGTCCTTTCCGGCGAACTCGAGCGCGTAGCCGCGCGCCGCCAGGCGGCGCACGTTGGCAGGCGGGGGCGGGACCTTGTGCGTCGCCTGGATCGCGGTGATGCACGAGTCGTCGTAGAAGCCGTTCCCCGATGACTTGAGCATCCTGTTCTCCAGGATCGTGCCGTCGTCGCCGACGCGGATCTTGATCGTCGTGGTCAGGCGCGCCAGCTGCGCGTCGGTGACCAGCCCGGTCGGCGTCGTCCAGTTCTTGCGGACGGCGTCGAAGATCGCGGTCGCGTAGGCGTCGCCCGCGCTGGCTTCGGTAGCGGTGCCGGCGGCCGATCCGGTCAGCTGCCCCTCTTCGGGTTCGGACGGGATCAGCTGCTCCAGCTTGCGCGCGCGATCCAGCGCGCGCCGCAGGTCCTTGGAGATCTCCGGGTTGTCGGGCCGTGGCGCCTCGACCGGCGCCTTGGGCGCGTTCGGATCCTCGGCGACCTTGATCGTCGCGGGCGGCGCCTTGGGCCGCGGCGGCTGGGTGATGCGCGGCAACCAGAACTTCTCGCGCGGCTTGCCGAGCTTGACCATCTTCGCGACGACGAAGTCGCGCGGCACCTCCAGCGGTTCCTCGCCCTTGCTGTGCGCCATCTTCACCGCGCCCAGGATCGCGCCGTGAAGCACGAGCGTGATCAGCAGGCCGGCGAAGTTCCGGCGCGGGGCGCGACGCTTTGTCTCGGGAGGCACGCGGTCACTCCAGCGGGTCGGTGACCATCCCCAACTTGTCGACGCCGGCCTGCTTGACCGCCGCCATGATCTTCACGACGTCGCCGTAAAGCAGCGCCCTGTCGGCGTGCAGGTACAGCTCGTGGTCGGCGTTGAGCTTCGCGTTGCCCTTGAGGATCTTCTCGACGTCGTCGAAGGGGATCTGCATCTTGCCCAGGAAGACCCGCTTGTCCTTGGTGACCGTCAGGATCAGCTTCCCCTCGTCGTCGGGGATGGTCTGCGCCTTGGCCTGCGGCAGGTCGACGTCGACGCCGGTCTGCAGCATCGGCGCGGTCACCATGAAGATGATCAGCAGCACCAGCATGACGTCGACCAGCGGCGTGACGTTGATCTCCGTGAGCATCGCTCCGCCGGAGCCGCCCCCGGACGTCGACATCGACATGGCTAGAAGAATCTCCGGCGAACAATGTTGAGGAAGTCGCTGGAGAAGGTCTCCATCTCCGACGCCAGCACGCGGATGCGGCGCGAGAAGAAGTTGTAGGCCATGACGGCCGGGATCGCCGCCATGAGGCCGATCGCCGTCGCCACCAGCGCCTCGGCGATGCCGGGCGCCACCGTCGCCAGATTCGCCGCCCCCTTGGCGCCGATGTTCCGGAACGAGTTCATGATGCCCCAGACCGTGCCGAACAGGCCGATGAACGGACCGGCGCTGGCGGTCGTTCCCAGCAGCGGCACGCGGCTCTCCATCTCGGTGATCGCCGTGGTGCGCGCACGGTCGAGCGCGCGCTGAATGCTCTCGATGTCGCCCAGCACCGCCTCGCTGGCCGGGTCGGCCGATTGCTCCTGCCGGCGCTTTTGCAGCTTGGCCAGCTCGGTGTAGCCGGCGCGGAACACTTCACCCACCGGCGACGGCGGCGACGCCTCCGAGATGCGCCAGATCTCATCCAGGCGGCCGGTCTTCCAGAACACATCCTGGAACTTCGCGGAGCGGGAGGCGGCGTTGGCGAGGAAGATCGTCTTCGACCCGATCACGAACCAGGAGGCGATCGACATCAGGATCAGCAGCCCCAGCACCCCCTTGACGACCGGCGAGGCGCCAAGGATCAGGGATATGATGTCCAGACGGGCTTCCCCGGTCCCGGATTGCAAGAGCAGCGGCAGCATCAGTTCTCCTTCCGCGCGGCAGTTTGACACGGGTAATGTCGATTCGTAGTTTCCTGTATTCAATGAGTATCAGAATCCGCTTCGCGGCGCTGACCTGCCTGCTGGCAGCCAGCTGCGTGCGGATCGACGGTGGCGCCGTCGAGATCAGCTGGGTCGTCCGGACGTCGGACGGCCGCGCGATCACCGACTGCGGCTGCTCCTACCCCCAGATCGCCAAGGTGCGCCTGCACTTGGTCGGGGTGGGGGGGGACATCGACGGGACGAGACCGTGTGATGGCCGGCCGGAGTGTGAGTTCCCTTGTCAGCGGCAGACTGGATCCACACCTTTCGAGATACAACAGGGTAGAGCTGGGTCGGATGGCATCCCACCTCAATATGAAATCTTCGTCAGCGCGGTCGGGACCAGCGATCAGGAGCTGGATGGGGTTCAAGCTCCGGCACCGATCTTGCGAAGTGTGGTCCAGGGACAGCCAACGGAGGTCGACGCTTTTCTCTTGGTGGCGCAGTGCACGTTCACCTGTTCCGGGATGAATACCTCGGGGGTCTGCACTCGTCCCTAATCACATCGAACTTGAATAGGAGAGGCCCAATGACGGCGACCAAGATTACGGCGACGAGCAGCGCGAAGATTCGCAGACTCTTTTTCACACTCATGTGTCCCGGCCTTCACGCTCCCGGCCTTGGTGCTGGCCCTGTCGATGTCGGGCTGCGTCGTCGACACCACCCCGCCGCCGCCGACCACGTCGTGCCTCGACCAGCGCTTCGCGACCGTGGCGTGGATCATCGTGAAGGACGTGAACAACGTCCAGCTCAGCTGCGCGCAGGCCAATGCGACCGACGTGGTGCTGAACTTCGGCAGCTACACCTATGACTACCCTTGCACCGACTACCAGGGATCCACCGACTCGGGCCTCCCGCCGGGTAGCTACCCGACGTCAATGCAGCTGCTCGATCCCGGCCGGCCGCGTGCTCTCGGACACCAGCGTCAACGGAGTGGTGAGCAACCCGATCTACTCGTGCGCGCCGGACGACATCCCGACGGTCACCTTCGGCGTTCAGTAACCGCCGCGTCGCGCGGCGGTGCTATAAGAGCGCATGTTCATGGCCCGAAGCGCCCCGAGGCGTGCGCTGCCCGTCGCCTGCTCGCTCGCCGCGGGGCTGTGGTCGCTCGCCGCGGGGCTGTGGCCGCTGGCCGCGGCGCTGCTGGTTGGTGCCGTCGGGCTCTCCGGCGGCGGGTGCAGCAACGACGGCTCGTACCAGGTCAGCTGGCAGTTCACGAACCCCTTCATGTCGGGCGCGTGCGGCAAGGCCGGCGTCTCGGGAATTTCGATCGCCGCCACCGAAGCGGGGGGCGGCCAGTCGACCCAGGCCGTGCCGTGCGGGCCCGGGACCTTCACAGGCAAGTTGTCGAAGGGGACCTGGTCGCTGGCGCTGACCGCGCTCGACGCCGAAGGGAACGTCATGGAGCCGGCGCCGAGCGCATTGCTGCGCGGCGCGGTCCCGGCGCCGATCGACGTGCAGGACGGCGAGCTGACCGTGGTCGCCGATCCGGTGGTCTTGCCCCCGCTGCCGGAATGCCGCGACGGCGTCGACAACGACCACGATGGCCGGGTCGACCTCGATGACCTCGACTGCGCCGGCAACCCCGAAGGCGCGGCCGAATGCGTTGCCGGCGCTGGCGTCCCCGCTTGCCCCGACTCTAGCCCGTAGCGGGATGGGGTCACCGTGCTAAGCTCGAATCATGCGTGATTTGCCGCCGCGGCGGCGCGCCCCGGCCCCCGCCTGGACTCGGCCGATCACCGAGCGGTTGACCCCGACCGTCAAGGCGCTCGTCCTGATCCAGGCGCTCGTCTATCTCTTTTACGTCTTCGTCGAACAGCTTCATCCGTTCTTCGAACGCCACCTGGCGCTGGGCCCTGGGATGATGCGCGGTGAGGTGTGGCAGCCGGTGACGGCGCTGTTCGTCCACTTCAACCTGCTGGCGTTCGTCTTCAACCTCATCGGTCTCTGGTTCGTCGGGGCGTTCATCGAACGGACCAACGGCACGCGCAAGTTTCTCCGGCTCTACTTCGTCTCCGGAATCCTGGGCTTTGTCGCCATGGGTTTGGTGATGCAGGTCAAGGCCTACAGCCTGGGCGAGGGATGCACTTACGCCGTGCTGGCGCTCTTCGTCGCCTTCGGGCGCATGTACGATCGCTCTCCGGCTCAGGTGCTGGGCGGGCTGGTGATGCAGGCCCGACATCTGGCGATGCTGCTGGTCGGGTTCTCGGTCGTCGTCGACATCGCGCGCGGCGACTGGGCGTCGCTGGCGGCGACCCTGGTCGCCTCGGCGGCCGGCTTCCTGCTGTCGGGCAGCGGCCTCGGAGACCTGGTCGGGCTCTTTCGCGCGCGCCGGCTTCGGCGCCGCTACCGGGTGCTCGACGGCGGCCAGCCCAAGGGCAAGGCCGGGGGCAAGTCCGGCGGCAAGTCCGGCGGCAAGCCGCGCGACGAATACTGGAACTAGACTGGCCCGGGCGCAGCAGACGCACGCTGAACCGGCCCGCATTCGCCGCGAACGGCTGTTGCAATCCCGCTGAACCGGGATAAGGTCACCGTTCGTATTTCATAGCTGGGGGAGCTAATCGTAGCTGAGAGGCGCGTTCGATTTCGAGACGCGCGACCCCTTGAACCTGCTCCGGGTAATGCCGGCGAAGGAAAGCGAATCGATGACCATCGGACAAGACAGCGGGAACGGCACCAACGGCAACGGCAACGGCAACGGCAACGGCAACGGCAACGGCAAGAAGAAGCTCGACCTGGCGCCGGCCGATCCAGTCGCCGGCGTAGCGCCGCTCGAGGATTTCCCGGCCTCGACGCGCGTCTACCTGGAAGATGGCGACCTGCGCGTGCCGGTGCGGCGCATCGAGGTCGGTGACGGCGAGCCGCCCCTCGACGTCTACGACACCTTCGGTCCGCGCGCGCTCGACCTGCACCAGGGGTTGCCCAAGCTGCGCCAGGCCTGGACCGCGGCCCGCATCGCGCGCGGCGACACCAACTTCAGCCAGATGCACTACGCGCGCGGCGGCGAGATCACCCCCGAGATGCGCTTCGTGGCGCTGCGCGAGCGCTGCGCGCCCGAGTTCGTGCGCGACGAGGTGGCGCGCGGCCGCGCCATCATCCCGTCCAACCGCAACCACCCGGAGAGCGAGCCGATGATCATCGGCCGCAACTTCCTGGTGAAGATCAACGCCAACATCGGCAACTCAGCCGTGAGCTCGTCGATCGCCGAGGAGGTCGACAAGCTGCGCTGGTCGGTCAAGTGGGGCGCCGACACCGTGATGGACCTGTCGACCGGCAAGAACATCCACGAGACGCGCGAGTGGATCGTTCGCAACTCGCCGGTGCCGATCGGCACCGTGCCGATCTACCAGGCGCTGGAGAAGGTCAACGGCAAGGCGGAAGAGCTCGACATCGACATGTTCATCGACACCCTGATCGAGCAGGCCGAGCAGGGCGTCGACTACTTCACGATCCACGCCGGCGTGCTGCTGCGCTACGTGCCGCTCACGGCGCGCCGGGTGACCGGCATCGTGTCGCGCGGCGGCTCGATCATGGCCAAGTGGTGCCTCGCGCACCACAAGGAGAACTTCCTCTACACCCACTTCGAGCGCATCTGCGAGGTGATGAAGAAGTACGACGTCGCCTTCAGCCTGGGCGACGGGCTGCGGCCGGGCTGCATCGCCGACGCCAACGACGAGGCGCAGTTCGGCGAGCTGCGCACGCTGGGCGAGCTGACCGAGATCGCCTGGAAGCACGACGTGCAGGTGATGATCGAAGGGCCCGGCCACGTGCCGATGCACAAGATCAAGGAGAACATGGACCTGCAGCTGCAGATCTGCCACGAGGCGCCGTTCTACACGCTGGGGCCGCTGGTGACCGACATCGCGCCCGGCTACGACCACATCACGTCGGCGATCGGCGCGGCGATGATCGGCTGGTACGGCACCGCGATGCTCTGCTACGTCACGCCCAAGGAGCACCTCGGCCTGCCCAACCGCAAGGACGTCAAGGACGGCGTCATCGCCTACAAGATCGCGGCGCACGCCGCCGATCTGGCCAAGGGGCACCCGGGCGCGCAGGAGCGCGACAACGCGCTGTCGAAGGCGCGCTTCGAGTTCCGCTGGCAGGACCAGTTCAACCTGTCGCTCGATCCCGACACCGCGCGCGAGTTCCACGACGAGACGCTGCCGGCGCCGGCCGCCAAGGGGGCGCACTTCTGCTCGATGTGCGGCCCGCACTTCTGCTCGATGAAGATCACCCAGGACGTGCGCGACTACGCCGATTCGCTGGGCGTGGCGCCCGAGCAGCGCGCTCGCGCAGGGACTGGAAGAGAAAGCGGCTGAGTTCAAAGACCGTGGACAGAGCCTTTACGTGCCGGCGGCGGATGCGGGCAGCGGCGGCGAGTAGCGCGCCGGCGCGCGCCGGGCGTGGCGCCGCGTGCCGAAGGTGGTGGTGGATTTCCCGCCCGCCCCGTGTCGCTGCGTCCCGTGTGGCTGGTGCTGGCGTCGGTATTGGGCCTGGCCGCTGGATGCACCAGCCCCGGTGACGATCCCGGCCTGCCGGTCGCGGTCGATCCGGCGGTGATCTATGCGCAGATGTGCGCACGCTGCCACGGCGCCGACGGGCGCGGCGACCCGCAGATCCGCCAGCAGCTTCCGGTGCGCGACTTTTCGGATCCGGTCTTTCAGGCCCGCGCCAGCAACGACGACGTCGCGCGGGTGATCATGGCCGGCAAGGGGCAGATGCCCTCTTTTGGCGGCATGCTGAGCCAGCCGAAGATCCAATCGCTCTCCGGCTACGTGAGACGACTGGGAAAAAAGCAGGTTATGCCTTAAAATCGCTGCTCCGATGAGAGCGGCCAAGGCGGCGATCCTGGTGATGGGCCCTGCTCTGGTGGGTGGGCGCCGGCGCGGGCGGGGTCGTGGTGGGCGGGCGGCGCCAGCGTCGGCCGCCAACGCCCGAGGTCGAGGGGCGCAAGCACGCGCGCAAGGCCAACCACCTGGCCGACATCAACAAGTGCAAGCTGGCCATCCCCGAGTACACCAAGGCGCTGCGCCTGCTCAAGGATCCGACGCTGCTGTTCAACCGGGCCGAGTGCTATCGGCGCACCGGTGAGGCCGCCAAGGCGGTGGCCGACTACCGCAAGTTCCTGGTCGAGCTGCCGAGCGCGCCCAACCGCGCCCAGGTCGAGACGCAGATCGCGGCGCTCGACAAGCGCCCGGCGCCTGCGGCCACCGGCGTCGGCGGCGGCGCCGCCGGCTCGAAGGCGTCGGCGGCGCCGCACCGGGGCGACCAAGCCGCCGGTGACGACGGTGTCTCCTGCGGCGCCGCCCGCGCGCGAAGCGGCCGGCCACGGCTGCCGGTGACCAGCCGGTGACGCCGCCCGTCGCCGAGCGCGCGCCGTCGGGGACCGAGGCGACCCGCGCCATCCCGCGCCGCCCCCACCGGCCGAGCCCGCGGCGCCGCCGATCGCGCTGGTCGACGCCCAGCCCAGACCGCCCGCCGCCGCCGAATCGGAGGGGGGCTCGTCGCACTGGTGGATCTGGGTGCTGGGCGCGGTGGTGATCGCGGGCGGGGCGGCCGGGACCTACTTCGCGATCAAGCAAGGGCAGACCGACATTCCCGCCTCCGCTCTCGGGAACTACAGATTCTGATAATGCGAACACATCACACGCCGCCTGCCGCGGTTCGATTCGTCGTTCCGGTGCTGCTGCTGTGCGGGTTCATCGCCGGACTGGTCGGGAGCTGCGCCAAGCCGAACACGGTGCTGCTGGTGAACGTCGACGACGCCAGCGGGACCTTGACCGCGGTGACCCAACTCAAGGTGCGCGTGCTGATCGGCGACGCCGTGAGCCTGTTCTCCGTGCCGGCGACCGCCGCTTCGCCGATCCACTTCCCCACCAGCTTCACGGTCGAGATCGATCGCTCGCGCACTGGCGCGGCCAGCGTCACCGTGAGCTGGCCGATCACCGGAACGCCGCTGGCAGAGGGCACGGCCAGCATCCCGGCGGTCGACGTCGGTGCCACGAACGTGCTGACGGTCCACCTGGGCGGTGTGCCGGCCGATGGGGGCGTCGATGGCGGCAGTGATGGACCGGTGGTCGATGGTGCCACCGATGGCCCGCGCGAGGGCGGGGCAGACGTTCCGTCGGATCTTCCGTCGGATCGTCCGGCCGATCTTCCGCGCCGATCTGGCTGCCGACGCAAGGCGGCATCGGCGGCATGACCGGCACGGGTGGCGCGACCGGCACGGGCGGCACGGTCGGGACCGGCGGCATGCCGGGCACCGGCGGCATGGGGACGGGCGGCATGGTGGTCGGGACCGGTGGCATGACCGGCACGGGCGGCGATCTGGGGACCGGGGGCGACACCGGCGTCGATGCGGGCGATGACGCCGGTGATGCCGCCGACGCCGCCGACGCCGATCCCGATGCGCCCGTAGATTGAGGAGGCAGGCTCCGTCCGCGCGTCCGATGATGTAGAACTGCGCCACCTGCGATGACGATCTCTCTCCCGGTCTTCCCCCCTCCGGACGCCGGCGCGTCGCCGCCCTGCGGCGATGGGCGCGGCGCGGACGCCGGCATCGGCACGGACGTCGCTACGGATCTGGGCAGCGACTTGCAGTCCTGGCGCTGGCAGCTGCGCCACCGCATCACCACCAAGGAGCAGATCGCGGCGCGCCTGCCGCTGACGCCGGATGAGCAGGCGGGGCTCGACGCGGCGCCGGGGCACTTCCGGGTCGCCGTGACGCCCTACTACTTCTCGCTCATCGACCGCGACCACCCGTCCTGTCCCGTGCGCATGCAGGTGATCCCGCGCGCGGCACGAGCTGGTGAACGAGCCGGGCGATCTGGTCGATCCGCTGGGCGAGGACGCGCACTCGCCGGCGACCGGGATCTTTCACCGCTATCCCGATCGCTGTCTGCTGCTGGCGCTCGATCGCTGCGCGATCTACTGCCGGCACTGCAATCGCCGCCGCCTGGTGGGGCAGGAGGAGTCGCCGATCTCGCGCCAGGATCTGGCGCAGGCGATCGCCTACATCCGGCGCACGCCGGCGATCCGCGACGTGCTGATCTCGGGCGGCGATCCGCTGACGCTGTCGACCGATCGGCTCGAGGAGATCGTCGCCGCCGTGCGCGCGATCCCGCACGTCGAGATCATCCGCATCGGCACGCGCGTGCCGGTGGTGCTGCCGATGCGCATCGACGACGAGCTGTGCGCGATGCTGCGGCGCTACCACCCGCTGTTCATCAACACCCACTTCAACCACCCCAAGGAGCTGACGCCGCTGGCGCGCGCGGCGTGCGAGCGGCTGGCCGACGCCGGCATCCCGCTGGGCAACCAGACCGTGCTCCTGCGCGGCGTGAACTCGTCGCCGCGCGTGATCCGCAAGCTGTTCACCGAGCTGCTGCGCTGCCGCGTGCGCCCGTACTACCTGTTCCAGGGCGACGTCGCCGCCGGCACGTCGCACCTGCGCACCAGCGTCGAGACCGGGATCGAGATCATGCAGCAGCTGCGCGGCCACATCTCGGGGCTGGCGGTTCCGCACCTGGTGATCGACACGCCCGGCGGCATGGGCAAGGTCAGCATCGGCCCCGACTACGTCGTCGCGCGCGACGACGAGAAGTGGACGCTGCGCAACTACGAGGGGCGCCTGGTCGACTATCCGCAGCCGCGCGAGAAGGACGCGACCTGCGCCTACGACGCGGTCTACTTCGGCGACACCTGAGGAGCTGCGCGGGGGGCGGATGTTACTGGTCGTCGTACGGGTCCCCGCCTCCTCCGCCGCCGCCGGCCCCGATCCCGAGCGCAGCGCGCGCGCGGCCAAGGTGGCCGATCTCAGCGTGGCCGATGTCCGTCACCGCTTGCAAGGGACGTTGCCGCGCGTCCTGCTGAACGACGCCGACGGCGATCGGCTGGCGGCGATCGGCGACCGCCTCGACGAGCTGGGCTTCGCGACCGTGGTGTGCGACCCCCGCGTCGCGCCGACCGACGCCGATCGAATCCTCGCGCGCGGGTTTCGTTTTCAGCCCGACCGCTTCGTCGCGCTGGATTCCGGCCGCGGCGAGCACGAGTGTCCCTTCGCGGCGGTCGAGGCGATCCAGCGCGGCACGCGCGTCACCACCCAGTCGACCAAGGAAAAGACCGTCGAGCACAAGTTCGACGTCGGCCGCGCCGTGCTCAGCAGCGGGCTGATCCTGACGCGCAAGGAGGTGAAGGAGACCGTCCGCAAGACCGAGGCCAGCGAGCCGTTCGCGCTGGTGCAGCGCAACGACGGCGAGCCCGACATCATGCTCTACGAGCGGCGCATCGACTATCGCTCGCTGGGAAGCGACATGCAGCCGTCGAGCCGCGCCAACCTGGAGGCGGTCGTGCGCAAGCTGCGCGCCGCCGCGCCGGCAGCGACCTACGACGATCGGGTGGCGCGCCCCGGCTTCATCTCAGCGCTGCCGGCGACCTCGGTCGATCCGGTCGATCTGGCGCTGCACCTGGTGAGCCTGGCGCTGCGGCGCGCCGGCGCCTAGCAGGCTGCGCGCCGTCAGAAGATCTCGACCTTCCCCGGCGTCATGTCGTGCTGATCCGGCCCGGTGGCCGCGGCGCGGGGCGGTGAGCCGTCGGCAGCGATCGGTCGCGCGGCCCCGGCGCCCGCGATGCGCTCGACGCGCTGGCGGATGCTCATCATCAGCTGGCTGAGGATGTCCTCGAACTGCAGCGCCGTGACCGCCTCGGACGTCGCGCTGGCGATGCGCGCGGTCGCCCCGCTGGCGCGATCGACGTTGTCGGTCATGAAGCGCTGGAACTCCGCCAGATCGGCCATCATCCGTTCGATGCGCTGCTTGCCCGACAGGCCGACGTTCAGATCGCGCGACGCCATGTCGGCGATGATCGCGCGGACCTCGTTGACCGTCGTGCGCGCCTTGCCGATCTGGGTTCCGATCTGATCGTTGAACCGCCTGGTCTTTTTGCTGAGCTCGCGGATGTTGGACGCGATCACCGAGAAGCTGTGTCCGGTCTGGCTCGCGTCCTTGGTGCGCGCCGCTTCGATCGACGCGTTGACCGCGAGGATGAACGATTCGTCGGCGATCCCGTTGATGCTGTCGATCAGGCTGAAGACGCCGTCCAGCTCCTGGACCATGTCGTCGATGCGATCGACCGTCTGCAGGCTCTGCTGGCTCACCGTCGCCAGGAGATCGGTGAACTGAGTCAGGAAGGCGCCGGTCTCCATCGTGAACTCATGGATGTTGATCTTGGTTGGTCTCTGCAGGCCGGCGGGCGTGGCGGGCGTGGCGGGCGCAGCGCTGGCGCCGGAGTCGCGCGACAGCGAGACCAGCAGCCCCTGCATCATCTCCTTTTGGACCTGGGTCTCGGTCTCCATCGTGGAGAAGCTGACGCCGAGCTTCGCGACCGCGTCGGCGAGGATCGCCCGCGCCTGCTCGACCTGCGCCCGCACCGCTTGCAGCTCGATGTCGGTCGTCGTCATACCTGCGTCCACAGGCGAACCCCGACTATGAGCGCGGTCGGCACAACCATTGCCATCGTCGCTAGCGCGATCAACTTGAGCGGGGCGATCGATCTCGTGGGCGTTCAGTTCCGCTTGCCGCTGCTGGCGGCGACCGGAGGACGCTCGGTGCGCGGCGACGAACCCTGGTACTCCTGCAGCTTGTACTGCACTTTGCGGATGCTGATGCCCAGGATCTCGGCGGCGCGGCTGGTCGACCCGCTGGTCGCCTCGAGCGTGCGCGTGATGGCGTAGCGCTCGATCGCGTCCAGGGTCGAGCCGGGGATCTGGATCACCGCGCCCGCGGTGGCTGACTGCACACTTTGCGGCAGGTCGGCGCCGGTGATCCGCGGGCCGCGGCAGGTCGCGACGGCGCGCTCGACGACGTCCTCGAGCTCGCGCACATTGCCGGGCCAGCGGTATCCGCACAGCCGCTCGAGAGCCTCTTCGTTGAATCCCGAGATCGGCTTGCCGCGCTCGGCGGCGCAGGCGGTCAGGAAGTAGAGCGCCAGCGACGGCACGTCCGATGGACGATCGCGCAGCGCCGGCATCTCGATCCGGATCGCGCCCACGCGCTGGAACAGATCCTCGCGCAGCTTCCCGTCGGCGACCATCTGCGGCAGGTCGCGCCCGCTGGCGGCGATGACGCGCACGTCGGCGGCGATCGGCCGCTCGCCGCCGACGCGTTCGAACCGCCCCCCTTCGAGAAAACGCCGCAGCTTGACCTGCAGCGCAAGCGGCAGCGCGCCGATCTCGTCGAGAAAGAGCGTGCCGCCGTCGGCCTGGATCAGTCGCCCGTCGCGCCGCGCCGCCGCGCCGCCGCCGTGCTCGTGACCGAAGAGCTCGCCGTCGAGGATCGCCTCCGCCATCCCGGCGCAGTGGAGCGTGACGAACGGCGCGCGCGCACGCGGGCTCTTCTCGTGGATCGCCGCCGCGATCAGCGCCTTGCCGGTCCCCGGCTCGCCGGTCAGCAGCACGCTGGCGCGTGCGGCCGCGACCTGCGACACCGTCTTGAACACCGCCTGCATCGGCGCGGAGCCGCCGATGATGTTCTCGAAGCGATAGCGCTCGGTCAGCCGCGACCGCAGCTGGCCCACCTCGGCGCGCAGGCGCCGGTGCGCCAGCGCGCGTCTCACGACCAGCGACAGCTCGTGGGCGTTGACCGGTCGCGCGAGGGTGTGGCTGGCCCCCGCCTCCAGAGCGGCGACGGCGGCCTCGGCGGCTCCGGCCGGGATCATCGCCACGATGGCGACATCAGGATCGTCCTCGGTGACCTTGCCCAGCAGCGCCCGGCCGTCGGTTCCCGGCCGCTCTGGATCGACGTCGACTTCAAGCACGACCAGGTCGGGCGCGAGCTCGGCCAGTCGGGCCAGCGCCCGCGAGCCGCTCGCGGCGCCCTCCACCACATGGCCGTCCCTGCGCAGCTGCTCCACCAGCGCCGCGCGCGCGTCGGCCTCACCGGCCACGATCAGAATTCGTCCCTTGCTGCTGTCCACCAAGACTCCTGAAGAAGACTCTGAAGTGCTGTGCCCGCGCGTCCGGCGGTCGAGGTCAGCGGACGGTGATCCCCTGTTCTTCGTGCAGGCTCTCGATCTTCGACTGGCAGTGGGCGCGGATGTTGGAGCGCATGGTCGGCCCCTCATCCTGCGATTCGTGCAGGACCACCTCGTAGCTGCGGCATTGGGGGCTGGTCGCGTCGGACTTGCAGAAGTAATCGCGCACGCGCTGGCAGGGGTTGCGGCGGCTGTCGACCAGGATCAGCACCAGCCAGGTCAGCCCCGCCAGCCCGGCGCCGACCAGGATCGCCTTCAGCGTGCGAAAGCGACGGCGATAGTGGTGGATGTCGATCTGATCGGCCTCGCGGCGAATCTGCTCCAGCTGTTCAGGGGTTTCGTCCATGGCCAGGTCTCATCTTATCGCCGATCGGGACGCCAGCGACAGCTCGAGGCCGGTGACCCGGATCGGCAGCGGCGCGACCGCCGCGGGGAGGTAGCGCTCGGGCGAGCCGCGCCACCTGATGGTGATCTCGGTCGGCGTCGTCCGGTGGGGCAGGGGGATCGCGATGCTGGTGGCCTCGTCGTCGCGGGTCAGCTCGGCGCGCAAGACGGCGGCCGGCTCGCCGGCGCCGGCGATCGAGGCCGCGATCCGGATCGGCAGGTTGCGGAAGCCGGCGGTCGTGCTCGCCAGCAGCCGGATCGTGAAGACCGCGTCGGGGAGATCGGCTTCGACGCGGAAGCGGGCCTCGGGGGCCAGGCAGAGCACGCCGCCCTCGGTCTGGATCAGGCCGCGCTCGGTTCGGATCAGGGGAAAGATCGCCTGCGTCTCGCGCAGGACGTTCTGTGCGCCGCCCGCGTCCCCCGCCGCCTGCAGCAGGCGCGCGACCAGCAGGTGCGCCGGCTGGTGGTGCGGGGTCGTGCGCGTCGTCGTCACCGCCATGTCGAGCGCGCCGCGCAGGTCGCCGGCCTCGAAGCGCAGCTCGGCCAGGCGCACCATCAGCTCGGCGTCGCGGGTCGCGGCCCCGCCCGCCTCGCTGAGCAACGCGCCGACCAGGGCGAGGACTTCGCCTGGCGCTTGGCCGCCGCCGGCAGCGCGGCCGTCGCGCGCGCGTTGCCACGTCTGTTCGACGCGCCGGCGCAGGAGAGCCGGCCACCACGGGATCGTCTCCAGCGGGCGCGCGTCGAGCGAGAGGATCTCGCCCGGGCGATAGAGGCCCAGCTCGGCCGAGGCGTCGGCGATGCGTTGCCAGGCGATCTTCGCCAGGTGAACCACCGAGCGGTTCTGGCTGGACTGCTGCGGATGGCGGCGGAACCGACTCAGCGACTCGGTGACGTAAAGCAGGTCCCCCTGCGCCAGCAAGTTGGTCCAAAGCGTGACGTCGCCGTTGCCGGCGAAGTTGATCCCGCCCAGCGACCAGAGATTGGGCGCCACGGCTTCGGCATCGGCCTTGCGGAACATCACGGTGCTCGGCTCGCCGATGAAGTTCAGCTGCTGCTCGAGCACGCGCGCGATCACCGACCGCCCGTCGATGATCGAGCTGCGCCCGACGGGCCGCTCGGTGAAGTTCGCCTCGGGTAACGGTTGGCCGTCGGGATCGATCAGCTCGCGGTGCGAGGTCGCCAGCGTGACGTTCGGGTGTTCGCGCAGGCAGGCCGACAGGACTTCGAGGCAGCGGGGTGCCAGCAGATCGTCGTCGTTGAGGAACTTGATGTACGCGCCCGCGGCCTTTTTGAAGCAGGCGACGTAGTTGTGCGGCTCGCCCAGCCGCGTTCCGTTGTGGACGTAGCGGATCCGATCGAAGCGGCGATGTCCGGCGAAGCTGCGCAGGATCGCCTCGGCGACGCCGGGCGGGCCGTCGTCGCAGATCACCAGCTCGAAGTTGTCGTAGCTCTGCTCGAGCACGCTGGCGATCGTCTCCTTCAGATACGTGGCGCGGTACAGCGGCACCAGCACGCTGACCAGCGGCTGCGCGCCGCCGCCGTCGCCTTCGCCGTTGCCGACACCGCGCTCCGGGCGCCGCGGCTTCTCGAGCTCAACGATGAGGTCGGTCTCGCTCGGCGCTTCGTGGTTCCCCAGCCGGGGATCGCCGCTCTCCCCGGGCCGACAGCGACGCGGATCGCGCAGGCCCATGACCGCGCCGACGCGCGCGATCTCGGTCGCGTCGTACAGCCAGCGCCGCCCCGCCTCGCGAAACGCGCGATTGAGCATGCGGCACCGCTGCTGGTTCCAGTCGTAGCCGTTCTCGTACCAGCCGCCCGCGACCCAGGCGTCGGCCGAGGCGTGCTGGTCGAGGATCCGCCCGAGATCTTCGGTGACGATGCGCGCGCGCCCGCCGCGCACCAGCACGCGGCGCAGCTCCTGCACCAGCCGCGCGCCGTCGGCCAGGTCGAGGTATTCGAGGACGTGGTCGACGTAGGCGCCGGCGACGCTGTCGTCGGCGAAGGGGAGGCGAAACCCTGAGCCAGCGAGC
Organism: uncultured Pseudomonadota bacterium; assembly: GCA_963778795.1. Classification (GTDB taxonomy): domain Bacteria; phylum Myxococcota_A; class Polyangia; order Fen-1088; family Fen-1088; genus DASRQZ01. Next base: position 292,313 of record CAVZVU010000003.1, on the reverse strand, counting down.
GCGCCGGAGCGCGCATCGACCCCGAGGTCGACATCGACGGCGGCGAAGCCGTCCCAGCGCGTCCCCGCGGCGCCGACCCGCAGGTAGCGCGGGGCGCCTGCCTCGGCGCTCATCGGGGCACGGCCACCTCGGTGGCCAGGGTGCTGAGAAATGCGCTGTCGGACGGAGGCATGGCGTTTGACCGGAGGCATCGACTCACATCGCGACGAACTTGAGCGCAAGCGTCAGAAACCCGCCTCGACGCCAGGCCCTTGACGCGGCGGCGTGGCGGCTGAGCCCCGGTTCCGAACCGCATGCCGTGGCGCGTTTGTTGCTGCGCCTGTCGGCATGACCGCAAACCCCGCGTTGTTTCCGCTCCCCGCGCGCACTTCGGCCCGGAGCTATCCGCCCGGCACCCAGCTCAACTGGCTGGTGCGCTATGTCCCGATCAAGCAGCACCTGACCGGTCCAGCGCTGGCAAGCCTGATCGAGGTCGGCTCGGGAGCGCGCGGCCTCGCGACGATCATCGACGACTCCTTTGTCGGCATCGACGTGCGCATCGACGGCGAGCCTGCGCCCGGCATGTATCCGTTCTCCTATGACGGCGGCCGTGTTCCGTTCAAGGCCGGTTCGTTCCACACCGTCGTCAGCATGGACACGCTCGAGCACGTTCCGCCCGCCAATCGCGTCGATTTCATGAACGAGCTGCTGCGCATCTCCGCCGCGCGCGTGATCCTCGGGTTTCCTTCGCACACCGGGAACCCGGGCGGCGACGACTTCATGCGCGCGCTCTTCATGAAGCTGGGCATGGGCGCGCCGGCCTGGCTCAACGAGCACGACGAGTTCGGGCTGCCCCCCGCGCGCGACGTCGAGGCGATCCTCGACCAGCTGGGCGATTGGAGCTGGCGGCCGCTACCGACCGCGGGCGACTTCGTGAACCTGCTGGCGGCGCTGGCCGACGTCATCCCGGGCACAGCGCCGACGATCCGCCCCGCGCTGGAGACCAACGCCGCCGAGGTCGAGGCGTGGGTGATGGCCGGGACGTTTGGCTCGGCCAACCGCAAGGTCTACTTGATCGAACGCCGCGCGCCGCTGGCGCCGCTGGTCGATCTCAACCGCCCGGCGACGCTGATCACTGCGATCAGCTGCCCCAACTGCGACGGGGCGACCGAGATCGCGCCGCCCGGCGTGCGCTGCCGGGGCTGCGGCGGCGAGTTCGCCCCCGACGCGCGCGGGATCTTTCGCTTGCAGCGGACGGCGGTCGCGCAGCGGCCGGCGTCGAGCCCGGCGTCGGCCACGGCGACCGCGCCCCTGTCGAAGTCCGACATGACGTCCGGCCTGACCTTCGCGCTGGCACCCGACTGGTCAGGGACGGAATGGCTCGTCGCCGCGCACAACTATCTGCATGCGTTCGCGGGCAGCGATTCGCACCGCCTCTGGATCACGGTCGACCCGCAGGTGCGGACCCTGAACGCCGCGTTCGAGCAGCTGCGCCCCCTGCTGCTGCCGTTCGGCGACCAGCCGTTCGCGGAGATCTTCCTCAGCGAGACTCCTCCCGAGCCGGGGACGGCGCTGCCGATGTCGTCCGACCGCGCGCGTGTCCATGACTACAGCTCGGAGTGGTTCCGCGCCCAGGCCCAGGCGGCCCTGGCGCCGCGTCCACGCGAACCGAACGGCGCCAAGGTCTACTGGTAGCGCGGGTGATATAAAGGCGCGCATGCCACGCGCGCTGATCAAAGCACCTCACGCCGACGCTGACGGGCCTGCCGGGCGGCGGGCGCGCGCCCTGCCGGGCAAGACCGGCAAGACCCGGACGCCGCCACCCAAGGCGCGCCCGAAGGCGAAAGCCAAGCTCATCACCAAGGCGAACCGCAAGCCGACGCGCGCCAAGTGGCCGCCCGATCCGGCGCGCGTGCGGGCGATCCTCGACGGGCTCGAGGCGCTGTATCCCGACGTCGACTGCGAGCTCGACCGTGAGACGCCGTTTCAGCTGCTGTGCGCGACCATCCTGTCGGCGCAATGCACCGACGACCGGGTCAACAAGGTCACGCCGGCTCTCTTCCGTCGCTTCCCCGACGCCGCGCGCATGGCGGCGGCGCCGCTCGACGAGCTCGAGGAGATCATTCGCTCGACCGGCTTCTTCCGGCAGAAGGCCAAGAGCCTCAAGGGAACAGCGACGTTGCTCACAGAGGTGGGCGGTGAGCTGCCGCGCACCATCGCGGAGCTGACCCGAATGCCGGGCGTCGCGCGCAAGACCGCCAACGTGGTGCTGGGAACCGCGTTCGGAATCGCCGAAGGGGTGGTCGTCGACACCCACGTTCAGCGGCTGAGCCTGCGGCTGGCGCTGACGCGCAAGACCGACGCCAAAGGGATCGAGCAAGATCTGATGAAGGTGCTGCCGGCCGACCGCTGGATTCGCTTCTCGCACCAGCTGATCTGGCACGGGCGACGCGTCTGCTTCGCGCGCAAGCCCAACTGCGGCGGATGCCTGCTGGCGCCCAGCTGCCCCAGCGCCGGCCGAGAAAGCTAGCCGCAGACTAGCCGCAAGTAGAAACGCCACGACGCCAGAGACGCCAAAGGCCGGATTCTCAAGATTTCGGACCGTGGCGTCGTGGCGTCTTGGCGTTTAACTGATCAGCATTGAGGCGGGCGGCGCGGCCCTAGGCGTCATGATCGCCCCGTTATCGCCACTTTTCGTGAACAACCGCTGTTCCGTCGCCGGGGTTCTTGAGTAAGCTCCGGCCGTGCCTGAGCATCGGCAGCCGTCGCCGTCGCGCATCGAATCGTGCATGTCTTGGCTGCGCCTGCTGATCTTTCTCGTCGCCTGGGGCGTGCTCGACACCCTCTTCAACCTCCGCTCACCCGGGGGCGAGCCGGCGTTCTGGTATGTGCTGCCGTCGATCGACGTGGTGGTGCTGCTCGCCGCCTTCATGCTGCTGCGCACCCGCGGGTACCGGGTCGCCGACGGCCTACGCTTCGCGCTGGTCGTGCTGGTGCTGGCGGTGCGGATCTTCCGCAGCGCCGAGGGGCTGGTCGAGCGTCATTTTCACCGGCCGCTCAACCTCTACGTCGACATCGCCCTGCTGCCCAACCTCGCCGGGTTGCTGCGCTCGACGGTGTCGTGGCAGCGGCTGTGCGCGTGGGGCGCCCTGATCGCGATCGGTCTCGTCGCGCTCGGCGCTCTCTGCTGGTGGGCGCTGGCGGCGACCGAGCGGGCGCTGTCGTGGGCTGGGCCGCGGCGTCTCTTCGTCGCGGGGCTGGTCGTCTGTCTCTTGCTGTCGCCGCTGTGGTCGCGGCGCCGCCATCCCGAGATGCACGTCGGCCTGTTCGGGACCAGCATCGTGCCGCGGCTTGCGCGCGAGGTGTCGTTCCTGCGCCACGCGCCCGAATACCGACGCGAGAGCCTGGCCGGGATCACGCGCATGCGCGAGCGGCTGGGCACGATCCCGACCGGCCTCGAGCTTCTGCACCACGCCGACGTGCAGCTGATTCTCGTCGAATCGTACGGCGAGACGGTGCTCGAGCGCGCGGACTTCGCGCGCCGGATTGAGCCGGTCTACAACGCCTTCGAGGCCGAGTTGGGCGAGCACGGCTTCGCGATCGCGTCGAGCCTGCTGTCGTCGCCGACGTATGGCGGGCGGTCCTGGCTGGCGCACGCCGCGCTCGCGACCGGCGTACGAACCGACGATGGTCTCGCGTACGCGGTGCTGCTCGAGGCCCAACCGCCGCCGCTGACCATGGCCGGCTTCTTCCGCGCGGCCGGCTATCGCACGGTGTTGGTCCAGCCCGGGACGACCAGCCGCTGGCCGGAGGGAGAGGTCGTCGGGTTCGACAAGAAGTACTACCTCATGGACCTCGACTACCAGGGGCCGCCGTTCAAGTGGGCGACGATGCCCGATCAGTACGTGCTCGACTTCATCCACCGGCGTGAGGTGGAGCGGCGGCCGGGGACGACGCGCGACCCGCTGTTCGTCGAGTACGCGCTGGTCTCCAGCCACAGCCCCTGGAGCCTGCAGCCCCGCGTCGTAGCCGAGCTGGGACCAGCTGCGCGACGGCGGCGCGCATCTTCAACCAGATGGAGCTGGTCCGCTTCCCCATCACCTGGTCCAACCTGCACGAGGGCGGCGACGCCTACATCACGTCGGTGATTTACGACATGGACGTCCTGCGGCGCTACATCGCCGAGCGCGTCGACGGCGACGCGCTGGTGATCTTGCTCGGCGATCATCAACCCTCGGCCGAGGTGACGAACGACAGTCCGTCGTACGGCGTGCCGATCCACGTCATCAGCCGCGATCGCGCGCTGGTTCAGCGCTTCATCACCGCCGGCTACGTCCGCGGCATGCGCCCCGTCGAGACCGGCGAGGCACCGCCGCCGATGGAGGGCTTCATGCCCCAGTTCCTGCAGATGTTCTCGACGCGCCGCTAGCGGGCGCGCACCGGGCGGGTGGTTTGAAACGGTGAGGCTGCGGGATGTGAGGACGGCTTCCTTAACTGCGCGCGGACCCCATCCCCACTCCTCCGGCCGGTGACAAGCTACGTTCACTGCGCCTGCCGCGCTGAGATCCGGAGGGGCTGCCAAAAATAGAGAGATCTATCGGACGCGGCGTCGCAGCGACGAACACAGCCGCTCAATATTTCCAGCCTCGCTTCCTGAGGCGACGAAGGATGATTCCAACTACCGGCGAGGCGACGTCCGATAGAACAATATATTTCTTGCTCGAGCCCTCCGGATCGGAGCCGCAGGCGCATCGAACGTAGATTGTCACGGCGGCCGAAGGAGGGGGGATGGGTCCCGCGCGCAGTTCCTGAGGCGCGGGTTACCGCATGCCAAGCACAGTTCAGCACACCTCGCGCCAAAGGATGTTTGAGCACGGGACCCATCCCCCCTCCTTCGGCCCCCACAACGGAGAGAGGGGAGCCGTCCTCACACTCCGCAGCCTCGCCGTTTCAGACCGCCCGTCCGGTGCGGGCCTAGCGGTAAAGCGCGGCTACCTGCTCGGCTGCCGGGAAGTCTTTGTGGATCAGCTCGCGCTCGACGGTGCGCCGGTACGCGCAAGGATAGTTCCGCGCGACGAACGTCGCCTCGGCCGAATTCTCGTAGCGCGTGCTGGAGGCGATGCGCAGGCCGCGGCAATCGCGCAAAGCGGTGCGGTGCACGGTGAAGCCGCTGAAGATCACCACGTCGCCGCGCTCGACCGGCACGGGAACGAAGTCGCTTTCGACGAACCCCTCGCGGATCTCGAGCGCGTAGTCGGTGACCTCGCCCTCCCACAGGCCGCGCAGGTGGCTGCCGGGGATCACCTCCAGCGGGAAGCAGGCGGCGTCGACGTCCATCAGCGGGAGCCACATCGTCATGGTGTCGAGCCCGCCCTGGATCGACGGCCAGTCCTGGTGCGGCGCGATGCCGAAGTAGCCGCCCGGGATCTTCAGCGTCTCGCACATGATGTGCACCACCGGCATGCTCGGGATCGTCGGCGTCGAGATGCCGAACGATTCGACCAGCGCGGTGATCGCGGGCGACGACACCAGCCGTTGCAGCGAAACCAGCTTCGCGGCGTGGCGCGCCGCCGCCAGATAGGCCTTCACGTCGGCGCCCAGCAGCGCCTCCATGTTGGCGCGCACCGTCGCCTCGCCGGTCATAAGGCGCCGGCTTTTTGCCCAGGCGCGCGAGCTGCAGCCCGAAGACCTGGTCCATCTCGCGCAGGACTGCCTCGACGGCTTCGCGGGGCAACACCTGCCGGACGGCGCAGTAGCCGTTCTTGCGATACGACGCCACCAGCTGTTCGCGGTCGTTCATCGGTTTTCTCACTTGATGGTGACGATCGCCTTCGACGGGTAAAACCGGCACTTCTCGATCTTGTAGCTCGCGCCGCCCAGTACCTCTTTGAACGCGATCGCCTCGCCGGGCGCGCCCGGCCAGGTCAGCTCGTCGAACACCAGCACGCTGCCCGGCACCAGCGCCGGCATGATCGCCTCCAGCGCCGCCTTGGTCGGGCGATAGACGCCGATGTCGAAGAACGCCATCGCGACGATGGTCTCGGGGTGGTCCTTGAAATAGCGCGGCACCGTCACCTCGGCGTCGCCGTCGATCAGACGGTGATTGCCGCGCACGTGGCCGAAGGCGTTGCTGCCCTCGTGCACCGACAGCAGATTTGCCAGGTAGTCCTTGTAGCCGCCCGGCGTGACGTAGGTCTGGTCGGTCATGACGTCGCTCTTGACGTCCTTGTCCGAGAAGTTCTTGTAGCCCGCGAAGGTGTCGAAGCCCACGATGATGCGCTGCTTGTTGAACGGCTCGTGGATGGCGCGCAGGTTCTCCAGCAGGACCAGGTTCTGCCCCCACCAGACGCCGAATTCCAGCAGCGCGCCCGGGATGTCCTTCACCCGCTCGTAGATGTCGTTCATCACCAGGAACTTCACCAGCAGCGAGCTGCGCGTGAACATGCCCAGGTTGAAGAGAAGATCCTCGCGCGGCAGCGGGCTCTCCGCGAACAGCTTCTCCAGCTGCTTGCGACAGGCGAGCTGGGCCGCGTCCGCGGTCGTCCCCTCGCTGCTGGTTCCGCTGCCGATCGTGTTGCTGCTGCTCATCTCGTGGTCCTTTCGCACGCTCGTCGTCGTTCTCTTGCTCTTGCAGCACGGCCCAGCCGACGCCGGTCTGCCCGAAGCTGTTGCCGTTGTAGAACATCAGGGTCCGTCCATCGACTCGCACGACGAACGGGTAACAGATCATCTTCGCGTCCCAGCCGCTGTCCGACACGGTGATGCCGACCTCGTCGTCGCGCCGCTCGAACACCCGTCCGTCGCGCGAGGTGGCGTAGCCCATGCGGTAGCTGCCGTGCCCGTCGCGGTAGTCCTCGCTGCCGCGGAAGCAGTACCACATGCGATACAGCTCGCCGTCGCGCAGCACGCACGGGTGCGAGAAGGCCTCGCCGTCGTGGCGCGGCGGCACCGACAGGATGTTGGGGCGGTCCCAGCGCAGCCGTCGCGCGACTCGGCGTACTTGATGACGTAGACCGGCTCGAGCTTGTCGCCGACGCGCTTCCAGTCGACGCCCGAGACGTACCACATCTGCCAGCGGTCGCCGTCCTTGAGCACCGACGGTGTGACCGCCAGGTACGGCTCCAGCGGCACGCGGTCGAGGATCGGCCCGTCGAACATGCGCGCGAAGGTGTCGCCGCCGTCGTCGCTGACCGCGACGCCGGTCGCGTTGTGATAGGGCACGGTCATGCGCCGGTTCCAGCCGCTGTAGTACAGCAGCACGCGCCCGCGATGCTCGATGGCGTAGGCCGGCATCATCCCCTCGTCGTCGAAGGTCCCGGGGTTTCCGAACGGCAGCAGCGGCCGGCGGTGGTGGTAGACGACGCGCGACGGATCGGCGCGGTCGACGTCGAGGTAGGTCGGGAAGCTGCGCCCCGCGCGGTCGCGGTCGGCGTAGTAGATGCGCAGCACGCGGTCCTTCACCAGCACCGTCGGGACTTGCGCGTGGGTGCCGGCCCAGTCGCGGTGGTCCTGCGGGTTGAAGATGTTTCCCTGTTTGTGCCAGCGCATGCCCGCCTCGTCTCGTCGCCGGCCTAGGCGACTTCGTCCTCGACCGAGTCGGACTCGCCGTCGATCCCCTGATCGGCGCTGGGCGGCGGCGGCCCCAGGCGCGCGGCGATCTCGCGGCCGTGCGCGATCGCGTAGCGCACCAGCGCGCAGACCTGCGCGATGGTGTCGTGGTTGACGGCGGTGCCGGTCGGCAGCGACAGCACGCGGTCGCTGACCCGGCGCGTGTGCGGCAGCAGCATCTCGGCGTTGGGGAAGTACGAACGGTAGGGTTCCATGCGGTGGACGCCGGGATAGAAGTAGCGGCGCGCGAGCACGCGCTCGGCGTGCAGCACCATCTGCAGCTGATCGCGGCTGATGCCGGTCTCGGCCTCCTCGATCTCGGTGATCACGTACTGGTAGCTGCTCTTCTCGCGCTCGTCGTAGCCGATGACGCGCAGCCCGGGGACGTTCGCCAGCTCCGCGCAGTAGCGGCGGTAGTTGGCGGCGTTGATGGCGATGAACTCGTCCATGCTCTCCATCGACGTCAGCCCCATCGCCGCCGACGCCTCCGTCATCTTGCCGTTGATGCCGATGTACCCGACGTCGTCGTAGGCGCGGAAGCCGAAGTTCTTCATCAGCCGGATCTTGCGCGCCAGCTCGTCGTCGTTGGTGACCACGGCGCCGCCCTCGAAGCTGTTCAGGAACTTGGTCGCGTGAAAGCTGAAGACCTCGGCGTCGCCGAAGCTGCCGATCATTCGCCCCTTGTGCGTGCAGCCGAACGCGTGCGCGGCGTCGAACAGCAGGCGTAGGTTTCGCCGGCGGGCGATCGCCGACAGCGCCTCGACGTCGCAGCCGCGCCCCCACAGGTGAACGCCCAGGATGCCGGTGGTTCGCGGCGTGATCATCCGCTCGACCCGGGCCGGATCGATGGTGTGGGTCGCCGGGTCGATGTCGCAGAAGACCGGCGTGATCCTTTGCCACTGCAGCGCGTGCGCCGTCGCGACGAAGGTGAACGACGGCACGATGACCTCGCCCTTGAGGCCCAGCGCGCGGGTCACGATCTCCAGCGCGACCGTGGCGTTGCACATGACCACGCAGTGCTTGACGCCGACCATGTCGGCGATGCGCTGCTCGAACTCGCGCACGAACGGGCCGGCGTTGGACAGCCAGCGCGTGTCGAGCATCTGGTTGAACCGCTCCATCAGCCGTTCGCGGTTGCCGATGTTGGGGCGTCCGACGTGCAGGTTCTCGGCGAAGGTCGGGGTCCCGCCGAAGATCGCCAGCTCGTCGATCGAGCCGCGGATCTCATCGCGGACGTCGTTGACGGGCGCGGTTCCCTCGGGCTCGGTGCCGGGAGGCGGGAAGCTCTTGAAAGGGCCGTGCGGAACCTCGAGTCGGATCACCGATCCTGATTTCATCGTCTACCTCCTCGCGCTGTCCTGACGGTCGTCATGCCAGCTCGCCCTGCCGATACGCCGGGAAGTACCGGCTCTCTTCGAAGCCCCGTTCGCGCGTGAGCGCGGTGTAGGTGTCGGCGCGCAGGATCCGTCCGCAGAGGTAAGTCGTTCGGGTTTCGGTCGACCATCCCCTCTTGAATCGGACGAGCCCGTCAGCTCCTTGACTCGTGGTCCCCGACGCCGACGCGGACGGTCCGGCGCCCAGCCCGGCCCAGCGCACGCCGGCCGCCGCCAGCTGCTCGAAGGCCAGCCAGAAGAGCGGGAACGAAGCGCGCTGCCGATATCCCTCGTCGCTGTACGCGGCCAGGTGGTAGTAGGCCGCCTCGCCCTGGCGATACCAGAGCACCATCCCGACCGTGGTGCCGGCCAGCGACGCACGAAAGGCGAGCAGCCCGGGTACCGCAAGCTGGCGGCTGAAGGCGGCGCGCGAGAGCGCGGGGATGCCGCGGATCCCGTGGCGCGTGCACAGGTTCTGATAAAGCGCGCACCAGTCGTCGAGCCAGAGCAGCGGGTCGGCGCACCGCTCGACCGTCAGGTTGTCCCGCAGCGCGTAGCGCCGGTGGTGAGCGCTGACAAACGACGACAGCGGCTGCGACAGGTCGGCGACGAAGTGGTCTTTGAATGGTGCGACCTGATCGCGGAAGGACGACGCCAGTAGCGCCGGCGTGTGATCGCCGAAGGGATCGGTCACCACGACCACACTGATGGGCGCGTCGGCGTCGGCGTCGGCGCTGCGCGCCTCGAGCGTATCGAGATCGGCGCCGAGCGCGCGCCAGTCGCGGCAGCAGAACAGCGGATAGGGCCCCATGGCGTCGGAGATCCCCGGCGCGATCGTCCGCCGCAGCAGCCACGATCCGCTGCGCGGCAACGCCAGCGGAACGCCAAATTCACCGAGCGATTCGATGTAGTCGGCGCTGAGATAACCACTCGCCAGTTCGCCGCCGACGGCAAGGTCAGCCGGCGTGGTCGAGCGAATCTGAGCGGATAGCAGCATGCGGATGGGCCTTTTCGCCAGCAACGACGAGCAAGGACCAGGCCACGCGGCGATCCGCCCGCCCGTGCGTCGTCGGGGGCGTTCGCTTGCCGAACCCAATCGACCGCACGTCACTTTTGTGACGCTGACCGGGTTTCTGACGCCGCGATCGGCTGAGGCTGGGCGGCAAGACCGCCAAATTGCGTCGGATTGGTGGCACACGCTTTGCGACCCGCTGGGCCCGCGTGCTCCAAACCGAAGCAACTCCCGTCGTCTCGATCGTGATCCCGGCCTTCAACAAGTGGGAATTCACCTTCCGCTGCCTCATGGCCTTGGCCCACAACACCACCGACGTCGCGCACGAGATCATCGTCATCGACAACGCCTCCAGCGACGAGACGGCGCAGGCGCTGCCGTTGCTGGACCGGATTCGCTTCCAGCGCAACCCCGCCAACCACGGCTTCGCACGGGCGTGCAACCAGGGCGCGCAGATGGCGCGTGGCCGCTACATCGTCTTTCTCAACAACGACACCGAACCGCGCGCCGGGTGGTTGTCGGCCATGGTCCGGGTCGCCGACGCCTCGCCCGAGGTGGCGGTGGTCGGCAACAAGCTGCTGTTTCCCGACGGCACGATTCAGCACGCCGGCGTGCTCTTCGGCTACGGCGTGCCGTTCCCGATCACGCCGTTTCACGCGCACTACCGCCGCCCCGCCGCGGCCGCCGACGCTGCGGTCGAGCTGCGCGCCGTGACCGCCGCCTGCATGCTCATCCGTCCCGCGGTCTTCTCCGCGGTGGGCGGCTTCGACGAGGGCTTCGTCAACGGCTACGAGGACGTCGACCTCTGTCTCAAGGTCGCGATGACCGGGGCCAAGATCGCCTACACCCCCGACAGCGTCGTCGTGCACCACGAGTCGGTCAGCGATGGCCGCTTCGCCTGCGACGGTGCCAACATCGATCGGCTGAACCAGCGCTGGCTGGGCCAGCTCGAGAGCTTCGAGGTCGACGTCCGGCGCGAGATCGCGGCGGCGCCGGTCGCCGCGCACACCGCCACCAGCGTGATCGTCCCGGTACGCGACGCGCTGGTCACGCTGGTCCCCTGCCTGGAGAGCCTGCTGCGGACCACCGCCTCCGGCGACGAGGTGGTGCTGGTCGACGACGGCGCCACCGGCGCGACGGCGCGCATCGCCGCCTGGTTCGCCGCCCGCCACCCCGATCGCGTGCGCCTGATGCGCAACCCGCGCGCCACCGGCTTTCCGGCCGCGGCGCTGCAAGGGTTGGAGGCCGCGCGCGCGCCGCGCGCGGTGGTGATGGCCCCCAGCCTGCGCGTCGTCGGCGATTGGCTGGCGCGCATGGACCGGCACCTTGCGGCCAATCCGCGCCTGGGAGCGCTGGTGCCGTCGCTCCTTCCGGTGCAGCGCTTGTTGCTGAAAGAGTTGCTGTATCCGGTGGGCGCCACCGGCGGCGATCCCGCACCGGCGCCCGCCGCGCCCGGTCAGGTAGAGGAGGTGGCGCTGGCGGCGGTGCCGCTGATCTACGGCGAGCGCGATCGACTGCGCGAGCTGGCGCGCCGGACTCCGGAGTTGTTGCTGGGCGACGACGCCGGTGCGCTCGGCGGCGCGTTGCAGGCGTCGGGTTTGGCGCTGGCGCGCGCGGGCGACGTCGGGGTCTACCGCCTGGCACAGATCGCCGGCGACGGTGATCCCCGTCTGGCGGCGCGCTACCTGATCCAGCAGGGGGCGAACCTGGCTTATGAGCGCTGCTACCGCGCGCAGGGGCGGGCGCCGCTCGGCCTGCTGACCCGCGCGCAGACGGAGCTGGTCAGCATCGTCATCGTCGCGCACGGCGACTCGGCGGCGGCGCGGGCCTGCATCGAATCGGTCTACCGACACACCGCCCGTTCGTTCGAGGTGATCCTGGTCGACGTCGCGGGGTATGGCGGTGGAATCGCCGACGCCGACGCCGATGGAGGGGACGCTCGCCTGCATGCCTACGTGGCGGCGCTGGGGGCCGAGCGGGGAAACCTCACGTACCTCAGTTGTGGGGCGGCGCGCGATGCCGGCGGTTTGGCGCGCGCTTTCAACCAGGGGCTGTCGGCCGCGCGCGGCGAGTACCTGGCGCTGCTGCGCGACGACGTCGTGGTGACGCCCGGGTGGCTGTCGCGCCTGCTGGCGCTGATGGCGATCGATCCGGCGGTGGCGCTGGTCGGCCCCGCCATCGGTGGCGGCGCGGGCGGCGGCAGCGAAGGGGCTCAGGACGCCGGCATGCGGACCTATGCCCAGCTCGACGAGCTGCCGGGGTTCGCCGAGTCCTGGGCGCAGACCCACCTCGGCGAGCTGGTGCTGTTCTCGCCGCTGTCGGGCGCCTGTCTGGTGATGCGGCGCCAGGTCGTGGCGCGGATCGGTGGGTTCGACGCGCGCTTCGCCGACGGCGTCCACGCCGACCAGGACTTTTGCGTTCGCGCCGCGCGCGCCGGCTTTCGCATGGCGATCGGCTTCGACGCCCTGGTTCACCGCGCCAGCGCAGCCGACCGCGGGCGCGCCGGCGATGCGGGCGCTGGCGGCGGCGCCCTCGCGCGCGAACAGGCCGCCGCGGCCGCCTGGCAGGCCTTCTGCAACAAATGGAGCCATCCGATGGACGCCCGATCACCCGTCGACATCCGCGCGCTCGGCGGCAAACCCTTCGAGCCGACGCGCGACTTCGTTTGTCTGCCGGGTCTGCCGTTCGAGGATCGCCAGGCCGGCCCGCGCCAGGTGCATTCGTGACCGCGCCGGCGACGCCGCTGGTGTCGATCGTCATCCCGGTCTTCAACAAGTGGGAGCTGACCTGGAAGTGTCTGATGGCGGTGTCCGCGAACACGCGCGACGTCGCCCACGAAGTGATCGTCATCGACAACGCCTCGAGCGACGAGACGGCGCAGGCGTTGCCGCTGCTGGACGGCATTCGCTTGGTGCGCAACCCGACCAACCTCGGCTTCGCGCGCGCGTCGAACCAGGGCGCCGCGATGGCGCGCGGGAAATATCTCCTGTTCCTGAACAACGACACCGAACCGACGCCCGGCTGGTTGCCGGCGATGGTCCGCGAGGTCGAGTCGGATCCCGCAGTGGCGATCGTCGGCAGCAAGCTGCTGTATCCCGACGGCACCGTCCAGCACGGCGGCGTGATCTTCACCTACGCGGGGCCTGAACCAATAACGCCGCTGCACCTGCACTGCCGCCAGCCCGCGGCCGCCAGCAACCAGCGGCTGGAGCTGCGCGCCGTGACCGCCGCCTGCATGCTCATGCAGCCCGACGTCTTTCGCGCGCTCGGCGGCTTCGACGAGGCGTTCATCAACGGCGGCGAGGATGTCGACCTTTGCCTGAAGGTCTGGCGGTCGGGGCGCAAGATCGTGTTCACCCCCGACAGCGTCGTCGTGCACCACGAGTCGGCCAGCGACGGCCGTTTTCGCTTCGCCGCCGCCAACGCCGATCGGCTGAACGGCCTGTGGCTCGATCGCTTCGACGCGTTCGACATCGACTTTCGCAAGTTTGCCCGCCCCGCCGTGGTCGACGCCGCGCGCTGCCGGCGCCAGCCTGGTCGTCGTCGTGCACGACGCGCTGTGGACGGTGGCGCCGTGCCTGGAAACATTTGATCTTCACCATGGGCGCGCAGGACGAGCTGATCGTGGTCGACGACGCCTCGGTCGGCGCCTCGGCGCGCTTCATGGCGCAGTTCGCGGCGCGCCACAGCGGCCGCGTACGGCTGGTGCGCAACGATCGCGCGCTCGGCTTCTCGCGCGCGGCGGTGCGCGGCCTGGCGTCGGCGACGCGCCCGTACGCGGCGCTGCTGGGCCCGAACATGCGCGTGGTCGGTGACTGGATCGACCGCTTGCTCGCCCACCTGGCGGCGCGCCCCGACGTCGGCGCGCTGTCGGCGTCGCTGGGCGACAGCAGCCGGCTGCCGGCGGCAGATCTACTGTATCCGATCAACGCCACTGATCCGAACGGAGCGCTCGGCACGGCGGCAAACGGCGCGCGGCCGCCGCGGTTGACCGCGGGCGACGTCGACGCCATCCGCTTCCCGTGCAGCGTCTCGCTCTTTGGACGGCGCGAGCGGCTCGTCGAGATGGGCCGCCTCGATCCCGACGTCTTCTTCGCCGAGGATCTGGGGGCGCTGGCCGACCTTTTCTCGTCCTACGGCCTGACGCTGGCGCGCGCCAAGGACGTGGTGGTCTACAAGTTCAACCAGAACGCGCCCAACCCCGATCCGATCGCTGTACGACCGCTATCTCGCGGCGCAGTCGGCCTCGGTCAAGGCGCTGACCACCGTCGTGGTCCGGTTGCCGCCCGGGGCCGAGCGCGAGCGGGCGCGGGCCTGCGTCGACGCCATCACCCGGTACGCCGACCGCGAGCTCGAGATCAAGGTCGTCGCCGACGACGACGCGCGCGCCGGCGCGGAGCTGTCGTCGGAGCAGGCGCGCTACGTCGCCATCGTCGCCCACGAGGCGATCGTCACGCCGGGCTGGCTCGCGCCGCAGGTCGCGTTGCTGGCCGTCGATGCGACGGTCAGCGTCGTCGGTCCGGCGATGAACGAGTCGCGCGGGCCGCAGCGCATCGGCATGGTGACCTACCGTAAGCTCGACGACCTGCCGGCGTTCGCCGCCAGCTGGGCGGTCGCGCATCGGGGCGAGCACGCGGTCATCCCGATGTCGGCCGCCGGCGGTCTCGACCCGCTGTGCCGGGTCATGTCGCGCAGCTTCTTCGTCGACAACCTATCGCCCGTGCTCGGAGCCGGGCTCGGGCGGGGGCCGCTCAAGGCCGGCATCGCCTTCGGCGCCTTCGTCCATCGCCAAGCACAACCCTGACAGGAGAGATCACGTGGCCAAGATCATCATCTTCGGAACCGGACAGCTCGCCGACCTGGCGCATGTCTACCTGACGCACGACTCGCCGCACGACACCGTGGCGTTCACGCTCGATCGCGACTACCTGGAGCAACCGACTCATCGCGGTCTGCCGGTGGTCCCGTTCGAGGACGTGGTGAGGCTGTACCCACCGGCCGACTTCAAGATGTTCATCCCGATGAGCTTCAAGAAGATGAGCCACGTGCGCGCCGACCGCTACCGCCAGGCCAAGGAGATGGGCTACGAGCTCATCAGCTACGTCAGCTCCAAGGCGACGGTGTGGCCGGGGTTCAAGCCCGGCGACAACTGTTTCATCTTCGAGGACAACACGATCCAGCCGTTCGTCGAGATCGGCAGCGACTGCGTGCTGTGGAGCGGAAACCACATCGGTCACCATACGGTCATCAAGGATCACGTCTTCATCACGTCGCACGTGGTGATCAGCGGCGCGTGCACCATCGAGGATCACTGCTTCTTCGGCGTCAATGCCACGGTGCGTGACGAGACGGTGATCGCGCGCGAGACGCTGGTCGGCGCCGGCACGATCATCCTCAAGGACACCCAGCCGTTCGAGGTGTACAAGGTCAAGGGCACCGAGCCGGCAGGCTTCCGCAGCGACGAGATTCGCAGCCTGTCGCACAAGACCAAGGGATAGGTTCGGCGGGCGTCTACGCCCGATTTCACCTTGCGATCGGGCAGATCCGGAGTAGTCTCACCCCTGAGCAGTCGTCGCGGAGTGAGCTGCTGGATGAAAACCGGGCGTCAACTGGTGCCTGGAGTACCCCGCAAGGAGTCTCAGTGGCGCGTATTACGGTAGAGGACTGTCTCGCTCACGAAGGTAATCGATTTGCGTTGGTGCTGCTGGCCGCGGGGCGCGCCAAGCAGCTCGCGCAGGGCGCATCGCCCCGGGTTGCCAGCAGCAATCGAGAAGCGGTCGTCGCGCTGCGTGAGATCGCCGCCGGTCACGTGAAGTTCAACGAGAACGTTCGCGAAGTCTTGAAGGCGTTCATTGCCGAGAAGAAGCAGCTCGCGATGGTCAACATGTACTCGCGGTCTGACTCCGGAAAGAACAAAGAGCGCCGCGAGAGCTTCTCATAGGGGTGGTAGGAGACCATGGGCAAAGCGGAAGAGAGACGAGCAGCGATTGTGGCGCAGCAGGCGGCTCGCGAGCTGGCCGAGCGCGGGGAGCGCCAGGCCTCCGGCAAGGAGACGCGCTCCGGCAAGCGGCGGACGAACTGGGCGGCCAGCCCTCCGTTCGCGGGCGCGCGCCGCGGTCGTCCGCCGGCTCCGAAGACCGAGGAGTGAATCGCCGCTCGAAGTCCGGCTAGGGTGCCGGTGAGGGCGCCGTTCAGGGCGCCGGCAGGAAGATCTTGCCAGGGTTCAGCAGCTCGGCCGGATCCCAGAGGCGCTTGAGCCGTCTCTGCCAGCCGATCACCTCGGCCGACTGTTCCCACGACATGTACTTGGCCTTGGCGATGCCGATACCGTGCTCGCCCGATATCGTCCCTTTGAGATCGAGCGTTGCGCTGAAGATGTCGCCGAGCGCGGCGTCGATGCGCGCGGCCACCGCCGGTACGCGGTGGTTCTCGTCGGTGAGCACGTTGATGTGCAGGTTGCCGTCGCCGGCGTGACCGAAGGTGGCCATCAACAGATCGTGGCGCGCGCCGATGCCGTCGACGCGTCGGAGCATCTCGGCGATCGCGCCCGGCGGCACGACGATGTCCTCGGACAGCTTGAATGCGTGCGCCTCGCGCAGCGAGCGCGAGCAGAGCCGCCGCGTCTGCCAGAGGCGGTCGCGATCGGCGTCGTCGCGCGCGATGATCACTTCGCGCGCACCCTCGTCCTCGCACAGCGAGCCGCAGCGCAGGATGCTGGCCTCGATCGACTCCGGCTCGCCGTCGAGCTCCACCAGCAGGATCGTGCCCGCGTCGGCCGGCAGCGAGAACGGCGCGTGCGGCCGGACGTGATCCAGTGACGTGCGATCGATGAGCTCGAGCGCGCGCGGCCGGTAGCCCTTGCCGATCAACGCGCTGACGGCGTGGCCGGCCGAGACCGCGTCGGGCATGACCGCGATCAACGTGCCCACCGCCTCGGGGCGGCCGATGAGCCGCACGGTGATCTCGGTCGTGACGCCGAAGGTCCCCTCGCTGCCGACGAACAGCGCCGTCAGGTCGTAGCCGGTGACCCCCTTGGGCGTGCGCCGGCCGAGGTGCAGGCTCTCGCCCCCCATCAGCGTCACTTCGAGCCCGAGCGTCCAATCGCGCGTGACGCCGTACTTGAACGCGCGCGGTCCACCGGCATTCTCGGCGACGTTGCCGCCCATGGAACAGAACTCCAGGCTGGCGGGATCGGGCGCGTAAAACAGCCCCTGCGCCTCGACGGCGGTCTGCAGATCCGCGTTGATGACCCCCGGCTCGATCACCGCGACCCGATCGTCGGTGTCGATCGAGACGATGCGCTTCATCTCCTCGGTCGACAGCACGATGCCGCCGCGGATCGGCAGCGCGCCGCCGGTCATGCCGCTGCCCGTGCCGCGCGGGGTGACCGGGATCTTGTGCTCCGCCGCGAAGCGCAACACCAGCTCGACCTCGGCGCGCGACCGGCAGAGCACAGCGGCATCCGGTGGATAAACGCCGAGTCCCGATTCGTCCCGGGCGTAGGGCGCGACCGCCTCTGGCCCGCGGAGCACGCGCTCGGCGCCCAGCTCGCGGACCAACCCCTCGTAGACGTCCATGCCCCCCTTGCTTAACCCATTGCGCCACGCATTCCAATTGGGGACCCCTCACCCGCCGGCCGCGGACGGCCGGCGACCTCTCCCCGCTCCGCGGGGCGAGGTGCGGAGGGGGAAGGGGAGGGTTCGTGGCAGAGGCCAACCTCCAACGTCAGCGCGAAGGCGAGCTTGCTCGCCGGAGCGCGCTGCCGGAGGTCCGGAACCCTTTTGGGTTCCGGATCAGACGATCTCAGACGCTAAACGAGCTTCCGCAGCCGCAGGTCGACTTCACGTTCGGGTTGTTGAACTTGAAGCCGGCGCCATGCAGGCCCTCGACGTAGTCGATCTCGGTGCCCATGAGGTACATCAGGCTCATCTGGTCGCAGATCAGCTTGACCCCTTTGACGTCGAACGACTGGTCGGTCTCTTGCGACTGGTCGAAGTAGAGGTCATACGAGAACCCCGAGCAGCCGCCGCCCTGAACCTTGAGGCGCAGTGCGTAGCCTTCTTCGATGTTCTCCTCGCCGCGGATCTCCTTCACCTTCTCGGCGGCCTTGTCGGACAGCGCCACCATGGCGGGCGCCTCGTCGACCGGCTGATCCTGATGAGTATGCGTCTCTGTCGCCTTCTCTTCGGTCACCGCTACAGACATCGTGTCTCCTTGTCTCGGAATATAGACGATACCCCGGCCGAGCGCCATGCATCGCCCTTGGCTCATCCGGGCCGCGTCAGCTACGTCAGCCGTTTGGCCTTGAGGCCAAGCCCAGTCTAGCCTTGATTCGCCTCAGCTGTTCTCGTATGAATGCCCCGCTTTCGGTCGGGGAGGGGCGGGACCGGCGGACTTTGGCTGGGGATTTGCGGATTTGCGACGTTCGGCCGCATTCGGTCATCACAGGGGGCAGTCGAAAAAGCTGAGGAGTGACCCGATGAGCTTTGGAAAATACCTCAAGGACGTCAAGGCCCAGATTCGCGAGGTCGATCTCGAGACCGTGCGCAAGACCGTGGAAGCGCGCAAGGGGAAGAGCGGCGACGGCAATGGCGCCGGTCCGATCCTGATCGACGTTCGCGAGAAGGACGAGTGGAGCGAGGGGTTCATCCCCGGCGCGCAGTGGATCCCGCGTGGATTCCTGGAGCTGCGCATCGAGGACCAGATCCCCGAGCCGTCGTCCGAGATCATTCTTTACTGCGCCGGCGGCAACCGTTCGGCGCTGGCGGCGCGGTCGCTGGCCGAGCTCGGCTACACCAACGTGAAGTCGATGGCGGGCGGCTTCGGCGCCTGGAAGCGCGCCGGCCTGCCGTTCGACCGCCCCTTCATCATGACGCAGGAGCAGTCGCTGCGTTACGCGCGCCACACCATGCTGCCCGAGGTCGGCGAGGCTGGTCAGGTGAAGCTGCTCAAGTCGAAGGTGCTCTGCCTGGGCGCGGGCGGCCTCGGCTCGCCGTCGGGCCTGTATCTGGCGGCCGCCGGCGTCGGCACGATCGGCTTCGTCGACGACGACGTGGTCGACGCGTCGAACTTGCAGCGGCAGATCCTGCACGCGACCGATCGGGTCGGCCTGCCCAAGGTCGAGTCGGCGCGGATCGCGATTGGCAACCTCAACCCCGACGTCAAGGTGATCGCTCACCAGACGCGTCTGTCGTCGGAGAACGTGCTCGACATCATCAAGGACTACGACTTGATCGTCGACGGGGCCGACAACTTCCCGACGCGCTACCTGCTCAACGACGCCGCGCTCAAGCTGAACAAGCCGGTGGTGCACGCCAGCATCTATCGCTTCGAGGGCCAGGTGACGACGTTCCTGCCTTATGAAGGCCCGTGCTATCGCTGCCTGTATCCGTCGCCGCCGCCGGCCGACATGGCGCCGTCGTGCCAGGAGGCCGGCGTGCTCGGCGTGCTGTGCGGCGTGATCGGCTCGCTGCAGGCCAACGAGGCGATCAAGATCCTGCTCGGGATCGGCAAGCCGCTGAACGGCCGCTTGTTGATGTTCGACGCGCTGGGGATCAAGTTCCGCGAGATGAAGCTGCGCCGCGATCCGACCTGCCCGACCTGCGGCGAAGGGGTCAAGCCCGAGAACATCGAGCTCATCGATTACCAGGAGTTCTGCAACGTCCGCCTATAAGAATAGGTCGGGATCCGCGGTCGCCTTTGCTTTTGCGGGGGGCGGCGCCGGAACCGCGCCGCTCAGTTCCGATCGTAACTTCCCGCTCGGTCTCGACGGTGTACGCTACGGCGATCTTCACGATCCGGCGTCGTTGGCGGCGCTGGACGTGCGCTTTCGCGGCGAGCTGGCCGCCCAGGATCCGTCGCTGGCGACCCGGTTCGAGGCGTATCGCGCCGGGGCGGAGCTGCGTCATCCCGACGAGTCGGAGCTGCTGATCGCGGTCGCGCGCCCGCTGTCCGACTTCGTGGCGCGCCTGTTCCGCGTCGAGGCGGGGCGGCAGGCGCTGATCGACTTTGCGACGCGCGAGCAGGTGATCTTTCGCCTGAAGGAGTTCGTGGCGCGGCGTGCCGGCAAGAAGTATGCGGCCGGCAGCGTCCCCGCGGGCGAGGCGCAGGACCTGCACGCCGAGGTGAGCGCGCTCGCGGCGCGCATCTGCCCCGATGACGTGGCGCCCGGCGACGTCGAGCTCACGATCGCGCGCGCCGTCGCCGCGTTGCTCGACATCGAGGATCCCTATCGCCGCGTCGCCGAGGGGCAGACCACCGATGCGGTCCCGGCGGCGGTCGCCGCTCGGCTGGCCGCGATCTGCGCCCGTCTGCTCGAGCCGCCCGCGCCCGATCTGTCCGCGGTGCGCGGGCTGCTCGATCGCTTCGAGCGCTGGGCCAGCGTGCACCGCTTCGACCCGGCGGCGCGCGCCGCGGTCGCCGGCTGGGTCTCGTTCCATGCTCCGCACCACGTCGACCACGAGCACCTGGTGCCGCTGCGCCGGCCCGACCCCAACCTGCCCAACGTCATGGAAGGGCCGCCCGAGCACCGGCGTCGGCGCGACGGCTTTCAGCTGACCGACGAGCGCATGTCGCCGCGCGAGATCCTCAACGAGGTCGACTACTGCCTTTATTGCCACGACCGCGAGAAGGACTCGTGCTCGACCGGCCTGCGTGACAAGCAGGGGGTCGCGAAGAAGAACCCGCTCGGCATCACCCTCAACGGCTGCCCGCTCGACGAGCGGATCAGCGAGATGCACGTGCTGAAGAAGGGCGGCGATTCGCTGGCGGCGCTGGCGATGATCACCATCGACAACCCGATGCTGCCCGGCACCGGCCACCGGATCTGCAACGACTGCATGAAGGCCTGCGTCTACCAGAAGCAGGAGCCGGTCAACATCCCGCAGACCGAGACCGGGATCCTGACCGACGTGCTGGATCTGCCGTGGGGGTTCGAGATCTACTCGTTTCTCACGCGCTGGAACCCGCTGAATCGGCGGCGTCCGTACGCGCTGCCGTACAACGGCAAGAACGTGCTGGTCGTCGGGCTCGGCCCGGCGGGCTACACGCTGGCGCACCACCTGGCCAACGAAGGCTTCGGCGTGGTCGGCGTCGACGGGCTGAAGATCGAGCCGCTGCAGGCCGACCTGCTGGGCGCCGACGCCTGGCCGCCGCGCGCCATCGAGAGCTTCAGCCAGATCGAGAGCGATCTGTCGCGACGGATCTCGGGCGGCCTCGGCGGCGTCGCCGAGTACGGGATCACCGTGCGCTGGGACAAGAACTTCCTGACGACGATTCACCTCGCGCTGGCGCGCCGGCCGAACTTCCGCGCCTACGGCGGCGTGCGCTTCGGCGGCACGCTGGGCGTGGAGGACGCGTTCTCCATCGGGTTCGATCACATCGCGATCGCCGCCGGCGCCGGCAAGCCGACGATCATCGACATGAAGCACAACCTGATCCGCGGCGTGCGCAAGGCCTCGGACTTCCTGATGGCGCTGCAGCTGTCGGGCGGGTACAAGGCCGATTCGATCGCGAACCTTCAGGTCAGGTTGCCCTCGCTGGTGATCGGCGGCGGGCTCACCGGCATCGACACGGCGACCGAGCTTGCGGCCTATTACCCGGTGCAGGTGTCGAAGTTTCTCGCGCGCTGGGAGACGCTGGCGGCGGACATTGAACGGGACGCCGGAGGCGCCCCGGGGGCCGGCGAGGCGGCGCTGTGGAAGATGTACGACGGCGAGGAGGCGGTCGTGGCGCGCGAGTTCCTCGAGCACGGGCGCGCCGTGCGCGCCGAGCGGGCGCGCGCCGAAGCGGCCGGCGAAGCGCCGAACTTCCAGCCGCTGATCGACGCGTGGGGCGGCGTGTCGCTGGTCTATCGCCGCAGCCTCAAGGATTCGCCCGCCTACCGCCTGAACCACGAGGAGATCAGCAAGTTCTTCGAGGAGGGGGTGCGCTTCATCGAGAAGCTGTCGCCGCTGGCCTGCGTTCCCGACGAGCACGGCGCGCTGCAAGCGGTGCTGTTCCAGAACGGCGCCGAGGCGGGCGGAACGGTGACGCTGCCGGCGCGTTCACTGTTCGTCGCCGCGGGGACCCAGCCCAACATCACGTCGGAGCGCGAGACCCCGGGCGCGTTCGAGGTCGACGCCAAGGCGAAGGCGTTCAAGGCCTTCCGCGCCGTGCGCGACGACGTCGGCTCGCTGCGCCTCGAGCCACCGACGGCGACCGACCCCGGATTCTTCACGTCGTACAACCGCAACGGCAAGCTGGTCAGCTTCTACGGCGACAACCACCCGGCCTACGCCGGCTCGGTCGTGCGCGCGATGGCCTCGGCCAAGGACGGCTACCCGCACGTCGCGGCGCTGTTCCGCGACGAGCTCGCCGCGCAGCGCGCCCAGGACCAGCCGCAGCGCGACGGCGCCTGGCTCGACTTCTGCGCGCACCTCGATCGCGAGCTGCGACCCGAGATCGTGCGCATCGAGCGCCTGACGCCCACGATCGTCGAGGTGGTGGTGCGCGCGCCGGCGGCGGCGCGCAGGTTCGAACCCGGGCAATTCTTCCGCCTGCAGAACTACGAGTCGCTGGCGCCGCTGGTCGGCGGTCAGCGCCTGCAGATGGAAGGGCTGGCGCTGACCGGCGCCTGGGTCGACAAGGCCGAGGGGCTGCTGTCGATGATCGTGCTCGAGATGGGCGGCAGCTCGCGCCTGGTCGCCGGGCTGCAACCGGGCGAGCCGGTCGTGGTCATGGGCCCGACCGGGACGCCGACCGAGATCCTCAAGCAGGAGTCGGTCCTGCTGTGCGGCGGCGGCCTCGGCAACGCCGTGCTGTTCTCGATCGCCAAGGCGCTGCGCGAGCAGGGGTGCCGGGTCCTCTACTTCGCCGCCTACAGGAAGAAAGAGGACATCTACAAGGTCGAGGAGATCGAGGCCGGCACCGACCAGGTGATCTGGAGCGTCGACATCGGCGATCCGCCGGTGCCGCGCCGCCCGCAGGATCGCGCCTTCCGCGGCAACGTCGTTCAGGCGATGAGCGCCTTCGCGCGCGGCGAGCTGGGCGAGGTGCTGATCCCGCTGTCGAACTGCAGCCGCATCATCGCCATCGGCAGCGACCGCATGATGAAGGCGGTGAAGGACGCGCGGCACGCGCACCTGGCGCCGCACCTGCATCCCAACCACGTGGCGATCGCGTCGATCAACTCACCGATGCAGTGCATGATGAAAGAGATCTGCGCGCAGTGCCTGCAGAAGCACGTCGACCCGGTGACCGGCCGCGAGTTCACCGTCTTCAGCTGCTCGAACCAGGATCAGCCGCAAGACAGCGTCGACTGGAAGAACCTGGCCGATCGCCTGCGCCAGAACACCGTGCAAGAGAAGCTCACCGGCCGCTGGGTCGAACACCTGCTCGCCGGAACGACTGCTTCGCCGTAGCGGAGCAACTCGCCGGCCGCCGGCATCGGGGGTATCATGCACGGCCTGATGCGTAACTTTGGTATGACGACGAGAGGAGCCGCGCGACCGATTCTCCAAGGTTGCCTGGCGCTCGGTCTGGCATTGACGGCGGCGTGCGGCTCCGTCGGCGGCGGGCTGAAGACCGAGACCGGAAGTGGCGGTAGCCCCGGCGGGACCGGCGGCGCCGCACCGAGCGGCGCGGGCGGCGGAGCCGATGCGTCGACCGGCCAGGGGGGCGCGGCGGGCGGCGGGCTCGGCGGTGCGATCGACGCCGGCTCTGACGCCGGCTCTGACGCCGTCTCCGACGCCGTCGCGGACACCCGTGCCGATGTGGCCGTGACCGACGGAGGTGGCGACGCGGCAGACGCCGGCGCGTTGCCGGTGTCGTGCCAGGCGATCAAACAGCAGAACCCCGGTGCGGTGTCGAACGTCTACACCATCGCTCCGATCGCCGGTGCGTCGCAAAGCGTGTTCTGCGAGATGATCAGCGACGGCGGCGGCTGGACCGCCTTCTACATCGGCGACAACGGCCAGGCCCCCGGCGGCGCTCACTTCGAGACCGCGGCCGACGCCTGCCCCGATCCCGCGAATCGCTGCCTGCGGCGTTTGCCAATCACCGTCGACGTCACGCGCGACTTCGCGGTCAAGTGCGGCGCTTCGGTGGTCAAGTTCAACCTCGGTACCCTGGCGCTCGACTACTTCCGCAACGGCCTCCAGCACGGTTGGCAGCCACTGACCAACGCGGTGACCGTCGACATCGGCATCGTCGGCAAGGCCAACCTGGTCGCCAATGTCTGGACCGGCGGGACCGTCACGAACTACGGCTGGATCGTCGCCGGCCCCGACGCGCCGTCGTCCAGCGCCGCCGCGGTCATGACAACCTTCGCCAACGGCTACAACGTCAACACCAGCTGGAACTACTGCAACGGCGTCGCCGACGCCACCTCCCGCGTGATGCTGTTCTACCGCTGAGCCCTCTCCGGTACTAGCGTCCTCCGATCTTCCCCTCTTTCCGATCCCCTCTCCCTCGTCCGCGGCTCGTCCGCGGGGGAGAGGGATAGGGTGAGGGGGTGGCTCGGAGAAAGGTGAGCGTCCACTGTCGTCGGCGGACCCCTCACCCTAGCCCTCTCCCCCGCGGCCCCGGCGGACCGGGGCGAGGGGACAGGAGGGGAGTGGTGTCCGCACTTGAGCGTGGAGCGGTGGTGTCGGCGCCTGAGCGTGGAGCGGTGGATTAGCCTCCTCCACTGGCGGCGAAGCCGCTAGTAGCCGGTCGGTCGCGTCGTGTCGCTGTTCCACTCGCGCGCGCGCAGGCCGACCGCGTTGTAGACGCGCAGCTCGTCGGTCTTGCCTTTGACGCGCACAGGGGGCAGCGGGATGGCCGCCACCTCGGCCTGCACTTTGCGGAAGGTGGCCTCGGACAAGATGATCTGGCCGGGCTGCGCGACGCTGCACAGGCGCGACGTCGTGTTCACGGCGTCGCCGATGGCCGTGTACTGCAGCGCGCGCGAGCTGCCGATGGCGCCGGTGACCACCGTGCCGGTGTTGATGCCGATGCCGATCTTGATCTCGTTCAGCCCCTCGGACGCGCGCGTGCGGTTGAACTCGGACAGCACCTTCATCATCTCCAGCGCGCACTGAACCGCCTTGAGCTCGGCCTGCGGCACGGCGACCGGCGCGCCGAACAGGGCGATGATCTCGTCGCCCACGAACTTGTCGAGCGTGCCCTCGTACTTGAAGATCACGTCGACCATCAGCTCGAAGTACTCGTTGAGCATGCGCACGATGTCCTGCGGCGCGCGCGACTCGCTCATCGACGTGAAGCCGCGGATGTCGGAGAACAGCAGCGTGATCTCCGACAGCGCGCCGCCCTTCTCGAGCTGCAGCTTGCCCTGCACCACCTGATCGACCAGGTTGGGCGACAGCAGGCGCTGGAACTGCGCGCGCGTCTTGGCCTCGTGCTCGATGGTGCGCGCCAGGTGGGAGTTGTGGATCGCCACCGCCGCCTGGCTGGCGATGCCGCCGAAGATCTGCAGATCCTTCTCGACGAAGGCGTTGGTCGCGATCATCGAGTCGAGGTGCATGATGCCGAGCAGCGCGTCGTGGTGCAGCAGCGGCACGGTCATCGTCGACCGGATCCCCTGCATGATGACCGAGTGCGCGCCCGAGAAGCGGCTGTCCATGGTCGCGTCCGACGACAGCACCGACGCCTTGTTCTGCACGACCTCGTTGAGGATCGACTTCGACAGCACGATCTGCTCGTTCTTGCCGTCGCGGGTCTTGGCGATCTTGGGCGTGGGGACGCCGTTCTCCATGAGCAGAATCACGCCGCGGTCGGCGGGGATCAGCTCGAAGGCCTTCATGATGATCTTCTCGAGCAGCACGTCGAGGTTCACCTCGAGGCCGATCGACCGTCCCAGCTCGTGCGCCAGCCGCAGCTTCTCGTAGTCGCGGCGGAGCACCTCGACGTCGAAGATCTCCTTCTCGGCGACGAACTCGCGCGACGGGGGCGGCGCCTGGATCTTCTGGCGGATCAGCGCCTCGGTCGCCGACGGGGCGATGGTCACCTTCTGCAGCAGCGAGTCGGCGGCCGACCGCTCCTGGAAGGTGAGGGTGGTCGAGCCGAGGGTGATCTCGTCGCCGTCGGCCAGGATCTGCTCGTTGACGCGCGCGCCCTTCAGAAAGGAGCCGTTCAGGCTTCCGAGATCACGGAAAAGAAACCGCCCATCGGGCTGGCGAATGATCTGCGCGTGCTCCTTGGAGACGATCCGGTCGAGCAGCTGCAGCGAATTGTCGGGGTGTCGGCCGACGGTGGTGGTGGGACCGAGCTCGTACTCACGCCGCTGGTCGTTGCCGTTGACGATAACCTTGGCCATTCCGAACCGGTCCTGACGGCACATCATAACCTCAGACCGTCCGTCCCGGCTGCGATTTCGGCCCGGCCGTTTCGGGCCGCCTCCTGAGCCGGGTCCAAGCCCAGTCCAAGCCCGAACGACGCCCGCCGGTCGCTACGTAAGGGGACGTAACCCCTTCGCTCCCCCTTGCCGGCCGCTTCGGCTAGTATGGCCCGGCGAGAAGCGGCTCCCATGAGCATGTCTACGCCCACGCCGACGCCGACCCCACTGCCTCAGCAGATCGATGAGGTGACGCAGCCGTCAGCCTCGCCTGGTCTCACCGACTCGGGCGAGATCATGGCCAAGCGCATCGAGCTGACGTCGACCCAGTGGGAGGCGGAGGCGCTGGTGACCGCCGAGGAGGCGGAGGCGCGCGCCGCATCGGCGCCGGTCGCGGGGGCGCTGCGCTATGCGGCGGCGCGCATGCTCTCGGATCGCGTCGGTGATTCGTCGGCGGCGATCGAGCACCTCATGCTCGCGGTCGCGAGCCCGCCGGGCGCGACGTTCGCGCCGGTGCTGCGCGCGCTGCGTCTGCACGCGCTCGAGGTCGGCAGCGTCTGGTCGGCGCTCGACCAGCTCGACGTCGAGATCACCGCCAGCGCCATGGTCGGCGAGCGCGCGTCGCGCCTGGTCGAGAAGGCCTATCTGCTCGAGGATCGACTGCTGTCGTCGGAGCGGGCGCGCGCGGTCATCGAGGAGGCCCTGGGCCTGGTCGCCGGCCACCGCGGCGCGCTGGCGGCGGCACAGGCCATCGCCGAGCGCGGCGACGACCTCGGCTACCTGCGCGGCGTGCTCGAGCGCCGACTGGCGGCGGCGCCCTCGCCGTCGGAGCGGGCGCGCGTGCTGACCCGCCTCGCCCTGCTCGCCGAGGGCGAGCCTGAACGCCTGGCCGAGGCCCTGCAGCTGTTCGGGCGCGCGCTCGACGAGGACACGACCGGCGACGCCGCGTTCGTGGCGCGGTCGGGCTTGCGCCGCGCCGCCGCGCGCCTCGAGCGCGACGTCGAGCTCATGCGTGGCTTCACCCTCGAGGCGGCCGCGCTCGACGCCGGAGCGTCGCGCGCGATCTGGCTGGGGCAGTCGGCCGCGCTGGCCCGTCACCGCCTGGGCGCCGCCGAGCGCGCGACCGATCTCGTCGGTCAGGCGCTGGCCGACGAGCCCGACGACGTCGCGCTGCTGGCGGTCGCCTGCGAGGATCACCTGGCGGCGGGGCGCTGGGCGCCGGCGCTGGCGCTGCTCGATCACCAGGCCGAGCTCACGACCGACCGCGACTGGGCGGCCGCGCTGTGGGGCATCGCCGGGCACGTCGCCGAACGGCGGCTGGGCGACGATCAGGCGGCGGTCGCGCGCTTTCGTCGCGCGCGCGAGGTCCACCCTTCGAACCCGGCGACGCTGGCGGCGCTGGAGCGGATCGCTTCGCGCACCGGCGACACCAAGACCCAGGTGCAGCTCGCCGTCGCGGCGGTGGGGCGCGCCGAGGATCCGTCGGAGCGGGCGGCGCTGGCGGTGCGCGCCGCCGAGATCAACGAGAGCGCTGTCCACGACATCGAGGCGGCGATCGGGATGGCGCGCCAGGCGCTCGAGGCGGTGCCGGGCTATCCCCCGGCGGTGCACCTGCTGGAACGCCTGTACCCGATGCTCGAGCGCTGGGACGACATGCTGGGGCTGGTCGACGCCGACGCCGACGCCGCCACCGCCGCTGCGCTCAGCGACGATGATCTCGCGGGCCGGCGGCTGGAACGGCTCGGTCTGCTGCAAGAGGAGCGGCTCGGCGATCCCGGCGCCGCGATGGCGCTGTTCAGCGAGTGGGCGCTGCTGGGGCCGCGCCGGCCGGCGGCCTTGCGCGCGCTGTTGCGTGCCGCCGAGAAGGCGGGCGACGCGCTGGTGGCCGCCGAGGCGGCGCTGAAGCTCGGCACCGACGTGCAGGGGTTCACCGAGGACGTCCAGGTCGCGTGGCGCTATCGAGCCGCCACGATCTTCGAGGAGCGCGCGGCCGCCGACACCGAGGCGATCCGCGCCTACGAGTCGGCGCTGGCGCTGGCGCCCGGGTTCCGTCCGGCGCTGGCCGGCCTGGCGCGCGCGCACGAGCGCCGCAAGAGCTTCGAATCGCTGGCTGCCGTGCTGTCGCGTCGCGCCGAGTTCGAGACCAACCCGGCGCACGCCAGCGTGCTCGAGGTGGAGGCCGCGCACATCGAGGCCGAGAACCTGGGGCGGTCCGAGGCGGCGCTGGAGACGCTGGGGCGCGCGCTGTCGTTCGACACCACCAACCTCGGTGCCGTCGATTACTACGTGCGCATGCTGCAGCGGCTGGGGCGCGGCGACGAGCTCGAGGCGGCGCTGGGTACGCTGGCCGAAAAGCTGGGCGACCCGGTGGCGAAGGCGGCGATCTACCGCCGGCAGGCCGAGGTGTTCGAGTGGCAGCTGCGCCGCCCGCGCGAGGCCCTGGCGGCGATCGAGCGCAGCCTGGCGGTGATCTCGGCCAATCGAGTTCGCCCCGCCGGCATCGCCGCCGTCGAGGCGATTCAAGAGCGGCTTTACCTGATGGTGGGACGGCTCGGCGAGGCGATCGCGCTCGGCGCGAGCCACCTGGCCGCCGTTCCGCTGGCGCCGGTCGGTAAGGGCGCGACCGAGGCCGCCGGCGACAAGCTGCGGCGGCGCATCGATCTCGCGCTGCGCTCGTCGGATCCCGAGCAGGCGGCCAGCCAGCTGGCACGCATCTTCGAGGACCCGGTGATGCTGGAGCCACCGAAGAGCGGGGCCGATCGCGGGCCGCCGCGCCTGGCGCTGGAAGCCTACGTGGCGGCGTTGCGCCGGCTGGGGCGCGAGCGCGAGGCCGGCTTCGCGCTCGAGCAGCTCGCGGCGGCGACCTCCGAGCCCGACACGCGGGTCGCGCTCTGGCGGGCGGCGATCGCGGCGCGCGAGCGCCTCGGCGAGGCGGGGCTGGCGGCGTTGCCGCTTTACGAGCGGGTCGTCGAGGCGAACCCGACCGTCGACGCACTGGCGGTGTTCGAGCGCATCGCGACCGCCAAGGGGGACGCCGCGCGCGTGATCGTCGCGCGCCGCATGCTGGCCGAGCACGCCACCGATCCGCTGACGCGCAGCGTGTTCCTGTGGGAGCTGGGGCTGGCGCACGCCGACGCCGGCGACCTGCGCGGCGCGGCCGCCGATTTCGAGCGCGCGATCGAGCTCGGCTCCGCCGAGGAGGCGTTCCTGCCGGCGCTGCGCGCGCTGGCGCGCCTGCGCGAGCACACCGGCGAGCTGCGCGGCGCCGCCGAGCTGTGGATCCGCGAGGCGCGCCAGACCAAGCTGGTCGAGCGGGCGACGCGCGCGTTCCGCCACGCGGCGCGACTGTACGCCAACGCGATCCGCGACGAGCGCAGCGCCGCCGAGTGCCTGGAGTCGGTCGTGACCCTCGACCCCGACGCCGAGGTCGACTTCCAGGTGCTGTCGGTGATCCTGCGGCACCAGCACCAGGAAGAGCGGCTGCTGCAGATCATGCGGCGGCGCGCCGCCGAGGGGACGCCCGAGCAGCGGCGCGATCGCCTGTTGCAGCTCGCCGATCTGCTGCACGAGCGCGGCGCCCCCGAGGCGGTCGAGGCGCTGTCCGCCGCTGTCGATCTCGATCCGTCGTCGGGCTCGGCGCTGGTGCGCCTGGCCGAGATGCTGGCCGAGACCGGGCGTTCGGCCGAGGCGGTGGCCACTTTCCGGCGCGCGATCGGCGTCTCGCCCGACGCCAAGCTGGTGAGCTCTGCCTGGATCCGCATCGGCGACATCGCCGCCGCCGATCTCGGCGACGTCGGGCTGTCGGTCGACGCCTATCGCAACGCGCTGCTGTCGAGCGCCGATGACATCCGCGCGCTCGGCGGCCTGTTGCGCGGCTTGCTGCAGCAGCGCGACTACGCCAACGCGGCGCTGATCTCGCGCCGCCTCGGCACCGTCGACCCGGACCGCGACGCGCGCGTCGGCCACTGGATCGCGCTCGGCGAGCTGCTGGCCGGCGCGGGCGAGGATCCCGAGGGCAGCGCCGAGGCCTTCGAGCAAGCGCTCGAGCTCGACCCCCATCACGACCACGCGATCGATCACCTCGATGCGCTGCTGGTTCAGCTCGACGAGCCGGGGCGACTGGCGGCGGCGCTGGGGCGCTACCTCGCGGTGGCGCCGCAGTCGACGTTGCGGCGCATGCGCCTCGCCAGCCTGCTCAGCGGTCCGCTGTCGCTGCCGAACCGCGCGGTCGACGAGCTGCGCCTGGTGATCACGTCGACCCCCGAGCATGTTCCCGCGCGGGCGGAGCTGGCGCGCGTGCTGGAGGAGTCGGGCCGCCTGCCCGAAGCGATCCTCGAGCACCTGGCGCTGCTGCAGCAGGTGCCGCTGCGGCTGGAGTCGCTGCGCGCGCTGCGCCGGCTGTTCGAGCGTTCCGGCGATCGCGCGCGCACGGCGCGGGCGACGGCGGCGCTGGCGGCGCTGGGGGCGATTGACGCGGTCGAGATTCGCGCCGTGCGCGAGGGGCGCACCCACTACGCGGGCGAGCCGAGCGGCACCATCACGGCGGCCGACTTCGACATGTTCATCCGCCACCCCGACGAGCATCATCCCGCGACCGCCTTGCTGGCGGCGATGGTCGAGGTGTTGCCGCGCTTCTACGTCGTCAACATTGAGGACTGGGGCGTCACCAAGTCCGATCGCCTCGGGCCGCGCTCCGAGGATCCGATCCGGTCCTTCGTGCATCGGGTCGCCAGCGTCTTCGGCATCAGCGAACCGTTCGACATTTATCTCGCGCGCACCGGGACGCCGCAGGTTCAGATCGAGGCCACGCAGCCGCCGGCGCTGCTGGTGCCGGCGACGCTGCTCGGCTTGCCACGCCAGGAAGCGCTGCTGCAGCTCGGCCGCCAGCTCGGGCGCCTGCGCGCCGGCACCTATCCCGCGGCGCGCATCCCGCCCAAGGACCTCGGCCTGCTGGTCGCCGCCGGCGTGCGCACCATGTTCCCCGACTACGCGCGCGGCGCGCTGCCGGAAGACAAGCTCAACGAGCTGAGCCAGAAGATCGCGCGCGCGCTGCCGCGACGCCACCGGCGCGCCTTCGAGCAGGCGGCGCTGTCGTTCCGCGACGGCGGGGTGTTCGACGCCGATCGCTGGCGCATCGGCCTGTCACACACGGCGTACCGCGCGGCGATCCTGATCTCCAGCGACGTGCTCGGCGCCTTCGAGCGGATCGCGCGCGCCGATCGCCGCCTGGCGGGGGCGATGAGCCTGCCCACGGATGAGCTGGTCAAGGCGGCGCGCGCCAACGCCGAGGTCGTCGACATGATCAACTTCGCGCTCAGCGAGGAGCTGGCCGGTCTCGAGCGCCGCATCGGCGGCAACTAGCGGCCTGGGCCCACACCGGGCGGGCGGTGTGAAACGGCGTGGCTGCGGGGTGTGAGGACGGCTCCCCTCTCTCCGTTGTGGGGGCCGAAGGAGGGGGGATAGGTCGCGTGCTCAAACATCCTTTGGCGCGAGGTGTGCTGAACTGTGCTTGGCCGACGGTAACCCGCGCCTCAGGAACTGCGCGCGGGACCTATCCCCCCTCCTTCGGCCGCCGATACAATCTACGTTCAGTGCGCCTGCCATACCGGTCCGGAGGGCCCAGACAGAAAAATAAGATCTATCGGACGCGGCGTTGCAGCGACGAACATAGGCCTCTCAATATTTCCAGCCTCGCTGCCTGAGGCGACGAAGGATGATTCCAACGACCGGCGAGGCGACGTCCGATAAATCTTCATTTCTTCCCGGGCGCCTTCGGATCGGAGCCGCAGGTGCATCGAACGTAGATTGTCGCGGCGGCCGGAGGAGGGGGGATGGGTCCCGCGCGCAGTTCCTGAGGCGCGGGTTATCGCCACTCCAAGAACAGTTCAGCACACCTCGCGCCAAAGGATGTTGAGCACGGGACCCATCCCCCCTCCTTCGGCCCCCACAACGGAGAGAGGGAAGCCGTCCTCACACCCCGCAGCCCCGCCGTTTCAGCCCACCCGCCCGGTGCGGGCCGCCGTCACCACTCGACGCGGGCGGCGTCCGTCTCGACCCTTGGCCGCAGCAGGAAGGTGTGGCCCTTCTTCGTTCCCCACAGCGTCGCCGACGAGTGGTAGCGCACCTCGATGGCGACCCTCTTCGCATCGCGCGCGACGTCGATCACCAGCTTGGGGTCATCGACGCCCAGGGCGCGGATCTTCGCCTCGAGCTCGTCGCGCACGTGCGTCACTTCGACCGTCGCCCCCGGCTCGGGGCGCAAGTTGGCGCGATAGACGCGGGGCAGGGCGTCGCCGATCTCGTTCTTGACGCCGGAGTTGAGCGCGATCACCGGCCAGCCGCTCACCCCCAGCCAGGCGGTGAGCCCGACCAGTACGACGAGTCCTATCGAGACGCCGTTGATGGCGTTCGGTTGCTTGTAGCGAGTCGCCACCCGTACTCAGCGTAACTGCCCGAGCCCCCGGCCGTCAAAGGGGATGCGTCGACGGTGGCCCCTTGGGTGCCGCCGGTGTGGGAGTCGTCGCAGGGGTGGGGTTTCGCAGGTCGCGCCCGATCCGGCTGCGCAGGCAGGCCAGGCCCAACAGCGACTGGAACGCCAGCGCCAGCGCCTGCGTCACCAGGCTCTCGGCCAGCACCGCCGCCTGGCGCGCCGTCTGGTCACCAGTCCCGTAGCGCGCGAAGAAGAAGACCATCGCCGCCTGGGTCGTGCCGATCCCCTGCACGGAAATGGGCAGCACCGCGACCAGGAAGACCACCGGCAGCGACGCGATCGCCGTCACCAGTGGCACCGTGACGCCGAACGCGCGCAGCAGGAGTGTCTGATAGGTCATGAGCGCCGCGATATGGGGCAGCCTGACCAGCAGCGCCTTGAGGTGCCCCCGCGCGCCCGCCGCCAGCAGGACATCGAAGATCGGGCGCGACAAGAGCCAGCGCGGACGGACTATCAGGGCCACGGTGTAGATCGCCAGACCGGCATAGGCAACGGCGACGATGACGTAAAGGCCGTGCGGGACGTCGGGGGCGATCGCCAGGCCGGCGCTGGTCAGGAACAGCAGCGCCAGTACGTTGATCCCCATGATCAACAGCACGGTCGCCACCCCGCGCAGCACCGGGGCTCCCGTCGCGCGGTGAACGAAATAGACGATGGCCCCTTGCCCGACGCTGTAGTTGATGGCGGCCAGAAGGTAGGTCGCACCGCGGACGATCAGGATCTGCGCAAACGACAGGCGTGCCAGGAACCACCCGAAGGTCTTCCAGATCGCGAACGAGTCGGCGATGTAGATCGCCGTCAGCATCAAGAGCGTGACCGGGACGGTCCACCAGGCGGCGGCGCGGGTCGCGGCGACGACGCGCGAAAAAGGGGTTCGCCACAGCAGCAGCCCGAGCAACCCCGCGGTGATCACCCAGGCCCCGGCGCGGAGAAAGCGCGCGCGCCCCGAGGGCGTGTTCTCGGAAGATGCAGAGGAAGAGGAAGACAGAGACATGACAGCAGCCAGCGGCGTGACTACCACGTTCACGTACGCGACGAAAACTGGCCACGAAGCTTAGGGACGAAGCTTAGGGACGAAGCTTGGGACGAAGCTTAGGGACGAAGCTTAGGGACGAAGCTTAGTGACGAAGGCGAGTGCGAAACATGCCGGCAACAAAGAACGCGTTCGACGCGAACGCGGCAATGCAGGTTGCGAAGGCCAAGCATCGTTGCTCAATTGATTGTTGCCACCCTCGAAGAAGTCTTTTATGGTGACGACTCCGGGTGGTGGGATGGTGGGGGCAGGCAGGGGGGAAAGCGCGGGCGCCGGGCCAGTCGCTCGGCGCCGCGCTTTCTGGGCGGGGGGAGAGCCGGCGGAAGTTCGCTCCGGAGATCGCTCCGGAGATCGCTCCGGACTTCGCTCCGGACATCGCGCGGGACTTGGGCCCGGACTTGGCCGCGGAGGTGGGTGGGAATCTTGAATGGTGAAGGCTCGGGATCGATGACCTCGTCGCCGACGACATCGACGATCTCCTGGGAGGACCTGGTTCGTCCGGGAGACCTGGTGTTCGATGTCGGCGCCGGTGACGGGAAGATGACCGACACGCTGGTTGCTCGCGGCGCCCGTGTCGTCTGCGTCGAGGCGCACCCGACCCGCGCCAGCGCGCTGCGGGATCGGTTCGGCGCGGCGCACGGATCAGGGCGGCCCCGCGCGACCGGAGCCGCGGGACCGGTGGTGGTCGTCGACATGGGGCTCGCCAACCGCACCGGCCGCATCCCGACCTCGCTTCCTGGCGTCACGATTCAGATCACGACCCTCGACGAGATGATCCGGGCGTTCGGCGCGCCCCACTACTGCCGCATCGACGTGGGTGGCGATCCCGAGTCGATCCTCGACGGTCTCTCGGTGGCGACCGAGCCGGTGATCCCGCTGCTCTCCTTCGAGTTCAAGGTGGCGCGCATCGAGAATCTGCGCCGTGCGCTCGAGCGGCTCACGCGGCTTGGCTATCGGCGGTTCAACTGGTGTCGTGCGCCCCGCGCCGAGCTGGTGGCTCCGGTGTGGCGAGGGGCGCGCGAGGTGCTGGATGACATTGTCCGCGACAGCGCCGGAGCCGCCGGGGCGTCGCTGCGCGGCGACATATTCGCGCGCGTCGCCGAAGGCGCGGCGAGCACCCGCGCCCGGTTCGCGGTGACCATCCTCCGGCAACCCGGCAACATCCACAGCGAATGCTTTCGCGAGCTGGCGGAGACGGTGAATGTCGGCTTGAACGCGCTGGGGCACGACTCCGTGCTCTCCGAAGATCTGGAGGTGTTCGGGCGGAGGAGCATCGTGTTCGGATCGAACCTGATCGCCAACCTCGACGCGCCGGTCGCCTTCCCCGGGGGGCGATCCTCTACAACCTCGAGCAGATCTACGAAGGCTCGCCCTGGCTGACGGCGGATCTTCTCGCGGCGTTTCGAGCGCACACGGTCTGGGACTACAGCCGCGCCAACATCGCCGCGCTGGCGCGCCACGGCGTGAACGCGCTCCACGTGCCCGTCGGCTACGTTCCCGCGCTGACCCGGATCCCACCCGCGCCGATGCCCGACATCGACGTCCTCTTCATCGGCTCGCTCGTCGCTCGGCGCATCCAGATCCTGCAGGCGCTGGAGCGGCAGGGGGCGCGCGTGGTGGCGGTCTACGGGCGCTACGGGCGCGAGCGCGACGACCTCATCGCGCGCGCCAAGATTGTCCTCAACATCCACTTCCACCCGGCCAAGGTGTTCGAGATCGTGCGCGTCTCGTATCTGCTGGCCAACCGCCGCTTCGTCGTCTCCGAGTCCGGGAGCGACGCGACCGTCGAGGGGGCATTCGCGGGCGGCGTCGTGTTTGCCGAGTACGATCGTCTGGTCGAGACCTGCCTCGCCTACCTGCGCGACGAAGCCGCGCGGCGCGAGATCGCGGCGCGCGGTTTCTCGATCATGTCGGCCGTGAGCGAGGCCGAGTTGCTGCGACCGATCGTGGGCGAAGCGGTCGCAGCCCCTCGCGCGCCCTAGTCTATCGCCGCCAGTGCCCCGGCTTCCACTTCCAGTGGTGGCCGTGCTGTTCCCAATGGGGCGGGTTCCACTGCCAACCCTGGCGCTGCATCTCCCAGTGGCCGGGCGACCAGACGTACTGCCGGCCGTCCCAGGTCCAATCGCCGGCGATCCAGAAATGGCCCGGCGACGGTTGCGGCGGCATCGCTTCCTGGCGCGGCGGGGGGGGCGCCATGCCGATCGTCACCTCCGCGGGCGGCGGCGGCGGGCTTCCGCGCCATCCCCCCGCTTGAGGAGGAGGCATCGGCGCCGGCGGCGGGGGCGGTAGCGGCGCGGCCCCCTCGGCCCAGTAGCCCGGATAGAAGACCCACTCGCCGTTTTCGTTCATCCAGCGCCCGTCGACCCAGACCTGGTTGGGGGCCGGGGGCAGCTCCCAGTGGCCACCGATCCAGACGTGGCGTCCCCCCTGCCAGCCCCAGACACCACCGATCCAGATATGACGCGGCGAGGGCGCGCCCACCCGCACCTCGACGCGCGCGGGCGGTGGCGCCATCCGGACACGGAACGTCGGTTCGACGCGGCGCTCGTGGTGGTAGTGGTCACCGCGCCGGTATTCATTCTCGCGGCCGCGGTCGTGGTCGTGGTCGTGAGCCTGCGCCGGCATCCCGGCGGCGATGCAAACGGCAAGCAGGCCCATGGTCGTTGCGATCTTCATCGTCATGCTCCTCCAGTTTCGATTTTCGCAAATTTGACGGTGCGGATGGCCAAAATCTTCAAAACGGTGGGCTCCGCTCTGGATGCGCTTGACAGACCCAATTCTGGGAAATGTTCTTGCGCCGCCAGTGCTCTCTTGACGTGTGATGCTTCGTCACGTGAAGGCGCGTGATGCTTCATCACGAGAAGGAGAGAGATGGGGTCAATGTCTGCCGGTCATGTGAGAAGATGGTCCATCAGTTAATGCGCGGCGCCGATTTCAGTTCCCTTCCGGCTTTTCTCTTGGCAGGCTCTGCGCCGATAGGGCTCAGGTTTGGCCGCGAAGCCACCTGAAGACTCGGAGGAAGCAGTGCTGCTCGCGGGTGTGCGACGAAAAGGAGGCGACTTGGTCCGTATCGAGACCAAGGCGCCCGATCTTCCCACGCCGCGACGGCGCAAGAGTCGACTGGTCTTCCCGATTCTGACTGGTGCCGTCGGGGTTGCGGCGATTGCCATCCTGGCGCGGGCGACCTTCGAGACCGACGATCCGGGGCAGGATAGGTCGGTCTCGTCGCTGAGCCGGAATTCCTCGACGGCAGATTCCGATCGCAAGCTGGCCGCGAGGGCGCGCGATCGCGTCTCGCGCGCGTCGCCCCCAGGGACCGGGACGCCCACGCCCACACCGCCCATCCCCTCGCCCTCGATCGCACCTCCCTCCGCACCTCCCTCCGCACCTTTGTCGCCCGCAACCGCCAACCAAAAGTCGGGGGGCACGGGCGCCGCGCCGGCGCGTGGCAGCCACGGCTCGGCCGGCACGGGAGCCTCTCGTGGCGCCGCCGCCGGGGGCGCGAGCACCGACGCAAAATCGGGCGCTGACGGGGCCGGCGGGGTGAGTGGCTCGCGGCGCACCGACCAGAAGCTCGCGCTCGTCGAGACGGCGAAGAAAGACGCCACCTGGCAGCGGCCACCCTCGGGTGAAGACGCAAACTCGCGTTTGGTGGCGCGGTTCACGCCCGGCGGCACGATCCTCAAGGGGCGCGTCATCGACTCCGATCTGGCGAAACCGTCGCCCGGCGTGACCGTCGAAGTTCATATCGGCGACGCTTACATGAGGTCGATCACCGACGCTGCCGGCGCGTTTCGCATCAGCGGGATTCTCGCCAATCGGCGGCTCACGGTCTGGATCATCGGCCCGCACGACGCCTTCGTGGCCGAACGTCTGGAGGTGACCAGCTCCGGTGAAGGCGACACGCTGGATGCTGGGGTCATCCGGCTGCTGCGCGGGGATGAGCTGGCCGGTCACCTCGAGGGGTGGATGGGGATGTTCGTCACCCGGCGCGGCCGGCGCAACATCGTAGCTGCGGTCAGCCCGTGGTCGCCGGCGGATCGCGCCGGGATTGAGGTGGGCGACGTGCTGCTGTCGATCGATGGGCGAGACGTCGACGGACTCGGTCCCCGCGCCGCCGGCTTCTTGCTGCGCGGTCCCGCCGGCAGCCGGTCCAACGTGGCCCTGCAGAACCACGGCGGGACGGTGGTGCGTTACCAGCTCGAGCGCGTCCCGCGCTGACAACTGACCCGGACTTGAACCCGCCGCCGGCCGCTCGGCCGCGCCGATCAGAAATGCGCGATTTGTGACTGTCGCCGGGTCGCCGCTGCGCTAGGGTACGCGGATGGAACGGTTTTCGGCGCCGACCGATCACCCGACGGGGCGCCGGCACGTCTTGTTGATCGAGGACAGCGAAGACAACCGCGAGATGATGCGCGAGCTCCTGGAGATGGAGGGTTTCCGCGTCGACGTCGCGGTCGACGGCGAGCAGGGGATCGCGCAAGCGATCACGCTGCGGCCGGCGGTGGCGCTGGTCGACATCGGTTTGCCTACGCTCGACGGTTACGAGGTGGCGCGGCAAGTGCGCGCGGCGCTCGGCACCGGGATTACGCTCGTCGCCCTCACCGGCTACTGCCAGCCGGACGACTACGAACGGGCGGCCGCCGCCGGCTTCGACGCCCACCTCACCAAGCCGGTGGCGCTCGACGAGCTCGAGGCCGTCCTCGCCGGCTCGCCCTGAGCCCCGCGACGCTCGGGTCAATGTCGATCGGATAAGACGAAACGCCATGACGCCAGAGACGCCAAAGGCCGGATTTTCAAGATTTCGGACCGTGGCGTCCTGGCGTCTTGGCGTTTAACCAAACAGCACCCGCGCCAGCGACGCGTTGGTTACCAGAATCCCGAGATCTGGATTCCGCCGGGGCCGGGCGACACCCAGGCCGACGCGGTCGCGCCCGACGGCTCGCTGTCGCTCGAGCTCGAGCGCGAGCCCACGGCGAACAGGACCACTCCGCCGGCGGCCGCCAATCCACCCACGATCGCGCCCGCCAGGCCGGCGAACCAGGGCGTGACGGTCGCGTCGTAGGCCGGTTGGTTTTTGGCGTTTATCGCCGTCTGCGCGCGTTGGGACTCGACCAGCATCAGCGCGCCGCCGCCCGCGCCGACGACGGCGCCGCCAATCAGCAGAGTCCAGGCGAGGCCGTGGCCGCCGCCGGTTGAGGGATGGGCTGTCTCCTTGGGCTCGGTGATTCGTTCCAGTGGTGGCTTTTCGACAAGCGCCGGCGCGGCGAGCGCGTTCAGCTTGGGCACCTTCACGGTGACCGTTTCGCCGCGCCTCGACAGCGTCACCGGCGCTGACCAGGGCTCGTAGCCCGACGCCTCGGCCCGGATGGCGTGCTCTCCCGGATCGACCGGCAACGTGACCCCCCAGGTCGCCTCGTCCAGCGTGATGCCGTCGCGGGTCACCACCAGCCCGGCGACGGGCACCGGCACGAGGATCACCAGCCGCACCAGCGCCGGCTCCAGCGCCTCCTGTCGGCGGTGCGCCTCGTCGGCGTCCTCGGTGCGGTTCGTTCGCGACGCGACCGAGACCGCCTCGCCGAATCGGGTCCAGGCGCTGGCGGTCTTGCCGACCTTCTCGTAGCAGTCGCCGAGGTTCAACAAGATGCCTGCGCTCGAGTACAGCTTCTGCGCGGCCTCGAGCTTGGGGCAGGCGTCGGCGTACTTGCCGGCTTTCATCAGGCGCCGCCCTTCGGCGAAGAGAGCGCGGGCGGTCGCCTGATCCTCGGCCTGCGCACGCGCGCGTCCCGGCGCCGCGCTCATCGCCGTGACGATGAGCGCGACCATCACCGTGACCATCTTGGCGATGAACCGAGGATCCCTGGATTTACATGTCATCGTAGCTCGAGCGTGTCGGTTTGGGCGGGGATGGCTTGGACGGGATCTCGTTCGGCGCCGGCAGATCGTCGCCGCGCGACGGGGACGCTGCCGCCGTGGGACGTCGCCCCGGAGACGTGCCGTCGCCGCGCCGGCGCAGCTCCCGCGCCCGTGCCTTGTCCTCGCGCAGGCGCGTCGAACGCGGCGCCGCGACCGCTGTGGCTTGCGTGCGCGGCGGCTGCCCCAGGTTTGCCATCGCGGTGCTGGCGGTCAGCTCCAGGTTGACGACGCGATCGCGGCTGGCGTCGACCTCGATGGTGCGCGGCTCGTATCCCGGGGCACGGACCAGCAGCCGGTGGCGCCGATCCTCGCGCACCAGCTGCAACGGCAGTCCTGGCGCGGCGACCCCATCGACCAGCACCTCGGCGCCGGGCGGCAGGCCCTGTAGACCGACGGTGATGGTTGCCGGCGCGACCGCGGCTGCCGCCGCCGTCGACGCCGGCGGACGGGGCTCGGCCGGAGCGCTGGGCGGATCCGGCACGGGGTTGGTCGTGCTCGCGAAGATCCGCCCGCGCAACGCGACCAGCGCGCCGGCGCCGCCGATCCCGACGGCGACGACCAGCATGATCATCGCCCGCCCGAACGGCGAGCGGCGCGCAACGTTCGGGACGGCGGGCGGGGTGCGCTCGCCGATCGCGCTGCGCAACGTGGTCGATGGCCGGTCCAAGGAGGAGGCGTGCTGGCGTGGCGGCTTGTCGTCGGACAGGACGTCGGACATTACTTCGGGCAGCACCTGCGTGCCGCCGGAGGAGGCGCTGAAGGGCGTGGTCGCGCGCGACGGCGCGATCACGTTGCCGGGTGGCGTGGGCGTCGGTGCAGCCCCCCCGACGCCCGGCTCGCTCGGCGAGACGGCGGGGAAATGCGCGGGTAGGAACGGCACGATCACCGGGGTGCGCGGTCGAACATCCGCCAGCGCAATGTGCATCCCGAGCGCGACCAGGCAGTCGGCCATCTCCTGGGCGACCGCGTCCATCGTCGGCGGCCGGTCGGCCGGCGCCTTGGCGAGCATGTGCATCACCAGCCGATCGACGGCGAGCGGCGTGGCGGGCGCGCGCGCCCGCGGCGGCTCGGGCGCCTCGGACACGTGGGCCACGATGAGGTCGCCCATACCGTCGCGAACGAACGGCGGCACACCGCACAGCGCCTCGTAGAGGATGCAGCCGAGCGAGTAGATGTCCGAGCGTCCGTCGACGACCTTGCTGCCGCCACGACACTGCTCGGGTGACATATAAGTCGGCGTACCCAGGACCGCCCCGGTGCGCGTGTGCGTCGCCAACCCGCGGTCCGCGAGCTTGGCGATGCCGAAATCGAGCACCTTGGGTACGACCCGCTGTTCGACGGCGCTGACCGACAGGAAGATGTTGTCGGGCTTGAGATCGCGGTGGACGATCCCGGTCGCGTGCGCGGCCCCGACCGCCAGCGCGACCTGGCCGAGGACGGCGAGCGCAAACGCGGTGTCGCCGGCGAGCGAGCCGATCCGTTCGAGGTAGTCGGCGAGCGACTCTCCTTCGAGGTGCTCCATGACGATGAACGCCTGCCCGTCGCGCACGTCGCAGTCGAGCACCTCGACGATCCCCGGGTGGCGGATCAGCGACGTCGCGCGCGCCTCGGTGAAGAAGCGCTCGACGACCGACTCATTCGCCGACAGCTCCGGCAGCAGCACCTTGATGGCGGCACGCCGTGCGATGCGGTGATGCTGCGCGAGATAAACCTGCCCCATCCCACCTTGCCCCAAAAGATGGAGCACCGTGAATCCCCCCACGCGGCTACCGACCGTGATCACCGCTCGGATACCTACCACAGTTCAAAAGCTGGTTCACCGGTTCGCCGGCCACCGGTGCGGTATGGACGTCAGACAGTCCGTGCAATCAGACCTTCAGTCATTCCTCACCGCATTCCGCCCTCACCGCCCACCGCTTCCGCACCGCCGGCTGCGTCCTTCAGAAACGCGCGCAGCCCTGACTCGTAGTGGCGGCGCAGCTGGGCGCGCCGCACGCGGCGCAGCACGGCGCTGACGATCGCGAGGTTGATCACCAGCGCGGCCAGCTCGCCGAGCGCGAAGAACGCCGCCGTCACGAACAACGACAACCGGCGATCCTGCGCCGACAGCCCGGCGTCGCCCGCCAGGAAGGTCCCCAGCACCCGATGGGCGAGGGTGGCGTAGGCGGTGGTGGCCAGGAACAGCGGCCAGAGGACCAAGCCGCGGCCGCGCCGTCCCAGCCCGTGGACGAGCGCGAGATCGGCCTCGTGAAGCGCGACGCGTCCGGTCGCGCGGTCGAACGTGGCGATGGCGCGCCCGCCGGCGACCAGGACGTCGAGTGCGGGCGACTCGGTCGGCGAGCTGACGCGCGGTGGTTGGAAATCGGCGTCGGGCGGGCGCCAGGCGATCCGCTGGCCAGACGCGGTCTCCAGCGCCAGCTGGCGCCCCCTGCGGCCGGCCGGTTTCAGCCGACCTCGCTCGAACCAGACGTCGTAGCGCAACCGGAACAGGCGCGCCTCGCGCAGCGGCTCGGGCGGGCGCGGCGCGCCGGGCGGCGTGGAGGAGGGGAGTCGTTCGCGCCGAAACGCCAGCAACAGCGACAACGCCAGCGCCCCGAGCGCGATCGCCGTCGCCCCCGGCGTGAGTCGCTCGCGGGTCAGTCGGTCCAGCGCGGCGCCGTCCGGCGCCGCCTGGGCGGCGATGGAAAACGTGAGCCCGCCGGCGACCGCCGCCAGCCGCGCGACGATCGCACGCGCGCGGTGCCCAGCCCTGCCGGAGGCGTTCACGGTGGCAGACTAGCAGCAACGCCGGTCGGTGAAACGCCAAGACGCCAGGACGCCACGGGCCGGAATCTTGAACGTCCGGACATTGGCGTCTCTGGCGTCTTGGCGTTCTCCTGATCCGACGAACATTGGGCTCGTGTTAGAAGCGGGCGTAGGTGCGTTTGACGTTCTTTTGTGCGCCGGTCCTGGCGGGCTTGATCGGGGCTGGCGTTGCGCGCGCCGATGCGGCGCCGCTGGAGGTGACGGCGACGGGGGCCGCGCTTCCGGCGGGGTTCGTCGACCTGGCGGGGATCGCGCCCGGGATCGCCGTTCAGATGCGCTACGCCGGCGCGCAGAACTTCGTCGGCCGACCGGTGTCGGGATACCGGGCGTCGCGCTGCCTGCTGTCGCGTCGGGCCGCCGCGGCGCTGGCGCAGGTCGAACGCGATCTCGAGCCGCGCGGGCTCGGCCTGCTGGTGTACGACTGCTATCGCCCGCAACGCGCGGTCGACGACTTCGTCGCCTGGGCTCACGATCCGGCCGACACCGCCACCCGCAGCCGGCACTACCCGGCGGTGCCCAAGGCTGAGCTGTTCCAGCGCGGATACATCGCGCTGCGCTCGGGGCATACGCGCGGCAGCACCGTCGACCTGACGCTGATCCGGCTGGCGCGCCCGCCGATCGCCGCCGCCGACCGTAGCGCCAATCCCGCGCCGGCATCCGACTCCCTTTCCCAGCCCCTTTCCGATCCCCTTTCCCAGCCCCTTTCCGAGCCTGACGACTGCCGCTTTCCCACCCGCACGGCCGATTCCAGTGACGGCAGCGTCGACATGGGGACCACCTTCGATTGCTTCGACGCGCGCGCGCACGCCGATTTCCCCGTGCTGTCGCGCCGGGCCCAGCGCTACCGCCGCCTGTTGCGGCAGGCGATGGTGCGGCGCGGTTTCGCCCCCTACGCGAAGGAATGGTGGCATTTCACGTTGGCGGGCGAGCCTTTTCCCGATCGCTACTTCGACTTCGAAGTTCGTTGATCCGTGGCGCGAGGTGATCTCGTCAACCGACGTCACTTTTATTTTTCCGGTGTGCCTGATTCCCGCGAGGCGAGGGTACTTACCCCAATGAAGGCTGAGCAGGCCGTGAACAACGGCGGCGCCTTCAAACGCTACAGCGGGGGTGCATCATGTCGAGTCGAGGTGCGCGCGCGGGTGCAAGGGGCTTGGCCTATGTTTTTTGTCTCACGGCGCTGGCCGTTTTCTGCGCTTCGCCCGCCCACGCGGTCGAACGAAACCTGGTCAATGCACGGGTGAAGTTCACTGCGTCGGCGTCGACCGGATTGAAGATCGTCGGGACTGGCACCGATCTCCGCCTCGAAACCAAGGCGGGCTTCCTGGTCTTCAAGGTGCCGCTGAGCGCGGTCACCACGCGGGTCCCGCCGCGCGACCGCCAGATGCGCGACCGTTACCTCGAGGCCGACACCCATCCCTTGGTCGAGCTGAAGATCGCGCGCGAGGCGCTGACCATCCCCAAGGCCGATGGAATCTTCGAAGGCGACGCCAAGGCCAACCTGACCCTGCACGGCAAGGCGCGCGAGACGATCGTTCACTATTCGCTGGAGCGGCGCGGGGAGTCGCTGAAGGTGAGCGGTTCTTTCCGCATCGATCTGCGATCGCACGGGGTCGACATTCCGAGCTACCGCGGGATCACCGTCCGTCCCGAGGTCGACGTCGAGGTCGCCTTCGGCGGCATCGATCGCGCGGTCATCGCCGACGCGATGTAAGGGCACCCGCAGAGCGGCGCAGCGCCCGTGGCCGGTTATGATTGGGCCATGAGCTCGACCGGCACGCCTCCTGTCACGTCTAACCCGGTGTTTCCCCTCAACAGCG
The DNA here is from genome assembly GCA_963778795.1 of uncultured Pseudomonadota bacterium. GTDB lineage: Bacteria > Myxococcota_A > Polyangia > Fen-1088 > Fen-1088 > DASRQZ01. The sequence goes on along the minus strand of CAVZVU010000003.1, from coordinate 247,965 downwards.
GCACATCGATCCCTCAGGTCGGCCTCGGGGTCTGGCAGACGCCCCGCGAGGTCACGCGCGAGGTGGTGGCGACCGCGCTGCGGCTCGGCTACCGTCACGTCGACACCGCGCGCATCTACGGCAACGAGCGCGACGTCGGCCTCGGCCTGCGCGACAGCGGCGTCGCCCGCGAGCAGGTGTTCATCACCACCAAGCTCTGGAACGACGACCAGGGGTTCGACAGCGCCCTGCGGGCCTTCGACGCCAGCCTGGGACGGTTGGGGCTCGATTACGTCGATCTTTATCTCCTGCACTGGCCGGTGGCTGGGCGCCGCCTTGATTCCTGGCGCGCGCTCGAGCGCCTGCACGCGGAGAAGCTGGCGCGCGCCATCGGCATCAGCAACTTCATGCCGCCGCACATCGAGGAGCTGCTGACCCGCGCCCAGGTGGTGCCGGCGGTCAATCAGATCGAGGTGAGCCCGTTCCTTCAGCACCGCGAGACGCGCGCGTTGTGCGCGCGCCACGGGATCGTCGTCGAGGCCTACAGCCCGCTCACCCACGGCCGGCGGCTCGGTCACTCCGCGGTCAAGGCCGTCGCGACGCGCGTCGGGCGCTCGCCGGCGCAGGTGCTGCTGCGCTGGGCGATCCAGCATGGCATGGTCGTGCTGCCCAAATCGACGCGCGAGGCGCGCATCCGCGAGAACGCGGCGATCTTCGACTTCGCGCTCGACGCCGCCGCCATGGCCGCGCTCGACGCGTGCGAGGAGGGCTTCGTCACCGGCTGGGATCCCCGCAAGCAGGAGTAAAGCCCCCAAGCTTTACCCGTCCTCGTCCTCGTCCTCGAGCGTAGCTTCCCCCGTCGGCCGGGTTCACACCCGCTGCGCGATGACCGCCACCGCCGCGAAGCGCACGATCCTCATCAAGAACATCGCCGGCAGCAGATGCGCCACGCGCAGGCCCAGCCCCGGGGCGAGCGCCGAGGTCACCGAGGTCGGCGGCACGCCGAACAGCCCGCTCGTCAGCCCGATCACCGGCGCGCTGCGCGACAGCGCCCGGCCGAAGCGCACGCGCGCGCGCTCGCACTGGCGATCGAACCAGCGCCAGCGGCGGCGAATCTGGTCACCGCTGGCGACCAGAACCAGGTGCGCCGCCAGCTGGCCGGTCGCCGCCACCACGCCGATCACCGCCGGGTGCCAGCCGTAGCGCGTCGCCCAGAGCACAGCCGCCGCCTCGGGGCTCACCGGCCAGAAGAACGTTCCGACGAAAGCGATGCCGAGCAGACCGAGCGGGGGCACGCCGGGAAGGTTACGCGCCCCCGACGGGAGAATCACGCCCGGACGCCAGGACCGCCACATTGGATGAAAAAGATCGGTCGCGCTTGTCGTCGCGTGCGTCGTCGGGGTGCCCTGCCCGGGAAGATCGGGCCGGCGGTTCGTTGCTAAGGGGCAGGAGATGCCCATGGCAAGCTCGACCCCCACTCTCTCCCTCGATGCTCCGGTTCCGCCCGGACCATCGGACCGGCCGAACACGCTCGAGATGGCCGCAGCGGCGCCGCTGCTGGCGCGCGACTCGCTGGGCGACAGCGTCCTGCGGCTCATCGGGACGGCGATGATCGGCGTTGGATCGCTCGCGATGCTCGCGGGCGCGGCGGCCGATCGCTCGTGGAGCGGCGCCTTCGTCGCCGCCGCGATCTTCATCGTGATTGTCGGCCTGGCGGTGCGCTTTCCGACCATGCTGCAGGACGGGACGGTGACCGAGGAGAACCGCCCCTCTTACTCCACGATGCGCGTCGTGGTGCTGCTGGTGGTCGGCGCGTTCGTCATGCTGACGGTCAAGGCCGGCTGGGCCACCACCAGCCTCGATGCCCTCAAGGTCGATCAGTCCTGGGCGCTGGTGCTGGGCGTGGTGCTGGGGGGCAAGGTGGTGCAGGGGATGGCCGAAGCCGGGGTGACCGTCGGGAAGAAGTGAATCGGGTTCTTCAAAGAATCAGGGACTCGACCCGCAAGATTTTTTCGAGCGACGACACCGCCTGCGCGTGGTCCATGGCGGCGAACAGATGGGTGAGCTCGAGCGGGAACCGCTCTGGCTGGCGTTCGAGCAGCCGCACGTAGTGATTGAAGTAGCGTTCGGCCGGAATGCTCCCCTTGTCGGCGAGCGCGTAGCGCACGACGGCGTGCAGGGCGAAGCGCCCGGTGGTCGGCTCCTGGATCAGCCGCCAGCGCCGCAGCTGCGCCAGCGCCGCCGGTCCGCGCGCCGTCGCCCGCGCCAGCGTCATCAGCGATCGCGCGTCCATGTGATCGCCCGGGCAGTGGGCCAGGACGATCAGCATGCGTTGCCCGGCGGCCGACAGGCGCTGCCAGGCCCACGCGCACAGCAGGCCGACCTCGATGAGGTCGTCCTCGTGGGCCATGACCCGAACCCGCGAGACGCCACCTTCGATCAACCAGCCGCGCAGCGCCTCGATGGTGACGGCGCGGTCGCCGACCAGGGCGTCGGCGATGTCGAGCGCGAGGGGATTCCAGCGTAAGAGCCCGGTCAGCGCGCGCACGCGCGGGAACGCCGCCCGCCGCGCTTGCACCAGCGGCGCCACGATGGGGAAGATCGCCACGCCCGACAGCAGACAGCGTCGCGCCGTGAGCAGCCAGGTCACCGGTGTCCCCGCCAGCGCGTCCAGGAACCGCGCCATGGCCCGGTCGTTCTCGTGATTGTCGAGGACCAGCAGCTTCGCGCCCCCGGCGGCGAGCGCGGCGCGCACGCTCTCGACCAGCGGCTCGCGCGGCGCCCCGAGGCGCAGCGCCACCATCTGCAACAGCGTGCGATGGTCCCAGTTGCCGACACGAAACCAGGCTGCGCCGCCGGGGTAGCGCGCCTGGATCCGGTGCGCGAGCGCCGCGGCCAGCACCGACTTGCCGCTGCCTCCGCCGCCCACCAGCGCCAGGCGGGTCGCACCGTCGCTGCCCGCCAGCGCTGCCTCCAGCGTCGCCAGCTCGGCGCCGCGTCCCTTGAGCCGCGGGCGTGGCGGCAGCTCGAACGGCGCGGGCTTCATCGCTCCCCCCACTCTGCACCGTGGTTGGTCTTGACGAAAGGGGGTGATCGATGGCACGTCAGGCCTCATGAGGTTGCGAACCGTCATGGGGCTGGCGGCGGTGTTGTTTGCCAGCTCCTGCTTCTCGGCGGCCAAGTGGAACACGGCGCAGATCGCGCAGATCCGCAAGCGCGCCGCCTTCGTGTTGTCGTGTGACGAAGAGGATCTGGAGATCCTCGAAGTCGAGCGCGGCACGGACGGGCGGGTGCGCACTCTGCGCGCCGTCGGCTGTGACAAGAAGGCCACATACGTCGTGGCGACCGACAAGTCGGCGGCACCGACCTGGAATCTGGAAACGGGGCGCCTGCGTGCCCTGAAATAACCAACGTCGAATCGTGGCGACACGCTGGCGCCCCCCTGCGAACGTCGAGGAAGTTCGACGCCGATACTAGACGTCAATGCTAGACGTCAGTACTAGACAACTTGGAAGTCGGTGTTACTAGTTAGCGCGCGTTTTTTCTCACTCGGGAGGTCAATCATGCGTCCGTTTCGTCATGCCGGTTCGTCGACTCTAGTTCTCATGCTCTGCGCGGGTGGCTTCGGCGCCTGCTCGTCCAGCAGCGGTGCCCCGATCGACGCGGCCGCCCCGACTGACGTACCGGCCGACAAGGCCGCCAGCGACACCGCCGCGTCCGACGCCGCCGGCTTCGACTACCCGATGGTCGACGGGCCCGTGAGCCCGATGACGATGACGCTGACCAGCTCGGCGCTCGCCGAGGGGGCGGTCTTCGCGGACGCAAACACCTGCGCCGGCGTCAACACGTCGCCGCCGCTCACCTGGACCGCCGGCCCGACCGGGACCATGAGCTACGCCGTTGTGTTGAGTGACCTCAACAACGCCGCGGCTCACTGGGTGATCTGGGACATCCCCTCGACCACCCTGACGCTGGCGGCGGCGCTGCCGGGCGACACGACACTGACGACGCCGCCGGTGGGAGCGCATCAGCTTCACAAGTTCCAATTCTTCGGAGCGGGCGGGGCCTATCGCGGTCCCTGCCCCGGCAACAACGGCCCCCACACGTACACGTTTGAGGTCAGCGCCGTCCCGACGGCGACCCTGGCCCTGGGGACGGATCCCACCACCGAGCAGATCCGCGCGGTGCTGCAGGCGGGCGCGCTGGCGCACGGCGATCTCTCCGGCACGTCGAGCGCGAGGGCGCCCGTCGATGCTGGCGGTGACACCGGCGGCGGTGACACCGGCGGTGATGCCACCGGGCAGTAACCGGCCAGGCACGTCAACCAGTCAGTCAGGAGCGACGGCGACCTCGGGGCAACCGGGGTCGCCGGCCGCCGTTCGGGGCCGGGAGGCACCATGAAATATCGCAAACTCGGAAACAGTGGGTTGGTCGTCAGCTCGCTGTCGCTCGGGACGATGCAGTTCGGCCGCGGCATGAACATGGGGGGCCTCGACCAGGCGCAGACCGACGCGATGGTGCGCTTCGCGCTCGATCAGGGGATCAATCTGGTCGACACCGCCGACGTCTACAGCCGCGGCGAGAGCGAGACGCTGGTCGGTCACGCGATCCGCGAGGTGCGCGATCGGATCGTGCTGGCGACCAAGGCCCGCTTGCCGATGAGCGACGACGACATCAACCACTCGGGCGCGACCCGCAAGAATTTGATCCGCGAGGTCGACGCCAGCCTGCGGCGGCTGCGCACCGACTACATCGACCTTTATCAGATTCACGGCTGGGACAGCCTGACGCCGCTCGAGGAGACGCTGCGCGCGCTGGACGACATCGTGCGCGCCGGGAAGGTGCGCTACATCGGGCTGTCGAACTACCTGGCGTGGCAGGCGGCGACGGCGCTTGGCCTGCAAGAGCGGCAGCACCTGGCCAAGTACGTCACCGCCCAGATGTACTACAGCCTGGTCGGGCGCGAGCTCGAGCACGAGTTCCTGTCGTTCGCCGAATACCATCAGGTCGGTATCCTGGTCTGGAGCCCGCTCGCGGGTGGATTCCTGTCGGGCAAGTACGACCGCAGCCACCCTCCCGCGGCCGGCACGCGGTTCGCCGACGCCGGTCGGTTCGTCCCCTTCGACCTCGAGCGAGGCTACGCGATCCTCGACGTCGTGCGCGGCGTCGCCGAGCGCCACGGCGCGACGCCGGCGCAGATAGCGATCGCCTGGCTGCTGCTGCGCCCGAAGGTGTCGAGCGTGCTGGTCGCCGCGCGCAGCAACGAGCGGCTGGCCGAGAACCTCCGCGCGGCCGACATCGTGTTGCAGTCCGACGACATCGCCGCGCTCGACGCGGTGTCGAGCACCGGCGATCCCTACCCGCGCTGGATGGTGCGCCAGCTCGACGAGGCCGAAGACCCGAGACCGGCAGCGCTGGAACCGGAACGCCCCCGCCGACGCGACCTGCGCGGCGGCCGCTGGCCGGGCTGATCGCCTGAGCGGCGGTTCCTGCGAACGCGCAACGAGCGAAATACAAAATTGCCTCGCCCCTCGAGGCGGGGAGAGGTCGGCGCCTAGCGCCGGGTGAGGGGAGCCACGCTACGGAACCGGGTGGCGATTGACGAGGTCTTCTTCGTCGAAGTAAGAGCTGGTGATCGGATTGGCGCTGGGGATCAGATCTTCATTGATGAGGTCCGCGTCATCGAAGTACGAGCGGACCAGGTCGTAGTAGTCCTCGTCGGGAATTCGCTCTTCCGCGGCCGGCGCCCATGGATTCCTCTCCGGGTTGACAGTAGGTGCCGGCGTCGCGATGCCCACCGCGGGTGGCGTTGGCGTTACGGGTATCGCTGTCGCGGGCGCGATGGGCGCGCGTTCTTCGGTCGGCGGCGCCGGAATGGTCGACCGCGAAGCCGGCGCTGGCGTCGGTGCCGGCGCTTGCGTCGACGGAGGCGGCGCGGTCGACGGAGGCGGCGCGGTCGACGGAGGCGGCGCGGTCGACGGGGGCGCTTGCGTTGAAGCAGTCGCTTGCGTCGAACCGGCGGGAGCGGCCACCGATCTTGCCGCGGGCGCCGCGGGGGCTCGCGCCGACACGGCGGGCGCCGTCACCGGGTTGGCTGTCGGCGTCCCTGTAGTCGCTCCCGGGGTCACGGGTGGCGTTGAAGTCGAGGTCGCCGTCGGCGCGGGCGCGGGCGTCGTTGCCGGCGCGGCGGTCGTTGCGGGGGCGGCGGTTGTTGCGGGCACGGCGGTGGTGGCGGGGGCGGCGGTTGTGGCGGGCGCGGCGGTGGTGGCGGGGGCGGCGGTTGTGGCGGGCGCGGCCGTCGCTGCGGGCGCGGGTGTCGTCACGGGCGCGGGTGTCGTCACGGGCGCGGGTGTCGTCACGGGGGCGGCGGTTGTCGCGGGCGCGGCCGTCGTTGCGGGCGCGGCCGTCGTCGCGGGCGCGATCGCCGTTGTTGTCGCGGGCGTCGTCGCCGGCTCCGTCGTCGCGGGCGCGATCGCCGTTGTTGTCGCGGGCGTCGTCGCCGGCGCGGCCGCTGCGGTCTGTTCGGTCGCCGGGGCGGGCTGCACCGCGTAAGCCGACTCGCGCTCATAGATCCCCACGACACCAACCAGGGCGCTCTCGGGCGTGGGCGCGGGCGCGGTTTCCGCGGGCGGTGTGGCGCCGGTCGGCGCGACGGCGCTCGGCACGAGGGCGCCCGGCACGAGGGCGCCCGGCGCGACGGCGCCCGGCGCGACGGCGCCCGGCGCGACGGCGCCCGGCGCGAAGCCAGGCACGATCACCGCGGGTGGTTCCATCGCCGGGGCGGTCTGCGCGCCCAGATTCGACTCGAGGGTCCAGATCACCACGATGCCACCCAGGCCGATCGCCAGCGCGGCGATCCGCTTGAGCTGAGCTGGGGCCTTGCGTGCACGCACCATCGCCCCTGAAAAATAGGGCCGGCCCGCGTCGAGGCAAGCCCCGATGGGCGTTAACCTGGGTCACGCGCGCCGCCGGTCCGCCACTGTCAACAATCAGGAAATCGCATCGAAACACACTGTTCTTCGATACAGCGATAGTCTCGGCCCCAGATGACGAGGCAGCTCGGCCCGATGCCGCGCGGGGCGCTAGCCCTTGCGGGCGTTGTAGACGGCGCGCCCGCTGGCGGCGAACTGCCGGAACATCGCGCAGGTCTCCGCGCGCAGCAGCCCGTCGGTGACCTCGACCCCGCGGCGGGTCAGCTCCGCGCTCCAGCTCGGGTGGATCGGGCCCTCGTCGAAGCCGGTGATCTCCTCCAGCTCGGGGCCGCTGCCGGCGATCACCAGCGAGCGCACGCCCGACCAGATCACCGCGCCACAGCACATCGCGCACGGGCACCAGTTCACCACCAGCTGGTGAGCCGGCTGGCCGGGGCCGCCGAGATCGTGGGTGCCGGTTGCCTGCTGCGCCAGCGACAGCGCCATCACCTCGGCATGCGCCGACGAGCAGCGCATCGGGACGACGCGGTTGACGCCGACCGCCACCAGCCGCCCGGTCGCCTGCTCGAACACCGCGGCGGCGAAGGGACCGCCGGTGTCGCGCTCGAAGTTGGTGCGCGCCAGCGCGATCACCAGGCGCATCCGATCCTCGACCAGCGGAAGATTCGTGCTGCGCCTGCGCCGCGATCTCCTCGGCGGCCCAGGCCGGCAGGCCCAGCTCGAACGTCATCGGCGCCGCGGTGCGGTTCATGTCGATCATGCCCTCGACACAAATATAGGCAGGGGCGACCGGTGAACGCCACACCGCCGAGGCTCGAGCTGGTCGGAATCAGCAAGCGCTACTCGTCGGTGCTGGCCAACGATCAGGTCGCGCTGACGGTGATGCCGGGCGAGATCCACGGCGTGCTGGGCGAGAACGGGGCCGGCAAATCGACGCTGATGAAGATCATCTACGGCGCCGTCCACCCCGACGCGGGCGAGGTGCGCTGGGACGGGCGCGCTGTGCGCGATCGGCAGCCCGCGTGAGGCGCGCGCGCTGGGGATCGCCATGGTGTTTCAGCACTTCGCGCTGTTCGACGCGCTGACCGTCGCCGAGAACGTCTGGCTGGGGCTGGACGCGTCGCTGTCGCGGTCGGAGGTCAAGACGCGCGTCGCCGCCGTCGCCGCCGACTTCGGCCTGGAGATCGAGGGCGATCGACTGGTCTTCGATCTGTCGGTCGGCGAGCGGCAGCGGGTCGAGATCCTGCGCGCGCTGCTGACCAACCCGCGCCTGCTGATTCTCGACGAGCCGACGTCGGTGCTGACGCCGCAGGCCGCCGAGCGGCTGTTCGCGCTGTTGCGCGGGCTGTCGGCCGGCGGGCTGCTCGATCCTGTACATCAGCCACAAGCTCGACGAGGTGCGGGCGCTGTGCACGCGCGCCACCGTGCTGCGCGGCGGGCGGGTGACCGGCGTCTGTCGAGCCGGGGGCCGAGAGCGCGCACAGCCTGTCGGAGCTGATGCTCGGTGCGGCGCCCGCCGTAGTTGCGCCGGCGCCGGCGCCGATCCGGGCGCCCCCGTCGCCGCGCGCGCGCCGGCGCTCGAGGTGCGCGGGCTGTCGCTGCCGCGGCGCGAGCGCTTCGGCGTCTCGCTGGACGACATCCACCTCGAGCTGCACGCGGGTGAGATCCTGGGCATCGCCGGCATCTCGGGCAGCGGCCAGGGCGAGCTGCTGGGCGCGCTGTCGGGAGAAGATCCGCGCGCCGGCGCCGGCACCGTGCGCCTGCTGGGGCGCGACGTCGTCGCGCAGCTCGGCGCGCGACGCGTCGCGCGCTGGGCCTGTGCACCGTGCCCGAGGAGCGCATCGGGCGCGGCGCGGTCCCCGCGCTGTCGCTCGCCGCCAACACGTTGCTCACGCGGCGCGAGCCGATCGCGCGCGCCGGCTTCTTGCGCTGGGGGCTGGCGCGCCAGCTGGCCGAGCGGCTGATCGCCCGCTTCGGCGTACGGCGCGCGCGGCGCCGAGGCGGTGGCCGCCAGCCTGTCGGGCGGCAATCTGCAGAAGTTCATCGTCGGCCGCGAGATCGACGCCTCGCCCGCGCGTGCTGATCGTGGCGCAGCCGACCTGGGGCCTCGACGTCGGCGCCGCGGCGCAGATCCGCGGCGAGCTGACCGCGCTGGCCGCCCGCGGCGTCGCCGTGCTGATCGTCAGCGAGGATCTCGACGAGCTGTTCGAGATCGCCACCGCGCTGGTGGTGATGGCGCGCGGCCGGCTGTCGCCGCGCATCCCCGTGCGCGAGGCGCGCATCGCCGCAGATCGGCCAGTGGATGAGCGGCGACTTTCCCGCGCGCGCGCCAGCGCCCCGGCGGAGACGGCGCCGGCGCTGGGCGACATCGCCGGTGCCGGCAGCGAGGTCGGCGCGCGTGGCTAGGCTCGCGCCGTCGGGGATGGCCGCGCCCGCGGTGTCGTCCTCTTCGGCGGTGTCGCCGTCGTCCTCTTCGGCGTCCGCGGGCGGGTTGTCGGCGCGGGCCGCTGCGCTGCTGTCGCCGATCGCGGCGCTGGCGATCACCGTCGTCGTCGGCGCGCTGCTGTTCGCGGCCCTGGGCAAGCCGCCCGGGCGCGCGCTCTCGATGTTCTTCATCGAGCCGCTGCGCGACGCGCGCGCCCTGTCGCGAGCTGGCGATCAAGGCGACGCCGCTGGCGGTGATCGCGCTCGGGCTGGCGATCTCGTTCCGCGCCAACGTCTGGAACATCGGCGCCGAGGGGCAGTTCATCCTGGGCGCGATCGCCGCCACCGGGGTCGTGCTGCTGGCGGGCGCGGGCGCCGGCCGCTGGGTCGTGCTCGCGCTGGTCGTCGCCGGGATCCTGGGCGGGATGCTCTGGGCGGCGGTGGTGGCTTACCTGCGCGATCGCTTCTCCGCGAACGAGATCCTGGTCAGCCTGATGCTGGTCTACGTCGCCGAGCTGCTGCTCGGCTACCTGGTCTACGGGCCCTGGAAGGATCCCGAGGGGTTCAACTTTCCCCAGACGATCACCTTCCCGCCCGCCGCCGAGATCCCGCGTCTGATCGCGGGCCAGCGCGCGAACTGGGGCTGTCGCCGTCGCGCTGGCCGGCTGCGCCGGCGCGTGGCTGTTTCTCTACCGCACCTACGCCGGCTTTCAGCTCGAGGTCGGCGGGCATCGCGCCGCGCGCCGCGCAGCTACGCCGGGTTCTCGCCGCGGCGCGCGCTCTGGACGGCGCTGCTGATCTCGGGCGGGCTCGCCGGGTCTCGCCGGCGCGCTGGAGGTGGCGGGTCCCCTGGGACAGCTGACGCCGCACCTGCCGGTCGGCTACGGCTTCGCGGCGATCATCGTCGCCTTCGTCGGCCGGCTGCACCCGATCGGGATCCTGCTGTCGTCGGTGCTGATGAGCATGTTCTACATCGGCGGCGAGCTGTCGCAGTCGCGGCTCGGCCTGCCCAAGGCGCTGACCGGCGTCTTCCAGGGCTTGCTGCTGTTCGCGCTGCTCGCCTGCGACGCGCTGGCGCTACGGGCCGCGGGCAGAGCCGGCGCAACGGCGGCTGATGGAGTCGCTGGCGCTCATGCTCTCCGCGTCGGTCAACGCGGGGACGATCCTCGCGCTGGCCGCGCTCGGGCTGCTGGTCAACGAACGCGCCGGCGTGGTCAACCTCGGGCGCCGAAGGGATGATGCTGGTCGGCGGTCTCGCGGCCTACGCGACCGCGCTGCATCATCCGAGCGCTGCGTCGCGTTCGCGGCGGGCGCCGGCGCCGGCGCGTTCTTGGCGGCGCTGTTCGGGTTGCTGGTGATCGGGCTCGGCACCAACCAGTACGCGACCGGACTGGCGCTGACGCTTGTTCGGCACCGGCTTCACCGCGTTCGCCGGCGCGGGCCTGGTCGATCAGCAGCTGCCCGATCTGCCGCGTCCGGCGCTGGCGTTCATCCCGGGGCTGGCGCGCTGCCGGATCTGCCGGCGTTTCCTTCGGCCACGGCGCTGTTCTCGGCTATCACCCGCTGGTCTACCTGGCGGCGGCGCTGGCGGTGGGGCTGGCCTGGTTTCTCTTTCGCTCGCGCGCCGGGCTGGTCGTGCGCGCCGTCGGTGAATCGCCGCGAGTCGGCGCACGCGCTCGGGTTGCCGGTGCGTCGGGTTCGCTTCGCCGCCGTCGTGTTCGGCGGCGCGCTGTGCGGCCTGGCCGGCGCGTACGTCTCGATCGTCTACGCGCACCTCTGGGTCGAGGGGCTGACCGCCGGCAAGGGATGGATCGCGCTGGCGCTCACCACCTTCGCCACCTGGCGGCCGGCGCGCGTGCTGCTGGGCGCGTACCTGTTCGGCGGCGTGACCATGCTGCAGTTTCACCTGCAGGGGCGCGGCGTCGACATCGAGAGCCATCTGCTGGGGATGTCGCCGTATGTCGCGACGATCCTGGTGCTGGTGCTGATCTCGCGCAACCGCGCCTGGGTGCGCGTCAACATGCCGGCGTCGCTCGGCAAGGCTTTTCGTCCCGACAACTAATAGGAGAATCCATGTCGCTGCAGATCTGTTCGTTGAAGTTCCTGCGCGCGAAGTTCCTGCGCGCGGGCGTGGTTTCGGGCGCGGGCGCGCTGGCCCTGGCTGCGTTCGCCATTGTCGGCGGCGCCGGCGGGGCCGGCTGCAAGAAGAACGAACCGCCGCCACCCGAACCGGCCGCCGCCGCGCCCGCGACACCGCCGCCGCCCGCGACGCCGCCGCCGCTGAAGATCGCCTTCGCCTACGTCGGACCGGTCGGCGACGCCGGCTGGACGTTCGCGCACGACAAGGCGCGCAAGGCGGTCGAGGCCGAGTTCGGCAGCAAGGTCGCGACCAGCTTCGTCGAGAACGTCCCCGAGGCCGCCGACGCCGAGCGCGTGCTGCGCGACATGGTGGCGCAGGGGAACAAGCTGATCTTCGGCACCACGTTCGGGTACATGGAGCCGATGTTGCGCGTCGCCGCCGACGCCAAGGAGGTGAAGTTCGAGCACGCGACCGGCTACAAGACGGCCGCCAACCTGCGCACCTACGATTCGCGCACCTACGAAGGGGCGTACATGGCCGGCGTCGTCGCGGGCGGCATGAGCAAGAGCCACGTGCTGGGCGTGGTGGCGTCGATCCCGATCCCCGAGGTGATCCGCAACATCGACTCCTTCACGCTCGGCGCCCAGAGCGTCTACCCCAAGATCGAGACGCGGGTGGTCTGGGTCAACAAGTGGTTCGATCCGCCCAAGGAGGCCGAGGGCGCACAGGCGCTGCTCAACGACGGCGCCGACGTGCTGATGCAGAACACCGATTCGTCGGCGGTGCTGCAGACCGCGGAGAAGGCCGGCAAGTACGGCTTCGGCTGGGACTCCGACATGCAGAAGTACGGGCCGCACGCGCACCTCGGCTCGGCGGTCATCGATTGGTCGCCTTACTACAAGAAGGCGGTGAAGGACGTGCTCGACGGGACCTGGACCAGCCGGGCAGGTCTGGTGGGGCGTCAAGGAGGGGGCGATCGATCTCGCGTCGCTGTCGGCGTCGATCCCCGACGCGCTCAAGCAGAAGGTCGAGGCGGTGAAGAAGGGGCTCAAGGACGGCACCTTCGCGATCTGGAAGGGCCCGATCGTCGACCAGGGCGGCAAGACGCTGCTGAAGGCGGGCGAGGTCGCCGACGACAAGTTCCTGCACGGGATCAACTTCTACGTCAAAGGCGTGAAGGGGAAGCCGCCGTCGGGCAAGTGACCGGCACCTCCTCCTCAGTGTCGATAGCGTCGTGTTTCGGCATCAGAATGCGTAGCCGATTCCAACTCCCAGGTAAGGAATCGGGATCGGGAAAGTCGCTCCCGTCAGCGCTTGGCTAAGGCCAGCGAAAAAGCGGACTGCCAACCCGGCGCGCAGCCAATGCTCCGATCCAACCTCCAAGTTTCCCCATACGACGTAGTGGACGCTGGGGGAAGGACAGGGAGAACCTATGCAGTCATTGCCGGGACCGAACCAGGAGATCTCGCCGGCCCAGTTCCCGCCAGAAAGACCTGCCCCGAGAGTTCCCGCGTTCCCGAGTCGCAGACGCGGCATCGCCGTCCACTGAATCCCGGTCCACTTGGCTCCCGCTCCCAGGAAATAGCCCTCCCCGAAGCCCACCGAGAGCTCGAACCGGTTTCCCAAGCGGTGAACGCCCTCGAGACCCAGAACCCCCAGGGGAGTGCCCAACCCCAGGACACCGTAAAGGGCCGTGGTCTGCGCGCCCTGCTCCGGCCCCGGTTGGACCGCTTGGGCCAAGACAGTCGGCGATGCCCCGAGTGACGCGGCGATGACCGCCACCAGCACCCAGCCGCGACGTTCCCGGAGTGTCGACATACCGAGACGAATAGCAATTGTCGGACCGCGCGTCCGCTGAACGACTTCGCCCGCCCCGACGCCGGCACGCGCCACGGGACTGTCAGAGCTTCCACACCGCTGACGCTGGAGGGGCGAATCCCTCCTCCCTCGATGAGTCCCCATGGGTTCGTCGCGCGCGATTCTGGGGCGAACCGGCCTGGTCGTACAGCGCCACGTTCGTGGCCGCGCCAACCGCCGACTCGAGCAGTCCCCGGTCACGGAGGGCGGGGCGCGCAGTCGGCAGGCTCAGTCGGTCTTGCGCGCGCCTTCGATCATCGTCGCCGACAGGATCTGATAGACCGCGGTCCAGGCCGCTTTGACGTCGGGCGTGAAGGCGTCGCCCAGCCCCTTCTCCAGCGTCCAGAGCAGGGCCGCGCCGACGCTCTGGTAGTGCTCGTCCTCGACGCCGTATTCGGTGTGCCGGTGGCCGAGCGCGCGCACCGCCGGTAGCAGCTCGTCGGGCGCGTCGAGCTTGGCGACGCAATACGCGAGCATCTGCACCAGCTTCTTTCGTTGTTCGGTGAGATCCGCTCTGAACAGCGGCCGGAGCGCGGGCGCCGTCTCGAAGAGGCGCTTGTAGAAGAGCGCCGCCGCCGTGTCGGCGATCGGCACCACCTGCTTGAACGACTCTTGCACCAAGGTCTTTTGCGCCGGCGTCATGGCTCCCTCTCTCCCTCCTGTGGGCGTCCTGACTATGCCGCCCGCGCGCAGGCGGCTCCATATCCGGGCCGTCAAATCTCGGTAAATTGAGGTCCCGTGGTCGGTTTCGACGGCGTCAAGTGCCGGTGCCGGTGCCGGCGCGCGCCCGCTCGATCGCCCAGTAGACCGCCTCGGGCGTCGCGGGCAGCGCCAGCTCGGTGACGCCGCCGCGGCCGAAGGCGGCGACCGCGGCGCGCAGCGCCTCGCGCACGCTGATCGCCAGCATCAGCGGCGGCTCGCCGACCGCCTTGCTGCCGTGGACCACGCCCGGCTCGGCCGCCTGCTCGAGCAAGCGCGACGTTGAAGATCGGCGGGCACTCGCCCAGCGAGGGGAGCTTGTAGGTCGACGCGCCGTTGGTGGCCAGCGCGCCCCTCGCGCGTCCAGACCAGCTCCTCGGTCGTCAGCCAGCCGACGCCCTGGATGAAGCCGCCCTCGACCTGGCCGCGATCGACCAGCGGCGACAGCGAGTCGCCGACGTCGTGCAGGATGTCGACGCGCAGCAGGCGATACTGGCCGGTGAAGCCGTCGACCTCGACCTCGCTCGACGGCGGCGCCGTAGGCGAAGTAGTGAAACGGCTTGCCGGTGCCCGCTCGCGCGGTCGTAGTGGATGTCGGGCGTGCGGTAGTAGCCGGTCGCCGACAGCGGCACCCGCTCGAGGTAGGCGGCCGCGACGATCTCGGCGAACGGCAGCGCCTCGCTCGCGCCGCGCGCCGGACGACACGACCCGGCCGTCGGCGAAGACGATCGTCCTCGGCGCGGCAGGCGAAGCGCTGCGCCGCCACCTCGGCCAGGCGCTCGCGCAGGGTGTCGCAGGCGGCGCGCACGGCGGCGCCGTTGAGATCGGAGCCGCTCGACGCCGCGGTGGCCGAGGTGTTGGGCACCTTGTCGGTGCGCGTCGGCATCACGCGGACCGCGGCCGAGCGGCAGGCCCAGCGCGTCGGCGGCGATCTGCAGCATCTTGGTGTGCAGCCCCTGGCCCATCTCGGTGCCGCCGTGGTTCACCTGCACGCTGCCGTCCTTGTAGATCAGCACCAGCGCGCCGGCCTGGTTGTAAGAACGCCGTCGTGAACGAGATGCCGAACTTCACCGGCGTGATGCGCCAGACCGCGCTTGCGGTGCGCGCTCAGCTGCGTTGAAGCGCGCGATCTCCTGCCAGCGCTGCGTCGCAGCTCGCCGCTGCGCCGCAGCTCGGTCCAGATGCGGCGGATGCGGTCGGCGTCGCGCACCTCCTGGCCGTAGTGAGTGGTGTCGCCGGCGGCGTAGAAGTTCCGCTCGCGCACGGCGTGCGGCGGCAGGTCGAGCGTGCGCGCGATGCGGTCGAGGATCTCCTCGATCGACCACCATCCCCTGCGGCCCACCGAAGCCGCGAAAGGCGGTGTGCGAGACATGGTGGGTGCGGCAGACGCGCCCCGTGACCTCGACGTCGGGCAGGAAGTAGCAGTTGTCGGCGTGAAACATCGCGCGGCCCAGCATCGGCGCGCTGAGATCCAGGCTCCAGCCGCCGTCGCTGAACAGCTGCAGCGCCAGCGCCCAGCAGCTTGCCGTCGGCGGCGAAGCCGACGTCGAAGCGCGCCAGGAAGGGATGGCGCTTGCCGGTCATCGCCATGTCCTGCGCGCGGGTCAGGCGCACGCGCACCGGCCGCCGCAGCTTGCGCGCGCCCAGCGCCGCCACCGCCGCCCAGGCGTTGGCCTGCACCTCCTTGCCGCCGAAGGCGCCGCCCATGCGCAGGCACTGCACCACCACCTCGTGCCGCGCGCACGCCCAGCACGCGCGCCACGATCTCCTGGGTCTCGCTCGGGTGCTGCGTCGACGACTGCACGAACAGGCTATCGCTCTCGTCGACCCAGGCCAGCGCGGCCTGGGTCTCGAGATAGAAGTGCTCCTGCCCGTTCATGAACAGCTCGCCCGACAGGCGGTGCGGCGCCGCCGCCAGCGCGGGCGCCGGATCGCCGCGCCGCATGTGTTCGGGCTCGGTGAGGAAGGCTGCCGGCGGCGATCGCCTCCTCGATCGAGAGAATGGCGGGCAGCGGTTCGTAGACGACGGCGCCGCCAGCCTCGGCGGCGGCGGCGCGTGCCTGCTCCTCGGTCTCGGCGATCACCCAGGCGACCGGCTGCCCGTGAAAGCAGACCTCGCTGGGGAACAGCGGCTCGTCGTGGCGCGCCGGGCCGATGTCGTTCTCGCCCGGGACGTCGGCGGCGGTGAGCAGCGCGAGAACACCCGGGTACGCGCGCGCTTGCGCGCCGGCGATCGCCAGCGCGTCGGCCTGCACGCGCGCGTGCGCGTGCGGAGCGACGACCGGCCAGGCGTGGGCGACGCGCCCCAGCTCGCCCGGCAGGTCGTCGACGTACTTCGCGCCGCCGGTGACGTGCCCGGCGGCCGACTCGTGGCTCATCGCGCGGCCGACCGCGCCGCTCGTCGGCTGGTCCTTCACGACGCTCGACACCTTCGAGAATTTTTCACGCGGGCGCCTCGGCGAAGAACTTCTCCAGCAGCCGGCCGATCATCGCGCGGCGATAGCCGGCGCTGCCGCGGTGATCGCCGAGCGGGCTGCCGACGTGGCCGAGCTCGTCGACCAGCACGGCGATGGTCTCGCTGGTCCAGGGCCTTCCCACCGCCAGCGCCTCGGCCGCCGGCGCGCGAATCGGCGTCGCGGCGACGCCGCCGTAAGCCATGCGCAGCCGCTCGACGCGACGGTCGGGCGTCAGATCCAGCGCGAAGCGCGGCCGCCACCGTCGAGATGTCGTCGAGGACCCGCTTGCTGACCTTGTAGAATCGCTGCACCGCCGGCAGCGGGCGGCGGCAAGTGAACGCTGACGATGACCTCGGCGCCGGCGAGCGCCGTCTTGCGATAGCCGAGGAAGAACTCCGACAGCGGGAGGCGCCGCAGGGTGCCGGTCGCCGGGCTGCGCGACCGTCACCTCGGCGTCGAGCGCCAGCAGCGCGGGCGGCGAGTCGCCGATCGGCGACGCCGTCGCCAGGTTGCCCCCCAGCGTGGCGCGGTTGCGGATCAGCCGCGACGAGAACAGCGGCCACAGCTGCGCCAGCATCGGCACCTCGCCGCCGAGCCGCTCCTCGATCTGCGACAGCGTCAGGCCCGCCCCGAGGACGATCTCCGTCGGTCCGACCTCGAACCGGTGCAGCTCGGCCAGCGCCTCCAGCGACACCAGCGCCGGGAAGCGCTGATACTTCTGGTTGGCGTAGACCATGAGGTCGGTGCCGCCCGCGATGAGCACCGCGTCCGGTCGTTCGACCAGACACCGCGCCAGGGACGCGAGATCGGTCGGGCGCGCGAAGCGGCCCGGGCCTGGTTGCGCGCCCGCGAAAGCCACGGCGCCCAGCACCGGCGCTGATGCGGGCAGCCGGTCGTCGCCGGCGGCCGGCGCCGGCAGCGCCTGGCCGGCGTCGGCGATCGGCCGGTAACCGGTGCAGCGGCAGAGGTTGCCGCCGATCGACTCGGGATCGAAGGCGCGGCGGCCCGGGCGGTAGTACTCGCAGAACAGGCTGACCACGAACCCCGGCGTGCAGTAGCCGCACTGCGATCCGCCGGTCGCGATCATCGCGCGCTGCACCGGGTGCAGCGTGCCGTCGGGCGCGGCGACCCCCTCGACGGTGACCATGGTCTGACCGTCGGCGGCGGCCAGCGGGAGGAGGCAGCTGTTGACCGCTTCGAAGCGAACGCGCCCCTCGGCGTCGCGCCCCACCAGCGCCACCGCGCAGGCGCCGCACTCCCCCTCGGCGCAGCCTTCCTTGCTGCCGGTGCGGCCCGACGCGCGCAGCCACTGCAGCAGCGTGACGTGCGGGCCGCCGGCGTCACCGTCGATCCGGACCCTCTCGCCGTTGAGCACGAAGCTCGCTGCCATCGCAACCGGCAGTATATAGTCGCGCGCTGGTCGTCGGGTGGCAGGAAGAGGCTCGTCGGGGGCATCGCCGTCGGGGTTTCCAGCTGGTCAATCCACCTCGGAACCCTCAAATGGTTCCGAACCTCCCGCTAGCTCGGAACCCTCAAAGGGTTCCGAACCTCCCGCGATAAGCTCCGGCAGGGAAAGCCTGCCTCCGCTCGACGCGGCCGATGCGCGCGCAGCGACGGGGCGCGCGTCTGCCCCATGTAGTAAAGTGACGGTCGTGCGAGAGGTCGCCGAGGCGCTCGTCGAGCTGCTGAAGGGCGGCGGGCGCGGGGCGCTCGCCACCGTGGTGCGCACCGCCGGTTCGACGCCGCAGGAGGCGGGCGCGCGGCTGCTGCTGCGGCCCGACGGCAGCATGGTCGGGACGGTGGGTGGGGGCGCGATCGAGCACGCCGTCCTCGAGGCGCTGCGCGACGCGCAGCGCACCGGCGCGTCGCAGCTGCTGGCGCGCGACCTGGGCTACGACCTGGGGATGTGCTGCGGCGGGCGCATGGAGATCTTCATCGAGCCGGTCGAGGCGCCGCCGCGGCTGTGGCTGTTCGGCGCGGGCCACGTCGCCAGACCGACCGCGGCGCTGGCCCGCAGCGTCGGCTTCGACGTCACCGTCGTCGACGAGCGCGAGGAGCTGAACACCGAGGAGCGCTTCCCGGCGTGCCGGCGCGAGGTGCGCGAGCCGGCGCCGTTGCTCGACGCGACCGCGCTCGACGCGGGCGACTGGCTGCTGATCGTCACGCACGATCATCGCCTGGACGAAGAGGTGCTGGAGCGCGCGCTGCGAACGCCGGCGCGGTTCATCGGTCTCGTCGGCAGCCGCCGCAAGACCTTTCGCCTGCTGCAGCGGATCGACGCCAAGCGGGAGGCGCAGGCGGGGCAGGCGCAGGAGCTGGGTGGCGCGGCGCCGCCGCTGGATCGCAGCCGGCTGTTCGCGCCGGTCGGCCTGGACATCGGCGCGTCGGCCCCGAGGAGATCGCGGTCAGCATCGTCGCCGAGCTGGTGGCGCTGCGCCGGGGCCGCGCCGGCCGCCCACCTGCGCGCCGTCGACGATGTGCGGCTGCTGCGCCGGATCGGCGGCGCATGACGCAGCGCCGACGGGCTCGATCGCCTCGCCGCGCAGGTGCGGCGCGATCTCGAGCGCCTGGCCTACCCGCGCCGCGACTGGCTCGCGCCCCGCCGCACCGCGGCGGCGAGCCGATCCTCGACGTGTTGATCGTCGGCGCGGGGCAGGGCGGGCTGGCGACCGCCTTCGGGCTGATGCGCGAGCGGGTGACCAATCTGCTGGTCGTCGACCAGAATCCGCTCGATCGCGCCGGGCCCTGGCTGAACTTCGCGCGCATGCGCACGCTGCGCACGCCGAAGCACGTGACCGGCCCCGACCTCGGCATCCCGAGCCTGACGCCCGAGGCCTACTACGAGGCGCAGCACGGCGAGGGCAGCTGGCGGACGGCTGGGCCTGATTCCGCAAGGAGACCTGGGCGGCCTACCTGGCCTGGTACCGCCGCACGCTGGAGATTCCCGTGCGCGCCGACACGTGCGTCGGCGCGCTGCGCTGGAACGCGGGCGACAGCGCGTGGGAGGTCCCGTGCAGCCCAGCCGGCGCGGCGCCGCCGGACGCCGCCGCCGCGACGACCCTGCACGCGCGGCGCGTGGTGCTGGCGACCGGCATCGACGGCTCGGGCGAGTGGACGTCCCGGCGATGATCCGCGATCACCTGCCGCGCGCGCTGTACGCGCACACGCGCTGGGACATCGACTTCGCCGGCGCTGGCCGGCAAGCGCGATCGCGGTGCTGGGCGCGGGCGCGTCGGCGTTCGACAACGCCGCCACCGCGCTGGAGCACGGCGCGCGCGAGGTGCGGCTGTGCTTTCGCCGGCACGCGCTGGTCAACGTCAACGCCTACCGCTGGGCCGAGTTCGTCGGCTTCTTGAAGCACGTCGGCGATCTGCCCGACGCCGACAAGTGGCGCTTCATCCGCCAGATCCTGCGCATGGGGCAGCTGCCGCCGGCCGACACCTACGATCGGGCGCGGCGCAACGCCGGCTTTCACCTGCACGCGGCCTGCGCCTGGACGTCGGTCGAGGCGCACGGCGACGTCGTGCGGATCCAGACGGCGGCGGGCGAGACCCACGAGGCCGACTTCGTGATCGTGGGGACCGGCTTCGTCGACCGACCTGCGCCGTCGCCCCGAGCTGGCGGAGATCGAAGCGCACATCGCGCGCTGGGCCGACCGCTACGATCCGCCGGAGAGCGAGCGTCACGAGGATCTGGCGCGCCATCCGTACCTCGGACCCGAGCTTCGAGCTCACCGAACGCCAGCCGGGCGCGGCGCCGTACCTGCGCTATCTCTACAACTACACGTTCGGTTGCCTGCTGAGCCTCGGCTTCGGCGGCGCCAGCATCTCGGGCATGAAGTATTCGATCCCGCGGCTGGTGGCCGGCATCACCGGCTCGCTGTTCGTCGAGGATCGCGACGCGCACTTCGAGAGCCTGCGTCGTTTTGCCGAGGCGGAGTTCTGACAGCGTCGCCGCTGGGCGCAGGCGGGCGCGCGCCGCGCGGGATTCGCAGCCGCCGCGTCGTCGGCGACGGAGGCGTCGGTCCGGCGACGGTGCTGTTCGGGGCGGACGGGCGCATCGAGGCGGTCGTGCGGACTGGCGGTGGGAACGCGGACGCCTACGTCGACGTCGACGTCGACGGGGTGCTGGATGTGGGGGAGCTGGTGGTGTCGCCGGGGATCGTCGATTGTCACGTTCACATCAACGAGCCGGGGCGCACCGACTGGGAGGGCTTCACCACGGCGACGCGCGCCGCGGCCGCGGGCGGCGTGACCACGCTGGTCGACATGCCGCTCAACTGTCTGCCGGTGACCACCACGCGCGCGGCGCTGGAGACCAAGCTGGCGGCGACCGCCGGGCAGCTGTGCGTCGACGTCGGCTTCTGGGGCGGCGTCATCCCCGGCAACGCGCGCGACCTGGCGGGCCTGGCGCGCGCCGGTGCGCTCGGGTGCAAGGCGTTCCTGGTCCATTCGGGCATCGACGAGTTTCCCAACGCCACCGAAGCCGACCTGCGCCAGGCGATGCCGGTGCTGCGCGCGCTCGGGCTGCCGCTGCTGGCGCACGCCGAGCTGGATCTCGGCGGCGTCACTCCCGAGGTCGCGCGCGCGGGCGACCCGCGCGCCTACCGGGCCTACCTGGCGTCGCGGCCGCCCGCCTGGGAGGACCAGGCGATTCGACTGCTGGTCGCGCTGTGCCGCGAGACCGGCTGCGCGGTGCACGTCGTGCATCTGTCGTCGGCCTCGTCGCTGCCGACCCTGCGCGCCGCCAAGGCCGAGGGGCTGCCGATCACCGTCGAGACCTGCCCGCACTACCTGTGCCTCGAGGCCGAGACGATCCCCGACGGCGCCACCCACTTCAAGTGCGCGCCGCCGATCCGCGAGCACGCCAACCGCGAAGCGCTGTGGGGCGCGCTGGCTGACGGTACAATCGATCTGGTGATCAGCGACCACAGCCCCTGCACCCCGGCGCTCAAGCTGCCCGAGCGCGGCGATTTCCAGAACGCGTGGGGCGGCATCGCCTCGCTGCAGCTCGGCCTGCCGGCGGTCTGGACCGAGGCGCGCCGCCGCGGCCACGGCCTGCACGAGCTCGCGACCTGGATGAGCGCGCGCCCGGCGGCGCTGGCCGGGCTCGGCGCGCGCAAAGGGGCGGATCGTCGCCGGGCTCGACGCCGATCTGGTGGTGTGGGATCCCGACGCGGAGCGGGTCGTCGAGGCCGAGCAGCTGGAGTTTCGCCACAAGATCTCGCCCTACCTCGGCGCGCGCCTGTCGGGGCGCGTGCACATGACGGTGCTGCGCGGCGAGATCGTCTACGACGGCGCCGCTTCGCCGCGGGGGACGCGGGGCGCGACCCTGCTCGGCCGCAACGCCGCGACGCCGATCGCGGGCGCGGCCCCAACCGCGCACGCAGGGCACCGATCATGAGCGAGCCGGTCGCCGTCGGCTTCACCGGGCTCGTCGATCTCGCGGCGGCGGCGCTGGGCGGGCGGGCGCTGGGCGCCAGCGACGAGTTCTTCGCGGGCGCCGAGAACCTGGTGCAGCCGGGCCGCGGCGTCTTCATCGAGGGACGCTTCACCGATCGCGGCAAGTGGATGGACGGCTGGGAGAGCCGCCGCCGCCGCGCGCCCCGCCCCGCGGCGCTGAATGGAGACGATGACGCGGGCGCCGATTGCGACTGGTGCGTCTTGCGGCTGGGCGCGCCGGGCGAGGTGGTCGGCTTCGACGTCGACACCAACCACTTCGTCGGCAACCATCCGCCCTTCGCGTCGATCGAAGGGCTCCCCTCGGAGTCGTCGTCGGGCGGCGGCCCCTCCCTGTCGGAGCCTCGCTCGACGAGATCGTCGCGCGCCGCGACTGGATCGATCTGCTGCCGCAATCGCCGCTGCGCCCGGGCTCGCAGAACCTGTTCGCGGCGATCCCGCGCGCGCCGGTCGGCCACGTGCGCCTCCGCATCTTTCCCGACGGCGGCGTCGCCCGCCTGCGGGTGTTCGGTCGGGTCGCGCCGCTCTGGCAGCCGGCGCGCGCCGGCGGCGATGGCGACCTGCCGGCGTCGCTGTCGTCGCTGTCACCCGAGGCGGTCGATCTGGCCGCCCTGCGCGAACGGCGGGCTGGCGCTGGCCTGCTCCGACGCGTTCTTCGGCCCGATGAACAACCTCCTGCTGCCGGGACGCGCCGACCGACATGGGCGGCGGCTGGGAGACGCGTCGCCGGCGCGGCCCGGGGTACGACTGGATCCTGATCAAGCTGGGCGCGCCCGGGCGCCATCGACGTCGTCGAGGTCGACACCAACCACTTCAAGGGGAACTTCCCCGATCGCTGCTCGGTCGAGGCGATCGCACGCGCGGCGGCGCCGGCGGCGCGCATCACCGATCTCATCGCCAGCACCGCCTGGACGACGATCGTTCCCGAGACGAAGCTGCGCGCGCACGAGCGCCACTTCTTCGCGCGCCGCGTCGTTCGCCGCCAGCGACGCACGTGCGGTTCAACATCTTTCCCGACGGCGGCGTCAGCCGGCTGCGCCTGTGGGGCCGGCGCCATGGCTGATGCGCCGAACGGGGTCGCGGCGGCGCTGAACGCGCTGCCGGTCGACCAGGCGCGCGCCGCGCTCACGCGCTGCTGCGGCTCGATCCGCTGGGTGGCGGCGATGCTCGCGCGACGACCCTTCTCGTCGCCGGCGGATCTCTTCGCGGCGGCCGACGCGATCTGGACTGGGCTCGAGCGCGCCGACTACCTGGAGGCGTTTTCGCATCACCCGGCGATCGGCGCCGCGCGCGCGCAGCGGCTTCGCCGCGCGCGAGCAGGCGCAGGTGGCGCAGGCCGACGCCGCGACGCTGCAGGCGCTGGAGGCGCTGAACCGCGCCTACCGCGACAAGTTCGGCTTCGTCTTCATCGTGTGCGCCACCGGCAAGAGCGCCGACGAGATGCTGGCCCTGCTGCGCGCCCGCATCGACAACCCGGCCGAGACCGAGCTGCGCGATCGCCGCCGCCGAGCAGGCCAAGATCACCCGCCTGCGACTGGAGAAGCTGGTGCCATGAAGCCGCCGCCGTCGAGCCCGATCACCTCCCACGTCCTCGACACCGCGCTCGGCCGCCCGGCGCGCGACCTGGCGGTGCGACTCGACGTCCTCGACGAAGGCGGCGCCTGGCGGACGCTGGCCGAGCGCGTGACCGGCGACGACGGGCGCGTCGCCGATCTGCTGGCCGCGCGGCGCCGCTGCGAGGCGCGCACCTACCGCCTGACCTTCGAGACCGGCGCCTACTTCGCCGCCAGCGGCCGCCCGGCCTTCTATCCGCGCGTCGAGGTGACCTTCGATGTCGCCGCGCCCGGCGAGCACTACCACATCCCGCTGCTGATCTCGCCGTTCGGCTATTCGACCTATCGTGGTTCCTGAAGGGGAACCTGAGGAGCCGTCATCGCCATGAGCCTCGCCGACGAAGGAAAGACCCACCTCGACGCGCTGGCGGCCGCCAACGGCGCCTTCACGCGCGTCTACCCGGGCGAGCGGCCGGCGCGCCAGCCGGTGCACACCGTCTATGGCGGCGCGCACCTGTTCAAGGCCGAGACCACGCAACGGCTCGGCGAGCTGGCGTTGCGCAGCCTGGCCACCTACGCGCCCGATCCGTCGGCGCTCGCGGCGGGCGTCGGGCTCGCGGCGACCAGCGCGCTGTCGCCCGCCGACCTGACGGCGGTCTACGAGCGCGTGCGCGCCAAGCTGGCGCGCGAGCCGGTCGAGGACTTTCGCATCGACTTCGAGGACGGCTTCGGCGCGCGACCCGACGCCGAAGAGGACGCCACCGCCGAGGCGGCCGCGCGCGAGGTCGCCCGCGGCATGAGCGCCGGCCTGCTGCCGCCCTTCATCGGCATCCGCATCAAGTCGTTCGGCGAAGAATGGAAAAGCCGCGGCGCGCGCACGCTCGGCATCTTCGTCGACACGCTGCTGAGCGCGACCGGTGGCCGCCTGCCCGACAACTTCGTGGTCACGCTGCCCAAGATCACCGTCGCCGAGCAGGCGCGCACGCTGGTGCGCCTGCTGCGAGATCCTCGAGCGGCGCCACGGCCTGGCCGCCGGCACGCTGCGCTTGGAGATCATGATCGAGGTGACGCAGGCGCTGCTGGCCGCCGACGGCCGCTCGCCGTTGCCCGGGTTCCTCGCGGCGTGCGAGGGGCGATGCACGGCGGCCCACTTCGGCACCTACGACTTCACCGCGTCGTGCAACATCACCGCCGCCTATCAGACGATGGCCCACCCGATGTGCGATCTCGCGAAGGGGCTGATGGTGCTGGCCTACGCCGGCACCGGCATCTTCCTGTCCGACGGCGCCACCAACGTCATGCCGGTCGGCCCGCACAAGGGGCAGGCGCTGTCGCCGGCCGAGCACGAGGAGAACCGCGCCGCGGTCCATGCCGCCTGGCAGCTCGGCTCACCGCCACATCCGCCAGTCGCTGGAGGGTGGTCTTTATCAGGGATGGGACCTGCACCCGGCGCAGCTTCCGGTGCGCTACGCGACCTGCTTCGCGTTCTTTCGCGAGGGCTTCGCGCCGGCGGCCGAGCGGCTGCGCAACTTCGTCGACAAGGCGGCGCAGGCGACGCTGGTCGGCGACGTCTTCGACGACGCGGCGACCGGGCAGGGTCTGCTGAACTTCTTCCTGCGCGCGCTCAACTGCGGCGCCATCGACCTTGATGAGATCGCG
Source organism: uncultured Pseudomonadota bacterium (assembly GCA_963778795.1). GTDB lineage: Bacteria > Myxococcota_A > Polyangia > Fen-1088 > Fen-1088 > DASRQZ01. The sequence continues at coordinate 222,867 of CAVZVU010000003.1, read as the reverse complement.
CGCACGGGGCTGACGCGCGCCGAGGTCGAGCTCCGTTCCTTCGCCAAGATCCTGGAGGCGCGCCGCGCCCGTCTGCGTGCTCCGTAGTCGCGCATCGTAGCTGACGATCGCGCGCGTCTCCGATTTTCGCTCACCGGCACGTCATCGAGGTGTGACCGCATTGTCACGCGCGGATCGACCCCGACCGAGGCAACCTTCGGCTCCGTACCCACACCCGATCGTTGCAAGGGAGGAAGTCATGACCCGATTGGTGGCGAACGTTGCGCGTCCTGTTGACGGCGGTTTGACCCGGATTGCAACGACTGTTGTCGTTGCCGTCGCCGTCGTTGTTGCGATTTGCGGTTGCTCGAAGCCAATCGACGGCCCCGTGGCGTCGGGCGAGCTGACCGAGCGAAAGAGCGCGGTGGTGCAGGGCGACCATGGTCCCGCGCGAACCTCGCAATTCGTGGGGTTCCACGCCCCGGCCGGCGACCGCCCCACGACGCTGGCCACGACCATCGACGGCCGGTCGGGAGCGATCCTGCCCAACGGGCGCTTCGTGACGCCGGCCGGTGTCGAGACCAGCATCGGCGCGCCCAAGCCATTCGGCCTGGCGGTCTCCCCCGACGGCAAGACCGCGGCGACGGTCAACAGCGGCGCGTCGCACTTCTCGGTGACACTGGTGCGCGGGCTGGACAGCGGCGCGCCGACGACCACCGCGATTCCGGTCGATGCGACCTTCATGGGGGTGGTGTTCTCGGCCGACGGGGCGCGCTTCTTCGCGTCGGGCGGCGACAACGGCAACATCTGGATCGGCGACACCGCCACCGGCGCCATCATCGGTTCGGTCAACCTCAATGGCGCTGCCCACCCGCTCGATCGCCCGCTCGCGCCGGCGACGACGCCGGTGCTGGCGTTCAAGGGGGCGTTCCCCGGCAACATGGTGCTGTCGCGCGACGGCCGCTTCCTTTACGTCGTCGACCAGGGGAGTTTTCAGGTGTTCGTCATCGACACCACGGCCATCGTCACCGGCGCCGACGCCGGCGGTCGCGTGCTCGAGCCCGACAACTTCGCGGCCGTCGTCGGTCACGCCGCCACCGGGCGCTATCCGTTCGGCATCGGCCTTTCGCCCGACGGGCGCACGCTGTTCGTGACCAACGTCGGCGTGTTCCAGTACACGCACCTGCGCCCGGCCGCTCCGACCGGCGACAAGAACGCCGACTACCCGCTGTGCATTCCCGGCGTCGGCTACCCGGACGAGGTCGAGACGGCGAAGACGATCAAGATCAAGAAGATCGACGCCAGCACCATCAGCGGCCTTCCGCTGACGCTGCGCGATCCCGAGGGGATCCGCTGCGGTTATGTGCCGGCCGATCGCACCTACACCATTCCGGCGCTCGGCAGCCCAAACGCGCCGGAGTCGTCGTCGGTCTACGTGATGCGGCTCGACGATCCGAAGGCGCCGGCGCTGGCGCAGGTGGTGAAGACCGGGCCGCTGATCGGCCAGCGCGAGGACGACATCGCCGCCTACAGCGGCAGCCACCCCAACGCGGTGGTGGTGGGCCGGAACGCGATCTACGTGTCGAACGGCAACAACGACACGATCAGCGTGCTCGATCCCCGCACGTTGCGCGTGCGCGGCACCGTCAATCTGTCGGTGCTGTCCGACGGCGACGCCCGCCTCAAGGGGGTGCAGCCGGTGTCGCTGGCGCTGGATCGGTCGGAGCGCACGCTCTACGTCGCCGAGGCGGGGCTGAACGCGGTCGGCGTCATCCGTCTCCAGAAGGGCGCCGGCGATGGCGACGGCGACGCTCCGCGCGTCGTCGGGTTGATCCCGACCGGCTGGTGGCCGAGCAGCGTGAAGCTGACCTCTGACGGCGCGTTCCTGGTGGTCGCGAGCGCGAAGGGACGGGGCGCCGGTCCCAACCTGAACAACCTCGCGCCCAAGCACACCGTGATGGGGACGGTGGAGGTGATCGCCTTGCCGCGCTCGAGCCAGCAGCTCGACAGCGACACCCAGCAGGTGCTGCGCAACAACGGTCTGGTCGCGGATCGCCCCAAGGTCGCCAAGGTCGCCGACGATCACGACGGCGACCGCGGCCACGACGACGGCCACGACGGACCGATCCCCTCCGTTGCCGGCATCCCCAGCCGGCAAATCAAGCACGTGGTGTTCATCAACAAGGAGAACGCCACCCACGATCTGTTGCTGGGCGACATCACCAGCACGCGCCGCGGGGTTGCGGTCGACGGTGATCCGGCGTTCTCGCTCGGGCCGGCGGCGGCGCCCAATCATCACGAGCTGGCGCTGTCCTTCACCTTCGGCGACAACTTCTTCCTCGAGCCGGCGGTCTCGTCGGACGGGCACCGCTGGTTGACCGACACCTACACCAGCGAGTTCGAGGAGACCCACTGGCCAGCGTCGTACGGCGGCAAGCGCCGCGACTCGGGCGACGATCCCGTGGTCATCGCCAACTATCCCGGCCGCATCGGTTTTACCGACGCCAACGCCTCGCCCGAGCCGCACGACTACAACCAGCACGGCGGCATCTACCTGCACCTGGTGCGCAACGGGCGCGACTTCGTGAACTTCGGCAACGGGTACGAATTTGCGCTGGTCGACGAGGATCGCCAGACCGAGCCGACCGGCATCCGCGAGCACGCCAACGTTCCGATGGAGAAGGTGGTGCGCGATCGCACCGACCACCTCTACCCGGAGTTCAACACCGCGATCCCCGACGGCCCGCTGCCCGAGGCGCCGGATCGCTTCAACCGCTTCGGGCGGTTCAAGCAGATCTTCGAGTCGAAGTACGTCGACAGCGCGTCGGGCAGCTGCAAGCTGCCGGCGTACGTCGATCTCTACTACCCGAACGATCACGGCGGCGGCGCGTTCGACATCAACCCCAACGGGCCGGCCTGGGACTTCACACGCTTCGTCCAGGACAACGACCAGGCGCTGGGGCTGACCGTCGAGCTGATCTCGAAGAGCCCGTGCTGGAAGGACACCGTCATCTTCGTCGTCGAGGACGACACCCAGAACGGGCTGGATCACGTCGACGGCTACCGATCGATCTTCCTGGCCATCAGCCCCTGGATCAAGCGCGAGAACGTGACCAAGCAGCACCTGAGCCTGGCCAGCATCTTCAAGACGGTCGATCTGATCCTGGGCATGCCGCCGCTCAACACCTACGACGCGGCGGCGACCGATCTGCGTGAGCTGTTCACCGCCAAGCCAGACTTCGCCCCGTACGATTTCCAACAGCCGGTGTTCGTGGCCCAGGCCAACCCGAGCTGGCGGAAGCTGACGCGCAAGATCGATTTCAGCAGCCCCGATCGCGATGAGGTCGCGCTGCAGCTGGCGATCCTGAAATCCGAGCACCTCGGGCGATTCGGCCGCGCGCGGCCCGCGCACCGCCACCACCACCGCTGACACTTACGGGAGGATCCACATGCGACAGCGATTGACGTCGATGCTCTGTCTGGCGGTGGCGGTCACCGTCGTGGCGCCGTCCGCGTTCGCCGCGGCCGGTGACGCCGATCTCGTGCCGGCTGAGGAGAGCCAGCGCCGTGCCACCGTGGAGGAAGCGCTGACCCAGGTTCTTCCGGGGACGCTGGCGGCGTCCGTCGACCCTCGCGCGGTGGTGGTCGCCTCTTCATGGGGCGGCTACGACGCGGCAGCGAAGGCCCCGATCGCCAGCCTCTCGACCGAGGTGCGGCTGCTGCCGCGCCTGGTCCTGATCGCGGGCGCGGCGTGGGCGGTGCCGAACGCGCTCGGGCAGGGGGGCGGCACCATGCGTCCCCAGCTGGGCGCGCGGATGCAGCTGCTGGATCAGGCCCGCTACGGGCTGGATCTCGGGGTGGCCGTTCTGTTTCGCGAGGATCGCTTCGGCGCCGAGGACGGCCTTTTTCAGGGCGCCGTCTCGTTTGGGCGGCGGTTCGGAGCGGTCGCGGCAGTCTTCAACGTCGTCTACGGGCAGGACGGCGAGGGGGATGATCATGAGGGCGAGGTGCGGCTGGCGTTGCTCGCCGACGTCGCCCGCCATGTCCACGTCGGCGTCGACGGCCGCGCGCGCCGCTCGCTGGCGTCGACCGATCCGCGGCGCGCCCAGCTCGGAACACCGACCGGTGACCTCTTCGCCGGCCCGCTGGCGGCGATCACTTATGGCCCGATCGCCGTCCTGACCGAGGTCGGGATGAGCGAGGTCTGGACGACGCAGGCGAAGGCCGGCGTGCTGGCGATGGGCGGAGTCGGCGCGGCGTTCTGATCGGCGCGCCGCCCGCCGTTGCTCAGACGTTCGCGAACAGCCGGCGCGCGAACCGGCGCGCCGCGAGCCGGCGCAGCGCGGGGATCCAGACGCGGCGCTCGCCCGACGAGCGCGCGACGACCACCGTCGTCGCCGTCAGGCTGACGCCGCTCACCAGCAGCCCGGCCAGCCAAGGTGCCATGACGTGCGCCAGCGCGAGCGCCGCCGTGACCAGCAACAGATTGAGCGTGGTGAACACGCCCACCGTCACCAGTTCGATCCTCCGGAACAGTCCGCGCCGAAAGACCAGACCGGCGCGCAGCTCGGCTTTGGCGAGCTCGATGCGCCGGTCGGTGGCCGCGCTCACCTCGGCGGTGATCTCTTGAATCAGGGCGATGGTCGCGGGGTGGCGCTTTGCGAGGCGGATCAGATCACTGTGTCGCGGATAAGTCCCCTTCAGATCGGGCGCGTCGGCGCCGCTCTCCGTTTCGGTTTGACCCACGAAGACCTCCTCTGGTCGGAAACAATCAGGAGTTGTCGGCAAAATTTGGGTAGGCAAGTTGCCGACGTCTTCATCAAGAACTGTTCCAAGCTCGGCGCACGTGAAATCGGGCTCTTAGCCCGCACGCTGTTTCGGATCGGAAACATGCGCCGCGCCGCGCGTAACGGCGGCGGGCGTTTTTGGTCAGCGTCGCCGGGGGCGTCGCACGGCACGTACCTTGCCGCTGGTGCCGCCGCCGCAGAACAGCAGGTCGCGTCCGTCGGATTCGAGGCCGCTGACGAAAACGCCGTCGGGCATGGTCAGCGCCTCGAGGACGGCGCCTGATTCGGGATCGACCCGCCGCAGCTCGCTCTCGTCGCCTTGCCAGGTACCGTGCCAGAGCTCGCCGTCGACCCAGGTGACGCCGGTGACGAAGCGATCGGATTCGATCGTGCGCAGGATCGCGCCGGTCTCCGGATCGATCTGATGGATCTTGCGTTCCCGATACTGCGCGACCCAGAGCGTCCCCTCGGCCCAGGTGAGCCCCGCCGCGTGACCCGACGGGGGCGCGGGGATGGTCGCCAGAACCGCGCCCGTGGCGGGATCGATCTTCTGGATGCGGTCGGCCGCCAGCTGATACAGGTGGCGGCCGTCGAAGGTGGTGCCGGCGTCGGCCGGCACGTCGAGCCTGCGGCCCGCTTCTCCGGTCTCGGGATCGAACGACTGCAGATGATCGCCGGCAGCGAACCAGGCGGCTTTCCCGTCGAAGGTCACGCCGCCCACGTTGTCTCCGTCGGGGAACGGCCCGTATTCGCGCACGACCTCGGCGCGCCGCACCGCGGGCCTCGACTCTTCCTCAGCCATCAGGGGCAGGCTAGCTCAGCGCCGCGGGAACCACGAGCAACAAACTCGTCGCGAAACCGGTCGTCGGCCGCGCCACCCAGCGCCGCGCGCGTCCCTCGCCGATCGACTGCACCGCGTCGGCCTCGTGCAGCGCGACCAGCGCCCGCTGCACGGTGCGCTGGCTCTTCGCCAACGCGGCGGCCAGGCCCGAGGTCGACCACGATTCGCCCGAGCGCAGCAGCGCCAGGATCGCGCTCTCGTCGCCCGGTTGGGGCGGCAACAGCACCGCGGGCTTCGCCGATGAGCGAGGCTGCAGGGCGAACCCGTTGCGGGTCGCCTGCACGCCGGCCAGCTTGGCCAGCAGCCTTCTCAGCCGGCCGATCTCGACGCGCAGGCGCGCGCGATGCGAGTCGTTCGGGCGCCGCACGTCGAAGGCGCGCGCGATCAACGTCGCGCGCGCCACCTCCGCGGGCGCGCCCTCGGCCAGCGCCAGCGCCAGCGCGAACAGCACCGGGCGCGCGGCCAGCGAGACGACGATGCCGCGGGCGCGCACCTCGCGGCGGCAGGCATCGACGACCAGCGCGCCGGATCCCAGCAGCGCCTCGACCTCATCGAGGCGTAGTGGGCGCGCGTCGGCGTCTCCGCTCAACAGCCGCGCCGCCGGCGCGTCGAGGACGTTGAAAGCGCGATCGACCTCCGCCGACAGCGCCGGAATCCCCGACAGCCGCGCGGCCCGGCGCGCCCGCTCGAGCGCCGCGCGCGCGTCGCGCGTCCGCAGGGTTCGCACCGCGAGGTCGGCCGTGACCAGCTCGGCGATGGCGATCAGGCGCGGTGGCGCGCGCACGGGCGCCAGCGCGTCGAGCGCTCTGCCGGCCGCCGCCACCCGGCCGAGCATCACCAGACGCCGGACGCCGACCAGCTGCGCGAACAGCGCGTTCGAGCGGTCGCCGTGGCTGGCCAGCAGGGCAGCCGCCTGGTCGAGCCCGCGGCCGGCCGCCGCGAGGTCGCGGCTGGCGAGCGCGATCTCGGCGCGCGCCACGGCACAGCGCGCCCCGGCGACCGGGTCGCCGGCGCCGAAGCGCCGCGCCGCGCGCCCCAGCAGCCGGCGCGCGCTGGCGAAGTCGGTGAGCTGGGCCATCGCGATCCCGCGCAGCGCCAGCGCGCGCGCGTCGGTGCGCAGCGCGATGCCCTTCAGCGCGACCAGCGGATCGCCCGCGGCCAGCGCGCGCGCCGCGCTGGCCAATGGCAGATCCAAGCGCGGCTCGTCCCGGGTCTCGCGGGTCTCGCGGCCGAGCACGCCATCATTGTTACTCCCTAGCCTGGGCATTGCGCAGGTATCACGACGGGTAGGAGGATACGTCGATGACGGGTAGGAGGATACGTCGATGACCCAACCAGCAGCGGCTGCATCTTTTCCGGTGACGCGGCGGACGCCATCTTCCACACTGACTGGTGTGATGGGAGCGGCGGCGGCACCTGAAGCGGCGGCGGCGCGCGCGCGCGCGCCGCGCGGACTGATCCGGGGCGTCACCCCATCGGTGGGTGGCGTGCTGGGATTCTTGCTGTTGCCGAAGTGCCCGCTCTGCGTGGCGGCGTGGCTCGGCGCCGTCGGTGTGGGCGCCGGCGCGGCTTCAGTGGTGGCACCGCTGCTGCGTCCCGCCGCGCTGCTGCTGGCGGCCGCGCTGTTGCTCCGCCTGCTGTGGTCGTCGGTGCGCCGCGCCCGGCGCGCGCGCACCGGCGTCGCGCGCAGCGGCGCTCACCGGGAATCCGACTGTTGTGCTTGCGGACCCGTGGACACGGCGGGCGTCGCCCGCTAGCGGACAAAGGTCTTGAAGGGGGATCAGTTTCCGCTGGCGGAATAGACGTGGTGATAGATCGGCGTCGCGTATTCGGTCGCGCCGCCCGATCCATGCACGATCAGGTCGGCGCGCTCGTCGCTCGAGGCGGTCTCCCCCAGCAGAGCCCGCGAGACCGTCCACTGCAGGGGGCCGGTGCTGCCGCCGGTCACGATCGCGCTCCCGATCCAGTTCCATTTCCAGCCGGCGCCCGCGTACTGGTAGACCGCCCCGTTCTCGATCAGGTAGTCGGCCCCGACACCCGCGAAGGGGTAGCCGGAGCCGGGGTTCGTGTCGTTGTCGATGAAGACATGCTTGAACGTGTAGGGCGACGCAAAGGTCGCACGGTAGTGAATGGTGGTGCTGTCGTTGTCGGCGGACACGGCGCTGATCGGCTGCGCGGCCGGGGCCGAAACGGCGTAAACCTGCACGTAGCGGCCCAGGTTTTTGACCGCTCCGCCCGAGGTCGCCACCTCGAACGACAACGCGTTGGTGTCGGGAAACGCCGTCTGGCCGATCGCCGCGCGCGCGATCGTCCAGCTCACGTCATCGCCGACCGTCGTCATGCCGGCGCTGCCGACGAGGTGCCAGGTCCAACCGGCGGCGCCGTGGCTGTAGAGCCAGGCGTTCTCGATCATGTAGTCGGCGCCGACGCCGCCGGCCAGGAAGCCGGACGTGGTCGAGTTGTCGGTGTCGATGTAGACCCGGCGCCAGGTGAACGATGACGACCCGGGGAGCGTGTAGGTGGTCGTGAGGGCGTCATTCGACGCCTGTCCGCGCAGCGCGCCGGTGCCGGTTGTCGTGCCGGCGCTGCCGCCCGTGCCGGCGCCCGCGCTGCCGCCGGTGCCGGTGCCGTTCGAGCTCGTCGGCAGCGTCAGCGTGTCGATGAGCGCGCCGCTCGCCGCGTAGAAGGCGAGCGTCAGCGTCGCGGAATCGGCGAGGACCAGCTCGGCGCCGGGCGTGGCGTTGTAGCGGACCTGGCTGTCGGCGGTGACGGCGCCGAACGGGTAGCGCTCATTTCCACCCACGCCGCCGACGATATAGGGCGTGCCTCCCTTGTCGAACCGCTCGTAGTCGTGGTCGTGGCCGGAGAAGACGACGTCGGCCCCCCAGTCGTGAAAGGGCCACTGCATGTAGACCGTCGGTCCGTGCGAGCCGGAGGAATACGGCGAATGGTGAAAGTAGACGATCTTCCAGCGCTCGCTCGACGCGGCGAGCGCGGCCTTGAGCCAGACCGCCTGTGCCGAGGTGCTGGTCACGCCGTCGGGCTCGTTGGGGTCGCTGTCGACGACGAAGAAGTGGACCGGCCCACGAACGAAGTCGTAGTAGCGTTCGTTGCCAGGCAGCACGAAGTAGTCGAGATAGGGCTGCGCGTTGGGCGCCACCCAGTCGTGGTTTCCAAGCGACGGGAAGAAGTTGTTGCTGGTTGCGCCCGGGCCGTAGATGCCGAGGTAGGGGCTGATGAACGACGCGTAGTACTGACCGATGTTCGCGTCGATGGTCGCGGCCGAGCCGTCGGGATAGTTGTTGTCGCCAGTGGTGATGACGAGATCCGGGTTCCAGCTCTTGACCAGCGTGGCGACCGCGGCCTCGTCGCTGTTGGCGGCGCCGTAGTCGCCGATGACCGCGAAGCGAAGGCCGCCCTGCAGGGCCAGCGCGGATGCCGGCGCGGCCGCCGCCGGATCCCACCCGGGCGCGCCCGGGTCGCCGGTGCGCGCACAAACGGCGAAGCCCAGAACCAATCCCGCGCCGCCAACGACGAACAGCCCGCCCAGCAACCGCTTACGCATGATGCTTTTGCCGAATCACCTGAACGCCTCAAATAACAAGCTTCTCCCATTTGGTGGCTCGTCAATTGAGCGCCGCTGGCTAATTGTGGTCCTTAGTGTCCTGTCTCAGAACTCCGCTTGCATTCGGGCGCGACTGCGGCCCGCTCGCGTCGTTGCTCGTCGCTTACATAGGATCGACTATGCGCGCTCCTCGCGCCTAGCGATCGGGCCGCATTCACGCCCTCGGTGCGACAGCGGATTTCTGAGACAGGACACTCGTGTCCGCTCGGGAGTAGACTGCCGCCATCATGAAGGTGCTGGTCATCGACGTCGGCGGCTCTCACGTCAAGCTTCTGCGCTCCGGCATGCGCACGTCGCGCCGGTTCGATTCGGGAGTATCGATGACACCGTCGAAGATGGTGAAGCTGGTGAAACGGATCACGGTCGATTGGCCCTACGACGTGATCTCGATGGGCTACCCCGGCCTGGTGCTTCATGGAAGGATCGCCGCCGAGCCCAAGAACCTGGGGCCCGGTTGGGTCGGCTATGATTTTCCCGAGGCGTTTGGTCATCCGGTGAAGATCCTCAACGACGCCGCGATGCAGGCGTTGGGCAGCTATGAAGGCGGGCGCATGCTCTTCCTGGGACTTGGGACGGGGCTCGGCTCGGCGATGGTCGTCAACGGCGACGTGCAGCCAATGGAGTTGGCCCATCTGCCGTACAAGAAAGGGCGCACCTACGAAGACTACGTGGGGCTGAAGGGGTTCAAGCGTCTGGGGGTGCGCCGCTGGCGCAAGCAGGTTGGCCTGGTCCTTAAGATCTGGCGCGCCGCGCTGCAGCCCGATTACGTCGTGATTGGCGGCGGCAACGCCGAACGGCTCACGCAGTTGCCCAACGACGTTCGTCTCGGCGACAACGCGAACGCATTCAAGGGCGGCTTTCGGCTCTGGCGGTCAGCACCGTTGGTGTCGACGCACGGCAAGAGCCAGCCAAAAAGAGCGGCGTAGGCCAAGCTGGAGCGTGCCGCCGACGTCAGCATCCTGTTGGGAGCGTCCATCGACGCACGTTCTCTGTTCTCGCCTGCGCCGCGCCGACGGAGATGTGCTTCAATGAAGACCGCTCGTTGCTTTAAACCGGGAGACGCCGACATGACGAAGCTCGCCAGAGCGATCTCGACTCCGCTGTCCCTTTCGATCCTCGCGTTCGCGTTAGCGGCTGGTGGCGCCGGCTGCGGACAGGATAGCTCCGCGAATTCTGGCCCGCCCGATCTCACGCCGTTCGTCGGCACCTGGAGCGTCGCTGCCGCGGGCCTGACCATCTCGTGCACCGATCATTCGGTTCAGGCGCTCCCCATCAACCAGCCCACCGTGTTCGTGATGGGCACCGACTCGGATTTGCTGGACACCGACGTCACCTGCCCGGTCGCTTACGACGTCTCGTCGCACATCGCGCGTGCGCTGCCCGGTCAAAGCTGCGACCACCCGCAGGTCATCACCCGGATGCACCTGCTGGAAGACACGTTCACCGTCGGCGACGACGGCATGGCCGTCCACGAGGCCTCGGGAACGCTCGACGGATTCATCAACATCACGCTGGGAGAGACCGTCACCTGCACCTTCTCAGAGATGGGCATCTATCGCCGCGGCGCCACGTAGAAGCGCTGCTTCTCGCGCGACCGGCCCGGGATCGTGTTTTCAGCTCAGCCGTGAGCGCCGCGCGCTGGCGGGGTGCGCCAACGCGCCCGGTTCATGTCGCCCTGATGGGATAGATGGGCCAGACGGGCCGGAAAACGGCCACAGCGCTTACCACGTAAGATCGCCAGAACACTGAACGGTGGTATGGAGGGAACTCAGCTTCGCGCCTGGAGCTGCCCCGCTCAGTGCGCTCACCGGGCCATTTCGCGTGTGTGTCACCCACGTGGGGGCTTTGGTCTGCTGATCTGACGCGGACCCCTTCTCGTGAGAGGAATCATGAAAACCACGTTGTTCCCGATCCGAGCGCTCACCTGGCTCGCCCTCGCCTCGATCGCCGCCGGCTGTGGCGGCTCGTCGGGGAGCCTGACCCCATTGCACACCGACGCTGGCGCCGACAGCCGCGATACCGGCAGCAATGTCCCCGACGCGGCCATCGACACGCGCGACGTGGGAAGCGATATCCATGATGCCGGCATCGACAGTGCCGACGTCGGTGTCGACGCCGGCACCGATACGCACGAAGTCGCGACACCGGCGATCGCCGTCGCCCAGGGCGCCCTTCATTGTCACGGCCGGTTCGGCGGCGGCGCTCAACGGCGTGGTGGTCGGCATGACCTCATCCACCCCGTTCAGCATCACCAACACCGGCAACGCTCCGCTGACCATCGGCGGCGTCACCGTGACCGGTTCCGACTTCTCGCTCGGCACGGCGCCCGCGAGCTCGGTCGCGGCGGGGGCCTCGGCGGCCTTCACGATCATCTTCAATCCCAGCAACGCGGGGCTCAAGAACGGTTCGGTCACGATCGCCAACAACTCGGCGACCGGCGATTTCACGTTCCCGATTGTGGCTCAGGCCACCGACGCGCCGATTCCCGCGATCTCCGTGTCGGTCGACGGGACGGCGGTCGCCAGCGCGGGGACTGCGGCCTATGGATCGGTCGCCGTCGGCTCCTCGTCGGCCAAGACCTTCACCATCCACAATGGCGGAACCGCCGACCTGATCCTGTCGGGCGCCCCGGTCGTGGCGGGCGGCGGGTTCGCGCTCACCACGTCGCCGGCCGGCCTGACGGTCGCCGCCGGCGCGTCGGTCAGCGCGGTGATCACGTTCGCCCCGACGACGACCGGCGATCAGACCGGCAGCGTCACCATCGCCAACAACAGCGGTGCCACCCCCTCGTACACCATCAATCTGACCGGCACCGGCATCCCTGCGCCGACCGGATTCACGGTGACCGGCGCCGCCGGCGCCAGCAGCATCAACGGCATCGGCGTCACCCTCCAGTTGACCGCCGCGGTCGTTCCCTCGGGGGCCGCCGATCCGGGGGTGACCTGGAGCTCGGGTACCGCCTCGGTCGCCACCGTCGACGCGACCGGGTTGGTGACCGCGGTCAGCGCCGGAACGTCCGTCATCACCGCGACCGCCGCGGACGGCTCGGGCGTTACCGGCACGTTGACCATCACCGTGACGGTCCCGTTCGTCTACTTCGTCAAGCAGGCGCTCGGCACCACGACCGCCAGCCTGGCGGGCGGCGCGTTCACCGTCAGCAGCACCTATGCGCCGTCGGGTAACGCGTTCAAGTACGTGGCGCCCAACTTTTACGGGACGACCAGCAACGGCTTCATCGCCTTCCCGACGCCGATGACCGGCGACTTCAGCATCACGGCGCAGGTGAGCGTCACCACCCAGATCAAGGCCAACAACGCCTGCGGCATCGGCGTGGGAATGACCACCGGCTTCAATGGAACCGACTCCTACGCGTACACGTTGATGCGCAACTCGACCAACCTGACCGCGGGCTACTACGTGAACGCCGGCCCCGGCAACAGCGCCGCCTCACCGATGGTGGCCTTCACCAATAGCACGCCGACGCAGCTGACGTTCAGCCGCACCGGCACCAACGTGACCTTCACCGTCGGCGACGTGGCGACGGCTCCGGCCGCGAACACGAACACCATCGCGACCAGCGTCTTGACCAACGGGACCATCTACGGCACCGGTCCGGTCTATCCTGCGATCTCGTTCAACAACGTCGCCGCCACGATCACCAGCCTGGTGATCAAGGACGGCACCGGCGCCACCGTCTACGACTCCGCGACCGGCGCGCTGGTGACCTACATCCCGGCGGCGCTGACGCTGTCGTCCGGCACCGCGAGCATGCTGAAGGGGGCTTCGACGGCGGTCACCGCAACCGCGACGGTGGTCGGGGGCGCGGTCTCGGGCGTGACCGCGGTGGCCGCGGATCCGACGGTCGTCTCGACGTCGGTCACCAACGGCGCCACCAACTCGACCATCAACCTGACCGGCCTCAAGGGGGGCTTCACCACGGTGACCGTCACCAACACCGGTGACACCAACAGCGCGACCAATACCAAGACCATCGCGGTGTCGGTCTTCGACTATCAGACCACCGACGGCTACGGCTCGCTCGCGGCGGTCGCTTATCCCGTGCCGGGCGCGACCGACGCGTACACCGACGGCGAGCTGGCACTGACGTTCGACGGCCCCCCAGCGCAACCCCCGACGCTGAGCCAGGGCGGCACCATCAAGATCATGCGAGCCTCCGACGGCGCGGAGGTCGACAGCATCGCGTTCGCCAATGAAACGCTGACCTATGGGACAACGGCGATCAACGTCGGTTCACAGCTGGCGCGTGTCAGCGGCAACACGGTCTTCTTCACGCCCCACCTCGGCAAATTGGCGTATGGCACCAGCTACTACGTCGCGATGCCGACGATCTCGATCGCGGGGACCCTGAACGGGGTCCCGTTCAACGGCCTGTCCAACCTCAGCAGCGTCGCCACCTGGAGCTTCACGACGCGCGCGGCGCCGACCTTGGTCGCGACCAACATAACGGTGGATGGCAACCAGAACAGCACCGCGAACTTCCGCACCGTCGGCGGGGCGCTCGGCGCGATTCCCAGCGGGACCACCAGCGCCACGATCAACATCGCCGCCGGCACCTACAACGAGCTGGTGCACTACACCGGCCCGGGCGCCGCGACGCCGCTGACCGTCAACATCGTCGGGCCGACCGGCAACATCCGCGGCGACACCTGCACCATCCAGTACGCCAACGGCAACACGCGAAACGGCACCACGCAGACGCGCGCTTCGTTCTATCTCGCCAACGCCAACTTCGTTCTGCAGAACATCACCGTGAAGAACACCGCGGTGAGAGCGCAGCTGGCACAGGCCGAGTCGCTGTACTTCAACGGCCCCCAATTTACCTTGGCCGCCAACAACAGCTCGTTCTTCAGCAACCAGGACACGATTCAGACCTCCGGTCGCAGCTGGTTCTACAATTGCTACGTCGAAGGCAACGTCGATTTCATCTGGGGCACCGGGGATGCGGCGCTATTCGAGAACTGCAACCTGCGCTTCGTCAATGACGCCGCCGGGGGTGCAGCCGTCAGCTACAGCCTCTTCGTCGCCCGAACCGGTGCGACCATCGCCGCCGGCGGTAACGGAACCGTCGGGAAGGGCTACGTCCTGCTGAACTCTGGCGTCCTCGTCGACGCCAACGTGACCGCCTTCTTCGGCCGCGACGCGGGCGTGGGCAGCTTCTACGACCAGGCGGCGTTGATCAACGTTCTCTTCACCGGCGCGGGCACGATCGGCGCCGGAATCTGGAACGTCACGACGGCCCCACTCTTTCTCGGCGATCCCAGCATCGTCGGCTGGAAAGCGGCGGGTTGCTCGGGGCTCAACCTCGGCGCGCTCACGACCGCCGCGAACACCTCGGCGCTCATTAATAGTCAGACGGCCGAGTACGACACCCGTGGCAACATCCTCAATCGAGTAGTTGTCGTCACGGGCGGCGCCCCGGCCGGCTTCCAAGCAGCGGCGGTCACCTGGGATGTCTCATCCCTGGCGACCGCCTTCAATGCCCCTCCCTGATCAGCCCGCGTTGAGCGCGCTGAGAAGGTCGGCCAGGTACGGCGTCACCGTGTCCCAGGGGTGGGGCATGGTGTCGCCTTGCAGATAGATGTAGCCGATCGTCTGGCGCACGGTCGTGACGTACGCTCGGTTCATCGCCACCCCGTACGGGATGATGCCGAAGTTGTGCTTGTCGTAGCTGGCGTGCCAGCCCCCCATCGATGCCGTGCTCGGGAGCCCGGCAGCCTCATAGACTAGGATGACGTCCACCGATCCGATGAAGCTCTTCGCCACGTCGGTGCCGGGGTTGCCGATGGTCACGTTGAAGCCATGGCTGTGGGCGAAGTTGGTGATGGTCTTGTAGTAGGCTTCGGCGCCGGCGCGGTTGGTCATCTCGTCAAAGAAGATGCCGGTCGTGGCGGGGTACAGGCTGCGCCAGCGGCTGATTTCAGCCTCGACGTTGGCCACCGATTTGTTGCCGTAGGTCGTCGCCACGTAGCCGATCGCCTTGACGCCGGCGCCGGTCAGCTTCGCAATGCCGGCCATGTAGGCCGAGTCGGCCGCATATCCCGGGCCAGAGTTCGGATTGACGACTGCCAGCACCGGCACCTTCGGGTAGGCCTTCTTGGCGTTGATCACGCTGTCCCAGGCTCCGGGCGACGGGTATGAATAAAGCGGGATGATCGTCCCGGAAGGCGTCGTCGACGCGGGCGGGGGCAACGGCGCGGCGGGCGTGGCCGGCTTCGCCGCCGTGGCGGGCGTCGCCGGTTTCGCCGGCGTGGCCGTTGTCGCCGGCGCAGTCGCCGAGGTCGCTCCGCTGAGCGCCATCGAGTCGATGTAGACCGCTCCCGTTCCCGCGCTGTCGCACGGGATCAAGGCGATTCCCCGGATGCCGTTGCGATCGAGCACGTTGTTGATCTTCGCGCCCGCGGGTTGAAAGCCGGCGTGCATGAAGGCGTTGAACGGAATCGTCACCTGTTGCCAGCCGTTGAAGCCCACGGTGAACGCGTACTCGAAGCGTTCGCTGCCGGCATCGTAGAGCTGCACGCGAAAGCGATGGCCCGTGGCCAGGCCGTTGACCGCGAAGGTGAGCGCGTTCGCGCCCGACCAGTTCGCCGGCGTGGGCAGGATCTTTTCCACCCCGGTGTATCCACCCGCGGGGATCGTGTAGGTCATCTTCATCGACAGCATGCCGGTGGTCGCGCGGCTCGATGAGATCCGGCGCTCGAGGATGGCGCCCTTCCCCTCGAACGGCTTCCAATCCGAGACATCGTTGTCGTCGAAGTTGTCGACGCTCGTGCTCGCGGGCGCCGCCTGAGCCTGCGCGTGGTGAGAAAGCAGGCTGGTCGCAAAACCCAGCCCCCATGCAACCGCCGCCATCAGGGTGGCGGCGCGTTTCTTGGTCTTCGGACCGCTTTTCGAATTTCGCATCGGGAGTGGTACGGATGCGACGACTCGACCGGACTTGTCGGGGCAGCTCCTACTTTTGCGGGCAAGCGCGACCAGGTGACACGGCCGAGGTCTTCGCGCGCGGCGCGGCCCGCGGTTGAGCCAGAGGTGTCACCGGGGCGACGTTGACACCCTCGTCGACGAAGCACTACGGTGCGCCGGTCGCGCTGCGTTTCTTTTCAGGGGCGACGTTCACTATTCAGCGAGGGGGGATCGACATGACACGAGCGACGTACCGGAATCGGGTGGCCGTGATGGCGACGGCATGGGTCATTGGTGGGTTGCTGACGTTGGCGGCAACCGGGACGGCGTCGGCAACGGCGCCCACGGTGGTGTGGCAGGCGAGCACGACCGGCATCGGATATTTCTCGGGCGACGGCAGCTCCATTCTCCTGCCAACCGCGACCGGCTTTCAGGTGCGCCGCGCCACCGACGGGCTGGTGCAGAACACGGTGACGCTTCCGGTGGCGTCGCAGATCTACGACGCCTGCGCCTTCTCGCCTGACAAGCAATACGTGGCGATCGCGCTCGCCAGCGGCGCCGCGTTCAACATCGAGATCTGGCGCGTCTCCAACAGCACGTTGTTCCACCGGATCACGACCAACGCCGTGAGAAACATCCGGACGCTGGATTTCTCGACCGGCGGTCTGCTGGCGTCCTACGAACGGTTTGCCTACGGCGGCGGCGGGATGGTGCGCATCTTCCGCGTCTCGGACGGCGGATACGTCACCATGTTCGGGCCCTACACCAGCAACTCGGCGACGCGCGCGCGGTTCTCACCCGATGGCAAGTACCTGGCGGTTCACGACTCGACCAGCAGCGGCGTTCGGGTGCTGCGCACCGCGGACTGGGGAACCGCCTTCACGGTGGGGAATTTCGTCGACGTCTTTCGCTGGGAGCCCGACAGCGCCACGCTGTGGACGACCGGCCTCACGATCTTGAGCGTCCCTTACCAGCAAATTCGCGTCCCGGCGGGAACGGTACAGGCCAGCACGCCGATCGACGACAGCCAAGTCTATCCGAGCTCGGTCACCGCCGACGGAAAGTTCATCCTGGTGTCGACCGCCGCCCGGGACGCCATCAAGTTCCTGCGCACCTCGGACGGCGGGGCCCAGGTGACCTACTCGGTGACGGGGGGATACTCGCTCGACGTCAGCCCGACCGGCACGGTCTTCTCCGGCGGATCCTGCACCGTCAGCCCGTGCACGTTCTACGTGGCGAAGATGCCGACGCTGTAGCGCGGATGAGAAGAAACGCCAAGACGCCAGAGACGCCAAAGGTCGGATCTTCAAGAAATCCGGACAGCGGCGTCCTGGCGTCTTGGCGTTTAGTCCACCTCCCCTAAAACGTTCCGCCCAGCGTGGCGACGCCGCCCGACGGGGTGGGGGCCAGGCTGAGCCCGGTGATCGAGCCGGTCCGCGATCGCGGACTCTCCTCCTCCGCGCCGTGGGAGCGCAGGAACAGGTAGGTCGATCCAGCGAGCGCGGCGAGGCCGATTCCCAGCGAAATGTCGGCGGCGAGATAGATGTTGCGGACGTGGCGGACGCTGGTCGGGTTGCAGTTCGGCTTGCACAACACCACCAGCGCGTCGTTGTCGGCGCTCCCCTTGAGGTTGAAGGTGAAATAGCCTCCGACGCCGAGCACACCCACGCCGGCCAGAGCGTAGGCCGACCAGGGCGCCCCCGTTCGCGCGTCGGCCACCTCGCTCGTGCGTCGCGCATTCTCCCGCCTCAGGAGGCTGGGCGCCGGTTCCTCGTCGACCGGCTCGCTCTCGGCGACCGCGTGGATCGTCTGGAGCTTGCGCAACGCCAGCGCCGGCTTCGTCGCCGTGGCTGCCGCCGCCGCTGCCGATCTCTTCTCGGCGCCGGCGTCGGCGCGGGCCTCGGCGCCGCCGGTGGCGGAAGACTCGACGTCCGCGTGCTTCCCCGACTCGAGCGACGCCGCCACCAGCTGATGTTGTTGCCCCTTCTCCAGCGCCAGGCGGCGCGTGGCGAAGATCTCGCCATCCTTGGCGAAGGTGAACTGGTGCTCGCCCGGATCGACGACGATCGCGCTGCCGTCGAGGTTCGACGTCAAGAGCGCGCCGTCCATCTTGACCACGATCTGCTGGCTCAGGTCGCCCGCGGCGTCGGTGACGACCGGGACCACCGAAGGAAGGATCGCGGCGATCTTCGTATGAACGATCGCGCATCGCTGTCGCATCCCGCGATCGCAGCTCGATTGCGCGCAGACCGCGAACCACTGGTTGGCCTCGCGCAGGTGAGACGCCCAGGCCAGCTCTTTCGCCTTGTCGAAGGCCGCCACGCAAGCGGCTTTGGCCGGTTGCCCCCGCGTTCGGGCTGGTGATCCGACCTTGCCGACCTTGCCGACGTTTCCGATCTTGCTCCCGATCTTGCTCTTGCGCGGTCGTGCTTCCGCCGCGGAGGGAACCAATGTCAGCGAGCCCAGTCCGGCGAGCACCGAAATCAGAAGGACGAATCTCCCTGTCGCGGCGGTCCCCTGATCCTTCATGACGTCCTTTCGGTGCTGGCGTCGCTTGCCTCTGGCCGGCGTCGGCACGTGGCGCAGCTTGCCGTTCATCACTGGCCGCCGCCGTCGGTTGCGCTTGCGTTCCCCGCCGTTCCATCGCCGCCGTCGGTGCCCGCAGAGCACCGCGAGCCCATCACCGCGTCGACCACGCAAGTGAGAGCGCCGTCGCAGCTTCGTAGCGCAACCGCGCCGGAGCCGCAGCAGGGCTGACCCAGGGCTCCGCACAGCTGGCAGGTGCCGACCTTGCCCACGACGGCACCGACACAGGCGTGACCGTCGAGGCAGGTGGTCGGCTTGCAGCACGGCTGGCCGGCGCCACCGCAGGCCGAGCACATCGTCATGTCGGTGGGCAGGCAGGAGGATTGCGACGCCGTGCAGGTCTGGTAGTCACAGCAAGGCTCGCCCACCTTGCCGCAGGAATTGCCAGCGGCGTTCCGACAGGATCCGCTGGTGCACATGCCGGGCAGTCCGGGCAGATTCGCCTGACCGGGAATGGGATTGGGTAGCGAGCCGCAGGTCGTTCCGTTCGGCCGGCACTGGTTGAAGACGCAGCAGGCGCCGTTGGGGCAAACGTTGGCAGGGCCACAATTGCCGAGCGCGGGGCCGGTGTCGACGCCCGCATCGGTTGGCGTGGTAGAGCCGCGCCAACCTTCAGGAGAGGTGGGATCGTCGATGCACCTGGCAATCCATTGCCCGAGAACCGCAATGTCGGCGGCGCTCGGTCGTTGAGTTCGGTCTTTCGGCGGCATGCTTCCCTCGGAAATGCGCCGGAAGATGTACGAATCGGCCGGGCTGCCCTCCACGACGTATTTGAGCGTGAGCGTCGTCGAGGACTGCGGCGACGTGCTCGACGTCAGCTTGACGAGGTCGAGGATGAAATTGAAGCCGCCGCCATAAAGCGAGGGGGTTCCCGGCGCCTCGTGGCAGATGGCGCAATTGGTCTGCAAGACGTCGTACGCCTGCATGCGCACCGTCGGGCAGTCGCTGGTAACACTGGCCCCGCCGCTGCCATCGCCGCCGGTGCCACCGCCGGTCGAAGGGTCGCCGGCAATACCGCCGGTGCCCCTGTGGGACAGCTTGCCGCTGGCCAGGTTGGGATCGAGCCTCTGGCAGGCGGCTGCCAGCAGGCCAACCAGCAGGGGGAGCAGCGTCCTCGAACGATTTGTCTTCATCACGCGTCAGGTCTCCCTTTTCGGTCTTCAGTTGATGTTCAGCCTGACGACCTCATTGAAGATGTGACTGACGTTGATCAGACCGGGCCTCATGACCACCGGCGAGGTCATGTTTCGGGGCCGGGGTACGCCGTTCCCGGCGGTCGACTCGGTATCGTGACAGCTGAAGCAGGTGGGAAAGGAAGCCTGCCCTTGCGTGAACGACTCCATCGCGGTGCTCGACAGACCGTCCTCACCGCCGTTGATCGAGCTGACCGCGTCGGAACCGTTCTCGAAGATGTCGGGATCCAGCGGGTCGTTGACCAGCACCTTGTCGATCCCGAACGATCGTGCCGGTCGATCCAGCCAGACCGCGCCCACCAGGCGGTACCAGGGGCGCCGGTCGTTGGCCTGGGGCGGGGACGTGGTGGAGTTGAAGCGATCCCCCATGGCGGTGTTGATCAGCGTGATGTCACCGTCGATGTCCACCGTGGCGGTCTTGGCGGCGGGAAAGACCCGGAAGATCGAGGTGGGCGGCGTCGTGAAGGTCTGGGTGGCGGCGTTCAACGCCGGGATGAAGACCCCGCGATTGGCGTTGGCCGGCAGCGTGTTCCGCGCGTACAGGAGGTAGCCATTCGCCGGAAGCTGGGGCGTGATGCTGGCGGCGACGTTGGGCGGGTTGTTGCGCGGGATATCGATCGAGCTCGGGGCCAGGTCGGTGACGCCGGTCGTCCGATTGCCGTGTTGAAACGTCGACCAGACGAACTCGGGGTGGCCAGGGATGGTGTGCACGATATGGATGGCAATCAGCGCAACCGTCACCCGCCGCAGATTGGTGTCGTCCGCAACCACACCCAGCACGGGGTCGACGCTCAACGTGGGAACCATGGCCGGCGTGGTGATGAACTTGGCGGCCTGCGGCGGGTTGTTGTCGGGAATGATCATCCAGGCGTCTTTGGTCTCGACGATGGCCGCCGTCGTGGTGAAGTGAATCGACGGATCGGCGACCTTGATCTGTTCCGCCGTCGTGAGATTCGCTTCCTTGACGAAGTTCACGAACGCCGGGTTCATGTGGATCGAGTAGTAGAGCGCGTGTCCGTTCTGGTCGATGACCACCTGGCGCCCACCCGCCTGCGTGACGCCCGCCGTGAGGACCGGAATCGTCGGCGTCGGCGCACCCGCGCCCGCGCCGAAAGTGTTCTCAATCGTGTTCCAGCTCAGAAACGCCGGCTTGCCGTTGAGATCCGGCTGGGTCGCGATCATGAACTCTTGCCACGATTGTTGGTAGAACTGGCATTCTCCGGCCGGGTGAGGCAGCGGCAGACAACCTCCTCCGGTCTCCATCGCTGGGGTGACCGGCAGCCACTCGGCGATCTCTGCCAGGTCGCGGGGACAGGTGAGGCCAGGCGCCTCTTCGTCGGCGACGATGTCGGCCGGGCACTGGGCGATGGTGGGGAACGGCTCGAGCGGTTGCACCGGCACGGCGAGGGGTGGGGGCGGGGCGTCGGTGCCCGCGTCGCTCTCGCCGCCGGTGCCGCGCATGCCGCCCACGCCACTGCCCACGGTGCCGCCCGTGCCCTTTCCGCCCGTACCGCCGGCCGACGATCCACCGGTGCCCCGGCTGCCGCCGGTGCCGTCATCAGTGGTTTGTCGGCTTGTGTCGACGGCGAAGGGATTGACACAAGATGAGAGTCCGGCGCACGCCAACAGGAGAGCCAAAGATGTCATTGATGATCGTTCACGCTGGGTATGCATTCGGATCTCCTGCCCCGATCAATTGGGCGCGCTCGAGAATGGGAGAGGTCTGGCGACAATCGGGCGAGCTAACCCGTCGATCGGCGCCAACCTCGGTGAGTGGGTGGACGGCCGCTATCGCAAGACCCGTACCCACACCCGAGTCGAAGACGCGCGAGCGGCTACGCCGCTGGTTGAGCCGTCTTCAATGCGCGCAACCTTCGTTTCCGAAGGTTGGTGCGTTGGGTGGACCAATCAATTGCTCGGTAGCACCTGTTGGTAGTGACCTGCATCGTTGACAACGATGAGGGAGCGGTACAACAGACAATTGTCCAATTGTGCCGGCCGACACGCTGACGAGGGACGCGCGGGCGTTGGTTGCAGACGTCAGACCGGCGTCACTGCGTTCGGTGAAACGCCAAGACGCCAGGACACCACGGTCCGGCCTCTTGAAGATCCGGACTCTGGCGTCGCTGGCGTCGTGGCGTTTGTTCTTATCCGACGAGCACTGGGCTCAGTGGCGACCGCCGTGGCCGCCGCCGTGGCTGCCACCGCCGTGGCTGCCGCCGCCGAATCCACCGCCGTGGCTGCCGCCGCCGAATCCACCACCGTGGAATCCACCGCCGAATCCACCACTGTGGCTGCCGCCGCTGAATCCACCGCGCGCGCCGCCGCTGAACCCGCCGCTGTAGCCACTGGTCGGGGGCCGTCCGCGAAACGTGCCGCCGCCGTAGCCACCGCCGCCGTAGGCGGGGCGCGGCGCGTACGTTCGCCCGTAGGTGCCGCCTCGCCAGCCACCACCGTATGCGCCGGGGGCGCCGCGATACGCGCCGGCGGGGGCGCCGCGGTACGCGCCGGCGTAGCCGCCACGGTACCCGCCGGCGTAGCCGCCACGATACGCGCCGGCGTAGCCACCGCGATAAGTTCCCCACCCGTAGCCAGAGTGATAGAGGCCGCGATACCAGGCGAAGTGCGACGGGCCGACGACGCCGAAGTAAGGATAGGCGCCCCAGCCCCAGACCCAGGGGGCGGCGAGCCAGGTCCATCCGTACGTCGGCTCATAGACGTAGGAGTAGGGCTGGTTGTAGGCCGAGCCTTCGTAGGTGTACTGGGTGCCGTAGGGCATCCAGATCCAGCCGTACTCGCTGGTGTACACCCATTGCCCGGCAGCGGCGGGTGCCTGCACCGCCTGCGGCGGCGCGGCCTGTGGCGGCGGCGCCGGTTGCGGCTGCGCCTCTTGCTGCCCCTGTTGCTGTGCCTCTTGCTGCCCCTGTTCTTGCGCCTGGACCGGCGGCGGCGGCGGTTGCTGGGGCGGTGGCGGCGGCATTTGACTCGGCTCGGCGTCCGGCGGCTGCACGGCCTGCGGCGGGGCCCCGGGCTGAACCGCGGGCGCAGCGGTCGAGTCGACCTCTTCCTGCTGCGCACGGGCTACACCCGACCCGAACAGCACGGACAAAACCAACGCAATCGACGCGGTCTTCATGGCACCAACCTCCGGCTCACCCATTCAGACGGGTAAACGCGAAACCCTATTCTACGATATGCACGCCAGAGTGTCGGCGCCGCTTCCGCGCGTCATCCCGCGAGCTCGAGCATGGCCGCCGCGCGTGGGAGTCGACCGGTCAGCCACTTTTCGCGCCGCGACCTGACGCGTTGGAATACTCGCCCGGCCCCGCGTTGAGTGGATGTGAGGAAAACATCCATGAGACCAAGGGCCGGTGGTCCGTTCGTCTTCGCAGTGACGCAGTTCGCTTTCGGTACCGTCATCTCGGCGATCTCGGTGGCAGTCGTGGCCACGGCGCTGACCGGCTGCGCGCCGGATGAATCGCCCGCGGTGAGCGCGCGCACATCGGCGCTGACCCAAAACTCGACTGCGCCCGCGCCGACCCCCATGCCGGAGAAGGGCTTCACCGCCTTCGAGAGCGGACAGGTGCGGCCGCTCGCGCTTCGCGCCGACGGCCGCTATCCTCTACGCGACCAACACGCCCGACAACCGCATCGAGATCTTCCGCGTCGTGGGTCGCCGGCTGGAACCGCTGGCTTCGGTTCCCGTGGGGCTGGAGCCGGTGGCGGTGGCGGAGCGGGCGCCGGGCGAGATCTGGGTGGTCAACCACCTGTCCGACAGCGTGAGCATCGTCGACGTCGCGCCATCCCGACGCGGCGCGCGTCGTGCGTACGCTGCTGGTGGGCGACGAGCCGCGCGACATCGTGTTCGCGGGACACGCACCGTTCGCGCGCGTTCATCACCACCGCGCACCGTGGCCAGAACACCGGGCGCGATCCGCAGCTCAGCCACGCCGGGCGTCGGTCGCGCGGACGTCTGGGTCGTTCGACGCCGAACCACCTCGGCGCGTCGCTGGCGGGCACTCCGCTCGACGTGATCACGCTGTTCGCCGACACGCCGCGCGCGCTGGCCGTCTCGGCCGACGGGCGCACCGTCTACGCCGCCGCGTTTCAGTCGGGCAACCAGACCACCGCGATTCACGAGCGGATCGTCACGCCCAACGGCTTTCTTCCGCCGCCGCACACCAACGCGCAGGGCGTGCCGCAGCCGCCGACCGCGCTGATCGTCAAGCTCCGGGTCGATCCGACAGGACGGCCAGCGCCACTGGCTCGACAACGTCGGCCGGCGCTGGGACGAGCACGTCAAGCTGCAGCTGCCCGACAAGGACGTGTTCGCGATCGACGCGACGGCGAATCCGCCGGTCGCCAAGCCGGCGGGCGTCGTTCACCGGCGTGGGGACGGTGCTGTTCAACATGGCGGTCAACCCGGTCAACGGAAAGGTCTACGTCGACCAACACCGACGCCCGCAACGACGTGCGGTTCGAAGGGCACAACGCCTTCGGCCCGACGCAGGGGGCGCCCGCGGGATCGGTTCGCGGTCACCTCGCCGAGAGCCGCATCACCGCCATCGATCCCGCGCACCGGGCAGGTCACGCCGCGACACCTCAACAAGCACATCGACTTCAGCCAGGACGGCACGCCCGACGAGGCGGCCAAGAGCCTGGCCTTTCCGACCGAGATGGTCGTGACGCCCGGACGGCAAGACGCTGCTACGTCGCGGCGCTCGGCTCGAGCAAGATCGGCGTCTTCTCGACGCGCGAGCTCGAGAACGACTCGTTCGTCCCGTCGGAGGCGAACCAGATCCCGGTGACCGGCGGCGGCCCGACCGGGCTGGCGCTCGACGCGCGCAGCGGCCTGCTCTACGTGCTCACCCGCTTCGACAACGCGCATCTCGGTCGTCGACGTGCGCCAGCGGCGCGAGGTCGCCACGTCGCGATGTTCAACCCCGAGCCGGCGAGCGTGGTCCAGGGGCGGCCGTTCCTCTACGACGCGACCGTCACCTCCAGCCACGGCGACTCGGCCTGCGCCAGCTGCCACATCTTCGGCGACTTCGACAGCCTGGCCTGGGACCTCGGCGATCCCGACGACATCGTCACGCCGATCCCGGGCCCGTTCACCTTCGACCTCGCGCTGGTCGCGCCGTTCATCGGCGCCGGCACGCCGCATCACCATCCGCTCAAGGGTCCGATGACGACGCAGAGCCTGCGCGGCATGGCCAACCACGGGCCGATGCACTGGCGCGGCGATCGCACCGGCGGCACCGACGCCTCGCGCCTGACCGTGCTTCCGAGCGCGCAGCCCGACACCGGGATCGTTCGACGAGCAGACGCGTTCAAGAAGTTCAACGTCGCCTTCGCCGGGCTGCTCGGCCGCAGCGGTCCGCTGACCGACGACGAGATGCAGGCGTTCACCGACTTCATCCTGCAGGTCACCTATCCGCCGAACCCGGTGCGCAACCTCGACAACTCGCTGACCCCGATCAGCAGGTGGGGCGCGACTTCTTCTTCAGCCAGGCGCCGGACGGACAGGAGCTTCCGTCGGACACCTTCCACAACTGCAACGGCTGCCACGTGCTGGACCCGCAGGGCAACGCGCAGTTCGGGGTGGCGAAGCCCGGGTTCTTCGGCAGCGACGGCCGCTACTCGTTCGAGCAGGAGACGCAGTTCGCGAAGGTGCCGCACCTGCGCAACCTGTACCAGAAGGTCGGCATGTTCGGGATGGACGTGACCTTCAATCCCGCCGACACCTCGGGGCCGTTCACGTTCCTGCCGGCGCCCTACAACGACAGCTCGCTCATGGGCGACCAGGTGCGCGGGTTCGGCTTTCTCCATGACGGCAGCGTCGACACCGTGTTCCGCTTCCATGCCAGCACCGTGTTCACGCAGCGCGGGCCGACCAGCGCCTTTCCGAATCCGGGCGGCCTTCCGGTCGCGGATCCGAGCGACGATCCGGCGACCGCGCAACAGAAGGTGCTCGCGAACATCCAGCTGCGGCGTCAGATCGAGGCGTTCATGCTGGCGTTCGACTCGAACCTGGCGCCGATCGTCGGCCAGCAGGCGACGCTGACGGCGCAGGTCGGGCGGCGACGTCGCAGGCGCGGATCGATCTCCTGGAAGCGCGCGCCGCCGCGGGTGAATGCGATCTCGTCGTGCACGGGCGGGTGCACGGGCCGCGCGGTCGGCTTCCTGTTCGATCCCGCGACCGGTCTCTTTCTTCCGGACCGGGCGCGCCAGCGGGCGCTCGACGATCCCCGCCTGCGCGCGCTCGGTCGAGACGGCGACGGCGACGGTGCGCTCACCTTCACCGCCGTGCCTCGCCGGCAGCGGGCGGCGCATCGGCATCGATCGCGATCTCGACGGCGTGCTCGACGGCGACCAAGACGGCGAGCACGCGCCGCGCTTCGTGTTCGCTGATCCCAGCCGCGACGACTGACATCTCCGATCGCGCGCGTGCGCGAGACGCCGCACGCGCGCGAGAGTCCGCTGCGGAGAGTTAGCAAAACCGTCACGTTTTACCGCCGTCGCGCACGATAGATTCCTGCCGCTAGGAAGTCCGGGTTCGGCTAGCGGGCGGGGCGAACTTGGGTGTCGGTGCTTGTCACCGTGAACACGCGCTCGCGATGGGAGAGCTCTGATGACGACGCGCGTGCTCTTGGGTTCGATCAAGTACGGAGTCCTGGTTTCGGCGGTGGCCTTCTCCGTCCAAGCCCACGCTGACGCTCGAGATCCGATGGCGTTGCAGCTCGCCACGGGCCAGTACGTCACGCCGACGGCGCTGCGCGGGCGCGGTCCAACAGTTCCTGAACCCGGGCTTGCCTGCCTATCCGAACTTCGTCGCCGGCGAGGCGGTGCGCTCGCAGCTGAGCCCCGACGGCACGACGCTGGCGATCCTCTGCGCCGGTCAGAACTCGCTCTACAAGCCGGACGGCACCGTCGACACCGCCAACTCGACTCAGTTCATCTTCCTCTACGACGTGAGCGGGGCGCACCGGGATGCGCCGCTGCTCACGCAGGTCATCCAGCAGACCAACGCCCACGTCGGTCTGGTCTTCTCGCCGGACGGCAACACGCTCTACGCCGCGGGCGGCCGCGACGACGCGGTCTACGCCTATACCAAGAGCGGCGGCGTCTGGGCGCTGTCCGCGACGATGGCGCTGGGCCACGCCGACAAAGGTGTCGGCGTCGGCGTCAGCCCGAACGCCAGCGGCCTGGCGATCTCCGCCGACGGCACGCACGCTGGTGGTCGCCAACAACTACAACGACTCGATCAGCGTGATCGACACCGCGACCGGCACCGTCCGCTACGAGCACGACCTGCGCCCGTTCGTCGCCGGCAACGAAGGCGTCAACGGCGGCGTCGGCGGCACCTTCCCGTTCGCGGTCGTCGTGAAGGGCAACGGCACCGCCTATGTGTCGTCGGACCGCAACCGCGAGGTGGTCGTGATCGACATCAGCTCGCCGACGGCCGGGCAGCTGATCAAGCGCATCAAGCTCGACGGCAACGCCCTCGGCATGACGCTCGATCCGTCGGGCTCGCAGCTGTTCGTCGGCGCAGGACAACGCCGACCAGGTCGCGGTGATCGACACCGCCCGCAACGCGGTGGTGCGAAGATCGATGCGCGCGCCCCCGCGGGCATGCTGCCGGGATCCATCGCCAAAGATCGCGACCGAGATGACGACGGCGACCGGTTCGACCGCGACCACCGGCGCGCCCGGTACACCGGCGCCGCCACCTTCGCGGTGACGCTCGCGCCGGACGGCCGCACCCTCTACGCCGTCAACGCCGGCGCGAACTCCGTGGCGGTGATTCCCGCTGCACGGCGAGCACGCCTACCGGGTCAGCGGCCTGATCCCGACCGCCTACGAGCCGCACGACATCACCTTCAGCGCCGACGGTCGGTCGATGTACATCGTCAACGGCAAGAGCGTCACCGGCCCGAACCCCGGCCACCTGGCCAGCGCCACCGCGCTCATCACCGCGCTTCACGTACCCGGGCGGCAACGCCGCCGCCGCCGCCGCCGCGCGGGCCTCGAACCAGTATCAGTTCCAGCTGGAGCGCGCCTCGCTGGTCAGCGCCCCGGTGCCGAGCCGTGGGAGCTCGAGCGTCTGACGAGAAGGTCGCGGAGAACAACTTCTACGACGAAGAGGTCGCGGGAGACGAGCACCGGGTCATGAAGTTCCTGCGCGACCACATCAAGCACGTCATCTACATCGTCAAGGAGAACCGCACCTTCGATCAGATCCTGGGCGACCTGGGCAACGGCGCGAACGGCGACAGCTCGCTGACCCAGTTCGGCGAGAGCCTCACGCCGAACTTCCATCGCCTGGCGCGGCAGTTCGTCACGCTGGACAACTTCATGGACCCCGGCGACGGCAGCATGGACGGCTGGTCCTGGAGCCTTGCAGGGCCGCGTCACCAACACCGAAACCATCACCCAGCAGATCAACTACGCCTTCGTCAACCGCGGCCTGTCCTACGAGTCCGAGGGCGTCGAACCGCAACGTGCCGGTGAACTCTGGCGACGGTCGCCGCAGCGCGACGCCGCTGCCGGCCCGGCGGGAACCACCAACTACACGACGGCCACGGCCGGCCTGCCCGGCGGCACCGACAACCTGCTGACCGGCACCGGCAACCACGCCTCGTCCGACGCGCCGTTCGGCATCCAGGGCGGCTACATCTTCTCCGCGGTGCTGCAGGCCGGCGGCACCGTTCGCAACTACGGCTTCCTGGTGAACAACATCGGCAGCATCGGCACGATCGCCGCGCCGGTGAGCGATCCGTTCGCCGCCGGCATCGTGCAGGTGGCGCCGCTCGATCCGTCGCTCGCGCCGCTGACCGACGTCTACTTCCGCGGCTACGACCAGAACTATCCCGATCTGTGGCGCTACAACGAGTGGAAGCGCGAGTTCGACCAGTTCGTCGCCCAGGGCAACCTGCCCAGCCTGTCGCTGGTGCGCGTCAGCCACGACCACATGGGCAGCTTCGGCACCGCGCTGGGGGGCGTGAACACGCCGGAGACGCAGCAGGCCGACGACGACCTGGCGGTCGGTCGCCTGGTCGAGGCCGTGTCGCACAGCCGCTACGCCGCCGACACGCTGATCATCGTCACCGAGGACGACTGCCAGGACGGCCCCGACCACGTCGACTCGCACCGCGCGCACCGCCTATGTCGTCGGACCGTACGTGAAGCAGGGCGCGGTGGTCAGCACGCGCTACAGCCAGGTCAACGTGCTGCGCACCATCGAGGACATCCTCGGCACGCAGCACATCAACCTGAACACCGCCTTCCAGCGGCCGATGGCCGAGGTGTTCGACATCCGATCCTCCGGCGCCTGGACCTACACCGCCGAAGCGTCGACCGTGCTGGCGGGCACCGCGCTCGCGCAGGCGCCCGGCGGTCTGGGAGCGAAGTTCGCGCGGGGTCCGGTGGTCAGGCCCAAGCACGACGCCACGTACTGGGCCAAGGTCACGGCCGGCTTCGACTTCTCCGAAGCCGATCGGGTGCCTCCCGCCAAGTTCAACCGGGTGCTGTGGAAGGGACTGATGGGCCGCAAGCCCTATCCGACGAGGATCGGTCTCAGCGTCGCCGAGAACCGCTCCGATGATTGAGCACAGCGCGGCGCCGCATCGGGTACTTTGTCCGCATGAAGAAGATCATCCTGGTGTTGTCGCTCTTGGGTTTCGGGGTCGGGGCGGGGCTCTCCGGTTGCGGCGGCGGCGGCGGTTCGAGCGGTAGTTGCCCCAACGCTCCCGCCTGCGGGGGCGTGATCGTCGGCACCTGGAACGTCACTTCGTCTTGCGTGAACGTCGCCGTCGACATGTTCGCCGCCCAGTGCCCGTCGGCCACCGTTTCCAGCGCCGCCGGTCTCACAATCTCGGGAAGCGCCACCTACAACGCCGATCTGACCTATTCGTCCAACAGCACCCTGTCGGGGAACGCCACGGTCAATTTTCCCACCTCGTGTCTGAAAGCGCAGGGAATCACGACCTGCGACGAGGTCGCGCAATCCTACGCGGGCGATCCGTTCTTCACGTCGGTCAGCTGTGTCACCACGGCCTCGGGATGTAGCTGCACCGGCGCTGTTCCGCCCGATTCCTCGGCCGAGAGCGGGACCTACACCGCGACCGCGGCCGGCTTGTTGACCCAGATCGCCGCGGGCGACACCTGTCAGAGCGACTTCTGCGTGACTGGAACCATGCTGACCATGTCACCGCACGCCGGTTCGAGCGTGATGGGCCAAGGGTCGGTCTCCGGGACGATCACGTTCACCAAGCAATAGGCGGGCGGGCGCCCGCGCTAGTTCGCGGCCGGGTTGCGGCGCCGGAGCAGGGCCATTCCGCCGAGCAGGACCGCGGCGCCGAGGATCGTCGCGCCGAGCAGGCTGAACGCCGGCACCGGAGGAGGCGGCGAGGTGATCGTCAGCATCCCGCTCATCGCGGCGTGAACCGAGCACTGATAGAAGAGCGTGTTAGGCGCGCTGATCGGGACAACGAAGGTGAGCGTGCCGCCTGTAACCATGCTGTTGGTCACGCCCGTGGCGAACTCCGGCCCGGCAGGGCTGTTGGCGACGGTCGAAATGAAGAACGGGTGCCCGGGCGTCGAGACGTTGAAGTTGTAGGTTCTGCCGCGGACCAGCGGGATCGTCGGGTTGTTCAAGGCGCCGAGCTCGGCAACTCGATAGGCCATGGCGCCCGAGTTGGTCACCGTGAAATTCGTTGTCGACTGCGCCCCCGCCTGGCTGCTGAGCCCGACGGCGACGATCAAACACAATCCCCAAAGGCGAGCGCGCATGGGACCTCCAATCGAATGGCTCGGCAGTGCACGCTACGTACCACCACCGGGCCCCGCGCCAGCTGCCCCCCTCGGGGGGATCTGGGCCGGTGTGCCTCCGCTTTTCGGAGGGCTCCCCTTCGATTTGGCTAGAGCGAACGTCGTCGCTGGCGAGACCAGGTCGGGGGCTTTCGTTCGGATGGGGGTCGGGGGTACTGTCTGGCCATGCCAATAACCTGGAAGATGAGTGACGGTTGCCGCGGCGGGATCGTCGCGATGGTCGTCGCGACGATGATCGGTTGCGGGACCACCACGTTGAAGCAGCGGGACGCGGGAGAGACCGACGGCGGCGCGAACGGTACGGGCGGCTCGTCCGCCGGGACCGACGCCGGCGCGGGTGGCAGCACCGTGGTTGACAGTGGCGCGGGCGGGTCGTCTACCGGTACCGACGCCGGCGCGGGCGGGTCGTCTACCGGTACCGACAGCGGCGCGGGCGGGTCGTCTACCGGTACCGACGCCGGCGCGGGCGGTTCGTCGTCTACCGGGACCGACGCCGGCGCCGGTGGCAGCACCGCTGTGGTGGATGCCGGCCCCGACTTACCGAGCTGCTCCGGAACGTGCGTCCTGCCGTTCACTTCCAGCTCTGAGTGGTCGGTCTACGATCAGGATCCTTTCAACAACCCCAGCGCGCAGCGGCTCGGTGTCGCGCAGCCGGTGTGCATCGCCCCGGCCGTGCCCTCGAACTGCCCGGCCGGTTCCGTGGTGTACGGAAATGGCTCGGGATGGGCCGCCGACACATCGACGATCCCCGGTGCGCTCTGGGTCTGGGGTCCGGGCGTCTCGACCACCGCCCTCGCCGATCTGAAGCGATTCGTCTTCGTCCACACCTTTACGCTGGGCACCGCGCCCAGCGGAACGTTGAAGATCGCCGCTGACGACGCCGCCGAGGTGCGCGTGAACGGCAGCCTGGCGGGAGCGACCGGCAGCGTCACCTCAGTCGCCGTCGCGAGCGCCGCGGCCTCTTCGCTGGCGATGTTCGATCTGACGGCGTTGCTGGTGCCGGGGGCCAACACGATCTCGATCGGTGCCCAGAATGGACCGACGTCGTTCGCCGGCTGCGCGGCGCCCTGCACCTATGCCTCGAACCCAGCCGGCGTCGTGTTTGGGGGGACGCTCTCCTATCACTGACCGGACGCAAGACATGACCCACTCCCCGCGCTCGCATCGGCGGCCGGGGAGTGGATCAGAGATGACGACGACCTAGAGGCGCGGACCGACGAAGTCGAGCTCGCCGAACAGACCGTTGTCTTCGTCGTTCGGGCCGGCCGTGAAGTAGATGTCGTCGGTGCCGAAGCCTCCCTCGCCCGACCCGAAGACGATCGCCCACAGGCCGTCGATGGCCAGCGGCTGGTGGGTCTTCACGTTGCCGAGCGCCCCCTCGAAGTCGGCGCGGAAGTGGTGGAAGCCCTCCCGGAGCTCGTAGACGTTGATGTGACCGTCGCCGAAGTTCCCAACCAGCAGATCGGTCGACCGGTCGGCCTTGGTGTGCGGCGACAGGGCCAGGCCCCACGGGGAGTTCAGCTCGCCGCGCGAGATCAGCCGCTGGATGAAGTGGCCGTCGGTATCGAAGATGTCTACGAAGCCCCGGCCCGGGCCCTTGTCATCGTCGCCGGCGTCGGGGAGGAACTGCAGCGCGTAGGTCACCAGCAGCAGGTGGTCACCGAACGCCTGGATGTTGAAGGGGGCATACTGGGCCGGCTCACCCGTGCTGCCCACCTCCTTCAGGTCTCGCAGCTGCTTGTCGACGAAATCTCCCGACATCGCCGGGGTCTTGAAGTCCTCATCGAACACGTCGATCTTGCGGTTGTGGAAGTCGGTCGCGAACAGGCGCGGCTTGCCATGAAAGGTCGACAGGGCGACGCCCTTGTAGATCGTGCCTGCGGCGTTGTTGTCGATCTCGACGATGCTCTCTGGCTGCTTGGTGGCCATGCCTTCAAAGGGGTTCACCCCGAACACGACGCCGTCTTCGCTGACCACGATGAAGTGATTGCCGTGGAAGGCGTCCGGGAAAGGATTCACCACCTGCCCGGTCGGGGACGACGTGGGGGCATCCGGCGGGTCCAAGGTGAGCGGCAGCTTGATCGCCTGGCCGCTTCTTCCATCTTCGTCGTACTGTCGATCGGTCGAGCTGTGGTTCGTGGCGATCCAGGCGAACCCGTCCTTGAGCACCAGACCCCAGGCATTCCGCAGGTCCGGGTCGGTCTTCCTTGCGCCCGCCAGGTTCGATACCAGGTCGCTCTCTTTCACGAACCCTTCGATCCTCGGTGCCTGCCTGGGAGCCTTCATGGCCATCTTGGACGCCTGCAGCTCCGACGACTCGGTGGTCGCCGAATTCGTTCCGTCCTCGCCGCACCCAATTCCGACTCCCCCCGCCACGACAACACCGATCGCAAATACACGTGTGACTCTCATCCCATCCTCCTCCTTCTCGCCTGACACCAGCGCTCCCCACAGGACCAATCCCATCCAAGCGCGTTCCCCAAAACTTCCGGGATACCAGCATGCTGTTCATGCCGAGAAAGCGGTGCACGACGGAAGACTCTTGATTCTTGCTGCGCTGTGTTCGTTCGCGATCCGCAGCGCGGAGATCGCCCGATCTTGCGTCGTTCAGAACAGCGGGCGTGGCGCGAACGGACCCGATGGAGACTTACGGTGGGTCGAGGGTGGCGGTCAGGGTCCCGTAGCCGAGCTGGTCGAAGCCGCCGCTGTTGGGGCCGTAGTCGCCGCCGCCGCCCTCGGGACGCACGCTCGCCGCGTAGGCCGCGACGTTGGGCGCGGCCAGCCCGCGTCGGATCACGTAGTGGTTGTAGACCAGCTCCCAGATCGGACGTACGTCGCCTCTTCCTGCAGCGGAAATCACCGGCTGGTTGACCGGGTCGCAGGTGCTGTAGGCGACGTAAGGGACGTCGTTACCGAGATTGTATTGAGCGACGTATTCGGCGCCGGTCAGGAAACGACTGTCGCCGTAACCGTAGAGATCGTCGCCCTGCTTCCAGGCCATTTCGCACAAAGCGCCCATGAGCCCGATGCCCAGCGCGCTGTGCCCCTGATCGCGGCCGCTCTCCTGCCACTGGCCCAAGTTGCCGGGGTGAAGGTTGCCGGGGTGAACGAAGAACACCGCCTTGCCGATCGCGCCGTTACCGGCGCCGGTCTTGAAGTAGGCGACGGCCTCGCTGTAGATCGCGCGATCGTCGAGAAGCACGCCGATCGCCAGCATCGAGTCCATGTTGCAGAGATCCCAGTTGGCCCAGTAATGGCTGATGCAGGCGTTGTTGTGCCGCACCAGGAAGTCATGGTTCATCGGATAGAAGACGTTGCGCATCATGGTTTGCATGCGCGTGAAGTCGGCGGCCGACCAGCCGGAGTAGGCGCGCAGCAGCTCTGCCGCGTTCGCCAGTTGATAGCCGTAGAGTCCCGAGGCGAGGAACTTGTCCGAGGTGCCGTCGATTCCGGTGAGCGTCGCCGACCAGGCGTTGAGGACCTGAACCGCCTTGTCGGCATAGGCAGTGTCTCCGGAGATCTGCCAACGCAATGCGAGCGCGTACGCGGCGGCGGCGTCGTTGTATAGCTGCGGATAGTTCTCGGGGTTGGTTCCGTTCGCGCCGCGATACACGATGGCCGCCGGACGTGGTGCCCAGGTGAGCGCGGCGTGGGCGTTGGCGATCAATCGGTTCCAGCCCGACGTCCAGGGCTGCGCGCCCGCGGCGACGCGCGCCTTCATACGCGCCAGGTCTTCCGCCGAGTGCAGCAGGCCCGGGTGAACGAAGCCGGGCGTGGTCGCCCCGTCCGCGTCGCCCGCGTCCGCCCCGTCCATTGCGCCGTCGCCCGCGTCGCGCTCTCCGTCGCGGCCACCGGTCGTCGCGCCGCCCGCGCCGCCCGCACCGCCCGCCGACCCGCCGGCGCTGCCCATCGACCCGCCGGCGCTGCCGCGCGTGACGTCCCGAGACGCATCCGCGCATCCGGTCGCAAGGACGACAGCCAGCAGCAGGCAATAGCGGTTCATGATGGTGAGCGCTCGACGGCCGGGCCAGGCTCCGGATCGCAGCGCACGATCCGCACGATACACCGGTCGAGGTCGCGTTGCTCGAACCCGGGGCTGGGCAGGGGCTGCAGACACGGGCCAAGGACCAGCTTGGCGAAGTCAAGTCCGTTCCGCCGGCGCGGCTCCCTCTTTTTCCGCTGTTCGGGTGTTGCTCGACGGGCAACGCGCGGCCACTGCCAGACTCGATGCACCGTGCGAACGGCCGGCGATCGCCCCGGATTCCGCGGCAATTCATGCCGGCGCATGTCGCGTCTCGTCGCCATTCGCGGGCGTGCCTCGTCGACGGTCAAGTATCTCGTTTGCCCCAACGATGAAAACAACATGGGAGACCAACGTCCGGAATCACAGGATGGCGAACGACGTCGAGAACCGCGCGTTTGGGCAGCTGGTGTTGCCGTGTTGAGAGGGGGAGCCCAACCTCCTTCGATCTGGCGGGTCACGAATTTGTCCCTGGGAGGCGCGTCGCTGATCGGCGACGGCGTGCTCCTGCCGGCCAAGATCTCGCTCAGCCTGAACGTCGCGGGCTTCCCGCCCCTCGAGGTGGGCGCCAGGCTTCTGCGGCGGCAGTTGGTGACCGGCGCCGGAAAGTGCGCCATCAAGTTCGTCGACGTCTCGGAGGCGCAGCGGAAGGCGCTGGAAGAGATTCTCGCCGCCGATCACAAATTGTCGCTGGTGAAGCGGAGAGCGCTCATCGTTGAACCGGCGGAGAGCCAGGCCCCAAGGCTGTCGGCCGAGCTCGCGTCGTTGGGATACATCGTGCGCTGCGAGAGATCGCCCGAGCAAGCGGCGGCCTGGTTGCAAAAAGAAGACACCGAGGTGCTGCTGGTCGGCGAGACCGTCGTCGGCGCCAACGGATGGAGCCTGCTGCAATTCGTCCGCGACACCGAGCCGGAGATCCGCCGCCTGGTCCTGGCCGACGACGTGCGCGGATTCCGGCTGTACTACGCGATCAAGGCCGGCCTGGTCGACGGTCTCGTCGGGTCCACGATGGTGGGCGACGCTCTTGCCCGGCACGTGCTCGGCGCCGCGCCGGCGAACCCGCCGGCTCCCCGCCGCCACGCCGCGCGACGGACCTGACCGCGGGTCGCAACGCCGGCAAGATTTACCAAGGCTTGGTGGCGCCGAAACCTGGCGGCAATCGCTGGCTGGCTAGCCTGCGGCTTGCGAGGAATCGCGAGGGTTCACCCAAGCCGTGTCCGCCGATACCGAAGCCATATCCGCGCCTGAGCCGCGCGCCGCCGCGGCGCCGCCGCGCCTGCCGGCGGCGCCACAGGCGCGCTCGCGCACGCGGTGGCTGGAGCCCCGGCGGGACATCCCGCGGTGGGCGCATCGTGGCCTCGGCGTGGCGGGGTTCGGCGCGGTCCTGGCGGTCTGGACCTTTCTCAGCCATCGCGAGCTGATCAATCCGGTCTTCGTCCCGACCCCCGAAGCGGTCTGGCGCGCCGCCGGGACGACGCTGACCAACGAAAATCTCTGGCTCGACGTCAGCGCCAGCTTCCTTCGCGTGACGGTGGGCTTTCTGCTGGCGGCCGTGATGGCGATTCCGGTCGGGATCGCCATCGGCGCCTTCAAGATCTACGAAGCCTTTCTGCAGCCGCTGACCGAGTTCGTCCGCTACATCCCCGTGCCGGCGCTGATCCCGATCTGCATCGTGCTCTTCGGCGTCGACGAGCGGTCCAAGGTGGCGCTCATCTGGGTGGGTACGTTCTTTCAGCTGGTCTTGATGGTGGCCGACGAGATCCGCCGCGTGCCGCACGAGATGTTGCAAGTCAGCTACACCCTGGGCGCGCGCCCGCTGCGCGCGATTCGCTCCGTGATGTGGCGCGCCGCGATGCCGGGGATCTTCGATGCGCTGCGCCTGTGCAACGGCTGGGCGTGGACGTACGTGGTGATCGCCGAGCTGGTCGCCGCCAACGAAGGTCTCGGATACCGGATTCTCAAGTTCTCGCGATTCCTGCAGACACCCCAGATCTGGGTCTACCTGGGCGTCCTGGGGATCATCGGCCTCACGCTGGATCTCGGGTTCCGCCTTCTCAACCGCCGCCTGTTTTTCTGGGCCGACACCACCGTCCGCTGACAAAGCACAGGAGATTCCATGCCCAAACCAAACCGCATCCGCCTCGCGCTCACCCTCACCGCCCTCGGTCTCGCCGCCAGCATGCATCTCTGTGTGTTTGCGCCGCCCGCCCAGGCTGCCGAGCTGAAACCTTACAAGGTCGGCTTCAACGCCTGGATTGGATCGATTGCGTTCTTCGTGGCCAAAGAGAAGGGATTCTTCAAAGACGAGGGGCTGGATGTTCAGCCGAAGAGCTTCAGCTCGCCGGGGGACGGCCTGACGCCCCTGCTCACCGGCGACCTGGACGCCGTGCTCAGCACCGCCGACAGCGTGCTCACCGTTCTCGACAAGGCCCCAGGGCAATTGCGGGTGGTCTACCTGACCGACACCTCGGCCGGCGCCGACGCGATCCTCGCCAAGAAGGACATCAGCGGAATCAAAGGAATGAAAGGGCGCAAGGTCGCCGCCACCTTGGGGCAATGCAATCAGCTGTTGCTGGAAAAGGCGCTGGAGAAGGCGGGCCTGACCGACAAGGACATCGAGCTGGTCAACATGAACCCCGACGACGCCGGCTCGGCGTTCGCTGCCGGCAAGATCGACGTCGCGGTGACCTGGGAGCCGTGGATCACCAAGGTCTCCGGCGAGAAGAAGGGCCACGTCATCTTCAGCTCGAAGGAGACGCCCAATCTGATCCTCGACGTGCTGGCGATCAGCAGCAAGACCGCCGACAAGAAGGCGGCCGAGACGCGGGCCTTCCTGAAGGCGCTGAACCGCGGCTACGAGTTCGTCCAGCACAACACCGACGAGGCCACGGTGGTGGCGGCCAAGGCGCTGGAGCAGAAGCCCGAGGAGGTGAAGGCGATGCTGCCCAAGGTGCGGCTCTACAGCCCCAAGCAGAACGCCGAGGTGATGGCCGGCCCCGCCGCCGCCGCGACCGCGCAGGTCGCCAAGTTCTTCAAGGACAAGAAGGTCAACGACACGGTCGTGGATGTCAGCAAGCTTTACGATGCATCGTTTCTGAAGTAGCTGCCTGAAGTAGCGGGCCTGAAGTAGCGAGGAACACGCGCATGGGCAAGACTGGCCACACCGCGCTGCTGATGATCGACTTCCAGCGCGACTTCTGCGCGGCGGGCGGGTATTCGGATCGGTTCGCCGGGCTCGACTGGGTCAAGCCGATCATCCCGCCCGCGCGCCGGCTGCTGGAGGCGGCGCGGGGCGCGGGAGTGCTGGTGGTTCACACCCGCGAGGGGTACGCCCCCGATCTCTCCGACTGCTCGCCGGCGAAGTTGCAGCGCAGCCGCAACGCCGGCAGCGAGATCGGCTCGATGGGGCCGATGGGGCGCCTGCTGATCCGCGGCGAGCACGGGCACGACATCATCGACGAGCTGAAACCGATCGCGGGCGAGCTCATCGTCGACAAGGCCAGCTACGGTGCCTTCTGCGGCACCAACCTCGAGCGCATGCTGCGCGGGCGCGGCGTCGATACGGTCGTCCTCGCGGGGGTCACCGCCGACGTCTGCGTCCACACCACCCTGCGCGAGGCCTACGACCGCTGGTTTGATTGCCACTATGTGGCCGACGCCATCTCCTGCTTCGATCCCGAGATCCGGCGCGCGTGCGAAAAGATGATCGAGGAAGAAGGCGGCATCTGGGGCGCGCTGACCAACGTCGACGACGTCATCCGAAAATGGCGCGCATAGCGTAGCCTCAACCGTAGAGAAGCGGGTTCAGGCTGATCCGTCGGCGTCGGCGTCGGCGGGATCGTCCGCGTCCGCATGGAGCGTCTCCCAGCCGCGCTGTCGCAGGCGCCGCCAGTGGGCGAAGTCGTGGTTCGGCCAGAGCTCGGCCCCCTCAGCCGTCGCCAGCGCCTTCAGCCGGCGGATGCTGGCCAGCGCCAGGTCTTCGCGGGTCCGACCTTCCCCGTCGCGCCACAGGATCCCCGGCGCGATCTCGCGATCCAGGTTCTCCTGCAGATCGGCGGCGTCGCCGGCCAGAATCACCGACGGCGACACCGGCGACGCTGAACCTGCGGGCCGCTGCACCAGCAGTGACCGGTGCCCCGCGGTGTGCCCGGGGCTGTCGATGATACGTAGCCCGGCGCAAAGCGATTTCTCCTCCCGATCGAACCGCCATCGATGCGCGCCCTCGAGGTCGCTCGCGAAGTAGGCGCCGTCGGCGTTCTCCTTCGCCGCCTCCCACTCGTCGGCGTGGCAGTGGATCTCGGCGCCCACGAAGTCGCCGAGCCCACCGGCGTGGTCGAAGTGCAGGTGCCCCAAGACGACGGCGTCCACGTCGCGCGGCGCGATTCCCTGCCGTGCCAGCAGCGTCGGCAGCCGGTGGTGCGCCTGCATCATCGGGGGGCCAAACGGGAAACCTCCTGCGCCGAAATGAAGCGCGTTCAAGATCGGATCCGCAATCTTCCGATAGTCGCAGCCGACGTCATACAGCACCCGCCCGTGCACGGTCTCGATGAGATAGGCGAGGATCGGCGCCTCGATGGTCGTTCCCAGCGGCCGCCCGCGCAGCGACAGGCTCGCGTCGTAGCGGTGTCGCCCGGTCAGGATCGGAATCAGTCGCCGCACGTCGCTCACGGCCCGCCCCGCCCCGCGTGCTCGTCACCAAGATCGCACGACATTTCTATCTCAATCCCATCGCTAGCACAGCGCGAGAATGACGACAATTCGTAACAGGGGTCGTTGCGCAGAGAAATCGGGGCCCGCGCCGCCAAGCCCTCCCTTCGGAGATCCAGAGTGAGCCTGAGTGTCAGGACCGATCGCGCGGCGTACTGTAACGCCCCGTGGGGGGAAGAGATGGGCATTCATGACAGACAGCTGGGCACGATTGGCGACGTGCTCCGGATCCTGATCAAGCACATCCGACCGGAAGACCTCGAACCAGAGGAGAGACGGGCGGTGACCGCGTTGCAGGACCAGCTCGACGAGATCGATCGAATGAAGGCCCGGCGCGAGCACGAGCTGACACGCCCCGGTAGTGCACTCGCCAATCAAGGAAGGATGTTCAGGTGAGGTGAGGGGATCGAATCGGCGCGGTCGATCTCCGCCACCGGCCCCCTCCGCCACCGGCCCCCCCCGCCACCGTATCGTGCCGCTTCCCCCGCGCGCTGTTTCCGCGGGGGGACGGGGCGCGCGCGGCGGGCCCGGGTTGTGGCCAGAAGGCAGGCACCATGCGGTGGGCACGCCGGTTGCGTTCATTGCCCTCCGTGCCGAACACTCGATCGAATGCTTCTCGGAATCAGCTGCCCGCAAAGACGCCCCGGTTTCGCAAGGGGCGGGTGGCTCGCGCCGCGATCACCGCGCCCCCGCTTCGCATCCGCGCCACCGGCGTGGCGCTGACAGCGGCGATCGAGAAGAGGACGCGGACCGTGCTGTCGCGGCGGCTCTCGCGCTTCGGGACGCAGATCCAGCGTATCGACGTGCGCTTCAAGGACGTCAATGGTCCGCGTGGCGGCGCCGACACCGTCGTCCGGATCCACGTGACGGTGGTGGGGCGACCGTCGGTGTTCGTGGAAGAGCGGGCCCTCGACGTTCACCGGGCGCTGGCGCGCGCGGCGGCGTCTCTGAGCCAGGCGATGGATTCCTCGATAGGCAAGCTAGGCCGGCGCGCGCCGGCGGGAGCCCGGCCGTCCTCGTCGTCGGCCTCGGCGTCGGCCTCGGCCGCGACAGCACCTGCGGCAGCGCCAAGCCGTCGTCGGGCGCCGCCCGCCAGCACGCCGCGCCGCCGGCCGCGCCGCAGAGGAATGATCTACCGGCTGGAGGAATCGGCGACCAAGCCGTCGCGCAAGTCGACGCGCAAGAGCGTCAACCGCGCCAAGGGGGCCAGCCAGCTGTCACGGAGAACGCGCCGCGCGAAGCACAGCCCCAAGTCGCGGGCGTCGCGCGCGCAGAGCCAGCGCAAGCGCAGTCGCGGCGCTCGTTGAGCGGCCCCCCGCCGGAAGGGTGCGTCGACGACCTTCAGCTCCGGGTCGACAAGCTCGAGAGCAAGTAAGCCATCCGCAGGTTAGTGACCTCAGGGCCCTTCCCCTAGGCGATGGTGCGACCTAGGTTTTACCGACGGAGTCCAACGATGAGCGCAAAAAATCGCAGCGGAAACCGTAAGGCAGCGGGGCACGAGCCGAACAAAGACGAGCTGGCCGACGAAAGGGACAGCGTCTCCTCGGCACCGGAATCGGGTCAGCCGCTCGGCGGGCGAGAGAGCCCTCCCGATCTCGAGTTTGACGGATCCTCGGAGTGGCCGACCTCCACTCATCCGGTGCCCAAAGACGAGCTCTGAGCTGCGCATCACCGCCGCCGGCCGCGGCTGAAAGCGGGCGCCGGTTCCCGGCGCGCGCTCTACTGCACAGTGGCGAAGTATGCGCCGATGGTGGCTGCCACGGCGGTGTTGCCCGCGGTGGTGAGGTGAGGCCCCCCACCACTGAACGCCGCGCAGTTGGGCGCTTCGAACTTGGGTGCCACGAAGACGAAGCCGGGGAACTGCGTCGCGGCCGCAGCCAGGGCGCCGTCCAGCTCGGGCGGGATCACGATCGTCTCGCCCGCCGCCGGCGCGGTCGGGCAGAGGTGGTTACCGGGGCCGCGGATCACGGTCATCAGATCGATGCGTCGCAGGCCGGGGTACTTGGCCTTGAGCGTGTTGATCGCTCCCGTCACCTGGGTTTGCCATTCGGCCTGCGTCGAGCAACAGGCCGGTACCCAGCTCAAGACGGTGAGGACGACGTGGTCGGGTTGGGTTGATCCCTGCGCGCAGGGCGACTCTATCGGTTCGTTCCAGAAGTCGCTGCTGGGATTCGACCATTCGGTGATGTAGCCGTGCTCGCGCGCCTTCAGCTGCCAGCGATTGGCGGCCACGAAGGTCTCGAAGCCCGCTTCGTACCATTCGCGGGTCAGCGTCATGGCGGTGACCTGATTGCAAACGAAACCGGTCGGCGCGGCAGCATCGGTGCCACCGTCGGCGCCCGCCCTGCCACCGGCGTCCACGGAACCCGAACCGCCTCCGGTGGCACCGCCGCTGCCGGTCCCTGTCGAGCCGCCCGTCGCCGACCCGCCGCCGGTCCCCAGCTGACCGGCGCCGCCCGACGGCGCGCCGCCGGTTCCCACGATCACGGTGGTTCCCGTGCCCGCGGCGCCTCCGGTGCCGTTCGGCTTACCGCCTTGCGTGCCCGACGACGAGCAGGCCGCCAGGCCGATGGCAAAAAGGCCGGCGATTGGTGCAACGCGCAGCGATAGCTTGTCCATTCACACTTCTCCCCGGTGGAAGTGACAAGCACACCGGATCATGGCTCGGGTATTCGGGCACGGCTATACTCCGTTGCGATGAGCCCAGATGACAAAGACTTGGTCGAGGTGGACCGCGGCGCGCGCGCGGGCGCTGAAATCAGTGCGCGCCCGACATTCTTGCGACGACACCGGCTGAAGCTGGTGCTGGCGTCGGTGCTGATCGTTCCGGCGCTGCTGTTCACGGCGTTTACCGCCGCCACGCTATCGATCAGCTACTCGAGCGGCGATCGCGTCGGTTATCTGCAGAAGTTGTCGAAGAAGGGCTGGATCTGCAAAACCTGGGAAGGCGAGCTGGCGATGGCCACCTTGCCGGGGGTGGTGCCGGAGGTTTTCAGCTTCAGCATTCGCGACGAGGCGCTGGCCGCCAAGGTGAACGAGCTGCAAGGGCGGCGCGTGGCGCTGGAGTATTCGCAGAAGAAGGGCGTGCCGAGTAAGTGCTTCGGCGAGTCGCAGTATTTTGTGACGGGCGTACGGCCCGTCGCCGGACCCTGACGACGCCGACGTTTTGGGCGCGCGCCCGATCGGCGCGCGCTCACTCCGGCGCGCACGGCGTATGCTGGGTGCACGCGGGATCGACGTAATCGTCCTTGGCGGCGTCACAGGCGATCGGCTGCTCGACCACGCAGTCGACGACCGCGCCGCCCGCCGGGGGCGTCGGACACTCCCAGCTCCCCGACCGACAGGCGCAAAGAAATAGCGCGGAGAACGGCACCCGCTTGTATCCGCCGATGCACGCGCGACACGCCGGCGGCCGCGTGCAAACGGTCCCCTCGGTCAGACAGGGCCCCGCCACCACGAACGGTTCGGGACTGTTCGCGCAAGGCGGTGCGACGTTCGGGCCGCCGATGCGGTGGCCGGTCATCGGCAATCCGTGGTCGCTGGTCATGGGCGATTTCAACAACGACGGGTTGCCCGACCTGGCGTCGGCCAGCTATTCCGGCGCAATCGGCAACGAGGTCTTTGTGCTGAACAATCAAGGTGGCGGCCAGTTCGTCCCCGGCGCCACCATTGCCGCCGGCTCGTTCCCCGAGGCGATCGTCGCCGCGGACTTCGACGGCGATGGCAAGATCGACCTGGCCGTCGGAAACCACGACTCCCGCGACGTGACGGTCATCTTGAACGCGACGCCCTGAGGGCGGTCCTGACTGCCGGCGCCGCCCGCGCGCCTGGGCCTTGGCGGAACGCGCGCGTTCCGACACGCGC
This sequence comes from uncultured Pseudomonadota bacterium, assembly GCA_963778795.1. GTDB lineage: Bacteria > Myxococcota_A > Polyangia > Fen-1088 > Fen-1088 > DASRQZ01. The sequence continues at coordinate 179,513 of CAVZVU010000003.1, read as the reverse complement.
GCGTCGGGGAAGTGCCGGTCGCCGCCCGCGCCTTGGTGCAGATCGACGCCTGGCTGGCCAGCAATCGCCCGCCCGATCCATCGAAGCCGGCCGCCGGAGACCGTCAGGGCGAGGCGACGTAGTCCGCGCCTCTCCAGGTCAAATGGCCGGTGGCGGTGTGTTGTACGGGACAGTGGCGGGCGTGCCGTTGTTGGGTTGCGCGATGAGAGCGCCGCCCTCGCAACGATAGGTCCCCTGCTCCAGAATGTCCGAGTGGTGCCAGTAGTATGTCGCGTTGGTGCCGAACTGGATTGTCCAGGCGCAGGTGGAGACCGACCCGCTGGCACCACCCACCCCGCATTCCATCACGTTCACCGACTGGAACGTGCGCCCGACGATCAGCGCGCACGGGCCACCGGCGTCGGTGCTGTCGGCTCGCACGTCGCTTGCGGTGCTCGCGTCGCTGACGTCGCTCGGGTTTGAAGCGTCGCTGAGGTCGCTCGGGTTGGACGCGTCGTTGACGTCGCTCGGGCTGGAAGCGTCGCCCGCGGTGCTGGCGTCGCTGGCGTCGCTCGGGCTCGAACCGTCGTTTTCGACTTGCGACGACGAGCACGACGCTCCTGCTCCGATCAGGGCGATCAAGAGGAGATCGAAGATCCAACCGCGGCGCGATCTTGGAGTCATCGTGTCGATCCCGATCATCAAGAGGGGTGCCAAGGTCCGGAGGCGAACTGGCCCTCCACCCCTCCGGCCGTCGCCGTGCGCAGGCCCCCGGAAAGCTGATAGTCTCCCCCGCCATGAGCAAACGCAACCGACCGACCACCGCCGTGCAGGCGGCTCACCGCACTCGCCGCCACGCCTACCGCAGCGCCTACAATTCACCCGAGGCCAAGGCCGCACGCGCCGCCGCGGCGGGAAAGCCCGCGGCGACGACTGCCGCGAAGCCTGCTGTCGCGAAGCCCGCTGCGGCGAAGCCAGCTGCGGCGTCGCCCGCCGCGCCGAAGCCCGCACCGCCGGCCAGCCCGAAGTCGTCGACCTAGGAGTCCGCCGACCGGACTCGATCACCCACGCGCGCGGCGCGCCGCGGCTACTCGGTCGAGACGCTCTCCTGGCCGCCGGCCAGGGCCGTCATGAGGGTCTGCCAGGGCAGGCGCGCGCACTTGATGCGCACCGGGTAGCGGCGCACGCCCACAAATGCGTCGAGCTCGCCGAGTGATGCATCCGGCGGCGGGTCGGTCGCGGGCGATGTCGCCGGCGCGGTGAGCAGGCGCTCGAAGCGGCGGCACAGCGACTCCGCTTCGGCGCGCGTCTGGCCGCGCAGCGCGACCGTCATCATCGAAGCTGACGCCATCGAGATCGCGCAACCGGCGCCCTCGAAGCGCGCGTCGGCGATGCGGTCACCGTCGAGGATCAACGACAGCGTGACGCGGTCGCCACAAAACGGGTTGTCGCCGCGCGCGCTGTGCGTGGCCCCCGGCAGCGCGCCCTGGTTGCGCGGATGGCGGCTGTGGTCGAGCACGACGCGTTGATAGAGGTCGTCGGTCATCGCCCAAAGACCTCGCGCACGGCGCCCAGCCCTTCGATCAACGCGTCGACGTCCTCCCGGGTGTTGTAGAGCGCGAAGGAAGCGCGCGCCGTCGCGGTCAGCCCCAGGCTCTCGAGCAGCGGCTGCGCGCAGTGATGCCCGGCGCGGATGGCGACGCCGTGCTGGTCGAGGATCGTTCCGATGTCGTGCGGGTGAACCCCCTCCATCACGAACGAGACGATCGCCGCCCGTTCGCGGGCCTGCCCGACCAGCCGCGCGCCCGGGAGCGCGGCGATGCGCGCGGCGGCGTCGTCCGCCAGCGCGCGCTCGTGCGCGGCGATCGCGGCGCGGTCCCACCCCTCGAGATAGGCGATGGCGGCGGCTAAACCGACGGCACCCTCTATGTTGGGCGTGCCCGCCTCCAGCTTGTGCGGCAGCGCCGCCCAGCGCGGGCCATCGGCAAGCGACACCGCGCGCACCATCTCGCCGCCACCGAGAAAAGGAGCCATCCGTTCCAGTCGTTCGGCGCGGCCGTAGAGCACCCCGATCCCCGTCGGCCCGTACATCTTGTGGGCGGAGAAGGCGTAGAAATCGCAGCCGAGCGCCTGCACGTCGATTGGCAGGTGCGCGGCCGCCTGGGCGCCGTCGACCAGGACCGGCACGCCGTGCGCGTGCGCGCGTTCGATCAGCGCGCCGATCGGGTTTACCGTGCCGATGGCGTTGGCGACGTGGGCCACCGCGAACAGCCGGGTGCGCGGTCCGAACGCGGCCTCGACCGCATCGTCGTCGAGCTGCAGCTCACCCGTCGGGGTGACCGGCAACACGCGCAGGCGCGCCTGGCGCTCGGCGCACAGCATCTGCCAGGGCACCAGGTTCGAGTGGTGCTCCATCGCCGTGACCAGCACCTCGTCACCGGGGCCGACGCCGATACCGGCGCCAGCGCGCCCGAAGCTATACGCCACCAGGTTGATGGCCTCGGTGGCGCCGCGCACGAAGATGATCTCGCGTGCCTCGCGCGCGTTCAGGAAGCGCTGCACGCGGGCGCGCGCCCCCTCGTAGGCGGCGGTCGCCCGCTCGGAAAGCGTGTGCACGCCGCGATGCACGTTGGCGCGGTCGGCGCGGCTGAAGGCGGCCACAGCGTCGATCACCGCCCCCGGCGCCTGAGTGGTGGCCGCGCTGTCCAGATATGCCAGCGGCCTGCCGTGCACGCTCTGCGCCAGCGCGGGGAAGTCGGCGCGGGCGCGGTCCGGCTGAAACGGAGCGCCCGGCGGCGTCGCCGAGAACCGCTCGCCTCCGCTGGCTGCCCCGGTCATACTCGACAGCGTAGCACTGCCCGCGCACGCGCAGGTTTGCTAGCAAACCTTGACCGATTGTTCGTTGTGTCGGTACCCTCCGTCCGATTTCTCGGTACCCTCGTCCGATTTCTTCGTCCGCCTCGTTCACTTCACTGTCGTTGTAGTTCGTCGGAGGCCGGGAGCTCGCGTTGAAGCACTGGCAGGAGATGGCGCAAATCCTCGATCGTGTGGTCGCGCTCGGGCGGCAGGGCCGAGCCACGGCGCTGGCGATGGTGACGAACATCAGCGGATCGGCTTACCGGCGCCCAGGCGCCAAGCTGCTGGTCGACGCGGGTGGCGGATTCCTGGGCGGCATCAGCGGCGGCTGCCTGGAAGAGGACGTGCGGGAGATCGGCCTTGGCGTGCTCGAGACCGGCACGACCCGCGTCCTGCACTACGACACCGGCACCGACGAGAGCAAGCTCTGGGGATTGGGGCTCGGCTGTGATGGCGAGGTCGACATCCTGGTGCATCCGATCGCCGCCGCCGATGCAGTCGCGACGGACGGCGCCTGGGCTGCCGTGCGCAAGCTGCTCGACGGCGACGCCCCCTTCGCGCTCGCGACGCTGATCGACGTCGAGAAAGGGCGGCCGGGCGGCACGATCGTCGTCGGCGCGCGCGGGCGCCTCGCGGGCTCGCTGGCCGACCTCGGCCCCGAGACGGCAGCGCTGGAGGCAGAGGTGGTGCATGTCGCCTCGGCGGCGCTTGCGGGCGGCCGATCGCGGCTGGATGTGCTGGGCGCGCGGCGCGTGTTCACCGATGTGCTGCTGCCCCCGCCGAAGCTGCTGCTGTGCGGGGCGGGCGACGACGCGCGCCCCACGGTGATGCTGGCGGCGACGGTCGGGTTCCGGGTGGCCGTCGCGGATCACCGCGCCGCCTATCTGACGGCCGAGCGATTTCCGGACGCGCAGCGCCTGTTCCTGGTGCGCCCCGAAGAAGACGCCCCCGGGCTGCCGGCCGACGGCGACACCTACGCCGTCATCAAGACCCACTCGCTGATGCGCGACACCGCCTGGGTGAAGCGGCTGGCGGCGACCGAGATCCCTTACCTGGGCGTGCTCGGTCCGCGCGCGCGCATCGAGAAGATCGCGGCCGAGCTGGGACTGACCGGCGATCCGCGTCTGTTCGGGCCGATCGGCATCGACATCGGCGCCGACGGGGCCGAGCAGGTCGGGCTGAGCATCGTGGCCGAGTTGCTGGCGGTGCACGCGCGCCGCCGGCCGCGCCACCTGCGCGAGCGGACGGAGGCGATCCATGCCTGATCGGTCGCGCCCGACCGCGGCGGTGGTGCTGGCCGCCGGCTCGTCGACCCGGATGGGCGAGAACAAGCTGCTGCTGGCGCTGGACGGGGACACCGTGGTCAGCCGCGCGGTGCGCGCCGCCGCCACCGCCGCGCTGGATCCGATCATCGTGGTGCTCGGGCACGAAGCCGACCTCGTGCGCGCGGCGCTGGCGGGTCTGCCCTGCCGCATGATCCGGAACCCCGACCACGCGCGCGGCAAGGGGACGTCGCTGCAGGCTGGCATCGCCGAGGTGGAGAGAGCGACCACGGCCGGCGCCGCCGTGGTCCTGCTCGCCGACATGCCCTTCGTGACCGCCGAGATGATCGCGCGCGTGGCGGCGCGCGATCCGGCCGCGCCTGCGCCGATGGTGGTGTCGCGCTACGGCGACGTGAACGCGCCGCCGATTCTCTACGACCGCAGCCTGTTCGCCGAGTTGCTCGCGCTGCCGGGGCAGGCCTGCGGCAAGGAGATGGTGCGCCGCCACCGCCACGAGGCGACGATCCTCGACTGGCCGGAGCGCACGCTCGCCGACATCGACCGCCCCGAGGACTACCAGCGCATCCTCGCCGAGCTGGCCGCCGCTGCCGGCAAAAAGGGGAGGGGCTGACGATGCGCCGCGAGCTCGTCGATCTCGCCGCCACGCTGGCCGACCGGGGCGAGCCGTTTGTGCTCGCGACCGTGATCGCGCGGTCGCCGCCGATCTCGGCCCAGGTCGGCGACGCGGCCGTGGTCACCGGCGACGGCGGCTTTCACGGCTGGGTCGGCGGCAGCTGCACGCGGCCCACGGTGATCGCCGAGGCGCAGAAGGCGCTGGCCGACGGGCAGCCGCGGCTGGTGGCGCTGGATCCGGATCCCGACAGCCGCCGGCGCCCGGGGCTGACGGTCTTTCCCATGACCTGTCACAGTGGAGGGAGCGTGGAGATACACATCCAGCCGGTGCTGCCACCGCCGCGCCTTCTGATCTATGGCGTCTCGCCGACGGCGCGGGCGCTGGTGCGCCTGGGCAAGGCGATGGGCTACGTCGTGGTGCTGATCGATCCGTCGGCGGAGGCGGCCGATTTTCCCGACGCCGACGCGGTGCTGACCGACGCGGCGGCCGCCGGCGCCAGCGCAGGAGGCGCGCCGTCGATTCCGCGCTATGCCGTGGTGGCGACGCAGGGGCAGTGGGACGAAGAGGCGACCGTGGCGGCGCTGGCGCTCGATCCACCGGCCGCCTATCTCGGCGTGATGGCCAGCGGGAAGCGCTTCGGCGAGATGCGCGCGCTGCTCGCCGGCACGGCGGGCGAGGCGGCGTTCGCCCGGATCAAGAACCCGGCCGGCCTGGACCTGGGCGCCACGCTGCCCGAGGAGATCGCGATCAGCATCCTGGCGGAGATCGTGGGACGGCAGCGCGCCGCGGCCCGAGCTGCAGCGGCGACGGCGGTGGTCGCGCCCGCGGCGGTCGCGCCCGCGGCGGTCGTTGCGGCGGCGGAGGCGCCAACCCGGCGCATCCGCCTGTCTCAGGTCGTCGAGGCGGGAGTCGCCACTGGCGCGGACGCCGGCGATGGCGCCAACGCCGCCGAGCAGGCGCGCGATCCGGTGTGCGGCATGACCGTGACCATCGCGGGCGCCGCGCATCGCGCCGAGCACGACGGGCGCGCTTACTTCTTCTGTTGCGGCGGATGCCGCGCGCGCTTCCTGGCGGCGCCGGCGCAGTTCCTGGGCGCGGAGGGCATGCCGGTGACGCCGGAGATCGTCAAACTGCTCGCCGAGCTGGAGGCGGCCGGCTACATCGCCGAGCCGTCGACCGCCACCGCTCTCTACCTGGCGCGCGCCACGCAGAAGCCGTTGCTGGTCGAGGGGGACGCCGGCGTCGGCAAGACCGAGCTGGCCAAGGTGCTGGCGCGGCTGCTGGGCACGGAGCTGATCCGCCTGCAGTGCTACGAGGGGCTGGACGTGCAGACGGCGCTTTACGAGTGGGACTACCCGCGCCAGATGTTGCGCCTGCGCATCGCCGACGGCCGCGGCGAGGACGCGACCGCGCTGGAGGCGCGGCTGTTCAGCCGCGAATATCTGCTGGAGCGGCCGTTGCTGCGCGCGATCACCCACGCGGGCGCGCCGGCAGTGCTGCTGATCGACGAGATCGATCGCGCCGACGACGGGTTCGAGGCGTTCCTGCTGGAGGTGCTGTCGGATTTTCAGGTCACGATCCCCGAGCTCGGCACGATCAAGGCCGAGCACCCGCCCTACGTGCTGTTGACGTCGAATCGGACGCGCGAGCTCGGCGACGCGCTCCGGCGCCGCTGCCTGTACCTGTACCTCGACCATCCCAGCTTCGAGCGCGAGGTGCGCATCATCCGCGCGCGCTGTCCCGACGCGCCGGGTGCGCTGCCCGAGCAGATCGCACGCTTCCTGCAGGCGTTGCGCGAGCGCAGCCTGGTCAAGCCGCCGGGCGTCGCCGAGACCCTCGACTTCACGCGCGCGCTCCGCATGCTGCGCCAGGAGTCGCTCGAGCCCGACATCGTGAGCCAGACGCTGGGCTGCCTGCTCAAGGATCGGCACGATCTCGAGGCGCTTTCTCCCGCCGAGGTGGCGGCGCTGGTCGCCTCTTCGCGGGAGGCGAGATCGTGAGCGGCGGCGGCGGGAGCGACGGCGGCGTCACCGACGGCGACGTCACCCACGGCGGCGTTACCGAAGTCACCGACATCCTGGCGCCCGCGCTGGCGCGCTTCGGCGGTTCGCTGCGCGCGCACGGCATCCCCGCGACGGTGCGCGACGAGATCGACGCCGCGCAGGCGCTGTCGCTGGTCGATCGCCGGGATCGCGACGAGGTCCGCACCGCGCTGCGCATCGCCCTCAAGATCCCGCGCGAGGCCTGGGCGGTCTACGATCGTCTGTTCGCGGCCTTCTGGACCGGCGCCGATCCGGTGGCGCCGGCCGATCTGCCGCCGCCGCCCCCGCCGCGTGAACGGCCCACGCCGCCGCGCCTGCTCTCCTGGGATCCCGTGCGGCGCCGCCTGAGCGTGCCCGACGAGGAGGCCGAGCGCCCCGGCGGCGCGCGCGAAGGGACCCGCCCGGCCGCCAGCCCGAACGCACTGCTGCGGCGCAAGTCGTTCGACGCCAGCTCCTGGTCGGCGCAGGATCTCGCCGAGATGGAGCGGATGCTGGTGCGCCTGGCCAACCGCCTGGCGACCTGTCGCAGCCGCCGGCTGGTGCCGGTGACGGGAGGTGCGCTGCGCGGTCGGCTCGATCCCCGGCGCAGCTACCGCCGTGCGCTGGCCACCGGTGGCGAGGTGATGCGCTTCGCGCGCCGCGTGCGCGCCGTCGAGGAGCCGCGCCTGGTCTTTCTGTGCGACACCAGCGGTTCGATGGACGCGCACACCCGCTTCCTGTTGATGTTCGTGCTGGCGCTGCGCCGGGCGGCGCGGCGCGCCGAGCTGTTCGCGTTCAACACCGAGCTCGTCGACCTGGGACGCGATGTCGTGCCCGGCAAGATTCGCCTCACGCTCGATCGGCTGGCGGCGCACGTCCCCGACTGGTCGGGCGGGACGCGCATCGGCGAGTCGTTGATGACCTTCGCCACGCGCCACCTGCCGCGGCTGGGCGGCGCCGCACGATCGTGGTCGTGCTCAGCGACGGGCTGGATCGCGGCGACCCCGCCGAGCTGGGCCAGGCGGTGCGGCGCATCCGCGCGCGCGTGCGGCGGCTGGTCTGGTTGAACCCGCTGCTCGGCGATCCGGGCTACCAGCCCACCGCGCGCGGCATGGCGGCCGCGCTGCCCTTCATCGATTGCTTCGCTCCGGCGCACAACCTCGAGTCGCTCGAGCGCCTCCTCCCTCAGCTGGTGGTGTGAACATGGGCCTTCGCTTCGAGCACTCCTTCACCGTCAAAGCCCGCCCGGAAAAGGTCTGGGCCTACCTGACCGATCCCTACCGGGTGGCGCCGGCGCTGCCTGGCGCCGCGATCACCGAGAAGACCGCCGAGGGTTCCTGGAACGGAACCATCACCGTCAAGGTCGGGCCGGTCGCCGCCCGCTACAAAGGGACCGTGCGCTTCGAAGACGTGGATCCGGCCGCGCGCACGGCGACGATCGTGGCGCGCGGCCAAGACGTCAGCGGCCGCGGCGGCGCCGACATGAAGATGGAGAGCCGTCTTTCCGAAAAAACGCCGGGCGAGACCGAGGTGGCGATGGTCTCCGACGTCAACGTCACCGGCATCATGGCGCAGTTCGGGCGCGGCCTGGTGCAGGACGTCTCAAATCAGATGTTCCAGAAGTTCACCGAGGCGGTGCGCGCCGAGCTCGAGCGCCCCGACGAGCCGGCGGCGGCGGCGCCGGCCGCGGCGCCGATCACGGCGGCGTCGACCGAGACGTCCACCGAGACCGGCGCCGCGACGGCAGGCGCGACCGTTCCCGTCGCCAACTCGACGCCGGGGGCGGCACCCACCGCCGCGCCGCCGTCACCCGCGCCCACCCCCGCGCCGCCGATCGAAGTCTTTTCTTTCGGCGGCAAGATCCTGATGCGCGCAACCGGGCGTATGATGCGCAAGCCGCTGTTTTGGGTGGTGGTGGCTGCGGTGGCCGGGTTGATCTATCGGCTTTTCATTCGTTGAGTTGCGTTGAGTCCGCGTTGAGAGCGATGTCGAAGTCGAAAGGAGATCCGCGATGATTCCTGCGTCATTCGAGTATCACGCACCGAAGACCCTGCCGGAGGCGATCGGCCTTCTCGGTAAGCTCGGTCAAGCGGGTGAGGAGGCGAAGATCCTCTCCGGCGGACAGAGCCTGCTGCCGCTGCTGAAGCTGCGCTTCGCCCGGCCCGGGCACCTCATCGACATCAACCGCATCCCCGGCCTCGACTACTTGAAGGAAGAGGGCGGCGTGCTGAGGATCGGCGCGCTGGTGCGCGAGGCGGCGCTGGAGGCGTCGCCGCTCGTGCGCGCCAAGTACCCGATCCTGATCGACACCGCGGCGGTGATCGCCGATCCGCTGGTGCGCAACCTGTCCACGGTCTGCGGCAACCTGGCGCACGGCGATCCGGCCAACGATCACCCGGCCACCATGCTGGCGCTGGGCGCGGAGATCGTGGCCACCGGCCCCAAGGGGGCGCGCACGATCCCGGTCAGGCAGTTTTTCACCGCCGTGTTCACCACGGCGCTCGACCCCAGCGAGGTGCTGACCGAGATCCGCGTGCCGGCGCCGCCTCCCGGCAGCGGCGGCGCTTATCTGAAATTGGAACGCAAGGTCGGCGACTTCGCCACCGCGGGCGCGGCGGTGTTCCTGGTGATCGGCGGCGGCCTGATCGAAGCGGCCGGGATCGGGCTCACCAACCTCGGCCCGACGCCGATCAAGGCGACCGACGCCGAACAGTTCTTGAAGGGGAAGAAGCCTGACGCCGCCACCTTCGCCGAGGCGTCGCGGCGGGCGGCGGCGGCGACGGCGCCCAACGTCGATCGGCGCGGCGGCGTCGAATACAAGAAAGAGATGGCCCGCGTGCTGACGCAGCGGGCGCTGGAAAAGGCCGCGCGGCGCGCGGCGGGAGGACAATGACCATGGCGTCGTCGAGTCACAAGATCAGCGTCACCGTCAACGGCACGCGCCACGACGCCGAGGTCGAATCGCGCCTGCTGCTGGTCCATCTGATCCGCGAGGTCTTTCGCCTGACCGGCACGCACATCGGCTGCGACACCACCCACTGCGGCGCCTGCACGGTGCTGCTGGACGGCGTGCCGGTGAAGTCCTGCACGGTGCTGGCGGTTCAGGCCGACGGCCGCAGCGTCACCACCGTCGAGGGGCTGGAGAAGGACGGCAAGCTGCACGCGATTCAGGACGGCTTCATGCAGGAGCACGGCCTGCAGTGCGGCTTCTGCACGCCCGGCATGATGATGACCAGCTGCGCGCTGCTGGAGCACAACAAGAACCCGAGTGAGGCCGAGATCCGCGGGGCGATCTCGGGCAACCTCTGTCGCTGCACCGGCTACGTCAACATCGTCAAGGCCGTGCAGCACGCGGCCGCGAAACTCAGGTAGGAGGCGCGCCATGGCGACCGAACACGACGGACCACCTCGCACCAGCGCCGACGTCTGCGGCATGGGTCACTCGATGAAGCGCAAGGAAGATCCGCGCTTCATCCGCGGCCAGGGCAACTACATCGACGACGTCATCCTGCCCGGCATGCTGTACATGGACATCGTGCGCAGCCCCTTCGCGCACGCGAAGATCGTCAAGATCGACACCTCGCGCGCGCTGAAGGTGCCGGGCGTGCTGGCGGTGATCACCGGCGAGACCCTGGCGCAGTACAAGCTGCACTGGATGCCGACGCTGATGTCGGACACGCAGATGGTGCTGCCGGTCGAGAAGGTGATGTACCAGGCGCAAGAGGTCGCGGCGGTGATCGCCACCGATCGCTACGCCGCCGCCGACGGCGTCGAGGCGGTCGAGGTCGAGTACGATCCGCTGCCGGTCGTCGTCGATCCCTACAAAGCCCTGCTGCCGGGCGCCACGGTGCTGCGCACCGACAAGCCCGGCAAGAAGGACAACCACATCTGGCACTGGGAGGCCGGCGACCGCGCCGCCACCGACCAGGCGTTCAAGGACGCCGAGGTCACCGTCAAGGAGCACATCTACATCCCGCGCATCCACGTCGCGTCGATCGAGACCTGCGGCTGCGTCGCCTCGTTCGACAAGGCGCAGGGCAAGCTGACGGTCTACATGACCACGCAGGCGCCGCACGCGATCCGCACCGTGTTCGCGCTGGTCGCCGGGCACGTCGGTCTCTCGGAGGAGAAGATTCGCATCATCTCGCCCGACATCGGCGGCGGCTTCGGCGGCAAGGTGCCGGTCTATCCGGGCTACGTCATCGCCACGGCGGCGTCGGTGGTGATCGGCAAGCCGATCAAGTGGATCGAAGACCGCATGGAAAATCTACAGGCCGACTCGTTCGCGCGCGACTATCACATGGACGCCGAGCTGGCGGCCGACAAGGACGGCAACATCACCGCGCTGCGGATCAAGACCATCGCCGACCACGGCTACACCGACGCCGCGGCCAACCCGTCGAAGTTCCCGGCCGGCATGTTCTCGATCTGCACCGGGGCCTATCGATTGAAGCAGGCGTTCACGGAGATGGACGCCGCCTACACCAACAAGCCGCCGGGCGGCGTCGCCTACCGCTGTTCGTTCCGCGTGACCGAGGCGGTGCACGCCATCGAGCGCATGGTCGACGTGCTGGCCCACGACATGAAGATCGATCCGGCCGAGCTGCGCATGAAGAACTTCATCGGCGCCGATCAGTTCCCCTACAAGTCGTTGCTGGGCTGGGAGTACGACAGCGGCAACTACGCCGGTGCGCTGCAAAAGGCGATGGATACCATCGGCTACGCCGATCTGCGCCGTGAACAGGCGGAGAAGCGCAAGCGCGGCGAGCTGATGGGCATCGGCATCTGCAGCTTCGTCGAGATCGTGGGCGCCGGGCCGTCGAAGCAGTTCGACATCCTGGGCATCAAGATGTTCGACTCGGCCGAGATCCGGATCCACCCGACCGGCAAGGCGATCGCGCGCTTCGGCACCAAGTCGCAAGGGCAGGGGCACGAGACCACCTACGCGCAGATCGTCGCCGAGGAGCTGGGCATCCCCGCGTCGCAGATCCAGGTCGAGGAAGGGGACACCGACACGGCGCCGTACGGCCTGGGCACCTACGCCAGCCGTTCGACGCCGACCGCGGGCGCGGCGGCGTCGATGGCGGCGCGCAAGATCCGCGACAAGGCGCGCAAGATCGCGGCGCATCTGCTCGAGGTCGCCGAGGAGGATCTCGAGTGGGAGGTCGGCAAGTTCGTGGTCAAGGGCGCGCCCCAGAAGTCGAAGACCATCCAGGAGATCGCGTTCGCGGCCTACACCAACCACCCGCAGGGGATGGAGGCCGGGCTGGAGGCGACCCACTACTACGATCCGCCCAATCTCACGTTCCCCTTCGGCAGCTACATCTGCGTCGTCGACATCGATCGCGGCACCGGCGAGGTCAAGATCCGGCGCTTCGTCGCCATCGACGACTGCGGCAACATCATCAACCCGATGATCGTGCAGGGGCAGGTGCACGGCGGCCTGACCATGGGGATGGCGCCGGCGCTGATGGAAGAGATCACCTACGACGAGAGCGGCAACATCCAGGGCGGCAGCTTCATGGACTATCTGGTGCCGACCGCGGTCGAGACCCCGAAGTGGGAGACCGGCCACACCGTGACGCCGTCGCCGCACCACCCGATCGGCGCCAAGGGCGTCGGCGAGTCAGCAACCGTCGGCGCCCCGCCCGCCATCGCCAACGCCGTGGTCGATGCGCTGGCGCACCTGGGGGTGCGGCACATCGACATCCCGATGACGCCGGAGAAGGTGTGGAAGATCCTCAAGGAGAAAGGCGTCGCCGAGTAGAGCGATCGTTGGCCGGAGTCGGTCTCACACGACGTGCGGTAGCGGACGCAGAGGTGCTGGCCCGGCGGGACAGGTCGCCTTCGGGTTGACTCTTCTCCTCGGCGCTGGAGCGTTCTTGTTGGGTTGCAATAGAGAACATCTAGCGCCGGCGGGGAAGTCTGCCGCGCCTATCGAGGCGTCGGGCGCCAAGGTGGTCGCGTTCGGGACAAAGCTGTTCTTTCCGCCTACGGTCAGCGCCATCGGTGGGTGCAGCTACGAGTGGGCGGTGTGGAAGGCCTGCGAACGCGCGGCGGCCGCCGGCGCCGACGGAATCCACTCGATCGAGAGCAGCGCGAACACCAGCGGGGAAGTCGTCAGCCTGAGGGCCAGCGCCTTCGTGCACCTTCCACCCTTGGTCATGCCCACGGCAACACCGACCGCGGCCGCACCCGTGGAGACCGCCGAGCACCCGAGTATCGAGGAGCGCCTCCGGCGCCTCGAGAAGCTGAAGAGCGATCAGCTGATCACCCCGGAGGAATACGCCAAGAAGCGCGCGGAGATTCTGGGAGAGCTCTAGCTTGGAGCACCCGCTGCGCTAGCAGCCCGTGGTGAAAGCGAGCGCCGACGGGGCAAGGGCGCACTGGGCGCTCGCGGCGAGTGAAGGACGGGGAGCGGTACGTGAGGTGAGGTCGCGGCTGGGATGGGCCACGAGGGCTACCAACCAGCGCAGAAAAACCAGGATGGCGGCGGCAATGGCCGCCGGAAGGGGCAGGTAGTGCAGGTGGCGACGTAGGTCTGGGGCGCGACCCACGGGATCCAGAGCTTCGTCACCGTCGGCCCCGTCGCCTTGAACGACTTGCCTTCCAGCGTCCGTTCCAAACGCGACCTTCCGCCGCCCCGGCGCGGGGTCGCCCGCGCCGAGGGGTGAAGGGGTGTGGCGGAACAGGCTAGAATGCAGAGGGAGGCGGACCATCTCGTTCATCAACTACTCGGCGCGCGAGATCAACCTGAAGATCGTCTACTACGGGGCGATCGGCGCGGGCGCGGTCGAGAACGTAGAATACGTGCAACGGAAAAGCGAACCAGACGTGCCAAGACTGATGCGACTCCCCCGCGAGCGCCAGACCGAGGTCCACTTCGACTTTTCGCCGCCCTCACTGATAGCCATCCGGTCGTTCAGGGTTCGATTTCATCTATGCGCCCCGAACCCGAACCCCTTCTGCGATCTTCGATTGAGACTGAAGGGTGTGGACGGCATCGTCTTCGTCGCTGACTCCCGCGTTTCGAGGATGGAAGAGAACATCGAGCAGTTGGAGAGACTTGAGCACTTGCTTGCGTCGCAAGGCTACGACTTGGGCAAACGTCCGCTGGCAATCCAATACTCCCATCGGGACAGCGCCGATGCTTTGCCTGTTCCCGTACTTTCCACGCATCTCAACCGATATGGCGCGCCTGACTTCGAAGCCAACACGGAAACGGGCGCTGGAGTGTTCGACACGCTGAAGGCGGTCGCCAAGCTGATGCTGGCTGAGTGGAAACGCTCTGAATTGCATGAATCGCACGGCGCGCCGCCAGTCCAGCGAGACGCCCCGCGAGTCCCCGAGGTTGTCCCTGCTCCGCCGAATTCGAGTGTGCTTTCGGAGGCGGGGCGCGCTGGAGGGATCATGATCAGCTATTGTCACGACGACTGGACCTCGGCCGGGCGTCTCTACGACTTCCTGGTCCAGAAGTTTCCCGAGCCCCTCGTGTTCATGGACTACGAGAGCATCCCGCCGGGGAGCGATTACATGCAGCACATTCGGCAGTGGGTTACCTCGTCCGACGTGGTGTTGGTTATCATCGGCCCGGCCTTCGTACAGCCTTTCAGCGACGTGCTGATCTTCGAGATTTCGACGGCTCTAAACCGCAGCGCACCCGTCATTCCCATTCTGTTCGGCGACACAGCGATCCCCCAGGCGGCGCATTTACCCGACGAACTGAGGCGCTTGCCTTCTCGGCAGGTCTTTAGGCTGCATCACGAGTCGTTCAAGCAGGGGGCTCAAACCCTCGCGGAACGCCTCGAGGGTATCTTGAGGAAGGCCGGCAGAGATCTTCGCCCAAGTGACGACGGCGACTGGGTTGAGGACCAAACCGGCGCTGGCGCTCCTGCGCCGCCGACGACTCGATGATGTCGGTGGCGGACCCGCGGCGTGTCCCCCGACCGGTGTGTTAGAGGACGAGAAAGGCTTCGGGCGCGAGGCTGGTCGCCAGCAGAAGGCGGGCTCGATGACTTGCAGACGAAGATTCGGAGACTGGAAGCAAGTCTCTCAGGCGGCGATCCTCAAATCACACCGCAACCGGCAGGGTCCGGGCCTAGCGTTGTTCGCGGTCCGTGCCGCCCCTGATTGTTCTCTCGTGTTCGCGCCCCTAGTTTGACTTGTGGAGGTGGGGATGGCGGTGCTCAGGGCGCGCGCCTTTTGGGCCGTGGCGCTGACCGCCTGCCTGGCGGGTGCGTGCAGCCCCTCGAGTCAACCGGCGCCCGGCGGCTCCAGCGGCCTGCCCGCCGGCGACTCCGCCGGCGCGCCCGCAGGCGCGCGCGCCAACCCGTACGTCTTCGTCATCGCCATGGAGAACCACTCCAGCGGCTCCATCTATGGCAGCTCGAGCGCGCCCTATATCAACGGAACGCTGGTCCCCCGCTTCGCGCGCGCCTCCGCGTTCACCGATGCGCTGCCTCACTTGCCCAGCGAGCCGCACTACGTGTGGATGGAGGCGGGCACGAACGCGTTCGCGGACCATGTCTTCACCACCGACGGGGCACCGTCCGCAGGCAACAGCACGTCGAGCACCGCGCACCTGGTCTCGCAGATCGCTGCCGCCGGCGGCGGCCTCGACTGGATCTCGTACCAGGAGGGGTTCTCGCCCACGGCCGAGGCCTGCCCGCTGTCGGCCGCCGGCTTCTACACGCCGGCCCACCAGCCGTTCGTCTTCTTCCAGGACGTCGCGGGCGCGCCACCGTCGACGACCAACGCAACCTGTGCGGCTCACCACCGGCCGCTCGCCGCGCTGGCGGGCGATCTCACGAGCGGATCGGTCCCAAGCTATGCCTTCATCTCCCCCGACGTCTGCCACGACATGCACGGCGATCCGGACTGCCCGAGCACCGATACCGTCCGCATGGGCGACGACTGGCTGGCGGCCAGCCTGCCGCCCCTGATCGCGTTCGTCGAGGCGCACGGGGGCGTCATCTTCGTCACCTGGGACGAAGGGGGGACGTTGCCGTTCTTCGCCATTGGCCCGCACGTCAAGGCGGGCTACGCGAGCGCGATCCCCTTTGACCACGGGTCGATGCTGAAGAGCGTAGAGCAGATGCTCGGGCTCCCGATCTTGAGCGCCGTCGCCTCGGCGCAGGACCTGGGGGATCTGTTCGAGCCGGGCTACTACCCCTGACGGAGGCGCGCCCCCGCGCGACCCGCGCCCGCTCCCCAGCGCCCGGTAGCTTCCGAGGATCGCGATTGGGGTTTGCTCCCGGCTCCACGCGCGCAGATGCCGCCACACCTTGAGAGGAGACCACCAGAAGGAGTATCCACATGAGGCGTAGTCGGCATAGCTCTCTTTGCGCGTTGGCCCTGCTTGCCCTGGGCGGTGCGGCCTGTACTTCCTCGACGTACGATTCGGGTTACTACGATCCGTACGTCTATTACACGTACTATCCCACGGACGTTTACTACTCCAGCTACTACTGGGCTGATCCCTACTATTACTACTACTCGTCGCTGGCGGGCGGCGTCACCAGCGGCGACGCGGGTGCGGACGGCGGCACCACGGTCCGCCAGTCGGTTGGAGACTTCATTCGTGCGCTCGCCCGGGGCGAGGACGTCTGCGGGAGTCAGGTCACCGTCACCCCCAAGACCGCCAACAACCCCTGCCCGGGGAGCGGCGCCGCCACAATCCGGAGCGGCGTGACCATCGTGTTCGCCGGATGCCAGCTCTCGAACGGGGGCAAGCTCGACGGCACGATCGACGTGGACTCGACGCGGACCGCATCCGATACGGCCTGCAGCGCGACCACGACCATCACCGTGTCGCACACGACCACCATCACCGACCTGGTGTACACGGGCGCAGTCGGCAGGCGCTTCGTGATCCCGAACCAAACCGGCAGCGGGATGACCACCTTCCTGAACGGCCAGCCGCCCACGGCGGCGGTGGCGTCGACTTTCAGCGGGCGCATGCAAGTCTTCGGCATCAACGCCACCACCCCGTCGAACGATCAATTGTTCAACGGCGACGTCATGCTGAGCGCGGGCGCCAATGGCGGGTCGTACGTGATGAACGGCACCGTGACGCTGAATGACCAGCTCAAGATGGGAACCACGACGTTGACCGCCGCCGGGATCACCCGCAGCAGCGATTGCTGCCGTCCGACCAGCGGAACGATCTCGTATGTGCGCACGGGGCAAAATCCGGGCGGGCCACACACCTGGTCGTTTCACCCCGGGTGCGGCATCTCCACCTTCGACGGCAACAACGTCGACGTCGCGCCCTGCCCGTGAGCGGGTTGGCCTTCTCGCAGACCTGATGCCCAAGAATAGAACAGCACCAGAACACCAGACACCCGCGACGAGAAGAAACGAAACGGAAGGGTAAAGATGCGGCGGGTGGCAGCACGCGGATTCGTGGCGGCGGCAGCGGCGGGACTGTTCGCCGCCGCGTGCGGTGGGTCGGGGTCGGGGTCGGGGTCGGGGTCGCCCGAGCAGGGCGTCCCCGGAACCGTGAACAACGGAGTCATCTCGGTGCCGGTCTCGATCGAAGGCGCGATGACCATGCCATTCGTGGTCGACACCGGCTCCGTGCTGACCCGGCTGGATCCGACCCGCTTCAGCGGATCGGGGATCCAGCCGGGGCTGGACCAGGTGACGACGCTCGACGTGGGGAACGTCCACCTCATGAACGTCGACGTCGTCGCCGCCAGCCTGTGTGGCGTGATGATGATGTGCCAAGGAACCGAGCCGGCGGGACTGCTGGGCGGCGAGGTGCTGTCCGGCTTCCAGGTCACCATCGACTACCACGGGGCGGCCGTTGCCTTCGGCGCGTTCACACCGCCCGCGGGTCTCGGATCGCCAACCACGACGCCGTTCCTGCTTCAGGGCGGCGGTCGGGCCAACGTTGCCGGCACCGACGTGACGCTGCCGGCGACGCGCATCGCGGTCGACGTCGATGTCGAGGGGACCGTCGTGCCGATGCTTCTCGACACCGGCTCCAGCACGATGGTCCTGGGGGCCGATCTCTACGACACCATCGTCAGCGATGGGCGCTCCCAGACGACGATCGATATCGGCACAGTGACGGGAGCGAAGAGCGTCCCATTGACCACGCTCCACTCCGTGGCGCTGGCGGGCGCGGGGGCGCAGACCGGGATCCAGGCGGTGCGCGCGCCGCTCGACCTCGAGGCGCTGGAACGCGAGGTCGGACATTCAATCAAGGGACTGCTGGGCGGCTCCTATCTCCAGCACTATCTCACGACCATCGACTACCCCGGGCGCAGCATCATCCTGCGGCCGTACTGACCGTTCGGCCGGTTGATCAATCTGGTTGATAGATGATTTGCTGGCTGTTGTCGGTGAAATAGAATTGCGGAGCGCGGTCGAACGTCAGGGTGCCGAAGGTGTTGACGGCGACGGCGACGACGGCCAGAGACCAGAACAGCCGTCCAAAGCGGAAGTTGCCGATGGCCAGGAGCACGAACAGGTACACCGCATAGTCATTGGAGAACCGGTACCCGAACTGCAGCCACCCTGAGTTTTGATAGAGCAGGTCGAGACCGGCGACCAGGGCGACGGTGGCGACCACCGACCACCAGAGGTAGTTGGTTCGGCGCGGCCAGAGCAACCAGAGATAGGCCGGCGTCGTCAGCCAGAGCGCCAGCCCGTGCGAGTTGATCTGGAAATGAGGCCGGGCGCGCGTGACGAAGGGCAGGCTGGTCAGCGCGATGCCCAGGTTGCGGGCCAGATAGTGATACGAGAATAGCCCCCACCGCTCGATGCGGAATCGCCACTGGATGGTGAGCAGGCCATGTCCGAACTCGAGCACGTTCCCGAACCGCGCTCGGTTGTGCCAGAGGCTGACGCCGACGATCGCGATGATCGGGATGGCATAGACGCCGAGGAGCCGCGCCAGTCGGCGCCAGTCCAGCGCGCGCGCGAGCGTTCGCGGCGAGTTGCCGGTCGACAGCGCGGCGACACCGGCGCTGACTCGGATCGCTTCGAAGACGAAGAACGCCGCGCCGAGCGCCGCGGGCGGCCCGCGGGTCGCGAACGCCAGCCCGATCAACGTGCCGGCAACCGCGGGGTGTTCCGCGTCGATCGCCACCAGACCGTAAAACATGGTCAGCGCCACGGCGACGACGTGGGCGGAGAACCAGACGGTGCCCTGCTCGGCGGTGAAGAAGTAGACGGTCCCGAACGCGAACAGCCCCGTGAGCAGCAGGTTCACCGTCTGCGAGCATTCGCTGTAACCGCGGCGGCGAAGCTTCTCCAGCGTCAGGAACAGGCCCGCGGGGCCGACGCCGGCCAGCAGAAGCCAGATCAGCCCGTCGGGCAACCGCTCGGGGCTGCCGGTGAGCTTCTCGAACGGAAACAGCAGCACGCCGGGGAACGGCGGGAAGCTCACGAACCAGCGCCCGTGCCACTCGACGAAGTCGTTGCGCTGGGTGTAGTCGGGCGGCGGCCGGCCGAGGTCGAGGTGGCCGTGCGCCCAACCATCGGCCAGCAGCGCGTAGTGATTGAACGGCGTGTGTCGTGTCAGGCGGCCAGGGGCGGCACACGCGACGTAGACGGCCGTCGACACCAGGTAGACCGCCAGCGCCAGGACGAGCCTGCGCCGGCGAGACCCCGGATCTCCGAAGATGCGCATCGAATCGCCGACCCTAGCACGAGGGGGGCGGGGCTCGATGCGCCGGGCCTCAATGGAGCATCATCAGGTGCTCGGGGCAGGGTGCCGGCACGCCCAATTCCACGACCACCGGGATGCACACCGCGGGGACTTCCGCGTACAGCTGCGCGAAGGCCCGCATCAACGCCGGCACGTCGATCGTGTTGGTGGCGAGATCAACGAAGATGCAGCGCTCGCCCTCCGAATCGGGACCACCGGTTTCGGGGCACTGGCTTTGCGTGAACCGGCGAATGTCTCCATCGGGAATGGGCAGCCGGCGGTTGTCCCTGACCACGTCGTCGAAGTCATTGTAGATCATCGCGCGCTCGCCCATTCGCTCGACAATCAGCCGGCGGCGATCCAGGCGCACCGGCTCCCGCCGTCCGTGCGCGACGGGCCGTTCGCAAGCGCGGTAGACGCGCACGCCCAGCGCACGATCGTGCGCGATCAGCGGCCCGCGCGACGGTTCCGGTACGCACGAAGGTGGGCCATGGTCCTCGGGATCGTCCGAGGCGACGCAGCCTCCCGGCTCCGGCTCCTCGGGGAACGGCGGCGGCCCTCTCTCGTTGCGACACTCCGGCCAGGAAGCGGAATCAAATCTCCAGGCGCGAACCTCCTTTCTGCGCGCGAACCAGATCGATGGGCAGTCTGCCGGGGCAAGCGCCGAGCCGCAGTCTTTCCAGACGCTGGGACAGTGGACCAGCGGCCGGTAGCAGCGGTTCGCCTCGACCGTCCCCCGTCCCGAGATCGAGAAGAAGCTTCCTTGCTTGCTCAGCGTCCGCCGCATTCGCACCATGAATTCGTGCTCGCCCGGCAGAACCTCGACCACCGCCGTGCCCAGCGCGGCTTGGTCGGGAATCGACCGACCGTCGATCTGGCCGATGTCGTTGCCGTCCGACGGCACGATCAGCGCGACCGCCTGCTTGCGCGTCGTCGCCGAATATCCCTGGTAGACGACCGGCCTGGCACAAGCGCCAAGCCAAGCTGCAGTGGCGGCGGCGATCATCAGCCGGGCACGCACCCCACCAGTCTATCCCAAGTCGATACCGTCACGTGGTTGCCGGCGATCGCGGCTGCTACGCTGACCGCGGCTGCCACTGGTAGCGCGCCAGCGGAATCGCCCCTGCTACGAAGCGAATCCCCTCTCGACGCAGCAGCTGCGCCTGCAGATCCTCGTGGCCAAGGGCGTTGCGGCGCGGGCTGATCGTCCCCTTGGCGTTCACCACCCGGTGCCAGGGGAGGGCGTGGTCGTCGGTCATGGCGTGCAACGCGTAGCCGACTTGCCGCGCCCTCCGCGGCAAACCAGCCAGCTCCGCCACCTGCCCATAGGTGGCGACGCGACCCTTCGGGATCCGCGACACCACCGCATAGATGCGGTCATAGGGAGAGGTCGATCGGACGGCCATCGGGTGATCGCTTAGCGCCGCGCGGGCGCGAGCACCACCGCCATCATTCGGCGCCGCGC
Organism: uncultured Pseudomonadota bacterium; assembly: GCA_963778795.1. GTDB lineage: Bacteria > Myxococcota_A > Polyangia > Fen-1088 > Fen-1088 > DASRQZ01. Next base: position 158,638 of record CAVZVU010000003.1, on the reverse strand, counting down.
TGAAATATTGATGAGCCATTCTCGACGACCGCGGAAACTCTACTCTCCATGATCGGGCCAAAGCCGCATTCCCACCTGACCTCGACCGTGTTCAGGCGGGCGTTGCGCGTGGCGCTGGCGCTGGCGCTGGCGCTGGCGCTTCCTCCGGCGGTGGCCTGCACGGGGTCCGGGGGCGCCAAGAATGGCAACGGTGGGGTGGGGGGGGCAATCTTGGGCACCGGCGGCGGCGTTCCCGATGCCGCGGCGCTCGACGCTGGCGGGGCAACCGGTGGGTTGGGTGGTGGCGCCGGCGGACAAGGCGGCGCGGTGGCCGGGGGTCAGGGTGGTCACGCAACCGGGCAAGGCGGCGCGGCAGGAACAGACGCTGGCGTCAACGCCGACGCCGCCACGCACCCCGACGGATCGAGCAGCCCGGACAGCGGCGCCAACGCGCAGGGGTTCGTTCATCCCGGCCTGTTGCTCAACAGCGCCGACATCGCGCGCATGAAAGACAAGATCGCCAGCAAGAGCGAGCCCTGGCTCACGTCGTACAACACCCTGGTCAACAACGGCTCGTCCAGCGCGACCAAGACCTTCACCACGCCGCCCGCGATCATTGGCCGCAACGCGGCGTCGGCCTTCGCTGCCGATCGCTACGCCGCGGAGGGCGACGCGGTCACCGCCTATCAGAACGCGCTGGTCTTCGTGTTGACCGGACAGACCGCGCACGCCGACGAAGCGGTCAAGATCCTGAATGCCTACGCCAGGGGAACCCAGCACTTCGACACCGTCGATCCCGAACGAGATCTCGAGGCGGCGATTCTGGGCTGGCTCTGGGTCAGCACGGCCGAGCTGGTTCGCTATTCCGGCTACAACTACGCCGGTTGGGCGGGGGCGGACATCACGGCCTTCGGCAACTGGATCCGGAACGTGGTCTACGCCGACACCGCCTACAATCCGACCGGTGTGCTGGTCACCCCGCTGCCGAATGGCGCGGGCGCGCGCGGCGCCTTTGGTCTGCGCACCAAGATCGCGATCGGCGTCTACCTGGACGACAAGACCATCTACAACCAGGCGGTCGATTACTTCTTCAACGGACAGGGAAACGGCGCCCCCCAGTACTACGTCAATCCGGTCACCGGCCAGACCTGGGAGGCGGGGCGCGACCAGGGTCATGCCCAGGGTGGTCTGTCACGGCTGGTCGAGACCGCTCACATTGCGCACAACCAGGGCAACGAAACGCTTTATGCCTGGGGCAACAACGGCCTGCTTCGCGCGGTTGAATACATTGCCAGCTACAACCTGGGCAACGACGTCCCCTACGCGCCGATGCAACCTTTCACGCTGAGCTTCTCCGCCGTCTATCCGACGATCTCGGCCATCGGTCGCGGCATGTTTCAACCGATCTACGAGCTGCCCTACAACTACTTCCACGACGTCAAAGGCCTGGCGATGCCGTTCACCCTGCAGGCGATCGGCGTCGAAGGTACCGAGATCTTCTCGCCGCAAAACGATAACCCGATGTTCGCGACGCTCGCGTACCGCGAATAGCTGGCGCGCCGGCGGGCGTCATCCCCTACCGGAGGTGACCCGCGTCTCGCCTGGTCAGCGGCCGGGGCGGGCGGGCGCCGTGCCCGGAGCCACCGACGGCTCTTCGCCGTTCTTGATCTTCTTTTCCATGGCCATGCGCGCCAGCGGCGTCTCGGGCACGGGAATCGCGTTGTCACTGGCGACCACATGGGTTCCGTACTCGTTCGCATAGACCCGCGTGAACTCCGCCCCGCAGAGCACGATCTGCGTAAAGGTCTGGCGGTGCGGACTGCCGCTCAGTTGGTGACGGCGGAGACGACGACGTTCGCGAGCATCAGGCTCTTGCCAGATGCAGCGCCGCTGGTGTTGTAGGGATAGACGCGCAGGTAAAGCGTCTGTCCCGCCGTGACGTTGACGCCCAGGCTGGGGTAGCTGCTGAGTCGTCAGCGTGTCCTTGACGCCGCTCAGCGACGTTCCCAGTTCGGTCGGCGAGCTGAAGTCAGCGCTGAGCGAGTACACAACATCCCAGCGCATGTTGCTGCCACCGCCCGAACCCGCACCCAGGGAGATGGTGTCAAGCGTGAGGGAGCCGGTGGTCACGGGAACCGTGAACTCGACGTATCGGCCGGCATTGCGCGCCGCCTCCATGGGCCAGACGCCGTCGGGTGAATCGAACCGCGCGGCGCCGTTGGCGACGTTCTTGTTCACCAGGCCGGTCAGGGTGGCGGAGGTCGCGCTGACCGCGCCGTCGGTCGTCGCGTCGAAGACGATGGCCGTCCCCGCGAACATCGGCCAGGTCACCGTGGCGGGCGCACCGGCAACGATCACCTTGCCGTTCCCGGTCAGCGAAATCGTTCCCGCGGTGGCATTGGGGACGCTGTTGCCGTAGTCCGGCGTGAGCGTCGCGTGCACGACGGTGAGATCACCGTTGTAGGGAATCGAATCCGCTGGAGTGAACCGCACCGAGACGACGCGGCCGACGAACGACGGATCGGCGGTGATCGTCGCCGACGGGCCAAAGTCGGTGCCGTTCGTCGATAACGTGTAGCCGGTCGGCGCGGTGATGGTGATCGTGCCCGACACGTCCTTGAACGCGCTGATCATGAACGACTTGTCGAGCGTGTTTCCGCTGAAGATTCCCCCGAAGGACAGGGTGCTGGTATCCAGCATCAATCGCGGGCGTCGCCGGCTTCGCGTAGTTTGTCAGGATCCCCTGCGCGTTGAGGGCCCGCACCGCCTCCTCGGCCATGAGCAGCGCGCCGAGGTTTCTCACGTGGGTCTGGTCGCCTGAGATGTAAACGAAGGGAAGAGAGCTGGAGGCGGCGTGCGCTTCGACCATCGTCTTGCTCCAGGCGGTGATGTCGACGACGGGGACGTCGTGCTTGGCGGCGATCGCCTTCACCGCCGCCGGGTAGTCGCCGCGCGCCGTGGTCTCGCCGGCGTACGGCACCGTGATGTTGTGCTGGCCCGCGAGCGTGACGGTCGCCGGAGTTCCCTGCAGGTACTCCCGGACGAACGGCGTGAAGAGGATCGGAATGCCGCCCGAGCTCGCGCGTCTCGACGATGTACCGCTCCAGGTAGTCGTAGTACGTCCCGGCGACGGTTCCGTTCTGGTTGCTGCTGGCAAACGTCAGATAGAGCGCGCCGTCGGTGTCGGTGGTCTTCTTCTGGTCGTTGTGGGCGAACATGATGAAGACGAAGGCCGGGACGCCCGCCGTCTTCGCCGTCATCAGGCGCGCCTTCACCTGGTCCCAGCGGCCGACCTCGTTGTAAAAGCTGCGGCTGCTCCGCCCGCCGTTCGAGATCGTGTTGTCCACCGTCGCGTCGGAGGTGAGGAACTGGCCGAGAACCTGGCCCCAGCCGGCCTGATCGGCGGAATTCGCCGCGTAGGTTCGCGTCAGCGAATCGCCGGCGGTGATGATGGTGATGGGGCCGGAGGTGATCGTCCTGGCATCGATGTAACTCGTGGCCCGCACGCGGTTCGGTTCGGCGACCGTCACCGTACAGGCGGCGCTCTTCGTCGTGTCGACGGTGGAGGTCGCGGTGATGATCGCGTCGCCGCCACTGACCGAGGTCACGACCCCGGCGGCGCTGACGGTGGCAATGTAAGTGTTGCTCGAGGTCCAGGTGACGGTCGTCGTCGTGGTTCCCGTGACGCTGGCGATCAGCGGGTGCGACAGATCGGGCGTGGCCAGGGTGAAGGCCGACTCGGCCAGCGTCACAGCGACGTTGCTGGTCGCTGCATCAGGCTCCGTTGCTGCGTCCGGATCGGCTCCCGTCGTGCTGTCTGATCCGTCGTTCGAATCCGGGCTGCCCGCGTCGGGGCCGACTTCAACGCTCGCTTGGGGGTTCGTCGAGCCCTTGCACCCCGCAAGAACAAGGAATGAGTTGCAGAGGAGAGCGATCAGCACCGCCCGTCGGGCTTCTTTGGTCATGCCACACCCTACCGGGTGGACTGCCCCGCGCCCCTTACACGTCCTTCGAGCGCCGCCGAAGGAGCGTGCTGCGGTTGCGCGTGCGGCGGTTGCGGTCTTCAACGGCGGTGGTCCACGGCGGCGATGGACATGGGCTCGGCCTTCGGCTGGTGTTCGTGCCACAGGAACTCGAAGCTCCCGCGCTTCACGGTGGCCAGGCACGCCACCTGACCGGCCTCGATCCGGATGGCGTGGACGCGGTCGGCCTGAAGGGTGGTCAGCCCCGCGCGCGCTGATCCGCAGTCATGGTCGCTGCCCGAGACGGCCGGCACCGTGTAGATCTCGCCGCCCGCGAACGCGGAGTAGCCGTGAATCTCCGCCGGGCCGACGACCACCGCCTTCACCGACGGTCCGTCGACGACGATGTGGCCGCGCAGCGCCGCGACCGGGTTGCGGCCGAACTGCGTGCTGGCGCAGCCAAAAGAAGCGAAAGACGAGATGACGAGCAGCTTGGCGATCGTGTGGATGGTGTTCATTTTCGTGTCCTCCTGAAATCCCTTCAAAGCAAGGGCAGTGCCACGACAAATCCACGTCAAATCAGCGGGTTGCGCATCGATCGCCGTCGGACAATTTGTCCGAAGCCACCCGCGGTCGAACAGTTTGTCGTCGACGTCGACGACGACGTTGCGTCGACGTCGACGGAGCGCGCGTCGGCGGGCGCTTGCGCAGTCGCAGGACGCCCGGGCGCTTGCGCGGCCGCGGGACGCGCGGCTACTTGCGCGGCCGCGGGACGCGCGGCTACTTGCGCGGCCGCGGGATCTCGTAGCTGTTCAGCCGCAGCACCAACGTGCTGCGCGCCATGCCCAGCGCTTTGGCGGCGCGGCTTTGGTTGCCGCCGCACTGGGCCAGCGTGCGCAGGATCCGCTCGCGCTCGGCGGCGGCGGCTTCCTCTTCGTTGACCACGTTCATCGGCTCGGTGGGGCGCGTGGCGTTCGACGCGGCGACGGCGGCGGCGGCGCTGGCCGCGGCCAGGTTCGCCGCCCCGGCATCGGGCGCGGCCCAGTCGACGCGCCAGGGCTCGGCGGCCGCGGCGACGGTCTCCAGCATCAGGTGCTCGGGGCGAACCTGGTCGCCGCCGCACAGCAGGGTCGCGCGCTCCATCATGTTGCGCAGCTCGCGCACGTTACCCGGCCACAGATGCTCTTTCAGCAGCCGTTGCGCGTCGTCGTCAATCGCGGGCGGCCGCTGATTTTGCTGCTGCGAGAACTGGCGCAGGAAGATCGCCGCCAGCTGCAGGATCTCGCCGCCGCGCGCGCGCAGCGGCGGGATGTGCAGGGTCATGCCGTTCAGCCGAAAGTAGAGGTCGCGGCGAAATCGCCCGGCGGCCACCTCGGCCTCGAGGTTCCGGTTGGTGGCGGCGACGAAGCGGACGTCGATCGGGCGCGCCTTCAGGCCGCCGATGCGGGTCACCAGGCGCGTCTCCAGCACGCGCAGCAGCCGGACCTGCAGCGATGCCGGCATCTCGCCGATCTCGTCGAGAAAGACCGTACCGCCGGGCGCCGTCTCCAGCAGCCCGGGCTTGGTCTCGTTGGCGCCGGTGAAGGCGCCGCGCTCGTGGCCGAACAGCTCGCTCTCGAACAGCTGCTCCGAGAACGACGCGCAGTTGATGCACAGGAACGGCTTGTCGGCGCGCGCCGATCGGCGGTGGACGCGCTCGGCCAGGATCTCCTTGCCGACGCCATTCTCCCCGACGATGAGCACGTTGATCGTCCCCTGCGCGGCGCGGTCGGCCAGCAGGTGGACCCGCTGCATGATGGGGTCATAGGCGATCGGATCGCCGGTCGGGGCGTGGTCGGTCTCGGCGCCGCGCACCCGCTGCGACGAGACGCCGACCAGCGCCTCGGGCGTGCGGCCGTCGCGCGGGTAGTTGGCGATGCCGGTGCGGCTGTTCGACGCCCACCGAGCGCAGCGCGGTCCACAGCTCGCGGGTCATCTCCTCGGCCTGCGTCGGGCGTCGTGCTGGCCAGCAGGATCTCGTATTCGCTCGGGCCGTAGAACGCCAGCAGGTCGGGCAGCCGCAGCACCGGCGAAATCAGCTCGGTCAGGCGCGCGTGCGGCAGCTCGCCCTCGACGTGCAGGCGCACCAGCGCGAACGGATCGCGCGTCATCTCCGATCGGGCGCACTCCTCTTCCAGGCGCGCCTCCAGATAGCCGTGCGGCCGGACCAGCCGCACGCGCGGCGGCAGCCGCTGCTGCACCATCAGGATCGTCGAGCCGATGGCGATCGCCTCACCGGGTTGCGATCGTCAGGCGTTCGCCCGGTGACAGCGGCACTTCGCGCACGCGGGTCTTGTTCGCGCTGCCGAGATCCTCGATCTGCAACACCTCGCCGATGTGCAGGCGGGCGTGCTGGCGCGACGCCAGCGGGTCGGCCAGCCGCACCTCGGCGTTGTCGGCGCGCCCGATCGTCAGGGCCCCCGCCGGGGGCAGCGGGTAGGTGGCGAACAGCTCTGGCCCCATGACCAGGAGGTAGTAGCCACCCGAGCTTGCCTCGATCTTGTTTTCAAGGACGGTTGCGGGAACGGGCACGAAAACCCCTTATTACAAATTTCGCGCCAGTATCCAAGCGCACCGTGATTTGCCGATCCGCGCGGGCCGATGACCGAGCCGATCGGTTGCCGTCGGACAAGTCGTCCGACAAAGCGCGGTCAACGTGTCCGACAAATACCGGTCGGGGCTCGCGAACTCGTGGGGGCACTGGGCTTACGGGCTGGTCCAGGGCTTGCTGTGTCCGGACGCATCATGAGGGCATCGTGGGTCCGTGAGCGTCTCGCCAAATTCGAGAGGATCAGTATGCTGCGCAGGTTGATGCCGAGCGCCGATTGGGGGGAGACATGCCGCGCCGCCGGTTGGATCGCGCTGGCGACGCTGCTGGCGGCGGGTGGTGCGGGCTGCTTCGGGAGAGGCGCATCGGACGCATTTTGCGACGACAGCAGCTGCACGTTCTCGCGTGACGAGTGGGCGCGCCTGCAGGGGCTCACCAACCTGGGTCCGCCGCCGCACGACGACTCGAATCTCGTCGACGGATACCCCGCGGCGATCGAGCTCGGACGGCAGTTCTTCGGCGAGACAGCCTTCTCCGGGGCGGCGACGCAGATCGACGCGCTCCGGCGGCCGGCGGCGGTGGCGCGCGCGCCGCAAGGGCAGCCGACCAACCTGTCGTGCGTCAGCTGCCATGACCTGGGGCGCGGCGGCGTCGATACGGCGTCGGTGCCGGGGAACGTGTCGTCGGGGGCGGGGTGGAGCGACGTCAACGCGCTGGGCATCGTCAACTGCGCCTACCAGCGGCTGTTCACCTGGAACGGACGCGCCGATTCATTGTGGGCGCAGGCCTTCGCGGTCGCCGAGAACCCGACGACGATGAACGGCAACCGGCTGCACATCGCCTGGGTGATCGCCAACAAGTACCGCGACCAGTACAACCGCCTCTTCGGGCCTTTGGCGCTGCCGATGCTTCGCTCCGCGACCTCCGCCGCGCGCTTTCCCCCCGACGGCAAGCCGGGCGCCCAGGCCGATTGCCAGGCCGGCAATCCGACCGAGCCGTTCGGCGACGCCTGGGATTGCATGGCGCAAGCCGATCGGGACGCCATCACGGCCGTGCTGGTCAACTGGGCCAAAGTGCTGGCCGCGTACGAGGCGACGCTGACCAGCCGCAACGCCGCGTTCGACCAGTTCATGCGCGAGGGGCCGGCGTCGACCGCGGTCAGCGCCGCCGCGAAACGGGGCGCGCGTCTGTTCGTCGGCAAGGCCGCCTGCATCGATTGCCACAACACGCCGCTGCTGTCCGATCGAGACTTCCACAATGTCGGCGTCCCCCAGATTGGCCCCGCCGTCCCGACCGAGGCCGACTGTCCGGCCGGCGGCGTTTGCGATTGCGTGACCGCGCCCGCCGGCAAGAACTGTTTGCCGTCGGGCGCGCTCGACGGGTTGGCCAAGTTGCAAGCGAGCAAGATGCTGCGCTCGTCGGCGTTCAGCGACGACCCGACCCACAAGATCGCCGACGAGGTGACGCGGCCGTTGACCGCCGCGCTCGAGGGCGCCTGGCGCACGCCGAGCCTGCGCAACGTCGCGCTGACCGGCCCGTACATGCACGACGGCCTTTACCAGACGCTGCAGGACGTGGTCGCGCACTACAACCGGGGCGGCGAGGCGAACGCGCCCGGCACGCGCGCCGTGCAGATCCGGCCGCTGGGCCTGACGGCCGATGAGCAGTCCGACCTGGTCGCCTTCCTCGAGTCGCTGACGGAGACCCGCGAGCCACCGGCGGATGGCAGGGGCAACGGGGCCGGGGGAGCAGCTGGTCAGACCGGCGCCGCCAGCGGTGGGTCGGGGATGCCCGGTTCGACGGTGCCCGCGGTCTGCCTGGAGCCTCCACCGCCAACGCCGCTGATTACGGGCTCGCTCGCCAGTCTGGCTGGAAGCCCCTACACTTTCGCGGGGCCCGGCGCCCTCCCCACGCCTTTGGTGACGGTCCTGGCGGCGTCCAATGGTGCCCTGCAGGGGCTGCAGGTCCTCTGGAAAGCGCCGGGGCCGGACGTCGCCCCGGTGGGCGCGTACGCCGGTTTTGGCTTGGGCTTTCGAAGTCTCATGTGCGTCGACGCTCGCCAATTCACCGGCGTTCGTTTCACGGTGAACGGCGACCTGGGTGGGTGCAGCCTTCAGTTTGGCGCGGTCCCCAGCCAGGACAACGCCGTTGGCAGTGGGCCCGCCGGCGGTACCTGTCTCGAGGGCTGCAGGCGGCCGTTGTCCGCACCCATTGGCACCGGCACCACGGTCGTCCGCTTTTCCGACATGGGGGGTGGTTACCCGTTGGCGACGGCCGATCCCCTCCGGGCTGAATGGCGTGCAGTGGTTGCTCAGCACCCTACCCCCGTCGGTGGGGTGGGTCCCTTGCTCCGCAAACATTACGGTTACCGACGTGGCATTCGTCTTCGACGGTTCGGCCCCCGACGCGGGGTCCCCCCGCGACGCCGGTCCGCCCAGCGACGCCTTTCCGCCTCGCGACGCCGGCAATGTCGACGTAGGCCCACCGCTGTCGAGCTGTGCCCCGCCGGCATTTCCCTGCCCCGTCGAGGGTGCGTCCTGCTCCGTTGTCGTCGATGCTGATGCTTCGCTGAGGAGCTGCGAGATCTGCATCAACCACATCTGGCAGGGTGTCCCTTGTCCTCCGTGATCGCGCCGCGCGACCGTTGTATGCGCGCCGGCGCGCATGTCGCGCTGGCGGCGCTGTTGGCGGCGGGGGGCGCGGGCTGCTTTGGCAAAGGGGCATCGGACGCGTTTTGCGACGACAGCAGCTGCACGTTCTCGCGTGACGAGTGGACGCGCCTGCAGGGGCTGACCAATCTCGGTCCGCCGCCGCACGACGACTCGAACGGCGTCGACGGAAACCCGGCGGCGCTCGAGCTCGGACGGCAGTTCTTTGCCGACGCGCGCTTCTCGGGGGCGGCGACGCAGGTCGATGCGCTTCGCCGGCCGGCGGCGGTGGCGCGCGCGCCGCAGGGGCAGCCGACCAACCTGTCGTGCGTCAGCTGTCATGATCTGGGCCGCGGCGGCGTCGACACGGCGTCGGTGCCCGGGAACGTGTCGTCGGGGGCGGGGTGGAGCGACCTCAACGCGCTGGGCATCGTCAACTGCGCGTATCAGCGGCTGTTCACCTGGAACGGGCGCGCCGATTCATTGTGGGCGCAGGCCTTCGCGGTCGCCGAGAACCCGACGACGATGAACGGCAACCGGTTGCACATCGCGTGGGTGATCGCCAACAACTACGCCGCCCCATACAACGCTCTGTTCGTGTCCGTGGGTAAGCCGCCCCTGCCCATTCCTCCGTACGAGACATCCGACCCGCGCTTTCCTCCCGACGGCAAGCCTGGCGCCAAGGCCGACTGCCAGGCCGGCGATTCGACCGAGCCGTTCGGCGACGCCTGGGACTGCATGGCGCAAGCCGATCGGGATGCCATCAATCGCGTGCTGGTCAATTGGGCCAAGGTGCTGGCCGCGTACGAGGCGACGCTGACCAGCCGCAACGCCGCCTTCGACGTCTTCATGCGCGAGGGGCCGGCATCGTCGGCGGTCGGCGCCGCCGCAAAACGGGGCGCGCGTCTGTTCGTCGGCAAGGCCGCCTGTATCGATTGCCACAATACGCCGCTGCTGTCGGACCGCGACTTTCACAACGTCGGCGTGCCCCAGATCGGCCCCGACGTGCCGACCGAGGCCGACTGTCTGGCCGGCGGCGGCTGCGATTGCACGACCGCGCCCGCCGGCAAGAACTGCCTGCCCTGGGGCGCGCTCGACGGGCTCGCCAAGCTGCAGGCGAGCAAGATGCTGCGCTCGTCGGCGTTCAGCGACAAGCCGAGCGACCTCAGCCGCGCCGACGAGGTGACGCGGCCGTTGACCACCGCGCTCGAGGGCGCCTGGCGCACGCCGAGCCTGCGCAACGTCGCGCTGACCGGCCCGTACATGCACGACGGTCTCTACCAGACGCTGCAGCAGGTGGTCGCGCACTACAACCGAGGCGGCGAAGCGAACGCGCCCGGCACGCGTGCCGTGCAGATTCGCCCGTTGGGCCTGACGACCGACGAGCAGTCCGACCTGGTCGCCTTTCTCGAGTCGCTGACGGAGAGCAGCGATCCACCGGCGGATGCAGGGGCGATGGGGGTGGGGGGCCAGGCTGGCGGTGCCGGCGCCGCGGGATCGCCAGGCACGAACACGCCTTCCCCCAGCGCTGCTTGCAAAGGCACGCCGCCGAGCTCGCCTGTCATCCTGCGCTTCGGTGCCAGCCCGGCCGGCGCGCTGTATTCGTTCGCCGCGCCCGGTCTCGGCACGCCTTTGGTGATGCCGTTTCCGTACCTCGGCATAATGCTGGAGGAGATCCAGGCCCTTTGGGCGGGGGGGCCGTACGCGGATCCGCAGGACCCGTACGCGGGGTTCGGCTTGGTCTTCGACAGTCCATCCTGCGTCGATGCCCGGCAATTCACGGGCGTCAGGTTCTTCGTGGGCGGCAGTCTCGGCGTTTGCACGCTTCGGTTCAGCGCCGTTCCTAGCCAGGACAACTCAGCGTACGGGCCCGCCGGTACCTGTCCCGCGGGCGCCAGTTGCCGTGTGCCCATGTCTCGGTCGATTGGTCTCGGCAGCTCGGTCGTTCACTTCTCCGAGATGTCGGGCGGCAGTCCGCTGGCGACCGTCGATCCAACGGGGCTGACCGGTGTGCAGTGGTTGCTAACCGCCCCGCCCGGTGTCGAGTGCAAGGCGAACATCATGGTCACCGACGTCGAGTTCGTCGGCGACAGCCCTCCCGACGCCGGGCTCCGCGACGCGGAGCCCGTGGACTCGAACCTGTGATCGTCGCGCTTTCTGTCCGACCGCGCTGACCGCTTCGGTCAACCTGTCGCTTTTGTTCGAACGATTCGTCCGGCGCGACGTGTGTCGAGCCCGAGATCGCGCGGCCCGCAGACGTGGCGTGGCTGTTGCTGTAGGCGCTCGTGAGTTTTCACTTCGCAACGTGGAGGAGACGATCATGAGAACGACAGCGAGAGCGACGACAGCGAGAGCGACGACAGCGATGACAGCGGTGCTGCTGATGCTGGGGGGAATCCTCGGCTGCAACGACGGAGCAGGCGGCGGCAGCGGTGCGGGCGGCAGCGGTGGCAGCGGCTCCGGCGGCAGTGGCTCCGGTGGCGCTGGCCCGGGTGTTGGCGGCGCCGACGCGGGGGCGCCCGACGGCGGCGGTGGGGGCGGCAGCGACGGCGGCGGCAGCGTCGACACCGGCGGCAGCGTCGACGCCGGCAGCGGAGATGGCGCGACCGTCGACGCGGGCCTGGGCGGCAGCGATGGCGGTCAGCCCGATGCCGGCGACGGCGGCCGCGCCGACGGGCCGACCCTGCAGCCGTTTTCCAGCACGCTGCCGCCCGACCCCACCAACCGTTTCGCCGACAACGCGAACGCGGCGACGCTCGGGCAGAAGCTGTTCTTCGAAAAGGGCGTCTCCGGGCCGCTGGCGGTCGCCAACGACGGGAGCAACGGCGGCCTCGGCCTGGTGGGTGACGTCGGGAAGATCTCCTGCGCCAGCTGCCACGTCGGCACCGCGCTCGACGATCGCCGGTCGAACCCGAACAACGTCTCGCTGGGCGCGAACTTCCTCACGCGCAACGCGCTGCCGCTGGTGAACGCCAGCTTCTACACCTGGACCAACTGGGCGGGACGCTTCTCGGCGCAGTGGGAGCTGCCGATCGGCGTGCTCGAGAACGCCCGCAACATGAACGGCGATCGCCTGCGGCTGGCGCACGTCGTCTTCTCGAAGTATCGGACGGCGTACGAGGCGCTGGCCGGCGCCGCGCTGCCCGACGCCCTCGGCACGGACACCGTGCGTTTCCCCGCCACCGGCAAGCCCAAGGCCGCGGGCGCCGCCGACGGGCCGTGGGAGATGATGACGGCCGACGATCAGCTGGTCGTCAACACGATCCTCGTGAACTACGCCAAGTTCATCGAGGCCTACATGCGCAAGCTGGTGAGCGGCGGCTCGCGCTACGATCGCTACGCGACCGGCGACAGCGCCGCGCTCACGGCCAGCGAAGCGAAGGGCCTGGGGATCTTCTTCGGCAAGGGCAACTGCGCCTCGTGCCACAGCGGGCCGCTGTTCACCGACAACAAGTTTCACAACCTGGGCCTGCCCCAGTTCGGGCCCAACGTCCCCGCGAACGACTTCGGCCGCCTCGCGGACGTGCCGCCGCTGGTGGCCAGCGCGTTCAGCAGCGCCGGCCCCTTCAGCGACGATCGCACCACCGGCCGTCTCGACGGCTTGACCGCGACGCCGCCCGAAGAGTGGCGCGGCCAATTTCGGACGCCGTCGTTGCGCAACGTCGCTGCCAGCGCGCCCTATATGCACGCCGGCCAGATCGGGACGCTCGAGGGGGTGGTCGCCTTCTACAATCACGTCGCCGATACCGCCGCCCCGGTCGGCACGCGCGACCCGCTGCTGCAGAACCTGGGTCTGACGCTGCAGGAGCAGTCCGACCTGGTCGCGTTCCTGGGGACGTTGACCAGCGCGCCGCTTCCGGCGGCGCTGCTGGTCGATACCTCGGAGCCGTAGCGCCATGCTGGTCGGATAAGACGAAACGCCATGACGCCAGAGACGCCAAAGGCCGGATCTTGAGATTTCGGACCGTGGCGTCCTGGCGTCCTGGCGTTTGACCGATCGGCATTGGCCCTAGCGCCGGTGCGGTCTCGCCTGCGCGTCGGTCATTTCGTCCGGGTCGGTCGTCAACTTGACCGACGTCGGACAGTCATCGTCAGGCCGCCCGCGTCAATCAGCCGTCAATCAGGCGGCAATCTGGCTGGACGACCGATGGTCCGGCGCTTGCTGAGTCGGTCGTCATGACCGGTGGCCAGAAAAACGGCGGTGACATGAAGAGCGACGGCGGGCTATGGTGCCGCACGTCGCCGACAACTTGGGGACCTGGCGCCATCGCCGCTCGCTCACTATCAATCAATCTGTCGCTTCCCCTCGCCGCGGCGCTGCTCATCGCGTTTTCGGCCGGTCCGGCGGGTGCGCAGGGGCCGTCTCCCTCTTCGGCTCCCCGTCCGGTTGCGCCGGCGGCTACCCCAAGCGTCGAGTTGCCCGTCGCCGAGGTCCCGAACGGCGAAGAGGTCCCGGCCGCCGCGCCCGATTCTTCTTTCGATCCTTCCGCTGACTCGAGCTCCGACACCACGTCCGAAGTCGAGGGGATCGAAGAAGGCGAAGCGACAGGCGAGGCGACAGGCGAGGCGTCCTCAAACGGCTCGGACGTCGCCGAGCGCATGGCGGAGCTGGAACGGCGGCTGGAGGCGACGCAGGAGCTGGTGACGCGCCAGCGGCCGCTGGTGACGGTGGGCGGCTACGTCGACGTCGGGCTTCTTCGCCGCAGAGGCGACGGCACCGGCATCTATCAGGACGTCGGGCCGAATCGACGCGCTACTTTCCGCAGTACGCCGACCACTACGGCTGGGTGTTCCTGGGCGACCTGCTGGCCCCGGCGATCAACAGCCGCGGCGAGCCGGCCGATCTCGGGCAATCTTCCCGGCGTCGACCGCTTCGACAGCGTCCATTCGAGGGGCGCGCCGGGCTTCATCGTCAACGAGGTCAACCTGACGCTTGAACGCCGCCCTCGCCGACAACGCGCTCGTCACGGCCAGCATCAACTTCATGCCGCGCTCGGGGACCGACTTCCGCCTCGGCGACGTCTTCGAGGTCGACCTGGCGCAGCTGGAATGGATGCTCGACGCGCGCCGGCGCACGTCGATCTTCGTCGGCAAGATCGACTCGGTGCTGGGCATCGAGTACCGCGAGCGCAAGGCGAGCCAGCGCTTCGGCATCACGCCGTCGCTCATCGCCCGCTACACGACCGGGACGCCGCTCGGGATCAAGGTCCGCAGCAAGCTGGGCGACGAACGACTGGCTGATCGTCGCCGCCGCGCTCACCAACGGCTCGTCGACCATCGAGACGTTTCACTTCTACGACGAGATCGACAGCAACGCCGGCAAGACCGGCAGCGGCGCGCATCGCCGTCGCGCCCGTGCCGCTCAGCTTCGAGCTCGGGGTCTCGGGCGAGTACGGCGCCCAGGACCACGCGCTCGACAGCCGGCGATCCGCTCTGGTTCGCGGGCGCCGATCTGCAGGCGCACCTCGGGCGGATCGATCTCAAGGGACAGTGGCTGACCGGGCGCGGCACCGGCGAGAAGACCGGCCTGGTCTACGACGCCGCCGCACCGGCCCTACGGCCTGCGGCTCAACGGCGGCGGCTACCTCGAGGCCGACGTCATGTTGACCGGCCGGTTCGGGCTTCCTGGTGCGCGGCGAGTATCGCGACGCGCTGGTCTGGCTGGGCGATCCGGCGGCGGCCGAGGGCGCCGAACGCATCTACGTCACCAAGGTCTGGCGGGCGACGGCCGGCCTGCGCTACGCGCCCAGCGAGCACGTCACGTTGAAGGCCGAGTATCTGCACAACGGCGAGTACGGCGGCATCCCCACGATCCGCGACGACGTCTTCACCTCTTCGCTGATTCTTTGGTTCTGATTGTCGATTTCTAAAGGAGCAAAACTCATGAAGCGCAGCAAACTGCTCTCGGTCGTCGGTCTGGTGGTGATTCTTCTGGGGGCGCGCTCGGTCCGCGGCGCGTCCGGCGATCCGGAGGTGGCCCGCCTGCGCGCCGAGGTCCGCGAGCTGCGCCAGCTGGTCATGCAGGTCATGCGCGTCGAGAAGGAGCACTACGACCTGCTGATGAATCTGGCGCAGACCGGGCACCTCGGTGAGACCGGCAAGCCGTCGCCGATCGAGCTGACCGCGCCGGCGGCGGCGGACGCCAAGGCGGTTTCCGCCAGCCTCGAGCTCCCCAAGCCGGCGGCCCGCGCCACCGCCTCGGTGCGCGGAAAGGTGCAGTTTCCCGGCGGTTCCTTGCAGGACGTCTATGCCTACGTCGAGAACGTCAAGAGCTCGCCGGTGCGCGGCAAAACGGTCGAGATAGCGCAGCGCAAGAAGCAATTCCTGCCCGAGGTCACGGTCGTGCAACGCGGGACGAAAGTGCTGTTCCCCAATTATGATACGTTCGTCCACAACGTGTTCTCTCCCACGCTTCCCCGCCCGTTCGATCCTCGGCGCGCCGCGACCCGGCGAAGAGGCGAAGGCGGTCGAGATGACGGCGCCGGGTGTCGTCGACGTGTTCTGCAACATGCACTCGGACATGCACGCGGCGATCCTGGTGGTGCCCAGCCCGATCTACACGCGAGTCGGCAGCGACGGATCCTTCCGCCTCGACGGCGTGCCGGTCGGCGCCCGCAAGGTGGTCGTCTGGGGCCCGCGCAGCAAGCCGACCGCGCAGACTGTCGACGTCGGGCCGTCCGGTGCCGAGGTGAGCGTGACCCTCGATCAGCAGCCGGCAACCGCGCACAACAACAAGCTCAACCAACCTTATTCGTCGTACGACAAGAACCAGAAGTGATGCGGGGGGGGCGTGGGGTGGCTGTCGCGGTGCTGAGCGCTGGCGCGCTGGGCGCGACGGTCGCCGCGCTCTTCGTCAGCCAGTCGAGCCCGTCTTACCGCGTCGAGGACATCGCTCCGCTCGCCAGCGAAACGCGAACCGCCGTCGCGGCGGCCAGCGCCGACGCGATCCACCAGCTGGAGGGTGAAACGACCGCGGCGGCAAGCCTGCCGCAGCTCAAGGCCGCGCTCGGGGACAAGGTCGACACCTCGACGATGGAGGACCTGCTGGAGACCGAGCGGTGGTGGGAGCCTTACCGGGCGCGGGCGGCCGCGGTCATCGGCCCGCATGGCCCGCTGGCGACCCGCAACGCGCCCGCTGGCCTGGGGGCCGCCGAGCTGAAGGCCCGGACCGCGCCCGGCCGCCCCGCAGGACAGCTGGTCAGCCTGGGTGACCGTCCTTTCGTCGAGGCCGCCGCGGTCATCGAGGTCGAGGATCTTCCGCAGTGGATGCTGGTGCTCGCGCGCCCGCTCGACCGCGCGTTCCTGTCTGACTGGTCGGAGCGCGCGCACGCCAGCTTGTTGCTGTCGGACGGCCATCGGGCTTTGCTGAGCGACACGGCGTTGCGGTCGGACGCGCTGGTGGGCCGCGAAGCGGAGACGCTGATCCTGAACGCCGCGGCCGGAACGGTGGCGACCCCGCTGGCGCTGGCGCAGGGCCTGTGGCTCTGGTGCGTGCGTCCCCTGCCTCCCGAGCTGGCGAAGGCGCGTCCCGTGGTTCCGTTGGCCGCCCTGGCTGG
This sequence comes from uncultured Pseudomonadota bacterium, assembly GCA_963778795.1. GTDB lineage: Bacteria > Myxococcota_A > Polyangia > Fen-1088 > Fen-1088 > DASRQZ01. Next base: position 141,906 of record CAVZVU010000003.1, on the reverse strand, counting down.
CGCGCTGGCCCTGGCGGCGATCGCGGTCGGGATCTCGCGCCGGCGCGGCCAGGTCGTCGGGAGCGATGGGATCCCGATGGAGATCCCCGTTGGGCGCAGCCAGATCTGGTCGCCCGGTTCGGGCCCGGTGTCCGCATCGATGCCGGTGCCGCGCTCGACGCCGTTTCCGCGCGAGAGCGGCGCCGCCAGCCCGACGGGCGCCGCCAGCCCGACAATGATCGCCAGCGGCGAACCGCACGGGTTCGGTCGGTACACCGTCATCAGCCGCCTGGGCGAGGGGGGGATGTGCGAGCTGTTCACCGCCGGTCTCGCGGGCCCGGAGGGGTTCCAGCGCGTGCTGGTGCTCAAGCGCCTCAAGCCCGAGATCGCGCGCAACCGCGCCGCCGTCGATCAGTTCATCGACGAGGCCAAGCTCGGGTCGACGCTGGTGCACGCGAACATCGTCCCGGTATTCGACTTCGGCCACGTGGGCGACGGCTACTTCATGGCCCAGGAGTACGTGGTGGGGCGCGACGTCGGGCAGATCATCGAGCGCCACATGGAGCGGCTGCGCGAGCCGCTGGACCTCGCCAGCGTCCTTTACATCACCTACGAGGCGCTGCAGGCGCTGGCCTACGCGCACGAGCGGACCAACGAGGCGGGCGAGCCGCTGAACATCGTCCACCGGGACGTCTCGCCCGGGAACATTCTGGTCGGCGCCGGCGGCGAGGTGAAGCTGATCGACTTCGGCATCGCCAAGTCCGAAGGGCGCGTGTCGCGCACCGATATCGGCAACGTAAAGGGGAACGCCGCCTTCATGGCGCCCGAACAGGCGCGCGGCCTGACCATCGACCGGCGCGCCGACCTGTTCTCGCTGGGCCTGGTCGCGTACTACGCGCTGACCGGCGAGCCGCTTTATCAGGGCGGCACCAGCGCCGAGATGTTCTACGCCGCCGTGAGTGGTCCGTCGCCGCAGCGGCTGCAGCGACTCAATAGCTTGCCGCCGCTGGTGGTGCAGATCCTCTCGCGGGCGCTGGCGGCCGACCCCGCCGAACGCTACGCCACCGCCGAGGAGTTCGCCGCCGACATCGTCGATCACATCGCGCCCGGCGCGCGCGCCAGCATGGCGACATTGCTGAACGCCCTCTTCGGTCCCGAGCTTCGCCCCGCCAGCGGCGGTGGCGGTGGCACCGGGGCGACCGGACTCGGAACCAGCAACCTGCGCCGCCGCGCGGGCTGACCTCCGCGTCGGCGTCGGACGACTCGCCCGAATGATCGCGGCATCGTCGGACTAGACGTCCGACCGATCGATTGACGGTCGCGCGCATTCATTGATTGTGCGGCGTCTCGGTGTGTGGCGCGGCGCTTGCTGAGTCCGGTGTCGATGTCCAGTGTCGAAGCCCGCTGTCGCAAGCAGTTCACCCCGGAAAAAGGAGACCGATCATGAACACAAATTTGCTTCGCATTCGTTCAATGGAGATTCTCGGTGCGTTGGCTTTCTTGATCGTCGGGTGCGCCGCCGAAGGCGACAGCCCGTCCGAGATCGACGAATCGACCACGCAGGCCAAGCAGGCCCTTTCGTCGTCGTCGGCGGACACTGCGCTCGCGCAGAGCGTGGTGGCGCCCGCCCGTTGCCCGAGCGATCTGCCCGCCGCGCTGGCCCCACCGGCCGACGCGACCCTGCTCGCGGTGATGGCCGCCAGGGGCGTTCAGATCTACACCTGCACGGCCGCGACCCCCGGCGCCGCGCTGGTGTGGACGCTCAAGGCGCCGCACGCGGTGCTCACCAAGGCCTCCGAGGTCGCGGCGATCCACTTCGTGGGTCCGAGCTGGGAGGCCGCCGACGGAAGCCTGGTCACCGGCGCCAAGCTCGCGGCGGCGCCGTCACCCGACACCACCGCCATTCCATGGCTGCTGCTCAAGGCCGCCACAAACGCGGGCGCGGGGATCTTCAGCGACGTGACGTTCATCCAGCGCCTGAACACCGAAGGCGGCGCCGCGCCGGCCGCCGGTTGCGACGACGCGCACCCCGACGCGCAGGTGCTGGTGCCCTACCGAGCCGACTACTTTTTCTATCACACGGCGGCGGCCGGCACGCGCATTCGCCAGTGCACGTCCCCCTAGGCTCGCCGTGGGGCGGCCCGAGACGGGCGGGCGCGAACCGCGCCCGCTCGTCTTCCTGGCGGAAGAGAAAGAATTGGCGGCAGGCGACGACGTCTCGGTTCAGAGGTGTGCGTCGCCGAGCGCGACCAGGGCGACGTCGACGGCCGGGTTCGCGGGGCCGCTCGCGCGCCACACCGCCCGCACCGGAAAGCGGCCCTGCCCAGGAGCAAAGGGGCGCGCGACGACGCCGCGCCGGCGCAACAAGGCCTCGTCGATCGAGGGGACCAGCGAGCAGCCGACGCCCGCGGCGACCAGGCCCAGGATCGCCTCGGTCGTGCTCGCCGAGACGATCCGGGCGGGCGCGGCGCCGCTTCGGGCCAGGGCCCGGCGCTGCAGCTCGTGATGGATGGTGCCGGGGTTGTAGGTCACGAACGTCTCGCCCGTCAGCTGGCGCAGCCCGACCCGCGGCCGGCGCGCGAGCTCGCCGCCCGCGGGCAGGACCAGGAACGAGCTCAGGGTCGCGACCGTACGGCTCGCCAGTCCGGCGGGGAGCGGGCTGGGGAAGTAGGCGACGGCCAGGTCGACCTCGCCGCTGCGCACCACCTCCGGATCGGGCGCCGGCAGCTCGCGCACGTCGACGCGCAGATCGGGCTCGCGGCGCTGCAGCCGGCGGATCCAGCCCGGCAACACCTGTTGCAGGATCAGGGCCTCGGCGGCCAGGAGCAGCTCGCGCGCCGGCGTCGCGGCCTTGAGCGCGCGCTCGACGGCCGGCAGCCGTTCGAAGAACGGCGCGGCGTGATCGTAGAGCTGCCGGCCCGCGGCGGTGAGCCGGACCTCGGCCTTGCCCACCCGCTCGAACAGGCGGACGCCCAGCTCGTTCTCGAGCTTGCGCACCTGCTGGAACACCGCGGGCTGGGTCAGCGGGTAGGGGAACGCGCGCGCCGCCGCGGCATAGCCCCCGGTGCGCGCCACCCAGTAAAAGCCTTCCAGGCGGGCGATCTGCATCGATAAGCAATACTTAACATAACGTGACCGACTAATTCCTGTGAGTAAGATGATGGCGACCTCAGACTCGGCGGCCATGGAAACGAGTCCGCGCTCTCTTGCCCCTTCTGCCTCTCTCGGGCTTGCAGGTGTCTTGCTCGTGCTCCTCGCCGGGCAGGCCCAGGCGCGCCCGAGCCCCCTCGACACATACCCCACGGTTGGGGTGAGCTTTCGCAACGGCGACTATGTCGCTGTCGAGCCGGGCATCGTTCAACTCGGTCTGCCCGCGGAGTCCGGCCGTCTCTTTGCCGCGACGGTCCGCGGGCAGCTCGGAGCCGGCGGCTCGGGTGGGGGAATTGGGCTCGCGACGAACATCTGGCCTTCGCCGGGACCGCACGATCTGCGTGACTTCTATTTCGAAGGGATCATCATCCTCGAAGCGCGCGTCGAGCGGATGTACGGCCCCACCAGTTGGCGCCATACGACCTACGCCGGACCGCAGCTTTCAGTCGCTCTGCCGATCGTTCCGAAAGCCTGTCTGGGCTGGATGATCGACGTCCACGACGCCGCCGACAACCATGCTCAGCTCGGGTTTGGCTTCGGCTTCTAGCGGTCTTTCATCTCGATGACCATCATCTCGAGCGGCTGGCCGGATTGATTGTCATCGCCGTGCAGCTTGCCCGGCGGATCGGCGTCCAGCCAGTAGGCCCTTCCCGTCTCGAGGACCAGCTTGTGCGAGCCGCCGTCGTCTTGCGGGATCGTGAGCATTCCGCCCTTCAACGCGACCACGACGCGGCCGTGTTCGTGGCGGTGCATGCCCAGCTTCTGGTGGGGCGCGAGGATGGTCTTCCAGACGGTGACCGCCGCGTTCTCGAACTGCGGGATCAGGGTCTGCGATGCCGCGCCGGCTCTGGCGTCAGATGTCGTACCGGATCTGGCACCACCTCTGGCGTCCGCCTCGCCGTGGCCGATCCAGCCGAGCAATGTTCCGCCGGCGACCAGCGCCACCCAGGTTGTTCGCATGCGCTAGAGTGTAGGGGAAATGCGGGCCCTCCCAGCCGTCATAGTGGCCGCCGGTCTCGGTCTCGGGTGGCTGTCGATCGCGGGCGCTCAAGGAACGGCGCCGGTTCACGACGTCGGCATCTTTCCCGATCTCGACGCGGCCGTCCGCATCACGCTGCCCCGTCGCGTCGACACCGGTCAGACCCGCCTGCGCGTCGACGAGGCTCACCGCGCCGTCGTGCTTTACGAAGGGGACTTCCCGCTCAAGATATATGCGCTCGTGGGCGCGCCGCCCGACGGACTCGCTTCGGTCCCCTCGGTGGTCGCGCGGCTCTGCGCCGCCGACGCCGCCGAGGTGAGCCGGCTCGTCTCCAGCCGCACGCTGGTCGTCGATCGAATCGCGCCGGCGCGCGGCGCCCGCCCGGGAGACAGCGACGGAGACGGCATTCCCGATCCGCTGGATATCCTGATGGGCGCGCGCAAGCTGGTGCTCAATCGCGCGAAATACACTGAAGGCTACGTTCAACTGTCTTACCCGCTGGGCGACGTTCCCCGCGCCATCGGCGTTTGCAGCGACACCGTCATTCGCGCGTATCGCAACGCCGGCATCGATCTGCAAAGCCGCGTCGCCGAAGACATCCGGGCCGCGCCGTCGGCCTATCCCGGCATTCACCGGCCCAACACCAGCATCGATCACCGGCGCGTGAAGACGCTGTTGACCTGGTTCTTGCGCCACGTTCCTCAGGTCCGCGAGGGACCGCCGCGCCCCGGCGACGTCGTCTTTCTCGATACGTTTCCCAGCCGGCCCGGCCCCGAGCACGTCGGGATCATTTCGGATCGGACGGCACCCAGCGGGCTGCCGTTCGTCATCAACAACTGGACCGTCGGTTACGAGGAGGGCGAGATGGACCTTCTCCCGTCGATTCCCGTCACGCACCGCTTTCGAATGCCATGAGCCCGTCTCGTCGACGGTTCCTGTCGAGCGTCATCCTGACCGCGACCGCGCCCCGGGCCGCGGCGGCGCGATCGCGACCGCCGGCCGCAACGGGCACGCTCGCCGCTCCGATTCTCTCCGACGATCAAGTCATCCGCTACGTCGCGGGCGTCCGCCCCTTTCGGCGGGGCGGTCCGCGCATCGAGCGGCAAGATCTGGCGGGCAAGCTCGTCGTCCACAACTACGGGCACGGGGGCGCCGGCTACACGCTGTCGTGGGGCAGCGCGAGCGTCGCCGCCGAGCTGCTGCGGGGCCTCGCGCGCGGCACGGCGGTCGCCGTGCTGGGCTCGGGCGTCGTCGGCTTGTGCACCGCGCGCGTCCTGCAAGAGCGGGGATTTCGCGTTCGCGTCTACGCGCGCGAGTTCCCGCCTCTCACCACGTCCGACGTCGCCGGCGCCGAGTGGTCGCCCGATGTCGTCGAGCGGGGCGCGACGCGCGAGCTGCAGCAGCGCTTCGATCGGATGCTGGCGCTGTCCTGGCGCCGGTTCCAGCTGCTGGTCGGTTCGCGGTGGGGCGTCAGCCCGCGACCGATCTACGAGGCGGAAGGGGTGCCGAGCGGTCTCGACGAGCTGCCTGTCGGGCTTCTGCCGGCGCCGCGGCGCGTGGCCGCGCTGCCCTTCGCACCCACGCGATCCGCGCGCGTCTATCAGACGTTGCTCATCGAGGCCCCGATCTTTCTCGCCACGCTGGTCGATGAAGTCCGGCGCGCCGGCGCGATCCTGGAGCCGCGCGCATTTTCGAGCGCACGCGATCTGCACGACCTGCCAGAGCGGGCGATTGTGAATTGTCTCGGGTTGGGGGCGGGCGCGCTTTTCGCGGACCAAGCCGTCGTCCCGATCCGGGGTCAACTGGTCCACCTGCGGCCGCAGGCGCTGTCTTACCTGCTTGACCATCCGACCGGGTACATGGTGCCGCGAACCGACGCGCTGGTGCTGGGTGGCTCCTTCGAAGAGGGCATCAGCGAGGCGCGCACCGATCCCGCGACCTGCGCGCGCATCCTCGACGACAATCGCCGGTTCTTCCGTCCGGCGTGACCGATTCCTCCGCATTGACGCTGAGCGCCGGCCGACGATAGGATGGCTCGTCGCTCGATCGAATGCGGAGGTGGCGTGTGCCGGAGGCCGTCGTGAACTTCAACATTGCCACGCTCTCGATGGAGCTGCCCTATCGCGACGAAGCGCACGGGCGGGCGCTGGCCGCTGCCGTCATTCGCGTGCTCGAGACGCTGCCGCCGCTCCCGGCGCCCGGCGGGTCGCGCTCGATCTCCTCCCTGCGCGTCGACGTGCCGCGCTTCCCGCCCGGCACCGACGACGGCTACATCGCTCGAACGGTGGCCACCGCCATCCATCGCTCGATAGCGCAATCAATAGGGGTCCAGGGACCGAAGGCTCCACGTCCGCCGTTCTCCCCCGGCCCGCCGAAGCCTGCCGAGGCGGTGAGGCTCGGGCTCTCGGCACCGGCGCGTCCGCTCGACGCCGAAACGCGCGCCGCGCTCGAGCCCAAGCTCGGACGCGACCTGGCGCAGGTGCGGGTGCACGAGGGCCCGCGAGCCCAGATCGCCGCCGCCGCCCTGGATGCAGCTGCATTCACGGTTGGTCGCGACGTTGTTCTCGGAACCGGCGTCCGCGCGTCGAAGGACGACAAGACACTGCGCCACGAGGTAGCCCATTCGGTGCAACAGGGGTTGGTCGACGCGAGGGCGTCGACGCCATTGCGCCTGACCGATCCGGTCGGCCCGGAAGAGCGCGACGCCGACGCCGCGGAGAGCGGAGCGCGGCCCTCGATTTCCAGCGGTCCGGCGGTCGCCCGCGATCTGTTGACCTTTTCCCACCCGCACACCGAGATCCTGCCCTCGGTGGGGCAGACGATGTCGGCCACCTCCGTCACCGTCGCACCGGCGGCCGCCAGTGTCGAAGCGGCGTTGGGCCCCCTGATCGCGGCGGGCAAGGTGGCCAAGCTGGTGTCGGGTGATCAGGTCTCTTTCTCCGGTCGGGGAGCCACCCTCGCCGAGGTGGAGGCGGCGTTGACGGCGGCGAAGTTCCCTTCGGCCCACGACATGGCGGTCGGCATCCTCGACCCGCACAACATGGTCCTCCACACCGGCGAGCGCGTGACGACGCTGCACTCGATCGTGACGATACCGGTCTTGACCGAGAAGAACGTCGTCGAGCGCCAGGCTCTCAGACCATTGACCGCGTACGAACGCGGCGAGATCGACCGCGTGTTCATGGGCCGTGTCGATCTGAACAAGGTGAGTGTCGCCGAGGATCCGATCATGGGGGTCGGGGACTACGCCCGCACGCTTCCCGGAACGATCTACTTTCCGACCGGGTCGTTCGGAAGCGCCGGATTCATGCCGTGGTTGATCCACGAGATGACGCACATCTGGCAATACACCCGTGGCGTCAGCGTCGTCACGACAGTGTTTCACGCGATCTTCAGCACGTACAACTACGGCGGCGCGGCCGGCCTCATCGCGGCCGTCAAGACGGGGAAGCAGTTCAAGGATTTCAATACCGAACAGCAGGGCGACATTCTGCGCGACTATTACCGGGCCTTGACCGGCGGTCTGCCGACGACAGCGTGGGATCCGTTGGTCAAGCAGATGCTGGCGATGTGAAGATGGCCGACGCGCCGGCCGACGAGACGATGGGCCGGACCGCGGCGGCCCGCCCAGGCGGGGGCTGGCCCGCCGTCGCCCTGGCGGTCCTCGGGTGGTGCCTCGTCCCCATCGCGGTGTTCATCGGCATCGGCGATCCCCGACCCGGGCCGGACTACGAGCGCGCCCTGGCGCACAAGGCGATTCTGACGCGCGGCTTGTACGGCGCGGCGCTGCTGGCCGCAGCGGCGGCGGTCGTCGCGGGCGTCCGCGCGCGTGCGCGTGGACGCAGGGGCGGTCTGTTCGGCGTGCTCGTCGGCGGCGCGCTCCTGGCTTGTACCGTCCTCTGGTGGCTGGCGGCTCGCTAGACCGCGCGAGGTCATCGCCGGTTAGTTGAACCGCCGCCCGTTGTGCGGGTCACCTTAGAGCCAGCGCACATGCGATCGCCGGCGTCTCGCCGCGGGTGTGGGCGATTCCGAAGGCTCTCTGGCGAAGGGAATCCATGAAACGTCCGTTCATCCGATCGCGTCTGTCGGTTTACCTTGACGACAGGGCTCCTCTCGTCGGTCTCCTCACCATTCTGTCCGCTTGCGCCACGGGGTGCGGCGCCGGCTCCATTGGCGCTGACACGGGCGGCAAGGGCATGGGGGGGACGTCGGGTACGGGCGGCGCGCCGGGGACGGGTGGTGGCGCCGTCGGCAGCGGCGGCGTCATGGGCGCGGGCGGCATGACCGGAAGCGGCGGCGCGGCGGGGAATGGCGGCGCCGTCGGCGTCGATGCTGGCGTCGGCACCGATGGCGGCAGCGTCGGGACGCCGCCGCCCAGCTGCGCACCGGGCGGGCCCGGGATGACCGACTGCGGCCCTGGGACACGAGAGCTGCTGCACGAGCCTCGCGGTGACCGGTGGGACGTACTTCCGAACCTACCGGAACACCGGCAGCGGTCCCACCGGCGAGAACGATCCGGCGACGGTCAGCGACTATCGCCTCGACAAGTACCTGGTGACGGTGGGCCGGTACCGTCAGTTTGCGGCGGCGTGGGCCGGCGGCTGGAGGCCGTCGGCTGGCGCGGGCAAGCACGGGTACCTGAAGGGTGGGGGTCTCGCGGCCACCGCCGGGGGCACCGAGACCGGCTGGGACGCGACCTGGAACAGCACGACGAACGTCAACCCGACGACCGCCAGTCTCACGCGAGGAAGCTTCTGTGACTCGACCCATGCGACCTGGACCGCCGCCGCGACGGGCGGCCACGAGAACCTGCCGATCAACTGCGTGAACTGGTACGAGTCGTACGCGTTCTGCATCTGGGACGGAGGCTTTCTGCCGAGCGAGGCGGAGTGGGAGTACGCCGCTGCGGGAGGCACCGAGCAGCGACAGTACCCGTGGGGCACGGCAGCGCCGGGGACGATGAACCAGTATGCGATCTACGGCTCGTTCTATACCGGCAACGCGACCGGCCTCGCGCCCGTAGGGACGGCAACCAGCGGCGCCGGGCGCTGGGGCCAGCTGGATCTGGCGGGCGAAATCTGGGAGTGGAACCTGGACTGGAAACAAACCTACGTGAACCCGTGCACCGACTGCGTCAACCTGACGCCGGCCAGCTTCCGGCTGGTCCGCGGCGACAACTTCGGTGGCTCGGTGGCGAACTTGATGCCCACGGTTCGCGGTGGCGACATCGCCCCCGACGGCCGCGACAGCAACTTCGGCGTCCGGTGCTCGCGGGCGCCGTGAGTGGGTCGCGGGTCTCGACGAAGCTTTTGATGCATCGGGGAGCGCGCGGCGTCAGCGGCCGAGGAAGGTCATGAGCCAGGTCATCGCCGGGCGCATGGTGCCGTTCGACTGTTGCAGGCCGGTGTTGGGCTTCCAGGTGAGACCAACGATGTAGCCCCACACGGTGATGCCCTTCACGTTGGCGTCGTTCCAGAACATCGTCATCTGCTCCTGCATGATGTTCTTCTGCTGGGTGTCGTTGGCGACGTTGATGTCGTACTCGGTGATGTAGACCGGCAACCCGGTCTGCTGGGTGATCTTGTCGATGAAGCCTTTCACCGTGGCGGTCGCGACTTGATACGCGGCGTGACCTTGCGCGCCGACCGCATCGATCGGGGCCCCCGCCGCCTTGATGCGATTGACGATGTCGATGGTGCGAGTGTTATCGGCGGAGCGCGGCAATCGATGCGCGTGTTCTAGCGCCCGGCGCGGCGTGGCCTGCGGCGGACGGCGACCGCCAGCAGCCATACGATCACCGGCACGACGAGCGGCGACGTGTCGGAAGCCGCATCGATGCGGCAAGCGCAGCCGGCATCCGCGCCGGATTCCGCGCCGGCGTCTGACCCGGACGCACCGGAGCCGCCCGCTCCCGCATCCGCCAAAGACCGGCCGCCGGTGCCGGGGGAACCGCCGCCACCACCGTTGATGCCTCCCGTTCCCGTCGCGCCGCCTCCGGCTCCGTTGGTTCCGCCCCCGCCGCCGGCGCCGGTCGCGCGATCGGCGGCGACGGCGTCGCGTCCCGCGTCCACGGAGCTCCGATCGGCCGAGCCTCCGTCGGCGACAATGTTGCCTCCAGCGCCGCCTCCGCCGCCCTTTCCATCCGTCGAAGCGTCGCGGGTGCCGCCGCTGTCCGGGGTGCCGCCGTCAGTCCCGACCGTCACCTTGCCGTAGATCAGCGTGTAGTCGTTGCCGGACGCCGTGCCGCCGTAGCCGCAGTTCGTGGGAACCTCGGCGGCGACACCCTGCAGGGTCAGGAGTCTGTACTTGGGCATCTGCACGGCGGCGTTGGGACCGGTCAGGCTGTTGTTCATGAACGTCGTCGCGCCCCCGACCGGGAACATGTCGCACGACGAAACCCCGTAGGTTTCCAGCGAGCCCGGGCTGACGCCGTTCGGAACCCCGCCGGGGGCGGTCGTGTTCAACGTGGTCGACTTCCCCGTCGTCACGTCGGTCGTGGTCACCGTCCAGCTCTGGCAGACGCCGGTGGCATCGCAGCCGCCGCCGGCGACGATCCCGCGGATCAGGTCGCCCGGCGCGACCACGACGGGCGTGGTCTGCATGTCGTTACCCGCGAGGCAGCAGTGCTCGCTCTCGATCGACCACTTGCCCTGAGTTTCGCCGTTGAAATCCAACACGGGTTGCAGGATGTCTCCTCCGCCGGCCGACGTGAGGATGTCGTTGAAGAAGGCGATATCCTGATTGCTCACGTTGGTGGGCGGGGGCGGCACGATCCAATCGGTGGTGAGGGTCGAGCCCGACGTGATGGCGCCGCTGGACACGTAGTACACGATGTATCCGTCGTAGGTCGCGGCGGCGGGGAGAGGCGCCGCCAGCTCCGGCGTTGCGCCGCCTTGGATCTCCGCGGGCCCGGCGATCTTGCGCCCCCGCCGATCGTAGCGCGCTTGCGCGCAGGGGGTGAGCGCGGCGTGCGCGGCTCCATCCCGCCCTCGAATCACCAGATCGGCCCCCACCGTCTCGTCGGATTCGACGCTGACGACACAGGAAGGGTGAAACCAACCATGATGGGTGAGGACGTAGTCGGCGGGGACCCCGGCGGGCCTCGACGTGGCGTTCAGATGGTGATTGTGCCGATCCGCCACTGGATCGGCCGCCGAGGCCCGCGGCGCGCTCGTGGTCGAAAAAAGCAGACCAATCCACAGCGCCGCGCCATACCGCCGGGCAATCTTCCAGGTGGAGCCGTCTGTCGTCGAGGTGTCACGCATCCAATGGCAAGTCACCCGCCGTCGACAAGACGGCTCACCGACTTATCGGCGCCGCGACGGCGGCGGGCGCGCCCGAGACGGCGACGGGATCCAGTCCCCGGCCGGCCAGCTCCGAGTAAACGATGAAGCGGAAGGGGTTGGTCTGCGAATAGAGCTCGCGCAAGGTGGTCAGCGCGCGGTCGCGGGTCTGTTGCAGCGCCGCGCTCGTCGGGTGGCGCGCCAGCCCCAGCTCCGCGATCTGCAAGGCCAGGGCCGCGTCGCCCCGCGCCTCGAGATCGCGCGCCGTGCGGACGAACGGCGCGTCGCCGCCGCCGCCCAGCGCATCGAGCGCGCCCGCCCACTCGACCCGCGTGAAGGCGTCGATACCGTCACCGTTCGACTGCCAGTAACCTGCGTGCTCGGTGTAAAGCCGCTGCACGAAGGTGTCGCGGGTGACGAGATAGGGCTGCACCGCGGCGGGTGCCGCGCGCAACGATTCGGGCAGGAAGTTATCGTGCAGCGTCTCGGCCAGCGGCCGCGCGACGCGCGCCGCGGCCAAGCTCCGCGTATAAAGCGCTCCCACGGCGTCGCGCAACCCCGGCATGGCGTCGATGGTGAACAACGCGGTGAGCGGGCTGTGACCGTGAATGAGACGGCGCGGGTGCAGATCCAGCACCAGCGCGATCGCGCCCAGGAAGCCCTCGGGCGATCCCTCGGCGACGAAAGGCGCCCCGAGATAGGGCATGAAGGCGTCGCCCACCACCAGCAGGCCGTGCTTGCGATCCTGGATGAACAGCGCGTCGGACGTCTCACCGCTGGGCGCGGGGATGAGGCGCAGATCCAGGCCGCCCTCGCTGAGCGTCTCGGGGGCGGCGATCAACCGGTCGGGCTTCACGTCCAGCTTCATGGTGCCGGTGCCGAAGAAGTACTGGAATGGCGGGTGGTAGCTGCGCGACCGCGCCAGCTCCTCGGCGAATCCGGCGCGGGCGATGACCGTCGTGCCCGGCTCGCGGACGGCGCCGAGACCGCCCACGTGGTCCCAGTGGCCGTGGGTGAGGATGACGTACTTGATCGGGGCGCGCGTGACCTGCTGGCGCAGGGCCGCCACCGCCTCGCGCGCGCTCTCTTCGGTGGTGCCGGCGTCGACGGCGACCACCATCTCGGGCGAGACGAAGAACACCAGGTTCGAGAAGTCGTAGCCCTCGGCGACATAGACGCCGTCGGCTTCACGGACCAGGCGCTTCTCGCCGAAGCGGAATCCGCTCACCGCGCCGACCGACATGTTCCCGAGCACGCGCGGCGTGCCGCGGTCATCCAGCGAGCCGAGCCCGGCGCGCGCCAGCATCTCCTGCGACCGCGGCTGGTCGCCGAGCGTGCGATAGGCGGCGGCCAGCGCGCGATAGATGCCGCGTTCGAACCCGAACGGAAGCTGGGCGCTGTGGGCGAGCGAGGACTCGAGGTCGTCGATCGCGGCGCGCGCCTTGCCGAAGCGGGGCGGGAGATCGGCGAACACCAGGCCGCGCGCGAACCGGCCGAGCACCGGATCGGCGGCGGCGCCGTCGTCGAGCTTGCGGATGGCGTCTTCGACCCAGGCCACGCGCTTGAGCAGAGGAACCTCGCTCGCGACCCGCGCCTGCATCGTCCCTTGCAAGGCGCGGAACAGCGGGGCGCGGGCGGGCTGCTCGACCGCGAGCCGCCCGAAGTATTCGTAGCCCTCCCACTCGCGGTGGCTGGCGAGCAGCTGTTGCATGGTCGTGAGGATGAGAACGGTGTCCGAATTGGGATAGGCGGCCGCCTCGAGCAGCGAGGCGAGCGGGCGCTGTTGGGTGACCGGTGCCTTCGGCGGCGGCGGGGTGCTGGCGCAGGACGCCAGTACGGACGAGACGGACAAGGCGGCCAATGTGGCCGACAACTGATGGAAAGGGGTCATGGCGCTCTCCTTTTCGGTTTCGAGAGTGGCTGCGACGACGACCGGAGCACCCGGGTCGCCCGCGGCCAATCTGGACACTGTCAAGATAGGCGCGATCTGGGCGCCGTCAACATGAAAGTGGACATTGTCCAGATTGACCCGCACATTGATCGCGGATCGCGAGGACGAGGCGCATTATCGAGAGGTGATGAGCAAACGAACCGCGTACCACCACGGCGATCTCCGCCCCGCGCTCCTGCAAGCCAGCCTGGCTCTGATCGATGAGTCGGGCATCGGCGCGCTCAGCCTGCGCGAGGTGGCGCGCAAGGCCGGGGTCAGCCACAACGCCCCCTATCATCACTTCAAGGATCGCGGCAGCCTGCTGGCGGCGCTGGTCGAGGACGGCTTCGCCGCGCTCGCCCGCGAGATGGCCGACGCGCGCGCCGCCGCGCCCGACGCGCGTGCGCGCCTCGAGGCGTGCGGACAGGCTTACATCCGCTTTGCGCTCAAGTCCCCGGCGCGCTTCAAGCTGATGTTCCGGCCCGAGCTGACCAGCCCCGACGCCGAGGCCGAATCTGCGCCGGCCCCGTCGTCGACGCTGGCGCTCGAAACGCTCACCGCCGCGATCGTCGAAGCGCAGGCGGGCGGCCTGGCCCCGGCGGGCGATCCCAAACCCCTGGTCCTCACCTGCTGGTCCGCCGTGCACGGTTTGGCGTCGCTGTTTCTCGACGGGCCGCTCGCCCGCGCGCACCGCGCGTTCGCCGCTTCGCCCGACAAGCTGACCGCCGTCGTCCCCGCGACGCTGACGGCGCTGCTGACCGGGTCGGCGCGCCGCACCCCGAAGCGGAATCCGCGATGACCGCGCGCGATCACGTCAGATTGCTTTACAATCGACCGATGAGACGTGGGTTGCGGGTGGTTCGGTGCTTCGCCCTGCTGGTGTTGGTCGTCGGGTGCGGTTCGTCTTCGTCCGGGACGCAGGGGGGCGCCGGGGGCGGCGGCGGCGCGGGCGCGCTCGGCGCGGGCGGCGGCGATCCCACCACGCCCGACGGCTTCTGCCGCGGCTACTACGCGATCGTCGCCGACCTGTTCGTGCGCTGCGACGGTGTGTCGGCCGCCGGCGCGCAGAAGCTCCTCGCCGATCCGACGTTCTGCCAGCGCTACGTCGCGAGCGTCGCGGCGCACCGCTCGTCCTTCGACGGGACGCGCACCGCCGCCTGCCTCGACGAGATCAGGGCCGGGTTCACGTGCAACGGCAGTGCGTCCTCCCCGGCGCAGGCCCCCGACTGCGCCGCCGTGGGGCCGCTGGTGCCGGTCGGCGGGACGTGCAAGAACTTTGGCGTCCTTTTTCCGTGGGAGTGCACGGGTAACAGCTACTGCAAACGAGGGCCGAACCAGGCGTGCGACGGGACCTGCACGGCGCTCGCGGGCGTGAACGAGCCGTGCAATCTCCTCAACGACGTCCGCTGCTCGCCGAACCTCCTCTGCAACAGCGTGTCCAAGACCTGCGTCGCCGAGCCCACGCCGGTCGGAATGGGCGCATCCTGTGACAGCAACGCCCCGTGCGCGGGGGACCTCTACTGCGCCACAGCCGCCGACGGCGGAAGCGCCGCGCCGGGAACCTGTCAACCGCGGAAGTCGAGCGGCCCGTGCACCTCGATCGTCGAGTGCGCGCTGCCCGCGCGCTGCTCGGGTCCGCCCGGCGCGAAGACCTGTGCGGCGCCGGGGCAAGTCGGCGACCCCTGCACGCCCGACCAGAGCCAGTGCGATCTGGCGAGCTTCTGTGGCGCCGACCACAAGTGCTCGGAGACCTACGCCGCCATCGGACAGCCTTGCGGTCTACAGACGGGAAGCGACCCCGTGGCCTGCGCGACGGGTGCGTACTGCGACGGGCCAATCCTCGGTTCGGGGACCTGCCGCACGGTCAAACAGTCGGGCGACACCTGCACGGGGACGACCAGCCAGCTCGAATGCGGCGGCAACGAAGGGCACTGCGACGCGACGACCCACCAATGCGTCGCCTGCGCGTTCTGACGACGGCCCACCCCTGGGGCTCTCTCCAGCGAAAACAATGAATCCCTGAAGCCGACCCCCAACCTACCGGATAGCCGCTGGACCCCTCGAGGGGGTAGAAGGGTGGGATCATGGACACGAAGACTCGGTCGACGAAACAGGGGCTCCGGGATCTCAACTTTTACGGGTCGCGCAAGAAGCTGGCTGAGGCGAGCGCGGCGGCGGCGCTTCCCGTCGCCGAATTGGGGGAGCCGGCGATGCCGGCGATCTTGGAAGCGCGGGCGGAGCCGACGCCCGAGGCTGCCCCGGCGCTCGCAGACACGACCGGCGAGTGACCCAAGTCCGCTCCGCGTGCCGGGTTAGCCCCCAATCCTGATCGGAAAAGGCCAAACGCCACGACGCCAGAGACGCCAGAGTCCGGATTTTCAAGAGTCCGGACCGTGGCGTCCTGGCGTCTTGGCGTTTAACCCAGGTCCGATCCTGGATCTGCGATCAATAGTGCACGTCACGTCGTCTTGACCGCGCTGAAACGTGGCGGCGCGAAAGCTGGCTCCGCGAAGCCTGTCGCGTCGGAGATGCACCGGATTGTGATCCCTCCGTTCAGCCCTACATTTTCTCGCCGCGATGTGGATTGTTCGGCTCGCGCTTCGCCGACCGTACACCGTGCTGGTGAGCGTGCTGGCGGTGCTGCTGTTCGGCGGGCTGGCGATCCGTCAGCTGAAGCGCGACGTCCTGCCCAACATCGACATCCCGGTCGTGATCGTCATCTGGAACTACCCGGGGCTGTCGGCCGACGACATGGAGAGGCGGGTCGTCTTCATCACCGAGCGCGCCCTCTCGACGACGGTCGGCGGCATCGAGCGGCATCGAGTCGCAGTCGCTGGTCGGCGTCGGCATCGTGCGGGTCTACTTCGAGGAGGGCACCGACATCGGCGCGGCCATCGCGCAGATCAACGCGGTCTGCAACACCATCGCTGCGCATCCTGCCGCCGGGGATCACGCCGCCCAACATCCTGCAGTTCAACGCCTCCAACGTGCAGGTCGCGCAGCTGACCATCAAGAGCGACAGCCTGACCGAGCAGGACGCTGTTCGACTACGGCCTCAACTTCCTGCGCCTGCGCCTGTTCACCATCCCGGGGCTGTCGACGCCGGCGCCCTACGGCGGCCGCACGCGCCAGGTGCATGGTCGACCTCGACCCGCAGAAGATGCAGGCGCGCGGCGTCGTCGCCGCAGGACGTGGTCAACAGCCTGCTGGCCAACAACGTGATCCTGCCGGCGGGCCAGGCGCGCATCGGCGACACCGAGTACGACGTGCTGCTCAACTCGTCGCCGACCGACGTCGACGGAGTTCAACAGCATGCCGCTCAAGGTGGTCAACGGCATGACCGTGCTGCTGGGCGACGTCGCGCACGTCCACGACGGCTACGCGGTGCAGACCAACATCGTGCGCGTCAACGGCCGGCGCGCGACCTACCTCGCGATCCTGCGCAAGGCGGGCGCGTCGACGCTGACCGTCGTCGACTCGGTGCGCGAGGCTGTTGCCCGCGATCAAGGCGACCGCGCCCAAGGGCGCCGAGCTGAGCATCGACTTCGATCAGTCGGTCTTCGTGCGCGCGGCGATCAGCAGCGTGCTGCGCGAGGCGGTCATCGCCGCCGGTGCTGGTGTCGCTGATGATCCTGTTCTTCCTCGGCAGCTGGCGCACGGTCGTGATCGTCTGCACGTCGATCCCGATCGCGCTGCTCTTCGGCGTCGTCGGGCTGTTCCTGACCGGCCAGACGCTGAACCTGATGACGCTGGGCGGGCTGGCGCTGGCGGTCGGCATGCTGGTCGACGACGCCACCGTCGAGGTCGAGAACATCCACCGCAACCGCCTGACTGGGCAAGCCGCTCACGGTCGCGATCCTCGACGGCGCGCACCAGGTCGCGGTGCCGGCGCTGGCCGCGACGCTGACCATCTGCATCGTCTTCTTCCCGGTCGTCATGCTCGAGGGGCCGGCGCGCTACCTGTTCGTGCCGCTGGCGCTCGCGGTGGTCTTCTCGATGATGGCGTCGTACCTGCTGTCGCGCACGCTGGTGCCGACGCTGGCGCGCCGGCTGCTGCCCGCGTCGGAGCAGCCAAAAGGGCGACGGCGACGGCGACAGCGGCTGGGCCGCGCGCTTCAACCGCTGGCGCGACCGGCGCTTCGAACGCCTGCGCACGCCTACGGCGCGCGTCCTGTGCGGTGTGCATCGAGCGGCGGCGGGTCTTCCTGGTGGGCGGGCTCGTCGTTCAGCGTCGTCGGGCTGTCGCTGATCAAGGTGGTCGGCTTCGACTTCTTCCCCACCGTCGACACCGGACAGATGCGCCTGCACGTGCGCGCGCCCATCGGCACGCGCATCGAGGACACCGAGGTGGTCGTCGGCCACGTCGAGGACGAGATCCGCCGCATCATCCCGCGCCGACGAGCTCGACATCATCAACGACAAGATCGGCCTGCCGACGTTCTACAACCTGGCGTTCGTCTCGACCGACAACGTCGGCGACCAGGACGCCGAGATCGCTGATGCAGCTGCGGCCGAAGCATCAGCCGACGCGCGGCTACATGGCGCGCATCCGGCGCGAGCTGCGGCAGAAGTTCCCCGGCGTCGAGACCTACTTCATGCCGGCCGACGTCGTGACCCAGGTGCTGAACTTCGGCGTCTCGTCGATGATCGACGTGCAGATCGAGGGCCGCGACCCGGAGGCGTCGTTCGCGATCGCGCGCACGCTGTTCGCCCAGATGCGCAAGGTGCCCGGGGTCGAGGACGTGCGCATCGCGCAGGTGGTCAACCACCCGGCGCTGCAGCTCGACGTCGATCGGCAGCAGGCGCTGCAGCTGAACGTCGGCTTCCGCGACGTCGCGACCAGCCTGCTGACGTCGCTGAGCTCGTCGTCGCTGACCAGCCCCAACTTCTGGGTCAACCCCAAGACCGGCGTCAACTACGTCGTCGCGGTGCAGACGCCGATCGTGCGCATGGCCAGCGTCGACGACCTGCTGGGGACGGCGATCGCGCCTGCGGGTGGGGTGACCCAGACCAATACCATCGCCAATGTCCCGAGCCTGACGCCGGGGCCGCTGGCCGCCGGGACGAGCAACCTCGGCGCGATGCCGTCCAACGCGCCCTACCTGGGCGGCGTCGCGCGCCTCACGCCGACGCAGGATCGCGCGTCGTCAATCACTACACGGTGCAGCCGATCGTCGACGTGCAGGCGTCGGTGTCGGGCCGCGACCTCGGCGGTGCGTCGGGCGACATCCAGGACCTCGATCGACGACGTCAAGCTGCCGCCCGGCACGCGCATCCACATCCGCGGCCAGGCCGAGAGCATGCGCACGTCGTTCGAGAGCTTCGGCCTCGGCCTGGTGATCGCGCTGGTGCTGGTCTACCTGCTGCTGATGATCCTGTTTCAGTCGGCGCTCGACCCGCTGATCATCATGGTGGCGGTCATGGGCGCCTTCGTCGGGATCGCCTGGATGCTCGCGGTCACCGGGACCACGCTGAACGTCGAGTCGTTCATGGGCGCGATCATGGCGATCGGGATCGCCGTCTCGAACTCGATCCTGCTGGTCAGCTTCGCCAACCAGGCGCGCGCCGAGGATCCGAGGCTGTCGGCGATCGACGCGGCGCTGCTGGCCGCGTCGACGCGCCTGCGCCCGGTGCTGATGACGGCGCTGGCGATGATCCTGGGCATGCTGCCGATGGCGCTGGCGCTGGGCGAGGGCGGCGAGCAGAACGCGCCGCTCGGACGCGCCGTGATCGGCGGCCTGTTGATGGCGACGCTGGTGACGCTGCTGGTGGTGCCGACGGTCTACGTGATCCTGCGTCGCACGCCGCCCACTGCCTATCGACTGGACGAGCAGTTCAGGGTCGAGTCTCAGGGCGCCGTCGCGGGGGCGCGATGAGCCGGCCTCGAGGGAGACGGAGCGTCGGGAGCGCACGAACCGGACGGGCATCGCTACGGACGGCGCGCCTACGACCATCCGCCCGCCGAACCTCACGACCAGCGGCCCGGTCAGCCGCAGCCGCACGAGCCGCCAGACAAGCCGCCACACGAGCCGCTACACGGCCGCCACACGAGCGGCCCGAACCATCCACGCCGCAGCATCCGGCGGTCGATCGACGTACGGTGCGATGGATCGGGATCGCCTTCATCGGCGCGATCATCCTGGCCGGGTTGCTGGCGGCGCTGTTGTTCGTGCGCCAGCACCAGCGCCTGGCGCGCGAAGCCAGCGCGCGTCAGAAGGAGGTCGACCGCGGGCCGCAGGTCTTCGTCGCGCGCGTCGGCCTCACCGCCAGCGCGCGCGACTTGACCCTGCCGGCCGACGTGCGCGGCTTTTTTCAGTCGACGGTCTACGCCAAGGTCGCCGGCTACGTGAAGTCGATGGATGTCGACAAGGGCGACCAGGTGCGCAGCGGCCAGTTGCTGTGCGTGCTGCGCTCGCCTGAGGTCGACCAGCAGGTCGCCGCGGCGCAGGCCGACCTGGTGATCAAGAAGCGGACGCTGGAACGGTACGGCCTGCTGGTGAAGAAGGATTTCGTTTCCCAGCAGGACTTCGAGATCACCGCGCTCGCAGTACGAGGTGGCGCGCGCGACGCTGGCGCAGGCGCGTGCGCTGCAGTCGTACGAGATCCTGCGCGCGCCGTTCGCCGGTACGATCACCGCCCGCTATGTCGATCCGGGCGCGCTGGTCCCCGCGGCCACCGGTTCCACGCAAAGCGCCGCGCCGCTGGTCGACATCGCCGACCTCCATCGGCTGCGCATCCTGGTCTTCGTCCAGCAGGACGCCGCCCCGTTCATTCACGCCGGCGACTCCGTCCGCATCGCCGTCGACCAGCAGCCCGACCTGGTGCTCGACGCGCCGGTCAGCCGGTGCGCCGCCGCGCTGGATCCCCGCTCGCGCACCATGCTGTGCGAGATCTGGATCGACAACGATCACCGCCTGTACCCGGGGACGTTCGTCCACGTGACGTTGCACCTCGACGACGCCGCGCCTGCCGGTGGTTCCGTCGGCGGCGCTGCTGCTGCACGCTGACAAGCCGGCGGTGGCCGTCGTCCGCGACGGGCGGGTGCGCTTCGTGACCGTGCGACCCGGTGTCGACGACGGAAAGACGGTGCAGATCATCGAAGGGCTGCGCGGCGGGGAATGGGTCGCGCTCGCGCTGCCAGCGGAGGTCGCCGAGGGCGCGGCGATCCAGACCGTGGAGCGCAAGGCCGGCAACGACAAGCCCCCCCCTGACCAGGGCGGCGATGACCACCGCGGCGCGGGCGCGGGCCCCAGCGCCACGCCGGCCAAGTGAGCGCGATGGGCGGCGGGCGGCTGAAGCGGGCGGCGTGGTCGGCGGCGGTGCTGGTCGCCCTCGCCATCGTCGTCGTCGGGCCCCGGGCGCGCGCCGACACCGACCTGACGCTGGACGACGCCATCCGCATCGCGCGCGCCCGTCATCCCAGCATCGAGGCCCAGCAGGGGCAGGCGGGCGCGGCCGCCGGGCGCCGCGAGCAGGCGCTGGCGCGGCTGTTGCCCTTCGTGACCGGCAGCATGGCCTATCAACCGACGACGCCGAACCTGGCGGTCACCCCGGCGCAGGCGCGCACACTGTTCATTGCGTCGGGGGCCGACACCGTGGTCGACACCGCCGGCATGCCGGTGATCGTCACCTGTCGGACGCCCGGCCTGGGCAACTGCGCGCAGCTGAGGCTGCCGCCGACCAGCTGGGCGCTGCAAAACTACTGGGCTGCGCGGGTCGGGCTCACCTGGACTGTGTGGGATTGGGGGCGCTCTCTTTACGGCTATCGCAGCGCACGTGATCTCGCGCAGGCGCAGGAGATCGGGGTGCGTACCGCCGCGCGCGACGTGATCTTGCAGGTGCGGCTCGCCTTCTTCGGCGCGCTGGCCGCCGACGAACAGCTGGTCGTCGCCGAGGATGCCGTGAAGACCTATCAGGCCCACCTGGCACAGACGCAGGGGCTGCACGACGCCGGGCTGCGCACCGGCATCGACGTCGCCACCGCCGAGTCGGCGGCCGCCACCGTGGCTATCACGCTGGCCCGCAGCCGCGCCGCGCGCGAGGCGGCGCGCACTCAGCTGGCGGTCACTTTGGGTGAAGACCAATGGCACGGCTGGCACCTGGTCGCCGACGCGGGCGCGCTGGAGGCGGAGCCAGGGGACGACCAGCGGGTGAGTGATCCACCCGACAAGCTGACCAACCGCGCCTTCGGCCAGCGCACCGAGCTGGCGCAGCTGCAGCTGGAACAGCGCGGCCTGGCGGCGTCGGTGGTGTCGGCGCGCGGCGGCTACTTACCAGAGCTGACGCTGAGCCTGGATCCGGTCTGGGCCGGCCCGTCGCTGTCGTCGCTCACCGGCAACTTCACGGTCACGCTGGCGATCGGCTTTCCGGTCGGCGGCATGAGCCCCTGGCTGGTTCACGGGCAAAAGCGCGAAGCCGAGGGCAACCTGATCGCCGCGCGCGCCAGCGACCGCGCGGCCCGCGACAGCATTCGTCAGGAGCTGCTCGACGCGCGCGCGTCGTTCCTGTCGGCGCGCGACGAGCTGCGATTCGCGCGCACGTTGACCGCGGCGTCGGCCCGGCAGCGCGCGCTGGCCGAAGGGCGCTACCAGACCGGCGTCGGCAACGTCATCGAGCTTTACGACGCCCTGCTGACCGACGTCAACGCGCGCTTCCAGCTGGTCCAGGCGCGGCTCGACGTCGCATCGACGCGCGCGCGCCTCCAGCACGCGCTCGGCGAGGACGACTGACGGGGCCGCCACCTCTTCGACCGCTCCGGTGCCGTCGCGTCGTGATAACGTTTCGTTGCCCATGACGACCAGCGAGCGGGACCTGGGGATGCGACAGAGTGTGGGTTGGATCGCGATCGGGATCGCGTTTCTCGCCGCGACTTGGGTGGCGGCATCGACCTGGGAGCGCGTGCGGACGCGGCCGCCGGATCGCAGCCTGCAACTGACCGGCTCGGCCAAGAAGCGCATCGTCTCCGATCTGATTGAATGGACCGGCACGGTCGAGGTCACCGATCCGACCGATCGCACGGCCGCCTCGAAACGGCTGCGCGGGTACCTGGACAAGGTGCTGGTCTACCTGCGCGCACAAGGCATCAAAGACGCCGAGCTCAGCCCCTCTTCGGTCGCGGTCGAGCCGATCGAGGAGGTCGAGTATGTCGGCAAAGGCGACGATCGCATCGAACGAAAGCTCTTCAAGGGCTATCGAACCCGCCAGAGCGTCACCATCCGGTCGACCGACGTGAACCGCGTCGAAAGAATCTCGCGCGAGGTTACCCAGCTCATGGAGCAAGGGGTCCCGGTGACGTCCGGGGCGCCGGCCTACTACTACACAAAGCTCGGGGAGTTGAAGATCGAGATGCTCGCCGAGGCCGCCAAGGACGCCCGCACGCGTGCGGAGAACATGATCAAGTCAGCGGGCGGCGCTGACATCGATCGCCTGCGCGCCGCTGACATGGGCATCATCAACATTAACCCCGCCAACTCGACCGAGACCTCCGCCCAGGGCAACAACGACACCACGTCCCTGGAAAAAGACATCATCACGATCGTCCACGTCACCTACGAGCTGAAGTAGGCCGGGGCTTGATGGGAGCGCTACCTCCCGTCAAGACGTCATCACTCGACAGGCCGCACTTTCCCTCGCTCGACGGGCTGCGGGGCGTCTCGATCCTGTTGGTGCTGGTCGGGCACGCCAGCCACACGAAGGGCTGCCCTCCGTGGCTCGCGCCGGTGTCGCCGGTCTCCACCCTCGGGGTCGGGATCTTCTTCGTGCTGTCGGGGTATCTCATCACCACGCTGCTGGTGCAGGAGGGCAGCCTGCGGGACCGCCGCCTCGGCGAAGAAGCCGCACTTGTTCCGCCGATGCTCTCTTGATCCGGACGGCTCCCTGGATTTTCGAAGTCCCGTAATCGAGTGGAGTCAGCCGCACCAGGTCATCTTCGTTGTCGGTGCGCGCGAGCGTTGCCGCCGATCTTTCCGCTAGGCGGCGGGCACGCGCGATCAGAGAATGCGCTCGACATTGGCCGCGATCGATTCGTAATCGGCGGGCGGCGCCCCCGGGTCAAGAACGAGGCAAGCCACGACATGATCCCCACACGCGTGACGAAAGACCGCAAGCTTTCGTGGCGGACGGGCCTGGGCTATTTGTCGCTGGCCGCTCTCCTCTGCGCGCCTGCGTGCGCAGATATCTGGGGCTTCGACGACCTCGGTAACACCGCGGGCGGCGGCAGCGGTGGTTCCACGATGATAATTCAGATCGGCGCCGGCGGCGCTTCCGGCAACGCCGGGACGGGCGGCCTTGGAGTCGGCGGCATCGGTCAGGCCGGGGGAAGCGGCGGCGTTGCTGGAGTTGGCGGCGCGTCGGGCGTGGGTGGCGCCATCGGCGTGGGTGGTACCACCGCCATGCCCGGTACCGGAGGCATTCGTGGAGTTGGCGGTACACCCGGCACCGGTGGCACGCCCGGCACTGGCGGGAGCCCAGGCATCGCTGGCGCCCCCGGCACCGGCGGAATGGGCACGGGCGGCATGGGCACCGGCGGTGCGGCGGGCTGCGGCCCGACCACCTGCGCAAACGGTTGCTGTGCGGCGGGCCGCTGCATCACTGCCAGGACGGCGCTGCAGTGTGGAACCAATGGCGCTGCGTGCACGGCATGCGGCGGCTGTCAGGTCTGCAGTGCCGCCGGCGCTTGCGCGATCGATCCGGCATCGAACTGGATCGTACGTTGCGGATCGGCGCAGCTCACCATCACGCCACCAACCGGAGCGACCTGGGATCCCGCCGGCGTCGTCGGCGACGGAACCGCGCCGGATCCTTTCTGCCAGTTCGAGAAGCCGTCGGGGGTCCTCGACGCCACGACGGGCGCCGCGACCAGGACCGTCAACGACAGCTTCACCGCGACCTGGAACCAGACGGTCACCGCCGGCAACACCACCATCACCGCAGCCGAGCTCATGTCAGCAAACGTCAGTGCCTGGCGGGTGTGGGTTGGCGACATCGAGTTCAATGGACGCGCCACGCTCGCCTGCGAGGTGCACCCGCCGCTGCAAGCGGCCGCTCTCGTCGGCGGACAGTTGACTGTCACCAATCTGGCGAACTGCGTCTCCTTTTCGATGACGCTGGTCTGTCAGCCCTAGCAGGCTGCTGAAAAAGTCTCCCGCGCGCTCGCTACCAGGTCAGTGCGACGCCTGCGCTCGTGCTGCTCACCACCGGCGCGACGGTAATTCGCTCTGGCCTCGCTGGCCAGGCCAGGTAAACGACCGCCGCTCCGGCGAGGAAGGTGGCTGCGCCCACGAACCCGGCGGTCGCGACGAAGGCTTCATTGTGCGCAGTGCGACCCTCGGCGATGCCCTGGGGAGAACAGAGATGGGGGTCACCGCCGCACTCGACGATGAGGGCGTGATCGTATTTGGCCTTTGCCAGGAAGGCCCACACCGCGCCCACCACCAGGCTCCCGGCGGCGGCGCCGACGAGGACACCGCCGACCTTCTTCTGCCAGCGGGGCGGGGCGCCCCCAGGTTCTGCGCCTCCCGGTGACGCCGGGGTCGCCGTTGTCGGCAAGGCGAGCGCCGGTTCGTTCGGCACCGCGGTGGCAGGGCGCGGGTCATCACGGTTCAGGAAAACCAAGACGCGGAGGTTGTGTTGCCCTGCGACCGCAACCCGGGCGGTTTCGATCGGGCTGAAGCCCGCCGCCTGAAAGAGAAAGTGGTGCTCGCCCGGATCGACGGAGATCGAACCGCTTTCGGGTCGCTGGACCAGCGGCTTGCCGTCGACGGTCACCTGCGCATTCCACAGGTCGTGGCCTTCGCCGTCCTTGACGACGAGCGTGACCGTGGGGATGGCCGCGTCGATCTCGACGATTCGGGCCGCGCATTCTTGGTGGGAAGCCCCCGCACACGCGCCGGTCGCGCAGTCGGCCAGGCGGGCGCGCGCAGCCAACAGTCGACCAGCGGTCTCCAGCTCATGAGCGCCGCGGAGCGCGTCGGTGCAGTCGTCGTGTGGTGACGCCCAGGCACGTACGGCGGAGGAACCCGCCGCGATGACCACCAGCAGGGAGACCGTGCGAGGGGAAGGTTTGATCATGGACTCTCGCCGCCGCCGTAGTACGCCGCGATACTACAGAAGGGCTACCATAGCATTCAAGACCGATTCGCCTCCTTGGCTGCCGCCCCGCGCCAGGATTGAACGGTCGAAGATCGACTGAGACGCCCTCAGTAGCGCTCCTCTTTCAACCGAACCGGGGTCAGATCGACGGCGACGCGAACGCGCGGGTTGGCCTCAGTCAGCAATTTCCCCAGCTCACCGGCCATCCCACGCGCCCAGATCTCGGTGAGCATGCGCGCCACGACGATCGGCTCGGTCGTGCCGCGAAGCGTGGCGGCGACCCGGTGGTCGATGGTCGCGCCCTTGCCCTGCCCGACATCGACCCGCTGCGTGCCGATCCGTTCTATGTCGTCGAGCTTCAGCAACGGCTGCTGCCCCTTCGGACTGGCGGAGGAAGGGAGCCTGAGCCGCCCTTCGATCAAGTCGATGACGATGTCGTCCTTCCCCGAGGCGTGGCGGGCTCGCATGGCCCAGACCGCCAGAGCGGTCACTGCCACGATCCCGACCAGCGTGAACACCGCGGCCGGCTGCGACGGAGATTGACCGCGGCCGCTCGCGAGAGCCAGCACGACGAGGCCGGCCCAGGTGATGAATCCGAAGGCAATCAGGGCCTGAAGAACGGGCCCCATGCCGTAGGACAGCCGGATCTCCGTCGGACGCCGCTCGATCGAGAATGCGTGCGCATTCCAATGACGGGCTCGCCAGCCCACCAGCCATCCCGATCCCAGCGCCACCGCCGCGAATCCCAGCAAGAACAGCGTCGGCAGGAGGTAGCGCCCGCCATTCATTGCGCGCAAACCCAGACTGGCGTGCCTCCGTCAGTTGGCGCGAAGGCAGACGTACACAACGCCACCGCGGTCGCGAAACAGCCGTGAGAATCCGGCCCATCACCCACATTCGGATAGGAGCAGCGGAGACTTGGGGTCGAACAGGGCTGCCCACACGGAGCGCTCCGGTACGTGGCTGCGCATTGGGGATCGTTGTTCGCGTCGGTGGACCCGCAGTCGAACGGGGTGTCGACAGTGGCGTCCGCATCGGTGCCGACGTTGGCAGCATCTGCGTTCACCTGGGCAGAGGAACAGCCCGCCATCCATCCGACAACAACGAGCCACGCCATGTTCTTCACAGAGGTCTTCATTGTACACACCGGATCACCCTGCCGGCGGGTCCGACGAGCCGTCCAGAGGGCCTGCGGCAACCCATCTTCTACACCGCCCGTTCCGCCTCACACGGCTCGCCCCGCCCAGCGGGACCCCCGTCCGGCTGCCACCCCCTGCGACCGAGGTCCCGAGATGCTGCACCGTCAGAGACGCGTGATCCTCGAAAACATCGCCTGCCAACGGCTCGGCTGGGGCACGGCCATGCTCGCCCTGCTGGCGGCGGTGGCGAGCTGCGCGCGCATCCGCGCTGTCGACAGTGCCGGCGTCGATGCGTCATCGTCGAGCCCCCCGCTGACGACCGACGCGCGCGGCGGGCGGGATGTCGTCGGGCCCGGTTCGACCGGCACCGGCGGCAGCGGCGGCTCTTGCACGAAGGTGACGTGCAATCCCGCGGGCGGACAGTACTGCGGCACGATCGGCGACAACTGCTACGGCACGCTCGACTGTGGCAGCTGTCCGGGGGACCAGACCTGCGACCACGGGCTGTGTGTCGGCGGTGCGGCTTGCGTGTCGCTGTCGTGCACGCCCGCCAACGGCCGGTACTGCGGCAAGGTGGGTGACGGTTGCGGGCGCACGCTCGACTGCGGCGCCTGTCTCGCCGGGCAGGTCTGCACGTCGGGCGTCTGCACGTCGGGGGCGGGATGCGTGCCGCTGGTTTGCAACTCGGCGAGCGCGCACTACTGCGGCACCGTCGGCGACGGCTGCGGCGGAACCCTCAGCTGCGGCGCCTGCGCCGCCGGGTCGACGTGCGGAGGCGCGGGCATACCGGGCGTCTGCGCGCTCACCAACTGCACGCCGATCACCTGCACGCCGGCGGGCGGCGGTCAGTATTGCGGCACGATCGGCAACGGTTGCGGCGGTGTCCTCACTTGCCCGACCTGCCCGGGCGGTGCGGCCTGCGGCTCGGGCGGCGTTCCCGGCGCCTGCCCCGGCGCGCCGCCCGGCGGCGGGTGCACCGGGCTTGGTTGCGCGATCAACAAATGCACCGGGCTGGCCAAGACCACCGTCAAAGGCACCGTCTACGATCCGGGCGGCAAGCTGCCGCTGTACAACGTGATGGTCTATGTGCCGAACGCCCCGCTCGACGATCTGATCGAGGGTGTCTCCTGCCAGAAATGCGACACGACGGTTTCGGGGCAGCCGGTCGCCTCGGCGCTGACCGACGCTGCCGGCAACTTCACCATGGTCGACGTTCCGGTGGGCGCCAACATCCCTGTCGTGGTGCAAACCGGCAAGTGGCGACGACAGGTCGTCCTGCCCGCAGGTGAAGGCGTGCCAGGACAACGTCTTCCCCGGGACCGAGACCTTCCGTCTGCCCAAGAGTCAGGCCGAGGGGCACTTGCCCAAGATCGCCATGACCCGCGGTGGCGCCGACAGCCTGGAGTGCCTGCTGCGCCGGATCGGCGTCGCCGACAGCGAGTTCACCAACCCCGACGGCACCGGGCGCGTGAACATCTACTACGAGACTGGCGGCGGCACCGGCTACACCACCGGCGTCGCGTTCCCGCCGGTGTCGACGCTGTTCGCCGCCGACGTCATTCGCAAGTACGACATGATGATCATCTCCTGCCACGGCGAGAGCGCGCGGTCGCGGGCGCAGCCGCTGGCGGAGAAGCAGATCGTGAAGAACTTCGTCGATCAAGGCGGCCGCGTCTTCGGCTCGCATTTCTCGTTCGGCTACTTCCGCGGCGTGCCCGGCACCACCGACGCGAAGAATTTCCAGCCCACGCCCTGGCCGCTGATCGCGATGTGGGACGGCAGCTCCGACGCGCCCTACAGCATCGACACCACGTTTCCCAAGGGGGTGGCGTACGCCGACTGGTTGGTGAACGTCGGCGCGTCGACCACGCGCGGCCTCATCGATCTCACGTCGGTCGAGTCGCCGGCGATGTCGTTGACCCCCGGCCTGGGCCAGTCCTGGATCACCACCAACGGCGGCATCCCTTACTTCAGCGTACCGATGCCCGTCGAGAAGGCGGCAACGCCCGCTGATCAGTGCGGCCGCTTCGTGCACACGGGGATTCACGTCACGGCGAGCGGCAACGGCGGGCCCTTCCCCAGCTCATGCGGCACGGCGCCGCTGACGCCGCAGGAAAAGGCGCTGGAGTTCCTGATCTTCGAGCTGTCCGCCTGCGCGCTCCCCGACACCCAGCGACCGACCGCGCCGATTGTTCCGCCGCCCGACGCTCCGCGATCGCCGCCGGGAGCGGTGGCGCCGCCGCCGCCCCCCCCGCCGCCGCCACCCCCACCGCCCCCGCCGATCATTCCCTAGAGACGCGTGGACAACTGACCTGCTGTGCCGCTGCCGGCACGTCGCGCTCCAAACACCTCTCCCAGGTTACTGTTCGATGCCAGCGGGTGCGAGACCCGTCCGTCCGGACGCCCACCGTCCCAAATTCGGACGCCGCGCGACGAGGAATCAACCGATTAGATCGAGTCCTTCGTGCACTTGCCCGGACACAATCCGTGCCAGCCGGAGGCGTTCGGCGACATCACGCTCGACGTCCGAAAAACGGCCTCGCCCAGAATCGCGCAGCGGATTCGTCAGCGCTCGGCGATGAACGCCCACGACGGAGAGCCGTTGCACTCGCCGGTGCCGTGGTAAATCTCACCGACAAGCGCATAGCCGTCGGCGAGGAGCGTCTCGAGCGCCGTCACTCCGAGTTCCCCTGCTCCCACGACGCAGGGGACGTCGACCAGCTTGATGGCTCTCGGGCTCGTCTGACCGGCGACGCGCGTCCCGACGACGATGAAGTTTCCGGTGTCGGCGTGGACCGTCCCGTCGCGTCCGAGCGCGGTGACGATGTAGCCGCTAGCGGCCATGGCGTCGAGTTGGGCGCTCAGGGCCTCGAGAGGCGCGATGGCAACCTGCGTCTCGTAGGTCGCGGTATCTCCCTGGCGGCCGTACGCTGTTGCATAGACCAAGCCGGCGCCCCCGCCCGCGTCCGCTGCGCCGTCCGCGCCACCATCCGTTCCGCCGTCCGCGTCGCTCGCCTGCGGGCAGAGCGCAGTGACGACCAGCCCCCGCGCTCCTAAAAAGGCCGTCCAGTCCGCGACGCCTTCCGGCGGGAGCGCGCCGCGCTCGAACGGCAGGTACGTGGTGGAATTGCTCTCGGTGGTGATCGACATGGCGTCGTAAACGTACCCCCGGTCGGTGGCGGAATAGCCCGAGTCGAGCGACGTGTAGATCCCGCGCCCATCCAGCAACCCGTTCACGTCGGCTTGTATGTTCGAGAGCGGACCCTTGGTCATGAGACCGTTCATGGTCTCGAGGTTTTCCACCGCCTTGAACGTGTAGATCGAGCCGTAAACGCCAGCACCGGTGAGAGGCAGCGCTGACCAGAACGCCTGCCCGTGCATGCGGACCGGTTGGCCGACGCCGCCCGCGACTTCGAATGGGGCCAACTTCAGCGAGAACCCGGAGCCGACCCACTTGAAGCGCAGGTCGGGCGCGGCGACGAGCGGCCCGGCGTCCCCTCCATCAGCGGCAGCGTCCGATCCACCCAGCGCCGCCGCCGCCCCGCTCCCACCCTGACAGGCGAGCGCGCCCGCGCTCACGACCAGGCCGATCCCGATGAGCCCGCGCAACCGCGGATGACCAGAGACCGTTTTCATCGCCCTCCCTTGTCTGTTGCGTCCGCCGAACCTTACGCGATGTCAACCGCACCGCGCTCACGACGCATAGTACATTGGACGTCCGCGGACGGGCTATCGTACCGTCCCCACGACATGCGCGCCGAGCCGACCCAACATTTGTTCGCCGACGACGGCGCCTTCCCCAATAGCCGCCTACCGGTGTTGATCTATCGCCACGCCCTGGCCAAATTCGGTGCGCGGGGCTTCGAGGACTTGTTCGAAGCGAATCGCTGGAGTTCGTCATGGCGCAACGGACTCTTCACTGTCCACCACTACCACAGCACCGCGCACGAGGTGCTGGGGGTCTACCAGGGGCGGGTCCAGGCACGGCTCGGGGGGACGCGGGGCATGCTGGTGACGCTGGAGGCGGGCGACGTGGTCGTCATCCCCGCCGGCGTCGCCCACAAGAATGAGGGTGCCAGCCCCGATTTCTCGGTCGTGGGCGCCTACCCGCTGGGCACGGGCCCCGACATGCAATACGGAAAGCCCGGCGAGCGCCCCGGTACGGACCGCAATATCGCCCGGGTCCTACTACCCGCCGCGGATCCCGTACACGGCCCGGCCGGCCCTCTGCTGCATGCCTGGAAGCCGCTAGTCGCAAGCGGCTCGCGCTCTCCCTGATCCTCCCCCCGCGAGCGGGGGAAGGACCTTAGGAATTGGGGAGTGCGGTCGGGGAGAGTCGAACTCTCACAATATTGCGCCCACCAGAACCTGAATCGCTGCTGAATCACCGACGAGAAGTCCGGCCGTGGCGGGGCGCAACCGCCACACGGGGTCACGGAGCGCCACGCTCCGCCACGGCCAAGTGGGGGAAGAGGTGGGGGAGGGGGAGCGCCGGAAAGGGTGTCTGGCGTGGGGCTGGGCCGGCGAGTTTTCTTCCGGCCGGCGCGCTAAAGTCGGACGGGGTGGACCGGGAGACGTTCGCTGCGCGATTTCGGGAGGCGGCCGTCGCCTGCCGGAGTTTCGCGTCGCAGTACCTCGAAGAGGAGCTGCCGCCCGCGATGCGTTTTCGGCTGCGGCTCAACTCCTCATACGACGGTAACCCTCTGCACGCCGACGAGATCGTCTTCCCCGAAGACAGCAGGCCCGAGCGAGCGCGGCTGCTGCTTTCCTGCCACGCGGACCAGGTCGTCGCGACGCTCTGCCGCTCGGAGCGGGTGCCCGAATGGGTCAACGTCAATGTCGTCGGCGTGACGCCGGCCGTGACTCTCATCGAGGTGCTTGCGTGTGGCCGCTTTTCCGCGAACGAAGAGTTGCTCTACCACCGCCAGGAGGGCCGTCCTCCGTTCCACGTGCTGGGACCAACCCTTCCCTTGAACTGGGTCGAAGGACAGCGATTCAGCATCTACTACCGTTCGACGTGTGCGAGCTCTGACGAGCTGGACGCGATGCGCCCCTACTCAGCGAAGGCGTGGTCGTTGGACCTTGAGGGCTCGATGGCGACCGACGAAACGCTGCTGGCGCTTCCCGATCTCCCCAACCTCGAGATCCTCGAGCTCAAGGACAGCCGCCTCCGTGGGCCAGGCCTGTCGGTGCTCGCGCGCATTCCGAAGCTTCGAATCCTGCGCGTCGGCGGCGTGGCCGTCGACTTGGACGTCGCCAGTGGGCCGAGGCTGAAACAACTGGAAGAAATCACAATCGAGGGCCTCCCGTCCCGGCCTTGCGGCATCGAAGCATGGGCGGATCGTCTCCCGTCGCTGCTGACGCTTTCCTTGAAAGCTCCGGGCGACTTGCACCTGGCGGGCGCCTTGCCGAAGCGGCTCGGTCACCTGACTTTGGCCGGTGCGCAGATCAAAGGTGAAGCACGGTTCCCGAAGCATACCGAATGGTTGTCGCTGCACTTGCCGAAGCAACCCGCCGATGCGCTCGAGGGACTCCTGGCGCCGGTTCGCGCCGTGGAGAGCCTCTCGCTCAGAGACACCCCCGTGGGAGACGCGTTCGTCGCGAAGCTCCTGTCACGCTGGAAGAACATTCGCTACCTCGATGTCGTGGGGACCGCCGTCAGCGAGGCGTTCGTGCGAAACCTCTCGCTCACACAGCCGACGCTGAAAACGCATCCGGTGGCGAAGCTGCCCGACATCACGTCCGAGCAGGTCGCCCTGAAGGTCGAGCATCAGCTCGCGCAGCCGATGCGATTCGTCAACTTTCACGGGATCGAACCACGCAACCTGCGCGCCGCGCTGGTGGAACCACATCCGGTCACCGTCGCGCCGGGAGACGACGAATCGCCGCCACGACGAATGTGGGCTATTTTGCGCGAAACCGACGGTCATCTGGTGGTCTTCGATCCCGAAAGTGGACTCTGGGTCGTGGCGAAGCGTAAAGATGCCGGATGGGTCGAAACCACGGCCGCCGATACGCTGAGCGGAGCACTCACTCCGTTTGGCTGATCGTTTCGCTTCGAGCGTCCCCTGGGCCCAGGCTGATAGATTTCAGCCTCATGACGATCCTTGAGATACAGGTAGCCGATCGAGGAAAGGCGGCAAGGTGATGCCAACGACGCCGGAGGAGATCGACCTGTGGCGCGCGTCGGCCACCGAACACGAGCGGCTGGAGTTCAAGGAGGCGAAGAACCAGTACGACTACCAGAAGCTCCAGGAGTACTGCGTCGGGCTCGCCAACGAGGGCGGTGGCATTCTGTTGCTCGGAATCACGAACGATCTCCCGCGCCAGGTCGTGGGCACAAACGCCATCGGGAACCCGACGGGAATGGCGATGAAACTGTTCGAGTGGATCGGCTTCCGCGTGGACATCGAGGCAGTCGATCATCCCGACGGCCGAGTGATCGTGTGTCATATCCCAAGCCGACCGCGCGGAACGGCCTATCACGTCGACGGGAAGTACCTGATGCGGTCGGGCGAATCACTGGTACCGATGACCGAGGATCGCCTCAGGCAGATCTTCGCCGAGGGCGCGCCCGACTGGCTGGAGGAGCATTCGAAAACCGGCGTCTCCGCCGAAGAGGTCGTCGATCTCTTGGATACGCAGGGGTTCTTCGAGCTCGTCAAGTTGCCGTATCCGTCGGATCGTGCCGGCGTGATCGATCGCCTGCAGCGAGAGCGCCTTCTGGACGCGGTGGCCGGTGGGTACGCCATTCGGAGGCTCGGAGCGATCCTTCTGGCGAGGAAGCTCCAGGACTTTCCCGACGTGGCACGGAAGGCGCCCCGGGTGATCGTCTACTCGGGGTCGTCGAAGGTCAGCACTCGGATCGACCAGGTCGGCGTGAAGGGATACGCGGTCGGATTCCAGGGCCTCGTGCTCTTCGTCATGCAGCAACTCCCGCAGAACGAGGTCATCGAGGACGCGCTGCGGAAGGAGGTGAAGCTCGCGCCCGAGATCACGATCCGCGAGCTGGTGGCCAACGCCTTGATCCACCAAGACCTATCGATCGGCGGCACGTCGGTGATGGTCGAGGTGTACGACAACCGCGTTGAGATCTCGAACCCGGGCGACCCGATTGTGCCGGCCGACCGCTTCATCGACGGGTACCAGTCACGGAATGAGCGGCTGGCGGACCTCATGCGCCGGATGCGGATCTGCGAGGAGAAGGGCAGCGGCGTGGACAAGGTCGTGCAGGCAGCCGAGGCGTACCAACTGCCTGCGCCACTCTTCCACGTTGGCAGCAAGCGTATGCACGTGACTCTCTTCGGCCCGAAAGACTTCGAGAAGATGGATCGCGGCGATCGGATTCGAGCTTGCTACCAGCACTGCGTGCTGCGGTGGGTGACGGCCGAGCGGATGACGAACCAGTCGCTCCGGGAGCGGTTCCGCCTGCCCGAAAGCAAGAGCGCGATCGTGTCGCAGATCATCGCCGCTACGATCGAAGACGGCCTCATCAAGCTCGACGAGTCGGTGGGAGCGTCCCGGAAGTACGCGAGGTACCTGCCCGCCTGGGCGTGACCGGCCTATTTAAGCGACACCCTGTCCCGATCAGCAGGCCCCGGAAATATATTAACAATATCAATCAGTTGCTTATTTAAGCGTATGCCTCGGTCGGTACCTCATCCGGCTCGCGACTTCGATATTTTCATTCCGGCGCCATCGGGGAGCGCGGCGACGGGCGCCGACCGATGCCGACCGACAGCTGCAACGCCCCTATGGTTTTCCGCCGTGTTCCGTCTGTGTAACGATCGTGGCGTTAACTGCGGGCCGAAGGCTCGTCTGGGTCAACGCCGGGTTAGCCATGGGTTAGCCAGCTCCTCTCAACTGCTGGCCGTCGGGTAGCGGACTGGACACGATCTTTCTCCCGCTCCGAATCGAGTGTCTTCATGGCCTGTGCCAGTCTCTCGACGTGGGGGCCGACCTTGTGCGCGAAGTTCACCGCCACGCGGCCGTCATCGTACTTTGCTTTCTTTTGGATTGCGTCGACGACCTCGTGAGCCCTGTCCACGTCAACGTGTCGCCGTATCGCCGGAATCATCTGCTTCGTGCGCAAGGCGGCAGGCTGATTCTGAGTAGGGTTTCCGCGCTCGACTTCATACTCGAAAGAATCCTGGTATACGTGGGCCTCGACGTGTCGAACAAACGTCGCGTAGATGATCTCGTCGTCCGAGAGTGAGTCGTAGATTGCAGTGCAGGCGTGAAAGATCTCTGCAGACGCCGCCGTAAACGAGTGGTCCTTCCCCTGTTCCAAAAGATATTGATGGAACTCGGCACTCTTGCGGTAGCGATTCCGCAGGTCCACCAGGGCACCGTAGAGCCGGATCCAAAAGACGCTCGCGAAGAGACCCGCTGGGGTTGCGCGGCCTTCGCGGAGGGCCTCGCAGATCGAGTGGAGGTGCCGGACCCATTGGCTATCCAGTAGATGGTTGCGCTTTGACGCTCGATCGTGGTTGAGCAGTTTCTCCGCGTCCGCTCGCCTCAAGCCAAGATTCTTCATTGCACCCGTGAGGATGTCTTCGGCTTCTCGCGGAGTGAAATTGTCGCGCAACGGCATGTTAACTTGTCTGGCTAACGTCGTGGAATTCAGCGGCGAACAACTGAGGGAGCGAAGCGACCGAGGTGTTCGTCCGTCTGTAATTTCTGGCTAGCCGGCGCGCTTGTCGAGCACCATGACCGCCCGCCTTGCTGCTTCTCGAACATGACCATCAGCATCGGCGCAGAGATGGTCCAACGCACGACGATCTCCGACACCACCGAATTCCTCAATGAGTTCGGATGCCCACATCCTGTGCCGGGGCACTGGGTCTGACAGCCACACACTCGCCAAGCGACGCCAGCTTTCCGAGGACGCGAGGGATCGGCATGCGAACGCCGCTTCTTTTCTCGCGGTGGCGTCGGTGGTCATCATCAGCGCCTCGGCAACATCGATGTCCTCGGGATGTCCCAGTTGAGCCAAAGCCCGCACGGCCGCGACGCGGGTATGCAGCTCCGTTCGGCAGCACACTTCCCGCAACGTCGGTCGAGCTGCGTCCCGACGACGTTCGCCAGCGATGTCGCATGCGGTTCGCACGACCGCGCCGGCGGAGTCTCGAAGCGCGCGACACAAAAGCGAATCGATCTCGGGGCGATCGGTAAGGCGCCCAAGCACCTCGGTAGCTGTTCGGCGAACATCAGCATCCCGATCGTCGGCGAAAGTGCTCAGGATTGCGAATGCAGCGTCGGTGTCGATACGTCCGATCGCATAGAAAGCGGGCCACCGCGCAGGCGGCGGTCCACTTGCAAGCTTCGACAACTCGGCGAGAGGTCGTCCGTAGGGTACGGAGGCGCCATTTACGCTTTCAGGCCATTCGCTCTTGTTCATGACCCGTACTCTCGTCCGGCTCGTATTCTGCCGCGAATGATAGCCAATATTCCCGCGAGGGCGACACCCGTTTTTCCGCGGTCGCCGCCGCGATTCTGCGCATTTCCACGGGCCTTCACCTCCCACCCTTCCCGGCGCGCCGGATAACGCGCCAAGAGCCGCGGCTCCGGCGGGCCAGCGCGGCTTGCTCGCGCGATCCAAACGCATGTAGCGTGATTAAGGTATGCCGGGCACAGACCAGCCATCCCCGTTCCGCGACCAGAGGCAGCGCCGCGTCGCGGAGCGCCTGGGTCGGCTTGTGTCTCCGGCGGCGCAGGCGTTCTTCATCGACGCCTGCCGCCTGATGGCCGCCTCGAACGACCTGCAGACGACAAGCCACCTGGTCGGGCACCTCGTGCGCGAAGTCGAGAGCTCGATGCGCGCGGTGCTCCAGACCCTGGTCGACCCGGTTAAGGGCACGGACGATAACCATCGGCCGACTGTGCTGCTGATCCTCGCGGCGCTGGAGATTCCCGAGAGTGACCCGGTCGGGTGTGCCTGGCTGGAGAAGGCCGGGTCCAAGGCCAAGGGCGGCCTGCACAAGCGCGCGCACCGGAACGACTTGTTCCAGCCCCGGCCCGTCGACGACGACTTCAGGCGCTACTGGGAAGAGATGCAGCGCGTGTTCGACGCAGTCCTCGATCGCTTCGAACGGCATTGGTTGGCCACGCACGAGGCTCTCGACCGCCTCCTGGCGAAGGACCCGCCCACGAAGGACGACGTGGGCTTCGTCCTCGGGAAAACGCCCAACAACCTCGTCGCCCGCGGGTACTTCTTCGATCGTTTGGAACATCCGTCGTGGCTTCAGCCGCTGCTCGACGGCGGCGCGTTCGCCGAGCTGCCGGAGGTTGTACGGGAGGATGGGACGGTCGTCTTTACGTCCTGGCCGCCGGCCAAGTACCTCGCTCGCGTGGCAGCCGTCCCGGAAGCGCAGGGGATCGTTCAGAAGGTCCTGCTGCAGCTGCCTACTACGGACAACGTTGCGGTGCACCGCGACCTGCTCGAGGTCATCGTTGCGCTTCCCCCCGCCCTGGCGCGAGGGCTCGTTCCTCGCGTGAAGGAGTGGTTGGGCGGCATCCATCAGAGTCCGGTGATCGAATGCGCGGGCGACCTCGTCGTGAGGCTTGCTGACGGCGGCGAGGCGCCGGCGGCGGTCGACCTGGCCACCGCGCTCCTTGCCGTCGTCCCCGATCCCCGCGCGGAAGCCCTGGGCCGACGCGCAATGCGGCGCCCCACGGCCCAGATGGACGAGTGGCACTACGAGCGCGCTCTCGGGCAGTGCCTGCCCGCTATTTCGCGGAGCGCGCCGCTGGGCGCGTTCGACTTGGCGTGCGACCTGCTCGGCAGGGCTATCGAGCTGTCGGACGGGACAGCAGACGCGGATCGCTCGTGGATCTGGCGCCCCGCCATCGAGGACCACGCCCAGAACCGCTATCAGCGGTTCCCAGGGTTGCTGGTGACGGCTGTTCGGGATCTCGGCCGCGGCCTCGTCGCGCAAGACGAGTCGCTGCTGGAGCAGGTCGTCCAGCGGCTCGAGGCACGAGGCGGCCTGGTCTTCCGGCGGCTGGCGCTCGATCTCCTCGCAGAGGCCGGGGCGTCCCGGCGCGATCTCGTCGAGGCGCGCCTGCTCGACCAGACCCGATTCGAAGACGTTGGCGTGCGGCACGAGTATTCCCGGCTGCTGGCGGGCGGGTTTCCGGCCATGCCGTCCGATAAGCAGGGGACGCTTCTCTCGTGGATCGAGGCCGGTCCGGACGTCGCGGGCTTCGTCAGGCGATGGGCCGACAATGGCCGGGGCGCGCCAACGGAGGCGGACATCGAGCGGCACCGCGACGTCTGGCGGCGTGATCGTCTTGCCGCCATCAGCACGGACCTTTCGCCGGAGTGGCGCGCGCGCTACGACGCCCTCCTGAAGTCGGTCGGCGAGCCCGACCACCCAGAGTTCCCCAGCTTCATGATGGGATCCGTTGGCCCGACGAGCCCGATGTCGAGCGCGGACGTCAAGGCGATGCCGATCGCCGACCTGCTGGAACACCTGAAGACCTGGAAGCCGACGGGCCAGTGGGACGAGCCCACGATGGACGGCCTCGGGCGCGAGCTCGCGAATGCCGTCGCGGCGGACTCCGGGAAGTTCGCCGCCGCCGCCGACAGGTTCAGCGGGCTGGACGCGACCTACGTGCGTTCCGTGTTCGACGGCCTGGAGCAGGCCCTGCGCGCAGGACGGGAGTTCGATTGGGCGCCCGCGCTCGCGCTCGCCGAGTGGGCCATGTCGCAGCCACGCTCCACCGGCGACTCGGACGGCAACGACGCCGACCGGGACCCGGATTGGGGCTGGGCACGCAAGTCCGTCGCCAGCCTTCTGGGCTTCGCCCGCCGAAAGATCGACATCGCGGAGCGCCCCAGGGTGTGGCGGATCATTTCGGCGCTGATCGAGGACCCGGATCCGACGCCGGAGCACGAGCTCGAGTACGGTGGTTCGAACATGGACCCGATGACGATGTCCGCCAACACCGTTCGAGGCGAGGCAATGCACGCCGTCTTCGAGTACGCAATCTGGGTGCGGCAGCATTTGGAGCAGGCGGAGCCCGGAACCGCCGCCAGCCTCGAGAGCATCCCTGAGGTCAAGGCGGCCCTGGAGGCCCACCTCGATCCTGAAAAAGACGCATCGACCACGGTGCGCGCCGTCTACGGCATGCGGTTTCTCACGCTCCTTTGGCTGGATCGGGACTGGATTCAGCGGAATCTGGCGATGCTCTTTCCCGGTGATCCCGCGCTGTCTGCGCTGCGCGCGGCCCTCTGGGAAGCCGCGCTCACCAACAGCGCGAGCGGGCCCCTCTGGGACGTCCTGCAGCAGGAATATCGGCACGCTGTCGACGCGCTTGCCGGCGCCACCAGCCTCGACCAGGAGTTTCCCGACCACGTCGACCACCTCGTGGCCCACGTCATGTTGCTCTACCTTCACCGCAAGATCGGGCTGGAGCTGGGCGGCTTCGTGCGCCATTTCTTCGAGACTGTCCCCTCGGCCGTGAGAGCGTCCGCCATCGACTTCGTTGGTCGCGTCCTGGTTGGATCGCCTCAGAGTCCGGCCACAGCGGAGATGGCCTCGCGGGCCAAGGACCTGTGGGAGCACCGCCTCGCAGAAGTCCGAAAGGCGCCTGCGAGCCACGCCCGCGAGCTCGCCTCGTTCGGATGGTGGGCCAAGGCCCCGCGCCTCGAGCCCGACTGGCGAATCGCTCAGGTCGCGACAGTCCTCGAGCTGGCCGGCGCGATCGACCCGGCTTCCATCGTCCTGGAGTTTCTCGACAAGGCCGTCGAAACGCATCCGCTCGAGGCCGTTAGGTGCGTGGCCGCAATCGCCCAATCGCAGGAAGATCGCGGCGGGTTCACCATGTGGTCCCGCGAGGCAACGGCCGTCTTGGCGGCGACTCTCGAATCCGGAGATCCCGCGGCCGAAAAGGAGGCCCGCGAGCTGGTCAACGTCATGGTTGCGCGGGGGCACGGCCGGTACGCGGACCTCTTGAAGGACTGATCGTCGGAGGTGGAGCCAGCTCGCGTGTTTCAGCGTGTAGTGGACGACGAACCGGCGACAACGATGGCCCCCGGCGCGTGCGCCAAGCCAAGACGACGTATCGTAATGCCTCGCTACCCCCGTCAGGACGGGCTACGGCGAGGCGTTACGCAGACTTGGATCCTGATGTGCGATTCCTGGGATGCTTTGCCCGACGCGGCGCTCGCTTCTTCAGCGTATCGCTGCGCGCGTGCCAGTACCAGGGCGTCGGGTTTGCGCTCGTCTGTCTGGTCACGCCGTAGTAGTTCACGGCCTCGTTAATCGAGCCGTGGACGATGATGTCGGCCATGTCCTCGGCGAGATTCCCAGATACCTGAGCGAGGTCCATCGAGTGCCCGTTGTGCGTAATGACGAGGTACAGATCCGACAGGTACCTTCGGACGATGTCGATCTGCCCTTGGAGGTTGGGGAGGACGATAAAGAGCTTCGACGTATCGGTCTTTTGTTGGTAGCGGTGCGCACGGACGCGATTGCGATCTGCATCCAGAGGCGCAGTGTCTCGCCTGAATCGATTGCAGAGGTCTTGTACTGTCGCCGCCGTCGCAGCTTGATCGGTCCCGTTCAGCCGCTTGGCCGCCTTCAGAACGCTGGACGTCACCAATCTGGCGAGGTACGGATCAACCGCTGTTGATAGAGTAGGCGACAGCCGGTCCGGTGACTTTCGTAGCAGCCCGAAGAGGCCGTCCTTCGTCAGGCTCTCTCGAATCGAGTAGAGGTCTATCACGAGCATGTCGAACGAGTCGCGCATGAGTTGAATCGCGGCGTGATTCGGAACCGGCCGAATGTCTCTCCGCTTTCGAAGTTGCTCCATCGCCGCGGCCGTACCGAGCAGTACCGGGTATCGGCGCTTGACCAAAAGGAACGCAAAGATCGCCCTGTCTAGCTCTTTCACGATCGGGTCGCCGGCAATCTGGTTCGTGCTCATGTAACGGAAGCCTACGCTGCTGCCTCATGGCTCTTCCGGCGCTACTTGCGGCGCCCCGGTGAATGAGCTTGGGTCGCGCAAGGCTGAAGGCAGACCGGCGCGGCAGAAACCGGCCTGCCCGGCCGCTGCCGGTACGTCGCGCGCTCGCGGGCTTGGCTTATCCGTTCGTCAGCGAGGGCGACTCGGCCTTGGCCGGCGCCAGCTCGTCGTCGAGACGAGCGGCGACGCGTTCGAGCCGGGTCATCTGCGCGCGGAGATCGGCCCTGAACTCGCGGTCATCCGTGTCGGCCAGCTCCACCCGTAGTCCGTGAAGGTGCCGCTCCAGGGCGCCGCTCAGCTCACGAGCTTCGTCATCCATGAGATCAAGGCGGGTCACACTTCAAAACTAGTCTCGAAACGGCGGTCGTGGGCGCGGATCGAAAGTCAACCTAGCAGGGGCCCCAACCCAACCGGGCCCCGCGCGCGCCGGCGGGTAAGCTGATCGGTACAGCGTCAGGGATCGAGCGGCAGATACTTGCTCAACACCGGCGAAAACAAGATGCGGAGTTGCCTCGGATCGTTCGTGAAGGTCGGCGCATCAGTCAGCACGGCGCCGAGGAGCATTTCGGCGCGGGTCGTCGTTCCGCCGAAGAAGGGATCGGTCGAGCCCACCGGAAAGTACTTCCAGGTGCCCTCGTAGTCGACGCCGGTGCGCCGCACGACCGACCCACCCGGGCCATTCGTCAACGGGTAGTAGTGTCCGTCGGCGGTGAACTCGACGCCAACGTCCTCGCCCATGAGTTGTGGCGCGATGCACCTCTTCCAGCGCCGGACGAGCAAACTCTCGAGGTCGGCCTCGGTGGTGTAGGCCTGATACGACG
The DNA here is from genome assembly GCA_963778795.1 of uncultured Pseudomonadota bacterium. Classification (GTDB taxonomy): domain Bacteria; phylum Myxococcota_A; class Polyangia; order Fen-1088; family Fen-1088; genus DASRQZ01. The sequence continues at coordinate 100,564 of CAVZVU010000003.1, read as the reverse complement.
CGGGGGACACGCTGCAATTCGGATCGGCCGTGGGATCGCCGGGCACCGTCAGGTCGTCTCCAGCGTCGACCACCCCTCCACTCCCTCCAGCGCCTCCTCCCGTCGCGCCGCCACTGCCAGACATCATTGGGTCAAGCGAGCTTTGGTTGCAGGCGTCGAGAACACCGGAGCAGATGAGCAACGACGATGCAAGCGCGGCCTCGAGTCGGATGGAACGAATGCTAACATCAGCCGGGGTTGGGTGTTGATCCCGAGTCAATCCAGCAGCGCCGCCAGGCGCACGGAGAACGGGAGGGTGTGCCAGCGGTCGCGCGAGACGTAGGAGAGGGGCGGCGAGTCGACGCTGAGCTCGAGCTGACCGATCTCCAGGGCGACGCCGGCGCGGGCCGCGACGTCAGCCCCGATCACGCCATCGCCCAGCGCCCCGAACCGGAACAGCGCCGGCGTCGCCACCACCGCTAGCCGATCCGCCGCCAGGTAGGCCCGCACGGTCGGCGCGAGGGCGATGCCGCTTCCGCCGTGAGTCGTGGTCTGGTCAAACGCCCCCTCGTACACCTCGCCCTGCACGCCGGGGCAAATGCCGCTCCGCCGATTCCAGCGATCGCGGTCCCAGCGCCAGTCGAGCCCGGCGCCGATGAACTCATTGCCGGGGCGCGACTCCATCGTCGCCGAGAGAAAGATCGCGCGCGTCGAGTGGACCATGCGGTAGCTGCGCACCTCATCGGGGCGGGGCGGGTCCCAGCGCGCGACGGCGTCGGGGTCGGTCGGCTCAGGGCGATACGCCCGCTCGTGTGACCACCCGACCGCCAGCCCGCCCCACCGATCGATCCAGGTGCGGGCGGTCCAGGAATACTGCGGCCCCTGAAGGGCGATCCAGGTGGAGGTGCCGAGCGGGATCAACACCAGGCCCGCGGTGGCAATGGCTTCAACTGAACAGCCCTCCACATGGGTGTCGCACACCAGCCGCACGCCGAGCGGCGCGGCGCCGATCGTGACCCGCCGGACCAGCGGCAGCATCAGGTTGATGTTGAATCCCCCCCGCAAGGTACGGACGTCGTCGCTGCGCACGTAGCTCACGTTGGTCACCAGCCCGAGCGCGAACGGCAGCACCGCGCGCGCGAAGAACAGCTTGCCGTACCAGATCCCCAGGCCCCAGGTGCCCCTGTCCAGGATGACTTGCAGCCCCAGGAAGACATCCGGCCGCGGCCGCGGGTCCTGCGGCGCCGCCGGCAGCTCGGGCGTGGCGGCGACGCTGGGAAGGTGGTCGTCGAGATAGCTGCGCCACACGCGCCGCGCGTCGTCGCTGGTCGCAAACAGCGAGGCGGTCCGCCCCTCGCGCGCCGCGCGCGCGCGCAGATCGTAGAGCGCGACCAGATACGCCACGATCGCCGCGGTCGCCGCCTTCGCGCGCGGGGTCAAGCAGCTCTCGGGCACGGCGTAGGGGTGACCGAACGAACCGCAGGATCGACCATCGGGCGTCGTCAGCTTCCATTGCAAGTAGTCGTGGTCGCGCGGGTCGCTGATGCCGTGGTGGAAGGCGCTGGGGAATCGTCCGTGACCATGCAGGAAGTAGCTTGGCCAGTCGATCAACGTCCACGACAGCATGTGCACGATCTTGAACTCCGCGTCGCGATCGACGTGCGCGGCCGAGAACGAATCCTCGAGCGCGTGCATCAATACGTAGGTCCCGGCCATCCGCTGGCGCGCCAGATATGGGTCGCGCAATGTTCCGTCGAACACGATGCCGGCGACGCGCACGCACCGGAGATAGGCGTCGTTCGCCAGCGCGCTGGGGACGCCCAGACGCGGGTCGATCGGCGTCAGCCCGTCGGCGGTCGGGGCCATGAAGTGCTGGCACTGCCCGTGCTGGCCGATCTGGCGATCGATCACCAGGTCGGGCGTCCCCGAGCCGAGCACCGGCCAGTAGCCAAGCGGCAGCTCCAGCCGCTCGATCGCACCGCAGTCGCCGGTCGGGCGGGTCGGATCGAAGCAGGGCGGCTGGAGCAGGACGCCGGTCATCATCAGCGAGGCCAGCAGGGTGCGCCCCGAGACGACCGGCGAGGTCCCGGCGACCGCATCGGTGGCCAGCAGCCGCTTGTAGGCGGTCGCCTCGATGATCTCGTGGCCCTCGAGCGCGAAGGCCGCCGCACGGACCGCGGGCAGCAGCGTGGCGACGACGGCCGCGAGGGCGAACGTGGACTCTAAACGACGCACGGTGCCCGTGAGCTGGTCACGATCGATCCTTCAGACCGGTTCGCAGACCGGACCGTGCGACCATGTGCACGCGCCCCGCGGTCCGACATCCCGGGCGTTAGGTAATTTGGGGTAGCCTGGCGCGATGCTTGTCCGCCTGCTGGCGGTCGTGGTGGTCGCCGGGTGCGCCGTCATCCCCGCACCCGCGCCCGCACCCGCGCCCGCACCGGCCCCGCCCGCGCCCGCACCGCGAATGACCGCGGTCTCGCTCGAAGGGCTTGCTGACGGCATCCACCACTACCGCAACCGCAACGGCGCGGCCTACGCGAAGTACGCGCCAGAGCAGATCGTGGAGATCGCCGACAACCTGCTGCTTCATCAACGGGCAAACGGCGGCTGGATCGAGAACCAGGATCCGACGCGTATCCTGGACGCCGCCGAGCGCGCGCGGCTCGCCGCCGACAAGGCCAACCCCGAGATCAGCTTCGACAACCGCAACATCTACTCGCAGGTCGAATACCTGGCCGCCGTGTACGCCCAGACGCCCGACCCCCGCTACCGCGACGCGGCCTCGCGTGGCATCGAGGTCATGCTCGCCCACCAGAATTCGACCTGCGGAGGGTGGCCCCACACCGTGCCCGGCCGCGAGCCTTACCACGCTCACATCACCATTGCCGACGACGTGACGTCCGGTGTGCTCACCGTGCTGAGGCGGGTCGGGTCCGGTACATCGCCGTTCACCTTCGTCGCCGCCGATCTGCGGCTGCATGCGCGCGCGGCGGTCACTCGGGGCGATGCCTGCTTGCTGCGGCTGCAAGTCGTGCAAGCCGGCCAGCTGGCTGGTTGGGCCGGGCAGTACGACAGTCACACGTTGCAGCCCGCGCTCGGCCGATCTTACGAGCTGCCAGCCATCGTCGCCTGGGAGACGACCGGCGTGGTGCGCTACCTGATCGGGATCGCGTCTCCGTCGCTGGCGGTGACGCGCGCCATCGAGGGGGCCGCCGCGTGGCTGGAGCGATCGAAGCTGACCGGCCTGCGCCTCGAGACGTTCCCCGCCGAACCAGTTCGGTACAAGTATCACCAGTCGACGACCGACCGCCGACTGGTGGAGGACCCAACCGCGCCACCGTTGTGGGCGCGCTTTTACGATCTCGCCGACAACTCGGTCGTGCTGGCGAACCGCGACGGCAAGCGCGTCGCGACCTATGACCAGATCGCGCGCGAGCGTCGCACCGGCTACGACTGGTACGGCGCCTGGCCGACCAAGCTGCTGTCCGAGGAGCTCGCGGTGTGGCGGGCGCGCGTAGCGCAAAACGATGGGCAGTTCCCGTTCTGACTTACAATCGCAGCAATGGGCGAATCCAATCCGATGCGCTGGGTGGTGCTGTCGTTCGTGGCGGCCGGGCTCTTCGCGATCGGGATCTCGACCTATGTCGGGCGCCAGGTCGACAAGGCCAAGGCCGAGGCGGCGGCGGCGAGCCTGGCGATGGACGTGCGGACGACCGAGAACGACAAGCGAATGACCTCGCGGCTCGATCGCGCGGCGGCTGTCGCGGCGCCGTTCATTGTCGACATCGGCGCGGGGCGGTTCGCCCAGGCGTACGCGCTGCTCGCGGCGCCTTACCAGCGCGCGGTGACGGTCGAGGCGTTCGCGAATAGCTGCCGGGCGTCGCCGATCCTCGCGGGGGCGCGCGGGGTCACCTTGCGCCAGCTCCGCCAGCAGAGCGCAGGCGCGGCGACGACGCTCGAGGCGCGCGGTGTGCTCGACTCGCCCGGTGGCGGCGTGCCGATCGACTTCGTGTTCCTCGACGAGGCCGCCGGCCCGCGGATCCTGGTGGTCTCGCTCGCGGGGGTACCGGTGCTTCAGGGGGTCGCGCCCGCGCGTTGAGGGTGCCGAGACGCCGTCGCGAGAGCGTCAACCTCGGAGGGCTCAGGTCGCCGCGTTGACAGCCATCGGGTCTGCTATTAAGGTCGTGGCTCGCCTGTCCATGCCCCTGCTGACTCGTTCCCCGCGTGCACGCCGTCTGGGTTGGAGCGCATGTCTCACGGGGATCGCGCTGGTGCTGGCGATCTCCGGATGCGGCAGCGTCGCTACCAAGTCCGACGGCGGAACCGGCGGCGCCAGCGGTGTGGGCGGCGCGACCGGTACCGGGGGGGCAACGTCCACCGACGGAGGTTCCGGCGGAACCGGCGGCGCGCCGGGTGACGGTGGTGTCGACAGAGTCACACCGCCAGATGGCGGCGCCGGCACCAGCGGGGCCAAGTGGGACGTCGACAATTGGGACAACGCTCAGTGGAGCTGATCAGCGCGCCACGAAACGGAGACGACCGATGACCAAATTTTCCAGGCACAAATGGTGGATCCTCACCGTGCTCATCACCGCACCGCTGGTCGCGATCGCGGCGGTCCCCAACGTCTTCTCACCGAACACCGTGATCTCCTCCGCCCAGGTCAACGGGAACTTCGCCGCGCTCGATACGCGCCTCAACGCGCTGGAAGCGCCGCAGACCGGTCTGCTTCGGGTGCACCTGACCGCGAATCAGAACGTGCCCGCGGCGTCGACCCGGCTCGACTATTCGCGTGACGGAGTGGAGTTTGACGTCGGCCAGGAATTTGATACCGCAACCGATCTCTTCACCGCCAAGGCCGGTGGTTACTACTCGATAACCTGCAACGCCACCATTCCGACGACCGGGCTGGGCGTGTACACCGTCGTGCAGATTCAAGTCAACGGCGCAACCGTTCAGGAGGGCGGCGGCGACAGCGTCGCTGCGGGGTACCAGGTGCCGAACGCCGCCACACTGGTGAGCCTCAAAGTCGGGGACCAGGTCGATTGTGCGGTGTACGCCACCAGCGCGATCACCGTTTCGGCTGGCGGCCCCTATTACACCGTCTTCACCGTGGCCAAGCACTGACCGACCGCAGCCAAGGGGCGCTCCGGCCGATGAGGTTGGCTCTGGCGAACCAGACGTAGCCGTTCCGGAGGTGCGAGTGACGTACGCTCGTCTGTTCTTCGCTGCGTCATTGTTGGTGCTCACGCTGGGCGCGACGCCGGCGCCGCCGGGACCGGCGGGGCGGGTCTGGTACGTCTCGACGACCGGCAAGCGCGGCGCCGCCGGCACGGATCAAGCGCCGCTGGCCAGTCTGGGCGAGGCGGCGTCGCAGGCTCGGGCGGGCGATGTGATACGCGTCGCGGCTGGGACCTACCGCGAGGCGCGCACCATTCACCTGGGCGCCAGCGGGACGGAGAAGCAGCCCGTGCGCGTCGAGGCGGCCGAGCTGGATCGGCCGGTGCTCGACTTCGCCGAGCAACCGGAAGACGAGAAGGGGTCCCGGGGATTGGAGCTCAGCGGTGACTACTGGCAGCTCGTGGGCATCGAGGTGGCCCACGCCGGCAGCTTCGGCATCTTCATCACCGGCAGCCACAACATTGTCCACCGCTGTGTGGCGCGCGAGAACCGCAACACCGGCATCCAGCTGGACGCGCACGCCAGCTACAACCTCATCTCGGACTGCGACTCGTACCGAAACTTCGATCCCGAGACCTCGGGGGAGAACGCGGACGGGTTCGCGGCCAAGCACGCCGTGGGGCCGGGCAATGTGTTTCGCGGGTGCCGGTCGTACCAGAACGCCGACGATGGATTCGATCTCTGGATGGCGCCGTACCCGATCGTGATCGAGGACAGTGTCTCGTTTCGCAACGGCTACAACATCTGGGGAGTCGCGGACTTTCAAGGTGATGGCAACGGGTTCAAGCTGGGGGGCAACTACATCGATGCCGCGCACCAGGTTCGTCGCTGCGTCGCCATCGAGAATCCGCTGAACGGCTTCGATCAGAACCACAACCTGGGTGCGCTCTCCATCGAGGACAGCGTGGCCATTCGTTGCGGGCGCGGGTTCACGCTGCCCGAGACGGCGCGGCGCGGGCGCAACCTTCTGCGCGGCAACAGCTCGTTCGGATGTCAGAACGTGCTCGAGCCGCATGTCCTGGCGGTCGGCAACCACTGGTATCCGGACATCGCGGTCGGGAACCTGGGTCCTCCGCCGCGCCCCGGCCACCGCGACGTGGCGGGCGCCGGGCCCGAGCCGACGTCGCAGGAAGCGCCGTTGTTGACACCGGCGCCCGCGCATCTGGCGGCCCCGCCCGATCCGCTCAAGCTCTTGCTCCCCGTGACGCCGACCGGCGAGTGATCGCTGAAGGGGCGAGGGGGAACCTCGGAATTAGCCGCGAGCGACCGACCAAAGGCGGGCTTGTCAGGTGGAGGGCGTCGCTCCTCAGGTTTCTGAGGGCCCCTCCCCGCCGCGTTCGGGATTTTCGCGCGGGCTTCTTTTGGTCTCGAAGTTGCTGTATGTCCCGCGCATGCGAATTCATCTGATGCTGGCGATGGCCCTGGTGACGCTCGGGATCGGCCTGGGAAGCGGATGCAGCTCGGATTCCAAAGGCGGGGTTGGTGGGGCTGGGGGTGGCCTGAGCGGTACGGGCGGCAGCCTCGGTACGGGCGGCGGCAACGGTACGGGCGGCAGCACCGGTACGGGCGGCCACACCGGCACGGGCGGCCACACCGGCACGGGCGGCAGCACCGGCAATGACGGCGGGAGCGTGGACGGCGGTTTGATGACCTGCAGTCCGGCGTGCGGCGCTGGCTCGGTCTGTGTCGGCACCGGGATCCAGGGCGGCGCCGTCAGGTTGGCCGACGCCGGCGTCTGCCCGGCAGGGACGCACCTCTTGGGTGTCGGTACCCTTTGCATTCAGGACCTGACTTACGCGTGCATGCCGATCCCGGGGGCTTGCGGTGGTACCGCCACCTGCGCGTGCGCGGCTGCGACGCTGTGCCCGCCGAGCCATATGTGCATGCCCCAGACCGATGGCTCTTTGCAGTGCGTCGAGCTGGTTCCGTGACCGACCGCTCCTGAGCCAGCCGGACCGCGATCAGGGCAAGATCAAGGAACGATCGGCGGTGGTGGCGGTGGTGGCGGTGGTGGCGGTACCGGCGGTGGCGGCGAGGACGGCGGCGGCACTCGCGGGGGAGGCGGTGGCGGTGGTGGCGGCGTCGATCCCGGTGGCGGGGGCGGCGGGGGCGGTGGCGGGGGCGGCGCAGACGGGGGCGGCGGCGGCGCAGGGGGAGGCGGCGGCGGCGCTGGCGGCGGCGGCGGCGGTGGTGGCGGTGGCGCGGTCGGCGGCGGTGCGTTTGGCGGAACCAACGGCGGCGGCGGCGGCTTGTTGTCCGGCTGCACGCAGTTGGTGACGTCGAAGAGCATGAACTCCAGCACCTTCTCCTGCGGCGTCAGCGGGGTGTCGGCCCCGCACTCGGTCGGGAAGGTGATGTTCTGGTTCGCCGAGTTCGCGACGTGGAAGTCGCTGAACAGCACGCGCCCGCACTGCATCGCCTCGGGGGTGCCGACCGGCGTGTTGAACGTGTAGTGCTGAACGGTCGTCGGGGTTGGTCGAGAAGATCCAGCGCTGCGACGGCGGCACCAGCGTGTCGAGATCGTGGCGCGGCTGCATTGATCTGGATCTGCGTCTGGTTGTTGACGACGGTCCCGGCACCGACGCCGACCAGCCACTGCGCGAAGGCCACGCCCTTGGGGAACGTCTGATCGATGATGCCGGTCAGCGGATCGGGCGGATTGGTTTGGAAGACGTTGGTCCAGTTCGCGGTCGTATCGAAGACCGGCTGCTGGTACAGCCACGCGTAGCTGTAGTGGGTCGCGAAGACGCGGCCGCCCGCGTTGGTGTAGGCGACGACGTTCGCCTGATTGGCCACCGGCGGGTTGTTCGTCGCCGTTCGAGTCCATCGGCGGGCGGACGCCCCAGCAGGGCAACAACAAGAGATCGTAGTTGGCCAGCGTCGGCGGCATTCCGGCCGGCGCGGGCACCGTCGGCGACGACGTGGTCAGCGTCGTCCACGACGTGTTGTTGCCCAGCCTCGACCCGTTGCCGGGTAGACGTGCACGCGCCCGGTGCCGGTCGGGTCGGTGAACTCGCTGTCGTCGATGCCGATCTTGCGCAGCACGCACTCCAGCGCGTCGACGTTGCCGGTGACGAAGGCCATCTGCGGGATGTCGCCCTCGGCCTTGCTGCGCGGCAGGCGCGTCTGGTCGGGCGTCAGCGGATTGTCGACGCAGGGGAGCGTGTTGATCGAGATCTGCCGCCGCCAGCGTCCGAGCTGGATGACCACCGGGATGTTGTTGCCGACCGGGACGTTGGTCAGCCTGAACCTGCCGTCGGGTCCGCTGGTCGTCGTGACCAGCGGATCGCCCGTGAGGTCGGAGCCGCACTGGTCGCAGGCGACGCCGCGCGAGAAAGCGGTCACCGTGCCGTTGGGGATGTAGACCACCGCGTTGTAGAGCGGATCGGGCTGGCCGAAGCGCGCCGCCGGCGTCGGCGCGAAGACGATGCCGCTGATGCTGGTCGTGCCGCCGTTGGGGCAGGTCTGCTGCAGCGGGCAGAGGTTGATGCATGGCTTGTTGACCCCACAGATGTTGGGACCCGCGCCGCCGCAGGTCTGACCGTTGGGGCAGGGGGTGCCGCAGTTCATCGAGCCGCCGCAGCCGTCGCCGATCGTGCCGCAGTACTGCACGCCTGCCTGCGGCGTGCAGCTGCCGGGGACGCAGGCCGGATCGCCGCACAGGTACGAGACGCCGCGTCCGCCGCACGACTGCGGCGACGCGCAGACCGGGCAAGTGATCGAGCCGCCGCACCCGTCACCGATCGGACCGCAGTAGTGGCCGCCGTTGAAGACGCAGGCCGCCGGCGCGAGCGGCGTGCAGGTGCCACCACCGCAGAGGTTGGCGACGCCGGTGCCGCCGCAGGTCTGACCGGCCGGGCAGACCGCGGCGCAGTTGAGCGAGCCGCCGCAGCCATTGCCAATGATGCCGCAGTACTGGCCCCCGGTCGGGGTGCAGGTCGCGCCGGGGCAGGTGGGCGCTCCGCATGCGTTGGCGATGCCGGCGCCGCCGCAGGTCTGACCGGTCGGGCAGCTGTTGCCGCAATCCACGGCGCCGCCGCAGCCGTCGCCGATCAGCCCGCAGTATTGCCCGCCCGGCAGGGAGCAGGTCCGGTTGGGCGTGCACCCGAGCACGCCGCAGACGTGGGGAATGCCGCCGCCGCCGCAAACCTGGCCGGTGGGGCAGTCACCGCAGTCCATCTGGGCGTCGCAGCCGTCGCCGATCAGGCCGCAGTAGCGACCACCCGGCGGTGTGCAGGATGCCTTCACGCAGTTGGGCTGACCGCAGATGTTGGCCAGGTTGGCGCCACAGGTGGTGCCGGTGGGGCACCCGGTGCCGCAATCGACCGGTCCTCCGCAGCCGTCCCCGATCACGCCACAGTAGGTCGCGCCCGGAACCGAGCAGCTGGTGACGGTCGGGGAGCATCCGGGCGGCAAGCAGATGTGCTTGGTCGCGTCGCAGAAGGTGCCGGTGGGGCAGGCGCCGCAATCCAGCGATTTATCGCAGCCGTCACCGATGGTTCCGCAGTACTGGCCGCCCTGGAACGTGCACGACATCGGCGTGCAGTTGGGCTTGCCGCAGATGCCGGCGACGTTGGCGCCGCAGGCAGTGCCGGCCGGACAAGAAGTGCCGCAGTCCATCGATCCGCTGCAACCGTCACCAACCACGCCGCAATAGTTGGCGCCGGTCACCGAGCAGCTGGTCAGCGTCGGCGTGCAGCCGGGAACGACGCACACGTGGCTCGTCGCGTCGCAGGCCAGCCCGGTCGGGCAGTCGCCGCACGCCAGGTTGTGGCCACAGCCGTCGCCGATCGCGCCGCAATACTGCCCGCCCTGGACCGAGCAGGTGTGGGGCACGCAATTCGGGTCGCCACAGACGTTGGGGACGCCGTTGCCGCCGCAGATCTCCGGCGCGACACAGCTGTCACCGCAGGAGATCGAGTGCCCGCAACCGTCACCGATGGTTCCACAGTAGGTGACGCCGGCGCCGGTGCAGGCGGTCGACCCGCGGCATGCAGCCCGGCGTCCCGCACAGGCCGGGCGTTCCGGTGCCGCCGCAAGTGTCGGGCGCCTGGCAGTCGGGGCAGTGGATGACGCCGTCACAGCCGTCGCCGATGTCGCCGCAGTACTGGCCGCCCGCTGGATTGCAGTCGACCACCGTGGGCGTGCAGGGCGGACGGTCAGGTGTCGGCAGCGCATCGCGGAAGTGGATGTCGGGCGCAGCGTCGACCTCGACGTTCAGCGCAGCGTCGACCGGTGGCCGGTCCAGCTTGAACGTGCAGCCGCCGGTCAGCGCGACGACGGCGATGGCGAAGGCCGCACTGAAGTGACGCTTCCCGATCAAAGACCAAGCTAAGGATTCAATTTTCATAGGAGTCTCCCCACGCCGAAGACGGAAACGCGTCGAACGGAGCTCGGAACATGGTGACCACAAGATTGGTGCTTCTTTTTGCGCGCTGAAGGCGCTCGCCGTCAACGACTCTTTTGCGGCCGACTGTCAGCCAAGGCCCAATTTTTTTGAGCAGAAGTTCCTGAGTCGCGATCCGGCCCGGCACATTCCGCGTTCGCGCGGTGACCGGCCGCACGTCGGCGGCGGTCTGCGCTGTTTCGAAACGTGCTCGCAGCGGACCAGCGCGCGCCGTGCCCTCCCGCCGGGCGCGGAGCTCTGCGGAGCCACCGACGCCGGGCTGTGCACGTGCAAGGGAAAGGACGCCCGTGGCAGGGTCCAGACCGACTCGGATACCGAGACGTTCTCGCTGCATCTCCAGAGCAGGTAGGACTCGCGCCAGCCAGCACCTCCGGGCGCGGGTGGCGCGCGCCGATGTTTAGCCGTAGACCCGTGGCACGAAGAAGTCCGGCGGGAGCGCGTGACGCTCGTAGTCAGGGTCGAACACGCGCTCGGGAAGCGCGATTTCGCTCTGCGGCACCTCCGTGTACGGGATCTGCGTCAGCAGGTGGGCGATGCAGTTGAGGCGCGCGCGGCGCTTGTCGTTGCCCTCGACGACGTACCATCGAGCGTGGGGCGTGTTGGTCCGCTTGAGCATCTCCTCCTTGGCGGCCGTATAGGCTTCCCAACGCACGCGCGACTGGAGATCCATGGGGCTGAGCTTCCACTGCTTCATGGGATCATGAATGCGTACGAGAAAGCGCAGCTGCTGCTCTTCGTCAGAAATCGAGAACCAGTATTTCAGCAAGACGATGCCGGAGCCGACGAGCAGGCGCTCGAACTCGGGAACGTCCTTGAAAAACTGCTCGACCTCCGTGGGCGACGCAAAGCCCATCACGCGCTCGACGCCGGCGCGGTTGTACCAGGAGCGATCGAACAGCACGATCTCGCCGGCCGCGGGCAGGTGCGCCACGTAGCGCTGAAAATACCACTGCGTGCGCTCGCGCTCGGTCGGCGCGGGCAGCGCGACGACCCGGCACACGCGCGGATTGAGGCGCTGGGTGATGCGCTTGATCGCGCCACCCTTGCCGGCGGAATCGCGGCCTTCGAAGAGCACGACGATCTTCGCGCCCGTTTGCGCCGTCCAGGTCTGAAGCTTGATGAGCTCGCGCTGTAACCCGAGCAGGTTGCGGAAGTAGTCCCGGCGTTCGAGCGTGGCCCCGTCCTTTCGCTTGTAGAGCTCGGCGACCTCTTTGGACACCAGGGTGTCGCCGAGCTCGAGCTCGTAGTCTTCGTCAAGACGCTCCTCGAGCTCCTCCATCCAATCCGTGCTTTGCTCGTCGGTTTCCTTCGTCATTGGGAGACTCCGCCAACGTCGTTTACAGTCGATCAGGGCTCGACGCAATAGAGCGGGAAGAACCCCACGCTGGTGCACGACGTTGGTCCAAAGCTCCACCAGATGCCCGAACCGTCGTAGGGACTCCAGCCAAATTGCCCCATTGCTGCTTGACTGGTCCAGTCGGCGCAGGTGCTATCGGCCGTTCCGACCGCGTTCGGATCCGCGCTCCCGGTCAAGACGTTTTGAGCCGAATAGACTCCTGAGAAGTCCTGCCAGATGCCGCTGTCCAGCGGGCCCCCTGCCGCCAGCTGGGTGCCGGTTCCGACCCGGGTTCCATCCGGACGGATGTAGACCGCGCTCGGTGTCAGGACGGAAGCGGCGGCTCGGGTGGTCAAGGCGACGAAGGCGATCGCCGTGGTCACTCCGGTCGGTCGATCGGCGAGGCACTTGGCGTCCGGGGATTGCATCCCGATCGTATACGAGGAGGTTTGCCAGATCTTCTTGCCTGCCGTGATGATGGGCGCCACCGTGGCGGTCCGCGTTGTTCCCATGCATGCCAGCGCGCGGTTCACCTTACAGGTGCCGGAGTAACCCGTCAGCCAATTGGCTGGCCCACCGTCGGATGCGCCAAACATTGCCGTGTTGGCGGCCGACGCCGCTTCGACGTTGGTCGTCCAGTTGGAGCAGTTAAAGTTGCTCAGGGTTCCGTCGGGGCCGGCCCCGGTGAAGACCATCGCGCCATTCACCCGGGCCCCGGTCTCGTCGAAACGAATGCTGTTGAACACCTGGCTTTCGATGAACAGCGATGACTGACTGTCGGCGAAGGGCATCCCGTCCATCCGAACCCAGCCCCGCGCCGTCGTTTCCAGTCGGCCCTTCGCCAAAGATACGTTGTCCGAGGTCGTCGCGATGAACGCGGTTCCGGTGGCGTCGTTGACGCCAGCGGCAGTCGCGGCCTGGTTGCATTTGGCATCGTAGCTGGTCGCGCTGCCCAGGTTGGCTGGGAACGTGGCCGCAGTGACGAAGATCAGATTTGCGGTCACCGGCACGAATTGGGCTGAAACCGTCAGCGGCGCGTTGACGTTGACGACACAATCGCGAAAGGGTCCCGCGCAGTCGGTCGCCGACCAGCCGGAAAATCGAGAGCTCGAACCGTTCGTCGTGCGGGCCATCAGGGTGATGGGGCCTGGGTCGACCAGGGTCGAGCAGGAGGCAGCACAGTTGATCCCCGCGGGAGAGGATGTCACGGTGCCGGTGCCCGTGGTCGTGACCGTCAGGCGATATTGACCGGTGGCGGTCATCGTCAGGGTGACCGAGCCTCCCGGTGTTGCGCTGACCGTCAGGCTCGCGGTGCGCGGCCCGCCGGCAGCGGGCTTGAACGTAATGGCCAGGATGCACCCGGCGCCCGCGGGGAGATTCGTCGAACACGGATTGTCGACCGCTACCTCCGTCGGGTCGGGGTTGTCGACGGTGAGCGCTCCCGTCGTCATACCGCCGGCGTTGAAGATCGACCAGAGGAAGGCCCCCGCGGCGACGCCGACCTCCGTGCGGCCGAAGTCGTGCGATGACACCGTGCTGCTCAAGGCAACGGGGGGCGAGCTGTCGGTTCCCGTATCGGTAGTTGCGAGATCCGGGCGCGCGTCGATCGCTCCACCGGAGCCTGCGTCGCCCGCTTCGACCACGCCAGCATCCATGGCGCCGCCGCCGGTTCCTGCGTCGCCGTGGCCGGCGCCGCCGCCCGTGCCGCCGGCGTTCGCACCACCCGCACCGGTAACCTGGCCGCCCGCGCCGCTATCCCCATTGCCGGCGACGCCTTTGTCTGGTCCGGCGTCCAGGCCGAAGGTGTCAGATCCTTCCGCGTCAGTTCCCCGCGAACCATCCCCGTTCAATGTCCTTCCGGAGTTGCAACCAGCGACAGCCCAGAGACCCGCGAACAAGAAAACAGTAACTCTGTGACGCATCACGAGGGCTCCCGATACCCGCTCACGTTGAACAGGTTATGCCCGAACACCCCTCCAGGTCGATGTTCGACGCTGGCAGTTGGGAGGGGTCTGCCGGGGAAGGGGTCTGTCGAACAATGTGGGTTGCCGGGTTGTGGCACTATCCGCACTTCCCGCGAAGGAGCCCAACTTGCCGCGCATAGCCCGTCTGACCCTCGCTCTGATGATGGCCTTCGTCGTACCCGCGGAGAGCCGCGCCGAGCCGGCCAAGCCATACGCGCCGTCGCCGGATAACCTGACGGCGCGGCGGCAGTTCCAGGACGCCAAGTTCGGCCTCTTCCTGCACTGGGGCGTCTATTCGGTGCCGGGCGGCGAGTACAAGGGACAGCAGGTGAAGGGCATCGCCGAATGGATCATGGATGCGCTCAAGATCCCGATCCCCGAATACGAGCGCTTCGCCGAGTCGTTCAACCCCACCGAGTTCGATGCGGCGGAGTGGGTGAGGCTGGCCAAGGTCGCCGGTATGAAATACATCACCATCACCAGCAAGCATCACGACGGCTTCGCGATGTGGGACTCGAAGGTGAGCGACTGGGACATCGTCGATCGCACGCCCTACAAGAAGGACGTGCTCAAGATGCTGGCCGACGAGTGTCACAAGCAGGGCATCGAGCTCTTCTTCTATCACTCACAGCTCGACTGGCATCACCCCGACTACTTTCCGCGCGGGGAGACCGGGCACAGCGCGGGCCGGCCCGAGTCGGGAAATTTCGCCAAGTATCTCGACTACCAGGACGCTCAGCTGGCCGAGTTGCTCGGCGGCCGCTACGGGAAGATCGGCGGCATCTGGTTCGACGGGTGGTGGGACCAGCAGGTCAAGCGGGGCGGCCCCGATCCAAAGGCGACCAAGATCGATTGGCGGCTGCGACAGACCTACGATCTCATTCACAAGCTCCAGCCGCAGGCCCTCATCGGCAACAACCACCACGTCTTGCCGTTCGAGGGCGAGGACTTCCAGATGTTCGAGAAGGACCTGCCGGGACAGAACACCGCCGGATTCAACGTCGACGCCAAGGTTGGCGCGCTGCCGCTCGAGATGTGCGAGACCACCAACGACTCGTGGGGTTACAAGAAGTCAGACAAGAACTTCAAGACGGCGCCGAAGATCGTGACGCTGCTGGTGGGCGCCGCCGGCCGCAACGCAAATTTGTTGCTCAACATCGGGCCGCAACCGACGGGAAAATTTCCGCCCGAGGCAGTCAAGCAACTCGAGGCCGTCGGCGTCTGGACCAAGCGCTATGGCGCCTCGATCTACGGCACGCGCGGTGGTCCGGTGGCGCCGCAACCGTGGGGTGTGACCACCCAGAAGAAGGGCAAGGTGTTCGTTCATCTCCTCGTCAAGCAGGGCCCCGAGGAGATCGCGCTTCCAGGTCTCAACGCCAAGGTGAAGCGAGCGGCCCTCTTCGACGACCGGCGGCCGGTGAAGTACGACCCGGCCAAGAACGCGCTGGTTCTGCCGGTCGCGATGCGCGACGACGTGGACACGGTGGTCGTGCTGGACGTCTTCTAGGGCGCGTACGTATTTAGAGTCTTCGCAGCCAGATGTTGCGATAGCGCACCAGATGCCCGTGATCCTGCAGCCGCAGCGGCATGTCGCCATGCGGCCGGTAGCTCGGCGCACCGATGAACGTGGTGCCGCCCTTGAGCGAGGAGTTGTTCTGCACCAGCACCCCGTTGAGCAATACGGTGAGCCGCGCCGGTGAGGTGAGCGACCCGTCGGTCGCAAACCGCGGCGCGGTGTAGATGATGTCGTAGACATTCCAGGTCTCGGCCGGCCACGTCGCATTGACCAGCGGCGGGAACTGTTTGTAGATCGACCCCACCATGCCGTTGACGTAGGTCGGGTTGTCGAAATTGTCGAGGATCTGAACTTCGTAGGCGTCCTGCAGGAAGATGCCGCTGTTGCCGCGATCCTGATTCACTTTGTCTGGCGGCAGCCTCGGGTCGCGCCACTCCACGTGCAATTGCACGTCGCCGAAGACTTCCTTGGTCTGGATGTCGCCGGTGCCGGGCCCAACCACCATCTCGCCCTTGTCGATCTTCCACCCGGGAGCGGCGCCGGTGTTGGCGCTCTTCCAGCTGTCGAGACTCTTGCCGTCGAACAACACGATGGCATCCGAGGGAGCAGCGCCGATCGTTGCACCCGGCGTGACCTTGGCGGGAACCGGGAACCAGATCTCGGTGAGCTTTGGATCCGGCGGCATGTCGTCGTCCTTGGTCAGCGCACGCATTCTGATGTTGCGATAGAAGACCTCGGCGCACTCTGCCTGCAGCAGGACCTTGCCGTGGTCCACCTTGACCCAGCCGTTGGTGGCCGCGTCCCAACCCTTGAGATCGGTGACGCGCATGTTCACCAGGCCGTTGACGATGTGCGTGGCGCGATCGCCGCGCACGATGACCTCCAGCGTGTTCCAGCCAGGGTACTCGTTGGTGCGGCTGTGGCGGGTGCGCAGAAAGTCACCGTTCTTGCCCACGGTGACCGGCACTCCGCCGTTCTCGGGCGGTGCATAGAGTCCGGTCTTCGGATCGACGAAGGTCGACACCTGTGCGGACACCGCCCACGAATCGCCGGTGTCGCCTTCCTGGATCTGCGCTTCGAAGCTCGCCGGCCAGTTGGCCGGATTGTCGCGATGAACGTGATAGAGGAAGCCTGCATCGCGCAGATGATCGACACGGGGGACAAATTTCTTCTCGCCCCATTTGTATTCGAGGCTGACCACGTAGTCCTTGAGGTCAGCGTCGGACAGCAAATACGCATTCGGCTGGGGGTTCCCGCGGCTTGCGTGGGATAGGCGTGGATCTCGCCGTTCTTCACCTCGAAGAGGCTCGCTGGCGGCGGCGCACCGTCGGCGGTCTTCGACGCATAGTGCACGGTCCATCCGTTGAGATTCTTGCCGTTGAATAGCGGCTTCCACGGTGGGCCAGGGTCCGCGGCGGTTGCCGCCGTGTGAAAAAACAGGCCCGCGATCCCTGCGACGACTATCGACGTGATGGTTCTCATGTCTGCCGTGAAAACGTATCTCAGCGCAGTTGAAACGGGTAGGGCGGGGTCAGGCGGCCCCGAGCCGCGGCTCAGTCGAGCGCCAGCACCGTCACGGACGCGGGCGCCAGCGTCACCGTGAGCCTGCCGGCGGAGTTGCGGGTGGCAACGATCGCCTTCGGCGCCACCGTCGTCGGCTTGTCGAAGGTGTTGACGCTGTCGACCTTCGGCGCCGCCAGCGTCTCACCGCGCGCATGCGCCGGCGCGCTGGCCCCCGTCACGGCGAGCTCGATGGTCACCGGGCGGACCGCGTCCAGGTTGGTGACGGCCAGCCAGAGCTTGCCGGAGTGGTCCTTCGCCGAGATCGCGTCCACGCGAGGCAGGGACGCCTCGCCCTTCGCGTACGAGCCGGCGTCGAAGGTGACGGCGACCGACGTCGCGTCCTGGAACGGCACGTACATCCGATACACGTGATAGGTGGGCGTCAGCACCAGGCGCTGTTTGTCTGTGAGGATCATGGCCTGCAGCACGTTCACCATCTGCGCGATGTTGGCCATGCGCACGCGGTCGGCGTGACGCGCGAAGGTGTTGATGTTCAGCGCAGCGATCACCGCGTCGCGCTGGCTGTTCTGTTGCTCGAGAAAGCCCGGGTTCGTCCCCGGCGCCGGCGCCAGCCACACGCCCCACTCGTCGACGACCAGAGCGATCTTCTTGTCGGGATCGTACCGGTCCATGACGGCGGTGTGCGCGCGGATCAGCGTCTCCATGCGCAGCGTCTCTTTCACCAGGGACGCGTACTCCGCCTCGCCGAAGCCGGTTGACTTGTACGACGGCGGCCACTTGCCGACGGTATACGAGTGCAGTGACAGGCCGTCGATGTTCCAGCTCCAGACCCGGTTCTGCCAGGCCTTCATCACGGCTTCCGTGTAGGCCGTGTCCGCGCCGTCGGGCCCGACCGCGATCTTGAGCATCGGATGCGCGGCGTTGTAGTTGCGCGCGTAGCGCGCGTAGAGCTTGAGCTGACTCACGTAGTAGTCCGGCGTCATCGAACCGCCGCAGCCCCAGCTCTCGTTGCCGAGACCCAGAAACGACACGCCGAACGGCGCCGCGTGCCCGTTGGCCTTGCGCTCGTCCCCGGACGCCGACGGCTGGTCGGTGGTCATGTACTCCAGCCAGTCCGCCGCTTCTTGCGGCGTGCCTGACCCGACGTTGACGGAGACGTATGCCTCGGCGCCTATCTGCGCGACGAAGTCCATGAGCTCGTGCGTGCCGAACGTGTTCGGTTCGATCACACCGCCCCAGTTCGGATTCAACGTGCGCGGACGCTTGTCGGCCGGCCCGATGCCTTTCCGCCAGTGGTACTCGTCGGCGAAGCAGCCGCCCGGCCAGCGCACGTTCGGCACGTGAATCGCCTTCAACGCCGCGACCACGTCGTTGCGAATCCCGCGCGTGTTGGGGATGCTGGAATCGGCGCCGACCCAGATCCCCTCGTAGATCCCGCGACCGAGATGCTCGGCGAACTGACCGAAGATGTGGCGATCGATCCGGGGCCCGGCCGTGCCCGCGTCGATGCTCACCCGTACGGTGTCGCCGTCGCGGGCGAACATGGCGGTCGGGAGGCTGAGAGCAACGAAGAAGATCAGCGCGCACGCACCCGGTCCGAGCAATCGCATCGCGGCCATGCTCTCACGGCCAGCCGCACCCGCAAGGGGGCTGAGGTGGCCGACTCGACCCGGAAACGGTGTCTTGCGTGGGTGGGTCAGGCCCGGCCGTGCGTGAACCCGCGGGTTCGTCCCGGGTTCGCCCATCGCTTTTTGACCCCGGAATTGTAACGTGTGACGTTAGGATTCCGGGGGTCACCCAACTGGACGTCCGTTGCGACGCCTGGTTATCCAGAGGCCCGCCAGGAAGCTGCGGTCACCTTGTCGAGCGCGGCGAGATATGGGGCGTTGGGATCACCGTCGCCGCGCGGCTTGTTCGTGAGGTTCCAGATGTGCTCCATCAGGACCGAGCCCAGCGCGTGCACCGCTTCGTGCCGGTCGAGGCCCTCAGCGAGAAGGCGTCGGAGAGCGGTCGCTGCCGGCACAAGACCTTCCGCCAGTTGGTTCTCGATCACCGCATGGGTCAGAGCATGCGCATCCAGGTTGGGCAACTTGACGCGCCGTCGTCGGTGGTACTCCCGAACCACTTCAAGGCGTTCGTCCTCATCCATTTCCAGCCACGCCGCCGCGTCAGGTGCAACAGAGGGATTGTAGTTTCTCACGTCCAGAACCTCCTCTGGACAGCGTTTTGCCGTTCAGTGGCGAACGCCAAACGGTCGCCGTGAGCGTAGCAGCACGGCCACGAGGGGGTGCCGGCGCAGCCCGCGCCGTCGCGGCACCAGCCCAAGACCGAGCGGCCGGCGCAGGCGTTCGTCCGCTGCAACGGCCGGTTCGGCAGTGAACTTGCGGCCGGAAGCCAGATCTCCCGAACTGGGCGCATGTCGACGGAGGAAGACAAAGCCACCCCATCCGTTCTACTCTGATGCGCCGCCGGCACCGCCCAGCGCGGGGCGGCGCACAGCCAGGAGATGAACGCGATGAGGAACCCGAAGACGTCCGCGCGCCGACAGGTCCTTGAAGATTCTTCGCCGATGCCGGCGGCCTCGTTCGTCGGCCGGCTGACGGTCGGTCGCCCGGGTGAGTGGCTGGTCGATTGCGGCCGTGGCCCGGTGGCGGCGCGCCACGCTGCCCGCCTGTCCCGCGATGCGTTGCTCGCCGGCAGCCAGGCCGGCCGCGAGGTGTTGGTTGTGTTCGACGGCGGCGATCCCGCGCGCCCCGTCGTGGTCGATTTCGTCGCCGATCCGTCGGCGCCGCTTCAGGAGGCCCAGGTCGACGGCGAGCGGGTGGTCATCGAAGGGCGGCGCGAGATCCTGCTCCGCTGCGGGAAGGCCTATATCCTGATCCGCGAGGACGGCCAGGTGGTGATCAAGGGGACCAACCTCCTGTCGCGCTCGACCGGCGTGAACAAGATCAAGGGCGGCGCGGTCCGCATCAACTAGGAGCGGGGAGCGCCGGCCGTGGAGTTCCTTGGCTTCATCAACTTGACGCCGTTCACCGCCCAGCCCCTGGTGATGGCGGATGAACGCGGCAGCGATCTGCTGGTGTTGGTGGTCAAGGCCAGCTACCGCATCGAGGGCACCGGCACGCTGCTGCGCGAAGAGGAGCAGGCCCCCTTGCGGCCGGCCGGCGTCTACAATGGCGACCCGGCGCGCACCAGCCTCAAACACGCGCCCGAGGCTGACTTCTTCAAGGCCGCGACCGACGTCGCGCTCATCGGCCACGCGCACGCGCCGGGCGGCCGGCCGTTGGCGCAGCTGGATGTCAGCCTGCGCGTCGGTCCGATCGGCAAGACCGTGCGGGTCTTCGGCGACCGCCACTGGGTGACGCCGGGGCGCTCCGATCAGATCATCGGTCCCCGGCCATTCGCGACCATGCCGCTGACTTACGAGCGGGCGTTCGGCGGCGCCGACCTGACGCCGACCGATCCGCGCCGCCACGAGCGCGAAGCGCGCAATCCGGTCGGGACGGGGCTGGCGGTGCGCGACACCCGCCGCACCGATCCGCTGGCGCTGCCCAACCTGGAGGATCCGAAGCACCTCATCCGCGGGCCCGGTGATCGCCCGCCGCCGGCGGCGTTTGGGTTCGTCAGCCCCGATTGGCAGTGGCGCGCACGCTACGCCGGGACCTACGACGATCGCTGGGAGAAGGCGCGTATGCCGCTGCTACCCGAGGACTTCGATCGGCGCTTCTTCAACGCGGCGCACCCGGAGCTGATCGCGCCCGGCTACCTGCGTGGCGGCGAGGCGGTCTCGGTCATCAACGCGTCGCCGCGCGGCGCGCTCGCCTTCGCGCTGCCGTCCGAGCAACCCGAGCTGATCGTGATGATGAAGGACCAGACGCGGCACGCGCTGGCCATGGCCCTGGACACGGTGACCATCGACACCGATGCCCACCGCGTGGAGCTGGTATGGCGGGCGAGCCAGCCGATCTTCAAGCGGTTGCACCAGCTCCTCTGGATCAAGGCCCAGCTCGGCGCCCCGGCGGTCGCCGGCAACCCGGCGCCGGAGAGAGGGGCAGCCCATCGTGCCGCCTAGCGCCGCATCGGGCGACGCGCTGGCGGTGACCGCGATCGGTATGGTCACGCCGGTCGGGCTCGACGCCAGGTCGTCGTGCGCCTCGCTGCGCGCCGGCATGAGCCTGATGCAGGAGCTCGACTACTTCACCGTCGAGAACGAATGGTTCCAGGACAACCCGGTCGTCGGTTGCCCGGTGTCTGGCGTCACCGATGGGACGCTCGGTCTCGGGCGCTGGAGCAAGCTCGGCGCGCGCGCGCTCGCCGACCTGATCGCGGGCGCCAAGGTCGACGCGAAGGCGCTGGCGGCGACGGGGCTGTTCGTGGCGCTGCCGGCGCTGGACCGCCCGGGCGTCGACGCGCGCATCGCCACGTCGCTGGGGCGGCGGTTCGCCGAATGGCTGGATGTCCCGTCGCTGGAGACGTCGACGCGGGTCTTTCCCCGCGGTCACGCCGGCGCCGTCGAGGCCACCATGGCGGCGCGCGATGCGCTCGCGCGCCGGGAGATCACGCGCGCGATCGTCGGCGGCATCGATTCGTTGCTCGAGCCCGATACGCT
This sequence comes from uncultured Pseudomonadota bacterium, assembly GCA_963778795.1. GTDB lineage: Bacteria > Myxococcota_A > Polyangia > Fen-1088 > Fen-1088 > DASRQZ01. The sequence goes on along the minus strand of CAVZVU010000003.1, from coordinate 79,045 downwards.
GGCTTATCTGCTGGATAAGCGGCGTCTCAAGACAGAGGACCACATCGACGGTTTGATTCCCGGCGAAGGCGCGGCCTTCTTCGCTCTCGAGCCCGAGCGCGAGGCGAGCCGTCGCGGGGCCGAGGTGCTGGCGGTGCTCGATGGTGCTGCCAGCGCCGTCGAGCCGATCACGGTCTGGAGTGATGAAGCCTCGCCGGCGACCGGCCTCAGTCAGGCCATCGACGACGTCTTCGCCCGACTGGTCGATCGGGGCGCCGACACCGGGCTCTTGATCGGCGACCTCAACGGCGAGACCTATCGCGCCCGCGAGCTTGGCTTGATCGCGCCTCGGGTGCTCGCGCATCTGCGGCTCGGATGGAAGCTTTGGCACCCCGCCGATTGCATCGGGGACACCGGAGCAGCGGCTGGTGCGATCGCCGCGTGCATGGCGGCGCGCGCCTTCCAGCGCGGATACGCGCGCGTTCCGCGGGTGCTGGTCTTTGCCGGTTCAGACGATGGCCTGCGAGGCGCGCTCAGCCTTCGTCCTTCCGCCCCTCGTCCTTCCACCTAGAATCGAGAAAGGAGAGCAACCCAATGCCCGTCACCGTCGGCGTCAACAACCTCTCGGTGGTCCACGCCAGCAGCGACGGCGTCAGCATGGCGTTCCCCGACGTCTGCAAGACGCCGGCCCCTCCGGCGCCGCCGATCCCGATCCCCTATCCCAACATCGCCAAGTCCAGCGACACCGCGCAGGGCAGCCAAGAAGGTCACCTGCGACGGCAACCCGATCTGCCTCAAGGATTCGAACTTCATGACCAGCACCGGCGACGAGGCGGGCTCTCTGATGGGCGTCGCGTCCAACAAGATCAAGGGCAAGGCCGAGTTCGTGAACTACAGCTTCGACGTCAAGGTCGAGGGCAAGAACGTGCCGCGCGCGTTCGACCTCATGCTCCACAACGACAAGAACACGCCGCCGTTCCCGGTCATGCAACAGCCGATCGTGACCGTGGCGGGCGATGCCAAGGATCCCGAGGTCGAGGAAGTGGAGGTGGCCTGGGACCATGGCGAGTGATCTCAAGGATCTCAAAGGTTCGGGAATCGAGCCGGTCACCATCAAGTACAAGAACCGCGCGGGCGCGTCGTCGTCGGAACACAAGGTGGGATGGTCCAAGCTTCGCGCGCCGTGGCAGGGCTACCTGGACAAAAAGAACCGCCTCGAGTCGAGCTGGAACCGGTTCAACCGAATCCTGGCCAGCGACGAGCGGCCGTTCGAGACAAAGAAGATCTCGGTCAACTCCGGCACCGGCGAGGTCAAGGTCGATTGGCACGTGTGGGACGACGCGAAGAAGCTCTCGAACAGTCAGGTCGAGCACTACGCCGTCATGCGCGCCGAGCAGCGGTATATCTCGCGCGACTATCGCAAGGTCGCCTCGAAGTACTTCTGTTTCGTTCGGCGAAAAATCGGCGGCAAGATGATCGCGATGCCCAGCGAGAACTCGGGCATCGACAGCTTCTTCGCGAAGGACGACAAGTTCGTGGTTTGCGAGTCCAAGTTCACGCGCGATGAGGGGCTGGCCAGCCGTTGCCACGCCAGCGACGCCGTGGCGTGGGGACGGCTGGACTACTACAAGGGCGTCCGACAGATGTCGTGGAAATGGATCGACGACCGGGCGAAGCGGGCCGCGCGCAACCCGGCCGGGGTCCGCAAGGCCGACGCCGCGACGAAGAAGGCGATCAAGAAGGAGACCAACGCGATGCTCGACGCCATCGAGGATCGCGAGGGCGTCGAGCGCGTCCTCAACGTGTTTGGTTCGAGCCGCCTCCCGGTCTTTCCCGGGATCTACGTCTTTCGATCCGCGACCGGCCACAAGACGACCAACAAGCTGGATCTCAAATGGACGCTCGAGCTCGACGACGCGGAGTTCATCCTCCTCGGCGCGGCATTCGACAAATGGTGCGGCGAGGCCGATGCGGAGGAGAGCTGAGAGATGGACCTAGACAGCCTGAAGGACTCGCTGGAGATGGTCGACGATCGCATCACGCACGTGCTGGCGTCGCGGATCACTCGCCCCTATCGATCGTGCAAGAACCTGGGTCGGCGTCTGCATGGGCTGCTCAGCTTCTTTCGCACGAGAGGCGTCCTGAGCTACCTCGTCGACGGCGACATCCCGCGCTTCTTCGCCGATCTGGCGCGCGAGGCTCAAACCTACCGAACGTTCCTCGAGGCATTTCACGCGAAGCTGGACGTCGCCGCCGAGGACGTCGAGGCGTCGTTCTACCCACCCTTCGTGTGCGCGATCGCGGCCGGGAGCGCGTCTTTGTGCCAGGACCTCGATCGCCTCATGCCCACCGCCCGGCGCAAGGGGGAGGACCGGGAAGCCTTTGCCTTCGCGACGATGCTGAGAACACTCGCCTGTCGCCCGAGCGACGAGAAGGAGGCGCTGGCGGAGTTCGAGAGCCAGTGCAGCGCTGCTCCGCAGCTGGAGCATCTCGTGGTGGCCAGCCGCGGGCTCGTGGAGAAGGACCCCAAGGTCTTCAAGAAAGGGCTCACCAGCTACCTCGATTCCTTCGCGACCCTGACGGAGGGGCAGGGGGCGGAGCTGGATCCGGGGGACGACGTGCTCAGCGTCGAGGGCCTGGCCTTTCTCCGACTGGCCGAATGGCGGGGGCTCAAGGTCGTCTTCGCTCACGACATGACGCCGAGTGAGCTGCGCAGGGCGCCACCGGCGATTCCCGTCGACGGCTATCCATCCTGGCCCGGGTGAGGACCCGCCCATTGTCCATTCCACGCCGCCTCGCCGCCGAGCACCTGGAAGAGCTGGGCTTCATGCTGCGGCTGCGTCTGGACGCGGCGGAGTCCGCGGCAGACGACGATGAGACCGACGAGCGCCTCGAGGCGCATCTGGACGGGCTGCGCTTCTCCGGCGACGACGGTATCGAGGTCATGACCGAGCACCTGGCCCGGTTCGATCCCGACGACGTATTCGCCGCCGCGTATGCCCTGGCGTCGCTGCCCGATCTCGACGGGGCGCTCGATGCGGTGCTGGACGGGTTCGCGGCCGCCGGTGCGGACGACGCGATCGGGTCGATCAACCTCGCGTTCCGGCACGCGCTGCACCCCGAGCTGCCGGCGCGTCTGGTGCCGCTGCTCGCCCACGAGCGCGCGCCGGTGCGCGCCGCCGCCGCGGACGTGCTGGGCTATCGGCGCGCGATCGCGGCGCAGCCGCTCTGGCCGCTGCTGCAGGATCCCGACCCCGGCGTGCGCCGCGCGGCGTTCGCGGCCATGGTGCGGGTGGGCGGGCCGGGTGACTGGCCGCCGCTGGAGCAGGCGGCGTTCGCTCGGCCCGAAGGCCCATCGGACCAGGAGCGGGTCGATCTGGTACGTCTCGGCTCGAGCATGGCGCTGGACCAGTGCCGCGATCGGATCCGGATCGTCAAGCCGAGCGCGAGCGATCTCGTGTTGCTGGGCCTGGCCGGAGCGGCCGCGGATCTGGCGCTGCTCATCGGGCACCTGTCGTCGCGCACCCTGCGGCTGGCGCTGATCGATGCGTTCGGGCTGCTGGGCGACGCGCGCGCGGTGACCGTGCTGATCGGATTTCTCGACGAGAAGAGCGAGCCCGTGCGCGCCGCCGCCGGCGTGGCGTTGGATCGGATGACGGGCGCGGGATTGCGAGAGACGATCGAGGTGCGCGACGAGCCGCCGCCCGAGCCGCGGCCGTCGTCGTTGTCGTCGTCACCACCGCCGCCGGCACCGCAGGCGTCGTCTGCCGATGCCCCCGGTTCGACCGCCGCCGCCGCGCCGGCCGAGGTCACGCGGGTCGAGCGGCCCGCGACCAGCGCCGCGGTCTGGCGGGCCTGGTGGAAGGAGAACGGCGCGCGCTTCCCGCCCGCGATCCGCCACCGCTACGGCCGGCCGTTCTCGCTGGGCCAGTGCATCGACGATCTGACCGCGCCGGGGCGGTCGCCGGCGGCGCGCCAGTGGGCGCTGTGGGAGCTCGAGATCCGTTCGGGCGCGCGCCTGACCTTCGAGCCCGACGCCCCGTCCGCCGTCCGCCGCCAGCAGATCGCCGCCTGGCACGAGTGGTGGCGGCAGAACGGGGCCAGGTTCCCCGACGGGAAATGGCCCTTTCAGGGCGTGGCCTGACGCGATCGCCGCGCTTACGGCACGGCAGCCGAGTTGGGATTGAATCCGGGGCGGCTCATGATCGGGGACAGGTCGACCGCCTCGAACATGGAGCTCGGGACCGACTGAACCTGGCCTATGGTCGTGTCCGACCATGAGGCGTTGGGGTCGCCGGTGACGTACATGTCCGATCCGCCGTCGGCGAGGTACATCCCGTAGGTCTTCAGCGCTTGCAGGATCGCGCGAGCCTGGGTGCTGTAGGTGGACGGGATCGGGTAGCTGGCCTTGATCCGGAACAGCTGCCCCATCGGCGGCAGATTTTGCGACAGCGTCCCGTTGCTGGTGAAGTGGCGCCCGGGCCAGATGTAGCTGTTGCGGATCTTGCTGCTCAGGATCGTGAAGCGCAGCGCGTGGCGGATGGTGCCGGAGCTGGCCTCGTCGGCGCGCAGGAGCAGCGGCAGGATCGGCAAACCGGCGGCGTCGGCGGAGGTCCAGTCGGCGGGCCGCAGCGCATTGGATCGCAGGTCGAACGACGCCGATCCAAAGATGTCCCAGCTACCATTCGCGCCCGGGTACGCGTGGTAGAACTCCCACAGGCGGCAGTTATCGGCATCGAGGATCAGGATGTGATGATCGCCGTAGGGCTGCTGATTGGCCGCGGTGTTGATCCCGCCTTCGACCAGCGGGACCGCCGGTATCGGAAAGACCGCTTGCATGGCTGGCGTGGACTTGCAGGGCGAGGTGAAGGTGTGGGCGCTTCCGAAAGCGCAGTCCGCTTCCGCGGCGGCATCCCAGCTGATGCTGGGGTCGGTGGAGATGTACGCGGCGTTGGCCCAGGTCATCGTATTCGCGTGCACCACGTTGTACGGGATTCCATAGAAGGCCGAGGCGCTTTGATCGACCGTGGTCCCGAGATCGAGATGGATGTTGTGGCTTCCGATGGTGGTGATGTACGCGGCCGACTGCGGGTCGACGGGAAGCTGGTCGATCGGCGTGTTCAGCATGTGATTCGCCGGGAGCATCGAGCAACCGGCGATCGAGGCGACGGAGCCGCCGCCGGCGCCGCCCTGTCCCGCTCCGCTGCCGCCGGTCCCGACGCTGCCGCCGCCCGCGCCCACCCGTCCACCGGAGCCAGAACCCCCGCCCCGTCCCCCGACGCCCGAGCTGCCGCCGGAGCCGACCGCGCCGCCGTCGTAGGTGCTGTTAATGTTGCTGGTCGAGCCAGCGCACCCGATCGCTGCCAGGCACGCTCCCAGCGTGACGGTCCTGAGAGCGCCGGAGAATCCTACAGTTTGAACGCGCATGACCCCTGTGTCGGCAGGTACGCGAGTCGACTGAAAGCGCGCCCTCGATCCCACCGCCCAGCTGCGACGCGTTGCGCTTTGCCCATTCGGTCGGCCTCAACCGCAGCCCGCATCCGGCCGCCCAGAGTACATCCCCGACGTCGGGAAAACAACTGCGGTCGTGGCCTCAACCGCCCGCCGCCCGCCGCCCACGTTCCGGCGAACGAAAGAGTAGAGGAGGCTCGCGCTGTGCCGCGCATTTTTCAGGTGTGGTAGAAAATCTGCGTGACGGGGTCCCCCCACGGCTCCCTGGCGACCTCGTTTCGACGGTGGGGCTTTTGGGCCTACGCGACCGCAGCGGTCGCGGCGTCGGTGTTGGGCGTGCTGGCCTTGCGGCTCTGGCGCGCCGCCTTGCGGGTTCCGCTCGAGTATCACGGCGACGTCCTGGCCTTTTCGTTGTGGGTCAGGTCGGTGGTCGACAACGGCTGGTACCTGACCACCCCGCAGGTTGGCGCGCCCGGCGTGCTGACGATGCACGACTTTCCGATCGCCGAGACGTTCCACTTGCTGATCTTCAAAGTGATGTCCTGGCTCAGCGGCGATTGGGCGCTGCTGTTCAATCTCTATTTCCTGCTGGGATTTCCTCTGATCACGATCTCGGCGCTCGCGGTCTTCCGCCACTTCGGCGTCAGGTTCGGGCCGGCGTTGGCAGGCAGCCTGCTGTTTGCTTTCCTGCCCAGCCGCCTGCTCAAGGGCGAGACGCACTACTTCCTCGACATCTTTTATCAGGTGCCGCTCGCGATCCTGGTGATGCTCTGGGTTTGTGGTGACGAGCCACCCCTGCTTCGCGAACGCGACTCCTCTCGGTGGTTCGGCCTGGAATTTCGCCGCGGGCGTACGCGCGCCGCGGTCCTCATCTGCGCGCTGACGTCGGCGACCGGTGTCTACTACGCGTTCTTCGCTGGCGTGTTGCTGGTGCTGGGCGGTGCGTGGGCATCGCTGGAGCGCCGTACAGTGCGTAACGCGCTCTCGGGCCTGTTGCTGTGCGCGGTCATCGTGGCGGGGCTCGCGCTGCAGTCGTTGCCCATCGTCGCGTATCACCGGAAGAACGGGCCCAACCCGGAGGTCTCCACGCGCGAGCATGTCGAGTCGGAGATCTACGCTCTGCGCATCGCGCAGCTTCTGCTGCCGGTCACGGACCATCACGTGCCGGCCCTGCAGCGCCTGAAGGATCACTACGATCGATCCGCGCCGTTCCGAGGAGAGAGCTCGTCTACCAGCCTCGGGATCGTGGGCAGCGCAGGCTTCCTTTGCTTGCTGGTGCTCGTTCTCTTGCGCGCGCGCCGCGATCCCGTCGGCAGCGACGTCTTGCGCAGGCTCGCGGTCCTCAACGTTCTCGCCGTGCTGGTGGCTACGACGGGAGGATTCGGATCGCTGTTCGCGCTGCTGGTGACGCCGCAGATCCGCGGTTACAGCCGGATGCATGTCTTCATCGCTTTCTTCTCCCTGTTCGCGGTGGTGCTGTTCGTCGATCAGCTGGGTCGACGGCGACGGCTGCTCGCCTGGACCCTGCCGCTCGCCCTCGTGCTGCTCGGCCTGTTCGACCAAGTCACGCCGCTCGCCGTTCGACCGTACTGGCACGTGAAGCGAGAATACGAGCGCGACGCAGCGTTCGTGAGGCAGATCGAGAGCACCGTGCCCGCGGGCTCGATGATCTTCGAGCTTCCCTACGTGCCCTTCCCCGAGGCCGGCCCGCAACCCGGACTGCGGCGTGCCGACTACGATGAATTGCGGCCGAGCTTTCATTCGCGCACGCTGCGCTGGAGCTATCCCACGATGCTCGGTCGCTGGGAGGACGCGTGGGTCAAGGACACCGCCGAGCAACCGCCGGGAAAATTGATCGCGCGGCTCGCCGACGCCGGTTTCGCCGGCATCTTCATCGACCGATTGGTTTACGCCGACAACGGAGCCGCCATCGAAGCCGAGCTCACGAAAGAGGTCGGTGCTCCGCCGCTTTCCACAGCCGATCGGTCATCGCTGTTCTTCGATCTGTCCCCTTACGCAAGGCGCGCCCACGCCGAGCTCACCGCCTCGCAGCTCCAGCGCCGGCGCGATCTCGCGTTGCATCCGGTGCTCGTCCGCTGGCTAGGCGGCTGCTACCGACCGGAACACGGGCCGAAGGGCGCTTTCCGCTGGTGCACGGAGGGCGCCGACCTGGCGATCGGAAACGACGCGCAGGTCGCTCAGTCCGTCGTGGTGCGCTTCACGGCCTTTGCAGCGATACCCTCGGCCACCCTGACCATCGACGGCGATCTCGCGTCGGAGACGATCCGGCTCGAGGGCTCAGGCGTTCCTTTCACGCGGGCGCTGTCGATTGAGCCCGGCCGTCACGCGATCGGTTTCCGTTGCGACGGCGCGCCCGACCGCCCGTTCAGCGACGCGAGAAAGCTCGTCTGGCGCATCGAGGGGTTCGGGCTCGACGAGGCGCCGGCGCCCGAGCCGCCAGCTTCGAGTCCCTAGTGCACCGCACTAGCAGGCTGACCGCGCGGCGGCGACGTCTGCGAGCGGTGACAAGATCGCGATCGCGTTGCGCTGCCCTTGGTCGTGAATGGGTTCGGCTCCGTGCCGGCGCGCGAGTGTGGTGAAGCTGGTCAAATCGAAGCGCTTCTCGAAGGAGCCGACGCCGGGATTGGTCAGGCTCGCCGCGAGGCCGCCGATCACCGGGACGTCCGACAGGTTTCGCACCGGCTCCGAGATGATGACCGCGCAGCGGGCCGCGCGACGCATCCTCGCCACGACCTCGTCGGCGCCGTCGCCGAAGTGATAGAGGCTGGAGCACATGACCACGTAATCGGCGCTGGGGATCGGATCGGTGATGACGTTGAACCAGCGCGCGTCGACGCCGTGCCGCTGGGCGTGCATGACAAAGTCGCCGTTGGCGTCGAGGCCCAAGTAGCTGCAGCCGCGCTGCCGCAGGTAGTTGCGGTGCAAGTGCGCGGTTCCGCAACAGAGGTCGACCACGCTCGCACCGTCGGGGATGTGCGCGGCGACGGCGGCATACGTGGCCTCGTATTGCGCGCCGTAGAGGGCCCGCATCATCAAGTCGTAGCCGTACCCGGTCCAGTAGATCGGCGACTTTGCTCGGCGCGAGATGCCGATCGTGCCGCGGAAACGGTGCAGCTCGCGCAGGTGCGACCAGGCGTCGCGCCAGAGGTGCACGGTCGACGCCTTGTCGTGCCGGCGCAAGAAGAGCACGGGCAGCTCCTGAATGCGCAGGTTGTTGAGCGCGGCGCGCGCCATCACCTCGGTGTCCCAGAACCAACCATCGGCCACGCTGCCCAGCACGACGTCGGCGGTCGTCTCGCGCTTGAAGAACTTGCACCCGGTCTCGGTATCGTCGACTTCCAGCGACAGCAGCACGTCGCACAGGCGCCGGTAAACCCACGAAGCAGCGGCGCGGGGTAAGCCGCCGGTTTGCCGAAGACTGTAGTAGCGTTTGCCGGTCGCCACGTCGGCGCCGCGGCTCAGGATCTCGTTCACCAGCGACGGGATGTAGAGGGCGTGCACCTCCAGATCGATGTCGACGAATCCGACGACACGGCCGCTGCTGCTGGTGAAGCCGGTCTTGAACGCCGCGCCGCGCCCGCGATTGCTGCCGTGAAAAATGTAGCGACAGCGGGTGTCAGCGGCGCACAACCGGCGGATCAAGCTGCGCGTCTCGTCCTGGCTGACGTCGTCGACGAAGACGATCTCCCAGGACCACGGCGTGAGCGTGAGGACGTCGATCAGCGCGCGGACGCTGGCCTCGAGGTGGGGTGCCTCGTTGTAGCAAGGGACGATGAGCGACAGGTCGAAGGTCATGCGTCGAAGACCTGGCCGAGGGCTCGTACCACGTCGCGCGCGTCGGCGTCGCTCATTCCGGTCGACAGCGGGATCGAGAATGTGCGTTCGCCAATCCACTCGGCGTTGGGCAAACGGCCGGTGCGTGCTCCGAAGGTGTCCCGGTACCACTGATGCTGGTGCACGGGCCGGTAGTGCACGCCGGTTCCGATGCGTAGATCGTGCAAGCGCATCATCACCTCGTCGCGTTTCAACTTCGTCCGGGTATCGTCGATCAAGCAGGTGAACAGGTGCAGCGCGTGTCGCGTGCCCGCGGCCGGCGGCGCCGGCAAATGGAGCGGCAGTCCCGCGAGCTCGCGCTGATAGAGCGCCCATAGCGCGCCTCGCCGGCTCCAGCGCTCCTCGACGTTGACCAACTGGTGGAGCCCGATCGATGCCGCGAGATCCGTGAGGTTGTATTTGAACCCCGGCTCGAGCACCTCGTAGTGAACGAAGCCGCGGTCGGTGAAACGTCGCCAGGCATCGGCGCTCATGCCGTGGAGCGCGAGCATCCGGATTCGGTTGGCCGCGCGTTCGTCCCGGGCGACGACCAGCCCGCCCTCGACGGTGGTCAGACTCTTGGTGACGTAGAAGCTGAAGCAGCCGAAGCTCCCCAGCGTGCCGCAGTGACGTCCGTCGACGGTCGATTCCAGCGCGTGCGCCGCATCCTCGACGACGGCCAGGCCATGAGCGGCCGCGAGCTGCGAGAGCGCCTCCATCTCGCAGGGGCGTCCCGCGAAGTGCACCGGTACGATCGCGCGCGTCCGCGGCGTGATCCGGCGGCGTGCGTCGTCGACGTCGATGTTGCCGGTGCGGCGGTCGACGTCGACGAACACCGGTTCGTGGCCGGCGTGAACCACGGCGTTCGCGGTCGCGCAGAACGTGAGCGCGGGGACCAGCACTTCCGAGTGGGCCGGCAGATCCAGGACCCGCAGCGCGAGATGCAATGCCGCCGTCCCCGAGTTGACGGCGACGACGAAGGGCGCGTCGAGGTAAGCGGCGAGCTTGCCTTCGAGCTCGGCGACGCGCGGACCGCTGCCCAGCCAGCCCGAATCCAGGCAGGCAGCGACCTCCTTTCGCTCGGCCGCTCCGATCGAGGGTGCGCCGAAGACCAGGTAGCGGTCACGCCACGCGTCGTCAGCCAACGGTTGCGCCATTTCCGCCCCGCGTGGCCGCTGCGATCGCCGCTTCACTTCCTTCTTGGTGCCTTCGCAGCCGGCAAACCAGGCTGGCGCCGGCCGGCAGCGGCAGACGTTGCTCGCCGACCCAGCGCGCCTCGAGGCCGGTCACGGCGCGCGCGAGCCCCTGAAGCCACTGCGGGCCGGCGTTGAGGTTGCTTTGCGCCTGGTTGCGATTGAGCCAGCGTCGCTTCCAGACCACCGCGGTCATCGCCGGCAGCACGCTCAGGTTGAAGTAGCTGGCATAGAGCACGTCCAGGGCGGCCGCGCGAGCGGCGGCGAGCAGTCGCCGCCGCGTGTAGCGGCGGCGATGCATGCTGATGACGTCTTCGCCGCTCCAGAGCCAATCGTAGGCGGGGACGGTCACGACGATCTGACCGCCCGGCGCGAGCAGCGAGCGGATCGTGCGCAGGCCGGCGACGTCGTCGTCCAGGTGCTCGAGCACGTCGAGGCAGGTGACGATGTCGAAGCGGCCGGTTAGCCGCGGCAAATCGCGCGGGATCACATGCACCGCGTGTCTTGGGGTTGCGCCCGCGAGCTCGTCGGTGATGTCCGCGCCTTCGGCGTTGCCGAACTGCGCCAGGAACGGCAAGTCGTGACCAGACCCGCAGCCGTAGTCGAGCAGGGACAATCGCCGGTCGTTGGCCTGCTGATCCTGCGCTGCCCGGCGTACCTGGCGCAGGAACAGGTCGCGGCGCGACGTGTACCACCAATGAGAGCCCTGGTGCTCCAGCGTGACGCTATATCCTTCGGCGAGCATGGTCGGGCCGGCGGCGGGGCGCGCGAACCAGCACCATCGGTGCCACGTTTGCGGCCCCAACGTCAATGGTTCTTAACTTTCCCGGAAGCGACGCGGCGCGACCGGTCAGGGTTCGATGGAGCGCGACTAGCGCCCCTGGCCCCACATCAGGCCGACGTGGGGCCCATCGATCCGCCGGCGGGCACGGACCACATGTGATCGCCGCGCTTACGGCACGGCGGCCGAGTTGGGATCGAATCCGGGGCGGCTCATGATCGGGGACAGGTCGACCGCCTCGAACATGGAGCTTGGGACCGACTGAACCTGGCCTATGGTCGTGTCCGACCATGAGGCGTTGGGGTCGCCGGTGACGTACATGTCCGATCCGCCGTCGGCGAGGTACATCCCGTAGGTCTTCAGCGCTTGCAGGATCGCGCGGGCCTGGGTGCTGTACGTGGACGGGATCGAGTAGCTGGCCTTGATCCGGAACAGCTGCCCCATCGGCGGCAGATTTTGCGACAGCGTCCCGTTGCTGGTGAAGTGGCGCCCGGGCCAGATGTAGCTATTGCGGATCTTGCTGCTCAGGATCGTGAAGCGCAGCGCGTGGCGGATGGTGCCGGAGCTGGCCTCGTCGGCGCGCAGGAGCAGCGGTAGGATCGGCAAACCGGCGGCGTCGGCGGAGGTCCAGTCGGCGGGCCGCAGCGCATTGGATCGCAGGTCGAACGACGCCGATCCAAAGATGTCCCAGCTACCATTGGCGCCCGGATACGCGTGGTAGAACTCCCACAGGCGGCAGTTATCGGCATCGAGGATCAGGATGTGATGATCGCCGTAGGGCAGCTGATTGGCCGCGGTGTTGATCCCGCCTTCGACCAGCGGGGCCGCCGGGATTGGAAAGACCGGTTGCAGGGATGAATTCGACTTGCAGGGTGAGAGGAAGGTGTGGGCGCTTCCGAAAGCGCAGTCCGCTTCCGCGGCGGCATCCCAGCTGATGCTGGTATCGGTGGAGATGTACGCGGCGTTGGCCCAGGTCATCGTATTTGCGTGCACCACGTTGTACGGGATTCCGTAGAAGTCCGAGGCGGTCTGGTCGACCGTGGCCCCGAGATCGAGATGGATGTTGTGGCTTCCGATGGTGGTGATGTACGCGGCCGACTGCGGGTCGACGGGAAGCTGGTCGATCGGCGTGTTCAGCATGTGATTTGCCGGGAGCATCGAGCAACCGGCGATCGAGGCGACGGAGCCGCCGCCGGCGCCGCCCTGTCCGGCTGCCGCTGCCGCCGGTGCCGACGCTGCCGCCGGTGCCGACGCTGCCACCGGTGCCGACGCTGCCGCCGGTGCCGACGCTGCCGCCGGTGCCGACTCTACCACCGGTGCCGACGCTGCCGCCGGTCCCGACTCTGCCGCCGGTCCCGACGTTCGCGCCGCCCGTGCCCAACCGTCCACCGGAGCCAGAAACCCCGCCGCCGCCCCCCACGCCCGAGCTGCCGCCGGAGCCGACCGCGCCGCCGGAGCCGATCGCGCCGGCGGAGCCGACTGCGCCGCCGGAGCCGACCGCGCCGTCTGAGCCGTCTTGGTTGATGTTGCCAGCGCATCCGATCGTCGCCAGGCACGCTCCGAGCATGACGGCCCGGAGGGCCCCGGAGAATCCGAACATTTGAAAACGCATGCCGCCTGTTTCGGCACGGACGCGCGTCGACTGAAGTCGCGTCCTCGATCGCACTGCAGGTTCCGCTTCGGACACTCGGTGGGCATCAACAACAGCCAACATCGGGTGAACACCGTATGTCCCCGAAATCGATAAGACAACTGTTCTTGCAACCTCAACCGCGCATCTCTTGCAACCTCAACCACACATCGGATGACCGACCACCCGGGCGTCGCGCGACCGCGGCTTTCACGTGCCGTTGCTGTCAGCGCGGCCTCACGCAGACCGAGCTACTGGCGGCGCCGCAGGATCTTGTACGGCCCGACCATTCGCTCCAGCTGGTACTGGCTCTCGAGGTAGACGTCGAGCAGCTTCGAGTCGTGGCGCTGGGCGTCCGGCGCGCCTTCGATGAACTTGTTGGCGTCGGAGAGGATCGCGATCCTCGGCCTCCTCGCCTCGAGCGCGCGGATCATCTCTTTCTGGACGCTGCTGCGCGTGATGATCCCGGGATCGAACTGGAGGTAGCGCTGGACCGGCGGGTGCTCGAGGAGGAAGTGCAGGTTGACCTCGTTGATGAACACCGAGTCGTGCGCCTGGTTGCCGATGTAGACCGGCTCGCCGGGGGCGAGCGCGCTGGCGACGTATTCGCGCAACAGGCGGTGATCGTGGGCGCCCGGGTCCGCGATGGTGCCCATGAGCGGCGAGCCGTCGATGCTGCCAGGGTCGACCGGGGACAAGATCGGTCCGTGCGGCGGGAAGTCGGCGCGTGTCGCGCGGGCAGCGAAGGCCACGACCAACAGGCCGGCCAGCCCGACCCGCCAGCCCGGCGTTTCGGGCCGACCGTAGACGATCGCTCCCAGGAGCAGCAGCGCCGGCGGCACGGCATAGACCAGGTGGGTGTAGTCGCTGCGTCCCAGGATGTGCGGGATGACCGCCAGGCACAGCGCGCCGACCAGCGCGGCCAGCAGCCCGTGGTGGGACCGCCGGCGGGTGCGCAGGAAGACCCACGCCGCCAGCGCCGGCCCAACCATCACCAGGGCGCAGTCGATCGACGAGATATCGTCGAGAAAGATCGGCACCCGGAAGGGGAGGTGGGGGACGGCGACCAGGTCGAGCAGCGGCGGCAGCGGGAGCTTGCGATAGGGCATCACGTAGCGGACCTGATCGGCGTAGAGGTCGCGGTAGATGACGCTCCACTTGGCGGCGACCAGAGTGGGGAGCCAGAAGACCGCCACGACCGGCGCCGCGCCGGCCGCCAGGTAGCCGAACGCGCGCAGCGCTTGTCGTGCCCCTGGCCGTGGCCGCGAGACCGCGAGGGCATACGCCCCCACCGGGATCAGGGCCAGCGCGAGGTAGATGCCCAGGTCGTGGCGGAAGCTGAAGGTCGCCCCCAGCAGCGCGCCCGCCGCCACCAGGTGCGGCCGCGAGCGCAGGGCGAGGGCGCGCTCCAGCGCCAGCATCGCGGCCAGCGCCGCCAGCAGCGCGCCGAGCCACGCGAACGGCGGGCCGGGGAGGCACGACAGCCACATCATCACCAGCGCGGCGGGAAGAACCGCAAAGCGTCGCTGCGCGAGCCGCCCGGCGGTCACCCCCGCCAGCAGCGCGATGCCGACCCGCAGGACCTCGGAGAGGATGCGGTCCGCCATCACGCTGATGCCGAACACCTTCCAGATCGCCGCCAGCAGCACGTAGATCCCCGGCGGATACTGCGTATAAAAGTCCCGGAACGGCAGCCCGCCCTGGGTCAGCAGCACCCAGGTGTGACTGAGCAGGATCCCCTCGTCGTAGGTCGTCGAGCAGCGCGTCTGTTGCACCACCCGCCACAGGCCCATGGCGAACCCGATCGCGCCGACAACGTCGAGCGCGAGGTGAGCCCAACGCATTCGAATCCACGACCTCAAGGAGATGACCACACTGACTGACCAGCGCACCGGCGAGCGACGACCGCGAACGTACCAGATTTCGTCGCGCGCGCGCGGGCGCGGCGCGGGTTCACGCAGCGTGATCGCGCGCGCCGATCGCAAGCGACGTCGTCGGCGCCGGTCACCTCGGACCGCGGTTCACCGAACCCGGTACGACCTCAGCATCGGCGGCCCCGCGAAGAACCCCTTCACCTTGGCCACGACCTCCTTCGCGGTCCCGCTGGCGTCGTAGGCGACGGCGTCCGCCTCGGTCTTCCAGATCGTGCAGGCGATCACCGGGTTCCGCTCCTCGGTCGGCTCCATGATGTAGACGTCGACGTTGCCCGGCGCCGCGCGCACGATCGGCGCGCAGTCGCGGTCGTAGATCTCGCGCAGCTCGGCGAGCTTCCCCGCCACCACCTCGAACGATCCTTGACGGATGAACATGCCCCTCCTGCCTCCTCGGTGGCGTGAACTTTACACCGAGCTCCGTCCGTCCGGCCGGGCGTCACTCGCTGGTGAAGCTCAGCTTGAGGCAGGGAGCCAGGCCGATCTCGACGGCCATGGTCGACGCACGCAAGCGACCGACCTCGAGGCGCTTCTGGAGACGAGCCCCTTTCGCGAGCGTCTTGAGGATGGCGCAGGCCAATGTCTTGTCCGGGTTCTCGGCCGTGATCCGTGCGATCGCCTCTTCCGACACTTGGCTGGTGGCGAAGTTCGCCACCACCTTCGGCGGCAGCCCGACGTCGACATCGACGCCGGATGGTGTGCAACCCGCCTCCTTCATGAGCGGCAACGCCGCGTTGAGCAGCGAGAGGACTTCGCGCACTTTCGCCACGCCCACCTCAGCCAAGTCGCCGCTTTCCGCGAACTCGAGAGCCTTCTCTTTTGCTTTTTGAAGTAGTCCCACGACCGCACCTCCGCTGGCTGAGTTGCGACAGCGCCAACCAACTAAACTTAAGTCGCTTCCTGCATCCTCCTATTCGTTCGAGCGGCTGGGCCACAAGTCGGGGTCGCAGAGCCGGCCTGCGCTCGGCGCGGGTCACCGTGGTGCTCTCGCAGGCAGACGTGGTACAAGGCGGAGATGAGCTGGGGGCGGTGGCGTTCGATCGGGTTGTGCGTGGCGGCGGTGGCGGCGGGTGGCGCTGACCTTTCGGGATGCTCGTCGCAGGCACTCCCGGACGGCAACGGGGGTTCCACCGGTAGCGTGTCCGGTGCGGGAGGCTACCTGTCCGGCGTGGGCGGCACCGGCGTGGGCGGCACCGGCGTGGGCGGCATCGGCGTCGGCGGCACCGGCATGGGCGGCACCGGCGTCGGCGGCACCGGCGTCGGTGGCATCACCGGAGGCATCTACCCCGGATCCTGCATCGTTGGCCACGACAATCCCGACGTCGCGCCGGGAGGAGCGTGCGCCTCCGACTGCCAGAGCGTGAGCTGTGGCAGAATTTGCACCGAAGATTGCTGTGTGACCTGCGGCATCGACGCGCTCGGTACCAAGTTCTGCGCCTGTCCGACTCCGGGCCTCACTTACACCAACTGCACCTGCGCTCCGCCGGCGGGTTTTCCCCTCGGCTTGCAGGGAGGCCCCTGCAGCCCGCAGGGCTACGCGAGCGCGGTCGTGCCCCTGACCGCTCCGGCCGGCTCGATCTCCCTGCGCGGATTGCCCTGCCGGGCGCCCAATCTCGTCTGCTTCACCGCCGAATCCACCGCGGCGTCAGAGCGTGGCTGCATTTGCCTGGCGGACGGCGTGATGCACTGCGGGAGCGTCAGCCACTGGTGGGTGAACAACAACGTCCCGACACAGTGGCAGCCGTAGCGGGCGCTCCCAGCGCAGGGGCCGTTTGCTATCGGGGGTGTCGGCGGCGCTTCAGGTGCTTCGACAGCACCGTCGTTTCGAAGAGCTCGTAGTTGGGGGTCGGGACCTTGTCGGCGCCCGGAGCGTGGTAGTAGGTGATGGTGATCGTGGTCTTGCCGCCCTCGTGGCCGGGATCCAGGTCGAACACCGCGATGCCGTAGCCGGTGCCGGTGTCGCGCTGGGCCGACCATATGGCGTCTTCCACCGCGTCGGCCGGGAGGCGCGTGAACGCGCCGGGCGTCGTCGGGCTGGGGATCGGGCGGTTGGGCCTGGTGAAGATCTTTGCCTGCGGCGAGCCGTCGCCGGGATCGACGCCGTAGACGTCCAGCGGCGCGCTGGTGCCGCCGCCACCGAGGATGAAGTGAACCGTTCCGCGGTCGGTGTCGAAGCTGCCGTCGGCGTTCTTCGCGTCGACGACCGGATTCGGCTGGAAGGTGTCGACCGGCGCGCCGGTGGCGATGTCCTGACCGGCGTCGTGGTTGAAGCCACGCACCGGGAAGCTGCGCTCGTAGTCGTGGTCGTGACCGCAGACCACGAGATCGACGCCGTACTTGTCGAACAGTGGCAACCAGGTCTGGCGGATACCCAGGTCGGAGCCGTTGCCGGTCTTCGACGAGGAGAGCGCGTCCTGGTGCATCTGCACGATGATCCAGTCGATGTCGTCGTCCTCCGAAGCCTCGCGCAGAGTACGCTCGAGCCAGCGCGTCTGCTCGCCGCCGCTGTAGCCGTGGATGTAGAACGACGTGCCGGGCTCGATCGCCGCGTTGCCGGTGCTGGCCGCGGGAACGAAGGGCGCGGGTCCGCCCACGAATGGGCCGCCGTCCTGGAAGATCACGTCGTCGGCCTGCAACGAGATGAAGAGCGCGGTGCCGACGCGGAAGCTGTACCAGCGTCCGGGGAACCGCGTCCCGTTGTGCGGCAGCGCGTAGCGCGTGAGATACGACGTGAACCCCTGCTCTCCGTTGTTGAACTCGATCTCGTGATTGCCGGGGCAAGGCATCCACGGGCGGTTCGCCGCCGACGCCTGGTTGTTGTTGCCGAAGTCGGCCCACACGGCCGGCTGAAGGGTCGGGTTGAGGTTGGCGTAGCAAAGGTCACCGTTCAGCAGGTGAAAAAGCGGCTGAAATTGCTCCACGGCCTGCACCGCGTACTGGCTCTGCGGGTACGAGAGCACCCACGCGGTCACCGGCGTCGCCAGGTCGCCGAAGCTGGTGAAGCGGAACGGTGCGCGGCCGCAGGGCGCGGTGCGGAAGGTCGCGGCAAACGGCGCCGCCGCGTTGCTGTCGTTGTCCGCGGTGATCGAGTAGTGGTGCAGCGAGTCGGGTGACAGGTCCTCGAGATGCACGTGATAGGTGAACACGGTCTGACCGTTGAGCCCGTCGGTGTACGTCTTCTGAAGCGCGGGGATCGTCCGGCCGAAGTGCGCGTCGTGCCCCAGGTGGACGCGCGGGTTGACCGCTTGCGCCGCCGAGGCCCAAGAAACCACCACCGATCGCGCTGGATCTTTGCCCCACGTCAGGTGGATCTGCTCCGGCGTTCCGTCAGGTGTCGCCGCCTGGGCGGTGCGGTTCGCCGCGAAGGGCGACGCGGCCGCAGCCAGGCTTGCGGCGCTGGCGCCGGTCAGAAAATTGCGGCGCGAAAACGGCTTGGACAGCGGATTCGAGACGATGTCGTTCGGTTGATCGTTCTTTTGATCCTTGGCCATGGTTCTCAGCCTCCTCGTGGTTCGGCGCGCGCGGGCGAGAGCTCTCGCGCGACGCTCCTGCTGAGTGCAACTCTGCAGCCAACGAGAACCCGCGGGCGCCGCGGGGATCAGGCTGCGGCGGCCTCCGATTTTGAGTCGCGGTCATCCGAATTTCGGATGGACCGCTGGCGGCTCAATCGCCGCGATGGTCGTCCAAGCCGGTCGTCAGCTCGGCGAGGCCGGGCGCCCGAGCGCGCGGCTCTTGAAGGCGCGGTACGCGTTGCCCACCTGCCCGCGCACCGCGGGCGGCAGCGCCGCCGCGGCCAGCAGGCCCAGCAGGCGCGGCTGCGCCGGCTCGTAGCGCAGCGACCAGGCGAGGTGCTTCATCGCCTGTCGCCGTTCGTTGACCGCCAGCGAGGTTTCGCCGATCCATCCGTGCGCCTCCGCGAGGACGGCGTTGATCATGCGCGGCGGCAGGTCGATCGTGTGCCGTTCCTTCTCGATGATCGGCGAGATGGTGCGCAGGAAGCCACGCGCGAAGTGCACGTCGTTCTCGTTGCGCGTGATGCGATCGGCGAAGCCGCACTGATACTTGATCGAGGCGATGTCGACGAACCCAACCATGCCCGCGCGACAGGTGCGCAGGTGAAACTCGTAGTCCTCCCCGGCGTGGCGGTATTGATCCGAGAAAGCCCCGGCCTGCTCGTAGCGGCGCCGCGTGAAGACCACCGTCGAGGTGTGAACCAGGTTGCCCATGATCATCGCCGACGACAGATCGCCGACCGAGAACCGCCGGTCGCCGACCACTGACGCCAGGCCGGGGGCGACCTCGGCCAGCGGCTTGCTCTCGCGGAACAGGGAATCGCTGGTGGGGAACCAGCGGTAGGCGCTGTACATGCGCCGCAGGTAGGCGGGGTTGATGACCTTGCCGTCGGGATCGATCGCCTCCATGTCGGTCCAGGTCATGCCGATCTCAGGCCGCGCGCGCATGCACGCCAGCTGCAGCTCCAGCTTCCAGGGCTCCCAGATGTCGTCGGAGTCGAGCAGCGCGATGAAGTCCCCCTGCGCCGCGCGCATCCCGGTGTTGCGCGCGATGGCGACGCCCGCGTTGTCCTGGCGGATGAAGCGCACGCGCGCGTCAGAGCCGTAGCGCGACGCCACCAGCGCTGGCGTGTCGTCCTTCGATCCGTCGTCGACGATGATCACCTCGACGCGCGCGTTGCTCTGAGCGAGCGCGCTGTCGACGGTGCGCGGCAGGCAGAAGGCGCGGTTGTAGCTCGGTACAACGATGCTGGTGAGAGGCTCGGCCATTGAATCTTCCTTGCAAACCTGCGTCAGGCAACCGCCGTGGGCGCGCACCCACGTGCACCGAGCACGGTAGCGAAAAGTGACAGCGATCACCAACAGAATTCGGTGACGAAGATCATGGTCTGTCGCCGCGGTCGTGGCGGCTTGGCCTCAGCGGACCGCGCGCGGCGCGCAAGCACCGTACTGGTCCACCGGCAGGTTCTGCGCGCGCGCGTTCTCGGGCGAGAGGATCAGGATGGGTGAGTGCTCGGTCCGACCGACCCAGGTCGGATACCAGTCGTAGTTCACCTCGCGCGATCCGTGGAAGCGCCGCGAGAAGCCGAACACGTTGGCGCGCCAGACGTGCTCGCGCGCGAAGATGGCGATTTCTTCGTCTCCCTTCGCATGCGCATTCGCCTCGCCTGGGCGGCAGGAATAGCCGGGCCCCAGTCGCGGCGCCAGAGCGGGGTAGACCTCCGGGCTGAGGCGTACCCGGTGCGGGCGGCGCAGGAGATCGGCGCTGGCCCCGGCTAGCACGCTGCCGGGGGTGGTCGTGCCGACGCTGGCGGCGGCAGCGTACAACCAGCGACCGTTGGCGAAGAAGACCAGCGCGAGACCGACGAGCAGCGCCCCTCTCGCCCAGACCTGCGCGCGCAGCCGGTCGTGGATGGTCATGACCCCGACGCCAAAGCCGATCGCCAGCAGTGGCACCAGCATCAGGTACTGCCGGACGTTCAACATCGGACGCCTGACCATCATCATCAACAGCACGGCCGCCAGCACGCCCGCCAGGCACGCCACGCGCCCGTGACGGCGGGCAAAGCTGACCAGCCCGACCAGCGTGGCAGCGCTCATCAGCAGCGCGAGCGGCAGGTACGGTGACGGGACCGCCAGCCAGACCCAGGCCAGGAATTTCAGCACCCGATCGAGCACGCTGGTGGTGAAGCTGGGATGCCCTGCGTCGGTGCTGTACTGGCTGGACTGGCTGCCGAGCTCGGCCACGAACCGGAGCAGATCGATGCTGAGACCAGGCTGCAGGACCAGCGTGGTCACGGCGGCGACCAGCCCGCCCAGAGCCGCCAGCCCGATCCGCTGGATGAGCGCGACCCGATCCCGGAGCAGGAACGGGAGCAGGCAGAGCGGCAGGATCGCGACCAGCCCGGGAGCCTTGCAGGAGAAGGCAAACCCCGCCGCGATCGCGGCGCCGCAATAGGCAGCGAAGGCCCACGTCCGCGACCGCGCCAGCAGGGCGCGCCCTCAAACCCCCTCCCAGGTTGATGTGCGCTGTCAGCGCGCGAGAGCCCTGTCCGTCCGGACGGCCACCGTCCCAAATTCGGACACCTCGCGACGAGGAATCAACCGATTAGGTTGAGTCCTTCGTGCACATGCCCGGATACAACTCGTGCCAGCCGTGGCGGCGAGGTGTCTCGAAAATCAACCTGGGAGGCTCCGGTCCGGGGCTCCGGAAAATCAACCTGGGAGGGGCTCCGGACGGCGCGAGCCGCCCGGCGGTTACCCCCGCCAGCAGCGCGATGCCGACCCGCAGGACCTCGGAGAGGATCCGGTCCGCCATCACGCTGATGCCGAACACCTTCCAGATCGCCGCCAGCAGCACGTAGATCCCCGGCGGATACTGCGTATAAAAGTCCCGGAACGGCAGCCCGCCCTGGGTCAGCAGCACCCAGGTGTGACTGAGCAGGATCCCCTCGTCGTAGGTCGTCGAGCAGCGCGTCTGTTGCACCACCCGCCACAGGCCCATGGCGAACCCGATCGCGCCGACAACGTCGAGCGCGAGGCGAGCCCAACGCATTCGAATCCACGACCTCAAGGAGATGACCACACTGACTGACCAACGCACCGGCGAGCGACGACCGCGAACGTACCAGATTTCGTCGCGCGCGCGGGCGCGGCGCGGGTTCACGCAGCGTGATCCCGCGCGCCGATCGCGGGCGACGTCGCCGGCGCCGGTCACCTCGGACCGCGGTTCACCGAACCCGGTACGACCTCAGCACCGGCGGCCCCGCGAAGAACCCCTTCACCTTGGCCACGACCTCCTTCGCGGTCCCGCTGGCGTCGTAGGCGACGGCGTCCGCCTCGGTCTTCCAGATCGTACAGGCGATGACCGGGTTCCGGTCATCGGTCGGCTCCATGATGTAGACGTCGACGTTGCCCGGCGCCGCGCGCACGATCGGCGCGCAGTCGCGGTCGTAGATCTCGCGCAGCTCGGCGAGCTTCCCCGCCACCACCTCGAACGATCCTTGACGGATGAACATGCCCCTCCTGCCTCCTCGGTGGCGTGAACTTTACACCGAGCTCCGTCCGTCCGGGCGGGCGTCACGTTCTCTGGATCGCGTGCGCCGGGTCTCTCGTCACCGCGATGCCGGCGCTCGCCGATCAAGTCAGGCTGGAAGATCTTCCGCCCGTCGCGAAGGCGGCGGTCGAGCAGGTGAGACCGAACGCGTATACAGGAGCAGCTCCAGTCTCCCGAGTCGCGACGCCGAAGGTGTCACGTCGAGACAGAGGTTCAGCAGTGCCGGCGGGAATTTCTTGGCGACAGCTTGTTCTGCGGTTGCTTCGGTAGTCACTCAGGGCGAGCAGCATCGGAACCCGACGGTGGGGCTAGTGCTGGAGCGGTAAAAATTCGGGTCGTAATAGTTGAAATCGCAATGCAGGTTCCCGCTCTCATTGAAAGCGCCGCCGCGAATGCGGCAGTTTGCAAGGGAACCAGAATTGATGCAGCTATCCTCCCACTCCCAGGCATTGCCACTCATGTCAAAAGCGCCGGAATAGCCAGCCGTGGGAGATTGGCAACCAGGAAGGGAGCCCACTGGCAACGTCGCGAAGATGTGGGTCGGCGCCCAGTAGTCGTACCCATTGCAGGTGGTCCCGTCATAGGTTGCCCCGTAGGGGTACACGTTGCGGCCGCTGGCCGAGCAGGCGTTGTACCACTGGCTTGCGCTCGCAGTTGCAAAGTCAGCCCAGACATTGGTGCCCCCGCCGATCTTTCCGCAGAGTCGCTTTCCGACTCCTGCGCAGTACTCCAGGGCGTCGCACCAATCCACGCAAACCTGGGGATGGGTTCCGCAGTTACCCCCTTGGCAGACGTAGACGGAATCCGCCATGCAACTCGGGTCTGGCAGATAGCTTCCGGTCGATTTCCAGCCGCACCTCGCATCACCGCTCGGGGGCAGCACGGGAGCAGGGGTCTTGTTTGCCCACGCAGCGTACTGATCCTGCGTAACTTCCGTGCTGTCAATACAGTAACCCTCGGGCATCCTGATCATGTTGGGGCCACCGGTACCCGAGCAGCCAGTGCCCGTCGCACCGCTGGTGGCCGCGCCGCCGGCACCCTGCGGTGCTCCTCCCGAACCACCGCCCGCGCCTCCGCCCGTGCCCACGATCCCGCCTGTGCCCGCATTCCCGCTTGTGCCCATGATCCCGCCCGTGCCCACATTTCCGCCCGCGTCTTCGTCGCCCGCGGTTCCACCTGTGCCGGTGGTGCCGCCCGCGCCTGCATCGCGAACATCGAGCGGCCCGACCTCAAGCGCGGCGTCCGAGGCTTCAAATTGGCGATCCCCCCCTCTATCTAGACCCGGAAGCGCGCACTTACCGCTGACGCAAACAAGGCCACCACGACAGGTACTGGTCGTGGTGCATGCGGCGCCGACACCGTACTCCTCCCCCCTGTGTCCGCTGGTACACCCCGCCGCCAGGAAATACAACAGAGCGACGGCCAAGTCCCTTCTGTTTGAGTGGCCTTCGTTCATATATGCACTCGCATCACAGGGCAACCTTGTCCCTGGTAAATGACCGCATCCATTAGAGGCGCGCCGAGGAGTTTTGTCGCTCATATTTCGACCCCTCGCCTGGGTCACATCGCCCAACCGAGCGCAAAACCAATTTGACCCTGTTCCCCAACCACGGGGTGGAAGGATTTGGCCTTCGTTCCTTCATAGCCATCAATCGTGATGCGCCGCCAATCAATCAGAAAAAGAACCGCAGAAGCCGTCAACACAGCGCCCGCGCCAAGGCTGCTCCATAACTCGCGCCGGTCCCACTCCTTGATACCTTGCAGTAGATTATTGTTGTCTGTTTGCGTGGCCGCCCAGGCGGTCTGGGTCTCGCCGGAAGCTGGGCCGCTTGCTAAACGGCGGTCTTGCTCAACCCAGGTCTGGTAACGTCGGTCGTTCCAGATGGCCGTTCCCGCAGTCGCGGCCCCGAGCAACACACCAGCGGTTAAGCTCGCCCACGCCCATACGCGGAGGTTTGCAGGCGAGGCGGCGATCGTCGCCTCGGTCTGGGGCTGACTCGCTGTCGGCGTCGCGGGGCTCAAGCTTGGGGATTGCGGGGGCGGAACCAGCGGTGACGGGATGGTGGCGGCGGACGCGGTGATCGGGCGGATGGTTGGATCGACGACCGGATGCGCCTCCGGTGGGACCGGACAGGAATCGGTCAGAGCGCGCACGTGTCGTCCTGCGCTCGCGGCGATGGGCGAGTGTGGCGCTAGTTCGAGGAAACGTTGATAGTGGAACAGAGCCTTGCTGCAGTTCTGCTCCCGCCGATATGTCTGAGCAATGTTGAAGAGCAGTTCGGGGTCCTTCGACCAATCGTACGCGCGCAGGAAACTCTACCGTGCCTCCGCGAAGCGCCCCTGCTCGTAGGCCGTCTTGCCTTCCCAGAAGGCCGCGGCCGCGGCCGCCTGGTCCTTGGGCACGGGCTGGGGGGCATCGTGGGCCGCGGCGTGGAGAATGGGCGCTGCAACAGAAAGAAGCAGGGCGCTCCAGAACGCGGTGGACTTCGCCATGGTGCCTTTACTTTGCCCTCTATCTGGCGAAGGAAGGGATCGCCAGGCCCTCGTCGTCATCCACGACTGGGCTGCTGGTCTTGGATGTCGGCGCCCGCGATGGAACGGGTCGCGAAGCCGGTAAGGCCGTCAAGGTCGGATGATTCGCTCGGTCCGAACGGGGTGTGCGCCGGAGTTTCTGCGCGCGAATCATAGCTGGCTCCGGTTGGTTGCCGGTTTCTTGTACGGTCATCGCTTCATCGGCGACCGATCTGTGAAAATTCTCCGGATGTCCCGCGCCGAACTCCGCACGGTACAAAACCGGAGTCGACGGAGGTGCAGGCAGCAAGGGCCAAGGCGCAGGCGGCCTGCTCAGCGCCAGAGTTCCCGCCACTGCGGCGGCCAGCGTGACCGCACCGAAGAGCCCCGCCCGGAACTTCCAGCCAGGTCGACGCGGAGGCGGGGCCAGCGCAATTTGCTCCAGGACCTTGAGGATGGCTCCCATGTCGGGGCAGCGGCGTGCGGGCTCGGTCTGCAGACACCAGGCAACCAGGCGGGCGAACGACGGATGCACGCCGGGCGCGTACTCATCGAGTGGTGGCGCGACGCCGTTCGTGCGGGCGAATAGGGTCGCGATCGCTGTCTTGCCGTCGAATGGGCTGCGCCCAGCCGCCATCTCGAACAGCATCACGCCCAGTGCGTAGATGTCCCAAGACCGGCTTGGTAGGCCGCCAAGACACTGCTCGGGCGCCATGTATTCGATCGTTCCGAGCACAGAGCCTTGACTCGACCTTGATTCTGACGAGTTGGCGACGGTGGAGCGCGCCAAGCCAAAATCCATCACCACGACCCTCCATGCGCCATCGGCCTTGGGCAGAAGAAAGACGTTCTCGGGTTTGAGATCCCGGTGCACGATTTGGGCGTCGTGTACCGCCTGCAAGCCGTCCACGATTTGGCGAGCTATGGGCAGGATATCGGCCACTTTCATTGGGCCACGCGCTCGAACTCGCGCGGCCAGTGTCTCGCCTCCCAGGAACTCCATAGTCAAGAAGGGAATTGTTTCCCATTGCTTGCGATACTCGCGGTGATGATGGCCGAACTCCATGATTCGGCAGACATTGGGATGGCTGACTTTGCGGGCAAGCTGCACCTCAGCCCGCAACCTGGCCAACAGTCTGCCGTCATCGAGGCCAGTGCAAACAATTGTCTTGAGCGCCACGGTCTCGTTGAGCAGCAAGTCCCACGCCTGGTAGACCTCGCCCATGCCGCCACGGGCGATGAACCGGTCAATTCGAAAGCGGCCATTGACGGTTTCACCCACGGTCAATGTCTGTGGCCAGGTCGTGAGCTGCGATGCGGCAGGGTTGGGTTGGCTGCGCAGTGAATCCGCCAGCAATTGTCGGCAGGTCACACAGCAGTCGAGGTGCGCGCGAATTCCCTCCGCGGCGTCCGCCGTGGCGGTGCCTTCCGCCAAGGCGGACAAAGCGTCGACCGTGGGACAGTCGACAGAGGTGATCATGAGAGAAGGCTCCGACCCAACTGCAACACTCCTTACCCACCGCGCGAGGGAGCCGTTAGGCGGTCCCGGCCGGACTGCGAGGCCGCCCGTTGCAGGCTGAAATGGACTTGACTGCGCACCGCTGCCAACAGGCCGTGAACGTCTGCGGTTTGTGCCCCAAGAGCCTCTTTGATCTCTTGCTCGACGGTAGACAGTATCTCTTGGCGAATCACAGTGATCCAGCGTGCCACCGTCGCCCTATGCACGCTGTAGATGCGGCCGATAGCGTCGATGTTTAGTCCATCCAGGAAGAACAGGCGTACCAGGGTGAGATTCCGTGGCGACAGGCACGCATAGGCGGTACGGAGGGCGGCCTGAATGATCGGTTGCACGGTGGCTGACAGGGCGTTCTGCTCGGGAGAAGGCGCCGCATCCACCAGGGCTGTCAGTGCCGCCTGGTCGTCGCACATCCGATTGGTTCCACGCTGCCTCTTGGCGCGATAGGCCGCGCGGGTGGCGCAAACCTTCAGCCAGAAATGGAGGGGCGCTCTTCCCGTGTAGCCAAGAAGACGAGGATTCGGCCCCGAGCAAAGGTGAATCATCAACTCCTGAAAAATGTCTCGCCGATCGTCGTCGGGAACCGCCAAACCGGCCAAATGGTGGTCCAACAGGGGCCAGTGTTCCTTCTCCAGGATTCGCAGCGCAGCCTCGTCGCCTTGGCCACACGCGTACGCGAGGAAAAGGTCGGAGCCGCACACCTGGAGGTCCGGCGCAGAGGGCTTGATACGGCGGACATGGTCAGCGAACCCTGACGCAACCACTCTGGACATCTGCGGCCACCGGCGCTGCCCCGCCAGAATGGCCTCGTCAACGAGACCGTCGATCTCGGGGGTCATGTTCTCGCCTTCGCTCGCTGGGCAGCGCGGTCTTGTGTATCTATGGGCTCCGACTCCAGCAAGAACGCCTCAATTCTTGGCCCGATCGAGGACACGCCAATCGCGCGGATGATAGACAAGTAGGTGTCATCTTGGAACTGAAAAGTCGGACTGCTCTGCGGGGCACCTCATGTCATGGGCGAGAAAGTTTCGCTGCGCCCGAGCCATCAGGCATCCCCGGGCGACGTGCGTGAGGCAGTTGGTCGATGAGGTAAGCGCCTGCGCGAAGCACACAAGGCGAGAGGCGGGCGAGGCCGGCACCATGGCCGTATGCGCAGGCACTACACGCGTAAGCAACGGTCGGAGTTGGTCGACCTGGTGACGACCGGGCGGTCGACGGTATCGAAGGCAACGGCGCAGTGGGGTGTGACGCCGTCGACGGCGTACTTCTGGGCGAGGGCCGCGGTGGCGGCGCTGCCCCGACGACGGGTGCGCCGAGGGCGGGCGGCAAGGGCGCCGGCCCTCGCCGAACCGACGTTCGTGCGAGTCGCGCCGAGCCACGAGGCCGGCTGCTCGAGATACCGGCCGGAGCCGCGCCGCCGCCTCACGGCGCTCGGCCCGCGGCGCAGTAGGACCGGCTCCGCGGAGCACAGGCCGTGCGGCCCAGACACGTGCGGTCCGTGCAGCGCTTACGATGTGGCTCAGGCGACGAGACGAAATATGCGCGACAAGTTCCTTCGGTGCGCCTCTCTTGAATGGGGACGCCTTCAAGAGGCAGGTTGTCTCGAACTGCGATGACATCGCGATGGGGAGGCATTTCATGAAACTGATTGGAGCGACGGGGGGATTGGTAATTGAAATTGCTCTGCTTTCGGTTGGAATTTGTGCGTGTGGAGAAGAGCCATCTAGACAAGAGTCCGACGTAGTCTCTGTATCCGACCCACTTTACTATTTGACCACGGCACTCTGGTCGCCGGGTAACATTTCGGTGTGTTGGAATACGTCTGGCAAATCGACCGAGAAGGAATGGGTGCGCCAAGCGTTGCGAGGTCAGCGATCCTGGTCCCAGGCTGCCAACGTCAACTTTACGGGATGGGGCGCTTGCTCGAACCCTTCCAATACGATTGTGGTTTCGGGTGGCTCTACAAACGAGACGAGCTTTCGGAATGGGAGTGGCAGAAATTCGACAGTGACGCTTGATTTTGGAGCTTCCCCACAAACTACCTATACTCGATGCATTTCAAACGGATTGAGCAGGGAGCAATGCATAAAGACCACAGCTATGCACGAGTTTGGACACGCCCTTGGTTACGCACACGAGCAGAACCGGCCCGATACGCCTGCCAGTTGTGCGTCCCAATCTCAAGGCACTAACGGCGATAGAACGTTCGGCACCTGGGACTCGCGAGCCATCATGGCTTATTGCAACTTCACCACTAATGTGAGTCCACTCGAGCGGCGCGGCAGTGACCGTGTGTACGGCAAGGTGCAAGGCGATAGCGGTCGACTTGGTGACTACAATGGCGATGGTCGTGCCGATATTTTATGCCATGACGTCCTCGGCGGCCAAAAATGGATCGATCTCGCTGACGGGAACGGCCAATACACCAACACGGATTGGGCGTCAGTGAATTTCAACTGGTGCAGTCACGACAACGGGCGTCTCTTCAAAGGTGATTTCAACGGCGATGGTCGAACCGACATGCTGTGCCATGACGTAGTCACCGGCGAAAAATGGATCATGTATGCTGATGCCTCTGGCCAGTTCGGAAGCTCTGACTGGTATGGAAACCTCAACTGGTGCGACAACGCCAGTGGCCGGCTCTTCATTGGCGACTTTAACGGTGATGGCCGTGATGACCTGCTCTGTCACGACATAGCCAACGGCGATAAGGCAATCATTTTCGCGGATGCTTCCGGCCACTTTGGACTGACCAACTGGTCGGCTCACCTCAACTGGTGCGACAATGCCACCGGGCGCTTGTTCATCGGCGATTTCAACGGCGACGGCCGCTCTGATCTCTTGTGCCACGACGTCGCCAACGGCGATAAGGCAATCATTTTCGCGGATGCTTCCGGCCAGTTCGGCCTAACCAACTGGTCATCGTCTGACGGATGGTGTAGCCATGATACTGGTGAGCTCCACATCGGCGACTTCAACGGCGACGGCCGCTCTGATCTCTTGTGCCACGACGTCGCCAACGGCGACAAATGGATTATCTTGGCAGATGCGTCCGGTCATTTCGGACTGACCAACTGGTACGGTGCGCTCAACTGGTGCGATCTAAATTCCGAGCGGCTATTTGTCGGTGACGCCAATGGAGACGGCCGCGACGACGTCGTCTGCCACGACGTGGCAAACGGGACAAAGAAGGTCCTTTACGCCGACTCGTCCGGACAGTTTTCCGGGCCAGGCTGGTCTTTGGCGAGTGGCTGGTGTAGTCACGAGGCCGGCGAGCTTCACTGAGGTTCCAGGCTGCGGTTGTTGCCGCAAATGTCACATTCCAACCGCTAGAACCAACAAGGGCGCACGACTCTGCAGCAATGGCCCAGACGTCGTGCGTCCTTCCCGGACGGGGGCGTAGCTCAACCGTTACAACCTGGGACGCACCAGGATCTTGATCATGGTCGCGGTTGGTGCCGGGCGCCGGATAGGCGACCCTGCCGGCGGGGAACGCGCGGAAGTCCTGGTAGCGGCTACCGAGCACGTTGGACGTCAGCTTCAGGGGCCCAGCTATGGCCGCCGGTCCCGCAGCCGCGCCGCTGGTGCTGTCGCGGATCTGGACGTGTATGGGGACAGGGCGGACAAGGGCCGAAGTCGCTATGCGTCAATGTCCGATAAGAAGTTCTCTGTCAACTCCCGGATTCGCTTCGTTGCCCCTCCGATGCCCGTCCTGTCCCACAACTGGATCGGAGCCAAGGTGAATGATGATGATGCCTTGGAGGCGGGCGAGGCCGGTCTTCACAGAGATGATCTCGACGCGTAGAAAGGGCGAATGGCGCGGTCAAGATATCGACGGCAGATCCGCTGCCATTGCCGTTGCAGTTCTTGCCGGCGTGGATCGGGACGTAGTTGACGGCGCTCGGCCCGCGGCGCATTAGGGCCCGGCTCCGCCAAGCGCAGGCCGTGCGGCCCCGCCCTGTGCGGTCGGCGCAGCGCTTACGATATGACTCAGGCAAGGAGAAGAAACATGCGCGACAAGTTCCTCCGGTGCGTCTCTCTTGAATGGGGCCAAAACAGTCAACACGAGGAGACGAACATGAAGAAGGACGTCGCAGGCACCATCCCGGCACTCTTTAACCTGCTATTTCAACAGAAGACGATGGCTTCCAAGGTCATGATGGCACTGCTGGCGGCAGCACCATTCCTAGGAGCGAGTTCTGAGGCAAGAGCTTCCACTGCGAGCAACACAATCAAGGAGATTGCGGTTGAAGGTACGCAGGTGGCGCGGATCCGGCTAAACGGGTCCACGATCACTGGCCGTCCCGCATGCCACAATGCGGCGTACACGACGCACTATGCATTCGACATCAGTACGGCAAAAGGAAAAGCGCTTCTCAGCACCCTCGAGGCAGCGATGCTGGCTGGGAAGACGGTGACGGTGAACTACGTTAGCACGGGTACTTGCACCACTCTTGCCGGTACAGGTTCTAGCGGTGACCAGCTTGAGACGCTTGATAGCCTGGTAATCAGCCAGTAGCCGAAAGCTCTTTGTCGTGAATCAATTCAACGTTTCGAGGTGCTGGCTCCTGCTTGCGCTGTTCGGACTCCACGTCGGTGTTGGCTGCACCCCTACCGCAGGAACTGGCTAGCAGGTCGTTCATCGCTCGAGAGAGGAGAAACGTATGAAACGGGAACGAGTCAGTTGTGCGGGGTTTATTGCTTTCGCCTTCGTTGGCCTGGCGTGCCACGTGAGCGACACCGGAGTAACGAATGAAGCCATCGAAACCGCGCAGTCGCCACTAATTTTTGGCACCGACAACCGAACGGAGTATCTCGCCATTACTGATCCGCAACTTCAACGTTACGCCGATGCGACTCCTGGTCTGGTTGGCAATGGTAACGTGAGCTGTAGCGGCGGAACTTGTACGTTCATAAATCGCGGCCCCTACAACACTGGAGACGGGCGTCCGCTCTGCGCAGGTGTACGCTTCTCCGGACAACTGCAGGCCCCATTTTGTTCTGGTTTGCTGGTGGGTCCTGATCTGGTTGCCACCGCCGGTCACTGCTTTTGCGGTGAAACGATGCCGTGCCCGAATGATTGCAGCGGCTTCAAGGTCGTCTTTGGTTACTACGCGGACGCGAACGGTAATTCAATAAACAGTGTTCCAGTTGAAAACGTCTATTCATGCACCGGCGCGCTAGCTTATGAATTTTCCAACGATGGGGACTGGGCGGTGATTAAGCTCGATCGGCCGGTAACGGGCAGAGCCCCGCTAATTGCCGCCTATGGGCCACCAACGTCTTTGCCGACCGATCACGAACTGGTTGGAATCGGATATCCAAACCAAATACCGCTGAAGGCCGCCCGCGATGCCTGGGTCAAGACCGACCCGGCATCCTGGAATTTTCAGGCGAGTGGAGACATCTTTCAGGGGAACAGCGGCGGCCCTCTGATTGATCTCGTGACTGGGGTGGCGATCGGGGTTGTGTACACCACCGCGGGAGGCGACTATGTGGCCAACGGAAGTTGCTCGGTCCCACGTGTCTGCCCGATGACAGGCTGCGGGGGCGCAGGACCCGTGTTCTGGTCGGCGTATGCACGAACGACGTGGATTGCGCAGCACAGCAGTCTGCCGCTACATCCCGCGTTGATCGCGACAGCTACCGGAACGCTGATGATGTAGATGCCGACACATCGGTCAAAGCAGAACGATTTTGCCGAGACGCCCGACTGCTGGGAACGTCCGCCCGCGTACCAGAACCGTCAGTGTCGGTGCACACCCAGATAACCTCTCCCTCGCCTCGGAAGGCGCCCGCCCCCCGCAGCTAGCACGCAAACATGGCTGCTCGACGGCTTCAACTGCTGGGGACCCACGGTGCAGTCTCCGGACGAAAGACCGAACGCGATATATCGAGCTCGGCGGGAGCGGTCTCGCCTACTCCGTCAATTTCGAGCGGCGGACGAAGAGCGATCTGCCGTGCGATTGGGGTTTGGTTTCTTGACCACCGATTTGATCGGGGACTTCTTCGCCGCCCCTCTCTCCATCTCCAAGCTGTTCGGATCCTCGACGATCCAAGGCGAGCTCGGGCTAGCCGCCGCGTACCTGCACTCCGACACCGTGGCCTATGGTTCGCGCTTGGCCCCCCTCTTCGACATCGGGCTGAACGATTAGCGCCTGGCCTCCGGGATTCTCGTGACCGGACTGGCCGGGCTCAGGATCGAGCCGAGGGACGGTGGCTTCCTCCTCCGACTCATGTTCACCCCCATATTGGCGGGGCGTCCGCCAGCAGGTTCGGCTTGCCCTCCTACCGTTGGGCGGGGTGAGCCTGGGTTGTCGATTCTAGGGTCCACACCGGCGCTTAGGCGCCCGGACAACGCCCGCGGCCGCCGCGCGGTCGGTTATACCGCCGCGATCAACTCGAACGATTCCGCGATGGACATTGAGGTGGTCAGGCGGGGCCTGACCGTCGCCGCGGTCGTACTCAAAGGCGAGGAGCTGTGAAGGGGGGATCGCCGGAAGAAGTGGCGGGAGATCCCGTTCCACCCCGTGTGACCGATCTCGGCTTCACGCGGCTTGTCATTTGCGGCGTTGATTTGACTTAGAAGATGGGTGCTCCCGAGGAAACGCCGAGTCTGCGAACCTATCTCCGGAACTGGCCCATCGTGCTTTGCCACGCCATCGCGCCCCAGCTGGCGGGACCGCTGGTTCTGGCGATCGTGCTGGCTCGCATGTACCGGTCGACGGTCGATGCCAGCGCGATCCCACAGGTCTCGCCTTTGCGCCTGGACCTGTGGCTGTTGGTGCTGGTCGGAGTGCTGGCGGGAGGACTGCGCCGGTGGCCGGTAGGCTTGGTTCTGGGGCTGCTCTGGGCGCTGGCGCTGGCGGGCGACTTCCTGGCGGATCGCTTCGCGACACGCGCGGGCGAACGCCCGCCGGTACGCGCGGCGCTGCGCCTGGCCCTGGTCGACATCGGGCCGTCGCTGGGGCTGATCGCTCTGTCACTGGTCGCTGCCCTGGCGGTTTCGGGACACCTTGGAGCCGACGGGCTGTCGCTCTATGGCCACCTGGGCGCGGGCATGATGCGCATCGGTCGCGACTCGTTTTACTGGTGGCTGTTGCCGCTGCTGGGCATGGCGGGCTGGCTCGCCTTCGCGCAGCGTCGATCGCTCCCGTCCGCGCGCGCTCAGGCGGCGTTGATGGCGGTGGCGTTGCTGGTGGCCAACGCCATCTACTTCTTCCGTCGTAGCGCCGAGCAGAATCTGATCAACCTGGCCGGTTCATTTCTTTTCGGCCTGTTTTTGGTCCTGGACCTGTCCTGGCCTTCGTCTCCTTCCAATTCCAATTCCAGCACCGACACCATCCGGCCGTCATCCGCTGGTCTTTCCGGCTGGCGCCCTATCTGGTGGTCGTCGTCTGCGCCTACAGCTACTCCGCGCGCGTGGTCGCCAAGCTCGACGTGCAGAAGGCGGTGGCGATCAGCCACAGCCCGCTGAGCGGGGACACCATTCCAACGATCAACTGCAACGAGGTGAAGCAGGCAGCCGGCGATTCCCGTATCTTCTTTCTTTCTACCAAAGACTACTGGTTCTACCAGCAGTGTGATCTATCCCGCGAGGTCGCATGCAGCCGGTGTACCTCAACATCCTCACGGCGTCTCTGCACGACGACATCAGGAAGCTGCTCGCGGTGGGTGTCAAGATCGTCGTCCCGCGCAATCCCAAGGACTCGTGCGCCGCCTTCTGGCCCGGGCTGCAGCCCCAGCTAGCTCCCACGGAGGTGACGACGACGGCCAACTTCAACATCTACCGCCAGAGCACGACCAGCCGGCTCCCGTAATCCCACGCGCCTGCGCAGGTCCCTCGCCGGCTGCCACGAGCGATAGCCGAGCGAGGCGATGACGCACGCGGCAGCCCGCGAGCAAAGAGCGCGCTTTCGTTCGCCCCGTCGGGATAGGATGCGCCGTTTTTCTGGTCGCGTCCCCGCCCCGCAAAGGTCGCCGATGATCGACATCAACCGCACCGACAAAGTCCCCGCCAAGCATCCGGTCAGTACCCCGCATCGGTCGCGCGCCGGTCGCTTCGCTTCCGCGTGGCTGGCGCGCGCCCGGGTCGCGGTACCGGCGGTGCTGGCTCTGCTATGCCTGGGCGCCACCGTCGGGCTCGCGCGGTATCTCGACGGCTTCACGCCGGTCGCGACCTGGATGATCTGGAAGCTGGCGCGGGTCTGGTTCTGGGGGCTGATGCTCGCGGCCGGGTGTATCGGGTTCGGCAGCGCGATCTGCCGGCGCGCCCTGCGCGACGACGCCGATTGCTCCCCGGCCGACTGCTCCCCGATCGTCCGCGCGGCGCTGGCGATCGCGATCGGCGCGACGGTGTTCGGCGCGTCGATGTACCTGGCCGGCGCGCTTCATCTCTTCCACCCGGTGCTCGCGGTGGCGCTGCCGTTGCTCGGGATCGCCTTCGGGCTCGGGCGGTCCCCGATGGCGCGGCTGGGGAGCCTGCGCAAGGCCCGCCTCTCTTTCGGGGCCACGAGCTTGCCGTTGATCGTCTTCGGTGCTCTGTCGGTGGGGCTGATCTTCCTGCACGTGCTCGATCCCGAAGCGCCCAATCACGACGCGCACTGGACCCACATCGCGATCGCCCAGGACTACGCGCGTGAGGGGCACCTGGCGGAATTTCGCGCCGAGTGGGCGAAGAACTTTCCCCACTTTGCCAGCCTCTTTTACACCTGGGCATTCCTGGTGCCAGGACTGAACCACCCGGGCCGCATGCTGCTGGTGATGCACACCGAGTTGCTGTTCCTGATCGGGACGCTGGTCGGCGTGGCCGGGGGCGCCCACTGGTTGTCGCGCGCGACCGACGATGCCGGCGAGCGGACCGCGTGGGTGGCGTTCTTTCTTTTTCCCAGCATCTTCGTCTACGACAGCAACCTCGGTGGATCGGCCGACCACATCGCGGCAATGTTCATGGTGCCGATGTTCTTGGCGATCGCGCACGGGACCGAGGAGCGCTTCTCGCCGGGGCTGTGCGCGATCGGCGGGGCGCTGGCGGGCGCGGCGTTCATCACCAAGTATCAGTCGGTCTACTTGACGGCCCCGCTGGCGGTGCTGGTGGCGGTTCGCCTGGGTCGCGCGGCGTGGCGCCGATGGCGTGGCGGCGCCGCTGGGTCCGAGGCGTGGCGGGCGGCGCTGCTGGGTGTGCGGGCGATGCTGCTCGGGGGAATCCTGGCATCGTGCCCCTTCTTCCTCGAAAACCTCTGGTTTCATCACAACCCGGTCTACCCGTTCATGCAGCAGGTGTTCAGTGCCAGCACGCCGTCGATCCCCAACGCGCCCTTCCTGGTGTCGAACGCGCTGACGCCCGCCGGGTTGCAGGGGAATGGTCTCACCCTGGGGAAGAAGCTGGCCGACGCGCTGGGGATGGTCTTTCTGTTCCCGTTCCAGCCGCACTACTCGTTCCTGGGCGCGCGGCCCTACTTCGGGTTTCTGTTCACGTTGCTGTCGCCGCTGGCGTTGCTGTTGCCCGGTGGCCACCGGTTGCGCATCGGCGCGCTGGTGGCGGGCGGCTCGGTGTTCGCGTGGGCGATGACCTATCTCGTCGATCGCAATCTCCAGATCATCCTGCCGATGCTGGTGGCGGTGACGGCCGGTGTGATCGTCGCCGTCTGGCGGCTGGGATGGATCGCGCGTATCGGCATCGCGCCGCTGATCCTCCTGCAGGTCGCCTGGGGCGGCGATCTCATGTTCCAGGGCGATCTCGCCGGCGCGATCGAACACATCCGCAGTGGCCTCGACGGAAAGGTGAACGTGCGCGAAACGTCGCAGCGGCGCGCCATGACCCGGGTCTTGCCGAAAAACGCCAAGGTGCTGCTGCACGCTGACCTCGTCTCGCTGGGCCTCGACCGCGAGGTGCTGAGCGACGAGATAGAGTACCAGGGTCTGATCGACTACCCCCGCCTGCGCACGCCCCGCGAGGCCTACGACCGCTTTCACGCCATCGGCGTGACCCACCTCGTCTGGACCGAAGCAACCCAGCCCGGACATCACATGCAGCGCGACATCATCTTCAACGCAGTGGTGAGGCCGCTGCCGGCCAGCACCTACGGCCCCTATCTCCTGGTGGCGATGCCCGCGACGCCCCCGCCAGCGACATCCCCGTACCGCGTGCTGGCCCTGGGAGGACTGAACGGCTATCGGGACGGGATCTACCGGATCGATGTGCTCAGCCAGTGCGAGTACCGTCCCCCCGCGTGCCAGCCTCCGATTCCCGAAGTCGCGATCAACGGGACCGCGGTCTCGCCGGAGATCGTGGGTGCAGGCGTGGATGCGGTGATCGCGCGCCCCGGCTATGGGTTCAACCCGGCAACGGCGGCGAGGCTCAACGAGCGGTTCCGGTTGGTGAGGCCGGGCGGCCCGTACGATCTCTACCTTCAGCGCTGACGATCCACTTCAGATCATGGGGCTTCCCCCGGCGCCGCCCGTGCCGCTCTCGTTCGCCGCCGTACGCGGCCGACCAAAAACAGACATTCTTGTCGTGGTTCGCACGGCGGGGTCTGCGCCTGCCCATGACGAGACGTGGACATCCCAGGCCCACCTCTTGCTATCATACCGGGCGTGGCTGCCCGTCTCGCATCGGCTGCTTCTTCGCGACACCGCGCGCGCGCGCCGTCGGGGTGCCAGGTCGTCGCTTTCGCCACAGCCACACTTCTCACGGCCTGCGTCGGGATGATCAGTGATCCTCGGAAGGACGTCGGGCCCGCGACCGCCCCCTCGCTGCAGGTCGTCGCCGTGCGGTTTCCGCGCCTCAGCCACCTGCAGTGGGAGCAGACCGTCGTCGACCTCTTCCACCTCGACGCCCCCACGGGGCTCTCCGACTCGTTCAGCCCCGATCCGGATGGTGGCAAGCCCTTCGACAACAATCAAGCCGAGCTCGAGGTGACACCTTCGCTCTGGAGCGACTATCAGACCGCGGCCGAGACGGTCGCGGAGAAGGTGACGAGCAGCGCCGAGCAACTCGCGCGCTTTCTGCCGGACAGCGCCTCCAGCGATCCGGCCGCGAAAGAGGCGGCCTTTCTCCAGATCTTCGGCCAGCGGGTCTATCGCAGGCCCTTGTCGCCAAGCGAGCTGGATACCCGGCGCACCTTTTTCGACCAAGCGCCCGCGCTGTATCCCGACCTCGATCCGTTCATCGCCGGCGTGCGCGCCAGCGTCGTCGCGTTCCTGCAGTCGCCGTACTTCCTCTACCGCGCCGAGCTGAGCGACGAGCCCACCACGATCGGAAGCCCCCTCGCCTCGCTCGGGGACTGGGAGATCGCCTCGCGCCTCTCGTACTCGATCTGGAACAGCATGCCGGATGACGAGCTTTTCCGCGCGGCGGCGGCGGGCGAGCTCGTCACCTCGGCGGGCGCGCACGCTCAGATCGCGCGCATGGTCACCACCCCGCGCGCCCGCGCCACGGTGACGCGCTTCTTCGATCAGCTCTACGGCGGCGACAGGTACGCGAGCCTGAGCAAGAGCCCGACGCTCTACCCCGACTTCACGCCGACGATCGCCGCCGAGATGCGCGCCGAGCTCGGGAAGTTCACCGAGAATGTCTATGAGCAAGGCGGGGGCGTGCGTGAGCTGCTCACTTCGACGACGACCTTCGTGACACCGCACCTCTCCGCCATCTATGGGGTCACGCCGCCCGGCGCCGGTGTCCCCGACGCCGACGGCTTCGTCCAGGTCCAGCTCGACCCCCGCGAGCGCGCTGGCCTCCTCACGCTCTCGGGATTCCTCGGCTGGAAAGGCACGGCCTCGCAGCCCAACACGATTCAGCGCGGCGTGTTCATCAATCACAAGATCATCTGCCAGGCGCTGCCGGTTCCTCCACCGGAAGCGCAGGGCAAGACGCTCGGCGACCAGAAGACCGATCGCGAGCGCGTGGACGCGTTGACCGGACCGGGCACCTGCGGCGCGGGCTGCCACGGGGTTTACATCAACGGGCCTGGCTTCGCGCTCGAGCACTACGGCGCGATGGGCGAGTATCGAACCCTCGATGGTGACGCTCCCATCGACTCCTCCGGTACATTTTTCTTCGCCGACGGGCCGGTCACTTTCACGGACGCCATCGACTTCAGCGGGGCGCTCGCCAGAAGTCGCCAGGTTCATGCCTGCTTCTCCGACTACCTGGTCCAGTACGTGGCTGGCCGCGATACCCTCCCCGCCGACGCCGCCGTCGTCGAGCAGCTCGCCGAGCGTTCCGCCGCCGGGGCCTCGGTGCGCGATCTGCTCATCTCGTTGCTCGAGAGTGACCTCGCGCGCTACCCGCTTGCGATCACGGAACGCCCATGAAGTTCATGAAGCGTCGCCATTTTCTGCGCGGGGTGGGCGGCGTCGTAATCGGTCTCCCCTTCCTCGAGGGGCTCTTGCCGCGGCACGCGGACGCGGTGCAGGTCTCGTCGAAGTTCGCGGTCTTCGTGCGGCAGGGCAACGGTGTTCAGCAGGCGACCGCCAGCGGCGAGCCTGAGCGCTTCTGGCCGAGCTTCGCGCCCGGGGCCTTCACGCCCGCCGCGCTCGCGGCCGACACAGAGCGTGCCGTCTCCGAGCTCGCGGAGCACGCGAACGACCTCACCATCGTCCGGGGCCTCGGCTTTCACGACCCTGCGAACGCGTGCCGGCACTCGGGTGGGGGCAATCAGGTGCTCACGGCGGCGAGCGTGGGCCTGAAAGACAAATGCAACTCCACCCTCGCCGAGGGGCAGTCCATCGACGACCTCATCCAAAAGCAGCTCGCCGGCGACGGCAACGAGCCGCTGACACTCATCTGCGGCGCCAAGTCCGATCAGGTCAACGAGGTGCTGTCCTACCGCGCGCCCCTCGACCTCCGCGGCGCCGAGCGCAACCCCTACAACGCTTACCTGGATCTCTTCGGGCTCTCGACGTTGACGCCCACCGAGAAGACCCTGATGCGGGCGCGGCGGCAGAGCGTGAACGACCTCGTCCGCTCCGAGCTCCAAGCGCTGCTCGCGCGCAGGGACCTCTCCAAGACAGACCGAACGCGGCTCGACCAACATTTCACCTCGATCCGGGAGCTCGAGATCGGAGTCAGCTGCGCCGCTGCCTCCTCAATGGACGACGTCGCGCGAATCGAGGCGGGCGCGAGCGGCGTCGGGGACGACGCGCAGATCGAGACCGTGGTGAAGCTTCACATGGACGTCATCGTGATGGCCATCGCGTGCCGCGTCCGGCGCGCCGCGACGCTGCAGATTGGCAGCGGCCCCGACGGTACCCGTTACACCATCGATGGGGTGCAGCAGGCCGATTTTCACTCCATCTCGCACCGCGCGACCAGCCCCGATCCGGTGCTCATGCACAGCAAGATCGATCGCAAGATCCTCAGCCTGTTCAAGTACCTGCTCGACCAGCTCAAGACGCACACGACGGTGCAGGGCACGACCCTGCTGGACGAAGGGGTGGCCGTGTACGCAAACGATCTCGCGACCGGCGGTCACAGCTACGACAACGTGCCCTATCTCCTTGCCGGTAGCGCCGGCGGCTTCCTGAAGACCGGGCTCTACGTCGACGCAGGCGATGTCGCCAACAACGTCTTCACGACCAACAACAAGATCTTGAATACCATCGGCGCGGCGGTCGGGTGCAAGAACGTCGCGGGCCAGCCGCTCGACGACTTCGGGGATCCAAGCCTGGAGAAGGGGATGATCGACGCGCTGGTCCGCTGACGGTGAATCGGGAGGGGCGTCGCGCGGCGGCCGCTATTGGGGCGCACGTGGATTCAGCGCAGGGTTGTAGACGACGTGCAGGTTGAACCTCTGGTACCAGCTGAGTGATGCGTCGTTGTTCTTGGGCGGATTGCTGTTATCCACCAACCCCGTAGGTCCTCCGATGACGAATCCGAAATTGGGTTCGGCCTTGGTGACCCAGTTTCCTACCTGGCCGGTGACGGTGACGCTGACATTGGGACCAGCGGGCAGAGAGACCAGATTGGTTTCCGGCATCGTGCTGGTGAAGGCCCGACTGGCTATGCCGAGGGTGGTGGCGACGGACTTTCCAGGAATGCTCCCCACCGTTTCCCCGTTGGTACGCGATATCGATCGAGCCGTTTCGAACGACAAGGTGGCGGTGGCCAGGACGTCGAAAGAGGCGAGATCGAAGAGAACCCCGCCGCGAAATACGGTGGCGCGAAGGTCGTCGCACGGAAAGGGACCGGAGCCTGCGCGGAAGAAGTTGTCGAAACCGACCATCACCTGACCCTTACCAGGAGAAAACGACGAGAGAGGTGTATCGCCGGCCGACAGGCAGTATCCCATCGAACCCATGGGCCCCGATGTCCCGGTGGGCTGAGCTATCGGTTTCAGGTCCCATGACTTGAGCCTCACGGGAGTGCAACTGTCGCAACCGGGGGAGGTCGCCAGCGACGTCGCCGCGATGGCGGCTGCCAGCCCCATCCGCGCTGCGACCCGAGGTCGCGTCATGGCGACCCCACGTTCTTCCCCGACAGACCGTTGTCCAGCGCGATCATCGCCGCGACACGATCCGTGAACTCGCCGTTGCGAACGCGTTCAGCCATCCTGCGAGTAACGGCATTCGCTTGCGTGGCGACCCTTCCATCGGCGAAACCCAGCACCAGCTTCCAAGCGCCGTTCTCCTGGCGGGTGACCAATACCTCGTCGCGCACGACGATCTTGCCGTCGGTGCCTTTGATCGAGGTGCGAACGCGCAGCCCCATAGTACCGTCGGCGTTCTTGGTCTGGCCGAGGACCTCTGCGGCTGCCAGTCGGGACAACGCCGTTCGGATCTCTTCCGGCAGCTCGACCAGCATCACGGGTCCCTCGCCGAATTTCTGGTCGAGCGCCGCTCGAAAGTACCGCTGCGACTCCACCAGGGCCGCCCGACGCGCGACTGCTTCGGTCAGCGCTTGACGAGACGAGGAAGTCAATCCCGCGAGAAACCGATCGACGTCTTGCCGGCGTGCCGCCGCCAACTGAGCTTCGACCAAGCCTGCCGGCGTGCCGGCCCCTTCGGTGGCCTCGACAGATGTCGAGCACCACAAAGTGAAGGCTGCTGCCACCCACGCCGCGCGAACCCTCTTGAACATTGCTTGCCTCGCCGTTCCAAACGCAATGCCCGACCTTTCTTCCGCTGATAACCGATGGGTAGCGTGGCGTCCTTATCGGACAGGATCAAGCGTCGGGGCATCGGCGTTGGAAGAAATCTGGCCGGCGGCCGGCGCCCAGGAAGCCACAGCGGCGCTCAGGCGGCCTGGGGCGTGCCGGCGATGCCTTTCTTCGCCTCCCACGGAGACGAGGGGAAGGGTGCTTCGCCGTCGATTAACGACCGGACCAGATACCGGGCACAGATGGCTTGCGCGACGTGTCCGGCGCGCCGCTCGATGCGGCCGCGGATGGCCGCGCGCGCTTCCTGGTCGGAAGCCGCGACCAGCGAGAGAATCTCGTTCCACGCCCGCGCGCGCCAGCGCACCAGCACCGCCATGACGAGGCCGCCGACCACCCGTCGGCCGCCGGGAGGCTTCACCAGCGTCGTCGTCAGACGGCAGTGGTAACGCTCGACCAACAGCCTGATGCACTCCTGAACGCAGTCGCTCAGCAGCTGGTTGACATGAAAGTAGTCGTGTTCGTAGCGCTTCAGCTGGGCGGCGTCGAGCCCCCGACCCTTACCGCGCAGGTAATCGCTCACGGCAAACGCCAGATCGTGGTTCACATGGGCGCTCACGCCCAGCACCGCGTTTTCGCCGGGCCGCGTCTTGCCCGCGGCGGCGTAGGTGTTGGCGAAGCGCCACGCGACGTTGCCCGTCTGATCTCCCCAAAGCGAGGCCTGCACGGCGACGAGCGCGTCTTCCGCGAAGCGGCCCGTCAGCTCCGAGAGCCACGCCGGCTCGAGGAAACCACCGGCGTCGGGCGCGTCGAGCAGCGTGACCACCCGCCGCGTGATGACCCGGTAGATGTCGAGAAACACCGCCCGGCCGTCGCTAGCTTCACGCAGCCGCGTCGTGACGGTCTCGAGGCTGGAGAGGGCCTCGCCGGCGTTCGTCGGCCTCCACTGAACGTCGTCCGTCCTGATGGGCACGGCGGCGCCTCACGCCTCTCGATCGCGGCACGCTGCCATCGTGAACCACGCCATTCGTCCCCCCCCTTCCGTCGCACACTGTAGAGTCGCCGCCCTTCGGGGTCAATAAGCAGCGTCATCGCGGGGCCGCTTCATCGCGGTCTCCAGCCCGGCGCAGCCCTTCGGTACAAAGGTTCGCGAAGGCATCGGCCCGGATCAGCGCCCAGCGGTGAGGCGATTCAAGGTTGTTGGGCGAAATGTCGAAGAGACCGCGCATGAGCTTCGGCGGGGTTCACGAGGATCGTTTCAAAGTCCTGTCATTTGCGATCGCCGCAACGATCGGGTTGGGGTGCGTCGGCGGGATGAGCGGCGTCGGCGGGATGAGCGGCGTCGGCGGGATGAGCGGCGTCGGCGGCAATACGGGCGGCGGAACCTGCCCCGCCAGCAGCGCCAGCGGGACGTTGTCCGTCCGGATCACCGGAACACCGAGCGGCGCGGGAGCGGTGACGCTCTCCAACGGAACCTCGGTGACCAGCAGCACCGATCTGACCCTGACGGCTGGAGCCGGCACAGTGACCGCCTATCTCGTGGCCGAAGGGTCCGAGCGGGTGCGACTCGCCTACACGCCGACCGTCGACGTCCCCAACCCCTGCGTGCGCGCGGGTCAGACGACGATCGTGAACGTCAGCTACACGGAGATCGCCAGCAGTGGCTTGCTCTGGGTTGGCGCGAGCAATGGGCCGTCTCCGGCCACCCTTCTTGGTTATGACGCCCCGGACCTGGCGTTCAGCGGAACGACGATCGCCGGTGTGGCCGCGAACACCTGGGGGTCGGACGGATTCACCTTCGATCCTTCTGGAAATGTCTGGGTCACCGGAGCCACCACCGCCGATGCGCCGGTCGCGCGCTACCCCGCCGCCATGCTGGGGACCGACGGTGACAAGACGCCCGATATCATGATCGACAGCCCGTCGTTCGGCGCCGGAATTCCCGGCCCCAGAGTGCTGGCGTTCGACGCCTCGGGGAACCTCTGGGTGTCGGTCGTCGCCGCGGACAAGGTCGTGGGCTTCAGTGCCGCCCAGATCGCCGCCACGGGCAACCCGACGGCCAGCGTGGAGCAGGCGGGCATCGGCGCCCCGGCCGGCATCGCCTTCGACAGCGACGGGAACATGTGGGTGGCGGCGTACGGCGACGCGAGGGTGGTGCGGATCGATGCGCGACACCTGTCGACGTCGGGGACCGGAGCCGATCTGACGATCACCGCCCTAACGCCTTCACCGGTGATCGGGACGCTCACGTCGCCCATGGGCATCGCGTTCGACGGCTACGGCAACCTGTGGGTCAACTACGACGGCATCATCGCGCGTTTCACACCGGCCGATCTCGCCGGCAACGGCTTCAAGACGATCACTCCGACGGTCCAGATCACCCTCGGCGTCCAATCGCTCCCCTACGGGATTGCCTTCGACGAATGGGGCGGCCTCTGGTTCGCCGATCGCGCGGGTCGATTCGGCTGCCTCGGCCCGAGCCAGCTCACCGCCTCCGGGACGGTGAGCCCGGCGGTCGTCATCGCCAGCCCCGACCTCGGCAGCGCCGGATGGTTCGCGCTTTATCCCGCCCCCGCCTTCACGCCCCTGGCCCACGCGCTTCCCTGAGCGCGCTCGCCCTCCGCGTCGCCGACGCCGTCCATCGACGGGGACGCGGCTGGGCCGTCGTACATCGCGGTCGCGAAGGCGGACGCCCCAACGACACACGCCAGCGCCACGCGCTCGAGATAGGCCGCGACCATCGCGGACATGGCCGATCGCGCCCCTGCTCCAGGGGGGCAGCCCGTTGCCCGCGCCGGCCGACACCGCACAGCGGCCCGCATCTCAGGACTGACTCGTCCGCGGGTGAACGCCGGCGACGAGCTGCACGGGCGCTGCGGACAGGACGTCAGAATCCGGCGTCGAACGGCATGGTGTCTACTTCGCCGGCGCGGCGGGCCGCGACGCGGAGGGCCCTTTCGTCGCGGACGCGGCTGCCACGGCGGCCTGCGCCGCGATGATCTGAGCGTCGTCGGGACGGCGTACCGCCTGACGGGCGATCAACTGCCAGCCCTGCGGGCCTTTGATCCAGACCGTGAGGACGAGCAGCTTGGCGACGGTCGTCGGCTTGTCCTTGTTGCGCTCGTGCAGGTCCGCCTTGCCGTTGACGATGGCCACGTTGCCCTGCAGGCGGACCGTGGTGTCGGCGAGCTCGATCGCCTCCCAGCCACGTCCGTCCACGATGTGCGTGATCGCCTGCGCTTTGGTCTCGACGGTCGCGCTGGAGTGGCCGTAGGTGAGATCCGGGTGGAAGACCTTCTCGAGCGCGGCGCGATCCTTCTTGAGCATCGCCTCCTTCAGGTTGTCCAGCGCATCCAGGACCGCCTTCTCGCCGGTGCTTGCCGCGAACGCCGGCTGCACGAACGCCTGCTGAACGATCACGGCGCTCAGGATGAACACGAATGCACTCGAGATCGGAGCGAGCTTGCGCATGGGCCATCCTCGTGGGTGAGGCCCGAGACTACAACGGTTCCGCGGGTTCAGGCGCGTTCACACGCGCTTGTCGCCAGACAGAACCAGCTGCGGCACCTGCGAGAATCCATAGTCGTCCGACGCTGGATCGAGGTCGAACACCCAGACCAGATCGAAGCGCGCGTCCGGCCACTCCTCCGGAATCATGGCGGCGGTCTTCTTCGACATCGGAAGGCACTTCACAATCGCGG
Source organism: uncultured Pseudomonadota bacterium (assembly GCA_963778795.1). Classification (GTDB taxonomy): domain Bacteria; phylum Myxococcota_A; class Polyangia; order Fen-1088; family Fen-1088; genus DASRQZ01. Next base: position 34,355 of record CAVZVU010000003.1, on the reverse strand, counting down.
GGATCTCGCTGTGCGCCCAGGAGATCAGGACCGTACCCGTGCAGGCCATCGCCGCGGCGGCCAGGTCGCTCTCGTCTCCGATGCCATGCTCGAAGTTGACCATGACCTCTCTGTCGAGCCGGTCGATCAGCGGCGTGATCGTCTGCTGCGGGCGATTGCTGCCGTTGTCCTTGTCCAGTCGCGATGAAAAGGCGAAGCGAGGTGTCGCCAGCGCGCTGTTCTGCAGCGGGCCAGTGGCCGGCGCCAGCAAGACCGCCAGCGCACCCGCCCTTTGCCAACCGCGCACCGACAACGACTCCTCGTCATGGTCTCCGTCCGTGTCGACACCGTGGGGCGGCGGATCGTCCGCCGGCTTCTCCGCGTGGCGGATCACCATGATCTTGGGCGAAACCGGTTTGGCCGGTTTGCCGCCGAGTTTGCCGCCCCCATGCTCGTCGTCGTCGTCGCTCACGTCATCCCTCCCCGCTGGCCGCGATAGTTGGGCCAGCGTCGCGGTGGTGTCAAGAGTCCCCCCAAGCCCCTCCCAGCAGGTTGATGCGCGATGCCGGGAGCCTCACGGAATGAACGCGAGGTTGTCGATCACGATGTCGACCGGATACGTCACCGGACTGGCCGTGCCCGCTCCCACCGGGGGCGGAAAGAACCAGTAGACCGTGAGAATGTCGTTAGAAGTAGAGGACGAAACCCGCCTGCAGTCCGACGTCGGTCTCCTTGATGCCCAGGCTGGGATTCGGGATGCTGTTGGAGGTGTTGGATCCAGAGAGGCCGATGTCGACGGTCGGTCCAATCATGGCGAAGGCCTTCGGGCCCAGGGCAATGGCCACCGGCGCCTCGACGGTTGCGGCGAACAGGTCGGTCGTCCCCGCGGGCCCGTCGGAGCCGATCCGCGACGAGAGACGAACATAAGTGACCCCAGCGCGGGGCCAGATCCAGACCGACGGTGCCACCCGGACGGCGAAGCCGAGGCGTGGCGCGAGCAAGAATCCGCTGACCGTGGTGTTGAAGGTGCCGGTGGTGGCGGAGCGGGCTCAGGCGCGGAGGCCGATCTCGAGCAAGGTCATCACCGCGTTGGTGGCGCGGGCGGCGGCGGTCGGGTCGTTCGACCTCACACCGAGCGGAGTCAGCTGGCCCTCGATGGCCAGCATGCCGAGGCCGTGGACCATTGACCAGGCGGCCAGCGCGAGCTGGTCGGGATCGCCGGCGCGCAACCGGCCAGTGCGAACCCCCTCCTCGATGAGATTGCGCAGCACGAGGTAGGCCTCTTGGCCCGCCTCGCGCAGCGAGGTGCTGGCCTGGGTCGGATCGCCGTCGGCGCAAACGAAGCCGCCGAAGATGGTGCGGAAATAGGCGGGGTGCTTGACCGCGAACGCGACGTAGCCGCGCCCCGCCGCGCGCAGCCGCTCCAGCAGGTCGGCCGAACCGGCGGCCTCGATGGTGGCGCGCATCTGGCGCGTGAGCAGGCGGAAGCCCTCCTCGGCGATGGCGCCGACCAGCGCGTTCTTGTCCTTGAAGTGGCGGTAGGGGGCGGCGTGGCTCACCCCGGCCAGCTCGGCCGCCGCGCGCAGGCTCAGGTCCGCCACCCCGCCTTCGGACAGCAGCTTGAGACCGGCATGGATCAAGGCGTTGCGCAGATCCCCGTGCTGATAGGCGTCTGGCCGCTTACGGGCCACGCGGATGGAGGGCATGAGACAAAGCTAGCATGTTTACGCCGCCAACAAATATGTTGACGGTGTCATCATCAATGTTTACGCTGTCAGCATTCAGGTCACGGCACGGTCACCACGCAAGACACACGGAGGGTCGCCATGAGCTTCGCCATGTTCACGTTCTCGGTCACCACGCTCTCGGGTTGCGGACGAGGCGCTCGGTCCACCTCCAGCGCGGGGCGGCGATCATGAGCACCCAGAACGGCATGATCCTGTTCGCGCCGCTGGGCCTCGCCGCCTGCGCGCTGGTGCTCGCCGCCAGGTCAGCGCCGGTGAGGGGGGCCGCGCGCGCCGTCTTGACCGGTCACCGGCCGCTCGCCCTGGTGACGCTCGGTTCGCTGGCGTTGCTGGTGACGTCGCTCGCCCTGCAACCGGTCGACCTTCGCCTGGTGGGTGGCGTGTCGGCCTGGTTGAAGCCGGCCAAGTTCGCGGTGTCCATCGCGCTCACCGCGCCGATGCTGGCCTGGATCCTGGGGCAGATGACGACGGGGGCTCGCGCCCGCCGGTTGCACCTGGCCGGCACGGTCATCGGCGTCGTCGCCGCCCTGGAGCTGGTGATCATCACCATCCAGGCCGCGCGCGGCGTGCCCAGCCACTTCAACGGCGCCACCGTCGTCGACGGGGTGCTGTTCTCCATCATGGGCGCCGCCATCTCCGTGTTGTGGCTGGCGGAGCTCTACCTGACGGTTCGCGCCTTCCGGCACACGTTCGTCACCGATGTTCGCACCTGGGGGATTCGCCTCGGCCTGGTCGGGACGCTGGCGGGAGGCGCGGTTGGCTACCTGATGCCGATCCCGACCCCTGCCCAGCGCGCCGCCCTCGCCGCCGGCCAGCGCCCGACCATGTTGGGCGCCCATTCGGTCGGCGTCCCCGACGGCGGTCCGGGGCTGCCGGTCACACGCTGGAGCACGGAGGGCGGCGACTTGCGGGTCTCGCACTTCATCGGGCTGCACGCGCTGCAGGTCCTGCCCTTCGCGGCGTTGGCGCTGGAGCGCCGCCGCCGGCGCGCGACCGCGCGGCCGATCGTGGCGCTGGGCGTAGGATGGATCGGACTGACGCTGGTCGCGCTCGCGCAAGCGCTACGCGCCCAACCGGTGCTGGCGCCCGACGCGCTGACGATCGCGGCGGCGCTGGCCGTCGTGCTCGCCGCCGCCGGGATCGCGGTCGGCGTCCCCGGTCGCGGGCGTCTCCGCCGGGCCGTTCCGCTCACCACCCCGACGGCACCAGCTCCGGTCCGATCTTCGCGCCCGATTCGTGCGCCTGGTCGTGCTTGAAGTGGGCGCTGTACCAGAGGACGACGTCGGTGTCGGTCACCGCTTCGGGCGGGTTCATGAAGCGATCGAGGTGCGCGCGCGATAGTGCGGGATCGGTCGTGAAGCCCTGGCCGTCGTCGATCTCGCCCGACTTGTAGCGGAGGACCCACAGATCGCCGATGCCGAACGCGGTCGACGTTCCGTCGTTCGGGCCGGGGATCAGCGTGTACGCCTCTCCGGTTCCCGTGTTGCGCACGCGCCAGCGGCGCTTGCGGCTCTGGTCCCGCGGGCGCTGGATCTCGAAGGTCTTCGTGTGCCAGTTGGTGTTCGGGAAGATCGGCGGGTCGTTGAATTCTTCCACCGTGTTGTGCGCCGCCGTGCGGATGTCGAAGTCGAGGCGCCAGTAGACGTGGTGAATGTGGGTGTGGCAGGTGCATGGGTTCTGCGTTCCCGCGAACCCGAAGCGCGGGCGGATGGTGCCGTTTGTGTGCAGTCGCCATTCGCTGATGTAACGGTACCAGCCGGCGCTCATCTCGCTGACGATCACGACCTCTTGGCCGTCGACGTAGATCGCCATGCCGCGGAAGTTCCCGGCGTCGGTGCCTGATTCGAGGATGGTCTTTGCCGGCGCGTTGCATACGCGAACGCCGGGGATGACGTCGGTGCCGTTGGCCTGGAAGCACGCCTCCTGGTTCTGCCAGTCCCGATAGGTCGGGCCGCAACCGATCGCCACGCCGTCCGAGTCGTATTCGACGTTCAGGATCGGCACGTGGGCCTGCCAGAGGACCCGCTTGCCCCGGTAGTCGACGTAACGAAGCTCGACGCCGGAGCCGTTCGTGCCTGACGACGCGTGCGGCCGCACGGCCAGGAAGCGCCAGAGCGTCTGGCCGCCCTGGGTGACGGTCACCCAGACCTGCCCGGCCGTCCCGGTGGCGGAGCAGCCGTCGTTGCCAGGCGGCGGCTCACACACCTGGTTCGACGGGCGGATCAGACCGTCGAGGTCACGCAGGATCTGCCGGTCATACAAGCTGACGCCGACCACCTCGTGGTGCGGCTCGTCGGCGGAGGTGGAGCGGAGGCCGACCGCCAGCGTGCGTTCGGGGCGGCCATCCGGTCCCAGGCGCCTCACGAGGGGCGGCATCGGCTGGTAGGTCTGCAGCGCGCCGCAGGCGATTCGCGCGCTGAGGTTTCGATCGTGGCGGATGATGTCGATCGCCTGAGCGCGCTCCTCGGCGCTCGGCAACGGCTCGTGGCCGAGCTCGCGAATGTCGAGGGTCGCGGCCGCGCCGAGCTCGAGCTCGGTGACTCGAGCCGTGACCTCGAGGACGCGCCGGTTCGTGTAGTCGTAGACGGTCGCCGTCACCGCGTCGGGCAGGCACGCTGCGTGCCGTTTGGCGATCGGGTCGTCCTCGACCGGGCGTACGCCGAGCAGGCGATGCTCCGCGCCCGCGAGCCGCTCGATCAGCGCCGGGTGAGCGAGCAACGCCCGGCCCGCGCGTTCGAGCGTCGCGCCGTCGGGACCACGCGGCTCGAACGCGACGGCGAGATCGGACGCTGGTGGCGGCGCGCCAGCGCCACCCCCGTTGCCGTCATCGTTACCGTTGCCGTTGCCCGCACCGTGACCATGACCGCCCCCGCATTCGCAACCCATGTGACGTCTCCTCTGGCGCCGCAATGGCGTCGACTTGGAGAACGGGCACGCTCCCCCAACTTCCCGAGGAATTGGCCCGCGCCGGTGCTGTCCGTCGGGACGGCCACCGTCGAACCAGGACTCTCATGTCGTAGTCCCGTCGCCCTCGTGCAGCCGGGCGGCGGCTTCACTGCGGACGCGCTGCCGCGCCGCCGCTTTGCAGGTAGTGCCCCAGGCCTTCGATGGCGCCGCGGATTTGCTGCTGCGCCTGGTCCGCGGACAGCGCCGAGAGATCGGCCGCCAGCGGCGCCCACAGCGGGGCCGGAATGCCGGCGCGCTCGCCGTAGGTCGCGAGCTGAGGGACGAACAGGGGGCCCAGCTCCGGTGCCTTGCTGCGGAAGTACCAGGCGTACCCGGCCGCCGCCGCGAACTGATACACGGCGCCCGTCGCCGGCGTGTACGCGCGGGCCAGGCGCGTTGCGGTGCACTCGGGATCCGCCTGCAAGAAGACCTCGAACTCGTGCAGGGCGTTCGCCGCGTGGGCCAGCGCGGGAACCTCCGGCGTGGGAACGCCGAGCCCGGCCGCGAACGGGGCGCGCTCCGCTCGCAGCGACGACAGGGCCTGGGCGGTGACGGCGTTCCCACCCGAGTCGCGCGCGCCGGTCGCGAAGCCGAGGGCGAGCCCGAGCCGGAAGCTCGCCAGGCGGGCCAGCCCCGGAGCGACGGGCGCCGGGGGCTGGGCGGCGCCGCTGCTCTCGCAGCTCGGCGCGACGCTGGGTAGCGCCCACCGGGGGGCGATTGCGCCCCGGTTGAATGCCCAGGCGACCAGGCTGGGGCCGCCCCGAACCAGGCCCTGAAACGCGAGCGCCACCGCCCAGACAACCATCAGGAACCGCGCGAGGCGCGCGCCCACTCGACCTGCCCGCCGAAAGCTCCCCCGGCCCACCGCCGCGTAATATAACGTGGCACGCCGCACAAGAGGAGAGGGGGCGAGCGGGTGAGCAATCTCGTGCCGGGGATGTTGGCGTCGTACTTCATCGCGGCGGTCGTGCTCGCGTTGCCGGCGTCTCTGGGTGGTCCTGATCGCTCATCGGCGTGCCGTGCGCAGCGGGATGCGGCGAAAGGCGTCGAGCGAAGCCGGCGAAGCTGGTGATGCCGTCGGCGCCCGTGGCACCGTCACCGCGGGCAATCCAGCGTCACGACCGCGCGCGCCGTCGCGGGCCGAGGCGCCCGGGACGGCGGCCCGGTTGCGGCGGCGGTTGGTGGTGGCGTACGTGCTCGGCGCCCTGGCGGTGGCGATCGCGCTCACCGCGGTCACCTTCGCGGCCACCGATGATCTGCCGCCCACCGCCTTCCGCGTCTTCGTGTTCGTTTACGTCTTTGCCTGGCCGCTGGCGCCGACGCTGGCGGCGTTGCTGGGCGAGCCGCGCTTCGGGATGGCGCGCCTCGGCCTCGCCTACCTGCTGTCGGGCGGCGCGATCGTGCTCGGCTGGTCGCTGGTCTCGCGCTTCGTGCTCGGACGCGCCGACGTCGAGCCCCTGCAGAATCTGCGCTTTTGCGCCGTGTTTCTGGTGATGACAGCGGCTGCGCCCCTGGCCATCGTCCTCATCAGCGGAACGCGCAGGGTCGGTCCGGTCGTGCCGCTGGCCCTGGCTGGTCTGCTGGTGTTCAGCTTCGCGGCGCTGCTGGTTCAAAGCGCATTCATCCGCGCGATCGATGTCGTGCCGCTGCGCGCGGCGCTCCTGCGGCTCGGGTACACGCCGCTCTTCTTGCTCGCGTCGCTGCCTGTCGGACTGCTCTGCTGGTGGGCGCAACGCTGGCTGGGCAGGCGATACCAGGCCAAGCGCTTCAGCGACGTTCAGCTGCTGGTCGACACCTGGTGGGTCATCGCGGTGTTCGATGCCTGCGCCAACCTGGCCACCACGATGGGCTGGCGGGCGCTCTGGGTGCTGGCGGCGTTCGCAGCCTATCGCGCGGTCGTGAGCGCGGGACTGGCGTGGCAGGCGGTGTCGAGCCGGCAGCCGCCGCCCGCGCGGCTGCTGTTGCTGCGGGTGTTCGGCGCCCCCCGGCGCGCGGAGCGGCTGTTCGACGTGCTGGCGAGCGACTGGCGCTTTCGGGGCAACGTCAACCTGATCGCGGGGGCCGACCTGGCCGTGCGGACGATCGACCCCGGCGACATCCTGGCGTTGGTCGGCGGCGACCTGCGCTCGCAGTTCGTGCGCGACGGAGCCGACCTCGGGCGCCGGCTGGCCGCCCTCGACGAGCGGCGCGACCCCGACGGGCGATTCCGGGTCAACGACTTCTTCTGCTTCGACGACACCTGGCGGCCAACGCTGGAATCGCTGCTGGGGCGCTCCGACGTCGTGCTCATGGATCTGCGAGGGGTCTCCGACCGCAACGCGGGGTGCCTGTTCGAGATGCAGCAGTTGGCCGCGCGCGCGATGCTGGAAAAGGCGCTGTTCGTGGTCGACAACGATGAAGAGGAACGTTTGCTGCGGGCGACCGTGGCGCAGGCCTCGAGCGGGGTGGCCCTGTCGCACGAGCCCACGCTCGGGATCGTCCGCGTGCGCGGGAATTCGCGCGCCGAGCTTGGCAGCATCCTCGCCGCCCTGCGCGCGCGCCTGCCCGCGCCCCCAACACCTCTCCCAGGTTGATGTTCGATGCCAGCGGGCGCGAGACCCGTCCGTCCGGACGGCCACCGTCCCAAATTCGGACGACCCACGACGAGGAATCAATCGGTTAGGGCCCCTCGATCGGGCAATTGCCCGGACACAATCCGTGCCAGCCGGGGCGGCGAGCTGTCTCGAAAATCAACCTGGGTGGGGGCTAGCCAGAAAATCAACCTGGGTGGGGGCTAGCGGCGATCACCGTGTCGATCATGCGGTCGCGCGCCCGCGCCGGCAGTGCGGGGTAGGCGGGCAGGTAGACCAGCGCCGCCAGCAGGCGACGAGCGTTGACAGGATCCAGCTCGGGGCGATCCGGGGGCGGATCCAGCGCGGTCAGGCTACTGCCGATCGCGGCGTCGAAGCCAGATGCCCGCAGCGCGTCGGCCACGCGCGCGGGATCGTCGCTGAGGATCGGGACGACCCAGTGGCTATGAGAGGTCGCGCGCCGACCTGGTGACAGCAGCGCCGACGGCAGCCGCGCCAGAATCTCGAGCGCGAGCTGGCGGCGGGCGCGCAGGCGCGCGGCGAGGGATTGGCGCAGCCGACGCTCCAGCAGGGCCAGCAGCGGGGCGCAGGGGCGGTGGCGGATGCGCGCCATCAGGTCATCACCAGCGAACGAGCGCGCCGACTGGCGCAGCACGCGCTCGGGATCGCCGCCGGCCTTGCTCCAAACAGCGAGGAACGCGCCAAAGAGGGGCGGCCAGGAGAGCATCTTGAACGCGATGGCAACGCCCAGCCGCCGGGCAAAGTCGCCACGGCCCTGCGCTGACTGGCGCGCCTGCGCCTCCCGCATGCGCTGCAGGATCGCGGGATCGGCGACCCGCACCAGCGCTCCCGCCAGCGCGGTGGCGGTCTTGATGAGGCCGAAGCTGAAGAATGAAGCGTCGGCGCAGGTCTGATCGAGCGCGTCCCGTCCGGTGTACGCCTGCGCGCCGTCCTCCAGCAGGAGCCAACCGCGCTGCCGCGCCAGCGCGGCGATGTCGTCGAGCGCGCTCCGGCACCCGAACAGATGGGCCACCAGCACCGCGCGCGTGCGGGCGCTTGCGCCGCGCAGCAACGCCGCCGGCGCGGGCATCAGCGTTTCTGGGTCGAGATCGATCGGCACCGGGCGCAGGCCGTGGCTCACCACGATCTTGGCCATGTCGGGGATGTTGAGCGCGCTCATCATCACCTCGCTGCCCGCCGGCAACGCGATGGCCTGAAAATAGAGGTCGAGGGCGCTGCGGACCGACAGGCAGCAAAGGATCTCGCCCCGCGGCGAGGTCAGCCGCTCGATGCGGCGCTGGCGCCGATCCCGCTGGCCGGCGGTGGCCAAGGCCAGCGTTGCGGCCAGCAGGTCCCACCACCCGATGTCCAGGCGCAGCCGTGAATACACCCGCTGAGCTTGCCAGAATCGGCGCCACGTCCGCCATCGATACCCTCGCGGGTAGGTTGGCGCCAATGCCCGTCCCGTCTGCGTGTGGGTGGGGGAGCACCGATCGGGTGGCCCGGACTATTCCGAACCGCGACGGGGCCGTAGACGACGCAGATGGGCTGCACAAGACCGCGGTATCTTCCAACGGCCGCTCGTCCCGAGACACGCCGTGACCCCCGAGGCTATCAGTAAGCTGCTCAGTTTCGTGCTGCGCCACCAGCCCGAGTCGGTGGGCCTACGTTTGGACGCCGGCGGCTGGGTCGACCTCGATGTCCTCGTTGCGGCGCTCGCCACCCGCGATCGATCGATCACGCGATCCGTCGTCATCGACGTGGTGCGGACGAGCGACAAGCAGCGCTTCGCGCTAAGTCCCGACGGTGCGCGTATTCGAGCCAGCCACGGCCACAGCAGGACCGTCGCGCTGGACTACCAGCCAGCAGCGCCACCGGACACACTCTTCCACGGAACTGTCGCCCGTTCCTTGCCGAGCATTCGCCGCGACGGCCTCACGCCGCGACGCAGGCAACATGTTCACCTTGCGCGGACTGCCGATGATGCCGGCGCGGTCGGCGCCCGTCGCGGTGCCCCAGTGGTGCTCGAGATCCGGGCGGCTGACATGGCAGCGGCGGGTCACGTCTTCCTCCGCGCGCCCAACGGCATCTGGCTCACAGACGCGGTACCTCCCGCGTTCATCCGCTTCCCCGATTGAGCGCCCGTCCCACGGCGAACCAGTCGGCGATCGGGACGACCCAGTCGGGTGGCTGCTGGGGCTGAACGCCGAATAGGCCGAGGTGCGGTACGAGACCTCGTAGGTGGGTGAGCACGTCGGTGCGATCGTCGATGAAGTGCGTAAGGCCGAGCTCGGCGGCGTGCGTTCGCTTGTCTTCGCGACGCCGGCAGAACCGAGCCTGGTCTTCTCTCAGCCCAGTGCACGCGAAGAACTCGTGACGGACGAACCAGCGCCGCGTCAATGCCTCAATCCGCACTCCCGCCTTCGAAACGAGCCAGACTCGCCCGCCAAAGGCATCGACCAGCCGCGGGACGACGTCGAACATGCCTGGCGCCGGCGGCGTCTCAACAGCGGCAGCATCGTCCGCAGTGAGGAAGCTCGTGTCGGGCTGCCCGTCGTCGTTGACAGGGCACATGATCACTCGTCCGATGTCGATCCCCAGCCCCGACGACGTCGTCCGCTGGGCCAAGAACCCTTCGATGATGTGTTCGTTGTTCATGCGCCCATCCTGGGGGCGCCGGTCATCTTCAAGAACTATTACTATTTTACGTGTTATAAATTTTTTGGATGATTCGATCGGAGTGGCTGACGTCCTTCATCGCCTTCGCGGAGGAGCTGAACTTCACCCGCGCGGCGGCCCGACTCCATCTCTCGCAGCCGGCCTTTCACGTCCAGATCCGCAAGCTGGGTGAAGGCCTCGGCGTCACCCTCTATGAGCGTGCTGGGCGCGGGCTCGTCCTCACTGCGAAGGGTCGCGAGCTCCTCGCGTTTGCGCGTGAGACGCGCGACGAGACCGACGCTTTCCTCGAGCGATTGTCTGGCGGCGGGACACTCGCGACGACGGTCCTCGCGGCGGGAGAAGGAACGCTCCTCTATGTCCTCGGCCCCTCGTTGCGCGCGCATGCTGCACACGGCGCACGGCTGCGGATCTTGACCCGCGATCGAGACGGCACCCTGGAGGCGCTCGCGACGCGTGAGGCGCATCTCGGTGTGGCGGCGCTCGATGTGGTACCCGACGCTGTGCGCGCGACGCGACTGCGCCGTGCGGGTATGGTACTCGCGATGCCTCGGGGTCACCGCCTCGCGCGCGCCTCCCGGGTGCATCTTCGGGATCTCGCGGGTGAGCGTCTCATCGTGCCTCCGCCCGAGGCGCGTCATCGCCAAACCCTGACGCGGGTGCTCGGCACCGCTGGCATCGACTGGGAAGTCGCCCTGGAGGCGTCGGGCTGGCCCCTCATGCTCGAGTACACACGGCTCGGAGTCGGCCTCGCGATCGTCAACGACATCTGCCGCCTCCCGGCGGGAACGACGTCGGTGCCCATACCGGAGCTCCCCGCGATCGACTACTACCTCCTCGATCCCGCCGGCCGCCGCCGGGCCGCGTCCGTGGAGTCGCTACGCGCTCTCATCATCGAGACATTCAAGCGGTAGACTGCATTCGAAGACGGAAAAAGGACGCCGAGGGCTACAACGCCAGGAAGACGGCAGGCCGATCGAGGTCGTCGAGCCCGCTCGCCAGCGGACCGATCGACGATCGGCGCCGGGGGGACGTCGAGACCGGCGACGAGGATCAGCGACCAGACTCGGGCGCCCCGGTCCCGTCCTCGTCGGAAAACTGAGGGTCGCTTCGGCGGTGAGCGCGACGACAAACGGCTTGCCGCGCTCGCAGGGCTGACCGCCAGCGGCACGTGGGTTGCTAGGTGGGGTCTTGGAGGAACATCGATGGGCGAGAAGAGTGGAGCGCGACCCAAGTATCTGGTCTGCGTGCGGACGCTGGCGCTGGTCTCGGGAATCGCCGGTGGCGCCGGCTGTAGCAGCATGGAGACGCCGCGGGGAGCGGGAGGTTTTGCTGGCGGCCCGATCGGCGTGTCGATCTACGACGGAGGTTTCATGGGGACTCGCCCCATTCAGGATGACGCCGGGCCGTCGGACGGCCTCGCGTACGACGGGGGTGTGACGGACGTCCGGGCGATCTTGGTCGACGGCGGTGAGAATGACGCCGACGGCGGCGCGAGCGATGATGGGCAGGACCGGTAGGCTGCCGGTGGTCAAGAGCGAAGCGGCCGTTCCCGGCGGGGCGGAGCCGATATCCTGGATGGAGGGCGAGGCGCAGCGGCGCCTCCGGCGCGCGGGCGGGATCCGGCGCAAAGAGAACGCCCTGGCGTTCGATCGCGCCGCTTACGGTCCCCCGGCGCTCGCGCGCGCCGAGCGTCTGTGGACGGTACGTCAGGTCGCGGAAGAGGACTCGGTGCTGATCTATGCCGAGGTCCTGCTCATGGGTGCGCGGGCCGGGATCAGCCGCGCGACCCGAGCGGTGCTGGTGGGGATGGCGCAGGACGAAGCCCGTCACGGCGAGATCTGCCGCGGCGTCGTCGCGGCGCTGTCGAGTGGTGGCACGATGGCGACCCGCCCGGCGGCGGCCCCCGCGCTGCGCGCATCGGCTCGGCCGGTTGAAGAGGTGTTCCTGCGCCAGCTGATCTTCGGCAACTGCATGACCGAGACGCTCAACGTGTCCCGCCTGGTCGACATGACCGAGATCGCGACCGATCCCTTCATGCGCGAGGCGCTCCGCCAGTTGCTGGCTGACGAGGTCAAGCACGCCGCCTTCGGCTATCAGGTGCTCGAGGAGTGGCGCCCTTGGTTGGCGCTTCATCCCGACGCCGTGCGCGCGATCGACGCGTTCTTGCCGGGCGCCTTTCGCCAGCTAGAGCGCGACCTGTCCGGGGTCGGCGCCCCCACCGACGGGTACGGCCCCGAGGACGCGGCACTCGGCAGCCCCGATCCCGCGAAGCTCGCCGAGGTCTTCTTCCACACCGTCGAAGAGGCGATCGTCCCCGGGCTCGACCGGTTCGGCTTCGCCGCCAGCGCGGCCTGGGCGGCCCGCGGGCGTCAGCCCGACAGCGAGATCAAAGCGGGCGCCGCCGGTGGATAGGTGGAACAAGCGCGCGTGCGGAGACTCTCAGCGAACACAGCGGACGGTGCGCCAAAGCCCTTCCCAGGTTGATGTGCGCTCGTGAACACGATCCCTGCCGCGCCCACGCTGACCAGCTTCCCGTGGACGCGCTTCACGGGCGGCCTGCCTGCGGCGACCACTAATGGCAACGGCGTGGTCGGCCTGCAGTTTCAGTGGGAGTGCGTCACGCCGCCGAGTTGCAGCGTCGACGTCTCGATCGGGACGATCATCCTCACCACGAACTAACGCCGGCTGATCGGTGAGCTCCGGCGGGCCTCGCGCGGCTCGTCGTTGGTCGGCTGGCCGCCGATCCCGAACACCGGGGGGCGGGGGACTCCGTGCGCGGAGACCCTCAGCGAACACAGCGGACATCGCCCAGAGGCGAGTTGCTGCTGATGTCCACGTTGAAGACGCCGCCATGAGCGATGACCACGGTCCAAATATAGGTCCCCGAGCTCGCCCCCGGAGGAAGAGGATAAGGCGTCAAAGACCAGTATTGGGCCAGGGGGGGTGTGCCCGGAAAGGCGTTCAGGTCGATGTGCGCGCCCGTCGGCTGTGAAAAGTCGACGATGGTGAGCAGCTCCTTGATCGTCGGAAGGCGCCATCCCGTGCCGCCCAGAGCGGTGCTCACCGCGGCGCTGCCGCAGTAGCTCTTGGCGTCCGCCCACAGATACTGGGTCGGCGCCGGCATTCGCTGCCAGGTCAACTTGGTCTTGGTGTCGTAGACGGTCGCGGCGGTGAGCGTGTATCGACCAGCAGGGGCGTTCGCGCTGGCCGGCGTGGCGAGGACAACGACGACGACCGCGGTGGCGACGAAGCGGATGGTCCAGCCAGTCATCAGCGCACGCACCGGATGTCGTACGCGACGGTCTTGGCTGGGGCGAAGGTGAAGCTTCCGCCGCCGTTGAAATTGACGGTCCACGCCACGGTGGGCGACCCGGCCACCGGCGTCGAGCACCAAAAGGGGGCCGCGGGCGTCCCCGGGAACGCCGTGGCGTCGATGTTGGGAGCCGGAAGAGCAACCCCGTAATTCAGGATCGAGGTCAACTCTATGAACGACGGGAGGCGCCAGTCACTGTGACCCGCGAGGGCCAACGTCGAGCAATATGTCACCGCGTCGGCCCACGCATACTGCATCCCCGGCAGGGTTTGTTGCCACATCAACTTCGTGACGTTGTCGGTGACGGTGCCGTCTCGGTTATCCGTGTAGCTGTCGACGCTCGGCGCGCCCGACGCGACATCGGCGGGCCCGTTGGGCATCGGCCACTCGGCCCAGGCCGGATCAAAGCAGGTCGTGGGCGCAAAGCGGGCACAGGCCAGCCCGGTCGTGCAAGTCGAGGTCGTCAGCGTCGTGCACCCACTGGCCGCAACCGTACACGTCTGAGAGCTGGTGGCCGATAGGCACTGCGACGCTCCGTTCGTGCACGCGTTGGCGCACGCCGCGGCCCCGCCGGTGCCCGTCTTACCGCCAACCCCCGCCCCGCCAATCCCCGCCCCACCAACCCCGATCGCTCCACCGGTCCCGACGGCGCCTCCCGTACCGCTGGCGCCGCCTGCCGCCGCGCGACTCCCACCATCGCCCATCATACCGCCGCTGCCGCCACCGACGCCGGAAGAGCCGCCAGCAGCAACAACATCTAGCGGATCCGGTTTCGTCGGTCGCGCGCCGAGGCAACTTGCTAGCCCCATCGCACAAAGGACGCCAAGGCAAGTACCCCTCGCTCCATCGCCCAATCCCATCCCACCCGCGACCATAGTTTGACCGAGCGGACCGGGTCAAGCGCCGATTCACGGCACGACACTTGACCCGGCTCGCCCGAGCGTTGTCACTCTTCGGCGGTGAGGGGGGTGCTCGCCCCGATTCAACTCGCCGGTCGCCAACGGTCGCAAAGCCACCCCACGACGATTTCAATCTGATCCTCCGCCATGAGACCGGGCGCGTGGCCGACGCCGGGGAACGTGACCACCCGCGCGTGGGGTCCGCGCTTTTCCATCTCGAGTGCGGTCTCGGCTGACAAGAGATCGGATTCCCCACCGCGGAGCGCCAGGGTCCGACAGCTCACCTTGTCCCAGAACGACCAGAGATTGACGTCGACGATCTCCTTCTTCACGTTCTCGGCAATGGCGGGATCGTAAGCCAAGGCCAGCGCGCCATCGTCGAGGACGCGATGACCGTGACGAACCAGATGTGCCCAATCCTCGTCGCTGAGTGGTCCGAAGGGCGCGAGCACCGTCCGCAGGTGGCGCTCGAGCTCCTGCAACGAGGAGAAGCGCGCATCGACCAGGTAGTTCGCGATCCTCTTGAGGGCCGCCTTGGGGATGAACGGCCCCACGTCGTTGAGCAGCAGAGACGCGATTGGTGTGTCGGGCAGCGCCGCCAGGAACATGCCGATGAGCCCGCCCATCGAGGTCCCGATCCAGTGAACGCGTTCGACATCGAGGCGCGCCAGCAACGCATTCATGTCGGTCTGGTATTGCGCGTACGTGTAGTGCGCGGGATCGGTCAGCCAGTCGCTAGCGCCGCGCCCGACCATGTCGACGGTCACGACCCGGTACCGCTCTGCCAATCGGTGAGCCAGGCGATCGAAGTCATGCGCGTTGCGCGTCAGGCCGTGGACGCAGATCACCACATCTGAATCCCGGGCACCCCACTCGAAGTAGCGCACGCGATGAAACCCGCTCGGGCTCAGTCCCTGGAAGAATCGCTCGGCGACAGCCATGGCCTCTCTTGAGCATAGGTCTCGCTCAGTCCGATGAGCTCCACAATACCTCTCCCAGGTTAGTGTTCGATTCCAGCGGGCGCGAGACCCGTCCGTCCGGACGGCCACCGTCCCAAATTCGGACGACCCACGACGAGGAATCAAGCGGTTAGCGCCCCTCGATCGAGCAGTTGCCCGGACACAATCCGTGCCAGCCGGAGCGGCGAGCTGTCTCGAAAATCAACCTGGGTGGGGTCTAGCGCCGTCTCGAAAATCAACCTGGGTGGGGTCTGGCGTCGGGGTGAGGGGATTTGACGAGCAAACGGCGCCGCCTCTATTGTTGGCGTCTGGACAGTCGGACCAACATCGTGAGGTTTCCCTCCTTCGTCTGGATGGGTGTGGCGGCCGCCGTCGTCTCGGGCTGCGCGTTCACTGATGTCTCTATACGTCGCACCGCCGGCCCCATCGTTCAGCCCTCGACCGTGGGGCAACATCGGTCGCTCTTGATCGTCGCGCCGTTCGACAATGAGCGGCCCCAGCCGCGTCGCTGTGGAATGAAGAAGAATGGGTACAGCATGGATACGGCCAACGTCCTGTGCGAGTGGCAACCGGAGCAGTCGATACCGACCCTCCTGGCCTCGTCGCTGCAGGCCAGCGGTGTCGATCTCCGACCGCGATCCCCGACCGACGACACCGTCCAAATCCGGGGCGAGGTGCTGGAATATTTCATCGAGCCGATCAATCGCTTCTTCTATCTCAACATCGAGGCCGACATTCACGTGCGGCTGACGCTGACCTCCCGGTCGGGCCTCGTCGCCGAACGGGACTTCTACGTCAAGGGAGAGGAGTTCTCGGCGGTCGAGGCCGAGGCCGACTTCCAATCCTCCAACGACGCCGCGACACGCAGGATCGTGCTCGCCATGACGAACGCGATCATCCAGCTGCTCAATCAGTATCCGCAGCTCGGCCGCGCCGTCGGTCCCTTTCCGAGCCCGCCTTTGGCGCCGTCGCCGTCCCCACCGCCGGCCCCCGCCTCGTGATGGTTCCCGCCATGGACACGAGAAAGAAGACGATGGTGCTGGCGGCGACCACGGCGAAGACGACGATGGGAAAGAGATCGATCAGCTGGCTCATCCTCCTGGGCGTCGTGGGCGCTGGCGGGTGCGGTCGAACGGTCGTCGTCGACCGGGACACCATCGCGCGCTACAACAGCCCCGCGTGGACCATCCGGCGCCCGCCGGCAAGAGCGCCCAGCCCGGGCGATGCGCCGCCGCGCTGAGCGGCGCACGAACGCGGGCGAGCCCGGCACGCTGCCCAACCTCTCCGAGGTTGCTCTGTTCGTCGCCTTCGTATGATCCCGGCGCGAATTGTATCTGGTGACGAGGCCCGAGAGACGAGAGAGGCGCGCTTGATCAGAACCTTCGTGTATCGAAAGTGTCGAGCCGCCTGTTCGTGCGGCGCGCGGACCGGTGTGGATGTGGACGGGTGAAACAAGCGCGGCTTCTTCGCCGAGGCGGCGGTACGTCTTATCCGCGGACTTGCGCGCCTGAGGGACACATCCGTCGGTGGGTCACGGGACTGTTTCCCCGACATCCTAGGGCGGAGCGCGTGACTTTACGATCACATGACACTTTGTGGCTATGTTGAATGGCTAGAGGCCACGGCAGGGAGAGTGTGATGCGGGGAGCGAGTGGGGCGAGACGGGGGATTGGGGGCGGACGTCGCGGGAGTCATCGAGGAGCCGGCCTCCTGATCGGTCTGACGTGCGCGGGTGCCGTCGCGTGCCAGCAGACTCAGACGGTCGACCCGCCGGCCTCGGCTCTTACCGTGACGATCACGGTGATCGACACGGAAGAACACCCGGGGGACGGCAAGGTGCCCATCGTGGTTCAGTTCTTTTCGGGCGGTTCCTTCGTTCAGCTCGCCTCGACGACGACCGTCTCGTGCAACTCGGTCGGAATGGCGTGGAATGGGCTCGGCTATGCGGCTCGCGTGCCGTTGGCCTCCCCTGGTGGCAGCTACACCTGTTATCACGCGCGAAGTGGCGTCAACAGCGCGGCCACCGTGGTCGTGCCCGCGCGCCCCGTGATCGTCTCGCCGGCCAACGGCGCCTCTGTCATGCGGTCGTCGACCATGACCATCACTTATACGGCCGACGGAGGGACCGGCATCCGCGCGGTGGCGAGCGATGGCACGACCGCCCAGGGTGGCACACACGAGCCCGAGGCCGACAACGGCACCTTCACGGACCTCAATACGTCGGCGATGCTCAACGGTCCTGGCACGATCGGCCTCGTTCGCGAGCTCTCGATGCCCATCTCGAGCACGCCTTTTCAGTCCGTCACGGCGAAATACAGCGCCGGCGCCGAGATCAGCGTGACCTGGATGTAAAGGGGAGACGCACCACGGGCATGGCGGGCAGGAGCCGCCGCAGTCGACGCCGTCTTCATCGCCCAACACCTCTCCCAGGTTGGTGTTCGATGCCAGCGGGCGCGAGACCCGTGCCAGGACACAATCTGAACGCTCCGGAAATGTGCTGTGTAGTATTCACGAAGCATGAGTGCTGTGGCCCTGTTTCCCAAGCCGACCCTCCTTCATAACCCGAAGTGCACGAAGAGCCGTGCCGCCAAGGCGCTGCTCGAGGAACGGAAGGTCGACTACGAGGAGCGCCACTACCTCGAGCGGCCGCTCAGCGTCGCGGAACTGGCGGAGCTGCGCAAGCGGCTCGATCGGCCGGCGCGCGAGTGGGTGCGCACCGGCGAGGACGCCTTCAAGGCTGCCGGCCTATCCAAGGATGCGGGCGACAAGGAGATCCTGGCGGCCATGGCCAAGTATCCGATCCTGATCGAGCGCCCGATCCTGATCCTCGAGACCAAGGCCTCGGTGGGGCGCCCTACCGAGAACATCCAGTCACTGCTCGACGAGATGGATTGAAGGGCCGCAGAAGGCGGCTTGCCCTCACCCTAACCCAACCCAAACCCTCCCCCCGCGGACGTCGTTGTCGTGCGCAGGATGATCTCCGGTTCACCGTCGTTGACCAGACCAACATTCAACTCGGCCGGGGCGAGAGAATTCGAACCTCCGACATTCTTCTCCCAAATCCGCGGGAACAGATCGCACCTGTTGATAATGGTTTGCAAGCTCGCGTATCTTCTCGAGCGCCCAGCTTGGCACGCCCTGACCCCAAGAGTCCTCGGCTGAACTAGCTCGGGCCCCCAGTTCGTCACCGCTGAGTCCGATCTGGCGCGAGACGGTCATCCGTTCGGGGACGGCGCATCCGCGCTCCGCTCCTCGCCGAGCTCCGGCCCCGATCCTGACCCCTTAGAAGGGGATGATGCCCGCGCAGATCGGACCACATCCACCGAATGACATGCAGGACGCCGCACCACTGACCGCGTAGAGGATCGTGCTCGGATCGCCCATCTGGCGGACTACCTCGACAGGATCGGTGCTGTGCGCGACCGCTTCGATCTCGGCCCGGCAAGGCGCGCCGGGCCGCGGCGCGCAAGCAGGATCCCCCATGCAGTAGCATGCGCCGAGAGAAGGACAGCTGAACGCGTTGGCGCCCGCGCAATAGACCAGGCGCGTACAATCGACCTGGTCGGTGCCGGTCAATGCCCCGCAGATGCTGCCAGAGCGGCACATCGCCGAGTAACAACGGCCGCACGCCGTGGACTGACACGAATGGCACAGGATGCTTTCGGGGGCGTCGCATGACTCGCCCGATTCCAAGATCCCGTTGCCGCAGGTGTTGGGAATGATCTGACACTGGCGATCACAGGTCCTGTCGTTCGGCGGATCACACGTCTCCCCTGGGTCCAGGGCCAGGTTTCCGCAGGTCGGGATGTGGCAGCTCTGATCGCAGACCGGTACACCGGCGGACCCCAGCTCCCGAGGCGGGTCACATTCCTCGCCCACCCCGACCACCTCGTCACCACAGGTCGATGGTTGCAGCTCCATCATCAGCGCGGCTCCGAGGGCATCGGTTCCACTCACCCATGCTTCATCCGGTCCGGTTCCCGAAATCGACGTCAGATCTCTCAGGCTGGCATTGTTGGCGAGCACCATCGACCAGCTCGTGCCGTCGTAATGCCAGATCTGCTGGTAGGCAATCGCCCAGACATTGGTTGCACACCAGCCCCACACGCCATGGAACGCAGTAGTGACCTCCCGCACGAGGAGCTCCGTCCAGACCGCGCCGTCATAGTGCAATAGCCTCCCGTCCCCTGTACCGGAGCCGCCTACCACCCATACATCGTGCGCCGAGCTGGCCCAGATGCCGCCGACGCCTTGGCCATCGTTCGGGAGGGTGCCAAAGGGCTGATTGCTAAGAGCCGCCCCATCCCAGTGCAGCAGAATCCGTTCAGTGCGCGTCGCGAGGTACCTGGCGCCGCCCACCCACACATCATCTGGCGATGTGGTCCAGATTGCGCGAAGATCAGTGATCGAGTTCGCCTCGGTGGGCAGCGGAATCTCCGCCCAGGCCGTTCCGTCCCAGTGAACCACGGTGGACTGACTAAAATAGGGGGACCCGATCGGCGCCGGGAGCTTGTTCACGATCCAGGTGTTGTTGGGGCCGAGTGTGCGCATCTCGGTCACGACGGAGCTCGCCGGGAGCGAGGGCGACACGTCCGTCCAGGATTGGCCATCCCAACGAGCGATCCTTGCTTCGCCGTTCGTCGCCCACACGTTGCTTGCGCCCGATCCGCGGACGACGCCCTGAGTCGCCGCCCAGGTGAAAGGCACTGCCACCGGTGTCCAGGTGCTGCCGTCCCAGCGCTGCAGCTTCCCGACCGAGATACCCCAGACTTCACCCGGCGCGATCGCCTGAATGGTCGTTGGGATCCCGCTTCCGCGTATCGTGGCCCAGACACTGTCCGGCGAGGACTGCACGCAAATGGGTGGACCACCTCCGTCCGAGCCCTCGTCGGACGACCCTGAGTCCAGCGCCGTGTCCGCCGCGTCCAGCGCCGTGTCGATGCTCGCATCCTGCGGAGAAACTGCGTCCGGGGGAGATGACGCGTCTGATCCGGCGGCGTCTGAAGTGCCGTCTGGAATCCCGCCGTCGTGACGGCAGCCTCTGCCGTGGTGACAGGCATCGCGGATGCATCGGCGGCGTTGCGCGCCGGGACGGAAGTGGTGCTCGCACGATCGCAACGCGGCGGGGTCCGAACCCAGGAGGTCCGCCTGCAGCCGGTCGATCGTATCGCCGGACGAACCGCAACCGGCGAACATCACGCCAACCGATACCAGTCGAAGGGTTTTCATGACTTTCCTTTCCCC
This sequence comes from uncultured Pseudomonadota bacterium, assembly GCA_963778795.1. GTDB lineage: Bacteria > Myxococcota_A > Polyangia > Fen-1088 > Fen-1088 > DASRQZ01. The sequence continues at coordinate 14,021 of CAVZVU010000003.1, read as the reverse complement.
AGCGGTCTCTTCCACACCGGTCCGGCCTAGTACAACGGACCGGAAACTCGTACCCGGTATCGCTTCGCGGACGCCGGATCGATCTTCCGGTCCATTGCACTAGCAATGCTCTGACCAATCGCTGCGATCGGTCGATTCGGGTGGCGACGACTCAAAGGCGAGGCCGCCCGCGTATCGGTTGCGCGCGGCTGACCGGCGCCTGCAATCCTTGCACGCACTTCGCGGTGGGCTCGGTATTCGCAACTCACCGACTACGCGACAGCGTGGCCTGCGTTCGCGGCTGCCGGCGCTCAAGGCGTCGACGGCGGCGACGTACGCTGACGTGCTGGACTCGCACGTGCTTCCCGAGCTGGGCGATTTCTTTCTCGATCGTTTGATGGATCCGGGGCCAACTGTCACACGGGGTCACGGAGCGCCACGCTCCGCCACGGTCAAGTGGGGGAAAAAGTGGGGGAGGGGGAGCACCGGAAATGGTGTCCAGCGTGGGCGCAACGCCACGTTGCTGTTCGAGGTCGAGCTCCTCGAGATTCAATCCCCGACCGCGTTCACCGCGGCCCACTGCTGTACCCGTAGCAGGTGGACATCGCGAACGCCGTGGCGCCCGTCGGGCTGTACACCGCTGTCGGTCGCATGCCGTGGACGAGGATCCGCTGAATGCCGCCGTTGCGGGCCGGGGCGATTCCGATGAACGACACAAACAGGAAGCGACCGGACGGATGAACACCAGCGTGGACGGTCGTGTCTGCTCGCTCCTCCCACGTGCACGATCTCCGGCGCGACCAGATCGACCCCGTCTTCCTGCTCGACGAAGCGCACCTCCTGCATCAGGACACGCTCGACCACCTCCACATCCTGCTCACTGGCGAGCACGGCCCTCGTAGACATCAGGTTGGCCTGCCGTACCTTTACCGATCGCCCGGATCGATGTTAGGAATGCTGCGGGTGGAGCGTGGCCGGCGATTGGTCACGAGGAGGCGACGGCGCGCGCCCGAATCGGGAGGACTCTCATGGACGGTAGAGTGGCGTGTTTGGTAACTCGGTCTAAGTCTGGCGTTCGGCTTGACTGCATGTGGAGGCGAGGATGACGCCACCGGCCCTGCTGCCGAGCAGCAGGCAGAAGCGCTTCGGTTACGGCCATGCAGCCCGGGGAGCAAGCGGTGTTCAGGCAACGGAGTACAAACTTGCGGCGCGAACGGGCAGTGGAGCTCCACCACGGCCTGCCCGTTCGGATGCAACAATGGCCTGTGCAGTGGCGTGTGCGCGCCCGGGGCGAGGCGATGCAATGGGGAACAGCCGCAGACTTGCACCCGCGGTGCCTGGCAGCAGGGCAGCGTGCCCCTTCGTCTGTAGCGCGGGTGTGCAGTGGCGTGTGCGCGCCGGAGCGAGGCAATGCAACGGGTCGCCGGATCGCACGGCCGCCGGGACCTGGCAGCCGGGGCAGCGTGCCCCTTCGTCTGTAGCGCAGGAGTATGCAGTGGCGTGTGCGCGCCCGGAGCGAGGCAATGCAACGGGGTACAGCCGCAAACTTGCACGGCCGCCGGTACCTGGCAGACGGGGGCAGCGTGCCCCTTCGTTTGTAGCGACGGAGTATGCAGTGGCGTGTGCGCGCCCGGAGCGAGGCAATGCAACGGGGTACAGCCGCAAACTTGCACGGCCGCCGGTACCTGGCAGACGGGGGCAGCGTGCCCCTTCGTTTGTAGCGACGGAGTATGCAGTGGTGTCTGATTCGCCGGTCGGGTTCGCATTCGCGTTGACGCAGGCCGCGCAGCTTCTTCGCGCGGCCGACCACGCCTGATGGCTACCGTGTCCCCCGACACCTCTGCAGGTTCCCCGACGCCTCTCCCCAGTTTGATGTTCGATGCCAGCGGGCGCGAGACCCGTCCGTCCGACGGCCACCGTCCTAATTCGGACGACCCACGACGAGGAATCAACCGGTTAAGGGCCCCTCGATCGTGCACTTGCCCGGACACAATTAGGTGGGCCGCGCCGAGCGGGCGCGATTCCTTCGATTGTGCGCAGCGCGGGCTGGACCTAAACTCGGGGGCATGATGGGGGCACGGGGGCGCTGGGGGGCATTGGTGCTGGTGGCCCTCATGGGGCTTGCGGCAGCATCGTTTGCAGCAGCGTCGAACTGCCGGTGACCGACGGGTCGGCGGCTCAGCCGGCCATCCGGTCGTGGTCAGTGATGCAGGCGGGTCGGGTATGGGCGGGCAGGGCGCGGGTCGGGTTGCGGCGTGGGCGGCTCCGGCGCGGGCGGCAGCTTGGCCTTCGACGCCGGCGCGGATCCTGACGGCGGCCAGTGTGCCGCACTCGAGGACGCGTACCTCGCGGGCATCGAGATTGGCAAGCGCTGCGATCCGGCCGCCACTGTTCCTCAGTGCACGCAGGCGGTGATCTCATCGTTGAGCTGCCCGTGCTCGGTGCTTCGTCAACGACACCACGGCGCCCTACGCCGCGCGAATGGCCTGGGACGGGGTTCCCTGTCCGTCCATTTCGTCGCCGCCTGTTACGCAAGTTGCCCGGCTCGTCTCCCCGCCGCCTGCGTGCCGGTGGGCGACGGAACCGGGCGCTGCACGCCTGTCGCGCCCTAGAACGGCGGGGGCACATCGCCGCCAAACCGTCTGAACGCTCCGGAAGTGTGCCGTGTAGTATTCACGGGGCATGAGTGCTGTGGCCCTGTTTCCAAAGCCGACCCTCCTTCATAACCCGAAGTGCACGAAGAGCCGTGCCGCCAAGGCGCTGCTCGAGGAACGGAAGGTCGACTACGAGGAGCGCCGCTACCTCGAGCGGCCGCTCAGCGCCGCGGAACTGGCCGAGCTGCGCAAGCGGATCGATCGGCCGGCGCGCGAGTGGGTGCGCACCAGCGAGGACGCCTTCAAGGCTGCCGGCCTATCCAAGGATGCGGGCGACAAGGAGATCCTCGCGGCCATGGCCAAGTATCCGATCCTGATCGAGCGCCCAATCCTGATCCTCGAGACCAAGGCCTCGGTGGGGCGCCCTACCGAGAACATCCAGTCACTGCTCGACGAGATGGATTGAGGGGCCGCAGAAGGCGGCTTGCCTTCGGCGATCAGGACATTGCCAAGGTCAATGCATTTGCTGAAAGCGGAGTTCGTCGCGGCAGACCGGGAATGGCGCCAATGGGTGCCCATCAATTACACCGGAGACCCGCGCCCGAAGAACCCCAAGAACCCGAAGAATTAGTCTAAGTAGATCGGTGGTGGTGCTCGATGCGCCGTGTACATGATGGTGACCTTCGCGCCGCCCCGCATCCCGCGGACGGCGAGCTGCCGGCAGGTCTCGAGCCCGAGCCCGCGGTTCCCGCCGGTCACCAGCGCCGTCGTCACCGGGTCACCAGCGTGGCCGCTACTGCTTCGTGTACGTGACCTTGAAATTCGCCGTGCAGGGCGTGGCGCTGACGGTCGGGCAAGTCACGCTCAGCATCGCGTCGCCCGTGTACCCGGTCGACGAGGCGTTGATGGTGGTGCTGGCGTCGAAGCTGCAATCGTTCGTGGTGGTGCTGTTGATGTCCAGGTGGGTGTGCTCGCACGCCTGGCCGGGGGCGAGGACGATGTCGTCCAGCGTCCAGTCGATCTGCGCGGGCTGCAGGGTCGATGGGCAGGTGCCGGGGTCGGCGCTCCTGGTCATCGAGGCGACGTAGGTGCCGGGGAGCGGGCAGCCCGCGCCGGCGCCGCCTCCCTCACCGCCGCAGCCCGCGACCGCCACCAAGCCGAGCAACCCAGACACCACCGAGACCATCGCTCCCATCCGCCTCATCCGCATGGGCGCGATGGTACCAGAAGCTCGTCCTCACCGTGAAAACAGGCACGTCTGGGGACGATCATGAGGGCGGAGGGGTTGGTCGCTCGCGTCGCGCCCGCGGTCCCGGTGCGCCAGTGGGTCCTGACCGTCCCGCACGCGCTGCGCGCCCGGATGATGTTCGACCCCGCGCTCACGACGATCGTGCTGCGCGAGCTCATCGCCGCCGTTTCGTCCTGGCTGCGGCGCCTCGCGCGTAGGCTCGGCATTCGCGGCGCGCTTCCGCGACACCGAGCCGGAGCACTACCCGCTGGCGCTAACGTTGGCGCTCACGGGGATCCGCTACGGTGAGGCGACGGTGTTGAGGGTGGTCACGTCCGCCGCTCAGCTTGACCACGCGGAGGTAAGACGCTATCTTACCGGGATGAAGACCGCCATCTCCACGAAGGGCCAGATCGTCCTCCCCGTCGCGATCCGGGAGCAGGATGGCATCGAGCCTGGCCAGGAGTTCGAGCTTGAGCGCATCGACCGCGGGGAATACCGGCTGACTCGACTGTCGTCGCGCGCGAACGAAGGGGTGGTCGATTGGCTCCTCGCCTGCCCGCAGAAGGGTTTCTTCACCCCGATCGAATCCGAATCCACTGACGACCTTTGATCTACCTCGTCGACGCCAACGTCCTGTGTGAGCCGACCAAGACGGAGCCCGACCAGAAGGTCGTCGCGTGGCTCAGGGCGAACGAGCGCGACCTCGCGGTCGATCCCGTGATTCTCGGCGAGATCCGGTTCGGCATCTTGCTGCTGCCGCGCGGAAAGCGAAGACGGCGGCTCGAGGGCTGGTTCGACGAGGGCATCGCGCGCATCCAATGCCTACCTTGGGATGCGTCGCTCGGACTTCGTTGGGCCGAGCTGCTCGCCGATCTGCGAACGGCGGGACGAGCGATGCCCGTCAAGGACAGCTTCATCGCCGCCACCGCGCTTGCCCACGGCCTGACGGTTGCCACCCGTAACCGGCGCGACTTCGCGGCGGCCAAGGTCCCCGTCGTCGATCCGTTCGCGTGAGCGGCTCCCACGTCGACGGCGAACGGGGGGACAGTGAGTTCAAGGCCCAAATCGGAGGGACGGAAGCGTCTACCTGCGCTGAATATCCAGCGTCCTGGCCACGTCTCAAGGTGAGGAGACGCAGATGACGACAGACGCACGGCAGCGGTTGGGAAGCATCCTGGGCATCGCGATCATGGTGGCGACCGCCGCGGCGAGCGGTGGTGGCGCGCGCGCGGCCGGCAACGGCGGCGGCGCCGCGGCCAGCCAGGCCCAGCCATCCGACAAGTCCGCCGATGCCGACAAGCGCCAATCGGCGCGCTCCGTCTGCGAAGACCGACGGTGCCGCCGAGGCCCCGCCGGCCGCGCCAAAGCCCGCCACGGGGCCGCGCTCCGAAACCCGTCGCGGCCGCGGGCATTTCTAGATCCTGGCGCGCGCTGGGATCACCAAGCGGGTCACCGTCCACGGGCTGCGGCGCACCTTCAACAACCTGAGTCGCCAGGTCGCGGGGAACATCGTCACGCGCGCCATCACGGGGCACGTGACCGAGGAGATGACCGAGCACCTGGGGGACTCAGCTGAGAAGGCCGTCGAAAGCGGCTTGCCCTCACCCTAACCCATAGGCGTTTGGGGCGGGCGAGCACGCGCTCGCGGCGGGATCCCTGGAGTGTTCGGGCTCGGCCGCGCCAAACGTCGGGTTGAAGGAAGCCGCCGCCGAGGCGAGGCCCGTCGAGCTATGGGCGCAAAAGGCGTGAGGGAATGGGAGGCGGGCGGTGTGAGGGAGTTCGGCGAGGCCGGGAACTGGCTGCGCGGAGGGACATGGCGTGGCGAGAGGGGTCGATGGACGGGGTCGGGAGCGGCGGGAGCGAGGTGGTGGGCAGACGGGTGGCTCGCGCCGGAAATGGGCGAAGCGGAGTGATGGTGATCTGGTGGTGCGTTGCGGTGGTCATGAGGTGTCGATGAAAGCGGGTGCGCATTCCGGCCATCGTGAACGCCGAGATCGCTTCATCGTGATCGCCCGGATCGGTCATCGTGAACGGAGCGAAGCGACGCTGGTGTGGGTTACTTGGTCGGTGGCGTTCTCCTTGCGGCGGGAGGGCCCCTTTAGCACGAGCCGGTGGGCGTTGTGGAGGAGGCGGTCGAAGATGGCGTCGGCGAGGGTCGGGTCGCCGAGGTAGTCGTGCCACTGCTCGGGCGGGAGCTGGCTGGTCATGATCGTCGAGCGGGTGCCGTAGCGGTCCTCGAGGATCTCGAGCAGGTCGCGGCGCTCCTGGCCTCGCGAGCGGCGGCGAGGCCCCAGTCGTCGATGACGAGGACGTCGACGCGGGCGAGCTTGCCGAGGAGGCGGGCGTAGGTGCCGTCGGCGCGGGCGAGCGTGAGCTCGTCGAAGAGGCGCGAGGCGCGGCGGTAGAGGGCGCGGAAGCCCTTGCGACACGCCTGCTGCGCGAGCGCGCAGGCGACGTAGGTCTTGCCGGTGCCGGTCGCGCCGGTGATCGATCACGTTCTGGTGCTCGTGCACCCAGCGGCAGGTGGCGAGCTGGCGGACGACGGCCTTGTCGAGCTCGCGCTTGGGCGGGTAGTCGATGTCCTCGACGCACGCCTGGCCGAGGCGGAGCTTGGCCTCCTTGAGCAGCCGGCCGAGGCGCTTGTTCTCGCGGCAAGACGCACTCGGCGTCGACGAGCAGGCCGAGGCGCTCGTCGAAGGAGAGCTTGGCGATGTCGGCGGATCTTCTGTTGCTCGGCCCAGGCCGCGGCCATCGCGTCGAGGCGCAGCGCCTTGAGCTTCTCGATCGTCGGTTCGTTCAGCATCGGATTCTCTCCTTCAGTTGTCGTAGTAGTCGCGGCCGCGGACGTTCTCGTGGTCAAGGCGCGATGGCGTCGGCGGCGGCTCGACGGTCACCGCCGGCAGCGGCAGCGCGATCGAGGCCCGTCTTCAGGATCGAGTCGCACGCTCGCGACGGAGCGAGCGCGCACGCACAGCGCGCGGGCGCACGCGGCCTCGAGCCGCGCGTCGCCGTAGCGCTGCGCGAGCCGCAGGATCCCGAGGCAGGAGCGGTAGCCCTGCTCGGGGTGCGGCCGCTCGGCGAGGATCGCGTCGACGAGCGCGCCGCGTCTTCGGGCCGACGGTGCGCGCCCAGCGGATGATGCGCGACGGCGTCCACTCCGCGTGCTCGCGGTGCGCCTTCGGCATGTGCTCGGGGATGGTGGTGTAGCCGCCGCGCGCGTAGCTGCGCGCGTGCGACGCGACGCGCTTGCCCCTTGTGGAAGATCTCGACCGTCGTCGCCGTGAAGCGGACGTCGACGCGCACGCCGCGCTCGTTGGCGAGCTGGAAGGGGACCGAGTAGTAGTGGTGCTCGACGTCGACGTGGTAGTCGATGTTGACCCGGCCTCCTTCCACTCGCCGTAGACGAAGCGCGCCGCGGGCAGCGGCTTGAGCGCCGGGCGGTCGAGCCGCTCGAAGAGCTCGCGCCGGCTCGCGCCGTAGCGCCGCATCGCGCGGTCGTTCAGGTCCTCGAGCAGCTCGGCGATGCGCGCGTTGAGCGCGGCCAGCGAGAAGAGGGTCTCGTTGCGCAGCCGCGCGAGGATCCAGCGCTGCGCGATCTGCACGCCGACCTCGACCTTCGCCTTGTCGCGCGGGTGCCGCGGGCGCGCCGGCAGGATCGTCGTGCCGTAGTGCTGCGCCATCTCGTCGTACGTGCGCTGGACGCCGGGCTCGTAGCGGCACGGCGTGGTCACGCCGCTCCTGCAGCTGGTCGGGCACGACAGCGCCGGTGACGCCGCCGAAGTACTCGAGCGCGCGCGCGTGGCTCGCGATCCAGTCGGCGCGACCGCTGCGTCCGCGTCGCCTCGGCGTACGTGTAGTTCGACGCGCCGAGCACCGCGACGAAGAGCTCGACGTCGATCAGCTCGCCGGTCTGCGCGTCCCAGATGCGCGGCTTCTTCCCCGAGTAGTCGACGAAGATCTTCTCGCCGGCGCGGTGCACCTGGCGCATCGACAGCCGCTGCCGCCCCAGCCACTGCCGGTAGAGCTCGCAGAACTGCGTGTAGCGGTACCCGTCGGGGTGCTGCTCCAGGTACTCGAGGTGCAGCAGCTCCAGCGTCACGCCCGGCCCGCCGCCGCTCGCGTGTCGATCCAGGCGCAGTCCGGCAGCGGCGCGCGCGCGTCCCACCGACGGCTCCCTCGCGTACAGGCGCGCGTCGAGCTCCCGTCGTCGAGCACCTCGCACCGCCGCCCAGTCGAGCCCGGCCGCCTGCGCCCGCTTCACCGCCAGCCACACCGCCCCCACGGCGCGCGCCCACGCTCAGCCCGATCTCCCGGTGGCTGCGCCCCAGCTCCCACTTCTGCCGCAGAATCTCTCGCGTCTTCGCATGGACAGTCGCTCCGTGGCCATCGGTCTCCTTGATGGAGGCCGGCGGCCTCAGGACTATCCAGCGTCGCTTCTCGTCCTCCCGCCCGGCGCTCCGGGCGGCACACTCGCCGTACCCGCCCCTCAGTGAAAGGGGGCGTTCACGATGACCGATCTAGGCGTTCACGATGACCGATCCCGGCGTTCACGATGGTCCGATCCGCGCGTTCACGATGCGCCGATCCCGGCGTTCACGATGGTCCGAAATCCGCAGCGGGCGAGTAAGCGGGCGGTTGCGACGGGTCCACCGGCAGAGGAAAGCGAACGACGTTGCCCTGGCCGCAGACGCGGCAGCGTGCGAGGTCGATGCCGGTGAGCTGGCGGAAGAGATCCCGCCAGGCGGGAGCCGGCGGCGGCTCGCCGGTGTTGGCGGCGAGCGTGACGAGGGCGGCGATAGCGGGAGCAGCGGCGAGCGGAGCGCGCGGGTCTGGAGCAGGGGCGAGCAGGCGGCGCGCCACGCGCGAGCTTGCCGTTGACGTTGCCGGGGGCGAGCAGGCCGAAGTGGCGGATCTTGACGAAGCCGCGGGGCAGGACGTGCTGCAGGAAGCGGCGGATGAATTCGTCGGGCGCCAGCGTGACGGCTGCGCCGTCCTTGGTGGCGAAGGTGACGCCGCGTTCGTCGAAGCCGCGCAGGCGCTGGTTGGAGATGCCGACGCGGTGGGTGTAGCGACCGAGGTAGTGGAAGACCTGCTCGGCGCCGCCGAAGGGCGGCTTGGAGTAGACGACCCAGTCCTTCTTGTAGAGCGCGTCCTTCAAGCGGGCGAAGGCGGCGGGGTCGGCGAGGTCGGCGCACGCGCCGTCGAAGTCGAGTTGGCCGCAGCTCGCGGGCGCGGGTGAGCGCGGCGAGGAGCTTGCCGCGGAAGAGCGCGCGAGATGACGTTGACGGGGAACAGGAAGCGGCCGTCGCCCTTGACCGAGATCCAGCGCTGCCGTCGGGCGCGAGGCCGCCGCCGGTGACGATGCAGTGGACGTGGGGGTGGAAGCCAAGCTCGCGCGTCCAGGTGTGCAGCACGGCGGTGATGCCGAGCTGGGCGCCGAGCGCTCGGGATCGCGTCCGAGCTCGAGCAGCGTGCGCGACGCGGCCGCGAAGAGCAGCTCGAAGAAGCGGTCCTGTTGCGCAGGGCCAGGGGCTTGCAGCTCCGCGGGCACGGTGAAGACGACGTGGAAGTAGTGGGTCGGCAGCACGCGCTCCATCCGGTCGGCGATCCACTTGGCCTGGCGCAGGCACTGGCACTTGGGGCAGTGCCGGTTGCGGCACGAGTTGTAGGCGGGCCGCGCGTCGCCGCACGCGTCGCACACGTCGAGATGCCCGCCCAGGACGGCCGTCCTGCAGGTCTCGATGTCGCGCATGGCCTTGCGCTGCGCGCGCACCGAGCGTGTGGCTATTTCGGTAAGCCTCGCCGTGCGCGCGGAAGATGTCCGCGACCTCGAGGCGAGGCCGCCCCTCCCGCCCCGGCGGGGCAGGAGGCAGCGCCGCGCAGGCGTGCACCCGGGCTACCCGAGAACGCGCGCCTTGTCCGTGCCGAGCATGTCGAGCGGGCTCGTGACCCGTCCGACGTGCTGCTGCGAGACCTGCGTGTAGCGCACCGTCGTGCGGATCGAGGCGTGGCCGAGCAGCACCTGGATGACGCGGATGTCGGTGCCGCCCTCGAGCAGGTGGGTGGCGAAGCTGTGGCGCAGCGTGTGCGTCGTGACGCGCTTCTTGATCCCGGCCTTGCGGACCGCCTTGGCCAGCGCGTCGCGCACGGCGTGCCGCGAGATCGGTCGTCCCGGCTTGGCGCCCGGGAACAGGAAGGGACCGGGCGGGCGGACCTGCCGCCAGTACTCGCGCAGGAAGTCGAGCAGCCGATCGGGCAGCAGCACGTAACGATCGCGGGCCCGCTTGCCGTCGCGGACGTGGATGAGCTTGCGCTTGCTGTCGATGTCGTCGACGCGCAGCGAGCACGCCTCGCTGATGCGCAGCCCCGCGCCGTACGCCGTCATCACCACCGCGCGGTACTTCAGCGGCTCGACCGCGCCGAGCAGCCGGTCGACCTCGGTACCGCTCAAGATGTCGGGCAGGCGCGTGCGGCACCTTCGGCCAGGGCAACGCCACGATCTCCTCGGGCCGCCGCAGCGTCGTGCCGTAGAGGAACTTCAGCGCGGCGACGTGCATCTTGAGCGTCTCGACTCCCTTGCGCTCGAACGCCAGCGCGAGCAGGAAGTCCCGGATCTCACGCTCGCCCATCATGAGCAGCGGCATCTGGCCTGAGGGGCCGATGCCGGATTTCGATCGACGTTTGCTGAGGGACAAAAGAACGAGCCCCCTCAAGAAACTTGCGAAAAGTCTCCGAGGGGGCTCGCCTCCAGGTTGCTGAGACCAGGAGGGAGACCATGTTGCACGCAGAGAGGCTGGCAGGGGAATTCTTTGCCAGGCTCGAGAAGATCGACGAGATGATCGCGGCGGCAGGTGGCGGCGGGGCGGTGCCGGCTACTGCGATGGGCCCCTGCACCAGGGCAATTACCAGCGAAAGCCCCGGGGCGGCTTGCTGGCGGCGGCGGGAGAGGCGTTCACGCGACGGCACTCGCTGTGCTGCGGACGGCGGGGATGTCGGAAGCGGGCGTTGCCGCCGTCGCTGCGGTTTCTGGGACGGCGGGTGTACCTGGAAGTGGTGGTGGTGCTGGCCAGCGTGATGGCGCAGGTCATGGCCACCGTGCGCGAGGCGGTCGCGGCGACTGGCGTGCCGTCGCGAACGCTGCGCCGGTGGGGCGGCTGGTGGCGGGAGGTATTTCCGAAGCTGCCGACGCTGGGCGGAGCTGCGAGCGCGTTTCGTGCCGCCACCGCCGGACGAGGCCCAGCTTCCCCACTCGCTGGTCGCGCGTCTGGGTGGCGATGGCTATCGACCCGACGGCGGCAGCGACGGGCGTTCGAGCGCGGAGGCGTTGCTGCTGTCAGCGCGCTACCTGGCACCGGCGACGAGCGCCTCGGTACTGGAAGGATCGCGTTTTGTGACGGCGGCGCTGGCACAGATGGGCGTGGCGTGATTTCACGCAGAGGATGGTGATACCCGGCGATCTCATCGTCCCGTAGGGTGGCCACCGCTCGGACGAAAGCGATCACGAGCGTCGTGGTCGCCGGCGAGCGGAGGCGACATGAGCCACGATACGATCACGCCCGCGCGCGTGCGCTGGGCGCGGCTGCGCTTTGCGATCATCGGGCCGCTCTTGAGCGCGCCGGCGGAGGCCGGCGATCTGGCGCCTCGGATCGAAGCGCTGGCGGCGCGCGCCTGGCGCCACCCGAGCACGGGCGACACGATTCGCTTCAGCGCCAAGAGCATCGAGCGCTGGTACTACGCGGCCCGCAACGAGCAGGACCCGATCCGTGCGCTGGAGCGCAAGGTGCCCAAGCACGCGGGCACGCACCCGAGCGTGACGGCGGAGGTGGCGGAGGCGATCCGGACGCTGCGCAAGCAGCACCCGCGGTGGAGCTACCAGCTGGTGCACGACAATCTCGTAGCGGTGGGCGCGCGAGCGGCCGGAGCTGGGGGTGCTGCCTGGCTACGCGACGGTGTCGCGCTTCATGAAGCACCACGGCCTGGGCAAGCACCGCCGGCCGCGGCGCCACGAGCAGGAGCCGGGATTCGTCCCGCGCGAGCGGCGGCTCTTCGAGGTCGCCCACGTGCACGGGCTGTGGCACTGCGACTTCCACGACGCCAAGCGCAAGGTCGTCAGCGCCAGCGGCGACTGGGTCACGGCGACCCTGTTTGTCGTGCTCGACGATCACTCGCGGCTGTGCTGCCACGCGCAGTGGTACGTGGGCGACGGCAACACCGAGAGCTTCGTGCACGGCCTCTGCCAGGCCTTTCAGAAGCGCGGGCTGCCGCGCGCGCTGCTCACCGACAACGGCTCGCCCATGCTGGCCGCCGAGACGCGCGAGGGGCTCGAGCGGCTCTCGGTCGAGCACCACACGACGCTGTCGCAGACCCCCGAGCAGAACGGCAAGCAGGAGGTCTTCTTCTCGTCGGTCGAAGGACGCCTGATGCCCATGCTCGAGGGCGAGCCGGCAGCTGACCCTGGAGCTGCTCAACCGCGCCACGCAGGCCTGGGTCGAGCAGGAGTACCAGCGGCACCTGCACAGCGAGACCAAGCAGACTCCCGCTCGAGCGCTGGCTCGCGGGACCCAGCGTCGGCCGTCCCTGTCCGTCGAGCGACGAGCTGCGCCGCGCCTTCCGCATGGAGGTCACGCGCAAGCAGCGCACCAGCGACGGCACCATCACCGTCGAGGGCGTCCGCTACGAGATCCCCTCCATCTACCGCACCCTGCTGCGTCCCACCGTCCGCGTCGCCCGCTGGGATCTGTCCAGCGTCGATCTGGTCGACCCGCGCCGGGGCACACACCTCGCCACGCTCTTGCCGCGTCGACAAGGAGCGCAACGCCGACCGGCGTCGCCGCGCCCTCGTCGACCCCGCGGTGGCGACCGCCCCGCGCCCGCGCCGGCGCCCGTGGGCATCGCGCCGCTCCTGCGTCAGCTGATGGCCGAGTACGCCGCCACCGGTCTGCCGCCGGCCTACGTCCCGCACGACACCACCGTCGACCGCGATGACGGTGACCCGAACCGACGACGACGAACACCCGAACGCGAGGAGAATCCATGAGCCCAAGCTGCAGTCCCTCTACGGCCTGAAATTCAACCCCTTCCGCCCCGACGTCCCCGTCGAGGCCCTGCACACCACGCCCGCCGTCGACGCCTTCCTCCGCCGCGTCGAGCTCGGCATCGCCGACGGCGGCTACGTCATGATCACCGGCGATCCGGGCACCGGGAAGAGCGTCGCCCTGCGCCTGCTCAGCAAGCGGCTCGAGGCCATGCGCGACGTCGTCGTCGGCACCGTCGAGCATCCCCAGTCGCGCACCATGGACTTCTATCGCGAGCTCGGCGATCTCTTCGGCGTGCCCGCTGCACGCTCACAATCGCTGGGCCGGATTCAAGACGCTGCGCACGCGCTGGGCCGAGCACATCACCTCCACGCTCAGCCGCCCGGTCCTGATCATCGACGAGGCCCAGGAGGCCCTCACCACCGTCCTCAACGAGCTGCGCGTCCTGGCCAGCAAAGAGCTCGACTCCCGCCAGCTCCTCTGCGTCGTCCTCGCCGGCGACGCGCGCCTGGTCGAGCGCCTCCGCTCCGCCGAGCTGATGCCCCTCGGCAGCCGCATCCGCCGCCGCCTCGTCCTCGAGTACGCCTCGCGCGACGAGCTGCTCGCCTGCCTCGACCACCTGCTCGAAACCGCCGGCAACCCCAGCCTCATGACCACCGAGCTCAAGGCCACCCTCGCCGATCACGCCGCCGGCAACTACCGCGTCCTCATGAATCTCGGCGACGAGCTGCTCTCCGTCGCCGCCGACCGCGACCTGCCACGCCTCGACGAAAAGCTCTTCCTCGAGGCCTTCAACCAGCAGCCACGCCCCGCCAAGACGGCGGCAGCGAAACGCCGATGATCATCGCCACTCCCCCACGACGACGACCTCTGCGTCGCCCCGGAGCTCGCCATCCTCGACCGCCCTCGAGGCCAGCCTCGCCATCGCCGCCCAGGTCCTGAACATCGCCCACACCGAAATCCTCGCCCCGGGCGACGACCGCCTCCCCATGTACCTCGACACCCGCGTCGCCGCCGAGATCATCGCCGAGGCCACTCACCTGATTGCCACCATCAACCGCTACCGCCTCGCCCTCGTCGACCCCGACGCCTGCTCGTCCGACCGGCGCCTGAGGCGTCACGCCACGCCGCGTCCCTCAAACAACCTGCTCCGCGTCCCCTCAAACAACGCGCGCACGCTCA
>CAVZVU010000002.1:0-697119 GCA_963778795.1 uncultured Pseudomonadota bacterium | reverse complement strand
TCGCGGAGTTCATTTCGATCCAAGAACTCCGTGGCGAACAAGCCGAAGAACCTCACCATGGAAGAGGCGGCGTCCATCCCTCTGGTCGGCTTGACCGCGTGGCAAGCGCTGATCGAAAAAGCAAATCTGAAAATGGGCCAGAAGGTTCTGATCCACGCCGGCTCCGGTGGTGTCGGAACATTTGCAATCCAACTGGCGAAGCATGTTGGCGCGACCGTGGCGACGACGACCAGTACGGCCAACATCGATCTGGTGAAGGAGCTCGGCGCCGACGTCGTGATCGACTACAAGAAGGACAACTTCGAAAAAATCGTGAACGACTACGACGTGGTCTTGAACAGCCTGGGACGAGACGCTCGTCAAATCTCTGAACGTTCTAAGACCTGGCGGGCAGCTCATCTCGATCTCCGGTCCTCCTGACCCCGCCTTTGCCAAGGACCGGGGAGCGTCTTCGGTTCCTGGGGCTGGTCATGGGCCTCCTGAGCTATCGAATTCGGAGAGGAGCGAAGCGTCACCGCGTCAGCTATTCGTTCCTCTTCATGAGAGCAAGCGGAGACCAGTTGCGACAGATCACCCCTCTCATGAATGATCTCGGGCCGTACGCCCGGTCGTGGATCGGGTATTTCCGTTCGAATCGATCAACGAGGCTATGGCCTACGTCGAGACGGGGCGCGCAAAAGGCAAGGTCGTCGTCAGGGTGAAATAGATCGTCGAGACTTCGCGAGGAGGCCCGCCCGCATCGAAACCCTGAGCGCACCGCGATCTATACTCCCCTTCCCCCCGCCGACCGCCTCATCGAACGCCAGCGAGGTCGACAGCTCGCGGAAGGCGTTGGTCTGTTGCTGCTGGCCACCTGCTCGGCGGTGGCGATGGCATCGGCGCCGGCGATGAAGCGCAGCGGGGGCTGCTTCTGGTCGGCGATGGTCAGCAGCGCCTTCGCCAACCTCGCGGGGTCGCCGCCCTGCTTGCCATTGTGCCCCTTCCAGAACTCGCTCTGCTTCGTCCTGCGCTCGGCATAGTCCTCGATGGACGGCTCGGCGTAGTTGGTCGATTGCTCCGTGAGGAGCTCGGTGTGAAAGAACCCTGGGTTCACGACGGTGGTGTTGATTCCGAACGGCGCGACCTCGGGCGCCAGCGAGGCCATCCAGCCCTCGAGTCCGAACTTCGACGCGGCGTAGGCGCTGCCGAACTCAAACCGATCAGGCCCGCGGTCGGGGAATCGTCGATGATGTGCCCCGAGCACTGCTTTCGCATGACCGGCAGGACGGTGCGGGTCACGTTGATCGGGCCGACGAGGCTCGTCGCCAGCTGCCGATCGAACTGCTCTGGCACTTTCGAGTTGCTCACGGCCTTCGCCACGTAAGACCCGTGGACGACCAGGTAGCTCCGCAATCGCCTGCTGATTCGGGTTGCCGGGATCAGTTCAGCCGCGATCGGGCGCTCCTTCAGGACACCGCTCTTAAGCAGCTGCGGAAGACGACGAATGTTTCTATATCAATCCGACGGGCGGTTTTGTTATCGGCGGACCGGACGGCGACGCGGGTATGACAGGCGAGAAATCGACGCCAGAGACCTTGACGACGGCCTGCCACGCGGCTTCTTGGCTGGCGCGATCGAGAAGGTGTGGGTGGCGCTGCGCCTCAATTGGGCCTGAGAACTTCCCTTGAGCCGAGGCGAAGAATTGCCCTGAGACGTCGGTTCCGAACTCCGACGCCTGGAGGTACCGACGGGCCGCGGTCTCCGGCGTCTGATTCATGCCGGGAATGAGGTTCACGATTGGGATAAACAGATACTTCAACAACGGGCCAGCGCTTCGCACCACCTTGGTGTCGGTCGCCCCACCGGGCGAGACAGCATACACGGCCATGCCGGAGGGTAGCCGGCGCGCCAGCGCCGCGACCCACCAAGCGATAATGAGCTTCGCGTCGGCATACGCATTGTTGGGCACGTACCTCACGTTCGGCCCGTTGCGAATCAGGGCTTCAACAGCGGCGGTTCGGTCACCCCGGTGGTATTTGGCCGCGAAGGCTGGCACGTCGGTGTACTTGAACATGGGGACGCCCCCTCGGGCTGGCTCCGCACCGGCGATAACAATCCGCGCGTTGGGGCTCAGCAGGTTGGCGCGGAGCAACCCGACAGTCAGTTGATGATGGCTGATCAGCGGGGCCTGAGACGCCTCGGCGCCCGCCGCAGTGAGCACGCGCTTCTTAAATGGGACCAACCCTGCATTGAGCAGCAGGAAATCGATCGGCTGACCCCGCTTGACCAGCTCGGCGAGGGCGGACTGAACGCTGGACGGCGAGTCCAGATCCAGCTCCAGCGGCGTGAAAACCTGTGTCTTGGTCTCAGCCGCGAGCTGAGCGGCCGTCTCCTTGACCCGGGACAGGCTGCGGCCGGTGACGATGACCTGGCGGCAGCCCTCGGCGGCGAGCATGCTGGCTGCCGCATAACCGAGCCCGGAGGTGGTGCCGGTAACGAGAGCGATCGAATGTCTCATAGGTGGTTTCCTCGCGACGAAAGGGTCGCCTTGCCAATTTCGAACTAGTCGGTACATTAATGGGGCGAATGGTCACGCGCAAGGAGGTTTTTAACTAAATGATTCAAAATGCGACGAAGCCGCGTGGGCGACCGCGCAGCTTCGACGAGCTGGAAGCGCTGGAAAAGGCGACCCAGGTGTTCTGGTCGAAAGGCTACGACGGAGTGACGATCGACGATCTCGTTGCCGGGATGGGGGTCGGGCGGCCGAGCCTGTATGCCGTCTTCGGGGACAAGCGAACGCTATTCCTGCGCGTCCTCCGGGCGTACGCCGAGACGAAGGGCGCTCGCGCTGCGAAGGCCCTTCTCTCACCGAAGGCTCTTCGCGACTCGCTCGGCAGCTTCCTGAGGCACGCCGTAGAAAGTGCGACCGAGGAAGGCTCCGCCGTGGGTTGTCTTCTCGTGTGCGTCGCGCCGCTCGTGAACGACGCAGAGGTCCGGCAGTTCCTACAGAACGCAGCGGCTGGAGCTGCGGCGCTAGTGGAACGTCGTTTCCGGGACGGGATCAGCGCGGGGGAAATCCCGGCTGACTTTCCCGTAGCCGCGCGTGCGAGCCAGGTCATCGACCTTTCCAAGGGTTTGACGATGCGCGCGCAGATGGGCACGCCGCGCAGGGCGCTTCTCAGGGATGCCGAGGAAGCGGCTGACTTGGTGGTCCTTCTGCCGCGCGGGACTAGCCACGGGCCGAGCGGCAGTGCCCGGAAAGCCCGTACGATTCGGCGCTGAGTTCCGCGTCCCGCGAGACGGCGGCTAGCGCAAGGACGTACGCGTCGACGAATTCGAAGGGACGGCTTGAAGGCGCACTAAAGGTGATCGAGAAGAGCAGCCCTCGAGGTGTCGGCAAGGAGTGAAGCGATGCCGGCACTAAGAGACGACGATCAGTGGAGGTACCGCAAGTGGGCCTCCGGGACGGGCAACCGGTGCGTCCCCGATCTCGACGGCGCGCCCGATCCGCTTCCTTGGACACTCGCCAGCGTGTCGACTGACGACCGCGTCTTCTGGGAGGGCGATCGGCGCGTCGTCGTTGGGCTGGCCGTGCTCGCACCGCTCGCGATCGCGACCTGGTCCGAGTAGAGAGCCCCTCGCGGTTTTAGTTCCTTCACCGACGATATTCTTCCGATCATCGTCGACGAGCGTGACGCGTGGCACGTCGAAAACGTTCGCCCACGTTCGCAGCGTCACCCACCTTGCGCATTCGAGTCACGTCAGTTCTGCGCCACCAGAACGTTGCGAGACTGAAACACGCATCGGAGATCTACCTGCGTTACTGGCGTCAGCCATCTGCACCAAAGGAGATCATCGATGACCTACAAGAAGACCGCTTCGTTGTTTGCCTTGTCCCTGTTGACCGCCTGCGGCACGAACCCGACCGGCACCACCACCACCAGCACCACGTCCGCCCTCGTCGGTGACCAGAACAACCAGGGCAACGACGACCGCCAGGGCGATGACGACCAGGGCGATCACGGCGACATCAAGCACGTCCTTCTGATCAGCGTCGATGGCATGCACCAGAGTGACCTTCACTCGTACGTCGCCAACCACCCAAACTCGACGCTTGCCAAGTTGGTTCACTCCGGCAGCGAGTACACCAATGCGGCGGCCTCCAACCCGTCGGACTCCGACCCGGGTGGCACCGCGCTGATGACCGGCGGTAACCCCAAATCGACCGGCGTCTTCTATGACGTCGAGTACAGCCACAAGGTCGACGAGGCGGGCGCTGCCTGCACCCCGGGCCAGCCGGCCACCGGTGGTGACGTCATCTATGACTCGCCGGATGACGCGCTGGCGAACGTCCCCGACTTCATCGACCCCGCGAACGGCACCTTCCCGTCGTTCGACGAGAACGGTTCGATCTTCGCCAACGGCGTTGACACCAACCCGGCCGCGATCATGAACCTGAAGTTCGACCCGAAGACGTCGCTCAACCCGGGCACGTTCCCAGTAGACCCGGAGACCTGCAAGCCGATCACCCCGTGGGACTACCTCGGCGACAACACGATCTTCCAGGTCATCCACCACGCCGGCCTGCGCACCGCTTGGTCTGACAAGCACGAGGTCTACGCGTCGTTCAATGGTCCGGGCTCGAACGGCCAGAGCATCGACGACCTCTTCTCGCCGGAGATCGACTCGCAGGCTGTCATGCCGAACGGTGTCCCTTACCCGCAGGACGACGACTGGGCGCACATCAACGCCGCCACCAAGCAGTACGACGGCTACAAGGTCCAGGCCATCCTGAATGAGATCGACGGTCTCGACCACTCGGGCAAGACCCACGTCGGCACCCCGGCGATCTTCGGCATGAACTTCCAGACCGTCTCGGTCGCGGAGAAGATCCGCTCGACTCCGACGACGTTGATCGGTCCGGACGCGAACGGGAATTACACCACCAGCGCTCCGGAGGCAGGTGGTTACCAGTGGGTCAACGGTCAGCTCGTTCCCGGCCCCGTCCTCTCGAGCGCGCTCGACTACGTCGACGCTCAACTTGGCCGCATGGTTTCTGCGATCCACAAGGACGGCCTCGCGGGCTCGACGACCATCATCGTCACGGCAAAGCACGGCCAGTCGCCGCAGGATCCGAACAAACTCATCACCGTCCAGGACGGCCCGATCATCAGCGCGATCAACGCCGCCTGGGCGCAGACGAACCCGAGCAACACGAGCCTGATCGTTGCCGGAACCGACGACGACCTGTGGCAGTCCTACCTGTCGGACAACTCGCAGGCCGCTTGCGACTTCGTCAAGAGCTACCTGTGGAACCACACCGCTAATGGTTTCGACGTCAACAAGAACCCCGTCACCGTCGAGCACTCGGGCCTCGCCCAGATCTGGGCCGGCGCTGCCGCCGCCAACTTCTTCGGCGTCCCGGTCGACAACGGTAAATACCCGGACGTCTTCGGCAAGGTCCAGGTGGGCATCGTCTACGCGAAGCCGACCAAGCTCGCCGAGCACGGTGGTATGAACACCGGCGACCGACACGTCCTGATGGTTGTCAGCGGCCCGGGCATACCGGTTCAGGTCGAGTCCGCCTCCGTCGAGACCACCCAGGTCGCACCGACGATCCTCGCCCTCCTGGGGCTCAACCCGCACGCGCTGACGGCCGTCCAGATTGAGGGCACGAGGGTCCTTCCGGGCCTTCGGTAGACCGCAGGCTGGACGCTGACCGTGCGTCGGATGCACGCCGGTCAACTGGCAGCACTAAACAGGAGGCCGGGGCGAATCGCCCCGGCCTCCTCTGCTTTCGACGACACCAAGAAATGCCGTTTACCTAGGTCGGGTTGGGCGCACTGGGCCTCGGCAGGAGACCTCGATCGCTAGTGGCTGGGCATAAGCTCCTCGTGCTAGCCCCTCGCTTTGATGACGTCACTTAGGTTCCTCCGACGACGGAGGTCTACGGGCACCTCCAGACGACGTACCTCAAGACGCAGATAGAGCGCCTCAGCTTCGGGCCGGAGCCGGCGGACCTAAGGGGCGGCGGTCGGCCCTCTCAGGCGGCCCCGGGAGCAGGAGAGCCGGCTCTCGGCGGGTGGCGCTTCCACGCGGTGCTGGTAGTAGAGGTCGATGTGGTCGGTGCCGAGCCGCTTCAAGGAGCCCTCGACCGCGGCGCGGATGTTCGCCGGGCTGCTGTCGAAGACGCCGGGACCACCACCGGAGTGCGAGACCAGGCCGAACTTCGTCGCCAACACCACCTGGTCGCGGCGGCCCTTGATGGCCCGACCGACCAGTTCCTCGTTGGTGTAGGGACCATAGATCTCGGCGGTATCGAGGTGCGTGACGCCGAGGTCTAGCGCCCGGTGGATGGCGCGAATCGACTCGGCATCGCTGCCTGCCCCGATGTTGTAGTAGCCGGCCATCGACATGGCGCCCAGTCCTATGCGGGAGACGTCGAGTCCTCCGATCGAGATGTGCCTCATGGTCTTACCCCGTCGAACGCCAGCGAGGTCGACAGCTCGCGGAAGGCGTTGGTCTGTTGCGGCAAGAGTGCTGGCCACCTGCTCGGCGGTGGCGATGGCATCGGCGCCGGCGATGAAGCGCAGCGGGGGCTGCTTCTGGTCGGCGATGGTCAGCAGCGCCTTCGCCAACCTCGCGGGGTCGCCGCCCTGCTTGCCATTGTGCCCCTTCCAGAACTCGATCTGTTTCGTCCTGCGCTCGGCATAGTCCTCGATGGACGGCTCGGCGTAGTTGGTCGATTGCTCCGTGAGGAGCTCGGTGCGAAAGAACCCTGGGTTCACGACGGTGGTGTTGATTCCGAACGGCGCGACCTCGGGCGCCAGCGAGGCCATCCAGCCCTCGAGTCCGAACTTCGACGCGGCGTAGGCGCTGCCGAACTCGAAACCGATCAGGCCCGCGGTCGAGGAGATCGAGATGATGTGCCCCGAGCGCTGCTTTCGCATGACCGGCAGGACGGCGCGGGTCACGTTCATCGGGCCGACGAGGCTCGTCGTCAGCTGCCGATCGAACTGCTCTGGCGTCAGCTCCTCGAAGTAGCCGGCATAGAAGTTGGCAGCGTTATTGACGAGCACGTCGATGCGGCCAAATCGGTCGACGGCGGCTCGTACCGCTGTCTGGGCCTCACCCAATCGTGTGATGTCGAGCTTGGCCGTCAGGAGGTTTCCAGACGTTCCGAGCGTCTCGGATAGGCGGACCGTATCTCGGCCCGTGGCCACGACAGCATGCCCAGCCGCCAGCGCAGCCTTGGCAATATCGACCCCCATGCCGCGCCCGGCGCCCGTGATGAACCAGACCTTTTTGGCTTCCATGGTCACCAGTGTGTGGCCGAGCCCGACGCAGGACCATGCTTCACTTTCTTCAAGGACTCAGTAGCCTGGCTACATAATGCATCGACGCACTTTCGAGTCGCTCACGGCCTTCGCCACGATCGTCGAGCGCGGCAGCTTCGTGCGGGCCGCGGCGCATCTCGGGATAACACCTTCGGCGCTTAGCCAGACGATCCGCGGCCTCGAAGAGGACCTTGGGGTCCCGCTGCTTCATCGCACCACTCGGAGCGTCGGACCTACGGCGGCGGGTGAGAAGTTGCTGTCGCGTCTCGCCCCGACCTTGCGTGAGCTCGAGGCCGCCGTGACGGAGACCATTGCCAACCGGGCGGACGGCAAACCCGCTGGACGGGTTCGCATCAGCACCTCGAAGGCGGCCTCGGAGATCGTCATCGCGCCCAGGCTTGGGACCTTCCTGTCCGCCTACCCGGACGTGGTGCTCGAGTTGGTGAGCGACGACCGTTTGGTAGACATCGTCGCGGAGCGCTTCGACGCAGGTATTCGCCTTGGCGAGCAAGTCGTGCGCGACATGGTCGCGGTTGAGATAGGCGGACGCCAGAGGCTAGTGGTCATCGGGACGCCCAGCTACTTCGCTCGCCACGGGCGCCCGCGACAGCCAAAGGATCTGCTCACGCACCGATGTGTCGTGCACTCCAGGTCGGGTGGCGAGGCGTACCGGTGGGAGCTTGAGAAGGGTGGCCGCGAGCGCCAGATCGCGGTGACCGGCGCGCTGTTCGAGGACGACCCGCGGATCGCCGAGCTCGCGGTGTTGACCGGCGAGGTGATCAGCTTCGCGTGGGAGGGGCAGGTGGCGCGACATCTCGCCAGCGGCGCCCTCGAAAGCGTGCTCGATGACTGGTGCCCAAGCTTCCCCGGGTTTCACCTCTACTACCCGAGTCGCCGCCAGGTCACGCCCGCGCTGCGCGCGTTCATCGACGTCATGAAGGGCGACATCTCTGGACGTAGCGTCGGCAACGCAATTCCGGCGAAGCCAAGCCACACGTCGCGATGACGGCGTCTGGCTCCCCGAGGATCGGATCACCGTCCCGCAGATCATGGAGAGGATCGGGTAGAAGAAAATCGAAAGGGGCTGGATGAGAAGGGATTAGGAAGGATTCGAATTCCTTCAGCTCGCGCGCGGCGGTCGCAAGGTCGAGGTCGTCGGTCATGGTAGCTTCACCTCCGTGAGCAGCTGGCCGATGAAGCCAACCACATCCGCCTGCAGATCGTCGTCCTTTCCGCCCGAGACGAAGGCTGCGACGCGCATCGGTCCGACCGAGTCAGGCTCGGAAAAGTCTCGCTTCAGGACCGTGAGGGCGCGCTGCGCGTCCGCATCGTCGAGGAGCGGTTGCAGCTTTGACGCGACGTCGGCGGGCCCCACGCCGTAGTTCCGGACGACGTAATAGAGGTCGTAGGCGTCCTTGTTCTCGCCTCGGCTGTCGAACGCGAGGGCCTTGAGGACGACGTACGCGCCCGCGTCGCACACCCAGATGTCCCGCGTCGCCTTCTCGCCGAAGAGGGTCGTACCCTTGAGGGTCACCTGCTTGCGATCCTGGAACGCGCAACGGAGCCCCGGAGCGATGATCGCCGCGAAGTCCGGCTCGAGGTCGCGAAGTTTTCCGGGCTTGTCTCCTTCGAGCGTCGGCTGGATGAGGAAGTCGATGGTCACGCCCCTTGCACTGGAGATGGCCCAGCGTTGGCGGGTCGGGTTACCGGCCACGTTCTTGTCCATCTCGAACCCCGCATCGCGCAAGCGCTCGGTGAGCTGCCGGTAGCGGCCCTCCTTCAGCAACGCGACCTGAAGTCCGACGTCGAGATCCATGGTCCCGACGTGCGGTTCCACGTCCTCGCCGAGGTGCTCTTGGTCGATGATCAATGACGGCACCAGACCACCGACGATCAGCAGGTCGTCCATCATGTCGCCGAGCTTCGTGGCGACGTAGAGGCACATCGCGCGGACGAGGTCGACCTGCTCGCTCTTGTACTCCGACGCGTGCTTGGGCTTGTCAGCCATCGTGCTTCCAGCTGAGGAGCTCGCTTCGCAGACGCTCGGCAGCCTCGGTCGCGCGCTCGGGATGTGCCTTGAGATCGACGTACGCCTGCACGGGGTGGACGCAGCGTAGGCCGTCCCGGACCTCGGCTCCTTGGAAAACGCCGGCATCGTTCGGAATCACGAGCCAGAGGTTCGCACCGCGTGCGTCCTCGCGGAAGCCTAGCTTCTCGCGCAGCTCCTTGGAGGGGGACTCGGCGAGGAAGAACGTGGCGATGCGAAACGCAACGAAATGGGTCATCTGCCAGGCCGCCGCGAGGCCCGTCGCCGCGTGCCCGACCCTGGCCTCCGCGAGCGTGTCGCCGACGAAGCGAGCGAGCGCGTCACCTGAGCGCGCGGCGACGTGCCCCGGGAGGAGCAGGTGCTTGTCGAAGCGATACTCGTCGCGCCAGGCATCGAGCAACAGCTGCGGGTCCTTTACACGGAGCGAGCCGCCCGCATCTCTCACGGCATAGCTCTCGTGCTCGAGGCGAGAAGCGATGCGACTGACGAAACCTTCGGTCATGTCGGTGGCGCGCGCGATCTCCCGCTGAGTAAGGGCGCGCCCTTCGTTCGCGAGCAGCCACCGCACGACGCGCGCGCTCTTGGGCGCGAAGATGCTCGCCGGGCGACCGGGTCCGCGAAAGCGGTTCGGCCGTCCCTCGACGATGATCCGGATGCCGGGCGCGATGATGTGAGCGTTGCCGCTAAGGTCGAACCACGAGATGCTGGCCTCCTCGCAGACCCGCCGCCCCCCTTCGCTCATGAAGGGCACCACCAGGAGTGGCACCGCCTTTCGGCGCAGGCGGCGGGTGGTGGCGCTCAACTTCGAGGCACGGGCCGCCAGGGCGCCGGGCGACGCGACCTCGAGCAGCTCCACGGCGAAGGAGTGCCCAGCCGCTCTCACCAGAAGGTCGAGTTCGGGCTCGGTCCCGGCCTGGACCTTTACCGCCCCCTGGGGTAAGTCCAGGAGACTCGTCAGCGCCGTGGGGACCTCCGCAATGAGCCGCTTTTCCTTGGGCTGCGCACCCATGCTTCACTAAATAGCACAGGTTCACCTTGTGGTAAAGCATGGCTATTTAGTGAAAGTCCACAGGGCGTACCCAAGCCGTCGGCCGCGCAGCTCTGGCGCAACGGCCAGCGATCGCAACAGGCCCAGCTCACCCTTGATCTCGAGCCCGACGATTCCCGCCAGTAGATCGCCCTTTCGGCAAACGACGAAGTGGTCGAGGTGGATCGGCCCGAGGTCTTCCGCGGGCAGCTCGCAGCGCTCGAGGAGCGTCCGGACACCGGGCAGATCGGCTGCAGCGGCGGTTGCGAAGCTGATGTCGTCCATGACGAATCCTCCGTGGACGAGCTAGCTTGCTTCAGCCCCGAGCGTCACGCCAGCGGATCCGCCGTGTCGATTTCCGGCGTCTTTTGCCCAGCGTCTCCGTCTTCCAGAATAGGAGGTATCGAATGAGCGACTTTGACGGAGAGAAGGTCCGGACGGCCGTGCGCGAGCACTACGGCAAGGTGGCCGAGCTTCAGGAGCCTGGGTGCGCTCCGGGCTGTTGCGGCTCGGGTCCACAGTCGAGCCTGAAGCTCGGGTATTCGGAGGAGGATCTGGCCGCGCTGCCGGCGGGCGCCGACCTGGGGCTCGGCTGCGGGAACCCGCAGGCGATCGCGAACCTTCAGGCCGGCGATACGGTCGTGGACCTCGGTAGCGGCGCTGGGTTCGACTGCTTTCTGGCCGCGCGGAAGGTCGGTCCGTCGGGCAAGGTGATCGGCGTCGACATGACGTCCAGCATGGTGACGAAGGCCCGCGAGAACGCTCGACGTGCGAACGTCCAAGGCGTCGAGTTCCGCCTGGGTGAGATCGAGCACCTTCCGGTCGCCGACGCGTGCGCGGATGTCATCCTCTCGAACTGCGTCATCAACCTGGTCCCCGACAAGAGGGCTGCATTCGGAGAGGCGTTCCGGGTCCTGAAGCCCGGCGGACGTCTCGCGATCTCCGACGTCGTGACCACCGCGCCGCTTCCGGACGCGCTGCAAGATCAGGTTTCGGCGTTGACGGGCTGCATCTCCGGAGCGTCGTCGGCGGACGACCTTCGTGCCATCCTGTTGGAGGTGGGATTCGGGACAGTGAAGATCGACGTCAAGCCGGAGAGTCGGGAGTTCATCCGCGACTGGATCCCGGGGTCGGGTTCGGAGAACTACATCGCATCAGCGACGATCGAAGCGGTGAAGCCGAAGACCGAGTCCTGCTGCGGTCCCGACTGCTGTGCCAGCTGAGGAGGTCCCTTGATCGAGGCGAACGCACGCGGCGCTTGGGCGGAGGTGGAGAAGCACCTCCGCCCGTTCGTCGCCCGTCGGGTCGACGATCCGGCCGACGTCGGCGACGTCCTGCAGGAGATCTACCTTCGCGTGCAGACAGGGCTCTCCGCGCTGCGCGACAGCGAGCGGTTCGGCCCCTGGGTGTACCGTCTGGCGCGCAACGCCCTCGCAGACCACGGCCGGTCGCGTGCCCGCCATCATCCCGCCGGCGCGGACGAAGTGCGCGCGGAGGACGCAGAGGCCGCGGTGCTGGACGACGAGGCCGACGCCGAGCGCGAGCTCGCGAGCTACATGGCGACCTTCGTCGCGGCCTTGCCGTCACCCTACCGAGAGGCGCTCGTGCTCACCGAGCTTCAGGAGATGAGTCACAAGGACGCCGCTCAGATGCTCGGCGTCTCGCTGCCTGCGATGAAGGCCCGCGTGCGACGAGGGCGTCAACAGATCCAGCAGATGCTCGAGGCCTGTTGCGACATCGCGCTCGACGCCCGCGGGCGCGTCCTCTCCTATGATCGACGCCCTGACGGAACGGTTCCGAAAAACTGTTGCGCCGATGACAAGGGCTGCAAGTGCTAGAGGCACAGCCGGCGATCCGGGGCACGGGCGCGCCGAGCTGATAGTGAACCGTGGCCGTATCGACTCGTCGTGGTCGAGGTGCTGGTTGCGAGCCGGGCGCCGCCCACGCCGACGATCAGAGCCGTACATAGGACGAGAACCGTGTAGCGGCGCCAGTGGCCTCGCGCAACCGAAGGCGCAGTCACTTCTCTCGTGCCCGTTTCCCGTGAACCCGTCAGTCATCTTTGGCGACGGCGCGGATGGTTCCGCTCAAGTCGCAGGCTTTGCCGAGCGTGTTCGTGATGGTGCCGAACCTCTGGATGTTGCGGTGGAGCAGCTCGACACGCGCGGGCCGCTCGTTCGTGACGATCTCGAGTTCGTAGCGCATTCGCGCGATACGGGGCGGGGGCTCCTCACGATCGGCGACGACTTTGACCTTCGCCGATTCGTACGCAAACGGGAGCATGTGCGAGAAGCGCTCGACGTTCTTGAGGATGCAGGCGCAGAGCGCGGCGCAGAGCAAGTCGGCCGGGCCAGGCAGTGTCTCCAGGCGGCCAGCG
The DNA here is from genome assembly GCA_963778795.1 of uncultured Pseudomonadota bacterium. Taxonomy (GTDB): domain Bacteria; phylum Myxococcota_A; class Polyangia; order Fen-1088; family Fen-1088; genus DASRQZ01. The sequence goes on along the minus strand of CAVZVU010000002.1, from coordinate 684,352 downwards.
GTTCCGTCGAACGGTGTCGCCAGCCCATGAGCGTCGAGGCGGCCTTCGCCACCGGTCCTGACGGTCCCGGTGGCCTCGTAGGCCAGCGTCGTGCTCATGGTCGAAGGTCCTGAACCCATCGCTCCACCTTCTTGATGCGGCACTTCGACATGATTCACCTCGACGAACGGCTTAGACCTGCGCCCGGCTGGTTGGAACGGCCGTCGTGAATCATGGTGTCGCGCTCGCCTCCGGCTGTCCACGGCTCGAGCACCGTGCGCTCGCCGTGGCCGGCGAGCTCCTCGAGGTGAGTGGTCTCGTGTGCCCGGCGAGCGCGCAGGACGGGGTCGCGCACGTCCAGGGGGGTGAGGCTCTGGTTCACGATCCACGCGAAGGGCTTGATGTCGGCGCGGGCGAGATCGCGCTCGAGCTGCATCGCTTCGTGAATTGGCGTCGCTTCCGGCAGCGTCACCAGCAACACATGGGTGAACGCCGGATCTCGGAGGCGCGGCAGGAGGCGCCGGACAGCCTCTGGGCTGCCGCTCGGCTTGCGCAGCACTTCGCGGTGGTAGGCTTCCGCCGCGTCCAGGAGAAGCAACGTGTGCCCGGTCGGCGCCGTATCGATGACCACGAATTGGTCCTCACCCTGGGCGACGGTTTCGGCGAATGCCCGGAAGACCGCGATCTCCTCGGTGCAGGGGCTTCGCAGATCTTCCTCAAGCAGGGCCCTGCCTTGGGCGTCCAGACCATCACCGGCGGTAGCGAGGACTTCTTCGGTGTAACGCCGGACCTCGAGAGCTGGATCGATGCGCGTGACGCGTAGACCCGGCACGCCTTCGGACAGCTCTCGAACGGCGTCCTGAACGTGGGCCGCCGGATCCGTCGTCGTGAGCGTGACCCGGAAGCCACGCCGCGCCAGCTCGTTCGCGATGCGCGCGGCGACGGTCGTCTTGCCTACTCCGCCCTTGCCCATCGTCATCACCACGCCCTTTCCCCCCTTGGCGATCTCGTCGACGAGCTCGCCCAAGGTCTCGGTCTCGAGCGAGCTCGCCCCGATGGCCGGCACCGGCTCGGGCCCCCCGGCGTTCAGGCTCCCCATGACTCGGAGGGCCTCGACGCCGACGAGGCCGAACGGAAGAAGCGGCACGTCGACCCGTGCGAGCGCGCGCAACCCGGGCGGCAACTCCTCTAAAGACGCACGCCCGCGGGCCTCCATGGCCACCGCCGTGGCGTCGCCCGCGTCGCGAGCCCGGAAAACGCCGTTGAGAATCAGCTGGACGTTCGTGACGCCGAGGTGGGCCAGCTCCGCTCGGGTCCGCTCTGCTTCGCGGAGCGAGGAGCGATCCGGCCTGGCGACCAGTACCAGCGTCGTGCGCGCCCCGTCCCGCAGCGCCGCGTTCGAGGCAGCGTAAAGCGCCCGGTGCGCGTTCAGCCCGGAGAGGGGTCCGAGGCACGACGTGCCGGCGACATTTGTATCGATGAAGGTCGACCACGCGGCGGGCAGCTCCAGCAGCCGGAGCGTATGTCCCGTGGGGGCGGTGTCGAAGATGACGTGGTCGAACCCAGCGGTGACCGCTTCGTCTCCGAGCAGCTTGGAGAACTCGTCGAACGCGGCGATCTCCACTGTGCAGGCTCCGGAAAGCTGCTCCTCGATGCTGGCCACGGCGACCGCGGGCAGAACGCCCCGGTAGGGGCCAACGACGCGCTCGCGGTAGTCATGCGCGGCCTGCTCGGGATCGATGTTCAGCGCCGACAGCCCCGGCACCTTCGGGACGGGTGTCGGCGTCGCCGAGAGCTTCACGCCCAGCACCTCGTCGAGGTTCGAGGCCGGATCCGTACTGACCAGCAGCACCCGTTTTCCCGCGTCGGCGAGACCTATCGCCGTCGCGCAGGCCGCGGACGTCTTGCCCACGCCACCCTTGCCCGTGAAGAACAGAATGCGGGTCGGATCCCGGAGCAACGTGGACATGAAGATCCCTTTCAGCAGCAGCCGGACTTCTTCTGCGACGAGGCCGCCCCGCTCTTGGCGGAGGGACCGCAGCAGCCGCCCGAGCTGACATTGAGCGCGTTGGCTTCGATCTTCGGCGCGCCGACGCCGGCCCATGCGGCGAGCTGGTCTCGTGATGGATAAACGCCGGCGCTCTTGATCTTGCCGTCCACCTTTACGAGCGGCAGGGCGCCTTCACCCATGGTCTCGAGGGCCGACTTCACCGCCGTGTCGTCGGCGAACCTGTCGGGCTGCTGCGAGAGGTTGAAGCGCTCGACTGAGACCCCCTGCTTCTTCAGCCAGTCGAGGTCCGCGGCGAAACGAACGAGCTGCGGATCGACGGACGGACCGCAGATCCCCGTGGAGCAGCACATGGCAGGGTCGAAGACGTGAATGGCGGTCATGGGTGTCTCCCTTCTCATTCATCGAGAACTGACGATTAGACCGTGTATGCAAGTCACAGGCCCACCGCCAGCACCTTCAGCCGGCGCAACGCGCGAGGCTCCACGCAGTAGCAGACGCGTGGGCCGTCCACATCGCCGCGGATGAGTCCCGCCTCCTTCAACACCTTGAGGTGTTGGGAGACGGTCGACTGGGCGAGCGGCAGCTCCTCGACGATATCGCCACACACGCAGGAGGCTCGGCCAGCAAGGATGCGAAGGATCTGAATCCGCGCCGGGTGACCAATGGCCTTCGCCAAGGTCGCGAGCTCTTCGTCGGCGTCCTTGCCCTCGATCGGACGGAGGTCTGGCTCGATACTTGGTGCCGGGCAACAGTCGGCGGGAGTATCCTTCTTCATCGTAATATTACGATGAAGCACCGGGCCTCCCCCGTCAAGGCCCTAGGTCGTTCCCATTCAGGGACGCCGATGTCCCGGCCGCGGCGCCAGGTTTGCGCGCGAAGCCCGGAACCGCGCAACTCCTTCACGTGGGAGGCCGCTCTACCAGATCGCACGCCTGCGGCCGAGCTTGATCGAGGTCTTTGTGGGCTACGTCTCGTTTCCTGGTTCGTGTCGTAGCGGCACGCCGGGCCGGCCCCCGGCCGACGTGCGCATGCGGGTCGTGGGCTACGCCGCGCGCAGGGTCACGGTCTTGCTGCGAATGCGGCAGCTGGCCTCCGCGTTGTCGTTCGCGGCGGTGATCTTGATGAGCGCCGGAACGGTGAGCGGCACGAACGCCGGCCCGGCTACGGAGAGCAGCTGCGGGCCACCTTCCGCGGTCTTGGTGAGCGTCGCGAGGACCGCGCCGTCGACGACGTCCGGGGTCACCGACAGGCGGACGTTGAAGCTCGCAGTGCCCGAGTCGACGTCGACGATGGCGGCGAACGTCGGGATCAGGCCCGGCGTCGCCGGGCTGAAGTCGACCGGGAACTGGGCGATCAAGCACATCATCGGCTCGCCGTTCGGGAAGCTGCGGCTGGCCGCGGTCACCGCGGGCAAGGTCGACCTTTTCCTCTCCGAGAAGGAGGACGGCCTGAGCGCGCGGAGCGTGAACCACCTGCGCGGGTACCTGAGCCGGGCGTTCACGATGGCGCGGCGGATGGAGAAGTTCCCGCGGCCGAACCCGGTGGCGGACGTGCCGAAGCGGAAGGTCGTGAAGCGGCTGCCGGACTACCTGCGGCCGCACGAGGTGCACGCCGCTGCTGGCGTCGCTCAAGCCGAAGTGGAAGCCGCTCTTCGCGACGGCGCTCTACACGGGGATGCGCAAGGGCGAGCTCTTCGCGCTGCAGAAGGCGGACGTCGACTTCGACGCCGGGCTGATCCTCGTCAGCCGCTCCCACGACCGGGACATCCCGAAGGGCGGGCGGGTCGAGGCGATCCCGATCAACAGCGAGCTGGGCCCGTACCTCAAGAAGGCGATCGCGGCCTCGCCGTCGGAGCTCGTGTTCCCGGACGAGGACGGCGACGATGCTGCCGAAGCACACGGCGCTCGAGCACGTGCTCCGGCGGGCGATGCGCCGGGCGGGCCTCGTCACGGGCTACGTCCACAAGTGCCGGCGCCAGGGCTGCGGCCACCAAGAGCCGGCGCCCGGACGCGAACCCGCGCCGCTGCCCGAAGTGCAACTTCAAGCTGTTCCCGGTCGGCCAGGTCCGGAAGATCCGGTTCCACCACCTGCGCCACACGACGGCGTCGCTGCTGCTCATGAAGGGCGCCGACCTGGCGGCGGTGCAGCGGATCATGCGGCACCAGGACCCGCGCATCACGACCGAGGTCTACGGGCACCTCGCGCCGGGCTACCTCAAGAAGGAGATCGACCGCCTCCGCTTCGGAGCCGCCGCCGGCGGACCAGAGCGCGGCGCGTCATCCCGATCAGCGCCGCCGCCGGCGGCCGACGAGCACGCACGAGCCGGCTCTCGCGGCGGGTGGCGCTTCGGAGCCGCCGCTGCCCGCCGACACGCAGCGCGACGCTGCGCCTCGCGGCTCCGTTTACTACCCATTTACTACCCGACCCCGAAAAGGCCCATGCACCGTCGACGCGACGCGGAACCGCTGGAAAGCGATCGCGCGGACTTACAGTTGTCGGGGCGAGAGGATTTGAACCTCCGACCTTTCGGTCCCGAACCGAACGCGCTACCAGACTGCGCCACGCCCCGTGGTGCGAAAAAGTGAGGTGAACCCTATGCCAAAATTACCGGGGGGAGTCAAACCTTTCCGCGTCACGGGGGGAAACGTCACCCTGGGGAGGGGCGGGAGCCACGGGCCAGGGCGGTCAGGCGGGACCAGATGGTCCTCGGGTTGACGCGTCGGAGGAGGACGTCGATCAGGAACAGGCCGAGGGTGATCAGCAGGACCTGGGTTCGGATCGGCTGCAGGGTGCTGCGCGGTCGGGGCCGGGGTCGAGCAGGGTGGGGATGTCGGCCTCGCTGAGCTCGCGGCCGCCGGTGCGGGCGGCGATGGCGGCCAGCGTGGCGGACGGGGCGGGGCGATCGCCGGCGGCCTCAGCCGCGGCGCCACCTTCAAGCCTCGGGCGCAGCTCGGGGGCGAAGGGGATGGCCAGCCGGCCGCTGGCGTCGGCGATGGGGACGGCGCCGCGGTTCAGGGTGGCGCGCAGCAGCAGCGCGCCCGCCGTGAGGCGGTCGACCGTGAAGCTCGCCTCGTAGCGTCCGGGGGCGGTTTCGGTCAGCGCGACCTTGCGCGTGGACGGCGCGGCGGATGCGGCAGGCGACGGCGGTGCCACGGACGCCGACGCCGACGCCGACGCCGACGCCGACGCCGACGCCGGGAGACGATGACGCGGGCCCGGCGGCGGGCCCCGCCTGAGCGGTCACGATCTCCACGGCCCCGTCGAGGCCCCCCATGAAGCGATCGTCGGCGCCGATGGCGTCGACGGCGACCGACACGGTGGTGCCGTCGAGCGTTGCCTTCAAGCGGGAAGTGACTGGCGGCGCGGCGGCGCATGGTGGTGCGGGCGACCTGGGCCCAGAATTTTCCGAAGTTGGGCCAGCGCAGCCAGTCGGCGGACCAGCGGGACTTGACGTCGCTGGTCCAGGCGGCGACCAGGCCCAGGCCGATCTGCCAGCGCGCGAGCAACGGGTCGCCGCTGTCGGTCGCCACGATCAAATCGGCCTGCGGCGCGCGGGCGGGTCAGGGCGTAGCCGCGCAGCGCGGGCGCGGTCTCGAGCGCGACGCCGCTCAGCAGCTCGGCGTGCTTGCGCGCGCGCGCCATGGTCGGCGCCTCGACGAGGGACGCGCGGCCGATCTGCGAAGTCTCCTTCGAGAAGATGCGCGGGATGCTGGCGGGATCGCGCGTGTGATAGAAGCGGCCGCCGCCGCGCGTGGCGATCATCTGCAGCAGCGTCTGGTCGGCGCCCTCGCCGACGCCGACGGCGGACACCGTGATCGGCGCGGCGGCGGCGGTCTCGAGCAGGTCGCTGATGCCGTCGTAGCCGGACTGTCCGTCGGACAGCAGAATCACGTGCTTCTTGCGGGCGCGCGCGGACAGCAGCTCGTCGACGGCCTCGCGCAGGCCGGCCAGGATGTTGGTGCCGCCGCTGGCCTGGATGCGGCTGATGTCGGTCAGGATGCGCGCGCGGTTGGCGGCGCGCTGCAGGCGCACCACCGGCGTGGCCTGGCTGTCGAAGACGACGACGGCGATCAGGTCGGACGGCGGCATCATCTCGGCGGTGGCGCGCGCGGCCTCCTTGGTCAGCTCCATCTTGGGGCCGCCCATCGATCCCGACTTGTCGATGACCAGCGCCAGCGCCAGGGTCGCCTCGTCCTGCTTCTCCGGCAGGTCCAGGCGCACGGGCAGGATCGCCTCCAGTCGGCTGCCGCCGTAGCCGCCGGCGCCGAAGCTCTGCGCGCCGCCCGCCATCAGCAGGCCGCCGCCGGCGCGCACGAAGGCGTCCAGCGCCTGCATCCGCCTGTCGCCGAGCTCGGCGCGCGCGACGTCGGAGAGCACGACCAGGTCGTAGCGCGCGAGCTCGCCGCCCGCCGGCATCTCGTCGGGCGCCGCGCACGTCGACGGCGATCTGCTCGGCCTCGAGGGCGCGCGCGAACGGGGTGTCGGTGCCGACCGGTCCCCCTTCGACGAACAGCACGCGCGGGTCGTGCTCGGTGGCGACGGCCAGCACGCCGGTGTCGTTCTCGGGGTGGGCGTCGTGCGCGGCGCCGACGATGCGCACGCGAAACAGGCTGGTGCCCGGCTCGTCGACGCTGGTGGTCCACGCGACGGTGGTGACGCCGGCGCCGATCGCGACGCTGCGCTCGGCGTCGGGCGCGTTCGGTTTGCCGTCGCGCTCCAGCCGCAGCCGCGCTTGCCCGGCGCGGTCGGACAACAGACGCACTTGCAGGTCGAACGGGGCGTGCGGGCGGATCTCGTCGGGCGCGGTCAGGCTGTCGACGGCGACGTCGCCCTCGGTGCGCGCGCCCGCCAGCGTGTGGACGTAGACGCGCACGCCGCGCGCCGCCGCGCGCTCGGCGGCCGCGACGCGCGTCGCCGCTGGTCGCCTGCGCCGTCCGAGACCACCAGCAGGCGCGGGATGCCGGCGGGGTCGAACAGACCCGCGCCCAGGCCCATCGCCAGCGCGAGGTCGGTGGCGGCGCCGCCCGGCGCTTCGAAGCGCGTCACCATCTCGGCGGCGCTCCGACCGCGGCCGGGCGCGACAACCTCCTCGGGCGTGGCGGCGAAGCGAACCACGCGCACGGGGCTGGCGTGCGCCGGCGCGCGCCGCGCGGCCGCCTGCTCCAGGCCGCGCAGCAGCGTGCGGGCGCTGGTCGAGATCGCGCGTCGGAGACGCTGTCGGAGACGTCGACCAGCGCGACCGCCGACACGTCGCCGGCGGGGCGCCGCAGCGCCGGTCGCGCCAGCGCCAGCGCCAGCCCGGCCAGCACCAGCAGCCGCAGCACCGCCTGCGCGATCCGCTCGCCGCGCGTGAAGTCGCCCAGCGACCATCGCGCCACGATGAACAGCGCGGGCGCGACCACCAGCAACAGCAACCACCCGGGCGCCCCCAGCACCAGCGGATGCAGCGCGCGCGCGAACGCCTCGGACAGCGACGTGACGGTGGCAATGGCAGTGGCCGTGGCGGTCATGGTCAGACCGTCCACCGACGGTGATAGGTCCACCACTCGACCAGCGACAGCGCGGCGGCGGCGATCAGCGCCCACCACCAGATCGGCCGTCGCGCATGCCGCACCGGCGTGGTCGGGCGGCGCCAGCGTCTTGCCGCAGATCACCAGGCGCGCCGCCGGCGTGGTGTCGGACTCGACGGCGTCGCCCAGGTTCGCGGCCAGCGTCATCGATGATCCGATCCGGTAGAACCCGGTGCGGGCGATCGGGATCTCGATCTCGCCCGCCACCGGCCCGACGACGGTCTGGGTCACGCCGGCCGGGTCGGTCACCGCGGCCTGCGCGCGCCCCTCGGGCAGCGCGACGCGCAGGCTGCGGCCGGTGCGCAGGGCCGCGGTCTCGGACGCTTCAGGCGCGCCCAGCCAGGCGACCGCGTTGCCGAGCAACAGCGGAAACGCGGCGCGCATCGGCAGGTCGGAGGCGCGGATGTCGAAGGCGAGCGCGACGATGCGCAGGTCGGGCCGCGCGCGCGTGAGGATCAGCGGCGCGCCCAGCGCGGACGCCACCGCTTCGTCGCCGGCGCCCAGCGCCAGGCGGTGCGCCTCGCCGATGTTGAGGTCGGCCAGGCTCACGTGGCGCAGCAGCGGGTGCCCCTTGCGCGTGTCGCTGACGATCGGCTCGCGCAGCCGGCCGCGATCGGTGAACGGGCTCGCCGGTCCGTGGGGATCGAGATAGATGAAGCGGCCGCGCGGTGGGCGCGGGCGCGGGCGCGACGCCGTCGAAGATCACGGCGTCGTACTTGGCCCAGGTGGCGCGCGTCGCCTCGACGTCGCGGGCGTTCACGCGATGGACGGCGACGGCGTCGCCCAGGCTCAGCAGCGCGCCGTCCAGGAACAGGTCGGCGTCGCCGACGCGCAGCACGCGGGCGCGGGTGGCCCCGGGGATCACGGCGTAGGCGCGATCGTCGGTGGCGAGATCGTCGTGATCGGGCGGAGGCCGGAGTCGCCGACGCCGACGCCGACGCCGCCGGACTTCGAGCAGCCGCGCGACCAGGCGGGGGTCGGGGGCGGCGACGTCGGGCAGCAGGTGGCGCAGGCGCTCGTGCGGCGCCAGGTGCAGGCGCACGCGGTCGACGGGGCGCGCGGCGGCGCCGGCGGTGATCTCCAGGACGACGTCGCTCGGCGAATCGCGGAAGCTCTGCACGACCACCGCCGCTTCGACCGACGAGGGGTCGGCGGGATAGCGGCGCGCCGCGAACGAGAGCAAGGCGAGGTTGTCGGCGCGGCGGCCGACGCGCGCGAAGCGGACATCGACGGCGGGCAGGCCGAAACAGGGGGCGCTGGCGGCGCGCGCGAGGTCGTCGGGCGAGAAGGCGCCGTCGCTGACCAGGATCAGCGTCGGGTGCGGCCGCCCGCGCAGCACGGCGGCCGCGAAGGTCAGCGCGCGTCCCAGGTCGCCCGGTTCCTCGCTGGCGCTGATGTGCAGTCGGCGGCGGGCGCCAGGCGCGCCGGATCGGATTCGAAGCCGGTCTCGGCGGTGACGCCGGCGGCGAACGAGGCGATCATCGCGCGATCGGCGGCGCCCAGGCCGGCCGCCAGGTCGCGCGCGATCGTGCGCGCGCGGCCGAGGCGCGTCTCGTCCTCGTCGGTCGCCGACATCGACGCCGAGCGATCGACCAGGATCAGCAGCGTGCGGCCGGCGCGATCGATGGTGGCGGGACGCGGATCGACGGCGGCGAGCAGGATCAGCGCGACGAAGATCAGCTGCAGCAACAGCGACAGCCAGCGCCGCAGCCGGCGCGCCAGCCGCTCGGAACGTCGCTCGCCGCCCACCGAGATCCACAGCGGCGCGAACGGCACCAGCACGCGCCGCCGCCGCAGCTTCAGCAGGTAGAACGTCGTCAGCACCAGGCCGGCGGCGACGCCGACGGCGAGGGCGGTCGCGCCCGACATCCCGCCGAAAGCGCCGCCGAAGATGAAGTCGCCCACGCTTGTGCCGTTCCGTTTTCAGCGTCGGGTCAGCGGACCAGTCCGCCGGCGCGGAAGACCCGCAGCACGACGTCGTCGAAGGGCGCGTCCGACACGATGGGAAAGCAGGGGATGCCGCGCTCGCGGCAGTAGCCTTCCAGACCGCGCAGCAGCGGGCGTGCCGGCGCCGGTACTCGGCCAGCAGGCCGGGCGATACGGTCAGCTCGCGCTCCTCGCCGGTCTCGACGTCGCGGATGGTGACGTCGCCGCGCAGCGACGGTTGCGATCTCCTCGGGCGCGCTGACCTGGATGATCACCGTCTCGAACCGGTTGTGGCGCAGCAGATCCAGCGCCTCGCGATAGCCGGCCGGATCGTAAAAGTCGGAGATCAGGACCACCAGGCCGCGCCGCCGGCCGCGGTGGCGCAGCAGGAAATCGCGCGATCGACTGCGCCAGCGACGTGCGCCCGCTGCGCCTGGATGCCGCCCAGGAACCGCAGCCAGGGCAGGATGTGCGCCTTGCCGCGCGCCAGCGGCATGCCGTCGCCCAGGCTGCCGGCCAGCGGCAGCACCGAGACGCGGTCGAGGTTGGCCAGGCCGACGTAGCCGAGCGCCGCGCCGACCTGCATCGCCAGGTCGAGCTTGGGCGGCGTGCCGACGCCCATCGACGCGCTGGTGTCGAACAGGACGTAGATCGACAGGTCCTCGTCCTCCTCGAACAGACGGACCAGCAGGCGCTGCATCCGCCCGTAGAGGTTCCAGTCGAGGTAGCGCAGGTCGTCGCCCGGGACGTAGTCGCGGTGATCGGCGAACTCGATGCCGGCGCCGACGCGGCGGCTGCGGCGCTCGGCGCGGATCTGGCCGAACGAGATGCGCGACCGGCGGGTCAGGATCGCCAGCGACTCGAGCTTGCGCAGGAAGCGCTCGTCGAAGCGGTCGTCGAACCGGCGTCGCGCGCGCGTCGACCCGGTCGCGGGATCGGGCGGCCGGCGCCGCTTCGGTCGCTTCGGCGCGGGCCGCCTTGGTCATGGTCAGGCCAGCTCCGGCAGCTGGGCGATCACGTCGGCGAGGATCCGGTCGGTGGTGATGCCGTCGGCCTCGCCCTCGAAGTTCAGCAGCACGCGGTGGCGCAGCGCCGGCGTCGCCGCGCCGCGCACGTCGTCGAACGACGGCGCGAGCCGCCCGTCGGAGACGGCGCGGATCTTCGCCGCCAGGATCACCGCCTGCGCGCCGCGCGGCGAGCTGCCGTAGCGCACCACCCGCTTGACCTCGGCGCAGCGGCGAGCGCGCCGGGTGGGTCGCCTCGATCAGGCGCACGGCGTAGTCCTGGATCGGCCGCGCCACCGGCACCTGGCGCACCAGCTCGCGCATCTCGAGGATGCGGGCGCGGCCGAGCGCCGCCGGCACCGAGCCCTCGTCGACGCCGGTGGTGCGGTCGAGGATCGCGTGCAGCTCGTCGCGCGCCGGGAACTCGACGCGCAGCTTGAAGAAGAAGCGGTCGAGCTGCGCCTCGGGCAGCGGGTAGGTGCCCTCCATCTCGATCGGGTTCTGGGTGGCGAGCACGAAGAACGGCGGCGACAGCGGATAGGTCGTCTTGCCGACGGTGACCGCCTGCTCCTGCATCGCCTCCAGCAGGGCCGACTGGGTCTTGGGCGTGGCGCGGTTGATCTCGTCGGCCAGCACGAGGTTGGCGAAGATCGGCCCCTGCTGGAACTCGAAGCGCCGCTCGCCGCCCGACTCGACGATCATGTTGGTGCCGACGATGTCGGACGGCATCAGGTCGGGCGTGAACTGCACGCGCGAGAAGGTCAGGTCGAGCGCGTCGCCCAGCGTCTTCACCAGCAGCGTCTTGCCGAGGCCGGGCACGCCCTCGAGCAGGACGTGCCCGCCCGCCAGCAGCGCGGTGAGGACGCCGTCGACGATCTCGGTCTGCCCGACGAGGCGGCGCGCGATCGACGCGCGCACCCGGCCGAGATCGTCGCGGAACTGCGCGACGGCGTGTTCGATCTGCGCGGCGGGCGTCGGGCGCGCTCGCGAGCTTCGCGGCGGGCTCACTGGACGACATCATCTCGACACCGACATCGGCATGGGCATCACCTCGACGAGCGGGGAGATTGCGGGCGGATCAGCTGGAAGTAGCGTCTTACGATATAGCGCCGCCCGGGCGGCACGGCGCTGCCGTCGAGCGACTCCTCGACCACTGCCTGGTAGTCGGTATAGACGCCCTGGTAGGTGGTGTGCGCGAACCCGCGCCGCGCCGCCGACTGGATCACCTCCGAGCGCGTCGGGCCGGCGCCGTCCTTGACCGCGGCCTCGCGCGTGCGGCCGCGCGTGGTCATCGCGCCGCGCTCGCCCAGCGGGTCGTCGCCCTTCTGGTTGCCGATGCCGTCGCCGTTGCCGCCCGGCTCGCCGGCGGGGCCCTGGCCGGCGGCGCGCTGGTCGGCCCCGCCGCCGTTCGATGCCGTGCCGGGCTGGCCGGGATCGTCGGGCGCGCCGTTGCCGGCGCCGTCGCCTTCGCTCATTTGCACCTCGCTGGCGTCGCCGTCGCTGTCGTCGCCTTCGTCGCTGACGCCGTCGGGATCGCCGGCGCCGTCGGTCGCGACGCGCGCGACGCCGTGCTGACCCTCATCGCGGCCGGCGCCCGGCTCGCGGGCGTTCTCGCCGCGCGCCGAGCGCAGGAAGCGTCGTTCTTCGCGGGCGCGCTCGCCGGCGCCGCCGCCCTCGCGCCGCAACCGTTCGCGCAGCTGGCGCACCGCTTCGGCCAAGCGCTGGCGCGACGTCAGGCTGCGCGCTTCGTTCTGCATGCGCGGCAGCTCCTGCGCCTGGCGCTGCAGCCGGCGGCGGCAGGCCTCGGGATCGGCGCGGCAGGCGGCGGCGGTCTCTTTCAGCTCGCGCTGCAGGCGCTGCAGCCGGCGTTCGGACGGCGCGCGCGGACCGGCCGGGGATCCGGAGGAGGAGGCCGGCGGGCGGGTTGCGGTCGGGTTATCGCGCGCCAGGCGGCGTCGGCTTTCGCCTTCTTCGGTCGCGTCGGGATCGCCGGCTGGGCGCGCCGGCCGCGGCGTTGATGCCGGCGGCGGCATTGTCATCGCGGCGTGCGGCCGGGTCGCGACCGGTCGACGCGCTCGATGAAGGGGATCCGCCGGTCGCGGCCGCGGCGGCGGCGCGGTCGAAGCTGCCGGCGATCTGGTTGCGCGCGCCGTCGCCGGCCGCGGCGGCGCGCGCGGCCAGGTCTTCGATCGATCGCTCGGTCGCGGCGCCGTCGCCCGCCTGCAGCGCGCGTCCCGCGTCGCGCGTCGCCGCCGTCGCCTGCAACCCGCCGCCGGCCTGCTCCAGCGCGTGCGACAGCTGCGCGACGTCGTCGGCGGCCTGTTCGGCGCGGCGCAGGAGCTCGCTCAAGCGATCGAGCGCCTCGCTCTGATCCAGGCCGCGGCCCGACAGATCGCCGACCGTCGCCGCCAGTGCGCGCGCCAGCCCGTCGAGCTCGGGATCGCCGAGCGCGCTCGCCGCGCGCAGCGCCGCCGCTGCCTGCTCGCGCTCGGCGTCGAGCGCGCGACCGTCGAGCCGGATGCGCGCGTTCTTCGGCGCCGCCGCCGCCGACGCCGCCGAGGAGCCGATCGCGGGCGGCGGCACGCGGCTGCCGCGCGCGGGCAGCGGCGACAGCGCGCCCGCGGTCAGCAGGAAGGCGGCGGCCGCGAGCGCGGGCGCGGTGCGCGGGCGGCGGAAGGGCGCGGCGACACCGGGGGCGACGGCGGCGCCGCGACCGGCGGCGTCGGCGATCGCCGCGGTCATGAACGGCGTCGGCAGGCGCCCGGCGGCGCTGGCGCGCCAGAACGCCAGCGCCGACAGCACGCGGTCATGACCCGCGCGCGCGTGCGCGCGGTCGCGCGGGCGGTTGCCGACGCGCGGAGAAGCCACGGCACGGTCGAGCGCCCGATCGACGATGCGCGCGCAGCGCTCGAGCGAGATCCGCCGCAGCGCGCCCGCGAAGCCGCCCACCGCGGCGGCAACCAGCGCGGTCGCGGCGGCGAATCGCGGCAGGTGCGGCGGCGTGGCGCCAGCGCGCCAGCGCGCGGCGACCAGACAGACGGCGACCGCCACCAGCACCAGCGCGGTGGCGAGGACCGCGCCCTCGAGCGCCGCCATCAGCCGTAGCCGTCGCCGCACTCGGGCGAGAATCGCGACCAGGGCCACGCCATCGCGCACCGGGCGAGTTTACCAGACGCGCGGAGCGTCGCGCCCGTCGAGAGGGGGATGACTGAGAAGATTCGTCGCTCACGCTTCGCAGCGGGCCGGACTCCTCACCCTAACCCTCCTGTCCGGGTGGAGAGGGGCGCCGGAGTAGCCGAGTGCCTGGAGCTTCGCGGAAGCGGCGGACGAGGCGTTGGCGCCTGCCCAGTGTGCGATGGGAAGAAGCTCATGTCTGTCCCCGATTCGGCGAGCACTGCGGCCGACGAAATCCCGCTTAGCCCGGGGATAGTCACGATCAGGTTCTGGTCGGAACTCCACGGCTGCATAAGGCGGGCGATCTCTTCGTCGAGGGCGAGCATTTTCGTAGCTGTCAGGTCGACCATCGCGAGCAGTTGGTGGAGCACGAGCTTCGTACTCGGAGTGAACGAGCCATCGATCGCGCGACGGATTAGCGGGATCTTTTTCCTGAGGCTTCCCATCGCGAGATTTGCCACGTCGACCTTTGGGTCGCCGACGAGAAGAGCATCGATGATGGCGCGACCCGTCTTGCCAAGGCAGTCGCTCATTACGGAGGCCAGCTTGACGCCGCTTCCCTCGAGTTCCTTGAGAATGCGGTTCTGATACCGCGTCTGGTCCGCGACGAGCTTGGTCCGGTGGCGAGTAAGCTTTCGCAGCTCACTCTGTTCGCGCGAAGGGACGTAGCTTGGCGTGACCGAAGCATAGAGCACGAGCTCGGAGAGCCACCGACTGTCCTTGCGATCGGTCTTGCGCCCAGCGCGCCGCTTGACGTCGAGCGGATTGACGAGCCAGACCAGCAACTTGGGCAGCCGCTCGTGCAGCACGCGGACAACTGGCATCCAGTACACTCCGGTGCTCTCGAGTCCGACCACCTCTACCTGTTCGGCCTCGAGCCACTCCGTCATCGACACCAAGGTGTCGCGAAATGTCTCGAACGTACGCGTCTCTACGGCGTCGTCTTCGGCGCCCGCGCTCTTCTTTCGCACCGAGACCACCACCGTGTCCCGATGAACGTCTATCCCTGCCACTACCGTGAACGCTGCCTTCATCTCCATCCTCCTGCCGGCAGCGGATGGGCCCGATTTCGCCGTAAATCCTGCTATACGTGCTCAGGCGAGCGAGCCCGCCCTGCAACAGTTGGGGGTCCGTCGGGCCCGCCCCAGACTCTCCTACGGGGTTTGCCGCCGCCAGAGGGTAGTCGGGGTTGGTACCACCGGCCCCGACAGCATGGCTCGGCTCGCTCGCGTCTGTTTCATCTTTCGGGGTGCGGCAGCGCCCCGTCAGGACTCTCCTCGCCGGGCGAGGAGAGGGGACCGGAGGGAGGCGTGCGAGCGAGGAGAGGGGACCAAAAAAAGATCTCGACTCGCCTCCCCATGTCCGGTCCCCCCATGTCCGGTCCCCTCGCCCCGGTCCGCCGGGGGCCGCCGGGGAGAGGGCTAGGGTGAGGGGTCCGACCGGTCGCCGGTCACGCTTCGCGGCGGGCCAGCTCCAGGTCCTGGGAGCCGCCGGCGGGGACGGTGACGATGCGGGCGCCCCAGAGGGCGTTGGGGCCGAGCGGCTTGGTGCGCTCGCTGTCGTTCTCGGCCAGCACGCGCACGGCCGCCTCGAAGGGGGTGGGGTTGGTCAGGGTCACGACCAGGCGGCGCGCGGTCTTTTCCTTGATGCGCGCATCGACGTGGTCGAAGGGGAACAGGAAGCCGGTGTCCGGCTGAACGTACAGGCCCGGAACCTCGACCGCGGTCAACATGCCGCAGATCTCGTAGGGTGATCCCACCGGCGTCGTTTCGCCCACGGCATCGACGGTGTCGCCGGTGTTGACGCGCGCGCAGGTCGACCCGGGCTCGCTGTCGGCGTGCAACAGGTGGTCCTGACGGTTCAAGTACTGGGTGACGTTGTGGGCGGTGTCGCGCAGCAGCTCCAGATACAGCCGGCGCCCGGTCGCGCGGTAGAGCTTGAGCAGCGCGTCCCCCGAATACAGCAAGAACCCGGGGGCGGCGTGCTTGTTCTGCGCGTTGCCGACGATCGCGCCGGTGGTCTGGATCTCGACGCGCGCGAAGGTGCTGCGCGCCGGGAAGCGGAAGTCGTACGAGATCTGCCAGGTGGCCAGCTGGTGCGCGATCGCGGCGGCGCGGTCGACCCAGGCGGGGTCGCCGGTGGCCTCGTTGAGCACAATGAAGGACTCCAGCAGCCCCGCGGCCGACTCGCTGTCGGGGCACTGGAGCGCGTCGGGGGCGCCGCCGGTGGTCAGGCCGGCGCGCACGAAGCGCTGGTCGAAAGCCTCGCCGGCGGCGATCGCGACCCGCAGGTAGTCGTCGTTCTTGAACGCGCGCGCGGCCAGCGCCAACCCGGCCGGCGCGATCGCGCCCGCGGTCGAGCCGCCGACGACCAGCTGACCGGTCTCGACGTTGACGAACTGTCCCAGCTGGCGGTTCCGGTCCCAGAGCGCGACGAAGGCGTCGGCGCACGCCCGCAGGCCGGCGGCCCAGGTCTCCTTGGGTTTGAACGCCGGCTCCTGCCGTTCCAGCAGGTCCAGCTGCTTGAGCATGAAGTAAAGGACGTCGCCGCTGCGCCGCACGAGGTGCCAGGTGCGCGCCTGCTTGTAAAGCTGCGGTCCCCCGCCGGCGCGCGCCGCCGCAACCGCGCCTTCGTCCAGCCAGGTGCGCCCATCGCTGGCGGCGTGCAAGAAACCGGAGCGGGCCTGGCCCTGGCCCGCCGCCGGGCCGCCCAGCAGACCGCCGCCCAGCTGACCACTGAAGACGAAATCAAACGTGCGCAGCACCCGCGCGCGCGTGCGCGGATCGCCGCCGAACAGCAACGGGTGGGTCGCCACCAGGCCGCCGCCCCAGCCGGTCTGCCAAGCCGGGCCGGCCGCGATACGCTCGCCGCCGCTGGCGGGGTTGGCGGTGGGAATTGCCGCGGGCGCGGCGGTAGCCGTCGCGGTGGGGTTGGCGGTGGTGGCGTAGAAGCCGGGCTTCTCGAGCCAGTTGTCGCGGTTGTACTTCTCCTCGTGCATCTGCGCCGCGCTGGAGAACGGCAGCGTGTGGCGCAGCTGGGTCGGGCCGGAGAGATCCTTGCGGACGGCGGCAAACCGATCGAACAGCCCCTGCAATTCGGCGCAGGCGAACTGATACACCCGCAGCCGCAGCACCAGCTCGGACCCCGGGATGAAGAGGGCGCCGGGATCGTGCGAGCGCGCGCGGGTGTTGCCGAGCGCGTAGCGGTGGGTCTCGCGCACGCCGGGTGCGGTGACCAGCAGGGTCGCGCGCGCACGCGCGCCGGCGTCGTTCCGCTCGCCGCGCTCGCCGCGCTCGCCACGCTCGCGCTCGCCGGCGTCGCCCTCGCTCTCCTCGACGCTGATCCCCAGGTCGCCGAGCGGCGTCGTCTGATCGGTCAGCAGCAGCAGCGCCGCGGCGTCGCGCCGCGACCAGACCGCGACGGCGGGTGTGGTCAGGTCGCCGGCGAGCAACTCGATGCGCGACGGTCCGCCGTGGACATCGAGGCGCGGGATGTCCGAGATGATCGTCGGGACGTTGGGCCCGATGTCGGCCGGTTCGGTCAGCAGCGCCGGGTAGGCGATGTGCCGAGACTCGAAGCGGTTGCCGTTGTAGCAGGCACCGGGCAGCAACACGTAGTGGCTCTTCGACCAGCCGCCCAGCTCCAGCGCGACGCCGACGTTGGCCTCGCTGGCCGTGCCCTTGACCAGCCGGAAGGTCGCCAGCAGATCGGTCGCGTCCGGCTGCCCCTTGACCGGCAGCGCGCGCAGCGTGCAGGTCCAGACCGCGCCGTCGAGGTCGGCGTGCGTCGTCGCCCCCGGCTCCAGCGCCACGCGTAACTCGCCGGCCAGACGCCCTCCTTCGTAGCGCGCGACCCGCGCCTGCAGCGACGCCGGCCAGCGCTTGAGCCGCGCCAGCCCCGCGGCGGCGTTCGCGCGCGCCGCCTCGGCCGCGCGCGGCGGCGCGAGCAGCCGGCTGCCGGCCGCGGCCGCCCCGACCACGCCCAAGCGTTTCAGGAACCCTCTTCGTCGCATTGTCGGAGCCTCGCCGCGCGGGTTGCCGATGGACGATCCTCACCCCCGCGCGTCGCTCGCGCGGGGCGCCGTGCGTTGAATCGCTGGCTTGTCTCTAACATGAATTCCCGTAGCATCACCATCCACTCTCGAGGACCCGCCGCCATGAAGAAGAACCTGCGCATCGCCATGATTGGGCACCAGTTCATGGGGCGCGCCCACAGCAACGCATGGCGCCAGGTGGGGCGGTTCTTCGACCTGCCGGTGACGCCGGTCATGAAGGTGGTCTGCGGGCGCGACCCCGGGCGCACCCGCGCGGCGGCTGAGAAGCTGGGCTGGGAAGAGGCGGCGACCTCCTGGGAAGAGGTGGTGCGTCGCCCCGATGTCGACGCCGTCGACATCTGCACGCCGGCCGACCTGCACCTGCCGATCGCCGCCGCCGCGGCGGCCGCCGGCAAGGCGGTGCTGTGTGAGAAGCCCCTGGCGCGCAACCTGGCCGAGGCCGAGCAGATGCTGGCGGCGGTGCGCCGCGCCGGCGTCGTGCACATGCTCTGCCACAACTACCGCCGCGTGCCGGCGATCGCGCTCGCGCGCCAGCTGATCACCGGTCGCACCGACGCAGACGGCGATGGCGGTGGCGACGGCGGCGGCGCCGGCCCGTCCGACGGCAAGATCGGCCGCATCTTCCATTTCCGCGCCGTCTACCTGCACGACCGCGGGATCAATCCGCGCGCGCCGCGCACCTGGCGCCACGACAAGGCGCGCGCCGGCTCGGGCGCGCTCGGCGATTTCGGCTCGCACGTGATCGATCTGGCGCGCTTTCTCGTGGGGGAGATCGCCGAGGTCTGCGGCACCACGCAGACCTTCATCCGCGAGCGCACCGAGGCCGGGTCGGCCTCGCCGTCTCCGGTCGACGTCGACGACGCCGCGCTCGCGCTGCTGCGCTTCGAGAACGGCGCGCTCGGGACCTTCGAGGTGTCGCGCTTCGGCATGGGGCGCAAGAACTACAACCGCCTCGAGGTGAGCGGCGATCGCGGCAGCCTGGTCTACAACCTCGAACGGATGAACGAGCTGGAGCTTTACGTCGAGGAGGGGCCGACCAGCGGCTTCCGCACGGTGCTGGCGACCGACAAGCAGCACCCCTACATGGCCGCCTGGTGGCCGCCTGGCCACATCATCGGCTACGAGCACACGTTCATTCACACCGTGCTCGACTTCCTGAAGGGGGTCGCCGACGGTCGCTCGCCCACGCCCAACTTCGAGGACGGTGTGCGCGGTCACCAGGTGCTCGACGCGATCGAGCGCGCGAGCGCGTCGCGGCGCTGGGAGGCGGTCTCGTCATGACGACGGGAAACCTCGAACACTCTTGCGTATCCCCGGCGGCGGAGGCCCGTTGTCGCGCCGGCTGATTCTCCGTCCCCGCACCGGTTGGCAGCCACTCGATCTCAGGGAGCTCTGGGCGTTCCGAGACCTCTTCTGGGTGCTCGCTGCGCGCGACATCAAGATTCGCTACAAGCAGACGGTGCTGGGCATCGCGTGGGCGGTCATTCAGCCGCTGTTCACGATGTTCATCTTCACGATCATCGCTCGCCTGGGGAACATCTCGACCGACGGGTCGCCGCCGTCGATCTTCTACTACTCCGGCATGCTGCCCTGGTTCCTGTTCGCCAACTCGGTCACCAGCGCCGGCAACAGCCTGGTCGCGAACCAGCACCTCCTCAGCAAGGTCTACTTTCCGCGGCTGATCATCCCGATCTCGTCGGTGATCACGGCGCTGGTCGACTTTTGCATCGGCTTCGTGATCCTGCTGGCGATGATGGCCTGGTACGGCGTGCGCCCCGGCCCGCAGCTGTTGGCCCTGCCGCTGGCGGTGGCGCTGACCTTCGTGGCGGCGCTGGCGTTTGGATTCTGGTTGAGCGCGCTCAATGCGCAGTTTCGTGACGTGCGGCATGTGACGCCGTTCCTGATTCAGTTCTGGCTCTTTTGCACCCCGGTCCTCTACCCGTCGAGTCTGGTTCGCTCTCCCTGGAAGCGCGCGCTGCTGGGGATCAACCCGATGTCGGGCGTGGTCGACGCGGTCCGGTGGTGCGTCCTCGGCCGCCCGCCCCCGTCGTCGTCGTTGTTGATCTCGGCCGTCGTGATCGTGTTCGCGCTCGGCGGGTCCGTCTTCTATTTTCGGCGGGTCGAGAGGACCCTGGTCGACCGGCTGTAAGATGAGCGCTGCGGTCATCAGAGCCACGGGGATCGGCAAGCAATATCGGATTGGCCGGCGGGTCACCCACGTCCAGTTCCAGACGCTCGCGGAGGCGATCACGGGGCGAATCAAGCGGCTCGCCCAGCCGAGAGAGACCGCCGATCCCGAGCTGCTCTGGGCGCTGCGCGACGTCAGCTTCGAGGTGGCCGCGGGTGACGTCGTCGGCCTGATCGGCCACAACGGCGCCGGCAAGTCGACGCTGCTCAAGATCCTGTCGCGCATCACCGATCCCAGCGCCGGCGCCGCCGAGATCGAGGGCACCGTCGGCAGCTTGCTGGAGGTGGGGACCGGCTTTCATCCCGAGCTGACCGGCCGCGAGAACATCTACCTCAACGGCGCGATCCTGGGCATGAAGCGCGCCGAGATCACCCGGCGCTTCGACGAGATCGTCGCCTTCGCCGAGACCGAGGCGTTTCTCGATACGCCCCTGAAGAAATACTCCAGCGGGATGTACCTGCGGCTGGCCTTCGCCGTGGCCGCGCACCTGCAACCGGACATCCTGATCGTCGACGAGGTGCTGGCGGTCGGCGACGTCGCCTTTCAGCGCAAGTGTCTGGGCAAGATGGGCGACGTCGCCAAGCAGGGGCGCACCGTGCTGTTCGTCAGCCACAACATGGGCGCGGTCCGGTCGCTCTGCTCGCGCGCCCTGGTCTTCGACGCGGGGCGCCTGGAGCTGGACGGCGCGACCGACGAGGCGATCACCTACTACCTGAAGAAGAGCGCCGCGCGCGTCGGCGACAGTGAAGGGCACGTGGTGTTCGGCGCTGACGAGGCGGCGTCGGCCGAGGTCGCGCTGCGCGAGCTCCGCCTCACCGACAGCATGGGGCAGGTGCGCGGATTCTTCGACGCCGCTGACGCGATCCGGGTCGAGATCGACTACGAGGTGAAGGTCCGCCTGCGCGGCATGCGCACCTGCCTTCAAGTATCGACGCAAGAGGGGGAGCAGGCCTTCGTCTCGACCGATCACGCCTCGCGCGAGCCGGAGCAAGCGCCCGGGCGCTACCGCACGTCGTGCGTCGTTCCGGGTGGTCTGCTGAATCGCCGCCTGTATCTGATCGGCGTCAGCTTCGAGATCCCCGGCATCCGCTCGCTGGTGGCGCGCCAGGACCACCTGTCATTCGTGATCGGCGGCGGCGGCAATCACGGGTCGACCTACCCCGAGCGTTGGCCCGGCGTGGTCTGCCCGACGATCGAGTGGAAGACGGAGGCGATCTAGCGGCTGGGTAGGATCGGGGGCGAGGACGGGGACGAGGACGAGGACGAGGACGAGGACGGGTGAAGATCAGACTGGGGATCGGGCTCTGAGAATTGCCGCCAGCACTTCGGCGAGGGTCGGGCCGACGACCTGCAGCTGGTCGCGGTGCAGGACCGAGAGGCTGCGCAGGATGCGAGCGCCCTTGGGCGTGAGGCGCAGCAGGATCTCGCGCCGATCGTCGTCGTGTCGCTCGCGGCGCACCAGGTTGCGCGCCTCGACCTGGTCGACCAGCGCCACCGCGGTGTGGTGCTTGATGCACAGACGTTCCGCCAGGGTCTTGATGGTCGGTCGGCGATCGGTGGGCAGCCCCTTCATCGCCAGCAGCAATTGATGCTGTTGCGGCTCGATCCCGGCGCCGCGCGCCGCCGCTTCGCTGAACGCGAGGAAGCGGCGCACCTGATAGCGCAGCTCGGCGAGCGCACGATAGTCGGAGAGGGGAGGCTCGGGCGTGGTCTCGGTTCCATTCGCCGTTTGGCGCGCCATTGCCGCCACTTTGCCACGACTGCGCGCCCGCGAAACCGCCGACGAAGCTAGATATCGATTCTCGATACGACTTTAACGTAAGCACCGTCGGAACGAAACGCGCGCGAAACACGGGATGGGCACGATGGCGGAAGGTCGATCGCGCATCGATCGGCTGACATCGCCCATGAGCCGCGTCCCCTCAGAACCGATCACCGATCCGGTCGTCGAGCCGGGTGTCGACCCCGGCATCGATCCCGGCACCAACTCGATATCGGACCCGCTCCGCCCGCGGCTTTTGCGCGTGGTCGAGGCCGTCACGACGCCGACCCACTGCCCGTACTGCGCGTTTCAATGCGGCATGTCGGTGACCACGGTGACCAGCGCTGACGCGCCGTCGCCGGCACGGCCCGACATCACCGTCCGGCCCGACCCGACTTTTCCAGTGAATCGCGGGCAGATGTGCATCAAGGGGTTCACCTCGGGTGATCTGCTCGATCACCCGGGGCGGCTGACCGCGCCGATGATGCGCACCGACGCGGGGCGGCTGGCGCCGGTCAGCTGGGACGTCGCGCTCGACTTCATCGCCGACCGCCTGGTCCGCCTGCGCGAGGCGTACGGGGCAGAGGCGCTGGCCGCCTTCGGCAGCGGCGCGCTGACCAACGAGAAGGCGTACCTGCTGGGGAAGTTCGCGCGTGTCGTGCTGCGTACCCCCAACATCGACTACAACGGACGCTACTGCATGTCGTCGGCGGCGGCCGGCCAGAACAAGGCGTTCGGGATCGATCGCGGGATGCCGTTTCCGGTCAGCGACATCGCGCGCACCAAGACGCTGCTGCTGTGGGGCGCCAACTCCGGCGAGACGATGCCGCCGATCATGCAGTGGGTCCACGAACAGCGCGTCGGCGGCAAGCTGATCGTCGTCGACCCCCGGCGCACCGAGACGGCGCGCGTCGCCGACATCCACCTGCCGCTGACGCCGGGGTCGGATCTGGCGCTGGCGAACGGGCTGCTTTATCTGGCCATCGAAGAGAAGCTGATCGACGTCGATTACATCGCGCGCCGCACGGTGGGGTTCGAAGATGCGCGGCGCGCCGTGCTGGAGATGCATCCAGCGCACGTCGAGCGGCTGACCGGGATCTCGATCGAGCAGCAGCTGCGCGTGACGCGCCTGCTGGCGAACGCCGAGAGCAGCATGCTGCTGTCGGGCCGCGGCCCGGAGCAGCAGTCGAAGGGGGTCGACAGCGTCCTCGCGTTCACGAACTTGATGCTGGCGCTGGGCAAGGTCGGTAAGCCGGCCAGCGGCTACGGCTGCATCACCGGGCAGGGGAACGGCCAGGGCGGCCGCGAGATGGGGCAGAAGGCCGACCAGCTGCCCGGCTATCGCCTGATCGAGAATCCCGAGCATCGCGCGGCGCTGGCGCGCGTCTGGGACGTCGACCCCGAACGCCTGCCGGGCAAGGGCAAGAGCGCCTACGAGCTGCTGGACGCGCTGGGTCCCGAGGGGGGGATCCGGGCGCTGCTGGTCTTCGGATCGAACGTGGTGGTCGCCTCGCCCCACGCGCGCAACATCGAGCGCAAGCTGGCGGCGCTCGACCTGCTGGTGGTGTGCGACGCGTTCGAGAACGAGACCGCGGCGACGGCGAACGTGCTGTTGCCGGTCGCGCAGTGGGCCGAGGAAGAGGGGACGATGACCAACCTCGAGGGGCGGGTCATCCTGCGGCGGCAGCTTCGCCCGGTCCCGCGCGGGGTCAAGACCGACATCGAGATCCTCTGCGCGCTGGCCGAGCGGATGGGCGAAGGGCAGCGCTTTCGCTACGCCGGCCCCGAGGCGGTGTTCGAGGAGCTGCGCCGCGCGACCGCCGGCGCCAAGGCCGACTACAGCGGCATCACCTATGAGCGGATCCGGCGCGAGCAAGGGGTGTTCTGGCCCTGTCCGGCCGAGGACCACGCCGGCACGCCGCGCCTGTTCGCCGAGCGGTTCGCCCACCCCGACGGCCGGGCGCGCTTCCTGCCGGTGCGCCACCGCCCGTCGGCGGAGCTGCCCGACGCCCAGTACCCGTACTACTTCACCACCGGGCGCTACAAAGAGCACTACAACTCCGGCGCCCAGACCCGCCAGGTCGCGGCGCTGCGCGAGGCGAAGCCCGAGCCGCGCGTGCAGGTTCATCCCCGGCTGGCGGCGCGCCTGGGCGTGGTCGAGGGGGGCGCAGCTGCGCGTCGAGAGCCGGCGCGGCGACGTGGTGTTCGTGGTCACCGTGAGTCCGGACATCCGCCCCGACACGCTGTTCGCGCCGTTCCACTGGGGGGGCCGCCTGGCGGCGAACATCCTCACCAAACCGGCGCTGGATCCGACCAGCCGCATGCCGGAGTTCAAGGTCTGCGCGGTGCGCGCCCAGGCGGTCGCGGGTGGGGCATCATGAGCGGTGGCGCGAACGGAAACGCGAACGGCATCGCGAACGGAAACGCGAACGGCGCCGTCAGCGTCAGCGTTGGCGGCATCCGCAAGAAGCAGCTGGCGATCGTCGGCAACGGCATGGCGGCCTGCCGTCTGATCGATGAGCTGATCCAGCGCGACGGCCTGTCTCGTTACGAGATCACCGTCTTCAGCGAAGAGCAGGGGGGCGCGTACAACCGCGTGCTGCTCAGCAAGGTGCTGGCCGGCGCCAAGCCCGACTCCATCGTCACCAAGCCCACGGCCTGGTACGGCGCCAACGGCGTGCGCCTGGTCGAGGGGATCGTGGTCAAGCGCCTCGACACGGGGGCGAAGATGGTCGAGCTCGCCGACGGCGCCCGGCACCGCTACGACGTCGCCGTCATCGCCACCGGAAGCCAGCCGCTGGTGCCGCCGCTCGAGGGGATGACGACCGCCGAAGGCGACATGAAGCGCGGCGTGTTCGTCTATCGCACGATGAAGGATTGCCAGGGCATGCGGGGCTACGCGCGCCCCGGCGACAACGCCGTGGTGCTGGGCGGCGGGTTGCTCGGCCTGGAGGCGGCCAAGGTGCTGAGCGACATCGGCCTGCACGTGACGGTGATCCACGCCAGCAAGGTGCTGATGAACGCCCAGCTCGACGAGCTCGGCGGCCAGATGCTGGAGCGCGAGATCGAACGCTGCGGGATCTTCGTACGCACCTCGCGCACCGTCGAGGGCGTGCTGGGAGAGGGATCGGTCGACGGCGTGCGCCTCGACGACGACAAGACCTTGGCGGCCGACATGCTGGTGCTGGCCTGCGGCGTGCGCCCGCGCATCGACGTCGCGCGCGCCTCGGGGCTGCCGATCAACAAGGGGATCATCGTCAACGACGCGCTGGCGACCGAGGCGCCCGGGGTCTATGCCGTCGGCGAATGCGCCGAGCACGCCGGCCGGATATACGGGCTGGTGTCGCCGGCCTGGGAGCAGGTCGCCGTGCTGGCCGACGTGCTGACCGGGGCCGGCCCGCAGGCGCGCTACCGGGGCTCCAAGATCTACGCCCGCCTCAAGGTCGCGGGCGTCGACGTCGCGTCGATGGGGCGGGTCGAGCCCGAGCTCGACAGCGACGAGGTGATCCAGGTCGTCGAGACGCGGCGCGGGTCGTACCGCAAGCTGGTGGTGCGCGGGGGGATGCTGGTCGGGGCGATCCTGGTCGGCAACACCGAGGCGGCGCCGGGGCTGGTGCAGATCTTCGACCGCGGGGATCTGCTGCCCGACGATCCCCTCGAGGCGCTGTGCAGCGGTGTGGCGGCCGCGGGCGGCGTCGAGCGCGATCGCCAGGTCTGCAACTGCAACAAGGTCAGCGCGACTCAGGTGAAGGAGGCGATCGAGGCCGGCGCGCGGACGATCGAGGCGCTCGGCGTCGCCACCAAGGCCGGCACCGGCTGTGGCTCGTGCAAGAGCGAGCTGGCGCAGATCATCGCGAAGCACCCCGCCCCGTCGCCGCCCAAGCTCGCCGCCGCGGGGTAAGGGCGCGGCGCGCGGGACGCGCGTCCCCGCGCGCGCAAACGAAAAAACCCCGGCGGGACAGGCGCCCGCCGGGGTGTTGTTGATGCTTCGTTGTTGATGCTTCGTGGAAGCCGGGAGCTACTCGAGCTCGTTGGTGATGATCGGGGCGCGGCTGCCGGTCACGTCACCGTTGCCGTCGATCGCGCCGTTGCGCAGGAAGGTCGCGACCTTCTTGTTGCAGTCGAGATCGCCCGTGGACGACGCGGCGAAGGTCGCCTTCGAGCCGGTGTCCTTGCTGGTGTAGTGCGGCATGTAGAGGTGGGGATCGGGGATCGAGAACTGCAGGCCAACCCACACCGGGTCCTGGAACTTGACCGAACCGCCGGGGCACTTGCCAGTCGTCTGGCAGCCGCACTCGGTGTCGATCTCGTCCGGGGCGGTGCCCGGGAACTGCTTGGCGAGCGAGTTGCCGCTCGAGTCCGAGTGGTCGGTCTCGTAGTAGGTGACCGAGCCGGCCCACATCTTGTTCAGGTGCCCCACCGCTTCGGCGGTACGCGAGCGCTTCACGTACTTCGAGAAGGCCGGGATCGCGACGGCGGCCAGGATTCCGATGATCGCCACGACGATCATGAGCTCCACGAGCGTGAAGCCCGATTGACGACTGCGGTTCCGTACAAACTTGAACATTGAGCGGGTCCTCCTGCCTTGCTTCAGTTGCACCAGTCGTGCCGTCGGTCACAAGCGGCGCCGCGGCCGAAAGTCGGCGATTTGGCGCCGCGGCGCGCTCGCCCGAGGACGCCGCGGCGCCGAATTTCGTCAGATCAGGTGACGAAGATCGTCGCTCACCCCCGACCGCGGGTAGGCCCGGGTGCGCGACTCAGAGACCGAGCGCGCGTCGCAGGTGGTCGTACACGGGCGGGAGTCGGTGCATCAGCGACGAGATCCCGGTCCACGTCTGCAGCGCGACGTCATCGGCGAGCGCGACGGCGCGCTGCGCCTCCAGCGGGCGGGCGGTGCGCGCCCAGAGCGCGCCGCCACCCAGAATCAGCAGCGCCAGGACCGACAGCCACCGGTTGCGCGAGCGGGCGCGCCCGGGCACCGGCAAGCGCGTGATTCTCTCCTCGACGGCGCGCGGCGCGGGTGGCGTCGCGGCGGTGGCCGCCGTGCCAGCCTCGGACGCGGGCGCGGAGACGACGGTGGCGGCGGTGGCGGCGGTGGCGGCGGTGGCGGTGGCGTCGGGGTGGCTGCCGCCGCTTCCGGGCGTACGGCGCTCCGACAGCAGCCGCGCCAGCGCCGGATCCGACCGCGACCCCGCCAGCGCGACCGACGCCGATGGACAGGCGCGCGCCGGTTCGGCCAGCGCGCCGCTGCGCGCCAGCGCCGCGTCGAGCGCCTCGACCAGCTCCAGCACCGAGCCGAAGCGATCGTCGCGCGCCCGCGCCATCCCTTTGCGCAGCACCTGCTCGACTTCGTGCGCCGGCCAGGAGACGTGCGGCGCCAGCGGTCCCGGTTCGCCGTGAACGATCGCGGACAGCGTCGCCAGCGGGCTATCGCCTTCAAACGGTGGCCGCTTCGCGAGCAGGTTGTACGCCAGCGCCGCCAGCGCGAACTGATCGCTGCGCGCGTCGATCTCGTCGCGCCGGCCGAGCGCCTGTTCCGGCGACATGAACTCCGGCGTCCCCATCACGCGACTCTCGGTGGTGATCTGCGCTGACCAGTCCGAGATCGAGATGCCGAAGTCGATGACCTTGACCACCGGCGCCTGGCCCGCGGCCGGCATCAAGATGACGTTGGCTGGTTTGAGATCGCGGTGCACCACCCCGACCGCGTGCGCGGCGTCGAGCGCGCTGCCGATCTGCCGCACGATCGACATCGCGTCGGCGGGGCTGAGCTCGCGCCCCTCGGAAAGCTCGCGCGCCAGGTCGGGGCCGTCGGCCAGCTCCATCACCAAGTACGGGACGCCTTCCGGCGTGACATTGAAGTCGACCACCTGCACGACGTTGGGGTGGCGCACACCGGCCAGGATCTCGGCTTCGCGCCTGAATCGAGACACCGCCTCGGCCTGGCCAATGAATGACGTCTGCAGCGCCTTGACGGCGAAGAAGCCGGGCAATCGTTCATGCGCCGCCAGATAGACCTCGCCCATTCCCCCTTCGCCCAGCAAACGGACGATGCGGTAAGTCCCGTCGAGGACGGTGTCAGGCGCAAGGAACGGGCGCAACCCGCGCTCCGGAGTCGGAGTGGGAGTCGGAGTTGGAGTCGATACGCTCGGATCGGCGGCGGCAGCTGGTTCCATGGTGCGGAGTCCTCGGCGCCCCGACCACTTCAAGGTGCGTGCCAGTGGCGCCAACGCCCACCTTCCGGCGTTTTGGGTCGATATCGGCACGCCCAAACGGCACCGAACGGTTCCGTTCACCGGCAAATGTCACCGGAAGGAAACGTTTCGAGTGTCGACAATCAGGGTTCGTGTGCTGCGGGACGACTCGGGAGGTCGGTTGACTTCGCCCTTCAACAAGAAGATGGGCGCGGCGCGCGAACCCTCCAATGATTCATCGAAAAATCGGCAGCGGTGGGAATGCCGTCCCTTCCCGTGCTCGGAATCAGGCTTACGCTGCAGATGTGTTTTGCTGTGGGATATCGAGCTTCCGGTTGGCGATCGAATGACTAGCGCGGTGTCATCGCGCGCGGGCGGTCAACCCCGCAAGACGGTGCTGGTCGTCGACGACGACAACGACGCGCGCCACCTGCTGACGTCGGTGCTGGAGAGCGCCGAGTACGACGTCCTGCAGGCGGGTGATGGGGCCGAGGCGCTGCGCGTGCTCGCGGGACGCGGCGCCCAATGCAGCATCATCCTCCTCGATCTGATGATGCCGGTGATGAACGGCTGGGATTTTCGGCGCAAACAGCGCGAAGACGTCGACCTGGCCGGCATTCCCGTGCTGCTGATGTCGGCGGGGGCGCATATCGCCGCGGCGAGCGGCGACATGGGCGCCGTCGGGTACATGGCCAAGCCGGTCGAGGTCGCCGACCTGCTGGCCCAGGTCAAGAAGCACTGCGCCTGAGGAGCGAGGGGCGGAGAGCAACATCGTGAAGAAGCTGTCCACTGCCAGCGTGCGCGAGCGGGCCAGCGTGGGCGGGCTGCGGGACTTGACGCCATTCGGCTTCCCGACGCGGGTGGGGCGCTATCAGCTGACCGAGCCGCTGGGAGTTGGTGGGATGGCGGAGGTCTACAAGGCGACGTCGACCGGGCCGGGCGGGTTCGAGCGCACCGTGGTCATCAAGCGGATCCTCCCTGCCAGCAGCGCCGATCCGACGTTCGTCCGCATGTTCGTCGCCGAGGCCAAGATCCTGGGCATGCTCAATCACCCCAACGTCGTGCAGGCCTATGACTTTGGGGAGGCCGACGGAACGCTGTTTCTGGTGCTGGAGTACGCCGACGGTCCATCGCTGTATCGCGCGATGGAGGCGCTGCGCCGCACCGGGCGCACGGTGCCGATCGTCATCGCGGCGCACATCGCCCACGAGGTCTGCCGCGCGCTCGACTACGTCCACCGGTTGAACGGTAGCGACGGCGAGCCGCTGGGGGTCGTGCACCGCGACGTCACCCCGTCCAACATCGTGCTCACGTCGGCGGGGACGCTCAAATTGCTCGACTTCGGCGTCGCGCGCTCCAGCGCGTCGGCGGGCCACTCGGAGCATGGGGCGATCCGCGGCAAGGCCGCCTACCTCGCGCCCGAGGCGGTCCGCGGGAACCCGATCGATGGCCGGGTCGACATCTTCGCGCTCGGCGTGGTGCTGCACGAGATGCTGACGCTCACCGATCTGTTCGCGTGCGAGAGCAGCCTCGCCACGCTGTACAAGGTGCTGGAGATGGAGGTGCCGAGGCCGTCGCAGACGCGTCCGGAGGTTCCGCCCGAGCTGGACGCGATCGTGATGAAGGCGCTGGAGCGCGACCCGGCGCGCCGCTACGCGAGCGCCGCCGACATGGCGCGCGACCTCAATGAGTTCGTCATCTCGTCGCGGCTGCGCATCGACGACGTCGTCGAATTCGTGCGCGACGTACAGCTCGAGCTGGCCAAGCAGCGCCGTCTGCTCCCCGTCCGGCTGGCCTCGGAGGTCCGTCCCGTCCCCGCCTGGGACGATCGCGCCACGCTGGCCTTCCCCGAGCGACGCTCGCGCATGTCCCGCCTGCGACGTTTCTTGTTCCGGTGGCGCGGGAAGCGACGGCGTTAGGGCGGGCGGTCAGACGCCAGGCCGCCAATAGATAGATAGATCAATAACAACGGCCGCTCAATCATTCTGAGCGGCCGTTGCAAGGAAGCGGAAACTACTTAGCGGCCTTCTCTTTGGCCTTTTCGGCGTCCTTGCGCGCTTCGACACCGGCCTTTTCGGCCTTGTTGCCCGACTTCTCCATCTGTTCGGCGGCGTCGCCGCGGGCCTCGCCCTCTTTTTCGATGGCATGGCCCTTCTTCTTCATCTTTTTGCCGGCCTCCTCCTCGGCCTTGTTGTTGTCCTTCTGGCCGGCCTTCTCCAGACCGTGGCGTCTTGGCGTCTTGGCGTTTAACTCTGTCCCGTTCACGGAACGATATTGCTGCAACTCCCCGCGCAGTTGAAGGTCGCAGACAGGCAGGACATATCGCCGATGCAGCTCTCGCAGGCGTCAGCGGCCTGCCGCACCGAAGAATCATTTGCGGCCCGCGACCGGCAACTGCTGCGGCAATTGTCGACGTTGTACGACGAGTTGTAGCAATCGCGGTAGCGCGTGCAAACTTGCTGGCAGTCAAACGCGGTCTCGACGGAGTCGCAATTGACAACGAAGACCGCCGCCAGCAACAAGCCAATTCCCCCAAACAAAGACACCATGTGATTCTTCATTTCGTTCTACCTCCCAATTGTGTGACCAAATTGGGAATGAACCGTACGAAGGCAAGACCTGACTCGGTTTCCCGCGCCGCGACGCTGCAACGAAAAATGGGCAGCGGACCAAATGGCCCGCTGCCCATCACTAACGGAGCGTTGAATGCTGAAAGTTCAGACGCGCTTACTTCGTGGCCGGGGCCTTCGCGGCTTCCTTGGGGGCCTCCTTGGCGACCGCCGGCGCGTCCTTGGGGGCGGCGGCGACCTTCGGCTCCTTGCCGGGGATGAAGTCGAACTTGCCCTTCTGCACCATCGCGAGGATGCACTCCGCGCCCGGGAAACACTTCGAGATGTGATCCAGCTTGGCCGGCATGAAGGTCAGATCACCGACGCCGAGCGGCTTGGCCTCGGCCTCGCTGCCGCCGACCGCCGCCCAGTGGGTCATCTTGCCCTGGATGAGCACGGCCCAGTAGTCCGAGCCGTGCGAGTGCGGGGGGCTGGTGAATCCGGCCGGGAGCTTGAGGTAAGCGAAGTGAGCGCCCTTGGTCGCATCGCCCTCGATCGGCGCGAAGGCCGGCAGCGGGCCTTCCTTCATGAGCGGGGTCCACTTCGCGTCCGCCAGCGTGCTCAGCACCGGCATCTTGGCGGCACCCTTGGCGGCGGCCAGACCAGCGACGAAGGACACGGAGGCGAGGGCGAGGACGGTGGCGGTCAGTGTGAGGGTCTTCTTCTTCATGGGCTGAGATCCTTTCCGAATCAGATGAGAAACGACCAGGTTTTAGCCTTCCAAGTCCTGGTCAACGCGGCCCACCATTGACCGAGGACGGCGTTCCGTCAACTGCCCGCGGCCGACGCGGCGCATGCGCGTCGCGCCGGTTGCTGGTTTCCCGTCGGTGATACGACGCACGCCACGCGCGCCTGCGTCGTGATCGGACGCACCAGCCCACGAACTATCGTGATGGCACCGAAAATCTTTGTGATGGTAGTGGGCCTCTCCACGCAACCAATGGGGCTGACAGCTTTCGCGTCCCGTGTGACGCGGTTACTCAATCGCCATATGAAGAAGGAGACTTCGCGATGAACCGATTTGGTGGATTTGCTCGTTCTGGCTCCAGAGGGAACAGCGCGGCCGTCTTCACGCCGCTGGCCGCTCTCGCGCTCGCCGTCGGCCTCGCCGCGTGCGGCAGCAGCAACCCCATCAACGGCGACGGCGCCACAGGCGAGGGCGGCTCTTCGACGTCCGGCACTGGTGGCTCATCGACGAGCGGCACCGGCGGCTCGCAGGTCACCGGCGGCGGTGGTTCGACGATAACCGGCACGGGCGGTTCTGTGGTCACCGGCGGGGGCGGCTCGACGGTGACCGGCGTCGGCGGCGGCACGGTGACGGGCACGGGCGGCGCCCCGGTGACCGGCACGGGCGGCGCCCCGGCGCCGACCTGCGGCGGCACCGGCCAACCCTGTTGCGCCGCGAACAGCTGCCGCGCCGGCGGTTGCTGCGTCGCCAACACCTGTACCGCCGCGGGCGCGGCCTGCATGGGCGGCGGCCTGGCCGGCATGTGCACCAACGGTTCGTGCCAGCGGCCGGGCGGTGACGGCGGGACGGTCCCCTGCGGCGCGGTCGGCCAACCCTGCTGCGCCGGGGGCGGTATCGGGACCTGCACCGCCGCGAGCGCGGTCTGTCAGGCGGGCGCGGCGGGCGCGCCCGCGATGTGCGTCGCGTGCGGCGCCAGCGGCGCGACCTGTTGTGCCGTCGCGCTCGGCGCGGCGAATCGCTGCACGACCGGGCTCTCCTGCCAGGGAGCGGCCGGCATGCAGACCTGCACCGCGTGCGGCGCCTCCGGAAACGCGTGCTGCCCGGGTAACGTGTGCAACAGCGGCCTCGGTTGCGCGAACCCAGGTGGCGGCATGCCGCGCACCTGCATGGCGTGCGGCGCCGCCGGCGCGGCCTGCTGCGCCGGGGCGGTCTGCCAGCCGGGCGGCGTTTGCGTCGGCGCGGTGGCCGGGGTGGGCGGCATGTGCAACGCCTGCGGCGCGGCTGGAGAGGCCTGCTGCGCGGCCGCCGGTCCCACCGCGTGCAGCATGGGGCTGTCGTGCCAGGGCGCGGGCGCGCTTGCGACGCGCCGGTGCACGGCGTGCGGCGCCGGCGGCCAGGCGTGCTGTCCGGCGGTCGCCGGTGGGCCAGCGCTCGGAAGCTGCGACACCGGCTTCAACTGCGCCGTGGCCGCGGGCGGGGACGCGGGCGTCGCCCTGACGTGCACCGCGTGCGGCGCCAGCGGGCAGGCCTGCTGCGGGGCGGGCGCGATCGCGAACCGCACCTGCAACACCGGCCTGACGTGCACGGCCGCCGACGCCGGAGCCGGCGGCGGTCCGACCTGCCGCTGAGGCGCCCCGGCCGACACCCACGACACCGGCCGGCCCTGCGGGGCCGGCCGGCCAAGCGCGCTCCCCGTCTCGGGTGGCGCGCTTTTTTTGCTCGACCGGTCGATCCGCCGGCTTCAGGTTCGTCGCCACCACAAGGAGACGACGACCATGCGATTCATGCTGTTGATCCAGAGCAACGCCCACGGGGAAGCGGGGGCCTTGCCCGACGAGAAGCTGCTGGCCGCGATCGGTGAGTACAACCAGAAGCTGAGGGCGGCGGGCGCGTGGCTGGCGGGCGAGGGGCTGCACCCCAGCGCGCAGGCGGCGCGCGTGCGCTTGGTCGACGACAAGATGTCGGTCATCGACGGTCCGTTCGCCGAGGCCAAGCAGATGCTGGGCGGCTTCTGGCTCATCCAGGTGAAGTCGCGGGAAGAGGCGATTGAATGGGCCAAAGACGTGCCCGGCGACGACGGGCAGATCGAGCTCCGGCTGCTCTTCGAGCTGTCCGACCTCCCCACCGATCCCAGCGAGACGGCCGGCGGCTGGCGCGATCAGGAGCAGCGCGTGCGCGACGCCGCCGGTGCGACGGTGGCCGCCCCTGCCTCCGCGCCCGCGGCCCGGCTACCCGGCACCACGCGCTACATGGTCATGCTGCGGTCGAGCCGCTTGACCGAGTCCGATGCGCTGCCCACGCCGCAAGTGCTGGAGGCGATGGGGGCGCTCATGGGTGAGGTGAGCCAATCGGGCGCTCTGCTCGGCGGCGAGGGGCTCAAACCGACCAAGAGCGGCGCGCGCGTGAAGCGCGCGGGCAACAAGCGTACCGTGGTCGACGGCCCGTTCGCCGAGGCCAAGGAGCTGATCGCCGGCTATTCGATCCTGCAGACGAAGACCAAGGCCGAGGCGATCGAGTTCGCCAAGCGATGGTTGCGCATCCACGTCGATGGGCTGCGCGCCGAGGAGGGGGAGATCGAGATCCGCCCGCTGGTCTAGCCCCGCTAGACCCGCCGATGGCTCTCAGCCGTCGCTGCCGGCGAAGTCGACGTGCAGCGCGTTTCCGTCGGGGTCGCGCAGGTTCACCTGGGTGACCAGCGATCCGGGTAGGCGCGCGACGGCGTGGGGAACGCCGGCCTGCTCGAGGCGCGCGATGAACGCCGCCATCCCGGTGCCGGTGAACGCGAAGTGCGACAGGCTGGGCTCGGCCGCCGCTGGTCGCGCCGGTGCCTTGTCGCCGGTGGTGCTGCCGTCGCCGCCGGTCTCGATCGCCACCAGGTGCACGACCGGCTGGTCACCGCAGTAAAGCCACGCGCCGCCGAAGGGGAAGGGGGGCCGCTGGCCGCGCGCCAGACCCAGGACGTCGCAGTAGAACGCCGCCAGCTCGTCGACCCGCGCGGTGCGGAGGTTGACGTGGTCGAGGCGCAAGAGCTGATGTTGCGCAGACTGGTGTTGTGCAAGCTGATGGGGTGCAAGCTGATCGGCCATGAATGATGCTCCGTTCCTTTCCGGCGCCGGCGATTATGGCACCCCGCCGACCTCGCGGTCCGGTACGATGATTGCCACGGCGCCATGGCGATCATCTCCTGTCCGGAATGCAAGCAGTCGGTCTCGGATCGTGCCGCAACCTGTCCGCACTGCGGGCTGACGCTGGTGGCGGGCGCCAGCGCGCCCGCCGCCGTCGCGCCGGCCGGCGTTCCGGTGTCCTGGCCGGCGGCACCGCCCGCCGGTGCGGAACAGGTCGTGTGGCAGGGCGAGGCCTCGGTCCGGCTGCTGGTGCGCCAGCTGCCGGGGATGTTGTGGGCGGTGATCGTGCCGCCGCTCGCGTTCTGGTTGCTGCCGCAGGCGCTGCATGTCGTGGGCGGGCTGCGCCGCGAGTTGCGCGTGGCGATCGCCGAGCAGCGCACGGCGATCCAGCTGGTGGTGATCGGCGCCGTCGTGCTGTTCTCGCTCAGCCGCCTCGCGCGCGTCGCGCTCGACTACGCGCGGCTGCGGGCCACGCGCTACCGGCTGACCAACCAGCGCCTCACCGTCGAGAGCGGCCTGCTCTCGAAGCGCGTCGACGACATCGATCTGCGTTCGTTGCAAGACGTTGCGCTCGAGCAATCGGCGCTTGAGCGCCTGCTCGGTGTCGGACGGCTGGTCATCGTCTCGTCCGACCACAGCCGCCCGCGCGTGGAGCTGGTCGGGATCCGTGAGCCGCGCGACGTGCGCGAGCGGGTGCGCGCCTGTGCCTATCAGGCGTCGCAGCGCCAGCTGTTCACGCGCGCGACCTGATCTTTACAGCGCGCCCTGGAGGCCTTCACGATCGTGCCGCCGATGTGAGCGCGACGGCGCGTGGTTGCGTCGCGGTGCGGTCCGGGCAAGATCGGCGATACCGCATGTCCGCCGCTGACGATCACGCCGACGCCGACGAGGATGCCGTCGAGGATGCCTTCGGGGCCGAGCGGGCCGCCGCTTTCTTGCTGGCGCGCGTGCGCGCCCAGCGCGGGCGCCTCTGGGACGAGGGGGCACGCGCGGGCGCGCCGCTACCGGCGAGCGCCGCGGGTGGCGCGCTCCAGATCTTCGCGACCCGCCGGGTCCGCGGTGTCTCGCCGGTGGTCGCCGATGCGTTGCTCGCCTGGGCCCGCGGCCAGCGTCCGGTCGAGCTGGTGTCGCAGATCCTCTCGCCGCGCGCGCTGCTGCGCCGGCAGGCGCAGGGGCGGCGGTGCGTCGCCCTGGTCGACGACGAAGCGGCGCGCGCCCACGGCGATCCGCGCCACCCCGACGGCCTCTCGTTCGCCTTGCACGATCTCCGTCACCTCGAGAAGTTCGTCGCCCCGGAGCATCATCGCGGCCAGGTCGGGTTCTTTCGCGCCGTCGACGGCGCGCTGGCGACCGCCGAGGTCGCGGCGCTGGAGGCGACCTTCGACGCCACCTGGGGCGCCGAGCGCGATTATGTGATCGCCGACATGAACGGCTCGGCGGTCTTCCTGTTTTCGGTGCTGAAGATGCGGCTGGCCATGGCGGTGCGCCGGCGTCTCGCCGCCGCCCAAGCATGCGCAGCGCCGGCGCCACGCGCAGCGCCAGCGCCATGCGCAACGCCGGACGCACGCGTCGCGCCGTCCACGGGCGGCCTCACGCCCCTCGAGCACGCGGCGCTGCTGCCGGTGCTGGAGGTCTGGTTCGCCGGCATGGGCCTGCCCTCGGCGTTGCGCAGCGAAGCGCTCGCGGTTTCGGCGCGGCGCGACCACCCGGCGCACGCGCGCCGGCTCCTCGACCACTTCGAGCAGGTGGGCGGTGCCTGATTTTGTTGAGCTGAATTCGCAACTCCTTGCACCAATTCTTCGATCACCGGCTTTTCCCGCGCGGACGTCGACACGGGCACCGACCTTTTCTTCCGGCGCGACCGACGGTGAGCGCGCAAATTTTTGATGATGTGTAGGCACAACACCGCACGTACGTACTCGACGGCGGCATTTGCTTCGGCGGCGGCGGGACGGAGTTTGGTGAATCGTCGTACGTCCGCAGAACGAAACGAAGAAAATGCCCGGCGGACGTTGACACCCCGAAGTTCCTCAAGGCAATATCCGCGACCAACAAACGATGGCTGATCACTCGCCCGAACCGCGTCGCTCGTTTCTAAAACTGTTGATCGGCGGATTCAGCGCCGTGATTGGCGCAATGGCCGCCATTCCCGGGTTGAGGTTCCTCGCTCATCCGCTGCAAAAGGAGACGGTGACCGGCGGCGAAGAGCCGCTGCACGTCGCCATGAAGGATGAGGTTTTGCCCGGCAAGCCCATGCGGGTCAACGTCGTTGGGCAAACCCACGACGGTTGGCTCAAGAGCGACGGCGTGAAGTTGGGCGCTTGCTGGCTGGTGAAGTCCTCCACCGGCGATGACATCAAGGCCTACTCGACGGTCTGTCCCGCACCTCGGCTGCGGCATCGATTGGAACGACTCGACGAAGCGCTTCGACTGCCCCTGCCATGGCTCGGTCTTCGATCTCGAAGGCCGCTGTGTCGAGGGTCCGTCGCCGCGCGGAATGGACGAGCTCGAGGTCGTGGCCTCGGGTGACGACATCAAGGTCCGCTATCGACGCTTCCGCGTTTCCATCCCCAACAAAGAACCACTCGGATGAGTCACCCGTCATCTACTACTCCTTCCGGTCATTCCGGTCATTCCGGCCACTCGCATTCCGGGCACGGTACGCCCGGTCACGAGCCGCCGCACGATCCGAACGCCAACAAGATCCTCGCGTGGCTCGAGTCGCGCGTCGGCTACACCGGCCTCATCAAGATGATGCTGGACGAGCCGGTGCCGGGCGGCGCGCGCTGGTGGTACGTCTTCGGCTCGGTGCTGACGTTCATCCTGACGTTGCAGCTGCTGACCGGGATCCTGCTGGCGTCGTTCTACTCGCCGTCGTCGACGACGGCGTGGGCCTCGGTGGCGTTCATCCAGGACCAGATGACGATGGGCTGGTTCATTCGCGGGCTGCACAGCATGGGCGCCTCCGCGATGGTGGTCATGACCTGCATCCACCTCGCGCAGGTGTTGATCTTCGGCGCGTACAAGGCGCCGCGCGAGATGAACTGGATCGTCGGCGTCCTCATGATGGGGCTGGTGCTGGCGTTCTCGCTGACCGGCTACCTGCTGCCCTGGGATCAGAAGGGCTACTGGGCGACGCAGGTCGCGACCAGCATCATCGGCACCTCGCCGGTGGTCGGTCCGGCGCTCAAGCGGCTGCTGCAGGGCGGCTCGCTCTACGGCAACTACACGCTGACCCACTTCTTCACGCTGCACACCTACGTGTTGCCGGCGGCGATGATCGGCCTGCTCGTCGGACACATCTACCTGTTCCGCCGCCACGGCGTCACCCCGCGCTGGAACCTCTCGCGCGAGCAGCTGGCGAAGAAGACCCAGCCGTTCTGGCCCGACCAGCTGTTTCTGGACGTCATGGCCTGCGCGGCGGTCTTCATCGCGATCGTCTTCCTGGTCGTGCGCTCGCACGGCGCCGAGCTGGAGTCGCCCGCCGATCCTTCGTCGAGCTACGTCGCGCGGCCCGAGTGGTACTTCCTGCCGCTGTTCCAGCTGCTGAAGTACTTCGAGGGTCCGCTCGAGGTGATCGGCACGATGGTGCTGCCCGGCGTCGCCGGCGCGCTGCTGGTTGGGCTGCCGTTCATCGATCGCTCGCCGACGCGTGACCCCGGGAAGCGGTGGCCGTTCATCCTCGGTGGGGTGTTCGGGTTCGCGATCGTCGTCATGCTCGGCCTGCTGGCGACCAAGCACGACCGTGACAATCCGGACTTCCTCAAGCAGCGGATCGAGGCGCTGGAGAAGGCCGACACCGCGCGCAAGCTGGCGCTGCAGGGCGTCCCGCCCGAGGGCGGCGTCGCGGTGTTCCAGAACGATCCGTTCTTCCATGCCCGCGAGATCTGGGCGGAGCGTTGCGGCGGCTGCCACTCGCTGATCGGCACCGGCGGCGTCAAGGGACCGGACTTCGCCGACTACAACTCGCGCGCCTGGATCTCCGGCTTCCTG
Source organism: uncultured Pseudomonadota bacterium (assembly GCA_963778795.1). Lineage (GTDB taxonomy): Bacteria > Myxococcota_A > Polyangia > Fen-1088 > Fen-1088 > DASRQZ01. The sequence continues at coordinate 646,075 of CAVZVU010000002.1, read as the reverse complement.
ACTGATCCCAACGGCAAACTGTACATGGGGCCGGCGGCGATCGAGAAGGGGATGAAGCCGGTCGAGGGGACGCCCGACGAGATCAAGGCGCTGACCGAGTTCGTCTACGGACAGACCGGCGCGTCGGATGTCGACGCCAAGCTGGTGCAGCAGGGGCAGGCCCTGTTCTCCAGCAAGGATTGCGACGCGTGCCACGACATCGACGGGACCAGCGGCAACGCCGGGCCGAACCTCAAGGGTCGCGGATCGCTGCCCTACGTCATCAACGTGATTACCGACGCCTCCCACCCGACGCTATTCAACACCAAGAACAAGATGCCGCACTTTGCCGGACGGTTGTCGCCTCAGGAGATCGAGACGATGGCCAAGTTCGTAATCGCTCAGAAGAAGTGAAACACCAAAGGAGATCATCAGATGACGCGCTTTTCCCTGATCAAGCTCGCCCTGGGCCTTTCGCTGGCTCTCACCCTGGTGGTCGGTCGTGCCTCGGCCGACGACAAATGCACGATCGCGACCAAGGGTGATTCGCCCGTCGCCGCGGCCTGTGCCAAGGGTGGCCGCGCCGAAGCCAAGAAGGTCATGAAGGAAGCCGTGAAGACCGCCAAGGCCAACGGCAAGACCTTCACCTGCGAGAACTGCCACAAGGACCTGGAAAGCTTCGAGCTGACCAAGAATGCCCGCGAGGATTTCGGCAAGCTGATGGCGGCCCAGAAGAAGTAGGCGCCAGAAGTAGTCGCGCACCACAACATCACTCGCTAGAAATGCGAAACCCCGGCGGCAGCGGTGGCTGCGGCCGGGGTTTTTTGTTTGTCCGCGCGCTGCGAATCGCGCGGTGGGTAGCCGCGTGGTTACGGCGTGGTCACCGACTTCACGACCGGCGTGACCACTGAGCCGTTGTACTTGGCGCAGTAGCCGAAGCTGCGCGTGCCGCCGGGCGGGAGCGCATTGAGGGCGATCGTGCCCTTCGCCGTGTGCAGGCTGCCGGTCCCGCTGAAGGTGGCGAACCACTGGAAGTACTGGGTCGCCGAGCCGATGTCGTAGTTCACGGTCCACGTGGGGACGACGGTCGTGGTCTTGTTGGTGACGCTGACATTGGCGCAGTAGCCGAACGTGGTCTTGAAGTACTGGGTGATGGTGGCGCTGAGGTTCGGTGTCACCGCGGTGATGTTGCCGCCGGTCGCCGCCTGACGGTAGGTGGTGACGACGTTGTTCCAGCCGCTGCAGGCCTTGTAGCCGCTGGCGGCGTTCGGGTAGTCAGCCGGCGTGCAGACGTCCGAGCAGTAGCCGGTGCTGTTCGCCGCGTAAGGACCGGCGACGTACGGGTTCTTGTAGGGGGCGTTGACCTGGGTGGCGCCGATGCGGCCCGGGACGGTCGCGACGTCGTACGCCTTGCCGTCGCAGTAGAAGGCCGCGACCGACGTCGAGTCGACGCCGTGGGCGCCGAGCACGAAGATGTTGCCGAAGAACGAGCCCTCCTGGTTGGGATAGTCGGCGCTCAGCCCCCAGCCGACGCTGGGGGCCTGCGACACGATGAACAGCGGGACGTGGATCCCGCTGGTGTTGACGTGGGCCATGAGGCAGGCCGACACGTACTCCTGGCAGGCGTCGTTGCAGTCGCCGGTCGCCCACTCGGGCGCAAAGCCGAGCGAGCCCTTGAAGGTGTAGCTGACACCGTACTGGTCTTGCTTGGTGATCGACGTGTTCGCCGGAAGCGCGCAGCGCACCAGGTACTCGACGGTGGTGCGCCCTGCGGCGGTCGTCATGAGCCCTTCGGTCGAGCTCAGGCTCGCCGAGAGCCCGAGCCCGTTATGCATGCTCATTCCGTTATGCATGCTCATTCCGTTGTGCATGCTCATACCGTTGATAGCCGACAGGCCGTTCATCGACTCAATCGCCGATTCATCGGTGTCGACCGCGTTTCCTTCGGGCGCCGTGCAGCCGATCAGAGGCGCGGCGAGCATGAGGTGTCCGAATGCAAGGGCGGTGCGTCGCAGAGTAGCAGCCATGACCTCCCTTAAAGCAAACGGTGTGCTCAATTACATAAAATAGAAAGCCGCTAAAACCGCGGTCTGGCGACGAGCCGCGGCGCGGTTCGTTGCCGAGACCAGTGGTCGGGGTTGCCCGGCGAACAACACCTCGGCGTCCAGATAGCTGAAGCGGTGCGGGGGCGGGACCCTTGTTTGGCCAGGTGGAGCCGCGGCGAGCCGGGTCCGATCTTGATCGATTCGGCCCTCAACAACGTCGGCCAAGCCGCCGATGGGGGACACAAGGCCTGTCGTGTCGCCGAGCGGAAGTATCGATAAGAACCAGCCTGCCCACCAGTCGCTGGCGCGCGGGACCGAGGTCGATCGCTTCATCGTATTGGGGCTGGTCGGCCGCGGCGCCATGGGCGAGGTGTATGCGGCCCACGACCCCGAGCTCGACCGCAAGATCGCCATCAAGTTGCTGCGTGCCGGCGCCGACGACGCCGAGCCGGGCGACGCGGGGCGCGCCCGATTGGTGCGCGAAGCGCAGGCCATCGCCAAGGTCTCCCACCCCAACGTCGTGGTGGTGTACGACGTCGGTACGTACGAAGGCCGCGTCTTCATTGCCATGGAGTTCATCGCCGGGCACACCCTCGGCTACTGGCTCGAGTCGCAGCCGCGCACGGTCACCGAGATCCTCGAGGTCTTCTCGGGCGCGGGACGGGGCCTGGCGGCCGCTCACGAGAAGGAGCTGGTGCACCGCGACTTCAAGCCCGAGAACGTCATGGTCGGGGCCGACGGCCAGGCGCGCGTCATGGACTTTGGCCTGGTGCGCCTGGCCATGGACCGGGAGGAGACTCTGGTCGCGACGCCGCGGCCGCTCGCCGACCTGGCGTCGATCGGCGCCAACTACGACCCGCTGGCGACCTATGTCATCGAAGGGCCGGTCGAGGCCGCGTCCAACGGAAACCTCAAGGCCGACGCCTGGAATCTGACCCAGGCCGGGGCGATGATCGGGACGCCGGCCTACATGTCGCCCGAGCAGTTTCGCGGCGAGCCGGCCGACGCGCGCACCGATCAATTCAGCTTCTGCGTCGCGCTGTACGAAGCGCTCTACGGCGAGCGGCCGTTCTTCGGCACGAATCTCCTCGAGCTGACCGCGAACGTGATCGCCGGCCGCGTGCGGCCCGAGCCGGTCGGCGCGCGCGTGCCGCGGCGGATCCGCAACGCGCTCTTGCGCGGCATGAGCGTCGACCCCGAGACGCGATTTCCCACCATCGCGGCGCTGCTGACCGAGCTGCGCTCCGACGCGGCGCTGGCCGGCACGCGCCGCTTCGCCGAAGGGGCGGCGGTCAAGCTGGCCGGCATCTGGGAGGCGCCCGAGGGCGAGCGCTCGTCGTCGGCGGAGACCGAAGCCAAGGCGGAGATTCGCCGCGCCTTCCTGGCGACCGGCAAGGCCTACGCCGCGCCGGCGTTCGAGGCGACGAGCCGCGTCCTGGATCGCTTCGCGCGCCGCTGGACCGACGTCTACGTCGACGCCTGCGAGGCGACCCACCTGCGCGGCGAGCAATCGACCGAGGTCCTGGACCTGCGCATGTCGGCGCTGGGCGAGGCGCTGCGCGATCTGCGCGCGCTGTGCCGCGAGCTGCGCCAGGCGACCGCCGACACCGTCGAGAACGGCGTCAACGCCGCCACCGCGCTCGGCACGCTCGAGCGCTGCTCGGACGTGAATCTGTTGCGCGCCATCGTGCGCCCGCCCGAGGACCCGACGACGCTGGCCGTCGGTCGACGACATGCGCGGCCGGCTGTCGGAGATCCGCGCGCTGGCGCGCGTCGGTCGCGTCGCCGACGGCATCAAGGCCATCGCCGCGCTCGAGGCCGACGCGCGGCCGGTCGGGTACGCGCCGCTGCTGGCCGAGGTGCTGCTGGTCTCGGGGATGATGCACCTGGATGTGTCCGACTTCGAGACCGGGATCCGCTCGCTGGAAGACGCGGTCTGGACCGCCGAGCTCTGCCGCCACGACGAGGTCGCGGCCGAGGCGGCCGACCTGCCTGGTCTTCGCGACCGGTTACGCGCAGTCGCGCTTCGACGCCGGGGAGATCTGGAGCCGCCACGCCGAGACCGTGCTGGCGCGCATCGGCGGCCACGAGATCGATCCGCGGGTGGCTGTTCAACAACCGCGGCGCCATGCGCGCGACGCAGGGGCGGCTGCGCGACGCGGTCGAGGACGTGCACCGCGCCATCGCCGCCAAGGAGAAAGCGCTCGGCCCCAACGATCCCGACGTCGGCATCTCGCTGGTCAACGTCGCGATCTACCTCGACGAGCTCGGCGAAACGGTGCGCGCGGCCGCCTATCATCGAACGCGCCGTGCATATCATGCAGGAGACCCTCGGGCGCGATCACCCGAAGGTCGCCATCCCGCTCGGCCAACTACGCCGAGCTGCTCAACCGCCTCGGCCGCTACGGCGAGGCGCTGGAGCCGGCCGGGCACGCGCTGGTCGTGCTGGAGCGCGAGACCGACCCCGACGGGCTGCTACGTCACCTATCCGCTGGTGGCGCTGGGGGCGAGCCACGTCGGCCTCGGGCAATATCGCGAGGCGCTGCCCAGCCTGGAGCGGGCCGCGCGCATCCGCGAGCGTCAAGGAGAACAGCCCGCATCGCATCGGCGAGGTGCACTTCGCGCTGGGCGGGCGCTGTGGGGCGCGGGGCAGGACCGGCCGCGCGCGCTGGCGCTGGTCGAGAGAGCTCGCGCCGAGTTCCGCGCCACCCCGCCGACGCCGGCCACCCAGCGCGAGCTGGCCGACATCGAGCTGTGGCTGGCCAGCCGCGCCGAGCCACCGTCGCAGCGCCCCGCAACGGCGACCGTCGCCCGCTGACCCGCCCGTCTGGGTCCGAGGTCCGAGGCCTCTGACCTGAACTTGGCCCGCCCTCGCGCGCTCCCTGGTCAGGCGCGCGGGTGTGTGTTAACAGGGGCCCATGAACAGACCAAGACACATCCCTGCGCTCGCCGCGACCCTGGCGGTCACCCTCTTTCTCACCGCGGGATGCTCGCGCCTCAAGGCGGCTCCCGAGCCCAAGACCGAGGACGAAAAGACCGTCTATGCCCTCGGCCTGATGATGGGCCGGAACATCGGGGTCTTCAATCTTTCGCCCCAGGAGCTGGAGCTGGTCAAGGCGGGTCTCACCGACTCGGTCAACAAGAAGAAGCCGCTCGTCGAGCTCGAGACCTACGGCCCCAAGCTGGATGCGCTCGCGCGCTCGCGCTCGACGGCGACGGCCACCGCCGAGAAGGGGAAGAGCCAAGGCGTTCGTCGACGCGGCCGGGCGCGAGCCGGGCGCGATCAAGCTGCCGTCCGGGATGGTGATTCGCACCACCAAGCCGGGCACGGGGCCGAGCCCGACGGCGGCCGATCAGGTCAAGGTCCACTACGAGGGCACGCTGACCGACGGCACGGTGTTCGACAGCTCGATCAAGCGCAAGGAGCCGGCGACGTTCCCGCTGGGCGGCGTCATCAAGTGCTGGACCGAGGGGCTGCAGCACATGAAGGTCGGCGAGAAGGCGAAGCTGACCTGCCCGTCCGACGTGGCCTACGGCGACAACGGGCGCCCGCCGACGATCCCGGGCGGCGCGACGCTGATCTTCGACGTCGAGCTGCTCGAGATCACGACGCCGAAGCCGACCTCGGCGGCGCCGGCGATGCCGGGGATGCCCCCCGGGCACCCTTAGCGCAAACGACGTTCGGAGGCCTCGAGGCCCCTCGACCGTTTGCCCTTAACGTTTCTTCACAGCGCGCCCCGCATCCTCTTAACAGGCGGATCCCATTCTCTGGGGGTAGCCGAGGAACTACCTCGGTCCTGAGTCACGGAGAAAGGAGATCGGTCATGATCGGATGCGTATTGGCAACGGTGGGCGTCATCGGGCTTCTGAAGATGGCGCACCACCATCGGCACGGGTGCGGCGGCGGTTGGCGCGGGCACTTTCGCCATCATCATCTTCGCCGCTGCGGCGGCGGGTGGGGTCACCATCGGTTCGACCGCGGCGAGGATGGGGGCGGCGACGAGTGGGGCGAGGACGGCGGCCAGGACCTGGGTGACGGCTTCGGCGTGGCTATGGGGCTAGGCGGGCCGCGCGGGTTCGGGCGTCGCATCATCATGCGTCGCGTGCTCGACGGACTGGAGACGACGCCGGCCCAGGAGAAGGTGATCTTCGCGGCCGCCGAAGAGTTCCGAACCGAGGCGGCCAAGTTCCGCGGCGAGCTGCGCAAGTCGCGCGGCGACGTCGCGGCGGCGTTCCGCAAGCCGTCCTTCGACGAGGTGATGCTGGGCGAGCTCTACGCGCGCCACGACACGGCGATCGAAGGCCTGCGGCGGGCCTTCGTCGGGATTGGGCGCCAAGGTCCACGACACCCTGGACGAGAAGCAGCGGGCGCGGCTGGCCGACCTCATCGAGTCGGGTCCCCGGTTCATGGGCGGCTTCTTCCGGCCGAGGTTTTCACGTGGCGGCTTCGATCGGCACGGCCGGGGCTGGTAGAGTCGGGAAGCGTGTCCCTGCGCGTCCTCTGCATCGACGACGATACCCGGCTTTTCGAGCTGCTCGCCAGCTTTCTGGAGCCGAACGGCGTGGGCCTGGTCCACGCCGCCGACGGTCGCCAGGGGCTGGCGGCGCTCGAGGTCGGGGTCTTCGACGCGGTCTTGCTTGACGTCATGATGCCCGGCATCGACGGGCTCGAGGTGTGCAAGCGGATCCGGCAGAAGAGCCAGGTGCCGGTCATCATGCTGACGGCGAAGGGGGACGAGACCGACCGGGTCGTCGGGCTGGAGCTGGGCGCCGACGACTACGTCCCCAAGCCGTTCTCGCCGCGCGAGCTGCTCGCGCGGCTGCGCGCGGTGCTGCGCCGGACGTCGCCCGAGGCGGCGGCGCCGACGCTGGTGGTGCGCGACATCGTGATCGACGTGGCGGCGCGCGACGTGCGGGTGGCGGGTGCGGCGGTCGAGCTGACCGGGATCGAGTTCGACATCCTGCTGACGCTGGCGCGGCGCCCGGGGCGGGTCGTGCCGCGCGATACGCTGCTGGCGCAGGCGGGGCGCGGACGACGTCACCGTGGGCGATCGCACCGTCGACGTGCACGTGTCGCATCTGCGCCGCAAGCTGGGCGACGATCCGCGCGCGCCGCGCATCATCAAGACGGTGCGCGGCGTCGGCTACGTGCTGGCCAAGGACGGTGATCGGTGAAGCGCGACTGCGATCCCGATCGCGAGCCGTCTCGCTGGGAGCGGCGCCGCGAGCGGTGGCGACGCCGGCTGTTGCGGCATCACGAACGCCACCGCCGGCATGAGGAGCACCTGCGGCGCTACTGGCTCGCCCACCATCTGCAACACCCGCGCGGCATCCGCCACTACATCGGCGCGCACCTGCACCGCCGGATCTTCATGTGGTTCGGCGCCTCGATCTTTCTGACCGGCGCGATGGTGTCGGCGGTGGCGCACATCACTGGCGGGCGCGGTCCGGTGCGCGGGTTCGTCGGGTTCTTTCTGGCGGCGGCGGTGATCTGGATGGTGGCCGGCAAGATCGCGCGCCGGATCGCGCGTCCGCTGTCCGAGCTGGTGCACGTCGCCGAGGAGATCGGCGCCGGTCGGCTGCGCGCGCGCGCCACGGTGTCGCCCTGGCACGGCGGCGAGATCGGCGTGCTGTCGCGCGCGATCAACGACATGGCGGCGCGCATCGAGAAGCAGATCACCGATCAGCGCGAGCTGCTGGCCGGCGTGTCGCACGAGATCCGCACGCCGCTGGCGCGCATCCGCGTGCTGCTGGAGATCGGCCGCCAGAGCGGCGTCAAGCCGGCGACGCTCGACGAGCTCGAGCGCGAGGTCATCGAGATCGACACCCTGGTCGGCGAGTTGCTCGCGAGCGCGCGCCTCGACTTCGCGGCGCTGTCGCCGCGGCCGCTCGACGGCGCGGAGGTGGCGCGGCGGGCGCTCGAGCGCGCCGGCGTCGATTGCGCGCTGCTGGCCATCGGCCTCCGGAGCCGGCCGCGCTACGGCTTCGAGGGCGACGCGACGCTGGTGGCGCGCGCGCTCGCCAACCTGCTGGACAACGCCCGCCGCCACGGCGGCGGCGTCAGCGGCGCTGCGGGTCGCCGCGCGCGACGGCGCTGGTCACCTTCGAAGTCGAGGACCGCGGCCCCGGTTTCCCCGCCGACGACAAGAGCGCCGCGCCGGGCCGAGGGATCGCTGGGGCTGGGGCTGGTGCTGGTGCGCCGGATCGCCGACGCTCATCACGGATCGCTCACGCTCGCCAACCGCGCCGAGGGGGGCGCGCGCGCAACCATCGCGTTCCCCTGTCCGCTGGCCGCCGAGGCGTGAACCGCCGGCGTCCGCCGGCAGTCGGGCCCAGTCAAAGGTGAGAAGCGCGCCGACCCGGCGTATCCTGCGGCCGGATGAACATCGGATTCGGGTTGTTGTCGCCGCTGGCCGGCGTCGCGTCATTTTTCCTGGTCCTTGCGCCCCCGAACACCGCCGCCGCCAAGAGGACGTCGGCGGCGACGGCGGCTCGCCCCGCCGCCGACGCGAGCGGAAAATGCGCGGCCGGCGACGCCGCGGTGATCTGGTGGTCGCCGCGCGAACCTCAACCGGGCGATCCGCTCCGGATCCTGGCAATCTCCGAGTCGCTGCGCGACGGCGAGCTCGCGATCACCGGCCCCGACGCCGCGCGCGCGTCGACCGCGCCCGCCGTGGTTCGCCGTGGCGGACCGCCGTGGAGCCTGGGCGCCGACCTCGACAAGGTCGGCGCCGGCAGCTACCGCGTCGAGGTCCGCGCAGGCGGCAAGGTGGTGAGCTGCCGGAGCATCCGGGTCGCGCGCTCCGCGGCGCCGTCATCACGCCCCGAGAGCAAATCCGGAGCGGGGCCGGTCTGGACGGCGCACCTTGCCTGGGACCGCACGACCGAGAACCTCTACTCGGCCTTCGTCGAGCGGCTGTTCGACGCGCCCCCCGAGCAGTCGGTCGACTTTCGCCCGCTGCACCAGGCGCTGCGCGATCCGAAGCGCAACTTCCTCTACGGTCACCTCGGCCTGCGCGAGGACGACCCCACCAACCGCAGCGCGATCCCCGCGACGCCCGACTGCGCCGATCTGCCGTATTTCCTGCGCGCCTACTTCGCGTGGAAGATCGGGCTGCCCTTCGGCTTTCGCGACTGCGACCGCGGCACCGACGCGCGGCCGCCCCGCTGCGGCGAGCTGTTCACCAACGAGATGCCGGTCGGCCGGCGGCAAGGATCAGCTGGCGCGCATCAAGAGCTTCTTCCGCCAGGTGACCAACCACGTTCAGTCGGGCAGCGCGCGCACCGCGCTCGACGACGACGAGACCGACTACTACCCGCTGAAGCTGGATCGCGGCGGCGCTGCGGCCGGGCGTGATCTACGCCGACCCGTACGGGCACGTGCATGATGATCGTGAAGTGGGTCGAGCAGACGCCGAAGCAAGGGGGGCTCTTGCTGGCCGTCGACGGCCAACCCGACACGTCGATCGGGCGCAAGCGCTTCTGGGAGGGGACGTTCCTCTTCACCAACGAGACCAAGAGCGCGGGGCCGGGGTGCAAGGCGTTTCGCCCGGTGGTCGCCGGCGCGAACGGCGGCGCAGCCCGCAGGCGCTTGCCAACCGCGCGATCGGCGGCGCGAACGACACCGGGCACGCGCGTCTACTCGGCCGAGCAGGCCAACGCTCGCCCCCGACGCGTTCTACGCGCGCATGGGCAAGCTCATCAACCCCGCCGGGCTCGACGCCGCGGCCGCGTACGGCGAGACGCTCGACGCGCTGGTCGAGCAGATGAAGGTCCGCGTCGGCTCGGTCGACAACGGCGAGAAGTTCATGCGCGAGACCAACGAACGCGGTGGTGCCGATGCCCGACGGCGCGAAGATCTTCGAGACCACCGGCCCCTGGGAGGACTACGCGACGCCGTCGCGCGACATGCGGCTCATCATCGCGATGAACGTGCTCACCGGACTTGCCCGATCGGATCGTGCGCCACCCCGAGCTGTTCGTGCTGGGCGGACGCAAGCCCGATGAGGTGCGCGCCGAGGTGCGGGCGCTGCACGCGCAGCGCATCGGCGAGCGCGGGATCGAGTACCAGCGCAGCGACGGCTCGCCCGTTCAAGATCACCGTCGCCGACCTGCTGGCGCGCAAGACCGAGCTCGAGATGGCCTACAACCCCAACGACTGCGTCGAGATTCGCTGGGGCGCCACGGAGGGATCGGCCGAGCGCGCGACCTGCCAGCGCCACGCGCCGGCGGATCAGCTGGCGCGCATGGCCGAACATCGCGTCTGGTTTCGCGACGCGAAGCGGCCGCCAAGGTGAGTGAAACGGCAAGTGAAACGACAAATGAAAAGCAAATGAAAGCGATGCGGAGCGATGACGGACGCAAGCAAGGGAGCCATGAGCACCAGTAAGGCAGCGCGCCAGCTTTTCACTCGACAACAATCCAAATGCGAAACAAAGTGTCTCGTCGGCGCGGTGCCGGAAGGAGCCTAGTCAGTGGACAATCGACGACCGGAGTTCACCAAGCGCAAGAAGGAGTTGGCGCGCCTCGAGAAGCAGAAGCAGAAGCTCGAGCGAAGGGCTCAGCGCGACCGCGACAAGAAGGACCGCGATCCCAACGCGCCCGAAGAGGAGGATCCCGACATCGCCGGGATCGTCCCCGGACCCCAGCCGCCCGTGGGCGAGGAGTAGCCTCGAGACCCACTCTCCAGGAAGCGCTCAGGCGAACCATCCCAACCAGCAGCAGCTACGCGTGTTGACGGCGCGTGACGCCGATGGCGCACGCGTGCCCAGAACTTCTTGGACCTGGACGTAAACGTCGACGTAACGTGGACGTACACGTTCACGCTGTCGTAGTCGCTATCGTGTCCCTGGACGATTGGCGCAGGGTTGAATCGCGTTGCGCCGGCGCGCTTCCGTGATCTCTGTCGACGGAAGGCGCCGGTGAATCAGGTAGACGCCATCAAGAGACGACTACCAGCGGCCGCCGCCGCGTCGTCCGCCGCCGCCACCGCCGCCACCGCCACGGTCGCGGTCGCCGCCGCGCCCACCACCGCCGCCGCCGCCGCCGTAGCCACCGCCGCCGCCACCACCGTAACCGCCGCCACCGCCACCACCGTAACCGCCGCCGCTACCGTCCGCCGCCGCCACCACCGCCGGTGCGCTCGCGCGCCTCGCTGACGTTGATGGCGCGTCCCTGGATGTCACGGCCATTGAGGGATTCCGTCGCCTTGCCGGCTTCGGCGTCGGTCGACATCTCGACGAAGGCGAAACCGCGCGGGCGCCCGGTGTCGCGGTCGAGGACCACCTTCACGTCTGCAACGCTGCCGGCCTCGCCGAAGACCTCGCGCAGGTCAGCCTCGGTGACGCCATAAGATAGATTCCCGACGTAAAGCCTCTTTCCCATTTCTCGTTTCTCCTTCGTGGTCGTGAGCGCTGGTGCGGCTCACCGTGTATGCATCACGCGGATGCGATTCGACGTCCATGCTCTCTCGGCTACCTCGTTCGCGTGGGGCGAGTCCGCTGTGACCAGTCCTCTGGCACGAAGGAGACGCGTGAAAACGGGACAATTCACCGCGTAAATTACCAGGTAATCGGGGCGTGTCCATCGTTTGTGGTGCGTCTGCACTAGAACTCAGCCAGCCGTCCGTGTACGCTGCGCGGCGATGAAGGTCGGAATCCCGAGGGAAATTCATCCACACGAGCGGCGAGTCGCCGCCACCCCCGAGACGGTTCAGAAGATCATCAAGCTCGGCCTCGACGTCATCGTTCAGGCCGGCGCCGGCGAGCAGGCGGATCTCTCCGACGCCGCCTTCGCCGAAGCCGGCGCGCCGATCGTCCCCGACGCCGCGACGTTGTGGGCCGAAGCCGACCTCGTGCTCAAGGTGCGCCCGCCGACGTCGCTGCCGGGCGGCAAGGGGCACGAGGCCGATCTGCTGAAGCCGGGCGCGATGCTGATCGGCTTCATCTGGCCGGCGCAGAACAAGGAGCTGGTCGAGCGGCTCGCCGCGCGCAAGGCGACCGTGCTGGCGATGGACGCCATCCCGCGCATCACGCGCGCGCAGAAGCATGGACGCGCTGTCGGCGATGGCGAACATCGCCGGCTATCGCGCCGTGATCGAGGCCGCGAACCACTTCGGCCGCTTCTTCCCCGGGCAGATGACCGCCGCCGGCCGCGCCAAGCCGGCGCAGGTGCTGGTGCTCGGCGCGGGCGTCGCCGGCCTGGCGGCGATCGCCGCCGCGCGCAGCCTGGGCGCGGTCGTGCGCGCGTTCGACACGCGCCCCGCGGTGCGCGAGCAGGTCGAGAGCCTGGGCGCGCACGTTCATCGAGTTCAGTTCAACGAGGCGGGCGAAGGCGAGGGCGGCTACGCCAAGGAGATGAGCGAGGCCTACGTCGCCGCCGAGCAGGCGCTGATCGCCCAGCACGCCAAGCAGTCGGACATCATCATCACGACGGCGCTGATCCCCGGCAAGCCGGCGCCGCAGCTGATCACGTCGGGCGCGGTGGTCAGCATGGCGCACGGGCTCGGTCGATCGTCGACCTGGCGGCCGAGCAGGGCGGCAACTGCGCGCTCACCGAGCGCGACAAGGTCGTCGCAGAAGTTCGGCGTCACCATCATCGGCTTCACCGATCTGCCGAGCCGCATGGCGCGCCAGTCGAGCGACCTCTACGCGACCACGGTCTACAACCTGCTCAAGGATCTGGTGCGCACCGGCGGCAACGGTGACGGCCCGATCCAGATCAACCTCGAGGACGAGGTCCACCGCGGCGTGCTGGTGCTCAAGGACGGCGAGCTGATGTGGCCGCCGCCCAAGCCGCCGCCGCCGCGCGCGGCGGCGCCGCTGGCCGGCCGCCAAGGCCGAGCCGCGGCCGGCGGCGCCGACCAACGGCGGCTCGAGCAGCCGGCGCGCGCTTGGCGCCTCGGCGCCGCGATCGCCTTGCTGGGCGCGGCTGGGCTGTTCGGCCCGCCCGAGTTCCTGCAGCACCTCACCGTGTTCCTGCTCGCGTGCGTCGTCGGCTGGCACGTGGTCTGGAACGTGACGCCGGCGCTGCACACGCCGCTGATGAGCGTCACCAACGCGATCAGCGGCATCATCCTGATCGGCGGCATGCTGGTGGTCGCCGCCGGAGCCGGCGCGGCGCGGGCGCGCTGGCCGGCGTCGCCGCGATTCTGGGCGGCGTCGCCATCCTGCTCGCGTCGATCAACGTCGCCGGCGGGTTCCTGGTCACGCAGCGCATGCTGCGGATGTTCCGGAAGTAAGGCGGCGCGCGCATGACGATGATGATGGCTGGCACCCTGCGAGGGCTCGCCTATCTGGCGGCGAGCATGCTCTTCATCCTGAGCCTGCGCGGGCTCTCGACGCAGGAGAGCGCGCGCCGCGGCAACGCGTTCGGCACGCTCGGCATGGTGATCGCGGTGCTGGTCACCGCGGTGGCGCTGCTGCTGCCGGGCGGCGTCGACCAGCGCCGGCGGCACCGGCGGCGGCAACCTGACCGCGCTCGGCATGCTGGGCGCGGCGCTGGGCATCGGCTGCGTCGTCGGCGCGTTGCTCGCGGCGCGCGTCGCGATGACGTCGATGCCCGAGCTGGTCGCGATGCTGCACAGCTTCGTCGGCGCGGCCGCGGTGCTGGTCGGGATCGCGACCTACCTGCAGCCGGGCGGCCGAGATCGCGGCGGCGCGCTCGGTGCACCTGGTCGAGATCTTCGTCGGCGTGCTGGTCGGCGCGGTGACCTTCACCGGATCGATCATCGCGTTCGGCAAGCTGCGCGGCGTGGTCGGCAGCAAGCCGCTGCTGCTGCCGGGGCGGCACGTGCTGAACCTGCTGCTGCTCGCGGGCTGCGTGATCGCTGGGCGTGCTCTTCCTGCGCGCGCCCGGCGCGTTGGCCGACGACGGCGGCGTGTGGGACGGCGGGCTCGCGCCGCTGCTGGCGATGACCGGCGCTGGCGCTGGTGCTGGGCGTGCACCTGGTGATGGCGATCGGCGGCGGCGACATGCCGGTCGTGGTCTCGCTGCTCAACAGCTACTCGGGCTGGGCGGCGGCGGCGGCCGGCTTCATGCTGTCGAACGATCTGCTGATCATCACCGGCGCGCTGGTCGGCAGCAGCGGCGCCATCCTCAGCTACATCATGTGCCGGGCGATGAACCGCTCGATCTGGAACGTCGTGCTTCGGCGGCTTCGGCGCCGCACCCGAGGGCGGCGCGCGCCCCGCGGGCGGCGCGATCGAGCCGGCCGGCAAGGTCACCGAGACCACCGTCGAGCAGGTCGCCGAGCTGCTGCTGGCCGCGCGCAGCGTGATCATCGTGCCCGGCTACGGCATGGCGGTGGCGCAGGCGCAGCATCCGGTGAAGGAGATCTCGTCGCTGCTGGCCGAGCGAGGGCGTCAAGGTCCGCTACGCGATCCACCCGGTCGCCGGCCGCCTGCCCGGCCACATGAACGTGCTGCTGGCCGAGGCCAGCGTCTCGTACGACATCGTCAAGGAGATGGACGAGATCAACGAAGACTTCCCGAACACCGACGTGGTGATGGTCATCGGCGCCAACGACATCGTGAACCCGAGCGCGCAGACCGACACGTCGAGCCCGATCTACGGCATGCCGGTGCTCGAGGTCTGGAAGGCGGCGCGCGTCGTCATGCTCAAGCGCGGCATGGCGGCCGGCTACGCCGGCGTCGACAACCCGCTCTGCTACAACGACAACACGCTGATGCTGTTCGGCGACGCGCGCCAGAGCGTCACCAAGCTGCTGACCGCGCTGCGCGGGAACTAGGGGCGCAATACGCGCCCGCCGAAGTCGCTTCTCTCTGTGGACCAGGGAGAGGGGATCGGAAGGTCTCCCGAGTGCGGGAGAGGTCTACTCACCGTGCCGTGAGCCGGGCGATGTGCGCGCGCGCGTCGGCGGCGCCCACGTGGTTCGGGGCTCGGGCCAGCAGATCGCGGAAGGCCGCGATCGCCTCGGCGTCGCGGTGCAACGCCTCGAGCGCGAGGGCGCGGCCCAGCGTCGCGTCGGCGTTGATCTGGCCGGCGAACGGCAACTTCAGCACGCCGTCGAAGTCGTCGAGCGCCCGCTGCGCGCTGCCGAGACGCAGCCGCGCATAGCCGTGCTGCACGCGTGACCGGGGATCGGCGTCGTCGTCGAGTAGGCGCGCCGCCGCGCCGGCGTCGCCGAGCTGGATCTCGAGCCCGGCCAGCGTCCGTCGTCGCTCCGGGTCGAGACAGGCGCTGGCGTCGCGATAGGCATCGCGCGCGCGCGCCGGCTTGTCGTTCAAGAGGAAGAAGTCGCCGACGCGAAGGCTCCAGTCGCAGGGGCGGGTCGTCGCGCCGGGCGGCGGCTGCGGCATCGCCTCGGGCGTGAGGCCGTTGGTGGCGTCGTAGCGAAAGGTGAGCGGGAGCTCGAGCTCTGCGAGCTCGAGCTCGAGCCGCGCCGTGCGACGCGCGAACAGCAACGCCTCGTTGCTCTGGTAGACCAGCGCCCAGCGCGCCGGATCGAAGAGCGCGCCGCGCGGGTTGACCGACGGATAGGTGATCAGCGCCGACGCTCACGTCGAAGCGATCCATCAGCGCCTGCCATTCGCCGCGCGTGAGGTCGGCGCGGCGGAGCAGGGCGTGGAACTCGCTGGGGTAACCGTTGATGCGCGGATCCTGAAAGACGGGATAGGTGGGCCAGCCCTCCCAGGTCAGGTACGAGCCGACCTCGAGATCGTTGTACATGCGCTCGCGCAGGTGGTGGAGCTCGGCGAAGTCGATCGCCGCCCGCGGCACCAGGCCGCCTCGACGCCGAGATCGAACCACCGCAGCCCGGCGCGCGCGTCGGCGACGCGCGGCGCGACGGTGAGGATCACCAGCGCCGCGCTCACGACGCCGGCGCGATCGCCGCGCCGGGCGGGTTCACGTCGGTTGCCCGGGCGCGTTCGCGCAGCGCGCGGTCAGCGCCGCGGCCACCGCGGGCGCCGCCAGCAGCGCGAACTCGGCGACGAAGCGGATGCGCCGCGCGCCGAGCAGCCCCAGCGCCAGCGCCGGCAGGAAGCGGCGCCAGTGGCCGCGCGGCGCGAGCGCGATCGCCGCCGCCAGCGCCGCCGCCAGCAAGAAGAACGGCCCGTCGACCGGCCAGGTCGCGGCGCGGTACTCCTGCAGCGGGCGCAGGTAGGGCATCCGGAAGTGGTTGGCGATGTAGCCGAGCGCCCCTGTCCCCGACGGCGTCGCCAGGATCAGCGGCGTCAGCGCCGCCGCGACCAGCGCCGCGCGCCGCGCGTCGGTGGCACGCCGGTCGGCGACCGCGCCCGCCGCGTAGAGCATCAGCAGCGCCGGCGCCAGGAAGAAGCAGGAGTTGGCGTTGGCCCAGACCAGCCCGGCCGGGATCAGCGCCCACAGCGCGCGCGCCGCCCCGCCTCGGCGCGCTCGAGCGCCAGCAGCATGAGCGCCAGGCCCAGGAACGTCACCAGGTGCGGCCGCTCGACGAAGCGCGGCTCGGCCGCCCAGGCGCCGAGCGCCAGCGCCGCCGCCAGCAGGGCAGGGTGGGCGCCGCGCCGTCGCCCCGCGCGCCACAGGATCGCGATCGTCGCCAGCACGAAGGTGGTCTTCAAGATCACCGTCGCCGGCATGCCGCCCGCACGGTGGGCGAGCGCGAGCACGATCTGGAACAGCCAGGCCAGGTTGACGTCGCGGTAGTCGGGCCAGGTGAACGACAGCAGATTGGTCAGCGGCACGCGGTGGCTGTGCAGCACGATCTCGCCGAGGCGCAGATTGAAGAAGAGATCGGTCTCGTCCATCGGCACGAGGCAGCGCCCGGCGACGAACAGCAGCAGCGCGCCCAGCAGCGACGCCTCGACGACGAGCGCCGCGCGCCGTCCCTGAAGACGGTTAAACGCCAAGACGCCAGGACGCCACGGTCCGAAACCTCAAGAATCCGGCCTTTGGCGTCTCTGGCGTCATGGCGTTTCGATTCGTCCGCCCGTCTTGCCGCTAGCGGGTTCGCCCGAATTCGCGCAGCGCCGCCCGGTCGCGGCGCTCGAACGCGCTCTCGGCGGCCAGGCTGATCGGGTCGCGCCCGATCGTCGCCACGGCCAGCGTCTGCTCCTGCGCGCTGTCGGGCGCGACACGATACGCGATGGTGCAGTCGCGATCGCCGAGACGTCCCGTGGATGTCGATGCGATCCCAGCGCTCGGCGTGGCCGACGTAGCTGAGCGTCAGGTCGTAGTGCACGCTCCAGAAGAAGGGCGCCGGCCCGAACGGCTGCCGCTTGCCGACGATGTTGCGCGCCGCCGCCTGGCCCATGCGCTGCGCGACCACCCAGTGCTCGATGCGCACCGATTGGCCGCTGACCGGGTCGGGGAAGCGCGCGGCGTCGCCGGCGGCGTAGATGCCGGGGACGCTGGTCTCGAGGAAGGCATCGACGTTGATGCCGCGGTCCTTCGACAGCGCCAGCCCCGCCGCTTCGGCGAGCGCGGTCGCCGGCCGGACGCCGATGCCGACGACGACGAGATCGGCCTCGATGCGCGTCCCGCCCGACAGCTGCAGGTCCTTTTCGCCGATCGACTGCACCGTCTGGCCCAGGTGAAAGACCACGCCGTGCTCCTCGTGCACGGCGCGCAGGAACTGACCCACCTCCGGACCCAGCACGCGCGCGAGCGGCGTCGGGTCGGGGGCGACCACTGCGACCTCGATCTTGCGCGCGCGCAGCGCCGCCGCCGCCTCCAGCGCGATGAAGCTGGCGCCGACGACCACCGCGCGGCGCGTCCCGGCGGCGGTCGCCAGGCCGATGATGGCGCGGCTGTCGGCGAGCGAGCGCAGCGTGTGCACGTGCGGCCGCTCGGCGCCGGGGACCGCCAGCGTGACCGGCTCGGCGCCGGTGCACAGCAGCAGCGCCTCCCACGCCAGGGTTCGTCCGTCGCCCAGCGTGGCGACGCGGCGGCGTGGATCGATCGCGGTCACGCGCGTGTCGACTTGAAGGTCGATGCGGTTCTCGGCGTAGAACTCGCGCGGGCGCAGCGGGATCCACTCCTCGGGGGCCGTGCCCGCGAGGTAGTCCTTCGACAGATTCGGCCGGTCGTAGGGCGGGTCGGCGTCGGCGCCGACCATGGTGACCGTCCCCTGATGTCCCTCCCGGCGCAGCATCTCGGCCGCCGCGTGGCCGGCGGCGCCGGTTCCGACGATCAGGACCGCCGGCGAGGCGGCGGCCGCCGGCGGCGTCGCGCGCGCGGGGCGCTTGTTGCCGACCCGCACCCGGTCGCCACTGCGCACGACGTCGTAACAGGGCAGGGGATTCAGCGCCGGCGCCCGCTCGGCCTCGCCGGTGCGCAGGTCGAAACAGGCGTGGTGCCAGGGACAGCGCACCGTCCCGCTGGCGTCGACCGCCCCCTCGGCCAGCGGACCGCCGTAGTGGGTGCAGCTGGCGCCGACGGCGAAGATCTCATCGCCCTGGCGGACCAGCATGACCGCGTCGTCACCGGCGTGGCCGACGATCGGCTTCCCCGCGACAAGGTCTGCGGCCGCCACACCGGCGATCAGATCTGGTCCACTCGGCTTGCCCTGGTCTGTTCCCATGCCGGATAGAGTAGCCGCGGGTCGTTTGGTTACACAACCCGCCCGGCGCGCCCACGGGGCGCGCCGGGTAGGAAAATCCTTGCTTCACACCGACAATCGCACCATCCAGCGGTCAGCGGGTGTCCTGCGGGCGCACCGTGCGGCGCGATCCGTTGCTGCGCTTGCCAGATGGTCGATCTCGGTCGCCTGGGGCCCGCTCCCCCGCGCGTCCGGGGTCGCTGGCGGATCCGGCCTGGTCCGTTTCGTAGTCCATCCCGGCCGACAACGGCTCCTCCGCCAGTGCAGCGGCGGCAGCGCGGGCGTTGATCTCCGCTTCTGCCCGCAGCCAGTCGTCGACCTCATGTCCCGGCTCGGAACCCCGGTCGAGAAACAGCTCGTAAGCGCGCTTGGCGATGGCGTCCGGGTCAGTCATCTTCTCACCTCCTGGACGGCCGAAGCTAACCACCGAGATCTGGTAAGCAACCCCCAGTGGACCTGACCTGTTTTGGACGCACCGAGGTGACGTGATCGCCATCCGGTCCAGCTACCATCCGGACTCGTCTCATGTAATATGCGCCCCATGATTCCACCGACCGCACGGACCTCTTTGACGCGATCGAAACTGGGTGTGGTGATCAGTTTTGTGATCTTGGGCGGCGTGGCGGTGTTGTTGCTGTCGTCTCAGGTGTACGCCGCAGAGCCTGGCGAGGGCAGCGGCGAGTTTGGCGGCGCGACCGACAGCGAAAAGCCGAAGCAGCCCTATTCACTGCAGGCTGCCGATCCCGACGCGCCCAAGGATCCGGCGGTCGTGGCGGCGCAAAAACAGGCCGCCGCCGATGCGGCGCTGGCCAAGAAGAAGCCGGTCGACACCGGCCCGCCCATTTATCAGAAGTGGCAATTCTGGGCGATCGTCGGCGGGGTTCTCGTCGGCATCGTGGGCGCTATTTACGCCACGTCGAAGATTGTTCACTCGGTCAATGGCGGTGACGTCGCGCCCTGTCCGCCGGACTATCGGCTCGGTTGTCAGGGGGAAGGCCGATGAAGCGCGCGTGCCGCTTTCCTCGCCTGCTTCCTCTTTTGGCGCTGTTGCCGCTGGCGGTGGCCACGCAGGCCTGCAGCAACTACAGCTACATCGACCTCGATATCAAGCTGGGCAGCGGCTTCAACACCGTGACCATCAGCCAGCATCGAGGTCTGCCACATGTTCGTGACCGGTGCGGCGACCGATGACTTCCCGCTCGACGCGGGGCTGTGCAAGACCACCAGCCCGGCCACGCTAGACATGGGGATGTTCGAGTACTCCACCTTTGCCGATTCGGGCAATCTGACCTTCACGCTGAAGCTGTTCGAATACCCGGAGAGCAACGCCGCCTGCCAGATCGGAGCTGGGGAGCACGACGGTGTCGATCGGCTCCGGCACGCGCACCACCGGGACGCTGACCGTCCCCTTCATGGGCCCGGGCTGCAAGTAGCCCGGTCGAGCAACGCCAGGACGCCAGGACGCCACCGTCCGGATTCTGAAATCCGGCCTGTGGCGTCGTGGCGTCGTTCCTTACGCAGGTGAGAAGCGCCGGTTGCGCCGCCCCGCTTACTCGGCGCTATCGTTGATCTCGACGGCGTCGCCCAGCTCGGTCTCCAGGTACTGACGCAGCCGCTTCTTCAGCCGCTCCTCGATCTGCCGCACCCGCTCGCGCGTGACCCCGAACTTCTCGGCGATCTGCACCAGCGTGGCCGGCTCGTCGTTGAGCAGGCGGTCGCGGAAGATCTCGAGATCGCGGTCGCGCAGCGTGCTGCCGAACCGGTGCAGCTTGGCCCTGAGGATCTCGCTGAACTCGCCCGACTCGACCTGATTGTCGGGCCGCATCTGCGGCGACGCCCGTACGAAGTCGCCCTGTGGGCGCTCGCCCTGCTCGTCGGAGCGCATCGGCGCGTCGAGCGACGTCTCGGAGGCGGTCAACCGCCGCTCCATGTCGATGACCTCCTGCTCGGTGACGTCCAGCGCCGCCGCCAGGTGCTTGGCCTCGACCTCGAAGCCCTGCTTCTCCAGCTTCTCGCGCTCCTTGCGCAGGTTGAAGAACAGCTTGCGCTGGGCCTGGGTCGTCCCGACCTTGACCAGCCGCCAGTTGGCCAGGATGAACTTCAGGATGTACGCGCGGATCCACCAGGAGGCGTACGACGACAGCTTCACGCCCCGGTACGGGTCGTACTTCTGGACCGCGTGGATGAGGCCGATGTTCCCTTCCTGGATCAGATCCAGCACGTTGCGGTGGGCGCGCCGATACTCCTGGGCGATCTTCACGACCAGCCGCAGATTCGCGGTGATGAGCCGCGCCGCCAGCCGGGAATCAGCGGTGTTGGTGAACTGGACCGCGGTGTCGTGCTCTTCCTCTCGGGTCATCAGCGGATAGCGACGCAGCTCGTGCAGATAAGCGCCGATGGTCGAGTGGTCGCTGAGGCCGGTGGCGGCGCCGCGGGTGACGCCGACGTCGATGATGTGGGCCGGCGCTCCGTCGGGCGACTCGTCCCCATCGGCCTCGGCATCAGCCGCCACGCCGACCACGTCGGCGACGTGAGCGATGCTGTCGTCGCCGGCGTCATCGCCCGCCTCAGGGCTAGGCCGATCCCCGATCGCCAGGTCGTCGCCCACCTCGGTGACGTCGGCGGCGGCGTCCAGGTCTGGAGCTTCCGCCTCCTCGTCATCCTTCGCGGCGCCGGCCGCGGCGGCGCGTTCGACGCTGTGAAGGGCGGCGGCGGTCCGTTTGTTCCCGGAGACCTTGCGGGGTCGCTCGCCGCCGGAGTTGTCGCGGGCCGGGCTCGCGGGATTCTTTGGGATACGCGCAGTGCTGAGCATGGCCTTCTGATGAGCAAGCCCCATGCCACAGCCCTCCCAGGGCCGACCCCTTGATGGCTCCTCACTTATGCTGGCCACGATTTGATCGAGTTACCAGTGGGTAGCAATCCGTCTTAGCCGTTCGACGGACGGTAACCTTTGCCGTTAGGGGGCTTCGTCGTACTTCTCGGTACGCCCAAAAATGTCGTCGCTATAACGTAATAGGTGATACAGCGCTACGACCGCGAAAAATGCGCCGGCGCCGAACGAGATGTTGGCGGCGCGCGCGAAGCTCACCTTCTGGCGCTCGTCCTGCTGCGCGGCGGCGCGGTCGTTTCCAGTCGGCTGAACCTGCGACAGCACGCCCAGGAACCCGCCCGCGGCGAACGACAGCACCGATGCCGTGGTCGAACCGTAGGCGACGTAGGCCGGCCAGCGCCGCCGCTCGGGCAGGTTGTCGGTCGTCAGCTTGATCTGCAGCTCCTGAGCCGGCAGCACCTCGACCTTCGAGGTCCAGGGGAAGCGGCCGTCGGCTTCGACCCGGACGTTGTGCTTGCCCGCCAGCAACGTCCCCGAGATCAGCGGGGTGACGCCGAGGTAGGCGTTGTCGATCGAGACCCGCGCGCCGGCGGGCATCGACGCGATCTGGATCTTCCCCGGATCGACGTGCGGGCGGAACAGCTCGTCGGTCCCTTCCTGCACGGCGCGGATCAGATCCTCGACCCCGCCCTCGACCAGACGGAACACCCGGTTCTCGACCTTGCCGGTCTCGACGTTGTCGAGGTTGAGGTTGAACAGGTACTGCTTGCCGCGCGTGCCGACGCTGCCGGCGACGATGCGGCGCACGCCCAGCGACACCGCCGCGCGCCCGAGGCAGGCGATGTCGTCCAGGCAGGCCTGCGCGCGCCGCTCGTTCTCCACGCCGAGCCGCGCGCGGAACTCCTCCTTGCCGGCGATCTCGGTGCCGCCGCGCTGGGCGACGCGCGCGATGATCAGCTCGGTGAGGTTGTCGGCCAGCTCGGCGTCCTTCTCGACGGTGCCAAGCACCAGCACCGCTTGCTTCTCGGCGGCGGCCGGGGCCGCGGGCAGCGCGCCCACGCCGACGCGGACGCCGACGACAGGACGATGAGGGCGACCGAGGGGAGTCTGCCTGTCGACGGGTGTTTTCATGACTTGGCCGGCGCGCATTTGTGAGTCATCTGGTCGCAGACCCCCGAATCGCACATGGCGTCGCGGGTCGCACGCCCGAATCCGGGCGAGGGGCGGGATGCAGATCGGCGCATCGGGCGAGCCGCACCAGCTGCCGACCGCCCAGCGATTGTTGGCGCAGTCGCCGTCGTTCTGGCACAGGGTCGTGCAGAACTGGTTGGCGACGGACCGGCGCCGCGGCAGGAGAGACCGCCGACGCAGTTGTTGTCGCCCTGACAGGGATACCCGAAGATCCCGGGCAGGCAGATCGGCAGCGGACCCTGCGACGACAGCAGCGGCAGGCAGGTCTGGTTGATCCCGCCGCGCGGCAAGCAGCCGCCGGTGCTGTCGCAGGCGTGCAGGCAGGTCCCCTGTTTGTCGGTCGGGGACGAGCGCATGCAGTGCGAGTCGCGGTCCCGGACGCAGTCGGCGTCGGTGTTGCACGAGGCGCCGCGGTAGGCGTTGGGCGTGGCGCAGTGATGGGGCGGGGTCTCGGTGTTGCACACGAACAAACCCTGCGCGCTGTCGAACTTGCTGCAGTCGTCGTCGCTGGCGCAGGTGGTGGTGCACAGGTGCAGGTTGTCGCCATTGTCGGGGCCGGTGCCGCCGTCGTCCAGGCAGGTGCCGACCAGGCAGTCGACGTCGGTGTTGCACACGAACCCGAGCAGGCCGGGGATGCAGACCGCGGGGTTGGCCGGACCGGAGATCTCCCGCAGGCAGAAGTGGTTCGGGCGGGCAGCGCCCCTGCGAGTCGCAGTTGGGGACGCAGATGTCGGGCGGATTGGCGCCGGCAGGGATCACCTTGCGCAGGCAGGACTCGCCCGGCGAGCACGAGGTGCCGGTCTCGTCACAGCCCTCCTGCAAGCAATAGAGGTTGTCAGCGTGCAGCGTCTTGTTCCCGGTGTAGAGCTCGCGGAGGAACGTGGCCGCGCACACCGAGCGCACCGGATCGTGGCAGTCCTTGTCGATGGTGCAGGTCTTCATGGTGATGCAGACGCCCTCGTCTTGGCCGCCAGCGGCCGGCGGCAGGACGTCGGTGCGCAGGCAGCCGAACTCCGGGCGATCGCAGGCGCCGCCCGGGTGGGCCGGGTCCTGGTCGTCCTCGGGATTGCAGGCGCGCAGCTTCGCGTTCCCCTGAACGCAGACCGCCCCTTCGTCGGGCAGCGACATCGGCAGGTCGCCGCATTTCTGGGCGCAAAAGTCGGTGGCGCCGATCTGCCGGGCCGCGAAGCACTGCATCGGGTGCCCGTCGGCGTCGGTGCCGCACAGCGGATCGGCCGCGCTGGTGTCGCAGCGGAAGACCCGGCTCTGGAACTCCTTGTCGTCGACCCGGCAGGCGCCCACCGACAATGACAGCGCCAGCGCCGGGGCCAGCGTCGCGATGAGCCGCCTCACTTGATCATGCTCTTGACGAACATGGCGTCCGGCGCGTTGGGGGACAGCTCGAGATACTTGCGGTAGTTGTCATTGGCTTGGTTGGCGTTTCCGGCGCGCATGTAGCACTTGCCCAGGAACTTGTAGGCGGCCACGAGCTTCGGGTTCAGGTGCTTGGCCTCCTCGCCGCGCGCGCAAGCGTCGCGCACTTCGCCCTGTCCCAGCAACTTTTCCCCCTCGGTCAGGGCCTCGCGCGCGCCGCGCTGGGCGGGGGCGGTCCGCTCCTCGGGCGGCGGCGCCAGCGGCGCTGACGCCGCCAGGCCGACGGCGGGTGCGGCCGGCGCGCTGCCTTCGGGCGACGCCGACGGCGCGTTGGTGGTCTCGCCGGGCGCCGGGTGGTCGTTGTTCTTGCGCGGTTTGTGCGCTGGTTTGGGCGCGACCGGAGCGTGGGTCGCGGCGACCGCCGGGCGCGGGGCGGCGGCGGCTTCCGCTGCGCGTGGCGCCAGCGCGGGTTCGTTGTCGGCCGCCGCGACGGCGGCGGGAGCAGGCGATTCGGCGGCCGCCGGCGTCGTCTGGGCGGCGGGCGCGGCCGGTGGCGGCGGCGCGGGCGTCATCGGATTGACCACCGACGCCTCGGCCGGCAGCGACGGGGCCTTGGCGATATTTTGCGTGCGCAGCGCCAGCACCGCGGCCCCGGCCAGCACCAGCCCGAATCCGAACGCCAGCGGGGTCCGTTTCGAGCGGCGCGGCATCTGGGTGGTGACGCCGAAGTGGTTGGCGGGATCCGAGCTCGGCACCACCGCGGTCCCGCCGGCGCCGCTGATCTGCTTGGTCGGCATCTGCGCGCGCTGGTGCGACGTCGACGACGAGCGGCCGGCGTCGGCGGGCGCGATCTCCTCCAGCGCCTCGCGAAACGCCAGCGCCGTCGGGAAGCGCAGCTCGCGGCTCTTCTCCATCCCCTTGAGGATCAGAGCGTCCAGCGCCGGCCGGGATCGGCACGTCGCTGCGCCGGCGGCTGGGCGTCGCGGGCGCTTCGACCAGATGACGGCTGACGATCGCCATCGGCGTGTCGCCCTTGAACGGGATGTCGCCGGTCACCATCTGGAACAGGATCACCGCCGCCGCGTAAAGGTCGGCGCGGCCGTCGAGCGGCTCGCCGCGCGCCTGCTCGGGCGCCATGTACTCGGGCGTGCCGCAGACCAGGCCCTGGATCGTCAGCATGTTCTCGCGATCGTCCTTTTCGTTCTGCGCCGCCTTGGCGATGCCGAAGTCGCACACCTTGACGAAGTCGGTCTCGCCGCGCCGCTCGATCAGCATGATGTTGCTCGGCTTGAGGTCGCGGTGGATCACCCCCTGGGCGTGCGCCTCGTCCAGCGCCGACAGGACCTGCGACATGATGCGCACGATGCGCGGCAGCGGCAGCGGGAAGTCGTCGCGGATCACCTGCGCCAGATCGCGCCCCGCCAGCAGCTCCATCGCGATGTAGAGCGTGCCGTCCTTGTCCTGGCCCGAGTCGATGATCTGGATCGAGTTCGGGTGGTTCAGCAGCGAGGCGCTCTTCGCCTCGCGCTTGAAGCGCAGCACCAGCTTGTCGTCGCCCATCAGGTGCGCGTGCAGCACCTTGACCGCGACCGGCCTTGCCCAGCGACAGCTGCTCGGCCTTGTAGACGTTGCCCATCGCGCCGCTGCCAAGCAGCTTCTCGATGCGGAAGTTGCCGGCGATGACCCGATGAAGGAGCGGATCGTTTTCGGCGGTGGTCGGGCTCATGGGCAGTCGTCGTCCGGAAACGTGCCGACGATGATAACCCAAATGCGATTGCGCCGCGCTCATCGACCCGTTTCCCCTACGTCACGGAAAGGCAAACGGTCGATGAGGCGGTTATTCCCAGACTCATTCGCGGACGTATCCCCGGACGTATCCCCGGACTTGTCCCCGGACTGTCCCCGGAGTTGCCCCCCGCGTGCGGGCGAAATCCGCGGGCGATCAGCGGTTCGGCTGCGGCGTCATGCGCAGGTAGGGGCGGACGGCGTTCCACCCCTTGGGAAACTTCTGCTTCAGGACCTCGGGATCCTGCAGCGAGGGGACGATCACGCAGTCGCCGCCGTCCTTCCAGTTGGCCGGGGTCGCGACCGAGTAGTTGTCGGTGAGCTGCAGCGAGTCGATCACGCGCAGGATCTCGTCGAAGTTGCGCCCGGTGCTGGCCGGGTAGGTGAGCATCAGCCGGACCTTCTTCTTGGGGTCGATGACGAACACCGAACGCACGGTGAGCGTGTCGTTCGCCTCGGGGTGGATCATCTCGTAGAGCTTCGAGACCTTGCGATCGGCGTCGCCGAGGATCGGGAAGTTCATCTTGGTCTTCTGGGTCTCCTCGATGTCGCCGATCCAACGTCGTGTGAGTCGACGTCGTCGACGCTGACCGCGATGACCTTGACGTTGCGCTTGTCGAACTCGGACTTGATCTTGGCGACCGTGCCGAGCTCGGTCGTGCAGACCGGCGTGAAGTCCTTGGGGTGCGAGAAGAGGACGGCCCACTTGTCGCCGATCCAGTCGTGGAACTTGAATCGTGCCCTCGGTCGACTCCTGGGTGAAATCGGGGGCGATGCTGCCCAGATGGATGCTCATGGCGACTCCTCCTTGCGTGGCTGGGGGGATCTATCGGGCGGAGGTATAACGCCGAGCGGACCGTCGCGCCAGAAGACACTTGTCTAGTGCGGCTTCGCGCCGCGGGAGGGCTAGGCCAACCTTAGGCCTGGTCTATGGGTTCAAAGCGGGGCGGGGACCGACGAAGGCGCGGGTCCTGTCACGGGGTGGGGTCCTCCCCGCTGCGATCAGATGGCGGGAGCAGCCTGGCTTGTTGTGGCAACTCCCGATCGCCGGTCATCGGAATCGGTCGCGCAGGGCACGACACGCCGCCATCTGACCGCATCGGGGGCCCCCCCCACCCCGTGCCACCCGCGCCTTCATCGGTCCCCGCTCTCAATGAGCACGCTCTCGGCTCGTCCGGGGCGGGATCGTTCCCGTGTGTCGCAAGCGAGCTTGTTGAGAGCACCGAGAAGCGAAGGGCGCGGGTGACCGGAGTGGGGGGACCCAAATGGGATCGGACCGCGGCGTGTCGTGCCCTGCGCGACTGATTCCGATGAGCAACGATCGGGAGTTGCCACCGCAAGCCAGGCTGCTCCCGCGGTCCGATCCCATTTGGGAGGACCCACGCAGGGCAGGACCCGCGCCCTTTGCTTCTCGGTGCCCCGCTTAACTGAACGGAGAACGATCAGTCGCCGAGGCAGATGCCGAGGTCGCGGGCGGTCTGGACCGTGTCGGAGTCGAGCGGGACGGTCTTCATGACTCGGATGGCGTCCTCGATGAGGACCGGCACCATGTGCGGTGGGTGGTAGGCCACGATGTGGCCGAACTTGCCCTGTTCGACCATGCGCACGGCGGCCGCGCCGAAGCGCAGCGCCAGCAGGCGGTCGCGATGGGTCGGGCTGCCGCCGCGCTGGATGTGACCGAGCACCAGCGACCGCACCTCGAAGCCGGTGCGCTCGCCCAGGTAGGTGCCGATCTTCTCGGCGATGCCGCCGAGGCGCACCTCGCGCCCGAGCTCGGTGCCGAGGATGCTGATGTCGCCGTCCTTGGGCTTGGCCCCTTCGGCGACCACGACGATGCAGTAGCGCCGTCCGAACGCCGTAGCGGGCCTTGATGTGCTCGACGACCTTGTCGATGTCGTAGGGGATCTCGGGCATCAGGATCACGTGGGCGTTGCCGGCGACGCCGGCGTGCATCGCGATCCAGCCGGCGTAGCGGCCCATGACCTCGACCACCATGATGCGCTCGTGCGATTCGGCGGTGGTGTGCAGGCGGTCGATCGCCTCGGTGGCGACGGTCACCGCGGTGTCGAATCCGAAGGTCGCCTGCGTACAGCTGAGATCGTTGTCGATGGTCTTGGGGACGCCGATGATCGGGATCCCCTTCTTTCCGAAGCGGCTGGCGATGCGCAGCCCGCCGTCGCCGCCGATCGCGATCAGCGCGTCGGCCTTCAGCTCGTGGAAGCGGCGCACGATGTCGTCGGAGATGTCGGTCGTGACCTGTCTTCCCGTCGCGCATCGACCAGGAACTCGAACGGGTGCCCCTTGTTGACGGTGCCCAGGATCGTTCCGCCGAGGTGGGCGATCCCGCGCACCTTCTCGCGCGTCAGCTCGACCAGGCCATCCTTCTCGTCAGCCAGCAGGCCATGGTAGCCCCGCTTGATGCCGGTCACCTTCCAGCCCCGGCGCAAGGCCGACAGCGTCACGGCGCGAATCACGGCGTTGAGCCCCGGAGCGTCGCCACCGCCTGTATTCACGAGGATGTGCATTGCCCTTAAGGCAATATCCCGGCTTTCGAGTTCCTGCAACTGCCACGTGCGAGATGTAGGCCTCGAGGCCCGGCTCCGGTGGTCGTTTGGCGGGGCGCGCCAAGCGCGACGCCGGTCACGCGCCGCTGACCGGGAGCAGCGTCGGTGTTTCCGTGCGAGGCTCGGCGAAGGAGCTCAGCCGGCCGGTCATCCGGGCGTCGGGCGGTCTCCGTGGGCGGGGGCCGGGCGACCGTCCGCGTCGGCGATGCCCCATTCGCGCGCCAGGACCAGGGTCCGGGCGTTGTCGGGGACCTTGCCCAGGAAGCTGCGCCGCCAGTCCGCGTTGCCGAGCTCGGCCGCGCGCGCCTGCAGGCGCGCCGCCGCCGCCGCCAGCGTCGCGCGCGCGTCGGCGCGCTCGCCGTTGGCGGCCAGCGCCTCGGCCAGCACCAGGTGCACCAGCGACTCGTACCGTTCGACGTGACCGCTGGTCGCGCGCGCCGCCAGCTCGGCCGCCGCGGCGCGCGCCTGCTCCAGCGCCTCGGCGGGGCGATCCTGGGCCAGCAGCGCGCGCGCCACCGCCGCCAGCGCGCTCGGTCGCTGGGACGGGGAGCCGATCTCGGCGGCCCGGCGCGCCCGCTGCTCCGACCCCTGGTGCTCGCCGGCCACGAAGCTGATCGTCGACAGGAACAGCTGCGCCGCCCCCTCGCCGCGCAGGTCCCCCTGCTTGCGCGCGAAGTTCAGCGCCTGCATCGCGATCCGGCGCGCCTCGCCGAGGCGGCCGGCGTGGGTCAGCACGGGGCCGAGGTTGATGAGCACGGCGGTCGTGATGTAGTGCAGCTCGATGGTCTGCGCCTGCTCCAGGGTCTGGCGCAGCAGCGCCTCGGCGGTCTCGAACTGGCCGAGGTCGGCCCAGACCGACGCCAGGCTGACCCGCAGCTCGCACATCGTCCCGACGTCACCGGTGACGCTGGCCGAGGCCAGCGCGACCTGCAGCAGATCGATCGCGCCCACCTGGTCGCCGTCGTGCAGCCGGCGCAGCGCCTGCACCGCCTGGTAGCGCGCCGCCAGCTCCGGCTCGGCGCGCGCGATGCCGCTGTCGATGGTTCCGGCGCGGCCGAGGATCGCCTCGACGCGGCCGAGGATCGCTTCGGTCGCCTGCTCGTCGCCCGCCGGCAGCAGGTAGCCGGCGGCGCGGATCAGGCACGCGACCTGCGCCAGCGCCGCCCCCTCGTGCGGGCTCGCCTTTTCGACCGTCCCGGCCCACGTCGCCACCTCCCCGTACCGCCCCTGCTGCCCAAGCGCGCCGACCAGCTCACCGACGCACTCGAACCACTGCGCGTCTCCCTCGGCGCCGCTGGCGATACCGTCGCGCGCCGTCTCTTCGCCCAGCGCGTACTCGCCGCGCCAGAAGTGCGCTTGAGCCTCGCACAGGCGCAGCCCGGCGCGCAGGGCGCCGGTGGCATCCAGCGCGACGCCGCGGCGGCCGAGCGCGATCGCCCCTGGCAGGTCATCGCGCGCCAGCGCCTCCTCGGCCGCCTGCCGGCACCAGCGCGCGGCGCGCCGGCGATCGCCGCCGCGCTCGAAGTGCTCGACGAGGATCAGCGGGTCGCGGACCTCCCCCTTCTCGAGCCACTCGCCCGCCAGCAGGTGGCCGAGCCCGCGATCCCCCTCGGTGAGCATCGCGTAGGCCGCCTCGCGCAGCAGCGCGTGGCGAAACACATAGTCGTCGGGGCCGTCGGGCAGGATCACCTCGCGCGAGACCAGCGCCTCGAGCGCCGCGTCGAGCGCCGCGCGATCGCGGTCGCTGATCAGGGCCGAGACGTCGTCGCGCCGAAAGCCGATGCCGAAGACGCTCGCCGCGCGCAGCACGCGCTTGGCATCGGTGCCGAGGGTGTCGAGGCGCGCCTGCACCATGCCGACCACCGTCTCGGGCAGCGACGATCGCGCCCCCGACGCGACCTCACGGATGAGCTCTTCGAGGTAGAACGGGTTGCCGTCGGCGCGCTCGACCAGCCAGTCCTGGATCGCCGGCGCCAGCCCCTCGCCCAGCACCTGCTGCGCCAGGTTCTGGCAGGCCTTGCGGGTCAGCGCGCGCAGCGTGACCCGCTGCAGATCGCGCTCGCCCCACAGGTTGGGGAACTGCTCGTCGACCTCGGGGCGCGCGAACGCCAGCACCATCAGCGGCTGCTCGCGCAGCGCGCGCAGCGCCGTGTCGACCAGCTGCAAGCTCGACCGGTCGCCCCAGTGGATGTCCTCCAGCACCAGCAGCACCGGGTGGCGCGCGCACTCGCCGGCCAGCCATTCGAGCCAGGCGCCGCGCAGGCGGTCGCCCATCAGCCGCGGATCGCGGCGCGCGGCGTGCAGCTCGGGGCTGGCCTCGTCGTCGAAAGGGATGCCGGTCAGCTCGCCCAGGAACTCCCAGGTCGACGGGCTCGGGTGGGCGCGCAGGTTGCGCGTCACCAGCGCGCGCACCTTCTGCCGGCGCAGCTCGCCGGTGTCGCCGCTGGCCATCCCGGCCGCCTCGCGCAGCGCCGGCGCCAGCAGGCCGAAGGGCGAGCCGGCGGCGATCGCGTCGCCGCGGCCGACCAGGATCTCGATGCCAGGGTGCTTGCGGCGCAGCCGGTCGACGAACTCGTGGCGCAGGCGCGACTTGCCGCCGCCCGCCGGCGCGGTCACCAGCACCGCGCGCGCCACCGGCTCGTCGACGCACTCGTCGAAGGTCCCCTCCAGCAGCGTCAGCTCGCGGTCGCGCCCCACGCAGACCGTGGCCTTGCCCAGCAGCGTGCGCGGGACGTCGTCGCGGCCGTGCTCGCCGACCAGGTAGCGGCGGTCGCCGTCGGGGATGGCCTCGACCTCGAAGCGCGTCCCCAGCAGATCCGCGGTCACCGCGTCGAGGCGGATCTTGCCGCCCGGCTCGCCGCGCAGCAGCTCGGCGCCGCGGTCGATCACGTTGCCGACCGGTAGCTGGCCGAAGATCACGGCGCGGCCGGTGCTGACCGTCATCGCCACCTCGGGCAGCGTGGCGCGCAGCCGCAGCGCGCAGCGCGCGGCGTGCGCTGCCTGATCGGTGGGCGCGCCGCGGCCGGCCAGGGTCACGACCATCGAGCCGTCGAGCAGCCGATCGACGCGCGCGCCGTAGGGCACCAGCGTCGCGCGCAACCCTTCGAAGTCGGCCTCGTCGAACGAGCGATTGGCCGCCAGCACGACCGTCTCGGCGGCGCGCCGCGACTCGGGCTCGGCGGCGCGCGCCTCGGGCTCGGGTAACGACAGCTCGGGCCGCGGCCGCGGGCGCGTCACCAGCACGACGCAGATCACCCGCTGCTCGCCGGTCGTCAGCGTGTCGCGCGCCAGGCGCACCGTGCCGGTCGCCGCCGCCCCCGACGAATCGCGCGCCGCGCGGTCGAGGCGCTGGCTGATCGCGGTCAGGTCGGCCTCGACCGAGGTGGCGTCGCGCGGGCGCGCGTCGCGCTCCTTCGCCAGCATGGTGGTGAGCGTCGCCTCGAGGTCGGCGGGCAGCCCGGGGCACAGCTCGCGGATCGCCAGCGATTCGTCGAGGCAGATCTTGGCCAGCACCGCCATCGCCGTCGGGCCGGTGAACGGCGGCTGGCCGGTCAGGCACTCGAACATCACGCAGCCGAGCGCGAAGATGTCGGCGCGCGCGTCGATGTCGGCCTCGCCGCGCGCCTGCTCGGGCGCCATGTACATCGGCGTACCCATGATACCGCCCGCCTCGGTGATGCGGCGCGGATCGAACAGGCGGCGCGCGAGGCCGAAGTCGAGCAGCTTCGCCTCCTCGAGGCGGCCGTTCGGCAGGAAGAGATTGCTCGGCTTGATGTCGCGGTGGACGATGCCGCGCCGGTGCGCGCTCGCCGAGCGCGTCGGCGACCCGGCGGCCCAGGTCGACGCTCTCGCGGATGGTGAGCGCGCCGCCCGCGAGGCGATCGGACAGGTTCTCGCCCTCGAGCCACTCCATCGCCAGATAGTGCTCGCCGACCGGCGTCGACCCGTGGGCGACGTAGCGCACGACCGCCGGATGGCTGAGCTCCGCCAGCACCTCGGCCTCTTGCCCGAAGCGTCCGGTCTGCTCGCTGCTGCGGCCGTGGAGGATCTTGAGCGCGACCAGCGCGCCGGTCTGTCGGTCGAGCGCGCGATAGACGGTCGCCGTGCCGCCGGATCCGACCTGGCGTTGCAGCTCAAACCTGTCGAGAGCTCCGGGTAGTGGCACGGCAGCAGAACGGCGGGCGTGGTCGCCTCAGGCGAGGCGCTCGTTCACGCGCTCCCTGAGAAAAGTGGTGAGGTACTTGAGCTGGCTGTCGTCGACGCCGAACAACATGCGCCCGGTGGCCACGATCGACGTCGTCTCGGCCTCGTCCATGGCGCCGACGTAGACGCCCTCGACCTTGGTGATGGCGTTGGCCAGGCGAACGGCGTTGGCGAGCGCGTGCGGCTCGCCCGGATCGTACTGACCGGCGTCGCGGATGCTGCTGCTGACGGTCGCCGGCAGCTGCCACTTCTCCGCGACCGCGACGCCGATGCGGCGGTGGCTGTCCGAGATGATCCGCAGCCACGCGGCCGGCATCAGCCAGCTGCGGGTGTGCGTCCCGCGCAGCCGCTTCTCTGACTCCAGCAGCATCGTCGCCACGACCGGCTTGCCGATGTCGTGCAGCAGCCCGGCGAGGTAGCCCTCGTCGGCGCGCGACGCCTTCTGGCGCGCGCCATGGATGAGGTCGCGCGTGAGGATCGCCACCGCGAGCGAGTGCGTCCACAGGGCGCGGCAGATCTGCGCGATGTGACGATCGGTCGACTCGAACATCTGGCGCGCGGCAGTTTCGATCAGGAAGACCTGCAGCTCCGCAGCGCCGAGGCGGGTCACGCAGTCGGTGATCGATCGAATCGGTGAGCTGGGCGCGCGCGAGGCGACGTTGGCCAGTCGCACGACGCGCGCGGCGATCAGCGGGTCGGTCTCGATGACCTGGGCGACGTCACGCAGCGACAGGTCGGGGTTGTCGAGCAGACCCAGGCACTTCGAGACCACGACCGGCATGGTGGGCAGCACCAGATCGTCCGACTCGATCCGCGTCAACACGGCCGCCTGGATTCGATCGGCGATGTCGGCGTCCTTTAGCCGGGGACCCACCCTGGCACAATATCATGCGTAGCGTCTCTTCGATAGACGTGAGCCGCGCGCCAGACGTGAGCGCACGGTCGCGGTCGCACGTCTGTGTGTCGGAGGCGGTGTCGGTCGCCGTGTCGGTTGTGGTCGCGCTGTCAGGACCGCGACGGGCGAGAGCGGGGCGGCTGGAGCCTCGACGGCCGGCCGGAGCGCGGAAGCTCGACGGTCACGACCGCGGTCCCGTCGCCGCCGCAGCCGGGCAGGCGCAGGGTGCCGCCGAAGGCACTCGCGATCTCTCGCGCCACCCACAAGCCCACCCGCCCGCTGTTTTCGTGACGGTCTTCGTGACGGTCTTCGCGACGGTCTTCGGTCCTTGGGCGCGCGGCGCGATCGAGGAGGTTGGCTTCGTCGTCGGACGCGTCGGCCGTTCCCCGGTAACGCACGGAGATGAGCGCCAGCCCGGCGTCGCTCGCGAGCTCGAGATCGACCGGCTGGCCCGCGCCAAGCTGAGCGGCGCTGAGCACGAGGTTGGTGATGAGCTGCTCGAGCCGCCGGCGATCCCAGCGTCCTTGGATGCGGGCCTCGGTTCGAAACGTGGCGCCCGGGCCGAGGGCCGCCAGGCGATCGCGGTTGCGCAGCACCACCTGTCGCGCGACGTCGACGAGATCGACGTCCTCGGGCGGCAGCACCCCCTGACGGTTGGTGATGCGCGAGACTTCCTTCAGCTGCTCGACGACCGCGCCCAGCCGCTTGAGGTGCTTCACCAGGGCCGCGGAGGCGGTCCGATCGTCGTGACCTTGACCCTGACGGTCCCCGGGCGTCGCGCCTGCGAGCGCCTCGATCTCGGCCGACAGCCCGGCGACCGGCGCAGCCAGCTCATGCGTCAGCTCCGCGAGGAAGCGATCGCGCAGGCGGAGCGCGCGCTCGAGCTCCTCCTCGGTGTGGGCGCGTGTCTGATTCTCGGCCGACAGGCGCGACGTCTCGCGGGCCAGGCTGCGGGTCATCGCCAGGGCGCGCAGGTCGCTCGCCGACGAGCGCCGCAGCTGGCGCAACATCCACTCGACGCGCTCGGCGTCGCCGGCCAGAGCGACCTCGGGCCGTTCATAGTACGAGTTGTGGCAGAGGCGGCCATTGACGATCGCGGTCGGGTGAGTGCGCAGCGCGCCGGCGATCGTCGATGCGGGAGAGACGGCACGGTGGTACCGGCACATCGCCACGATGGGGCGCCGGGCGAAGCGCTCGTTGAAGCGCACCTCGTACGCGAAGATCTGCTCCCAGGGGACGCCGTGCTTTTCCGAAGAATCGATCTCGCCGCTGCCGCGCACGCCCGAGAACCCGTCGCCGAGCGCGCCCGCGATCAGCTCGTCGGCGAGCGCGAGGGTGTCGTCGGGATCGAACTTGCCGCTGCGAAAGTAGGTCTCCTCGGGCGTCCGCAGCCACAGCGCGCCGCGGTCGAGCGCGCGGCTCGCGTTCACACCGGCGCCAGACAGCGCGCCCAGCAGCGACTCTCGCTGGTCGGTATCGATGAGGTACACGCAGCGCTCTCCGCGCGCCAACCCCTCGGCGATGAATGGGATGACCGCCTGGTTCCGTTCATCGAGGTCATCGTACGGCAGGCAGAGATGGGCACCGTGTCGGAGGCTGCCGAGGTCGTGCGCGAGATGTTCGACCATGGGGTTCCTTGGTGAAGAGGCGCAGAAACTGAGACACCTCACAGTATCAGTTCCTCAAGCCGTTTTCGAGATGGTCCTGCGGGGTCCCTTCCCCAGGGCCGCGTCCTGTCGGGCGCGGTGGCGTCGTCTACTGGTAGGAGGGCACTGGGAAGAGGGGACGCCGGGTAGAACGTCGGGTAGGAGGAGACGTCGGGTACGTTGGCCCCGGGAGCCGCCGCCGGTGACCACCCTCCCGGTTCTGGGATCGCCTCAGGCGAGCGCGAGACGATCGTTCGGGGAGACGGTCACTGCGGGCAACGGCCCCAGAGGGCGGCCAGCGCGTCAACGTCCTCGGGGGTGATTCCGACGGTCGTGTTACCGCTGTTCATCAGCGACGCGCGGACGTCACGGCTGACGTGCGGCAGCCCAAAGACGTGTCCGATCTCGTGTGCGGTGGTGATGTGAAGCGCATCGACGTCGGTCAGGTCATCGTTGATGAAGACCATCCCGACATGGTTGTCGTAGAAACCGTGGAAGGGTGGGGCGGCGGCCTGGAACACCAGCGGCACCACCGGCGTCGCTGGCGTCGCTGGCGTCGCTAGCGTTGAGTCGTCGGCCGCGCTCGCTCCGGTGGTGGTCAGCAGCGTGCCGGCCGATTGATTCCACATCGCCAGGGCGTCGGCGATGCCTTGCGCTTGCACGGCGGTCAGCGACGTTCCGGCGTCGATGACCAACGGCGCGCACGCGTCGAACGTCAAACCGGCGCCGCCGGCAGACTCGTCGGCACAACCCACGACGAACGAGAGCAACAAAGGAAGCGAGAGGAACGCCAGCACAGGCCGTTTCACGCGAGCGGCATGCTAGCGGAACCCGAGGGTCTTCACCTAGAAAAATCGAAGCGTCGCGCGTAACGCCGCAGCCGCCGCGCACGCCTCGTCGTCGCCCTTGTGAGCGACCTTGTGAGCACGAGTGCGATGGCCAGTGTTGAACGATGAGGTCTGAAGCGCGGGCATACGGGCTAGTCCCCGGCGCGCGCCGTGTTCGAGAAGGTTGGGAAAGGAAGGCAGCAATGAAGTTCAGCACAAAGGTTTGGGTGGCGGCGATCGCCTCGTCGGTCGCTTCGTGGGTATTGGTTGGAGCGGCACGCGCCGCGGACGCTCCGGTGGTCGCCGCGACGGTTGCGGTGGCAGCGTCGCCGGCGCCCGCGGCCGCGCCTGCGGTCATGCCGGCTCCTGCCGTGGTCCCAACTCAGGAGGTCGCCGCGGCTGCTGCTTCGACGGCGGCGGTGTCGCCGGTCGAGACACTCACGCCGCCGGCTCCCGCCGTCCCGGCGATGACGGTCACCGTGACCGCACCGGTTGCGCCCGCGGTGGTGGCGTCGACGCCGGCCGCCGCGCCCGCGCCTGCGCCCGCCGCCGCGCCTGCGCCGGCCGCCGCGCCCGCGCCCGCGGCGGCCGCTGTGGCGCCGCGCCCGATCGGGCTTTGGGCTTACGGCACGCCCGGGACCAGCGCGCCCCGCGCCAGCTCGGCGACCGACCTGGTGGTGACGCCGCCGCCGGCGTCGTTCGCGCCGCAGGGCCACGCCACCTATCGCCCCCGGGTGCGTTCACCCGACGACTACAAGCTGGGCGTCGGCATGATGTTCGGCGGCGGTGTCAGTGACTTTTCGTCGCCGACGATCCGGGACATGACCGGAACCGGCGGCGCGTGGGACGCCCGCCTGATCTTCGGCCAGCGTGAGGTGTTGGCCCTCGAGACCGCCTACGTCGGCAGCGTACACAACATTCGCGCGCTCGGCCTCGATGACGACGCGCTGCTGGTCAGCAATGGCGCCGAGGGGGTGCTGCGCCTCAACATCCCGGTCATCGACGGGCAGTCGATCATCGAGCCGTTTGGTTTCGTCGGGCTCGGGTGGTCGCGCTTCGAGCTCACGCAGACCGCCTACAACCACTCCGACGTCTCTCAGGTCGACGACGTGCTCGAGGTTCCCTACGGCGCCGGGCTGACCATGGGCTCGGGGGGATTCCTCGTCGACGTGCGCTTCACCTACCGGGCGACCTACTACGACAACCTGATGCACTTCCCGACGTCGTCGACCAGCGGGGGGGGCGCCGTCACGAGCCAGCGGCTCGACAGCTGGTCACTGGGCGCGCACATCGGGTTCGAGTTCTAGGTCGTGACGCCGAGGTAGATGGCTGCTGTTCGAGGAGGGAGCTCGACCGAGCCGGGCGAGGCGAGGTCGAGCTCCAGCGGCGGGGCCGGCGCCGTGCCGCCGTAGACGGCCGCATCGGTGAACAGGGCGAGGCGCAGCGGCGGCGCCGCGGGGAATGGCACCGCTCGCGCGGTGCCACCGAAGTTGACGGCGATGAGCGCGAAGTCTCCGCCACTGGTCTCGGAGCGCGCTTCGGGTCGTTCGGATCTTGCGGGTCGTTCGGAGCCAGCGCGTCGCTCGACGGTCAGCCAGCGGTCCGGTTCCTCGGCGCCGCGGACGCGCGTCAGATCCTTGCGGCCGTTTGCCAGCGCGGGCGTGCGGCGGCGCAGCGCGATCAGATCTCGGTAGAGCGCGAGCGCCGCGCTGTGCTCGGGACGATCCAGGCACGACCAGTCGATGCGCGACCGCTGGAAGGTCTCCTCGGCCTGCGGGTCGGCCCACGCGGCGACCGTCTCGGCGTCGGCGAAATGCGCGAACTCCGCGCGCCGCCCGCGGCTCACCGCCTCGCCCAGCGCCGCATCACCGTGGCTGGTGAAGTAGAAGAACGGCGTCGACGCCGCCAGCTCCTGTCCCATGAACAGCAGCGGTATGTTCGGCGCGCACAGCAGCAGCGCCGCGGCGGCGCGGCAGGCGTCGGGCGGCGCCAGGTTCACCAGCCGCGCGCCGCGCGCGCCGTTGGCGATCTGGTCGTGGTTCTCGAGAAAGACCACCAGGCGATCGCCCGGCACCGCCGTCGAAGGGCGCCCGTGACGCCGCCGGCGATGGCGCGAGTAGCGGCCGTCGTAGACAAACCCCTCGGCGATCGCCTGGCGCAGATCGTCGAGTCGCCCGAAGTCGTCGAGGTAGGGGGCGAAGCCGCGCCGCCCAGAACCGGTGAGCAGACCGGTGAGCAGCGCGAACACCGCGTGGTGAAAGTCGTCGCTCCACTGCGCGTCCAGCGCGTAGCCGCCGACTTCGCGCGGCTCGACGATGCGCGGATCGTTGAGGTCGCTCTCGGCGATCAACGCCAGCGGCCGCGGCCGCCGCCGTGCATCGGAGCCGGCCGCAGCTTCCTCGGCGACGACGGCGCGCTTCATCTCGCCGAGCAGATGGCGTGCGCCGAAGTCGTAGATGCCGTGGATCGCGTCGAGGCGCAGGGCATCGACGTGCATCTCGGTCAGCCAGTAGAGGGCGTTGTCGATGAAGTAGCGACGCACCGGATCGCTGTCGGCGCCGTCGAAGTTGAGCGCCTCGCCCCAGGGCGTGCCGTAGCGACTCGTGAAATAGGGGGCGAAGTCGCCGAGGTAGTTGCCGTCGGGCCCGAGGTGGTTGTAGACGACGTCGAGGATCACCGCCAACCCCTCGCGGTGGCAGGCGTCGACCAGGCGCTTGAGTCCGTCGGGGCCGCCGTAGCTCGATTGAGGCGCGTACAGGTTCACGCCGTCATAGCCCCAGTTGCGCGTGCCCGGGAACTCGGCGACCGGCATCAGCTCGACGGCGGTCACGCCCAGCGCCACCAGATGCGGAAGCCGATCGATCGCGGCGTCGAAGGTCCCGGCGGGCGTGAAGGTGCCGACGTGCAGCTCGTAGATGATGAAGTCGGCGACGGCGCGGCCGCGCCAGCCGCCGTCGCCCCAGGCGAAGGCGCGCGGGTCGACGATCCGGCTCGGACCGTGCGGGCCGTGCGGTTGATGGCGCGACGTCGGATCGGGCCGGTCCCCGCGCCCGGGCACGACGAAGAAGTAATCGGTGCCCGCCGCCGCGTCGGCTGAATCGATGACCACCTCGAAGACGCCGTCCCCATCCGGCCCGTCGGCGCCGGCGTCAGCGTCGGCGTCGGCGTCCCCCTCGTCGCCGCCCTGACGCCGGCTGCTCGACATGGCGACGACCCGCTCGCGCGCGCCCAGCAGGCGCAGGTCGAGACGCTCGCAGCGCGGCGCCCAGACGCTGAAGCGCACGCCGCCGCCGCCGGGGCGCACCTCGGCGCCTCGCGACAGACGAAAGCTCACGCCAGCGGCTCCAGCAGCGCCAGCGGAAGATCGGCGCAGGCCTCGCTGAGCGCGAGCCGACCCTGCGGATCGACGTCGACCCGGCGGCCGCTCAGGACCTCGCGGTAGCCGCCGCGCGGCAGCTCCGGCGGCAGCGTCACGAACGTGTCATGCCAGGCCGGCGCCCCGACCGGGGGCGGCGCGGCGACATCGTCGCTGTCGGGTCGGGTCAGGATGGTGTAAAGGCGCCCCGTGATCACGACGGCGGCCCCCAAGGCATCATTATCGATCGGGGCGTCCGGCATGCGCGGGGCGCGGCGCGCGAACGCGATCACATGCCGGCGTCGTGACCCTTCGGCCGGCAGCGGCAGGTAGTCGCCCGCGTCGAAGAGCGCACGCCGCGCGCGGCGAAAGCGCAGCGCCGCGCGCATCACGAACATCTTGAGCGCGCCGTCGCCCGGCGACGCGAGCGCGGCGCGGATGAAGCCGCCGCGGTCTTCCTCCTCGCGCCGTTTGATCTCGTCGAGCAACGCGCGCCGCTTGCCGTAGTCGACTGGCCGCCGGTTGTCGGGATCGACCAGCGACAGGCTCTCGAGCTCGGTGCCCTGGTAGAAATCGGGCACGCCGGGCGCGGTGATCTTGAGCAGCAGCTGCGACAGCGAGGTCAGCGCGCCGGCGCGCGCCAGCGGGCGCTGCAGGGCCTCGAGCTCTTCGATGAACCGCTGACTTCGTTCGCGGTCGAGCACAGCGCGCACGAACTCGTCGATGGCGCGCTCGTAACCGTGGTTGATGTTCATCCAGCTCGTGTGCTGCTTGGCTTCCTTGATCGCCTTGTTCATGTACGCGCTCACGCGGTCGACGAAATCGCCGAGGCCGGGCTCGGCCCCGCCGCTGTCGGGCGGCGTGGTCGGCCACGCGCCCAGCAGCGTCTGGTACAGGAGATACTCCTCGTTGGCGTCGGGGACCAGCGCTTCGTCGACCAGCCGCCGGTGCGGGCGATTGAGGCGGCGCCAGCGCCGGAACGTCAGCGACCAGCGGTGCGGCATCTCGGACAGCGCCGCCAGGCGCGCGCGCACATCCTCACCGCGCTTGGTGTCGTGGGTGGCGCTGGCCGACATCGAGTGGGGCCAGCGCGCGGCGCGCGCGACGCACCAGCGCCCGAACCCGTCGACGTCGCCCGCGACCGGGTTCGGGTGTCCGCCGACCTCGTTGAGCGACGACAGCGGGAAGTACCGATAGAACGCGGTGTCCTCCAGCCCCTTGGCCATCACCGGGCCGGTCAGCTGCTGCAGCCGCAGCGTCAGCTCGCGCCGCTCGACGCGGTCGGCGTCCGAGATCCCCTCGGGATCGCGCAGCAGCAGGATGTCGGCGATGAAGTCGAACAGCGACGCGCTCATCGTCTGGTTGCGCCGTTTGGCGTCGCGGATCGCCGCCTGGATGTAGCGGCTGTCGGCGGCGTTCACCTCGACCGTCCCGGGCTGCACGTAGCTGCGGTAGACCGGGAAGCCCGCGATCACCTCGCGCAGCGCCCCGTGCAGGCTGTTGAGGGTGAAGTCGCGCGACCAGCGGTGCTGCTCCGAGATCCGATCGAGCCGCCGCGCCAGGATGTAAAGCTCGCTGGGCAGCGAGCCGTCGAGGATCAGCCGCTTCGTGCGGTGGACCAGCGCCGCGAAGCCGCCGGGGCGCGGGCCGGTGGCGCGCTCGTAGCCGCGCGTCAGGGCGCGCAGCCCGTCAGGGTCGACGAAGAGCGCGTTCACCTGGTTGAGGAAGTCGTAGCCGGTCGTCCCCTGCACCGGCCAGTCGGCCGGCAGCTCCTCGTCGCCGGTGAGGATCTTCTCGACGACGAGGTAGAAGGGCGGCAGATCGCCGGTGCGCCGCAGGTCGCCGAGGTAGCGCGCCGGATCGAACAGGCCGTCGACGTGGTCGATGCGCAGGCCGGTGACCTTGCCGGAGCGCAGCAGCTCGAAGGGCTTGGCGTGCACCAACTCCAGCACCGACGGCTCCTCGATGCGGATCGCCGCCAGGTCGTTGATGTCGAAGAAGCGCCGGTAGTTGATCTCCTCGGCCGCCACGCCCCAGAAGCTCAGACGATAGGCCTGGTCGCCCAGCAGCGCCTCGAGCGCGTCGAAGCTGTGCGGGTCGCCGCGCCGTCCGTTCAAGGCCTCCAGCGCGCGCGCCAGCACCGGCGGCGACCGCTTCGCTCGACGCGATCAGCGCCGCGATGCGCTTCTTCACGATCTCCTTCTCGCGCTGGCGCTCGCGCACCTGCTCGTCGCCCAGCTCCGACCGCGACGGCAGGTGCTTGACCGCGGTGAGAATGCTCTCCAGCTCCAGGAGGTCGGGGGCGTCGTCGGGCCCGCGGCGCCGCAGCTCGGCCACGATCGGCTCCAGGATCGGCCGCACCGTGCGCGGTCCGATCGGCAGGCGCGTGTCGCCGTAGCAGCAGAAGAAGGCGCCTCCTTCGTACTCGATCGAGATCTGCTGGCTCTCGAGCACACGCCCGTACTGCTCGCCCAGCACCGGCAGCAGCACCTTGTCGAGCAGCTCGGGCTTGGGCGGCTGCCAGTCGATGTCGAAGATGCGCGCGGCCGGCGAGCTGCGGGCATTCTCGAGCACGTCCTGCCAGTAGCGATTCTCCGGCGAGCCGATGCACATGTGGTTGGGCACGAGGTCCATGACCAGCCCCATGCCGCGCGCGCGCAGCGCCGCGACCAGCGCATCGAGATCGTCGTCGGTGCCGACCTCCGGATTGAGGCGCGTCGGATCGACGACGTCGTAGCCGTGAAGGCTGCCGGCGCGCGCCGCGAGAAAAGGCGAGGCGTAGATGTCCGAGATCCCGAGCGCGTCGAGGTACGGGACCAGCGCGGTCGCGTCGCGCAGCGTGAAGTCTTTGTGGAACTGAAGCCGGTAGGTGGCCAGCGGGACGCGCGGCTCAGGCTCGATCATCTGCCGGAAGCTACGCGCGATCCCCCGAAAGACAACCCTGGTGCCGACGCTGGTCGGTCAAACGCCATGACGCCAGGACGCCACGGTCCGAAATCCTGAAAACCCGGCCTCTGGCGTCTCTGGCGTCTCTGGCGTCATGGCGTTTCGTCTTGTCCGACCGGCATCGAGGCTAGTGCGCTGCCCGGGGGGGCGCGTCGTCGTCCTGATTCCCCGCCGGCGCCGCCCGACCGGCGGCCGACGCGCCCGGCGCCAGCACACCCGGCAGCGGTCGCGGCGCCGGCGGGGCCGACTCGTGCACGATCGTGGGCGCCTCGGCGGGCGGCGGGGGGCCGCCGCCCGCGCGGTTCCCGCCGATGACCCGCGTC
This sequence comes from uncultured Pseudomonadota bacterium, assembly GCA_963778795.1. Classification (GTDB taxonomy): domain Bacteria; phylum Myxococcota_A; class Polyangia; order Fen-1088; family Fen-1088; genus DASRQZ01. The sequence goes on along the minus strand of CAVZVU010000002.1, from coordinate 603,572 downwards.
TTGATCGCATGCGCCGCGATGATCACCTCGTCGGGCAGCTGTCGCCCCCAGTTGGTGGCCAGGACCAGCCCGATCAGCGCGCAGGCGAACAGCGACAGGACGACCGGGCGGTAGCGCAACCGGGGCACGCGCGGGATCGTCTCGGTGATCAGATCCTCGAACGTCTCCGGGGCCGCGGCGGAGGGCGCCGTCGGCGTCGGGGGCGCGAGCGCGCCGTCACCGGCGGGGACGATGTCCGCCGCCTCCGTCGCGTCGTTGGCGGCGTCAGCGTCTCGAGCCGCTTCGCCGAGCGCGTTCGAGAACGCGGCGATCGTCGGGAAGCGCAGCGTGGGGTCCTTCGACAGCGCCCGGCTCAATACTTGTTGCACGCGGGTGCAGTCCCACCCGACGTAACGTCCCAGCGGTTGCGGTTCCTCGTGAACGATCTGGTACAGCACCGCGACCATATCTTCGCCGGCGAACGCGTCGTGCCCGGTCAACATCTCGTAGGTGATCGCCGCCAGCCCGAACTGATCGGCGCGGCCGTCGACCTGGTCGACAGTGTCCGGTCGCCTGCTCGGGCGCCATGTAGTTGGGCGTCCCGATCATCTTCGGCGCCGAGCGTGATCCGTCCCGCGGAGCGCACCTTCGAGACGCCGAAGTCGAGCACCTTGACGAACGGGCTCTCGTCGCCCGCTTCGCCGGCGGTCCCGTCGCTCGCGCCCTCGACGTCGCACAGGAAGATGTTCGACGGCTTGAGATCGCGGTGGACGATGCCGCGGCGGTGGGCGGCCGTCAGCGCCGAGGCGATGTCCTCGACGATCGACACCGCTTTCCCGAGCGGCATCCCGCCGCCGTTGTCGGCGAGCTCGGCGTCGAGGTCGCGCCCCTCGAGGTACTCCATGACGAAGTAGGGCTGGTTCTCGTGGGTGACGTTGAAGTCGAAGATCTGGACGATGTGCGGGTGGCGCAGCTGCGACATGATCTCCGCCTCGCGGCAGAAGCGCGCGTGCGCCTCCGGGTGCGAGAGCAAGCTGCGCAGCAGCACCTTGATCGCGAACCGACGGGGCAGGCGGGTGTGCACGCCTTCGTAGACCACCCCCATGCCGCCGAAACCGAGCTGTCGTACCAGACGGTAGGTATCGTGAAGAACGATGCCGTGCTCCTGGAGCCGGTCCTGTCCCTGAGTCGTGGCTGTTTCCATGTGATCCGACCACCCCGCGCGCGCGAGTGCGAGCCAACCTAACCATCAAATCGAATAGGCAAGATCAGGCGCGGGCGGGAGTTTCTTGTCGTAGATCGGGACGGCGGGGTATCATCGCAACTCGCGAACTGAACTGATCTGACGCGCGTGTTCTTTCTGGGGGGAGCCACGCGGAATGGGAAATGTATGGGACAAGGGACCCCTGCTCGAAACGGCGCGCCAAGACGGATCTTGCTGGTCGAGGATGATCCGGACATCCGGATCTCCTTACAAAGCATCCTCGCTGAAGAGGGGTTCGAGGTCGTCGCGTGCAGCAACGGCCGGGACGCGCTGGCGCGCCTCGGCTCCATGGCGGCGCCCGATCTGATCATCCTGGATCTAATGATGCCGGTGATGGACGGCTGGCAGTTCCGGATCCAGCAGAAGAACGATCCGGCGCTGGCGCAGATCCCGGTGATCGCGATCTCGGCCGACGCCAGCTCGAAGGCGGCCGCCATCGACGCCGCCGCTTATCTCAGCAAGCCGTTCGATCACGCCGCGCTCATGGGCGCGATCGAGCGCGTGCTGATCGCCTTCGAACGGCGCAAGCTGCATGTGCGCCTGTCGGAGGTCGACTCGCAGAGCCGCACGCTCGAAGAGATGGAGCGCCTCAAGAGCGCGTTCATCAGCAACATCAGCCACGAGATCCGCACCCCGCTGAACGCGGTCCTCTCGCTGTCGCAGCTGATGCGCGACGGATCGGCCGGGCCGCTGACCTCGGAGCAGGCCCGCTATCTCGACGTCATCCAGCGCAGCGGCCAGAGTGTGCTGAATCTGCTGAGTGACGTGATTGATCTCGCCAATCTCGAGACCAAGAACCTGGAAACCCGATCGGAGGAGATCGCGCCCAACAGCGTGGCGCAGGCGGCGCTGGCGCCGTTGCTGCCGCTGGCGCAAGGCAAGAAGCTGGGCGTCGTCGTCGATGTCCCGGATGCGCTGCCGCGCGTGCGCGCCGACGGTCACCGGCTGGGGCAGGTGATCTCCCATCTGTTCAACAACGCCATCAAGTTCACCGAGAGTGGATCGATCAAGATCAGCGGCGAGCGGCGCGCCGACTTCGTCGCCTTCTCGGTCTCCGACACCGGGATCGGCATCCCCGAGGAGGCGATGGGGCGCATCTTCGAGGGCTTCTATCAGGTCGACTATCGTCTCGGCCGGCGGCATCAGGGAACGGGCATCGGGCTGACGCTGGTCGCACCGGCTGGTGCGCCTGATGGGCGGCGAGATCACGGTGCGCAGCACCGTCGGCGGCGGATCGACCTTCACGTTCACCGTCCCCGCGGTGGTCTGATGCAGAATCGCGGCTGACGCGCCAGGATGGCGTCGCGCGCGAGGAGTGGCGGCCGGGGTTGGTTTCTCTGGACGCATGACCGCGATCACTATAGCTTTGTGTCTCGTCCGCGTTCGCCGTCCCCCGGGCTGAGCGCCTCCGTAACTCTCTTAGCGGTCCCCTGACTCCCCTAGCGGTCTTCCTTCCTTAACGGTCCTGCAACGACCGGAGGCTCACATGAAGCTGGCCGACCTTTTGGGTGTCTCGCGCGGTCTCGCGCTGGGTCTGTTGGGAATGACAGTCGCCGCATCGGCCGGCTGCACCGGCCGCGTTGGGTCGGGTGGCGGGGGCGCAGCCGGGCGGGGGCGGGAACGGAACCGGACCCGGTCGGCTCCGGCGCGGGCGGCGATTCCGGGCCGGTGACGCCGCCTCCGCCGCCGTTCGAGCCGGCCGCGGCCGCGTCGGCGTGCGCAAGGTCAAGAACCTCCTGACCGGCATGACGCCGACCGACGACGAGATCGCCGCCGTGACCGCGCAGGGCGCGCAGGGGCTGCAGACGCTGATCGACGGCTGGATCGACCGATCCGGCGCTGTCGCCGCAACTACCGCGACAAGATGATCGTCTTCTTTCGGAATTCCTTTCAGCAGACCGGCTTCAACCCCGCCGAGGACTTCAAGCCGCAGCTGCTGACCAACGGGGGCTTCGACTTCGCGAACACGCCGGGCGACGACATCTTCCCCAGGCTGGTTCAGAACATCGAGGACAGCTTCGCGCTCACCGCCTGGCAGCTGATCGCCGACGGTCGTCCCTTCAACGAGGTGCTGACCACGACGCGCTTCATGATGACCACCGCGCTCAAGGCGACCTACCTGCAGATCGAGATGCCGCGCGACGCGCGCGGCACCGCGGCGCCGACGATCTCCTGGAAGGTCGACGAGAGCGGCATCGACATTCCGATCGAGCAGATCGTCGATCCGACCAGCCCCAACTACCTGACCTTCGCCGACGTCGCGCCGACGCTCAACGCGCGCGTGCCGACGCTGGCGTGCCGGGGCATGGCCGGCATGATCAACCCGTTCACCGGGTTCAACACCCTGTTCCAGGTGATGCTGGGTCTGGTCCCGCAGTACTCGACCACCACGGCGGGCGTCACCACCACGGTCTGCGATCGCCACTCGTCGCGTCCGTACTTCACCGTCGCCGACACCAGCGACTGGCAGTGGGTCACCGTGCGTCCGCTCGCCGCCGGCGAGACCGCGGCATGATGCCCTACGACTGCCGGCGCTGCGCACAGGCGACCGAGCTGGGGCTGGCGCTGCCGCGCGTCGGCTTCTACACGACGCCGGCGTTCCTGGCGCTGTGGAACACCAACGACAGCAACCAGCACCGCGTGACCGCGAACCAGACGCTGCTGGTCGCGCTGGGTGCATCGCTGACGCCGGCCAACGCCGATCGTTCCGCTGTCGGCGGCCGGCCTGGACGCCAACCACGCCGTCGGCGGCACCGAGTGCTACGGCTGCCACAAGACGCTGGATCCGCTGCGCCAGTTCTGGGCCACCCAGCTCGACTTCAACGATCGCAACGATTTCCCGGCGCGCGCCGGCGGCGGCCTGGCGGCCAATCCGCGCCCCGCGACCACGGGCGGCGGCTTCGCGTTCGGCAACATCAACACCACCGGCCCCAACATGATCGTCGCTGGGCCCGCTGCTGCGAGCAGGTGGTCGACTCGTCCGACCCCGCGCAGCCGGTCAGCCGGTTCGCGCTCGCGGTGGCGCAGAAGCTCTGCTTCTTCGCCAACTCGTCGCAGTGCCTGGAGAGCGATCCCGAGTTCCGGCGCGTCGCGCAGGCCTTCGAGCAGAGCGGCTTCAGCTTCCCGGCGCTGCTGCAAGGAGCTGATGTCGTCGCCGCTGGTGACCGGCGTCACGACCGACCGCGACCGCGGCCGCCAACGGGCTTCACGATCAGCATCGCGCGCCGCGATCAGCTGTGCGCCGCGCTGTCGAACCGCCTGGGCAAGCCCGACCTGTGCAGCCTGGCGGTTCCGCATGCCGTCGACCGACCCAGGCGGCGACGCTGAAGATCGCCACCAGCATCCCCGCCGACGCGTTCAGCCGCGGCAGCGAGTTCCCGATCACCGCGTCGAGCCCGACGCTGTTCTACTCGTCGGCCTCCGAGCTGCTGTGCGAGAACGTGGCCGCGGTCGGTGGTCGACGCGACGACCGGCAGCGTCTTCAGCAGCACGACGCCGTCGGCGGCCATCGCCGACATGGTCCAGCGGGTGATGGGCTATCCGCCCGGGCGATCCGCTCTACGCGGGCGCCGTGCAGATCCTCCAGGACAACTACAACGCCCACGTCGCCGCCAAGGCCAGCGCCACCAACGCGCTGCGCTCTACCTTCGCGCTGGCCTGCGAGGCCCCCACGACCCTTTCCTTTGGTCTCTGAGAAAAGGATCATGACCATGTTCAATCGACGAGAGACGCTGCTGGCCGGTCTTTTCGGCGCCGAATACATCGGCCTGCGCGCGCTGGCGACCGGGCTGCCGGTCTGGTTCCTCGCCAACCCGCGCCAGGCGCGCGCCCAGGATCTGCAGTGCGCGATCGACGCGCGCGACAACATGCAGTACCTGGTGATGAGCACCTCCAGCCAGGGCGATCCGTTGAACTGCAACGCGCCCGGCACCTACGAGGCGCCGGAGATCATCCATCCGCTGCAGCCGACGGTGGCGCCGACCACGATCAGCCTGGGCGGCCGGAGCTTCGGCGCGGCCCTGCCCTGGGCCAGCACCGACGTCGGCGGCGCGCTGGCCGCCGGCACGCTGGCGCGCACCGGTTTCTTTCACTACTCGACCCGCTCGACGGTGCACGGCGATCAGCCCAAGGTCATGAAGCTGCTGGGTCTGACCAGCCGCAGCGAGATGATGATCTCGGCCTACGCCAAGCACCTGGCGACCTGCTTCGGCACCGTGCAGCCCGAGCCGGTCGCCGTCGGGGCGCGCGGCAACGCCAGCGAGCTGGTGAGCTTCGCCGGGCGCACGCTGCCGTCGATCTCGCCGACGCAGCTCAAGCAGCTGCTGACCGGCGCGAAAGGCAACCCGTTGCTGGCGCTGCGCACGGTGCGCGACGCCTCGATCGACAAGCTGAACGAGCTGGCCAAGACCACCGCCAACAACGTCCAGAAGCAGTTCCTGGACGCGATGGCGCTGTCGCGCGTGCAGGTGCGCGAGCTGGCCGACGCGCTGTCGACGACGCTGAACGCGATCACCGCCGACGACGTGAAGGGGCAGGGGCTGGCGGCGGCGGCGCTGATCTCGGCCAACGTCACGCCGGTCGTCACCGTGCACATCCCCTTCGGCGGCGACAATCACACCGACACCGATCTCGCGGGCGAGGCGGCGCAGACCGTCACCGGCGTGCAGGGGATCCAGCAGCTGATGGACGCGCTGGCGGGTCTGGGCCTCACCGACAAGGTGACGTTCGCCACCATGAACGTGTTCGGGCGCAACCTGAACGGCATCGCCAAGACCGACGGGCGCACCGGCCGCGATCACTTCGGCAACCACGCGGTGTCGGTGCTGATCGGGAAGAACATCGCCCCCGGCGTCACCGGCGGCGTCGTCAAGGGGTCGAGCGGCGCCTACGCGGCCTCGGACATCGATTCGGCCAGCGGTCTAGCCGGTCGCGGGCGGCGACATCCCGGTCGCCCAGACCAACGTCGCGCTGGCGCGCACGCTGGGCGTCGCCCTCGGCATTCCCACGGCGCTGCTGAACGGCGATCTCGCGACCAGCGCCGGGGGCAAGGTCGTCAACCCGGCGCTGTCGGGCGTCTCGGGCTGAGCGGGAGGTTCGCGTCCGAGCGGCCGCCTCCCCGGGGGGAGCGGCGGGCAGGGACAGGGGCGATCCGCGCCTTGTCGCAGGCGGTGGTCTTGCGGAGTGGTCCGAACGAACGCTTAATGTTTGGACCATGAGGTCGATCGGGACTTTCTTCGTTGGATTCATCCTCGCTTCGCTGCTGGTGTTGACCGGATGCCGAAGGAACCTCCTCGGGTCAGGCTCGCCCACGGAGTCGACCACCCCCCCGAGCGCGCCCTACGGAACGACGCCGCCGTCGCCCACCCCGACTTCCGCACCGACTTCCGCGCCGCCGGCTGCCCAGACCAGCGCGGGACCGGTCACGCCGCGGACCGAGGCGCCCAACGAGGCGCGCGTGCTGTCGTCGGCCTTCTCGGCGGTCGCCAAGGCGTTGCGGCCCAGCGTCGTCCGCATCGACGTCGAGATCCAGGAGATGCCGAGCGCGCGGACGCGCCGGTGGCGCCGGCGGGGGTCAGGACGTGCCGCCGTTCTTCCGGCGCTTCTTCGACTTCGGCGGCGGCGACGAAATGCCCGACCAGCCGCAGCGGGGCACCGGATCGGGCGTGGTGCTCGACAGCAACGGCAACATCGTCACCAACCGCCACGTCGTCTCGGGCGCCACCACCACCGACCGTGGTGTTCAGCGACGGGCGCGAGTTCTCGGCGCGCACCATCGGCATGGACTCGGAGACCGACGTCGCGGTGATCCGCCTCGACAAGCCGCCGAAGGATCTGATCGCGGCGCGGCTGGGCAATTCCGACGCGCTCGAGGTCGGCGAGTGGGTGCTGGCGGTCGGCAGCCCGCTGGGTCTCGACCAGACGGTGACGGCCGGCATCGTCAGCGGCAAAGGGCGCGTCGGGCGCCACGTGCAGATGTCGGGCGGCCGCGTGCGCCAGTACATCCAGACCGACGCCAAGATCAACCCCGGCAACTCGGGCGGCCCGCTGGTGAACCTGAGCTCCGAGGTGGTCGGCATCAACACGCTGATCAACACCGGTCCGGGCGGCGCCTACGGCTTCGCGATCCCGATCAACCAGGTGCGTCGGGTCGCGCAGTCGCTGCTGGCCGAGGGGCGGATCCGCTATCCCTACCTGGGCGTGCTGGTCGGCGACCTGAGCGAGATCTCGACCCGGAGCAGCGCGCGCGGCTGGGCGGCGGCTTGCCGGCGCAGGCGGCGCTGGTCAGCGAGGTGACGCCCGGCGGTCCGGCCGCCAAGGTGGGGCTGCGCGCCGGCGACGTGATCGTCGACATCGACGGCCAGAAGATCGAGGGAGCGGGCGACGTCATCGACTACGTCTCGACGCGGACGATCGGCGACTCGGTGACCATCGGCTATCTGCGCGGCGGGCAGCGCGCCATCGCGCAGGTCGTGCTCGGCGAGCTGCCGTCGGCCGACGCGCGCAGCACGCCGTCGGCCGCGAAGCTCGGGCTGGTGCTGCAGACGCTGACGCCCGAGCTGGCCGAGTCGATGGGGCTCGCCCGCGCAGGCGCACGGCGCGGTGATCGCCGAGGTCGCGCCGGGCGAGCGCGGCGGCGCGCGCCGGCCTCGAGCAAGGGGAGATCATCCTCGAGATCGATCGCCATCCGGTCGCCAGCGCCGACACCGCCTCGGCAGCGCTGCAAGCGCCGCGCAAAGGCGGCCATCTGCTGCGGGTGCGCGGCGGGGCCGGCACGCGGTTCGTGACCCTGGGCGCCGAGTAGGGGCCCGAGCCGCCCATACCCGTTATCGTCGCCCACGGCCACGATCTCGGCCACGGGTTCGTGGGGGTGCGAAAGGCCGATTCCGTCGTAGAGTGCGCGCCCGATGCTGCCCGCCTCCGTCGCTCTGCACTTCCGCATCTCGCTGTCGCACGTCGACCGCGGGATCGATCGCGTGCAGAGCATCATCGTCGAACGCCATCGCGCCGAGACGATGGACCACCTGATCCTGCGCGTGCTGGCCTGGTGTCTATTCCACGACGACGACCTTCGTTTTGGCCCCGGCGTGGTGGCGCGCGGCGCCGCCGATCTGTGGGCGCGCGACGCCGCCGAGAAGCCGACCGTCTGGGTCGAGTGCGGCGACGCCGACGCCGACGGCTTGCGCAAGATGATCCAGCACAGCCGCGGCGTGCTGGTGCACGTGCTGTTCTCCGACGGGGAGCGACGCGATCTTTTCCTGGCCGAGGTCGCGGCGCTCAAGCGGCGCCCGCCCGAGATCGACAGCATGGGGATCTGGCGCCTCGATGCCGAGCTGGTGACGTCGCTGGCGGCCAACGAGGAGCTGCGGCAGCGCTGGTCGGTCACCATCGTCGGCGACCACATCTATGTCGAGACCGAGGCCATCACCGTTGATTGCGCGCTGGAGCGGAGCACGCCGCCGCCGCCCGAGACCAGATGATGCTCACGGCCGGCCGGCTCGCGGCGGCGGTGGCCTGGCTGCTGCTGCCGCGCCCGCCGCCTGCGGCGCCGCTCAGCGTTGCGCTGCCGGCGACGATGGCTGTCGCGATCGCCGGCGTGCTGGCGCCCGCGGGGCCGGATGCTCCCCCGGTCGTCCTGGGCGTGGGCGAGCTGCACCAGACCGCCGACACCGCTGGGATTCCGTCGTCGCTGGCGCGCTTCACGCGCGACATCTGGCCGTTGCTCGCCGGGGAGGGCAGCGCGCGCGCGCCCGCGCGCGTCTCCGACCTGATCGTCGAGACCTGGGTCACCGGCGGCGCCTGCGGCAAGGCCGAGGCGGCGACGGTCGAAGACGTCGGGCGTGCGACCGAGCGGCCGGCGGCGACCGAGAACGAGATCGTGGCGCTGCTGGCGCGCGCCAAGGCGTCGGGCGCGCGGCCGCACATTCTGACGGTCAGCTGCGACGAATACGAGCTGCTGGCGCCGCGCGCCGCGGCGGGCGCGGGCGCGGCGCGCCGGCCGGTCGACTTCGAACGCATGCTCGCGCTCATCAAGCGCAAGCTCGAAGCCAAGGTGAACCAGGTGCTGGCGGCGCGCCCGGCCGCCGACGCCGCGAAGCTGGTCGTGGTCTACGGCGGCGCGCTGCACAACGATCTGCACCCCGACCCGGCGCTGGCGCGGTTCAGCTACGGTGTGCCGGCGTTTCGCGCGGCGCTGGGGCGTTATCGCGAGCTGGATCTCTACGTGCCCGAGTACCTGGAGCGAAATCCCGCGATGCGCGGCGAGCCCTGGTTTCCTCTGTGGCAGCGCGCCGCGCGGCCCGGGCAGATCGTGGTCATCCGCCGCAGCCCCGATTCGTTCATCCTGGTCTTCCCGACCAAATGAACCGCCCCGTCCTCGTCCTCGCTGCCTCGAAGTCCCGGCGCCCCGCGCTCACTTGTAGTCGATCTCGACGATCGTCAGCTCGCGCACCCCGGCGTGCCACTTGACGGTGACGGTGTCGTCGGGGCCGCGCCCCAGCAGCGCGCGTCCCACCGGCGAGCGCCACGACACGTCGCCCGCGGCGCCGTCGGTCTCGTCGACACCGACGATGCGGTAGAGCGTCGTCGTACCGGCGTCGTCCTCGACGGTCACGGTGGCGCCGAAGAAGACCTTGTCGCGGCGCTTCTGCTCACGCGGGTCGACGACGACGGCGACGTCGAGCCGCTTGGCCAGGAAGCGGAGGCGGCTGTCGATTTGGCGCAGCTGGCGCTTGCGGTAGATGTACTCGGCGTTCTCCGAGCGATCGCCCTTCGGCCGCGGCGTCGGACAGCGCGCTCACCACCTCCGGGCGCTTCTTCGCGCGCAGAAAATCGAACTCCAGCGACAGCTTCCGGTGGCCCGCCGGCGTGATGTAGTTCTTCTCGGGCGGGCGCGCGGGCGCTGCGTCTTGCTTGGGTCGAGCCATCGACCGGTCAGCCTGCCAAAGATCGCCCCCAATAGCGTAACTTTCGGCGCGGGACGTCTGGCGCGCAGGCGGGGCCCCTTTATTGAGGTGCGGCCCGCCGAGCCCACCATCAGACTTTTCGTGTACCATGCGCCCCGAAATGAGGCGTATCGCTGTTCTTACCAGCGGGGGGGACGCTCCGGGGATGAACGCCGCCATTCGCGCGGTGGTCCGCGTCGGGCTCGACAAGGGCTGGGAGATCTTCGGCGTGCGCAACGGCTACGGCGGGCTGCTCGAGGGGCAGATCGAACCGCTCGGCGCGCGCGACGTCGGCGGCATCCTGCAGCGGGGCGGCACCTTCCTCGGCAGCGGGCGCGTGCCCTGCGTTCAAGAACGAGGAGGTGCGCGCCGGGGGGCTGCGCCACCTCGGCGCGCGCGGGATCGACGGCCTGGTCGTCATCGGCGGCAACGGCTCGCAGGCCGGCGCGCTGGCGCTGTCGCGCATGGGGCTCGACGTCGTCGGGGTCGCGTCGACGATCGACAACGACCTGGCCGGCTCCGAGGTCACGATCGGCGTCGACACCGCGCTCAACATCGCGCTCGAGGCGATCGATCGCCTGCGCGTCACCGCCTCCTCGCACAAGCGCGCCTTCCTGGTCGAGGTCATGGGCCGCAAGTGCGGCTACCTGGCGCTGATGGCGGGCATCGCCGGCGGCGCCGACGCCGTGGTGCTGCCCGAAGCCGACATCGACCCCGACGCCCTGGCCGATCGGCTGCACGGGGCGCACGCGCGCGGAAAATTGCACGCGCTGGTGGTGGTTGCCGAAGGGGCGCGGTACAACGCTCAAGGTTTGGCGACACACTTCGAAACGCACCGCGAACGGCTGGGCTTCGATCTGCGGGTGACGACGCTGGGGCACGTGCAGCGCGGCGGCGCGCCGAGCGCGTTCGACCGCCTGCTGGCAACGCGGCTGGCCGCCGCGGCGGTCGATCATCTCGCGCGCGGCGAACACGGCAGGCTCATGGGGCTCATCAAGGGAGAGATCCGCGCGACGCCGCTGGAAGACGTCGTCGGGCTGCCGAAGACGCTCGACCTCAGCCTGCTCGAGCTGCAGAGAATCTTGGCCAAATAACCGCGGACCAAGCCGCACAACGAAACCGTGATCAAACCGTGAACGCGCCCGCCAACGCCCCCGGCTCCGATTTCTTCGATCGCTTCACCGAGCGCCAGATGGCGATCGGCGTGATCCTGTTCGGTCTGCTGCTGTACCTGCCGTTCGCCGGCACCTACGGCCTGTGGGATCCGTGGGAGACGCACTACTCCGAGGTCGCGCGCCAGATGACCTACCGGGGCGACTTCATCAGCCTGTGGTGGCCGGGCTCGCCGCGCGATCTCGACGTCTTCTGGTCGAAGCCGGTGCTGTCGTTCTGGCTGATGAGCATCGGCATGCACATCGCGCGCATCGGCCTGCGCGGCGGCGATCCGGGCGAGATGGCGCTGTCGTACCGCGCCGAGTGGGCGGTGCGCACGCCGTTCTGCCTGGTCGGCGTCCTGGGCATCTACGCCGTCTACCTGGTGACGGCGCGCTTCGTCAGCCGGCGCGCCGGCGTGCTGGCGGCGGTGGTCGCGGCGACGTCGCCCGATGTACAGCCTGGTCGCGCGCCAGGCGATGACCGACATGGCGTTCGTCGGGCCGATGGCGATGGCGCTGGCGCTGGGCGCGATGGCGCTGTTCGACGATCGCGACGAGCTGCTGCCGCGGCGCGGGCGGGGCGCTGCACCTGGCCGCACCACGGGCTGTTCTACGGCGGCGTCGCGCTGTTCGCGCTGGTGACCATCCCGCAGCTGGTGATCGACTCGATCCAGCTGCAGCGTCGAGATCCCGTGGGGCGGCGGCGCGCTCAAGATGTACGGCGCCGTGGCGATGATCCCGTACTACCTCGGCTTCGTGGCCTTCATCGTGCTGGCGGCGCGCACGCGCTACAAGGCGCCGCTGTACCTCTACATCGCCGCGATCCTGTGCGGCCTGTCGATCCTGGCCAAGGGGCTGGCGGGGCTGGGGCTGCCGCTGATCGTCTTCCTCGCCTACCTGGGCTTCACCTGGAACTGGCGGCGGCTGCGGCGCGCGCAGCTGCTGTACGGCGTGGTCGTGTCGCTGGTCGCCATCGCGGTGGTGGCGGTGCCCTGGCACCACGCGATGATCATCCGCCACGGCCTGGCGTTCTGGAACGAGCTGTTCGGCGACAACCACTGGCGGCGCATGGTGCTGGGCCGCCACGGCGATCGCGGCACGTTCGAGTACTTCCTGCGCGAGCTGGGCTACGCGATGCTGCCCTGGGTCGCGGTCGCGCCGGCGGCGCTGGCCTGGGCGGTGATGCGCGAGGTCCCGGCGGCGCCGCCGCCGAGCGTTCCCGAGCTGGAGGGGGCGCCCGCGCGCGAAGCCGCCGCCGCCCAGGTCCGGCGCCAGGGGATCATCTGGCTGGGCGCCATCTGGTTCGTCGCCGCCTACGCGCTGGTCTCGATGTCGATGACCAAGTTCCACCACTACGTGCTGCCGGCGATGCCCGGGCTGGCGATCGTGATCGGCTGCTTCCTCGACGACATTGTCGCCGCGGCGAACGTCGCGGCGGGCGGCGGCGGTGGCGCTGGTCGGCGTGCCGCTGCTGGTGCTGATCACCGTCGATCTGGTCGACACCAAGAACGCCGCGCAGCGCTTCCTGTGGCTGTTCTCGTACGACTACGTGCACAACGTGCACGGGCGCCCCTGGCCCGAGAGCCTCGACTTCCGCGGGCCGCTGATCGCCTTCGTGACCGCTGTTCGCGCTGGCGACGATCGGGCTGGCGGTGCGGCGCGTGCGCCGGCGCGGCGCTGATCGGCCTGTGCGTCGCCGCGGTGCTGTTCACGTTCTTCCTGCTCGACGTCTACATGCGCGACGTCGCGCCGTTCTGGTCGCAGAAGGAGCCGATCGCGACCTACTACCAGAAGCGCCGCTCGCCCGAAGAGCGGCTCATCGCCTACCAGATGTACTGGCGCGGCGAGACCTTCTACACGAAGAACGAGATCTACGAAGGCCCGACGGAGGAGCGCACCGTCTTCGATCAGGACGGCGCCGACGAGAAGCTCAAGGAGTGGATCACCCACCACCGCGGGCACCGGCACTTCTTCCTCTTCGAGCGCGGCCAGCAGTCCCACCTGCAGAGCCTGCTGCCGCCCGAGTCGCGCGCCAGCTTCGAGGTGCTCGACAGCCACAACAACAAGTTCTCGCTCGCCAAGGCCGACCTTTGACATGGGGACCCTGAGTCGGTCACGATAGTCAGCGCGGCGGCGCATGATCCACCCCGACACCGAGGCGCGGCGTGAGCGGTTCGAGGAGCTCGGCGGTGTGGTGCCGGCGGCCGGCGAGGAGCGCGCGCTGCTGCTGGCGATCCTCGACAGCGGCAGCTTCCTGCCGGGTTGATGTTCGCGGGCGACGCGCCGGGGGCGTGGCGGGGGCTGCTCGACGATCCCTGGCTGCGCCAGCCGAAGCCGCCGTCGCTGTTCTGGTCGGAGGCGTCGCGCCGCGACCGGCCCGGCGCGCGACTTCGACGACTTCAAGCGCCGGCTGCGCCTCTATCGACGGCGCGAGATGCTGCGCCTGGGCGCGCGCGAGCTCGGCTGGGGGACGACCGAAGAGGTCGCGCGCGAGCTGTCGGGGTTCGCCGACGCCTGCCTCGAGCTGTCGTTTCGCTTCTGCGACGCCGAGCTGCGCGCGCGAGTACGGCGAGCCGCGTCACCGACGAGGGGCCGGCGTCGTTCGTGGTGCTGGCGATGGGCAAGCTCGGCGGCGACGAGCTCAACTTCTCGTCGGACGTCGACGTCTGCTACTTCTACTCGTCGGACGCGGGCCAGGCGGGCGAGCGCTCGCTGCACGAGTACTACAGCGAGCTGTCGCGCCGGATCACGGCCGCGCATCGAGGAGGTGACCGGCGACGGCACGATCTTCCGCGTCGACCTGCGCCTGCGGCCCGAGGGGCGCTCGGGGCCGCTCTGCAACTCGTTCGCCGCCGCCGAGCGCTACTACGAGACCTTCGGCCGCACCTGGGAGCGGCAGGCGCTGCTGCGCGCGCGCCCGTGCGCCGGCGACCGCGCGTTCGGCGCGCGGCTGCTGGCGATGCTGGAGCCGTTCATCTATCCGCGCAACATCGACCCCACGCATGGTGCGCGACATCCGCGAGCTGCGCGCGATGTTCCGGCCGCCGGCGCGGCGCGAGCGACGACGGATCGTTCGACGTCAAGCTGGGCACGGGCGGCATCCGCGACGTCGAGCTGGTCGTGCAGACGCTGCAGCTGCTTCACGGCGGCAAGCGGCCGCGACCTGCGCGAGCGCGGCACGCCGCGCGCGCTGCACCGGCTGTGGATCGCCGGCCTGCTCAGCGACCGCGAGGCGCGCACGCTGATCGCGGCCTATCGCTTCTGGCGCCACCTCGAGCACCGCGTGCAGCTGGAGGACGGCGCGCAGACCCACCGCATGCCCGGCGACGGCGACGGCGACGCGCGCGCGCGCTGGCCGAGCGCCTCGGGTGGGCCGACCTGGCGGCGTTCGACGCCGCGCTGGCGCAGCAGCGCGCCGCGGTCGAGTCGATCGCCGCGACCTTCGACGATCCGTCGCCGGCCCTACCGCCCGGAGATCGCGATCGTGCTCGACCCGACGCGCGCGCGCGACCAGGTCGAGCGGGCGCTCGCGGCGCTCGGCTTCGAGGACGCCGAGGCGCTGGGCCGACGGCCTCGACCTGGTGCGCGCGCGCCTGCCGCCGGCCTTCCTGGCGCAGGCGGCCGCCTCGCCCGATCCCGATCGCGCGCTCTCGCACTTTCGCGATCTCGCCGTCGCGCGGATCGGTCGGGCTGATCGCGCTGCTGCGCGAGCACCCGCAGCTGCTGCGCATGCTGGCCACGCTGTTCGGCACCAGCGATCGCCTGTCGGAGCTGCTGATCCGCCACCCGGCGATGTGGGAGTCGTTCACCGAGAACCTGGGCGCGACGACCCGCTCGACCGAGGAGCTCGAGGCGGCGGCCGCGGCGCGCATGGCGCGCCTCGACAGCGAGCCCGACGAGGAGCGCGAGGAGCTGGGCCTGCGCGAGCTGCGCCGCTTCCAGGCCGAGGAGGTGCTGCGCGTCGGCCTGCACGACGTCGCCGGCTCGCTCGAGCCCGGGCAGGTCGCCGATCAGCTGGCCGGCATCGCCGAGGCGTGCATCGTCGAGAGCATGCGCCTGGCGCTGCCGGCGCTGGTCGCGCGCTACGGCACACCGGCGGCCGGGCTGACGGTGCTGGCGCTCGGCAGCCTGGGCGCGCGCGAGATGCGCTACGGCTCCGACGTCGACCTGGTCTTTCTCTTCGCGCGCGAGGGGGAGTCGTCGACCGGGATCTCGCACCAGGAGTGGTACGCGCGCGCGTCGCAGCGCCTCATCGGCTCGCTCGAGGCGATGCTGGAGGAGGGGCGCCTTTACCACGTCGACACCCGCCTGCGCCCGTCGGGGGAGCAGGGGATGCTGGTGACGTCGTTCAAGTCGTTCGAGCGCTATCACCAGAAGGAGGCCGCGGGCTGGGAGCGGGTGGCGCTGCTGCGCGCGCGCGTCGTCTACACCTCGGAGCCGCGCCGAGGCGCGCGCCGCGCTCGAGGCGACCCTCGCGGCGATCGCCTACGATCGTCCGCTTCGACGAGGAGCGCTTTCGCGCCGACCTCGGCCGCGTGCGCAAGCGCGTCGAGGACGAGCGCCGCAAGGTGGTCGCGGGGGCGCGCCACCTGCGCTTCGATCCGGGCGGCATCATGGACGTCGAGTTCATGGTCGCGCTCGGCCAGCTGCGCCTCGGCGCCGCCGATCGCGCGCTGCGCACGACGTCGACGATGGCGGCGCTGGATCGCCTGGTGGCGCTCGGCTGGCCCGCGACGCTGGTCGAAGACTACGCCTTCCTGCGCCGCCTGGCGCTGCGCCTGCGCCTGGTGCGCGGTCGCGCCGAGGACGTGGTCAATCCGAGCGACGTCGCGCCGCTGGCGCGCACCTTCGAACGCACGACCGCCGACCTCGGGGCCGAGCTCGATCGCCGCATGGCGAGGGTGCGCGCGCTGTACCTGACGATGTTCCCCGCACCGGGCGGGTAGCTTGAAACGGCGAGGCTGCGGGATGTGAGGACGGCCTCCTTCTCTCCGTTGTGGGGCGGAAGGAGTGGGGATGGGGTCCGTGCTCAAACATCCTTTGGCGCGAGGTGTGCTGAACTGTGCTTGGAGTGGCGGTAACCCGCGCCTCAGGAACTGCGCGCGGACCCCATCCCCACTCCTCCCGCCGGTGACAACTACGTTCACTGCGCCTGCATCGCCGAGATCCGGAGGGTACAGACGAAGAAAATAGATTTATCGGACGTCGCCTCGCCGGTAGTTGGAATCCTCCTTCGTCGCTTCAAGCAGCAAGGCTGGAAATATTGCCAAGCCTCCGTTCCTTGCAGCGCTCAATATTTCCGGCCTTGCTTCCTGAGGTGACAAAGGAGGATTCCAACTGGCGGCGAGGCGACGTCCGATAGATTTATTTTTTGTGGGGCCCTCCCCTCCGGATTCGGAGCCGCAGGCGCATCGAACGTAGATTGTCACGGCGGCCGAAGGAGGGGGGATAGGTCCCGCGCGCAGTTCCTGAGGCGCGGGTTACCGTAGGCCAAGCACAGTTCAGCACACCTCGCGCCAAAGGATGTTTGAGCACGGGACCTATCCCCCCTCCTTCGGCCCCCACAACGGAGAGAGGGGAGCCGTCCTCACATCCCACAGCCCCGCCGTTTCAAACCGCCCGCCCGGTGCGGGCAAGGCCGCTCAGTCCTCGGCTTCGGTCTCGGCGGCGATGCCGTGCAGGCGCAGCTTCTCCCAGAGGTTCTTGCGCGAGATGCCGAGGATCTCCGCCGCCTTCATCTTCTTGCCGCCCGCCTGCCCGAGCGCGCGCAGCAGGTACTCGCGCTCGAACTCCTTGAGCGCGCTGCCCAGCGAGCGCAGGTTGCCGGCCGAGCTGCCGCCGCTCGACTCGCCGGCGCCGGCGATGCCGGCCGGCAGGTGCTCGATGTCGATCTCGCCGCCGCCCGACAGCACGACCGCGTGCTCGATCGCGTGCGCGAACTCGCGCACGTTGCCGGGGAACGGGTACTGCGACAGCACCGCCCAGGCGCGCGGCGAGATGGTCGGCGACGACTTCCCGGCGGGCGTGAAGCGCCCGAGGAAGTACTGCAGCAGCAGCGGCAGATCGCCGCGGCGCTCGCGCAGCGGCGGGATCTCGATGTCGAGCACGTTGAGGCGGTAGTAGAGGTCCTCGCGGAAGCGCCCTTCCTTGATGCGCTCGCGCAGGTTGCGGTGCGTGGCCGAGATGATGCGCACGTCGACGCGCGTCGACTCGTTCGTGCCGAGCGGCTCGACCGTCCCTTCCTGCAGCACGCGCAGCAGCTTGGCCTGCGCCGGCAGCGGCACCTCGGCGATCTCGTCGAGCAGCAGCGTGCCGCCGTCGGCCGCCTTGAACCGGCCGTCGCGCCGCTTGACCGCGCCGGTGAACGCGCCGCGCTCGTGCCCGAACAGCTCCGCCTCGAGCAGCGTCTCGGGGAACGCGGCGCAGTTGACCGCGACGAACGGGCGCGCGCGGCGCGAGCTGCGCTCGTGCAGCGTGCGCGCGACCAGCTCCTTGCCGGTGCCGCTCTCGCCGGTGATCAGCACCGGCGCGTCGCTCTGCGCGATGGTGTCGATGCGGTCGACCAGGCGCAGCATCGGCGGGCTGCGGCCGATGATCGCGCTGCCCGACTTGCGCTGCGACAGCTCGGCGCGCGCCTGCTCCAGCTCGCGCTTGAGCGCGCGCTGCGCGCCGATGCGCTCCATCTGCAGCAGGATCTCCTCGACGTCGAACGGCTTGGTCAGGTAGTCGTACGCCCCCTCCTTCAGCGCGGCGACGGCGTCGGAGACCGCCGCGTGCGCCGTGATCAGGATGACGTCGGTCCCGGGCGACTCCTGGCGCACGCGGCGAAACAGCGTGAGGCCGTCGACCTTGGGCAGGCGGATGTCGCAGATCATGACGTCGAACACGTTCGACGAGATCAGCGTCAATCCTTCGGCGCCGTTCGCCGCCAGCGTGACCCGGTGCCCGGCGTCGCGTAGGGCGTCTCCGATCAGCATCCGGAAGTCAGGCTCGTCGTCGACGAGCAGTATGTCGAGCATCTTGATGACTTCCACCTCAGTTACGGCTAACACGGACCGCGGCTATCAGAACAGCCAAATAAGGATGGGCCAACCGCGGTCCGGCGCCAAGCCCCGACGCAGATCGCGGGGCAAAGCGGGATGCGACCCGAGGCTACGCCACGGCGTCAGTGGATCCCGAGCTGGAGCGCGCGGCTGACCGCGCTGACCACGTCGCCCGGCTTGACCGGCTTCGACAGGTAGGTATCGCCGCGGACGCCGGTCCCCGGGTCGCGATCGGTTCGTTCGGCGGTCGCCGTGAGCGCGATGATGGGAATGTCGGCGCAGTCGGGCAGCCTCCGGATATCGGCGCTCACGTCGAGTCCCGATTCGCCAACGTCACCGCGCCGCTCGACGTCCATCAGGATCAGGTTGGGCGCGCGCCGACGGCAGATCTCGATCGCGTCCCGACCGGTGGTCGCGGTCTCGATCGTGACCGGAAGCGAGGCGAGCACCTGCTCGATCGCGAACAGGTTGTCGTCGTCATCCTCGACGAGCAGCACGCGCGCCAGCCGCTCGGTGGTCACCGGCGCTGGCGCGGTGTCGCGCGCGCCGCGGGCCGCCAGCGCCCGCGCCAGGAACGTGGTCAGCTCATCGGCCGTCCCCTCGCCCTTGCGCACCACCGCGGCGACCGTCGGTCCCAGGACCTCGCGCTCGCTGCGCGTCATGTACAGGGCCGACAGAACGACAAAGGGCGTCGCCGACAGACGATCGTCGGTGCGCGCCGCGCGCAGCACGTCGAGGCCGGTCATGCCGGGCATCACCAGGTCGAGCACGACGGCGTCGAAGCGGCCCTCGCGCAGCCGGTTGAGCCCCTCCTGGCCCGACGAGGCGACCGACACGCGGTAGCCGGCCCCCTGAAGCAGCTCGGCGACGCGGCCCCGTTCCAGCTCGTCATCCTCGATCAGCAGAACATGCGCTGGGGCGCCCGACCGCGCTCCCGGCACCGGCTCGGGCGTCTTCGCCGCTGCCGAGGCTCCGTTGTTGTCGCGCGCCAGCGTCAGTGAGAACGTCGTCCCTTCGCCGGGCGCGCTGTCGACCACCAGCGCGCCGCCCATCAGTCGGGCCAGCTTTCCGGCCAGGATCAGGCCTGGGCCGGGCGACTTGCCCAAAGATGTCTGCGTCAAGAACGATTCGAAGTCGGCGCGACGCAGCTCGGGGGTCGACCCCGGCCCGGTGTCGCTGATGCGAATCACGACCTGGCGCTCGTCCCCTTCCCCCGACAGCTCGACGTAGCCGTTGGTGGTCTCCTGGATGGCGTGGTCGACCAGCGTCGCCAGCGTCTGTCGCAGGCGATCCTCGTCGGCGCTCGCCAGGATCGGCAGGCGCGGCGGGTTGATGTGCACCGGCAGCCCCTTGGCGCGCGCGCGTTCCTCGCTGGCGGCGCCGACACCGCGGATGAGGGGGCGCACGTCGACAGCGCCCATCTGCAGGTCGAATCGCCCCGCCTCGATATGCGACAGATCGAGCAGATCGTTGATGAGCGCGAGCAGGCTCTGGCCGCTGCGGTGGATCACCTCGGCGTACTTGCGCTGATCCGGTCCCAGCGCGCCGGCGCTGCCGTCATTCAGCAGCTGCGACAAGGTGATGATGGAGTTGAGCGGCGTGCGCACGTCGTGGCTCAGCTTGGAGATCAGCAGATTGCGCACCCGCTCGGAGGTCTCGAGCGCCTGGCCGCGCGCCTCGATCTCGGCGGCGCGCTGGTCGGCTTCGACGCCCCGGCGTTCGAGCTCGGCGATGCGGCCTTCGACCTCAGCGGCGCGTTGCTCGACCTGCGTCGAGTCGAGCGTTCCGGCCGCGGCGGTCGTGAGGGGCGCGGGCGCCTCGGGCCGCGGGTGGACCAGCCCCGGCACGCGACGGCGCAGCAACAGGACCGTTGCCAGCGCTGCCAGGCTCGCCGCCGCGCAGGCGACGACCACCGTCGTTATTATCCAGCTCATCGAGTCTACTGACCATGTGTGCATCGTGGACTCCGTCGTCAACGTCGACGGTCGACAAGTCGTTTGCCGGCCTTACGTTGCCGGCACCAAGACACACGACAGGACAGGGGCTCCGAGTCCGGTTCGCGGCACCGCTGGCCTCACCGATTCCCGGGCTATAGAGCCACTCTGATCGTACGTCGAGGATTTCACGCGGTGCGAACGTACCACGTAATGCCGCGACGCGGGACAGTGACTCTGGCGCGCAATCGTTCAGGCGGGCAGCAGGCGCAGACGGGCAGCGGGCGGGCGGGCGGCGGGCCGCCGCCGGGCTGCTAACGGATGACGTCGGCGACGACTTCGGGCGGCGGACGGCGCAGATCCCACACCAGTCCGCAGGCCTGCATGAGCCGCAGTAGGTAGTAGGTGATATCGATCTCCCACCAGCGGAAGCCCTGATTGGCCGAGCTCTGGTAGTGGTGGTGGTTGTTGTGCCACCCCTCACCGGTCGTCAGCAGCGCGAGCAGCCAGTTGTTGCGAGAGTCATCGGTGGTCGCGTAGCGCCGGCGCCCGACAACGTGCGCGATCGAGTTGATCGAGAACGACCCGTGCCACAGCAACACCGTCGAGACCATGAAGCCCCAGATCAAGCCGGGCAGCCCACCGAAGATCAGAAACGCGAGCGCCAGCAAGACGGTAGGCAGCACCTCGATGCCCGGCTTGTTGAGCAGGCGAAGCTCGGGGAAGCGCGCCAGATCGCCGACCAAGTTCTTGTCGGTCTCGGCCCATGCGTCGGCGAGGATCCAACCGACGTGCGAATACCAGAAGCCTTTCAGCCGCGCCGAGTGGACGTCGGCCGCTTCATCCGAGTGCTTGTGGTGCCAGCGGTGATGGCTGGCCCACCAGAGGACGCCCCGCTGAGCCGCGCTCTGCGCGCCGAGCGCGAGCACGAACTGGAACCAGCGCGACGTCTTGAAGGCGCGGTGAGAGAAGTAACGGTGGTAGGCTGCGGTGACCACGAACATGCGCACGAAGTAGACCCCGACCGCCATGGCCAGGCCGCTCCAGGACCAGAACCATATCGCCCCGAAAAGCGCGACCGCGTGCACCGCCAGGAACAGGGCGGTGGTGCCGCGGAAGAAGCGCATCCAGGAGCGCTTCTTGGTGGCCGGGGCGACCTCGGCGGGCGCGTCAGCGACGGTGGCCGAGCCAGCGACGTAGGACGAGCCGGCGACGTAGGATGAAACGCTCTGCATCCACTTTTCTAAAATGAATCGTGTCAGCGTGCGGTCATGTGTTGGTCAGGTCACTGTCACCGACCAGGGCCGTGCGATTCTGGGGGCCGTCCCCGACGGTGGGGCGACCGAATTGGGGGCGCCGGCGGCGCCGATCCTGGGCCGATCCCGGGTCGATCCTGGGCCGATCCTGAGTGAGGGCGTGGTGCGCCCGCGTCAGAGGCGACCTGTAGCCAGCCACCATGACAGGCTGTTTGGCCTCCGCTCGAGTGTAGGCGAAGCGAGGGGCCTCCTCGTGCTGTGCGCAATTGATGCGTTTTTTTGCCCAGCTGCGCGAGACGTGTCTCAATCGACACATGGAGCCATCTGAGGAGATCGGGGGGGAGAGGCCGTCGCGGCCTGAAGTGGAATCATTCCTGGCGCGGCCCGGCTTGCGGCCACCCACCGAGGAGGTGCGCGCGTCGCTCGCGGCGATTCGGGCCGCGCGGGTCGCCGCGGAGATTCGGCTGCAGCGCGATTCCTTGCGTGTGCGGCTGCTGACGATGGCGTTCCTCGCGGTGTTCGCCGGCGGAACCTTCGCGCTGGCGGCGCACCTGCGCGCACGCCGCCGCGCGCCGGGCACGCCGCGCGCTGTGGGCGCGGCGATCACATCCCCCGCGCACAGCGCCGCCGCGCCGTCGGTGGTTCCGGGCTCGGCGCTGACCATCGACCTCAGCCCGCCGGTCCTCGACGCCGTTCCGGGCGGCGCTTCGTCGTCGGCGCCGGCCGCCAGCGAGCCTGCGCCGCCCGCGCCGGCGCCGGCCGTCTCCAGCGAAGAGCGCGACGCCGCGGTGGCCGCCTGCCACGACGCCTACGACCGTCAGCGCTGGCGCGCCGCCGCCGACCTCTGCTCCCGCGCGTCCGAGTTGCTGCCGGCGGATGCCGCGCTGGCGATGAAGGTCGCGCAGGCCCAGCACGCGCGTGGCCACTACGCCGACGCTGGCGTTTGGGCCCGCCGGGCCATCGACCTCGAAGACGTCGATCCCGAGGCGCTGGTCATCCTTGCCCACGCCGAGCGGCACGCCAAGCATCCGGCGGCGGCGAAGAGCGCCTATCGCCGCTACCTGATCCTCGCGCCCCGGGGCTGGCACGCCGCGGAAGCGCGCGCGGCGCTGCACGGCGCGCGCGCCGAGGGCCGAGCCCGATCGGTCCGCCGTGCCGCCGGCGTGGTCTCCGCCGAGGCGACCGCCCAGCCGCTGGCCGAAGAAACCCTGCGCTAACCTTGCGCTAACCCTGCGCTAACCCTGCGCTAACCCTGCGCTAACCTTGCGATAGTCGTCCCGATGTTAGGCGCGCTCGCAGCCAAGCTCGCGCCGCTGTTGCGCGGGCGGGTCGCGGTGGTCACCGGGGCCGGGGTGTCGGCGGAAAGCGGCATCCCCACCTTCCGCGGCGCCGGCGGCTACTGGAGGACACACGACGCCCGCAGGCTGGCGACGCGCGAGGCCTTCGAGCGCGATCCGGCGCTGGTCTGGGAGTGGTACGAAGAGCGCCGCGCCGCCGTGCGGAGCGCGTCGCCCAACCCCGCCCACGCGGCGATCGCGCGGCTGGCTGACATTTCGCGCGAGCACCTGGTCATCACCCAGAACGTCGACGATCTGCACGAGCGGGGCGGCACGCGCGCCGACCGTCTGGTGCACGTTCACGGCGAGATCTTTCGCACCACCTGCCTCGGGTGCGACTTCACGACGTCGGAGGTGGTTCCTTCGGTTGCTCCGCCGATTCTTCCGCCGAAGTGTCCGCGTTGTCGCGCGCTGCTGCGGCCGGGCGTGGTCTGGTTCGGCGAGACGCTCGACCGCGCGCAGATCGAACGCGTCGAGGACTTCTTCGCGCGCGGCGATTGCGATCTGGTGATGACCATCGGCACGACTGCCGTATTCGACTACGTGAAGGATTGGTCGACGCGGGGCGGGACGCTGGTCGAGATCAACCCCGACCCCACGCCGCTGAGCGCGGAGGCCGCGCACGTCGTCCGCGCGCCGGCGGGACAGGTGCTGCCGGTATTGTTGGGGCTGGCTCCCGCGCCGTCGTCGTCGCGGTAGGCGCGCGCTCGTCGGCGGGTTACGATGCGGGCCGTGGTGGTCCGCCGAACGCGGGGTAGGTGAGGACAGCGACGATGCCAGAGCCGGGGATACCGAACGTGGGCGAAGCCGGGAGCATGCTGCGGTCGTGGGCGTTGATCGGCACGGCCTTCGTCGGCGTGGTGATGGTGCCGGGTATCGTTCACGGTCCGTCGGTGTCGTCGGCCGCGACCGAGTCTTCGCGGGGCAAGACCGGGGCGACGACCGGGGCGACGACCGGCGCGACGGCGGTGTCCACCGGTGGGGCGCGAACCGAGGCCGCGACCGCGGCCGCCACGGCTGGAGCCGCCGCCCCCGCCGAGCCCGAGGTGCCGACGCCGTTCCTGCGCGGGCTGCTGCCGGGCGCGCCGTCCGAGGCGTCCGCGGACGGCCCCCGCCCGCGCGACGTTCGCGACCAGGTCCACCGCGCCCAGCGGGCCGGCTTCGACCGGATCGGCTTTCTCGTCGCCAGCGTCCCCGATCCGATCGACTCGGCCTTCGCCGAGGACTTCGACGCCTACGTGGCGTCGATCCGCCTCGCGCTCGAGGCTTCGGGCTACGTCAGCGATCAGTTCTTCGATCCCTGGGCGGCCGACAGCCAGGCGGTGACCGAGGGCAAATCCGAAGGGACGGGGACGGCGGAGCCCGGCGCGCCGACCGATCGCCACCGCCGGGAGCCGGGCATCCTGCTGTTTCGTCGGCGCACGACGCCGGCGGCCCAGAAACCGTCGGAGAAACAGTCGGAGTCATCGCCGCTGCTGGAGCTGTTCGCGGTCCTCCTGGTCGGGGAGTCACCGACCTGGGGTGTGCAGAAGACCGCGCTCGCCCGCGCCCTCGACATGATCGACGCCACCTGCGGCCCCCGCGTCACCCGCGAGCGACCGGAGGTGCGTCGGTTCTGCGGGATGGAGGAGGGCGCCAGCACCACCATCCGGCTGCTCGGTCCCACCTCGTCGGGCGCCGCCGATTCGATCCGGACGGCGATCGCGCACTGGCTGGTCGGCAAGGCGTCGCCGCAGCCTCTGGCGTTCCCGCCGACCTGGAACATCGAGATCCGTTCCGGCTCGGCGACCGCGCGCGCCACCCAGACGATCCTGCAGGACGAGCTGCCGGCCGAGGTGGCGCGCCAGACCGGGTGGACCGTCCCGGTGCGCTTTCGCGCCACGGTGAACCCCGACGACCTGCTGTGGACCTTCGTCAGCGACTACCTGGTCGCGAACCTGGGCGCCCAGCTGAACGAGATCGCCGTGCTCACCGAGTCCAACACGGGGTACGGCCAGGAATTCAAGGCGAAGGCGAAGAGCACGCCGGCGCCGGCGACGCCGGCCCCCGGGGCGGCCGCCCCCGCCGCGCGCGCAGCCGCGAATCGTTCAACACCCGAGCGCGCGCCGTCGGGCGAGGTGGTGATGACGCTGTCCTTCCCGCTGAACGTCGCGCAGGTGCGCGAGCAGCGGGAGCGCTCCGACGATGAAACGCGGTCCCGCCCCGCGTTCTCCGTACCGCACCGGTTGCTGAGCCTGGGCGGCAAGACCGTGCGGCAGCGGACCGATACGATCGCCGTCCATTCCCTGCTGACCAGCAACGCCAACGACCTGGCGCTGAAGGATCTCCTGCGCACGATCTCCACCGAGCCGATCCGCTACGTCGGCATCCTGGCGACCGACGTGCTGGACTCGATTTTTCTGGCCGAGCAGGTGCACGACGAATTCCCGCAGGTGGTGATCGTCTTCTTCACCTCGAACTTGCTGTTCCTGCACGAGAGCTCGGCGTTCCTCAATGGCGCGCTGGTCGCGTCGACCTACCCGCTCGGCAGCTGGACGAAACGGATGTCGTATCCCTTCGCCGGCGACGAGCGCCGGCTGCTGTTCTCGAATGAGTATGCGCAAGGGGCGTACAACGCGGCGCTGTTCCTGACCGGCGATCACACGCTCGACGGCGTCTGCGATCCGCGCGACTTCGTCGACTACGGTGCCCCCTTCGCCAACCCGGTGTCGGGAAAGCCCGACGCTTTGATCGCGCCGCCGCTCTGGCTGAGCGTCGTCGAGGACGGTCAATTCTGGCCGCTGCTAGCGGCCCCGGTGGCCGGCGACCGGAACGGCTACGTCGGTTCGATCCAGGCCCGGAGCCCGTCGGAGAACAGCGCGTTCGAGCTGATCGAGCGCGATCGCAAGCGCGCCTGGGCGCCACCCGACTTCGGCAGGTTCGAGCGCTGGTGCGCGCTGTTGGCGCTGATGAGCCTCGGCGTCGCCGGCGCCTACTGGTCGACGCGAAAGACGAATGGCGGGTGGCCCGTGGCCTCGCGGTTGCTGCGCCACCTGGTCGCGCCGGCGTGGGGCTTCCCGCACCCCGGGATGCATCGCTTCGCGCTGTTCTCGGCCTTCGGCGTCATCGGGGTGGTGCAGGTGATGGCCGCCATCCCGCTGCTGGTCGAGACCTATCTGGCCGCGGTCACCGGCGCGCGCATGTTCTGGCGGATCGCGCTGGCGTTGCTGGTCACGGCCGCGATGGTCGCCACCGGTGCCAACATCCTGCGCACGTTCGCCGACTGGATCGGCCTGGGCATCCGCGCGCTGTCGCTGGCGGTCCGCCGGCGACAGGGCCGCTTCGCGCGACCGCTGACCGCCGCCGCGCGGCTGGCCTACCGGGCGCGCGGCGTGGGCCGGCCCTACCTGGTCGTCGCCGCGCTGGGCCTGGTGCTGGCCGTCGGGCTGGCGGTCCGGTGGATGCAGGATCATCGCCTGGGGATGTTCAACCCCACACCGGCCGGTCTGGATCTGATGCTGCTGGCGCTGCGCACCCGCGCCGTCACCGGCGCATCGCTGCTGGGGGCGGTCGGGATGCTGGGCGTCGCATTTCTGGTCTGGATCTTCGCGCACCTGCGCCAGGTGCGCCTGCACCAGAACGCCTCGCCGCTGCGGGAGTGGGGCGTGCTGCCGCCCTATGGCCGCGCGCGCGAGCTGTTTCGCGAGCTGGGGCTGGCCGAACCGATCGACGAGCTGCTCGCGCGCGTCGAGGGGGTCTGGCCGAGCCCGCGCACGACGCTGATCATGATCGCGCTCGACCTGTTCGCCTGTGTCATCGCGCGCAAGCTGGTCATCTTCGATCAGCTGTGGCTGGGCATGGAACAGGCGCTGCCCTACCTGTTCGTCGGTCTGCTTGGCCTGCTGGCGTGGGGCTGCGCGCGCGCCTGGGGATCCTGGCGAGAGCTGCGGAAGCTGCTGGCGGTGGCCGCGATCTTGCCGATGGGGAACGCGTTCGAGCAGCTGCCACGCCGTCTGCTGGAGGTGTTTCGCCGGCCGATGTCGAACGAGACCGAGAAGGTGTGGCGCGGCTACTGCGTGCGCCTGGAGCAGCAGCTGTCGCTGAAGTTGCCGTGCGAGCGGCTGTCGACGGCGGAGCTGTTCCGCATCGTCAGCTCGCTGGAGGGAGATCGCCTGCGCGCGACCTGGGGCGCCTCGGTGGTCCGGCGGATCGCGCCCGAGCCCGACCAGTTGCTGGACCTGTGGGCGGAGTTCATCGGCCTGCGGATGATCGCGTTCGTCGGCTACGTGCGCGCGCACATCTACAACGGCGTCGGAACCGTCACCGCGGCGACGCTGTCGCTGCTGTGGGTGACCGCGATGTACCCGTTCCAGAGCAGCCGGGTCCTGCTGGCGCTGGCGCTGGTGCTGGTGGTGATGTCGGTGGGGGTGACGGTGGTGGTGCTGACCCAGATGAACCGCAACGAGATCTTGAGCCGCATCGAAGGGACCGAACCGGGGAAAGTCACCTGGGATTTCTCGTTCGTGACCGGCCTGTTCATCCACGGCGCGCTTCCGATCGCGGCGTTGATCTCGGTCAAGTTCCCCGCGCTCGGCCGGTCGATCTCCGACTGGATGTTCGCGGTGGTCAAAGGCGTCGGCGCGGGGTGACGGCAATGCCGTTCGGTTAATCCCTGTCCGACCGGCATTAGGGTCAACTGGCAACTCTCAGTGGAAGTCATGTGAGATGTCGACGCTCCTCACCGCGTCGTCGCCGCTCGCCAGCACCTCGAACCGGTCGGCCTTGATCGACACCACGCCTTGTTGGTTCTGAACGACGCCTTCGATGATCATCGCGTTCGTCGTGATCAGCATCGAGCGGTGACGGAGAAAGCGGGCTGGGGTGATGATGGCGTTGGCGAAGCCGGTTTCATCTTCCAGGGTGATGAACACGAAGCCTTTGGCGGTGCCCGGGCGCTGGCGGACGATGACGATGCCGCCGACGCGGGCGCGCTGGCCGCTGGGGACGCGGCCGAGGTCGCAGGCGCGCACGACGTTGCGGCGGTCGAGGTCGGCGCGCACCAGCGAGATGGGGTGGGGGCCGGTGGAGACGCCGGTGCCGCGGAAGTCGGCGGTGGTCTGTTCGCCTTCGGTCATCTCGGGCAGCGGCGCGCGGGCGGGCGTCGCTTTTTCGCCTCGCCTGACGGCGCCGCCCGCTTCAACGCGGCGGAACAGCGAACCGGATCGTTCCAGCGCTTCGACTTGCCACAGCGCCTGACGCCGCGTCTGCGTGCGTTCGTCCAGACCGGCCAGCGCGCCGATCTCGGCCAGCGTCACCATCTCGGCCGGGCTGGCGGCGACGCGCGCCTGGAAGTCGACCAGCGACCTGAACGCGCACCGCGTGCGCTCGGCCTCGATGCGCCGCCCGACCTCCTCGTGCATCCCCGAGACGTAGTTGAAACCGAGACGGATGGCGAAGGCGTCGCCGGGCGCCGGCTCGAGGTCGCACAGCCAACCGGAGCGGGTGACGTCGACGGGACGGGTCTCGACGCCGTGGCGGGCGGCGTCGGTGACCAGGGTCGCGGGGTGATAAAAGCCCATCGGGTAGTTGTTGAGCAGCGCGCAGGCGAACGCGGCCGGGTGGTGCGCCTTCAAGAACGCCGACGCGTAGGCCAGCAGCGCGAACGACGCCGCGTGCGACTCGGGGAAGCCGTACAGCGCGAACGACTTGATCCCCTGCACGACCTCTTCCTGCGCGGCGCCGACGATGCCGTTCTTCACCATGCCGGCGCGCAGATCCTTTTCGATCTCGTTCATCCGCTGCACCGAGCGCTTGAAGCCCATCGCGCGCCGCAGCTCCTCGGCCTGGCCGCCCGAGAACCCGGCGGCGACCATGGCGATGCGGATCAGCTGCTCCTGAAACAGCGGCACGCCCAGCGTGCGCGCGAGGATCGGCTCCAGCGACGGGTGCGGGTAGGCGATCTTCTCCAGCCCCGCCCGCCGCATGAGGTAGGGGTTCAGCATCTTGCCGACGATCGGGCCGGGGCGGATGATCGCGACCTCGACGACCAGATCGTAGAAGCGCTCGGGGCGCATGCGCGGCAGCGTCGCCATCTGCGCGCGTGATTCGACCTGGAACACGCCGACGGTGTCGGCGGCGCGCAACATCTCGTAGGTCACCGGATCGTCGGCGGGCAGGCGCGCGTAGTCGATGTCGACCCCTTCGTGGCGCTGGATCAGCGGCACCGCCTCCTCGAGCACCGCCATCATCCCCAGGCCCAGCAGGTCGACCTTGACGATGCCGAGGTCGGCGCAATCGTCCTTGTCCCACTGCACGATCACCCGCCCCGGCATGCTCGCCGGCTCCAGCGGCACCACCTCGTCGAGGTGCCCGGCGGCGATCACCATGCCGCCCGAGTGCTGGCCGAGGTGGCGCGGCAGGTTGATGAGCCCGGTCGCGATCTCGGCCAGCAGCTGCGGTGCGGCGA
The DNA here is from genome assembly GCA_963778795.1 of uncultured Pseudomonadota bacterium. Classification (GTDB taxonomy): domain Bacteria; phylum Myxococcota_A; class Polyangia; order Fen-1088; family Fen-1088; genus DASRQZ01. The sequence continues at coordinate 574,218 of CAVZVU010000002.1, read as the reverse complement.
TCGGTCGCGGGGAAGCCGGCCTCGGCGATGAAGGTCGCCGAGCGGCGTCGTCGTCGTCGAGGATCCACCCCGGCAAGTGCTTGGAGATGCGGGCCAGCTGCTCCTCGGAGAAGCCGAGCGCGCGGCCGGCGTCGCGCACCGCCATGCGCGGGCGATAGGTGATCACGTTGGCGGTCATGGCGGCGCCGCGCGCGCCGTACTTCGCGTAGACGTGCTGGATCACCTGCTCGCGCTCGATCGCCCGACGGCAGATCGAGATCGATGTCGGGCATGCGGTCGGCGGCGTTGCTGGCGCTCTTCACGCGCTCCTCGGAGAGAAAGCGCTCGAACAGCAGCTCCATCGCCACCGGGTCGACGGCGGTGATGCCCAGGACGTAGCAGGTGGCGGAGTTCGCCGCCGAGCCGCGCCCCTGGATCATGATGCCGCTCGCGCGCGCGTACTCGACGATGTCCCACACCACCAGGAAGTAACCGGCGAGCTCGAGCTTGCCGATGATCGCCAGCTCGCGCGCCACCTGGCGGCGCACCTTGGGCAGCAGCCGCTCGCTCACCGGATCGCCCGCCGGGTAGCGCTTGGCGACGCCGAGCCAGGTCATCTTCTCGAGGTAGCTCTGCTGGGTCTCGCCCGCCGGCACCGGATAGCTGGGGAAGGTGTAGCCGAGATCGGCGAGCGTGAACGCGCAGCGCTCGGCGATGGCGCGCGTCGCGCGCAGCGCCGCCGGTCAGATCGCGGAACAGCGCCGCCATCTCGGCCGGCGACTTCAGCCAGCGCTCGCCGTTGGGCGGCAGGCGGCGGCCGATCTCGTCGACGGTGGCGTGGGCGCGCGCGCAGGTGAGCACGTCGTAGACCCGCTCTTGCGCCGGCGTGGCGTAGCGGACGTCGTTGGTGGCCACGAAGCCGATGCGATGCGCGGCGGCCTGCGCCTCGGCGGCGCGCGCGCGGTGCGCCTCCGCCGCCTCCAGATGGCGCTGGGTCTCCAGGAAAATGTTCGGCGCGCCGAAGATGTCGATCAGCGCCGGCAGGTCGGCGCGCGGCGCCGCCCCCGCGAGCGCGATCAACCCCGCGGCGTGCTCGGCGAGCAGCCCGACCGTCGCCGTCGCTTCGCCTTTGGCGTGGCCGGCGCTCATCCGGGTGATCAAGCGACACAAGTTCTGATAGCCGCGGCGATCCTCGACCAGCAACAGCAGCGGCGGCGCGTCGGCCAGCGTCACCTCGGCGCCGACGATCGGCCGCACCCCCATCTTCTTGGCGGCGGCGAAGAAGCGCGGCGCCCCCGACAGGCCGTTGCGATCGGCGAGCGCCAGCTGGCCGTATCCTTGGCGCGCCGCCGCCGCCACCAGATCCTCGGGCAGCGACGCCCCGTCGAGAAAGCTGAACGCCGATCGGCAGCGCAGCTCGACGTAGTCGGCGACGGGCTGGGGGCGCGCGCGTTCAGTCATAATAGCCGTCCAGGAACCAGCGGCCGTTGCGTTGGTCCTGGTGCAGGCGGTAGACGGCGCCGTCGGAGGCGTGGACGTCCCAGTAGTCGCGCGCGAAGTCGCCTTCTTCCTCGGGGGGGCGCCACCATTCGCCGCGCAGGCGATAGGGACCGGCGGCGATCAGCACGCGCGCCGTGGTCTCGTTCCCGCGCAGCGCGGTCGGTCCGTCGCGGCCCATCAAGACCTCGATCTCCTGCGCCGGGCGAAAGCGTCGCACCGCCAGCGCGCTGCGGGTCGCCGGTGCGGTCGCCGTCGCCGTCGAGGCAACCGCGCGCGCGTGCGCGCCGGTTGCGCTGGACAGGGCGTAGGGCCCGACGGCGATCGCCTCCTCGCGCCAGGTGTCGGGCGCCTGCGGGGCGCCGACGTTCTCGGGGCCGACCAGCGCCGCCAGCCGCGCCAGCGTCGCCGCCAGCCGATCGGGCGCCGGCCCCGCCGGGCGCAGGAAATCCAGCTGCGTCGAGCGCACGCGCGCCGGCAGCGCGATCAGCGACGCGCCGACGACGCCGGCGTCGGGCGGCCGCCGCGCGAGATCCAGGCGCACCAGCTCGAGCAGCGTCGCCGATTCGCGCGTGGGGGCGGCGATGACGATCTCGCGCACGTCGAGCCCGCGCGGATCCAGCGCCAGGCGCAGCGTGATGCCCGCGCAGGCCAGGCTGCGGCAGGCGAGCCGCGCCAGCGCGCGATCGACCAACCCGCGCAGCACGAACGACAGCGGCTCGATCTCGTAGATCGGATAGTCGAGCTCGGTCTCTTCCTCCAGCGCGTCGGCGGGCAGGTGGGGGACGAACGGCTCGTCGTCGGCGCCGGTCGCCAGCCGGTGCAGCCGTGCCCCCTCGGTGCCCAGGCGCAGCGCCACCTCGGCGGCGGGCAGCATGGCCAGCGCGCCCACGGTGGCGATGCCCCAGCGCTTGAGCGCGACCCCCGCCTCGGTCGGCGCGTCGTTCTCGAGCACGGTGACCGGCAGCGGCGCCAGGAACGCCCGCTCGCCGCCGCGCGCGACCGCCGCCAGCTCGCGCGCGCGCGTCGCCACGCGCGCGATCCCCTTCGACGACGCGATGGCGACGCGCACGCCCAGTCCGACGCGCGCGGCGCGCGCCTGGATCGCCTGCGCGATCGCCGCCTCGCCCGACGGGTACAGTCGTTCCAGATCGCCGACGTCGAAGAAGATCCGTCCCTGCGCCACGCTCTCGGTGTCGATGCGCGGCGCGAAGGCGTACCCGACGTCGCCCAGCGCCGCCTGCGCGGTGGCGACGTCGGCCGGCGTGGCGCACGCCTTGCGCAGCGTGGGGCAGGCCGCGCCCGCCTGCGCGCCGGTCATGCCGTTGCGCACGCCGGCGCGTCGCGCCTCGTCGGTGGCGGCGATCACCCGCGCGTGGGGGCTGGTCGGCGCGCGATCGAGCAGGGCGATGGCGAAGCCGCGCGCCTCGGGCTCGCGGCGCAACACCGCCTGCAGAGCCAATTGCGGAACGAACACGCATGCCAGGCGCAAAGCTCGGTGCCCCCTGAAACTAAACCGGTTCCCAAGGCCGCCCGCGATCCGCTTTCACGATCAGGTTGGTGCGCGCCGGCGCGACGTCCTGGCTGCGGCGGCGCCGCCGCACCTCGACCGCGGTCTGGATCGCCACCAGCAGCGGCGGCCCCGCGCCGTCGAACATCGGCCGCCCCGCCAGCAGATCGATCGCGCTGGCCGCGAACGCGCCGACGGTTCGTCGCGGCACCGCCACGATCACCGCCGTCCGCTGCCGCTCCGCCGCGTGTTTCAGCCGCACCCACGCCGCGCTGGGGATGCGCGCGCCGCCTTCTCCCAGATCCAGCGCGACCAGCCCGAAGCCTCCCGCGGCGATCAACAGATCGGTGGCGCGCAACGCCTCCCGCGCTCCCGCGCGCACCCAGAGCAGCCGATCCAGCGGCACCCCCGCCGCGGCCGCGCCACGAGGATCCAGCGTCCCGTCGACGTCGATCATCGCCGTCGCGTGCCCGGCCCCCAGCGCCGCCGCCAGCGACGCCAGCAGCACCGACGTGCGGCCCGACGAACGTCGCCCGCAAAGCTCGCTCAGCGCCCCGCGCGGCCACCCGCCGCCCAGCAGCTCGTCGAGCGCCCCGACCCCCGTCGGGCAGTGCCCCTGCCGGTCGGCGAGCCGCTCCGCCGTGACCAGCTGTGCCGCCAGCTCCGGTTCCAGGTTCAGTACGAGTTTGGGAGCCGCCGTCGACACGTCCTCATGGTGTAACTAAACACTTGTTCAGGTCAAGGCCAGTGGCCGGTTGCCGGCGACTTGATGGCGGATAGCGTCGAAGGTCGATTGCTGATAGTCGAATGTCGAGCGATGCGCGCCCCCGGCTCCGAAGCTCGCGGTCGACACGATCCGGCCACGCTGGAGCCGATCGCGCAGGAACAGGCTCCGATCCTGCGCAATCTCTTCGAGCTGTACGCCCACGACTTCAGCGAATTCGTGCCGCTGGAGCTCAAGGCGGACGGTCGCTTCGATGTGTCGATCGGTGATCAGTGGTGGACCCGCGCCGATCACTTTCCGTTCTTCATCCGCTGGCACGGAAAGCTGTGCGGGTTTGCCCTGGTCCGTCGGGGATCGCGCGTCACCGCCGGCGCCAGCGACCTGATGGACGTCGCGGAGTTCTTCGTGATTCGGGGCGCGCGCGGAAAGGGAGTCGGTACCAGCGCGGCCCACGCGCTGTTCGCCTCCTTCCCCGGCCGCTGGGAGATCCGGGTCCGGCGCGTGAATGTCGCGGCGATGAAGTTCTGGTCGCGGGCCGTGGAGACCTGGCTCGGCGGCGCGGCCCTGAGCCGGCCCTTTTCTTCCGACGGGGTCGACTGGGACGTGCTGTCCGCCGCCCAACCGTCGCGCGGGTGACGATCGCGAAACGGTGCGCGCGCGCCGGGTGGCCGATCGGGTCGGGGCGATCCATGTTCCGGCGACCTTCACCCTCGAGAGGAGCCCGACATGAACTATCGACCGCTCGGTAACACCGGCCTGCGCGTCTCGGAGCTGTGCTTCGGGACGATGACCTTCGGTGGCGACGGGATCTACAAGGCGATCGGCAGCACCGAACAGGCGGAGGCCGACCGTCTGGTGGGCGTCTGCCTCGACGCCGGCATCAACTTCTTCGATACGGCCGACGTCTATTCGGCGGGGCTGCGCCGAGCAGATCCTGGGCAAAGCCTTGGGCGCGCGGCGCAAAGAGGTGGTGGTGGCCACCAAGGTGCGCGGGCGGGTCGGCACCGGTCCGAACGACGTCGGGCTGTCGCGCGGCCACATCATGAATTCAATCGACGCCAGCCTGCGCCGCCTCGGCACCGACTATGTCGACCTGTACCAGATTCACGGCTACGACGCGCTCACGCCGTGGGACGAGACGCTGCGCGCGCTCGACGATCTGGTGCGCGCCGGCAAGGTCCGCTACATCGGGGCGTCGAACCTGGCGGCGTGGCATTTGATGAAGGCCCTTGGCATCAGCCAGCGCGACCGCCTGGCGCGGTTCGAAACCATCCAGTCGTATTATTCGATCGCCGGCCGCGATCTGGAACGCGAGCTGGTTCCGTTGATGGCGTCGGAAGGGGTGGGGCTGTTGGTCTGGAGCCCGCTCGCCGGCGGTTTCCTGGGCGGCAAGTTCGCGCGCGACAAGCAGCGCCCCGACGGTACGCGGCGGACCGCCTTCAACTTTCCGCCGGTCGACGAGGCGCGCGGCTACGTCGTGCTCGACGCGCTCGGCGAGGTGGCGCGCGCGCGCGAGGTGTCGGTGGCGCGCGTGGCGCTCGGCTGGCTGCTGCACCAGCCGGTGACCACCAGCGTGATCATCGGCGCCCGCACCGACGCCCAGCTGCGTGACAACCTGGCCGCGTCCGAGCTGAAGCTGACGCCCGCCGAGCTCGACAAGCTGAACACCGCGAGCGCGCTGCCGCCCGAATACCCCGGCTGGATGATCGGCGTGCAATCCCGCGATCGCCTGCAAGCGATGACGCCCGAGCAAAGGTTCGCCAAGCCGACGTAGCCTACCGACGGCTCGCGGCCGGCGGGCGGCCGGCGCCGACGGCGAGCTGGCAGACCTCGAGGTAGCGCGCCGCGGGCCAGCCGACCGGCGTCGGGAAGTCGGGCGGCAGGCCCCCGATCTCCAGCAGGGCGGCGGGGCGCGCGGCGCGCGCGAGACCGGCCTCGACATGCTTGAGGATGCCGGGGCCGCGGTGGGTGTTCGATGACACCCAGAGGTGTCCGCCGTCCTCGGGCAGCAGCGCGCAGGCGGCGGCGATGAGGTCGGGGTAGTCGCGCTTCTGCGCCCACGAGGTCGCGCGCGCGCCCGATACCGTCGGCGGATCGAGGATGATCACGTCGTAGGTCGCGCCGCGCTCGCGCTCGGCGTCGAGGAAGCGGAACACGTCGGACGTCTCCCAGCGGAAGCGCGGCGCTTCGGGGTCGATGCCCGACAGGCGGAAGTTCTCGCGCGCCCAGGCGAGCGGCCCGCTGGCCAGGTCGACGCTGGTGACGGCGGCGGCGCCGGCGCGCGCGGCCGCCAGCGACAGCGCGCCGGTATAAGCGAACGTGTTCAGCACGCGGCGCTCGCGCACGAAGCGCGCGAGGCCGGCGCGGTGCGCGCGCATGTCGGAGAAGAGGCCGACGTTGATGCCGCCGCGCAGGTGCACCTCGTAGGGGACATCGTTCTCGCGCACGATCAGCTTCGCGGGCGGCTCCTCGCCCAGCACCTGGTCCTTCGCGCGCTCGGGGCTCGACCCTTGCGCCTTGAGGCGCACCTTCAAGACGGCGCCCCGCAGCGGCAGGTCGGCCTCGGGCAGGATCGCCATCACCGCCTCGGCGAGGGCGCGCGCGTGGTTGCCGAGGCCGCGCGACAGCGCCGTCACGACCGCGTACGGCCCATAGACGTCGGCCGTCAGCCCGCCCAGGCCGTCACCCTCGGCGTTCAGCAATCGGTACGCCGACACGCCGTCGGCCAGGCCCAGCATCTGCCGCAGCGCCAGCGCGCGCCGCACGTGCGCGCGAAAGAAGGCCGCGTCGAACGCGTGGATCGCCGAGCCGCCGTCGGTGCCGGTGCCGGTGCCGCCGTCGGCAGCGCGCCAGATCCGCACCAGCTCGTTCTCCGGATCGGCCACGCCGGCGGCCAGCGCCTCGCCGGTCGACGACAGCAGCCGCAGCGGCCGCCCCGGCTCCAGCCCGGCGCCGCCGGCAAGGTCAGTCAGCGGAAGCTGGGGGTGCCGTTCGCGGAGCCGCTCCGCGCCGGTGGTCGTGACGGCGACGCCGTGAAGAGACATGAGCCGGATCTCTTATCCGGCCAGGGGCCCGAAGGTCCAGCGTCGCGGCGGCGGGCGATCAGTCGCCCGCGGCGCTCGCGTCGGCGTCGTCGTCGCCGCCGTCGGTCGCCGCGGTGCAGCCGGCATCCGCGCTGGTCGGGGAGAAGTAGCGGTCGCACTCGGGATCAAGGGTGCCGCCGGCGATCTCGCAGAAGGCGGTGCCACCGCAGTACGGGTGGGTACTGGTGCAATCCCGGGAGGTCTGGAGAACACCGGTCGCGTCGTAGTAGCAGGTCAATCCATAGTCCGAGGGCACGCTGCGCTGGACGACCTTGTATCGACCACAAGTCGTGATGACCACTTGCGAGAGCGTCGCGCAGAGGGGGAGGGGTAAGCTCGCCTGATCGTCGTAGCGGTCCGCGCATTTGTCGGGGTTCGACTTGAGCCTGAAGCAGGAGGCATCCGAGCGCTCGACCGCCGCGTCGGACGCCGTGCCGCCGGCACCGGTCAGGCCGCCGCTGCCGGTCCCGCCGGTGCCGTACATGCCTCCGATCTCGGACGAGCCGCCGCCGGTGCCGGTCGCCCCACCCGTGCCGGACCCCGCGCGCCCGACCGAGCTGCACGCCCCGCCGATCCAGATCGCCGCCGCGGCGCAGCCGATGGCAAGCGCGCTCCGCTTCCGACCCGAGACTCGCCTCTCCGAAATCGATCCGCTCGCTCGCATCATCTTGGCTCCTTGGGCTCCCCTGACCAACACCGCCGCTCGTATCAACTCTTGGGCCATGCAGGTGCAATTTGTCAAACGGCGGCGCGCCGGCGCCGAGGCGGTGGCGATCGTTCCGGATCGCGACGCCAGCGTCGTGTTTTGGTCGCTCTGCTAGACTCGCCTCATTCCGGACGGGCAGTTGCACACGGTCTTCATCCTCTCGCCGGCCAACCTGGGCGGCGCGCGTGCGGCGCTGCTCTTGAGGGAGGGCGCCGAGTCGGCGCTCGCGCGCCAGCTCGACTCGCCCGCCGGGGCGCCGCTGCACGAGGTGTTCAGCTTCATCAGCAGCCTCTATTTTCGCGGCAAGGCGGCCTACGCGGCAGCCTTCGGTGCCCCTCCGTTCGGGCTCGAGCGTGCGCTGGTCATCAGCCCGGCCGAAGGATTGATCTCCGCCGAGGAGCCCTTGACGCGCGCCCGCGCTCGCGCCTGGGCCGGGGTCGAGATCGACGAGCGCAACCCGGACTTCACCGCGCCGCTGGTGCGCCACGCCGAGGATCTCGAGCGCGGATACGGCGCGAGCACTCGCTTCGTGCTGCTGGGCAGCGTCGCCTCGAACAAGTACGTGCGTCCGCTGACGCGGGTCTTCGGCGACCATCTCTTGTTTCCCCCGACTTCGTCGGCCGCGGCGACATGAGCCGCGGCGCGCTCATGCTGCGTGCCGTGCGCGAGCGGAGCGAGCTCCCCTACGCGCCGGTCGAGGGCGCCATCCGCCACGGGGCGCGCGCGCCTCGCCTGTCGACGCGCGCCGGTTGAGGCGCGCTTGCCCCTACGGACCTCGGATTGATGCATTGTCCTCGGCCGGCTTCGGGTTACCGTCCGGCCGATGACGACGTATCGGAACCGGATCATGAAGGCGGTACTATTGGGCGCGATCTGCGCCGGCTGCGGATCGGGCGGCGCCGCGACGGACGCCGCCGTTACCGGCGCTGACGCCGGTTTGGGCACCGGCACGCTGACCTGGAAGGACAACGGAGCGATGCACACCGCGCAGTTCGCGAGCGCAACGATCATCCGCAGCGCCAACCTCGACCTGCTGGAGATCGGCGCCGCCGACCCGAGCTCGGGGCTGGCGCTCGGGGTCACGGTCCAGCCGCCGCCGTTGACGCCCGGCTCGTATGCCTGCGGTGGTACGGCCTTCCCGATCGTCAGCTTCAGTTACAACGGCACCACCGGCCAGAACCAAGTCTGTGCGATCGCGCTCACATCGGTCGGCCTGACCAGCGGCGCGCACGTCATCGGCACCTTCTCCGCCACGCTCGCCGTCACCGGGGGCGGCACCAAGGCAATCACCGAAGGCCGATTCGACATCGTCGCCGTTGTATCGTCGCAGTAGCTGCTATGGTTCCGCGCATGAAAATTTTCGGCAACCCCGCTAGCACTTGTACGCGCAAAGTGTTGATGACGGCGCACGAGACCAACACGCCATTCGAGCTCGTGGTGATCGACTTCACGAAGGGCGAGCACAAGCAGCCGGCGCACCTGGCGCGCCAACCGTTTGGCCAGGTGCCGTCGCTGGATGACGACGGTTTCAAGATGTACGAGTCGCGGGCCATGGCGCGCTACATCGACGGCAAGACGGGCGGCGCGCTGACCCCGCGCGATCCCCACGCGCGCGCGAAGATGGAGCAGTGGATCAGCATCGAGACCTCCAACTTCGCGTCGCACGCGATGAAGTTCATCTATCACTCGGTCTTCAAGCGCGAACAGACGCCCGAGGTCCTGAAGACGGCCGGCACGGCGATCGATCTCGCCTACAGCGTGCTGGAGAAGGAGCTGACCGCGCAGCCGTTCCTGGCCGGCAACATGTTCTCGATCGCCGAGATCGTCTTTGCTCCTTACCTCGAGTACCTGGCGGTGACGCCGGCCGCGAACAAGATCGGCGAGTATCCGCACGTCGCCGCCTGGTGGGCGACCACGCGCGAGCGCCCGGCCTGGCGCAAGACGACCGGTCGCGGGTAGTAAATCCGTCACCGACGCGCGCGGCGGTCGGTGGCGTTGGAGTAGACTCGGTCGCGATGTCACCGCTTCACTACGCGCGCGCGCAGATGGGGCTCTCGCTCGCGTTTCACATCGTGTTCGCCGCGGTCGGGATCGGGCTGCCGTTGCTGATGGTGATCGCGGATGTTCTCTACCTGCGGACGCGCGACCGCGACTACCTGACGCTCAGCAAGATGCTGGCGAAGGGGACCGGGATCTTGTTCGCGGTCGGCGCGGTGTCGGGGACGGTCCTGTCCTTCGAGCTCGGGCTGCTCTGGCCGGCGTTCATGGGGACGTTCGGCCCGGTGATCGGCCTGCCGTTCGCGCTCGAGGGGTTCGCGTTCTTCACCGAGGCGATCTTTCTCGGCATCTACCTTTACGGGCGCGGCAAGGTGTCGGAGCGGTTTCATCTCTTCGCCGGCATCGTCGTGGCGGCCAGCGGCGCCGCGTCGGCGTTCTTCGTCACGCTGGTCAACGCGTTCATGAACCTGCCGGCAGGGTTGCGCTTCGACGCCGCCGGGCATCTGGCCGGCTTCGATCCGATCGCGGCGATGTGGAGCCCGCCCTGGCGCCACCAGGTCGTCCACGTGCTCATCGCCTCGTACCAGGCGACAGCCTTCGCGATGGTGGCGATCCACGCCGCGCTGTTGCTGCGCGATCGCGCGCGCGGCCTGCACCGCAAGGCGCTGGCGATCGCGCTGTCGCTCGCCGGGCTCACGGCGCTGGCGCAGCCGCTGTCGGGCGATCGGTCGGCGAAGGCGATCGCCCACCAGCAGCCGATCAAGCTCGCCGCCGCCGAGGCGCACTTCAAGACCGGCGCGCGCGCGCCGCTGGAGGTGGGCGGCCTCGCCGACGCCGACGCCGGCCGGGTCGACGGCGCGATCTCGATCCCGGGCGGGCTGTCCTTTCTTGCCTACGGCGACGTCGACGCGCCGGTGACCGGCCTCGACGCCTTCCCGCGCGCCGATTGGCCGCCGGTGCGCGAGCTACACCTCGCGTTCGACGCCATGGTCGGCACCGGTACGGCGATGGCCGGGATCGCGGTTCTCGCAGCGGTGCTGGTCTGGCGCCGGCGCCGGCTGCCCCGCCGGCTGCCTGACGACCGCTGGTTCCTGTGGCTGCTGGTGGCATCGGGGCCGCTGGGGGTGGTGGCCCTGGAATCGGGGTGGCTGGTGACCGAATGGGGCCGCCAACCGTGGATCGTCCACGGCGCCCTGCGGACCGCCGACGCCGTCACCCGCTTCCCGTACAAGGCGGCGCCGTTCTGGCTGTTCACCATGACCTATCTCTTTCTCGGCGTGGTGGTTGGTTACCTGCTCTGGCGCCAGATCGTGGCCAGCCACCACCCGCCCGCCGTCGCATCCTCTTCTTCGCCCGAGTCGCGCCGTGCCGTCTGAGATCCTCCTCGGCGCCGTCATCGTCGTCGCGCTGATGCTGTACCTGCTGCTGGCGGGCGCCGACTTCGGCGGCGGCGTCTGGGATCTGCTGGCGCTGGGGACGCGCGCCGCGCGCCAGCGTCGCGCGATCGAGCACGCCATCGGTCCGATCTGGGAGGCCAACCACGTCTGGTTGATCCTGGTCGTGGTCGTGGTGTTCACGGCGTTTCCGCCGGCGTTCGCCGCGCTGTCGACGGCGCTGCACGTACCGCTGACGCTGTTCCTGGTCGGCGTGGTCTTCCGCGGCTCGGCGTTCGCATTTCGCAGCGCCATCGGCGGCGCCGGCCATGGCGACGGCGCCGGTGAGGGGCGAGACGGAGGCGCCGCTGTCGCCGCCGCGGCGGATCGAGGCCAGCTCCGCTGGGGCATGATCTTCTCCCTGGCGAGCCTGATCTCGCCGTTGCTGCTCGGCATGGTCGTCGGGGCGATCGCGTCGGGTCGCATCCGGGTCGAGCACGGTCTGGTCAGCGGCGGGTTCCTGCGCCCGTGGCTGGCGCCGTTTCCGATCGCGGTCGGGCTGTACGCGCTGGCGCTGTGCGCGTTCCTGGCCGCCACTTATCTGGTCGTCGAGGTCGAGGGCGATCCCGAGCTGCAGTGGGATTTTCGCATCCGCGCGTTCGCCGCCGGCGTCGCGGTCGGCGTCTGCGCGCTGCTGGCGTTCGTCCTTTCCGGCAGCGGCGCGCCGCTGATCCGCGAGGGGCTGACCCGCCGCCCCTGGACCTGGCCGCTGCACGGCGCGACCGCGCTGGTCGCGGTCGGCGCGCTGGTGGCGCTCTGGCGTTCGCAGTTCCGCCTGGCGCGCGTCCTGGTCGCGGTTCAGACCGTCGCGATCCTCGCCGGCTGGGTCGCGTCGCAGTACCCATTCCTGTTGGTTCCCGACATCACGATCTGGAACGCCGCCGCGGGGCGCGAGACCCGCAGCTGGCTGCTGATCATCCTGGCCGCCGGCATCCCCGTGCTGCTCCCGTCGCTGGTTGTGCTGTTTCGGGTGTTCAAGAAGATGGGAACCCTGGAAGGGTTCCCAAACCCTCCCGCGAAGGGCACCGACGCGCGGAGCGCGTCGGCGCCCACGCGATCATGAAACCGGCGCCCGATAGAGGATGGGAACCTTGAAGGCGACGGGGACGCCGAATAGCTGGTAGGCTCCGCAGCCTGGCCGTGAGATTGGTTTTGCCGCTGATCCTCCTGCTGCCGCTGCCGCTGCTGCTGCTGTTCGCGGGCGGATGTCGAACCCCGACGCCGCCGGTTCGGATCGGCGATCCGGCCACCGCCGGCCTCGCGGCCTCGGTTGTGCCCAGCGGCCGTGAGACGCGCGTCGAGCTCGCGCTCTCGAACGGCTTGCGGGTCGTGCTGGAGGAGAACCACATCTCGCCGGTGGTCGCGATGCAGGCCTGGGTCGGCGTCGGCTCGGCCGACGATCCGCCGGAGATGGCGGGCGCCGCGCACCTGTTCGAGCACATGCTGTTCAAGAGCACGAAGCGGCGCGGCCCAGGACAGATCGCGCGCGAGATCGACGCGCTGGGCGGCACCATCAAGGCGTGGACCAGCTTCGACCAGACCACCTATCAGCTGGTGCTCGCGTCGGCCTACGTCGACTACGGCCTCGACCTGCTGGCTGACGCGCTCACCAACGCCACCTTCGATCCCGGCGAGCTCGAGCGCGAGCGCAAGGTGGTGCAGGTCGAGCTCAAGCAAGCCGAGGAGAGCCCCGAGCGCACGGCATCGCAGGCGCTGTTTCGCGCGGCGTTCAACGTTCACCCCTACGGCCGTCCCGTGCTGGGGACCGACGCCAGCGTCGCGGCGATGACGCGCGAGCAGCTGCTGGCGCTTTATCAACGCACCTACGGCGGTCGCAACCTGACGCTGCTGGTGGTCGGCGACTTCGACGCCGCGGCGCTCAAGGGCAAGATCACGAACGCCTTCGCGCCGCTGCGCCGCGGGGACGCGCCGCCGGCGCGCCGGGCCGAGCCGCCGCAGACGGCGCCGCGCACGGTGGTGCTGGCGCGTGACCTGCGCGAGACGCAGCTGCTGCTCGGCTTTCACACCCCGCCCGTCACCGACGACGATATCCCTGCGCTGGATCTGCTGTCGGCGATCCTGGGCCAGGGCGACGGCTCGCGGCTCAGTCAGCGGCTGGTGCGCAGCCGTCAGCTGCTGGCGAAGGCGACCTCGTACAACTTCGCCTCACGGGACGCCGGTTTGCTGGTCGTCGGCGCCACGATGGCGCCCGGCCGGCTCGAGGAGCCGGCGCGCGCGCTGCTGGACGAGGTGCTGCGCCTGTCCTACGAGGAGGTGTCGCCCGGCGAGATCGACGCCGCCCGCACGCTGCTCACCGCCGGCGTCGTGCGCGACCAGGAGACGCCGGCCGGCTACGCACGCAAGCTTGGCTTCTTCGCCGCCGTCGCCGGCGACGTCGCGCGCGAAGAGGTCTACCGCACGCGCATGACCGCGTTGACGCCGGCCGACCTGCGCGCCGCCGCCGCGCGCTACCTGCGCGTCGCGACGCTGGCGAGCGCGGCGCTGGTGTCGGCGCGCGGGATCACGGGCGGGCGCGGCGCCGTCGATCCGGTCAAGCTGAGCGCGCGCCTCGACGCGGTCTGGGCCGCCGGGGAAGCGCGGGTCGCGCGGCGGTTCGCGCCGCTGCCGATCGCGCCCACCGGCGACGACCTGGTGCGGGTCGTGCTGCCGTCGGGCGTGCGCCTGCTGGTGCTGCGCGATCCCAGCGTCGGGGTGGTCGACGTGCAGGCGGTCTGGCCGGGCGGGCTGCGCTACGAAGATGCGCGCTCGAACGGCATCTCGAATCTGATCGCGACGCTGCTCCCGCGCGGCACCAAGAGCCGCGCCCGCTGGCAGCTGGCCGCCGAGCTCGACGCGATGCCGGGGGCGCTGTCCGGCTTCGCCGCCCGCAACAGTCTGGGCCTCGGCGCCGAGTTCGCGGGCAGAGAGTGGGAGCGCGGGCTCGAGATCCTCGCCGACTGCATCCTCAATCCGCAGTTCTCCGAGGACGAGCTCGAGCGCGCGCGCCGCGTGGCGCTGGAGCAGATCCGCGCCCAGGATCGCAACCCGGCCGGGGTTGTGTTTCAGCTCTTCTCGTCGACGCTCTGGAGCCGGCATCCCTATCGCCTGCCTGAGCTCGGGACCGTCGACTCGGTGGCGTCGCTCTCGCGCCGCCGGCTGGTCGACCACTACCGCCGCCACTACGGCGTCTCGGGGTTGACGATCGCCGTCGTCGGCGACGTCGTTCCGTCGCGGGTCGTCGCCAAGATCCAGTCGCTGCTCGGCGAGGCGACCGGCGTCGCGCCCGACGCCACCCTGGTTCCGGTCGAGCCGGCACGCAGTGAGCCGGTCGAGGTGTTTCATCCCTCGCCCGCCGACGACGCGCACGTCGTGCTCGGCTATCCCGGCACGACGCTGCGCGATCCCGATCGATACACGCTCGAGGTGCTGTCGCAGATCCTGTCGGGGCCGGGCGGCCGGCTCGCGGTGGCGCTGCGCGATCAGCGCCCGTTCGTGCACGGGTCGACGGCCAGCTCCTTCGAGGGGATCGACGCCGGTTCGCTGGCCGTCTACTTCGTGTGCCGACCGCAGAACCTCGATTCGGCGGTCGGCGCCGTGCGCGCCGAGCTGGCGCGCCTCGTCGAGCGCGGCGTGACGGCTGACGAGGTAGCGCGCGCTCGGCAGTACCTCGTCGGCACCCACGCGGTCCGCCTCGAGCGCCGCAGCGCCATCGCCGCCGCGCTGGCGTTCGAGGAAGCCTACGGCCAGGGCACGCGCGAGTTTCGTCGCTACGCCGTCGCCATCGGCCGGATCACGCCGGCCGACGTGCAGCGGGTGGCGCGCAAGTTCGTCGATCCGCGGCGCGAGGTCGTCGCCGTGGTCAAGCCCAGCGACGACGAGCTCGCGCTGGCGCGGCGTGCGCCGCGGTCCCCGCGAACCGACGGCGGTGAGGCCGAACCGAGATCCGCAGCGGCGGCGTTGACCGCGGGAGTAGGGCGCTCGAGCGCGCCCTAGGGAGAGACGACGTGGCTTCCTGCACCAGCTGTTCGCTCGAAATTCAGCTCGAGGACACCTACTGTGCGCGCTGTGGCGCGCCGGTCGTCGATCCGCTGATCGGTGCGGTCGTCGGCGAGCGTTACCGCATCGTGAGCCGCATCGGCGTCGGCGGCATGGGCGCGGTCTATCGCGCCGAGCACACGATGATGCGGCGCGATCTCGCGATCAAGGTCCTGCTGTCCGAGCTGGGGGGGCGCGAGGAGTTCGCGCGGCGCTTCGAGCGCGAGGCCGAGTCGGCGAGCCGGCTGACCCACCCCAACATCATCACCGTCACCGACTTCGGGCGCACGCCCGACGGTGCGCTGTTCCTGGCGATGGAGTTCCTGGCCGGCGACCAGCTGACCTCGCTGATCAACGAGGGGCCGCTGCCGCGCGAGCGGGCGCTGGCGATCGTGCGCCAGATCCTGCGCGCGCTCGATCACGCGCACGCCGCCGGCGTCGTGCACCGCGACCTCAAGCCCGACAACATCATGCTGGTCGAGCGGGATGGTCAGCGCGACGTCGTGAAGATCCTCGACTTCGGCATCGCCAAGGTCACCGAGCCGGCGTCGGGACAGGAGGCGTTGACGCAGGCCGGGGTGATCTTCGGCACCCCCGAGTACCTGTCGCCCGAGCAGGCGCTGGGCGAGTCGGTCGACGCGCGCGCCGATCTTTATGCGGCCGGCGTGATTCTTTACGAAATGTTGGCGGGGCGGCGGCCGTTTGAATCAGACGACAAGGTGAAGATCATCTCGATGCACCTCTCGCACTCGCCGCCGCGCATTCGCGACGTCAACCCGACGGTCGACGTGCCGTTCGCGCTGGAGCAGGTCGTGCTGCAGGCGCTGGAGAAGCACCGGGAGAATCGGTTCGCCAGCGCCACCGCGTTTCTCCAGGCGCTGGAGGACTCGGAGGCGGCGGCCGAGCCGGCGTTGCCGATGGAGATGGGGCCGACGGTGCCGCGCATCACGCTCGACCCCGGCAGCCTCGGGGCCGGCGCCGAAGGCACGCCGCCGCCGGTCGCGGCGCCGCGTCGGCTGGTCCGGGCGGCCGCGGTGCTGGTCGCGCTCGGCGGGTTGGCGGCGGTGGGCGTCGTCGCCGTGCGCGGGCTGTCGCATCGACCCTTTTTCGCTGACCGGGACGGTCATCGTGGGCGGGGGGCGGCCTCGCTCACGGCGAACCCGTCCGAGCCGGCGCCGGCGGCGCCCGCGCTTGCCAGCCAGCTCAAGAAGGTCGAGGCGATGCTGGAGGCGGGGAACACGGCGTCGGCGCGCCTCACCCTCGAGGAGCAGCTTGCCCAGCGTCCCCAGGACGCCCGGGTGCACTACATGCTGGGTCGGGTCGCCTTCTCCGACAACCGCCACGGCGACGGCCTGGCTTCGTACCGGCAGGCGATCACGCTCGACGCCGGGTTTCGGGGCGATCCGGTCTTGCTGGCCCACGTCGACACCGCGCTCGCCGAGCCGCGCTACGCCCAGGCGGCGCTCGACCTGATCATCGACAAGATCGGGGCCCCGGCGGCCGATCTGCTGGAGAAGGTGGCCAACGAAGGCTCCGATCTGGCGCGCCGCCGTCGGGCCGCCACCGCCCTGCACGAGATGGGGAAGGACGACCGCGTCGACCGCGTCAGCCTCTTGATGCTGGAGCTGAAAAAGGCGCCGAGCTGCGAAGAGCGCAAGGATCTGGTCGAACAGCTACGCGTGGCCGGCGACCCGCGCGCGCTGCCGGCGCTGAAAGCCCTGCGCCCGCGCGGCAACGGGATCGGTCGTTTGATGTCGCGCCTGGGGGGGGGCGGCGGGGCGGGGACGGCGTGCATGAAAAAGGAGCTCGCCGACGCCATTAAGGAGCTAGAAGAGAAATCGTGAGCGCCAGGGCGAAGCAGCACGGTCCGCAGAACCTGCTCACGAGCCTGGTGCTGGTCTTTCCGCTGTTCGTCATCTACCAGGTCGGCGTCCTGTTCACTCTGCCGCTGCTCAACGGCGCCGATTTCCTGACCGTCATCCTGTTCCGCAGGCTCGGCCTGACCACCACGGCCTATCTGGGATACACGGCGGCGGTCACCGCCCTGTTCGCCATCACCGTCGGTGTGCTGCGCCGCAAGCAGCGGTTCGATCCGGCGCTCATCGTGCCGGTGGTCATCGAGAGCGCCATCTACGCGCTCACCATGGGTTCGCTCATCCTCTTCGTGATGACCCGGCTGTTCGGGATCTCACCTCAGCTCGCCGGTGGAGGCGGGGGAGGGCTGATCGCCCAGCAGGGCCTGGCCACGCGGGCGGTGATGTCGATCGGCGCCGGCGTCTACGAAGAGACGGTCTTTCGCCTGGCGCTGCTGGGGGGCATCGTGGCCCTGCTCGAGAAGGTCGTCGGCGTCCGCCGCTGGGTAGCGGTCGTGATGGCGTTCATCGTGTCGTCGCTGCTGTTCTCGGCGATGCACCACATTCCGCCATACGGAGATCCCTTCCACCTGGGGGTCTTCACGTTTCGCTTCCTCGCCGGACTCTGCTTCGGCCTGATGTTCTGGTTCCGCGGCTTTGCCGTCGCGGTCTACGCGCACGCGTTCTACGACCTCTACGTGCTGCTGGTCCGCTGACAGGGTGCGGGTCCGCTGCCGGGCGGCGGCGGACGCCGTACGCTGGGACGCCGGGACCCTTGGGCGACTTCTCGCTCTTTTCGGCTACTTCTTGCTCTTCTTGGCGGCCGACTTCGACGCGACCTTGGAGCGCTTGACCGACGAGTCGTTGACCGCGCGCGCCGGCTTGGCGGTGCGGGACGGCGTCGCCGCTGCCTTGGCGGGACGCGCGGGCGCCTGAGCGACCGCTTTGCGGTTCTTGGCGGCCGCGGCTGGCGAGATATTCGCCTTGGGGGCGGGAGCCGACTTGGACGAGGAGGCGCGGGGCGCCGGCTCATCCTTGTGGTGCTCCTTGTGGTGCTCCTTGTCCTTTTCTTTCTCTTTTTCGCGCTCGCGCTCTTTGTGGGCGGGGTGGGCGTGGGCGGGCGCCTCCTTGGCGGCGGCCTTCCCCTTGGCGGCGGGGGGGGGCGGCGCCTTGGCGGCTGGCACCTTGGAGCTCGACGGCCGGCCATCTCCCTCGGCGGCCAGCGGCAGTCCCGGCATGTCCTTGCGGTTGTGCACCAGCACCCGTCGCGAGTCCTTGAAGGTGATCTCCACCTTGCTGTCGGACAGCACCTCCGAGACGAATCCGCGGCCGAACTTCGGGTGGGTCACGATGACGTTGTCGTGATACAGCTCCCGGAATTCATACGGCTTTCCGCCCTTTTCCCCGTGCTTGTGGAAGAACTCTTCCCAAGTCACTTTCTTCATCATCGCCCGCTTCTTGGCGGCGATCGGCTCGGGGACGTCATCCTCGACGTCACCGCGGGGTTTACGGAACGAGTGAACATCGCCGCACGGATTGCATTGCACCCGGCGAATCTCGTCTTCGTACTTCGATATGACAACGTGAGTGGTATCGCCCTTGCACTTGGGGCAATATGCCTCAACGTCGGAGCCGACCTCGTCGACCTCGTCCTCGAACATGAAGTCCATCAGTTCGCCTCGTTAGAGTTCGGCTACTAACACAGTAACGGTAGGCCTGCAAGAAATAGGAACAATTTCGGAGCCAACCGTGTGCCGTTCGGGGTAAATACCGCCCGGGTCTTGATGCGATATTTTGTAGCCGAAATTTTGGAAAACCGATCACTCGGCGGTGGATATTTCGTGCTTGAGCTCGCCGGCTGCGAATCGCTGAGCGAAGCGCGACCAGGACAATTCGTGATGGTGCGCGGCGACTGGGAGCGCGATCCGCTGCTGCCGCGCGCCTTTTCTCTCCTGTCGGCCAGCCCCGACGGGACGGCTGAGGTTCTGGCAAAGACCGTCGGCCGGGGCACGGCGCTGCTCGAGCGTGCGCGGCAAGGTGCCAGCCTATCGGTCCTGGGCCCGCTCGGCACCAGCTTCCCGAGCCCGTCGCCGGAATATGTCGACCTGCTGGTGGCCGGGGGCGTCGGGCTGCCGCCGATGTTCATGCAGGGCGCCTGGGCGTCGCGCTCCGGCCTGGTCAGCCAGTCCGAGATGCTTTACGGCGGGCGGGGCAGCCAGGACCTGGTCCTGCTCGCCGAGATGAAGGCGCTGGGTCTCGACCTGCATCTCACCACCGAGGACGGCTCGGCCGGTCGCAAGGGGCTGGTGACGGCGGCCCTGGAGGCGCGGCTCGACCATCACCGCGGGACGCCGCTCCGGATCATGGGCTGCGGGCCCAACCCGATGCTCTGGGCAATAGCGCGGCTCGCGCGCGACCGGGGGCTGCCCTGCTTCATCTCGCTGGAGGAGCAGATGGCCTGCGGCATCGGTGTCTGTCTGGGATGCGCCATCCCGGCGCGGTCGCGCCCGTTTCGCTACGTCTGCAGCAACGGGCCGGTGTTCGACGCCGCCGACGTCCTCGACGTCGTCGCTGGGGGCGCCGCTCCGCCGGCTGCCGCCTGCATTCCTACGACGGGACAACGTTCGTGATGCCGGACGTGTCGCTGGCCATCGAGTGCGGCGGGTTGTCGTTTCGGAATCCCGTGCTGACGGCGTCGGGGACCTTCGGGTACGGCAAGGAGTTCGAGGATCTGACCAACCTGGGCGCGATCGGCGGGCTGGTCACGAAGGGGATCTCGCCGGCGCCCCGGTTCGGCAACGCCACCCCACGCATCTGTGAGACCGCGTCGGGCATGCTGAACTCCATCGGCCTCGAGAACGTCGGCGTCGAGGGTTTCACGACGGAAAAGTTGCCGTTCCTGCGCGCCTGCGGGACGCGCGTGCTGGTGAACTTCTTCGGCGTCACCTTCGACGAGTACATCGACTGTGGCGAACGGCTCGCTCGTCTCGACGGCGTCGACGGGCTGGAGATGAACGTTTCATGCCCCAACATCAAGGCCGGCGGCATCGAGTTTGGAACCGACCCGCGCGTCCTCGGCGATCTCGTGCGCCAGTGTCGTGCGGCGATCAAGAAGCCGCTGTGGATCAAGCTGACCCCCAACACCGCCGACATCGTGGCGCTGGCCAAGGCCTGCGCCGACAACGGCGCCGACGGACTGTCGATCATCAACACGATCACCGGAATGGCGATCGACGCGCGGACGCGCCGGCCCAAGATCGCGACCATCTTCGGCGGCCTGTCGGGCCCGGCGATCAAACCGATCGCGCTGCGCATGGTCTATCAGGTCCGCCGCGCCGGGGTGCCGCTGCCGATTTCGGGTATTGGTGGTATTCAAGACGCCACTGATGCGATCGAGTTCTTCCTCGCGGGCGCCAGCACCGTTCAAGTGGGCACCCAGAGCTTCGTCGATCCCGACGCCTCCGGGCGCATCGTGCGCGACCTCCAGACGCGCCTGGCGCAGGACGGTGTCGGCGACATCCGGGAGCTCATCGGAGCGCTGCGAACTGACCCAAAATAGCCCCGATGCCGCCCTGCGAAAAGGTCTCTGGTATCAGTAGTTTTCATAGGTTACGTCGATTTAACGGGTACGAAACCTGGTAGACACAATCGCGGGGGTACGTTCAGCTCACGCCATGAAAAAAATCGAAGCCATCATCAAACCGTTCAAGCTGGACGACGTGAAGGACCGCCTGCGCGAGATCGGTGTGCAGGGTATGACCGTCTACGAGGTCAAAGGATTTGGCCGCACCGGTGGAAAGAAAGAGGTCTACCGGGGCTCTGCCTACGTCGTCGACTTCGTCCCCAAGGTCCGTGTGGAGATCGTCGTCAAGGACGACATCGTGCGTGACGTCGTCGAAGCGATCCTCGCCGTGGCCCGCACGGGACGGATCGGCGACGGAAAGATTTTCGTGACGCCGGTCGAGGAAGCGATCCGCATCCGGACTGGCGAGCGCGGCGAAGACGCACTGTAGGCGGCTTCGTTTCCGGGGCCGCGGCCCCACAGTTTTCTCGTACACACATCAAGCAACTCACAAGTCATAAGGGGTAATTCCATGACAGCAGCTGAGGCTCTGAAGTTTGCCGAGAAGAGTGGGGCGAGGATGGTCGACTTCAAGTTCGTCGACCTGCTCGGCATCTGGCAGCACACCACGATGCCGATCGGGAAGTTGACCGCGGACGTGTTCAAGGATGGCTATTTTTTCGATGGCAGCTCGATCCGCGGTTGGCAGCCGATTCACGCCTCCGACATGATCTTCCTCCCCGACTCGGCGTCGGCGGTCATGGACCCGTTCTACGCGCTGCCGACGCTGTCGCTGACCTGCGACATCGTCGACGCGGTCACCAAGCAGCCATACAGCAAGGACCCGCGCACCATCGCCGCCAAGGCGGAGAAGTATCTGAACCAGACCGGTATCGGTGACACGTCGTACTTCGGTCCCGAGCCCGAGTTCTTCATCTTCGACGAGGTTCGCTACTCCGAGGGGACCAACCGCGCCAGCTACTTCGTCGACTCGGTCGAGGGGGTCTGGAACACCGACCGCGAGGAGGGGCCCAACCTCGGCTACAAGCCGGCGAAGAAGGGCGGCTACTTTCCGGTTCCGCCGACCGATACGCTGACCGATCTGCGCGCCGAGATGGCGGTTACCCTCGAGGCGCTCGGCATCCCGGTCGAAGTCTTCCACCACGAAGTGGCGACCGGCGGTCAGTGCGAGCTGTCGATGCGGTTCAACAGCCTCAAGGCGATGGCCGATTGGACCATGTGGTACAAGTACGTCGTCAAGAACGTCTCGCGCAAGCACGGCAAGACCGCGACGTTCATGCCCAAGCCGCTGTTCGGCGACAACGGGTCGGGCATGCACTGCCACCAGTCGATCTGGAAGGGCGAGAAGAACCTGTTCGCCGGCGACGGTTATGCCGGGCTGTCCGAGCTCGCGCTGCACTACATCGGCGGCATCCTGAAGCACGCGCCGGCGATCTGCGCGTTCACCAACCCCGGGACCAACAGCTACAAGCGGCTGGTACCGGGCTACGAGGCGCCGGTGAACCTGGCGTACTCGTCGCGCAATCGATCGGCGTCGGTCCGGATTCCGATCGGCGGCAGCTCGCCCAAGGCCAAGCGGCTGGAGTTCCGCTGCCCCGACCCGACGGCGAATCCGTACCTCGCGTTCGCGGTCATGCTGATGGCGGGGCTGGACGGCATCCAGAACAAGATCGATCCAGGGAAGCCGCTCGACAAAGACATCTACGCGCTGGCGCCCGAAGAGGCGAAGGACATCCCGAAGACGCCGGGCGCTCTCGACGAGGCGCTCAAGGCGCTGGAGAGGGACCACGCCTTCCTGCTCAAGGGTGACGTGTTCACGCCCGACGTGATCTCGACCTGGATCGACTACAAGCGGGAGAACGAGGTCGACGCCATCCGCCTGCGCCCGCACCCGCACGAGTTCGCGCTCTATTTCGACAACTGATCCCAGCTGGGTCAGCTGAGCCGCGCTTGGCGCGCCACTCTGGGTTCATAAGCTCTGCCGGTCGCTGCGACGTCGTCGCGGCGGCCGGCTTTTTTCTTTGGGGCGACATTTGCCGAGCTCCCAAAGAAGGAAGCAGAGGAGGGAAGTCTTTGACGCCGAATTCGAGCTGCCCTAAGATCTAAGTCCCGCGGAAGTCCGCAAAACTCATGGACTCTCTCTCTCTTACCGATCGTGCGGCGCGCGCGATGTGGCGTCTTCTGCCGAAAGAGGCTCTGTCGGGCGCCATCGGGTGGGGAGCCAGTCGGCGTCTACCTCCCCCTTTTCGGGAGAAGCTACTCTCCCGGTTTGCGCGCACTTACGGCATCGATGTCGAAGAGGCGGAGAAGCCCCTGGCTGAATACGCCGGCTTCGACGACTTCTTTACCCGGCGACTTCGCAACGGCGCGCGCCCCATCGACCCGAGGCCGGGCGCCGTGGTCTCTCCCGCCGATGGCACTGTGGTAGATTGCGGCGTCGCGTCTGCGGGCAAGCTGATCCAGGCGAAGGGTGTCTTCTTCGATCTCTCACAACTGTTGGCAGATGAGGCCGCCGCTGCGCGTCTCAGCGGCGGCGCGTACCTCATCACCTACCTTTCGCCTCGCGATTACCACCGCGTTCATTTTCCCTTGGCGGGACGCGTCGTCGGGTGGAACCATGTCCCCGGCGAGCTCTTCTCGGTGAACGGCAAGAGCGTGCTTCGCGAGCCCGGCCTCTTCACGCGCAACGAGCGCTTCGTCACCTTC
This sequence comes from uncultured Pseudomonadota bacterium, assembly GCA_963778795.1. Taxonomy (GTDB): domain Bacteria; phylum Myxococcota_A; class Polyangia; order Fen-1088; family Fen-1088; genus DASRQZ01. The sequence continues at coordinate 551,111 of CAVZVU010000002.1, read as the reverse complement.
ATCGAAGGCAGCGCTGGATTCGCCGCGGTCGTGATGGTCGCTGCCGTGGGGGTCGGACATGTCACGGCGACCTATGACGCCGACGTGGCGACGCATGAAAGCCGATTCGTCCAGGCGGCGGTCCGGCGCAGGATCTACGAAGCGCCGCGGCCGATCGCGCGCGGTGATGAGCTGGGGGTGTTCCATTTGGGCTCGACGACGATCGCCGTCTTCGAGCCGGGCAAGGTCGGGCTGGATGCGCTCGAACCGGGAGCCTCGACGAAAATGGGAGCGTCCGTCGGGCGCGTCCTTTGATCAGGGATTCTCACGTGGCTAACCCCGACGATACGCTCTTGTCCGACGACCCCGCGGCCAACCTCCAGACGCCGCCGCCGGCGCCGGTCGAAGTGCAGCCGGCCACCGAACGCAGCGGTTCCATTTCCATCAGCGGTGGCGATTTCGCGACGCCGATGGTGCGCAAACGCACGATCACCAAACCGAGGGGGCTGCCGGTGGTGCAGCCGCCGGTCGACCTGGCCGCCGATGTGGTGACGCCACCGCCGGTCAAGAACGGCACGCCGGCACCCGAGCCGCGACGGCTCACGGGTACGGGTCCGGTAAAGCAAACCCAGCCTCGTCCCGTGGCCGCCGCCGCCCCTGAGACCACTCTGCATGGCCACCCTGAGACCAGCCTCCATGGCCAGGCGTCGCGGCTGAGGGGCGCGCAAGTCGCTGGTGTGGCTGCCGCGGAAGATGTCCCCGTGACCCCGCCTCCGCCGCCGGTGCTGGCGGACGATGCGCTTCCGGCGACGCCCCCGCCGGTGCCGGGCAAGAAGGTCGACGTCGCGCCCGTCGCCCCCGAGCTACCGTCGGTCGACATCGATCCGGGCCCGACCCCCCCGCCCGAACCGGTGCAGGCGGCGGCCCTTCCTATCGTCGTCGAGGAGCCACCCCTCGTCGAGTCGCTTCCGGAGCCGCCGCTTCCGGAGCCGCCGCTTCCCGAGCCGGCGGTCCTGCAGGAGGCGGTGGAAGAGCCAGTGGATGCGTCGGTCGCCAACCAGGGGGCGATTCCTTCGCGACCGATGCACGAGGGTGACAGCGAGCGGAACAACCTGTCGCCGCTCGCGCAGACGCTGGCACACCTGGCCGAAGAGGCGCAGCGACGCTCCGACGCAGGTGAGGAGCTGGCCTCCGAGGAGGATCTCGAGCTCGTCGATGCGCCGCTCGACCCGGCGCCCGCAGCCCCTTCCGTGCGTCCGGTTGCGCCGCCGCTGCCGGTCCTCCCGGCGATGGCCTACGCAACGCCTCCCCCGCTGCCTGCCATTCTCGCCAAGTCGTCGGTCCCCGCTGTTCCGGTGGCGACTGATTCGGCCGCCGGCGACATCACGGCGCCGCTGTCAACCCTCCCCCAGCTCCCCGAGGCGCTGGCCGAGCGACCGAGGCGGCCAAAGCGGTCCAAGCCCTGGTTCGAGGAGATCTTCGACGAGGACTACCTGCGCACGCTCCCCTTCATGACCCCGGAGCAGACGATGAGGGAGGTGTCCTTCATCGAGGCATCGCTGGAGGCCACCCCGGGCGCGGAGATTTTGGACGTCGGTTGCGGTTATGGGCGACACGCGATCGAGCTGGTCCAAAAGGGGCTGAACGTCACCGGGTTGGATCTGTCTCTGCCTCTTCTGATCCGAGCGGCTGACGAGGCTCAGCGTCGCGCCCTGTCGGTGAACTTCGTGCATGCGGACATGCGCGAGATGCCCTTCGATCAGAAGTTCGACGGTGCATACAGCATGTTGACGTCGTTCGGATATTTCGACGAGGACGCCAACCTCAAGGTCGCCGAGGGGGTTGCGCGGGCGTTGAAGCCAGGCGGGAGGTTCCTGCTCGACATCGTCAATCGCGACTACATCGTCGCCGATTTGCCGACCCGCATCTGGTGGGAGGGCGTGGGGTGTGTTGTGCTGGAAGAGGTCGACTTCAACTTCCACACCAGCCGAATCGTCACGCGCCGCTCCGTGGTGTTCGAAGACGGCCGCCAGCTAGAGCAGGAGATCTCCGTACGGGCTTACAGCCTTCACGAGCTGGGTCGGTTGCTGCGGCAGGCCGGGTTTCGTGTGCTCGACATCTCAGGAAGCACAGCGACCCGGGGGCGCTTCCTGGGTGTCAACTCCCGTAATCTACTGGTTCTGGCTGAGAAGCGCACCGACTAGGCGCGCGGTCCCACCGACAAACCCCAGCAATCACCAGCGCTTGGGCTGATTCTGACGCCGCCCGTCGGCGCTTGACCGCATTCGCACAGTGAATTGGAAAACCCCATTGTGCTTGGCGGGGTCGAAACCCATGTTTTCAACCGGGGTGTGCGACCGATTCGCGCCCGAGGCATCGCAAGAGGCGATCAGACTGTTCAATCTGGAATATTTATCTCTCGAGAAACGTATACCAAAAAAGGGTCCTGCGGCACGGCCGGACCCGGAGAAAAGGAATGATGAATCGAAGTATGGGAAAGGCTCGGTCGTCGCGCAAGCAGCGACTTGATGGGGCTCGAAAAGGTAGGGCGGCGCGTCCGGGGCGTCTGCCGCGGATCGTCAAGGCCCGTGGAGCGGCCGTGGCGGTACCCGCCAACGACACCGCTCTCGACGTACGGCGCGTGGTCGCTGCGGAGGCGACTCCCGTAGGGGCCGTAGGCGCGCCCATCGACGTCGAGGTGCTCGACGAGCAGATGCTAGCCGAGGGTGGCGCCGCCGCCCCCGAAGAGCTCGAAATTGCCGCCGCCACCGGTGACGCCGCCATCGAGTCCGCAGACGGTGAGACCGACGGTGAAGCCGAGGCGGACGCCGACTCGGAGGAAGCCGAGGAGATCGACACCGAGCTGGCGGGGGCCAGCGCGAAGAAGAAGCGCGGTGAGGAAGAGCCGGCGAGCTTCCTGGCCATGTACTTCCGTGACATGGCCGAGCTGGACGTTCTGCGCCCGGAGCAGGAGTTCGAAACCGCGCGAAAGATCGAGGAGATGGAGCTGGACCTCTGGAGGACGCTCCTCGGGTTCGCGTCGGGGGCCGACTGGATCGCCGACACCATCGAAAAGGCCGTGGGCAAGCCGATGCTCGAGGTGAAGGCTTATCGTCTGGCGGCCGAGAAGGCACGTGGCAAGGCTTCGATCCCGACGCGCAGCCGCTTCGAGAAATCGGGGGCCGAGCTGTCGGTGAAGCTGCGGGCCATCGACATCGATCGCATCTTCCTGGATGCGTCGCTGGCCGAGATCCAGCGAATCGGCCGGGCGACCGAGGGTCTACCCTTCGAGGGGCACGTGCCGTTCTCGACGACCACGCGGGTGTTCAAGGCGTACGTCAAGACGGTTCGCCAGAAGGCTTATCGCCTGAAGGCGGCCAAGAACGAGTTCGTCAAGGCGAACCTGCGCTTGGTGGTGTCGATCGCGCGGCGATTCAATCACGGCAGGCTTCCGCTGGCCGACCTGATCCAGGAGGGCAACATCGGCCTCATGAAGGCCGTCGAGCGCTACGACTACCGTCGCGGCTTTCGCTTCTCGACGTACGCCAGTTGGTGGATTCGTCACGCCATCAGCCGGGCGCTCGCCGACAAGGGGCGCGCCGTGCGGTTGCCGGTTCACATGATCGACGCGTACCACCGGATCGCAAAATCCCAGCGCGAGTTGCAGTCGAAGCTCGAGCGGCCACCGTCGACTCAGGAGATCGCCGCCGCGACCGGTATCGAGGCGGAGAAGCTGGAAAAGATGAAGACGTTCCTGTCCGAGACGCCGGTCTCGCTGGATCGTCCGATCTCCGACGAGGACGGCCGGCGCCTGATCGACGTGCTCGTCGACCCCAACGAGGGGCCGGGGGTTCCCGACCAGATGGTGTCGACCGAGACTCAGAGCGAGATGCTGAAGCTCCTGGGAGGGTTGAAGCCGATCGAGGCCGACATCCTTCGCAAGCGCTTCGGTCTGCTCAACGACCGGGAACGCACGCTCAAGGAGATCGGCGACGAGTACAGCCTGTCGCGCGAGCGCGTGCGCCAACTGCAAGAACAGGCGCTGGGGAAGATGCGTCGCGCTATGGCCAAGCGCGAGATGCTCTAACCCAAGCTCAACCGCACCAAGCTCAACCGCGAACCTAGCCGCAAGCCCAGCCGATCGCCCCGAGCGACCGGCTGGGCTTCAGTTAGAAATCGGGCGGCGTTTCGTGGCCTTGACCACTTCGAGGGGCGAGGCTATCGTCTCAAACCTCAAATGGGAGACAACGTCATGAAGCGCCCCCTCGGTCTCGGTCTCGGCCTGTTGTTGTTGGGTGTCGCGGCCTGCACTCAGAGCAGTGGGCCGCTCAAAGTTGAGTCCGTGGATCCGCCGCAGGGCACCACGGGGGGTGGTGAGGAGATCACCATCAATGGCGGAGGCTTCCAGCCGGGTAAGACCCAGGCGGAAGTTCGGTTCGGCCGCAAGAAGGCCGAAACCGTCACCATCGCGTCGACGACGAAGATCAAGGTGGTGACCCCGTCCAGCGAGAAGGGGCCCGTCGACGTCCGCGTCTCCTTCGACGACGGCGGCGAGTTCAAAATCCAGAACGGCTTCCGCTACGTCGAGCCGGCCCAGGGCGACAACGCGCGCCGCGCGTTCTTCTCGGGCAACAAGCCCGGTGCCAGCGGCGCCGCCAGCAAGATCGAAGTCGAAAAAGCAACGCCGTAGCCGAAGTCGGCGCTTCATGGCCGACGCTGCGGCGTCGGCGGCGATAGCCCCCTGCGGGGAGTCGTGTCGTTCAGGTCAGCTCGACGCGAAAGAGCTGCTGGCCCATCAGCACGAACGCACCGTTGGGCACGCTGCGCTCCGAGCGAATGCGCAGAAACGTCCCGTTCGACGAGCCCAGGTCGGAGAGGTAGACGTGGTTGTCGATGATGGCGATCCGCGCATGCGAGCCGGAGACGTAGCCATCCTCCGGAAAGAGGACGTCGCCGCGTTCGCGGCCCAGCACGATCGCGTCGCCGAAGAGGGGAAACGCCGAGCCATCGACGTCCCGACCGACGACCACCGATAGGCGGCCCCAGAATCCCGGGTTCGGGGTGCCCATGATCTCGGTGCCGTCTTCCAGCGGCTGCGGGCCCGAGATGATCTCGAAGCGAAGCAGCTCCTGCCCGATGCGGAAGATGTCGCCCGACTCGAGCGGCTCTTCCTGCGAGATCTTCAGGAAGACGCCGTTCAGGCTCCGCAGGTCGCGAATGATCATTCCCTGGGGGCCGACCACGAACTCCCCGTGGCGCGGCGAGAGGTACGCGTCGCTGTCGAACAGTGCGCCCTGGCCTCTGCCGATGACGTTCTCGCCCTCGTAGAGGGGATGTATCCCCCCCTCGGAACCGTCGGGACGGATGAGGACCAAGCGGCCTCGGGTCATGGGGGCAGTGGCGGTCGATCCCCCGATCCCGCCATGAACATGGTGCGGGGAGCCGCCGTCGGAGGCGCCACCGCCGCCGCGGTCGGCGCGACGCGGGTGCCGCAAGAACCGCAGAAGGCAAATCCGGGTGCGATCTGCTTGCCGCAGGTCGCGCAGATAACCTCGGATGTCGCCGCACCGGCCGCCGGCTGTGCCTGAACGGCGTTGCCGATAGGAGGCGTTCCACCGCCATTGGACAAGCCGCTCCGCGGAAGAAGCCCAGGCACGGTACCCGCCGCGGTACCCGTGGACGGGAAGCCTCCTCCGGGGGAGATCGGTGCCTGAACGATCGGCATCGGCGTGAACTGAGCCGGCATCTTCGGCGAATCGTTCCAGGGGATTCCCCCCTTGGCCTTTTGGACGGCAGCGGCCGTTGCCGAGGCGGCGGCGGGGCGATCGGGAACCGCCGCCGGCCTGAGCTCTCCCGAGGCCACGGCCACCGGCAATGGCGTCGCGTCGTTACGCGCCGCGGCCGGGACGAACTCGGTGCGCGCCATCGCCAGCGGGGCCGGCGTTGTCTCGGCCGGCGCTGGCTCGGCAGAGGGACGGCTGCTTGCAGGTGGTGGCGTGACGGCGGCGGGCGCGCTCGGCGCCGCCGCCGGAGCTGCGGGGACCGCCTTCGCCAATTCGTTTCCACACCCGAGGCAGAACTTGTAGTGGTCCTGGTTTTCTTTTCCGCAGCGGTTGCAGGTGATCAAGCGGGCCCCCCGGGGACGAAGTTCGCACTAACACAGGCGGAGTCGGCGGTCAATCGCCAGGCCCGTGGATGTGCTTGAAATCTCATAGTGTGTGCCTTCCCACCTGGAGCGCTCACTGTCAGACGACTTCGACTCTCAGAAGTTGTTGTCCAAGGAAAACATAATCGCCGTGGCTCAGCAGCCCCTCCTCGCTGATTTTTACGAAGGTGCCGTTCTTTGATCCGAGATCGGTCAGCGTGCACTGTCCGTCGGGCGTGATGCTCACCTGCGCGTGTTTCCCGGAGATGAACGGATCGTCGAGAAAGTTCACGTCGTTCCCCTCGCGACCGATCGTGATGGTCTCGCCACGCGATCGGTAGATCATCCCGATCTCACCCCCGCGCAACCGCTGGATCAGCCGCATCTTCGACGGGCGCTTCGGGCTGGCATAAAAGTAGGTCCCCTCGGCGTCTGGCGCCGACCCGAGGTCCGGCGGCGCCGGCTCGACCTGCAGGAGCTGCTCGCCGATGAGGAACAGCCCGCCGGCGTTGATGGGGGTCGGGGTCTTGATGCGCACGAAGACCCCGTTGACCGAGCCTTCGTCGTGAACCTTGAGCTGGCCGTTCTGGTAGATGAAGTTGGCGTGCCGGGGCGACAGCAGGGGATCCTCGGGAAAAAGGATCGCCCCCTCCGACCGACCGGCGACGTGCTCGGTTCCATTGAGCTGGTACGTGACACCGTCGACGCCCTCGCCCTTGATGACGATGAGGCGGGCCCGTCCGGGGACCTGATTTGCGCCGAAGAACATGGTCTTGTTGGCGCCCGCGGGCGGGGCGGGAGCCGCATCGACGTTAGCGCCGCACTTGCCACAGAATTTGTTGGTCGTAGGCACCTCGGTGCCACAGGTCGGACAAGTTTTTCCCGGCATTTCTGGATCTCCCAGCGAAGCGCTCAAACGCTCGCCACGGCCCCGACATTGTCAGGGCCCCGTCGCGCAAGTCAAGGTTGTAAGTGCTCGAGAGCACCTCGAACCAGCTCCGACGGATCCCGCCGCAACCTCGCCAGGATGGCCTCCGAGCCAGGGGTTCCCCTCCGACGGGCCAGCGCACGCCCGGCCGCGGCCCGCACCGCGGGGACTGTGTCGGAAGCGGCCGTCGCCAGCGGAGCGACCGAACCGCCGGTCTGCGCCAGGGCAACGACAGCGGCCGACCGGACGAAGGGCGACGGATCCTTTGCCGCCTCCTCGAGAAGCGGGCGCGCCGCGGGGCCGGCCACCGCCAGCAGCTCGACGGCCGCCAACCTTCGCTCCCACGACGACGGATCGGCGAGGAGCGGCGCGAGGGTCGCCGTCGCCGCCGCCCCCGATGCGGGGTGCCGCGCGACGTACCATCCCAGCGCGAAGCTTCCCGCGTCCTTCAGCATCGACGGCGAGGCCCCCACGACGTCGACGATTCGCGCCGGCGGGATGCCGGGCTCCCCCAGCTTGACGCCGACCCGCAGGGCGAGCGCCCGGACTTCCACCGCAGTGGCAGCTGAATTGTCGAGAGAGTGGTCGTCCAACAGCGCGATGACCCGGCTGCGAAGCGCGGCGCCCAGGTGGAGCAGCGCTGCCGCCACCGGTGGGGCGAGCGGGGTCGTCCCCTCGGGGGCGAACGGTCCCAGCCCCGGTCCGTCGTCGCGTGTGTCGAGCGCCTGCAGGGCCAACACCCGGCGGGACGGCTCGCCGTCGAGCGCCCGCGCCAGCGTCTCCTCGACGGCGCGCGACCGCGTGGTCCAGGCGATAGCTCGGTCCTGGCGCGCCACGCGTGGCGGTGGCGTCGCGAGCACACCCAGCATGGCGTCGAGATCGAGCCGGGTCCCGTCGATCGACTTGGCCTCGTCCTCGACCGGGGCGCCGCCGATCAGGCGGTCGATGGCTGCCAGCGCGGGCGCCTGTTCGCCGACGCGGGGCGGCCGTCCCAGGAGCGCACGCTCGAAGAGCGCCGGCAGCAGCCCGGGGTCGCCGAGCGCGCCGAGCGCGACGGCCGCGGCGCGCGCCAGCTCGTCGCTGTCGGAGTCGAGGAGCGCCAGCAGGGTGGGGACCCCCGAGCGATCACGCGACAGCCCCAGGGCGACGATCGCCGCGCGACGAAGCTTCGACGGTTGCGACGGGTCGAGGGCCGCCTTCGCCAGCATGGGCACCCAGCGCGGATCGCCGGTCCGGCCCAGCCCCAGGAAGGCGAAGCCGGCGATATCGAGATGGGAGTTGGTGTTTGCCGCCAGGATATCCCCCGACTCAGGCGTCCCGAGACGGCCAAGGGCCCAGACCGCCGCCGCGCGCACGGCGGCGTCGGCCGAGGCGGCCAGCACCTCCAGCGCCGCGCGCGCACGACCGTCACCCAGCCGCCCGAGCGCGATGATGGCCGCGAGCTGGGTGTCGTTGCTCCCGCTGGTTGGGCCACGAAGAAACGTGTCGGTGCCCGGGCCGACCGGACCCTGCGCCAGCCGCGCGAGGGCAGGGGCGGCGTCGCGGTTGCCCAGGATCCCGAGCAGCTCGATGAGGCCGCGCTCCGGGTCACCGTCGGCGTCGGTCACCAGCTCCAGCAGCGGGCGCAGGCCGTGCTGCGCGATGCGCACGCGGTTTTCACTCGCGGCGGCCAGGTCGGCCGGCGCGCGATAGAGCGCGGGCAGCAGTCGGCGATAGATCTCGGCCAGCAGGTGCCGGTAGGCGCCGCCGTTCGGGTTCGAGAACAGCAGGCCCGCGACGACGCGCTCGAGATCGTCGAGCGTTCCCAGGTACTCCTCGAGATCGATGGCGCGTCGACCGGTCTCGGTGATGGTCTCTTCGTCGCTGGCCGTGCGCAGGACGCCGCGCAGGATCTCGGCCGCCTCCGCCGTCGAACCTCGCCGCGCCAGCAGACGCGACAGCGCGAACGCCGCGCTGGGGTTCGCGTCGCGGCTGAACGCGCGCCGATAGTTGGCGAGGGCCGCGTCGATCTCGCCCGCGCGCTCCTGGACCTCGGCGATGCGGATCAGCGCGCGCCCGTCGTCGGGCGCCAGGCGCGCCGCCGAGCTCGCGTGGTCCAGCGCCAGCCGGTCTTCGTAGCGCCCGAGCTCGATGTCGGCGATCTGGATGTGGGCCTCGCGGGCGCGCGCGGGAATTCGCTGCGCGAGATCCGCGAGCAGCCGGACCGCCTCGTCGAGCTGGCGGGTCTGGCGAAGCAAGCGGACCAGCGTGAGCACGACGTCCGCCTTGGCGTCGTCGCTGGCGTCGAGGCTGCCGGGCGCGCCGTCGCGATCGCGCGCGATGGTCGCGCGCAGCGTCTCGATCGCGCTGGTGATGGCGTCGCTGCGCAGCTCGGCCTCGGCCAGGAACAGCGCCGTCTCTCTGTGGTCCGGGTGTTCCTCGACCTCGGCGCGCAGCTTGAGGACCTTCTCCTCGAGCCGCGCGCGGCCCTCGCGGCTCAAGATGCCGAGGATGCGCGAGCGGGCCTCGCGCCGCTCCGACGCGTGCCCGGGCCCGCTGTTCACTGCCATGGTCATGACCCGCTCCCACTCGGCGATCGCCGCGTCGGGGCGCCGCTGCCGTTCGAAGATCTGCGCCATCAGCCGGCGGTGGCGCGGCTCCTTTGGTTCAAGCGCCTGGGCCTGAAGGACCTCGGCGGTCGCCTCTTCCAGCAGGTCGTGCTCCATCAGGACCTCGGCCAAGCGGGCGCAGGCGTCGGCCTTCGACGATCGTCCGCTGCGCAGCGCCTGCCAGGTGTGGATCGCCGCATCTTTTCGGTGATTCTGGAACTGCACCTCGCCCAGACCCAGGATCGCCATCTCGTCGTGCGGCGACAGGCGCAGCAACCTTTGCCAGGCGTCGAGCGCGCGATGACTCTCCGACCAGCGTCCGGCGAGATCGGCCAGCTGCCCCAGCGCCTGCGGATTGTTCGCGAAGCGCGCGATGGCGCGATCGAGCTCGGCACGCGCCTCTTCTTTCGCGGCGGCGCGGAACTGACGCTCGATGAGGTCGATGGTGAATCTCGGATCCGACGGCGTGATCCGCGCCAGCGCCGCCAGCTCGGCGGTGACCTCGGCTTCGCGGCCGAGGCGATCCAGCAGGGCGGCGACGCGCCGTCCGAGCTCGAGGTTGCGCGGCTGGAGGACCTGGGCGTGTCGGGCCGCCTCGAGCGCGCCGTTCAGGTCGCCGAGCTCGTCGCGAACCTCACTCAATGATTCCCACTCGGCCGGTCCGCGCTTCGGCGCCGCCTCCAGCTCCTTGGCGAGAGCGGAGAGCGTGCCGCGACGGCGCGCGATCTCCATCGTGCGCAGCCACACCTCGCGCCGTCTCTTCGCATCCGACGCGGGGACGTCGCGCTGGACCTCAGCGAGGATCTCGGCGGCCCGGTCCAGGGCGCCCGCGCTCTCCTGCAGCGCGGCGATGTGCAGGAGCATCTCGACGCGCGCCGGACGGTTCGCCGGGCGGTGCTTGAGCGCCTCTCTCTCGAGGAGCGCTTGCAGGACTTCCGCCGCCTGCTTCGGCTGGCCCGCTCGCTCGAGCGCGTCGGCGAGGGCCAACGCGGTGTCGGCGCTGTCGGGCTCGAGGCCGACCAGCTCTCGTCGCGCGGCGAGCTCGTTCTCCGTCGCCTCCTGCTCCTGGGTTGCTGGCCGCTGCTGCTGCTGCTGCTGCTCTTGCAGCGCCGGCTGGATTTGTTGTTCACCAGCGGCGGCGACCAGCAGGTGCAGCAGGCGCCGGCGTTCTTGCGGGCGCTTCTCGATGATCAACGCGCGCCGGTAGGCTTCGATCGCTCGCGAACGGTCGCCGACCGATCGAAGGGCCGCGGCCCAGCCCACGTACGTCGCCAGCCGGAAGGCGTCGTCCGCCGGGGTCGCACCGTTCTTTGTACCGGTTTTCGTGGCGGCGTGCTCGCCAGCGGTCGCAGCCTGTTCGAAGACGCGCGCGGCGTCCGCCGCTCGTCCGGCCGACAGCAACAGCTGTGCGTAGGCGAGGAGCGGCCGCGCGTCGTCGTCGGAGCGGGCGGCGCGCTCCGCTAGCTCGCCCAGGATGCGTTCGAGCGTCGGCTTGGGCGCCGCGCGGACCAGCCGGTTCGCCAGCTGCGCCTCGCTGGGCCGGGCCTCGAGCGCGTGCGCGATCTCGTTGATGAGCGGGGCGTTGCTCGTCCGCTTGACCGACCAGTCGGCCTGGGCCGGGTGCGCCAGCGTTGCCACCAGGAACGCCGTCCCACCGAGGGCCGCGATGCGTACCACAGCCTCAGGATAGCCGAAAAAAACGACCCTCGAGCTCGCACCATTGCGCGCCCGAGGGTCGACCGAGGTTTGTAGGGGCCGCCGCCGTCGCCCACTCTGGGGGGCGGGCCGGTTCGCGACGCGCGCGGGCTAGTTGCCGGGCAGCTTCCGCTTGGCGCCCGCCAGACGAAGCCGCAGCCACATCCGCTCGAGCATCCATTCCTTCTCGCGCACGTAGTCGTGAATGAGACGCTCGTGCTTGCGAGCCATCGCGGTGAAGCGCAGCCCGGTCAGGTGAAAGTCGGAGCCGACAGCGTCGAAGCGGCACTCGGCGCCGGCCCAGATGATCTCCCCGGTGCCAGGCAGCTCGAACTCCAGGCCCACCGACGGTGCGTGGCGGGTCATCGGCATGGCCAGCTTCTGCAGAAAAAGCCCGGTCGGGCTGAGGTTGGTGGCCAGGGCTCGGTACGGCTGTTCCCTCACGTACTGGTTGAGGAACATCTCGGTGCGGATCCGGGGGTCGGCGCGTCGATCAGACGCGATGTCGGTCACTGAAGAGTACATGTAGGACAAAGTAAGGTAACGTCGGATTGCCGTCAAAAAAATGCACACACGACGAATCCCAGCGGTCAGCCGGCAAGAGGGTGGCCGGCGGGCCGGGCGCCGCTCGCGGGCCCACCAGTCGAGGCCGTTCCCTAGGTCCCGCGCTGCGTTCTGAGGAAGTTGCGGACCGAATTGCGCACGGCTTCGGGAATCTGAGTGGCCAGCGCCTCTCGGGTCAGCTCCGGCGTTCGGCGGTACGTCTCGAAGAAAACCAGGCAGTCGCTGCACTGGCCGAGGTGCTGCGTGAATCGCTGCCGCTCCTCGACGGGCAATGAGCCATCGATGTAATCGAAGCAGAAGTCGATGAGCTGCTGACAGTTGATCACGGCGACGATTCCGTCATGTTCCGTTCTTCCGATGGCTGTCCGCGACCCGGGTTTCGGAATATATCGCAATTTTTTAGCGTGCCGACCAAAAGGCGAGCAAACGGGCCGATACCCAGGCCCGCGCCGAGGTGCGGCTTGACACCGACCAACCCTTCGGGCGCAACGTACCCATCGATGACTCGGGCCCTGGTCGAGCCGCTGGCTTTGGCGAGGCTACCGCGCGTGAGCGCGGCGGGCAGCGCGGCCCCGGCCAGGCTCCCGTGGGCTTGGGCCGCCGAACCCGGCCGCACGGTGACGACTGACCTGGCCGGCATCGGGTCGGTGCGGCTGGCCTGCACGTTGTCCTTCGTGGGTTTCGCGAGCGTGGGTTTCGCGAGTGCAGAGGCGACGTCGAGCGAAGCATTCGGCCTGCTCGATGGAGAGGGCCGCGGAGGGCACATCGCCGTCGATCGATGGTTCGCGCTCAATATCGTCGCTGCCACGCTTGGACTCCCGCCGCCGCTGGTCCTCCGCCGCCTGGGCGCGCTCGAGCGCGGGGTTCTGGCGGGGCACCTGGCGGCGCTGCTCGCGGGCACAGCGGATGGGATCACGGTCGATCTCTTCGAGCGGCGGCCGGGGCCCCCGCGCGGTGAAGGCGCGCGGCTGGTCGCGCTCGCGCTCCGCGCCGAGGCTGCCGGAGCCGCGGGGCCGGTGCGGCTCGACGTTCCCTTCGAATGGCTGGCGCGCCGCTCGCGCCCTAGTCTCGAGCTCGGCGCATTTCGCGCGCTGGCGGGACGTCTGGCGACGCAGGCGTCGATTGAGCTGGCCAGCACCAGCCTTCGTCTCGCCGAGCTGCAGACCGCGGGCGTGGGCGATGCGCTGGTGTTTGACGGCAGCGCCTTTCCCGCGGCTTCGGATCGGTCGGTCCAGGTTCGCATCGGCGATCACGAGGCCCCGGCGGTCGCGCGGAATTCGGGCGAGGGCGAGATCGTCCTCGCCGGGGCCTTTCGCGCGGCGGCCGCGCGCGCCGGGGCGACGGCGAACCCCCGCGCGACGCCACTCGTAGTAAGAAAGGCGGGGACGATGGCGGCCAAAGCGGATGAGGACGAGGCGAAGGTGATGCTGTTGGGCGCGGCTCCGATCGAGGTCGTCGCCGAGCTTGGGCGAATGATCCTGCGCGGCGACGAGGTGCTCGCGCTCGAGAAGGGGAGTGTTCTGACCCTCGGGCGTCGTGGGAGCTCGCAAGCGGACGCCGTCGATCTGGTCGTCGGTGGCCGGCCGTGGGCGCGGGGCGAGCTGGTGAACGTCGACGGCGAGCTCGGCGTCCGGATCACCGAGCTGGTTCGCCCCTAGCCGCTAGCCGCTAGCGTTCTGCGACGGAATGGCGGCGCCCGGCGCTAGCCCGGCCATCCCTCAGGACGCCAGGCCTTCAGTGGCGGGCAGATCGTAGCCGGCGCAGACCTCTTCGATCAGCGCGGCGCAGGTGGCCCACTTCGGCGCGCTCGCGAACAGTCCAGTCACCAGCGGGGCCCAGAGCGCGGCGTCCGCGCGCAAGGCGATGGCGCGGCGGATGGCGCTTTCGATCTCGAAGGCGGCGACGTCCCCGAAGAGGATCGCCGAGCCGGTCCCCGAGCGCGGGTCGTAGTCGATCAGATAGTCTCGCGATGCACCCGCGTCGACGGCGATCGGCAGGGTGCCGTAGAGCAACGCCGTCCCTGCCGCGCGTCCGGTGCGGTCGTCGCCGTCGCCGAGCAGGATCGCGTCGGCGGCGGCGCGGATCCGACGCTCTTCGGCCGGGTCCTCATCACCGATGACCGCGATGCGCCCGGGATGTTCGATGGCCAGAATGTTGGCGCGCTCGACCATTTCACGATCGCCCGAGGACGGAATCACTACCGCGACGTCGAACCCATCCAGACGCGCCAGCGCGGCCAGAATGGCTTCGCCGCCCTGGTCGGCGCGGAGCGGTGTCGTCGCCAGCAGCAGGGTGCGCGCGCCGAGCGCGAGCGATCCCCGCCGCGCGAGCGCGCGCCGACACTCGGCCTTGCCATCCGGCGCTGCCGCCGAGTAGTTCGCCGGCAGCGTGTAATCACTAGCGGGATCGTGGAGCGGGTCGTCGCAGCCAAAGCGGATGGCTACGAAGGGCTCGTCCGAGGCACGCTCGGAGAGTGCGGGGTCGCTCTCGACGGCGCGTGCGGCGCTGGCGCTGGGCGCGATGATCGCGTTCGCCGACAACGACCCGAGCGCCACCAGCGACTCGATAGTGGTGCCGTCCTCGGCTGAGGTCGGCATCACCTGGACGTCGTGGGGCGCCAGCGCCGGGCCGATGCGCCCGCTCGGGAGGGCAAAGAGGCGGATGGCTGCCGAGGTTGCCGACAGCGCGACCGCCGACGCTTCACCCCAGCCGATGGTCACCTCGGGCGTGATCAGCCCATCGGCCGACAGCGACTTCACGGCGCTGCCCAGCAGAGCCGCTGTATGGCCACGGCTTCCCGGCTCTGCCGCGATCACCAGCAACTCGGCGTTGCTGAGCGCGGCCTTCCCCTCGTGCAGGTTCAGCTCGTAGCTCGCCGTCCCCACCGATGCTTTGATGGTGCGCAGCCGTCGAGCCAGGCCAGGCACGCGCTCGACAGCACGTGCCTCTCCCAGCGAGAGTACGGTCGTTCTGTGACCGGCGGCAGCGAGGGCGCGGCTCAATCCAATGGCCGCCAGGGGGGATTCCCCTTCAGCCAGTGGAGCAACCGCGTCGGCGATGATTAGGATGTCGCGCGAACGCACTTATTCAACGGCGCCGCGCTCATCCTCTTCGCCTGGGAACTCGTTTACCGAGGGGTACTTCATGATCTCCTTGCGGGAGATCTTCCAGGCTTTCTGAACAATCCACGAAAGCGACCGGTCTTGCCGGGTCGCCTCTTCCTGGATCTCCTTGAGCATTTCTTCGGGGAAGTAGAGACTTTGTTTTCTTTTATCGGAACCGCCCATGGGGCCTCCGCGTTCAACAGAACGCTTGTCGCGGCGGAAACTGTAGTTTTATTCGAGGTTACATGTCAAGGATTCGCGCATATCTTTTGTAAGATTGATCGGGATTGGTCGTTGATGCCCTTAATATGAATATGCCGATGCCGCCTGGGGGGTGGCGTGCCTGCCAACGCGATGCTCGGATGCTCGAAGGTGTAGGGCTCGGCGGCTCAGGTAGGCAGCACCTAGGCAGGATAAAAAGATCACGTCAAGAAACGATGCGTCGCCGCTTTGTCTTGACCGACAGGCAACCTGGCTCTATCTTTTCGGGCTATTTCATCGCCATCTAGGCATGGGGTGCAAATGGACGGAACCGGCCTCAAGAAGAAGGATCTCAAGCGCTTTCGCGACATTCTGTTGTCGAAGAAGAAGGAGATCCTGCGTAACGCGCAGCGGACCTTGAACGAGGACATGACGTTGGACGCCGACGATCTCCCGGACGAAATGGACCTGGCGTCGTCGGAGTATCTTCACTCGTTCACGTTTCGATTGCGCGGACGGGAAAAGGGCTTTCTCCAGAAGATTGACCACGCGCTCGAGAAGATTCGCGAAGGGACCTTCGGGGTCTGCGAGCAGTGCGGGGAACCGATCTCGATGAAGCGGCTCGAGGCTCGTCTGGAGACAACCTTGTGCATTCGTTGCAAAGAAGATCAGGAGCGCATCGAGAAAGCATACGGCTGAGGCTGAGTGATCGGCAGTCGCGCGCAATTCTGATCGCCGCGCCCGCGCGCGCCGCCGTCCTCCTTGTGGTCGCCGTTTTTGCCTTGGGCTTGGCCCTGGGCGCGAGCGGCTGCGGCTGGGTCTTCGCCGAGGACGGGACCAGCGCCTCGCTGGGCACGCACGCGGACGGTGCCTTGCGGGCGCCGGTCATGCTGCCCATGGGCGGCGACGGCTACACCGTCCCGTCGCATTGGCGGCCGCGCAACAGCAACTTCGGCACCGAGGAGTTGGTCGGGTTGCTGGTGCGCTCGGCGCGCGCCGTCGATGAGCAGTTGCCGGGCGGAGTCGTCGCCTTCGGCGATCTGTCGCGGCGCGGTGGCGGCGCGTCGATAGAGCACAAATCTCATCGCAGCGGCCGCGATGCCGACGTCTTCTACTACGCCGTCGACGAGGCCGGTCGGCCGGTGACGCCCGGCGATGCGATGCTGCGTTTCAACGCCGAGGGGAGGGCGGTCCGCTGGTCGCCCGCGCGCGGCGAGAAGCCGCCCAATCGTTCCGTCCCGCGCTACCGCTTCGACACCAAGCGCAACTGGGCGCTGGTGCGCGCGCTGATCGTCGATCCCGGCACCGAGGTGCAGTGGATCTTCATTCAGCACAACCTGGCGGCGCTGCTGTTTCGCGAGGCGGTGGCGTCAGGCGACGACCCGGCGGTGCTGGCGCGCGCCGCCTACGTGCTGCGCGAGCCGAGCGACGCCGAGCCCCACGACGATCACATGCACGTGCGGGTCTTCTGCGACGCCCGCGATCGCACCTTCGGCTGCGTCGACAAGGGGCCGGTGCGCTGGTTGAAGAAGGGCTGGAAGTACCTGTCGCCGCCGTTCGGGCGCGCGCCGCTGCGGCCGGACGACACCGCCTGGAGCCTCTTGCGCGCGATGACCGGTGAGCTACCGGCGCTCTTTTTCGGCGCCCCGCTCACCACCTGAGCCCGCTCGCCCGATCGGCGCCGGCGCCGGCGCGCCGCGCGCGGTGGGCGTGGGCTGGGTCAGTCCGAGCTTGGCGATGACGAAGTCCAGGTCGGCGCGCCGGAGCGCGATCGCCGCCTTGGGCGCGACCAGGCTCAGCACGATCGCCTGTCGAGCTCCGTCGGGCCCGAACGGTCGCACCAGGTAAAGCTGCACGATCGCCTCGCCGCGTGCGGCGGCCTGGCCGTTGAGCTCGACGCCGTTGCGCGCGGCCGCGTGCGCGCTCACCGCGGCGCCGGTCTGTTGCTCGAGCGCGCGCCGGTTGGGCTCTGCCAGCTCGCGCGCGTCGCGCGCCGGCGTGTCCGAGGCGGCGACCGAGATCCGGCTGCCGTCGGGGTGCAGCAGCAACACGAGGATGCTGGGGAATCCCGTGTGCGTCGACAACGTCCAGCCGGGCGGCGCCTCGACGCTGACGCCCTGGCGCGCGCTGACGAAGCGCCGATCGTTCGGCGCCATCGCGGCCGCGGGCAGCGCCACGACGAGGGATGCGACGAGGCAGAGACGACAACCAGCGTGGCCGACAGGAAACGCATCGCGCGAGTATAGACGCCGGCGCGTGCGCGGCGCGCGTGGGCAAGGGTCGACCCAACACTCGTAGGAAGGCGTGGTCGACGGTCGGTCACGCACGCGTGTCGTTGTTTGACGTTCATCTGAACAGATAACCAGTCGTTTTTACATTGCCTGGATTCTATTCAATAGATTACATTCGAGTGCATCAAATGAGGAGAACACTTTCAAAGGATGAGAGTGAAGAGTCTCCTCCGGAGAGAGGATCCCGGCGTTCGGTTCTCCTCGACGAGCGCGAGCTGCAGGAGATCGAGCGCACCTGGCCGAACGGCCTGACGTCGCGCCAGATCGTCGACGTCTTCGAGACGCGCGGGATCCGCTTCTCCGAAGCGACGCTACGGAAGTATGTGCAGCTGGGGCTATTGCCCCGATCGGTCCGAGTCGGCCGCAAGGGGAAGCATCGCGGCTCGTGCGGCGTCTACCCGGCGCAGGTCATCCGGCGCGTCAACGCCGTCAAGGGGATGATGGCCGAGGACCGGACCATCGAAGAGATCCAGAAGTCGTTCGCGCGCTTCAAAGAGGACATCGACTCCGTCGAGACCGACCTGCGCGACCTGATCGCCAGCTTCGAACGCGAGGCGAAGGTCCCGTCGCTGGACGCCGACGGCCGCCGCGAGCTGGAGCAAGACATCACCGAGGCCAAGCGGGCCGCGAGCGAGCTGGTGAGACGCATCAGCAACCTGGAGCGACGAATTTCCAACCGGGCCGCCGAAGACGCGGCGGGCGGCACCGCTGTCGGGGGCGGACATGACCTCTATTAGCGCCGGCGCCTGACCGCCGGAACCGAGGAGAAAACAATGGAAGAGAACAGAGACTGGGAGGGAGAGGCGACTGGCGAGGGTTCCTTCGACGAGGAGGACTCGCCACAGCCTGAGGTTGCGCGCATCCGGCGCAAGGTTCACGGCGCCGGTCGTGACGGTCGCGTCCGCTCGAAGACCATCGCGCCCAAGCGACTCACGCGCGACGAGCGCCGGTTGTCGGAGCTGCTGGTCTATCCCGCGGACGTCGAACGGCCGACGACCCGCGAGGAGTGCAAGGCGATGGCGCGGCCCTGCCCCTTCGTGAGCTGCTCGCACCACCTGTATCTCGACGTCAACCCCGAGAGCGGCGCCATCAAGCTCAACTTTCCCCACCTCGAGGTCTGGGAGATGGCGGAGACCTGCTCGCTGGACGTGGCCGACCGGGGCGGGATCACCCTCGAGGAGGTCGGGGCCATCCTGAACCTGACGCGCGAACGGATCCGCCAGGTGGAGGTGCGCGGCTCTGGTCAAGATCAAGGACCACACTGGCAACGAGCTCGGTCTCCCTCCGGAACGGTAGACAGGTAGACAGGTAGACAGGTAGACGCCGACTTGTAAGCGACGGATCGACTTCGGTCGCGAGATCGCGCGGCCGCGGCGCAGGATGCGCCGGTATAATGTCCCTGGATGGAGCTTCGCACCTACACGTTCATCGACGTCCTTCAGCCCAAGCTCGCCGGTTTCTTACAGACGGTCTCGCAGGGTTTTCTCCCGCTCGAGCGGCAAGCGTGCCTGGTCGTAGAAATCGCCCCCGGCATCGCGATCAACTCGGTCACCGACGTGGCGCTCAAGCGCACGCGGGTCGTTCCGGGGATGCAGATCGTCGAGCGCGCGTACGGGCTGCTGGAGATTCACTCCAGCGATCAGGGCGAGGTGCGCGCGGCCGGCGCCGCCATCCTCGAGCACCTGCACCTCGCCGAATCGGATCGGCTGGCCCCGCGCGTTCTGTCGCGGGAGATCATTACTGGCGTCGACGACCACCAGTCGGCCATGATTGACAAGATGAGGCACGGAGACATGCTGGTGGGCGGCCAGACGCTGTACACGCTGGAAGTGCACCCGGCGGGATATGCCGCGATCGCCGCGAACGAAGCCGAGAAGCGCGCCGACGTGAATCTGCTGGAGATGGTGGCTTTCGGCGCGGTCGGGCGACTCTGGTTGGGCGGTGGCGAAGAAGAGATCCGTCAGGCCTCGCAGGCGATCGACGACGTGTTCCAGAGCCTGGGCGGGCGCGCCAACGGATCCGCGTCGTGAGCCAGCAGATGACGACTCCCATCGACGAGATCGATGCCGCCGTCGCCGAACGGCTGATCGCCGCGGCGCTGGGCTCGGGCGGTGACTACGCCGACCTCTATTTCGAATATCGGTCGGGCGCCGACTTCGTCTTCGAGGAAGGGCGCGTGCGCACCGTGGGCCGCGGCGTGACGCTGGGCCTCGGCGTGCGCGTGCTGCGCGGCGACGCCACCGGATACGCCTACACCGAGGAGCTGTCCGACGAGCGCATGCTCGAGGCGGCGCGCACGGCGGCGCAGATCGCGTCGAGCGGCGGCGCGCCCGGCCCGGTCCCGATCACGGCGGTGGCGTTGCCGAATTTTTACGCCGTCGCCGCGCCCGTCGCTGGAGCACCCCGGCGCCGAGAAGGTCGAGCTGCTGCGGCGGGCCGACAAGGCGGCGCGCGCCGCCGATCCGCGCATCGTTCGCGTCGAGGCGTCGATGTCGGAGGAGTGGAAGGAAGTCTTGGTCGTCAGCTCCGACGGGCGGCTGGCGCGCGATCGTCAGCCGATGTTGCGCTTCAACGTCAGCGCCGTCGCCGAAGAGGGAAAGCAGCGCCAGGGTGGCCGCTCGGGCGGCGCCGGGCGCTACGGCATGGAGTACTTCCTGCGCCCGGGGCAAAGCCCGGAAGAGCACGGGCGCGAGGCCGCCCGGTTGGCGATCGGCATGTTGCACGCCGTCGACGCGCCGGCCGGAACGATGGAGGTCGTGCTGGGCGCGGGTGAGTCGGGGATCCTGCTGCACGAGGCGGTGGGCCACGGCCTGGAGGCCGACTTCAACCGCAAGCGGACGTCGAACTACACCGACCAGGTCGGGCAGGCGGTCGCATCGACGTTGTGCACCGTGATCGACGACGGCACGATCGGCAACGCGCGCGGATCGATCAACGTCGACGACGAGGGCAACCCGGGCCGGCGCAACGTGCTGATTCAGGACGGCATCCTGGTCGGCTACATGCAGGATCGGATCTCGGCCAAGCACTTCGGCGCCGATCCGTCGGGGAACGGGCGCCGGCAGAGCTTTCGCCACGAGCCGCTGCCGCGCATGACCAACACGATCATGACGCCGGGGCAGGATGATCCCGAAGACATCATCCGTTCGGTGAAGCGCGGTGTGTACGCGAAGCACTTCTCGGGCGGGCAGGTCAACATCTCCAACGGCGACTTCGTCTTCTCGCTCACCGAGAGCTACCTCATCGAAGACGGCCACATCACGGCGCCGCTCAAGGGCGTCAACCTGATCGGCAACGGCCCCGACGTTCTGCGCAAGGTGACCATGCTGGGTAACGACTTCAAGCTTTCGGACGGCACCTGGACCTGCGGCAAGGACGGGCAGTCGGTGCCGGTCGGCATCGGGACGCCGACGATGAAGATCGCCGAGATCACCGTGGGTGGGACCCGGACCTCGTGAGCGCCGCCGCCGTGACCGAGCGCCGCCGCCCCCTGCCCGATCCCAAGGCCTGCCAGCGGCTGGCCGAGCAGATGCTGTCGCTGTCGATGGCCGCCGGCGCCGACGGAGCCGAGGTGCTGGTGCGCGACGGCACCGAGATGGAGGTCAAGATCCGTCTCGGCGAGCCTGAGCTGATCAAGGAGGCCGGCAGCCGTGCGCTTGGCCTGCGCGTGCTCAAGGACCACCGCGCCGCGGTCACCTACACCTCGGACTTCGCGCCCGGCGCGATGGAGCGGTTCGCGCGCGAGACCGTCGAGCTGGCGGCGCTGGCCGAGCCCGATCCGACCGGCGATCTGCCGGCGCGCGAGGAGATGGCGCGCGAGGTGCCGGATCTGGATCTGTGGGACGACGCCGTGCTCGGCCTCGACGTGGCCGAGGCGATCCGGCGCGCGCGCGCCGCCGAGGCGGCGGCGATGAAGTCGGACGCGCGCGTCACCAATTCGGAGGGCGCGGTCTTCGGCAGCAGCGTCGGCGCCGCCGCGTTCGCGACCTCGGCCGGATTTTCGGGCTCGAACCGCGGCACCCACGCGTCGCTGTACGTGCAGCCGATCGCCGACGACGAGGGCGGCAAGAAGCGCAACGGATCCTACTGGACGTCGTCGCGCTTCGTCGGCGGCGTTGCTCGACGCCGACCAGGTCGGCCTCGAGGCGGCGCGCCGCACGCTGGCCAAGCTCGGCTCGCGCAAGATCGCGACCTGCGAGGTGCCGGTGGTCTTCTCGCCCGAGGCGGCGCGCGGCCTGCTGGGGCAGTTCGCCGGCGTCATGTCGGGCGGCGCGGTCTGGCGCAAGAGCACCTACCTGGCGCAGCGCGAAGGGACGCCGGTCGCGTCCGAGCTGTGCGAGATCGTCGACGATCCGCTGCTGCGGCGCGGGCCGGGGTCGCGCCCCTACGACGGCGAGGGCCTGCCGAGCCGCACCAACGTGCTGGTGTCGGGCGGCGTGCTGCGGACGTTCCTGTGCGACGTCTTCGCGGCGCGCAAGCTCGGGCGGCGGTCGACCGGCTCGGCGGGGCGCGGGATCGGCGGCGGTCCCCACGTCTCGACCTCGAACCTGATCCTGCGCGCCGGGCCGTACGCCGGCCGCGCGATCTCGAAAAGCTCGAGCGCGGGCTGTACGTCACCGACCTCATGGGCTTCGGATTCAACGGCGTCACCGGCGACTACTCGCAGGGCGCGGCGGGCTTCTGGATCGAGCGCGGCGAGCGCGCCTTCCCGGTGAGCGAGATCACCATCTCGGCGAACTTCGACGACCTGTGGAAGGGGATCGACGCGCTCGGCGACGATCTCGACACGCGGTCGTCGATCCAGTGCCCGACCTTCCGGGTCGGCAAGATGACCGTCGCCGGCCGCTAGTGCACGAGGCGCCGACGGAGTCGGCGCGGTCGCAGCTCAGTCGGCGCGGGCGCCCAGAACCGGCGCCAGCGTGGCGATCACCAGGTCGTGCAGCGGGCCGTTCGACGCGACGATGCCGCGGCGGTTGTAGAGATCCTCGTCGGTGTAGGCGAGCGGCTTGCCGTCCATGTCGCTCATCCGGCCGCCGGCGCCGAGCAGGATCGCCTCCGGCCCGCAGGTGTCCCAGATCTTGGTGCGGCCACCGGTGTAGACGTACAGGTCGCGCGCCGACTCGGCGACCAGCCCGATCTTGAGCCCGACGCTGCCGACGTTCATCTCGTCGTCGATCATCAACGCCTTGCGAATCGCGTCGACGCGCGGCGTGCGGTGCGACTTCGAGGCCACCAGCCGGATGCCGGGCGGGCGGTCGAGCGTCGACGTGCGCAGCGGCGCGCGCGGCGCGTCCGGCGTGTCGCGCCGATCGAGCCAGGCGCCGACGCCGGCGATGCCGGTGTAGGTCTTGCCGGTCACCGGCTGCGAGACGGCGCCCACCTTGGGCCGCCCGTCGACGCACAGGCCGATCATGACCGCGAAGCCGTCGTCGCCCAGGATGAAGTCGCGCGTGCCGTCGATCGGATCGACCATCCAGACCCGCGTCCGGCCCAGGCGCGAGCCGTCGTCGGGGATCTCCTCGGACAGCACCACGTCGTCGGGGAACTCCGCGCGCAGCCGCGCGACGATCAACGTGTTGGCGGCGTGGTCGGCGTTGGTGACCGGCTCGTTGCCCGCCTTGCTGTCGACGATCAGGTTGCCGCCGCCGCGATAGCGCGCTGACCAGCGCCGCCGCCTCGACGGCGATGGCGCGCGCGATCTCCAGCTCGCGCTGGTAGTCACCGCCGTCGCTGCTCATTGCGCCGCCCTCGCGAGGTCGCGCTCGAGCGCCTTGCGCCCCGCCAGCAGCACCAGCCCGGCCAGCACCAGCAGCGAGCCGGCGCCGAACACCGGCCACTTCAGCCCACCGACGTGATCGGACAGCGCGCCGATGATCGGCGGCGAGATCGCGTCGCCGAGCAGGTGGATCGAGACCACGTTGATCGCGAATCCCTGGCTGCGCACCGATGGCCGGCAAGACGTTGGCGATCGCAGCGTTGAGCGGACCAATGTTGAGAAACAGCAGGAACAGCGTCACGAACATCGATGGCCAGAAGATAGCAGGGTGGGGCGAGAGAATGGCGAGCGCCGTGAACGGAAGTGACGCGATCAGTCCCCATCCCGACAGTTGAAAATGGGCGCTGCGAGAGCGGGCCGCCATCCGGTCGCCGAGCCGTCCGCCGACCAGCGTGCCGGCGAACCCCGCGAGACAGAGCACGCCCGCCGAAGAGCACGCCGGTTGTATCGAGCGGCATGTGACGCTCGCGCACGAAGTAGGTCGGCATCCAGACCGCGAGGCCGCCCATGGTGAACGTGTAGATCGTCTGACCGGCGGTGTTGTAGATGAAGCTGCGGCGCGACCCGAGCTCCTTGAGCGACTCGCCGAGCGACAGCTTCTTGTTCGGCGCTGCGGAAGGCCCGTCGAACGTGCCGCGCGGCGGGATCGCGCAGGAAGAGCAGCGCGATCGCCAACGCTGCCCCCGGTCCGCCGGCGATGAAGAAAGCCGGGCGCCAGCCGAGATGCTGTCCCAGGACGCCGCCCAACCCGAACCCGAGCGCCGAGCCGAGCGGCAGCGCCGCGTAGAAGATGGCGAGCGCGCGCCCGCGCCGCTCGGACGGGTAGAAGTCGGCGAGCAGCGACGGCGTCACGACGGAGTAGCTCGCCTCGCCGATCGCCGACCAGCGCCCGCGCCGCCAGGAACGCCGTCAGGCCCGGGGCCAACCCCGACGCGAAGGTGGCCGCGCTCCAGATGAGCACGCCGACGGCGGCCAGCGGGAAACGCGCCCGCCGATCGCCGAGCCAGCCCGCCAGCGGCGAGACGACGACGTAGGTCGCGATGAAGACCGTGAACAGCAGCCCCGCATCGGAGTCCTTGAGATGGAGCTCGGCTGCGATCAGCGGCAGCATCCCG
This sequence comes from uncultured Pseudomonadota bacterium, assembly GCA_963778795.1. Taxonomy (GTDB): domain Bacteria; phylum Myxococcota_A; class Polyangia; order Fen-1088; family Fen-1088; genus DASRQZ01. Next base: position 526,725 of record CAVZVU010000002.1, on the reverse strand, counting down.
CTGGCCAGATAGCGGTCGACGTAGTTCAGCAGGTTCAGCCCGGTGAGCACACCGAGCGCCGCCCGAGCCGAACGCAGCCGCGCCATGGTCGGGATGGGTACCACGTCGATAGGACTAGTGGTAGATTCCGCCGCCATGAGCACCCTCAACGAGATTCTCCTCGCGCCAGGAAACCGCCCCAAGGTCGTGGTCGACTGTGTCCGCCTCATCGACGAAGAGGTCGATTCGAAGGGCGGGCTCACCGGGCTGGCCGTCAAGGGCGCCTACGCGCTGGTCAAGGCCGTCAAGCCGGGCTTCGTCTCCGAGGCGGTCGACAGCATGCTCGACGATTTCGTGAAGCGGCTCGAGCCGTTCTACGCCGCCGCGCAGTCGAAGAACGAGCCGATCGGCCCGGCGATGAACGCGCGCGCCGGCGAGGTCGCCGAGGCGCTGCTGGCGATCAGCGACGAGCGCGCCCAGCGCGCCAAGAACAACGGCCTCAAGAAGGCCTACGAGAAGCTGCGCCCGACGGGAAAGAAGCACGTCGAGGCCGCCGTTCCGCGCATCGGCCGGCTGATCGCGAAGTACGCCACCGCGCCGGCAGCGGCCGCGGGCGCTGCCCCGCCGTCCGCCTGACCGTCAGTCATCTTCGTAACAGCCGCGAAACAACCTTGACGCCAGCCTCGGGATGGGGCACCTTTCGCGCGGTTCGATTCTCAGTTTCTCAGTGATGCGGGGTGGAGCAGCCTGGTAGCTCGTCGGGCTCATAACCCGAAGGTCGCGTGTTCAAATCACGCCCCCGCTACTTTCTCGGAGCAGACTCCGAGGTCGAGGGCACCGGTCATCCGATAGCCGGTGCCCTCGGCAAGCATTCTGAACGGAGCCAGCGCTCGTCGCAGCACATCGCCAGCCGCTCCTGGGTCGTCGCTCTCCAGGGTCTGCGCCAGCTCGGTGACGTACCGGGCGATCGCCGTCGGTAGGGGCAGGACCTTGGGGCGAGCCGTCACAATCGTACGCAGCTGGTCCTGGAGCTGGCCGAGCTTGCGCTCCTCGACGGCCAGGCGCTCGGGCAGGGACGTCGAGGAGGGGCAGGCGACCAGGGCCTGCTGGACGTTGCTCACCAGCTGCCGCTGCTTCTCGACCTGGGCCTCCAGCACCTTGGCCGGACTCTCCGCCGCGTCCAGCTGGCTGAACTTCGCCTCGAACGCTGCGACGAACGTGCGCACGCGGTCGGGACGCGAGAGCCGCTCACGCAGGTACGACGTCAAAGTGTTGACGACCTTGCGCTCCGAGATCGTGCGGGCGTTGGCGCAGCGGTGGTCCTTGTGCGCGCTGCAGCCCAGCGTGCGGTACACCTTCCCGGCACGCTTCGCCTGGCCGACGATCCCGAAGTTGCCGCCGCACTCGCCGCAGCGAAGGAGGCCGCTCAGGGCGAACGTTCGAGACGTCCTCGGTGTCCTACCCCTACGATCTGGGTCAAAAAATCGCTGTGACGAGCCCAGGCGGTTCTGCACGCGTTGCCACAGGTCCTCACCGACGATGGCCAGCTCCGGCACGTTCTTGACGATGCGATCGGCGTCAGGTCGGGCGACTCGTCGGCGCGTGCCCTTGGCCGTCTTCTTCCACTTCGACGCGTTCCACATCAGCTCGCCGCGGTACCGACGGTTGCGCAACATCGCGCGGATGGTGGTGTGGCTCCATCCGCTCGCGCCCTTGTTGCCGCGTCCGTTGTCGTGCGGTGCGGGGACGTGGTCGGCGTTCAGCGCCTGGGCGATCTGGCGCGGTGACTGGCCCGACGCGAACAGCTCGAAGATGCGCACCACCAGCGCGGCCTCGACCAGGTCGACGACGGGCACGCGGCGGGGTTTCGTCGGGTCCGCGGGGTTCGGTTCGGCGACCGAGCTGTAGCCGTACGTCTTGCCGCCCGTGTGGAACCCGGCGATCGCCCGCCCTTCGAGACCGCGGTGGGTCTGGCGTCGGATGGCCTTCACGTACTCGGCGTTGACGATGCCCTTCACGGCGAACACGACGTCGGATGCCTCGTCGTCGGACGTCGCCCCGGTCTCGGCGTCGACCACCTGGATGCCGAGGTCGTCCAGCTGGCGGATCAACACGGCGGAGTCCGTGCGGTCACGTGACAAGCGCGAGAGGTCGTCGACCACCACGGCCTTGAACTTCCTGGCGCGGGCGTCGACCAGTAGGCGCTGCAGGTTCGGGCGGGCGGTGGTGGTGCCCGAGACCGCCGCGTCCGAGTACACGTCCACCACCTGGAGGCCGCGAGCGACGGCGAACACTCGGCACCGGCGCTCCTGGTCCTCGATGGACCGGGCGTCCTGGTTCTCGGTGCTGTACCGGGCGTAGATGACTGCCTTCATGCTGTCGGCTCCTCGCGGTGGTGGAACTCTACCTCGGCCAAACGCTCGGCCAGCGCGACGACGAGCCGGTCGATTGCGTCATCGGTGACGGCGTCGGGGTCGACCTGGACGTCAGCGGGCGGGGGCGGCTGGAACTGCTGGGTACACCCAAAGTCATATAGTTAACCGGCTCGCAACCCCGCGCCGTTCGCGGGCTTCGTCGGTTCTGGGGTGGCGTTTCCGCCAATGCTCGGGCCCTCCGCGGTAGCGCGTTGCCCTCCATGAACGGATTGCGGCCCCCGCGACCGGGTACGGGCGCGCTCTATCGAATGACCCCAAACGATCGCCACCGACCCCCGAAGGCACCCACCCATGCGGAGGCATGACGCCGCGGGACCGCCTAGCCAAGGATGGAACCCGGTGCCCAACCCGCTACCAGTAGGGCGGGAATGACCCTGCCCATGTGGAGGACCAACATGTGTGACTGCGAAGAACGGAACGGAACCAACCCAGACGTGTGCGACCACGCGGTCGAGAGGGAGCAGCGCAAGGAGCTGCTTCACTTCACCCTCGACCACTCGCCCGCGAACCAGGTGTCGAGGGTCAGCACGTCGCCACACACCGACCAGCCGCTGGTCAACGTGCCGAAGTTCTCGAACGTCATGGTCACGGTCTCGGCGGTGCTGGTCCAGGCGCAAGGCGAGACCGAGCAACCGTCCAAGTAGCCGCACGAACCGTCCGCGGCGAAGGTGAGCGTCCAGGTGCTGGTCGGTCCGTCTACGACCTGCCACGTGCCGACAAGGGCGCTGTCGTGGGTGGGGTCGATGGCGGTGGGTTGGTCGCAGCCCGGGAGCCAGGCAATAGCGAGAGCGGCGATCAGGACGAGGAGCAGGTTGAGGGCGGTCTTGGTCTTGGCGGTGTTGCTCATGGCGGGTACCTCCTAGATTGCTAGTCTGAAGTGGATATCCACTGATCGCAAGAGCGATCTTTTGAGATCGTACGACCTTGACCGACCGCCGCCGAACTCCTAGAGTTTCCCTTGATGGCCAAGAAAGCCGAGCCGAATCGCACCAAGGACGCGAGCTGCTTCGTCCGCATGTCGACCGACGACCGGGAGCGGTTCGAGGAGGCTATCGAGCGGCTGCTGGAGGACGTCCCCGGCGCGAAGATGGGCGTCGGGGCGTTCTTGATCGAAGCGGGGCGGCGGTGGTCGGGCGAGATCTTGGGGAAGAAGTGAAGAAGCGGACGAAGGAAGCCATCGAGGCGCAGATCGTGAAAACGATCAGTCGAATCAACGAGGAGGCGAGTCGCGAGGCGACGAAGAGCAGGGGTGACCACTCCGGGACCATGCTCGGGGCCGCTCACGCCCTGAATCTCCTGCGCAATCGACTGGTCCCCGACGGGGAGAAAGAGATCGTCGACTACTGCCTCCGCGTCGGCGTGCGCGACTCGAAGGTGATCGCCGACTTGATCCAGAAAGCCTTAGTTGATCGCGTCGCTCCGACGGGATATGGCATCGTCGTTGCCTACTGGACAGGCAGCGCCGGAGGCGGGAATAGGACGGCGCTCGATTTTAAAGCCGAGATCGAGGGCTACACCGCGGGGACGCTGGCCCGAGTGAAGATCGCCGTCGAGGAGAAGTTGGCGACCGAGGACTTGCGCGCCCGACTGCAGCGGTGGTTCAACAACCACCCGGTCGGAGTGGGTCTCGCCGTTCTCCTCGCGCTGGCTTCGTTCGTGGGTGTCGTAGTTGGCGCGGTTGTCGTGATCATCTCGCTCTACAGAACACTAGCTCCGCCACGCCAGCCAGTCGGGCCCGACCAACTCCAGCAACCAAGCCGCCCGCTCCAGGTACCTAGCCCCGACGTCCGACTCGACGTGCGGGATCAGCGCTAGGAACGCGCGGGCAACTCGGCGCAACACGTGTGCTGGGGGCATGCCCGGGTATCGGCTTGGGTTGGTCAGCGCTAGCGCGCCAGCATCTCCCTGCAGCGCGGGCATGTCGTGTACCGGGCTTCATCCGTCGCCGGGCAAGGCGTGCGCCTCGGGCGGCCGCACAGCGTGAAGGAGAACGGGAACGACCTCGCGTAGTGGATCGCCAGCGGGGGCAAGGTTGGTGGTGGCGCTGGTCCGCTGGGCATGCCTCCATGGTACCTTGGAGTCATGATGGACAACTCCGACGCCGACGAAGACGCCGACGAAGACGCTCTGCTCCGACGCGTCGGCCACTTCACCGCCGACGGCCCGCCCGTCGCGAACCAATGGTTCTTCAAGCAAACGGTACCGATGGACGGCCGCAAGTTCGTCCAGTGCCACTTCGAAAGGTGTCAGCTTGTCTTCGAAACGGGTATGTTTTCCCTCGAAGACTGCAAGATCACCGAATGCATATTTAACTTCCGTCATCCAGCCTCCAACGTGGTGAAGATCTTCGGCTTTGCTGTGCTTGTAGCAAACCTCATCACCGCGGACGAGTGGTCGCATATCCCGCCGCAGTTGCGAGTGAAGCTCAACGACGACGGAACGTTGTCGACCTGAACAGCAATGTCGGAACCTACAGCGCTGCCTCTCAAGGTTGAGGCGAAGGTCGACGCAACCGCCCGGGGGTCTGATACGGGCACGCTTTTGGCGTGCGCCACAGGGGCACTCTTCTTCCTCGCGGGGTGCGCCCTGGCCGCAACCCCAGCCGGAAAAGAATTCCCGGCCCTCGTCTACGGGAGTTGTATCGGTGGGTTCCTGTTGGCGGGCGGCGGCGTGCTCGGCTGGTTGCTCGCGCGCAGCAGCCGAAACCAGGCGGAGTTGGCGCCGACGGAGATCATCGTCGGGACCCTGGAGACGACCGTCCGCTCTCCTGCCATCGAGAATCACGATCAGATAGCGGCTCTACTCAGAGCGATCCAGGGCCGCCGCCAGCTGCCGGCCCCTCACGGCCAGGCCGGGACGGTGCCGAGGGCCTATACCCCGGAAGAGAAACGCCGGTTCCTCGAAAACCAGAGCAAGCGGGAGGCCGAGTTCGATCGTGCGCGATTGGAGGCGCTCTCGCGCCAACGCCTCCCCGCCCCGGGGTCCGGTGAGCAGTCCCAAGCGTTGCCCGAGGACATGCCGGAAGGCGGAATCATAGGCGTCTCGAAGAAACCGGGGCCGTGAATGACGAGGTCCCGTTGTCGTTCGCCGGCTCCACCCACCGCCACATGAAGTGCTCGGGCACGTCGTCAACGGTCAATCCCGCGTAGGCGCGCCGGTTGTAGCTCAGACCCGCGAACGCACGCTGTGATGCCGTCGGCGCTCGCTCCAGCGCCACGATCTCACCGGCCTCGCGCAGCTCTCGCAGGAGCTTGGTCCCGTGGTCGTCGACGGCGAACTTTCCTCGGGCGTGATCGATGAAGAGGTCGCGAGCGACGGAGCCGTGGAACTGCAGGAGCTGGCGGAGCTGGGTCTCGACCTGCGGATACAAAAATCGGTAGAGGGAGATCATCCCTCCCAAGATTCGGAGCGGTGCCCGAACTCGTGCGACCAAGTACCCCTCGATCTCACTAAAGTCGCCATACCGAAGACGGGGATGATCTTCACTGCCGCGTCGGTGGCGACGTTCACAGCGCGAGCAGGTAGCCTAGCGACATCACTCCCGAGGCCCTGGTTCCAGCCCGCCGAACCACACCTCCCAACCCGGGCATCGCAGCCACATCTGGCCCTTTTCCCCGTCATAAATAGGCTTGGTCTCGGGGTTCTTCTTGGTCTCGTCCGGGGGTGCCTCCTCGTCCATGCAGACGATGCTAGAAGAGTCGGTACTTCGGTGACCCCTCTCTTCCCCGTTCTCGGTGTGGTCCTGCTCCTGGTCTTTCGGCTCGGCGTCCATGCGGACGATTTTCAGGGCGGCGGTCTCAGACTGTTTCGAGGGCCAATGATCTCAGTTGATTAGGTGGTGCCACGTTTGCAGACACCGTGACGATCCCGCGCTCTCGGTCTATCCCCGTCACCACCATCGCCACCGGAGGCTCGTCCTCCACGGGGCACAGCACGCACCGCTCGCCGACGACGACCAGGCCGTGCACAAGGCACCAGCGCCAGACGGGACCTAGCTGGTAGGTGGGTGGGTGGGCCGTCGGGGACGTCGCCGCCGTCAGAGTGAGGGCGGAGGTCGACGATCACGCACGGGGATTCGAGGCGGGCCAACAGGTCGAAGTCGATCACGCAGCACCTCGTGCGAGCTGCTCCGCCTGCGCCAGTTGCCTCATGCGTTCCTCGTCGAGGAAGGCGTTGATCGTCTTCGCGGGCGTCATCAATATCCTCCGCGCGTCGTCGACGGCCATACCCTCGTCATTGATGTTTTTTTCGTAGCGGCGGATGCCGTCGTTGAGGCGAGCGACCAGCGCGGGCCATCGGTCTTGCACGACCTCGCGTAGAGCCTCCAGGCACTTGCGGGGCGACTCGGGACCGTAGTTCCCGGTCGCCGCCGGCCACGCTCGCGTGATTTCCGCGGCCATCGTCTCGACGTCCCAGGTCGGGTCGCAGGAGATGGTGCGGCCCAAGTCCGGGGCCTCGTCCGGAGCCGGTTTTGGCCTCGTGGATTTGCTGGCCTTGCCGCTGGCGCTGGCGTGCTCGCGCTGTTTCGCAACCTCGTCCTCGGTCGCCTGCCAGTCGGCCCAGTCGGTCAACACCCAGCCGTCACCGTCGACGGCGAGGTAGCCTTTTCCCAGCAGCTCGTCGACCTCAGCAGTATCGACGCCGCATTTCGTGCAGGCCCACTTGGTGACGCGGCCGTAGGCCGACGACTCCTTCGACCACATCGTGAGCATGAGCCAAGCGCAGCGCGCATTTTTGCTCATCGACGCGAACCGCTCCTCGGTCCAGCGTGCACTCGGTACCGCAATCCAGAGACCCTTACCTTTTCGAGACATTGCCATTTTGAACTCCGTGCCCTTCGATGTTGCATCCGTGCCGCCGGGCGAGCGAAACGGAGTCCCCCACCGCCACCGGCTGTCGACCGGCGGAGAGGGCCCTCGCGAGGATCAGTCGCGAGGGGAGAGTGGTGGTCGATGCGATGCGCATGCCGGTACCTAGAAGGATCAGGACGCGGGCGTGACAAAAGAGTGGGACGTCCGGTAGACGGTGCCCCCGCCTGGACCGAGGGTGCGGCGGACCACCTCGATCCGGCCCGAGGCGGTCATCTCCTGGATGGCGCGGGCGACGCTGCCTGCGGCCACACCAAGCGCGGCTGCAATCCGAACGGTGGTGACCGCTGTGTCCCCGAGAAGCGCGATCTCCGCCAGGACTTTGGACTTGATGTTGATGCTCATAGTTAGAGATATAGGCAATGATTTAAAACTGGCGTGTACAGACCCATTTAAACGAGCCGTTAACGAGTCGTCGACGAACCGCCAACGGGTCGTCAACATGACCAACACCGACACCTGATAGGACTACTTGAGGACTTGAAAGGCAGACCGACAGCACACTGACTTCCACTTCGTGGTGTGCGAGGTGTGCGTGATGACACATCGTCGCTATCGCTCCTCTCGGACCGGATCGGAGACGGACCAGAACGGAGACGGACCGGAGCGGACCCTCGGCCTTCGGCCTCAGGCGGTCGGAGCGGTCGGTCGTCGCTTCGCTCCTCGGATCGGAGCAGAGCAGACCGGAGCGGATCGGAGGCAAACGCCTGGACCGATCCGGCCAGTGTTGGGTCAGGTGTTGTTCAACACCTGGGCCGACCTCCGGACCTCATTTATTTAATGATTGGCTAATACACCTGGAGTGTTCGTCCCCCTCCGCCAGGTGATCGCCGACTACCGGCAGCAACACGGCACCGACCCGACCCTGGTCCGAGTCGGTGCGCGCATCTTCGCGGTCTTCCTCGATCGTGCCGGCGTCACGATCCACCCGTCCAAGGACTGGACCCTGTCGTTGAGTTGGCCCTGGACCGTTGACCTGCGGCTCGACCCGTTCCTCAGTGGTGAAGAGGCGATCGCGGGCTGAGCGAGTTCTCGTGCTCCGAACCTAATCTCTATGGGTAAGGAGAATCATCGTGAGCAACTACAGCACCAGCAACAAGATCCCCGCCGACCTGTACAAGAAGATCGAGCGCCGAGCCCTCGCTGTCACCGGCGACCGGGTCAGCGTCCGCAAGCTCCTGGAGGACCTGCGCGCCTCCGGCGAGTACGCGGAGAAGATCAACAACGACGTCGCACCGCAGATCGCGCGCCGGTTGATCGCCGACCACCCGCACCTGGGCGACGTCATCGAGACCAGAGCCCTCGGCAAGCGCGGCCGCAACGTCACCGGCAAGCCCGCCCCGCTCGATCGCCCCCGCAACGCTGACCTCGCTCTCGTCCTCGCGCACCTCCCCGCCGACATCTCGGTCGTCAGCCTCTCCATGGTCGCCGACGACGCCGCGGGCACGATGCGCACGATCGACGTGTCGCGGTTGGCCGCGTACCTGCGCCGGAAGGGGAAGAAGTAATGCACCTCGCGATTCTGCTCGCCTCGTACCTGCTCGTCGCCCTGGCCGCGCTCGCCATCGGCCGCCGGTCGATGCGGAGCGTCCGCGACCGCCACCGCACCCTCGACTGCCCGAACTGCGACGCGGAGCTGGGGCTCCATTTTCGCACCGTGGACGGCGCGATCCACACGCTCGACTTCGAGTCGTTCCGCGTTTCGACACTCTAACGGGCACCACGCCCAACTGCCCGCGCGGTTTCTCTCTCCTTCCGCGCGGGCGGTGTTCTTTTTCCTTCAAACGAAAGGTCCAACAAATGTCTGACGTCGTCCTCGCTCCGACCCAACGCCTCGCCCAGTTCATCCGGTCGCGCGTTCACGAAACCAACGTCGTCCTCGTCTCGCCCGAAGACCACTCGATGGTCGCCCACTACCTCACGGCCGACAGTCGCATCCACGTCGACGGTGAGGCGTACTTCGTGTTCGCCGATCTCGGCCTGCAGGGTGACGAGATGGACGCACCCGACTCCACGCCGGCAGAGCACGTGGTGTTCCACTGCGGCGACGGCACCGTCTAAGCCGCCATGCGCCGGCCCTCCTCGATCGACGCCGCCCGCGCGGAGCTGGAATCTAAGCTCCGTCGGGAGGGTCTCGCGCCGATCGAGGGCCACTACCCGAACCACCGAGGAGTCCCGCACGACGACGGCCGCGACTGGCGGGTCGCTCACGAGTTCGGCGAAACCCCACCCCACCGCCTGACCGCCGCCGAGCTGCTCGCCCAGGGTGCAGAGTTGCGCGAGCGCCGAGAGGGCTTCCTCCAGCACTACCAGTTCCGCTCCAAGCGAGAGAAGAGGATCTACCGCCTCCACACCGCCGGCCACTCGACCCGGTGGATCGCCGCCCGACTCCAAGTCTCGCTCTACCGGGTCCTGACGACGATCAACCGAGTCGAGCGCTCGCTCTACTCCGACGCCGTCGTCCCGGTGCGCCTCGCGAGGATCTGGCACTACTGGCTCCAGGGCTGGGACGCCGACGCGATCGCGCGCAGGTGCCGCACGACCCAGCGCCGCGTTCGCCAAGTCGTCGAGCGGACGATCCGCGAATGGCGCCGAACCCCTCCCGCCGAGCCCGCCGCTTTCGTCCCCGACTGCGACCCTGAATTTGTTCGCAAGCTCGGCGGCCTGACCACCGAGGCCGTTCTCGAAGCCGCGAAGAACGACCCAGAGATCGCCGCGATGGTCGCGCGACTGTCCGATCACCGCGGCTAAAGAGAGTCCCAGCGATGACTAATTACGTGATCCGACCCGGCACCGACGACGACATCCCCTTCGTTTACTCGACTTGGATTAAATCCTACCGTCGCACCGACCTTCGCCCCGCCGAGCTGCACGCGCGGATCGAGCGACTCCTCGCCACCACCGCCGCGATCTTGGTCTGCACCCCCGACGGCGCTCCCGGCACGATCGTCGGATGGGCGTGCGTCGACATCGCGGGTCACCTCCATTATGTCTACGTACGAGCGAGCCACCGCCGGCTCGGCATCGCCCGCCAGCTCGTCGCGGTGTGCGCCTCGACGGAGTCGCCGGAGGACCGCCTCCGACGGATCGATCAGGAGCCCGACCCGCTGGCGCTGATCGTCAGCCACCTGACGGCCGACGCCCGCTCGATCGCGCGCAAGCACCCGATCGAGTTTCGCCCCTCGCTCCTGGACGTGCGCCATGAGTAGCACCGACGACCGCCGACTACGCGGAGACGACCGTGCACGCCACGACGGTAAGCAGGACCGCGCGCTCTCGGGCGAGGTTCGCCACCTGGTGGTCGCCGGCCAGCCGACCGGCCACCCCTCGATCACCGAGGAGCGCAAGATCATCACCGCCGAGTCCGAGCGCCCGGACAACCCGCGCAAGTCCCGCGAGCAACTCTTCGAGCTGATCGAGGCGAAGATCCAGCGCGAGATCGAGTTGATTTGCGCGCGCCCCGGCCTCACCCCCGACGCGCTGCGCTCCCTCGACGCGTGCTCGACAATCCTCGCTCGACACGCGCGCAACGAGGCTCCTATGAGCGCCGAGGAGTACGAGGCCGCCGAGCGCACCAAGCGTGGCAAAGCTACCACCTAAGGCCGTCCGCGCGGCGGTCGCGGCCAAGCTGGCCGCCGAGGAGCAGCTCCAGCGTCAGGCCAACGCGGCCACCGCGTTCAGCGCGGCGGTGCTGTGCCACGCGAAGCAAGCGGAGTTCGTTCGCGCTGTCCTGGCGTTCCGAAACGTCACGGTCTGCGCTGGTCGTCAGTCGGGCAAGTCGTTCGCCGCCGTCGCCGCTGGGATCGAGATCTGCCTGGCCCGCGACAACGTCTCGGTGCTCTACATCGCTTCGACCCGCGACAGCGTGAAGCGAATGGCCTGGAAGGCCGCGCTGGCGTTCAACCGCGAGCACAAACTAGGCGGGGTCCCAAACTACAGCGATTTGACGCTGACGTTTCCGTCAGGCAGCCAGCTGATCCTGATCGGCGTCGACACAGAGAAGAGCGCCGACCGGGTCCGCGGTATCCAGCGCCTCGCCGCGTGCTTCGTCGATGAGATGCAGCTCTACGCCCAGGAGGTTGTAACAGCCCTCTTGCGCGACGCCGTCCGCCCCGCGCTCCGCCCCCTCAAGGGGAAGCTGGTCCTCATGGGCACGCCGAGCAAGCTCGGCAAGATCGGCCCGTGGTGGAAGGCGATCGCACGGTCAGAGCATCACCACACATGGACGGTCTACGACACCGTCGGGATCCTCATCGACGGCAAACCCGTCACGCTCGACGACATCGAGCAGACCATCCAGGAGGACCTGGACGCCGAGCAACAGACCAAGGAGTCGGCGTGGTTTCGCGTCGAGTATTTGGCCGAATGGGTGGTCGACCTCTCGGAGCGCGCGTATAAGTTCAGCGACGACAAGAACCTCTACACCGGCCACCCGCTCCACCTCACCCACGCGATCGTGTGCGGCGACATTGGTGTCTCAGACGAGGACGCTTTCGGGGTGCTCATGTGGGGCGACGACGACCCGACGCTCTACCTCGTCGAGGAGGTAATCTCCGCCGGCCTGACCACCGACGACGAGAAGGTCATCCTCGGCCGGTTATACGAGCAGTACAGCCCGATCGAGATCGTGATCGACACCGGCGGGCAGGGGGCCAAGAGCTTCGTCACCGTACAGGCCGCGATGCCGGGACTGCCGTTGGTCGCCGCCCGCAAGCCCGAGGTGAACATCCAGGTCAAGATCCTGAACAACGCCCTGGAGCCCGGGTTCTTCAAGGTGCGGGCCGAGTCGCGGTTCGCCGCCGACGTTCGAAAGGCGACCTGGAAGAACGGGATCGTCAACGGCGTGCTGAATGAAAAGGGCGCGGCCAAGAGCAACATCGTGCCGAGCGCGCGGTACGGGGTAATCCACGCGCTGCCCTACCTTCCCGAGCGCCCGACCATCGGTCCGAAGCCGAAACCCGACGACTTCGACCGCGACCTCCAGGCGCACCTCGACCGCCTCAACGTCGACCCCGCGGACCGCCAGCACCACGACGCCGGCCTCGACCAGGGGTGGTCCGACCTGTAGCCCGATCACCGCGGCTCCTGGCGATGGTCCGCATCACGCCCGCCGCCCTACGCCGGCTCACCGCCGCCCGCGTGTCGAAGTACATGGAGCACGCCGACGGGACGGTGCTCGTCGAGTTCTTCCCGCCCAGCGACCTCCCAGCCCCGACCGCCCGCCAGGCCAAGCCCGAGCCCGAGCCCCCCGCCGAGCCGTCGCCCGACGAGTGGCTGTCGCAGCAGTACAGCAAACCGGACGGGACCTAGTCGATGTCGATCGTCCAGTTCTGGGCCGCGTCCCTCGACAACGACCCCGTCGCCGCTGGGACCGCGCTCGTCAAGCGCGCCAACGCCATCGAGGACGCCACCGAGAACCGCCTGGCCCGGAACGTCGCGCTGACCAACGCGCGCCTGTACGAGAACGCCCCGATCATGGACCTGCGCCTGTTCTGCGCGGGCGAGATCTCCACCTCGCAAGTCTCGTCGATCTCGTCGACGTACCTGGGCGAGCGCTCGACGGTCAACCACCTGCGCGCGATCTGCATGACCGCGCAGTCGACCATCGCCCGCAACCGCGTGCGGCCGGTCTTCCTCTCGCGCGGGGGCGACTACGAGACGCAAGCCCGCATCGAGAAGATCACCAAGATCAACGACGGCATCTTCTCGGCGAACAACACGCACTTATTGGCCGCCGAGATCTTCATCGACGCGGTCGCGATCGGCCTCGGGGCGATCCACGTCCTCCACGACGGCGAGAAGGTGATCCACGAGCGGGTGTTCCCGACCGAGCTGCTGGTCGACCCCGCCGAGGCCCGCCACGGGTGGCAGCACGTCCGCACCATCGGCCGCCGACGCCGAATGGACCTCGACGCCGTCGTCGCAGCATTCGGCGACACCCCCGAGAAAGAGGCGGCGATCCGCAATGCGGCCAGCAAAGATGCCTCGGTCACCGGCACAAACGAGATCGTCGTCGACGAGTCGTGGCACAAGCAGACGCCGGGTCAGACCGACGGCCGCCACTCGATCGCGGTCAAGAACTACGAGCTATTCCGCGAGAAGTGGCCCCACTCCTGGGTGCCGATCCTCCCGTGGGTCTGGGAGAAGTCGCTCCTCGGGATCTGGGGCCGCTCGATCGCCGAGCAGTGCAGCCGCAGCCAGATCACGGTCAACTTGAACGTCTCGCGCATCGACCGCGCGCTCGGCATCGCCTCCGTTCCTCGGCTGACCACGACCAAGGCACCCAACGGCGCAACGATCCCGACCGCGAAGATCAGCAACAAGGTCGGCTTGATCATCGAGCTGCAGCCCGGCCAGAAGCTCGAAGAGTTCAAGTGGTCCTCCAACACCCAGGAGATCCAGGCCAACACCGACTGGCACATTGGCCAGATGTGGCAGCTCATGGGTCTCTCACAACCCCTCGGCTCGGGCCAATCCGCCCTCGGTGCTGACGCCTCGGGAGCTGCCCTCCGAACCGAGATCCAGATCGTCGCCAACCGGTTGGCGAACCACCAGAACCGCTGGGACCGCTACTTCGTCGACCTCGCCGAGGTCACGGTGATGACTGCCAAGCAGCTCTACAACTCGGCCAAGAGCAAGAAGAAGAAGCTCCAAGGCGTCGCGGTCCCGGGCCGGAAGTTTGCCGAGACCGTCGACTGGGACGCGGTCGCTGACCTGGACGTCACCGACTTCGTCGTCGACTGCGAGCCGACCAACAAGATGGCCAGCGACCCCGCCGGCCTGATCCAGAACGCGATCGACCTGGTCCAGGCGCGGATCTGGACCCCCGAGCAGGGCGCGCGCGCGATCCACACGCTCGACAACGAGGAGCCGCAGTCCCTCACCGAGGCAAGCAAACTCCACCTCTCGAAGGTGTTCAACTCAATCCTGGAGACCGGCAAGTACGAGGGCCCCGACGACCTCGACGACCTGGAGGCGGGGGTCATCCTCTGCGCCGAGTACGCCCTCCGCGCGATCAACGCGGGCGCGTCCACGAAGCGTATCGACCTGCTGCGCGACTGGATCACCGAGGCAGCCGCGACGCTGAAGAAGCGAAAGCAGGCGCAGCAGCCAGCGCCCCAACCGCCCGCCAGCCCGATCACCGCGGCTCAGGGTGATGCAGCCCCGCCAGCTTCTGGAGAACCCGTAGCGCAATGAGCGACCTCGCCGCCAGCGCCCCCGCTCCCGACGCGCTCCCCGCCGTCGACCCCGCCCCGGCTCCCGCGCCGGAGGTGAAGGTCGAGGGTGCGCCCGCAGACCAGGACCTGAACGCCAAGCCCGAGGGCGAAGCCAAGCCCGCCGAGTCCCCCGACGCCACGCTGGCCCGCAGGCAGCTGATCGTCGCCGACAAGAAGTTGTCGAAGGCGAAGGCCGCGCTGGCCGAGGTCGAGACAATCCGCGCGCGCGCCGCGCTGACCGACGACGCCGAGAACCTCCTCAGGACCGACCCGGAAGCTTTCTTCGCCCGGTTCAACCTGACCGCCGAGGACGTCCTCACCGCCACCGTGGCGAAGGCGAGCGGCAAGCCCGCGACCCTCACCGACCAGGAGCGGATCGACGCTCTGGAGAAGACGCTCAAGGACGAGCGCGAGGCGAAGACGACCAGCGCGGAGCAGCAGAAGGTCGAGGCCGTCAACAGCGGCGTCAAGGAGTTCATCGAGAAGGCGGGCGAGGAGTTCGACCTCGTCAACACGTACGAGCGCCACGGCGACGTCGCGGCCGCGTTCCTGAAGTACACCGAGAAGTACCCGCGGTTGACCCGCGACCAGACGGAGAAGGCCGTCCGCTACTTCGCGCGCGCTCTCGAAAATGAGCTCGAAACCGAGCAGTTCGAGAAGCTCACCAAGTCGAAGAAGTTCGCCAGCAAGTTTGCTCCACGGGAGAGCCAAAACCCCGAGTCCAGCAAATCAGACGCCAACAGCAACGGCGACAGCAAGACCCTCCACAACGGAATCGTTAGGACGTCGCCCCCGATCGCTGGGGACCTCGACGGCCTGTCCGACGCCGAGCGATGGCGCGAGATCAAGCGCCGCGCCGGCATTCGGAACTAACCCTCTCTTAGCGCAAGCAGCAAGGAACCACGCAAATGGCAGCCGCAGTCGATCTCACCAACCTCGCAAACACCACCCTCAAGGTCCACTACGACAAGAAGCGCCTCGAAAGCATGGCGTTCGGCGCCGACGTCACCGTCGGGTCGATGATGAAGGACCCCGAGGCCAAGCTCGACGGCCCCGGCAAAACCTTCAACTACCCGGCGATCGCGCAGAACGCGGGCGGCGTGTCGAACACGTTCAGCCAGGCGCAGACCCTGTCGACCACGACCGGTCTCGTGGGCGCTCAGTTCGCCGTGCCGCTGGTCCGTACGTACTCGATCTGGACGGTCGACGCTCTGGCCGCTGCGGCCGGTACCGCCGACGGCGCGTTCGTCGACACGATCAAGTTCCTGGTCGACGGCGGGATCGAGGGCGTGGGCGGCTCGCTGTCCGCGCAGATCTACCGCGACGGTTACGGGCACATCGGACGTCTGGCGCTGCTGAACGGCGTGGCTGGCGGAACGTCCAGCATCTCGGCCGCGACGATCACGCTGAACTCGCCAGAGGACGACATCGGGTTTCTGGTCAACCACCAGTATTTCTTCGCGTCGAGCCCGAGCGCCGACGCTCGCAACGCGGGCGGGACGCTGACCTGTCAGTCGGTCAACGACGGGACGGTGACCTTCACCGCCAACGTCTCGACCCTGGCCGCGGTGGTCGACGGCGACTACATCTTCCCGCTGGGCGATCGCCCCCTCACGGGTGCGACCAGCGCCAACCAGCTGGCCGTCGCGGGCTTCGACGCCTGGATCGCCGGTGGAACGACCTTCATGGGCGTCAACACCACGCTCCATTGGTCGCTCCAGGGCGTCAACGTCGACGAGTCGGCCGTGGGGACCAACGTCCTCGACGGGTTGATCAAAATGTTGACCAAGGTCGGTCGCCGCAAGGGCAAGATCAACCGGGTCGTCATGAACGACAGCCGCTTCGGCGACCTGATCGCGATCATGGAGACGCGCAAGATGTCGATCGTCGGCGACAAGGTGAAGAGCGCCACCGGTCAGATCGGGTACGACTCGATCAAGTTCTTCTCGGCCGCCGGCACCTGCGACATCACCCGCTCCCCGAGCTGCCCCGTCGACAAGGTGTACGCGTACAACTCGGAGAAGCTGACCCTGATCAGCGCGGGCGACACCGTCCGCTACACCGACCTGGATGGGACGATGATCCTGCGCCAGGGCAGCAGCGACGGCTTCGAGGGTCGCTGCTACTCGTACTCGAACCTCGCGGTTCGCAACCCGGGCCAGTCGCTCGGTCGTCTCGTCCTCGCGTCCCGCACGTAGTTGACTTAGCCGCTCGGGGGTTGGTTGCCATCGCGGCCCAATCCCCGAGCGGCTTTCTTCCCTTCCTTTTCTCCTTTTCGAAAGCCTCAAAGAAATGTCTCAAACCGAACGCGTCCTCTACGAAGCGATGACCCCGGACCACCGGTCGCGTGTGATCTCGGGCAACTTCACGATCGGCGGCTCCGGTGCCGTCACCGCCCAGACCCCGGGCTCTCTCTCGGGCGCCACCGTCACCAAAACGGCCAGCGCTGGCCGCTACCTGGTGACGCCGTACAAGACCCTGAAGACGTACAAGGCGGGCGTCGCGACCGTCGAGGGCCCGGCCACCGCGGCGTCAGGCGGCACGTCCACCGGCGAGTCTGCTGCGCCGATGTTGCGCTCGGCGGCTGGCGCGAGCTTCACGATCCAGCTGCGTCGGTCGTCTGACCTCGCCGACGCCGACGCGACCAGCGGCACCAAGGTGCACTGGGTGGCTCAGTATTCCGAGGCGTCGTAGTCCGATGAAGCTCCCCGAGAAGCGCAAAGGGTTCGCCCTGGTCGTCGACGACGCTCCGCCGCCGGATCGCCTCGACGAGAAGGAAGAGCCCAAGGACGACGAGGCCGACGACAGCGCTGGTCTCGTCTCGGCCGTCCACGACCTGGCGAAGGCGTTCGGGGTCAAGGTTGTGGATGAGGAGGCCGCGGTGCGCGCGGTCCGCGACATCTGCCGTCTGTCCGAGGGGTACGACGAGCCCGACGACGAGGGGTAACCGGTGTCGGTCTTCTTCGCCGACATCATCGCGGGCGCGAAGTCCCTAGCGGACTTCGACGGCACGGGTGCGGGCTCTAGCCTCGGGCTCGACGACAGCCGTTGGTCGATCTGGGGCAACCAGTCGATCGAGGCGCTGTACAAGAAGTTCCAGATCTGGAACCCGGACCTATTCAACACGTCGGCGGACTTCACCCTCAACCTCAACGAGGGGGTGATCACCCCGCCCGCCGACTACCGGTCCTTCCGCGGTCTGACGAAGTGGCCCGACACGAACCGCAAGCGAGAGATCCATAAGTTCAACCTCGGCGCGCGCGACTCTCAGTGCGACGTCCACTACCGCCCCGCGGGGAAGCAGCTGCTCCTGGAGCCCAAGCTCCGCTCGACTGGGACCTACCGCCTCTACTACGCGTCGGGCCCGGTCAACCTCTCCACCGGCGACGCGCCCTCGACCCAGCAGATCACCGACGCCACCGCGAAGGTGATGCTGGGTAACGAGCTGGTCCTCACGCCGTACCTCTACGACGGGAACGTGGTCTACACGCCCGCGTCCGGCCACGTCGTGCGCATGGCGGGCACACTCGCAGCTGGTCCCGGTAACGTCGGCTGGCTGCCCAACGGCGTCGAGGGCCCAGGCAAGACGCTGACCGCGCAGTTCGACGCGGCGATCACCATCGACGGTCTCACGCCCAGTCTCGGTGACCGCGTCCTCGTCTTCCAGCCGAACGGCTCTGGAGCTGGCCCCATCGGCGCGCCCGACTACGGCGTCTACCAGTTCACGCAGATTTACACCGTCCCAGGTCACCGCTACATCGTCATGCGCGTAGGCGACTACGACGAGGCGTCAGAGGTGACCTTCGGCTCGTCGGTCCTGGTCTCGGCCGGGTCGACCTACGCCGGCCAGCGGTTCGTCCTCAACACGCCCGACCCGATCGTGGTCGACGAGACGCTGCTCAATTTCATCCCGGTCGGCTCTCCCCAGCTGTCGATCGACGGCGTCAACGTCACCGTCGGCGACCACATCTTCGTCAACACCCAGGGCGAGCACTCTTACGACGGGCTGTACGACCTCTCGCTCTTCTCCGATGGGCTCACCCAGTATTGGTGGTTCACGCGTTCGAGCGGCCAGTCCGCCGGCACCAACCGCCCCGTCGGCTACACCGTCGCCGTGACCCAGGGTGCCACGAACGGAAACAAGATCTGGCAGGCCGACGGAAACTTGATGTGGGCGATCACCACGACGACCTGGTCGAAGCTCCAGGCGGCGATCGACACGCTCTACGAGCCCGCTCGGGAGTGGCTCGAAGTCCGCATCGCCATGCGCGCGCTTGGAAAGGGCGAGGAGTCCACGAGCGAGCTGGGCGCGCGCCTCGCCGAGCTGACGCAGGAGCTGCAGGTATACGTCCAGTCCCTCGACGCTGGCGACGGCGACACCGCAGTCGACGTCGAGCACAACCCCAACCCCTTCCACCACCTCTTCCGTTGGTAGTCGATGCCTCGCGCTGACTTCGTCCCGCATCGGCCCACGACCGTCGACACTTTGCTGGAGACGATGGACCGCCACGTCCAGGAAACGAAAGCGGCCTTCGACCGCCAGGGCGACGTCGTGCACACCGACTCCGTCTTGAAGGTGACGATCGCGGCCGCCGACACCGACGTCGTCGTCGCCCACCAGCTCGGGTACGTCCCGAAGCACGTTTCGCTGGGAGCGACCACGTCGAACGCTCGCGTCTGGCAATCGGCGTCGGCGACCAAGAAGGAGATCACGTTGCGAGCCGACGCGCCCACATCTCTCACGGTGCTGGTGGCCTAAGTGGAGTTCACCCCCGTTTACGTATCCCTCGCCCAAGGGGTCAAGTCCTCGATCGCCGACGACGCCGTCAACCCCGGTTCGGGCTCCCTCGTCCTTGAGAATTTCGTGATCGAGCAGCGCGAGGAGTTGGTCCCGCGCGACGGAGACGTCAGCCTGAGCAACCTCGACGTCCACGGCGGGTACATCACTACCCCCTGGCGTCTCGCGACCCGCGGGCCCGCGCTGTTGTCGCTGACCAAGTACGGCAACCCCAGCCCTCTCTACTCGTACTCCCCCACGCGGTCTCGGTGGGCCCCGGTCTCGTCGACCATCAACGGCCCCACCAGCTACAGCCTGTCGGCCGTCGCGGGCGGCAAGATCCAGACGCACGCCAAAGCCTACCTCCCCGGATACGTCGCGATCGCGACCTACGACACCATCGTCGGCGACGCCGAAGCGATCATCATCGACGAGACCACGGGACAGACGCTGTTTGCGTTCGTCTGGACGAGCGCCAGCGGAACGATCGGCCGAGTCAGAGTCGTCGCGTGTAACGGCTTGTTTTGCTTCTTGGCCGAAAATTACAACGACTCCGAGATCGACGGGTACGTCGTCGACCCGACGAACCCCGTTGGTGTCGGGGTGAATTTGTCGGCTGGGTTGTCGAATATCCACGCGTGGAACGCGGCTCTGGACGCGATCGTCGTCGGCAACACCGTCCACGTGGCTTACGCTGCAGCTGGCCTCGGCATCGGTGGCGTCACGTGGACGCCCGCCGTCGGTGGAGGGACCTGGTCCCAGTACGAGATCACCGACGCCAGCACGGCCCACCTCCAGGCGCGTGAGTGCATGTCGTTCGTTCGTGACCTGGGCGGGTCTGGAAAGATCGGCCTCGTCACCGTCGATATTCTGACGGGCATCAAGCTCCACTGGAATATCTCTGCTGGTGGCCTGCCTGCATCCTCCTTCGTCATGGAGGCTTTCGAAGCGATCAACCACCACACCCTCAATGTCTGCGCGCACACCACGAGCGCGCTGAGCGGTGGGGACGTCCAGATCGTGGCCGAGTTTCACCCGTCGGACATCTTCGTCGCCACGTGCGCCGGTACGCTGGGAGGCACGGGGTGGACGCCCTTTGGCGCGGGCGTTGGAAAAACCCTGACCTCGACGGCGACGGGCATCCAGGTCGTGGACGGCCACACGCTCGCTCTGAATGACATCGTCCTGGTCACGGGCGACGCCTCGACCCTCCACTCGCTGACCGCGTCGTCGTGGGGCCTGTATAAGGTCACGACCGCCGGGGCCGTCGGCGTCTTCGCCGTCCTCACCCGTTGGACGTCGTTCGACACGAACGCCAAGATCACCCGAGACGCGATCGTCCGCGTGACCACCGGCGGGAATCCCAGTCGCCAGTACCACGTCGCCAAAGTCCTCGACAACGAGAGCGTCGCCTCTCCTGGCGCTCCCGGTACGTTCACCCTCGACACCAGCGCCATCGCGATCGCCGCGATCGACCCGACGTTTGTTCCCGGGGGCCAGATCACCCAGTATCGCCGCTTCGACCGGATGTTGTGGACGTCGTTCAAGACGTCGGCAAACAGCATCACCAACGCCCAGTGGACGCGCGGTCTCGGTCTCACGTCGCACGCCTACCTCCACGGTGGCAAGCGCTTCGTCCTCGCCAACTACGACAATGAGGGCGAGGCCGCCCACCAGGGCTCTTACTTCCTCCTGGAGTGCCCGGCCTCGGGGACAGCCCTCACGATGGCCACGCCCCAAGCCGCTTTCGCCGTCGACCAAGAGGCTGGGATCCAGTTCAGCAGCCACCTCCAGGACGTCGGCCTCAACCAAGCCGGCAACGCTCTGGCCGCGGTCCTCACGCGCACCGACGCGGTAGCGACTGACGACGGCCAGCGCTCGGTTGTCCTCGCCGAGATCCAGCTCAACCCGTCGATCGGCCACCACGTCGAGGTCGGTGGCTCGCTCTTCACCGTCGGTGGCATCCTCGGCCAGTACGACGGCCGCAACTACTACCCCTCGTCGTTCCCCTTCGCCCCCGACGGGTTATCAGCGCTCCCGGCCACCAACGTCGGCGGGCTCGGCAACATCGTCAACACGGGCACCGTTAACAAGACCGGCACCACCCCGCCGGACATCTCCATCTCCGGCACACCCGTGACCCCGACCGTGGTGTGGATCGAGGTGACTACGGGTGTGGCGTTCGCAGGTGGTGCCACCAGCACGGGCCGCTTCAAGTGGTCGACGGACCGTGGCAGCTCATACAACATCGGCGCAATCATCGCCGACCAAGTCCCTCTCGGGACCACGGGATCGATCGCGGTCTTCGGCGTCGGCACCTACGCCACCGACAACAAGTACCGGACCACCTCCGAGACCGTCTACCGGATCGCCGTCGTCTTCAAGTCGACGACCGCCGACGGGCGAGTGATGCGCTCGGAGCCTGACATCCGCGACGTCACCCTCTACGCAGGCCAGTCCCAGATCTTGCTCGACGTCGTGCCGTACTACCGGATGGGCGACAAGCCCGCCGCCCAGGTCGAGGTGTACCGGTCTCAGGCCAACGTGCCGAGTTTGCTGCAGCTGGTGACGACGATCGACTCCAGCACGGGCGCGGACGCGACTTCCATCGTAATGGCCGACTCAGACGCGGCCATCGTCAACAATCCGGTGTTGTACACGTCGGGCGACGTCGAGCCTCACGTGGCGGTCGGCGGGATCTCCGACCTGACCTACCACTCGGGGCGTTTGATCGGCATCTCGATGGACGACCCGACCAAGCTCCTCGTGACGACCCCGCTCGTCGACGGGGAAGTCCCAGCGTTCACTGACTCGGGCGCTATCCAGGTCCGGTCGAGGGCGCACGCCGTCGCCGACTACCTCGACAGCCTCGTCGTGTTCGGTGACGACCAAGTCTTCGTCCAAGCACCCAGCGACGGCCCCAACAGCCAAGGCCAGGGCTCGTGGCCCCAGCTCCAGCCGATCGAGGGCGGGTCTTCGACCGCGCAACCGCTCAGCGTGTGCGTGACGCCCGATGGCCTCGGCTTTGTCTCGAAGGACCCGAGCGCCGGCTACCAGGTCGTCACTCGCAGCCTGACCATCGAGCCGGTCGGGGCCGACGTCCAAGCGCAGCTCTCGGCCGCCAACATCGTCAACACGTTCCACGTGCCGAAACGGGGCCAGACTCGATACTACCTCAGCAACAGCACGGTCCTCGTCTGGGACCACACCCACCAGCAGTGGTCGACGTACACCTCGGTCCCGTCGATCTCCTCGACGCTCTGGAACGACCGCCCCGTCTACTACACGAACGTCGGCGACCCGAACTTCGACGCCGCCCGGGTCGAGACCCCGGGCGTCCACATGGAGGGTCTCGGCCTCATCACCTACCGGGTCGAGTCGCCGTGGCTGCGAGCTCGCCGTGTTGAAGTCGACGCCGTACCCGAACGTCGGCGGCTTCGAGCGCGTCCGGCGGTGCATCGGTGTCGGCCGGATGCTCGGCTCGTCCCACGACCTCCTCGTCCAAATCTACGCCGACGGCAACGTCACTACGCCGATCGCCACGTACGTGGGGACGCAGACCACCGACTGGAACTGGCGCATCCGCGCCGTCGGCAAGTGCTCGCGCATCAAGGTCCGCATCACGGTGTTGAACTGCGTCGACGCTGGCGTCGCTATCCGCGGCGTCACGCTGGAGATCGGCGCGAAGAAGGGCCTGCAGCGGTTCGGGTCGAACCTGGCCCCGGCGTAGCCCGATCACCGCGGCTCACGTAGGAGACTTATTTGAGTTGGCTCGATTGGTTCCTCGCGACTCCCGCCCCTCCGCCCGCCTCGGGCCCACAGAACCAGCAGGACGCGTTAGCCCTCGTCCACGCTGCAGCGACCGGCCAGACGCCCTCAGCCGCCGACGCCGAACTCAAGGCGCAGACCGCGCGCAACGTCGCCGGGGCTTACGCCCTGGCCAATACCGTTCGCTCCCGCACGCCCGCCGCAGCCGCCCGCCTCGCCGTACAAGGCGCTGACCAGGCCAACGCCCAAGCCACCGAGCAAGGCGTGGCCCAGCGCGCCCAGGAGCAGCAGGTCGCCCAGCAGCAGTACCTCGCCGGCACGTCGGCTGCGCGCCAAGGCGACATCGCCCAGGAGGGTATCGACCAGCAGGTCGCGCAGTCGAAGAACGCTTTCCTCGGCGGGCTCGTCGGCGGTCTCGGCTCCGCCGGCATCGCGGCCGTCTCCGACGAGCGCGCCAAGAAGGACGTCCGCGACGGCACCGACTCGATCGAGGTGCTCCTCGACGCGCTCAGTCCCAAGAAGTGGGATGGGTACAAGGACCCGAACGATGGGCGCGCCGTTGGTGGCATCGTCGCCCAGGACGCAGAGAAAGGCGGTCCGATCGGGCGCGCGATGGTCCAGGAGGGACCGGGCGGCAAGCTGCAGCTCGACCCCGCCGCGTCGATCTCGGCCGCGCTCGCCGCCGTCGCTGACCTTCACGAGCGTCTCAAACGCGTCGAGGCCAAGTAGATGGCTCTCGTCCGCGACCCGATCACCGGTCAGATGGTGGACGACGGACAAGGTCCGGTCGTCGTGCCCGCTCCCGGCAATCCGCAGCAGCCCCAGGGCGGCCCGCCCGCTCCCGAATCGGTTCGCAGCCGATGCCGGCACCCGACGACGACGTCCAGCTCTTGCCGGCCATCAATGCCAGCGGAGCGGTAGCCCAGCAGCAAGTCGACGCGCGCGCGGCGGCAAACGCAGCGCCCACCGCCACCGGCGGAGCCGTCGTCCCGTCGCTCTTCCACGGTCTCCGCCGGTCTCACCGCTGGGTGCGGGTGCGGTCCCCGTCGCGTCGGCTCCGACTCCCGGGGCTCCAGCAACACAGACCGCACCTCTACCGCCCCTGACGCCGGCCCCGGTCAGCGTTCCCCACCACGCGGGAGCGAAGGGCGCGCCCGGGACGCCCGGCTTTCCCGCCGCCACGCCCAGCGACCAGAAGGACCGCGACGCCCTGGGCGAGAGCCGGGAGGACCTGGTCAAAGACAAAGCCTCGCTCGCCGCCCGCTCGGCAGACATCAACGCCACCGTCGCCGACAGCAACGCCGACCTGGAGACGAAGTACCAATCCCTCGACGACACCGAGCGCGACCGCTTCAAGGCCGACTTTCAAAAGCGCGTGGCGGACCGAGACGCGGCCATCGCTGCGGCCGCGAACGCAAAGCCACACTCGTACTTCTCCGACATGGGCGTCGGCAGAGGAATCGTCATTGCGTTGTCGCTGGCCGCTGGCGCTTACGGCGCGGGCGCCTCAGCGGCTGGTGGCCACCCGACGGGCAACCTGGCTCTCCAGCAGCTCAACACCCAGATCGACGGCGACTTCAAGAAACAGGAGTTGGAGATCGCGAACCTCAAGGACGTCGCCGCGATGAAGCGCGCTGGCGTCACCGACGCCGTCCAGGCGCACCGCATTTTGTCCGACGACCTCAAGGACAAAAAAGCCGCCGCTTACGCTTCGCTGATCGCGGACGGCGAACGGAAGCTCAAGGCGCTCGGCCGCACCCAGGCGGAGATCGACGGCAACGTCGCGCTCAACGACCTCAAGACGAAGCTCCTCGACGACCGCCGCTCCCGCACCCGCGAGGACGCCAGCGACGCACTCAACCGCCTCACCGTTCAGTCGAATATTCAAACCGCCAAGTCGCAGCAGGTGAAGAATTACGCCGAGGCGAACGCCGCGGGCCTCACGGCGAAAGCAGCCTTGGCGAAGGCGCAGAACACCGGCAACGGGTTGGCTGTCCGCGACCCCGTCACCGGTGAAGTCCTGGGTCAAGCCAACTCGCCCAAGTCTCAGCGCGCGATGGCCTTGCTCGTCGCGAATCAAAAAGCGTACGAGGACAACCTCGACGACCTATCCGCCCACGTCCAGAAGTTCGGCCAGCTCGTCGACCCGACCACCCCCGAGTACAAGGAGCGCGAGCGGTTGATCGGCGAGACCGTGGTCAAGGGCCAGCAGGTCATGGGCGGCAACAACTCCGACGAGCGCGCGAAGCTCGAAAAACAAATCATCGGCGGGAGCGGCCTCGGCATCAACCGCGCGGCCTCGCCCGCGTCGCTGCAGAACCTCAAGACCGAGTCCGGCAAGATCGTCCAGTACAACCTCAACGCGAACCTCAAGCGCTCGCCGGACATGATCCAGCAGGGCGCGCAACCCGCCAGCTTCGATTCGAGGGGCGCTCTCGCTTGGTACAAGAACCCGAAGAACGCCAAGGATCCACAGTATGCCGATACGGGCGCCCGACTGAAGGCAATGGGTCTGATTCAGTAACATGGCCGACGACGTCGATTCAGAAGACGCGGCCGAAGAAGCCGCGGACACTAGCGGCGACGGGTTCAACCCCACCGCCTTTTTGGCGGCGACCAGCGGTCACGGGCCCGCCCACGGCGGAGCGTTCGACCCGAAGGCGTTCCTTGCGGCGACCGCTCATTTGGCTACCCCGACTCCCACCACCTCCGAGCCTGGTGTCATCGAGTCGACCGCTCGTGGTGCAGCTCAGGGCGCTACGTTCGGTTTCGCCGACGAGATCACCGCCGCCCTCGAAGCTGCAGCCACCGGCAAGAAGTACACAGCCGCTCGTGACGAATCGCGTGCCAACTACCACGCGGCCGAAGCTGCCCACCCGATCGCCTACGGTGCGGGCGAGCTGGCGGGTGGTATCGCTCCAGCGTTCATCCCTGGTGGAGCCGTCGCTAAGGCCGTCGGCCTGGGCGCGAAGGCGGTCGAGGGTGCGGAGGCACTGTCTGGAATTGGTCGCGTAGCCCACGACGTGGCGACGGGTGCGGGATACGGAGCCCTCAGTGCGGTCGGGTCATCCGACGCAGGCATCGACTCGAACGCCGGGGGCTTCGGCCAGCTGGTCTCAGACACCATCCGCGGTGCCGCTACCGGCGGAGCGACCAACGCTCTACTCGCCCCCGTCGCCCGCAAGCTCATCGCAGGCGCACCGAAGCGAGCGACCGGCGACCTCATGGAGGCCGTCACCGGCAACACCCCGGCCAAGTTCGCCAAGAAGGTCGCCGCAGACGCCCAGGACATCGAGGACACCCTCTTCGCTCCCGAGAACCACGCGATCCTCAAGAACCTCGGCAACACCGAGAAGGTCATCGGGCTGACCAATCGGCGCATGGAGACCGTAGGCCGCAAGCTCGACAGCCTCAAGACCGAGCTGGACGACGTCACCCGCACCACCGTCTACAAGCCGACCGGCACCACCAGCGCCGTCGAACCCAGCTTGCCCTCGACCTCCACCGACCTGGTCCCGACCAACGCCCTGGAGCGAGTCGGCACCAAGCCCGCGCCCAAGGCTTCGATCGACCTCGCGCCGGTCCAGGAGGGTGGGGGCGCTCGCCTCGGTGACATCGTCGAGCCCATCGAGTCCAGGCTCAGCACGCTCGAAAAGCAGCCCGGCAACGGAGCCGAGAAGCGCGCCCTTCGAGAGATGCTCGACGACGTCAAGGACAGCTGGAGCCCGCGCGTGAAGGGGAAGCCCGTCTACGACCCCGACCAGATCGTCTCTACGAAGGACCTCCGCGCGTACACGACCCAGACGCAGAAGCTCGCCAGCAACACGATCGGCTCGATCAACGAATCGCTCGCGAGCGAACTCAAGCACGACCTGTCGGACACCGTCTCGAAGATCATGAACGCGCACCTGGACCGCGCGGCTGCAGTCTCGCCCGAGGCCGCCAACATCGTCGCCCAGATGCGCCAGCTCAACACCGAGTACAGCGCGCTCGCCAACATGCAGGACGCTTTCCGCGGCCAGGCGTGGAAGGAGATCACCAAGCGCAAGTCGGCCTCCAAGATCATCGGCGAGGGAGCGCACAACCTGGGACTCACCGGCGCGGCCGTCGCGCTCGCCACCGGCCACCCCCTCGGTGCTGCAGCTGCAGTCGGCGCGCCCCTCGGCCTCAAGGCCATCGACCGGGTCGCCGTCGGCGCGAACCGCTGGCTGGCCACCATCGCGCGCGCAGCTCAAGCCGGAGTGCCCAGGGCGCAGCTGATCAAACTCGCGATCGAGCAGGGCGCGCCGCTGGCTACCGCCCAGTTCGTCGCTTCGAAGCTGGCGAGCCACTAATGGCCCTCGCGTCAGACATCCAGGGGCTACCGGTCAACCAAGCGATCGGCGAGGTCATCGTCTCGGTCCTCGGGCTCGACTCCCTCATCACCAAGCCTCGCCCCCTCACCCAGGACCAACGACGCCAGATCGTCCGCTTCCCCGACCTCATCCGCCGCGCCACCAAGCGGGCCATGGTCGCCAGCGACGACGGCAAGGACGAGCCGAGCGACTTCGACTTCAAGGACGTCAACGCGAAGCTGTCGAAGGTCAACCCGGCCAAGCTCCAGCAGATCCTGCGCGCGCTCCCGCCCGACGTCGGCCCGGTGACGGAGACGGTCCTCGGCCGCGTCCTCGACTTCCTCCACCAGCAGCTACCCCGGCACGTCGTTACCAGCATGTTCGGCGACGACGTCCGCCCAGGCGCTCCCAACGAGATGCGCGCTTACGCCCGTCTCTGGGAGGTGGCGAACGACCCGATGGTGGTCTTGCACGACCTGGCGCACGACCGACTCAAGCTCGACCGAGTCGCCGCGCTGGAGGTGCTGTACCCGAACCTCTACCAGCTGGTCTTGGCCAGCGTGAACTCCGCGATCTCGTCGATCAAAAGCGAGCGACCGAAGTGGAAGCCGGACCCCGCGAAGCGAAAGCAGATCGAGATCCTCACCCAGGCCCAGGACCCGGGCGGGCTCGGCCAGGTGATGGACGCGGTCTACACGTCTCAGAAGCAACCGGCTCCCAGCGCGCCCCCGTCCCAGCCCGTCAAAGCGGGCTCGAACGTCGCGACCGCCAGCCAGTCTCTCGGGTAGCCCGATCACCGCGGCTCAGGGTGAACACGTCTTAGCCGGCTATCAACCGGCGAGTCCTCACCCAGGAGAGTAGCCAGTGAACGAGTTTCTAGCCCCCGTCGCCATCGTCAACGCCAAGTCGATGACCGCGACCTTCAGCGGCAAGCAGACCGGGACCACCGTCCCCGTCGACGGAACGGCCACCCGACTCAAGGTCAGCGCGCGCCTCGCGATCCAAGTGATCTGGGCGCTCGCCACGCCGACCAACACCGCGGTCGCCGTCTCCACTGCGGCCGTCCTGCCCAACGCCCCGACCTATGCGAACGGGGCGTTGGGCGTGGGCGCGACCCTGACCGCGGGCTCGAACACGACCCTCACCGTCGACGGGACGGTCGTCAACTTGAACGACCGGGTACTGGTGAAGAACCAGGCGTCCACGTTCCAGAACGGGATCTACACCTGCACGACCGCCGGGGGTGGCGTCCCGTGGGTGCTCACCCGCGCCACCGACTGCGACCAGGCCGCCGAGGTCCTGGCCGACATCCTCGTCACCACGACCGCCGGCTCGACGAACACCGGCAAGCAGTTCCTCCACCACGGCGCAGTGATCGTGATGGGCACCGACCCAGTGTTGTGGGAGGCGGGCGAGCCCGTCGGGACTTGGTCCTTCGAGATGTCGAACTCGTCGACGAACGGGACCAACGGCTCCTGGGACGCGATCACGTTCACGTCTCAGCCGCCGACGATCCAGCCGGCTGGATCGGCGTCCCACTTCACGATCGACCCCCTCAGTCTCGCCTCGGCCTGGATCCGGCCCAAGTACGTGCCGACCTCGGGCACTGGTCTCGCGTCCGTCTACCTCTGCGGAAAAGGAAACAGCTAGTGGCCATCACCAAATCTCAGTCTTCGATCTACTCGGATGATTCCGGGTTCTCGGTCGTGGAACGCCTCGGCGGTCGCATTCAGAAGAGCGACGACAACGGCCAGACGTTCAGCGACTTCGGCAATCCGCGCGACGGGATGCAGCTGGCGTTGAACAACCTCTATGTGTTCACTGGGATCGACCCGACGCGTAGCCAGAACTTCAAGCACACCTTCGACAACCTGGCCGGCTGGACGGTCGAAAGCCTCAACACCGGCACGGGCGCTACGGGCTCGACGACGCCGCTACCCGTCGCGGCCGAGTGGGACGGCAAGGCGTGCATCCAAGCCAACGGCACCGATTCGATCTCCCGCGGGTTCGTAACCAACATCGGCGGCACCTTCGCCAACCGCAACCCGCGGACGGGTCTGCTCGACCAGATCACGCCGTGGGGTGTTGCTTGCCAGTTCCAGGTAGAGCAGAACGACTCTGGGTACTGCCTTATCGGCATGTCTGACCCGACGTCGACCGGTGTCGGTCCGAAGGGCGTCTACGTCGGGTACGAACCGGGCACGAACGTGCGGTTCTTCGAAGGGTACAAGACCACCAGCGGCGGCGGCGGCGGCGTCGACACGGCGGCGTCGAAGGTCCAAGCCGACGGGGACTGGCACATTGGCTACGTCTTCGCTGACGCCAGCGGCTTTTACAAGTTCTCCGTCGACGGCGAGACCCCGATCGCGATTACCAACGTGAACACCTTCAGCAATCTATTGGCCTGCGTGCGTATCGCTCTCGCCGGGACTCACGCCCGGGTGAGCTGGTGCACCGCGATCTGGCCGGGGAGCACCTAACATGGCGAACTACATCCGCGTCCGACCGGCCGACTTCACCGACGGCATCACCTCGACCCAGATCGCGGTGGGCCCACTCGTCAACCTGGTGGGCGTCGCTCGATTCCCTCCGGCGACGGAAGGCGCGCGACTGCGCTTCACTTGCACCGGCACCACGTTCCAGGTCCAGATCGCGCGCGACTCGAACTTCGGCGGTGGTGCCACGTTCCACGACTGCCCCGTTTTCGTCGACGGTGCGTACGCGGGAAAGATCACGCCGACCTACAACGTACTGGCTTGGTACACGTTCACGATGTCGACGGGCGGGAACCACGTCGTCGAGATCCAGGGCGGCCAGCAGGTGATAAACGGGAGCGGATGCCAGTCGTCCGGCCACATCCTCGCGATCGCCGGCTCGAACCTCGCGCTGGCCCCAGCTGTCGCCGCTCGGAAGCTGGTCATTTTCGGCGACTCGATCGTTATGGCCAACACCGTAACCTCGGCGCTCGGTCTGACGGATCTCCTCGGGCTGTTGCGGGCCAACTACCCGGGCCGCGTGAGCGCTGAGGCGATGGGGTCGACGGACTACTCGCAGTACACCGACAGCGCCTCGATCTTCGCTCGGTTCGCTCGCCACGCGGCGGGAGCCACGTCGATCGACCTGCTGCTGGAGCACGGCACGAACGACTACGGCTTCGGCCAACCGAGCCTGACGGCGCAACTCACGACGCTGTACGCGCTCCTCGTGACCTTGCCGAACCTGAACAAGATGGTTGTGCTCACGCCGCTCACCCGCGGCACCGAGACCGTCAACGGAGCGGGCTTCACCCTCGGCAACTACCGCACGCAGATCACCGCGGCGGTCACGGCGACGAACAGCTCCAAGATCGTCATCGTCGACGGGACTTCGCTGGGCCTGAACACCTCCACCGACTACCAGGAGACGCCGGCCGCGAACGCCCTGCACCCGAACGACGCCGGGGCGGCGAAGGTGCTGGTCGGAGTCAAAGGGGCTCTGGGGCTCTAGGCAGAGTGGACCACGACCAGATCATAACCGCCGTCGCCCGCCTGGAGACGGTAGCCGACCGCTTCGAGACGATCGCCAACACCCAGCAGGACCACGCCAGCCGCATCCAGAGCTTGGAGTCGACCCGCTCCACGTGGCGGTCGATCGGCAAGTGGTGCGCGACCGTGGGTGGGGTAGTGGTCGCTGCGGCGCTGGTCCTCTTCTTCGGGCTGCACTAGATGCGCGACCTAGTCGCCAAGCTCCTCTCGCACCTCCACGGTAGGAAGTTCGCCGCGCTCTTGGTCGTGGTCACCGCCCTCCTGGTAGCTGGATGGTCGATGGCCCCAGACAAGGTCAGCCCAGTGACGATCGCGCTCGTCGGGAGCTACACCACTTTCTGCGCCAGCCACGCGTACACCGACCGCCAGGCCGCCAAGCGCGAACCACCGACGGGAGCGTAGGTCGTGACGTCCACCGACCTGATAGCGACCGCCAGGAAGTACCTCTACGTCCGAGAGACCGCCCCCAACAGCGGCCCCCACATCGACGAGTGGCTGGCCGCCGTCGGATGCAAGTCGGGCGACTCCTGGTGCGCAGCCTACGCGTGCGCGATGGTCCGCGAGACCGATCCCAGGTTCAAGTTCCACCCGTCGGCCTCAGCTCTCCACCTGCTCGCCAACAACCCCAACCTCATCACGTTCGACCCACGGCCCGGCGACCTCGTCGTCTACGACCACGGACACGGAGTGGGCCACGTCGCTATCCTCACGGCTACAACGACGGTCGACGGGAGGCTCGCCTACGCCACTACAATCGCCGGCAACACGAGCGCAGACGGAAAGTCTCGCAACGGCGACCGAGTCGCAGAGCACGACGCCGACCTAGAGCGAGTGGCGGGCGTCATCAGGGTGACGGCGTGACCATCCTGGGCGCCAACCCGCTACGAGCGCCGATTGGTGCTCGTGCTGCCACGCAGACACGCCGTCCGCATGTGCTGCCACTCGTCCGCGTCGATCAACCCCGAGGTGAAGAGGTCATTAGCGTGAGACAGACACCTCTTCACGTTCCGACGATGGGGCATCCACCCCAGCACGTCCAACGCAGCGAACAGCCCACCCACCGCGTGGCCGAGGACGTTCCCGTCAACCGGCAGGCTCGGGACGAGGAACTTGATTCCCAGGCCCATGGCTTCGCCGATACTGAACCAGGCGGTAGTCACTCCCAACTTGGCCACTACTGCGGGTGCGCCAGCGATGAGATCCTTTGGTCCAGAAGGAATCAGGCCGGCGTTCATGGGAACCAACGGCGCAGGAAGGGCGCCACGCTTAGCAATCCGTCACGATACCGACTGATGGAAAGCCTTCGTCTAGAGACAACGAACCTGAGGCAGAACCACGCAAACATGGCTGGCAGCCCGACCCAGGTGAGGACATGCATCGCACGTGGGTCATGTCCTGTCGCCGTCGCAAGAACCAGACTTACTAGAGTGATCAAGACCATCAGATTCGCGAGTCGGGCGTGCTCTCTGTTAGCACTGGCCTTGAGATCTGCGTCAGAAAGCAGGATCCAGGCGGAGTGATCAGGGGGAAGTTCCCCGAACAATGGAGCCGACCGCGTATCGCGGCGCGCCAGCGCTACCTGCTCTGTCCCGGCGGTTTTCGCCTCACGTTCCATAGCTGAACCGTTCTGACACTATAAGGCGACGGCAGTCAAGAAGGCGCGCCCCGCGCGGGCTCGGCGCCGGTCTAGGTGCGATCTGGCCGCTTGATCTCGCGTTCGACGCGGTCGACCGAGTGCTGGACCCGGTCGACGTCCACGACGATCTTCTCCCGGAACGAGAGGAGCCGCTCTGAGATGTGGTCGCCAACCTGTATCACGATGAAGACCACCACCGCCGCCATGCCCGCCAGCCCCCAAGCCCACCATGGGGCTGAAAGCGAGATCTTCTCGCCGGCCCAGTGCAGGGTGTGGCCAAGTCCGATGAAAACCACGGCACACCACCAGGGGACCTGCCAGTAGACGCTCCGCATGTCGGCCAGGATACACCTGGTCAGGCCGCCACCAGCTCCAGGGCCAGCAGCGTCTGCTCCGACTGCCCGTAGCACGCCCCCGCTACGGCTAGCCCCGTAAGTCGCGAGACTTACGGGGCTTTTCTTTGTCCGGCGTCGCCGCCTTCCGGCCTTGCTCCCATTTTGGGAACAAGGTAGCCTGTTGGGCAGTGAGGATCATCGCCCGCCGGACACTGCGGGAATTCTGGGAGGGCGCGGGCCATCAGGATTCGGAGCAGCCCCTCCGGGCGTGGTTCGCGGAGGCATCGAAGGCCGACTGGGCCACACCGGCTGACATCAAACGGCAACACAGGAACGCGAGTTTCGTGGGCAACTCTCGGGTCGTCTTCAACATCGGCGGAAACAAGTACCGCTTGGTCGTCGCCATCAAGTACGCATCGAGGATTCTGTTCATCCGATTCGTCGGTGCTCACGCCGATTACGATCGGATCGACGCGGAGACGGTGTAGCGATGGAAATCAAACCCGTACGAAATGCGAAGGAGCACAAGGCCGCTCTGGCCGAGGTCGAGGGGCTCTGGGACGCGAAGCCCGGCAGCCCGGAGCACGATCGGCTCGACGTGCTGGTGACCTTGATCGAAGCCTACGAGGAAAAGCACGAGCCGATCCCTCCGCCAGATCCGGTCGATGCGATTCTCTTCCGCATGGAACAACTCGAGCTCGACCGAAAGGAGCTCGAGCAGCTGATCGGGTCGAGGGCTCGGGTATCCGAGGTCCTTGGTCGGCGGCGCGGCCTCAGTCTCGCCATGATTCGGCGGCTTCACGGCCGCCTCGGGATCCCTGCGGAGATCCTCATCCGCTCAGCAACGCCGGATCGGACCAAGCGCCCACGCTCGAACGCTCGGCGTCGCTCGCCCATGAAGCGAGCCAGCTGAGGAGGGAGCAGTGGGAGACGGTCGAGTGGAACGGACACGCACGCGAGGCCGAGCTCTGGTTGGAGAGCCTCGGTGTCCGCGCCATTTACGACCGCCCTGCGACGTTCCGCCCCGAGTCCGAGCCGGGTAGCGCCAAACGTGAAGGCGAAAAGCTCGGATTCCTCGACGTCCTGCTGCTGGGAGCTGCTGACGGCAAGACGAAGCTCCTGGATGGGAAGGTCATCCGCCAGATCATCGTCCGTGATTCGTCGCAGGCCCGCGCGATATTCAAGTCGATCGCCCGTGAGATGACCGAGATCCACGGGATCGCGTGGCGCAAACGCTTCATCGAAGGCAAGTCTGTGTACGAAGTCGAGCGATACAGGCTGACGGTTGACCAGAATCGAGTGGGCCTCGAGGTGGCAGTCACACCAGCGCTGTGGCGCGCGTTCGCAGGAGGGGGGTCGTGAGCGAATACCAGTACTACGACTTCCGCGCTCTTGACCGTCCCCTGACGGCACGGCCAGCCTCAGGGTGATCCTTCGCGCGCTTCCGCTGTGACCGGTTTTTGTCGCGCCCTTTCGATCACGGAGCCGCGGGCAGCCAGTCGATCTCGACGCGGCCGATCTCAGCAGGCATGAGGTACGAGATGGCCAGCGCGCGCGCCGATGGTGGGATCGTCGCGGCGATGACGCGCACGGGACGGCGGGTCTCGGGCGTGTCGCCGGGGACCAGGAACGAGTCCTCGGACGTGGCCAGCGCGGCGAACTCGTGGCCGTCGTCGGACCACGCGACGTTGAAGACCTGCCCCGACCGGCTCTCGGTGAAAGCGTAGATGCGGAGCCCGATCGGGCGGCCCTGGGGTGGCCGGTACTCGACCCGGGCCCCAGCCCGCCCGGCCAGGCGTGACCAGTCCATCTTGCAGCGCTCCGGGTGGTCGGTGGTGACCATCGCGCCCGTCTCGGTTCGAGGCCCGGCGCCCGCGCGATCCATCTCGTCGACGAACGTGCGGCCCTCGATCAGCGTCTCGGCGCTCGGCTGCGACGGCAGCGAGGAGCCCGCTTCGTTGAAGGCCGTCACGCGGTAGCGGATCTTCTGGCCGATCGGCGGCGCAGGGTCGATGAAGGGACGGTAGGCGACCAGGGTCTCGTCGAAGTGGTCCGCGACGAGTTGCCACGGTCCGTCGGGCTCGCTCTGCCGCTCGATGGTGTAGTCGCGGGCGCCCAGCGCGCCGCGGAAGGCGAGCGCGCCTCGCGACGTCGCACTCAGAACGACCGGCGCGGGCGGCGCCGGCACCGACGGCACCGGAAGGTCCCGGCCCTCGAAGGCGAGCCGCCGCATCATGCCCAGGATCTCTCGCTCGCCGTACGCCGCGCCCGAGTCGGAGCCGGTCAGATGGTACGACTGAAAGGGCGCTCTCTCCATGTGGTGGTAGAAGCCACCCTCGCGGGTGTGGCCGCGCGCGCCCCAGAGCAGCACGCCCTCGATCGGCAGTGCTCGCACGTGCTCGAGCATCCTTGTGGTGTCCGCCGCCGACCACAGCCCGCACTCGCCGATGAGGTAGCGCTTGCGTCCGGCGATCTTGAGTACGTTCTGGTCGACGAGCTCGATGTTGCGGCGGACCGTCCCGTAGTGATGCGACGACACGATGTCGATGTCCGGGTTGGCCAGCGACGCCTCGCGGATCGTCGGCCCGTTGGTTCCGTCGATGAGCAGGTGCTTCGGGTCCCGCTGCTTGATGTAGCGCGCAATGCGCGCCGCCCAGGCGTCGGGCCGGATGAGCTCATTACCGGTCTCCCAGGCGTAGATGGCGGGGTCGTCGCGATAGGCCCGCCCGTTGATCGAGTTCCGGCGCGAGAGCACCTTGTCGATCGTCGCCTCGAAGTCGGCGATCAGCTGCTCGTCGGTGAAGAAGTCCGACCGCTGCTTGCCCCGGAAGGCCGCGTACTCGGTGATGCCGCCCCAGTGCGGCCAGTTGTCGACGAACGGCAGGATCACCTGCACGCGCAGCTCGGCGGCCGCGGCCAGCACCCGGTCCAGCGCAAGGAACGCCTCCTCGTTGAACTGGCCAGGGCCGACAACGTGGCGAACCGCGTTTGGAGGATCGCTCGGCTTGCGGACCGAGAGCGTGTAGATGCGGACGACCTCTCCGCCCAGGAAGCGGATCGTCTCCAGCGCGTCGCGGATCTCGAAGTCGTCGGGCAGCCGCTGGTGGGGCATCGCCTCGAAGCGCGCGTCATCCTCGATGTAGTGCAGCGTCGGGATGTTGAACGACACGAACGGCTTGCGACCGCTGGGCGCGACCGCCACCTGCGCGCGCGCCTGCGGCACGCCGGCTGATCCGCCGGCGCAGCCGATCGAGGCGGCGCAGGCGATCAGAGCGGCGCGGCGGCGAACGGCACGAGTCGACACTCTTGCCATCACACACGCTAAAGGGCGGCGTCCTCGGTTTTGCTTCACGGGCCGTCAACACGGTAGCTCATCGGTGCCCGCGCCCTCGTGGTCGCGAAGGCAGGTCAAGCTCGGCCCCGTCGCCCGGACGGCCTACGCCGCCAGCTCCGCCAAAATCTCCAATGATCCCGCGATGTCCAGCTCGTGTATCACGCCCCCGTTACGGCTAGCCCCGTAAGTGTCGCGAGACTTACGGGGCTTTTCTCGTGTGTTTAAATCGGGTGGCCGTCGAGCGCGGCGAGGGGGCCCATGCCCCCTGTCGGACGTGCGGAATAACCGCAGTGTTGCGGGTGCTCACGCGTGTTCTTCGACGAAGCGCCGCAGTCGCATACGCATTGCTCGAGATGCCTCGAACCAGCTCGCGGCATGGAAATGAAGGCAAGAGGGCCGCGGATGATGGTGTCGAGATTGATCGGCCGATCGGGTCTACATCTTCATCAACGTGTATTGCTGCGTGAACGAACATCCGGTGTCAGTTGCTCCCGTGTTCGTCCCGGTGATGGTCGAGCCAGACAGCCTCGACGCGCTGGCGGCCGAGGGGCAGGTGCTAACGTCTCAACACGCAGAACTTAGAGTGGCCAGCCCGTCGATCTTTCACCCGGTCGACTGATTTTTTCGGCGCGCGCGTAACCGACGCACGCCGCTTGGTGATGTCGGGCTGAAGTTTCTCCACGTACGCTCCCCGGTCTAGTAGTCTTCGGGCGGGCCGTTCCACACGAACCCAGGGAGGCGCGATGACGGGGCGACGTCTGTTTCTGCAGGGAGCGGGAGCCGCGGTGGTGCTTGGTTTCGATCCGGTGGGGCGCCGCTGGGTCAGCGCCGCCAGCGCGAATATTCAGTCGCCGCCATTCAACCATGTGCCACCCATCGACGGGAAGCTCGTGACGGACCCAGCGTCGCTGGCGGCGGACGCCGTCGACGTCGGTGACATCGTCCACAACATGCCGGTGGCCGTGCTGCGCCCGGGCTCGGTCGACGACATCCGCAAGATGATCCTGTTTTCGCGCCGCTTCGGGATCCAGGTCGCGGCGCGCGGCCAGGGGCACACCACCTTCGGACAGTCGCAGGTGCGGGGCGGCCTGGTCATCGAGATGGCAACGCTGCGAACGATCCACGCAGTCGGGCCCGGTGGCGCCGACGTCGACGCCGGCCTCACGTGGAAGGACCTGCTGGAGTTCACCGTCCCCCGAGGGCTGACCGCTCCCGTGCTGACCGGGTTCACGGGGCTCTCCATCGCGGGCACGCTGTCCGTGGGCGGCATCTCGGGCGTCTACGGACAGGGGGCACAGGTCGACCGCGTGCAGGAGCTTGAGATCGTGACCGGCGAGGGCGAGGTCAAGCGCTGCTCGCCGCACAGCAACCGCGATCTGTTCGAGGTGGCACTGGCGGGTCTTGGCCAGTGCGGGATCATCACGCGCGCCGTCCTCGATCTGGTCCCCAGCAAGCAGCTGGCGCGCGTCTTTCTTGTCAACTACAGCGACAACGCCGTTTTCTTTGCCGACTTCCGCAAGGTGCTCGACCGCGGCGAATTCGACGAGGCGTTCAACATGTGGATCCCCGGCGCCGACGGCCGGCTCGTCTACCAGCTCAACCTGGTCAAGTACTACGATCCCGCCGCGCCGCCCGACAACGATCGCTTGCTGCGCGGGCTCGCCGTCCCGCCCAGCGCCGCTCAGGTCACCGACATGCCTTACCTGGAGTACGTCCTGCGCGTCGACGCGCAGGTCGACTTCCTCAAGTCGATCGGGCTTTGGGATGGATGGCAGCGGCCCTGGTTCGATGTCTTCCTGTCGGACCGCGTCGTCGAAGAATACGTCGGCGAGATCGTCCCCACCCTCACCCCCGAGGACATCGGCACCACCGGGTTCTTGCTGCTGTTCGCGCAGAAGCGCTGCCAGCTCACGCGCCCTTTCTTGCGCGTCCCGGACAGCGGCGACTGGACGTTCCTGTTCGACATCCTCACGTCCGCCAGCGCCCCCGGCCAGGACCCCGCCTTCGTGAGCCGCATGCTGGCCCGCAACCGCGGTCTGTTCGAGCGCGCCCGCCGGGTGGGGGGCACCCGTTATCCCATCAGCGCCATCCCCTTCAGCCGCGGAGACTGGGTCCGTCAGTACGACGGGGTCTATCCCGATCTCGTGCGCGCCAAGCGCAGGTTTGACCCGGACGGCATTCTCACGCCAGGGCCGGGGATATTCTGATAGCCGTCGAACGTCGATGAGGGTTCTCGACTTCCGGTCCGACACCGTCACCCGGCCAACCGACGCTTATGCGCGCGGCGATGGCCGACGCCGAGGTGGGCGACGACGTGCTGGATCACGATCCGACGCTCGCGCGATTGGAGGCACGCGTGGCGGAGTTGCTGGGGGTGGATGCGGCGTTATGGGTCCCCACGGGCTCGATGGGAAACCTCGTCGCGCTCATGCTGCACCTGGAGCGCGGCGATCGTTTTTTGGCGCCGGCCGAGTCCCACGTCCTGGCCAACGAGCTCGGCACCGCCTCCTGGCTCGCGGGGGGCATGCCGGAGGCGCTGCCGTGGGACGGGGGACCGGGACGTCCGACGCCGGGGCAGATCACCAGGGCCGCGGGACATTCGGGCCCATATTTCACGCTTCGGACGAAGCTGCTCTGCCTGGAGAACACCCACAACGCCGCGGGCGGCGCGGTGACGGGGCCCGTCGAGCACGCCGCCCTCGTGCGAGCCGCCCGCGCGAGCGGACTCAAGGTGCACCTGGATGGCGCGCGGATCTGGCACGCGGCGGCGGCGCTTGGATGCGGTCTCGACGACCTCGTGCGCGGCGTGGACACGGCCCAGGTCTGTCTCAGCAAAGGGCTCGGCGCGCCCATGGGTTCGCTCGTCTGCGGCGGCAAGGACGCCATGCGAGCTGCGCGACGCCTGCGCAAGATGCTTGGCGGGGGCGTACGACAGGGTGGCGTGATGGGCGCCGCCGGGCTGGTGGCGCTCGATTACCTCCCGCTCCTTCCCGAGGATCACGCCAAGGCTCGGCGACTGGCGGACGGACTGCGCGCGCTCGGGTTCACCGTCGGGGTCCCGGAGACCAACATCGTGCGCGTGCCCGTGCCCGACGCCGGCGCCACGCTCGCCGCACTCGCCGAGACGAACCTGCTGGTGGCTCCCCTCGGCGACGTCGCAGTTCGTTTCGTGACTCACCGCGATCTCGACGAGACGGACGTGAGTGATGCGCTGGCGCGCACGGCCACCGCGGTGGATCGCATCCTGGCGCCCGCGTAAGCACCCGCCACAATCTGCGGCTGCTGCAGGGTGTTTCGGGTGCGCGCGCCGTCCTGCTGTCGTTCTGCGGTGTCGCTCGTGGTCGCGCGCGTCATCCGCTCGCTGTGCGGGAATGGCTCCTCGCCAGCGCCAGCATCTCCTCGGCGAAGGCGGTGAAGTGTCGGAACGACTCGTTGACCAGCGCGCAGAGGTCCTCGACCACCGAGGCCTCGAGCGGAACGGCCTCGAGCGCGCGGCGGACGTCGTTCTCCTCCAGCGTGTGGCCGCTCTCCGTATCGAAATGGTGCGGACCGAAGTAGGCCAGGCGCTTGCCAGTCAGCGTCGCGAGCTCGTGCCCGACGCGGGCGACATGCTCGAGCGTCACCGCCCCCGTCGCCTCTATGCAATGAACGAGGACCAGCTTGCGCAAGGAATCGGCGCCGAAGCCCAGCCGGCACATGTGATAGGAAAGCAACCGCATCTTCACCGTCGCCTCGCTCCATACCAGCCGCAACGTCTCGCTCAACCGAAGGCTCGGGTCCTCACCGAGCTGCTCCAGATCCGCGAGGAACCAGCGCCAATGTCCGGCGTCCTCGCGCGCGTGGGCGTTCACCAGCTCCTGGAAACGATCGGCGGGCGGCTCTTCGCGCAACACGAGCGTGTAGAGGTCTGCGAAGGTCATGACGAAGTGGCTCACGTGCGGCGCGAAAGCGAGCCGGTCTTTCGGAGAAATGCGCGTGTCCCGCAAGAATTCGAACAGCGGCGCGGCGCGGAGCTCGCGGGCCTTCTGATCGACGAATTCCAATACAGCGCCCAACGTCGATCCCTTGACGCCGCCGCCGTCGGCGCTGTCCGCGGAACCGGCCATCGCGCGCGGGCGGCTGCGATCGGGGGTGGGCGCGGGGACGACGCCGGGCGCGTGCACGCGCATGGCCTCGGTGCCAAGATAGATCGTGAGCCTGACGCTGCCGCTGTGGCGGCGCCGCGCGACCCAACTCTGCATCCCGACTCCCGCATGAAGAGGGCGGTTCGCGTAGCTGTCGCAGATCGATTGGTAGAGCGACGGGTCGAGACCGCTCGTATGCAAGTAGTCGACGACGCGCCCTCGCACGGCCGCATCATCGCGGGCGTACGCGCAGACAGGAACGTATATCGTCGCGGCGGCCGCGCGATCGTCCCCGCCCGCGACAAAGGCGTGGCAGGTGAAGGCCGCACGCTGCCGCAACGGGGCGTCCCCGCCGCGCATCGCGCGAACGAACGCACGGGTCTCTCCAGGCGCGTGATCGCGGGCGCCGCAGGCGGCGCGTTCGAGATCCTCGGCCGCGGCGCCATGATGGCGGACGTAGACCTTGACCCGCGCCTCGGGCCGGGGATCCAGATCGAGCGCGAGGTACTTGATCTCGTCGAGGTAGGCGCCCCGCCGCAGCGGCCCCGCGGTCAGCGCGTCCCAGGAGCCCGGTAGATCGAGGCGCCGGAGGGCCTCCTTCACCAGGGCCTCGGCGCGGGCGGGTCCGCGCGCGTGCGCGTTCAGATACGCCTTGAACGACGGCGGCCGACCTGGCGCAAAAACGGCCGAGTGCCATAGCGCGAAGGGTCCCTGCATGTCCTCAGGAACGAAGAGGTCGGCTACCGCTCGAAAACGCGTCAGATCGGCGCCGAACTGGTCCTCGAGCCGGCGGTTCAGCGCCAGCGCCGCCGCGCGAAACGCATCGAGCGTCGGCTCCTCGCCCTGTGCCTCGAGCAACACGCGAACCTCGGCGCGCCCCTCGCTGATCGCCACCGAAAACTCAACCGGGGTGTTGTCGTCGCTGATCTCCGAGACCCACCCGTACGGCTGTCCGAGCGGCCTTTCGCCCCAAGGTGACGTGAGGACGCCGAACGTGCCCAACACGGCCGCCGCGTCGCCGCCGCGAAAGCGCGCCGCCCCGCACAGCGCCGCCAGACGATCGGCGCACACGTCGACCAGGGTCGGTGCTTGAAAGACGGCCGGCTCGGCGGGCATAGACATGGGCGCGACCTTAGGGCGCCGCGCCCGCAGCAGTCATTTCGCGGAGATTAGGGTCCCTGAAACTAGGGATATCGCCGCGGTCGTCCGCCGACGGGCGAGTGGCCGGCCAGCAGCGCGAGCCGCGAGTTGACGCCGAAGCGGCGGTAGATCGACTTCGTGTAGTGGTTCACCGTGTGCGGGCTGATGCCCAGCCGCTCGGCGATCTCCTTGTCGGCGAAGCCAGCCAGTAGCAGATCCAAGGTCTGGCGCTCGCGCCGCGGCAGGAACACGGGCGGCGTACGGTCGGCTTCCGCCGCCGGACCGCGCAACATGCCTTGGCACTCGAGATGAAACAGATGGAGTAGGTTGCGATCCTCCTCGTCGAACGGCCGATCGTTTGTCGCGCGATAAAAGCCCAGCCCGTGAACGACGCCGGGCGCGCCCTCGCGCTTGCTCGAGTAGAGGGCGTGATCGAGGTGGGCCGCACGCATGTAGTCCTCGACGTAGGGAGATCCGTACCAGGCGCGATCGTCCACCAGCTCGCGCCGGGTCGCGGTGATGGTCGCGGCCGGCTGCGACGGGCACGCCCTCATCAGCGCACGAATGCCGGGGTTGAACGCGTTCCCCTCCGTTCCCAGGACGTGCAACACCGGCAACGTCGACGGATCCCAACCCTCGAGCGCCACCACTGTGAAGGCGCCGCGGCCCTCCGGCCGGAAGTCACGGTCGATCAGGCAGCCGCCGACCACCGCGCCCAGGATCTTGAGCAGGCCCGAGACCAAGTGTTTCGCGCGCTCACCACGATACGGAGACAGCTCGTGCGCCTCGGCGATCACGCGCAGCAGCAGGCGAATCTGATCCGAGCGGAGGCTTCCTCGGAGGCTCACTGCCTTCAGGGAAGGCGAAGCGCGCCGGTCATTCACGGCGAACACCAATGGTAACGACGGCCAATTCACCCCTGCTCCCGACGACGACCGCCACTCTGAAGCCCCCCTATTCGTAAGAGGGCAGTATAGCCAAAAGCGTCGGCCGACCGACAGTGGGCCACTCCCTCCCAGAAATCCGGCCCACCCTTTGGTGGGTCGCGAGATCGCCGAGAACCACGAACTGGCCCCGGCTCCGGTGCCCGCGTCAGTTCATACAACCCTTGAGGACTCCCGTGTGGCTGGCCGTGCAGCCTGCTCCGGTGGCGAGGCCCGTGAGCTCGAACTGGGCGATCCCAACGTTGTTGCTGGATGGGATGTGGACCTGCGAGCCGTTGCCGACGCAGAAGGTTTGACCAGAGAAGGGCCCCGTCACCATGGTCAGCGTTCCCGTCGCAGCGCCGGAGTCGCCGACGTTGATGCCATTAATCCAGGTCAACCGCAGGTCGGTCAGGCTGGGATCGGGCATCGTCGCCGCCTGAGATTGGAGCTCGCCGCCAGAACCATCCTGGGTGAGGCCGCCGCCTTCGCCTGGCACGGTGATGTCGACTGACATCCCGTCGATCGAACCTTGAAGTCGGAGGGTGTTGGGCTGGCAGGAGGGAAAGTCCTGGTCGGTTGAGCCGGTGTCGCAGGACGACACCAAGAATGGAGCCGTAATCAGGATCGAAAGAAGGACGAAGCGGGCGGTGGTTGAAGGTCGCATGGGAATGTCTCCAAGTAAGTGAGTTCGCTGCACGTCAGTCCTTTCAGCAACAGCGGTGCCAGCATGAATGCTCGACTTTCGGGTGACAGACAGACTCGTAGCAGCTCTGCGAAGCGCCTTTCCTTCGGATTCACACCTTGATAGTCCCCGAAGGACCGCAGGTCTTACAGACCGGCGAGCACGGAAGGAGGGATCTCGAACGGCTCATAGGTTCGCGGGCGCGCGTGTCCGAGGTTCTTGGTCGGCGCCGCGGATGAGCCTCAGCATGATGAAGCGAGGCAACTGAGGCCCTGATCGCCTCGTGTTCATCTTGCGTGTTCAGCTTGAACGGTACCTGGAACGCGGTAAGGCCGTGACCGGCTGCCCGCGCCCATGTTTAAATGGGAGCGGATGGTTGGTCGCGGCGGTTGTTCCATTCTCTTCGTGAGCGCAGCGCTCGTCTGTCTGGCGTTGCACGCACCGGCCCACGCCGCCGATGCGAGCCCGTCCGACGAGGCGCGCGCCTTTCACGAGCGGGCCACGGCGGCCTTCGCGCTGGGTCATTACGCGGCTGCGGCCGAATGGTTCGAGAAGGCCTTCGACCGCAAGCCCGATCCGGCGGAGCTGTACAACGCTGCGCAGGCGCAGCGGCTGGCGGGCAACCGCGAGCGTGCGTTGCTGCTGTACCGCAACTATCTGCGGGTGTTCCCCAAGGCCGGGCGGCGCGGCGAAGTGGAGGCGCGCGTCCAAGAGCTGGCGCAAGCGCTGGAGCAGAACAAGAAGTCACCGGTCGCGGCGTCCGCGCCGCCGGTCGCGCCCGCGCCGGCGGTCGTGCCT
This sequence comes from uncultured Pseudomonadota bacterium, assembly GCA_963778795.1. GTDB lineage: Bacteria > Myxococcota_A > Polyangia > Fen-1088 > Fen-1088 > DASRQZ01. The sequence goes on along the minus strand of CAVZVU010000002.1, from coordinate 482,848 downwards.
CCTCCTGTGGTCACCGCGCCGCCCCTGGTGGCCGCGCCGCCTGCAGCCGCGCCGGCGGCAGCCGAGATACCGGCGGCGCCACCCGCGCGCGTCGAGCCGGCTATCGCGCCGCCGCCCGCACCGGCGCCGAGCGCCGAACGTGCGCCCTGGGCCCCGCGACCGATCCCCGCGCCGTCGCGCTCCGTGGCACCGCCGCCCGCGGGACCGCCATTGCTGGTGACCGACGCCGCGCTCCCGGCGGCCGACGCGTCGCCGCCACTCACCCACCGAGCCTGGTTCTGGGTCCTGATCGGGATCGGCGTCGCCGCAGCCGGCGGCGCCGCGGTGATTGTGGCCAGCAGCGGTGACAAGCGGCCCAAGCCTTCGCTGGGCGTCTTTCCGTGAGCGTGCCCGCGACTTTCACCCGCGCACGAGTCACCGCCGGTCTGGGTGCGGCGACCTTACTGTGGCTTGTGAGCAGTGGCAGCGGCTGCCGCAGCACCCAGCCCTGCGCGGAAGGCACGCTGTTACTCACGCTCACCTTCGAAGGGGCCGCGCTTTCGGCGGAGCGGGTGGTCCTGCAAGTGATGACGGAGGGCGAAGCCTGGCGCACCGGCGCGCCGTTCACGCACGCGAGCGGCAGCCCCGAGGGTACCATCGAGATCCGCTTCCCAGACGGATACCCGACGGCCAAGAACGTCACCGTCGCGGTCACGGCGCAGAGCGGGACGACCGACGTCGCGAGCAACAGCGGCACCGTGAAGCTGGGCGCGGGCTGCGGCAACCTCACCGTCTCCCTCGGGGGCGCTTCGCCGGGGACTGACGGCGCCAGCCCGACCGGCAGCGGCGGTAGCGGGACCGGCGGTGGCGGGGGTGTGGTCGCCGGTGTGGGGGGCCGCGGCGCGGGTGGCACCGCTGGCGGCGGCACCGGCGGACGTGGCAGCGGCGGCACCACCGGGACCGGCGGTGGCGGCACCGCCGGCGCGGGTGGCAGCACCGGCCTCGGTGGTGCCGCCGGTCTCTGTACCGGCACGCTCTTCCCGGGCGCGCCCCTGATCACCAATTTCACCGAGACCGCGGCCGACGGTGTGACCCTCCCCGGCAAGGGCGGCGTCTACACCTTCGGAGGGGTGAGCGCCGTGGTCACCAACGACGGCACGACCGCGGGCAACCGCCTGTTGCACGTGACCGGCAGCGTCACTCCCGGGACCTCCGCGGGAGTTGGCCTCTACTTTACCAACTGCGCCGACTTCACCGGCTATCTCGGCTATACCGGGCGGCTCGCGGGCACGCTCGGCACCTGTGACACCTTGGCCGCGGGCGTGCAAATACCGCAGAATCTCAACCGCGGCTCGGGCGATCCGCACGCGCAGTGCACCGGGACCGCTTGCTACCCGCCGAAGGGTCCGCTCTTCCTGGGCGCGAACGGTTTCGTGTCCTTTACCAGCATGACCAACGGCATGCCGGTGGTGACCGTGGGACCGGAAGGACAGAGCCGGGTCGGCGGCATCGAGATTTCATTCCACGCCCCCAGCACCGGTTGCACGGTCGACTTCACCCTCGACGACCTCTCGCTGTTGAGCGTGCGCCCGGGCGCCGCCCTCGAGACCTTCGACGGCGGCCTCGATGGCTTCGGGCTCAACTTCTACAACGACGGCACACCCTCGAACCTGGCGCTGCCGCGCGAGGCCGGCGGCGGCGTCGCGACCCTGGCCTGGGACGCGACGCTGGGCGATCCCGCTCCCGGCTCGCTGCGGGTGACGGCGCCGTTCTCGGACTACAACCAGTACGTCGATGCCGTGCGGCTCTATGATCTCAACGCGCTCCTGGACTGGACCGGCAAGCACACGCTCTGGGTGCGGGTGCGGCTCGACGGAGGCACCGGCTTCAACCCCCCGGATCAACCGGGCGGCGCGCAGGTGCACGTAAACAGCTTCATCCGCGGCGTCGGCGGGCTCCCGGATCAGGACAACTACTTCAGCAACTACGACACGGTCTGGCCGGGCAGCGCCACCTGGGTCGACTACCCGCTCGACCTGGCCGGGCTCGCGGGCAAGCCCGGCTGGAACCCCGCGCACATCAGCTCGTTCGGCGTCCAGCTCAACACCGGCGCGGGAAGGGCCGGCGCGGTGAAGCCGACGCCGGCGACCTTCCACATCGACAGTTTCTGGCTCGAGTAGGGATGAGGCGGCGCACGTCTGCCGTCGCGAGTCGCAGGCACGCCGGCAGCAAAGCGATCCACGTCGTCGAGCTCGGCGTCGCTCGCGCCTCGCTGCTGCAGGAACTCGGCCGCGACGTCGTGCCTGGCTGCGCGCCGATTCGACGAGGTCGGCGCCCCGCGCGCGAGCGACTGTGGTAGATCGCGTTTCCATGGCCCAGAAGAAGGCTCCCAACAAGAGGCCGAAGAAAAGTCCCGAGACGCTTCTCCTGGTCGGTACCGTGAAGGGCGCGTTCATCTTCCGGTCCAAGGACCGCAAGACGTGGACGCACAGCGGTGTCCTGTTCCCTGGGATGCAGGTCTACGGGCTCTGCCACGACCCGCGCAGCGGGCGCTTGCTCGCCGGCGTTTCGCATCCCTACTTCGGCACCAACGTCCGCTACTCGGACGACCTCGGGAAGACATGGGTCGAGCCGAAGAAAGCGAACATCAAGTTTCCCGAGGACGCGGGACTGGTGCGATCCGACGTCTCCGCGACCGAGCCGCACAAGGCGAAGCTCGACAACGTCTGGCAGCTCGTGCCGGGCGTCGAGCCGAAGCGCGTCTGGGCTGGCGTGCAGCCAGCGGCGCTCTTCAAGTCGGACGATGGCGGAGAGACCTTCGAGATGGTTCGGACCCTCTGGGACCACCCGCACCGGGCGAAGTGGAACCCCGGCGCCGGCGGCCTGTGCCTGCACACGATCGTGCCGCACCCGACCGACGGGAAGACGATGCACGTCGCGATCTCGGCGGCCGGCGTCTACCGCACCGACGACGGCGGCCAGACCTGGACTGCCAAGAACAAGGGCGTCCGCGTGGACTTCGCGCCCGAGAAGTATCCAGAGTTCGGCCAATGCGTGCACAAGATCGTGCGCCACCCGTCGATGCCGGACCGCTTTTATATGCAGAACCACGGCGGCCTCTACCGCAGCGACGATGCCGGTGAGTCGTGGCACGACGTGGCCCATGGCGTCCCCAGCGACTTCGGCTTCGCGATGGTCGTGCACCCGCACGATCCGGACACGGTCTTCATCGCGCCGCTCAATCAGGAGATGCGCGCAGGGCCGGGCGGCAAGCTCCGGATCTACAAGACCGCCGACGGCGCGAAGAGCTGGAAGCAGCTCACCAGAGGACTGGCGCAGAAGGACGCCTACGAGACCGTCCTCCGCGACGCCATGTCGTGCGATGCGGGCGAGCCGGCCGGTGTCTACTTCGGCACGCGCTCGGGGAAGGTGTTCGCTTCCCGCGACGAGGGCGGAAGCTTCGCCGTGATCGCCGATGCCTTACCCGCGGTGACGTGTGTGAAGACAGGGGCGCTCACCTGATCACGTTTCACCTGACGGGCCCGTTACGATCGTGGGCCGGTGGCGCCAGAGAGGTGAGCCTCGACGCGTCGCCGGCTGATGTCCGCGGCGCGCTGGCGGCGTTGTTCATGGTGCATCCGGGGCTCAGAGATCGGATCACGAACGAGACGGGAGAGGTGCGGGTCCACGTGAACGTGTTCGTGGACGGCGAGGCGATCAAGTTCACGGGGGGCTTGTCGACGCCCCTGAGCGAGCGGGCAGACTTGCACGTGATGCCTGCCGTTTCCGGCGGCTCGTAGGGCGAGCGCATCGTTCGAGGTGAACTCGAGTACAGCCAGTGCGCAAGAAATGGCCGCTCCTTTTCGGAGCTCGGCTTCGGCAATGAATGTCTCAGCCGACTGTCGGCTCGTCGATCTCTCTGATGTCAGCGGCTCCATCGTCATTTGAGACGGGCCGCTCGCGGAGGTAGAAGGCGACGGTCGATCCTTTTGCTAGCAAGGCGATCACTGCCAGTCCTGCAGCGACCAGCAACTGGAGCATCGGAAGATCCGTTGGGTGCGCGAGACTATTCAGGTTGAGCGCAAGGGGTGGACACAGGACATAGAGGGCGCAACGAGGCCAAGTCTGGCGAATCATCCCAAAGCCGATGCGCAAGGCGCGGCGCACCGATCGCGTCGTGAAAGTCAGCGCGGCCGGAACGAAGGTGAGCATGAAATCGGCGGCGACAGTGAAGCACATCATTCCGGCTCGGAATCCGGTCGGATGTAACTTGGGGGAGTTCCCGAAAAGGAACACCATGACTAGAGCCAACATGGCGAGTGAGAGTCCAAACAGGATGGCCAAGGTGAGAAAGCGGCCCAGGAACGGCTTCACGAGGTAGAGCAGGTGCCGCAGGGTGACCGGCTTGCCTTCGAGGTGACGAAGAAAGAAGATTCGTTCCGCGCCGGCCCAGCCGCAGAGGAAGAGCACACTCCCGATTTCGGCGGCCAAGAGCCATGGATTTGGGTGCTTTGGAACCGAAGGCGGAGAGGCCATCAAAATTGGCAGGCACCAGAGAAGGATGGGCACCAGTGCCACGGTGGGTTGGCTGATCAGTGCCCGCGCCGCCGACGCAAGATCGGCGGCAAATCCGATCCGCGCTGGGTTGGAATCGAAGGTCGCTTCGTCGAGCTTCATATCGTCGTCCTCGATCTTATCAACGGGCGGCGGCCGACATCTTCCCCAGGCTCGCTGTCACGCGCACCCGGAGCGCAGAAATGGCCGGACGCGACCACCCGGCCCTGTCGGTCGGGTGGGCTCTTCTCCGAGGCAGCCGGCGAAGAGCTACTGAGCCCAAAGCTCCGCCTGTGCGCGCCCCCCTCCAGGAAGGTTGCCGTACCGGAACTCCACGTTGCGGATGACGCGCTCGGTGCCCGGGAGATCAATCACGTGCGAGCGGGTATTGGCGCCAAAGACGTGGCGGGTCGCCGGCATGAACTGGGTGCCGTCTCCGAAGTTGACGACCACCTCGTACATCTCGAGGGCGCTGTGCTCGACGACGATCATGATCCGGCGATACCTGCCTTCCCGACGCCCGACGGGGATGACGTCCCGATCGCGAACGCCATCGACCCATCGTTCGCCGAGCATTGTCCAGTCGGCGTGTGACACCACAGCGGATTCACGGGGTGCCACGCGTTGTTCTGGGTGCCGGTGGGCACAACCCATGCTCGCGGCCGTGATGAGAATGGTGAGCAATAAGAGACCCGAGTTCGTTCGCATGTAATCTTCTCCTCGTTGGGACGACGCCCCTGCGAACGTAGGGTCGATACGGGAGGATGCAATGCCGACGCGAGCAGCCTGGCGCGCTTGGCGACGCGCGTCAGGACGACCTGCGCTTCGCTTGATACGGCGGCACGAACGTCGCGCCCGCTGCTCGCGCAGCGCTGCTGGACACCGGTTCTCCCGCCGCGATTCGCGGTATGACCGTCGCCGCCGATGAAGCCGGTCGTCGACTCGGTCTTGCCGTTGTTTGCGCTGATCCTCGCGGGATACCTGTGCGGGTGGCGCGGGGTGCTGGGCGCTGGCGCCACGGACAACCTCAACCGATTCGTCGTCTGGCTGGCGCTGCCGGCGCTGCTGTTTCAGGCGGTCGCGCAGGCGCGCTGGGCCGAGGTGAATCATCCCGCTTTCGTGCTGTCGATCGCGCTGGGGATGCTGGCCACCTTCGGACTGTGGCTGGGCCTGTGCCTGGGCCTGTCGCTGGGGTGGTCGCGCGAGCGCGGTGGGCGCGGCGCGGCGCGCGGTGGGCGGCTGCCTGACGCCAGCATCGAGGCGCTGGCCGCCTCCTATCCCAACACGGGGTTCATGGGCATCCCGCTCTGTCTGTCGGTGTTCGGGCGCGACGGTCTGCCTCCCGCGGTCATCGCCACCATCTTGACCGCTTGTCTGCTGTTCGGCCTGTCGCTGGCGCTGATCGAGATCGGTCTGCAGCGGCGGCAGGGGACCGGACCCGCCTTGCTGAAAGCGGGCGCCTCGCTGGCGCGCAATCCGCTGCTGATCGCGCCGGCGCTGGGGCTGGTGGTGGCGCTCGCCGGCGCGCCGCTGCCCTCGGCGTTGGTCCGCTTCACCAGCTTGCTCGGCGCCGCCGCCAGTCCGTGCGCGCTGGTGACCATCGGTCTGTTCCTGGCGCAGAGCCGCGGCCGCGCCGGCGGTCAGGCGCAATCGGAGCCGCTGCCACGGTCAGCGTGCGGTCGCGGGCGGGTGATCCTGGGCATCGTGGCCCTCAAGATGTTGCTGCAGCCGCTGATCACCGGCGCGCTGGTGTTCGGCGTGTTCCACCTGCCGCGCCTGTGGTCGAACGCGGCCTTGCTGCTGAGCGCGCTGCCCATCGGCACGGGGCCCTTCATGCTGGCCAAGCTCTACGATCGCGAGGCGGCGATCACCTCGCGGGCGATCCTGCTGTCGACGCTGCTGTCGGTGATCACCATCTCGCTGCTGGTGGGCTGGATCGGGCACAACCGCGGATAGGAATGTTCACGTCCGCGTCCGGTCAGCGCAGCGCGAAAGCGTCAGCGCAGGATCTGCGAGTTGACGATCTGGGCCGGGCCGTTCGCGATCACGTAGAACCCGGGCAGGCTGGGGGTCTCGAAGGTGCCGCGCGGGTTGTTTCGCGTGATCGAGTCCTTGATCGTGATCGACCCGGTCATGTTGTTGCTGACGAAGAAGATCGCGCTGCCGCCTTCGTTCGCCTTGTTGTTCTCGATCAGGCTGCTGGTCACGTGAAGGACGATCTCGTTGCCGTCGTTGTAGATGGCGCCGCCGTTGCCGCCGTCGCCGCTGTTCGCGCCGTGGCCGACCGCGGTGTTCTCGGACAACAGCGTGTTGATGATGTTCCACGAGACGCCGATGCTGCTGAGCGCGCCGCCGTTCGCGCACGAGTTGCCGAGGCCGGCCTTGCCGCCGAACGTGCTGTTGACGATCCAGACGGGACGGCCCGGGCCGGCGCCCGGCGCGACCAGGTAGTCGAGCTTGCGGATCGCGCCGCCGCCGACGTCGGAGCCGAGGTCGTCGCACACGTTGTTGAAGAAGCGCGCGTTGACGACCTTGAGGCTTCCGCCCTGCGCGTGGATCGCGCCGCCGCCGCCGCCGTTGTTCGTGCCCTCCGGAATGCCCTTCGCGCTGCCGTCGACGAACGTGATGTTCTGCACGACCAGCTGAACGCCCGGGTTGGTGTTGCAGTCGCCTGGTCCCGGCGGATACACCTGCGCCTTGTCGCAGGTGGCCATGTAGAGGATGCGGACCTTTCCGCCGCCGCTCAGGGTCACCTTGTTGCCGCCGTCGATGACCAGCTTGGTTCCCTTGTCGTTGAAGACCTTCGCCGTCTGCGTGAGGACGATCGTCACGGGATCGGGGCCGCAGTCGAAGGTGATGACGCCGCCCTTGGCAACCGCAGCCACGAACGCATCGCCGGTGCAGCTCGCGGCGACTCCGGTTCCGACGACGGTGGTGGGCGACGACACGTCCTCGGCCTGGCCCGCGGCGGGGACCGGTGCGTGGCCGTCGGGATATCCCGCGGGCGGGCCGTCCTGCGGGTTGGTCCCCGGCGTCCCGGAAGCACCCGCGGTGCCGGAAGCACCCGCCGCCCCCTGCGAACCGCCGGTACCTGCCGAACCGGCGGTGCCGTCACCGGAACTGCACGCCGCCACCGAAAGACAGAGCCCGACCAGGAAGGAGACGACCCGCGGGCCACCAACCGTCGTCCGCATCGCTCCAGACTATCATCGCCGGCAGCGGCCGGATCGGCGGCGGTCCCCTGGCCGCCGCCGTTTCCTGGCTCTCGCTCCCACTTTTCCCCCCACTCGGTTCGACCGACCCGGCCGGGATCCGGTTCGTCGCAGGCAGACTCCCTCGGATGGGATCTAACCGGTGTGATGGCCGTGCTCGCCGATCGGCTCCACCGTGCTCGCCTGCGGACCATTGTCCCCGGGCTCTTCGTGGTATCGGACCTCGGTGCCGAGGCGCAGGCGGTCGATCCCGCCGATCACGCTGTTGTGGTGGAAGTAGATCTCGCGCCCGTCAGTCGCCTCGAGGCGCCCGTACTCGCGACTCGGCGCGAGGTGGACCACATGTCCGTGAGGCGGGGCGACGTGCTGCTTGACGTCGCCGCGCATACGCCGGACGTAGTCCTCGAGCTCCCGTCTCGCGGCCTTGAACGCGTCGCGGACCGCGACCCCCGCATCCTCATGAGCCGCGTGCTCGTCCGGGGAGCGGTTGACGACCAAGCGGTCACCTGGGACGCCGATCTCGATCCCGACGTGGTAGAGCCGTCCCTGGCGCTGGTGGTGGTGTGGCGCGTCGATGCGCACGCGGCAGCTCACCATGCGATCGAAGAAGGTCTCGAGCTCGTCGACCCAGCCGCGAACATCATCCTCGATCGCCGGGATCGGCGCCATCTGGTGGAACGTGATCTGTAGTGCGGTCTGCATGTTCTTTCCCTTTCTTGATGTGCGGAGCCAGCTGCGCCCTCCTCACCCCGGAGACCCACCTCTTCGGATCAGAAGCTCCAGCCGAGGGCCGCCCGCGCGTGGGAGAGGAGATCGCCCTGATGGAGCGTCCCGGGGCAAGACAGGAGGCAGCCGCTGGTGGGCGGGATGTAACTCGAATCGGTCAGGGCCATGTTCGCGCCGCCAGCGACCAGCAGGATCAGGCCCGCGGGCGCGCGGTAGACGTAGGCCAGCTCGGCGTGCGCGAGTGGCGTCGTTCCGTGCACGCCGTTGCCCACCAGCACCATCGGGCCGCCTGCCAGGGTCAGGGCATGCCGGCCGTTCTCGGTGCGCAGCGGCTCCCAGCGCGCGATGGCCATCGCCGACCAGGAAGAATCGGGGCCGTCCATCAGCGTTCCTTCGAGGGAGAGTCGGCGGGCCACGAAGCGGCCAGCCGTGATCCCAACCTCGACGTGCGGGCCGATCGACCCGCTGCGGGTCTGCAGCATCGCGACCTCCGCGCGCACCGCCCACGGGCGGGCGGCGATGACGTTCGGAGCGGTCGGCTCGGCCGCTCTTGGCGTCTCGACTTCGTTGGTCGCGGCGCGGGCGCGGGCCGGACCGCCAAGGAGCGCCAACATCGTCGAGACGACAACCGTGGCGAGCACGTTCATCAGTTTGGTCATGAGCGGTTCTCCTGGACACTTGCTCCATCAAGATCGAGGCCAAGTGCGGCGCCACCTCACGGCTACCACTCGCGCCTCTTGTGGGGCAGCTCGCTCGTCGGCGGCGTAGGTTGCGCACGCAGATCGTGCAGCACTTGCCCGCCCAGCCGCCATATGTGCGCGCGGCTCTCGTGACGCCAGCACGCGGCCCGTGGCGTCGAGGTGGCGCGGGCCTTGCTGTGGGCTGTCATGTTCTGGCGTTCACGACCAACGAAGAGGGGACAGACATGACGACAAGACGGACGGTCAGGTGGCTCGTTCTCGGCGCGCTCGCGATGGGTGGTTGCGGAGAGGGGGCGCTCGACCCGGGTGGCTCGATCACCGAAACGAAGGGCAACATCATCCGACCGACGGCAATAGGGGGCCGCAACGAGGTCGTCATGGTCTACGCGAGGTTCGTCAGCCAGGGGCAGTTCTTCACGCGAACCTGCTCGGGGTCGTACTTCGCCCCGCGCGTCGTGGTGACGGCGGCGCACTGCCTCGACAACATCTTCTTCGGTGAGCTGTTCGTGTACTGGGGCGACAACTTCACCCAGGACGTTTCGCAGCTGACCTTCAAGAACGGGTTCCTGGTGGCGCCGCCGGTCGGCCAGCCTTCGTTCTGGGCCCACGCCGACTCGTTCGAGACCCACCCGCAGTACGACCCGACCCTCAAGCACCCGGACATCGGCGCCATCTACCTGGATCGCAAGCCGCCGTTCGATCCGCTGCCGCTTGGGCGCTTCCGCCTCGACGACTCCTGGATCAACAAGCAGGTGACCATCTCGGGCTGGGGCGGGGACGTCGCCACCAGCGGCACCACCGCGACCGGGGCGCGCGTGCAGCGCACGGGCGTCTCGCACATCCTCGGCAGCCCCACCGCGGCCGACTACCACCCCGAGGATCCCAACCCCGGCATGCTCGTCCCGGCGGTGCGGCAGAACGTGGTGAAGCTCGACGGTCACGCCCCCAACTCGAACGGTTGCTTCGGCGACTCCGGCGGGCCGGTCATCGTCAATCAGTTCGGGCAGGACTACATCGCGGGCGTCGACTACTTCGGCGGGCTCTTCTGCGAGGACTACAGCCTGTACACGCGGATCGATCCGTTCTTGCCGTTCTTCGATCAAGCTTACCTGCGGGGCGGGCAAGCCACGCTGATTCCGAACCTCGAGTGCGTGGCGCCCAACGTCAGCGGTTCGCTGACCGCCTACTTCGGCTACAACAACAAGAACGGCGTCGGAATCACCGTCCCGTTCGGCTCGAAGAACCAGCTCGCGCTCGACGTCAACGGGTGGCGGAACACTCTGTTCACGCCCGGCCTGCACGACTTCGCATTCGGCGTCGACTTCACCAACAATCAGACGCTCTCCTACGCGCTGGCCCCGGACAACAGCCCGCGTACGACCATCAGTGTCACGCGCAACTCCCTACGCTGCAGCGCCGCGCAGGCCGACCAGGTCGAGTGCGGCGACGTTTGCCGCGCGACCATGCGCTCGGGGTGTCCGAACCTGACCTTCCAGGCGTGCATGGCCTCGTGCATGGACAACATCCAGTTCGCGCGGGCCGTCGAGTGTCTCCCCCAGAATCAAGCCTACGACGCCTGCCAGGCTCGCGTGCCCCCTGGCACCGTGAACTGGACGTGCTTCGACGGCTTCATGCCGTCTCCCCCGTCCTGTGACCCGCTGCTCAACGATCTCCTCGCCTGCGAAGGGTTCTGAGCCACGGCGCGCACTAGCAGGCTGGACAATCCATCAACCTGACTGCCTCCTCCAATCAAATTGAAGGAGAAATCTGGGGCGGTCGCGCCGCCGCCACCAGAGCAAGAAGGGTCCGGCGCGTAGGCGTCCGGGCGTCTTCAGCTCGGGAACTCCTTCGTTCCGGTGGAATGGCTACCGCCCTTGATGGCGCTCGGGTGCACCTCGAGGTCGTGCGAGGGCGACGGCGACGCGAGGGCGATCGGGTCGTCCTTCAGCAGGGGTCGCCCAGGGGCCGAGCCTCCGCGTGGACCCAGCGCCTCGCGCCACAACACGGCGCGCGTGGTCTGAAGCGCGTGGGCCGTCGGGGCATGCTCCAGCAGGTCGACAAGGCTCAGCACGCCCACCAGTCGGTCTTCTGCGTCGGTGATGATCAGGCGCGACTTCTGGTTTGTCGCCATCAGATCCTCCGCATCACCCAGCTCAGTCGTCTGCGGACAGGTCAACGCCGGTGAGGTCATGATCTGGGCCGCCACGGTTGTCGAGGGCACGACCCTCTTGGCGATCCCCCGCGTCACCAGATCGCGGTCGGTGACCACGCCGACGACCCGCTTTTCGGCGTCGCAGATCGGGAGAAAGCCGACACCCGCTTCCGCCATCTTGCTCGCCGCAAAGTCGATGGTGTCTTGCTCGGTCAACCATTCCAGATTGGTACTCATGATGTCTGCGCATTTCATGGTCGCGACTCCTTTGGTCGGATCACCCGATGCAGGGATCGGGCCAGGGGGCCAGCCCGTGACCAATCCTCATCGGCGTTGAGGAGGGGCCCTCCCGGGGCCCACCACCGCGCCGAAAGGGTGAGGGCCCCGGAGATTCTGTCAGGTGAACGGCCGCAAGACTCGGGCGCCTTGGCGGTTCACATCTCTTCTACAGCCCGTGCACCGGAACCGTCGCGCCCACCGCGCCGGAGCGGCGGTGGTTGTAGATCAGGATGGGCGTGCTCGAGTGGACCACCACGGAGCCGAGGAAGATTGGCGGCAGCGCGATGCTCGCGGCGAGGTTGTCGGTGAGGAACTGACCCTGCGGGGCGACGGTGATCAGGAACGGCGGCGCGGCCACCGTCCCGCTTGCGTTCAGCGCGTCGATCTCCACGGTGATCGGATCGTTGCTGGGATTCGAGACCGCGAAGCGAGACGCGGGGGTCGAAGACGTTCCGCCCCCGCTCCCGCCTCCGCTAGCCCCACCGCCGCCGCCCCCGCCCTTGCCTGCGGTTGTTGCGGCCGGGGTCAGCGCCGCGGCGGCGACCGTGTCGGACAGCGTGGCCGCGCCTGCGACCGCCGAGAACGATGAGACCTGGAGCAGCAGCGGCGAGAACGCGCCGCCCAGCGCGGTCAGCTGGTCGGGGATCGCCGGGTCGCTGTTGGCGCGCGTGACCAGCCGCGCTTGCGCGGTTACCGCCTGCGGCGTGTCGATCACGATGAAGCCACGCTTGCCCGACGGGGTCGTGCTGGTGCTGCGCAGCGCCCACCGGATGACGTCGGCGATCGGCACCGCACTGTTGATCGCAACCACCAGGTCGCGGCTGCTCACGACGCCGGTCGCCGCGTCGCTGAATCGCACGGTGACGTTGGCGGGGATGGTGCCTGGGTTGTTGAGCTCCAGCGCGCTGCTGAAGGTGGTGCTGTCCTCGACGAACGGGATCGTGACGCGCGACGCGGCGTCAGCCAGGCGGCGCACCGGCTGGAAGCCGCTGTAGCTCTTGTTCGGGACCTTGTCGCGCGCCGTGACGCCTATCGGCCGGTTGGCGCTCCAGCTCAGCTGTCCCGACGACGCGGATCGCGGGAGGCGCAGCTGGCTGACGATGTCGAGGTAGTTCACGGTCTGGTGCGGCGCCAGCGTGACCAGCGTTGCGACCGACGGGATATCGCCGCCCGCAGGCGGGTAGGCCACCAGCTGGAGCAGCGCCGTGCCGCTCGACAGATTCGAGAAGACGGTCTGCGTCTTGTAAGACTGAGACTGGATGAGGGGGATGAATCCGGCGGTGTTGCCGGCCAGCGGCTGGCCGTCCTCCAGCGCATTGTCCGAGGTGTCGTTGGTCAAGAGCGAGGCAGTCGCCTGGAACACCTCGCTGCCGAAGATGGCCACGCTGCCGACCACGTTCTGGACGGTCGTTGCGCCGCGCAACGCGCGGATCACGTCGGTCACCGTGCGGGTTTCGTTGGCGGCCACGTTGAGCGTGAGCGAGCTGTCGATGGTCCCGTTGTTGTTGTAGAGGACGCACGTCGCGGACATCGGCAAGCCGCTGACGTTGTCCACGAGCAGCGAGGTCCGCTCGTTGCTGACGCCGGAGACCGACCCGTTGCCGTCGACCACGAAGGGAAGGAACGCGGCCGACGACAGCTCGCCGACGTTGCACACGTGCAGCTGCCAGTGCGCATCAGTCGGGAATCCCTGGGTGAAGCCGCCCACGAGGTGGAAGGTCTTCCCGATCACCCCTCCGGTCGTGTTGTCGACGCCGCCGACCGCGCCCGCAATCGGCGCGCCCTGGCTCCAGGTGTTGGTGGCCGGGTCGAAGATCTGCGTCAGCGCCTGTGGCTGCCCGCCCACCACCAAGGCCTTACCGCCGAGCACGCCGACCGCCGGGTCCGTCACGCCGACCGGCATATCCGGGCCGAGCCGCCACTGATCGACCGAGGGGTTGTAGATGACGTGCGAGGTGCCGGAGAAGCCGCCCGCGAAGGCGTGCATCTCGCCGCCCAGCGCCACGCCGTGCAGCCGTTGCGGCTGCGGCACGAACGGCGCGTCGGCCCGCCGCGTGTACGCGTTGGTCGCCGGATCGTACTGCCAGGTCTGGTTCACGAACCCCGACCCGAAGGCCAGGTAGATCTTGCCGTTGATGGCGGCCACGGCGGCACCGAAGTTTTCGATCGGCAGATCGGCGCCCCGACTCCAGCTGTCGCTGGCAACGTCGTAGATCCACAACGCGCGGTGCACGATCCCAAACTGTCCCGTGATGCCGCCGAAGACGTAGATCTTCCCGCCGACCAGCGCCGCCGAGCCGAAGTTGCTGCCCACGCCCGGCGACGGGACATCGGTCTTGCGGCTCCAGCCGTTGGTGTTCGCGTCGTATGCCCAGACCTGATCGATGTGCGTGTCGGGCCCGAATCCCACCCCGCCGCCGATGAGATAGAGGACGCCGTTCCCGGCCACCACCGCGGTCGACTGCGAGATGCCGTTCGGGATCGGCGCGTCCGTCGCCGCGGACCAACCCTCCGAGCAGGCTCCGACCAGGAACCGCGCCGCCGCCGAATACGCGCTGGTGCCGCACAGGTTTGATCCGTTCACGCGCCAGAAGTACTCGCGCCCGGTGTCGAGATCGACCGGCACGGTGAAGGTGGTCTCCGTCGTGGTCGTGTCGACCACCAGCTGAGTGAACCCGGCGTCGCGGGCCACCTGCAAGTGGTACTGGGCCGCGCCGAACGAGGCGCCGATGGGGGCCTTCGTCTTCGGCGCGGTGTTGGCGGCCAGTTGCCACAGGAACTGCGGGCTCATCGCCGTGGGCGCGTGCTGTGCGTCCGGGACCAGCGGCGCCGTCCAGCTGAGCGTGGGCCGGCGCGGTAGGTTGACGTCGCCGTCGCGCGGGCTCAGCGTCTGCGGCGCGGTCGGCGCGTTGTCGTCGATGGCGATGCTGAGCGCGGCCGTGCGCGCGCCGTCCGGCGGCGGGGTCACCGCCGTGCCCGACACCTGGAAGTCGTAGCTGTTTCGTGGCGTGGGCCGCGCGGTGACCAGCGTCATCGTGGTCGACTCGCCGGGCGCGATTGGGTTGCGCGCGAACGTGGCGGTCGTGCCGGGCGGCAGGTTGACAGCGCTCAGCCGCACCGGCGACGTGAAGTTGGGTCCGTGCACGGACTCGACGCTGACCGTGTAGTCGAGCGCGGACCCGGCGCACACGCCGGTGGCGCCGACCGGCGCGGCGTGGATCGCGAAGTCCGGCGGCCCGCAGTTCGCGTTGCTCAGGCTGATGTCGTCAATCACCATGCCCGTGACGTCGTTGGCACCGTCCTGGTGGACGCCGAACGTGATCTGGACCGTTTGCCCGGCGAACTGGGCCAGGCTCAGCTCGCGCCGCTCGTAGGTTTGCAGCCGGTCGGCGTCCCGCATCAGCTCCACCATGGGACCAGGCGGGCTGATGGGCGTCACGCGCACGTACTGCTGATCGAAGACCACCGAGTCCGTCGAGAGGCCCCACATCCAGAACACCAGCGTGGGCGTGCCGGGGCCGATGGTCACGATCTGCGAGATCGCCGAATCGCCGAAGGGCTCGAACCCGGTGACGATGTTCCCGAGCTGGACCGCGTTCGACCCACTGTGGGGGAGGGTCGTCGAGATCACCGGGCTGGGAACGTTGGCGTCGATTGACCAGCCCGTGAGCCCGTTCTCGAATCCCCCGTTGCTGATCCCCTCGCCACCGACGCAGGACTCGGTCACGAAGTTGAAGCACGCCGAGGTGAGGCCCGTGCTGCTGCAGGCGTTGGCCGCCGTCACGCGCCAGGAGTAAGGCTGGAAGATGCCGAGCGCGTCCCCCGGCGGCACCGTGAACGACGTGTTGCCGGTCTGGTAGGTGCGCGCCGCCGCGCCCGTGCAGCCGCTGCCGTTGAGCACCTCCAGCGTGTAGGAGACGCTGTCACCGACGGACGACCAGCTGAACGTGGGCGTCGACGAGGCGCCGTCCGTGCCGTCGGGCGGCGACAGCAGGGTCGGGGCGTTCGGCGGCGCCGCGATCACGATCAGCGAGGTGGTGGCGGTGACCGTCGTCGTCCCATCCGTCGCCTGCACGGTCAGGGTATACGTCCCTTGCGGCGTCGACGGGGTGGCCTGGATTCGCATCGTCGAGGAGCCCCCGGTCGCGGTGACGGCCGGGATCGGGTTTGGGTCGAAGGTGGCGGTGATCTCGCCGCCTGGCGGCGTGGGGGGCGACACGTTGATCAGGCTGAGCGCGACATCGCCCGTGAACGCCCCGGGGCCTCCGAGCACGGTCACGTGGGCTGTCGTCGGCGCGAGGCCGCAGGTCTGGCCCCCTGAATCGACGGTGAGCGGGCTCAGTCCCGGCACCGAGGCAATGCAGTCGTTTTGCGAGTTGGAGAACTCGGTCTGCACGTCGTAGGTCACGCCGTCGCCGCCGACCATCTGCGCGTTTTGATCGTTGCAGATGTCGCCGATCTCGCCGAAGTTCGGGTCATACCAGGCGAGCGGTGGGCCGACGACCGCCGCCAGGCCGACCTCGGCGTCGGTGATCGTCTCCACCAGTTCGTGTGACGCGACCTGGGTGTAGTTGCCGAACGCGGTGGCCGCGGCGCCGCAGCCGAACTCGCAGCCCGAGCCGGGCTCCATGTCAGGGTGAACGCCGTAGTAGACCTCGCCGAAGCCCGGGACGCTGGCGACCGTGCCGTGGTACGCGCAGAAGGAAGAGCACGAGCCGAAACCCTGGATGGTGATGGTTTTTCCGAACGGGAAGAAGATCGCGTAGTAGGTGTTAT
Source organism: uncultured Pseudomonadota bacterium (assembly GCA_963778795.1). Lineage (GTDB taxonomy): Bacteria > Myxococcota_A > Polyangia > Fen-1088 > Fen-1088 > DASRQZ01. Next base: position 466,469 of record CAVZVU010000002.1, on the reverse strand, counting down.
TGTTGCCGAGCGCGTCGTGGGTCGGCGCCGGGATGTTGCCGGCCGCGATCTGGGCCGCCAGCTCGGCCTGAATGTTCGTGTCGTCGATGACCGGGCCGTTGTTCTGCGGCGACGGTATGATCGTCACCTGGCTGGCGAAGCTGCCGCGCCTGATGACCTGGCCGCTGTTGGGGCCGAAGACAGCCAGCGTGTCGTACTCCCGCAACCAATCGACGTAAGGGCTGTTGAGCACGCCCTGGTAGAATGTCGCCATGCTGGGTGAGCCGGTGCTGGTGACCTGGGGCAGGTACCTGCCCGTTCCGTAAATCACCTGTACGACCTGCGCGTTGGAGACGACGCGGCCGCCAAAGTACTGGAGGCGTGCGCCGAAGGGAGCTGACTTGGTGCCGACCGCGGAGATGGGCGAGACCGCGCCCTTCTTCTGCAGGAGCTGCCCGTGCATCGGCCCGCTGCCGAAGCTCAGCGCGCTCGACTGCCGTGTGATCTCCGTGCCGGATCCGGCGTCCGAGCACGCGGCGCCGAGCGCAACCAACAAACCGATCACTGCACAGTTTCCCACGAGGCGCTGTCTCACGAGTCGTCGCATGCCGGCTTCCCCTTCGCACCCGTCGGTGGCGGTTGTTCGATCAGGTGGCTTTAGGTGAATAACGTTCTGTTGTAGGTTTCTTTCCGTACAAACGAACGAAAACGTACGTCCGCGCGGCACGCAGTCTGCAGGCGATCGGCGTATGGCGAATGCGCGTCCTGATTTCGGTCCCCTTTTCAGTCAGGATGGCCGGGTGGTGGACGGACCCGGTCAGATGACGGATGAAGAGCTCCTGCGCGAGCGCTTCGGCTTTTCCGCGTTTCGGCCTGGGCAACGCGAGGTGCTTCGGGCGCTCTCGTCATGCGGGGCCGCGCTTGGCGTGTTTCCCACGGGCGCGGGCAAGTCGCTCTGTTATCAGCTGCCGGCGCTGCGAATGGAAGGCATCACGCTGGTCGTTTCGCCCCTGGTCGCCTTGATGAAGGACCAGATCGATGCCCTGCGCAGGCGGGACATCGCAGGCCGCACGCCTGGATTCGTCGCTCTCGTCCAATGAGGTCGAGGACATCAACCGGCGCCTGGTCGCGGGGACGTTGAAGTTGCTCTACGTCGCGCCCGAACGCTTCAACAACGAACGGTTCCTCGCGCTCCTCGAGCGCCTGAAGATCGCGCTCTTCGCCGTCGACGAAGCGCACTGCATCTCCGAATGGGGGCACAACTTTCGCCCCGACTACCTGAAGCTGGCGGAGATCCGCCGGCAGATCCGGGCCGAGCGGGTCTTGGGCTTGACCGCGACGGCGACGCCGCAAGTCGTGCGCGACATCTGCGCGGCGTTCGAGATTCCTCCCGCGGCGGCGATCGTGACCGGGTTCTATCGGCCGAACCTCACGCTGCTCACGACGCCGGTGCCGGCAGACCAGCGCGACGGCCTCCTGCTGGCGCGGCTGCGGTCGCGCGAACCGGGCCCGACGATCGTCTACGTCACGCTGCAAAGGACGGCCGAGCGCGTGGGCGAGCAGCTGGCCAGCGCCGGTCTCGCCGCGCGCGCCTATCACGCCGGCCTGGACCCGGAGGAGCGAACGGCGATCCAGGACTGGTGGATGGCATCACCAGTGGGCATCGTCGTCGCCACCATCGCTTTCGGCATGGGGATCGACAAGCGCGTCGGTGCGCTACGTGTACCACTACAACCTGCCCAAGAGCCTCGAGAGCTACAGCCAGGAGATCGGCCGTGCCGGCCGCGACGGCGGGCCTTCGACCGTCGAGATGTTGGTCTGCCCCGACGACATACCGGCGCTGGAGAACTTCGCGTACGGCGACACTCCAACCGAGGCTGCATTGCAGGGGTTGGTCACCGAGTTGCTCACCCAGACACTGGGCGCGGGGCTCGACTTTCACGTGAGCCTCCCGGACCTGTCTTCCCGTCATGACATTCGCCTGCTGGTGCTGCGCACCGCGCTGACCTACCTCGAGCTTCTGGGCGTGCTGCGCCAGGGGACGCCGTTCTATGGCGCGTACGAAGTGCGGCCGGTGCTCGACCCGTCGGAGATCGCCGCCAGGTTCGAGGGTGAGCGCGCGCAATTCATCACCGCCGTCTTCGCCGCTGCGAAGAAGGGGCGAATCTGGTACACGCTCGACGCGGCGAAGGTCGGCGCGTCGTTGGGGCAGGATCGCGGACGCGTCGTGCGTGCCCTCGAATACCTGGAGCAGCAAGGCTGGGCCGAGGTGCGTGCCTCCGACGTGCGCCAGCGCTACCGCCGACTGCGGCCGATCGAGGACGCAAACGCGCTGGTGGCCGAGCTGCTCCGGCGTTTCGACGCGCGGGAGGCGCAGGAGATTGCGCGGGTCCATCGCGTGCCGGCGCTGGTCACGCACCAGGGCTGCCAGGTCAACGCTCTGGTCGGCTACTTCGGCGAGAAACGGGCCGGCCCTTGCGGTCATTGCAGCCATTGCTTGAACGGTTGCGCGGCCACGCTGCCGGCCCCGCCCGCGCCCGTGGAGCTTCCGGGCTCGATCGATCAGCGCGCGTTTCTCCAGCTGTGCGCCGAGCAGCCTGCCGCGCTCGGCGACGTACGTCAGCGGGCGCGTTTCCTGTGCGGGATCGGCAGCCCCGCGCAGACGCGCGCGCGCATCACCCGCCATCCGCTGTTCGGCGCGGCCGAGCACCGGTCTTTCGCCGACGTGCTGGGCTGGTGCGCGAACGATCCGCCCCCGCGCTCTTGAGCGAGCCCAGGTCGTCAGAGGCGCGCGAGGAGGTCGGCCTTCTTGGCCTTGAACTCACCTTCCGTCAGCACGCCCTGTTGATAGAGCTGCCCCAAACGCTCGAGCGCCGTCAGGATCTCCGCCTGGGACGGGGGCGGCCCAAACGATGAGTACGAGGGCGAAGCCGAGGGCGCAGGCGAAGACCCGATTGGACTCTGCGGAGGCGGCGAAGGCGCGGAGGGCGGCTGCCATGGCGGAGCGGGCGGCTCGCGCATCGGCGGGGCCGGCGGCAACGGGCTCACGATCGGCAGGCTCTCCACACCGAAGGTCCCGTACTGGCTGCTGAACGACATCGAGCCGTACTGCCCTCCCTGCTGCTGCTGCACGCCCCCGATGTTGTGATCCAAGGTGTTGTAGACCGTGATCTGGCCGTTGCGGTCGACGGCCAACCGCCGCGTACCGGGAAAATAGGCGTAGCGGCCGTCGTTCTGCCCGCCGCTGGAGCTCGGGCTTCCCAGCTCCGCGGGCCACCAAGCGTTCCCGGGGGAGATGGAGCCGCCGCCAATGTGGGTTGGCGGGAGCGGAACGAAGATTTGCTGCGTGGCCAGCAGCGAGGAGAGCTCGGCGCACAGCCCGCTGACCGTCGCCTGCAGGCCGCTGTTGAACATGTCACCCACCATGGTCATCCCGCCCCGCATCCACTGTCCACCGCCCCCAAGCTCAGGGATGTAGAACTGCGCCATGGTTCCGCCACCGTTCGAAACGGCGAGGAGCATCGCCCGCACGGCGTCTGCGCTGATGCGATAGCGCTGCGCCAGGTTCTGGACGGCTTGTTCTCCTCCTGCGGTCAGATCTTGCATGATGGCCTCATCGAGTTGCGCTTGCGTGATTGTCGCCGGTGCGTTTTGGCGCAGCCTACACGATCCGACTGCGCATCGCCCGAGGTCGAACGAGGTCTGCGATCGCTCGGGGCGGCCCGGATGGCGACGAGAATATGTGTTCCGGCACCCTCTAACGAGGGCGAAGTCTTGCAGCGAGGACACGGGGACCGAGCTTGTCACGCCGGTGCACGCAAGGACGGGTGACATGGGCGCGAGAAAAACGCGACAGAACGCGCCCCGGCGCCGGTCTCGGAGGGACAAAGGAGGCCCTCCATGAACACTCAATCGATCGCGCTCGCACGCCGCTCCCCTGGCCGTTTCTGTTCCCACTCGATTCCTCTGCTGCTCCCGCTGCTGCCGGTGCTGATGGCGGCGGCGGCGCTTGCCGGATGCCGCGGCGACGCGGAGGATGTCACGCAGGTCACCGCGGCGGTCACGACGGCCGCGACCGATGTCGACGGCGACGGCTATTCCCCGCCCGAGGACTGCGACGACAACGACGCGACAATTCATCCCAACGCCAGGGAGCTGGGCAACGGCAACGACGACAACTGCGACGGCGTTGCCGACGAGCCCATGCTCTCTTACAGCCTCGCGCGGCCACCCGAGACCCAGACCTACGCGCAGCTGGCCACCTTCACCCTCCGGATCACCGACTCGGCGACGATCGACTACTTCAACAAGAACGCGACGGCCGGGTTCTCCCTGACGTACCAGCCGCTCTCGGACGCATCGGGCACCGCCATCACGACCTCGACCGAGACGATCGTCATCGGACCCGCAACCTGGAGGGTGCCGGTGTTTCCGGCACTTCCGGTGCTTTCGATAGTGGGGCCTCCGATCCTGACCAACCCGCCGTTGCAGACTCCGCCTCCGGTGTTCACCGGGACGATGATCCTCTCCCTGGATCCCAACGCTCCGGGTCGCGGTCTGTTGCCGATGACGGTCTATCGCGTGAAGGTCCAGCTCTTCGACGCGGCAGGCGTGGCGCTGGGCCCATCGTCGAACTGGTTCTACGTCGTCACCGGCGGAACGACCACGGCGCCGTCGACGACGTTGAAGCTGGGGCGGATCGACATGGTCCTGCAGGCGCTGAATCAGCTCGGCGACTTCAAGGACGGCCTCATCGGCCTCGGCGGCACCTTGGCGCCCAACGGCTCTCGCTTCACCGGTTCGAGCATGACACCGCTTCATCCCAGCTATGACCCCATCGACGATTTCGGCTGGTGCGACTGGTTCTATCGCTACGTCGGCGTCAAGGTGACCGATGGTCTCGACGGGAACATCGCCGCCAATCCGGTGGTCGACGGCGGCAACCGGTTCTGGAACGCCACGATGAACCCCGACAACATCCCCAACGCCTTCCGCGACCCGCTGGATGACGGCTGCGGCACCGAGATCGGCGACCTCGACGGCGACGGCATCTCGGGCGAGGTCATCTTCAACGGATGCCAGAAGCTGACCGTCGCACAGGTCACCCTCGACAAGAACGACAATCAGTTCTATTCGAACATCCCGACCAACATCTACTACGATGCCATCAAGTCCTTGCCCTCGAATCAGGGCATCGGCAACTACCAGGCGATGGACTCACACGCGGGGATGTTCCTGGCATTCGATCCCAACGGAGACGGCAGCTTGGCGGGGTCCGGCACCATCGGGACCGTGTGGAGCATCGAGGGCAACGTCTCCAATCGCGTCGCGATCATGCACCGCCCATCCGACAGCACCGTCATCAACGGCTTCGGCAAGCTGACCGCGGCGATGTTCAGCCCCTGATCTTTCGGCGCCCTCTGCCGCATCGGCGCCACGGACCGGCGCCGATGCGGCATCGCCCGTTCATTGTTTCCGGCCGGCTGAGACACCCTTGGAGATGATCTACGCTGCGGGCTCGGGTGAGGTGCGCGCGGCACGAGGGGCGGCACGCACGCATTGCTGTTGACAGTCTTCGTACGCTCGTCGTACGAAGACACCGTCGGTCGAGGGGGGAAGATGTGGTGATGCGGCAGCGGGTCATAGTCATCGGTGGCGGCATTGCCGGTCTGACGGCGGCTCACGAGCTCGTCGAGCGGGACTTCGAGGTGCACGTCTACGAACGTAGGCCCATTCTCGGCGGCAAGGCCGCCAGCGTGCGCTTTTCGCCTGCCGATCCCGCGGCCGCTAAACGAGGCGAATTACCTGGCGAGCATGGTTTCCGCTTTTTCCCCGGTTGGTACCGCCATTTGCCCGAGACCCTCGGCCGCATTCCTCACCGTGCGCGCCGCGGAAGTCGCTGGGGCCGCAGCGGCGGCAGCGCCGGCACCGTGCTCGACAACCTGGTCGCCGCGCAGACCAGCCTACTGACGTGGTTCGATCGACCCCCGCTGGCTTTGCCCCTGCGCGTTCCTCGCAGCCTGAGCGAGACCAGCACGCTGAATGCCTTCGTCAATTCAGTAGCCGATCTGGGGCTGACCGCGGCGGAGGTGCGCTCGTTCACCAGCAAGCTGATCGACTTCGCCTCGATGCCCGAGGAGCGCCGCCTCGAGCGCCTTGAAGGCGTGACCTGGTGGGCGTATCTCGAATGCGACTCAAAGTCGCGCGCCTACTGCGATCTCGTGCGGGCCACCACCCGCACGATGGTCGCCGCCAAGGCCGAGGAGGTGAGCGCGTACAGCATCGGCCACCTGGCGCTACGCACGCTCTCCGACATGCTCACTACCGTGGATCGCGTGCTCGATGGTCCGACCAGCGAGGTCTGGATCGAGCCCTGGATCGCCTTGCTCGAGGCCAAAGGGGTCGTTTTTCACCTCGGACAGGAGCTGACCTCGATTCAGTTTCAGACCGACCGCCGCGAGGTGGCCACGGTGTCGTTCGAGCTCGTGGCCATGGCCACGGTGCGCCGCCTGCGTCGTCACCTCACCAGCATCCGGGCGGGCCTGGGGCGGCTGTGGGAAATGGTGGATTCTGTCCAAACACGGGATCGCCGGCATCGAAGAAGAGAAGGCCCGGATCGCGAAGGACCTCGGTGAGGAGGTCATCTTGACGACCAGCTTGACCGAAGAGCTGCGGAGCTTGGTGGCCGAGCCGCGCGATGACGGCGACACCGGCGGCGGGCCCCTCGATCGATTGGCCGCGTTGCTCGAGGCGAAGGCGGTGGAGACCCGGACGACGACGCTCGCCCCCGTCGGGACCGAGACGCTGACCAGCATGCTGGAGAACGCGCTCGAGCCGCGGCTCGGTCGTCTTTTGATGGCGGCACCGGCGGAGGAGCGCGACGAGGTGGCGGCGATCATGCTCGCTGCGGAGCGCGCCCTCGCCGACGTCGAGACCACCATCGCCGATACTGGGGGCGTGCCCGGTAGGGGCCACTCCGGGGCGGGACAGCCCCAGGCAGCGGACTATTTTGTCTTCGCCCTGCCTCTTGAACAGATGGCCTACCACGTGAATCGCTCGCCCACGCTGCGCCTGCTTGCGCCCGAGTTGGCGTCGCTGCCGCAATTGGCCCTCAACATGGACTGGATGACCGGTATTCAGTTCTACCTGCGCCTGCCCTTCAGCGCGGCACCCGGTCACATCGTTAGTCTGGATTCCGAGTGGGCCTTGACCGCCATCGAGCAGACCCAGTTCTGGAGCGACATCGACGTGCCAGATGGCGTGGCCGGGGTTATCTCGGTCGACATCTCGGCGTGGGACCGTCGGGGGCGCTTCGTGCGCAAGGAAGCTTTCAACTGCAGCGATGACGAAATCGCCCACGAGGTCTGGTCCCAGCTCAAGGCCATGTTCGGCCGGGGCAACGAGCCGGTCGATCTGCGTGACGAGATGCTGTGGCAGGGCAGCGCCTTGCGCGAAGACGTCAACTATCACCTCGACACGAGCCTGATCGACCAGCGCGATAGAAAGAAGCAAGCGGCCTACGAGAAGGCGCGCGGGCTGCGATTCGGCACCGCGGCGGCCGGTGACAACGGCACCACATCGCAGCCCTATGTGTGGGGACCGCAGATGCGCTTCAACGCGGAGCCTCTTCTGATCAACCGTGTGAACACGCGCGCCTTGCGGCCGAGCGCGCGCACCGGCATTCGCAACATGGTGCTGGCCGCGGATTACGTGAATACGGAGACCGACCTCGCGTGTATGGAGGGCGCCAACGAGGCCGCTCGTCGCGCGGTGAACGCCATCCTCGATGCCGCAGGATCGAAGCACCGCCACTGCGCGCTCTTCAAGTTTTCAGTCGCGAGCCAGATCGTCGAGGCAGTCTTGGGCGCACCCTTGGCCGGGCTCTGGTCGGGTGGCGTGGACCGAGCGCGGGCAGCGGGCAGCGAGATCGTCTCGCAACTTTTGAGCGGGTTCGGCAAGGAGATCGTGGCTCGACGGCAGCGGCGGGCCATTGGTCAAATGACTGACCAGAAAAACGACGACAAGCGGGGGGACTGAACAATGCAACAGCTACCCGAGGTTGCCTTCGATCCCGTTTATTACTTCTCGCTCGACGCGGAGCTCGAGTCGCGCCCGTTCGGCGCGGTCCCCGGTGGCTTCGGCATCGATCTCACCTTCCTCGAGGGCGGCGATGTGAACTCGAAGAACAATGATGGGATCCCCTTCCATGAGGGCAATAGCTGGCGGGGCCTTCAAGGCAAGGTGCTTGGGGGCCACGATTGGATCGTCGTCACGGAAAACGGGGTTGCCCAGTTCGATAGTCGGTTTCTGATCCGCATCCCGCCCGGTCTGTCCGGGGGCGATGTCGACGACGACGACGACGACGACGTCATCGTCGATGTGCTCGTGGGAGGGCGATTGCAAGGGCGGGTGAGTCTCGAAGGCGTCATCAACCCAGCCGGGAGCCTGCCGCCCAGAGACGCGTACCGCCGCTGGAAGCTGGGGTTCGGCAGCCAGGCCACCTTGCCGCTGCTGCTCTCGTTAACCTTCGACGTGTCGAGCGCCACGACAGCGGCGCTCTCGTCCGAGCGCACGAAGGTCCTCGCCCGGTACGCGGCTCTCGAGAGCGGGCTTTACGTCGGTGCCGGTGTAGCCCGCTTTCACGAAGGTCCCTATAGCCCGATTGAAGCGCTGTCGCTGCAGGTCTATCAGCTGAGGACGAAGGTGCGCCCGTGAGAAACGAGGGACGTGAGCTGGCGCTGCGACTGCGCGAGGGACCACGCCCGGAGACCAAGGCTCCAGCGAGATCTCGGCGGGCGGATTTCCTCGATTTCTCGCTGCTCTATCTCTTCAGTTACGACATCGAGCTCGGCCTCGGGAAGGTGGAGTTCAACTCGCCGGTCAAGGGCCCGCGTCTCAACCTGCAGGCGCGGACGGATCTGGCCAGCGTCTATCACGTCTGGCGAGAGAGCACTGTGCCGGGCCTCGGCCTCCAAGCCATCACGGGGACCGTGCTCTGGGGCGCCGACGATGTCGCGCTCCGCGCGGACGACGTCACCCAATCCGAGATCCGGGTCTCCATCCTCACCGACGACCGGGCTACGATTCACCTCGACTACAGCATCGTGGGCTACCTCGGGCCGGGGGGCGCCCGACGCTTTACCGACGCGAAAGGAAAGGATCGCATGGGCGAGGAGCACGCCCCTTTCGAATTTCCAATCGTGAGCTCGCCGCGTTTTTCGACCGCCAGCCACAAATACCGCTGGCTCAACGACCATCAGGGCATCAGTTTCGGCCGGGGCCAGGCTGTCAAAAGTACATTCCGCCGCGTCACGTGGGACGTCTACGTGTTCACGTGAGGGAAGGCTCTTTTCTCCAGCCCGAGGGCTGGACCGAACGGACGCGCCTGCTGCCCAAGGCCATGAGCTACGCCTTCTCGGTGGATCTGCGTTTGGCCGCAATCGACGCCGGGCCGCGCTTCTATCTGCAGGCCGAGGCCCCTTCGCCTGAAGCCGCCCCCTCGGCTACCTTCCATGTCCTGGGCAACCAGACGCTGACGACTGCCTACGGCGCGCACGAGGAGGTCCCAGCCTGCCGGTTGGTGCAGGGCTTCGCGGAAATCGTCGATGACCGCGGTACCGATAGCGCCAGCATCACCGGCAAGCTCACGTTCTCAACCCAGCAGTTCGAGCTCTGGCGGGCCGAGTTGCGAGGCGTGGTCAGCCCACGGGGCGGCGTGAGCACCCTTCGCGACGTGAGCGGCCGCCCCGTCAGCGGTGCGGTCTTCTGGTCATCGCGCAATGAGTGCGCGCAGCCCCGCCTTCGCTGGCTCACACGCCACCAGCTCTTCTGGGTGGGCCATTTCGAGCAGGCCGAGAACGTGCGTTCCGACCGCCGCTCGCTCGAATTGACCTTCGACGTTTATACCGCCGGCTGAGCGCTCAGCGACCAGCCGCTTCAACCAGCCCCTGATCTTTCGGCGCCCGCTCACGGACCGGCGCCGCCCTCGACCACGTCGACCGGCATCCCCACCGACGGGATCCGGTCGTCGCCCAGGGCGAACAGCAGATAGCGGCCCCCCGGCGCCGAGCCGGCCGGGGGGCCGCGCAGCGCGATCGTAGTTGAGCTCGGATCGCTCCCGTCGCGCTCGATCGCCAGCTGGACCAGCCGCTGGTTGGGGTTGTTGCCCATGAACGAGCTGCCATAGGCCAGCAGCACCACCTCGGTGACCGGCGGGCTGCCGGTCGCCATCTCGATCGAGAACGGCTGATCGATCAGGATTGACCCCGGCACCTTCGCGATCGTGGGCCGCGTCGCCCGCATGCTTGGGTCGAGATACGGCGGCTCCCAGACGTCGACGTCGGGGGGCGCGCGCAGCTCGTCCCCGTCTGGCTCCATGCCGCCGGCCAGCACCACGCGGCCGTCGGCAAGCAACAGCCCCCCGACGCCGATGCCCCGCGTACGACTGAGGATGTCGTGCCCGACGGTGACCGCGAAGTCACGCTGCGGGTCGATGTAGAAGATCTCTCGCGCCCCCTGGCTGTCGCCGGCCAGCAAGATGCGGCCGTCAGGTAGCAGGACCGGCGTCGCGAAGTTGCGGCCGCGCGGCAGCGCGCCGACAGCCAACGTCCAGGTGCCGCAGGCGGGGTCGAACAGGTCCAGCCGCTGCCGGTGTTCGGGATTGATATCGCTGTCGGGTGCACCGCCGATGTACAGCACCGACCCCGGCGCGTAGGTCGCTCCAGGGCGCAACGGCAACAGCACGCTGGCGCTACCGTGGTTCGGCATCTGCTGATTGGCGCCCGCCGGTCGATCGACGATCGATACCGGGGTCGAATCGCCGACGAGCAGCGACAGGGCCCTGCCGGGATCGCCCAGCACGACCAGGCGATCCCCGGGCCGGTCCTGGGCACTGGGCGGGCAGGCCCCGACGGGAAACAAGCGCACTTGACCGCGCCAGCTCTGCACGGCGGCGTAAGCGGGCATGTCCGACGCGATCTGCGTCTGCGCCACCCGCGCCGGAGTTAGATCGGGGCCGAACTTCCACCACTCCAGCGCGGTGGGAATGTCATCGTTCCACTTGGCGTCGTCTCTCGCCACGCTGCGCACGATCGCCACGCCGCCCGCGGGCAGCGCGATCGCCAGGGCGTTGGGTGCGTTCCAGTTCAGCTCGCGGGGCACCGGGGTCGCGGGCGACGCGACTTCGTACCGCACCCAGCCCGACAGCCGGTCGTACGCCATCAGCCCACTCGTGCCCCCGATGTCGCCGATAAAGGACCAGAACCTGCCGTCGGGCCCGACGACGTGCGCGCCGTTGACGACGGGGCCGACCCAGGGGTCGCCCGGCCAGTCCATTCCCGGGCAGCCGCCGTCGCCGCCGACGGCAGCACCTTCGAAGCGCGCGATCGCGAGGCGCGGCGTGCTGGGCGAGGCGTCGGCGTTGGTGCCGTGCGTCCTGGCGAACACGATCTCTTTGCCGTCACCGGTCAGGGTCATGCTCTGGGCATTGATCCCCGCCTCTGCCGCCGACGCCGGTCCCTGCCAGCAGTCAGGCGCGAGCGCGAACGTGCTCGACCGGCGATCCGGCCGTTCGGCAAGACAGAGGCCCGCGTCGTCGCAGCGCACGCCGGGAACCCAGTGGTCGGCCGGATACTCGCGCACGCAGCCCCCGATCGGGGCCGCCCACGACCCCACGATCAGGGCGACGGCCCACGCGCCCCCGACCGACTGCAAGCACTTGGCGAGGAAGTTCCAGCGTCCTGCTCCGTTCATTGAATTGCTCCCCCTCCCAAACTCCGTTGACATTTTTCTCACCACGAATGGTCTCCAATGGCAGATGACACCCTTTCTAACGGCGAAGTCGCCGACATCTTCCGCCGCTACGGCCACCTGCTGCTGCGGCGCTGTCGCTTCGTGATGCGCGATCCCGCGGCGGCCGAGGACGTGCTGCAGGAGACGTTCGTGAAGATCATGCGGCACGGCGCCGCGTATCGCGCCGCTGACGCCAAGCTGCGCTGGTTGTACCGGGTCGCGGACAATTGTTGCTTCGACGCGCTGAAGAAGCGGCGCGATCGCCCGCCGCCGTTGCCGCTGGACGAGGACCTGGAACCGCGCGCGCATCCCACGGTCGACGAGCGCCTGCGCGTCGCCGGCGCGCTGGATCGTCTGCCCGAACGCGAGCGGCAGGTCGCGGTGCTGGCCTTCGTCGACGGCCTGACCCAGGATCAGATCGCAACCGAGATTGGCTGGTCGCGCCAGACCATCAACCGCAAGCTGAAGGAGATCCGCGATCGCCTGGGGAGGTGGCTCAATGTCAATGTCGGCTGATTCTCATCCCCCGCTGCTGGAGCTCGAGGCGCTGCACGTCGGCGAGGGCAGCGCCCTGACCGCGCGCCACGCCGAGACCTGCACCACCTGCCGCGCCTACCTTGCCGAGCTGGCGGGCGACGCGGCCCGTTTCGCCGCCGAGCGCGACCCGGACGCCTTCGCGCGCGTCGTGGCGGTCCGCGCGCGCGCGCCGGTGCCGCGCTGGCGCTGGTGGGCCGGCGGTCGCTCGCTGACGTTCGCGGCAGCGGCGGCGGCGGCGGTCGTGGCGGCCCTCTGGATCGGCCCGGTGCGCCCGCCGGCCGCGCGCGACGTGATCCAGACCCGCGGGGGAATCCAGGTGGCGGGTGTGCTGCTGCATGGCGACCGGCAGGTTCGCCAGGTGGGCGAGATCTCGGGCGCGCCCGGCGATCGCTTCAGAGTCGAGATCGCGATCGCCGCGCCCGCGGCGCTGGACGCGATGGTCGCCGACGGCAGCGGCCGGATCGTCGTTCTCGCCGAGGGCCGCCGCTTCGCCAGCGGCACCCACTACCTGGAGCCGGCGCTGACATTCGATGATTCGCCGACCGTCGCGCGCGTGCTGGTGGGGCCGGCGGGCAGCGTGCGACGCGCGCTGGCCGGCGCCGCTGATCCGCGCGTGCTGGTGCTTCCCGTGCGCAGCCAAGGCCGGTGACGTCGGTGACGAAGTCGAGAGGGTTGACGGCTCTGTTCGGCGGTCTGGTCGTGTTCGCGATGCTGATGACCGCGCGGGCCAGCGCCGCGCGCGCCGCCGGGCGCAAGATCCTGGTCATCGGCAGCGACATCGGCCTGCGCGACGAGGATCCCCTGCGCCACGCCGTCGAGGACGCGCGCCGGATGGCCGCCGTGCTCACCGAGCTGGCCGGCCCCGAGGCGCCCGACGTGCGCCTGCTGGCCAACCCGTCGGTGGCGGTGGTGCTGGACGCGCTGGCATCGCTGGCGTCGCCGCCGCGCGCCGGCGACGCCGTCATCGTCTACTTCAGCGGCCACGGCGACCAGTCGGCGCTGCACATCGATGGTGCGTCGCTGCCGCTGGAGCGCCTGCGTCAGGCGCTGGCGGCGGTGGACGTTCCGCTGAAGATCATCATCATCGACGCCTGCCGCACGACCGATCGCCAGAACAAGGGGCTGAAGCTAGAGGCCGGTTTCACCGTCGCGCTGCCGGGCGCGACGGGAACGTATCGCGGCCAGGTGATGCTTCTGGCCTCGGGCCCCGGCGAGGCGGCGCAGGAATCGGCGCGCCTGGGCGGTGGCGTCTTCACCCACTTTCTGGTCAGCGGCCTGCGCGGCGCCGCCGACCGCGACGGCGATCGGCGCGTGACGCTGGGCGAGGTCTACGACTTCGCGCATGGACGGACGCTGGCGCGGTCGGTGGCGCAGACCGGCACCGCGCAGCGCCCCGAGATGCAGCTGGAGCTCGAGGGCAGTGGACCGCTGGTCCTCACCTGGCTCGACCCGGCGCGCTCGCGCCTGCTGCTGCCGGCGGTGGCCGACGCGCACTTTTACGTCTACGAGAAGGGGTCCAGCGTGCTGGCCGCCGAGGCCTGGGGCCGCGCCGACGGCGAGACGATGCTGGCGCTGCCCGCGGGCCGCTTCGTCGTTCACCGGCAGCTCGGCCCGAGCCACGGCGTCGCCGAGGTGTCGCTGCCGTTCGGCGGCGAAGCGCGCCTGGCCCGGTCGAAGTTCGCCGACGTGGCCGGCGAAGAGGAGCTGGCCCGCGGCGGGCACATGAATGTCTTGAAGAGCTCGCTGGCCCTGGTGGCAGGCGTCGTGCTGGACGGAGAGCAGCAGCCGGGTGGCGCGGTCAGCGTGCGTTATGTGCGCGCGCGGCGCGATCTGCTCTGGGGGGCGGGGCTGGGGGTGTCGTCGGCCGGCAGCCGCAACGTCTACAACCGCGTCGCGGTCCAGCGCCTCGACGCCGCCGCGATCGTCGGCTGGCAGCACGCCGGCTCCCGTTTCTCGGCCTATGCCTTCGGCGAGCTGACCGCGCGCCTCGAGCGCATGCGCCTGGACGATCTGAGCACCGGCGACGCGCTGCCCGAATCGCAACGGCCGTCGGTCGCCGAGCGCACCCTGGGTGGCGGCCCGGGCGCGCGCGCGGGCGTGATCTTTCCGTTCAGTCTTCATCTGGCCCTCGTCGCTGAGGCGTCCGCGCGTTCGATCGCGTTTCGCGAGCGCACCGCCGCTGGTTCGGTTCGCCTCGCCTTCTCGCGCGAGGTCGGCTTCGATACCGGCATCTCGATCTCCTTCTGAGCGGCCATCTGGAAGCTTTCCTGCGTGGTCATCGTCCGTCCCCGTCCTTTGCTACGGGAATGGTGAAGGAGAAAGAGCTTCCCTGTCCGAGGCGGCTCTCGACCCAGATTCTCCCGCCGTGTGCTTCGACGATTCCTTTGGCGATGTAGAGGCCCAGGCCCACTCCGCGCCCTCCCTCGGCCCGTCCTTTCCAGTAGCGATCGAAGATGTGAGGCAGCTGATCCTCCGGCATCCCAGGGCCGTTGTCGGTCACGGAGAAGTGAACGTCATTGGCCTGCGCCCACGCCCGAACCTGGATGATTCCGCCATCGGCGACGAACTTTATGGCGTTGCCGAGCAGATTGGACAGCACTTGAGTCACGCGCTGCCGATCGGCGCTCACCGGCGGAAGGTCGGGAAGGACCTCCGTGCGGAGTTGGATCGCTCTCTTGGTCGCCAGCGGCTCGATGGCATGGATTGTCTCCTCCACGAGACTGAGAGCGTCCTGCCGGCTGGGCTCCACCGTGAAATGTCCGGCCTCGATCGTCGAGGCCTGGAGGAGATCTTCGATCAGCCGACTCATCTGTTCCACAGAACGCTGGATCACGGCCACCTGCTTCTGGGACGTGGTGCGCTCGCCGGCGGAAAGGGTGTGCGCCAAGATCTCGGCAGAAAGCCCAATCACCGACAGCGGAGCTCGAAGATCGTGCGACACGACGGCGAGGAGGTTGTCTCGGGCGCGGACTGCCGCCCGGACGTCCTCGGAGAGCCGGGCGATCTCCAGCACCTTGGCCGCGCGCATGGCAAGCATCTCGACGAAGATCTGATCTCCTTCACTGAATTCCTCGGCCGAACGTTTGTTCGTCAGATACAGATTTCCGACGGGTTGGCCGCGAAGGAGCACCGGGACGCCTAGAAAGCTCTTCATCTCGGGATGATGGGGCGGAAAGCCACGAAACGCCGGGTGCTCCCGGAGGTCGCGCAAGCGCATCACCCGTCCCGTCTTGGCGACCTCGCCCAGCAGCCCTACGGGACGCGGCGATTGTCCCAGGGCGGCCACGAGGGCCGGACCGATGCCGCTGAAGACCCAGGGAGCGAAGGGTTTGTCGGTCCGATCGACGATCCCGAGGGCGACGAATTCCGCCTGTGCGATCTCCCTGGCCTGATCCACGATGATCTGGAGAAGCTCGCCCGGGGGGACGCTGCGCATCTGGGCTTCGTTGAGTGCAATCGAGGCGCGGTCCAGTCCCTCGAACCCCTCGCGCAGCCGCGTCTCTTGCTTGCGCAGTCGCTCGAACGCGTCTTCCGCTTCGACCCGGGCGGTGATGTCGGTGAAGGACGTGCGGAAAGCGGTGGGGCGCCCGGAGGCGTCTCGCACCGGGACGCTTATCGCTTGCACGCTGCGCTCAACGCCCCCATCGACGACGAACTGCAGCTCGGTGACGACGGGCTTGCGCTCCTCGCTGCAGCGACGAAGGTGCTGCCAGAATGCGGCGGGGTCCTGCACACTGATCAGTGCGTTGAAGGGCATACCAAGGATGCTGGCGCGATCTCGACCGACCATCGTGGCGCCGGTCAAATTCACCTCCAGAACGCAGCCCCGGGTATCCAAGGTGTAGTAGGCGATGGGCGCGAAGTCGTAGAGCTCCTCGAAGCGCGCGCGCGATTCCTCGAGCGCGCTCTGTGCCTCGCGAAGCTGCCGATTCTGGAGCTCCAGCTCGACCTGGTGGACGCGCAAATCGTGAACGATACGGTCCTTCTCGTCGGACTCGTTCTTCTCCTTCTCCGACAGCGTTCGGAGCTCGGCAACCAGCTCTTCTCTCGACATCGCCTCGAGGCGGCTCATGGGACCTTGCCCTTTGGGGAGGACTCTTCCATCACGACCAGCGTCAATGCAGGCCGGTCGCCTTCGGCGGGGATACAACGGGCCCCGAACTTCATCGGGCGATCATCCCTGCGGCCGAAAGGATGCGTTACCCAGAGGTCGGCGAAGGGCTCAGCTCGAGCCGCCGTCTCGTCGAGAGCCGTCCACAGCTCGGGGAGGGTGCCCCGCGAAGGCCAGACGTCTTCGAGTGGCCGCCCGAGGACCTCCGTGCCCACGACGAAGGACTCGAAGAAGGCTTTGTTCACCCAGGTGATGCGCAGCTGCTCGTCGAGAAGCATGAGGCAATGGGGCAGGGTCGATAGGACCTTGCCGACCAGTTCGTTGATCTCGACCGGTTCCTCGAGCGTCCGAAGCGGGGGCGCCCGCAAGAACTCGAGGATCGCTCCTCGGATGGAATGCTCGGAGGTTCGGTACGGAAGCACGCGCATGGTGTACCAGCGGCCGTCCGAGCAGCGCACCCGTCGTGTCCGTTCGCGAATCGTGTTGATCGTTTCGGAAACGACGGACTCGATCTCTGGGGCGTTCAGCGCACTGCCGAGATAGGCGATGGGACGTCCCAAGTCGGCGGGAATCAGGTTGAGCAGCGCCTCCGCAGGTGCGGAGTAGCGGCGGATCCGGAGATCCATCCCCACGATGACGAAGGGACGCTGACGACCGCCAGTACGTTCTGCAGATCATCGTTGCTGACGGCGAGCTGGGACATGCGGTTCTGCAGCTCCTCGTTGACGGTCGCCAGCTCCTCGTTGGTCGACTGCAGCTCCTCCTTGGATGTCTCGAGCTCTTCGTTCGTGCTCTGCAGCTCCTCGTTGGAGCTCTGCAGCTCTTCGTTCGAGCTCTGAAGCTCTTCGTTGGCGGCCTCGAGATCCTGGACCGTGGTCTGCAGGTACTCCTTGGTCATGAGCAGCTCTCGTCGGAGCTCCGCGAGCCGGGTCTCACCGTCGCTATCCGCGATGGGTGGTCCCGCGCTGCGTTCCGGGACGGCGTTCGGAGCCACCTCGCGAAAGAGCACCAGGGTACAGTGTTGATGCGTCCCCGGCTCCTCCAGCGGCATGACCTCGAGCACCACAGCCGGCCCTTCGACCCCCAAACGCAGAGGGGCGGAGGTGACCGGCAGCCCTTCGCTCGTGACCTTCTGGATCGCGACCCTGAGCTCGATCAAGAGCTCAGGACGGACCAGCTTGAGCACGTTCAGCGTGGCCGCTCCCGGTGACGGCGCCAGATAGGCACCCGTCTGCCCGCGAAACTGGACGACCTCCAGATGTTCGTCGACGAGGAGGCCCGGAGGCCCGAACTTCTCCAGGACCGTGCGGTCGGCGAGCTGCTGGACGCTCACCGTCGGGCGGTGCTCCGCTCGTACGGCGTTCGCCGCGAGAGCCTGGGGCCCGACCCCGCCGCGCGACCCGAACGCGAAGTCGAACACACCGGCCGACGAGACGTTCTTCTTCACGTAGATCTTTCGCTTGCCGTCGACGAGCGAGAACAGGTCCGACGCTTCGCCGACCGATTCGGACGTTCCGAGGGCGAGGAACGCGTCGGGATTGAGGGCGTAGTGAAAGACGCGCAGCACTCGCTTTTGGAGGGGCGCTTGCAGGTAGATCAGGACGTTGCGGCAACTGATGAAGTCGAGGCGCGAGAACGGGGGGTCCTTGCCCAGATTGTGGTGCGCGAACATGACCATGTCCCGGAGCTGTCGGGAGACCTGATAACCCTTGTCCTGCCTGGAGAAGAACCGCTGGAGTCTCTCGGGTGAAACGTCGAGCTCGATGTTTTGCGGGTAAAGAGCCTGCCGCGCGCGGGCCAGTGCATGATCGTCGATGTCCGTTCCGAAGATCTGGACTTTGAATCCGGCCGGCCGACCGTTCAGATACTCGAGCAGGCACATCGCGATGGAGTAGGCCTCCTCCCCGGTCGCACACCCGGGTACCCAGATGCGGATCGGAGCATCGGGGCTGCGCGTGTCGAGGAGACGCGGAAAGACGATGGTCTTGAACGCCTCGAAGGGCTCTCGATCCCGAAAGAAGCCTGTCACCCCGATCAGGAGGTCGCTGTATAGGATCGGAAGCTCCTCCCCTTTCGTCTCGAGAAGTCGGAGGTAGTCGTCGGCTTTGTCGACTTTCTGCAGGGCCATTCGCCGCTCGATGCGGCGCTCGATGGTTGCGAGCTTGTAGGTGGAGAAGTCGACGTTGAAGGCGCGCAGCAGCCGGTCGAAGATCCGGGACAGGATGTCCTGGGTGAACAGCCGGGGCGGGCGCTTTCGGGCGACATACGGGTGCGCGGCGATTCGCATGAGCTCGTCGCCGATCTCGGCGGGACTCAGACAAAAATCGGCGCTACCGGAGTCGAGAGCGCTCTGGGGCATGCTGCCCTGGCCGGCGGTGCTCGGCTCCTGGACGAACGTGATGCCGCCTTCCTCCTTGATCGCTCGCAGGCCGAGGGTCCCGTCCGACCCGGCACCCGAGAGCACCACGCCAATGGCGGCCGGACCGCGGTCGCTCGCGAGCGACCGAAAGAAGGCATCGATCGAGTGACGCGGTATCTGTTCGGACGGCTTGCGGAGTTGGAGGACCCCCTCTTGAATCCCTAGCTCTACCCCGGGGGGTGTCACGTAGATGTTGTTGACCGCCACGTCCAGACCATCCCGGATGGTGACCACTTTCATGGTCGTCGCGCGTGACAGGATTTCGGTGAGCAAGCTGTCGTGGCCGGTGGCGAGGTGCTGAAGAATGACGTAGGCCGTGCCATCCGTGGAAAGACGTCGCGTCAGCGCTTCGAGCGCCTCGAGTCCTCCGGCGGACGCGCCGATACCGACGATCGGAAACTTCGGTGGCTGGCCGGGAGTCGGCCCAGGCCCGTCGGTGTCCGTCTCGAGCTCCGACGCGGAACGTGGGCTTGGTCCTGCAGGAGAGGCTTTCGGGCCAGCCGTCACGTCGGACAGACTCTCACGGCAGAGACCGTCGTGGGAGTTGGTTCAATTTGCCAGACGGCGGGATTACTCTGAGGGGCCCGCGGGGAGGGGACCACCAGGGCCCCCTCCCCGCGAGCGAGCGGAACCGGTGTCAGGGGTTGGGATGGGACTCGGGGTCGCAAGCGCAGCTCTTCGTGATCACGCGCAGGCGATCGCCGGGATTGCCGGCGACGAGGCCGACGCGCAGGACATCACCCACGATCTGGAAGGTGTCCTGCGTGGGCACGGTGATCTCCAGCCCGCATTGATTGGGGCCCACCGAACACGCGCCCGCACCCGCGTTGGGCGGATAAGCGGTGAACGCAGCGCCGAGGAAGTTCGACGCATCCAGCGTCGGCGGCCGGAAGATCACGCCGGCAATCTCGCCCTCGAACTGGATGGCGCCGGTGGCGGTGCCGAAGACGCCCGTCGGATCGTAGTCGACGTAGTGGCTGCGCACGCAGGTCCCGGCCGGGATCCACCCCGGGGTCACGTCGCCGGGAGCAGTCACCAGGTTGCCGCCCTGATGATCAACCTGCAACGGCGCCGTCAGCCTGAAGTCCTGGCGCTCGTCGAAGGCGTGGATATCAGCGCCGGTCAGCGTGCCCGGCAGCACCGCCGGCGGCCCCGGGATCTTCACCACCGCGGGTGCGACGTTGACGATGAACGCCGCCGCCGTACCCGCGCTGAGCGGCAGCGCCGCCAGCAGGGCAGTCGCCGCCCACCCGCGCCGGCGCCAGAGTCTGCGCCGGCTCTGTCCCTGATCTCCATTCGTAACGTTTGATCGGATCATGTTCGTCTCCTTGGTCTCGCGTTGATGCCGGGTCTCGAAATTGCCCGGGCATCGAGCAGGACCGAGCGCGCCGCCTCTTTTGTCGCGCGTATCGCGAGCGACGCGTCGAATTCACGATCTCGACGGCCTTGTCGACGGCCTTGTCTTACTGGGGGGGGGCAGGTAGAAAAACGGACTGGTATGCCGCCTGGGATCGGGCGGCGGCGCTGATGCGACAGGTATCGACAACACGTCCGTCGGGAACGGACGGAGATCCCTCTTCATCGTGGGGGCGCGCCACCCATCTCCGATGGGTCTTCCCGGAGATGGTGTCGATGCCGCTCGGGCGCGCGGCGTCATCTTCAGCCTTCGTGATCGGGCGCGACGAGACCTGCGACCTGCGGCTGGCAGGCAGCGAGATCTCCCGCCGTCACGCCGAGTTTCGCGTCGACGGACCGGTGGTGGCGGTGCGCGATCTGGAGAGCCGCAACGGGGTGTTCGTGAACGGCGTGCGCCAGACGGACGCGCCGCTCCTGCGCGGTGACGTCGTCCGCTGCGGCGAGTGGATCGGCGTCGCGGTCGTCGAGCCCGATGGCGCGCCGGGGTTCCGGGAGATCTCCGCCGGCTGGTATGGCGGCGCGACGCTGGCGGCGGCCGCCGAACCGGCGCGCCGCGTGGCCGCAGACCCTTCCACCGCCGATCTCGCCATCGTCGTGCAGGGGGAGACCGGCACCGGCAAGGAAGGGATGGCGCGCGCGATCCACGCGGGGAGCGGGCGCGGCGGTCCGTTCGTGGCGGTCAACTGCGCGGCGCTGCCGTCGGAGCTGGCCGAGGCGGAGCTGTTTGGCTACCGCAAGGGGGCCTTCACCGGTGCCCACGCCGCCAGCGTCGGCCTGTTTCGTGCGGCCGACGGCGGCAGCCTCTTTCTCGACGAGATTCTCGAGCTGCCGCTGTCGTTGCAGCCCAAGTTGCTGCGCGTGCTGGAAGAGCGGAAGGTCCGGGCGCTCGGCGAGACCCGCGACGTCGCCATCGACGTGCGCGTCATCGCCGCGACCCAGGAACCGCTCGCCGACGCGGTCGCCAGCGCCCGCTTTCGCGCCGATCTGCAGGCGCGACTCGAGGGCCTGACCGTGATACTGCCGCCGCTGCGCGAGCGCCGGGAGGACATCGTGCCGCTGTTCCTGCAGTTCGTGCAGTCGCTCCCGGGGCAGGCGCCTCCCGCTCCCGCCGCCCTCGCCGAGCCGAAGTTGATCGAAGCCCTGTGCCTGTACGATTGGCCGCTGAACGTGCGCGAGCTCGCGCTGTGCGCGAAGCGCCTGGTCGGCGTTCACGGCATCGGCGGGCTGTGGCGCCGGTTCCACCTGCCCGAGCGCATGCTCTCGCGGACGCGGCTCGTGGTCGAGGGCGCATCCGGTCCGGTCGACGACCCGAACGCGGAGGGGCCGGCCGCCGGTGGCGCGCGTGCGGCAGGGGAGCCGCGGGCGCGACGCAAGACCACCGACGAGACGGAGTTCGACGCGCTCATCGCCGCCTTGCGCACCCACGGCGGCAGCGTGGCCCAGGCCGCGCGAGCCATCGGCGTCGGGCGGGCGCGCGCCTACCGTCTGCTCTCGGCGCATCCCGACTTCTCGCTGGAAGACGTTCGCCGACTCCCATGAGCTCGGGCGACCGCACCGGGGAATCTGCGGCCTCGTCTCGATTGACCGGTGCGCTCGCTGCCGCGCGCATCGGCGCCGTCGTCGACCGGTACACCATCGTGCGGCTGCTTGGTCATGGGGGCATGGGCGCGGTGTACGAGGCGCGGCACGCCACGCTCGCGCGCCGGGTGGCCATCAAGTTCCTGCTGCCCGAGCTGGCGGCGAACCCCGATGCGCTGCGCCGCTTCGAGAACGAAGCCAAGGCCGCCGGCGGTCTCGAGCACCCGAACCTGGTGGCGGTCACCGATCTCGGCAGCGCCGACGACGGATCGCCCTACCTGGTGATGGAGTTCCTCGAGGGCGAGGACTGCGCCGCTCTGCTCGCGCGCCAGGGCGCGCTGCCGGTCGCGCGCGCCGTGAACATCGTGGTGCAGGCTTGCCGCGGCTTGGCGCTGGCCCACCAGCACGGCATCGTGCACCGCGATCTCAAGCCCGAGAACCTGTTCCTGACCGACGCCGGCGACGGCAGCGATCTGGTCAAGGTGCTGGACTTCGGCATCGCCAAGCTGCGGTCGTCGGAGGCGGGCGTGGCGACCGGCACCGGGACGACATTCGGCACCGCCTACTACATGTCGCCCGAGCAGGCGCGGGGCGCCGGCGACGTCGACCAGCGCGCGGATGTGTGGTCGCTGGGCATCGTGCTCTACGAGCTTCTCTCGGCGCAAAGACCGTTCGAGGGCGAGCAGTTCCTCCACGTGATCCACCAGATACTGACCGCCACGCCGGCCCCGCTGGCGACGCTGCGGCCCGGCTTGCCCGCCGGGCTGACCGCCGCGATCTCGCGCGCCATGACCAAGGAGGTCGCCGCGCGACTGCCTTCGGTGAAAGCGCTCGCCGAGCTGCTGGCGCCATTCGACGACCGGGTCCCGCACGAACCGGCGTCGCCGCGCAGGGCGGTATCGCCTCTCGAGACCACGGCCGCCACACCATCGACGCGGCTTCCTCCGCATCTTGCTCCGGCTTCGTCTCCGGCAGCCCGCGGACGGCCGGCTCGACGCAAATGGCCTTGGCTGGTGGGCCTGGCGGTGGTGGCGGCGATCGGCGCCGCCGCCATCGGCCTTCGTCGCGGGCCGCCCGCGCCGAGATCGGGGGATGCGCCCGTCGCGGCGGCGTTGACCGCGCCGCCCGCGGCGGCGGTTCCGCAACCACCGACGACTCCCCCGACTCCCCCGACCTCGGCCCCGTCTTCCAGCGAGCCGGGAAGGGCGGGGCCATCTGCGCCGGCGCAGCCCGCTGCTGCCGCCGCCGTGTCCGAACAGATCGAACAGCGTCCGAACAGGCGAAAAGCCGCCCCAAAATCGCGCCGCGGCCCCACGCCTGCCCCGACACGGGCGGCGATCAACCCCGCCGACGGGGCGCCGGCGGCGGCGGACAAGGGAAACCGCGTGAATCGTCCGATCGAAATCGAAAGAAGCAATCCTTACGATCCGTAACCTGCGCGGCCGGCGTCGCCGGCACGCCGCATGCTGAGGAAGCCGATGAAGGTCATGTTGCTCACGTCCCTGTTCCTCCTCGGCGCCTCGTCGGCGGCCGCGCAAGCCGACAACAAGGCGGCGGCGCGCGAACACTTCGAAAGGGGCGTGGCTGCCTTTTCCGACAGGCGGTTCGGCGAGGCCGTGGACGAATTCGAGGCCGCGTACCGCATCGAGCCCGCCTTCCAGGTGCTGTTCAACATCGGTCAGGTGAACGTCGCGCTCGGGCGTTCGGTCGAGGCGGTCGACGCCTTCGAGCGTTATCTGAAGCAAGGGGCCGCCGCCGTGCCTGGCGAGCGTCGGCGCGAGGTGAAGGCCGAGATCGACAAGCAGAGCGCGCGCATCGGCTCGCTGTCGCTGAGGACGCACCCCGACGGCGCCGACGTTCGCCTCGACGGGAGGCTGATCGGCAAGACACCACTGTCGGGGACGATTCGTGTCAACGCCGGTCGCCACGTGGTCGAAGCGTTTCTGGCGGCGCACGCCACCCAGATCCGCGACGTTGACGTCGCCGGCCGGGCGGACGTCTCCGTGGAGCTCACGCTCGACGAGGTGAAGGGCCCCCCCGTCGCCAGGGCCGAGAGCAAGCCGGAGCCGCTGGCCGTGCGCCCCGCGCCCGCATCGACGCCTTCGCCCATGCTGCTGGCGACAGCGCCCGCGCCACGCGATCCGGGCGCGCCGTCTCCGTCGCCGGTCGGCTGGCAGCGTGTCGCCGGGATCGCCCTCGCCGTCGCCGGGCTGGCGACGGCCACGACCGGCGGCCTGCTCGCCTACAGCGGGGCGAACCGCGCCAACGATGCGCGCGCCCGTCTCGCTTCCCCACTCATCACCGAGAAGGATTGGGATGCCGTGGCCAACGACTTCAACGCCGCCAAGGATCGCAACCAGCTCGGGTGGATCGTCGCCGGGGTGGGCGCCGCCGCGATCGCGGGCGGAATCTTGCTTGTGGCCACCGCTCCCGAACAGCGGGGCGACACCCGCCTGACCCTCGGGCCGTGGTTTCCCACGCCAGCGACCGTCCGCGCGAACACCGGCGGCTTGCTGATGACGGGCAGCTTCTAGTGAAACGCGTTCAGGAAAACGAAAAACCCATAGACGGAGACATCACGATGTCACTTGGTGAACGAGCTCGAGGGAATTTGATGAGGTGGCTGTTGGCGTCTGCCGCACTGGCGACGGTCTCTTCCATCGGTTGTATTGGCTCGGCGCCGACCAAGCCCGACTTCAATACAGGCGCGGGCGGCGGTGGATCGGGGGGCGCGGCCTCGGGTGCGGGGGGCGTCACTGGATCGGGAATCGGCGGCGTCAGCGGTACCGGAGGTGGGAGCGGCGGCAACTCCGCGTCGACCGGCGGCGCCGGCGGGCACGGCGGCGCGGGCCTGGCCGGCACCGGCGGCATGACCACCGCGGGAACCGGCGGGCAGGGCGGAAGCATCGTGGTTCCGCCCGATCTTTGCTCGGCGGCGGATCCCGGCAACGACGACCGCGATCACGCGACGCCTTACCCTACTTTTGGCGTCGACTTCCAGGCGTGCATGCAGACCGCCACCGACATCGACTTTTACGAATTCACCACGCCCGCCACGCCGGCTGGCGGTGGCGTCATCACCGTCAGCCTCATCAACGTCGGTCCCAACGGCAACATCGAGGCGCTGGTGTACGTCGTCAACGACAACGGCCAGTTGGTGGATAGCGCCGCGGCGGGTGGCGGCGCCAGCGCCTATCTCTGGTTCAACGCCGCGCCTTCGACCAAGTATCGCGTCAGGGTCGACCGTTTCACCGCCGGAAACACCGCCAATCCGTACACCTTCAAGGCGGTGTACACGCCGGTGAACGACACCCACGAGGCGAACGACCTGCGCACGCAGGCGTCGCCCCTCAGCGTGGGTACGCCCGTTCAGGGATACATGTTCGCGGGCTACACGTTGTCGACGGGCTTCGCTGCCAACGCCTGGGAGGATTGGTACCGGGTCACGCTCGGCGCCGGCACGGTGACCATCACGCTCGAGATCCTGGCCAACGACGTCAACGGAACCATCGAGCTCTTCAACGCGCTGGGCACCAGCATCCAATCGGAAGCGTCGGCAGGGCAGGGGTCCAGCGTCGTCCTCACCCACACCGCGCCTCTCACGGCCGGCGACTACTACGTCGTGGTGAGCCCGTTCACGAATCCCACCAGCAAGAACACCAACAACATCCTTCCGCAGTACGCCACGCAGCCCTACACGCTGACGGTCACGCAGTAGCGAGTCCGCCCGCGGCGCCCAGCGCCGCGGGCGCGCGAAGAGGGTGCCTGCGCAGATCTGTCGTCGCGAGACGGCTGTTACCGTCCTGCACCACTTGGGGGGCATTCTGTATTCGCACAGGGACAAGCTTCTCGGACGCTAACGTGCCTTAAGTTGTCGACAGGTCGAGACGAGCCCGGAGTCGGCTACTGCGCCGCGCTTTAGGGCGCTCGGAACCGAGGAAGGTGGGGACGACATGGGGCGTACAGTGGGGCGTAGTCTGTGTTCGAACGTAGCGAGGGCATCCGGTCTCGGATGCGTGCTGGCGTTGGTGCTCGGCGGCTGTAGCGCGGGTCAGTCCGCCGGCTCGGCTGGACTGAGCGCGGATCCCAGCGTCGATTCACCGGGCGTCGGCGGAAGCCGCGGCCAGTCCGGGGCGCCGTCGTCGGGTGATCCGGCGGCCGGCGGCGCCGGCGGGCAGCAGGGCGGCGCGACCGCACGGCGATCGCCACCGCCGATCAGGCTCCTGGCGCCGCTCTCGGGCAGCATTGACGATAGTTTGCGTCCCGATTTCAGGTGGGCGGGCGGTGCCGGCACCGTCAACGTGTGCCGCGATCGGGCGTGCCAACAGATCGTGGCCTCCGTGACCGGCCCAGCGGGGAAGGCGCGGCCCAAGCTGCCGCTGCCGTCGGGGACGCTGTTCTGGCGCGTGGTCACCGGCCAGGGACCGACGGCCACCTGGCAGATCACGATCCCGCACCGCGAGTCGGGCCGCGCGATCGCTTTTGGTTCGATCCCGGACTACAACGGCGACGGTTTGGCCGACGTGGCGCTGACCACGCAGGGTCCGACCGGGACCGGCGCCGCCATCTTCTTCGGATCGAAGAGTCTCCCCGCGCAGGAGCCCGACGTGACGTTGTTGGGTGGGGATTTTTTTGGCTGCGCGCTGGCCACCGTGGGTGACACCAACGGCGACGGCTTCGCCGACCTCGGGGTGACGGAGAACTGCGTCGACGGACCGGTGTGGATCTACCACGGCGGCGCCGGCGGTTTGGTCCTGGGAGCGAGGCTGGACTCCGGCCGCCAGATCGCAGGCTTCGGCACGACGATCGCCAGCGCCGGCGACGTCAACGGCGACGGCTACGGCGACGTGATCGTGGGCGCGCTCGGGGCGGCGCAGGTCTACCTCGGTGGCCCGGACGGCGTGTCCCCATTGTCGGCCTTCGAGCTGACGCCGGACTTCGCTCCGACGACGGTGCAGGGGCCGGGCGACGTCAACGGCGACGGGTTGCCCGACGTCTCGGTGGGCACCGGCATCCTTCCGGGCGCCGTCTTCCTTGGGAACGGCGCGGGCTTCACGAGGCAAGCCTTCAATCCTCCGGTGGGTGGGGGCAACAGCTTCGCGGGCGACTTCAACGGCGACGGGTTCGTCGACTTCGATTCGTTCTCCGTCCTCCCGGGGGCACCCGAGGGCGTCGATCCCTCGCACCTGTTGACGATCGAGCCGGCGACGCCGGTCTACGCCGCGGCTGGCGACGTCGACGCTGACGGATTCGGGGATCAGATCGAGCTCGTGGGCCCGGGGACCGGGCGGCCTGAACACTACCGCATCTTGTTCGGCGCCGCCTCTGCGTGCGGCGGCGGTTGCCGCTTCGCTCCGCTTTCCCCTCCGGGGTTGACGGAGTCCGACTTCGCGATCCTCGCGGGCGTCGGGGACGTCAACGGCGACGGGGCCGATGATGTGGTGGTGTCGAGGCCGTCGATCGGCACGGCCTATCTCTACCTCGGCGGCAGCGGGTTCCCGGGATCGCCCGCGCGGACCTGGACCGGCCCGGTCGGGGTCTTCGGCGCCAGCGTACCGACGCTGTTCGGCACGGCGACCTTCTTCGGGCAGCCCTGATCGTAGCGCCGGACGAGCGCGGGGCTTTTGCCCCGCGCGGCCGCGCGTCGCGCCTCGCGTGCGCGGCGCTCTGTCTCGGCGCGTCGCTGTCGCCCGTTACTTCTGGTTCGAGGCAGCGGTGATCCGGGAAGTGGCGGTGAGGTCGCCGTTCGTCACGGCTTCGGCGCCGGTCACGATATCGAGCAGCTCGGTCGTGATCTCTTCCTGACGCAGCCCCCGTTCGAGCCGGCTGAGCTCGTCGAGCTTCGCGGC
Source organism: uncultured Pseudomonadota bacterium (assembly GCA_963778795.1). Lineage (GTDB taxonomy): Bacteria > Myxococcota_A > Polyangia > Fen-1088 > Fen-1088 > DASRQZ01. Next base: position 438,790 of record CAVZVU010000002.1, on the reverse strand, counting down.
GACGTTGTCGGTCGCCGCTTGCATGACGGCGAGCCTGGCCGCGTTCTCGCTCGCGAAAGATTCGATTGCCGCATGTGCCAGACGGGCGAACAGGAGCTCGTCGACGAGACCCTCGATGAGGGCCAGCGGGCTCAGATTCGAGACCGCCGGCGGTCGCTCCGTCCGTTGTGCCTCATACGGCGTCACGTCGAACGGAAGCAGCGTTTCGGTGACGACGCGCGCTGCCGAACCGCTGGCCATGCGCGTGTAGATCAACGTGACGCGATCAACCCGTCGCTCGCCGCCGGCGACCGACAGTCGCTCGGCGAGTCGGAGCGCGACGTCGTCGACGCCGCCCACCTGGGTTGCCATCTGACAGCTCCAGGAAACGGAGTCGTGCCGTCCGCTGGCCACGAGCGCGGCCCGCGCGCCGACCACGTACAGCTCGTCCTCCGGTTTGAGCTCGCTGGCCGCGACCTGGAGCACGCGGTCGTTGAAGGCGGCGACGAAGCCGTGCTCCGAGCCGATCGCGATGACGACACCGGCGCTGACCGGCATGCTGCCTGCGCCGGATTTGATCGGGGACATTCGCATCGCTTCTGCGAGCGCCTCCCGGATGATCTCGGTGTGCTCGCGGATGGAATCGAGCACGGCGTGGGACTGTTGCACCCGCGCGGCGGAGACCGCCCGCAGGGCACCGACGATATCACCCAGCTCCGCGAGGCTGTGGATGCGGGCCTGCAGTTCGGGGAGACGCTGCATGGCTCAGCTCTTTGCGGCCACCGGCCGGGTTCCGGAGCGCGCCCGCAACCACTCGAGCAGTTGCAGCCGGTGGGCGTCGTCCAGCTCTCCATTCCGTTCCAGGTCCGCGCATAGCTCACGACCGCTGCTCGGCAAAGCCTCACGGACGTTTGACTTGAAGGTCGCGACCTGTTCGATGGAGAGCGCGTCGAGGAGGCCTTCATTCGCCGCCAGGAGCAGCGCCACCTCCGCCGCGAGCCGGTGGGGCGCTGACTGGGTTTGCTCCAGAATTGCCCGGACCCGACGCCCATGCTCGAGCACCCGTTCGGTGCGGGGGTCGAGCACCTGCCCGAAGCGCGCGAACACCTCGAGCTCGAGGAACTGCGCGTAGTCGAGCCGGAGGCTGCCGGCCAGCGCACGCAGCGCGGCCGACTGCGTCTTGCCGCCCACCCGGCTGACGCTCTTGCCGACGTCGACTGCCGGCTTCTGTCCTTCGTGAAACAGCTTCGAGTCGAGGACAATCTGACCGTCCGTGATCGAGATGAGGTTGGTCGGGATGTAGCCGCTCATGTTGCCGCCCTGGGTCTCGGCGATCGGCAGCGCCGTCAACGACCCGCCACCCTTCTCCTTCGACAGCTTCGCGGCGCGTTCCAGCAAGCGGGCGTGCAGGAAGAAGACGTCGCCCGGATAGGCCTCGCGACCGGGTGGATTGCGCAACAGCAGGGACAGCTCCCGATGGACGACCGCATGCTTCGTCAGATCGTCTATGACGAGCAGGGCGTGGCCACCCAGGTCGCGAAAGTACTCCGCCATGGTGCACGCGGCGTAGGGGGCGATCCATTGCAGCCCGGGCTGGTCGTCCGCCTCCGCCACGACGAAGATCGTTCGGTCGAATGGCCCTGCTGCCTTGACCTCCTCGACGAGGCGGCCGACCGCCGAGGCCTTCTGTCCCACCGCCGCGTAGACGCACACGACGTCGGAGTGGCGCTGCGCGAGGATCGCGTCGAGGGCCAGCGACGTCTTGCCCGTGCTGCGATCGCCGATGATGAGCTCGCGCTGGCCTCGACCGACCGGAATCATCGCGTCGATCACCAGCACGCCGGTGTGCAGCGGCTCGGTCACGAGGTCGCGATCGATGATGCCGGGCGCGGGGCGCTCGATCGGGTCGCGCCGAACGCCCGCGATCGGTGGTCCACCATCGAGCGGACGCCCCAGAGGGTCGACCACCCGGCCGAGCAGCGCCTCGCCCACCGGTACGCGCGCGACGTCGCCGGTCCCCGTGACCTTGCCGCCGGAGGTGACGCTCTCCGCGCGATCGAGGACCACCGCCCCAATGCGATCCGGGTCGAGCGCGACCGCGACCGCCGCGACGTCGCCGGGGAGGAGCAGCAGCTCGTCGAGCCGTGCGCTCGGGAGCCCTGACACGGTGACGACGCCGGAGCCGATCATCTCGACCTTGCCGAGCTCGCGCAGCCGCGGTCCGACGGCAAGGCCTTGCACCCGCCCGCGGGCCTCGCGAAGCCGCCCTTCCAGCCGCTCAGCCACCCCGGGCATCGTGCGCCAGCTCCTCGCGCGCGGCGTCCACGCCGTCGCGCCAGCAATAGGAAAGGGTGCTGTGCGGGAAGCGGAGCTCCGCGCCGGCGATGAGCGAGTCGTCTCCCACGAGACGCGGGCGAGCGCGGTTCCCGAGCCGGGTGGTGATGCGCGCCAGCCATCGGTCGGCGTCGTCGGGCTTCAGGAGGGGCGCGGTGGCGAGCAGCAGCTCGCCGCCTTCCAGATCCTTCACGAGCTCGCGCAGGCGGTCGGGTGAAAGGGCGTCCAGGTGGTCGCAGAGGCGGGTCAAGAAAGCCTCGGCGATCGATGGTGCGGCGATCTGCTCGAGGAGCCGGCGGGCGATGGTTCCCCCTAGCTCCACCGCTCCGCTGGCCATGGTCTCGGCGGCCTTGTCGCGCTCGCTTTCGATGTCTCGTCGGCCCGCCTCCCGGATGGCGTCCGCCTCCCGCCGGGCCTCGGCCGTGGCCACCTCCCGATCGCGCGTGGACAGGGCCGCCGCCGCGACCCGCCTGCGCTCCATCTCCGCGTCGATCTCGGCCAGCGCCTTGTCGGCCCGCGCACGCAGCTCGTCCGCCTCGTGGCGGGCCCGCTCGGCCTCCTCGGCCGCTCGCGCCAGATCCTGCTGCCGCTTGGCGATCATCGCGGTGATCGGCTTGAACAGGAACCGGCGCAGCAGGGCCGCGAGGACCAGGAAGTTGATCACCTGGAACGTCGAGCGTCCAGCCGCTCATGGGACACTCATCTGGCGTAGGGGTTCGCGAAGAGGAGCAGGAGCGCGATGACGAGACAGTAGATCGCCATGGTCTCGATCATCGCCAGCCCCACGAAGAGCGTGCGCGACAGCGGTCCCTGTGACTCCGGCTGGCGGGCGATCGCCTCCAGGGCCGCGACGATCGCTCGCCCCTCGGCAAGCGCGGGAAATATCGCGCCGATCGACACCGCGGCGGTCGCGCAGATGATGCTCAGCCCTTGAATGCTCATGTCTAGCCTTTCTCGACCGCCCCGACGGCCGCTCCAACGAACAGGGTTGCCAGGATGGAAAAGATGTACGCCTGGATGAGCCCCACCAGGATACCGAGCGCCATGAACGGGATCGGCACCAGCAGGCCGGCGATCGTCGCCAGGATCCCGAGCACCAGCTCGTGGCTCATCATGTTGCCGAACAGGCGCACCATCAGCGAGAACGTGCGGGTGATCTCCGACAGGATGTTGAGCGGGAGCATCAATGGATTCGGTTTGAGGTAGGAGCCGAGATACCGCCTGAGCCCGCGTGCCCGAATGCCGTAGACGTGTGCGGAGAAGAACACCACCACCGCGAGCGCGGCCGGTGTTTCCAGACTCGCGGTCGGCGACGTGACGCCCGGAACGATCGTCGCGAGGTTCGCGACGGCGATGAAGAGGAACAGGGTCCCGAGGATGGGAAGGAATGGCGCGGGATCGCGCCGGACCACGTCGCGCACCTGGCTCGTCATCCAGGCCACGATCGCCTCGAGCCCCGCTTGCCAGCGGCCGGGAGCCGCGCGCAGGCGTCGGGTGCTCGCCCAGCTCACGACGCCGAGGACCAGTACGATCACCGACGTCGTCACGACGGTCCGGGCGATGGCGATACCGCCCAGGTGAAAGAGCACCTCGGTCTCGAGCGGCGAGCGGTGCTGGTTCACGGCGCGCCCTTCCTCAGTCTGGCCATCACCAACGGGCGCGCGAGCAAGAAGCCTACGAACGCCGCTAGCACGCCCAGGGCACCGCCCAGGCGGCCGACGATCACCCACAGGACGACGATCGCCGCCGTGCGACCGACGTGAAGCCCAATCGCGCGCGCACCCGAACGCTCGGCAACGTACCTACGCACGACCGTCCGCAGCGACAGGAGCTGCGCGACACCGAGCACGAGACCGATGAGGCCGAAGAGGAGCGCCTGCCGAACCAGCGCCAGGCTCACGACCTCCTCACGTGGCTCCAGGCGAGCCAGCAACCGACGACCACTCCGACCAACAGCAGCGCCGAGGTGAGCGCAATCCCGGTGCCGGCCACCCGGTCGAGCACGCGTCCTGCCAGGGTACCGAGCAGGGCCGGGACGACGATCAGCCATCCGAGCGTGCCAACCAGCGCCAGGTTGCGCGCGAGCGGACGTTCGCCCTCCCGCCGCCACTCTTCGTTGCGCGCGTGCCGACGCTCTGCCGCGCGCTGGAGGTCGCCGTCCGGTCGGTCCTTCTTCACGGTACCGCCTCGCTGTCCGGAGTGCCCACGGCCAGGCCGCGCGCGCCGCGCTCCCCGCGCACATAGCGATAGAGGTACCGCACGACCGAGGCATGGAGCTGCGCGGCGCGCGTCCGCGCGTTCGCCTCGGCGTCGGCGGCCTGGCGCAACCGGCTGAGGACGGCGTGCGAAAGCGCGTCCAGTTGGTCGCTCACGACCGCTTCCCGAGTTGCGACGTCGACCTGTCGGCCGTCGCGAACGCGAAACACCCCGCCGCGCACGGCGGCGTGGCGCTCCTGGCCTCGCTCATCGCGCCAGGTGAGGACCGACACCGCCAGCGTGGTCACGAGCTCGGTGTGACCGGGCTGGATCCCGAACGCTCCCGTGGCGTCCTCCGCGCGCACGTGGCGGACGTCGGTGGCGTCGACGACCAGCCCGCCGGGTGTCGTGATCCGAAGTCTCAAGCGCGCGCCTCCCCGTGGACCGACGCCTGATGCTTGGCCCGTGCCTCATCGAAACCACCCACCATGTAGAACGCCGACTCCGGCAGCGCATCGCCCTCGCCGTCCAGGATCGCCCGGCAGCCGGCCAGCGTCTCGGCCAGCGGTACCGAACGTCCGGGCTGTCCCGTGAAGGCCTCCGTGACCTCGAAGGGCTGGGTCAGGAATCGCGCCAGCCGCCGGGCCCGTCCGACCGTCAGACGATCTTCCGCGCCGAGCTCCTCGATCCCGAGCAGCGCGATCACCTCTTGCAGCTCGCGGTAGTGCGCGATCGCGGCGCGCACGCGCTGGGCCATCTCGAAATGGTCTCGCCCGAGAATGCCGGGATCGAGCAGCGCTGACGTCGAATCGAGCGGATCGATGGCCGGATAGAGCCCCTCGCTCGCCATTTCGCGCGACAGGACGATCGACGAATCGAGGTGGCTGAAGGTCGCGGCTACCGCCGGATCGGTGTAGTCATCCGCCGGCACGTACACGGCTTCGATGGCCGTGATGGACGCGCCGCCCGCGTGCGCGATGCGCTCTTGCAGCTCGGCGATCTCGCTCGCCAAGGTCGGCTGGTATCCGACGCGGGACGGTAGGCGGCCGAGCAACCCGGAGACCTCGCTGCCGGCCTGGACGAAGCGGAAGACGTTGTCCATCAGCAGCAGCACGTTCCGCCGTTCGGCGTCCCGGAAGTGCTCGGCCACGGTGAGCGCCGCCAACGCCACGCGCCAGCGTGCGCCGGGCGGCTCGTTCATCTGACCGAACACCAGCGCGGTGCGCTCGAGCATCCGGGAGGCGCGCAGCTCGCGCAAGAGCTCGTGACCCTCGCGCGAGCGCTCGCCCACGCCAGCGAAGACCGAAACCCCTCCCAGGTGCGCGACGGTCGTGCGGATGAGCTCCATGATGAGCACGGTCTTGCCGACACCCGCTCCCCCGAACATACCGGCCTTTCCCCCTTGCGCGAGCGGGGCGAGAAGATCGATCACTTTGATACCGGTCAGGAACGGTTCGCGCCGGGCGCCCTGTTCCTGAAACGGCGGCGCCTGGCGGTGAACCGGCAGCCGCGGCACCTCCGGGCCAAAGACCGGGCCGCCATCGATTGGACGGCCAAGCACGTCGGTGACGCGGCCGAGCACCGCGGGCCCGACAGGCATCATCAATGGCCGGCGGGTGCGCGCGACGCTGGTTCCTCGACGAAGTCCGGATGCCACCTCCATCGCAACCGAGCGGACCGTTCGGGGGTCGAGGTGCTGTTGGACCTCGAGCACCAAGGGGGCAACGCCGTCGGAGGTGACCTTGAGCGCTTCGTGCAGAAACGGTATGTCTCCGTCGAACGTAACGTCGACGACGGATCCCCGCACGCGCGTCACTCGCCCGATCTCAGTGGCCGACTCTCCCACGATGGCTCTCGAAGGTGTGCAAGGGCTGGACCGGTGGTCCCAAGCCGGACCCCCTTTCGAAACTGCGTAATGTTTGCACTCGATGCCAGGGTCCGCGCATCCGGTGCACCACCGGGCGCCAGCGCGATGCGGTGAGGACCCGAAGGCTCCGGTGGGTGACCGGCAGCATCGTCAAAGCCCGAACGGATAGGTCTCCGGCAGATCGACCGTCGAGCGGCGGTCGGTCCCGAGGGGCTCGACGGCGCGCGTCTCGTCGAACCAGACCAGCTCGTCGAACTGATGGGGCAGGCTGGCGTAGAAGTAGTGGCTCGCGAGCTCGGTGTCCGGGCGGTACACGACGCCGATGGCCCGCTCCAGGCGAGGTGGGACGAGCTCTTCGCGGACCGCCTCGCGTTTCGGAGACCGCAGGTGCAGCGCGAAAGCCGGGATACCAGTGTCATGGAACAGACGCTCGTAGCTGTCGGCGTGGCTGGGGCGGACGCGCATGCGCTCCATCGGCTCGTCCCAGTCGGAGGCGGCGGCGACGGTTCCGTGATCGGTCCCGAAGCCGACGACGTATGCGCGATCGTGGAACTCCGCTCGGCAGAGCTGCCCGACGTTGAGCTCACCCCGCGTGCTCATCTCGGTGGCCGTCGCGTCGCCGACGTGCGAGTTGTGCTCCCAGACGATCCCCTTCGACTCGGGACCGTAGAACCCGAGCAGCGCCTGCAGCGTGTCGAACATGTGCGTGTCCCGAAGGTTCCAGGAGGCCGCCGAGCCGTAGTACATCGCCCGGTAGTACTGTTCCGCGTTCGCGACGACCCGCGCGTTCCGCGCGGCGTCGAAGAAGCGCTCGCCGTCCTTGCGGACGTACTCGAGCCGCCGTTCCAGCATGTCCCGCAGCATGGCGACGACGGCGGTCTCGGAGCTCGCGTATCGGCCGACCAGAACCGCGCGGCCGTAGGCAGCCGGATCCTTCTGCCACGGCGTCAGCGCGCCGTAGCGAGCGCGCGCCACGCGCGCGGCGTCCGGATCGACGTCGTCGAGGTAAGTCGAGGACCGCGGCGATCGAGGTGAACAGACTGTAGAGGTCGAGCCCGTGGAAGCCGACGCGATCGGCGCGCTCGGGCTCGGCGAGGTTTCGGCTTCGCAGCCAGCCGACGAACTGGTGCACGTCTTCGTTGCGCCACATCCAGGTCGGGAATCGCGAGAACGGCGTGAACGCCAGCTTCGAGCGGGGCCGATCGCCGAGCACGTAGTCATCGATCCGGGCGGCGTCGGGCCAGTCGGCCTCGACGGCGACGAAGTTGAAGCCGCGCCGTTCGATGAGGGCCTTCGTGATCCGCGCCCGCATCCGGTAGAACTCGCTCGTGCCGTGGGTGGCCTCGCCCAGCAGGACGAGGCGCGCGTCTCCGATGCGCTCGAGCAAGGCGTCGACCGAGCCCGAGTCGATGTCGTCGATCGGCTCCGCCGTCTCGCGAATCAGCTTCGAAACGGTCGCGTTCCGGCTGCTCTTGCCTGGGGCGCGCAACACGCGTTCTTCTTTTTCTGGCCAGCCCTGCTCGCCGATCAGCGGGACGAAGCGGACCTCGCTGAGCGGCTCCTCGCGAAAGTCGTCGGACCCGACCCGGGTCACCCGCGTCAGCACCTGCGAGGCCTCGTCCGGGCCCACCGGGATGACCAGGCGTCCGCCGGGCGCGAGCTGTGCGAGCAACGCCTTCGGGACCTGAGGCCCGCCCGCCGCCACCGCGATGGCGTCGAAGGGCGCGTGCTCGGGCCACCCGAGCGTCCCGTCGCCGTGCAGCACCTCCACGTTGCGATAGCCGAGCCGCTCCAGTCGCTCGCGCGCCTCGGTCGCCAGCGCTGCCCGCCGCTCGACGGTGAAGACCTTCTTGGCGACCCGGCTGAGCACCGCCGCCGCGTAGCCCGAGCCGGTTCCGATTTCCAGCACCCGTTCGTGCCCCTCGAGGCGCAACGCTTCGGTCGTGAGCGCGACGATGTAGGGCTGGGAGATCGTCTGATCCTCCCCGATGGGAAGCGGCGCGTCCCGGTAGGCGAACTCCGCCAGCGCGGCCGGCACGAACGACTCGCGCGGGCACGGCGCGGAAGGCGGCGAGCACGCGCGCGTCCGAGATGCCGCGGCGGGCGAGCTGGAGGTCCACCATTCGAGCGCGCTGTTCATCGAAGGTCATGGCAAACTAACACGCAAGATTCGGACCGGCGACCGGGATGCGTACCAGGAACACAGCAGTCGAAGCTTCTCGTGAGCTCATGCGGCGATTCGGGGACGACACGGGGCTGAGCTCCGATCGACCTGCTCGACGCTACCTGTGGACCGACGCCTTCGCGGTCTGCAACCTCCTCGGGCTGGCGCAGAGCACGAGCGACGGGCGCTTCGTGGAGCTCGCTCGAAGGTTGGTGGATCAGGTCCATGGTGTCCTCGGGAGACATCGTCCCGACGACCCGCGCGCCGGTTGGCTGAGCGGTCTCGGCACGGAAGAAGGCGCCGCGCACCCGACGCGCGCGGGCCTGCGCATCGGCAAGAAGCTACCCGAGCGCGGGCCGTCCGACCCGTTCGAGGATCGACTCGAGTGGGATCGAGACGGACAGTATTTCCACTACCTCACGAAATGGATGCATGCGCTCGACCAGGTCGCTCGGGTCACGCGAGAGCCCCGCTTCAACGCCTGGGCGCGCGAGCTCGCCGAGGTCAGCCACCGCGCGTTCTGCTACGGCCCGCCCGGACGTCGAAGCATGGTCTGGAAGATGAGCATCGATCTGTCGCGGCCGCTGGTTCCGTCCATGGGGCAACACGACGCCCTCGACGGGCTCGTCACGTGCGCTCAACTTCAGGCGACCGCGCGGGAGCTCGGGGTCGAAGGTGCGGGACCTGACATGACCGATCTGATCGCCGATTTCGCGACGATGGTGGCGGGTCGAGATCTGTCGACCGCGGACCCGCTGGGTCTCGGCGGCCTGCTGACGGATGCGGCCCGGATCGCACAGTTGATCCCGCGCGATGTCCCCGACGGCGAGTTGCTCGAGACGTTGCTCGCGTCGGCCCTCGAAGGTCTTCCCACCTTCCTGCGACAGGGGGACCTGCGGCGGCCGGCGGCGCTCCGGCTCGCCTTCCGCGAGCTGGGATTGGCGATCGGACTGCGGGCGATCGGACTGCTCGAAGCCCGATTTCGCGCCGCGGCTGCCTCCCGGCCTTCGATGCTGGCGCTCCTGACGAAGCTCGAGACCGCGGCTCCGCTGGCCGAGATCATCGAATCCTTTTGGCTCGATCCCGCCCCACAGCAGTCGGCGACGTGGTCGGAGCACCGAGACATCAACGAGGTGATGCTGGCGACGACCCTCGTTCCCGAGGGCTTCTTGCTGCTGTTCACTGGGACCTAGCTAGATCGAAGCCCATCCCGATCGTTCCGGCTCCTGCCGCGCCGCCGGCGCCACAGCCGCAAGCACAGCCGCCCCCGACGCCGCAGACCTGACGGCCGCGGCGCGCGAGCGCCAGGAACCGCTCCAGCACGACCGCAGGTCCTGCGCCAGTTGCACCGGGGCGGCGCAGCCTCTGCGCGCTCGCGCGTCGCGCAGGCGGTTGTTCCGGTCTGGAACAGCATTTGCTGATCTTGCCGGTGAGCGACGCGAGAGGTTCGGGTCGCCGGACACAGCAAAGGAGAAGGACCATGTCAAACGTTGCGGTTCAGAAGAAAGAGGGTGGGGAAATCTCGAGCGCTCGGCGGGAATGGGATCCGTTCCGCTTGATGCGCGACATGCTGCGCTGGGATCCGTTTCGCGAGATGGTGCCCGCGCTGTCGGTGGAGGTGTCGAGCTTCGCACCGGCGTTCGAGGTGAAGGAGACCAAGGAGTCGTTCGTTTTCAAGGCCGACGTCCCGGGAACCAAGGAGCAGGACATCGAGGTGCACGTCGCCGGCAACCGGCTGACCATCTCGGGCAAGCGCGAGGCGGAGAAGGAGGACAAGGGCGACACCTTCTACACCTACGAGCGTTCCTACGGCAGCTTCACCCGGAGCTTCACGCTGCCGGATCAGACGGACGGTGAGAACGTCAAGGCGGAGCTCAAGAACGGCGAGCTGACGGTCGTGATTCCGAAGACGCCAACCGCGGTCGCGAAGCGCATCCCGGTCGCATCCGGCGACAAGCCGAAGACCTGAGTCGCGAGCGCCCGCGCGCGCGATCGACCGTAGCTCAGGGGGTGAAAGGCAGCCCGCGGGGCGCGCAGCCGTTGCGCCAGCAGGAGGAGGTGGCGTCGAATCTACGCGTATTGGCCGACGGTCCAGGGCACGCGCCGCCTGGTCGGACTTTGGAGCACCGCTTGCAATTCATCGGTTCATGAAGCGCGCACTCCAAGTCATCCTGGGGATCAGCCTGTTCGGCGTCGCATTTTCCGGGACGCTCACGTACCAAGAAGTCTTCGCGAGGACGGCCGCCATGTGCCCCTCGCCGGGTGCCCCCGGAACGGTGCTCGGCTATCCGGCGTGCGTGTACGGCTTCTTCATGTATCTGCTGGTCGCCGGCACGGCCGTGGCCGGCCTGATCTCCGGGCGCCGCCGGCGCTCGACGGCCGAGCCTTCGCAAGGTCGGGCCGAGGCGCACGCATAGGTGCCGGTGGGGCGTGGAAGGGTCTCGTCGTCAGCCGTCCTGGTTCATCATGTGGGAACGAGCGCTCTTGATCACCGCCGCGATCGTCGCGGCGACCTTGCTGCTGGCGCTGGTCGTGGGCTCGCGCCCGCGCGATTGGCAGCGACGAATCGGAGACTTCGTTCCGGGCTGGCCATGGTGGTAGGCCGGCGCCTCAACAGATGCGCGGCAGCGGCTCGCCCAGAGGGAGGTCGAGGAGGCGCTCGCCTCCGAACGCGGTGATCGCGACGACCTCGCCCGCGGGACCGGACTCGACGACGCCGACACGCGCGGCGCCGGCGCCGAGGGGATGAGCCCGGAGGGCGGAGAGCGCGCGATCGGCGTCGGCCGGCGCGACGAAGGCAACCAGCCGACCCTCGCAGGCCACGAAGAAGGGATCGATCCCCAGCACCTCGCAGGCGCCCGCGACGGCGCGATCGACCGGGACCTGGGCCTCGTCGACGACGATCCGGCGGCCACAGGCCGAGGCGATCTCGTTGAGCGCGGCGACCAGCCCGCCGCGGGTGGGATCGCGCAGGCAGCGGACGTCCGCTCCAGAGGCGAGCAGCGCCGCAACGAGATCCGCGAGCGGCGCGCAGTCGCTGGTGAGCGGGGGGTCGAACGACAGGCCTTCGCGCGTGGTCAGCACCGCCATGCCGTGCCGGCCCACGTCGCCGGACACCAGCACGACGTCGCCCGGTGAGACCCGCTCCGGGCGCAGATCGACGCCGGGCGGAATCCGGCCGACGCCGGAGGTGGTGATGAAGATTCCGTCGCCCTTGCCCCGATCGACCACCTTGGTATCGCCGGTGACCAGGGCGGCGCCGCACGATGCCGCCGTTTCGCGCATCGAACGCACGACTCTTTCCAGCTCGGCGCGCGGCAGCCCCTCTTCGAGCACGAAGGCGGCGGCGAGGAACGCCGTCGTGGCGCCCGCCATCGCCAGGTCGTTGATCGTGCCACAGACCGCCAGCTTGCCGATGTCGCCACCGGGAAAGAACCGCGGGCTGACCACGAAGGCATCGGTTGTCAGGGCGACGCGCTCGGCGCCGATGGTGATGACCGCGCTGTCGTGCGGGGCGGGCGCGTTCGCGGGTGAAAAGGCGCGCAGGAAGACCGACTCGACCAGATCGTGCGCGGACCGACCACCACCGCCGTGGGCAAGCTGGATCGTCTCGGACGCGAAGGGCCGCGGGCACGCCAGCGCCGGCAACGTCGGCAGCGTCGGTAGCGTCGGCAGCGTCGGCTCAGCGGGGCGCTCGTCGTCGTCGCTCACGATGCCCCGGGGCGCGTCCGCCGGTAGCGGAAGTAGGCGGCGCAGGTCCCCTCTGACGACACCATGGTCGCGCCCAGCGGGCGCTCCGGCGTGCAGCGGGTCCCGAACGCGGGACAATCGGTCGGCTTGAGCAACCCCTGCAGGACCTCGCCGCTCCGGCATTCGGGCGATTCGCGCCCGCCGACGGCCTGGACGCCGAAGCGCCGTTCGGCGTCCAGCGCGGCATAGGGTCCGCGCAGCGCCAGGCCGCTCGCCGCGATCGACCCGATGCCGCGCCAGGCCCGGGGGACGACCTCGAACACCTCGCGGATGACGGCGAGGGCCGCCGGGTTCCCCTCCTGGCGCACCGCCCGCGCGTACTGGTTCTCCACCTCCGCGCGCCCCGATTCCAGCTGGCTCACGCACATGTGGATCCCCTGCAGGAGATCGAGAGGCTCGAAGCCGGTGGCGACGATCGGCACCCGATAGCGCGCGGCGAGCGGGCGGTACTCGTCGAGCCCCATCACCGCGCAGACGTGACCGGCGGCCAGAAAGGCGTCCACCCGTCGCGACGGCGCGCTGAGGATCGCCTCCATCGCCGGTGGGACCAGCACGTGCGAGACCAGCAGCGAGAAGTTGCGCACGCCCCGGCGTTGCGCCTCGACCGCGGCCAGCGCGTTTCCGGGCGCGGTGGTCTCGAAGCCGACCGCGAAGAACACGACCTGGCGGTCGGGGTGGCGCTCTGCGAGCGCCAGCGCATCGAGGGGAGAGTAGACGATGCGCACGTCGCCGCCGCGCGACTTGACCGAAAACAGATCCCCGGCGGTGCCCGGGACGCGCAGCATGTCCCCGAAGGAACAGAAGATCACTTCGGGCCGTGCCGCGATGGCCAGCCCTTTGTCGATGATCTCGACCGGCGTCACACAGACAGGGCAGCCGGGCCCGTGGATCAAGGTCAGCTCCGGCGGCAGCAGCCTGTCGATTCCGAAGCGCAGGAACGCGTGGGTCTGGCCGCCGCACACCTCCATCAGCGACCAGGGACGCGTCACCGTGCCGCGAATCGCGTCCAGGTAGCGGCGCGCGGCGGTCGGATCTCGGTACTCGTCGAGGAGCTTCATGGCTCCGATGAACCGCCCATCTCGTCGAGGTAGGAGAAGACGCGCTCCGCGGCGGCGCGATCCATCTTGCTGATGGCGAAACCCGCGTGGACCACGACGAAGTCGCCCACCGACGCATCCGGGACGTAGGCCAGGCAGATCGCCTTCGTGGCCCCGCCGAACCGCACTTGGCCCATGGACAGCGCGCCTGCCTCCGCGCCTTGCGCGCCTTGCGCACCCGCGTCGATGCTCACGATCTCACCGGGAATGCCCAGACACATGCGATCCGCTCAGCCCCCGCGCTGCAGGCGCCAGGCGGCCACGGCCGCCTGACCCGACGATAACCCGCCGTCGTTGGCCGGCAACAGGCGTGGCGCGTGGACGGAGAACCCGGCTGCTTCCAGCCGGTCGCGGACCCGGCGGGCGAGGTGACGGTTCTGGAAACAGCCGCCCGACAGGACGACGCGGTCCCGGCCCGCACCGGCCGCCTGCGCCACCGCCGCCGCCGCGAGCGTCTCGTGGAAGCGCGCCGCACAGCTGGCGACGGACGCGCCCGCGGCGCGATCGGCCGCGATGGCCTGCAGCAGCGGGGCGAAATCGAGCACCGCGGGCGCGCCGGGGTCATGCGGCGAGAGCGGGAGCGGATACGGCTCGACGACGTCGGCGCGCGCTTCCTCCGCGCGCGCTTCCAGCAGCATGGCCGCGGCCGCCTCGTAGCCCGGGCGGCGCCGGATGCCGAGCAGGGCGGCGACGCCGTCGAACAGCCGCCCCATGCTGCTGGTGCGGCGGACGAGGGCCGGGCGGCGCGCGATCTCGAGGGCCCGCGACACCAGCGGCTCAGCGAGCCCCATCTCGGCCAGCCAGGCGCCTGCGTCTGCCCCGAAGGCCTCCACTGCCAGCCCCACCAGCGACAGCAGCGGATCGCGCATGGCGCGCGTCCCGCCCGGAAGCGGGAAGGTTCGCAGGTGGGCGTGTCGCCGAAACCGGTCCCGGTCGACGACCAGCGCCTCTCCGCCCCAGATCGTCCCGTCGTCGCCCAGGCCCGCGCCGTCCCAGACCAGCGCCAGCGCCGGCTCCCCCAGCCGATGCTCCAGCAGGCACGCGGCGGCGTGGGCGTGGTGGTGCTGGACCGGGATCAAAGGGATGCCCCGCGCCTCGGCCCAGCGCCGCGCGAGCCGGCTCGACGCGAAGTCGGGATGCGCGTCGCAGGCGACGGCTTCGGGCGACCTGCCCGCCAGCGCGCACAGATCCGCCGCGCTCCGTTCCAGCCGCGCCACCGCCGCCGGCGATCCGAGATCGCCGACGTGCTCGCCGGCGATCAGCCGACCGTCGGCAAGCAGCGCGGCCGCGCTCTTCTGCTGTCCGCCGAAGGCCAGGACGCACCCGCGCAACAGCGGCGCCGGAATTGGGTGCGGCACGTAGCCGCGCGCGCGCCGCAGCAGCTCCACCCCGCGCGCGCCGACCTGCGCCACCGAGTCATCGATGGGGCGAGCGATGGCCCGATCGTGCGCCAGCCAGAGATCGGCGATCCCCGCCAGCCGCGCCAGCGCCTCGGCCTCGTCGACACAGAGAGGTTCCTGCGCGCGGTTTCCGCTGGTGCAGACCAGCGGGCGCCCGACGGCGCGGGCCAGGAGCTCATGCAGCGGCGTGCTCGGCAGCATGAGACCGAGGCGACCGAGACCCGGAGCAACGCCCGCCGCAATCGCATCTGCCGCGACCGGCCGGCGATCCAGGAGAACGATCGGCGCGGCGGGCGACGCCAGCAGGGCCTCCTCCTCGCTGGAGACGAAGCAGAGCTGGTGCGCCTGCTCGATCGTGGCGACCAGCAACGCGAACGGCTTCTCGTCGCGCTGCTTTCGCTCGCGCAGCCGCACCACCGCGGCCGCGCTGGTCGCGTCGGCCAGCAGCTGGTATCCGCCGAGCCCTTTGAGCGCGAGGACGGCGCCGCCGCGCAGCGCCTCCGCCGCGCCCGCGAGCCCCCGTTCCCGCCGCGCCACCACCGCTCCGTCGCCCGACAGCAGCGCCAGCGCGGGTCCGCATGCGGGACAGGCGATCGCCTCGGCATGAAAGCGGCGGTCGGCCGGATCCCCGTATTCGGCGGCGCAGGCCGCGCACATCGGGAAGCGGCCGAGGGTGGTCCGTTCCCGATCGTAGGGGAGCGCCTCGATCATCGAATACCGCGGGCCGCACGACGCGCAGGCGGTGAACGGATAGCCGAAACGCCGCGCGCCAGCGCCAACCTGGGCCTGGGCCACCTCGGCGCGGCAGGCGAGGCAGGGCGCTCGATCCGCGGCGGGGAGCGTGGGGTCGCCGGCCGCCGCGTCGATCCGGAGCTCGCTGGGCAGAATGCGAAATCCGTCGGCGGCGCGAGGGGGCATCGGGGTGGACGCGATCGCGTCGACGCGCGCGGCGTCGGGCGCGGCGGTCTCGAGCGCGTCGACGAACGACCCGACCGCCGCCGGGTCGCCTTCGACCTCCAGCTCGACGGCGCCGCGGCTGTTTCGCACCCAACCCGAGAGCCCGCGCGCGCCCGCCTCGGCGTGCACGAAGGGGCGAAAGCCAACCCCCTGCACGAGGCCGCTCACGCGAATCGCCACGCGCACCCGGTCGTCCTGCATCTACTCGACTTCCAGGCTCTCGAGCCCGACGCCGGTCCGTCCGAGCAGCTTGCCGCCGACGTGCCCGCAGTGCGGGCAGACGAGCAGATGGTGGTCCGGCGGATAGTCCTGGCCGCACCCGTCGCACCGCGCCTCGACGTGGACCAGCCGGAGATTCAACGCCGCCGCCTCCGCGGCGGTCCCGCGGGCGTGCCGATCGAAGTGCATGCGCAGGCTGTCGGTCGAGAGCTTCTCGGTCTCGGCCACCCACCCGTCGACGCGGCGAACGACGCGCGCCCCCTCGGCGGACGCGCGGGCCAGGGCCATCTCCACGATCTGTTTGGCGAGCGACGACTCGTGCATGTTCAGATCTTCCTCTCCGTGGCTAGCTCCAGGGCCAGAAGCGCCGCCCGGGGCACGGACGCGGCCACGGCCGGCGACAACCCTTGCGTACCCCGAACCGGGCGGGCGGTGGTGATCGCCACGACCCGCACATCGGGAACGGGGGCGGTCTCTGACATCGTCGCGCGCGCGAGCGCCAGCGCCTGCCCCACCGACAGCCCGTGGCTGGAGACCGACGCCAGGCCCCGCGCCTCCAGGGCGTCGGCATCCAGATCGAAGACCTGACCGGGGGGATCCGCCAGCACGGCATCCACGATGACCAGCCGGCCTTGCGTATCGCCCAGCATCGGTATCAGCGCGCTCGGCTCGCGCACTTCGCCGATCGTGATCTCGGGCGGCAGCGCCGAACGCCGCAGGTGATCGATCACCGCCAGTCCCACACCGTCATCGCCCGCGAGCCGCTGCCCGACCCCGACTATATGACAGGCGTGACATCGGGTCATACGCGTTCCATCCGGAGCTTCAGGAAGTGCGTCGCGCAGGAGATGCACGGGTCGTGATTGCGGATGGCCTGCTCCGCGCGGTGGGTTGCGCCTTCATCGGACAGGGCGGCCAGCTGCGGCGCCAGCGCGTAGAAGTCTTCCTCGATGGCCAGCTGGTTTCGCGACGTGGGAGGCACGATGCGGGCATCGAGGATCGTCCCCGTCTCGTCGAGCGCGTAGCGGTGGAATAGAAACCCACGCGGCGCCTCCGTGCCGCCGCAACCGACCCCGGCGCGCAGGGGCGCATCGACGAAGGGCGCGGCCGGCGGTTGATAGCGCTCGATGATCGCGATCGATTCCTCGAACGCCTGCACCACCTCCAGCAAGCGAACGGGCAGGGCGCGAAACGGGTTCTTGATCGGCGGCGTCAATCCCAGCCGGACCGCCAGCGCCTGCACCGCCGGCGACAGTTGATCGAAGCAGAGGTTGAAGCGGGCGAGCGGTCCGCTCAGGCAGGCGCCTCGGCCCACCACCCGCGAGTGCAACGCGTTCGAGTGGGGCACCTGATGCTCGACGAAGTGGCGCTCGTAGTCCTGAACGTCGATGTCCAGACCGAACGACGAGACCACTCGCCCCTCGCACAGCGGATATTCGTTCGGGTGGCGCAGCGAGACGAATTCGTAGTCGCGCTCGAGCGCGGGGTAAGAGAAGCCGCAGACCCATTCGGCCGCCTCCTCGGCGGCCGCTCGGCCCCAGCGCAGCTCGGGGAGCAACGCCTCCAGCTCGGCGCGCGCCGGCGCCCGGTAAAAGCCGCCCACCCTGACATTGATGGGATGGATCTCCCGGCCGCCAAGCCGCTCCATGACGTCGTTGCCGGCCCGCTTGATCCGAAGGCCCTTCCTGACCCAATCGCCGTGCGTCTTGGCCATGGTGAGCGCATCCGGGAATCCGAGGAAATCCGGCGCGTGCAGCAGAAACGCGTGCAGCGTGTGGCTCTCGATCCATTCGCCGAAATACAGCAGCCGCCGCAGGTCGCGCAGCGCGCCGCCGACCCGGATCCCCAGCGCGTCCTCCATGGCGTGACAGGCGCTGAGCAGATAGGCGGCCGGGCAGATGCCGCA
This sequence comes from uncultured Pseudomonadota bacterium, assembly GCA_963778795.1. GTDB lineage: Bacteria > Myxococcota_A > Polyangia > Fen-1088 > Fen-1088 > DASRQZ01. The sequence continues at coordinate 420,921 of CAVZVU010000002.1, read as the reverse complement.
GATGCGCGAGGTGATGTCGGGGGCCTCCAGATGAGAGCGCCCGCGCAGCAGCGCCTCGAAGAAGCGCGGCGGCTCGAAGATCCCCAGCCGCACCTCGGTGGCGCGATCCCCCTCCAGCTTGATGAAGAGCGACCCTTCTCCCTCGACGCGGGCCAGCTCGTCGACCTGGATCGTGCGCGGGCCGCCGCCACCGCCGGGCCCGGCGGTCATGGTGTCGTCCCTGGCGTCATCGTTGGCGCCTGGCCCGGCTCGTTCGGGCGCGACACCTCGTCGTCGTGACGCTGAGCTTCCTCGCGGAAGGCGGGCGCGTTGGCGTTGAAGGTGCGGAACACGCGCAGGAGATCCTGGCGCGTCTTTCCGGCGCCGGCGAATGCCTGGGCCAGCGAGCTGGTGTTGGGCGCCTCCATCGGGCCGAAGCAGCCGTAACAACCGCGGGCATAGGCGGGGCAGATCGCGCCGCAGCCGGCGTGCGTGACCGGACCCAGGCAGGGCGTCCCCGTCACCATCACGCACACGTTCCCGCGCAGCTTGCACTCGAGGCAGACGCTGTGGGCGGAGATCGCCGGCGTCCGCCGGTTCAGGAAGGCGCTCACCACCTCCAGAAGCTGATGGCGGTTGGGCGGACAGCCGCGCAGCTCGAAGTCGACCGGGACGTGATCGGCGATGGCGGTCGACGTCGCCAGTGTGTCGATGTACTCGGGCGTGGCGTAGACGATGCGCCGCATCTCGTCGGCGTCGCGGAAGTTGCGCAGGGCCTGAATCCCGCCGGTGGTGGCGCAGGCCCCCAGCGACACCAGGAAGCGGCTGCGCTGGCGCACCTCGCGGATCCGATCTCGGTCGCGCGCGGTGGTGATCGAACCGTCGATCAAGGTCAGATCGAACGGTCCCTCCGATTCCTTGCTGGTGGCCTCGCGAAAATAGGCGATGTCGACGGCGTCGGCGATGGCCAGCAGCGACTCCTCCAGGTCCAGCATCGTCAGCTGGCAGCCGTCGCACGACGCGAACTTGAACAGCCCCAGACGCGGGCGGCGGTTTTCTGGCCCGTCGGGCATGGTCAACACTCCCGCATGTAGAACCAGGGGCGTACGCGCTCGAACGGAAACACCGGCCCGTCCTTGCACAAGAACAGGGGGCCGAGCTGGCAGTGGCCGCAGAAACCGGCCGCGCATTTCATGTTCCGTTCCATCGACACGAAGATGCGCCCGTCGGGGATCCCCGCGCGCGCCAGCGGCCGAACCGAGAACCGCATCATCGCCTCGGGCCCGCAGATGAAGGCGAACGTCGACCCGGGATCCCGCACTGCCTGATCGATCAGCTCCGTGACCACCCCGACCCGCCCCTTCCAGTCGGCCCCCGCGCGATCCACGATCACCTGCACCTCCAATCCGGAGGCCGGATCCCCCTTCCACGCCGAGAGCTCGTCGCCAAACAGGAGGTCCGCCGGGGAGCGCGCTCCGACCAGGACCACCACCCGCCGGTAACGGTCGCGGTGGCGAAGCGCGTGATAGACGACCGGCCGCAGCGGCGCCAACCCCAGCCCCCCGGCGATCAGCAGGAGATCGCCCCCTTCGGCAACCTCGACGGGCCACGGCCGTCCGAAGGGACCGCGCACCCCCACCACCTGACCGGGAGCGAGCGCGCACAGGGCGCGCGTCACGGCGCCGAGCGCCCGCACGGTGTGCACGGTGTCGGGCGCGGCGGGATCGCCGCTCACCGAGATCGCCGCTTCGCCCACGCCAAACGCGTACAGCATGTTGAACTGGCCGGGGGCGACCGCGCCCCGCGGCGCCGCCCCTTCCAGCCGCAGGGTCACCACGTCGGCGATCTCGTTCTCGACGGCGCGGACGCGGACCGGCACGGGGACCAGCCCCTCGTCGACGTCGACGACGGCGGCGGGATTCATGACCCGGTCCGATAGAGGTCGAGGCTCTGCATGCGCACGCGTTCCAGACGCAGGTAGAGCTGATGATTGAGCTGCATCGCGATGGCCAGGCCGAGGGCCGGATCCGCCTGCATCTGTTCGCGGACGCAGACGCCGTCGAGCGCGAACAGCTCCGTCGGCTCGACCGCGCGCGCGTCCAGCGTCCAGCGCCCCTGCCCGAACATCCAGGAGAACCCGAGGACGTCGCCGCTCCGCAGGGTCTCCATCTGGGCGGTGCCGCGCCCGGGGATCTGCTGCTCGAGCGCGATCTGGCCGCTGCGGATCAGGAAGAAACCGTCCGCGGGCGCGTCTTCGCGGAAGATGAAACCGCCGGCCGGAACATCGAGCACGGTGGCGCAACGAAACAGGCGCTCGAGCTGTGGTTCGGTGAGCACGCGTCCGAAGGGGTGCGCGCGCAGCTCTGCGATGTCGTCGCCGGTGGGCACGATCATGAGGAAGCCGCGCTTCTGACGGCATCGGTGCCGGCCGCCGCCCCTGTTCCGTCGCTGGCGCGGATCGCCGCCACCTCCTCGGTGATGTCGATGCCGACCGGACACCAGGTGATGCAGCGGCCGCAGCCGACGCAACCCGAAGTGCCGAACTGATCGATCCAGCTCGCCAGCTTGTGGGTCAGCCACTGCCGATAGCGGGACTTGGTCGACACCCGGATGCTGCCGCCGTGGACGTACGAGTGCCCCATCGTGAAGCACGAGTCCCAGCGCCGCCAGCGCTCCGCTGTCTGGCCGTCGAGATCGCTGACATCCTCGACGGTGCTGCAGAAACAGGTCGGGCAGGCCATCGTGCAGTTGGTGCAGCCGAGACAGCGCGCCGCCACATCGTCCCACCGGGGATGTTCCTGATTGCGATAGAGCAGCTCCTTGATTCCGCCCGTGTCCAGGGTACGGCCCATCGATCGGGCGGTGGCCTCGCAGATCCGATCGGCGGCGGCCCGATCGCCATCGATCGCCGCGGCCGCGGCCAGCCGATCGAGAAGCGCGAGGCCCCGGTCGCTCCCCGCCTCGACCACGAACCGGTGCGGGGCGTCGAGCTCGGTGAGGACCAGATCGTGACCCTGGGTGACGCGAGGGCCGGTGTTCATGGAAACACAGAAGCAGGTTCCTCCGGCCTGACCGCAGTTGACGCCTACCACGAAGACGTCTCGCCGGCGGGCGACGTAGTCCGGCTCCCGCAGCGGTCCGGCGACGAAGGTCCGATCCTGGACGGCGATGGCGGCAAGATCGCAGGCGCGCGCGCCGATCAAGGCGACGCGGGGCGCCTCGGGTTCCAGCGGGTCGGCCTCGAAGCTTTCACCTTTGCGCCGAAGGCGGGTCAAGCGCACGCGCGGCGCGAAGAAGGACGGCTTCCACGACTGCGGTCCGACGGAAAAGCCGAACAGGCGCTGGTCTTCGCGGCGGACCAGGCGGTAACGCCCAGCCTCCTGCTCCTCGCCCCAGCCGGCGGGCAGGTCGGCGATGCCGGAGATGTCGTCATGGACGATCGCGCCGTCGCGCACCCGAGGACCCAGCAGCCGGTAGCCGTCGGCACGCAGGGCGGCCAGCAACGCCTCCAGCCCGTCGAGAGAGAGCAGACGCAGCCCCCCCGCCGTTCCACCGATCGGCTCGCGACTCTCGCGGCTCCCACTATCGTTCGCACCGGCCGCCATGACTTTGATCGCGACTTTAGACACACCGCGGTTTCTTTCAACCCTGCTGCTGCTGCTGCCTCGCCCGATCGGCGGCCGCTCGTTCCGATTCAGCGCCGATGGGCAGTGGGCGCTGTTCGTCAACGGACAAGACCTGAGCAGCGAGCAGCGCCTGTGGCGGGACGCCGCGGACTTCAGCGCGGGCGAGGAGATCACGAACGTGATCCCGGGCGGCACCAAGCTGGTCTTCACCCATCCGTCTCACCCCTGCACCTGGGTGGTGCAGACGGGACCGACGGAGCTCATGAAGACGAGCGACTGCGCGGCGACCTGGCAGGCCATTCCGCTCACCGGGTTCAAGTCCAGCTCGCCGATGATCGCCGGCGCCTATGCGCCGGACCAGACGGACACCCTGATCGTGTTCACCAAGGACGGGCAGCGGTTCGGCGCGTCGGTGCCGTAGGCGCAAAGCTGGTCGGATAGGGCCAAACGCCACGACGCCAGAGACGCCAGAGTCCGGATTTTCAAGAGTCCGGACCGTGGCGTCCTGGCGTCTTGGCGTTTAACCGAGCGGCATTGGCCTTGGGCGGCAACCGCCTCTCCAGTCAGCGAACCGTCGCGTGAGAACGCCACCGTCGCCTCTCTTGGCAAGAACGGCTTCGCTGCTCTCAGGAGTACGAGCGCCTCGAGTTACCGGGGTCGTCTAGAGCAGGAAGTCCGTTGCGAGCGAGATCGTCGGGCCGGTCTGCCCGCCGACGTAGTAGCCGAAGGCTGATCCGGCCGGCGACTCGCGCACGTAGATGAAGTGGAGGTTGAGCCGCCAGCTCCGGGTCGCGAACGGGTAGTAGTTCACGCCGCCCGAGGCCTCCCACGGCCGGCGGCGGAACTCGTCGAGGACCAGCGACATGACGCCGTAGAGGCAGAGGAAGTTGCGCACCACCATCTGCGAGGCCTGCACGTAGAACCCCTGATCGAAGAGCGACGTCAGCGGGAGGGGCCCGTTGGCGTTGAAGTTCCACAGCCAGCGGAAGTAGTACTCGGTCTGCAGGTGGAACCCGTGATACTTCACGCCGGCGTCGGTCGCGATCAGGCCGTAGGTGGCATCCAGCACAGTGACGCCGTCGGCGAGCGCGCCCGTTTCGAACAGCAGCAGGCCGTCGGACAGGTGGATCTGGGTTCCGGCCACCGACGTACCGAGGTCGCTGTACCGGCTCTCCCGCGCGCGCACCATGGACACGCCGAAGCGCGTCGCCACCTTCTGGTGCTCCTCGAAGTCGCCGTAGCCGCCGCGCGGGCCGAACTCACCCGTCGTGGGCATCCACCAGAAGCTCGCGCTGGTCGTGAGCTGCCGGGTGTCGATGGCGGCCGGCACGCCGAGCTGGCTGATGTTGTTGCCGACGGACAGGTTGTAGAAGAAGCGCGCCAGCGGCTCGCCCGAGACCCAGAAGCTGCTGGTGAACCCCGGCCGGAAGAAGTCATCCGCCATTTGACGGTCGGTTCCCAGGAAGTAAGGCCACGGGCCCTGCATCGAACGAGAGCCCAGGTTCGGCCCGATCCCCGTGGCCACCTCGAGCGCCCGGCCAAACTTGTAGCGTAGGTTCCCGAACACCAGCGTCTGCTGCGTGGTCGGCAGCGACCAGATGCTGACCGTGTAGCGCAACGCCGGGTTCATGAAAAAGCCGGACAGCCAGACGAACGTGCGGTGCCAGTTGATGTCGTTGCGCGTCTTGGCGATCTGCGTGCGGCCAAGGTGATCGACGAACTCGTCGTTCGGGGGCAGCTGGTTCAGGTAGCGCGCGAGGCCGTACAGGCTGATGTTCAGGGTGCCCCGGTCGGTCTTGATGATCGTGAAGCCGGCGCCCGGCGTGAACTCACCCGCGGTCGTATTCGGAGCGGCTTCGGGACTCGCCGCTTCGTCCTGCGCGCCCGCCCGGCGCGGGGCGGCCGCCAGCAAGCCGCACAGGATCAGCGCGCCCAGGAACAGACGGGGAAACCAGCCGGTGAGTCGGGATATGGGGCGGTGCCGGCGCATTCGTCCGGCGTCTTTGTGGATGGTATTGACTGTTGTCAATCACTCTCAGTTGAGATTCCTCGAACGGCCCATCAACGGGTGGGGTCTTGACTCGGCGGTCAATCATCGGATCGACAACAACTCGACGTCGAACACCAGCGGACCTGCGGGTGCTCCCGGGCGTGCCGGGGCGTCTCCGTAGGCGAGCGCGCCGGGGATCCAGAAGCGGGCCTTGTCGCCGACCACCATCAATTGCACGCCCTCGGTCCATCCCTTGATGACGCCGTCCAAGGGCGAAGCTGATCGATTTGCCTCGGCGCACGGAGCTGTCGAACAAATGTCCGTCGCGGGTCCAACCGCTGTAATGAACCTCGACGGTGCTGTGGGCCGTCGGGTGATCCTTCCCTTTGCCGTGTTTGAGAAACTTGTAGGCCAGCCCCGAGGGGGTGCGTTTGGCCTCCGCCGGAGGCGCGTCGACGTCCTCGGGCACCGGGATCGGATCGGGCATCTTCACGAAGTCGACGAGCTCGACGTCGAACACGGACGGCCCAGCCGGTCCGCGGCGTCGGGGGCGCCCCGAGCTGGCGAGGGCGGCGGGGATCCAGAGTCGGCGTTTCTCCCCTTTCGCCATCGTGGCCAGCCCCTCGGACAGCCCCGCGATGACGTCGTCCATCAAGAACGTCCGCGGCTCCTCATCGGGGATCGAGCTGTCGATGACCTCGCCCTCCGCCGTCCATCCCGTGAAGTTGACGTTCACCTTGTCGTGGGGACCGGGGTGCTCGGTTCCTTGCCCTTTCGACAGGACCCTCCAGGCCAACCCGGTCGCGGTCTTCGTCGCTTGAGCCGGCGCCTCGGCCACGTCGGGGGGAGCCGGCGGTGCGGCGGGGCGGACGTGCTGCAGCGGCTCGACCGGTTGCGACCTGGCTACGTGAGCCGCCGACAGCGCAGCAAAGAGCGCCGTCGCGGTCAGGACGTGCCGACATGAGGAGAGCATCCCTCCGAATACCACGAGTCTGAGCGAGGCCCAATTCACAGAGAGATGTTCCACACTCGTTTCGGCGCTGGCACAGGACGGGGTGCGACTATCCGTTGAATTGTTGATGGCCCGGGCTGTTGGAAGGGCATCGGAAATCAAACGGGGAGGCCGTAAATGACCAGCGCATCGTTTCTGAAACCAGAGTCGTTCGCGAGATACGCATTGTTGATAGGAGCCTTGAGCACGTTCAGCTGCCACCAAGCACCTTCTGGCCCGCCGGACCTTGTGGGGACGGTAAGCCTGCCGCTGACCGCGACGACCAACGGTCACAAGTACCGGGTGCGCAACTTCAGTATCAGCATTTTCGGATCGAGCTCGAACTACAGCAATTACCTGACGGACAACGGAACGGGATCTGACGCTGTGCTGACGGCGACCCTCCCGACGGGAAGCTACACCGCGAGCGTATATAGCAACCCCACGTTGGAGCAGGATGACGGGGCCGGGAACTGGAACGCGGTCCGGTCGCAGCTGCTGCAAAACTACGTGCCGTTTTCGATCTTCAGCGGAACCACCACCACCTTGACGTTTCAGTTCCAGACCGACGCGGTCGTGGTGACCACCGGCAGCGGCGGCCTCGTCGCGACCATCCAGGTCACGGAGACCCCTCTCGCGTGCCAGCCATTCGGCACCACCTGTGGCAGTGGGCGCTGGTGTCCGCCCTTTGATCTCACCGGCGCCGCTCCGGGATGCGTGACGACTGGCGCGCTGGCGCTGGGCGCGGCCTGCTCGGGGCCCACGGCCTGCGGGGCCAATGCCTCGTGCTTCGATCTGGGCGCCGGCCCGGTGTGCGTCGCGCTGTGCCCCAGCTCCCTCGTCAACCAGCCGTGCCCGTCCGGCGGGACCTGCGTTGGCAGCGGAAAGACCTACGGCCTGTGCGAGCCGACGACCGGCACCGACGGTGGCGCGGGTGGCGCGGGTGGCGCGGGTGGCGCGGGTGGCATGAGCGGCGACGGCGGGCCGGGAAACGACGGCGGGCCTACGGCGTGTAACCTCTGTACGTTCGGTCCGGAGTCCCCGGCATGCAGCAACACCGCCGATGGATGCTTCAACTGCTCACCGGAGTTCAGTGGCTGCGATGCGATCGTCGACGCCACGGACAAGGCGCTGTGCCTGTCTCTATACACTTGCATCGTTCAAAACAGGTGCACCAATGCGGGCGATCCAACGGCCTGCTGGTGCGGGAATAGAACGTTGCCGAATTGCGTGACGATCGATTCAGGCAATGACAAGGCCAATGGCCCCTGTGTCGACCAGTTTCAAGCAGCGGCCAGGCTGACCGACTACAATGCGTCGCTCATCAATCTGAGATTCATCGACCCCAACTTTCCGTTAGGCCGAGCCGTGAACCTGGCGTCGTGCCAATCAAGCTTCTGCTCGGCCGAGTGTTCGTTCCCATAGTCGCGCCTGCCATCACAGTCGCGCGCTTCAGCACAACATCTGGCGCTCGGCATCGGGGCAAGTCCCCGCTTGTCGAGCGCCAGGATCGTCCTAGCTTGGTCCGGCGTCGGACAACGTGTACAAGCATGCTCAATCGGTCGCGGCGCTCGGCTGCCTGCGCGTTCCCGGATCAATCGCGATCGCGCTGGGGCTGGCGGTGGCGGTCGGGGCGTGCACCGGAGGCCACGCGGCTCCGCTGAAAGCCGCCGGGCCACCGCCGGTGCCCGTCGAGATGGAACAGGTCCGGGCGGCGCCGCAGCGCGATTCCAGCGAGTACGTGGCGACGCTTGATCTCGCGCCATTCGGTGCGCGTCCAGCCCCAGGTCACGGGGCACATCATGCGGATCAACGTCGTCTCGGGCGATCGGGTGGCCTCGGGCGCGCCGCTGATGCTGATCGATCCGCGGCGACAGCAAGCGGCGGTTCATAGTCAGCAGGCGGTGAGCCAGGCCGCCGAGGCGTCGCTGGCCTACTGGCGGCAGCAATTCGCTCGTACCCAGCGGCTCTATGCCGGCGGGGGCGCCAGCCGCCAGGAGCTCGACCAGGCGCGCAGCGCGCTCCACCAGGCGGAGGCCAACACCAGCTCGTCGGACGCGCAGGTGCGCGTGCAGGCGGTCGAGCTTCGTTACTACGAGGTGACCGCCGCGGTGGACGGCACCGTCGGCGATATTCCAGTCCGCGTCGGTGACTACGTGGCGCCGCAGACCCTGCTGACGACGCTGGACGACAACCACCTGCTGGAGGCGTACGTCGAGGTGCCGCTCGAGCGGGCCGCGACGTTGAAGCCGGGGATGCCGGTCGAGATGATCGACGCCGCCGGCAACGTCCTCGCGACCAGCGAGGTGACGTTCGTCTCGCCGCGCGCCGAGTCCGAGACGCAGACCGTGCTGATCAAGTCCCGGGTTCACAACCCGTCGGGTCACCTGCGCGCGTCGCAGTTCACGCGCGCGCGGGTCATCTGGGCCGAGCGGCAAGGACCGGTCGTGCCGGTGCTGGCGGTGCAGAACCGAAACGGCCAGTCCTTTGCCTGGGTCGTGAAGCCGACCGCCGATGGTGGGCTGGCCGTCGAGCAGCGCGCCGTGCAGGTCGGGCCGATCCAGGGCCAGAGCTATCCGGTGCTGCATGGTCTGGCGGTGGGCGACACGATCGTGGCCTCCGGAGTACAGAAGTTGCGCCCCGGGGCGCGGGTCGTCGCGGCAAGCGGCGGCAGCCGCGCCGGCGGGTAGTCACCTTGTTCGTCAACTTCTTCATCCGGCGTCCGGTCTTCGCCTCGGTGTGCGCGATCTTGATCGTTCTCCTCGGCGCGGTCAGCGTCACGACCCTGCCCATCGCGCAGTATCCAGAGCTTGCGCCGCCCCAGGTGACGGTGCAGAGCAACTACGTCGGTGCCAGCGCGCGCATCGTCGAGGCGGCGGTCACGACACCGATCGAGCAGCAGGTGAACGGCGCCGAGGGCATGCGCTATGTCAGCTCCACCAGCGGGAACGACGGCACCAGCGTCATCACCATCACCTTCGACATCGACCGCGACAAGGACCTGGCGGCCGTCGATGTACAGAACCGCGTCAACACCGCGCTGCCGCGCTTGCCGACCGAGGTCAAGAACACCGGGGTGACCATCACCAAGACCACGGCGGCGATCGTGATGGGCGTCGGCTTCTTTTCGGACGACGGCTCGCTCAGCAACACCTTCATCAGCAACTATCTCGACATCTACGTGCGCGACCCCATCCGGCGCCTGCCCGGCGTGGCCGAGGTGCGCATCTTCGGCGAGCGCCGCTACGCCATGCGCCTGTGGTTGGATCCAGTGAAGCTGGCGGCGCGCGGCTTGACGGCGACCGAGGTGGTGGCGGCGCTGCGCGAGCAGAACGCGAACATCGCAGCCGGCCAGGTCGGCCAGCCCCCCGCCGCGCCCGGGCAGACCTTTCAGATCAGCGTGAACGCCGCCGGCCGTCTCAACGATCCGCGCCAGTTCGAACGGCTGATCATCAAGCGCGGCGGCGGAGACGCAAGCTCGCTGGTGCTGCTGGGCGACGTCGGCCGGGCCGAGCTGGGCGCCGAGGATTACTCGGTGAACCTCCGCTTCAACGGGCACGACGCGGTCGGCATCGGGATCTTCCAGCTGCCCGACGCCAACACCCTGCAGCTGGAGGCGCAGGTCCGGGCGCAGCTCGAGAAGCTGGCAGCCGCCTTCCCGCCGTCGATGAAGCACAAGATCGCCTTCAATCCAACCGACGCCGTGCGCGCCTCGATCGGCGAGGTGATGAAGACCCTCTTCGAGGCGATCATCCTGGTCATCCTGGTGATCTTCCTGTTCCTGCAGGACTGGCGCGCCACGGTGATCCCGGCGGTCACGATCCCGGTGTCGCTGGTCGGCACCTTCGCGTTCATCAAGGCCTTCGGGTTCTCGATCAACACGCTCACTTTGTTCGGCATCGTGCTGGCGACCGGGTTGGTGGTCGACGACGCGATCGTGGTGGTCGAGAACATCTCCCGCAACCTGAGCGAGCGGCGCGGCGACGCGCACGCCGCCGCCGAGAGCGCGATGGGCGAGGTGGCCGGCGCGGTCATCGCCACCTCGCTGGTGCTGATCGCGGTCTTCGTGCCGGTCGCGTTCATCTCGGGCACCACCGGGCGCCTCTACCGGCAGTTCTCGCTGACCATCGCGTTCTCGGTGGCGATCTCCGCCTTCAACGCGCTGACGCTGTCGCCGGCGTTGTCGGCGTTGCTGATGCGCCCCCCACGCGAGGGCGAGTCGCGATTCTTTCTCTTCCGTTGGTTCAACCGCGGCATGGCGGCGACCCGCGTGCACTACCGGCGCGCGGTCTGCTGGTTGCTCGGTCACCTGGCCCTGACCGGCGGCGCCTTCGTCGCCGGTCTGGTGCTGACGTTCCTGGTCTTCCGCATCGTGCCGAGCGGCTTCGTGCCCGACGAGGACCAGAACTACTTCATCGTTCAGCTCCTGGGCCCGCAGGGGGCCTCGGTCGACTACATGACCGGCGTCTCCAAGCAGATCGAGAGCAAGCTGCGCGCGCGCTCCGAGGTGCAGGACACCTTCACCGTCATCGGCTTCAACTTCGCTGGAAATGGCGCCAACCGCGCGGTCATCTTCGTCACCCTGACCCCCATCAAGGGGCGCGAAGGTGACCAGCACTCGTCGGCGGCGGTGGTGGCCGACATGCAGATGCGGCTCGGCAGCGTCCCGGGGGCGATCGCGATCCCCTTCTTGCCGCCGCCGATCCAGGGGCAGGGGTCGACCGGCGGGTTCACCTTCGAGCTCATCGATCAGGCGGGCGGCACCGAGTTCGCGGCGCTGGCCAGCGCGGCCGAGCAGCTGACCGCCGAGGCGATGCATGGCGGGCGCATCCGCGGGCTCTTCTCGACCTTCAGCGTCGACGATCCCCAGCTGTCGGTCACCATCGACCGCGAAAAGGCCAAGAGCACCTCGGTGCCGATCACCCAGATCAACGATGCGCTCGGCGTTTACCTCGGCTCGCAGTACGTCAACGACTTCGATTTCAACAACCGGTCCTACCGGGTTTACGTGCAGGCCGCGGCGCCGTTTCGCGGGCAGCCTCGCGACATCGGCCAGTTCTACGTGCGCCCGCAGAGCCTGGTGCCCCGGGCGACCGACAGCGCCACCGCATCGGTGGTCGCACCGACCGCCAGCGGCCTGGTCGCGCTCGACAACTTCGTCCGGGTGAAGGCGACCACCGCGCCCCCGGTCATCAGCCACTACAACCTGCTCCGCTCCGTCGAGCTGCTGGGTGCGGCCGCGCCCGGTGTCTCCAGCGGCGAGGCGATCCGGGCGATGGACGGCTGCCGCCTCCGTGCTGCCGCCCGGCCTCGGCTACGAGTGGTCGGGGCTCTCCTGGGAGGAGGTGCGCGCCGGGCGGCAGACGCTGGTGATCTTCGTCCTCGGGCTCACCTTCGTGTTCCTGGTGCTGTCGGCGCAGTACGAGAGCTTCGCGCTGCCGTTCATCATCATCCTGGCCGTCCCGCTGGCGCTGCTGGGCGCGCTGGTCGCGCAGCGGTTGCGCGGCCTGAGCAACGACGTCTTCTGCCAGATCGGCCTGCTGATGCTGATCGGGCTCGCCAGCAAGAACGCGATCCTGATCGTCGAGTTCGCCGAGCAGCTGCGCGGCCGCGGCGCCAGCGCCGTCGAGGCGGTGACCGAGGCCTCGCAGCTGCGCCTGCGTCCGATCCTGATGACCTCGTTCGCGTTCCTGCTGGGGGTCCTGCCGCTGGTCTTCGCCAGCGGCGCGGGCGCCAACGGCCGTCACTCGATGGGCACGGCGCTGTTCGGCGGACTCTTGCTGTCGACCGTGCTGAACCTGTTCTTCACGCCGGCGCTCTACCTGATGATGTCGCGCGCGCGCGAGCGCGTACGCCGTCGTCCCGTGCCCGGGCCAGCGCCGGCGCCCGGGCCGGCGCCCGCGTCGGAAAGCACGGCCCGTGCATGACCCGCGCGCGGGCGAGCCGAGGAGCGCTGATGGCGGTCGCGCTGGCGGTGATCCCCGCCGCCGCGCGGGCGGAGACCGCCAGGCCAGACCAGCGGCCAGGCAACGGAGAGCGGGAACGGGTCGCGCCGGTCGAGAAGGTCACCCTGGCCGAGGCGCTGGCGCGGGCGCGCGCGCGCAATCCCGACGCCCTGGTGGCCGCCGATGAGGTGCGGCGCGCGGCGGCGCTGGTCGCCCAGGTGCGCGCCGCTTCGCTCCCCACCTTGATCCCCAACTTCACCTATACGCGGATCGACGGCGAGCGGGTCTTCATGGGGACGAACATTCAAAGCGCCGATCAGACATTCACGGCCGGTGGCCTGGTGGTGCCGCTGATCGTTCCCGAGCGCTGGGCCGAGTGGGCGCATGCGGTCGACAACCGCAAGGTCGCCACCCTCAGCCGAGATGAGGTCGCGCGGCGGGTGGCGATCGCCGTCGCGCACGCGTACCTCACGGTGATCGTCGAGCACCGCGTGATCGCCGCCGACGTGAATGCGCGCGATACCGCGCGGGCGCACGCCGCCTTCGCCGAGAAGCAATATAGCGGCGGCGCGGTGAGCCGGCTCGACGCCGTGCGCGCCGGCCAGCAGTGGCACACCGCCGAAGCCCTGGTCAACGACGCCGAGGTGGCCCTGATCGCCGCCGAGGAGGCGCTGGGCGTGCTGGTCGCCGGCGACCGTCCGATCGACGCCGCGGAGGTCCCGAGCTTTCCGTTGCCGGCGACGAAGGAGAGCCCCGATCGGTTGCGCGCCGATATCCTGGCGCAGGCGGAGCGTCAAGAGGCCGCGCGACACCAGGTGCGCGACAGCTGGACCGACTACATGCCCTCTCTGATTGGCACCTTCGATCCGCAATACAATTCCCCCGCGACGATCTTTCAGCCCCGCTGGGCCTGGCAGGCGCAGCTGCGTCTGGTGCTGCCCCTGTTCGAGGGCGGCCTGCGCTACGGGCAATTGCGCGAGCGACAGGCGCGTCTCGACGAAGCGGCGACGCAGCTCGACGCCGTGATCCGGCAGGGCAACGCCGAGATCCGCCGCGGCGCCGACGCGGTCGCGCGGGCCGGGGCGCGCGTGCGCGAGACCGGGCTGGCCGAGAAGCTGGCGCGCGAAGCGCTGCAGATCGCCAACCTCCGCTATAGCGAAGGGGCGACCACCAACATCGACGTCATCGACGCCGAACGCCAGGCCCGGGACACCGAGCTCGCCGCCGCCGCCGCCGAGGACAACGAACGACAGGTCCGCCTCGATCTGCTGGCCGCCACCGGGCAGTTTCCCTGACCGCCAACCAAGCCGACATCAGGCCGGGGCGGAGGCGCGCGCGCGTGAAGGCGGCCGCGAGCGGGTCGCGGTCGCCTTCACTTCGGCGGCGATGCTGGGCGGTTCGCGGCGAAAGGCGTGAAAATGGGCCCGAACACCACGCGCCCAGATCTCCGGCGTCTCGGCGAACAACCGCTGCCCCAGCGGGCGAGCCAGCGCGCGCAGCTCGCGTTGCCAGGTCTCGAGCGCTGCCAGGAGTTGGCGGCAAGAGGGAGACGGAGACGGAGACGGAGACGGGTCATCGCCCGTGCAGACCCGTTGTTCACGCAGGGTATCGGCCAGCAGCGCCAGGTCATGCTGCTCGCCCAGCAGGTCGCTGAGCTTCGCCAGATCTCCCTGCCGAGCCTCGAGCTCCTCGGGCCAAAGCGGCGCGAGCGCCTGCACCTGGTAGCGGTGGTACTTGATCGCGCGCCGCCAGGCGTGAAAGGCGGCGGGGGTCTCCTGGGCGTAGGCCACCCGCATGCGGCGGTGGCAGCGACGGTAGGCCTTGGTCAGGCCCGGCGCCAGGGCTCGCCAGCGATCTTCTTCGGGCGCCCAGCGCGCCACCTCTCGCCGCGCGCGGCCGAGCTTGGCCGCCAGGACCCGGCCAGCGCCGATCGAGAGAGCGGCCGCGCCCTCCCGTCGCAGCGCCGCCAGCGCCCGATGCGCCTCGGTCAGCTTGCGGCTGTCCGGCACCCCTGGCGATCTTGCGCGCAAGCGGATTTGCAGCCGGTTGAACGTAAGCAGCAAAACCTGGCTGTCGCGCACCGGCCCCAGCTTGCGCGCCAGCGCGCGCAGCGCGCGATCCGCCCGGTGCGCCGCCCGGCCCACCGCGGGCGCCGCCAGCCGAGCCAGGGCGCGCGTCCGCTTGAGCGCGATGCGCAGGTCGTGCACGGATTCGCCGGGGACCCCGATCCGGTTGCGGTGCCCCCGGTTACTGTCTCGCCCAGCGGTCTCGAGCGCCACCCGGGCCTGGTCGAGCTCGCCCTGCGCCATCCGCTTGATCGCATGGTGCAGCGACTCGCCGCGCTGAATATGAAATGCCACCGGGTTCCCCCCTTATTGCTGCGTCCGAGCGATGAGGTGCAATGGGGGTTGAATATACGCACAGACCGAGCCGCGCGCGGGCCATCAAAGCCCGTCATCGTGATCGTCATCGTGGCCGTGCCCGGACGGGTCCGGCCACGATCCAGTCGACACGCCGAACACGGTCGCGTCGACCGGTCGCGCCGCCGGGACCTCAGAGGATGAGGTGATCCTTCTGGATCGACTTCGCGACCGCCTTCGAGACGTCGTTCATGAACTCGTGCGCGGAGGACGGATCGAAGGTCTGGCTGACACCCGACCAGATCAGCTTCTGATCGTTCAGGGAGTAGAGGTTGCTGACGACGTGGACGACGGTGTCCGTTTCCAGATAGCCGGGGGCGTACGCGGCGGCGCCGGCCCACGCGTAGTAGCCGTCGAAGGTACCGTAGGGGCCGTTGACCGCGGTCACCTGTT
Organism: uncultured Pseudomonadota bacterium; assembly: GCA_963778795.1. GTDB lineage: Bacteria > Myxococcota_A > Polyangia > Fen-1088 > Fen-1088 > DASRQZ01. The sequence continues at coordinate 405,577 of CAVZVU010000002.1, read as the reverse complement.
CATTGATGCTGGTGACGCGCATGACGAGCGCGGCCTGGAATCCCTGGGCCGCCAGCTTCGCCTTCACCGCGTCACCATTCTTGAGGTCGGTGTCGCCGAGGATCCGGTAGCTCGGCACCGCGTCCGCCCCCTTGAGGTTCGCGGCCGCCGTGCTCTCGGCCATTTGCCGCAGGCCTGGATCCTTGGCCAAGCAGATGACCGCGACCTTGGAGAGCGACGCCCCCTTGGCCGACGGATCGGTCCAGGTGCTGGTCATCTCGGTCGACGCGCAGCTCATCGCCGCAACCGCCAGCGCGAGCACCAGCGGCACCGCCATGAACGTTCTCTGGCTGAAGTTCGTCTTCATGATGCGTCCCCCTTTGCTGTCGGTTGTCAGGCTCACGAATGAACGTGGTCCTCGATCCCCCCGAGACAAGCTCTAGCCCAGGGACATGCATAGACGCCGCCGGCGCGGGTAGACGACTCGGACGTAAATATCAGTCGGACTCCAGACCCTATGCGGGTGAACGCCAATCGGACCCCTGGTCATTACTTGAGGGCGGGGTCGTCACGTGTGCGCGTGGATCGAACTCACGGCTGAAGACGGGGTGCCGGACGCGGAAGCGCGCGACCGCGGGCGCGCAGGCGCTCCTGGTGGTGCTCTGCCAGACCAGCTACGATGCGCCGGTTGTGGAGCCACTCCGTGTATCGGCAATGAGGCGCTTCGTCGCGGTGGTCGCAGGCTTGGTCGTGTCGGTGGGGTCGGCTGCGTTCGCCGGCGACCCCGCCGTGGGGATCTCGCTCGACGCTCGCCAGCTGAACGCGCGGCTCCCGCACGCCACGCCGACCACGACGCGAATCGCGCCGCGCACCCCGAGGATGCCGGAGGTCCTCGCCGGCGCGCGGCCCGAGATGCGGCAGGTGTACACCCAGATGCTCGCCGTCTTCGAGCAGACCCTGGACAAGCACCGATTGCCAAGCAACGACGTGGCGAGCGCGGCGGCTATGTACGCCTCCGGGGCGTACGGCGCCTATCACGGGACGCAGGTGTCCGACGCGGCGTTCGCTGCGCTGGTGACGCAGCTGCGCGACGTGCTCGCCGCGACGCCTGAATTCGCGAGCGCATCGATGGCGCAAAAGCAGGATATGTACGAAGCCTGGGCTATCACCGGCATGCTGATGGCCGTCTCCGCCCAGCAGAGCCCGGGTGACGCCTCGGTTCGCTCGACGGCGCGGAGCTATCTCGAGACCTTCTTGCGTGCTAGCGCCGACTCCATTCAGATCACCGAGCGTGGCATGAGTGTGGCAAGTGGTGTCCTGCCCACCGCCGCACCCGCGCTGGCGCCGAACCCCACGCCCGCTGGTGACGTCGTACCCACACCGCCGAGGTTTTCGTCGACGAGGGTGACCGCGTTACTGTGGAAGACCGAGATGCGCTATGAAGCGTTTCCCGCGAACAGCATGGTGATGAGCGAGCAGGACTACTTGTTGCTCGCCGACGGTACGTGCACCGACCGCGTGCCGCGGAGCCTCGACGGGTTCGACCCGTCCGCCGAACGCGCGGCGCACCCCAAGGCCTTTTGTAGGTGGCGCAAGCAGGGCACCTCGTACGAGGTCGCGTTCGACGGGAAGTGGCGAGCGGTCACCGGCGCGACGGTACTGCGAGGCGCGAAACGTGGCGAACGCCTCACCGGGACCTGGTCGCGGTCGAAGACCGGCACCGTCGGCGCGGCCAGCACCTGGAACGGCACGACGCTCGTGCTGACCGCCGACGGCCGGTTCGAGCTTGCGAACCGCGGGGCGTTTACGACCAACGGGAACCTTGCTCGTCCCGACGGGGAAGTCGTCGTCTCGGGGACCTTCGGCAACGGCGGCGGTCGCGCGACGGTCAGCGGCAACAACGTTGGTGGCAGCACGCGCACGCGCGGCCGCGCGCCCGGCGAGACCGCTGGCACCTACGCGCTCGACGGCTTCGACATCGAGCTCCGCTACGACAGCGGCGGCGTCGAGCGGCAGATGTTCGGGATCAGTACCGACGGCAACCATGTATTCGTGCGGCTTGCCGGCGACATGATGTCGAAGAAGAAATGACGCTTCAGCCGAGGGTGCCTTTTGCGGGGCAGTCTGTCGATCGCCTAGCGGACCCGCTTACGTTGCTTGCGCCCGGCGGTCTTGCGCGGTCTTGCATCGACCCTTCGTGATGCAGCCGACGCCGTCTTCTTTTTTGCGGCGACCTTTTTTGCGGCGACGTTCTTTGCCGCGAGCTTGGGCGGCAACAGAGCCGCGTGCTGGAAGGCGCGGTCGATCCACCGTCGCAGCTCGAGCTCGTCGTCCATGATCGCCTCGGGCAGCATCACCTTGTCGCTCATGACGCGCCCGTTGCCCATGGGGTCGAACAACCCCGCGCCCTCGAGCGCGAGCGCCTCCGCGCGCTCCGGCTCGGGCAGAAGCACAATCGTCGATCGCCCGAAGAGCCCGGCGAAGACGTGGCCGTTCACCTTGGCGGCCACTCCCCCGAACAGGCGCATCGTCTGCACGCGCCGATCCTTCGGGAGCGCGGCGTGAAACAGCGGGTGATTCTCCGGCGGCACCTTGATCCAGGCCATGGCGCCACCATACGCGAACCGCACGGCGCTGATCCAGCGGGCGCGCTTCGGTGGTCGTCATGCGGCGACGGGGCGAGGCTTTCCGGGCTCGTAGACCAGGTCGAGGAGACGTCGGCGCCAGTTGACCTCGGCGCGCAGCTTTGCCAGGACCGCGAACAGACCCCACTGAAAGCGCGACAGGAACACCCACTCCGCGGGAATGTTGGTTTGAAATCGATTGGGGTTGTCGACCCAGGTCGCCCGCCCGGTCGGGGGTAGACCGGCCGAACATGGCCTGGAGGATCACATCGAGCGAGATCTGTCGCATGGTGTGGTGAACGTCGATCGTGCGATCGCGCGGCCACTTCGCGATGTGCGCGTTCGCGACATCGAGGATGATGCGGCCATACGTCGAGATGGCGTGGGCGTGGAACGGAGGCGCCTGAAGCTTGCGCATTGCCTTGTGCCGGTCTCCGCTGAGGAGAATGAGGTTGTCCTCGCCGAGGATCGGCCCCAGCAGGTCCGCCCCGATGGCCACGAAGGTATTGGGATCGGCGGAGAACACCGTCTGCGCGCCCGCGGGCGATCCGGTGATGACCATTTTCCCGAAAGCGCTGGGCAAGCTGTAGGGATCGCCATACCTTCGCGCGCCGGCGAGCAGCGTGCCGTACGGATCGCGAAGGTAACGAATCGTCGCGGGCAGACGCCAGCGAGCTCCGGGAGGAAGGCGGCTCATCTCCACAGCGTTAGTCGAAGGAGCGCGGCACGGAAAGCGGGATCGTGCGGCGCTCACAGTGTGAGCGCTGGGGGCGCAAATAGTAGATCAACCGTAGCTTGCGAGCGCCGCGCCCGGAAATACAAGTGACCGAGTGGTCACGCTCTGGATCTGGCTCCTCGGCCCCGCGCTGTTCATCGCCCAGCTGGTCATGCTCAAGGCCGGCGAGCGGCTGGCCCGCCGCCTGGCGACCGACCGGACGCCCAGCTCGGCCATCAATCCGATCATCACCGCGATACTTCCCCTGATGGGCCTGGTGCTGGCGTTTTCCTTCTCGAACGCCGCGGGGCGCCTCGACGCCAGCCGCAAGACGATCCTCGACGAGGTCAACGCGATCGACACCGCCTGGCTGCGCGTCGACCTTGCGGAGCCCGAGGCCCAACCTCGGTTGCGAGCCCTGCTGCAGCGCTACACCGACGCGCGCATTCGCAGCTATCAGGTGATCCCCGACCCCCCGGAATATCAGCGCCAGGTGGAGATCAGCCGCGCGTTGTTGCGCGAAGCCTGGACCGTCGGGGTGCAGGGGACCACCGTCACCCCCAACCGGACGTTGCTGCTGAGCGGGCTGAACGCGGTCGGTGACGCCGCGGGCGCGCGGGTGATGTCGCTGGGGACGCATTTGCCGCCGCTGGTGGTCGGCTTCCTGTTCGGGGCGGTGCTGGTCGGCGTGCTGCTGGTCGGGATGGCGCTGGCCGGGACCGGTGACCGCCACGGTTTCCACCGCTTGGTGGTGGCGGCGGTGCTGTCGTCGGTGGTGGTGGTGATCCTCGACCTCGAGTATCCGCGCGTCGGTTTCAAGCTGCTGGAGAAGGCGGATCTGATGTTGGTGGAGCTGCGGCGTTCGATGATGTGACGCGCGCGCGGAAGGGGCGCCAGACGAAGTGGTCGACCAGCACCGGCTGCTGGCCCGCGCCCAGCGGATCGGTGACGCCGATGCACCAGCCGTCGATGCCGTGGCCGTCGGCGCGCACGCGCAGGCGCACGAAGTGCTTGAACCCCGGGTGATCGAGCGCGGTGAGCGCCTGCAAGTTCTCGAAGCCGAGCAAGGTGAGCAGCGCGAGGTAGCTGCCGAACAGGAACGTGCCCAGGAAGACCGCGACCAACAGCGTCCCGCCCGGCACCAGGAAGGGGATGGGCAATCGCCCCAGACGCCCCAGATACCCCAGCGTCGTGCGCACCAGCAGCGAGGCCGCGATCGGAATCAGCGCCGTCATGGCGGCGACCAGCAGCGCGATCGGCAGCACCGACTTGCGGCGGGGGAACCCGCCGATCAGCGCGAAGACGCCGGTGAGCAGGATGGTGGTCACGATGGTCACCGGGATACTCAGCCCCGCGCGCGCGTAGAGGCGCCCGCCCAGCATGACCGCCGGTGTCAGCAGCGCCAGCAGCGCCATGTGCGGCAGGTAGCCGGAGCGCCCGCAGGCCAGCTTCAAAGGGACGTCGCGCAGGAGTCGGCGCGACTGCGCGGCGTCGGGCCAGGTGGTCGTGCGCGCGAGGCCCCCCTTGGCGATCCGCGCCGGGTGCAGGAAGGCGCCGCCGCCGCCCGCGATCACGTGCAGCAGCTTGCCGCGCTCGAGACGCTCGTAGTGGTGAATGTCGCCGGTCAGCACGAAGGTCTCACGCTCCTCCAGATCGAGGTGCAGGTTCTCGACCATCCGCGTGCCGGTGCGGCTCGGCTCGCCGAAGGGGTAGACGGGATCGGGCAGCACGACCAGGGTGGCCGCGCCGGGGCGGGCCTGGTAGTGCTCGCGCAGGAACTGCTCCTGGCGCGGGTCGATCTCGGTGAGCTGGCGATCGACCGCCAGCAGGTCGATGTCGGGCGCGAGTCGGAGCGCGAAGTGGCTCGCGCTCTGCACCGGCGTGTAGCCCGACAGCGCCAGCGTCGGGGGCTTGTCGACCGTACCGCCCCGCACGAACTCGCGCGCCCAGTCGGCGTAGTGCTGGATCATCAGATGCGACAGCGGCGCCACGCGCGGTCGCGCCTCCTCTCCGGGCGGGGGGCGCTGGAACATGCGGCCGAAGCCGTCGAGGCCGTCGTACCAGTCGTGGTTGCCGGGAATGCCGAGCAGGACGCGGCGCCGCCCGTCCTCGGGCAGCCCTTGCAGCACCTGATTCCAGGGGACGATCACCCGGTTCAGGATCTCTTGCGCGGTCGCCACCGGATACGCGGTGTCGCCGCCGAAGAACAGAATGTCGCCCCGCGGAGCGGTCAACCACTGTCCAGGCCGATCCGGATCGGGAAGCTCGAAGGGGGAGAAGACCAGGCGCGCCACCGCCCGGCTCACCGCCACGTCGTCGCCGGTGTCGGCCACGAAGTCGATGTAGAGGTCGCGACCGATCGCCTCGACCAGGGTCGCCCGCGCGGGATCGCCGCCCAGGGACTCGCCCGGCTTCTGCTGGCCCGGCGTCTCATCGCCGAGCGTCTCCACGATGCGCGCCGCGAGCACGCCGGGCGGGTCGGGCCTCATCCAGTCGCGCGAGTCGATGTTCTCGGAGGCGATCCCGGCGGAGATCAGGTGGCGCAGATGCCCCCAGAACGAGCGGGCGCCGAACCAGACCACGCCGCGCGGTTGCTCTTTTCCCCGGGTGAAACGGCGAACCACGCCGGTGGGGATCGGACCTGGGCGCGCGAGCTTCACCACCGATGCGACAGTGCAAGAGCGATACCCCAGCACCTGCGATGATGATCGCGCCGCCCCAGCCACGAAAATGTCACGAAAGGGTGGCGCCGTGGCCGTGCTCTGATCCCGGCTGAGGCCGGTTCGGGGCCGGTCCGGTCAGGTCATGCGCTGACGTCGCCTTGTGCCCTCGGGACCATGCCCCACATTGGTGACAGGAGATACAGGCGAAAACGGGAGGCCCCATCATGAGCTCAGACGATCGAGGTGGCCGCGGAATCGTGCGAACGAAGGATGACGGGTTGACGGGCGCCGACGCCCTGCTCAGACGGTCCTGGTGGGCCATCGCCGCACGGGGTGGGCTGGCGATCCTGCTCGGGATCTTCATCTTGACCCGACCGGCGATGACGATGTCGCTATTCGTAGCGATGCTCGGGGCCTATCTGTTCTTCGACGGCGTCTTCACGCTGGTGGCCACCTTCCACTCCAGCCAGCGCGGGCGAAGCTGGTGGCCTTACCTGCTCGAAGGTCTGCTCAGCGTCGTCGTCGGGCTATGGGCCTTCACGCGCCCGACCTCGATGATGTTTCTGCTGTTGGTGCTGATCGCCGCGCGCTCGATCGTCGTCGGTCTGGTCGAGATCGGAACCGGGGTCTCGGTCAAGCGCACTACCGGCGCCTCCACCTGGTTGCTGTGGATGGGTGGCCTCGCGTCGGTCGTGTTTGGCGTCATGCTGCTCAGGTCGCCGGCGTTCGGGTTGGCGCTGGTCTGGATGGTTGGCTTCTACGCGATCATCTTCGGCGTCTTGATGGACGCCGAGGCGTTCCACTTCTTCCGCGGCAAGCAGTCGCGCCACGCGACGACCGCCGCCTGACGTCTGACCTGGTTGGGGTTCACCTGTCCGGAGCTGGCGGGCCGCGGTCCGCCAGCTCGCGCAGCGTCGGGCCGTCGACTTCGCCGTTCGATCCGTCGTCGCGCGACCGGCCGCCCTGCTGTCCGCCAAGGTCCGAGGCAAGACCGGGGGCAAGACCGGAGGCAAGACCGGAGGGGTCGGCCAGCTCGTCGTGCAGCGCCGCCAGCGCCGGGTCGCGCTCCAGCGCGTCGATCACGGCGGCGAGGGTGGTTCGGTCGGGGTCGCACCGGAGCGCGTATCCGCGCGGCTCTTCCGCCAGCAATCCTCGCTGGCCGAGCCGCAGGGCAAGCTCGCCGATCAGGTGCGGGGGCAGCCGCAGCGCCCGCGCCAGCTGGTCTTCCGACACGATCGCGCCTGATCGCGCCGGCCGCCGAGCCGCACGGGTCAGCCGCACCATGATCGCAACCCCGGCCTCGCGCTGGCCGACGGCGTCGAGCCGGAAGGCGGCGGCGCCGTGGAGCAGCACCCGATCGATCCGGTGCGCGACCGCGATCTCGGCGCCGACCAGCACCGCGTACCAGGACGAGAAGACCCATAGCAGAAAAACCGGCACCGCGAGGAATCCGGTGCCGATCGTGCGCGATTGCGCGACGCCGATCTGAAAGGCGGTGAACACCCAGAGCACCACCATCAGCGCCAGCGCCGCCAGCGCCCCGCCCACCGCTGCCGAGGAGAATGGGATCCGGGCGCGCACCGCAGCGGCGTAGAAGATCGTGACCGCCAGCCACAGGACGCCAAACCCGAGCACGAACCCGGCGGCGATCTCGATGCCGGGGATCGATCCCAGCCAGCCCGAGAGCCCGCGGCCGAGCGATCGGGTGAACAGCGCCAGCAGCACCCCCGACATCGCCAGCACCACGGGAGGCATCAGCAGCAGCGCGACGTAGCCGAGCAGCCGCGAGAACCGGGGTGTGCGTTGCCCCGAGGCGGCGATGATGTGCAGCGCGCGCTCGGTGTAGCCGAACATCTTGCTGACCGCGAACAGCAGCGCAGCCAACCCGACCACGCCGCTGGTCAGCTCGCTGGTCTTGTCGACGGTCTCGAGGATCGAGCGCAGCGCCCCCTGCAGCAGCTGATTGCTGGTGAGGCCGTCGGTGCTGACCGCCAGTCGTTCGGGCTCGACCGCGGGAAGGAAGTCCATCAGCTGGAGGATCCGGAGGGCGACCACCAGCATCGGGACGGCGGCAAATACGGTGTAGTAGGTGAGGGCCGCCCCTTGCAATCCCAGCCGGTGCTCGAGGATCCCCCGCACGACCAGGATGACGATCCGGAGCGCGCGGTTCCCCAGCGCGCGCGGGCCGCGCAGGTCGGGCGCGATCGCGCTGCAGCACCGCGCGCGCGCGCGCGATCAGCGCGGCGCGCGCGCGCCGCCACGGGCGGAGGGAAGGGACCTGGCTCGGCCCGGACATTCCGCAGCCAACCTAAAGCTCCGCGCCCGCGAAGGAAGCCGCCGATTGGAGACCGCGTCCCGTGCTTAGTTTAGTTGCGGAAGGAAGGAGGGTGGGTGCACGGGGCAGCTCGGCGACGGCACCTGACGATCGTGCACCTCTATGCCTTCGGTATCGGTCTTTGCGCTCCCTCGCTGCTTTGCGTAGGCCACGCGGAGGCGGACTCGGACGTCCACGCCGACGCCGACGCCCACGCCGGCGGCAATGGCGACGGCGGTGCGCGGGCGGGAGGCGGTGAGCTCCACGGCGGGCAGTGGGTGCGTGACCTGATCATCGACGGCGCCCACGCCTTCTCGGCCGGCACCATCCGGTCCAGGCTGGCCACCCAGTCGACCGGATGGTGGCCGTTCGCCCGCAAGCAGTGGTTCGACCCGGCGGCGCTGGCGCTCGACCTCCGGCGGATCGCCGCCTTTTACGCCGATCGCGGCTATTTCGACGCGCGCGTCGGCCCGCCCGAGTTGCACGCGCGAGACGACGGCGCGCTGGAGATCGTGATTCATGTGCAGGAGAACGCGCCCACCCAGATCGAGCGAACGCGCTGGCTGGACTTCCCGGCGCAGGAAGAGCCCGGCGCGCGCGCGATGGCGCACGAGCGCGGCGTGAGCGAGGGCGCGATCGTGGACGTCGAGAAGGTCACCGACCTGGCGGCGGCGCTGCAGCACCGGCTGGTCCTGCACGGGTACGCCCACGCGGTCGTGGGCGAGCAGATCGAGGTCGACCGCGATCGCCACGCCGCCGCCGTCGAGCTGCGCTGCCAGCCCGGTCCCGAGGTCCGCATGGGCCAGACCGAGGTGGTCGGGAACGGCTCGATCCCGGCGCGCGTGGTGCAGAACCGCGTGAGCTGGAGCCCCGGCGATCGCTACGACCCGCGCGACCTGGAGCGCACGCGGGCGCGGATCTACGATCTCGGGGTCTTCTCGACGGTTCACCTCGAGCTGCTGGGTCCGCCCGCACCCAGCGCCGACGTGCGCATCACCTTGCTGTCGGGGAAGCTGCGCGAGCTGAGGCTGGGGGGCGGCGTGGCGGTCGAGCGGCAGCGCCAGGAGGTTCGCCTGCGCGGCGAGTGGAGCATCGACGATTTCCTGGGCGGCCTGCGCAAGCTCCGGCTGCGGATCACGCCGGCCTACGTCGTGATCCCCGGCGTCACCGAGATCGAGCGCGCCGGCCTGGCCGGCGACACCGACGCGCAGCTGCGCCAGCCCGATCTCTTCGGCAGCCAGATCTCGGGCGAGGCACTGGTGGGCTACGACCTGGGCATCGCGGTGGGCTATCAGTACTACGGTCCACGCACGCAGCTCGGCTTCGACCGCCCCTTCTTCCGCGGGCGCGTGCTGGCCGGCGGGTCATGGAACCTGCAATACCTGAACTTCTTCAACGTCAACGAAGAGGTATTCGACGATCCGAGGAATCGATTCTTCGGATTCCAGAACCCCTACCGCCTCAACTTTTTCGAGGAGTTCGTGCAGCTCGATCTGCGCGACAATCCGATCGTCTCCCGGTCGGGGGTCTACCTGGCGGTCAGCGGCGAGCAGGGGGTGCCGCTGACGTCGACCGGTTACCACTACGTCAAGGTCACGCCCGAAGCGCGGGCCTTCTTCCCGCTCGCGGCGCACGCGGTGCTGGCCGCGCGCGGCCTCGTCGGCTGGCTCGAACCCTTCGACGGCGATCAGAGCCCCATCACCCGCCGCTACGCGCTCGGCGGGCCGTCGAACCACCGGGGCTTTGGCCTCGGCCGGCTCTCGCCCGAGCTGCGCGACAGCACCGGGCTGCTGGTCCCGGTGGGCGGCGACGGACAGGTGCTGTTCTCGCTCGAGGCCCGCCTCGCGGTGGCGCGGATCCATGGAGCCTGGCTGGGGATCGTCCCCTTCGTCGACGCCGGGGACGTTACCCCGCGCTTCCAAGATCTCGATCTCGCGCACCTGCACGTCGCGGTCGGGGCGAGCCTCGAGTGTCGGACCCCGATCGGGCCGCTGCGTGCGGGGCTCGGCGTGCGCGTGAACCGCATGGGGGGCGACAACCCCGACCCCGACGAGCGGATCGCTTTTCACCTGACGCTGGGAGAGGCCTTTTGAGATCGCGGCGGCGGCGGTGGCGGCGCGGGCTGCGTGCGCTGGTGCTGGCGCTGGTGATCATCCCGCTGGTCGCGGTCGGGCTGGCCGGCAGCGCGCTGCTGGTGGCGCGCACCGAGTGGGGGCGCGAGCGTCTCCGGCGGCTGGTGCTGGCGCAGGCGCGGTCGTCGATCCCGGGGCTGGAGCTGGGGCACATCGGGGGAGGCTATCTGCGCGACCTCACGCTCGACGGGGTGGTGATTCGCGATCGACAGGGGCGGCGCGCCGTGCGTGTCGAGCGGATCGCGATCCGCTACGACCTGTTGCCGCTGCTTCGCCGCGTGATCGCGATCCGCGAGCTGCGCGTGGTCAGCCCTCGGGTGATCGCGCGCCCGGCAGACGGCGGGGCGTCCAACCTCGTCGGATTGATCACTCCGCCGACGCCGACGCCGACGCCGACGGGGGGAGCGCGGGCCGGGGCCTGGCGCATCGAGATCGCGCGGCTGGTGGTCGGCGGCGGCGCGGCCGAGCTGCGCGCCGCCGACGGGCGCGCGCTGGCGATCGAAGGGCTCAACGCCGACGGATGGTTGCGCATCGACGGCGGCGGCGACCGGTTCGAAGGATCGCTGCGGTCGCTGGAGGCCGGCGCGAGCTATCGCGAGCGCCGCTATCACCTGGCGCTGTCGGCGCACGCCGCGCTCGACCCGATGCGCGTCGATATCAGCGTCCCGCACCTGGCGCTGTCGGGGCTCGCCCGCGGCGCCGGCGTCGCGCTGCGCGCGACGGCGGTCGGTCCGCGCGACCGGATCGCGGTCGCGGTGCAGCTGGCGGGGCGCGAGGCCGGCAGGGTGACCCTCGAGGGGCATGTGGGGTTGACCGGAGCGTGGGACGCGCCGGCGCTTGGCGGCTACGATCTCACGCTGGCTTCGCACGCGCTGGATCCGGGCGCGGTCAGCGATCAGTTGCCACGCGGGCGGATCGACGCCCAGATCAGCGCGCACGGGCGGGGCGTGCCGCTGCGCCCCGGCAGCGAGGCCAAGCTCGCGGCCGATGCCTCGTCGGCGCGGCTCGGAGATCTGCGGGTGCGCTGGATGCGTCTGTCGAGCGACAGCACCGGCGGGCGAGTACGCGCCGATCTCAGCGTCGCGCTCGAGCAACGGGCCCGCGCCCGCGCGGCCTCGGGCGAGGCCGTTTCAGGGACCGGCCAGGCGGCGCTCCAGGTCGCCGGCGACCTCGACGGGCGCATCACCGTCCACGCCAGTGCCGAGGCCCGCCAGCTGCGCCTCGGCGATCTGCGCATCGGCGCGCTCGACCTTCACCTGAGCGCCGAGCGTCCTGCGGGCGGCGGCGGCGCGCGCGCCGCCCGGGCGCCGTCGGGACACCTCCGGTTTTCGGCGCGCGCTGTCCACGCCGGCGGCTCCCTGCCGCCGATCGATACCGTGGACCTGCAGGCCGACAGCGACGGTCACCAGCTCAGCGTGCGGGGCGCGGCGGCCGGTCCCCGGCTGAGCGCCGAGCTCGCGGCGCGCGGCGCAGTCGGCGCCCGCGCGGTGGCGATCGAGCTCGATCGCCTCTCGGTCGGCTTCGACGAAGGGGGCGGGCGGCAGACGATCGCGCTGCGCCAGCCGGCGCGGCTCGCCTGGCGCGCCGGCGATCGGGTCGAGCTCGGCGCCGTACGGTTGCACGGCGCCGGGCATCGATTCAACGGCGATCTGGAGGTGGGCGGGCTCTATCGCCTCGGCCCGGCTCGAAACCGAGAGGAGCCGCTGGCCCGCCTCGACCTCGGATTGCACCGCGCATCGTTCGGTGGCCTCGATCCGATCGACGCCAGAGTCGGCGCGACCATCCGCCAAATGCCGTCGGCGTCGGTGTCGGCGTCCTCTCCGTCGCCTGCCGCGCTCGAGGCGGTGCTCGAAGCCCACGTCGGCGGCGCCCAAATTCACGGTGACGCCACCGTCCCAGTGTCGCTGTCCCGCTTCGGGCCACGCGGGCTGGCGCCACGCGGGCCGATCGCCGTTCACCTCGCCACCGGGCGGATCGCGCTGCGCGAGCTCCCGCTGCTGGAGAGGGAGCTCGCGCGGCGCGGGCTGGTCGGCGGCATGGCCCACGTCGACGCGACCGTCGAGGGCGACATCGCTCACCCCCGGGGCCACGCGCTGGTCGAGGTCAGCGACGCCACCATCCAGCCGCCGCGCGGCATGGCACCGGCGCCGAGCCCGCAGGCGGTCGCAGGGCTCGGCGCCTGGCTGCGCGTCGATGCGCAGCCCGGGCAGAGCCACCTCGCCGCGCAGGCGTCGCTGCCCGCCGGTGGGGCGGTCACCGTCGACGCGCACTCGCCCACCGATCTCGGCGCGCTGCTGGCCGGCGCTGATCCTCTGGATGTCCCGTGGCGCGCGACCGTCGAGATCGCCAAGCTTCGACTGGCGCCGCTGCTGGCGCTGCTGCCGTCAGCTGCGCTCGCTCCGCGCGCTTTCTCGTCGGCGTCGGCCGCGCCCCCCGACGAGACAAAGGGGACCGACGGCGTCGTGACCGGGAAGGCGACCTTGACCGGGACGGCGAGGCGACCGATCGGGACCGCCGAGCTGGCGATCGCGGGCCTGCAGATCGACGGCGTGGCGTTCTCTTCCGCTCAGCTGAGCGCCGCCGCCGACGCCGACCGGGTACGCGCGCTCGCCAGCGTCGAACAGCAAAAGGGGGGAAATCTGCGCCTCGAGGCCGAGGCCGATCGCTCCGCCGCGCACCGGTTCAAAGCGCATCTGCGCGTCAAGCAGCTGGACCTCCGCTTCCTCCGCCCCGCTGTTCTCCCTTTCGTCCCCAACCTGCGCGAGGTCGGCGGGAAGCTGCAGGCGGTGGTCGACGTCACGGGGTCGGCGGCGACCGACGGTGGTGGTGCCGCCGGCGCCGGCGCCGCCGCGCACGAGACACCAACCTTGAACGGCGAGATCCACCTCGACGACGGCAAGCTCGGCATCTCCGGCCAACCGACGTTCCACGACATTGCGGTCGCCGTCGAGGCCCGCTCGGGAAAGGTCGAGATCGATCGCTTTCGGGTTCGCTCCGGCGACGGTCTGCTCGAAGGGAAGGGGCACGTGTTGCTCGACCAGCTGCGACCGGCGTCGATGGTGCTGACGGCCCACGCCAAGGACTTCCAGGTCGACGTCGCCGGAGCGTCCGGCGGCCGCCTCGACGGCGACCTCGCGATCGAAGCGGCACTGCGCGCCTCGGTGCTGTCGGGCGAGCTGCGCGTTCCGCGCGCGGCGCTCTGGCTGCCCCGGCTGGGTGGGGCGGCGAGCGCCGGGGCGGCGGGCAACTCGAGCTTGCAGAGCCTCGAGCCGCACGCCCACCTGCATTTCGTCGACGCGGCCGCGCGCGCCGCGCACGAGAAGGCGGCGGCGGCCGAGGCCAAGCGACAGGCCAGCGGGTCGCTGCTCACCGAGGTCGATATCCGAGCCGTCGCGGAGACTGTGTACGTCCGGGGGCGGGAGTTCGAGCTCGAGCTCGAGAGCGACCTGCACATCGGCAATGCCCACGGCGCGGCGCCGTCGCCGCGGCTCCGTCCCGCGCTGTCCGGCACGGTGAGGGTCCGGCGCGGGCGGATCGAGTTTTCCGGCCGGCGCTTCGCGGTCGAGCGCGGGACCGTGACCTTTGACGGTGCCGAGGACCCGAACCCGGCGCTCGACATTCGGCTGGCGCACGGCCTTCGCGAGGCGGTCATCGCGGTCGAAGTCGGAGGCACGCTCAAGAAGCCGGAGGTGCGCCTGCTCTGCGATCCGCCGATCTATGACCAGGCGCAGATCGTCAGCCTGATCCTGACCGGGCGGGCGGGGAGCCAGGGAGTGGCGGGCGAGAACCTCGACGCGACCGCGGCGCTCACCTCGCTGCTGTTCGCCCAGATCGCCGGTAGGATCGTGCCCCAGCTGGGGCTCGACGTGGTGCGGATCGCCAACGTGCAGCAGCGGACCACCGAGGGGCAGATCACGGGACAGACCGACACCCGGGTCGAGATCGGCAGGTACGTCGGCGACCGGATCTATCTGTCGTACGCGCACGTGTTCGGCGCCGGCGACACCCAGAACTCCAACGAGGCGCAGATCGAGTACCGGCTGACCAGCCGCTGGATCATCGAGACGGTCCTGGGCGATTCGGGCGTGGGCGGCGTCGACGCTCTGTGGACCCACCGCTACTGACACGCACCTGCGATGTGCGCGGGCCCCTAGGTCCGACCGCGCATCGGTCGTCCCTCGGTCAAGCGGGGCGAGCAATCAGGTGCAATCAAGGTTGGTCCTCATTGCCCGACCTGCCGCCAGCCCCAAATTATCGCGCAATCGAAAGGTAAGCCGACGCAGCGATCGGAGAAAACGGAGACCAACCATGTTTGACGTCATGTTCGAAACGTTTCGCAAGGCATCGGAGTCCTATCTGCAAACGCCGCAAGATATGATGAAGCATCTCACGCAGCAGATGTTTTCGGGACCGCCCATGGCGGCCGGCGTGTCGGCCGATTGGAGCCGGACCGCGCAGAAGCGCTCGATGGAGATGATGACCGAGGCCCTGAACAAGCACCGCGAATCCATCGATTCGATGTACAAGTCCGGGATTCAGGTCATCGAGCAGGCCTTCCGCGCGACCGAGGCCAAGTCCTCCGAAGACTATCGCAAGGTGGCGGAAGAGCTCTGGCACAAGCTGCTGGACGTCTTCAAGGAACAGTCCGAGACCCAGTTCCGCGAGTTTCAGAAGTGGTCAGAAAAGTCGTTCGAGGTTCAGAAGGGTACCGCCTAGTCCGCATGCTGCTCCCGGACAAGGCGATGCTCACTCCGCTGAGGACGCTCGGTGAACAGTGGCTGCAGGGGTGGCAGTACGCCAGCGCGCTGAATCGCGGAGCGCTCGAGTGGATGACGCTCTCCTGCGATCCGCAGCAGCTGTGGCGCCGCTGGCTGGCCACCACCAGCCAAACCGTCGACCGCTACATGAGGTCACCCGCGTTCCTCGAGTTGATGCACTACCACCTCGACGCGCTGACCAAATCGACACAAATCAAGTTTCCTGGCCGATCTGGATGAGGAGGATATTTCGATGGCGCTCGCAATCACCGTCCCGTTCGAAGTCGCGGTCCCTAGCTTCAGCCTGGTCGGAAAGAAGGCCTTCGTGACGGGTGGCTCCCGCGGCATCGGTCGAGCGTGCGCCCTGGCGCTGGCGGCGTCGGGCGCCGACGTCGCGGTCGGGTCGAGCCCGACCGGGGGCGAGTCGGCGGACGAGGTGTGCCGTGAGATCCGCGACCTCGGTCGCCGGGCCGAAGCGTACGCCTTCGACGTGTCGGCACGCAGCGAGGTGGACGCCACCTGCGCGCGCGTCAGCGAGGCCTTCGAGGGGATCGACATCCTGGTCAACAACGCCGGCGTCACCCGCGACAGCCTCTTCCGCAAGATGGACCGCGCGGCCTGGGACGAGGTCATCAGCACGAACCTGACCAGCGTGTTCGACGTCACCCGGAGCTTCATCGACGCGATGGCGGCGCGCGGGTGGGGAAGGGTGATCAACATCTCCAGCATCGTCGGCCGCATCGGAAACTTCGGCCAGGCCAACTACGCCGCGGCCAAGGCCGGCCTGATCGGCTTCACCAAGGCGCTGGCGCGCGAGTACGCCAGGAAGGGGGTCACGGTGAACGCCATCGCACCCGGCTTCGTGAAGACCCGCATGCTCGACCGCGTGCCGGAGAAGGCGTTGCAGTCGGTCGTCGACATCACGCCGGTCGGCCGGCTCGGCGATCCGACGGACATCGGCGCGAGCGTCCTCTATCTCGCCTCGCCGGCCGCCGGCTTCGTGACCGGGCACGTGCTCGACGTCAACGGCGGCATGGCGATGTGAGCCGGCCCGTCACAGCGCCAAGTCGGTTGCCAGTCGGCGGGTCTTCGTAGCAGCGCAGGGGGAATCGGATGGAGATCGAGCTTGGGAGCGGTCCGGTCAGAGCCTGGCAGGGTGTCCAGGCGGCGCTGCTCGCCGGGCAGCAGCGGATCTGGCGCCGCATGCTCAGCTTGCCCCGCGTCGTCGAGCTGGCGCAGCGAGACCCGGGTCGGCACCACCGCCGCACGACGTGGTGCTGCGAGCACGGGACCCTCAAGCTGCTGCGCTACCGGAGAACGACGCCGGCGCGCTACGCCGAACCGATGCTGTTCTGCTACGCCCTGATCAACCGCGCGTACATCCTCGACCTGCAGCAGGACAAGAGCGTGATCGGGCGCTACCTGGAGCAAGGCTTCGACGTCTACATGATCGACTGGGGGGTCGCCGTCGGACGCCGACCGCCTCCTCACGCTGGAGCACTACGTCTGCGGCTTTCTCAAGGAGGCCGTCGACTTCGTCTTCGCGCGCGCATCGCCCGGCAGAATCTGCACCTTCTCGGCTACTGCATGGGCGGCACGATGTCGGCGCTGTTCACCGCGCTTTACCCCGACCGCCATCAAGACCCTCACCCTCCTGGCGGCGCCGATCGCCTTCGGCGGCAAGGAGTCGCTGCTGAATCTGTGGGCCGACCGCGAGCGCTTCGACGTCGACGCCTTCGTCGACGCGTACGGCAACTGTCCCGCCTGGTTCCTGCAAGCCTGCTTCTTACAGATGAACCCGATTCAGAACCTGATCGGCAAGAGCATCACGTTCTACGAACAGCTGGATGATGCGCGCAGTCGTCACCAACTACTTCGCGATGGAGCGCTGGCTCAACGACAACATCCCGGTCGCCGGCGAGACCTTCCGCGAGTTCGTCAAGAAGCTGTATCAGAACGACGAGCTGGTCCGGGGCGAGCTGCGCCTCGGCGCCCGGCGCATCGATCTCGGACAGATCACCTGCCCGCTGCTGCTGCTGACCGCCAAGAACGATCACCTGGTCGCCCCGGCGTCGACGGAAGGGATCCGTCCCCACGTCGCGTCTCGAGACGTCAAGTCGATGATGATCGAGGCCGGCCACGTCGGGCTGGTGGTCGGCGGCAAGGCACAAAAGACCTTCTGGCCCGCGGCCACCCGCTGGGTCGCCGACCGCTCCGTGCCCGGGACCGGCGCCAGCCCGGTCGCCGTCTCGCCCGGTCGTCAGTTGTCGCCTCGGTTGCCGCAGACAATCCGCAGCTGGTTTCAAATTTCGAGAGTGGGGACAAGCCATGCAGAATGGATCACGGAGTCGGGTCGCTATCGCCTGTCAGGGGGGCGGTAGCCACACCGCGTTCACGGCGGGCGTGCTGCAGGGCCTGCTTGGAGCGTGTGCCAGCCGACGTCGACATCGTCGCCTTGAGCGGCACGTCGGGTGGCGCCATCTGCGCGGCGCTGGCGTGGGACGGTCTGGTGCGCAACGACCCGGCGAGCGCGGTCCGCAAGCTGCAGCGACTTCTGGGATGCGATGTCCGCGAACGAGCCGATGGACAAGATCGCCAATCAGTCTCTGATGAGCATCGATGAGCCTGCGCGACCTCATGGTCCTGCCCGAGGTCAGCCCCTACCACCTTCCCTCTTGGGGCGAAGACAAGTTCCGCGAGATCCTCAGCCGAGTACTTCGACTTCGACGAGCTGCGGAAGCTGGCCCTGCGGCCCGGCGTCCCGGCTCTGAAGATCGGCGCGGTCGAAGTGCTCAGCGGTCACTTCGAGCTGTTCACGGGGACGGAGCTCTGCGCCGAGTGCCTGCTGGCGTCGGCGGCCATCCCGGAGCTGTTTCGCGCGGTGCCGGTGGCCGGCCGAGGCGTGTTCTGGGACGGTCTCTTCTCGCAGAATCCCGCCGATCCACGACCTCATCGAGCATGAGATCGACGAGCTGTGGCTGATCCAGATCAACTCGAGCACCTGCACGCGGGTGCCCACCGACACCCACGAGATCCTCGACCGACGCAACGCGCTCTCCGGCAATCTTGTCGATGGAGCAGGAGCTGAAGTTCATCGAGACCATCAACCTGGCGCTCGCTCAGGACCGGCTCAAGGACACCAAGTTCCGTCGGATCAACGTCGCGCGCATCTCGCTCGATCGGGAGCTCAACTATCAATCGAAGCTGGATCGGCGTCCTGAGCTGCTCGACGAGCTGAGGGAGTACGGAAAGATGAAATGGCGACGATTCATGAAAGAGCGCGAGCGCGACACGGCAAGAAAGCGCCGCTCTATCTCAACGTCCGATGTGAAGTGGGGGACATGCGGTCATGGGTATTCGAATCACCGGCGTCGGGGCCTACGTGCCCAGCAAGAACTTTGACCAACTATGAATTGGCAGGGAGGGTCGACACCTCTCACGAATGGATCACCGCCAAGACCGGCATCCGCGAGCGACGCATCTCGGAGCCGGACGAGGCGCCCAGCGACATGGGCTGCGAGGCGGCGCTTGCGCTGCCTGAACAACGCGGGCGTCGACAAATCGGCGGTCGATCTGATCGTCGTGGCCTGCGCGACGCCGGATCAGTCCCAGCCGGCGGTCGCGTGCATGATCCAGGAGAAGCTGGGCGTGGCCGACCGGAAGTGCCCGGCGTTCGACGTGAACTCGGTCTGCGCCGGCTTCGTCTTCGCGCTCGAACGTCGCGCAGAGCATGATGCTGACCGCCCGCAAGCAATTTCGCAACGCGCTGGTGATCGGCACCGACGCCTTCTCGAAGATCCTCAACTGGGACGATCGGCGCACCTGCATCTTCTTCGGCGACGGCGCCGGCGCGGTGCTGCTGTCGCAGACCGAGACGACAGCGACGACGAGCGCATCCACTTCCACCTGGGCAGCGACGGGCGCGGGCGCCATTGCATCGAGGTGCCGGCCGGCGGCACGCGGATGCCGGTCAGCGACAAGGTCCTCGAGCGTCGATTGAACACCTTCGCCATGGACGGTCCCAAGGTCTGGGACTTCGCCGTCGACACGGTCCCGCGAGCGATCCGGTCGCTGCTGGCCGAGCACGGCCTCGTGCCCGCCGACCTGGACCTGCTGGTCCTGCACCAGAGCAACCTGCGCATGATCGAGACCATGATGAAGTCGCTGGAGCTGTCGATGGACAAGACGGTCACCACCATCGAAACCTACGGCAACACCGCGGCCGCCAGCATTCCCGCTGACGCTGGAGAAGGCCTGGGAGACCGGGCGGCTGCGTCCCGGCGCGCGCGTGATGCTGTGTGGATTCGGCGGGGGCCTGTCGTGGGGAGCCGCGCTGCTCGACTGGGCGGCCGGTCCACGCGCCATGTACAGCATCCTGATCACCGGCGCCGCCAGCGGCATCGGCGCCGGCCTGGCCATCGAGCTGGCCCGCGCCGGCCACCATGTGGCGGTGACCGACGTCGACCGGGAGCAGGCCGGCGTGGTCGCGGCGCAGATTCGCGCCGCGGGCGGCTCGGCCGACGCGGCGGCGCTCGACGTGACGTCGGACGACAGCGTCGCCGCGGCGCAGGCGTCGCTGCGCCGCCCGTTCGACGTGCTGGTCAACAACGCCGGCCTGCAGTACGTCGCGCCGCTGGAGAAGTTCCCGATGGCGAAATGGGACTTCCTGCTCCAGGTGATGTTGACCGGGGTGGCGCGGCTGACGCGGGCGATGCTGCCCGGCATGCGCGAGCGAGGCTTCGGCCGCATCGTCAACATCGGCAGCATTCATTCGCTGGTCGCCAGCCCCTACAAGAGCGCCTACGTCGCCGCCAAGCACGGCCTGATCGGCTTCGCCAAGGCGATCGCGCTCGAGACCGCCGACACCGACATCACCATCAACACGATCTGCCCGAGCTACGTGAAGACGCCGCTGGTCGACAAGCAGATCGCCGATCACGTCCGGACCCGGGGCCTGCCGGAGTCGGAGGTGATCAGCCAGATCATGCTCGAGCCGATGCCGAAAGGCGTGTTCATCGGCTTCGACGAGCTGGCGGGAATCACCGCCTTCTTGCTCTCGCCGCCGGCGCGCAACATCACCGGGCAGACCATCGTGGTCGACGGCGGGTGGACCGCGCGATGAATGGAACGCGTCAATGACCACAATGAATCAATGACAAACTGAACCAATCAACGGAAGAGCTTCGCAGCGGGAGGTTTACGGAGCGCTCAATCTTCATACCGTCGACACCCGACGGGAAACCCGCTATGGTGATTATCGGTGGTCTGAATGGCCCCACCGGATCAACCAGCCAAGTGCTCTACCAACTCCACGAGCTCAACCGTGCTCTGCTCGGGCCTGCCAACGAGCTGGCCAAGGCCGGCGCGTCCATGTTCTCCGCGCCCGGGAGTTGGCTGGCGCAATTGCCCGGGGCGGCCCGCGTCGCCGCCGGTTACGAGCTGGTCTACCGGCTGGGCAAGGGCTACGAGAAGCCGAAGTTCGACATTCACTCGGTAGAGGTTGACGGCGCGCAGGTCGCCGGTGGTCGAGCAGACCGCGCTGGCCAAGCCGTTCTGCCGCCTGCAGCGGTTCAAACGCTACAGCGACCAGGCGCCGGTCATCGGCGCCGCTGAAGCGCGATCCGGTGGTGCTGGTGGTCGCGCCGCTGTCGGGCCATCACTCCACGCTGCTGCGCGACACGGTGCGCACGCTGCTGACCGGCCACAAGGTGTACATCACCGACTGGATCGACGCGCGCATGGTGCCGCTGTCCGAGGGCCCGTTCACGCTCGACGACTACGTCGACTACATCCGCGAGTTCATCCGCCACATCGGCGCCGAACGCCTGCACGTGATCTCGGTCTGTCAGCCGACCGTGCCGGTGCTGGCCGCGGTGTCGCTGATGGCCGGCCGCCGGCGAGCCGCAGCCGCGCAGCCTGACCATGATGGGCGGGCCGATCGACACCCGCCGCAGCCCGACGCGGGTCAACGATCTCGCCACCATCAAGCCGCTGAGCTGGTTCGAGACCCACATGCTGCACGAGGTGCCGTCCAACTACCCTGGGCGGGGCCGCCGGGTCTACCCGGGTTTCTTGCAGCACGCCGGCTTCATCGCCATGAACCCGGTGCGGCACATGACCTCGCACTGGGACTTCTATCAGTATCTGGTGCGGGGCGATCTCAACGACGCCGAGGAGCACCGTCGCTTTTACGACGAGTACAACGCCGTGCTCGACATGCCGGCCGAGTACTACCTCGACTGCATCCGCATCGTGTTCCAGGAGCACCTGCTGCCGCGCGGGCTGTGGCACGTCGGCGGTGACGCGGGTCGCGCCCGAGGCGATCAGCCGATCCGCGATCCTGACCGTCGAAGGCGAGCTGGACGACATCTCGGGCCTCGGCCAGACCCGGGCGGCGCACGACCTGTGCACCGGCATCCCCGCGCGAGCGGAAGCACCATCTGACCGTCGAGGGCGCCGGCCACTACGGCATCTTCAGCGGGCGTCGCTGGCGCGAGACGGTCTACCCGCAGGTGCGCGACGTTCATCGCGGCGGCTGACGCCTCGTCGTATCGCCGACCGCGCTGACCGCGCTGACGCCTGGGCCGCGCTGACAGAGACGCGTCAGCCTCCCAGCTGGACCGCCTTTCCCAGCCAGGTGTCGGCGGTCGCCGCCTCGACCAAGAAGCTGGCGACATCGGCGCGCGAGATCGACTTGGGAACGCGGGTGTCGCCGGTTTGCTTCTGGTAACTGCCGCGCGCGGGTCCGTTCGTCAGCCGCGAGGGCCGCGCGATCACCCAGTCGAGTCCGCTGGTTTTGATCAGCGCCTCTTGCCGCTCGTGATCGGCATAGGGCACCTTCAGCAGCCAGGAGATCATGATCTTGTCGAGCAGGAACCCCATCTGCTTGCGGCTCTCGCCGACGCCGAGCGCGCTCAGCGCCACCAGGCGCTTCACGCCGTGCGCCTTCATCGCGTCGATCACGTACGCGGTCCCCTGCGAGAAGTAGCTCGGCTGGGCCTTGAACGCGCGCAGGCTGGTCGCCGACGCCGTCACGATCACCGCATCGTGTCCCGGCACCGCGCCGCTCACCGACGCCCGATCGTGAAAATCGCCAGCCAGCCGGGTGAGCCTGGGGTCGACCACCGAAAGGTTCTGCGGACTGCGCGCGAAGGCCGTCACCTCGTGTCCTTGCTCGAGCGCCGCCTCCGCCGCCAGCGCGCCCGTGCCCTTCGAAGCGCCGATGATCAATATCCGCATGATGGACCCGAGACTACACCGGGCGGGTCGAGCTTGCTCCTCGTCACCTCAGGTGCGGCGGAACAGCGACGTGCGCAGCAACGCTTGCGCGTCTTGCGCCGCCACGATCTGCAGCGGCGCGGAGCCGGAGAACTGATACAGGCGCCCGGTGCTGGGGCCGACCACCCGCACCGGCGTTCGTTGCAGATAGCGGATCAGGATCCCGACCGGCGCGGCACCCTTGAGCGTGCCCGGCCGCGGTGGCGGTGGCGGTGTCGGCGCGGGCGGCGGCTTAGGCACCGGACTATTCGGGGGCCTGGCCGCGATCGCGGCCCGCCTCTGTCCGCAGCAGGGCATCAGGGTCTCCTTCGGGCATGGGTTGCACGACGACGGGTGGCTCGGTGGCGCGCTGAATGAGGCATGCCACCGCCGACAACGCCAGCCAGACGCACCACCAAGCCGACGCACGCGTGGTCACGAACAGCGCCAGCGGGGCCGCGATCCAGAGGCTGAGGCACTGGAAGCAGTCGAGCAGACGCCCGGCCCGGCCGAGCGCCGAGCGCAGGCGCGCGAGCAGATCGAACGGCCCGTCCTCGAGGGCGAGAAGATGGGTCACCCGCCAGGTCGCCAGCGCCGCCACGACAAACCGAAACCAAGGGCCGCCGCCGAGCATTGCGCACTCCGCCATGGTGCTGTCGCCGGCTCACGCGCCCGGCTCGACGAGGAGGAACCTCATTGCCACTCCGGCGCCGCGTGCGCGGCGTCGTCGGTGAACCAGCTGTTCATTGAATAGCGCGTCCCGGACGTCACCGGCGTGGTTTCATGGAAGTAGAGCTCGCTGCTGGGCGACAGCACCAGCAGACCCGGGTGCACGCGGATCTCGCGGCGATAGAGGCCGCCGTACACGTTCGGTCCGTCGCCGAACACGATGTCGCCGCCGCGGTGGCTGCCGCTGAGATACAGCAGCGCCGAATAGCGGCGCCACGGCGTGTGATTCGGGCGCACCTCGGCATCGGGGCAGCGGCACCCGGCCGCGCGCAAGCCCTGCGCGTCGTCGCCGTGCCGGGGGCAGACGACGCGCGCGTTGTCGGCGTGAAGCGCGTGACGAAACCCGCGCGCCGTGAGCGCGCACACCAGTGACAGATCGCAGGCGACGCGCTCGCCGAAGCGCTCTTCGATGACCGCGCCGATGCGCTTGATGATCGCGCGCGCCGCTTCGAGTTGCCCCCGGTCGTCGATCCCGATGCGCGCCAGCGGGTAGCCGTTGTCCGAGTGGGGGCCGAGCTTGCCGAACCGCTGGTGCACTCCGACCAACGCCTGGCAGGCGGCAGGTTCGAGGAACCCGTCAACCACCACCAGGCCGCGCAGGATCTCCTCGGCCGACGGCAGGGGAGCGCGCACCCTTCTGTCGGCGGGGGTAGGCGCCGCGGGACGGATCGCCGGCGCGGCGTCGCGCGGGGGCCCGTTATTGTTGTCATCGAAGGGACGCAAGGCCAGCTTGGTCTGGTGCGCGGTCGCCGCCTGTCCGTCGAGCGACACCCCCTGGAAGTAGTGTTTCTGCCACCCGCGCTGTGCCGCCTCCGAACCGGGGACCGCCAGCGCGGCGTTGAACGAGACCCGGTCGCCCGACCAGCGGCGGTAGCGCGCCGCCAGCTCCGGATCGTCGTCGAGCGGCCGCACCTCCGGTCGGAACGCCTCCAGCTCGCCGCGCCGCTGGGGCACCAGCATGCAGACCGGCTCGCCCTCCTCGAAGCAGACCGGATGTCCGGCGCGGGTCAGGCGCCAGTTGACCGTGAACGTCGCCGCCGACCAGTCGGTCTCGACCACGCCTTCCAGCGGTGCGATGCCGTCCTTTGGCCAATTCGAGGGACCGCGCACCAGCAGGTTGTATCCGGGCGGGGTTCGAAAAAGGTAAGGCACGTTCCAGGTCACGATCCCGTGCCCGAAATGACTCGAGGCGGGATACGGCGGTCCGCCTTTCAAATACTCGACAGATACGCCACCAAGGTCATTGCGGCCATTCCAACTGACGCGCAATGAATGCGCCGAGACCAGCACCCAGCCCGCCTGGTTGGCGATCAGCAACGGCAAACATCGATTGGCGAACCGTTCGTTCGTCGCCTCGATCCAGGCCCGCGCCCGCGGCGCCGGCAGCAACGGCAGCGAGACCTCTGGATTGATCACGTAGGCGGTCAGCAGCGGCGGGCTGGCTGCCGCCGTCGCGACCTCCGGGGGGAGCGTGATGTCAGTCGCCGCCATCGCTCACCGCGGGGCTCGCGCCACGAAGCGCGCCGCGAAGCGCCCGATGACGGCGCGCTCGGGCGGCATCGGCGGCACGGCCGCCGGACGGACCAGCGTCATGGCGTCGAAGTCTGGGCCGGGGTAGTTGTTGGCGACCCGCACGCCGGTCAGACGCTCGCCGGGATTGCATAGCGAGTGCGCACCGAGGTGTTGCACCAGGTTCGGAACGTGCACGCCGTAATGGCGCCCACTCAGGATCTTGGCGATCAAGATGTCGCCGGAATGGAGCTCCTTCCATGTCGCGGCGCTGGGCGATCGCAAGAGCGCGGCCGCGGTCGCCAGTTGCCAGGTAACGCCTTGTAAGCAGAAGAAGTTCT
This sequence comes from uncultured Pseudomonadota bacterium, assembly GCA_963778795.1. GTDB lineage: Bacteria > Myxococcota_A > Polyangia > Fen-1088 > Fen-1088 > DASRQZ01. The sequence continues at coordinate 380,557 of CAVZVU010000002.1, read as the reverse complement.
TCGCGGGCGCCGGGTAGATGGCGGCGCGCGATCGCGGCTTGACCATGTGTCCGTCGAACCAGGTCACGAAGTCGAGCGGCTGGGGCAGGCGCGCCCGCTGCATGTACGGCAGGGCGTTCCGGCACAGCTCGACGTCGTCCTCGAGAATCAGGATGCGGTCCGAACGGCAGCGGCGCGCCTCCTCCAGCCCGACCGCCAGCGCGCGCCAGTAGTTTCGGGTCTGACCCTCTCGCTTCTTGCTGGCCGAAGTCGGCCACCCGCTGGCAAGCGACGGGGTCCCGTCGGAGATGATGAATCGCCGGCCGCTCCAGCCGCTGGCCGTGATCTGTCGCAAGAGGCGAGCGAGGTAGCGCGGATCGCGACCACCACACGTTGTGATCAGAAGGACCATGCGCACCTCGCTTGTATCAACCGCAACGACGCGTTGGCAAGCACGCTGTGCGAAGTTGTTGCGCCAAATTATTCAAAAAGGATCGGGAATTTTGGCGCGCCCCTGCGTAATCAATGAAGAGTTCTACGCACAAAGTCTTACCGATGCTTGATGTCGTTTGAAGGAGGGTGGCGATGGCTGTATCCCAGACGTTCCCCGGAGTGTTCATCGAAGAGATCCCGAGCGGGGTTCGCGCGATCACCGGCGTCCCGACGGCGATCGCCGCGTTCGTGGGGAGGACCCGCGTCGGACCGGTGAACACGCCGGTGATCATCAACAGTTTTGGTGACTTCACCCGCTTCTTCGGTGGGCTGGACGCCAACAGCTCGGTCTCATACAGCGTTCGCGATTTCTTCCAGAACGGCGGTGGTCAGGGGGTGGTGGTGCGGGTCTTCAATGACGCCGGCGCCGCCCACGGCGGCGTCGCGACCGTCACGTTCACCAGCGGCGCCAACAGCTTCGTTCTGCGCGCGGTGAGCCCCGGTGACTGGGCGAACGACCTCGCGATCAAGATCAGCGTCCTCGATCCGAGCTTCACGGTGGTGCCGGCGTCGTCGCCGCCGCGCGCGGCCAACTCGCAACTGGCGTCGGTCGCGACGGCGTTGGGGCTGGACAACAGCAACCCGGTCACCTACGGCAACAATCTCAAGACGATCTTCGATCTGACGATCAGCTCCGGCGGCGGCTCCGAGACCATCCGTAACGTCACGGCCGGCCCGTCGAACCGGCCGCTCGCGCAGGTGCTGAAGCCCGACAGCTCCGAGTCGCAGTTCCTGGTCTGGGATCCAGCCAACAACCCGACACCGCCGGCGACGTTCGACGTCTCCCCGCTGGTCGGGACGACGCTGACCGTGGCCGCGAACGGCGCCTCCGGCACCGCCAGCGGCGCGCTGGTCGACACCACGGGTGCCGAGGCCAACGACGCCGGCGGCGACCCAGTCTACGGCACCGATACCACGACGAAGACCGGGATCTTCGCGCTGGAGAAGACCGACATCTTCAACGTCCTTTGCATCCCGCCCGACACCCGCAGCCTCAGCGACGGGGTCTCGTGGCTCGACACCCCGGCCAGCGTGTTCGCCAAGGCGCTGCCGTACGTCGTCGGCCGGCGCGCGATGCTGGTGGTCGATCCGCCGGTCGCGATGGCAGCCGCGTCGGACGGGCTGACGACCCTCAACAACCTGGCGACCGTCGGGATCACCGGCGACGCCGCCCGCAACGCGGTCATGTACTTCCCGCGCGTGCGTGAGACCGACTCCCTCAAGGGCAACAAGGTGGGCACATTCGTGTCGGCGGGGATCGTGGCCGGCGTCATGGCGCGGACCGACGCCGCCCGCGGCGTCTGGAAGGCGCCGGCCGGGATCGACGCCGGCATCAGCGGAACGACCGGGCTGGCGGTCAACATGACCGACGCGGAGAACGGCGAGATCAACCCGATCGGCATCAACGCGCTCCGAAACTTCCCGATCGTCGGGCAGCGTGCTCTGGGGGGCGCGCACGCTGAGGGGGGCCGACTCGCTGGCGGACGACTACAAGTACCTGCCGGTGCGGCGCTTCGCGCTGTTTCTGGAGGAGAGCCTGTTCCGCGGGCTCAAGTTCGCGGTCTTCGAGCCCAACGACGAGCCGCTCTGGTCGCAGATCCGGCTCAACGTCGGGGCGTTCCTCAACAATCTGTTCCGCCAGGGCGCGTTCCAGGGACGGACGCCGCGCGACGCGTACTTCGTGAAGTGTGACAGCGAGACCACGACCCAGAACGACATCAATCTGGGCGTCGTGAACGTGCTGGTCGGCTTTGCCCCGCTCAAACCGGCGGAGTTCGTGGTGATCAAGATCCAACAAATCGCCGGTCAAGTGACCACCTAGATTGAACGGAGGCGACGTCATGGCCAACGTACCGCAATTCACCAAGAACGACCGTTTCGATCCGTACAAGAACTTCAAGTTCAAGGTGCGGTGGGACAACCGGGTCGTTGCCGGAATCAGCAAGGTCGACCGGCCTCAAGCGCACCACCACGCCGGTCACCCATCGGGAGGGGGGCGATCCCAGCACCAGCCGCAAATCGCCGGGGCGCAACGAGTTCGACGCCATCACGCTCGAGCGCGGCGTGACCCACGATCTCGAGTTCGAGCTCTGGGCCGGCAAGGTCTGGAACATCAACGGAGGTCAGGACCAGCAGGTCTCCCTGTCCGACTTCCGCAAGGAGCTCTTCATCGACGTGTTCAACGAGGCCGGGCAGCTGGCGATTTCGTACAAGGTCCATCGTGCCTGGGTGTCCGAGTACCAGGCGCTGTCGGACCTCGACGCCAACGCCAACGCGGTCGCGATCCAGCACATCAAGATCGAGAACGAGGGCTGGGAGCGGGACACCGACGTCAAGGAGCCGACGGAGCCGTCTTTCAACATTCAGACGTAGCTCCGCGGAGGTATGCCCGTGAAGTCTCTGGCTGCAGATGAGTTGCTGCGGTTGTGGGAGCGTGGTGACAGCCTCGCGCCCGCGCACCGGCTGCTCGTGTTGCTCTCGTGTGCGCGGCCTGGCGTTTCGGCGGCGAGGCTGCACGCGATGACCGTCGGCGAGTCCGAGATCGCCCTGTTGCAGCTTCGAACCCGCACCTTCGGCGGTCCGCTGGTGGGGGTGGAGAGCTGTCCGGGTTGCCGCACCCCGGTCGAGGTGTCGATCGATCCGGAGCCGCTGATGGCGCTTGGTGACCCGTCCCACGGTGCGCGCGACCTGGGGCAAGAGCTGGCGCAAGAGCTGGCGCAAGAGCTGGGAAAGAACGTCGCAGAAGAGGGCGCTCGAGAGAGCGCGCTCGGCCCGCAGGCCGGTGGCGACGTCGCTTGCGGGTTCCGGAGCGTGACGGTCGGCGCCGATGGTTGGCACCTTGCCTTTAGGGTCCCGACCGTCGGCGATCTGTCGGCACTGGCGATGGAGGTCGATCCGATGCGCGCCCGCGCGCGCCTGTTCGACCGCTGCGCGCTGGAGGTTCGCGATCCGGCTGGAGAGCCAGCCTGCGCCGATTCGATCCCGCCCGCCTTGCGGCAGCGGCTTGGATCGGCGCTGGACGAAGCCGACCCCGCGGCGGCGCTCACGTTGCCGCTCGACTGCGCCACCTGTCACCAGGCCTGGCAGGCGCGACTCGACATCGCGAGCTTCCTCTGGCGGGAGATCTCGGTCACCGCGCGGCGCCTGCTGCGCGAGGTGCACGAGCTGGCCGTTCGTTACGGATGGAGCGAACGGGAAATCCTGGGGCTCAGCACCGTGCGCCGGCACGCCTACCTCGAGGGGCGGTGGGCGTGAGCGATTTCTTCGATCGTATGGTGGGGCGTCTGGTGGCGCGCGCGAACGGAAGAGGGAGCGGGGCGGCGCCTCTCGAGCCGCGCACCGCCTCGCGCTACGCCTCTCCCGAGCAGCACCTGGCGCCGGCCGATGCGCCGCCGGGTGCCGACGCGCGCGCCTCCGACGAGGAGGCAACCGGGGCGGACATGGCCGCGCCCGCGCGCGCGCCGCGGTTCGACCCGGGCACCGGCGAGGCGCTCGCGCCGCAGGCGCGTGCAACCGACAGGCGCAATGACCGCGCCTGGGGCGCTGGGGTCGAGGCCCGGGTGGCGGCGGGGCCGCGCGCCGCCGCCGGGGAGTCGGCCGCGCAGGCTCCGGGGGAGGCTCGGCCGCCCTCGCTGTCACCGGCCCCCGGGGCGCGTGACCCGTCCGATCCGGCGCGCGCGCTGAGTCCGGTGCTCGATGAGTGGATCGGACCGGAGCAGGACGGCGTCGAATGGTATGCGCCCGACCCCGCGCGCTCGCCGTCGCCCGCGCGTGCGGCGCCGAGCGCCGGCGACCAATCGACCGCACTCCCTCCGCCACCTGGCGCGGCTGCCGCGGCAAAGGGCTTTCCGACGGAAGACGCGTTCTGGAGCTTCCTGTACCCGTCCTCGTCCTCGTCCTCGTCCTCGTCCCCGTCCTCGTCCGCCCCGGAGAGCGGTACCGCACCCTGGGCGGGCTTCGCCGCGCATACCGGCGCGACCTTCGCCGCCGGCGGGCGCGACCCGGACGAGACCGCGCGCGAGGCGCCCGCGATCACCGTCTCGATCCAGCGGATCGACGTGCGCGGCCTGGCCCCGCCGCCCCCGCGCCCGAGCGCGCCCGTGCGCCGCGGCCCACGCCTCGGCTTGCAAGAGTACATGCAGAAGTCAGGACCGGCGCGATCCGGAGGTTCCAGCCGATGAGCAACTCGCTCGGCATCGCGACCGTCACGTCGTGTGTACGCGCGGTGCTCGAGAGCGCTTTCACCAGCCAGAGCAACATCGATGACTCGCTCTCCAGCGCCACCGTCACCACGTTGCTGCCGTCGACCGACCAGGGGCTGCCCAACCCGGGTGCCAACGTGTTCCTGTTCCAGGTCACCCCCAACGCGGCCAATCGCAACAGCGATTTGCCGTCGCGCAACGCCCAGGGGGAGGTGATCGCCCGCCCGCGCGTCGCGCTCGACTTGCACTACCTCATCACCTTCTACGGCAAGGACGACCAGCTCGAGCCGCAGCGGTTGCTCGGCATCGCCGTGCGGACGTTTCACCGCCAGCCGGTCTTCAGCCCGCAGGTCGTCGAGCAGGCGATCACCCAGCTGGTCAGCTCGCACCCGGAGCTGTCGTTCTTGCAGAAGTCCGATCTCGCCGCCGCGCTCGAGCCGCTCCGGCTGACGCCGGCCGCGATGACCGCCGACGAGCTGGCCCGCATCTGGTCGGTGTTCTCGTTTCAGACTCGGTTCAGTCTGTCGCTGGCGTACCAGGCTTCGGTGCTGTTCGTCGACTCGGACGAGACCGGGCGGACCGCGCTGCCGGTCAAGACCACCAACGTCTACGTCGACGCAGGCGTGCCTCCGCAGATCGACGGCGTGACGCCGCAGGCCGATCCCAACGGTCCCATCACGCCGGGCGCGGCACTCTTCATCACCGGCCGCGGATTCGGCAGCGGCGACGTGCGCGTGCTGGTCGACGGCAGCGAGGTGACGACGCCGATCACCGTGACGCCGAGCCAGATCGGCTTCACGCTGCCGGTGCTGCCGGCGGGCACCCATGGCGTGCAGGTCGACCGCCGGCGTGCGATGGGGACGCCGCCCACGCCTCACCAGGGGCTGCGGTCGAACCTGGTGCCGTTCATCCTGGCGCCGCAGTTCACCTCGGCCGACGTCAGCATCAGCTTCGTGGCCGGCAGCCCGACCGATCCCAACACCGATCCACCGCCGGTGGTCGTCGGGGCCGATACGCTGGTGTCCGGCCACCTGACGATCGCGAACATCAACCCGCGCGTCGGGCAGCGCCAGACCGTGGTGGTCTACCTGAACCAGCTGCAAGCGCCCGGTGCGACGGTGACCGGGCACGCCTACACGCTGCCGGTGGGCGGCCGCCCGACGACCGCGCCGCCCGACAGCGACACGGTGGTCGTTCAGTTCCGCTCGGTCGTGGCGGCCACCTATCTCGTGCGCTTGCAGGTCGACGGTGCCACCAGCGCTCTGGTGCCGGCGACGGCCGGCGGTCAGTTCTCGGCCCCCACCGTCGTGGTGACGCCATGACCGGGGTCATGACCGGGGCGGCGCGTCCCTCGCTGGCTCCGTTGCCGCCCGCGCGCCCGGCGCCAAACCCGCTGGTCGCCGCCGCGGCCGCGCTGCACCGCCTGGTCGACCGGTCGCTCGGCAAGGACCGCGCGCCGGCCAGCAACCCGGCGGCGTTGGCCGCCTACCGCGACGAGCTCGCCGCCATCGAGGCGGCGGAGGATTGGACGGCCCTCAGGCGGCTGTCGACCGGGCTGCGGTTGTTGCCGTTCGAGCGCGACCTCGTGCTCCTGTGCGCCGCGGTCCAGGTGAGTCCGGCGCTGCTCGACGGCGTGGCGGCGACGGCTAAGGGGCAGCCGACGCTGGCGCTGGCCTCGGTCTTGTTCAACGAGCCGGCCTGGTCGGCGCTGTCGCCCAGTGGCCCGCTGGCGCGCCATCGATTGCTGTCCGCCGATCCCGCCGAGCCGATGCTGCTGGCCGGGCTGCGCATCGACGATTGCGTTCTGGCCTACCTGCTGGTCGTCGGCTCGTCGGACCCGCGCCTGCTCGATCTGGTCGAGAGCCTCAGCGCCCCGGCGTTTCTCCCCTCCAGCCACGAGACGATCGCCGCGCGCATCACCGCGCTGTGGCGCGATGGCGCGCCCGGGTTCGGGTCACCGCGGGTGATTCAGCTGGCCAGCGAGGACGCGTCGGCCGCGCGCGCCATCGCCGCGCGCGCGTGCGCGGCGCTCGGCTTGCCGCTGGTCATGCTGCGCCACTGGGACGTGCCCGCCGTCGCCGGCGAGCGGGTGCAACTGGCGCGGCTGTGGGAGCGCGAGCATGCGATGAACGGCACCGCGCTGTTGCTCGATCTGGCCGACGAATCGGACGCCGGCGCGCGGCCCGCTCTCGAGCTGGCCGAGCTCCTGGAGGCGCCGCTGGTCCTCACGTCGCGCGAGCCCTGCGATCTGCGCCGGGCCGACGTCGCGCGCATCGACGTCATGCGACCGAACGCGCACGAGCAGATGGACGTCTGGCGCCACGCGCTGCCGCCGGGCGTGGTCTGCCCGCCCGACGCGCTGGCGGCGGTGGCGGCACAGTTTCGCGGCGGCTGGGCGACCGCGGAGGCGGTCGCCGCCACCTTGCGCGGGAGCCTGGCTCCGGTCGGCGCGCCCGCGGCGCAAGGGGAAGCTGAAGGCGAGGCGCAACCCGCACCGGACGTCGGTCAAGCGCTGCACCAGGCTTGCCGGGTCGCTTCGCGCCGCCGCCTCGACAACCTGGCGGCGCGCATCTCCTCGTCGGTGGGTTGGGACGACCTGGTGGTGCCGGCGCACACCGCCAAGGCGCTGCGCGAGATCACCGCCCAGCTCCGGCATCGCGCGCGCGTGTACGAGACCTGGGGGTTCGGCGCGCGCAGCGAGCGCGGCCTGGGCATCAGCGCGCTCTTCCACGGCGACAGCGGCACCGGCAAGACGCTGGCAGCCGAGATCATCGCCAACGAGCTGGCGCTGGATCTCTACCGGGTCGATCTGAGCCGCGTGGTCAGCAAGTACATCGGCGAGACCGAGAAAAATCTACGCCGGGTGTTCGACGCCGCCGAGGAGAGCGGCGCGATCCTGCTGTTCGACGAGGCCGACGCCCTGTTCGGCAAGCGCAGCGACGTCAAGGACAGCCACGACCGCTACGCGAACCTCGAGGTCAGCTACCTGCTGTCGCGCATGGAGACCTACCGCGGGCTGGCGATCCTCACCACCAACTTCCGCCAGGCGCTGGACCAGGCGTTTCTGCGGCGGCTGCGCTTCATCGTCCACTTCTCGTTCCCCGACACCGACCAGCGCGCCGCGATCTGGCGCCGCGCCTTCCCGGCGCAGACGCCGACGCGGGGGCTGGATCCGGCGCGGCTGGCGCGCCTGGCGGTGACCGGCGGCTCGATCCGCAACATCGCGCTGGCGGCGGCGTTCCTGGCCGCCGACGCGGGCGAGCCGGTGACCCCTGCGCACGTGCTGCAGGCCGCGGCCACCGAGTACGGCAAGCTGAACAAGTCGCTGACCGAGAGCGAGACGCGCGGATGGTCATCGTGAGCCGGCGCGTCCACACCGAGATCGGCGCGCTGGCGGTGTACGAACTTTGCCGAAAAGGGAGGAGGCCGAAATGAACGTGCAGAAGGGGGCCATCGTCGGCCTCGATCCAACCAACCCGGTCGCGAGCCTGATCGTCTTCCAGTACAACCCGGAGACGCTCACGCGCACGCTGGCGGTCTCCAGCGCCGCGCAGGGGACCGAGAGCCAGAGCGATCTCCTGAGGCTGTACGCGCCGCCGACCGAGACCATCGCGGCCGACATCGAGATCGACGCCACCGATCAGCTGGACCGCGGCGACGATCTGGCGCGCGCGCTGGGCATCCACCCGGCGCTCGCGTCGCTGGAGATGCTGCTGTACCCCAAGGCGGTCGGCATGATCGTCAACGCCGCGCTGCTGGCGGCGGGGCTGCGCCCGGTGATCGAGCCGGCGTCGCCGCTGGCGCTGTTCATCTGGGGCATCAAGCGGGTGGTGCCGGTCCGGATCTCGGGGATGACCATCACCGAGACGTTCTTCGACGGCTCGCTCAACCCGCTGCACGCCAAGGTGCACCTCGACATGCGGGTGCTGACCTATCACGACCTCGGATTCTTCAGCCCGGGCGGCGCGCTGTTCCTGGCGCACCAGCTGCTGAAGGAAGCGATGGCGACCATCCAGGGCGTCGGGACGATCGCCGCCAGCGCGTCGGCGTCGGTGTCGGTGTCGGGCAGCGCGTCCTTCGGGGGCATCGCGCTTTAGGCGCGCGAGGGCTTCAAATCATGATCAACGCCAACAGCCGCTACGCGCAGGTCGGGACCGGATCGTTGCAGGTGGTGCGCAACGGACAGCCGCTGGTGATCCGATACCTGCGGCGCCGGTTCATCCCGCCGCTGGTCGGGCAGGTGTCGTTCGTCGTCCACCCGGTGCGGCAGGGCGATCGCATCGACAACATCACCGCCAAGTACCTGAACGATCCGACGCTGTTCTGGCGCGTCTGCGACTTCAACCAGGTCCTGCGCCCGGAGGATCTCACCGACACGCCGGGGACGACCATCGAAATCGCGCTGCCGCTCTTCTCGGTGCCCAGCCGATGAGCCTGCTCGACAGCACGCTCGGGATGCGGGTTCTGCTGTGGATGGGCGATCCGATCCCATTGCCACAATCGCCGGATGTCACCCAGGCCCTGATGTCGGCCGAGGTCACGCAGACCGACGACGGCGACGGTTTCCAGCTGACGTTCGAGCTGACCCAGGACGCGATGGTCGGCTTCCCGCTGCTGCTGAACCCCGCCACCGGGCTGTTCAGCAAGGTGGTGATCGCGGTGCTGGTGGGGGCGCTGCCGCAAGTGCTGATCAACGGTGTCATCACCCACCACCAGATCGAGCCGCGCTCCGAGCCGGGGCGGACGACGCTGACGCTGTCGGGACGCGACGTCTCGGTGATGATGGATCTCGAGGACCGCAGCGCCGCGTTCCCCAACCTGCCGGACTTCGTGATCGTCGCGCAGATCCTGGCGCGCTACCCCGAGCTCGGCCTGATCCCGGTGGTGACGCCGACCGCCGACATCCCGCTGTTCATCCAGCGCATCCCGCGGCAGGCCGAGACCGACCTCCAGTTCATTCGCCGGATGGCGCGGCGCAACGGCTACGTCTTCCACGTGAACCCGGTGCTGCCGAACGTGAACCAGGCGGTGTTCGGTCCCGAGCTGCGCGCCTCGCTGCCGCAGCCGGCGATGACCATCAACTCGATCACGTCGGACAACGTCACGTCGCTGCACTTCAGCAACGACGGCCTGGCGCCGGTCGGCGTGGCGTCGAGCGCGCTGATCGAGCCGATCAGCAAGTCGTTCATCCCGATCCCCGAGCTGCCGTCGCTGCGCCTGCCGCCGCTGACGCTGTCGCCCACGCCGGCCAAGCGCAAGGAGCAGCTGCGCGAGAGCGCCAACGAGACGCCGAGCCGCGCCTTCCTCAGCTCGGTCTCGCGCGTGAGCAACGCGCCCGAGGCGGTGACCGGCACCGGCGAGGTCGACACCCAGCGCTACGGCTCGGTGCTGCAGGCGCGCGGGCTGGTCGGCGTGCGCGGCGTCTCGTCGTACGACGGCTTCTACTACCTGCGCCAGGTCACCCACCACATCGAGGTCGGCAAGTACACCCAGAGCTTCGTCATGACGCGCGAGGGGACCGACAGCCTCTCGCCGGTGGTGGTGCCATGAGCGGGCCGCCGTTTTACGGCAAGTTCCGCGGCGTGGTGACCGACAACAAGGACCCGCTGTTCACCGGGCGGGTGCGGGCCAAGGTGCCGGACGTGCTGGGCGACGAGGAGAGCGGCTGGGCGATGGCGTGCGCGCCGTTCGCCGGCAGCGGCGCCGGCTTCTTCGCCATCCCCGACGTCGGTGTCGGCGTCTGGATCGAGTTCGAGCACGGCGATCCCGACTACCCGGTCTGGGCCGGGTGCTGGTGGGGCTCGCCCGCCGATCCGCCGTCCGAGGCGCTGGTCCCGCCGTACCAGAAGGTGGTGATCAAGTCGTTCGGCGGGAACATCGTCACGCTCGACGACACGCCGGGGATCGGCGGCATCACCATCCAGACCTCGACCGGCCAGAAGATCGCGCTCACCGCGCTGGGGATCGAGATCGACGACGGGCAGGGTGGGGCGATCAAGATGCTGGGGCCGCAGGTCTCCATCAACAACGGCGCGCTGGACGTGATCTGATGCCGGGCTTTCTGCTGCACGTCGGCGCCACGGTCATCTGCACGCACGCCGGGCAGGCGCAGCCGACGGTGCCGAATCCGCGCGTGATGGTCAGCGGCCAGCCGACGGTCGCGCTCAGCGGGCCCTGGGTGGTGGCCGGCTGCGCGCTCACCGGATCGCCGAACCCGCCCTGCGTGACCGCGACGTTTCTCGTCGGGGCGACGCGCGTTCTGTCGGGCGGACAGCCGCTGTTGCTGCAGGACAGCCAGGCCACCTGCGTGGCGCCGGGGACGCCGCTTCAAATTCTGGTGACGCAGCTGAGGGTGAAGGCGCAATGACTCGACCGACCATCGAGATCGACTTTCCGTTCCAGATCGGCGGCAACGGGCGCACCTCGATCACCGACGAGGAGACGCACATCCAGCAGCTGATCGAGCAGATCCTGTTCACCATGCCGGGCGAGCGGGTCAACCGCCCCACGTTCGGCAGCGACGTCAGCAAGATGTTGTTCGCGCCGAACAGCGCCGCTGCGGCGCCCGCGCTGCAGCTGGCGGTGCAGGGCGCGCTGCTGCAGTACCTGGGTGATCGCATCATCGTCAACAGCGTCGACGTCGAGAGCCTCGACGCCACGTTGAAGGTGACCATCCGCTACCTGGTGCGCGCCACGCAAGAGAACCAGGTCGTGGAGCTGACCCGCCGTGCTTAGCCCCGCGCCGCAGTACCGTTGCAAGAACCTGGCGCGCGCGCGCCGGCTTGCCGCCGACGCCACCTTCGACGGGGTGGCGCTGGTCGAGGTGCTGACCGACGCCGCGCTCGCGCCGCGCCCCAACGTCAGCACCGACATCGACCTGCGGGGCCGAGTGCTGCTGTTGCACCTCGCGCAGCCGGTCGACGAGACCGGGCAAGATCTATTGGTGCAGGGGGGGGTGCGCCTGACCAACCTGCCGGCGGCCTGGTCGGCGGCGGCGAGCACGCTGGTCAGCACCAACGCCGCCGCGGTTCCCGACGCCAACGAACGGGCGCAGGTGCAAAGCCAGCTGCTGCCGCTGGTCGCCACCCGCACCAGCCTGGATCACATCCTGGTGGTGCGGCTGCAGTCGCTGGTCTTCAACGGCATCGACTTCCTGGAGGTGCTGGACGCGCAGCTGCCGGAGACCGGCGACCTGCGCCAGCGCATTCTGCTGGTCCACCTGTTCCTGCCGGTGCCGGCGGGCATCACCGGCCGGCGCACCAAGGACGTGCTGATCGCGGGCGGCGTGCGCGTGGTCAACCCGCAGGTCTCCTGGGCGGTGTCGGCCGACGAGCTGGTCAACGGCGACGTCTCGGCGGTGGTGCCGCCGGCCGACCTGGCGGAGGTGCAGGCGCAGGTGGTGCCGCTGCTGCCGACCGACCGCGACACGCTGGCGCACATCCTGGTGGTCGAGACCGAGGTCAGCGGCGACTTCTCCCCTTACGAGCTGTCGATCGTCGACGGCGACACGCAGAACGACGGGTTCAACGATCCGTTCTTCGGCTTCGACAGCCAGCTGTCGAGGGTGACCTTCTCGTTCAAGGTCGACTGCCCCAGCGACTTCGACTGCCTGCCCGACGACACCTGCCCGCCGGTCTCCGCCCAGGGGCCAGTCATCGACTACCTGGCCAAGGACTACGCCAGCTTCCGAACGCTGATGCTGGATCGGATGTCGCAGACGATGCCCGACTGGAGAGAGCGCAGCCCCGCCGACGTGGGGGTGATGCTGGTCGAGGTGCTGGCCTTCGCGGCCGACCAGCTCAGCTACTTCCAGGACTCGGTCGCCAACGAGGCGTACCTCGGCACCGCGCGCCTCCGCCCGTCGCTGCGGCGACACGGGCGGCTGCTCGATTACCGGCTGAACGAGGGGACCAACGCGCGCGCTTTCGTCCACCTCGACGTCACCGCCGCCAGCAGCGCCGACGGCGCCGTCCTGCCCGCGCACACGCCGCTGGTCAGCAAGACCGCCGGCCTCGCGGCGGCGACGATCAGCGCGGCCGACCTCGACACCGCGATCCTGGCCGGCTCGCAGGTGTTCGAGACGATGGCGCCGATCACCCTGCACGCCGCGCACAACCAGATCGCGCTTTACACCTGGGGCGACGAGGACTGCTGCCTGCCCAAGGGGGCGACGCGCGCCACGCTGGTCGACGACGGCACGCTGGTGCTGCAAGGAGACGGAGACGACGACGGCGACGGCCCGATCAAGGTCGGCGCGCTGCTCGGGTTCGTCGAGATAAACAGCCCCGTCGCCAGCTCTGTCGGCAACTCGAACTTGGGCGCGCCGCCCGACCCCAAGCACCGGCAGGTCGTGCGTCTCACCAGCGTGCGTCGCAGCAGCGATCCTCTGACCGGGGTGGAGCTGGTCGAGATCGCCTGGGCCAGCGACGACGCGCTGCCGTTCCCGCTGTGCCTGACCACGCTGAACAGCGGCGCCCCGATCTCCGTCGCGCAGGGAAACATCGTGCTCGCCGACCACGGCCACAGCGTCACCCAGGACCTGCCGCCGCTCTCTTCGGTGCGCGGCAACCAGCGGTACCTCCCCAAGCTGGTCGACGGTCCGATCACCTTCCAGTCCCAGGTGCAGGACGCCGACGGAAATTTGTTGGCCTTCGACCCCGGCGCGCCGGCCGCGGCGGCGCTCGCGGGCGACGCGCGCCTGGCGCGCCCCGACGTGGTGCTGTTCCCGATCCCGTCGCCCGACGACGCGCACGTGCGGACCTGCGATCGCGACCTCACCGCCGACACCGACCACTGGACCGCGGTGGCCGACCTGCTGGAGAGCAGCCCGTTTTCGCAGGAGTTCGTCGTCGAGATGGAGGACGACGGCACCGCGCAGCTTCGGTTCGGCGACGGGACGCTGGGCGCGCTGCCGGCCCGGGCGCTGTTTGCCTGCTACCGCATTGGTAACGGCGCGGCCGGCAACCTGGGCGCCGACGGCCTCGGCCACGTGGTCGGCTCGTTTGCCGGGATCGCCGGCGTCGCGAACCTGCTTCCGGCCGAGGGCGGCACCGATCCCGAGCCGGCGCAGGAGATCCGTCTCAACGCGCCGCAGGCCTTTCGCACGCAAGAGCGCGCGGTCACCGAGGCCGACTGGTCGGACGTGGCGCAGCGCCACCCTGGCATCCAGCGCGCGGTCGCCACCCGCCGCTTCACCGGCAGCTGGTACACGATGTTCATCGCGGTCGATCGACTGGGCGGTCTGGCCGTCGACGATCCGTTCAAGGCCGACCTGGCCGCCTTCCTCGAGCGCTTCCGGCTGGCGGGCTACGACCTCGAGATCGAGGGGGCGATCTCCGTCCCGCTGGAGATCCGCCTCGCCGTCTGCACGCTGCCCGGCTTCTTCCGGGCCGACGTCAAGAAGGCGTTGCTCGATGCGCTCAGCAACCGGGACCTGCCGGGCGGTCGCCGCGGGTTCTTCCATCCCGACAACTTCACCTTCGGCCAGCCGGTGTTCCTGAGCCAGTTGCTGGCGGCCGCGCTGGCGGTACCGGGGGTGGCGTCGATCGACACCAGCGTCGATCGCCTGGTGTTCAAGCGGCTCGGCCAGGTGGCCGGGACCGACAGCGCCGACGGTCTGCTGCGCATGGAACGGCTGGAGATCGCGCGGCTCGACAACGATCCCAGCCAGCCCGAGCACGGCACGCTGGATCTCGTGCTGCAAGGTGGCGCATGAGCGACCCGCAAGATCCAACGCCGGCGCTCGACAACTGTGGCTGCTGCGAGGTCGAGCCACCCGAGACCCCGATCTCGAACCCGCCGGGACAGCCGGCGCTCGCCTACCGGATCGACACCCAGCCGACGTTCCTGCAACGGATGCTGAACGCGCTGCCGCGTGAGACGGTGCCGCCCGACAGCACGGCCACCGACGCCGCGCATCCGCTGGTGGCGTTGACCGCGCGCGCCGCCGACGATCCGACGATCGCGCTGCTGGACACCTGGGCCACCGCCGCCGACGTGCTGACCTTCTATCAAGAGCGGATCGCGAACGAAGGCTTCCTGCGCACCGCCACGGAACGGCAGTCGGTGCTGGAGCTGGCGCGCCAGATCGGGTACGAGCTGGCGCCCGGCGTCGCCGCCAGCGCGGAGCTGGCGTTCACCGTCGAGGACGCGGTCGGGGCGCCGGCCCAGGCCACCGTTCCGGTCGCGACCAAGGTGATGAGCGTTCCCGGCCCGGGCGAAAAGCCGCAGACGTTCGAGACCATCGAGGCGATCGTCGCCCGCCCCGAGTGGAACGCCTTCCCGCCCCGCCGCGACGATCCCGAGCAGATCCTGCCCGGCATGACCGACCTGTTCCTGGCCGGTGTCGCCAACCAGCTTCAGGTCGGCGACGCGCTGCTGTTCGTCGGCGGCGATCGCGTCGGCGCGCCGAGCAGCCCCAACTGGGACCTGCGCACCCTGACCACGGTGGAGGTCGACACCCCCAACCGGCGCACGCGCGTCGCGTGGGCCGACGGGCTGAACACCTCGCCGTCGATCTCCATCGGCGCCGCCGCCGGCTCGATCGGCGGCGCGGGCGACACCGGGCCGACCACGACCCGGGTCTTCGCGATGCGGAAGCGCACCCAGCTGTTCGGACACAACGCGCCGCTGTTCAGGATCCTGCCGGGCGAGACCAAGCGGGCCTTCCTTCCCCCGGCCAGCACCGCCAACCCGAACGACTGGGACGACCCGCCGCTCAAGGTCGGCTTCGACCTCGACGGCGGTAGCACGCTGGACTTCGACATCACCGACCCCAAGCTGATCCCGGGCAGCTGGATCGCGCTCGCCACCACGCAGCCGACCGCGTCGACCCATCTGTCGGCGCCGGAGGGGACGCGCCCCGCCTTCCCTCCGGCCAAGCTGGTCCCGGCGCCGTTCCCGCTGACGCTGGGCGAGGAGGTGCCCGAGGATCCGCCCGACGTCGTCGGCCGCACCGGGATCGAGGCGGCGATCTTTCAGGTCACCGCCGGGCCGCTGATCACCTCGCGCGCCGACTTCGCCATCACCAGCACGGTGACGCGCGTGACCGTCGACGACGCGTCGATGCTGGCCGGACTGTCGCGCCGCGAGCTGCAGTTCTTCGTCGAGAGCGAGGAGCTGGCGCTGGCGACCCGGCCGGTGATCGTCGCGGTCGACGGCAAGGAGGAGATCCCCGAGATCCCCGACAGCACCAAGACCGAGTTCGCCGGGTCGACCGGAAATCTGATCGCGGTCGGGCTGTCGGTGCAGGGGCTGCGCGTCGGCCAGAAGCTGGCGCTGGTCGGCAAGCGGCCGAACGTGAAGGTGGTCGATCCCGACACCATGGCCACGCGGGCCAAGGCGTTCCTCGATGACATCGGCGCCGACACCACCAACATCGTGCCGATAGTGGCGGCGCTCGACGGGTTATTGCAGCCGCCGCCCGATCCCGCCAGCGACGAGCCGGGTGGGCTGCGGCTCGACGATCCGCCGGGCGTGCGCGAACCGCTGGCCGGCCACACCTTCGAGCTGCTCGACCAGCTGGAGGACGCCGGCAACGTCGAGGGGGTCGGCAAGTACGGCGACGGGATCCTGATCCCGCTCAAGCGCTGGACGCTGCGCAGCCGCACCGGCGCAACTGGCACGGCCGATCTCCCCTTCTTCGCGGTCGACGTGATCCCGGCGGCGCCGAAGGGGGAGACCATCAGCGAGATCCGGATCATCCGGGCGGTCTTCCAGGGGGCGAGCCGCATGCTGCTGGAGCTGGATGCGCCGCTGCAGTTCATCTACGACCGCGGATCGCTGGTGCTGTCGGCCAACGTCGCCTCCGCCACGCACGGCGAAACCGTCGCCAACGAGGCGCTGGGCAACGGCGACCCCGCGAGCGCGAACCAGGTGTTCCGGCTGCAGAAGCCGCCGCTGACCTACGTGTCGTCGCCCACCGACCCGAGCGGCGGCAAGAGCACGTTGCAGGTGCGCGTGAACGGCGTCGCCTGGCGCGAGGTGCCGCGGCTGTTCGGCGCCGGCCCCGACGACCAGGTCTACGTCCTGCGCCGCACCGACGACGGGCAGACCGACGTGATCTTCGGCGACGGCACGCGCGGCGCGCGGTTGCCCACCGGCACGACGAACATCGTCGCGACCTACCGCACCGGCATCGGGCTCGACGGGCAGGTCGCAGGCGGGCAGCCTGTCGCTGCTCGCGACGCGCCCGCTCGGCGTGCGCGCGGTGAACAACCCGCTGGCGCGCACCGGCGCCGCGCCACCCGCGCTGATCGAGGACGCGCGGCGGAACGCGCCGCTGACGGTGCGGACCATCGATCGCGTGGTGTCGGTGGCCGACGTGGAAGACTTCGCGCGCTCGTTCGCCGGGATCGGCAAGGCGCAGGCTCGCTTGCTGTGGAGCGGCACCACGCAGCTGGTGCATCTGACCGTGGGTGGGGCCGACGGCCAGAAGATCCCGCCCGAGTCGCCGGTCCTGATCAACCTGGCCAAATCGCTGCTGGCGAACGGGGATCCATCGTTGCTGCTCAAGATCCCGATCGACAGCTTCGTCCAGCACCTGTTCGAGCTGACCTTGAAGCTGGACATCGACCCGCGCTTCGACGATCCGTCGGTGCGGGCCCAGGTGCGCGCCAAGCTGCTCGACGCCTTCTCGTTCACCAAGCGCGAGTTCGGCCAGCCGGTCAGCGAAGCCGAGGTGCTGGCGCTGGTGCAGGCGGTGCCGGGGGTGATCGCGGCGGCGGTGGTCCTGCTGGCCGACGAGAGCGACGGGGTGCCGGCGACGCAGCTGACGGTCGAGCTGGCCCACGTCGACGCGCAGGGGAACTTCGTGCCGGCGGGGCTGCTGCTGATCGACCCGCTGCGCATCGATCTCAGTCAGGACCTGGTGCCATGAGCCAGCCGCCGATCTCCGAACGGTTGTACGCGCTGTTGCCGCTGTTCGTGCGCCAGCGCGACGTCGAACAGGGCGAGCCGCTGCGCGCGGTGATGGCGGTCATGGAGACGCAGCTCCAGCGCGTCGACGACGACATCGCCGGGCTTTACGACAACTGGTTCATCGAGACCTGCGCCCCCTGGGTGATCCCGTACATCGCCGACCTGCTGGGCGTGCGCGGGCTGAACGCGTTTCCGGGCGGGGGCGCCGCCGGCGACGCGTTCAACCAGCGCGCCTTCGTGGCCAACACGCTGGCCTTCCGCCGCCGCAAGGGGACGGCCGCGGTGCTCGAGCGGCTGGCCCAGGACGTGACCGGCTGGCCGGCGCGCGTCGTCGAGTTCTTTCAGCGCCTGGTCACCACCCAGAACGTGAACCACGTGCGGCTCGACAGCCTGGCGACGGTGAGCCTGCACGACGACAAGGCGCTGCGGCGGATCGACGGTCCGTTCGAGACCGCGCAGCACACGCTGGACGTGCGGCACGTCGACGATTCACGCGGCAAGTACAACGTCCCCAACATCGGCATCTTCCTGTGGCGGCTGCCGGTCTTCCCGGCGCGCGACGTCCCGGCGACGCCGGCCGCGGAAGGGGGGGCGTTCCGGTTCCGTTTCAATCCGCTGGGCGCCGACATGCCGCTCTTCAACCAGCGCCAGACCCGCCCCGAGCTCGACCGCCGCACCACCCTGGACCAGGTGCCGTCGGCGCTCGACCGCCGGCTGATGTTCGAGGACCTGGAGGCGATCCGCGCCGGGACGCCGCCGCAGTTCCCGGGCTTTCTGAACAGCGTCGCGGTCAAGGTCGACGGGCTGCTGGTCACCGACCTGCACGTCTGCGATCTGTCCGCCTTCGGCGCGGTGTCGGCGTTCGCGGGCAAGACCGCCGCCGACGTCGCGGTGGTGATCGATCCGCCGCTCGGCCGGCTCGAGGTCAACCCGCTGCTGTCGTTCCAGCAGGTGACGGTCGACTATTTCTACGGCTTCGGCGGCGAGGTGGGCGGCGGCTTTTATGACCCGCGCGGCGCGACCCCCAGCGCCTTCACCGACGATCCGCCGGTCGATCCGGCGAACGTCATTCGCGTCCCGACCGGCGGCGGCAGCGCGCTGCAAAGCGCGATCAATGCTTGGAGCAGCACGCTGCCGCTGGCGTCGCCGGTGGTGTTCGAGATCGAGGACAGCGACGTGTACACGCTGTCGTCGGTGCCGGTGCCGGGGGTCAAGGTGGAGATCCGCGCCGCCCAGGGCGACCGCGATCAGTCGCGCGCGGGCGCGGTACGCCCGGTGCGCCCGCTGATCGTCCCCGGCGTCTCGCCGACGACGATCGCGGTGACGCTGGGCGCCGGCGCGGCCACGCCCGACGTGGTGAGCCAGCTGCGGCTCACCGGCTTGCTGGTGTCGGCGGGGCTCGACGTGCAGGTGAGCGGCGACGCCACGCTGGCGCTCCGCCACACCACGCTGGTGCCGGGGGTCGCGCAGAACATCGACGGCGCGCCGAAGTTCGCGACCGTGCCGAGCGTTCAGGCGGCGCTGGCGGCGACGGCGCCGAAGGGATCGGCGTTCGACCTGTCGCTGGTCCGGGTGATCACCGGCCGGCTGGCGCTGCCGCGCGAGGTGCGCGCGTGCACGCTGTCGGTCACCGAGAGCATCGTCGACACGCTGCCCGACCTGTTCCTGGCGCAGCAGCCGCCGGTGACGCCGCCGGCGGCGATCGTCGCGGGGGCCGCCACCATCGTGGGCAGCACGGTGATCGGCGACACCGAGCTCGGCGAGCTGGTGCTGGGGAGCAACACGATCTTCACCGGCACCGTGGTGTGCGAGCGGATCCAGGAGGGGTGCGTCCGCTTCAGCTCGCTGCTGGACGTCGATGCGGCGCGCGGCGTGCTGTCGCGCGTGCCGCACCAGTTTCACTGCCAGCCAGCGCTGGCGCTGGCGGCCCTGCCCAAAGACGACATCGCGGGGCGGGACCGCGCGCGGCGGCGGCTGCGGCCGTCGTTCCGGTCGACCCGTTACGGGGATCCGTATTACGCGCAGCTGCGCGACACCAACGCGCAGGAGATCCGGCACGGCGCCAGCGACGAGAGCGAGCTGGGTGTCTTCAGCTTTGTCCAGCAGCCGCAGCGGCTGGACAACCTGCGCAACGCGGTGGCCGACTATCTGCGGTTCGGGCTGGAGGCAGGGCCGTTCTTCGTCGATCAGGCGCCGCCACCCCCGCCGCAGGCGCTGCCGTCGCTGCCGCCGCCGTCACCGCCGCCGTCGCCGCCGCCGGTGTCGCCGCCGCCGCCGCCGCCACCACCGCCCCCGCCGCCGCCACCGCCCCCGCCGCCGGTGTCGCCGCCGCCGCCGCCGACCACCGTGCCGCCGTCGCCCCCGTCGCCACCACCACCGCCGTCGCCACCACCCCCGCCGCCGCCACCGCCACCCCCGCCCCCGCCGCCGCCGCCGTCGCCACCACCCCCGCCGCCGCCACCGCCCCCGCCGCCGCCACCGCCGCCTGGCACCCCCGTCACCGTCACGGTGGTGCTGGCGGACAACCTGGCGCCGACCGACCCGGTGTTGTCGTCGCAGCGGGGCGGGACGATGAACCTCAGCGGGCGCACCATCGTGCAGGACACGACGCCGGTCTCGGCTGGGATTCTCAGCAACTCCGGGATCGGCGCGCTCAACATCGACACCGACGGCGATATCGCCGACAGCATCGTCAGCGTCGGCCCGGTCTCGCTGCGCGACCGCACGCTGGTGCGCGGGAACGTGACCTCGGCCAGCACCGTCACCGCCGTGAACGGCGCGCACGTGAATGGCACCACCAGCCAGAACCAGGCGGTCCAGATCCGCACCGTCACCATCACCGCCACGTTTCCGTCCAGCAGCGACAACCGAACCATCGACGGCGACATCGGCGTGCTGCCGCCGGGCGGCTACGGCAGCTTCCTGTTCAACAGCAACGGCGCGGTCACGCTGGTCAGCGGAACCTACTTCTTCGATTCGATCGCCTTCAACTCGGCCTCGACGATGCGCATCGATTCGAGCAAAGGTCCGGTGTTCGTGAACGTGCGATCGAGCTTCGCGTTCCAGCGCGCCACCCAGGCCGCGGTCGGGAACAGCAACCTCGACCAGCTCCGCTTCGTGCTGTTCGGAAGCGGATCGGTCTTCCTGGAGGCGCCCTTCACCGGGACGGTCGTGGCGCCGGAGGCGACCATCACCATGCAGGGGGCGGTCACCTACCGGGGCGGGTTCTTCGGGCAGTCGATCGTCGGCGCCGCCGGGATCACTTACATCCGCGATCCGTTCCCCGCCTGGGAGACCCCGTCGCCGCCGCAGGCTGGCCTGGCCGCCACGACTGTTGCGGCGCGTGCCGCCCGCCGACCGCGCCGACCGCCACCCGCGCGCGAACCGCCGTCGCCGCCCGGACCCCCGCGCCGTCGCCGCCGCCCGCGCCGTCGCCGCCCACCCATTCTCGCAGGGGCAAGCCCCGAAGCCGGAAGTCGTGATCGCTGCCCGATAATTGAGGAGCCGCACCATGAAGAGCGACAAGAGCCGCGAAACGTTCGACCCCACCAAGCACTACAGCAGCGTGCGCCTGCAGCAGGGGCGGGTCTTGACCGACGCGGACTGGAACGAGCAGTCGGACATCATCGAGCACCGCGACGAGACCACGTCGCTGGACGTGGTCGGCAAGACCGGCGTCCCGGTGGGCGCCGACGGCTTCCGGATCGGCGACGTCGGCAACAACAGCGGTGACCTGTCGGTCAGCCCGGGTCGGCTGTACCTCGACGGCATCCTGTGCGAGCTCGAGACCCCGACCAGCTACCTCACCCAACCCGATCCATTCTTCGATCCCGCGCTCATCGGTATCCCCGCGATCCAGGCCTCGGGGACCGTGCTGGCTTACCTGGATGTCTGGCAGCGCCACATCGGCGTCATCGAGGATCCGTTCATCCGCGAGCAGGCGCTGGGCGGCCCCGACACCGCGACGCGCGCCAAGGTGGTGTGGCAGGTGAAGACCACCGATCTGCCGGCCGGCAGCACCGTCGACGACGTGCTCGGCGCGCTGCGACCGACCCCGGACCAGCAGGGGAGGATCGCCGCTCGCGCGCAGCCGACCGCCGCGCAGGTCGATCCGTGCATCATCCCCCAGTCGGCTGGGTTCCGGCGGCTCGAGAACCAGCTTTACCGCGTCGAGATCCATCAGGCCGGCCAGCTGGTCGACCTGGGAAACGGAGGGCCGCTCGACCCCAACGGGGGCGCCCAGGCCACGTTCAAGTGGAGCCGCGACAACGGCTCGGTGGTGGCCGCGTGGGTCGACGATCCGCAGCCGCTGCCGAACACGCTGAAGGTCAGCCTGCCGACGCGGGATCAGGAGCGCGGGTTCGCGCAGGGACAGTGGGTCGAGCTCGGCGACGACCGCCGCCAGCTGTCGGGCGTGGGTGGGATCTTCGTCCAGCTCACCAACGTCGACGGCGACGTGCTCACGTTCGATCCGGTCACCATTCAAGACCCGCTGGGGTTGGTGGCGTCGGGCGGCACGCCGGTGCGCCCCGACGACACGTTCCACCCCACGGTCCGGCGCTGGGACATGCCCGACACCTCGGTCGGCCCGCAGCCGGTCGTGCGCGAC
Organism: uncultured Pseudomonadota bacterium; assembly: GCA_963778795.1. Taxonomy (GTDB): domain Bacteria; phylum Myxococcota_A; class Polyangia; order Fen-1088; family Fen-1088; genus DASRQZ01. The sequence continues at coordinate 358,357 of CAVZVU010000002.1, read as the reverse complement.
GACTCGCAGAACGGCGGCTGGATCGATCTCGAAGCCGGCGTGCAGATCCGGTTCGAGGCCGGCCAGTACGAGGTCGGCGACTACTGGACCATCCCGGCGCGCACCGCGAGCAACTCGATCGAATGGCCGCACCAGCCCGGGACCACCGAACCGGCGGCGCTGGCGCCGCGCGGGATCCAGCACCACTTCACCTGCCTGGCGACGTTCAACGCCGCCTCCGGGCCGACGTTCAGCAACTTTCACGATTGCCGCAAGCTGTTCCACCCGCTGACCGACCAGACCCCGACCACGACGGTCGACCTGCCGAGGCCGGGCGAGTTTCGCTACTACCTGGTCGACGGGTTCATGGGGATCGGGAACGACGGCGCGGGCGTGGTCGGCATCAGCGACGACCCCGACCCAGTCTCCGCCGCGGACGCCGCCTATCAGGCCGCCGTCCCCTTCGAGCACGTCAGCGCCGCGCTGGCGCACTTCCCGCGCAACGGCAACGGCTCGACCGCGGTCATCCTGCTGAACACTGATCTGTTCGACCTGCACGGCGATCCGCCGCCGTACGACGACCTGATCTTGAACGGCGTCAGCGGCTACAAGAAGATCGTCATTCGCGGGACGAACTTCCTCGAGGCCCAGCAAGAGGAGGATGCGCCGTTCGGCGCGAAGCTGGCCCAGGACGACAGCAAGCAGGTCGAGTCAGGCGGCGTGCTGTTCGCCGGCGCCTTCGGCGTGTTCAACGGCGCGCCGGTGGCGTCCAACGTGATCGTCGTCGGCAACGGCAGCGTGCTGTCGGAACAGCGCGACGCGCTGGTCGGGTTCCGGGTGCGCTTCGATCCGACGGTGAGCAGCAATTCGATCGCGGACTTCGCCGCCATGGTGCTGGGCAACGACCCCCAGGTCGCGGGGGCGGCCGGCTCCGGCTCGGTGACGGTGTCAAGATCGTTTCCGAACAACAACGTCCCCGGCGGCAACGATCACTTCTTCATCGATCGCCCTAGCGTCCCGCTCGGGCGCGTGGTTCTGGGGATCACCGGCACCGACGAGTTCCGGCTGGTCGACGGCGACGGGCAGGCGGGTGATCCCGGCGCGACCCCGGGGCTGAGCCTGGTCGGGCTGCGGGTCGGTCGCCTCGAGTGCCATGGCGGTGTCAGCGGCGAGATCGCGTTCTGCGAGATCCAGCGCCTGGTGCTGGGGAGCTTCGACCTGTTCAAGATCACCGGTGAGTTCACCGACGAAAAAGGGGTGACGCACGATCTTGGCGTCGGCGCCTCCATCGGCACCACGGCGATGATCGAGGGCGGGCTGGAGATCGAGATCCAGAACAGCTCGTCGAATTTCACCGAGGTGTCGTCGGTCGAGACCTTCACCGCCGACGGCTACTACTCGCCGACCACGACCATTCGCGACTGCAACCGCTTCGCGATCGGCACCGACCGCAGCGCCGACTCGCCCGCGCCGCCGCGCCTGGTGCGCATGGGGGCGAACATCAGCGACGCGGCGCTGATCATCGCCGACTCCGACGGCGAGGTGCTGAGCACCCAATTCGACACGCCGACCGGCACGGGGGCGCCCTTCCAGTTCCAGTCCGACACCTCGGCCAGTCCGGCGTCGATCCGACTGCAGGGGACCGGGCAGTCGCTGCGCGTGCGTGACGTCGACCTGACCTTCGGCCACGGCGCCACGCCCAGCGGCGTGCTGCTGGACGCGATGGGCGCGGTGGCCTGCGTGGTCAACTACGATCCGACGTTCACCGTCTCGGGGCTGGTCGCGCTGCCGGGGCGCACCATCTTCCGCCCGTTCGAGCTGGCGTTCACCGACGTGCGCGATCCGGCCGACAACCACTTCCTGTCGCCCACGTTGAACGCGCCGGTGGTGAGGAGCGGACCGCACGCGAACTTCGCCGGGGCGATCCAGACTGACAACGGCTACGGCCGCAGCTTCATTCAGCGCGGGATCCCGGTGCAGTACGAGCCGGCCAACGGCCCCGACAACTTGCCGCGCTACCTGTTCGCGCAGTTCGTGGGCGACAGCACGGCGCGCGTGGGGATGGCCAGCCCGGTGTTCCCCGACCAGAACAACAAGAACTCCGACGTGGTCGCGTCGCGGATCGCCGGCGTCGTCCAGCAGCAGATCCTGCGCGGCGACGGCCGCGTGTCGTTCACGACCTTGGTCTCGACCGGCTACACCCTGGTCGTGCTCGACACCCTCCCCGACACGCGCGTGCTGCCGGCGCCGCTGTTTCTCAGCACCAAGTGGGGCACGGTCACCACTGTCCGCCCCACCGACAGCGGCGTGGCGGTCATCCGGGTCGGCATCTTGCTGCGGGTGGTGGCGAGCGGCGGCCTCGGGGATAACCACCCCGCTCCGGATCCCATCATCGGCCTGGCGCGCCTGCAGACCCCCGTACCGGCCTAGGATGCGCGCGGGAAGCCAACCGTGAAGGGGCACATCCTCTACTGGGGCGATTCGCCGACGGTCTACACCGGGTTCGGGGTGGTGGCGCGCCACCTGCTGGCTGCGCTGCACGACGCCGGCTACGAGATCGACTGCCTGGGGATCAACGCGATCGCCGACTTCCCCGACCGCGCTCGGTTTCCTTACGCCATCGCCCCGGCCGGCGTGTTCGGCCAGGATCCGTTCGGCTATCGGATGCTGGCGCGCGCGGTGGCCGCGCGCCCGTACGACGCCTTGCTCGTCCAGAACGACTTGCAAGTCATGCACACCGCGGCGGGCCAGCTGTCGGCGCTGGCGGAGCGCGGGGTCGAGCTGCCGCCGATCGCCTGCTACTACCCGGTCGACTGCACCGTCCGCGCCGACCTGACCGGTCTGCTGGAGATGGCGGAGGCGATGGTCACCTGCACCGAGTTCGGCCGCCGCGAGACCGAGAAGGTGCTGCCCGGGCGCTCTCCTCGGATCATTCCCCACGGCGTCGACGGGCGCGCCTTCCGGCCGCTGCCGGATCGGGCGGACGTACGCCGGCGTTTTCGGCGCGCGCGCAGCATCCCGGCCGAGGCGGTGATCGTCTGCTCGGTCGGCGCCAACAGCATCCGCAAGGATCTGGCGCGCACCATCGCGGCGTTCGCGCGCTTCCGGCAGACCCACCCGACCCCCGCCATCCTGTACCTGCACACCGTGCCGATCGACAACGGGCTCGACTTGCATCAGGCGGTGCACGCCGCCGGGTTGACCGTCGGTGGCGACGTGATCTTCCCCGATGGTTACCATCCGATCCGCGGCCTGCCCGACGCCGCGCTCAACGAGATCTACAACGCCTGCGACGTCTACTTCACCACGACGCTGGGCGAGGGGTGGGGGCTGCCGATCACCGAGGCCATGGCTGCCGGGCTGCCGGTCGTGGCGCCGCGCCACACGTCGCTCGCAGAGCTGGGGGGCGGCGGGCGCGCCGTCCTGTACGAGTGCGACGAGCAGATCTGGGTCGACAACGCCGGCTACCGCCCGCTCGGGCGCATGACCGACATCGTGGCCGCGCTGGTGCGCGCGCTCGCCATGCCGGAGCTCGAACGGCGCCGCATGACCGAGCTCGCGCGCGAGCTGGCCGCCAGCCTCGACTGGTCGTTGGTCGCGCCGGGCTGGGTGCCGCTCATCGACGGGCTGGTCGCCGCCCGCCGCGCCCGGCCGGCGCTGGCACCCGCGTGACGACGGCGGGCAGTCGGGCCTTGGCGTTCGCCTCTGGCGTGCGCCTGAGCGTTAGCGTGATTTGCGTAGCCGCTCGGGCCAGATGGTGTCGCCGCGTTCGAGCATCGCGACCAGCTCCGCGATCTTCTTCGTGCGTCCGGCCGCCGTTTTCATGTTGTTGGTGCGAAAGGCCAGCGCGAACAGATTCCGACGCCCGAGGGTCGCGAACGTCTTGCGCGCCCGCGGTCTGGCCTGGATCGCCGCGCGCAGATCCGCGGGGAAGGTCGCTTCGGTCGCGTCGCGCATCGGAGCGTACGCGGCGTCCCAGCGCCCGTCGGCCTTGGCGGCGTCGATCGCGCGCTGCCCATGGGGCGTCATGCGCCCGGCCTTGGTCAGCCGCGCGACGTGCTCGCGATTGATCTGACTCCAGATGCTGCGCCCGCGTCGCGGGCTGAAGCGCTGCAGAAACGAGCTGTCGTCGAAGGCCTTGCGGATCCCGTCGATCCAGCCCCAGCACAGGGCCACATCTATCGCCTCACTGTTGCTGACGGTCGGCACGCCCGACCCCTTCTTGTACAACCGCAACCAGATCTCGGTCTCCCGCGCGTGGTTCGCGGCCAGCCATCGCTCGAAGGCCGCTTCGGTGCGAAAGCTCCGGATCTTGTTCTTGTCGGGAATGACCGGCGCCATGTCTCCCTGTCTCCCGGGTTCCGTGACCTCGGCCGCTCAGATCGCCTGGACGTCGAGGACCATCTTGATCGTCCGCGCGTCTTCTTCGTCGAGCCGGCGGAAGGCCGCGGTCACGTCGCGCATGGGGATCTGGTCGGTGATCAGCAGCTCGGGGTGCAGCAGCCCCTTGCCGAGCAGGCGCAGCGCGCGCGGGAACTCGCCCAGCGTCACACGCGAGGCGATGAGCTGTGCCTCCTTGATCACCAGCGTCTTCATGTGGACCGGCGTCAGCTCCTCCGCCAGGCCGGCGACCACGATTCGCCCGCCGGTGCGCACCAGCTTGACCGCCTGGGCGACCGGCGGTTCCTGACCCGGGACCGGGTGCCAGTGCCCCACGCACTCGATCACGCAGTCGACCCCTTCGCCGCCCGTGAGATCGTGCACCCGCTCCTCGACGTCGACCTGGGTCGCGTCGAGCACGTGCTCGGCGCCGAGCTTGCGCGCGATCTCCAGCCGGCCCGGCTGCACGTCGACGACAATCGTGGTCGCCGGGCTGGCGCTGTGGCAAAGCACGTCCAGCACCGCCAGACCGAGCTTGCCCGCGCCCAGCAACACCACCGTTTCGCCCGGCTGCACCTGGCCGCGCGTGAGGATGTGGTGTCCCAGGCCGTAGACCTCGACCATCGATGCCTGTGACAGCGGAACGTTGTCGGGCAGCACGAAGACATGGCTCGCCGGCGCCGCGACGTACTGGCCGAAGCCGCCGGGGACGTCGACGCCGAGGAGCTTCAGCGTCCGGCAGGCGTTGATGCGCCCCGAGAGGCAGGCCGGGCAGGCATGACAGGACAGGATCGGGTCGACCGCGACGCGATCGCCGCGTCGCAATCCGCGCACCTCGGCGCCGACCTCCTCGATGACACCTCCGAACTCGTGTCCCTGGACGGCGGGGCAGGCGACGCGCGCCTTGAACTCGCCGCGGAAGATGTGCAGGTCGGTGCCGCACAACCCGGCATAGGCGGAGCGCACCAGGACCTGGTCGGCGCGAATCTCCGGGTCGGGCCAGTTACCGACGCGGATGTCACGATCGCCGTAGAGAACGCCTGCTTTCATCGGGGTGGCATCCTAGCCGGTTTTTTCGCGAGCCAGGAAATATCTTCAATGATTTCAAGAAGTCCGGGGTGCGGTCCTGGCGCGGCCCGACACCACTTTATCGTCGACCTGATCTTGGGGCGCGTCGCGAAAATTAATGTGCACCAATCCGCGCGCCGTCCTCCCTTAGTGAACTGCGTGATGGGCGGCGGGTCCGGGGTCGCACCGATCGTCAACTTCGCTCAAGCCCATTCGGAAGGACCGCCATGACAGACAGAGACGCAGTGAAGCAATCCGGGTTGTCGGTTCGAATCGGATCGCGGCGTTCCCAGGTGCCGGCCCGGTTGTTCGGCGCGGCGGCGTTCATTGCGGCTTTTTGGGGGGTCGGTCTGGCGGCGGGAAGCGCGGGCGCGGCGGAGTACTTCGTGGCGCCGACCGGCAGCGACAGCAATCCCGGGACGATGGCTTCGCCGTTCGCCACGGTTCAGAAGGGGAACGACACGGCGGCCGCCGGGGACACGGTGTGGCTGCGCGCGGGGACGTACTTCAGCACCCGGCAGATCGTTCTGTCGAAGAGCGGAACGTCGGACGCCAATCGCACGAAGATCTGGGCCTATCCGAACGAAGTGCCGATCCTCGATTGCTCGCGATACGTGTCGACCAACAAGGCGGCCGACACGCCCGCGGTGGTCGTGACCGGGAGCTGGATGCACCTCAAGGGGCTCGAGATCGCGAACGTGCCGGTCGGCGCCAGTGGGGACCACTCGATCTCCACGCTGCGCACCCGGAACGCCAGCAACAACACCTTCGAGTTGCTCAACCTCCACCACGGCTTCGGGCCCGGGTTGTTCATCGACACCGGCACCGGTGGCAACCTCATCCTCAACTGCGATTCGCACGACAACTACGACCAGAACGGCAGCCAGGGCGACGGGCAGAACGGCGACGGCTTCGGCGTTCACTATCAGACGACGCGGGCCGAGCACGATCATCCGCGGCTGTCGCGCCTGGATAAACTCCGACGACGGCTACGACCTGATCTCGCAAGAGGTCCCGGTCATCGTCGAGAACAGCTGGGCCATCCAGAACGGATTCGCCAACGGCGGCAGCGTCAGCCCCTCCGTCGGAAACGGCAACGGCTTCAAGATGGGCAGCAGCCAGACCGGCATTCGGCACATCGTGCAAAACAACGTCGCCTGGAAGAACAAAGCGGCGGGCTTTTACGCCAACCATTCGTCGGGCGGCAACACCTGGTACAACAACACGTCGTACATGAACGGCACGCAGTACAACATGCTGGCCAGCCCGCCCGGCGACGCGACCGCGACCATCACCCTGACCGGCGCGCTGGCGCACAAGATGAGAAACAACATCGGGTTCCCCAACCGGAACACCAACATGGGCGGCGTCGACACCATGTTCAACACCTGGGACCTGAACATCGCGCAGACCGCCGCCGACTTCGCCAGCACCACCGACACCGGCGCCACCGGCCCGCGACAGGCGGACGGCAGCATGCCGGCGGTCAATTTCCTCAAGCTGGTCGCGGGCAGCCCGCTCATCGACAAAGGGACGAACGTTGGGCTCCCCTTCGTCGGCGCGGCCCCCGATCTCGGCGCCTACGAGTTCGGCGCGGTGACGACCACCGGCACCGGCGGCTCGGGCGCCGGTGGAGCGGGCGCCACCGGCGCGGGCGGATCGAATCGCGGCACCGGCGGCTCGGCCGGCGCGGGTGGCGCGAGTGGTGTGGGCGGGATGACGACGACGGGTGGCGCCGGCGGGAGCACGGTCGCCGGCACGGGCGGAACCAGGGCTGGCACGGCCGGCGCGCCCGGAGGCGGCAGCGGCGGCGCCTCGGAAGGCAGCGGTGGGACGACCGGCGGCAATCCGGCCACGGGCGGGTGCACGTGCGCTCTCGCCGCCGGCGGCGCGGCAGGCGATGGAGCTGGCCTCGCCGGGTTGCTGGCGTTTGCCCTCGTGGCGGCCGGTATCACCGGAGCGCGACGGCGAAGGCGCACGCCCACCTCGTAGTCTCGTCGCCAGCTTCGATCAGCGCGGCGTGCAGGTCACCCGCACCGGTGCGTCCGCCGGCAGGATGGGCGCGACGTAGGCGGCGAAGCTGCCGCCCGGCTCGCCGGCGTCGCGCGCGGCGGGACAGGTGAACGATACCGGAGTCCCGCGCTCGCTCACGATCACGTTGGCCAGCGCGGCGGAGTACATGCAGGCGATGCCACCCAGCTTGGCGCTGTTGTCACAGACGCGCAGCACCTGGCTCGGCTGGCCGTCGTCGACGCGACAGGTGAGGCGGACCTTCTTGCCGGGCGCGCAGGCGACGTCGTCGCGCTGCTTGACGAAGCCGCAGTCCCGCAGCGGTCCGGCCTGCTGGCGCGTGCACGCCGCGGTGGTAAGCCGGCCTTGTCGGGTTCCAATCGCGGCAAGCTTCTTGCTCAGCTGGCCTCCGGAGAGAGAGGATGCCAAACGAGCGGGAGACATTTCGCGAGCTGATCTCTCAGCACCGGGAGGTTCTCCTCCGGCATGCCCAGTACCTGGTGTCGTCGGCGTCGTTCGCCGATGATCTGGTTCAAGACACCGCCGAGAGGGCGCTGCGAGCCTTTCCTCGCTTCTCGAACGGTGGCAACGCGCGCGGCTGGTTGATCACCATCATGAACAATCTGTTCATCGACTCGTGCCGGCACCGCGCCATGGAGCGATCGGAGGGAGGGGCCCGGCTGGAAACCTTGAGCGCACCCGATCCCGCGGAGATCGCGCGGTGGCGAACCGTCGCCACCGAGCAGCTACAGGCCGTGGTTCCGTTGCTCGATCCGCAAGCGCGCGAGCTCATCACCCTGTACCTGGGCGGCGTTCGTTCGTACCGCGGCCTGAGCACGCGGCTGGGGATTCCCGAGAAGACGGTGGGCACCCGCCTGCATCGCGCGCGGCGGAAGTTGCGGGTGCTGCTGGAAGAGCGCTGTCCTCGAATCGAAGTGATCTTCGCCTGGAGGTAGACCAGCGGCGAAGACGCCAGACCCTTGCTCAGGCGTCCGCGTCGTCCTCGTCGACCGCCGCGCTGGCCGGCTGGGACTGGCTCTTCTGCGGTCGCGGGATCCCGTAGCGCGCCAGCTTCGCGACGAAGGTGCGGCGGGGCATCTTCAAGGAGCGCGCCGCACGGCTTTGGTTCCAGACGTTCGCGCGCAGCACCTCGAGGATTCGTTCGCGCTCCTGTAGCTCGGCGGGGCTCAGCGATCGCGGCACGGGAGAGAGCTCGAAGCCGCTGTCGGGGCGAGGCTCCACGGTCGGGTCGAGCGACAAGTGGCCGGGCTCGATGGTCGTGCCTTCGCAAAGAACGGTGGCTCGCTCGACGACGTTCTTGAGCTCGCGAATGTTGCCCGGCCAGTCGTGCTCCTCGATGGCCTTCCAGGCGGCGGCCGACAGCTGCAGCGGGCGGCCGTCGTTCTCGCGCTCGGCATCCGCCAGGAACTTCGCGACCAGGGCGCGGATCTCGGAGCGCCGTTCACGCAGCGGCGGGACCGTCAACGTGATGCCGTTCAGCCGGTAGTACAGATCGCGACGAAACGTCTCCTTGGCCGCTTCCTGCCGCAGGTCGCGATTGGTGGCCGACACGATCCGCACGTCGGTGGGACGTGGCTTCAAGGCGCCGAGCGGCAAGATCTCGCGATTCGAGATCGCTCTCAGCACGCGGGCCTGAAGTCCCAGCGGCATCTCTCCGATCTCGTCGAGGAACAACGTTCCACCGCGCGCTGCCTCGAACAGTCCCTTCTTGGGCTGGACCGCGCCGGTGAAGGCGCCGCGCTCGTACCCGAACAGCTCGCTCTCCAGCAGGCCGTCGCTCAATCCCGCGCAGTTGATCGGGACGAATGGCCCTTCGCTGCGCCCCGACATGCGGTGGATCGAGTGGGCCATGACCTCCTTCCCGGCGCCGGTCTCGCCGAGAATCAAGACGTTGATGTTTCCTTTGGCCGCTCGAGTCGCCAGATCGACGGTGGCCTGCATCGCGGGGCTCTCGCTGGCCACCTCGTCGTGCCGGTCGGACGCTTCGCTCGGGCGCAGCAAGCGGTTGGCGCGCGCAAGCAGGGCGTCGGCGGTGCGGCCGTCACGCGGATACCACGCCAGCGCCACGCGCGAGGAGACGTCCAGTCCATGCAGGCTCGCGCGCAGCCGCCCGACCAGATCGGCGGCGTCCTCCTCCGCCATGTCGAAGAGCAGAAGCTCGTAGTCGTTGGGGCCGTAGGCAGCGAACACATTCGGCGCCGGCACCTCCCGGTCGATGAGCGGAACCACCTTCGCCCAGCCGACGGGTCGTTCAAGACGAAGACGCGCCAGCGCAAACGTATGACCGCGCGGGCGGGAGCCGCTGCACTCCTGCCGCAGCCGTCCCTCGAAGAATCGGTGCGACCAGATTCTCCTGGGCGCTCCGGTCCGGTGGGATCGCTCGACCACCAACACGGTCGATCCGATCCCGATCGCCTCGCCCCCCACCAGGGGAACACGGACTCCCGCGGTGATGGGAAGGCCCCGAATCCGGGTCTGGTTGACGCTGTTGAGGTCTTCGATCTCAAGCTCGGGTCCTATGTAGAGTCGGGCGTGCTGCCGCGAAGCCAGCGGGTCGTCGACCTGCACGTCGCATTTTGTCGATCGGCCGAGGACCAGCGTCCCGGCGTGCGGCAAAGGCAGCGACGCAAACGCCTCGGCCGACATGACCAGCAGGCTCAGCTCGCCCGAGCCGCCCTCTGGGGCGTGCCCGCCGTCCGGCTGGTTCATCGTCGTGCGCGTGGTCATGACGGCCGCTGCCAGCACGTTATCGTCCGCGTCTTCGCCAGGCAAGCTTCCTACAGCCTCGGTCACCGGGAATTCCGGACAGCGATCGGAGAGATTGGATGTCACACCGAGCTCCAGGTTGCCGGGTGAGCGCAACCGCCGTGCCAACGGCTTGGTGGGGCGTCACCGCCGGCCATCGCCCTCGGTGTTGGATACCGGACAGCACCACGCTCAATCTGCGCGGCCAGATCCGGCGCAGATTGAGCCGCCGGCGGGAAGATCCGATCTGCGCCCAAAGGAAATGAGCCCGCGCTCACGGCGGGAAAGCGGCAAGAAAGGGGATCGATCGCTCATCTCCCGAGTTGGTCAGGTCCTTGCAAATTGTTCTCGACAACATGTCACTGCGAACCGGTCGGCGACCGTGAAGCAAAAAGTCATCATCGTGGGCGGAGGGGTTGCAGGCCTGACGGCCGCGCACGAGCTCATCGAGCGCGGCTTCGAGGTCCACCTGTTCGAGCGGCGCACCTACTTCGGCGGAAAGGCGGCCAGCGTGCAGCGGGCGGACGCTCCTGTCGCTTCGACGGATGCGACGGCCGCGCCCGGTCCGGCGGCGACGCAAGCCAGGGCGCCCAGCCTCCCCGGTGAACACGGCTTCCGCTTCTACCCGGGCTGGTACCGCCACCTTCCCGACACGATGAAGAAGATCCCGTACCGGGGTAAGCACCTCTACTTCGAAGGGGCGACGGTCTTCGACAATCTCGTATCAGCCGACGAAGAGATGCTGACCTGGTACGGTCGCTCGCCGATGCGGGTGGTCGCGCATCCACCACACGACCTGCCGCAGGCCAAGATTGCGCTGTCGCTGGTCGCCCGCATGCGCCGGCTAGGACTGCGTCCGGGCGAGGTTGCGTTCTTCTTCTCGAAGCTGGCGGAGTTTCTTGCGGCGTCGCCAGGCACACGCCTGGAACGATTCGACAAGCTGACCTGGTGGCAGTACCTGGACGCCGATCGGAAATCTCCCGCCTTTCAGGACCTGATATCGGCGACGACGCGGACGATGGTGGCGGCGAAGGCGAGAGAGGTCAGTGCCTATACCATCGCCAACATCGCCGTTCGAACCCTGCTCGACGGGTTCGGACAGGTCGACCGCATGCTGAACGGGCCGACAAACGAGGTCTGGATCGATCCCTGGATCGAGCACCTGCGCGGACGCGGCGTTCATTTTCACCCGGGGCAGGAGATCGATTCCATCGAGTTCGATACCGAGAAGAAGACGGTGCGCGCGCTGAGCTTCACGTCACTGCTCACGCAGAGCCAGCAGCGGGTGCTCTGGACGCTGAGCCTGGTTGAATCGTGGTGCCGCGTGATCGACTCGCTGATGATTGGACCCAGACACTGGGGCGAGGCGCTGAGCCGCATGCCCGCCACGACGTCGCTGGCCGACAAGCAGCGGGTGTTCAACGAGTTTGTCGACAGTGTCGCCGTCGCCGTCGCCGGAATCGCCCAGATCGCCGTCGATCTGCGGGCGGAGTCCGAGACGGCCGCCCGGATCATTGCGGAGCTGCGACACTGGCCTCCGACGCTGCCGCCCAACAAGCCGCACAGCGACGGGCCCTATCGCGACCCGGCGGCGAACGCCGCGCTTCAGACCGTCGTGACCGTTCTGGCCCAGGCAACGGTTGTCCTCGATGACCTGGCGGTGCTGCTTCGGCGGGAGCAAAAAGCGCTCAAGGCGATCGCCAAGGAGGCTGCGCAGGCCGCGCAGGCCCCGGAGGAACATGCGGCCGACCACGAACCATTCAAGCCGGGCGTCGAGCTGGCGAAGTCCGTCGCCGACCTGACCGACGCGCTACGCGACAGCCTCAGCTCGTTGCTGCCCGGCACCGAGAGTGGATCCAAGCTGACCGATCTGCTGACGTCGGCCGACCCCGAAGGCGATCGATGGAAGGATCCAAGGGACACCCGCGTGACGTACTTCGTCTTCGCTCTGCCGATCGAACAGATGGCGTATCAGGTCAATCGCTCGCCGATGTTGACCCACTACGACCCCTCACTGCGCAACCTGATCCTGCTGGCCGAGTACACCGACTGGATGGTCGGCATCCAGTTCTACCTGACCGAGCAGGTCGAGCTGGTGCGCGGCCACCTGGTGTGCATGGACTCCGAGTGGGGCCTGACCGCGGTCGAGCACACCCAGTACTGGCGCGACGCCACCCTGCCGCCCGACATCAAGGCCGTCATCTCGGTCGACATCGCCTCATGGGATCGCAAGGGGCGCTTCAATCAGAAGGAAGCGTTCAACTGCACGCCTCAGGAGATCGCCGAGGAGACCTGGCGGCAGCTGACCGAGTCGGTCAATCGGGACTCCAAGGCCAAGGTGCTGCGCGCCGAGATGTTTCGCGGTGGCAAACTGGCCTACACCGACAGCCAGGGGAAGCATTGGTTGAACTACCACCTGGATGACAGCCTGGTCGATCTCCTGGATCGACGAAAGCAAGGCAGCTACGAGAAGGCGCGCAGCGTGCGCTTCAGCGCCGATGAGTTGCTTCGCCGCCAGACGGCATCCGGGCACGAGAGCGAGACGCCGTATGCCTGGGGCCGCCGGCTCAACTTCAACGTGGAACCGCTGCTGATCAACCGCGTCGGCACCCGGGCCCTCCGGCCGGACGTCCGGACCGCGATCCCGAACATGTTCCTGGCTGCGGACTACGTCAGCACGGGGACCGATCTCGCTTGCATGGAGTCGGCGAACGAAGCGGGGCGGCTGGCGGTCAACGCCCTGCTCGACGCCGCGGGCTCGACGGAGAAGCCGTGCGAGATCTGGAAGTTCAGCGCGCCCCAGCGGGTGATGGAGAGCCTGCTCTCGGCCGGTCGAATCGGAAACCTGATCGATGGGCTCACCAGGGGCCCGCTGGAGGCAGCCGCCGGTCACATTGGCCGGTTCGCTGGGGACCTTCTCAACAGAGGGAGACAGGACGATGTTTGATGTCTAACTTGGAGCACCCGGTTACGCACAGGTACTTCTTCACCCTGAATCCACGGCTCGAATCGCGTCCCGTGGGAGAGGTGCCTGGAGGATATCGGGTCGATCTCTTCTATGTGGAGTCCGAATCGACCGTGAAGACCGATCCCAAGCACTACGCGGCGCAATGGCTCAAAGGCAGCGGCGCCAAGACGGAAGAGTGGGACTACGACCGGATCCATCAGGCAAGAGTGAAGGCCACCGCCCCCGTCGGCGAGGTGTTCGAGCACCGACAGAGCAACGACGTCAACCGACTGGATTGGTTTGGCGTCGACGGCAAGGTCGCCAGCGGCGCCGACTGGCTGACGGTTCGAGAGGACGGGGTCGCGACGTTTGATGGCAGGATCACGCTGCGGGCCGACGAGTCGTTCTTGATCGATGCCGTGATCTCGGGCGTCGTCGACCTGCGAGGCGATTCTCCCATGCCCGATGCCTCCGACAAGCGCAGCTCGTTCTACGAACAGTGGCTGTTGGGCACGTTGCCGCAAACCATTCCGGTCGTGCTGCCGGTCAAGTTCGAGGCAGCCAAGACGCCGGGCAACTGGGCCAGCGACGCTCTGCGAAAGGCCTCGGAGGGCTACTGGAAATTCGAGCGCTTGGTACGCGGACAGTTCCTGGCAGCGGGAACGATCACGCTGCAGAACGCGCGCTGCAGCCCGATCTCCGCGGCGTTGCTGAACGTCTATGAGATGCGCGCCAATCCTTTGCCGAACGTTTCCCCAAACGTGGGCCCCGGCAGATGAACAAGCTCGAGGGGCACCGCCGCCACTTCATCGACAAGACGCTGCTGTACCTGTTCTCCTACGACGTCGAAGCCAGCATGGACCGCGAGGAGATCGGCTTCGTCTCCGGGGGGGTGCGGGTCAATATCTTCGCGCGCGAGAACATGTCGCGCGTCTATCACGTGGCGCGCGAGCGGACGCTGCCCGGGCTTGGCTTCGAACCGATCGCGGGGTCGCTGACCTGGGGTGGCGACTGGCTGTTCTGGCGCGACGACGACATCGAACACTCGATGGTGCGCATGGCGATCAAGACGGACGATGGCGCCGTGATCCACTGCATGTACGACGTCAAGGCTGACCTTGGGCCCAGCGGATTTCGACGGCTGGTCGGTCGCAAGGGCAAGGCTGGGAAGGAAGACGCGCCGGTCGTGTTCCCGGTCATGACAACGCCTCGCTTTCAGACCACCAGCCCGCGATACCTCTGGCTCAGCGAGTACCAGTGCGTCGGGTTTGGACGCGCCTTCGTGATTCGAAGCGAGCTGCGCCGCCTGACCTACGATGTCTACGCCTTGACCTAGGGGAGTCCATGCCGCCGTCCATCACTGATCTGAGAGAGCGCACCTCGTTCCTGGAGAAGACGACCCGCTACGTGTTCTCCCTGAATATCTGGCTGACCTTTGATTGCCCTCGGCCGAACGCCGGCTGGGACGGGCGCTTGCGGGCGCGGGGCGCGCGCCCCGAGGAGATCGATCGGGTGCAAGGTCCACTCGCCAGCGGGAAGCATCGCGACCAGACCGCCGACTCCTTTCACGTCATCGATGAGGAGCTCACGACCACGGTCGACGGTGGCGTCCACGAGATGCCGCTCTTGCAGGTCAACGACCTTCAAGACTGGATCACCGTCGAGCGGGGCGGCATCCTCGATCTTGCCGGTCGATGCCGCCTGCGCTCGGACGATGATGCGCGGATCTCGATGAGCTACTCCGGCGTTGTCCGCCTGGGCTTTTCGGGGGAGCGGATGCTGTGCGCAAGTGACGGGGAACCCAGCGGCAGCGCGCAGATCGCGGCGCAGTTCGAGTCAGACCGCCCGCGCTATCGGTGGTTGACCCAGGCGCAGTTCATTGGGTTCGGCGCGGCGAGCGTGAGGATCCCGACGCGGCCTGGTGAGCCCTACGCCTGGGTCAAGACGCTCGGGCTCTCGCTCGATTTCTATTCGGCGATCTGATCGATCTGATCGATCTGATCCTGGCCGGCCTGCGGCGCCGGAGCGCCCAGTCCGGGGACAAAGGATGACGACAGATCGGGCAGGGCGATCTCTCCGATCGCGAGGGCCGTCAGGCTCTGGTGCGCGAACTCCTGCAGCACCCGTCGCTGCGTCGCCGCCCCCTCCAGCGTTCCGCCCAGCGCCAGCGCCAGACGCGCGCCGGCGTATCCATCCGCCAAGATCGTCGCGCGATCCAGGCCCCGCCGCCACAGCCGCTCGGCGCGCCGGCGTTTCCCCAGCAGCCAGAGCCGGGTGGCCTCGTGCAGCGCCGCCATGGGATCGAGCATGGGGAAGGTCTTTGTCGCGCGCAGCAACAGCTTGCAAGCGCGTTCCGCCGCGCGCAGCGCCGCACGGCGCTGGCCCGCGGGGGCGTGGCGAGCCAACGCCACCCGCACCTCCGCCAGGCGCGCGTATGCCGTGGAGCAGGGGCCGTAGACCGGCGGACCGTGCGACGTCGCGGCATACGCCCGGGCGGCGTACGACTCGGCGCCGGCGAGGTCGCCTTGCCGGTAAAGGACGTAAGAGAGGTGAGCGAGCGCCACGATGGTCTCCGGCGGTTCCAGCGCCGGAAGCAGCGTCTCGACGTTGCGAAGCAGGTCGCCCGCCTCGTCGAAGGAACCGCGCAGGATGCAGCACTGCGCGCGGAGCATGACCGCCCACGAGCGCATGTGGACGTCGCCCCGCTGAATCGCCGACGCTTCCATCGCCGCCACCAGCTCGCGAACCGGTTCGTGACGCCCGCTCGTGAGGTCGGCACCAACCCTCACCGAAGCAACCTCGTCATAACGACGCGAGAATCCCGCGCGCCGGGCCAGGGCCATCGCCTCCTCGGTCTGCCGGATCGCCTCGCGCCGCTCGCCGAGGAAGAAGTGTTGCAGGCCGACCAGCATCTTGACGTGCGATTCAACGACCGGGTCGGGCGCCTCTTTCAACGTGGCGAACGCCAGGGTGAAGTAGGTGCGCGCGAGCTTGCGCAGGGGGATCATGATCGCCGTCGCCGCCGCGCTGGCGTAAGCCATCGCGAGCTCGGGCGACGGCCCCACCAGCTCCGACAAGTTCAGCGTCCTCAAGTTCGTGAACATGAGCTCGAGGTATTGCCCCTTGTAGTAGAAGGCGCGCATCAGGCGGTCGAAGATCCGGCCGGCCTCGAGCAGCTCGACCGAGCGCTGGGGGGGGCGATGGGGGGGGCGAGCGGCGAACCGCTTGGGCAGCAGCCGATGGGAGACTTGTTTCGCCACCTCCAAGAGCAGCCGCAACGCCATGGCGCCGCGCGACTTCGGCAGCGGCAAGCCAAGCGCCTGCGCGGCGCGCGTCAACGCCGCGATGCTCTCGGTCATCTTGCCGAGGCCGAGCAGCGAGTCGCCCAGGCGTCGCTCCCAGGTGGCGATCCGCAGGGGCGGCGGCGGTTCGGACAGGCGCGTCGCCAGCGAGAGGACGGCCCGGTAGTGGTTGGCCGCGTCGCCGTGCGCCGACAAGGCCAGGGCCAGATCACCGGCCAGGGAGAGATAGTGGATCGCGCGCGCGACCTCGCCGGCCTCGAGCAGGTGATAGGCCAGCTCGGCGTACGGCGGTGGTTGGCCGGTCCCCTCCGGTCGCTCCTCGAGCGCGTGCGCCGCACGCGCGTGCAGAACCCGGCGGCGCTCAGGCGCGATGCCGCGATACGCCTCTTCGCGGATCTTGTCATGCAGGAAGCGATACCGGCCAGGAGCCGCTCCCTCCAGCACCTGTCGCTCGACCAGATCGACAAGCAGGGGCGCCAGCCGGTCGGCGTCGAGCTCCAGAGTCGCCGCCAGCGCCCAGGCATCGAGCTCGCGCCCCAGCAAGGACGCGACCTCGGCCGCCTTGGCCGCGGCCGGGCTCAGGCGCGACAAGCGCAGGCGCACGAGCCCAGCGATGTTGTGGGGCAGTGAGATCGAGAACGCGGTCGCAGCGCTCTCACCGTCAGCGCTCGCGGCGACCAGCCACTGGCCGTGGCGTCGGATCAGGACGCCCTGCGCGCTCGCCGTACGCAGGTACTCCGCAACGAAGAAGGGGATGCCCTCGGCGTGCTCCTGGACGAACCGAACCAGTCTGTCGGGGGCCGGCCCGGCAGCCAGCATGTGCGTGACCATCGCCGCGACTTCGCCGGTGTTCAGCCGGCCGAGATCGATCCGATGAATCCAGCGCCGTTCGCTGAGCCGGCGCAGGTTGTCGTTGGCCTCATCGCTGCGGTAGGTGCCGATGATCACCAGCGGCAGCGAGTCGACCAGCTCCTGCGAGAGGGAATCCAGGAACGCCAGCGACAGCTCGTCCGCCCATTGCAGATCATCCAGCACCAGCAGCGACGGACATTCGGTGACGAAGGCGACCAGCGCGTTGCGGAGCGCCGTCATGAGGCGGTCGCGCGCGCCGTCGGTGGGCAGCGAGACTGGTTCATGCGCCTGGTCCGTGCCCTCGAGCTCGGCCAGTCCCGGCTCGTAGGGAATGAACAGCCGAAGATTCGCTCCGAACAAACGAGTGACCTCGGGGCTGCCGAGTTGCCGGCAGCGGTCTCCCATCGCCTGCAGCAGCTGGCGGAACGGCTGCAGCGGCAAGCTCGCGTGCTCGGTCCACGAGCTGTCTTGAGCGGTCACCGAGGCGCACTCACCGGTGATGACCCGGGTGCCCTGCAACGAGACCTGCTGCGCGACTTCGCTGACCAGGAACGTCTTGCCGATTCCGCTCTCGCCGGCAACCAGCGCAAGCGCCCCCGCGTCCTTCCGGAGACCTGCGCCGAGAGACATCAGATCCGCGAGGACCTCGTCCCGACCCACCAGCTTCGGCCGGAACAGGTGTCCGGCCCGGCGGAATCCGCCCGCGCTCATCTCGGCGCCCGACTTTCTCCCGGCCTCGCCCCCGGCCCCGCCCTCGGTCTCCCTCGCCCTCGAGCTCGGTGAGCGCCTCGGCGAGATCTTCGGCGTGTCCCAGGCGATCTTGCGGCCGTTTTGCCAGCAATCGGGTGACCAGCTGGTCGAGCGACGCGGGCACGCCGACGACCACGTCCGACGGCTTGCCGGGATCGGCGCGGATGTGCATGCCCAGCAGCTCCGCGTTGGTCGCGGCCTCGAAGGGGGGCCGACCGGTCAGGCTCTCCCAGATCATGCAACCGAGCGCGTAGAGATCGGCGCGGCTGTCCGGCGTTTCGCCTGCACAGATCTCGGGCGCCAGATAAGAGAGGGTGCCGCGAATCCCGCGCGTCCCCTCGAGCTCCTCACGTCCGACACCGCCGCGGGCGCGGGTCATCAGGCCGAAGTCCATCAGAACCGGACGATCGCCGTCGCGAAGAAAGACGTTCCCCGGTTTGATGTCGCGATGAACGATCCCCTTGCCGTGCAGGAACGCCAGCGGAACGCACAGGCGCCGATAGATCGCCAGGATCTCCGCCAGGCATCCGCCCGCGGCCCTCGAGCGGAGAGAGCGCGACGCTGAAGGCCCCGACGCCGTTCGAGAGCCGGCGTCGATGCGGTTTTCCTGAACGCTGGCCCGGGGCGTCGACTCCTCGGAAGGATGTCGAGGCCACAGCTCGCGGTGGCGATCCTCCAACGTCTCACCTTCGAGCAGCTCCATGGCGTACCAGGGGCCGGTGGCGGTGATTCCTTCGTCGACGATCTCGACGATCCCGGGATGGCGCAGGCTGGTGAGCGTCCCGATCTCCAGGCGAATGCTCGCCAACCTGTCGGGCGTCAGCGCGCCGACGGTCTTGAGCGCCACCTGCCGACGGCTCTCGCTGTGTTCGGCGATGTACACCACCCCCATGCCGCCGCGCCCGAGGACGCCATGGATCCGATAGGGCCCGATGACGTCGGGGCCGGTGCTTTCCGTGGTGGTCATCGCCTCTTTCTCGGCCCCCGCGCGACGCGGCCCATGCGCGGACACTACCGCAATTACGGCGCTTCGTAAGGACCGATGTCGGGCGCGCCGTTGTAAAGCGGGTTGCCCCAGAAGTCGACGCCGCCGTTGTTGGCGATGACGACGCCGTTGTTCAGCGCGGGCGAGCCCGTCTGAAGCTGGAACCCGGTCAGCGATGACAGCGCTGGGCCGGTCAGGCCTCCGCTGGGACGGGACGCGCTGTTGACGAACAGGGGCGCACCGGTGCGGGGCGCCGTGCCCAGCGCCGTGACGCCGCTGAAGAGGTTGTTGCTGTACGACACGCCTCCGCCGGTGACCACCTGGGCGGTGGCCAGCGTCGAGCTGAAGATGTTGTTGCGAATCACGTACGGGGCGACGAGCTGGTCGGCGGTGCCCGACGTGGCCGTCAGGTTGCCGGTGCGCAGGCCGTCGATGAAGAAGAGGTTGTTGTAGGTCTGGTTGCTCGAGGACGAGTCCGAGTGCAGGTTGATCCCGTTGCGGCTGTTGTTGATGATCAGGTTGTAACGAACGATCGAGTCGCCGAACGCAAACTGGGCCAGCAGGATGCCGTCTCCGTTGTCGTGGATGTAGTTGTATTGAATGATGGCGCCGGTGGTGGCGCGGTCGGCGTCGATGCCGTTGAAGTCGGCGCCGTTGGCCTTGCGGACCGTGCCGAAGGTTTCGTTGTATTGCACGCGAATGTCATCGGAGTTGTAGATCTCGATGGCGCTGGTGCCTGCGTCCTTGGTGACGTTGCGCTCGACCAGCACGTGCCGCGAGCCGGTCACGTAGATCGTGTTGCAGCCGTAGATGGTGTTGGTCTGGCTGAGGTAGTTTCCGCGCAGCACGACGTTGGTGTGGGGCACGAACTTCGTGTCGTTGATGGTGGACCGCACGCCCCAGCCGAAGCCGCCGTCCAGCTGCTTGAAGATGATGCCGCCAAACGAGGTGTCCTGAATCTGGTTGTTCTCGATGAGGACGTCGTTGAACCAGGTCTTGGTGCCGTTTTGCGATGTCGACCTCGACCACGATGCCGCCGGTGCGCTTCGACGCGTCCCAGCCGGTCTGGAACGTCACCCACGGCGGGATGTTGTCGGCGACGGCGCCGCCGATCCAGTTGACCACGCCGGTGACGTTGTGGACGAAGCAGTTTCGAATGTAGACGTGGTTGAGAACGCCGACGTCCTGACCGCGCACCGCGATCCCGCGCAAGTCGCCGGGCGTGGTGCCTCGGTCGTTGGTGACCTCGAGATTGTTCACCTCGACGTACTGGACGTTGAACAGCAACACCGTCTCGAGATCGGTCGCGCCGGCCGCGATGCGCGGTCGGTTGCCGGTCCCGTAGCGATCGATGACGATGGGGGCGGTCGCCGAGCCCGAGCCCTTCGGCGCCAGCTGGCCGGTCCAGACGCCACCCGCCTTGAAGCAGACCGCGTTGCCCGGCTGCAGCGTCGTGGCGTTCACCTTGGCCAAGGTCTGCCAGGCCAGCGCCGGCGTCGATCCGTTGTTGGTGTCCCGGCCCGCGGTCGCGTCGACGTAGTAGACGCCGGCCACCGCCGCCAGTCCGGTGCAGGGGGAGGGCGCGGCACCGCCGGCTCCACCGGCGCCGGTCGTTCCGCCCGCGCCGGCGCCGCCCGCGCCGGCTGCGCGCGTCAGAGCCGGGCGCGTCGGTGCCGGGTGTCCCGCGATCGGTCGCGCCGTCGACGCCGGCGTCGGTTCCGGTGGTGACGCGTCCGCCCGCGCCGCTGGTGCCGGCCCCACCGGTGCCCGCGCTGGCGCCCCCGCCAACGCCGCTGTTTCCGGCCTGCCCGGCCGGGCCGTTCGAGCCGCCCGTCCCCGGGTTGCCGCCGCCCCCGGTCGAGGACGCGGTGCATCCCCATCCGCCGACCGTGAGGGCCAACAGGGTGACGGTGACAGCGGCAGCTCCGGCGACGGTGCGCAGGCAGGACGGAAGGGTGAGGTGGGCGCTGGCGGGGGTCTTCTGGCGCGGGGGCGTTTGAAACTTCACAACCCCGTTAAGGGGCGAGGGTCGGAGTTTTGATACAACGTCGCGGAGAAATGTCGTTCAGACGCCGGTCGCGTCAGGGAATGACGATCTTGCAATCCACGGTGCAGCCGTCGCCGTCGCCCTGGTTGCCGTCGTCGCACTCCTCGCTCCACAAGCTGTCGACGCGCCCGTCGCCGCAGCGGGGAACGACGCGGCACCCCGGGCCGCAGCCGGGCTGTCCGTAGGTCGACAGGTTGCGTCCGTCGTCGCACCCTTCGATGCCCGGCTCGACCTGACCGTCGCCGCAGAAGGGGCCGAGACCGTGGCATCCGGGCAAGCAGCCGCCGTATCTGCCGTCGTTGACGCCGTCATCGCAGACCTCGTCGCCGTTCAGGATCCCGTCGCCACACTTCGGCGTGCAGACGGTCCGCTGCCGCGAGAACTTTCCCAGCGTCAGCTTGTAGGACGATCCGCATACGTGCCGCTCGGCCTGGAACACGGCGATCTCGTAGATGTTGCCGACGGTCAGCCCGAAACGCAGCGCGCCGGCCGCATCCAGCGTGACGGCGCCGGGGCTGGCGCCGTGGACGCCCCCGAGATCGACGGCGAGCTGTCCGTTGACGAACACCCAGACGTCGTCGTCGCCGATGAATTGCAGCGCCTCGCCGCCCTGGTACGCGAACCAGTAGCGCACCTCGCTGGTGAAGCTGTAGTTGTGTTTGACCTGATCGCTGTCGCAGCTGCCGAGATAGTTGATCTCCGGCCCTGACGGCGGCGTGGCCCACCCTCGGTTGTCGATCGGGAAGAAGGGCAGGGTGATCCAACCCGTCGGTGGCGTGGGGTTCCACACCTCTGAATGATCGTAGACGTAGGTGCCGTTGGTCTGCACGATCCAGGCTGAGGGTATCGAGCACGATCTTTCCCAGCGGCGAGTCGTGGTACCACTGGTCGAAATCGGCGCTGGTCGTCAGCTGGGAGTTGCCGACCACCGGCACGGTCATCATCGGTTTGCGATCCGGGCCCAGCGTCGCCTGCACCATCCCTTTGACCACCGTGCCGGAAACTCCCTGCTCGAAGTTCGGGTGCCCGCCCGCGACGTTGCGGTTCATGAAGTCACGAAAGATCACCGGGACGATCAGGTGGCCGTCATCGGCGTCGCCCACCTCCTTGCAGTCCCAGTTGGGCTCGAGGTGGCAATCGGCCGAGCAGCCGTCGCCCGAGGTGGTGTTGCCGTCGTCGCATTCCTCGGCGGGCAGCTTGAGACCGTCGCCGCACGGCGAGCTGCAGCCCATCGTCCCGGTGCAGACCGGCTCCGAGCGGCAATCGCCGGCGCAACCGTCGCCGCCGACGAGATTGCCGTCGTCGCAGGACTCGTCACCTTCCTTGGTTCCGTCGCCGCAGACGGTGGCGTGGCACGGGGCGTTGGGCGTGGGGCACGCTGACCCGGGCTCGACGCGACAGACGTCGCTGCAACCGTCGCCCGGCGTGGTGTTGCCGTCGTCGCAGGTCTCGGATCCCAGCCGCACGCCGTCGCCGCAGATCGGCAGACAGCGCGCGCCGACAGCGGGACAGGTCCAGCCCGGCTCGAGCTGACAGTCGGCCGAACAGCCGTCGTTGGGCGTCAGGTTGCGATCGTCGCAGGTCTCGGTTCCCGAGATGACGCCGTCGCCGCACTTCACCGTCGACGTGCAGGGCGTGCCCTGGCTCGGGGCAGATCCAGTCGGTCTCGGTCTGACAGTTGGCCGAGCAGCCGTCGCCGCTCTGCTGATTTCCGTCGTCGCACGTCTCGTCCGGCAGGTTGAGCGTGTTGTTGCCGCACAGGTTGTCAGGAGGCGGAGGACGAACGACGACCTCGGGCCGCCGGTCGGCGGCGGCGTCGGGCATCATCACGACCGTTTCATTCTGACCGCCGGTGCCGTCCCCCGGGGGTGAGCTGGCCACCCGGGCGCACGACGCCAGCGCCGACGCCAAGGCGAATGCCAACGCAAACGCCAACGCAGAGACGACGGGCATGAGGGGCGGGGCGGGAACCGTGCGCGCCGGCATACAACCTCCCAGAGAGAAGCGGTAGGCTATCACAACCAGTGCGGAACACGTGGCGCGTGTCGCCGCTCCGCCGTTAGAATTGGCCGGCAAACGCAATGAAGCCGAAGCCGATCGTGCGAATCGCGCTGGGATGCGCGCTGGCGGTGATGAGCGCGGTGCTGCTCACGCTCTCCTTCGCCCCCCACGACGCCTGGTTTCTGATCTGGATCGGCTTCGTCCCCATGGCCGTTGCAGAGCAGCGGATCCTGCCGCGCCGGTGGTCGGGGCTCGCCCCGGCGCTCGCCGTCGGTGGCTACGTGGCCGGGTGCTTCGGCGGCGCCTTTCCCGCGGCTGCGGCCTGGTACATGAAGGCGCTGCCCTTGCTGGTGGGCGGCATCGTTCTCCTCATTAGCCGGAATGGACGCGCCCGCTTCACGCGCAGCGGCTACGCCCACTGGCCGTTGCAGGCCGGGTTGGCCTGGGTGGCGTTCGAGCTTCTCCGTTCGTTCGTGCCGGCGCTCGGGACCTGGGGCTTCATCGGTTACGCCATGTACCGCCAGACCTGGTTCCTCCAGCCGGTCGCGGTCGTCGGCATGTTCGGGCTCGATGCTTTGATCGCGGTCACCAACTACGCCATCGCCATGTTGATCGTTGCGCTGCTCGATCGCCGCCGCCCGCTCGCCGCGGAGGACGTGTCGAACACGACCATCCCGTTGCGTCTGGCGGCGCGCTGGTGCGCCGGCGCCGCCGCGGCGATCGCGCTCTGGTCAGCGGCCAGCTTCGCCATGCGCCCGCACGACGGTGCATCGGTTCGCATCGCGGCGCTGCAGCCGGGCCGCCGTTCCATGCAGATCGGTGCCACGCCCGAGGCGCGCGATCGCGGCATGATCGCGATCCTCTCGGAGCAGACGCGCCGCGCGGCATCCCAGCGCGCCCGCGTGATCGTTTGGCCCGAGGGGGCCCTCGGCGCCGATCCCCAGGTCGCTTACCGCGACGAGCTGGCACGGCTGGCGCGCGAGGCGGGCGCCTACCTGTTCGTCGGCTACGTCATCCGCACGCCCGCCGGAACCCGGAACGAGGTGGTGACCATCGGTCCCGACGGTACCTTCCTCGGCAAGTACGGCAAGGATCATCCGGTCACGTTCATGCGCGCGACCAGCATCTCGCGCGGCAGCTACCCGACGCACGAGACGCCGTTCGGCACGGTGGGCGCCGAGATCTGCGCCGACATCGACTTCACCGACACCTCCCGCGAGCTCGCTCGCCGAGGCGCACAGGTGATTGCCGTCCCGTCTGCCGACTGGCCGGGGCTTGCGTCCACGCACCACGTGCACGCCGTGTTCCGCGCGCTCGAGACCGGCGCGGCGGTCGCCAAGTCCGAATACTCCCGCGACTCGGTGATCGTCGACGGCTCCGGCGCGATCCTGGCCAGCGCGGTCACGCCGCAACCCTCCGCGGCGGTTCTGGTCGCCGATGTGACGCTGCACGCCCGGCCGCCGCTGGCCGCGCGATTCGGCGACTGGGTCGGATGGCTTTGTGTCGGCGGTGGGCTGCTCATCCGGATGCTCGCCGCCCTGCGTGCGCGTCGATCGGCGGCCACGCTGCTGCCTGCCTGAAAGGGAGCTGTCACGCGCGGGGCGGCGATCTCGTCTCTCGTGCGAGGGCGAACATGACGATTCACATCCTTTGCGAAGGTCGGCCGTGATCTGGCTGGCGAGCGTTGGCATCGCGCTGGTCGGGGCGACGTACGTTCTGCTTCCGCGCCGGTGGGCGGCGCTCCTGACGCGTCTGGAGCAGGCGCGTTCGGGGGTGCGCAGCCGGACGGTCGTGGTCGACGGGCGTTCGTTTGCGTACTGGGACGGCGGTGCCGGCGAGGCGCTGGTGCTGATCCACGGCTTCGGTGCCAACAAGGACCACTGGACCGCCGCCGCGCGCCAGCTGCGGGGCCGCTTCCGTCTGGTGGCCGTCGACGTGCCGGGCTTCGGCGCGACCCCCGCGCCGGTCGACGAGCCGCTCGAAGTACGGAGCCAGGCCGCGCGGATCGCGGCGTTCCTCCAGGCGCTCGGCATCCCGCGCTTCCACCTCGCCGGCAGCTCGATGGGCGGACACATCGCCGGCGTGCTGGCGCACGACTTCCCCGAGCGGGTGCTCAGCCTGACCCTGGTCGAGTGCCACGGCGTCCGATCGCCGGTGCCGAGCTTGGTCGACGAGGAGATCGCCCGCGGCGAGTTTCCGCTGGTGCCGGCCATGGCGCGGGAGTTCAGGCGGCTGGTCGAGCTCGCCTTCGTACGACGGCCGTTCCTGCCGGCGGTCATGCTTCGGGCGCTGTGCGCCGACGCGCTGGAGAAGCGGCCGCTGCAGATGCAGCTCTGGCGCGCGCTCACCACGGGCCCGCATGCGCACCTGCTCGAGTCTCTGCTTCCGCGCCTGACGCTGCCACGCTGGTCGTCTGGGGCGACACCGATCGCTTCTTCCACCGCAGCGCCGTCGAGACCCTGCGGCGCGGTTTGCCACACGCCCAGATCGTGATGATGCAGCGCTGCGGCCACCTGCCCATGTTCGAGCGTCCGGCGGAGTTCGCGTCGCACCTCACGCGCTTCGTGGCGGGCTCTCAGCGAGACGCCGGAGGTCGTCGCGCTCCGGCGCTTTCGCCGAGACTTCGAAGGCTCCCGGCAAGACTCCACCCTATGTAAGCGACGAGCAACGACGCGAGCGGGCCGCAGTCGCGCCCGAATGCAAGCGGACTTCTGAGACAGGACACTAGTGGTCTTCGGACTCGCGCGCGCAATCGGCGGCGCGCTGGAGCAAACGGTCCCGCTGGCGCGCGTTGCGCGTCAGGGCGGCCGCTCGTTCGAACTCGGCGCGGGCCTCGCCAAAACGTCCCAGCCGGCTGAGCAGGTCGGCGCGGGCGCTGGGCAGCAGGTGGTATCCGCGCAGCGCCGGCTCGCCGGCGAGCGCGTCGATGAGGGCCAGGCCGGCGGCCGGCCCCTCGGCCATCGCCACGGCGACGGCGCGATTCAGCTCCACGACCGGCGAGGGCGCCAGGGCGGCGAGCGCGCCGTAGAGCGCCGCGATGCGCGACCAATCGGTCGCCGCCGCCTCGGCGGCGCGGGCGTGACAGGCGACGATCGAGGCTTGCAGAAGATAGGGCCCGGGCGAACCGCCCAGCGCCGTACCGCGCTCGAGCGCCGCCAACCCGCGATGGATCAGGATCTGATTCCAGCGCGAGCGATCCTGATGGTGCAGCAGCACCGGCTCGCCCGCCGCGTCGGTCCGCGCCGAGGTGCGCGACGCATTGAGCTCCATCAGCGCGACCAGGCCGTGCACCTCCGGTTCGGCGGGCGCCAGCTCGGCCAGGATGCGGCCCAGGCGCAGCGCCTCCTCGCACAGCGCCGGCCGCATCAGGTCATCGCCGGCCGTGGCCGTGTACCCCTCGTTGAAGATCAGGTAGATGACCTCCAGCACCGAGGAGAGGCGCGCCGCGAGCTCCGGCCGGCGCGGGACTTCGAAGGGGACGTTCTTCTCGGTCAGCGTGCGCTTTGCCCGCACGATTCGTTGCGCGATCGTCGGCTCGCTGGTCAGGAACGCGCGCGCGATCTCCTCGGTGGTCAGCCCCCCGAGCAGGCGCAGGGTCAGCGCGACGCGCGACTCCGGCGACAGCACCGGGTGACAAGCGGTGAACACCAGGCGCAACAGATCGTCGCCCACGTCGTCGTCCAGCCTCTGCTCCAGCTCCGCCGTCGCGCGCGCCTGCGGCGCGTCGGCCTCGATCTCGTGGCCCAGCGCCCCGTACTTGCGCGCGCGCACCTTCTCCCGATGCAGCCGGTTGAGCGCGAGATTGCGGGCGGTGGTCATCAGCCAGGCGCCGGGGTTGTCGGGGACGCCCGTCGTCGGCCACTGCTCCAGGGCCGCCACCAGGGCATCCTGCGCCAGCTCTTCGGCGACGCCGACGTCGCGCACGATGCGGGTGACGTGGGCGATCAGGCGCGCCGATTCGATGCGGAAGACCGTGCGGACGTCCGTGCGGACGTCCGTGTGGACGTCCGTGTCGACGTCCGCATCGATGGCCCCGCCGGTCTCCCCGGGGATCGCGCCATGTTTGTCGCTGGCCGTCACGCCCTCCCGGCGGCCATCATCGCTCGAGATCGCCCCCGTCGGACAGCTGAAGGATCTCGGCTTCGCCATCGCCGGCGACGCGCATGAAGCGTTCGGCCACATCGATCGCCTCTTGCTTCGACCGGGTTTGAACCAGGGCGAACCCGTCGATGACCTCCTTGGTCTCCGCGAACGGACCGTCGACCACCGTGAACTTGCCGCCGTCCAGGCGCACCTGCGTCCCCTTGCCGGGCCTCACCAGTCCTCCGGTCATCAGCAGCACGCCGGCCTCCGCCATCTCCTGACCGAACCTGGCAATCGCGGCGATGTGCTCGGGGGTCGGGGGGGCCTTGGCGCTCGAGGCGTAGGTCATCAGGAATTTCATCGCGTCTCCTCCGTGGTTCGTTGTTCCAGCTACCACAGAGGACGACAATCGAGCCAGGCCCAGATCGACAGCGATCCGGGCCTTTTTTGTGCCTGAGCCGCGACCTGCGCCGGCTACTTCGGCCCGACGCCCGCCATGATGGCGCTGGCCAGCGATGAGGTCCCGTCCAGCGCGTAGCTGTACGAGGGGGAGAACGCCGAGCCGACGCCCGCGGTGTTGCCGGCCGTCGTCTGGAACAGGTTGCCCAGCGCCTGCAGGATGCTGGCGGCGTTCGAGTAGTCGACGATGTCCAGCGGCACGTTGACACCCTGGAAGACGTTGTTCTCGACGCGCACGCTGCCGTTCACGCCCAGGCCGACGCAGTAGTTGTTGCCGGCCGCCGTGTACAGGTTGTTGAAGACGTGCACCTTGCCGAAGCGGACGCGGGGCATGCGCTCCATGACGTTATCGGCCCACCAGTTGTGATGGAAGGTGACGTTCAGGTGGCCGGTGTCCTCGGACGAGTTGCTGTCGCTGTGGCCGATCAGGCTCGATACGCGGTGGCCCATGGCGCCGGTGTCGTTCGGATCGCTGCGCTTGGTCGAGTAGAAGAACTTGGTGTACGAGACCGTGATGAAGTCCGACGCGTGGGTGACGTCGAGGTTGCCGTCCGAGCCGTCGGAGACCGCGTCGTGATCGAACCAGACGTTCTTCGATGACTTGTCGACGGTGACGGCGTCCGACCCGTTCTGGCACTGGCCACCGTTGGCGACGTCGACCTCCGGCAGCGCGCAGTTGTAGCCGACGATCGAGAGGTTGCGGATGATGACGTTCGTCGAGCCCGACAGGCCGACGTGCCCGTTGATCGTCGGGTTGGTGCCCGAGCAGCCGAGGATGGTCTTGTTCGATCCGACGGTCACGCTGCCCTGCGCCAGCTTGCCGCTGACGTAGATCACCGCCGACGTGGTGCCCTTGGCCGCGGCGGTCAGCTGGGCCAGCGTGGTCACCACGACCGGCGTGGCGTTGCCGCCGCCGGTGGTGCCGCCGTTCAGCGCCGCCCAGCCGATCGGGCTCGGCGTTGCGGCGACGTAAGCCGGGATGGTGCAGCCGCCGACGGTCGTGCCGCTGGCGCCGCCGGTGCCAGCCAGGGCACCGCCGGTTCCGGTGGTGCCGCCGGTGCCGGTCTTGCCGCCGGTGCCGGCCAAGGCCCCGCCGGTTCCGGTGGTGCCGCCGGTGCCGGTCTTGCCGCCGGTGCCGGCGACCGCGCCGCCCGTGCCGGTGGTGGTGGTCGTGGTGGTGCCGGTCGCCGTGACCGTCGTCGGGCGGTAGCTGGTGCCGGTGGCGTTCGCGCAGAAGCCGAAGGTCGCCGACGCGCCGGCGCCCAGCGCGCCGTTGAACGACGCGGCGACGGCAGTCAGCAGCGTGCCGCTCTGCGTGCCGGTGGCGCTCCAGATCGACGACATCGTCGACTGGTTCAACTGGACCACCGCGGTCCAGCCGGTGATCGCCGACGAGCTGGTGTTGGTCACGGTGACGTCGGCGCAGTAACCCCCCGTCCAGTCCGACGTGACGGTGACGCTGCCCCCGATCGCGGCGCTCAACGCGGCCGAGACGTTCGTGGTCTCTTCCTGGTCAGGATCGACCGTGGTGCAGGCGCCGGCGAAGGCGGCGGCGGCGAACGTGCCCAGCACAAGACTCGACCCGAGGCGCCAGGAATCAAAACGCATCTCTATCCTCCTCGTTTCCGGGGTGACGACGGGAAGAGACTCGTTTCGGGCTCGCGCCGGCGCGTGTCCCAAAGCCTCTTCGGCGGCTCACCGTGGGAAAAGCAAGAAAGGGCCCACACCTATTTGGGCGTGAGATATTGCAAGAATCTGCCGAGAATTCGGCTTAACGCTGCCGCCCGCAGCACATGAAACGACCCGCACGCTGTTGCAGCCGATGAAACGGCGTTGAACGGAAAACAACAGCCGGCAGGCAACAAACTAAAGTAACAACAGCGCGTAACTGCGCGACAACGGACGGTTCAACGCCCGCAGCGACGGGCAGCTACTTCGTTCCGAACAACCGATCGCCCGCGTCGCCCAGCCCGGGCAAGATGTAGCCGTGCTC
The DNA here is from genome assembly GCA_963778795.1 of uncultured Pseudomonadota bacterium. GTDB lineage: Bacteria > Myxococcota_A > Polyangia > Fen-1088 > Fen-1088 > DASRQZ01. Next base: position 328,735 of record CAVZVU010000002.1, on the reverse strand, counting down.
GTCGAGGCGCTCGTCGACGGCGGCGGTGAAGATCGGCACGTCGGGGTGGAACTCGTGGAAGTTCGCCAGGCCTTCGGGCGCGGCCAGGATGCACACGAACTTGATCGACTTCGGGCCGGCGGTCTTGACGCGATCGACCGCGGCGATCGCGCTGTTGCCGGTGGCGAGCATCGGATCGACGATGATGACGTCGCGGTCGCCGATCTCGTTCGGCATCTTGAAGTAGTACTCGACGGCGCCCAGCGTCTCGGGATCGCGGTAAAGGCCGATGTGTCCGACGCGCGCCGACGGCAGGATGCGCAGCATGCCGTCGACCATCCCGGTGCCGGCGCGCAGGATGTTGACCAGCACGACCTTCTTTCCCTCGAGCATCGGCGCGCGCATGGTGGCGAGCGGCGTCTCGATCTCCTGGTAGACCAGCGGCAGATCGCGCGTCACCTCGTAGGCGAGCAGCGTGCTGATCTCGCCCAGCAGCTCGCGAAACGAGTTGGTGCTGCGCTCCTTCTGGCGCATGAGCGTGAGCTTGTGCTGCACCAGCGGGTGGTCGATGACGCGGACGGTGCCGGCTTGATCATCGGGTGGTGCTCGTGGCTGAGTCACGGTCGGGATCCTCTCAGAAGACGGTGCCGTCGCTGTGCACGCGGATCGGCGGCGCGCCGTCCGCGCGTCGCTCGCGCGCCAGCTCGCGCCCCGCGCGCCAGGTCCCGCCTTCGAGCACCTTGGGCGAGGGGCAGCTCCTCGGGCGTGAGCCCGAGCTGGCGGCGCATCTCGACGGCGGTCCGATCGAGCAGCGCGATCGTCAGCGCGCGCCACTCGACCACCAGCTCCGACGACACCGCGTGGGTTCCCGCCAGCACGTCCGGGTGCTTCGGGAGCAGCACGCCGCCGTCGACGAACAGGCCGCCGTTGCGATACTCGGCCAGCCCGGTCAGCTCGGTCGACCCCGACGATCCGCAGGCCGCTCTCCTCGCAGCGGCTCGCACAGCGAGTAGGTCAGCCACTGCGACAGCTTGTGGAAGGGGACGCGCCCGACCGCCGGGTGGCGCCAGACGTCGCCGAGGTTCTTCCCGGCGCAGCATCTCGCGCCCCGGCCAGATGTCGCCCAGCGCGTCGAGCACCGCGCCCAGCACGTCGGCGGCCGGCAGCGCACCGCCGCGCGCCTGCGCGGTCAGGTAGACGCCCAGATTCCCAGCGATGCCGCCCAGGCGATTGCTCCGCAGCTCACGCCGCGGCGCCGGCTCGCCGCCGAATACATCCGGTCGGCGGGCGACGACCTGGCCCAGGCGGCGCAGGAGCGCCGCGCGCCCGGCGACGCCGACCAGCGGATTGTCGGCGCCCACCTGAAATGCCGCGCGCCAGGGCGTCGTCGCCGAAGCCGGCGAGGGCGGCGGCGTCGGCGCGGAACGGGGCGCGCGCCGGATCGTCCGAGAGCGCGCCGCTCGCGAACAGGTGGTAGCTCGCGACCGCCAGCCCCTCCGAGCGGGCGTAGGTCTCGCCCGCCGGCCTCGCGATACGACCAGCGCTCGCCCGCGCCGGCGTCGAGCAGCACGCTGGTGATCGCGAGCTCGAGCTTCGCGCACAGCCGCGTCGCTGCTCGGCGGGAGCGCGCCAGCGCGCATCCAGGCGCGCGTCGAGCGCGGCGACGCGATCGACGCCGCCGACGCCGAAGTGGCGAAAGCGCGTGTGATCGGGGATGGCGCGCAGGTCGGGGTAGGCCGCGCGCGTGACCGCGACGACGCGCTCGGCGAGCGCCGGCAGCGCGGCCTCGTCGACGGCGAAGTGGGCCAGCGCGCCGCGCCGCGCCAGCCGGTACAGCGCCTCGGCGCGCTCGCGAATCGCGCGCGGCGTCGCGAGGTAGCGGGCCTCCGCGGCCTCGGCGTCGGCGTCGCTCGGCTGTCCGGCGGGCGACGTCACTCGTTGAGGGCCCGGCCCTTGGGCTTGGCCGAGCTCGCTCTCCGTCGGGACCAGCCCCTCGGTGAAGTAGCCGGCCGCCATCTTGGCGTCCATCTCGACGCGCGCGTCGTCGGGGATCAGCTCGTCCGGGATGGGCACGCGCGTGCACGATCTCGATGCCGGCGCGCACGATCGCGTCGTGCTTCATGTTGCTCATCGAGACGAAGCGGTCGATCTTGGTGATGCCGAGCCAGTGCAGCACGTCCGGCATCAGCTCCTGAAAGCGCATGTCCTGCACGCCGGCGACGCACTCGGTGCGCGCGAAGTAGTGCTCGGCGCGGTCGCCGCCCTCCTGCCGCTTGCGCGCGTTGTAGACCAGGAACTTCGTCACCTCGCCGAGCGCGCGCCCCTCCTTGCGGTTGTAGACGATCACGCCCGAGCCGCCGCTCTGCGCCGTGCGCACGCACTCCTCGATGCCGTGCGTCAGGTAGGGCCGGCAGGTGCAGATGTCGGAGCCGAAGACGTCCGAGCCGTTGCACTCGTCGTGCACGCGCACGGTCAGCGGCTTCTCCGGATCGGGGATCGCGCTGACGTCGCCGAACATGTAGAGCGGTCATGCCGCCGATCGGCGGCAGGAACACCTCGAGATCGCCGCGCGTCACCAGCTCCGGGAACATGCCGCCGGTGTGCTCGAACAGCGTGCGGCGCAGGTCGGCCTCGGCGCAGCCGAAGCGCGTGGCGACGCCGGGCAGGTACCAGACCGGCTCGATGCGCGGCCTTGACGACGACGACGTCGCCGCCCGCCTTGCAGCACCTTGCCGTCGGCCTGCAGCCGGCCCGCGCGCGATCGCGTCGGCGCAGCTCGGGCAAGCGGATGTGCGCCTTGGTGACGGCGATGGTCGGCTGGATGTCGTAGCCCTGCTCGAAGTAGGAGCGGAAGGCGTCGCTGACGACCGCGCCGAACGGATCGAGCGAGACGATCTTCTCCGGATCGGCCCACGCGGGAAGCGGCCCGATCGCGTGCGTCGGCGCGGTGTTGGTCAGATCCGGCTTGCGCAGCGGATCGAGCGCGCCGGCCGCCACCGCGAGCGCGCGGTAGACCGAGTACGAGCCGGAGTGCGTCCCGATCACGTTGCGGTGCGCGCGGTTGGTGACGGTCGCCGATCAGCGGCCCGCGCGCCGTCGGGTCGGGCGCGCCCCAGACGATCGGGACCGGCTTGGGCCCGTGGCCGCCCGGGTGCGAGGTGAGGACGATGGCTTTCGGCTGCTTCTTCTTCGGCTTGTCGACGGTCAAGACATCCTCGCTGGGTTTTTCCTCAAGACATCCAGGTGGCGTCGGGCTGCAGCGCCCACTTGGTGGTGATCTTCTTCAGGTTGCTCCAGAAGCTCGACGGCGCCCGGGCCGGTGATGTCGCCGTGCCCGAAGCTTCGAGTCCTTGGTGCCGCCGAACGAGAAGGGATCGCGCGGCACCGGCACGCCGACGTTGACGCCGATCATGCCGCTCGGCGCGCGCTCGCTCACGTAGCGCGCGACCGCGCCGCTCGTCGTGAACACGCTGGTCGCGTTGCCGTACGGGCTCGGCGCGCTCGATCGCGAGCGCCTCGTCCAGCGTCGTCGACGCGCACCACGGTGAGCACCGGGCCGAACAGCTCGGCCTGCGCGCAGTCCATGTCGGGGCGCGCGCGGTCGAGCACCGTCGGGCCGAGCCAGGAGCCGCCTTCGTAGCCCGCGGGCGACGGCGGCGCGGCGCCCGTCGGGCAGCACGATCGTCGCCCTGGCGCTCGGCCTCGGCGATGGCGCCGCTCGAGCCGTTCGCGCGCCTGCCGATCGATGAGCGCGCCCATGTCGTCGCCCAGCCGGATGCGCGCCGCCGTGTCGGCGATCTTCTCGACCAAGCCGTCGCGTGTCGCCGACGGCGACGAGCAGGCTCACCGCCATGCAGCGCTGTCCCGCGCAGCCGGTGAACGAGTCGACCACGCTCTGCACGGTGAGCCGCTCGTCGGCGTCGGGCACGACGATCACGTGCGTTCTTCGCGCCGCCGAGGCACAGCGCGCGCTTGCCGCGCGCGGCCGCCCGCGCGTACACCGCGCGCGCCGCCGGCGACGAGCCGACGAAGCCGACCGCGCGCACGCCCGGGTGATCGGCCAGCGCTTCGACCGCCTCGCGGTCGCCGTGCACGACGGAGAAGATGCCCGGCGGGATAGCCGGCCTCGACCATCAGCTCGCCCAGCCGGCAGCGCCGAGAGCGGCACCTTCTCCGACGGCTTGAGGATGAAGGCGTTGCCGACGGTGAGCGCGATGGGAAACATCCACAGCGGCACCATGGCCGGGAAAGTTGAACGGCGTGATGCCGGCGACGACGCCGAGCGGCTCGCGGCGGTACTCGCAGGTGACGCCGCGCGAGACCTCGAGCGCGCCGCCCGCGTCGAGGTTCGGCAGGCTGAGCGCGAACTCGACCACCTCGAGCCCGCGCTGAATTCCGGCGCGCGCCTCGTCGGGGGTCTTGCCCGATTCGGCGGCGACGGTGTTGGCCAGGTCGTCGAGCGTCGACGAGACGCAGCTCGCGGAAGCGCGCGAGCGGCCGCGCCCGTTCGCGCAGCGGCGTCGCGGCCCAGGCCGGCCAGGCGCGCTGCGGCGGCCGTCACCGCGGCGTCGACGTCGGCCGCGCCCGACAGGGCGACGCGACCGATGATGCGCCCGTTGTACGGGCTGGCGATCTCGCGGCTGCGTCCGGACGCGCCGCGATGTGGGGCACCCCCGACGAGGTTCTGGCAGTCGACCGGCTCGCGGGGCAGGGCAACGGTGACTCGGGGAGGCTGTTGCATCACGGGATGCACCGAGCCCCTAGCATACCTGCCCCAGCCCGCTTTTACACGCTTCGCCTCGCGTGTCGCATCGAGCTCTAGCGTCGCGGGTGTCGCGGCGTCATGCGTGGGGCGTCGCGCGGCGCGCGCCGAATGGCATTAGAGTGGATCGATGCTCCCGATGCTCATCGGTATCGCCGGCGGAACCGGCAGCGGCAAGACCACGGTCGCGCTCAAGCTGGCCGCAGGCGCTGCCCGAGGGGCGGGCGGCGCTGATCCAGCACGACTGGTACTACCGCGATCGGAGCCACCTGACCCCCGCCGCGCGCGCCGAGGTCAACTTCGACGAGCCCGACGCGCTGGAGAACGAGCTGCTGCTGGCCGACCTGCAGGCGCTGAAGGCGAACCAGCCGGTCGAGTGTCCGCAATACGACTTCGCCACCCACACCCGCGCGCGCCGAGCGGCGCCCGATCCTGCCCCGGTCGATCATCCTGGTCGAGGGGATCCTGCTGTTTGCCGTGCCCGCCCTGCGCGACATCTTCGATCTGCGCCTGTTCGTCGACACCGACGACGACGTCCGGCTGCTCCGCCGGGTACGCCGCGATATCGACGAGCGCGGGCGCGACATGGAGTCGATCGAGTCTCAGTACCTGGGCACCGTGCGCCGCATGCACCAGCTGCACGTCGCGCCCAGCCGCGCCCACGCCCACCTCATCATCCCCGAAGGCGGGCGAGAACGCGCCCGCGCTCGAGGTCATCGTCGGAAGATTGCTCTACCTACTCGACGGGCAGGACCGATAGGGACATCCGGTAGAGACGACCGATAGGGACATCCGATAGGGACATCCGGTCTATCCCCCGCGGCTGTCGATGGCGATCGCGTCGAGGTCGGCGTTCAGCAGGCACTTCTCTTCGTCGGTCAGATCGTGGAGCAGCGTATCGGCGACCGTGCGGACACTCTCGACCAGGTTGGTGCTGGAGAGAGCTTCCGGTTCCAGCGCCGACATCGCCGACGCCAGCGTCGCGCGCTGTCGTTCATGTCCCTCTTCGATCTGGGCGTGCAGGACCGCTCCGCACCCGATGACATCTCGCAACGCTGCGCCCAGGATGCGCTCCTCGAAATCCATGTGGGTCTGGAACGCCTGGTACAGCTCGCGCGCGTGCGCCCGCAGCGGTTCGAAGTCACAGTCCGAATTCCTGGCTACGTCGGCGTACCGAATCGTCTCGCTCACCAGCCCGCGTAGCTCGTCGTGGCACGAAATGATCGCATAGCGCGCGTCGCTCGAAGACAGCGGTTCCCGTGTCGTCGTTCTCATCTCCTCACCTCACCCCGAAAGTGGTCCAAAGTGGTCACAACATCAGCTGTCCGTGATCTTAGGCCCACGCGGAGCGAGTCGTCAGCGACGATCCGCGTTGTTTACGCAATTAACTTGTGCTGGAAACCGTCTCTTGACCAAACGCGCGCAAACCACGGCGCGCATCGGGCCGCCACTCGACGAGACGGCTGGCGGTCTTTGCGCTCAGCGCTCGATCGTGCGCAAGAAGCTTTCCATCGCCGTCGTGCACCTCGATCGGTCCCCAGCCGAGGTTCAGCAGCGGCTCCTGCAGCGAGATCGATCCGCGCGCGCAGCGTGCTGAGATGGACGAGCGGAAGGCGGTACGCCGCGATCTCCGCCAGCTCGCCGGCGACGCCACCTGCCGTCGGGCGCAGGCTGGTTACGCGCGCCGGCATGAGAAATAGGTGCGCGGCATCACCGGAACGCCCCGACGGTGATTGCTCGCGAGCCGTTCGAGGTACTAGTGAACACTGTCTCTCGTCTCGCCCTCGTCTCTCGCTCTATCTCTCGTCTCTCTCTCGTCTTGGAGGCCTGATGAACCTGTCTACTGATCCCCTCGCAGCTCGCGTATCACTGGTGTTGTCGTTGTCCTTGTCGGTCTTGTTGGTCGCGTGTGATGGGAGCGTGGGCGGGGGCGTCGAGATGGGGATGGGAGGCGAGACCGGATCGGGCGGCGCGTCGGCCGGGGTCGGCGGCCGCGGCAGCGGGGGCAACGGCAGCGGGGGCAATGGCAGCGGGGGCAATGGCAGCGGGGGGACGCTCGCTTCGACGGGCGGAGCCCGCGGGGGCGGCGGCGCCGGAGTCGGTGGCGCCGTCGGGGCCGGCGGTAGCATCGGCGTCGGCGGCGCGCTCGGAATCGGCGGGCGCGCGGCGGGAACCGGCGGCATGACGGCAACCGGCGCCGGCGGTACGATGTCCGGCGGGGGAACGACCGGGACCAACGGCATCACCTGCACGCCGCAGGTTTGGGATGCCGCACCCAGCGGGTGGGCGTCGCAGGGAAGCGGCACCAACGGTGGCGGCAGCGCGACGGCGCGCACGGTCACCACGCTGGCGGCGCTGAACGCCGCCGCGGCGGGAACCGCCCCCGCCGTGATCCAGGTGTCGGGGGTGATCAGCGGCTCCGTCCGCATCGGTTCGAACAAGACCGTGCTCGGGCTTTGTGGCGCCGAGATCGACGGCTCGGTCGACCTCTCGAACTCGGCCAACGTCATCGTGCGCAACCTCAAGATCGTCGGCCGCAACTGCACCGACAGCCCCGCCGATTGCTCTTCCGGCGCCGACGCGGTCCATGTAGAAGGCGCGGGCGCGCACAACCAGTGGTTCGATCACCTCGACATCTCCGACGGCTCCGACGGCAACCTCGACATCACCAACGGGGCCGACCTGGTCACGATCTCCTGGACCAAGTTTCATTACTCGAGCCGGCGCACCGATCCGCTCGCCGGCGCCACCGGGCACCGCTTCTGCAACTTGATCGGTGCCGCCGACACCGTGACCAGCGACGCCGGCCATCTGAACGTCACGTTCCAGCACGTCTGGTGGGCCGACAACGTCAACCAGCGCATGCCGCGCGTGCGCTTCGGAAAGGTGCAGGTCGTCAACAGCCTGTACACGGCGACCGGCGACAGCGCCTGCATCGAGGTCGGCGTCTCGTGCAACATCCGATCGGAGAACAACGTCTTCCAGGGTGTGTCCAACGCTGTCGACAGCACGCACTCCAACGCTGCCAGCATCATCGGGTCGATCGGCAATCAGGGTTCGGCGACCAACATCGGCGGCCCGGTGTTCGTACCGCCCTACACGCTGACGCCGGACGCCACCGCGACGGTGGCTGCGTCGACCATGACCGGCGCGGGACCCAAGTAGCGCCGGGATCGCACCGGGCAGGCGGTTTGAAACGGCGAGGCTGCGCGATTGGCAAGCGGTAACCCGCGCCTCAGGAACTGCGCGCGAGACCCATCCCCCCTCCTTAGGCCGCCGTGACAATCTACGTTCGATGCGCCTGCGGCTCCGATCAGGGCTCAACAGAGAAAAGAAAGATCTATCGGACGCGACGTTGCAGCGACGAAGGAGGGCTTCTCAATATTTCCAGACTGGCTTCCTGAGGCGACGAAGGATGATTCCAATCGAACGGCGAGGCGACGTCCGATAGATCTACTATTTTTCGTGTGCCCCTCCGGATCAGTGGTGCAGGCGCACTGAACGTAGATTGTCACGGGGGTCGGAGGAGGGGGGATGTGGGTCCGCGCGCAGTTCCTGAGGCGCGGGTTACCGTAGGCCAAGCACAGTTCAGCACACCTCGCGCCAAAGGATGTTTGAGCACGGTGCGACCAGGCAAGGCTGGTCGGAAAGGAGTGGATCATGCGGTGAGACACGAAATTCCGAGAGGTCGTCCAGCGGGGGAAGACCCGCCCGGCAAAAGTCGAGCCCGACAGGCCGGTAGCGAGCCTTGCGTCGGAGGCAGTGATGCCGACGGATGATGCGTAGGCACGCAAGGAAGTGGGCCGCGTGAATACAGCCCCGAAATCACATTTCATTCCGAGCGCCCAAGGGGTCGTGCTCCCTGAAGGCAGCAATGACGTCGACGACAAAGGGCAAGACGGCGTCGTGCTCGGCGGGGTCAGAGACCGCGGCACGCAGACATAGGACGATCCAGTAACCTGGGAGAGCCTCACCCTTCCTCGAGAGACACAGGCGAAGCGGGGAGCCTGCGCAAGAATCTCCGACGCGCCGACGGTTGGGATGCACCGGCGGCCGGGACAGAAGAAGCATCCGACCCGAGGTAGGCCGCGCAGCAAGGGACAACCGGAGCGGCGGCCGAAGAAGGTGAGGAGTCGGAGGGCCGAATAAGAGCGAAGACGTCGGGGAACGGCTGGCACCCGGACCCGGCCGAGCAAAGGCGGCCCGTGTCGAGACGAACTTCAGGAGGGAAACATGAGCGACGCCAAGACGCGGCAGGAAATGTCACCGAGACTTCTGAAGGTAGCGGAGAGAGCGAAACGGGAACCCGAAACCCGGTTACTCGCGCTCGCGCACCTGATCGACGAGGAAGTGTTGAAGGAGCGTTCGACCGCATCCGGAAGGAGGCGGCCGTGGGCGTGGATGGGGTCACGAAGGAGCAGTACGGGGAGCGTCTGGAGGAAAACCTCCGGGCGCTGCACGCGCGGATGAAGGAGGGGCGCTACCGCCACCAACCGATCCGGCGGGTGCACATCCCGAAGGGTCCGGGGAAGACGCGACCGATTGGCATCTCGACGGTCGAGGACAAGATCGTGCAAGACGCGCTCGCGACGTGCTGGAGGCCATCTACGAGCAGGACTTTCTGGACTGCTCGTATGGCTTCCGGCCGGAAGCAGCGCGCACGACGCGCTGCGGGCCGTGAACGCAGCGTGCATGCGAGGCGAGGCGAACTGGGTGCTGGAGGCGGACATCGAGTCCTTCTTCGACAGCATCGACCGCAAGAGGCTGATGGAGATGCTCCGGCAACGGGTGGCCGACGAGTCGTTCCTGCGACTCGTCGGCAAGTGCCTGCACGTGGGCGTGCTCGACGGCGAGGAGTATTCCGAGCCGGAGGTGGGCACGGCACAAGGGTCGATGCTGTCGCCGATGCTGGGCAACATCTATCTGCACCACGTGCTCGACGTGTGGTTCGACCGAGAGGTCAAGCCGCGGCTGCGAGGCAAAGTCAGCCTCGTCCGGTACGCGGATGACTTGGTCATCGGCTTCGAGCGACGCGAAGACGCCGAGAGGGTGATGGGGGTGCTGCGACAGCGGATGGCGGAGTATGGCCTGACGCTGCACCCGGAGAAGACCCGGCTCGTGCCGTTCCAAGCCGCCAACGCGGCAGCAGGGAGGCAAGGGACCTGGAACCTTCGACTTTCTCGGCTTCACGCTCTTCTGGCGGAGGACCCGGAAGGGAAACTGGGCGCTGGACTGCAAAACCCGAAAAGCGAGACTCCAGAGGGCGAAGCTAGCCGTCAACGACTTCTGTCGGCGCCACCGACATGAGCCGGTCAAGGAGCAACACGCGGCGCTCTGCAGGCGGGTAAGCGGGCACTTCAACTACTTCGGAGTCAACGGCAACTTTGCCAGCCTCGTTCGGCTCAGAAATGCCGCGCAGAGAATCTGGTACAAGTGGCTGCGACGCCGAAGCAACCGCACGCGCCTCAACTGGGAGCGGTTCCGGGATCTCCTGCGAGCCTTCCCGCTGCCACGCCCGAAGATCAGAGTGCAGATCTGGGCAACGTTCACGTGAGACGTCTCGGCGGAAGAGCCGGATGGTGGAAATCTCCTTGTCCGGATCTGGTGAGGGCCCCGGGTGGGAAACTGCCCCGGGCTACTCGACGACCCCATCCCCCCTCCTTCGGCCCCCACAACGGAGAGAGGGAAGCCGTCCTCACATCCCGCAGCCTCGCCGTTTCACACCACCCGCCCGGTGCGGGCGCCTCACGCTCACGCGAGCCGGAAGGCGGGATCCCAGCCGAGCTCGCGCTTCGCCTTGTCGGTGGCGACCTTGGGCCCCGATTCGGCGACGTTGTACGCGCCGGGCGCGCCGCGCTCCAGGGCGAGGACCGCCGCGTGCGCAGCGGCGTCGACGTGCACGCCGGGGCTGCCCGCCGGTTGCGCGTTCGCGCCCGGTCCGTAGAACCATCCGTAGCGCAGCACCAGGCCTTCGATCGGCGGCGCGTTCAACACGGCCTCCTCGAGGGAGACGACGCCCACCTGGGCCGGATCCAGCGGATCGTCTTCGACGTGGGGCTCACGCCCGGGCGTGTAGACCCAGGCCAGGCTCTGGGCGATCAGGCGTTGCACACCGGCGGCCAGCGCCGCGGCCACGAGATTTCGCGTGCCCTCGACGCGCAGGGCGCTGTTGCGTGCCAGGGTATCGGCGATGCGATCGGGCGCGAAGCCCCCGGACAGATCGGTTAGCTGGTGAATGACCAGGCGCGGGCGTGCGGCCGCGACGGCGCGCACCACCGCCTGGCGATCGTAGACGTCGAGCACGACCGGGGTCACGCCGGCCCGTTCGAGGTCAGCGGCGCGCTCGGATGAACGGGTCGTTCCGAAGACCCGGTATCCGCGCTGAAGCAGCTGGGGAATCAATCGCCGGCCGATGACGCCGGCGGCGCCGGCCAGGAAGACTTTGTCGATTGTCATGGCCTTACATGGTAGCGACGGAATGAAAACCGCCAATCGCCAGCCCGGCCCCGTCGGTTCCGCGCCGGACGTCAGCGCCGCAAGTCAGGGTGACAACTCAGCGCCGCAAGTCAGGGTGACAACTCAGCGTCGCAACTCAGCGTCGCAACTCAGCGTCGCAACTCAGCGTCGCAACTCAGCGTCGCAACTCAGCGTCGCAACTCAGCGTCGAATGATGGCCAGCAGGTCGGGCACAGGGTAGCCGCCCGGGATCTCCAGCCAGCCATCCGCTTCGCCGGCCGCAGCAGCCGCCGCCGGGACGGCACCGTGCGGTGCCGGCGGCGGGGGGCCAATCCCGACCGCGATCTGGGTCGATGGACCGCCGTCCAGCAGCAGCGCCGAGCGAAACCCGAGCGCCGCCAGGCGGCTGCCCAGGGTCGTGGCGTCGACGGCGTCGTCGACGATGACCAGGGTCAGCCTCTTTCCGTCGCTGTCGATCGCGACCGCGGTTCGCCGCGCGACCTGTGGCTTGAGCCGGGGGACCACGCCGTCGATCACGATGCGCGGGCCGACCTGAATGGCGGCCTGGATCCCCGGCTCGGCGACGAAGTCACGCGAGTGAACGATGCGGGCCCGGCGGGCCGCGACCGAGAAGACCCCCCAGTCGACGTGGCTGCGCAGAGGCACCGCGGCAGCGCCGTGGGTCATGCGCAGGCCCAGCGAACGCCCGTTCCCGTCGAAGAAGCCACCGTTGACGACGGCGACGATCTGGCCGGCGGCGCCGCCGGCGCCGCCGCCACGCAGCACCTCCGCCGCCGTGTGGCTGCTGCCGGCCATCCCGATCCCGGCGCGCGCGGCGCGTCCGCGCCCGCCCACCACCACCTCGGCGTCGTAGCGTTCGAGGTCGAAGCGAAACATCTCCAGGCGGACGTCGCCGGCGGCGGCGCTCCCCCTTTCGGCGCCGGGCGCGAGCGTCTTCCAGACCACGGCCTCGGTCGCGCCGGCGGCGCCGGTCGTCGCGGGCGCCGCCGCGGCGGCGGTCAGAATCGTCCAGATGAGCGCGCTCTCCATGGGCGGGTCTGCCGGTCATCGCATGTCCGTCCAACCCTCGTCACGCCCTTTTCTCGACGGGGGGGGCGCCGACCGCCGGCCGGATCCCCGAAGGGCGCGCAATCGTGAGAGTCTCTGGTCCGGGCCGCAGAGATGCCTTTCTTCGATCCGCAACAGACTCCCTCGGGTGCGCTGCACGCCGCCGCGACCGAGCGCAACCGCGAGCCGATCCTCGAGGTGCTGCGCGGCGCCCTGCCGCCGAAGGGGCTGGTGCTGGAGATCGCCAGCGGCACGGGTCAGCACGTGGTGCACTTCGCGCAAGCGTTGCCCGACCTGCTCTGGCAGCCAACCGACCCATCGCCGGCGCACCTCGACAGCATTCGCGCCTGGACCGCCTCAGCCGCGGTCGGCAACGTCGCTGCGCCGCTGGCGCTCGACGTCGAGCGCTGGCCCTGGCCGCTCACGCGCGCCGACGCGATCCTGAACATCAACATGATCCACATCGCTCCGTGGTCGGCGGCCGAGGCGTTGTTTCACGGCGCGGCGCGGGTGTTGCCGCCCTCGGGCCTGCTGTTTCTCTACGGCCCTTTCATGCGCGACGGCCGGCACACCGCCGACAGCAACCAGCGCTTCGACGAGCGGCTGCGCGGCGAGGATCCACGCTGGGGCGTGCGCGATCTCGTCGACGTCGAGGCGGCGGCCGCCGCCGCCGGATTCCCCGCGCCCGAGATCGTCGCCATGCCGGCGAACAATCTATCGCTGCTGTTTCGGCGCGGAGCCTGAAACGCCATGACGCCAGAGACAACGGAACCCGGAGACGGAAAACGGAGGCGGTTCGGGTCGTGCTAGTTTTGCCGCCGTGACAGCGACCGCCCTGGAACGGCTGCTCCGGCGCGACCGGCTGGTGATCGCGCTGGTGCTCGGCGGGCTCACGATCTTGGCGTGGCTGCAGATGGTGCTGCCCGGCGATGCGCCGCCCGGCGCCCACGGGCTGATGCCCTGTTGTGGCGCGCGATTCGGCGTCGCGCTCTCGATGTGGATCGTGATGATGGCCGGGATGATGATCCCCTCGGTCGCGCCGATGGTGCTCACGCATGCGGCGATCATGCGCCGCAGGCGCGTCGCTCGCGGGGGGACCTCGGCGGCGTCCGCGCCCTTCGTCCCCTCGGGGCTCTTCCTCGCCGGGTACGTCCTGGCGTGGGCCGTCTTCAGCGCCGCGGCGGCGCTCGCGCAGTGCGCGCTCTATCGCAGCGCCCTGCTCGATGGGCACTCGCTGTCGATCGCCCCCTGGGCGGGCGGCGCGGTCTTGCTGGTGGCCGGCATCTTTCAGCTGTCACCCGCAAAGAACGCCTGCCTGGCGCAGTGCCGTGCTCCCGTCGGATACTTCGTCACCGACTGGCGCGAGGGGCACCTCGGAGCGGTGCAGATGGGGTTGCGGCACGGCCTGTTCTGCATCGGCTGCTGCTGGTCCTTGATGGCGATCCTGTTCGCGGTCGGGATCATGAACATCCTCTGGGGCGCCGCGATCACCGCGTTCGTCATCGCCGAGAAGCGTGTTGCCTTGGCGCCGCGCCGTCGTCTGGGCGGGGGGCGCCAGTTGCCTGGCCGGCGCGGCCGCGCTCTTTTACCGCGCCGCGCTCGCCGCGTAAGATGGACCGACGTGACGTGATGGAGAACCTGCTGCCCTGGTCGATCGCCGGATCGTATTACGAGGTCTGCAACTGCGAGGCGATCTGTCCCTGCCGGCGCTCGAACGGCGAGATGGGTGGCAGCCCGAGTTACGACACCTGCGACTTCGCGCTGTCGTGGTGGATCAAGCAGGGGCGCGCCGGCACGGTCGAGCTCGACGGCCTCAAGGTCGTGATGGCCGGGCGCTGGGAGACGACGCCGGGCGATCCCTGGCGCGTGATCCTGTACGTCGACGACCGCGCGACGCCGGCGCAGCGAGACGCTGTGGCGGCGGTTTTTCTCGGCCGCGCCGGGGGCGCGATCAAGAAAGGATTCGCGGCCCACATCGTCGAGGTCCACGCCGTGCGCAGCGCGCGCATCGATCTCGACCACACGCCGGTGCGCGAGCGGATCGACGTCGCCCCCTACCTGACCGTGCAGACCCGCGAGGCGGTGGCGCACGATTTCACCGTGACCTGCGGCATCCCCGGCCACAACCACCCGGGCCAGGAGATCCGCGCCGAGACCTTTCGCTACCAGGACGCGCCGTTCGATTGGGACGTGCGCGGCAAGTGTGGCTTCGCGGCCGACTTCGCCTACTCGTCATGAAGAACGTCCGGCGCGCGCGCACCCGCTCATCGACATGACCGAACCGTTGATCAAAGGAGTCTCCGACACCGCGTTCATGGTCGCGACCTGGCGCGCGATCGAGAGCGAGCGCCCCGACGCCCTGTTTCGCGATCCCTTCGCCGCGCGGCTGGCGGGCGATCACGGCAAGAACATCGTCGCCAGCCTGGGCGGTCGGCCGATGGCGGGATGGCAGGTGGTGATCCGGACGGTGATCATCGACGATCTGATCTCGGCGGCGGTGGCTGGCGGCACCGGCACGATCTTGAACCTGGGCGCGGGGCTCGACGCGCGTCCCTATCGCATGGCGCTGCCGTCGTCGCTGCGCTGGATCGAGGTCGACTACCCGCACGTCATCGACGGCAAGCGCGAGCGCCTGGCGGGCGAGGAGCCGCGCTGCCGCCTCGAGCGCGTGGGGTTGGACCTGGCCGATCTGGCGGCGCGGCGCAAGCTGTTCGCAAAGGTGGCGGCTTCGTCGACCCGGACGTTGATCCTCACCGAGGGGGTGATCCCCTACCTGACCGCCGACGACGTCGGCGTGCTGGCCGAGGATCTGCGGGCGGTTCCCGGCGCGTCCTGGATCGTCGACTACTTTTCGCCCGAGGTCCTGCGCTACCGCCGGCGGACCTCCTTCAACAAGCAGATGCGCGAGGCGCCGTTCCTCTTCGATCCGGGGGACTGGTTCGGGTTCTTTGCGCGGCACGGCTGGAGCCCGGCCGAGACCCGCTACATCGCCGACGAGTCGATCCGGCTCCGCCGGCCCATCCCGCTGCCCCTGATCGTCAAGGTGCTCCTGAAGGTCCGGCAACTCTTCACACCGCCCAGCCGGCGCGCGGCGCTGAGGAGATTCGCCGGCTACGTGCTGTTGAAACCGAGCGACCCGTAACCGGCTCAGGGGCTGGTCACGTCTTTTACCGTCAGAGCGATCCACTCGCCGTTATAGGGGACGGTGAAGCTGATTGTAGGATTCATCGAGATCACCGTGGGCTCGACGTTCGACAAAACGATCGGGCCAGCGCAAACGGTGCCGTCGTTCTGCACGGGACCGCAGTTCTTGATCGCGCTGCAGTTCGGATCCGATGCGACCAGGCGGATCGTGGCGCCGCCCTGCGCCTGGATCTGCGCCGTGTAGTCGATGCCGTAAGTGGTGTGATTCGACACGCCCGGCGGCGCGAGTGAATTGAGGAAGTAATCGGTGTGGGTCGCGCCGCCGGGGTTGGTCACGCGGAGCATGAAGACCTCATAGGCGTCGGCCGTGGTCGGAGTGCCGCCGGTGGCGAAGCCGTTGGCCATCGGCGACGCCAGTACGTTGTTGGCGTCGACCGATCCAGTGTACGTCTTCGACGAGACCTCCCCCTGAACGTGCAGCGTGATGGTGTAGGCCTGGCCGGTCGTACCCGCCAACATGACGGTCGAATCGGTCAACAGAGCGCCACTCAACGCACGATCCGTGGCGTTTGCTGCCGGGCACCCGGCCAGCTGCGTCGAGCAGACCGAGGCCGCAGTGTCAAGCAGGCACGGCACCAGCAGCATCTGTCCGTTCAGCGCCTGGGCGACGCCCAGGAGGTTGGGTGGGCTGCCGCCGGTGCCGGGCGTGGCGCCGCCGGTGCCCGCGATCGTTCCGCCGACGCCCATGCCGCCGGTGCCGACGATCGTTCCACCGACGCCCATGCCGCCGGTGCCGGCGATCGTTCCGCCTACTCCAGTGCCCGGAGCGCCCATGCCGCCGACCCCCATGCCACCCGTGCCGGCGCGCGCGCCGCCGGTCCCCGTCGCCATGCCGCCAGTCCCGCTCGGGTGATCCGGTGCGCCGGCGTCCAGCGCGCCGCCGGTGCCGGGGTAAGGCGCGCCTCCGCTGCCTCCGCTCCCCATCGCCGCCCCGCCGGCGCCGTTCGAGCCGCCCGCTTCTCCATGCACGCCGTCGCCCGTCGCCGTCCCGTCGGCGTCGTAATCGCCTCTGGCTATCTCCCGTCCCTCACGGCAGCCGGCGATGCCCACGATGATCAACCCCGCCGCCACTCCGATTCGAAATCGATTGCGCACGCAGCTGTCCTCCGACCGGCGCAACGTACGCCACGTTGCCCAGCGAGTCGAGTCGGACATCTCGCGCGCGGCTACCGGGCGGTCCGCGCGCGCGCGCGCTGCGAGAGCACCAGGCTCAGACCGCCGAGCACGGCGCAGGCGGAGACCGCCAGGCGGGGGCTCAACGTTTCGTGCAGCAGCGCGACCGCGCCGCCGGCCGCGATCACCGGGACGCTGAGCTGCAGGATCGCCGCCTGCGTGGCGGTCAGCCCGCGCAGCGCGCGGTACCAGATCGCGTACCCGAGCCCGGAGGTGACCGCCCCCGAGGCGATCGCCAGCGTCAGCCCGCGCGCGCTCATCTTCGCCGACCCGGCGACGGCGACGTCGACCAGCAGCGCCAGGGGCAGGGCCCAGATGAAGCTGCGCGCGTTGGACGCCAGCGCGTCCTTTGCCGACTTGCCCGCGAGTGAATAGATGCCCCACGCGCAGCCGGCGATGATCATCAGACCGCTGCCGAATGGATCGGGCCGGCCGACCGCGGGCAGCGTCAGCCACGCGAGCCCGGCGGCCGCGAGCGCAAGGCCAATCCAGGTGCGCGGTAGCGGGCGCTCGCCGGTGGCGATGCCCCAGCCGATCATCGTGATCTGCACGGCGCCGAACAGCAGCAGGGCGCCGGCCGCGGCGCCGATGCGGACGTAGGCGAACGAGAACGGCACGGCATAGACGAACAGCGCGAGCGGACCGATGAGCTCACGGCCGTGGGGCGGTGTCCAGGTCGAGGTCCGCCCTTGCACGCGCACCAGCGCCGCCAGCACCAGCGCGCCGGCGGCGAGGCGCACCGTGGTGAAGCTGGCGGCGTCCATCTGGCCGGTGCCGAGCGCCATGCGCGTGAGGATCGAATTGGAGGCGAAGGCGACCAGCGCCAGCGCGGTCAGCACGGTCGTTTCAGCGAGGCGGGGCATGTCGTTTCGCGCGCGGGGCGAGCACCCTCGGTGGCGCAACCTATCACGACCGCGAGCGCCAAAACGTACGTCAGCGGCCCGGTCGGATAAGAAGAAACGCCATGACGCCAGAGACGCCAAAGGCCGGATTCTGAAGATTTCAGAACGTGGCGTCGTGGCGTCGTGGCGTTTAACCGACCTGCATCGCTGCTACGGCAGCGTGATGCGGCCGGGCGCGCCGTTGGCGCCGGTCTGGGTGTGGCAGGAGTTGCAGTCGCCGTTGGTCTGCGCTACCGGCATGATCCGTTCGCGCCCCTGGTAGGTCACCTTGGCGGTATAGGGCGGCGTGATCGCGGTCGTCGACATGAAGTTGCCGGCGGCGTTGGGGGTCAGCGTGGTTGTGCGGTTGGCGGCGTCGACGATCACCACGCGTGCGCCGGTCGTTCCGTTGACGCCGTTGCACAGGTTCGGCTCGTGGCCGGTGGGGTAGAGCGTGCCGGCGATCGTGAAGCGCGGGGCCTCCTCCTGGCCGGCGTGGCAGCTGATGCAGGCGCGTCCGGGGTTCATCAGCGGGTTGCCGTTGTTGCCGCCGGTCCAGGTGGTGCCGCTGGTGCAAGTGGCGGCGGCGCCGAGCGGATCGGCCACGCCGCCACCGGCACCACCCGCGCCGGTGGTGCACGTCCCGGCGGGGTAACCGGCGGTGATCCAGGTCTGCACCGTCTGCACCTCGGCGGCGGTGGCGCGGGTCCCCGGAGCGGGGGGCATGGGGGTCGTGGTGCTCTGCATGCGGACCACGGTGCGCTGGGCGAAGGTCATCGTCGCGCTGGCGAACGAGGCCGCCATCAGGTTGGCGCGCGTCACCAGCGGCATCGGCGCGCCGTTGACCGGCGTCGCGGCGTGGCAGGTCGTGCAGTGGGTCTGATAAACCGCCTGGACATCGCACGGCAGCGCGTTGCCGACGGTGCCCGTCATCCCGCCCGCGCCGGTGCTGCCGCCGGTGCCGGTGCGCCCGCCGGTTCCCGTCCCGCCGCCGGTCATGCCGCCGGTGCCGGTGGTGACGCCGCAAGCGGGGGCGGTGTAGCCGCCGGCGATCCAGTTGCCCAGCGCCTGGATCTCGGCGGCCGTCGCGCGCGCGGCGGGCGCGGGCGGCATCTGACCGGCCGTCAACTGGATGCGGGCCAGCGCGCGCTGGGCGAAGGTCTGCGTCGGGTTCGCGAACGACGCCGCGATCAGGTTCGCGAAGGTCACCAGCGGCATCGGCGCGCCGTTGACCGGCGTCGCCGCATGGCAGCCGACGCAGCGGGTCTGCAGCAGCGCCTGAACGTCGCAGGGCAGGCCGGTCGAGGACCCGCCGCCGGTCATGCCGCCGGAACCGGTGCCGGTCATCCCGGCGCCTCCACCGGCGCGCCCGCCGGTACCGGAAGAACCACCGGTGCCACTGGAACCCCCGCCGCTGCCCGAACCGCCGCCGGTTGTCCCGCCCACGCCGTCGATGCCGGTGGTCGGATCGGCATCAAAACCGCCGGTTTCCCCGACAATCCCGGTGCAATTGGCGAACAAGAGGAAGAGGAATGTCGGGCGGCGGGAGCTGATTCTCATCGGGATTGTGTGATCTAGGTACCGCCACGTCTCCCAGACCAGGCACACCAATCACACCTTTTTAAGGAAGGCGGCTGCCACGGTGCGCCGAGAACCATAAACAAAACGAGGGGCGACGCATGACCGGTGTCATGCTCGTCGCCCCTCGTGCGTGTCAGACGATTCTTCGTATCCGGAGTTTTCGGAAGTGCTACCGGATGAAGAGGATCTCCTGGTAGGTCGGCAGCGGCCACAGGTCGTCCTCGACGATCGCCTTCGAGCGCGTCGGCCGCCTCGCGCACCTTCAGCATCGCCGGCAGGACCGTCGTAGCAGAAGTACTTCGCTTCGGCGAGGGCGCCGTCGCCGCCGTGGTGAGCGGTCACGCTGTCGAGGCCGCTGAGCCCGGCCTGGAGCTTCGCGACCAGCTCCGTGACCTGCTTGAGCACGGCGGTGTCGGGCGTGAACCCGGCGGTCTTCACCGAGGTGACGTTCTCGGCGAGGGCGCTCTGGTACTTGAGCGCCGCCGGGAGGATCGACGTCTTGGCGATCTTGGTCGTCAGCTTGGCCTCGACGTTGACCACCTTGCAGTACTGCTCGAGGTAGATCTCGTAGCGGCCGTGCAGCTCGCGCGGCGACAGCACCTTGTACTTGTCGAACAGCGCGATCACCTCGGGCTGATTCAGCACCGGCAGCGCGTCGACGGCGGTCTTGAAGTTCGGCAGCCCGCGCTTCTCGGCCTCGGCGTGCCACTCGGCGGAGTAGCCGTTGCCGTTGAAGACGACCGCGCCGTGCTCGGTGATGATCTCGGCCAGCACGTCCTGGATCGCGGTGTTCAGCTTCTTGCCGCTGCCGACCGCGGCTCTCGAGCTTGGTGGCGACGTAGTCGCACGACTCGGCGATGATGGTGTTGAGCGCGATCAGCGGATCGCTGATCGACTGCCCCGAGCCGACGGCGCGGAACTCGAAGCGGTTGCCGGTGAAGGCGAACGGGCTGGTGCGGTTGCGGTCGCCCGCGTCCATCGGCAGCTTCGGCAGCGTGTCGACGCCGATCTCCAGCGTGCCCTTCATCTTCGACGACTTCGCGCCGCCGGCCTTGATCTGCTCGAACACGTCGGTCAGCTGCTCGCCGAGGAAGATCGAGATGATCGCGGGCGGGGCTTCGTTGGCGCCGAGGCGGTGATCGTTGCTGGCGGTCGCGATGACCGCGCGCAGCACGCCCGACGTACTTGTGGACGGCGCGAATGACGGCGCCGCAGAACACCAGGAACTGCGCGTTGTCGTGCGGCGTGTCGCCCGGGTCGAGCAGGTTGCCCTGCGTGGCAGTTGCCGAACGAGAAGTTGACGTGCTTGCCCGAGCCGTTGACGCCGGCGAACGGCTTCTCGTGCAAGCAGGCAAACCAGGCCGTGCTTCTCGGCGACGATCTTCAACGTCGACATCACCAGCTGCTGGTGATCGGTGGCGAGGTTGGCGCTCTCGAACACCGGCGCGACCTCGAACTGGCCGGGCGCGACCTCGTTGTGGCGGGTCTTGACCGGCACGCCGAGCTTGAACAGCTCGCGCTCGACCTCCATCATGAACGCCAGCACGCGCTCGGGGATCACGCCGAAGTAGTGATCCTCGAACTCCTGACCCTTGGGCGGCTTGGCGCCGAACAAGCGTGCGGCCGGCGTTCAGCAGGTCGGGGCGCGCGTAGAAGAAGTTCTTGTCGATGAGGAAGTACTCCTGCTCGGCGCCGGCGTAGGAGACGACCATGGCGGGCCTCTCGTGGCCGAACAGCTTCAGGATGCGCGCCGCCTGCGTGTTCAGCGCCTGGCTCGAGCGCAGCAGCGGCGTCTTCTTGTCGAGCGCCTCGCCGGTCCACGACACGAACGCGGTCGGGATGCAGAGCGTGGTGCCGTTCGGGCTCTCGAGTGAGGTAGGCCGGGCTGGTGACGTCCCACGCGGTGTAGCCGCGGGCTTCGATGGTCGCGCGGATGCCGCCGTTCGGGAAGCTCGACGCGTCGGGCTCGCCCTGCACCAGCGTCTTGCCGGCGAACTCGGTGATCGCGCCGCCTTCGCCGTCGGGCGACAGGAAGCTGTCGTGCTTCTCGGCGCTGAGGCCGGTCAGCGGATAGAAGACGTGCGCGTAGTGGGTCGCGCCCTTCGCCAGCGCCCAGGCCTTCATCGCCGAAGCGACGCACGTCGGCCACCTTGGGATCGAGCGGCGTCCCGGTCTCGATCGTGCGCTTGAGCGACTTGAAGGTCTCCTTGGGCGAGCAGCGCCTTCATCGTCGTCAGTCCGAACACGTTCGTGCCGAAGAGGGACTCGGCCGGGCTCTCCTTGAAGTCGAGCGCCGTGCCGCTGTGCTTGTAGTTGATCGCCGCTGTGATCGCTGCCCGCCGTGCTGTGCTTCCGCTCATGATTCTTCGCTCTCCTTTTGCTCGTCAACAACCCACGACAATGAATTTTCCTTTTAGCGCGTTTCGCCCTCGACGAGGCAATGGTTTTTTGCTCCGGCAAACAACCTTTGGTTGTTTTTTCTCCGAATGAAAACGCCACGAATCGAGCGTGTTTCCGGCGCGTTTCCACCGGCGATCCGATCGACCAGCTTCGAGGAGTGGACTAGACCCCGGCCTGCGTCTCGATCGCGCGCTGAAAGCTCTCTGGCGACTTGAATAGCGTCGGCATCAGCGCCCACGCCGCTTCGCCGAGACGGCTTGGTTGTCGGCCAAGCGCGCACTGAAGATAGATCGCTTCACGCAGCAGCGGCGTCAGGTCGGCGCGCCGGCGCTGTTCCCAGGCCGCGTCATCCAGCGTGCCGCGCAGCGACGCCGATTCGAAGTCGATCAGGATCGCCTCGAGCGGCGCCGGACAGACGATGCAGTTGTGCAGCTCGGCGTCGCCGTGCACCATGCCGCCGTCGTGCAGCGCCAGCAGCTGCGCGTGCGTCTCCTCGGCCAGGCGCCACAGGCCGGCGGCGGTCGCCAGCGGCAGCTTCTGCGCCTTGGCGATATTGTTCTCGGGCGGCTCGCCTCCGAACGGCGTCAGTCGGGCGTACGGCTGTCCGGGAATCAGGCAGCTGCGCAGCTCGTTCGCGCTGTGCCCGATCGGCGGCGGGGTCGAGCACAGCTCCGACGCACGCCGGTGGTGCTCGAACTCGACGGCGGGATCACCATGCAGGCGACCCGGAAAGTACGTCTTGCGAAAGTGGAGCGGGTAGGTCGCGGCGGCTGGGAACGCGCGCCGCGCGTCGCCGCTGGCGATGACCAGGTCGGCGCTCATCAACGGCAGGCCGTTGGCCTCACGGCGCGCCAGCGTCCGCACCACGAAGTCCTGGCGCGGCGGCCGCTCGATCAAGTGATCGAACTCACTGGCGAGCAGGACGCTGTGTCGCGGGGAGACGGCGATGGCGCGGGCCTCGTCCATGCTCACCTGCCATACGACGGACGTGGATGCGATACAAGAAGCGGCGGCGCCAGCGCGGCGCCAGGCCAGCGCCAGCGCAGCGCCAGGCAGGTCGATCGGCGATCCCGCACGCCGTTCGGCGCGAACCCTGCGCCAGCGACGGAAGGACGGAAACTAAGGAAGCTAAAGGAAAGGACCGGGTCGGCGGACCGAGCGCGTCCAGAGGCGCCCGCGCACCGAAGCATCGCCGCGGAGTCGGAGCCCCTCTGGGCTGCCGCTCGGCCGCACGACCCGAGAAGGACTACTCGGCCTTCTTCTCTTCCTTCTTCTCGCCGTCGGCCTTCTTGGACTTCTTGGCCTTCTTCTCCTTCTTGGGGGTCTCGGCGGCCGGCGCGTCGTCGGCCTTGGCGATCGTCCAAGAGGTCGGGATCAGAACGGCGAAGGCAACGAGGATGATGCGGGTGAGGTTCATCGGTTTCTCCTTTTGGTGTCGTGCCCCCAACGGTGCAACATGGAAGATGGGAGGGGGCTCAGATCAGCAAGCAGCACCCATGCCACAGATCGCGACGTCGCGCGCGTCGCGGAAGATGTGGCGTTTCGCCATCGCGGTCGCCGTCGATCGCCGCGATCGACGCGATCGTGTGGCGGTTTTGCGCGCGCTTTCGCCGCGCGTGTACATCGACGCCCCACTTCGGAAGGGCGCGTCTATCATCTGTCCAACTATCTAGCGAAGCCCAGCCGGGAGGTTCAGGGAGAGAAACCTCAAAGGATGAGCTCCCAGCGCTGGACGCGCAGCGTGACCCCTTCGTGCTGGTCGTCGGTCTCACCGATGAGCTGGAAGCCGTTTTTCTGGAGAACGCGACCGCTGGCCGGACGATCGACCGGATTGTGGGCGACGATGCGCCGAACGCCGGACACGGCGCGCGCGCGATCGATGAGCGCGCCGACGGCGGCAGTCGCGTAGCCGCGCGACCAGCACGATTGGACGATCGCATAGCCGATCTCGACCAGCCCCGGCGCGATGATTCCCCCGCCGATCTCGCCCACCACCCGATCGTCCGGCCCGTCGCCGGGGCTGTGGATAAAAAACGCCCCGAGCGGCGAACCGCCGCCGGCGCTGGCCGCGATCCCCCGCGAGAACTCAGTCGGATAGTCGGGCGCCGTGCGCACGTCGTCGGGGAGGCGTCCGGCGAGGATCGCGCCGGCAGCCGCGGCGCTGATCGGGCGCAGGACGACGGTCACGGTCATCGGGGAATGTTGGCGCAACTCAGGTCGCCTGGTTGTTGTTGATCGAGCGCCTTCGGATCAGTCACGAACAGCAAGCACTGTGCCTCGCGTAAGACCGCGCCGGATGCGGCCTTGGCGGCCAAGCTTCTCAGGAAACCGAGCAAGTTGCGTAAAAGTTTCGGCGGCTCGTCAGATGGCCTCTGGTCGTTCGTCGCGGGAGCCGCTAAAAGGGGGCATCATGACCGCCAACCCCGCAGCCGCCAAGCTCCCGATCCTCGAGTTCGTTCTGCGCAACTACAAGAACTTCAACGCGCGCGCGACGCGCGACGCGCTCATCGCCTACTGGCGGCACATCGAGCAGGGCGGTCGGATGTTCTGGGCGGTCGCCGGCGCGATGTCGTCGGCGCAGCTGGGCATCACGCTGGCGCCGGCGATCCGCGCCGGCCTGATCCACGGCCTGTCGGTGACCGGCGCGAACCTGGAAGAGTCGCTGTTCCGCCTGGTCGCCCACGACCACTACAAGGACTTCCCCGACTACCGCTACTTCACCAAGCAGGACGACACCAAGATCCTCAACGATCGGATGCGGCGGGTGACCGACACCAGCATCCCCGAGGACGAGGCGTTCCGCGCCGTCGAGAAGTACGTCGTCCCGATGTGGAAGCGCGCGACCGAGAGCGGCGAGCGCCGCTTCTGGCACGAGTACTTCTACGAGCTGATCCAGAGCATCGGCCCCGAGCTGCAGCAGGGGCCGGCCGACGAGTGCTGGCTGCTGGCGGCGGCGCAGGCCAAGCTGCCGATCGTCGTCCCCGGCTACGAGGACTCGACCTTCGGCAACATCTTCGCGTCGCACGTCAAGACCGGCGAGTGCGGCGCCGGCATCGTGAAGTCGGGCATCGAGTACATGGCGGCCTTCTACGACCAGTACCGCGAGCTGTCGTCGGGGGCGGGCGTCGGCTTCTTCCAGATCGGCGGCGGCATCGCCGGCGACTTCCCGATCTGCGTCGTGCCGTCGATCAAGTACGACCTCGAGCAGCCGGTGAAGCCGTGGGCCTACTTCTGCCAGATCTCCGACTCGACGACGTCGTACGGCTCGTACTCGGGCGCGACGCCCAACGAGAAGATCACCTGGGACAAGCTCACCGCCGAGACGCCGATGTTCGTGATCGAGTCGGACGCCACCATCGTCGTCCCGCTGGTGCTGAACGCGCTTGCTCGAGTGCAAGCGGAGCCCGGCGGAGGCCAACGCGCTGATCGCCGGCGCCGGGTGACGGGTCGCGCTGCCGCCGGCAGGCGCTCGTGACTTGTCTCGACTCGAGGGACGTCCGAGGCCCGAGGTCCGAGGCCTCCTGACTCAACGGCATTGACACTCGCCTCGGTCGGTCGAGGCTGGGGTCAGCCAGCGCACCGATCCGTAACCGCCGGGGCCCGGCCGGCGTAGAGTTGGCATCATGAAACGACGGATGGTCGACCCGAGAATCGATGGCGGCGCGCGGCGTCTCAAAGCCAGAGCCGCGGTCCTGCCGATGTTTCTAATGGCTCTGGTCGCGCTCGCGGGATGCCGCAGCAGCGCCGCCGCCCAAGGCGGCCCCGACCAGCAACCCCACGGATTGAGGACGGTGACCATGTCCAAGCGCACGTACACCAAGCCTGCCGACGACGTCTTGCGGCGGTCGCTGACGCCGATGCAGTACCAAGTCACGCAGAAGGAGGCGACCGAGCCCCCCTTTCACAACGCCTACTGGGACAACCACGGCGCCGGTCTTTACGTCGACGTGGCCACGGGCGAGCCGCTGTTCAGCTCGACCGACAAGTTCGATTCGGGGACCGGATGGCCCAGCTTCACCCGGCCGGTCGAGCCGGGGCGCGTCGTCGAGCACAGCGACCGCACGCTGGGCATGACCCGCACCGAGGTGAGGTCGAAGGCCGGCGCTTCGCACCTGGGGCACGTCTTCGACGATGGGCCCAACCCGACCGGACTGCGGTACTGCATCAACTCGGCGGCGATCCGCCTGGTGCCGGTCGACAAGCTGCAGGCCGAGGGCTACGGCGACTATGCCGCGTTGTTCGGCGGCGCCAAGCCGGCGGCGGCGGCGACGCCGGCGGCGTCCCCGGCGGCGGCGGCGTCCCCGCGCGGCGGCGACGTCGAACGCCTGCGCGCGCCCCGGGCCGGGCCAGAAGCCCGGCTGCGAGACCACGCTGGAGACGGCGGTGCTGGCGGGCGGCTGCTTCTGGGGGATGGAAGAGCTGCTGCGCAAGATCCCCGGCGTCGTCGAGACGGAGGTCGGCTACACCGGCGGCAACACGTCGGCGCCGAATTACGAAGAGGTCTCGACCGGCCGGACCGGGCACGCCGAGTCGGTGCGCATCGTGTTCGATCCCAAGCAGCTGTCCTACGCCGATCTCCTGGAGAAGTGGTTCTTCCGCATGCACGATCCGACGACGCTGAACCGGCAAGAGAACGACGTCGGAACGCAGTATCGGTCCGCGATCTTCGTCACGTCGGAGGAGCAGCGGAAGATCGCGGAGCAGGTGAAGGCGCGGGTCGGCCACTCGGGTAAATGGAAGAAGCCGATCGTCACCCAGATCGTGACCGCCGGGCCCTTCACGAAGGCCGAGGACTACCACCAGAAATATCTGGAGAAGAACCCGGGCGGCTACATGTGCCATTACTTGCGCAACTGACGCGCGCCCCGCGCGAATCGTGATAACTCTTGCCGGGGATGAAGACTGGCCCCCGTTTCTTCACGGTTGCGTTCGGGTTTGCCGCCCTCCTCGCCGTCGCCGTCGCGGCCTGCTCCAAGAACGATAGCGGCGCCGCGGGCGGCGCGGGCGGGGCGGCCGCCGGTGGGGATGCCGCGGGTGGAGCGGGTGGCAGCAGCAGCAGCGTGCTCGGCCCGGTCAACGTCGTCACCGACCGCTACGACAACGCGCGCAGCGGCTCGAACCTGCGCGAGTCGATCCTCACCACCAAGAACGTCGCGCCCGGGCGCTTCGGCCTGCTCTTCTCGCGCACGATCACCGGCAACGTCTACGGCCACCCGCTGTATGTCGAGGGGGTCGACTTCGGCGGCGGCGTGCGGCACAACGTGGTCTACGTCGCCACCGCGCATAACATGATCTACGCGTTCGACGCGGATCCCGCCGGCGCAACCGCTGCCGATGCGCCGCTCTGGTCGCGGGCGCTCGGCAGCCCGCTGGTGTTTGGCGCCGCTTACACCCCGATCTGTACCGACATGCGCACCGAGGTCGGCATCACGTCGACGCCGGTCATCAGCCTGGCCGACAACAAGCTCTACGCCGTCGCCAAGGTGCCGGGTGATCAAGAGCTGCACGCGCTCGATCTCGCGACCGGCGCCGAGGCTGCTGGCTCGCCGGTCTCGGTCGGAAAGACGGCGATGACGGCGTTCGATCCGCAGATCCACCTCAACCGCACGTCGCTGCTGCTGCTGAACGGCATCATCTACATCGCCTTCGGCAGCCACTGCGACCAGGGGGCGTACCACGGCTGGATCTTCGGATACGACGCGCAGACGCTGCAGCTGGTCCGGACCTACAACCCCACGCCGTCGGGCACCAAGGGGGCGATCTGGCAGTCGGGGGTCGGACTGTCGAGCGACGGCAACGACGTCCTGGCCACCGTCGGCAACGGCACGTCGCCGATGACCGGCGGCGACGACACCAACCTGGGGAACAACGTCGTCCGACTGACGCCGGCGGGCGCGACGATGACCGTCGCCGCCCACTATCAGTCGCACGTTTCGGGCGACAACGATCTTCAGTCGGGCGTCGCCCTGCTGGGCGACAGCGGTCAGGTCGTGGCCGGTGGAAAGGACGGCGTGGTCCTGGTGCTGGGCGCGTCCGATCTGTCGGTCACGCAGCAGGTGCCGGTCTTCGGCGAGATCAACTCGTTCGCGTTCTGGAACGGCTCCGCGGGGCCGACCGCCTTCGTCTGGCCGGGCGTCCAGCCGCTGCACGCCTATCGCGTCTCGGGCGGCAACCTGGTCGACGCGGGCAGTAACGGCGAGCAGCAGCCGTCGCACCCCTCGGCGTCGTTCACCATCTCGTCCAACGGCGCCGTGCCGGGGACCGGCATCGTCTGGGCGTCGATGCCGATGGTCGGCGACGCCTGGCACGCGACGGCGACTGGCGCGCTGTACGCGTTCGACGCCGCCGACGTGTCGAAGCCGTCGCTGTGGAACAGCATGCTCGCTCCGGCCGACAACGTCGGTACGTACGCCAAGTACAGCGCCCCGATCGTCGCCAACGGCAAGGTCTTCCTGGCGACGTTCTCGGGCAAGCTGCTGGCCTACGGTCTCAAGCCGTGACGGGGGCCAATAAGAAGATTGCGCAGAACATCGCGCGCGCGTTCGCGGCGGCGCTGCTCGCGCAGGGGGCCGCGTGCCATTCGACGGGCGCCGCGGGCGCGGGCGCCGCCGACGCCGCGGTCGACACCGGCGGCGCGGGCGATGGCGCCGCGGCCGCCGATTCGTTGCCGCCGCCCCACACGCTGCTGCTGCGCGACGAGGCGCGGTCGATGGTCAGCTACGTCGAGGTCGGCAACCCGGCGGCCGGGTGGCACGTCACCGTCCCCTACTGGCCGCGATCTGCAGCTCGCCGGCAATGGCCGCTTCCTGATCGGCACCGACAGCGGATACGAGGAGCGCAACCTCGCCGACGGGGCGCCGGTGGTGCAACAGACGTCGTTTCCCGGCACGCTGAGCGCGCACCGCCTGCGCAACGGCAACACGCTGCTCGCGGGCGTCAACTGGCAGGGCGCGGCCGGCATCGTGCTGGTCGAGGTCGACGCCGGCGGCGTCGTGCAGCGCCGGATCAACTTGCCCGCCTTCTCGTTCGTGCGGCTGATTCGCCAGACCATGACCGGTACGTTTCTGGTGACCGCCGACGATGCGGTGCTGGAAGTCGACGCCACCGGCCAGATCCTCTGGCGGGCCGACGTGCCGCGCGTCAACGCCGCCACCGCGTCGCATGTCTGGCAGGCGCTGCGCGTCCCGTCGGGCGACACCGTGGTCAGCACCGGGTACGGCGCCAGCCTCCAGATCTTCGGCGCCGACGGCGCGCTCGAGCGCACCATCACCGGCCCCGCCGACGTGGTGCCGAATCAGTTCGTCGGGTTCCAGATCCTCGGCAACGGCAACTTCGTCGTCGCCAACTGGCTGGGGCACAGCGGCGAAGTGATGGGGGTGCAGCTGCTCGAGTACGATCCGCTGGGGACGCTGGTCTGGTCCTATCGTCCCGACCCGGCGACCGAGTCGCTCTCGCTCCACCACGTGATCGTCCTGGACGGTCTCGATCCGAAGCAGCTCTACGTCGACGACACCACCGGCGTCCTGGCGCCGGTGCCGGCGCCGGTGCCGGCCGGGTTGAAGGTCGTGATCGTCACCAACGGCACCGCCGCGCTGTCGCCCGGAGACACCGTTCTGTCTGATCGCCTGCGCGGCCGCGGCTTTGTCGTCAGCTTCGTCAGCGACGTCGCCGTCAGCGCCGACGCGGTGGCCGGGCAGGATCTGATCGTCATCTCCAGCACCGCCGAGTCGGGACCGCTCGGCACCAAGATTCGCGACGTCGCGATCCCGGTCGTTTGCCTGGAGAACGGCGCCTTTCCGACGATGGGGCTCACCGGCACCGTGCTGGGGACCGACTATGGCTCGACTTTCAACCAGACCACGGTGGTGACCACCGGGCTGCCCGACTTGACCGGCGCGCTCTCCGGTACGGTGACCATCACCTCGGTTCCCGCGGAGCTCGGCTGGGGGAGACCGCCGGGAGGTGGACTGGTCGGGGCCGACCTCCCTGACGGTTTGGACGCAGCGCTGTTCGGCTACCCTACGGGCGCGGCGCTGGTTGGGCTGGAGGCGCCGGCGCGCCGGGTTGGCTTCGGGATCCGCGAGACGGCGGCGGCCAACCTGACCGCTGACGGGCTCGCGTTGTTCGATGCGGCGGTGACGTTCGCCCTTTCGACGCCCTGAGGTCGGCGCGGGCGGCGACCTCGAGCGCCGGCGGCGGCGGAGCTACCCTGACGGTGCGCGTGGCGGCGCGCGCGCCGTTCATGCCGACCTCGATGGTCCAGACGCCGCTGGTCGCGCCGATCGCCAGCGCGAACCGCGGATAGCCGTGCGCGAAGCGCGCCGCGCCTGCGATGGTCAGGCTCTGCGCCGACGCTCGTCCGGTCGGGTCGATCAGCGTCGTGGTGATGACGTCGCCGCCGCGCACCGCCGCCGACAGCCCGACGCCGAGCGTCCCGTCGGGAGTGATCACCGACGGGTTCGGGGGTGGATCCTTGATCTGCGCCACCGACGGCACATCCCCCTCCAGCAGCATGACGTCCATGATCCCCGAGGGGGGATCGTAGGCCGGCGGCGCCGTCCAGGCCCCCGGGCGCAGCAGGGTCTCCACCGCGCGGCCAGCGCAGTCGCGCACCTCCAGGTGCAGGTGCGGCTGCGTCGAGCAACCGGCGCTGCCGGCGATCGCCAGCGGCGTCCCGGCGGCGATCACCTGTCCCGGCGCCACGCGCGCCGAGCCGCGCTTGATGTGGCCATACCGGATCTCGAAGCCGTTGGCGTGTCGGATGCTGATCACGTTCCACCGCCCGGTGCAGCTGGTGTTGCGATCCGGCTGGTCGTCGATCACCTGGTCGACGGTCCCGTCGGCGACGGCGTGGATGACGGCGGTGCCGCGGTCCATCTCGCGGAAGGAGGGGATGTCGATGTCGATCCCCTGGTGGCCGTCGTAGGTGCGCGCGCGCTCGCCGGTGCGACCACGACAATCGGCGACGCCCGGGCTCGCGCCGTCGAGGTCGACATAGTTGTTGATCATCCAGTCGTGGCCGTTGATCCCGTCGAAGGGAAAGCGCGTGATCACCAGCGCGGCGGCGGCGCACGATCGGGGCGTGCGCTCACCGAGCCCGCTGCGACCGTCGGTGGCGGGCTCGCCGCAGCCCGTGCTCGCGGCGCCGCTGGCGACGACCGCGGCGGTCAGCGCCACCGCGGTCGCCGAGGAGAGGCCGCAACGCGCGGCGCGAGGCGGCGTGGTCTTGCTGGGATGGATCGAATCGCCAGGAACAGATCGGATCGCGCGCGTGTCGATGAACATGCGAACGACCCTGCCGGACCGCGCGTCGCCGGCGGTCGCCGCGAAGTCGCTTTTTTGTCGCTTTTTTGTCGCTGAAATTCCGCTCGCGCTGGGGCGTGCGCACGCGGCGGCATCGACCACCCACCGAGACGACGCGCAAAGCGCAGCGGCAGGATCAGATTCTCGCTGCGCGCGTACGCCTGCTCGGGGCGACCGGCGGGGATCGTGACCACCGGCGTGGCGCCGCTGTCCCCGTGAGCGCCGCCGTCTCCGTTGTCGTTGGCGGGCGGAAACCGCTTCCGGATCATGGCGACTCCCCGCGCGTGCGCGCCGCGATGACCTGGACCGAACCGGCGACGTTGAGGCGCAGGCGGGTGCCGGCGACCGTCTCGACCAGCCGATCGAGCTCGCTGCGGGGGATTCCGGTCCGCTGCAGCGCGTGCCGGAACGGCGACAGCAGCTTGTAGCGCAGGTCGCGCGCCTCGGGCGCCACCAGGCGGCGCTCGAGGCCGCCCAGCCGCTGCATCTCGCCGGCGAGCTCGACGACGGTGATCGCCTGCCCCGCGTGCTCGGCCAGCACGGCGAGCGCCAGCAGCGGCTGCCGTTGCAGATTTCGCGGCGGCCGGGTCGGGATCTCGACGCCGCGATAGCAGACCCGCCGCTCGGGCAGGTTGATGATCAGGATCGGCGCCGGCGCAACGGCGCTCGCGACGGTGTGGAGCGGGGGTGGCGTCGACATCTCGGCGTGCATCTCAGGCGACCTTTCGCACCGCCGGCCGTCGATCCTTCTCCTCACCGGCGCCGGCCGACGCGGGCGCTGTTGTCGTGCCGGGGCTGACGTTGACGCCGGAGCCGGCGACGACGCCGGCGCCGATGCCGGCGCGCGCCAGCAGCTTGCCGCGCAGCTCTCTCAGCAGATCCTGGTGTTCGACCAGGTACTGCTTGGCCGCCTCGCGCCCGTTGCCCAGTCGCTCGCTGCCGTGGGCGAGCCAGGCGCCGCTCTTCTCGAGCACGCCCGCCTCGACGCCGAGATCGATGATCTCGCCGGCGCGCGAGATCCCCTGGCCGTAGCCGACGTCGAACTCGGTCTCGCGAAACGGCGCTGCCATCTTGTTCTTGACCACCTTGACGCGCGTCCGGTTGCCGACGACCTGCTCGCCGTCCTTGAGCGCGCCGATGCGCCGCACGTCGAGGCGCACCGATGCGTAGAACTTCAGCGCGTTGCCGCCGGTGGTGGTCTCGGGGCTGCCGAACATCACGCCGATCTTCATGCGCAGCTGGTTGATGAAGACCACGAGGCACTTGCCGCGCGCGCACGCCCCGGTGAGCTTGCGCAGCGCCTGGCTCATCAGCCGCGCCTGCAGGCCGACGTGCGAGTCGCCCATCTCCCCCTCCAGCTCGGCGCGCGGCACCAGCGCCGCCACCGAGTCGATCACGATCACGTCGACCGCCTCCGAGCGCACCAGCATGTCGGTGATCTCCAGCGCCTGCTCGCCGTTGTCGGGCTGCGACAGCAGCAGATCTTCGGTGCGCACGCCCAGCTTGCGCGCGTAGCCGACGTCCAGCGCGTGCTCGGCGTCGATGAAGGCGCAGACGCCGCCCGCGCGCTGCGCCTCGGCCACGACGTGCAGCGCCAGCGTGGTCTTGCCCGACGACTCGGGCCCGTAGATCTCGACGATGCGGCCGCGCGGCAGCCCGCCGGTGCCGAGCGCGATGTCGACGCCCAGCGATCCGGTCGAGATGACCGGCACGGCGGCGGCCGCCTCGGCGTCGCCGAGCCGCATGATCGCCCCCTTGCCGAACTGCTTCTCGATGTCGCCGACGGCGGCGGCGATCGCCTTGTCCTTCTGTCCGTCTTTGTTGCCGTCTTTGTTGCCGTGTCGGGCGCCGTCTTTGGGACCGTCCTTCTGGTTGTCTCGCGCGTGCTCGCTCTGCATTTCCATGGGCTTCCTCCCTTTCGTCGTTGGGTGAAGCCAGGGTAGGCGAGACCTGTGACAAAGCTGGTCCCAGCGGCGCAGCTTCGTCGTATGTTGGCGGAATCATGGGACGCAAGAAGACGCCCTCCACCCGCTACGCCCCGGCGAGCCGCCTGCACGAGGTGCGGGCCCTGCTCGACCGCGCCGAGGGGATGTCGATCTACGACATCGCCGAGCGCTTCGCGCTCAACCCGCGCACCGCCCTGCGCTACATCCAGGCCCTGCAGCGCGCCGGCGAGCCGCTGTACGAGGAGCTGTCGGGCCGGCGCAAGGTCTGGCGCATCATGCCGACCGCGCGCCGGCAGAGCATCTCGCTCAGCACCAGCCAGATGGTCGCGCTGTTTCTCTCGCGACGGGTGTTCGACTTCCTGGCCGGCACCGGATTCAAGGAGGACCTGGACGACGTCTTCGAGAAGCTGGAGGCGACGCTGAAGAGCAAGGACGTCGCTGGCGGTGCGCAACCTCGACCGCAAGGTGTTCGACGTCAACGAGGCGCGCCACCTGTACGAGGGACGCATCGAGGACGTCAACGACATCATGACGGCGCTGCTGCGCGAGGATCGCCTGCGCGTCACCCACGAAGGGGTGTCGGGCGGCCGCAAGACCTTCGTGCTCGAGCCCTACACGCTGCTGGTCTACAAGAAAGGGCTCTACATCGCCGGGCGCAGCCTGGCGCACCAGGCGATCCGCACCTTCGCGCTCGACGGTTTCCGCGAGGTGGAGTGGCGCAAGGGCGACCGCTTCGAATACCCGGCCGACTACCGCCCCGAACAGCTGACCGAGGGCGCGTTCGGCCTGATTCGCGGCGAGCCGACGCGCGTGCGCATCCTGTTCGACGCCAAGGTCGCGCGCTACGTCCAGCGGCGGCAGTGGCACCCGACGCAATCTTTCAAGCCGACGCCGGCCGCGGCCGGCAAGCGCACGCCGGCCGCGCGCGGCGGCGTCGAGCTGACCATGGACGTGCACGGAACCGTCGAGGTCGTGAGCTGGGTGCTCGGCTTCGGCGACAAGGCGACCGTGCTGGAGCCGGCATCGCTGCGCGCCGAGGTCGCCGCCGAGGTCACGCGCGCCGCCCGCAACTATCGATCGTTCGGATAAACGCCAAGACGCCACGACGCCACGGTCCGGACTCCAAGAAATCCGGACTCTGGCGTCTCTGGCGTCATGGCGTTCATCCCTGTCCGACCAGCATCGTTTAAGAACGTCGGCTACTCGTGTTTGGCGGGTTCTGGATCCCGACCGCGGAGATGACGCCGCCCAGCGCCAGCAGCGCCGCGATCGACCACAGGCCGGCGTGCAGCGCCTCGGTCGACGCGGCCCGGGCGCCGAGCGCGGCGACCGCCAGCAGGCCGGCGATGCGAGCGATGGCGTTGTTGATCGCCGATCCGATCCCGGCGTGGCGCTGGTCGATGCCGCCCAGGATCGCGGCGGTCAACGGCGCCACCGTCGCCGACAGCCCGACGCCGAACACCAGCAGCCCCGGCAGAACCTGCGCGCGGTAAAGCGCGCGCGCATCGATCCGGGTCAGCAGCGCGAAGCCGGCCGCGGCGGCGAGCGGCCCCACCGTCATGAACAGCCGCGGTC
Organism: uncultured Pseudomonadota bacterium; assembly: GCA_963778795.1. Lineage (GTDB taxonomy): Bacteria > Myxococcota_A > Polyangia > Fen-1088 > Fen-1088 > DASRQZ01. The sequence continues at coordinate 294,407 of CAVZVU010000002.1, read as the reverse complement.
CATGGCGGGCCGCCAGACGACCGAAGACCGGCGACAGGGCGAACATCAGCAAGGTCACCGGCAGCAGCGCCAGCCCGCTGGCGATCGCCGCATATCCCGCCACCTGCTGCAGAAACACCGTGAGCAGGAAGGTCGATGCGGTCAGCCCCGCATAGATCGCCACGGTCGCCAGGTTGCCGGCGGCGAAGTTGCGGCTGCGGAAGAGCTCGAAGTCCAGCATCGGGTGCGACGCCGCTCGCTCAAACCGAAAGAAGGCGCCGCAGGCGAGCAGCCCGATCGCCAGCGGCAGGTAGATCATCGGCGCGCCCCAACTGCGCGCCGGCTGTTCGATGAGCGCGAAGATGATCCCGCCGAGACCGGCCACGCACAGACCGGCCCCCAGCCCGTCGACCGGCGAGCGCAGGCTGGCGCGCGCCTCCGCCTGAACCCGCGCCAGCACCAGCAAGGTGGCGGCGATCGGCACCACGTTGACGGCAAAGACCCAACGCCACGAACCGGCGTCGACCAGCGCGCCGCCTGCCAGCGGGCCGAGCACGAACGAGATTCCGGTCCACGCGGTCCAGGTGCCGATCGCCTTGCCCTGGGCCTGGCCCTCGAAGTTGGAGATGATCATCGCGAGCGAGCTCGGGACCAGCAGCGCGGCGGCGACCCCCTGCAGCCCGCGCGCGAGGATCAGAACCGCGACGCTCGGGGCGACCGCGCACAGGACCGACGTCAGCGCAAAACCGATCAGGCCGCCAGCGAACACGCGCTTGCGCCCGAACAGATCCGACAGCGACCCGGCGATCAGGATCAGCGAGCCGACCGCCAGCAGGTAGGCGTCGACGATCCACTGCTGCGCCGAGATGCCGCCACCCAGCTCGCGGCGGATCGCCGGCAGCGCGACGTTGACCACGGCCATGTCGAGGAACGCCACGAACGAGCCGAGGATGCTCGCCAGCAGGACCAGACGCTGGTTGCGGGTCATGGCCCCTGGATCCTGGAAACGGCGGCGCGGATTCGACGATGGGAGATCTTCCGCACGGCGAAAAGTCTATCGCGCTGCCGTGATCGATAAATCCGCTCGGGCCTGTTGCCGTCGAGAAACGTGGCCATCCTGTTCACACGGAGGAAACAATGCCCAACAACAGCAACAACAATCAAGGACAGGACAACAATCGCGACGAGATCGGTGAAGGAAATCACGATGCGGATCGCCGCTATCGAAACGCCGCCGAAGAATACGTGAAGTCGGGGCGTCCCGATGCCGCGGGCAAGGAGGCGCGGCGCGCGCTCGACGAAGAGAGCGAACGCCGAGAGATGGAAGCCGCCGAGCGCCGCGCGCGCCAGGGCGGACAGACGTCGCCGGGCCGCCCGTCGCATCAGGCGCCGGACCGCGACCAGGGCGGCGCTCAAAAGAACGCGAACGGCAGCGACCACGGCGGTCACAGCAGCAAACGCTGAACGGTGGTGAGCTAGCCCCAATGCTGGTTAGTTAAACGCCAAGACGCCAGGACGCCACGGTCCGGACGTTAAAGATCCGGACTTTGGCGCCTCTGGCGTCGTGGCGTTTCGTCTTGTGCGACCAGGATGGGAAGCGGTGTCTTCAGCGTCCAAGCTTCAGGATCCGCGAACCGCCGGCCCATCTGACGTCGAGGTCGACCGGACCCGTTGCGGTGGCCTCGATGACCGGTGGCTCGGTGGGCGTGCGCCGGGCGGCACAGCTCAGATCGATCGAGACATCCGGGCCGAGAGGATAGCGACGCACGCCGTGCGCATCGGTCAGCCGCACGTCCCACAGCAGCCGTCGCGCGGGCGCGTCGGGGCGCAGCCCGAAGACGTACTCCAGCAACACCGCGATCGGGGGCAGGCCGGTCCAGCCCACGAAATCGGGCTTCGCCGGCGCGCCGGGCGCGGCCGACTCGGGGGCGTAGTTCTCGAAGACCGTGCCGGTCTTCTCGAAGACCGCGACCACATTGTCGACGTGGTTGCGCGCGATCTCGTGCGCGAGCGCGTCGTGGCCGACCTCGGTCAACCCGCGCAGCAGCATGTAGTTCGTCGGCGCCCAGACCGCCCCGCGCCAGTATCCGCCGCGCGGATCGTAGTCGGGGTGGTCGGCCGACAGCGACGGGACCCGGTGCGGTCGCTTGAACGCGCGCGGATCATCCAGGTGCGCCAGGAACGGTCCCAGCCGCGCGGGCGGCACGATCCCGGCCAGCAGCGCCCAGTAGCCGCCGATGCTCTTCACGCCGGTGACGACCCCGCTGTCCCGGCGATCGCAGTAGAACCGCTCCGACCGGCTCCACAGATGGTCGTTCACAAACCGGCCCAGGCGCGTCGCTTCGTCGCGCATGTCGGCGACGTCGCCCTCCGCGGCCGCCAGCGCGCGCCCCATGCGCGTCAGCAGGCGCGCCGACAGGATCTGCTGCAGGGTCGTGTCGACCCAGGTCATGCGCCCGTGATAGTGGGCCGGGTCGGCGTACAGCGTGGTGTCGCCGGCGCCGAGGCGAGGCTGGTTGTCCATGCCGCAGCCCCAGCCGGTCGACCAGTAGCTGCCGTCCATCCAGGTCCGGTAGGCGCGCAGCCACTGGTGGTAGGCGCGCAGGACGGGAAACACGCGCGCCAGCCGCTCGCGGTCGCCGAAGTTGCGGTAGTGCTCCCATTCGGCCCAGGCCAGCACGTTCGGGCCGGTCGACGAGGGGTCGAAGCGCTGGAACCGGTCGTCGCCGGCGGCGCGGCCGATCTCGCGGCAGATGAATCCGTCGGGGTGCTGCTTGGCGTAGAAGTTGTCGAGCGTGCGCGAGAAGGGAAACGCCCGCGCGCCGTAGCGCCCGAACAGCAGCATGAAGCACGAGTCCCACAGGAAGACGCAGTCGTTGAACGCCGGATCGATGAACCGCGCGACGAATCCGCTGGCGGGCTCGGGTCGCCGCAGGTGCGCGAACGCCAGCTTCCAGGCCTTGAAGTAGCAGTCGATCGCCGGCGCGTGCCGGTCCCAGAACGGCTCCGGCAGCGCGCGCTGCGCCTGGTCGAACGTCGGAAGCGCCGCCCGGTCGGGCGCCATCTGCAAGAACGCGTTCTGCGCGACCGCGGGGTTGCGCACGTAGGTGTCGTACGGCGCGCGCAGCCAGGGACCCCGGTGGACCGGCTCGGGCGCTGCGGGAGCGGCGGTCTGCGGCGGCGTCTGCGGCACCTTGGGCGCGCGCCGCGCGCCGACCCGCGACAGCGGTGACCGCGGCGGCGGGCGGCACCATCAGCAATCGGCGGCGGGTCAGCATCGAGTGGGGGCTCCGGACAAAGGGTAGGGCAGGGCGGGGCGCTCGTAGATTTTTTTCGGTTGGCCTGTCGGCGCCGGCCATACTCATTCGTCCTGGGGGGAAACGAGACATGCTCTACGCTCTGCTTTGCTACAACTCCGAGGACATCGTCGGCTCCTGGACCAAGGAAGAAGACGATGACGTGATGGCGCGGCTCGCCGTCGTGCATCAGCGGCTGCAGGCGGAGGGCAAGCTCGGCCCGACGGCGCGCTTGATGGCGACCACCGCGGCGACCACGCTGCGCAAGACCGGGCGCGGGCGGCGCCTTGAAGCCAGCGACGAGCCGCCGACGGTGATCGACGGCCCCTACGCCGAGACCAAGGAGCAGCTGCTGGGCTTCTATCTCGTCGACTGCGCGTCGCTGGAAGAGGCGCTGGCGATATCGCGCGAGCTGGCGCGCGCCAACCCCGGCGGCGCGTACGAGATCCGGCCGGTGTCGCTGTTCCTTCCTGGCTCTCCCGGCTTGCCTGGCTCTCCCGGCTTGCCTGGCTCTCCCGGCTTGCCTGGCTCTCCCGGCTTGCCTGGCTCTCCCGGCTTGCCTGGCTCTCCCGGCTTGCCTGGCTCTCCCGGCTTGCCTGGCTCGGGCGTCAGGTGACCGACGCTGCCTGGATCGATCTGGCGTTTCGATCCGCGCGGCCGCGCGCGCTGGGCGCGCTCATCCGCTATTTTCGCGACCTCGACACCGCCGAGGAGGCGTTTCAGGACGCCTGCCTGGCGGCGCTGAAGAACTGGCCGGAGAACGGCCCGCCGCGCGACCCGGCGGCGTGGCTGATCTTCGTCGCAAGGAACGCCGCCATCGACGACGCGCGCCGCCGGCGCAAACAGGTGGCGTTGCCGCCGGGAGACGAGCCTCCCGCCGTCGCCGTCACCGTCGCCGACGCCGGCGACCCCGAGGCCGCGCTGGCCGAGCGGCTGGACGACGCGCACTACCGCGACGACATCCTGCGACTGCTGTTCATCTGCTGCCACCCCGACCTGCCGGCGACGCAGCAGATCGCGCTGGCGCTGCGCATCGTCTGCGGCCTGTCGGTCAAGGAGATCGCGCGCGCGTTCCTGGTCGGCGACGGCGCCATGGAGCAGCGGATCACGCGCGCCAAGGCACGGGTCGCCGGCGCCGACGTCCCCTTCGAGGCGCCGGGGGCCCCCGCGCGCGCGCCGCGCCTGCGGGCGGTGGCCGCGGTGATCTACCTGATGTTCAACGAGGGCTACTCCGCCACGGGCGGCGACGCGCAGATCCGCGCGCCGCTGTGCGAGGAGGCGATCCGGCTCGCGCGCCTGTTGCTGCGCCTCTTTCCCGAAGAGCCCGAGATGATGGGCCTGCTGGCGTTGATGCTGGTCCAGCACGCGCGCGCGCCGGCGCGGCTCGACGGCGACGGCAACATCGTGCTGCTCGAGGAGCAGGACCGTGGGCGCTGGAATCGCAACTTCATCGCCGAGGGGCTGGCGTTGCTCGACAAGGCGATGCGCCACCGGCGTCCCGGCCCCTACCAGGTGCAGGCCGCCATCGGCGCGATCCATGCGCGCGCCGCCCGCGCCGGAGAGACCGACTGGGGCGAGATCGATCGGCTGTACGCGACGCTCGAGCGGCTGGCGCCCTCGCCGGTGGTCACGCTCAACCGCGCGGTCGCCGTCACCAAGGTGCGCGGCCCGGCGGCGGCGCTCGAGATGATCGAGCCGCTGGCTCCGCAGCTGTCAGGCTACTTCCACTTCTTTGGTCTCCGCGGCGCGCTGCTGCTGCAGCTCGGTCGCGCCGCCGAGGCGCGCGTCTCCCTCGACCGAGCCATCGCGCTCGCGCACACGCCGGCCGAGGCGGCGCACATCCGGATGCACCTCGATCGGCTGACCCAGGGGCACGCTGAAGACGGGCGCAACGGCTCAAGCTGAGCGCGCCGGCCGCGCGCCGCGAGCGCACGCCGCCGCGCGCTCGCCCAGCAGCGCTTGCTCGCGCAGGTTGCGCGTCAGCGTCGCCGCGCGCTCGAACTCGGCGCGCGCCTCGTCGAGGCGGCCGAGCTTGGCCAGCAGATCGCCGCGCACCGCCGGCAGCAGGTGATAGCTCGCCAGCGCCGGCTCCTCGGTCAGCCTGTCGACCAGCGCGAGGCCGGCCGCCGGGCCGAACGCCATGCCGACGGCGACCGCGCGATTGAGGTCGACGATCGGCGACGGGCTGACGACCGCCAGCGCCTGATAGAGCGTGGCGATGCGCGGCCAGTCGGTCGCGTCCGCCGTCGTCGCGCGCGCGTGGCACGCCGCGATCGCCGCCTGCAGCGTGTAGGGGCGCAGCGCGTCGCCGCTCAGCGCCTCGGCGCGCGCCAGCGCCGCCAGCCCGCGCCGGATCAGCAGCTGGTCCCAGCGCGCGCGGTTCTGCTCCAGCAGCAGGATCGGCTCGCCCGACGGGCCGGTGCGCGCCCCGGCGCGCGACGCCTGGATCTCCATCAGCGCCAGCAGGCCGTGCACCTCGGGCTCGTCGGGCGCGAGCCCCGCCAGGATTCGACCGAGGCGCAGCGCCTCCTCGCACAGCTCGGGCCGCATCCAGTCGTCGCCCGCGGTGGCGGAGTAGCCCTCGTTGAAGATCAGGTAGATCACCTCGAGCACCGACGACAGACGCGCGGCCAGCTCGGCGCCGCGCGGCACCTCGAAGGGGACGCGCGCGTCGGCCAGCGTGCGCTTGGCGCGCACGATGCGCTGGGCGATCGTCGGCTCGGGCACCAGGAACGCGCGCGCGATCTCCTCGGTCGTCAGGCCGCCGAGCAGGCGCAGCGTCAGCGCGGCGCGCGCCTCGGTCGACAGCACCGGATGGCAGGCGACGAACACCAGCCGCAGCAAGTCGTCGCCCACGTCGTCGTCGAGCGCGGCGTCGAGATCGGGCGCCGCCGTCGCCTCGCCCCGCGCCTCCAGCTCGTGCCCCAGCTCCTGGTGCTTGCGTTCCAGCAGGCGGTCGCGGCGCAGCTCGTCGATCGCGCGGTTCTTCGCGGTCGCCATCAGCCAGGCGCCCGGGTTATCGGGGACGCCCGACGACGGCCAGCGCTCGAGCGCGGCCAGCAGCGCCTCCTGCGCCAGCTCCTCGGCGCGCCCGACGTCGCGGACCACCCGCGCGAGGCCGGCGATCAGCCGCGGCGATTCGATCCTCCAGACCGCTTCGATCGCGGCGTTCGTCACTGATGCGGTCACAGCCTTATCAGAGCAGCTTCCGGCGCTGGCGCAAGGCCCGCCCTGGGAGCGGGGCGCAACCACGTCCACGCCCCGGCATTGGCCTCAGGGCCGCGCGCGCAGGGGGCCGGGGGCGTCGCACAGCGGACATCGGTCGGTGAGCTCCGCCACCGTGCCGCAGTCGCGGCAGTCGACGCGAAAGCCGTGGAACCCGTCGTCGTGCATCTCGGTCGTGGTGCGCGCCTTTTCGGCCCGTTCGCCCTGGGCGGCGACGACGACGCGCGCGGGGAAAAATCCGACGTAGCGCACCTCCTCATCGTCGCAGCTCGGGCAGCGTGACGGCACCGGCCAGCGGTTCGGCGTCGTCAGCGCGCGCGCCAGCCCCTGTTCAGCATGACAGCGCGGGCAAGCGTCGGCGGCGAAGACCGCGTGCTGGCAGTCGGCGCAGCCGACGTCGTAGACGCCGTCGACGAACTTCTCGCCGTCGTAGGCCCAGGTGATGGCGCCCACCGGCTCGCCGCCCATGATCGGCAACCGCCCGTCGACGTAGGTCCGGAAGGCGAGCTTCGATGATCCGCAGCGCGGGCAGCCCGCGGCCACCAATCGCGCCAGCCCCGGCTCGTCGAGCAATCCCATCGCGCCAGCCTACCTCAACGCGGCGTCCGGGTGCGCGCGGCCCGGCCGGCGCGCCCGGGTGGGGCGCGGCCCCGTCACGACGAGAAGAGCGCGGTCAGGATCGCCGCCAGCTCCGCGTCGCCGCGGGTGACCAGCGCGACCGGTAGCTGCAGGCGCACCGCCGTCGGCGCGCCGCCGCAGTCGGCGGTGCCGACATAGTCACCGCGCCGGTTCCGCAGCTTGTAGTGACAGGGGCCGGCGTCGCCCTCGATCGAGGTCGGCTCGATCGCGAGGGCGATCGCCCGGCCGCCGAAGACGCCGTGCACGTCGAGCCCGCCGCCCGTGCGCGAGACATCGAGCGCCACCGGGCGCATGCCGACGTGACCGGAGATGCGCGTGCGCTCGATTCGCAAGTCGCTCTCCTCGTCGGCGACGAAGCCGCGCAGATGCTCCCCGACTCTCTGTAGATCGATCGCCCGACTCTGGACCCGGTCTCGGTCGACGGCGGTGAACGTCGTCTGCGCGCCGACCTCGAGGGTCAGCGTGTTCCCCGGCTGCGAAGCGACCGCTCGGTTCTCGACCGACACCGCAGGCGTCTGCGACGTGGCCGGCGCGCGCGACGCCGCGGGCGTGCCGAAGCCCGGGGATGCGCCCAGCAGCGCCGGCAGGATGATCACTATTGCCGAGGTCATGATGCAATGAATGTGGCGTCGCCGCGCGAATCGGCAACCGAGGCTCAGTAGTACCACTGCTATGGCTGAAGTTGCTTCGCCCGAACGAGTCGCCAGCCTTAAGGTCGAGGGCCGAACGTTCGTACGGGCCCGCGAGAAACTCAACCAGCGGGGTACAGGATCATGAACAGCAAACAGATGATCAGGAATTCGGTGTTTGTGGCGCTCTCCGCGCTCGCGGGGTGCTCCTCGATGAACGGGATGCTCCACGGCACGCCAAACACAGCCGACATCGCCCTGCGCTCGAGCGCGGACATCCCGGCGGCACAAGGACGGTTGGCGGTCAAAGCATCGGATGGGCCGAATCAGGTCGTATCCGTCGCGGTCCAGCACATGGCGCCCGCGGCCAAGGTCAGGGTGGGGGCAACCAGCTACGTCGTCTGGCTGCAGCCCGACGGCGCGAAGGATCCGATCAACATGGGCATCCTGACGATCGACAAAGAGCTGAAGGGGACGCTCGAGTTCAAGACGCCCTTCCAGAAGTTCGACGTCTTCGTGACGGCCGAGGCGAGCGCGCTCAATCAGGCGCCGAGCGATCAGAAGCTGCTGACCGCGGCAGTTGATCTGCCGGGCCACGCGATCCGCTGACCCGCTCCAAAGCGGGCGACGGCGCGCGGCGGTGGAGTGATCATCGCGGGCCGGTCGCCTGCGGCGGGGGGCGTGTAAGCTTTCGCGGTGGCCGACAGCAAGAGCGCGAAGCGGGGGAAGCGGGCAGTAATGAAGGCGGCGCGGATGGTTCCGCACGCCGACGCGCAATCCGAGGCAATCGATCCCCGCTTCGCGCCGGTCGCGGCGGCCTTCGCCGGCCGGCGCGACGTCGGGCTCGGCCGCATGTTCAGCTCCAGCTCGGTCTTGAACGCCGGCGGCAAGATCTTCGCGATGCTCACGCGGGATCAGCTGGTGGTGAAGCTGCCCCGGGATCGCGTCCTTGCGCTGATCGAACAGGGGGTCGGCGAGCGCTTCGATCCCGGACACGGCAGGCTGATGAAAGAGTGGGTCGGCGTGCGCGAGGGCGCGGCGCCCCGGCCAGGATATTGGCAAGAATACTGGATCGCTCTGGCGGAGGAGGCGTATCGCTTCGTCACCTCGGTCTCGGCGCGCCCGCGCGGCGCCATTCGCGCTGTTCCGACATTGCGCGGCGGCAAGGATCTTGCGCCCAAGCGCGCCCGGCCGCGCTAGTCTCCGGGGACCTTGTCGGAGGTCCCCCCCGTGAATGCACGATCCGCCTCACGTTGCGCCGCCGCCATTCTGATCGCGCTCCCGATCGCGGGGCTGGTCGCCTGTAGCGGCTCCGGCAGCTCCACCATCGCAGCGACCGGCGCGGGCGGCTCGACCGGCTCGACCGGGGCGGGCGGCAGCGTGGCCACCGGCGCCGACGCGTCAGCGGGCGGCGAGGTGTTGTGCGGCAACGTCGCGCTCGACGCGACCCGCTCGGTGGCGGCGGGGACGACGCTGACCATCTGCGCCGGCAGCACGCTGACCGCCGCCAGCGACGTGAGCCTCAGGGTGGCCGGCACGCTCCTGGTTCAGGGGACGGCGCAGAGCCCGGTGAAGCTGTCCGGCGCCACCGGCGCTGCCGGTGACTGGACCGGCATCCTGATCGAATCCGGGGGACGGCTGTCCGCGACCTATCTCGAAATCCACGGCGCCGTCACCGCGATGGCCGCGCTGCCGGGTTCGGCGTTCGCCATCGATCACGTCGTGATCGACAGCTCTCAGTCGATGCTGGTGCTCTCATCGAGCGGAACCATCGCCCACGGGACGCTGCGCGGGCTCGGCGACAACCAGGGTGGGAGCCCGATCTTGGTCTCCAGCGCGTCGCCTCAGATCAGCAACACCTCGATCACCCAGGGCCTGTTCCAGGGCGTCGACATGATCGTCGTCGGCGGGGTCAGCTCGGCGCCGATCTTCGACCACGTCGAGGTGGCCGACTCGCACTGCGCGTTCCACTTCAACGCCGGCACCGGCGTCACCATCAGCAACTCGTTCGTGCACCACAACGCGTTCGGCTTGATGGTAGAAGGCTCGCAGGCCGGGCACGTGGTTCACAACAACTTCGAGGACAACGACTTCAACATCGGTTCGTGCGCCGGCGGTTCGACCGAGGTCGCCGACAACTACTTCGCCGGTTTGCCGTTCGGCGACGGTTCGTGCGACAACCTCTCGGTGACCGGCGTGACGCCGCCCGGAGCGTATACGACCGGCGTCGGTCCCACGCCGTAACGTCGTCGCCCGGCGCCGAAGCGAGGGATGACGACCCGCGATGCGGAGATCGCGGTTCATGCCGGGGTTGCGGGGCGCGGCGGTGGTGATGATGGCCGCGATCCCGGCGGCGGTCACGTTGGTCATGGCCGTGTGGGCGTCGGCCGGGGCCTCGTCGACGGTCGGCGCGGGCGGGCGGCCTGCGCCGGCGGACGTTCATCAACCGGGCCATCAGCGCGGTATCCCGGACAACGCCCCCTGGCTGTCGTTCTACGGCACTGCGCGGCAGATGGGCGATCTGCGTCGCGTCGCGGCGGGGTTTCGCCTGATCAACATCGACGCCGACCCCGCGATAGGAAATTTCACCCGGGCGGACATCGCGGTCCTGCGCGCCGGGGGACGCAACACCGTCCTCAGCTATCTCAACGTCGGCGCCTGCGAGCGTGACCGCAGCTACTGGAGAACCGCGCCGACGGGGTTCGTTCCCTGCGGAGAGAATCGCGCCGCCCAGATCGCCCCCTACCCGCGCTACCCCAAGGAGGTCTGGATGAACCCGGGCAACGCCGACTACCGGCGCCTGATCGTCGAGCACGTCGCGTCGCGCCTGGCGGCCACGGGCGTGGACGGGTTCTTTCTGGATAACCTCGAAATTATTGAACATGGCGCTCACGACGAGGACGCTCCCTGTGATACGACATGCACCAGAGGCGGCTTAATGCTGGTGGCGCAGCTGCGTCAGAGGTTTCCGGACCTGGTGTTGGTGATGCAAAACGCGACGTCGCTCGCGACGCGCGCCGCACACGTCAATGGTGTGCCGTTTCCGTCACTTCTTGATGGCGTTTCCCGCGAGGAGACCTACGCGCCCAAGTACGACCGCGAGGCCGAGTCCGATCTGCTGGCCTGGCAGGCGCTTCGGCTGCGGCCAAATGGCCGGCCGTTCTCGATCACTACAGAGGACTACGTAGGAAGCTGCGCGCAGCAGGCCCGGGCTCGCCGGGTGTATGCCAAAAGTCGCGAGCGCGGATTCTCACCTTATGCCACCATCTCGAGCGCCAATCAGGACAGCGTCTGTTACTGGGGATTTTGAGGAAGAAGGGACAACTTTGGAAATGTGCGGCCACCGACCAAGCTGGTTGGTTCTCGGATGCTGGGTTGGGATCTCTCTGACGACGGTCGGCTGCGGTAGCGGCTCGACATCGACGGAGAATGTGATGCGTGGCGCGACGGGCGGCGGAGGCGGGACCGCCGGCGAGCCGGCGTCGGGTGGTACGGCCGGCACGACATCGATCGACGGTGGCGACGGTGGCGCCGTCGACGCTTCCGGTTTTGCCGACGGGGCGACGCCGCGTCCCTGTACCAGCGACGACGGCTGCGGCGGTGTCACGCCCCGCTGCGATCTGGCGACCGGCCGATGCGCCGCCTGCACCCCCGGCGCCGCCTGCGGTAGCGGCAACGCCTGCGATCCGGTCACCGGCGCGTGCGTCGAGTGTGTCACCGCCGACGACTGCTCGGCGCCGACGCCGACCTGCGACCCGGCTCGCCATCAATGCGTGGCGACCTGCCGCGCGGCGGGCGGCTGCGGCGGGGGCGGCGTTTGCGACACCGCCAGCGGATCGTGCGTCGGCTGTGTGCGCGACACCGACTGCGCGCGCGGGCTGCGCTGCAATCGCGCGCAGGGTCAGTGCGTCGACTGCCTGACCAACGCCGACTGCCCGGTCGACGCGCCGGTGTGCACGCCCGGCCACACCTGCTCCGACGCCTGCGTCACCACCGCCGATTGCATGGACGGTCCTGGCGTTCCCGGCGATCTGTCGGTCTGCGATCCGCGCAGCCACCTGTGCGTCGATTGTCTCAGCAACGCCGATTGTGGCGCGGACAGCTACTGCCGCGCCGACGGAACCTGCGGATGACCCACGCGCCGCAATCCCACCACCGGCGGTCGCGCCGGGACCGGGGCGGCGCTCCGTTTGCGTGCGTGCGGCTGTTCGCGATCGCGACCGCGTTCATCGGCGCCGCCGGGCTGTCGTCGCCGCGCGCCGCGCAAGCCGCCGAGGGACCGCCGGTCGCGACGGCGTTTCACTACGGCGCCGCGCCGCCGGTCGACGCGCTGGCCTTCTTCGGGCGTGTCGTCCTCGATCCCGAACGCGCCCCGGCGACGACGGTCAAGGCGCTGGCCGACAAAGGGGTGGTGGTGCTGGCGCGGCTGCGCTGCCCGGGCGCGGAGGCGACGGGCGCGCGCGCGGATGTCGTCTCGCGGGCCGTGGACGGCGTCTCGCGGACCGCGATCGTCTCGCGGGCCGCGATGGAACGTACCGTCGTCGTCGAGCGTGCCGCGACCGCCGTGGCGCACGGCTTTACCGGCTTTCTCGTCGAGGCGGCGACCGGAGTGAACGGCGCGATCTCCGCCGACCTCGCGCCCTTGCTGCATGCGCTGCACGCGCGCTTTCCGTCGGCGCCGCTCTGGATCGAAGCCAACATCGAAGCCACCTCGGGAGAACGCATCGCGCCCGGCGCCGCCAGCCAGGCGGGCGACATCACCGGGACCATCTCGGGGCTGGTCGCCGGTCCACTGTTCTCCGGCTGGGACGCGGCACGCGGGACGTACGTCGCGGTCAGCGCGCCGGCGCGCCAGCGGCGCATCCAGGCGCTGTCGGCGTTCACGGCGTCGACGGGGTTGCCGGTGGTCGACGTCGAAGCGCGGCCGACGGGGTCGGCCGCCGAGGCGCGCGCGCTGGCGGCGCAGGTGTCGGCGCTGGGGTTCGTCCCCTGGGTCGCGCCGGCCGCGCGCGATCGCGTCGGCGTCGGTCTCGTCGAGCCGGTGGCGCGGCGGGTGCTGGTGCTGCTGGACGGCGCGGAGGAGCCGTACCTGCCCTACGCGGTCGCCCACCGCATGCTGGCCGTGCCGCTGGAATACCTCGGCTTCGCCGTCGACTACGCCGACGTGCGCGCGGGCCTGCCCCAGGCGCCGCTCGCCGACCGCTACGCCGGCCTGGTGACCTGGTTCACCGACGACGAGATGCCGGCGTCCGATCGATACGAGCGCTGGCTGGGGCAGCAGATCGACAGCGGCGTGCGCGTCGCCATGCTCGGCCACCTGGGATTCGCGCCGTCGCCGGAGATGCGCCGACGCCTGGGGCTGGAGGCGATCTCGGGCAGCGTGCGCCCGCCGATGCGCATCGCCGCCGCCGACGGGCTGCTCTCCTTCGAAGCGCCGCCGTCAGCGCGCGGGCGCGATCTGCCCCCCTACGCCGCGCCGGGGCTGGTGCGTCACCTGGAGATCGCCGACGCCGACGGGCACACGCTGGCGCCGGTCGCCGAGGGGAAGTGGGGCGGGATCGCTCTCGACCCTTACTTGACCGCGAACGGCTTCGAGGGGCGGCAGCGGTGGATCGTCGATCCGTTTCGATTCCTGGCGTCGGCGCTGGCGCTGCCCGAGATCCCGATCCCCGACGCGACGACCGAGAACGGCCGCCGGCTGCTGGAGATCCACATCGACGGCGACGGCTTCGTCAGCATCGCCGAGCTGCCCCATCGCCCGCTGGCCGGCGAGGTGATCCGGCGCGACTTCCTGGCGCGCTACCACCTGCCGACGACGGTCTCGATCATCGAGGGGGAGATCGGCGCCAAGGGCCTTTACCCGGACCGCAGCCCCGTGCTCGAGCCGGTGGCGCGCGCGATCTTCGCGCTGCCCGAGGTCGAGGTGGCCAGCCACACCTTCAGCCATCCCTTCGATTGGTTGCGCGCGCAGGGGGCGGCGGTGCCGCGCCCCGACGACGGCGATCAAGAGGATGCGGTCGAGGGCGATCGCCTCGACATCCCGGGCTACACCTACTCGGTCGAGCGCGAGATCGACGGGTCGGTGCGCTACATCGACGGGCGCCTCGCGCCGGTGGGCAAGCCGACGCGGGTGATGCTCTGGAGCGGGAACGCGTTGCCGCCCGAGGAGGCGATCGCGCGCGCCGACGCGCTCGGGCTCAGCAACCTCAACGGCGACAACGCCGAGGAGCCGGGGCCGACGCAGACGCTGGCCGGCGTGCCGTCGTTCGTGCGTCCCGTCGGTGATCGTCTGCAGTTCTACGCGCCGGCGCAGAACGAGAACGTCTACACCAATCTGTGGCACGGGCCGTACTACGGCTTTCGGCGCGTCGTCGACTACTTCCGCTTCACCGACAGCCCGCGCCGCCTCAAGCCGATCGGCATCTACTATCACTTCTATTCGGGCACCAAGGCGGCGTCGGTGACCGCGCTGCACGAGGTCTACGCATGGGCGCTGGCGCAAGAGACCGTCCCGGTCTGGGTCAGCGAGTACGTCGAGCGGGTCAAGGGGTTCGCGCACGCCACGCTGGCGCGCCGGCTGGACGGCGCCTGGGTGCTGCGGGACTTTGGCGGGCTGCGCACGGTGCGCCTGCCGGCGGCGCTCGGCTGGCCCGACCTCGAGCGATCGCCCGACGTCGCCGGCGTGACCGACCTGCCGCAGGGGCGCTACGTGGCGCTCGCCCCGGTGACCACGGGGCCGGCGACGGCGGGGGCCGAACGGACATTGGCGCTTGGGGATGCGCCTCCGACGGGGCCGTACCTGGAGTCGGCGAACGCCGCGGTGGTCTCCACGCGGCGCGCCGGCGGTGAGCTGTGGCTCGCGTTGCGCGGGCATGTTCCGGTAGAGATGAGGGTGGGGGGATGTGCCGGCGAACAATCGCTGGCGGTCGAAGCAAAGGATGTCGCCGCTCCGGAGATCGTCGTGGGTCCGCTGCCACCAGGCGGCGGGCGCCCGCTCCGGTTCGACGACACCGAGACAGGAGAGGTCCATGTCATCTGCCGTTGATGTTCGGCCCCGGGTGATCAAGCCGGGGGTGATCGCGCTTCTGGCGCTCGCAGTGGGATCGTTGCTGGCGCTGCTCTTTCCCGGGCTGGACTTCGGTCATCCGAAGTACCTGGGCCCGCCCGACGAGCTGTCGATCGCCTACCTCGAACAGGTGCTGCGCACCCACCCGGAGGATCGTCCGGCGCGGTTGCTGCTGGCGCGGCAGCAGCGGGCGCTCGGACACTGGGACGCCGCCGAGGCATCGCTGCGGCTGCTCGCCGGTGGCGGCGATCCGATCGCGGCGCAGGCCAAGATGCAGCTGTTCGAGCTGTCGAACGCGCGGCTAGACGCCCTGCTGCCGGGCGATTCCGCGCGCCCGCTGCGTCAGCAGCAGTCGCTGGCGGCCCTGCGGCAGGTCGCGCCGCGTGCCAGCGGCGTCGACCTGCTGTCGCACCTGGCGGAGACGGCGCTCGCGCTGGAGGCGCCCGGCGACGCCGCCGAGATCTACGAGCGCCTCGCGTCGTCGGACAGCGCCAACCGGCACGACTGGTTGGTGCGCGCCGCCCGCTGGCGCCTGGCGACCGGCCAGCTCACGGCCAGCGTCAATCTCTACATGGCGGCCAGCCAGGCCGCGCCGGCCGAGTGGGCGGCGCGCGAGGACGTCCTGCGCGCGCTCGAGGTGCTGACCTCGGCGAATCGCGGCCTCGAGTCGCTGCGCGCCGCCGACGCCGCGCTCGGTCTGTGGCCGACCGACCGCCGGCTGCTCGATCGCGCCATCACGCTGGCGCGCGCGCAGAACGACGGCGCGCGGGCCAAGCGCTGGAGCGAGCGGCTGATCGAGCTCAGCCCCGACGACGACACGCTTCTGCGGCGGCACGTCGACATCGAGCTCGGCCAGGGCGACGTCGCGGCGGCGTTCGCCGTGGTGACCCGCCTGGTGTCGCGCCACCCCGAGGACGCGTCGCTGCGCCGGCAGATGGCGGAGACCGCGACCTGGTCGGGCCACGCCGAGGAGGCGCTGGACGCCTGGGCGTGGCTGGCGAGTCACGGCTCCGACGAGGCCAACCGGCGCACGCTGGCGCTCGGCCACGATCTGTTCGATTACGACCGGATCGCCGAGGTGCTGCAGCGCCGGGTGCAGGCGGGGACGATCACGCTCGACGAGCTCCTCGATCTGAGCGACGCCCTCGAATCGCAGGGCGCACCCGAGAAGTCGCTGGTGGCGCTGCGCCAGTTCGAGACGAAGTTCGGCGCCTCGCGCTCGTACTGGACCGAGCGGCAAGAGATCGCGGAGCACCTGCAGGATCTGCCGGGTGCGCTGGCGGCGGTCCAGCAGCTGCAGATGCGATTCGGCCCGCGCGGTGAAGACGGCGCGCGCGAGGTCGAGCTCTTGTGGTCGCTCGGGCGCGCCGAGGACGCGCTGGTGGCGGCGCGGCGCGCGGCGCCGATCATGACCGACGACGCGGTCAGCTTCTGGCGGCTGTACGGCGACCTGGCCTGGAACCTGGAGGCCGACGACGACGCGCTGACGTCGTACATGCGGCTGTGGGTGCTCGATCAGCGCGACGCCGGCGTCGCCGATCGGCTGGTGACGCTGCTGGGCGGCCGGAAGCACGTCGATGAGGTGATCCGGATCGGCGGCGAGGGGTTCACCCGCTTCGCCTCGCCGGCGCTGCTGGTGGCCGCGCTCGACGCCGCGACCGACGCCGATCGTTGGGACGACGTGCGCCACCTCGTCGGCCTGGTGCGCGCCGGCGGCAAGGAAGAGCTGTTCACCAATCAGCCCGGCTACTGGTCGGCCGAGGGGCGCCTCATGAGCCACGACGGGAAGTCGCGCGCCGCCGCCGATGCCTTCAGCAAGGTCGTCGCGCTGACCCCCGACGACATGGGGGCGCGCGAAGATTCGCTGTGGGCGCGCGTCGACGCCGGCCTGGAGCGCGAGCCGCGCGACGACCGCGACGCCTACGACGACAAGACCGACAACGACGCCGGCGCGCGGCTGGCCGTGGCCCTCGAGCGCCACGATCGGGGCGCCGTGCGCACGATCCTGGCCAACGAGATCGCGGCGCTGACGCCCAGCGAGCAGATCGACGCCGCGCGCGAGCTGGGGCAGGACGATCGCGCCTGGACGCTGGTCAAGGCGGCGCCCGTGCACACCGCCGATCCCGAGGAGGACGCCGCGGTCGCCGAACACCGGCGCGAGCTGGCCGACGAGCGCCTGAGCGGCGCCTGGGCGACCGGCGGGGCGCAGGCGCTCGGGCCGCTCGATATCCTGCAGGAGAAGGCGCGCGCGGCGCTGCGACTGGCGCGCTTCGGCTTCGAGCTGCTGGCCGAGCACGCCCGCCTCGACGCGGCGGCGAGCGCGCTCATCAACGAGGTCCACGCCGACGAGTGGCGCGGCGGCGCGGCGCTGTCGCTGCAAGAGCCGTGGGGCGACTCGCGGCTCGAGGCCGGCGCCTATTCGCTGCCGACGGGGGCGCTGCCCTACCTGGCCGCCGTGCAGCGCTGGAACCCGACCGAGCGGATCGATTCTGGAGCTCGAGGGTCTGTACCACCAGTTGCCGACCGACAGCGCCGCCCTGCGCGCCGCCGGTCTGCGCGACGTCGTCGAGGCCGAGGCCAACTGGCGCATCGGGGCCGGCTTCGCCGTCGGTGGTTCGCTGGGCGCCAGCCGCTACACCGCGCGCGACGGTGGTTTGCTGTCGAATGGCTGGTTCGGGCGCGCCGAGCTGTCGCGCACGTTCAACCTCGCGGGCGTCCTGCTGCGCCCGCGCGCCGACGTCTTCACCGAGGAGAACAGCCTGGCGACGACGCTGCCGCGCGGTCTGACGGTGCTGGTGCGCGACGGCGTGCAGTCGGCCAACCTGCTGCCGGCGAGCTACACGACGACCGGCTTCGGGCTGACGCTGCTCCGCCGGCGCGACGAGGACGATGAGCCGGGCTCGGGCAAGGGGTGCGCCCCCTGCTTCCGCCCGTTCGCCGATGCCTGGACCGGATATTTGCTGCCGGCGCAGAAGCTGACCTTCAGCCTGGAGGCGGGCGCCGGGTTCTTGTTCGCGCGCCACCAGGAGCTGTCGGCCGCTGCCTTCTTCTACAGCGACTATCGCGGCGAGGCCGGCCAGCGCTACGGCGGTGCCTCGCTGTCCTACACGTTGCGGTGGCTGTGATGGCGCTGCGCAAGTCGGCCTCGGGGCGTCCTCTGTCGGCCTGGATCGAGAGCGGCGTGCTGGCGCTGCTGGTGCCGCTGATCGGCGCCTGGGTCAGTCGGCGCGACCCGTTGTTCGTGCACGCCGCCTTCCCCTGGTCGGTGGTGGCGCCGCTGATCGCCGGCGTGCGCTATGGCTTTGCCGCCGGGTTCGGCTGCGCGGCGCTGATCGTGTTCACCATGCTGGGCGCCTGGCAGCATGTGCTGCCGCTGCCGTTGCCGCTGGCGTTTCCGTCCGAGGAGTTTCCGATGCAGCTCGGCGTCGGCCTGCTGATCGTCGGCATGCTCGCGGGCGAGTTCTCCGATCTGTGGAAGCGCCGGCTGCAGGGGCTGGAGACCGAGCAGCAGCAGCTGCGCCGCCGGTTCGATGGTTTCGCGCGCACCTATCAGGCGCTGCGCCTGTCGCACGATCTGCTCGAGTCGCGCGTCGCCGGCATGACGACGACAGTGCGCGAGGGGTTGCGCGCGCTCGGCGAGGGTGGTCTTTCGCGCGCGGACGCCGCCACCAGCGCGCGTCGCATCCTGGAGATCTTCGCCACCCACTGCGACGCGCGCGTGGCCGCGGTCTATCTGTGCGAGGACGATTCGGGCCGGCTGCCGGATCTGCCGACGGCGCGGCTGGGCGAGCTGACCGTGCGGCGCGATCATCCACTGATCGTCGAGGCGCTGCGCCGCAAGGCGGTCGCCAGCGTGACCTTCGCCGATCCGCCGGGATCGGGAACGGCGTCGGCGGCGGCGTCGGCGGCAGCGTCGTTGCCGAGCGGCGCGACTGATCTGCTGATCGCGGCGCCATTCATCGACCTCGACGATCGGGTGCGCGGTCTGCTGGTCGTGGCCGACATGCCGTTCATGGCCTTCGGCGCCGAGACGCTGCGCCGGATCGCGGTGCTGTCCGGGCGTCTCGGCGATCTGCTGGGCGCGGAGCGCGATGCGCGCGGCGAGGATGGGGCGTCGGTGGCGGCGTTCACGCGGGCGCTGCATCGTGCGCTGCGCGACCGGCGCGCGCACGGGCTGCTGGCCGGGGTGGTTCGGTTCGCGATCACGGCGCGCGCCGACGCCGGATTGGCGCCGTACCTGAGCGGCCAGCGTCGCACCACCGACCGCGCGCTGTCGAGCACCGCCGCCGGCGGCGGCGCGGCGGTCACCGTGTTGTTGCCGCTGACCGACGAGATCGGCATCGCGCGCTACCTGGCGCGCGTCGAGGCGCAGGTCCTCGCGCGCACGGGATCGTCGCTGACCGACAGCGGCGTCGAGGTGATCTACCGCGCCAGCATCGATGAAGAGAGCGGTGAACAGGTGCTGCGCGATCTGCAGCTGTCCGTCGCCCCGGCGACCCCCAACAATGACGCGCGCCCGCTGGATATCGCTCGCGGTTAGCGCGGCGGCGGCGGAAGCCGCGGCCGCCTTTCTGCTCGTTGTGTTGGCCTCGCCGGCCGGGCTGCTGGCCTCGCCGGCCGGGCCCGCCGCCTCGCCGGGATCGCTGGCGGCGCAGGCGCTGGCGCTGCCCGCGCCGGTGGTCGTGGGGGTAGCGCTGCTGCTGCACGCGCTGGGTGTGCTCGCGGTCGTCCGCCTGCTCGACGGCGCGGCGCGCGCGAACGGGTTGGCGCCGCTCACGTCGCTGGCCGCGGTGGCGGCCATCTTCGTCCCCGTCGTCGGCCCGCTGGGTTTGGGCTTGCTGCTGCGCTCCGTCGCGCGTCACGCGCGCGCGGCCGTGCCGGGGCCGCCGCCGACCATCACGCCGATTCCGACGCTGCCGGCGACGGCGCCCGAGCCGCCGGGCGAGACGCTGGGGGCGGGCGCGCTGGTGGCGCGGTTGCGTTTCGCGCGCGACCTGGCGGTGCGCGTGCGGGCCGTGCTGGCGACGCGCGGGCTCGAGGGGGCGCGGGCGACCCCGCTGCTGCGCGAGGCGCTGCGCGACCGGCAAGAGGACGTGCGCCTGCTGGCCTACGCGCTGCTCGAGGATCGCGAGCGGCAGGCCGACGCGACGGTGCGCGGCCTGCTGGCGGCGCTGGCCACCGCGCCGGCGTCGCAGAAGGCGGCGCTGCACGATCGCCTGGCCAATGCCTACTGGGAGCACTGCTACCAGGAGCTGATCGCGGGCGAGCTGGAGGCCTTCGCGCTCGGGCAGGTGCTGGAACAGCTCGACGCCGCGGTGGCGGCGGGCGGGGCGACCGCGTCGCGCTGGCTGCTGCGGGCGCGGGTGCTGTTGCGCCAGGGGGACGCCGCCGGGGCGCGCGCCGCGCTCGACGAGAGCTGGCGCCTCGGCATGCCGGGGCGCACCGATCGATCCCTATCTCGCCGAGACGCGCTTCGTGGCCCGGGCGCGCGGAGTGCTCGCGTGAGCGAGGAGACGCCCCGCTTTTCCCACGCTGCCGCCGGGGGAGAGCGCCGACGTCGGCCTGCTGCTCGAGGGGACCTACCCGTACGTCAGCGGCGGCGTCTCGAGCTGGGTGCACGAGATCATCACCGGCCTGCCCGAGCTGACCTTCGGCGTCATCTTTCTCGGCGCCTCGCCCGAGACCTACGGCGAGATCCGATACCGGCTGCCGGCGAACCTGGTGCACCTCGAGACCCACTACCTGATGGCGGGGCCGCAGCCGGGAGCCGCGCGACCGGCGCGACGCGCGACCGCGCGGCGCGCCATGGCCGAGATGGCGCGCCTGCACGAGGCGTTTCGCCATCGCGGCGCCGCGCTCGACCCCCAGCGGCTCGACGCGCGGGGGCGCTCGGGACGCCGAGCGGGGTCTCGCTCGGCGACTTCCTGTCGAGCGACGAGATCTGGCGGCGGCTGTGCGACGAGTACGACGCGCGCTGCGATTCGAGCTCGTTCCTCGACTACTTCTGGACCGTGCGCACCATGCACGGGCCGCTGTTCACGCTGGCGGCGCTGGCGCGGCGCGCGCCGCGAGTTCCGCGTCCTGCACGCGGTGTCGACCGGCTACGCCGGCTTCCTGGGCGCGCTGCTGCAGCGCCAGCGCGGCTGCCCGTTCATCCTCACCGAGCACGGCATCTACACGAAAGAGCGCAAGATCGATCTCGCGCACGCCGCCTGGATCAAGGACGGGCGCCGGAGAGGACGGCGGTCGGGCGGCGCGGCCTCGGCCAGGATCTGGTATCTGCGCCAGCTCTGGATCCGGTTCTTCGAGGGGCTCGGGCGCGCGGCCTACGCGACCGCGCGCCCGATCGTCTCGCTGTACGAGGGCAACCGCGAGCGCCAGATCGAGGACGGCGCCGCGCCCGAGCGCACCCGCGTGATCCCGAACGGCATCGACGTCGCGCGCTTCGCGGCGCTGCGCGCGCGCGCCGCCCGGCGCAGCCGCCGCCGGTGCTGGGCCTGATCGGGCGCATCGTCCCGATCAAGGACATCAAGACGTTCATCCGCGCGATGCGCACGGTGGTCGCCGAGATGCCCGACGCGCAGGGCTGGATCGTCGGTCCCGACGACGAAGACCCGCGCTACGCCGAGGAGTGCCGCGCGCTGGCGCCGCAGCCTGGGCCTGGAGGGCGTCGTGCGCTTCCTCGGCTTTCGCCCCGCCGAGGAGGTGCTGCCCAAGCTCGGCGCTGG
The DNA here is from genome assembly GCA_963778795.1 of uncultured Pseudomonadota bacterium. GTDB lineage: Bacteria > Myxococcota_A > Polyangia > Fen-1088 > Fen-1088 > DASRQZ01. The sequence continues at coordinate 272,845 of CAVZVU010000002.1, read as the reverse complement.
CGGTGCTGACGTCGATCAGCGAAGCGCTGCCGCTGTTCGTGCTCGAGGCGTTCGCCGCCGGCGTGCCGGTCGTCGCCACCGACGTCGGCTCGTGCCGCGAGCTGATCGAGGGCGGGCGACGACGGCGATCGCGCGCGCGGCGCGGCCGGGGCGATCGCGCCGTTCGCCGCGCCCGAGGCGCTGGCGCGCGCCGCGGTCGAGCTGCTGCGCGATCCGGCGCGCTGGCGGCGCGCGGTCGCCGCCGGCACGGCGCGCGTCGAGGCGCTGTACAGCCGCGAGCGGATGTTCGCCGAGTACCGGGCGGTCTACGGCGACCGCTCTCGAGGAGGCACATGGCAGGCATCGGCTTCGAGCTTCGTGAGCTGCTGCGGCGCGACAGCCTCTGGGGGCTGGTGCGCGCCTACGCCTACGCCGGGCTCATCAGCTCCGGTCCGTGGGTGCTGTCGATCCTCGGCGTCATGGGGATCGGCCTGCTCAGCGTCGGTCCGGTCGCCGCGGTCGAGGTGCGGCAGTTCCTGGTCTCGGTCACCTACCTGCATGGCCGGCTCGCTGATCCTGACCGGCGCGCTGCAGCTGACGTTCACCCGCTTCATCGCCGACCGCCTGTTCGACAAGGAAGAGCGCAGCGTGCTGCCCAACCTGTTCGGCGCGCTGACGCTGTCGGTCGGCGCGGCCGGCGCGCTGGGCGGCCTGGCGTTTCTGGTGCTGCCGTCGCTGGCGGCCTGGGCGCCGGGCGGCGGCGTCGTCTACCGCCTGCTGATGGTCGCGACGCTGGCGGTGCTGTCGGGTTGCTGGATCACCGTGGTGCTGCTGTCGGGGCTCAAGGAGTACCGCGCGCGTGATGGGCTCGTTCCTGGCCGGCTACCTGGTGTCGTTCGGCGGCGGCGCTGGCGCTGCGCCCGTTCGGGCTTGACGGGGCTGCTCGGCGGCTTCCTGGTCGGGCAGCTGCTGCTGCTGTTCCTGATGCTGGCGCTGGTGGTCGTGCGCTACCCGAGCGATCGGCTGCTCTCGTTCGACTTCCTCGATCGGCGGCGCGCCTACCTCAGCTTGTCGGTGACCGGGCTGCTCTACAACCTCGGGATCTGGATCGACAAGCTGATCTTCTGGTTCACGCCGTCGACCTCCGAGCCGGTGCTGGGGCCGCTGCGCGCGTCGATCATCTACGACCTGCCGATCTTCCTCGCCTACCTGTCGATCGTGCCCGGCATGGCGGTGTTTCTGGTGCGGGTCGAGACCGACTTCGCCGAGGAGTACGACGCGCTTCTTCGACGCGGTCCGCGGCGGCGAGACGCTGGCCGAGATCCGCCGCCGGCGCGATCGCCTGACGCTGGCGGTGCGGCGCGGCGTGTCCGAGATCTTCAAGATCCAGGGCATCACGGTGCTGGTGCTGCTGCTGGCCGGGCCCCGCTTGCTCGATTACGTCGGCATCTCGCGCCTGCACCTGCAGCTGTTCTCGATCGATCTGGTCGGCGTCGCCATGCAGGTGCTGATGCTCGCCGTGTTCAACGTGCTGTTCTATCTCGACCAGCGGCGCGCCGTGCTGTCGCTGGCCGCGCTGTTCGTGGTGGTCAACGTCGTGCTGACCGTGGCCTCGCAGCAGGCCGGCCCGGCGTTCTACGGCTACGGCTTCACGCTGTCGACGACCATCACCAGCATCGTCGGCCTGCTGGTGACCTCGCGCAAGCTCGACCGCCTCGAGATGAACACCTTCATGCGCGCCGGCGCGCAGCAGGCCTAGTGGCCTCGAGCGGAGATCTGCCCTCCCGACTCTGCTAGTCTGCGTCACCCATGTCGCCGACGGTCGAGCCCGCCACGTCGTCTCAGCGCGTCGTGCACCACGCCGACGCGATCGCCTGGCTGCAGCAGCGCGGGCGGCTGGACGGCGCGAGCGTGGTCACGTCATTGCCGGACGTCTCGGAGCTGCCGGCGCTGGGGCTGGAGGGGTGGAAGCGCTGGTTCGAGGAGGCGGCGCTGCTGGTGATGCGCGCCGTCCCCGACGACGGCGCCGCGATCTTTTTTCAGAGCGACATCCGGCACGCCGGCCTCTGGATCGACAAGGGGGCGCTGGTGACGCGCGCTGCCGAGCGCGCCGGGATGGGGTTGCTGTTCCACAAGATCGTCTGCCGCAAGCCGGCCGGGACGATCACCTTCGGGCGCGCCAGCTACTCGCATCTGCTCGGCTGGGCGCGCGTGCTGCGGCCGCGCGCCGATCGGGCGACCGCCGACGTGCTGCCGGCGGCCGGCCTCATGCCGGGGAACAAGTCGATGGGCCTGCGCGCCTGCCTCGATGCCTGCCGCTTCGTGCGCGAGCAGACGACGACGCGCACCGTGGTCGATCCGTTCTGCGGATGGGGCACGGCGCTGGCCGTCGCCAACGCGCTGGGGCTCGACGCGATCGGCGTCGATCTGTCGGCGCGGATGTGCCGGCGCGCGCGGGCGCTGGAGATCGATCTCGAGACCGAGACGGTGCGCTCACCCCTGCGCGGGCCCGCGGCGCGGCCCGCCGGGGTCGCGCGGGCGCCGGGGACCACGTGACCGCACTGTCACCGTCCGATCCCCCGTCGGCGTCGGCGTCGGCGTCGGCGTCGCTGGATTCGCCTTCGTCGGCGTCAGCGTCAGCGTCGGCGGATTCGCCTTCGTCGGATTCTTCGTCGACCCCGCCGGCATCCGATGCGCGGCCGCGGCGTTCCTGCTGCGCGCGTTGCGGCCGCCCCAGCGTGGTCTGCGTCTGCAGTCACATCACGATCTTGCCCACCCGCACGCGCGTGTTGCTGCTGCAGCATCCGCGCGAGCAGCACGTGGGGATCGGAACGGCGCGCCTCGCGCACCTCGCGCTGCCGCGCTCGAGCTTGCGGGTCGGGCTCGACTTCGCCGACGACCCGGAAGTCAGCGCCGCGCTCGCCGCCCCCGCGCCGGCTTACCTCCTGTTCCCGGGCGCTGCCGCGGTCGACGTCGCCGCGCTGCCGCGCGACGCGCCGCTGACGCTGATCGTCCTCGACGGCACCTGGTGGCAGGCGCGCAAGCTGCTGCGCCTGAACCCCCAGCTGGCGGCGCTGCCGCGCGTAGCCTTCACGCCGCGCCAGCTCAGCGACTACCGCATCCGCCGGCAGCCGGCCGAACACTGCGTGTCGACGATCGAGGCGCTCGCCGAGACGCTGTCGGCGCTGGAGCCCGACGCCGGCCCGTTCGAGCGGCTGCTGGACCCGTTTCGCGCCATGGTCGCGCGCCAGCAGTGGTTCGCCGCCGAGGTGCGGTCGCAGCGCCACCGCTATCCGGTGCGCCCGCGGCGGCCGTCGCGGCGCGAGAAGTTCGCCGCGCGCCTGGAGGCGGCCTGGCCGCGCCTGGTCTGCATCCAGGGTGAGGCGAACGCCTGGCCCGCGCGTGCCCCGGGACGCCCGGAGCCTGAGATCGTCCACTGGGTCGCACACCGCCCCGCGACCGGCGAGACCTACCAGGCGGTGGTGGCGCCGCGCCAGCCTCTGGCGCCGTCGACGTCGCGGCACGTCGCCCTGTCCGAGGAGCGATTGCGCGCCGGCGCCCCGGTCGAAAGCTGGCAGCGGTCGTGGCGCGCGTTCATGCGGCCCGGCGACGTGTTGGTGCAGTGGGGCCACTACTACAGCGCGCTCGCCGCCGGCAACGGGCTCGCGCTCGCCCAAGAGGAAGATGCGATCGATCTGCGCCCCGAGGTCTCCCAGATCCTGAAGCGCCGCCTGCGCCACGTCGAAGATTGCCTGGCCGGGCTGGTCCTGCCGCCGGCGGTCCCCGAGCTGCCGGGACGCGGCGGGCGCCGCCTGGCGGGCCTCGTCGCCGCGGTGACGGCGTTGCGCGCGACGTCGAAGACACCGGAAGGCTGACGGCCGACCGTTGCGGGCCTTCCGAGGCCCCGATTGCCGGGTGCGTCGACAGCTCCCCGCGCCCAGATTTTTCTGCCGGATGGGACCTTGTCGGTAGGGTAAATCGTGGACAAATAGCCAAGTTCGGGGCCTTGGCCGACGTGGACGTGATCGATACTGGACCCAAATCGGGAGCTGGCGGTGAAACGATCTCCTGACCCTGATCAACGAGGTGCTCGATCTCTCCAAGATCGACGCCGGCAAGCTGGAGGTCGTGCCCGAGGTCGTCGAGCTCGGCCGCCTGCTGGAGTGGGCGGCGGCGATGTTCCAGCCAGTGGCCAAGGAAAAGGGGCTCTCCTTCACCACCCACCTCGGCGAGGGGGCGCCGGCGTCGATCGAGACCGACCCCCAGCGGCTGCGGCAGATCCTGAAGAACCTGCTGTCGAACGCGTTCAAGTTCACCGACGCGGGGCAGGTCGCCCTCGAGATTCGAGCCGCCGAGGCGGGCTCGGTCGTGTTCGTCGTGCGCGACACCGGCATCGGCATCGCACCCGCGCAGCAGGAGGCGATCTTCGAGGCCTTCCGGCAGGCCGACGGCACCACCCACCGACGCTACGGCGGCACGGGCCTCGGCCTGTCGATCTCGCGCGACCTGGCGCGCCTGCTGGGCGGCGACGTCGTGGTCGCGAGCGCGCTGGGCGCGGGCAGCACGTTCACGCTCACGCTGCCGCCCACCTATCAGCCGGTCCTGCGCGCGGTGCTGCGCGCGGCGGCGCCCGCCGAGCACCCGGCCAGCGCGCTGTCGCCCCCCGCGGCCGCGCGCGCGGCGGTCGCGCCGGCGTCCGACGCCACGGGGCCGGCGTCGCGGACCAACGGTCGCGGCGCCTCCTCCTCGCCCGCCGCGCTCCCGCCGCTGGTGGTCGACGACGATCGCGACCACCTGGTTCCCGGTGCGCGCGTGATCCTGGTGATCGAAGACGACGCGGTCTTCGCGCGCCTGCTCGCCGACCTCGCGCACGAGCTGCAGTTCCAGTGCATCGTCGCCACCACCGCCGACGACGGGGTCGCCCTGGCCAGCGCCTTCCACCCGAGCGCGATCGTGCTCGACATGAAGCTGCCCGACCACTCGGGGCTGTCGGTGCTCGATCGGCTCAAGCGCGAGCCCGACACGCGACACATCCCGGTGCACGTCATCTCGGCCATCGACGATTCGCGCACGGCGCTGACCATGGGGGCGGTCGGCTACGTGCTGAAGCCGGTCAAGCGCGAGGAGCTGGCGGCGCGTTCGGGCGCCTGCAAGACCGGCTGGATCAGAAGATGCGCCGGGTGCTCGTCGTCGAGGACGACGCCGCCCAGCGCGAGAGCGTGGCGCGTCTGCTCGCGGGCGACGAGGTCGAGACGGTCGCCGTCGCCACCGGCGCCGAGGCGCTGCGGCGCCTGCGCGAGACGACCTTCGACTGCATGGTGATGGACCTCACGCTGCCCGACGCCAGCGGCTACGAGCTGCTCGAGCGGATGGTGGAGCCGGACGCCGTGCTCGTTCCCGCCGGTGATCGTCTACACCGGCCGCTCGCTGACCGCCGACGAGGAGCAGCGGCTGCGGCGCTTCTCGCGCTCGATCATCATCAAGGACGCGCGCTCGCCCGAGCGGCTGCTCGACGAGGTCACGCTGTTCCTGCACCAGGTCGAGTCGCGGCTGCCGCCCGAGCGCCAGCGCATGCTGAAGCTGGCGCGCGATCGCGAGGACGGTGTTCGAGGGCCGCCGCATCCTGGTCGTCGAGGACGACGTGCGCAACATCTTCGCGCTGTCGAGCGTGCTCGAGCCGAAGGGCGCCAGGGTCGAGATCGCGCGCAACGGCCGCGAGGCGCTCGAGCGGCTCGAGCAGGTCGAGGCGGGCGGCGGCACCGTCGACCTCGTGCTGATGGACATCATGATGCCGGAGATGGACGGCCTGACCGCGATGCGCGAGATCCGCAAGCGCCCGCGAGTGGGCGAAGCTGCCGATCATCGCGCTCACCGCCAAGGCGATGAGGGACGATCAGGAGAACTGCCTCGCCGCCGGCGCGAACGACTACATCGCCAAGCCGCTCGACGTCGAGAAGCTGCTGTCGCTGGTGCGCGTCTGGATGCCAAGTGATGACTGCCGTGCCGACAACTCCCCAGGAAGAGACCCGCGAGATCGAGCTGCGCCTGCTGCTCGAGGCGATCTACCCCCAGTACCACTACGACTTCCGCGGCTACGCGACGGCCTCGCTGAAGCGCCGGCTGCACGCGCGCGCTGCGACGCGCTCGGCTGCCCGACGCTGTCGGCGCTGCAGGACCGGGTGCTGCACGACGCGGAGCGCTGCCGCGCCTGCTCGGCTATCTCACCGTGCCGGTGAGCGAGATGTTTCGCGATCCGCGGTATTTTCGGGCGCTGCGCGAGCGCGTCGTGCCGGTGCTGCGCACCTACCCGTCGCTGAAGATCTGGGTCGCCGGCTGCAGCACCGGCGAAGAGGTCTATTCGCTCGCGATCCTGCTGCGCGAGGAGGGCCTGCTCGAGCGCACGCTGATCTACGCGACCGACATCAACCCCGACAGCCTGCGGGCGGCCGAGGCCGGCGTCTACGACGTCGATCGGATCGCCGGCTTCACCGAGAACCACCTGCAGGCGGGCGGGCGGCGCGTCGCTGTCCGACTACTACACCGCCGCCTACGGCGCGGCGGTGTTCGACAAGGCGCTGCGGCGGCACATCGTCTTCTCCGATCACAGCCTGGCGACCGACAGCGTCTTCGCCGAGGTGCAGCTGGTCTCCTGCCGCAACGTGCTGATCTACTTCGACCGCCCGCTGCAGGATCGCGCCATCGGTCTGTTTCGCGAGTCGCTCTGCCGCGGCGGCTTCCTCGGTCTCGGCGCCAAGGAGAGCCTGGTATCCAGCGTGCACGCCGCCGCGTTCCGCGAGCTCAGCGGCGGCAATCGCGTCTATCAAAGGAGCGACGCATGAGCCATGCAACCACCAATTCCGTGCGGGCGCCGGCGACCGAGACGGACGGTCCGGCGCCGGTGAAGATCCTGATCGTCGACGATCTCGAACAGAACCGCCGGTCGCTCGAGGCGCTGCTGCGCCGGGACGACGTGCAGGTGCTGGAGGCGAGCTCGGGGCGCGAGGCGCTGGAGCGGCTGCTGGTTCACGAGGTGGCGCTGGCGTTCATCGACGTGCAGATGCCCGAGATGGACGGCTTCGAGCTGGCCGAGCTGATGCGCGGAACGCTGCGCACGCGCGAGGTGCCGATCATCTTCGTGACCGCCGGCGCCGCCGACCGGCACCGCACGTTCCAGGGCTACGAGGCCGGCGCCGTCGACTTCCTGTTCAAGCCGCTGGAGGTCCCGATCCTGCGCCAGAAGACCGACGTCTTCCTTCGCCTGTACCGCCAGCGCCGCGAGCTGGCCGAGAAGATCGAGGCGCTGCGCGCCAGCGCCCAGGAGCGCGAGCGGCTGGTGAGCGAGCTGACCGAGAGCCTGCGCCTGGCCGACATGTTCTCGGCGGTGCTGGGGCACGACCTGCGCAATCCGCTGAGTGTGATCACCACCAGCGCCGAGACGCTGCTGCGCCGCGCGCCCGACGAGGCGCGCCGCCGCCCGGCGGCCCGCATCGTCGCCAACGGCCAGCGCATGGGGCGCATGATCGAGGAGCTGCTCGATATGGCGCGCGCGCGCATGGCGGGCGGCATCCCGCTGTTCCTGGCCGAGACGAATCTCGAGTCGCTGGGCCGCCGCGTGGTTGCCGATCACGAGGTGTCGCACGGCGCGCGCGAGATCGCGCTTGGCTGCGCCGGTGACACGCGCGGGCTGTGGGACGAGGATCGGCTGTTCCAGGTGCTGGCGAACCTGATCGGCAATGCGTTGCAATACGGCCGGCCGGACGCGCCAGTGACCATCACCGTCGACGGGAGCGCCGCCGACGAGGTGGTGGTCACGGTGAAGAACCAGGGGGTGATCCCGCCCGAGATGATGCCGCACCTTTTCGATCCGTTCCGCGTGCGACAGAAGCAGGTCAACGGATCGCGCGGCCTGGGCCTGGGCCTTTACATCGTGCGCGAGATCGTCGAGGCGCACGGCGGGCGGGTCGCCGTCAGCTCGACCGAGGCGTCGGGGACCGCCTTCGCCTTGAGGCTGCCCCGGCAGGCGGCGGCGTCGGTGCGCCCGCGGCCAGCGGGGATATTTCCGCGCTCGAACGAGACGTGAACAGGGGCGAGCGGCGCTCTCGCGCTCGGAGGCGTCGGACCCCTCACCCTAGCCCTCTCCCCGCGCGGAGCGGGGAGAGGGGATAAGAACGATCGGGTCCGAGGCGTGGTACGCGAAGAGGCGCCTCCGGTCCCCTCTCCCCGCGCGGAGCGGGGAGCAGGGGATAAGAACGATCGGGTCCGAGGCGTGGTACCGCCTCCGGTCCCCTCTCCCCGGCTCTGCGGGGAGAGGGCTAGGGTGAGGGGTCCGACGCTAGCTCGGCGGAGGCGGGCAGGTCAGCTGCTCGAACATCGGCGGGGAGATTCCGAGCGCGAGCGAACGATCACGGCGTGACGAAGCGGCCTTGCGGCGCCATGTAGCTCGCCGGCAGGGCGGGCAGGGCGCCGGTGTCGGCTGGCAGTCCGCGCAGGAAGGTCACGAAGGCCTGCCATGCTTTGAGCTCGCTGGACGCGCCGCCGGTGACGGTGTGGATGATCTGCGCCTGCACATCGGTGATGACGGTCGTGCAGTCCTGTTGCTTGGGCACCACCGCCAGCGCGTGGTTGGTGACCCGGTCGACGACGCCCAGCAAGCTGCCCACGTAGAGCGTCGTCGTGACCCGGAAGCAGGGGGTGGTGGCGTTGAGAGTGACCGGCGTATCGCCGACCGCCAGCGAGGTGATGCGCTGGAAGGGGGGCCTGCTGGGGTCGTAGTGCGCGGTGATCCCGGACGCCTGGATCACGAAGTCGCCGCCCACGACGTCGGCGGCCGCCGCCAGCTCCAGGCCGGCGCGCAGGTCGCTCGGGTTGAGGTAGAACGTCACCAGCGGATAGCCGGGAAACGTGTCGGGGCCGATGCCGAGCGGCACGACGTTGAAGGCGTCGGCGAAGGTGATCACGCCGGTCTTCCCCTTGGCGATGTTCGCGCGCAGCGCCCCGGCGGCGTCGATGCTGATGACCGGCGGATCGGTGGGGAAGATGCCGGCGACCACAGTGCGATAGGCGTCGGTCACCAGATCGCCGATCGGGGTCTCGCCGCTGCCGCCGGTGACGTCGAAGCTGGTCTGCGCGATCGGCCCGGCGAAGCTGAGCGGCGTGATCTTGGCGTTGATGTCCGCGATGTAGCCGTCAACGCGGGTCTGCGTGGTCGCGTCGCCGGCGACGCTGTCGTCGACGGCCAGCAGATCATAGCGGTCGAGCGTCACCGTGTTGCCGCCGCCCGCGCGCTCCACGGTGAGCGCCAGCTTGCCGAGGTGCTCGCCGTAGCGGCCGGTCTGGGTGATGATCGTCTTGCCGGCCATCACCGCCGTCGTGAGCGCGTCGTGGGTGTGGCCGCTCAGGATCACGTCGATGCCGGGCACGGCCGCCGCCAGATCGGCGTCCTCGCCGTGGCCCGCCTGGTTGATGCCGGAGTGGGACAGCGCCACCACCAGGTCGACGTGGTCCTGATTGCGCAACTCGGAGACCACGGCGGCCGCGGCGGTCGCGATTGGATCGAACGTGAACGGCGCGGCGGTCGGCGCCACCGAGACGGCGCTGGCGCCAAGCAGGCCGAGGATCCCGACCTTGAGCCCGTTGGGCAGCGTCTTCACCAGCTTCGAGACCAGCTTGGCTTTCACCTGAGGCGCGAAGCTGCTGGCCGGCGGCGAATCGAGCTTGATGTTGGAGGCGACGATCGGAACGTTGAACCCGTGCGTTCCGGCCGCCGTCAGCACCAGGAACAGCCCGTCTGGGGTCCAGTCGAACTCGTGGTTGCCGAGCGTGATGGCGTCGTAGCCCATGGCCTGCATCTCCATCAGCTCGGAGGCGTCGGGGGACGCGACGAACTCGAACGCCGTGCCCATGAGGAAGTCGCCCGAGTCGAGCAGCATCACCGGCGTCGTGCCGGCGGCCGTGCGCTCGGCGGCGACGCGCGCGGCGAGGCGGCTGATGCCGCCCACGGTCTGGTCGTCGCCCCCGGTCGCCGGCGTGTAGTCGAGGACGGCGTCATGCCCTTCCAGGTTGGAGTGGATGTCGTTGGTCTGCAGCAGGACGACCTTGAATGTCGACGTCAGGCTGCCCCCGTCGGCGGGCGGCGTCGACGAGCTGCCGCAACCGCCGGCCAGGACCCCCAGAGCGATCGCCATCCTCATCGCCAGCCCCGTCCTCGTCCCCGTCCTCGCGAACAGCACCGTGAGCCTCCGATTCGGCATCGACCCCTCCCGTCGTTTAAGTACTACTACCTACTACGTGCCCACCTTCGCAGTATTCCCGGTCTAGGGAAATCAGAAAGTGGCCGGCTCACCAACCGAGCTTGGCGCGCAGCTCGTCGGCGAGCTGGCCCGCCACAATGGCTTGCTCGGCGGGGTTGGGGTGAGCTTGGCAGGCCCACTTGTCCATGGTCTGCGGCGCGATCCCGCTGTAGACCTCGACGTGCGTGTCGCCGGCATCGGTGCGCGCCTGCACCGCCGCGCGGATGTAGCCAAGCAGGGCCGACGATTGCGCGGTGCTGGTCAGCGGGCCGATCGTGCACACGATGTACGCGTCGGGATAGTGGCCGCGGACGGTCTCCAGCAGGGTCTGGTAGGTGTCCTGAAACGGCATGCCAGGGTCGCCCTTGGCGACGTCGTTGGTGCCGAGGTTGATGATCACCGCGTGCGGCTGGATGTGGAAGTCCCAGGTGGGCGGATTGTTGTTCGCGAGGATCCGGTCGTAGATCATCGGCACCGTATCGACGCTGTCGCCGCCGTAGTTGCGGAAGACCCCGCGGCCCGAGGCGGCGATGGTGCTCACCTCGGCGCCGAGCGCGCGCGCCATCACCGCCGGGTAGGCGTCCCAGTGGCTCTCGGTCGGAAAACAGTTGGTGTCGGCGTTCGTCCCTAGGGTGCCGTATCCGGCGCTGATCGAGTCACCGATGACCTCGATCAATCGCTGGGGGCCGGCCGGCGGGTCCAGCAGCACGCCGTCCCCGACCGTGAGGCCGAGCAGCTGCGAGTACCCTTGCGCCCCTTCGGTCTGCCGGTAGAGCTCGACGGTGTGCGCGCCGGCGGGTAGCGCGGTCGCCAGCGGGTAGTCGCTGGCGGCCGCGGCGGCGGTGAACGCCGGCTGCGGCGTGCCGTCGACCACCGCCTTGAAGATCACCGCGGCGTTGCTCACTAACCGCGCGGTCAGCGCCGTGCCGCTGAACTGCGCGATGAAGCCGGTGCCCGACCAGGAGAAGCGTGGGGCGGCCGGATCGGTGGTATCGACGCGGCCGACCCAGCGCACGCCGGCGGCGACCACCCCGGCGGGCGGCGGCGGGCCGGAGTCGCCGGTGTCACCGGGCATGTTGCCAGCGTCGCCCCCGGTCGCACCGTCGCCGGCATCGACGGGAGGCGAGTTGCTGTCCCCAGAGCAGCCAGCCACCGCAAGTGTCATCACCAGCGCCGCCGTCGCGCCAAGCGTGCGCCCAAGCCATGAATTCATAGTCATCATGCGGGGGTCCTTCCAAGTTATTTCTGTCCGTAATAAGCGCCAGCACCGTGCTTGCGCAAGAAGTGTCGATCGACCAGCGCCGGGTCGGGGCGCGCGGCGTTGGGCGCGATCGCGCGCACGGTCGCCTCGATGCGCGCCAGGTACTCGAGCGCGTTCGCGCTGCTCGACGGCGTCGAGCGCATCGCGCCCCCAGGTGAACGGGCCGTGGTTGCGCCACCAGCACCGCCGAGATCTCCTCGGGACGCAGGCTGGCGGTGCGTGAAGGTCTCGACGATCACCAGGCCGGTCTTGCGCTCGTAGTCGCCGGTCGACCTCGTCGGGCGTCAGCGGGCGGGTCACCGGCACGTCGCCGCGGAAGTGATCGGCGTGGGTCGTCCCCATGCAGCGGATCGGCAGCCGCGCCTGCGCGAACGCGGTGGCGTACTCCGAGTGGGTGTGGACGACGCCGCCGCAGCCGAACGCGCGGTAGAGCTCGAGGTGGGTCGGCGTGTCCGACGAGGGGCGCAGCGTCCCCTCCAGCACCTTCCCGTCGGCGAGCGACACCGGCACCATGTCGGCGGGCGTCAGCTTCTCGTAGGCGACGCCGCTCGGCTTGATCACGAACAGGCCGGCGGCGCGGTCGACGCCCGACACGTTGCCGAACGTCCCCATGACCAGGCCGCTCTCGGCGAGCACCTGGTTGGCGCGTGCAGGACTTCGGCGCGCAGACGCTCGGCGATCATCGAATCTCCTCCTCGCGCAGGGCGAGCAGCCGCTTCATCAGGTGCCGGCGTCGGCGGCGGCCGAGCCGAGCCACGCCGCCCGGCGGCGCGGCGACGCCGCCGAACAGATCGTGCAGCTCGCGGTAGATGGCGTACAGCTCGATCGTAGATCGCCGCGCGCCTCGGGGCGCGGCGTGAAGTGTCGCGGCGCTTGAGCGTCGGTCATGCGATCCTGCGCCGCCTCGAACGTCGTCGTAGCCGCCGGCGGCGGCGCCCGCGGTCACGGCCGCCGACAGCGCGGCGCCGAGCGCGGGCGTCTGCGGCGAGCCGGCGATCAGCATCGGGCGGCCGATGCACGTCGGCGTAGATCTGCATGAACAGGTCGTTCTTCTCGGCGATGCCGCCGCAGCAGACGACGCGCTCGATCGGGACGCCGTACTCCCGGAGCCGCTCGATGATCGCGCGCGCGCCGAACGCCGTCGCCTCGATCAGCGCGCGGTAGATCTCGGCGCGCGTCGTGTGCAGCGTCTGGCCGACCAGCAGGCCGGTCAGGCGCGGGTCGACGAGGATCGTGCGGTTGCCGTTGTTCCAGTCGAGCGCGACCAGCCCCGACTGCGCCGGGCCGCAGGCGCGCGCCGCCTGCGGCGCGACGAGCGTCGGCGTGGCAGCCGCGTCGTCGTCCGGCCGGCCCGCAGACGCCGTCGACCCACCAGTTGCAGCAGATCGCCGACCGCCGACTGGCCGGCCTCGATGCCGAAGTAGCCCGGCATGATCGAGCCGTCGACGATGCCGCAGATGCCGGGGATCGTCGGCGGCATCGGCGTGTCGCGCGGTCGCGCCGGCGCGATCGCGCATGTCGCAGGTGGAGGTGCCGATGATCTTCACCAGCGTGCCGGTGCGGATGCCGGCGCCGACGGCGCCGAGTGCGCGTCGAAGCCGCCCATGGCGACGCGATCCCGGCCGGCAGCCCGAGGTCGCGTCGCCCACGCCGGCGCCAGCACGCCGGCCGGCGCGATCGCCCGGCGGACAGGCCTCGGTCGATAGAGCCGGTCGCGCAGCTCGGCCAGGCGTCGGATCGAGCCGCGCGAGGAACGTCCTGTCGACGGCAGGCCGCCCCAGGCGTCGCGAGTACATCGCCTTGTGGCCGGCGGCGCAGATGCTGCGCCGCATCGGCGCGCGGATCGGCGACGCCGGTCAGCAGCGCCGGGACGAAGTCGGCCAGCTCGACCCAGCTCGCCGCCGCGTCGAAGACGTCGGGCGTCGACCTTCAGGCAGTGCCAGATCTTCGACCAGAACCACTCCGACGAGTAGGTGCCGCCGATCGGCGCCAGGTAGCTGCGGGCGCGTGCTGCGCGCGCGCGTCTCGGTGATCGCCGCCGCCTCGGCGGCGGCGGTGTGGTCCTTCCACAGCCAGGCCTGCGCGGCGAGGTTGCTCCGCGAGCGCGGGTCGAGCGCCAGCGGGCGCGCCTGGCGCGTCGACCGGCAGCGGCGTCGAGCCGGTCGTGTCGACGCCGATGCCGATCACCCGGTCGCGCGCGAAGCCGCCGGCGTCGCCGATCGGCCGCGTCGGCCAGCGCGCCGGTCACCGACGCGCGCAGCCCGCTCGATGTAGTCGGCCGGATTCTGCCGCGCCAGGTGCGGCGTCGCGTCGGATCGAGCAGCACGCCGGCGTCGCCGCTCGGATAGTCGAAGACGCGCGTGCCGACGGTGCGCCCGTCGGCGCAGTCGACGACCACGGCGCGGACCGAGTTGGTGCCGTAGTCGATGCCGATCGTGAAAGCCGGCATGCGACGGCTCAGCCGACCAGAACCGGGCTGACGACGTCCAGGATGTCCGGGCCGGTGCCCGTGCCGCGCGCCTCGTCGAGCTCGGCGCGGCGCGCGTAGATCCGCACCGCCTTGAGCGCGAGGTTGGCGAAGTTGATCATGCTGCGCTCCATCGCGCGCGTCGGATCGTCGCGGTAGGTGAACTGGTCCTGGCTGTAGTAGCCGCGGTAGTCGCGCACGAAGGTCGTGAACAGGTACTCGACCGACTCGGGGATCGAGATCGTGCCGAACATCAGATCCTGATCGTTGCGCCCCTGGCGCGCGTCGTTGATGTCGAACTTGTGCACCGGCACGCCGGCGTAGGCGGCCAGATCGCACGCGGTCGACGCGGTCGTCGCCTCCATCTTCTGGTGGCCGTAGTCGATGGTCAGGCCGCAGTTGTTGCCGCCGCAGGCCTGGTTGACCTGCGTGCGCCACCAGGATCGCCGACGCGGCGGTCGGGATGATCATGTAAAGCTCGCGCGGCTCGTACGGCTTGGGCTCCATCGCCAGCTTGATGCCGGCCGTCATGCACTTCCTTGTTCACGGCGACCAGCGCCTCGGTGAACCACTCCAGCGACTGCTTGTAGTCGATCTGGAAGTGATAGTCGGCGCCGTCGGAGCCCGGCCACACGCTCATGCACCGGGATCTTCAGCGCCTTGCTGATCTCGAGCCCCTTGCGCAGCTCCTCGAGCGCGGCGCGCCGCAGCTCCGGGTTGGGGTTGCACGGGCCGCCCAGCTTGAACTTCGGGTTCGATCCAGGTGTTGAAGTTGCACGCCGTCACCGTCATGCCCAGCTCGGCGAGGTAGCCGTCGCGCGCCCGCTCGATCGCCTTCCAGTCGATGTCGCCGTTCTGTGCGGCTCCGCCCTTCTCGAACACGCTCTGGTGGATCTCGATCGCGTCGATGCCGGCCGCCTTGGTGCGGCGGCACTGCCCCTCGAAGTCGTTCTTGAACGACGGATCGTTCGAGTTGTATCCCGGCGGCGCGAAGCGATCGCAGAAGTCGCCCGCCGACCAGTGGCCGACGCTGTAGTTGATGTTCATCGGCTTGAGAAACTCGATGGCCTCGTCACGGGCCATGTAACGGTGCTTGGTCGCGGCGTAGGCCAGCTGGTCGGACGTGAAACGGGACATCGGGAGCCTCCACACGGAAAAAGGAGAAGACGGGGTGAACCAGCCTCGGAGCATGCCCGGTTTTCTCGACTGGCGGAAGCGGTCGGAAGCGTTCTAGGATGCCCCCATGGATGGAGCGACGCACAAGGCGATGCGCAAAACGACGCACGGGGCGAGGGCCGTGGCCGCGGGCACGGCGGTCGCGATCCTGTTCGGCGGGACCGTGATCAGTGGCTCCCTCATGGTCGTCGGCGGCAGTCTGGTCGCCGGGAGCTTCGTGGAATCGTCGGCCTGGGCCGCAGGAGCGCACATGATCGAGAAGAAGCCGTTCGGAAAGACCGCGGCGGGCGAGGAGGTCGAGCTTTACACCCTGCGCAACGGCAAGCTGGAGGTGTCGATCGCCACCTGGGGCGCGACGGTGACGTCGTTGCGCGTCCCCGATCGCAACGGCGCGATCGCCGACGTGGTGCTGGGCTTCGACACGCTGGCGCCCTACCTGAAGGAACATCCGTTCTTCGGCGTCGTCGTCGGGCGCTATGCCAACCGCATCGGGCAGGGGCGCTTCACGCTGGACCACAAGGAGTACCGGCTGACGATCAACAACGGCAAGAACCAGCTGCACGGCGGGCCCGAGGGCTTTTATCGCAAGGTCTGGAAGGCCGAGGAGGTCGACGCCAAGGACGGCCCCGCGGTCAAGCTGACCTATGTGAGCCCCGACGGCGAAGAGGGCTATCCCGGCACGCTGACCGCCAGCGTGACCTACACGCTGACCGACGACGGGGCGCTGCGCATGGAGTACGGCGCGACCACCGACAAGCCGACGGTCGTGAACCTGACCAACCACGCTTACTTCAACCTGGCGGGGCAGGGCGAAGGGGAGATCCTGGGTCACGAGCTGACGGTGCACGCCGCGCGCTACACGCCGGTCGACGACACGTCGATCCCGACCGGCGAGCTGCGCAGCGTCGCCGGCACGCCGTTCGACTTCCGCAAGCCGGTGGCGCTGGGCACGCGCATCGCCGCCGAGGACGCGCAGCTGGTGATCGGCAAGGGCTACGACCACAACTTCGTGCTCGACGGCGGCGTCACCCGCAAGCCGCGCCTGGTGGCCAGCATGCGCGACCCGAAGTCGGGCCGCGCGCTGGAGATCGTCACCACCGAGCCGGGCCTGCAGCTTTACACCGGCAACTTCCTCGACGGCACGATCAAGGGGAAGGGGGGCAAGGTCTACGGCCATCGCGAGGGGTTCTGCCTCGAGACGCAGCACTACCCCGACTCGCCGAACCACCCGTCCTTCCCGTCGGTGGTGCTCCGTCCCGGCAAGCACTATCAGTCGACGACGCTGTACCGTTTCACCGCCGAGCCGGCGCAAGCCGCCACCAAGTAGCTCCCACCTGTCCGCGCATTGAGCGTGGAGTCGCATCCGAGCCCGTGGACCAGCGTCCTCCGACCTTCTTCCCTTTCCGATCCCCTCTCCCCCGGCGGCCCCCCGCGGACCGGGGCGAGGGGACAAAAGGGGGATCGGGGCAGCCGGGGGGATCTGGTGTCCGCGCATTGAGCGTGGAGCCGTGGACTGGTCTCCTCCGATCTTCTTCCCCGTCCGATCCCCTCTCCCTCGTCTGCGGGGGAGAGGGCTAGGGTGAGGGGTCCGCTCCGCCTCTCGCGCCCCGGATCGCGCCCCTCGCCGCGAAGTGTTACCTTGCGCCGGGGGTTCTTTCGAATGGCGAGCTTCCTCGATGACAACGCGGATCTTCGCTACTACCTCGGCAGCGGGATCGACTGGGGCGCCCTGGCGGCGCTGGCCGAACAGGGCTTCCGGCACGAGGACGGGTTCAAGAACGCCGCCGAGGCGCTGGGCTTTTACGACGAGGTCGCGCGCATGGTCGGCACGTTCGCGGCCGACGAGGTTGCCCCCTACGCCGACCAGCTCGATCGCGCCGGCGTGCGCCTGGTCGACGGCGAGGCGCAGTTCCCGCCGCGTTTCACCACGATCTTCGACAAGCTCCGCGACCTGGGATTGCACGGGCTGAGCCTGCCGCGCGAGCTCGGCGGCATGAACGCACCGGTGCTGCTGTACTACGTGTGCGGCGAGCTGCTGGGACGCGCCGACGCGTCGGTGATGGTGCACAACGGCTTCCACGGCGCGATCGCGATGGCGATGGTGGTGCTGTCGCAGCTCGAGGGGACGACCGAGATCGACCCGGCGACCGGGCGGATCCTCAAGACGCGCTGGCGCGACGAGATCGCCGAGATCGCGACCGGACGCGCCTGGGGCAGCATGGACATCACCGAGCCCGACGCCGGCAGCGACATGGCGGCGCTGCGCGCGGCGGCGACGCGTGACGAGACGGGGCAGTGGTCGATCACCGGCCAGAAGATCTTCATCACCTCCGGGCACGGCAAGTACCACTTCGTGATCGCGCGGACCGGCACGCTCAGCGCCGGTCTGGACGGGCTGTCGATGTTCCTGGTGCGGGCGTTCCGCGACGACGCCGACGGGCGGCGCGAGCGCTTCGTCACCATCGATCGGCTCGAAGAGAAGATGGGGCAGCACGCGTCGGTGACGGCGGCGCTGCGCTTCGACAAAACGCCCGCCGAGCTGGTCGGCCCGGTGGGTGGCGGCTTCCGCCAGATGCTGGAGCTGATCAACCACGCGCGCATCGGCGTCGGTTTCGAGGCGATCGGCCTGTGCGAGGCGGCGCTGCGCCTGGCGCGTGGCTACGCCGCCGAGCGGCGATCGATGGAGCGCACCATCGATCGCCACGAGCTGATCGCCGACTACCTGGACGAGATGGAGATCGATGTCATCGGGCTGCGCGCGCTGGCGATGCACGCGGCGTTCGAGGACGAGATCGGGCAGCGGAAGGTGATGTTCGGGCGGTTCTTGCCCGGCGCCGACGCCGCGCAGCTGGCGCGCGAGGCCGAGGCCCACCGCGCGGCCGCGCGCCGCGCGACGCCGCTGCTGAAGTACCTGGCCGCCGAGAAGGCGGTCGAGCTGTCGCGCCGCTGCCTGCAGATCCATGGCGGCATCGGCTACATGCGCGAGATGGGCGCGGAGAAGCTGGTGCGCGACGCGCTGGTGATGCCGATCTACGAGGGAACCAGCCAGATCCAGGCGCTGATGGCGACCAAGGACACGCTGACGGCGCTGATGCGCGCGCCACAAGACCTGCTGAAGAAGCACGCCCAGGCGCGCTGGCGCGCGCTGTCAGCGCGCGATCCGCTCGAGCGGCGCGTGGCGCAGCTGCAGCAGCTGTCGCTGTCGGCCCAGCAGCACGTCATCACCCGGACGCTGACCGACAAGGTGCGCGCCAAGGTGAAGGAGCCGCGCAACGGATCGCAGCTGGGGTCGCTGGCCGGCTGGCCCGAGGCGGTGCTCAAACAGTGGAATCCGCGGCGCGACTTCACCTACGCCCTGCTGCACGCCGAGCGGCTGACGCGCCTGCGCGCCGACGAAGAGATCACGGTGATCCTCGCGGCGCAGGCGCGCCGCCACCCCGAGCGCCGCCCGCTGCTCGAGCGCTACCTCGAGCGCGCGCTGCCGCGCGCCCACTTTCTGCACGACGAGATCACCCGCACCGGGCAGCGCCTGCTCACGCGGCTGGCGGCGCGTCGTGAACCGACCGACGGCGCCGCGAGCGCGTGAGCGGCACCGCCCGTCTAGCGAGTTGTCGCCAGCGGCGACAGCATCAACGCGACGCGCGCGATCAGACGGCGGCCGTTGCCGTTGGTGTCGAGGCGCGCCTCCGCGATCCGCGTCGTGTGGGGATCGACGAACCAGCGGGTCCCCTGGTCGGCGCGCAGCTCGGCGCGCAGGTGGCGGGGCGTGATGCGCTGCAGGCTCGCCGCGCCGAACAGCCGGCCCGCTTGCCGGGAATGGAACAGGATCTCCCCCAGCCACGCCGACAGCAGATCGTCCGTGTTGGCGGCGTCGATGCTCACCTGGTGCGCCTCGTCCGGTCCGGGCGAGAAGACGCTCGCGCCCAGCTGTTCGCCCATGGCGCGCGCGGCGCCGTTGAACAGCGCGGCCAGCGTGGCCGCCTCGACGATGAGCCGGGTTTCGTCGCGCCGGTGCTCCACGACGTAGCTGCCCCACGACCGCCGGATCTCCGTCGATAGGCCGGGCCGCGCGCGATCTTCGTCGTAGTCGTGGTGCTCGCGCGCGGGCCGCGGTGCCGCGGTCGCTGGAGTGAGAACCTTCGCCATACCCGAGAAGGTGGCCACGCAAACGCGGGTGCAGAAGTGGCGCCTGCCCGCAAACGCGCGACGGCCACGCCGGGGTCGCGCCGGGTCAGGTCGTCTTCAGACGCAGGCGCCGGTCGATGACCTTGCGCAGCTGCTCGGGCCGCTGAAAGCTGAGGTAGTCGAGCGCGTGGCGCGTGCCGTCGCGCTGGATGAGGACCATGTAGGGACGATGCTCGTAGCTCGAGGCGGCGACGTCGGCCAGGTCCTCGAATCGCCAGCTGCGCAGGCCCCAGGCGTCGCGCACGATCAGCCCCTCCGACGTCACCACCATCACGTGGCGCTTCACCGGACGGGTGTCCTCCTGGCTCTCTTCTTTGACGGTCGGCGTCGCCACGATGGTGAACATCGCGGCGGTCAGGATCAGCAGCGCGCACACCAGGTCGGGGCCGCCCAGCACGCCGCAGACGACGGCGACCATCGACGTCATCGCGCCGAGGATCGCGTAGGTGAGACGCTCGCCAGCCTCGGCGTCACGCGCGAAGAACGCGACGGTCGCGGGCGGAACGTGGCCGGCATCGACGCTCAACAAGGCTTCGATCTCGCTCATCTATGACCAGCATCGGCAGAACTCGACCTTACTTTATCCCCGCGGCGGTGCGGTTTTCGCCCGTCGGAGAGATGGGCTTCCATGTTCAACGCGGCTCGCGGGATGAGAGCGCCCCGGGATCGGCCAGATGCTCGGACAGGAACCAGACCTGCATCTCGTTGGTCCGCAGGACGTCGCTGATCAGCAGGTCGTTGGTGCCGTCGTCGCCTCCGTCGGAGGCCCGGCGCGCGGCGGCGCGGGTGCCGATCAGGATCTGCTCGTGTGCTTCCAGCAATCGCGTTAGCTGCGACGCGACGTCCTCGCGCCCGCGCGGCGGGCGATCGATCTGGCTCAACTCGGCGATGTCGTGCGCCATTGCGATGGCGAGACCGCCCAGCGTCTGCACCCGTTCGGCCAGCGTGTCGACCAGCTCGGCCTGTTCGTTGTAGTGCTTATCGAAGAGTAGGTGTAGCTGGTAGAAGGTCGGCCCCGAGGTCTGCCAGTGGTGCTTCTTGTACATGTCGCGCAGCACGCAGGTGTTGGCGAGCGCGGCGTTGAGGTCCTCCACGCTCTGCGCACATACATCGTCGTCCAGTCCCAGCGGATAGCGCACCAACGCTCCGTAGGGTTGGAGCTCGCTCAACCGGCGTCCCGGCGCGCTGTGCGTGGCGTGCGTGCCGTGCGCGGCCCTGCCGTGGGTGCCGTGTGTGCCGTGGTGGCGGCCGTTTCCTTTGTGTGCGGATTCCGACGATCGATTGGGCATGAACGACCCCCCGCACCAACGTAGGAAGGAATAAGTTCGGCGCAAGGCCACGCGCGCGTGCAGCGATCACGCGCAAGCGCAGAATCTGTCGTCGGCGTCGGCGTCGCGCCGGCGTCAGCCGGTGGTGGTCAGGAAGTTGCGCCAACCGCCGAGCGACGAGATGTCGCGCGCCCCGCGGGTGGCGTGCGCCTCGCACAGGAAGCCCGACACCTGCGTACCGTCCTCGAGCTCGATGGTACCGAGGCAGAGCGGTGGCGGTACGCGCGCAAAGAACTCGCCGAAGCGCGCGCGCTCAATCCTCCAGACCTCGACTTCGATGGCGGCGCCGTCCGTCGCGCCGCCGTCGCCCGCCGCGACCCGCAGCAGGCCCGGCTTGGGCGGCGTCGTGCCGGGCAGCGCATACAGGTGATAGCGCGGCGCGGTCCGGCAGGTGCGCACCAGCCGCGCGCCCAGGTCGGTCAGCTGGTGATTGAGGGGTTGCCCCGACAGGTGCGCGCCGACGACGGCGACCAGCAGCTCCCCGTCGCTGGCCGCGGCGTTCGCGGGCGCGCCGGCGGGTCGGGCCAAAAGGGAGACGGGGACGGCGCGCGTGCCGGTGGCGCCGAGGGGTCCCCCGACCGCCTGCTGGTAGGCGGCGCCGAATGACGCCAGCTGGGCGTCGCGGTCGGTGAGGCCGATCAGGGTGACCCCCGACGGCAACCCGTCGGCGCGAAATCCGTTCGGCACCGCGAGCGCGCACAGCTGCAGCAGGTTCACGAAGTTGGTGTACAGGCCGAGACGGGCGTTGAGCTCGCGAGGGCGTGCCAGCACCTCGTCGACGGTGTAGATGGTCGGCGTGCTCGGCACCAGCAGGAAGTCGACCCCGGCCAGCGTCGCGCGCGCCTGAGCCCGCAACCGGTCGAGCGTCGCGAGCGCGCGAAACAAATCGACGGCGGTGAAGTCTCGCCCCTCCCAGATGATGTCGCGAATCACCGGCAGCAGCGCGTCGGGCCGCCGCGACGCCAGCTCCTCGAACGGCGCCAGGCGCTCGGCGATCCAGGGCCCTTCGTACAGCAGGCGCGCGGTCTCGTAGAAAGGCTCGAAGTCGATCGCCACCGGCGTGCCGCCCAGCGCGCGCCAGCGCTCCAGCGCCGCCGCGTAGAGACGCTCGGCCTCGGCGTCGCCGAAGAACTGGAGGTCGGTGTCGCGCGGGATCGCGAAGCGGAACGCCCGCGGCGCCGCCGCCATCGACCAGTCGAATCGGGCCGCGACCGGACGCGACAGGGGATCGGCGGGATCGGCGCCGGTGATCGCCCCGGCCAGGCGGCAGGCGTCCTCGACGGTGAGCGCGAAGATCGACACGCAGTCGAGCGAACGGCAGGCGGGGACGACACCGCTGGTGCTGAACAGCCCGCCGCTCGGCTTGAGGCCGACCAGGTTGTTGAACGCCGCCGGCACGCGGCCCGAGCCGGCGGTGTCGGTTCCGAGCGCGAAGCTCGCCAGTCCGGCGGCGACCGCGACCGCCGATCCCGAGCTGGAGCCGCCGCTGATGAAGCGCGGGTCGAACGCGTTGCGGGGGATGCCGTAGGGTGACCGCACGCCCACGAGGCCGGTCGCCAGCTGGTCCATGTTGGTCTTGCCAACCACCAGCGCGCCTGCGTCGGTGAGCCGCCGCACCACCGTCGCCGATTCGCGCGCGACGTGGGCGTAGGCGGGGCAGGCGGCGGTGGTCGGCAGCCCCGCGACGTCGATGTTGTCCTTGACCGCGAACGGGATGCCGTACAGCGGAAAGACGCGCGCGCGGTCGCCCTGAGTCTCTCCGGCGCGCTGCTCGAGAGCGCGCGCCGCCGCGGTCAGCTCGGCGCGCGGCAGACGGTGGATCCAGATCTCGGGCGCGGCGCGGTCAATCCGCGCCGCGATCTCCTCCGCGACCGCGACCGGTGTGGTCGCGCCCGATCGATAGGCCTCCGCCAACGACGGCAGGTCGAGACGCAGCTCGTTCATCAGGCGGTTGTACCGCGAACAGCGCGGCCGCCGCTATTCGGCAAGCGCCGGGACAGCCGCGTGAGGATCGGCCGCTGCCGGCGCCGACGCCAGCGCGGGGCTGAAGCGGGCGCAGGCGAACAGGACGGTCGCCACCGCCAGGTAGCTGACCGCCACCACCGGCGTCTCGCCGAAGCCGATCGCCTCGCCGTGCATGAAGCCGAGGAAGGTCAGCACGGCGCCCACCAGCGCGAAGGCCGACGCCTTGGCGAACTTCTTGTCGATGATGAAGACCGCGATCGATGCCGAGCACCAGACCGCCGAGGATCGACCCGCCGCCCAGGATCGAGAGCCCCTCGTAGAAGAGCCCCTTGGCGTCGAGCTTGTCGAACCCGAGCTGCGCCGCGCTGGTGCCGGCGGCCGCCAGCGTGTTGTCGATCTGCAGCTTGCCCCAGGCGGCGATGTGCGGCACCAGCGCGAGGATGATCGCCGGTGCGTGGGTCTTGGGCGTCTCCTGAAACGCCTGCGCCCCGATGAGCATGCCGATGTACAGCAGGATGGGAGAGATGGCGACGACCGGGATCACCGACGACATCACCGAGATGATCCCCAACCATGACAGCAACAGAACAGTGACCCCGGTCGCCGCCGAATAACCAATACGCCCGCCCATCGCCTTCCACCCCGGGTGGCCGATGTAGACGGCGTTGATGAATGGATTGCCCATGCAGCAGCCGATCAGGCTGACGACGCCGTCGGCGGTCAGCACGCGCGTCGTCGGGAACGAGTCGCCCGCGACCGCCGCGCTCTCGACGTTGTCGATCGCCTCGACCAGGTCGTAGATGCCGAACGGTATCGCGGTCACCAGGATGACGCCCAGGAACTGGAAGCCGCTGAAGACGTGGCCGATGGCCGGTATCGGGAAGTGGAAGCCGAAGTTGGCCACCGACGCCGAGAGGTTCTTCACGTTCATCCCGGCGATGTCGTAGCCGAGCGCGGTGCCGCCCCAGGCGATCGCCGTGCCGACGCCGATCGCCACCAGGCCGGCGGGGATGCCGCGGAAGTAGCGCACGCCGCCGAACCAGCTGGCGAGGATGATCGCGAAGCAGGTGATGCCGATGACCGGCGTCATGTACATCTGCAGCGCCGGGCGCATCGAGATGAACGCCACCGACACGCCGGCCAGCGTTCCCAGCAGCGCGGCGCGCGGCGTGATCTTGCGGATGACCGGCGCGACGAAGCCGCCGACCATCAGCACGAAGCTCTGGATGAAGACCCAGGTCAGCCCCGCTTCCCAGCCTTTCACCGGATCGCCGGTCTTGAGCGCGATCGGCAGCATGATGACGAAGGTGACCACGAACATGTGCGGCACGCTGGTCCCCGACGGCAGCGCGCAGACGTCGTCGCGGCCGGTCTTCTTGGCCAGCTTGTAGGCGAGGCGCGCGTAGTAGAGCGTGCTCAGGGCCAGCATGAGCCCGGTCGCCGGCAGGATGCGGCCGAACACCAGCGCGTCGGGCATCTTCAGGACGAAGCGGAGAAGACCGGTCAGCACCAGCAGGTTGACCAGAATGTTGGTCCCGAAGCCAAAGAAGGCGTTCAAGTCACCCGGGGTCCACAATTTCGGTTTCTTTTCAGCCATGAAGTTCGCTCCTCGCTGAGGGTGTCGACGTTCTGGTCGTTGTCGCCTTCGCTGCTGCCTTCGTTGTCGCCTTCGTTGTCGCCGTCGCTGGTCTGGCCGTCTTCATCGCGCGATCTGCGCTCGGCGCCGCTCGGCCGAGCCGGCCCCCAGCGCGCCGACGACGCGCGCCGAGTCCGACACCCAACCGAAGATTCCTCCCTGCGCCTTGATCATGCGCAGGCCCACCTCGTGAAACTCCGGGAAGTAAGAGCCGCAGCAGTCGGCGGGGACGATGCAGCGGAAGCCGCGATCGTTCGCCTCGCGCACGGTCGTGTGCACGCAAACCTCGGTGGTGACGCCGCAGACGATCAGATCGGCGATGCCGCGGTTGTTCAGGATCGCGTGCAGATCGGTCGCGAAGAAGGCTCCCTTTCCCGGCTTGTCGATGATCGGCTCACCGTCGGCGGGGTAGAGCCCGGGGATGATGTCGTGCCCCGCCTCGCCGCGGATCAGGATGCGCCCCATCGGCCCCATCGCGCCGATGCGCACGCTGGGATCTCCGCGTTCGACCTTGGCGCGTGGTGCGTCGCTGAGATCGGGGCGGTGCCCTTCGCGCGTGTGGATGATCAGCATCCCGCGCCGTCGCGCGGCTGCCAGCAGCGCGCGACACGGACCAACGGCGGCGCTCAGCAGCGACACGTCGTTGCCAAGCGACTCACCAAAGCCGCCCGGCTCGAGGAAATCGCGCTGCATGTCGATGATGACGACCGCGGTGCGATCCGGTTCAATGGAAATCGGTTCCGGCTCAGCGTCGACGACCAGCGTCTCCATGGTGTCCCCTTTTCAAGGAAGACCATACGCCCGGGATTATTTCCGATGTTTTTCGCGAGAGTTAAATCGTAACGGAGGGCGGCGATTTTTGGGGCGTGCTCGCGTTCAGCGATGACGTCAGACGCCGTAGTTGTACGGCACGAAGGGCTCCCTCGGGTGTTCGACGTAGGCGCGCACCGAGGGGCGGGCCCACTGGAACGCGGCGTACGCGCGCAGGCGCGGCGGCAGCAGGCTGCGGTCGCTGTCACCGTCGCGATCGCGCGCGATCCGCAGCAGCGCCAGCGCCAGGTCGGCATCGGCGACCGACCATTCGTCGAACGCCGTCTCGGCGCCGGCGGGGATCAGGTGCTCGGCGACCTCGATCAGCTTGATGGCCGAGCGGCGCGCCCCCTCGGTGAGGGGCGGTCCCGAGGTCTCGTAGAAGACCATCTCGCTC
This sequence comes from uncultured Pseudomonadota bacterium, assembly GCA_963778795.1. Lineage (GTDB taxonomy): Bacteria > Myxococcota_A > Polyangia > Fen-1088 > Fen-1088 > DASRQZ01. Next base: position 247,352 of record CAVZVU010000002.1, on the reverse strand, counting down.
GAGCGCTCGTCGCGCAGCGGGCCGAGGTCGCTGCGCAAGAAGGCCATCAGCTGACGCGCGCGGGCGCGCTGGCGCGGGTCGGCCGGGAACAGGCGACGATGCGCGGGCGGCGGGTAGCTCTCCTCGAGATACTCGGCGATCGCGTTCGATTCGCTGAGCCAGAAACCGTGGTCGTCAAGCGCGGGGACGCGCGCGGTCAGCGACGCCGAACGGAACGGCTCGCGCCGGTGCTCGAGCTTGCCGAGATCGATCGTGACCACGTCGAACGCGATCTCCTTCTCGCGCAGCGCCACGAAGGTGCTGAACACGTAGGGGGAGATCCAGAAAGGGTCGGCATACAGGACGACGGGGGCGCTCATCTTCCGAATTGTGCCACGCTTGCGCCATCTAGTGGCCTCCGCTTTAGGGACGCCCGCTAGCCGTCGCTGATGCCGATGGTGTCGACGCTGACGTCGGTGGTGGTGAAGGGGGCGTTACCGGTCAGGACCAGCACGTCGATTTCCAGTACGGCCGTCGGGTCGGGCATGACGATCGCGCCGTCGGAATAGGTGCGGCTCATGTCGACGAAGCCGTCGGGGTGGTCGAAGCTGAGGCTCAGCGTCGTCCATCCGTTGGCGGCGACGATCACCGGCACCGCCGACGAGGCGAACAGGTAAAAGCTGGCGATCGATTTGTATGCGAGGCCGACCATGATCGTGCCCGAGGCGTTGGCTGAATTGAGCCGCACGCGCGCCGTCAGCAACTTGCCCGAAAAGTTTTGCGGCCCGCTCGGGAAGCTGTACCCGAGGGCGACCTGCGAGTTTCCCGTCGAGAACGGGATGGTCAGCCGCGCCGAGCCGGCGCACGGAAAGCCGTCCTGATCGTCGAGCGCCAGCGTCGTCGCGGCGACCACGTCGGAGGGCTGGCCGATCGGCGCCCACCCCTGGAGGCTCCCCGGGCCGTCGAAGGTCCACGAGCTGGTGAACGCCGGCACCGACGCGTCGCCGCTGACGCCGCCGTTCCCGTTCATGCACGACGGGCCGCCATCATCGCCGCTCCCTCCTCCCGTCCCGCCGTCGGCGTCGTCCGGCAGGCCCGCCGCGCCGCCGCCGCCCAGGCTGCCGCCCCCCGCGCCCCCGAGCCCCTCCACCCCCTGGTGGAACATCTCGGGCCCGCAGGCGGCCCCGCTCAGGGCGAGGACGATGCCGACCAAGATGACGACGACGGCGCCGCCGACGACGGCGAGACCCCCGCGGGCCGCGCCGAAAGTTATTCGGCCGGCGGGTGGCCGCACCAGCTTCGCTGCGGTGGGTCGATTTCCGGTAGCCCCGAATCGACAAGCGCGGTCAGGCCGGCGACCAGGACCCTGCATGCGGCCATTGTTACCCGCTTTCGCGCGTCAGCGCTTCACGATCAGCAACGGATAGTACCGGGTGGCGGTCACCATGAAACGGGATGGGGACCCGCGATAGGGCGTCGCCTCAGCGGTTGGTTCTCCGGTGGGATCGATCGCCAGCGACGCGTAGCCACCGACGGCGATCTGGTCGCCGGGCTGCAGCGTGCCTTCGGTGATGGTCGCCGGTTCGAGGATCGTCGGGTCGACCTTCCACTCGCGCAGCAGCCGCCGGACCGCCGGCGAATCGCGGAAGACGCCGGTCCCCTCGCGCAGGCTGCCCGCGAGCGAGAGCAGGACCTCGTAGTCGTAGTCGTCTCCCGGGAGGGGCTCGGGCGGCGGCGGGGGAACGGTCACCAGCGCCCGGCCGCTCCCGTCGTCGAGGAGAAACCGCTGCTCGGCGCTGGGGTGCCGCACGACGCGGGTCTGGGTGCTGGCGCTGCTGCCGACCGACAGCGTGGTCACGTGCGCCACGCAGGTCCGCCGGGACAGCGGCGCGACCACCGGCGCGGCGCAGGCGACGACGCGCCCGGCGATGTGCACCGGGCCGGTTTGCAGGCAAGCGATGCGTTGCAGCGGGTGCCGTTTCAGCTCGCGGCGGGCGTCGGCCGCCTCGCCGAAGGCCAGGCGCAGACCCCGCGGGATCGCCAGCACGGCGGCGACCAAGGAGAGGACGACAGTGAGATCAGCCATGGCCGAGGGGGGCGGGCCGCGGATGGGGGGCGCGTTCGCCCCGGCCCGACCCTGAAAGCATGCCGGAAATTCCGGGGCGCGGCATCCCGGTCAAACGCCGGGACGCCAGGACGCCAGGACGCCACGGTCCGGAATACTCAAGAAATGCGGCCCCTGGCACCGGTGGCGTCATGGCGTTTTCTTCTTATCCGACCAGCATGGGTCTCAAGCCGGAGTTTTTTTGAGCCGTTGCGGCCGATTGCCGTCTCTTCTTGAGGGGAACCTCTGCAAGGAAGGCACACATGACCAGCCATCTCTCGAGCACGTCCGGGATCAGCGCACGTCGCGGCGGCCTTGCCGGCGGGGCAGCTACCGTCGCGACCGTCGCCGTGCTGCTCGGCGCCGGACTGGCGGCCTGCACCGGTGGTGAGATCCGTGGCTCGGGGCCAAGCGGCGCTGGCGGTGCGACGCCGGGCGGCGCCGGCGGCTCGACGTCGGGCAGCGCCGGTGGCTCGACGTCGGGCAGCGGCGGTGGAACGGCCGGTGCGCCGGCGACCGGATCGGGTGGGATGTCGGGTGGCGCCGGGGGCGCGCCGGGCGGCGGCACGGGCGGGGCGCGCCCTGGTGGTGTCGGCGGCAGTCCGGCCGGCGGCGCGGGTGGCAGCGACGGCGCCGCCGCGGTGTGCGCGCGCTGGACCGCCGACCGCGCCGACCTCAGCGAAGGCACCTGGAGCGGCGCGACCGCCTCCTGCACGGCGGGCGACATGGCGCCGGCGGCGCGCGCCAACGCCCTGCGCCTGGTGAATCTGTATCGATGGCTGGCGGCGCTGCCACCGGTCGTCACCGATCCCGCGCACGACGCCGAGGACCAGGCCTGCGCGCTGATGATGCGCGCCAACAACATGATCTCGCACATGCCGCCCACGACCTGGCTCTGCTACACGGCGGCCGGCGCCGACGGCGCGTCGAACTCCAACGTCTCGGGCGGTGCCGCGGTCTCGTCGGTCGATCTCTACATGACCGACCCGGGAAACCCGACGACGATCGGTCACCGGCGCTGGCTGCTGTCGAATACGCTCGGGCCGATCGGCATCGGGGGCACGGATCGTTCGTCGTGCCTGTGGACCCTGACCGGCACCGGGAGGGCGGGGAAGGCCTGGATGGCGTGGCCACCGGCCGGCATCGTTCCCTTGCAGGCGGTGTTCGGTGGCGGGACGCGCGGCGGCGCCGACACCACCGGCTGGACGGTGCAAAGCGACACCATCAACCTTGCGGCCGCGCAGGTCACGGTGACGTCGGCCGGGGTCGCGCTGCCGGTCACCGTCGCGCAGCTGCTGTCCGGCTACGGTTCGAAGTACGCCATCAGCTTCATCCCGATGGGGTGGACCACGCAGGCCGGCAAGACCTACTCGGTGTCGATCGCCGGCGTGACGCCTGCGATCAGCTACGACGTGCAAGTGGTGGCTTGCAACTGACGTGGCCTGCAACTGACGTGGCCTGACGGACGCGAGGGGCGCGCGCGCGGCGGCACGACGTCATCCCAAACGGCTCACATACGATAGACCGCCGCCGATAGATTGTAAATCGGCGCCGCTGCACCCAGCATGCGACGTCATGAAATCGGATGCGGCGGCGGCGGACCGCTTCGTTGGAATCGACTTCGGAACCACCAACACGTCGGTCGGCCTGGCGGCCAGCGACGGGAGCGTGCGGCTAGCCGAGCTGCCCGGACGCGACGGCGGCGTCACCACGACCTGGCGCACGGTGCTGTACTTCGAGCCCGACGCGACGGTCTTCGCCGGCGCGCCTGCCATCACCCGCTACGCCGAGACCGAAGGCGAGGGGCGCCTGGTGCAATCGATCAAGTCGCACCTGTCGAGCGCGGCCTTCACGCGCACGATGATCGCCGGCAAGACCTGGACGCTGGAATCGCTGATCGCCGAGTTCCTGCGCGGGCTACGCGCTGGCGCCGGCGCGCCGCTGGGCACGCGCGCCGTCGTCGGCCGGCCGGTGCGCTACTGGGGCGCCGGCGGCGACGACGACGACACGCGCGCCGTGACGCGCATGCGCGCGGCGCTGACGGCGGCCGGATTCTCGGAGGTGGTGTTCGAGTTCGAGCCGATCGCGGCCGCGCTGCGCTACGCCGCGCGCCTCGATCACGAAGAGCTGCTGCTGGTCGCCGACTTCGGCGGCGGCACCAGCGACTTCTCGCTGGTGCGCGTCGGTCCGCGCGTCGCGCCCGGCGACGCCAGCGCCATCCTGGGCACCGGCGGGCTGGCGATCGGCGGCGACAGCTTCGACGCGCGGATCATCGACGCGCTGGTCGCGCCGGCGCTCGGGCGCGACACCAGCTACCGCGACGCCTTCGGCGCGGTCACGGCGGTTCCGACCTGGCTCTTCTCGCGCCTGCGGCGCTGGCATCATCTGTCGTTCCTCAAGGACGCCGACACGCTGCGCCTGCTCGATCGCCTGGAGCAGGGGGCGCTGGCCCCCGAACGGATCGAGCGGTTGGTGCGCGTGGTGAAAGAGGACCTGGGCCTGTCGCTGCATCAGGCGGTCGAGGCGAGCAAGCAGGCGCTGTCCGCCGCCACCCGCGCGCGCCTCACCTGCGAGGACCTCGACCTCGCGCTGCCGATCGCGCGTCCCGAGTTCGAAGGCTGGATCGGCGGCGAGCTCGACGGGATCGACGCCGTCGTGACCAGCGTCCTCGACCGCGCTGGCGTCGCCGCCGCCGACGTCGACTCGGTCTTCGCGACCGGCGGCTCGTCGCTGGTGCCCGCGGTGCGCCGCCGCCTGGGCGAGCGCTTCGGCGCCGCCAAGCTCGCCGGCGGTGACGAGCTGACCTCCGTCGCCTGGGGCCTGGCGGCACGCGCCCACCAGCTGTTTCGTTAGGTTCGGACGCGCACCGATCCGTCAGCGCAGGCGCAGGCTGAAGCCGAGCGACACCAGCAGGTCGAGCGACGGGATCGAACGGGTCTCGGCGATGTTCTCGACCGCGATGGTGTGGCGCCCGGGCCAGATCATCGTGTCGAGCGCGATCCAGGGTGACAGCACAGCGCGCTCGAGCGAGACGCGGGCGCCGGCGCCGGCGCCGACCGCCCAGCTGCGGCTGCTCACGTCCTCGGCGTAGCCGCGCCCCTTGACCCAGAACGCGCCCGCAGCGACGGAGGCCTTGAGATCGAGCGCGAACGACTGCGCGCGCAAGCGGTAACGCGGGCCGATCGTCGCACCGATGCGGGTCCACGAGCTGGTGCCGGGGGCGGGGCCCGAGACGCTGTGAAAGGCGGTGCCGTAGAGCGAGGTCTCGACGCCCAGCGCGGGACCGCCGAGGTCGAAGAACAGCCGCGCGCCGGGGGCAGCGTCGCCGCCGGCGATCGCGCCCGCGCCGCCGACGCCGACGCGCGCGTTCAAGGGGAGAAACACCGAGTGGGGCGCCTCGGCCTCGTCATCGCCCTCGATCTCGGTCTCGGTGCCTTGCTCGGCGTCGACCTTCGGTCCCGCCGCTGGTTCTTTGCGCGGCGCCGCCTTCAGCGTCTCCTCGGGCGCGCGCGCGATCCGGCGCGCCACCGGCGCGCGCGGCCGCTGCTCGACCGCGGCGGGGCGCAGCGGCGCCTCGGTGGCGGCCGGGACGGTCGCCGCGGGGACGTCGTCCTCGGTCTCCATCTCGCCGCCGCCGGTCTCGTAGTCGACGCCCGCAGGCTCGACGTCGATCGGCGGCGCGTCGACGCGCGCGCCGCCGCGTTCCTGCGCGTAGCGCATCATCATGTTGACGGCGGCGACCTGCGCGCCGCGCACGGCGCTGAGCGCGCGCCGCGACTTGAAGCCCTGCACCATGATCGAGAACGCCATCACGTCGTCGCCGTCGCCGACCAGCCCCGACAGGCAGGACTTACCGACCAGCGTCCCGGTCTTGGCGCGCACGTGGCGCGCCACCGGCAGCCCGCGGAAGCGGTTGCGCGTGGTGCCGTCGACGCCGCCCACCGACAGCGACTGCAAAAGCTCCGGGCCGACCCGCGGGTCGAGGTACAGCGCGCGCAGCAGCTCGGTCATCGCGCGCGCCGAGATGCGGTTGGCGTGCCCCAACCCCGATCCGTTCTTCGGCAGGTAGCTGCGCGGGTCGAGACCGAATTCGCCGATCACGTCGCGCAGCACGGCGATCCCCTTGTCGGTGGTCGCCGGGCCGCCCTGCACCTCGGCGCCGACCGCCTCCAGCAGGCGCTCGGCTTCGTAATTATCCGAGTCCTTGTTGATCCGGCGCAGCAGCACGCCCAGCGGCGCCGACGAGTGCGCGACCAGCAGCTCGGTCGACGGGCCAAGCGCGCCCAGCATCGCCCGCTCCCCGACCGAGATGCCGGCGCCGGCGAGCGCAGCGCGGAAGAAGATCGCCGTGGTGAGCGCGGCGTCGGGCAGGCGGCGTCGGACCAGGACCCCGGGGCTGTCGGTGCCGATGCGGCCGGTCACCTCGATGCGCAGCGTGCCGCGCGTGGCGTTGACGTCGATGCCCAGGCGGCGCTGGCTCCCCGCGGCGGTGCGCGCCTGATTGACGACCACGAAGTCGGACGCCCCGCCGCCCAGCTGGCCGGGCGGCGGCGGCGGGTCGAGGACGACGGCGGGCGCCTCGCCGGCCTCCGACGGGTGAACCCGCACCACGACCAGGCCGCGGTTGATGCTCAGCTGCGGGCGCTGGTCGTCGACGGTGATCGGCCCGTCGTCGCCGATGCGCCGCGGGTCGGCGACGATGCCGCCGGTGACCCGCTTGACCCCGCGCGCCGCCAGCTTGTTGGCCAGCTCGTCGAGCTCGCGCGCGCCCAGCGTCGGATCGCCGCTGCCGCGCAGGTAGATATCGCCTTGGACGACGCCGTCGTCGTCGGGGGCGGCGCCGTAGACTTCGGTGCGGAAGCGCCACTCACTGCCCAGGCGCACCAGCGCCGTGGTCGTCGCCAGGACCTTCTGGTTGGAGGCGGGGTCCATCAGGCTCGTCCTCGCTCGTCCGAAGAAGACCCGGCCCGAGTGAGCTTCGATCACGCTCAGCCCGACCTTCAGCCGGCCGAAGGTCGCGCGCACGATGTCGCGCAGCGCCGTCTGCAGTCGCAGAATCCGTTCGCGATCCCGATCGTCCGGCGCCGGCGGCGGCGCTTCCTCGCCCGATGACGACGCCGCGCCCCGGCCCCCGAGTCGGATCGGCAGCGTGCCGCCGCCGGCCCGGAACATGCTGGTCGATGTCGTCCCCGCGCGCAGCGCGGTCGCCACCGGCACCGCGCGAGGTGTCGCGATCAAGAGGAGTGCGAGGAGACCTGCGGGCAACGTCATTCTTACCGACGATGCAGTTTAGCCGGGGATGGCGCTCCCGTGGGGAGGAGAGCGACCTGCTAGGACGAGAGCCGAGCCCACGTCCTCACGGCACGGCTCAGGTCTCGCCTCCGCCACCGTTGTCATCGCTGCCACCGGTGCCCGGGGTGCCACCGGTGCCGATTTTCCCGCCGGTGCCCGGGGTGCCACCGGTGCCGATTTTCCCGCCGGTGCCCGGGGTGCCACCGGTGCCTGGGGTGCCACCGGTGCCCGGCGTTCCGCCGGTGCCCGTCGTGCCACCGGTGCCGGTTCTTCCGCCAACCCCGGCGACGATGGTCCCGCCGACACCCTGGCTTCCGCCGATGCCGGTGTTCCCGGTGCCGCTGCCCCCGGTGCCGGTCCCGATGGCGCTGCCGCCGGTCCCGGTCGGCCCGATGAAGATGTTTCCGCCGGTGCCGGACGAATCGCCACCGATCATGCCGCCCGCGCCGTCCGAGCCGGTCCCGCCGGCCGTGCCGATCGAGGTTCCGTCGGTCGAGCCCCCCACGCCCAGGCCGCCCGAGCCGGCCACGAGCGAGCTGTCACACGCGGCCAGCGTCGCCGGCAGCGCCAGCAACAGCAGCCCGACCAATCTGGTCCGGACGGCCGCAATCAGCTTGTGGGAGCGGGAGAAATGCATCGCGTCTCCTCGTGAGGGCTCCGCCCAGGGGGGAACCCGGCGGCAAGGGCGGGAAGTTGCCCCTGTTTAGTACCATCAATTGGTCCAGATCAGGCTGGCAATCGCGTCGCGGGGATCACAGGGCGGGTGGGGGGCGCGGCGGGCGGGTGGACGGATGACGCGGTCTGTTCGGGAATGCCTGATGGCGTTGTGGAATTCCGGGCGCGGGCGGAGGGGGGGCGGGTGCCTCAGCGGGGGAGGAGGAGGACGAGGACGGCGGGAGCTTTGGAGATAGGGGTTGGTGGTGCGGTAGGCTGAGACGTTGATGCGCTCGGGCAGGAAGGGAATCGGTTTCGCGGCGCTTCTGGCGGTGTGCGGTTGCGGTGGGAAGGGGGCCGGATCGCGAGTCGGGTGTAAAGTGCGCCGATGCAAGCGGCGCAGTCGTGCATTCTCGCTTCGCCGCCGGCGGCGGGGCGCTTCCTGACGCTGGGGCTGGTGCCCGGCGCGCCGGCGCGCGAGGCGCTGGCGCGGGTCGAGAGCTTGCGCGTCAACGACACGCTGGTCGTTGGGCTCGGCGATCCGCTGCTGCGCGCGGCCGGCGTGCATCTCGACGAATTGCGCCCGTTCCCGGCGCTCAGCGGCCCGGGCGGCGCGTTCCCGTCGACGCAGGGGGCGCTGTGGCTGTTCCTGGCCGGTCGCGACCCGGGCGAGATCTTGCACCGCAGCCGCAAGCTCGTCGCCGAGCTCGGCGAGCACTTCCGTCTCGACGAGGATGTCGCGACGTTCCTGTTCGCCGGCGGGCGCGACCTCAGCGGCTACGAGGACGGCACGGAGAATCCCAAGGGCGCGCGCATGTCGGAGGTGGCGCTGTGCACCGGCAGGCCGGGGCTGGCGGGCGGCAGCTTCGTCGCCGCTCAGAAGTGGGTGCATGATCTACCGCGCCTGGAAAAGCTGTCGCGCCAGGAGCGCGACCACATCATCGGCCGGGATCACGAATCCAACGAAGAGCTCGCCGATGCGCCGCCGTCGGCGCACGTGAAGCGCTCGGCGCAGGAGAGCTTCGAGCCCAACGCCTTCATGGTGCGCCGATCGATGCCCTGGGGCGACGTGCGCGAGCACGGGCTCTACTTCGTGGCCTACGCCGCCAGCCTCGACCCCTACGAACGGGTCCTGCGCCGCATGCTCGGCCTCGACGACGGGATCGTCGACGGGCTGCTGCGTTTCACGCGGCCGGTGTCGGGCGGCTACTACTGGTGCCCGCCGACGTCGATGTCGGCGTCGGGCGAGCGGCTCGAGCTCGGCGCGCTGTAAGCATCAGCGGTAAGCATCACAGGTTCGCCGCCTCGCGAAGCCGCGCGGAGGGGGGAGAGACACCCCCGGCGCGCGGGACCTCGTCCTCGACGCGCACGGAGGCGCCGACCGCTGACGGCGGGCCGTGCGACGCCGCCTCGCGCGGCACCTCGAGGATCACGCGCGATTTGCGCTGCCAGGTGAAATAGGAGAAGGCCCACTCGAACAGCACCGCGAGCCGGCTGCGGAATCCGACCAGCGCCAGCAGGTGGACCGTCAGCCACAACCACCACGCGACCACCCCGCTGAAATGGAATCGCCCCAGCTGCGCCACCGCCTTGTGGCGGCCGATGGTCGCCATCGAGCCCTTGTCGACGTAGCGAAACGGCGCGCGCGGCTGGCCGAGCACGCTGTACATGATGTTGCGCGCGGCGTGGCGGCCGCTCTGCACGGCCAGCTGCGCGACGCCCGGCAGCGGCCGGCCGTTCTGGGTCTTCGCGATGAGATCGCCGACGACGAACACCTCGGGGCGATCGGGCACCGACAGAATCCTCCTCGACCCAGATGCGCCCGGCGCGGTCGAGCGGCACGCCGAGGTGGGTCGTGAGCGGGCTCGCCTGCACGCCCGCGGCCCAGAGCACGGTGCGCGTGGCGATGGTCTCGGCGCCGAGCTCGACGAAGTCGGCGCCGAGATCGGTGACCGCCGCGCCGGTGCGGACTTCGATGCCCAGGTTCTCCAGCTCCTTGCGCGCCTTGGCCGACAGCTCCTCGGGAAACGAGGGGAGCAGGCGCGGGCCGGCCTCGATCAGCACGACGCGCGTCGTGCGCGGATCGAAGTGCCGGAAGTCGCGCGCCAGCGTGCGCCCGGCGATCTCGGCCAGCGCGCCCGCCAGCTCGACGCCGGTCGGTCCGGCGCCGATGACCACGAAGGTCGTCCAGGCACGGCGCGCCTCGGTGCCGGTCTCGAGCTCGGCGGACTCGAACGCGCGCAGGATCCGGCGCCGGATGTCGAGCGCGTCGCCGATCGTCTTCAGCCCGGGGGCGTAGGCCGCCCAGCGGTCGTTCCCGAAGTAGGCATGGGTCATCCCCGTCGCGAGGATCAGGTAGTCGTAGTCGAGGTGGCGTCCTTCGAGCAGCACGCGCTTCTTCTCGACCTCGATGCGCTGGACGCCGGCCATCAGCACGGTGACGTTGTCCTGGCGCCAGAGGAGCTGCCGGATCGGCGCCGATACGTCGGGCGCGGCGAGCGCCGCCGTCGCCACCTGGTACAGCAACGGTTGAAACAGGTGGTGGTTACTGCGATCGACCAGCGTGATCCGCACGCCGGGGACGTTGAGCGCCCGCGCCGCGGTCAGTCCGCCGAAGCCTCCGCCCAGGATCACGACGTGCGCCTCTTCCCGCTTCAGCATCACCTTTGACAAGGGACCTCCGGTCGCCAAGGTTAGCGCGCTCCCGAAGGATAGTGTGTTTCATTGGGATTTCGGGATTGTCGGCAGGTGGGGGCACAAGGGAGCGGCCCCCTTCCGATCGGCGCGATCAGTTGATCCATCCCCGTCCTCGTCCTCGACGACTCAGGCGTCGTCTTCAACCGCGGGTGGTCGGGCCGGGTCGACGGCGTCGCGCTGCAGATCGGCCGCGCTGGCCCCGCGCGCCACTGTGCCCGCGGGCGCGTCGTACCAGCCGGGATCGCGATAGCTGCTGATGCCGTCGCGGATCTTGAGGATGGTGAACATGCCGCCCATCGTGATGTAGTCGTGCTTTCCGCGCGCGCCCAGCATCGGGATGCTGTTGGGCGGCACCGGCATCCCCATGTCGCCCATGTCGCCCATGCCGGTCTCGCCCATCGTCATGTACCCGGGGACGACCTCGGCTCACCTTCTCGTCCAGCGCTCCCGGATCGACGCCGATCAGGTTGGGGACGCCGTGGCCCATCTGATTCATCACGTGGTGGGTCATGTGGCAATGCATCGCCCAGTCGCCGGGCTCGTCGGCGACGAACTCGATCGTGCGCGTGCTGCCGGTCGGAACCAGCACCGTGGTCTCGGGCCAGTGCGCCGACTCGGCGATCTCGCCGCCGTCGGTCTCGGTGATCTGGAAGCGATGGCCGTGCAGGTGGATCGGGTGGTGGTCCATCGCGCTGAGGTTGCCGATGCGGATGCGCACCCGCTGCCCGGTGCGCACGACCAGCGGCGCGGTGCCGGGGAACGCCTTGGCGTTCATGGTCAGCATGTTGAAGTCGGTCATCTCGTTCGGGTTCGGGCGCTGGCGCGCCGGGATCGATGCGCCACTCGTGCAGCATGATCGCGAAGTCGCGGTCGACCTTCCGCGCGGGCCGGCGCGGGTGGATGACGAACAGGCCGATCATGCCCAGCGCCATCTGGGTCATCTCGTCGTGGTGCGAGTGATACATCCCCGTGCCGTGCTGGCGCAGCGTGAACTCGTACTTGAACGTCTCGCCGGGCTGGATCGCCTTCTGGGTGAGACCGCCGACGCCGTCCATCCCGTTCGGCACCAGGATTCCGTGCCAGTGCACGGTCGTCGGCGCCGGCAGGCGGTTGGTGACGTAGATGCGCACGCGATCGCCCTTCGACCGCCTCGATCACCGGGCCGTGCACGCGGCCGTTGTAGCCCCAGCAGCGGGCCTTCAGGCCGGGCGCGAGCTCGTGTTCGACCTCCTCGGCCACCAGGTGGAAGACCTTCACGCCGTCGACCAGCTTCCAGGGAAGCTTGGCGCCGTTGGGAACGCTGACCGGCGGGTAGTCGCGGCCGGGCCGTCCCGGCGGCAGACCCTTTTCGGGTGCGTGCGCCGGCGCGGGCGCCGCGGCGCCGGCGCGGGCGAGCAGGGCGCCTCCGACGGTGGCGCCGACCAGGATCGCGCGCCGCGATGGCGGCGGCGTGGCATCACTTCGCTCGGTCCGCGCGATGCTGTCGTCCGTCACCGTCTTTGACTTGGGCTTCGATTCTTCGCTCATCGTGGTGGTTTCCCTTGCGCGGCGGGCGGCGGCGACGACGACGACGGAGAAGACGGGGGCGGTGGGCTGGGCGGCAGCAGCGGTGTCGGTAGCGCGCCGCCCACCGCGCGCGCCAGCTCGGCGCGCGCCTGCCAGTAGTCGCGCAGCGCCTCGAGGTAGCCGCGCCGCGCCTCCACCTCCGCCTGCTTCGCCGCCAGCAGCTGGAAGACGCTGATGAACATCCCGTTGTAGTGCAGCAGCGCCTGTTCGGAGATCTGGCTGCGCAGCGGTAGCAAGACGGTCGCGGTAGTGCACCGCGATCTCGCGATTGGTCCGCAGCCGCCCCTCGGCCAGGCGCACCTCGGACCCGGCGTCGATCGCGACCCCGGACAGCCGCCGCTGCTGTTGCCGCTGCTGCGCCTCGAGGCGCGCGATCACCGCCTGTCGTTGGTCGAAGATCGGCAGCTCGATCACCAGATTCGGTCCCAGCAGGCGCGGGCCATTGGGATCTTGATGCATGTCGACGCCGATCTCGAGCCGTCCGACGAAGCGCGTGCTGCGCGCCATCTCGACCGCCTTCGACAGCAGCGCCGCCTGCCGCCGCGCGACCGCGACGTCCAGGCGTTGGCTCAACGCCAGCGCCTCGAGGTGATCGACCGTCGCCTCGGTGTCCGGCAGGGGCGGCAGCGCCTCGGCGAATCGCCAGGCCGTCGCCTCGCCCGACAGACCGAGCAACCGGTTGACGGTCTCGCGCGCCTCCAGCAACCCGAGCTCTTCGCGCGCGAGCTCGAGCCTGGCCTGCTGGTAGGTCGCGGCGCCGCTGGCGCGCTCGAGCTCGCTGACGTTGCCGGCGGCGAACTGGCGCTGGGAGAGATCGGCCGCCGCCGCCGCCGCATCGACGAGGGTGCGGCGAAAGGTGACCAGCTCGACGCTCGCCTCGGCGGCGACGAAGGCCTTCTCGACCGCGGCCGCCACCTCCAGCGCCCGGTGCGCGACGCGCAGGGTGTCGGCCTCGAACTGCCCGCGCGCGATCTCTTTGCGCATCGGCAGAACGAACAGATCCAGGAAGTCTTGCACCAGGGACAGGCGCAGCTCGTCGGTGTGTCCCGAGTTGATGCGGAAGCCGAAGTCGGCGCCGAAGGCCGGATTTCGCAGCAGGCCGGCCTGGACCATGTCGGCCTGCGAGACGCCGAGCTCCTCGTAGGTCGCCTGCAGCTCCGGATTGTTCACCAGCGCGACCTCGACCGCGCGGGCGCGCGTGAGCCCACGTGCGGTGAGCTCTCGCACCCGGTCGGCGATCTGCACGCCGTCGGGCGACCCTTTCTCCCAGCCGGTCGGGTGGCCGGTGCGCTGCTCGACGATCGACGCCACCTGATCGTGCCCGCGCTCCGCCGATACGCTTCCGCATCCCGGCAGCAGCGCGGTCGCGACCAGCAACCCGCCGATGAGAGCGGGCGCGCCGATGGGACGAGATTCAACGAAGCAGCTAGGCGGGGTCGGACGTCTGGGCACGGTCGTTCGGATCTGATGGTAAAGCAAAGTCGTCCCGATATGGCGCCGGCCTCTGCACGCGTCGCGGGGCGAGGCAAATGCGGATCTCTACGGCGTGATGCGGCCGATCGAGGTCCCTTCGGCGACCCAGATATTGCCGTCGGCTCCGGCGGCGATGCCGCCGGGGGCGCCCTGGGTCGCGACCGACGTGATGGTGACGACCCCGGTGGTTATCGGCACGCGCAGCACTCTCTTGTCGATGACCGAGACCCAGATGGCGTTGTCGGGTCCGGCGACGATGCTCTGGGGGGCCGAGCCGCTCGAGGGCGCGCCGAAGATGGTCATGACCCCCGTGGTGGGAACGTATCGACCCACAGCGCCGCCGATGATGTTCGTATACCAGATGTTGCCGTCCGAGCCCGAGGTGAGGGCGTTCGGCTGCAGCGTGTTGGCCGGAACCGTAAACAGGGTGATCGCTTGGGTCGCGATCACGAAGCGGCCGATGTTTCCCAGTGTGTCGGTGAACCAGATGTTGCCGTCGGACCCGGCGGCGACGCCGTAGGTGAAAGATGCGCCTTGCACCGGGAACTCGGTGATGACGCCGGCCATCGTGCTGCGGGCGATGGTCGCGCTCTCGTAGCCGACCCAGATCGTGCTCGCCGGTCCGGTGGTGATTCCGAACGGGTGAGCGGTGGTGGTGGGGCAGCGGAACTCGGTGATCACCCCCGCTGGAGTGATGCGCCCGATGCGGGCCGCGCTGGTCTCGGTGAACCAGATGTTGCCGTCGGGACCGGCGGTGAGACGTCCCGTGCCGGCGTTGGGCGTGGGCGTGGTGAATTCGGTCACGGCGCCCCAGGGGGTCATGCGACCGAGCTCGTTGGTCGCGAAGTTGGCGAACCAGATGTTGCCGTCGGCGCCGAATGCGACGTCGCCCGCCAGGTCGTTGCCGGGCAGCGGGAACTCGCGCAGGGTGCCATGCGCGGGGTTGGCGCCGGTCGAGGTCAGCGTCAACGTGTCGGTGGCGCCGCCGACAGTCGCTGTCGCTGAAAGCATCGCGATCACGGTCGTCGGGGTCACCGGTGCGAACTGCACCTGGATGTTGCACGTCCCCCCGCCGATCAGCGTGGTCGTGCCGGATGCACAGGGCGTCGCCGCGGGGGCGACGAGACTGAATCCGGCGGTCATGGTCAGCAGCGAGACGGTGATCGCGCTCGACGTCTGCTGACCGGTGTTGGTCACGATGTATGTCGTCGACACCGTATCGCCGATGGTGATCGCGCCGGTCATGCCGCCGACCGCGCTCCGCAGCGTCAGGTGGGCGGGCGTCAAGGCGCCGCCCGCACCGGCGGCACCGACGGTGCCACCCGTGCCGACCATGCCGCCCGTACCGACGCTGCCGATTCCACCGGCGCCGCCGGTGCCGACGCCACCCCCGGTGCCGAGCCTGCCGCCGGTGCCGCCCGCGCTTCCGCCCGTGCCGACGGTGCCACCCGCGCCGATGCTGCCGCCGACACCCACCGCTGCGGCGTTGCCGCCGGTCCCGGAGATCGAACCGCCGGCGCCGGGTGGCGCGCCCGCGTCGTTCTCGCCGGTGGGGCGAGGCCCCAGACAGGCGGCGCCGGTCAGCAGGGCGGCAACAACGCCCAGTGCCACGATTCCAGCGGCAGACGGCACCCGGTAGATGGCCGCTCCCCGCTCCCCCGGTTTCATCGACCCATCCACGCTGCGCACCATAGGAGCAGAGCAAGGTCGCCGTCAAACCGATGCGGGAAATCCAGCCTCAGAGCGTGGTCGCGGGCGCCGCCGTGGCCGCGGCCACGGTCGTCGGTTCGGCGCGGAAGGCGATCGCCATCCGGTTCCAGGCGTTGATCGTCGCCACCGCCAGCGTCAGCTCGACGAGATCCTTCTCGCCCAGCTCGCGCAGCGCCTCATCGTAAAGCGCGTCGGGGATGTGGTCGGCGCCGAGACGGGTCACCGACTCGGCCCACCCGAGCGCCAGCCGCTCGCGCGCCGTGAAGAACGGCGCCTCCCGCCAGACCGCCAACGTGTCGAGCCGCCGGTCGGTCTCGCCGCCGGCGCGCAGGCTCTTGCTGTGCAGGTGCACGCAATAGGCGCATCCGTTGATCTGCGACACCCGCAAATAGACCAGCTCGACGAGCCGGGCGTCGAGCCCAGATGTGACGACGTGCGCCTGCAGGCCCGAGAGCGCGCGAAAGACGTCGGGGGCCACCTCTCTGTATCGAAGTCGGGAGCTCATTGTATTTCCAGTCTAGCGGCGGTTTGTGCATCGCGCCGGCCCCTGCAGGCAGCCGGTAGCGACAGAGCGAGGAGGCGATTGCCGTCCGCTACGACATCAGGTACGCTCGTCTCATCGTGACCTCGTTCGGACTGCTTACGACCCATCGCGACTGCCGTCGCGTTTGTTGGGTCACCCGTATGGGTGGCCGAAGCTGGGTCTGCCGCGTCTGAACGATGAAACGATGCGACCCGGGCTGAAAGCCGCGGGTCGCTCTCAGTGGCTCGCGTCTTCCGGCCCTCTCCCTCTTGCCGGAGACCACGATGAGCCAGAGCGAGCCCGAGAGGAATCCGACCCAACGACCACTCGCGACTGAAGCGCGCGCGGCCACGGAGCGCGCGCCGCCTGTTGCTGACCTGGTCGCGGCCGCGTCCGCGGCCCCGGCCGCCGCCGTCCGCGCCGGCGACAGCGTTGCCCGCGCCGGCGGCTTGCTCGCGCTTCCGCGCACCTTCTGGCTGCTCTGGAGCGGCATGCTGGTCAATCGTCTGGGCGGCAGCGTCTTCTTCTTGCTGCCGGTCTACTTCACCCACGAGCGGCACCTCCGCCCCGAGCTGGCCGGCGTCGTGCTCAGCCTCTACGCCGCCGGCGGAATGTTCGCCGGTCCGGTCGGCGGCGCGCTGGCCGACCGCATCGGCCGCCGGCCGACCTTGCTGCTCGGCACGGCGTGCGCGGGGGCGCTGATGCTGGCGCTGGGTGGCGCGCGCGCGATCGGCGTCATCATCGCGCTGGCGCCGTTGCTGGGGTTCTTCACCGACATCTGTCGTCCGGCGATGCAGGCCGCGGTCGCCGACGTGGTGGCGCCCGCGCAACGGGCGCGCGCCTACGGCCTGCTTTACTGGGCGATCAACCTCGGCTTCGCGGGCGCCGCCGCGCTGGGTGGCGTGCTGGCCGAGCACAGCTTCGGCCTGCTGTTCGTGATCGATGCGCTCACGACGTTCGCCTATGGCGCCATCGTCTTCCTCCGCGTCCCCGAGACCCGCCCGCCGCGCTCGGCGGCGCGCGCTCTCCCGGTCTCGGGCGGCCGCGAGTGGCTTGCGCCGTTCCGCGACCGCCGATTCGTCGCGTTCGCCGCGATCCAGTTGGTGCTGCTGCTGGCGTTCGTGCAGGTGATCGTCGTGCTGCCGCTCGACATGCGCGGCCACGGCCTGACCACCAGCGAGATCGGCTTCTTGCTGGGCTTGAACGGCGTGGTCATCGTCGTGATGCAACCGATCGCGCTGCGTTTCTTGAGCGGCTTCCGCAACGCGCAGTGGCTGGTGGCCGGCGCCGCGTTCACCGGGGTCGGCCTCGGCGCCACGGCGCTCGCCGGCGGCGCCGGCGTGTACGCGTTGACGACCGTGCTCTGGACGCTGGGCGAGATCGGATTTTCGACCGCGGCGCCGGCGCTGGTCGCCCAGCTCTCGCCGGTCGAGCGGCGCGGCGCCTATCAGGGGACCTTCCAGCTCGGCTGGGGGCTGGCGACGATGCTGGCTCCGGTGATCGGGTCGTTGATCCTCGCGCGCCTGGGGGCGCCGGCGTTGTGGCTCTGCTGTCTCGGGGCCTGCTGGCTGGCGGCAGGCCTGCACGCCACCTTCACCGCGCGCTGGGCGCGGTGAGCAGACGCTCGACCGTCGCGGCGCCGCCGCGGCGGTCGAGCTTCTACAGGGAGCACCCGGGGCTCAAAGAGTCTTACGTTCTGAAAGGAGACCGACCGAACCCGGGCTGAGCGGCTATCGAAGAAGGAGGCAGAGCCATGGAAGACATCGCATCGGCTTCAACGGGGCAAGCGGCAGCGGCGCCCCAGACGAAAGTGGTTCCGGCCGACCTCGACGGTCGCATCGGCGTTCTGGTGGGCGGCAAGCTGGCCTGCGTGCTGGAGGTCGCCGGCCCGAGCGCCAAGCTCATCGGCGCCGACGGCAACGGCGATGGCGGCAAGGCCAAGGAGTTTCGGGCCACGTTCACCTGCCAGAGCCTGGACGAGTTTCGAAAGCTGGCCGACCCGAAGGTCAACTGGATGGTGGCGGCGCTCCGCGGCCGGTTCGCGGCCGGCGGGGATCTCACCTACGCGTTAAAGGTCATCCGTGCCATTCGAACGACCATGCCGGTTGACTGGTCGGATCAGCAAGCAGGGCAGGCAGCGGGCCAAGCAACCGGGCAGGGAGGTTGAACATGTCACTCGACACCGTGAGCATTCTCGACGGCAACACCTTCGTGGTCAGCGATCGGCGCGGCGACATCGAGGCGTCGCCGACCGACACCCATGGCCTGTTCCTCAACGACACGCGCTTCCTGTCGCGCTGGGTGTTGACGGTCGACGGGATACGGCCAACGCTGCTGTCGGCCGACGATCTGGCCTACTTCAGAGTTCACTTCTTCCTGGCGCTGGCCACCGGCACGGTCTACGTCAACTCAAAGCTGTCGATCGTGCGGCGGCGCGCCGTCGGCGACGGGTTTCGAGAAGAGCTGGAGGTCGTCAACCACGACAATAAGGCGGTCGACCTGGACCTTCGTCTCGAAATCGCCGCCGATTTCGCCGATCTCTTCGAGGTGAAGGACGCGCTCGCGAAGAAGGGCGAGCTGTATCGCAAGGTCGAGGGCGCTCACCTGACGCTCGGCTACCGGCGGGAAGAGTTCCAGCGCGAGACGGTGATCTCGTCGACCACCCCGGCGGAGATTCACGAGGACGGTATGCGGTTCCACCTGCACCTCGAACCCCAGTCCTCCTGGACCACGTCGCTGGATGTCTGCGCGGCGTTCCAGCGCGCCAGCACCAACGTGCGGTCGCGCGGGACCTATGAGCACGGCGAGGATGACCAGGCCCAGATGTCCCAGGACCTGGCCAACTGGATCGACGGCGCGCCCCAGCTGGTCGCCACCTGGGACCCCTTGTCCAACATCTATCGTCGCAGCTTGGTCGATCTGGCGGCTCTCCGCTTCAGCACGCCGTTGACGCCGGGCGCGCTGCCGGCGGCCGGGCTGCCGTGGTTCATGGCGATCTTCGGCCGGGACAGCCTGATCACCAGCTTTCAAGCCTTGCCATTCGCACCCGAGCTGGCCGCCACCAGCTTGCGTACGCTGGCGCTACTTCAGGGCCAGAACTTCGATCCCTTCCGCGACGAGGAGCCCGGCAAGATCGCGCACGAGGTCCGGCTGGGAGAGCTGACGGCGTTCGAGGAGCGACCCCACTCGCCCTACTACGGCTCCGCCGACGGGACGATGCTGTTTCTGATCCTGCTCGAGGAATACGAACGCTGGAGCGGTGACCGCGCGCTGGCGATCGAGCTCGAGCCGACGGCGCGGGCCGCGATCGCCTGGATCGACCAGTACGGCGATCGCGACGGCGACGGCTACGTCGAGTACGAGCGGCGCATCGAGGCGACCGGCCTCGACAACCAGTGCTGGAAGGACTCGTGGGACTCGATCTGCTTCGCCGACGGCACGATCGCCCCCACGCCTCGGGCGACCTGCGAGCTGCAGGGCTACGTCTACGACGCCAAGATGAGGATCGCGCGGCTGGCGCGTTCGATCTGGAACGATCCGGCCTGGGCCGACACCCTGGAGCGCCAGGCGGCCGAGCTCAAGCGTCGCTTCAACCAGGACTTCTGGATCCCGGAGCGCAACTTCTTCGCGCTGGCGCTCGACGGAAAGAAGCGCAAGGTCGACTCGCTGACCTCGAACATCGGCCACCTGTTGTGGAGCGGCATCGCCGACGACGACAAGGCGCGCAGCTGCGTCCAGCACCTGATGAGCGACGACCTCTTCTCGGGCTGGGGCATCCGCACCATGGCGTCGACCGAGGGGTCGTACAACCCGATCGGTTATCACGTCGGCACCGTCTGGCCCCACGACACCTCGCTGGTCGCGTGGGGTTTGCGCCGCTACGGCTACAAGGCCGAGGCGGCCACGCTCAGCCGGGCGATGCTGGAGGCGGCCGATCTGTTCAAAGGTCGCTTGCCCGAAGCCTTCGGTGGCTACGCGCGGACCGACACGCACTACCCGGTCGAGTACCCGACCGCGTGCAGCCCGCAGGCCTGGGCGACGGGCGCGCCGCTGCTGTTCCTGCGCACGCTGCTCGGCCTCGACGCCGAAGGGGAGCACCTGATCGTCGATCCGGCGATCCCCGAGCCGCTGGGCAAGATCGAGCTGCTCGACATCCCGGGCCGCTGGGGGCGCATGGACGCCTTCGGCCGCGCCCGTACGCTGGCCGCGCGCTCAGGACACTAACCGAGCATCCCCTCGCGCACGACGAACGCGGCGACCTCCTCCAATCCTTCCTTGGTCTTGAGGTTGGTGAAGATGAAGGGGCGGTCGCCGCGCATCTTGCGGGCGTCGCGGTCCATCACGTCCAGCGACGCGCCGACGGCGGGCGCGAGATCGATCTTGTTGATCACCAGCAGATCGGAGCGGGTGATGCCGGGGCCCCCCTTGCGCGGGATCTTGTCGCCCGCGGCGACGTCGATCACGTAGATGCACAGGTCGGCGAGCTCGGGGCTGAAGGTGGCGGCGAGGTTGTCGCCGCCGCTCTCGATGATCACGAGATCCAGATCGGGAAAGCGCCGGATCATCTCGTCGACCGCCTGCAGGTTGATCGACGCGTCTTCGCGGATCGCGGTGTGCGGGCAGCCGCCGGTCTCGACGCCGGCGATGCGCTCCTCCGGCAGCGCGCCGCTGCGGATCAGGAACTGCTGGTCTTCCTTGGTGTAGATGTCGTTGGTCACGACGGCGATCTGGAGCTCGTCGCGCAGCCGCTTGCAAAGCGCGTCGACCAGCGCGGTCTTGCCCGAGCCGACCGGGCCGGCGACGCCCAGCCGCAGCGGGTGCGGGCTGCGGTTGCGCGGCGCGGGGGAGGACGACGAGGACGACGAGGTCGATGGTGATGTCGGCGCGGGCGCGGTCATGCGGTGCTCCTGGTTGAACGAATCGGTCGGATTCACGATCGGAACAGGCGAGAATATTGGGTCTCGTGGTGCGCGCTGGCGATCGCGTGCGAAGGCGCCGCCGCGCCCAGGTCGTCGTCGCCGAGCGTGAAGGCGCGCGCCACCACGGCGGGGACGCGCCCGCCAAGCTCGAGCAGGATGCGCTGGCCGGCGCTCTGCCCCAGCGGCACCAGGCGCACGGCGGCGCTGGTCTGCGCCTCGACCCAGGCGAAGGCCAGCCCGTGCATCGCGACCGGAAGCGGGATCTCCCAGCGCCAGGCGGCGAGCGCGAACATCGCCGCGTAGGTGACGTCGGGGCTTGCCACCCAGGCACCGGCCTCGCCGACGCCCAGCCCGTCGAGCAAACGCGCGAGATTGTCGCCGAGCTGGCGCTCCTCGGTGCGCAATTCGCCAGCGCCGCGCGACGCCGCGAGAAACCGACTCCAGCTGAGGACCGCGGCCGGGTCCCCCGCGGTCCAGGCGGCGTGCAGGCGCGCCAGGACCGGCAGATCGAGCGAGCCGAGCGAATGAGCGAGCAGGCCGCCGATCCAGTCGCGCGCCGCCGGCTCGCCCGCGACCCAGCCAGCCGCGACCGCGGCTTCGAGCGCCTGGGAATAGGCGAAGCCGCCGATCGGCAGGGCAGGGCTCACCAGCTGCAACAGACGCAGCAGCGGCAAAGGGTCGAGGCACGCGCGCGGGTCAGCCGCCGTGGTGATGGGGACCATCGTCGTCGTCGCCGTGGCTTTGGCCGTGGTGGGGGTGATGGTGGTGGTCGTGACCGTTGCCCGCGTCGTCGTGGTGATGGCCGCCGCCGCTGCCGGCGTGCTGGAACGCGCCCGACTCGGGCTCGAAGGGCGCGACCCGCGACGAGACGTCCAAGCCCAGCCCGCGCACCATGTCGTCGAGGACGTGATCGTGCCCGTAGGCGACGAAGCCGGCGCCGATCTCCAGCGGCACGTGGCGGTTGCCCAGGTGATAGGCGGCGCGCGCCAGCAGGTGCTGGTCGGCGGTCGCGCCGACCGACAGGCTCTCGGCGGCGGCCCGCACCTCGATGACCAGCCCGCCGTCGCCGCAGCAAGTGATCGCCGTGGCGCAGGATGGTCCCGCGCGGCAGCATCAGCGCCGCCTCGCGCCCGTCGTCGAGGGTCGCGCGCAGTCGGCTGCGGCGCCGTTCGTCGAACGTCAGCGTCACCGCGCCGTCGCTGCGGCGCGGGCGCGCTTCGGTGATCAACTCGTCAAAACGCAACATGCCATGGCCTCCGTCAGAACAGGAAATAGCGCTGCGCCAGGGGCAGTACCGCCGCCGGCGCGCAGGTCAGCAGCACGCCGTCGGCGCGCACCTCGTAGGTCTGTGCGTCGACCTCCATCACCGGCAGCGCGTCGTTGTGGATCAGATCGCGCTTGCGCACGCCGCGCGTTCCGCGCACCGCCTCCAGCCGCTTGCCGAGCCTCAGGCGCGCGCCGACGCCCGCCTCGAGCGCGGCGCGCGACACGAAGGTCACGCTGGTGGCGTGGCGCGCGCCGCCGAGCGCGCCCCACATCGGCCGGTAGTGCACCGGCTGCGGCGTCGGGATCGACGCGTTGGGATCGCCCATCGGCGCCATGGCGATGAGCCCGCCCTTGATGATCACCGCCGGCTTGGTGCCGAAGAACGCCGGACGCCACAGCACGATGTCGGCCAGCTTGCCGACGGCGATCGAGCCGACCTCGTGCGCGATGCCGTGGGTGATCGCCGGGTTGATCGTGTACTTCGCGATGTAGCGCTTCACGCGGAAGTTGTCGTGGCCGCCGCCCGCGCTGGCGTCCTCGGGCAACGGCCCGCGCTGCGCCTTCATCTTGTGCGCGGTTTGCCAGGTGCGGGTCACGACCTCGCCGACCCGTCCCATCGCCTGCGAATCGCTCGACAGCATGCTGAACGCGCCCAGGTCGTGCAGGATGTCCTCGGCGGCGATCGTCTCGCGCCGGATGCGCGACTCGGCGAACGCCACGTCCTCGGCGATCGCGGGGTCGAGGTGGTGGCAGACCATCAGCATGTCGAGGTGCTCGTCGACGGTGTTGACGGTGTAAGGGCGCGTCGGGTTGGTCGACGACGGCAGCACGTGGGGAACGCCGCACGCCTTGATGATGTCGGGCGCGTGACCGCCGCCGGCCCCCTCGGTGTGGTAGGTGTGAATCGCGCGCCCCTTGAACGCCGCCAGCGTGTCCTCGACGAAGCCAGATTCGTTGAGCGTGTCGGTGTGGATCGCGACCTGCACGTCGTACTGTTCGGCGACCGACAGGCAGCAGTCGATCGCCGCCGGCGTCGTGCCCCAGTCTTCGTGCAGCTTCAGGCCCAGGCAACCGGCTTCGACCTGCTCGATCAGCGACTCGGGACGGCTGGCGTTGCCCTTCGCCAGGAAGCCGAGGTTCATCGGGATCGCGTCGGCCGCCTGCAACATGCGCGCGATGTTCCAGGGGCCAGGGGTGCAGGTGGTCGCGTTGGTGCCGGCAGCCGGGCCGGTGCCGCCGCCGATCATCGTGGTCACGCCCGAGACCAGCGCCTCCTCGCACTGCTGGGGCGAGATGAAATGGATGTGGGTATCGATCGCGCCCGCGGTGGCGATGCACCCTTCGCCGGCGATGATCTCGGTGCCGGGGCCGATCACGATGGTGACGCCGGGCTGGACGTCGGGGTTGCCGGCCTTGCCGATGCCGGAGATGCGCCCCTCCTTGATCGCGATGTCGGCCTTGATGATGCCGGTGGCGTCGACGATCACGGCGTTGGTGATCACGGTGTCGGCGACGTTGGCGTCGGAGCTGGGGCGCTGGCTCTGGCCCATGCCGTCGCGAATCACCTTGCCGCCGCCAAACTTGACCTCTTCGCCGTAGATCGTGTGGTCGCGTTCGATCTGGATGATCAGATCGGTGTCGCCCAGACGCACCCGATCGCCGGTCGTCGGTCCGTACATCTCGGCGTAGGCGCGGCGCTCGATGGTCTTCATGGCGCGCCCACCCCGTTCGGCGGCGCCGGCGCAGCGGCGCCGGCCGAAGCTGGCCCGGAGGCGCCGGCGGACGCTGTCGAGGCGCCCGCATCGACGGGACCGAGCGGTCCCATGACCGCGCCGCGGAAGCCCTGCACCACGCGATCGCCCGCGTAGGCGACCAGATCGACGGTGCGGGTCTGCCCAGGCTCGAAGCGCACCGCGGTGCCGGCGGCGATGTCCAGGCGGAAGCCGCGCGCGGCTTCGCGATCGAAGCGCAGGGCCGGGTTGGTCTCGTAGAAGTGATAGTGCGAGCCGACCTGGATCGGGCGGTCACCGGTGTTCGAGACCTCGAGCCGCACGGTGGCCCGCCCTTCGTTGAGCGCCAGCGTGCCGGGCGCCACCCGCACCTCGCCGATGCCGGCGGCGCGCGGCACCGGGATCGGCTGGTGCACGGTGACCAGCTTGGTGCCGTCGGGGAAGGTCGCCTCGACCTGCACCTCGGTGATCAGCTCGGCGACGCCGTCCATAACCTCGTCGGCGCTCAGCAGCTTGGTGCCGGCGGTCATCAGCTCGGCGACGGTGCGCCCGTCACGCGCCCCCTCGAGCAGCGCGGCCGAGATATAAGCGACCGCCTCGGGGTAGTTGAGCTTGAGGCCGCGCGCCTTGCGCCGCTCGGCGACCAGCGCGGCGGTGAAGATCAGCAGCTTGTCTTTTTCTCGCGGGGTCAGCTCCATGTCGGGTCCTCGTCTTGGCGTGTCGTCTTGGTGTGTCTGGCGTTTCTTGTTTGGCGGTCAGGTGGCCCAGATGCGCGGGCTGACCGCCGCTCGGCCCAGCAGCGGCGGGCGCAGCAGCCGCCAGGCCTCGCGCAGAAAATGTGCGCCCCGTTCGGCGCTGGGCCCGACGTAGCGGCAGCAGACGGCCGACAGATCGCCGCCCGCTTCGACGCCGAGATCGAGCCGGCTCACGGCGCCAAGGTCATTGGCGGGGAGCGCGGCGCCGAGCGCGCGCACGGCCGCCAGCGCCTGGTGATCGGTGGGCAGGCCCGGGCGTCGCGAACAGCGTGCCCATGATCGGCGCGCCGCCCAGCCCCCAGCGCGCGCCGTGCACCGGCGCGCCGCCGTCGAAGTCGCCGCGCTCGATCAGCAGCGGCCGGTCGCCGCGCCACAGCTCGACCCGCTGGCGGCAGCGGCCGCGCGTGAAGCGCTCGTTGCGCGCCGGCAACCCGAAGCAGATGAGATCGATGCCGATGAACGACGCGCCCGGGCCCAGCTCGACGCGGGTGTGCAGCTCGGAGACGGCGCCGTCGAACAGGATCGTCTCGTGCGGCAGCCACTCCAGCGTGCCGCCGCCGGCGACGACCAGGCGCTGCTGCTGGCGCGCGGTCGGGCCGACGCTGCGGTAGTGCTTGGTGGCGGCCGGCGTGGTGATCACCGCGTGCGCGCCCGGGCCGACCTCGACGCCGATGCGCAGGCGATCGCCGCCGACCAGGCCGCCCGGCGGATGCAGCAGCGTGACGTGCGAGACCTCGCGCCCCTCGGGCGAGAAGGGGCGCTGCACCGCCAGCGGCCCGCGCTGGCCGTGGCGCAGCAGGATCGTCGCGCCGCCCATCGCCACGAAGCCGATCTCCAGCGCCGCCTCCCAGCCGCGCGCGGCGGCCGGCGTCGCAGCGCCGGCGTCGCTGGCGGGGGAGGTGCTGGTGGCGGGGCCGGCCGGGGTCGCGCCGCCGAACGCCGGATCGACGTGGGCCTCAGCCAGCGTCATGGTCGGTGAAGACGACCGGCTGTTCCTTGACGACCAGCACCACGCACCCCTTGTCGCTGCGAACGTCGTGGCGGCTGCCCGGCGCGTTGACCACGAAGGTCCCCTCGCCGTACACCCCGCGCTCGTCGGCCTGCTCACCGCTGAGGACATAGATGTGCTCGTATCCCGGGTGCACATGGTGGGGCGCCTGCGCCCCGGGCTGGTAACGCAGCAGGATCGCGCTCGGCCCCCCCTGGTCGTCGCCGTAGATGCGATGAATCTCGATGCCCGGCAGGTAGGGCTCCCAGCTGAAATCGCCCCGCCGCGCGCGCGCGGCCAGATCGAAGATGACGAACGATTGATGAGCAGACACGTCTTACTGATATCACCGAATCGGAGAGCGCGGCCTGAGGTTCGGGAACCCTGGCAGGGCTCCCAAACCGACTGTCATTCATGCCCGGCCATGTGGCGGCCGATGACGCCGAGGTCGGCCTGCCCGATCGGCACCTCGTGCACCGCGCGCCCCTCGCTCATGACGACGATCCGATCGGCCAGGGTGAAGATCTCGTCGAGGTCGGCGCTGATCAGCAGCACGGCGGCGCCCCGGTTGCGCGCGTCGACCAGCCGCGAGCGGATCTCGGCCACCGCGGCGAAGTCGAGGCCGAAGCAGGGGTTGCTCGCCACCAGCAGCGACACGTCGTCGCGCAGCTCGCGCGCCAGCACGGCGCGCTGCACGTTGCCGCCCGACAGGCTGCCGATCGGCGCGTCGGGGCCAGGCGCGCGGATGCCGTAGTCGGCGATCAACGCGCGCGCGTTCTTGCGCAGCGCGCGCTGGCTGACCAGCGTGCGCGCCAGCGCGAACGGCTCGCGGTCGAACAGGCGAAAGCCGATGTTCTCGGCCACCGACATCGCCCCGACGCAGGCGTTGCGCAGCGGTTCGTCGGGCAGGCAGCGTACCCGCTGGGTGCGCATGTCGTCGCGGCTGGCGCGGTAGCGGTTGCCGCTGACCACGATCGTGCCGGCGCGCGCGATGCGCTGGCCGGCCAGCACCTCGACCAGCTCCTCCTGGCCGTTGCCCGATACGCCGGCGATTCCCAGGATCTCGCCCGCGTGCACCTTCAGATTGAGGTCGGAGACCGCCGGCGTGCCGAGGTCGTCGTCGGCGCGCAGGCCGCGGATCTCCAGCACGACGTCGCCCGTCGCGCGGTCGCTGCGCTCCTGGTTGGCGCGCGGCGGGTCCTCGCCGACCATCATGCGCGCCATCTCCGCGGGGGTGAGGTCGGCCACCTTGCCGCCGCCGATCAGCCGCCCGCGGCGCAGCACCGTGACCTCGTCGGCGAACTTCATCACCTCGCGGAACTTGTGCGAGATCATCAAGATCGTCAGCTTGCCGCCGAGGGCCATCTCGCGCAGCAGCCCGAGCACCTCGTCGGCCTCGTCGGGGGTCAGCACCGACGTCGGCTCGTCGAGGATCACGATCGAGCTGCCGAGGTAGAGCTGCTTGAGGATCTCCAGCTTCTGCTTCTCGCCCGCGGCGAGCGTGCGCACCGGACGCCCCGGGTCGAGGCTGAACGGCATGCGTTCCATGAACTCGCCCACGGCGTTGTGCTCGCCCTTCCAGTCGAAGACGAAGGGGAGATTGCGCCGCGCCAGCACCAGGTTCTCCGTGACGGTCATGTTGTCGACCAGCGTGAAGTGCTGATAGACCATGCCGATGCCCAGCGCCGCCGCGTCGCGCGGGCTCTTGATCGACGTGTCGGTGCCGCCGACGCGCACCACGCCCTCGTCGGCCTGGTAATAGCCCATGATGCACTTGACCAGCGTGCTCTTGCCGGCGCCGTTCTCGCCCAGCAGCGCGTGCACGGTCCCCGGGCGCAGCTTCAGCGACACCGTGTCGAGCGCGGTCAGCGCGCCGAACCTCTTCGTGAGGCCACTCGCCTCGAGGGCGAGCGCCGCGGTCACGACAGCGTCTCCAGCAGAGCGCCGGACGTCGAGACGGCGCCGAAGACGCCGTTCTGCATCTTGATCATCTTCAACGCGGCGGCGTGGTTGCCGGGGTCGGTCGCCGCGCAGCAGTCCTCCAGCAGCACGCATTCGTAGCCCCGGTCGTTGGCCTCGCGCATGGTCGTGTGCACGCAGACGTCGGTGGTGATACCGGTGAGGATGATGTTGCTGATGCCGCGCTGGCGCAGGATCAGGTCGAGGTCGGTCGCGCAGAACGATCCCTTGCCCGGCTTGTCGATGATGGTCTCGCCCGCGCGCGGCGCGAGCTCGGGGATGATCTCCCAGCCCGGCTCGCCGCGCACCAGGATCCGCCCGCACGGTCCAACGTCGCCGATGCCCAGCCCCTCGTTCCCTTTCGTCTGCCGCGATCGCCAGCGCTTGTTGGCCGGCAGATCGGCGAGGTCGGCGCGGTGCCCCTCGCGGGTGTGCATGATCGGATAGCCGAGCCCGCGCAGCTTCTCGAGCAGGCGCTGGATCGGCGCGATGCAGGCGCGCGTGATGTTGATGTCGTAGCCGAGCTGATCGATGTAGCCGCCCTTGCCGCAGAAGTCGGTCTGCATGTCGATGACGATCAGCGTGGTGTTGGCGGGACGGAGATCGCCGTTCCAGGGCCAGCGATAGGGTTCGGCGGGGACATACTTCGGGGTGGTCGCGTTGGACATGGTCGGCTGCTCCTTAGCGGGCCATCCGCAGCTCGGCCGGCTGCCCGGCGAGCGCGCGATCGCGCGAGCTGGTGGCGATGATGATTCCAAGCGTGAGCGCGTAGGGCGCGGCGTTGAAGAGGTAGTAGCCCGAGGTGATGCCGACCGATTGCAGCGCCGGGCCGAGCGCGCTGGCGCCGCCGAACAGCAGCGACGCGAACAGGCAGCGGATCGGATTCCAGCGCGCGAAGATCACCAGCGCGACCGCCATCAGTCCCTGGCCGCTCGACAGACCTTCGTTCCAGCTGCCGGGGTAGAACAGCGACAGGAAGGAGCCGCCGACGCCGGCCAGGAAGCCGCCGGCCATCGTCGCCAGCATCCGCACCTGCCCGACGGCGTAGCCCATGGCGCGCGCGGAGTCGGCGCTCTCGCCGACGGTGCGGATCACCAGGCCCCAGCGCGTGCGCTTCAGGAGGTACAGCACCGCCCAGCTCATACCGATGCCGACGACGAACAGCACGTTGATCTGCAGCGCCGACCGGACCTGCGCCGACCGGCTCCACCAGCCGAGCGGGATCGAGGGCAGGTGGGGCGCCGACGGGCCGATGAGCGGCTTGCCGAGGAAGAACGCCAGGCCGACGCCGAACAGCATCAGCGCGATGCCGACGGCGATGTCGTTGACGCGCGGCCGGCCGCACAGCCAGGCGTGCAGCGCGCCCAGCAACACGCCGACCGTGCCGGCGGCCAGCACGCCCAACCAGGGCGACCCGGTCAGGTAAGAGATCCCGTACGCTCCCATCGCGCCCATCACCAGCGTCCCCTCGAGGCCGAGGTTCACGCGGCCGCTCTTCTCGGTCACGCACTCGCCGAGGCTGACGAAGAGGAACGGCGTGCTGATGCGGATCGCGCCGCCCAGCACGGCCAGGGCGACGCCGGCGGCGCCGGTGCTGACGGCTGCGTCACTCATACGGCGCCCTCCACGGCCGGGGGTTGTTTCTGCAGCGCCGGCGGCGGCGCCGGCGGCGTGGCGCGCCGCTTGAACAGCCCCAGCTCTTTCAGGCTGCGCCCATAAAAGGTCTCGGAGAACAGGATCGAGATGAAGAGGATCCCCTGCAACACGTTGACGGTGGCGTCGGGCAGATCGAACACCCGTTGCAGGAGCCCGCCGCTGGCGCCGATGCCACCCAGCAGCAGGGCGACGGGAATCACCGCCAGCGGATTGCCGCGCGCGATGAACGCAACCAGCACGCCGGTGTAGCCGTAGCCGGTCACCAGCGACGCGTTGGCGGTGCCGTGAATCGCCGCGACCTCGATCGATCCCGCCAGCCCGGCGCAGACGCCGCCGATGAAGGTCGCCACGACGATCAGCCGGCCGACCGGCAACCCGTTGAGCAGGGCGGCGCGTACGTTGCCGCCCACCATGCGCGCGGCGAAGCCGAAGGTGGTGCGGTTCATCAGCACCCAGGTGAGCAGGCACGCGCCCACGCCCCAGGCCAGCCCCCAGTGCACGTCCATCCCGGGCAGGTTGCCCATCATGTTGTCGTCGCCGATCGGCAGCGTCGACGGCTTGTTCAGGCTGGCCGGGTCGCGCAGCGGCCCCTCGACGATGTGATTCAGCAGCGCGATCGCGATGTAGTTGAGCAGCAGCGTGCAGATGGTCTCATTGACGCCCCGGTAGGCGCGCAACGCCCCCGCGAAGGCGATCCAGAGCCCGCCGACCGTAGCGCCCGCCACCAGCATCGCGCACTTGACCGCCATCGGGCTGTGGCCGGTCATGAAGACCGCGGCCGCGGCGGCGCCGAGCCCACCCAGGACCATCGCCCCCTCGCCGCCAAGGCCCACCAGCCCCAGCCGCAGCGGCAGCGCGGTCGCCAGCGCCGTCAGCATCAGCGGCGCCGCGCGCACCAGCGTGTTTTGAATCGAGAACGCCGTGCCGAACGAGCCACGGTACATCTGATAGTAGACCGCCAGCGGGTTGCGGCCGGTGATCGCGATGAAGATCCCGAACAGCAGCAACGCCACCACGAACGCCGCCGCCGGGACGACGAACGAACCAACCGCCCCCCGAATCGCCGCCCCCAGTCCCACCTCCACTTCCGCGATCGGCGCCACCCGCGCCACCGGCGCCGTTACAACCTTACTCGGCTCGAGACTCACGCCGACGCCCATGCTTTATATCAATCCCTTCTTTTGGGAGTTTCGTTGGGAGGTCTGGCGAAACGCCACGACGCCAGAGACGCCAAAGGCCGGATGTTCGAAAGTTCGGACGGTGGCGTCCTGGCGTCTTGGCGTTCAACCAACCGGCATTGGGCCTAGCCCTCCCGCGAGCGAGCGAAGCAAGCGGTTGTCAGTGCGTCTTTCCGACCACGCCCTCGACCAGATAGTCCATCTTCTCGAGCGCCACGTCGGTCTGCTTCTCCTCGGTGCCGGCGGCGATGACGACCTTTCCGGTGTTGTCCTTGATCGGCCCCTTGTAGATGACCATCGTGCCCGCCATGAACTTGGCCTTCGCGTCGTCGGCTTTCTTCTTGGTCGTCGCCGAGACCGCCTTGCCGTAGGGCGACATCTTGACGAAGCCCTCCTTGAGGCCGCCGCGCAGCAGGTGCGGGTAGGTCTTGCCGGCCTGCAGCCACTCGAAGTAGTCCTTGTAGACCTTGCCCCAGTTCCATTCGGCGCCGGTCAAGTAGCCCTTCGGCGCCAGCGCGCTCTGGTTGGCGTGGTAACCGGTGACGAAGACGCCGCGCCGCTCGGCGAGCTCGGTCAGCACCTTGGGCGAGTCGACGTGCGACGTGAGAACGTCGACGCCCTGATCGATGAGGCTATTGGCGGCCTCGGCCTCCTTGACCGGCATCGACCAGTCGCCGGTGAAGATCACGCTGGTGGTCGCCTTCGGATTGACCGATCGGGCGCCGAGCGTGTACGAGTTGATGTTGCGCAGAACCTGGGGGATCGGCTTGGCCGCGATGAAGCCGAGCTTGTTCGACTTCGTCGTCAGACCGGCGACGATGCCGGCGACGTACTGGGCCTCGTCGATGTAACCGAAGTAGCTGCCGACGTTCTCCGGGTGCTTGCCCGGAACGTAAAGGCCACCGCAGTGAAGGAAGGTGACCTTGTTGTTCTTCTGCGCCTCTTTGAGGATGTGCGGATCGAAGTAGCCGAACGACGTCGGGAACAGCAGCGTCGCGCCGTCGAGGTTGATCATGCTCTCCATCGTCTTCTGAACGGCGACGGTCTCGGGGACCATCTCCTCTTCACGAATCTTCACGCCCGGCAGCTTGGCCAGCGCGGCCGCGCCTTCGGCGTGCGCCTGGTTGTAACCGTAGTCGGTCTTCGGTCCGACATAAATGAAGCCGACCGTGGTCGGCGGGGCGGCCTTCGCCTGGCCGACCAGCGCGCCGAGCGCTGCTAAGCCGGCGACGGCAAACAGGAGAGAGAAGCGAATGAAGCGAGAACGACGGGACACATTGGAAACCTGGAAGTGGGGTCTGATCATGCAGCCCCTTATAGGTTGGCCCGCGTTTCCTGGACTTTTCGGCGACGAGAATTCTTCGTAACTTCGGGTTTGCGGTTCGCAAGTCAAAAAAGCAGGGGCGCTGTCGATTTTACGAAACACTGATGAGCCGGAAACAGTTCGGCTACATGGGTCGGATATCGTCGGCCCAAGTCAGATAGACCAGTCAGATAGAGAAGTCAGATAGACGTCGGAAGACGAGACACCGGCCAGACGATGACGTGATTGCCGTCGGCCGGTGATGGGGAGCCACCCGGCCATTTTGGGAGGGCGTTGCTTTATACGGCCGTGGTGTATCCCGGCAATCACGAGACAGGAAGAGCATGAGAGACGGCAGTGCAGGTGCACGATGGACAACGCAAACCACTACTCTAAGCCTGGCGCTGGCCCTGTGGGCCGCGCCCGCATTGGCCCAGACACCGGAAGCGGCTGCCCCCCCCGCTGCACCTCCGGCCGCGCCCGTGGCGGCGCCGCCTCCCGCAGCCGTGCCGCCGCCGCCGATCGTGGCGACGGAGGTCAAGCCACCGACGGCGGCCGAGGCCATGCCGGCCAGCCGTCCCGACGTGCTTCCGCCGATCGACGTCGGCGCCTGGGCGCGGGTGGGGGGCACCTTCCAGGGATCGAGCGATCCCAAGAAGCTGAATGACTGGAGCATGAGCGCCGCCTACGTCGAGCTGCACGCCGGCGGAAAGATCCACAAGAACGTCGGGGTCACGCTGAACCTGAACGCCGACTCCGCGGGCTTCGGCAGCTTCGGCAACCCGAGTGCCGCCATCGAAGACGCGATCATCCAGTTCGACTTCGATGATGCCTTTCACCTCTGGGCCGGGCACCTGTTGGTCCCGGTCGATCGCGCCAACGCGTCGGGCCCCTTCTTCATGATCCCCTGGAACTACCCGGGCATCCTCTCGGTCGGCCCCACGACGCAGTTCTACTTGCCCGCGGAAGGGAAATTCGGACGGAACAACGGCGCGGTGGTGTGGGGTGACTTGGCCAGCAACAAGCTGACCTACCTGGCGGGTGTGTTTGACAACGGCGACGCCGGCACCAGCCCCCTGTACTCGGGGCGCGTCCGGCTGGCGCTGTGGGATACCGAGCCAGGCTTCTGGGGCAACGCCAGCTTCTTCGGCGACAAGAACATGCTCTCGCTCGGCGTGGGCGGTCAGTATCAGAAGGCGACCGGCGGCGGGAAGAACTACTCGGAGGTCAACGCCGACGTCCTGCTGGAAAAGAAGGTCCCCGGGGGTGGCTGGTTCACGGCGGAAGGCGCCTACTACCACTACAACGTCGCCGACGGCGGCCTGAGCGACTCCGCGTACATCCTGGCGGCGTTCGCCACCGGCACCATGGGCGTCGGGAACGTCCAGCCGATGGCCCGCTACCAGTGGTTCAAGATCAAGGGCGACGGGATGCCGAAGCCGATGAACTTCGACGCGGGCATCTCGTACCTGGTCAAGGGGCCGGCGCTCCGGGTCCTCGCCACGTACAGCTACACCAAGATCCCCCCCACCATGCTAATGGGGGACACCACCATCACCGGCAACGCGATCCAGCTCGGCGCCCAGGCGATCTTCTTCTAATGCGGTCTGCGATGAGCACGGTCAAAAACGCTTTCAAACAAACAAAAGGCAGGGAGGTGAAGATGATGCGCAATTCAATCAACGTTCTTTTGGCCGTGACGTCGATGGGGACGCTCCTCGCGGCGTGCGACAAGCCGGCGGAGGCCCCCGCGGCTCCGGCGGCGGCGCCGGCCGCGGCTGCTGCACCCGCGCCGGCCGACGACAAGGGACCGATCAAGGTCGGCATCCTGCACTCGCTGTCGGGCACGATGGCGATCAGCGAGACGTCGCTCAAGGACGTGGCGCTGATGACCATCGAGGAGATCAACGAGGCGGGCGGCGTGCTCGGCCGCAAGCTCGAGGCCGAGATCGTCGACCCGGCTTCGAACTGGCCGCTGTTCGCCGAGAAGGCGCGCGACCTGATCCAGAACAAGAAGGTCGCGGTGACCTTCGGCTGCTGGACGTCGGTGTCGCGCAAGTCGGTGCTGCCGGTCTTCGAGTCGCTGAACGGCCTGCTGTTCTACCCGGTGCAGTACGAGGGTGAAGAGTCGTCGTTCAACGTCTTTTACACCGGCGCTGCGCCGAACCAGCAGGCGATCCCGGCCGTCGAGTACCTGATGGGCAAGAAGGGCGGCGGCGCGAAGCGGTTCGTCCTGCTCGGCACCGACTACGTCTACCCGCGCACGACCAACAAGATCCTCAACTACTTCCTGCACTCGAAGGGGATCGCCGACGCCGACATCATGGAGAAGTACACGCCGTTCGGCCACAGCGACTACCAGACCATCGTCGCCGACATCAAGAAGTTCGCCGCCGGCAAGCGCACCGCCGTCATCTCGACCATCAACGGCGACTCGAACGTGCCGTTCTACAAGGAGCTCGCCAACCAGGGGCTCAAGGCCCAGGACATCCCGGTCGTCGCCTTCTCCGTCGGTGAAGAGGAGCTGCGCGGCATCGACACCAAGCCGCTGGTCGGCCACCTGGCCGCCTGGAACTACTTCGAGTCGATCGACAACCCGGTCAACAAGGCGTTCATCGACAAGTGGATGGCCTACGTGAAGAAGAACAACCTGCCGGGTGGCGACAAGCGGGTCACCAACGATCCGATGGAGGCGACCTACATCGGCATTCACATGTGGGCGCAGGCGGTCGAGCAGGCCAAGACCACCAACGTCGACGCCGTCCGCCAGGCGATCGGCTACCAGCACTTCAAGGGGCCGTCGGGCTTCGACATCGAGATGGACGCCAAGAACCACCACCTGCACAAGCCGGTCTACATCGGCGAGGTCAAGGCCGACGGTCAGTTCCACGTCGTCTGGAAGACCGACGGGCCGATCCGCGCGCAGGCCTGGAGCCCGTTCATCCCCGACAGCGCCAAGAAGGTCGCCGACTGGACCTATCCGTGGGTCTGCGGCAACTGCACCGCACCGAAGTTTGGGGCAGCGGGCGAGGTCGCGGCGAAGCAGTGAGTAACCGCGGCGGTAGCCAGATGGGAATTTGCACTGTGCTACCGCCGGGTCGTGCGGCGCTGGGGGTGGTCGTTCTCGCGACCGCCCTTGGCGCCGGCACCGTTCACGCCGGTGAGCTGGAGGATGCCCTGCGCGGTCTGGCGGCTCCGGCCGAAGAGCGCGTCGAGGAGAGCATCAACAAGCTGGCGACGCTGGGCGATCCGCGCGCGGTGCCGGCGCTCGACGCGCTCACCGACGATCGCCTGCGCGCCGACAGCGGCGGCCAGGTTTATGTTTACGACAGCAAGAAGCGCGAGGTCTGCGACGCGATCACCCTGCAGCCGCTGACGCCAAGTCCGGGGGGCCGTCCGGCGGGGCTGCACGAGGTCGAGGTCAGCAACTCGATCCGGCGCGTGGCGCTGCCGGTGGTGGCGCAGCTCGAGCTCGGCTCGCCCGACGAATCGTTGCGGCTGGCAGCCGCCGAGGAGCTGGCCAAGGCGAGCTCGCCCGACGCGGCGGTGTTGCTTCACCGCGCGCTCGACAAGGAGAAGGTCGCCAAGGTGCATACCGCGCTGGCGCTCGCGGTGGCGCGCGTCGATCTGCAAAGCTCCAACGCCGACACGCGGCTGGCGGCGGTCGATCTGATCCAACGCACCGGCAACGACGCCTTCCTCGCGGAGCTGCAGCGTATCGCCGGCCGTACGCCCGAGGGCACCTTCAACGAGCCCGACGCGCGCGTTCGCGCGGCGGCGGCGCGCGCCGTCGAGTCGGTGATGTCGCAGCAGCGTCTCATCAGCGCCGCCGGCAGCTTGATCTACGGCGTCAGCCTGGCCAGCGTGCTGCTGTTCGCGGCGCTGGGGCTGGCCGTGACCTTCGGTCTGCTCGGCGTCATCAACATGGCGCACGGCGAGATGCTGATGCTGGGCGCCTATTCGACCTACGCCGTTCAGACGGTGTTTCAGAAGCTCGCGCCCGGCGCGTTGCAGCTTCTATCCGCTGGTGGCGATCCCGGTCGCCTTCGCCGTCACCTTCGCGGTCGGCGTGCTGCTCGAGCGCACGGTGATCCGGCACCTGTACGGCCGTCCGCTGGAGACGCTGCTGGCGACCTGGGGCATCAGCCTGATCCTGATCCAGACCGTGCGCCTGATCTTCGGCGCGCAGAACGTCGCCGTCGCCAATCCCGACTGGCTCGCGGGCGGCGTCGAGCTGGCCCACGGGTTGGTGCTGCCGTACAACCGGATCGGCGTCGTGGTGTTCGTGATCCTGGTGTCCAGCGCGCGTCTGGTTCCTGCTGCAGCGGACCCGGCTGGGCCTGTACGTGCGCGCCGTGACCCAGAACCGCGGCATGGCGGCGTGCTGTGGAATCCCGACCGCGCGCATCGACGCCTGGATGTTCGGGCTCGGCTCGGGCATCGCCGGCCTGGGCGGCGTCGCGCTGTCGCAGCTCGGCAACGTCGGGTCCCGAGCTGGGGCAGGGCTACATCATCGATTCATTCATGGTGGTCGTGCTCGGCGGCGTCGGACGCCTGGCCGGCGCGGTCGCGGCGGCGCTGGGGCTGGGCGTGATCAACAAGATCCTCGAGCCGGTCGCCGGCGCGGTGCTGGGCAAGATCGCGGTGCTCGGCATCATCATCATCTTCATCCAGCGGCGCCCGCAGGGGCTGTTCGCCATCAAGGGCCGGGTGGAGGCGTAGCCGGTGCGCGATCGGCTGCTGCAGATTCACTCGCGGCGCGCCTGGCTGGCCGTCGTGGTCGTCGCTGCGCTGGGCGGCGTGCTGATCCCGCTCCTGAACGCGTTGCCCGATTCGTCGCCGCTGCATTTCCCCGACTACCTGGTGCCGCTGTTCGGGAAGTTCATCTGCTTCGGCATCGCGGCGCTGGCGATGGATCTGGTGTGGGGCTACGCCGGCATTCTCAGCCTGGGGCACGCGCTGTTCTTCGCCATGGGCGGCTACGGCATGGGGATGTACCTCATGCGGTCGATCGCGGGCGAGGGCGTCTATCGGAGCGCGCTGCCCGACTTCATGGTCTTCCTCGACTGGAAGACGCTGCCCTGGTACTGGCGCGGCTTCCAGAGCTTCCCGTTCGCGATGGTGATGGCGCTGGCGGCGCCCGGCTTCCTGGCGCTGGTCTTCGGCTACTTCGCCTTCCGGTCGCGCATCAAGGGCGTCTACCTGTCGATCGTGACCCAGGCGCTGACCTACGCCGCCATGCTGCTGTTCTTCCAGAACGCCACCGGCTTCGGCGGCAACAACGGTCTCACCGACTTCAAGCGCATCGTCGGCTTCCCGCTGCAGGCGCCGTCGACCAAGCTCGCGCTCTACGTCATCTCGGCGATCACGCTGTTGCTGGTCTACATCGGCTGCCGCTTCGTGGTCACCAGCAAGCTGGGCCGGGTGCTGGCGGCGATCCGCGACGCCGAGCTCAAGACCCGCTTCTGCGGGTTCGAATCGACGAACTACAAGGTCTTCGTCTGGACGCTGTCGGCGGTGATGTGCGCGCTGGCGGGCGCGCTGTACGTCCCGCAGGTCGGCATCATCAACCCCAGCGAGATGCAGCCGTCGAACTCGATCGAGATGGCGATCTGGGTCGCGGTCGGCGGGCGCGGCACGCTGGTCGGCGCGCTGGTGGGCGCCTGGTTCATCAACGGCGCCAAGAGCTGGCTCACGGCGGCCTTTCCGTCGGCGTGGCTCTACGTGCTGGGCGGCCTGTTCGTGGTGGTGACGCTGTTTCTGCCGCAGGGGCTGGTCGGGCTGTGGGCGATGGCGCGGCGCGCGGTGGCGCGCGCGCGCGGCGTCGATCGTGAGGTCGCGGTCAAGTCGGCGGGATTGAGTCCCGCGGCGATCGTCGCCGCGGCGGTCGACGGCGCGCGGATTGTCACGCCCAGACGGCCAGCGAGTTGCCAGCGAGAAGGCCGGCGACGACCTGGGCGCTGGGGCGGAATCGGTTGCGGCGCCCGCGGGCAAGGCTTCCCGGGTGCCCCATGTGTGAGTCATGACGGCAGCGGCGACGACATCATCCGAAGCGGGGGCGCCGGCCCTGGGCCCGCACGATCTCGCGCTCTGGGTCGAGAACGTCACCGTCAGCTTCGACGGATTCAAGGCGCTGAACGACATCACGCTGATGCTCGATCGCGGCGAGCTGCGCTGCATCGATCGGCCCCAACGGCGCCGGCAAGACCACGCTGATGGACGTGATCACCGGCAAGACCCGGCCGACGACCGGGCAACGTCTACCTCGGCAGCCGGCTCAACGATCTGACCCAGCTGCCCGAGTGTCGCATCGCCCAGATGGGGGTGGGGCGCAAGTTCCAGCGGCCGACGGTGTTCCAGGGCCACACGGTGTTCGAGAACTGCGAGCTCGCGCTGCGCGCCAACAAGGGCGTCTGGCGCAACCTGTTCACGCGCATGTCGAGCGCGCAGCGCGCGCGCATCGACGAGGTGCTGGAGATCGTCGGTCTCAGCGAGCTGCGCCATCGGCCGGCCGGGCTGCTGGCGCACGGCCAGAAGCAATGGCTGGAGATCGGGATGCTGCTGGCGCAAGAGCCGCAGGTGCTGCTGATCGACGAGCCGGTCGCCGGCATGACCCAACCCGAGATGGAGCGCACCGCCGAGCTGCTGCGCGGCCTCGCGGGCCAGCACACGGTGGTCGTCGTCGAGCACGACATGCAGTTCGTGCGCAGCATCGCGCGCAAGGTCACCGTGCTGCACGAAGGGCGCGGTGCTGGCCGAGGGGGCGATGGACGAGATCCAGGCCCACCCGCGCGTGCGCGAGGTCTACCTGGGGACGTAGGACGGAAAAGCGAAGGCACAGAGGGGAAGCGACGTGCTCGAGATTTCGAAGGTCAATCAGTTCTACGGGGGCAGCCACACGCTGTGGGACGCCGAGCTCACCGTGCCCGCGGGCGGCTGCGTCTGCCTCATGGGCCGCAACGGCGTCGGCAAGACGACGCTGCTCAAGGTGATCATGGGCCTGCTGCCGGCGCGCTCGGGCAGCATCAAGTTCGACGGGCACGAGCTGGCGGGCATTCGCGCCCGAGAAGCGGGCGCGCCTCGGCATCGGCTACGTGCCGCAGGGGCGCGAGATCTTCGCCGACCTCACCGTCGAGGAAAATCTGAAGGTGGGGCTGGCGGCCAAGGGGGCGCGCACCTTGCCCGAGAAGATCTTCACGCTGTTCCCGGTGCTGCGAAAGATGCTGGCGCGGCGCGGCGGCGATCTGTCGGGCGGACAGCAGCAGCAGCTGGCGATCGGGCGCGCGCTGGCCAGCGACCCGAAGCTGATCATCCTCGACGAGCCGTGCGAGGGGATCCAGCCCAACATCGTGCACGAGATCGGCGACGTCATCAAGAAGCTCAACGATGAAGGGATCGCGGTGCTGCTGGTCGAGCAGAAGCTCCCGTTCGCGCGGCGGGTGGCGCGGACCTTCTGCATGATGGATCGCGGGCGCACGGTGGCGACGGGGGCGATCGCCGAGCTGAACGACGACATCGTGCGGCAGCATCTGATCGTTTGACCGTCGGACAAGGGTTGGTCGGTCAAACGCCAAGACGCCAGGACGCCACGCTCTGGCCTTTCAGAATTCGGCCTTTGGCGTCACTGGCGTCGTGGCGTTTCTTCCTGTCCGCGTACGTCGTGTAATGGACACGAGACGGGCCGCTGTGATTTGGTTCGGGGGATGGCAATTGTTCGATGGGCGCTGGGATTGCTCGCCGCGGTGGCGGTTCCGTTTCTGCCGCGCGCCGCGACCGCCGCGGCGCCGGTAGCGTCGGCGGCGCCGGTGGTCATCGACCTTTGGCCTGAGGGGGTGCCGCTGCGCCAGAAGGGCGCGCCGGAAGAGCATGTCGAGGATGGGCGGGTTTACAACGTCAACGTCCCGACGCTGAGCAAGTTCACCCCGCCCCCCGGGACGGCGAACGGGCTGGCGGCGATCGTCTGCCCGGGCGGCGGCTACGCGCGCCTGGCGGTCGACAAAGAGGGGTCGGAGATGCAGCGCTGGCTCAACGGCGTCGGCGTGACGGTGTTCATTCTCAAGTATCGCGTCGCCCCGTACCAGCACCCGGCGCCGTTGCTCGACGTGCTGCGCGCGGTGCGCCTGGTCCGCGCCCACGCTGCCGAGTGGGGCGTCGATCCCCACCGCATCGGCGTCTTCGGATCCTCGGCCGGCGGCCACCTGGCGGCCAGCGCCGCGACGCTGTACAACGCGCCCGAAGGACGCACCGGTGCGGCGCTCGACAAGGTCAGCGCCCGCCCCGACTTCATCGTGCTCACCTATCCGGTCATCAGCATGCGGCCGCCCTTCGCGCACGGCGGCTCGCGCACCAATCTGATCGGGGCGCACCCCTCGGAAGAGCTGATCAACGGGCTATCGGTCGAGCGGCACGTGACCTCGGAGACGCCGCCCGCTTTCATCGCCCACACCCAGGAAGATCAATCGGTCCCGGTCGAGAACTCGCTGCTCTTCTACCAGTCGCTGCGCGCGGCGGGGGTGCCGGTCGAGATGCATCTGTACGAGAAGGGACCGCACGGGTTCGGTCTGCGCGCCGGACTCGGTCCGACGTCGGAGTGGCCGAAGCGCTGCGAAGAGTGGATGCGCTTCCACGGCTGGCTCGCGGCCGCGCCCGTGGCCGGCGCCGCGACCAGCGCGCGCTGATCACGGCGCAGCGCCGGCAGGCGGCACCGCGTCCATCGGCAGGTAGACCGGCTCCCACATCGCCGCCGCAACGGCGTCGGGGATCTGCGCGTCGTCGAGCGCGCGCCGCGCCACGCCGGCCTCTCGCGCCGCGCGCACGACCGCTTCGGCGATGCGGGCGGTCACGCGGCGGATCGCCGAGATCGCCGGGAACACGCTGCCGCTCGCGAGATCCGCGGCGCTGACCTCGCCGGCCAGGCAATCGGCGGCGGCAACGAACATCGAATCGGTCACCTCGCTTGCCTCGGCGACGATCGCGCCCAGGCCGACGCCCGGGAAGACGAAGACATTGTTGCCCTGGCCGATGACGATCCGTTTCCCGCCGTACTCGACCGGTGCGAACGG
This sequence comes from uncultured Pseudomonadota bacterium, assembly GCA_963778795.1. Lineage (GTDB taxonomy): Bacteria > Myxococcota_A > Polyangia > Fen-1088 > Fen-1088 > DASRQZ01. The sequence goes on along the minus strand of CAVZVU010000002.1, from coordinate 206,538 downwards.
GCTTCCAGTCGCCACCAGCGCGCGTCCGTCGGTCCAGGCGAGGACGTCGGCGGGCGAAGCCTCACAGCTGCTGTTGGGATTCGACATGGGCAGCACCACCGGCCGGCGCACGTGGCGCGCCATCTCGCGAACCACCGCCTCGGTGAATGCGCCTGGCTCACCCGAGGTGCCGATCAGCACCGTCGGCTTGAGCGCGCGCACCACGGCGAGCAGATCGCGCGGCTGGCCGCTGCCCAGGCCGAAGCGCTCGGCCAGCGCCGCCGGCCAGGCGAAGTCGCGCTTGTGCTCGTCGGCGATCGGCTGGTCGTCGACCAGCAGCCCGCGGCTGTCGAGGCTCGCGGTCGCCAGGGTCAGCGCCTCGCCGGCGACGCCGGCGCGCGCGAGCGTGTGGCGGATCAGTCGCGCGATGCCGACGCCGGCGGCGCCCGCGCCCAGCAGCACCACGCGCTGCTCGGCCAGGGGGATCTCGGTGACGCGGGTGGCGGCGACGATGCCGGCGACGGCGACCGCGGCCGTGCCCTGGATGTCGTCGTTGAACGACGGCAGCTCGCGCCGGTAGCGTTCCAGCAGGCGCATGGCGTTGTTCTTCTTGAAGTCCTCCCACTGCAGCAGCGCGCGCGGGAATCGCCGGCGGATGGCGTGCACCAGCTCGTCGACCAGCGACGCGTACTCCGGCCCGCGCAGGCGGGGCGCGCGGTAGCCGAGGTAGAGGTCGTCGTCGAGCAGGCTGCGATTGTCGGTGCCGACGTCCAGGCTGAGCGGCAGCGTCTGCCAGGGCGGGATGCCGGCGACGGTGGTGTAGAGCGCGAGCTTGCCGACCGGGATCCCCATGCCGCCCGCCCCCTGATCGCCGAGGCCGAGGATGCGCTCGTTGTCGGTCACGACGATGAGGCGTACATCCTCGAACGGCGCGCCGCCGAGCACGTCGTAGATCCGGCCGCGGTGCTCGGGCGTGATCCAGATGCCGCGCGCGCGGCGAAAGATGTGGCTGAACTCCTGGCAGGCGCGCCCGACGGTCGGTGTGTAGACCACCGGCATGAACTCGTCGAGGTGGTCGAGCAGCACGCGGTGGAAGAGAAGTTCGTTGCGATCCTGCAGGGCGGCGAGACCGATGTACTTCTCGAGCGCGTCGGTCTTGCGCTGGATCATCTGGTAGGCGCGGCGCGCCTGCAGCTCCAGCGTGGTGACGTGCGCGGGCAGCAGCCCTTCCATGCCGAAGCGGGCGCGCTCCTCACTGCTGAACGCCGAGCCCTTGGAGTACATCGCGTGGCGCAGCAGCGCCAGACCACGGTAGGGGCACTGCACGCGGAACTGACCGGGGGACACCTCCTTCAATCCAAAACGCTCCATGATTCCTCGACAACCCTTCTCCCAGTGGTCTCTCGCGTGATTCTGGATCTGCCGCTATCTGGCTGGTGTTCAGCTGTGCGTGAATGAGGCTCGCACCGCGGAATCATCGCGCACCGGGGCGGCGTCCGAAAGATCTTTCGCGCGCCTCGGCTCGTCGGGGGAGGGGCGTCGGCGGCGGATCGCCTCGTCCTTTCTTGCTGTCCAGGTTTCACTGGAAGATGCGCCGCAGCAGCAGCGCGAACGAGCTCCAGAGATCGGCGCCCTCGAAATGACCCGACACCTGGGGCTTGGCGGCGGTGCCGCGCACCCGATAGTCGACGTCGACCGTCACGTCGGGCAGGTGGGGAACCTCGACGGTGACCGCGCCGCCGCTCGAGTGGGCGGCGATGTCGAGCGCGACGCGCGCCAGCTCGGGACGGGATCGCCAGGAGGGAGATGCCGACGACGCCGCCGCCGTCGGCGCCGCCGTCGGTGCCTTGGCGCGTTGGCGCGGCACGTGGGCTTTGACGATGGTGATCTCGCCCGCGAGCCGCGCGCTTCGTGACAGGTCGCCGTCGAGGCGCAACGCGAAGCTGGCGTCGTCGATGACCACCGGCGCGACCGGGATCGCGTTGACCTGCCCGCGCACCGGCAGGGCGACGCGCGCCGGCCGAGGGTCGAGCGTCGATCCCATCTCCAGCGTCGCCGCGCCATCGGCAGTGCCCCCGACGATCACGTCGATCGCCGCGTCGATCTTGGGCCCTGCGCCGCCCGCGAGCCCGCCCCCGCGCCCGACCCGGACGTGTAGATCACGCACGGTCATGGCGTGATCGTCGAGATCGATCGCGCCGCCGCCGATAGCGATAGGCAGCGCCGGTAGCGCGCGCAACGCCAGCGTGACGCCGCCCGGTCGAAGCCGCGCCCGCAGCGTGGGCCGCGCGGGGCGGCCTTCGAGGTGCGCGTCGAGGCGCGCGCGCCCTTGCGCCGAGGCGACGGCGCCCGGCGCCATCAGCGCGAGCAACTGCGCGTCGAGCTCGCCCGCCAGATCGAGCGCCATGTGCGGGGCTGCGCCGGTGAGCGGCGGCGCGGTGATCGTTCCGGCGAGTCTCAGCGTCCCGCTGCCCAGCGTGACCGGCAGATCGACGCGCGCGATCCCGTCGCCGGCGAGGCGGAGCTCGCCGGAGGCGACGCGCGCGTCGAACGGGAGGCCCGCGAGGCGAAAGGCGAGCGGCGCGGCGACCCGAACGGTGCCGGTGACGACGGGCGGCGCGGCGCCGCGTCCCACCGCTGTGTCGGCCGCGACCTCGAAGTCGAGCGCGCCGGCGACGCGGCTGAGCCAGGGTCCAGTGAGCGCCGCCGCCGGCGCCAGCAGCAGGCGCCCGCGCGCGCCCGCGTGCGCCCTCCCGTCTGCGGATTCCCCCCAAAGCTCGATCGTGCCGAGGGTGCTGGCGAAGCGTGCCGGCTCGACGCGAACCGGCCCACCGCCCGCCCGCGCCGACAGCCGCACCTCGCTCACCGCGTGCAGCTCGATCGTTTGCGTCTTCCCCGTCGGCGTCGGCGTCGGCGTGGTCGTCCTCGTCGGCGTCGCCGTCGCCCTTTTGCCGAGTCCGGGCAAAAGCTGCATCGGTCCGGTCACCGCCATGGCCAGCGCGGTCAGCCGTCCGTCGAGGCTGGGGGGCTGGCCGGGGGCGATGCGCGCCTCGAGCGTCCCCGAGACCGTCCCGCTGGCCTTCAACCCGCCGGCGCGCGCCGGGATCGGCAAGAACGGATCCAGGCGCGCATCCCGCAGCTGCAAGGTCGCGACGGCGTGCACGCCGTCGCCCCGCGGCGTCAGCATCCCGTCGAGCGAGATCCCTTCGACCACCTGCCCGGCGCCGTGGATCGCGCCTTGCGGCCGCGGCGTGATCGTCAGCCGGCCGCCGCCCAGCGGCCGCCCGCGAAACGCCGCGCGCTCGATCGCCATCTCCCCCTCGAGCCGGGGCGCGAGGGCGGGGCCCGAGGCGCGCAGGCGGCCCAAGACCTGGCCCGAGAAGGGGAGGGCGGCCTCCGCCAGCACCGGGAGCTTGCCGAGCGGAAAAGCGCGCAGGTCGAGGGTGAGCGCGAGCTGGCCCGCGCGGCTGATCCGGCCGCCGATCACCAGCTCGGCTTCGTCGGTGCCGCGCAACCGGAAGTCGGGGATCGCCAGCCCCTGTTCGTCGAGGTGCAGGACGGTCGATTTCGGCAGGTGGCAGGGTTCGCCGAAGACCCTCAGGGTCTGGTCGGCCGGGACCTGGATGTCGACATCGAGATCATCGAGCGTCCCGCGCGCGTGCGCGCCGACGCTGAACACCCCGCTGGCGAAGCTGGTGCCGATGAGCCGCGTGACGGAGATGCGCCGCGCGCGAACGTCGACATCGAACACTGGCGGCCGCAACCGGCCCGCGGCGTCGGTGAGGACGATGCGCGCGCGCGCCGAGATCTGGCCGCCCGCGAAGGCGCCGCTGACGGTGGGCAGGATCAGCGTTCCGTGCGCGAAGCGCGCGCCGGAGATACGCAACGTCTCGGTGCCGGGCGCGATCGGCGGGTGGTCGCTGGCGCGCGTCGACGGGTGCGCGTGCGCGTCGCCCGGCGCCGCGCTGGTGAATCGCAACCGGCGCAACGTTCTTGGTCCGCCGCCACCCGGCGGGCGCGCCAGCGTCAGCGCCAGCTCGTCGAGCGAGGCGCTGCGACCGACGAGATCGAGGGCGCCGCGCAGCCGGCCGTCGAGGACGCCGCCCACCAGCGGGCGTAGGAAGCCGGGCAGGTAGGGCGCTGTCGAGAACCGGTCGAGCGCCAGCGCCCCGCGCACCAGCAGGCTATCGACCTCGGCGTCGAGCGTCAGCCGTCCGCCGCCCGGCGAGGTGAACGTGAGGCCGGCCACCCGCGCGCGCGCGGTCGCCGGCTGGACCGTCAGGTCGAAGCCGACGCCGTTGAAGGCGAGATCGCGCAGCCCCAGGTCGAAGCCGCGCGCCGCCGCCGAGATCGTCGGCCGATCGAGCGGCCCGGTAAACGTCAGCTGGAGATCGGCGCCACGACCGGCGACTGACACGCCCGCCAGGATCGGGGGCGAACGGCGCGCCCACACCGCGCGGGCCGCGTCGGCGGCGTCGGTGACGCGCGCGTGCAGATCGATCCCGGCCGGCTGGCGCGGCCGGCTGGCGCCATAGATGCCGGTGAACGAGCCGGCGAGCGCCAGGCGCGAACGCCCGGTGGCGACGTCGCTGGCCTGGATCTGCAGGGCGTCGGGGGCGGCGGCGGTCGTGGCGACGCGCGCGATCCGTCCCGCCGAGAAGGGGAGCTCGACGCGCGCGCGTCCGTTGAGCACGCGCAGGAGGCCGCCCCCTCGGAGATCGGCGTCGGTGACCTCGAAGGTGAAGGTCGCGCGCGGCGGATTCGCCGACGCCGACGCCGACTGGGATGGTTCGGCGCCGAGGGCGAGGCTGCCGCGCGCATGCACGCGCGGCAGCGAGAGGCCCCAGGCAGGAAGATCGAAGGTGGTGTCGAGGTCATCGAGCTCGGCGCCGGCGATCACGAACGCGGACAGGCCGCCGCCCGCCTTGCGCGGTCGCGCCGCCGGCTTGCGCGGCGCCGACTGGAACGCCGCCAGGAAGCCGACGTCGCGCGCCCCCTTCATCGTGGCGAAGCGCCACGCGCCATCGCTGACCCGCAGGTCGTGCAGCACCAGCCGCGTGTGATCGCGGGTCAGCTCGACGGCGCCGGTGATGTGCGCGGCGCGCAGCACCTCGGTCCCTTCGGGGTCGGTGACGCGCACGCCGTCGAGCGAGAGCGGGGCGGCGCGCCCGCGCACGAGCGCCCAGACGGCGCCCCAGCCCCAGCGACCGCCGGCCAGGGTGATCGTGCCGCGCGTCGGCGGCAGCATCCAGCCGACGACGGTGCCGAAGCGCGTCCCGCGGATCATCACCGGCGCCAGCGCCGCGAGCACGATCAGCAGCGCGAACACCGCCCCGACGCCGTAGGCGATGCGCCTCGTGGCGCGGCGCCGGGGTCGTCCATCGGTCATCGCATACCTGTTTCAAGGTATGCACAATCGCCGCAATCGGCAAACCTAACGGATAAGAAGAAACGCCATGACGCCAGAGACGCCAAATCCGGACTCTCAAGACTTCGGACCGTGGCGTCCTGGCGTCTTGGCGTTTGACCGATCAGGTTCTAAGGCGACAGCACGCCGGTGATGCGCAGGCCGATCGCGCCTTCGTCGCCGACGGCGTCGGCGTCGACCACCAGGTGGTACTTGCCGGCCGGAACGCGGGTGATCGTCTGTTGCCCGTTGAGCGCCCCGCCGGTGGCGATGCAGGCCAGCGACGCGCCCGCGTCGCACGCGAACAGCGCGCCGTCGTCGGCGAACAGCTCCAGGTCGTGATTGCCGAACTGCGCCCACTCGATCAACAGATCCGCGGTGCCGGGCACCGTGAAGTCGACGTCGGCGTCCTGGCCGCCCATCCCCGACGCGCACATCGTCTGCTGGTTGTCGCCGGCAGCGGTGGTCTGCACGATCACCTGCACCGGCACGCCGTTCAGGGCCAGCAACCCGAGCGACTGGTCCGGGCGGCAGGCGAGCGGCGCGCACAGCGGCGAGGTCACGCAGGTGCGGTCGGCGCAGTCGATCGCGCCGTCACCGTCGTCGTCGATGCCGTTGTCGCAGATCTCGGTCGCGTTCGCGACGCCGGTCAGCGTCAAGTTGACCACCCCTTCGCTGCCCCTCTGGAAGCCGTCGACGATCAGGTTGTAGGTTCCGGGCTGGAGCCCCGGCATGATGAAGTTGCAGCCGAACGGCAAGATGCTGGGATCGGCACAGTTGAGCACGTTGGCGTTGCACGCGTCGAGCGGGGCGATCTGCTGCGACAGCTCGAGCACCTGAGATCCGGTCTCGGTGCACGAGATCCCGAGCCCCATCGGCGCCGTCGCGGTGAATCGCAGCACGCGCTCCTTGCCGTCCCCGCGCCCGCATCTGGTCTGGTACAGGTCCTGCCCCGCGGTGACGTCGACGACCTGGCTCACGCTCTGTCCGGGCGCGAGCGACCCGAGGTTGACGTCGGGCATGCAGGCGGTCTGCGAGCAGCCGGCGACGCCGAAGCAATCGGGGTCGACGCAGTCGATCAGCCCGTCGCCGTCGTCGTCGATGCCGTTGGTGCAAAGCTCGACCCCTGAATTCGGGAGCCCTCTCAGTGTGACGGTCACCGGGCCCTCCTGGGCCTGAGCCCGCGCTTTGACGATCAGGATGTAGCGACCCGCGGCGAGATTACCGTAGGCGATCTCCCCCTGAGGCCCACCCGTGAACACGGGGCAGCGCAGCTGGGTGGTGTCGCAGGCCAGCCCCGGCCCGGGCGCGACGAACAGCGCGAACCGGTGGTCGCCGGTGCCCTGCGAATAGTCCAGCAGCATCTGCCCGGTTTCCGGCAGCGTGAAGCTGATGGTCTCGTCGCCGGCGGTCGACGAGCCGGCGCAGGTGGGCTGGTAGCGGTTCGCGCCGCCGGTGGTGTTGAAGGACACCGTGCGGGCCGGTCCGTTCAGCACCAGCGCGCCAACCGCCAGATCGGGCACACACTGGTTCAGCGCGCAGACCATCGTCCCCTGGCAGGAAAGATCCTGGCAGTCGATCAGCCCGTTGCCGTCGTCGTCGACGCCGTTGTTACAGATCTCGGCCACCGTCGTCGATCCGGTCGACAGGCGCACCTTGGTGTCGCCCTGGGTGCCCGGATGCGATTCAACCACCACCCAGTAGGTACCGGGACCGAGGGCCGAGAACGTATGCGTAGCGCTGCTGGCTCCGGCGTCGAAGCAGGCGACCAGATTCTGGTCGCACGCCTGGTTGGTGCCGGCGCGGAAGATCGAGACCGCGTGGGCCCCACCGGTCGCCTGCGTGATGTCGACCCGCACATCGGCGGGCGAGCCGAGCATGAACCGTCCAACGCGCCCGAGCCCGCCCGGGGCGACGCAGGTGGCGTAGCCCTGGGACGCGCCGGAGGTGTTCATGTCGCGCGTGACGTCAGCGCCATGCGCCGCGAGCGTCCCGAAGTCGACGTCGAAGTTGCAGGCGATCGTGACGCACGCGGGGAAGGCGACGCACTGGGGGTCGGCGCAGTCGCTGAGGCCGTCGTTGTTATCGTCGATGCCGTTGTTGCAGATCTCGGTCCCCATGACGGGGATGCAGGCGATGTTCCCCGCGCAGTCGGGGTCGGCGCAGTCGATGAGGTTGTCGGCGTCGTCGTCGAGGCCGTTGTTGCAGATCTCTACCCCGGGGACCACGCACGAGCGATTACCGGAGCAAGCCGGGTCGGCGCAGTCGGTGCGGCCATTGCAGTTGTCGTCGACGCCGTTGTTGCAGATCTCGGGCAGGCTCGGCGAGCAGCCGCCGCTACCGCCGACGCCGATGCGCCCGCCGGTGCCGACGATGCCACCCGAGCCGCCCGCGCCACCGCGCCCACCATTGCCACCGACGCCGCCACCGACGCCGCCACCGACGCCGAAGCCGCCGCCACCGCCGACGCCGATGCGCCCGCCGGTGCCGACGATGCCACCCGAGCCGCCCGCGCCACCGCGCCCGCCATTGCCACCGACGCCGCCACCGATGCCGAAGCCGCCGCCACCGCCGACGCCGAAGCGGCCGCCGTTGCCACCGACGCCGAAGCCGCCACCGGCGCCAAAGCCGCCACCGGCGCCAAAGCCCCCGCCGAACCCGCCGCCGCCGTTGGGCTGGCGGCAGTTGGGATCCGTCGCAGGACAGCCGCGCGCGCTGAACAGATCAGAGCGCCCACAAGCGAGGCCACCGCAAGTGATTGCGACAAGAAAGATCCAACTCGACGCGAACCGGGGGGGACGGCCCATCGATAGCGGAGAGTACGCTATTTGTGCGGCTGAGGCAGCTGATAGCGCTCACGGGCACCCGCCGACCCCCGCGCCTCCGCCGCGCGCCGTCCTGGCGCCTGCGGCAGGCCGCAGCCGCAGGTCGCGGAGGCCGCCTGCAGGCGGGCCGGCGGGCCGGCGGGCCGGATCGTCGACGGCTGACCTTCGTCACCCGTCCGATGCGCGCCCGTTCCATTTTCGCGAAACTGCCCCTAAATCGTCGCAATTTTCTTTTTCGCGAGGCGACATTTCTTTAGAGCGTCCCCAGACTGGCTGGTACAATCACCGCGCCGATCTTCTACCCCGCAAGATTGGTCGGGTCTTTGCCTCATCGAGAAGTTCTGGCGGTGTGGAGGAGACGGCGGGGTTCCACATTTGAGAGGCCCAAGGAGGCTACGTTGCGATTCAAGATGACCCCGATCACGAGCCGGCTACTGGAGGATCTGAACCTCCTGAGCCTCGATATAGAGCCCCGGCTCGAGCTGGTCAGCGCCGCCGCGCGCGGCGAATGGCGCGAGATGCGATCGCGCTTTCCGACGGCGCAGGACATCGCCGGCGGGTTCTCTCCGATCTCCGAGGAGGAGCTCGAGGTGATGCGCGCCAAGGTGATTCGCTTTCGGGAGATCATCGGCCTGCGGCGGCACCTGGTTCGCGGCGGCGTGACGCCGGGGCTCGGAACCTCGCTCACGGCGCTCGGCGCGCTCGGACCGATGGCGCGCTCCTAGCAGTAGCACGAACCGGAGGTGCTCGAGCGCGGGTGCGCCGCCGCTGTTGAGGTCGCTCCTCCAGCAAAATGTATGAATCGCCCGGGGTTTGGCGCAAACTGGACCGGCTTTGTCGCGCGGCGATCCGGAAAAGACCCCGCCGGCCACGCCCCGCTCATGGGAAGCGGGGCCGCTCTCGGAGGCCGAGCTGGCAGGGATTGTGCGCATGGCGGGCGATGCGATCGTCGCCGCCGACGAGGATCAGCGCATCGCCTTCTTCAACCAGGGCGCCGAGGCGCTGTTCGGCTACGCCAGCGCCGAGGTCCTCGGTCGTCCGTTCGACACGCTGATCCCGCCGCACGAACGCGACGCTGCGCGCGAGCTGGTGCGCCGCCCGAGCGGCGGCGAGGGGATGGCCCATCGGCTTGACGAGCGGTGCGAACGGCGCGAGATGCGCGCGCTTCGCCGCGACGGCGAGGAGCGTGTCGCCGAGGCATCGGTGACCCGCGTCGTCACCGGCGGGCGGACGCTGCTGACGCTAGTCCTGCGCGACGTCACCGAGCAGCGGCGCGCCGAGGAGGCGCTGCGCCGCCAGCATGAAAAGAGCCAGCGCGCGCTCGCGACGCGGGACGAGGTGCTGACGCTGGTGGCTCACGACCTGCGGAATCCCCTGCACGGCGTGCTCCTGCGGGTCGAGGCGCTGTGCGAGGGGGGCGACGCCGCGGCGCGGGGCGTGCTCGACCCGATCCGGACCTCGATCGGGCACATGGACCGCATGATCCAGGACCTGATGGACGTCGTGCGCGTCAAGGCGGACCGCCTGCACCTCGCGCCATCCATCGAACGCCCCGACGCCGTGGTCGACGAGGCCGCGGCGGTCTACCGGCCGATCGCCGGCCGCGATCGCGTCAGCCTGCGGATCGAGTGCGAGGCCGGTCTGCCCGACGTCCGCATCGATCGCGTGCGGATCGTGCGCGTGCTGCTGAATCTCCTGACCAACGCTGGCAAGTTCGGGGGTGTCGAGCCGGCGGTCACGCTGGCGGTGGCGCGCGCGCCCGACGGGGTTCGTTTCTCGGTCAGCGACGACGGGCCGGGGATGACACCCGATCAGGTCACGCACGTCTTCGATCGCTTCTGGCAGGGCGAAGAGTCCGACGGCCGCGGCCTGGGCTTGGGGTTGGCGATCAGCCGGTCCATCATCGAGGCGCACGGCGCGCGCATCGACGTCGAGACGGCGCCGGGGCGCGGCGCGCGGTTCTCGTTCGTAATCAGCGTCGCTCACGCCGACGACGCCAGCCAGCGCCTCTAACCCAATCTGGTCGGTGAAACGCCAAGACGCCACGAAGCCAAGGTCCGAGATTTTGAAAATCCGACCTTTGGCGTCTCTGGCGTCATGGCGTTTCGCTTGGGCCGCGTTCGGGGCCATCGCTTTCGCCGGGGCGCGCGCCGGGCACGCGGAACAGCCGGTGTCGGTGCTCGCCGCACCGACGGGAGCGGTGACTTCGTCCGAACCACCGCCGCGCTACTTCTATCAGGGCTACGACTACGGGACCCAGTCGCTGTACAGCCCGCTGTGGGTGTTTCTGAACCGTGGCTACGACGTGCTTCAAGATCACGTCGCCACCCGCAACGTGCTCAACCAGCACTATCGGCTCAACACCGGCAACGTGCTCGACAACCTGTCGCACCCCTTCGCCAGCATCGGCGAGCTCGGTTGGAAGACGTTCCTCACGCAAGAGATCTTTCCGCTCAGCTTCACCTCGGACACAGCGCGCTGGGCGCCGAACTATTCGCTGCACCTCATCGGCGGTGGCATGACCTACACCGCCCTCGCCGAGTGGTTTCAGGATCACGCGGTGCCGTTGCCGCACGTCTGGTCGGCTATGACGCTGATGGCGGCGGCGCTGGTCAACGAGAGCATCGAGAACAAGGGCATCGTGGGCCGCAACACCGACGCGATCGCCGACATCTACGTCTTCGACATCGCCGGCATGATCCTGTTCAGCTTCGACGCGCCCAATCGGTTCTTCAGCCGACAGGTGGTGGTCTCCGATTGGTCGCTGCAGCCATCGTTCACCCTCCCGCACGGGGAGCTGCACAACCAGGGCAACTACTTCGCCGCGCACTGGGCGCTGCCGTTCTACCCGCGGCTGCGGCTGTTCAGCTGGTTCGGCGAGGCGACGACCGGCGGGCTGTCGTTTCGGATCACCGATCAGTACGCGGTCTCGGCGGTCGTCGGTGGCGCAGCGACCCATCTGGTCAATCAATCGACGAACCGGGTCGTGAACACCGTGGTCTTCACGCGCACCGCGGCCGCGTTCCTCGATCGACGCGATTCACTGCTGGCGTCGGTGCAGGTGACCGACATCGAGGACTACTTCGTATCGCTGAACCTCTACCCGCACGCCGTGACCGAGCGCGGGCCCGCTGCCGGCCTATGGTCCGTCATCGACAAGCGGGGGCGTGTCGCCTTCGGCGTCTCGATCTCGCGCCTGCTGGGACTGGGCGTCGGCTGGAGCAGCCTGTGATCGCCGGACGCTAGCGCTGAACGCCCATTTTTCGCAGCAGCGAGCGGAAGGCGCCGGGCTTGTCCGACAGGGCCGCCTGGCTCTCGAGGATCCACAGGCCGAGATCGATGGCGCCCTCGCTGTGCATGAGCGCGGCATCGTCGAGGCGCAGCCCGCCGCCGGCCGCGATCTCGGGCAGGGTCGTGCGGGTCGGCAGCCCCAGCTGATGGGTCGAGCCGAGAGCGGTCGAGATCTGCGCCGCCACCATGTTGAGCAGCTCGGCGATGGCGTCGTCGACCATCGGTTGCGTGACCTCGGCCGGCTGCCTGCCGAAGAACGCCGCGCCCAGCGCCCGGCTGCCGCGGGCGTCGGAGGCGACCACGACGACGATGTTGGGGTCGCCGCGCAGCGGGATCATGACCATCTGCCGGCAGATCGACTCACCACGCTCCATCGCGTCGCCCGGGACGAAGCTGACGCCGCACATGGTGCGGGTCACGTTTGAAACCAGGGCGGCGAGGGTCTGGCAGTCAGGGAGCTTCGGCATGGTGACGGATGAGCATCGGCGCCGCTGGGATCTCCGGCGGACAGCGTCACAAGGCATCTCGGTCGCGACGGTCAGAACTTGAGCGCCGGCACCGAATGACGCACCAGGCGACGCGGCGCGGAACTTTCCGTCGGTGGCGCCATGGCCCGGCGGCCTTTCGGCGGTCCCGGAATCGCGATACAGTCCCGCTGCTCCGTCGAGAAGCGATGCGGCGTGAGGCCGGCGCTGGGATGCGGAGGAACGTGGTGAAAGGAAGGTGGTGTCATGCGGCTCAAGCAGACCTTCATCCAATTCCGAATCCCAGGATTCCTCCGGCGACCCGGCGCGGCCGTTCTCTTCGGCCTGAGCGCGGCGGCGATCATCGCTGTCTTCGCTGCCTTGCCCGGCGTCGCGCACGCGCAGCTGCGCGATGTCTTTCAGGCACCGAACTTCGTCAACGAAGGGATCCACAAGACCTTCGCCGGGGAGATCGGTGCGGGGCGCGGTGACGTCTCCACCGCCGGCTCGTCGCTGTACATCATCGGCCGCGATCCCTTCCGCGCGGTCCGCCGCGGGCGCCAGGTCTTTCAGCGCAAGTTCCTGCTGCGCGACGGGCTGTGGGACGATCAGCGCACGGGCAACATCGCCGCCGATTCGAACATCGGCGCCGGTCTCGCCGATTCCTGCGCCGGGTGCCACGGCCGCCCGCGCGGCTCGGCCGGCCACGGCGGCAACACATTCACTCGCCCCGACAGCCGCGACGCGCGCCACCTGTTCGGCCTGGGCCTGCAGGAGATGCTCGCCGACGAGGTCACCGCCGAGCTGCGCACCATCCGCGCCGACGCGATCGCCCTCGCGCGCAGCACGCGCATGGCGCAGACGGTGGGGATGTTCTCCGAGAAGGGACTGAGCTACGGCGAGATCACCGTTCGTCCCAGCGGCAGCATCGACTATTCGGCCCTCGAGGGGATCGCCACCGATCTGCGCGTGCGGCCGTTCCTGGCGCAGGGGGGCGCGATCTCGATCCGCGAAATGGTCGTCGGCGAGCTCAAGGCCGAGATGGGCCTCGAGGCGCCCGACGTCGATCTGCTGAACGCGTCGCGCGGCGGGCGGGTCACCACGCCGTCGGGCATGGTGCTCGACGGGCGCATCGATCGATTCCCGGCGCCGCCGGTCAGCACGGCGGCCCAGGACGGCGACGGCGACGGCAAGAGCAACGAGATCCCGGTCGCGATCGTCGATTACCTGGAGAACTACCTGCTCAACAGCTTCCAGCCCGCCATCGGCCAGGTCAGCGTTGAAGCGCAGCTCGGCCGGGCGGTGTTCACCCAGATCGGCTGCGCGGCCTGTCACGTCCCCAACTTGCCGATCGATCGCGACCGCCGCATCGTCGACGTCGACACCGTGTTCGATCCGGTGAACGGCGGTCCGTTCAACGGCCTGTTCGCCACCGTCACCTCGCTGGTCGCGACGCCCGCCGTCCCCGCGCCCGGCCCGCGCGGCCTGCCGCCGCTGCAGCCGCCGGCGGCGGGGGGCTACCTGGTGCGCAACCTCTTCACCGATCTCAAGCGGCACGATCTGGGTTCGGCGTTCTACGAGCGGAACTTCGACGGGTCGCTGCAGCAGACCTTCATGACCACGCCGCTGTGGGGCGTGGCGACGACCGCGCCCTACGGTCACGACGGCCGCAGCGCCACCCTGGAGCAGGCGATCCTGCGCCACGGCGGCGATGCGCAGTTCTCGCGCGACATCTACGCGTCGCTGTCGCGCGACAACCAGCTGTGGGTGATCGATTTTCTGAACACGATCGAGCTCTACCCGCCCGAGGACACCGCGTCGACCCTGCAGCCGGCCGATCCGACGGCGTCCAACTTCCCGCAGACCGGCCACGGCGCCGTCTCGCTGACGTCGCTGTTTCTCAACCCGCGCGATCTGGAGTGATGCCGGCCGACGGCCCGGCCACGCGCCGCCCCAGCTGGATCATCGTCGCGCTGGCGTCGATGCTGGTCGCGCTGGTGGTGGTGGTGGGCGGCCTGGCGCGCGCGCGGCGGTCGGCGCGCGCGCGATCGTCGTCGCTGGCGCAGGGCGGCTCGCCGCACCCCGGCGGGCCGAGCGGCGACGCGGCCGGTACCGGCGCGGGCACGCCACACCTGGACGAGGCCGCCGATCTCGTGCGCCGCGCGCGCGGCAACCCCGGACTGCTGATCGAGGCGTTCGCCGCCTGGGCCGGCGATCCCGGGGCGCAGCCGGCGCGAAGGGTCGTGCTGGGGGCGCTGGCCGCGGAGCCCCAACCGATGGTGCGTCTCGCCGCGCTGCTGGCCGCGGTCGAGGCGTCGCCGCTGGCGCCGTCGGCCGATCCGCTCGCGCGCGACGTCGTCACCGCGGTGTCGTCGGTCTGGAGCGGCCCGCTGGTCCGCAGGGGACGTGACCAGATGTTCGCCGAGACGCGACCGCGCGCGCGCGAAGTCGTGATCGCGTCGGTCGTCGAGCTCGCGCTGTCCGACCGCGCGGCGGCCCTCGACCCGACCCAGCGCAGCGGCCTGGTCTCCGACTTCATCGATCTCTATCGAACGGCGGGCGCCGACCAGCGGCGCGACGCGGTGGCGGTGGTGCGCAAGCTGGGCGGCAACGACACCGCCGAGCTGCTGCAGGGGAACGGCCTCGGCAACAACAGCCAGCTCGAGAGCCACCTGCAGCATCAGCGCGCCGTCGAGGCGGCCACCCGCAAGGCGACGACCGGCCCTGCGTTGTCGCCCGCGCCTTCGCCCTGAGCCGCCGTTCCGAGCGGCAATGCTGCTCAGTCAAGCCGACCGTCGAAGACTCCTCAGCCCTAGCCCTCTCCCGAGGACGGGAGAGGGGACCGGATTTGCCATCGCCGCGCGCCGCGCCTAAGGGGACGACATTGGGCGACTAGCGGCGCATGATCGGCAAGGCGCTGGCGGGCGGATGCGCCGCAGGGGCGGCGGGGGCGGGGATCAGCGTTCGCGGCTGACCGACGGCCACGGTGCGCGCGGGGGCGGTCGGCGTCGAGCCGGCGACGGGTGGGCGGGCGCCGGGAGTCGCCAGCGGTGTCCGGCCCGCGCTGGAGGCGGCGGACCGGCGGCGCGGCCGCACGAGCGCGACGACTGGCTCCACGACCGGAGGGGGTGGTGGCGGCAGGTGTTCGAGCTGCGCCAGCACCTCGCGATCCTGGTGCGGCAGCACCTTGAACGGCAGCGGGATGAATCCGTCCCTGGTCAGCACGACCTCGACCGCCGCCGATCCGCGCGGCAAGTCGAGCAGCAACGGCGTCTCTCCCAGGCTGTGCCCACCCTGGACCGAGCCGTTCACCACGACGGCGCCGGCGGTCACCGTCGCCCCCTGTGGCGTCGAATCAAGCGCGACGTGGACGGTCGCCGGCGGCGCCGGCGTCGGCGGCGGGGGCGGGGGACGCCGCATCAGGACCACCACCAGCGCCAGCGCCGAGGGGAGGGCGACCGCGATCCAGGTCCAGCGTGACGACGTCAGGCTCCCCGCTGCCACGGGCGCCGGGGTCGGCACGCGCGGCGGTAACCGCGGCGGCGTCGCGGGCGGGCGCTTGGCCGCGCCGGTTGCTATCGGGGCCGACGGCGACTGCGACGGCGACGAGCCGGCGAGCGGCACCGGCACGGCGACCGCGCCCGATTCGGGGATGAGGAGGCTGCCGCTGTCGGGGACCTCGATCGTCTCCTCGACGATCGCGCTCGACGCCTGCGCCTGCGCCTGCGATGGCACCTCTTCGAGGTCGGCCAGCTCGCGCGCCTTGCGGGCCAGCGCGCGCGTCGAATAGCGCTCGCGCAGCACCACCGTCTCGAGGTCGTCGCCCATGGCGCCGGCGCTGGGATAGCGCTTGTCGGGATCGCGCTCGAGCGCGCGCATCACCACCGCGTCGAGCGCGCGCTTGACGCCGGGGTTGCGCGCCGACGGCGGCGGGATCTCCATGGTCTTCACCAGGCGCAGGGTGTCGAGGTCGTTCTCGCCGACGAACAGCTGGCGCCCCGACAGCAGCTCGTGCAGCACCACGCCCAGCGAGAAGACATCGGAGCGCGCGTCGGCGGTCTTGCCCTCGAGCAGCTCGGGCGCGACGTACGACATCTTGCCCTTGACCATCCCCGCGTCGGTGACGCTGGCGCGCAACGCCTCGACCGCGCGCGCGATGCCGAAGTCGACGATCTTCACCGTCCCGTTCCAGGTCACCATGATGTTGGGCGGCGTGACGTCGCGATGAACGATCCCCAGCGGTTTGCCGTCGGCGCTGGTCAACGTGTGTGCGAAGTCGAGCCCGCGGCACGCCTGGCGCCCGATCTCGGCGACGAACGCCGGCGGCGGCACCTCGCGCCGGCTCTCCAGCCGCCGCCGCAGCAGCCAGCCCATGTCGAACCCATCGACCGGCTCCATCACGATGTAGTAGCCGCCGTCCTCGGGCGCGAAGTCGAAGACCTGGACGATGTTGGGGTGGACCAGGCGCGCCGAGATCTTCGCCTCGTCGACGAACATGCGCACGAACTCGGGCGCCTCCGACAGGCGGGGGTGAATCCGCTTGATGACGAAGGGGCGCTCGAAGCCCTCGGGCCCTTCGCCGACGGCACGGAAGACCTCCGCCATCCCGCCACTCCCGATCTTTTCCGTGAGCCGATATTTCATCATCACGAACGACCCCAGGGACGCGACGCGCGGCCGGGCAGTAGGGTTCTACCGCGACCGCGAAGCGGCTGTAAAGGCGTGCAGCGGCGCGTGGGGCGCGTCACCAGCCGACGCCGCGCTCCGTCGCCGAATGGCCCCGCGCCGGCCGGCCAGGAGGGGCCTGCAGGTTTCGCGCTTTCCCGGATGGCCCCCGACCCGGTGGCGACAGCTGGCCGACGGCACGAGTTGTGCTTGAACCGAGGATCACCGACGAGCTTTTTCAGTGCTCCGGCTCGTCGGTCTAGTATAAATAAATGTCCGGGTGGTGGTTTCCCGCGCCGTAGGGGTGGTTGGTCGCGCGTTACCGTTCGCCCCTCTGGTTCAGCGGGATCTCCCGTCGGATCGGAGCCAGTACGAGAGGCTCTATGCTTATTCATCTCTTGACGAAACCTCGCCGCTTCCGTGCCCGCGGCTTGGTTTCTGCGTCAGCGCCGTTCCCGGTGGTCTTGTCGGCCGCGGTGTCGATGCTGCTGCCGGCGTGCACGGGCGCGATCAGCGGCGAGCTGGCGCCGGGCGGCAACGCAGTTGGCGGAAACGGCTCCGCGGTTGGCGGCGCGGGGGGCAACTCGAACATCCCGCTCCCTCCGGTCAGCTTCCCGGCCGAGAAGGCCTGCACCAGCAACAGCGCCGGGCCGACGATGCTGCGTCGTTTGAGCGCCGCGCAGTTCACCGCCTCGATCGTCGATCTGTTTCATGATCCGACCGCACCGGTGGCGGCGGTGTTCAACGATCCGCTGGTGATGGGCTTCGGCATCGACGCCAACTCGCTGTTGGTCGCAGGGCTGAACGCCGATCAGCTGATGACCAACGCCGAGGCGGTCGCGGCCTGGGCCGTGACCAACCACCTGGCCGACGTCACCGGCTGCGACAGCAGCGACGCCGCCTGTCCCGACGCTTTCATCCGATCCTTCGGCAAGCGCGCGTTCCGCGCGCCGCTGTCCGATGCCAGCGTCGCCGCGTACCGGGCGCTGTTCGCGGCCGAGGCGACCTTCGGCGACGGCGTCGGCGCGGTGGTCGCGGCGATGCTGCAGTCGCCCCGTTTTCTCTATCGCACCGAGCTTGGCGCCCCGCCCACCGCCGCGCCCGCGGCCGGCGCGCCGGTCGCGCTCACGCCGTACGAGGTGGCGTCGAGCCTGTCGTATCTGCTGACCGGCAGCACGCCCGACGCCCCGTTGCTGGCCGCGGCCGACGCCGTGGCCGGCGGAAGCCTCGCCATGGGCGATATGGTCGAACAGCAGGGACAGCGCCTGCTCGCCGATCCGCGCAGTCAGGACACGCTGATGGACTTCATGAACAGCTGGCTGGGGCTGGACAAGCTGTACAGCACGGTCAAGGACGACAGCGTCTTCATGCTGAGCAACAGCTTGCGCGACGACATGGCGGCCGAGACCCGCGGCCTGATCCTCGACACGTTCGTCAACGGGGGCAGCTTCAGCGATCTGCTGACCGCCGACCATTCGTTCCTGAACAAGGATCTCGCCGACTACTACGGCTTCGACAGCACCGGCCTCGGCAGCGCCTTCACCAAGGTCGCCTATCCGTCGCCGCCTGGGCCTGGCGCCGCCGCGCGCGACGGGGGTCTGCTGGCGCACGCCGGAATCTTGACCGGCTACGCGCGCGCCGACATCTCGTCGCCGACCCAGCGCGGCCACCTGGTGCGCACGCGGCTGCTGTGCCAGTACGTCTCGCCGCCGGGCCAAACGCTGGACACGACCTTCAAGCCCGATCCGCACCCGACGACGACGCGCGCGCACTACGAGAACGCCGCACGCGCACGGGAACTGCGTCGGGTGTCACCAGGCGATGGATCCGATCGGATACGGCTTCGAGCACTACGACGCCTTCGGCCGCTGGCGCAACACCGAGAACGGCTACCCGATCGATTCGACCGGCACGATCTTCCAGGCCAACGCCACCGACGGCGACGTCGCCTTCGACGGCGTGCGCGCGCTGGAGACCTACCTGGCCGGCAACGCCGATCTCAAGAGCTGCATGGTGCGCAACTGGTCGTTCTACGCCTACGGCAGCGCCACCTGGACCCAGGACGCTTGCACCTACGCGGCGATTCGCCAGGCGGCCATGAGCGGCGGCTATACGCTGCGGGACACGCTGCTGGCGATCATCCGCGCGCCGCACTTCATCAACCGCGTGCAGGCGCCATGAGCAGCAAGGCGAGGAGAACCTGATGCCGATGTTGAGCCGCAGACAGTTCGCTTACGGGGCCGGCGCCGGGCTGCTGCTGTCGCCGTTCGTGTCGATGCTGCAGCGCCGGCCGCTGCGCGCCGCCGCGCCCAAGCGCGCCAAGCGCCTGATGCTCTTTTGCAGCATGGGGACCAAGCCCGACCTGTGGAGCCCGACCGGCGTCACCGACGAGAACACCTTCACCTTCTCGGCGACGACCGCGCCGCTGGCCGACCACAAGGACAGCATCGTGCTGCTCGAGGGGTTGCCGAGCGGCAACCCCGGCGACGGTCACGGCGCGCCCGACGGCATCACCGGCATGGGCTTCGCCGCCGGCGGCACCTACTACGGTTCGAAGGTCTTCAAGTCGCTGGATCAATTCGTCGCCGACAAGCTGATCGCCGCCGGCGTCAACCGGCCGATCGCGTCGCTGCTGCTCGGGTCGGAGACCGCCGTCAACGGCGGGACGACGATGTTCTGGCGCGGCAACAACCTGCTGCCGATCGCGTCGCCGACCTCGGCGTACAACACCGTCTTCGGCGCCGCCGTTCCGACCGGGACGTCGCCGATGACGCTGCTCAAGCGGCGACAGAGCATCCTCAGTCTGATCAGCGGCGAGATCGGCGACATCCGCGGCCGCGTCGGCACCGTCGAGAAGTCCCGCCTGGACTGACCATCTCGATTCGATCCACCAGCTCGAGAACAAGCTGATGCAGGCCGGCGGCGGCGGCAGCTGCCGGCAGCTGGGGTCGGTGAGCGATTCGACCGCCAACCACCCGGGGATCGCGAATGACCTTCTGCACCTCGACATCATCGTCAACGCCTTCGCCTGCGACGTGACGCGCGTGGCGGCGATCCAGTTCGGCACCGACCAGCAGTTCCAGGTCGATCTGCCCGGGCTGCAGGGCGACCAGCACACCAGCTTCATCCACGGCAGCTCGACCGACTTCACCAACCTCGGCAAGTTCGAGACCTGGCTGGCGCAGCAGTTCGCCGATCTGATCACCAAGCTCAAGGCGCGTCCCGAGCCGGATGATCCGACCACCACGCTGTACGACAACACGTTGCTGGTCTGGTGCCGCGACATGGGTGACTCGACCCTGCACAACCAGCAGTCGATGCGCTTCGTGATGGCGGGCGGCGCGGGCGGCTACCTCAAGACCGATCCGCGCGGGCGCTATCTCGATCTGCGGCCGATGGGGATGGGGACGTCGGCCAACCGTCACGAGCGCGTGTTGCTGAGCATCTGCGACGCGATGGGGATCACCGACTACAGCGGCTTCGGCGATCCGATGCTCACGTCGCCGTACAAGTCGCCGCTGCCCGGCATCGCTGCGTGATCGGCGCGCCGCCGCCGGCGCTGGGGCCCCGGGGCCGGTCGAGCGGGACGTGCTGGCCGAGCTCGCGCACGACGCGCCGGGCGGTCTGCGCGGCGAGCTCTGGTCGCCACCCGACGGGGCCGGCGGCGCGCTGCGGGTTTTGCGCGGCGGCCGCGAGGGTGCCGGCGACAGCCGACGTGACGGCGATGGCGGCGGCGCGGTCGGCGAGACGGTGGTGCTGCTTCACGGACGCGGCCACGCCGCTTCCGTCTGGTTTCCCTGCTGGCCGGCGCTGGCGGCGCGCCACGCGCTGATTGCCGTCGATCTGCCCGGCTTCGGCCAGTCGGCGGCACCGCTCGCGCCGCCGGCCGCAGTCGCGGGTCGGCGCCGCAACGATCCCGAGGCGGCGCTGGCCGCGTTCGTTGAGCCGGTCGAGCGGCTGCTGCAGGCGGAGGTCACCGCCGGTCGCGCGCCGGCGGGGTTCGCGCTGGTCGGTCATTCGCTGGGCGGGCTGATCGCGCTCGAGCTGGCGCTGCGCGGGCGGCTTCCGGTGCGGCGCCTGGCGCTGATCGACGGCATGGGCCTCGGGCCGGCGATGACCGGCGTCAGTCGTCTCTTCTTTCGGCTGCACCCGGAACGGCTGGCCCGCTGGCTGGGCGCGCGACTGTTCGGCCGCCTCAACCCGTCACCGCCGACCCCCCTCGGCCGCCGGCTCGCGGCGCTCGAGCTCGAGCTCTTGACCGCCCCGGCGGCCGCGCCCGCGCGCGCCGGCGCGGCGCGCGCCTTCGATCGGCTCTGCCCGCTGATCGGGCCGGTCTTTCACCGGCGGGCGCGGCTGGGCGAGATCGCGGTGCCGGTCTTTCTGCTGTGGGGCGAGCGCGACGCCGCGCTGCCGGTCGCCAACGCCACGGCGGCGCGCGCCGCGCTGCCGGCCGCGACCTGCCTCATCCTTGCGCGCGGCCATTCGCCGCACCTCGACGCGCCCGACGAAGCGCTGCCGCCGCTGCTCGATTTCTTGGCCGCCGGCGTACCGCGCCGGCTAATGTGGGCGGGGAGGATTCGATGGAAGAAGGCATGACCGCGATCGCCGAGGTCGCCACCGAGAGCGCGACCGGCTACGCCCAGGCGATCCGCGCCGGAACGCACGCGCTGACCGCCGACGAGCCCCGGTCGAACGGCGGTCACCGACACCGGACCGGCGCCCTATGCGTTGTTGCTGTCGGCGCTGGGCGCCTGCACGTCGATCACCCTGCGCATGTACGCCGATCGCAAGGGGTGGCCGCTGGGCGCGATCGAGGTGCGGCTGCGCATGCTCAAGTCCAAGGACGGCCGCGATCGCATCGAGCGCGTGATCCAGTTCGGCGCGCCGCTGAGCGACGAACAGCGTGCCCGCCTCGGTGAGATCGCCGGCAAGACGCCGGTGACGCGCACGCTGTCGGCCGGCGCGCCGATCACGACGACGATGATCGAGCAGCCGCTCGGGTGAACGCGCCGGCGATCCTGCTCGCGCTCGCGCTCGCCTTGGCGTTGACCTTAGGCGCGGGCGGGCAACCCCGCGCCGCCGCCGACGCCGGGACGGCTCCCCACACCGACACGCTGACGCTGGTGCTGGTGGGCGACGTCGGGCTCAACCGCAGCAACACGGCGGTCGACGCGCGCGGGGTGCTAGAAGGGCCATCGCCGACCGCCTGGTCGGAGCTGTCGGCCAAGGTCGCGCGTCTCATCGACGGCGATCTCAACTTCATGAACCTGGAGACAGTGGTCACCGACCGCAACGATCTGGCCGCCGCCGACAAGGGTCAGGCGGTGCCGTTCGGATTTCGGTCGCACCCGGCGGGCGTGCGGCACTTGACCGACCTCGGCTTCAACCTGGTCTCGGCCGCCAACAACCACGCCTACGACTTCGGCGTCGTCGGCGCGCGCGAGACGGTGCGCAACCTCGGCGCGCTGGCCGCCGAGGGGCGGCTGCACTTCGGCGGGATCGGCCTCAACCGCGAGGAGGCGAGCCGCCCCGTGGAGCTGACGCTGCCGGTGGGGCGCGTCGCCTTCTCGGCGATCGGGATCGTCACCAACAACATCAACGTCCACCGGGCCACCGCCGACAAGGCGGGCACCGTCGCCTACCGCATCGACGAAGACTGGCGCGAGGTCACGCGCCGCCTCAGCGAGACCCGCGCCGACTATCGCATCCTCTCGATTCACTACGGCGAGGAGAAGGACGTGCGCGCCGATGGCCGCCAGCTGAACGAGTGGCGCGGCGCCGCCGACCACAGCGGCGTCGATCTGATCGTCGGCCACCACGCGCATGTCGTGCGCGGTATCGAGATCCGGCACGGCGTGCCGATCTTTTACGGGCTGGGCAACTTCATGCTGCGCGGCGCGCGCGACATGGGGGCGGAGCCAGCGTTCGCCGGCTGCCGTGACTACGGGTTGCTGGCGCGCGTGCATCTGCGGCGCACGGTGCCGGGCGGGCGCCTCGCGCTGCGCGCCATCGAGCTCGTCCCGATCCGCGACATGCACCGCCAGCCGGCGCCGTTCGCCGATCCGGAGCAGGCGCGGCGCCGCATCGAGGTCGTGAACGTGCTCAGCGCGCGTCTCGAGGATCCGTCGGCGGCGAGCCCAGGCGCGACCGGCGCGCCGCCGACCGCCGCCGGTGCGGCCGCCACGCCGGCGCTGTTTTCGGCGCGCCCCGACGGCGTCGGCGTCTACTGCGTCGCCGGGGCCGCGGGCGACGCCGGGCCGGTCGGCGCGCTCTGCCGCGGCTGGAGCCCGTCGCCGCTCCCGCCGCCGAGCGCGCAGGCGGAGATCATGCGCGCCTGCACGCGCGAGGTCCCAGGATCGGCTAAGGGATCGGTCCGAGGATCGGTGAAAGGATCGGCCAAGGGCAAGACGTCGTCGGTCCGAGGGAAGGCGCCCGGAGGCAAGACCCACGCACCGGCGAAGGCGCGGTCGAAGCGCGCGCCCGCAGCGCATTGACGCCGGGCAGGCGGCGTCGCACTGACGCCGGACAGGCGGCATCAGGGCGCGGGCGTCGCCGTGCCGGAGATCGGTACTTTCTCGCGCGCGAGGCGCTGGATCTCGGCCAGCACCAGCACGCGGTTGTAGATCACGAAGTCGTCGAGATCTCCGGTGAACCGCCGGCTGTCGTCGTTCCCCCAGCGCCCGAAATAGAGCGTGCTGCTGCCGGCGCGGATGTTCTGGGTCGTCGCGCTCGAGCCCATCAGCTCGCCGTTGCGATAGAACGACAAGCGGTGCGCGTCGGCGTCGAAGACGCCGGCCACGTGGACCCATTTGTTGGGCACGAAGCAGGCGCACTCCTGGTTGGCGTAGTCGGACAGGCCGGTGATGCCGACCCAGTAGGCGAACTGGTACAGCGACGGCTTCGCGGCGACCGTGCCGGGTGGCACCAGGCGGAGGTTCAACTCCCAGCCGCCGATCTGCAGCGCCTCCGTGCTGATGATCGTCGCGTAGAGGTCGCCGGTGTCGCCGTCGGGCGCGTTCACCCATCCCGCGACGCTCCAGCTGCCGGTCGCCGCAGGGAACATCGGGACGTCGACCTCGGCCATCGTCGTGCCGTCGAAGTGCAGCGCGCCGCCGAACTGTCCCGTCTTGGTCCAGGTCGCCCCGGGCAAGACCGTGCCGGTGCGGCCGTTTCCCGATAGATCGGCGAGGATGGTTCCGCTGCCGTCGTCGAACGACCAGTACGCGAGCAGGCCGCTGGTCGTGCTCTTCGGGTCGAGCCCGACGGCGTCGATCCGTCCCGGGTCGCATCCGGCGGCCAGGCCGGCGCCGCAGGCGGCGACCAGACCGGCCAGGCGCCACCAGGCAGAGCGAGAGCCGCGTCGCGCCGGAGCGCTCATAGCCACGCCACCAGCGTCAGGCTGCCGATCACCGTCGGCCGGCCGCTGCGCGCCACGGTGCCGTCGACGAAATGAATCTCCGGGTAGGACCGGGCGACCTGGGCGTGCACCTCGGCCGCCAGCTCGAATCGCCCGCGCAGCGCGACCCGCACGCCGGCGCCGGCGTCGGCGATCGGTGACCATTGGTCGCCGCTCAGCGCCTGGTAGGGGAACGCCGTCCCCCGCCCCTCGGCGGTGACGTGCAGGACGCCGGCGCCCAGCGACAGGAACGGGCGCAGGCGCGTCTCCGGTCGCAGCTTGACCGCCACCTCGACCAGCCCGAAGGTCTGCGACACGCTGGCGCTGCCGACCATCGACTTCACGTGGGCCGGCGTCCCCAGGCCGGCGATGGTCAAGCGGCCGACGATCCGATCGAGCCAGATGCGCTCGCCGCGCACCACCGGCGCCAGCGACGGAGAGAAGCCCTCGAAGCTGCCGAGCAGGCAGCCGCCGGCCTCGATGGCCCAGGTCTTCGGCCAGCCGTTGTCGAGGGCGACCTCGGTCATGCGCGCCACCTCGGGCGGCGGCGGAGGCGGTGGCGGCGTCGACGGGTCGGGTCCGGCGCGGCTCGCGCCGAGCGCGATCTCGAGGAAGCTCGCGCGCAGCAGCTCCAGCGCGCGGATCGACAGCACCTCGGCCGAGCGCGCGGTCGCCGGCTCGGCCGGCAGGCGGCGCGTGACGGTCTTGCCGGTGACGCGATCGATGACCCACAGCTCGACGATGTCAGTCGGCGCCGCGGCCAGGATCGCGACCACCGCCTCGACGTCGGGGGCAGCCGCCTGCTCCTCGAGAAAGGCGCGCGGGTCTTCCCCCGCCGGCGACTCGACGACGGTCACGTCGAAGCCGCCCGCGGTCAGCTCGCCGCGCAGGCGCACCGTCGCCTCACTGGCGATCGCGCTCGGGTGCGGCGCCTTGATCAGCACCACCGTCGCTGCGTGCGCCGGTACGGCCACCCCCAGCAACACGCCGATGACCGCGGTCGGCGCGAGCGTCCGGGTCACCGCCATCGTCCTCTTGCGCCCGACGCCGGAGCTAGGGTGATTCCGCTAAGGCCTGGGCGGCGCCGGCGTATGTCCCGTGGGGGAAGCGCCGCAGGTACTCGCGCGCGATATCGCGCGCCGCCGCCCGCCCCCTCAGCTTCTCGGTCGCCGTCATCTTGCGACCGAGCGCCTCCGACGCGTAGGCGCCGGTCGGGGCCTCGCCCAGGTAACGGTCGTACCAGCCGAGGGCACGGACGTCTCCCTCGGCGCCGCTCTCGGTCAACCGGCCGAGCAGGAAGGCCGCCTCGTGCGCGCGCTCGGTGCGCGGAAAGCGCTGGCGTTGCGCGATCAGCGCCTGCCGCGCCAGGTCCTCGCGGCGCAGGTATCGGGCGGCGTCGGCGAGCGCCGCCAGGTCTTCGCTCCGGACGTCGGCGAGCGCGCGCCGCAGGCCGTAGTGCTCGGCATCGCGCAGGATGCCCTGGAAATCACCGCTGGCCAGCGCCGCCGTCCAGCTGCGCGCGGGGTCGCTCGTCCGGAAGCCGATCGACGAAGGCGCCGCGCGCGTCGGTGCGCTCCGAGAGGTCGCCGCGCGCGACGGCGCCGCCGCGCGCGCCGGGTGCGCCAGGGCGGCCGGCGGCGCTTCCGCGGCGCTCGGCTCGACGGACGCGGCCGGCACGTCGGTTACGTCGGCGTCGTCGCTCGGCCGCAGCAGGACCTCGCGCTCCGGAACGTTGATCGTCAGCCGCTGGCCGGCGCGCACGGCGATCTTTCCGTCGGCGACCGGTCCGCTCACCGACACCAAGCCGTGCTTCATTCTGACGTCGAGCTGTTCGCTGGCGCCGTCCCAGGACGCGGTGAAGATCGTGCCGTGAACGGTGATGAGGAAGGGACCCGCGTCGATGAGCCAGCGCGCGCCCGGGCGCGGCACGACGTTGACCGCCGCCTCCCCCTGCTCGATCGCGAAGCGGGCGCCCTGAGCGTCGACGCTGGTCAGCCGTCCGCGAGCGCCGGCGGCCAGGCGCAGCTCGGTCCCCTCGGCGAAGCGCAGTCCAACGCCCGTGCCGTCGCCGGAAGAATGGGGATTGGCACGGAGATAGCCGCCGTCGCCGATCTCGCCGTGGTCGACGCGATAGGAGAGGGGCGTCGCGTTGGCCCCGCCCGGCAGCGCCTGCGGCGAGGACAGCGCCTGCGGGGTTCGCGACGCTTGCAGCGAGCGCCGCCCGTGCAGCGCCGGCGGACCCAGCAGGCCGACGGCCAAGACCCCGACCACGCCGCACGCCGACAGCGTAAATGCGACCAGCAACCCGCGCCGCCGGCGCTGCCGCGCCTCGCGCCGCAGCGACACCGCCTGCAGACCACGCATGCGCTGCAACGGCGTCATCGGCGGCGCCGCCTCGCGCGCCAGCGCCGCCACGGCGGCGAGACCATCGGTTGGGTCGCGCCCGCCATCAGACCGAATCATCGTCCCTCCTCCTCCTCTCGAAGAACGTCACCAGATCGCGATCGCCCGCGATCCAGCGCGACACGCGCGCCGAGGCGTGGCTCAAGTTTCGCTTCACCGTCGACAGCGATATCTCGAGCGTGTCGGCGATCTCCTCGAGGGTCATCGACTCGAGGTAGCGCAACGCAAAGACCAGGCGATCGCGGGCCGGCAGCTGATCGAGCACGGTGTAAAAACGGCGCAACACCTCGCGCGCCTCGGGGTCGCTATCGATGCCCGGCGTCTCGGGCAGCAGGCTCGCCGGCGTCAGCAGCAGCCACCGCCGAGCGCGCCGGCGGCGCAGCTCCCACTTGACGATGCGCAGGGCGAACGACACCACGAAGCTGCGAAACGCCGCCGGATCGCGCAGCGTGCCGACGCGCGCGAAGAGGTGGAAGAAGACCTCCTGGGTGACATCCTCGGCGTCGTTCTGGCTGCCGATGGCGCGGCAGGCGATTCCGTACACCACGGGGGCGAACCGATTCCAGGTCGCCGCGGCCGCCCACTCTTCGCCGGCCTTGAGCGCGTGCGCCAGCTCGGCGTCGGTCGGCTCGCTGGCGCGACCGACCGGCACGACGCTGAGCGGCACCTGGGTGCGGTCAGCTGGCATTGATTGGTTGCCCATGGGCCAAGGAATGTACCTCGATTGGCAGTAGCGTACCCGCCGGGAATCGGCTCATCGAGTCGCGCCGCCCCAGGTACTGTCGGCGCCGCGACCGCCCGCGTCGGCGACGGTGCCGGAGTCGCTGTCGGTGACAGGGTGGGGCAGGGGCAGCGCCCCCATGGCGAACAGCGGCACCTCCGTCGCCGGTTCGGCGGGGTCGTTGCTGAGGACCCGCAGGCGGCCCAGAAATCCGCGTTGCTGGTCGGTCCCGATCGCCCGTTCGTCGATACCGATCCGGATCGCCGCCGTCCCGTCGCCGGAGCCGTCGGACGCGACGCTGGCGCGAAACGGCCCCGCGAGCACCTGCGCCGCGCGCACGCGAAACCCGGGCTGGTGTCCGCGCACGGTGAGCACCCGCTCGCGGGCGCCAGGATCGCGCAGGTTGAAGTAGGGGTTGGACGGCGTGACCTCGACGCTGCCGCGGACGCGCAGGCTGTAGAGCAGCGTCAATCGCGCCGGCTCGTCGAGCCCGGTCGCGACCACGATCTGCCCGGTGCGAACGCCGACGCGGTCGCCGGTGAACCCGAGTCGCAACCCCGGCGCCTGCTCGCCTGCGGGCGCCAGCACCTCGACCTCGAGCGCCGGATCCTCGACGCGCTCGATCGTCAGACGCGCGTTCCCCGCCAGTCGGCCCGCGATCCGCACCTCCCTCGTCTGCCGCTCATGGATCGCCGGCGCCAACTCGACGATCGCCTGCGCAAAACCCACCGCCGCCCCCCCGATCGTGGACGTAGACGTGGACCTGGTCGTCAACGTGGACCTGGTCGTCAACGTAGTCGCTGTCGTAGTCGCGCCCGTAGACGCCGCCGTCGTCCCTCCCCGACGGCACCCCATCGCCGCCACAACCACCCCCAGCACCACCGCCGCGCGCGCCGCCGCGCACCTCCCGCCCCTCACGGACAGATCGGTGGCGCCTGGAGCTGTCCCCGAATCCCGGCGATCGTCGTCCCCCAGCTGCCGGCGGGGTTGTACTGGCTGATCGAGACCACGCCGTTCAGCATGCGGGCGTTGATGTTGGCCGGCGAATCCCAGGCCGGATCCGGCCCGGCCGAGCTGCCATTGAAACCGTAGCCGGTGTCGGCGAGGATCGGCTTGCCGGTGGCGTTGCTGACCCCGGCCCAGGTCATCGCGTTGCCGCGAATCTGCGCCGCCGCGGCGTTGGTCGAGCCGCCCGACGTGTTGATGAAGGTGAACTGGGTCATATCGAAGTTCGAGTACCAGTTGAGGCCATTGTCCGAACCATTGGATCCTGTGTTGTTATTCGTCCCAACCCAGGGCGAGATATCCATCGAGAACAGCGCGTTCGGCAGCGCTGGCTTCATCGCCCCGACGAACTGTCCCATGATCTGCCCCGCCTGCGCGTAGGTCCAGGGCTGGGTCTGCCCGGTCGAACCGGTGTAGGTGTACTGATAGAAGTCCGGCTCCATCTCGAAGATGATTGGTCGGGTCGTGCCGTAGCAGGCGGCGAAGCCCTGCGCGAAGCTGCGGTAGACGTTGACGATGGCGGCCAGGTTGGCCTGGATCGCGGCCGCACCCTGGTGGCACAGATCGGTGGTCGCGCCGCCGGGCGCCGCGCCGCAGTCCGAGAGCCCGGCGTGCCGCTTGACGTAGAACGCCGCCACGTACGCCACGATCACCGGCACCTGATTGGCGAAGGTCCCGCCCGCCTTGGTGTCGGTGCAGACGTACCCCATGTCGAACGTGTCGCTGATGCTGCCCATCCAGCCCGGCGTGTAGAAGTCCAGCTGAGGGATCATCGCGGGGTTGCCGCGGGCGATCGCATCGACGGTGCCGAAGTGGAATCGGCACTGGCTGAACGCCGTCCCCGTCGAGCCACCCGCGCCGGTGCGCCCGCCGACCCCCGGCGCGCCCCCGACTCCCGACGCGCCGCCGGTGCCGGTCCGGCCGCCGCTGCCGCCGATGGCGCCGCCGGTTCCGAGCGCGCCGCCGGCGCCCCTGCCACCCGCGCCGCCGCTGGTGTTGCCACCGGTTCCGATCGCTCCGCCCGCGCCGCCGGTCGGTCCCGCGCCGCCGCCCGCGCCCGAGTTGACCGCCCCCCCGCCGGCGCCGCTGGCGCTGCCGCCGGCGCCGTGCGCGCCGGTGCCGTTCATGTCGCCGGGCAGCCCGAGCGTGCCGGTGCAGGCTCCCGTCACCAGCGCCAGCGCGGTTGCGGCCGCGCCCGCGAGCCGGCGGATCGACGAGGGTCCCGCACTACTCCGAGGTGCTGGGGTCATAGGCTCCTCCGGCGTTTCCATCAGTGGCAGGTCGTCGCCAACCCGGTCTCGGCAGCGATGTTGCTGGCGTAGTTCGAAGCGGGGCTGGTGACGTTCACGGCGATGACGCCGTCGGCGATGCGCGCATTCAGGTTGGCGGCGCCGGTGTCGGACCAGGAGTCACCCGCGCCCGAGAGACCGAAGCTGGTGTCGACAAGGATCGTCCTGCCGGTGAGGTTGTGGAGGTAAGCATAGGTCGCGGTCGCGCCGTTGTACGACTTCGCGGTCGTTCCCGGCGTGAAGAAGTCGTTGACGTTGCCCGCGCCACTGGTCCAGGCCATGTCGTAGTTCACGCCCGCCATCGCCGCCCAGAACTTGTTGGTGACGTCGTTGGTGTTCCAGGTGGAGTGGTTGATGGCGACGACGGCGTTGGGCATGTTCGCCTTGATCGCGCAGGTGATGTCCTCGGCCAGCTGGGCCAGCTCGGCGTAGCTGAGCGGGCTCGCCTGCGAGGTGCCGGTGTACTGCACGAAATCGCCCTCCAGCAGCCAGACCAGCGGCTTCGTGGGCCAGGCCGTATGCGCCTGCTGCGCGTAGCTGCTGTACATCTGGATGATCTTCGCGCGGTTGTTTCGGATCAGGTTCGCGCCGCCCGTGGTCAGGTTGGGGCCGTTCGGCGCGACGTTTCCGTCGGGCAGGCCGTTGGCGTGACCGTAGAAGCCAATGACGTACGCGTAGAAGACCGGGGTCAGGTTGCTGACCTTCGAGACCTGGTTCGTGAGCCAGGTGCAGCCGCTGCATCCGCTCAGCGTACCGTCGGCGCGCGCCTCCGAGCCGATCCAGAACGAGACGAACTGCAGGGCGCCAAGGCCGCTGAGCGACCCGCCCGGGTTCTGCGTGCCCCAGGCGAGGTTGCAGCCGAACGGGTTCAGGTTGAGCGTCGTCGAGCCGCAGCTGGGCGGAACGGCGAGCCCGCCGCCCCCGCCAACGATGATGCGGCCCCCCATCCCCATGCCGCCGCTCCCGGGCCCGCCGCCAACGCCGGCACGACCCCCGAGGCCCATGCTTCCTGCGTTGCCGCCGCCGCCGGTGGCGCCGCCGGCCCCGGTGCCGTCACCGACGGCGCTGCCGCCGGAGCCGCCCGGATCGGTCATGCCACCGCTGATCGGCGCGCTCTGGCACGCGCCTCCGACCAGCGCTGCCCACACCGAGATTCCCGCCACCGCCATCAACCCCGCCCGTGATTCGTGAATGACTCGAGCAACGGCGCCACGGGAAATCATGACTGTCTCCGACGGGGGGTTGAGCATTTGGAGCGAGATAGCCTCCTGAGGCAGTAGCCTCACGGCCGCGAAGCGGCTCACGGAAGATCGTCACAAACGGGGGTTGGGTTGACGCCGGCCGTCGGTTCCGTTGCAGGGGAACACCCTCACGCTTATACCCGATCCTTGGGTTGGCGATCCATCCGGCGACGCGGTCGGCCGACCGTCGCTGCTGATGGTGTCTTCCTCCCTCTCGCCGCGCGTCGATCCTGCGGGCGGAATCAATCTTCCGAAATCTCCAGATCGCGAGGTTTCTCCGACGGGTCGCTCGGGCCACCGCTCGACTGGAAACGCGGATTGCTTCGGCGCCAGCGTCATATATTACTTGAGGTCCCATGGGCGTCCTCCGCCGCCTGTTCCGCTCGCAGCAGGCCGGCTTGCTGCTGGTCATCGTCGGGCTCGCCGTCGCCCTGAGCCTGCTCGCAGGAACGCACGCCGACCCGGTCACCGGCGCGACCGTCAATAACTTCCTCAACTCGTACACGCTGATCCAGACCGCGACCGACGCGAGCTTCTTCGCGATCATGGCGGTGGGCGCGACGATCGTCATCATCGCCGCGGGGATCGATCTGTCGGTGGGGTCGGTCTACGCGCTGGCCGGCGTGGGGATGGCGCTGGCGATCCGCACGCTGCAGCCGCAGACGGCGTTGGCCACGGTCGGGCTGGCGCTGGGGGTCGCGGTGGCGATCGGCTTCCTCGCCGGTCTCTTGAACGGCGCGATGGTCGTGGGGCTGCGCGTCCATCCGTTCATCATCACGCTGGGGACGATGTGGATCCTGCGCGGGCTCGCGTTCGTCAGCAGCAAGGCCGAGAGCATCCTGCTGCCCGAGCCGCTGACGCGGGTCGCGAAGGCATCGCTGGGGATGGGCGCGTCGCTCTATCCGGTGCCGATGCTGAGCATGCTGCTGGTCAGCGTCGCGGGGGCGATTTACCTGTCGCGCACCGTCATGGGCCGGCACGTCTTCGCCATCGGCGGCAACGTCGAGGCGAGCCGCTTCTCGGGGCTGCGCATTGGACGCATCCAGCTGGGTGTCTACCTGGTTTCGGGCGTGACCGCGGCGCTGGCGTCGTTCCTGGGCGCCAGCTTTTATGGCTCGGCGTCCTGTGGAGACGCGACGGGATATGAGCTATACGTGATCGCATCGGCGGTGGTCGGCGGGGCCAGCCTCAGCGGTGGCAAGGGGAGCGCCATCAACGCCATGCTGGGCGCGATCTTGATCGTGCTCATTCGACAGTCGATTCGAACGCTGCACTTCGACCAGAACTACGAATGGATCATCATCGGCTGCGCGATTGTGATCGCGGTGGTGCTCGATCAGTCCAGCACCCGTTTTGCGGCGCGCCGCCTCGCGCGGGGCAGCCTGCGCGGGGGTCCACCCTCGGCGATCGGGGCGCGGCCAGCGGAGGACGCCGCGGCCAGGCGGCTGGAGGGTACCCCTCGTCCGGAGGACGCCGGCAACCGGGAGGCCGGATCCGGGTGATGACCCCGAGGATGACCCGGAGGATGACGACCCGGAGCTTGCCGATCTCGTCGATCTCGTCGATCGCCCTGGCCTTGGTGTTGGCCCTGGTGACGTCGACGTCGATCGGCTGCAACCGCGGGCGTGCGCCGACGGGCGGCGAGCGGGCGGCGCAGGCGACCGGCGGCGCGGGCGCCGTCAAGGCGATCCGGATCGCGATGATCGCCAAGAGCTCGACCAACCCGGTATTTCTCTCGGCGCGCACCGGCGCCGAGACGACGGCCAAGGAGCTGTCGGCGAAGATCGGCATCCCGATCGAGATCGCGTGGTTGACGCCGCCGCAAGAGGACGGCCAGATCCAGGCGCAGCGGATCGCCCAGGCGGTGAACGAAGGGTCGAGCGCGATCCTGGTCTCGTGCTCCGATGCCGGCAAGGTCACGGGCGCGATTGACGACGCGGTGGCGCGCGGGGTGCCGGTCATGACGTTCGACAGCGACGCCCCGCAGTCCAAGCGGTTCTCGTTCTACGGCGTCGATGATCATCGCATGGGCCAGGACGTGATGGTCGAGCTGGCAAAGCAGATCGACGGCCGCGGGCGGATCGCGATCCTGGCCGGAAACCAGAACGCCCCCAACCTGAGGATGCGGGTCGACGCGGTCAAGCTCGAGGCCGCCAAGCACCCGGGCATCCAGATCGTCGGAACCTTCTATCACCTCGAGACGCCGCAGGACGCCGCGTCCGAAGTCATCCGCGTCAACAACGCCTACCCCGACATCCGGGGCTGGGCGATGGTCGGCGGCTGGGCGCTTTACACCAAGACGCTGCTCACCGATCTCGATCCCAAGAAGGTGAAGGTGGTCGCGGTCGACGCGCTCGCGCCCGAGCTGCCCTACATCGAGAAGGGGCTGACGCCGGTGCTGATCGCGCAGGCGCCGTATCTGTGGGGCCGGGTCGGGGTCACCACGGTGATCGACAAGATCCACTTCAAGAAGGATGTGCCGACGATCATCCCGATGGAGCCGGTGCGGGTGACGCGCGAGAACCTTGGCACCTGGGCGCGCCAGCTGGTGAGCTGGGGCTTCGTCGACGTACCCGAGCAGTACCTCAAGATGCCCTAGGTCGTCGCCATGGGGACGCAAATCGGGCTCGATGCCGGGATCGACGCCGCCGCTCCGGCCGATGAAACGGCGCCCCCGGCGGTCCGCTTCTCCGGCGTCAGCAAGCGCTTCCCCGGCGTGCTCGCCCTCGAGGCAGTCACCTTCGATATCCGGCGCGGCTCGTGCCACGCGCTGTGCGGCGAGAATGGCGCCGGCAAGAGCACGCTGGCGAAGATCCTGGCCGGCATCTACGCCCCCGACGCGGGCGAGGTGATCGTCGACGGAAAGCGCGCGGAGCTGCGCAACCCCGGCGCCGCCCTGCGCGCCGGGATCGGCATCGTTCACCAGGAGCTGGCGTCGTGCGAGAACCTCACCGTCGCCGAGAACCTGTGCCTGGGGCGGCTGCCGACACGGCGGATGTTCGTCGACTGGCGCGAGCTCGAGCGGCGCGCGCTCGCCATGCTGCAGGCGATCGACGCCGACGTCGACGTCGACGTACAGCGCCCCGTGGGCACGCTGTCGCTGGGGCAGCAGCAGATGGTCCAGATCGCCGCGGCCGTCGGCAGCGGCGCGCGGGTCATCATCTTCGACGAGCCGACCAGCAGCCTGTCGCAGGGCGAGGCCGATCGTCTGTACGCGCTGATGGAGAGGCTGCGCGCGCGCGGCGTCACCTGCGTCTACGTTTCGCACCGCATGCCTGAGATCTTCAAGCTGTGCGACACCATCACGGTGCTGCGCGACGGCGGGCACGTCACCACCCAGCCGGCGAGCAGCCTCGACGAGGCCAAGCTGGTTCACCTCATGATCGGCCGCCGGCTCGACGAGTACCTGCCCACGCACGTGTCGTCGTCGCCGGGGACGGAGCTGTTGCGCGTCGAGGGGCTGTCGAGCCCGGGGAGGTTCCGTGACGTCTCGCTGGAGATCCGTGCGGGCGAAGTGGTTGGGCTGGCCGGTCTCGTCGGCGCCGGCCGCTCGGAGGTGGCGCAGGCGCTGTTCGGGCTCGATGCGCACGCGACTGGCCGCGTGCTGGTCGACGGAAAGCCGATCAGGCTGTCGTCACCGCGCGCGGCGATGCGCGCCGGCCTGGGCCTGGTGCCCGAGGATCGCAAGCGTCAGGGTCTGGTGCTCGGCATGTCGGCGGCGCACAACTTCACGCTGCCGATCTTGCCGGCGCTGGCGCGCTTCGGCTGGATCCGCCGCCAGGCCGAGGCGATCCTTGCGCGCCGTCTGGCCGAGCGGCTGGGCGTGCGCGCGGCGAACATCGACGTGGTCACCGCCGGCCTGTCGGGCGGAAATCAGCAGAAGATCGTGCTCGCGAAGTGGCTGGCGGCGCGCTGCCGCGTGCTGATCCTCGACGAGCCGACCCGGGGCGTCGACGTCGGGGCCAAGGCGGAGATCCACGGACTCATCGATCGGCTCGCTGCCGAGGGGAGCGCGGTGCTGCTGATCTCGAGCGAGCTGCAGGAGCTGATCGGCCTGTCGACACGGATCTTGGTGATGCGCCGCGGAGCGATCACCGGCGAGGTCATGCGCGCGCGCGCCGATCAGGCGACGGTGATGCGCCTCATGGCTGGCGTGGGCTGATCCGAGCGTCATTTACCTCGGAACCCTCAAAGGGTTCCGAACCTCCCGCGATGAGCTCCGGCAGGCAAGCCTGCCTACGCTCGACGCGATCACGGCTTCGGTGGGCCGATACGTGCCATCACGGCGGCGACGACCCGATCGCAGCGCGACAGGTGGAAGCCGTAGACCCCGCGCAGCGCTGAGCCGACGCGCTGGTCGAGGCGCTGGCGGAGCGCGGCGCGGGCGCGATGCAATCGGACCTTGACCAGCTCCTCGCTGACGTCGAGGCAGGCCGCCGCCTCGGCGGTCGACAGCTCCTCGATCTCGCGCAGCACGAAGACCGACCGGTAGATGTCGGGCAGCTCGTCGAGCGCCCGCTCGAGGAAGCCGCCCAGCTCGCGCGCGGCGGCGTGGTCCTCGGGCCCGGTCGGGAAAGGTGCCGCCCCGCCGTTCGCCTCGCGCCACGCGTCGTCGTTTGGATCCAACCTGGCCCTCGCTTTCGCGCCTGCGTTGCCGCCGTTCCTCGCCCCGTCCTGCGTGCCCGGGGCGCCGTCCACATCGGTGCTCACGAACCGTCCCGTGCGCCGCACCCGACCCAGGGCCTCGTTCACGGCGATCCGGGTCACCCAGGTCGACCACTGCGAGCGCCCTTCGAAGCGCGCGAGCTGGGAAAATGCCCGGGTATAGGCCTCCTGCATGACGTCCTCGGCCTCGGCGTCGTCGCGCACGATCGCGCGCGCGGCGCGGAACAGGCGCTGGTTGTGGCGCCGCATCAGGACCTCGAACAGCTCGATCTCGCCGGCCAGGACCCGCGCCACGATCTCGGCATCGGTGAGCGTGGCGGAAATGGCCGGCGCCAGCGGTTGGGCTCGGGGCAGGGGATGCATCGCGATCTTGGATCCTGGGGCCGCAGAAAGGTTACCGGTGCCGGCGAAAAAAGCCCGGCCGAGGGGCCGCAGTGCGCCAGCGGCCTCCGGCTTGACTTCGGTGCACCGCCCCGGCGTATAGATCCCGTGCACCCCGGCCAACGCATCGGCAAGTACGTGCTCGGCGAGAAGATCGCCGTGGGCGGCATGGCCGAGGTCTGGGCTGCGCGGGCCGAGGGGCCCGAGGGCTTCATCAAGCCGGTGGCGTTGAAGTTCATCCTCGAGTCGTTCAGTGGCGATCCCGAGCTGGAGCGGTTGTTCGTCAAGGAGGCGCGCATCGCCGCGCAGCTGCAGCACGCGAACCTCGTCGCCGTGTTCGACTTCGACAAGGTCGTCACCGATCCCGAGCACGGCCAGGGCGGCCGTTACTACATCGCGATGGAGCACGTCGAGGGTCACGACGCCCGGCGGGTCGTCGAGGCGGCCAAGCACGCCGGCTACGTCTTTCCGCTGCCGCTCGCGCTCTATCTTGCGGGCGAGGTGCTCAAGGGGCTGCGCTACGTGCATGAGCGGCGGGAGAACGGGCGCCCGCTGGGCTTGGTCCATCGAGACGTCTCGCCCCACAACGTGCTGGTTGGGTTCTCGGGCGAGGTCAAGCTGTCGGATTTCGGCATCGCCAAGTCGCTGGCTCACAGCAGCCGCACGAAGACCGGCACGATCCGCGGCAAGCTCTCCTACGCGTCGCCCGAGCAGCTGAACGGCGAGCCGGTCGA
Organism: uncultured Pseudomonadota bacterium; assembly: GCA_963778795.1. Taxonomy (GTDB): domain Bacteria; phylum Myxococcota_A; class Polyangia; order Fen-1088; family Fen-1088; genus DASRQZ01. The sequence continues at coordinate 170,072 of CAVZVU010000002.1, read as the reverse complement.
CCAGCGCACCGACCAGTTCGCGATGGGGATCACCCTGTGGGAGATCCTGGCCGGCCGTCCGCTGTTCGACGGCAACGACGAGATCGAGATCGTCGGCAAGGTCATGCGGTGCGACGTGCCCCCGCTGACGCTGGTTTGCCCCGACCGGAAAGTCCCGCCGGCGCTCGAGGCGTTCGTGCGCAAGATGCTGTCGCTGCGCCCCCATCAGCGCTTCGCGACCACGACCGACGCACTGTCGGCGTTGCTGGCGCTGCCGGCGTACTCGGCCGACGGTGCCCCGCTGGGCGAGCTGGTGAGCACGCTGTTCCATCGTGCGAGCCTCGGTCCGGCGTCGAAGACGAGCCTGCCCGACGACCGGCGCGCCCCCGCGCCGGCGGCGAAACCGGGGGCCCGGCGCGAGCCGTTGTCGCCCCTCCGTCGGAACCCTCGCGCCGGCGGCTCGGCGGCCCGGGCGGGCGGTGCCGGCGAGGAGACGCCGCCGCCCAGCGAGGTCGAGACCCGCACCATGGCTCGTTCGCCGGCTCGTTCATCCGCGCCCGGCGCGCTCGGGCGGTGGGGCGCGGCGGCGCCGACCGCCGGGAAGGCGCGCGCCGCCTGGGGGCGGTCCTGGCCGGTGGTGGCCGCGGCGGTCGCGGTGGTCGCGGTTGCCGTCGGCGTGGCGGTGCTGGTGAGCGTCGGCGGAAGAGGGAGGGGGCAGGGTCCCGCGACCGCCTCGGCTGCGGAGCCGGAGGGGGCGCGTCCCGCGCCCGGCGTCCCCCCGTCGTCGCAGGATCCATCGCCGGAGGTCGCGCGGCCCGCGGTGGCGGCGGGAGGACCTGCCCAGGCCGGGTTACCACCGCCTGCGGTCGCCAGGCTGCCCGCCGAAGCGGTCGAGAAGGCGGCCGCCGCGCGCCGGCCGCCGTCGCCGCCGGCCGATCCGCCACCGGTTCGGGCCGCTCTGATCGTCGCGCCGCCCGCTGCTGCCGGTGACCACGCGCCCGCGGTCAGCCCGCCGCCACCGGCCGCAGTGCCGAACGGCGAGCCGGCGACTCCCGCTTTCGAGACGGCGGCGATCACCGTCCGCGCCGCACCGCCGGCGCCGGCGCGCGACGGCGCCGCGACGAACGGCGCTCCGATCGTCGAGTGAGGCTCAGCCGCCGCTGGCGGTATCGGCGTGCACGTCGGCGGCGCCGGTGTCGGACGGGAGCGAGTCGCTCGCCGGGAGGTCGGTGGGGGTGTCGCTCGCCGGGACGTCATTCGCGGTCTCGGCGGCCGGCGCATCATCCGCGGTCTCCGCCGCGCCGGTATCGGCGGGGGCGTCGGCGGCCGCGTCGGCGGGGGGATAGGTCTTGTTCCCGCTGTTGTCGATGCACCCCGCCGTCGCCAGGCAGGCGATGAGCGAGGTGGCGCCCAACAGTCGGCGACAAAGCGTCTTTAGAGTCATGGTGTCGAACATTTCGGATCTCCTTATCGGACCTTGCCCAGACGAGGTTTAATCGGCGCCCGCGTCGGTATCCGTCGGGGCCCCTCCCGCTCCGCCACCTCCCGCCGCGCCGCTATCGGCCGGGTTTCCGGGCGGGAGGTCGCCGCTCCGGAAGACGCTGTCGTCCTCGCACGCTGAGACCACGCAGAACAGCAGCCCCAAGGCTAGCAACAGCGGCGCCAGCATGCGTCCCACGCAAACATGGTAACCCGCCTCGCGGTGCAGGAACAAAAAAAGGCGCCCTCCCGTCGGGGAGAGCGCCTTTCTTCTGGTCTTGGTTTGTGGTTTTGGTTTGTCGCTTTGGTGTGGTTGAGTCGCTGGAGCGACCCGAGCGTGCTCCGCTTACTGGCCGCTGGCGTCGGTGGCGACGTCGGTGGCGGCGTCGGGCACGGTGTCGGCGCAGGGGGGATTGCCGTTGGCGTGTCCGCAGTGGAGCATGACCGCCGTCGTGAAGTAGACGGCGGCGTTACAGACGTGATCCGACCGGCACTCACGCGCCGCCTCGGAGTTGAGTCCGGTGTAGGTGGCCATGCAGGTCGACAGCATCGTCGGGCCGCCGTCGGGGTTGTTGGCCCCGGTGCAGGTCTGCAGGTAGAGCGTGCAGAACTCCAGCGCTGTCATCGCCGCGCTGGTCATGGTGCGTCCCCCGTCGCCGGGGGCCCCGGGACAGAGCGCCGCAACGTTGATGCCCGAGTCGGTGCCCGAGTCGGTAACAACGACCGTGTCGTGAGGGGCGTCGGCGGCCGTGTCGTGAGGGGCGTCGGCGGCCGCGTCGGTCGTCATTCCGCCCGTCCCGACGGCGACTCCGCCGGTGCCGCTGGCAGCGTCAGTGACGGTGCCACCGGCGCCACCGGTGCCGCCTTTGCTGCTGCTGCTGCAGGCTTGGGCGCTGAGGGCTGCGACCGCCAGGGCAATAATTGTTGGAAGTCGTTTAGTCATAAGAATCTCTCCTTGAGTGGAAGGGTTACGTCGCATCCTTGAGCTGTGCGCACGCAAGATGCGTCGGTATGCGGCAGAAATCAACCCTCTACCTGTCACGAGGGGACCGCACGCCGGGCGCGGGGCTTGCTCCGACGAGAAATCGCGGTCGCGTAGATCGCGTCTACGGGGTCGACGAGGCGGCGGTGACCGGCGCGCGACGACGCTCAGGCCGACTTGCGACCGTGGCGTCGCTCGCGATCCAATCGCTTGCGCAGCACCGCCGCCGCGCGCTTCGCGATCAGCTCCTTGGTCGGCTTGCGGCCTCGCATCGGCTCCTGCTCGCTGTGATGCTCGACGAAGTCGCCCGGTTCGCAGCCGAGCTCGAACATCGTGACCTCGCGCCGGCCGCGATCACCGAGGCGGAACGGGACGACCGCCGCGCCGATGCCCGCACCGACGTAGACCGCGCCTCGAGGCTCCGGCGCGCGGCCGTGCCCGTGGCCATCTTCATGGCCTGGTTGCGCCGACGCAGACTTGCGGCGCGAGCCATACAGCCCGTGAACGTATTTGTGCCCGGCGATCATGCCGACGGCGATCTCGTGCAAGCGCGCCAGCGTCACCTGACCGCCGTGGGTGTGGCCGGACAGCACCAGCGGCACGCCGTGGCGCCACAGGCCGTCGGCCTCCTCGGCGATGTGAGACATGCCGATCGACGGCAGATCACGGCGCAGCCCCTTCACCGCTTCGTCGAGACGCGCGTGTCCCGTGTACGAGTCGTCGAGCCCGACCACCTGCAGCCGATCGTGGCGCAGCGTGATCGTGGTGTGTCGATTGCGCAGGACCTCGACGCCGCCGCGCTCGAGCGCGAGCTGCACCTCGTTCGCGCCCGACCAGTGGTCGTGATTGCCAAGCACCGCGATCACCGGCGCTTGAAAGCCCTGCACCAGCGTCGTCAGCTCGTCGAGGTAAAGCTGGCTGTGACAGACGAAGTCGCCGGTCAGCAGCACCAGGTCGGGTTTCTCGGCGTTGGTCATCTCGACGGCGGCGCGCTGCACCTCCATCGGCGTCACCCGCCCGACGTGCTGGTCGGTCAGGTGCGCGATGCGCAGGTGCGCGATCTGCTCGAGATAAGCGACCGGTCCGGCGAACCGCCGAAGCTCGATCCGGTGCAGCAGCGAAGCGGGGCTCGGCTCGCTACTGTCGGCGCGCCTCGCGGCTGCCGCTCTTCGGGCCGCGTAGGCGGCCGCATCCTCGACGGTCGGAGGTACTGCGCTCACGAGTGAACCGAGCTTAGCGCGCCCTCGCGGGCTTTGCACTTTGAACTTCATTCAGCGGCCGCAGTCTACGGCGCAGGCCGACGTTGTTGCGGGGTTTGGATACCGGACGGATGCCTGGCGTCTGCCTGACATTCAGGGCCCGACATGAGTCCCCTCGGTCCGCGCGAGCCGCACACGCGCCCACGCGAGGGCCGTCGAGGACGTCAACCGGGGGTCGTCGGACCGGGGGTCGTCAGACCAGGGGCCGCCAGGGGTCGTCTGACTGGGGGGGCGTCAGATCGGGGATCTTCCCTGAATCAGCCGAACCGCGACGACGACCACAGCGGCGACCAGCAAGAGGTGAATGAACCCGCCCATGGTGAAGGAGCTCACCAGCCCGAGGGCCCACAGAACCAGAAGAATGACCGCGATAGTCCAGAGCATTTTCGTTCTCCCATCCAGTCGTTATCGACTCAGCAGAGAACCTGGCGATGATCACCTCTACGTCAAGGCGGCGGCCGAGCTTTCGCTTTGAAGGGAACCCTGAAAGGGTTCCCTAACCCTCCGCGTTCAGGCGTGGCCCTGAACTACGTCGAGGAAAGCCTGCGCGGCGTGGCTGAGGGTTCGTGCCTTCACGAACAACAGGCGCACCATCCGTTCGACGTGCAGCTCCTTCACCTTTACCTCGCACACCGCGTGGTGCTCGACCTCGTGCCGCACGCACATCCTGGGCAGGAACGCGACGCCCTCGTTGCTCTGCACCAGCTTGCGGATGCTCTCGAGCGTCGGCATCTCGACGTCCATGTTCAGCGGGACCTTGTGCCGGCGGAACTCGCGCACCACCACCTCGCGGTAGGGCGAGACCACGTTGTGGGCGATGAACGTCTCCATGCCCAGCTCCGAGATCGAGACGGTCTTGCGCTTGGCGAAGCGATGCTTGGGCGACACGACGAAGGCCAGCGCGTCGTTGTAGATGACCTTCGATTCGATGCGGTCGTCGGCCGGATCGTAGCTGACCACGCCCAGCTCGAGATTGCCGTCGAGGAGCTCGCTCGGGATCTTGCTCGACTGGCTGCGCCGCACCTGCACTTTGACCTTGGGGAAGAGGCGGCGATAGCGCTCGATGTGCGGCAACAGGTACAGCGTCGAGGATTCGTTGGCCCCGATGACCAGGCGGCCCGCCCCCTTGTCGCGCAGCTCGGTGAGCGCGCTGTCCATCTCCTGGCGCAGGTTCTCGAAGCGGCGCGCGAAGTCGAGCACCGTCCGCCCGGCGTCGGTCATCACCAACCCCTTGGCCGAGCGATCGATCAGCTTCTCTCCCAGCTCGGCCTCGAGGCGCTGCAGCGCGAGCGAGATCGCGGGCTGCGTGCGCAACAGCTTCTCGGCGGCGCGCGAGAAGCTGCGCTCACCGACGACGGTCGCGAACACCTGCAGAGCATAGAGCTCCATTAATGTGGTTTATCGGATAAGGTGCAGTTATGATCAAGGCGTAAATTATAAATTTGCTCTATCAAGATCTCAACCGCACCATTAAGCGATGGCAGCGACGGACCGAGTTCAGATCTTCGACACCACCCTGCGTGACGGCGAGCAGGCGCCCGGGTGCAGCATGACCGTGACCGAGAAGGTGCGCATGGCGCATCACCTGGCCGATCTCGGCGTCGACGTGATGGAGGCCGGCTTCCCGATTGCGTCCGAGGGGGACTTCGAGGCGGTGCGCGCCGTGGGCCGCGAGGTCTCGGTCAAGGTGGCGGCGCTCGCGCGCTGCACGCCGCTGGACGTGGAGCGGGCCGCGAAGGCCCTCGAGGGGAGCCGCGGGGCGGCGCGCATCCACGTGTTCATCGCCACCAGCGAGATCCACCTGAAATTCAAGCTCAAGAAGTCGCAGAACCAGGTCCTGGCCGAGGCGATCGCCGCCGTGGAGCTGGCGCGCAAGTACGTCGACGATGTCGAGTTCTCTGCCGAGGACGGCGCCCGCACCGAGCCCGATTATCTGGAGAAGGTATCGCGCGCCGTGGTGGCTGCCGGCGCCGGGACGGTCAACATCCCCGACACCGTCGGCTACTCGATCCCCGAGGAGTACGGGGCGCTCATTGGCCGCGTCGCGCGGGCGCTGGGTGACAGCGGCATCGTCAGCGTGCACTGCCACGACGATCTCGGCCTCGCGGTCGCGAACTCGCTCGCGGCCGTGCAGGCGGGCGCGCGCCAGGTCGAGTGCACGATCAACGGCATCGGTGAACGGGCCGGAAACTGCTCGCTGGAAGAGATCGTCATGGCGATCAAGACCCGCCGCGATCGTCTCCCCTACGACACGGGCATCCGGACCGAGCTGCTTTATCCATGCAGTCAGCTGCTGACGTCGATCATCGGCGTCGGCGTGCAGCCGAACAAGGCGATCGTGGGCCGCAACGCCTTCGCGCACGAGGCCGGGATTCATCAGGACGGCTTCCTCAAGGAGCGGACGACCTACGAGATCATCGATCCCAAGAGCGTCGGCGTCCCCGAGAGCCGCCTCGTGCTCGGCAAGCACAGCGGGCGGCACGCGCTCAAGGCGCGCTGTGAAGAGCTGGGTCTGTCCCTGGATCGCGACGAGCTCGACGTGCTCTACGGCAAGTTCTCCGCGCTCGCCGACCGCAAGAAGGGGATCCTCGACGACGAGATCCGCGAGCTGGCGGGGGCCTCCCAGAAGCTCGCGTCAGCAAGTTCGGGTCGATGAATTGAGTAATTTCCAATACTATTAAATAGATGCATTAATCGGGAAATCCGCCTAAAGCCCATAAATTATCCGTCGATAGCTCGGGCATGGCGCCAGTACGCGGCTTGTCGGTTGGTTCCTCGTTCGTCTCGTCGTTGGTCCTTCTGGCGTCCTGTGGGGGCACACCCGACACCGATCTCGCGACCGCACGCTCGGCGCTGACCGTTGAGAATGCGCTGACCGCGAACGCGCTGACCGCCAATGCGCTGACCGCCAACGCACTCACGGCGAACGCGCTGACCGCGAACGCGCTGACCGCCAACGCGCTCACGGCGAACGCGCTGACCGCGAACGGTCTAGAGGATCCGCTGGGGCGCGAGTTGCTCAAGTACGTCGTCTCGTGCGCGCTGCCCGAGGGCGCCAGCGTGTCGATCAAGGTGGACGGCACGCGCTACCAGTTCCCGGGCTCGATCGGCCTCGCGCCCGACTGGGGACGCGAGCACGGCTCGTGCGATCGCAGCTGCCAGCATTGGGTCTCGGCCTGCGTGCTGGCGCGGGTCGACGCCGCGGGCGTCGAGCGGCTGATCTCGATTCGCGGCGACGCCTCAGCGCTGCGCCCCGCGCCGCACGAGCTGCGTGACTACCCCAATCGCGAGGCGACCTACTACGGGAACATCTTCGTCGAGAACGAGCCGCGCTTTCTCTGCCTGTCGCCGGGCGCGACGTCAGATACGCGCGTCTGCGGCCCGTCGCTGTCCAGCTGCCCGATGACCGTGGTGGGCTCGTGCGACGATGTCTGCAGCGATCGCGGCGCCTTCGGCACCTTCTCCGACTGCCGGACCGCTCGTCGCGGCAGCCACGGGGAGACCTACGCCGAGACCGTCACGGTCTTTCTGCCGTAAGGCCGTCGGATGGCATCGGGCACCGGTCAATTCGCCGATCCGCCGTGTCCGCTGCCGACGGCGCCCGACATCGTCGTCGCGGGCCGCTTCCATCTCGAGCGCGAGGCCGGGTCGGGCGGCATGGGAACGGTCTTCCGGGCCATCGACCTGGTGACCGGCCTTCCGGTCGCCATCAAGATTCTGAACGGCCGCGCGCTGCACGACCGGCGGCGCTTCGAGCAGGAGGCGGCGATCCTGGCCGAGCTGTCGCACCCGGCGATCGTGCGCTACCTGGCCCACGGCGTCGACGAGTCGGGTGATCCGTTCCTGGCGATGGAGTGGCTGGAAGGGGAGGACCTGGCGGGCCGGATCGCGCGCCAGGCGGTCTCGATGACCGACGCGCTGTTCGTGATCCGGCGCGCCGCCGAGGCGCTGGGCTACGCGCATGGGCGCGGCATCATTCATCGCGACGTCAAGCCGGAGAACCTGTTCCTGCCCGGCGGCGACATCGGCCGCGCCAAGGTGCTCGACTTCGGCATCGCCCGGTTGGCGCAGGGGGGACGCAGCCTGACGCGCACCGGGGCGGTCGTCGGGACGCCCGGCTACCTGGCGCCCGAGTTGGTGCGCGGCGAGCGCAGCGTGACCGCCTGCGCCGACGTCTTCTCGCTCGGCTGTGTGATGTTTCAGTGTCTGACCGGGCGGCCGGTCTTCGAAGCCGAGGAGTCATCGGCGCTGCTGGCGAAGATCCTGCTGCAGGACGCGCCGCGCGTGCGCGAGCTGGTCCCGCGGCTGCCCGCGGCGCTGGACGAGCTGGTGGCGCGCATGCTCGCCAAGGATCCGGCGCAGCGCTTTCCCGACATGCCCGCGGTGCTGGACGCGCTCGACCAGCTGGGTCCGATCTCCGAAGCCGGCGCCAGCACTCGGCGATCGCTGCCGCCCGCGTCGCTCACCACCATCGAACAGAGGATCGCCTGCGTCGTGCTCGCGGGGCCGTCGCCCAGCGACGACCGCAAGTGGCGCGGGCGGACGGTGCGCATCTCGGGCGCTGACGACGACGACGAGGGGAACGGCGCGCGCGGCGGCGGACCCCCGATGTCGATGCTCGAAGCGCTCGAGACCGAGCTTGCGAGCGCCCACGGCGCCCGGGTGTATCCGCTGCCCGACGGGTCGATGGTGTTGACCCTGCCCGACGGCGGCAAGTCGACCGACCAGGCGGCGGCGGCGGCGCGCTGCGCGCTGCGCGTGCGCGCCGCTTTCCCGGATGTCGGGCTGGTGATCGCGACCGGTCCCGGCCGCTTCTCGGCCCGGTCGATCGTCGGTGAGGTGATTGACAGCGGCATGCGCCTGCTGCGCTGCACGGCGCCCGGATCGATCCGGCTCGACGACATGGCGGCCGGGCTGCTGGACGCGCGCTTCGAGATCCACCGCGACGGCAGCCTGCGCTTCCTGCGCGGCGAGCGCGACGTGTTCGAGGTCAAGCGCAACCTGCTCGGCAAGATCAGCGAGTTCGTGGGGCGCGGGCGCGAGATGTCGACGCTCACCAACCTGTTCGCCAGCGCCGCCTCCGAGTCGATCGCCAGCGCAGTCCTGGTCACCGGGCCAGCCGGCGCCGGCAAATCGCGCCTGCGCCAGGAGCTGGTCGAGTGGGTCCAGCGCCGGCCGGAGCGCGCCGAGGTGCTGTTCGGCGTCGGCGACTCGCTGGGGGCCGGTTCGCCGTTCGGCATGCTCGGGCGCGCGATCCAGCGCGCCGCCGGGATCCAGGACGGCGAGCCCGGCGACGAGAAGCGCCGCAAGCTGACGGCCCGGGTCGCGCGCCACGTCGACCCCGATTCGGTCGGGCGGGTGGCGGCGTTCCTGGGCGAGATGGCCGGCATCGCTTACGCCGACGACGACAACGGCGCGCTGCAGGCCGCGCGGCAGAACCCGCAGCTGATGGGCGACGGCATGCGCCGGGCCTGGGAGGATTGGCTGGCGGGGGAGTGCGCCGCCGGGCCGGTGCTGATCGTGCTCGAGGACCTGCACTGGGGCGACTGGGGCACGGTCAGCTTCATCGACGGTGCCCTGCGCAATTTCCGCGAGCAGCCGTTCATGGTGCTGGCGCTGGCGCGCCCCGACGTCCACAGCCGCTTCGCGCAGCTGTGGCAGGACCGCGAGCTGCACACGATCCGCCTGTCGCCGTTGCCGCGCCGGGCGGCGGAGAAGCTGGTGCGCGGGGCGCTGCGCACCGACGTCGGCGAGACGATCGTCGAGCAGATCATCGATCGCGCCGACGGCAACGCTTTCTGCCTGGAGGAGTTGATCCGCGCGGCGGCCGACGGCCGCAGCGAATCACTGCCCGATTCGGTGATCGGGATGGTGCAGGCGCGCCTCGACGCCGAGGATCCCGACGCGCGTCGGATCCTGCGCGCCGCCAGCATCTTCGGCGAGCGCTTCTCGCGCGCCGGCGTCACCTTCTTGCTCGGCGGCGAGGCGGCCGGCGGGCGCGTCGGCGACTGGCTCGACCTGCTGTGCGCGCGCGAGCTGCTGGCGCGGATCCCGATCGCCGAGCCGCGGCCCGGAGGCGCCGCCGGCGATCTGGAGCTGACGTTCGCGCACGCGCTGGTGCGCGAGGCGGCCTACGCGATGCTGACCGACGACGACCGCGCGCTCGGCCATCGCCTGGCAGGCGAGTGGCTGGAACAAAAGGGGTCGGGCGACACCATGGTGCTGGCCGAGCACTTCCGGCTGGGCGACGAGCCGGGGCGATCGATCGCGTGGTACCGCCGCGCCGCCGAGGACGCTCTCAAGGCCAACGATCTCGCCGCCGCGATCGAGCGAGCCGAGCGCGGCGTCGAGGGGGGCGCGGCGGGCGAGCAGGCGGGGGCGCTGCGGTTGATCCAGGCCGAGGGGCACGTCTGGCGGGGCGAGCTGGTGATGGCCGAGCGCTGCGCGCTCGAGGCGGCCGCCCAGCTGTCGCCCGGCAGCGCGCTCGGTTTGCGGGCGCTCGGCCAAGCGGTCGTCGCCGCGGCCAAGCTCGGCAAGCTGGACGAGGTCGAAGCTCAGGTGGGCGAGGTGAGCCGGATCGTCCCCGACTTCGGTGCGCGCAGCGCCCAGATCATCTGCCTGTGCTGGGGAGCGAACTACCTGATGTTCGGCGGCCGCCACGCCGTCGCCGACCGGGTGATGGCGATCATCGGCGACCTGGCCGGCGATCTGTCGGAGATCGATCTCCAGGCGGTGGCGCTGGTGCATCAGGTGCGCTCGGTGCGGGCGTCGATCGCCGGCGATCTCGGCGCGTCGTTGAGCGGGCTCGAGACCGCGCTGCTGGCGTTCGAGCAGGCGGGCGACCTGCGCGACGCCTGCACCGTCCGCTGCAACATGGGCTACCTCTACTGCGAGCTCGGGGACTTCCAGCGCGCCGAGGCGGCGCTGCGCCATGCGCTGACCGCCGCCGGCCGCATGGGATTGCGCGAGCTGGTCGCGGCGATCCTGCACAACCTGGGGCGGGTGCTGGGCGTGGGCGGAGACCTCGGCGAGGCGCGGCGGTTGGAGCAGGAGGCGATCGACAGCTTCGTCGAGCAGGGGGACCAGCGTCTGGAGGGGGTGGCGCGCACCTACCTGGCCGAGATCCTGGTCGCCGCCGGCGATTTCGACGGTGCGCGGGCCGAGGCCGAGCGCGCGGTCGAGGTTCTCGGCGTCGCGCCATCGCTGCGCGTGGCGGCGCAGGGCGTCTTCGCGCGGGCGCTGCTGGCGCAGGGGCGCACCGGGGAGGCGGTGGTCGCGGCGCGGCGCGCGGTCGCCGACCTGGCGGCGCTGGGCGAGCTGGAGGAGGGCGAGGCCGCGGTGCGGCTGGTTCAGGTGGACTGCCTGGAGCAGAGCGGCGCCCGGGACGAGGCGCGCGCGGCCCTGGCGGCGGCGCGCGATTGGCTGCTCGGGCGCGCTGCCCGCATCAGCGAGCCGTCGTGGCGCAGCCGCTTTCTGCGCGACGTCCCCGCAAACGCAAAAATCCTGGCGTCCGAAGACGCCAGGATTTTTTGACGGCCGCGGCCGGCCGTTCCGGTCGTTTCGGATCGGCTACGGAATCGGCGTCCCGACGCAGCCGAAGAGCACGACGACGTTGGTGAGGGTGCCGGCCGTGACGGCGTCGCAGTAGCTGCCCTTGAGGGTCACCGCGCGCATGCCCGGCTCATACACCCAGCCGTTCACGTCGTTCGCCGGGATGGCGGTGTTGTTACCCAGAACCTTCACGTTGCTCGGATCCGGGGGAACCGAGTCGAGCGTGAACGTGCAGGAAGTGACCTGGGTTCCGATCGATTCGAGCGCGGTCACCAGACCGGCGGTATCGGACACGACGTAGTAGTTCGGCGTGCCCGGCCGCGGATGCAGCCCATTGGTCGACATCGACGTCAGCGTGGCGGCGGCTGCGTTGGCGTTGGCGCCGACCAGGTTGTTGATGCCGACGACGAAGGTCCCAAAGCCGCGGGTCGCCTGGGTCGCCACGGCGGCGATCGCGTTGGCGTCGTCGGGCGGGTTGTTGCCACCGCCCGGGCCGCAGGTCGGCTGTCCGTCGGTGACCAGGACCAGGAACCGTGGATTCGGCGTGGTGAGCGTCGCCAGGTAGTCGCCACCGCGGGTGATCGCCGCCGTGGTCGGCGTGCTGCCGCCGGGCGCTTGCCCCGCGAGGGCGGTCATGATCGCTCCGGCGTTGTTGAGCGCGATTGGAACGGCCGCACCGGCGTTGACCTGGCAGGCGTTGCCGTTCGCAAACAGCTTGAGTCCCCAACGAATCGTGTCCTGCGTGTTGGCGACTGCCATGTTCACGGCCGTGGTCGCCTCGATCCACTTCGAGGTGGGGCAGGTGAGGGGGTTCGCCCCCGGGCAGTTTTGTCCGGTGGCGGGGTCCTCTTCCATCGATCCGGACTTATCGAACACCAGCAGCAGGTCGGGCGGCAGCCGATTCCCCTGGTGGTTGGTGATACCGCAGTTCGCATCCTGGGTAGGCCCGGGCCCGCCGTCAAAGCCGACCCCGGTTCCGCCGACGCCGCCGTTGTTGTTGTGCCCGGCGCCACCGGCCTGACCGCCCCCATTGACGTTCGCTTCCGGGGACCAGGTACATCCCACCAACAGACCCAAGCTGACAAAGCTCACGATGAGCGCGTTCGTGCGGTGCATAGAGGCCTCCCTATCGTCTTCCCAGATTAGTGCCGTGGGGAAGTGAAATGCGTCACCTAAAATTACTCTAAAGCTCAAAAAAGGTTAAGCGGAAGGTCGCGTGGCTCTGCGTCGGCGGCGTGCATTGTTGGACGGCGCGCCGCCGGCCGACGCGGAGCGCCTCGTCGCGAGAATCGGAGTCTGCGGGTAGGTTCAAACCGGACACAGATTCGGCTCAGGAATCGCGCGGACGATCGAGTGCAGGCGAAGTGCAGCGAGGCGCAGAGAGGGCAGGTGGGACCGCCAATCGGGGGATTGATCAATCGAACATCCGTGCGAGTCCCACATACGCCTCGCGCGCGCCGCCGGCAAGCCCGTTGTGCCAAGTCCGTCGCAGAACCGAGCCGAACCGTCGGACGATCGTCGCAGGATCGGGAAGGACGTTGAAACTTTCGTCCACATGCATACACTGACGCCCGCGCCGCCCCGTGGGTGTGCGAGGAAAATGTAAATGGCTCCCGTTGATGTCCCTCTCGAGCGCCTGCGTTTCGGTCAGACCCGCCGCAAGGACGCCTGGTGGTTGCAGTCCCTGATAACCCTGGTGGTCTTCAGCTCGTTCGTGATCTACACGACGTGGGCGCTGCTGCAGGGCGAGCACTACTACTTCGGCAACTACCTGTCGCCGTTCTATTCGCCGGAGCTATTCGGGAATTCCCCGCATAGCCTCTTCGGCCCCTGGCGGTGGCCCTGGCTCCCCTTCGTGAAGTTCTCGCCGGCGATGTTGATCCTGGTCTTCCCGCTGGCGTTCCGGATGTCCTGCTACTACTACCGTGGCGCCTACTACAAGGCGTTCTGGGCCGACCCGGTCTCCTGCGCCGTCGGCGAGCCCCGGCATGACTACCGGGGCGAGGCCAAGCTGCCGCTCATCATCCAGAACCTGCACCGGTACGCGCTGTACTTCGCGCTGCTCTTCATTGTCATCCTGTCGCACGACGCCTGGAAGGGCTTCTGGTTCAACGATCCGACCACCGGCCACGAGAAGTTCGGCGTTGGCGTCGGATCGCTGATTCTCTTGCTGAACGTCGTGCTCATCGGCGGCTACACCCTGGGTTGCCACTCGTTGCGGCATCTGGTCGGCGGGTTTCTCGATCAGTTCTCGCGCAACCCGATGCGCAAGCGCGCCTATGACTGTGTGAGCTGTCTCAATCGGGGTCACCCGCGATGGGCGTGGTTCAGCTTGTTTGGCGTCGCGCTGACCGACGTCTACGTCCGCCTTTGTTCGATGGGTGTCATCACCGACTGGAGAATCATCTAATGGCCGAGTATCAAACCCACGAGCACGACGTGCTGGTGATCGGGGCCGGCGGCGCCGGGTTGCGCGCCGCCATCGAGGCCTCGGCGGCCGGCGTGTCCGTCGGTCTCGTCTGTAAGTCCTTGCTGGGCAAGGCCCACACCGTGATGGCGGAGGGGGGCGTCGCCGCCGCGCTGGCCAACGTCGACGATCGCGACGGATGGAAGGTGCACTTCGCCGATACGATGCGCGGCGGGCAGTACCTGAACAACTGGCGCATGGCCGAGCTGCACGCCAAGGAGGCGCCCGACCGCGTGCGCGAGCTCGAGGCCTGGGGCGCGGTCTTCGATCGCACCAAGGACGGCAAGATTCTGCAGCGCAACTTCGGAGGCCACCGCTATCCGCGCCTGGCCCACGTCGGCGATCGCACCGGCCTGGAGATGATCCGCACGCTGCAGGACCACGGGATCCATCAGGGGATCCAGGTCTACATGGAACACACGGTCACGACCCTGCTGAAGGACGGCGATCGCATCGCGGGCGCCTTCGGCTACGACCGCGAGCGTGGCTTCCTGCGCGTGTTCCGCGCCAAGGCGGTCGTCTTCGCCACCGGCGGCGTCGGCCGCGCGTTCAAGATCACCAGCAACAGCTGGGAGTACACCGGCGACGGACAGGCGCTGGCCTACGAGGCGGGCGCCGATCTGATGGACATGGAGTTCGTGCAGTTCCACCCGACCGGCATGGTCTGGCCGCCCAGCGTGCGCGGCATCCTGGTGACCGAGGGCGTGCGCGGCGAGGGTGGGGTGCTGCGCAACAAGGACGGCCGTCGATTCATGTTCGACGACATTCCCGACAACTACAAAGCTCAGACCGCCGACAACGAGGAAGAGGGCTGGCGCTACACCCAGGGCGACAAGAACTCGCGCCGCCCGCCCGAGCTGCTGACGCGCGACCACGTCGCCCGCTGCATCAACCGCGAGGTGCGCGAGGGGCGCGGCAGCCCGCACGGTGGCGTGTTCCTCGACATCGCCTGGATCAAGTCGCGCGTGCCGGCGGGCGCCGAGCACATCAAGAAGAAGCTGCCGAGCATGTACCACCAGTTCAAGCAGCTGGCCGACCTGGACATCACCGAGACGCCGATGGAGATCGGCCCGACCACCCACTACATCATGGGTGGCATTCGCGTCGACGCCGACACCCAGATGTCGACCGTGCCGGGGCTGTTCGCGGCCGGCGAGTGCGCCGCCGGGCTGCACGGCGCCAATCGGTTGGGCGGCAACTCGCTGTCCGACCTGCTGGTGTTCGGCAAGCGCGCCGGCGAGTACGCGGCCAAGTTCGCCAAGGAACACCCGGCGCCGCAGGTGTCCGCCGCCCAGATCGACGGGGCGGCGCGCGCCGCCCTGGCGCCGTTCGACCGCGGCGCCGCCGGCGCGACCCCGGACGCCGAAGGGCCGTACAAGATCCAGTACGAGCTGCAGGACCTGATGCAGGCCAACGTCGGGATCGTGCGCAGCGAAAAGGAGATGGCTCACGCCGTCGACGCGATCGAAGGGCTGCGCCAGCGCGCCGCGAAGGTCGCCATCACCGGCAACCGCGAGTACAACCCGGGCTGGCACACCGCGGTCGACCTGCAGCAACCTGCTGGTCTGCTCCGAGGCGATCGCGCGCTCGGCGCTGGAGCGCAAGGAGAGCCGCGGTGGTCACTTCCGCGAGGACTTCCCCAACAAGGAAGGGGCCTACGGGTCGTTCAACCTGGTGTGCAGGAAGGGTCCCGACGGGCGACTGCAGCTGCGGCGCGAGCCGATCCCCGAGTTGCGCGCCGATCTGAAGCAGGTCGTCGAGGAGAACAAGTAGCGATGGCCAAGGTGGCGTTCAAGATCTGGCGCGGCGAGAAGGGCAAGGGGGACTTCAAGCAGTACGACACCGACATCACCGAAGGGATGGTCGTGCTCGACGCCGTTCACCAGATCCAGGCCGAGCAGGCCAACGATCTGGCGGTGCGCTGGAACTGCAAGGCCGGCAAGTGCGGCTCGTGCTCGGCGGAGATCAACGGCATGCCGAAGCTGATGTGCATGACCCGCATGAACACGCTGCCGACCGCGGAGCCGATCACCATCGAGCCGATCCACGCCTTCCCGTCGATCCGCGATCTGGTCACCGACGTGTCGTGGAACTTCAAGGCCAAGAAGAGCATCAAGAAGTTCAAGCCGCGCGCCCCCGACGCCGCCGACGGGACCTGGCGCATGCAGCAAGAAGACATCGAGCGCGTGCAGGAGTTTCGCAAGTGCATCGAGTGCTTCCTGTGCCAGGACGTCTGCCACGTGCTGCGTGACCACCACAAGCACGAGGAGTTCATCGGTCCGCGCCACCTGGTCTACGCCGCGGCGCTGGAGATGCACCCGCTCGACGTAGAGGATCGGACCGCGGAGCTGAAAGAGCAGCACGGCATCGGCTACTGCAACATCACCAAGTGTTGCACCAAGGTCTGTCCCGAGAGCATCACGATCACCGACAACGCGATCATTCCGATGAAGGAGCGCGTCGTCGATCAGTTCTACGATCCGATCAAGCGGTTGCTGCGCGTCTTTCAAAAATAGCCTTAGCGGAGGTGCGGTGATGAAGCGTTCGTCGTCCGCGATTTCGATCGCGATGTTGGTCGCCGCGGTCGTCACGGCGTCGGGCGTCGCGCTGGGCGCCGCGCTCCTGTTCACGCCCAGCTGCTCGAACGGCTCGTCGACCACGAACTCCGTGCTGGAGCGGAACAACCACCCTTCGCGCGACGGCCACTTCGTCCAGCCCGCGCTGACCCGGGCGGCGGCGGCGACGATGACCTTCGACACCGGCTTTCAGGCCACGTTCACCGGCGCCATGTTCGCGTCACCCCTCTATCTCGAGAACGGCCCGGGCGGCCGCGGGATCTTCTTCGCGGTGACCACCGGCAACGACGTGTTCGCGCTCGACGAGACCACCGGCGCCGTCGTCTGGACCCACAACATCGGTCCCTCGCCGACGGCCAGCGGCGCCGGCTGCGGCAACATCTCGCCGATCGGGATCCTCAGCACGCCGGTGATCGACGCCGGCGCACGGACGATCTACGTCGCCGGCGCCGTCGGCAGCGGCGCCAAGATCGAACGGCACGAGGTCCACGCGTTGTCGGTCGACGACGGCTCCGAGCGCGCCGGCTGGCCGGTCGACGTATCGACCATCACCGCGCCGTCGGCCGACGGCGGCCCGCCGCTTCCGTTCATGCCTTCGCCGGAGAACCAGCGCAGCGCGCTGTCGCTGGTGCGCGGCATCCTCTACGTCGCGTACGGCGGTCACATCGGGGATTGCGGCCCCTACCACGGCTGGGTCGTGGCCATCAATGCCAAGAAGCCGACGGAAGCGGGCGCCTGGGCGACGGGCGGGCAGGGCGAGGGGATCTGGGCGGCAGGCGGAATGGCGTCGGACGGCGATGGCGTCTTCGCGTCGACCGGGAACAACACCGCGGGGGCGGCGACCCACCTCGACAGCGAGGAGATCGTCCGCATCACCGGCCTCGGCACCTTGGAGCGGGCCAGCGGCAGTAACCATTTTTATCCGACCAGCTGGTACGGCATGGACCGCGCCGACGCCGACTTCGCGTCGAACAACCCGATGTTCTTGCAGGTGCCGGGCGCGACGCCGTCGTCCTACGTGATGGCGCTGTCCAAGGACGGGCACATGTACCTGCTCGACAGCGGGAACCTCGGCGGCCTCGGCGGGCAGTTGGTCGACTTCGTGGTCTCGCTCGGCAATTCGATCCACACCGTGCCGACCGCCTACACCTCGAGTCAGCGGGTTCACGTCGCGCTGGCGACCGACGCCGCCGCGCAATGCCCGGCCGGCGCGAACGTCGGCAGCGGGCGCGTCGTGATGTCGGTGGCGATTCCTCCGGGCGCGCCGCCGCGTCCACAAGTACTGTGGTGCGTGCCGATCGGGGGCGCCGCTGGTCCGCCGGCGCCGATCGCGACCACCAGCGACGGCAAGAAGGACGCGATCGTCTGGTTCATGAACGGCAACGTCCTGAACGGCGTCGACGGTGACACCGGCGCGCCGATCTTCACCGGTGGGACCGGGACCTGCGCCGGCGTCCGCCAGTGGACCTCGCCGATCGCCGTCAAGGGGCGCATCGTCGTGGGCGCCGACGGCCATCTCTGCTCCTGGTCGGTGGGGCATCCGCCCGCCGGCGTCGTCGTCGACGCCGCCGCCACGCCAGGTTGAGATGAGATGAGATGAGATGAACCGCGACCCCACGGAGGCGGCAACGCCTCGACGCCGCCGGTGGCGACGTCGGTTGCGTCGGCTGGTCGTCGGCACGGCAGGGGCGGTCGCGCTGTTCGCGGTGGTCGGGTTCCTGGTCGCGCCGCCGCTGGCCAGGCACATCGCGCAGAAACAGCTGGGCGACCTGCTCGGGCGCACGGTCCGCATCGGTCAGGTGCGCATCAATCCGTTTGCGCTGTCGCTGACGGTCGAGGACTTCCAGATCTTCGAGCGCGATGGCAGCACGCCGTTCGTGGGCTTCTCGCGGCTGTACGTGAATGCCCAGATCTCGTCGGTGTTCCGGCGCGCGCCGGTGTTGCAGGAGATCCGCCTCGAGTCGCCGCGGGTGCGGATCGTCCGCACGGCGGCCACGGCCGACGCCTGGGCCGACGTCGCCTCCGCCTACAACTTCTCCGACATCGTGGCGCGGCTGGCGGCGCGGCCCAAAACGCTCGAGCCGCCCGAGCCACTCGACGCGCCGCCGCCGCGGTTTTCGCTGAACAACATCCGCGTCAGCGACGGCGCCGTGACCTTCGACGATCGCCCGCTCGGCGACCATCACGAGGTGACGGCGCTGTCGATCGGCGTGCCGTTCGTGTCGACGCTGCCGGTCTATCTCGATTCATTCGTCGAGCCAGGGTTGAGCTTGCGGGTCGACGGCACGCCGTTCTCGGTGGCGGGCCGCACCAAGCCGTTTCGAGACTCGCTGGAGACGGTCCTCGAGCTGCGGCTGCAATCGCTCGACCTGACCCGTTACGTTCCGTTCATTCCGGTGTCGTTGCCGTTCACCGTCGATTCGGCCCGCTTGTCGCTCGCGCTCGACGTTGGCTTCGCGCGCCCGCGCGCCGATTCGTCGCAGCTCACGGTCAAGGGGAGCATCGCGCTGGAAAAGCTCGACGTGCGGGAGAAGCGGAAGGGCGGGGCAGCGACCGGGGCGGCGAGTGCAACCGCGAGCGGAGCGGCGCCGCTGGCGGCGCTCGATACCTTCGAGGTGGTCATCGGCGACGCCGATCTCACCGCCATGCGGTTTCATGTCGCCAAGGTTCGCGTCGCTGGTCTGGACCTGCACGTCGAACGGCGGCGCGACGGTAGCCTCAACCTCGAGCATCTGGCGCCGTCGGGCCCGCCCGCCGCGGGCAAGTCCGGCGCCGCGGGCAAGTCCGGCGCCGCGGGCAAGTCCGGCGCCGCGGGCAAGCCGGGTGGCGTTGCCGGGCCCCGTTTCGCGGTCGATCTCTTCTCGCTCGAGAAGGCGACGGTTCACTTTCGCGACCAGGCGGTGGCGCCGGCGTTCGCGTGCGACGTGCGCGACATCTCCGTCACGGCGAAGGGGTTGTCGAACGCGCCCGGCGTCGTCGCCCAGCTGACCGCCGGCCTGCGCGCCGTGCCCGGGGGGACGCTCGCCCAGCGCGGAACCTTGCGCCTGACGCCGCTGGCCGCGACCGGCACCGTCACCATCGACGGCATCGAGCCGGCGCGCCTGGCGCCGTACTATCGCGACCGCGTGGCGTTCGACGTCACCGACGGCCGCCTGCGCCTAGGCGCGAGCTACCGCTTCGAGCAAGAGGGAGCGGGCAACGGCGCGCACCAGACGGTGCAGATCAGCGACGCCTTCTTCGAGTTGGCCGATCTCGTTCTGCGGCGCCGCGACGCCCACGACGACTTCCTGCGCCTGGGGACGCTCGCGATCCACGGCGCCGCGCTCGACCTCGACGAGCACACCGTCAAGGTCGCCGAGGTGAGCACGCGCGACGCCAAGATCCGCGCGTCCCGCGACGCGCGGGGCACGATCGATCTGACGACGCTGGTCGCGCCCGCCGCGCCTCCGGTCACCGCCGTTCCGTCGCCGCCGGCGTCGGCGTCCGCATCCTCGTCGGCGTCATCGTCGCTCGCCGCCCCCGCGCATCCGCCCGCCTGGATCGTGGCCGTCGAGCGTTTCGACCTCGAGCGGTGGGGCGTGCGGTTCGAGGACCGCGCGGTGCAACCGAGCGCGCTGCTCGCGGTCGACGGGCTGGCGCTGCACATCACCAACCTGTCGACCGCGCCGGGCGCCAAGGTCGGCTTCAACCTGCGCCTCGGCGTCAACAAGACCGGGCACATCCAGATCGAGGGCAGCGCCGTGCCGGTGCCAACGGGGGCGCAACCGGTGGCGGTCAACGCTCGCTTCGATCTGGGCGCGCTGGAGGTCTTGCCCTTCCAGCCGTACTTCCAGGACCAGACGCGGCTGACGGTGACCGGCGGTTCGGTCACGCTGAGGGGACAGGGGGCGATCAAGCTCCCGGCGGGGCATGAGCCTCAGATCAGCGGCAACGCCGACCTCGAGGTCGCCAACCTTTCGACCGTCGATCGCGACCGCGAGGAGCCGCTGCTGAAGTGGCGATCGTTCCACGTCGGCGGCGTGCGCATCGCGAGCTCACCGATGGTCGTGGCGATCCACGACGTCCGCCTCAGTGATTTTCAGTCGCGGGTGGTCTTGTCTCCCGGCTCCCACCTGAACCTGCTCGACGCCCTGGCCAAGTCCGACGCCCCACCTGCGCCGCCCCGAAAGCCAACGAAGCCAGGCGCGCCCGCGTCCCCCCCTCCCCGTCCCCGTCCTCGCCGCCACCCGCCACCCCCGCGCCCCAGATCTCCATCGACCAGGTCACGCTGCAGGGCGGCCAGGTGCATTTCAGCGATCGCTCGATCCAGCCCACCTACGCCGCCGAGCTGACCGAGCTCAACGGACGCGTCGCCGGTCTCTCGTCAACCGCCGGCAGCACCGCCGACGTCGACATTCACGGCACGATCAATCGCTCGGGCGCGCTGACGATCGTCGGCAAGGCCAACCCGCTGGCGAAGGATCTCTCGCTCGACATGAAGATCGCGATCAAGGACTTCGAGCTGCCGCCGACCAGCCCCTACGCCGGCAAGTTCGCCGGCTACGAGGTCAGCAAGGGGAAGCTCGATCTGGCGCTCGACTACAAGGTCGCGAACCGCAAGCTCGACGCGCACAACCGCCTGGTGCTGGACCAGTTCACCTTCGGCGAAAGGGTCGACAGCCCCGACGCCGTCCACCTTCCGGTGCGGCTGGCGGTCGCGCTGCTCAAGGACCGGCGTGGCCTGATCGACATCGAGGTGCCGATCGCCGGCTCGCTCGACGATCCTGAGTTCAAGGTGTGGGGCGCGATCCTCAAGGTCCTCGGCAACCTGGTCGTCAAGGCGGTCACCGCGCCGTTCTCGCTGCTGGCCTCGGCGTTCGGCGGCGGCGACGAGCTGTCGCGCATCGAGTTTTCGGCGGGCGCGGCCTCCCTGGACGCGACCGCGCAGAAGCGGCTCGGCATTCTCGCCAAAGCGCTGCAGGAGCGCCCTGGCATCTCGTTCGAGATCGAGGGCGGCGCCGACACCAAGCGCGATCGTGACGGCCTGCGCGCCTATTTGATGGAGCGCAGGCTCAAGGCCAGGAAGCTGACCGAGATGGTGCAGGCCGGGGCCGCCGTCGCCTCGCCCGACCAGGTCGCCCTCGATCCCGGCGAGCGCCCGCGCCTGCTCGAGGCCGCCTACAAGTCCGAGAAGTTCGCCAAGCCCAAGGACGCGGTCGGCCTGGAAAAGAGCGTCACGACCCCCGAGATGGAGGCGATGCTGCTCGCCAACACCCGCGTCGAGGACGACGACCTGCGCTCGCTCGCCCTACGCCGCGCCACCGCCGTGCAGGGCACGCTGGCAAAAACCGTCGTCGGCGCGGCCAGCCGCCTGTTTCTGATCACGCCACGAGTCGACGGCAGCGCCGGCGGCGGCCACGTCGAGCTGAAGCTGAAGAAGGACTGACAGACCGCGATCGGATCTAGTGTCCTGAGTCAGAAATCCGCCTGCATTCGGGCGCGCCTGCGGCCCGCTCGCTTCGTTGCTCGTCGCTTACATACGTCCAGTATGCGCGCTCCTCGCGCCTCGCGATCGGGCCGAGAGCGGTGCACTAGCGCAACGCGAGCGGGGGTTGGTCGATGAAGCGCCCCAAGATCGCGTCGCGAATCACCCATCCCACGAGATACGGGCGCTTGCGGATCTGCTCGAGCGCGTACGGAACCCAGGCGACCCCGAAGGGGACGTAGATCCGCACGGGCGCGCCGATCTTGCGCGCGACACGGAGGACCCCGTTCATTGGTAGGCCCTGCAGAAGCTCGAGCTCGTACGGCGTCCCGGCGCGCGCCAGGCGACGCAAAGCCTCCTCGGCGAGGGGTGGATCATGGGTGGCGACACCGACCGCGCGCGCTCGCCCCGCCAGACGATCAATGACCGCCAGGAAGCCAGCCCGTGAATCAATCCCGGGCTCGGCCGGATCACCCCACTGCCCCTTGACGACGCGGGGACGTATACCGAGCTCGATGATTCGGTCGGCGTCGTCGAGGCTACGCGTCCATCGCCCCGGCAACGAGTAGCCCACGAATCGAGAGCCGTCCCGAGAGCCGTCAGCCTCCGCGACGCGCTGGCGATTGAAGCGATCCAGGGCCGTCCGAATGGCGACGAACGTCGCGTCGGCTTGATCAATCTCGTGAGAATCGAAATGGATGCCGACGCTCCCCCGAACGGCGCGGTCGACGATCTCACCGATGAGCTCCGCGTCGAATCCAAGCGCCGGCGCCTTGATCGACAAGTAACCCCCGGGGCCAAGTCCCGCCAGCGCGTCGAGCGCAGCGAGGCTGGAGTCCGCGACGGACCTCGGCGACTCGGAGTCGGTGTTGAAGTAGCCGAGCGTGTTGGCACGACCGCGCGCCGAGAGACGACGGCAAGCCTGAACGGCGTCCGGCAACCGGCTACCGCGGATGAAGAGACGAGCGGACATCCGGATGCCCAAGCCCATGATCGCCCCCGCCGGCGCTCGTAGACCGCGTCTCACGCCGACTTGCTCGCCAGTTTGCGACGAACGCGCCTCAGCGCCCAGCGCCCGCCGTCCCACGCCAACGCCGTGGCGCCTTGCAGGCTGAACGGATAGGTCTGGACCCTTTCACACTGGCGCAGGGTCTTGGTCCACGTCGAGGTCCAGGGATCCACGCTACCGAGGAACTCGAACGAATCGAGGCCCCGCTCGGCGGCGTACTTGACCGCATGGAGCATCAGCAAGGTGCCGGGGCAGCAGCGCGCGACGCGTTCGTCGTAACCAATCTTGAACAACCAGAACCCGCGATTGCTCTCGATGGCGATCTGCATGCCGACGGCGATACCGTTGATGCGCATGAATACCAGACGCAGGATCCCTCGGGCGCTCGCGGCAGCCGCGTAACGGCGAAAAAAGCGGCCACGCACAGGATCCCGCGCCAGTGCGGAGCCCGCCGGTCCTTTCCAACTTTGCGCTTCGACAGCCAGCGCTTCGTCCAGGAGCGCCGCGACCTCGTGCGGCGCGGGCGAGCGCACTTCGAACGTCACGGCACCAAGCTGGTCAGCATGCCGACGCGCGCGCCGGAAATCGGACCTGCGGCCGCTGTTGAAGTGCTTCTCGGGCTCACGCCAGCTGGCGTCGAGATCGATGTAAGGACACGGGCCGGCTGGGGAGACGTGCACCAACCCACGGCCCTCGAAGGCCTGCTTGATCGCGCCGATGAGCGGCGAATCTGCGCGGACGCGATCGATCTGGATTGGGATCGGTTGGCGGGCCAAGCGGTCGACGAGCGCCGTCAACGCAGCTTCGTTTGGATAGATGAAGTCCATCGGTTCGCAGAGGGTTCGCACACCCACCGCCTCGAGGCGCCTCAGCGGACCCGGCCCCAGCGCGAGCGGCGCGATTGCCGTGGTGGCCCCGTCGCGCTCGACGACCAGCGGGCGCAGATCTGGCGCATCGTGCAGAGTGTCGGCGCAGACGTCGGCCCAGATGAAGTGTTGCGTTGGCGACACGCCCGACGCCTCGAGCGCGCTCCAGGACTCCGCCAGGCCGGCGAACGCGCCAGACCGACCGCTCTCTCGTGAGCGCCCCAATTCCGGTGGGGCGTGACTGGATTCCGGAATAACTCGCTTGCCGACGCCATTACTGACCGTCGGCGGGGAGGGTGCCGCGGAGATCGTCGGCGACCCAGCGACTGAATCGACGGATGGGGTGGTGCGCCCCACTTCCTCTCCGTCCGCCTTCTCATCACAAGACAGTTGTGGCGTGGAATACACCAATTGATTGTCCTACGTTTTGGGATTGCCTTCCACTGCCGTGAGTACAATCACGTCACACAATCGACATCTTTCGACGAGAGCATTGACGGACGGGGCGAGATGAGGGCCACTCCGTGGCGGCCCGTCCCCGCCTCGTCGTGAACATTTTCATAATACTATGTAATTATTAGTATTATAGGCAGGTAAGCCTGCGAGGAGTCGCGGCGATCGCTGCAGCTCATTGGGCGGCGGTCAGGTGCGCTGCTGAATCTTGCCGTCTTGCTCTCGCCCTTCATGGAGCCTGAGTTGGAGCCTGCGCGGGGTCTCGGCCGGCCCGCAATTACTCGTGACCGTGGTCTCCTCAGGCAGGGTGCGGCTTCAGGCTTCGTCCGACCACGACCGGGCCGGCGACGCGTTCCTCGCGTTTGTGAACGGTGGTCTCGTGGGCGGCGATGGCCCACCAGGAACCGCCCGTCCGCCAACGACGGGACTCGGCGCATCGCCTCAAGCAAGCCGAACTCGCCGAGCGCCGAGAGCGCGATCTCCTTCGTGCGGGCCCCAGGGCCGACCATCGCCGGCAGCCGCAGCTTCTCCGCGAGCCGGGGGGCGAGCATCAGCGTCAGCACGAGGATCGCGTACCCGAGCGTCGGTCCCTGCGCGATCCGTCACCGATGACTGTCAGCAGATGCATGAGTGCGATGGATGTCCATGCACCTCGGCGACGGCAACCAACCACCCGAGGTTGGCGGCTGCGCGCAGCTCCGGCGGAGCTGGGCCTGAATCAGCGTGCGGCGATGTCAGAACGTCGGCGTCGACCTTTCCCGGCCGGGCGGCGCCGTGATAGAACTCGCCGCCCACCGTGGGACACGGAAGGGGGAGGGTTGGGCGCGGCTTGGGTGCGAGTGAGGTTGACGAGGACGGCCCGAGCAGCGTAAGTAGCGACAGCCAAAAGTAAACGCCGGTGTAGCTCAGTGGTAGAGCAACGGTTTCGTAAACCGTAGGTCGACGGTTCAATCCCGTCCACCGGCTCCAGGGTCGGGCGCGTCATGGTCTGGTCGTGATCGCCGCCAGCCTGGCGAACAGCGCGAGCCGGAATGGCGCCCGGCGCTTGGGGATGATCCGCGGTCGCGCTTGCCAGCGGTCGGCACGCTGGCGGACACTGCTGGCAGCCATGTCGCTGCCGACTCCCCCATCCCGGTCCGTTTCGGTGCCCGCGTCGATGTCTCATCATCGGACGGTCTGGTGCTCGTGACCCGGACCGAAAGCCGCCTGGCGATGGCCGCGGCCCTGCTCGGCGCGGTGAGCGGGCTGCTCGGGTGTCACCTGACGTCGACCGGGAGCGCCGGCGCGGGCGGGCAGTGCCGGCTCAATACCGACTGCAGCGGCGGCAAGATTTGCACGTCGGGCGTATGCGTCGCGCCGGTCGCGATCGCGCCCGGCGCGGCGTGCCTGGCGACGCGCGACTGCGCGGCTGGGTTCTATTGCGGCGGGACCGGAGTCTGCGCCACCGGAGGCAGCGGCATGGTCGGGGCGTCGTGCACCACCGACGGACAATGCCTGCCGCCGCTGCGCTGCGCGCTGGCGGGGTTCACCGGAGTCTGCGCCACCTCGGGGACCGGCGAGGTCGGGTCGTCCTGCCAGACTCACGCCGCCTGTCTGTCGGGGCTCTGGTGCGCGCGCGACCAGACCTGCCAGCCGATCGCGACCGCCTTCCCGGCATTTTCTGGCGCCGCGTGCGCCGACGAGGGGGCCTTTCGCGCTTACTTCGAGGTGCCACGTCCCGCGAAGCCGCCGGCCGACTTCTTTCGCCTGCCGTTCCCCAACAACCTACGCGTCAGCGGCGGGCAGCTCGACATCCACGATTTCCCGACGCCGGGGCTGGGGCCGCTGGGCGTCGACTTCGTCCGCCTGTACGCCGACGCCTGGTCTGCCGACTTCGACGGTTTCAGCACCATCGCGCCGGTGACGTTCCGCTTCTCGGCGCCGATCGACTTCGCGACGGCGACCGGCGACGCGGTGCTGTTCATCGATCTGACGCCGGGCGCTTCGCTGGGCGCGGCGCTGGCGCGCAACTGGGCCTTCAATTCATCGCGCGGGAAGTACATCTGCGCGAACCGGCTGGTGGTGCGGGGCGCGATCGACTCGCCGCTGCAGCCCCGGCACACCTACGCCGTGATCCTGACGACCGCGATCCGATCGACGAACGGTGCCGCCGCCGTCGCCGATACCGACCTGGCGCTGCTGCTGGCGTCGACCCAGCCGACGACCGACGCGACCCTGGCGACGGCCTGGGTGACCTACCAGCCGCTGCGCGACTGGCTCGCCAGCCGCGGCACCACCGCGCCCGCGGTCGCGGCGGCGGCGGTCTTCACGGTGGCCGACGCGGCCGGGCACGCGCAGCGGATCGCGGCGGCG
Source organism: uncultured Pseudomonadota bacterium (assembly GCA_963778795.1). GTDB lineage: Bacteria > Myxococcota_A > Polyangia > Fen-1088 > Fen-1088 > DASRQZ01. The sequence goes on along the minus strand of CAVZVU010000002.1, from coordinate 143,635 downwards.
GCCGCGGGCCAGCCGGCGCCGGTGTTGTCGGCGCTGACTCTGTGCGACGCCGGCGTCACCTCGCCGTGTGCCGACACCAGCGCCAGCAGTGCAACGTCCGACGGCGGGGCGACGACCGACGGCGGGGCGACGACCGACGGCGGGATAGCGCCCGCCCCGGCGGCATCCCGGGCGTGCGTGGCTGCCGATGCGAAGTTTTATGAGATCCACGGCAGGCTCAGCGTTCCGATCTTCCAGCAGGGGACGCCGCCCTACGAAACGACCGCCGCGGGGGGCGGCATCCTGGAGACTGCCGGTGTCCCGCAGCTGGCGCGCACCGAGACGGTCTGCTTCGCGCTGGCGATTCCCAAGGGGGTTGCGCCGCCGGCCTCCGGTTGGCCGCTGGTCGTCTATCATCACGACACCGGCGGTTCGATGCGCTCGATCGTCACCGACGGGATCGCCGCGGCGCTCGCGGGCGGGACGCCGGCGGCGGCGGTGCTCGGCTTCGACGCGGTCGAGCACGGCGCGCGGCGGGGCGCCTCGACCACCAGCCCCGAGCGGCTGATCTTCAACCTGCTGAATCCGCGCGCCGCGCGCGACAACTACCTGCAGGGCGCCGCCGACGTCGTGCAGGCGCTGCGCGTCGCCGGCGTCACCGTCAGCGCCGCCGCCTCGCCCACCGGCGCGGCGATCGCGTTCAATCCGGCGGCGGTGGCGTTCTTCGGGCGCACCCAGGGCAGCGCCTCGGGCGAGCTCGCGCTGCCGTTCACCGACGCGGCGGGGGCGGCGGTGCTGTCGGGCGCTGGCGCGTTCATGACGTCGTCGCTGCTCGACCGGCGCAGCCCCGTCGATCTCTCCGCCGGGCTGACGTTTGCCGCCGGTGAGCCGCTGGATGGCGCGCACCCGGTGATGACGCTGCTGCAGAGCTTCTTCGACCGGGTCGATGCGCTGAACACCAATCCGCTGACGTTGAACAAGCCGCCGACCGGTCGCGTGTCGAAGCACGTCTTCATGACCTGGGGGGTCGGCGACACCTATACCCCGACGTCGACAATGCAGCCGAATGCGGTGACCTTGCACATCCCCGCCATCCGCCCGCTGGTCGAGATGGCGGACCTGTTGCTGGTGTCGCGGCCGGTGAGCCTGGACGTCACCGCGGGCGACGGCAAGATGCGCACCGGCGTGCTGGCGCAGTACATGCCGGCCGCCGGCGGCGGTGGTGACGCGGGCGCCGGGGACGGCGGCGCGGGCAGCGGTAGCTACGACGGCAACTTCGTCGCGCTACGCGATCCGGCGGCGATCGCCGACTGGTCGGCGTTCCTGCAATCGTACTTCGCCACCGGAACGCCGACGATCCCGTAGCCAATGCTGATCGGTTGAACGCCAAGACGCCAGGACGCCACGTTCTGAAATTTTGAAAATCCGGCCTCTGGCGTCTCTGGCGTCGTGGCGTTTCGTCCCATCCGATCCCGCGGGTTAGCTAGCCGGCGGACGAGACGATGCCGATGATCCGTCCCGGCTTGTAGATGAACTTGCTGATCTTGCGGCCCTCGAGGTGCTTGCTGACGTTGGGGATCGCCAGCGCGGCCGCGCGGGCGTCGGCTTCGCTGGCGTCGCGGGCGATCTCGACCGAGCCGCGGACCTTGCCGTCGATCTGCACGCCCAGCGTGACCGTGGCGTCCTGCGTGAGCGCCTCGTCGTGCACCGGCCAGGACGCCTCCAGCAGGAAGCCCTTCTCGCCCAGACGCTCCCACGCCTCGTCGCCCAGGTGGGGCGCGTAGGGGCCGAGGAGCTTGACCAGCGTCACCAGGTCTTCGCGCGTCGCCCCCTTGGCGGTCAGCTCGTTGACCAGCTCCATCATCGCGGCCACGGCGGTGTTGAACTGCATCCGTTCGAGATCGGCGGTCACGCGCTTGATGGTCTTGTGGCGCAGGCTGGCGTGCGGATCCCCCGCGGGCGCCTTGGCGGCGTCCCACTCCTCGACCAGGCGCCAGACGCGCTTGGTGAAGCGGTTCACCCCTTCGATGGCGCGCGGGTCCCAGGGCTTCGGCAGCTCGAACTCGCCCATGAACATCTCGTACAGGCGCATGACGTCGGCGCCGTATTCGCGGATGACGTCGTCGGGGTTGATGCCGTTCATCTTGCTCTTGGCCATCTTCTCGACGGTGCTCTTCAGCGGCTCGCCGGTCGCGCGCAGGAACGGCTGTTCGCCCCGAAACTCGACCTCGCTGATCTCGTGGTAACGGCCCATGGCGTCCTGGTACGAACGCGACAGCACCGTCCCCTGGTGGCGCAGCTTCTTGAACGGCTCGGGGGTGCTGACAGCGCCCATGTCGAACAGCACCTTGTGCCAGAAGCGCGCGTACAGCAGGTGCAGCACCGCGTGCTCGCCGCCGCCCACGTAGAGATCGACCGGCATCCACTTCTTCTCGAGCGCGCCGTCGAACGGCTTGTCGCTGTTGCCCGGGTCGAGGAAGCGCAGGTAGTACCAGCACGAGCCGGCCCACTGGGGCATGGTGTTGGTCTCGCGCTTCGCTGGCCCGCCGCACTGGGGGCAGGTGGTGTTGACCCAGCTGTCGATCGCGGCCAGCGGCGATTCACCGGTGCCGGTTGGCAGGTAGCGCTCGACATCGGGCAGGGTGACCGGCAGGTCGGACTCGGACACGGCGACCGGACCGTGGGTCGGGCAATGCACCAGCGGGATCGGCTCGCCCCAGTAGCGCTGGCGCGAGAAGACCCAGTCGCGCAGACGGTAGCTGACCGCCAGCTTGCCGGTGCCCGCCGCCTCCAGCGTCGCGGTGATCTTCTTCTTGGCCTCGGCCGTCGGCAGCCCGTCGAGCGGGCCCGAGTTGACGGCGATCCCGTCGTCGGTGAACGGGGCCTCGGGCGTGGCGGAGGTGGGAGCGGCGGCGCCCGCGGCGGCGACCACGGTGACGATCGGCAGACCAAAGGTGTTGGCGAAGGCGAAGTCGCGGTCGTCGTGCGCCGGCACCGCCATGATCGCGCCGGTGCCGTAGGTCGCCAGCACATAGTCGGCGATCCAGATCGGGATCTCGCGGCCGTTGACCGGGTTGCGCGCGGTGGCGCCGGTGAAGACGCCGGTCTTCTCCTTGGCCAGGTCGGTCCGCTCGAGGTCGCTCTTGCGCCGCGCCTGCGTCTGATAGGCGGCGACCGCGTCGCGCTGCGCGGGTGACGTCAGCTCGGCCACCAGCGGGTGCTCGGGCGCCAGCACCATGTACGTCGCGCCGTACAGCGTGTCGGGCCGCGTGGTGAAGACGCGGATCTCGCGGCCGGCGACCGGCGTCGCCGTGGTGAACGACACCTCGGCCCCCTCGCTGCGCCCGATCCAGTGGCGCTGCATGGCCACCGTCGATTCGGGCCAGTCGAGCAGCGCCAGATCCTCCAGCAGGCGATCGGCGTAGCGGGTGATGCGCAGCATCCACTGGCGCATGTCCTTGCGCTCGACGACGCTGCCGCAGCGCTCGCACCGCCCCTGGCTGACCTCTTCGTTGGCGAGGCCGGTCTTGCACGAGGGGCACCAGTTGATGGCGGCCGTCCCCTGGTAGGCCAGGTCACGCTTGAACAGCTGCAGGAAGATCCACTGGGTCCACTTCATGTACGCCGGATCGGTGGTGTTCAGCTCCCGCTCCCAGTCATAGGCGAAGCCGATGGAGTCGATCTGGCGGCGGAAGTTCGTGATCGCCTCGGCGGTGACGATGCTTGGATGCACGCCGTGCTTGATGGCGTAGTTCTCGGCCGGCAGTCCGAAGGCGTCCCACCCCATCGGGTGCAGCACGTTCCAGCCCTGCATCCGCTTCCAGCGCATGAGGATGTCGGTCGCGGCGTATCCCTCGCAGTGGCCGACGTGCAGGCCGGCGCCCGAGGGGTAGGGGAACATGTCGAGAGCGTAGAACTTGGGCCGGCCCGGGACGTCGGGGGTCTTGTGCAGCTCGGCCGCCTTCCAGCGGGCCTGCCACTTCGGTTCTACCGTGCGATGGTCGTAAGACATGGGCCGGGTATTCTAGCCGGATTCTGGCGCGGCATCGCCGCCGCCGCGCGCCGACGGCCGCTAATGCGCCGCGGGGGCCGGCTTGAAGAGGGGCGAGGTTGGGGCGATCGCGCCGGCATCGGGGCCGACCGCGCTGGCGGCGGCCGCCGCCGGAGGCGCTGAGGCCGGCGCCGGCGCCATCGTCCCCCCCGTCGGCGTCGGCGTCGGCGCGTTCGTCGGCGTCGGCAAAGGCACGACCAGCGGTGCCTCCCCGGACGCCCCCGCATCAGCCAGTCGCAGGTTGCCCCCGCCCTCCGCGAACATCGGCTTGTAAGGCAAGGGACGTCCCTCTATCTCGCGTCGCTGCCGGTAGAGCGGGGCGCCGAACAGCAGCTCGGACAGGCAGACGTGGTAGGGCAGGGCGAACGACTGGTTTCCGACAAACACCTGGGCGTCGCCGTCGGTGACGACGCGCTGGACGCCGGCCTTCGCCGACCAGTGAACCTCGATCTCGACCCGTTCGGCCTTGGGCAGGGTCTCGGGCAGCCGGCTCCAGTTCTCGTCGAGCACGCGGCGCAGATTCTTCAGCTGAAACTCGGTCTCGAAGGCGAAGCGGTTCTTGCCGCCCTGGACGCGCGCGTCGCCTTGGTTCTCGATGTCGATCGCGCTCACCAGCGCCGGCGGGCTGGCCAGCTTGGCCTCCAGGGTGTCGAAGTAGTCCTGCAGGCCGCAAAGATCATCGAAGCCGACCTGCCCGGCCGGAATCGTCGAGTAGTCCCGCCGGATGCTGATGCCACAGGCGGCCGCGATCGCGACACAGCCGAGGCTGATGGCGAAGAAGGTCCGGCGTCGGGACGGTGGGGTGTGCATCGAGCGATTTTGAAGGTCAGGGCACGGTACGGCCGCGTACGGCTCGAACGTCGCCGAGCACCTTGCCACAGACCGGGGCCCTGCGGCAATTCTCGCGACCCCGGAAAGACCCAAACAAAGCGATTGAGGATTCGCTCGTCGCGGTCGGTCGCCCCGTTGCAATCGTCGGGGTGATGCCTACATTGCTCGCGTCCCGACCGAAAAGGACTCATGAAAACCTTGCGCCACCCGCCGTCACGCGAGCTCTGGAAGTTTTGCATGGACCGCTTGCGCGAGTTGCGCGGCCAAGACACACGAGAGCGTGATCTGGCCAATATTCTGGGCTTCGAGCACTCGCGGGCGGTTCGGTGGAAAGAAGGCCAGATGTACGTCGATCGGGCCGAGTACCTGGTGCGGCTGGCTGACGCGCTCGACGTCGAGACGATGATGCTGGTGGCGCTGGCGTCGGGGACGCTGAGCCAGGAGCAGGCGCAAAAGCAGGTCAGCCGGTCGCGCACCGACGAGGTCGGCAAGCGGCGCCGCGCGGGTGGCACGGCTGCCGCCGCCAAGGTCGAGGCGGCGGATCTCAACGTCGACGCGTCGCTGTTCGCGATCGACGCCGCCCGCCTGGACAGCGCGCCGCGCGGCGTGGTCCTGCTGATCTCGGCCGATGGCGAGGGGCGCGTCGAGCTGACCGATGTGCTGGCGCGCCACGCCGACACCGCCGGCCTGGTCGCCAGCAGCCTGCCGATGGGGATGTGCCTGGCGGATCGCTATCGCCCCGAGATGGTGTTCCTCGACCTGGGCCTGGCCAGCGTGCATGCCTTCGAGACCTGTCGGGTGCTGTCGAGCCTTTCGAGTCGGGCCCAGCGCCGCTGCCGCGTGGTCGCCGGCTCGGCGACGCTGAACGACGACATCGAAAAGCCGGCGCTGATGGCGGGCGCCGCCAGCGTCGCGCTGCTGCCGTTCTCGTCGAGCCTGTTCCAGAGCGAGCTCGACCGTCTGGAAGAACGCCTCGGCCCGCGGCGTTCGGCGCGCAAGTAAGACGCGACGGCGAAGCGCGACCGCGGCCTTAAGAAGCAGCGCCGGCCCGCGCCGGCTTGTGCGCGACCACGAGGATCGAGACCCCGAATGGGGGCGAAAGACGGGGCGAGGTCAGCACGTCGAACGCGAAGATCGCGGTCAACACGCGGTTGGCCAGCGGCCCGGTGACGTCGCTCTCGCTGCGATAGGAGTGCTTCCAGAGCTTCATCACCTGGCGCGCGGCCCAGATCGGAGCGAACAGCAGATAGTTGAAGTGGAACTGCTGGCGTGGCTCCAGCCCGGCGGCCCGGATCCGCTCCAGCAGCGGCCTCATCCGGTAGCGCCGCTTGTGCAGCGAGACCTCGTCCTGGAAACCCCACAGCGACGGGAATGCCGGCACGGTCACCAGCGCGTTCTGGCCGGGCCGCAGCACGCGCGCGATCTCGCGCAGCGCGCGCCCGTCGTCGTCGACGTGCTCGATGATGTCGGTCGCCAGCACCAGCGAGAACGACTCGTCGGGGAACGGCATCTCCGTGATGTTGCCCCGGCGCACGGCGCCAAGCCCCTTCTCGGCGCAGAATCGGATCGCCTCTTCGCTGAAGTCGAGGCCGGTGACGTCGGTGAACCCCAGTTCGCGCAGCATTCTCAGGTTGGTGCCCGCGCTGGTTCCAACGTCCAGCACCGGTTGATCGGGGGCGGGTGACAGCGCCTGGATGACGCGCGCGAACAGCCGGCGGCGGCCGACATACCACCAGTGATCCTGTTCCCGTCGCGCGTCGACGGCATAGACTGATTCCTGCATGGATGGCGTGGCGGCCGGGCCGCATCCCGGCTCAGCCGAAGTGACGCTACCCTAGTCGACCTGCGCGGGATCCACCATAGAAACCCGTGCAAACGTCGCGTGCGGCAGGCCGCCGATTGCGCCCGGTTCACTTGATTCCGCTCTCGACACTCCGTAGGGTGTCCGCGAAATGGAGTTCGACCGACGGGCAGCGGTGGCGCGTGAGCCGCTGCTCAGCCGATACGCCGCCTGGCTGGTGGTGACGTTGGCGTATCTCTACGTGTTTCCGTACACCGAGCGGATCAACAACCCCAACGAGAATGTCCGCGTCTGGATGACGCGCGCGATCGTCGAGCACCACGTGCTGAACATCGACAAGGTCACGCGCGAATGGGGGTACGTGAACGACAAGGCGACCACCGGCGGTCACCTCTACTCGTCGAAGGCGCCGGGGACGTCGTTCGTGGGCGTCCCGGTGCTGTTCCTGGAGACCAAGCTCAACCGTCTGCTGGGGATGCCGCCGCCCACGAAACGCCAGACGACGCTGTGGTTGAGGGTCTTCTCCGTCGAGCTGACGATGTCGCTGTTTCTGTTCTTCTTCGCCCGCTACATCGAGCGGGTGAGCGGATCGCGCGCGGCGCGAGATCTACTGGTCGTCGGCCTGGGGCTGGGGACGATGTTCTATCCCTACGGCGTCATCTTCGTCGGCCACGCTCAGGCGTCGGCGCTGGCATTCGCGGGCTACATGCTGCTGTCGGGGGGCTTCGCTCCAGGCGCGGACGCGGCCGCAGGCGAGGGGGCCGGCGCACGGGACGCCGCGCCGCCGGGCGGCGACGGGATCGACACCGACACGCCGACGCCGCAGCTGATCTGGGGCGGCTTCCTGGCCGCGCTTTCGGTCATGTTCGAGTATCAGGCGCTGCTGGTCTTCGCGGTGCTGGCGGTCTATGCCTGGGCGCGCCACCGGCGAAGGGCGGCGGCGTTCCTTGCGGGCGCCGCGCCGGCGGCGGCGCTCCTGGGCCTGTACCACACGGTTCTTTTCGGGCGGCCGTGGCGCTTCCCCTACGGATACATCGAGAACCCCGACTTCCTGCGCACCGGGCACAGCGCCGGTTTTCACGGCCTGGCGCTGCCGAAGCTGTCGGCGATGGCGGCCTCGCTGTTCGCGTCCGATTACGGTCTGTTCGTATTTTCTCCCTTCCTGGCGATCGGCCTTCTGTGCGCTGCGCTGGCGATGGTGCGGGGCCCGCGGCGCGAAGGGACGCTGATCGTCGCGGTCTTCGTGGTCATGCTGGTTTTCCTGGGCGGCATGAGCAACTGGCGCGCCGGCTGGTGCGTCGGCCCGCGCTACATCGCCACGGTGGTGCCGTTCCTGGCGGCGGCGATCGCGCACGCGTGGCGTCAGGTCAGCGGGCGCGGGCGCCTGGCGCTGTCGGTGGCGGTCTCGGCTTTGGTGATCGTCTCGGTGGTCCTGAACGGCATCTCCGCGGCGGTCTATCCGCACTACCCGACCGAGTTCAACAATCCGGTCTTCGATCTCGCCTTCCCGCTGCTGGGCAGCGGCTTCGTGCCGTACAGCCTGGGGCTGCTGGTCTTCTCAGGTCTGTGGTCGCTGGCGCCGCTGGGGATTGTTCTTCTGGTCGCCCTGTCGCTGGCGATCGGGGGCGAGAATTCGCGGCCCGCGCGCTGGGGAAGGCACGCCGCGGTCGCGGTGCTGATCGCCGCGCTCGGTCTGGTCTCGCTCAGCCGCTACGGCCGCGGTCCCAGCCCGTCGGAGGCGCGCGCTGCCGCCTTCGTGCGTTCGACCTGGGAGCCGGCGCCGCGCAAATGAGCGGCGCCGGGCTGGCGGCGGATCCAGTGGTCCAGCACCAGCAGCGCCCATAGCGGCTTCGAGCGATCCTGGCGCCGCGTTTGATGCTGATCCTGCCACCCGACGAAGGTGGCGCGATCGAGGGCACCCAGGTCCCACAGCGGCGAGCTCTTCATCACGGCGTCGACGCGCGCGCGCAGCGGGCCTGCCAGCCAGGTCGCGAGCGGGATCGCGAAGCCCTTCTTGGGGCGGTCGATCACCTCGTCGGGGACGCTCCCCTTGGCGGCGCGCTTGAGCAGGTACTTGCCCCGCCGGCCCCGCAGCTTGTAGTGCGACGGCAAGGAGAACGCCCAGTCGACCACCTGGTTATCGAGCAACGGAGGCCGCACCTCGAGGCCGTGCGCCATCGACGCGCGATCGACCTTGGTCAGCACCGAGCCCGGCATGTACGTGGTGAAGTCGAGCGCGAGGATCTGGTTCAGCCAGTCGCCGCCGGCGTCGGGCAGGCTGGCCTGCAACGTCGCCGGCGTCAGCGCGCCCAGAAGCGTCGTGCCTTTGCCTTTGCCGTTGCCGTTGCCGTGACCGCCCGCGCCGCTGCCGGGACCGCGCTGCAGCGCCGCCGCCAGGTCGGGGAGATCCAGGTTCGACATCCAGCGCAGGTGACGGCGCACGCGATCGTCGTCGAAGCGTTGGGTGAACCGGCGCAGCTTCCACTCCAGGCTTTGATAGCCGTGGTCGACCGGAAGTCGATCGATTGCCCGTGACACCACCTGCGCGCGAAACCAGGCCGGCAGGCGGCCGTAAAGCGCGGCGTAGCCGTGGGCGCGGTAGGTCGGGTAACCGCCCCACAGCTCGTCGCCGCCGTCGCCGCCGACCACCACCTTGACGTGGCGGGCCGCCAGGCGCGACAGCAGGAACGTCGGCAGAAACGACGGATCGCCCAGCGGCTCGTCGAGGCGATCGAGCGCCGGGTCGAGGACCTCGAGCAGGGTCTGCTCGCGCAGCGTCTCGACCACGTGCTCGAGGCCGAGGCGTCCCGCGACCAGGCGCGCGTAGTCGCTCTCGTCGAAGGTCGCCGTCTCGAACCCGATCGAGAACGCCTTCATGCGGCCGGGCGCGCGCCGCGCCGCCAGCGCCGCCACGCACGACGAGTCGACGCCGCCGCTGAGGAAGATCCCGACCGGCACGTCGGAGATCAGCTGCGCCTCGACCGCGCGCTCCAGCCGCTGCCACAGCTCGTGCGCCAGCGCCTGATCGTCGCCGAGGGCCGTCGCGCCGGTGCCCAGCGCCAGCGGCACCTGCCAGAAGGCGCGCGGCGCCGCGAGGCGGCCGCGCTCCCAGACGACGGTGTGTCCGGGCGCGAGCTTCTTCACGCCGCGCACGATGGTGTGCGGCGGGTGGACGTAGTCCGAGAAGAAATACGACGCCAGCCCCTCGGGTGACAGCGCCACGTCGATGCCGCCGTGCGCCAGCACCGCGCCCAGCTCCGACCCGAAGACGATGCCGCCGTCCGCGAGCTCGGCGTAGTAGAGCGGCTTGATGCCGACGCGATCGCGCGCCAGCGTCAGGCGCCGCCGCCTTCGCGTCCCAGATCGCGAACGCGAACATCCCGCTCAGATCGCGCACGCCGTCGGGGCCGTGCTGCTCGAAGTGGTGGATGATCGTCTCGGTGTCGCTGCGGGTCTTGAAGCGGTGGCCCTGCCGCTCCAGCGCCGGCCGCAGCGCCGCGAAGTTGTAGATCTCGCCGTTGAACGTGACGACGACCGAGCCGTCCTCGTTCTCCATCGGCTGGTCGCCGGTGACGAGATCGATGATCGCCAGCCGGCGGTGGCCGAGCGCGACCTGCTACGGGGGCCCGTCGGCGTCGCCGCGGCATTCGCCGCGCCATTCACCCGCGCCGTCGGGACCGCGGTGCGCGATCTGCGCCAGCATGCGCCCGAGCCTGCCCGGCTCCGCCGTCCGGTCGATGTCGATGAAGCCCGCGATGCCGCACATCGGCTGGCCCCTAGCCCCGCGCGTCCGGCGGGAACCCGGAGCGCGACGCGATCGAGTAGGCGGTCTTGCCCTGCGATTCGAAGTAGGTGCGCACGATCAGCTCGGCCAGGATCCCGGTGCCGATCGACTGCATGCCCATCAGCGCGCAGGTGATGCTGATGAGGAACAGCGGGTTGCGATGCACCCAGGCGCCGTCGGCGAACTTCTCGTACAGCACGACCCCCGACAGCACGCTGGCGGCGGCGAACATCAGCACGCCCAGGCCGCCGAACAGGTAGATCGGCTTGGTCTGGTAGCGCCGCATGAACCAGATCGTCGTGAGGTCGAGCAGCACCTTGAAGGTGCGCATGAGCCCGTACTTCGATTGCCCCGCGCGCCGCGCGCGATGGTTGACCTCGACCTCGCCCAGGTGCGCGCCCAGCCCGTCGGCCAGCACCGAGATGAAGCGGTGCATCTCGCCGTAAAGCCGCAGCTCGTCGGTGACGTGGCGGCGATAGACCTTGAGCGAGCAGCCGAGGTCGTGGATCTCGGTGCCGGTGAGATGGCGGATGAGGAAGTTCGCGATCCGCGACGGTAGCTTGCGCAGGATCGCGCCGTCCTTGCGGTGCTTGCGCCAACCGGTCACCACGTCGAAGCCCTCGTCGAGCTTGGCGATGAGCCGCGGGATATCGGCCGGATCGTTCTGGAGATCGGCGTCCATCGTGACCACCAGGTCGCCGGTCGCGGCGCGGAAGCCGGCGTCGAAGGCGGCCGATTGCCCGGCGTTTCGCCGGAAGCTGAGCACGCGCAGGTAGGGCCGCTGCGCGACCGCGTCACGCAACAGCTGGGCGCTGCCGTCGCGGCTGCCGTCGTCGACGGCGATGACCTCGAACCGCTTGTTCGCCGACGAGAGAACGCGTTCGATCTCGTCGAGCAGCGGGATCAGGTTGTCGCGTTCGTTGTAGACCGGGAGGACGACGCTGATATCCATATCGCGCGGTGCAATCCCCTTATCACGCACGGCCGATGCTGTCATTCCGCCCCCGTCGGCGTCGGCGTGGGCGTCGGCGCTCGGATTGCCGGCGTTCCTCACGGCCCCAGCTCGCGCGCGCCCTCGGGCGCCTCGGGAGCTTCCGGCTCGCCACCGGGCGCTTCGGCACCCTCGGCCGGGGCGCGCGGCGTCGCGATCGCGCAGCGGCGTCGCCGACGGCCGCGGCGTCGCCGACGGCGGCGGCGTCGCCCAGCGCGGGCGCGCTGTAGTCGACGCCCGGCTTGCGCATGAAGCTGAGGATCGGCTTCTTCACGGCACCCATGACGCGCCCCTCGGTGACCTCGACCGGCACCGGGTGCAGCAGCTCGTAGTAGTAGCCGCGCGTGTCCATCTTGTAGGCGTACTCCTTCGTGTCGACGGTGAACCGCCGGCGCACGTGCAGCGGCACGTCGCCGATGCGGTGAAAGGCGCGGTGACGCAGCACGAAGTCGAACAGCCGCACCGCGCGGTTGTTCACCAGGCGGTGGCAGCCGTGCGAGAAGCGGCGCGCGATCGAGGTGTAGTCGACCGAGCCGTGGGTGCGGATCTGGTTGTCGAACCCGCCGCGCTTGGGGTCGACGTGGATCGCCATCACCAGGCCGTACGCCGACTGGAAGCCCGGCCCCATGACGTCGCTGTTCACCACGGTGACCGGCCCGACGTTGCGATCGAGCACCTTGCGCGTCAACAGATCCCGCGCCGGCGTCCCGTCGGGCGGGATCCAGACCGGGCCGGCGACCAGGTTCTTCCAGACCCGGCTGCCGACGTCCGAGTTCTTGTATTTCATGTAGACGCGCCCGTCGGGATGAACCTCGCTGCGCCAGGACCCGATCGTGGTGCGCCAGCGGCACAGCGGGATCTTCTGGTCGTTCCAGTGCACGAACATCGTCAGGTGGGGATAGTGGTCGCGCCGCTGCTCGACCGGCCGGCCGCGCCCGTCGAAGGGGAAGTCGTACCAGATGTCGCCGCGGTCGATCTCCACGCTGAGATCCAGCTCGTGGCCCTTCCCGTCGGCGTCGGCGTCGGCGTCAGCGTGGGCGACTCCGACTCCGACTCCGTCGGCGTCTGCCTTCGCGGTCGCCGGGCCGTAGTACGCCGGCAACGGCGGCGGCGCGAACGCGACGTGCAGCACGTCGACCCCGGCGGTCGCGGCGTGCGAGCGCAGAAACGCGACCATGTCTTCGGGGGTGGCGACGTGAAGGCTCGCCAGCAGCGCGGCGACGTGGTCCTGGATCAGGTTCGGGACCGGCCGGACCGTGCCCGTGGCGTCGCGATAGGTGGCCGGGCTTCTAGCGTGCGCCGCCGAGCCATCCTCGACGATGCCGGCGGCGTCGGCGACCCGCTCGGCCAGGATGCGCTTGAAGGTGTCGAAGTGCAGCTCCAGCGTCGGCCGCAGCAAGTTGGCCAGCGTCTCGCCGCCCAGGAAGCCCCAACCGAAGATGTCGTTCTTGCGCTCCCAGTCGGCCAGCGCCTCGTGCGTCGGCAGGTCGAACATGCCGTCGGTGAAGCGCGTGCGCGCCTCGGACGACAGCATGCGATCACAGGCGAGATAGGCTTGCGCGGCGCGCACCGCCCGCAGCCGCGCCTGGCCGCGCAGGTAGCGATCGACGCGGCCCCGGCGCTTGGGGTCGTCGCGCAAGGACTGGATCAGCGCCGCGTCGACCAAGTGCGTCGGCGCCGTCGGCGCTGCCGGGGTCGTCGTACGCGGCGCCGGCGCGCTCGGGCCCGCCGCTGCCGTCGCCGCTGCTTGCTTGCGGATCCACTCGGCGTCGCGGGCCGCCTCCAGGTAGTCGCGCTTCGCCCGCTCGCGATCCAGGTAGCCGACGTTGCCGGTGAAGCGGCGCAGCGGTTCTAGATCCAGACCGTCGAAGCAGGCGCGCCGCGCCGGCTGCAGGTCCTCCTCGATGCGCCCCGCCAGCACCGCCAGCGTCGGGGGGATGCCGAAGACCTCGAGGTAGTTGTGGTCGCCGCGGCTGGGTCGGCGCCCGTCGGGGTCGAGGCGGTCGTTCGCCAGTGCGAGGAACGTCGCGCGATAGGCGTTGGGCTTCGCGGCGTCAGCCGCGTCGCCGCTGGAATCCTGAAAGATGAAGGGGGCCCAGTTGTCGCCGAGATCGACGTCGAGCAGCCCCGCGGCGCGCGCCGCCTCGACAGCTTGCTTTTCGGCGACCGTGCCGCGGTAGACGTAGGTCTGGCCCGGCAACAACCCCGGCGCCGGCGCCCGCGGTGGGATCGGCGCATGGACCGGCCCCGTCGGTCGGGCCGCGACCGCCGTCGCGGGGGCGCGGGACGCGTCGGCCGTGGGCTTCGCGCGCCGGCTGCATCCGCCGACGCCGAGAACGCCCGCCCCGATCACCACGCCCGCCGCGCCGAGCGCGATCGACGCGAGCCAGACAGGGGCGGCCGAGCGGGAGCGTGTCACCGCGTAATGGTAGGCGAATCGCCCACTTAGTCGCGAAAATTCACGTACTGCAAGTCGATTCCGAAGTCGTTCTTGCGCATGAGCGCGATGGCCGCCTGCAGCGAGTCGCGGTCCTTGCCGGTGACCCGCAGCTGGTCGTCCTGGATCTGGGCCTGGACCTTGAGCTTGCTGTCCTTGATCGCGCGGATGATCTTCTTCGCCGTCTCCTGCTCGATGCCCTGCTTTATGGCGATCAGCTGGCGCACCGTGCTGCCGCCCGCCGCCTCGATCGGCTTGGCGTCCAGGCAGCGCTGCGAGACGTTGCGCTTGGCCATGCGCTCGCGCAGCACCGAGACCGACGCCTCGACGTGCGGCTCATCCGCCGAGCGGATGGTGATCCCCTCGGGGCCGCGCTCGATCGTCGTGTTCGTGCCGCGGAAATCGTAGCGCTGCAGGATCTCCTTGCGCGCCGTGTTCAGCGCGTTGTCGAGCTCCATGAGGTCGACCTTCGAGACCACGTCGAACGAAGGCATCGTCGAGTCTGGCCTAGAGCGCGCGCGAAGGGTCGGCCGCGGCGGCGCTGGCCGCGGTGGTGGTGGCAGCCGCAGCGGCAGCGGCCAACAGCCGGCGCTCTTCCAGGTGGAGCCAGTTCGGGCGGAAAGTCGCCAGCAGCGCCTCGGCGGCGCGGAAGAAATGGATACGGTTGAGCAGAGGGTTCATCCAGCCGACCGTGATGCAGTAGTGCCGGTCGTGGGGCAGGGCGTGGTGGATGTTGTGGTGGTCGGGCGAGAGGATGAGCCCGCTGCGCTGCAAGAGCACCGCGAAGCGCGGCGGCGTATCCGAGTGCGCCCACTTGTGAAACTGGTTGGTAGCGACGATGAACAGCGCGAGAAACCCCATCAGCGCCGCGGCGAAGAATGCGCATCCGGTCTCCGCCGGCATCATCAGATAGGCCGTTCCGAGCGGCGCCAGCACCACGATGCAGTTGTTGCCGTTGGTCTCGATGAAGTCGTGGCGCGAGATGTCCTTGGGGTCGACGTGGTGCTGGCGAAACGGCAGCACGAAGTTCTTCCCCAGGATCGGCGTCGTCTCGTCGCCGATGGTGTCACCGGCCCAGTGCACCACCCCCGACAGAAAGTCCGCGGTCAGGTAGCCGGTGAGCGCCGTGAACCCGAGATAGAACCAGTCGCCCGTCGAGTGCATCGAGCGGCCGATCCGGATCGCCATCGCCGCCAGCATGCCGAACACCAGGACAATGCTGATGATCTCGACCGCTCGGTGGGAGCGCGAATAGCCTGGGGAAGTGTTCGCCGTGTCCACGATCCGATCAAGAGATGATAGATGTTCGAGGCCTGCCAGGCAAGGTCCGCCACTGCGCCGCGAAAGCTCTGCCGGTGGCGGAGACCAGTGTGTTTTCGCCTACTTCATGCTCGGAGCCAGGCGCTTCGCCTGGCTTTTGTCGCAAACCTTTGTCGAAGCGTTCACGCTGACGAAATAGCCCTTGGCGGGCAGCCAAAGCCCGGTCGAGTTCACCATCATCGGCGCCGCCTTCGGCGACTTGGCCTTCTCCGTCACGAACACCTTGCCAATCTTCTTCCACTGGAAGAACGGGTCGTTCGGCTCGCTCGGCACCTCTTTTTGCGCCGGGGCGTACACCTGGACGAAGGTCTCGTCTTCTTTCTGGCCCTCGACCTTGAAGACATACTTGCAGGTCTCCTTGGAGCCCTGCTCGCCCAGGAACGTCGCCTCCGATTCGCCACAGGCCGCGAAGATCGCCTCCTTGGTCAGGTGCGCCGCGATCGCCGGATCGCAGCACTGCGGCTTGCCGCCCCAGGTCTTGCATTTCGGCGCTTCGGCCGCCGCCGGTTTCCCCGCCGCGGCCGGCTTGTTGTCGGCCCGCGCCGCGCCGAACGGCAGATAGGCGGCGCCGACTCCCAGGGTTGAGCTGAGCGCCAGCAGAGCGAGAAGATGGCGGGACCGGGACGACGTCGAGCGCGACTGGGACGTGGGCATCGGCGAAGACGTGGGCATCGGCGAAGACGTGGACATCGGCGAAGACGTGGACATCGGCGAAGACGTGGACATGATCAGTAACCTCCGAGGCCCAGCACCCTACCACGCCCCTCCATTTCTTCGCCCCCCCCGACCGCGCGCATTCTGTTGACACCCCGAACCAGCCCAGGTAGATCCTCCGCCGTGCCGGGCGGTCACACGCCCGTCACGTTCGACAGCACCATCGTCGTCCTATGGGGTGGTAGTTAAGCTTGGTTATAACGCCGGCCTGTCACGCCGGAGGCCGCGGGTTCAAGTCCCGTCCACCCCGCTGAAGTAAGACCCTGGATTTCCTGCTGAAAATCGAGAGCGCCAGAGCCCACCGATCGCGTCGATCGGGGACCCTGTAAGAAGGTTGTAAGAAACCGCCGGCCAGCGCCTGCTGCATCCTGCGAACCGTTGGAAGCATCGTTCGCGGGAGCCGTGCCGAACTGCAGCCGATCGATCTCGCTCCGAAGGTAGTCGGGGGCGAGGTGGCCATAGGTCTCGGTCGTGATGCGCGGGTCGCTGTGGCGCAGAATTCGCTGCACGGCGCCTGGGTTCACGCCGGCCATCATAAGCAGGCTAGCCGTGGTGTGTCGAAGGTCGTGAAATCGTATCTGCCGGACCCTCGCTTTGGGCCAGAGTTTCATTCGATGTCGCGGGCAGCGGCGGACGCGGTCGTCGGCCGCGAGCTCGGCGTGCGCGCAGCCGCTTTTCCTACAGACGTGCTCCCAGCCTTCAACAACGCCTGCGTGCTTCAGGGCGCGCCGAAGCACCTCCTCGAGCGGCGTGTGCCGGCTCAGCATTCGGCCCTGCGGGTCAGGGAAGACGAGGTCAGATGCAGACGTGCTCATGGCTGCTCGCAAGTAAGGCAGGAGCGCCGCGGCGATGGGGATCGCCTCCGCCCGGCCGCCCTTGGTCGTTTCGCGATCGTAGGACCGGGTCGCGATGATCAACCGGCTTGCGAAATCTACGTCGGACTTCCGTAGGCCCAGGAGCTCGCCTTTTCGCAAGCCCGTGTAGATGGCGGATGCGAAGAGAGGTTGCCAGCGCGGAGGCACCGCTTGCAACACCGCGCCCACCTCGTGAGCACGGAGAAAATCTGCCTTCCGTTTGGGCACCCTTCGCACCCGGACCTCGGCGACCGGGTTCGGACCATTCCAGCGACCGGCGCGCCGGGCGCGGTTGAACGCCGTCAGAATGAACCGCCTCAGGTGGTTCAGCGTCTGAGGCGCGAGCAGCTCGGCTTTTTCCTCGATGAACGTCTCGATGACGGCCGGCGTGATCTCCTGAAGCCGAAGCTGACCGATATCCGCGGACACGAGATGCTTTTCGATGGTCGATGTGTTTCGATCGTGCGACGGCGACTTCGCCGAGTATGTCAACAACCACCAGCGTAGGAGCTCGGCGAGGGTCCCGCCGCCGTCAGAGGAGGGGAGCGGCTCCAACCCGAGACGTTGTCGTTCGTGATTGAAACCGAGCTCGTCCGCGAGCCGCTTTGCTTCGGTCTTGCTGCGAGCGCTGGTCGCCTTTGCGCGCCAGGCCCCCCGATTGTCGCGGAACCCGATGTACCACTTGTCACCGCGCTTGTAGACGTATGCCATGCCAGTGCTCCCTCTTTTCGGACGATAGCCTTTTCCCCACCGGCTCCCGAGCGATTCCAGTCACTTCTTTCGGGCGAATGCTCTCACCGTCGCGGGGTCGAACCGCAAGAGCCCGCCGACTCGCAGGTGGGGCAGCAGGCCGGCTTCCGCGCGGTGATAGACCCACGAACGACTGACTTTGAGGTACTTGGCGACGTCGTTCGCGTCCCAGAGTCGATCGTCATTCAACTGTCCGCGGGGGCGGGGCAAGGAATCGCGCTCGGGCGCGTGAAGACCCCGGTGGGCGCGTCGTCGTCGACGCATTGGTCGTCATTCCTCATCGGTTTTCTCCATTGTTCCTGACGTCTGGCGACGGCTGGTACGCGGCCAGCGCGCGCTTATTCTTCCGCGCTCCGACAAAACCGTGCACCAACCATCTCGCGAAACCATCCCCCGGCCGGTACACCGGGCCACCTCGCCCAGGCCTCCTGCCTTTGCGAACGCGTACGCGAGCTGTCCGTCGGGCGTGTTCGCCCAGGACGACGCGGCGACCAGCGCCGCGCACTCCCGCTTCGCCACGTTCTCTCCCTACCGCCCGGCCGTTTTCCCGCCCGTGGCCGTAGGCGCTCAATCCGATGATCAGCATGATCGTGCAGACGACGCCCACCGCGATGCTCACCCACTTCACGAGATCGGCGGTGGCGGCATCATTCGCCGCTTTCACCGCGGCCTGACGAACGGCTTCCGTCAGCGCTCTCTTCGTCTCCTCCTGTGCTGCCTTCGCCTCCGCCTCTGCGGCCGCGCGGACCGTCTTGCGTCACTTCGCTGCGCCGTTGCCGCGATTCTGCGCGGGGAACTCTTCATAGAGCTTCACGTAGTACTGCAGCGCCATGAGGAGGAGCCACACGGAGTCCGTCGCTTTGATCTTCAGCGCGTCGCGGACCCGGTAGAGGTCCTGCCTGTCTTTGTCGCTCGGCTGTCGTCCGAGCAGCTGCGCGAAGCTGTCGTCGAGCTCACCCACCGATGACCTCGGACAGCATCGTCTTGCAGTCGTCCCGCCACCGTTCGAGCTCCATGCGATCGCCGAGCGACAGCTCGCCGACCGCCCTCTCGATCGTCAGGCGACCCTTGTTCATGGCGTCCGTCACCCGATCGGCCAGCTCGGGGAGGTTCAGGGACCGGCCTCCCTTCGCTTCGATCGCGGCTCTCATCTTCGAACCGTTGTAGAGCTCGAACTTCTTCTCGGCGCCGAGATACATGTTCCGGACGACATGGACCTCGGCTTCCGGGATGGCTTCCGTGAAGTCCGCGAGCAGCTCCAGGCTCTCCCGCTTCCGGTCGATCATCCAGAGGACGACCAGCTTCCGGCCCAGCTCCGGCAGCGCCTTGCTGAGCGTCCGGCCGAAGTTGCTGATGCCGGTCTGGTTCCGTGCTCCCGTGTTGATGACGATGGTGCTCTCCGGCCTGCTCTCCGACCAGGTTGACCAGCTCGATCCATCCCTCCCGTTCGTCGAGGTTCACCAGCTCTCCCCTCACTGCTTCCGCGTACGTCTTGAAGACGTCCGGGACCGACGTGTCCGTCTCGACGAGGAATGGCCGCTGGCCGTTCGCGTGCAGGAAGTCGAGAACGGCCATCGACATGAGCGACTTGCCCACGCCGCCCTTGCCTCCACCGATGAGAAAGATTGTGTTCGACATGCTTCCGTCCTTTCGGTCAGTAGCTGTCCTTGTCCTTGACGAGGAATGCGCTCTTGCCGCTGCGGAGCGTTGGGTCGCTCGCCGGCCGCTGCGCCGACTCTGGCTTTCGCAGCGCTCGCGGCGGCGTTCGAGCTCGGTTCGGCGGCTGCTTTCGCGGCTGGCGGCTGGCATCTGGCGGACGCTCCGACGCTCGTCGGCGCGCCGCGCGCGACCCGGCGGCCGCCGAGGTTTCCGGCTCGCTTGGCGGCCGTGCTCTTGGCCCGTTGGAGGTAGTTCTTCAGCGTCGGGGTCGTGATCTCGAGCCCGCGCCCGCGCAGGCTCTCGGCCACCTCCTCGATCGTGTATCCGCGCTGTTGCAGCGCGATGAGCTCGCGCGCGAGCTCCTTCACCATGGCCTGCTTGTCGAGCCGGCGCTGCGACGGGTCCTTGGCAGGGATGGCGCGCAGCTCCTCGGCGAGGCGTCGCGCGGTCTCGAGCGTGTAGTCCATGGCGTCTCCAGATCGGGTTCTCGCGACGAGAGCGGCATCTGTTGCGTCGGCCGGAGCGGTCCCCGCGGTACTTGTCGGCCGCGAGCGGAAAAAGGTGCTCGCTGCCGATCACTTTTCTGTCTTTTCGCGTCGGAGCCGCACGCGGAGCGCTCCCCGCGTACTTGTCGGCCGCGCGCGAAAAAGTTGCTCGCTACGTGCAACATTTTTCGCTTCGCGCCGACAAGTAGTACGTGAATACCGTTGCTTCCGAGCTGGTCTCACCGAGTGTCGATGCGCGGATAGCAGGATGGGGGCTTGTCCGGACACATGCGGCTGCCGCCGCACGTGTCCTCCCAAGCCCCGCTCCGCCCCGCCCGCTCGGCGCTCCGCTTCTCGCAGGCCAGGCTCCGCCAGACGGCGGGCTGCTCGGCGCTATCGCTTCTCGCAGCCCCATCGACCGGAGGCGCGCCGATGCCGTTCCGTAGGAAGGCGGCGGCCGGGCTCACCGAGCGCCTCGACGTCCGCGTCGCGCCCGCCGAGAAGGAGCAGCTTCGCGGCATCGCCGCGCGACGCCGGCATCGCCGTCGCCGAGCTGGTCCGCGCTTCGCGCGCTCGGTCGTCCCGTCGTGTCGCGCACCGACGCGACGACCATCCGCGAGCTGCGCCGGCTCGGCGGCCTGCTCAAGAAGGTCCACATCGACAGCGGCGGCGCCTACAGCCAGCAGACGGCGGCCGCCCTCGGCGCCCTGCGCGCCGCGATCGACCGCTTGGCCGCGCGGCGAGCCGGAGGCGGCGACGTGATCGTCAAGAAGATCCCGACGTCGAAGACGGCGCCGCCCAAGAGCAAGGCCGTCGAACGTGCGCGCGCTCGTCGACTACATCGCCGGGCCCCGACGCCGGCGGCGATGGCGAGAAGGTCGAGCACCGCGGCGCGCTCAACCTCCTCAACATCGACCACGACGGCCAGGTGCAGGAGATGATCGACCTCGCCGAGGTCGCCCGGCGCAGCCCCCAGCCCGTGCAGCACTGGATCCTGAGCTGGCGAGAGGGTGAGCAGCCGACGGCCGCCCAGGCCGACGAGGCGGTCGCCATGTTCCTCGACGAGATGGGCCTCGGCGAGCACCAGGCCATCTACGCGCTCCACCGCGACACCCAGAACTGCCACCTCCACCTCGCCGTCAACCGCGTCCACCCCGACACCGAGAAGCTCGTCACCGTCAACAACGGCTTCGACCACGAGGTCGCCCACCGGGCGATCGCCCGGATCGAGCAGCGCCAGGGCTGGCAGCGCGAAGACCGGGCGCTGTTCGCTCGCGCGGACCGGATGGGCGACATCGAGCGGACCGAGCGTCGTGGCGCAGAGCGAGCGGCAGCCCGTCCGCCCGGGCGCGGGACTTCGAGGAGCGCGCCGGGGCAGCGCAGCGCCCAGCGGATCGCCATCGAGGAGGCGGCTCCGATCATCCGGCGGGCCCGGAGCTGGCGCGAGCTGCACGAGGCTCTCGCCGCGCAAGGGGATGCGATTCGAGAAGAAGGGCTCGGGCGCAATTCTGTGGATCGGCGACGAGCCGGTGAAGGCGAGCAGCGCCGGCCGCGACTGCTCGATGGCGGCCTTGCGCAAGAGGCTCGGAGAGTTCGCACCCGGTCCGCCCGACGGTCGGCCACGTCCGCCCGCGCGCGCTGCCGCGAACCCGTCGAGCCAGCCGCGCCTCTCTGGAGCCAGTATGCGCGAGCTGCGCGCCCGTCACCAGCAAGAACGCGCGACGGCTCGCGAGCAGCATCGCCGAGCAGCAGCGTGACGAATGGCGCCGCATGTCGGAACGACACCGGCACGAGCGCGCCGACATGCTCGCGTGGGTCATGGGCGGGCCGAGGCGAGCTCTTGAACGCGACCCGAAGCGTGCTGGCCGCCCGCCAGGCCCAAGAGAAGGCCGCGCTTCGGGACCAGCAGAAGCTCGAGCGGGCGGCGCTACGCCGAGAGCATGGCCGATTCCCCGGCTTCAAGGACTGGCTGGCCGAGACCGAGCCCCGATCTCGCCCAGCGATGGCGGCACCGCGAGCGACGACCCGCCACCATCGAGGGACCGACGTTCGAGCCGCCGGCCCCGCGTGACATCCGCGCCTTCAGCGCCGGTCATCGACGGCGGGAAGGTCCACTACCACCTGGCCGGCCAGCGCGGCGGCCCCGCGTTCACCGACCGCGGGAAGGTGATCGACATCCACGACAGCCAAGCGCCGAGAGAGCGTCCTGGCCGCGCTTCAGCTCAGCGCCCAGAAGTGGGGCACGCTTCACCGTCCACGGCAACGAGCAGTTTCGCGCGGCTATGTGTCGAGCTGGCCGTCGAGCACGGATTCAAGATCGCCAATCCCGAGCTGCAGCAGGCGATCGCCGCCGATCGGGAGCGGCTCCGCTCCAAGAACGCTCGGCCCCAGTCGCCGACCGCGGCCCCGTCGCTGGCTGAGGCCTACCGGCGGCATCTGGCCGCCGAGGTTGCTCACCACTCACTTCCGGGGAGTCCCGATCCATCGCGGCTGGACGCCCATGTCGCTGTGCGCATGCGCGTCGCCGGCTATCGCCGGGACGCCGTCGCCCAGGCCATTCGTGAGGCCGCGCCGATGCACCGGCCGACCGAACGGCGCGACTGGGATAGGTACGCTCAGCGAACCGTCGACTTCGCATTCAGTCTCCCCGGATCCGAATTGGCCGGTCATCTCGCGCGCCAGCGCGGTCGTCAGCGGAACATCGAGGACCACCAGCTCGAGAGGACCCTCGAAGCGCGCCTCGGTGGCCGCCTCAAGTTTGACCGGTGACGGTGGCGACACGACCCACGCGAGCGCGCCACGTTCGAAGCGGGCAGGCGGCGACTCCGTCCATCCGGACGGCCATCGTTCGAAAATCGGACGGGGTCGACCAGGGCTCAACGGGGTAGGGGCGACCCCAAATCCCTGTGCCCAGACACAATCAGTAGTAGGGCGTGGGGAACGACCCGCTGCAAATCACCCTGGGAACGACGTCTCAGTCGTTTGAGTCGGGGGGCGAACGACCTCGGCCCCATTTATTTCCAAAAGTTTTTCGACTTTGTTCGCGGGCGGGCGCTGGTTCTGGTCGTCGGAAAAAGTCACGTGCGACAGCTGATTTCTCGTTGACGCTCGCGTCCCGAGATCGCTACAAAGCGATTCTCTGATCGAAAGAACGGTCTTCACATACAACGAGGGTGCAACAGCCTCAGCTGTCTTATTTTCGTCACCCCCGATGTTGCCGTCGGCACCCCGGTTGCAGCGCTTCTTCACCAGATCCGAAGAGGGGACACGATGAATCGCGAACCGAGCCCTAGTCATATGACTTTGAGCAGGCTCCCGGGGTTGGCCACGTTGGCGATAGTGGCACTTGCGCTGGCGGCGTCGTGCCGGCGAGAGTCCTCTTCCGATGGAGCGCCGGTCGCGGGCACTAGCCTCTCCTAGGTTGATGTTCGAAGCTGGCAGGCGGCGACTCCCTCCGTCCGGACGGCCATCGTTCGAATATCGGACGGGCCGACCAGGGGTACGAGCAACCCCAGATCCCTGTGCGCAGACACAATCCGTAGTAGGGCGTGGGGAACGACCCGCCGCAAATCACCCTGGGAACGACGTCTCAGTCGTTTGAGTCGGGGGCGAACGACCTCGGGGCCATTTATTTCCAAAAGTTTTTCGACTTTGTTGGCCGGGGGGCGCTGGTTCTGGTCATCGGAAAAAGTCACGTGCGACAGCTGATTTCTCGTTGACGCTCGCGTCCCGAGATCGCTACAAAGCGATTCTCTGATCGAACGAACGGTCTTCACATACAACGAGGGTGCAACAGCCTCAGCTGTCTTATTTTCGTCACCCGATGTTGCCGTCGGCACCCCGGTTGCAGCGCTTCTTCACCAGATCCGAAGAGGGGACACGATGAATCGCGAACCGAGCCCTAGTCATATGACTTCGAGCAGGCTCCCGGGGTTGGCCACGTTGGCGATGGTGGCCCTTTCGCTGGCGGCGTCCTGCCGGCGAGAGTCCTCTTCCGATGGAGCGCCGGTCGTAAGGGTATCGGCAGCCAATCAACCTGGCGTTGTGACCGCATCGCCCGAAGGGCGGGCGACGCTGTCCAGGTTGCGTTCACGGTTGCTCGCCGCCAGCAGCTCGGAGCCCCTCCTATCGGCCGGCCCGGCCAATAGTTTTCGAGCAGTTGCCGGCGGGGCGATGAGTCCCTCCTTCGTTGCCTCGGCTGGAAGAGTCACCGCCCGGGTTACGTTGCCGTCGCGCTCCGCAGGAGCGGTTCACCTCGAGGACGCCGACACCGGTGCTGGCGTCGACGTCGCGCTCAAGGACGTCAAAGATGTCCAGGGCGAGATCGAGGACGGCTTCGTCATCTATTCTGGAGCCCATCTATCGGGAGCGACCGTCCTTCACCGCCCGGGGCTGTCGGGAAACGAAGACTTCGTGTCCTTTGAGAGTCGGCCGCCGGCATTGACTGTTTCATACGAGCTGACGATCGGGTCCAAGGTCGCGGGACTTCGATTGGTCGCCAACACGCTGGAAATGCTGGACGCAACGGGCGCTCCTCGTTTGCGTGTGGCGCCGCCTTACGTCGTGGGCGCCGATGGGGCGCGCACCGACGCGACGCTCGCGGTGCGCGGGTGCGCGATCGACACCGACCCGTCGGCGCCGTGGGGCCGCCCGGTGACGGCGCCGGGCGCCGCCAGATGCACGGTGCAGGTCAGCTGGGACGATGCAGCGGTCGTGTATCCGGCGTTGCTGGATCCCCTGTGGGGGACGACCGGATCGATGAGCACGGCGCGCCAGGGGCACACGGCGACGACCCTGTCGACCGGCAAGGTGCTGGTGGTCGGCGGGACGAGCAACGGAACAACCGCGTTGGCGAGCGCCGAGCTGTTCGATCGCACGACCGGTACCTGGGCGGCGACCGGAAGCATGACCGGGGCGCGCACGCTGCACGCGGCGGTTCAACTGGGCACCAACTCGAACGCCACGACCAGCGGCAAGGTTCTGATCACCGGCGGTCTCAACGGATCGACCAGTCAGACCACCGCCCAGCTCTATTCGGTGACCGCCGGGACCTGGGTAGCGGCCGCTACTTTGAATGCCGCCCGTCACGGCCACACTGCGACGGTGCTGGCCAGCGGCAGCGTGCTGGTGGCGGGTGGGCTGAACGGAACGACCGTGCTGAACACGGCTGCCACCTACAACCCGGGTGGTTCGGGAAATGGAACCTGGACGGCGGTTGGGAACATGGCGTCGGCGCGCCGATTCCACACGGCGACACTGCTGACCAGCAGCAACACGAACTTCAACAATAAGGTGCTGGTTGTCGGCGGGAACAGCACCGGGACGACCAGCCTGACGAGCGTGCAACTGTTCGACGGCACGTCGGCATGGAGCACGTCGACCGCGCTTCCGAGCGCGCGCGAAGGACACACGGCGACGCCGGTGTCCAGTGGGCGGTTGCTGATCACCGGCGGCCGGAGTGGTTCGACGACGCTCAACACCGCGCTGCTATTCGTGCCGCCGGCTTCGGGGACTGCGGCGACCTGGACGTCGACCGGCAACCTGACGGCGGCGCGGCAAAGTCACGCCGCGACGTTGCTGGCGACCGGCAGCTCCTCGACCGCCCAAGTGCTGGTGACCGGCGGCTCGAGCGGCAGCGCATCGCTGGCCTCCGCGGAGACCTGGAACGGTACCGCCTGGACGGCGACGAGCCCGGCGATGGCGGCGCCAGTACAGGGGCACACCGCGACGTTGCTGGCCAACGGGGCCGTGCTCGTCGCGGGCGGCGTCAATGGGTCGACGACCGTCGCCAGCGGTCAGCTCTTTGGGGTGACCTGCACCGCGAACACCGACTGCGGCACCGGCTTTTGCGTCAGCGGCGTCTGCTGCGACACCGCGTGCAATGGTGGCTGCGGCGTGTGCAACCTGCCGGGGAAGATCGGGACCTGCTCGCCGGCGACCAGCGGGACGACCTGCCGGGCGGCGGCCGGCACGTGCGACGTCGCCGAGACCTGCAACGGCACCGCGCTGACCTGCCCGACCGACGCATTCGCGGCGGCGACGACGACCTGCCGAGCGGCGGCCGGCACGTGCGACGTGGCCGAGAAGTGCACGGGGACCAGCGCGGCGTGCCCGGCCGACGGATTTGTGGCCGCCGCGACGGTCTGCCGCGCGTCCGCGGGGACCTGCGACGTGGCGGAAACCTGCACCGGGACCAGCGCCGCGTGCCCGACGGATACCTTCGCGCCGGCCACTACGACCTGCCGGGCAGCGGCAGGAACGTGCGACGCGGCAGAGAAATGCACGGGCACCTCCGCCGCCTGTCCGGCAGACGGGTTTCTGGCGGCTGCGACGGTGTGCCGAGCTGCCGCTGGCGTGTGCGACGTGGCGGAAACCTGCTCGGGGAGCAGCGCCGCTTGTCCTGCGGATACCCTCGCAGGCGCGACCACGGTGTGTCGGCCCGCCAACGGGGGTTGCGATGTTGCCGAAACGTGCACGGGAACCAGCACGGCGTGTCCGACCGACGGATTTGCCGCCGCGACGACCGTCTGCCGCGCCTCCGCCGGAACCTGCGACGTGGCGGAAACCTGCACCGGGAGTAGCGCCGCCTGCCCGACGGATACCTTCGCGCCGGCCACCACCACTTGCCGAGCCGCTGCAGGAACCTGCGACGTAGCGGAGAAATGCACGGGATCCACGGCCGCCTGTCCGGCGGATGCTCTCGCGTCCTCCACCACGGTTTGCCGGGCGGCCAACGGCGCCTGCGACGTGGCCGAGACGTGCACGGGATCCAGCACCGCCTGTCCAGCCGATGGCTTCGCGCCCGTGACGACGGTCTGCCGTCCTGCCAACGGCGCCTGCGACGTGGCGGAGTCCTGCACAGGAACCGGCACCGCCTGCCCAACCGATGGCTTCGCGCCCGTGACGACGGTCTGCCGCGCGGCCGCCGGGACCTGTGACGTGGCTGAGACCTGCACAGGGACTGGCGCCGCGTGCCCAACCGACGCCTTCGCACCGGCCACAACGACCTGCCGCGCGGCTGCAGGGACCTGCGACGTAGCGGAGAAATGTACGGGAGCCGCAGCCGCTTGCCCGGCCGACGGGTTTCTGGCCGCAACGACGGTCTGCCGAGCCGCCGCGGGCCTGTGTGACGTGGCCGAGACCTGCACTGGGACCGGTGCCGCCTGCCCGGCGGATGCCCTCGCGAGCGCCACCACGGTTTGCCGCGCGGCCAACGGTGCTTGCGACGTGGGCGAGACGTGCACGGGAACCAGCACCGCCTGTCCCGCGGACGCGCTCGCGCCCGCGACCACGGTGTGCCGCCCGGCGAACGGGGCCTGCGACGTGGCGGAGACGTGCACCGGCAGCAGCACCGCCTGTCCCACCGATGGTTTCGCGCCCGCGACGACGGTCTGCCGCGCAGCCAATGGCGTCTGTGACGTGGCGGAGTCTTGTTCAGGAACGAGCGCCACGTGCCCGACAGACGGGTTTGCATCGGCGACGACGGTCTGCCGTGCCTCCAACGGTCCCTGCGATGTTGTCGAAAAGTGCACCGGTACGACAACGGTCTGTCCGGCGGATGGATTTGCCCCGGCGACGACGGTCTGCCGTGTCGCGAGCGGCGGCTGTGATGTTGGCGAGGCTTGTACGGGCAGCTCCGCTGCATGCCCGAACGATGCGAAGGCCCCGGATAACAGCTTCTGCACCGACGGCAACCTCTGCACGGTCAACGATCGCTGTCACGGTGGGGTGTGCGTTCCTGGACAGAATGTCACCTGTGGGAGCGACCCCTGCCACGCGACCGGGACCTGCGATCCGGCCACCGGCTTCTGCGCGAACGCGGGGCCTATCAACGAGGGTCAAGCCTGCGATGACGGGAACCGCTGCACCACTTCCTCCCAGTGCAAGCTCGGCGTATGTGTTCCCGAAGATCCCGTCACCGGCTGCACGGGACCGAGCGATACCTATTACGCACCGTTGACGAACCTGGGCTCCCGACAAGGTATATCGGTGGCAAGCGACATCAACAACCATGGCGTGGTGGCCGGGACCGACGTCCATTACTCCGGTCTCCATGAGTTCGCTCCTTCAGCCGAGGGCGTGGGCTTCAGTTGGACCGCCGAGAGCGGCATCCACCTGCTCCCGCGCCCCACTGGCAAACAAGTGTCCCTATGGGCCATCAGCGATGACGGTGAAATCGTTGGCGACGCATGGCCCCAGGAAGTAGCCTCGCCTGGCACGTCGGTCTATCACTACGACCCTGCCACGGACCAAGCCCAAAGCTCTGCAGCCGGATGGGGAATGGCAATCAACGCCAGCGGGCAGTATGCGGGCGTCGGCGTCTTCGATGCACAGGGCTACAAAATCTTTCGCGCTCGCGGCACGACGTTTACACCCGCCGCGCTTCCGAGTGGGTTCATAGGCGTGAATGCGCGCGCAATTGACGCGTCAGGAACCATCGTTGGATTTCTCCAACGTGCATCAGGCACGCTTGTGTCGTTTCGCCACACAGACGCCCTAGGGTACGAATACCTGACTCAACTGCTTCCAGCGAGCGCCGACTGGGATGTCGATCCGGTGCTGGGAGGCGACTATCTCACCAGCGCCAACGGAACCAACGGCATCCAGATTGTGGGATCCGCATACGCCGGCAACGGAAAGTCTCGCGGCTTTGTGCTAACCCCCTTTCCGATCGGGACACCTGGGACCGCCACGATCAAGAAGATCGACGTCCCCGCCGGAACGACGGACGACACCGCCCATACGGTCATTCCATACCGGATAAACGCCAGCGGACAGGTGGTTGGCACCATCGGCGATATTTCCAACGGTCCGCAGCGAGCCTTCATTTGGCTCGACGGTGTCGGCACTATCGACCTCAACAAGTACGTCGATCCCAACTCCGGCTGGACGCTGCAGAGCGCGCTTGGCATCAACGACGGCGTCAACGGCAAACCCGAAGTCGTGGGCGACGGTTTGCTCAACGGAAATAAGCGCGCGTTCAAGATGACGGTGCCGGATATACGTCCCTGCCCGGCGATCGATGCCTGCCACGGCCCCGGCGTGCGCGATGCCCGCACGGGCGTCTGCTCATCGCCGGTGCTCGCCGATGGGACGACCTGCGACGACGCGAGTGCTTGTACGAGCGGCGACCACTGCCAGGCAGGCGCGTGCGTGGGGACCACGACCGTCGCCTGCCCAGGTGACGCGTGCCGGCCTGCGGGCGTCTGCGATCCCTCGTCAGGACTGTGCTCCGTTCCCGCTCCCTATCCCGGTACGCCGAGCTGCGACGACGGAAATCGTTGCACCATAGGGGACTTCTGCAACCTGGGAACCTGCATGCCGGGGCCGACCGACACCGGCTGCCGAGGTCCGACCGACACGTATTACGTGCCCGTCGTCGATCTCGGCTCCACGCAAGGCGCCTCTTACGCGATCGACATCAACAACGCGGGCGAGGTGATCGGCTCCGATACGCGCGGGCACTATGCGAGAGCTGGGGTTGCGGGGAACCTCCCGACGACCGGGTTTCGTTGGACCGCAAATGGGGGCATAGTCCAGCTACCGCGGCCCGCTGGCACGTTCGTGTTTCCGCACGCGATGAATGCAACGGGGGCGATCGCGGGTGAGACCTGGGACAATATTGGCGGCCAGAGGGCCTTTTCGTTTGATAGCTCGATCGACACCCAACTGCAGCTCTTCGCGGTGTTGTCGGGGAACGGCGCCGCGATCAACGACGCAGGCCAGGTGGCGGGATCCGGCTATTTCAGTGAACTGGGGGGCGCCATGTTCCGTGGGACGGCGAGCAGTTTCCAATCCTTTGCCGGACCGCCGAACGTGCTCGCGACCGCAGCGAACGCCATCGACCCCTCGGGGAGCCTCTTCGGCTTCACGATCCGGCCGGACCGGACGACGGCCCCGGTCCGTTACACCGATGCACGCGGCATCGAGTACCTGAGTCAATTCTTTCCGCCCGGCGGCGACTGGGACTTAGATCCGGGCGTCGCCGATTTCTTCGTCTCAGGCGCCAATGGCACGAACGGCACGCAGATCGTCGGATCAGCGCACACGAGCCTTGGTTTCCCCCGCGGCTTCGTTCTGACCGTCGGAGCGGATGGGACCCCCGGCTCTGGTGTCGTCAAACAGATCCCCATGATGTCGACGTTCCCGGACGACGCGAATCTCGGCGTCACACCCCGCGACGTCAATCAAGCCGGTGAGGTGGTGGGCGCGGTGAACGCGGCCGGCATCCACGACGTGCACGCCTTCATCTGGGTCGATGGCACGGGCATCGTCGACCTGAACGACCTCATCGACCCAGCGTCGGGCTGGATCCTCGCCGGTGCTTACGCCATCAATGACCACCGCGAAGTGGTCGGCTACGGATGGCTCAACGGCTCTCCAGACGCCAACGGCCAGCAGCGCGCGTTCAAGATGACGGTGCCGGACTTGTCGCCGTGTCCGGGTGCGGACGGGTGCCGTGCCGTGGGAACCCGCGATCTGCGGACCGGGCAGTGCGCTGCCCCGGTCTTGCTTTCGAGCATTCCCTCCTGTCAGTCCGGGGTCACCTTGTACGCGGATGGCGTCGTCGACATCGGCGGCGGAAGACTCGTCGCGGTCTTCGGCTACGAGAACGCGGCTGTGGGCAGCGTTCGTCCGACGACGAACCAGGTCCTCCTGGATGGCGTGGTGGTCGCAGCGTCCGATCCGGCGCCCCCGGTGTTTTTCGTTCCTGGCAGCCACAGAGGAAGCTTTCTGCCGGCATTCGGCAGCAACCAAACGATTGTGTGGAGCGTCGACGGCCAGGTGGTCACCGCATCGCAGGCGAGCTCTCACGTGGCCGGGCCGCCAGACGTGTCTTGCCTGGGCAAGCCGGACGGCACGCCGTGCAACGACCAGAACGCCTGCACGCAGCTCGACCAATGCAGCGGCCAGCGTTGCATCGGCGCAAATCCGATCGCATGCCCGCCCGGTGACCAGTGTCACCTCGTGTCTTGCGATCCGGCCACCGGCATCTGTTCGAACCCCCCCGCGCCGAACGGCGCAGCCTGCGACGATGGGAACTCCTGTACTCAGGGCGATGCCTGCCAGGACGGTGAATGTGTCGGGGTTGCGGGCCTGGCGTGCACGACAATCAAGGTAGAGGGCGTCAGCTTCTGCCCGAACGCGCGGGGCACAAACACCGTCGCGCAGCGAGGATGGTGGCGGCAATGATCGTTCTAGATGAGAACCGCAGCGCGCGCAGGCGGCGCGACGCTCGGAAGATCTGCAGGATGGTGGCGGCGGTCGTGGTCCTGGGAGCGGCGCTGGTGATCGGGGCACCGGCGGCGCGAGCGCAGTGCGATGAGCTGAACCTGAACTGCGCGTGCGATCCCACCTCCGGGTACTGCTGCAATCCCACGACCCAGTTGTGCTGCGGAGGACTGGGCGTGCTTCAGATCTGTACCTGCCCGGCGGGTGGGTGCTTCCCGGTCGGCAGTCCGATGACGCCCGACAACTCGGGTCAGACGGTGCAGAATCCGCCCATCAACGGCTGCGACAGCGGGAATCAGAGCTGCCCGTTCGTCTCCTACGTGGCGGGTGCCTCCGCGTCGTCTGGCGTCCCGGCTGACTACTTCAACCTGACGCCGCCTTCGGTCAACCTGGATCTCACGTCCACGACGGCGAACACGCCGTTCTCGCCGCCGATCTTCCCGCCTCCCAGCCTTGCGATCACCCAGCAGGGTCCGCCGCGCGCGGCCGGCGTACCGCGCGCGACCGGTGGCGATCCCGTTGATCTCGCATCGGGCGAGCTGGTCATCGAGGAGAAGGATCTCAGCTTCCCGGGCTACGGCGTCCCGTTCGAGCTCGTGCGAACATACCGGAGTCGGATCAACTACAACGGCCCGCTCGGCACGGGGTGGGACCACAGCTACAACCAGCGGCTCACGCCCTTGCGGGGCCTGCTGGACGAGATGGTGTGGAACGACGGTCATGGGAATCCCATTGGATTCGTGAGGACGGTCAAGGACGCAACTGAATGGCAGTATTCGCCGCCCCCGGGCGTGCGCGTCAAGCTCACGGCTTCGGTCGATTCGAGTGGGGGCGTCACCGAATGGACGCTCGTAGAACCGGACGGGGTGGTGCGGACGTTCGATGGGCGCGGCGTGCTAGTGGGCATGCGCGATCAGAACGGGCTGGGGCTGACGATCGAATGGGAGCAGTCCTTGGCGGGAGAGCTGCGGGTCCAGGCGGTGACAGACACGTCGGACTTTGGCGGGGCGCCCCGGCGAATCGAGTTCCATTACGAGCCAGCCGGCCAGTTCGGTCGGGAGATGCTCGCGCACGTTGTCGATCCACGCAGCGGGCTCTCCACCACGTACGGCTATGACTTGGACGCACAGCTGTCCTTCGCGCAAACGGCGGAAGGCCGAGCCCGCTCCTATCATTACGAGCCGCTGATCCCCGAGCAGACCGGGTTCTATATTCCCGATCCGGCCGTGGTGAGGTCGTGCACCCTCTCGTGCGAGGAGCATGGCCAGGAGTTCGGAGCGGGTCCGGCTTGTACGGCCGACGGCGTGTGCCCCACACTGGATTCACTCTGCGATCAGTCGTGTCAAGGGGCCTGCACGCCGGACGCGTGTGCGGCGAAGTGCCAGGCCGCGTGTGGCGCCGCCGCCGCGGATTACACGAACGCGCTAAAAGACGACTGCGCGATCCTCACACGCTCGCGGCAGCCCGCCGTCAACCTGGCCACGCCCGGCTTTGACTCTGACGCTTACAAGAAATGCGGGCAACATTGCACGGATTTTTGCGCGCAGTATCAATCCGATCCGGACAAGTACAATTGCTGCTTGAACGGGGTCTGCAAATCGCACTGCGAGGATTCGAACGAATTCGTGTGCGAGACCCAATGTATTCCGAACGGCACGCACTGCAACGACCCCCTGGGCCTGGGCCCGAATGTCGTCTCTTACCGGCCCTGCCAGGAGGCCTGCTACAACTGCTTCGCGGGCAAGGACCTGAGGACTTGGGTCGCCCTCAACTATTGCGGGGACGGGGGTAGCTGCGTCCAAGGCACGATCAAGTCCATGAAGGACGCCTGCGCTGTCCCTTGTGAAAGCGCGTGCGCGACCAACTGCTTCTCGGATTGCAAGGCCACCTGCCGACCCAATTGCCGCCGGAACTGCGTCGATCTCGCCGACGCCGAGATGGCCAGCACCAGCACGACGGGCCTCAAGTTCGGGTATCCCTCGGACCTGAATGGCAACATCACCGATATCCTGGACGGGACTGGGAACACCCTCTTGCACATCGAATACGGCCATGACGTCGACATGGACGACTTCGACGCGGTGACGCTTCAGACGTCCCTCGACGCGCCGGGATTCACGAGAACGTTCACGTATGGGCACGATGGTCCGCTGGCCGTGCTGCTCGGGACGCCGTTGCCCGCGCTGTGTCCCGACGACGCGCCGACGATCCTGGCCAACTCGGGCTCGGTGGCGGACGGGTTCGGCCACGACAAAGTATATCTGTTCGATCCAGAGGGGCGCGTGATCATCGCCACCGGCGAGCCCAACCAGGACCCACAGGGCGGCGGCTCGCAATTTCGGTACGGCGCTGACGGGCTGGTATCGGCGGTCTCGGTTGGAAACAAAACCACCTGCTACAAGCGGAACTCCTTCGGGGACGTCACAGACGTGGTCGAATCCGGCACGACCGCCGTGGCCGGGCCGGCCAGTCGACACACCGTGCTCACGTATCGCGTGTACGACCAGGGTTTCACCCGCCCGGCCGGGCGATTCGACAACGGCACCGTCCAGATTGGCGACGCCTACTCATGGGACGACCAGGGCAATCTCCAGACGATCACAGATGCCCAGGGCGTTTCGTACGCCACGGTGGTTCCCGATCCGGTGTCGGGCCGTCCGAAGTCCATCACCTATGACGATGGGCGGGTGCGTAAATTCGACTACCTCGGTGGCGCACTGATGCGCGAGACGCTCGTCGAACCAGTATCGGGGCAGTCGCTGGTCACGGAGCTGGATCCGGATTCCGCGGGGCGCCCGCAACACGGGGATCTCGCGATTTGGCGAGACCAGCGATTGGGTCTGGAACCCGACCTTCAGCGTCGTGGATCACGTCGACATCACGCGAGACGAGGGCATCGAGCGGCATGTGTACGGCAACATCGACGGCGTGGTTCAAACTGACCAACGTTACCGCTGCGACAAGAGCGGCCCGTGCTCCGCCAGAGAGCCTCGTGACGTTCACCTACGATTCGTCCGGCCACCTTCGCTCCAAAGAGACGTCAACCGACCGCATCCTCGATACCTGTTATCTGTTTTCGCCGGAGGGGCTGCTGCTCGAGACGGTATCACCCCGCGGCTCGCGCACGCGCGTGAACTACGATGGCCAGGATCGCGTGACGTCGATCGAGGCAGGGAACTTGCCGTCGCAGTACGGCGCCGCGTGGTCGAGCGCCTGCCCCGCGGCATACGTCGGATCGGATGCGGCGTCGGGCACGATCGTATCGCGGCACTTCAATGCCGACCACGACATGGACAGCGAGACCGACGGGCGTGGCTCGACCGTGCAGTTCGGATACGACGGGCTCGGGCGCGTGGTGACCGTCCAGCAGCCCGCGGGAACGCTGCACCAGCTGGGATACGACGACCTCGATCACGTGCGTTGGGCCGCCGCCTATTACCCGAGCTACGCCCCGGCGCAGCCGCAGCAGCCGCCGCTCGACCCGGCGTCGAGCCTGGGCGCGACGCCGATCGGCCTCGTCGCTTATCGAACCACGACCTACGACCCGC
This sequence comes from uncultured Pseudomonadota bacterium, assembly GCA_963778795.1. Lineage (GTDB taxonomy): Bacteria > Myxococcota_A > Polyangia > Fen-1088 > Fen-1088 > DASRQZ01. The sequence goes on along the minus strand of CAVZVU010000002.1, from coordinate 109,199 downwards.
TCGGCCGGCCCAAGGAGGTCGACGTGGCTGGCTTCGGTGTGAACGGCGAGGCATCCCATTGGCTGAGGTCGTCGTACATTTACGATCGCCCGAATCGGCAGGTGACGATCACCGACGCCGGCGGCGCGAGCACGGCGATTCAGGTAGACGGCGCGGGCAACGTCGTGCACTCCGTCGTAAGCGACGTCGGGGGAATCACCGAGCAGGAGAGCAGCACCTTCGACTACGCCGCCCACAAGGCAACCAGCAGCCTGAGCGCACCAGTTCCCGGTGGCGTCCTCGTCGCGGTCCGCGGCTGGAATTCCTCGGGCCTTCCTACCACGGTCACGAGCGCCGCCGGCGACGAGCTCTCCCGGACGGTCTATGACTCGCTGAGCCGGCTGCAGCAGCGCTCCGCGCCGGGCCAGGGCGTCGTTCAGCATATCTACGACGGGCTCGATCACGTCCGGGTCGCTCGCCGGTACACGGTGCCGCCGGCCCCGGTGCTCGAGGAGCTCTTCGACTACGACCCGAACGGCAACCTGATAACGCGGCCGGGCGTGCAGTATACGATCGACGCACTCGACCGAGTCACCAGGACAGACGGTCCCGGGTTCAACAACAGCGTGCTCCTCGACTACGAGGGAGCATCCCCTGTGGTGCGGGCGCGCCGGACGCGCGACCTGGTCGCGTCCTTCCAGCGCGACGGCGCCGGTCGGCTCCAGCATGAGAACGATTTCAGCAGCTCGGGGCTGCTCGACATCGGGCCGTTGCCTCCGGACTACTTCAGCAACGGAACGCCCACCAATCTTGGGCTGGGACAATCATTCGACTTCCTTTACGACCCGCTCGGGCGTCTCGTTTATGAGAGCAGCAACAACGGCGGGCCCATGGTGGCACCAGGGACGATGATCTGGAACTCGGCCGGCCAGCTCACGGAAGAGATCGGGCCCGGCTCAGACATCCTTCATGTCCACGACCAGCGTGGCCTGGTAGTGGCGGACTCGATCAACGGCGTCATCAGCGCCACGCGGACGTACGACGCGAGCCGGCGCCTGGCGACTGTCACGGTCACGCCGCAGGGCTTCCCCGTGGTGGTCGCCAGTGTCGCCTTCGGCTACTCCGGAACGGGCGGGCCGACGACCGAAACACGGGGCAACGGGCTCACCACGTACAACACCTACGACGCCCTCGGGCGCCTCGTGGCCAGCGAGGCTCGGCAGGGGGCCACGCCCGTCCATGCACAGGCCTGGGGGATTCCGCTCGACGGGGTGCCGCGGACCGAGACGCTCTCGAGCGGCGGCTGGTCGCATGGCTCGGTGTTCGCGATCGACGAGCTCGGACGCGTGCTGGCGGAGTCGCACGACGTGGCCGGCACCTTGCCGGAGATCCCCACGTCCGACGCGACGGCGCCCGCGAACGATCTGATCACGTCATTGGTCGCCACCGGCGACTGGAAGCGCTACACGCTCGACGGCCGCGACAACTTGTTGTCCGTCCAGACCCCATCCCACACCGACACCCCCGCCTTCGACGACAGCGGCCGTTACTTCGTGTTTGGCGGACAGCTGATCACTCACGGCCTCGACGGCAGCGGGCAGGACGGCGGCGGCGCGATCAGCGGCGTGGGCGATCTCACGATGTTTCCGAACGCGCTTGGGCAAACGATCAGCTTCGGCGGGCCAGGCATCGCCAACCTCTCCTATGCATACGATGGGCTCGGCCGGCTGACCGGGCGCGCGCTCGAACAGGACGTCACGATCGTCGGTTATGACGGCCCCCGGCACGTCGTGGAGGATCGAGGCGCCGTCGTTCATGCGGCAGTCTTCGGTCAGGGCGAGGACGACGTGCTGGCGCAAATGAACGTCGCTTACCAGCCGCCCGATCCCGGCGTCACCGAGCACGTCCTCGATCTGGATCCGCCGCGCACGGTGACCGTGGCGCCCTCGATGGCCTTCGGCCCGCTCGGGTTTCAGTCGTCGGTGACGGTCCACCTCGACAGCGACACGGGCCAGACGGTGACGTGCACCTACCTGGCCGGAACGTCCGCGGTGGCGGCGTTCCAGCTCAACGGGTGCGATGGCGGCGTCACGGCCGGGACGCCCGTGCGCGTGGCCAAGGTGCGCGTCTCGGCGCAGGGTGCGCTGGCACCGGTTCACCGCGTGCTCTCCGACGTACTTTACTCGCACCGTGATCGGATGGGCTCGATCGCGGCGCTCTCCGACGAGACCGGATCGATCGTGGAGCTCTACGATTACAAGGCCTATGGCGCACGCACGATCCGCGACGCCACCGGGGCGGTACGGCAATGCTGCGACGCTGACAACGTCTTCGGGTTTCAGGGCCACCCGCATGATTCGTTCACCGGTTTCGTCGACATGCGCAATCGCATGTACTGGCCCTACCTCGGCCAGTTCCTGAGCCCAGACCCCGCTGGATTCGCCGGTGGTTCGAATCTGTACGCCTTCGCCCGAGGCGCGCCTCTCCTGTGGACCGACCCGTTCGGCCTGAGCGCCCAGCCCACCACGTGGGCCCAGCGATTGACGTCGAATTTTTTCCAGGACGTGCGGGCGAGTTACGCCAATCAGGTGACGGCGCCGGGCAGCTCTGCGCTGCAGCGCATCAACGGCGCGCTGGGTACAGCGTTCACAACGCCTTTCGCGCTGTCCGAGCAGATCGTCAGCCTCCCCGGCGCGTTCGCCGGAAACGTGATCGACCAGACCACGCTGCGCAGCCAGGGCCGCGATGCGGAGGCGGACGCGGCCGCGAACGCCGCGGGCGTGCAGCTCCGCAATGGCCTCCTCGCGACCAGCGTCCTGTCGGGAGGCGCCGGCGTGCTGGCCAGCGGAGGGGGAGCGAGCTCTCTGGCCGCGACCGAAGGCGCGGCGGTAGAGGCGGGTGAGACGCTGGAGGTCGCTGGTTCCGCGGAGGCCCAGCTCCTGAAGGCGCCATTCAACCCATCCGGATCGGTGACCAACTGTGTGGGTACGGTGTGTGCGTTCCTGAACAGTGTCAAGGGCGGCGAGCTCGTTCAGGCGTCCGAGAACAGCGCCGAGAACTTAGGCAGGATCGCTCGCGCTAACGCACAGATCGCGGCCCAGACCGGAGTCACCATCGGCAAGCTCTTCCAGACCAACACTCTGGACACCACCAATGCCCGGCAGTTCTTCGTCGTGTATCCGGGCGTGAGCACGACGAACGCCACACACGTGCTGATCGGCATTGTGAACTACGGGACCAAGATGCTCTACGATCCCCAGACCGGGCAGCGGTTCTACGACTTGGCGGGCTTCGGGAACTTCGTGGCGTTTCCGGTGAAGTTCTGAGCTAATGTGCTGCCGGAGGCCCAGGTCCGCCGATGGTGATTGGAGAGACGGCTCGCACAGAACGACTCATAACGGAGCTGTTCGAGTGGTGGATCGGTCGGGGCGTCGATCAGGACCTCGCGGGGCGCCTGCAGGCGCACGCCGTCTATGATGGAGGGATGCCTCGCCTCACGATCGACGAATTCATTTGGCGCGCGCAGGAAGGTGCGGTGCTCGAAGACGTTCGTCTGGTCGCGATCATCGCCCACGATGACAAGGGCGCGTTGATGTACGAGTGCAGGGATCCAGTGACCGGCTTGCGGCATCGCGTGGCGTGGTTTATCGAGACGCGCGACGGCGACATCGCCAGCATCCGCGAGGTCATCGGACGCATCACGTGATTGGTAACGCCTCGCAGTAGCCGCCGGACGGGGCAGTGTCCGTGTCGGGTGGGGACGGCAGTAGACCGCACCGACGTTGGTGTATCCGCGGTACGAGGTTCGGGGAAGAAGAGTCGGTCAGATGTTGTTCGACGTCCGTTCACGAGAACAGGTAGTTTAAGGGCCACCTCTTCTCCACCTTGTCCGATAGCGGAGATTACGTCACCCGCCACGGCCGCCTCTTTGCCGCTGGAAGGGGCAGGCAAGCAGGCCGAAGTTGACAGATCCATCCTATATCATCCGTCGCCGCCCACTCGCCGATGCGGGGACGTCAGCATGGCGTTCACGGATGCGGGGGCGACGCGGATCGCGTTCAGGACTCGCACGTGCGCAAGGATGCCGCGCGCGCAGAGTGCGTAGACGGTGGCGTCGGATACGCTGAGCAACTCGGCGACTTCCCTGACGCAGAGCAGACGATCGAGATGACCGAGGAGCTGCGCAGCCGGGAGCAAAATAGGAGCAAAATCTTTCGCAATTGCTGCTTCTGGCTGCAAAGGGCTGGAAACGCGATCGCGGAAACCCGAATGATCTCGTGATACTTGCAATCCGCTGCCACTGGCTGCGATCTCGTCCCGCGGATTTGGGAGCAGGATGTCGGAGGTTCGAATCTTTTCGCCCCGACCGGGTTAAGCTCACCTCGATCCTCGCCGGTGCACATATGCCGCGACAGCCTCGAACGGTATCCGGATCGCGTTCGAGACCCGAACGTGCTCCAGTTCGCCCACCTCGCATAGGTGGTAGACCGTCGACCGGCTGACACTCAGCTGCTTCGCAACCGACGCGACGGTCATGAATCCTTGTAAGAAGGTTGTAAGAAGATTCTCGGTATTTCCTGCAACAGCCTGCGAATCTTGGACCGTGTCCGTCTTGCGGACTTGAATGTTTTCAATTGGTTGAGGCAGGGTGCTAATCGGTGCGATCTCCGGCTTATCGCCTGTCACGCCGGAGGCCGCGGGTTCAAGTCCCGTCCACCCCGCCAAGCAAGGTTCGGAATCGCCTTAGAAATTTCGCGAGTGTAAGTGGAACGGCCGGGGGTGGACGGTTCCACCCACGCCTCGGCTGCTCGGGAAATCAGGGGTGGTCTTCGCCGCGGACTGGCGTCGGCTTTTGGTCCGGCGCGATGGAGAGTCGCACGAGGTCGCCGTCGTAGGTCGCGTAGATGTGGCCTGCCTTTTCATCGACGGCGATGTCATTCGTCCATACGGCGAGGTCGAGCACTTCCCGGACGGGCATGAACGTAAATTTTCTCAGCTCGTAGCGCCCGATAATCGAGGTGTGCCTCCGCCGGTCTGTTTTCACAGCCCAGACTCGCCCAGAACCCGCCGCCTGGAGAGGATTCGCCAGCGTGCGTGGAATCGGGTCGAAGTCGCCGTGTACCTGCGTGACGGCGCCCGAGTGTCCATCGATGACGAAATACTCGGGGATCGGCGGCCCCTGGAACTTCCAATCCGGCGGCAGAGCCCTCGGGTCAGCGCGCGATCGCACCACGAGCACACCATCAGAGGTGGGGATGAGCGGCACCATGTCGTTCGCGCTCTCGATCGCGATGCGCTTGATGCGCCTGGCCTGAATGTCGACGAGCGCAAAGTATCCGGAATGGCCCCACGAGGATTGATCGGTTCTGTCGACGACAATCGACTGGCCATCGGCGGTCAGAAGCGGGGTCGACATCTTGCCAGCGGCGACCAGCTCCGGTGGAGATTCACCGGATACCCGCCAGAGGCCCTCCTTGTCCCGGAATTCACCGACAACGTAGCGTAGCCGGTCACGCTGGCTGGCCCACCCGCCACGGTTAAGCCACTCGCCGGCGTCGATCTCATTCGGGACAGGTATCCTGTCGAGCGCGAGTGCGGAGAGTTGGCCAATCGGGACCGGCGACATTGAGGGCCAATCCAGCCAAACGGCTTCCCCATCCGCGACCCTGGGAACGGCGGCATGGATTCGACGTGAATCTGGCAAAGCGACGCCGGGCCCCCCGCGCTCCCGTCGCTTCGCGACCTGCAACAGCAGTTGAGATCCGTCGATGTGCACTCCCACGACCGCCCAGCGTGGGTCGCTGACGATCACCTGGAAGTCAGGGTTCGTCTTTTCGGCGTTGTAGTGCAGGTTGAGGCCGGGCTTGCCGAGCAAGGCCTCAAATCTCTCGCAGATGCTCAGGTACGGTCGTGCGTCGACGGGCCCCGGATTGCTCATGAAGACGCGTCGGCCCGCGGCTTTCGTCAACCGAAGGAGCTCGAACTGCATGCCGTCCGCGATGTTTGTCGGGAGTTGTCCGAGATCGAAGGCCTTGGCCTTTGTTAGAAATGCGCGCAAATCCTTCAGCTCGTCGGCCGACATCGGACGGTCGAAGAATCGAGCGTCGTCCGATGTGAAGATCAAGCGGGCTTGGTCGCCCTTCACATGAACCACGATCTGACCTTGTGAACCCCAGTACCCGGCCGACAGCAGCGCCAGGATCTCGTCCCGATCGTCGCCGGTGCTCAACTCCCGCTGCAGCGTCCTCTCCAGCCTGTCGAACTCCACAATGGAAAAATGACCGGGATCCCGCTTCGGACGCTCGCCTACAACCCCGGTCGGACCGTCCGCCCGGGATGATCGGAGCCCGACGGAGGCCCCCAGTATGATCAACGCCATCGACAGGACAGACCTCGATCGCCAATCGGTGTTCACTGCCTGACCTCCATGCGTGCCGCTACCCAACGGACAACATTCGAGACGTGAGGTTGCGTGGATTGCAGCGGAAGACTGCACCACCTCCCGAGCGCCTGCGGAAAGACCGCTGGGTTCCTTCTCGCCATCGGCTTGGTGGGAGTCCGGCCTGCTACGGTTTCGCCTGCCGTTCCGGTCCTACCGCGGCGCTGCCTTGGGTAGACGCCGTTGAGCGGCGCCTCGGGCGGCGGTGACCCAGACTTCATCGGTCTCCGACACGACCTCGAAATACAAGTGGCACCGTGTCTTCACCAGGAGACATCGCCGGACAGCTCGACCCCCGCGAGCCGAGAAGACCGGAAACGACTCCGGGCGTTTGCTGATTGCCGTCAGTGCCGCCGCAAGCTCTCCGTCGAAGCGCTCGGGCGCCTTCGACCGATTCTTCCGCCACCACCGCTTGCGAACAAGGATCTGCGCCGCCGCCTCAGGCGCGACGACCAGCTTCATCAGACGTCGCGTACGCGCGCGAGCAACTCATCTCCTGAGACTCCTTGCCCGGCAGTGATCGCTGCCCGACCGCGCTCGAGCTCCGCTTCGAGATCGGCGCGCTCTTCAGGCGTCATCTCTTCGTCCGCCTCAACCATGACCAGCTTGAGCTCGGTGCCCTCCGGGAGATCCGTCTTTCCCTCGACCACGATCTGGCCGCCTTTGACTCGGGCGTGCAGCGTCGACATGCGGTTACAGTAGCATGGTGGCGCGGACGAGCGATCCCGAGCGACCAAGGCACTTACACCGCTGACACTTCGAGTCCACTTCAGGCCGCGCGGGTCCGGCGACCTCCTCCCCAAGTCCGCGATTTTCCGGGGTCTGTCCATCGCCGTCCTGCGGCGTTCCGGCCTGTCCGGCGCGAGGCCGCACCTTCAAGTCCCGTCCACCCCGCCAAGTTTGAGAAGTCTGATTCGAGTGTCGGTCCGCTGTGTTGCGCTGGTTTTCTTGAAGCGGAACCTGGTTCTACTCACTCGATCTTGGGTCGAGCCTGAAAGCTGTTCAGGCGCACGCATTTAGGAGTCTGAGTCTGTAGTTCCTGAAGCTCTGCAACTCGGGCAATAGCGCCGGAACTGGGACTGTCACCGGCGTCGCTCCCGCCGCCGTCGTGGGGACCTCCGCCAGTCCCGCTCTTCACCGCCGGGGTTTCACCCGCGCAGGACGTTAGCCACGGGACGGCGCAGACGAGGACTGGCGCGCGATACGCTTCAACATGCCCCGTAATGTCGGCGGTGCCCCAATGTGATCAGTCTTTCTGCACCGCGGTCACACTCGTGACGTCGAAGGCCTGCACAAACCTGACGAAGGCGTCTTGGGTGACCAAGTCGCGCGTGCTGCGCACATCAGACAGGCAGGCTAGCGACGATAGCTCTCGGGTGGGCCCAGATAAGAAGGGGCGAGGCCGCCGGTGTCGATCACGATGCGGTCGATGGCCATCGAGGGATCGACCTTCCAGACGCGCAGCGTGTGGTACCCGGGCGTCGTGACCTGGACGTTGGTGGTCAGCTTCTCGATGTGCTCGAGGACGTTGACCGACCAGGCCGCGTCGTCGACCGACTCCGCGCCGGTCACGGTGACGGCCGCGCCGGCGTCCAGGGCCAGCGCCAGCCGGACGGCGCCCCCCGTGTTCAGCGTCGGGATGCGGAACAGCGTGACCGGGAAGGTGCCGGTGGTGAAGAAGTAGATCTTGTAGTCGAGCTCGGGCGACGTCGTGGCGTAGTTCGCCGTGATGCTCGCCGAGACGTCGGGGAACACCTTGACCGAGTCGCCGCTGCGCCCGAGCTGGGTCAGCACCCGCCACTCGGCGCCGCCGCGGCTCACGCGGTCGTGGAAGTGCTCGGCCTCGATGGCGACGTAGCCGTTGGCCTCGACGTAGCCGTCGACGTCGGCGGGCAGCGGCGTCGCCGGGTTCGACACGTTGATGGTGATCGCCTTCGACGATGAAGCGCCGCTGACGGTCACGGTGCCGGTGCTGTTGCCCGCGGGGACCGCGGCCCAGTCGATGCTGACTTGAATCCGCTGGTCGTCGGTGACCGTGCCGCTGGCCTGGCTCAAATGAATCCAGGCCGGCGCCGCCGTGGCGGTCCAGGCGAAGCCGGCGGCGCCCTTGGTGAACACGTCGACGAAGCGCACGTCGCGCGTGTACGACGAGTACTTCAGCACGGCGGGCTCGGCCCCCGTGCTCTGTCCTTCGACGACCACGCCCAGCGCCGAGCCGGCGGCGGCGGCCGGCGTGGCCGCGATCGCCGGCAAGGCCTCGATGACCGGCAGCGAGGTGTTGTAGGGATTCATGATGTTCTGCCATTTGCCGCCGGCCAGCGTGTTGTTGAAGGCGGTGAGGTCGCTGCGGATCGTGTTGTAGGCGGTGGTCGCCAGGTTGCGGTACTTGGTGACGCTGGCGGTGCGGCCCTGCGTTGCGTAAAGATCGGCCTTGGCGGCGTCGATGTACTTCACCATGGTCAGCTGGCTGGCGCGCAGCGGGTAGAGGACCATCTCGTAGAACGCGTTCTTCTTGATCGCGGGTAATCCATCGGAGATCGCTGTCGCGCGGGTCAGCAGCGTGGTGAGGTCGTCGAGCCGCCGCTGCCCCTCGTCGCCGTAGTTGACCAGGTTGTAGATCGCCTTGGTCATGAACTCGGGGCGGCGCGCGATGTTGATCTGGTAGTAGCTCATCATGATGTCGGCGACATCCGACGCAACCGCCGGGCCGAAGTCACGCGCGGCCTCGCCGACCAGGTAGTCGCGCACGTTGCTCTCTCCGAAGTCGTCGATGCGCCAGGCCAACCGCATCGCCAGCTCCAGCGAGATCTCCGACGGCTTCAGATCGCCGACGTTCATGATCCAGAGGCGGTTCGCGCCTGCGTCGTACGACTTGCGCAGCTCCTCGCGCACCAGCGTCAGCGGCGTGGTGTTGATCCAGAGGTAGCTCACCGGCGCGCCGTAGTACGACAGGTGATAGTAGACGCCGTTGCCGCCCGCGCGCGCCCGCTCGGTCGCGCTCGGGATCTGCCGTACGTAGCCGTGGTTGTCCTCCGCCCAGAGGATCGTGACGTCGGCCGGCACCTGCAGCCCGGCGTTGTACAGCGTCAGCACCTCCTTGTAGGGGGTGAAGACCTGGAACACCTTGGTCAGGTCGGTGTTCACGCGCGCCGACAGGATCCCGCGCTGGTCGGCGAAGATCGACTGCATCAGCGTGATCTTCTGCGCGGTCGTCGTCGCATTGGCCGACACCAGCGCGCTGTCGTGCTCGCCGCGCATGCCGACCGAGTACCCGTTCTCGTACTTGCCGTTGGTCTGGACGCGCGCGTCCCAGTAGCTGTGCAGGACGTCGGGGTTGACGCTGTAGTCGTAGACCGGCGTCGTCGTGCCCGTCAGGTGCGCGGCTGCCCACGGTCCCCACTCCTTGAGGTTGTTGCGCAGCAACATCTCGGGGTGCGACGAGCCCATGACAATTCCGTAGAGGTCGGCGTTGACCGGGTTCTCGGGGTAGGCGTTGAACGCGTCGGAGGCGTCGTGCATTGCGGGCCACAGGAAGTTCGCCTTGAGCCGCAGCAGCAGCTCGAACACACGCTTGTAGGTCTCGGGGCCGACCTTCTTGCCGGCGTCCATCTTGGCCGCCGCCCACGCGGCGAAGTTCTCTTCGTCGTTGATGAAGATGCCGCGGTACCTGACCGACGGTTCGCCCTGCTTGCGGGCAGCGCCCTCGACGGTGATGGTGGTCGCCGGCGTCGGCGCGACGTCGCCCCACCAGTACCAGGGCGAGACGCCGATCGCCTGAGACAGGTCGTAGATGCCGAAGATCGTCCCGCGGCGATCGCTGCCCGCGATCACCAGCGCGCGCGTGACACCGGGGACTGGGTTGTTCACCGCCTGAATGACGAACGATTCCCATTTGCCGGTCACGCCGGTGGTGTCGAGCTTGCCTTGGCTCACGAGACCGTCGATGACCGGACTTTTGCCCAGCGTCCCGACCAGGACGGCGCGCGCCGACAACGCCGTGGCGCTGTTCTTGACCGCGGGCACGACGCTGGCGACGCGCTGCACGTCGTCGCGCAGGTCGCCCACCGCCCGGATCACCGCCGGAAAGTCGGCCGCGTCGACGTAGATGTCGGCCGCGGCGCCGCCCGTCACCACGACGAAGGGATCGCTCGGGGCCGGCGGCACGACGCCCGATCCGCCGGCGCCACCACTGCCACCGCCACCACCGCCACCCCCGCCGGTCACCGGTCCGGGGCCCCCGTCGGGGTTTCCTCCTGCGCCGCCGCCCACCCCGGAACCACCGCCCCCCGTCGGTGCGCCGCCACCGCCGCCCGAATGACCGGCGGTCGGATCGTCGGGGGATCCCTGCCCGCCCCCGCCGCCCGCTCCGCTGGTCATCGCCGTGCCTCCCCCAGCGCAGGCTCCCAGGCCCAGGCCCAGAACCATGACCAGCGCCAGCGTCCAGATCCGAGGAGAAGGGTGCACACTCATTGATGTGACAAGGGGCCGTTGCAGGTGATCTGGTGCGCCCCTCGGCCACCTTTGCTCGCCCGGCGCCTCGCTGCTGGCCGAGGGCGGCATGCTCGAGAACGTCGACGGCTTCTGGGCAGCACGCGCGCTTCGTAGATGTACGTCGCGCCTTCGCGGTCGGACGTGAAATAGAAGGCCGTTCCGTCGGGCGAGATCCACGGGTCGCGATCGTTGCCGGTGCTGTTGAGGTCGCCGATCGGCATGCTGTACACGAACGGCTCTTTGGTCGATCGGCGAAAGGCCACCATGATCTCGCCGTCCATCGCGCCCGCGTCGATCCCTGCGCCGGCATCCCCGGTCGAGCCGAAGCCCCTCGCGGGACTGAAGAAGAGGGCGAGGCCATCGTCCGTCAGGGACCCGTCGACGACGGGGCGATCGGTGGTGTCGATCTCGGGAATCGTCGCCGGCGACTGGAAGGGCGCGGCGGGGTCGCTCCGGCGGGCGAGGTAGGTCTGGTAGTTGCGGTCCGCGAAGTTGGTCGCGGTCCTCTGCGTTGATGCCATCGGCATCACGAGCTGATGCTGCCCTGGAGGCCGTGGGATGTCGTCCGCGCTGGTGTTCAGCGCCTGGACGTTCGTCGGCGCGGGCCAGGCGGCCGTGCGCCTGCCCCGCCGGGAGACCCAGACGTCCAGACCACCGGCGCCGCCGGGCCGGTCCGAGCCGAACCACAGCGTCAGCCCATCAGCTGAGATCGCCGAGCTGGTTTCACGACCCGGGCTGTTGACTTCGGCGATAGGCCCGGGCTTCTCGAACGGGTCGGCGGTGCTGGCTCGCTTCGCGCTCCACACGTCGCCGTTGCTCGCCGGATCCTCGTTGGTCGTGAAGTAGATCTCGAGCAGGTCGGCCGTCAGCGACGGGTTGTCGCGCTGGCCGGTGCCCGCCAGATCCCGTACGACGACCGGGGCGCCGAAGTGAAAAGGCGGCGGCATGGCCTGACCAAGGTTGACGGTCTGCCCGCTGCACGCGGCGCCGGCCACCAGAAGCGCGCTCAGCGCAGGCGGCCACACGGATCGGGTGGAGTGACCAGCGGCGCATCGGGTACGGCGGCGTCTGTCACTGGCGATGCTCGACATCAGCTCCCCGATTGCCAGCGCGGTCCTCTATCGCGGTCCAGCCTGACTCATGATCGTCGCCGGGAGATTGGTCGTGGCGGCAGGCGTGAAGGAATACGGGGGCGTGAATCCCGTTCCCCCCGCCGTCGTCGTCCCGGTCGTTCCCTGGAAGACGTTGCCACGCGCGAGCATGTTCCCGTCGGCGTCCTCGGCGAGCGGGTTGGCGACACCCATGTAGACGTTGTTCTCGACCAGCAACGACGACAGGTTCCCGGAGTTCGTGCAGTACTGGTTCCCGCTGGCGGTGAAGAGGTTGTTGACCACGTGGATCTTGCCGTCGCGCGTACGGGGCATGCGCTCGGCGACGTTGGCCGCCCACCAGTTGTGGTGAAAGGTGACGTTCAGGTGCCCGACATCCACGGCGAGGCCGTCGGCGGCACCGATGAGGTTCGAGAACCGGTGCCCCGTGGGACCGATCAGGGCGTCGGCGCGGGCTGTGGAGTACCAGAACTTGGTCCACGATATGGTCACGAAATCAGAGCCATTCGTGATGTCGAGGTTTCCGTCGGAGCCGTCCGAAATGTCGTCGTGATCGAACCAGAGATGATGGGCGCCGGTGACGACGGTGATCGCGTCGGCGCCGCTCCTGCAGTCGCCCGGGCTGTCGCTGCAGTTGTAGCCGACCACCTTGAGGTTCCGGAGGATGACGTTCACGGAGCCGCTCATGTCGACGTGTCCATGAATCTCCGCGCCGCACACGCCAGCGATGGTCTTGTTGGAGCCGATCTTGACCGTGCCCGGCGCCAGTATCCCCTTGACGTAGATCACCGCGGCGTTGGTCCCGCCCGCGGCGCTGTTGAGCGTGGCCAGCGTGGTGACGGTGACCGGCGCGGCGTTTCCGCCGCCGGTCGTGGTCGTGACCGGGTTTCCCGCCGAGCCGCTGCCAGCGACCGAGGCCCATCCGACGAGCGCGCTGGGCGGCGGGGGCGCCGTGCAGGAGCTGCCGGCGGCACCACCAGCGCCCGCGCCGCCGGCACCCGAGCCACCGACGCCGGCAGGTCCGGAAGCGCCGCCGGTTCCCTGGCCACCGGCTCCCGTGCGTCCGCCCCCGCCAGCACCGGCGACTCCACCCCCGCTTCCTCCTGCATCAACGGCTCCGCCCGCCCCCACCGACCCACCAGAACCCGTGCCTCCGGCGCCCGCACCGCCTGTCGAGCCAGACGCGTCACCGCCGGTCGCTTCGCCATCGGTTGTGGCGCCGGATCCCCCCGCACAGCTGGCCACCATTAATGCGGTGGCGATGATCGCGACAGAGCCCCATTGCATCTTCGAGCGGCACAGCGCACGGGCCAACATGGCGGTCAATGTCGTGACGGTCGGCGATCGATCACGGATAAGCGCGGGCTCCGGTCAATTGGTCGGTTCGCGTCAGGCGCCGCGCCTCGACAAGTCGGCCACTGGCACCGCAGCGCGGGCCTGCGTCCCCTAGAAATGCCCAGGCCCGGCCAGGTGCGGCACGGAGTTCGGAACCTCCGCAGCCGGGTAGGGGGCGACCATGGACGCGCGGAAGGGCGCCATCGAAGTGAGCGCTGCCGAGTCGAGCGGGAACGTCGTGGCCGTGCTCGAGTTGGTCGCGTTCGCGACGCAACCGCGACCGATGGCCGACGTGCACGCAGCGGTGGTCGAGCCGAGGGTAGTCGCGACCGGGGCGTAGCTGGATCCGCCGTCCGTTGCGATGAACGGAGTGGTCACATCCTGAAAATACGTCCCCTCGTACAGGAGGTTCGCCGTCGGGGCGGGGTCGACCGCATGACCAGGAACCGTCATGTAGTAGTCGTTCACGAACTGCATGTTCACGACGGCGCCCACGGCCCCGCCAGCGTGCGGTCCACGCCCCGACGTCTGATGAATCCAATTCCCGAGAGCGGTGATGGTGTCACCGGTTCCCAGGATCAACATCACCCAGTAATGCGCGCCGTTGCACGTCGCGGAGTACGGCGTGTTGCCATCGAAGTCGTTGTAAGAGAGCGTGATGTTCGTGTTGGGGCTGAAGTGAGTAACGACGAATTGCCGCCCGATGAGCGAAATGCGGTTGTGGTCGATCCAGACGTTCCTGGCGCCGGTAAACGACAGGGCATCGCCGCCCCACACGACCTGGGCGTTGATACTGGTGATTGTGAGGTTGCGAATAATGATGTTGTTGGCGCCGGTGCCGAAGAGAAAACCCTTGCCTTTGATCGTAGCATTCGGACCGATGCCAATGATTGTCGTGTTCGATCCGACCGATAGCGGCGTGGTTCCCGCGGTGTCATAGGTTATGTTGAACGTGGGAAGGCCGGTGCACCCTCCCAAGGCGCCCAGGATGAATTCCGAGCCGCAGGTACCCAAGGCACAGCCGGACGCCGTCGTCGAGCCTTCGCTTCCCGTGAAATCGATCGTTCCTGCGACTTGAATGATCTTGGCCGCGTTGCCGACGACCGCTGCGGCCAGTTGCGCGGCCGTCGTGACATTGATGACGGTTCCGCCCAGCCCGCCGGTGACGGCGCTGCCAAAGCCGACCGGCGTCGCCGCCGACCAGCCGGCCGGGATGTAGAACCGCATTCGGAAGATGGCGGTCGCGTCGGCCGCGCTGCTGGTCCAGATGCCGTGCGCGGGACCGGCGGTCATGACGGAGGCGGTGGGGCTGACATTCACGTCCTTGGCTGCGGCCCAAGTGGCGTCGTTGAACCCCGTCGCTGCCCAGGCGCTTCCCGTGAGCTCGTCGGCTGTCGCGGCAGCTTTGGCTTTCCAGCGGGTGCTGGTTCCCGCTTTCCCGAAGGTGCCGTTCATCTGCGCGTGAAGATACGGGTTGGCTGCGGAGCCCTTGCTGGCTCGAATCGCGATGATGTTCTCGGCTCCACGATTCAACGTCACCGCGGCGGAGAAGAGCGCGCCGGTGACGGTGGATGTCCCGATCGCAACGCCGTTGACGAACACCTCCACCACTGCGGCGGAGGTTGCGTACAGGTTGGGCGGCGCAGTCGTTCCGCCGGTCCCGGACATGCCGCCCGTCCCCGTCGCTCCACCGAGTCCCGGCGTACCACCGCTCCCGGTCGTTCCGCCCAGCCCCCGGGCGCCGCCCATTCCGGAGTTCCCCGCATCCTCCAGCGCGCCGCCAATCCCGGCGCCACCTTGGGCGGACCCGTCGGAGCCCGTCGATGTCGCGCCGCCCGCGCCGGACATTCCTCCGTTGTTGCCCGCCGCGCTGGCGTCGCGCGTCGGCGCGCCACCCATACCCGAGTTGCCTCCGTTCCCGCTCTGGGCGTCATTTCCGGCGCTCGCGCATCCGAGGGCGAAAACGGCAAGGAGCAAAACGATCGTGGGACGGACGGTAGGTACCGATGGATGGCGCATCGGTGGGTAATGGCGGAAGTGGGACCGATCGATCACGGAATGCTGAAGGTCGTCCAGGTCCAGAGAGCCTCCCGCGTTTTCGTGATCGAACAGTCCGGCCGCCGACATTACCGGTGGGCGTCGACGGAAAGGGGGCTTAGCGAGGGTGTCCATCTTGAATCGGAGGCCGCGCGACTTTTGTTGAACCACTTTCGGGAGACAGGACGACCTGGGCATCCAGAGCCAATCTTGCGTCGGCGCCGACGGCGCGCGCATTTGACCCAGGTCAACAAAATGAAGAAAAGCGCACTCGCTCGCGCGGTGAGTCTCCCCATTTGCACATTCACTCTGCTTTCCGCCTGCAGCGGCGGAAGCGCGGGTGTCGTAGCGGGTAGTGGCGGCACGAGGTCCGAGGCCGGGACGAACGGCATCACGGGTGGCGTTGCGGGGACGGCCGGGACGAGCGGCAACGGCGGGGCGGGCAGCGCTGGCACGGGCGGCGAAGCCGGTGGCCCTGGTGCCGGCGGCGCAGGCGCTGCGGACACGCAGGGCGGTTCAGGCGGTTCAACTGGCATGGGGGGCAGCGCCGGTGCGTACAACCCCTGTCCGTCGCTGCCTGACCCCTGCAAGATCATGCCGAGCGGGGACTCCATCACCGTGGGTGCACAATCGACGGACACTGGTGGCTACCGCGTTCCGCTGTTCGACCTGACGCTTCAGCACGCGCAACATGTCACGTTCGTCGGACCGAGCGGCGCAGGGCCGGCGACCGTCGATGGTGTCCCGTTTCCAGATTCGCACGACGGTCACTCCGGCTACATCATCGACACGGTCGGATCGCGCAAGGGGCTCATGCCGCTCATGGCTGGGAATCTCGCGAAATTCACGCCACACGTCGTGCTCTTGATGATCGGCACGAATGACATCAATAGCGCGGTCGATGTCCCGAACGCGCCGACCCGGCTTGCCACCCTCATCGATCTGATCACGACGACGGCTCCCGATGCGTTGCTCGTGGTCGCGCAGCTCACTCCAACCGCCACCGACGCACTGAACGAGGAAGTCCGGACGTTCAACGCCGCGATCTCAGGCTTCGTTCATTCACGTGTTCAGGCCGGTAAGCACATCGCCACCGTCGATATGTACGCGGCGTTTACGGCAAATCCGAACTACAAGACGGACTGGATGTTCGATGGTCTCCATCCGAACGACACCGGCTACGCGCAGATGGCAAAGGTCTGGTACTCGGCGATCAGTGGGCTCCTCCACTGACCTTGCCCCGCCGCTGTGAACGCGGCGGCGGCTTCGGCGGCAACGCCGCAAAAAATCTGGACCACTGAGACCACGTCTCAACGTCCTGCTTGGTTGATACCTCACCCACGCATTGAATCCGTCCACCTCGGACCTGCCCGTAGCGCCCCGCCTGCAAGGAAGGACCAACATGCAGACCGCTTCGACCCACTCTGCTCGTCGTCGATTGATGTGCCTCAGGTTTACCGCGCTCGCCCTGATGGTGAGCGCGCTTGCCGCGTGCGGTTCGAGCGGCGGCCCGAAGGGGGGGGCATCGCCGGATGCCGGCGAGAGCGACGGCCCGGCGGATAGTGGTACGGCCGGCGCGCCCGGTGACTCAGGCGCCGGTGGCAGTGCGAGCGACGCGAGCAACGGTGCCGGTGTGGGCGGCATCTCGGGTGGCGCCGGAGGCTCAATGAGCGGCGCCGGAGGCTCGCATAGCGGCGCCGGCACAATCGCGACCGTCACACCGCCGCCTCCGTTGCTCCCCGCGCCGGGCACTGTGGGCCCAGCGCTGAAGGTGGACCTCGACATCTTGGGGCGGCCCACGAGCGAGGTCACGGAGGTCAACTACACCGCTTGGCCGATCACCGCAGGTGCCAGCATTTTCAGCACATTCCAGGGTGTTACGTTCACCTTCGCGAAGGCCGGCAGCAACGGCACCGGGCTAAATGGGGGCTGGCAAAAGGTGGCCGTCGACATTCCGAACTACGCGCGCCTGGTGGGTGACGGCCTCACGGTGGACGGCGGCGACGCGGGCGCACAGATCCAGCTCACGATTCACGGGCTCGCCGCGGGAAATCATAGCTTGCTGACGTTCCACAACTTCGCCGGCGCGACCACCGGCGCGACGGTCGACGTCCTCGTCAACGGCACAGTCGTCGTGAGCAAGCTCGCGCAGAGCTCGGCGGTCGTGACGGACGCCGCGGCGCCAACGTCCTACGTCACCTTTGCCGCCACGAGCGGCACGGATGTCGTCATCCTGTACCGCTCGACGAAGAACATCATGCTCAATGGCTTCGAGCTCGATACGCCGAACCTCGCCAAGCAGGCCTCCAATCCCTCACCATCGGATGGCGACGAGCACGTCGACGCGGACAGCAGCAACGTCAATTTGACCTGGAAAGCCGCCGTCCAGGCGACATCGCACGACGTGTACTTCGGGGAAGATGGCACCGCGGTCTCGAAAGCGACGCCTTCGTCACCGGAGTTCAAGGGCAACCAAGCCGGCACGAGCTACGGGGTCAGCGCTCTGCACAGCATCAACCACTACTACTGGCGCATCGACGAGCTTGACGCCTCGAAAGCGGTCACGCGCGGTAACACGTGGTACTTCCGGCCACGTCAAGTTGCGTTCCCCGGCGCCGAGGGTTACGGACGGTTCGCGATCGGCGGGCGGGGCGGCGTCGTCGTGCACGTGACCAACCTGAACGACACGGGCGTGGGAAGCCTGCGCGATGCGATTGAGACCGACCGCGGGCCGCGGACGGTGGTGTTCGACGTCGGCGGCATGATTGCCCTCGGTTCGCGCCTGTCGGTGGCGCAGAACTACATCACCGTGGCCGGCCAGACCGCGCCGGGCAAGGGCATCTGCGTGCGCGCCGCACCGTTCGGGCTGACCGGCGCGCATGACGTGACGATGCGCGACGTGCGCGTGCGCCTGGGCCACGGTCAAACCTTTGATGGCATGGGGGCGCAGGGGTCAGACCACTGCATCTTCGATCACTGCTCGATCAGCTGGACCATCGACGAAGGGTTTAGCTCCCGCAACGCCAAGAATATTACGTTGCAGCGCTCGCTCATCTCTGAGTGCTTGAACGATGCCGGACACATGAACTATCCGCCAGGCACGCAACACGGCTACGCCGGCAGCATCAGCGGCGACGTCGGCTCGTTTCATCACAACCTCCTGGCGCACTGTGAAGGGCGCAACTGGAGCCTCGCCGGCGGCCTCGACGCGAGCGGCAGCTTTGCGGGTCGCATGGATATCTTCGATACCGTGGTTTACAACTGGGGTGGCCGATCGACGGACGGCGGGGCGCACGAGGTCAATTTCGTCAACAACTATTACAAGCCGGGCGGGGCCACGACCATCTTCGTGGCGCTCAGCGCGCAGTACGACAATTTCCCCGGGACTCAGCAGTACTACTTCGCCGGCAATGTGATGCCGGGTCACTTCGACGAAAGCACGGAGACTCTGGGTCGCAGAGCCGTCAACGGCACCGGCACCGTACCCACCAGCTACAGCCCTTGGGTAAGCAAAGCGTTCTTTCCCTCGTACGCCACGATGCAAACCGCAGAAGAGGCGTACAAGAGCGTGCTGTCGGACGTCGGTGCGAACGAACCCGTGTTCGACGATCACGACGTGCGCGTCGTGAAGGAGACGCTTAACGGTACTTACACATATAAGGGCAGCTTGACCGGAATCCCCGGCCTGCCCGACTCGGAGGTGGACGTCGGTGGCTATGAAAGCTATCCGAACGAGTCGCGCGCTGCGACCTGGGACAGCGATGCCGACGGTGTGCCGGATTGGTGGGAAGCGACCTTCTCTCTCAACCCGAAGTCCGCCAAGGGCGACTACTCGGACGCCAATATCGACACCGACGGCAACGGCTACACGCAGCTCGAAGAGTACCTCGCGTGGATGGCCAAGCCGCACTACTTCACGAGCGTAGGCAAGACCGTCAGCATCGCCTTGGGGCAGGCCTTCGTGGGCTACACCAACGGGCCCACGTACACCGCCTCGAATCAAACCAACGGTACGGTGACGGTCTCCGGCACGACGGCCACTTTTCTAGCGACAAAGTGCGGCATGGCGTCGTGGACGCTCAAAGTGACCGACAAGGACGGCGGCTCGATGTCGAAGGACATGGTCGCTTTCGTCGACAACGGCAGTGGAAGCTGTCCGTAGCCAGTTCCCAGGCCCGGATGAACCGGGGCGGATGGGGTCAACGATGGAGTCGAGCGAGCTGGGGCCGACGGAGCGTCGAAAGATCCTCCGTCAGCACCGGGACCTGCGGCGAGTCCTGGCCGTGGTCGTTGAAGCGACGCGGGACACCGAGGGTGGCAAGTCGCAGCGCTCACCCTCGCTGGTGGGGCTGGGGCTGCGGCTGCAATCGATGCTGGACCGGCACGCGGCCTTCGAGGAGGGCGTTCTGGCGGCGCATTTCGGCCCCGTCGATCGCGCCAGGATCGATGCACTGATCGGAGAGCATCGTCGTCAGCGCGCCGAGCTGAGCCTCTTGACCAAGATCTCCTTGGGCAACAGGCGCCTCGGTAGCATCAGGCTGGCCTTTCGCTGGCTGGCCAAGAACATCCTCGAGGGGATGGACGTGGAGGAGCGCCAGCTGTTCGGGCCCAGGCTGGTGCCGCGTCGCGCCGCCGATGGCGCGGAGCGGGTCGCGGAGCGTAGCCTCTCCTCTCCGGTCAGAACAGCGCCAGCTCGACGCCCAGTCCGAGGGTCATTACCACCTGACCGAAGCGCCCGACCTCGCGATCCAGAACCAGTAGGCGACTCGACCGCAAGGGGACGAAGAACGCTGAATCCAGACTGAGCGCGAACCCCGGTGTGACGCGCTGTCGGAGCCTGAACTCTCCGAGCGGCGCGACCGTGAGCAAGTGGTCGTCCTTGCCCAGGTTGTCGGCGTTAGCCTTGCCGTGCAGGGCGCTTGCGAAGATTGTGGCGCCCAAGCCGACCTCGAGTGAGGTTCTGCGATCGCCTCCGACGATCAAGACTCCGGCGACCCCACCCCAACTGGCCGTTGCCTCGATCGAGCCTTCGGGTACTGAAACGCCGCTCGGAAGGAACACGCTCCCGCCAAGCACGCGCGCGCCCAGCCGGCCCCATCGCTTGAGAATGTCGACTTGCCCGCCGAGGCTCACACCAGCGCCCCCCGGGCTGTACAACGCGAAAGGTATGAGTCCGATCCGCATGTTCGACGTCGGGGATGGGCTGGACGGTCTCGCTGGTGTGGATGCGGATGGGGGAGTGTGCAACGCCGTCGGGTCGGTGGCTGCCGGAGTGAAGCGCAGGTCCCACCGCAAGAGCTCGACCGCGTGGAGCACGGCGGTGCGTGGATCCATCGGGCTCCCCATGATCACGGAAAAGGTCTCCCGCTCAGTCGTGCGTCCGGTTGTTTGGTCGACGATTCGCACCTCGAGCAACTCGCTGGTCAGCACGATGTGCATCGTGACGGTCGTTGCAGAACCCGGCGGTCCGTCCGCGACGTCGACCCCGAGCTCACGGAGCTCGGCACAGAGCAAGGGGACGATCGGGCTGTCAGGTGGCGTCACGTCCAGCGCCACCTGCGGACGTGCCTCCTGGAGGTGGTATCCGGACGGCGCGGTGGGCGGAGCCTCTCTTCCTTGTCCTTCGGAACTAGGCGCGCCGGTTGCTCGCACGCTCGTCAACTGAATCCCGAGCACGACTAAGATGGCTGCCGGGCTCGGCCAAATTCTCATCTGTCGAGCAGCTGACGAGCGAACGCGGCGTGAAGGCCGTTGGGGTATCGAGCGAGATAGGATGCGGCGGCTGTCTTGGCGTCTTCGCGATCCCCTGATCGGCTCAGCGCTTCAAGGAATCGGCCGGAGGCTTCTCGGGCGAGGGGGCCGTTCGGACGCTCCTTGAGATAGGTGCGGAACCAGGTTGCGGCGGTGGCGTCGTCTCCTTCGCGCCCGAGCTGAAACGCGGCTGTGGCCGCGTCATCGGTGCCTGGGAAGCGTACGCGCACCCGCAACAGAACCTGCCTGGCCGTGGGCGCGTGCCCTGAAAAGCGGCAAACCTCGGCCAGTGATAGAAGGGCAGGAGACGGCCGAGTGTCGATGAGAAACGGAATGCCGTGTTGGGCGGCATCAGCGTAAGCATCGCGGTACTTTCCGGCCAGCGCGAGGACCTCCCACTTCGGCGCCTGCGTTGGCCGATGGGTAGGCGACACCGGGGTCCGAGCCGCCGCAGACGGCACCGTCGGTGGAGGTGGCGTTTCGGGCGGGGCGGAGACCTCCCTGTCGGCGGACTGCTGCGCTCGTGACGGGGAATCGAGCGCCCAGGCTCCGCGCTCGACGACCAGGGACTGGGGCGCGAACATCGTCACCGCTGCGTGCGAACCCGTGTCGGTCGTGACGACGACCGAACCCTGCTCGAGGTGCAACTCGAAACGCTCGGAGGCAGGCGTCCACAAGACTGAGAAGCGAGTCCCTGTCACGCGGACGCGGTAAGGACCAGCGCCAACGAGCCAGTTCGTTCGCTGCTGGTGACGAACCGCGAACGATGCCTGACCGCGCGAAACTTCGACCTTTGTCCCTGTGGAGCTCAGTTCTTGGACGACAGCTTCGGTGTCCGAGCCGATCACGACCTCGGAGCCGTCGGGAAAAGTCAGAGGCCGCTTCTGTCCGTCTCGCGTCACGAGCTGCTCGCCCACCGTCGGCGTGGTGGTGGCTTCGCTGGAGCCCGCGCCACGCTGGAGGCGGCCAATGCCGAACACGACCAAGGCGGCAGCCGCAGTCACGATGACCACGCTCAGCGCAGGACGAACCCTCCGCGCGTGTGCCGAGCGGCGGACCTCGTGCGCAAAGCGTTCCGCTGCTCCCTGGTCGCGCACGTGCGTCGCGCGCGCCATGTCTTGCTCCCGCGCGACGAGGCGCCCGAGCTCATCGAGCTTCGTCATGACAGGTCCTCATCATCATCGTCCGGGCCGCCAGTCGTGCCACCAGATGTGCCGTCAACCCAGATGGCCAGGACGGCCTCACGCCGCGCCAGGACACGAAACCGGGCCGCGGCGTGCGCGAGGCGGCGCTTGACCGTTGAACGCGAGCAGTCGTGCGCGTTTGCCAGGGCGTCGACGTCCATACCCCCGATGAACCGCAGCGCGAACACGGTTCGATCCTCGGGGCGCATCCGGTCGAGCACACGGTAGGTAGCGCGCACCGCCTCTCGCCCAACCTCGTCGATACCCTCGGCGGCCGGTTCGTCGAACGATCTCGTGCCGACAAAGGTCAGCCACCGGCGGCGCCTTCGTCGCCGGAGAAAGTCAGTCGCCGTACAGACGCAGATCTGAGCCAGCCATTCTACGAGCGCCTGTGGGTCGCGCAGACCGCGGAGGGATCGGACGGCACGAAGAAAGGCCTCCTGGGTCGCGTCGCCCAGCTCATCGTCGTAGCCGAGGATGCGTCCGATCGTACGCGTGACCAGAGGTTCGAACTCACGGAAAAACGCCGCCGCTGCCGCCTCGTCTCCGCTCTTCAACGCGGATACCAGCGCATGACGATCGTCAGCGAGCGATCCGCGGTCGCCCGCGGGGCGTGCGGGCGGCGTCGAGCTCAACGCGACGAGTCTCAGGTTCGGCTTGGCCAAGCACTAACCAGGTCGCCCGGAGGCGCCGAATTGGGTCCAGAAATTTGCACCACGAAATTGGGTGAGAAGGCTGTCATCCAGACGGCCTATACTCCTGTCGGATGCTAGCAGTTGCCCGGGGCCGCTGGGCCTTCTTGCTGTTTTGTCAGTGGGTTCCAGCACTTCCCCTTGCTCTTGTCACCCCCGTGCTGGCCTGTGGGGTGCGCGACAGCGAGTTGATAGTCGCTCCGTCGGGCAACAAGCCCCCCGTGCTGTCGCAGTCGGTCATCGACGCTATCGATGCGCGGCCGGTCGGCGGCGCGAGCTTGACGACGGGCACCAATGGGGGAGGCACGTATGCGCAGGCCCAGGCGGCGGGCACGATCTACCTCGTTAGCACGCTGGACGACCTGAAGAAGCGAGCGAGCGGCGACGCGCCGGCGGTCGTGCTCGTGACTGAGGGGCAGTACGTCGGTGCCGGAGAAGCGCGCATAGTGCAGGGCTGCACGCAGACTTGCGACGCGACCGATCCGGTTGCGCAGGCGACCCTTGAGTCCTCTTCGTGTCCCACCGGCGCGACGCTCTTCGATCTAGCCATCACCACGGATACACTTCGGGTCGGTCCCAACAAGACGATCATTGGGCTCGGCGGGGGTGCTCGGCTGATGGATGTCAGCGTAGCGCTGGACGGGAGCTCCAATATCATCTTGCGCAACCTCTCAGTCGAGAGCGTGTCGAGCGGGGTGGCCGCGGTCAGCGATGGGATCTCTCTCGATCCCGCGGATCACGTGTGGCTCGATCACCTCACGCTTCGCGATATCTCGCGCACCGGCGTCAATATCGTTTCCACTTGGGACCAGGAGAACAGCCAAGCTCTGGTCGATGAGTCGGGCTACATCACGATCAGCGACGTGGACTTTGACGGTTTCGTGAGCGGAAGCTGCAGCCAGCGCAGCGAACGGATCCTTACAACCAACCGAAACCCGGCAATCACCGTGACTGGCTCGCTGTTCGAAGGGACTCGTATCAGGTCTCCCTCGGTATTCGGCCCAGGCACGTGGATGCACCTTTACAACAACCTGTGGAACAACATCGACGGGCGAGGGCTCGAGCTCTCCTGTGGCGCCGCCGTGATTGCCGAGGGCAACGTGTTTCAGCTCGCGCACAACGCGATCTACAACAGCGACTCGGGCCTGACGACCTGGCAGTTCTGCGCCCCCCGGTACTATGGCTCGCTCTATGCGCCCATGGGAACGGGGGGGATAGAGGACAATCTCCTCGACTCCAACTCGACGATTGGCCTCGGCGGTCAACCCGCGACCGGTGGTGGGGTGGCGTTGCCGCGCTCCCTAGGCAAGACCAACGTGGAGCTCACCGTCCCGGTGGCTTTGGGAACGCAAACCGAGACCTACCGGGTGACATTGGCTGCCGATCCGTCGGCGGTGGCGGCTCAGGTGCAGACGAGTGTTGGCGTGGGCAAGCTCTTCTGATCGCTCTACGGCTCCCGTACTAGCAAAACCCAGTCCGTGCTGGTGTTAGGCGGAGTGAATGCCACGCTCTTCTGCGCCGCGAGATCGATCGTGGCCAAGGGCGTCGCGGCGTCGGTCTTGGCGTCAATCCATTGATTTCTCGTGTAACTGCCGCTGGCCAGGCTCAACGAGAATGGTTTGCCGCCCGCCGAAAACACGAGGTATTGATGCTGTGGCTCCGCCAGGCACCACACACTGCGGTTGTCGTGCCCGGACAGCAGGCCATCCTGTGGCGTCATGCGGTGGAATACGAGCTCCTCGGTCATCACCCGGCCAAGGATGTCGATCGCCTTGGCCGCGGCCCGGTAGGTGTTGTCGTCTCCGAAGAATGGAAGCCCGGTCGCACCGCGGGCCGTGAGGGGGGTGGATGTGTGGCCGCACCAGGTGAAAGACCCCGCGGCGGTGGCACACCCCCAGGCGGCTTGACGGACGTTGTCGGGGGTCTGCCCAAGCTTCGCAGCCCAGTAGCGACGCCAGAGCGCGTTTCCCTCGGTCATGAAGGTCGGCTTGCCCGTCACGTAGCCAGCGAGGCTGGCATTGTGATGCGTCCAGGCCGATGTCCAGAAAGGCCTATCGAGCGTGCTGTCGGTCGAGAACATCAGATGGTTCTCGATGGCGGCGAAGGAGTATTCGGGACGGCCATATTCGTTCGTACCGGGCGTCTCGTCCTCGTACGTGCGCAGGTGGTTGAACACGTCGTACTTCTGGACCAGCCGCGCCCACCCCAGCTCGTAAGCCTCGCGATTGCCAGGCACCTCCCAGGTGAAGTTCCAGCCCGCGATATTGGCGTAGGGCCCCAGCCTGGACACGAGATATCGGACGTAGAAATCCTGCTCCGCCGCGCTGAGCGCGTCCCATGCCGGCCCATTGTTCTGGCCGCCGTCGAAGCCGAGAAACATGTGAAGGCCAACGTTCCGATCGTTGAGCCAGCGCAGGTGATCCTCCATCTGCTTCCAGATGTCGAGCTGCATGGTGGTTGAAGCTTTGCCGCTCTGGTAGATCGTTCGCGATCCAATCGACTGGGCCAGACCATCGGTGTAGTACTCGCTTTCACAACATAGTGGAAACAGCCAGTTCGTCTGAAAGTGGTTGTATCCGCTGTCGAGCAGCACCTGGTAAACGTTGGTTACCATCCAGTCGAGTGGCTGGGCAAAGCCTCTCTGACTGGACTCGTAGTACGACTTGAGCCACACCGGTTCGGTTCCGTTGTACGCGAACCAGCGGGGGTTATTGGCGTACGCCCGAAGTATTCCCTTGCCGGCGCCGGTAGTGACACAGGAGAACTCTCCAGTGCCGCCCGGCGTGCCGTCGCTCCAGGTCCACTGGTAGCGCCACACCCCGAGCTCGTTCGGCATGAAGCGGATCTTCCAGATCGTGCCCGTGGTCTGGTTGCCGCCGCCGATGCCATCTCCGTCGAAGAATCCCATGAAGTCCGTTCGTGTTCCGCTCGGCGACGTGAAGCTGGCCCGGAGGTCGACCGAGGTGAACTTGTTCGCGTAGTTCTTCGTGTTCTCGATCGACCTCTCGAACGTCTTGTAGAGACCAATGCCCTCGCTCGGCGGCACACCGTCGTCTTGATTGGACGAGGCATCCCCTTTGGGTTGTCCCGCGTCACCGCGCCCCACGTCCGCACGCTCCGCGGTTCCTTCGTCGGCAGCGCGATGGTCCGCGACGCCCAGGTCAGGACCCGCGCCTGAGTCTGGCCCCGGGCCGCCGTCAGGCGCGCCCTTCTGTGGGCGGCACGCCAGCGTCGCCAGGGCCAGCGCCGGCGCCAGGCCAAGATATCGAGCAACGCGCTCCATCGAATCGTCCTCGTGCGGCGCGGCTGCTTCCTACCGGGGCCCCACGCAACGCTGCACGATCGTGGGGACGTCGGCCGCCGCATCCATCGTGTAGCTATACGGTGGGGTCGTGAAGGGGACGACGTTGAAGTCCTGCCCGACGACTGCTCTGACGCCTCCGCGTCCCGTGTCCCGGTTGCCGGTGACGTTGTCGTAGACGTTCCCCCGCGCCGTGACGTCCATGAAGACGTCATACATGAAGAGGTGGGGAGAATTGACGTTCTTGAAGTAGTTGTTCTCGACCAGGATGGCGCCGTACGAACCCACGCCGATGCAGTACAAGTTTCCAGTGGCGGTGAAGTAGTTGTTGAACTGGTGGCCCAGGCCATACATGACCCTCGGCATTCGCTCGTTCACCCGGTCAGCCCACCAGTTGTGGTGGTAGGTGACCTTCTCATGACCCCAGTCTTCGGGGTGGTCGCCGCCACCTGATCCATTCAGACTGGCCAGGCGGTGCGGGTGGTTCGGGTCGGTGTACCAGAACTTCGTCCAGGACACCGTTTGGTAATCCGACGCGTTGGTGATGTCGAGCGAGCCATCGGTGGAATCCCAGATGGCCAGGTGGTCGTACCAGATGTGGTGCGAACCGTGCGAGGCCACCGTGTCGTCCGGGCCAGAGTTCGGATAGGTGCCCTGGATGTTCAGGTTGCGGATGATGACGTTGCTGACCCCCGACATGTCGATGCCACCGTAGATCGTGGCCTTGCTGTCCTTGCCGATGATGGTCTTGTTGCTGGTGACGGTCATGGCGAATCCACCGCCGTCGGTGGTCTTGATGGTTCCTGAGAGGATGATGACGCGCGGCTTCGAATCTGCCGCGGCAGCCTTCAGATCGGCGAAGGTCGTCACGGTCGTTGGCGCTACGTCGCCACCCCCGGTGGTGCCGTTCACGCCGTCCGCGTTCACCGCGGCCCAGCCCATGAGCTGCACCGGGCAGCCGTTGGCTGCGCCACCTACGCCGCCGGCAGTGCCCGCCGCGCCACCCTTGCCGGCAACACCGTCGGTGCCCGCGCCGCCTGCATCCGTGCCGCCGGCTCCCACGCCCGAGTCTCGCCCCGCATCGCTGGTGCCCGATACCGCTCCGCCCGCGCCTGTGCCACCGGTTCCGGTGCCGCCGCCATCGCCCGCGCCTGCCGAACCTGAGGCGCCGCCTCCGGCAGCGCCACCGCTTCCTGGGTTCGGACCGATCGAGCCAGCGGTTTGTGCACTGACGCAGGCCGCGAGCGATGCCAGCGAACAGGCCAGTATGACGAACGGGCGGGCGGGGTTGCTCTTCATGAGGGACCAGGTCGTCGTCCTCTTCGCGGACGGTTCAACAAAGCGCAGAACGCGGACGCGAAAGATATTTGAACCACCGCGAGCACACCCGGCGTCTTGTCTCGATGATGGCCAGCGACGTCACGCGCTCCAGTGTGCCTTCGTGGTTCGCGACGAGCGCCGTCATCGCCTCGCTGGCGATGGCGTGCGGATCGGGCGGCTCAAGTTCGACTCCACCTCACGGTGGAAGCCGGGGAGGGGGCGGTCCTGGTGGTGGCGTTGGAGTTGGCGGTTCGAACGGCGGAACGTCCGGGGCGAGTGGAGCCGACGCTGGGGGGGCTTCCGGTGGCAGTACCGGAGCCGGCGGGGAAGGCGCTGTGGACGCCGGGGCGGCTGGCGCGTCTGGAGTGCGCGACGCGGGTGGGATGATCGATACGAGCGGACCTCCGTTCACGGTTGCCGCAGGGGTCTTTGATCAGACGAAGCCCAACGATCTAGGTTTGTCGGCTCCCGCCGGCGCCGAGTCGATCACCATCTTTCGTCCCACCGATAGCAGCGACCACTACAGCAACGGGGTTGTCCTCGTCGCGTTCCAGGGTTGGCTCTACGCACAATGGCAGAGCTCGCCGACGGATGAAGACACGCCCGATACCTGGACGGCGTACAGCCGCAGTCAGGACGGCAGGACCTGGTCCGCTCCCATGACGCTCGCCGCCGCCACCAGCGAGGGAGAGCACACGAGCGGCGGGTGGTGGGTGTCGGGCAATACGCTGGTGGCCTATATCAACGTCTGGCCGACGACGCTTTCACCCCGGGGTGGCTATACCGAATACGTCACGAGCACCGACGGGTTGAGCTGGTCGGCACCCAAGAAGCTGCCGATGTCTGACGGCAGCCCGATGAACGGCGTCTTTGAGCAGGACCCCCACTCATTGCCTGACGGTCGAGTCCTGAATGCGGCGCACTTTCAGCCAGGTGTGACGGTCGCCCCGGTGTACACGGACGATCCATCAGGGATCAGCGGCTGGCGGCGGGCTCCATTCCAGAGCCTGGCAATGACTGCGGCTGGCACGCGGGAGCTCGAGCCGAGCTGGTACCGCCGCGCAGACGGCGGGATCGTCATGGTATTTCGCGATCAGAACAGTACCTTCCACAAGCTCGCGTCGCTCAGCGCGGATCGCGGTCAAACCTGGACCCTGCCCGTCGAGACGAATATGCCCGATTCGCGAGCCAAGCAGAGCGCTGGCAACCTCACCGACGGTACGGCCTACTTCGTCAGCAACCCGGTCCTGAATAAGACACGCATCCCGCTGGTCGTGACGCTGAGCCACGATGGCCGCCTCTTCGACAAGGCTTTCGTCTTGCGAAGCGGTGGCAGCGACCTGCAGCCGCAGCGGTACCCGGGAACTTCGAAGGGGCTCGGCTACAGCTACCCCAAGTCCATGGTGTCGAACGGCTACCTCTATGTCGGGTACGCGACGAACAAGGAGGACGTGCAGTGTACGCGAGTGCCCCTCACGAGCCTTTCGTACTGAGGGGACATTCGCGCCCGCGCAATGGCCGCGGTCGCAGCCAGGCCCCGAACCTGGGGCCCAGTCGCCCGTCACTCGCCCGCCAGGGCTAGCCTGGCCGCTACGTTGCGAAGCAGGGCCCGGGCTGCAGGCACGTCGCCCCGATCCAGCGCCTCCAGCGCGCTGGCCACGACCGCACTTAGACGCTCACTTACACTCCGACGCTCCGCGTCCGCTCCAGGCCGTTCCGGTCCGTCCGCCACCGCCGTAAGTCCGCGATTTGCCGCGCCCTGTCCGTCGCTGTCCGCCTCCGTCCAGGCCTGTCCGGCCGGAGGCCGCACCTTCAAGTCCCGTCCACCCCGCCAAGCAACGTTCGGAATCGCCTTAGAAATTTCGCGAGTGTAAGTGGAACGGCCGGGGGTGGACGGTTCCACCCACGCCTCGGCTGCTCGGGAAATCAGGGGTGGTCTTCGCCGCGGACTGGCGTCGGCTTTTGGTCCGGCGCGATGGAGAGTCGCACGAGGTCGCCGTCGTAGGTCGCGTAGATGTGGCCTGCCTTTTCATCGACGGCGATGTCATTCGTCCATACGGCGAGGTCGAGCACTTCCCGGACGGGCATGAACGTAAATTTTCTCAGGTCGTAGCGCCCGATAATCGAGGTGTGCCTCCGCCGGTCTGTTTTCACAGCCCAGACTCGCCCAGAACCCGCCGCCTGGAGAGGATTCGCCAGCGTGCGTGGAATCGGGTCGAAGTCGCCGTGTACCTGCGTGACGGCGCCCGAGTGTCCATCGATGACGAAATACTCGGGGATCGGCGGCCCCTGGAACTTCCAATCCGGCGGCAGAGCCCTCGGGTCAGCGCGCGATCGCACCACGAGCACACCATCAGAGGTGGGGATGAGCGGCACCATGTCGTTCGCGCTCTCGATGGCGATGCGCTTGATGCGCCTGGCCTGAATGTCGACGAGCGCAAAGTATCCGGAATGGCCCCACGAGGATTGATTGGTTCTGTCGACGACAATCGACTGGCCATCGGCGGTCAGAAGCGGGGTCGACATCTTGCCAGCGGCGACCAGCTCCGGTGGAGATTCACCGGATACCCGCCAGAGGCCCTCCTTGTCCCGGAATTCACCGACAACGTAGCGTAGCCGGTCACGCTGGCTGGCCCACCCGCCACGGTTAAGCCACTCGCCGGCGTCGATCTCATTCGGGACAGGTATCCTGTCGAGCGCGAGTGCGGAGAGTCGGCCAATCGGGACCGGCGACATTGAGGGCCAATCCAGCCAAACGGCTTCCCCATCCGCGACCCTGGGAACGGCGGCATGGATTCGACGTGAATCTGGCAAAGCGACGCCGGGCCCCCCGCGCTCCCGTCGCTTCGCGACCTGCAACAGCAGTTGAGATCCGTCGATGTGCACTCCCACGACCGCCCAGCGTGGGTCGCTGACGATCACCTGGAAGTCAGGGTTCGTCTTTTCGGCGTTGTAGTGCAGGTTGAGGCCGGGCTTGCCGAGCAAGGCCTCAAATCTCTCGCAGATGCTCAGGTACGGTCGTGCGTCGACGGGCCCCGGATTGTTCATGAAGACGCGTCGGCCCGCGGCTTTCGTCAACCGAAGGAGCTCGAACTGCATGCCGTCCGCGATGTTTGTCGGGAGTTGTCCGAGATCGAAGGCCTTGGCCTTTGTTAGAAATGCGCGCAAATCCTTCAGCTCGTCGGCCGACATCGGACGGTCGAAGAATCGAGCGTCGTCCGATGTGAAGATCAAGCGGGCTTGGTCGCCCTTCACATGAACCACGATCTGACCTTGTGAACCCCAGTACCCGGCCGACAGCAGCGCCAGGATCTCGTCCCGATCGTCGCCGGTGCTCAACTCCCGCTGCAGCGTCCTCTCCAGCCTGTCGAACTCCACAATGGAAAAATGACCGGGATCCCGCTTCGGACGCTCGCCTACAACCCCGGTCGGACCGTCCGCCCGGGATGATCGGAGCCCGACGGAGGCCCCCAGTATGATCAACGCCATCGACAGGACAGACCTCGATCGCCAATCGGTGTTCACTGCCTGACCTCCATGCGTGCCGCTACCCAACGGACAACATTCGAGACGTGAGGTTGCGTGGATTGCAGCGGAAGACTGCACCACCTCCCGAGCGCCTGCGGAAAGACCGCTGGGTTCCTTCTCGCCATCGGCTTGGTGGGAGTCCGGCCTGCTACGGTTTCGCCTGCCGTTCCGGTCCTACCGCGGCGCTGCCTTGGGTAGACGCCGTTGAGCGGCGCCTCGGGCGGCGGTGACCCAGACTTCATCGGTCTCCGACACGACCTCGAAATACAAGTGGCACCGTGTCTTCACCAGGAGACATCGCCGGACAGCTCGACCCCCGCGAGCCGAGAAGACCGGAAACGACTCCGGGCGTTTGCTGATTGCCGTCAGTGCCGCCGCAAGCTCTCCGTCGAAGCGCTCGGGCGCCTTCGACCGATTCTTCCGCCACCACCGCTTGCGAACAAGGATCCGCGCCGCCGCCTCAGGCGCGACGACCAGCTTCATCAGACGTCGCGTACGCGCGCGAGCAACTCATCTCCTGAGACTCCTTGCCCGGCAGTGATCGCTGCCCGACCGCGCTCGAGCTCCGCTTCGAGATCGGCGCGCTCTTCAGGCGTCATCTCTTCGTCCGCCTCAACCATGACCAGCTTGAGCTCGGTGCCCTCCGGGAGATCCGTCTTTCCCTCGACCACGATCTGGCCGCCTTTGACTCGGGCGTGCAGCGTCGACATGCGGTTACAGTAGCATGGTGGCGCGGACGAGCGATCCCGAGCGACCAAGGCACTTACACCGCTGACACTTCGAGTCCACTTCAGGCCGCGCGGGTCCGGCGACCTCCTCCCCAAGTCCGCGATTTTCCGGGGTCTGTCCATCGCCGTCCTGCGGCGTTCCGGCCTGTCCGGCGCGAGGCCGCACCTTCAAGTCCCGTCCACCCCGCCAAGTTTGAGAAGTCTGATTCGAGTGTCGGTCCGCTGTGTTGCGCTGGTTTTCTTGAAGCGGAACCTGGTTCTGACTCACTCGATCTTGGGTCGAGCCTGAAAGCTGTTCAGGCGCACGCATTTAGGAGTCTGAGTCTGTAGTTCCTGAAGCTCTGCAACTCGGGCAATAGCGCCGGAACTGGGACTGTCACCGGCGTCGCTCCCGCCGCCGTCGTGGGGACCTCCGCCAGTCCCGCTCTTCACCGCCGGGGTTTCACCCGCGCAGGACGTTAGCCACGGGACGGCGCAGACGAGGACTGGCGCGCGATACGCTTCAACATGCCCCGTAATGTCGGCGGTGCCCCAATGTGATCAGTCTTTCTGCACCGCGGTCACACTCGTGACGTCGAAGGCCTGCACAAACCTGACGAAGGCGTCTTGAGTGACCAAGTCGCGCGTGCTGCGCACATCAGACAGGCAGGCTAGCGACGATAGCTCTCGGGTGGGCCCAGATAAGAAGGGGCGAGGCCGCCGGTGTCGATCACGATGCGGTCGATGGCCATCGAGGGATCGACCTTCCAGACGCGCAGCGTGTGGTACCCGGGCGTCGTGACCTGGACGTTGGTGGTCAGCTTCTCGATGTGCTCGAGGACGTTGACCGACCAGGCCGCGTCGTCGACCGACTCCGCGCCGGTCACGGTGACGGCCGCGCCGGCGTCCAGGGCCAGCGCCAGCCGGACGGCGCCCCCCGTGTTCAGCGTCGGGATGCGGAACAGCGTGACCGGGAAGGTGCCGGTGGTGAAGAAGTAGATCTTGTAGTCGAGCTCGGGCGACGTCGTGGCGTAGTTCGCCGTGATGCTCGCCGAGACGTCGGGGAACACCTTGACCGAGTCGCCGCTGCGCCCGAGCTGGGTCAGCACCCGCCACTCGGCGCCGCCGCGGCTCACGCGGTCGTGGAAGTGCTCGGCCTCGATGGCGACGTAGCCGTTGGCCTCGACGTAGCCGTCGACGTCGGCGGGCAGCGGCGTCGCCGGGTTCGACACGTTGATGGTGATCGCCTTCGACGATGAAGCGCCGCTGACGGTCACGGTGCCGGTGCTGTTGCCCGCGGGGACCGCGGCCCAGTCGATGCTGACTTGAATCCGCTGGTCGTCGGTGACCGTGCCGCTGGCCTGGCTCAAATGAATCCAGGCCGGCGCCGCCGTGGCGGTCCAGGCGAAGCCGGCGGCGCCCTTGGTGAACACGTCGACGAAGCGCACGTCGCGCGTGTACGACGAGTACTTCAGCACGGCGGGCTCGGCCCCCGTGCTCTGTCCTTCGACGACCACGCCCAGCGCCGAGCCGGCGGCGGCGGCCGGCGTGGCCGCGATCGCCGGCAAGGCCTCGATGACCGGCAGCGAGGTGTTGTAGGGATTCATGATGTTCTGCCATTTGCCGCCGGCCAGCGTGTTGTTGAAGGCGGTGAGGTCGCTGCGGATCGTGTTGTAGGCGGTGGTCGCCAGGTTGCGGTACTTGGTGACGCTGGCGGTGCGGCCCTGCGTCGCGTAAAGATCGGCCTTGGCGGCGTCGATGTACTTCACCATGGTCAGCTGGCTGGCGCGCAGCGGGTAGAGGACCATCTCGTAGAACGCGTTCTTCTTGATCGCGGGTAATCCATCGGAGATCGCTGTCGCGCGGGTCAGCAGCGTGGTGAGGTCGTCGAGCCGCCGCTGCCCCTCGTCGCCGTAGTTGACCAGGTTGTAGATCGCCTTGGTCATGAACTCGGGGCGGCGCGCGATGTTGATCTGGTAGTAGCTCATCATGATGTCGGCGACATCCGACGCAACCGCCGGGCCGAAGTCACGCGCGGCCTCGCCGACCAGGTAGTCGCGCACGTTGCTCTCTCCGAAGTCGTCGATGCGCCAGGCCAACCGCATCGCCAGCTCCAGCGAGATCTCCGACGGCTTCAGATCGCCGACGTTCATGATCCAGAGGCGGTTCGCGCCTGCGTCGTACGACTTGCGCAGCTCCTCGCGCACCAGCGTCAGCGGCGTGGTGTTGATCCAGAGGTAGCTCACCGGCGCGCCGTAGTACGACAGGTGATAGTAGACGCCGTTGCCGCCCGCGCGCGCCCGCTCGGTCGCGCTCGGGATCTGCCGTACGTAGCCGTGGTTGTCCTCCGCCCAGAGGATCGTGACGTCGGCCGGCACCTGCAGCCCGGCGTTGTACAGCGTCAGCACCTCCTTGTAGGGGGTGAAGACCTGGAACACCTTGGTCAGGTCGGTGTTCACGCGCGCCGACAGGATCCCGCGCTGGTCGGCGAAGATCGACTGCATCAGCGTGATCTTCTGCGCGGTCGTCGTCGCGTTGGCCGACACCAGCGCGCTGTCGTGCTCGCCGCGCATGCCGACCGAGTACCCGTTCTCGTACTTGCCGTTGGTCTGGACGCGCGCGTCCCAGTAGCTGTGCAGGACGTCGGGGTTGACGCTGTAGTCGTAGACCGGCGTCGTCGTGCCCGTCAGGTGCGCGGCTGCCCACGGTCCCCACTCCTTGAGGTTGTTGCGCAGCAACATCTCGGGGTGCGACGAGCCCATGACGATTCCGTAGAGGTCGGCGTTGACCGGGTTCTCGGGGTAGGCGTTGAACGCGTCGGAGGCGTCGTGCATCGCGGGCCACAGGAAGTTCGCCTTGAGCCGCAGCAGCAGCTCGAACACACGCTTGTAGGTCTCGGGGCCGACCTTCTTGCCGGCGTCCATCTTGGCCGCCGCCCACGCGGCGAAGTTCTCTTCGTCGTTGATGAAGATGCCGCGGTACCTGACCGACGGTTCGCCCTGCTTGCGGGCAGCGCCCTCGACGGTGATGGTGGTCGCCGGCGTCGGCGCGACGTCGCCCCACCAGTACCAGGGCGAGACGCCGATCGCCTGAGACAGGTCGTAGATGCCGAAGATCGTCCCGCGGCGATCGCTGCCCGCGATCACCAGCGCGCGCGTGACACCGGGGACTGGGTTGTTCACCGCCTGAATGACGAACGATTCCCATTTGCCGGTCACGCCGGTGGTGTCGAGCTTGCCTTGGCTCACGAGACCGTCGATGACCGGACTTTTGCCCAGCGTCCCGACCAGGACGGCGCGCGCCGACAAAGCCGTGGCGCTGTTCTTGACCGCGGGCACGACGCTGGCGACGCGCTGCACGTCGTCGCGCAGGTCGCCCACCGCCCGGATCACCGCCGGAAAATCGGCCGCGTCGACGTAGATGTCGGCCGCGGCGCCGCCCGTCACCACGACGAAGGGATCGCTCGGGGGCGGCGGCACGACGCCCGAGCCGCCGGCGCCACCACTGCTACCGCCGGCGCCGGTCGCCGGACCGGGCCCCCCGTCGGGGCTTCCGCCTGCGCCGCCGCCAACCCCGGAACCACCGGTGCCCAAGGGAGCGTCCCCACCGCCGCCCGAATGACCGGCGGTCGCATCGCCGGGGGTTCCCAGCCCGCCCCCGCCGCCCGCTCCGTTGTTCATCGCAGGGCCACCGCCGGCGCAGGCGCCCAGGCCAAGGCCCAGAACCATGCCCTGCGCCAAAGTCCAGATCCGGAGAGAACGCATCGTCATCCAAGCGGCAAGGGGCCGCTGCAGGTGATTTGGTGCGCTCCTCGGCCCAAGGCTTCTAACGCACTTTTCGTGATCGAACCGACCGGCTGCCGACATAACCGGGGTTGCGGACGACGCCCCCGCCCCGGGATACACCACAGATGATATCGCCGCGCACCTGCTGGGCTGCGTTCAGTGTCGTCGTGCCGTCGACGGTGATGGCGCTCTGGCTCCAGGCGTGCTCTGGTTCGATGCCGCAAGTCGGCGGGACGGGCGGAGCAGCGGGGTTCGATTGGCACCGGCGGCGGGGACCGTGGCGGCCGGCAAGGGTCCGGCGGCGAGCAGGGTTCGGGAGGCGATCGAGGCGTCGGTGGCGGCGCGGGTACCGGCCTGGGCACGACGGGCAGCGGCGGCGCGCCGGCGCCGGGGGGCGCTGGCGGAGCAGTTGGGAGTTCGGGGGGCAGCGCTGGCGGCGGCGCCGTTGGCGCGGGAGGCTCGACATCCGCCACCGGAGCGGGCCCCTACGATGCGATCTATTCGGGCTCTCCCTGGGTGGATGATCAGGGCAACGTCATCAATGCTCACGCAGCCGGCATCATCAAGGACAGCGGCAAATACTACGTCTTCGGCGAGCGTCACAGCGATACCAGCAACGCCTTCACCGCGTTCAACTGCTATTCCTCCGTCGATCTCGTGCGCTGGAGGCTCGAAAATCAGGTCCTGACCGTGCAGCCGAACGGCTTGCTGGGCCCCGACCGCGTGGGCGAACGCGCCAAGGTCATGAAGAGTCCGAGCACCGGCGAGTACGTGATGTTCATGCACACGGACAACCTGACCTACACGGGCGAGGCGGTCGGGTACGCCACGTCCGCCACCGTCAACGGTACCTATTCGTTCAAAGGGGCATTGCAGTACAACGGCGCGAGCATCGCGCGGTGGGACATGGGGTCCTTCCAGGACACCGAAGGGAGCGGCTACATCCTGGTGAACGGCGGTGACATATACAGGCTCGCCACCGACTATCACAGCGCAGCGACGCTGGTCGCGACTGGCGTCTCCACCGGTGGGGAATCGCCGGCGATGTTTCGGGCGGGCAATGTGTATTTCCTGCTGTTCTCGAACCGGACGTCCTGGGAACGAAACGACAACTACTACTACACGGCAGCCGCCGTGACCGGTCCGTGGACCAGTCGCGGGACGTTTGCGCCGAGCGGTACGCTCACATGGAATTCACAGACGACCTTCGT
This sequence comes from uncultured Pseudomonadota bacterium, assembly GCA_963778795.1. Taxonomy (GTDB): domain Bacteria; phylum Myxococcota_A; class Polyangia; order Fen-1088; family Fen-1088; genus DASRQZ01. The sequence continues at coordinate 72,330 of CAVZVU010000002.1, read as the reverse complement.
GCTTCCCGTCGCCGGCTCGGCTGGCACCACCTACTTGTTCATGGGAGACCGGTGGTCCTACCCGCGCCAGGGATCGGCCGCGACCTATGTCTGGCAGCCCTTGACTGTGAGCGGTACGAGCCTGTCGATGCCGACCTTCAACGAGGCCTGGAAGGTCGATCCGATCACCGGCGTCTGGTCCGCCGTCAGCCCGACCGGAACGTCAATCGACGACAGTGTCTCCGGGACGGGCTTGAACCAGCTCCAATACGCCGGGGCCTGGACTCACGCGACCGGCGGAGGATTCAATAACACCGAGAGCAGGTCGGCCACCGCGGGAGACACCGTCTCCGTGAGGACTGCCGGCACGCAGATCAAACTCTACGGAGTGGCGAGCACCGACGGGGGCTATGCCACCGTCGCCGTCATCGACGGCAACGGTAATCCGGTCGCCTCGGGCGTGATCGACTTTTACAGCAAGTACCGGGATACGGCCCATGACCTGAAGTACGTGAGCCCGCGGCTGCCGCCGGGTTCTTACACGCTGAAGCTCACCGTCCTTGGCGATCACAGCAGTTGGAGCGACAAGGCGGGCACCCAGTTCGGCAGCACCGGCAACTACGTGTCCGTCGATCGCGTCGTCGTGTCGGCGATATGAAATCAAGGAGCACCAGCATGAGGTCAGGTTCGATGGCGAATCGAGTGCTGGTCGGTCTTGCAGGGCTATGGCTGGCATCGTTGGCCTGCAGCAAGTCCCAGGACACCAGCCCTCCCGCTGACGGGGCAAATCGCGCAACTGGCGGAACCACGAGCGCGGGAGGAACAACCGGGGCAGGCGGCTCGAGCGTCATCGGGGGCACGGGAGGCGCAGCGGGCGCGGTCGATGCCGGGATTGCGGTGTCCGATGCCGGGGCCACGGGCGGGGCAGGGCGCAGCGGATCCGGCGGTGTCACGGGGACGGACGCCGGACGGGACACCGTTTTTGTTGATGCCCGGATCGCGCCAGACGGCAGCCGGGACACCGGCGTCGTCGATGCCCGGATCGCGCCCGACGCCCCGCCGCTGACGGCGAACGTGACCATCCACATCGCCGGCGATTCCACGGCGGCCATCTTTCCCGCCACGGATGCCAGGGTGGGCTGGGGCGCCGTGTTTCAGCAATTCTTCACCACCGGCGTGACCGTCGACGACGCGGCACGCTCGGGCCGCAGCACCAAGAGCTACATCGACGAAGGATGGTGGACCGCCCTGAAGGCGCAGATTCGGCCGGGCGACTACGTGTTCATTCAGTTCGCCCACAACGACGAAAAGATCGACGATCCCACGCTGTACACCGACCCGGCCACCACGTTTCGAGACAACCTGAGATTGTTCATCGCGAACAGCCGGAGCGCGGGGGGCTTCCCCGTCTTGCTCACGCCAAACAGCAGGCGGATGTTCTCAGGGAACCTGATCGTCGACACCCATGGGGCCTATCCGGCCGCCACCATGACCGTCGGGCAGGAGACGGGCACTCCCGTGATCGACATGACCGAGAAGACCCGCGTGCTCCTCGAGAGCCTCGGGCCCCAGGCTTCAACCCCCCTGTACGCGCCCAACGACATCACTCACACGTCCGCCCAGGGGGCGCCCGTGATAGCGAAGCTGGTGGTGGACGGCATTCGGGAGCTCAAGCTTCCCATCGTTCAGCGACTGGCGCCGTGACCAGTCGCCCGTCACTCGCCCGCCAGCGTCAGCCTGGCCGCCACATCGCGAAGTAGGACCCGGGCTGCAGCCACGTCGCCCCGATCGAGCGCCTCGAGCGCCCCCTCCACGAGCGCACGCGCACGCTGACTTACACTCCGACACTCCGGGTCCGCCCCCGGCCCATCCGGTCCGTCCGCTACCGCCGTAAGGTCGCGATTTCTAGCGTCCTGTCCGTCGCTGTCCGCCAGGATCCAGGCCTGTCCCGCCGGAGGCCGCACCTTCAAGTCCCGTCCACCCCGCCAAGCAACGTTCGGAATCGATTCAGAATTTTCGCCAGTGTAAGTGGAACGACCGGGGGTGGACGGTTCTGATACCGATCTCATCGCATCCGCATCATGTGCTGAGCGCGATTGCCGAGGTAATCGCGTCTAGTTTTTGTTCTTCTGCTTCGATGGCTCTTCCACGACGCTGCGACGGAGGGAGATCGGCGCGCCCGTTTCCTCGCGAGCCCGCGCTCGTGATCCGCCAATCGGCGTGAATGCCGATCGAGTTTCCGGACACGACGCGATGGTGATGCAGCGGGGCGAGCTGCACGCCAATGTCGATCGAACGCCGCCACCGTCATGGTTTCTTCGAAGGTTTGACGTCCACGTTGTGGTACGCCTCGATCCACCACTTGCCGTTGCGCCGCACGAAGACCTCCATCAGCTGCGTTCTCACGACCCCGTCCGCGGGGACGACGATGCCTGCGGGCATCGCCTTGACTCCCCGCACCTCGTTGTCGATGTCGACGATCGCAACATCCGGTGTCACGAAGCGGAGGCGGCGCACGACGTGCTGCTTGCTGGTCCCCCTGTAGAAGGTCCAGAGAATCTCAGTGTGACGTTTCTCGAAAGCCGCCGCTCCATACATGACCATTCCGAAGAGATTGGTGAACGACGCATCCGAGGTGAGATGGCTCGCATAGCTCTTGCCGTCGCCTGCATTCCACGCGACGACCTGCTCCGCGACGATTGCGCGGATCGCCGCTTCGGCGACGGGGGGCCGTTCTTCTGCGGCAGAAGCCGAGGGAGTGCCTATCGAAAGCGCTAACAGGACGAGGAACATCATTCGCATGAGGGCGTCATCCTCGATAGGGGACGGCGCCGCAAGACAAGAGTGAGGTCTTCCGCGATGGGATCCGGGATTTCGCCGGTCGGTGAGTTTATCTCCGAGGCGGGAGTCGGCGCCGCAGGTGGGCTACTAAACATTTGCGCAGGTACCGGTCGAGTGTTACTTTCTCGAACACCTTCGCTGGACTCAGACATGGCAGGCCACGTCTTCAGGGATCCGCAGGTGCTCCTCGACAAGGCAACCGGGGGATCCGCGTGACTGACCTCGTCCAGCGCACCGCCGAGTTCCTCCTCTACCAATCCGAGGACGGTCGCACCCGCGTCGAGGTTCGCTTCGAGGGCGAGACGGCCTGGCTGTCGCTCGCCCAGATGGCCGACCTCTTCCAGCGCGACAAGTCGGTCATCTCGCGGCACATCAAGAACGTCTTCGAGGAGGGTGAGCTCGACCGCGCCGCAGTTGTTGCAGAATCTGCAACAACTGCCGCCGACGGGAAGACCTATCAGGTCGAGTACTACAACCTCGACGTCATCATCTCCGTCGGCTACCGGGTGAAGTCGCACCGCGGCACCCAGTTCCGCATCTGGGCGACGCAGCGGCTCCGCGAGTACATCGTCAAGGGCTTCACGCTGGACGACGAGCGCCTCAAGCGGGGCGGCGGGGGCAACTACTTCGACGAGCTGCTCGCGCGCATCCGCGACATCCGGTCGTCGGAGAAGGTGTTCTGGCGGAAGGTGCTCGAGATCTACGCCACCAGCATCGACTACGATCCGCGGGTCGAGGCCTCGCAGCGCTTCTTCGCGACCGTGCAGAACAAGATGCACTGGGCAGCGCACGGGCACACCGCCGCGGAAGTGATCGCCGCGCGGGCCGACGCCGCCAAGCCGAACATGGGGCTGACCACCTGGACGGGGGCCGCGCCGAGGAAGACCGACGTCGCCATCGCCAAGAACTACCTCGGCGCCGGGGAGCTCGACGCCCTCAACCAGATCGTGACCGCGTACCTCGAGTTCGCCGAACTCCAGGCGCTCAACCGGCGACCGATGTACATGGCCGACTGGATCGCCAAGCTGGACGACTTTCTGCAGGCTGTCCGAACGGGATGTCCTTGCCCACGCCGGCACGGTCTCGCACGAGGCCGCGGTCTCGAAAGCCGAGCTCGAGTACGAGCGTTTCGCGGTTGCGCGGGCGGCGCTCGCCGGTCCGGTGGACAAGGACTTCGACCAAGCCATCCGGGATGTGAAGCAGATCGAGCGGGCGCGACGGACAACGGGCGCGAAAAAGCCGCCGGCGAAGGCTAGGGGGAAGGGGAAGCGGAAGACTTGAAGTCGACCTCCCTGCCATCTGCGGGACAGCACGAGGCGCGGTCGGGGGGACCCGAGGCCAGGGCCTCGCCCGAGCCCCCACTGGGCCGGACGTGCGCAACAGGATACCGACCTGGGCCGTCGCCCGTCACCCGCCCGACAAAGCCAACCTGGCCGCCACGTCGCGAAGCCAGGCCCGACCCGCCGCTACGTCGTTCCGATCCAGCGCGTCGAGAGCGCGCGCGACGAGGGCACTTACGATCCGACACTCCTGGTCCGCTCCAGTCCGCTTCGGTCCTTCCGTCGGCCCCGTCAGTCCGCGATTTCCGGCGTCCTGTCCCTCGCTGTCCGCCCCAGTCCAGGCCTGTCCGGCCGGAGGCCGCACCTTCAAGTCCCGTCCACCCCGCCAAGCACCTTCTCTCGGAGGTCCGCGTCCTCGTGTTTCGAGGACTCTATTCCGATCGCCTCACCAAGCTGGCCCGTCGGGGCCACCAGGGATGGCCGGTCGTCGTACCTCGAGTTCGCCGAGGTGCAGGCACTGAACCGCAGACCTCGCGACCGTTTCAGCGAGCCAGGCCGTGCTCAATCAGCCAGATAGCGGCACCGGCCCGGCTGCGCACGCCCAGCTTGTCGAAGATCCGCGCGACGTGGACCTGTACGGTCCGCGGCGAGATGTGCAACTCTGCGCCGATCTCCTTGTTGCTCTTGCCATGCGTGAGCAGGCGTGACACGTCGAGCTCGCGCTCCGAGAGACCATATGACGTCGCCGGCTCCGCGCGATCCGGTACGCCCAGGACAGCTAGCACCGCGTCGACGGCGCCGCCGTCCAGCCGTCCGGCAGCCGTCTCCGCCACCAACTCGCGCGCGATCGCCTCGGGGCGCAACGCCGGGCGGTGCGGGCGATCTTCGCTCATCGCGAACGCCATGTCGGACGCAGCGAGCACCCGGGCCGCCAGAGACAGCGACTGGAGCGTACGATGCTGGGGATAGCCCGACCCGTCCAGGCGCTCGTGGGCCGCCGTGGCGATCTCTGCGATCGGGGCGAGGGCCTCAATCGGGCCGAGGATCCGTCCCGTGTAATAGGGGTGCAGGCGAACTCGCTCCCAGGCGCTCCAGTCGAGCGCCCCGGGGTGTGTCCAAATGCTGTTGGGGACGCTCACCCGTCCGATGTCGTGTAGAAGTCCCGCCAAGCGCAGTGCGCGGGTATCGTCGGCGCTGAAGCCGAGTTGGCCGGCGGCCCGTTCGGCCAGCGCCGCCACGCCGGTCGAGTGGACCATGAAGCACGGGCTCTTGAGATCGGTGAAGATGGCTAGCGCGTGCGCGAGGTCATCGATCCGGCGCTCGTCCGCCCACTCGACGGGTTCGGGCTCGAGCCGGAGGAAGCGCTCGAACACCTGCGGATCCTCGATCGCCGAGAACAACGGGTCCTGCTGCTCGAGAAACACGGTGGCGAGACGGGGGTCGAAATGGCGGCCAGCGCGACGGCGAACTGCCGCGGTCCCGGCGGCGCGACCGTTGCGGTGGTGCGCGATCTCGACGATGTGACCGATCTGGTGGAGGCGCATCGGCATCGCCATCGCCTCGCCTCGTACCTGGCGCGGCGCCCCGCGCCCGTCCCATCTCTCACAGAGCTGTTCCAGCGCATTCATGATGCGCGGCCCCGCTCCAACGATCTCGGTCAGCTGCGTCGACGCGTCGCAGATGGCGTGGTGAAACTGATCGACGTGGTCTCTGTCGGTGAGGATGCTCGCCAGGACCTTCAAACGACGCACCGGTGAGGCATTGGGCGCGATCCGCTGAAGCACCTCCAACGCGCCGCTGAACGGAGCGTCGATGCTGAACATCGACATGGCGCTGCGCACGGCGCGGTCGTCGCCTGCGCCAATCAGACCCTGCTCGTGCGCGAAGCCCGTCCCACCGAGATATCCGAGTAACGTTACCCAGTAGGTGTCACGGAGCTCTTCGACGCTGCATCCGGCACGTGCTCCGAGCTCGACGGCCAGTACCGTCGAGCGGACGGCTTTCCCGTGCGGATAGTCGTTCGCGATGTCGAAAGCCAGCGACAGGCGGCCCAGCACCTCTGCCAATCTAAGCAACATGATGTCTACGAGGCCTACCTGAGTGACCGCTGTCGCGGCGGCAGGTGAACTGATATCGCGAGGTCTACGGGACCCCGAGGGTTCGCGACACGAGCGTCCTGACGACGGTCGCGGCCGTCCCGGTCACTCGCACCGCGCGCGGCGTCGCGTCGCTGCTGCGCTTGATGAGATAGGAGCGTCCCTCCTGGGCGTTGATCGCCAGCGTGGTGCCGGTCGTCGGGGCGACGACCGGTCTGGCCGGCGTCGTCGATGACCGTCGCCTGGTGTCCCGTTCCCAGGGATTGCGGACGCTGACCGTTCCCGTCGTTCCGGCCTCGAGCACGCCGAACGCGAGCGTCCCGTTCTGGAACTGCACGTGCACCTTCGATTTGCCCTGAACGAAGACGGTGCCGGACACGCTCCAGTTGGAGGGCAACGCCGGCGCCAGGCGAATGATGCCGTCGAAACCTGTAGCGACCGACTCGTTGATCGCCGTAGCGAGCACGCCCACAGCCTCGATGTACGGCTCCTGCGGGCTGGCTGGTGCTGAACGCCGCGAGCCCACACGCATAGGCCTGGTACTTGCCGATGATCGCCGACAGGCGCGCCGGCACCTCGCTCGCAAGGCCGAGACGCGCGGCCGAGATGGCGTCGTTCGACCAATCGTTGCGTGTCCTTGAAGGCGCGCGAACTGTAGGTCCGCTTGGCGACCGCCAGCAGATTGGCGTCGGAGTCGCTGACGAGATCGTACGGCCACACCGGCTCGAGATCGTCGTTCTCGACGTTGTGGCCTGCCGCGGTCGGCTGCGTCGAGTACGCGAAGATGTTGGTGCTGTCGGAGGACGGGGTCGTCACCTGGTTGCGCGACGTGTTCGTGCGCGGAAGCTCCGGCAGCTTGGATGATGTCGGTCTGCAGGCGCCGATCAGACGAATCGGTCGAGCCGACGACCTGCGCCGCCGACACCACGGCCGGGAAGAAGGCGCGCATCGCCGAGATGTCGGTGATCGAGTTCGCCACCGCCCACTGCTGCTCGTGCGCGTTCGTCGGGCTCATCTGCAGCTTGCCGTCGCTCCCGTGGTGGCGTAGGTGTGCAGGAAGCGCGCGGCTTCGAGCATGAACGGGAAGTTGGTCTGCAAGGACGCCTTGTCCTGCGTCATCAGGTAGTGCCGCCACATCCACAGCCCGACCTCGGCCCCGCTCGACAGCGTCAGCGCGTTGTAGCTGGGTGAGCTCGCCATGTCGCACGAGTGGTTTCCGCTCGTACCAGTACCCGTTGCCGTTGAAGCGCATCGTCTCGGGCACGCAGATTCCGGCGCGGTCGCCCATCTGCGACTTCGTCCACGCCTGGATGTTGGCCACGTTCGACGCGTAGAGATTGAACACCGGCGCGTTCAACTCGAAGGCCCCGGAGGTCATGGTCGCGGCGACCTGCATGCGCAGGTTCCAGAACCAGTAGCCGGCCGCATACCATTGCGCGTAGTCCTGGCTGAAGTGGTAGAGGTCCGCGACGCCGGCCTGCGATCCGGGCCGCTCGCCGCGGCTCTCGGCGGCATGCGCGTAACAGGAAGATGGCGCGCAGGTTCTCGTAGTACTCGCCGCTCCCGTCGCTGGTCGTGATCTTCATGAGGCCCACGCGAGCCCAGAAGGCGTTCCACCAGGCCATGTTGGTCTGTTCGAGAGTTGGCCTTCGTGGCGTCGGTCGCCGAGCAGCTGGCTGGCCACGGTCGCGGCGGCCGTGCTGCCATTGAACTTGGGCGAGCCGCAAATCACGCGGAACGATCCGTCGGCATTCGGCTGGAAGCTGACGGTGATGGTCATCCCGCTTGCCGAGGTAGTCACGTCTCGGCCACCGGCCGTCAGCGCCGCGAGCGTGCCGAACTTCTGGTTCGGAAGACCACGAACCGGAGCTGGTGTCCGTCCAGCTTTCAGAGAGCGTGGCGATGGCGCCGGAAGCGGCTGCCTGTGGGCTGCGCCCGCTCCAGAGGTTGACGGTCGCCGTCTGAGTCGAAGCGGGGTCGGCGCCGGTCACGTCGACCACCAGCTCGTCCGAGTCGGCGCGAATGTAGATCCGGGCGGTCATCCCGCCGCCCGACTCGACCAACACGCCGTTGTAGAGATCGAGGGTTCCCTTGAAGTCGGCTGCACCGGTGATCTTCGAGAGGCCCGGGATCGTGAGCTGACCCGGCGACTTGCGATCGGGCATGGTGTCGGCGCGGTTGAGCTGCGCCGTGAGCCCGTTCGCCGCCCAGACCGCGGCGCCGAGGTTGCCGTTGCCGAGCGGCATGAACTGGGTCGCGCTGCTGTTCGCGTGCGCGAGGACGATGTTCGAGCGCGCGACGACCGTCGCCGGATCGAAGGCGATCCAGGGATTGCCTCCCGAGTTGCCCCCCGCGCCGGTATGTCCGGCGGTCGCGCCTGTGCCGGTCGTCCCACCCGTAGCACTGGCCCCACCGAGTCCGGCCCCTCCGCCACTGGATCCGGTCGCTCCCCCGGTCCCATTTGCCCCGCCGGATCCGTTCGCGCCCCCGGACGCAGTCGCGCCTCCGCCCTGACCAGAGGACGTACCTCCGGCTCCGGTCCCCGAGGTGCGGGATGAGCCGCAACTTGTCGACGACAGCACCAAGAGAAGAAGGCCTAGGCCTAGCCCCAAGATCTTGCCGGCCGTCGTCCCGGCTATGCTGACGCGCCCGTGGTCCAGACGTCGCTTCAGTGCGCCGCTGCGCGATCTCGACATGACAGTGATTGCCGACGGGAGGGGGGTCTTGTCAAACGCTGGAAGCATTTTAGCGACCCGGGCTCGAGCGATGGTCGCCATGCTGCGTTGGTCCGAGCACGTCGGTCAATACGCCATATGGCGTATCCCCACTGGGCCGCGCGTCGCGCACGTCCTGTCGAGCACCCGCCGACTCAAAATAGGCCAAATGGCGGATTGCCAGCGTTCTTTCGTGCGTCGGACTATCGCGGCAGACCTTGAGCTGGTGTTTCCCCTCTCTTGCGACGCGGAGGTAAGCGAGCATGACGCACCGTAGACTGTCCTTCTCGGCTGCCCCGAGTCTTGCGGTGGGTATCGCCGCGCTCTGCTTCACGGCGTGCGGTTCTTCGGGAGACAACGGTGGGAACGCGGGCTCCAGCGGTTCAGCCGGTGGAGCTTCCGGTTCGGGCAACGGCGGCGCGACCGGCAAGGGCGGTGCGGTTGGCGCAGGAGGCACGACGCCCGACCGGGGTGGTGGCGCCGGTGCTGGCGGCGTGACTGCTAGGGGGCGCGACCGGCGGCGGGAGGCGCGACCGGAAGCGGCGGTGCGACTGGCTTGGGCGGCGCCGCGGGTGCCTCGGGAACCTGTCCGACGACAGTCCTGAAGGCGGGCGACAACAATGAGAGCATCACCTCGGGAGGGGAGTCCCGCACTTTCATCGTCCACATTCCCACGGGCTACACGGGGAGCTCACGCGTCCCAGCCATCCTCGATTTTCACCCGCTCGGCGGCACAGGTAGCTCGCAGGAGGGTTCGTCGGGCTGGAAGGCGAAGTGCGACAGCGTGGGCTGCATCGCTGTCTTCCCCGACTCGTCCAAGACAGCCGGCGACAACTCCTGGAACGCTGGTTACTGCTGCAACAACGCCGAGGCGAAGCAGATCGATGATGTCCAGTTCGCGCGGGACATCATCAAGTGGCTGCAGGCCAATACCTGCGTCGATCCGAAACGCATTTACGCGACCGGAGGATCCAATGGCGGCGGCATGACCTACCGGATGGCCTGCGAGGCTGCCGACGTGATCGCTGCAGTGGCGCCCGTCGACTTCCGCTGCGTCGCTGGAAAGGACCCCCTGGCGAGCACGGTAACGGCGGCGAACAACACGGCGTGCACATGCACGCTCCCGCGGTCGATCACCGTGATCGCGTGGGATGAGGGCGCAGATACCACGATCGTCCCCTATAGCGGTGGCCAGACGCCGAATTTGAGGACTGACTGCGCTCCCAACTCGACTTGCGTGGGAATCGGCTTCTCGAGTGCGGTCGTGAACCGCGACACCTGGGCGAAGCTCGATATGTGCACCGGCGCGGCAACCGCAGACCCGAGCAACTCGCTGTGCGAAACGTACGCATCGTGTGCGGCCAATACCCAAGTGACCCTTTGCACGACGACCAGCGGGGGTCACCTCGCAGTGTACGGGAACGCTTCGGCGAAGTTCACTGACACCGCCTGGAACGCGCTGAAGACCCAATCGTTGCCGTAAGACATCGCGTCGGCCCCAAAAAACGCGGGGGCGGGCTCCGGCTGTGAGCGGGAGGGGGAATCGGAAGGCTTAATGTCGCCACGCCGCCGCAATCTGCGGCATTGTTCGACGCGCGCAGTCGGGGGAGCCGAGGCCAGGACTCCGCCCGAGTCCCCACCGGGCCGGACGCGCGGAAAAATTGCCCGACGCCGCTCTCGAGGCGTTGCTGCAGCGTAACCGTCCGACCAACGACGTCATGACGACAGGCCGGGCGCGCCTTACTCAGGTAGCGTGAGGCGGAGGCCGCCGTCAGCCCGAGGGACGCCACTTGTGGGGTAGCAAGTCGTCGAGCGCGGCGGCGGGGTGTGTGCCGATGCGGCCGAGGACGTCGGTCAAATACGCGATGGGCTCGACGCCGTTGGCCTCGCAGGTGGCGGTGAGGGAGTAGAGCTGCCTTCTCCTGTGAACGCCAGTCGCCTGGCGGATGCCGGCGGTGTGGGGTCATCATGCGGGCAGTGCGCTGGCGCGTGGGTCGAGAACGGGAGGTCGGTCGTAGCGCTGGGTGTGAAGTGCCCAGCTCGCATGTCGAGCCTGGTCTTGCCGGAGCCGGCGACACTGCCTGCCGTCCGGTGATGGTGGATCCGATCTAAGGGGGATTACTCCGACCCCCGTCGTCGAGCTCGACCAGCAACCGGTGAAGGCTTCGTCGCAACTCGACGGCAGAGGGGTGGTCTAGCCAGCCCTGGAGCGCGTTCTCCAGTAGCTGTCGAATGCGCTCCGCCTCGGTTTCCGCCGGGCTGGTGACAGAGTTACACACAGGGCGCACCTCAGCCCCTTCCGGCTCGTCCGCCCCCCCGCCGACCAGCCGCAAGTGCCCGATTCTGCTCGCAGGGCTCACCTGGGCTCGCTCCAGTTCATCGCCCGCCCCGTCTTCAAGTCCCGTCCACCCCGCCAGATTCATTGGAGCTTGTTCTACCTATCCTCCCACGTTGTATCTGCAGCCGGTCCCGTAGGCCGTCGCCTCTCGCGCGCGGCCGAGGCCGCCGGTCGGTGCCGGGACTCGACGCGATCGATCTTGAACTGGCTGACCATGGTCTGCAGGTCGGCCGCCATCTGAGACAGCGCGACCGCCGCCGCCCGCGTCTGGGTCGCGCCCGAGGCGGTGTTCTGCGCCGACTGGGCGACGCCAGTGATGTTGCGAGCGATCTCGGTCGCCCCCTGCGCCGCCTCCGCGACGTTGCGGCCGATCTCGTTGGTGGTCGCGGTCTGCTCCTCGACGGCGCTGGCGATCGTCGTGGAGATGTCGTTGATCTGATCGATGATGGCGCCGATCTCGTTGATGGCATTCACCGCCTCGGTGGTGTCGCCCTGGATCGCGTCGATCTTCTGGCTGATATCCTCGGTCGCCTTGGCCGTCTCCTTGGCCAGTTCCTTGACCTCGTTGGCGACGACCGCGAAGCCCTTGCCGGCCTCACCGGCGCGCGCCGCCTCGATCGTCGCGTTGAGCGCCAGCAGGTTCGTCTGCTCGGCGATCGAAGTGATGACCTTGATGACCTTGCCGATCTCGATCGAGCTCTCGCCCAATTTCGACACGGTGGCGTTGGTCACCTCGGCGACCCGCACCGCCGATGTCGCGATCCGCGCCGCCTCGTGCGCGCTGCGCGCGATCTCCTTGATCGAAGCGGTCATCTCCTCGGCGCCCGCGGCGACCGTCTGCACGTTCTTGCTGACCTGCTCCGCGGCGGCCGACACCGAACCGGCCTGGGACGAGGTCTCCTCGGAGTTCGCGGCCATCATCTGGGACGAGCTTGTCAGCTCCTCCGACGACGCGGTCAGTGACTGCGCGTTGCGCGAGATCGCCGACATGTTCCGGTGTAGGTCGTCGACCAGCTTGCCGAAGCCCTCGCTCAGCTGGCCGATGGCGTCATCGCCGATGATCGGCACCCGATGCGTCAGGTCGCCCTGGGCGACGATCTGCACAGTCGCGAGGATCGCGTCGACCTTCTCCTGCAGCTCGTGCTTGCTCGCCCGCTCGTTCTCTACGCGCCCCTGGTCGGTGGCGCGAGCCGTCTTCAGCTCCTCGGTCATCTTGTTGAGCTCGCCGGCGAGCTGGCCCACCTCGTCTTCGCCCTGATAGGTGCAACGCCAGTCGAGATCGCCCTGGCCGACGCGGGCGACGTGCTCCAGCAAGGCGCCAACCGGCCGGGTCACAGAGCGGCTGATGACCCACGCGAGGGTGAGGCCCGCCGCGGCCACGATGATCATGGTCACCCAGATGCCGTTCGTCGTACCGGCGGTCGAGGCAACGATCTCCTTGCCGACGTCGTCGCCGCGCCGCTTGTTGTAGTCGATGAGCGTGTTCATCGAGGTCAGGTAGACCGCATAGGCCGGCACCGCCGACTCTGTGAAGAGCGTCCGCGCCTCGACGACCTTGCCCTCATCCATGAGCTCGAGGACGGCCTTGCGCACCTTGGAGAACGCCTCACGCGCCTGGGTGTTCTCGGCGAAGAAGCGGCGGTCTTCATCGGTGGCGATCCCGCGTTCGTACTCCTTGCGCGCATCGACCCCCGAGGCACTCATCTGGTGAATGGCGTCCACCAGGACCTGGCGCTGGGCCTTGTCCTCCACGCGGGTCGCCTCGCGGAGCATGATCAGGCTGCTGATCATCGTCCCTCGGACCTTGGCGACGTGATAAAGGCCCGAAAGGGAATGGTCGGTCAGCTCACCGCCCAGGCTCTGGAGCTGCTTCAGCCCGGCGATCGCGAACATGCCAAGTGCGCCCACGCCCAGCAGCAACAGTCCAAAGCCCCCCAGTAACCGATGACTCAGCTTCAAATTTCTCATCCAGAAATTCTCCCGTCCGCCCTCGAATCGTTGGTACGGGTCCCGTTCCCACCTCTCCCGTTCGCGATCACGTCGCGCGCGAGCGCCTTGTGCTTGGTGGCGTCGAGGTCCATCTCCTTGCCGTCGTCGGAGAGCTCGATGATCACCCAGCCACCCTCGTGATAGGCGCGCAGGAGCAGCCGCTCGTCGGGCGTCTTGCCGGACGCCGCCCAATCTTCTCGGAAGCGTGAGCGACCGTCTCGAGCTTGGAGAAGCCGAGGAAGCAGGAACTCAGTGAGAATCTCGTCCTGCTCATTGTCACTCATTGTGAAATCTCGCGCGGGATAGGTTCCTTCGGACGGACGCGCCTTCTCCTTTACCCGATACCGAAATCGGTCCTGGGCGCCGCAGCTCAGCCGCTCGAGCCCGAGACTAAATGGATCGATGGAAACAGGCCCCATTGTGCAACAGAGCTGAGCGCGGCACGAGAGGTCACCGAGGCGCCAGCCTGGGCGGGCGCTGCTGAACGACGGCGGCGACGGCAATACGCCGGACCCCACCACAGGGGCACAGGAGGCCGATCTCCTCGGGATGTACGGGCGGCTCGGTTACCAGGTAGCGTCCTACTTCCTTACGCTCGTGCACGGCTCGACGCACCTGCCGAGTTACAACGCCATGGCCATGTACCGGAACTACGACGGCAACGGCGGTCGTTTCGGAGCGTTCTCGCTCGGCGCGGCAAGCCCCAACAAGGGCGTCAACGTCTACGCCGCAGCGGATTCGCCCACCAACCCGACGAAGCTGTGGGTCATGCTAGTGAACCTGAGCGGCGCGGCGCAGTCGGGCCTCTCGATCACGTTCAAGAACGTCACGCCTTCGGGCTCTGCTCTGGTCTATCGAATGACCGGCGGTGGCGCCCCCGCCCCGGACACCGCGGTCGCGATCACGGACGGCATCATCTCGGGGTTCTCACTCGCCACGAATGCCGCAGCGCTGCTTGTGATCTCCAAATAGAGGGCGACGCCGGCAGCACTGGGCGGGCGATCGCGCTGCGGCGTCGCCGTGCGATCTACGGGCGATCCCTGGAAGAAGCGGATCGCCGATTCCAGTGGCGAACGTGCCTTCCGCTACGGCTTACCCACGAACGTCGTGACGGACTGCGCGGCAAGCGAAGCGGAGAAGCGCCCGCCCGAGACCGAGATGGCCGTCCCGGCTGCCAGCTTGGACGTCGTCGTCGTGACATACGGCGTGACCGACGCCGGCCAGGCCGCGCCCGCGACGAAGAAGGACGCCTGCTGCGCCGAACCACCGTTCACAACGACAATCACGACGGTCCCGTTTTGCATGTTCGAGAACGCCGCGACCAGCGGCACGGTCCCAGATGCTCTCGGGGCGCCCGCGACATCGATGCGGTAGTACCCGGGGCGCACGAACTTGCTGAAGTTCCCCAGCGCGTAGACCTGCGGGGGCGGGCTGTTGACGTTCGGCACGAACGCCTGAGTCCACCAGTAATGCCACCCGTTCGCCCCGCCGGTCGTGAACGCGGCGTAGACCATCGTCGCGATGGTGATCGGTCCCGTGTCGCCCGGCGTGCACTCTGTCTCCCAGATATGGTGCGTGTTGCTCGCGGGCGGCGCAGGACGCGCAAAGGTCCCAGCACTGGTGCCGCCGTAATCGTGCGTCGCGATCGGGCCCACGAAGGTATTGGCCATCGCGTCGGCGATGATGGCGGGGCCGTAGCCGTCGCCACCCCAGAGATTGCCCCAGTTGTCGGGCTCGGCCGCGAGCACTTTGACCGGCGGGTTCAGCGCGGCCAGCATCGGCCCCAGCGTGTCGATGAAGGACACCATCTGCGAGGCATTGAAGATGCACGACTGGTAGCTCGCCACGAAATCCGGCTCGTTCTGCGCCGAGACCGCATAGAGGTCGACGCCGCCATGACTCTTGTAGAACGCGGGGAACCCTGCCAGCACCTTCGCCCAGGTGGTGTAATTGCTCGCCACCAGGTGGCCGCCGTTGTTGACGTTGGTGTTGTCCTTCAGGTTGGCGGGTGGCGACCAGGGCGCCGCCCACACCTTGCAGTCGCTCCCGTTGAACTTGACGCAGGCCTGACCATCGGCATATCCCGCGGCGCCCATGATGTTGGGCTGGCCGCTGGTGCCGTCGATGCCAACACGGAGCAAGTTGAGCCCGATCCCGTTGACCGGGTCCCACAACAGCGTTTGCATCGCGGCCGAGGACGAACCCTGCCAGACGTCCGCCTCGCCGAATCCGTCCACGATCTGATGAATCTTCGTGGGATCGACGGTAATGTCGCCCGCCTGAGGGGTTCCCGGCGGCTTGGTTCCAACGAAGGCCCCCCCAGCTCCTCCGGTGCCTGGCCCAGATCCGCCGGCTGCGTTGCTGCCGCCCGATCCGCTGCGACCACCAGTCGCGCCGCCAGCGCCCGTGGTGCCTCCGGAGCCGACAACCCTGCCGCCTTGTCCCGTTGACCCGCCCGAGGCACCGGGACCGCCACCACTGCCCGTCGCGCCCCCCGCGGCGGGGGAGCCGCCCGAATCTGCTGCAGTCTCGGGACCGCTGGATGAGCACGCTAGTCCACTGACGAACATGATTGCGAGCAGAGAACGGCGCAGGGTGTCGTGTGTCATACGGGGGCTCCTCCTATAGTACTTGTCGGCCTGTCGCCGAATTTGTACTGGCGACGAGAAAAAAACCTCGCCGCGAAGATCGTCTCCGGCAACGACAGGGACTTCGCGCGCGTGCTGTCGCGCGGCGGGCCGTGAAGCGCCTCGCTCGGCGCTCGACTCCGTGCGGCGGGTTCAGACGTTCAGCGGGCGGGGCGACCGCGCTCTTCGGAGACAGGCGCTCGTCGGCCGCGACGGAGCCAGTGCCCGAGCAGCAACAGACAGATCTCCGAGCGGACCGCCTCCGCGCCCCGGACCGCTCTGGCAGTTGCACCACCTGGTGCCTTCCGTCGCACTCGCGCCGCCACGCCCCTCGCCTCCGGAGCTGCCCGGAGACCCTGCGCCGCCGCTGCCGGCGTTGACACCGCCGATCCCTCCGGTGCCACCGTGCCACCCATGCCCGCGAAGCCGCCGCCGCTGCCTGCGGCGCCTCCTCCCGCTGGGCCGGAGCCTCCGCGGTGTAGTTGGTTTGGATTATAGGGTTGTCGGCCAGGGACGCGGCTGGGGCTATGACCAGCGCGCCCAGCACCATGGTGGCGACCAGCCGCGGCTGGTGAATATGTAAGTGTCCCATCGGTATCTCTAACGCTGTCTTGGCACATCGACTTGTTGCAGGAAAAGAAGCAGGAGCGCTAATACAGAGTCTTACGGCGCACTGGAAACCTTCAGCATCACGACGCCGTGGCTGGGCACCGAAGACGCGGTGTACGAGCCGCTGAACATTCCGAGATCGCTGTGGCTCCACAGGTCACGGACCATCGCCGCCCCCGTCGGAATGCCGAGCGTGCTCCACTGAACGGTGATGGACGCGGTTGTCGTGCCGCGATTCAAGAGCGCCACCGCGCGCGTGTTCGTGCCCGACAGCGTCTTCGACCAAACCTGCAGGTTCGTGCCCGGCGAGGCGACGAGACGGCCCTGGAGGCCGAGCGGATCCTGGTCGACGGCGATGACCTCGCTGTTGGTGAGCGTGGTCTTGGTCGCCGCGCTCATGCTACGCAGATCGTTGCCGGCGATGAGCGGCGCCGCCAGGATCGCCCACATGCTGAAATGGGTACGCCCCTCGGTGTCGGTCAATCCATTGCCGACCTCCATCATGTCGGGGTCGTTCCAGTGTCCGGGACCCGCGTAGGAGAACAGGTTCGCGTCCTGGTCGACGAGCGCGATCATCGACGCCCAACTGCCGTTGATGTCGAACCCGATGCGCCACATGTTGGCGATCGTTGGCAGGGTGATCGAACAGGTGTTCGGCGGGCAGCCGGTCCCGTCTCCGGGGTTGATGCTGAAGAAGATCGGCCGCCCGGTGGCGCGCAGCGCGTCCCGCATCACCGCGAACGCGCTGAGCGGGCCCTGACACTTGTCGTACTTGAGGTAGTCGACGCCCCACGACGCAAACGTCTGCGCGTCCGCCGTCTCGTGGCCGAGGCTGCCGACCGCCACCGTCGCGGCGATGCCGCCGTAGATCCCGACGCAGGTCCTGGTGTTGGGCGTCTCGTAGATCCCGAGCTTCAGACCCTTGGCGTGCACGTACGTCCGCGAGCGCAGGGATGCCGGACGGGAACTTGGTCGCGTTCCAACGCAGAGTGCCGCTCGCATCGCGGCCGTCCATCCAGCAATCGTCGACGTTCACGTACTGGTATCCGACGGCCTGCATGCCGCTCGAGACGAAGGTGTCGGCGATTTGCTTGATGAGCGCCTCGGTGATGTTGCACTGGAATGTGTTCCACGAGTTCCAGCCCATGGGCGGTGTCGCCGCAAGCATTCCAGTCGCACCGGCACCCGCGTCGCTTCCCGTCGTGCCACCGCTGGCAGTCAGGCCGCCTGCGCCGCTGCTCCCGGCCAACCCGGTCGCCCCTCCCGACCCACGGCCGCCTCCCGACCCCGATGTGCCTCCCTGTCCCGCGTCGGCGCCACCATCGCGCATGCCACCTCCAGCACCGGCGCCACCGGTGCCTGAGACTCCGCCCGCTCCGATCGATCCACCCTGGCCGCTGGTTCCGCCCGCGCCCGATCCGCCCGCGGTGTGACGCCCGCCGCCTCCCGTTCCACCGTCGCCGGTCGACGGCGCGCAACCGAACGGAGCGAGGACGAGGAACGCGGCGCCGACACCGAGCGCGAACCTCCTTGTGAGCCTCCGGTCGGGCTCGTCGGGCGCACCGACTGCCGCTAATGATAGGACGCGATCAGCCACCGGTCGCCCGACGTCAAGCTGGCCGTCACGCGCGAAAAATGACGGGCGCCCGCCCGCCAGGCCCCCTGAGCGCTCTCTCACAGGTAGCTACTGTCCTGGTGTCGCCGCGGTTGTGATGAAATCGGCCGGTCTGTCGTTTTCCTACAAAACGCGACGGGTCGCGACAGTTCCGCCCAGGGAGATAGCACCTGATGAAAGACGCATCGTTTCCGCGGTGGCCCGCCTGATGGCGGCGCTGTTGGACGCGGACGCCAAGCTGGCGCGCGCCTTGATTGCCCGCGACCCGGACGCGCCGCGCGCTCTCTGGAGACGATTCGCCCCAATGGTGTTCCGGATACTGAGGCGATCCATGGGCCCCGGGCACGACGTCGAGGATCTGGTGCAGGAGGTCTTCCTGTGCGTGTTCGAGAAGGTGCCCGCGCTGCGGGAGCCGAAGGCGCTCAAGGCCTTCGTCGTGTCGTTCACAGTGCTCACCGCCCGAGGCGAGTTGCGGCGACTGTGGCGGCAGGGCTGGATCCGGCTGCAGGACAAAGGCGACGTAAGTGGGGATGCCTTGGTTGAGGTCGACCTTGATGGGCGCGAGGCGCTGGGCCGTTTCTACGCCGTGCTCGACCGCATCAACGCGCATGACCGAACCATGTTCGTGCTGCGATTCATCGAGGGGCTCGAGCTCGTGGAAGTCGCGGCGGCGTCCGGGGTGTCAGTGGCGACGACCAAGCGGCGGCTCGCCCGCGTCTGGTCCAAGGTGATCTTGCTTGTCGAACGGGATCCGATCCTGCGGGACTACCTCACGCCGAGCGGAGTCGGACAAGCGCGGCCGGGTCGACTGGTCACGCAAAGCGCGAGCGCGGTCGCGGTCCAGCGCTTCTGGCAGTCTTCAATACAGCGGTGACATACGTGCTCGTCTGGGTCGGATCGTTCTGAGTCTTGTTGGTGTTGCTCACGGCGAGGCGGTTGCGATGTCGACCGCCGCCATCTTGAGCGTGCCGGACATCGCTGTGACGCTTCGCCGTGCCGCTTCGCCCGCCCGCTGCGCCAAGCTGACCACCAGAACCCGAGGTGCCACCCAGGCCACCGGCCCCTCCCGTGGCGCTGCCGCCGCCATCCGGGACGCCGCCGGTCCCAGTGCCGGGGCTGGCGCACGCGTCCACAAGGGTCGCGGTCAGTGCGAGCAGTGTCGCAGCGAGTTGCAGAACGGTTCCATCTGGTCGACGCATTCTCTTCCTTTCATCGGCGGCGACTCAACGCGGGATCGTCGATGTCCTCCCGGATCGATGCCAGGCGCGGGCTCTGTTCAGTTACTGTCTGCGCTCAGCTCTTGTTGTAAGAGAATGTCGCTTCACTCAGGATGGGGACGTGGGTCCCGCGCGAAAGGTCCGGTTCGCTTATGCCGCCAGCCTCGGATTCGCGGCGATCGCCACGCTGAGCGGGGGTGCCGCGCGGGCGACTCAACTGGAAGCGCAGTTGGAATACGGTGCCGCGCCTGGATGTCCGGGCGCCCGTGAATTCCAGGCGGTTGTCACTGGACGGCTCGGGTACAGTCCATTCCGCGCCGATGCGCGCGATCGGGTGATCGTTCGAATCGAAGCGAGCGGACGCGCCCTCGAAGGGCGACTAGAATGGAAGGGAAACGCGGGAGGACTGATCGGCGAACACGCATTTCCGTCGCGCAGCCGAGACTGCGTCGAGCTTGCTCGAGCGATGGGATTCGCCCTCGCCCTGCAGATCCAGCTGATGGCAACGACGGCAGCGGAGTCGCGCGCGTCAGAAGCGGCACCGCCAACCAGCGTCCCCCCAGCGGAGACGGTTGCGGCGGCCCCACCACCCCTCTCCCTTGTGACCGCTCCAAAGCCCGCGACCACCAGCCGCGACGCGAGGAACGCCGGTCTTCACCTAGCCGGACCATCGATCACGGTAGGTGTCGGTGCCGCACTGGGAGTCGATGTGTCGCCGACGACTGTGCCACTCGGACGCCTGTTCGGAGCGCTCGAGTGGTCGCACGTCGCGGTGGAGCTCGCGGCTGAGCTCAGCGGACCGTCGTCGACGCATCGGGCCGACGGCGCCGGGTTCTCGCAGCAGCTGCTCTTGGCTAGTGTGGCCGGTTGCGGCGTTCGCGGACGCTGGAGTACCTGCCTGGTCGCCAAACTGGGAGAGATGCGCGTGGTCGGAGAAGGAATCGACGTTCGCGCGACGTCTTTTGGGCTCGTGGCCCAAGCAGGTCTTCGGCTTGCGTTGACGCAAAGGCTCGGCAGCCGGTTCCGGATCACAGCGCACGCCGACGGCCTAGCGCTCGTGACGCAGGGAGTGGTCACCCTAGACGCGACGCCGGTCTGGACGACCCCACGCCTCGCCGCGTCGTTCGGGGCCGATCTCGGCGTTCGATTTCGGTGAACATTCGGTGCGCGAGAGACAATCATACAATGCCCCATGGGCTATCTCCGCCCCGCCCAGTCTCCGCTCTCCCTTTCGATGCCCGAGCTCAACTGTATCGAGGCATTCGAACGGGAGCTCGACTACATCTTCGAGACGCTACGCCGGCTCGGAGCTGCCCCACGCGAGGTCGAGGATCTGGCGCAAGAGATATTCGTGGTGCTGCACCGGAACTGGCCGAAGTTCGACGCGACCCGGCCGCTTCGGCCGTACCTGTTCGGTGTGGCGTTCCGGATCGTCTGCGCCCACCGTCGGCGTCGCGCACGAGAGATCCCGTACGCGGCACTCGACGCGGAAGACAGCGCCGCAAGCCCCGAGGGGTCGCTCCAGTCCAAGGAATCGATTGCCCTGCTGCACGCGGCCCTCGACCGCGTGCCCCTTCCGCGTCGGGCAGTCGTGGTCATGCACGATCTCGACGGGGTTCCTATCGCCGAGATTGCGGAGAGGCTATCAATCTCGCGCTTCGGCACATATGCAAGGCTACGGAAGGCGCGCAAGGAGCTGGCGGTGGCTGTCCGGCGGTTGTTGAAGGAGGGGGTGGAGAAGTGAGGCGCGTCGATCGTCCTTTCGATCCCGAGCTGGAGGCGCTGCTGGAGAACGGTCGGATCATTCGGTCTGTGCCAAGCGCAGTCCGCGCGCGTGCGCTCGCACGGGCGCGCGCCACTGTTTCAGCAGCGGCAACGCCAACATTCGCTTCCGCCCCCGAGGCGCCGTCGCGCGGGCGCGGCCTGAGGATAGCCCTGGCCGCCGCTGTGGCGTTGGTCCTAGCAGCGGCTGGCGCGGTCGCCTCTCTTCTCATTCGAGCTCCCCATCGACCCAACCCCCCGTCGCTGATCGCGCCACCGGGGATCGCGCCGGTGCGCATCTCTGTGCCCGCTGCCCCGTCCGCCCCGGCAGCGGCTCAAGCACCGATCTCGGTCGCCGGGCTAAAACGCGCCCTGCGAGTGGCGACGGCCCGTGAGTCCTACGCGGCCGAGCTCCGGCTGCTTCAGCGTGCTCAGGCTGCCTACGCGGAACGCGACCTTGCTGGCGCGCTGGCGCTGGTCGCGGAGCATGGCCGCCGGTTCCCGAACGGGCGTCTCGCCGAAGAGCGGGAAGCGCTGCGCGTGCGATCGTTGGCCGCGTCGGGACGCGGGGCCGACGCGCGCCGCGCGGTCGCCGCCTTCGCCCATCGCTTTCCGCACAGCGTGCTCCTGCCGCGCCTCCAGGAGACTTCGGCGATGGCGGAGTAGAGGAGAGCGCGTCTTGTCGAGGAGCAGGCCGAAAGGCTCGGCGCGCTCAGTCGTCCGGTGGCTGGGACGGTGCGCGAGCACGATCGGCCTCGCATTGGTCGCAAGCGCTTGCACCGAGATCCTCGATGCCGGCCACAGCCTCCCGCACGGGCTTCTTCCAGTCGACGAGCGCAACCCCGTCATCCTTTACCAGGACGATTGGTCTGGCGACTGGCTTGGCGAGTACGCGGTCCTGTTCGCAAACAGCGGCGGCCCGCCGCTGGCCGGCATCGTCGTGAACGCCAGCAAGATCTGGACGAACCTCAGTATCAACGCCTCCGGCTGGAACGATCTGGTCGCGGCGGCGCGATCGAGTGGCCTCAAGGGTATCCCGGACGTGACGGCGAGCGCGGGCGCGCCGCTGGTCAGACCGGCTGACGGCCAGATCGGCTCGACGGCGCCCAACCACTCGGCTGGCGCGCAGCTCATCGTGGATGTGTCGCGCGGGCTGAGCACGCCGGGGCGCCCGGTCGTGGTCGTGGCGGCCACCTCGCTCACGGATATCGCGGACGCCTATCTGGTTGATCCCACGGTTATCGACCGCGTGGTCGTCGTTGCTGCGCTGGGTTCAATCGCCGCGCCAAATGGAATCATGGGCGGACCGAATGGCGACATGGATCCTTGGGCGGACTGGATCGTCGCACAAAAATTCCGGTACGTTCAGGTAAGCTCCTACTACGATCAGACTGGCGACGTTACGAGTGCCCAGTTTCCGAGCTTGCCGCAGAACGCCCTCGGCACCCGAATCTCGAACAAGCGACCCAACATCATCAGCGTCAATACCGCGTCCGATCAGATAGCGCTTCTCGCAGTCGCGTTACCAACGTTCGCGGTCGCGGTGCAACGGGTGTCGCCGGACATCGCGGCTGGGTTCGATTCGACGCAGGGACCGCCATTGGCTCCCGCTGTCAGCGGCCCTTCCTGGCTGGTCACGCAGATAGACGCTCCTGTCGCGGCGGCCCGCCTCTGGCAGATGTTGGAGGATCCTCACACCTTCGGCCCGTGACGGAGTCATGGCGCTCCGTCGTCGATGTAAGCGGCCGCCTTTTCGTGACAACGAGGTCGGCGTCGCGACAGTTACGAACGGCCTAGCTCATTAGCTCGTTGGCCGCGCGGTGACTCGAACGCCGCGGAGAACGCTTAGAAGGTGCTCGAATCGACGCCCCAAGAGAAAGACGGTCATGACGAACGGTCAGTCGCTACGGGGGAACGGGCACGGGCGGGACGATTGGCATGCGAGGAGTCATCGGGGTTGGCGGAGTCACCGGCGGCGGCAACAGCTGCATGAACGGCACGCCGACGGGCACCGCCCCGAACACGCTGGCGGTCAACGTCGACACGGCGACGAACACCGTCAACAAAGAGATCTACGGCGTCCTGATGGAGCGGCTGGGTCGCGATCGTGGACTCTTACCAGGTCACGCCGTCGACGTAGGCGGTGAAGGCGCCGCCGGTCGCAAAGTCGACCCCAATCTGCGTGGCGCTGGAGCCAGAGGGGACGGTGA
Source organism: uncultured Pseudomonadota bacterium (assembly GCA_963778795.1). Lineage (GTDB taxonomy): Bacteria > Myxococcota_A > Polyangia > Fen-1088 > Fen-1088 > DASRQZ01. Next base: position 49,054 of record CAVZVU010000002.1, on the reverse strand, counting down.
CGTTGATGACGTTCCAGGAACCTTTGAGGTGTCGGGAAATGGAATCAGAAGCCTGCGTCACCGTGCCAGCAGCATTCTTCACCCAAGCCGAGATCGAACTGATGTTGGTGTCGCGGGACAGGCTGAAGTAGATCTTCACCGTGGAACCGGCTGTGACCGACAGACCGGTCGGGCTCGCGAGGCGAACCGTCGCGGAGCCACCGGAATAGTCGCCCCGCAACGATTTGGAACCGGTCTGGGCACGGTCGGAGGTCGATGACAGCATCGCGGTCGAGGTCCAGCCGTTGGTATTGCCCTCGAAGTCGTATCGGACGGTCGAACCATCGGCCGTCTTCCCGGCGATCGTATTGCCCGAGGCGTCGAAGGCTTTGTTTTGGCGCCACACCGTGATGAGCTGATTCCAGGTGTTCATGGCGCCGTCACCCATGGTGCAGACCTTATAGCCGTCCGGGACGCCGTTGGTCATGATGTCCGACGCCATGCAGCCGTTGTAGTTGCAGTAGCCGCTGGCGAACATGTCGCGGTAGGGGGCGCCGACCTGCGTGGAGCCGATGCGACCGTCGACCACAGCCTTGTTGAAGCCAGGGCCATCGCAGTAATACGCGTCGGTGTGACCCGACTCGTTTGTGGTGAAGATGTTGCCGAAGAACGTTCCCTCCTGGTTGGGATAGCTGGTCGACTGGCCCCATCCGAGGTTCAGGTTCTGCCCGACGATCCAGAGGGGAACATGAATCCCCGCGGTGTTGACGTGAGCCAGCAAGCAGGCCGAGATCCATCGCTGGCAGTCTCCGTCGCAGGTTCCGGTCTCCCACTGAGGCGTGAGCCCGATGCTCCCGGCGAAGGTGTAGCTGGCACCGGTCGAATCGCTCTTTGTGATGTTGTGGTTCGCGGGCAGGGCGCACCTGACCAGGTACGCCAGCGTCGTGCGACCGGCTGCCGAGTTGATGAGGTCACTCGCCGAGTTGAGCCCCGTGGTTGACAAGGGATTCACCACCAGGGCTTGCCCCCGAAGCCCGTTCCCCGACAGCCCATGTCCCGACAGACCGTTGGTCATCGACAGACCGTTGGTCATCGACAGGCCGTTGATCATCGACAGGCCGTTGGTGGCAACCAGCTCGCTTTCGGAGGCGCTGCTGCCGTCGTTCGTCTCGGGCACCCGGCAGCCGCTGAGGGCTGCCGCAAACGCCAGCGCTGAGGCCAGCCAGGTTGTTCTCGTCGCGCCGCAGCTCATGGCTACATATAAAGCAGTAATTATACCTACATATTAATTTAGCAATAATTTGTAAAGTATTGAAATCACTGCCATAAATTTCATCGTCTCCGAAGCGGGTGTTGGGTGACAAGCAACAACCTGTTGCTCGCCCAGCGCGGAAGACGACCCCTGCAAGAAAGGACGATCCTGTGGCGGCCCGCAGCGCTCCCAGGGCTGTCACCAGATCGCCGGTGTGAGGGTTGGGCCCCGAGCCCGCGACTGCGACCTGGTGCTGGTGCTCGCGGGTCGGCACATCTACCTTCAGCTTGCCGAGCTCCCGCGCGGGCACCCACCTTCCTCTTACCGCGGGTGCTCCTTTGAAATAGGATCTCCGCGTGCGCGCGGCTCGGCTGATGTTTGTCGTGTGTTCGGGCGTTCTCGCCTGCGCGCATCAGAGCGCGCCGCCGTCGGCGCAAGACGAGAAAGACCCGCGAGACACGCCCTTCGCCTGGAACGAGCAGCAGGTCAGGCTCCTCAACTACAGCTACGGCTATCCGGAGAGCCAGCCGATCTTCCGGGTCGTCGCCCGGACCACGCGCTACTTCGTGGCCCCGGCAGCCTGCGGTCAGGGACCGTACGAGATCCAGTTCCCCGCCACGAACCAGGAATGGCTGGAGGCTTTCGATGCAGTCGTCGTGGCGCCGCGCGCGCTGCGCGGCAACTTTCGGGCGGAGGACCCCGTACACGGCTACGGCGGCGTCTTCGGCACCGGCTCTCCGGACAACAAGCGCTGCGTGCTCACGGCGGCGGAGAAAGCCGCGCCGAGCGCGCCGGCCGCGGGTGGCGCGGTCTCCGTGCCGGTGACCGGCGCAACCGCATCCCAGGTCGCCCCGCCGCCCAGCAAGTCGTCCGACCCCGAGTGGATGCCAGCAAAGGCGACGCCGCTGATAGAGGTGCCGCCGCCACAGGTGCTGCCGGCCAGCAAGCGCCACCGTATCGGATACGGCGTCTGGCAGAACCGGCAGATCGGCACGGTGGACATCACGAAGAAACGGCCGTACTCCGTGATTCGCTTCTGGTTCGACGAGCCGAACGATCTGGAAGGTGCCGTGTTCCTCGTCGAGCACGTCCTTGCGACGCTGGCGGTTCCCGAAGCGGAGTTGCAGGCGAGAGCGCGTGCGAAGGAGGAGAGAGAGCACGCGGAGAGCGTCCGGAACGTCGAGAACTACAAGCGCTTCGACGAAGAGAGGGTGGCGCGGCGGACCTACTGCGACAGCCACCACGAGGACAAAGGCTGTTGGCCCAAAGGGTACGAGCAGGAGATGGCGGAGCGCCGCGCCGAGGAGCGGAGCACGCGCGAATGGCGGGAGGAACAGAAGCGCCATCCGTCGCCTCCGCCGAAGGAACCGGACCGCGCGCCGCCCGAGGCGCGCGCCGAGGCCCAGCCCCCAGGTCCCAGCGTCAACGCCACCTGGGTCGCCGGCTACTGGACCTGGAACGAAGGAGACTGGGTCTGGCTGGGTGGCCGCTGGCGCGTGCCGCCCGAGGACGTGCAGAAGAACCTTACCGTCCACGCACCCACGCCGCCGCCGCCCCCGCCCGCCGAGCCCGCGCCGCCGCCGGCGCCGTCGCTCGTCTGGACGCCCGGCTACTGGCAGTGGGACGGCATTCGTTACGTCTGGGTGGCCGGAACGCTGCAGAAGCCGCCGACACCGGCGGCGATCTGGACGCCGGAGCGCTGGCTGCCGCACGGCACCGGCGTTGTGTTCCTCCCCGGCGGCTGGCGGATCGAAATCGCGCCGGCGCCGCGCCCGCGCCGCCGCTAGCGGGCTGCTGAAAAAGGTCGGACCGAGCCGTTGCGGCCGCCGCGGGTCCAGCCGCAAGGCGCGAGGAGGGCGAATATCCCGTGATATTTAACCGACGAGCAACGCAGCGGATGGGCCCGCGCCGGCTGCAACGGCGACGGGAGACTTTTTCAGCAGCCTGCTAGGGCTCCGTCGACCAGCCGTTCCAGCGGGCGCTTGAGGCGCGTCAGCAGCGTCTGGTCCCCCGAGCGCGGCTCGACCAGGATCGTCAGCAGGTGCGAGCCGCGGCCGCCCCAAACGTCGGTGAACAGCTGGGTCGCCGACCAGCGCGACGTCGTTGGCGGGGCGTGCGAGGACGCGCAACCCCGCGTCGCGCCGCGAAGCCTTGCCTCTACGGAACGACGCCGACCGCGTCCACCACCAAGGTGCCGGTGACCACCTTCAGCTGGACGGTGTGTGACCCGGATCCGAGCCCACGGAGCGAGAACGTCTGATAGAGCAGCGCCGACGCCATCGTGCTGGCCGATGAATCGACGACCGCGCCGTCCACCGTGACTTCGAGCTTGGCCGTGCCGCCGTTCGGACCCAGGATGTCGAGACCGGTCCCCGTGAACGTGTACTGGAGCGTGGCGCCGGCCCCCTGGCTGGTGGACAGGGAACGCTGGTAGTTGTACATGCCCTGGCCGTTTTGGTGCGCCCACGCGCCGCCGTAAGTGAGCTTGGTGGCGGGGACCGTGGACAGGTCGCTCATCTCCAGGTCGTCGAGCAGCTCGGCGTAATACGAGGGAGATCCCGCAATCGTCTCGACCTTCAAGTTGTCGAAGCGCGTGAAGTAGTAGCCGCTGGCCAGATCGATCCGACCCGACAATCTGGGCGTCGGATCGGTGAAGGCGGCGAGCATCACGCCGTCCAGATAGGCCGTCACCTGCGCGTCCACGGCCTGAAGGGCCAGCGTGTGCCAGGCGTCGAAGGCGGCGTTGAATCCCAAGATCTTCACGCCGTCCGTCACGCCGCCCGAACCGCTGACGACGTTTCCGCTCGCCACGGCCCTTCCGTCGACCAGCAGCTGCCAGCTGCCGTCGAACAAGAACTTCAGAAGGTAGGGGGTGCCGTTCGTGTTGTGCGAGCTCGCGCCTCCTTGCTGGCGGACACCGAGCGCGGCGTAGTTGCCACCGTTCTGAATGGTGTTGTTCTCGAATGAGACGTCGACGCTGGCCTTGTAATCGAGCCAGCGGTTGTCACCGATGCCGGTGATCGGATCACCGCTGTTCCACGTGCCCCCGAGCCCCATGACCGATTGATCCAGCTGCTGGCGCAGGACGTAGTTGCTGGAGCCGCTCGGGAGATAGGCTTCGAAGGCGCCGTTGCGATCGCACAGGTAGCGCGGAATCACGCTCTGCGTCCCCCCGCGCGACGCCACATAGTCTTCGCTGCCCGTGATCTGCGCGCCCGCTCCGATGACCGGGACGGTCCTGGCGGAATAGTCGAAGTCGTCGGCGTAGAGGATCGTGTCCGAGATGTCGTGGGCCGCGCCGGTGGCGTCGGTGTCGAGGACGGTGCGGGGGCCCTCGACGGGCAACGGGGTGTTGAATTCCTGGTTCGCGTGGCCCACCAGCGTCGTCGCCGTCATGACCGAGTAGGGCTTGACGGTGATGGTGTAGACGCCGCTCGGATCGGGGGACAGCGTGCACAGATACTTCATGTAGTGGCTGTTGAACGCGGTCCCCGGGTCGGCCGCCCGGGTTTCCCAAAGCTCGAGGCTCGGCGCGACCGAAAAGCCCATGTGGGCGGTCTGCAGCGCGTAGGTCCGCGCGGTCTCGCTGTCGTTCATGAAGACGGTGGAGAACTTGCTCTTGTCGGGCGCGGCCAGCGTCAGGTAGCTGGGCGTGCCGTTCCGCCCGTTGACCGGGTTGGTGCCGGTCGCGCCGGTGGAGCTGGAAGCGGCGACAACCCGCCAGATCCCCGCGCTGTTGTCCGCGGTCTCCCAGCCGGTCTTCGCGAACCAGCTGAAGTGCCGAAGGACGTCGAGGCCGGCGTCATAGTGAATCCAGCCCGACCAGGGGTCGCGCGCGCTGAGCAGCTCCTTGAACGAGAATTGCCCGCCCTCGTAGAACGAGCCAATGGCTGGCTGGTAGACGAAATGGGTTCGGCGCGAATTGACGAAGCCCTTGATGATCGTGTTGCCCATCTCCAGTGGGCCGCCCAATCCACCGATTCCCGTGCCCGCCACCGTGGGATCCCTCGTGTTGTTGAACGGACGGAAGGCGGTGTTGCTGAAGGTGGCCTGCGCCTCGCTGTTCCAGACCTCCGTGTCGAGCTGTTGCGCCAGCGTCTTGAAGTCGCCCGCGCCGTCGTCGTCGGTGTTGTAGTGGTATCCAGCGACCGAGACGGCGCTGCGCAGGGCGGCGTCGCTGACCATGCTGCCACCGAAGGTTCCGATCCCGGCCTCGTCGGAGATCACGACCTTGATGCTGTTGTACAGCGCCTGCTCGGTCGCGCTGCCAAAGCCCGTGGCGTCGGTCGTCACGCGATCCGCGTATTGCTTGGTCCAGGTCAGATCCGCAGCGCTTTCGTTGACCCCGGGGTTGACGTAATCGACCATGTAGCCGTAGTCGCGATACGCTGCCAGGATCGTGTTCTTGTACCAGGTATAGATCTGGTCGTTGTTGCTCGCCCAGCCGGGCGCGTTCCAGCGCAGAATGCTCACCTTGAGTTTTGGGTTGACCTTCTTGGCGTCGGCGGCGAGCTGGAATCCGGGATGCCGCTTGACGTTCGCCGCCTCGCTCGCCAATCGCATCGTGGCCGGGTCGGGGCCGGTGGAGTTGTTCCGATCGTTCCCCATCTCGATCTTGACGTGCGTCATGATCGGGTTGGTGCCGCCGAACAGGATCGCCAGCAACGTGGCGTACTGGTCCGCGTGCTCGGACTTGTAATCCATCAGCAGCTCACTGGTACCGTTGGCGCTGAGCACGCCGAAGCCCTTGAAGGTCAGGCCGTTGACGTTGCTGCTCGCGATGTCGTCGCCATCGAGCGCAATGCTGGTCACGGTTCCCGCTGCCACGGTCGCCTCGCACGCGACGGCGGGGATGGACCCTCCCGTCCCGCCGACGCCACTGCTCCCGTCGCTGCCGGACGAGGACGATGAGCTCTTCCCGCAGCCGAGCGCGATCACCGTGAGAGAAACCAACAGGTAGCGCGATCTCGGCTTCGTCATCTGTTCCTCATCAGCGGAATGGCTCCCATGGTCAGGGCGCGCCGGCGATCTTTAGCATGATGACGCCGTGCGCGGGCACGGACGCCGCGGTGTAGCTGTTGCTGAAGGTGCCGACCGCGATGTGCTGCCAGAGATCGCGCACCGTCGCATTGGTCGCGGGGATTCCGATATCGGTCCAGCGCACAGTCATCGACGCGGCGGCGGTTCCGCGGTTGAACAGCGCCACCGCGCGGGTGTTCGTGCCGGCGAGCTGCTTCGACCAGACCTGGAGGGTCGTCGCAGGCGTCGCGACAATCTGTCCCTGAAGGCCCAGCGGATCCTGATCGACGGCGATCACTTCGGCGTTGGTGAGAATCGACTGCGTCGTCGCGCTCATCGAGCGGATATCGTTGCCGGCGATCAGCGGCGCCGCCAGCATCGCCCACATGCTGAAGTGGCTACGATCCTCGTCGGCGGTCAGCCCCTTGCCGACCTCGAGCATGTCCGGATCGTTCCAGCGACCGGGGCCGGAGAAGCGCGCCAGCGGCGCATCCTGATCGATCAACGACAGCACCGACGCCCAGCTGGCGTTGATGTCGAAGCCGATGCGCCACATGTTGGCGATGGTGTCGAAGTTCCAGCCCGGCGTCGTCGGCGGGTCGAGATCGGTGGGGCCATTGCCGGGGTTGATACTGTAGACGATCGCCCGCCCCGTCGCTCGCAGGCCGGCGCCCATCTTCGCGATCGACGCTCGGTTGCCCGCGCAGAGATCGTACTTGAGAAAATCGACGCCCCACGACGCGAAGGTCTGCGCGTCCTGGGGTTCGTGATTCAGGCTGCCGACGGCGACGGCCGGCGTACTGGGACCGTAGACGCCGACGCAGGTCGCGGTGTTCGCCGATTCGTAGATCCCCAGCTTCAGCCCCTTGCCGTGCACATACGCCGCCAGCGCGGGGATCCCGGCGGGGAATTTCGTGGTGTCCCACTGCAGATTGCCGCTGGCGTCGCGCCCGTTCATCCAGCAATCGTCGAGGCTGACGTATTGATACCCGGCGGCCGCCATACCGCTAGTGACGAACCGGTCGGCAACGTCGTGGATCAGCTGCTCATTGAGCGAGCACTGGAACGTGTTCCACGAATTCCAGCCCATGGGCGGCGTTGCCGCCAGGATCGCGACGCCGCCGTCGCCGGCGTCGGTGGGGGCGTCAGCCGCGTCGGCTGGCGCACGGTCGACGGCCGCGTCCAGCCTCCCTCCCGCTCCGCCTGCGCCCGCGTCCAGCCTCCCTCCCGTTCCGCCTGCGCCCGCGTCCACGCCTGCTGCCCCGCCGCCTGCGCCTCCGCCGCCCCCGCTACCGAGCTCGCCGGCGCCCCCCGCGCCGCCGGAAGCGGGCGCGCCCGAACCGCCGCTCCCCAGCGTCCCGTCGCCCGCGCCGCCGGTGCCCGCTCCACCCGAGCCGCTCGAATGACACCCGATCACCGACGCGGTCAGAGCGGCCAGGGCCCAGGTCGCAGATAGGGTCCCCGCACGATGCCGCATGGTCCGCCTCCTGATTCTCATGTCGATGACTCCGCAGATGTGGCAGCCGAAAGGAAAGCGGGCCACTGCGCCCGCGCCCGGCTGTGCGGGCAAAGTGGCGACAGGCCCGGATTCCGGCTCAGTTGGATCTGTCGTCGCTCGAGATCTGCATCGACGACGTGCGGCGGCAGACCCTCCGCCTGGGCAGGCGCCGAGCTACCGGGCGACGATCGTGAGGGCCCCGGGTCAACGGCGGCGATGCGATCTCTCGGTGGGAAGAAGACCTGCCACCGCACGTTCTGTTCCCGCGAGGAGGAGAGACATGAAACGACATACGAGCGCGTGGTGGGTCAGGGCAGGAGTCTTCGTGGGGATCATGGCTCTGGCGGCTGTGATGGCGGGAACCTCGCTCGCGTGGGGCGAGCGCGACGAAGGGAATCGCTCGGGCGGGCACGGCTTCAGCAACCGGAGCCTCAAGGGGCACTACGGGTTCAACTCATCGTACAGCCTGCTGGTCGCCAGTGGGCCGAACCAGCCAGTGGTCCCGCCGTTGCCGTTCGCGAGCATGGGGCGCATCTCCTTCGACGGCGAGGGGGGCTGCCAGGTCAGCTCGATCGGGAATGTGAACGGGCAGGCCATCCCGTCGACGTCATCGAGCTGCGTTTACCACATCAATCCGGACGGCACAGGGACCAGCGAGGCGGTGTTTCCGGGGACGCCCATCGCCGATCCAATCCCGATCGCCTTCGTGATCACCGACGGAGGAGAGGAGTTCCGGGCGGTGGTCACCAAGTTCATCGTGGGGACATTCACGGCGCGGCGTCAGTAGCACCGGACGCCAGCGATTTGACAGACGAGTTGCCGCTGTCCAGAGTCGTGCGGCGATGCTGGCGTCGAGAGTTACGGTTGTTGCAGCTGGTCTCGCCGTCGCCGTCGCGGGACTCGTCGTGGTGGCAGCGCCGACCGCGATCGCTCACAAGGGACACGGCGGCGGGCACGCTCCCAGGCCGACTTCCGATGAAATCGCGGCTTTCGAAAAAGCGAAGCCCGCGTTCGAGCGCCACTGCTTCCGGTGCCACACCGCCTCCGGCAAGAAAGCCAAGCCAAAGGCCCTGGCCCACATCGCGATGGACAGTTACCCGTTCGGGGGACATCACGCCGACGAGGCCGGGAGCGTTGTCCGCAAGGTGCTGGGCGCCAGCGGAGGCAAGCCGACCATGCCGACGGACGACCCGGGGTCCGTGACCGGCGACGACCTCGCCCGGATTCTCGCCTGGGCCGACGTCTTCGAGCATGCGCACCCGGCGACCCAGCCAGCCAAGGAAAAGTCAGATGCGCACCACGAATAGATTCTTCCAGAGCTGTGAACGTCACCGGTCGCGGATCTAGACGCGAGGCTCAGCGCAAAGTCTGCGCGCGCGAGCGCCCTCAGTCGCAGGGATTGCGGTCCCCGGTCGGTCTGTCGGGCCATCTGCTCCCCGGCCGGCGTGGCATCACCGATGCACAAGGTCAACGTAGGAACACCAACCTGAGCGGAGACGAACAATGAGGATCATGGTGAAAGGGATTTTGACAGCGGCAGTGCTGACGGCGCTTGCGGGCGGAGGTTGGGTCGCGGCGCAAACCCCGCCGACACCGAAGAGCGCACCGACCACTCCCGCGCCGCGAGCTGGAAGCGACTCCGGCATGATGGGCGGCGGCAAGGGCAACGGCAACGGCAATGGCAACGGCAATGGGATGATGGGCGGCGGCATGATGGGCAACGGCATGATGGGCGGCGGCATGATGGGCGGCGGCATGATGGGCTGCCCGATGGTCGGTGGCGCCAACACCAAGGTCGACGTCAAGAAGGTCGACAAGGGCGTGAGCATCACGATGACGTCTTCGGACCCGGCGACCGCGGCCCGGCTGCAGAAGATGGGCGAAGCGATGCGCCTCATGCACGAGGCGATGACGCAGTAGTCGCGCGGGTCGACCGCTGTTCGCTACCGCGTCGACGGTCTGAACCCGCGCTCCGCCAGCTTCTCGAAGAACCGCGCCGGGGCGACGGATCCTCCGGCATTCGGTCGCGACCTGCTGGCGGCATTGCGGTTTCAGCGAGCGGAGAGATGATGTCCTCGATGCTTACCAAGCCCTCGAGACGGCAAGTGCTCGAAGCCGGAATCGCCGGTGGTCTGTGGTTGTCCGCGGGATGCAGCCGTCGCGCACCCGCCGCAGCTTCTCTCGCAGCTTCAGACACCACGACGCAACCGGATCTCGAGGTCTCACTGAAGAGCACCCGCGCGCGGGTTACCGTCGACGGCTCGGGCAGGAGCACCAACGTGCTCCGGTTCGAGGGCAAACGGCTCGCCGGTTCGCCCGGGATGTTCGACAGCAGTGACGCGAGCTACCTCGGTCCGACCTTCCGCCTGCGACCCGGGCAGCGGGTGCGGGTGAATTTCGAGAACGCGCTCGACGAAGCCTCAGTCGTCCATTGGCACGGGCTCGACGTTTCCGAGGAGAACGACGGCCATCCCCGCTTCGCGCTCGCAGGCCACACCACGCGCCAATACGACTTCAAGGTCGAGAATCGCCCTGGAACGTACTGGTACCATCCGCATCCGGACGGACGAACCGGCTATCAAGTCCATGCGGGGTTGGCCGGGTTCTTCCTGGTTACCGACGAGGACGACATCGCGCGCGGGCTACCGGCGCCCGAGTTCGACCTTCCCCTCGTCATTCAGGATCGGCTGCTCGACGGCGCCAGCCAGCTCGTCTACGCGCCGAACCCGATGCTGGGTCTTCTCGGAGACCGCATCGTGGTCAACGGGCGCGCCGATGCTTCGTTCGACGTCAAGGCAGGCACGTATCGCTTGCGACTCCTGAACGGCTCGAATGCACGGATCTACAAGCTTGCATGGAGCGACGGGAGCCCGATGAAGGTCATCGGCACCGACGGTGGACTGATCGCCGCACCGGTCGACCGACCGGCGGTCCTCCTGGCGCCCGGCGAACGCATCGAGCTGTGGGCCGACTTTGGAACCGCTCCGGGCGGGGAGTCGGTCTGGCTGGAGAGCCGAGGCTTCACGATTGGTGGCGGGGGGATGATGGGCGGGGGGATGATGGGCATGATGGGCGGCGGCGGATCCTCCAACTCGCCCCCGAACGGCGCGGCGCTTCGCATCTGCAAGTTCGCGATTGGCGGCAAAGGGCGGCGCCTTCCGATCCCGCGGCACCTGTCGCCTCCCGAATGGCGTTCACCGGCGGAGGTGGTCAACCGCCAGAATCCACGCCGGTTCGCGGTATCGATGGCGATGATGCGCTGGGTATTGAACGGCGCGACGTTCGACATGACCGAGGTTGCGGACAATGAACGGATAAAGATCGGTGAAACCGAGGACTGGGAGTTTTCGAACCCGGGCGCAATGATGACGACGGCCCACCCGATCCACGTGCACGGGGGCCAATTCCAGATCGTGCAACGCACGGTGGCTCCGGAGTGGAGAGGCGTCGCCGCGACGATGGACGACGGTATCGTCGACGACGGCTGGAAGGACACGTTTCTTCTCAGACCCGGCGAGCAGGTGCGGATCCGCGTTCGGTTCGCGCGGCACGCCGGCCTTTTCCTCTATCACTGCCACAACCTCGAACACGAGGACATGGGCATGATGCGGAACTTTCGCGTCGAGGGATGACTGCTGCTTGCGGCGGCGTGAATCGGTCATTAGCGTCAGTCCGCTGGCGTGAGCGAAGCCGCCCCGGCGACGGCCACCTGCCAGCGAATGAGAAGGAGGCCCTGCATGTCCCGATCTGGCGCCTGGCTATGCCTGGTTGTATTCATCGCAACAGTGGGGCCCGTCGTCTCGGGACGCGCGTCTCCGCCCGGCCCACCCGCAGTCGAGCCTCCGGTCAGCGGCCTGCCTGCGCCTGAGCACATTGCCGCCGAGGCCCAAGCCGAGCTCAAGGCGCGGATGGGCCGCCACGGCAACACCATGTCGAGCCTGGTCAAGGCGGTGGTGCTGCTCGATCGCCCCACGATCCGCAGCCTCGCCGGACGCATCGCGGACGAAGAGATCGTCGCGCGGGCAGGCGTCACCCACAAGACGAAGAGACGCCTGGGGGTGCCACCCGAGTTCTACGAAGCCCAGGACTCGCTGCGTGCCGCCGCTGAGGACCTCGCCCGCGCGGCCGCTCTCCCGCGTGGCGACGACAAGGCGCTGGCGGATGGCTTCGCGGCCGTCGCACGCAGCTGCGTGGGCTGCCACAGTGTTTACCTGCACAGCACAATCGAGGTCCTGCCGCCCTCGGGGCGCCAGTAAGGACCGAGGAGGGTCTTTCCCAAAGGCCAGCCGCGCCGGTCAGGGCACGTAGGCGTGCCGGTCGGCGATGCTCGCGATGCGGCCGGGGCCGTGACAGAGCAGGCACTCCTCCTGCTGCGGTTTTGCGGCCACCACGCTGCGCGCCTCGTAGAACGAGCCACCGTTCGTCTGCATGTGATCGACCGCGATCGGCGAGTCGTGGCAGGCTGAACAAGCGGCCACGATCGGTGACACCACCAGCGTGGTCGGATCGGGGTTCACCGTGCTCCCGGTCAGCGCGTTGTAGCTGAAGCCGGCGCCGTACGCCGTCCCCTCGGCCACGTAGGGTGAGTGGACGCTGCCAGCGGCGTAGGTGCCTTGCCCCACGGTGCTGGGCAGCATGTTCGGGTACGCCACCGTCGCGGCGCTCGTGCTGAAGTCGTAGGTGCCGGCCAGGTGGCACATCTCGCACTTGTTGAGCACGCCGGGGTAGGTCGTCTCGAAGAAGCCCTCGCTGGGCGACACCTCGTGCCAGGTGAACGGCGTCAGCCGCTTCTCGGCGCCGTGAATCGCGTGGATGAAGTCCTTCGCGTTGGCCGACCAGGCGCTGCTGGTCTGATTCGGGCGGTGACACCAGTTGCAGGTCCCGGCGTCGTTGCGTTGCCCGGCGTGGAAGTCGGGCCCGACGCCCAGCGACACGTGGCAGCCGCCGCACTTGGTGTTGTCGACGATCGCGCGCCGGCCGGTGGCGCCGGTGGCGACCATCGACACGTCCGGCGGCGGGACGATGAGCCCGCCCACGCCGCCGTACCCCGGGGTGACGCCGTCCGCCTTGTGGTTGGGGACGTAGGGATACGCCGCCAGATCGATCTGGGTCAGCGGCTGGGTGTTGTTGATGAAGTCGAGGTCCGGGTTGGGCGGGCTCTGGCGTGAGCCCAGCCCGTAGGTATAGCCAATGCCGCCGGTCAACATGGTCGCGTTCGCCGGGATGATGGCGCAGGTGAGGCGCAGCGTGTAGAAGCCGCTCGCGTCGGGCCCGGCGAGCGTTCCCGCTCCGGTGCGCGTCGTGGTCGAGGCCGCGTTCGAGCAGGTGCCGGCGCCATTCCAGACGTTCTTGATGTAAGCGCTCGCCGAGGCGTTGAAGTCGGCGGGGCTCGCCTTTCCGTCCTGCGGCACCGCGAACACGAAGTAGGCGCTCGGCGATCCGACGAACCCCGGGATCAGCTCGCTCGCGGTCGTCGGATCGGGGAACGCCAGGTCGGCGCCGTTGAGCTTGAACTTGAAAACGATCTGCGGCCGGAGCACGTTGCCGGCCGTCGCGTCGGTCCAGGTCGACACGCTCTGCACGACGTAGCTGACCACCTTTGCGCCCGTCGGCACGGCGCCGGCGGCCGCGACGTAGGCGGCGTTGGTGTTGCCGTTGCCGGCCGGCGTCGCATCGGCGTAGATGTTGTGCGGGTTGGGCGGCGAGACGGGAGTGTGCTTGGCCGCGATGTCCCCGCCGGTGCCGCTGGCCTGGTGGCAGGTGCTGCAGCCGACGTCGGTCGCCTGCGGCCCGCCGCTGTGCGGGGTGCGGCCGGGCGGGACCGTCGCTTCGAAGCTGTGGTCGTCGTGGCACGCGCCACAGGTCCGGCTCGAGGGTTGGGTGCTCCAGTGATTGGCCAGCGGCGCGGGGGCGCGGTGGCACTTGGCGCAGTTGCGGACATCCTGGGGATAGGTCGTCTCGTAGGGCGCCGGGAGACCGGCGTAGGTTCCCCCGATCATCTTCAGCTTGGTGCCCATGTGGATCTTGTGGATGAAGACCGGCAGGTTGAGGACCGCCTCGCGGTTGAGCACCGCGGCCGCGCCGGTCCAGGTCCCATCGGCGCCGATCGCCGGCTCGGTGACTGCCACGCCCGCGCTGCTGAACCGACGCTGATCGTTGTGACAGGCGACGCAGGTGCGGATGTCGTAGCGGACGCCGCCGTGAAACTCGCCCGATCCCAGCTCGCCGGTGCCGCCGCTGATGGCGCGGAATGACGTGTGGCACTCGAGGCAGGCGTTACCGTCGACGCTCTCGTGCTGCCCGGTGACGTCGGCACCGGTCGCGGGCACCAGCTCCTTGACCAGGTTGATGGGAGAAAACGGGTTTCCCGCGGCGTAGAGCAGGATGATGAGGCGGTGGGTCTGGTCGGCCTCGTATGTCGTGCCGGCGCTGGCGGCGCCGCCGTTGATGACCTTGGCGAAGCGATAGTCGTAGTTGCCGTCGCCGTGGTCGGTCAGGTTGGCGGCGGCGGCGGTCTCGCTCGAGGCCACCGAGTGATCGTTGGCCGCGAGGTAGCTCACCCAGGTGTCGCTGGCGCTGCCGTTGACGCCCGGGGTGGCGCCGGGGACCAGCCCCGGGACGAGCTTGAGCAGCGAGAACCGCCAGGTGACCGCGGTGGTGGCCAGGTTCTTGACGCCGAGGCCGTGGCGCTCGCTGACCTTGATGTTGACCACTGGCCGCCCGTCGGCGGGAAAGCTGACGCCGGTGATCACCGCGGTCATCGCGGCCTGCGCCTTCTCGTCGGCGGTCATGACGGTGTAGTCGGCGACAGCGTCGACGACGGTGATCGTCCCCCCGTCGGCGCCGCAGGTGAGCGTGCGTGTGCCGCCGTCGCTGCCGGTGAGGGTGCAGGACGTGCCCGCGGCGCCGTTGCTCCCGTCGGCCCCGTTCGTGCCGTTCATTCCGTTGGTGCCGTTGGCGCCGTTGGTCACCGTGAACGTGCTTCCGTCCGCGCAGTGCAGCGTGGCCGTCCCGGCGTCGGGATTGTCGGTCAGCGAACACGACAGGCCGTCCTTGCCCGCGGCCCCGGTGCTGCCCGAGCAGCCGGCGGCCAGCCCGGCGGCCAGCGCCGCCAGGCAGAGGCAGAACCAGAACCCGGCCTGGAAATTACGAATCTTCGTCATGGCATCCCCTCGTCTCCACGTCCGTTCCATCGACATCACGGCCGCCTCAGCTTGCTCACGTCGCCACCCAGATCCGCCGTGCTGTCGTACAGCAGCTGGGCCATGTAATCGAAGTTGTGCGCCCACGCGCCGGGCTCGGTGCGGGACAGCTGGTAGTTGAACGCCGCCTTCGACAGCGCGGCCGTCCAGGCGGAGAAGCCGTTCGACGCCACCGACTCGGCGGCGCTGCAGCTCTTGTTGCCGTCGGTGTCCTTGAAGAAGTAAGGGTAGATCCCCGGCGCGTAGCAGAGCCCCGGGGCGGCGGCCACCGCCTGCATCGCCGCGAGCGTGCTGGCCGCCAGCCCGTCGATCTCGGCGGCGAGCGGCTCGCTGGTGTTGCCGTCGCCGTCGTAGTCGAGGGTCCGGATCAGCCGGATCTTCGTCGGATCGCCGTTGGCGTCGGCGTGACAGGCCCGGCAGGTGCCATTCCAGGCGTCGGTGATCCGGAAGGTGTGGTGGCTGCCGACCGGATCGTGGCAGGAGGTGCACTGCGTGCCCCCGACGTGCGACAGCGGCCCGACGTAGGTCTTGCCGTCGTACTCGTAGCCGACGTGGGCGGCGGAGCCGAGCTTGACCGCCCCCGCGGGCAGGTAGTGCACGTTCTTGAACGTCGGCTTGCCGGCCGCGATCGCGGCGTCGACGGTGGCCTTGGCCTCGCGGCCCCGGTGGCAGGTCTCGCAGACGTTGTCGTATCCCGGCTCCTGGCGCACCACGCCCGACGGGAAGGTCACCGACGGGACCTTCGCGATCGCGGTGAAGTCGGTCCCGGGCTTGTCGTGGCAGGTGCTGCACTCGAGCCCGTTGGCGGTCTCCTGCACCACCTTGCCGACGCCGTACTGGACGTAGAAGCGGAAACCGTCGGCGCCGCCGTGGCAGGACGAGCAGCTCGCGTCGACCTGCTCGCCGGCGTCCCAGTGGCGGGCGGCGTCGCTCGCGCCGTCGAAGTGGCCGAAATCGGTGCGCGTCGCCCGGCTCATGTCCACCTGGGCCACGAGCGCGGCGTTGACGTCGGTGACCGAATCGTAGAGCAGCTCGATGATGTACTTGGCGTTGTGGGCGAACGCGCCCGGATCCTTGCTCGCCATCTGGTAGTTGTAGGTGGCGCGCAGCAGGCGCGCGGTCCAGCTGCGCGAAGGCGTTGGCGGTCACCGCCTCGGCCGTCGAGCAGCTGCCGTCGCCGTCGCTGTCGGTGAACCAGTAGGGATAGGCGTTCGCCGAATAGCAGATCGGCGCGTCGTGCTCGGCGCCGTACGTCCGGATCGCCGTCGCCAGCTTGTCGCGCAGCCCGACCAGCTCGTCGTAGATGCCTTCGGTGGTGTTGCCGTCGCCGTCGTAGTCGATGCCGACCGACGACATCATCCGGATCTCGTGCGCGGCTGCGACGTCGGTGACGCCGGTGTGGCAGCCGGCGCACGCGTCGAACTTGACCTGCGTCGAGTGGGGATCGTGACAGCCGATGCAGGTGTTGTAGCCGTCGACGTGACGGAAGCGAACGTCGTAGACCTGGCCCGCGTACTGGTAGCCGCCCTTCGCCACGCCCCGCGTAGAGCGTGGCGGCGGCCGGGAAGAAGTGGATGTTCTGGAAGTTGAGCGCTCGAGCTGACAGTGTCGTCGGTGGCCGGCGCGGCCGCGCTGATCGCCGCGTCGACCGCCGGCCCGGAAGAGCGCCCCTGATGGCAGGTCATGCAGCGCGCCTCGCCGCCGAGCCCGTCGACCGTCACGCCCGACGGAAACGTCACCGACGCCAGCGCGTCGGCGGCGGGATTGTGGCAGGTGACGCAGCGGATCACCGACTGGGTCGGGGCCGGCTTGTCGACGACGCCCGGCGCGCTGCCGTCGCCACCCAGGTAGTCGACGAACCCCTCCGAGCTGTGGCAGCGCGCGCAGGTGGTCGGGACCTGCCCGTCCGCGTTCCAGTTGTTGAACGCCAGCGCGGTGCTGTCGGCGTGGGCCGACATCGTCCAGGCGGTCGTAGTACGGGATCTGCGAGGCGTCGGTCGGCTCGATCACGACGATCGGGAAGCTCGCGCTGGCCATCGTGTCGTCGCCCATGACGGTGATCGCCGTCTCGCCGGGCCGGATGCCGGTGACCACGCCCGTCCCGTCGACGGTGGCGATGGAGGCGTCCGCGCTGGTGAAGGTGTAGGTCGCGTCGGTGCCGTTCTTCGTGGTGGCTGTGATCGTCACCGTGCTGCCGATGACGACGGCGTGCGCTCCGGTCGCCTCGATGGTGGGACCGGGGACGACGACGGTCGGGCCCCTGGTCCCCCTCGAGCTGGGCGCAGCCAGCCCCGCGACTGCGACGGCGAGGAAGACCGCCCCGACGCCGAGGCGGGTCGCGAGTGCGTTCAGGTTGCGCTTGCGCTTCATGGTGGAGCTCCTTGCTGGATCCAGTGCAAGACCGTCTCGTACTCGGGCGATCCGGCGGCGTACACCGTTCCGCCCTGGTGACCGTTGCCGCTCATCTTGGAGAGCAGCGGCTTCCCGCCGGCGCCGAGGTGTCGACGAACATCACGACGGTCGCGTAGTCCGTCGCGGCGGTGCCGGTGAACAGGAGCTGGGTGTCGCCGGCCTGCTTGCCGGGCGCGTGGCACGTCTGGCAGGTCGGGACGAGCAACGGCTCGACGTCGGTCGCGAACGACAGCGCCGCGCCGTCGCCGGCGGCCGCGTCGGCGACTGGCCCGCCCGCGTCGGCCGGTGGCGCCGACGGCGCGCCGCGGGAGAAGTCCGCGCAGGCGGCGAGCGCCACCGCGCAGACGAGCACGCCCGCGGCCAGGCAGCGCCGGTTCCAGATCGCGTCAGAAGTCATAGATCACGCTCAGGCGAAGGAGGTCGTTCGGGATCTCGTCGACCTTCTCGAGGTTGATGAAGTAGTAGAGGCCGGCGGTCAGCCCCCGGTAGCGCGCCACCACGCCGAAGTTGTGCGTCGAGGCGTCGGCGTTCGTGAGCCGCGTCTTGTCGAGCGACGACGCCGCGGCGGTTGTTGAACGTCCGCAGCCCCGTGCGGTACTGGACGTAGAGCCAGTCGGTCGGGTGGTAGCGCAGCTGGAGGTAGTCGGCGAAGTCGTAGTAGTCGAGGCCCACGCCGCCGACGCCCGGCGCCGCCGCCCGAGACGTCGGCGCGGAGCAGGCCCGCGCCCAGGCTGAAGTGCTGCAGCACCGGGATGCCGCGCGGCCGCCAGATCGTCAGGTCGAGGGCCTGCATGAACAGTCGCCGCCCGAACCCGAGCGGGTTGTAGTAGGTCGAGTACCAGGCCGACACGAACATCCAGGCGGCGCCCAGGCGGTTCCCCCACCCAAGCTTGGTGGCGTCGTCGGTCGAGAAGCCGCTCTGCAGATTGATGATCGAGTCGGCGTGCGGCAGCGCGTAGCCGCGCACGACGAAGAGATCGTCGGTGAAGCACGAACGCGCGCCGCTCGACCAGCAGGTGGGCGGCGAGCCCCTCGACCGCCCAGATCACCGGCAGCACCGGCTGGTCGAACCCGCCCAGGCCGCCGTAGTTCTGGTGATAGAGCGGGTCGGCGCCGAAGGGCACGACGATCTTGCCGCCCGCCACCATCAGCCGGAGCGGATGCGGGCAGGCCGGGGACGCGACAGTGCGCCTCCCAGAACTGCAGCGTGAGCACCTCGACCGAGAGGCCACACGGATCGCCGGCCGCGTCGCGCGACAGGAAGAGAAAATGGTGATAGCTGCGGAGCGCGTTCACGCTCGGCGATTCGAACGGATCGCCGGAGAACTGGCGGCGCTCGTAGTCGAGGCTGAAGCGGCCGTTCAGCATGAACCCGAGCGGCAGCGCAAGCCCGGCGCCGCCGGGGCCACCAGGACCGCCGGGGCCGGGCGCAGCCCCGGCGTGCCCACCGGTGACCGCCGCGGGCGCCGGCGCCGGGGGCAGCGGCGCCGCGGCGGGGCGCCGAGGAGCTGGCCGGCACGGGCGCTTCCGCGGCGGCCGAGCCCCTTCACCCAGGCCAAGATCGCGGCGAGCCGCGGATCGCCGGGCGGAGAGCACCGCGCCGCCGCCGTGCATCTGGCCGGTGGCCTTGCCGACGAGGAGGCTCTGCTCCGGCGCCTGCGGGTCGACGAGCTGTCGCACGATCGGCTTCGTCGCGCGCCGGCATCGCCCGAGAGCACCAGCCGGGTCATCGCGGCGGGGCGCGCCGGCGCGGTGACAGAGCGCGCAGGCGCTCATCAGCACGGGCTGCACGGTGGCCGCGAAGCTCGGCGCGCTCGGTCGGGTGGCCGGCGCGGCGATCACGGGTGCCGCCGGCGGGGTGGCGGCCGCGCTCGCGGGCGGAGCAGCGGGAACCGCCTCTTCCGGGGCGGGCGTGGCCGCGATCGGCGGCGGCAGCGGGCGCGGCGGGCGGCGGCGAACGGCGCGACGGCGCCGCCGTGGCGCGCGGCGTGACCGGCTGTGGCGACGGGCTCGGCCGGCGTGGTCGCGTCGAGACGTGCGCCACCGCGGATCCAGGCGAGCACCCGCTGGTACGGCGTGCCGGCCGGTGGCCAGGGGGCGCCGCCGCCGTGAACCGTGGCCCCGGAGACCTTGCCCAGCAGCGTGCTCGCTTCGGGATCGCGGGTGTTCACGAAGCGGACGATGACGTGGTGATCGGCGGCGGCGTCGCCGGAGAGCAGCAAGCGCGTCGCGCCCGCGGCGCGCGCCGGGCGAATGGCAGAGCTTGCAGGTCGACATCAGCAGCGGATGGATGACCCGCCCGAAGGACGGCGCGGCGGGCGCGGTGCTCCGCGCGGCGCCCTTCTGCTTGGCGCGGGATCCGCCGGGCGCGCCCGCCTTCTCGCCGCTCTCGGCGGGCGGTTCGCTCGGGGCCGGCCCCACGTCGCCCGCCGGCGGCGGCGCCGGGTGCTTCTTCTTGAGGCCGAGCTCGTCGAGGATGTCCTTGCGCTTCTTCTCCTGAGGGCTCTCGGCGCGCGCAACGCCAGCCGCGAGAAGGCCGAGCAGAAGCAGGGACCACGGCGCGCGGCTACGGCGCATCGACGTGACACCTCGCGCAGGTCGCGCCGGGGATGGCGAAGGCGGTCCGGCCGTCATGGCAACGGCCGCAGAACTTCCCCTCCGCCATCTCGTCGTGGGTGAAACCGACCAGCGCCTGGGGGAAGACCGAGGGATGGCAGGCGTAGCAGCCGAACGATTCGTGCTGGCGGTGGGAGAACAGTGCGGGCGGCAGGGAGCGCGTGCCGCCGGATTGCGGCGCGGGATCCGCAACACGGCCGGGAAGGCAGCGCCGAGCGCGACCGACGAGACCAGCAAGCCGAGCGCGAGCGCCGCCCGGCCGACTCCGTCGCGTCGAGATCAAACCGCGCCCTTGTCCTTCATGTTCCTCCACACGGCGGCGAGGAACAGGACACCGCCCGCGATCACCAGCGGCGCGCCCACCGCCGCCGACACGATGAACGTCGCCGGCGTCCAGTGGAGCGCGGCCACCAGCTGCACGCCGAGACCCAGGCGCGGCGACGACGGCGGCGCGACGGATCTTCTTCACGTCGCTCGGGATCAGCATTCGCAGGCTCGTCACGGGCTTCGCTCCTTTCCCTAGCGCGCCTGCCACAGCTCATCCGCGTCGACCTTGGCCATGTCGTGCGCGATCCGGTGACAGGACAGACACGACGTCGTGCCCGCGTACAACGCCGGCAGGATCGGCCGATGGGCGACGCCGTCGACGAAGCGCCGCGCGTCGTCGTGACAGTGGAGGCAGTTCGAGTTCGGGTAGGGGTGGTAGAGCTCGATCTTCTTCGGCACGCCGGTGATGTAGTGCGCCCACACGTGGCGGAGCCCGTTCAGCTTCGCCGTGACGTCGCCGAACATCGCGTAGTCCTTGTGGCACGAGTAACAGACCGCCTCCCGGTCGACGAGCCGGTTCTGGTAGTGCACCGCCGCCAGCGCCTGCTTGTTGTCGGCGAACAGGCTCTTTCCGTGGCGCTGCATCTCGTGGCACGAGAGGCAGAACCGCGTGCTGCTCGACTTGCTGCACGCCGTAGGAGATGTTCCCCACCGACAAGCAGGAGCGGCAGCGCCACCAGCCCCACCAGCAGCACCAACCGTCCGACGGTGTAGCCCGCGAGCCCGCGGGCGCCGACGAGCAGCAAGGCGATGATGCCGAGCCCCGCGACAAGGGCGACGATCAGCTGCGTCGGAAGCATCCAGACCGATCGGTGCGGGGCGGCGACAAATGGCCGGCGCCGGCAAGAGTTGCGCAGTCGCGCCACAAGAGAGCAAGACCTTTGGCGCGAAGGGGTAGCAATATCTCTGATCCATTCATTGAGGAACCGGCTCTTTGCAAGACGGGAGCCGTCTTACTTCACACCCGCGTCCTCGAGCAAGCGTTCATCGCGGCCCACGGAATCTCACATTAGCGGTTTGGACGTTTCATGGGTCCTTCGTGATTGTAAATTCTTCTGCAGCGGGGCCTGCCCCGCGCCCGGGCGGACGCCCGCAAAAGTTGCGCGCCGCGCAGTGGGACCCGCTGAATTTGCGCGAGGCTGACAACGCCGGTTTGGTTCCCAAGAGCGGTTCTCTGCTTGCTCTTGTTGCCCCGCGCGGGCGCGCGTCTCTGGCGAGCGTGATCGTCAGCAGCGCGCGCCAGCTCAACCGTGCGTCGGATGATCGCGCGCGCCGTCCCCGCCGCTGCTGGGGATCAAGAATAGCCGAAGCGGCGTTTATCAATGATTGGTGTCGTTATTAAATAGAGTTTGTAACGACGGCAAAACAGGGATGACGTCGAGTTGTGAGTCTGCTGTGATTCCGCCGTGGAAGATCTCCTTGGTCTTGAGTCTGGCGCGGCAAAGTCCCGCCCGTCCGGGGCGCATGGAACCGCGCCCGAGCCGCGGGCAGGGGTGGATCCGCGCGCATTCAAGCGCTCGGTTGTCGATCACCTGCTCTTCACCTGCGCGCGCGACCTCGGTGATGCATCGGCGCGCGATCTTTACCGTGCCATGGCGCACGCGGTTCGCGATCGGTTGGTGCACCGTTGGCTCGCGACGCAGCGGACCTACGACGAGCGCGACGTCAAGCGCGTCTACTATCTGTCGTCGGAGTTCTTGACCGGGCGCAGCCTTGGGCTTTGCCTCCTGAACATGGGGCTCTACGAGGCGGCGGAGAGCCTGGCGGCCGAGGATGGTTTCGATCTCGCCCACGTGCTCGACGAAGAAGGGGATCCGGGGCTCGGTAACGGAGGCCTGGGACGTCTCGCGGCCTGCTTCATGGACTCGCTGGCGACGCTCGCACTGCCCGCGGTCGGCTACGGCATCCGCTACGACTTCGGCACCTTCGAGCAGCGCATCGAGCACGGTTGTCAGGTCGAGCTTCACGACAATTGGTTGGTCGCGGGCAACCCGTGGGAGCTGCCGCGTCTGGAGCACGCGCAGGTCGTTCGACTCGGCGGCCGCGTCGAGGCGCGCAACGACGCGGATGGCCGACTGCGTTTCGAGTGGATCCCGGCCCGCACCGTCATCGGGGTCCCGTATGACTCGTTCATCGTTGGACACAAGACCGACACGGTCAACACCCTGCGGCTGTGGGCGGCGCGCGCGACGCGCGACTTCGACCTCAAGTACTTCAACGAGGGGGATTTTCGCCGCGCCGTCGAGGAGAAGATTGATTCCGAGAACATCTCGAAGGTCCTTTATCCGGACGATCACACCGAGGAGGGCAAGCGCCTGCGCCTCAAACAGCAGTACTTCTTCGTCGCCTGCTCGATCGGGGACATCGTGCGGCAGTTCCGGGTGCGCCATCGGAGCTTCGACCTGCTGCCCAAGCGGGCCGCCATCCAGCTCAACGACACGCACCCCTCGATCGCCATCGCCGAGCTGATGCGCCTCCTGGTCGACGAGGAGAACCTGGACTGGGAGCCGGCGTGGGACATCACCGAGGCCACGTTCGGTTACACGAACCACACGCTGATGCCGGAGGCGCTGGAGAAGTGGCCCGTGCCGTTGCTCGGGGACCTGCTGCCGCGCCACCTGCAGGTCATCTATGAGATCAACCAGCGGTTCCTGCGCCGGGTGCAGACCCGGTGGCCGACGGACATGGGCCGTCTCACCCGCATGTCGATCATCGAAGAGAGCCACCCCAAACAGGTGCGCATGGCCCACCTGGCGACGGTCGGCTCACACAGCATCAACGGCGTGGCCCAGCTGCACACGCAGTTGCTCCAGGACAGCGTGCTCGCCGACTTCTACCAGCTGACCCCCGAGCGGTTCAGCAACAAGACCAACGGTGTGTCGCCGCGTCGCTGGGTGCTCTACTCGAACCCGAGACTCACGCGCCTCATCTCGTCGCGAATCGGCTCTGACTGGATCGATCGCGACCTGCGCCTGCTCAAGCAGATCGAGCTCTTCGCTGGCGACCGACCGTTCCTGGAGTCGCTCGGCGCCGTGAAGCAGGCCAACAAGCGCGACCTGGCGGTCTTGGTTCGGCGCCGGACCGGCGCCGAGCTGCCGACCGATGCGATGTTCGTCGTCCAGATCAAGCGCATCCACGAGTACAAGCGCCAGCTCCTCGCGTGCCTGCAGATCATCTCCCACTACCTCAAGCTCAAGGCGAATCCCGAGGCCGGCGGCGTACCGCGGGTCTATTTGTTCGCGGGGAAGGCGGCCGCCGGTTACACGATGGCCAAGTTGCACGTCCGTCTGCTCAACGACGTGGCGGCGGTCATCAACAGCGATCCAGACGTGCAAGGACGCCTGGCGGTGGCCTTCGTTCCGAACTACGGCGTGACCTTGGCGCAGGCGATCATTCCCGCGGCGGACCTCTCGGTGCAGATCGCGACGGCTGGCACCGAGGCGTCGGGCACCAGCAACATGAAGTTCGCGCTCAACGGAGCTCTCACGATCGGCACGCTCGACGGCGCGAACGTCGAGCTCCGGCAGGCGGTCGGCGCCGAGAGCTTCTTTCTATTCGGCCTCGACGCCGACGGCGTGACGCGGGTTCGCCGCGGGGGTTACGACCCGCGCCCGTACATCGAGCAGAGCCCCGAGCTGCGCGATTCCCTGGCGCTGCTGGAGTCGGGGTTCTTCAGCTTTGGCGAACCGGGACGATATGCGGAGCTTGTCCGACAATTGCGCGCGGAGGATCGCTACCTGGTCTGCGCCGATTTCGAAGCCTATCGGGCCACGGAGGCGCTGGCGGCCGAGGTCTATCGGGATCCGCTGGAGTGGTCACGGCGCGCGGCGCTCAACATCGCGGGCGCCAGCCGCTTTTCGGCCGACGACACCATCCGGCAATACGCCGAGGAGATCTGGGGCGTGCGCCCGGTCGTGGTTGATCTGGGCCTGGTCAGGCGGGGCGGGTGACTGCGGCCGACTCAGCCCCCGCATTGGTCGACGACGATTCCGTCGTCGCGAATGACTTCCGGGATCAGCAGCTCGCGATCCTCGCGTTCGATGTCGGCCAGCAGGGCGACCGCCAGCTCGCGGAAGCCCAGGGCGAGGCCGATCTCGTCCTCGCGCTCCGGCCAGGCGCACAGCGCGGCGAGCTCCGTCCGCTGACCCTGGTGCTCCTCTTCCAGGTGGGCCCGGCGCAACGGTCCGAGCGGAAGATCATCTTCGAGGAAGGGGACGAGCAGCGCTTCCTCGTCGGCCAGATGGCGCACGAACTCGCCGAAGATGACACCGACGAGCAGGCGAAGGGGCAGGTGGGCGGCGTGCTCGCCCGCCAGGATGGCGCGCACGTGCTCGAGGCCGGCCCACAGGAGCTGTCGCAGCTCCAGATGCTGGGCGAGCACTCGACGGCGAGCGACCTCCGCGGGTGGTCGGTTGGTCGTGGTGTGAGTTAACAAGGTGAGTTCCATGGGCGGCCTCCGTTTCTCGCCCCGGGTGGCCTGCAGGGTATGTGCCGACTCGACCGGAGCCGCTGTCGTGGCTGATCCCCGCAGATCTGGCGCGGGCTCACCGGCAAGGCCGAAAAGAATGCGTCGAGCTTCCCGACGACGGGGACGTCGGCGCTAGGCCGGCCGGGTCGGGGCGATGCACTGGTATCAGCAGCTGATCACGGGAACCAACCTCGCTGGGGTTCTGGTCGGTTTCAGTGTCTCCGCCGCCGCGGGACTGGCGCTCGGGGGCGTCAAGGTGAGGGGGTTGTCGCTCGGCATCGCCGGCGTCCTCTTCACCAGCATTCTGTTTTCGCATTTGTTCTGGAGCCACGCGCTGCTGGCGCGCTTCGCGGCCAAGGCGTTCGGCGCCAGCGCCGCGGCGACCGTCGGCGGGCTCGAGGCGGTTCGGGGGCAGGCGCTCGAGTTCATGCGCGAGCTGGGCCTGGTCTTGTCGGTCTACAGCATCGGCCTCCAGGTCGGTCCCGGGTTCTTCTCTTCCCTTCGCGCACAGGGTCTGCGCTGGAACTTGCTGACGGTCTCGCTGGTCGCTCTTCAGGTCGGGGTGGTCCTGATCGCGCATGGCTGGCTGCGGGTTGATCCGACCGTCGCAGTGGGGCTGCTTTCTGGGGCGGTGACCAACACCCCCAGCCTGGCTGCCGCCGAGCAAGCGCTGCGCGACCTGCCCGGCGTGACCGCGGCGGAGCGCGGTCTGGCCGCCGTGGGTTGCGCGGTCGCCTATCCATTCGGCGTGGTGGGCGCGATCCTCAGTCTGGCGATCTTCCGAGCGATCTTTCGTCTCGATTCGCGCCAGGAGGCCGAACGCTTCGAGCAGGCCACCCGCAAGCGACGGCCGCTGGGGAACATCGATTTGCGCGTCGCGAACCACGGGGTGGTCGGGCAACGAGTCGGGCAACTGGCGGGCCTGCTGCGGGCGCCGGTCGTGGTGTCGCGCATGATGCGCGCGGGGCGGGTCGAGCTCCCGAGCGCCGAGACCGAGCTGCAGATAGGCGATCTGCTGCACGTGGTGGGATCTGACGAAGACCTCGAGCGCCTGGCGATCCTGCTCGGCGAGCGGAGCGACGTCGACCTGCGCGAGGTGTCGCGTCCTCTGGGCGTCCGCCGCGTCGTGGTCACGCGCTCGGGCGTCGTGGGCGTGACGCTGGGCGGATTGAAGCTCCGGACCCGCTACGGCGCCAACGTCACGCGGGTGCTGCGGGCGGGGATCGAGCTGGTGCCGGACGCCAGCGTCCATTTGAACTTCGGCGATACGCTCGTCGTCGTCGGCGAGGATCACCGGCTCGCCGACGTCGAGGCCCTGGTGGGCAACTCGATCGGGGAGCTCGAGCATGCCCAGCTGGTTCCGGTCTTCATCGGCGTCGCGTCCGGCATCTTGCTGGGCTCGATTCCGCTCTCGGTCGCCGGCCTCCCGGCGCCCGTGCGGTTGGGTATGGCCGGTGGCCCTTTGCTGGTGGCGCTGGTGTTGAGCCACCTCGGCCGGCTCGGCCGGATCACCTTTTACCTTCCCAACAGCGCGACGCTCATGTTGCGCGATCTGGGGATCGTCATGTTCCTGGGCAGCGTGGGTCTGCTGTCGGGCGGGCGATTCGTCGAGACCATCACTCACGGTGCGGGCCTGCGATGGCTCCTGCTCGGGGCGATGATCACGCTGCCTCCGCTGCTCGCCACCCAGATGATGGCGCGGCGGTTCCTCGGGATGGACTACACCGCAGTTTCGGGCGCCGTCGCCGGAAGCATGACCAGCCCGCCAGTCCTTGCCTTCGCCACCCAGGTCGCGGGCGACGGCGCGGCGTTGGCGTACGGCGCCGTGTACCCGCTGGCGATGATCCTGCGCGTGGTCACCGCGCAACTGCTGGTCGTGTTCTGGGTGGCGAGCCCGTGAGCGGACGACAGCAGGACCGGCCCCGCGACGCCGCCCGCGCGTCGTGCTTGGTCGTGGCCGGCGAATATTCTGCGCCGCGAGAATTGGCGCTGGTCGGAATCACGCGAAGGAACCGTGTGATTCCGGGGAGCGCGCCAACGCGACGGATGGTCCGGCGCTTGCTTTAGCACCCGGCCGAACAAACCAGACCAGACCCGAGAACGAAACGAGACAAACATGTTCTGGAACAGCTACTCCTCCGAGACTTATGACGAGCTGCTGACCGCGGAAAGACTCCCGCGACCCGCGGCACGACATGTGACGGACTTCATCGAGGCCCTCGGCGCCACCGAGCTTCGGAAGCGACAGCGCGCGGCCTCCGCCGAGATCCGCGCGGAGGGCATCACCTTCACGGTGGTCGAGGAACATCGCAACCTCGATCGAGAATGGCCGTTTGATGTCATCCCCCGGGTCATCAGCGCGCGCGAGTGGCGGCGCATCGAGCAGGGGTTGGTGCAGCGCCTGAAGGCCCTGAACGCCCTCATCGAGGATCTCTACAACGAGCAGCGCGCGGTCAAGGACGGTGCGCTGCCCGAAGGCGTCCTGGCGACCTCCCGCTACTTTCTGCCGGCGTGCCGCGGGATGCACCCGCGCTACGGTGTCTGGGCGCACATCTGCGGCAGCGACCTCGTGCGCGGCGCCGATGGGACGGTCTATGTGCTGGAGGACAACCTGCGCGTGCCTTCGGGCGTGTCCTACATGCTCGAGAACCGCAACATGAGCAAGCGGGTCTTCCCCGAGCTGTTCGCCGACCAGAGCATCGAACCGGTCGACGGGTACACCAGCCGGCTCTACGGGCTGATGGTGTCCCTGGCGCCGGAGGGCGCTGCCCAGCCCAAGGTCGTGCTGCTCACGCCCGGCGTGCACAACTCCGCCTACTACGAGCACAGCTACCTGGCGCAGCAGATGGGGATCGAGCTGGTCGAGGGCTCGGATCTCGTCGTCCGCGACGACCGCGTCTACACGAAGACCATCGGCGGGCTCGAGCGGGTCGACGTCATCTACCGGCGGGTCGGAGACGAATACCTCGATCCCGAAGTGCTCAACCCCGATTCGTTGATCGGGTGCCCAGGCTTGATGCGCGCCTGGCGGGGGGGACAGGTGGCGCTGGTCAACGCCCCCGGGGCGGGCGTTGCCGACGACAAGGTCGTCTACTCTTATGTGCCGGACCTCATCCGGTACTACCTCGGCGAGGAGCCGATCCTCCCCAACGTGCCGACCTTGCGGCTGTTCGACGACCGCGAACGGCGCGCGGTGCTCGACGATCTCCGCAGCTTCGTCGTCAAGCCAGCCAATGAATCTGGTGGCCACGGGGTCATGGTCGGTAGCAAGGCGACCGACGCGGAGCTGGAGGCGTGTCGGGCCTGTGTGGAAGCCGATCCGCGCAACTATATCGCCCAGCCGATCGTACAGCTGTCGACGGCGCCCACGCTGTGCGGGGACGGTCTCGAGCCGCGCCATCTGGATCTGCGGCCGTTCATCCTCAGCGCGGCGGAGACCTACGTGACGCGCGGCGGGCTGACGCGCGTGGCGCTGCGCAAGGGTTCGCTGGTGGTCAACTCGTCGCAGGGTGGGGGTAGCAAGGACACCTTCATCGTCGACGACGCGGGGGTGGCGTGATGCTTCTCTGCCGGCTGGCCGAGAGTACGTTCTGGCTCGCTCGTCACCTCGAGCGCGCCGAGGATCTGGCGCGCGCCCTGCTCGTCTGGGAGCAGCTTCGCCTGGACATGGCTGGACGCGAGACACCGGGCTGGCAGGCGCTGGGGCCCCTCGCCGGCTTGGCTCTCGACGAGGCCGCGCTGCTCGATCGTCGCGCGCTGGTCGCGCGGATCATCCTCGATCGTGACAATCCCTCGTCGTTGCTGGGTTCGTTGAGCCGAGCGCGCGAGAACCTGCGCGTGACGCGCTCCCTGCTGCCCTCCGAGTGCTGGCACACGCTCAACGCGCTGTATCTCCGTCTGGAGAGGTTGGCGCCCGAGGGGCCGCCCGCCGAGCTCGGTGCGAGCCTGGCCCAGGTGGTGGCGTCGGCCCAGCAGCTGGCGGGGCAGGTCGCCGCCGCGATGTTGCGCGACGAGAGCTACGCCTTCCTCCGCCTGGGGATCTACCTCGAGCGCGCCGACATGACGCTGCGGATCGCCATCGCGATCGCAGAGCAGCTGATTCCGGCCGACCAGCCGCTTCGCTTCGAGGACGTTCGGTGGACCGGCCTGCTCAAGTCGGTGGGCGCCTACCAGGCCTACCGGCGTCGCTACCACGCGCGCGCGGAGTTCGCGAGCGTGATCGATCTTCTGCTCATCGAGCCGGCCTTTCCGCGCAGCCTCTCGCACGCGCTCCAGCAGATCGGCCGAGAGATCGAGGGGCTGCCCGCGAACGAGGCTCCGCGGGCCGCGCTTCGAGCCGCCGCGAGCGTACACGCGCCTTCGACCCGGGCCGGCTGGTTGGAGTTTGCCGAGGTGGCGCTGGCCGACCTCGCCAACCTCAGCACCGTCCTCGGCGCCACCTACTTCGCGCCGGACGTCGCGCCGGACTTCGCGCCGGACTTCGCGCCGGACTTCGCGCCGGATCTGGCCGCCCCATCGGCGGCAGCCGACGGCGTACGAGCGCGCCCGGCACGACCCACCGGCGTCGTCCAGTCGAACCAATCGCCAGACTCAGAAGTTGCGCAGACGTGAGCCCCCGCATCTCTCGCGCATTGGTCATCTCACAATGAAAGGGACTCCGTCATGGCCACGACAAAAGAAGGAACGAAGAATGGGGCGCTAAAAGCCTGGGTCGACCTGTTGGTGCAGCTCTGCGAGCCGAACGCGGTGCACTGGTGCGACGGCTCGGAATCGGAGAGCGCGGCGCTGATCTCGGAAATGGTCGCACGCGGAACGTTGATCAAGCTCAATCCGTCGAAGCGACCGCGCAGCTTCCTGTGTCGTTCCGACCCGCGCGACGTCGCCCGGGTCGAGAGCCGCACCTTCATCTGCTCCAAGAACAAGAACGACGCCGGGCCGACCAACAACTGGGTCGGCCCCGAGCAGATGAAGATCCGCATGAGCGGCCTCTTCCGGGGAGCGATGCGCGGCCGGACGATGTACGTCATCCCCTTCAGCATGGGCCCGATCGGGTCGCGGATCGCGCAGATCGGCGTGCAGGTCACCGATTCGCCATACGTCGTGGTGAGCATGCGGATCATGACGCGGATGGGGGAGAAGGTCCTGGACGAGCTCGGCGACCGAACGGACTTCGTTCGGTGCTTGCACTCGGTCGGTGTGCCGCTGGCCCCGGGGGCCCAGGACGCCACCTGGCCCTGCGACCCCGAGCGCACCCACATCGCGCATTTTCCCGAGGAGCGGATGATCTGGTCCTTCGGCAGCGGCTACGGCGGTAACGCATTGCTCGGCAAGAAGTGCTTCGCATTGCGGATCGCTTCCGTGATGGGGCGAGACGAAGGCTGGCTGGCGGAGCACATGGCGATCCTCGGTCTGACCTCGCCGAGCGGTGAGCGCACCTACGTCGCGGCGGCGTTCCCGAGCGCGTGCGGGAAGACCAACTTCTCCATGATGCTGCCTCCCCCCGGATTCGAGGGCTGGAAGATCACGACGGTGGGCGACGACATCGCCTGGATCAAGCCCGGCCCCGACGGGCGTCTCTATGCCATCAACCCCGAGAATGGCTTCTTCGGGGTCGCGCCGGGCACCAACGCCAAGAGCAATCCAAACGCGATGGAGGCCGTCGCGTCGGACACGATCTTCACCAACGTGGCGCTCACCGACGACGGCGACGTCTGGTGGGACGGGATGACCGAGACGGCGCCCATTCACCTCGTCGACTGGCGCGGGAAGGAGTGGACGCCCGCCTCCGGGACTCCGGCCGCCCACCCCAACTCTCGCTTCACGACGCCTCTCACGCGCTGCCCCTCGCTCGACGAGCATTGGGACAGCCCCAGCGGTGTTCCCATCGCGGCCTTCATCTTCGGTGGGCGCATGACCCGGGACATGCCACTGGTCTTCCAGGCGTTCAACTGGTCGCACGGCGTCTACAGTGCTGCGACCATGGGATCGGAGGCCACCGCGGCCGCCGAAGCCGGACTGCCGCCGCTGCGCCGCGATCCGATGGCGATGCTCCCCTTCTGCGGCTACAACATGGCCGACTACTTCAGCCACTGGCTGGATCTCGGGCGAAGGATCCCGAACCCACCCCGGATCTTCCGCGTCAACTGGTTCCGCCGCGGGGCCGACGGCAAGTACCTCTGGCCCGGATTCAGCGAGAACCTGCGCGTGCTCGCCTGGATCGTGGACCGAATCCACGGCCGTGCGTTTGCGCTCGAGAGCCCGTTCGGCTGGATGCCCCGCTACGAAGACCTCGAATGGCGCGGCCTCGATTACCCGGAGAGCTCGTTCCGCCAGCTCATGAGCATTGATCGCGACGCCGCTGCCGGCGAGGTGCGCCAGCACGAGGAGCTCTTCGACAAGTTCCTGGACCGCCTACCCAAGGAGTTCATCCTCGAGCGCGAGCTGATCCGACTGCGTCTTTGGCGCTCGCCCGAACATTGGGAGCTGGCGCGGGAGATCCAGGACTGACTCGGGGGGGGCGAGAACGCGTTCGACGCGCGCGGGCCGGCCGCCGCAGGGCACGGGCACCGGCGCGTCAGGACACCTTCTTGTACGGCCGTTGCTTGCGGCGAATCATGAACACGGAACAGGGCGCGCGCTTTGCGACCTTCTCCGCGACAGATCCGAGCAGGAACCGCTGCAGGCCAACGTTGTCTCGCGATCCAACCACGAGAACGTCAGCGCTGAGCGAGCGCGCCCGCTTCACGATCTCGTCGACCGGATCACCGATGGCCAGGTGCCCGGTCACCGGCGACGGGCACTGGCGCCGGGCCATGCGGACGTGGAAGTCGAGATGACTCTGCGCGTCCGCGATGAGCTCGTCCGACCGCAACCCCGCCGCCGCGGGTCGGTCGAACGGAGCGGTGCGAAAGACGTGCAAGAGATGGAGCTGAGCGTTGGGCCACGTGCGGCGGGCTACCCGCGCTGCGCCCTCGACCACGAGGCTGGTGAGCGGGGAGGTGTCGATTGCCGCAAGGATGATTGCAACGTGATCGTCATCGACCAACGATTGCGTGGCTGCGTTGTCGATCATGGAAGCCTGTTTATAGCAGTTTGCCGCGTCGATCGCGTGCCGCGACCGCTGCGGATTGGATGATCGCGGTGTGGCCCCCGGACTTACCGCGTTGGACCGTCGTCCCGTTTCCGGTGCTGGTCCTTGCGATCGCCCTGCTGCCGATGATCGCGCCGCGCGCCTGGGAACGCCGCGGCGTTCAGCTCCTGATCGTCTCGGCCTGCGCGGCGCCGATCCTTTTTCACTTTGTCGCGGCGGCCAGGACCGCGGATCTGAGGGAGGCAGCCGCCTCGTACGTCTCGTTCGTGACCACGCTCGGCGCCTTGTACGTGACGGCAGGTGGAATTGTCCTGTCGGCGGAGGTCGAGGCCACACCGTCCACCAACGTGGCCTTGATCCTGTCGGGCGCCACACTGGCGAGCTTCATCGGGACCACCGGCGCGAGCATGCTGTTGATTCGCCCGCTGCTGTGGATCAACCGGCGCCGTGAGCATCGGGCGCACCTGGTCCCGTTCTTCATTGTCGCCGTGGCCAACGCTGGCGGTCTATTGACGCCGCTCGGAGATCCGCCGCTGCTGGTCGGGTACATCAGCGGGGTCCCGTTCTTCTGGACTCTTCGTCTCTTCCCGGCCTGGCTGCTCTACGTGGGGTGGAGCGCGCTCGCGCTCTACTGGGTCGACGGGCGGGCCCAGGCCAGCGAGCTGCCTGCGACCAAAGCGCCCGATCGATCCGAGGGTGGTCGCGTCACCTTGCGGGGCAAGGGAAACCTGGCTTTGATGCTGCTGGTGGTTCCCGCCGCGATGCTGCCGGCGGGCGGCCGCGAGATCGCGATGCTCCTCATCTCGGTCGCCTCGCTCTCGCTGACGCCGCGCGCGCTCCACCGGGACAACGGCTTCTCGTTCGGTCCCATCACTGACGTTGCGGTGATCTTCGCCGGGTTGTTCGCCTGCCTTGGTCCCGTCCGGACCGCCTTGGCCATGGCGGCGCCGTGGTTACCGTTCCGGCGCAGCTGGCAACTCTTCTGGGCGGCCGGGGCGATGTCGTCGGTGCTCGACAACGCGCCGACCTATTCGGCGTTCGCCGCGCTGGCCCGCGGCCTGAGCCAGGGCGACGAGCTCGTCGCCGGGATTTCGATCCACAAGCTTGCGGCGATCAGCATTGGCAGCGTGGTCATGGGGGCGACCACATACATTGGAAACGGCCCGAACTTGATGGTCAAGGCGATCGCGGAGCGCGAGCGGTTTCCCACGCCCGGCTTCTTTCGCTATGCCGCCTTCGCCTTCGTGCTCATGCTGCCGGCTCACCTGGTCACGACCTTGGCCCTCGCCTACCTGGACTCCGGAGCGGCGCATGCCCCCAGGAGAAGCCAACCCTGAGTCGCTCGTCGCCTCTCCGGATGTCGGTCACTGAGTGCCGGGAGGTACGAGGGTTGCAGTTCTCGTGGTCATGCCCTCAACAATCTCGACCCCCGTTGCCGTTGCGCGCTCCTTGGTCCGCCTGGAGCGGAGCCTCACTCGACTCGAGAGGGAGATGCGCCCCTCGATCAATCGCGTCGCGCCCGACCGGCGCGCCAGCGCCAAGAATCTCGTGCACTACGTGGCCCTCAGACAGCAGGATTTGCGTGAGCTCCAGACGCAGCTGGCGCAGGTCGGCCTCTCGTCGCTCGGCCGATCGGAGAGCTGCGTGCTCGAGAGTCTCCTCCAGGTGTCAGCGCGAGCCAACGAAACACTGGCGCTGCAGGGGAGCGAGGTCGCCAAGCGGGCGCTGGCTTATCTAAAGAAGCGCTCCCTCACCGCATTGTCGTGGGAGATGGCAAACGCCTCCTTGCACCGGAACACCCACGAAATCCTGGGGCCTCGCCCGGGCGAACGGCACATCTACATCATGGTGACCGCGCCCAGCGCCAAGGAGGCCGACCAGGCCTGGATGGTGAAGCTGCTGGAGCGCGGGCATGAACGTCCTGCGGATCAACTGCGCGCACGAGGGCGAAGCCGAATGGACGCAAATCGTTCGCGCGCTGAGCGCGGCTCGGATCGAGACCGGTCGCGAGTGCCGCGATCCTCATGGACCTCGCCGGACCCAAGATCCGGACCGGCGCCAGTGGGGGGCGGGCGCAGGATCGCCACGTGGAAGCCCGCCAAGGACGACCTCGGTGGAACCAAGGCCGAGGCGTCCGTGCGTCATCGGATGCGTGTCAGCGCGCCGAAAGCCGGTCTCGGGCTGCTTGTTGCAGCTGGCAGAAGAGTCCTTCAAGAAGCTGCGGAGCGGGGACGAGCTGCACTTTCGCGACGCGCGTGACAAGAAGCGGAGGCTGACCATCCACGAGATCGAGCGGTGACGTGATGGTCGGACACGCGGCGGAGCGGGCCTACGTCCTCAACAAGGTCGAAGCGGGCATTGTTCGCGACGGTGCGCGCTGCGGAGACGTGGTGCTGGAGGTCGGCGACAGCGAGGGCGCGTCAATCGACGTGAGGGCGGGCGACGAGCTGGTTCTGACCCGGCGCGCCTGCGTGGGTGTGCCGCCCAAGCGGGATCGCGATGGTCACGTCGAAAAGCCCGGCGTCATCTCGTGCACTCTGCCGGCGGCGCTGGACCACCTCGAGGTCGGGCAGCGCGTGTTCTTCGACGACGGGCGCATTCAGACCGTGGTCGAGCACATCCGACAGAACGGCGACGACTTTCGGCTCCGCGTGGTGCGCACCCCGAAGGAGACCATCAAGCTTCGCGCCGAGAAGGGCATCAACCTGCCCGACACCCTGACGACGGTCCCCAGCTTGACGGTGGAAGATAGGCGGGCACTCCCCTTCGTCGTCCGGCACGCCGATGCGGTCAGCCTGTCGTTCGTCCGCCGGCCAGAGGACGTACGCGCGTTGCACGCCGCGCTCGACCGGCTGGGACGACCCAACCTGGGAGTCGTCCTCAAGATCGAGACGCGCGCCGGCTTCGAGAACCTGCCCGGCATGCTCCTCGAAGGGCTCCGCCGGCCACCCGTCGCCGTCATGATCGCGCGCGGCGATCTCGCGGTCGAGGTCGGCTTCGAGCGTCTGTCCGAGATCCAGGAGGAGATCCTCTGGCTGTGCGAGGCCGCTCACGTCCCGGCCATCTGGGCCACGCAGGTCCTCGACACGCTCGCGCGCACGGGGGTGCCATCGCGCGCCGAGGTCACGGACGCCGCCGCGTCCGTCGCCGCCGAGTGCGTGATGCTCAACAAGGGTCCCTTCGTCGACGAGGCGGTTCGCGTCCTGGCCGACATCCTGTGCCGGATGGAGCAGCACCGACTACAAGAAGCGCAGCCTCTTCCGCAAGCTGCAGGTCTCGACGTTCGATGAAGCGGTGGAGTCGGTCCCGGTGGCAACCAGCAGCGAGCGGCGAGCCGCAAGCAAGCCGGCGACGGATGGTCAGCCGGTGGTGGCGAGCGCAGCCGGCTAGTGCGGGCGCGCGCACGGGACCTCGGTTCCCTCGGTTCCCTCGGTTGAGTGCCGGCACGGATGATGCTGGTCTTGAGGTAGCGGGCGATGGGCGACTTTCACCAGAGAGGTGGCAGCATGGATGCGCGCGAACAATGGCGAATTGATGCCGAGCGATCGACCCTGCGGTTCACGATCCCTCACGCCATCCTGGGAGCGGTCGACGGCCAGTTCCATTGCTGGGGTGGGGTGGTCCGGTTGGACCCGCTCGATCGGGGCCGATCCGTCGTCCGGATCTGGGTCGACCTTTCGAGCATCGACACCGGCTCTGCAAGGCGCGACGAATCCCTCCTGGACACGGAGCTGTTCGACGTCCGATGGGAGCCGGGCCTGGTGTTCGACAGCCAGCAGATGGCGCTGGTGGATGCTCAGCACGCGGTGCTCTTGGGACAGCTCGCCCTGCGCTGCCTCAGCAAGCAGATCGTGCTCGTGGTCGAAGCCAAGGCTCTTTGGCGAGGGGTGGATGGGAGCGATCGCCGGTCTTTCATCGCGCGGTCGTCGATCGAGCGCAGCGCGTTCGGGCTACGTCGCAGCGGGCATCTCCCGGGCTGGTTGAGCGATCACATACTGGGAGATCGCGTCGACATTCACGCGTACGTCGAGGCGGTGCGCGAGGGGCTCGCGTCCGGCGGCCTGCTCACCGGCCCCGGGGCGGGCGCCCCGGTGAAGCCGACGCCGAGTGTGCTGCCGCTCATGCCTGGGAGCGCGGCGGCGTTGTCGGCGTCGTGTGGATCCTGTCTCAACCCGACGTAGTGCACGAGGTTCCGGGCGCTCGCGCGCCGATTCTGGGCGGTACGCCTGATTGACCCTCGGGTGTCGTGCTCGAGGTCCACCAGCTTCCTCTCCGTGCGGACGAGCTTGCGCGCCGCGCGATGCTGGCCAGGATGTCACCTCTCATCACGCGGCGCGGTCGACTTCGGGACACTACACTTCACAGCAGGCCTTTCGATCGAGGGAATGGATAATGTGTCAGCGCATCACCTGTAGAGACTGTGGGAAGCCAACGTTCGCCGGCTGCGGTCGCCACGTCGAGAGCGTGCTCGGAGACGTGCCGCCGGCCGAGCGATGCCAAGGGCACACCTCGAAGGGCGCGTCCGAGGGACCAGGAGCACCGTCAAGCGCGTTCGGCAGGCTGCTCGATTTTTTGAGCGGCGGCCGGGGAGGGAAGCCGGGATGAAGGCGGTCGTCGAATCCCTCGGGAAGGTCGGAAGCCGCGTCTGGCTCGGCGCCCACGAGCTGGTCTTCGATCAGCCCGCCTCGGTGCCGGGAGGGGAGGACCGAGGTCCTTCCCCGCTCGACGTCCTGGGCGTTTCGGTGGCGGCCTGCGCGCACTACTTCGCTGCGGCTTTTCTCCACGGCCAGGGACTGCCGACCGACGGCCTGAGCGTCGAGGTGGAGACGGAGAAGGATCGCGCGCCGGCGCCGCGCATCGGGCGGCTCTCGATGAAGGTCAGGCTCCCGCCCGGATTGTCGGAGCGCCAGATCGTTAAGGTCGAGCGGGCCGTGAAGAGCTGCCCCGCTTACGGGACGCTGGTGCATCCCCCGAACGTCGAGCTCACGATCGAGATCGAGGGCGGCGTCAAGAGCGACAAGCTCTCGGCCTGACCGTCGCTCCAGGAGCGCGGGTGGAAGGTAGCGTGTCCACTATACTTCCCGCGATGAACAACCAGAGGGTTGTGATTGCGTTGGCGGGCAGGCGGGTGGATGCGCCAGGTGCTCCCGCCCGTTTTCCGCAAGCGCGCATTCCCACCGTGAAACGGGCGATCGAGGAGAAGGTTCGCACTCTCTCGGTGGCCGCGCTGGTGTCGGCGGCCGCCTGCGGCGCCGACCTGGTCGCGATCGAGGTGGCGGCGGCGCTGGGGATCCGGTGTCGCATCGTGCTGCCGTTCGCCCCGGCCCGATTTCGCGAGACATCCGTCGTCGATCGGGGCGGCGAATGGGGCCCTCGTTTCGACGCCGCCCTGGCCCAGGCGCAGTCCACCGAGGACGTCGTCGTTCTCGATGACGGAGATGAAGCCAACGACGACACGTATCTGCGCGCCAACGAGGCGATCCTCGATCAGGCCCAGGCCATCGCCGCCGGCGGGCCGGTCGTCGCGATCGTGGTCTGGGACGGCCGGCCGCGTGAGGGCGGCGATGTGACGGCGGGCTTCGCCGCCAGCGCCCGGAAACGAGGCATTCCGGTCGAGGAGATCAGCACGCTCTAGTGCCCCTCTTCGCTGGCGGGCCGCGCAGGATCTGCATGTCCGCTGGCTCCGCGCGCGGAAGGTGCGCGCAGGAGCCGTCACGCTCCGCGCTGTTTATCGCGACTTAGGCGAACGGATCCACTCGGGGCGCGGGTGGCATAAGGCGTGCTTCCTTCACACAGCGCGAAGGGGAGGTGGGCGCCGGCGTCGCGTCAGGCGACAGACGGTGGGGGATAGACGACCAGCAAACCGAGTACGGAGGAAGGTCCAATGATGAACCTCGGATGGTCCGTGCCGTCGCATCGAGTCGACGCCGAAACCGCCAAGCGTCGCATCCTGTCGCAGCATGCGCAGATTGGCGGGCTCCTACTTCAAGCCCGCGCGGTCGCGGAGGCGGCTCTCGATGGGAAGCCCCTTCCGGCGGGCGAGGTCGCCAACGCGATCGACGACATCTGCATGATCATCGAGGTTCACCTCGACTTCGAAGAGAGCGTCTTGTTGCCAATCCTGCGGCTGGACGACCTCATGCTCGGGGCCGAAGGCCGTGCCGATAAGCTCATCGCCGACCACCAGAGCCAGCGCGCGATGCTGGCCGCGCTCTATCGAGAGGCGCGCGCCTTCCCCGAGCTCCCGATGCTGGCCGCCAAGCTGGCATTCCTGACCTCGTGGCTGGTGGAGGACATGAAAGAGGAGGAACGCGCTCTGCTGAAGTAGTCAATCAAGGACCGGGACGCTCGAGCAATCGGTGAAGCGCCTGGAGGGCGTCGGTCGTGGTGAAGACGCCGACCACCCGTTCGCCCTCGCTGACGATCGCGGACCCAACCTTCCTCTCGAGCATCGTCTCGATCACCTCTCCGATGGGGGCATCGGGCAGAACCGTGAACACATCCTGCACCATCGCCTCTTCGACGCGGACCTCCGTCGGGTTGAGGCCAGGAATCGATTCGATCAGCAGCAGGTCCCTCTCCGAGACGACACCGACGATACGCCCGCCATCCAGGACCGGCAGGTGGCGCACCTGGTGAGCTCGCATGAGTTCCTGCGCGGCCGCCAGGGACCGGCTGGGCGAGATAGTGAAAGGGGAGGGCGTCATGTGCTCCCGAACCACTGGGTACTGGTGAACCGGCACAGCCGCGCTTGTCTTCATGTAGATATCTCCTGTAGATATCCCCAGCAAGGGCGATACCAGCCACTTCGGCGCGGCACGGCGGTGAGGCGGCGGGAGCAGGCTCGCAGATCCTGCGATCCGGGTGGTCCGCCGCGCAGCATCTGCGCGGTGAAGCAGCGTTCCGTTCGGTGTGAGACCCTGGTGCGCCGCTTGCAAATATGAATCTCGACCGACAGGTGACACGACTCGCGCGCCCGGGAGATCCGCGCAGCTGAGGTGACGGCGCGAGGGTTTATCGGCTTCGGAGCAATCACTCATGATGGTCGCTGACTTCGTCGTCGAGCAACTGCTGAGGCATGGCGTCCAGCACGTCTTCGGTGTCGGGGGCGCCAACATCGAGGACCTGTTCGCGGCGGTCCAGCGACACCGACCGGCGATTCGAATGGTGCTCGGGAAGCATGAGCACGCCGCGGGCACGGCGGCAGACGCCCGAGATCGGCTGCGCAACACCGTGTGGGGTGGCGCCGCGTATCGGCCGTTCGACTATGCTTCGGCGGGCGCCGGGCTGGTCCGCCTCGACAGCAACGAATCGGCGTTTCCCCCGAGCGCCGACGAGATGAACAGCTTCCAGGACGAGCTGGGCAAGCTGGCGCTCAACCGCTACCCCGACGTCAGCGGGAGGCCTCTGCGCGAGGCGCTCGCCCGCCGCTGGGGCGTAGAGCCAGACCAGCTCCTGCTCGGCAACGGATCGGAGGAGATCATCTCGATCCTCACCATCGCGTTTGGAGGCCACGCCCGCGGAATGCCCGCCCAGGTCCTCTATCCGGATCCCACCTTCAACCAGTACGAGATGCTCGCGCGCGCTTACGGGGCCGTTCCGGCTCCGATCCCTCTGGATGGGAGCTTTGGCCTCGATGAGGCGCGGTTCGCGGGCGAGATCGCGCGCAGACGCCCCGCGCTGGCGTTCTTCGCGTCACCCAACAACCCGACCGGGAATCGCTTCGACTCAGCGACGCTGGTGCGCCTGGCCCAGACGATGAACGCGGCGTTCGTCGTCGATGAGGCCTACGCCGACTTCGGTGGCGAGACGCTGATCCCGCGCATTCGCGACACGCCCGGTCTCTTCGTGATGCGATCGCTCTCGAAGGTCGGCCTGGCGGGTCTGCGCCTCGGCGCCCTTGTCGGGCCGCGCGAGGTCATCGCCGAGCTCGACAAGGTCAGGCTGCCGTGGAACGTCAACGCCGTGTCCCTCGCGCTCGGCTGCGCCAGCCTGCGCCACGTGGGGCGGCTGGAGGCCCGCATCCGCGAGACGGTCCGCCTGCGAACGGAGCTCGAGAGCAGGCTGCGCTCCGTCCCGGGCCTCACGGTGTATCCGAGCGATACGAACTTCATCCTGGTGCGCACGCCAATCGATGCCGGCGCGGTGTTCCGCGAGCTGCTCGCCCGCGGCGTGCTGGTGAAGAATGTGTCGCAGCCGGGCGTGCTCGACCGATGCCTTCGGGTCACGGTGGGCACCGCCCTTGAAAACGAGCGCTTTCTGCGCGCGCTGCGCGCCTCGATCGAGGGGGTGACCATCCACCCGTCTGGTGTGGCCGACGATCCGATGCCCCGATCTGATCGAGGTTGACGCCAAGGCCGCAGAGCGTTCCGCACCGCATCGCGCTAGATCGCGATCGCGGTGTTTTGTTACGTTCATTCGTCAAAAATTTGGCGTTTTAGCTCGCACACAATTCCACGAAGGCTTACCTAGGAGCGGGCACTACATCACGGACTGCGAATGACCTAGGCACCGAGTGTGCGCAGTTCCTGACTTGGCGCTTTGCCACGTCCGCCAGGGGGTCGAGGGGAAACGGGGGCCATTCGGATGCAAACGGCCAACCGGAGCCATCGAAGAAAGGAAGAACCATGAGAAGTTCTGAATACCTGTTCTGGAAGACGTCCCTGGGGGCGTCGTTAGTGTTGGTGGCGGCGGGGTGCGGCGTCGCCAACGACCCGGGCGCTCAAGCCACGGGGACGACGACGCAGGCCTCCGTGCGGACGCCGCAGACGGCGCTCGACGGCAATTCTCTGCCCAAGTTCGTCGACCAGCTTCCGACCTTCACGGGGCGGCGCGCGAGTGGCGCCGGGTCATTGATCGTCAACATGCAGGAGTTCCAGCAAAAGGTGCTGCCCAGCTCGTTTTACACTTCGCTTCCGGCGCCCTTCAACGCCGGGACGTTTCTCTGGGGCTACAACGTCAACGCCGCCGGTCCCAGCTGGCCGGCGCGCACGATCGAGGCGAAGCAGGGCACGTCGACGACGGTCATGTTTGCCAACACCCTGATTAACACCCGTCTGCAAAGCCTGCTGTCGGTGGATCAGTCGTTGCACTGGGCTGACCCGCTGGGCACGACCGCTCGCAACAACTGCGTCAACGGTCCGCCCCTCGCGGCCGCGTGCACGCAACCTTACGTGGGGCCGATCCCGGCGGTCGTCCACTTGCACGGCGCCGAGGTCCCTTCGGCGTTCGACGGCAACCCCGACTCCTGGTACACGCCAGGGACGTTGCTTCGCGGGCGCGGCTTCGTGAGCAACACGTTCACCTATCCCAACACCCAGGACGCCACCACGCTCTGGTACCACGACCACGCGCTGGGCGTCGTTCGTGAGAACGTCTACGCTGGTCTCGCGGGCATGTACTTCATCCGCGATACCCGCGACACCGGCCTCGCCAGCAACCCGATCACCCTTCCGTCGGGCGCGCAGGAGGTCGAGTTGTTGCTGGCCGATCGCCAGTTCGACACCAACGGCCAGCTGTTCTTTCCGGACTCCGACGCGTCCGGGTTGAACGGAGGCCCCGGCAACCCGGATCAGCACCCGTACTGGATTCCGGAGTTCTTCGGCGACGTCATCACGGTCAACGGCAAGGCCTGGCCGGTGATGGACGTCCAGCCGCGTCGCTACCGCTTCCGCTTCGTCAATGGCAGCAACGCGCGCTTCTACACGATGCAGCTCTTCAATCAGACGGGCGTCGACATGCACCAGAACGGGCCCGTGGGTCCGGTCATCTGGCAGATCGGCTCGGACGGCGGCTTCCTCAATAACCCGGTCAAGCTGGGCGATCCGGCGAACGGCCCCCACGCCTGCGACGGCATCAACGATCCCAACTCGGGCGGGCTGCTGGGCGGCAGCACCAACATCCGCGCGGGGGGGAAGTGCCTCTTCATGGCGCCGGCGGAGCGCGCCGACGTGATCATCGACTTCGGCGGACAGGCCGGCAAGACCTTCACCATGAAGAACTTCGCGGTCATTCCGTTCCCGAGCGGTGGGCCGGTGGGCTTCGGCGCACCGGACGCCACGTCCGACGGCTTGGTCATGCAGTTTCGGGTCAGCCAATCGCTGCAGGGGGCCGATACGACCTTCAACCCGGCGGCGTCGCACCCGGCGCTGCGCACCGCGCCCATGGTCAACGTCAAGCCGGCCAACAACCGTGGCGACAAGCTGCGCCAGATGATCCTCGTCGAGGAGGAGGGCAGCCTGCAGACCGACGTTCCGGGCGCACCCGACGCGGACGGCGAGCCGGTGGAGAGCCTGATCAACAACACCAAGTGGAACGGCAACCGCGAGGGGACGACCACGGCAGTACCCGGGTCGATCTCGAACGGGCGCGGTCTGCTGTCGACGGAGACGCCACGTCAAGGATCAACCGAGGTGTGGGAGGTGGCCAACTTGACCGGTGACGCCCACCCGCTGCACATCCACCTGGTTCAGTTCCAGGTGATCTCGCGGCAGCCGTTCGACATCGACGCGTACCTGGCCGACTGGATCGGGTCGTTCCCCGGCGGCACGTTCAACGGCTTCACCTTCGCGCCCGGCGTGTACATTCCCGGCTTCGGGCCCCCGAGCAACTACAACACGCCGAACTCCGCGGGCGCCGTGGGCGGCAATATCAACTTCGACGCCGCGAAGTACCTGACCCAGGGCGCGTGCGCCGGCGGGGCCTGCCCCAACCGCGCGCCGGAGGCATCCGACGCAGGGTGGAAGGACACGATCAAGATGTTCCCGGGTGAGGTGACCCGGATCGCCTTGCGGTGGGCGCCGCAGAAGATCGCGGCCGGAGGCGTGACCGCCGGCCAGAACAAGTTCACCTTCGACCCGACCACCGGCCCGGGATACGTGGAGCACTGCCACATCCTCGACCACGAGGACAACGAGTTCATGCGTCCGATGCTGATCACGCCGTGACCTGACCGATCGAGCTCGACGCTCGATGATCTGAATCGTTGAACGGATGCCCACCTTGGGCCGGTCGGTCCTCGCAATGTCGAGGAGGCGGCCGGACCAGGGTGGGCACAATCACGTCCGGGCTGTCTGCGACGGTGCTCCTGAACCGGGTCAGCTCCTTGTCCGCCTGGCGCAGCTCAGGAGATCGGCGCTGCCGCTCATCACTCCTGGTCGGCGGTTCGCCGGAGTCCCTCTTGCGCGCTCGCTCGTACCGCCGGTGAGGGATCGAGGACCGCCCGTTCGAACGCTCGCCGCGCCGCGCGCGTCTCCCCGCCATCGAGGAGCAGCCAGCCGACCGCCAAGGCGGCCTCAGCGGCGCGGGACGATCTCGGGAACCTCTCCAGGAAGGCGTTGAACAATCCACGGGCGCCAGCCGAGTCTCCCGCGCGCGCCGTCGCCACGGCCCGCCAGTAAAGAGCGTCTTCCTCGATATCCTGGCCGCGCGCGAGGCGTTCGGCCTCCGCAAACTCAGCGGCAGCCGCCTTCGGGTCGCCGCTTCGAAGCAACGACCATGCGTGCCCAAAGGGAGCGCCGACGCGCGCCGGGTCGAGGCGCGGCTCCCTCTCCAGAACCGCCGCCTCGACGGCGGCTGAGCGATTCGATCTCTTCGATTTGTAGCGAGGCCTGCTCCGCACGCCGCCGGCCGGTGTCGGCGTCGGTGTCGGTGTCGGTGTCGGCGTCGGCGATCCCACCGACAACCCCGCGCCACCAGCGCCGCCCAGGGGCGCCGTGCCGGTGCTCCGTACCCAGTCATCCCCTGCCTCCAGCACGGCGAAGACTCCGTTCCGCGAGCGGACCTCCACGCGTCCGCGCCAGACATGCACGGCGGCCAGGCTTTGGTCGGAGACGGAGACCTTGAAGCTGGTGCCACGCACCTCGACCTCGCCATCCTCGGTGACCACCCGAAACCGCTCGTCGGCGTGCAGCGGCGCGATGTCGAGCTCGATCTCCCCGTCCTCTACCCGAACGATCTCGTCGGGCTGGAAGCGGACACGGTTGAAGCGCGCCTGTCCGATCGCGCGGATCGATGCTCGCGAGACTGACGTCGCCGGCGCGCCGACCCCGCCGCTCGAGACGCGCGAGACCAACGAGTGCTTCGCGCCCCAGACCACCAGCGCCACGACGACCGCGGCCACCGGCACGGCGCCCAGAAACGGGCGCTGCAGCAGTCGCCTGCCCGCCCCCGCCGCCAGTGGCTGCGGCGACGACGATACGAACGCGCGCAGGCGCTCGCCGATCGCCTGGTTCAGGTCTCGCGGTAACCTTTCGGGGGCGGGAAACGCCGTCTTCGCCTTCACCACCAGCATCTGGAGGGACTGATACTCGGTCGTGCAACGTCGGCATCGCGCCACGTGCCATTCGACGCGCGGATCGATCTCTCCCGACACCGCCCGGGTCAGCTTCCAGCCCGGGGGACAGCCGATCCGCTTGAGTCTCTCGACCCAGCTCATTGCCCGCCCTCCCCCTCGTGTAGCTGGGCGCGCAGCCGCAGGCGCGCCTCGTGCAACCGGCGCCAGACGGTCCCCTCGGGCAGGCCGAGCGTGCGAGCCACCTCGACGCCCCTCAGGCCCTCGAGATCGCACAGCACGAACACCACGCGAAAGTCGTGAGGCAAAGCCTCGAAGGCGCTCTGCATGCGTTCCAGCGACTCGCGGTGGCTGGCCCAATCATCGGGTCGAAGCTGGTCCATCCCCGGCGTCACCCGCGCGAC
This sequence comes from uncultured Pseudomonadota bacterium, assembly GCA_963778795.1. GTDB lineage: Bacteria > Myxococcota_A > Polyangia > Fen-1088 > Fen-1088 > DASRQZ01. The sequence continues at coordinate 4,495 of CAVZVU010000002.1, read as the reverse complement.
CGCTGCCATCGCCGAGCGTCGGCGCGATTCGCCGCGCCGGAGGTGGCGGCTCACATTCATCGCGATACCGAGGATCCAGGTGCTGACCGCCGAACGCCCACCGAACCGCTTGGCCGAGCGGTAGACCTCGAGGAAGGTCGATTGCATCACGTCCTCCAGGTCGCCTCGATCAATCTGCCCGACCCGCGCGAGAACCCGGTGAACCTGGGCGGCGTGTCGATGGAACAGCTCGTCGAGCGCGCGGCCGTCGTTCGCGGCGCAAGCGAGCACCAGCTCCTCGTCGGAGCGATCCCGCTGTTCGGCGCGTCGAAAGGGCAAGACGTTCTTGGTCATGGCGCGTACTGGCAGGCGACGGCGGCCCTCAGGTAACCGGTCGGTGCGTCAAAGACAACATCACCCGCATTTGCGCGCGGGCTCGCCGCGATCGACCGTCCCAACGATATGCCGATCTCGCCCACCAAAGATAGATGCGCGGTGAGGGCGATTCCACCACTGACCGCGGCCTCCCAGCGCAGGCCCAGCTCGTCGCTGACGCGGCTCATGGTGTCGGGTTCGGCTTGCGGGGGCCCGGTGTGAACCCACCCCACGCCGAGCCCCATCATCGGCGCCAGCCTGATGCCATGTCGCACCAGCGGCAGCGTGACCAGCGCCAAGAGCTCCGTGCCCGAGCGGGTGACGTCACGGTCGGGCCCCCACACACTGTCGTCGCGCGCGATCCGCAGCCGACCTCCGACGCAAAGGGCAGCCACGTTCGCGCACCCGGTCAGGGTACCGCCGTACCACAGGGACTTGTCGCTCCCGCCCGCCACCTCCAGCGCCCCTGTCAGGCGCCAGCGAATCGCTGCGGTCTCTTCAGCGCGGGGAAGGTCGTCGGTCTCCTGCCGAACGATCGCTGGGGTGGACAGGGGCAGGGGCGCTGCTAGATCCGCCGCGAGCGGTAGCGCCCAGCTCTCGATCAGGCTGGCGGCGGTCTCGGCGTCGCTGACCTGGCGATCGCTCGTGCGACCGAACGGATCCTCGATGTGCAGCGCGTAGGTTGGCGCGTGCGGTTCGCGCAGCAACCAGGCGTGGACGCTTCGATCGCCGCACGCAGCCAGCTCGGGGGACGGCTCGACCGCAATGCCGTGAGCGCGCAGCATCACCCTCACCGACTCCACGATATCGGCCACGCCCTGCACGTTGGCGGTCGCGGGACAGGTCGCCGCGTGCGCGACGCGTATCGCCAAGATGTACGCCAGGCCGAACGTTGCCGCCATCAAGGTCCCCCTCACTGTCTCACTTGATGCCCCGCGGATCACGGACCTTCGCCCTGGCCGACCTCCGCGACGCGAATTGGCGCGGCGCGCACTGGTCGGAATCCCGATTCAGGCGCCGGGGGAGGGGACGTCGGTCACGGCAAGGTGATGCGCCCCGGTGCTGCGCTTGCACCCGTCTGGGTGTGGCAGGAGTTGCAATCGCCGCTGGTCTGCGCCACCGGCATGATCCGCTCGCGCCCCTGGAATGTGACCTTGGCCAGGTAAGGCGTGGTGACCGCTCCCGTGTACGTGAAATTACCCGCGGCGTTCGGGGTCAGGGTGATGGTGCGGTTGCTCGCGTCGGTGATCACCACGCGCGCGCCGTTGGTGCCATTCACGCCGTTGCACAAGTCGGGTTCGTGGCCGGTCGGGTACAGCGTCCCCGCGATGGTGAATTGGGGTGCCTCGCCGTTGCCGGCGTGACAGCTGATGCAGGCTCGCCCCGGATTCATCAGCGGATCGCCATTGTTGCCACCGGTCCATGTGGTGTGGCTGGTGCAGGTCGCGGCCGCGCCCAGCGGGTCCGGCGCCCCGCCATCCGTGGCTCCACTGCCGCCGTTACCACCACCACCGCCGGCGCCGCAGGTTCCGCTCGGGTAGCCGGCGGTGATCCAGTTGTTCACCGTTTGAATTTCGGTCGCCGTCGCGGGTGTCCCTGGTGCGGGCGGCATCGGCGCGCTGGCGCTCTGCATCCGGACCACGGTTCGCTGGGCGAAGGTCATCGCCGGGTTGACCAACGACGGGGCGGTCAGATTGGCATAGGTCACCAAGGGCATCGGCGCGCCACCAACCGGTGGTGACGCGTGGCAGGATATGCAGTGCGCCTGGTAAACCGCCTGCACGTCGCAGGGGAGGCTGGGTATCGTGCCGCCGGTCATACCTCCGGCTCCGGGCGACCCGCCCGATCCGGATCGACCACCACTCATTCCCGACCCACCTCCGGTGCCGACGCCGGTCACGCCGCCCGTGCTGACGGGACCGCCGTTTCCGCCGGACGCGTTGCCCGAAGATCCGGCGGTTCCGGTGCCGGGCTGGGCCCCCGCGTCGAGACGCTCGTTGCTACCCACGACACCGACGCAACCGAAGAATGAGGAACTAATTACAACCAGCGTCGCAAGTCTGCTCATGGATGGGTGGTGCCTTTTGGAGCCTAAAACAAGGCATATTTTCGAAGTGCGATCTGCATTGATCGACAAGTTGTGCGTCAATCGGAACGGTCAAACCTCGCTGGCCTGTTAGTTCCCGTTGTCTTCGTTTCCTTCGCCGAAAAGACGAAATCCGCCGAAGGTGGCGCCGTCGATCTCGAGTCACGGCACCAAGGTGCGAATGTTGGCGGAGACCGGCTTGCTGCCGTCGACCGTGAGGCTTCCATCGGTGGCGATCGTGACCGCGTAGTGCTGCAACGCCGTGCGCGCTGGTCCGTTGGTGACCAGGCCGTTTCCATCGAACGCCGAGCCGTGGCACGGACAGTTGAGTCCGCTGGCGATCGTGCTGCTCGAATCGTCGATCAGGCACCCCTGGTGGGTGCAGACCGCCGACATCGCGTAGACGCCATCGGCGTCACGGCCCACGACGACATTGGACATCACCAGCAGCGTCCCCACCGACAGCGCCGACACGTTGCCCGCGGCGACCAGCCCCGTGGGCGGCGACCCGGTCGGGTTCCCGCAAGCGGGGACCAGGGAGGCGGCCATCGCGAGCCCGGCCGACGTGCCGGTCACCGACAGGAAGGTCCTTCGGTTGACCGTTCGAATCAAGCGGCTGGGCTTCGTGCAACTGGGGAGCTTCGGGGTGTCATCGGTCATCGCAAAACCTCCGGACAATGAGGACAAGACAATAAGAACGATACGTTCGATTCCTTCTCGGATAAGTGCCCGCTGACCGAGTTCCCCTTCGCTCCAGCGTCGGCTGTATTTCTCGTCATGTGACGTGGGTCGCGCGCGGCTTTTGCGCGGCGGTCTCTAGGTAGCCACCGCGAGCCTACCGCCCGCGCCGAATCGCCAAGAGAAGCCGGCGAATCGGCGCTATCTTGATCGCGACCCGACGGTCGAGGAAGGCGCGCATGATCACGGGATTGGTGCTGCAGGGTGGGGGAGCGCTGGGAGCCTTCGAGCTCGGCGTGATCGAGTGGTTGCTCGACAACAAGATCTTGCCCGACGTCGTGTCGGGGGTGTCGATCGGGGCCATCAACGCCACCGTGCTGGCGGGGAGCAAGCACGGGGATCCGCTGAAGGATCTCCGCGGGCTGTGGGCCGACCTGACCACGCCGACGCTGCCGCCGCCGCTGGATCTCGCGAACGGGCAGGTGTCGCTGTTCGGCAATCCGGGGATGTATACCCCGCGCCTCGACTACCTGAATCTCTTGCGATGGACCAGCCTTTACGAGACGGCCCCGCTGCGTGCGACCCTGGCAAAGTACGTGGACTTCGACAAGCTGAAGCCGGAAGCCACTCGTTCGCCGCAGCTGATCCTCACCGCCACGAACCTGGCCTCCGGCAAGCTCGATCGCTTCGACAGCCGGAAGATGGCGGTGACGGCGGAGCACGTCGCCGCCAGCGGTAGCCTCCCGCCCTCCTTTCCGATGACCACCGCGCCCGGCCCGACGCCGGGCGGGCACCCGATGCCCTACTGGGACGGCGGGCTGTTCGACAACACGCCCCTGTCCAAGGTCATCGAAGCGCTGCAGGAGCGCAAGGACCACGACAAGACCATGTACGTGGTCAACCTCTTCCCATCGAGCGCCCCCCTGCCGCGGAACCTGCCCGAGGTGATCAACCGGATGATGACCCTGGCGTTCAGCAACCGGACGGAGAAGGACCTCCAGCGGGCGCACCGAACGACCAAGATCATCCAGCTGGTCGAGGAGCTCGACCGGATGATGACCGCGCACCCGGAGATGGAACGGCTGAAAGATCACCCCGGCTACAAAGCGGTGAAGGATCGCAAGCGGCCGATCCGGATCATCCAGATCACCAACACCGACGTCACTGGCCCGTCCGACTTCTCGCCTGAATCGATCGAGAACCGCCGCATCCGCGGCTACGCCGCCGCCGCCGCCGCGTGTCCCGACGTTCAATCGTCGTGACGGCCGATAAACCCATGCGCCCCCCCGATCGGCGCGTGTTCGTGAGCTCCACCTGCCCGGCGACATCGAGGCGCGCATCGCACGGTTGCGCGGACCATGAGGACCCGGCCGAGGG
>CAVZVU010000001.1:0-1842842 GCA_963778795.1 uncultured Pseudomonadota bacterium | reverse complement strand
TCGATGCGAAGCTGCACCTCGTCTCCCCTGTCGAGGCCCAGCAGATCAAGGATCGGGCGATCGATGACCAACCCTGTGCTATCTCCGATCTTCGTTAGCCGCTTGGTGAGCATGCCCATAATATTAGTATACGGTGCCAACCGGAGCAACGCCTAGCGGCGGCGACTGACCTGCGACCTCACGAAGGCCTCTAGATCGGCGGGCCGCACGCGGATCGAGTTGATGATCCGTACGTGGGGCAGCTCGCCGTGCTCGCACAGCCGGTAGACCGTGGCGGTGGAGACCCCGAGGTGCTCCGCGACCTCGCCCACCCTAGCAGCCGATCGCGCCCGCCCCAGAGCACCTTCAGGTCGGCGAGCGTGGGCGACGTGCCGCGCCGCTGGCGGCCTCTTCGCGCCGCCCTAGACCCCCCGCCCCCCCGCCGCCGGCGTGCGCGCCGCCGTGCGCGCGTGTGCGCTCGAGTTGGGTAAAAAACGGGTAGAAAAATCCTTGGTAAACCCTCCCAAACCCTGCGACTGGCTGGACTCGACCCCACCCTCGGTCTGTAACGATTGCGCAGGGTTATCGACGGTTGGTGCCCCCTGCGATGGTCCCTCTCCGTTTCGGGACCGAAAGGTCGGAGGTTCAAATCCTCTCGCCCCGACAACTGTAAGTCCGCGTGATCGCTTTCCAGCGGTTCCGCGTCGAGTCGAGGGTGCATGAGCCTTCTGGGGGTCGGGTAGTAACCGGGTAGCAAACGGAGCCGCTGGACGCGCGTCATCGCGCACGACGGCGATACCCTCGATCTGCTGACGGCGATCGAGCCTGACGGGCTCGATCGACCTCACGAGCGCCCGGACTCCTGCGACTCGACTTGGCGCTTGAGGCCGGTGAAGAACCCGCGGATGCCAGCGTCCCACTTCCTCCGGACGACCAGCGCGTCGAGGAGCCTCCCCGAGCGGGCCGAACTTGAGCCGGTACTCCATCCGCTGGCGCACCACCGTTCCGCCCGCGTCGGGGACCAGCGTGTAGCTGTGGCGGAGGGCGCGCACGGGGAGGGTGCACTCGTAGAGCTCGAACGACAGCGCTTCGTTCGGACGCCAGGCCGCGACCCGCTCCTTGAACCAGCCGCCGGGCGCGAGGTCGCACTTCCGCGCGGCGCCGGGCCCCTGCTTGGCCTCGGAGACGATCTCGGACTTCGAGATGCCGGGATCGTAGTTGGCGAGCGCGTCGAGCGACGCCAGCACGGACCACACCCTCTCCGGCGGGGCCTCGATACGAACCTGATTCTCGAGCACGGTCATGACGGCACCTCCATTCGCTTCTCGCCGCGCCGGGCCGATCCCGGCCGCAGGTGGCGGCCTTCCAGCTCCGCCCGCAGCTTCCGGGCGAAGGCCTCCTCGGCGGAGCGAAACCGGCGGACGAATGCGCGATCGGCGGCCGTCCGCTGGTCGTGCTTCGCGCTCCAGGAAATGATCTCGAGAAGGATCGGGAGCAGATCGATCCCCTTTGCGGTCAGGCGATATCCACCGCCGGCTATTGCCGCATCCTTGGCGACGATCCCGTCCTGTTCCAACCGCACCAGGCGGTCGGCGAGGATGTTGGTCGCGATCCCCTCCTCCGCGCGCAGGAACTCGGTGTACGTGGTCCGGTCTTTGAACATGAGGTCACGAACGATGAGCAGCGTCCACGGGTCGCCGAAGACCTCGAGCGCGAAGTGAACGGGACAGTCCGATCTCCGATGACGGGGTCTCATGCTCTCTCCACTTGCGTTTCACAAGTAGACTGTCCGGGCGACTTGCGAAAAGCAAGCACCTTCCACACCGTTACGATTTTCGTACCCCTCGGGTCTCGCATTCGGTGTCTGCCGACGCGCCGGACGCGCGTATTCCTTTCAGGTGGAAGCACGGCGCTTCCCGAAAGGAAAAGACCCATGGCACTCATCGTCCACTTCGCTCCCACAGGCATGAACGACCAGAAGTACGCGGAGGTCCTGCGGCGCCTCGAGGCGGCTGGGGCCGGCGCTCCGGCGGGACGCCTGCCTCGCTCTCGCGATGCCCTCGAAGGACACGACGTCCTCGTGTACGAGACCCTCGGAGGGATGCCAGGCTTCGAGTGGATGCGGGACGCATCGCACGGGGGGCGCATCGCGTTCCGGGCCAACGATCCCGAGGCGCTCGCGGGTGCGGCGACGGCAGGGCTCGGACTGTGCGCCGCACCTTGTGCTTGCTGGGGATCTGAGAAGGCGCTAGCCCGGGTTACCAGCTTGGGATTCTCGCGATGCGATTCCTTCTTGGTCACGCACTCGGAGACCACCAAGACGCCCCGCGTTCGCGCCGTGACCGACTTCATTGCGCGCTTGCTCTCGGCGAACCGCGCCGAGATTGAGGGCTAGAGCAGAGCCCTCTGTGCTCAACTATCGTCGACGGGGAGCGCGAAGGAGAAGGTCGTTCCCCGTCCCACCTCGCTCTCGACCCAGATGCGCCCTCCGTGCGCTTCGACGATCCCGCGTGCGATGTAGAGGCCGAGGCCCGCGCCGGCGCGTCCAAGTGCTGCGCCTTGAAAGAACCGATCGAAGACCCGACCGAGGTGGTCCGCGGGGATGCCGGAACCGGTGTCGCTCACCGAAAAACAGATCTCGTCGCGGCCAGACTGCTCAGGCGACGACGCCTGCACGCGAATCGCTCCGCCCGCAGCCGTGAACTTCAAGGCATTCGAGATCAGGTTCGAAAAGACCTGGGCGAGGCGATTCCGGTCGCACCGCACGATCGCCTGCGCGACCACGTCGCCGGTGAGCGCGATCGACTTCTCCGCGGCGATGGGCCGAAACATCTCCACCGCTTCGTCTACCAGTGTCGTGGCGTCCAGCGGCTGGAGGCTCAACGACACCTTGCCCGCCTGGATCGACGCGCTATCGAGCAGGTCGTTGACGAGAGCGCTGATGCTCGCGCACGCGCGCTGGATTCGGCCGGCCGCCTGCCGCAACGCCGCGCCTTCCTCCCCCTGCGGCGCCAAAAGGTCGATGGTCGTGGCGCCTAGGCTGGCTGCGCTCAGTGGTCCGCGGATGTCGTGCGTCACGATACCCAGGAAATCATCGCGCGCCTCGACGCCGGCTTCGGCCCTGGCGAGCGCCAGGTGCTCGGCCTCGGCGCCCTTGAGCGCGGTGATGTCGATGCACGAGCCGACATAGCCCGAAAATGTGCCGTCGGCGCCGTGCAATGGGAACGCCGTTGTCGAGGATCCAGCGATACTCGCCGTCGGCGCGCCGGAGACGGTATTCCATCGTGAAGCGCTGGCGGGCGCGGGCGGCGGACAGATAGGTGTCGAGGCATCGCTGGAAGTCCTCCGGATGAACACCTTCGGTCCATCCATTGCCCAGCTCCTGATCCAGAGAGCGGCCCGTGAACTCGAGCCAGGGCTTGTTGAAGAAGTCGCACGAGCAGATCGGTGCTCGCTCTCCACACCATCACCGGCGCGGTGTCCGCGAGGAGCCGGAACGGCGCCTCGCTTTCGCGCCGCTCGGTGACCTCCCACGCGATACCCGTGAGCGTGATACGCCGCTCTCCATCCGCGTCTGCGATGACGCGCCCGGCCTCGCGCGCTCACCCAGCGTACCCCGCCGGCCGGATCGACAATCCGGTACTCGTCCCGATACTCGCCGCCATCGGCGATGCACTGCCGCGCGAGCTCGTCCGCCCGCGAGCGATCCTCTGGATGAATACGCGCGAGCCAGAGCTCGCGCGTCACCTGGGTTCCGGGAGCGTAGCCAAACAGGGCCCTCGTGCGATCGGACCACTGAAGTTCGCTCTGATCATCACGGAGCTCGAAGATCCCCATGCCGGCCGCGTCCATCGCGACGCGAACCGCTGAGCGCAGCGTCCATCGCTCGTTCGCTCGGCCGCTCCCGACGGTCGGGCTCGTTGAGAAGACCCTCCATGCGCTTCCTTCTATCAGGTCAACGCGCCTGCGGCGCCGGCGACGCAACACAAACGGCCCGCGCGAATCATCGATTACCGGTCCCCATCATGTTGGCCGGCACCGCGGGCATCGGATCTCCCAATTAGGCTGCAAATGCTCGTCCAGTCGCCCGCAACCGGCTGGTCGAGGTGGGGCTCCCAGGACGCGCGTTTCAGGTCGGCCCCTCATGAGGCGTCACCCGTCGGCCTCCTCGATTCCGCGGCGCGCCCCTGGCTCCATTTGTCGGACGTCGTTCCGTACCACCAAGTAGGGCGTCGGCCTGTCGGAGGCGAAGCTCCCAACCGAAGGAGTTGCCGATCACTTCCATTCGTTCTTCGTGGTTGATGACGGTAGTCGGATTGTCGCCAGCGCAGGTACCTTTCCCGGGTTCGGGTTCGAGCGCGTCCTCCGCAGCTCGTTACCCCCGCGGCTCTTCGAATCCCGCGAGCTCCAGGACGCGTGTCCCAGGTTGGTGGCCGTCATGAAGTATCGGGCCACCGCCGAGTCGTCTGACTGAGCGACCCGGCGCCGACCCGCCTCGATTTCCCGATGGGGCTCACTCACTTCGTCGAGCTTTTGAGCTCCAACGTCGTGAACGGCTCGGCGGTCTGTGGCCGGAAGCGGTTGAGTGTGAACTTCTGCTCGGTTGTCGGGGCTGAACGTCGACGAGGACGTAGTTGTACTCCTCGCGCGGGTTCTCGCCCTTCCAGTACTGGTTCCGCGGGTATTCCGCAGGGAGGTCGAGCTGCGTGCGACCCGGGAGGATCGGGTCCTGCTCCGCGCCGCCGCCACCCAGCACCATGTACTTCACGCCGTCGACGTCGTAGAGCTCGGTCGTGTGCACGTGCCCGTTCAAAACGACGATATCCAGGTCCTTCGCGTACGAAGCGAGAAGCTTGTGGGGATTCTGGGACTCCGGGATGCCGCCCATGCCAGATCGCGAAAAAACGGCCGTGTGGAAGGTGACGAAGACCTTTCGCGTCCCCTCGGCCCTGGCTTCATTCAGCCACTGCCGCAATTGCTTCATTTGTTCTTCGTAGTTCGGCTCAGCGGCGGTCCACCCTGTGGGCGCCTTCTCCTGGTACTTTCCGGTCCACAAGAAGATGAAGCGGGCGCCGCGATAGTCGAACTTGTAGATGAGCCTTTCGGCCGAGATCCCGAGCGCCTTCAAATAGGGGAAGGCGGCGAGAAAGCCCTGGGCGCCGGCGTCGTCCCAGACCTCGTGATTTCCAGCCGCCGGGAACATGCGGCCCGGCAACCCGGCAGCTCGCATCTGGGCGTCGGGCGGCGGTAACTGCTTGAGGACCTCGTCGCTCACTTTCTTCCAGTACGGATTCTCTGACGGCGTTGCGCCCTGCTTGCCCCACCACACCAGGTCCCCGGTGTGGAGCACGAACTCGGCTCGTCCTCGCTGAACCTCCTTCACCACTTCGCGCGCGACCCACGCGCCGCCTTCCGAGCGGTACATCGTGCGATGCACTCCTGGCAGGAGCTTGATGTCCTCGACCGAGGCCTGCGTAACCCAGCCCTTGTCGAACGTCAACGTGGTCACCTCGCTGGCCGTCATGTACGGCATGACCATCCCGGCCAGCTCCTTCGTCGCCGGGTCATAGGTGAGCTTGACGTGCTTCTTGACCATCTCTCCGGCGGCCTTCTCGGGAAGCGAAATCGTGAACACATCCACCATCAGCTTGCGCGCCTCGGCTTCCTGATCCGCTTTGTCGGGAAGGACCATCATCGTGCGCGAGTCGCCGTACACGGCGAACGAAAAGCCGGGCGCGGCCCTGTCCGGAGCCCTTGGAGTCTCGCCGCCCACCGCGGCTCGCCCGCAGCCCGCAGCCAGAACGATAGCCGCGAAGCAGCCTCCCCATGCCCCCACCGCCATCCTCGTCGTCATGTGGTGCTCAAACCTGCGTTCCTCGTGCGAGCCGTCAAGAGCTTCATGTTGCGCGTCGGGCACCATCGGCATGTAAGGACTGCGCAGGGTTGTCTACGGTGGCAGCCTTGACGCCGGCACTTGTGGACGTAGCCGGTGACGATCCCAGCTCTGCGCATCGCGCGCCGGAGAACGTCCTCGAGCGCGGTGTGCTTCGGGCGCATGTTCCCGTCCTCGTCCGGGAAGACGAGCTCCGAGGGCGAAGCGGTGATCGCGCGCTTCAACGGATCGAAACGGCGCCCGGCCACCGATCGGTGGCCGGCCCCGTGCCCCGTGTGCAAAAGGATCGATATCTGACAGACTCCCGCGAAACCTCGGAGCGAACGGAGACCATGTTCACGACCTCACGGTCCGTCTGTATCGATGCCTCCGCGTCGAAGGTCTGGCAGGTGCTGTCCGATCTCGAGTTCCTGCCGGTCCCCTCCGCCTGCTGAGGTCGGCCTCGATGCGGACCGCTCTGATCTCCGATCTCCACGGCAACATCGTGGCGCTACGCGCGGTTCTGGATCACATAGGCCAGGCGCGCGTTGATCGGATCGTCTGTCTCGGCGACGTCGCGACGCTGGGTCCGGCCCCAAAACAAGTCATAGAGACGCTCGCGGAACTCGGATGCGCTTGCATTCTCGGCAACCACGATGCCTTCCTGTTGGACCCGGATCTGATCCATCGATACACGGAGACTCCGGTCATCGTGGCGGCCGTCGCTGCCTGTCGGGCCGCTCTCGGGTCGGCGGAGCTGGATTTCCTGCAGACGTTCCAGGCCACCCTGGACCTCGAGATGGACGGAGCGACGCTAGGCCTCTTCCACGGATCGCCGCGCTCGCACATGGAGGATCTACTGGCGACGACAGGCGCGGACGCTCTCGATCAGGCGCTTGGCGAGCACCGCGCGACGGTGATGGCTGGAGGGCACACGCACATTCAGATGCTCCGGCAACATCGCGGCACTCTCCTGGTGAACCCCGGCAGCTTGGGACTTCCGTTCGAAACGTACGTGTTGGGAGGGCCGCCGCGGATTCTGGCGCATGCCGAATACGCGACCGTCGAGACGGTGAGGGGATCAGTCGATGTGACGCTCCACCGCGTGCCAGTTGACCGCGAGAGGTTGATCGCAGAAGTCGAGGGCTGGGATAACCCGCTTCAGGGGTACTTGCTCCAGCAGTACAAATCGTGACTCTCGCGGCGATGTCGATCGTACGCAGAGCAAACGACGGAGTCTCCATGTTCAGGACAAACAGGCTCATGGCGTTCATAGCCACTCGGGACGGAGCACGCGCTCGTGAATTCTACGAGAAGATCCTCGGTTTGAGGGTCATCTCGGAGGACGACTATGCGATCGCTGTCGATGCGAACGGAACGATGCTTCGCATTCAAAAGGTCGCAGAGTTCACGCCGCACTCGTTCACGGCTCTGGGCTGGGAGATTCCTGACATCGGCCCGACGGTAGAGGAGCTCAGCGAACGCGGCATCCAGTTCGAGAGGTTTCCCGGGATGGGCCAGGACGCTCGCGGAATTTGGCGTTCCCCAAGTGGAGCACACGTGGCCTGGTTCAAGGACCCGGACGGCAACACGCTGTCGCTCACGCAGCTCTGAAACGCGCCGCCCGAGTCTCCCCTCCCACTCGGTGCGGAGGGCCTTCTGTGTTGAAATGCCCGCTCACATGCCCACCCCTGGTCCGCGTCTCGCCGAGCTCATGGCAACCCTGTCCCTGGCGAGCGATCTCACTAACGGCGCCCCCTTCGAGCAGTCCCTCGCCTCGGCCGTCGTAGCCGTGCGCCTGGCCAATGCCGCCGGCCTACCAGAGGAGCAAGCCCGGGACGCCTACTACCTCACGATGCTCCGCACCGTCGGTTGTACGGGCGACGGCGACGTCGGCCGGCTGATGCTTGGCGAGGATGCGGGCACCTGGCTGACGCACCTCCCGAACGGGTCTCCCCTCGCCTTCCTGGGCGCGCTGCTCGCGCAGGTTGGACGCAAGCAGCGCCCGCTTCGCCGCGTCGCAACCGTCGCGCGCGCATTCGCCAATCTCCCCCGGGTCTTCTCGGCCACCCCTACCCACTGCGAGGTGGGCAAGAAACTGGCCGAGCGCTTCGACCTCGGCCCCGGTGTCGCGCGTGGCCTGACCCAGATGTTCGAGCGCTGGGACGGCGGCGGCCAGCCGAACGGCCTCAAGCACGACGCGATGGATCTGGCCGTGTCCACCGCCCACGTCGCCACCGACGCGCACGTGATGCGCGACATGGGCGGCATCGACGCCGCCGTCGCCATGGTCCGCGCGCGTGCCGGCAAGGGCTACGCGCCTCGCCTCGCGGAGGCTTTGGTCAACCACGCCCAAGTCGTGCTCGCCGACGACGCGCCCTCGGTTTGGGACGCCGTTCTCACCGCCGAGCCCGGCCCCCAGCGCCGCCTCTCGGGTGACGACGCCGAACACGCCATCCGAGCGATGGGCGAGTACGCCGACATGAAGCAGTAAGCTAGCCCCGGCCCTGCCGCACGGGCCTCTCATCGAGGTCATGCCCGACGTGTTCGTCGTGACCGGAACGTTTCACCTGGATCCGTTCGGGCTCATCGCCTTCCCACGAAACATGACCGTTCTGCGCCGCGACGGTGAGCTCACGCTGGTGAACTCCGTACGCCTGGGCCACGAGCAGATCGCCGACCTACGTCGGCATCGCCAGTCGGCGCCGAAGAAGCTCCCGCACCGCCGCCGTCGGTGCCGAGCTCAGCGCTCGCTCCCCGTGTTGCTCGGCAAGTTCGAGATTTCCCGAGCGCCGATGAAGGTCACCCAAAACCGCGTCCCAGAGATAGGACCCGACCAACCAGGCGGGCGGCGCGAGTCCCCGGAGTACGGCGAGCCCTGCCTCTGGCCCCTGCCACTCGGCGACCGCTACCGCCGTGTTCAGCGTGTTTAAGGGGGACGGGGCGACACGTTCGAGGAGCGAGTAGAGGTCGGCGATCTCCTTCCATCGGGTTTGCCGGAACGAGGGCGCAAAGCAGTGCTCGGCGGCGATTCCCGCTTCCGCGTGAAACCTTGAGAACACCTCCCCACTGGCCGCTCGGGCCAACCATTCCGCCCCGAGGCGCATGCTTTCCCGATCCCAAAGCGATCGATCCTGCTCTTCCAGGAGAAGCATGCCCCCCATCTCGTCGAGGCGCGCCCCCAGTCGGGCCGCGTGGAGATGCATGAGGGCGAGAAGAGCGAAGGTCTCGGGAACCGCGCCGACAGGATGCTCGGCCAGCAGCGTGCCGAGCCGGATGGCCTCTTCGCACAGCTCGCGCCGGATCGCCTCCTCCGCGTGCGCAGAAAGGTATCCCTCGTTGAAGAGGAGGTAGAGCACAGCATGCACGCTGGGCAGTCGGGACCGCAGCTTTTCAAGCGGCGGTGTCTCCATGTCGGACGGGGGCGGGGCCTCGCGCAGTCGGTCGCGCGCGCGGCCGAGGCGTTTGTGGACATTCGCTTCCGTGGTGAATAGCCGCAGCGCGATTTCCCCCGTGCTGAATCCGCACAGCGTTTTCAGGGCCAGCACCAGGCGGGATTCCTGGGGAATGGCGTCGTCGCAGCAAACGAAGAGCATCCGCAGCATGTCGTCCCGCACCTCGTCTGCGAAATACGGGCCCGACGAACGGCCACCCTCCCCGGCAAGATCGGGAGCAAGATCGAGGGCAAGATCGCCGGCTTCCTGCTCTAGGAGCCGAAGGCGTCCGGCTTTCTGACGCAGATCTCCGATCAGCTGATTGTGGGCGACCCGAAACAGCCAGGCGCTGGCATCCTCGGGAAGACCGTGCTCCGTCCAGGCCGTGAGCGCTGCCATGAGCGCACTCTGGACCGCGTCCTCCACGAGCTCGACATGCTGCGCGCCAGCCCTACGCGTGAGCATGGCCACCAGCCGGCCGTATTCGTGCCGGAAAAAATGCTCAACCAGGCCTCGCGCTGTCAGGGGCCCGCCATCTCCCGGATCTCGATGCTCGATCCCGGACTCGTCAACCCCGGACTCTCCCGCGCGACCTCGAGCGCGCGCTCGTAGCTCTCGGCGGAGACAATCATGAAACCGCCGACGATCTCCTTGACCTCGACGAAGGGCCCGTCCGTCACACCTGACGCGGTCAGGATTTTACCGCCGGGCTTGAGCTTGCCTCCCATGTCCACGATATTTTCTTTGAACTTCTCCTTCCAGGCATTGAAGGCGGCGTACATTTCCTGCATCTGGGCTGGGGAAGGTGGTTCCTGCTTTCCAGGGCCGCGGCGCTGGATGAACAGGTATTTTTGCGTCGGCATCATGGTCTCCTGTGGTTTTTTACGCCGGCCACCTGGCCGGCACCTAAACGACGCGCGAGAGCCGGCCAGTTGGACACTTCACCGCGATGTTTTTTCACCCCCTCATCGAGGGGCCCTGCGTCGAGCAAGAATGCCAGACCACCGAACATCGCCTATCTCGGTCACGCCTCGACGGGTCGCAACCGCGCGGCGAAGCCGCTCGGCGAGCTTCGTATCGTAAGCCATCGCCCTACAGATTACTTGAGGAGCCGTCCCCGCGGGAATCGAATGCCGCGGCCGACTCGCCTACGCTCATCGGATCCGAGGCGCCATCCGCGGAAGCCCGATCCCCTCCCTGCCGTGAGACACCTTCCGGATACCGCGCGCCCCTAGCTTGCGGATCTCTTCGGCCACGACCACGCTCGAGGCGACGCCAAAGCAGATGGCCCAGTCGGTGAGGCTGAGCGCCTGGGCCCCGAACAGGCGCTGCAGCGGCGGCCAGTAGACCACCGCCACTTGCAGCAGGACCACGATTCCGAGGGTCACCAAGAGCCGCAAGTTGGTCACCAGTTGGCGGTTGAGAGCGGTTCCGTTCTCGGCGCGTATGTTGAAGACATTGAAGACCTGGAAGAGCACGAAAGTCGTGAATGCGAGGGTTGACGCGCGCGCGGGGGCCACGCCGTCCGCAGCGATGCGCAGCACGCCGAGGGTCCCACCGGCCATGACCGCGCCAAGGAAGAGCAGTCTGAGAAACCTCCGCCAGGTCAGGATCCGCGCGGCTGGATCTCGCGGCGGCTCGCTCATGATGCCCGGACGAGCGACGTCGACTCCGAGCGCGATGGCGGGCGGGCCGTCGGAGATCATGGCCACCCAAAGGATCTGCGCGGCGCCAAGCGGGGACACCATCCCGAGGAATGGGGCGACGAACACGGTGAGAAGCGCACCCATGTTCGTGGAGAGCTGAAAACGCACGAACTTGACGATGTTGTCATAGATGGTGCGGCCTTCCTGCACAGCCCTGACGATGGTCGCGAAGTTGTCGTCCGTGAGGACCATGCTGGCCGCCTCCTTTGCGACCTCGGTCCCCGAGCCCATCGCGATGCCAATGTCGGCTTTTCGAAGCGCGGGAGCGTCGTTCACGCCATCGCCCGTCATGGCGACGACGTGCCGCTGCCCCTGTAGCGCGGTGACGATCCGAAGCTTGTGCTCGGGCGCGACACGGGCGAAGACCGCGATGGTCGGCAAGGCGGAGGCCAGCGTCGACATCGTCCATCCCGTCGAGATCAGCCCCAGTGACGGCGTCCCCTTCGAGGCCCAGCGCCGCCGCGATCGCGGCAGCGGTGGCGCGCTGGTCGCCGGTGATCATCTTCACGGAGATCCCGGCGCTCTTGCAGAGCCCGATCGCCTCGCGCGCCTCGGCTCGGGGCGGATCCATCATCCCGACCAGACCCACGAACGTGAGGTTGCCGACGAGCCCGACAAGGTCCCCAGTCGGGTCGAAATCGGCGCTGGGCAGATCGCGCGTGGCGACCGCGAGGACGCGGAGGCCGCTCGCGGCGAGCCGATCATTCTCGTTCTTGATGATTTCCCGCTGGCCATCATCCAGAGGGCGACCGCCTTCCGGCGTGAGGACGGCGGCGCTACGCTCCAGCAAGACCCCGGGCGCGCCTTTCACGAAGACGCGGATGGCGTCACCTTCGCGGTGAAACGTCGCCATGAACCTGCGCTCGGACTCGAAAGGCACCTCCGCGAGACGTGGTAGCTCCGCGCGCAACCGCTCCACGTCAACGCGCGCCTTCATCACGAGCGTTACCAATGCTCCCTCGGTGGGATCCCCGATCAGGACACCCTCCTCCACCCTGCTGTCATTGCAGACGGCGATGGGACGGAGTAACGGCGCCAGGTCGGCTGGGGGATTCACTGGAGCCTCCGAGGCGATCTCGCCTTCTCCCCGGTAGCCCTCGCCAGAGACCGTGTACCTCCGGCCCGCAAACCAGAGGCCTCGAACGGTCATCTGGTTCATCGTCAGCGTGCCTGTCTTGTCCGAGCAGATGACGGTCGTGCACCCCAGCGTCTCGACAGCAGCGAGCCGCTTCACGATTGCCTGACGGCGCGCCATGCGATGAAGACCGAGGGCAAGCGTCACCGTCACGACTGTCGGGAGGCCCTCCGGCACAGCCGCAACCGCTAGCGCGACGGCTTCGATCGCCATCTGCGCCAGCGAGTCGCCCCGCAGTAGCTCGACGGCCGAGATCACGGCGACGACCACCATCGCGATGAGCGCGAGGCGCTTCGCCAGGTGCTGCAACTGTACTTGCAGCGGTGTCGGCGCCGGGATGGTCGCCTCGAGCATGCCGGCGATACGCCCCATCTCGGTCGAGCGCCCGGTGGCGAAGACCACCAACTCGGCGCGGCCGCGCGTGATCACCGAGTTCATGAAGACGACGTTGACCCGCTCGGCAAGCGGCGCCGTCAGCGGGACCACAGCTTCAGCCCTCTTCTGGACGGGGACCGATTCTCCCGTGAGCGCCGACTCGTCGACCTCGAAGGAATGACTGAAGAACAGCCGTCCATCCGCGGGAACGCGATCCCCTGCCTCCAGGAGCACCACGTCTCCCGGAACGAGGTTCTCCGCGGCCACATCGAACACTTGCCCGCCACGGCGGACGCGCGCGCGGAAGGCCACCATGTGCTTCAGCGCCATCAGGGCGCGCTCGGCACGATGCTCTTGGACGAACCCCAGGATCGCGTTGAAGATGGTGACGGCGCCGATCATCAGCGCGTCCTTGAGATCACCTACAGCCCACGCAATCGCCGCCGCGACCAACAGCAACAGGTTGAGGAACCCCTTGAACTGCGAGATCAGTACGACCCACGGGGATTTCGGCGGCTTGTCCGGCAAGCGGTTGGGTCCCACCGTCCCGAGTCGCCGCGCCTGCTCTGCGCCATCGAGCCCGACGCGGCGGCTGTCAATGCGCGTGAACACCTCATCCGCCGGGAGGGCCCACACGGGCACGGGCTCGAACTTACGAAGTGGTGGCGCTGGCATGGGTGGTCGGCGATTTCGGAACACGTCTACCGTGCCCTAGAAGCAAGCGTCCGGCCAGATCGGCCTTGAAGGACAGGACCAAACAAGCGCCCGAGCGCGCAGTTTCTGCGCGAGCCTTCAGGCGTCGCGCGGGCGGAGCTCGACGGAGACCACGTCGCCGTCTCCCTTCTCGCCGAGCAGCCGCTTGGGGACAGGCAGGAGCGTTCCGTGCTTCTTGTCTCGCCAGACGCTCGTATCCCATGATTGCCCGTTCACCGTGGCCTTCACGGGCGTCCGACCCCACGCGTGCGTGGCGGGCGGCGCGTGCGCCTCGGGCACGCGCGCGAACGTCCATCCTCCGGGGCCTGGGTACCGGAACAGTGTCGCTCGAAAGGTCTTCTTTCCCCCCACCCCTGAACGCTACCGCTCCTAACGATACGCGCGCAACGGATCCGCTGTCCGAGTCAAGCTGCGTCCGCCGATCGCTGTTCGGCCTCTGTGTAGCGTTTGAGGCCCGAAAGAAAGCCCTTGATGCCCGCGATCCATTTCCGCCGGACCATCACGGCGTCGAGAAGCTTGCCGAGCGGGCCGAACTTCAGCTCGTACTCCATCCGCTGGCGGACGATGGTGCCCTCCCCCTCTCGCACGAGCGTGTAGCTGTGGCGGAGGCGGCGCACGGGCAGCGTGCACTCGTACAGCTCGAAGGAAAGCGCCTCGTTCGGCTGCCAGTCAGCGACCCGTTCTTTGAACCAGCCGCCCGGTGCCAGGTCGCACCTCCGCGCGGCCCCCGGCCCCTCCTTCGCCGCCGAGACCATCTCGGACTTCAAGACGCCAGGATCGTACTTCTCGAGCGCGTCGAGTGCGGCCAGGACGGACCAGACTTTCTCAGGCGGGGCGTCAATACGAATCGAATTCTCCAGCACGGTCATGAGGTCACCTCCGTTCGCTTGGGCCCGCGCTCGAGTGGTCGCCGGCCGCCGGGCCCCGCGCGCAAGATGCCGCGAAGCTCTTTCGTGAAACCGTCCCTGTCGGCCCGAAGCCGCCGAACGAATCCGGGGTCGGCAGCCGTGCGCGGGTCATGCTTGGCGCTCCATCCGATGATCTCCATCATGATCGGGAGGAGATCGATCCCCTTCGGCGTCAGGCGGTAGCCGCCCCCGCTGGGCGTCTCGTCCTTCACGATGATCCCGTCCTGCTCCAGCCGCGTCAGTCGATCCGCGAGGACGTTCGTGGCGATCCCCTCCTCGGCCCGGAGGAAGTCCGAATAGGTCCGGCGGTCCTTGAACATGAGGTCGCGGATAATCAGCAGCGTCCACGGGTCACCAAACACCTCGAGCGCGAAGTGAACCGGGCAGTCCGATTTTCGATGGCGGCGTCTCATGGCTCCACTTGTGGACTTGCTTTTAACAAGTATGCTGCCAGAGCGACTTGCGAAAAGCAAGTCACGAAGACACAGCGACGCGCTCACCGCGCGCGCTTCCGCTCGAGCGCGCGCTCGAGCCCGTCGAGGACGAGCGCGAGGCCGTACTCGAACTCGTCGCCGTACGAGTAGCCCGGCTTCAGCACGTGCTCGGTCGCGAGCTCCGCGAGGTGCGGGTACGCGCCGGCCGGGAATCGCTCGAAGATCGCCTGCGCGACCTCGTGGGTCTCCTCGGCGTCGTGGAACGGGAGCTGGATCTCGGTGTGCGCGAAGCCGTAGACGAACGCGTCGAGCACCGCGTACGCGTGCGCCGTCAGCGGGATCGAGAAGCCCGCGCGGCGGAGGCTGCCGAGGACGGCGTCGTGGTGCTCGAGGTTCGCGGGCCCGGGCGCCGCGCGCGACTCCATGAGCCCGATCGCCCACGGATGACGGACGAGCGCGGCGCGCGCGGACCGCGATCGGCGCGCGAGAGCGGTCTTCCAGTCGAGCGACGGCGAGGGCAGCTCGATCTCGCGGAACACGAGGTCGATCATGCCGTCGAGGATCGCGTCCTTGCTCGGGACGTGGTGGTAGAGCGACATCGCCTCGACGCCGAGTTCCTGCGCGAGGCGCCGCATCGTCAGCTCCGCGAGGCCGCCGGCGTCCGCGAGCTCGATCGCGACGCGGAGGGCGCGCTCGCGGGTGAGCGGCTCGCGCTTCTTCTTGCGACCGGCCATGTCGTGCTTGACTACCTTACAACGTAAGGCTACACATCGTCCAGCACCTTACATCGTAAGGCTAGCGAGGAGACGACGATGCAAGCGAATTCCACGGTTCCGGCGAGCGCAATGGTGGGCGATTCAGCCGAGACGATGAAGGCCATCGTTCAGTCGGGCTACGGTGGGCCCGAGGTGCTGCGCCTCGGCCGTGCGGCGCGACCGGCGCCCGGCGACGGCGAGGTCCTCGTCCGCGTGCACGCCGCCGGCCTCGACCGGGGCACCTGGCACCTCATGACCGGCCGTCCCTACCTGATGCGGCTGATGGGCTTCGGCTTCTCGGCGCCGAACGCGCCGGTCCCGGGGCTCGACGTCGCCGGGACCGTCGTGGAGATCGGCGCGAACGTGACGAGGCTCGCGGTCGGCGACGAGGTCTTCGGCATCGCGCGCGGCTCTTTCGCCGAGCTCGCGGTCGCGCGCGCGGACAAGCTGGCGCGGAAGCCGGCGGGCGTCGGCTTCGAGCAGGCCGCGGTGCTCGGCGTCTCGGCGATCACCGCGCTCCAGGCGCTGCGCGACGCGGGACGGCTCGCCGCGGGCGAGCGCGTCCTCGTCGTCGGCGCCTCGGGCGGCGTCGGCACGTACGCGCTCCAGATCGCGAGAGCGCTCGGCGCGGACGTGACCGGCGTGTGCAGCGCGGCGAAGCTCGATCTCGTGCGCTCGCTCGGCGCCGAGGCGATCGACTACCGGAGCGCCGAGTTCGCGGACGGCTCGCGGCAGTGGGATCTGATCCTCGACGCCGGCGGCAACACGCCGCTCGCGCGGCTGCGGCGCGCGATGACGCCGACCGGACGCCTGGTCTTCGTCGGCGGCGAGCAGGGCGGCGACTGGACGGCGGGCTTCGGCCGCCCGCTGGGCGCGCTCCTGCTCGGCCTCTTCGTGAAGCAGCGCTTCGCGATGCACGCGACGAAGGAGACCGCGGTCGATCTCGAGCGCGTGAAGGAGCTCGTCGAGGCGGGACGCGTCTCGCCATCGATCGATCGCGTGATCCCGCTCGAGGGCGTCGTCGACGCGATCCGGGACCTCGAGGACGGCCGCGTGCGCGGCAAGATCGCGATCGCGATCTGCTGAGCCGCCCTCAGAAAGTCATCATGGAGACGATGCGGTTCAACGAGGAAATGGTGAAAGCGGGCGTGCTTCTCGACGCGGGCG
Source organism: uncultured Pseudomonadota bacterium (assembly GCA_963778795.1). Taxonomy (GTDB): domain Bacteria; phylum Myxococcota_A; class Polyangia; order Fen-1088; family Fen-1088; genus DASRQZ01. Next base: position 1,826,363 of record CAVZVU010000001.1, on the reverse strand, counting down.
GCCTCTGGCCGAGCAGCCAGGGCAAGCGCATCCGCGTGGAGGGCACGACCCGCCAGATCATCGACGGTCCCTTCGCCGAGACCAAGGAGCTCATCGGGGGCTACTGGATGATGCAGGCGAAGTCGTTCGACGAAGTGATGGAGTGGATGAAGCGCTGCCCGACGCTGCACCACGACGGCAGTGAGCTCGAGATCCGCCGGCTCATCGATGTCGGCGATTTCCCCGAGGCGGGCGAGGAAGCGAACGAGATGCACAAGCGCCTCGAGGAGCAAGTCAGGCGGTAGCCCGTACTACGGGCTCCGGCTTCGCCCACGGCCCACCGAACCGACGCAGGTCGGGGCGGGGCCGGCGGCTGCGTCGATCCTGGCGTCGATCCCGGCTTTCCTGGAATCCCGACCGCGGCGACCGATCGGCCGCGCGACCAATGCCGGCCTGGTCGGACGTGGCCGTCACGACTCGCGTACCGGGTGCGTTGGTCAGGGACAGCCCAGAGGAAGGAGCGTCCGCGTCTCACTACCCCGCAGGGACCGCGGTGATGGCCGGGAAGATCGGTAGCCAGTCGCGTTACTAACCGACGATCCGGTTCGGGGGGGCCCCGACGGTGGATCACATACCATGGGAAACGTCTTGAGCCTCACGGTTCTCCAGGCCTAATATTCCGCCATGTTTATTGGAGGGGGACTGGCGGCGGGCAAAGCATATCGATCTCTTAGTCGAGCGATCTTGGTTTGCCTGTCCGTCCTGCTGACAGCTTCGTCGTGCACCGAACCGATGGACAGCGGCGGGAGGCTCAACGAGGACGCGAGCCAGATCGGCACGGGCGACGGCGCGTCGCTCGACCGCGACGCGACAATCGACCGCACCGACGGCCACGCCGACGGCGACGGGTCCACCGACCGGCCCGCGCCCGCGCACCTGGTCGTCGACAGCACCTCGCACGACTTCAGTCTCGTACCGGTCGGCACCGCCAGCATGAGCGCGACGTTCACCGTCAGCAACGACGGCGGTAGCACCAGCGACGGGGTCAGCGTGGTGCTCGACGCCGCCAGCGCCGGCGCCGGGTTTTCGATCACCGACGAGTGCGGCGGCAATCCTCTCCCCGCCGGCACGAGCTGTCGCGTGTTCGTCGTCTTCTCGCCCACCGTTGTCGGCAAGCAGCAGGGCTCGGTCGCCTTCCATGCCACCGGCTTCGATGCGGTGGCGTCGCTGCTGGGCGAGGGGATCACGCCCGGAACGCTGACGATCGATCCGCTCACGCAGAGCTTCGGATTGGTGGTCATGCCGGCGAACAGCATCGACCGGACATTCACGGTGAAGAACACCGGCGAGGGCATCAGCGGCATGATCGCGGCGGCGTCGCTGGTCGGCGCCGACGCGCCCAACTTCGGGATCACCGCTGACGGGTGCAAGGGCCAGATCCTCGCCTCTATGCAGACCTGTCAGATCACCGCGCGCTTCGTGCCCACCAGCCTGGGCAACAAATCGGTGTCGCTCCAGGTCTCCGCCGACCCCGGCGGCAGCGCCGTCGCCCAGCTCTCGGGCTCGTCCGTCACCAAGAGCTTGGTCGTCCTGACGCCCAGCCCGTGGGATTTTGGATCGGTGCAACAAGGCCTGCCCGGGAGCTCGAAGCAGTTCACGGCGACGAACAGCGGTCAGGCGCCAACCGCGACGTTGCTTCCGGCGATGTCGACCCCCGACTTCACCATCCTCACCGGCGACACCTGTACGGGCAAGACGCTGGTCGCCAATGCCACCTGCACGCTGACGGTTCAGTTCGTGCCCACGACGCCGGGGACAAAACTGGCGACGCTCTCGCTGACGGAGTTGGGAGGGGGACGGCGACGGCCCAGCTCTTGGGGACGTCGCTGGCAAATCCCGCGCTGCGGCTGTCGCCCGCCACGAACAACTTCAACTCCGTGACGGTTGGTGCGAGCCCCACCGTCCCGTTCCAGGTCTACGAACGACGGTGACATCCCCAGCTCGGTGCCCAGCGTGACCATCGGCGGCGCCGACAGCGCGCAGTTCTCGATCCCGGCGGGCGGCAACGGCTGCACCGCGGCCATCCCGGGCAAAGGGAGCTGCATGATCCTCGTCCGCTTCGCGCCGACGTCGATGGGGGCAAAGGCGGCGACGCTCACCGTGAGCGCCACGGCTGGCGGCATGACCACCGCGAGCCTCTCGGGCATCGGGCTCACCCCCGGGGTCCTGACGCCGAATGTGCCGTCATTCGACTTCCGCGGCGTCGAGCAGGGCACGGTCAGCCAGGTGGCCACCTTCACCGTCAGCAACTCCGGGCAGTCGACGACCGGACCGGTCACCGCGAGCATCGTCGGCTCGACGGTGTTTGCGATCGTCACCAACGGCTGCAACACGATGATGCTGGCGCCCTCCACCTCCTGCTCGGTGACCGTCCGCTTCGCGCCGACGGCGCCCGGTCCCATGAGCGGCACGCTGCAGTTCGCGGCGACGCGGGGGCAGCACGACGACGGTCTCGCTGACCGGAACCGGCCTCGCCTCGGCGTCGCTGGTCGCCAATCCGACCGCCTTCACCTTCCCCAGCACGCTGGTCGGCGCGACCAGCGCCAACCAGACCATCACGGTGACCAACACCGGCGGCGTGCCGGCGGGCAGCGGCACCGCGCTGGCCGCGGCCCTTGGCGGCGCCAACGCCAGCGACTTCACGATCGTGACCAGCAACTGCGCGGGCGCGCTGCCCGGCGGCAGCACCTGCATGGTCGTCGTGGCGTTCGCGCCCAAGTCGGCGGGCAACAAGACCGCCAGCCTGAGCGTCAGCGCCACGCCCGGCGGCGCGGCGGTCGCCGCGTTCTCCGGCGCCGCACAGAACATCGCCCGGCTCGCCGTGACGGTGGCCAGCGGCTCGTCGACGGCGTTCGGTAACGTGCTGGTCGGCTCGACCTCCGACAAGACCTTCGTCGTGAACAACACCGGCGACCAGACCACGTCGGCGATCGGGCTGACGCTGAGCTCCGCCGCGGGCTCGGGGTTCACGCTGCTGCGCGCCGGTCACCGGCGAGTGCATGAACGGCGTGACCACGCTGCCCGGCGGTGGCAGCTGCAGCGTGCGCGTCCGCTTCGCGCCGACCGTGGCGGGGACGCAGAGCGCGACGCTGGGCGCGAGCGCGACCACCGGCGGAACCGCCACGCTGGGGTTGACCGGCGGCGGGCAGCGGGTGTCCGCGCTCACCGGCACGAACAGCAACAACTACGGCACGGTGGTCATCGGCAACACCACCGGCACCGCCAACTGGACCATCTTCAATAGCGGCGACGTCATGACCGGCCAGCCGATGCTGACCAACAGCAACACGGTCGAGGTCCTCGTCACCTCGAACAGCTGCACCGGGCCCATCGCCGGCGGCGGGAGCTGCATGATTGGCGTGGCGTTCCGTCCGTCGGGCATGAACTCGCGCACCGGTACGCTCACGGTGACGGCGTCGCCCGGTGGATCGGTCACGTTCACCGCGACCGCCGACGGACAGTTGGCCGCCGGTCTGGGGCTGGCGCCGGCCACCGGTTCGTCGACCAACTTCGGCAACGTGCTGGTCGCCGGCAACGTGGTCGAGACCTACCTGCTCACCAACAGCGGACAGCAAGCGACGACGCCGGTGACGGTGACGCTGACCACCGCCACCGGCTCCGGATTTGCGTTGGTGGCCCCGACCACCGGCGAGTGCGTCACCGGCACCACCATCTTGGCCGGAGGCGCGAGCTGCACGATCCGGGTCAGGTTCACCGCCGCGGCGGCAGGCGCGCCAGACCGCCACGCTGGCCGCCAGTGCAGCCACCGGCGGCACGCCGACACCGCTGCCGCTGACCGCCAGGGGCCAGCGCCCAGCGCTGCTCTCGGGCACGACGACGAACAACTTCGGGACCCTCGTCGTCAACGCGACCAGCAGCACCTTCACCTGGACGATCACCAATACCGGCGACGTCGCCACCGGCGTGCCCGCGCTGACCAACAGCAACCAGACCGAGCTGATCGTCGGCACCAACACCTGCACCGTGGCGGTCGCCGGCGGCGGTACGTGCATCATCGGCGCTTCGTTCCGTCCCTCGGCCGCCGGGGCGCGCACCGGGACGCTGACCCTCGCCGCTACCCCCGGCGGCTCGGTGACCCTGACCGCCAGCGCCACCGGGCAGACCGGGGCGGGGCTGGCGCTGGCGCCCGCGACCGGCTCGTCGGCCAGCTTCGGTAACGTGCTGGTGGGGGCCACCGGCACGCAGACATTCGTCCTCACCAACACCGGCCAACAGGCGACGACGGCGGTGACGGTGACGTTGACCACCGCCGCAACCTCCGGCTTCGCGGTGGTCGCGCCGGTCACCGGCGACTGCACCACGACCACGACGCTCGCGGGCGGCGCCAGCTGCACCATCCACGTGAGGTTCACCGCGCCGGGCGCGGGACTGCAAACCGCGACCCTCGGTGCAAGCGCCACCGTCGGCGGCACCGCCCCGCCGCTGTCTCTGTCGGGCAACGGCCAGCGCCCGGCGGCGCTCTCGGGCACCACCACCAACAACTTCGGCACGGTTGTCGTCGGCGCGACCAGCGGCGCCTTCACCTGGACGATCAGCAACGCCGGCGACGCCGCGACCGGCATACCGGCGCTGACCAATGGCAACCAGCCCGAGCTCATCGTCGGAGCGAACAACTGCACCGTGGCGATTCCCGGCGGCGGTCAGTGCACGATCAGCGTCTCCTTCCGTCCGTCGGCGGCGGGAGCGCGCAGCGGGACCTTGTCCCTGACGGCATCTCCAGGCGGCACGGTGACCCTGACCGCCAGCGCCACGGGACAGACCGCCGCGGGGTTGGTCCTGGCGCCCGCGGTCGGGTCTTCGACCAGCTTCGGCAACGTGCTGGTCGGATCGACGGCGACGCAGGCCTACGTGCTGACGAACGCCGGCCAGCAGGCGACGACGGCGGTGACCGTGTCGCTGACCACCGCCGCGACCTCTGGCTTCGTGCTGGCGGCGCCGATCGCGGGGGATTGCCCCTCGACTCCCGCGCCGCTGGCGGGCGGCGCCAGTTGCACCATCCATGTGCAGTTCACCGCGCCGGGCGCGGGACTGCAGACGGCGACGCTGGGCGCGTCCGCCAGCGTCGGCGGGACCGCTCCCGGCTTGTCGCTCTCCGGCAATGGCCAGCGCCCCGCGCTGCTGACCGCCACCACCAGCAGCAACAACTTCGGAACGGTGGTCGTCGGCGCGACCAGCGGGAGTGTGCCCTGGACCGTGACCAACGGCGGCGACGTTCCGACGGGCGTGCCGGCGCTGGCCAACGGGGATCCGGGCGAGGTGCTGGTCAGCGGGAACACCTGCACAGCGGCGCTTGCGCCCGGGGCCAGCTGCACCATCGCGGTCTCGTTCAGCGCGGCGGCGGCGGGCGCACGCAGCGGGATGCTGACGCTGGCCGCGACGCCGGGCGGCTCAGTCACCTTCACCGCGAGCGCGACCGGACAGACGGCGGCCGGTCTCGCCTTGGCGCCCGCGGCCGGATCCTCGACCGGGTTTGGCAACGTGCTGGTGGGTGCGGCGGTGACGCAGGCCTTCGTGCTCACCAACACTGGCCAGCAGGCGACGGGGGTGGCGACAGTCACGCTGACCACGGCCGCGACTTCGGGGTTTGCGCTGGTCCCGCCGGTCACGGGGGATTGCCCCGCGACGCCCGCCCCGCTGGCGGGCGGCGCGAGCTGCACCATCCATGTGAGGTTCACCGCGCCGGGGCCGGGCCTGCAGATGGCGGCGCTGGGCGCGAGCGCCGCGGTCGGCGGCACCGCCGCCCCGCTGTCGCTCTCGGGCACCGGCCAGCGCCCGGCGGTGCTGACCGGGATGACCAGCAACAACTTCGGGACGCTGGTCGTCGGCGCGACCAGCGACAGCCTGACCTGGACCGTGACCAACGGCGGCGACGTTCCCACCGGGATGCCGACGCTGACCAACGGGGATCCTGGGGAGGTGCTGGTCGCCTCGAACAACTGCACAGTGGCGCTGGCGGGCGGGGCGAGCTGCGCCATCGTCGTGTCGTTCAGCCCGGCCCAGGCAGGGGCGCGCAGCGGCACGCTAACGCTGGCCGCGTCACCGGGCGGATCATTGACCTTCACCGCGAATGCGACCGGCCAGACGCCGGCGGCGCTGGCGCTGGCGCCCGCGACCGGATCCTCGGCCAGCTTCGGCAACGTGCCGGTCGCGTCGACGGTGACGCAGACGTTCGTCCTCACCAACACGGGCCAGCAGACCGCCACGGCGGTGACCGTGTCGCTGTCGGCCGCGGCGGGCTTCGGCTTTGCGCTGGTCACGCCGGGCCCAGGGGATTGTCCCACCGCCCCCAGCTCGCTCGGGGGCGGCTTGAGCTGCACGATTCAGGTCAGCTTCACGGCGCCGGGCTCGGGGCTGCAGACCACATCATTGAACGCGAGCGCCGCCATCGGGACCGACGCGATAGCGCTGTCCTTGTCGGGCACCGGCCAACGCCCCGCGCTGCTGACCGGCACGACCAGCCACGACTTCTTGACGCCGGTCGTCGGCACGCCCAGCATGCCGGTGACCTGGACCGTCATCAACATGGGCGACCTGGCAACGAGCGCGCCCGTGCTGTCCAACGGAGATCCTGGGGAGATTTCCTTCAGTCAGAACAACTGCACCGTAGGGCTCCCGGGCGGCGCGAGCTGCACGATTCAGGTCTCGTTCACTCCATCGGCGGCGGGCGCGCGCAGCGGAATGCTGACGCTGGCCGCGACGACGGGCGGATCGGTGACCTTCACGGCGTCAGCGAACGCGCTGACGCCAGCAGCGCTGACGTTGGCGCCCAATACGGGGTCCTCGATCGACTTCGGCATGGTTCCCATCGGGATGACCGTGGAGCAGGCGTTCATCGTCACCAACACGGGCCAGCAGACCAGCACCCCGATCGCGGTGACCCTCGCCTCGCCCAACGCCGACTTCACCATCGTGCCCCATGACGGCGACTGCGTGGGTGGGGTGACCGCGCTGGCCCAGAACGAAACCTGCCTGATTCACGTTCAGTTCCTGCCCAGCCTCGCTGTCCAGAGCACGGCGTCGCTGGAGGTGAGCGCCACCGCCGGCGGATTCCCTTCGATCATGCTCACCGGTCTGGGGCAATAGGGGCCGGGCGCCCGGCGGTGCTCAGAAGGTGAGGCGACAGGCGGCGCCCGGCATGGTCAGGCTGGGCGCGCAGGCGAACGAGAGTGAGCGCTCTTCGGGGGCGGCGGCGCTGGGGTGGCTGCTGACGACGAAGAAGACGGTCGAGGCCGCGCCGAGGACACCCGCCGCGGCGAAGCCGACGTAGCCGAGTTTCTTCGCGCTGGTGCCTTCGTTGTAGAGCGGCGTGCACCCATCGCCGCCGAAATTGTCCATCGACTTGTCGCAGTGGCGGCTGTTGAAGTCCCGAAAACGCAGCTCCTTGATCACCCACTCGACCGTTCCGAAGCCGAGCGCCACCACTGCCAGGGCGCCGGTGGCGAATCCCGCACCCTTGACCCATCGGTGGGGCGAGGGTGCCGGCGGGGCGGCGCTGGCGGCCAGGTCGGGATCCTTGGCCACGGTGAGCGCCGGGGCGAGGGGTGGCGGAGCCGCCTGCGGCGGCAGAAGGTTCGCATCGATCGTCAGCAGGCTCCCGGCGTTGGCGTCGAACCATTTCGTGAACGCGGTGCCCACGCCGTCCTTGGCAACCACCAACGAGTGGGTCCCGGCGTTGATCAGGATCTCCCCGACCCGCGGGGTGGAGCCACGCTGGCGTCCGTCCAGGGTGATCGTCGCTCCGGGCACGTCCGAGCGGACGGTGAGGCGGCAGACCTTGAGCAGCAGGCTTTCCTTGTAAAGGCGCGCCTTGGTGATCGTCTCCGTGCTGGCTTCGCTCGCATCACCCAGGAACGTCTGGAAGGCCTCGAAGGCCTCGTCGTTGCGCTCGAGGCCCATGTAGGCGATGCCCAGGTTGTACTGGATCTTGGGGCTGGGGACGAGATCGTAGGCTGCTTTGAAGCGCACCAGGGCTCCCTCGTAGTCGCCGCGCTTCACCAGCTCGGCCCCTTCGAGCAGCATCCTCTTCGCCGCCGTCTTCTGATCCTTCTTGGACTCCGGCGCGGCGTGGCCGACGCGCGACACGACCAGCGCCGCCACGACCAGCAGCGCGACCACGCCGCGACATGCCTGTGCGCACCGCCGCGCGCGGCCCGGTCGTCGGTCAGATATCAGTGATGATTCCCACGTCACGATTTGGATCTGGGCCCCCGTTTGACTTGCTCTTCGAGCCATCTTCGCGATGCGGCCGCCTTCGTGAGGTCCCGATCGCGCGATCGTACGCGCCCTGCGGCGTCCTTGCCGGGGCGCTGCCGACCACGTTTGGACCTTTGGCGGGCGCCGTCGCCACCGGCACCACCGGCACCATCACCACGTCGATCACCCGGTCGCGCAGACCGTCGATCTCCAGGACGCGTTCCTGGTAGCCGGTGGCGCGCAATGAAAGTACGCGGCTCCGATCGCCGCGCGGCAGCCGCAGCGGGAGCTCCGCGGTGGGCACGCCGTCGAGGAAGACCCGCGCGCCCGAGGGCAGGCCGCGGACCTCGATGGTCACGTTATCGGGCGTGGGGAGGGCGGCCGTCGTCCCCGCCCCCCGCGGCGCATCGCCAGTTCCAGTTGGCGATCGAGTCAAGCCGGTGTCGTCGACGACCTCGATCGGATGCCGGGCGGCCCGCGACCGCAACACCGCGACGACCGCGATGGTCGCGACCACCGCCACGGCCCCGAGCAGCGCGGCGGAGCGAACCCCGGGCGAGGCCAGCCGACGGGGCAGCGCCTCGCCGACCGTCTCACGGAACGTGGTCGGAATGGGAGTGAGGCCGGCCTCCTGGAACTCCGTATCGCCCGTTTCGGCAGGCGGCAAGAACTGGGTGCCCCTGATTCCCATCCGCGCGCCCCCGAACCCCAAGCGGGTGTCACCGGGGACTGCATCCTCCGGTGCCTGATCCGACGCGGGCGGCGACGCCGGCGACGACTGGGGCGCCTCGCTGGATCCAGGCGGCGGCGACGCGGACACCGGCCGCGACGCGCTGTCCAACGCGGCTGCGAGCGCGGGCGGCGTGGCCGGAGCCGGCGGCAACGAGGTGACCCGCTCGTCGTTGTCGGCGGCGGCAGAACGGGCCGACTGCTGAAGGGTCACGGGCACGGCGGGCACGATCTCTCCCAGCGGCACCTGCGTGCCGATGCCTTTGAGGCACTTGATGATCTCCCCGAGCACCTCATCCATCGTCTGCGGGCGCGCGCTCGGCTCCTTGGCGAGCATCCGCATCACCAGCGTGTTGACGCGCAAGGGAAGATCCGGCACCAGCGAGAGCGGCGACTCCGGCCGGTCCATCACCTGCGCGAGGAGCATCTCCCCGAGCCCATCGCGCATGAACGTCCGGCGCCCGCAGATCGCCTCGTACAGGATGCATCCCAGGGAGTAGATGTCCGAACGCGCGTCGATGACCCGGGTGCCCCCGCGGCACTGCTCGGGAGACATGTACGCGGGCGTTCCCATGACCGTCCCCGGGCGCGTCTCCGTCGTATCCGTTCGCTGGAGGAGCTTGGCGATACCGAAGTCGAGCACCTTGACGACCACGCGAGGGCTCGTCGGGCTGACGCACAGGAACACGTTGTCAGGCTTGAGATCGCGGTGGACGATGCCGCACGCGTGGGCGGCGGCCAGCGCCTGCGCGATCTGCCCGACCAACCCCAGCGCGAAGGGGAGATCCCGCGTGAGCCCCGAGATGCGTCGGATGTAGCTCGCGAGCGACTCGCCCTCGAGGTACTCCATCACGATGAACGCGTGCTCGTCGACGACGTCGCAGTCGAACACTTCGACGATCCCGGGATGGCGGATCGACGACGTTGCGCGCGCCTCGGTGAAGAAGCGCTCGAGGACAGTGGCCTGCGTGGTGAGCTCCGGCAGCAGCACCTTGATCGCGGCGCGGCGCTCGATGCGGTTGTGCTGGGCGAGATAGACCCTGCCCATGCCTCCCCGCCCCAGCTCCCGGAGCACGGCGTACCCCCCCACGCGGCTCCCGACCGTGATCACGACGTTTAACCCTTCAGGTTGTTACCACACTGGCGCCTTTTAAGACAGGCCTGCGAGGTCACCTGCACGTCGCTTGATATGCGATGCGGCGTGAGATGCCCCAGCATTTCGAGCTACCTGGCGTCCTGCGCCGGAGGCCCGGCTCAGGCGGGGACTCGGGTCGGCCCGGTTCCGGGGGAAACCGAGGGTGGCGGCGGTCTCAGAACGCGACGCCGACGGTGAACGTCAGATCGACCAGGTATCGCAGGTCGGCGGCGGGATCGATGTAGTTGTGGGACGCCCAGTAGCCAGTTCTCGTCTGCGTCACCGGCACCGTCACCCCGGTCAACAGGCGAAGGACCAATGCCCCCCGGGAAGAGGAGAAGCGCGCCCACTCGAAGCCGACGTTGCCGGTGACGCCTTCGGTCTCCTCGGTGCCATCGTGTCCGTCCGGCGACAAGAAACGGCTCTGCTGCCGGAATCCGGCGAGCGCATCGCATTGCAGCGTCCATCCGTGACCATCCGGGCCCCGCCAATCGGCGATCCTCGGGGCAACCCCGGAGCGCACAAAGAGGTCGGTATCCAACCCGTAGATTGACGTGAACCACGCGCCCGCTCCCGCCTCGACCGCCCAGAGGTGCCAGAGCTCGGCACCGAACGACAACCCAGCGACGCCGACTCCAATCTGGCTGCCGGTTCCGCCCGCGTTGATGTTCATGAAACTGGTCACCGGCAACATCGCGCGCAGACGAACAGATAGGGCGGGGTCGGGCGGGGCGGCGATGGCCTCTTGGGCCTGCGCAGGCAGCGCGATGAGGGTCATGAGCACTGCGCACGCGAGGCGGATGCGCCGGGGCGTGATGGTTTTCATGTCACCCGGTCTTTTTGCGACGATCATGCCATCGCACGAAGTGCCGGCTTTGCGCGCAGAGTCCGGGGATACGCCTGCCAAAGTGACGAATCTTCAACGGGGTGGCGACCGCAAGGCCGCGATGTGTCGCGGCGGTGTCTTGGGGGCAAGTAAGCTGTCGAGGTGGCGTTGACCGACGCGCGCAAGGTCTTCCTCACGCGGGGCATCCGCGGCTTGGCCGACGGCGTCGTCAGCATAGCTCTCGCCACATACTTGACCGGGCTCGGGTTCGGCGCGATCCAGGTTGGTGCGCTGGTCACCGGAACCCTGCTGGGCTCGGCGGCCGTCACGCTCGGCGTCGGGCTGCTCGGCTACCGTCTCTCGCGCCGGCGAATCCTGCTCGGCGCCGCGGCGCTGATGCTCCTCACGGGGATCGGCTTTGCCGGGCTCACGACGTTCTGGCCGCTGATGGTCGTGGCGGTCGCTGGAACCCTGAACCCTTCCTCCGGCGACGTCAGCCTGTTCCTACCAACGGAGCAGGCTGCGCTCGCCCACACGGTCAGCGGCCCCGCGCGGACGATGGCCTTCGCCTGGTACAACTTGGTCGGCTCGCTGGCGGGGGCGGTGGGCGCGCTTGCCAGCGGGGTGCCGGCGTTCGTCGCCTCTCACTGGGGTGTGGCGCTCCTCAGGGCGCAGCGAGGCGTGTTCGTGTTCTACGCCCTGTGCGCGATCGTCGCAGCGATCATCTACGCCCAGCTCTCGCCCGCGCTGGAGGTCCATCCGGCGAAGCGGGCCGGGCGTCCGCTGGCGGAGTCACGCGCCATCGTGCTGCGCCTGGCGGCGCTGTTCAGCCTCGACTCCTTCGGCGGCGGTTTCGTCGTCCAGTCGCTGCTCGTCCTCTGGCTCTACCGCCGGTTCCACCTCGACGAGCGGACGACCGCGGCGGTGTTCTTCGTCGCCGGCACCCTGAGCGCGTTCTCCCAGGTGCTGTCGCCGCGCGTGGCGGCCCGAATCGGCCTCATCCGGACGATGGTCTACACGCACTTGCCCGCCAACCTGTTCCTGATCCTCGCGGCGCTGATGCCGAACGCGCCACTCAGCATCGCCTGCCTCCTCCTCCGGATGGCAGTCTCCCAGATGGACGTCCCGGCCCGGCAGGCGTTCGTGATGGCAGTCGTACCGCCCGAAGAACGCGCGGCCGCATCGAGCGTGACGAACGTGCCCCGCAGCCTGGCGGCCGGGCTCGCCCCCCTCATCACCGGCGTGCTTCTCGAGAAGACGACCTTCGGTTGGCCCCTGGTCATCGGGGGAGCGCTCAAAGCGGTCTACGATCTCCTGCTGCTGTTCCAATTCCGAGCGGTGAGGACCCGCGAGGACGGTGTTCACTAGGCGCCTGCGGCCACCGGTTCTTGATCCCGTGCGCCGCTCCCAGGTTGATTTCAGCGCGTGCGGCCGCTCCCAGGTTGATTTCCGCTCGTGCGGCCGCTCCCAGGTTGATTTCCGAGCCAGGTCGCTCCGAGGTATGGCACGGATCGTGTCTGGACCAGTGGACGAACGAATCCACCTAAGCGGTTGATTCCTCGTCGCTGCCCGACCGGATTCGGGACAGTGGCCGTCCGGACGGACGGTTCTTTCGTGCGACCGCCTCGGAGATCAACCTGGGTGCGGTGTCGGGACCGGAGATCAACCTGGGAGCGGTGTCGGGAGCGTCCGGGGGCTCGACGCGCGCTGGTTGACACGTCGAGTCTCCTGCGATTGCATCGGGTGCGTGGAGGCTGGCGATACTGGTCCGGGGTGGCCTTCGGCATTCGAGCCCGGAACCATCTTCGGGGCGTACGAGATCCTGGGCCACATCGGCACCGGCGGCATGGGGTCGGTGTACCGGGCGCATCATCGCCAGCTGGACCGCGACGTCGCGCTGAAGGTGCTGTCGCCATCCCTGATCCAGCCGCAAGCAATCGACCGGTTCCGGCTGGAGGGGGTCGCCGCCTCGCGCATCAAGCACCCCAACGTTGTCGAGATTTACGACGCCGGCCACGAGCACGGCAACCACTTCATCGCGATGGAGCTGCTTCTGGGCCGGACGCTCGACCGGATCTTCGTCCAGGACGGCCTGAAGTCGATCGAATTCACGATCGACCTTCTGCTGCCGGTCTTCTCCGCTGTCATGGCGGGCCACGCCGTCGGGGTCATTCACCGGGACATCAAGCCGGGCAACATCGTCGTGGTCCAGCGCGACGGCGTGCTGGTGCCCAAGGTGCTGGACTTCGGGATCTCGAAGGTGCGGGAGGCTCAACCGGCGGGCGTCGAGCGCACCATGCGCATGGACGCGATGGGCACGCTCGCGTACATGTCACCCGAGCAGGCCGCCGGATCACCACACATCGATGAGCGCACCGACCAGTACAACCTGGCGCTGGTCGCTATCGAATGCCTCACGGGGCGGCCGGTCCACGGTGGAACCAGCGGCGACGAGATCCTGCGGCGGATCGCGTCCCGTGCGATCGATCCCCCAACGCTGTACCGGAAAGAGATCTCGGCAGAGCTCGAGAACCGGCTCCTGTGTGCGCTGGAATACGAACCGCAACGTCGCTACGCCCGGGTCTCCGATTTCGCCGACGCGCTGTTGCCCTTTGCCTCGTCCGCGACGCGCGAGGCCTGGGGCAAGGGTGAGCCGCGGTTCTTCGCCCCGCTCGCCTCGTCGTCGGCGGCGTCACCGGTCGGCCGCGCCCTCCCCTCACCTTCGGGTCCCGACCTCGCGCGGCGCCCGCTGGGCGCGACGATGGTGATCCCGGGCGCGAACCTGGTCGACGTAGAGAGCGCGAAGGCGGCTCCCCGCCCTGCCGCGCCGGTCATCGGCCCGGTGCCCAACCACCTGAGTAGCTACACCGCCGACATCACGCGCTTCCTGACCTCCCTGTTCGGGAGGGTCCTCTCCGGCGGCGACGGGGTCGTCGAGCTGAGCGATCCCCAGTTCTCGCAGCACACGAGCGATCAGTTCCTGGCGGTGTTTCTCTCGGAAAGCAACCAGATCGGCGAGGGCGCGCCGCTAGGGACCAGGACGTTCCTCTCGTGCGCGTCGCCGCTGGTCGCCAAGCTGCGCCGGTTCGATCGGGAACGGCGCAAGATCGTGCTCGCCATAGCCGACTTCGACACGCTGGGCAAAGGGGCGCGCGAACGCCTGATTCATCTCGAACGCGCGTTCAACGCGCTGGTGGTCCCCTGCTGGGTCGTCGACATCCGGCGGGCCTTGGGCGAGCGCCGCGAGAGGAAATGGTTCGAGAGCCGGTTCATTGAATTTCATTCGACCCACAAGGGCGGCGTCGTCGAACCGGAGCGCTACATCGGCATGGGCGCCGAGCAGCGCGACATCGTCCGCGCGCTGGCCCAGCCGGGGTCGGGAGTGCTGTTGTCGGGGTTGCCGGGCGCGGGAAAGACCAGCCTGATCGCTCAAGCCGAGTACAGCGTCGAGGACACCGTCTTCGAGACGATAAGCGGCCGAGCCTTCAGCGGCCGCCTCGGAGCCTTCGCGACCCAGCTGGCCAAGGCGATACCGCTGGCGGGACTGCCCAAGACCGACCGGTGGCGCGCCATTCGTGCGGGCGACGTGTCCTTCCGCGGCCCCGAGCCGCACGAGGTGAACCACCGCGTCGTTCTGGTGCTGGAGGACGTCGACTGGATCATCGCCGGTTGCGCTGACGGGCAGCGCCAGTCGGAGCCCTGCCGCGCGTTTCTCGACTTCCTGGCCGAGGTTCTGGCCGCGAAGCGTGCGCGGCTGCTCCTCTCGGGTGTCCACACCTACCTGCTGAAACTGCCCGAGATCGACGGCTGGAGAAACCCCCTCTACGACAAGGTCACGCTGGTGCGCATCGGGGGAATCGATGCACTCTTCGGCGAGGAACTGGTCAATCAGATCGGCACGCAGCTCAATTTCGCGTTCTCGCGGCGGATGATGCGACGGATCCTACGCGAGTGCCACGGCAACATCGATCTGGTTCGCAAGCTCTGCAGCCTGATCGCCGCCCGGTACCACGCAGCGGCGACCGAGTCGGCGGGGCGGCGAGCTATGAGTGGCGCCCGCGCCGACATCGAAAGTGCGCTCGACACCCTGGCGTCCGATCAGCGCCTCTTCGACGGATTCGCCTGGCTGACGCTGGTCGAGCGTAAGCTGCTGGCGATCGTGGCGCGCGACGCCCCTCGGAACCCCGTGCACGCGATGCGCGGCGTCCCGCGGGAAGCGACCACGCCACCGGGAGAGCTGGAACGCGCGTTCCTGCGCTGCCAGCAGCTGCAGCTGATCGAACGCGACCGGGGGCGGGAACGGATCGCCGTCCCGTTGGCGCGCCGCTGGATCCTGCGCAACGTCGAGCCGCCGCCGGAGTCACCACGGCGCGCCGTCCCCGACGCCCTCATCTGGGCCTGTGTCGTCGCGGCGGCGATCGTAATTTGGCGGGTGCCGACCCAGCTGATGGCACGCGTGGCGCGTAGGTCGATCACCATCGACGACGTCGCTTGCTCGTACCGGCTGGATCTCCCCGCGGCGATCTTCGATGGGGCGCCGGTGACGTTGCTAGCGACGAGAACCTCCTGCGCGGGCCGCAGCGGACCGGAAGACATCCGGTTGCTACCATCGACAGAGACTCAGGTCGATCTGCACGGGGCGATCGCCAGCGAGATCCCGCTGCGCTTTTCCTGCCGCGATCCGATCTGCCTGGCGCGCGTCGACTTCATGATTCACAGCGCTCCCGGTGGCGCGGAGCTGTCGCTGTTGCGGGCCGACGGCGCGATCGGCGCGATTCGCCTGGAGGCAAGTCCGGTGCTGGCTGCACTGGATTTCGTTCGGCGCAACGGCTGGCTGATCGTTTCGTCGCTGCTCCCGGTGGGATTTCTACGGCGTCGGCGCTTCAGAAGCCTGTTCCGGCGGATGATGGCCGCGCTGGGCGCGGCCGAGACGGGCCCCGGCGGCGCTAGACACGCCGGCGCGCCGGCCTCGACGCCTGCGGGGGAGGCGCGGCCCGGCGGGGCCAAGCCCGCCCCCTGATGGTGATGACGAAATCGAGGCGCGCCGGGTGCGCGCGAGCCGTCCGCCCGCCAGCGCGAGGGCGAGCACCAGCAACGCCACGCCCGCCGACGACAGGGCCGGAACGGGGGCCGGGGGCGTGCCGCGATAGACGTAGGCGGTGGTCGACCCGCCAGAGACCGCATAAATCTCGGTGCGGGCGCGATTGACGTTCACCGCGTAGTAGCTGTCGGTGTCCGGATCGGGATCCAGCTTCATGACCTTGGTCGAATCGCTCGTGGAGATGACGGCTCTTCCCGTTGTTCCCCGGCCGTGCAGGCGATCCTCGGCACCCACTGCAGCAGCGACGAAACGACAAATCAGCTCATTTCGATATAGTGCGGCGACTCAACGCCGGAGCTACCGCATGAACAACTCTTTCCGCGCTCGCTTCGTCCTCCGCTTCCGCTCGCCCTTCCTCTTATTCTTCTTCTTATTCTTCTTGGCCCCGATTGTCCCGCAGATCCCGGAAGCGCTGGCGCTGGCCGCGCCGGACACGAACGCCCCCGCCCCCCGCGAGCGTTTGCTCCTCGATTTCGGCTGGAAATTCCACCTCGGCAATGAATGGGGCATCGGCCAGAACCTCGCGAAGTCCGGCACCGGCATGGGTCCCGCCAGCGTCGTGTTCAGCGACGCGAGCTGGCGCCGCGTCGACCTCCCGCACGATTGGGCGGTCGAGCTGCCATTCGATCCGCACGCCGACGCGGGGCACGGTTTCAAGGCGCTGGGCGCCGAATTTCCCAAGAACAGCGTCGCCTGGTACCGGCGCACCTTCACCTTGCCCGCCACCGACGCCGGCCGGCGCCTCTGGCTAGAGCTCGACGGCGCGTACCGCGACGCCACCATCTTCGTCAACGGCTGGTTCGTCGGCCACCAGGAGAGCGGCTACAGCTCGTTCCGCTATGACATCACCGACGTCGCCGAGCCCGGCGGGCGCAACGTCGTGGCGGTGCGGGTCGACGCCACCGAGAACGAGGGCTGGTTCTACGAGGGCGCCGGAATCTACCGCCATACCTGGCTGGTCAAGACCGGCCCGCTGGCCATCGCCCCCGACGGCGTGTTCGTCCACGGATCGTTAATCCGGGAACCCTGAGAGGGTTCCCAGGCCCTCCCGCGATGGGCTCCGGCGGCGGAGCCGCCTCCGCCCCACGCGCCTTCAAGAACAACACGCCCGGTGGTCCCGCCAAGGTCTGGATGGAGACCCGCCTCGCCAACGCCGCGGCCGTCCCCGCCGACGCCCAGGTGAGCTGGACCATCGTCGGCCCCGACGGCCAGTCGGTCGCCACCGCGCGGCGCCCGGCCCGGGTGGCCGCCGCCGCGACCGCCGACGTCACCCAATCCGCCCCCGTCGCGGTCCCCGCCCTCTGGTCGCCGGAGAGCCCCCGCCTCTACCAGCTGATCACCACCGTCGAGGTCGGGGGTCGAGTCGTCGATCGCGTCGCCACCACGTTCGGCTTGCGTACGTTCGCCTTCGACGCCAAGCGGGGTTTCCTGCTCAACGGCCGCCCTTACGTCATCCGCGGCACCTGCAACCACCAGGACCACGCGGGGGTCGGCGTCGCCCTGCCCGACCGCCTGCAAGCGTTCCGCCTCGAGCGGCTCAAGGAGATGGGCAGCAACGCCTACCGCACCGCCCACAATCCTCCCACGCCCGAGCTCCTCGACGCCGCCGACCGCATCGGCCTTCTGGTGATGGACGAAAGCCGCCTGCTGGGAAGCGACGGTGTGAACCTGGATCGCCTCGAGCGCCTGGTGCGCCGCGATCGCAACCACGCCAGCGTCGCCATCTGGTCGCTCGCCAACGAGGAGTTCACGACCCAGGGCACGCCCAGCGGCAAGCGCACCGCCGCCACCATGCAGGCCCTCATCAAGCGCCTCGATCCCACGCGCCCCGTCACCTACAACTCGACCGCCGGCAACGAACAGGCGGGCATCAACGAGGTGATCGAGGTGCGCGGCTGGAGCTACCGCATCGGCGTCGATCGCATGGACGCCTACCACGCCGCCCACCCCGACCAACCGAACGTCGGCAGCGAGCAGGGCAGCACGATCACCACCCGCGGCATCTACGCCACCGACGCCGCTCGCTGCTACATGAGCGCGTACGACGACAACCAGACCGACTGGTCCAACACCGCCAAGCAGTGGGCCAGCTTCTTCGGCACGCGCCCGTGGCTTTCGGGCGGCTTCGTCTGGACCGGCTTCGACTACCGCGGCGAGCCCACGCCCTATCAATGGCCGTGCATCAACTCCCACTTCGGCATCCTCGACACCTGCGGCTTTCCCAAGGACAACTTCTGGCTTTATCAGTCGTGGTGGACCGAGCGGCCGATGGTTCACCTGCTGCCGCACTGGAACTGGCGAGGTCGTGAGGGTCAGGAGATCGACGTTCGCGCCTACAGCAACGCCGAGGAGATCGAGCTGCTCCTCAACGGCCAGAGCCTCGGCCGACAGAAGGTGGCGCCCTTCTCCGAACTGAAGTGGAAGGTCAAGTATGCGCCCGGCGCGCTCGCCGCCCGCGCCTTCCGCGACGGCGCCGTCGTGGCCGAGACCCGCGTCGAGACCACGGGTGCCCCCGCCGCGATCCGTCTGACGTATCAGCCGGGAACCCTCGACCGCGCCGAGCTCCAGGCCGACGGCGAGGACGTCGCCGTCGTCACCGTCGCCGCCGTGGACGCGCAGGGTCGCGTCGTGCCCACGGCCAACGTCCCGATCGAGTTCACGCTCAGCGGCCCCGGCCGCATCGTCGGTGTCGGCAACGGCGATCCCACCTCCCACGAACCGGACGTCTTCGTCGGCGCCCCGGCGGCACGGGCTCGACCGATCGACGGATGGCGCTGGAGGAAGATCGCCGACCCGTACGCCGAGAAGATCCCGGAGGCCAACCCTGGTTTCGACGACTCGACCTGGCAGGCCACCGACGTCGGCCGCGCGAGCGGCCCGCTCGGCCCGCGCGAGCGCGCGCTCTTCCGCGCCACGTTCAACGTCACTTCCGCCGACCTCGCGGCGTACGCCGTCGAGCTCCGTTTCGGCAAGATCGACGGCGACGGCCGCGTGTTCATCAACGGCAAGCTCATCGGGCCCGGCGGCGACCCGCGGGCGCCCTCGGTCTACGACGCGAAAGCTCTCCTTCACCCCGGCGCCAACACGGTCGCGGTCGCGATCGCCAACTACGGCGCCGCCGCCGGCCTGAACCAAGGCGTCGGGCTGCGGCTCTACGACGAGCCGCCGGCGCCCAGGTGGAGCCGCAGCACCTTCAACGGCTTCGCCCAGATCATCGTCCGGACCACGAAGCTACCGGGCGCCCTCGACCTTGCCGCCCGCGGCCCCGGCCTCGCCCCCGCCGCTCTCCGGCTGACGACCACGCCCGCGACCCCACGCCCCAGCGTCGACTGACGTCGTCGGATGTTCTTCTTCTTCGGATTCTCGTCTCCTTCGTCGACGGCCCCCTCACCCTCACCCTCTCCCCGGCGGCCCGGGGCGAGGGGATAGGCGGGGATAGGCGGGGGGAGCGCGGGGGGAGCGCGCGGTTACTTCAACAGCGTGGAGGTCGTCACCTCGACGCTGCCGGTGAGACGGATGTCGCGCGAGCTGGCGCCGACCAGCAGCTCGTAGCGGCCCTTCGCGACGCGCCAGGCCTTCGCGTCGGGGTCGTAGTAGGCGAAGGCGCGCGGACCGAGGGCGAGGGTGACGGTCTTCGTCTCGCCCGGCTTGAGCAGGACCTTCGCGAAGGCCTTCAGCTCCTTCTCGGGCCGCGCGACCGGCGGCTTCACCGGACGCACGTACGCCTGCACGACCTCGGCGCCCTCGCGTTCGCCGGTGTTGGTGAGCTGGAGCGAGAGCGTGGCGCTCGGGCCGTCGGCGACCGGCGGTCAGCTTCGACTGCAGCTCCGCGTACGGAAGCGCGTGTAGCTCAGACCGTGGCCGAACGGGAAGAGCGGCTCGACGCGCCTTCGCGTCGTTCCAGCGGTAGCCGACCAGCAGGCCCTCGTCGTACCAGACCTTGCCACCCTCGCCGGGGAACTGGCGGGCGAGGCCCGGCGGCGTGGGCGGGCGAGTCGGCGAGCGCCTTCGGGAACGTGCAGGGCAGCTTGCCCGACGGGCTGACGTCGCCGAAGACGACCGAGGCGAGCGCGTGGCCGGCCTCCGAGCCGCCGTACCAGGCCTGCAGCACGGCGGGCGTCTTCGCGAGCCACGCGGTCATGTCGACCGGAGAGCCCGCGATCAGCACCACGGCGGTGCGCGGGTTCGCCTCGACGAGGCGCGCGATGAGCTCGTCCTGGTGCGCGGGCAGCGAGAGGTCGCGGCGGTCGACGCCCTCGTCGTCGGCGCCCGCCTGGTGGGTGAGGCCGCCGACGAAGAGCACGGCGTCGGCGTGGCGCGCGGTCTCGACGGCGCGGTCGGCCAGCTCCTTCGCCTCCTCGGGCGACGCCGCGGTCAGCTCGCTCGTGCGCACGCCGGCCAGGTCGCGCGGGCCGTCGCGGCGCGGCTCGCGGCTGCCGGTAGCCCTGCGAGAAGACGACGTCGGCCCGGCCGCCCACGCGCGCCAGGATGCCGTCGAGCGCCGTGATCTCGTGGAAGGCCTTCACGCCGGCCGCGTTGCCGCCCGCGGCGAAGCGGCGCACGGCGTTGTCGCCGATCACCGCGATCGTCTTCAGCTTCGCGAGGTCGAGCGGCAGCACGGACGGAGGCTCGTTCTTGAGCAGGACGATCCCCTCCTGCGCGACGCGGCGCGCGACGTCCTGGTGCGCCTTGGTGTTGATCGTGCCGGGCCGGCGGCCGTCGAGGGCGCCCGACGCGATCAGCATGCGCAGGTTGCGGCGCACCTTGTCGTCGAGCACCGACGATCGGGAACGTGCCGTCCTTCAGCCCGGCCAGGAAGGGGCCGGCGAGGAAGTACTGCTCGTAGGGCTTGCCGGTGCCCATCTCGAGGTCGAGGCCCTTGAGCACGGCCTCGCGCGTGTCGTGGGTGCCGCCCCAGTCGGAGATGACGCCGCCCGCGAAGCCCCACTCGCGCTTGAGCACCTGGTTGAGCAGGTAGTCGTTGTGGCAGGCGTGCTCGCCGCGGACCTTGTTGTAGGCGCCCATCACCGCGAGCGCCCCGCCCTCGCGCACGCCCGCCTCGAACGCCGGCAGGTAGATCTCGCGCAGCGGCCGCTCGTCCACCTGCACGTCGATCGAGCCGCGGTCCTGCTCCTGGTTGTTGGCGGCGTAGTGCTTGAGGCAGGCGATCGTCTGCTCGGCCTGCATGCCCTTCACGTAGCCGACCGTGATGCGGCCGGCGAGCCACGGGTCCTCGCCGAAGTAGTCGTAGTTGCGGCCGCACAGCGGCGTCCGCTGGATGTTCAGCGCGGGGCCGAGGATCACGTGCTTGCCGCGCGCGCGGGCCTCGTCGCCCGACCGTGCGGCCGTAGGCCTCGCGCCAGCTCGGTGTTCCAGGTCGACGCGAGGGCGATGCCGACCGGCATCGCGGTCGCGAAGTCGCTCGTCCAGCCGGCCGGCTCCCACGAGTCGACGCCCAGCTCCTCGCGCACGCCCTGCGGTCCGTCGGCGGTCCACAGGTAGGGCACGCCGAGCCGCTCGACGCCGCCCGCGCGGAACTTGCCGTTGGCGTGGACGAGGCCGACCTTCTCCTCGAGCGTGAGCCGGGCCAGCAGGTCCTCGACGCGCGCGTCGAGAGGCTTGGTCGGATCGAGGTACGGAAAATTCCGAACCGGCGACGGCGTTTGCGCGGCGATGCTGCCGGCCCGCGCGAGCGCGAATCCGACCGTGCTGGCCAGAGCCAACGCGCCCAGGAGCGCCCGGCGCCACCGGGCGATTCCCGAGAGAACGAGCTGCAACTTCGAACCTGGCGCTACGGCTCGCCGTACACGATCCCGCGGCCGCCGGTTCCCACGTAGACGCGGCCATACACGCGCGGGTCGCCGGTGATGATGGTGCAGAAGCCGTACTGGTGCTGATCGTCGTTGATGCGGACCCACTTGGCGCCGGCGTCATCGGAGCGGAAGAAGCCGGTCACGTCGCCGATCTTGCCGATGAGATACAGCGCCGGATAGGTCTTGCCGGCGGCCGGCTTGCCAAAGCCGAGCGCGTACGCCTCGCTCACGCCGGAGATGGACTCATAGCTCTTGCCCGAATCGGTCGAGTGATTGAGCTCTCTGAAGTTGGTGAGCCACACGTCGCCTTCGATGCCGGGCGTGGCCTGCGCCGACGCGGAGCTGAACTGGTACTCGGGAAGGTTGGGCAACCCGGTCGGCGAAGGGGTGAAGTGCGCCCCACCGTCGACGCTGGTGTACGCCTGCCCGCCCCGGGCGTCGAGCACGTAGAACTTCTTGGCGTTCACGCGGTCGGCGGCCGGGCGGAACGGAACCGGCGCCCAATCCGGAGAGGCCTCCGCGTTGGGAAGCCCCTCGGCGCGCGCCCAGGTCGCGCCCTGGTCCTTCGAGAAAACCACCGGCCCCTCCAGCGGGGCCCACACGAAGGCCGAACCGTCTGCCGACACCGCGATCGAGCCCGCGCCCTTGCCCTTGGGCACGGTCTTGAACGGCGTCCAGGTCTTGCCCCCGTCCAGCGACGAGGCGCCCCATCGCTGCTTGTCGTCCCAGCCGACCCGCGCGACGGCGTCCGGCTTGGCCCAGGCGACATCGATTGCGCTCGCCGAGCCGCACAGCGGGTTGTCGAACATCCCGCCCGCGGAGGGCGCGTTCAGATCGTCGTGCCGGAACCCGCAGAGATCGCCCATCGCGCTCAGCAACGGCGGTCCGGCAGGTGGGCTGACCAGGCCTTTGATGACCGTCTCCTCGAGCCCGCGGTTCAAGAACGTCCAGTGGGTCGGCTTGTCCGACGTATCGGCGGCGTTCGCGTCGTCGGTCGCCCAGAGCCCGGCGCCGGTCACGTACATCGCCCGCCCCGGATTGAAGGGGTCGATGTCGATGTCGCCCATCCAGCCCCGTCCGATCGGCTCGCTCTTGTGCCAGTAGAGGTACTTCGCGCCGGCGTCGTCGCGGACGGCCTTCGGCAGCAGCGCCTTCCAGGTCTTGCCGCCGTCGGTCGTTCGATAAACCTCGTCGCCGTGGCTCCATCGGTCGATGGTGCTGACCATCAGGGTCCCGGGGTGCGCGGCGTCCAGCGACAGCCCGCCGTAGCCGAACTTGTCCTCGCCCTTGGGGGCGGCCGGCGTGATGTCGATGAACTTCTCCTGCTTTGGTTGGTACGTCCAGACCGCTCCGTCGCTCACGTCGTTCGGGCCCGGGCCATTCTGGTAGCTGAGGTACAGCGCGCCGGTGCTGTCGAAGGCCGCGTGGCTGACCATCACGCCGGTGGGTTGGCCCGGCATCAGCTTCCAGGTCGCGCCGCCATCGGTGCTGCGGTAGAGGCGAGCCCTGGTTGTTGGCGACGGCGGCGTAGATGATCGGCGTCGGCTTGCCCTTGGCGCCGCTCGCCTTGTCGAAAACGACGACCGGAATGCCGATCCCCTTGTCGTTGTCGGTGGCCGAGAAGCCGCCGACCTTTTCCCAGCTCGCGCCCGCGTCGGCGCTCTTCAATAGCCCGCCCTTGCGCGAGCCGAAGTAGAGAATGCTCGGCAGATTGGGGTCGATGACCAGGCGCTCGCCCATCGAGCGGCCGTTCTCGTTGCCGCCCATCTTGACCGGCATGTCGGTCACCTGCCAGGTGTTGCCCCGATCGTTCGAACGCAGGATGGCGCCGTTGCCAACCCACGATCCCGTGTACGTGCCCGCGGCCAGGTAGACCTTGTTGGGGTCGACCGGATCGGTCGCCAGGCTCTCGATGCCGAGAAAGTTCGAGTCGCGTCCGAGGTGGTCGGTGATCGGGATCCAGGTCTTGTCCGCCGGATTCCACCGGTACGCGCCGCCAACGTCGGTGCGGGCGTAGACGAGATCCTTCTCGATCGGGCTGAAGACGACGCCGCTGACGAAGCCGCCGCCGAGAATGACGACGTTCTTCCAGTTGTATTTCACGCTGCCGGCCAGGCCGCCGCCGCCGGCTGCCGCCGCCGGGGTTGGCGTGGCCGCGGCGGGCTGAGCCGTGGCGGCCGTCGCCACGGCCGTGCCGGGCGTCTCGGGTGGCACGGTGCACGTGCACACCGATTTGCAGCCGGGTTGCAGCAAGACTGCGCCGATCCCCGCCAGCGACATCGCCCAGATCTTCACCGTCGTCGCCGTACTCTTGGGAGTACGCGCGTTCTTATCTGTTGCGGTTGCGGGTCGCCATAGACGATTCCTCTCCCATCTGTGCCGAGATAAACGCGGCCGTACCGGCGCGGGTCGCCGGTCAGGCAGTTGATGATTCCGAACTGGTGCTGCGGGTCATCGATTCGCTGCCAGGTCACGCCGACGCCGTCGGGGTGATCGCCAACGTCATCGGAGCGGTACGTGCCCCAGACGCCCTCCGATGGAGCCCGCGAGGTACACGGCCGGGTAGCTCTGCCCCGGGGCGGGCATCCCGAAACCGACCGCGGTCGCGCCGTTCACCTGCGGCACGGCCGCGTAGGTCGCGCCCGAGTCCTGCGAGCGAAGCAGGCTGTTGTTCGTCGTGACCCAAACATCCCCCTCGACTCCAAACACCGGACGCGGCCGCCCGCCCGACGGGGACGTCGTGGCCTGCATGAACGTCGCCCCGCCGTCGGTGCTGACGTACATCCGCGCGCCCCGGCCCGCGTAGAACTTGGCGGGGTTGACGCGGTCGGCGGCAACCCGCGCGCCCGCGGTGAGCCCGACGCTGGCGGTCCAGGTGGCGCCGCGATCCCGCGAGTAGGAGGGCACGCCGGCGCCCAGGGTCGTGCCCCCGGGTGGCGCCCACACGAACGTCGCGCCGTCGGCCGAGACCGCGATCGATCCCTGGGCCGTTGCCATCGTCCCGGTTGCCGCCGGGCTGGTGGCAAATGGGGTCCAGGTCGTGCCCCCGTCGGTCGAGTAAGCGCCGGTCCGCCCGCCCGAGGAGCTCGTGCCCACCCGCGCGACGATGTCCGGCGCGCCTTCGGCGAAATCGAGGCTCTGCGTATTGCCGAAGACCGGCGTTGGCGAACATGCCGCCGGGAGGAGAGACGTCGAGGTCGTCGTGCCGGAACCCGGCGATGTCGCCGACGCCGCTCAGCACGGTGGCACCCGTCGGCGACGGCGGGCTGGCGATGTCGAGCGCCACGGTCTCTTCGAGCCCGTCGTCGTCGAAGGTCCAGTGCGTCGGAGCGCTGCTGTCGGCGGCGGTGATGTCATCGCTCGACCAGATGCCTTGCCCCGTGACGTAAAGAGCGCGCGACGGATTGAAGGGATCGATCTCGACGTCGCCCATCCACCCCATCGCCGGCAGGTTGCTGGTGTGCCAATAGAGCCAGGACGCGCCCGCCACATCCCGCTGCATCGGTGGAACCACCGCCACCCAGCTCGCTCCGCCGTTGGTGGTCCGATAGATCCCGCCGGGACTCCAGTTGTCGAGCGTCGTGACGACAAGCGTCCCCGGATGGGCGGCGTCGGCCGCAATTCCGCCGAAGCCCCCGGACCGGTACTTCGCCTCAGGGCCCGGGCTCACGTCTGTCCAGGCGTCGCTCACCGTGTTGTATCGCCAAACCGCGCCGAAGGTGACGTTGCTGGGCCTGAATTGTTGTTGTACGCGAGGTAGAGGTTGCCGCACCCATCGAGCACCGCGTGATGCGGCATCATCCCGGGGGCGATCCGGCGACCGGCTCCCAGGTCGCGCCCGCGTCGAGCGAGCGGTAAAGCGCGTTCCCGGGGTTCACGCCGACACCGACGTAGATCGTCGGTGTAGGGCTGCCTGGCGAGCCACTCGTCGGATCGAAGACCACGATCGTCAATCCGTAGCCCGACCCCCCACTGTCATTGGTCACGCCGGGCGTCGGGAAGCCGACACGAGTCCAGGTCTGCGCAGAGTCGGTGCTCTTCCACAAGCCCGCGTTGCGCGAGCCAAAGTACAAGGTGCTGGGCAGATTGGGATCGACGGCGAGCCGCTCGCCCATCGATCGGCCGTCCGCGTTTCCGCCCATGGCCGCGCCGATGCTGCTCCTGGTCCAGGTCTGCCCCATGTCGGTCGAGCTCAGGATCGACCCGTTACCGGCGGTGAGGTACTGCCCGGCGGCCAGGTAGACCTTGTTGGGATCGATCGGATCCGCGGCGATGCTCTCGATCCCGGCGAAGCTGCCGTCGGTGTGGCCGGCCCAATCGGTGATCGCTCTCCAGCGCCGGTTGGCCGGATCGAAACGGTAGGCGCCGCCGACGTCGGTGCGCGCGAACGATGAGATCAGGAAGCGCCGAGCTCATGATGATGCCGGTGACGAAGCCGCCCCCCTTGATGACGGCGTTCTTCCACATGTACGGTCCTCCCGCCGCCGTGTCGGCGGAGGGGATCGCCGCCGGGCCCGCGTAAGGTACGGGCGCCGCCACCTGGCAAGTCAGTGCCGTCGGTCCCCCCGGCTTGATGCGCGGCCCGGTATCGACGCAGGCCGCGGAGCTGCTGAGGCAGGCGACCGCGACGGCCGCAACCGCGCCAGCCGCGACCAAATCAGCCGCGAACCGGACCGGCCCGCGACGGCCCCCGCCCGCCAAGCCGAGCGCCGCCCCGGTGCGACTGACGTGAACGACCGCGGTCACTGCTTTTCGGCGGCGATGTCGTCGACGTAGAGGTCGAAGTTGCGCGGCGCCGCGCTCCAGGTGGCGATCCTGAACTCCCAGAACGACTGCAGATCGAACTGGGCGCCGGACCCCTTGATGAAGGTCGAGATCGGGATCGAGACCTTGTGCCACTTGCCGTCCTCGAATCCCTTCGCGTACCGCTCGACCGAGTGCCGTGGCGCTGTCCTTCTTGCTCTTGCTGCACCCGAGCAACACCCCCACGGAGCCAGGGTCCGGCGCGTCTTCGGGAGACTTGGCCTCGACGCGGATCTGGAACGTCAGATGGGTGTAGGGCGTGAGGTCGACGCCCGCGGTCTCCGGGTACCATCCGAACAGGTTCCAGCCCATGCCGATGAACCCCGGCCCCTCGCCCGTGCAGCTTGAGGCCGGTGCTGCCATTGGTGCCGCTGCCTGAATCCGGCCCGACCTTCGCCACGCAGTTGGGCGCCTTGTCACACGACTCCCATCCCTGCGCGCCCGGCCCCGCCCCATCTCCGTCCCAGACGACCAGCCGGCCGCCCTCGGCGACCGGCGTGGCACTGGCTGCGCCCATGGGAGGGTTCGCCGCCCCCATGGCGGTCATCCCCGTCGCTGCCGTGGCCGGCGCGGCTCCGGCGGTCCCGGGGCAAGGGGGGCAGAGGCAACCCGCCGTCCCCAGAGCGAGGACGGCGAGCGATGCACAGGCGATGAGCGCGTCAAACCTACGCGAGTTGGGCGTCATTGGATCCATTCTCCGCGTGAACCGGCCGGTCCGATCGGTCCGTCACGGCGCGATGAAGCTGAGGTCGTCGATCGTGATATCGACCGGATACGTCGTCGGGGTCGTGGTGCCGGCTCCCACCGGGGGCGGGAAGAACCAATAGATGCCGATGATGTCGCCCGGCGTGACCGCCGCTGTCGGCTTTCCGCCAGTGAAATCGGTCCACAGGATCGTCACCTTGGTCGGCGTCGTGGTGACGGTGATGACCTTGGTGGGATCGGCGCAATCGGTCTGGTTGTACTGGCTGGTGGCCGTGGCGTCGGGAATGCAACGGCCGGGGTCGGTAGCGGCGGGGGTGCCGCCGCCGTGGGCCAAGAGCCAGGACGCGGCGATCTGATCGTCCAAGGTCGCGATGTCCATGGTGACGATCCCCCCCGGTGGCAGCCGGTGGCGACCGGAGATGGTGAACGAGATCCCGGAGTAGGCCGAAGCATCGACGCGGCTGCAATTGTCGAAGTAGAGCCCGAAGCCCGAGTAGTCGCCGAGGGTGCCGGTCATGTGCCAGCTGCCGCCGGACACGTCCGAAGTGACCGGCCACATTCCGCCGGTGGGATAAACGAACTCGCTGCCGCCGAGCGTCGCGCCACCACCGAAGTGGACGGTATTCGTCGCGACCGGGGCGGCATCCGCAGCGCCGCCGTCCGCGGCGCCGCCATCCGAGGGAGCGCCGGCGTCCGGGGGAACGACGGTGAAGTCGGTGATGAGAGCCTGCATCGGAAGCGGACAGAGCACGCCATCATTCGTGGCGTACGAGCCGGCCCCGCCGCCCGTACCGGTGGTGCCGGCAATTTTGCCTCCGGTGCCGCCCGTCGTCTTGCCGCCGGTGCCTCCGGCTGGGCGCCTCCTGGGTCGTGCAGGCCACCAGCCCGCACGCGAGGAAAAGGAGTGCAAAAGATGATGACGTACGTCGAAGTTCGATGATTCATGTTCATGTTCTCGCTCCCTTTTCACATATAACGGACCGGCAAACGGTCCTCAGGATCCCCCGCGGTCGAGCGCCGCCGAGCACAGCCCGTTGGCCATCCCGCGACAATCTACCGCGCATCGACGCCCCCATCGTTGCCGGACGCCAGCCCCTTCTTTCGATAGAAACCCAGGTTATCGATCCACAGCTCCAGATTCGCTTCCTTGGGAATCCGCAGCGTGAGATTCACCAGCGTGGACGTCAAGAGCGCCGTTTCGGGCAGCGGCCCAGTCTTGGTGAGAACATCGTTGGGCACTTTATTCGGCGTGTTGGCCTGCTGGAACTTGCCGAACGGAATGAGGTAGAGCTGCCAGTCGGTCGTCACCACGACCACGGTGCTGTAGGCGTTTCCACAGGCATCGGCCGGCGGCGCCGAGGTGGTCGTGCCCGAGATGATATTGCCGCTGGAATCGGTATACGTCCCCATCGGAAGCGAGGTCCCCCCGTCGGCGGTCGCGTAAGTCCTGCAGTAGGCGCCAACCGGGAGGGGGCACGCTCCGGTCACCGTGTCGGCCGTATTCAAGCAGGTCGTGTTCGGGTCGCCGAGCAGGATCGAGAAGCTCTTGGTCGTGTTGCCGGGAGCGCGCGCCCAGAACGACATCCCCTCGTACATCGATTCATCCCGACCGGTGGGGCCACCGAAAGTGTAGTCGCCGAA
This sequence comes from uncultured Pseudomonadota bacterium, assembly GCA_963778795.1. Lineage (GTDB taxonomy): Bacteria > Myxococcota_A > Polyangia > Fen-1088 > Fen-1088 > DASRQZ01. Next base: position 1,797,357 of record CAVZVU010000001.1, on the reverse strand, counting down.
CAGGGAGCCCCAATCGTTGTTGTGGACCGACCGCAACACCAGGGCGGCCGTGCTGCCGCACCGAGCACCGTCGGTCAGCGGTTCCACGTCCGAGCTCTGAATCGGGGTCGCCGTGTCACCGGACATCCAGATGCCGACACCGCTGCCCGGGCCGACCGTTTCGAAGATGTCGACGGACTGAAACTCGTACTTGTCCTCGACGCTGCAATCGAGCGGCAGGTTCTTCAACGTCGGGTAGGCGGTGCAACCGACTGCGCAACCCGCGGCAATCCACAGCAACAGCCCGGAGACGGGCGGCAACTCGGTTCTCGATGCGCGCTTGATGTCCATACGGCTCCTACCACCAGAAGGTGCCGGTCAACGAGAAGACGTCTCGGTCCGGATTCAAGGCCGGATTCAGGACCGGAGGATACCCCGACTTGACGTACACGGCACTGCCGTACACGAAGTGGGAGTACTGCAGCGCGATCTCGTCGCGGCTCTTCCAGCCGGTGTGGAACAGCAGGCGCGACGAATAACTCGAGAAGGCTTTCGCCGAGTCGCTGCCGTCCTGGCGAACGTGATCGACCCGCTCGGAGACTCCCATCCATGACGCAAACAGATAGGTGACCTCGGCGCCCCCCTTCACCTTGAAGACACCGTCGTAGTCAGGATCACGGCTGGTGACGGCCGTTGCGACGCCGAACAAGCTGATCAGGATTTCCGGACTGACGCCCGTGTACCAGTCGCCGAACACCAGCCTCGCGAGGCTGAGATCGTACTGCGCGCCGACCGTGGTGAGCGTGCCGGTGCCGTTGCTGTTCGGGCCGAGGTAATGCTCCATGAGCTCGGGCCCGCCGCGCGCATTCAGGATCTCGATCGCGCCCGAGATCGGCGCCGCGTTCGTGGCCGTCGTCCGGGCCGTGCCGACGTACCAGTGACCGGCGCGCCCGAGGGCGAGGTTGAGGTCGGCGCCCAGCACGGTGATCCGGCCATCCGGGATTCGACCACCATTGGTGAGGTCGTCCTGCGTCCAGGCCGTCAAATAATGCAGGCCGAGCCGACCGACCGGACTGTAAGCGATGCCGAGATGGGCGTGGTTGACGAAGGTCGAACCAACGTTGGCGTTCGCAAAGTCATTCCAGCCCGCCGAAACCAGACCGGCCGGGGGCCGCGCCATCTGGCCACCCAGCCCCTGCTCCAGAATCAACAGCACCTCGCCGACCTTGTAGGCCGCCGTGATGGTCTCCCCGATGGTGTTTGTGCGCGCAATCAGCGGCGTGCCGTAGCGCCCGGCATCGTACGTTCCCATCGCGCCGTAGCGGCCGGTGAAGGCGCCGACGTTCAGCTGCAGCGGGAAGCCGACCCTCTTGGTCAGGTTCAAGGTGAGGAACGCGTCGTTCACGCCGAACTGCTCCACCGGGTTGTAGAAGCCGGCCGCATCCGAGGCGGAGGTGCCGGCCAGGATCGCGGTGGCAGACACCGTCGAGTTGCCGTAGATGAAATTGAGCTGCAGCCAGGGACCGGGCACGACGCCGGTGTACTCGAAGTCCCGCAGGTCCTGAGGAATGAGCGGCGGCGAGTGAAGGACCGTGCTGGACTGTCCGACCATCGGGTTCTCGCGCTGGTGCAGGCCGAGGCGGGCCGGCAGCAGAAAGTAGCCGTGGAAATCCAGCACGTACTCCTTCGAGTTGATCGGCTGAACGCCGAAGGGGATCGCGGGAGTCGCGCTGCGGACTTGCGGCTCGCCGGGCGAGAGGCCAAGCCGCGGGGGCCCCAGGTCGTCACCTTGCGCGGCCATGGCCAGCGCGGGCGTGGCGAGCAAAGCGACGACGATTCGAGTTATCGAAAGGACTTTTTGCATCGTCAAACGCTCTCGGTTCAAAAGGTGATGTAACCGCCGAGCGCAATCATGTTGCGATCCAGCGGCTGGGCTGAGTTGGGGTCCGCGGCGCGGCTGTAAAAGCGCCGGCCGTAGATCAGTTGAATGCGATCGGTGCTGAACCAGTCGGTGTGGAATGCGATCCCGGGATTGACGCTGTAGACGCTCCAGTTTCCGAGGTAGCTGTAACGGCTTTCGCCGTAGGCCTGGAAAGTCAGGCTGAACAGCGACGTCATCCGGTACTCGGTCTCGCCGCCGACGTAGTATCCGTTGATGTTCTTGTAGTTCGGATCATCGGTCGCCACGGTGCGCGTGAGCATCGCGGCGATGGCGACCCGCAGGTCCGGCGCGTCGCCGTTGAAGCTGCGCGGCGACCAGAGAATGCGCGAGAGGCTGAAATTGTACTCCGCTCCGATCACGGCGACTTTACCGTTTCCGTTGCTGCCCGGTCCGAGGAACTTGTTGATCATCTCGCGGGCGCCTTGCGTCCAGTCGACGGCCCACCAGGTACCGTCGCCGACCGATGCGGCGTGTTTGAAATCGTAGACGTCCGCCGGTGAACCCGAGCTGGCCCCACGGGTCGGCCTGCCAGCGCGCCTCGGCGAGATAGGTGTTCCACTGGCCGTCTGCCGGCGCGGTGTTCAGGAACGTCTTCAGGTACGTACGCTCGTCGGTTCCGTAGGACGCCGCGTAGTGCAGCCTGAAGATGTACTGATTCTTGAGAACCAGCCCGAGGTGGGCGTGGTGCACGTAGCTCGATACGCCGGTCTCGATCCAGCTGTTGTAGTCGCCGCGGGCGAAGTCCTCGGGCACGCCCGGAACGACGAGCAGCCCGTGCGTGAAGGTCAGGCGCACGTCGCGCGTCACGTCCCACTCGCCGTTGGTCGTCTCGCCGGTAGCCGCGCAGCGCCGAGCAGCGGCCCGAAGATGCCCCAGCCCCACTGGCCAGGTCCCGCGTACACCTCGACGAACGAGCCGACTCGGAATGTCAAACGCAGCGTTCCGATGGGATGCGGCGTGAACAGCAGGTAGGCGAGGCCGAACGACGGCCCGAGCTGCGGATTCACGTAGCCGTTGTACTCCGGCGCGGTTCACGCGAAAGTAGTAGCTGGCGAAGGCGGTCACGTACCGGGTGCCGTACTGCAGATTCAGCGTCGCGCCCGCGCCGCCCCAGAACGGGATCTTTCCCGTCGAGAGCAGCGGCGTGTGCAGCGGACTTCCGGAATAGCCCGCGGGTGGATTGCTTGGTCGGCTGCCAACCCCGACCGCTTCCCACCCGTAGAACCGGCCGCCGATCCGAAACGACGAGGGCTTCTCGAGGTTGGGCGCGCCAAACGAAGGCGCCCTCCCGCCGGCCGCGGGCGGCACGGGCGGCGCTTCCGGCGACAAACTCAGACCGGGCGGGCCCGACGATCCCGGCAAGGAATCGGTTGGCGCGGGAGGCGCAGCGCCTGCGGCGGGCGCAGCCTGGTCCGCACGCGCCGCGCCAGCCGCCAGCATCAGCAGCGCGAGCGGCAACACGAACAAGCAGCTGGACAAGCGACGGGAGAACAAGCGTCGATCTTTCAAACGAATCATCGAAGCTCGACCACGAGGCGCGTTCCTCGGGCCTGCCGCCCGAATCGAATGCCGGTGCGCGAACGTTCAAATGTCAGGGCGTGAAGGGGCAAGTGTTTCCTCAGTAGCGTGCGGCGTCCGGAACGGTTCATGAAATCCGCGCGCCTCGATCAGCGGCCGACTAACGCCGCGGAATCGGGATCGAGACTGCATTTGCAGGGCCGATGCCGCCCGGCGGCAGGCTCGCGCCCTGCGCTGCGAGCAGGAAGCCCACGACGGCCCAGTAGTCGCCTTCCTTGAGAAGCTCATCCGCGTGGCTCTTGGGCATATGCCTCATCGTGTAACTGAACAGATCCGCGGCGTTTCGAATCGGATCGCGGGATGCCGCGCCGGCGGGCCGCGTCTGCGCCTGGATCTGGATCATCTGGGGGTCGAGGACCGTCGGATCGGTGGCGCTCCCCGTGGTGCGCGGAAACTCCGGCAGCGCGCCCGGGCCCAAGATCGCGGGAGAGCTCGCCAATCCCTCGCCCCGCTGGCCGTGACACTTGGCGCACTCGTTCATGTAGATGGTGGCGCCCTGGTCGGCCTGGCCGCGCGCCCGCACGAGCTCCTCAGGCGTGGCGCCGGACTGAGTGGTCGCGCACCCGAGCCAGGCGAGGCCACAAAGCATCACCGAACAACCAACCATCGACGCGCGTGAGTAAGCAAAACGAAACGACATCGATCCCTCTTTCTCGCGACTCTATCTTCGCTGGCGCGGCGAATCTATACGCTTCCGCGCGAGCCGGTGTAGTAAATTCGCGCCTCGCGACGCTCGGCACCATCGTCCCCATCGTTCCCACGCGCGGCGGCAACCTGATGATCATCCACCTCGGCGTCATCGACTACTGCTTGCTGGTCGTCTACTTCGCGTTCGTCCTCGGCATCGGCTTCGTGGTGCGCAAGGGCGTCAGCGGGACGAAGGACTTCTTCGAATCGGGGCGCGCGCTGCCGACCTGGATCTGTGCCCTGGGCTTCATCGGCGCGAACCTCGGCGCGCAGGAGGTGATGGGGATGGCGGCCTCGGGCGCGAAGTACGGGATCATGACCAGCCACTTTTACTGGGTGGGCGCGATCCCGGCGATGGTGTTCGTGGCCGTCTTCATGATGCCGTTCTACTACGGCTCGAAGGCGCGCTCGGTGCCGGAGTACCTCAAGCTGCGCTTCGACGAGAAGACCCGCGGGTTCAACGCCGTGACGTTCGCGTGCATGACCGTCATGTCGTCGGGCATCTCGATGTACGCGCTCGCGACCCTGCTGCACGCGATCCTCGGCTGGAACTTCCATCTGTGCATCGTCGCCTCGGGCGTGATCGTGCTGGTCTACATCTTCATGGGCGGGCTGCGCTCGGCCATCTACAACGAAGTGCTGCAGTTCTTTCTCATCGTGTTCGGCTTCCTGCCGCTGGTGCTGCTCGGCCTCAAGCAGGTCGGCGGCTGGTCCGGCCTCACCAGCCGGCTCGCGGTGGTCGCCACGCGCAACGGAATGGCCGAGGGCGCCTGGTCGCACTCGTGGAAGTTCACCGGTTCGGCGGAGTCGAACCCGATGGGCGTCGAGTGGTTCGGGCTCGTCGATGGGCCTCGGCTTCGTGCTGTCGTTCGGCTACTGGTGCACCGACTTTCTCGTCATCCAGCGCGCCATGGCGGCCAAGAACATGAACTCGGCCCGGCGAACGCCGATCATCGCCGCGTTCCCGAAGATGTTGTTTCCCGTTCCTGGTCATCCTGCCGGGCATGCTGGCCATCGCGCTGCACGCGAGCGGCGACGCGCACCTCTCGCTGCCCAGCAAGGGCGGCAGCCTCAACTACGACATGGTCGTGCCGGCCATGCTCGCCCACTACTTTCCCACCGGGCTGCTCGGGCTGGGGCTGACGGCGCTGATCGCTTCGTTCATGTCCGGGATGGCGGGCAACGTCACCGCCTTCAACACCGTCTGGACCTACGACATCTACCAGAGCTACATCCGCAAGAACGCCAGCGACGCCCACTACCTGGCCGTCGGGCGCGCCGCCACGATCGCGGGCATCGGCGCCAGCGTGGCTGTGCGCGTACGCGGCGGCGCAGTTCAACAACATCATGGACGTCTTGCAGCTGGTGTTCGCGTTCGTGAACGCGCCGCTGTTCGCGACCTTCCTGCTCGGGATGTTCTGGCGGCGCACCACCGGCCACGGCGCCTTCCTCGGCCTGCTGGCGGGCACGGCGGCCGCCGCGGGCCACCACGGTCTGTCGCTGCCGAAGGGGGCGGAGGTGGGGCTCAAGGGCGGCTGGCTCGCGGTGTCGCACCACTATCCCAGCGAGATGGCGCAGAACTTCTGGACCGCGATCTGGGCGTTCTCGGTCTGCTTCATCTGGACCGTGGCGGTTTCGCTGGCCACCAAGCAGCGCAAGTCGGACCAGGAGCTGGCCGGCCTGGTCTACTCGCTGACGCCCCGGGCGAAAGAAGAGAACGAGCACACCGTCTGGTACAAGCGCCCCGCCACGCTGGGGGCGATCATGCTGGCGCTGGCGCTGGTCTTGAACATCGTCTTCTGGTGAAGTGACCGCGAAAAAGGGAGGAGGCGCCTGCGATGGATTCTCGACGTTCGCTTGCCGATCGGCCTGATGTTCTCGATCTTCGGCGTGTTGCTCGCCGGCTTCGGGCTGGTCTCCGATCCCGGCATCTACCAGGAGCACTCGCTGGGCATCAACGTCAACTTCGGCTGGGGGCTGGTGCTGCTGCTGTTCGGCGTGACCATGCTGTTCTTCGCGCAGCGGGCCCGGCGCCGGCTCACCGCGAAAAAGCCGAGGTGATGTCGGCCAGCCCGACACCGAGCGCCGCGCGCGCCACCTCGTCGAGCTCCGCGGGCGCGCCCACGAAGTGCATCGTGCGGTGCACGTGCTCGGCCGATTCGCCCGGCGCCAGCGCGGCGGCCGGCGACGACGACTCCAGCTCGTAGAAGGGGCCCAGGGGCTTTTGCCCCGGCGCGGGCGGGCCGTCGTTGTAGCTGTTGAGGACGTCGCCCCGGTAGGGCTCGCGCTGATGCTCCCACAGCGCGTTCACGTACTCGGGCGCCCCGTGATCGAGAGTGGGCAGCGAATACGTCACCAGGGTGAGCACCTGGCGGTCGGCATCGTAGCTTCCGAGGACCGGCCGCGCGCGTCGGGGCGAGACGCCGATCTTGCCGCGCTGCTGGCCGTCGCCGCGGAAGTAGATCGCGTTGCCCTTGACCCGCAATCGATCGGACGGCACCGGGCCGAAGTACTGGTCGTTGACCGCGGGGCCAAGCTCGGCCTCGCGCCCGGCGCGGATCGGCAGCACGATGATCGTCGACGGCGACGGCGAGAACGTGCCGGCGATCCAGATGGAGACGAGCCCGGTGTCGTGCCGCCAGGGCACGGCGCCCCGGTTGATGATGCGGTTGCGCGACTCGAAGCCGACGACCTTGCACCGGCTCTTCGCCACCGCGCCGGCTTCCTTCCAGGTGCGCTCGGCGTCGTAGAGGCGCACCTCGCGCTCGACCTCGAGATCGAACACGGTCCCCGCCGCGTTGGTCACCCGCATCGTCTTGCCGCAGCAGCGCCCGGTCCTGCGCCTTTTCGACCAGCGTGAACGGCTCGGCGTCGATCGGCGCCGGCGTGTACCAGTGCGCGAGATCCTGGGGCGCCCCGGGAGCGAAGAAGAGCGCGAACTGTCCGCCCTCGGGGCCCAGCCAGAAGCGGTCCTCGCCCCCGTAGGCGTTCATGTGCGGGGCCAGCTTCCCCGACGCGATCAGCTCGCGGTTCAGCCAGCCGAAGCTCGGCCCGGCGGCGCCGGACACCGTGCTGGTGGCCACGCGCCCCTGCAGCGCCGGGCACAGCACCAGGCGCGCCGCGCCAGAGGAATCCGACAGCACGATCGTCTCGGTGTGGCGCTGCAGAAAGTCGAGGTCAGCGCCGAAGCTGGAGGCAGGGCCGTTCACCGCCGGTCCTGTCTATCACGCTTGCACGCTTTGTTTGAACATGGGAACCCGAGCCATCCTATTATCCGCCCGATGAAACGAGGCCTCGCGTGGGTGATGCTGGTGCTCGGCCTCTGCAACGCAGCGGCCTGCAAGAAGCGAACGACTGACGCCATCGCCGTCATCCCCAAGGGGACGACCCACGAGTTCTGGAAGTCGGTGCACGCCGGCGCGGAGAAGGCCGGCCAGGAGCTAGGCGTGAACATCATCTGGAAGGGCCCGCTGCGCGAGGACGATCGCGAGGACCAGATCAAGGTGGTCGAGAACTTCATCAACATGCGGGTCAAGGGGATCGTGCTGGCGCCGCTGGACGACACCGCGCTGGTGCCGGTGGTGACCGACGCGGTCCGCGCCGGCATCCCGGTGATCGCCTTCGACTCGAGCATCAAGACCGACGAGATCGTCAGCTTCGTCGCCACCGACAACTACCGGGGCGGCAAGCTGGCGGGCGAGCACCTCGCGCCAGCTGCTGGGCGGCAAGGGCAAGGTGATGATGCTCCGCTACGCCGAGGGCTCGGCCAGCACGGCTGAGCGCGAGCGGGGCTTCCTCGACGCCATCGCCGCGCACAAGGGGATCGAGGTCGTCAGCTCCAACCAGTACGGCGGCGTGACCACCGAGAGCGCCTTCAAGGTGAGCGAGAACCTCCTGACCTCGCACAAGGGGCCGAACGGGCTGACCGTGCAGGGCATCTTCTGCCCCAACGAGTCGACCGCCTTCGGCATGCTGCGCGCGCTGGAGGACGACGGCTTCGCCGGCAAGGTCAACTTCGTCGGCTTCGACAGCTCGCCCAAGCTGGTGGACGCCATGGCCAAGGGAAACATGAACGCCACCGTGGTGCAGGATCCGATCAAGATGGGCTACCTGGCGGTCAAGACGATGGTCGATCGCCTCGCGGGCAAGCCGGTCGACAAGCGCATCGACACCGGCGCCACGCTGATCACGCGCGACACGATGAGCTCGCCGCTCGCGCAGGCGCTGCTGAACCCCGACTTCAAGAGATGGCTCAAGGAGTGAGTCGCGATCGGGTGGACGCGGGCGGGCCCGGCCCGGCGGCGTCCATTCCCCGGCTGATCATGCGCGGCGTGCGCAAGCGCTTCGGCGCCACGCAGGCGCTGGGCGGCGTCGATCTGGTGGTCCAGGCGGGCGAGGTGCACGCGCTGCTGGGCCAGAACGGCGCCGGCAAGAGCACGCTCATGAAGGTGCTGTCGGGCGCCATCCAGCCGGACGCGGGCGAGATGGAGATCGACGGCGCCCGCTACGCGCCGGCCGAGCCGCTGGACGCGCGACGCGCCGGCGTCGCCATGATCTACCAGGAGCTGTCGCTGGCGCCGCACCTGACCGTGGCCGAGAACATCCTGCTCGGCATGGAGCCGGCGCGGCCGGGCGTCGTCGGACGCCTCGGCGGCGTCTTGGATCGCGTGCGATGCGGCAGCAGGCGCTGCGCGCGCTGGAAGAGCTGCACCATCCGCGCATCCGCCCCGACGCGGTGGTGGGCGGGCTGCCGATCGCCGCCCAGCAGATCGTCGAGATCGCGCGCGCGGTGGCGGTCGGCTGCCGCGTGCTGGTGCTGGACGAGCCGACCAGCAGCCTGGCCCAGGCCGACGCCGAGGCGCTGTTCGAGCTGGTGGCTCGGCTGCGCCAGCAGGGCCAGGCCATCGTCTACATCTCCCACTTCATCGAGGAGGTGCAAGCGCGTCGCCGATCGCTTCACCGTGCTGCGCGACGGGCAGACGCGTGGGCGGCGGCGCCGATGGCGGAGACCACCGTGCCCGCGATCGTCGATCTGATGGTGGGCCGGCGCGTGGAGCAGCTCTACCCGCGCAGCGCGCGGACGCGCGGCGAGCCGCTGCTCGACGTGACCGAGCTGGCGGGCGTCGGCAAGCCCGAGCGCGCGAGCTTCACCCTTCACCGCGGCGAGGTGCTGGGCATCGCCGGCCTGGTCGGCGCGGGCCGCACCGAGCTCCTGCGCGCGCTGGTCGGCCTCGACCCGGTGGTGTCGGGCCAGGTCAAGCTGGGCGTCTACTCCGGGGCCGGCCACGCCCGCGACAGCGCTGGGCGCAGGGCATGGCGCTGGTCAGCGAGAACCGCAAGGAAGAGGGGCTGGCGCTCGATCTCAGCATCGCCGACAACCTCACCCTGTCGAAGATGCCGGCGGTGGTGCGCCCGTCCGCGCGCCGCCCGCTGGCCGAACGCTGGATCCGGCGGCTCGACGTGCGCTGCCAGGGGCCGGAGCAGCCGGTCGGCGAGCTGTCGGGCGGCAACCAGCAGAAGGTGGCCATCGCGCGGCTGCTCCACCACGACGTCGACGTGCTGCTGCTCGACGAGCCGACGCGCGGCATCGACGTGGCTTCGAAGGCGCAGATCTACGACCTCATCGACGCGCTGGTCGCAGATCGTCGCCGAACGCGTCGAGCCTGCGCCGCAAGGCGGTCATCATGGTGTCGAGCTATCTGCCCGAGCTGCTCGGCGTGTGCGATCGCATCGCCGTCATGTGCCGCGGGCGACTCGGCCCGGCGCGCCCGGTGGGCGAGCTCGACGAGCAGGCCCTGGTGCGCGAGGCGGCGCTGGGCAGCGAGGCGGCATGAGCGTGAAAGCCGGAGGCGAAGTCGAGGCGAGCACGGCGCAGCGATTGCTGCTGCGCCTCTGGGCCTCGCCGGTGCTGCGCAAGAACCTGGGCGCGGCGGCGGGGCTGGTCGCGGTCTTCATCTTGTTCTCGGTGCTCCTCGGCGGCACGCGCGGGCTCAGCTTTGCGGATCCCGCGAACCTCGAGACGATCTTCAGGCAGACCACCATCGTGGCGGTGGCCGCGCTCGGCATGACGATCGTGATCGTCTCGGGCGGCATCGACCTTTCGGTCGGGGCGATCATCGCGCTGGCCACCGTGGTGATCGCCGCCGTCCTGCGCGCCGGCGCGCCGCCGGTGATCGCGGCGCTGGCGGGCATCGCGGCCGGCGTGGGCTGCGGCGCGCTCAACGGCCTGCTGGTCACGCGGCTCAAGGTGGTGCCGTTCATCGTCACCCTGGGGACCATGCTGGTCGTGCGCGGCGTCGCCAAGGGGCTGGCGCACGACCAGAAGATCGACGCGCCCACGTCCTGGCTCAACGAGCTGCTGGCGCGGCTGCCCGCCGATCGGGAGTGGATGCTGTTTCCGCCCGGCGTCTGGATGCTGTTCCTGCTGGCCTTCGCCGTGGGAGCGCTGCTGCTCTACACCCGCTTCGGGCGGCACGTCTTCGCCATCGGCTCGAACGAGCAGACGGCGCGCCTGTGCGGCGTCCCCGTGGCGCGGGTCAAGCTGGCGGTCTACATCCTGGGCGGCGGTCTTCGCCGGCATCGCCGGGCTGATGCAGTTCTCCCGACTGACGGTCGGCGATCCGACCGGCGCCATCGGGCTCGAGCTCGACGTCATCGCCGCCGTCGTCATCGGCGGCGGCAGCCTGGCCGGCGGCGAAGGCTCGGTCCTGGGCGCCCTGATCGGCGCGTTCATCATGCAGGTCCTCCAGTCGGGATGCTCGCAGATGGGCTGGCCCAACTGGGTCCAGGAGATCGTCACCGGCGCCATCATCGTCGTCGCCGTCGCGCTGGATCGGTTTCGCCATCGCAGGTAGCGGGTCTTGCGCGGGTTTGCTGACCCTCACCCTGACTAGCCCGGGGCTAGGCCAACCTTAGGCTTGGGCCGCGGGTTCAAAGCGGGGCGAGGACCGACGAGGGCGCGGGTCCTGTCACGGGGTGGGGTCCTCCCCGCTGCGGTCAGATGGCGGGAGCAGCCTGGCTTGTTGTGGCAACTCCCGATCGCCATTCATCGGAATCGGTCGCGCAGAGCACGACACGCCGCCATCTGACCGCATCGGGGGCCCCCCCCACCCCGTGCCACCCGCGCCCTCATCGGTCCCCGCTCTCAATGAGCACGCTCTCGGCTCGTCCGGGGCGGGATCGTTCCAGTGTGTCGCAAGCGATCTCGTTGAGAGCACCGAGAAGCGAAGGGCGCGGGTGACCGGAGTGGGGGGACCGCAAATGGGAGCGGACCGCGGCGTGTCGTGCCCTGCGCGACCGATTCCGATGAGCCACGATCGGGAGTTGCCACGTCAAGCCAGGCTGCTCCCGCGGTCCGATCCCATTTGGGAGGACCCACGCAGGGCAGGACCCGCGCCCTTTGCTTCTCGGTGCCCCGCTTAACTGAACGGGATTGGGGTTAGGGTTGGGTTAGGGTGAGGGCAGGTGTCTCACTCCTGGCAGGCCTTGATGTCCTGCGCGGATTTCACGGGAAACAGGTCGGTCACCGCGCCGCGTGCCGTCTGTTCGCGCGCGGAGAGGCGGATCCGGCCTCGGCCTGGCAGCCCGTCCGATTGAAGCTCTCGGCGAATGTCGTAGTAAGCCCCCGGCTTCATGCGAATGGCGTAGATGATGACCGGAAACTGTCCGCTCCAATAGGAGCCACTCGAGAGGGAAAAGTTTTCTCCCCCCAGACGCCGCTCCAGTTCGACGATGTGACACCCCGGCAACAGATCGAACAGCCCACCCTGGCCCGCCACTTCGTTGCTGTCGATCTTCGAGATGGGACCAGAGACCTGGGCGAGCTGAAAGCGCGGCAGCCGCGTCGTCTCGCCGTTGGGGTAGAGCGGGACACCCGGCATATCCGCGGGGTGACAGGCCAGGGTGAGCGTGGCGAAGATCGTGGCGAAGATCGTGGGGACGATGAGTGTCCGCGATCCCCAACGCTCGCACAGCCGAGCGGACCGCCTCTGCGTTCGGTTGTCAGGCATGCCGGATAGTAAGCTGCGTCGTTCTCGAGGGCGAATCTCGAGATCGCGTTGACCTCATGCTCCCCCGCGAAGCGTCGTGGCCTCCCACTCTTTGCAGGCTCTGATCTCGTCTGCGGACTCGGTCGGAGCGAGCTCGATTGCCGGTCCGTTTGGCTGCTCCTCGCGCGCGGAGCGGTAGATGCCGTTAATCGTCCAGAACCCGCCAAGGTGAGGCTCCTGCCGAATGACGTAGCGAGCGCCCGCCTTCATACGAAGGGCGTAGGTCACGGTCGGAAGCGGTCCAAGTTGTAGTAGGTACGACCCATTGCCGCGAGCGGGGCGTCCGACGACAAAGAAGGACAACCGGTGTTCCAGCTCGACGACGTGACACCCCGGCAGCAGGTCGAAGTAGCCGCGCCAGCCCGCGACCTGATTGCCGTCAATCCTCTCGATGGGACCCGCGACCTCGGCGATCTGGTCGCGCGGCAGGCGGGTCGTCTGGGCGTTCGGGTACAGGGGAATCGTAGGCCCTTCCGGGGGCCTGCAACCGAGGACCAGCGCCGACAAGGAGACGGCGAAAACGGTGGCGACGGCGAGCGTCATCGGTGGCCGACATTTGTGCGATGAGGCACGGATCATCTCGGAACCTCCCTCCTACTGTGCGTACGTCGTCGTTCTCGAAGCGCCCATCCGGCGGTATGTTCCGGGGGGCAACTTGTGAACGAAGGAGACGCATGTCCACGACCCAGCATATTTTGACCGGCTTCGGACTCCGGACCAGCAACCGCCGTCACGGGTTGCGCGCGGGCGCTGGCGCTGCTGCTCGCGTTGACGGCGGTGCTGTCGGGATCTCGCGCCGCGGCGCAGGTGCGGACGCCGACCCATGTCGCTTGCGTCGGCGACAGCATCACCTTCGGCTACGGACTCTCGTCGCCCGCCACCGCTTCGTATCCGGCGGTCTTGCAGGGGCTGTTCGGGTCGTCGGTGCAGGTCAGGAACTTCGGCGTCTCCGGCACCACGATGATGTCGGTGGCCGACAACCCCTATCAGAATCAGCAAGCGTACACGGACGCCACCACCTTCGTGTCGGGCGCGGGGGCCACGGCGGTCGTCGACGTGATCATCATGCTCGGCACCAACGATTCGAAGTCCTACAACTGGATGCCCGCCCCCCCGGCCACGCGAGCCGCGCAATTCGTGACCGACTGCACCGCCATGGTCGATCACTTCGCCTCGCTGCCGACCCACCCGCTGGTCTACCTGGCGCTGCCGGCGCGGGCCTTCGACAACGCCTTCGGCATCAGCGGCGCGATCATCCACGATCAGATGCTGCCGCTGCTGCGGCAGGTGGCCGCGGCCAAGGGGTTGCCGGTGATCGATGTCGACACGCCGACCGCGCTGCATCCCGAGTTTTTCTTACCGACGGCGTTCATCCCAACGACACCGGCTACGCGCTGATCGCGCAGGTGATGCACGACGGACTGCTGCGGCCGCTCACAGGCGGAACCACCGACGGCGGCGCATCCGACGCCCGGGGAACCGGCGGCGCGGGCGTCGACGGAGGGGGCGCGGATGCACGCGGCGCGGGCGGCGCGGGCGTGGGCGGGCGCGGCGCGGGCGGCACGGGCGCGGGCGGCACCAGCGCAGGCGCGGGCGGCACGAGCGCCGGCACGGGTGGCACGAGCGCCGGCACGGGTGGCGCGGGCGCGGGCGGTTCAACCGGCGCCGACGCCGGCACCACCTCCTCCCCCGGAAAGGGCTGCGCGTGCGGCCTGACCGCCGGTCACCGGGGTGAATCCGGCGGCGGCAGCCTCCTGTTGCTCGCCACGATCGCGATCTTCTCGCTGCCGCACGCCGCCGTCGCTCTTAGCGCCAATACTGTTCCTCAGTTTAGGTTGGCCGCGGCGCCCAAATCCGGTCCCCTCTCCCGTACTCGGGAGAGGGCTAGGGTGAGGGCAAGCCTTGCAAAGGCAACGTGCGCGCGTGAGCTCTCGCAAGGCCTCCCCTCACCCCAACCCTCTCCCGGGGACGGGAGAGGGGGCCAGAGTCTTCGCCATCGCCTTAACTGAACAGCGCGGGACGCGCCGCGCGCCGTCGGTCTACCGGTCTACAGCTTCACGTCGACCGCGCCGCCCTCGTAGCGCACGCTCTTGTCGGCCTTGGGCGCGAACGTGAAGCCGACCGGCTTCCCTTTCGCGACCAGCACCACCTCGAACGTCCGCTGCTTCTGCATGCCGGGGAAGGTGCCCTCCCGCTTGCCGATGGTGAGCGTGCGGGTCGCGTCGTTCCAGCGGATCGGGATGCGCGCGAACGCGCCCTTCTCGTAGCCGTAGGTGAGGCCGTCGTCCTCGTACAGCGTGAACGCGCCGTCCGCCCCCGCGTAAACCCACAGCACGATCGGGTCGGCCGGCTTCTCGTCGGTGTACTGGATCTCGGGGCCGGTCGGAACGATGGAGCCGGCCTTGACGTGCAGGGGCATGGAGTCGTACGGCGCCGGCACGTCGATGGTCTTTCCGGCGGCGACGGCCGCGCCGGACCAGAAGTCGTACCAGCCGGGCGCCGACCGGCAGGTACACGGCGCGGCTGCGCGCCTTGTACGTGGTCACCGGGCTGACGAGGAACGCCGGCCCGAAGAGGTACTGGTCGCTGACGTCCCGCGCCTTGGCGTCGCCGCGGAAGTCCATGACCAGCGGCCGCATCATCGTTCCGCCCTCGTGCGTGACGGCGCCCGCGAGCGAGTACAGGTACGGGAGCAGGCGATAGCGAATCCGGTCGAACTTCAGCTCGGCCTGGTAGGCGGGGTGCGATTCGCCGCCGAGCTCCCACATCTCGCGCTTCGGCGCTTCGCCGTGCACGCGCAACAGCGGAACGAAGGTGCCGAACTGGAACCAGCGCGCGTTCAGCTCGCGCCACTCCTCCGCATCTTCCGGCTGTCGGGTGCTCCGCGGCGAAGCGCGCCGGCACGGAGAATCCGCCGATGTCCATGCTCCAGTACGGGACGCCCGAGACCGACATGCCGAGCCCGGCCGGGATCTGCGCGCGCAGCGCCGTCCAGGTCGACGTGATGTCGCCCGACCAGACCGCCGCCCCGTAGTGCTGCTGACCCGCGAACGCCGAGCGGGTCAGGATGAAGACCCGCTGGTCCGGCGCCACCGACCGCTGCCCCTCGTACACCGTCTTGCTGTTCACCAGCGAGTACGCGTTGAGCATGCGCGACCCGGAGCCGAGCGCCGTCGGGTGCATGTGGGTGCGCTGCCCGTCGAGCGTGGGCGTCGGCAGCAGATCGGGCTCCGGCGCGTCCAGCCACCAGGCGTCGACCTTCTTGCGAAACAGCGTCCGCTCCATCTGCGACCAGAACAGCTTGCCCGCCGCGGGATTGAAGGCGTCGTAGAACGTGTACGGATAGCCGCCGTCGCCGACCCAGTCGCGCAGCCCCTCGCTCAAGTTGCGCGTGATAGAGGAAACCCTGCGAGCGCATGGCCTCGAAGTTCTTCGTGCCGGGATAGAACTTGCCCCACACCGAGATCATGAGCCGCGCGTGCTTGTCGTGGACCGAGCGGACCCACTTGTCGGGATCGGGGAAGCGGACCGGATCGAACTCGTGCGAGCCCCAGCTGTCTTCCTTCCAGTAGAACCAGTCCTGGACGATGTTGTCGAACGGGATGCCGCGGGAGCGGAAACCGTCGACGACGTCGAGGCTCTGCTGCGACGTCTCGTAGCGCTGCCGGCTTTGCCACAGCCCCAGCGCCCAGCGCGGGATCATCGGCGCCGGCCCGGTGACGCGCCGGTAGCCCGCGACGACCTTGTCCAGATCGGGACCGTAGACGAAGTAGTAGTCGATGCCGTCGCCGACCTCCGACCAGAGCGAGGTCGTCGGGGCTCGACGTCGAGTCGTCGTGCCGGCGGCTTCCACAGCAGCTGCACCGTCTCCATGTCCTGATCCTTGCTCCACTCGAGCCGCAGCTTGTGGCGGCGCTTGCCCTCGAGCCGCACCTTGGCCACGTCCTTCCAGGGCAGCCAGCCCTGGCGCCAGTGGTTGATCACCAGCCGATCGTCGATCCACAGCTTGATGCCGCTGTTCGAGAAGGTCTGGAACTGGTAGTCGCCGGTGACCTCCGGCTCGACCTCGCCGGCCCAGCGCACGCTGGCGTTGCCCTCGGGCAAGCCGGCGAAGATCAGCTGGTTGGGTTTCTTCTCTTTGCTCGACAGCGCGATGTCGATGACGCGGTCGACGCGCTCGCCGACCAGCTGCTCGAAGTCGCGCACCGCGGTAGTACGACCCGGTGAGACCGCCGCGCTTGCCGTTGGCGTCGATCAGGCGCTCGGCCGGGATCGGCTCCAGCTCGCGCAGATCGCCGAAGCGCGTGAACGAGGTGTTGTCCCACAGGACGCCCCAGCCGCGGCTCGACACCAGGAAGGGAATGACGATGGTGCCGTTGTGCTGCCAGAGGTCGAGGTCGTATCCCTTCAGGTTGAGCAGGCCGAGATGGTTCTCGCCGAGGCCGTAGAGCGCCTCGTCGGCCTGGGGCAGCCACTCCTGTCGCACGTGCTGGGTGTTCTCGCCCTGGACGATCGCCGGCATGATGGTCCGGCCGCCGTCCTTCTCCTCCAGCACGGGAGCGCCGGTCGCATCGAGGAACGCCACCCGGCCCGTGGCCGAGGTCGACGCGGGCGCGCAGCTTCGACGTCGCCAGCGTCGCCGTGCCGGCGTCCTGGGTCACATCGAACTTCGCGCCGTCGCAGCGCTTCGGCTGCGCCGCCAGGCTCTTGCGGGCGAAGAAGGCCTGGTCCTTGGCGTAGGCCACGCGGACGACGTCGCTGGCGCAGACCTCCAGCTTCAGGAAGCCGTCGCCGACGTGAACCAGCACGCCGTCCGACAGCCGCTGAACGGTCCCGGGAGCGGGCGCGGCAGCAGCCGGATGGCCAGCCGGATGGGCTGGAGCGCGCGGGGCCGCGGATGCGGCGCCGGCAATGAGCAAAACGATCGGGATGAGTGACTTCGTCATTCGGGGCGATGCCTCCAGAAAAGTGGCGCGATTGTCCACGAGCGAAGCTCGGATTGCCAGCCCAACTTCCACATTGCACGTTGCACGTTGCACGTTCCACGCGCGCGACTTCAGTTGGGGAGTACACTGCGCGCCTCGTCTCCTCGATCCCAGAGAGGCCCCCAATGATTCGTTCTGCCGCCCGTGCCCGTTCTGGCTCCGCGTGGTTCGCAATTGGCGCAATGCTGGCGCCTTTGAGTTGTGCCCATCGCGCGCAGCCGTCAGCGACCGACAACGGGAGTCCCACCGCGCGCAACGGAAATGAGGCTGTCGCGACAGCCCACGCGAGCCTTGGCCCCGCCAAGCCGCTGGAACAGCTTCAGCGCGAGTTCGTCGACCTGCGCTTCGGCATGTTCATGCACTTCGGGATCCTCACCTATACCGGCTCGTGGTCGAAGCCGAACCTGGACATCAAGCTGTTCAACCCGACCGGCCTCAATCCCGGCCAGTGGGCCGACGCCGCGGTGGCGGCCAAGATGAAGTACGGCGTGCTCACCACCCGCCACCACGACGGCTTCGCCCTGTGGCCCAGCAAGGCCGGCGATTTCAACGTGGGTCACATTCCCTGGCGCAACGGCAAGGGCGACGTCGTGCGCGAGTACGTGGACGCGTTCCGCAGCCGCGGCCTTCTCCCCGGTCTCTACTACTCGATCTGGGACACCACGGCGGACGTCAGCGCCGGACACCTCACGCCCGCCAAGCTCGCGTACGTCAAGACCCAGATCACCGAGCTGCTCACCAACTACGGTCCGATTCCCATCCTGATCGTCGACGGCTGGTCCTGGCAGATGGGCCACAACGCCGATGGCGTACCAGGAGATCCGCGGTCTGGTGAAATCGTTGCAACCGAACTGCCTGCTGACCGATCACGCGCATCTGGCCGATCCCTGGGACATGGACATCGTCAACTTCGAAGAGCCGCGGGGGGGCTGGGCGCCGGCCGGCAACACCTACCCGGCCCAGCAGGAGCAAAAGGTGAATGCCACCGGCGGCAACGACTGGTTCTGGGCGCCCGACGTCGGCGGCCTGATGACGGTCGCCGACGTGGTCACCAAGCACCTGCGAAGACCTGGAACCGAAGTGGACCAACTTCCTGCTCAACTGCCCGCCCAACCGCGACGGCATCATGGCCCCGGCGATCGTCACCCTGCTGCGGGGCGTGGGCGCGGCCTGGACCCCGAACGGCGCGCGTCCGCCCCTGCCGCCGCAGCCGCCGCAGAACGAGCACCCCTACACGCCGGTGTCGGCCACCGCCAGCAGCGGAGACGCGAACGCCGCGATCGACGGCAAGAACGACACGGAGTTCATCAGCATGTGGCAGCCCACCGGCGCGCTGCCGCAGTCGATCACCCTCGATCTCGGCCCGGTGCAACCCCTGCCCGACGTCGGCTGGCTCGGCGTCGTGCCGCGCTACCACTACGAGAAAAGCAGCAAGGACGGAAACGTGACCTCGTACCGGGTTCTCACCAGCACCGACGGCAGCAACTTCAGCGAGGCCACCGCGGGAACCTGGCCGGCCGACGGCCGAATGAAGGTCACCACCTTTGGCCCCACGCCCGCGCGCTACGTGCGCTTCGAGATCCGCGCCGCCAACGGCAGCCCCGCGATCACGGAGATCACCGTTGGCGGCCGCCCGTAGTACAAATCGTCGATGGTCCCTCTCGCGAACACGCGCTCTCCCGCTGCTGATTGGTTGTCTGCTTGGATTGCCCGCGGGCACAAACGCCGGGGCGGCCCCCCCTGCCCTGCCGCGGTTGGTGCACAAGGAGGGACGCCACGCCCTGCTGGTCGACGGTGCGCCGTTTCTGATCCTGGGGGCGCAGATCAACAATTCCAGCGCGTGGCCAGGCGTGATGCCGCAGGTCTGGCCGGCCGTCAAAGCCCTCCACGCCAACACCGTTGAAATGCCGGTCTACTGGGAACAACTCGAGCCGCGGCCCGGGGTGTTCGATTACGCGGTGGTGGATGCTCTCGTCAACCAGTGCCGCAAGAACGACGTCCGCCTGGTCCTGCTCTGGTTCGCGACCTGGAAGAATGGCAGTCCTCACTATGTGCCGCTGTGGATCAAGCAGGATCCGAAGATCGATGCGCCCGGAAGGATGATCGGCGCGAACGGGCGGCCGGTCGACTCGGCGTCGCCGTTCTCGAGGGAGATGCTCGAAGCCGACAAGCGCGCCTTCGTCGCGCTGATGCGCCACCTGAAGACGATCGACCCGCAACACACCGTCATCATGGTGCAGGTCGAGAACGAAGCGGGCACCTGGGGCGCCATCCGTGACTACTGGCCGGCGGCGCAGAAGGCCTTCGACAGCCCGGTGCCGGCCGACGTGCTGGCCGCGATGAACAAGAAGCCCCGCGCCCCGACCGCCGGCTGGAAAGAGGTGTTCGGCAACGACGCCGACGAGTACTTCCATGCCTGGGCCGTGGCCCGCTACATCGGCGAGATCGCCGCGGCAGGAAAGGCGGAGTATCCGTTGCCGCTTTATGCGAACGCCGCGCTCCGCGATCCCATCTCCCCGGGACCGGCCGGCAGCTACGAGAGCGGTGGTCCCACCGACAACGTGCTGCCCCTGTGGAAGGCGGCGGCGCCGGCGATCGACATCCTGGCGCCGGACATCTACATGAACGACTACGCCAAGGTTCAGAAGATCCTCGAGCTTTACCGGCGGCCCGACAATCCCGCTGTTCGTCCCCGAGGTCTCCAACGCCGCGGAGTATGCCCGCTTCTTCTTCCTGGCGCTCGGCCACCAGGCCATTGGATTCGCGCCGTTCGGCATCGACTACACCGGATCGGTCAACTTCCCCCTCGGCGCCAAGAAGGTGAGCGAAGAAACGCTGGCGCCGTTCGCCATCAACTACCGGCTGGTCGGCCCGATGATGCGCGAGCTTGCTCAGCTGAGCCTGGACGGCAAGCTCAACGCCGTCGCCGAGAAGAAAGGGACGCCGGCGCAGACGTTGGAGATCGGCGCGTGGAAGGTCGACGTGCGGTACGGCGTTCCCCAGTTCGGCTTCGGCAACAATCCACCGGGAAACCCCGAACCGATCGGCGGCGCGCTGATCGCCCAGCTTGGCGACAATCAATTTCTCGTCGCGGGATTTCATTGCCGCGTCGATTTCCTGCCCAGCGGACCCAGCGGAACGGCGGCGGCCAAGCAGCGGGAGTACCTGCGGGTGGAAGAGGGAGCCTACGAGAACGGCAAGTTCAAGCCCCTGCGGATCTGGAACGGCGACCAGACGGATTGGGGGCTCAACTTCACGTCGGCGCCGCAGGTCGTTCGCGTCAGCGTGGGGACGTACTGACGACGTGCGGCCCCCGGCCCCTCACCCTAGCCCTCTCCCCGGCAGACCGGGGCGAGGGGATCGGAAAGGGAAGTGGGGACCAAATCCCCTCCTGTCCCAATCCCCTCCTGTCCCAATCCCCTCCTGTCCCAATCCCCTCCTGTCCCAATCCCCTCCTGTCCCCTCGCCCCGGTCCGCCGGGGAGAGGGTTAGGGTGAGGGGCCGGCTCGCAGGTAAGTAGCTAGTTGCCGTCGGTTCGAAACGGCGTGGCGGGCAGGCCGGCTTTGTTGAACAGATTGCCTTCGGGCACATTGGCCCAGCCGTAACGAACGGCCGCCGGCTGCGACACGACGTCGCTGGTCACCACCACGGTCTTGCCGCGAATCGCGGCCTGCGCCGGATGGAAGATCCCGTCGGTGCCGGCCATCGTGAAGCCTTTGAGCGGGCCTCCTTTGGCCACCAGTCGGCCGCCGATATGAGTGAAATGCAGCTCCGCGTTTGCGCCCTTGATCTTCATCGAGTCGAAGACGGGGCCGGCAGTATTCGAGCCGTTCGCCGTAGGCCAGCGCCCGCGCCGCCAGGGCCAGCCGTGCACCGACCGGCTGCTTGCGCGTGGGATGGATGTCGTTCGCGTCGCCGCAATCGGTGGTCACGACCATCGCCGTCTTCGGCGTGCGCTGCCAGGTCCACAGCTGTGCGTCGCGGATCTCGGGCGTCATGTCGCGGTTGGGCGCGATCTGAACGAACAGGAACGGGAAGTCCTGGCCCCAGGCCTGCCGCCAATCGGAGATCATCGCGGGGAACAGCGTGCGGTACTGCTGTTCGCGCCGCACGTTGGCTTCGCCCTGATACCAGATGACGCCGCGAATGGCGTAGGGCAACAGCGGGGCGATCATCGCGTTGTAGAGGATCGTGGGTGTGCTGACATCCCCGGTGACACCGGTTGGCGGCGGCGGACCGTCTTGCAGATTCATTCCGATTCGATAGCGCCACGGACCCGCGAGATTGATCGATGGCAGCGAAGGGTTGCCCTTGAACACCAGCTGCAGCTTCTCTTCGCCCCAGATGCCGCCGCCGCCGCCGGTGTCGAGCACGCGCACCGCAACGACGTTGCGGCCCGGCTTGAGCACGCCGGCGGGAACGGAATACTTCCGCACCAGGTTGTAACCGACGGTGGCGCCGACCTTCACCCCGTTGACCCAGGTGGTGTCGATGTCGTCGATCATGCCCAGCTGCAATTCGGCGGCGGCCTTCGCAGCGCTGGCAGAAGAGCTGCCACCCGCGCTGGCGGAAGCGCTCACAAAAGAGCTCGATGCCAGGCTCGCGGGAAGATCGAAGGTCTTGCGGAACCAGACCACGCCGTTGAGGTCCGGTTCGCCGGCGTCTTCCCAGAGCGTCGGCAACGTCATCGTCTTCCACGACGCCGTGTCCAGCGCCGGATCGCTCCAAGGCGCCGCCGCGGCCGAACCGGAGTCGTGCGGGCGAAACCAGTCTTCGAGCCGCGCCTCGTACTGGCGTCGAGCGGCTTCGGGATCCGCGATCAGCGTCTTGATCTGGTCCGGCGTGTCGACGAAGTCCGGCAACGTGCGCAGTCCCGCGGCGCTGGTCCACGCCTCGGCAGGCGTGCCGCCCCAGGAGCTATGAATCAGCCCGACGGGAACGTGCCGCGCCAGGTACAGGTCGCGCCCAAAGAAGTAACCGACGGCGGTGAAGTCCTTCACGGTCTGCGGCGTGCACACGTCCCACTGACCCTTGACGGTCTCCAGCAGCGTGAGGGATTTCTCCTGCGCCACGCCGAAATGGCGGATGCGCGGGTAGTTCGCCACGGCACATTCGTGCTCCCAGTTCTGGATGGGTTGCTGCCCCACGCGCAAACCGAGTTGCCGCTCCATGTTCGATTGACCGCTCGCCACCCAGACCTCGCCCACGAGGATGTCGGTGAGGACGATCCGGTTCTTGCCCGAAATCGTGAGCGTGAACGGGCCGCCGAACTTCATCGGCGCCAGATGCACCAGCCATTTGCCGTCGGCGCCCGCCGTGGTGGAGACGGTCTGGCGGGCGATCTCCACCGTGACGGCTTCGCCCGGATCCGCCGTGCCCCAGATCGGCACCTTCGCGCCCTGCTGCAGCACCGCGTGGTCTGCGAACAGCGGGTGGGGAACGACCGCGGCGTGGGCCGGGCTGGTCGATGTGGTCAGCAACGCGAGGCAGGCACCCGCGAGCCAACTGGTGAACGACGGGCAACAAAGAGCGTCGAGCTTCACGGCATCCTCATCCTAGGTCTACGTCCCGCTTCACGTCCACGGATTCTATTGCGCGCTCGATTGTGCGGTTGGTGCTGGTGCTGGTGCCGCCGCGGGACGGGTCAGGCTCCCCAACGTTTGAATCAGCTCGGGACTGGCGGCGTACGGCTCGTTACGGGACACGTCGCCCCCCGTGTCCCAGAGCACCGGAACCATTCCTCTGGACATCGCGGCATTCGCCACGGCGGACATCCAGCGAACCCGTGCGGAGGGTTCTTTGTTCTTGGTCGCCACCCCGAACTCTCCGATGAAGGCCGGAATGTCGTTGCGGGTACAGAAGCCCTTCATCATGTCGAAGAGACGGTTCAGCTGCTTCACGTCGTCGTCAGTTCCCCAGGTCCTCATCATCTTCCCCCAGTCGGCGTCTTCGGTGAGACCGGCGAACTGGTAGGGCGTGTAGTAGTGAACCGAGATGAACAGCTTGCCGGGAATGGTGTCCTTCGGCAGCTTGTAGGCGCTGGCGCAGGTCTTCTCGATGTCGGTGCTGTAGCCCGCGATGACGAGGAGACGCTTCGGGTTGTTTCCCCCCGTCTTCCGTACCGTGTCGATGAACAGCTGGTTCACCCGGGTCAGGGTTGCGTAGGCCTTGTCGACGGAGCCCGCGTTGGTGAAGTTGGTCTCTTCGTTGAGCGCCTCGAAGATCAGCTTTTCGCTCTTGCCCGCGAAGAAGGTCGAGATCTGTTCCCAGTACGACCGGAACTTCTTCTCCGCTTCGGGGCTGAAGGTGGCAAACGTGCTCGGGAACTTTTCCTTCGATCCGGAGTCGATCCAGCCCCCATCCCAGTGGATGTTGAGGACGCAGAACATGCCGGCGCCGGTGATCCAGTCGACCACCTCGCTGACCCGCTTGAGCTTGTCGGCCTCGATACGCCCGTCGGTGGCGTAGGTGTCCCAGGCCACGGGCAAACGGACCGCCTTGAACCCGAGATGGGCCAGGCTCTCGACGAGCTCCTTGGTGATGGGGGGATTCCCCCATCCAGTCTCCCAGGAGGTCGTGTTGTCCAGGGTGTTGCCAATATTGATGGCGGGACTCATTGACGCGACCGCCGCCCACGCGCCCAGGTCGGCCATCGTTTCAGGGGCACGCGGCGCCGCCGCAAGCGGAGCCACCGCGGAGGCGGCCGTACCGGTTGGTTTGAGCCCGGGTGGGGTCAGGCAGGCCAAGGACTGAACGACGCCAAGAAGAACCAGGCGAAGAACCACCAGACGCGTGCGCTCGAGCTTCATTCTTACCTCTCGTGGACGAACCGATCGAACGCGGCGGGCGCGCGGGCACGGGATCGTTGCCGGGCGCCAGCCGGGGCGTCGATCGCGCCCGTCGCCGTCGCTACGGGATGAACGAAACGTCGTCGATGTTGATGACCAGGTTGCCCGGCACCGCCACATAGGGACCGGCCGCGTCACCCATGGCGGAGGGATCGAGCGTGAACTGCAGGGGGACGCTCCACCCGAGGCCCGTGATGTTGTCGCCGTTCGGGACGACGGCGGTGCCGCCCGACATGCCGGGCGCGAAGTCGGCCCACAGGATCTGCACCTGGGTCCAGTCGGCGGTGAGGGGAATGTCCGCCTTCTTGGCCGGCAGGCAGGTCTCCTTCGTGCCGGGGCAGGTTCCGCCGCCGGCCGCGTTGTTGACATCGGGCATCACCGTGCTCTGCATGTCGATGGTGAACGACATCACGTTCAGGGGCCCCGAGCCGCGCACCCAGAATGAAATGCCTTTGTAGGCCGACGCGTTTGCGCAGCTCATCCAGATACCGCCGCCCATGCCCCAGACCCGCGCGCCGTTGGAGGTCTCCGAGACCGCCCACTGGCTGGGCGGATGCCCGGCCAGGATCGACAGCGTGGGCACCGGGGTGGTCGCGTCCTCGGGATACGCGAAAGGTCCGGTGTACGCGGTCCCGACGTTCGGGGTCGCGCCGCCGAAGGCGGTGCCGAAGTTGTTGGCGGCGACGGTGCCGTCGTAGCTCTCGAAGTTGATCAGCACCGGCTGCATCAGGGTCGTCTTCGTGGCGCAGAGCTTCTGGACCACGCCCGTCCCGCCGGCCCCCCCCGGCGGCGTGCCCGTGTTACCGCCCACCCCGCCGCCGGTCGTCCCTCCCGAGCCGGTCACGCTGTGGCCGCCGGTGCCAGCCCTCGAGCCGCCGCTGCCCACCGTGACGTTGTTCTTCGGCGGCGTTGCCGTCGTCGAACAGGCCACCGCCCCCGCGGCGATGGTGGCCAGCAGCAACGCGAAGAGGGTGTGGGAACCGATCTTCAACTTTCCACCTTGAATCGTGAGAGGTGTTTTCATTTCCGGTGCGCTCCGACGTGGGGATGAGGAGGGGTCGAGTCCGAGGAGGAGGGGTCGAGCCTATTGAATGCGGCAGTAATAACCCTTGGTATCGAGCCGCCCCGTGCCGGTGAAGATCTCGCTGCCAGACTGGACGCTGCTGACGTACTTCGAGGTCTGCATCCAGCCGCGCGTGACCAGGTCGTTCATAAAGTCCATGATGTTCAGAACGGCGGTCGTGGCGTTGGTCTGACGGACGTAAGAGACCACGTTCCACACCGTGGTGCCGCGATAGACGTCCCACGTGGTCCCGCCGACGGTCGCGGTCCCCTGCAGGGTACCGATCGGCCCCGCGCCGCCCGTTCGATAGAGCCACACCATGATCTCGTCGCTGGGATTGTCGTTGGTCCCCGCCATGGCCTGCGTGTGAACGAAGATGTCGTAGGCGACGTTGGCCGCGCCGCCCGACTGGGTCATGGTGAAGTCCCAGCCACAAGTCAGCTTCTTGCCGGACGAGATCTGCAGCGGCAGACCCGAGGTCGTCAGCCGCCATCCCCACTGCCAGCCGAGCACCGTACTGGCGTACGTCTTGACTTGGTTCGCGGTGCCGGTCCAGTTCCAGCTGGTTCCCCACCCGATCAGATCGCCCTGCGTACAAGTCGACCAGATCGTCTGCGTGCCCGTACCGGTGTTGGCGCCCCACTCGTTGTTGTTCGCCCAGTACTTGCCGAGCGTGATGAACGCGTCCCGGGTCGAGCTGGTATTTGCCTGGACGCTGGGCGCGCAGGCGAGGCTGTTCGGATCGAGACACGCGCCGAAGAGGCAGCTCGTGCCCGCGCCGCAAACTGTCCCGCACTTGCCGCAGTTCTGCGGATCGGTGTTCACCGCCTTGCAGGCGCCGCTGCAGGCCACCTGTTGCGTCGGACAGGTGCAAACGCCGCTGATGCAGGTCGCTCCGGTCGCGCACACGTTGCCGCAGGCGCCGCAATTCAGGGTGCTGGAGGTGACGTCCTTGCACACGCCGCTGCAGTCGGCCGAGCCCGTCGCGCATTTACAGGCGCTGAGCCAGCAGGTCTGATCGGCCCGGCAAGTCGTGCCGCAGGTGCCGCAGTTGGTCTGACTGCCCGTCGTGTCGACACACACGCCGTTGCACTTCACCAGCGCGCCCGCGCAGGTGCCAGGCACACCGCCAACGCCGGCCTGGGCGCCCCCGGTGCCGCGCACGCCGCCGCCACCCTGGGTGCCGACACTGCCGCCGCCGGTCCCGCCGGCCGTCGTCGTGCCGCCCGTGCCGTCGGTGATGTCCGAGCTTCCCCCTGTGCCCGACCCTTCGACAGGACCGCCCCCCTGACACGCCATCCCACCGCCCAGCAGCAAGAGCGAGAAGGTTAACGTGGCGATTTCAAACGCGATCTTTCGAAGGGGGCGTCTTGTTGTAAACATCACCATTGGTTCAGTAGCGCCAGACTGCCAGAACGGCTCAAGTCTGTCGCGGGGTTCGGCCCCGCCCCGCCGCCTAACGCGCCTTCGGATCGCCGTAGAAGGTGCCGCGGCCGTGGGTGCCGACGTAGACCCGACCGAACTTCTTGGGATCGCCGCTTATCTGAAGGACCAGCCCCCACTGGTGCTGATCGTCGTTGATGCGCGACCAGGTGGCACCGCCGTCCGTCGAGCGGAAGAAACCCCGCTGGCCCTTTACCGTGCCCACCAGGTACAGCGCGGCTGTCTTCTCCTCTTTTTTCGATCGAGGCGCCGCCTTGCCGAAGCCGAAGGCGTGGATCTGCTCGACGGCGGGAATGCGAACGAACCCACCGTCCTGCTTTTCCTTGCCCGCCGGCGAGTGATAGAGGCCGTCGTAGGCCGCTAGCCAAAGATCGCGCTCGCGTTCTGGCATGGCGTAGATCTGATCCTGACCTCCGCGATCGTCACCGCGATTGGTGCGATTGTCGTCGCCGCTGCCGCCGCGCTTGGGCAGTCCCCCCGGCAAGATCAGCGGCCGCTCCGTGAAGTGCGCCGCGCCATCGAGGCTCTCGAACAACTTACCGTCGAAGAGCGCGATGCCGTAGAACCGCTTGGGGTTCACGCGATCGGCCACCACGGTGGTCTCCTTGGGCAAGCCTGCGCAGGCGGTCCAGGTGGCGCCCTGGTCCGACGTGACCGACGGGACCTGCCCCTGGGGCGTCCAGACCCAGATGCCGCCGTCGGCGGAGACGGCGACGCGTCCGGCGGTCGCCTTGGGATCGGGAACCGACGCCGGTTCATGCCAGGTCTTCCCGGCGTCCAGCGAGTAGCCGAGATTCGCGCCCTTGCGCGCGCGACCGACGCGGACGATCACGTCCGGTTTCAGGGGGCCGCCGCTGACGTCGTGGGTGTTGCCCAGGAACGGCGGCTTGGGATTGCCGCCGGGCGCCGGCTTGTCGAGATCCCAGTGCACGAAGCCCGAGTAGTCCCCGATGCCGGTGATCAGCTGCGCGCTCTTCGCGTTCCCGCGACTGGCCGGGGGACTGTACAGGGCCAGGGCCACCGTCTCCTCGATGCCCGGGCTCATGACGGCCCAGTGGGTGGGAAGGTTCTTGTCGAGGTTCGTCAGATCGTACGTCTCCCAGCCGCCGTATCCGGTGGTGAACAGGGCGTGATCCGAATTCGAGGGATCGATCTCCACGTCGAACAGCCAGTGGATGTCGGTGTCTTTGACGTAGGGAGCCAGCGCGTAGTCGAAGACCCCTCCGCTCCCGAAGACCGGCTTCCAGGTCGCGCCCCCGTCGAGGCTGCGGAAGACGTCCTCCCCTTTGGGACGGTAGAAGGAGCTGGCGATCAAGACCTTGGGATTGTGCGCGTCGACGGAGACGGCGCCGTATCCGAACTTCCGTTCCGGGCTCGGCTTGTCCGGCGTGATGTCGGTCCAGGCTCCGGTGCGCGTATCCAGCTTCCAGACCGCGCCGTCCTCCATCGGCATCGGGCCGGGATCGGTGCCGTAGGTGATGAAGAGGTTTCCGTCCGAGGCCAGCACCGCGTGGTTCGGGCGGTACTTGGTTGGCTGTCCCGGGACGATCTTCCAGGTGTCCCCGCCATCGTCGCTGTGGAAGAGACCGGGTCGGCCCATGACCGACACCCCCACGTAGATGGAGAGGGAGGAGCTGACCTTGCCGTCCGCGCCGGGCGGCGTGCCGGTCGGCGTGCCGGATCGGGGATCGAAGACGACGAAAACGATGCTGCTGCGACCTCCCCCGCGCCACGCGGGCAGCTTGGCCTCCTCGGGAGGCAGCTGCAGCACGTCGCTGGGAAAGCTGTTCACCCGGCTCCAGGTCACCGCGCCGTCGGAGCTGGTCCAAAGACCGCTCTTGCGGGTGCCCAGGAACAGGATGCGGCCGTCGTTGGGATCCACGGCCATCCGCTCGCCGTTGCCGCGACCGGCTTCATTGCCGCCGAACTTGATCGGAACGTTGGTGCGCTGGAAGCTGTGGCCCTGATCGGACGAGCGCAGGATCGCTCCGTCAGGAACGTCGGCGGCCGTATAGGTTCCGCAGGCCAGGTAGACCTTGCTGGGATCCGACGGATCGACGGCGATGCTCTCGACGCCCATGAGATTCAGGTCGGCATAAGAAACCCAGTCGAGCATCGGCTCCCATCGGCGCGTCTTGGCATCGCGGCGGTAGGCGCCCCCGATGTCGGTGCGCGCGTAGGAGACGTCCTTGGCCGTGGGATGGAAGACGAAGCCATCCACGAAGCCGCCGCCCACGATCTGGACGCTCTTCCAGTTGTAAGGAACCGAAGCCGCGCTCTCCGCGGCGGATGCCGCGAACGTCGACAGCGTCGAAACCAAGAAAACGGAGACGAAGACCGAGAAGAAAACGGAGACGGCGGAGAAGACGCGGAGGCGGATTGCGGAGCGACATTTATTCATGGTGGGGGGCCTGAACAGACCACGAATCGCAGGGGAGTTACAAATCGGGCGAGGACCATCAGCCGCGTACAAAATGCTGACCCGAACTTCGGCTGGCCTGCCACTGCGGGATGGTGGCACGATGCAGGGGCATGGCGGGCGGATGAGCAAGGGGATGAGAGCGACGGCGTGGGCGTCAGCGGCGGCGCTGGGTGTGGTGACGGCCTCGACCCTGCTCGCAACCGGCTGCCGCTCGCATCGGACGGATGATGGCACCACGGGCGCCGGGCCGTCGGCGGCCTGCGCCGCCGCGGGGACCCAAGCGGGGCCGTCACCCATTCGGCGGCTCACCCACGTCGAGTACGACAATACGCTGCGTGATTTGCTTGGCGACGACACCCGCCCGTCGGCGGCCTTTCCGCCGGACGAGAGGTTGTCGATCTTTTCCAACGACGCGAACGCGCAAACGGTGACGCGCCTCCTGGCCGAGGGCTACCTGAACGCGGCAGAGGGCGCTGGGGAGCGGGCGCTGGCGGCGTCGAGCGCCGGCGCCGGCGCTTTCGCCGGCGCTTTCCCTCTTGCCCTGCCCGATCGAAACCGCCGACGACGCCTGCATCGGCGACTTCATCGACGACTTTGGCGCGCGCGCGTTTCGCCGGCCGCTCGACGACGACGACCGCGCCGACCTGCGCGCCGCCTTCGACGCCGGGCGCGCCGAAGGTGACGCGCGCTCGGGCATCGCCAGCGTGATCGAAGTCGCCCTGCAGTCGCCGGAGTATCTCTATCGCGTGGAGCTCGGCGCCGGCGGCGCGTCGCCGCCGTCGCCGACGTCGACACTGGCCGTCCCCGTCGCAACCTTCGAGCTGGCCTCGCGGCTGTCGTATCTCTTCTGGGGAACGATGCCCGACGCGGCGTTGTTCGCCGCGGCACAAAGCGGACAGCTGTCGACCGGCGACGGCGTTCGCGCCCAGGCCGCGCGCCTGCTCGCCGATCCGCAAACCCGGGTGACGTTCGCGAGCTTCTACCAGGAGTTTCTCGAGCTCGACCAGCTGGACGAGCTGGAGAAGGATCCCTCGATCTACCCGACGTACGAGCCGGCGATTCGCGCGGCGTTTCGCGGCGAAACCCTCACGTTCATCGACTCGGTGCTGTGGAGCGGCGACGCGCGCCTCTCCACCTTGCTCACCGCGCCGTACACGTTCGTCAACGGCAAGCTCGCCGCGTTCTACGGATTGCCGCCGGTCGACGGCACCACGTTCCGGCAGGTCGACGTCGATCCCGCGCGGCGCGGCGGCCTGCTCACCCAAGGGGCGTTCCTCGCGACGCGCGCCAAGTTCAATCAAACCTCGCCGGTTCACCGGGGCAAGTTCGTGCGCGAACGACTGTTCTGCACGACGCCCGACCCGCCGCCTGCGAACCTCGCGATCCGCCCGCCCGATCTCGACCCGCGCCTCACCACCCGCGAGCGATTCGCGCAGCACTCCGCCGATCCTTTCTGCGCCGGCTGTCACCACCTGATGGACCCCATCGGTCTCGGCTTCGAGAACTTCGACGGCGTGGGCCTGTGGCGCGACACCGAGAGCGACCAGCCCGTCGATGGCACCGGGCAGCTCACCGAGACCGACGTCGACGGGACGTTCAACGGGGCGCGCGATCTGGAGCGGCGCCTGGCGGGCAGCGCCCAGGTCGAACGCTGCACCACCAATCAGTGGTTCCATTTCGCGCAAGGCCGCTCCGACAGCTCCGCCGACGCCTGCTCGCTCGAACAGCTCGGGCGCGATTTCCACGCCTCGGGTGGCGACCTGCGCAAGCTGCTGATCGCCCTCACCCAGACCGACGCGTTCCGCTACCGCACCGTGGAGCCGACCCCATGAGCAAGCCGCACGCTTTCTCGCTGTCGCGCCGGGCGGCCCTCACCACTTGCGGCAGTCTCGCCGCGCTGCCGTTGCTCGACGCAATGTTCCCCCGCCGTGCGCGCGCCGACGTGACCGCCTACCCGCGCCGCTTCGTCGTCTTCTTCAGCTCGTGCGGGACGATCGCGCCCAACTGGACGCCCACGGGAGGCGAACGCGATTTTCAGCTCTCGCCCGATCCTCGCTCCGCTCGAGCCATTTCGCGACGACATCGTCGTCATCCAGGGCGTCGACCAGCAGGGCGGCGGCGCGGGCGTCGGTCATCAGGCGGGCATGGGCGGCATGCTCACCGGCAACGGGCTCAATCCAGGGCCGTTCAGCGCCGGAGGCACCAGCGCGGGATGGGCCTCGAGCCTCTCCGTCGATCAGCGCATCGCCAACGCCGTCGGGGACGACACCGCCTTCAAGTCGGTCGAGCTGGGCGTGCAGGTCGGCCTGGCCGACAACCTGGGGCGCATGTGCTACGCCGGCTCGAATCGGCCGCTTCCCCCGGAAGACAATCCGTACCGTGCCTTCGCGCGCGTGTTCGCGCCGCTGACCAGCGACCCCGCCGATCTCGCGAGACTCCGCGCCCACCGGCTGAGCGTGCTCGATCGCGTGGCCGGCCGCTTCGAGCGGCTGTCGGCGCGTCTCGGCGCCGCGGATCGACAGAAGCTGGCGGCGCACCTCGGCTCGATCCGGGAGATCGAATCGCGGCTCGCCGTCGTTCCCTCACCCCGCGCCGCTTGCCAGGTGCCTGCCCTCGACGCCGGGATCGCTCCGGCGGCCAACGACTCGTTTCCCGAGATCGGCAAGCTGCAGATGGATCTGCTGGTCATGTCGCTCGCCTGCGATCTCACGCGCGTCGCCTCGCTGCAGTGGTCGCGCTCGGCCTCGCCCGTCAGGTTTACCTGGCTGCACCTCAACGAGCTTCATCACGACCTGTCCCACCGGGGCGACGACGACGCCGACGCGGTCGACAAGCTCACGCGCATCAACCGGTGGTACGCCGAGCAACTCGCGTACCTGATCGGCCGCATGAAGCAGATCCCCGAAGGCGACGGAACGCTGCTCGACAATACGGTCATTCTCTGGTGCAACGAGCTGGCCAAGGGCAACGTGCACGGCCGCATCGATGCGCCCTACGTGTTGGCCGGGCGCGCCGGCGGCGCGCTGTCGACCGGTCGCTTCCTCCGGTTCGACGGCAACGTCCCCCACAACAATCTCCTGCTCTCCTTGATTCACGCGATGGGACAGGACGACAGCTCGTTCGGTAATCCGGATTGGTGCACGGGGCCCCTCGCGGGCCTCCTTTGAAAATACGAGGTAGATCGATGCGGGCGAAGATGCAGACGAAGTGGATCCTGTGCGCCTTGGTGGCGATGGCGAGCGCGGCGGCTTGCGGCGACAACAAGCCCGCCCAGACGTCAGCCGTGGAAGCCGTGTGCAGCGGAACGCCGGTCGCGTGCGGATTGCTGTCGGCGTCGCAGTGCGCATCGGCGGCCGGATGTGCGCCCGGCGCCTGCAGCGGAACCGCGGCGCCGTGCGATGGAATCACGTCCAGCACCCAGTGCCTGCTGCAGCAAGGGTGCGCGCCCAGCGGCAGCAGCGGCGCCTGCGGGGGCGCCGTGCTCTCGTGCCTGGCGCTCTCCTCCGATCCCGAGTGCCGCGCGCAGAAGGGATGCTCGTGGCAGGAAGGATGCTTCGGCCGAGCCGCGGCGTGCGCGGCGCTGAACGCCACGGCGTGCCTGGCCCAGCCGGGATGCCACCTAGCCACCACCGCGGCGACGGACGGCGGATCGCCGGCGGAGGGCGGCACGCCGACCCCGGGAAACTGCCAAGACGCCACCGTGCCGGCGCAGCTGGTGATCGACGACATGGAGGACCAGACGCAAGGCATCTCCGGCAGCGACAGCTACGGCGGCTGGTACGTGTACAACGACGAGACGCTGGGCGCGCACATGACGCCCCCGCCGCGCACGCCCTTCACCATGGAGCCGATCCCCGGCGGTCGCTGCGCCAGCGAATACGCGATGCGGCTGAGCGGAACCGGCTTCTCGGATTGGGGCGCCGGCATGGGCTTCGATTTCGGGTATGGCACCTCGACGGTCAACGGGGGCATCGTGAAGATTCCCGTCGACGCCCGCGCTTACTCCGGAATCCGCTTCTGGGCGCGCGTCGGACAGGCGACCACGACGGAGGCCAATTTCTCGCTGCTCGCCGGCAGCTGTCCGCCCGACACCGGCGGTGCCGGTGGCGCCACCGGTGGCGATGCCGGTGGCGATGCCGGCAGCGATGCAGCAAGCGTGCGCGCGCCGTCCGACTGCGCGCTGTCTTACGTGAAGAAGCTGGTCCTCACGACCGAGTGGGTTCGCTATGACATCGGGTTCGACACGCTCTTGTCGAATCCCGGCCGCTTGCCCATTGCGCGCGATCAGATCTACAGCGTCGGGTACACCATCGCCGCCGGCACGACATTCGATCTTTGGATAGACGATATTTCCTGGATCCCGACAGCGCCCGCGCCGTAAGGTCCCCGCAATGCACGAAAAGCCGCGCACTCCATGAGCCCGTACACCGCGGACCCGGACCGATACCGCGCCACGGGCTACGCGCGCTGTGGCCGCAGCGGCCTCAAGCTTCCGCGCATCTCACTCGGCCTCTGGCACAACTTTGGCGGCGTCGATCCGTTGGAGAATCAGCGCGCGCTCTTGCGCCGAGCGTTCGACCTCGGCATCACTCACTTCGACCTCGCCAACAACTACGGCCCGCCGCCCGGATCGGCCGAGGAGAACTTCGGCCGCCTGCTGCGCGAGGATCTTCGCCCCTACCGCGACGAGCTCATCATCTCGACCAAGGCGGGCTACGCCATGTGGGACGGCCCCTACGGCGAATGGGGCTCACGCAAGTCCCTGCTCGCCTCGCTGGATCAAAGCCTCCGGCGCATGGGCCTCGACTACGTCGACATCTTCTATTCCCACCGCCCGGATCCGGAGACGCCCATCGAGGAGACCATGGGCGCGCTCGCCGACGCGGTGAGGTCCGGCCGCGCCCTCTACGTGGGCATCTCCAACTACGACGCGGCCCAGACCCGCGCCGCCAGCGCGGCGCTGGCCACACTGGGTGTGCCGCTGCTCATTCATCAGCCGAAATACAACATGCTGAACCGCTGGGTCGAGCGCGACCTTCTGCCGGCGCTCACCGAGATCGGCGCCGGCTGCATCCCCTTCTCGCCGCTGGCCCAGGGGCTGCTCAGCGACCGGTACCAGCGCGGCGTTCCCGCCGATTCGCGCGCCGCCCGTCCCACCGGCTTCCTCAAGGCGGACCAGATCACGCCCGAGCTGCTGGCCAAGATCCGCGCGCTGGAGGAGGTCGCCCGCAAGCGCGGCGCGACCCTCGCTCAGCTGGCCACCCGCTGGCTCCTGCGCCGCCCCGAGATCACCACCGTGCTCATCGGCGCCAGCCAGGTCGCGCAGCTCGAGGACATCCACGCCGGTCTCGCGCAGGCCCCGCTGTCAACCGACGAGCTGTCGCGGATCGAGACCATCCTCGCCGCTTGAAGCTAGCGGCGAACGAAGCGCCAGGCCTCCTCGAGCTGTTCGACCGGATGGTCCTCAACCGGGTCCGAGTGCGCCACGAGAATCCGCTGCAACGGAAGCTTGGCGATCTCCTCGAGAGATTGGCGCACGACGGGTCCGCCGCGGGTATTCCAACGCACATCCGGAGGCGCCTTGTACCTCTGGTATTGGCCCCAGACTCGGGAAGCCCAGCGCCACGTCCAATGATCTGCCGCGCATCCGCATATCATCAGATCCGCGCCGATGAGCGTTTGGGTCTTTGCGTGAAAGAAGAGCGTTTCATCCAAGAAGGGGACACCACGGAGCGCGACGGGAGACAGCTCCGGCACCAGGGAGGGCAAGCGCTCGTCGTCGATCGCCACGTCCAGTACGGCGGCCTTGTTTCTCGACTTGGCAGATGCCGGGCCGATGACCTGCGCACTCGGGTAGCGAGCCTTCATGGCGCTGGCGTGCAGGTGATGGTAGCGGTTGGGCACGACGATCCAGCTCACTTGCCCCAGGCGGTCGAGCTCAGCGCAAAGCTCTGGGGTGGGCTCGCTCGCGCTGTGCACCCAGAGCCTGCCGTCGGCCAGGCGGAGCACGGTCATTCGAGAACGCAAACGCACACCACCGAACCAAAGCTTGCGCTCGGCGATCCAAATTCCACCCGGCGGAAGCTCCCTTAGACCAGCCGTGCTCGATTCCATCGGCAGTTACCTGCCATCGCCAGCATAGGGAAGGATCATGTTCGGCCAGTCGGCAGGGCCTGGCGGCGGCTGGAGCAGCCAGTCATACAACGCTGGATGGCCGTAGACGTGGGTCCAACAGACGTGCGCACTGTTCGACCAACGCAGTTCGTTGGGGGCAATCGTGCGCAGCCGCGACGATTGATCGCCAATGCGGCTTTGCAGAGCCACGGTGCTGTCATAAGGGACGCTTCGGTCCTTGGGAGAAGCAAAGAAGTAGATCGGAACCGTCTGCAGCCGAGCGATCTGACGAGGATTGCCTTCGAAACCGCCCGACACCGGGCAAAAGACGGCGCAGGAATGAACCGGCAGATCTTGTTCCCGTCGGTGGAGCGCGGTCCGCAACACACCGCGCCCGCCGAGGCTGACGCCGGTCAAGCAAATGCGCATCGGATCGATTTCCGGATGTGAACCCAGGTAGGCGACGATCGCGGCATTCACTTGCCCACCATCCCAGTCGCCTCCGGCGGCGCGGCCGTGAAGCCCCAGCACCTGGAACCTGCGCAAAGCAGCGATGGCGTCAGGATGATAGCGGCCAGGTTGGAGACTGATCACCTCCATCCACGGTCCATGCCGCTTCACTTGCGGTTCGGTGCTTCCCCCAAATTCGTCGGAACCGTGGAGGAAGACCAGCAGTGGCACCCGCTGACCGGGTAAGACCGCGGCCGGCTCCTGGTCCCAAGCTCTGAATGGCGGCAGATCGATCGGCGGCATCGGCTCGCGTGAGTATCCCATAGATGAAAGGGGCCGGCCCGCGATCAGCGGGCGAGCGTGACCGTCACGATCGATTGGGCCGGCATGGCGACCACGGGGGCGGTGTCGACGGCCACCGCGGCCGTGCGCTCGTCGGGCCCCGCCGAGCGGTAAGCGGCCACGGTCGTCGGCGCGAAGCCGGTGGGCGCGACCGCGACCGTGTGCGCGGCGGCGTCGGTGTTGATCAGGACCACCGTCAGCTGCCCGCCGTCGGGCGACGCGAACGCGGACGACTTCACCCACGGCAGGGAGGAGGTCGCGTCCACGCGCACCCAGCCCTCGTCGACCCAGCGCGCGTAGTGCTTGAGCGCGTAGTAGGGATCGTTGATCGTGTACCCCTTCGGCGTCTTGAATGCGGCGCCGGGATCTTCGACGGTCACCAGCCAGTTCACCGGCGTTCCGGGCGCCCACGCCAGCGCCCAGTAGAGATAGACGGACACCCCCTCGACCGTGACCGCGTTGTGAATCAGCCAGGCCGTGTTCAGCATCGACGGCACGTTGGGCGCGAACTCGGTCATGAACAGCGGCTTGTCGACGCCGGCCGCCGTCTGCGCTGCGGCCGTCATCGCGTTGATGAACCCGTCCGGCGGTGGATCGTCGCCGGTGGCGGAGCCGTAAATGTGATGCGCGATGCCCGCCACGTCGTTTGCGTTCAGGTCGGCGACGTAAGACGCGAGTCTGGGGATCCCGAGCGTCTCCGGTCCGAGCAGCTTGGGCTTGACCGTCAGAGCGGACGCCGCGACGGCGGCGGCGACCGCCCCCAGCGCCTGCGGGTATCCGGCGTGACCGCCCTCGATCGGGTCGAACAGGCAGCTCTCGTACGACGTCGACAGCTCGGGCTCGTTCTGGATACTCACATAGTCGACCGCCACGCCGCGCGCGGCGTACGCCGAGAGCGTGCTCACCCACCAGCGCGCGAAGCCCGCGTAGTCGTAGCCGCCGGCAGCCTGGCCCAGGGTCCCTCCGTTCTTCGTGTCAGCGTTGCTCTTCAGGTACGCCGGCGGCGTCCAGGACGACATGATGATCCGCGGCGGGTGACCGAGCGCGGCGGTCGCCTTCTGCACGACGATCGTCGCCGCCGTGTCGGTGAACGGCGTGCTCTCCGAGGTCCCGGTCTCGTTCTGGTTCTGGTACCAGTTGCCCAGGCGCAGCACGTCCAGCCCGAGGTCGCTGAACAGCACCTGGTCGAGGTCATCGCCCGCCACCTGCCGATCGCTGACGAAGCTGGCGTAGTAGGCGAGCGAGGCGCCGAAGCCCACCATGGGCTGGTGGCGCACCGCCGGGTCGACCGCTACCG
Source organism: uncultured Pseudomonadota bacterium (assembly GCA_963778795.1). Classification (GTDB taxonomy): domain Bacteria; phylum Myxococcota_A; class Polyangia; order Fen-1088; family Fen-1088; genus DASRQZ01. The sequence continues at coordinate 1,760,159 of CAVZVU010000001.1, read as the reverse complement.
TGACGTCCGCGGTAGGCGGGGCGGCGGCGTCAGCGGCATCTGCGGCGTCGCTGGCCGCGCCGCCGTCGACCGGCATGGCGCCTCTGGTGGCTCACGCAGCCTCCGCCGGAAGCGCTGCCCGTCACGCCCACGAGCAGGCCGAGCGCCACCCTGCCAAACCGACTCCGCATGACTTCATTGAGCAAACGCTCGAAACGCCGATAATTCCCGCCTTCCAGAGCGCGCGGTGAGAGGACGAGGTTCCGGCGAGACGCCACTCCCGGGTTGATCAGCACGTCCGCTACTTGACGGAGTGGTGATGGCGTCTGTTGTGGTGACCGTCGTGGGCGACAGGTGGACTATCGGGCCACACGGCGAGGAGAATCTGGGCCAGCCGGGCCCCGGCGGCAGTGAGCTGACGCTTCTTTACTTCCTTCATGAGCTGCGGGTAGCTTGCCGGCAGCGCTACCGTCCAGTGCTTGTTCGTCTGCTGCGCACCGAACGACAGACCAGCAAACGCACGGACCGCCACTTTCTGGGTCTCGCTCGCCCAACTGCTAGACCAGTCGGTGGGTGCACCGCTCGTCGCTGCGACGCTTCTCGCATCCGAGAGCCATGCGTCGTCAACCATCTCGGGGCCAAACTCTGCGGGAATAGCATCCCAGGTGGTCGTGTGCAGGTTTCCGGTGCCGCCCGATACGATGTCGATCAAGTTACCCCCGCGAGTGCGCGTCGCGTTGTCGTAAACACCGGCATCCGGGTTGACCCGGTGTCCTGCGGTGTCCAGATAAATCGCTCCGACGTGCAGCGGCTGGTGAAGATCGCCGACGTAGTGAGCGAGGAGCAGGACCGCTTCCTTCTTGTTCTTGATCGAGAACGGAGCGGGTGCGGATCGTCCCTGCAGAACGAGGATTGCCGCGGTCACGGCGACGACGATGTCGTCTTTGCGGGCCCCATGGAAACCAGGATCGTAGTGGTCATGTTGAGGAGCGATGTCCGCATAGTGATACTCCTTGTGGCAGGGCGTCTCTTCCTCCACCTTGGGATCGCACGTATCGGCGTTTCGCCTGACGAAGTCGATCATTTCTGCCTCGCCCTTGGGCGTTTCGAAGACGGCGCATTCGGGGAACTTTCCCGGCTCCGGATAGGTAAAGGCAGGACTGACACCCTTGGCGCAGTCGGCCCAAACGGCCGCGTCTTCAAGGCTGATATCTCCGAGGGTCTTCCTCACCTGATCGGCTGTGGTCGTGCCGACGATCAGCTTCTGAGCGAGCAGCGCGACTGTTTTGTGGCCCTCCGGTCCCCAGGCATAGGCCGGGCTCGCAGCGACCAATAGGAAGCCAACCACTGCCCAGTGCCCGAGGCGCATCCACGCCCATCGGGGGCGCCCGTCTTCGTACGACGATCGATTCCTGAATTTCATTTCGGCTCCTCGGAAGCGCTGCGGGACATGACGATGGAAATCGTTTTCACGGGAGAAACGGACGTCCGTGTATTTCTTCCACCGGAAAGCCGCCACACGCCTCGGCGAGACGCCGCTCCCAGGTTGATTTTGCGCGGTCGTCCCTGCCCCAGGGGACGCGTGCCGGCCTCGAACATTAACCTGGGAGGGGGGCGCGGGGGCAACTCTCCTCCTCGCGCCAGCGAGGAGCGAGGTCACCGAGCGAGCTTCCGAAGCGTGCCGCCGACGTGGGCGTACATGCGCGCTTTCGCCTTTTCGAACCTCGCCCGACGCTGCTCCCGCGCCTTGCCGGCATCGGCGCGCTCGACGATGACCTTCGCCTTCTCAATGCGAAGCTGCACCCGTCTCGGTCGGGTGCCCGGGACGAGCCTGATCTCGAGATCCATCCCGAGCGCGAGCGACGCGCGTTCGAGCGTGTCCAGCGTGGCGCCGCGCTCGGCCGGATCGAGTAACCGATACACCGTGGGACGGCTGGTTCGCATTCGCCGCGCCATCTCCGCTGGTGTGACCCCCTGGACCTTCATGGCCTTCCGAAGAGCATCGGCGAGGATCTCTCTTCCGCGTGAGAGCTCGAACCTCTTCGAGCTCTCCCAGTTCTTCGAACATCGCCTCCAGCTCGTCCTTCGCCTTCTTTCTCATTTTCCCTCCTTCATGCGCTTGCGCGCGAGAGCGATGATCGCGGCCGGCGTCCGCTGCGTCTTCTCCCTTGGCAACGACAGAAGCCAGTCCCTGACGGGACGGGCTCCCGACGGCGTCCGGTAGAACCTGACCCCTCAGGACGGGCTGGGCTCGACCGTTCACCGACGACGTGCACCAAAAATATTACACATCGCCACCCGCATGTCACGTGCCCTCGCTCCGCGCACCGTGATGAGCGCCTTGAGGTCATCGGTAGGATCGGGATCGAGTTGCGGATCCAAACGCGACCCGGACCCGACTGGAAGGCGGCGCCTGGCGGCTGGTCATCAGCGTCGCGGGCCCGGTGAAGGTCGCTGTCGGGCCGTTCGAGGTGGTGGAGCTGGATCTGGGGAGGGTGTGGGCGCGATAGGAGTCACGGCGACTCGTCGCTACCTCCCCGGCGCCTGGGATGTCCGAGCTGGCCCAGCGTCGTCGATTTCGCCCTGAAAGATCCGCGACCGCCTCCGTTCATCGGCTGCTCCCGCGGAACATTCACCGGCGGGGGCAGGAGGAGAGGTTCATGACGGACCGGTGCAGTGTGACGATCGTCGCTGGGATATGGCTGGCTGCGCAGCCGACTGCGTTCGCAGAGAATCCGCCGGCGGCGGCGGCCAACGGATCGGACGAAGCCGCGGTGGTGGGCTTGCTCCAGCGCGGAACCGAGCTGCGGCGCGCGGGGCGAGATGAAGAGGCGCTGCAGGTGTTCGAGCGCGCCCAGGCGCAGCACCCGTCGCCAGAAGCGCGCGCGCAGGTCGCGCTAGCGGAGCAGGCAACTGGGCGGTGGGTCGCCGCCGAGCGCGATCTCGTGCAGTCGCTCGCGACGCCCGACGATCCATGGATCGCCAAGAACCGCGCCGAGCTGACCAGCGCGCTCGCGCACATTCGAGCGCACCTCGGCCAGCTCGAGGTCCGCGGCTCGCCGGCCGGAGCGACGGTCCTGCTGAACGGCGCCCCCGTGGGAACGTTGCCGCTCGCGGCGCCGCTCACCATCGCGGCGGGCGAGGCGGTCGCCGGCCTCACCGCCGACGGATACACGCCGCTGTCGCGCAAGGTCACCATCGATCCGGGGCGACTCGCTCGCGAAGTCATCGATCTGCCCGCGGCTGCGCCCTTGACGACGGCGACGGCAACGGCGGACCAGCGCAGCGCAGGCGCGGTGGCGGCGCCGGGTCCGCTGCCGCTCATCGACGCGCCATCTCAGCGTTCATCGCAGTCGGGCGCGGCCGACGACGGTCGGTGGACCTGGCGCCAGCGAGCGGCCATCGGCGTCGCCAGTGTCGGCGTGGTCGGCCTGGGCCTGGGTATTGGCTTCGGTCTGTCTTCGATGTCGAAGCACGACGATGCGGCGAAAATCTGTCCGGGGCTCTGCAGCGACCAGCACGGCGTCGATCTGTGGAACCAAGCTCGGGCGGCCGGCAACGTGTCGACGGCGGCCTTCATCGTGGCGGCAGCCGGCCTGGCAGGCGGCGCCGCGCTGTGGCTCACGGCGCCGAGCTCTGCGCCGGCCGGGTCGACGCAAATCGGATTTGGGCTCGGCACTCTCCAAGCAAGGGGGACCTGGTGATGCGTTCTTCGGAATGGTTCGAGGTGGGGGTCATGTTCGGCGCCGCTCTCTTCGCGGCCAGCTGTAACAGCATTCTCGATAACGACGGCGCGCATGGCCTGCAGCGCACGAACGCAATGGTCGATGCCGGCGTCGACAGCGCGCCGGCACCGGCCGTCGACGGCGGTGGCAGTGGGGCGGGCGGCGCGCCGGTGCCCGGCAGTGGTGGCAGCAGCGGCGCCGCTGGCGCTGGTGCCGGCGGCAGCGGATCCGGCGGCGCGCCGGGTAGCGGTGGAAGCAGCGGCGCCGGTGGCGTTGGCGATGCGGGCATCGATGCCGGCGGCCCCGTGTGCACGGTCGGCACGATCCAGTGCGCGGGCGCCGTCGTTCAAACCTGCGACAGCGCCGGTCAGTGGATCTCGGGGACCGCTTGCCCTTACGGATGCCTGGCCGGCAAGTGCAACGCATGCATGCCGGGAACGACGCAAACGCAGGCGTGTGGAAATTGCGGCACGCAGGCTCGAACCTGCGTCAACGGAGCCTGGGGCGCTTACGGCGCCTGCAGCGGTCAAGGTGTGTGCGCGCCCGGCGCAATGGGCAGCCAGTCGTGCGGCAATTGCGGCACGCAATCGCGCACGTGCAACTCCAGCTGCCAGTGGTCGGCTTTCAGCGCCTGCAGCGGTCAAGGTGTGTGCGCGCCCGGGACGGTCAGCAGCCAGGCGTGTGGCAACTGCAACACCGGCACCCAATCACAGACCTGCACGACCAGTTGCCAGTGGCCCGGCTTCGGCGCCTGCACCGGTGATGGAGCGTGCGCCCCCGGCACCACGATGAGCTGCTCGTCGGGCGTCACCAACTGCGGCGGGGTCACCACCTGCCAGAGCAATTGCACGTACGGATCTCTGCCAGCCAACCGGGTGTACGCCGTTCGTGGTCGCGCAGAACGGAGACAACAACGGACCGTATGGTTGCGGCCCCCAGGTCTTCTCCAGCCAGACCTGTCCGTTCACCATCGCGGCAAGCTGCCCAGCCGGCACGACGCGCTCGTCGTGCGTGATCGCCGACGTCGGCGGCCGAGGTTCCTGCACGTTCACCGGATTCACGTCGTCCGACTCCGGCAACCCGAGCTGTAACTTTCAGGCCTCGGTCGGAGCCACCGAAGGCACCCACTGCGCGGTCACCGTTTACTGCGTAGGGTCCTGAGCGGCGGCCTGATCGGCTACGAGGCCACCAACACGGGATTCGAGCGCCGCTGTTGCTCGACAGCGGCCACCACCACACCGCTGAGGGCGGCCGCGAAGAAACACCACACGGACGCCAGCGCGTCGCGCTCGACCACCGCGGCGATGGCCAAGGATACGATGAGCATGGCGCCAATCGCTGTCGTGAGACGCGCCGTCGAGACGAAAAAGGGAACCACGGTTGGCAGGAGGTAGACCGCGAGATACCAGGTGTGGATGGGGAAGTCGCTGCTTCCCGCATATTCGTAACGAACACTGTGCCCCACCACCCGCGCGACGGGTCGTCCCATCGTCAACAGCATCAACGCATATCCGGAGACGACGACGCCTACGGCGAACAGTCCCGTGAGCAGGCGGCGGCGCATGGGACTTCGCTCCATCATACGGAGCGAGAAGGGCAACCACGTGGGCCATACCACCAGCGCCAAGGCCAGGAACGCGGACGCGCTCACCCGCTGCGCTACCGCGTGGGCTCCGCCGCTGATGGTCAGCCAGACCATGCCCTCGGCTGCCTGCTGGGCGGCAAAGATCAGGGGAATCGACGCGAACATCGCCGTCTGCTTCGAGGCGTTTCGGGCGACCGAAACTGCTCCAATCCCCGCCAGAACCCCAGAGAGAGCAAAACTACCGGTCGCTGAAAAGCACATGATGATGGCCTCGCTTCGTTGATGCGGGGCATCCGTGCTGATCCCGACAATCTACCGACCAAGGAGATCCGCCACCGCGCGGCCTCCGACGGGGGAAGGATACACGATCGCTTCCGACATGAAGCCGAGGATGGTACGCCCTTCCGCCTTTCCGCCTTTCGACACTGCGCGATCGCGTCGCGGTGGAGCTTATGATGGCGCTCGCACGTTCGCGAACAATGACAGAACGCAGATCCTACACGGCCCGCATCAACTGCGTCATGGACCACATCGACGCGCACCTCGACGAGACGCTCGATCTGCACGCGCTCGCGGGCGTGGCCCGGCTGTCTCCGTTTCATTTTCACCGCCTTTTTCAGGCTCTGACCGGAGAGACGCTCGCCGACCGGGTCCGGCGGCGGCGACTGGAGGTGGCGGCGGGACGGCTCCTTACCATGCAGGACACCACGGCGCTGCAGATCGCGCTCGAAGTCGGATTCAACTCGGCGGAGGCCTTCACCCGCACGTTTCGCGCCTACTTCGGCGTCACCCCCACCGCCTGGCGCGGCGGTGCCTTTCGTTCGTGGGCCGAGCGGCATTGCGTCGCGCTCCGCAAGATTCGTCAAGGCGACCGCAAGGCCTATCAAGCGGTGATGGACGCCTTTCTCCAGGATAGGGAGCTGTGGCCCCCCGGTCACGTTCCCCTCGCCAAAGGAGACAAGATGAACGTCGAGCTCAAAACGCTTCCCGATACGCACGTCGCCTACCTCCGCTACGTTGGTCCCTACGGCGGCTCGGGCATCCCCGCCGCCTGGCAACGCTTCGCAATCTGGTGTGCCGAGGCTGGGCTGATGCAGCCGCGCCGACGAATGTTCGGCGTCTGCCTGGACGATCCGACGATCACACCGCCCGAGAAGTGCCGCTACGACTGCGCTGTCGAGGTCGGCGCTGACTTCGTTCCACACGGCGAGATCGGGATCGAGACCGTCGCCGGCGGTCGCTACGCCTGCGCACATTTCAGCGGCGTCGCCGCCGAGGTCCGCGACGCCTGGACCGGCCTGGTCGCCGGCTGGCTGCCCAAGAGCCGCTATCAGCCCGACAACCGCCCCGCGCTCGAGATCTACGAACCCGACTTCGTCGTCGACGAGAAGACCGGCGCCTTCCCCTGCCTGCTCTGCATGCCGGTCCGCCCGCTCTGACCCGCGCCCACACCTCCTCGCGGCCTTGGTCCGCTCGGCCGCCGGCGGAGCATCGGTCCCGCCGGCCGGCGGCCGACCAGCCATGGGCTGGTCTACGATCGAACGACCGCCCTCCCCCATTCCGTCAAGAATTGGACGGCCGGCGCCCGCGAATCGTCTGGTTTCCTTGGCCCAATGAGTGGCCCTGGCTTTGCTGTTCCGATGGTCATGCACCAGGCGACCCCGAGTCATGCGGCCCGATGCCGGCGCCAAGCGAGGTGCTTCTGGAGCGCCGCGCTAGCGCTTTCGGTTCTTGGCGCCTCCCTCGCAGGCCCATCGGCGAAGGCGCAGAGCCCCGATCCAGCCACGCCCCCCGAAGAGAGCCTGGACCCGTCCCCCGGCCAGGCCTGGGCAGCGGGCCGCACGACACCGGATGCCAGCTACGGGGCCGACATCGTGCTCGCCGACGTGAGCGTTGTCGCGTTCGGTACCGCCTTGTTCGTCACCACGAAGAATTCGACCCACAACTCGATCCTGCTCGTCGATGCGCTGGCGTGGTCATTGGTCAGCCCCGTGGTCCACGCGGCGCACGGTCGGCCCGGGTGGGGCGCAGCCAGCCTGCTATTGCACGTGGGGTTGCCGGTCGCGGGAGCGTTTGTCGGCGCCAAGACCGCCAGTTGCCCGGCAATCCGAGAGGACTCCGACCCCGACCCGCTCTGCGGCATCGTCAACGTCTTCGTGGGCGCGGGGCTGGGACTGATCTCGGCGACGATCCTCGACGCGGCGATCTTGGCGCAGACTCATGACGACGCGAGCGGCGGCGTGGCAGCGCGCGGCGCGGCGGCAGCGTCCGCACCCATGGTGTCGGTCGCCCGCAACGGGGACCTCACCTTCGGTTGGCGCGGCACGTTCTGAGGGTTGTGCGGACAACCGCGGGTGCGGATCAGTGGTCCGCTTCGCGCGTCACGGAGAAGGATCCGGACGCGGTCCCGGGGCACTTGATGCCGTCCCAGGTGACGCCGGTGTAGGAACCGGTGATGAGGCTGCCCGCCGGGCCGAACGCTGTGATGGTCACGGTGCCGGTCAGAGCGTTGCAGACGACGCGGTTGTCGTTGGTACCGAAGCCGAAGCGCGCCCAACCGGGCGTGTTGTTACCGTCGTCGGGGAGGGTATAGCGAGCGGGGAAGGACGTCGGCGCCGGACCGAACAGGCTCAGGTACGAGTACTCCCAGTGCTTCGGGGTCGGCTCGGCGAGCTCGGTCAGGTAGTTGCGCATGAAATAGAGGTCGGTTTGTAGCGCGTCGGGGGCGTTGTAGCCGCCGATGCTCGGGTCGCAGGTGGCGGGGTCGGTCCCCACGCCGCCGCCCTCGACCATGTGCACGCCGCCGAAATCGAAGCTGTCGCCGGTGGTGCAGGTGGCGGTGGCGACCAGGCCGCTGCGGTAGCCGGTGTTCCGCACGATCACCCCCTTGACCGTGACGCCGCCATACAGCGGGTCGGCGTACAGGTAGGCAACCAGGCTGCGCCCCCAGCCGTCGCTGGCCATCGCGGGCGCGGTGTCCATGCCGGGGTGGAACTTGTCGGGGATGATGTCGCGCCCGTCGCCGTGGTCCAGGTCCAGCAACTCGACGCCCTGCGAGTAGCGCGCGATGGTGAAGCGGGCGTTGGGATCGCCGGCGTAGGTGTCCCCGTAGACGAGGCCGATCATGTAGGAACGCCCATCCCACCAGGCGCCGCGGATCCGCGCGCCGCCCGGAACCTGCGGCAGCCCGAACGACAGGCCCGTTCCCCCCGGCCCCGGCAGCATCACGGCCGCGGCGGCTGGATAGCCGTAGAAGTCGACGAAGTTGGTCCCGTCGCTGGCGAAGGACTGGTCGTACGATGAGAACGGCAAAGACGACAGAGGCGAGATCTTCACCCCGGTCTCCGAGCGCAGGCGCAGCCATTGGCCGCCCCCAATGTTGTTGCCGTTGAATGCGAACACGCCGAACGTGCGCATCTCGGGCGGCGGCGCGCGGTCGGCGGCCACCGCGTAGCCAGCGCCGTTCAGCAGCCCCTGGCCGCCGTCGACGAAGCTGCCGTCGGCGTCGATGCGGACGCCGGAGATGGTGGTGCTCCCTTGGGCGTTGCCGCCGATCGCGGTCAGGAGGTAGTAGCGATCGTTCGACGTCAGCCTGAACTGCGAGCCGTATGGCGTCGGGTCGTACGCCCAGGTGTGCGACGCGCCGACCGTGCCGTCAGCGGCGATGCGGCGGGCGACGACCTGGTTCGACTGCTGCTGCGTCAGGAGGAAGTCGGTCGTATTGGCCGCCACCTGCCCGCCGGGCCCGATACCAGCCACCGGCGCCAGGGTGCCGCGCTCGTCGAGCAGGAACGTGGGCGGCATGTTGCGGCCGGCCACCAGGAACCGCGTGCCCGCGTAGGCGGCCGCCACCTCGGAGACGTCGGGCGTGCGCGGGACGCCGATGGTCTGCCCCACATAGTTGAGCGCGAACGGGCTGGCCGTGACCGCGTACGCGTGCAGCGCCCCGCCCTCCTGCGCCAGTAAGTTGGAGGCACCGGCGAGCTCGATCAGCGTCGGGGCGTGCGCGCCCAGCGACACGTCGGCGCTTCCAACGGCACCGACGCGCGCGAACGGCGAGAGCGTGAACCGGAACCCGGCGGTGGTCGTGCCGCCGTCGACGGTGGCGAAGCCGGCGCCGGCCACCAGGTCGGCGCTCTGCACGCCCGGGTAACAGCCCTGGCACAGCAGCAGACCGCCCGAGCGCTGGTTGAAGTCGTCGTCGGGGTCCAGCAGCTGTCCGTCGATGGCGTGGATGCGGATGCCGTAGGTGTCGTAGCTGAACGACGCCGACGGCCGCGTCCCCAGGATGTAGTAGTTGCCGGCGCTGGCGGCGTAGAAACCGACCGGCGTGCCGGCCGGGTTGCCATAGCGCCAGAACGACTGCTGGCCGCCCACGGCGGCGCCGGTCGTGTCACTGACGCGCATGGCGGCGTTGTTGGTGACGAACAGGTACTCGCCAGGGCCGGCGATGACGTTGAACGGCGGCAGGCCGGTGAACGTGCTGGTGACGGCGCCGACCTGGGTGAGCTGCGAGCTCACCAGCATCGTCGTCTCCGGGCCGAGGCGGGTGGCGAACAGCACCAGGTAATTGGCGCCTCCGCCGTAGACGCGCGCCTCCTCGGGCGGCGTGCCGGAGAACACCGTGGTGCTCTCGGCGCGAACGGCGCCCGCGGTGTCGACGATCTGGAACTTGTGAATCGGCGTCGGACTGTCGTTCACCGTTGCCGTGTAGTTGGCGTAGACGAGGTAGTCCGAGCCGTTGCTGGCCACCATCACGCGCCCGATGCTGGCGTTCACATCGTCCAGCTTGGTCAGCGCGATCCGCCCGAGAACGGCGCCGCTGGTGCTCACGCGCGTGGCCACCACCATCGGGCGAAAGCCGATGGTCTGCGCGTAGGCGATGAGGCACCCATTCGACGCGCACGCGATCGACGGGCTCGAGAAGTCGCCCGACCCGGCGGGCGCCGGCACCGGCTGCTCGAGGTAGAACGACGACGAGACCGCGACGGGATCGCTCTGCGTGAACCACCAGTTCCCGCCGACGCCGGTCCCGCCGGCGCCGGTCCCGCCGCCCCCCGCGCCACCGACGCCCGCGCCGCCACCGACGCCCGTGCCACCACCGACGCCCGTGCCACCGGCACCGCTGGTGCCGCCCACGCCGCCCACGCCGCCGTCCTGCGCGCCCGTCCCGCCCGCGCCGTCGCCCGCGCCGGCGCCGCCGTCGGACGCGCCGTCGCCGTGCCCATCCGTCGTGGCGGCATCGGACACGCCGCCACCGACGCCGCCGTTCCCGCCGGGGCCACCAGCGCCGCCACCGCCGCCGGCGCCACCGCTGCCGCCACCTCCCGAACAGCCGCCCACGAGCGCAGCCACCACAATCAGCACGGAGATCGGTCGTCCCACGGTTCTTCCCTCACGCCTGAAAGTGGACAACCAGATACTGCACTATTCCGGGCGCGCGCTCTAGAGGGGTGTGGCGTGGGCGATTCAATCGGGAGGCCCTAGGCCTTCTTGTTCTTCTCGTCCCCGATCATCGGCTCCCACAGCTCAACCTTGTTGCCATCGGGATCCATGATCCACGCGAATTTGCCGTTCTCGTCGGAATCGGGCCCCTTGACGATCTCGACGCCGTTACTCTGGAGCTGCGCGAGCAGCGCGGTCAGGTCGTCGACCCGGTAATTGATCATGAAGCTCGACGTGCTCGGGCTGAACCACTTCGACTCGGGCTCGGCGACGTGCCAGACGGTGAGGCCGCGGTCCTCCGCCCGATCTTCTGGCCACCTCAGGATCGCGCCCCCCCACTCTTCGAGTGCCATGCCCAGATTGTCCCTGTACCAAGCAGCGAGGCGCTTGTGGTCCGACGTCGATTTGAAAAACACCCCTCCGATCCCTGTCACACGGGCCATCACTGACCTCCTCATTCAGTCTTTCATCGCGATTGAACGCATTTTACTTTGGTTGCGGCGTGGCCAGAGCGGTTGGTGCCAAAGAAATAGTTGAGCGGGCCCAGCCTATCTGTGAACACTCAATGGTCTCATGGCGCGAATGGATGGTGAGCGGGGGCCAAGAATGAGCTGGTCAATACGAGAGCGTCTCGGGCGGTACGGGTGCCTGGCGCTGCTCCTCGCCGTTGGCTGCTCATCGGGCGCGATGTCTCCCGACGCGGGCGGCGCGGGCGGAAGTGGGGGGGGCACCGATGGCGGCGGGCAGGGTGCCGGGGGGAGATCCGGATTCTTGTGCCCCGGCGTCTTCACGCCGAACGACTGCAGCGCCGTCATGATCGGCCTGGTCTGCAGCTTCGATCCGGCGGCGCCGAACGGCCACGGAGTCGCCATAGGATGTGTCTGCGTCTCCGCGCCCGGCGGTCCGATCTGGCAGTGCGCGCCCCCAGGACCCTGTCCCGCGTCGGGGGCGGATCCGGCGTCGGGCAGCGAGTGCCCCGCGTCATCCGTTTCCGCAACCACCGAGATCGGCGGGTGCAAGTACTGGCCCGGGAGGATCTGCTTGTGCGAGACCACCGACGGCGGCGCGGCCTGGAGCTGCAACGACGCGGCTTCGCCGTGAGCGGCAACGAAGCATCTCCCCATCCCGAGGGCTGGCGCGACGCGCTCGCCGGTTCGTACGACCGCCTATCCCAGGTTGCGGCGTAACCAGATCACCAGCGGCGCGGTCGCCTTGGCGTGGTCGAGCAGCCAGCGCGCCAGCGCTGGCTGGCGTACGAGACGGACGGGAATGGCGGGGAATCTGCAGATGAGGCCCTTGTACTTGAGCAGCTCCGCCCGCGGGTGATCGGGCGCGAAACCCTTGGGCACCCGCGCGTAGTATTCGAAGCCGCCAGGCTGGTAGCCCCTCCGGCGCAAGCCGGCGATGATCTCCAGCAGCGCACCTCCCGGCCGACCGACCACCGCCCGCCGCCAGCGGGCGACCCTCGCCGGGTCGAACTGGTAGCACCCGACGCCGGCGAGCTCCTCGTCGAGGCCAAGCTGGAGATAGAGCGCGACGTTCCCCGCCTCGGCGAGGGGGTCACCCGCCAACCGGATGATGCCGGCGATATGCGTCTTGTACGGCGTCTTGTCGCGCGAGAAGCGCAGGTCCCGGTAAATGCGCAGCACGCCGGGCTCGGCCAGCGCCAGCGGTTTGTAGACCGGCGCCAGGCCCCGCGCGACCTCGCGGAGCAGGGTGAGCATCGGCTCGACCCACACCGACTGGTAGCGCGGCTTGTTCGCCACGAACCACTCCTTCGACATCTCCGACGCCAGCTCGTGCCAGAACTGCATGGCGTCCCGATCGAAGCCCTGAAACATCCTTCCCATCATGCTACCGGCCGCGACCGCCGGTCAGTCGTGTAACAACCCCGGGGGGAATAGCGGGCTGGGCGTCCCGGTCACGATCAACCACAGCTGGTGCGCGGCCCGCGTGACGCCAATGTGGAACAGGTGTCGTGACTCGTCGTCCCGGCCGTAGCTGCTGTCGTTCGCGTCCAGCATGACGACGTAGTCGAACTCGAGTCCCTTTACTTGCCGCACGTCCGTGACCTCTACTCCCGGGCGAAACGCGAACTCCTGCGCGCGCACGCGGCGCAGCGAGGGAACCTCGGCGCGCCTCAACCCGTCGTGGTACCGGTCGGCCTGCTCGGGGTGGCGGGCCAGCAGGGCCACGGTGGCGCGCGGCTCGCGGCTCAGCAGATCGCGCAGCGCCTCGCCCAGAAACGCCACCGCCGCGCCCACCGTCGAGAAGCGAAACCCTTCGACGGGCGCCCCGCTGCGCGGCGCCTCGGGGGCGACCTTGTCGGCCAGCGGCCCCATGGCCTGGCGGGCCAGCGACAGGATCTCGCGGGTGGATCGATAGGCGAGGCGCAGCGGTTCGACCGCCACGTGCGCCAGCGCCAGGTGGCCGAGCACGGCGCGCCAATCCCCGAAACCGTTGTCGAGGAAAAGCTTCTGCGAGGTGTCGCCGGCCAGCGTGATCGAGGGGTTCGCGGGCTTTGCGGACGCGTGCCCGGGTCGCCCCGACTTGCCCGTCCGTCCGATCAGCACCGAGAGCCTCATGGGCGACAGATCCTGAGCTTCGTCGACGAACAGGTGCGCGAACGGCTGCTTCACCCCGCACAGCAGCTGGTGCGCGTGCAAGAGGATGGCGACGTCGTCGAGATCCAGCAGCGCCCGATCGTCCTCCGTACGCAAGCCGTCGATTCCCGTGTCGCCGCGGATGTTCTGGTCGTCCTCGTCGTCACCCAGCGCGCCCTCCACGCGACGCACCCCCTCGGGCAGATCGCTGTCGACGGTGCGCTGGCCGGGCTTCCGCTCGCCCAGCGCCACCGCGACGTCATTCTCCTCGACGGGACGTATCTTGCGTGCGCTCGTCTTGCTGACGGTCCGCGGTTCGGGCGGGCGTTCGCGCGGATCGCGGGCTGCCACCGCCAAGACGCGATCGACCATGATCCGGTGTGCCTCGACGATGTCGCCCTCCGAGACCGGCATCTCGGGCGCGTCGCGCAGCAACGCCATCAACCGCGTTCGATCGGTCAGCAGGTCGGCCCACAGCTCGACGACCGCGCGCGAGTTGCGCTTGCCGGTATAGGCCGCCGCCCTGCGCTCCAGCTCGTGCAGCAGCGCGGGATGACTCTTGACCCGCCTGACGGAGCCCAGAGCCTCATCGACGACCTCCGCTTTCAGCCAGGGGATCGCCGCGCGCAGCTCCTTCTCAGCCCAGCTGGCGAAGACCAGGACACGAACGCCCTCGACGCCCAGCGACGGGAGCACCTCCCCCATGTACGCCGCCAGAGCGGCCCCGTACGTAACCACCACCATGCGCGCGGGAGGAAACTTGTGCGGGAAGGTGAAGGCCAGGTAGGCGAGGCGATGAAGACCGACGGTCGTCTTGCCGCTGCCCGCCCCGCCCTGGATGACCACCACGCCGGCGTCGCGCGCGGTGACGAGATCGAACTGGCGAGAATCGATCAGCGCCGCGATCTCCGGCAGGTGCCGATTCAGCGCCTGAACACCGACGGGCGCGGCGCCAAGCACCCCCCGTGCGCGCCATTCCCGGCTCGGGCTCGTGCTGGTCTGCTCGCCACCGGCCAGCTCGTAGGTCGCTAGCTCGTGCCGGTCCCAAAGAGGGGCGGCAGCCTCTTGCGTATTCGGGCCGGGGCGCCGTGTCCAGATCCCCTGCGGGCTGGCGACGCGAACCAGGACGCCGCCCTCGATGGTCAGCGTCCGCCGAACCAGGATCTCGCCCTCGAGGTCGCGATCGTCGAAGCGCTCCTCGTAGTCGCTGCCCTCGGTGTAGCGATAGAAGAGCTGGCTGATGGGCGCGTGTCGCCAGTCGACGATGTTGATACGGTTCTTGGGATCCACGAACGTGGCGCGCCCGATCAGCACGTCGCGCTCGACCAGGCCGCGCCCTCGGACTTGCTCGCGCAGGCGCAGGTGGCCGAAATAGGGAGACGCGGGATCGACCAGGATGGTCTGCAGATCGGCGCGTGTCAGCGAAACCTGCTGCAGGCGCTCCATCTGCGCCACCAGCTGGGGGACGTCTTCCAGGCGCGCTTCGCCGATCTCGTCGCGCAGGGCCACCAGCTCCTCGTCGTAGCGGGGGCGCGGCTTGCCCCCTGGGCTGTTCGCCTCGGCGGCCCCTGGGCCTGATGCAGTCGGTCGTGGCGGCGACGGCGCGTGGTCCGCCAGGCTGCGCAGCACGCGTGCCAAAAGCTGCTCCTCTTCGGCGGGGATCTCGGCAGCCACGGCGCAGAAGCGTACCCCATCCGTCGGTCAGGGGGTCGCGCGCCCGAGGGGTGATGCGAGCGGCTACGAGGTCAGTCCGTACAGCCCCGGACGATCATTCTTCTGGTTCGGCTTGACTCCTCGCCAGGGTACGCTAGAAACGCGCCTCCCGGTGCCGCGGCGAAGGTTCGCCCCCATCCTCCAGGGAGACGAACGACGATGTCCGCGATCAACGACACTCCGGACGACGAGTCCGACGACGACGAAGAGCAAGAGCCCAGCGCTGCCAGCGCGCCCACCACGAAGCGCGCCAAGGCGGGTGCGGTCATCGAGGTGGTCGAGCTGGAAGACGAAGACGAGGAGGTCGCGGCGAAGAGCGAGGCGGCCAAGGACGAAGAGGATGGCGACCGCTATTCCACGTCCATCGATCCGGTGCGCATGTACCTGCGCAAGATGGGCGCGGTCTCGCTGCTCACCCGCGAGGGCGAGGTCGAGATCGCCAAGCGCATGGAGGAGGGCGAGCGGCGGGTGCTGCAGGTTGTGCTGAATTCCTCGGTCGCGATCGAGGAGATCCTCACCTTGGGCGACAAGCTGCGCGAGCAGACGATTCGCGTCAAGGAGGTCGTCAAGGACGCCGATGAGGAGGACGCCGAGTTCGACGAGCAGTGGCACGTCGAACACGTTTGCAAAGCCATCGACCGGGTTCGCCGGCTCTTGAAAGAGCAGGAGAAGGTCGGCGAGAAGCTGGGCGCGGAGGTCGCGGAGGCCACCAAGAAGAAGTGCCGAGCCCAGATCAACGATCTCAAGCAGCAGATCCTGGATGCCCTCCAGAAGATGCGCCTCAGCAAGAAGCAGATTGATCGGATCGTCCTCAAGCTCAAGGAGTTCACCGGGCGCATCGATCAGGCGAACCGTGACATCACGGTCTGCGAGCGCAAGTCGGGCCTGTCCTTGAAGGAGCTCCGCCACATGCTGCGCGAGATCCGCTCATCGCCCGCGAAACAGACTGCCGTCGCCAAGAAGCTGGGCATCCGCCCCGACGAGATCGAGGCGATGTCGCGGGTCATCGCGGCGGCTCAGAAGAAGATCAAGCAGGTCGAGGAAGAGGCGAAGCTGACCGAAGGCGTCTTGCGCGAGACCGTGCGCGAGATCCAGCACGGCGAGCGCATGGCCGAGACGGCCAAGGCGGAGCTGATCAAGGCCAACCTGCGCCTGGTGGTGTCGATCGGAAAGAAGTACACGAACCGCGGCTTGCAGTTCCTGGACATCATCCAGGAAGGCAACATCGGCCTCATGAAGGCCGTTGATAAGTTCGACTACAAGCGCGGCTTCAAGTTCTCCACGTACGCGACGTGGTGGATCCGCCAGGCCATCACCCGCTCCATCGCCGATCAGGCCCGCACGATCCGCATCCCGGTGCACATGATCGAGACGCTGAACAAGCTCATCCGCACCAGCCGCCTCCTGGTACAAAAACTGGGACGCGAACCGACGCCCGATGAGATCGCCGAGAGGATGGAGCTTCCCGTGGACAAGGTCCGGAAGGCCCTCCGGATCGCCAAGGAGCCGATCTCGATGGAGACGCCCATTGGCGAGGAAGAGGACTCGCATCTCGGCGACTTCATAGAAGACAAGAGCGCGATCTCGCCCGCCGACGCGGTCATCTCCATTGACCTGGCCGAGCAAACCCGGAAGGTGCTGACCACGCTCACACCGCGCGAAGAGAAGGTGCTGCGCATGCGCTTCGGCATCGGCGAGAAGTCCGACCATACGCTGGAAGAGGTGGGTCAGGACTTCGAGGTCACCCGCGAGCGCATCCGGCAGATCGAGGCCAAGGCGCTTCGCAAGCTCCAGCACCCCTCCCGTAGTAAGCGGCTCAAGCCGTTCCTGGCAAACTAGAACGGCCGGCGGCGCACGATGTCGCCGGTCACCGCCACCGGAACGCACCCCGGCCAGAGCGGTAGAACGTTCAGCAGCGGAGGTACGTTCCCACGTCAAAACTGCCGCAACCCGCCTCAGAAAGTTGATGCCGCGCCGGTGCGGAGGTCCTTGATCGCGCTGAACCTCCAGCGTTTCGCTGGTCTCTGGGTTGGTATGTAGAATGCTCTATCTCGGCGCATGATGGCTCAAACCCCGGTCGCCAGGTTCCCCGTCCTCCTCCGAATGCTGACGACGCTGGCCGTTGCCTCGGCGCTCGGCGCCCTGGGCGCGAGCTGCAGCTCGACGCCGCTGGGGGGCGACGACGGCGGCACCGGTCCGGACGGATCCGATTCTCCCGGCGCCTGCGTCGTCAACGGCCACTCCTATCCCGACGGCACCGCCAACATCCCCGCGTCGGATGGCTGCAACGTCTGTGACTGTTCGGGCGGCAACCTGCGCTGCACCCTGCGCGCCTGTCCGGTCCCCAAGGCCTGCGGCGCGCGCGCCGGCAACACCTGCACCGCCAACGAATACTGCGCTTACGTCGAGGGCGAGTTGTGCGGCGCGGGGGACGCCGAGGCGGTTTGCCAGCCGAGGCCCAGCGTCTGCGACACCATCTACGCGCCGGTCTGCGGGTGCGACGGTCAGACCTACGCCAACTCATGCTCGGCCGCGCAGGCGGGCAGCGGGATCATGCACGCAGGGCCCTGCGCGGGAGCGGGCCGCAGCTGCGTCGTGGGCGGCGTCACCTACCCGGATGGGTCCGGCAACATCCCGGCCGGCGACGGTTGCAACATCTGTGGCTGCACCGACGGCGTGCTGGCCTGTACCAAGCGCGCCTGTCCCGCGCCCAAGATCTGCGGCGGCTTCGCCGGCTTCACCTGCGCTGCCTCCGAGTACTGCGCCTACGTCGAGGGCCAGCTGTGCGGCGCCGCCGACGCCAGCGCCACCTGCCAGCCCCGCCCCGCGGTCTGCCCCGCCAGCGTCGACCCGGTCTGTGGCTGCGATGGACAGACCTACTCGAGCGCCTGCGTCGCGGCCGAGGCCGGGTTCGGGTACAGCCGCAAGGGCGCCTGCGCGCCCTGACCGACGAGCTCTGCCGCTACTTGGGGCCTGCACCCGCCATGACGGCCGCGGCGACCGTCGTCACCGCATCCGCGCTGTAGGCGTAGGGCGGCGTGAACGCGGCGCCGCCGATGTTCGTGTTTGATCCCACGTTACCGATGGATTGGATGATGCTGGCACCGTTCGAATGGCTGCTATCGACCGGATTGCTGACCCCCTGGAACACGTTGTGTTCCGACCGGATGTTGCAACTCACGCCGACCTCGATACAGGCGGTGTCACCGGACGCGGTATAGAGGCTGTTGAACACGTGCACCTTTCCGAAGCGGACCCGCGGCATCCGCTGGTCGACGTTGTCCGCCCACCAGACGTGATGGAAGGTGACGTTCAAATGACCCGTATCCTCTCCGCCGTTCGAATCATCGTGTCCGATGAGGTTGCAGAATTGGTGTGCGCGCCTCCCGGAATAGTGGAACTTGGTCCACGAGACGGTGATGAAATCGCTGCCGTGCGTGATGTCCAGATTTCCGTCATCCCCATCCGAGATGTCGAGGTGATCGAACCACAGGTGGTGATCTCCCCCTTGAACGTGCACGGTGTCCGTACTGGAGCTGCCGTTCGGACCAACCAGTTTCAAGTTGCGGAGGATGACGTTTGACGAGCCCGACAGGTCGACGCTGCCGTCGATCTCAGCTCCACACAGCCCCAGGATCGTCTTGTTCGAGCCGACATTGACAGTGCCTGAGATCCTGCCTGACACGTGAATCACCGCTGAGCTCGAGCCACCCGCGGCCGCGTTGAGGCCAGACAAGCTCGTGACGGTGGTCGGAGTGGCGTTGCCGCCTCCTGTCGTGCCGCCACCCTGGGTCGCCCACCCGATGGGAGCGGCGTCCCAGGTCTGCGGAGTGCAAGTGATCCCAGCTGTTGGCATTCCCGCACCACCGCTTCCCGTCGCGCCCCCCATTCCCCCCGCCACGTTTCCCCCGATCCCCCTGCTTCCCCCCGCCCCCGGGGCTCCACCGGTTCCAGTCCGCCCGCCGCTTCCGACGTTCCTGCCGCCGACACCACTGCCGCCGGTCGCGCCCATGGCGCCTCCGATGCCCGCGGCTCCGCCCACGCCGGTCTTTCCGCCCGCGCCGCCGGTCCGTGAGCCACCAGTGCCTGGTATCGAAGAGGCATCGATTCCCGCGTCACTCGACGACACGCCCGGTTCGGGGGAGGCGCAGCTGGCGAGGAGACAACCAGCCCCGGCCAGGAGCGCGAGTGACCTCAGGGGGACTCTCGGTGATAGGACAACAATCCGATGTGCGGGCATTGGAACTCTCCTTCTCGGGTCTCCGATTGCGGGGGGATGGGGCGTTGCTTCGCTGCGAAAAGGGGGGCTGTCCGTGATTGATTGCCAATGAGGTGAGCGACGCCGGACACCGCTTCGTCATTGCAATGGCTCCTGCGCAAAGCATCGCGCCAGTGGGGCTGTCGAACAGCGGTGTTCGCTGGCCGGCAGAACAGCTCACGGGTCGACTTGTTGAGCGTCAGAGTCAATTGACGGGATCAGTGGTGAAGACATCGCCTCGAGCGGGCACTAAAGACTTGCTCCCAGTGGTTGAACGGGCATTCACCCAAGACCAGCGAGGCGATGCTAGCGACTCATAGCCGCGCTCGACAAGAGTGAGCAACCTTCCCTGTGCCGCGGGCACACATCCGTTGGTTCAATGTCGATCGCGAGGGGGGGCAAATGGTCGGGTACCGAGTCCTTTTACTTTTCTCAACGGCGGCCATCATCGGAGCTTGCACTTTCAGCCCTGGGCCGAGAAGCATTCCAGGCGGTGCGGCCACCGGAGGGACCGGAGGGAGTAAAGGGGCTGGGCGCCCCACCATCGTGGGAGCCGACGCTGGGACCGGAGTGTGCGGGTCAGCGGCTTGCGCCGCGCTCGGCAAGAACTGCGGGCCGGTGATCGACGCTTGCGGTGACGTCGTTCAATGCGGTACCTGCACGGCCCCGGAATGCTGTGGCTGTGGCACCGAACCAAGCGTCTGCCACGGCCCCTCGGGCACTGGTGTCGGCCCGGCTACCGGGGGTCCCTGCCTTGCGGGCACCTGCGCATCGCTCGGCAAGAACTGCGGGCCGGTCGCCGATGGTTGCGGCAACCTCATTCAGTGCGGCACCTGTACGGCCCCGCAGTGCTGCGGCTGCGGCGGGGTTCCAAGCGTATGCGGCGGCAGGGGCAGCAACCACGGCGCGGACGGCGGCGCTCCGGTGAGCGTGGCGTCGACTTGTATCGCTGGCTCAAAGGGATGTCTCTGCGATTCGAGGGGAGCCTGCGCGGCTGGTCTGACTTGCCAACCCCAGACTGCGCCGAAGCCAAGTCTCTGTTGCAGCGGCGCGGATTGTAGTGCGTCGACGACAACCGTTGGGCAAAGCTGCGCTGCCGTGACCGGCGCCGCGTCTTGTGCTCCGGGCGTAACGGTGCCCGCGGCCGCCGGATCGCTCGACAATTGCGGCTACCCCATTGCCTCCTTCAACGAGAGCTCGATCATGTGCGGCATCGTTGCCCAGGGCGGCGGCGCGCAGCCGGCGCAGATTCAGGCCTACTATAGTGATGAGCACGCGCTCACGCTGGGCTGCGCCACCACGTCGTTTCCGGTGTCGCCGCTTTCCAGCAGCCCAGGGGCCGTCTATTACCCCCAGCTCGGCGATCTCGCTTGCAACGACCCCGTTGGACGTCCGGTCCGGCCATCATTGTTCATTACCGACATCACCGCCGACCCGAACTGCACGGCTGGCGACCAGCAGAATGGCGGCCCGGCCTATGACCCGGTTGCGGTCTTCGGCACCTGGAAGAATTTCGGTGTCGCCGCCGATCCGGCCACCAACAACTGGACGCTCGGGTCGGGATCGGATCCGGTCCCGACGTCCATCACCAGCAGCAGCCGGCAGTGCAGTCTCGGGTTCGGATCCGAGGTGAGGTACGAGGCAGGGCTCATCTCGGGCCACTCGTACCGCCTTCAGGTCATGTTTCACGATGGCGACCGGGCGGCTGACGCGGGGGAGGCCTGCGCGGTCTTCTGTGCGGGAACCGGGGCTTGTGTGCCATTGACCTGTGATAACGAGGTTTGCGGGCCGCAGCCTGACGGATGCGGTGGCATGATCACTTGCCCCCCGTGTTGCACCCCAACCGCCTGCGCCGCCAACGCGTGCGGAAGACAGCCGGACGGTTGCGGTGGGTTGATCGATTGTCCGCCATGCTGCACGCCCCAAACCTGCGGAGGCACGACCTGCGGACAGCGGCCGGACGGCTGCGGCGGGTTGCTCACCTGCGGGCCCCCCTGCGGTGTGCCAACCATTCCCTAGATCGAGACGCTCCGGGTTGCACTGGCGGCGACACGTCGCCCTCAGCGGAACCGGGAACGCCCACGCAGATGGGCGCGAAGGAACTGTTTCGATCGGGTACTAATCTCGGTGGCCGGCAGCGCGCGGTCCTGAAGGGCCGGCGTAACGCGGTGGGAGGCGTATGTTCTTTCGGGTCGAGTGACGTTACTCACAGCCGACAGTGCGTTGTTGGCTGGAGACAACGACAGAAACGACAGACCTGCGGGGCGTGGCCCGCGTTGGCGCGACTCTCATAAAAGCCAAAAGATACGGCTCGTGGTGAGAGCGAGGCCGCTTCTGACGCAGAACTGACGTTGCGCGATATTTGCGCGTGGCCAGGAAATGCACGGATCGTGCGTTGCGTTCCGTTATCAAACACTGGCGTGACTCGACGGAACGGTTGCAAAGTCCCACAGCACACACGTAGACTGACCCCGTCAGGCGGCGAGTCATCGAAAGGCCGACGAAGTGTCATCGGAGGCCTTTCAAGGAGACATCAATGCGTCCCAGACTCTGTCAACCCGCGCTTGTGTTCGTTTGCGCCTCCGGCATCTTTTCTCTCGCATCGTGCGTCGATCCGTTCGCGCTCGATAAATCACCCCAGGGTGGCGGCGTTGGCGGTCAGGCGGTCTCCAACGTTGGCAGCGGAGGAGCGAGCGTTGCTGGTATCGGCGGACGAACGGGCACCGGCGGCGCCGTAGGCGCCGGCGGAACCGTCGGCACCGGCGGCGCGGTCGGCACGGGTGGCACTACGCAGGGATCAGGAGGAGCCAACATTGACGCTGGCACCGTCGACGCACCAGTGGTGCTGCCAGCGCCGGTTCAACCGCCGGAGCCGTTTCCCACTGTGAACTTGTGCCCTCCGGATCCGCCGATTCCCGATGGGGGAAGTCTCACGTGTCCGGCGAACCTGGCGGACATTGCCAACTGGTTTCCGACGACGCCGCCCATGCAGGCGGGGGGAGGCTGCAAGCCGCTGCCCCACCCGGCGGGTGAGTGCCGATTCTACGTTCAGTCCTGGCAGGAGTTCCTGATCGCACTTCAGCAGGATGCGACGGGAAAGCCGGCGTTTCTGAGCTGGAATACCGTCGAGAACACGTTTGGCGCTGGGGCCGGCCAGCCGACGCCGGCGATTCCGGTGCTTCAGGCAGGCGTCACTCAAGCCGGGGGACGCCAGGTGGTCATCGATCAAAATGGGCACGCGCTCTACTACGCGATGCACCTGAATCCGGCGTTCGTGAAGTTCGTCAACGACGCCCACCTGACATCCGCGGATCAGATCAAGCGCGTCGATCCGTCGATAAAGTTCATAACGAGGGCCGCCATAGTCGAGACCAAGGAGGCCTGGCAAATCATTCCTGATGTGAATCCCCCGCAGGCGGCGACCTTCATCACGACGAAGGCGATGGTTCCCACGCTCAGCGTGGACCCAGTCCTCGGCGTCGTCGAACACGACGACCAGCTTCGCATGGTGACGGTTGCCCTGATTGCCATCCACATCGTCCACACGATCCCGGACCACCCGGAGTTCATCTGGTCGAGCTTCCAGCACGCGAACCGAACGACCGGCCTCACCGACCTGGCGCCGAGCGCCCTTGATCTCCCGCCCAACACCCCGCTGGGTGATCTCACCGGCCTCGACACCCCGGGCGTCAACTATCTCTTGTACAAGGCGAACACGCTTCCATCGGCGGCGAACAAGGGGGTCTTCGTCCCCGTCTTGAACGCGGCCACGCAGACCTTCACGACGCCTCCCACCAACATCTATCGGGTGTTCCCGGGGGGCAAGTCGAGAGACCCAGCCATCGATGACGACGTGGCTGCCACCAACGACTCCATGACGACCCGATTCAACGTCACGACCCCGCGACCGCTCGCAATCGATCGACGACCCAACTACCGGCTCGTGGGTGCAATCTGGCAGGATGTTCCCGTCGGAACATCTCTGGTGCTCGGGACGCCCGGCACATTCACCGTGAACCGGGCGCTGGTCAATGACCAAACCGATCCGGACATCGTGTTGAACGGCTCGGACAGCGTCGACTCAATTACCGGTGGCGAGGATCGTATATCGAGCTTGGCGATGGAGTCGTTCACGCAGGGGGAAGCCTCATTTCCCAGCTGCTTCCACTGTCACGACACCCAGGCCACGAACGCGGCCGGCGTACCTCAGGCCAGGCAACCGGGCTCGACGACGCTCATGAAGCCTGGGCTCATCAATGTCAGCCACATCTTCAATGAGGTCGTTCGTCACAACATCAACTAGCTAGCCCGCTCCTGCATGTCGGACCCACCGTGCGATGCGCGCCATGGACTCCGAATGCGATCCGCTTAGCCTCGCTCGCCGTCCGAGATAGCACGAGTGGCGCGCTTTTCGAGCTCTCAACTGCCGTGGTGGAATGAACACCCGCCGGCTCCCGGACAAGGAAGCAGGAAATGAGCAAGTTGGCACAACTGCATCGCACCGAGTGGTTTCGGCAGGTCACGGCGCTATGTGTGGTGCTGAGTCTTTCGGTTGCGGGCTCCTGCCAGAAGCTCGACCCGAATCTGACGTCTGGAAACGTAAAGGCCACGGTGGGGAGTGGCGGGGCGGGTGGTGAGACCGGGGGCGGTGGAATCGGGGGTTCCGACGGCTCCCAATCCTCGTGTAATACAGCCAGGATGCAGGCCCGGGAAATCCTGCTCACCAATTGCTCCGGCTGTCACCAGGACCCGATGAAGCAAACGAGCATCAATTCGGGAGGGCCTTTCTCATTCATTCTCGAGCTCGACAAGCTGACCACCGAGACGTCGCCGACCTTCCTGGGGGCGCATTATGTTGTCCAGGGTGACCCTTCCCATTCGCTGATCCACCTACGCTACTCCGGAGGAGGGATGCCGCCGGCCTCTGTGACTCAACGTCCCAGCATGGCGGATCTGGCGGTGATGGACGATTGGATCACCCGGTGCATCGGTGACCCTGACTCCCCGGGAGGATGGCCCCCATTTTCCCCGAGCGACGCCGGGACGGCGACGGACGGGGGGACGGCGCTCCTGCCCGCCTGTGGCCCCGCCAACGCGTGCCCGAGCGGAGGCTGCTGCGTGTTCAACCAGTGCGTCCCCAACGGACACGCCTGCGGCCCCGTGGCAAATCCAACACCGGGTATGCAGGATCTGCCTGGGCTACCAGGCATGTGCGCCAGCGGGTCCTGTCAGAAGAGCGGTGATGGTGGGGCCAGCGTATCTTGCGGCAAGGTGGGCGAGCCGTGCTGCGATCTGGGTCTGTGCACGGCGTCCCAGTCTTCCTGCCTGATTACCGACATGACGATGTGCTCACAATGCGGGGGTACCGGTGAGCCCTGTTGCAAGCCCAATGGCTGCCTGGACGGAAGAGCATGCGTCAATGGGGGGGTCGGCCGCGTGGGACTTTGTCAGCTCTGCGGCGGTCTCGGGCAGCCGTGCTGCGGAGCCGGTGTCACGGCTCTGCTGAAATGCAACGGAGGCCTTTCCTGTGTGAGCGTATCCGGCATGGGCAATCTGTGCTCGGCGGACGCAGGTAACAACAACGGCGCAGACGGAGCAACAACCGGTGGATAACGCAAGCTGGGACGATGCGGAGGCGGATCGGAGGAAGGCGGTGGCGACGCGGGACAGCCGACGACTGTCTCGGGTCGTGGTGAAGGTCGCACTTGCCGTCATCGGACTGTTGGTCGCCGTCTGCCCGGAGCAGGCCCTCGCCAAGACGAGATCCAAGGCCAAGAAGCCGGGGCGCGACGACAAGCGCGTCTGCGTCGAGTCCTATTACAAGGCGAAGGAGAGCCTTCAATCGGGCCGACTTCTCGACGCCAAGGAACCGCTGGGGCGGTGTGCAAGACCGGCATGCGGGAGTTTTCTTCAGCAGGAATGTACGGTGTTGTATCTCCAGATGGACAGCGACGTTCCCTCGGTCGTTCCCGTCGTCGTCGACGCCGCCGACGGAGCTGGTGCGGCGTTCGAGGTGAAGATGGATGGAGAGCTCTTGACGTCGAAGCTCGATGGGATCGCCATCCCCATCAACCCGGGCTGGCACGAGTTTTCCTTCAGTACGGAGAATCGAGTGTTCGCAACCCAGAGGATCCTGATCGCGCAAGGTCAACGCAATCGTCCCATTTCTGTCTCGCAGCGACCGCCAGAAGGAAAGACACCGGCTGCGCCCGCGAGTCTCCGGACAAAGGCAGGTGATACCAAGGCGGTTGCAGTCGTAGAGCCAGAGTCCGATTCCCATTCCGAGTCCGAGTCCGGCCTCGAGAGAGTCGCACGGCCCGTCAGACGCAAGGCAAGCGTTTCGGAGGCTCAAGCGAAGAAGGGCGCCTCCTGGGGCACCTACGCCCTGGCAGGGGTTGGATTGGCCGGGGTCGGCGCCGCCGGGCTGTTTTCGTACTGGGGGCGACAGGACAACGACGTCTTGAAGACCAGCTGCGCGCCCAATTGCAATCCGTCCAGCGTGCATCACATCCGCATGCTGTACCTGGCGTCGGACGTCTCGGGAGGAGTCGGCGTTGCGGCCCTGGTTGCGTCGACCTGGCTTTTCCTGCATGCCAGAAGCGACGAGGACAGGGCAACAACTCAGGTGGCTCGCCTGCGGAGCTTGGACGTGCGACCAAGCGCCTCTGGCGCCTACGCCACGATCGGCGGCACCTTTTGAGCAGCGACCGGCTCGATCGAGCTCGAGGTCGCGCCGCTTCACGCCGGACATTGACGCGGGGGCGATGCTTCCGTATGAAGAGCGGGTCCCATGGCGACTGCACTCGCACCGCTTTCTGTCGTGACACTGGCCGTGGCGCTCTCTGCCTGCGGCGTCGCGGGTGCCGAACGGGGATTTCCCCTCTACGCTGGAGATAGGGCCGGCATCGATCAGGTGGCGACGCTCAGCGGTCCGATCGGTACCGTCGACGGACGAGAGGTCGCCGACAAGGGGGGCTCCTTTGAGCTCCGTGCCGGCTGTCACGTCGTGACCACCAAGACGGAGTTCCTGGATCACGACACCACCATCAACATCGGTGCCATGATGGGGCACCATCCGGTGCTGACCTTCGCCGTCCTGATGAAGCCCGGATTCAGCTACGTGATCGAGCATCGAACCCAAGAGCTCGACGGCCTCAGCGCCAGGCCGTGGATGACGGCACGCGAGCTCGATCGATCGGGCGCCGCACACGACCTCGAGCCGACGCAGGATCAGGTAGCGATTGCCGCCTGCCTGGCACCGCCCAGCGCCCAGCCAAAATCGGATCGCCCGGCGGCCCCCCTCTAGCCGCTCGCGTCCTCCGCGTTCCGCAGCGCGAGCGGGCGCGCGCCGTCACTCTTTGGTCACGATGCCCAACGTCGTGGCCCCTGCCCCCTTGACGATATCCATGAAGCGGATCGCGTCGCCGTAGGGAACGTCGTCGTCGATCTTGAAGAAGACCGCTTTCTGGCTCTTGTATCTGATCTTCTCGGCGACCTTGTCAGCCAGCGCCTCGGGGGCGACCGGCTCCTGGTTCAACGTCAGCTCGCCTTTGACCGTGTATTCGACCACCACCGGGGATGCGCTGGGATCCGGAGGCGCACTCGACTCGTCTTTGCGGGGGATGTCCGCCGTCAGCTCCTTCAGCATCGACGGCACCAGCACCATGAAGATGATCAGCAGGACCAGCACGACGTCAATCAGCGGCGTGACGTTGATGTCCGCCCGCACGCCCTTGCGGCCGCCGCCTACCTCCATCGACATCGCGTTTGCTCCTCTACCGCCCTCACGGCTGGTTG
This sequence comes from uncultured Pseudomonadota bacterium, assembly GCA_963778795.1. Classification (GTDB taxonomy): domain Bacteria; phylum Myxococcota_A; class Polyangia; order Fen-1088; family Fen-1088; genus DASRQZ01. The sequence continues at coordinate 1,733,054 of CAVZVU010000001.1, read as the reverse complement.
ACCTTGTTCTCTTCGGTCCCGAGCATGACGTCGCTGAGGCCCGCCTTGTGCGCCGCCTCCATGACGTCGCGAACCGCGCCGTAGCTCGTCAGCCGGTCACCCTTGATGAAGGCAGCCTTGTCCGGGTGCTTGCGGCGCTCTTCCTCGACCATGCGGGTCACGTCTTTGGCGTCGGCGGCCGGCCGCCCGAACACGTAGACATGCTTCTCTTTGGTCACGGAGATGATGATGTCCTTGCCGTCGTCGGGCTTTCGATCGTGGTGCGCGGTCAGTGGCAGCTCGATGGGGACACCGCTGGCGATGATCGGCGTGACCACCATGAAGATGATCAACAGCACCAGGACCACGTCCACCAGCGGGGTGACGTTTATCTCCGCGCGGATCTTCCCCGGGGCGCGCCGGGGTGCGGAGCGAAGCTCCTGCCGTATTCGGCGCAACCGGCGTTTGTCGTCCGCTGCACTCACGCGCCAGCGCGGCTCCTTCGGGCCTCGCGCATCATCCGGTCGACGATCTCGCCGGCGGTCTCGTCGACGTCAACCGTCACGTCGTCGACGCGGTTGATGAAGTAGTTGTAGAACCAGACCGAGACGATGGCGACGGCGAGACCGACCGCCGTGGTCAGCAGCGCCTCCGAGATGCCGGCGGACACCGTCGCCAGGCCACCGCCGCCGCCCTTGCTCGGATCGGCCATGTTCTGGAAGGCCGTGATGATGCCGAACACCGTGCCGAAGAGCCCGACGAAGGGCGCCGACGACGAGATGGTGGCCAGCGCCGCGAGGCCCTTCTTCAAGTTCACCAGCTCGCGCTCCTTGACGCGGTTCATGGCCCGGATGACGTCGTCGACCACCAGCTCGACCTCCTCGCGAGCGGGGGCGGGCGAGCCGAGCTCATCGACGCCGCGCACGAATTCGTCGAGCCCGAACCCGATGATGCGCGCGATCGGGCTGCCTCTCCATTTGCGGTCAATGCCGACAAGCTCGCTGATCGGCGTCTTGTTCGCGATTCGTTGCTGGATGGCGGCGATGTAACCCAGCGATTGATTGCGCCCCTTGCGGAAGGTGAACCAGCGCTCCACGACCATGCCGATCGCGTAGACAGACATGACGAGGAGAATGGCGACGACCGCCTTCGCCACGCTGCCCATCTGTTGCCACATATGGAAGAGAGAGAAGTCCATCTTGATCAGCTCCTTTTCAAACGCCGATTCGTGCGCGACCTGAGGTCGCGCCTGTCTTGGTTGTCACCGGGGAACATGCTCGTAACGCAGGTTGTAACAGAAGGTGACGAAGTGCCCGTCGATGCTCACGGGCTTGTACTTCCAGGTCTTGATCTTTTCCACCAGCAGCCTGTCAACCGCGGGATCCATGCTCTTGATGATCTTGGCGTCGGAGACGTTGCCCTGGGGCGACACGCAGATCTTGACCATCGCCCACAGGCGCATGCCGGCGCTGCCGAAGGCGGCGGGCATGACGACGCGGTACTGCGGATCGGTCACTGGGTTGGTGAGCAGCTGTTGACCGGCGATGTTGGGCGGCAGGAACTTGGGAGCTTCGTCGACCTTGGGCGGGGGTGGTGGCGGCGGGGGTGGCGCGCTGGTCACTCCCGCCGAGACGCCGCCCGCGACGCCGCCCTCGACGCCGCCTTCCTCGCCCTTGTCTTCTTCCGGCTTTTCTTCAACTTTGTCGCGCGGCTGCAGCAGCTCGTTGGCCTTGGGCTGAACCAGCGGCTTCTGCGTCACCGGCTTGGTCTTTGGCGCCGACTTGCGCTTCGGCGGCGGAGGTGGCGGGGGCGGCGGGGTGGTGGCGCTGAGGAACGTCACCGTCACCGTGGGGGGCGACAGCTCCTCGATGCGCCAGAACGAGTGAACGAAGGCGACGACGACCAGCGCGCCGTGAAACACCAGCGAAAGAATGACGGTCATCCTTCGCCATCTCTTGGGCGCGATCCGCCCCTGATTCAGAAATGCTTCGAATGCCATGACGCCGTGCTTGGGTGCTCCTCTCAGTGGGCAGGTGTCGGCACGGATGCGCGGTCGCGCCACTCGATAGACTTGTCCACCGATCTCTGCCAGTCGGCCGGTTGATCGAAGGATGCGTACGACCGCTGGCGATACAGCAGCGTCAGATAGGCCATCGCCTCGTGGTAGGCGGGTCGCAGCGCCACCGCACGTTCGAGATACTTAATCCCATCGTCGGCCAGATCGATCCGCTGTTGGCCGACGATGTCGTCGGCCGCGAAGGCGGACGGGGCCGCGGCCAGCTTCTTTTGGCCCGGCACGGGGCGCGGGTCGTACGCGGCCTTGTCAGCGCCACCGCCCTTGGTGAACAGTCGCTGCCAGATGTAGACGCCCACGGCGTACTGCGCCTCGGGGTCCTTCGCCTTGAGATCGGCCTTCTTTTCATACCAGCCGAGCGCGTCGTCTTCGTGCCCCCTCCACCGCGCGTAGACCTGGATGAGTCCGTTCAGCGCCTCTTCGTCGGTCGGGCTGCGATCGATGCGCTCGCGGTACAAGCCCGCCAGCACGCCGTAGCGCTCGGCATCAAAGAGCGTCTGGTGATAGAGCACGGGGCCCCGCTGGTCCTGCGGTCGAAGCTGGCGAAGGCGCGCGAAGCTGTCCAGGGCGCACTGGACCGCCTTATCGTTCTCGCGGGTCCTGGCCCCGGGCACCATCATTTGCCGGCAGGTGGTCCCCTCGTTCAGCCACAGTTGCCATGAATCGGGCAGGAACGTCTCGGCCTGCCGGAACGTGGACAATGCCACCGCGTACTGTCCCTCGTGAAACAGCTGGTTGCCCTTCTGGATCAGACGCCGGCCGCGCACCTGATCGCACCCGGCGCCGCCCAGGACCCCGAGCGCCATGAAGATCGCCACGGCGACCGAGCCAGCGCGCCTCACACTGACCTCATCTAGTGCCTCGACCGACACGTAATGCTCACGGCTGGCGCCGCGGATTTCGTGCGATGGCGAGGCGCGAGGAGGGCGCATAGCCTTAGCTATGTAACCGACGAGCAACGAAGCCAGCGCGCGAAAGACCAGGCCAGACGTGGGCATTACGTGTCGGTCGAGGCACTAGTTGAAGCGGTAGTCCAGACCCACTCGAATGCGGAACGGGTCGAGGCGAGTCAGGGTGAGGCCGAAGTCGCGACCATCGCCGGTGCCCAAGGTCAGCGGCGTGCGCAAGCCAAGCGCGTTTATGATATCGACGAAAGCGCTGATCTCGCGACCGGTGAGCGGCTTGAGCAACGCGCGCACCTGGATGTTGAGGTTCTGGATGTCCGGCAGCCGCAGCGTACGGTTGTCGGACGGATCGTTGAGGTTCGCGCCCGGGTCGACGCCAACCGGGGCGCGATACGAGTTGTAGGTACCGGTCACCGGGTCGAAGAAGAGGCGCACCGTCGGCGTCCCGGACGTGTAGACGTAGCGGATACCGGTCGAGAGCCAGGGACGGACCCAGTAGGTTCCGGTGAGCTTGATCTCGTGACGGTGATCGTCGGGGAGGACGCCGTCCAGGAATTGGTTCTGCGCCGCGACCGATCCATAGTAGTTCTGAAAGCCGTCGAGAACGGTCCCGGTGAGTTTTCCCAGCGTGTACGAGCCGTTGAGCCGGATGTTGCCCTCTTGTTTGGTCGCGGAGAAGGTCAGGCCCATGTACTCGCGATGCGCCTGCGACGGGGTCTCGAGATCGAGGACCGTCTCGGCGACGCCGCTCCGGTATCCAACGACGCCGGTTCCCGTGGCATTCCAGATGCGGTTGGTCTCGAAATCCTCGAACTGATTCACGAACTTGCGGTAGACGAAGTCGAGCCCCAGTGCGGCCCCTGGCGCGACCTCGCGTGATACCCCCAGTGTGGCCTCCCAGGTGCGCGGGATCTTCAGCTGTTGCTGGCAGGAGTTCCCGTTCTCGTCGAGACCGCCCGGACCGCAGGGTCGTCCGACCGTGTTTCTCGACGATCCGCCCGAGTAGACGCACGACAGATCGAACTGGCCGTTGGCCGGGTCGTAGCCGCAGCGCTGGCTCACCTGGGCGCCGATCGCGTGACGACCGACCAGCGACAGGTCGACGTCCACATAGACGCTGCCGCTGGCGCGGATGACGGTCTTGCCGTTGTGGCCCACGTCCCACACCATCGACATCGCCGGCGCCCAGGTCACGGTGCTGAACGGGAACGTGCCGAAGTTGTTCGTGGCCGATGCCGAGATGAACGAAATCGCCGGCAGGATGGTCAGGTAGCGCCGGATGCGCCAGGTGTCACTGGCGGTGAGGATGTGCTTGACGCTGTTGACTGTGCCGGTGAAGGCGCCGTATTGCGGGGCCGCCAGGCGCGGATCGTTCGCATAGAACGTCGTGACGTGGTCGGGGATCGTGCCGGTGTATTCGTAGAAGAGGTTGCCGGTCTCGGACGTCGATTGACGGTCGCGCTCGACGTACACGGTGTCTTTCAGGCGGAAGTTGTGATCGCCGAGGTGCTTGGTCGAAAGGAAGTACTCCAGCGTGTTGATGAACTGGATGCTCTGCAGATTCTGCCGATCGTGCTTGGGGGCGTTGCCGTACTCCAGCGTGATCGGCAGCTTCTGGCGAATGTTGGGGATGGTCTCGCAGGTGTCGGGATCGCCCCAGCGGCAGCTCGAGGGATAGATGTTCTGCAAGAAGGCGGTCCAGCCGACCTGAGAGCGGAAGAGGAGGTTGTCGGTGAGGAGACTCTCCCAGGTCACCCCCAGGAAGTAGCGCTGCGCCAGGCGGTCTTGCTGGGCGGCGTCCGAGATGCCCGGGTTGCGACGGTTGTTTTCCTGATAGGGGGCGTCGCCGTTGAACAGCAACTCGAGCTTGTTACGCGTCGTCACCTGATAGCGCAGCTTGAGCGTGATCTTGGGGATCACGTTGAAGAACGGCGACGATTCGGGGAGGATCAGCAGCGCGTCGCGCGGGTTCGCTTCTTGGATGATGTGCGTCTCGATATTGACGTGGTACCAGAGCTTGTCCTTGATGATCGGTCCCGAGAACGTTGGGTTCAGGATCAGCCGCCGATTGTTGACCGAGGGCTCGCCCAGGTCCTGGAAGAAGCGCGTCTGGCTTCCGTCGGCCACCGCGGTGAACTCGAACATGAAGTGGTTGGTGCCCGAGCGCGTGACCAAGTTCTCGACGCCGCCCGAGGCAGTCGGAGCGTCGGCGCCGTAGCCGGCAGTCTGGATCTCGAACGCCGCCGACGATCGCAGCGAAGGGAACTGCTCCTTGATCTCGAAGCCGTCCTGCGTGAACAGCGTCTGTCGCTGCCCGCCGCCGCGCACCCGGCGATTGATCGTGCCGGGCGTCATATCGATGATGTCGCGAAACTGGTTGATCGGATCGGTGAAGGGGATCCGCTCGACCATCTGCAGGTCGTACGTCTCCTTGATCGCCGCGCGTGACGTGCTGACCACCGGCGGGCGGTCGACGATGGTCATCGTCTCCGTGGCGGTCTTCACCTCCATGATGACGTTGACCTCGGTGGCGGAGTTGATCCCGACGCGGATGTTCTCCTGCTCGACCGGGTTCATTCCCGGCGTCGTCGCCGTGACCTTGTACATCCCGGGGACCAGAGCCAGGATGTGGAAGGCGCCCTCCTGATTCGAGTAGGCGACGACCGTGCGGCCCGAAAGTACGTCGGAGGTGCCCGCGATCTTGACGCCGCGGAGAGGGTTCCCGGTCTGGTCGGTGACGTAACCGGTGATTGAGCCCGCCTGACCACCTTGTGCAAATGCGATGGACGGTTGCGCCAAGAGGCCGGCGGCGACGGCGACGGCGAGGGCGACGGGGCCCACAAAGATCAGTCGGAGCCACTTGCCGCCCATTCGCTCTCCTCTCGGCCGGTGAAAACGGACGCTTGGAACTCTTGTCGAGCTGTTCACGGGGCACCTCGCCGCATGGCCCGGCGCCGTAACAGCCGACGCAGACCCAGGAGGGCCATCGTCGCGATCAGCAAGAGGCTTCCGGTCACGGGCCAGCTCGCTGAAGGGGGCGCGACGCCGCAGCCCCCCCCACCGGCGGCGTCGTCGCACGCGTCGCCGACGCCGTTGTGGTTGTTGTCGCGTTGGTCGGTATTGCCAAGCCCAGGACAGTTGTCGCAACCATTGAGCACGCCGTCGCCGTCCAGGTCCTCACAGGCATCACCGACGCCGTCGCCGTTGCCGTCGAGCTGATCCGGGTTGTAGAGGTTGGGACAGTTATCGTCGGCGCCGATGGCCCCGTCGGGCTTGAGCTGACCCTGACAATCCTTGTCGCCGTCCGAAGCGTCGGCGACGTTGCCGATCCGGATGAACTCGATGTCGATGTTGCTCATCTCGACGGTCGAGGGCGTCAGGGTGAAGCCGGTGTAGTCGTTGGCGGTGAAGGCCTGATTCTCTTGCGCCTTCACGGTTGGCGGGCTGGTCGACATGTCGACGGTCGGCGTGTCAGTCAGCAGGGCGGTGTAGTTGTGGAAGCGGCCGTCGGCGATCAGGAAGCCGCCGGGGTTGGTGGGGACGTCGAAGGCGTACGACCCGGTCGGCCCGGTCAGCGTCACCTTGGCCTTGGCCTGCGTCAGCGACGGGGTGGCAACCGGTAGCCGCATACGCACGGTGAAGGCGTTGTTGGGTCCGGCCGCGGGACGGAAGGCGCCGCGAACCAGCAGGCTGGTCCCGGGTGCCGGCTGATAGGTAATCGTGCCGGCCCCACCCGGGGTGTGGGACACCGTGAGCAGGCTCTGCTTGCGGCCGCCGCTGTTGGGGATGTTCTCGAGGCCGCGCACCTGCATGTCCAGCCCGTTGGCCGCGAACAACGGCGCGTCGTCGGCGGCGTCGGCGAACTCCCAGTAGGCCAGGTCGTCGACGTTGCTCTCGAAGGTGGTGACGACGCGGCCTTGATAGCCGGCCAGCATGTAGAAGTAGCCGTTCCACCAGGCGTGGCGGAACTTCTGGAGGTTGGCGATCTCGGTGTCCTGCTCGGTCGCTTGCGCCGTCTTGCTGTCGGCGATCGTCTTCTGCATGTCGGGCGGCGTGGCGGCCGGCGCCGCCTTCACCGCGGCGGCGTAGGCGTCAGACGCGACCTGGTCGCGCACGGCGTCGGGCTTGGTGACCAAGATCCAGAGCTGCCGGATCGACTGCGGGGCGGTGACGAAGGAGGGATCTCGCTCGCCGCCGTTGGCGGTCACGATGTCACCCATGTTGACGAACTGGGGCGTCGCGCTGCGGGGACGCAGGATCACGCCGCCGATCCGGGTATTCATCCCGGGGCCAAGGACGGTGCTGAACGCGCTCACGCCCGCGGGGAAATAGACCTCGCTGGCGCTTACGCCCAGGAACGAACGGATGGGAGCCACGGCGCCGGAGGGCCCGAAGCCCAGGAGGTAAAGGTCGAGCGACTGGAAGCGCAGCTGCTGCACACCATCGTAGGGCGCGCTGACGCCGTAGTACGGGCGCGGTCGCGTGACCTCGAAGGTGCCGTTTGAATCATCGCGCCAGGTGTTGCCGCCCAGGATCGATCCGCCCGTGTCGAGGAACGCGTTCCACACGTCCAGCGACAGGCCGGTGCCGGCCAGCTTGGGTGCGCCCGCCGAGGTGACCAGCGCCGGTTTGACGGTGGGCAACACCACCAGCGGCTGGGCCGCGGCAACTGGCAGGAGGTGCGGGCCGTAGATCGCCGCGGTCGCTTGCGCCAGCGCGTCGAAGTAAGCCGTGACGCCCGGTGCGCAGAGCGCCCCCGCCGGCTGCTCGGTGGCGGGTGCCGGCGCGTCGGTCAGGCGGCGCGGGTTCTTTCCGCATGGGGCGTACTGGCCGGTCCAGGGCGTCGCGCCCAGCGCCTTGACGTTGCCGCCATCGATGATGCCCACGAACGGCGTCGCTGCGTCGGGCTCTGCGACGTCTCCAAGGCCAATGTTGCGCACCCGGTTTACCGGCGCGCCACTGCTGTTCTGCATGCGGAAGAACAGCGGTCCGGGCTGGGTCTTGGGCCCGAAGTCGGCGGTGAAGAGCACGACCTCGTCCCACCCCGCGGGCTCGGTGCCGGCGGCGCGCATGATCTCCAGCGCGCGCCCGACCGCGTCCTTGAGGCCGGCCGGCTTGTAGAGCTCGCTGGTGGCAGTGATGTAGCAATCAGTCGTTGCGGCGCAGCTGACCAGCGGGATGGCGCCGGCGGTACGGGTGACCATCTCGTTGCCGTCCAGGATGAAGATCTCGTCCTGAAAGCAATTGCGCGCGTCCTTGTTGGCGCACGCCATTCCGGGCGGCGCGGCGACAGCCCTGCCGCCTGCCAATAGGAACGTCACCATCGTGAGAAAAGCGACCTTGCGCATCGTCTTCACCCTTTTTTCAAACAGCGTCCGCGAGCGTCCCATCATTGTCCCGGCCAGACGTTCGGATCGCGCGGCTCGAAGTCCGGGTTAAAGGAGCAGGCCTGCACCGCTGTCGCGGTCGCGCCCGACACGGAGGGGGGCGTGATGGTGCTGCACACCTCACCGACGACAGCGGTCTTGGCTGGTAGGCCTGCACCCAAGGAGTAGGCCGTCGACGGGTTTCCGCTGGCGTCAGGTTTGATGTTGATCGGGTAGTCGCAGACTGCCCGATTCGTGTTCAAGGTGTCCGCGGACTTGCACTCGCGCAGACAGACGCGCTGGCGGTCGGCCTGCACCGACGTCGGCAGGCAGCGGTAGCCGAGCATGTTCGTCCCCCCGCAGCGCGCCTCTGTGTTGAAGGTGTAGTCGACGGAGTCGCTCTTCGATGGATCCGCGCCGTTGACGACCGACAGCTGGGTCTTGACCATGGTGTTCGTGGAGCTGGCGCCGGCGTCGCAGCGAATACTGCAGTAGCCGGTGCCGGTGAGCGGGTAACAGAGATACCCGTAGCCACCGTAGTCGCTGGTGAAGCCTAGAGCGTCGTAGGTCGCGACCCGGGCGGTGAGTGTATCGACGGTCGCCTGCAGGGCGGGCAGCGCCGCCATGGCGGTCGCCTGCTCGGCCGCGGTGACCACGCGGCTGGGCATCGCGGGATCGGTGCCCGCCGCCAACATCGTCGTATTGTTGAGGTTGTTTCGCGCGGTCGTGAGGTCGGCGTGGATCGTGAACGTCGGGCCCGCCACGGCGACGCCCAGCGCCTTGAGCGCCTTTTCGGAATCGCCGCCGGCGGCGGCTTGCACCTCGCAGCGGGCGACTCCCGGCGAGCAATAGCCGCCGAACGTCGAAACCGGGACGTCACAGCGTGGGCCCCCCTCGCGGGCGATGACCACGTCGGCCAGATTCTGTCCGGCCGGTGGATCGGTGGTCGCGATGTTGATGTCGGGCATCGGGTTGCACTGCAGCCCCGGCCGGCAGTCGTCGTTCGTCACGCATTTGGTGGCGATGCCCACGATGGCGTAGTTGCGCGTGAGCACCGTGGTGTCGCCATCGCGTGCCACCGTCGCGCTGGGATCGACGTTGGCGTAGTCGCGGTAGGTGCCCGGCGCGTAGGGAGGATCCTGGCGGACGTTCAGATCCCAGAGCCAGACGATGGGCGAGTAGCCGGGCGGATCGTTGGCCGTGTGGCGCGGCAGTGCCAGCGACAGATCGTCGCTGGTGTAGCGCAGGCGCGAGATGTCCCCGGCCGCGTTGTTGATCGGGATCGCCAGGGTCGGAACCATCAACCGTTGAACCGGGACCGCGATCGAGACCGTCTGCGCCGACCCCGATCCCAGCGTGGTGCGAAGGACGTCGAAGGTATCGAGCCTCTTGGCGGCGTCGACGCCGGCGCGGAAGAGGCGCAGGTTCGCGGGATTCGTCAGCGACTGGGTCTCATCCACGACCTCGCCGATCGTCTCCCAGCCGTTGGCGAGGTAGCAGCCACCGATCATCCGCCGGTACCACAGCTCGATGCGGGGCCGGGGGATGTTGTTCATCATTCCCGAGGGCGTGACCAAGGTGCGCTCGTCGACCACGGGGCAATTGATCACCTTGCCCGTACGTTGCAGGCTGACCCTGCCCGAAGCGGCCGCCGCGTTGATGCTGGCGGCGCTCTTGATCTGGTCCGGCTGGTAGCCGTCGTCGTTGACGGTGACTTCGACGATCTCCCACAGCCCGGTGTAGTTGGCGTCGTCCAGCAGGGTGTCGATGACTGGCCGCTGAAAGTCCGACGAGCCGCGGTCGTCGTCGTGGAGGGTGTTACGTGGGCGGAGCAGGTTGGGGAGACGGAAGTAAGAGCTCCGCTGCGGCTCCGTGCTCGGCGTGTCGATCGGCGTCGGATTGGGCGGGCTCCGGCCCCCGGGCATGGACCAGTTACCCGTGCGGGTATCGTAGGTCGGCTTGGCAAACATCGGCCGCCCGCTCGAGTCGAAGAAGAAGTACATCGGGAATACCTTGGCGGTGTCGGGCACTTTCAGCGCGGACCCCTTGGCGTCGTACTTTCGGGCCACAGTGACGGCACCGAAGTCGATCGACTCGACACGGCTTCCGGTCGCCCAGCCGCGCGCCGGCGGCAGGTTGCGCGGCAGACCCGCCGTCGGATCGGCGGTGGTCGCGCCGGCGCGGAAGAAGGGGACCAGATCGATGAAACCAGCTGGATCGTCGGAGGGAAAGCCTCCTGCACAACCAGACATCGTCGTCAGCGCCAGGAGTGGCGTCGCGAGAATCATCAACGAGAGTGGTCGCGGGTAAACGTGCGTCGGCATCAAGGTTCTCCCCAGGGCAGGAAGGTGCTGAACAAGGCAGGAGAAGACAGCGCAGGAATCGCTGCCTTAAGTGCTGCTTAAGGGGAGAACGTCGTGCTCAAGGCCCGGTCTTCGGCCCTGCAGCGAGCAATGCCTTCGCTGCAGACCGTCTTCGCGACCAGAACAGAACACAAACCTTCACCGTTGTCTTTGTTTCTTAGCCTTCGACAAGAAAAAGAATGCCCGCCGCGGGCGCAGGCAGGATGCGCGCCCGGGAAAAAGGTCGGCAGACAGACCAACTGCATCGGTCCGCGAGCCGAAGGCGGGTGGCAATACTGCTGGAACGTAGAGTCTGGTCATATGAGATAGACAACTTGGGTCTCTAATGTGTCCTGCCAGGCGTGGCACAGCTCACCACGATTCACTTTTCGAGACCAGATCCCATCGCGCAATCGCGTCTTACAAGACCTTCGCCGAACACGAGACGAGCTGATGCATGATTGATCTCCTGTTCATCAAACGACGGGCGCATTTCCTCGGGAAGACGACTGCAACGACGAGCAACCACGGAGAGCCCCTTTCCCTTCTGATGGGACTGATGGTCTCTTGAACCTTCGTGTGCCCTCGTGATATGTGGGCACCCTGCTCCGGGCCTACCTGCACGACCTATCGCTGCGCGTGCGTCGCGCGCGCAACAGCGACACCCACTGCGCGAGACCGTGCACGCTCCCTGATGGGGACGCGTCGGTCGCCCCCAGGTAGCCGCAGGTTTCTTCGGAATTCGACAGCGCGCTGGGAAGGTCTCGCCCGCGCCGGGCTCTATGGGGGGGAAGCGGCAACTCGGTGCTGTGCCTGCCGTCGCTCGAAACCTAAAGAGAAAAGGTACGACATGAACACATTCAAGCCTTTGGGGCGTGTCAGCGAAACATGGCGTCAAGGACTGTTGGCCGTGGGACCGTTGCTCGCCGCCCTCGGATGCGGCGACGTGGGCTCCGCCCCGACCGACGAAGGAGTGGTGGTGGTCAAGGGAGCGGTCACCAACCCGGTGACCGTTTGCAACCAGGACCCGCGCGTCACGAGCGGCCTGGTTCCCGTCACCGTCTGCGCGGGCGCGCGCGTGTTCTTCGACGAGACGTTCGGCGGTAACGGGCGCACCTGCGGAACCTGCCATCCGGCCCAGAACAACTTCACGCTCGACAGCCGTTCGTCGACTCGCTCCGGCCGACCGATCCGCTGTTCGTCGCCGAAACCCAGGCCGCCAAGCTGGGCGCCCTGGAGACGCCGGCGCTTCGCATGGTCGATGCGCTGATCAAGGAGAACGTGGATGGCTTCGACAGCACCCAGCCGGGCAAGTTCGTCAGCCGCGCGGTGTCGCACACGCTCTCGCTCGCGACCAGCATCTCGCGCGATCCGGCCGACAACACGACGGCCACCCTGCCCGAGCGGGTCGGATGGGGCGGCGACGGCTCTCCCGACGGCACGCTGCGCTCGTTCATCGACGGCGCGATCAAGCAGCACTATCCACAGCGGTTGAACCGCGTGGTCGGCACCGACTTCCGGCTCCCCACCAACACGGAGCGGGACCAGGTCCTGGCCTTCCAGCTGGCGCTCGGCCGCACGCAAGACATCAACCTGAATACGGTGACCCTGACGGACGCGGGCGCCGCCGCCGGAAAGACCGCGTTCATGGATCCGCTGGTGGGGCGCTGCAACGAGTGCCACTCCAACGCCGGCGCCAACGCGCTCGCCAGCGGCAAGAATCGCAACTTCAATACCGGCACCGTCACGGCGCCGGCGACGGGTCGTCGCCATTGGAACGTTCCCGGACGGCAGCTCGCTGCTCGACGGCGGCTTCGGCGGCCAGGGACGGACCACGCCAAACTTCGCCGCGGGGACGCCCAACGGACCGCTGGATTCATTCGGGGACGGCACCTTCAACACCCCGCCCCTCATCGAAGCCGCCGACACCGGTCCGTTCTTTCACCAGCACGGCTTCGGTCAGGGCGCTGGCGATCCGACGAACTTCATCGAGAGCGCGGTCGCGTTCTACGGGACGCCGCTGTTCCTCACGTCGCCGGCCGCGCAGGAGCTCAACGGACGCTTCGGCGGCCAGCCGGTCAACGTCAATCCGTCGATCGGCGTCATCGGGCGCTTCCTGCGCGTGCTCAACGCCTCGTTCAACCTCGCGATGGCCAAGCAGCGCCTGGACGGGGCGCACCTGCTCAACGTCCAGTTCTGGGGCTACCGCGACGACATCCAGAAGGGCCTCTTGCGCCTGGCCAAGAAGGAGATCGATGACGCGCGTCGCGTGCTCACGAACGGCGGGCCCGATCTGCACGCGGCTCAGCAGACCAGCCTGGCCAGCGCGGAAGCGCTGCTGGACCAGGCGATCGACGCGACCGACCCGGCGATTCGCAAGGCGCGCACGGAGTCGGCCACGACGATCGTCCAGACGGCCAAGAGCGCGTTCGGCACCAACATGAACTTCCAGCTCGGAACCGGCAATTTGATGTTCTGACCCGCTGCCGGCCTGCGCGGACGGGGCGTTCGTCCCGTCCGCGCGGGCTTGTGGCCCGGCAGTGCAAAGCGGTGTGGTCTGGCGCGCGACAAGTTGTGGCGGGCGCCGCCACAGCCGAGCCGGCCTCCTCGGAATTCGCGCCGCTGATCATGCCGGCACGTGGTTTGCGTTACCGGCGCGCATGTTGGCAATCGTACCCAGCCCGACGGAGACGTCGCTCGTGCAGCGCTGCCGCTCGCGCGATGCCGATGCCTGGCGCGTGCTCCATCAGACCTACGTCCGGATGGTGAAGGTCTTCCTGTGCAGGCTCGGGGTCGAGGCCACCGACCTCGAGGATGCCTGCCAGGAGGTCTTCGTCCGCGTCTACCGATACCTGCCCACGTTCCGCGGGGACGCGACGCTCAAGACCTGGATCTTTCGCCTGTGCGCGACCGAGGCGAGGAAGGCGCGGCGCCGCGTCCGGGTCGCCGCCGACACCGTGAGACAGCTCGTGCGGCGCGAGCCCGCGGCCAGCGTGTTCGCGAGCGGCGGGCCGTGGATGAGTCCGGAGATGAGCCCGGAAACGGCGCGCCGAAGAGTCGACGCTGCGCTCGCGTCCCTGAAGGAGAAAGAGCGCCTGGTCTTCATCCTGTTCGAGATGGAGGGCCTGAGCGGAGATCAGGTCGCGGCGCGCGCAGGCTGCGCGGTCTCGCGCGTCTGGCGGCAGCTGCACGATGCCCGCCGAAAATTCCGAAGCGTCGTGGTCAGTTCAGCGTGAATTGGGTGGCGGTGTCCTCGAACAGGGTCTCGCCGTTCTTCTGGGCGCGCAGCACCAGATAAGTGGTGGTTCCGCTGGCCGGCGTGTGCACCTGGATGGCTCGGCTCACCAGAGCGCCGAGCGGGATGTCCACGTGAAGGCTCGCCGACGAGGCGATGGCGCCATCGGGCGCATCGGCGCGGAGCTCCCAGGTGACGTCGACGCCGGTGTCCGAGAAGGTGTCGTTGAGCATCACGAGGTTGCGGGTGATGTCGCTGTCCCGAGGCAGCGCCGGGATGCTGACCGGCCAATCGCCCGAGCTGTTGGAGAGGTGATTTGCCGCCCAGTAATCGCTGTCGGCGACCAGCAGGGGATTGAAGGCGCGCTGGATGCGCGTCAGGATCGGGTTGCTCCAGGGATCGGGCAGGTTGTCCTCGCCGAAGAGCGGCGGGTTGATGACGCGGCCTGGGTAGGTGGGCTCGAGGCGCATGATGGCGGTGGTCACGCCTGGAATCACGCTGGCCCAGCCCGACAGCAACGCGTAGGGCCGGATGTCGGAGGCGTCTTTGGCCCGCATGGCCATCGAGGCGGTGGCGAACCACATCAGCCCCTGAGGCGTCACGTCGCTGGGCCAGATGAGCTCGCCCTGGCCGAACGGGCGGTCGGCTCTCACCTGCACGGTGTCAGTGTAGACACCCAGGCCCCCCAGGTAATGAGGGAAGGCCGAGAAGTTCGGGTAGGTCAGCGCGTTGTAGACGTCGTTGCCGTCGGTGCTCACCGGACGCGTCGGATCCAGCGCCACGATCGCGCTGTAAAGGTCGTTCTCGAACGCAAGCGAATCGGTCGACGAGAGGTTGGCCTCGTTCGATTGGCTCCAGCGGATGACCGACGGGTGGTTGCGGTCGCGCAGCACCAGCGCACGTGCGTGGTTCACCATGTTGTCGTGGCCGGTCATGAAATCCTGATCGCCGTTGGAGCCGCGGATGGCGGTCTCGTCGATGAGCATCAGCCCCAGCTCGTCGGCGACGTCGAGCATGTAGGGGGCGGCGAGCTCCTGATGGATGCGGATGACGTTGTAGTTCAGCTGCTGGTAGTTCCGCACGGCCTGCGGCCAACCCGGGCTTCCGGCGTCGGGCGGCAGAAAACCCGGCCAGGTGTCGTAGGCGTCGCCTGGACCACCGTCGGTGACGATGCTGTCGTAGTCGGCGCCCTGCAGGTTGTCGCCGCGGAAGTTCACGCGCACCCCGTTCAGGAAGTAGTACGTGTTCTGCGGGGTGGCCTGCGCCTGGGTGATGTCGCGGAAGCCGAACCTCACCAGGCGCTCGTGAACCAGGGCGCCCCCGTCGCGCAACGCCACGCGCAGGTAGTGAAGCCTGGCCGTGTAGTCGGAGCGGTAGGGGACGTTCGGCCACCAGTAGGAGGTGGCGCCGAGTCCCCAGGAGACCGGGCCAACCGAGATCTGGAGGCTTTGGCCCGCCGGGATTGTCACGCTGGTATCGGGGAGGACCGGATAAGGCAGCGGGTCGCAGTTCCACGAGCTCAGCGCCCCAGAAAGCGTGAGCTGCCGGTCGGTGGCGCCGGTGTTGGCGACGGTGACGTCGTAGCTGAGGGTGTCGCCGGCGACGTCGGGGCGCACGAAGACGTCGCTCAGGTAAACGTCCGGATAGACCCGCACCATCGCCGAACGAAAGATCCCTTGCGGCACGTTCGGCGACCAGCCGGCGGCGTCGGGGACGTTCTTGCGACCCGCCGCGTTCACGAGCCCGTTCCGTCCCTTGACGACCAGACTGATGGCGTGCCTGCCTCCAGGTGTCACGAACCCGGTCATGTCGAAGACCGACGGCGTGAACGAAGTGGTGTTGGTGCCGACGACCGCGCCGTCCACGGAGAGGGTCGCCTCGTGGTTGACGGCGCCGAGCTCGAGTCGCGTGGTCTGCGGCCTGCCGAGGTCGGGCACGGTGATGCTGGTTTCGTATGTGGCGCTCGGAACATTGAAGCCCTGCTTGAACCAACCGCCGCCCGGCACCTGGATCTGCGTCCGCCCACCCGCCGGCGGCGTGAAGTCCCAGGTGCCTGCGATCGAGACGGCTGGCGTCTCCTCCAGGACCGGAGCTTTGCAGATCACGCCGCCACCGCCCGCGCCGCCACCACCTCCATCGGACTGCATCTTCGCGCCGCCCGAGCACGCGGCCACAACGATCGAAGCGGCCAAGAACCGGGTTCGACCAGAAGCGTGCATCGGCGGCATCTTCGCGAGGGTGTCGACCGCCCACAATAGCCGTTCCGGCCACTTTCTGGAGAGAACCGGTCTTTCCAATGAACGGACGCGCGCTGTGGACGGGCGCTGGTCCGACTCGCCGGCGCCCGTGGGGTAACGTGCCGCTCGGGTTGGTCGGAGGATTTCCCCGTCCGCAGTGTCAGATCCCCTCAGATCGATCCGGCCAGGCTGAGCCCGGCCACGCCAGCGACGGAGGGACCGGCTGGCGGCACGCCCTGGACCAGAATCGGCGCTCGGAGCATCGACCAGGCGCGCAGCCGCAACCACCCCGTCAGCGTGCCATCGACGCTGACGTACCCGCCGAGCTCGTGAAGGTTCCAGGCCAGTGTCGGTGTCTCGAACTGCGTGACCTCGGCGAACAGCCGCGCGACGACCTGCACCCGGTCGTTGGAGTGGCCGACGAACTGCCCGTAGACGTTCGCGCCTTGCATCCACCCCCGCACCGCCTCGGCGCCTAGCCAGAGCCCGCGCCCCTGCCCGAAGACGCGGGGCAGGCGGATCTCTAGCCCACCGTGGATCTGGGCGCCTCCGGTGTCGCCCACGCGGTGCACCCCGGCGTTGGCCGCCAGCCCGAACCCGGGCGATGGGCTCAGGCGGGCGTCGGCGGTGGCGTGGAGCGCGCCCGCCAGCAGCGGCGTCTCGGCGCGCAGTGGCGCATCGGGCAGCAGGGTGACGCCGACGTAGCGGACATGGAGACCGGCAGCGGAGTCGAGGCTGGGCCGCACGCCGAGGTCGGCGTAGGCGTGCTCGAGCGCGGGCCGTCCGCCGTCGGCCTGTGGGGCCCAGCGCAAGCGCCCGCCGCCCCCGACGGTGACCTGTCCGATCCACGCCTGCGCCAGCCCCTCGGCCTCGGCGACCACGCCCGCCGCGGTCGTTCGCCAGACGCCGACCCGCGCCTCCTGCCGCGACAGCCGCAGCCGCGACATCTTGGTGCCGACCTGGGTCAGCGCGCCGTAGAGGCCTCCGGCCAGGATGTCGAACGTGGGGGCGAGCCCCGACGCCGTCGGGATCAGCCCGCCGTAAAGCCCCCCCTCGGCGGTGCGCGCCTGGTTCTGTCGGCCGACCTGCACCCCGTCGAGGAGGGTGAGCCCCGGGGTGTGAAACGGCCACAAGCGACCGAGGGCGACCGTCGTTCCACCGTCACGCGCGCGGCGCGAGGCCTCTGCCTCCCAGAGGTAAAACTGGTTCGGCGCCAGCGGACGAAAGCGCGCCAGCGTCGCCGGAGTGGTCCAGCGCATGGCCGAGAACGCACCGTCGAACTGGAAGCCGGTCGCGCCCAGCTCGACGCCGCGGATTGTGCCGTCGATGCGTTCCTGTGCGTAGGCGCCACCCGACGCGTCGGGCTGGGTGAACCAAACCGAGAAACCGGGCGTGACCACCGCGGTGGCGCGGTTGCGGAAGGCGCGCTTGCTGGTGAATTCGACCTTGTCGATCACCGCGTCGGCGACCTCGCTCGCGCGGGTGACCAGCGTCTGCTCGTCGACGACCGGCGCCAGGACCGGGACGCGCGGGCGCTTCTTCTTGCGGCGGATCTGCGGCAAGCGAAACGTGTCGCCGACGCGCGGACGCCCACCGACGCAGGTCGCGTCGTGATCGCTCGCCGACTCGACGCGACAGGCTCCCATGCTGCGACCGCCGCGCAGCAGTTGCACGGTCTGCTCGGGCGCCAGGCCGTCGGCGGCGCCACGATCCAGGTAGGCCCGCTTGCTGGTGATGAACTGGACCCGTCCAAAGGGGGAAGATCCCACGGCGGGCGCCGCCGGTGCGGCCGCGGCCCCGCCGCCCCGGCCGGCCACCATCAGGACCAGCGCTATGGATGTCCGACCGAATGACATTCGTAGCACTTGGGGTTGTTGCACTGGTAGCCGAGCACCGTCTTGTGCTGGAGATCGCTGCGGGCGCAGGCGTGGGTGTGGCACTCGGAACAGGTGAACGTCCCGGTCGCGCAGGTGCCGGTGAAGGCCGCGGCGGCGAGCGAGGTGTGGCAGCCGAGGCAGCGGATCCCATGGTGCGCGCCGGCCGAGATCCGGAAGCACGCGTCGTGGGCGCGCACCATGGCAGGGAAGAAGCGGAGGGTGTTGTGGCAGGTCTGGCATTCGCGGCTGTAGTTGTTGGCGACGTGATCGACCGAGGTCGCGGCGGTGCGCAGGAAGTCGGCCTCGTGGCAGGCGTCGCAGCGCGCCGCCGCTCCCGAAAAGGTTCGGTCGCGCAGGTTGCCGTGACACTCGGTGCACGGGATCAACGCGTGCTTTCCGACCAGGGGGAAGTTGGTGCGCCGGTGGCCATCGGCGTTGAACAGCGGCCGCCAGCTCTTCTCGTCGTGACAGCCCTCGCAGTGCATGCCCAGCTCGCCAGCGTGGCGGTCGCGATGGCAGCCGGCGCAGGTGTCGGCGATGGGCGTATCGAACTCCTTTGCGTGGCAGCCGCTGCAGGCGACGTCGACGTGGCCGCCGCGCAGGGGAAACCCGGTGGGATCGTGGTTGAAGCGCACTTTCTCCCAGCCATCGACCACGTGGCAGGCCGCGCAGTGCGTGCCCTCGTCGTCGCTGTCCCTCATGCGCCGCTTCGCCGTCAGCGTCAGCTTCGGTCGGCCGGTTTTTTGCGGCTGCGCCCGCACATCACCCGCATCGTCCTTGGCGTCGTTGCTCGCGGCGCGGACGGTCGCCAGCATCGTCCCCGACGCCACCACCCCCAACAGCAGCCACGGCCACGTTGCGTGTCCCGCGCGGACGGTCACGGCTCGAACCCCCGGAACTCACCGTGGTGGAAGTCGGCGTGACAGTCCTCGCACACGTGAGGCAGCGGGCGATAGCGCACCGTCTCGACCTCGCCGGCGACCCGCACGGTCGGGTGGCACTTGCCGCAGGCGACCTTCGCGTGCCGGCCGTCGAGCGGGTACGAGCTGAAGAGCGGGTCGTTGTGTTCGAAGATCGACTTCTTGAAATCCGCCGTCTCGTGGCAGACGTTGCAGTCCCGCGCGCGCGCGCGCTTGCCCCCCTTGGCGCGCGTCGTGGCGAACGAGACCAAGAACTGGCCCTGGTGATAGTCGGTGTGGCAACTCCCGCACCTGAGGTCGAGCGGCCGGTAGCGAACGAAAGGCGGCCCGGTACCGGAGCGTTCGGGGGCGTGGCAGCCAGCGCAGGGCGTTTGCGCGTGCTTACCGGTCAGCGGAAAGCGGCTGTCCTTGTCGTGGTCGAAGGTGAGGTCGGTGAACGACGTGGTCCGGTGACAATCCGCGCAGCCAGCCTTCTCGCGCGCCGCACCTTCGTCCTTTCTGCCCCCCACCGCCTGCGCGAATTGGCCGCGGTGAACGTCGGCGTGGCAGCCGTTGCAGGCCTGCGCGGTCTTCTTGGGGCGTAGCACCGCGAAGCTGAAATGCTCCGGCCGCCGCTGGGCGCGCAGCCGCTGGTGTACCGCCGCGGGGATACGCGCCGCCAGCCCTTCGTCGACCGGATGGCACCCGCGACAAGCGGCCGTGCCATGCGCACCGTCGAGGGGAAACTTGGTCTCCTGGTGCTGCTCCAGCTCGTAGCGCGCGGGGATGAAGGCGTTGACGGTGTGACACCCCTCGCACGCGACGACCTTGGCCGGCGGCTTGGCGCGCAGCTGACCCATGTGCCCGTCCTCGTGGCAGTCGCTGCAGGCGCCGAACGCCAGTCCCTTGAAGCGCGCCGGCTGTCCCGGGAAGGGGCCGTGGCAGCTCTTGCATTGGACGCCGACGTGCCCGCCGCGCAGGGGAAACTTGGTCTTGTCGTGGAAGGATGTGTCCCGCCCCTTGTCGGCCTTGATCACCTTCCAGCCGGCCTCGGAGTGGCAGCCGGCGCAGTCGGGGCCGAGCGCCCCCTTGTGAGGATCGTTGTGACAGCTCTCGCAGCTCTTGAACTCGAGCGGCTTCATCTGCATGAACGAAGCGGCCCGTGGTTTGGGAAACGCGTTGGCCAGAAACTGATCGTCGGTGGCGGCCGGGTGGCACTTCGCGCAGGCGACGTCCTTGTGCTTGCCGAGCAGCGGGTAGTCGGTCTTCTGGTGGTTGAAGGTCGGCGCCGGCTTCCAGGCCGCCTGGTCGTGACAGCTCTCGCAGGTGCGGGCCAGCTGACCCCGGTGCTCGTCGAAGTGGCAGCTGTCGCAACGGGACGATGCCCCGAGCAGCGTCGTGCGCCGGGGCTGCTTCTGCAGCATCTGGACGATGGCCCGGTCGACGATCAGCCGCTTCTGGTGGCACTCGTCGCACTTGACCTTGGCGTGGGCCTGCAGCAGGGGCCAGCCCGATTTGCGGTGGTCGAAGGCGTCGCGCCCACCCTCCCACTCGATCAGGGCCAGATCGACGCCCCGGTGATCGGGGTGGCAGCCCTGACACTCTTCTTTCTTGGCAGCGGGCAAACGGCCGTGAAATCCCGCGCCGCTGGCCACGCGTCGTTGCAGCTCGGTGTGGCAGTCGAGGCACAAGCGCGCCGCCAGCCCTTTTTGCTCGTCATGGCACTTGGCGCATTTGTCGATCCCCTCGAGCGAGCTGTGGGCGCGCGCCAGCGGGCCGGGCGAAAAGAACTGCGCCGCGGCCGGCGACGCGGCGAGGAGAAGCAACCCGCAGCCCGCGGCGATCCTGCGCAAGATGGGAACCCTCAGAGGGTTCCCAAACCCTCCCGCGAAGGGCTCCGCCCGGCCAAGCCGGGCTACGCCCACGCGCCGCCTCATTTCCACAGCCACCGGAAGCCGACCCGGATGCTCACCCAGACGTGCGTCCCGATCAGGCCCAGCAGCACGACCGCCAGGACGACGTGGAGCGAACGCCAGATCGACATCAGGCGCTTGAAAGGACGATGGAGCGCGGTCTTCGCGCGGATCCGCCGCAACGCCTGGACCTGCGCGCAGAAGGTGCGGTACGCGGAGCGTTCCAGGAAGAGACGGCGCGCGTGCATGAGCCCGCGCCGAACCAGCAGCGCCTCGGCGGGCATCTTGAAGAACAGCTCGGGCAGGGAGCGCGGCGGCGCCAGCGACCCGCCCGCCAGCGCCAGCACGTGGCGCAGCGGGCGATCATGCGCGCGCGCGTGGTCCTTCCATCCCTGCGGGACGGCGGCGGCCAGATCACCCAGCGTCTTGCCCAGACGGATCGCTTCCGTCGTCTCGAAGGGGTCGAGGCGGACCCAGCCGAAGATGTAGCGGCCCACGAGCCCCGTCGCCACGACCACGACGACCGAGAAATAGGTGCTGGTCGCGAGCTGGTTGCCCCACTGAAACGCGGTGTGAAACAGGATGACGATCGGGCTCATGATCCCGACGAAGACGTGAAAGCGCAGCCAGGGCGCGATCGTCCCCTTGCCCTTGAACCAGGACAGCCGCTTGCGCAGCGGATAGATGAAGTTCAGCAACATGAACAGCGTCGCCAGGATCCCGACGCCGTGTCCCCACAGCCCCGACGGCTTCAGCAGGGCGTGATCGGGAGACTTGTAACGAAGCCCGCGCGGCAGCAGGTAGTACTTGATGCCGACCGCCGTGAGCGCGCCGATGACCAGCGCGCCGAGCACGAAGAAGAGCGCCGCCGCCCGGCCGCTCCGCTTGACCTCGATCCGGCGCGCCAGCGCAGGGTTGGCCATCGCCTTGTCGCCGTGGTGCTTGCGGATCGAGATGCCCAGCGATTTGAGCAGCTCGTTCGGCAACTCGCCGCCGAGGCAGGCGAGCACGTAGTCGTTGGGCAGCTCGCCGATCTGTCCATTCTTCAGCGTGACCGAGTCGGCGCCGATCGCGACCAGCTCGGTCGACATGAAGGCGGTCACGCGGCCGCTGCGCAGGAGCGCGTCCATCTTCTGTTTGTTGAGGGGGCGACAGCGGGCAAACTCCGGCCGGCGGTAGGAGATCGACACGTCGGCGCTGCTCTCCTCGGCCAGCTGGATCGCCGCCTCGAGCGCCGAGTCTCCACCCCCGACGATCAGCACGCGCTTGCCCGCGTACTGGCGGGGATCGATCAGGCGATAGGCGACCTTTTCCAGCTCCTCGCCCGGGACGCCCAGCTTGCGCGGCGTCCCGCGGCGGCCGATCGCCAGCACGACGCGTTTGCTGGTCAACACGCCGCGATCGGTGGTGACGACGAAGCTGTCCTTCTCGCCCGCTATCGCGGTGAGCTTGGTCTTCTCGTGAATGCGCAACCCCGCCTTGGCGATCACCTCCTGAAAAGAAGAGACCAGGCTCTCCTTGCGAATCAGCGTCTGACCGAACTGTCCGTAGTACGGCAGCTCGACCGTCTCGGTCATCACCAGCTTCTGGCGCGGATAGTGCGCCACGGTGCCGCCCACCGTGTCCTGCTCGATGAGCACGTAGCTGAGACCGGCCGCTCGGCAACCGACCGCGGTGGCGATGCCGGCTGGACCCGCTCCGACGATCGCCACGTCGACCGCGCCGGCCACGGGTGAGCGATCGACGGTCCCCTTGAACCGGGCGGCGACCTGCAGCCCCTGAATCAGCGCGTTCTTGATCAGCCCCATCCCCGCGAGCTCGCCGACGATGTGGACGCCGGCGCGGCTGGTCTCGAAGAACTCGTCGACCTCGGGCAGCTCGACGCCGCGTTCCGCCGTGCCGAAGACCAGCTTGATCGCGTTGACCGGACACTCGAGCGCGCACTTGCCGTGCCCGATGCATTTCGAGGCGTTGAGCAGCGTCGCCACGCCGCCCACCAACCCCAGAATCTTCCCTTCCGGGCAGGCGCTGATACAGGACCCGCTGCCGATGCACACGTCGGGATCGATCACCGGGTGCAGCGAAGTCGGAATGTGCAGCTCGAGGCGAATCGCGTCGGCGAGCTTCTTTTGCGCGCGCCGCTCCTCCAGATGACGCCGCAGGAGATGGATCGCGAGCGTGACGATGGTGAGGACCGCTCCGGCCTCGAGGAGGTGGCTGTACGAAGCGGTTAGGACCTGCGACATCTCGGACCTGCGGGCGGCGAAGCAACGAATGGCGGGGCGCGGGACCGATCTCCGAACGGCCAGCGCGGAAACAGGCGAAGTTGCGTTTCCCTTCGGTGCCAGTCGGGGCACCTAAATCAGGCATCTATATTTCCGGTCGCCGCGCCGTCCGAAGTCGCGCGGCGCAACCGGGGCGGTCGTGGTATTCCAAGCCCCGAATGGTAGGTAGATGTCCGCGGCCGCAATCTTAGCGATCGTCGTCGCGACCGGGGAGGTGCACGATCCGGCCACGGCGAGCATACTCGCCGCGGCACAGGAAGCGCTGGGGCGCGACGTCGTCGTCCATCTGGTCGGTGCGCGCCAGCCGGACGAGGTCGATCCCTTGCGCCTCGAGCGCGAGCTGGGCGCCAGCGCCGTGGTCGTGGTGGTTTGGCGGAACGCCGATCGACGGCGCGCGCGCCTCCGCCTGCACCTGGCCGCGGGAGACCGGTCGACGACGCGAGATGTGGACTTCTCGGCGGCCGACACCCAGGCCGAACGCGGTCGAACCCTGGGTCTGGCCGCGGCGTCGATGTGGCCCGAGATCGTGTCAGCGGGGCGCGCCGCCGCATCGGAGCGACCACCACCCGCAGCGACGGCCGCCAAGCCAGCGGCGCCGGCGCCGGCGGCGGCGCCGCCGCGGGACAGCCATGAGGCAGGAACCGAGCCCGCCCGAACCACGGTCGCGTCTGGCCAGCGCGCGGGGATCGACGCACGCCCCGCGGCGCCCGCGACCCCAGCCGTGCCGCCATCGCAGGAGCGCGCGCCGCCGCCGGCCGCTCGGCCTGACGTCAGGGCCGGCGGCGACGCCGCGCGCGTGCGTCGCTTCGCGATCGGAATCGCGGGCATCGGCGCCATCGGCGTCGGGGGCCCGGCCGCTGGGCTTGGTGGCCGGCTGGAGGGAACGCTGGCGATGACGAGCCACTGGTCGCTGCGCTTGGGACTGAGCGCGCGCACGGGATCGATCCCCGCGCTACCCGGGACCGATTTGATCAGCGCGCTGGCCGGCGGCCTGGAATGGTGGCCCTGGTCGCCCGGCGGAGGGCGAACGGCGCGGCTGGGCTTTCGGGCTGACGCGATGGCGCTCAGCCATCGCGTCAACGGCTCCGGCGTCGGCGGACAACCCGAAGAGCACGCGCGTCTCGTCCCCGGTCTCGACCTGCTGGCGCAGGTGGCCCTGCGCGTCGCCGCGCGGATCGATCTGATGCTGGCCGCCGGGGCCGAGGCGGCGCTGGGCAAGACCGAGGTCCGCAGCGGCGCGACGCTGGCCACCGTGGCGACGATCCCGCCGATTCGGCTCACCGCCGAGCTCGGCTTACGAGTAGGCTTCTAACCCCTGCGGGCGGGAGACGTCGGAGGCCCACCTCTTGCCTCGACCGCTCGATTTCTGCCTGATTTCGGATGGCTCGGAGGTACCAACAGTCGTGAGTCAGAAGGATCGGTTTGCCAAGATCGCCGCCTCGCGGCTCCGGCGCGGCTGGAGGGAGGGTGCCCCCCGCGTCGGCTCGGCGCCCCGAGACTCGATCGCTTCTGCCGAGAGGGCGCTGCGCGCGCGCCGCCGCCGCCGCCTGCTGGTCCGTCGGGTGTTGCCGGCGGTCACCTCGGCCATGGCGCTGGGCGGCCTGGTGCTGGCATGGCCGTCGCTGACCCATCGGCCCCTTCGCGCGCCGGCGCTCGCGAACGACGCGCGGGCGCTGGTCGTCTTCGGCGCGGCGGCGCACGGTGGCTCCTCGCCGGCGCAGGAACGACCGCTCGGGCCTGGCGATCAGGTCTTCGCGCCGCGCGCTGCGTCCGTCACCTTCGGTGACACCGGCGGCACGCAGCTGACCCTCGAGCCGGGCGGCATGTTGACCGTCCTCGAATCGAGCGCGACCCGGAGATTCTCCCTCCGCCGCGGCGCCGTCGGCGCGCGCGTGCACAAGCTCGCGGCGGGCGAACGGTTCATCATCGAGACCGCCGACGCCGAGATCGAGGTACACGGGACCAAGTTCCGCGTGGCGTTCGGCGAACCGGAGGCGGTGCCCTGCTCTGGCCCCGGTCCCGCCGAGGCGGTCGCGACCCGCGTCACCGTCAGCGAGGGAGTGGTCACGGTGAAATGGGCGGGCGACGAGCAGCGCCTGCTTCCAGGCGACGAGTGGCCACCGCAGTGCCCGGCGGCCGCGGTACCGCCCCCGGCGGCAGAGCTCGAGCGCCCCGCGGTCGCGCCCGCCCGCGCCGCGCATCACCGAGCCATGAAGGCGACAGTTGCGGCGCAGCACGAGCCAACGATCTCGGCGCTGGAGGCACAGAACAATCTCTTCGTGGCAGCGGTTCGCGCGCGACGGGAGGGCCGCACCGATCAGGCGCTGGTGCTGTTCAACCGATTCATTCAAAACTACCCCGGCGCATCGCTGTTCGAGGGGGCGCTGGCTCAGAAGATGCGGCTGCTGGCCGCGACCCAGGATCGCACCGGCGCCGCGGCGACCGCGCGCCAGTACCTGGGGCGCTTTCCCGAAGGGTTCGCCCGCGACGAGGCGCGCACCTTGCTCGGTGCACCGGATCGGCCATGAGGCCGGTTTCCACGGCGCGGTCGTTGTCACCGACGTTCCTGATGTCGCTTCTGCTGGTGGCGACCGGCTGTAACGGCCACCTCGACTTTGGCGGCCCCACGGGCGCGGGGGGAGGCGCGGGGGGAAATGCCGGCGGTCCCGCTTGCGCGGGCGACAGCGATTGTGGCCTCTCCGTCTTGCACTGCGACCTGACCGGCTCAAAGACCTGCGTGGCGTGCGTCAATGACACGCACTGCACGACCACCGGATTTCCCCACTGCGACCCGACGCTGCATCGCTGCGTGGCTTGCGTCGTGGCGACCGACTGCGCCGCCTCCGAGACTTGTGTCGCGAGCCGGTGCGCCACGATGTGCCAGGACGACACGACGCCCGGCTGCCCAGCCTCTACCTCGTGCCAGGGCGGCGTGTGCAGCACCTGCGGAGACGACGGGCCCACCGCGTGCGCCGGACTGGCGGGGACGCCGTTCTGCCTCCAGCCGTCAGGACGATGCGTCGGCTGCCGCACCGACGCCGACTGTAGCGGCGCTCAGCCGCGCTGCGATGCCGTGAGTCATGTCTGCGTGCAATGCTCGTCCGGCGGCGACTGCGCCGGCGCCACGCCGTTCTGCGATCCGCGCACCGGGACCTGCGCGGCCGGCTGACTTCACTCGTCGATCTCGCGGACCGACGCCGCGCGAAGATCGGCGAGCTTCGGGTCGACGGCGATCATCTCGTGCAAGCGGCGCCGGCCGCGCACGAGACGGCTCTGCGCCGCCGCTTCGCTGCCCCCCATGATGCGCGCGACGTCTCGCAGCCCATAGCCGAGGACATCGTGAAAGACGAAGGTCCAGGCGAGCTTCTCGCCCAGCCGGTCGAGGTGGCGAACGACCCGCGCCAGGCTCTCGCGGTCCGCCAACGCATCTTCTCCCATCGTCGGAGAGCTGCTGCCCAGCGCATCTTCGGGAACCCCGTCGAGCGGCAGGCAGCGATCGACCGATCGCTTCCGAATGTATCGGTAGACCACGTGCGCAGTCACCGCCGAGACCCAGGTATCGAGCGAGCCTTCGCCCCGGTATCCGGCCACCGAGCGGATGAGCTCGATGATCGCCAGCTGCACCAGATCGTCGTATTCGCTGTCGTCGGGCCCCAATAGCCGGCGCACCGTGCGATCGACCGCCCGCCAGACGCGCTGGCAGAACGCGCCCGCCTTCTCGTTTCTGCCCGCGACGACGTCCGCGATCAGCGTCGCGTCGTCTTCGACGGACGGCTTATCGGCGCCCTCGGCGGGTCCCGCCCCGAGCGCGCCACGATTCAATCGCTTGGAGACCAGTCGAAGAGCACTCATCAGCCAGCAGATACGTGGTGCCGCCGGGGCCTGGGAATCAGGCAGGGGCGTCGCCGGAAACGCCGATTATACGCGTCGCACCCCGCCACCCCCAAACGCGTTGCCTGATTCCGTGGCGCGCCATGCCCCTTATTGCCGAAGACCCCAGCGTGAGCGGACCTGTGCCCATGAATCAAAAACTCCCACCTCGAGTCACCCTCAAGGCCGTTGCCCTGGCGGCGGTCTTCGCGCTCGTGCCCGCCGCGTGCGTCAACTCCCCGAACGGCACGGCGCTCCCGGGCGTGACGCCCGACTCCCATTCGTGGTTCCCGATCAGCGCCGGTACGCCGCACGCCATTGGGCGGGCGATGGCCGACGGCGCAATGGCTTGCCAGTCGTGTCACGACGCGAAGAGCAACTCCTTCAAGGATTTCACCTGCGTCGGCTGCCACGGCCACGATCAAACGATCACCGACCTCCTGCATCTCGGTCGCCCGAACGAGTACAAGTACGCTAGCGGATCCTGCTACTCGTGCCACACCAGTGGCAAATCGGTCGGGTTCTCGCACATCGGCATCACGAACAACTGCGCGCAGTGCCATGACATCGGCGCTCAGTTCGCCGCGCTGCCCGTGGCCGGCTTCGACCACCCCGACACCGGCAGGGCCGATTGCGGCAGCTGCCACGACACGACCAACTGGAAGGGCGCGACCGGGGGAGCGCCCCGGGACTCGCATGATCCCGCCCAGGACATCGCGCTCGACGTGTTGATTCCGACCTACTCCGGCCTGTCGATCTCGACGCTCAGCCCCGAGACCGAGACGCTGCCGCAGTTGATGAACCACGGCACGACAGCCGTCGACGCGACGGTCCTGGCGACCTGCACCAACTGCCACCTCGACGCGGCGTCCGGGATCTACTACCCAGGGCAGTTCCATGCGTCGCTGGCGGTCTTGATGATCGCGCAACCCACGGTGTGCAGCGACTGCCACACACCGTCGATGCCCAATGGTTTCGTGGGCCCGATAAAGCCCGATCGGACGCCGGTGTCCGGCGAGATGAAGCACGACGCGGTCACCTGGAGCGGAGGCGCTCCCGGCGCGACGTCCGCCGTGTCCGTCGATTGCGGCCTGTGCCATCAGGCGCCCGGGCGGAACATCTCCACCTGGTCCATTGGTCTGTCGGGCGTGAGCCCCGCCCTGATGCACGCGTCACTCGCCGGAGCCGGCGCGCCACAGCCGCAGTCGTGTCTCGACTGTCACGCCAACTCTCGCCCATGCCCGTCGGGGGATTGCTCGATCCCGATCACGGCGGCGACCGCCCCGTCATTGCCCGCGAATCTTCAGTTCGATCACCAGTCGCCCGAGGCGTTGGCAGACTGCAGCCGGTGCCACACCACGGCGGCGGCGATGCAGGGCGCCTCGTGGGCAGGGGGCAAGTTCCACATGGTCGGGTCCGCCAGCCCCAAGACCTGCCTGCCGTGCCATGCGAACGAGCGGCCGGCGTCGACCAGCGGATGGACCAGCACGACCTATACCCGGTCGCCGTTCGACTACGGCACCAGCGCCAGCGGCATCACCCACGGCGATGGTCAGGACTGCGCCACCTGCCACAGCGGACCAGGCACCGGCGCGTGGGGTGGAGGACAGAACTGGGCGGGTGCCAGCTTCTCCCACGGCGCGGCGACGGTCGCGGCGACCACCTGCGGCGCTTGTCACCAATCGCAGCGGCCCACCGCCGTGGTGATGTCATTCGATCACGCGGCCAACGGCGGCGGGGATTGCTTCGGATGTCACCAAGCCACGGTCACCGCCAGTTCCTACGTCAACTACACGAACCCGGCCACCGGCGCCTTGCCGGGTGGTGATTGGAAGGGCGGACAGCAGTACCCAGGCCCGTCGCTGGCCAGCAGCGGAAATCAGTCGATCGCGCTGACCGCGTTGCAGCTGCACCGTGCGGTGCCCAGCAACCTGGTCACCAGCGTCACGTCAAGTCTAGAGACGTTGTACAACGGCATCGTCCACACCTCTTCCGCCATCGATGCCCGTCTCAGCCCGGGGACGGGCACGACGCCCGACAACACCAAGTGCTGGCACTGTCACACGAACAACAACGGGACAGTCACGCTGTACAACGGGGGCAAGTTCCACGCGTCCCTGACCACCTTTGCCGCCACCCCCGGCGGCGCGGTCACGGCCATTGCCCAGCCGACCGCTCGTTGCGCCGATTGCCACGCCCAGATGCTGCCGGTGGGGATCGTGGAGAAGGCCGCTTCCGACTTGCAGGCGATGGACCACGCCGCGGAGCTCACCGCGGCGGTGACGATTGGCGGCGTCTCGGTGACCAAGGTGTCGCAGATCGACTGTTCGGTCTGTCACAAGAGCCCCGGCAGCAGCTGGGCCGACGGACGATTTCACGCCAACATCGGGGCGGCGACGCCGAAGGATTGTGTCTCGTGCCACTACCCGCTGATGGCGGACGCCGCGCGTGCCGACCTGACCAGCGGCGTGGCCTATGCGATGAAGCACCGGTCGGGGCAGATCACGACGCAGACCTGCGAGACCTGCCACACCGGCGCGCTCGCGAAGTCGACGCCGGCGGCGGCCGCTGCGACCGCCTGGTCGCCCGGAGCCTTGCACGCAAGCGTGGCGTCGCAGCCGACGGCGTGCATCGACTGCCACGCCGTTTCGGAGCCCGCGGCGGGGGCGTCCACCAAGAGCGCCGTCACCTATACGTTCGCGCTCGGGAGCACCAGCAGCAACACGGGCCAGTGGATGAACCACGGCTCGATCTACGTGGCCGGCAAGGATTGCGTCACCTGCCACGCCGGCGATGCCAAGACGACCGGCAGCGCGTGGTCAACGAGCTCGTCCTTTCACGCCAAGGTCGCCAACGTCACCACGTGCAGCGCCTGCCACGGCATCGCCAACGGAAGCTCGGCGAACGGGATCAACAACAATCTACCCGGCAATCTCGTCAATTCGACCACGGTGACCAGCGCCGCCCAGAACGCGGCAACCGGCGTCGCGGCCGGCACGTTCGATCAGATCAACCACGCCGACGTCAACGTATCGGCGCACGATTGCGGCTTCTGCCACAAGCAGATCGGCCCCTCGACCGTGGCCGGGGTCCAGGGCCACGAGTGGGCCCAGGCCAAGTTTCACCAGAGCTTCAACGCCGCGAATCCGCTGGTGGCCAACGGAACCACCGGAAGGTGCAGCAGCTGTCACCTGAACGTGAAGCCCGGCGCCTCGTACACGCTGCAGAGCCACAGCGCCTTCACCAACGTGTCGGGTTCCACCGATTGCGGCTCGTGCCACTCCTGGCCGGGCGCCGGCGGCACCGCGTCCCCCAACTGGGGTGGGGCCAGCGGCGGCGTGCCAACGGTGATCTCGGTCGGTGGGTTCACCATCGCCAGGCCGCCCGCCGCCAACACCACCACAACCCAGACCGGCATCAGCAACCTTCCTCACCCGACCGTGGGAGCGCAGGCCTGCACCACCTGCCACACCTCCGCGGCGGGAGGGCGTCAGGCCAAGGGCTACGATCACTCCTCGGCGATCGACAACGCAAACTGCAACGCGTGCCATGAAGCCGGCAGCGATCTCGTGAGCCCGGTGTGGAACGGCTCGACCAGCCAGTCCGGAGGCGCCGGCGACACCCGGCCCTTCACCATCGGAAGCCTGTCGGCGAAGAAGGGCGGCAGCTCTTGCACCGTCACCTTCCCGAGCCATTTCTATCCGGCCGACTGCTCGAAATGTCACAACGAGCCCACCGGTACCGTGACCGCCGCGGCCGGCTCAGCCTACACGAGCGTCTGGGTCTTCAACCACAACGAAACCAAGATGAAGGGCCTGTGCAGCGACTGTCACGGTCCGTGCCCAGGCGACTAGCAGGTTCACCGCCGCGCGAGCGTCATGCCCTCCCGCGACCCGCAGGCTACGGCGTCTCCTCGTTGTAGGTGATCCGTTCGATGGTGAACTCGCCGTACACCCACTCGCCGGTTGGCTCGCGCCAGCGCGCCTCGCCGTGGGCGGCGAGACGCGCTGGCCCAAAGTCGCGGTAGTCGCCGAGCGGCGTCGACCAGGGGAAGCGCTTGTACGTTCTTCCGTCCGATTGATAGCGGTCCTCCGAGAGGAACCCGACCAGGTCGCCCGCTTCATCAAATGACAGAATCGCCGTCACGGTGTGGCCGGCGTTCGAGTACGTGGCCTTCGCCTCATGATTGTTGACCTGTTCCCATCGAATGGGTGCGTCGACCAGCATCGCCGGAGCCAGGACGCACATGTCGTTGAGCAGCGTGACGGTCTCGCCCTGGGTCATTGTCGATCCGCTCGCGTTCACGACCTGCAGCACCCCCGCTACCCGGATCTGCATCGTCGCCTCGCTCCCGACGTATCGGTGGTAGCCCACGACCGGGATTCCCCATTGCGTCGCGTTCATGAAAAACAAGCGGGCGGGAGTCGAGCCATAGAAGTTGTGCTGCTCCCCGGTCGCGTTCATCCAGCGGCCGTCGCGCGCCTGGCGGAAGCGCGCGCTGAACACAGAATGGAAGCTGCGCACGTGGGGCTTGCCGACGACGCCCGCCCGGCGGAGATACGTTTGCACGATCGGTGGCAGGGACGCCAGATCGGCGTCGGCAATCGGGCCGGAAGCTGCCGCGGAGGCGACGGAGGACCGGAAGCTCCGCACGTCGGCGAGGTAGCGGGAGCGCAGGCTCGACGGGCGAAGATCAGCGAGCGACAAGGCGAGCGGAACGACGAGGATCGCATTCACGATCGTGCCGAGCCGCGCGTCCCTGAAGTCGGCGATGATCAGCGCCTGGGAGAGGAAGAGCGCGGCCAGGCCCGCGACCGCCCAGAGGCGAGCGCCCGCCAGCACGAGCACGCCGGTGGCGATGAACCCGATTCCGGCGAGCAACCAGAGCAGGCCCGCCGTTCGCGAGATTGCGCGCCCGAGCTGCGGCAGCTCGGCCAGCCCGTACGCCTTGGCAAACCCCGCGGCGTGGATGGCGCCGTGGACCGCGAGCAGACCCGCGAAGACAATCTTCCCGCTCACCATTGCGCGATCTGCATGGAGCAAACGTCGTTCCAGGCGCTTCCCGTACCTGCGCTTCGACCTCGGCCTCAGCTTGTGCGGTAGGCGAACCGCAGATCTTGCATGATTGGCTGCGATCTGTCGCAAGGCTTGCGCGATGACGGGCACGACCGACGGCTCCGGAGCCCGTGCGTCTGTGGCACCGCGGATGCAGTCGCCGGAGCTTGTGAAGCCGAACGGCGGCGAAAGGAGGCGAGCCACATGCGACCTCAACCACCATGGCAGCGAATCGCACTTCTCACGGTGCTCGGTTACGAAGGATTGGGCGCCCTCGTCGGCGGCAGTCTGCTGGTCGCGAGCCCGGATGGCCGGTACATGGACCTGCAGGTCGGGGTCATGCACGGCACCTTCCGCGACTTCCAGCTCCCGGGAATCATCCTCGTCGCGCTCGGGCTGCTGAACATCGCGGCTTTCGTCGACGTCCTGCGCAAGGTCCGCGCGGACTGGATCGCGGCGGGCCTCGCCATCGGCGGATTGATGGTCTGGTTCTTCGTCGAGGTCGTGATCCTGCGCGAGCTTCACTGGCTGCAGGTGATGTGGGGCTTCCCGGTCATCATGGGCGCCATCGTGGCGCTACCGCTGGTGCCCTTCCGGCCTGCGACGATGCGAGACGCCTGGTTGATCTGCGGCGCGGTCTCGTCCCTGCTCTACGTCGCGATGAACCTCATCGTGCCGCTGGGATGGCCCGGGTACAACCTGGCGTCACAGACGGTCAGCGAGCTGTCCGCGATCGGGGCCCCGACCAGGCCTCTCTGGGTCGTGCTGGGCCTGGTTTACACGCTGCTGGTGACGGGCTTCGGCTGGGGCGTCTGGATGGCCGCCGGTGAAAACCGGCACCTGCGCGTCGCCGCGATCCTCATCGCGATATATGGCGCGCTCGGCGTCGCCTGGACATTCGCGCCGATGCACCTGCGGCCGGTGCTGGCGGGTGGCGGCGGGACCTTCAGCGACACGGCGCACCTCGCGCTGGGCGCGGTGACCGAGGTGCTCTTCCTGCTAGCGCTCGGTTTTGCCGCGGCGGCGCTCGGGAAGGCCTTTCGCCTCTACTCGATCGCGACGCTCTCGGTTCTTTTCTGGTTCGGCACCCTGACGTTCCGGGACGCGCCCGGCGTGGGCGCGAACGCGCCGACGCCGCTGCTCGGCGTCTGGGAGCGCATCAACATCGGCGTCTTCCTGGCCTGGGTGATCGTGCTGGCCTTCGCGCTGCTGAGGCGCGGCCACTCGCGAGAGGCGCACGCGCCGCTGCAGGCGCCCGCCGAACTGGCGCCGCGCTCAGCGCTCCACCTGCGCCGGAGGACGACATGATGCCGACCCAGGAGCCAGCGGCAGACGACGCGAGGACCTATCGAATGGGCAGGCTCGCCGCGCTCGGCGCGCTGCTCGGAGTCCTCCTTTCGGGCCCGCTGGCGGTCGCGCTGGTGAACGGCACGCATCCACAGCCACCCTGGCGTGACGCAGAGCTGTTCGCCCGCAACTACCACGCGGTTCAGCTCTTGCCGTACGCGGGCGGAATCCTCCTGGTCGTTGCCCTGATCCTGCTCGTGTCGAGCATTCACGCGAGTGCCCGCGCCGCTGACAAAGCCCTGACAGGCGCGGCGATGGTCTTCACCGGTGCGTTCGCCACGTTCATCTTCTTCAACTATGTCGCCCAGACGACACTCGTCCCCGACCTCGCGCGGCGATACCAGCCGGCGAATGCCCCGATCATCGCAATCCTGTCGATGAGCAACCCAAGGTCACTCGCGTGGGCAATCGAAATGTGGGGCTGGGGCCTTCTCGGCGTCGCGACCTGGCTCGTCTCTCCGGTCTTCGATCGTTCGAAGCTGGAGCGCGGTACCGCCATCGCGTTCGTCGCGAATGGTCCCCTGAGCATCGCCGGAGCGCTGTGGACGATGGTTCGTCCAGGTTGGGTCATGACGCCCGCTGGCCTCGTGGCGTTCGCTGCCTGGAACCTCTTGCTCGCGGCGATGGCCGCGCTCGCCTTCATCGCGTTTGGCCGTCGGCTTGGTCGCCCCCCGCTTGTCCCCTCATCACCCCCTCCCAGGTTGATTTCGGCCTCAGAACATTAACCTGGGAGGGGGTGATGAGGGGGTGAGACATACTGGCCAGTCCGTGATGTCCCCGCGCCTGACTGCGACTGCACCCGATCCGACTCGACCACCCGGTTTTCTCTACCTCCCCGAGCTCATCACTGAAGTCGAGGAGCGCGCGCTGCTCGAGTGGTTCGCCGTGGCACCCGAGTGGAAGCTGGTCACGTTCCGTGGTCAGACCGCCCGCCGGCGCGCGATGTCGTTCGGCGCGCGCTACCTCTCGCAGGGGCGCCGACTCGAACCGGCGCCCGAGCTGCCCCCCGAGCTGGCGGTCTACCGCGATCGCATGGTCGAGGCGGCGGCCGCGGGGCTCGGCCGCGAGGTGGCGCTGGCGGGAAAGCGGCCCGCCGACTTCGGGCTCTGCACGGCGCTGCACTACCCGCCGGGCGGCGCGATCGGATGGCACGCCGACAACCCCGCGTTCGGCCCGACGGTGCTGTCGTTGTCGCTGGGTGCGGCGGCGCGACTTCAGCTACGGCCGGTCAATGATGCGGCCACGGGCGGGCCGTCGCGCGTCGAGCAAGAGCTGGCTCCGCGCAGCCTGTTCGTGCTGGCGGGCGAGGCGCGGGCAACCTGGCAGCATCGCGTCTGCCCGCTACGCGCCGAGCGCTACTCGCTGACGGTTCGCGCGGCCGCATCGGACGCCGCGGCCTGACACGCCGGCCTGGCCGCCCGCGGACGGCCGCCTTCGCGCGTCAGGTCGCCACACTCTGGCGCAGGAGTGCGCGAAACTCCTTCGCGGCGCGGCTGGCCCCCGCGCCGCCGAGGTCGTTGAGCCACATGTGATCCTGCAGGGGTTCGCCGGTCGCAGCGACAACCGCGAGCTGACGGGTTCGCCGAAATGGCTCGGCGACGTCCGCGGGGACCACGGCGGCCAGGTTCCCGCGCAGCGCGATCTCGAGTGCCAGGTCCGTGCTGGCGACCCAGGCGCGGATTCGTTCGCGCGGGACGATGCGACCCCGGAAGTGGTGGCGCGTCCATCTGTCGATGAGGGGGGCGCTGCGATAGTAGTCGACGTAGGACAGCGCGCAGAGTTTCTCAAATGAGCGCGGCATCCCCCCCCGGCGCGGACGGATCACCAGGACCAGGGGCCGGACGGTGAGCTTCTCTGATCGGATGCTGCTGGCCTGCTGCCCGGTGGGCCGCAAGGACAGGGTCATGTCCAGCTTCCCCGCGAGCAACTGAGCGATGAGCCACGCCTGGGGCGCGAACGAGATCCTGACTTCGGCTTTCGGATGGCGATGCGTGAACGCATCGACGGCGTCAGCGAGTCGGAATCGAGAGAACCCAAGGAAGAGACCGAGCCGCACCGGGCCTCGGACCTCGCGCGCGAGCCCGAGCACCTCGTCGAGCGCGACGCCGATCCGCGACCGAACGTCGGAGGCTGCCTGCTTGAGGAGCGTGCCCTCGTTGGTCAGGACGAGTCCCCGTCCCACGCGGTGGAAGAGCGCGACGCCGAGCTGTCCTTCGATCGCGCGCAGGCTGTGACTGACCGCCGACCGGGTGAGCGCCAGCCGTGCGGCGGCGGCCGTGACCGAGACCGACTCCGCGATCGTCAGAAACGTGGCGATCTTGTTGAGGTCGACATTGTGCAATTCCATTTGACATAACTGTTCATAGCTTTCGCTTTTCTGGGATCTCCGGCGATGACCACGCGCGGGTTCAAGGAAGCACAGTCCCGCACCACAGCGAGACTGATCGCCGCCCTGCTCGACAACCCGCGCGACGAGGCGAACATTGCCGCCGTGCGGGCCCAGGTGGCGGGGTTGGCCGGTGCTTTTCCCGTCTATCGGTAGCGTCAGTGGTAGGTCAGCGAGCCACCGACGCTGTGGCGGCGGGGTTGTCAAGGTGGGCGCATGACCCAGCGCAGGCTGAGCCGCGCGATTGACGCGAGCGCTGCTCTGTCGGCCGGACAATTTGGCGCTAGACTGCTGACTGTCGATGAGGCGCAAGGATTTCGAGAAGGCAGTCCTGGCCGTCTGGCTGCGCTCACGCGTGCCGCTGTCTTTGGCGCACGTCCAGCACCTGACGGGCACGGCGCGCAACGAGTGCAAGTCATGGCTCGACGCCATGACCGTGGACGGCCTGCTTGACGTCGTCGTCACCGACGACGGCGAAATGATCTGGAGCGTGCGCGGCGCGGAGCGACCCCGCGTGGGCGCCGAGACCATTGCAGAGCTCGAACGTTTGGAGCGGCTCAGCGCCGACGTCCGCGCAACCGCCCCGCAGGGGCTCGCTCGCGCCGCGGCAGCCACCGCCCTGGCGGTACCCCACGACGATCACAAGAGCGTGGTGGCGTCGGGCGTGCTTTCCCTCGTCCTCGGTCCGATGGGCTGGCTCTACGCGGCGCCGCTGCGCGAGGCGGTGCCGGGCGTGCTTCTCTATGTGCTAGCCGCATCCCTGCTCCCCCACGCGCTGCTGACGCCGCTCATCGGAATTCTTGCCCCGCTGTCGAGCGGAGCCGGGATCTACTACGCCTGGCGCCACAACCAAACTGGTGAGCGCACCGGGCTATTCAGCGACAAGGAAAAGAAGAAGCGAGGCGCCTGACCCGACATCCCACCGAGCCGCTCCCCCACCGAGCCGCTCCCAGGTTGATTTCTCCCCACCGAGCCGCTCCCAGGTTGATTTTCCCTCCCGCCCAGCCGCTCCCTGAGCACCGAGCGGCTCCCAGGTTGATCTTCGAAAGAGCCCAGCCGCAACACCTGGCACGACTCGTGTCCGGGCAAGTACACCCACCATCCGAGCTAACCGGCCGATTCCTTGTTCGGACCCGTCCCGATTCAGGACGGTGGCCGTCCAGACGGACGGGGCTCGCTCCCACTGGCACCGAACATCAACCTGGGAGGGGTGCTTGGAGGAACATCAACCTGGGAGGGGTGCTTGGAGCAGACCGCGCCTTAGTCGTTGATGATGAGGTCGACCGCGCTGCCCGGAGGTGCTGGTGTGCTTTCGGCCGGCTCCTGCTTGATGACCACCTCGTCGTCGTAGCGATCGCTTGACCCGGTCCGCGTTGCGCCGATCTTGAAACCCGCATCCTGGAGTGTCTTCTTGGCCCTGGCCAGTCGAAGGCCGAGCACCTTCGGAACCGGTCGCGGGGCCGGGCCGGTCGAGATCACCAGCGTCACCAGGGCGTCCGGGGACACCGCCCGGCCGGCGGGTGGATCGGTGCCGATCACCAGCCCGGCGGCGATGATCTCGCTCGCCTGCTCGCGGCGGTGGCCGGGGGCCAGCTTCAACGAGTGCAGTCGTTCGATCGCGTCGTCGGTTCGCTCGCCGGCCAGCGCGGGAACGGTTATGACGCCCGCGCCGGAAGAGACGAACGCCTGGACGGCCGAACCGCGAGGGGCGCGCGAGCCCGCGAGCGGGACCTGACCCGCCACCTTGCCGGCCGGAATTGCGGGATCGGCGCGCTCGGCCTGCAGCGTCAGCAGAAGATCCTTGGCGCGCAGCAACTCACGCGCCTGTTCGACCGACACGCCGTCGATCGACGGCACCTCGACGTCGGTGCGCCGGTCGGGATTGAGGAAGTCGAGCAGCCCGTGCCGATCGGCGGCGGTCAGTCCGGCG
Organism: uncultured Pseudomonadota bacterium; assembly: GCA_963778795.1. GTDB lineage: Bacteria > Myxococcota_A > Polyangia > Fen-1088 > Fen-1088 > DASRQZ01. Next base: position 1,695,354 of record CAVZVU010000001.1, on the reverse strand, counting down.
AAGGCCACGGTCGTCGTCAGCAACGACGTGAAGAACGCCGCCAGCACCGGACGGCCGCGGGGGCTGAAGCGGGCATCGTCGTCACCCATCGACGGGGATTCTATCAACTGTGCCCCCCCCGAACCCCCTCCCAGGTTGATTTCCCCCCCCCCCCGAACCCCTCCCAGGTTGATTTTCGAACCAGCCCAACGACGGTCACGCGATCCGGCCGAGCGCCTCAGGCCCGCGTCCGGACGTAGTGGAGACCGACCACGCCGGTCGGATACGGCTTCGATCCTGCAAGGGTGAACCGCGAGACGACGCCCTCGGGGAACAGGCGTTTGCCGCCGCCGAGCGAGAGCGGATAGAGCGCCAGGTGCAGCTCGTCGACGAGGTCGTGGATAAGCAGCGTGTGCAAAAGCTGGCTGCTGCCGTCCGTGAGGATGTTCTTACCCGGTTGCGCCTTGAGGGCCCGGACGGCCGCGACGATGTCGTCGCGGATGATCGTCGTATTGCGCCAGCGGGGCTTTTCGAGTGTCTTCGACACGACGTACTTCGCCGGCGGGTTCATGAGGTCGCCGAACGGGTCTCCGGCCGGCATCGGCTCGAAGGCGTCGGCGTGGGTCACGTAGGTGCGCCGTCCGAGCAGGAAGGCGTCGACGTCCTTCATGAGCGCGCCGAAGCTCAGGCCGATGTCGTCGTGCCAGTAGGCCCGCGTCCAGCCGCCATGCGCAAACCCGCCGTCTCGATCTTCGTCCGGGCCACCCGGGGCCTGGATGACGCCGTCGAGCGTGATGAACTCGTGAACGATGAGCTTTCTCATGACTGATCTCCTTTGAACTTTCCGCGGGCCACCTTGGCCCCCCTTTGAACCACGACGAACAACCACAGGCTAGATCGACACCGGATTGAAATATCGTCGTCGGCAGCGACGCTGCACGAGGATGTCACTGGAGTAATACGCGCTGGTGTGCGACCAACGGGGGTCTACTTCTAAAGGGGGCTATCCGATGACGTCACGCTCGATCCCGCATCTGATCACGTTCTTGACCGCGGTTCTCGTTGTTCCAGCTACGGCCAACGCCAATCCACCCGTCGGTACCATCTCCAACTTCGGGCCCGACCTGGCCAACACCGTTTGCGCCAACCCCGAGGGGCTGGCCATCGACCGGGACGGAAACTTCTACACCGCCTCGGACACCGACGGCGCCACCACCGGCACGATCTGCGTGTTTGGTCCCAGCGGCGCGTTCACGCGCTCGATCCCGATCCCTGCCGGGCCGGCCGGGGTCGCGCCGCTGGTGGGCATGCTGTTCGAGGAGCCCCACACCCTGTTCGTGGTTGATACCGCCGACGGCAACGCGCCCAACGGCCGCCTCCTGCGCGTCGACACGCGGACGAACGCGGTCACGGTCCTGGCCGCGGGATTCGCGTTCCCCAATTCGATCGCCGAGGACCTGTCGGGGAACCTTTACGTATCGGACTCGGCGCTGGGCACCATCAACCGCATCTCACAGAACGGCTCGCACAACGTGGTGTGGGCCGCCGATCCCTTGTTTCTGACCAGTGGCTTCCCGCCGGTCGGCATCAACGATCTGGCGTTCGATCGCACCAACACGAACCTCTACGCGACGAACACCGGTGACAGCCGCGTCCTTCGCATTCCGCTGCTCGCCAACGGCAACGCCGGGGCGGTCAAGATCTTCGCGGACGGCGCGACCATCAACGACCGCCAGCACACCACGGATGCGCTGCACGGCGCCGACGGCCTGGCGTTCGACGTCCTCGGCAACATCTACGTCGCCGCGAATCAGATCGGCGAGATCCAGGTGCTGTCCCCCGCGGGCCGCTTGATCGCGCGCTACTCGGGATCGGGCTCGACGGCGCTCGATTTTCCCGCCTCACTCATGTTCGCGGGCTCGCAGCTCTACTTCACCAACGCGTCGCTGTTCGACGACGGCGTCAATTCGAAGATGCTGGTGCTGCAGGCGGCGGCTCCGGGCTTTCCGCTCAACTGACGGCGAGTCGACACGGCCCCGCCCGAGCGGCGGGGAGACCTGCGCGGCGGCGCGGGGCTCAGATCTCGGTGCCGCCGCCGCGGGCGTCGGGGTCGGCGAAGATCACCAGGATCACCAGCTGCCCCCAGGCCGCCCCGGGCGCGCGGTAGTGGCCCACGCCGAACTCGAAGAACAGGTTGGGCCGCCGCACCACCGCCTCGGGGATCTCGAACGCGTCCAGCGACGTCGTTTCAATCACGTAGCCGCGCATCCCAGCGCCGAACTTGCTCACGCCTTGATTCAGCGTCGCCTGCAGGGCCTGCGCTGAGCCGTCGACCCCCGCCTTGACCCGCGCGAGCTCTTGATTCATCACTCGATCCATCCCACCCAGCCGCGAGGGCATGCCCAAACCCAGCCGGCGGCGCGCCGTGAGCAGCCGGTCGTAGAGCCGCTTGACGTCGGCGCTGTGGTCGTCGCCTTGGTACAGCCGATAGCCGGTGATCACCGCGCCCAGCGCGTCCGGTCGATCGAGCACCACCGTGCCCAGCGACACCGTGTCGACGTCGGGGCTCATCAGCGTCGCCCGTCCCATGGGCGCGGTGAGCGCCTGGTTGAGCCACTGCCCTGCGTCGTGGGTGTGCGGCGACAGGCTGGCGGTGAAGAGCCCGTCGCGGATCAACCCCTCGACTTGCCAGCCAGCGAGCAGGCCCAGCGCGATGCGGTCGCCCTGCTCGACGTCCTGCTGGGTATCGGCGAAGAAGTGGCCCGTCAGCCGCGAAGCGCGCGCCGACTCGGCGATCGAGCGTTGCACGGGCCGCAGACCCGCCTGCGCGCGCACGGCGTTGAGCGCGATCAGGATCGCGTCCGAGAAGTCGCCGGCGTCGCGCACCGGGCGCGCGTCGCTGTAGGCCGGCATCTCGAAGACCAGCGGCTGGCCGGGCGCGCGCCGCAGCAGAATCTGCGCCACCGACGAGGCCAGCACGTGCCGGGGCGGCGCCGCCATCAGCTGCACCCAGGCGGTGGTGTCGTCCTTGGCCATGGCGCAGGTGGCACGAAAGCGCGGGCGGGCGATGCTGGGATCGAAGGCGCAGGGGGCGACGCCGTAGCGGCCCTGGTTGCTCCAACCCTGGATGTACTCGGCGGCCGCGTGCAGCTCACCCTCGAGGATCGCGTTGCCCTGGGCGTCGGGCGCGATCGACAAGGTCTTCCACTGCACGCGCGCGACCGCGTGGATCATGATGGCGATCGCGCGCTTGTGGCCGCGCCCGAACCAGAACCCGGCGTCGGTCGCGTCGCTGGCCAGGTGCGGCAGGACGTCCTTCTTGATCTGCCCGCGCCACTGCGCCAGCACCTGGTCGTCAGTGACGCTCGCGGGCACGTCGCCCGACAGCCAGAAGCTACCCACCGTGGGGACCACCGCGCCACAGGCGGCAATCATGAAATGCAGCAGGGGCTCGGGCGGCTGCGCGCGGGCGTCGAGTAAGAAGCGGCCCATCTCGCGCGCCACGCAAGCCAGCGCGCGAGTGAGGCGCACCTGGGGACGGTCCTGCGCGGCGTCGGCGGCGAAGGCCACCTCCCAGGCGTTGCGCGGCTGGAACGCTTCGACGGGATCGACCGCGACGTCCTCCGCGTTCATCCGCCACCCGTCGGCGGGGATCGCGCCCGTGTCGATGGTGGGCGGGACCGCCGGCTGACTCTCGATGCGCGACAGCGACTCCTGCGAGGGAAACTCGACCACCGGCCGCGACAGCCTGCCCGGGCTGCCCGACGTCTGCGACAGCTGGCCGGCGCTGCGCGCGCCAGGAGCGACGCAGCCGGCGACGCCAACCAGGACGACGCTCGCCGCCACCACCACCACCGCCGCCCAGCCCGAGAACCCATTCGATCTCCGACCCAGAACCCCCGACTCACTCATGGGGCCGACTATATACGATCGACCGGCCGGAGCCGACGCGGTCCTGGTTTCGCGACGCACCGCTACTCGTCGACGTTGCGCAGAAAGTCGGCGACGTCGGCGAAGCGCTGGCGCAGGAACGCTTGCGGGCCGGCGGGGACGTCGCACTCGTCCATCGCCGCGGTCATGCAGCGCACCCATGCGTCCCGCATACTGAGATCGACCTGCACGCGCGCGTGACGGAGGCGCAAACGCGGGTGCCCGTGATCGCGAACGTAGTCGTCCGGGCCGCCGAGCCACCCCACCAGGAACGAACCGAAGCGGTCGCGGTTGCGGCGGCTCACTCTGCCTTGGGCGTCGCGCTCGTGCAGGGCGGCCAGCGCCGGCTCGGTGCGCTCCATGATGTCGTAGAAGCGCTCGACGAGCGCCAGCACCTTCTCGCGGCCGCCGATCTCGAGGTACGGACTGTCCATTCGCGCCAAGCCTACTCGCAGCAACGATTCGTAGAAAGCGCTCTATGTTTGATCTCTCCGCATCGCCGGCACGCGCGAACGCCGCGCCAGGCAAGGGCGGTTTGTGCGGGGCGCGGATGGCACGCCGGCTGCTTTGTCTCCCTCGCGAAAGGAGACCGTTTCCCATGCGCACTTCATCGTTCACTCTGAATGCCATCACCCTGTTGACCCTGAGCATTGGCCTCGTCGCCTGCGACGACATCTCGACGCAGGCGCCAAAGCCGCAACCGACGCCGACCGTGGTTGGCCAAACACCGAAGGCCATCGAGGTGCCGGTGCCGCCGACGGTCGCGGCGACGACGCCCGTACCGAAGATCACGCCCGACATCAAGAAGGAGGAACCGATCGTCAAGAAAGACAAGGTCACGATCACCAGCGAGGACAGCGACAGCGACGACAATGAGACCGCTACGCTGGCCGATTTGCTGTCGCGTACGCGCAAGGCGCTGGCGGATGCCGAAACCGAGCGCGCGCTCAAGCTGGCGGCGCGCGCGGTCCAGAAGGCACCGAAGCGTTCCAGCGCCTGGAACCTGCTGGGGCGAGCCCAGCTGCAGGCGGGCAAGCGAAAGCTGGCGATTGAATCATTCGAGAAGGCCGTGGAGCTCAACGCCAGCAATTCGTACGCGCAGAACAACCTGGGGTTGACGCTGATTTACGAGCGTCGCTACGCCGACGCGGTCGAAGCGCTGGAGGTCGCGGTCGAGCACGAGCCGGTCGAAGGCTTCATGTGGAACAACCTCGGCATGGCTTACGAGCACGTCGATCGACTCGACGACGCGCGCGAGGCCTATCGCAAGGCCGCCGAGCTCGAAAACGACAACGCAAGCGGCAGCCTGGCGCGGCTGCAAGGGGTGAAATCGGTGGTCCGCACCGCGAAGGTCGACAGCGAACCGAAGAACGGAGAGTCGAGAACCTCCACGCAGTAATGACGTTGAATCGCTCCCCTGGCGGCCGGCGCGGGTATCCTGCGCGCCGGCCGCTTCGCCTGCGTCCGTCGTCGGCCCCGTCGCCCCGTCGGCCCCTCCCCGCCCCGTCGGCCCCTCCCAGGTTGATTTCCCCCGTCGGCCCGTCCCGCCCCGTCGGCCCGTCCCCCCCGTCTGCCCCTCCCAGGTTGATTTCTTTCTCCCCCCCGTCCCCGTCTGCCCGTCCGTCCCCGTCGGCCCGTCCCAGGTTGATTTCCCGACCCCCCGCCAGCCCGTCCCAGGTTGATTTCTTTCGTCCGCCCATCCTCGTCCCTCCACCCGTCCACCCTTCCCAGGTTGAATTCAATGCAACCCGAGCGACTGCGCGGCCGATAAGCCAGCGTGTCTATTCCACGTGAAGTCCTTCCGGGACGGACGTACATGATCACTCGCCGATGCACGCAACGGCAGTTCCTGATGCGGCCCGACCACGAAACCAACAACGCTTTCATATACTGCCTCGGCCTCGCAGCGCAGCGATGTCGGATTCGGGTCATCTTCACCGCGGCCATGAGCAACCATCACCACACCGGGATCGAGGATCCGGACGGGAACTATCCCGCCTTCCTCGAACACTTTCACAAGCTTTTCGCCAAGTGTCAGAACGCCTTGCGCGGGCGCTGGGAGAACTTCTGGTCTTCCGAGCAGACCAGCGTCGTTCGCCTTGTCGACGCCAGCGACGTACTCGACAAGATGACCTACGCCCTGTCGAATCCGGTCAAAGATGGTCTCACCGAGAAGGCGCACCACTGGCCAGGCGTCACCTCGCTCGCGGCTCTCATGCATGGCAAACCTCTGGTCGCCTCCCGTCCTCGCCACTTCTTTCGCGACGACAGCGGCCTGCCCGAAGTCGTCACCCTGACTATCTCCCGCCCGACCGAGTTCAGGGAACTTTCGGACCAGGCGTTCGCAGTCATGGTTCAGCAGCGCATTTGCGCAGCCGAGGAGACGGCAGCCGCCGAGCGCCGTCGTAGCGGACTCCAGGTGATCGGCCGTCGCGCCGTCCTCGCTCAGAAGTGGAGCGCCCATCCAGCCTCGCGCGAGCCGCGCCGCCAGCTCGACCCTCGCGTCGCCGCTCGCAACAAGTGGAGCCGAATCGAAGCACTCCTGCGCAATCGCGCCTTCCGTGATGCCTACGTCGCTGCCCGCGATGCTTTCATCGCCGGCGTTCGCGACGTCGTTTTTCCGGCCGGCACCTACTGGCTTCGACGTTTCGTCCAAGCCACCTGCGCACCCTGTCCAGCTCGCCTCTGACCCTACGACACAGCGACGCTGACCGCTCGGGGATTCCATCGGCGCCGACGTCCGCTCGACCCGTGCTCCAGGCCTTATCGTCGCCTGACCGGCCACCCGCAAAGCGCCCCTGCATTCGCCGGCGCTCCTGCCTGCCTTGCGTCGACCACGCGCTCTGGAACCGGCGCTGCCTCTAACCACACGCGCTCCGCGCCCCGCCTAACCCCGCCTACCCCCAACCTCGGTCCGGTCTACCCGGACCCGTGCTCCAGGCCTCATCGTCGCCTGACCGGCCACCCGCCTAACCCCAACCTCGGTCCGGTCTACCCGCAACTCAACCTGGGTCCGGTCTACCTCTGGTCTACCCCGCGCAGATGTTCGTCGCGCACGTGAAGGCCCCGACTGTCGGGTTATAGACGCATGCGTTGCCGCAGCCAGTGCAGTCCTTGGTCTCGTCGACGCAGGTGTCGGCGCTCGAGTGACAATAAAAGCCCTGGAACGATCCGCAATAGCCGTGGCTGGCGGAGCAATACCCACCGGTGCCACAGTCGCCATCGACGCGGCAATTGGCCGGAACGCAGACGTTGGGGTGGAAGGCGCCGTTTCCGCCGTAATAGTCGGAGGCGCATGCACAAACACCGGTGGTCCCGCAGTCGGCATCGGTCAAGCACTGGTCGAACGAGCACCGACCTTGCAAGCAGGCGGTGAACAGCGATCCGGCGTCGCTCGCGCAGTCGGCGTTGGTTGTACAGACCGCCGTCCCACCGTCGGGCGGCGCCGGGCTCCTCGTGCTGGGGCTGCAGGCGATCGCGGTCGGGCGATGCGTGCTCGGAACCTCGGTCCCCCCATGCGGGTCACCCGAACAGACCAAGCCGCCTGTCCCGTCAGCCTGCCCGCCGGTGGAATTGCAGCCCGCCACGCCTAGCCCCACCACCGTCGTCAACAAAAGGTGTCGCATTGTCTCTCCTCGGTTCGCTCAACTGGTTGTTCAAAGAGCATCAACATAGGTGATCAAATCTCGTCGTTCCCCGTCGGTGATATCGAGCCCGTAGGCGTGCCCCAGCACGGGCCCCCCTCCATGGAGCTTCTGTGCAAACGCCTCTGTCACCCGCGACGGGTCGAACATCGCGCCGACCGAGGGGACCGTCCCATCGTGCAGCAACGGACCTCGCGACCCGACACCATGAAGCGACGGGACACGATAGTTCCCAGTCCCACGATCCGCCGACAGGCCCAGGACCGGATCGGTCCCGATGATCGAAAGCGGCACGGGCTCGCCCGTGAACGCCGGCGGCGCGTGGCACCCGGCGCACCTCGCCCGGAACAAAGAGGCGCCGTTCGGCGACAGCGCCGCGGCGTCATCGGGCGAGGGCAATGACGATGCGAGCGAATCGACATAAGCCGCCAAGGCCAACGCGACGATCCTCGGGGGCCGGACCGCCTGGTTCCCCGCCGTCACGATGAGCGTCTCGATCCGGATCGCCAGCGTGGTCAGGTCTCGCGCGCGCAGCGTGGCGTCCTGCTGCAGGTAGCGGAGCCAGCGGACCGGCCGCAGGTCCGGAATGCGAGCCGGCTCGGTGCCGGCGCCGGTCGTCACGTCGACCCGCCCCGGGCCCCACGCGGCGTGAGGATCCTGCGAAGCCGACGCCGGGATGCCCTGCGCCGCCAGCATCGCGGCGCCGAGGTCCAGTCGAGCGTTGGGAACGCCCGGCGGCGACACGCCGCCGTCGGCTGCGCCGGCCGTGTGACAGCTCGAGCAGGTGAGCGCCAGCGCCCCCGATCCGTCCGCCATGCGCGCGCGCACCAGACCGCCGACGACGCCGCCGCCGGCCTCGTCGATCCACAGTCCGTAACGGGCGGCGGCGGCGCGCGAGGTCAGCGCCACGCTCAGGTACTGGGCCAGCTGGGTCGGGTAGCGCTCGAACGCCGCCTTCCCGAGCGCGATGAGCGCCGGATCATCCGCCGCCCGGACCGACGGCGGCAGCGCGAGCGGCGCCGCACCCGACGACAGCTGGGCGGGCGAGGCGCCGCCGGGTGCGTCGAGCTCGGCGGCCTCGATCGCCTCGGCGGGCGGATTCCACTCCGGCAGGCGATCCCAGTCCCTGGCATCGCCGGAGGCGTAGCGCGCCAGCCGGAGGGACGAATAGCCGTTCCCCGGGTTGACCAGCGACGCCGTCATCTCGGCGCGGGCATAGGCCGGGTCGTTCAAATAGGCGCCGGCCGCGTCGACCGCGGGGGGTGCTGACCCGCACCCGAACAGGAGCAACGGGGCCAACGCCGTCAGCAGTTCACAGTTGAGCGTCATCGAGAAGGCTCGAGCCAGGCAGCGTGGGCCACAAGCTCGAGCAGTGCAAATCGAAGGCCCGTCGAATGTCCGCCCAAACGCCCGGCGATCAGGCCGCGTCCCCTTGGTTTTTTGAGGGGGCCGCGTCAAACGCGGCACATTTCAAGCGGGAGGTGGACGCGCGATCGTCGGGCCCGCCCTCCGGCGAAACGCCGTCAATGCCGCCACCATGTGACGGCGGTTGCGGAAAGCGCCCCCAAGCACCCACCTTAAAGTTCTTAACCATATGTGCCGAGCACTTCCTCGCAGCCGTGCTTGCATCGTCCTTCGAACCTCCTACGTCGTCGCCCCCCGCCCGTAGCCGGGTGGATCGAGCGCGTGACCCGGCGCCAGCCTGCGGGGTTTTCGGTCGGTCATGAAGCCGAACGAGGCGCCGGCACTGAGCACGACGGGTGAGGCGCCCGACAGAAAGCCGGCGACCAAGAAGACGGTTGCCATCATCGGAGCCGAGAGCGCGCCGGGGCTTGGGCTGGTGCGCGCGATCCTCGAAGATCCGAAGGGGGAGTTCGCCCCGCGGGCGATCGTGCGCCGCCTCGATTCCGTCGAGAGCCGGCTGCTGAAGGCCCTGGGGGCCGAGGTCTCGGTCGCCGATCCCCGGAATGAAGCCGCGCTCAAGCGCGTCCTCGCGGGGGCCTACGGCGCCTTCTACATCCAGCTCTCCTCCGAGCACCCGTCGCCCGAGACCAAGCTCGCCACCGCCAACGCCGTGGCCGGCGCCGCGAAGCATACCGGCCTCCGCCACGTCATCTGGGCGACGCTCGAGGATCCGGGCCAGACCTTCCTCGAGCACCACGACGTGACGCCGACGTTTCAGAACGGACGCTGGATCTCGGATGGCGAAGGGAAAACTAGTCCCGAGCAGATCTTCACCCAGCTGGCGATCCCGACCACCTTCCTGCACACCGCATGGGAAGCGACGGTGGCGGCGGGGAACTGGACCGAGGGCATCGGAAAGCACGCGTATGCCCTGCTGCGCGACCAAGACTCCATCGGTCAGACGGTATCGATCAGCGCCGCGCGCCTGATCCGCCGGCCGACACCGGCGCCCATGCCGATCCAGCCGTCGGGCAGTGGTCCGAGCCTGACGACCTCGTCGATCATTACGGCGCGGAAAATGACGGTGCCGCCAACGAGCGCGTCGACGACGACGACAATTACGGTGAAGTCACCGACGGTGCCGACAACGGCTGCTTCGGCAGCGACGGCGGGCGTCGCTCCGGCGATCTTGCCGCCCGTCGGACCAACTCCAGTTCAGACCGCTTCGTCGCCGGTGAAGATGCGAAAGATCGCCATCATCGGCACGGTCGTCGCCGCGGGCTTGGTCGGTCTGGTGGTCATGCGGCAGGTTCAAAGCCAGAAGGCCGCGCCCGCGCCGGATCCGATCGAGACCGCTCGCCCCGCCGAAGCCGTGCCTCCGCCGCCGGTCGCGGTCAAGCCGCCGGAACCTCCGGCTGCCGCGCCCCCGGTCGCCGCGGCCCCGGAAGCGCCGCCGACGCCCGCGGAGGTCGCGCCCCCCGAAGAAGCGCCGGTCGCGAACAACGACCGCGGCGGCGGCAAACGGGTCGCCCCCGCCGCCAAGAACAATCACAAGCATCCGACATCGAAGGCAGGCCCGGTTGCGACCGCGCCGGCGGCGCCGCAACTGGCCGCCGCGGCGGCGCACCCAGCGGTGGCGCCGGTGAAGACCGAATCGCCGCCCAGGGTCGAGACGCCGTCCGAACATGCGGCGCCGGCCGAGCCCCCACACCCCGTCGTGGCGGTTCGCGCGCCGGCGAAGACGGCGGCACCCGCCCCCGCGGCGCCGCCGCCGTCGGTCCAACGGGCACCAACACCCATTGCGCAGCAACCCGGCTTCGTCGACCCCAAGGCCGTCGCCGCTACCGTGCGCTCGCACGCGGGCGAAGCCAACGCCTGTTACGAGCGCGCGGTCATGGAACACCCCGATCTGCACGGTCGCCTGACCATCCACGCGGTGGTCGATCCGACCGGGCACGTGCTTTCGGTCTCGCCGACCAGTGGCATCAACGACGGTGCTCGATTGCAGACCTGCCTGGTTGGCGCTTTCAAGAGCTGGGCATTCCCCCGGCCGGCCGGCGGGGTGAATGGAAACGTCACGTACTCCTTCTCGTTCGAGTCGCCGTAGTGCCGAACCCAAACATGCCCGAGCAAGACGGCGGGCGATATCTCTCCAAAGAGGCTCAAAGACCATGACCAGACTTGTGGTGGCGACTGTCGCCTTCGCGCTCTTCCCCTCCCTCTTCCAGCTCGATACGGTGGCGCGCGCCGCCGACCCGGCGGGCGCCCCCGCCGAGCCCGCCCCAGCGGCCGACCCGAACGACGGCGCGGAGATGCGCTTCACCGCTCCATCCCCGTCGCCGGCGCCACCCGCGCCCGCGGATATCGCGGGGTCGACCCTCCACACCGGCCGCGCCCAGACCATGGACCAGGTCGCGAGCGACCTGACCGCAGAGCTCAACATCCGCAACGTTCGCTCGCGCTATACGCTGAACTTCTTCGGCGACACCTCGCTCAGCGCTGGATCGCCTGCGGCCGATCACCACCTCGGCTTCGCGATCGGCGCGCAGGACGTGCTGATCAGGGGCGAGCTCGGCAAGCATTTTGTCGCGCTGACCGAGTTTGCCGTGGAAGCCGGCGACGAGGGGTTCGGCATCGACGTCGAACGGTTCAACGTGCGATGGCAATCCGGCCCGGTGTACATAGAGGCCGGACGCGCCCACACCGCGCTCGGCTACTGGAACAACGCCTATCACCACGGACGCTGGCTCCAGCTCACGATCGCCCGCCCGCGCTGGACGGCTTTCGAGGACGGCGGCGGGTTGCTGCCGGTGCACTGGGTCGGCATCACGTCCGGGGCCAAGCTGAACCTCGGCCCCGGGACGTTGAATGTCACCGCCGGGATCGGAAACGGACGAGGGAAGATCGTCGACGACATCCGCAACACCCAGGACTACCAGTCCATGAAGGCGGTCCAGGTCGCCGCTGAATACGTCGGCCTACACTGGCCGGACCTGCGCATCGGCGTCTCCGGCATCGCCGACCGGATTCCGGCGCAACCCGATCGCGTCGCGCTCGCCAACGTGTCGATCGACGAGCTCATTGGAAGCGCGCACATCGCCTATGCAAGCGTGCCCCTGATCCTGATCGCCGAGAGCTACCTCGTGGTCCACCAGGCGACCCAAAAACAATGGACCACCTACGGCGGCTTCCTGCTGGCCGGCTACGCGTTCGGCCAATTCACCCCCTATGTCGAGGTCGAGCGAATCGCTTCGCGCGGAGGCAGTGATCCGTTCTTCGTCCCCGACGCGAGCGCACCGGGCGTGCCGTCGTTCGATTCTCTCGGGGAGATTGTCGGACTGCGGATCGACCTCAGTGATTGGACCGCCCTCAAAGCCGAGTACCGGCACACCTCAAATCGGGACATGTCAACCAGCGTCGATGAAGGGGTCCTCAACTGGTCCTGGGGCTTCTAGACCAGCGATCGGAACATGACTCGAATGGGATTTGTGCAATGCCCGCAATCAGAGAGGTCGAAATGACGCGTTCGTTGGTCAAGCTTCTGGTCGTTGCCGGTTTGATGGCTGGTTGCGGGTCGTCTGCCCCCTTCCCAATGGACAGCGGCACGGGCAGCGACGGCGGAGCGGACGTGAGCGCGGCGCCCCAGATGATCATGCCGCCCCAGCAACCGACGCTGGACGGAACCAAGCTGCCCAAGTACGTCGACGACGTTCCCACGTTCAATGGCCGTCGTATCGACGGCAAGGCGGCGGTCACCGTCGACATGGTGGAGTTCCAGCAGAAGATCCTGCCGGCGACCGTGTACGCCAATTTGCCGGCCCCGTTCAACGCGGGGACCTATCTTTGGGGATACAAGATCAACGGTGGCGCGCCCAGCTTTCCCTCGGCGACCATCGAAGCGACCCGCGGGACGGCAACCACCGTGACCTACACCAACAGCCTGGAGGGAACCGGCGGCCAGCCGCTGTTCCTGCAGCGGCGGATGGTCACCGATCTCAGCGTTCATTCAGCCGACGCGCTGGGCTTCGGCAAGAGCAACAACTGCTTGAGCGAGCCTCCCCTGCCCCCCGCCTGCATCGGCATCTATCAGTTCCCGATCCCGGCCGTTCCCCACTTGCACGGCGCCGAGGTGCTTTCGGATTTCGACGGCATGCCCGACACCTGGTTCACCGCCGGTCTGGCGTACAAGGGGCCTGCGTACGTCAGCAACGTCTACATGTACCCGAACACCCAGGAGGCGACCACGCTGTGGTTTCATGACCACGCGCTTGGCCTCACTCGCCAGCACGTCTACGCCGGTCTGGCCGGGTTCTATTTGATTCGCGACGCCAACGACACCGGCGCCGCGGCCAACTCGATGTTGCTGCCGGCCGGGGCGTACGAGAGCGAGCTCCTGGTCGCGGATCGCCAGTTCGACATCAGCGGGCAGCTGTATTTCCCAGCCGGGGTGCCCGGCAACGGGCCGGGGTTCAACGGCGGGCCGCCCAACCCCGACCATCATCCGTACTGGATCCCGGAGTTCTTCGGCGACGTCGTCACGGTCAACGGCAAGTCGTGGCCGGTCATGCATGTCGAGCCGCGCCGCTACCGGCTGCGGTTCGTCAACGGGTCGAACGCACGCTTCTTCCAGATGCAGCTCTTCGCCGCCGACACGATGGGCGCGCCGACCAGCACCGCCGGACCTGCGTTCTGGCAGATCGGCTCTGACGGCGGGTTCCTCAACGCCGCCACCAACCTGAGCATGAATCCCGTGCCCGGGATCTGGATCGCCCCCGCCGAGCGCGCCGACGTGATCGTCGACTTCACCGGCCGGACCGGCAGCTTCATCCTGACCAACGGCAAGGGCTGCGACGATCCAGCGAACGCCGACAGCTGCGGCGCGTTCGCGCCCTACCCCAGCGGCGATCCGCCCGACCCGGCGACCTCTGGTCAGGTCATGATGTTCAAGGTCGACAAGACGCTGGCGGGAACCGACACCAGCTTCAATCCGGCCCCGTCGGGGACCGCGGTCCGGGGCGGCACCGGCCGGCCGGCGGCGATCGTGAACGTCAAACCGGCGGGCGCACCGGACGTCAGGCGCCAGCTGGTCCTGGTCGAGGTCGAGGGACCGGGCGGCCCCGAAGAGGTGCTGCTGAACAACTCTGAATGGGACGGCTACCGCGAGAACCTGGTGCCCGGATCGACGCCGGTGCCGATCGCCGGATCGGTCTCGAACGGCCACGGCATCATGGCGACCGAGAACCCCCAGGTCGGCGCGACCGAGATCTGGGAGGTCGCCAACCTCACCGAGGACGCTCACCCGATCCACATTCACCTGGTTCAGTTCCAGCTCATCAATCGCGAGGCGATGGTGGTGGGCGCCGACGGTGGAGACACGATCTATCGCGCCGACTGGGACGCCGCCTTCCCCGGCGGCACCTTCAACGGCGAGACCTTCGACCCGGCGACGTTCATCCCGGGCTACGGCCCGCCCAACGCCTACGCGACGGCCAACACCGATGGCGCGCTGGGCGGCAACTTGGCGTTCAGCGGTACGAAGTATCTGATGGGCAGCCCGACCGGACCGACTGGCAACGAGTCGGGATGGAAGGACACCATCAAGATGCTGCCGAAGACGGTGACGCGAATCGCGGTTCGCTATGCGCCGCAGGACACCCCGCTGACCGGCACAGGGGCCGCGGCGGCGGGGACGAACCGCTTCACGTTCGATCCCACCGCCCCCGGCCCGGGCTACGTATGGCACTGCCATATCCTCGACCACGAGGACAATGAGATGATGCGGCCATACATCCTCAAGAAATAGGACCGCTCGGCGCCAGCGCGGGGGCGCGCCCGGCATGAGATCCGCGACGAGATCGCCAGCGAGATCTCAGCGATGGATCCTGATCCTGCGCATCGGCCTGCTGGCGCTGGCGGCGGCCGTCGTCGCGGTCGCGCTGGTCGCTGCGCGGCGCCACGATCAGGCGACGCGACCGGCGACCGGGGCGAGCGCGGCGTTCGTCTGCCCGATGCACGCGGAGATGTCGTCGGGCAGCGCGGGAGAGTGCCCCATCTGCGGCATGGCCCTGGTCAAGGCAGGCGCCGTGGTCCACGACACCGCCGCGGTCAACCCGTCGGAGGAGGCCGCCTCGGGCGAGGACACCATCGCAGCCGCACAGCTGCTGTCGAAGGCCGCGGGAGGGTTGGCGTCGAACCTGGTTGGCTACTATCCCTCGCCGGTGCGCCAGCACGTGCTGCGTTACGAGATCTACGCGCCGGCCTGGGTGGAGCACGACAACCTGGTGATCGCACAGCTGTACGACGACCAGCTGCCGACGCTGGAGCCCGATGAGCGCGCGTCGTTCGCACCCACCGCCAGTCTTTCCGCCGATACGGCCGCCGCGCGCGACGTGCGACGGGTGGCCGACACAGCCGCGCAGGCACCCTGGCAACCTTGGGACCGATCGACGTCCCTGGTGCGATTCACCGTCGAGGCGGGAGCCAGTCCGTTGCCTGCGGGCACCGTCGGCTGGGTGAAGTTCGCGCGCCGCCCGCGGCAGATGATGGTCATCCCCGCGGGCGCGGTCCTGGAGAGTCCCGAGGGGCCATACGTGCTCGTCCTCTCGCGCGCCGACGGCGCGGCCAAGCGGCGCGCGATCGAGGTGGGGCGCATCACCACCGGCGTCGCCGCGGTGCTGTCGGGTCTCAACCTGCGCGAGCAGGTGGTGTCGGTGAACGCGTTCTTCTGGGACGCCGAGCGGCGTCTGCAGGGAGATCGCGCGCGTACGCACGCTGTGGGCGGCGCGGGGGCACCGCCATGATGATGCGCCTGGTGGCGTGGAGCACCCGCCATCGCCGCCTGGTGATCGTTGCCGCGCTGGCGCTCGCCGTTCTGGGCGAGGTCGCGCGCCGCGCGCTGGCGCGGGACGTGATCCCCGATCTGTCCGACCCGCAGATCGTGCTGGTCGCCGACTGGATGGGACACCCGGCGCTCGAGGTCGCCGACAAGATCACGCGCGTGTTGACCACGGTGCTGGACGGAGTCCCCGGCGCGACCAACGTGCGCGGAACGTCGATGCCCGGCATGGCCTACGTCGACGTGGTCTTCGCGGGGTCGGCGGGGCTGGGGTCGGCGGGCCGCCTGGCGGCCGCTCGCGCGGAGATCGTCGCGCGCGTTGAAAAGGCCCGGTCGCAATTGCCGGCGACCGCGCGCTTGCAGATTGGTCCGTTGGCGTCGAGCACCGGCTGGGTCTACCAGTATGCGCTGGTCAATCCGGTGCGGCGCTCGTCGCTGCTCGACATGCGGCAGTTCCAGGACAACGTGCTGCAGCCGGCGCTCGCGGCCATCCCGGGGGTCGCCGAGGTGGCGGCGCTGGGCGGCGCGACCCGGCAACTGAGCGTGGAGGTGAGCCCCGACCTGCTGCGCCAGCGCGGCCTCGCCTTCAGCGACGTGCTGTCGGCGCTGCGCGCCGCGCTGGCCGGAGGGCAGCCGCCGCCGACGCTGGCGCAGATCCAGGCCCTGCCGATCGCGCCGCCGCCGCCGCAGGCGCCGGCGCCGACCTCCGGTGCCAGCGCGCGCCTCGACCAGGTGGCGTACGCGCGCATCACCCGCGACCTGCCGAGCGGACTCGGCGATCTGGGCGGTACGTTCCGGGCCGTCGGTGGAATCGTGATCGCCGAGCGCGGCGCCGACGTCGCGGCGGTCATCGCGCGCGTCCGGCAAACGCTGGACGCCCGGCGCCACCTGCTGCCGGCCGGGGTGCAGCTGGTCAAGGTCTACGACCGCAGCGATCTGGTGAAGCGGGTCGACGCGACGCTGCTGAAGGCGCTGGCCGAGGAGGTCGCGGCGGTCGTGCTGGTGATCCTGCTCTTCTTGCTGCACGGCCGCAGCGCGATCGTGCCGCTGGTGACGCTGCCGGTGGTGATGCTCACGACCTTCGCCGCGATGTGGCTGTTCGACGTGCCGGCCTCGCTGATGAGCCTGGGCGGCATGGGGATCGCGCTGGGCATCGCCGTCGACGCCGATGTCGTGGCCCTCGAGGCCTGTCACCGGCGTCTCGCGACGCTGGGCGACAGCGGCTCTGCCGAGGAGCGACGGGCGCAGATGCTGGCGGCCGCCGCGTCCTTCACGCCCGCGATTGTCTCGTCGCTGCTGATCACCGGGCTCACGTTCTTGCCGGTGTTTGCCTTCACCGGAGAGACCGGGCGATTGCTGGGCCCGCTCGCGCTCACCAAGACGCTGGTCATCGGATCGGCCGCGCTGCTGACGCTGACGCTGGCGCCCGCGCTGCGCGCCGTCGTGCTGGGCGGCCGCGCGCGCCCCGAGCTCGACAACCCGCTGACGCGCGGGCTGGTGCGCCTGTACCGTCCGTTCGTTCACTTCGCGCTCGGCCGTCCGCTGCTGACGCTGTCGACGGCCGCGCTGGCGGTGTTGTCTTGCCTGCCGCTGCTGCCCAGGCTCGGCCGCGAGTTCCTGCCGCGCATCGACGAAGGCGATCTCCTGTTCATGCCGACCACCCTGCCCGGCGTTCCGCCCGCCGAGGCGCAAAACCAGCTGCACGGACAGGACCGCGCCATCGCGTCGTTCGCGGAGGTCGCGACCGTGTTCGGAAAGATCGGGCGCGCCGACAGCGCGACCGACCCCGCCCCCTACTCGATGGCCGAGACCACGATTCGATTGCGTCCCCGCGCGGAATGGCCGCTGCAACCGCGGGCGCGCTGGTACTCGTCGTGGGCGCCGCCGGGCGTGCGACAGCTGCTGGGGCTGCTGTGGCCCGAACGAGCGCCCTCGACGACCGCCGAGCTGGTCGAACGGCTCGATCAGGCGACGAAGTTGCCCGGCTGGGTCAACGCGTGGACCGCCCCGGCGCGCGCCCGCATGGACATGATGACGACCGGGTTTCGCACGCCCGTCGGCGTGCGCATCGTCGCCGAGACGCCGGCGCGGCTGGACGCCCTGGGCGCGGTGGTGCGCGAGGTGGTGCTGCGTGCGCCGGGGGCGCGCAGCGCGGTGTTCGAATCGCTGGGCGGCGAGCGACGCCTGGAGTTCGAGGTCGATCCGGCCGCGCTGGCCCGTCACGGCGTCGAGCCCGCGGTGGCGCGTCAGACGGCGGATCTCCTGCTGACGGGCGGACAGATCGGCGAGCATCCGGAGGACGGGAAGCTGCTGCGCGTCCGCATCCTGTCGGGCGCGCTCGACAGCATGCGCGGCGCCCCGGATCAGCTGCGCGACGTCACGGTGCGCGCCGGTCCGGGCGGCGCCGGCCAGCCGGTTCCCCTCGGCCTGCTCGGCCGCCCGGTCTATCTCCAGCCCCCCGAGCACGCTGCGCACCGAGCACGGCCAGCTGGTGGCGTACGTCGACGTCGACCTCACCGATGGTGTCGACCTGCGCGGCTATGTCGCGCGGGCGCAGGACGAGATCGCGCGCGCGCGCGCCCGCAACGAGCTGGCGCTGGCGCCCGGCGAGCGCATCGAATGGGCGGGGCAGTACGAGCTGCTCGCGGCGGGAGAGCGGCGCCTGACCTGGATCGTGCCGGTGGTCGCGCTCTCCATGCTTGCCTTGCTGTTCCTGCAGTTTCGCAGCCTGACCGAGGCGCTGATCGTGCTGGTCGCGGTTCCCTTCGCGCTGGTCGGCAGCGTCTGGGCGCTGTTCCTGACCGGCTATCCCCTCTCGGCGCCGGTCTGGATCGGCCTGCTGTCGGTCCTGGGCCTGGCGATGCAGACCGGCGTGGTGATGGTGGTCTACATCGACGAGGCCTTTCATCGCCGCGTGCGCGAGGGCAAGCTCGCGACCCGCGACGACATCGTCGCCGCGCACGCCGAGGGGACGGTGCAGCGCCTGCGCCCCAAGCTGATGACCATCACCACCATGGCCGCCGGGCTGCTGCCGCTGCTGTGGGCCGACGGCGCCGGCGCCGAGATCGTTCGCCGGGTCGCGACGCCGATGATCGGCGGCCTGGCCACCAGCGCCTTCCTGACGCTGGAAGTGCTGCCCGTGCTGTACACCATCTGGCGCCATCGCCAGCTGCTGCGCGCCCAGCGCAAGGGCGTTTCGATCGAGGAGGTCGTCGGACCCCCGCCATCCTGGGCGCGAACGCCGGACGACCGGCGCTGAGCTCCGCGCGGTTGACCACCGGGTCGCCAGCCCATGCCGCCGCCGCCAGTCCCGGTTAGTTGAGGTAGAGTTGTGCCCGCGCGGGGGGATTGGCTCATAGCCATGCTTGCGAGGCCTTCGAACAAGATACACGCGTCGCCCGAGAAGCGGGCCGCGCCGCTGCGGGTGACGACCGGTTCGGCAACCGCGTCGCGCGAGAGCTCAGCGTTTCGACGCGCCGAGGGCACTGGTCGGTCGGCCTGCGGCTGCGGCGCGACGGGCGCAACGTCGAACCCGTGCCCGCGCTGTCAAAGAGTGGTCGCGGCAGCGTCCGGGCTGGCGCTGGTCCGGCCGCAGCCCACACCGCCCATCAGTCCCGAAGCCTTACTTGAGGCGCGCACCGGAGGCGCGCCGCTCCCGAGCCCCCTCCGTGGGGCGATGGAGTCGCGGTTTGGCACCACGCTGGACGATGTTCGAATCCACAGCGATGTAACGGCGAATGGCCTGGCCCGCGACATGGACGCGCGGGCGTTCACCATCGGACGGGACATCTTCTTCGGCGCCGGGGAGCTCGCGCCCGACAAACCTGCCGGCCGGCACCTGCTCGCGCACGAACTGGCGCACGTGCTGCAGCAGCGGGCCGCGCCGGGACCCGTGCCCGCCCAGCCTCGCGCCGGCGCCCCCGCCGAGGGAGAAGGCGCAACGATCGAGCTGCCGTCGCTGCTCGACGAGTCGCCCGAGCTCGAACGGAGAGCGGATGCTTCCGCGTCGTTGCCGCCGGTGGGACTGGGAGCGCAGTCGCGCTCTCAAGCATTCGGCCGAGCCGAAAAGCAGGCGGTGCAGCGTGCGCGCGTGCCGTTACCGAGCCCCGTGCCGCTGTGTGGGCGGACGCTCACGCACATCGACGTGGAACCGCCGCGCTGGCGGGACCTTCAGCCCTGCCTGCCCGCTTCGGTTCCGGTGTTTCGCGCAAACATAGTTGGACGACAGGTCTCGGCGGCAACGCTCGGAAGAGGCCGAATCATCTTCAACCTGCATATCGGCTACTATCGCGATCCCGCCACGGGCCGCTTGTGCGTGATCGCCGACGACTCGATGGCCTGCGTGATCCCCCGCTGCGTCACCCTCGGTTGCTTCTTGACGCTGCGGGAGGTCTTCGACGCGATCAAGGATTTCCTCAAGAAGGTCCTGGACGTGCTCGGCATCGTCGCGCTGGTCGTCCTGGCGATCATTCTCGCGATCTTGGGCGCGCGCTTTCTGCGCGGGGTACCAGTTCCCGGAGGAGGCCCCGTACTAGCCGAGGGCGGCAACGCTGAGCCCGCGTCCGAACCCGCGCCGGAAGGCGCGGAGGAGAGTGCCGCTTGAGCGATCGGCGGTGGATGCTCGACCACAGCGCTCTCGAGCCAGACCAGGAAGCCGCCTGCTATCGTGTGAGCCTCGCGTGGGCGCTCCCGCGCGCCGAGCGGTTCGTACTGCGCGTGGAGACTGATGTCTACGACAGCACAGCGGAACTCGCCGCGCTCGAGGCCCTTGGGGCCGTGACGGCGCCTGCGACGAGCGGCGGAGAGAGCGTCGTGGAGGGAGCGCCGTCGGACGAGCTCGCGCGCGCGATGACGGAGATCCCGGTGCCGGCGCAGGCGATCTCAGGCGATCTTTGCCCCGTGCGCGTCCTGGAGTTGCTCGAGAGATCCCGCCGTGTCTACGCCGTGATCGACTATGGGCGCGATCAGGTGTACGAGCTCACCGACCAGGAGCGCGACGATCTTCTCGTCGCGCTGGGCCCGGTCGGAATTTCCCCCGGCCACCTCGTTCCCGCGCCCACGCTCGCCCAAGAGTGAAGAAGGGGAGAAGAAGCGGTGTTCTATCGACGGGTTACGACCCCCATCTGAAACTCGGCGTTCTCCGGTCGCCCTGAACCACGTCACCGCGCCAGGTTGATGGGTTAGATTGCGCGGCCACATGGCCTCCCACAAGCGCAACCTGCTGCTCGCCGCGATCGTGGGCGCGGCCGTCGGCCTGGCTGGCTTCACGTTCTCTTACGCCGAAGGGCTCAGCTACTTCTCGACCGATCCGAAGGCCTGCGCGAACTGCCACATCATGAACGACCAGTACGCGTCGTGGACGAAGGGCCCGCACCACGGCGACGCGACCTGCGTCGATTGCCACCTGCCTCACGACACGCTGAACAAGTACTTCGCCAAGGCGTTGAATGGCTACCACCACTCGAAGGGGTTCACGCTGCAGGACTTTCACGAGCCGATCCTGATCAAGCCGCGGAACGCCGCGATCCTCCAGCACAACTGCCTGCGCTGCCACGGCGACTTCGTCCACGACGCGCTGGTGCCGGGGGCGCGTACAGAGGACGACGGACGTTGCGTCCACTGCCATCGCGGCGCCGGTCACGGCGCGCGGGGCTAACCTTTCGGGAGACACCTAACAATGACCGCCGACAAGACCACGAATCATCCATCGCGACGCCGCCTGCCGCTCATCGTCGCGACGGCCGGGGCAGCCGCCGTCGTCGCGTTTCTCGCGACGGCGCTGCTGATGAACATCTTCCAGCGCAAACAGGAGGCGAAGAACCCGTACCTGCGTCTGGTCGACGTGAGCGACGAGACCACCGACTCCGCGCCGTGGGGGATGAACTGGGCGCGGCAGTACGATGGCTATCGGCGCACGGCCGACGTCAGCCGCACGCAGTACGGCGGCTCGGAGGCGCTGCCGGACGAGAAGATCGAGCGCGATCCGTGGCTCAAGCGCATCTTCGCCGGCTACGCGTTCGCGATCGACTATCGCGATCGCCGCGGCCACGCCCACATGCTGACCGACCAGGAACAGACGAAGCGCGTGACGACGCGACCGCAGCCGGGCAACTGTCTGCACTGCCACGCGTCGGTGATCCCGACCTACCGGCGGCTGGGCGAGGGCGACATCTTCAAGGGCTTCGCGGTCCTGGGATCGATGCCCTACGCGGCAGCCCACGCCGAGGTGGTCAAGACCGGCTCCTCGAACCCGGTCAGCGGTGGCACCGAGCAGAAGCTCGCGCACGTCGAGGGAGTCCATCCCGTCGGCTGCGTCGACTGCCACGATCCGAAGTCGATGCTGTTGCGGGTGACGCGCCCGGGATTCCTGCTGGGGATCCGCGCCCTGGCCGACAGCGCCGAGCCGACGCCGCACATCCAGAGCATCGAGCGCTGGCGGCAGTCGGACCGCGCGCGCCCGTACGACCCCAACGTCGATGCGTCACGGCAGGAGATGCGGTCGTTCGTCTGTGGCCAGTGCCACGTCGAGTACTACTGCGGCCCCAAGACGACGCTGTTCTTCCCCTGGAACCGGGGCCTGAAAGTCGAGGAGATCGAACAGACCTACGACGCCTACAAGTTCCCGGACGGCCACCGCTTCTACGACTGGGAGCACGCCGAGACCGGCGCCGAGGTGCTGAAGGCGCAGCACCCGGAGTTCGAGCTCTGGAGCCAGGGTATCCACGCGCGCTCGGGCGTCGCGTGCGCCGACTGCCACATGCCGTACCAGCGCGAGGGCGCGATGAAGGTCTCCGATCACTGGGTGCGCAGCCCGCTGCTGAACGTCAGCCGCGCCTGCCAGGTCTGCCATCCGTACCCGGAGGCGGAGATTCATGCGCGCGTGGCGGCGATCCAGGACCGCACGCACCAGCTGCTCGAGCGCGCGGGGGCGGCGGCCACCGACATGCTCGACGCGATCGTGGCCGCCAAAAGAGCGACGGCGGGCGCGGCGGGCGAGCGCCTTGCGCCAGCGCTGGCGCTGCAGCGCAAGGCCCAGTGGCGGCTGGACTTCGTCGCCGCGGAGAACTCGATGGGGTTTCACGCGCCCGCCGAGGCCGCGCGGATCCTGGCGGAATCGATCGACTTCGCGCGCCAGGCGGAGCGCGCCGCCCGCGCGGTGGGTCCGGCTCCCGCCCCTGTGCCTTAGGGGAGCGCGTTTCATCAGCATCGGTCCCTGCCGACATCCCTGCTAACATGAGGTGACGCGCGCAGCCGCGCGCGAACGACCATGGGCCAGCAACTCAGGATCCTCTCGCAAAAAACTGACGCCGTCGGGGCCAGCGAATCCGCGGCGGTCGCGGAGGCTCGTTCCCGGACGCGCCCTTCGCCGACGTCGCTCGCGGGGTGGGGCAACAACCTGCGCGCCGACTGCCTGCTGGCCGAGCCCGAGCTTCCGGGCGAGGCTGCCGCCTGGCTCGATCGCGCCGGGACGGTGGCGCGTGGCCTCGGGCGCAGCTACGGCGACGCGGCGCTCAACGGTGGCCGCCAGGTGCTGGGCCTGCGCAAGCTGGACCGCTACCTCGCGTTCGACGAGGCGACCGGTATCCTGACCTGCGAGGCGGGCGTGAGCCTGGAGGCGATCATCCGCGACTTCGCGCCGCGCGGCTGGTTCCCGATGATCACGCCGGGGACCAAGTTCGTGACCGTCGGCGGCTGCATCGCCAACGACGTGCACGGCAAGGCGCACCATGTCCAGGGCTGCTTCAGCGCCTCGGTCGACGCGCTGGCGGTGCTGCTGGCCAGCGGCGAGGTCGTCGAGGCCACCCGCGAGACCAACAGCGATCTCTTCTGGGGGACGTTCGGCGGGATGGGGCTGCTCGGCGTCGTGCTGACCGCGACCATCCGGCTGCGTCGGATCGAGACGACCTACTTTCGCCAGCGGTCATTCAAGGTGAGCGACCTCGCCGAGATGCTCGCCGTGCTCGACGAGCAGGACCAGACCTTCCCCTATTCAGTGGCGACGATCGACGTCCTCGCCACCGGCGCGCGGCTCGGGCGCGGCGTGGTGACCGTTGGCGATCACGCGCGGCGGGACGAGCTGCCGCCGGACCTGGCCGCCGACCCGCTGCGGGTCTCGGGGCCGCCGAAGGTGACGGTCCCGTTCGAGCTCCCCGAGCTGACGTTGAACCGGCTCAGCATCCGCGCGGTGAACGCGTTCGTCCAGCGCACCCAGGAGCGCGCCGCCCCGTTTGGTCACTACGACAAGTTCTTTTACCCGCTGGACATGCTGGCGCACTGGAACCGCGGCTACGGCCGGCGCGGCTTCGCCCAGTACCAGTTCGTCATCCCCTTCGCGAACGGCCTGCCGCGCATGCGCGAGATCCTGGGCACGATCCTCTCCGCCGGCGAGCTGCCGTTTCTCAACGTGCTCAAGCGGCTCGGCAAGGAGAGCGGCGGCGTGCTGTCGTTCCCGTGCGAAGGCTACACGCTGGCGATCGACTTTCCGATTCGCGCCAACACCGTGGCGTTGCTGCGGCGGCTCGACGGAATGGTCCTCGACGCCGGCGGGCGTGTCTACCTCGGCAAGGACTCGTACCTCGAGGCCACCACCTTCCGCGCCATGTATCCGGCGCTCGAGCGCTGGCTGGCAACCAAGGCGAAGTACGATCCGGACGGCGTCTTCACCTCCGACCTTGGACGGCGCGTGGGCCTGGTGCCCGCGGCTCGCCCCTGACGCCGCCGTCCTGGACCTTGTCGCCCGGATTTTCCTTACGGACGGCACGGTATTCGTCGGTCTCTCCGGTCGTCGCCGCGCCGGTGAAATCGGCTTCGCCGTCGCACGGGAATGATTACGTATCGGGCGGGTCATGTTGCGGCCAGCCGAAGCAACGCGCATCGCGATCGCCGTGGGTCTGGTCGTCGCGGCCTCGTCCGACGGCGGCTGCGGGTGCTCCGATCGCAGGACCGGGGTCGTCCACGGCGCCCAGCTGACCGACGCGGAGCCGCCCGTGGTGCGCGATGCCGCGGCGCCCGTGGTGCGCGACGCTGGCCCGGCGGAGGTGGCCGCGATCGACGCCGTGCCCGACGCGACCGCAGCCGGCATCTTGATCGCGGCGGCAGGGGACATCGCGTGCGCGAGCTGCGCGCAGGCTGCCACCGCCGATCTCCTCGACGGGCTGCTCACGTCGCACGGCATCGCGGCGGTGCTGCCACTGGGCGACGACGCGTACCAGACGGGCTCGCGCGCGGAGTTCGAGTCGTTCTACCGGCCGAGCTGGGGCCGTCCCGAGCTGCTCGCCATCACCCACCCCGTCCCCGGGAACCACGAGTACGCCGACGGCGTGGCGGTTGGATACTTCGACTTCTTCGACGGCCCGGGCAGCGCCACCGGGATCGCGGGCGCGCGTGGCGCGGGGTACTACAGCTTCGATCTTGCCGGCTGGCACCTCGTGGCGCTCAACACCAGCGATGGGTGCGGCGCGGTCTCGTGCGCCGCCGGCTCGCCGCAGCACCGGTGGCTGGTCGCTGATCTCGCCGCGCACCCGTCGTCGTGCACGCTGGCCTTCTGGCACCACCCGCGCTTCCAGGCCGGCGCCACGTCGGGAGAAACCACCGCCGCCGCGCCGCTGTGGGACGCGCTGTTCGACGCCGGCGCCGACGTGGTCCTGAACGGTCACGAGCACGGCTACCAGCAGCTCGCGCCGCTGGACAAGGGGGGCGCGGTCGATCCCGCCCACGGCATCCGGACGTTCGTCGTCGGCACCGGCGGCGGCGAGTACGATACCGGCTTGGGCGGCCCGCGCATGGGCGCGCTCGAGACCAGCATCGTCGGCGTGCACGGCGTGCTGCTGCTGACGCTGCGCCCGACCGGCTACGACTGGCAGTTCATCCCCGTCGGTGGCGGCGGCGCGCCGACCGCGGCGGCGGGCCACGCCGCTTGCCACTGACGGCGCGAGCCGCGCGCGCCGTCGAACCGCCGGCAGCGGCACGGCGTGCGCGCTTGCGGCGGCCCGGGCCGACGCCGCGCCAGCGCTGGCTCATCACCAGACGCGGAACGGGCGTGAACCCGGCGGCGTGGTAGAGGCGCCGAGCCGCCCGGTTCGCCGGCCAGACGAGCAGGTGAATCGCGGCGGCCCCGGCGCCGCGCATCTCGTCCATCAGCGCCCCCAGCAGCCGCCGCCCCTCGCCGGTGCGCCGGAATCGCGAACGGACGAACAGCTCGGTCAGGAAAGCGTCCCTGCCCGCGAACTCGAGGTCGTAGCCGAACGTCGCCACAGCGTAGCCGCGCAGCTCGCCTCCGCCGCGCCCCTCGGCGACGACGACGCGGCCGAGGCTGGGTTCGCGCAGCAGCTTCCGCAGCGCGGGAAGGACCTCCGGCTTGCGCCAGGTGACGTGCTCGGCCCGGTTGAACGTGCCCATCATCGCCAGCAACTCGGGCACATCCGACGGGCGGGCGAGGCGGACCCTCGAGGGGGCGGGAGAATCCATGATTGGTTCGATACGCCCGCCGCGGCCGGAGGTTACGGTGGTGCCGCGTGTTTCACGCTCTCGAGCGCGCGCCGGGCAAACTCGACCAACGCGTGGGCGGCGTCGATGTCCGCGCGGCGAATAGAGACGCTCTCCACGTTGATGCCGAGGGGGATCGGCCCCGCGCTCCGTCGTGCGAAGTGGTGGATCAGCGTCTCGCAGATGGCCACCGACTCGCCCAGCATGTCGGGGGCGCGCCGCAGTCGCTGCTCGATCTCGGGGGCAAACGAGACGCCGAGCCACTTCATGAAATCCAGTGCCTTGTCGCTACCGCAGGGTGTGATGGTCAGGAGGACCGGAACCGGAGCAAGCCCACGCGCCGAAGCTTCTCGCGCGAGGTCGTGCAAAAGGGCCTCGCTGGCGGCGGCGTCGTACACGGCCTGCGATATGAAAAAGGAACAGCCGCGCGCTCCCTTCTCGATCATCCGCAGGTGCTCATCGCCCTTGGTTTGATGTCGCTCGGCGATGCAGATGCCCCCCAGCAGCAGGCGCTTGCAGTGGGCGGCATGCAGCTCGTAGGCACGACGCAGCGCCAGGCGTCCGCCGAGCTGCGCGCCGCGCGCCGGATTGCCGACGAACGTAACCGCCGCTGGTTCGGGGGCCCCATCCACCGCCGTGAGCCACTCCGCGAACGTCGCCTCGTCGTGGTTGGCGACCGCCCGATAGACGATCAGCGGGTGCCCGGTATCGCCCAGGTAGTCCCGTGCGTACGCGAAGGGATCCAACGTCGGCAGGAACGGAAACGGCCGCGGCGAGGCGTCCCGGCTCGACTCGTCCTGCAGATCGTAGAGCACCACGGCATCGATCGGTAGCGCCGCGATCTGCGCGCGCTGGCGCTCGCCAATCTCCGCCAACTTGGCGCGATCGTGCGCCGCGCGCGGGGGCGTCAAGCCATACGTCAGGATGCCCGGGCGGCGCGCGCGCACGTTCTGTTCAAAGAGACTCGGGGCCATTCGTCGGATGAGGTCTACCACGGCCCGATCGCACCGCTTGCTCTGCGCGAGCGTTCAGGAGAGCCCCGGACGGGCGCCTGACGCGGGTGTGTTGTCCGGGGCGTTTCGGGGTTTATGCTCACCGGCATGAAAAGGTGCCCCCAGTGCCAGGCAATGAATCTGGATTCGGTGCTGGTTTGCGCCTGCGGCCATGCATTCGATGCGCTCTCTCCTGCTTCCACGGTCGCGCTGTCACCAGACAACCCGGTGCCCAATCTTCGTGGGCGCAGTCTGCTGCTGAAGATCGGCGTGGCGATCGCGGGATTCTTCCTGGCAGGCATTCCCCTCGCTGTCGTGGAAACCTTCTTGGAGCGGTTGGGAAAGCATGTTGGTCCGTCATACAGCGGGGCGTACCTGGGGATGGGCATTTTCGGTGCCTGGGTGGGGCTGCGCTTTCTGAAGAAGCGACCTTAGCTGGCGGCCACCGCCGGCGCCCCATCGGGGGCAGGCTGGACAAATCTGTCGCCGACCGTGCCAATGACTAGCTTGGCCGAGGAGGAATGGCGATTCCCAGCGCGATGGCGGTTCTCGCGGTGGCGTCGGCGGTGTTGCTGGCCGCCGTAGGCTTGCCGCTGTGGCAGCCGTTGCTGGTGGCGGCCGTGATCGCCGGCAGCCTGGCGAGCATTCGGGCTCGGGTCGCAAACGCGGTGGGCGGGCGCCGCACGCTGTCGTCGGCGCTGATCACGATCGGCGTGGTCCTGGTGGTGCTGGTGCCCCTGTCGCTGGTTGTCTTGCTGGTGGTCAAGGAGACGCTGGGCCTGGTCGCCTTCGTGCGCCACACCTTGGAAGAGCAAGGGCTGGCCGGGCTGCTGGCCCCGCTGCCGGACTGGCTCGAACGCTGGGCCGACGACGCGCTGGAGAGCTTGTCGAAGGGGCCGCAGGATCTGCGCACGGTGCTGGCGAAGTGGTCGCACACCGGCCGCGCCCTGGGCGTGGCGGCCGGGTTGCTCGGCTCGGTCACGCACCTCCTGCTGATGCTGGGGCTGATGCTGGTGGCGCTGTTCTTCCTGCTGCGCGACGGCCACGCGCTGATCGGCTGGGCGGAGAAGTCATTGCCGATACCGGCCGGGCAGCTGCGCGCCCTGCTGTCAGAGCTGGGCCGCGTGTCGAAGTCCGTGATCGGCGCGCACCTGGCCACCGGGTTCATTCAGGCGGCCGTGGCCACCCTCGGCTACGCGGTGTCGGGCGTACCCAGCCCCATCCTGTTCGGCGTGCTGACCCTCACCGCCAGCTTCATCCCGTCGCTGGGGACCGCGGTGATCGGCCTGCCGCTGGCGGTGCTGCTGTGGCTGATGAACCACCACGCGTGGGCCATCTTCCTGCTGGCATGGACCACGCTGGTCACCGGCCTGGTCGACAACGTGGCCCGGCCGCTGCTCGTCCGCGGCGGCACCGATCTACACGGCGCGCTGATCTTCTTCGCCCTGCTGGGCGGCATCCTCGCCTTCGGCCCGATGGGGATCATCGTCGGCCCGCTGGCCCTGGCGCTATTCCTCAGCGTCACCACGATCCGGCGCCGCGAACGCAGCGGCCTCGTCGGCCAGCAGCCCTGAAGGCCAGTGGCCCGTCCCAACATCGAGGGCGGGAGTGCCGCGTTCAGGTTGCGGCCGAGGTTGGCAACCGGGGGACTTCGCAAGGCTGACTGGCCTGACTCGGTAGCGGTGACTACCGTCGATAGCGGATGTCCAAAGGAGAAACCACGTGAACAAACTCAGCCGCCTCGCGTTTGTGCTTTCGTTGTTGACCGGCGCGGTCACCGCTCCGGCATGGGTGGGGACGGTACAGGCTGCGGCCGACGCCAAACCCAACAAGAAGGTCGACCCCAAGGCCGACCAGATGCTGAAGCAAATGACCGACTACGTATCGGGTCTGAAGAGCTTCATCGTCGAGAGCTCCGCCGTCGATGAACAGGCGCTGGTTTCCGGGGAGAAGATCCAGAGGACCAGCGACTCCGAAGTTGCGGTGCAGCGCCCCAACCGGGTTCGCAGCATTCAGCGCGGCGCGGGCAAAGGGCTTGGCGTCTGGTACGACGGCACGGCGATGACGATCACCTGCAAGGCGAACGACAAGCATTCCACGCTCCCTGCGCCGCCCACGCTCGATGCCGCGATCGACAGCATGCGCAAGGAGTTCCATGTCGACGCCCCCGGAGCTGATCTTCTCTACAGCAACCCCTACGACATCCTCATGGAGCAGGTGAAGTCGGGGCGAGTTGTCGGTCTCGAGACAATCAACGGCGTGGCGGCGAATCACCTCGCCTTCGAAGGCGAGGACGTTGACTGGCAAGTCTGGATAAAAGACGGCAACCAGCCTCTTCCGCTTCGATTCGTGATCACCACCAAGACCGTGAAGAGCCACCCCGAATTCGCGGTGCAGTTCTCGAACTGGCAAACGCAGGTGGACCTGCCACCCGCCATGTTCTCGTTTCCGGAGTCGGGCACCGGTGACACGAGCGGGAACGCAAAGACGGTTGCGTCGTCGTGCGTTCCCTCGGCTTAGGCACGAAAGGAGCCCCCATGCTTTCTAGAGGAAAAAAACATCTGATCATGTTCGCGTTGATTGGCTGCTTCACGACCATCGCCGCCGACGTCTACGCCGTCGTAGGCAGACCGCTCACGCCGGTCAGCGTCGCAGGCGTCGCGCGCCGGTCGGTTCGTCGCAGCGTCTACTACTGAGACGCGCGCGGCGCAATGTCATCGGTCCGCGCCGAAGTAATCGAGTGTGCGAATCGAGTGTGCGAATCGGGTGCGCGCGCGGGCTTCGCACGCCCGCAACCCCTAATTGCGTTCACCGTGGCCTCGACGGGTGATAACCTGAATCGTGTTCGTTGTGTCGCGGGTTCCCCTGCTGGCGGTGATCGGGGCGTCTTTCCTCGCTCAAGCCTGCATTTGGAACGGTGATCGCTCCGTGGCCGAGGTGGATGCTGCAGAGTCTCTCGATCTCGTCGGCGCGGACAACGACTCCGCGGCGGGAACCGGCGGTATCAGCGGCACCGGAGTGGGCGGGCAAACCGGTATCGGTGGCAGCGCCGGATCGGGCAGCGGTGGGGTCAGTGGCGTCGGTGGCGACGTCGGCGGCGTCGGTGGCGTCAGCGGCGGCGTCGGTGGCGTCAGCGGCGTCGGTGGCACCACCGGCCAGGGAGGCAGCATCGATGCGTCTCAGCCCGATACCGGGGCGGATCTCACCCCGCCCAGCGATACGACCGTTCCACCCGCGACCTGCGGCCCCGTCGGCAGTGTGATCCGGACCTGGTCGTTCGCCACCGACGTCGAGAGCTGGGAGTTCGCCGACGGCACGATGATCTGGGTCGGCACCGTCGGGCAGCCAGATCCCGGCGCGCTAGAGGTCGATTGGATCGGCGCGTCGCCCGTCCACCCGCGCTTCGCGCAGCCGCTGGGCGATCTGCGGGGCCGCACCGTCACCGCCCGGGTGTGGGTGGACAATGGCGGCAGCGTGGCAATCAAGGTTTTCGTGCAGACCGGTTCGCGTGACTGGTGGGCCGACGGCGGCATCGTGACGCCCCCGACGGGGCAATGGACCTGCGTCACGCTCGATATCGACAACCCTGCGTTCAGCCGGCAACAGTACGATCCGAGCGACGTGCAGATCCTCGGCGTCGAGCTGCAGACCGCGACCGCGGGTCGCGTGTACATCGACCAGGTCACGTACTAGCGCGGCGGGAGGGGGGGCTGAGGGGGGCCTGAGTCGGGGCCTAAAGATAGCTCCTCGAGGCTCCGATGACAGACGACGTAGGCACACCCTCTCACCTTGTCTGCGCGAGGTTCGTCTCACTACATCGTATGAGACCGTGCACCGATGCGGACACCTCCACGTACCAGCCGGGGCACCTCTCCGGGAAGATTCAGCGCGCAGCGGCCGGGCTGATTGCGGCCCGCGGGTTGCTAATGAAGTGGATGAAGCCAACAGATGTTGATGATGATTTCAAGCTGGATGCGGCGTGCCGTGGCGGTTGCCTCCCTGACCTTGTGGGCCGGGTCGGCTTGGGCGCTGGACGGTGCCGCCTCCCCGGCGGCCGGAAAAGCTGCCGCGCACGCGGCGCTCCGTGACGGCGCCGATGTTCCCAGCACCCCTCCCCGATTGCCCCAGTCTGCGTCGAACCACGCCCGCGAGGCGCAGGCCAACCCGGTGGCCAGCAAGAGGGCCGAGGCGACCGGCCGGGTGCGCGCCGAGGCTCAGGTCCACGTCTCCGACCAGGCCCGCGCCGCGCGCGCCGATGCAGCCAATCGGGCGGCCGAAGCCTCCGTCGCGGCGGCCGCTCGCAGCGCGAGCGCCGACGTTGGCGCCGCTGCCGGCCAAGCCCGCGCAAGCGCGGCCAAGGCCAACGGCCTTGCTCATCGCGGAACGACGGGACACCCGTAACCACCCGCGCTGTGTCCGATGAAGCGGGCAGCCCTGCTCCTGCTTCTGCTTCTGGCGGCGTCACCGGTGTTGGCTCAATCGGGCGCCGACGACCACATGCTTGCGGGCGCGCAGTATTTCCAGGCCGGACAGTTCACCGAAGCGCTGATCGAGTTTCGC
Organism: uncultured Pseudomonadota bacterium; assembly: GCA_963778795.1. Classification (GTDB taxonomy): domain Bacteria; phylum Myxococcota_A; class Polyangia; order Fen-1088; family Fen-1088; genus DASRQZ01. The sequence goes on along the minus strand of CAVZVU010000001.1, from coordinate 1,663,525 downwards.
GTCGCGGAACGCGCGGGCTCCGATGGCGGCGCGATCTGGTACATCGCGGCGACGCTGGTGAAGCTCCAGCGACCGGAGGACGCGATCTCCGAGTTCGCCCGCGCTGAGAAGGCGGCGCCCGGCGACCGCGACGCGCTCTTCGACTACTACCACGCGCTGGCGTGCTACGGCGCGCGACTCTTCTTTTGCTCGGAGCGGCTTCTCGCGTCGATTGACGAACAGGCCGGACCCCGCATTTCGGCGCAGGCGCAGAAGATCCGAAAGGACCTGGCGCCGATCATCTCCGCCCCGCCCTCCAAGGCCACCGTCGATTGGTACCACGCGCGGGCCCAGGCGGCGCTCCGCGATGCGCGCCCGGCGGTGGGTGCCGTCTACTACGAGGAAGCGGCCCGACTCGCCGCTCTTCGCAGCGACGGATACCGACGTCTCGAAGCGCTCGCGGGGATGACCCGCGCGCGTCCCACATCGGTCAGCCAGGAGCACGCGCGGTGATCGCCCTGATGCTGCTGGTGGGCGCGGTTGCGACCGAAGTCCTCGATCCCTGCGTGGGCGTCGACGCGCCGACCGGCCATGCGCCCGATCCGGCGGCGGCGGCGCTCTATCGCGCGGTCGGCGACGAAGAGATGGCGGCCGGCCACGCCGCCACGGCGAAGACCGCCTATCGACAGGCCCTGCGTCGCGATCCCGGCGATGCCGCCGCTCGCTCTGGCTGGGAGGCGATGTGCCGCGGCCAGACCGACCTTGGTCCCGCCCCCTCCGGTCCAACCATCGACATCGCGCAGGCCCACTTCGAAGAGGGTGTCCGGCAGATGCGACGTGGGGATCGCGCCGCCGCGATCAGCGCCTTCGAGACGGTGCGCGCCGCCGGTCCCGATCCCGGCGCCGCGTTGCTCGAAGGCATCTGCCAGTTCGAGCTCGGAGCCGACCAGCGTGCCCGCGTCTTGCTGGAGGAAGCACGGAGCACGCCCGGTATCGGGGCGACGGCCCTCTTCTTCCTGGGATTGATCGCGCTTCGGGACGGCGACGACCAGGTCGCGTCGACCCTGCTGGCGGCGGCTGTGGCCGACGACAATCGGATCGGCGCCAGCGCTGCCGGTCTGCTGCGCCTCGCGCGGCGCGACGGACGTCTGGTGCTGTCGGCGGCCACCGAGATGGGCTTCGACTCCAACGTCGCGCTCGCTCCGGATGGCACCGCCAACCCGGGGGGAGTCGGGGAGGGGGGCGTCGGAGACGGATACGGCGTCGGAATGATCGGAACCGTCCTGCGCCCCTTTGGACAATCGGGGCCATACGCGCGCGTGACGGCGCAGTACCGGAAGCAGCTCCAGGTCACGGCCTACGATCTCGGTGACCTGAGCGGCGCCGTCGGCTTTCATGCCGGCCGGAGCGACCACGCGGTGGCGGCCGAATATGGCTACGACATCGTATCGCTGGGCGGCAACCCGTACCTGTCGGCGCATCGCCTCCTCGGAACGGGTCGGGTCACCCACCGCGCGCTCTCGTTGACGGCGACCTATGCCGCGCGGTTCGAGTCGTTCCTCACCAGCAACGCGGCGGGCTACTCGGGGTTGCGCCACGAGGCTCAGGCAACCGCCGACTGGGGGCTTCCGCGCGGCTTCGCCCTCGGACTCGGTTATCACCTGGACCGCGATGGCGCGCGGGACGCGGTGCTGAGCTACTTCGAGCAGGGGCCCCTGGTCCTTCTCTGGCTGGGCCGCGGCAGCGCCCTCAGACTGCTCGCCGAAGCGCGGCTCACCTTCCGCGAATACGCTCAGGTCGACCCCGACTACGGCCTCGCGCGCTCGGATCGGTACCTCGACGCCAGCGCGGCGGGAGAGATCGATCTCTCCGATCACTGGACACTGCGGATAACCGCCGGCGGGCGGCGGGCGCTGTCGAACGTGGCGGATCTGGAGTACACGAAGCTCACGACTGGCGTCGGGCTGGCCTACACGATCGGAGCGCGATGAGTCTGTCACGCGCCATGGCGCCGCTGGTGGCCGCGGCGATCGGCCTCGTGGGTGCCCTGGCGGCGACGCTGTCCCTTCATCGCGCGGCGCTGGGCGCGGTCGATCGCGTGCTCGAGGAGCGTTTGACCGGCGCCGGGGAATCGACCGCCTCCCTGCTGGTGGACGCCGAGCCGACCGCCGCTCGTCTGCGCGCCGTGATGCGGACCAACGGTCTCGAGGGCGTCTACGTCCTCGGCCGGTCGTTGCGCGTGACCGCCGACGCGACGGGGCTGAGCGGCCGGCGCGCCGATCTCCTGCGCCTCGATCTCGGCCGCGTTGAGGGCGCGTTCTCGGGTCGGGCCACCGTCGCGCCCGCCTACGCATTTGGGAGCCTCACCGTCCTCACCGGCTATTTTCCCATCGCGCGCGCCGACGGCGCCGTCAGCGCGGTCCTGGTGCTGGAAGCCGGACGGTCGTTCGTCGCCGCCCAGACCCGCATCACCCGCGCGCGCGATCTGGGTGTCTCGCTGTCGATCGTTTCGGCGCTGGCGCTGGCGCTGGTCGCGGCGCGCTGGAATCGGGTCGAGCGAGAGCGGCGCGGAGCGGCCGCCCGGGCCGCGCGCGGCGAGGCGCTGTCACGGGTGGCGGCCATGGCGGCGCACGAGATCCGAAATCCGCTCGGTGTGATCCGCGGGACCGTCGATCTCATGCGCGAGCGATCGGGCGCGACCCTCGTCGACCGCGACCGCATCGCCCTGAACGACATCGCCGAGGAGGTCGAACGGCTGCGGAGACTGACGCAGGACCTGCTCGACCTGTCGGCCGATCGGCCGCTCGCCAGCGGACCGGTCGCGCCGGGAGAGCTGCTGGTCGAGGCGGCGCGCGCGATCGAGGCGGCTTTCCCGAAGATCCGGGTCAGCTGCGAGCTGGCGGCGCTGCCTTCGATCGTCGCCGACGAGGCGCGCCTCCGGCAGGTCTTCGCCAACCTGCTGGCCAACGCCGCGCAGGCGCAGGGCGAGGGCGAGGTGTTCTTGCAGGCGAAGCGAGACGGGACCGCCATCCGGATCACCGTGCGGGATCAGGGACCGGGACTTCCCAAGGAGGTCAGTGATCGCCTGTTTGACCTCTACTTCACGACGAAGTCGGGTGGCACCGGACTGGGCCTCGCCGTCGCCCGCCGCCTCGTCGAGCGTCACGGCGGAACACTGGTGTACCGGAGCCAACGCCGGCCGGGCGCGACCTTCGAGGTGACCCTGCCGGTTGTTCGGCAACTGACCAGCCAAGAGCAAGAGGGAGAAAGAGGGTAACGAAGATGGCGCGCATCCTGGTAGTCGACGACGAACCGAAGTTGGGCCGGATCGTGGCCGAGATGCTGGAGCTCGACGGCCACGTCGTCACCCGCGTCGAAGGCGGCCGCGCAGCGCTGGTCGAGCTGCGCGCGTGCGCCTTCGACGCGCTCCTCACCGATCTCAAGATGCCCGACGTCGACGGGATGACGGTGCTGCGCGAAGCGCGGGCCGTCGCGACACCGCCCGACGTCATCATGATGACGGCGTTCGGGACCACCGAAGACGCCGTGGCCGCCATGAAGGCGGGCGCCGCCGACTACCTGACCAAACCCTTCGCCATGGACGAAGTGCGCCTGCGCGTGCGCCGGCTGACCGCTGCCCGCGAAACGCAAGCGCGCAGCGAGCGACTGCTCGATCAGGTCAGCCCCGCATTGGTCGCCGAGAGCGACAAGATGCGTGCGGTCTTGCGTGCCGTGCACCAGGTCGCGGCAACCGACGCCAGCGTGCTGCTGCTCGGCGAGAGCGGCACCGGCAAGAGCCAGCTCGCCCGGTACATCCATTTCCACAGCCGGCGGGCGGCCGCCCCGTTGATCGAAGTGCACTGCGCGGCGCTGCCCGAGACGTTGCTCGAGAGCGAGCTCTTTGGGCACGAGCGGGGGGCGTTCACCGGGGCGCAGGAACGCAAGGCCGGCCACCTCGCAGCCGCGGACACCGGGACGCTGTTCCTCGACGAGATCGGGGAGATCACCCCCGCGACGCAGGTCAAGCTGCTGCGCTTCCTTCAGGACCGGTCGTTCGTGGCTGTCGGCTCGACCCAGCCCCGCAAGGTCGACGTGCGGGTGATCTCCGCCAGCAACCGCGACCTGCCGGCCGCGGTCCGGGCCGGCTCGTTTCGCGAGGACTTCTTCTACCGGCTCAACGTCTTTGCCATCGAAGTCCCGCCGCTGCGCGAGCGGCGTGACGACATCCTGCCGCTCGTCGATCGCTTCCTCGAGCGGCGCGGTGTACCGGCGTCCAAGATCTCGCCGGCCGCCCGGCAGAAGGTGGTCGCACACTCGTGGCCGGGCAACGTTCGGGAGCTCGAGAACGCGCTCGAGCGCGCGCTGATCCTGGCCGGGACCGACGAGATCAGCCCCGCGTTCCTGTCGGTCGCCTCACCGTTGACGCGGACGGAAGGCGGGATGGCGGCGATGGTCCTCGGCGATGGTTTCAACCTCGACGCCTTCGAGCGCGAGCTGTTGCGCGCTGCGCTCGAACGCACCGGCGGCAACAAATCCGCCGCTGCGCGCGTCCTGGGAATCACCCGGCGGCGGCTCTATTCCCGGCTCGAGAGCCTGGAAGAGGGCGGCGGCCCTGCCACCGGCGACGACACGTAGGGCCCCTGGCCCCTGTCCCGGCCGGGTCAATTGCCGAACGGAGAGGGACATCCCGAACCGGCGGAGCCCCCAGCGCGCGGGCGCGCCGCCGCGGCATGACCTTCGCAAGGGGGACAGGCCTTGAGGAAGCTCGCCGTCGTGAACATAAGAGACATTTACGTTTTGCCGCGAAGCGACCGAGAAGGCCGAGGTGCCCCCCGATTCCGACAAGGAGGAGCGAAGATGCCGAGAGTGAACGTTCTCACCGTACTGGTCTTCTCGTTGTGCGGCCTGGGGCCGAACGCATGCTCCACCCACAGCGCGGGGCAGGGAACCCCCACTGATGCGCATGGCACCGATGGCACCGACAGCGCGCCCGGCTCCGGAGGCTCCGGTGTCGTGTGCGCGGTCCCAGGCGATTCGTGCACCAGCAACGGCCAGTGCTGTTCGAACGTTTGCGATCCGGTGACCAGCAAGTGCAAGTCGTCGGTAACGATCTGCAGCGGCGCCGGCAGCTCATGCCAGCTCGCGACCGATTGCTGCAACCTCCAGTGCGACACCGTCCGGCACGTCTGTTCCAGCGCGACCAGCTGCGTGGCCGACAATCAGGCCTGCACGACGTCGGCCGAGTGTTGCGGCCAGAACTGTACGGGCAACAAGTGCGTTCCTCTCAGCACCGCTTGCCTGACGGCCGGCAACCCTTGCACCACCGGCGGCGATGGCAGCGCGGCGTCGCAGTGCTGCTCGGGGCTGTGCACGGGCGGCAAGTGCGTGCTCGGCTCGTCGTTCTGCATCCAGCCCGGCGATGCCTGCTCGCGCGACACCGACTGCTGCGGCGGCTGGTGCAACAAAGCGTCGGGGGCGACCCTGGGCGTGTGCCAGGACGTTCAGACGAGCGGCGCCGGCAACTGCACCCACGACGGCGTGGTCTGTAACGGGTGCGGTAGTTGCTGCAGCCGCAACTGCGGACCGTGGGCGCTCACCGGCGTCAACGTCTGCCAGCCAGGGCTTGGTTGCAAGATCCTCAACAGCCTGTGCACGACCGACAAGGAGTGCTGCGGCGGCGACACCGGCGACGTCACCTGCACGCCGGGGACCGGCCCGCAAGGGATCACCATCGGAGTCTGCACCCAGAACCACAGCCTGCAGGTCGCGGGCGGGATCTGTGGCCTGTCGGGCGGCAACGCGTGCGGCAACGCGCAGCACGACTGCGAATGCCCGGTCAGCCCCAAGATTCAGTGCTGCGGCTTCGACACGCTGGGACTGCCTCGCTGCCTGGGCTTCGGGCAGTGTGGCGACGCCGGAACCGGCATCTTCAAGGGCACCGATCCCGCCTGTTGCCGCCAGGGCGGTCAGACCTGCCACACCGCCTCGGAGTGCTGCAACCTGAGCCCGTGCGTGCCTGACGAGACCGGCACGCTGCGCTGCCTGGGCACCACACCGAATGACGGCGGCATCGTCTGCCTGCCGAGCGGCGGAAAGTGCACGGCGACCGGCGACTGTTGCACCGGGCTGGTCTGCAACATCACGCCCGGCGCGGGAAGCGGAACCTGCGGAGCGCCGCCGGGCACCGACGGTGGCACGCCGACCTGCGCGCTGTACGGGCAGGGCTGCAACGGCAGCGTCACCTGCTGCAACGGCGTGTCTTGCACCTACTCGGCCGATGGCTCGCTGTGCAACGGTCGCACGGGTTGTACCTGCTTCAACCCGACGATCATTCCTTAGTCGGAGCGGCCACCCGGCCGTACCGCCACCGCCGCTCCGGCCAACAACAGGCCGGCGCGGCGGTGAATTCGCTGGCGACGCCCGGGATCCACCGGCCGCTACTGGCAGCGCTGGTTCGTGCAGGAGAGGCCCTGACACTGGACACAGGCCACCCCGCCGGTGCCGCACATGCCGTTGGCCGTTCCCGGGCGGCAGGTGCCATTCGTACCGCAGCACCCGCCGGGACAAGAAACCCCGTCACAGACACAGGTGCCGTTCAGGCAATGGCGGCCCGCAACGCAGGCGGCGCCCGATCCGCAGAGGCAAGCGCCGCTCGACGAGCAAGCGTTGGTCGTGATCGGATCGCACGCCACGCAGGTGGAACCGGCGGCGCCACACGCAGCCGTCGAGGGCGTCATGCAGGCGCCGTTCACGCAGCAGCCGGTGGCGCAACTCTGCGCATCGCAGACGCAGGCGCCGCCCAGACACCGGGTGCCGGCGGCGCACGGGCCCGCAGCGTTGCCGCAACGGCAGGTTCCGGTGAGGGAATCGCAACGGTCGGCCTTCGTGGCGTCGCAGGTGGTGCAGGTCGCGCCGGCGACCCCGCACGACGCGAGCCTGGGCGACTGGCAGGCGCCGCTTGCGCAGCAGCCCGATGGACATGAAAGCGCGTTGCACGTGCACAGCCCCGAGACGCACGCCGTTCCGGCGCCACACGCGGGACCAGCGCCGCAAGCGCACGCGCCGGTCAGCGAGCAGTTGTCGGCCAGGGACGGATCGCAGCTGAGGCAGGCGGCGCCGCCCGAGCCACAGGTGGTCGAGGTGCGGGGCGAGCAGGTCGAGCCCGAACAACAGCCGCTGGGACACGTGGCCGGATTGCAGCCGCTGCAGACTCCGCCCGTGCAGATGCCCCCCGCGCAATCCTGGCAGGTGGCCCCGCCGCTGCCGCAGCTGGCGTTCATGCCTCCGGACAGGCACATCGTGCCCGCGCAACAGCCGCTGGCACACGAGACCCGGTCGCAGACGCAGGCGCCGCCGACGCACCGCTGTCCAGCGACGCAGGGATTGTCGACTCCGCACTTGCACACGCCCGTGGACAGACATCGATCCGCGGTCAGCCCGCAGGCGAGGCAGGCGCCTCCGCTCGACCCGCAGGTGTTGAGCGACGGCGCACGACAGTCGGTGCCGGCGCAACAGCCGCTGGGACACGACGACGCGTCGCACACGCAGCTGCCCATCGCGCAGCGCTGCCCGACGGCGCACGCCGCGCCGGCGGCGCCGCAGACACAAGCGCCGGACGCCGAGCAGTGGTCGGCGGTGACCGCGTCGCAGGTGGCGCACGATGAACCACCGGCACCACAGCGGGCCACCGACGGAGCGACACAGGTGGTTCCGTCGCAACAGCCGTTCGGACACGAGGTGGCGTCACACACGCAGGCGCCGGACTGACAGCGCTGGCCCGAGATGCAAGCGGCGCCGGCGCCACAGGTGCAGCTCCCCGCCGGCGAGCAGCCGTCCGCCCGGACCAGAATCGCACGCGGTACAGGTCGCGCCGCCGCTCCCGCAGCTCGCGAGCGCCGGCGCGTTGCAGGTGGCGCCCGAGCAACATCCGGAAGGACAGCTGCCGCTGTTGCAGCCGCTGCAGCGTCCCGAGGTGCAGCTCTGTCCCGTCGGGCAGCTCTCGCAGGCATTGCCACCGCCGCCGCACGAAGCCGGGACGTCACCGGGCAGGCAGGTGCCATCGGCGGCACAACAACCGCCGGCACAGGACGTCCCATCACAGACGCAGACGCTGCCCATGCAGCGCTGCCCCGACGCGCACGCCGCTCCGGTACCGCATCGGCAGTCGCCCACCGACGAGCAATTGTCCGCCCCGGCATTGCAGGCGACGCAGGTGGCACCCGCGCTGCCGCAGCTGGCGAGCGAGCGCGTCACGCAGGTCGCCCCCTGGCAGCAGCCGCTGGGACAAGAAAGGCCGTCGCAGGTGCACAGCCCGCCGACACACCGCTGGCCACCCACGCAAGCCGGCCCAGCTCCGCAGGCGCAAGCACCGCCGGTGGTGCAGGTGTCCGCCTTGGCCGCATCGCACGCGCTGCAGGCGCCCCCCGCGGCCCCGCAGCTGGTCAGCGACGGTTGATTGCACAGATTGCCCTGACAGCAGCCGCCGGCGCAGGACGACGAGTCGCACACGCAGGCGCCGTTCATGCAACGCTGCCCGGATCCGCAGGGCGCGCCGCCGCCGCAGCGGCAGGCGCCGAGGATCGAGCAGGTGTCGGCTTGCTGGGGATCGCAGCTGCCGCAGGCCGCGCCCGCGACGCCGCACGTGACCAACGAACGCTGATAACAGGTCGAGCCCGAGCAGCAGCCACCGGGGCAGCTCTGCGCGTTGCAGCTGTTGCAGATGCCGTTCACGCAGTCCCCGGTCGTGCACGCCTGACACGCGAGGCCGCCGGCGCCGCACGCGCCGTTGGCGGTCCCCGGCAGGCACGACGTCCCGGAGCAGCAGCCAGCGGGACACGACTGCCCGTCGCAGACGCAAGCTCCGCCGGCGCAGCGTTGCCCGGCCGCGCAAGTCGCTCCGGCCCCGCAGGCGCAGCTGCCGGTGGTCGAGCAAGCATCGGCGGTCTTCGGATCGCAGGCCGCGCAGGTCGTTCCCGCCGCTCCGCAGGCCGCGGCGGTGCGGGCGTGACAGACGCCGGCCGCGCAACATCCATTGGGACACGACGTCGCGTCGCATGCGCTGGCCGGCTCTATCCGGCATGTCGCCGAGCAACCATCGCCGGAGACGGTGTTCCCGTCGTCGCATTCTTCGATAGGCCCGCGCAGGCGCGCGTCTCCGCAGATCGCGGGCGCGCCCAGCATCAGTGACAGGTTCACCAGGTGGCCTGATTCGATGGTGACCACCTGTTGCTCGCTGCCGACGATCACGCTGCCGGCCAGGCCGTCGACGCGAACCGTGACGTTGGTGCCCGCGGTGGTCGCTGGCAGCAAGATCACCGCGGTCTCTTCGCCGCTGGTCAACGGCCGGGGCGGGTCGGGCAAGCTCCCGGGTGCGAACGCCGGCGCGCCATCCACCGAGCCCGCGATCGCGACCTCGGTGAGCAGCAACATCGGATCGTAGTGCACCGTGAGGTTGATCCCGGTGTCTCCGGTCTCCGTGACGAGGTTGTTCTTTCGGCACGCGAGCGGCGAACCACAGACGAGGATCGCCGCCAGCCAGCTGCAGGCCCGGAACGCGGAGAATCGCGGCTTCACGGGGCCCCTCACCGGCGATCCAACGTGCCGATGCTGCCGGTGGGAGGAACGAACGTCGTGCCGCCCGAGCTCAAGTAGACGACGCCCCCCGCCAGACCCAGCACCCCCACTCCGACCGCGGTCCAGAACCACCACTGGTGTGTCCAGGAAACCGAGCTTTCGGTCGTGGAATGAATCGTCGCATCGTCAGTGGCGGTGGACGGAGACAGCATGACCGGCGCGGTCGCGACCGAGGTCGCCGGCGATGGCGCAAGCGCGGGTGCGGGCGCGGACGGTGTTACCGCGGCCGGGCCTCGATCGATCGGCGGAGGGGAGGCCGCAGGGGACGGGGCGGCGGTGGGTGCCCGCTGCTGCTTCTCGAGCTCGGCCTTGGATTCAGCGAGCAGATCCCCGGCGAGCGTGCGCCGGGCGGGGTTCTTCTCGTCGCGCAAGTAACCCTCGAAGAAAAAGATCGCCCGTTCGTAGTTCTTGAGGTTCTTGTGGCACTGCCCGATGTTGAAGAGGAACGCCGGCGCAGGGAATAGCTCGTAGGCCCGCGAATAGCCCGCGAGGGCTTCGTCGAAGTGGCCGAGCTTGTACTGGATCTGCGCCTTGTCGAACTCCACCTTGGCCATCGCCTTGGGGGTCGTCGCCGACGCTTGCCACGAAACCGCGAGCGCCACGAGGACGATCCCGGCGGCGACCCCGCGGCCGAGCGCGCGCGAACGCCAGAGTCGAAAAGGCGGCGTGGCGGTGTTCATTCGAAGGGGTCCAGGACCGCGCTGTGGTCCAGCTTCTGAACCTCTTTCGCCGCGTGATTCGCCGACCGGCTCGGACGGGCCGCCACCGCCTTGGGCGCGCTGCGCTCGCCGCCCTCGAGAGAGGGCTTCGCCTCCAGCGGCTCGAGTGAGATCGCGAGGTCCGTGCTGCTGGCGAGCGACAGCTCCATGCGCCTCGAGCGCCAGCCCGGCTTGGAAAATTCGAAGATCTCTTGCGCCGGAGATGAGACGAATCGGGCCGAAAATGGCGTCGTCCCCAGCGGCTTGTTGTCGCTGGAGCGCGAGACGATCGCACCCGGCGGTACCGAGTCGAAGGCGACCTCAATTGTCGCCGGTGTCGCCGACGCCGCCGGCGCCGGCGTTGTCGGCGTACGCAAACCGGTCGTGATCGCCCCGGCAGGGGTCGCGCCGCCGACGTCTCGCCGGGCCCGGCGTTCAGCGCGCGCGACGAAGCCGACGACCACCAGTCCCAGGACCATCGCCGCGCCGCCGATCCGCCAGCGTCGGTCGTTCCAGCGCGACCTGACGCGCTCAGCGGACGACACCGATACCGAGAGGCGCCGGGCGATCTCGTCCAGTCGGTGCTCAACCTCCTGGATGGTCTGCGGTCGATCCTCGGGCGCCTTCTTCAGGCAGGCCAGGATCAGATCTTCCAGCGCGGACGGTATCGTCTGGCCGAAGCGCAGGATCTTGCTCGGCCGCGGGGGGGCGACCGTGACGTGCTGGGCCATCACCTCGCGGGCGCTCGGGGCGTCGAAGGGACGTTGGCCGGTGATCATCTCGAAGAGAATCACGCCGAGGGCGTAAATGTCCGAACGTCGATCGGCTGCCCCGCCGGACGCCTGTTCGGGCGACATGTACTCCGGGGTCCCGACCACCAGGCCGGCGGTCGTCCGGTAAGTTGAGATGCTGTCGACGCCGTCGTCCATCAGCTTGGCGACGCCGAAGTCCAGAAGCTTGACGAAGTCCCTGCGATCGGGCCGATCGATCAGGAAGATGTTGTCCGGTTTCAGATCGCGGTGAACGATGCCAGCCTGGTGCGCCGCCCCCAGGCCCCGGCAGACCTGGATCGCAATCCTGACCGCACGGCCAATCGGCAGCGCCCCCTGCGCCAGCCGCAGCTTCCGCAGGTCGACCCCCTCCAGCAGCTCCATGATGTAGAAGCTGTGTCCCTGGGCATTCTCGACGAAGTCCGTGATCTCGATGATGTTCTCGTGCTTGATGCGGTTGACGGCGCGCGCCTCGGAAAAGAAGCGCTTCACCGCTTCGGCGTTGTCGGAGAACTCCGAACGCAACATCTTGAGGGCGACGCGCCGCTCCAGCCGGGTGTGCTCCGCGATGAAGACCCGGCCCATTCCCCCCTGGCCGATCTGTTGCACCAACCGGTACGACCCGAAGACCTCGGCGACCGAATATTCGCGGCTGCTGTCCGAGGCGGGGGTCAGGGCGACGCCGCAACTCCCGCAAAAGTTAGTGCCGTCATCGTATTCGGCGCCGCAGGAGCAGAGACTCATCCTCGTTTACCGTGCCGGAGTTTACAACGATAAGACGATTTTGTTCCGGTCGTGAAACGGGACAATTCGCCGCGACTGAACGCAACGCGCCAGTGGGGAAAGCGTCCGGAGTGTGCCTGAGCTGAGAACGCCGTCTTGCTGAGAGCTCGACGGCGTCCTCGAACCGTCCCACTGGTCCCGCGGCGACCGCGCCCAGAAGCGAGCACCATCAGTTCTTGCTCCACCCCCGTGACGTGCATGTCGCAATGGCGTCGCCCGGTTCTGCTGGTCGCGGCGCGGATCGAACCGGGAAGTCGGTGGTGTCCTTCTTGCTTTGACGCCGATGCATGAACCCCACGACTGTGCGTAACCTCCTCTTGAGCCTGGGCCTGGCGACCGGCCTCGGCGCATCGACAAACGGATGCAGCTCTCATCAAGACTCGCCCCCGCAGGGCGGTGCGGGCGGATCAAGCGCCGATGCGGGCGGATCGGGCGGATCGGGCGGATCGGGCGGACCGGGCACCGGCGGGTTCTGCGGCAATTGCCTCGGTCAGAATGTCGCCGACGCCGTCGCACCACTCGACGCCACCGGAGACAGCGAAAGGGATGCCGGTGGCGATGCGATGTCCGTCGATCCGGGCGACGCAGGAACCGACCAATCCGATCCCAGTGGCGGCTGACATGTCACGCGATCCGCGACCGGCAGGTCGCCGCCGCAGCGATTGGCGGCCGCGCGCCGCGCCGCCAGCGTTTGCGCCCGCTGACCACGCGACCGAGACGATCGGGCGGCTCGCCGCCGCCTGGCGACGGCTTCGCAGGGACGAGCGACAGTCGGTGATCGGCGCGGCCCTGGTGGCCGCCGACCTTGCGCGCCTGGGCGCCCCGACGGAGATCCTGGGCGCCGCCGCGCGGGTGATCGAGGACGAGATCCGCCACGTCGAGGTCTGCACCCGCGTGCTGGAGGGTCTCGGCGCATCGGCGGGGGAAGAGCTGCCGCCCGATCCCATCGAGCCGCCGCGCGAGGCTGGGGACGTCGAGACCCGATGTGCCCGCGCCCTCCTCGCGGGGTTCGCCGTCGGGGAGCCGATGTCTGCGGCGTGCTTCGCCGCGGCCCGGAGGCTCGCGCGCGACCCGCTGATCCACTGGGCTTTGACCGAGCTGCTCCGGGACGAAGTCCGCCATGGTCCGTTCGCGATCCGAGCAGGCGCCTGGGTGGTGCGCTCGTGGACCAGCGCGCGGCGCCAGGCGCTCTGGCCCGCGTGCGTCCGGGAGATGGAGCGGTTCGAGCGATCGGTCGGTGGGCCCGTCGCCTCGCCCGCGGCTCAAGGCCCGGCGCCCGCCAACGGCGATGACCGATCGAGCGGGTCGCTGGAGACCCTCGGTCTGCTGGGCCCGGGACCAAGCTGCGCGGCGGCCATCGCGAGTATCGGCCGGTGGGTCTTGCCGCCGCTCGCCGCGCTCGGGATCATTCCGGCCGTCACTCCACCTGATGCCGCTCCCGCAGCCTCGCTCTCTGCCCGCGCGGTCGACTACACTGCCTGGCATGGCCGCACCGGGGAGTGACGTTTGGCTGCTTTGCAGCGCCTGTCGCAAGGGCATCTCTTTCGGAGCGATCCACTGGGTGTGCAGCGTCTCGACCTGCAATCGTAACCGCACGCGCCTGGTGTTCTGCTCGGTGGCGTGCTGGGACGCGCACCTCTCGACGGTGCGCCACCGCGAGTCCTGGGCCGTCGAAGAGCGCGCCCCGGGCCGAGAGGAGCACGCCGCCCGTCAGGCGGACCAGCTCGGCGAAGCCACCGCGCCTGCCCCACCGCCGGCGCTCGCGGCCGCGGTTCGACCGCACCCACCCGAGCCCGAGCGTCCCTCTGCCACGTCCGTGACCGCCCACGCCGGCGGACCCGCCCTGTCGAGCAGCTACGATCACGGTGACATCTTGATCGTGATCTCCAAGGTGAAGAAGTACATCCGCGAACGCTCCGGGATGAACACCTCGGACGGCATCGTCGAGGCGCTGGGCGACCACGTGCGCACCATCTGTGACGAGGCGATCCGGGCGGCCGCCCGCGACGGCCGCAAGACCGTGCTTGATCGCGACGTACCCCGGGTCAGGCGCTAGCAGCCGGGCGATCCTCCCGGCGGGCCGGCCGGGAGCTGAACGCCCCCTACTTGCAGCCTTCGACCACTGTGTGGCCGCTGCCGCTGGAGACGCAACCCGACGCGGTGGCGGAACAGGGCTTCTGGATGAACGTCTGGCCGCAATCGTCCGATTGACCGGGCGCCGGCCCCCAGCCGGCAGCGGGACAGGTCGCTGCCGTGAAGCTCTCGCACGCAGCGATCGGATAGCGACGATCGACGCCGTTGTTGCAGTTCCAGTCCCACGACCCGTTCGACGCCGCCACGGTGTGGAAGGATTCGTCGGGCATCCCAGGAGAAACCGAGCACGCCGCCGTCGTCGCATTGGCACAGATGACCATGCCGGTCGTCATGCACGCGCCGAACCCCGGGTAACAATGAGCTCCCACCGCTGTTCCCTGCCATTCGAATCCGTTGTCGATGACGCCGTCGCAGTCGTTGTCCTTGCCGTCGCAGATCTCTGGGCCGCTCGGTACGCAGCTGGGATCATGGTTGACCGCGGCGTCGGTGTTCTGCCCCGGCTGCGCGGAGCCGGTGTCCGCCGCCGCGCCCAGATCGGGCGTGGCGCCGGAGTCGTGCGGTCCTTCAAGGCTCGAGCTCGCGCTCGAGCCCGAGCACGCCGTCATCGAAACAGCGGCCACCAGCCAGCCCACGGCCGCCGCCGTCGTGACCGATCCGAACCATGAACGCGTCGGCATGTTCATTCCCCCGCGAAGTTGCCCGTGGTGCCGGTTCCGTCCCCTGACATGTCGAGCACGTTGCCCGGAACCGGCGTCTCGTTCCCGTTTTGCTGCCGGCCATGCATGGCGACGTCGCCGCCGTTGCCGTTGCTCTTACCACCGCGCGCGAGGATCTGGCCCCGGTTGTCGATCCACCCGTGGTCGGAGCCGTGAACCCCGTCGCTGTTGATCAGCACGGCGATCTTCTCGACGTCGTATTCGTCGGTCTGCACGACCGGGAACAACGCGACCCCGGCCGCCCCGTTGTTGCGCGCGCTGCCACCGATGGTCCCCGCGCCGCCCGAGGCATCGATGACCCCGTCGCTCTCGATGACCAGCTGCCCGCTCAGGCGATCGTGACCGTCGCCGGTGAAGACATAGATCAGTCCACCGCCGCCGCCAGTGCCGCCGGAATCTGGCGCGGCACCACCGCGCGCCATCAGCTTGCCGTGGTCCGAGAAGTTCCCGTTGATGGTGAACGTGTACATCAGCCCGCCCCCCCCGGCGGTGCCTGCGCCACCCGAGCCGCCGCCGTCGGTCTGGACCTGCCCGGCGGGCTCGATGGTCAGGTTGCCGTTTCTCGAGAGCAGCACGAGCTTGATCGTGCCGCCCGTCGCGCCGTCGCCCGAGGCTCCCTTCGAGATCGATCCGCCGTTGGTAACGATCTGGCCCGACACATCCAGGTTCGCGGTCGCACCCTCGGGTCCGGGGTGGCCGTCGATCGGCCCGCCCGCGCCCGGCTTCATCGCCGAGTCGCCGCCGCTGGCGTCGACCAGGCCGCTGACCCGGAGGTCACCGCCGTGGGGCTCGAGCTGGACCGTGCCGCCCCCGCCGCCCGCGGCCTGACCGTCGCCGCCCCTGAGCAGCAGCGGCACGGTCATGCCGATCATCGCCGGCCGCATGTTCTCGCCCACCTTGAACGTCCCCGACGCGCCTCCGACCACCGAGGGGCTCCCCGCGCCGGCGACCGCCAGCCCACCGCGAGCGTCGAAGGTCCCGGTGAACCCGACCGCCCCGCTGGCATCGACGGCGACGTTGCCTGCATTTCCACCCTGCGCCGCGTTCGCGCCCATGGTGCCGGCGGCGCCGCCGTGAAACGAAGCGCTGCCGGCGAACAGCACGTCGCCGGCCGCCTGCAACGAGAGGTCGCCGCCGCGGCCTCCCGCCACGTTCTGAGCGCCCTGCGCATCACCGCCCGAGGCATCGACGGTGCCGCCGAAATAGACGCCCGCGGTGGTGCTGATCGTCAGCGCGCCGGCAGCGCCGCCCGAGACGCCGGAGCCACCGGCGGTCGTGAGCTTGCCGCTGACGATCAGCTGGTGAGCCATGATCGTGAGCGAGCCGCCCGCCTGCCCTGCGCCAGCCGCGCCGCTGGTGTCGAGGTTGCCCGAGACGTAGACCGTCCCGGTCGCTCTCAGGCTCAACCCCTGGCGGGCGCCGCCGAGGTCGGCCCCGCGCAACGTACCGTCGACGAAGATGTCGCCGGCAGCGACAATCTGCCGCACGTTGTCGCTGCCGGCGGAAGCGACGTCGCCGGTGATGGCGATCGATCCGGGCGCGCTGACGTCAGCACTCAGGCTGGACATCGCCAGCGGCGGGGTGCCCGCGGGGGCCGACTGGCTGGCCGGCAAGGCCGGCGCCTGGAAATCAGGGCCAATCGTTATGCCGCCGCCCGACACCAGATGAGCGAGCGCGCCTGCTTGCGCCTGGCCGCCGGCGGACGGCGCAGGACCGCCCCCCAGGGCCACGGCCGGCATCATCAAGGGTGGATTGGAGATACTGGAGGTGCCCGGATGACCGGAGTCGGCACTGCCGCCGTCAGGGTCGACCAGACTGCCGCCGCCGGGATGGCTGCCGGATCCGCAACTCGCGCCGCCAATCCCGATTGTGACAACCGCAACCAGAGCCCAGATCCGTTCTCCGACTCTCCCCACAATCGACATCTGCCCCTCCGAGTTTCTGGACGGTTTGCGCCAAATCACGCTGGTGCCCATCGGCGGCGCGTCGACCAGGTCGGCGACGGGCCGTGCGACGGTTCCGCTCTCGACAATTCAAGAGCGATGCCGTCGCCGCGGAAGCGGTGATGGGTCGCGAAACGGGGCGCACCGTTGCGAAACGGTCGCATTTGCGAAACAACCTGCGCCTGGGGGCGTTACCGCGTTCCCTCAGGACTACCGGCGATCAAGGGTGGGCACGACGACTGCGATCACGTAGTTGCGAGTCAGGGCCCGATGACAACCATTTCGGTTGCAAGCCATGTGCAAGCTGGCCCGAGCTCAGGGCACGCACGCGCTGGGGAACAGCAGCCAGTTGCTGTTCCCGACCGTCGCGTCGTGGCAATCGTAGAACAGAACCAGGCTCGGCCGGCCGTCGCCCGTCAGGTTCGTCACCGCGTACGACGGCGTCACCGCCGGCGTGCAATAGCCCTGGTTCGCCAGCGTCGGGAACAGGATGCTGCCGCTGGGCAACGGCGGGAAGCCCGCGCTCGGCAGCGCGAACGCCGTAGCCGTCGCCGCGAACCCCGTCCCCGTGTTCACGTACACCTGCCATTTGTCGTTGCCCACCGTCGGATCGACGCAGTCGAAGAACCTCACCATGTCCGGCTTGCCATCCGCCGTCAGATCGGTGACCGCGTACGACGGCGTCACCGCCGGCGTGCAATAGCCCTGGTTCGCCAGCGTCGGGAACAGGATGCTGCCGCTGGGCAACGGCGGGAAGGCCGCGCTCGGCAACGCGAACGCTGTCGCCGTCGCCGCGAACCCCGTCCCCGTGTTCACGTAGACCTGCCATTTGTCGTTGCCCACCGTCGGATCGGCACAGTTGAAGAACCTCACCATGTCCGGCTTGCGGTCTCCCGTCAGATCGGTGACCGCGTACGACGGCGTCACCGCCGGCGTGCAATAGCCCTGGTTCGCCAGCGTCGGGAACAGGATGCTGCCGCTGGGCAACGGCGGGAAGGCCGCGCTCGGCAACGCGAACGCCGTCGCCGTCGCCGCGAACCCCGTCCCCGTGTTCACGTACACCTGCCACTTGTCGTTGCCCACCGTCGGATCGGCGCAGTTGAAGAACCTCACCATGTCCGGCTTGCCATCCCCCGTCAGGTCGGTCACCGCGTACGACGGCGTCACCGCCGGCGTGCAATAGCCCTGGTTCGCCAGCGTCGGGAACAGGATGCTGCCGCTGGGCAACGGCGGGAAGGCCGCGCTCGGCAACGCGAACGCCGTCGGCGTCGCCGCAAATCCTGTCCCCGTGTTCACGTACACCTGCCACTTGTCGTTGCCCACCGTCGGATCGGCGCAGTTGAAAAACCTCACCATGTCCGGTTTGCCGTCGCCCGTCAGGTCGGTCACCGCGTACGATGGCGTCACCGCCGGCGTGCAGTAGCCCTGGTTCGCCAGCGCCGGGAACAGAATGCTGCCGCTGCTCAACGGCGGAAAGCCCGCGCTTGGCAACGCAAACGCGGTCGGCGTCGCCGCGAATCCGGTGCCCGTGTTCACGTACACCTGCCACTTGTCGTTGCCCACCGACGGATCGGCGCAGTCGAAGAACCTCACCATGTCGGGCTTGCCGTCTCCCGTAAGGTCGGTCACCGCGTACGACGGCGTCACCGCCGGCGTGCAGTAGCCCTGGTTCGCCAGCGCCGGGAACAGAATGCCGCCGCCGTTCAACGGTGGGAAGGCGGCGCTCGGCAGCGCGAAGCGGTTCGGTTGCGCGGCGAATCCGGAGACGTGGCACCCGCCGCCGTCGCGCGACCCGCCGCTCCCGGCGTCCGCGCCGCCACCGGCGCCTCCCCCCGCCCCGCCCGTCGCGCCACCGTCGGTCGTCCCACCGCCACCGCCACCGCTGCCGCTGCCGGCCCCGGCGCCACCGCCGCATCCGACGAACGCGAGCATCAGACCCCAGGCGAGCCCCGAAAACCGGCGCCGGCGCGTTCCTGGAGAGAGGTCGGATCGTGCGCTGAACATCGCCCCAGGGTACGGATGCACGGCACGCCCAGCAAGTTCAACGATCGCCCGCCGCGCGCGCGCAGGCCTCGACTCCGACCAGCGGCAGGCCGCAGCCAGCGCGAAAAACCGCGCCGGCTCAGCTTGCCCTGCCGGTACGCGTCCCGAACAATCGGACGCCGCCTGATCGAGCGTGGTCGAGCTCGGGCGGGGAAAGCCGGATGTCGGAAAAAGATCAGCTCACCCGTCGCGCGGCACTGAAGCTTGGGCTTGGGATGGGGGCGCTCGCCGTTGGAATCAACGGCTGCGGTTCAGCCGCCGATCGCTGCCCGCCCGGCCCGGTCCCCACCGGCGCCGCGCCGAAGCAGCTGTCCGGGATCGACAACATCGTCGTCGTGATGATGGAGAACCGCTCGTTCGATCACATGTTTGGTTCTCTTCGGACCGACGCCGACTATCCCGGCGCGAACGCCGTGGACGGACTGACTGGAACCGAGAACAACCTCGACGGCTCCGGCCGGCCGCTGCTGGTCAACCTCGCGCCAGGCACGATCTCCAAGCTCAATCCAAAGCACGACTGGGATTCGTGTCACCGCACGTTCAACCAGGGGCGCAACGACAGCTTCGTCGCCGTCAACGCCGGCGACAACCAGGCCGAGGTGATGAGCTATCACCAGCGCCCGACCGCGCCGTTTCTTTACAGCCTGTGCGACCAGTACGTGGTCTGCGATCGCTGGTTCTCGTCGGTCATGGGGCCGACCTGGCCCAACCGCTACTACCTGCACGCCGCCACGGCCGGGGGAAACAAGTCGAACCTGCCCATGGGGATCAACCCGCCGCCGACGGTCTGGCAGCGACTGGCCGAGCGCTGCATCCCGGCCAGCTACTATTTCGCGGGCCGGATCCCCTGGTACAGCGTCGCCTTCCCGGCCAACAGCTTCTCGGGCAACGACGCGGTCACACCGCAGCCGATCGATCACTTCTTCACCGACGCCGCGCGCGGCACGCTGCCGAGCTTCTCGATCATCGAGCCCGATTTCGGCGTCAACGACGGCCACCCCCCCTACGACTTCAGCATGGCCGAGGCGTTTCTCAGCAGCATTCACCGCGCGCTGGCGGCGAGTGTCCACTGGCCGCGCTCGCTGCTGGTCATCGTGTTCGACGAGCACGGCGGCTTCTACGACCACGTGCCGCCGCCGACCGTCCCCGATCCGGATCCCGACTTCCGCCAGCTCGGCTTTCGCGTTCCGGCGATTGTGGTGGGGCCGCAGGTGCGCCCCGGCGCCGTCGTCTCGACCCCCTACGATCACGTTTCGATCCTGGCCACGCTGGCGACGCGGTTCGGGATCGGCAGCCTGGGGCCACGCATGGACGCCGCCGCCGATCTGTCGGCGTGTCTCGATCCGGATCGCGCCGCTGCGATGTCGCCAGCCGCCGCGCTGCCGCCGACGATCCAGCTCACCACCTCGGCGATCCGAAGTGCCCCGTTTCGGCCGAGCCACCAGCCCGAGATGGACGCGCTGGCACTGGCGGGTGGCCTGCCGGCCCATCACCTCGATCCGCGCGCGCCGGACGAGCGGTTTGCAGCCTGGCTGCGGCACGCCCAGGGGCTGGAAGCGGTTCGGGTGATCGGGTGACGACCGCGTTCTCGCTGTCGCTGGTGACGATGCTGGCCTCGACGGCCGCCGCCGATGTCGCCGACGCGCCGTCGGTCGCCCGCCAGGCCGCGCCGGCGCCGGTGCCCAGCCCGCCCGCGCTGAATCGGTTCGAGGTGAAGGTGCAGCCGTTCCTCGGGCTCACCGGCAACAGCTGGGGCAGCCTGGGCGAAGCGCGCTTCGAGCACGACTTCCGGTTTCCGCTGACCCTGGGGGTCGAGCTGGCTCCGGTGGCGCTGGTGTCAAGCGGCGACGGGCCGGGCGCGCTGGCCCAGGCGCGCCTCACGGCCGCGTTCTCCCTTCGCTATCTGGCGGTCGGGCTCGGTGTCGGCGGTCAGCTCCAGCGCTTCGGGCGCAACGGACTGTCGATCGCGCCGACGCTGCGGCTGGGGTCGCGCGATGGTCTCAACCTGTCGGTCGAGTACGCCTACTCCGTCGCCGCCAACCAGTACACCGGCCAGCGGACGGTGGGGTTCTCGAACCTGATCGGAACGTTGCGGGTCCCGCTGGCGCCGCGGCTGGCGCTGCAGATCGACGGCGGACTGAATCTACAGGCCTGGATGTTCACCACGGTCGGGCTGCGCCAGCGGGTACGCGGCGACGGCGGCCCGGGCAGCTGGTTCGTCAGCGCCGGGTTGGGCGCCGCCTGGATCACCGATCGCGCGGGCTGTAACTACAGCGCAACGATTCCGTGCGGCCCGTCGGCGATGTCGTTCGGGCCGACCATCTCCTTCGGGCTCGAGCACCGTTTCTGAAGCCGCGCGCCCCGCGTTGCGGGACATTCGACGGATAACGCATCCCGCTCCCGCTCCACCAATCACGCGGTTAGGCCAGTTGACCCAGTATGGTCTATGGGCCATACTGACGCATGGCATGGCGACGGTGGTCGAAGGTGACTTCGAGTGGGACTCGGCGAAGGGCGCGTCGAACATCAGGAAGCACGGAGTGTCGTTCTACGAGGCGGCCACCGTATTCGCAGATCCCTTCGCGGTGTACCTGGACGACGGCTCAGGCGCTGGAGTGTTGGTCGTCATTGGAACGTCCCTCCGCGAGCGAGTCCTCTACGTCGTTCACGTCCAGCGCGGTGAGCGGGATCGAATTATCAGTGCCCGGCCAGCTGAGCCAGGAGAGCGAGCTGTTTATGAGACGGAAGGTGTCCCATGAGCCAAGCATCTAAGCGACGCCCCGAGCCCAACCCGGATCCGGTGCGGGTCCTGGGGCGAGGGTTGCGGGCACAGCGCGGGGTTCATCTTACGCTTCGAGCATTGCGCGAAGGAGTGGGGAGGACTCAGGTCGAGGTCAGGGAATCGTCCCGCATCGACCAAGCGGACATCTCGAGGCTTGAGAGCCGAGAGACCTTCGATGAGTACCAAGTGTCGACGCTTCAACGCTACCTCTCGGCCCTCGGGGGTCACCTGGAGTTGGTAGCTGTGTTCGGGGACAAAAAGATCATCCTTACCGGCGCGCAACCGACGCGACTTGCCGATGCGCCGCCTAACACGGCGTCGCAACGGCCGGGCCGACGACCGGGCCGCCGCTGAACAGCGGACGCCCTGACCCCTCAGGGGGGGATCGTCGGCGTCTGGTAGGACACCCAGGATGGCGTCGTGTTCACGGTGGTCGTGGGCTGGTTCCAGAGGTAGATCGCCGGGTAGGTGGTGATGCCGCGGGATGCGGCATCGACGACGACCGGCGCCAGGTAAAGCTGGCTGATGGGGATCGTGCGACCTCTGCTCGACGTGCCGGGCGGGAGGTCGGCGCGGGTCGACGCGAAGACCATCCAATAGTAGACGCCGCGCGGGCCGGTGGTGACGTCGGGAGACCACTGAGCCCAGTGGTTGTTGACGCCGGGGCTGGTCTTGCCGGAGCAACTCGGTGGTGCGTTTGCGGCAAGCCGTGTCGCCGACCCGCCCGCCGTCGGGACGACGTAGATCTCCTCGTGGGTGTTCGCGTACATCGGTTCGCCGGCAGGCACGCGGGTGAAGGCGACCAGCGCGTCGTCGGGAGACAGCGCGGGATAGTACTCTTCGGCTTCGGTCGTCGCGGCGCCGTCGATCGGCGACGCAGTGCCGCCGTGCCCGCGGTTGAACGGGACGACGTAGAGGTTGGTCATTCCGGGCGCTCGCTGCGCATTGTAGTTCGCCTGGGTGGCGCCGGCGGTAGCACCGCCGCGACAATCGCCAGCTGCCCCAGCTCGACGCCGACGTTGAACGACGCCAGCGCCAGACCGCGGGCGCGCGTCGGCAACGCCAGGTTGCGCAGCGCCCCTGCGAAGCCCAGGCCGTGCACCAGCCCGAACCCGAGCGCCATCACCCATGCCCGCCCGGGCAAGAACGGCCGCAGGTTGTTCCAGGCCGCAGCAAACACCGACAGCGCGATCGCCGTCTCGACCATGCGCGCCGGCAGCAGCACCCACCCCACGAATGACAGCGCCAGCGTCACCGTATGGGCGAGGGTGAAGGCGGTCACCACCTTCAGCACCTCGCGCATCGTGCCTGCCAGCCCCGGCCGCGTCGTCCACCCACCGTCGCGGCGGCGCGCCAGCGGCGCCGGCAACAACAGCGCCAGCAGGAACAGCACGTGGTCGGCGCCGCCCCAGATGTGCTGCGCCCCCTCACGCACCAGCTCGGCGATCACCTCGCCCGCGCGAAAGCGGTGGATGTCCAGCGTGATCGAACGCCGGTCGGCGCGCAGCACGCCCACGTGAGTCATGCGCGCGTCCTCGACGGAGAAATAGGCGCGGTGCGCGGGGTCGGCGTCGAACAGGACGTCCGTGCGCAGCTCCAACCGCACCGGCTCCGCCCGGCAGCGCGCCGCCAGAGGGAAGATCACCCGGTCCTGCGCCGGCCCCGCCGGCACGGGCGCGGGGCGCAGCTCGACGGAGCAGGGGGCGACGTCGGCGTTCAGCGCCAGCCGCTGCTGCAAGTACCAGCGCAGCGACGGCTCGCGCGCGGCCAGCTCGCGCCAGCCGGCATCACCGGTGACCTGGGGATCCAGCCCCAGCGCACGGCGCGCGTCGTGGACCTGGACCTCCCACTCTCCGTCGGCGCGCGCACCGTCCAGGCGCAGGCGCAGCTGGCTCATGCCCAGGCCGTGCGCGCGGGGCGCGGCGCCGCCACCCGCCAGCGCCACGGCCAGCACCGCCAGCGAAAATGGGATGCGCAGATCGGTCTTCAAGCGGGACGACGCCAGCATGCACCGAGACGTGCCCCGCGACGGTTAGGTTACGATGGCGATCGCATTTCATCGCCGGCTCTCGCGTCAGACCGATCGATCGGGCTTCGCGGCGTATTCGACCGCGGCCGCCGCTGGCCTATCGGGGGCCGCGGGGCCTGAGACTGGTCGGGGCGGCTCTTTGAGCTGAACGGGCTCTGATTGCACACCGCCCGTCTTCAGCAGCGCGGCCACCGGCGTCGTCGATTTCAGCTGCTCGCGCAACGGCCGCTGCACGTGTGGACGCAGCTCGGCTTGGATCTCCGGGCTTCGCAGCTCGCCGATTGTAAAGCCGAGCTGCCGGTAGCACTCGAACTGATTCTCATCGAACCACTGGTCGGCGGTGGTCTCGTGGGGAAACTCGGGATGGTGGTCGAGGTAAGAGCGGATGTCTTCGGAGATGTCGTCGTCGATCGCGGACAGGCTTGGCTTCAGATAGATCAGTACGCCGATCAGGCCATCCGCGTAACGGATGGTGGCTCGGCCCCTCGACCAGGGTCGCGCGCCATCCGCTTGCCCTGGTCGCCGCGGAGCCGCGCCCGACTCGAACTGAATGTTCGCTCCAAAATCGACGCGGCAGCGCTGGATGGCGTTGCTCAAGTCGTCGTATTGGTAGCGAGGATCCTGGCTCGCGTCGCAGAGCACGATCGTCCGGCAACGGCGTCGGACCAGCTCGTAAAGTCCCAGGTTCTCGAAGTGGCCACCGTCCGACACGTACACGTTGCGACTTCGGTCGTTCGACCGGCCCAGCAACTCGCGGAACAGATAGAGGAGACCGAACCGCGGTCCGGCCTGATTCCACGCGTGGGGATCGCGCGGGTTCGGCGCCCACCAGCCGAGCCGGACGTTGAAGATGGTCATCAGGAACGCCAGCGGCGCCGACGAATGGAATCCCATGTTCGGGCTGGCGGCGGCCCCCGAGATGGCCATCGCGGTTCCCAGGGTCATCCCACCGCCGGCGGCGGCGTATTGATCGGTGGGGCGGTACGCGGCCTGCGCCAGTCGGTGGGTCAGCGGCCGCCCCTTGCGCTTGATGAACTCGTACCCGCTGGCGAGCGGGCTGACCGTGAACGAAGCGGACCGGCGCTTTTGCCAGGCGAGCTCGCCCCCACCGACCAGGTTCAACGTCGTGTTCACCAGATGGAATGGACCAGGGGTTTTGCCCTGGGCGACCTTCGACGGCAGGAGATCCGCGAGGCGCAAGTCGTCGCCCGCGTCGAAGCCGGTGAAGGGATGCGGCAACCGCCCGGGGTTGCTCGCGCCCAGATAACAACGCATCAACCGGTTGCGATACAGGTGGTGAAGCGAGAACT
The DNA here is from genome assembly GCA_963778795.1 of uncultured Pseudomonadota bacterium. GTDB lineage: Bacteria > Myxococcota_A > Polyangia > Fen-1088 > Fen-1088 > DASRQZ01. The sequence goes on along the minus strand of CAVZVU010000001.1, from coordinate 1,638,745 downwards.
CGTTGATGTCCACACGCGGAATCAGCAGCGCCAGGAACACGCCCACCGATCCCAAGCACACGAACGTCCAGCGCGTGGGCTCGACGTCCAGCCTCCCGAACGGCAAGCTCGCGGATGACGCGGCCGCGGGCGATACCGGCCGCGCCCCCAACTTCCACCAGAGGGCCTCGACACCGGTCGACAGCAAAAGCAGCAGGCCGGCCGCGAACACGTACGGCGCCGCGCGCGCGAGCCACTCCCATACGCTGGTTCGCGTGTCCGGGCCGCGATCGTTGCGCGCGTGCGCGCTGTCGCCGGTCTCGCGGCCGCGCCCGGCGACCAGGCCCAGCATCGTGGTGCCGATCCAGGCCGTGGTGACGCCGAATTGACCCAGCCGCGTCCACAGCCCTCCGCTGGCGCTCCAGTGGAGAAAATGCGGCACCAGCCGCGGGCCGTACGCAGCCGTCGAGAAGAACGTCAGCCACAGGAGGACGTGACGGAGCAACAAACCACCATGGCGCCCGAGCCATTCACGTTGCTCGTCGGAAAGGCTTCGTCCGTTGAACCCCGTGTGTAGCGACGATGCGATCAGGCACGACAGCAACACCGCGGGTGGCCCGAAGACCACCATCGTCCAGAGGTCTCCGCTGGGACGGATTTGAGCCGCGGCGTTGCCGAGGGCCCAGAACGAAAGTCCCCCCACCGCGCCACAGATCAGCATGCCGATCGCCAGCCAGAGCCATCCCCCGTCGGTGGTCTTCGAACGGGTGGTAGGGGCGGCCGAGCGGGCGAAGAGCTTGGCCAACGCCCAGACGACCAGGTGGGCACCCGCGCCGACCAGCGGCCAGGCGACGACCGGACGCACGCGGTGAAAGAGTGTGACGGGGGAACCCAGACCGATGGTGAGCAGCAACGTCGCGAGCAGGAACGGGAGGGCGACATAGGCGTAGACCCATCTCACGCCCGCCTCGGCGTCGGCCCGGCCAGCAAGGTAGTTCAGGCTGCGCTGGGTCGCCGTCGCCGCAACCACGAAGAGCACGAGCGCGCTGGCGTAGCAGGCCGAAACCAGGCGCGGCTGCCACACGGGATTCAACCCACCGAGACAGCTCCAGCCGGTCACGATCAGCCTGGGAATCGTGAGGATCAAACCCAGGACGCCGATCAAGATCACCAGATTGAGCAAGAGATTGCGCAGGTAGATCGCCACCACCGCCCAGGTATCGTCGGTGAAGGCTCCTACGCGAGGGGTCACGTAGTTGCTGTAGTTTCGAAGGAATCGGATGGGATCCGGCTCGGCGGTCTTCGGACGTCCGTCGCTGACCGCCGCGCGGTCGTCACGCTCGGCGCTCAATGTCGCTTCCACCTCGTCGAGACCGGACCGCGCGATCCAGGCGCTCAGCCAGCTGCCGATGTAACCTCCGCCCGACACCGTGGACAGGTAGTCGAACCGGCGCAACAGCCCCGACCTCGCGAAGGCCTGGAGCACGCCGAGGTTGAACGTCGCGCTCCGGATGCCTCCACCCGACAGACCGAGCCCGACGAGATGGTCCCTAGGGTTGGAGGGACCGATCTTGTCGACGGTCGCTCCCGCGCGCCGCGCCCGTCCAAGCGCGATTTCGATCAGCTCCTGTTCCAGGACTTCGTCCCAGCTCCAAGGCCCGGTGTTCTCCGCCATCGATCCCCCACCTCATAACGAGGCCAGCCGCATTTCTTCCTCGGCACGGGGGTCTGGCAGGCGCGCGAAACGGGAACCCCGAGGCATCGCGCCCCGGAGCTCCCGTCCATCGTGAGATCGATCGCGAGCGCCGCCTAGTAGCGGTAGTGGTCGGCCTTGTACGGGCCTTCCTTCGGAATGCCCAGGTAGCTCGCCTGGCGCTCGGTGAGCACCTCGAGCTCGACGCCGAGCTTCGCGAGGTGCAGGCGCGCGACCTTCTCGTCGAGCTTCTTCGGCAGCGTGTAGACGCGGCCCCGCTCGTAGCCGGCGATGCCGGACAGCGTCGGCTTGCCTTGAGACGCCAGCCAGAGATCGATCTGCGCGATGGTCTGGTTGGTGAACGAGTTGCTCATCACGAAGCTCGGATGGCCGGTGGCGCAGCCGAGGTTCACCAGCCGCCCTTCGGCCAGCACGATGATCGACTTGCCATCCGGCCAGATCACTTCGTGCACCTGGGGCTTCACCTCGACCCACTTGTGCTTCTTGATCTTGGAGATCTCGATCTCGGAGTCGAAGTGACCGATGTTGCAAACGATCGCGCGATGCTTCATCGCGTTCATGTGGTCTTCGGTGATCACGAACTCGTTGCCGGTGGTGGTGACGAAGATGTCACCGCGCGGAGCGGCCTTGGTCATGGTGGTGACCTCGTAGCCCTCCATGGCGGCCTGCAGCGCGCAGATCGGATCGATTTCGGTGATCAGCACGCGCGCGCCTTGGCCCTTCATCGCCTGGGCGCAACCCTTTCCGACGTCACCGTAACCGGCGATGACCACGACTTTGCCCGACAGCATCACGTCGGTCGCGCGCATGATGCCGTCCGGCAGCGAGTGACGACAGCCGTAGAGGTTGTCGAACTTGGACTTGGTGACCGAGTCGTTCACGTTGATGCAGGCGAACAACAGCTCGTTCTTCTGCGCCATCTGGTACAGACGGTGCACGCCGGTCGTCGTCTCTTCGGAGACGCCCTTGATGTTCTTGGCCGCCTGAGCAAAGAAACCGGGGCGCTCTTTGAGCGCGCGCTTGACCAACGCGTACAGGACGCGCCCCTCTTCGTGGCCCGGATCCTTGTCGAGGAACGAGGCGTCCTTCTCGGCCTTCACGCCGAGGTGAACCAGCAGCGTGAGATCGCCGCCGTCGTCGAGGATGAGGTTGGGGGTGCCGCCGTCGGACCACTGCAGCACGCGCCAGGAGTAGTCCCAGTACTCTTCCAGGTTCTCACCCTTGACGGCGAACACCGGCACGCCCCGATCGGCGATGGCAGAGGCGGCGTGATCTTGCGTGCTGAAGATGTTGCAGGAGCACCAGCGGATATCGGCGCCCAGCGCCTCGAGCGTCTCGATCAGGACCGCCGTCTGGATGGTCATGTGCAGCGAGCCGGCGATGCGCGCGCCCTTGAGCGGCTGACTCTTCGCGAACTCTTCGCGCGTCGCCATGAGCCCCGGCATCTCGGTCTCCGCGAGATCAATCTCCTTGCGTCCGAAGCCCGCGAGCGAGAGGTCACGAACCACGTAGTCGGGTTTGCCGTTCACGACGGGGGCCTTCTTGAAGATGCTGATCTCGGGCATGACTGTTTCTCCTCAACGAGCGCGCAAAGTTTTTGAACTTCCAGGACCGGGCGACCGGGACGCTGTCATCCTTGTATCTAGATTCAAGGATACCATCACCCCCCAGAATCTGACAGCAGGAGATTGGCCTGTCAAGGAAGGGTCCGCCCCCGGCGCCGGTTGGCACGCTCATCCAATGACATCGACGACATCGAGGAGATCGAGCCGCAGGAAGAGCTCGGGGCTGCAGCCCGGGTCGGCCCAGAAAAACCAGGCGAAAAGGACGACGCTCAGCGCGCGGGCAGGCGTTCGCCCGCGTGGGCAGCAGGCGGCGCCAGAAGGATCGCCGGCGCGGACTGCAGGCGGCGCCAGAAGACGTACGACAGCGCCCAGAGCACGCCGGTCGCCGCCGCCCACCCCCACGCCTCCGGGCCATCTCCCACCGAGAGGTGCGCGATGAGCGCAGAGCCGATGTCGATGGCGAAGCCGGCATAGGCCCACTCCTTGAGCCGCGGCGGCACCGGAGCCAGCAGCAGCACCACGCCGATCAGCTTGGCCCACGAGAGCTCCACCCGGAAGTAGGCGGGGAAGCCGAGGTGGGTGAACGCCTGCGCCACCTGCGGTAGGCGCAGCTCCGCGTAGGCGGTAAAGGCCATCTGCAGGCAGAAGAGCGCGGTGACGATCCAGAAGCCGATCACCATCCCTTTTGAGCGGGCCATGCTCAGCTCCCCCCTTGCGAGGACCAGCTGGGAAGCTCGACGCCGAACTGCTTGGCGTACTCGGCGTTCAATCGCTGCCAGCCGGCGAACTTCATGGTCTCAACCCCGACCATGCGTCCAATCGGCTGACCGGCGAGCAGCCGCTCCATCACATCGAAGCAGATGTGCCAGCCCGCGGCGCCCATCGAGATGAACCGACGGTCGATGTTGTGCCAGAGGGTGAGCCGAGTGCCGCCGCCTCCCAGCGGTTCGAGCTCCCAGCGGATGTCCTGTCCCCCCCAGTTGAATTCAAGCAGCTTGGGCGCGTCGGCCCGCTTGACCTGGCTCTCGGACACCAGCGGCGTCGGCGCGCCCACCGTCGTGAGCCTGGCGGTCCCCACGCTACCCAGGTTCTGGTCCGAATCGAACGGAGCCCATTCGCGCAGCTGCGCGGGCTCGGTCAGCGCCTGCCAGACCCGGGCAGGAGGGTGCGAGAGGTCGCGGATGAGAACCAGCGTCCACTTCTCTCCATCTTTTCGAACCTCGGCGCCGGAAGCGGCGCCGGGCGCATATTGATCTCGGCTGCTCATGTCCTGTCCTTTCCTTTCTTGGCTTTCACTGAGGGCACCTTCGAGGGCACCTTCGCCGGCACTTTCGCCAGCTTGTCCAGGTGTCGCTCCAGCGCATCGACGTGCCTTGACCAGAAGCGCCGGAAGGGAACCAGCCATTCGTCGAGCTCCATCAGCGGCTCCGGTCTCAATCGATAGAGGCGGCGTTGCGCTTCGATTCGTGGTTCCACGAAACCAGCCTCGCGCAGCACGCGCAGGTGCTTGGAGACTGACGGCTGCGACAGCCGCAGCTCGCGCTCGATCTCGCCAACCGAGCGCTCAGACGAGAGCAGCAGGCTCAAGATGGCCCGTCGGTTGGGCTCCGCGAGGATCGCAAACGATGATTCCACTCAGGACTTCGCCTTTTTCGAAGGTTTCGACGTGGACGTCGCCTTCGGCTTCGACTTCGACTTCGGCTTCGCCTTGCCAGCGCGGTTGAGGGCGATCGCCTCGCGAACCAGCGCCTTGAAGGCGCGCTCGTTGACCTGCACCCCTTCGGGGATGTCGATCGCGCGGCGCATGTTTCCCTCGAGGCTCGAGTTGAACAGGCCGGTCGGATCCTTCAGGAACGCGCCCTTGGCGAAGGTGAGCTTCACAACTTTCTTGTAGGACTCGCCGGTACAGATGATGCCGTCGTGCGACCAGATCGGAGTGCCCATCCACTTCCACTCCTCGACGACCTCCGGATCTGCCTCCTGGATCAGCTTGCGCATCCGGCTGAGTGTCTCGCCGCGCCAGTCGCCGAGGTCGGCGATTCTCTGCGAGATGAGCTCCGACGCCGACTGGCCTTGGCCTTGGCTCGCGCCCGACTTGTTCATGTGCTCGACCCGGCGGTAGATTCCACAATGCGTATATGCCCCACGGGGCACATACGTGTCAAGCCAAAGTTGTCGGCCATGGAAGTCTTCGCGACGCCCGCCCTCGCAACTCTACCGGGACTGTCGTACATCAAGCACGGGCAATGCTTTCGCCTGACGACCGCGAGATCCGACGTGGGGCAATTATCGTGGCGTCCCTGTTGCTCGTGGCGAGTCTCTTCGTCCGCGGCACCGCCTGGGCTGGTCCGCCCTTCCTGACCGACGATCCCGAGCCCGTCGAGCGTGGTCACTGGGAGCTCTACCTCGCGTCCCAATGGTCGGCGGCCAACCGTGCGGCGACCGGCAGCGCACCACACGTCGAGGTCAACTACGGAGCGCTACCGGGGCTCCAGCTGCACGTCATCGTACCCGCCACCCTTTCGTGGCAGAGCGGCCAATCGACCCAGTACGGCCTCGGCGATATCGAGCTCGGAGCCAAGTACCGCTTCGTCGAAGAAGGAGAGCGGCGACCGCAGATCGGGACTTTCCCGCTCGTGCTGCCGGCGACCGGCTCGAAGGAACGCCGACTGGGCGCCGGAACAACCCAGGTCTTGTTGCCTATCTGGATCCAAAAGAGCATCGGCCCCTGGACGACGTACGGAGGTGCGGGGTTGCACCTCGCCTCCGGCGACAATGACGTGGTCGCGGGCTGGCTCCTTCAGCGGCAAGTGCTGGGCATGATCACGATCGGAACGGAGACCTTCCTCACGTTTCCTCTGAACGGAGCGCCGGTGGAGCTGCAAGTGAACCTCGGAGTCGTGGTGGACTTCACCGACAAGCATCACTTGCTGGCGTCTGCCGGACCCGCATTCGGAGGTGACGCCCGAGGGCAAGGGTATCTGGCATACCAAATGAGGATCTGAGGCGCGCCCGTGAGCACGAGCCGGCGGTATGACCACACCTGACGAGACGACGCCGAGAGAGATCGCGCCCGCGAGAACCTCGCTCGCGGAGCTTGCGCTTCTCTTCCTCAGGCTCGGCGCGACCGCGTTCGGCGGCCCGGCAGCGCACATCGCGATGATGCGGGACGAGGTGGTGGTTCGTCGCCAGTGGCTGACCGACGAGCGCTTCCTGGACCTGCTCGGCGCGACAAACCTCATCCCGGGCCCCAACTCCACCGAGATGGCGATCCACATCGGATGGAGCCGCCGCCGGTGGTCCGGGCTGATCGTGGCGGGGGTGACGTTCATCGTCCCGGCCATGCTGATCACGGGGATGCTCGGCTGGGCATACGTCCGGTTTGGACAGCTGCCCCAGACCTCATGGCTGCTCTGGGGCATCAAACCGGTCATCCTGGCCATTGTTCTGCAGGCCCTCTGGAACCTCGCGCCGACGGCGGCGCGGACTTGGCCGTTGCGAATCCTCGGTCTGGCGGCCTGTGCGGCTTTCCTGCTTGGCGTCCACGAGCTGCTGATCCTCTTCGGCTGTGGCGCGCTGGTCGCGGTCGTCCGCGGCCGCCAACGCGCAGGCGCTGATCTACGACAGCTCATACCGGTGCTGCCCGGAGCCGCCAGCGCGGCAGCGATCTCCACCGTCACGCTGCCGGGACTCTTCTGGGTCTTCTTGAAGATAGGGTCAGTGCTGTTCGGCAGCGGGTATGTCCTGCTCGCGTTCCTGCGCGCGGAGCTGGTCGAACGGCTGCACTGGCTGACCCAGGGCCAGCTCATCGACGCGGTCGCCGCGGGGCAGGTCACACCGGGCCCGGTCTTCACCACCGCGACGTTCATCGGCTACCTCCTGGCGGGACCGGCCGGCGCATTGATCGCGACGGCCGGCATCTTCCTGCCCGCCTTCGTCTTCGTCGCGGTGAGTGGTCCCTTTCTGCCCCGGCTTCGCGCCTCGCCAACGGTGAGCGCGCTCCTGGACGGAGTCAACGTGGCTTCGCTGGCGCTCATGGCCGCCGTCACTGTGCAACTTGGGCGCGCCGCGATCGTTGACCTGCCAACCACGCTGTTCGGATTGATCTCCGCGGCGCTGCTTCTCCGCTTCAGGGTGAACTCGACCTGGCTGGTCCTGGGCGGCGCCGCCGCGGGGGTCAGCGCCCACCTGTTCGGAGTCGTGCGGTAGTCCGGCACCCGCTGGGACCAGTCCAGGACAAGTCAGCCAGGACGAAATCAATCCCGGTCCGGGCTACTCGAGGCCACGCACGGCGCCACCGTTGATGGGATGCGTGCCCCGCCAGCGCAGAGGAACGGCGTCGCTATCATCATCGTCCTGTGGTCGCTGTTCCTGCTGATCGCGGCGACGTGCACCGGCACCGGCTACCGTCCCCTGCGTCCCCTGCCGGTCGACCGGTCTCCGCGCGCCACAATGGCTGGTCCCGCGCGGGCTCCGGTCCCGACGGCACGGATGCCGACGGGACAGCTACGCCTCGCCAGTGAGGTCGTCCCCGCCCTCGCCATCGTCGGACGGGTGACGCTGGAGCGGGGTCGTGGCGTTGCGGACCGAACCGGCGTCCCCGGCGTGACCATCCAGCTCGACGGATCGACGCGGAAGACCGCCGTCACCGATGCGAACGGCAGCTTCATCTTTCGTGTCCCCCCCGGCTCGTATTCGCTGGCGCCCCTCCGCAGCCCAGGAACGTTCGCGCCCCCCAGCGCCGATCTGGTCAACCTGGTCGAGGACCGGATCCAGGACTTCAGCTGCGCCGGAGCCTGTGGGGCAGCGGCGGCCGTGGTCGTCGTGCCGGAGCGCGAGCTGGTCATCACCGACCCGACGGTCATCGGCGACGCGCGCGCCTCGAACGCGCTCGCGGGGGCGCCCTGGAGCTTCCGTTTCCTGATGGAGCAGATGACCCCCGTGGGGGTGGATCCGGCGGACTTCGTGGGCAACTGGCTGGGCCAGTTCGAGATCGCGCGCGGCACCGTCAACGGATTCCCGGTCGACGTTCGCAGCACGGCGGCGCTGCGCGCGCTGTGGCCGACGACCGCGGGCGGCAAGCTCGATCTGACCCGGGCGCCGTTTCGGCTGCTCGCGATCACGAACCGCGTCGACCTGCACGCGGCGACCAACGGCGAGGTCCGCTTCGTCTACGGCGCGGTCGATCCCGGCGGCGCGGGGCGACCGATGACGGTGATCGTCGAGCTCGACCTGCCGTTCAAGCATCCGCTCTCGGGAACCCCGCTGACGCGCTGGGATTGGGCCGCCGGTTTTCACGTGCTGGGTGGCCTCCCCTTCGGTTCGAGCTACAACGCGACCCTGCAGTCGATCACGGATCTCGTGACCCTTCGGGGCACCAGCCCCGGCAAACCGGGCGGCAGCTCGGTCGCGCAGGTGCGAACCAACGACAAGCTCATGGGCGACCGGTGGCAGCTGCACGAATTTCATCTCGTCGCGACCGGCGCACCGACGGCCGCCGGCGCTCCGGTGGCACTGCGACTTTCGCCGGTCGCGCAGACGCCGGCGGACAGCGCCGTCGTGGCGGGCACGATCGAAAACCAGGTGCTCGTCAGCTACCTCGACGCGTTCAAGGCCGCGATCCACGGCGGCTTCGCCTCGGTGCCTGCCGGCCTACTCGGCGGCCAGTCGACCGAGGGCTTCTCCTGGACGTTCACCGCGCGGGTGAACGTCGACGCGCGCCACGCCTTCGCCACCCAGACCTGCAACGGCTGCCACGCTTCCGAGACGCCGGGGCTCCAGATCGACGGCTTCCATCACATCTCACCGACCGCCGACCCCGGACCCGACGGCGCGGGACGCCTCTCGCGCTTCGTCAAGCAGGTGGAGATCCCGCGCCGCATCCTGTTCATGCAGAACCAGCTGACCTGCAGCGGAGCGACCTGCGCATTGGGCGCCGAGCCCGCCGCGTTCTGATTGCGAAGCCGCCTGGGCACCCCCCTCGGGCTCAGATGGCGAGCGCCGCGCCACGCCGCACGCGTCGCTTCGCCCGACGACGATCTCTGGCCGTCACGCGTTCGCGCGCGCCAGCGCCGGCTTCAGGTCGCGCAGCACCGTCGGGATCAGCTCCGACACCGTGGGGTGGATCGGCACCGCCCACTCGAGCGTCGGTGTACGGCACGCGCGCGTTCATCGCGTCGAGGATGCCGTGGATCGCCTCGTCGCCGCCGGGGCCCAGGATGGCCGCGCCCAGGATCTGCCGGGTCTCGGCGTCGGCGACGACCTTCATCAGCCCCTGCGTCTCGCCCTTCTCGACGGCGCGGCTGACGCGCGACATCGGGCGCGTGCCGATCAGCAGCGGTCGGCCGCTGGCGCGCGCCTGCCGCTCGGTCATGCCGACGCGCCCGAGCGGCGGATCGATGTACAGCGCGTAGCCGGCGATGCGATCGCTCACGCTGCGCGCGCTCGCCGTCGAGCAGGTTGGCGGCGACGATCTCGAAGTCGTTGTACGCCGTGTGGGTGAAGGCGCCGCGGCCGTTGCAGTCGCCCAGCGCCCAGATGCCGGGCACGTTCGTCGCCAGCTCGTCGTCGACCTGGATGTAGCCGCGGGCGTCGGTGGCCACGCCGGCGCGCTCGAGGCCGAGGTCGTCGGTGTTCGGGCGGCGGCCGACCGCCAGCAGGACGTCGGAGCCGACCACCTCGGGCTCGACCGTCGGCGCAGTCGACCGACACTGCGACGCCGCGGCGCGTGCGGCGCGAGGCGGATGCACTCGGCGGAGGTGCGGACGGCGATGCCCTCGCCGCGAGGATCTCGCGGATCGCGTCGCGACACCTCGTCGTCCTCGCGCGGCGATCAGGCGCGGCTGCCGTCTCGACGACCGTCACCTCGGCGCCGAAGCGGCGGTACATCTGCGCGAACTCCAGCCCGACGTAGCTGCCGCCGACGACCACCAGGTGCGCGGGCAGCCGGTCGAGCGCGAGCAGCGGAGCTGTTGGTCGAGGTGGGGCACGCGATCGATGCCGGGCATGCGCGGCACGTCGGCGCGGCCGCCCACGTTGATGAAGATGCGCGGCGCGCGTCAGCCGATCGTCGCCCACGCGGATGACGTCGGGCGCCTCGAAGCGGGCGTGGCCGCGGATCACCGTGCAGCCAGGCATCGCGCGCAGCCAGCGCTTCGACGCCGCGCGCGACGTCGTGCGACCACCGCGTCGGCGCGGGCGCGCACGCGGGCCATGTCGACGCTGACCGGCGCCGTCGACGACCACGCCGAAGTCGGCGGCCCGGCGCGCCAGGTGCGCGGCGTAGGCGCTGGCGACCAGGGTCTTGGTCGGCGTGCAGCCGGTGTTCACGCAGGTGCCGCCGAACAGGTGCCGCTCGATCAGCGCGACGGTCATGCCCGCGCGCGGTCAGCCGCCCGGCCAGCGACGGACCGGCCTGGCCGGCGCCGACGATGATGGCGTCGAATCGGTTCATGGCGATGACGGTGCAGCCAAGACTGTCGGATGGCCGGCCGGTGCGCCATCGGGAGCACCATGACTTTACCCGTCCTCGTCCTCGTCCTCGTCCTCCGCCGTCCTCGTCCCCCTCACGCTACCGGCCGGCCAGATTGGCGATGACGACCACCAGCTCCTGAGGATCCATCGGCTTGGCCGCATGGTTCTGGAAGCCGGCGAGCAGCGCCTTCCTTCGGTCCTCGGCGCGCGCGTAGGCGGTCAGCGCCACCGCCGGAATTCGTCCCCCCTGCTCGCGGGGCAGCGCGCGCAGCTTTCGAATGAAATCGTAGCCGTCGGATTCGGGCATGCCGACATCGCTGACGATCACGTCCGGCTTTTCCAGACAGATCATCTCCAGGGCCTCGGCGCCGCTGGCGGCGCTCTTCACGATGGCGCCGCCTCCTTCGAGCACCGATTGCAGGAGCTGACGAGCGTCCGCCTCATCATCGACCACCAGGATCCTCAGGCCCTTGAGCTCGGAGGGAAAGGCGACCTGCTCGATGGCGAGGGCAGCCCCGCCGGCGCTCGGGGCCCAAGAGGCGCGCAGCGGCGCGAGCGGTAGTCTCACGGTGAAGGTGGCGCCGCGGCCATCGCCGTCGCTGTGGGCGGCCACGGTCCCGCCATGCAGGTCGACAAGATGCTTCACGATGGCCAGGCCGAGACCAAGCCCACCCGCCTTTCGGGTGTGGCTCCCCTCCTGCTGCGCGAAGCGCTCGAACACGCGCGGCAGAAACTCGGGCGCGATGCCCTTCCCGGTATCGGCGATCTCGATCTCCACCGACGACTCGATCCGCCGGAGCGTGAGATCGATGCGGCCTCCTCGCGGCGTGAACTTCACGGCGTTGCCGAGCAGATTCCACATGATCTGTTGCAGGCGACCGCTGTCGCCCCTGACCACACCAGCCTCCGGATTGGCCACCACCTGTAGGGCGACCCCCTTGGCCTCGGCCGTGGCGCGTATGCTGTCGCCTGCCGCGTTGACGATCTGGCTGATGTCGACGAAGTCGATATCCAGCCGCAGCTGGCCGGCGACGATCCGGCTCACGTCCAGCAGGTCGTCGACGATCTTGTTCTGAGCGGTGGCGTTGCGCACGATCGCGTCGATCGCCCGCGCGGTCTTGGTCGGGTCGAGCGCCCCGCCCTGAAGCATTCGGGCCCATCCAAGAATCGCGCTCAGCGGCGTGCGGAGCTCGTGGCCGACGGTCGCGAGGAACTCGTCCTTCAGCCGCGTGGCCTCCTCTGCCTTGTCGCGCGCACGCCGCAGCTCTTCGGCGAGAGATCGCGCCCGCTCCTCGTTTTCTTTCGCCACCCGGCGCGCCTCTTCGGTGCGGGCCAGGGTGAGCCGCTCCTCCTCGTGGCGTTTTCGCTCCGAAAGATCGCGCGTCACCTTCGCGAACCCGACAAGGTTGCCGTCCTCGCCACGGATGGGGGTGATCACGACGTTCGCCCAGAAGCGCGAGCCGTCTTTCCGGATGCGCCACCCCTCATCCTCGAAACGCCCGACCCGCTGGGCCTCCCGCAGTTCCATCTCGCACTTGCCGGCGCGAACGTCTTCCTCGGGGTAGAAGCGAGAAAAATGCTGGCCAATGATCTCGCCAGCCGAATACCCCTTGAGCCGCGCGGCACCAGGGTTCCAGCTCGCCACGTGCCCGGTCGGGTCGAGGACGAAGAGGGCGTAGTCCTTGACCGAAGTGACCAGCAGGCGCAGCCGCTCCTCGCTTCTCTTCAGCTCCTCCTCGGCGTGCCGGCGTTCGCTGAGGTCGCGGGTCACCTTTCCGAAGCCCATCGAGTCGACCGTCTCGGTCTCGGATCGCGGTGATGACGACGTTCGCCCAGAACCTCGACCCGTCCTTGCGAATCCGCCAGCCCTCGTCTTCGAAGCGCCCCACCTCGGTGGTGACCTTGAGCTCCAGCTCGCATTTGCCCGAGGCGACATCCTCCGGTGGATAGAACACGGAGAAGTGCTTTCCGATGATCTCTCTCGCCGCATACCCCTGCATCCGCTCGGCGCCGGCATTCCACGATGAGACGCGCCCATCCAGGTCCAGCATGAAGATCCCGTAGTCGACGACGCTCTCAACCAGCAGCCGGAATCGATCTTCGCCGCCGCCCTCGTCTTTCAAGCACCCAACCTACGTCGAAGGGGAGCGGCCCTCCACCCCTTTTCGCGTTCTCACGTTCTCCGCAAGAACAACCCCGCCACGCCGGCGGCCAAGATGACCAGCGGCTCGGGGAGCTTCTTGAACCGGTTGAAGACGAACCAGGTGACCACCGCGATGGCCACCGTCGTGACATCGATGAGCGCCCGTCGACCGAGGACAAAGGCGGCGCCCGCGATGGCGCCGGTGGCCGCCGCGGTGACGCCGTCGACGAACGCGCGGACCTTCGGGTTATCGGCGAAGCGCCGGAAATAGGGCGCCGGAATGATCACGAACAGGTAGCACGGGAGGAAGACGCCGACTGACGCGGCCGAGGCGCCGAGGGGGCCAGCGACCAGGTAGCCGATGAAGGCGACGGTGATGACCACCGGACCGGGGGTGATCATGGCGACCGCCACCGCGTCGAGGAACTGCCGCTCCGTCAGCCAGTGGAACTGGTTCACCACGCCGCCGTGCATGAAGGGGACGATCGCCAGGCCGCTGCCGAACACGAACGAGCCGGCCTCGGCGAAGTAAAGCGCGATCCGGCCCAGCAGCGGCCAGGTCACGGCCGCGCCGGTGGTCGCGGCGCTCGCGATGATCGCGAGCGTGCCCGGCGGCAGCAGCGACGCGAGCGGCAGGCCCCGGAGCTGTCTCGAGCGGACGAGCAACGCGACCACGCCGGACGCGAGGAACAGCCAGATGATCTCGGACTCGGTCCAGGCCGTGGCGAGCGCGCTCGCGACGAAGAGCGCCCACAGCAACCGATCCTTCCCCAGCGTCAGCTTCACCAGCTTGAGAGCGCTGCGCGCGATGATGGCGATGACAGCGGCGCCGATGCCGTAGAACGCGCTCTGCATCCAGGACAGACCTCCGAAGCGGACATAGGCGGCAGAGATCGCCAGCACCATGAGGAACGAGGGGAGGATGAAGGCGGCAGCGACCGCGGTGGCGCCGAAGACCCCGCCTTTCGCCCAGCCGAGGTAGATCGCCAGCTGAGCCGCCAGCGGTCCCGGCGCGAGCTGCGCCAGGGCGAGACCGTCGACGTAATCCTTCCTGGTGATCCAGCGGCGCTTCTCGACCAGGTCGCGTTGCATGTACCCGGCAAGCGCGATCGGCCCCCCGAAACCGAAGGTACCCAGGTACAGGAAGTACCAGAGCACGTCTCGCAGGGTGCCGCCCACCTCGGTCGATCCGGCCGTCATCTCGTCGGAGCTCATGTTGTCTTCCTTCTCCACGCCTCGTAAAAGGCGCCGAACCGTTTGGGGGCCGATCTAGATACGTTTGTATCACCCCGGGTGCGCGGCCTCACCTGGGTCGCGCGTCTTGCACCCCCTCGGCGGTGCCCGTATCTTCCCCGGTCAAACAGGAGGGGCCATCAGATGAAGACTTCACTGCGCATGTTGACGCTCGTCACCGCTCTCGTCGTTCCGTCCACCGCCGTGTTCGCGGCGGCGCCCAAGACCTATCAGGTCACCGGTCCGATCGTGGAGGTCACCGCCGACACCATCACGGTCATGAAGGGGAAAGAGAAGTGGGAGATCGCTCGTGACAAGGACTCCAAGGTCACCGGCGAGCTCAAGCCGGGAGCGAAGGTCACGATCATGTACCGGATGACGGCCACCACCATCGAGGCCAAGGAAGATGCGAAGGCGGCCAAGCCCGCCAAGGCAGACACGAAGGCAGAGAAGACGGAGAAGGCAGCAGAGCCAAAGAAGTAAGGAGACGCCGGCGCGCGCGCGCCGCGGACAAGGGATCAGCGGTTCGCGGTCGCGCCGTTCGCAAACGCGAACCGCTGTCGGTACGCGGCGGGGGTGACGCCGAGCCGCTGGGTGAACGCGCGCCACATCGTGCTCGCATCTCCCAGGCCGGTGCGGGCGGTGATGTCCTTCAACGGCAGGGCCGTCTCCTCGAGCAGACGTCGCGCCTCATCGATCCGGAGGCGGCGCACCAGCTCCGCGGGCGACTCGTCGAAGTGCTCGCGACACCATCGGGTCAGCGTGCGCGGGCTCATGCCGAAGCGGGACGCGAACCGCTTCACCGGCAGCGGCTGGTCGAGGTGCTCGAGAACGAACGTCGACAGGTCGTGCAGCGCCTCCGGCTCCTTCTCCTGGCGCGCAAGCGCCGAGCTGAACTGTGCCTGATTTCCGGACCGGCGCAGAAACAGGACTAATCGCTTCGCGACGGCCATGGCGACGCCGTGCCCGTGCTCCTCTTCGACCAGCGCCAACGTGAGGTCGATTCCGGCCGTCGCCCCCGCTGACGTCCAGACCCGGTCGTCCTTGACGAAGATGCCGTCGTCCACGACCTCGGCCGACGGGAACCTGGCCCGCAGGGCGGCGAGGTGAAGCCAATGCGTGGTCGCGCGCCGTCCGTCGAGCAGCCCGGCCTCGCCCAGGATGAACGCCCCGGTGCAGATCGAGACGATGGTCGGAATGCGCGCGTGATGCCGGCGGAGCCAGACGGCGACGCGGGCGTTGCCTTCGGGCACCGGCAGGCGCGGCGATCCGCCGGCCACGACAGCGAGATCCGGTAGGCGTTCAGGGTTTCTCGGCAGCGGTCGCACTCCCCCGACGACCAGCCCGTGGCGCGTCGGCACGGCGGGCGAGGTCGGCCCGACCAGCTGGAGGTCGTAGGCCGTGCGCCCGAGGATGTCATTCGTATGACCGAGCACCTCCCAGGGACCCGCGATGTTGATGAGGCCGGTCTGGGGAGCGACGAGAAACCAGACCCGCTTCGTCGAGCGCCGCATCTTCCCAGCCATGTTGCCAGCCATGTTGCCAGCCATGTTGCCAGCTTGGCAGGCCTGGCTGAAAACGCAATGTCATTGTCCTTCGGGCCAGGGCGCTTTCGCGCTATTCAACCAGGACATCAATCAGGGAGGAGCTGTCGCTCATGATCAAGATCGGCATCAACGGATTCGGCAGGATCGGGAGAATGGCGTTCCGCGCCGCGCTGGAGCGCCGCGATGTTCAGGTGGTCGCGGTGAACGATCTCCTCGAGCTGCCCCAGCTGGCCTACCTGCTGAAGCACGACTCGGTGCACGGCAAGCTCGGACACTCGGTGGCGGCAGGGGACGGCAGCCTGATCGTCGACGGACGGTCGATCCGCGCGACCGCGGTGAAGGATCCCGCGGCGTCGGCCTGGGGCGAGGTCGCCGCCGACGTGGTGATCGAATCGACCGGCATCTTCCTGACCCAGGAAAAGACCCAGGGTCACCTCCGCGCCGGCGCCCGGCAGGTCATCATCTCGGCGCCGTCGAAGGACGACACGCCGGTCTTCGTCTATGGCGTCAACACCGACCGCTACGCGGGGCAGCCGATCGTCTCGGCGGCGTCGTGCACCACGAACTGCCTGGCGCCCCTGGCCAAGGTCGTCGACGACGCTTTCGGCCTCAAGCGCGGACTCATGACGACGATTCACGCCACCACGGCGACGCAAAAGGTGGTCGACGGCGTCTCCGGAAAGGACTGGCGCTTCGGGCGCGGCATCCTCGAGAACATCATCCCGGCGTCGACCGGCGCCGCGGAAGCCGTGACCAAGGTGCTGCCGGCGCTGAAGGGGAAGCTGACCGGGATGTCGTTTCGCGTCCCGACGTCGGACGTCTCGGTCGTCGATCTGACCTGCGAGCTGGTTCGTCCGGCGACGTACGACGAGATCTGCGCCGCGATGAAGCGGGCTTCCGAGGGGTCGCTCAAGGGCGTGCTCGGGTACACCGACGAGCAGATCGTGTCGACCGACATGCGCGGCGAATCCTGCACCTCGGTCTTCGACGCCAAGGCGGGACTTCAGCTCGACCCAACCTTCGTGAAGCTGGTCGCCTGGTATGACAACGAGTGGGGCTACTCGAGCAAGCTCCTCGACCTGGCGGTGAAGATGGCGGGCTGAGGCTCGCCCCTATGATCGCGGAGCGGACCCCTCACCCTAGCAGCCCGTGGCGAAAGTCGGACCGAGCCGAAATGGGCGCAGCCGGCCCGGCTGCAAGGCGCGAGGAGGGCGAATACTCCGCGTATTTAACCGACGAGCAACGCAGCAGACGGGCTGGCTCCGCCCGTTTCGGCGACGGGAGACTTTTGCCACGGGCTGCTAGTCCCCTGGATCGGTGATTCCTATCAAAAGTCACTTGCCGTGGACCTGCTGGGTGCGGAGTCCGAACCGCCGCATCTTCTCGAGGATCTCGTCGGCAGTCTTGGTCCACTTGAAAGGCTTGCCGTTCTCGTTGTGCGCTTCGACGTACTCGAGGATCGCCGCGCGGAGCTGAGGGATGCTGGTGTGGGAGCCACGCTTGAGCGCCTGTTCGGTCAGCAGGCCGAAGAAACGCTCGACGAGGTTCAGCCACGAGGCGTACGTCGGCGTGAAGTGGAACTCGACGCGGGGATGACGGAGCAGCCACCGGTGGACCGCCGGTGTCTTGTGCGCCGAGAGGTTGTCCAAGACGACGTGAATCTGGAGCCCAGGTTCGACCCGCTCGTCGATCTCGCGAAGGAAGACCAAGAAGTCCTTGGCGCGATGCTGCTGCTTGCAGCGAGCGATGACCTCGCCGGTCGCCACGTTCAACGCAGCGAAGAGATCGAGCGTCCCGTTGCGAATGTAGTTGTGGGTCTGGCGCTCGGGCTGTCCGATGTCCATCGGCAGGATCGGCTGCGCGCGTTCGAGCGCCTGGATCTGGGACTTCTCGTCGAAGGAAAACACCACCGCGTTGCTGGGCGGATTCATGTACAGCCCGACGACGTCACGCACCTTGGCCACGAACTGCGGATCTGGCGACATCTTGAACGAGTGCGAAACGTGAGGCTTGAGCCCGAACGTCCGCCAGATGCGGCCGACCATCGTGTGGCTGATCCCGGCCTTCTTCGCCATCTTTCGCGTGCTCCAGTGCGTCTGCCCCTTCGGTGTCGTCTCCAGCGTTTGAACGATGATGGCCTCGACATCCTCGTCCGAGATCGACCGCGGTCCTCCCACGCGCGGCTCGTCGTACAAGCCATCGAGCCGGCTCTCGATGAAGCGTCTGCGCCACTTCCCGACGGTCTGATTTGTGGTCCGATGTTGCTGCGCGACGATCGTGTTCGACAGTTCCTCGCCGCAAGCCAGTATCAGCTTCGCGCGAAACGCGAGATCTCGGTTCACCCGTGCCCGGTTGGTAAGGCGCACCAGTTCGGCGCGCTCAATATCCGAAACACTCAACTCAGCTTTCGGTCGTCCCGTCCTCGCCATACCCCAGGTAGATCACACCGCGAGTCATTTTGCTAGCAACTCCGTTTCCAGGGGACTAGCCCTCTCCCCCGCGGACGAGGGAGAGGGGATCGGATAGGGAAGAAGATCGGAGGACCCTGGTCTGTCGGGGAGAGGGGATCGGATCGGGAAGAGGATCGGAGGACGGTCGTCCACGGTTCCACGCTCAATGTGCTGACACCCGATCCCACCCGATCCCCCTCCTGTCCCCTCTCCGCGGTCTTCCGGGGAGAGGGCCAGGGTGAGGGGTCCGCCGATCAACGCGGACCGGAATGGGCGCCGCTTTTGCGGCGGCGTGCGGCGCGGTACGGTAAAAGAAGGGATGGAGGTCGTGATCTTTCCGTCGGCGGACGCCGCGTGCGCGCACGGCGCGCGGCTGATGGCGAACCTGCTCGGGCGCAAGCCGGACGCGGTGCTGGCGCTGCCGACGGGGTCGACGCCGCGGGCGCTCTACGCGGAGCTGCGCCGGATGCACCACGACGAAGGGCTGTCATTCGCGCGCGCCACCACCTTCAACCTCGACGAGTACGTCGGGCTCGCGGCCGATCACCCCGCTTCGTTCCGCCGCTACATGGAGGACGAGCTGGTTCGCCACGTCGACCTCACGCCCGCGCGCGTGCATGTGCCCGACGGGCTTGCCGCCGACGTTCCCGCGACCTGCGCGGATTACGAGGCGGCCATCGCCGCCGCCGGCGGGCTCGACCTGGCGCTGCTGGGCCTGGGCGAAGACGGCCACCTGGCGTTCAACGAACCGACGTCGTCGTTCGGTTCGCGCACGCGCATCAAGACCCTTTCGGCGCGCACGCGCGCCGTGAATCAGGCGGCGTTCGGCGCCGAGCCGGTGCCGAGCCACGTCATCACCGTGGGGATCGCGACGATCCTCTCGGCGCGGCGCTGCTTGCTGCTGGCGACCGGCGCGCGCAAGGCCGCGGCCCTGGCCCGCACTGTCGAGGGCCCCCTGACCTCGCTGGTGCCGGCCTCCGCGCTGCAGCTCCACCCGTGGGCGACGGTGCTGTGCGACGAGGCAGCCGCGGCGCAACTGGCGCTCGCCGACTATTACCGCGAGGTCTACGCCGCCAAGCCCGCCTGGCAGCGCGAATGAGCGTACCGACGCCGATGGCCGCGTTTCAGTCGGCGCTCTCGTTCAATCCCAACACCACGCCGTCTTCTCCGCCGTCTTGCAGCCGCCACCAGATCTCCGTCGCGCCGTAGAAGGTCTTCCGGCGCGGGACGATGACCGTGGCGTGGGACAGCGCCGTCTCCGCCTGCGGCAGCGAATCGACGTCGCCGTACAAGAGATGGCTCGGCGCAAGCTTGGCCACGGCAGGGAGATCCTCGGCCAGGCTGGCGCGCGTCTGCAGCATGATCTCCCCAGCCGGCCCGACCAGGATCACGAAGCCGAGCGTCCCCTGCTCGGGCACCCGAACCGTCACTTCGTAGCCAAGCTTCCGCCAGGTGCCGAGCGCGGGTTCGATCGCGTCGACGATCAGCAGCGTCGTGAGTTTCTTGAGCTTCATGGCGTGAGGCTAGCCCAAACCGACCATCGCGCGCTCAAATACACTCCTGATGATGGACTTGGCGCATGAAGCGGCCTCGATGGCTGCGCGGACATACGCTATGGTCCGTCGGTGAAGCGAACCGTCGTGCTGATCCACGCGCATCCGTACCCGAATCGGTCGCGGGCCGGGCGTGTCCTGCTCGACGGCGTGCGCGACCTGCCCGGCCTCGAGGTGCGCTCGCTTTATGCGCTCTACCCCGACTTCGACATCGACGTCGAGGCGGAACAGCAGGCACTGCTCGAAGCCGGCGTCGTCGTGTGGCAGTGCCCGTTCTACTGGTACGGCGTGCCGGCGCTGCTGGCGCAGTGGTTCGAGAAGGTGCTGGCCCCCGGCTGGGCGTACGGCGAAGGCGCCGGCGCGCTGCGTGGCAAGCCGGTGCTGTGGGCGCCCACGACCGGCGGGTCCCCTTCGACGTATCAGCCGGGCGAGATGCACGGCCACCCCTTCGAGGCGTTCGTGCCCGCGATCTCCCAGATCGCGCGCTTCTGCGGCATGCGCTGGGTCGACCCGCCGATGGTGGTTCACGGCGCACACCGTCTGAGGCCCGACGAGTTGCGCGAGGCCGCCGCCACCTACCGGCGCCGGATCGCCGCGCTGGCGTCCGAGCTGTCGGCGCCGCCACGGGCGGACGGAGACGCAGGCCGTGGAGCGCCCGCATGAGTGACCACAGCCTGCTCGTCGCCGCGATGATCTACCTCGCGGCCGCGGTGGTGTTCGTGCCACTCGCCAGCCGCCTTCGACTCGGCTCGGTGCTCGGCTATCTGATCGCCGGGTGCGTGATCGGCCCCTGGGGCCTGCGCCTGGTGCGCGACGTCAAGGCGATCATCAACTTCGCCGACTTCGGCGTCGTCCTCATGCTGTTTCTCATCGGCCTCGAGCTCGATCCGGCGCGGATGTGGAGCATGCGCCGGTCGGTCTTCGGCGGCGGCCTGTTGCAGATGTTGATCTGCGGCGGCCCGCTGGCGATCGCCGGGATCGCCCTCGGGCTGCCCTGGCAGGCGGCCGTGATCGCCGGGCTGGCGCTGGCGCTGTCGTCGACGGCGATCGCGGTTCAGACCATGCGCGAGCGCGGGGTGCTGGCGTCGCCCATGGGCCGGACCGCGTTCTCGATCTTGCTGTTCCAGGACATCGCCGCGATTCCGCTGATCGCGCTGGTTCCCCTGCTGGCGGTCGGCACCAAGGCAACAACAACGACGGGTGGGCTGCTCGCCCTTGGTCGCGTCGTCGGCGCGGTCGCGCTGGTGGTCATCCTGGGTCGCTACCTGACCCGGCCGCTGATGCGCATCATCGCGCGCACCGGCCTGCGCGAGGTGTTCACCGGATTTGCGCTGCTGCTGGTGATCGGCATCGCGCTGATCATGGCCGCGGCGGGGGTCTCGATGGCGCTGGGCGCTTTCCTGGCCGGGGTGCTGCTGGCCGGGTCGGAGTACCGGCACGCGCTGGAGACCGACATCGAGCCCTTCAAGGGGCTGCTGATGGGCCTGTTCTTCATCGCGGTCGGCATGTCGATCGACTTCGGGTTGATCGCCAGCCGGCCGCTGCTGATCGCGTCGCTGGTGATCGGCTTCACCCTGCTCAAGGGCGGGGCGCTGCGCCTGGGCGGCCGCCCGCTGGGCATCGCCGCCAGCGAGCGCTGGCTGTTCGCCGCGCTGCTGGCGCAGGGGGGCGAGTTCGCGTTCGTGGTGTTCGGCGTCGCCGGCCAGGCGCGGCTGTTGCCGGGGCAATGGGACGCGATCCTCACGCTGGTGGTGGCGCTGTCGATGGGGCTGACGCCGCTGGCGCTGCTGGCCCGCGACGCCATCGCGGCGCGCGCCGGGAAGAACAAGGTGCGGCCCGCCGATGCGATCGAGCCGCAGGGCGCGCCGGTGATCATCGCCGGCTTCGGCCGATACGGACAGATCGTGGGGCGCTTGCTGTTTGCTTCCGGCATTCGCGCCACCGTGCTCGACCACGACCCCGACCAGATCGCCTTCCTGCGCAAGCTCGACTTTCGCGTCTTCTACGGCGACGTCACCCGCCTGGATCTCCTGCACTCCGCCGGCGCGGCGGAGGCGCGGCTACTGGTGGTCGCCGTCGACGATGTCGCCGCCAGCACCAAGGTGGTCGACGTCGTCCGCCAGCATTTTCCCCACCTGACGATCGTGGCGCGCGCGCGCAACGTCAGCCACTGGGTCGAGCTGCGGCGGCGCGGCGTCGACATCATCGAACGCGAGACCTTCGAGGCGGCGCTGCGCACCGGGCGGCGCGCGCTGGAACGCCTGGGCATCGGGCGGTACGAGGCGCGCGAGCGGGCCGATCGGTTCAGGCGCCAGAATGTCCGGGTGCTGGATGAGATGCTGCCGATCTTCGGCGATGAGACGCGACGGCTGTCGGCGGCGAAGGCCGGCCGCGAGCAACTGGAGAAGCAATTCGCCGAGGATCAGGCGGCGCTCGACCAGTCGGTCGGCGGCTGGTCGCTGGAGACCCAGCCGCCGGAGGAGCGCGCCCCCGCCGGTGGCGCCGTCGCAAACGGGCGTCCCGATCTTCGTCGCGGCGGGTAGCGGGTAGATCGATTCGCGCGCTGACCGTTGAATCCGGCCCGCTCGCGCTTGCGACGCCTGGAGGCGATATCAGGTTTGTGAGTGACCGCTGCCACACAAGGCCGGTCCGGCTGAGAACGATGCGACGTCCAGCTTGGAGAAGGAGTCGGATGCGCTTCTCTTGCATGAATCGAGAGGCACGGGGACCGTCGTCGCTGCTGCGGCGATTGCCGTCGGTGCTGGTGCTCAGCACGTCGCTGGTCGTCAGCTCGACTGCGCCGGGCTTCGCGCGAAACCGCGGAGGAGGCGGCGGCGGGCACCCTGGCAGCGGCGGCGGATATCACGGCGGCGGGTACCACAGCGGCGGGTACCACAGCGGCGGGTACCACAGCGGCGGATACCACGGCGGCGGAGCCACCTACTCGAGACCGACCACGCAGAGCCGACCGTCGACGGTTAGCCGACCCAGCTACGGCGGCAGCAGCCAGATCCATGGCCACCACAACACCGTCGTGCGCCCGGCGCCGCGTCCCTACGGCCGTCCGCCGTATGCCTACGGAGGCCGCCGCTACTACGCCTACCATCCGTATCGCTACCACGCCTATCGCCCCTACTATTGGGGCCCGGCCTTTCATCCTTTCGGTGCATTCGTCGCGACCGTCGCTGCGACAGCGATCGTGGTGAGCGTCGCCAACCAGCAGTACCGTTACGACCAAGGGGTCTGGTATGCGCCGACCAACGGCGGCTTTGCCGTCGTGACGGCGCCGGTTGGGGCGACGGTCGCGGCGGTGCCCCCCGGGACCGTCGTGGTCAACAACAACTACTACTACGGCGGCACGTACTACGAAAAAACCGGCAGCGGCTACAAGGTCGTGGCGCCAACCGCCGGCACCGTCGTCGAGCACCTGCCCGAGGGCGGCGAGGAGGTGACGATCGGCGACCAGAAGTACGTGAAGTTCGGTGAGACCTACTACCAGCCGATCCAGCAGGACGGGAAGGACCGCTACGAGGTGGTCGAGGTCAAGTAGCAGTTTCCTTTGAGTCGGCACCGGGTCTTGGCGTAGCTTCGGTGCACCCCCACGGGCGGATCGAAGCATCTTCGCCAAGGAGCACGCTGCATGATCACCCGAAGCCGACCGCTGTCCTTCGTACTGTCCGGCGTTGTACCGGTGTTGGCATCGGTCTTCCTGATCGGCTGCGCCGGAACCCCGCTGCGCCCGACGCCCGCCAGCTCGCCGGGCGAGGCGCTGTTCAACGGCCGGATCCACGAGGAGGTGAACTGCTACAAGTGCCACAATGGGGACGGCACCGGAACGCTGCGCGGACCGAACCTGGCCAAGAGGGTGCCGGGCCTCACCGATCAAGAGATCGTGCGCGCCATCGAGGAGGGCCCCAGCCTGATGCCCTCGTTCAAGGGCAAGCTCGACGCGACGGAGATGCAGCAACTGGTCGCCTGGCTGCGCGAGAGATTTCCCCACGCGCCGCAATGACGGCAGCTCGGACGACCGCCGCAACACCGAACGGCACTGGTGCGATGCCGAACGGCACTGGTGCGATGCCGAACGGCACTGGTGCGATGCCGAACGGCACTGGTGCGATGCCGAACGGCACTGGTGCGATGCCGAACGGCACTGGTGCGATGCCGAACGGCACTGGTGCGATGCCGAACGGCACTGGTGCGATGCCGAACGGCACTGGTGCGATGCCGAACGGCACTGGTGCGATGCCGAACGGCACTGGTGCGATGCCGAACGGCACTGGTGGAAGAAGGTTGACCTCGACGCGAAGATCCCGCTTCATGGTCTAAGATGTGGGGCCGCTGGACTCTCCCGGGCCGGGGACTCGACGGTGATGCGACGTTCGTCCACCGGTCGGAGCTGGACAAGCCGGCCACGACCAAGGCGACCTCCCCTGCCGAGGCCTTGGCGTTTCTGACGGCGGCGCTGGGCGCGCGTCTCGATCGAAGCGGCGCGCATCAGACCGTCGTCCGTCAGATCCTGATCGCGTGCGGGTTGGCGCCGGTCGACCTGGCGCGCATCAGCGCGCCCGATCTGCTGACGTCGTTGCGCGGCTTCATCGAGCGCGGCGTCGTGGTAATGTTGGCGATCGCCCCCCAGAAGGCGCCGGGCGGCGGCGGCGGGACCGATCCCAAGCCGCCCGCGCCCGAGCCCAAGCCCGCCCCCAAACCCAAGCCGGAGCCCAAGACCAAGAAGAAGGTGGTCTCGATCGAGTGGGCGGTCGCCGAGGCATGGTGCTCGGAGGACACGACCGCCAACGGAAAGACCGAGAACTACGCCAACGACGAGGCAATCGAGGTCAAGCTCCAGGAGCAGGGGGGATCGCAGACCCAGTCGGTGTCGGCGAAGGTCTCCGGCGACGCCTTCACCGCCCACTGGACCATCAAGAACATCCTGCCGGTTGCGAAGGGGGCCGGCGCCCATTTGGCGCCCGATCTGAAGATGGACGCGCTGGCGGGCGGGCAGAAGTCGCCCAAACCGCTGACCATCAAATTCGTCACCCAGTTCGCCAAGGTCGCGCACGTTGCCGGTCGAACCCACTTCGAGCTCTCGCTCACCGACGCCGTCGTGCTGATCGAGAGCGACATCAAGTACGTCCAGGGCTGGGGCGGCGAGGTGGTGAAGCTGGGAAACAAGGCGCCCGCGGGCACCGGCGGCCTGCTGGACGGGCAGCTGACCTGGAACGGTTACCGCTGGATGAAAAGCGCCGGCCTGAGCAAGAAGTTCTGGGACGGCGCCGCCTGGCAGAGCCTGCCGGCCGGCTTCGTCCTCGCCGACAGCAACAACTTCGCGGTCGGGTTCTACAAGCAAGGCACGTCGTTCACCTGCCAGTACGGCGGCACCTGGCCCGAGAATTTCACCGACTGGAACGTCGACGCGCCCGACAAGCAGAGCACGATCACCGGCTGGACGAACAACATCAAGACCACCTGGACCGGCAAGTTCGATTTCAAGCGCAAGGACTGCAAGAGCAGCGACAAGAAGTGCTGCCGTCACACGACGAAGGCGGCGGTCACCTTCTCCAAGCAGGCCAACTTCGCCGCCGGCATGCTGATCATCGCCGACGGCAACATCCGCTCGAACGACTCCCTGCTGTTTCTGGGCGAGACCCGCATCGCCGTCGCCGCGCACGAATTTGGCCACCACCTGGGCAACCCCGACGAATACGCCGGCGCGGCGATCGACACGACCCTGAACAGCGACGGCGCGGTCAATGGCATCGATGCCGACTCGATCATGGGTCAGAACCTGACCAAGGTGAAGGTGCGGCACTTTCGCGAGATCTGCAAAGCCTTCACCGACGCGGTCAAGACCGCTTACGGCAAGACCTACGAGTATCTCGTGGTGCCGCCGTGAACCGCCGCGCCACCAGCGTCGGGGGCGTCGGCGGGATCGCGATCCTCGCCGCGTCGCTTGCGTTTCTGTCAGCGCCGCCAGCCTCGGGCCGCACCTCACCCACCAAACGAAGGGCCGTCATGTCAGAGACACCTGCGAAAGTCCCCGAGTTCGACAGCCTGGAGTACACGACCGAGGGCGGGCCCGACCTCGGCCTCGGCCTGCACGAGACGGAGACGCGGCTGCGGATCGATCTGGCGACGCGGGCGGCGTTTCTCAATCGCCATCAGCCCACGTCGCCCGAGGGGGGCGAGGCGCTCGGCACCTTCCGCACCACGCTCGCGCCGGCGCTGATCACCGATCTGCGCGCGACGCTGGGCCACGCCGACCTGGCGCACATCCCGACCGGCACCGGCGGCGGCCCCGGCACCAGCGTGATCCAGATACGCGCCAAGCATGGCGCCAAGAGCGTCGCGGCCTCGTTCTCGAGTCGCGACATGGCGATCCTCGACAAGCTGGAGAAGCTGCTGTCGCTGCTGGACGACGCGGTCGGGGCGACCGCGCAGCATCCGTTCCAGGCCATCCGTATCGAGCTGCAGGCCCAGAAGGGAGAGGGCAGCACGCCGGCCGCCTTTACCATCAAGATCAAGAACGTCGGCACCGAGACGGTCGCCGTCCCCGATCTCGAGATGCTCGCCCGCGAACCGGGTCAAGAGCGCGACCACGGCCTGGGCGTGCGCGTCGCGCCGAACCCGCCCGAGCGCCCCGGCTTCACCGCGCCGCCGCTGGTCTGGTCCCGCGTCGCCATGCTGCCGCTCGCGCCAAACACGCCGCCGCAGAAGCCGATCATTCTGCCCCCCGGCGGCGAACGGACGATCCAGACCGCCGGCTTGACCGGCGCGCCGCCCCTCATCGCGCAGGCCTTCTTTTCCTTCTACGCCGGCCCCCCCATCGTCGACGGTCATCTGATGATCCGAGGCCACGCGCTGTCGCCGGGCCTCGACATCACCCACTAAGCTCGATGCCGTTCCGTTAAGGGCCTCGGACCTCGGGCCTCGGACTTCTGACGAAAACGACGCCTGAGGCCTGAGGCCTGAGGCCGGGCCGCAAGAATACCGACTCGCCTGCATCGCGCCCGCGCGCGCCCGTAGCTAACTCCAGAGTGACGGCGCGTCACTCGCCCCGAGTGCGCGCCGATCGGGAGGCGGCGTCACGTGAGAGTTCTGTTCTGTCATCCGAGCGGTCTCATGTACACCGAGATCTTCCTGCGCCTCGAGCCGCTTGGCGTCGAGCTGTGCGCCGCGGCGGCGCGCCAGGCCGGCCACAAGGTGCGCATCATCGATCTGCAAGTATCGTCGCCCGACGATTACCGGCGCACGCTCGACGAGTGGCGCCCCGACGCGGTGGCGTTCGGGGTCAACTACCTGGCCAACATCCCCGAAGTCATCGACCTGGCCAAGGAGACCCGCCGCCGCCTGCCGCACGCGTTGATCTTCGTTGGCGGCCATAGCGCCTCGTTCACCGCGTCCGAGATCCTCGAGCACGCCCATGGCGCGATCGACTGCGTCGTGAAGGGCGAGGGGGAAGAGATCACGCCGCGCTTGCTCGAGGCAGGGCGCGACGATCGCAGCGCGCTGCACACCTTGCCCGGCGTGGTGACGACCGCCGGCGAAGGGCCGCCACCCGAGCTGGTGAAAGACCTCAACGCGCTGATGCCGGCGCGTGATCTGCTGCCGCGCCGGCGCAAGTACTTCATCGGCGTGCTCGATCCCGCCGCCTCGATCGAGTTCACGCGCGGATGCCCGTGGGACTGCTCGTTCTGCAGCGCCTGGACGTTCTACGGCCGCAGCTATCGTCGCCTCGACCCGGTGCGCTGCGCCGACGAGCTTGCGCGCATCCAGGAGCCAGGGGTCTTCATCGTCGACGACGTCGCCTTCATCCAGGCCGACCACGGGTTCGCGATCGGGCGCGAGCTCGAGAAGCGCCGCGTGCGCAAGAAGTACTACCTCGAGACCCGCGGCGACGTGCTGCTGCGCAACAAAGAGGTGTTCCAGTACTGGAAGCGGCTCGGCCTCGAGTACATGTTCATCGGCGTCGAGGCGGTCGACCAGGAGGCGCTGGAGCTGCACCGCAAGCGGGTCAAGCTGTCGACCAACTTCGAGGCGCTCGACTTCGCGCGCTCGCTCGGGATAACGGTCGCGATCAACATCATCGCCGATCCCGACTGGACCACCGACCGCTTTCGCGCCATCCGCGAGTGGGCGCTCTCGGTCCCCGAGATCGTGAACATCAGCGTCAACACCCCCTACCCCGGCACCGAGACCTTCCTCGAGCAAGGGCGCAACCTGGCGACGCGCGACTACCGTCTGTTCGACATCCAGCACGCCGTGCTGCCGACCCGCCTGCCGCTGCCGCAGTTCTACGAGGAGCTGGTGCGCACGCAGCGCGTGCTCAACACCAAGCACCTCGGCCTGTCGGCGCTGAAGGACACGGCGCTGTTGACCGCCAAGCTGGTGGCGCGCGGCCAGACCAACTTCCTGCGCATGCTCTGGCGCTTCAACAGCGTCTACAACCCGGAGAAGCAGCTGGCCGACCACCGCCGCCCGGTCCGGTACCAGATGCGGCTGCCCGCCGGCGGCGAGCAGCCCAAGGATCTCTATATCCTGCGGCCGCCGCCGCGCCGCGCCAGCGCCGGCGCCGGTGCCGACGCCCCGGACGCTGCCTGAGCGCGCTCAGCGACTGCGCCCGTCGAACGGCATGATCGTGAGCTGGGCGACGTCGATGTCGTCGAGACAGCGCGCGTTGACGGCGACGGTCGGGCCATCCTTGCCGCTACCGCGCGCGAAGGACTTGATGCCGCAGGTCCGGCAGAAGAGGTGGTGGATCGCGTGGCGGTTGAACTGGTAGTCGGTGAGGTTGTCCTCGCCCGACAGCAGCTTGAAGTGCGCCGCGGGGACGAACGTCAGCAGAGTCCCCGCGCGCCCGCACATCGAGCAGTTGCAGGAGATGACCGGCGCGCTGAGATCCAGTCGCACCTCGTAGCGAACCTTGCCGCACTGACAGCCGCCGAAATGGGTCTTGAGATCGCTCATGGGCGGAATCTAAGGCCACCGCCCTTCCGCGGGGCAAAAAAAGTGTCGGCGTCAGGAGCAGACGCGGTTGCGCCCGCTGTTCTTCGCCTCATAGAGGCGCTTGTCGGCGCGCGCGAGGGCGTCGGCGAGGCCCTCGCCCGGGCCGACCTCGGCGATGCCGATCGAGATCGTGATCCGGTCCACCGGAGGACAGCGCAGCTTCTCGACCACCGCGCGCATCCGTTCGCAAAAGACGCGCGCCCCCTCGAGCGGGACGTTGACGACCGCCAGGAACTCCTCGCCGCCCCAGCGCGCAACGGTGTCGGTCAGGCGGGCCTGGCCGGCCAGCGTGCCGGCGACGATGCGCAACACCTTGTCGCCGGTGGCGTGCCCGAACAGATCGTTCACCTTCTTGAAGTGATCAATATCCAGCAGGGCCACGCTCATCGGCGTGCCGGCGCGCTGCATGCGGTCTTGCTCGGTACGCAGCGCGGTCTCACCGGCGCGCCGGTTGGGGATGCCGGTCAGCGCGTCGACCATCAGCATCTCCTCACGCTGGCGCAGCAGATCGCGCTCGGCGGTGACGTCGTGCCAGGTCACCAGGATCCCGTCGCCGCTGCCCGTGGCGACGCTGGTCCAGGTGCGGGTGAGGATCCGGCGCCGCGGGCGCGCGAACACGAACTCCTGGCTGACGTTCTCCGGTTGCGCCGCCATCGCCTCGGCGAATCCCTCCGGCGTCGCCAGCAGCGGCGCGACGTGGCGCACGAACCGCTCGCGCGACAGCCCCATCACCTGATCGACCGGCAGCGCCATCATCTCGCCGAAGGCGCGGTTGGCCACCAGGATGCGGCGGTCAGCGTCGATCAGCGCGACGCCGTCGGCGATGTGCGCCAGCGCGGTGTCCAGCAGCGCCTGCTCGCGCGCGAAGGAGTCGCGCGCTTGCCGCAGCTCCACCGCTTCTCGCCGCCGATCGGTGACGTCGTACGACGAGACCAGCGCGTAGTTGATCTGGTCGCCCTCGAAGATCGGGACGACGCTGACCTCGAAGAAGCGCCCGTCGCGCTCGATCTCGGAGTTGCTGCGTTCCCCGGCCAGCGCGCGCCGGTACTGCTCGAGCACGGCGTCGCGGTTCACCGGCGCGACGATGTCGGCCACCCGGCGACCCACGATGCTGTCGAGGTCGGTCCGGCGCATCATCTCGGGCAGCAACGGTCCATCGGCGCTGACGTAGCGCAGGTCGCGGTCGAACATGAAGACCGCGCCGTTGGGCAGGTTCTGCACGATGGCGCGGTGGATCTGCTCGCTGCGGCGGAGCGCGGTCTCGAGCTGGCGCTCGTGGGTCACGTCCATCGCCAGCACGATGCCGGCGATGATCTCTCCGGCGGCGTCGCGCACCGGCGCGGCGGTCAGCGCCAGCATGCGGCCGCCATTCTCGAAATCGGTCACCACGGTCTCGCCCGCCAGGGCCCGGCGATATAGCTCCTCGACGCGATCGAAGCCTGGATCGCCGGCCGAGTAGCCGGCGATGTCGCGCATCGATCGGCCGATCAGCGCCCGCGGTGACACGCCGTCGGCGCGCAGCATGCCGCCCTCGACCGCCAGGCAGCGCAGCTCGCGATCAAACAGCACCACCGCGCCGCGCGGCAGGTTGCGCGCCAGCGCCGCGGAGAAATCGATGTCCCGCTTCTTGTCGGTGACGTCGCGCAGCGCCATCCGCAGGCGGATCTCCGACACCACCGAGGCGGCGAGGTCCTCCAGCACGCGGATGCTGTCGGCGTGCCAGACGTGGGGTTTGTCGTCGATCACGCACAAGGCGCCGATCGCCTCTTCGTCGATCACCAGCGGGACGCCGGCGTAGGCGATTACGTTGTGGTCGCGGATGACCGGGTTGTCGCGCAGCGCGGAATGCTCACGTACGTCGGCGACCAGCAGGGGCGCGCGGTCGTGGGCGACGTGACGGCAAAACAAGTGGGACAGCGCGGTTCCCCGCTGCGTCGCCTGCGGTTCCTTCAAGCCGAACGAGCTCTTCAAGAACTGACGGCGGTCATCGACCAGGCTGACCAGCGCGATCGGGGCGCCGGTCAAGTTGGCGGCGAGGCGGGTCAGGCGGTCGAACGCCGGCTCCGGCTCGGAGTCGAGCAACTGCGTCGACCGCAGCACCTGGAGCCGGTTCGCGTCGGGGGCAACAGACATCGTGCCGGTTCATTTTATCCGTCGGGCGGCCCCGAGAGAAGAGGAGTCGCGGTCGGGCAATGGTCGCGCTCCGTCGGGCGCAGGGTGGCGCAGGTTCTTCTTGGATTCCCAGATTCGGTTCGGCGGATCAGCTCAGCGCGACCAGGTGAGCGAGCCGGCGTCGAGCGCGACCAGATATTCGCCCCGGGGCCCGCGCGCCAGCGGCCGGGGGTCGCTGTCGTCCTGGCCGCGGGCGCTCTTCTGGCTGAGCGTGCCCCCGCTCACGGTAACCCGTAAGTGCCGCCCCGGCGGGAAGTGGGGCGGCAAGGACCAGGTCCAGGTCATACCGGCGTCTGTCGACGAGACCGGCGCCGCCGCGAGGATCTTTTGGCCGCGCCAGTAGGCACCGACGTGGGCGACGGTGTCGACCCAGACGTCGCCGAGGGCCAGCGGGTGGCGCATGCTGCCGACGACATCGGCGATCGCGACCGGGTTGTACCAGTTGGCGGTGGTGGGTGAGATCGTGTGGAAGACAAAGATCAGCCACTTCCCGCCGGCGCGTGCCTGGTCGGTGAACCGGTCGAAGCTGGCGGCGGTCTCTCCGGCGGCCGCCATGTGGACGGGGAGGTTGAACGGATCGGTGTCGTCGCCCGGCGCGATCATGCCGGCCGCGACGCCGCGATTGATGAACACCTGAGCCCGCGCCGGACCGACCCAGCCGTTGTCACCGAACGGCGACGCCATGGTCCAGACCGCGCTCTGCGGGTAGTGCCGCGTGATGTAGGCAGCGGTGTCTTCGATCTCGGCAGCGGCGCCGGCGAGCGACGCGCCCATGATGCATCCGCTGAGGTGGGCGTCGCTGTCGGCGTGGCAGTGGTGGGTGGTGTGGTTGCCGAGCTCGTGCCCGTCGCGGGCCGCTCGCGCCCAGGCCGCGTCGAAGCCGGCCGGCGACGGGTCGCCGCTGTTGAGGTAGAAGGTCATCGGCGCGCCCGCCGCCTGCAGCTCGGCGTAGTGCGCGATGTGGGACGGCTGGGCGTCGTCGAAGGTGAACGAGACGGCCGCGCGGTGGCCGTCCCAGTCGAGCACGGTCAGCGGCCCCCCCAGCGGCGACGGCGACGGCGACGGCGACGACGGTGGGGACGACGGGGGACGCGACGTCGTCGCACCGGGCACCCCCGCCGGGTTGCCTTGCACGATGCAGCCGGCGGCGGGGAGCGCGATCCCAGCGAGGACCAAGAACCAGAAGCGCAGTGAACGTTGCATGAAAGGCTTTCGGGAGTGGGGCCGCCGATTCGCCTTGCGGGCGGCGGGACCGTATATAGGTTGCACTCGGTAGAGGTTCAATCTTGCCCGAGCATGGCCACGATGAAAACAGCGCCCCCGCGCAGCAGCAGGTCGACGCCGCGCCGGCCGTCGCGGGCGCCGATCGCGCGCAAGGGATCCCCGGCGCCGAGCCGCCGCTGGAGGAGCAGGCGGCGCGCGTCGGCAAGCGCAGCCTGGCGGCTGCCGGTCTCCGTTCGATCTGGGAGACGACCCGCCGCGGCGTGGGCAGCATGGGGCCGCGCCGCACGTTGCGTACGCTGTCGGCGCTGAACCAGAAGGACGGCTTCGACTGCCCGAGCTGCGCCTGGCCCGATCCCGACGGCAAGCGCAAGGCGGCCGAGTTTTGCGAGAGCGGCGCCAAGGCGGTTGCCAGCGAGGCGACCCGCGCGCGCGCTACGCCCGAGCTGTTCGCGCGTCATGGCATCACCGAGATGCTGGGCAAGAGCGACTACTGGCTGGAGCAGCAGGGACGCATCACCCACCCGATGATCCGGCGCGACGGCGCCGATCACTACCAGCCGATCACCTGGGATGACGCCTTCGCGCTGATCGCGCGCGAGCTGCGCGCGCTGGCCTCGCCGAACGAGGCGGTGTTTTACACCTCGGGGCGGGCGAGCAACGAGGCGGCGTTCCTGTACGGGCTGTTCGCGCGCCAGCTGGGGACGAACAACCTGCCCGACTGCTCGAACATGTGTCACGAATCGAGCGGCCTGGGGCTGACGGCGACCATCGGCATCGGCAAGGCGACGGTCACGATCGAGGACTTCGAGCAGGCCGACAGCATCTTCGTCATCGGCCAGAACCCGGGGACCTGCCACCCGCGCATGTTGACCGAGCTGCAGAAGGCGGCGCGCGCCGGCTGCAAGATCGTCAGCGTCAACCCGCTGCCCGAGGCCGGCCTGATTCGCTTCAAGAACCCGCAGGAGCCGCTGGCGATGCTCGGCGCCGGCACGCCGCTGGCGTGCCTGTTCCTGCCGGTGCGCGTGAACGGCGACGTCGCGCTGCTGAAGGGGATCATGAAAGAGATGCTGGCGGCCGATCGCGCCGCCAGCGGCAAGCTGTTCGCGCACGACTTCATCGCGCACCACACCGAGGGATACGACGCCTTCGTCGCCGATCTCGACGCCGAGAGCTGGGAGCGCATCGTCGACGAGAGCGGCGTGTCGCGCGAGCTGATCCGCGAGGCCAGCGCCATCGCGCTGGCCTCGGAGCGCATGATCTGCTGCTGGGCGATGGGCATCACCCAGCACCAGAACGGCGTCGGCAACGTGCAGACCATCGTCAACTTCGCGCTGCTGCGCGGCCAGGTCGGGCGGCGCGGCGCGGGCCTGTGCCCGGTGCGCGGCCACAGCAACGTCCAGGGCGACCGCACCGTCGGCATCTGGGAAAAGATGAGCCCCGCGTTCATGAAGGCGCTGGGCCAGGAGCTGGACTTCGAGCCGCCGAGCGAGCACGGCTACGACACCGTGCGCGCCATCCAGGCGATGCACGAGGGCAAGGCCAAGGTCTTCATCGCGCTCGGCGGCAACTTCGTGTCGGCGACGCCCGACACCCACTACACCTCGGAGGCGGTGTCGCGCTGCGCGCTCACCGTGCAGATCTCGACCAAGGTGAACCGCAGCCACCTCATCACCGGGCGGCAGGCGCTGATTCTCCCCTGCCTCGGGCGCACCGAGCGTGACCTGCAAGCGTCGGGCGAGCAGTTCGTCAGCGTCGAGGACACGACCGGCGTGGTGCACCAGTCGCGCGGCGTGCTCGAGCCGGCTTCGCCCGAGCTGCGCAGCGAGCCGGCGATCATTGCCGGCCTGGCTGTCGCGACGCTGGCGGGGCGAACCAAGGTCGACTGGCCCAGCCTGGTCGCCGACTACGATCGGATCCGCGAGCACATCGAGCATGTGGTGCCGGGGTTCACCCAGTACAACCAGCGCGTGCGCCAGCCCGGCGGCTTCTACCTGCCGAACGGCCCGCGCGAGGGCAAGTTCACGACCCCGTCGGGGCGCGCGCGCTTCACCGTCCATGGGATCCCGGCGCACCGCGCGCGGCTCGCGCCCGGGCAGCTGATGCTGACCACCTTGCGCAGCCACGATCAGTTCAACACCACGATCTACGGCGAGGACGATCGCTACCGCGGCGTCTACGGCGGGCGCCGGGTGATCTTTCTCAACGCCGAGGACATGGCCGAGCGTGGAGTGGAGCGCGGCGCCTGGGTCGACCTGGTGAGCCACTTCGGCGCCGAGCGTCGCCGGGCCGCCCATTTTCAGGCGATCCCCTACGAGATCCCACGCGGGTGCGCCGCCGCCTATTACCCCGAGACCAACGTGCTGGTCCCCGTCGCCAGCGTCGCCGAGGGGAGCAACCAACCGACGTCGAAGTCGCTGGTGATCACGCTCGAGGTGGCGGGAGCGAAGGAAGCGGAAGCAGCGGGAACGGCGGCGTCCTAGGGCCAGCGCTGTTCACATAGGCGCGGCGTCGGCGTACGGATACCACGCGCCCCAAAGATCCGGCCCCCTCTCCCGTCCTCGGGAGAGGGTTGGGGTGAGGGCAAGCCTTGGGACGGCAACGTGCGCGCGTGAGCTCTCGCAAGGCCTGCCCTCACCCTGTCCCTCTCCCGAGGACGGGAGAGGGGGATCAGAGAAGAGCACTTCGGCGGTCGTTCTAACTAAGCAGCATTGGTCCTACGGCGCGGCCGCGCCGACGATCTCCGTCCTGCGCGCCGGCGGCAAGCCGGCCTCCAGCTCGAGGAAGACGCCGTTGGTCCAGCCGAAGCCGATCTCGTTCGAGGCGTAGCCGAAGCGGATCCCCGACGACACCTCGGATTCGCGGCGCTCGACGTCGTACTTTTCGAAGATCGATCGATGCTCGGCGAACTCCTTGAGCACGGTGCCGAGAAATTCGAGCGCGATCCGATCCGCCTCGTGATCCAGCCCGTATCGCCGCAGCCCCTCGACCGCGATCAGCTGCAGCGGCGCCCAGCCAAACGGGGCGTCCCACTGGTTTCCGCTTGCGTGGGTGCTGGTCATGATCCCCCCTGCCCGCTCGAGCAACGGCAGCGCCGCCGCGGCGACCCGGCGGGCCTGCTCGGGCGTGGCCAGACCGACCCACAGCGGGAAGAAGGTGGTGGCGAACGGATACCAGCGCCGCCGCCCGTGCACGAAGTCGTCGTCAGCGAACAGCCCGCGGCTGTCGTCCCACAGCAGATCGTTGACGCGGCGGCGGCGGAGCTCGGCCAGGTGACGCCAGCCCTGCGCGTCGAAGATATCACCGACGGCGGTCAACATCTCGGCCATGTCTGACTCCATGGCGAACAGCAGACTGTTCAGGCAGACCGGGGCGTAGTCGAGGATCTCCAGCGAGAAGGGCCCGAACCGATCACTCGGATCGAACCCCGACTCGCGGACCGAACGATCGGCGACGTAGGCGAGCGCCGTGAGACGCCCGGTCTTGCGATCGAAGTACTTGTCGACGTCGACGTCGGCGTCGGCGTCGGCGTGGGCGCTATTGGCATCGCCGTTCGTGCGACTTCGAAGGGCTTCGACCATCCGGTCGTAGTGAGTTCGCCCCGCCGCGTCCCGTTCCCCCGCCTCGACCTCGGGCGCCGGTCCTTCACCCCCGGCGTGGTAGCGCGCCAGACCGGTCTTGCCCGCCAGGTGCGGCTCGCGCGTCCAGTAGTGGTATTGCGCCCTGACCGCGGGCAGCGTGCCGGCCAGCCAGGCCCGATCGTGCGTGACATGATAGACCGCCAGGATCATCCGGGTCAGGAACGGCGGCTGCGAGCGGCCGAGGTAGTAGCTGCGATTGGCGTTCAGCACCTTGCCGAAGTGGATCACCTCGTAGACGGCGTTGTCCACCATGTCGCGGGCGCGCTGCGGCTGGCCGTCGCGCAGCAGTCCGCGCACGATGAAGTAGCTGTCCCATCCGTACATCTCGTTGAAGCGGCCGCCGGGCACGACGTAGGGATGGGGCAAGTACAGCAGCCCCGGCGCAGCGTGGCTCGGATCCCTCGGAAGGCTCCGCAGGTCGAACCGGGCCAGCTCCGACGGCGGCAGCGTCGCGGCCAGCGCGCCCGACAGCGCCCGCAGATTCTCCCGACGGGAAACGTAGACGGTGGCGCGGCCATTCTGCACCGGAAACTTCGGATCGACCGCCGCCCGGGCCAGGTCCCGGTGCGAGCGGGTGAGCGACGACCAGGCGCCGTGGATATAGGCGTGCAGGGCATCGAGGTCCGCGCGGGTCGCGGGCGGAGACGCCGGTCGCGGCGCCGACGCCGGCACCGCGATCGCTGTCGCCGTCCCCGGCGCGCCGCCTGCCGCCGGCGCCAGCGCCGCCAGCACGACGGCCAGCGCGAGCGCCCTCAGCGATCGCACTAGCCCACTACCCGGCTTTTCCGTCGCCGATGCCGACGCTCATCGGTCGTCGCTCACTCGTCTCTTCACTCTTCTCTTCACTCGTCTCGCCCCTCCCGAAATCCGACCAGCTTGGCCAGCAGTATATCGGTCTCGCTCTGGTCGCGCAGGAAGTAGGCGGCGGTCGACGCCCGCGACGCCCCGACGCGGACCGTGAGCAACCGCCCAGGCCGATCGAGCTCGAAGACATCCTCGTCGGTCACGTCGTCGCCGACGTAGATGGCCGTATCGGCCCCCTCCTGCGCCTGCAGATCGATCAGCGCGTCCCCTTTGTTCGGTGCGTGTTCCGGCACGATGTTGATCACCAGCTTGCCGGGGATCGCCCGCATCGGTACGCGCAGCGCCGCGAGCGCGCCGTCAATCATCAACAGCGCGTCCCGCTTGCGCGGCGCGCGCCGATAGTGAACCGCCAGCGAGTAGTGCTTGTCCTCGACGTCGATGCCCTCCGCCCGATCGAGCTGCTTCTCGAGCAGGGGGCGGGCGCGCGCGACCTGGCGCGCGCATTGGTCGAGGTTGCCCCCCGGCTCCAGCCCATGGTTGCCGACGACGTACTTCACGCCGACCCCGCGCAGCCGCGCGGAGACATCGCGCTGGCTGCGGCCCGAGATGACCGCGCACGGGTAGGCGCCGCAGACCCGCGCCAGCAACCGGCGCGTCCGCTGGCGCATCATCGCGCGCTCGCGGTTCTTGACGATCGGGGCCAGCGTGCCGTCGAAATCGAATGCGACCAGCACCCGCGAGCGCGCGACGCGCGCCAGAACGCCAACGTTGTGGGCCGAGAGAATGCGCCTCATGCCGACTCCCACGCGCGCGTGGGCGGCGTCGTCGCAACCCGCGGCGGCACCGCCCACGCAAATTGTTCAGTTGCTCATGTCCCCACGCCCGTCATAGCCAAGGTAGTGGACGATCGGTCGCTGCCAATGGACGCCGCCTCCACAATTCACCGCCCGGTCCCGCAATCAATCAGTTGTCTGTATCGCTGGCGTACCGAGCCCTTCCCCTTGACGCCACGGCTGGGGTTGGCGGCGGCGCCGACGCGTCACACGCTGTCGAGCGCGAACACCTGGTGCCCCCACGCCGGCATGTCGAGATAGAGCCCCTTGCCGGCGAGCTCGTTCCCTTGCCGCCGGTATTCCACCCCGCTCAGGAGATCGACGAGCCGGAAGTCGCGCCCCGCCAGCCCGGTCAGGGCGAACGGTACGTAACACTGCCCCTGCCCGTCCGCGTAGTTCACCGCAACGACCAGCCGCTGCTCGCCGGCCTGCCAGGAGCTGACGATGAACTGCGCGGCGGTCGGGTTGCCGTCCCACGCGGGCCGACAGTCGCACAGGCGCCACTCTCCGTCCCGCACCTCGGGCCGCCGCATCGCCGCGAACAGCCGCAGGTAGAAGTCGCGCAGGTCGGCATCGACCGGCTCGGCCGGGCGGCGGCCGAGGTGCATCGAGACGTGAACCTTGCGCCCCTCGACCTGTCCTTCATGCACCAGCCGCATGCCGCGCGCGAGCAGCGACACCGTCGCCGCCGCGCGCTCCGCCGCCGGCGCGAACACGGCCGCCGCGCGCGGCTCGTCGTGGTTCTCGATGAAGCGCAGCGACCGCTGCTGGAAACCCGGGTCGGCCATCAAGTGCTCGCGCACCGGCGTCGCCACGTCGGCGACCAAACGATCGTAAAGCCGCTTGTCGTAGGTGTAGTCGAAGCCGGCCTGTTGCAGCTCCCACTCCATGTCCCAGTACACCTCGGCGACGAACGTGAACCCGGCGTGGCGGCGCTTGATGGCGGTGATCGCTTCGGGCCAAAACGGATTGTCTTTGGGGGGCGTGCCGTCGGCGGGCCGCGATCGCTCCCCCCAGGTGCGCTGGATGATCTCCGGCTGCAGCAGCATCGCCATGTCGCAGCGGACGCCGTCGCAGCGGTCGGCGATCGTGCCCAACTCGGCGATGCGCGCTTCACGGAACCCGGCGTGGCGATAGTTCAGCTGGAAGGTGTCGGGCCAGCCGTCGAAGTAGGGATCGCGGCCGTAGGCCAGGATGGCACCGCCCCGCTCGGTTCGCGCGCGGGCGTAGTTCTGCGGCGCGTGCGCGAGATCCTCCTCGCTGCCGTGAATGTAGTAGCCAGGTTGCGCCGCGACCCAGGGACAGTCGGGCGCGGTGTGGTTGGGGACGAAGTCGAGCAGCAGGCGCAGCTTTCGCCGCGCGAGGCGGTCGCGGATGCGCGCGAGCGCGGCGTCGCCGCCAAAGTCGCGGTGGGTCTCGTAGGAGACGATGGCGAACGGCGAGCCAGAGATATCTTCCTCGCGCAGGTCGGGCATCAGCCGGCGCCACGCGTCGACCATGCTGCGGTTCGAGCGCGAGATCGCGCGCGCGGCGGGGCCGGTCTGCCAGACGCCGAGAAGCCAGACCCAGTCGAAGCCGCGCTCGGCGATCTCGTCGAGGAAGCGATCCTCGATGTCGTCGAGCGTGGCTGGCCGCCCGAGGGCGACCCCGCGCTCCTGTAGGGTGACCCGCGTGTTGATCTGGTAGAGCGAGGGGTTGGCGCCCGGCCCGCTCACGGGTGCCCTCCCGCGGCGTCGATGACCATCTGCTGCTGGCGCTTGAGATCTCCGATGCTGGTGCCGGGCGCGAGCAACTGATGGGGCGACACTCCCGCGAAGAAGCGCATGAGCGTCGGGATGATCGCGGTCCAGCCGGTCTGGTGGCTGGCGCCGAGGCCGGCTCCGTTGTCGCCGTGGAAGTACTCGTAGAAGAGGATGTGGTTCTTCCAGTAGGGATCGTCCTTGAACTTGCGCGCCCCGCCGAAGACCGGACGGCGTCCCTCGTGATTGAGCAGCAGCGGACCGGCCAGACGGTTCGACAGCTCCCGCGCGACCTCGAACAGGGTCATGTACTGGCCCGAACCGGTCGGGCATTCCACCCGGAATTCGTCGCCGTAGAACGCGTACATCGACACCAGCGCGCGGATGATGAGCGCGTTGATCGGGGCCCACACCGGGCCGCGCCAGTTGGAGTTTCCGCCGAACATCCCCGTGTCCGATTCGGCCGGCAGGTAGCCGACCCGATATTCGGTGTTGCCCGCATGAAAGATGTAAGGGTGCTCGAGGTGATATTTCGACAGCGATCGGATGCCGTAGTCGCCGAGAAACTCGTTGGGATCCAGCATGCGCGCCAGCACGCGGCGCAGCCTCTCGTCGGTCAGCAGCGACAACATGTAGCGGCCGTCCACGCCGGTGCGCGGTGGGCTCAAGTTCTTCATCAGCTCGGGCCGGTTCTCTTGCAACCACTTGGCCCGCGCCATGAACTGAGGCAGGTGTTTCACCACCTCGGGACGATAAACCGAGACCGCGCACAGCGGCAGCAGGCCAACGACCGACCGTACCTTGAGGCGCGTCGTGAACTGCCCGGGCACGCGCAGGACGTCGTAGTAAAAGCCGTCCTCCTCGTCCCACAGCGAGTCGCTGCCGTGGCGGTTGGTGGCGGCGGCGATGTTGATGACGTGGTGGTAAAACTTCGTCGCCAGCTCCTCGTACGAGGGATCGACCACCGCCAGCTCGAGCGCGATCTGCAGCATGTTCTGCGCGTAGAACGCCATCCAGGACGTCCCGTCGGCCTGTTCGAGATAGCCTCCGGTCGGCAGCGGAGCGCTGCGATCGAAGACGCCGATGTTGTCGAGGCCGAGAAACCCACCCTCGAACAGGTTGTGCCCGTCGCGGTCCTTGCGGTTCAGCCACCAGGTGAAGTTGGAGACCAGCATGTTGAACGTCCGCTTCAGGAACGGCAGCGCCTCATCGCCGAGGACGTCGCGGTTGAGCTGGTAGTTGAACAGCGCCGCCCACGCGTGCACGGGGGGATTGACGTCGTCGAAGTTCCACTCGTACGCCGGCAGCTGGCCGTTCGGGTGCTGATAGCGGTCGAGCAGCATCAGTCCGAGCTGCTGCTGCGCGAACTCGGGATCCAACCGGGCCATCGCCGCCGAATGGAAGGCGAGGTCCCAGGCGGCGAACCACGGGTACTCCCACTTGTCGGGCATCGAGATCACGTCGGCGCTGTACATGTGAAACCAGTGCTGATTGCGGCTCTCCCCGTCCGAGTCGCGCCGTACGCCGCGCTGATTCAGCCACTTCTCCACGTCGTAGACGTAGGCCTGCTTGGTCCAGAACAGACCGGCCGCCCCCTGCCGGAGAACGGAGGCGGCGTCGGCGCTGAGCGACGGCGGCGACTGACTGGCGTAGAACGCGTCGGCCTCGCGCTGGCGCTCCGTGAAGACCTCGTCGAACGATGCCATCGGATCGTCCAGCTGCTCGGGAGCGCGCGCGCTCAAGCGCAGGCGCATCGTGGCGGTCTGGCCGGCGGCGACGTTGACCAGGGTGTGCGCCGCAGACTTGGTCCCCTTCTTGGCTGGGTTCACCGCGTCGCGCCGCCCCTGCACGATGTAGTCGTTGATCCCGTCCTTCTGGTAGGGCGTCGGATTGGGCTGACCCCAGAGGCGATAGTGGTTGGTCTCGTTGTCGGCGAACAGCAGCTCGCCCGCCCCCTCGCAATAGAGGAAGCGCTGACCCAGCGTCGGGTGGCGCGCGGCAATGACCGCCGAGCGGGAGTGGTGCACCGCTTCGAGATCGGGGCGCGGCGCCGCCTCGTTGACCCACCAGGTGTTGCGAAACCAGAAGTGCGGCACCAGGTGCAGCGGCGCCGCCTCGGGACCCCGGTTGACGGCGCTGATGCGGATCAGGATGTCCTCGGGATCGACCTTGGCAAACTCGACGACGACATCGAAGTAGCGATCCTGATCGAAGATCCCGGTATCGAGCAGCTCGAACTCGAGATCATTGCGCGTGCGCCTCCCGTTCTCGGCGACCAGCTGCTCGTAGGGGTAACGCCCCCTGCGGGTACTTGTAGAGCATCTTCGCGTAAGAATGAGTGGGCGTGCTGTCGAGATAGAAGTAGTACTCCTTGACGTCCTCGCCGTGGTTCCCCTCGCTGTTGGTGAGCCCGAACATCCGCTCCTTGAGCATCGGGTCCTTGCCGTTCCACAGCGCGAGCGAGAAGCAGAGCAACATGTTGTCGTCGCAGAATCCGGCGATACCGTCCTCGCCGCTTTGGTAAGCGCGCGAGCGCGACTGATCGTGGGTCACATCGTTCCAGGCTTCGATCGAAGTGTTGGTGTTTTCGCGCACGCTGCCCCACTGCCGTTCGCTGAGGTACGGGCCCCATTTTCGCCAGGCCACGCCGTTGCGCGATTCCTCGAGCCGCTCTTCTTCCCGGGTCTTTTTGGGCATGCGGCGCAAGGTGGGCCTGCAGGCGCAAGCGCGCCAGATCCAGACCGAACCGCATATCGACCGGCCCACGCGGCGGCCCGGACCGCCGTCAGTATTAGCGACGGCGACTGCGCGCCCGCGGGGTGAGCCTCACGACTTCCCGCGCGCGGCGAGCACGGCGCGCAGGCGGCGAGTTGCCGCGTCGATCTCGCTCAGCGCTTCGTCGCTGATGCGACGGGCGGCGTTGCGCTGAAGAGCCCGCGCCGCGTCGGAGGGCGT
This sequence comes from uncultured Pseudomonadota bacterium, assembly GCA_963778795.1. Taxonomy (GTDB): domain Bacteria; phylum Myxococcota_A; class Polyangia; order Fen-1088; family Fen-1088; genus DASRQZ01. The sequence goes on along the minus strand of CAVZVU010000001.1, from coordinate 1,596,717 downwards.
GGCCGCCTCCGCCGCCGCGCCCCGCGCCGCGTCGGTCATCGCGCGGCACAGGCCTTGTGCCGACGCGCGCACGGCCGGCGCCTCGCTGGCGTCGGCCGCCACCCGCCGGAGCAGCCCGTCGCCCTCCGGCGTCGCCAGGTGATAGGTCATCAGCAACAGCGCCTTGCGCGCGCCCTCGTCGCGGCGCTTCGGGAATTCGGCCAGCACCGCCGGCGCGATGGCGGGGTTGTTCGACGGCAGCAGCATGAAGATGAGCGAGTCACCCCGCCCCAGCTCCAGCGCGTGCTCGACCACCCGCGGGTTGAACTGAGGATCGTCGAGGATGCGCAGCGCGGCCGCGCTGGTGTCGAGGCCGTCCCGCGCCAGGCCGGAGACGGTGCGCACGTAGGATATCGGCTCGACGTCCAGCAGATCAACGCGCGCGAGCGCGCCGAGGACGCGCCGTCGATCATCGGCCGAGGTGGACAGCTTCATCAGGAGTTGTCCGCCGTCGAAGTAGAAGAATGGGAAGGGGACCTGGCGATCGGACGCCAGCTCCGCGCGCAGCGGCGACAGGTAGCGGTCCGGCTGTTTCGACACCAGATCCCAGAAGCGATCGAGCTCGACGGCGTGCGCGGTCTGCTGATCGTCGTCGAGCTCGTGGGGCTTGAACGAGTAGGTCTGTCGCACCAGACGCGCGAAGTCGGCGTCGAGTGATGGCGGTGGCGGCGACGGCGGCGACGATCGCGGCGTGGGCGCCGCCGCGGCGGGCGCCGGCGCGGCGGGCAGCGCCACCGGCTTGGGCGACGTCTCAGCGCAAGCGCCGGCGAACGCCAGCACCAACGCAAGGGTAACGAAACCGCCCCTCAGCATCAGGGGAGCCGGGCCACGATTCGCTCCGATTCGTCCCACAGGCGCGACGCGAGCGCGGCGTCGTGCGCGATCGGCGTCGGCTCGGTCGGGTTGCAGTCGGCGAAGTATTCACCGGCCACCGCGGCCACGGCCGGGTTGGTCGCCAGATAGCATTGGGTCGCCGCCCCCTGCGCGGCGCTCTTCAGCACCAGCGGGCCAGCCGCGCGCAGCACGGCGCGCGCCGGCGCCGGGATCGAGCGCGTGAGGTTGGTGAAGATCACCCCAGGGTGGAGCGTGTTCGCCGTCTGTCCGGTGCCGCCGCCCAGGCGGCGCGCCAGCTCCTTCGTGAACAGGATATTGGCCAGCTTCGACTGCCCGTAGGCCTTCCACGGCTTGTAGTCACGCGCGCCCGACAGGTTGTCGAACTCGATGCCGACCGCCGGCGCCCGCCGGTGCGCGTTGCTGGCGACAACCACGACCCGCCCCGCGGGCGTCAGCCGCCCGAGCAACCCTGTCACCAGCATGAAATGCCCGATGTGGTTGGTGAGGAACTGCAGCTCGTATCCGTGCGCCTGTCGCGCCTCGGGCAGGGCCATGATGCCAGCGTTGCAGATGATCACATCCAGCGGTGGCTGATCCTTCTTCACCGCTTCGACGCACGCGCGCACGGACGCCGGATCCGACAGCTCGCAGGCCAGCGGCACGAACTCGCCCGCGAGGGCGGCGCACGCCGCGCGCGCCTTGTCGGCGGTGCGCGCGGTCGCGATCACGCGCGCGCCCCGCAGGCCCAGCACGCGCACCGTCTGCAGCCCCAGCCCCGAGTTGCAGCCAGTCACTAGAATGGTCTGACCATTCAAGTAGCGCCCCGCGGTCACGTCGTCGGCCGTCGACCGGTAACCGAACCCGTTAGGCCCCTTCCCCTTCAGCGCCGCCAATATCGACATGGGCCGTGAAATACCACGTCGCGCGAGAGACCGCACCGGGCGGGCGCGTTGGAACGGCGCGGCTGCGATATGTGAGGACGGCTTCCCTCTCTTCGTTGTGGGGGCCGAAGGAGGGGGGATAGGTCCCGCGCTCAAACATCCTTTGGCGCGAGGTGTGCTGAACTGTGCTTGGCCTACGGTAACCCGCGCCTCAGGAACTGCGCGCGGGACCTATCCCCCCTCCTTCGGCCGCCGAGACAATCTACGTTCGATGCGCCTGCGGCTCCGATCCGGAGGGGAGGGCCCCACTAAGAATAGATCTATCGGACGTCGCCTCGCCGGTGGTTGGAATCATCCTTCGTCGCCTCAGGAAGCGAGGCTGGAAATATTGAGAGGCCCTCCTTCGTCGCTGCAACGCCGCGTCCGATAGATCCCTTTATTTTTTCCTGGGCCCTCCGGATCGGAGCCGCAGGCGCACCGAACGTAGATTGTCACCGGCGGGAGGAGTGGGGATGGGGTCCGCGCGCAGTTCCTGAGGCGCGGGTTACCGCCACTCCAAGCACAGTTCAGCACTCCTCGCGCCAAAGGATGTTTGAGCACGGACCCCATCCCCACTCCTTCCGCCCCACGACGGAGAGAAGGAAGCCGTCCTCACATCCCGCGGCCTCGCCGTTTCACACCACCCGCCCGGTGCGGGCTACTCGTGCAGCTGCTGGGCCAGGTAGCGTTCCTTGCCGATGTCGGCGACGATCTTGAGCTGCGCCTCGAGCCAGTCGATCGACTCCTCTTCACTCTTGAGCAGCTCTTCCAGGTACTCGCGCGTGCCGGCTTCAGTCTTGGCGAGCGTCAGGGCGATCGCGTTGTTGAGCCGCGTGACCGCCTCGCGCTCGACCGCGAGATCCAGGTTGTGCATCTCGATCGGATCCTCACCGACCCGCACCGGAAAGAGCCGCTGCATGTTGGGGATGCCGTCCAGGAACAGGATGCGTCCGATAATGCGGTCAGCGTGCTTCATCTCCTCGATCGACTCTTCGCGCTTCTTCTTCGCCAGCCGGTGATAGCCCCAGTTTTCGAGCATCTTGTAGTGGACGAAGTACTGGTTGATCGCGGTCAGCTCGGCCGTGAGGATATCGTTGAGCGCATCGATGATCTGGGGGTCGCCTTGCATGAGTTCTCCGACGGCACAGCTTAGTTCGCCACGTCGCGTAAGTCACGCCCACGGAGACAGCCCACGGAGACAGCCCACGGAGACACCCCACGGAGACGCGGCCCTCCCCTGACCGGCGGGTTCAAATCGATCGGTCCGCCCTTGATATTGATAATGGTTATCAGTATCATGTTTCCATCGTGCTGGTCTGTCACTGTCTGCGCGTGTTCGACAAGGTGATTCGCGAGTGTGCCCGCGGGGGCGCCCGTACCCCGGATGACGTGGCCGATCGCTGCGGAGCCGGTTCGCAATGCGGCGGCTGCCGCGAATCGATCGCGGCCATCGTCGCCGGCGAATCGCGCGGCTCCGGCGGCCCCGGCGTCGCCCGAGCCATCGACACCTCCGAAGACATCACCCCGTAGCCGCGCCGGCGCGGCTACGGCCTCGGTGATCAGGCCTGCACCTTCCGCTCGATCGCGATCGTTTCGTTGGCGTTGTCGCCGAGCGCGCCCGTGGTGACGATCGTGTGTCCGACCTTGAGGCGCGTGTGCTCCGTTTGCCGACGTCGGAGCAGACGTCGGCGCCGCCGTCATCCAGCGATGCGAAAGCGCGCCAACAAATGTGAGCGGTTTCGATCGAGGCACGGGTACTTGACGGGCTGAGGCCGCTGCCGTTGTCGACCCTTACTGAATTGCCAGGTCACCGCGTCACTCCTGACTGGCTTAACCAAATAGCGACGGTGGCGGCCCCTCCAGAGTCGCCTTCAATTTCGTTCGGCGCCGTCAAGGCGCGCGCGAGTCGTTATTCATTCAGGGAGGTTCGAATGCGTCGCCGCAGCAATGGGCCCGTCGGGAGCTTGATGTGTCTTGGTCTCTCGTCCCTGTGCCTGTTGATCTCGTGCACCTGGAAGGGCGAACGAGCCGAGGGCACGGGAGCGGGCGGCAACGGCGGCAGCGCGCCACCCCACATGGGGACCGGCGGCATGGGGCAAAGGGTGGACGCGGGCGGCGTTGGCGACGCGTACACCGGTCCCTGCCGAAACCTCGAGTGCCGGCAGAACAGCTGTACCCAGGGATCGTGCATGGCGCAGCCCTGCCCGACCGGAGTGAAGACCACCGTCAGCGGCACCGTCTACGACCCCGCGGGTAAGGTCGCGCTCTACAACGTCGTTGTCTACGTCCCCAACGCGGCGCTGGATCCGGTTCCCGAGGGGGCCAGCTGCGATCGCTGCGGCGCGACCCTGTCGGGCAAGCCGATTGCCAGCGCGCTCACCGACGAGGCGGGGCACTTCGTGCTCGAGAACGTTCCGGTCGGCGCCGACGTTCCGCTGGTGATCCAGGTCGGCAAGTGGCGGCGCCAGCTGACCGTGCCGTCGGTCGCCTCGTGCGCCGATACGCCGCTGACCGACAAGAACGTGACCCGCCTGCCGCGCAACCAGAGCGAAGGGCACATTCCCAAGATCGCGCTCACGACCGGCAGCGCCGACGCGCTCGAGTGCCTGCTGCGAAAGATCGGCATCGAGGACGCCGAGTTCACGCCGGCCACCGGCACGGGGCGGGTGAACCTGTACGCCGGCGCCGGCGGAACCAACCGGTACAACGCGCCCCTCAACGGCGGCGCGGCGATCGCCGGCGTCGAGCCCTGGTGGGACACGACCGCCAACTTGATGAAGTACGACCTGCTGCTGCATTCGTGCGAGGGGACGGAGAACCCGACCAACAAGAGCGTGGCGGCGCGCCAGGCGTTCCTGGAGTACACGTCGTCGGGCGGACGCGCGTTCTTGTCGCACTGGCACAACTACTGGCTGGAGCACGGGCCGGCGCCGCTGCCGATGGTCGCCACCTTCGATCATCAGGCCGATCTGCCGAACCCGTTCACCGCGCAGCTGGATACGTCGTTCCCCAAGGGCCAGGCGATGGCCAACTGGATGATGAACGTCGGCGGCTCGACCACGCCGGGCCAGCTGGTGATCCGCGCCGGGCAGCACACGGTCGACACCGTCAACACGACCTATTCGCAGCGCTGGATCTACAGCGATGCGATGCCGGCTGCGACGCAGCAGACGCTGCACAATCCTTCGACCCAGTACTTCACGTTCAACACGCCGGCCGACGCGGCCCCCGAGCTGCAGTGCGGGCGCGTCGTGTTCAGCGACATCCACGTCTCCAACGCCGGCACGCCCGCCGATCAGTCGGGCACGAGCCTGCCGTTCCCGACCGGTTGCAGGGCGACCGATCTGTCGGCCCAGGAAAAGGCGCTGGAGTTCATGCTGTTCGATCTCTCGTCGTGCATCATCCCCGACTCCGGCGTCCCGATCCCGCCGGTGATCGTCCCGTAGATTTTCGAACGCTTTTGGGTGGAAGGTGGCGGTGGGAAGTGGCCCGGACTCCTCCTCCCTCTCCTCGCTCAAACGGGGAGAGGGAGAGGAGCGAGGGGGAGTGCCGGCCGCCGGTTTTCGCTTGCCAGCGCGCGTCCCGCGCGGATAGCTAAGGCATGAGCCCTCCCGCGATGCAGATCGCGCTCCTGCGCGCCGTCAACGTCGGTGGCCAGGGCAAGGTCGCGATGGAGGATCTGCGTGCGCTCATGAAAGCGCTCGACCTCGCGGACGCAAAGACGCTGCTCCAGAGCGGCAACCTGGTCTTCCGCGGCGGGGCAGGCGGTGAGGCCGCGCTGGAACGCCGGCTCGAGACCGAGGCGCGGAAGCGACTGGGGCTCGAGACCGAGTTCTTTCTACGAAGCGCCGCCGAATGGACGGCGCTGGTGGCGGAAAATCCTTTCCCGACCGAGGCTCGAGACGACCCGGGGCACCTGGTGGCGATGTTCCTCAAGGCGCCGGTCCCGGCCGCGCGGATCACCGACCTGCAGGCGACGATCGTCGGACGCGAGGTGGTGCGCGGCCGCGCGGGTCGCGGCGCGCAACGCGCAGTCTACATCCACTATCGGGACGGCATCGGCCGTTCGAAGCTGACCAACGCCCTGATCGAAAAGAAGCTCGGCACGCGCGCCACCGGGCGCAACTGGAACACGGTGCTCAAGCTGCAGGCGCTCGCGGCGGTGTGAGGGGCGGGGCGTGCCCGCAGGCTCGATGCCTACACCGGGGCGCGCGCCACGATCTCGACCAGCCCGCGCGCGCCGGCCACGTGCACCAGCGTGAACCCCGCCTCGGTGAGCCAGCGCTCGACGTCGGCCTGCGCCAAGCGCAGCTTCGCATAGAAGCTCGTCTCGAGGCGCCAGCCGTCGCGGCTCCCGGCGCCCGCCCCGTCGCTTCCGCCCTGCCGGCGATAGAGAAGATCGTGAACGCGTACCTCCGCCGGCAAGTATTCGAGGAAGCAGGTCAGGATCGTGTTCTCGTCGGCGCGCACCGGAATGAAGCGGTCGGTCCCCTCCAGCGCGTGAGAAAGATCGCGGAAGGTGAGCGCCAGCGCGCCGCCGGGGACCAGCGACGAACGGGCGTCGCTGAAGAGACGGCGCACCTGATCGACCGACGGCAGGTGGGTGAGCGTGTCGCCCATGCAGATGACCAGCCCGACCGGACCGGCGAGGTGACGGCGAAACGCGCACAGGTCGTCCTCCACCGCGTCGACGCGCGCCGGCCCGTCGAGCGCGGCGGTGCGGCGACGCAGCTCCGCCAGCAGTTTGCGGCTGGTATCGATCGCGACCACCCGCCAGCCAAGGCGGAGCAGCGCCACGGTCTGGTGTCCGCTGCCGGCGCCGAGATCGAGCGCGGTGGCGCCGGCGTCGCCCGACGACGACGACGACGGGCGCAGATCGTGCGCGGCGAAGAACGCCTGCTCGCGCGCGGCGCGCGCGTCGAAGTCGCCGAACATCCAGGAGTAGTGATCGGCGAGCAGCTGCTGATAGTGGTCGACGACGTTGGCCATGCGCACGACATACGACGAGACCGGCCCGCGGCCAAGAGGGAGACGGGCGCCGGCGCGGGCCCCGAATGCAGGCGCAAGTTGTTCCGCGGCGTTCCCTGCTGCAGAGTGGGCGCATGGATCAGCTGAAGCTTGCCGTCATCATCGCCAGCACCCGACCGGTGCGCGTCGGCCCCGTCGTCGCCAAGTGGTTTCATGAGCTGGCGACGGCCCACGGAAACTTCGCCGTCGAGCTGGTCGACCTCAAGGAGGTGAACCTGCCGCTCTTCGACGAGCCGAAGCATCCGCGGTTCGGCGAGTACACCCAGGCTCACACCAAGGCCTGGAGCGCGATCGTCGCACGCGCCGACGCGTTCGTGTTCGTCACGCCCGAGTACAACTACTCCCTGCCGCCGTCGCTGCTGAACGCGATCGACTTCCTGCACCGCGAGTGGGCCTACAAGCCGGCCGGCTTCGTCAGCTACGGCGGCATCTCCGGCGGGACGCGGGCGGTGCAGATGGCCAAGCAGACCCTGACCGGGGTCAAGGTGATGCCGATGGCGGAGGGGGTCGCGATCCCCTTCGTCGACGGTCACATCGAGAACGGCGAATTCAAGAGCACCGACCGCCTGGTCCACTCGGGCAAGGTCCTGCTCGACGAGCTACACCGCTGGGCCGTCGCCCTCCGCCCGATGCGCGGCTAAGGCCGCGCCGATCTGCCCCGCTCGCGAAGCGGGGAGAGGGTCGCCGATCCGTCGAGCGTCCGACGCCCTTCACCCCGGCGGCGGCAGCGGAATGAACTCGACGTCGTCGCCCGGCACGCTGGGGAAACGCCGCTCGCGCCAGTCGGCCTTGGCGCGCTCGATCCGCTGCTGGGTGCTGGCGACGAAGTTCCACTCGATGTGACGCGCGCCTGCCAGCGGCGCGCCGCCGATCAGCACCAGCCGCGACGCTGTGCCGACCGCCGACAGCGACGGGTTGGCGCCGGCGCGCAGCACCGCCAGCGCGCCCGGGACCAGGCGCTCGCCGTCGCAGTCGACCGTCCCCTCGATCACGTAGACCGCCCGCTCTTCGTGCTCGCCGTCGACCGGCACCGTCGCGCCGGCCGCGAGCTCCGCGGCGACGTACAACGTCGGCGACAGCACGCCGGTCGGCGCCGACGCTCCGTAGGCGCTGCCGGCGATCACCCGCAGCGTGGCGCCCGGACGCCGCACCACCGGCAACACGGCCGTCGCGTGGTGTTCGAAGCGCGGCTTGATCTCCTCGAGCTCAGTCGGCAGCGCGACCCAGCACTGCAGCCCGTGCAGGCGACCGCCGGTCGCGCGCACGTCGGCCGGCGTCCGTTCCGAATGCACGATCCCCTGCCCCGCCACCATCCAGTTGACGTCGCCCGGCCGGATCGGCTGCCGCGAGCCGAGGTTGTCCCGATGCAGGATCTCCCCTTCGAAGAGATAGGTCACCGTGGCGAGCCCGATGTGCGGATGGGGCCGAACGTCCATCCCCTGCCCCGGCGGGAACGCGATCGGGCCGAAGTGATCGAAGAAGATGAACGGCCCGACGCGCTGGCGCGGGTGCGACGGCAGCACGCGCCGCACCTGAAAGCCGCCCAGATCGCGGGGGCGCCCCGCGATCAGCTCCTCGATCGCTCCCTCTGTGCTCATGACGAGGGGAGCATAGCGCGCTACCGGCTCTTCCGGCTCTTCGCTAGGCACGCCCGGGGCACGCCCGGGTCAAATCGGCCGGCTGGTGAGCCACGCGATCGCGCGCTCCTCGGCCCAGTAGAGAGGCTTCCAGGGCCAGCGGCCGGCGATGAAACCGGCGTGGCCGCCCCAGGGCGTGGTCACGATCTCGACGTCTTCGGACGCCCGATGGCGCGCCTTCTCGATCACCTCGGCCGGCAGAAAGGGATCGTCGGCGCTACCGAGGCAGAGCACCGGGACCTCGATGCGGTCCAGGAAGTGAAGCGAGCTCGAGCGGCGATAGTAGGCGTCGGCGTTCTTGAAGCCGTGCAACGGGGCGGTCGCCGCATCGTCGAACTCGAAGAAGGTGCGGGCCGCGGAGATCCGACCGGCGTCGAGCCGCTCGCCCAGCGCCGGAAAGCGCTGGCGCAGCTCCAGCGCCTTGACCTTGAGCGACTTCAAGAAGCTGCTGGCATAGAAGCGGCCGGAACGACGCTCGAGGTGCAGCGCCGCCGCGCGCAGATCGTAGGGGACCGAGATGGTGACCGCCGCCTCGATCCGGCTGCGCGCCCCCTGCTCGCCCAGCCACTTGAGCAGGACGTTTCCGCCCAGCGAGACGCCGGCGGCGTACAGCGTCCCCGACGGCTCGCGCGCCGCGAGCGTGCGCACGACGAAGCCGAGATCGCCGGTCTCGCCCGAGTGATACAGCCGCGGCTGGCGGTTGAGCAGCGAGCGCGAGAGGTGCTTGGGGTCGCGCGCGCATGAACGAAAGTTGAGCGCCGTCGCCTGCCACCCGGCGCGGGCCAGCAGCCGCGCCAGCCCCTGCATGTAGACCGAGTAAGAGCTCCCCTCGAGGCCGTGCAGCAACAGCACGCGCGGCGCGCTCGGCGGACCGTCGACGTGGTCGAGCACCAGGTCGTCATCGTCGGGCGTGGTGAGGATCTCGCGGCGAAAGGTGACCAGATGGCGCGAGCGACCGAGCCGGCCCAGCGTGGTCTGGAAGTGGGGATTGCGCGCCCACCACGCGGCGGTTTGCGTGAACGGTTCCTGGCCCGACCTGAGCGGATCCCTCATCGTGTCCTTGGAGGGATCGCTCACCAGGTGGGTCACTCGGTACCGGATGAGCTCCTTCGCGGAATCCATCAGACAGCGACCTCGCGCGCGCGCTCGGCGCTGCGGCGCAGCTCGGCGATCGCCGCCTGGTAGTTCTTCCCCGGCGTCGCGAAGACCGCCGACCCGGCCACCAGCACGTTCGCGCCGGCGCCGACGACAATGGGCGCGGTGTCGGGCGCGATCCCTCCGTCGACCTCGATGTCGACGTCGAGCCCGCGGCGGGTGATCTCTTCGCGCAGCGCGCGGATCTTGGGCACCACCGCCTCGATGAACTTCTGCCCGCCGAAGCCGGGGTTCACCGTCATCAGCAGCACCATCGCGAGATCGGGCAACACGACGTGCAGGCTGTCCAGCGACGAGTGCGGGCTGAGCGCGACCGAGGCGCGCTTGCCGCAGCCGCGGATGTGCTGGATGGTGCGGTGCAGGTGCGGTGAGGCCTCGGCGTGCACCGTGATGATGTCGGCGCCGGCGTGCGCGAACTCCTCGACGTAGCGTTCCGGCTCGACGATCATGAGGTGCACGTCGAGCGGGAGCTTGGTGGCGGCGCGCACCGCCCGCACCACCAGCGGCCCGATGGTGATGTTGGGGACGAAGCGGCCGTCCATCACGTCACAGTGAATGTAGTCGGCCCCGGACGCCTCGGCGGCGGCGACCTCTTGGGCAAGACGGCCAAAGTCGGCCGACAGGATCGAGGGGGCGATACGGACCGGACGAACCACGCCGTCATCCTACATCAAGCGCCGTGCTCCCTGCGCGCAGTCGCACCGCAAAAAAAGCGTCAGCTTCGTGGCGGTGCGGCCATGTCCGCACGAACCCGGCGGGATCCGTGATCGACGCCCAGGCCACGCCGACGCCGGCCGCCGGCGACGAAGCGGCGTGCTCGATGCGGAAGTTGGCGTGGGCGCGCAGGAAACCTTCGACGACCGCCTCGCACTCCTGCCGATCGAAGGTGCACACCGAATAGGTCAGGCTGCCGCCCGGGAGCACCAGCGGGGCCAGGGTTTCCAGCATCCCGGCCTGGATCGCTGCTAGCGCCGCGAGATCCCCGGGTGACCGCCGCGTGAGCGCCTCCGGGTGGCGCCGCAACACGCCGAGTCCGGCGCACGGGGCATCCAGCAGGACCCGATGATAGCGCTTCGACGGATCGGGCCACGGGCGCGTCAGATCGGCGACCACGGTGTTCACGCCGCGCACGCCCAACCGCCGCGCCAGCTCGCGCGTCTGCCGCAGCTTGGCCGGCGCGATGTCAGCGGCGTCGATCTCGGCCTGGTTCCCGGCCAGCGCCGCCAGGTGGGCGCTCTTGCCGCCGAGCCCGGCGCAGGCGTCGAGGATGCGCTCGCCCGGCGCCGCGCCACAAAGCTCAGCCACAATCTGCGCGCCGACATCCTCGACGGCGAACAGTCCGTCGGTGAACGCGCGCGTCAGGAAGGGCGAGTCGATGCGGCGCACCAGCACGGCGTCCGGCGCGACCGCCGACTCGGTGAGCTCGGCGCCGGGGCGCTCGTCGACCAGACGCGCCAGCAGGCCGGCCCGGTCGGTGCGCAGCCGATTCGCGCGCAGGGCCAGCGGCGCCGGCACGCCCACGGTCGCGCCCAGCGCCACCGCTTCGGCGCCGCCGAGCTCGGCGATCGCCAGGCGCGCGAGCCACTCCGGCAGGCCGTCGGCCTCGACCAGATAGCCGAGCGGATCGCGCGCCGGATCGGGCAGCGCCGGCTCGCCCCGCTCGGCCACGCGGCGCAGGAGCGCGTTGGCGAGCCCCGCGATGCGCGCCCCGCCGCGCAGGCCCTTGCAGGCCTCGACCGCCTCGTTGACCGCGGCGTACGCCGGGACGCGATCCAGAAACAGGATCTGGTACGCGGCCACGCGCAGCACGATGCGCACCCTCGGGTCGAGTCCCGTCAGCCCGCGGTCGGAGACCGCCTCCAGCGCGCGGTCGAGGCGGGCCTGCCGGCGCAGGACGCCGTAGACCAGCTCGGTACCGAGCGCGCGCTCCTCGGGCGCCAGCGCGCGCGCGCGGTCGAGCGCCGCCGACAGCGCGCGGTTGGCGAACGCGTGCTCGCGCTCCACCTGCTCGAGCACGGCGCGCGCGAGCTGGCGGCTGGTGGTGACCGGCGGGCGCGACGGCGGCGACGACGATGGCGACGACGGCGGCGTCATCCCAGCAACGTACCGGGCGCGATCGGTCGGCCGTTCAGGACCAGGCTGGTCGCCAGGCGCTTGCGCCCCGGCAGCTGCAGCTCGCCGAATGCCACCGCGCCGTCGCCGCAGGCCACCACCAGGCCGTCGGCGTCGGCACGCAGGACCGTGCCGGCGCGCGCCGGCGACGCAACGGAGATGGCGACGGTGACGGCGCCGGCGACGCGCGGTCGGAACAGCTTGATGGTCTCGCCGTCGAGCAACGCGGTCGCCCCCGGCCAGGGATCGACACCGCGCGCGCGCGCCGATACCGCGCGCGCCGGCTGACTGAAGTCGAGCCGGCCGTCGCTCTTGTCCAGCGGCGGCGCCAGCGTCGCCGCGGCGTCGTCCTGCGCCGCCAGCGTGACCCGCCCCACGGCGATGCGCGGCAGCGTCGTGGCCAGCAGATCGGCGCCCAGACGCGCCAATCGATCCGACAGCGTCCCCGCGGTATCTTCGTCGGCGATCTTGGTCTCGGCGACGGCCGCCACCGGTCCGGTGTCGAGCCCGGCCTCCATGCGCATCACCGCCACGCCGGTCCGGCTCTCGCCGCGGATGATCGCCCACTGGATCGGCGCGGCGCCGCGCAACCGCGGCAGCAACGACGCATGGACGTTCCAGGGACCGAGCGCCGGGATGGCCAGCAGCGACGGAGGCAGGATCCGCCCGTAGGCGACGACCACGAAGATCTCGGGGGCGAGCGCGCGCAGCGCGGCTTCGAAGTCGGATGTGCGGATCTTTTCGGGCTGCAAGACCGGGATGCCGAGACGGCGCGCCGCGACCTTGACCGCCGGTTCGTGCAGCTGCTTGCCGCGCCCGGCCGGGCGGTCCGGCTGACTGACCACCGCGCGCAGATCGGTGCCGGCGGCGGTCACCTCCAGGCAGGGGACGGCAAAGTCGGGCGATCCGAAGAAGACGGCGCGTGGCCCGTCGGGCATGCGACCGTTTACTCCGGACGGCGCGCCGGCGCCAGAGGCAGGTGGGCCTGATAACGCCGGCGCAGCCGCGCGTCACCCAGCACCCGCGCCCCCTCGTCCAGGACCGAACGGATCGCGCGCAGCTCGCCCTCCAGCTCGACCGCCAGCTCGGGATCCAGCGTCACCGGCGACAGCTCGCGGCTCAATGCCTGGTGCGCGCGCCGCACTTCGTGCGCCGTCGCCTCGCGCGGCAGGCCCAGCACCTGGAAGTAATCCCCTTCTTCCGCCAGTGCGTAGCGCGACAGCACCCGCGCGCGGTCGATCTGCCGCTCGCGCTCGCGGTCGCGGTCGCGCTGGGCCGCGCCCTCTCCCTCTCCCGCTCGCGCCCCCGAACCGGGCGCGCGCGCGGCGGCGGCGGGTGGGCCCTGCTCGGCACGGCCGCTGGCCGCGGGCAGCCCGGCACGGTTGTCGACGGCGGTCCCTTTCACCAGCGTCGCTTCCGCCTCGACGGCGCGCGTGACCACGGCCAGGCGCAGCGCCACCAGCGCCCAGGCGACGCCACCGGTGACCTCTTCGGCGACGTTGGCGGCGGCGCGGATCTCGTCGAGCGATCGCACGCCGTCGAAGCGACGCACCAGCAAGCGCTCTTCGTCGGACAGCGCCATGTCGTCGAGGATCGACGACGCCGCGCCACCGCTCGCCAGCAAACGGATCACCTGCGCCCCGCCCCCCAGGCGGCGCAGCAGGCGCGGCGCCGTGTACTTGCGGCGAATCCCCTCCATGATCAGCGCCGGCGCCGGCTCGTCGAGGCGAATCGGTTCGTCCTTGTCGAGCCGCTCCGGACCGAGCGTCCACTCGCCGTCTTCGGCCGGGACGTCGCCGCCCTCGGGCCAGGCGAAGACCGAATAGGTGATCTCCTCGTAGTGTCGCCGCACCAGCGGCGCCAGCTCGCTCTCTTTCAGGGCGCCGAGCTCGACCAGCACGCCGCCCATGCGGCGCCCGGTGCTCTCGAGGATCTGCGACCCCTTGGCGCGCTGCTCGCGCGTGAGCCGCCCCTGGCGCGCCAGCATCTCGCCCATGCGATCGTCGGGCAGGTTCGAGCTGGCCAGCACCGCCGCGCCCCGCTCGAAGTAGATCGTCTTCTTGGCCAGGCCGCGGCGGAAGGTCAGCCGGCCGTTGAGCCTCTCGAAGTGGATCCGCCCGAGGAGGATCGCGATGTCGGGCGAGCCGATCGGCCCGCTGTCGTAAGGGGCGGCGGTCCCCTCATCCTCGCGCGCGGCCACCCGACCCGCCGCGGCGCCGGCGACGAGGGCCGGCGCGGCGCGGACATCGTCGTTGATATCCTGGACCATCATCATGCGCACGACGACGTCGCTATCGACCTGGCGCGTCTTCTGGCTCCCCTCGTCGCGCAGCTCGGCCATGGCGCCGGCGTCGGGCGCGACGGTCGATTCGTTCACCAGCCCGCGCGCGACGCTCAACATCTCAGCGTCGAGCGAGGCGTCGATGCTGTCGGCCAGATCGCGCAGCAGATCGCGGGGCGCACCGCCGGGCGCCGCCGCTGCCGGCACCGGCGACGCGTCGGGCGCTCCCGCGGCGCGCTGCGCGATCAGCGGCTTGAGCCCCAGCGACGGGAGGGTCTTCGGCCCCGAGCTCGGGCCCGGCGTCCCCCCGGACAGCGAGTCGATCGCCGGCGACGAGGGGGGGCGGGCGGTGGGGAGGTAGGCGTTGGCGGGGTAGGCGATGGGACCGCTCTTGTCGTGCGAGGGGAACACCCGCGCGCGCGCCTGAGCCACCAGGTCGGCGGGCGCGATCGGCCGCACGAAGAATCCGTCGGCCAGGTCCTTGAGCCGCCCCTCGTCGGCGGCGTCGCCCACGAAGAAGATCGGCACCCGCCCGCGCGGCGTGGCGCGCACCTTGGCCAGCGCGACGTTGGGATCGGGGTTGACGATCTGCGGCGCCATCACGATGAGGTCGGGGCGCGTCGCCGAGATCCAACCCGACAGGCTCTCGCCGGGCTCGATCGCCACGGTTTCGAAGCCGGCCGACACCGCCGCCCGTCGGATTCGATCCGCCTCGTACGGGCCGGCGATGATCAGCAGCTTCATGGCGACAGGTGACGGACGGCGAGGGACGACGGACGACGGACGAGATAGGAGGGACGACGGACGACCGACAGCGCCAATACGGGCCGCCAGCCATCACTTTAGACCAATTTCGACCGGCGGGGCGTTTCCCGTTTTACGTCGGCAACAGACCGACGCGGCGCTACCATGACGGCCCGCGACGACCACCCGGTACCGCCATGAGACACCCATCCAAAGAACCGTCCGCGCCCGATCCCGGTCGCGAGCCTGCTCCTTCGCTGGATGACCTCGCGCGCATGTTCCAGGATGCGACGTTGCCGCGCGCGCTGTGGACCCACGCGGGGCACCTGCGGGTCGGCGCCTGGCACGTCCACCACTTCGGCGCGGACGCGGCGCTGCTGCGGCTGCGCGACGGGATCCGGCGCCTCAACCTCGCGCACGGCACACCCAACAGCGCGACCGGCGGCTACCACGAGACCGTCACCGCTGCCTATGTGGCGCTGATCGCGCGATTTCTCGCGGCGCGCGCGGCGATGCGGCCGCCGGCGCCGTTCGCGCGCCAGGTCGACGAGCTGCTGGCGGACCCGCTCGCCGACCCGAAGTTGTTGCTCCGTTTCTGGTCGAAGGAGACGCTGATGTCACCCGCCGCGCGCGCCGCCTGGGTCGCCCCCGACCGCGCGCCGCTGGCGCTGCCCGAACCGCCCGCGATTGGTTAAACGCCAAGACGCCAGGACACCACGATCCGGAATCCTGAACATCCGGCCTCTGGCGTCGTGGCGTTTCAGCGTCCGGAAATGCCGGGCCGCGCGATGTTTCAATCGCGCCGCAGACTTCACGGTAGATTTGCACCCGGTGGCGCGGCTGAAGCATAGGGTCGATAGGATCGACTGTTGGGCGGGGGCCTGGCTTGCTGCCGCCGCGCTCGGCTGCACGACCGTGGGCGGCCGCGCTCCGGCCAACCGGGCGCCGGCGGCCGGCGCCACATCGCCGGCCGCGACCGCTGCCGATCTGGCGCCGGTCGACGGCGACATCGATCCCTGCGTCGACTTCGCCCGCTTCGCGTGCAACAGCGATCGCAACGGTGGCGATCGGCCGCTGCGCGCCAATGACGCCGTCGCCTGGCGGCGCCCCGCCATCGAACGCTTCATGGTCGAGATCGCCGCCGGCCAGCACGCCGCCCCGGAGCGCGGCACGCCGCGGCTGCGCGAGTTCTACCTGCGCTGCACCGACCCAGGCGCGCGCGCCGCCGGCGTCGGCGAGCTGCGCGCCGCGCTCGACGACCTGGCGCGCGCGGCGACGCTGACCGAGCTGGCGCGCCAGCTCGGTCACCTGCGCTCGGCCGGTACGCGGCTGCTGATCGACTTCACGCCCGAGCGACCGCTGGAGCCGCCCGCCGGCGTCGTCGCCGCGCGCATCGGATTGGCGGCGCCGCGCCTGCCACGCCGGTTCTATGCCCCCGCCCACGAGCTGGTGGGCGCCTATCACCGCCACTGGGACGAGCTGGCGCGCCTGTCGGGCGTGGTGACCCCGGCCGAGGTCGAGGCGGCCGCGCGCATCGATGCCTGGCTCGCGGGGAGCGGTACGCCCAAGCCGATCACCGCGCGCGATCGAGTGGCACCGCACGGGATCGCGACGCCGATCGAGCCCGGCCAGCTGACGCAGACCCGCTTCCCCTGGCCGGCGTATCTCGGCGGGCTCGAGCCGGCGATATCCGGCCCGTTCTCCAGCCACGCCGCCCCGGTGCTCGCGCGGGTCGACGCGCTGGCGAGCTTGCCGCTGGCCGAGATCAAGGGCTACGCGCGCGTCATGTTGATCGAGCAGTGGGCGGAGTTCCTCGACGGCGCGTTCCTCGAGGAAGAGCTGCGCTTTCACGAGGGGGTGGTGCGCGGCCTCGCGCCGCGTCGGGCGAAGGCGGCTCCGCCGCCGCAGCCCATCGTTTCCGAGTTAGCCGTCGGCGCGGCCAACCTGCCGGCCGCGTGCGCCTCGCTGGCGGCGCGGGATCTGAGCCCGCTGCTCGCCGACGCCTATCTGTCCGAGCTGCCCGATCGGGCCAGCGAGCGGATCGCGCGCCGGATGTTCGACCGGCTGCGGGCGCGTCTGGACCGGCGGGTGCGCCGCGCCGACTGGATCGACACCGTCGCGCGGGAACCGGCGCGGCGCCGCCTGGGCGAGGTCGGCCTGGTCTTCGTCGGGGATGTCGCGACGCCGCGCGACGCCTCCGGCGAGGCGGCGCCGCCGCCCGGCTCGTTCCTCGACCTTTATCGGCGCACGCGACAGAGCGACGCGCGCAGGACGCTGGCGCTCATCGGGCGGCCCTGGACCGACGAGCCGCTGACGCCGACGCTGAGCCCGGGCGAGTACTTCAACCGGCCCAACCTGGTGTGGGTCTCGCCCGAGATCGTCCGGCCCCCCTACCTGCGCACCGGCGAGTTCAACGCCACCAGCTTCGGCGCGCTGGGGGCGGTGATGGGGCACGAGCTCGCCCACGCGATTCCGTCCGGCCTGCAAGGGACGCAGAACGCGGGCGCGGGCGCGGGGACAGACGCCGGCGGCGCGACCGGCACGCCGGCGGTGGCCAGCACGGCGAGCGTGGCATTGTCGGCACGGCTCAGCTGTCTCAAGCGCCACCTCGACCGCGTCTCGCCGCCCGAGGCCGCGGTCGATTCGCGCCGGCGGCTGGGCGAGAGCTGGGCCGACCGCGTCGGCGTCGATCTCGCGCTCGAAATCATGCAGGACGACGCCATCACCGCTGGAAAAGCCCGGGCGCTCGCAGAGTGGCAGCGCGACTTCTTCGTCGCCTACGCGCAGACGCTGTGCGCGTTCCAGAACGACGGCGCGCCCGAGGTCGATCTGCTGCGCGACCCTCACGCGCCCGCGAGGAACCGCATCAACAGCGTGGTCGCCGATTCGCCCGAGTTCGCGCGCGCCTTCTCCTGCGCCGTCGGCACGCCGATGGCCCCGCCCAGCCGCTGCTCCGCCTGGTGACGGCGGCAGCGCCGCGACCGACGCCGGCCGCCGCCGGTCAGCGCGTCGCGAAGCGCGCGGTGAAGTGCCGCAGCGCCGGCGGCTGCTCGACGATCGCCACGCCGCGCAGCTGATCCTTGCGCGCGGCGACGTCGGCGATCACTTCGATCACGTAGTCGATGTGGCTCTGGGTATAGACCCGGCGGGGCAGCGCCAGGCGCACCAGCTCCATCGCCGCCGGCAGCTCCCGCCCGGTCGCCGGGTCGACGCGGCCGAGCATCACCGATCCGATCTCGCAGCTCCGGATGCCGCCGGCGCGATAGAGCTCGCAGGCCAGCGCCTGCCCCGGGTATTCGGCCGGCGGGATGTGCGGCAGCAGCGCCCCCGCGTCGATGTAGATCGCGTGCCCCCCCGGCGGCTCGACGATCGGCACCCCGGCGGCGCGCAGCCCGTCGCCCAGGTAGGCGGTCGAACGCAGCCGGTAGGTCAGGTAGTTCTCGTCGAGAACCTCGTACAGGCCCTGCGCGATCGCCTCGAGGTCGCGCCCGGCAAGCCCGCCGTACGTGGGAAATCCCTCGGTCAGGATCGACAGGTTGCGCATGCGCTGAGCCAGGTCGTCGTCGTTGGTGCCGATGAACCCGCCCGTGTTGGCCAGGCCGTCCTTCTTCGCGCTCATGGTGCAGCCGTCGGCCAGGCGCAGCATCTCGCGCGCGATGTCGATCGCGGCCCGGCCGCCCTGGCCGGGCTCGCGCTGCTTGATGAAGAACGCATTCTCGGCGAAGCGGCAGGCGTCCAGATAGAACGGGACCCGGTGGCGGCGGCAGATCGCCGCGACGCCGGCGATGTTCTCCAGCGACGCCGGCTGCCCGCCGCCGGAGTTGTTGGTGAGGGTCAGCATCACCAGCGGAACGCCCGCGGGACCGCGCGCCTGCAGCAGCTCCTCGAGCCGGGATAGATCCAGGTTGCCCTTGAACGGGTGCGGCGACGCCGGACGACGCCCCTCGGCGATCACCAGATCCAGCGCCTCGGCGCCGGTCGCCTCGATGTTGGCCCGCGTCGTATCGAAGTGATTGTTGCTGGGCACGGCCTGACCCCGCTGCAGCAGACACGCGAAGAGGATCCTCTCTGCGGCCCTCCCCTGGTGCGTCGGCAGCACGTGGCGATAGCCGAAGATGTCTTTGACCGCCGCCTCGAAGCGAAAGAAGCTCGGGCTGCCCGCGTAGGACTCGTCGCCGCGCATGATCCCGGCCCATTGCTCGGCGCTCATCGCCGCCGTGCCGCTGTCGGTCAACAGATCGATCATGACCTGCTCGGCGCGCAGACCGAACAGGTTCAGCCCCGCGGCGCGCAGCAACTGCTCGCGCTCGGCCCGCGTCGTCATATGGATCGGTTCGACGACCTTGACCCGGTGTGGCTCGATGATGGTCTTGTAGCTGCGCTCGGTCACGGGCAGGCGCCCTCCCCACCGGGGGATCTACCAGCTCGCGCGTCATTTCGCCCGCGGCCGAGCCTGCACGGCGCCACGAGGTGATGGCTCGACCCAACGCTCAGGCGTCCCACTGACCCCGCCAGCGACGGGATCCTGATGGCCGGCCCCAACGCTCGCCGGTCAAGCCACACCGTTCACCGAAGCAATGATGGCTGCGCCCAACGTTACCGCGTTCATTGATCGTCAAAACCAATACTTAGCTAAATGGCAGCCAATCAGACCACAACCATTGCGACCTCATTACGGGGTTTCTGACAGGCATTTTTGAGCCTTCAATCTGCCTATTTCGATGGCTTTAGCCAACAGGTGACCCGGCATGATTGTTTGTTCCCACCAACATTGAAGTCGCGCCGAATCGGCATCGCGCGGTGCGGACGGTCGCAATATTTGCGCAAACGGTGCGGCTCCGACCTTCGCGCCGATGTCGGCACAGATAGTGCTGTAGCTCACGTCGACCCCGACAATACGTTCGCGTTGATTCGCGAAGGGAGAAGTTGCCATGAGCGCTGCCTGCACGAAATTCTGTTTCCTCACCTCGATCGCCATTGCCGGCGTCTCCTTGCTGCTCCCGCACGCCGCGCTGGCGAAGAAGGAGAAGCGAGAGAAGCACGCCGGATCACCGGAGGCGATCGGCACCTGCGTCGAAAACTACAAGACCGGCCTCGAGAACGAGCAGGTTGGCCACCTGAAGCAGGCGCGCGAGCTGTTCATCAAGTGCTCGAAGGCCTCATGCGGAAGCCCGCTGCGCGACGAGTGCACGACCCGCTTCACCCAGCTCAGCACCGACATTCCGTCAGTGGTGCCGCTGGTGACCGACGAGGCCGGCGGTCCGCAGACCGACATCGAGGTGCGCGTCGACGGCGAGCGACTGACGTCGACGCTCGACGGGCACTCGTTCGCGCTCGATCCCGGCCTGCGCGAATTTTCGTTCAGCAAGGACGGCCGGGTGTTCGCAACCCAGCGGGTCATGATCATTCAAGGGCAGCGCAATCGAATGATCTCGGCCGCGCTTCAGGGCGGTGGCGACAGCAAGCGCCCGGCGAAGATGAAGAAGGGCGCGCCCGCCCTGGCCGTGGCCTCCGCCACCGAAGAGGCGCCCGCGGCTCCTGCGCCGGTCGAGCCGATCGTCACCAAGGTGGTACCGCACAAGTCGGCGGCCGACGCCGAGTCGCCGGTCAAGGAGAAGGCGAGCGAGCCAGAGCTGAATCTTCTGTCCGAGGAGCACGAGACCTCGCACACGCCGGTGCTCACCTACGCGCTGACCGGGACCGGCATCGCCGCGCTCGGCGCCGGCGCGCTGCTGATCTACTGGGGTCGCAAGGACAACAGCCAGCTGTCGACCTGCTCGACCGCCACCACGAACTGCCCGAAGGCGACGATCGACCACATTCACAACCTCTACCTCGCGGGCAACATCGGGCTCGGCGTCGGCGTGGCGTCGCTGGCCGCCGCGTACTGGGCCTACGCCCACGCGCACAGCGGCGCGGAGTCGTCCTCGCACGAAGCCTATCGATTCGATCTCCAGCCAACCAAGGCGGGTGCCGTCGCCTCCATCGGTGGTTCTTTCTGATGACCCTCCAACCAACGAGGACTTCGATGAGATCTCTATTCGGAACCGTGCGTCCCCTGTTTGTATTGGGCCTCTTCACCCTCTCGGCTCTGTCCGCTTGTGAGCCGGTCGATGACCACGCGGCCGACCGCGCCCAGGGCTGGGACGGGAAGTTGACCGACAACATCGTGCCGAACGACCGCGACGTCTTCCTCGACATCGACGAGTCGGTGCCGGTCACCGCGTGCGAGAAGACCACGGCCGACGCGCGCGCCATCCTGACGACGAACTGCGCCAGCTGCCACTCCGGCGATAACGCCACCGGCCTGCCACCGTGGAACTTCGTGCTCGACTTCGACACGTTGAAGACCGCCACCTGGAACCGCGAGGGGGCGGCGCCGCTGCGCTTCTTGATCCCGGGCGATCCCGACAATTCGCAGATCTACGTCCGCGCCGTGATTGATCAAACCATGCCGCCGCCCCAGCGCGACTTCAGTCAACCCGACTACCCGCGGGTGACCTACAGCGGGGGCAGCGTGCTGCGCGAATGGATCACCAAGTGCATGGGGGGCAGCCCGTAGGGCTGCGGGTTCATTGGCACGCTCGTTTGGCGACTTGAAAGACAGGACAGGAGCAACTTCGATGACAGGACAACGGCTTTACCGTACCCAGGTTTCTGCTTTCGCCATCGCGCTTGGCGCTCTGTCGGCTTGCTCCGACATGACCAAGCCCGCCTTCACGCCGGAGCCAGTCGAGGGAGAGGAGATCTGCGAGGCGAGCCGCGATTGGCTCCCCACGACGCCGGAGCTGCCGCAGTTCCTGCCGGTGCCTCACCCGGCCGGTGAGTGCCCCTTCTATCGCAGCGGCTGGCAGAACTTCCTGGTCGCCATGCAGCCCGACGCCAATGGCGTTCCGGCGCTGGTCAAGTACCCGACCATCGATCAGGTCTTCACCCACGCCAAGCCGCACGGGACGAATCGCGCCTTCCTGGGCGACATCAAGCAGGCCGGTGGGCGCCAGATCCTCATCGATCAGAACGGCAACTCCCTCTACTACGGCATTCACGTCAACCAGGCGTTCTCCGACTTCATCCATCAGTACGGCCTGGAGACCGCGGCCGGCCTGCAGGCCTATCCGACCAACGACAAGACCAAGAACCTGGTCTTCCCGCCTGGCGTGGTCGAGTTCAAGTCGGCCTGGCAGATCATCGAAGGGACCGCCGAGCAGCAGGCGAAGATGAAGGAGAACTACATCACCATCGACACGACGGTGCCGACCCTGACGCAGGACCCGGTGACCTTCAAGGTCAGCGAGAACCGCGACATGCCCCGGCCGGTCACGGTGCGCTTGCTCGCGATTCACGTCGTCAGCACGCTGGTCGGTCACCCGGAGTTCATCTGGGCCAGCTTCGAGCACAGCACCGGGATGGCCAGCGGAATGGACCGACACCTCGGCGACCGACTTCCAGCGCGACGTCGCGCCGATCCTCAGCGGGGACACCAACCCCGACCCGGTCAAGGATCCGACCAACCAGTTCGTCATGGAGGCGCCCAGCATGGACGACCACGTCCTGTTCAAGGGCGGCACGATGGCCAAGGACGCAAACAAGCCTCACCTGGAATCCGAGATGCGCCTGGTGGGCCAGAAGTTCATGCTGCCCGACATGACCACGCCGGCGCAGACGTCGATCTACCGCATGTTCCCCGCCTCGAAGTCGAACACCACCGACCCGGACGCGGCGATCACCTCGCTGAACCACAACGTCGAGGTGCTGTTCAAGATGTTTGGCAATGGCGACAAGCGCGGGAACTACCGCCTGCTGGGCGCGCAGTGGATGGACAAGCCGGGATACTTCGAGAAGAACGTCCCGATCCAGAACAACGCCTCCAGCCCGATGCTCCGCCCGGGCAAGCACGTCGCCCAGGATGGGACGCTGGCTGACCCCGTCTCGCTGGACGTGCTCACCGAGGCGATCAAGACCGACGGCTCGGACAGCGAGTTCTCGATCCTCGCCGGCGAGGACCGGATGTCGAGCACGGCGATGGAGTCGTTCACGCAGTCACCGACCAGCTTCAACAACTGCTTCACCTGCCACAACACCCAGGCGATCACGGTCAACGGCATCCCGACTGACCGCGACACCAGCGCCCACAAGCTGCTGGATCCAGGCCTGCTGAACGTCAGCCACATCCTGTCGCAGTTCCTCCTCGAGGAGTACGAAGATTCGCTGGTCCCATGACGCCACCCAGCGGGGAGGCGTCGCCGCCAGGCGCTCGGTCAACCGACGGTCGCGTCTCCTCGCTGCCAGCTGGCCCGCGCGGATGCTTCTCACCCCGTGACGCTGGGAATGTGGTGATGTCGACGACGGCAAGCGAGCTCAGCACGGAGCAGCGACGCAAGCTGCTCCGCCAGCATCGGGACCTGCGCCGGGTGCTGGAGGTGACGCTGTCGGCGACCGAGGGGACCGAGTCAGAGTCGTCGGGAGACCGGCGGCTCCCGCTGCTGGTGGCGCTGGCGTTGAGGCTGCAAAACATGCTGGACCGGCACTTCGCCTTCGAGGAGTCGGTGCTGATCCCGCACTTCCTGGTCGTCGATCCGACGCGGGTCGATCACCTGGTGGATGATCATCGCAGGCAGCGCGCGGAGCTGAGCGTGCTGGCGAAGCTGGCGTTCCAGAACGCCGACCTGCCCCGCATGGGGCAGGCGTTTCGCTGCCTGATCCAGAAGATCCTCGCCGAGATGGACGAGGAGGAGCGCGAACTATTGCGCGGCGTGAGACGGCGGACCGGCGCGCGCCCCCGGGCGCGCGCGATCACCGGTGAGTTCTCGACCGAACCGCTGGCCGACTGCGACGAGGCCTTGCCGCCGCTCGCCAACCCTGCGGCGCGCCGCGGCCCCGCGTAGAACCAACGCCGGGCGGTTAAACGCCAGGACGCCAAGACCGCCACCGTCCGAAAGCTTAAATTCCGGACTTTGGCGTCTGTGGCGTCATGGCGTTTTCTTAGTCTTCGTTCTCGCCGTCGTTGCCGGGCGGGCGCTCGCCGAGGATGGCGCCCAGGCTCAGCGTCGACGGGCGCGCGGCGCCGAGCTGGCGCAGGCTGTCGAGGTGGTGCAGCAAGAAGCTGCGGTTGTCGCCCACCGACAGGTTCTGCATCTCGAGCGCGCCGATGCGGTCCTCGGGCGAGAACGCCGGCTCCTCGACCCGCTCCATCGACAGCTTCTCGGGCGCGTAGCTCATGTACTCGGCGCGCGCGTCGACACGATCGTGTAGTCGTCGCCGCGGCGCAGCTCGAGCGTCACCTCGCCGGTGATCGCGGGCGCGACCCAGCGGGTGAGCGCGTCCTTGAGCAGCATCGCCTCCGGGTCGTACCACTTGCCCTCGTAGAGCAGGCGCCCGAGGCGCCGCCCGAGCGTGAAGTAGAGATCGAGCGTGTTCTCGTTGTGGATCGCCGACGAGCAGCCGCTCGTAGACGATGTGCAAGCAGCGCCATCGCCGGGCGCCTCGTAGATGCCGCGGCTCTTGGCGTCGATCACCCGGTTCTCGATCTGATCGCTCATGCCGAGGCCGTGGCGGCCGCCGATGCGGTTGGCCTCGAGGAACAGCTCGATGAGCGAGGCGAAGCGCTGTGCCGTTGATGGCGACGGGCTGCCCCTGCTCGAAGGTCGACCGTCACCTCCTCGGCGCGCGATCGCGACCTCGGGCTTCCAGGGGGCGACGCCCATGATCGGCTCGACGATGCGCATGCCCTTGTCGAGGTGCTCGAGGTCCTTGGCCTCGTGG
Organism: uncultured Pseudomonadota bacterium; assembly: GCA_963778795.1. Taxonomy (GTDB): domain Bacteria; phylum Myxococcota_A; class Polyangia; order Fen-1088; family Fen-1088; genus DASRQZ01. The sequence goes on along the minus strand of CAVZVU010000001.1, from coordinate 1,572,205 downwards.
GTCGCGCCGAGCACGTTGGCGTCGGTGCGAGTAGGCCTTCTCGACGCCCATGCGGTACGGCTTGCCGACGCTTGATCGAGGTACTCGCTCATCTCCTTGCGGCCGCCGAACGCGCTGACGAACGCGGAGTCGAGCCACGGCTTGTAGATCTTGAGCTGCGGGTCGACGAGGATGCCGTAGCGATAGAAGCGCTGGATGTCGTTGCCCTTGTGCGTGCTAGCCGTCGCCGAAGACGTGCACGCCGTCCTCGCGCATCGCGCGCACGATCGCGGTGGTGGTCACCGCGCGCCCGAGCGGCGTCGTGTTGAAGTACTTCTTGCCGCCCGAGCGCGAGGTGGAACGCGCCGCACTGGATCGCGATCAACCCCTCGCGCACCAGCGCCTCGCGACAGTCGACGAGGCGCGCGGCCACGGCGCCGTGCTCGAGGGCGACCGGCGGGATGTCGGCGGGGTTGCTCTCGTCGGGCTGCGCCAGGTCGGCGGTGTAGGCGTAGACCTCCATGCCCCTGCTCGGCGAGCCAGGCGACGGCGCAGCGGGTGTCGAGGCCGCCGGAGAACGCGATGCCGAGTCGGGTGCCGCGGGGAGGAAGCTGGCGATAGATTCGGCTCATTCGCGTCAGCTAGCAGATATCCGCGCGGGCGGGAACCCCGAAAGAGCGCAGTGCGACGTGGGGCCCGCGCGGGTCACCGATTTCCGAAAGCTGCGACTGCGGGCGGCCCGCGCCGCAGCCGCCCGTAGCCAACTTGTCTCACAGTGTGCGGAGGAAGGCGCCAAGGTAGGCGTTCGTCTTGCATGCTTTTAAGAAGATGCCCTCCCCTCGCCTTGGCATCTTGACGCTGTTGGTTGCCCTCGGCGCGTGCGAGTCCGCGCCGACCGGCGGCGCTGTCATCGGCATCGTGCAACCCGAAGGCGACGGCGGGCCCGACGTCCTCGTGCCGGCGGCGAATTGCGCCGGGCTCGACGAGTGCGCCTGTGGCCAGACCCCGGGCTGCGTCCCGGTCACCACCGATTGCTGGTGTCCGCCGGCCGCGTGCGGGTCGACCGCCGCTTGCAGCTGCCAGGGCGGACGCTTTCTCGGGTGCAATCCAGCAGGCGGCACCTGCGGGTCGTCGCACTGCGGGCTGCTGGCCCAACCGTCGCTACCCGACGAGAACGGCTGCACCCACTGCGTCGATCCCGCGGGCTGCGCGCCCGCGATCACGGCGCTCGCCGCCGCCTGCTCCGCGCTGCCCGAAACCAGCACGCAGTGGGTGTGCGGCGACGGTCTCGACGACTGCTCGACCTTCTGCCTCAGCGCGCTCCGCACCTGCGAGAGCGCCGTCTGCGCGCTCTGCCTCGACTGCGCCTGCAACAACGACCTCTTCGACAGCTGCGTCATCGAGTGCCGGAGCTCGGCACAGAACCGGCATTGAAGCGAAGGGTCCGGCCGAGCGGCCGGCCGAGCTGTCGGCGTCAACGGCCGGATCAGGCCGATAGGTTGTTGCCTGCGCGGCAACACCGGCGTTGTCTGCAAGACAACGGTAGCCACGCAAAATTGCCGTCTGCGGTGCCGGCCGCCAGCGTCAGAGCACGCTTTGCGGATCGACGTCGACCGCCAGGCGCACGTCGCCGGCCAGCTTCACGGCCGCGCCGGCGCGCGCCGCGGCGACCAGCGCAGCGCGCTCGCGGCTGAAGATCCAGATCTGGTAGCGGGTTCTCCCTCGCACACGTTCTATCGGCGCCGGGGCTGGACCCAGGACTCGAATCTTCTCACCTCCCGCGGCAACCACGGCAGCCGCGACCCGCGCGGCATCTTGGGTCAGCCGGGACTCGTCCCGCGCGTCGAGACGCAACACCACCAGCCGCGAAAAAGGTGGATAGCTTCGTTCTTGCCGATCACCCAGCTCCTGCTTGGCGAACTTTTCGTAGTCGTGCGAGACGACGCACTGGATCGCAAAGTTGTTGGGCTTGTAGGTCTGGATGATCACGCGGCCCGGTCGATCACCGCGGCCGGCGCGCCCTGAGACCTGCTCGAGCAACTGGAACGTCCGCTCGGCGGCGCGGAAGTCGGGAAGGTCCAATCCCTGATCGGGCTGCAGCACGCCAACCAGCGTGACGCCGGCGAAGTCGTGCCCCTTGGTCACCATCTGGGTGCCGATCAGGATGTCGATCCCGCCGCTCTGCATGCCGTCCAGCACGGCGCGCAGGCCGCGCTTGGTGCCGTCTTCGGACCCGCCGCCGTCGGCGGTGTCGCGATCGAGGCGCGCCACGCGCGCGTCGGGGAAGCGCTCGCGCACCAGCGCCTCGACCCGCTCCGTCCCCATGCCCAGGCGTTCGACCTTGGGCGAGGCGCACTCCGGGCAGCGCGTGGGGACCATCGTCAGGCGCGCGCAGTAGTGGCAGACCAGGCGCCCGCGGCCTTTGTGGTAGGTCATCGAGACCGCGCAGTCGTTGCAGCGCACGACCTTGCCGCAGGCGCGGCACAGCACCACCGTCGAGAATCCCCGCCGGTTCAGGAACAGGATCGTCTGCTCGCGCGCCGCGAGGTTGGCGGCGACCGCCTCGGCCAGCACCGGCGACAGCAGGCCGTCGGCGCCGACCGGGTGGCGGCGCAGGTCGATGATCTCGACGGTGGGCAAGGGGCGCGGCGTCGCCCGCTCGGGCAACATCAGCCGGCGGAAGCGCCCGGCCTCGACGTTGTGAAAGGTCTCGAGCGATGGCGTCGCCGAGCCGAGGATCGCCACCGCGCCCGCGCGCTGCGCGCGCACCACCGCCAGATCGCGCGCGTTGTAGCGAAATCCGTCGTCTTGCTTGAACGAGCCGTCGTGCTCTTCGTCGACCACCAGCACGCCCAGCCGTTGCACCGGCGCGAAGATCGCCGAGCGCGCGCCGACGGCGATGCCGACCTCGCCGGCGCGCAGCTGGCGCCAGGCGCGCAGCCGTTCACCGGGCGGCAGCGCGCTGTGCAGCACCGCGACGTCGTCGCCGAAGCGGGCGCGAAAGCGCGACGCCAGCTGCGGCGTGAGCGCGATCTCCGGCACCAGCACCAGCGCGCCGCGGCCGGCGGCGCGCGCCTGGGCGATGATGCGCAGATAGACCTCGGTCTTGCCGGAGCCGGTCACCCCCTGCAGCACGAACGTCGCGAAGCCCTGCGCCAGCGCCGCCGTCAGCGCCGCGATCGCGCTCTCCTGCGCCGGCGTCGCCACCAGCCCGCCGCGCGCACCGCTGCCCGCGACGGCGGAGTCTCCGGCCGCTGTCGCCAGCGCCGCCGCGCCGGGTGCGGGCGGGCTGCGGCGCTCGAGGCGCGCGATGCCGGCCGCCACCAGCGCTTTCAAGTGACCGCGCTCCGCGATCGTGAGCGCGGCGGTCGGGATGCCGTCGGTCGTCGACCCGGTCGTCGACCCAAATGTCGACCCAAACGCCGACCCAGACGCGGTCACCGGCCCGGCGGCCGGCGCCGTCGCGGCCGCCGCGAGCTTGGCCGCCAGCGCGCGCCGCGCGACCGCGCGCGCCGGCAGCCCGGCCAGATCGCTGCCGGCGACGAACAACGCGACGGTGATCGCGGGCGGGCGCTTGCGCTCTTGCACCTGATCGCCGACCTCGACCAGCCCCTGGCCCGCCAGCCGCGCGGCGTGCACCGCCGCGCGGGGATCCTGGCGCACCAGCGCCTTGAGCGGCAGCGTGCCGCCCGCGGCGTCGAGCGCGGCCAGCAGGCGATCCACCGGCGCCGCCTCGCCGGGCAGCAGGCCCGGCTGCCGCGTCAGCGCGCGCCGCCCCGATTCGGTCAGGCGCACGCTGCGCACCGCGGTCGCCTTCTCCCCCTGCGGCAGCGCCGCGCGCAACACCTCGCCGAGCGGAGCCTGGTAGTAGTCGGCGGCCCAGCGACAGAGCGCGATCATCTGGTCGTCGAAGGCCGGCTGGCCCGCGACGATCTCCTCGACGTCGAGCACCGACGCCGACGACGCGCCGGCGGCGGCACCCGCGACCGGGTGGCCGACGACGAAGCCGGTCACGGTGCGCGGCCCGAAGGGGACGACCACCTGGGTCCCCAGCGGCACCGGCGCGGCGCCGCGCGGGTCGCGGTAGGTGAACGTCCCGCGCACGGGCAAGACCACCGCCACCTCGAGCAGCGATCGGGATTCGGCGCCGCCGCCTTCTCCCTCTTCGGTCACCCGCGGCCGAGCTCGTCGAGCAGGCGCTGCGCGCCGGCGCGCACGTCGGCGCCGATGTCCTTGCGGCGAAGCGCGTAGTACAGCACCGCCAGCACGTAGCCGGCGCGGTCGCCCGCGTCGAAGCGCCGCCCCTCGACCTCGAGGCCGTGCATGCCGTGGCGATCGCACAGCACCGCCATCGCGTCGGTCAGCTGGATCTCGCCGCCGCGCCCCGGCGGCGTCTGCTCCAGAATTTCGAAGATCTCCGGCGGCAGCACGTAGCGGCCGATGATCGCCAGCCGCGACGGCGCCGTGCCCGGCGCCGGCTTTTCGATCATGCGGCGCAGCCGCCAGTCGCGGTCGGCGACCTTGTCGCCTTCGATGATGCCGTACAGGTGCTCCTGACCGGCCGGCACCTCCTTGAGCGCGACGACCCCCTGGCCCCACTGTTCGTAGTTGTCGATGAGCTGCCGCAGGCCGGGGCGCTGGGCCTCGAGGAGATCGTCGCCCAGCAGCACCGCGAACGGCTCGTCACCGACCGCCGCCTTCGCGCACAGCACGGCGTGGCCCAGGCCGCGCGCCTCGGCCTGGCGCACCGACACGAACTTCGCCATCGTCGTGAGGCGACGCATCGCCTCGAGGTCGGCGGTCTTGCCGCGCTTCTCGAGCAGCGCCTCGAGCTCGCCCGAGCGATCGAAGTGGTCCTCGATCGACTGCTTGCCGCGCGCGTTGACGAAGATGATCTCCTCGATGCCGCTGGCGACGCATTCCTCGACGTTGAGCTGCACCGTCGGGATGTCGACGATGGGCAACATCTCCTTGGGGATGGTCTTGGTCGCCGGCAAGAACCGCGTGCCGAGCCCGGCGACCGGCAGAACGACCTTGCGGACTGGCTTCGTGGCAGTGGGCATCATCTCTCCTTGAGGTTGTCGGTGATTTTAAGGGCGGTCGCCCGAAGCGCCATGGGGGTCACACAGGCGCGGGCGGCGGATCGGACCGGTCGAGAGACTGGTCCTGGGACCGGTCAACGATCGCACGCCCGAGCCCGGCGATGCGCAGAAATTCGGCGACCGGTCGGTAGATCGCCACGGGGATCTCGACGCCGGGGGCGACCTCCCCGAGAGCGCGCGCGAGCGGCGCGTCGGCGAAGATTGGCACGCCGGCGGCGCGCGCCTCGCCGATCAGGTGGGCCGCTGCCGCGCGACGCCCGGTGACGACCACGACCGGCGCGCGGCCGGCGCCGACATGGGGCCGGTATTCGAGCGCAACCGCGAGCGCGCCGCCGTCGTCACCGGTCACCACCAGGGCGGCGCGGCGCGCGTCGGCGGCGGTCGTGGAGACGGTGGGGGCGGAGACGACCTCGGCGTGCAGGCGCCGCCGTTCCCGGCGACGACGCGGATCTCCCTCCAGCTCCCGGCGCTCGCGTTCGCTCTGGCGCCGGGTCAGCCGCATCCGCTGGCGGTGGCGCAGGCGCGCCCAGACCTCGTCGCCGACGCCGACCAGCAGCGCGGTCGCCACCAGCCACACGCCGACGTGCCGCGCGAGCGCGCCGAACGCCACCAGCGCGCGCGGCGCCGCGGCGCCGGCCATCGAGGCCAGGCGCGACAGCTGCGGCAACCCCGGAACCAGCGTCGCCGCCCCGACGGCGAGAAGGATCGCGACCGCGCCGGTGCCGCGCGCGACCGCGGGCCCAAAGGCAAGAGGGCGACGACCTGCGCCACCCGCGCGCGTCGACGACCGGCCGCCCCAACCTACCCAGAGGCCGCCGGTCTGGACCAGCCCGACCAGCAAGCGTCGCCGCGCATGCCACCCCCAGCGGCGCGGCGATCAGGCGTGCCCCCACGTCGAGAGCCCGCGACCCCGCCGCGCCGGGGTCGCCGCCGCGCGCGGCCTGCGCCAGAGCGCCGGCGAGGTAGGCGCGCAGCTCGGCGACGATCGAGGGACCGAGCGCGACCAGGACCGCGACGGTGGCCGCTTGCGCGACCGCCGCGCGGAGCACCGGGCTCTGCGCGACGTCGCCCAGGCGGCGTGCCTCGGCGATCCGGCGCGGCGTCGGATCGTCAGTCGCCGATTCGGACGCGCGCGCCATCGCCGGTTGGCCCCGCCCCGAGGGCTTACTTTGCGGGCGCCGCGGCGGCCTTCGACGGATCGACGGGGACCAGGCCCCCGCTCCCCTTGCCGCCGCCCATCAGCTGGCCCACCATCTGCCCCTGATCGAACGGCTTGGCCGGCTTGGTCACCGTCATCTTCGCGTCCTTGCCGAGACCGAGTCAGCTCGAACTTGACCGGGCCCTGCGCCTGAGGGGCGCCGTGCTTCTGCTCGGCCTCGACCTTGACGATGCCGAACGGCGGAACCTCGGGGCTGACCCAGAAGTCGAACGGATCGCCGCCCGGCGTCTTGTCGCGATAGTGCTTGGTCTTGAACGTCCCCGCGGCGACCTTGACCGTCTCGTCCTTCACGAAGGACTTGGGATTCGGCTTGTGGAACTGGGTCTGCTGCTTGCTGTCGATCGGCATCTCCATCGGATCGTTGTCGCCGATCTGCATGAGCACGCGCTTGACCGGCTTTTCCTTGGCCTGATCCGCCTCGACCAGCGTCTGCATGGTCAGCTTGCCGCCCGCCATCGACAGCATCCCCCCCTGCATGATCATCTCCAGGGTGTTGGTGTCGCCGGACTTCGCGACCAGCGCCATGCGCGACTTCATCGGCGGCAGCTTGCCGACCGTCATGTCGTATTCGGCCCAGGCACCGACCGGGACCTTCTTGAGATCGACCGCCATCGGCAGCGGGGGCGGCTGGCCCGGCGTCTGCGCCAGCGCGCTGGAGGACCCGAGGAGAACAGCAAAGAACGGGACGGCCAAGAACGGAACGGCGACGCCCCGAAACAGCGAGAGAGCGCGATGAGCACGAAGCATGGAACCTCCGGCGACGAGTGGACGCGCAGTTTACGCATTCGACCCGGAAAGGGCGAGCCCAGCGCGAGTGATTCCGATCGGGCCGAGGATCGACTGAGGATCGACTGAGGATCGACCCGGTATCGGACCCTGGGCTAGCCCTTACAGGCCGACGCCGATTTTCAACGACCAGGTGTCGACGTACACGCTGGCGAAGGAGGTCTCCCTGGCGAACCCGTTCACCGGGCGCAGGTAGCCGAGCGCGACGCTGACGAAGCCGTGCTCACCGAGGAAGAAATTGGCGCCGGCGTCGACGCCGAACTGCCAGTACGCGGTCGGGATCGTTCGGTCGAACTGGAAGCGGCGCATGTAACCGCCGCCCGCGAACGCCTCGGCGAACGGCGTCACCACCGAACCGGCGTGCTGGATGCCGAGCGACGTCGACTGCGCGATGAAGTAGTCGCCGCCGCTGAACTGTCCGTTCTGCCACCCGTACTGGGTCGACAGACCGAAGCGAACCAGACGCGAGATCGGGTAGAAGTCGAGCGACAGGCTGTTGAACGGCTCGGCAGCGGCGGCGCCGTTGGGCGATCCGGCGGTGGTCGCGCCGACCTGGACGAAGGAGAAGCGGCGATATCCGATGCCGATCGTCGGCGTCTTCAGCGTCAGCGGGTGGTGGGCTGCGGGCGCCTCGCGACCGGTGGGCGCCGCCGCGAGGGCGACCTCGCCGGCCATCGGTGCCGCGGGGGAGGCGCGCGGCGATCCGGCGTATCGCCGGTGGCGGGGCGACGACGGCGAGACGGGGCGGCGGGGTGACGGGCGGACGAGGACGAGGACGAGGACGAGGACGGGGACGCGCGGATGGGGACGGGGACGAGGACGGCGGCGCGGCGGGGGCGGTGGTGCGGGACTTCAGGCGGCGGGCCAGCTTGGGATCGTCGATCGCGTCGCTGCCTGGCGCGGCGGTGCGCCAGCGATGACGCCAGCAAGCGAGGCGAGGACCGCGAACCGGACAACGCGCGCTCGTCTCATCGTCAGTTGCCCGCCGGCCCCGGGCCGAAGCTGATGATCATCTGCAGAATCATCCCGTCGCCGGCCAGCGGCTTCGGTCCGGTGAACAGCAGCTCGAAGCTGCTGGCCGACGTGGCGCCGTCGATGTGCGCCTCGCGATGATAGACGGTCGCCGATTCCTGCCAGCTGATGTCGAGGCCCGACTGGCCACCGATCACCACGACCGACTGCCTGGTGCTCAGGTCCCACGGCGGCGTCTGAGCGCTGGCGCTCGACTGGAAGGCGGCGGCGGCGTTGCCCGGCCGCGGCGTGACGTGCAGGGTGTAGATGGCGTCGCTCTCTTCGGCCGCCGCCGACACCGAGATGATGCTCGACGGCACCAGGAAGACGGTCTCGGTCGGCAAGGTCACCGGCACCCACGGCGGCTCGAGCAGCTGCAGGTGATAGGCCTTGTCGGGGCTGGTGTAGCTGACGGTGCCGGCGAAGGGCTGGCTGCCGGCGTTGATGTCGCCGCACCCGACCAGGGCGAGCGACAGCGCCAGGAGGCAACCTCGCAGACGGCCGGTGGTGCGACGCGTGGGCGGAGCGTGGCTTGGCCAGGCGGAGCCCTTCGCGGGAGGGTTTGGGAACCCTTTGAGGGTTCCCATTCTTGTGAGGAGATCTAGCACCGCGCTCTCACCCTCCGAGCAGAGTCTAACACTCCCATCTCTCGTCGCTACTGGCCCGATCCTTGAACCCCCGAAGCCAAAAATTGACGCAAAAATTGGGCGAGACTCGCCCTGGAAATCGGGGCTAGAACCCGAATCCGCGCTCGGCGAACCTGAGCCAGGCCGGAACGCCGGCGACCAGCGCGGCGTCGAGCGATGCCAGGCCCAGAAGGACCAGACCGACGCCCAGCAGCGCCTTGAGCGGCATGGCCACAAAATAGACCGGAATTGCGGGCGTGATTCGCCCCACAGCCCCCAGCACCAGGTCGGCCAGCAGCAGGGCGACGATCACCGGCGCCGCCAGGCCGACCGCCGATTCGATCAGCTTGCCCGAGGCCGCGAGCACCAGCGCCAACGACGACCGCAGCGCCAGGCCCAGCGCCAATGTCGGCGTCGGCCACACCGGCACGGCCTGGTAGCTGCGTGCGAGCGCGACGGCCAGACGCCCCAGGCCGCCGAGCTCGACGAAGATCACCGTCGCCAGCAGCAGATACAGCGCGCCGATCGGACTGGTGCGCGCGCCCGAGATCGGCGATAGCACCTCGCCAAAGCTGGCGCCGCGCAACAGATCGACCAGGCCGCCCGCCGCCTCGGCGGCACGAAAGAGGAACGAGATCACGAGACCGACCGTCGCGCCGATCAGCGCCTCGCGCGCGAGGATCAGCGGCCAGCCGAGCGGCCCGATCGACGCCAGCGCCGCACCGTCGACCGCGGGGACGAGGTGAGGCAGCCCCAGCGACGCGAGCAAGAGCCCCATGCCGAGGCGCAGCGGCACCGGGAGCCAGCCACCGCCGAACGCAGGCACCAGCCAGACGATCGGAACGGCGCGCGCGGCGCCCAGACCGAGGGCGATCAGGATCCGCGGCAGCGCGTCGGCCGCCCCGGTGGCGACATCGATGGCCACGGGAACCGCCGCTGACGCCGCCGTCACGTCACTGGACCGCAGCGACCGCGAGGAAGATCGCGCGCGTGAAGCGAACCAGCTGCGCGCCCAGGATCGGTCCCATCGCCACCAGCGTCAGCAGCACGACCACCAGCTTGGGGACGAAGGACAGCGTCGCGTCCTGAATCTGCGTCGCGCCCTGAAGAACGCCGAGCAGAAGACCGGCCAGCAGGCTGGCGAGCAATGGCGGTCCCGAGAGCACCAGCACCAGCAGCAGGCCCTCGCGGACCACGCGCAGGACCAGCTCGCCCGCTGCCGGCGGCGTCACAGGTAGCTCTCCACCAGGCCGCGGATCACCAGATGCCAGCCGTCGGCCAGCACGAACAGCAGCAGCTTGAACGGCAGCGACACCGTGGTCGGCGACAGCATGTGCATGCCGAGCGCGAGCAACAGGTTGGCGATCACCAGATCGACGACCAGGAAGGGGACGAACAGCAGAAAACCGATCTCGAACGCGCGCCGCAGCTCCGAGGTCACGAACGCCGGCACGACGACCAGCAGATCCTGGTCGCCGATGCCGGCGCGCTCCGCGGGCGTGCGCATCCGCAGCGCCAGGCCGTGAAAGAGCGCGCGGTCGCGCGCGTCGGCGTGCTTGACCAGGAATTCGCGCAACGGCTCCTTGGCGCGGTCACCGGCGACGGCGAGCGCGCGCACGCCGTCGCCGCTGAGCAGGTCGGCGCCCGCGCCGAGGCCCAGCACCGGCTCGACGGCGCGGTACATCCGCTCGCCGGTGGGCGCCATCACGAACAGGGTCAAGATCAGCGCCAGACCGGTCAGCACCTGGGTCGGGGGGACCTGCGGCGTTCCGATCGCGCTGCGCAGGATCGACAGCACGACGGCCACGCGCACGAAGCAGGTGGTCATCAGCAGCGCGAACGGTATCAGCGACAGCGCCGCCATCGCGAACAGCACGACCAGCGGCCGCGACGCCAGCGTGTCGGATTTCGCGGCGGCGTGGGCCAGCGCCGGCAACGACGCGGCCAGCAGCGCGGCGAACGCCAGAGCGCGCCGCTTCACGACCGTATTCACGCTTTGGGCTCGGGCGGCCGCGCCAGCACGCGGGCGAGGACCTCGCTGAATGTTCCCTTCGGACGCTCGCTGGTCGTCGACACCGATGGGTCGAGGACCTTCGCGCTGTCGACCTCGGCCAGCAGCGCCATCGGCCCGTCACCGACGCCGACCAGGAAGCAGCGGCCGGCCGTCTCGATCAGGTAGACCGAGCGACGCGGCTCGAGCGGGCAGCGCGCGAGCACCTTGACCGCCCCCATCGCCCGCCCCACGCCGCGCCCGGCGAGCCACCTGAGCGCGACGTACGCGATCACGCAGACCAGCCCCAGCGACACAAACGACATCGCAACCGACCCCCACCCCAACGTCGGCAACGCACCCGCCGTATCACCCATCCGCGCGTTATCGCCAAAGGAGGGGGAGGCTGTCAACGTGGTATCTGGGACCCCGAGAGGGTCCCAGACCCCCGGGCAGCCTGCTCCGGCGAGCAAGCTCGCCTACGCACTGGCGTTGGAGGCATCCAGGCTGAGGAGGCGCCGAAGCGAGCGCCGCGAGCGACCGCTACTCGTCGCCGTCGTCGTAGTACAGGGAGTCGCGGTTCTCGAGGAAGCTCTGGATCGCTTGCGAGGCTTCGGGGGTGAGGTCGATGAAGCGGACGCCCATGCCGGTCGATCCGTCGAAGCGGTGGAGCAGCGAGTTCTCGCGGATCCAGCGCACCTCGGTGTTCACGCTGACCGGCGTGGCAGACCCGGGCAACGAGAAGCTCACCTTGATGTAGTCGCCGATGCGGCGCAGCTGGTGAGTGGCGATGAACAGACCGCCCGCGCTGATGTTCTGGGTGAGGCCGGTATAGAAGTTGTGGTCACTCTCGAGGTCGACCTTGACCTCGAGATCGAATCGCTCGGCGACCCGTGCCCCCTTCTGTCCGTCTTCTCTTGCCTTCGCCCCTGCGCCTGAATTCATGAAAGTTCTCTCTCCTGGTCGAAGGATCGTCCTCGGCTGGAGAGGGTACTCGACAGAACCCGGGCACAACTGAAGTCGCAGAACCCCGTAACTTCCGGCGGCTTGGCCGCCTACTTTCGCTGCCTACTTTTTGGGGGTCTTCGGGGCAGCCGCCTTGGAGGCGGCCTTCTTCGGGGCCTTGGCGGCGGTCTGGCCTTCGGCCTTCGCCTCGGTCTTGCCCTCTCCAGCGCCGGCGGCCTTGGCGCCTTGCCCGATTTGGCCGGGGTCTCGGCGGGCGCGGGCGACGGGCCGCCCTCGTCGGGCATCAACTCGAGCAGCGACATCGGCGCCGCGTCGCCCGGCCGCTGGCCGAGCTTGACGATGCGGGTATATCCGCCGCGGCGGCCCTCGAACCGGGGGGCGATCTCGTCGAACAGCTTCAGGACGGCGCCGCGGTCGCGCACCACCCGGCGCGCCATGCGCACCGCGTGTACGACACGCGCCGACTCCTCGGTCGTCCGGCGGTCGGCCTTCTTGGTCAGGACATCGCCCACGCGGCGCGCCCAGGTGATGGTCCGCTCGGCCAGCCGGCGGGTCTCCTTCGCCTTGGCGTCGGTGGTGCGAATGCGCTCGTTGGTCAGCAGCGCCGCGACCAAATTGGAGAACAGCGCCTTGCGATGCGCCGACGTCCGCGAAAGATGTACCCCAGCTTTACGATGTCTCATAACTCAGCCTTTTCCGTTCTTACGATCCGGTCTTGGTCAATCCAGCGAGCGGCCCTTTGGGCCTGGGCCTTCTTCTACGGCCTTCCTCTTACGCCTGCCTCTTACGCCTTCTTGGGCGGTCCGTCGCCCGGCCAGCCTTCGAGCTTCATGCCCAGCGACAGGCCCATCTCGGAGAGGATCTCCTTGATCTCCTTCAGCGACTTGCGGCCGAAGTTCTTGGTCTTCAGCATCTCCGACTCGGTCTTCTGCACCAGCTCGCCGATGTAGCGGATGTTGGCGTTCTGCAGGCAGTTGGCCGAGCGCACCGACAGCTCGAGCTCGTCGACCGACTTCCAGAGGTTCTCGGACAGCTTCTGCTGCTCCTCCGACACCGAGCTCTCGTGGGTCGGCTCGGCGCCCTCCTCGAAGTTGATGAAGATCGACAGCTGGTCCTTGAGGATCTTGGCGGCGAACGCCACCGCGTCCTCGGGACGAACCGCGCCGTTGGTCCAGACCTCCAGCGACAGACGGTCGTAGTCGGTCTGCTGACCGACGCGCGCGTTGGTCACCTGGAAGTTGACCTTGCGGATCGGCGAGAAGAGCGAGTCGACCGGCACGACGCCGACCGCCATCTGCGGGTTCTTGTTGCGCTCGGCCGGGACGTAGCCGCGGCCGGTGCCGATGTGCAGCTCCATGCGCAGCTTCGCGCCCTTGGCGCAGGTCAGGATGTGGTGGTCGGGGTTGAGCACCTCGACGCCATCGGTGAGCTGGATGTCGCCCGCGGTGATCTTCCCGTCGCCGTCCTTGTCCAGGCGCAGGATGCGCGGCTTGGCGTCGACGCACTTGACCAGGACCTCTTTGAGGTTCAGCACGATGTCGGTCACGTCCTCGACGACGTCGGGGATGGTCGTGAACTCGTGCAGCGCGCCCTCGATCTTGATCGCGGTGATCGCCGACCCCTGCAGCGACGACAGCAGGATGCGCCGCAGGCTGTTCCCGATGGTGGTCCCGAAGCCGCGCTCGAGCGGCTCGCAGGTGAACTTGCCGTAGGTCGGCGTCAGCGAGTCGATCTCGACCTCGAGCTTTCGGGGCCGAATCAGGTCCCGCCAATTGCGCGTGACATACGCGGTCTGTCCGGTCGAAGTGTGTGTGCTAGCGGTCGGCATTGCGGTCTCCTATCATTCCAAACGAGTCGCCAAACGATTGGGCGGCGGCGAAAACGACTACCTCGAGTACAGCTCGACGATGAGCTGCTCGCGGATCGGCAAGGTCAGATCCTCGCGCGACGGCAGGCTGGTGAGCCGCCCCTTGAAGGCGTCCTTGTCGAGCTCGAGCCACTTGGGAACGCCACGGCGATCGACGGCGCCCAGGCTCTCGAGGACGCGGGTCACCTTCTTCGACCCTTCCTTGACGTCGATGGTGTCGTTGGCGCGGCACAGGAACGACGGGATGTTGACCTTGTGCCCGTTGACGCGGAAGTGCCCGTGGCGCACCAGCTGCCGCGCTTCGGCGTGGTCAGAGGCGAACCCCAGACGATAGACGACGTTGTCGAGGCGGCGCTCGAGCAGCTGCAGCAGGTTCTCGCCGGCGACCCCCTTCATGCGGATCGCCTTGTGGTAGTAGCCGCGGAACTGGCGCTCGGCCAAGCCGTAGATGCGCTTGACCTTCTGCTTCTCGCGCAGCTGCGAGCCGTAGTTCGAGATCTTGCGGCGGCGCGCCTGGCCGTGCTGGCCGGGGGCGTAGGCGCGGCGTTCGTAGCCGCACTTGTCGGTGTAGCAGCGGTCCCCCTTGAGGAACAGCTTCATGTCTTCACGCCGGCAAAGCCGGCACACGGGACCTGAGTAGTTAGCCATTGTCTTTCTCGAATCCTTGTCAGACGCGGCGCCGCTTGGGCGGGCGGCAACCGTTGTGCGGAATGGGGGTGAGGTCGCGAATCAGCGTGATCTTGAAGCCGGTCGACGCGAGCGCGCGCAGCGCCGACTCGCGGCCCGAGCCGGGTCCCTTGACGTACACGCTCAGCGACTTCATGCCGTGCTCCATCGCCTTGTGACCGGCGTCCTCGGCGGCCAGCTGGGCCGCGAAGGGCGTCGACTTGCGCGAGCCCTTGAAGCCCTTCACGCCCGACGACGACCAGGCGACGACGTTTCCAGAGACGTCGGTGATCGTCACGATGGTGTTGTTGAACGACGCCGTGATGTGGGCGATGCCGCTCTGGATGTTCTTGCGGACCTTCTTGGCCTTGGACTTCGCCTTGGGCTTGTTCTCGGGAGGGGTCGTCGACATTCTGATCCTTTACGTGGCTCTGCTAAACGGCGTCGGGGGTCTGGGACCCGTCTTAGGGTCCCAGATAAAGTGACGGCTCAAGCGCCGGTCTCGGTCTTGCGCTTGATCATCTGGCCCTTGCGCGGGCCCTTGCGCGTGCGCGCGTTGGTGTGCGTCCGCTGGCCGCGCACCGGCAAGCTCTTGCGGTGGCGCAGGCCGCGGTGGCAACCGAGGTCCATCAGGCGCTTGATGTTCATCGAGACCTCGCGGCGAAGATCGCCTTCGACCTTCAGCTGCGGCCTTCGATCACCTCGCGGATGCGGCGGGTCTCGTTGTCATCCAGGTCGTCGGTGCGCTTGTCCAGCGACACCTCGGCGGCCTTCAGAATCTCGCGCGACTTCGCGCGCCCGATCCCGTAGATGTACGTGAGCGCAATCTCCATGCGCTTGTTGCGCGGAAGATCGACACCTGCCAAACGAGCCATGCTTTAACCCTGCCTCTGCTTGTGCCGCTGGTTCTCACAGATCACGCGCACGACACCGCGGCGGCGGATCACCTTGCACTTGACACATACCTTTTTGACGGACGCTCTAACCTTCATGGAACGCTCCCAATACCTCGAAATCCTCGCGCAATCTACACATTCGACGCTCTATTGACGCATCAGGGCCGGGACAGCACGATCGGCCCATCGTCGGTGATGGCCACGGAATGCTCGAAATGGGCCGAGAGGCTACCATCCCTGGTCACGGCCGTCCAGCCATCTTCTTTGATCACGACCTCTTGGGTGCCGGCGTTCACCATCGGCTCGATGGCGACCACCAGCCCGGCCGACAGGCGCTTGCCCTTGCCGGCCTCGCCGTAGTTCGGGACGTGCGGTTCCTCGTGCATGGCGCGCCCGATCCCGTGCCCCACGAATTGACGGACCACCGAATACCCCTTGGGCTCGACGTGGGACTGCACCGCCCAGCCGATGTCGCCCAGGCGGTTGCCGGGGACGCACTTCTCGATGGCCAGCTCGAGCGACTCGCGCGTGGCGGCGACCAGGGCCGCTGCCTCCGGCGAAACCGTCCCCATCGGCAGGGTGCGCGCCGAGTCGCCGCACCAGCCGTCCTTGAAGGCGCCGAAGTCGATCGACAGCAGATCGCCCTCCTTGAGCACCACGTCCTTGCGCGGGATCCCGTGCACCACCACCTCGTTGACCGAGGTGCACAGCACGGCGGGGTAGCCGTGGTAGCCCAGGAACGCCGATTCGGCCTTGAGCTGGCGCAGGCGGTGGGCGGCGATCTCGTTCAGCTCCCAGGTGCTCATCCCCGGCTTGGCCGAGCCCTCGAGCAGATCGAGCACGTCGGCCACGACGAGGTTGGCCTCGCGCAGCTTGGCGATCTCGGACGCGCTCTTGAGACGAATCGACATGGTTTCCGTCTGATTCCTTGCCGCCCTAGCTCAGCAGCACCGCGGAGTAGATTCGGCCGAACACCTGATCGATGTCGCCGATGGCGTCGATCCGCAGCATCGGCCACCCGTGGGTCGTGAAGTAGTCGAGCACCGGCCTGGTCTTGGCCTGGTACTCGCCCTGTCGATAGCGCACGGTCGCCTCGGCGTCGTCGTTGCGCTGGATCAGCACGCCCGCGCAGCGGTCGCAGACACCTTCGACGCGCGGCGGGCGCGAGACGACGTGATAGCTCCACTGGCAGCTCTCGCAGGTGCGGCGCCCGGCCAGACGCGCCACCAGCGCCTCGGTCGGAGCGTCGAGGACGATCACGCCGTCGACCTTGCCGCGCGGTCCCTGACCCGCCAGCACGGCGCCCAGGGCCTCTGCCTGCGGCGTGGTGCGCGGAAAGCCGTCCAGCAGGTAGCCGCGCGCCGTGTCGGGCTGCACCAGTCGCTGGGTGACGACCTCTACCATGATGTCGTCCGGAACCAGCTGGCCGGCGTGGAGAAACCCGGCGACCTTGAGGCCGAGCGGCGTGTTCGACTGGATCGCCCCGCGCAGGATGTCGCCGGTCGCGACGTGCGGAATATCGAAAGCCACGGAGAGACGGCGCGCCTGGGTTCCCTTCCCGACCCCAGGAGGACCGAAGAGCAGGAGGTTCTCACCCAAAAATCAGCTTCCAAGGGCGCCCGATACCCGCGAGCCACGACCCCGGATGCGGGGACCGCGCGGCCCGGTGAATCCTTCGTAGTTGCGGGTGATGAGGTGCGACTCGATCTGCTGCACGGTGTCGAGCGCGACGCCGACGACGATCATGAGGCCGGTGCCGCCGAAGTAGAACGGAACCTTCATCTTCTCGTGCAGCAGCGACGGCAGCACGCAGATGGTCGAGATATAGACCGCTCCGCCGAAGGTGATGCGGGTCAGCACCTTGTCGATGTACGCCGCCGTGGCCTTGCCGGGGCGGATGCCCGGGATGAAGCCGCCGTACTTCTTCATGTTGTCGGCGACGTCCACCGGGTTGAAGGTGACGGCCGTGTAGAAGTAGCAGAAGAAGACGATCAGCGAGACGTAGAGGGTGTTGTAGCGCCAGTCGCCCGGGTGCAGCGCCTCGGAGATGCGCTGCATCCAGGGCGTCTGCACGAACGACGCGATCTGGCTCGGGAACATCAGGATCGACGAGGCGAAGATCGGCGGGATCACGCCGGCCGTGTTCACCTTGAGCGGCAGGTGGGTCGACTGGCCGCCGAACATCTTTCGGCCCACCACCCGTTTGGCGTACTGGACCGGTATTCGTCTTTGTCCCCGTTCGAAGAAGATGATCGCCGCGACCACCAGCACGATGATCACGCCGATGACCGCCAGATCGAACGCAGTGATGTCGCCGGTCCTGGCCTTCGAGAACATACGGACCGCGGCGTCCGGCATGTCGGTGACGATGCCGGCGAAGATGATCAGCGAGATGCCGTTGCCGATGCCGCGCTCGGTGATCTGCTCGCCGAGCCACATGATGAACGCCGTCCCGGTGGTCAGCGAGATCATCGTGAGCATGCGGAAGCCCCAGCCCGGGTTGATGACCACCTGGCCGAACTGCGCGTAGGCTCGGTTGTTCCCCTCCAGCCAGCGCGCGATGAAGAACGACTGGATCAACGACAGGATCACGCAGCCGTAGCGCGTGTACTGGTTGAGGCGCCGCCGCCCCATCTCGCCTTCCTTCTGGACCTGCTCCAGCTTGGGGATGACGACGGTCAAGAGCTGCAGAATGATCGACGCGCTGATGTACGGCATGATGCCGAGCGCGAAGATCGACATCTGCTCGAGCGCGCCGCCCGAGAACATGTTGAACAGGCCGAGGAAGGTCCCCGAAGCCTGGTTCACGATCTTGGCCATGATCGCCCGGTTGACGCCCGGGGTCGTGACGAACGCCCCGATGCGGTAAACAGCCAGGAGCGTGATCGTGTAAAAGATCCGCTTTCTCAGCTCGGGAATCTTCCCGATATTTTGAAAACCGGAGGCCATGGCGCTCTCGCTCGCTTTCTTGGTCTTTTGGATCTGTTGCTAGCGAGCTAGCTGGCGACCACTTCGGCAGTGCCACCGGCCTTCTCGATCTTTTCCTTGGCCGCGCTGGAGAACGCGCTGGCCTTGACCACGAACTTCTTGGTCACCTCGCCCTCACCGAGAATCTTGACCGTGAACGAGCTGCGCGGCACCAGGCCGGCGTCGTGCAGGATCTTGACGTCGACGGTGCCGGCGGCGAAGCGGTCTTCCAGGTCCTTGAGGTTGACGGCGAAGACCTCCTTGCGGAAGTGGTTCTTGAACCCCTTCTTCGGGAAGCGTCGCTGCATCGGCATCTGACCGCCCTCGAAGCCGAGGCGGGCGCCGTGGTGGCCGGTGCGGGCCTTCTGGCCCTTCACGCCCTTACCCGACTGCTCACCGGTCCCCGACCCGGGGCCGCGGCCGATGCGTTTGCGATTGCGGGTGGCGCCCTTCGGCCCCTTCAACGTATGTAGCGTGGTTCCCATTTCAAACGATACCTTTTCGTGAGGGTTTGGCGTGAGGGTTGGGTCCGGCGGGGACTAGTCTGCGGATTCCACTCGCACCAGGTGCGAAACGGAGCGAATCATGCCACGAACGGCAAGATTGTCCGCCAGCACGACCGTGCTCCCCATCTTGCGGAGGCCGAGGCCCTGGATGGTGCGCTTGTGGGTCTCCGGGCGGTTGATGCCGCTGCGGATCAGGGTGACTCTCAGTTTCTTGGCCATGGTGGGTCTGTCCCTTTCGCCTAGTCGCGAATCTCGTCGAGCCGCTTGCCGCGCAGGGCGGCCGCGTCGTCGGCGCTGCGCAGCTGCTGGAGCGCATCGATCGTGGCGTGAATGACGTTGTGCGGGTTCGAGGTGCCGATGCACTTGGTGAGGATGTCCTGGATGCCCGAGACCTCGAGCACCGGCCGCACGGCGCCGCCGGCGATGACGCCGGTCCCGGCGCTGGCCGGGCGCAGGATCACGCGCCCGGCGCCGAAGTCGCCCTGGACCTCGTGCGGGATCGTGCCGCCCTGGCAGCGGGATGCGGAACAGGTTCTTCTTGGCCTGCTCGGTCCCCTTGCGGATCGCCTCGGGGACCTCGTTGGCCTTGCCGAGACCCGCGCCGACGTAGCCGCGCTGATCACCGACGACGACGAGCGCCGAGAACGAGAATCGACGACCACCCTTGACGACCTTGGCCACGCGGTTGATGAAGACCACGTTGTCGACGAGCTCGCCGACCTCTTCGTAATTGATTGCCATGCTGGTTCCTTTTGCCCCTTAGAACTTCAGGCCCGCTTCGCGCGCGCCGTCCGCCAACGCCGAGACCCGTCCGTGATACTTGTAGCCCGCTCGATCGAAGACGACCTTGTCGATCCCCTTCTCGAGACACTTCTTCGCGATCGCAGCGCCGACCAGCTTGGCCCGGTCCTTCTTCTTGCCCGTGGCATCCTTGGGAGCGTCGACGTCCGACGTCGAGACCAGGGTCTTGCGCGACAGATCGTCGATGACCTGGGCGTAGATATGCCGCGTGCTGCGAAACACTGCCAGGCGAGGCCGCTCGGTGCTGCCCTCGATCCGCTTGCGGATCGCCCGGTGGCGCTTCTTTCGGCTGTCGTTCTTGCTGTTCGAGAACATTGCTGATCCTTACGATAGACGTTGCGTTCGCGTTGACGAGTGACGTTGTCGCGACGGCTCTAGCCGCCGCCGCCCGAGCCGGTGGCTCCGGCCTTGCCGACCTTCTTCTTGATGGTCTCTTCGACGTACTTCACGCCCTTGCCCTTGTACGGCTCGGGAGGGCGCAGCTCGCGCACCTTGGCGGCCGTCTGGCCCAGCATGTCGCGGTCGGCGCTGGTCAGGATGATCCGGTTCTTGTCGACCTTGGCGCCCACGCCCTTCGGCAGCTTGAACACCACCGGGTGCGAGTAGCCGAGCGCCATGGTCAGCGTGTCGTTGGCGACCTCGGCGCGGTAACCGACGCCGTTGATCTCCAGCTCGCGCGTCCAGCCGTCGGTGACGCCCTTGACCATGTTGGCCAGGTGCGCGCGCATCAGGCCGTGCTTCGCGCGGTTGTCGCGCGAGTCGTCGGCGCGCTCGACCTGCAGCTTGTCGCCGGTGATCTTGAAGGTGATCCCCGCCGGCATGATCTTGGAGAGCTCGCCCTTCGGCCCCTTGACGCCGACCGAGCCGGCCTTCTGGGTGACGGTGACCCCCTTGGGCAGCGGCAGAATCTTTCTTCCGATACGTGACATGACTACCAAACCTCGCAGAGCAGCTCGCCGCCGACACCGGCCTTGCGCGCTGCCCGATCGGTCATGAGACCGCGGGACGTCGAGAGGATCGCGATGCCGAGCCCGGAGCGAATCTTCGGGATCGTGCCGTGGCCCACGTACATCCGCTGCCCGGGACGCGAGCGGCGGCGCAGTCCGGTGATGGCGTTGGTGCGTGGGTCGGCCCAGCGCAGCTTGACGACGATCTTGCTCATGCCCTCGTCTTCACGCAGGTCGAAACCGGCGATGTAGCCCTCGGCCTTGAGCAGCTCGGCGATGCGATGCTTGAGCTTGGACGCGGGGGCGATCACCTCCGCGTGGCGCGCCATGATGGCGTTGCGAATACGGGACAGGAAGTCGGCGATGGGATCAGTCATTGACATGCGGCACCTACCAGCTCGATTTGATGACGCCGGGGATATCACCGCGCAGCGCAAGGGACCGAAAGCAGATCCGGCACAGCTCGAACTTGCGGAGGTAAGCCCGCGAGCGCCCGCACTGCTTGCATCGGTTCTTGTGACGCACCCGCCACTTGGGTGTCGGTCGGTGCATATCTACGGTTTTGGCCATGTTCAGTTCCTGAAGGGCATACCGAGGTGACGCAAGAGCGCGCGCCCTTGCTCGTCGGTGGGAGCGGTGGTGGTGAAGGTGATGTTCATTCCCTTGGGCTTGTCGAGCCGCTCGTAGTTGATCTCCGGGAAGATGATCTCCTCCCGGATCCCGAGCGTGTAGTTGCCGCGGCCGTCGAACGACTTGGGCGAGACGCCCTTGAAGTCGCGCACGCGCGGCAGCGCGAACGAGACCAGCCGGTCGAGGAACTCGTACATCTGGTCGCGCCGCAGGGTGACGCACGGCGCCGATCTTCTGGCCGGCGCGCAGCTTGAACACGGCGATCGACTTCTTGGCGCGCGTGACGACCGGCCGCTGCCCGGTGATCGCGCCCAGGTTCTCGACGGCGGTGTCGAGCACCTTGGGGTTGGTCACCGCCTCGCCGAGGCCCATGTTGATGGTGATCTTACTCAGGCGCGGCGCCTCCATCGGGTTCTTGAGGCCGAACTCGCTGATGAGCTTGGCGCGAACCTCGGCGTCGTACATCTTGCGCAGGCGCGCGGGGCTGGTGCGGCGCACGCGCTCCATCGACACCTCTTGCGCCGACCCGCCGCCCTTGCCCTTGCCGCCGCCCTTGCCACCCTTCGCCTTAGCCTCCGCGCGCGCCGCCTTCTTGGCGGCCGCCTCGGCCTGCTGCTCGGGCGTCAACGTCGGCTTGGCGCCCTTTTGCGCCTTCTCGTTCTTGTCTTCTTGCTCGGCCATTGAGACGATTCCTTTGCCTGCCGTTTAACCGTTTACGCGGTCTCGAAGACCGTGCTGCACTTGGCGCACACGCGCCGCTTGTGCGCGTGGCCCTCGCTCCCCTTCGCCTCCGCGCCCTCTTGCACGCGGGCGCGCCGCGGAGCGCCGCACTTGGCGCACCAGAGCGAGACGTTGGACGACTCGACCGAGCCCTCCTTCTCGATGATGCCGCCGCGCGGGTTGCGCTGGCTCGGCTTGGTGTGCCGCTTGACCATGTTGACGCGCTCGATGACGACGCGTCCGGCCTCGGTCAGAAGGCGCAGCACGCGGCCGCGCTTCCCCTTCTCCTTGCCGGCGATCACGACGACCGAGTCACCTTTGCGAACGTGCATCACAACACCTCCGGAGCGAGCGAGATGATCTTCATGAACCGCTTGGCGCGCAGCTCGCGGGCCACTGGCCCGAAGATGCGCGTCCCGATCGGCTCGTTGTCCTTGTCGACCAGCACCGCCGAGTTGTGCGTCGAACCGGATGTACGAGCCATCCGCGCGCGAGACCTCTTTGCGCGTCCGGACGATGACCGCCTTCGCGACGTCGCCCTTCTTCACCTTGGCGTTCGGGATCGCTTCCTTGATCGACACGACGATCACGTCGCCGAGCGACGCGTACTTGCGCTTCGTGCCGCCCAGCACCCGGATGCACATGATCTTCTTGGCGCCCGAGTTGTCGGCCACATCCAGCGTTGTCGTTGTTTGAACCATGATTTTGGCTTCGCTTCCTGCGTTCCTTGGACTTCGAGTTCTTTACACGTCTTGCGGACGCTCGATCAGCTTCTCGACGCGCCAGCGCTTGTCGCGCGACAACGGGCGGCTCTCGACGATGAGCACGCGATCCCCGGTCTTGTATTCGTTCTTCTCGTCGTGCGCCTTGTACTTCGTGCGGCTGGTCATGTACTTGCCGTACTTGGTGTGAGACAGCCGGCGCTCGACCAGCACGACGCGGGTCTTCTGCATCTTGTCGCTGGTGACGACGCCGATGAGCTCGCGGCGCATGATCTTGCCGCGGCCGTTGTCGGCTCCGTGGGAGTGGCCCGCGGAAGTGCTAGCAGGGGGGTTCGGGGACCCTTTGGGGGTCCCCGTGTCGATGTTGGCCACGTCTATTTCTCCTTCGCCGCTGGCTGTTGCCGCGTCCGCTCGGCGAGCACGGTGTTGACGCGCGCGATGTCGCGCCGCGTATTCCGGATCAGCATGGTGTTCTCCAGCTGGTTGGTGACCTTCTTCATCTTGTGCTTGAAGAGATCCTCTTCCAGCTTGCGCACCGTGCTCTTCAGCTCCGCCGGCTCGTTGCCGCGCAGATCCTTGGCTCGTACTCCCTTGCTCATAGCACCAACTCCCGTCCGACGAAGCGGGTCTGGACCGACAGCTTGTGCTCGGCCAGGTGGAATGCCTCGCCGCGCCAGATCCTCTTTCACGCCTTCGAGCTCGTACATGACGCGCCCGGGGCGAACCACGGCGACCCACTCTTCCGGATTGCCTTTGCCCTTACCCATGCGGGTCTCGGCCGGCTTCTTCGAGATCGGCTTGTCGGGGAAGATCCGGATGTAGAGCTTGCCGCCGCGCTTGACGTGGCGAGAGATGGCGATACGAGCAGCCTCGATCTGGCGCGCGGTCACGAAACCGCACGACAGGGCCTGCAGGCCGTACTCGCCGAACACGACCGTCGTCGCGCCCTTGGAGACGCCGCGCATCTTGCCCTTCTGCTTCTTGCGCCACTTGACCTTTTTGGGAGCCAACATGATGAATCGTCCTTTTGCTGTCCGGTTGCTGCTTTAAGCGAGCCGCGCCGTGCGCTGCGGGAGAACCTCGCCCTTGAAGATCCAGCACTTCACGCCGATGGCGCCGTAAGTGGTGTGCGCCTCGGTGGTGCCGTATTCGATGTCGGCGCGCAGGGTGTGCAGCGGCACGCGCCCCTCGTGGTACCACTCGTAGCGGGCCATCTCGGCGCCGCCGAGGCGGCCCGAACAGGCGAGCCGGATCCCCTTGGCGCCGAACTTCATCGCGGTCTGAACCGCCTTCTTCATGGCGCGCCGGAAGGCGACGCGGCGCTCGAGCTGGGTCGCGACGTTCTCGGCGACCAGCTGCGCGTTGGTCTCCGCCTTGCGCACTTCCTGAATGTTCAGGAAGACCTCGTTCGAGGTCAGCGCCTGGACCTCTTTCTTCAGGGTCTCGACGCCCGCGCCGCGCTTACCGATGACGATGCCGGGGCGCGCGGTGAAGATGTTGATCTTCACCTTGTTGGCGGCGCGCTCGACCTCGACCGACGAGACGCCGGCGTGCCCGAGCTTCTGCTTGACGAACTTCTTCAGGCGCAGGTCCTCGTGCAACCACTTCGCGAAGTCCTTCTCGGAGTACCACTTCGAGCTCCAGCCGCGGATGACGCCGAGCCGAAACCCTACCGGATGTGTCTTTTGTCCCATCTAAATCGATCCTTTTCCTTCGATCTATTCGGTGGGCACGTCGACGACGATCGTCACGTGCGAGGTTCGGCTGTTGATTCGGTTGGCGCGCCCCATCGACCGCGGCATCCACTTCTTGGTCACCGGACCGCCGTCGACGCTGACGTTGGTCACCACCAGCTTGTCGGCGTCGGCCTTTTCGTTCTCGGTCGCGTTGGCGATGGCCGAGCCGAGCACCTTGCTCAGCATCTTGGCCGCCTTGCGCTGCTGCAGGCGCAGGATCGACATCGCGTCGTCGACCGATCGCCCGCGGATCATGTCTGCCACCATCCGCACCTTGCGGGGCGATTCGCGAAAGCGCTTCAAAGTTGCGCGTGCCATCTCAGATCTCCTTGCCTGCCACGTTCGTCATTACTTCTTGTCGCCAGCCGGTGCCGCTGCCGGCGCCGGGCCCGGTCCCGACGCCGCCTTGCGGTCGCCCGAGTGCCCGTGGAAGGTCCGCGTGGGCGAGAACTCGCCCAGCTTGTGACCGACCATGTTCTCGGTGATGAACACCGGAACGAACTTGCGGCCGTTGTGCACGGCGAAGGTCAGGCCGACCATCTCGGGGATGATCGTCGATCGGCGCGACCAGGTCTTGAGGACCTTCTTCGACTTCAGTCGCTGCGCCTCGGTCACCTTCACCAGGAGGTGCTTGTCGATGAACGGGCCTTTTTTAATTGAGCGAGCCATGGTTCTCCTTGAGCCTTATGACTTCTTGCCGCGCCGCTTGATGATCATCCGGTCGGTCCGCTTGTTCTCGCGGGTCTTGAGACCCTTCGACAGCTGACCCCACGGCGAGCATGGGTGGCGACCACCCGACGAACGACCTTCGCCGCCGCCCATGGGATGGTCGACGGGGTTCATGGTGACGCCGCGGTTGTGCGGGCGGCGCCCCTTCCAGCGCGTGCGGCCGGCCTTGCCGACGTGCACGCTGCCGTGCTCGATGTTGCCGACCTGGCCGACGGTGGCGCGGCAGTCGAGGTGCACGCGGCGCACCTCGCCCGACGGAAGGCGAACCTGACCCCAGTCGCCCTCCTTGGCCATGAGCTGCGCGCCGACGCCGGCCGAGCGGCAGAGCTGCGCGCCGCCCGAGATCTTGAGCTCGATGTTGTGGATCGTCGTGCCGAGCGGCACGAAGCGCAGCGGCAAGTTGTTGCCGGGCTTGATGTCGGCGTTGCGCGACGACACCACGGTGTCGCCGACCTTGAGCCCGTCGGGGCACAGGATGTAGCGCTTCTCGCCGTCAACGTAGTGCAGCAGGGCGATGCGCGCCGTGCGGTTGGGATCGTACTCGACGGTCGCGACCTTGGCCGGCACGCCCAGCTTGTT
The DNA here is from genome assembly GCA_963778795.1 of uncultured Pseudomonadota bacterium. Taxonomy (GTDB): domain Bacteria; phylum Myxococcota_A; class Polyangia; order Fen-1088; family Fen-1088; genus DASRQZ01. Next base: position 1,546,760 of record CAVZVU010000001.1, on the reverse strand, counting down.
GCGACGGAAGTCGATCAACCGGAAGCGCCGCTTGTGGCCACCGCCGCGAAAGCGACTGGTGATGCGCCCGAAGTGGTTGCGTCCGCCCGTGCGCGACTTCTGCTCGGTCAGCGCCTTCAGCGGCTCGTTGCCCACGGTGACGTCGGAGAAGTCGGGGGAGACGCGACCGCGGGTCCCCGGCGTGATTGGATTATGTGTTCTCAAACCCATGATGGACCTCTTAGACCCCTTCGAAGAACTCGACGTTTTGGCCGGCGGCGATGGTCACGATCGCCTTCTTCCAGTTTGACCGCTTGCCGACGAAGCGACCCATGCGCTTCTCCTTGCCGCGCACGACCGCGGTGCGGACGTCGATGACGTCGACGTTCCACAGCTTCTCGACGGCGTGGCGAATCTCGACCTTGTTGGCGTCGCGCGCGACCTCGAACAGCAGCTGCGACTTGATCGCCTCCGGCTCGAGATCGCCCGCGCTGCCACCGGTCTCCTTGAGACGGGTCCCCTTCTCGGTGAGGAGCGGGCGCTTGATGATCATCTCGGGTGAACGCATCGTGATTTCTCCTAGGCCGCCGTTTCGGAAGTGACGACGCGCGCTTCGACCTGCTTCACCGCGTCGGCGGCGATCACCAGGCCCGGGTGGCGGAGGATGTCGTAGACGTTGAGGCCCTCGGGGGCGATGAATCGGTGCGACGACAGGTTGCGCAGCGACTTCGAGAGGTTGGCGTTGGTCTTGGCGTCGACCACCAGCGCCGAATCGACGCCGAGCGCCTTCATGATCCCCGCCAGCCGCTTGGTCTTGGGGGCGTCGAAGGAGAACTTGTCGACGACCACCAGCTTCTTCTCCTTGGCGCGCAACGACAGCGCCGAGATCAGCGCGGCGCGCTTGACCTTCTTCGGCACCGTGTACGAGTAGTCGCGCGGGTGCGGCCCGAAGACCTTGCCGCCGCCGACGTGGTTGGGCGCGCGCGAGGAGCCCTGACGCGCATTGCCGGTCCCCTTCTGCTTGTACGGCTTCTTGCCGCCGCCGCGCACGTTGGCGCGGGTCTTGGTGGAGTGGGTTCCAGCGCGCTTCGCCGCCTGCTGCGCCTTGACCAGCTCCCAGAGAAGATAGTCTTTGACCTTGGCGCCGAAGACCGCGTCGGCGAGCGCGAGCTCCCCGACCTTCTTCCCTTCGATGTTGACGATGTCGATCTGCATTGGGGGTGCTCCGCTTAGGTCTTGATCTCGACGTCGACGCCGGCCGAAAGGTCGAGCTTCATCAGCGCGTCGAGGGTCTGCTGCGTCGGCTCGAGGATGTCGAGCAGCCGCTTGTGCGTCCGGATCTCGAACTGCTCGCGCGACTTCTTGTCGACGTGGGGCGAGCGCAGGACGCAGTACTTGTTGATCTTGGTCGGCAGCGGGATCGGCCCGGCCACGCGTGCGCCGGTGCGCTTCGCCGTGTCGACGATCTCGCCGGCCGACTGGTCCAGCAGCCGGTGGTCGTACGCCTTGAGTCGGATTCGAATCTTCGGTGTCATCATTTGGCTTTTACCTATTTGGCTTTCGCGACTTCCTTGTCGTCCTCGAGGATCTTGGTGACGACGCCGGCGCCGACGGTCTTGCCGCCCTCGCGGATCGCGAAGCGCAGCCCTTCTTCGCACGCGATCGGCGCGATGAGCTCGATGTCCAGGTTGATGTTGTCGCCCGGCATGACCATCTCCACTCCCTCGGGCAACGTCACCAGGCCGGTCACGTCGGTCGTCCGGAAGTAGAACTGCGGCCGGTACCCCTTGAAGAACGGCGTGTGGCGGCCACCCTCCTCTTTCTTCAGAATGTAAATCTCGCCTTTGAACTTCTTGTGCGGCTTGATCGACCCGGGCTTGCACAGCACCTGCCCGCGCTCGATCTCCTCGCGCTTGGTGCCACGCAGCAGCGCCCCGATGTTGTCGCCCGCCCGGCCTTCGTCCAGCAGCTTGCGGAACATCTCGACGCCCGTGACGACCGTCTTCGTCGTGTCGCGGAAACCGACGATCTCGATCTCCTCGCCCACCTTGACGATCCCGCGCTCCACGCGACCCGTGACGACCGTGCCGCGGCCGGAGATCGTGAACACGTCCTCCACCGGCATCAGGAACGGCTTCTCGATCTCCCGCTTTGGCTCAGGGATGAACGAGTCACACGCGTCCAACAGCTTCAGCACCGACGGCTCGCCCAGCTCGCCCACGTCGCCTTCCAGCGCCTTGAGCGCGCTGCCGCGAATGATCGGTGTCGTGTCGCCGGGGTACTGGTACTTCGACAGCAGCTCACGCAACTCCAGCTCGACCAGGTCAAGCAGCTCCGCGTCCTCTTTCGCGATCATGTCCACCTTGTTCAGGTACACGACCAGCGCGGGAATGCCGACCTGGCGGCCCAGAAGAATGTGCTCGCGCGTCTGCGGCATCGGGCCGTCCGGCGCCGACACCACCAGGATCGCGCCGTCCATCTGCGCCGCGCCCGTGATCATGTTCTTGATGTAGTCCGCGTGTCCGGGGCAGTCGACGTGCGCGTAGTGCCGCTTGTCCGTCTCGTACTCCACGTGCGCGATCGCGATCGTGATGCCGCGCTCTCGCTCTTCCGGCGCCTTGTCGATCTGGTCGTACGCCAGGAACTTCGCGAACCCCTTCTTCGTCAGCACCTTCGTGATCGCGGCCGTCAGCGTCGTCTTCCCGTGGTCGACGTGCCCGATCGTCCCGATGTTCAGGTGCGGCTTGTTTCGGATGAATTTTTCTTTGGCCATCTGATCTCTGCTCCTGTTGAAGGCGCCCGCGGATTCGCGGGGCCCGTCCTATCATGCTCCGCGCATCCGCTCCAGCATCGACTCAGTCACCTGTGCTGGAACCGGTGCATAGCGCGCAAACTGCATCGTGTATGTCGCCCGTCCCTGGGTCATCGAACGGACGTCGGTTGAATACCCGAACATCGTCGCCAAGGGAACCTCGGCCGCGATCGCCTGCGCCGAGCCGCGTCCCTCCATGCCGCCGACCCGGCCGCGTCGCGCCGCCAGGTTGCCCATCACCTCGCCGGTGAAGTCGTCGGGTGTCAGCACCTCGACCGCCATCACCGGCTCCAGCAGGACCGGCCCCGCGTCGCGCGCCGCCGCCTGGGCGCCCATCGATCCGGCGATCTGGAACGCCATCTCGCTCGAATCGACCTCGTGGAAGCTGCCGCCGGTCAGCGTGACCTGCATGTCGATCATCGGGTAGCCGGCCAGCACGCCGCGCGCCAGCGACTCGCGGACGCCCTTCTCCACCGACGGGATGTACTCGCGCGGGATCGTGCCGCCGGCGGTGGCGTCCTCGAAGATGACGCCCTTGCCCGACGGCATCGGACCGACGCGCAGCACGACGTGGCCGTACTGACCGCGGCCACCGCTCTGGCGGATGTACTTCCCCTCGCCCTCGGCCTCGCGGGTGATCGTCTCGCGGTAGGCGACCTGCGGGCGGCCGACGTAGGCCTCGATCTTGAACTCGCGCACCAGGCGGTCGACGATGATCTCCAGGTGCAGCTCGCCCATGCCCGAGATCAGCGTCTGCCCGGTCTCGGGGTCGGTCTTCACGCTGAACGACGGGTCTTCCATCGCCAGCTTCGCCAGCGCCTGGCCGAGCTTCTCCTGATTGGCCTGCGTCTTCGGTTCGATCGCGATGGCGATCACCGGCGCCGGGAAGTCCATCAGCTCCAGCACCACCGGCGCCTTCTCGTCGCACAGCGTGTCGCCGGTCGTGGTGACGCGCAGGCCGACGGCGGCCGCGATGTTGCCGCAGGTGACCTCTTTGATGTCCTCACGCTTGTTGGCGTGCATGCGCAGCAGGCGCCCGATGCGCTCGCGCTTGCCCTTGGTGGCGTTGTAGACGGTCGCGCCCGCCTCGAGCTTGCCCGAGTAGACCCGGAAGTAGGTCAGCTGCCCGACAAACGGGTCGTTCATGATCTTGAACGCCAGCGCCGAGAAGGGGGCGTCGTCGCTCGCGGCGCGCGTGGTGACGTTCCCTTCCGGGTCCTTGCCGGCGACCGGCGGGATATCGACCGGCGACGGCAGGAAATCGACGACCGCGTCCAGCAGCGGCTGCACGCCCTTGTTCTTGAACGCCGCGCCCACCAGCACCGGCACGGCGTGCCCCGCGACCGTCGCCCGGCGCAGCGCCGCGCGCAGCAGCGCCTCGGAGATCTCGCTGCCCTCGAGGTAGGCCGCCATGACCTGGTCGTCGACCTCGCCGATCGCCTCGATCATCTCCTGGCGCGCGATGGTCGCCGTCGCGCGCAGTTCGGCGGGGACCTCGTCGTCGCTGAAGGCAGCGCCCATACTGTCGTCCGCCCACACAACCAGCCGCATGCGGATCAGGTCGACCACGCCGCGGAACTCGTCCTCCAGCGCGTTCGGGATCTGAATCACCACCGGGTGCGCCTTCAGGCGCTCGCGGATCTGCTCCACGCACTTATCGGGATCGGCGCCGACGCGGTCGCACTTGTTGATGAAGGCGATGCGCGGCACGCGATACTTGTCGGCCTGGCGCCACACCGTCTCCGACTGGGGCTCGACGCCGCCGACGGCGTCAAAGACCGCGACCGCGCTGTCGAGCACGCGCAGGCTGCGCTCGACCTCGATCGTGAAGTCGACGTGCCCCGGAGTGTCGATGATGTTGATGCGGTGGCTGCGCCAGAAGCAGGTGGTCGAGGCGGCGGTGATGGTGATCCCCCGCTCCTGCTCCTGCTCCATCCAGTCCATCGTCGCGGTGCCCTCGTGGACCTCGCCGATGCGATGGGAGACGCCGGTATAGTAGAGGATGCGCTCGGTGGTCGTGGTCTTCCCCGCATCGATGTGCGCCATGATCCCGATGTTTCGGGTCTGAGCTATGGGGAACTGACGAGCCACGACTTTCCGAGCACCCTTTCCAACGCGCAGGCGCTTCTACCAGAGCGAAAGAAGCCGTCAGCGGCTGTCCGCCCTGGCGATGCGCCAGGTCCGTTGCTTCCGTTTTTAGCGGGCGAGATGTCGTCGAGGCGGTGGTGCCAGGCTGGATGGATGCTCCGAGGCGTTCGTCGCGAACGCTCTCAGCTCACCCTTTCAGGCTGGGCTCCGTGCCCTGATCGTCTCACCCTATGTTATCTGCCTGCCGTCAATTATCTGCTGCTTACGCGCTCCTGTAGCTTGTACTACCAGCGGTAATGCGCAAACGCCTTGTTGGCGTCTGCCATCTTGTGCGTATCCTCGCGCTTCTTGACCGAGTTGCCCTTGTTGGCCGAAGCGTCGAGCAGCTCGCCCGCCAGCTTCTCCTGCATGGTGCGCCCGTCGGAACGCTCGCGCGCCGCCTTGATGATCCAGCGCATGCCGAGCGCCAGCGCGCGCTCCGGGCGAACGTCGACCGGCACCTGGTAGGTGGCGCCACCGACCCGGCGAGACTTCACTTCGACCTTGGGCTGCACGTTGCTGAGTGCGCGGTCCCAGACCTTGACCGGATCCTCTTTCGCCTTCTCGGCGACGATATCGAGAGCGCGGTAGACGATTCGCTCGGCGACCGCCTTCTTGCCCGACTCCATGACGGTGTTGACGAACTTGGTCACCCGACGGCGCGTGTCCGTCGGCTGATCGGTGAACTTGGGATCGGGAAGCGGCTTGCGCTTCGGGACTTCGCCTTTGCGTGGCATCTTGCTCTGTGTTCCTTTTCGCTACGACGAGTTACTTGGGCGGCGTTACTTGGGACGTTTCGCGCCGTACTTCGAACGGCCCTGGCGGCGGTTCGAGACGCCCGAGGTGTCCAGCGTGCCGCGGATGATGTGGTAGCGGACGCCCGGGAGATCCTTCACGCGGCCGCCGCGGATCAGGACAACCGAGTGCTCCTGCAGGTTGTGCCCTTCACCGGGGATATAGGTGGTGACTTCCATCCCGTTGGTGAGGCGAACACGCGCGACCTTGCGCAGAGCCGAGTTCGGCTTCTTGGGGGTCGTTGTGTAGACGCGCACGCAGACGCCCCGCCGCTGAGGACAGGACTTGAGCGCCGGCGAATTGGTCTTTCTGCGGACCGCTTCGCGTCCGAACTTCACAAGCTGATTGATGGTGGGCATGCTCGAAAGAAACCTCGAAGGAAAACTCGACGACAAGACCTCGTAACCGCTGAAACTCCTCGCGAGCGCCCACCCAGAAGGCAGACGGCTGACGCAGGAAGGGCGGATTATAGGGAGGTCGATCGGAAAGTCAACGCCATAAGAAACATTACCGCGACGGGCGCGGGGCGTGGCTGGCCGCGCCGGCGGCCTGGTCAGCCAGATTGGCAGCCAGATTGGCCAACTCGGCCGCGGGCGCCAGCAGCCGGCGCGCCAAGGCACGGGCGGTCTCGCTGCGCTGGATCACCGCCGCCGCCGCCGGGCCCGACCAGTAGTAAAGCTCGATGGCCGCCGCGACGAGGCCGCTCTGTGGCCGCAGGGTATCGCGCACCGACCGCAGCGCGGCGACCTCGGGCTCCATCTCCGACCCGTACGCGGCGGTCGCCACGAAACAGCCGGAGAGCTGGGTGAACTTCATGCTCGGGGTGGTGAAGTCGGCCAAGGCGATGTCTGACTTGCCCATGCACGGGCCCTGCGAGCGAATCCCAACCAGGTAGCGGGTGCTGGGCTTGAGGTTTTCGAGCTTGACCGTCGCGGCGCTGTCGGGATCGCCCGGCTGCACCTGGGAGGCGCGGTTCCCCTGCAGGAACTCGTCGTCGGTCAGCATGGCGGCGTCGGTCGCCAGGTAGCGGATCTCGTAGCCGCTCACGCGCGCGCCGGCGGCGCTGGCGTTGTTGAACCGGACCAGCGCCGTGCTGGCGGTGACGTCCTGGTCGGCGACGTGCAGATCCGTCACCGCCAGCGGCGTGGGTGGCGCCGGATCGCAGACGCACGGCTCGAGCGAGACCAGCACGCGCCCGGTTCCCGCGTCGCCGGTGATCGTCAGCAGGCGCCCTTCGCCGGAGCCGCGCGCCGTGCTGATGGTCGCGTCGCGCGGAATGAGCGTCCCGCTGTCACCCATCCAGCTGCTGTAGCCCACGATCTGGCTGGTGACGCCGGTGGCCGGGTTCGTGCCGTCGATCCGGATCGGCACCCGATAGACCACCGACGGCTGGCCGAAGTTCCCCGACAACCCGTAGGACGCCAGCCCGGTGTCCTGCACCGAGGGATGGGTGGTCGCGTTGTGGGCGGCGTTGCTGTCGAACTCCTTGTTGACCTCGACCCAGACCGCATAGTCACCGGGGGCCAGGTTCGCGGGGATGTTCCAGGTGTTGCTGTAGACTTGGCCGTAGGCCGGCGTCGCCTGCGCGACGGCGTCGAGATCGTTGCGCGTCGAATAGCTGGCCGCGTCGGCCGTGCAGGGGGGCGAGCCGCCGATCGAGTCGCCGACCAGGTTGCAGTCGCGCGAGATGAACCCCGACAGATCGCTGCCGAGATCGTTGCGCGGGGGATAGTACGACTTGGACAGGCCGGGATCGAAGCGCCCCTTCGAGCTGTTGAAGATCGGCGACGGACAGGTGATCGCGTCGACGATCTCGTTCGCCGCCATCGGCCGGCAATAGAAGGGGTCGGGCGACGAGCAGGCCTCGTGAAACCCGATCCGCCCTTCGCCGCTGCAGGCGTTGGTGCCACCGCCAACGCTGATGTCCTGGAACACGACCGCGGGATAAAGCACGCCGCGCGCGTAGGCCCAGATCGGCAGCGCCATCTGCCGCTTGCCGTAGGGAAACTTGGGGCTCGACACGAAGTTCGACAGGCCCGGTCGATTCCCGATCCCGCGCGCGGCCACCATGTTGGTGACCATCAGCGTGTCGACGAACGTCGAGTTGTCGGCGCTTTCGATCCAGACCGCGATCTGGGGGCCCAGGTCGAGGCGATCGATGTCGCGCGTGGTCTTGGTCGGGTCGGTCGGGTCAGCTTTGTAGATGACGGCGGCGCAGGTACCCGCCGGCGACTGCAGGCAGTCGGGCTGGAAGGTGTAGCGCAACGTCTGGCAGCTCTGGGCGCTGGCCGAGCGCGCCGCGCCAAGCGCGACCGCAGACGCGATGAGACTGAGCGCGACCGCACGGAAAACTCGGCGAGACAGCAAGCGCGTCATTCTCGGCGTCATTCTCGGCATCATTCTCAGCGTCATTCTCTTCTTCCGAAGGTCATTTTGGCAACCTCGTCGACAACGGTAAAGTGCCGATCATGCGAATCGGAATCGACGTCGGCGGTACGAAAATCGAAGGAATCGTGCTCGATCCCACCGGGCACGAGATCGCGCGCGTGCGCGTGGCCACGCCGCGCGACGACGTCGGCGGCAACAGCAGCGAGGGATATCGGGCGTTTCTGGGCGCGATCTCCACGCTGATCGGCGAGCTGGAGGCGCGCGCCGGCGCGCGCTGCAGCGTCGGCGTCGGGACGCCGGGCTTCTTGTCACCCGAGACCGGGCTCATCCTGAACTCGAACCTCGCGTCATTGAATGGCCGGGCGGTCGATCAGGACCTGTCGAAGGCGGCGGGGCGTCCGGTGCGCGTCGACAATGACGCGAACTGCTTCGTGCTGTCCGAGGCGACCGACGGCGCCGCGGTGCGGGCGGGCCGGCCGGGCGCGGGCAACCGCATCGACGTGGTCTTCGGCGCGACGCTGGGCACCGGCGTCGGAGGCGGCATCGTGATCGATGGACGCGTGCTCAACGGCGCGAACGGCGCCTGCGGCGAATGGAGCCACACCACCCTGCCCTTCGCCAACGACGACGAGCGCTCGCCCTACGTCTGTCCGTGCGGCCACCCGCGTTGCATCGAGTCGTTCATCTCGGGGCGCGGTCTCGCCGGGGCTTACCGCGCGCTCGGCGGGCGCGAGCTCGACGCGCCCGAGGTGGGCCGCGCCGCCGCCGGCGGCGACGCGATCGCCAACCGGGCGTTCGACCTCTACGAGAGCCGCCTGGCGCGCGCGCTCGCGGGGGTGATCAACCTCATCGATCCGCACGTGATCGTGCTCGGCGGCGGCGTCTCCAACAACCTGCGCATCTTCGAGAACGTGCCCAAGCTCTGGGAGCGCTTCACCGCCGCCAAGGGACTGCGCACGCGCCTGGTCCGTGCGCAACACGGCGACGCCAGCGGCGTGAGAGGGGCGGCCTGGCTCTGGCCCGACCCGGCGGGAGTCGGTTAAACGCCAAGACGCCAGGACGCCACGGTCCGGACTCTCTAAATCCGGCCTTTTGGCGTCTCTGGCGTCTTGGCGTTTAGTGGGTTCCGGTTCGGCTAGTGCGGGGCCTTGCTGCCCTTTTTCGTCGAACCCTTGGGCTTCGCTTCGCCCTTGGCCTTGTCCTGGTCCTTCTTGTCGCCGGCCGCGGCAACGGCGGGGCCCCCATTCGCGCCACCGTCGAGCTTCACCGGCACCGCCGGGGTCAGCTTGAACCGCTGGTTGGGGTCGCCCGAGTAAGGCCACTGGATCAGGGGTGTCCCGTCGGCGACCACCGCGCCCTGGACGTCGATCACCTTGCCGCTGTGCCGTGCCGCGAACCGGAGCGTGCCGGCCGGCGCATCGGCGAGGATCCACTGCTGGTTGAGGCCGCTGCGACACGGGGAGTGCAGCACGCCGCTACCGTTGTCGGTGGAGGCACCCGAGACGTCCAGGCACATGTCGTTCGCGGCGTTGACGATCGCGTAATAGCTGCCCGGCAGCGCCTGCAGGCGATACTGCTGCGCCGGCGAACCGTCGCAGGGGGCGATCTGCGCGCGCGCGCCCGGGACCAGGCTCTTGGCCGCCGGCTGAACGCACTTGTTGGCGCCCACGGCCAGCAGCGTGTAGCGGCCGTCAGGGTTGATTTGCACCACGGCGCGCGGCGGCTCGGCCAGCGGCGCGGCAGGCCCGGCCTGCTTGTTCTCGGGCTCGGCCGGCCCCGGCGATACACACGCCCCCATTCCCACGACCACCACCGAAAACAACGGCAACAACAAGGTCAACGCGCCGGTCGGGCGCACCAGTCTAGCGGTCGGCGACATGGGGAACCTCGGCAAATGGGGAAAGACGGCGGAGGGGAAGACGGCGGCAAAGACGGCGGGGCAAACGCTGAAACGCCGAGAGAACCCGAAGATCCTCTCGGCGTCAAGCGCGCCTTGGTTTGGGTCGACTTGAACTATTCGTCGGGGTTCAGCGCCACCGCGGCCACCTGCGGCGGGGGCGGCGGGGGCATCGCCGCCAGCTCTTCGGCGGTCGGCTCGTCGACGTGAACCGAGAGCCGCTTGTAGGCGGCGAGGCCGGTTCCCGCCGGGATGAGCCGGCCCATGATGACGTTCTCCTTGAGGCCGCGCAGGTAGTCGACCTTGCCGCAGACCGCGGCTTCGGTGAGCACCTTGGTGGTCTCCTGGAACGACGACGCCGAGATGAAGCTCTCCGTCGAGAGCGACGCCTTGGTGATGCCGAGCAGCAGCGGCTCGCCCTGCGCGGGCTTCCCGCTCTTGGCGATCACCCGCTCGTTCTCCTCTTCGAACACGTACTTCTCGACGTGCTCGTCGATGAGGAAGCCGGTGTCACCCACGTCGATGACCCGGATGCGGCGCAGCTGCTGCCGCACGATGGTCTCGATGTGCTTGTCGTTGATCTTGACGCCCTGGAGTCGGTAGACCTCCTGGACCTCGTCGACCAGGTACTTGGCCAGCGCCTTCTCGCCCAGCACCTTGAGGATGTCGTGCGGGTTGGCGGCGCCGTCCATCAGCGGCTCGCCGGCCTTGATGCGGTCGCCTTCACGCACCGACAGGTGCTTGCCCTTGGAGATCAGGTACTCCTTGGCGTCGCCCTTCTCGGGAGTGATCAGCACCTTGCGCTTGCCCTTGGTGTCCTTGCCGAAGCCGACCACACCGTCGATCTCGGCGATGACCGCGTGCTCCTTCGGCTTGCGCGACTCGAAGAGCTCGGCCACCCGCGGCAGACCGCCGGTGATGTCCTTGGTCTTCGTGGTCTCGCGCGGGATACGCGCGATGATGTCGCCGGCCTCGATCTTGTCGCCCTCGGAGACCGCGATCGTCGAGCCGACCGGCAAGAAGTACCGCGCGTCGTTCTCGCCGCTCGGGATCTTGAGGGTCTTGCCGTGGTCGTCCTTGAGCGAGATGCGCGGCCGCAGCTCGGCGTCCTTCGACTCCGTGATGCTCTTGCGCGACAGGCCGGTGATCTCGTCGAGCTGCTCGGTCATGGTGACGCCTTCGATGACGTCGCCGAACTTCACCACGCCCGAGACCTCGGTGAGGATCGGCACCGAGAAGGGATCCCACTCCGACAGGAGCTGGCCCTGCTTCACCGCGTCGCCGTCGCCGAAGAACAGGCGCGCGCCGTAGGTCAGGCCGTAGCGCTCGCGCTCGCGGCCGGTCTCGTCCTGGATCACGATCTCGCCGTGGCGATTCATCACGATCCAGATCTTCTCGCGCTTGACGACCGTGGTGTTCTCCAGCTTGACGACGCCGTCGTAGCGCGCCTCGAGCTGTGACTGCTCGGTGCGCACCTGACCGACGCCGCCGATGTGGAACGTCCGCATGGTGAGCTGGGTTCCCGGCTCGCCGATCGACTGCGCCGCGATGACGCCGACCGCCTCGCCGATGTTCACCATGTGCCCGCGCGCCAGGTCGCGGCCGTAGCACAGCACGCAGATACCGCGCCGGGTCTCGCAGGTGAGCACCGAACGGATCTTGACGTGGTCGATGCCCGCGTCCTCGATGATGCGGACCTTCTCCTCGGTGATCTCCTCGCTCGACTGGACGAGCACCTCGCCGGTGTAGGGATCGAAGATGTCTTCGACCGCCACGCGGCCCAGGATGCGGTCACCCAGCTTCTCGATGATCTCGCCGCCTTCGACCAGCGCCGACAGCTCGATGCCGTCCATCGACCCGCAGTCGTACTCGGCGATGATGCAGTCCTGCGCGACGTCGACGAGACGGCGCGTGAGGTACCCCGAGTTCGCGGTCTTGAGGGCGGTGTCGGCCAGACCCTTGCGGGCGCCGTGCGTCGAGATGAAGTACTGGAGCACCGAGAGACCCTCACGGAAGTTCGTGGTGATGGGGGTCTCGATGATCTCGCCCGACGGCTTCGCCATGAGGCCGCGCATGCCGGCCAGCTGGCGGATCTGCTGAGCCGAGCCACGCGCGCCCGAGTCAGCCATGATGTAGATCGGGTTGAACGACGGGCTGCGCCGCTTCTCGCCGGTCTCGTCGTTGGTCAGCTCTTCGCTGCCGATCTCGCTCATCATCTCTTCGGCGATCTGCTCCGACACCTGCGCCCAGATGTCGACGACCTTGTTGTAGCGCTCGCCGTCGGTGATGAGACCCTCGGTGTACTGCTCCTCGATCTCCTGGACGTCCTTCTGCGCCGTCTCGAGCAGCTCGATCTTGCGCGCCGGGATCTGGAGATCGTCGACGCAGATCGAGATGCCGGCCTTGGTCGCGTAGGTGTACCCGAGCGAGCGCAGCTTGTCGGCGAGCAGGACCGTCTCCTTCTGGCCGCAGGCGCGGTAGCAGCTGTCGATGAGATCACCGAGCTGCTTCTTGCCCATGACGCGGTTGACGATCTTGAACGGCAGCTGCTTGGGGACGATCTCGTACAGCAGCACGCGGCCGGTGGTGGTCGGCACCAGCTCGCCGCCGGCGCGCACGCGGATCGCCGCCTGCAGGTCGAGCTCGCCGTGGTCGTACGCCATGCGCACCTCCTCGGGCGAGGCGTACACGCCGTGCATCCGGATGGCCGAGATCTTCTCGGACTTGACGTCGGTCTTCTCGACCTTTTGCCCGTCACCCTTGCCGTGGGGGAACTCCCCCTTGGCGAAGAGCCGCTCGCGCGTCATGTAGTAAAGCCCGAGCACGACGTCCTGCGACGGCAGGATGATCGGGCGCCCGTTCGCGGGGCTGAGGATGTTGTTGGTCGACATCATCAGGACGCGCGCTTCCATCTGCGCTTCCAGCGACAGCGGCACGTGCACCGCCATCTGATCGCCGTCGAAGTCGGCGTTGAACGCCGCGCAGACCAGCGGGTGCAGCTGGATCGCCTTGCCCTCGATCAGCAGCGGCTCGAACGCCTGGATACCCAGACGGTGCAGCGTCGGCGCGCGGTTGAGGAGGATCGGGTGCTCCTTGATGACCTCTTCGAGAATGTCCCAAACCTCGGGACGCTCCTTCTCGACCAGCTTCTTCGCGCTCTTGATCGTGGTGACCAGGCCGCGCTCTTCGAGCTTGTTGTAGATGAACGGCTTGAACAGCTCGAGCGCCATCTTCTTCGGCAGCCCGCACTGGTGCAGCTTGAGCTCGGGACCGACGACGATGACCGAACGGCCCGAGTAGTCGACGCGCTTGCCGAGCAGGTTCTGGCGGAAGCGCCCCTGCTTGCCCTTCAGCATGTCGGACAGCGACTTCAGCGGCCGCTTGTTGGGGCCGGTGATGGTCTTGCCGCGACGGCCGTTGTCGAACAGAGCGTCGACCGCCTCCTGCAGCATCCGCTTCTCGTTGCGGATGATGATCTCCGGGGCGTTCAGCTCCTGCAGCCTCTTGAGCCGGTTGTTCCGGTTGATGACGCGACGATAGAGATCGTTGAGATCGCTGGTCGCGAAGCGGCCGCCGTCCAGCGGCACGAGCGGACGCAGATCCGGCGGGATCACCGGGATCACTTCCAGCATCATCCAGTCGGGCTTGTTGCCCGACTCGCGGAAGGCGTCGACGACCTTCAAGCGCTTCGACAGCTTCTTGCGCTTCGCCTCGGAGGTCGCTTCCTTCATCTCGGCGCGCAGCTGCTCGGACAGCGAGTTGATGTCGATCTGGCGGAGCAGATCGCGGATCGCCTCGGCGCCCATGCCGGCCACGAACGCGTCGTCGCCGAACTCCTCGGCCGCCTTGATGTAGCGCTCTTCGGTGAGCAACTCACCGCGCTGCAGCCCGGTCTCCTTCGGATCGACCACGACGTAGGACTCGCAGTAGAGGATCTTCTCGAGATCCTTGAGCGTGATGTCGAGCAGGTTGCCGATGCGCGACGGCAACGACTTGAGGAACCAGATGTGCGCGACCGGCGTCGCGAGGTTGATGTGCCCCAGGCGCTCGCGGCGCACCTTGGACTGGATCACCTCGACGCCGCACTTCTCGCACACGATCCCGCGGTGCTTCATGCGCTTGTACTTGCCGCAGTTGCACTCGTAGTCCTTCACTGGGCCAAAGATCTTGGCGCAGAACAGGCCGTCGCGTTCGGGCTTGAAGGTCCGGTAGTTGATGGTCTCGGGCTTCTTCACCTCGCCGTGCGACCACTCGTGGATCTTCATCGGCGACGCGAGCGAGATGCGGATCGCAGAGAAAGAAAGCGGATCCTTCGGCTTCTCGAAGAAGTTGAAAATGTCTTTCACGATTCCACCTTTCCCAAAACGTTCATATCTTTACTCGCCTCCCAGCTCGGCCGGCGCGGGCGGAGCTGGCGGCGTCGAAGCACTGGCACTGGCGCTGACCTTGGCGGCGACCTCTCGGGCCATCAGCTCGAGAGTCGACTCCTGCTTGCGAGGCGCGTTCGGATCCTCGATGAGCTCGACGTTCAGGCACAGCGATTGCAGCTCCTTCAATAGCACGTTAAACGACTCGGGCAACCCCGACTCGAGCACATGCTCCCCCTTGACGATCGCCTCGTACATGCGGGTACGGCCGATGACGTCGTCGGATTTGACCGTCAGGAACTCCTGCAGGCCATAGGCGGCGCCGTACGCCTCCATCGCCCAGACCTCCATCTCCCCCAGGCGCTGCCCGCCGAACTGGGCCTTGCCGCCCAGCGGCTGCTGGGTGACCAGCGAGTAGGGCCCGATCGAACGCGCGTGGATCTTGTCGTCGACCAGGTGGTGGAGCTTGAGCATGTACATGACGCCCACGGTGACGTCGTGGTCGAACGCCTCGCCGCTCTTGCCGTCGAACAGCGTCGCCTGCCCGTTGCTGGATGACTCGGCCAAGGCCAGCAGCGCCTTGATGTCGGTCTCCTTGGCGCCGTCGAAGACCGGGGTCGCGAGGTGCACACCCTCACGCAGGGTCTTGCAGGCGCGCTTGAGGCCGTCGTCGTCCAGCTCGTCGAACAGCTTCTGGTGGTGCTCCTCGGTGAAGACCTTCTTCACCCGCGCCCGCAGCTGGTCGCCGGTCCAGTCGCGCTCGAGCGCCTCCTCGATCTGTCGGCCGATCTGCAGGGCCGCTCCGCCGAGGTGGGTCTCGAGGATCTGCCCGACGTTCATACGCGATGGAACGCCGAGCGGGTTCAGCACGATGTCGACCGGGGTACCGTCTGCCTGGTAGGGCATGTCCTCCTCGGGCAGGACCCGAGAGACGACGCCCTTGTTCCCGTGGCGGCCGGCCATCTTGTCGCCGACCGACAGCTTGCGCTTGATGGCCACGTAGACCTTGACCATCTTGATGACGCCCGGCGGGAGCTCGTCGCCCTTGGTCAGCTTGGAGATCTTGTCGCGATAGAGCAGCTCGATCGCGTTGATGTCCTCCTGCAGCTGGGCAGCGAGCTGGCCGATCTTCTCTTCGGTCTTGCCGGCGGCCTCCTCGACCTGCAGCTCCGTCCAGTAGCGCGGCGGAACCTCGTCGAGCGTGGCGTTCTCGATCTTCTGCCCCTTGGCGCACAGGACCTTGCCCTTGTCGTCGACCAGGCGCACCGAGGTGGTCTTGCCGACCAGCAGCTTGCGCATGCGGGCGTGGTACGACTCGGAGACGATCTTCACCTCGTCGCGCTGGTCGGCGAGGAGCTTCTCCTTCTCCTGGTCCTCGATGTCCTTGGCGCGCTCGTCCTTCTCCGTGCCTTTGCGCGAGAAGACCTTGGCGCTGATGACGATCCCCTGCACGCCCGGGGGGACGCGCAGCGAGCTGTCGCGCACGTCGCCGGCCTTCTCGCCGAAGATCGCGCGCAAGAGCTTCTCCTCGGGAGAGAGCTGGGTCTCGCCCTTGGGGGTGATCTTGCCCACCAGGATGTCCTGCGGCTTGACCTCGGCGCCGATGCGCACGATGCCCGACTCGTCGAGGTCCTTGAGGGCCTCCTCGCCGACGTTCGGGATGTCGCAGGTGATCTCTTCCTTGCCGAGCTTGGTGTCGCGCGCGACGCACTCGAACTCCTCGATGTGGATCGAGGTGAAGTGGTCGTTGCGCACCAGGCGCTCGGAGACGAGGATCGAGTCCTCGAAGTTGTACCCGCCCCAGGGCATGAACGCGACCAGCACGTTCTCGCCCAGCGCCAGCTCACCGCGCTCGGTCGCCGGACCGTCGGCGATGACGTCGCCGGTCTTGACGTGATCACCGCGCTCGATGATCGGCTTCTGGTTGATGCAGGTGTTCTGATTCGACCGCTGGAACTTGGTCAGGTTGTAGATGTCGGGCTTGGCCGACAGCGGATCGCTCTCGGTCTCGGTCGTGGGGCGAACCACGATGCGAGTCGCGTCGACCGAATCGACGATGCCGTCCCGGCGCGCCACCATGGTGACGCCCGAATCGCGGGCCACGATGCCCTCGATGCCGGTCCCGACCAGCGGCGAGCGGGTACGGATCAGCGGCACCGCCTGGCGCTGCATGTTCGAACCCATGAGCGCGCGGTTGGCGTCGTCGTTCTCCAGGAACGGGATCAGCGACGCCGCCACCGACACCAGCTGGTTCGGCGACACGTCCATCAGGGTGACCTCTTCCGGCTTCGACATCACGAACTCGGTGTTGTGCCGGCAGGAGATCAGGTCGTCGGTGAACTTGCCCTTCTTGTCGAGCGCGGTGTTCGACTGGGCGATGTAGTGCCCCTCCTCCTGAAGCGCCGAGTAGAACTCGACCTTCTCGGTGGCGCGGGCCCCCTCGACGGTGCGGTACGGGGTCTCGATGAACCCGAACTCGTTGACGCGGGCGTAGGTCGACAGCGACGCGATGAGGCCGATGTTCGGACCTTCCGGCGTTTCGATCGGGCAGATACGTCCGTAGTGGGTGCCGTGGACGTCGCGCACCTCGAAGCCTGCGCGCTCGCGGGTCAGACCACCCGGCCCGAGGGCCGAGAGCCGCCGCTTGTGCGTGACCTCGGACAGCGGGTTCGTCTGGTCCATGAACTGCGACAGCTGCGACGACCCGAAGTACTCCTTCACCACCGCCGAGACCGGCTTGGCGTTGATGAGGTCGTGCGGCATGAGCGTCTCGATCTCCTGCGACATGCTCATGCGCTCTTTGATGGCGCGCTCCATGCGGACCAGACCGATGCGGTACTGGTTCTCCATGAGCTCGCCGACGGCGCGCACGCGGCGGTTGCCGAGGTGATCGATGTCGTCGATCGACCCCTTGCCGTTCTTGAGATCGATGAGGTAGCGGATGGTCTCGAGGATGTCGCGCTTGGTGAGGACGGTGTTTTCCAGCGACTCGTCGAGCTTGAACTTGTAGTTCAACTTGAGGCGGCCGACCTTGCTGAGGTCGTAGCGCTCCGGGTTGAAGAACAGGTTGTTGAACAGGTTCTGCGCGGTCTCCAGCGTCGGCGGATCACCCGGGCGCAGGCGGCGGTAGATCTCCATGATCGCCTCGTCGGGCGACTGGAGCTTGTCGGCGATCAGCGTGTCGCGCAGGTACGATCCGACGTTCAGGTTGTCGATGAAGAGGATCTTGAACGCGGTGATGTTGTGCTCGCGCAGCTCGTCGAGCTTCGACTCGGTCAGCTCCTCGTTGCACTGCAGGATGACCTCGCCGGTCGCCTCGTCGATGACGTCGGTCGCGGCCACCTTGCCGACCAGGTCCGAGACCTCGACCGACAGGCGCTCGACGTTCGAGTCCTTGAGCTTCTTGATGGCGAGCTTGGTGAACTTTCGGTTCTTCTTGACCAGGATCTCGCGCGTCTCCGGGTGCCGGATGTCGCGGCTGGCGCGCTGGCCCGGGAGAAGGTCGTACTCGATCGACTTGGCGTACTTCTTCCCTGCCTCGAGGAAGACCGTCTCGGTGTCGTAGTAGTAGTTGAGCAGCTCCTCGGTGGAGTACCCGAGGGCGCGCAGCAGCACCGTCGCGTGCAGCTTGCGCCGCCGGTCGATGCGCACGTACAGCAGGTCCTTGGGATCGAACTCGAAGTCGAGCCACGAGCCGCGGTAGGGGATGATCCGCGCGCTGTAGAGCAGCTTGCCCGAGGAGTGGGTCTTGCCCTTGTCGTGATCGTAGAAGACGCCGGGGCTGCGGTGCAGCTGGCTGACGACGACCCGCTCGGTGCCGTTGATGATGAAGGTGCCGTTGTCGGTCATGAGCGGGATCTCCCCGAAGAAGACCTCCTGCTCCTTGACGTCACGGATCGACTGCGACCCGGTCTCTTCGTTGGTGTCCCAGACCACCAGGCGCACGATCACCTTGATGGGCGCCGCGAAGGTCATGCCGCGCTGGCGGCACTCGTCGACGTCGTACTTTGGCTTGTCCAGGCTGTACGACACGAACTCGAGCGACGAGGTCTCCGAGAAGTCTTTGATCGGAAAGACGCTCTTGAAGACTCCCTGCAGGCCGACGTCTTCGCGCTTCTCGAAGATGATGTCCTTCTGCAGGAACTTCTCGTAGCTTTGCTTTTGTATGTCGATCAAGTTCGGGATATCAATGATCTTCCCGATCTTGGCGAAGCTACGACGCGCCCGGAAATTATTCTGAATGACCGAAGACCCCATCTACAATGTCTCCTTGAACCTACTGACGGTTTTACGACCTCGGACGTCGTCGACATCTTCGTCGGAAACGGCCGATGGTCGGAGGTCGGCACCTCCCCGGAATTGGGGACGCGCTAACCTTCGACCGTTGTGTTCTTTGGAAGTGATCTGAAGAATTTGCTGCTGAGCTTCGTTGAAAGGGACCCTCAGAGGGTCGCTCGACCCTCCGCGGGCGAGTACCGCTGGGCACAGCCCAACGGCACTCACGCGGTGACTACTTGACGTCGACCTTCGCTCCCGCTTCGACCAGCTTCTTCTTGATGGTCTCGGCGTCGGCCTTGTTGACGCCCTCCTTGACGGTCTTGGGGGCGCCGTCGACCAGATCCTTCGCCTCTTTGAGACCGAGGTTGGTGACCTCGCGGACCGCCTTGATGACGCCGATCTTGTTCGCGCCCGCCTCGACGAGGGTGACGGTGAACTCGGTCTGCTCGGCCGCGGGAGCCGCAGCGCCAGCCGCCGGACCAGCCGCCGCCGCAACGGCAACGGGGGCCGCCTTGACGCCCCACTTGTCCTCGAGCTCCTTGGTGAGCCCTGCCAGGTCCAGCACGGTCATCTTGGAGAGAAAATCGACTACCTGTTCCTTCGTCACGTCGGCCATCTCGATACTCCTTGGAGGTTCAGTTCGGTCCCGTTTTCAATGATCCCAATAGCAAATGCAGGCGCTCTACTCGGCTGCGCCGCCCTTTTCTTCTTCGAGCGCCCGCTCGCGCGCGGCCAGCAGAAGCGCGAAATTCTGCTGAGCGGCCGTGGTTAGCCGGAGGAAGTTCTGAGGCACGGCGAGCAAAGTTGCAAGGAAAGTTGCACGGAGCTCGTCTCGACCCGGCAGGGTCGACAGCGCCTCGACCCCTTTTCGGTCGAGCGCCTTTCCGTCGACGTACCCACCCTTGATGATGAACTTCTCTTCCTGCTTGGCGATCTTGGCCGCCACCTTCGCGGGGGCCGCAGGGTCCTCGTACGAATAGGCGATCGCCGTAGGGCCAGCCAGGATCGAATCGATCACCGACATCGGCGTGCCCTTGATGGCGATGCCGAGGAGGGTGTTCTTGACCACCTGGTACTGGCAGCCGTTGGCCCGGAACTCGCGGCGCAGGCTGGTGTCGTTCTTCACGGTGATCCCGCGGAAGTCCGCCACGATCAGGCTCGTAGCCTTGGCCAGCTCCAACCTCAGGGCGGCGATGTTCTCTTCTTTGACTTCTTTTAACATTTTGACCTTTGCGTCCTTGGCCTGGGCTGGTGGCTACTTCGCTTCGTATTCGGCGACGAGCGCGTTGGTGTCGACCTTGATTCCCGGCCCCATCGTCGTCGACAGCGTGACCGTCTTCATGTACGTCCCCTTGGCCGACGCCGGCTTGAGGCGCAGCAGCGTCTCGATCATCACCTTGGCGTTCTCATTCAGCTTCTCGCCGCCGAACGAGACCTTGCCGATGCGCGCCTGAACGATTCCGGCCTTCTCGACCCGGAACTCCACGCGGCCAGCCTTGAGCTCGCGCACCGCCTTGGCGACGTCGTTGGTGACCGTGCCGACCTTGGGGTTCGGCATCAGCCCCTTCGGGCCGAGCACGCGGCCGAGACGGCCGACCAGGCCCATCATGTCGGGGGTAGCGACCATCGAGTCGAACTCGGTCCAGCTCTCCTTCTGAATCTTCTCGACCAGCTCCTCGGCGCCCACGGCGTCGGCGCCGGCGGCGCGCGCCTCGTTCGCCTTGTCACCCTTGGCGACCACGATCACGCGCTGGCTCTTGCCGGTGCCGTGCGGCAGCACGACGGCGCCGCGGACCATCTGATCGGCGTGCTTGGGATCGACGCCCAGACGGACGGCGATGTCGACGCTCTCGTCGAACTTGGCGATCTTGGTCTCGGGCAGGAGCTTGCAGGCCTCCTCCAGCGGGTAGCGCTTGGTGCGGTCGATCTTCGCCGAGGCGATTTTGAATTTCTTCCCTATGGCCATGTTCTTCTTCTTCCTTCATCGAACGCGCGAGGCGTTCTTCCACCCGACCCCGAAATGGGGCCTTGCCTAGGACTCGACGTCGATGCCCATCGAGCGGGCCGTGCCCGCGATCGTGCGCATCGCCGAATCCAGGTTGGTGGTGTTGAGGTCCGGCATCTTCATGGTGGCGATGTCGCGCAGCTGCTTCTGCGAGATCTTTCCCACCTTTACCTTATTGGGCTCCTTCGACCCCGAGCCCGGCTTCTTCTGCGTCGCCAGCCCCGCCGCCTTCTTGATCAGGATCGGCGCCGGCGGCGTCTTGGTGATGAAGGTGAACGACCGGTCGGAGAAGACGGTGATCTCGACCGGGATGGTCACGTCGTCTTTGGTCTGAGCCTGGGTGCGCGCGTTGAACTGCTTGCAGAACTCCATGATGTTCACGCCGTGCTGGCCCAGCGCCGGCCCGATGGGCGGCGAGGGGTTGGCTTTCCCGGCGGGGACCTGGAGCTTGATGAAACCGGTGACTTTCTTCATTTCGCGTTAGTCCTTACTTTTCCTTCTCTTACCCTTGGCTCTTGGGTCGCTCTTGGGTCGCTCTTGGATCTTGGCGCTGCGCTCAGGACTTCTCGACCTGCGCGAAGTCGAGCTCGACCGGGGTGGCCCGGCCGAAGATAGAAACGTTGACGCGGACCTTTTGCTTCTCCGCCTTGAGCTCGACGACCACGCCGGTGAAGTTCGCGAACGGTCCGTCGACCACGCGCACCGTCTCACCCTCCTCGAAGGAGACCCGCGGCTTCGGGCGCGACGCGCCTTCGGACATCGCGACGTTGATGTTCTGAATCTCCGTCTCCTTGACCGGCTGCGGGTTGGTGCCGCCCAGGAAGCCGGTGATCTTCGGCGTGTTCTTGACCAGGTGGAACGTCTCCTGATCGAGATCCATCTGCACGAAGATGTAGCCGGGAAAGAACTTCCGAGTCGTCGAGCGCTTCTGGCCCTTGACCAGCTCCACCACGGTGTCCGTGGGGATGAGCACGTCGCCGAACTTCGGTCCGAGCCCAGCCTGGCGGACGCGATCCTGCAGCGAGAGCTTCGCCTTGTTCTCGTGTCCTGAGTAGGTGTGGACCACGTACCACTTCATCGCCATCAGATATGTCCCGTCCGTAGTCAGCGCAAAAACCAGTTGGTGAAGAGGGCCCACAGAGCATCGAAGCTGCTCAGAATCACGGCCGAGATGATGACGGTGATCAGCACGACCACGGTAGCCGCCGAAGTTTCCTTCCGGGTTGGCCAGCTCACCTTCTCGAGCTCGCGCGTCACGTCGACGACCGACGCGAACACGCGCTCGTTTCGGTAGGCCACGAAGGCCCCGACCCCGGCGACCACGACAGCGAACCCGGTGATCGCGAAGTCGTTGGGCTTGGCGAAGAAACTCCACACCCAATCCCCCGCCCTGGACAGCAGAAACGCTGCCAGGATCCCCGCCAGGGCAAATGTGAGATGCACGAATTTGTTCGGACCCATCGTTTCCTATCCTGGTGCCTGTCCTGATCGCCTGACTCGCCTACCGCCCCGTCGCAACTACATCGCCGAGAGGGAGGGCGCAGCCCCCCACACCCGCGGCAGGGCAGGAGGGACTCGAACCCCCAACCCGCGGATTTGGAGTCCGCTGCTCTACCATTAGAGCTACTGCCCTAAACATCTATTTCGTTTCCTTGTGGCTGGTGTGCTTGCGGCACCGCCAGCAGAACTTCGAGAGCTCCAGCTTCTCAGCGTTCGCCCGCTTGTTCTTTGTCGTGGAGTAGTTCCGCTCCCGGCAGCCGGTACATTCCAGTGTGATGATCACGCGTGTTGCAGCCACGATTTACTCCAGTACTCGTTGATCTTGGTCGGTAGCGATCATTTGGCTTTCGCTCGGCTTTCCCTATTTGGCCTTCGGGGCTTCCTTGTCGTCCTCGAGGATCTTGGTGACGACGCCGGCGCCGACGGTCTTGCCGCCCTCGCGGATCGCGAAGCGCAGCCCTTCTTCGCACGCGATCGGCGCGATGAGCTCGATGTCCAGGTTGATGTTGTCGCCCGGCATGACCATCTCCACGCCCTCGGGCAACGTCACCAGGCCGGTCACGTCGGTCGTCCGGAAGTAGAACTGCGGCCGGTACCCCTTGAAGAACGGCGTGTGGCGACCACCCTCCTCTTTCTTCAGGATGTAAATCTCGCCTTTGAACTTCTTGTGCGGCTTGATCGACCCGGGCTTGCACAGCACCTGCCCGCGCTCGATCTCCTCGCGCTTGGTGCCACGCAGCAGCGCCCCGATGTTGTCGCCCGCCCGGCCTTCGTCCAGCAGCTTGCGGAACATCTCGACGCCCGTGACGACCGTCTTCGTCGTGTCGCGGAAACCGACGATCTCGATCTCCTCGCCCACCTTGACGATCCCGCGCTCCACGCGACCCGTGACGACCGTGCCGCGGCCGGAGATCGTGAACACGTCCTCCACCGGCATCAGGAACGGCTTCTCGATCTCCCGCTTTGGCTCAGGGATGAACGAGTCACACGCGTCCAACAGCTTCAGCACCGACGGCTCGCCCAGCTCGCCCACGTCGCCTTCCAGCGCCTTGAGCGCGCTGCCGCGAATGATCGGTGTCGTGTCGCCGGGGTACTGGTACTTCGACAGCAGCTCACGCAGCTCCAGCTCGACCAGGTCAAGCAGCTCCGCGTCCTCTTTCGCGATCATGTCCACCTTGTTCAGGTACACGACCAGCGCGGGAATGCCGACCTGGCGGCCCAGAAGAATGTGCTCGCGCGTCTGCGGCATCGGGCCGTCCGGCGCCGACACCACCAGGATCGCGCCGTCCATCTGCGCCGCGCCCGTGATCATGTTCTTGATGTAGTCCGCGTGTCCGGGGCAGTCGACGTGCGCGTAGTGCCGCTTGTCCGTCTCGTACTCCACGTGCGCGATCGCGATCGTGATGCCGCGCTCTCGCTCTTCCGGCGCCTTGTCGATCTGGTCGTACGCCAGGAACTTCGCGAACCCCTTCTTCGTCAGCACCTTCGTGATCGCGGCCGTCAGCGTCGTCTTCCCGTGGTCGACGTGCCCGATCGTCCCGATGTTCAGGTGCGGCTTGTTTCGGATGAATTTTTCTTTGGCCATCGAAGCATCCTCGCTCTTTTTGCTTTTTCGCTGCGCCCGGCTTCAGTCTGCGAGCCCACGACCCGGATTGAACGGGTGACCTCGTCCTTACCAAGGACGTGCTCTACCAACTGAGCTACGTGGGCAACATTTGCGTCCTCTTGTTCAACCTTTTCCAGAGCGGGAGACGGGTCTCGAACCCGCGACGTCCAGCTTGGAAGGCTGGAGCTCTACCAACTGAGCTACTCCCGCGTATCTCTCGTCTCTCCTTCGTCCAGTCCTGCGTTGGTGCGATCGTTTTTGCCGGAATGTCTTTGGTCGTCTATTAGGGTGGAGGGGGAAGGATTCGAACCTTCGAAGTCAGAGACGACAGATTTACAGTCTGTTCCCTTTGGCCACTCGGGAACCCCTCCGTAGAAACATCACGTGAGGCTTGGCCGCGTCATCTCCTGTAGGGTCAGTGTGCTTGTCTCCTTCGTTCGGAGCTGGCGATGGGACTCGAACCCGCAACCTGCTGATTACAAATCAGCTGCTCTACCATTGAGCTACGCCAGCACCGCCGTCTCTTTTCGAATTGATGTCCTGTGATCTTGATGAGTTCGCTAAGCCGCGCACATCGGCATAGGTGTCCCCCGGCGCGCGCGAGCGCGAACGTATAGTTCGATCACAGCCGCGTGTCAAGCCCCGTTGTACCGCCCTTGGCCGGATTCTTGCCGTCGCTGTACCGCGAGCGGACCGCGGCGCGCAGGGACCCGCAGGTCCTCCCTTTATATGGGCCTAAACCAGGGGCGAGGCCCGAGGTCGGATCAGAGGATCTGCCGGACCGGCCCCGGGGCTGCGGGGCGGGGCTTGGTGGCGGCGCCCGGGGCCGAATCGCTGGACGCGGGGTCACCCGGGGCGGGCGTCCCCGGCTCCGGTGCCACGCCCGGGCGCGGGCCGGGGGCTTGGGGCAGCGGCGGCTGCGCGGAGACCGGAGCGGGCGCCGCGCCGGGCACCGCACCGGGCGAGGCCGCCGGCGGGAGGTCGACGCTGGCGCTGGGATCCAGCAGGTGCTGCAGCTTCGCGTAGGCGAGCTTGGATTTGTCGCGCCACTCGTTCTGGACCCCCAGTCGCTCCATCATCAGGAGGTTCTGCTCGTGAACCTGCAGCGACTTTTCCAGCAGGATCCGGATCTTCTTCCGCAGCTCCTCGAAGTAGACCTGCCGCTTCTCGTCGTTCGCCGCCCCCTGCAGCTCAGGGGGAATCGGCGCGTGGACGAAGGCGTCGTAGAACTCTTCGTAGAGCGACGCGATCTGAAAGCCCGACGCCGACGCCCACTGCGGATTCCCCAGCTTGATGGTGTCGATGTACTGGCGCTGCGCCCACAGCAACAGGCGGGCCTTCTCTTCCATGTCGATCCCCATCTGCTTCTGCGGCAGCCGCAGCGGGACGGCACGGAACCGTTCGTGGGGGATCTCGCCCAGGTGGTACTTGCACAGCCCGAGATAAAAGTCGGTCTCCAGGCGCTCCTGGACCTCGATCTGCTGGAAATAGGCCAGCGCCGACTTGAACGTCCGCTCGGCGGTTTCCAGGTCCTTGAGCCGGAACTGGGCGAACCCGCGCCGCCCCAGCGCCTCGATCCGGTCGTCGGCCGTCAGGTCCTTGCGCTGCAGGATCTGCGCGAAGACCTCAGCCGAGGTCGGCCAGTTCTCCAGCTCGGCGTACGAGGCGCCGATCTGGAACTGCGCGTCCTTGGCGTCCGGCGTCGCCTCGTAGTGCTCGGTCAGGACCTTGAACCGCTCGATCGCCCCCTGCCAGTCCTTCTTGCCCTGATAGGCAAGCCCGGTGTTGTAGATGGCGGCCTTGCTGTAGCGCGAGTCGTTGAACTCCTTCAGCAGCCGGTCGTAGGCGGCGATGGCGCCGTCGTAACGCTTCTCCGACAGGGCCGCGCCACCCGCTTCGAACAGCTCGGCGGCGTCGAAGCTCTCGATGTGGACCCCCTCAGGGCCCTTGACCGCCTGGATCTTGATCGGCTCCATCTCGTACTCGGTCACCGGCGCGCTCGGGGGGACGATCGGGGCAGGCGGCGGCGGGGTCGTCGCGCACCCGGCCAGCGCCGTGAGAAACCCGAGGGTTCCAAGGCGGAGCCGGCGAATCAGGGTGTCGGGCATGGGGGCCTCCACTCGCATTCGACAACGTAAGAGGTCGCCAGGTTCCCAGTCGAAGTTGAACCGAGCGGCTCAATCGGGCAGGGTGGCGGGGGCATGCAACCCAAAGAGCTTATCTCCGCGGCGGCGATCGCGACGCGGGTGGCCGAGCTTGGTCGCGAGATCGATCGGAAGATCGCCCCCGGTCCGCTGACGGTGGTCGGCGTGCTGCGCGGCGCCTTCATCTTCATGGCTGACCTGGTGCGAGCCATCCCCCGGGAGATGACTTGCGAGTTCCTGGGGGTGCGCAGCTACGGCGACGCCACCGTCTCGTCGGGCGTGGTCGAGATCACCCACGACCTGATGGCGCCGATCGCCGGCCGGCACGTGCTGCTGGTCGAGGACATCGTCGACACCGGCCTGACGCTGCGCTACCTGCTCGATCTGCTGGCCGCCCGCGGCCCAGCCAGCGTGCACACCTGCGTGCTGCTCTCGAAGACCCTTCCCCAGGCCTCGCCCCCCGCCATCGACTTCGTCGGATTCGAAGCCCCGGACGCGTTCGTCGTAGGCTACGGCCTGGACGCGGCCCAGCTCTACCGGAACCTGCCGTACGTCGGGGTGATCGAAACTTAGGGGCAATCCGGGTCGGACAAGACGAAACGCCACGACGCCAGAGACGCCAAAGGCCGGACCTTCAAGATTTCAGGCCGTGGCGTCCTGGCGTCTTGGCGTTTAACCGAGGCGGGCTACTTCTTTTCGCGGCCGAGCTGCGCGGCGACGCGTTGCTTGATGGCGTTGTACCGCTGCAGGAACTCGAAGTTGCGCTGCCGGAACGCCTGCAGATAGCGCCGTTCCTTGGCCTGCTGGTGCAGCGCCTCGCGGATCTCGTTCATCGCCGGCACCAGCTGCTCGGGCGCGGAGTAGCTCGACACCAGGTTGATGACCCGGCTCCCCTCGAGCATCCGGACGAAACCGTTCTCACTTCCGCGCGCGGGCGGGCTGTACAGCAGGGTGATCGCGTCGGGCGCGCCCGACTTCACCGTCTTCACCACCATCGACCCCGGCAGGTCGGGCAGGTGCTCCTTGACGATCACGACATGCGGCCGCTGCTGGGTCACGTGGTCCAGCGCCTCGCCGCCGGTGAACGCCGCGAAGAAGCGCCAGCCATCCTGGACCGGCAGCACCCGCTCGAAGCGCGGCACCGCCTCGGGATCGTCGTCGACGACCACCACATCCGTGGGGTCGCCGCCGACGGCCGCCCGCTCGCCGGTCTTGGCGCGGCCGATGATCCGGTCTTCCAGGTCGGTGATCTGCTTCGACATCTCCCGCATCTTGCGCAGGAACTCCTCGTGCGATTCCGACACCTCCTCCAGCAGAGCCGTGCGCTCGCCGGTCGACTTCAGCTCGGTCGCGGCGTCGAGCACCCGCTCGCGCAGGTAAGGGACGACCTCCGGCTCCTTGAGCACCACGTCGATCGCGCCGCCCCGGAACGACTTGACCGCGGTGTCGAACGACTTGCGGTTGCTCATCATGATGACCGACATCAGCGGCGACTTGTCGCGCGCGAACTGCAGCAACTCCAGGCCGCCACCCGGCGTCGGCGTGTCGAAGTCGATCAACGCGACCGCGAAGTATTTGTTCAGGATCTGGTCGCGCGCGCGGCCCGGATCACCGGTCCCGGTCACGGTGAGGCCCACGCGCGTCAGCAGACGGTCGAGTCCCTTGACGACCTGCTCGTCGCCGTCCACGACCAGGATCTCCTGGCCGGCGGCGGTGGCGTTCGACGCTTCTGTCACTCGAAAAAACTACTCCGATTCGATCCGGTGCGCGAGTCGAGCGCGTCTTTTCTGCACACCAGACCTCACATTTGTATGACCCGGGTGGGCTGATATAGTGGACTGAGGACTTTCATGAACTCGATTCTCGACCGGGTTCTCCAGGCGGCGCGGCAGCTCGGCGCCTCGGACGTGCATCTCAAGGCCGGTTTGCCGCCGATCTTCCGCATCAAGGGGGACCTGCGCACGGTGCGGGACGTGCCGCCTTTGACCCGGGACGTGCTGCAGTCCTTCGCGCTCGGGATCATGAACGACCGACAGCGCGAGCTGTTCGAACGGAACTGGGACGTCGATCTGGCCTACGCCACCAACGACGGCGCCCGGTACCGGGTCAACGTCTTCCAGCAGCGGGGCGCCGTCGGGATGGTCATGCGGCTGATCCCGCCGGATGTGCCGCCGTTCCAGAAACTGAACCTGCCCGGCGCCGTGCTGGATCTGGCCGATTCGGAGCGCGGCATGGTGCTGGTCACCGGGGTCACCGGGTCGGGCAAGTCGACCACGCTCGCGGCGATGGTCGACTACATCAACTCGAAGCGCGCCTGCCACATCGTCACCATCGAGGACCCGATCGAGTACGCGTTCAAGGACCGCCGCAGCGTGATCAACCAGCGCGAGATCGGCTTCGATACGACGTCGTTCGCCAAGGCGCTGCGCGCGGCGCTGCGCCAGGACCCCGACGTGATCTTCGTCGGCGAGATGCGCGACCTCGAGACGATCGAGGTCGCGATGCTGGCGGCCGAGACCGGCCACCTGCTGGTCTCGACGCTGCACACGCTCGACGCCGTCGAGACGGTCAACCGCATCATCTCGGTCTTCACGCCACACCAGCAGGCGCAGGCGCGGCTGCAGCTGGCCGGCGTGCTGAAGGGCGTCATCTCGCAGCGGCTGGTGAAGCGCGCCGACGGCAAGGGGATGATCCCGGCGGTCGAGATCCTGGTCGGCACGGCGCGCGTGCGCGAGCTGATCGCCGACCCCAAGCGCACGCGCGAGATCCACGAGGCGATCGCGACCGGCCGCGATCCCTACGGCATGATCAGCTTCGATCAGTCGCTGACCGAGCTGGTGCGCGGGAATTTGGTGACCTACGAAGAGGCGCTGGCCAGCGCCACCAACCCCGACGACTTCGCGCTCGCCTTCCGCGGCGTCAGCAAGGGCACGAACACCGTCGACGCCCCGCGCGCCGGCGACGACGCCGAGCTCGACCTCGACGCGCCCGACGAGCTGGAGCCGGGCTTTCAGATCGACCGCTTCAAGAAAAGGTGACGGAACACGCGTGGAGCGTAGGCAGGCTCCGCCTGCCGGAGCTCATCGCGGGAGGTTCGGAACCCTCTGAGTGTTCCGAGTGAGACGAATGCGTAGGCAGGCTCCGCCTGCCGGAGCTCATCGCGGGAGGTTCGGAACCCTCTGAGGGTTCCGAGTGAGACGAATGCGTAGGCAGGCTCCGCCTGCCGGAGCTCATCGCGGGAGGTTCGGAACCCTCTGAGGGTTCCGAGTGAGACGAATGCGTAGGCAGGCTCCGCCTGCCGGAGCTCATCGCGGGAGGTTCGGAACCCTCTGAGTGTTCCGAGTCAGGTGAATGGCGAAACTCGCCATTGAGGAGCGAGGCGCCCGCGATTAGTCTTCACCGCCTATGTCATCGTCCCGCCCCACATCCGAGCAGGTCCGCCGCCAGTTCCTGGACTACTTCCGTTCCCAGGGTCACGAGGAGGTTCCGAGCTCCAGCCTGGTCCCCGCCAACGATCCGACGCTGCTGTTCAGCAACGCCGGCATGAACCAGTTCAAGGACGTCTTCACCGGCCAGACCCGGCTGGGATTCTCGCGCGCGACCAGCTCGCAGAAGTGCGTGCGCGCCGGCGGCAAGCACAACGACCTGGACAACGTCGGGCGCACCGCGCGCCACCACACCTTCTTCGAGATGCTGGGCAACTTCTCGTTCGGCGACTACTTCAAGGCCGAAGCGATCGAGTTCGCCCACGCGCTGCTGACCAAGGTCTACGGCATCGATCAGAGCCGGCTCATCTACACGGTGCACTACTCGGACGACGAGGCGGCGGCGCTGTGGCGCAAGATCGCCGGCGTCGACGAGGCGCGCGTGATCCGCCTCGGCGACAAGGACAACTTCTGGGCCATGGGCGAGACCGGCCCGTGCGGGCCGTGCAGCGAGATTCACTACAACCAGGGCGAAGGCATCCCCTGCGCCGAGGAGTCGGCGGGGCGCACCTGCCAGGGGCCGGCCTGCGACTGCGACCGCTGGGTCGAGATCTGGAACCTGGTGTTCATGCAGTTCGAGCAGTTCGTGGGCGGCGAGCGCCGCCCACTGCCCCGCCCGTCGGTCGACACCGGCATGGGCCTGGAGCGGCTGTGCGCGGTGCTGCAGGGGGTGCGCTCGAACTACGAGACCGATCTGCTGCGGCCGATGATCGATCGCGCGGTCGCGCTGTCGGGCAAGACCTTCGTGCCCGCCGACTACCAGGGCGAGTCGGTCTCGCTGCGCGCCATCGCCGACCACGCGCGCGCGGCGGCGTTCCTGATCGCCGACGGCGTCTTCCCCGAGAAGACCGGGCGCGAGTACGTGCTGCGCCGGATCATGCGGCGCGCGGTCTACCACGGCTGGCTCATCGGCATCGACAAGCCCTTCCTGGCGACGGTCGCCGACGACGTGATCGCCAAGATGGGGGCGATCTATCCCGAGGTGAAGGAGCGCTCGAGCCTCATCGGGAAGATCATCTTCGAAGAGGAGACGCGCTTCCGCGCGACGCTCGCCCGCGGGGTGGAGATCCTGCGGATCGATCTCGCTGGTGGAGGCGCGACCTACGCAGACGACCTCGTTCCAGGGGAGGTGGCCTTTCAGCTCTACGACACCTACGGATTCCCGATCGACTTGACCCGGGTCATCGCCGAGCTGCAGGGCTGGAGTGTCGACGAGGCCGGCTTCGAAGCCGCGATGGCCGAGCAGCGCAAGCGCAGCGAGTTCCACGGCTCGGGCGAGGTCGCGGTCGACGACGTGTTCAAGAAGGTCGCCGAGCGCATCGGCCCGACGCCGTTCCGCGGCTACGAGGGGACGGGCGGGTCGTCGAAGATCGTGGCGCTGCTGGCCGACGGCAAGGAGGTCGACACCGTCGGGCCATACTCCAGGCGGGTCGCCGTCGTCACCGCCGAGACGCCGTTCTACGGCGAACAGGGCGGCCAGATCGGCGACGCCGGGACGATCCGCTCCGCCAGCGGCAAGGCGCGGCTGCGGGTCGACGACGTCAAGCGGCCGGTGTCGACGCTGTACGTGCACCTGGGCGAGGTGGTCGAGGGCGAGCTGCGCGTCGGCGACGCGGTCACGCTCGAGGTCGACGGCGAGCGGCGCGACGCCATCCGCCGCAACCACTCGGCGACCCACCTGCTGCACTGGGCGCTGCGCACCGTGCTGGGCGAGCACGTGACCCAGAAGGGGTCGCTGGTGGCGCCGGACCGCCTGCGCTTCGACTTCTCGCACTTCGCGCCGCTGACGCGCGAAGAGCGCCAGCGCGTCGAGGATCTGGTCAACGCGCGCGTGCGCGCCAACCTCGCCGCCACCACCGAGGTGCTGCCGATCGCCGAGGCCAAGAAGGCGGGCGCGATCGCCTTCTTCGGCGAGAAGTACGGCGACACCGTCCGCATCCTCACCATGGGCGAGTCGAAGGAGTTCTGCGGCGGCACCCACGTCGCGCGCACCGGCGACATCGCCTTCTTCACCATCACCGAGGAGACCGGCGTCGCCCAGGGCGTGCGCCGGCTGGAGGCGGTCACCGGCGCCGGCGCGGCCGCCTACGTGCGCCGCCTGGAGGACGAGCTGGGCGCGGCGGGCGAGCTGCTGCGCGCCGGCCCGTTCGAGGTCAGCGCCCGCCTCGGCAAGCTGCAGGCCGAGCTGCGCGAGCGCGACAAGGAGATCGACAAGCTCAAGCGCAAGCTGGCGTCGGGCGGCGGCCGCGATCTGGTCAGCGAGGCGCGCGACATCGGCGGCGTCCGCGTGCTGGCAACCCGCGCCGACGTCGCCGATCCGAAGGCGCTGCGCGAGGTCGCCGATCAGCTGCGCGACAAGATCCGCTCGGGCGTGGTCGTGCTGGCGGGCGTCGAGGGGGACAAGATCGCGCTGGTGTCGATGGTGACGCCCGATCTCACCGACCGCTTCAACGCCGGCAAGATCGTGGGCGAGGTCGCGCGCCAGCTGGGCGGCAAGGGGGGCGGCCGCGCCGACATGGCCCAGGGAGGCGGGGTGCACCCCGAGCTTCTGGATCAGGCGCTGGCCCGGGTGTTCGAGCTCGTCGGTGGCTAGGGTGTTGAGCTTGCAAAGGACGTCGACGCCCACGCCGACGCCGACGCCGACGCCGGGAACGGACGGCGGGGCGAGCGGGAACCGGTTCACTTTGGATGCTACCGACGACGCCACCACGCTGGCGGCGGCCCTGCGCCGGCGGCTGCCCGGCCGCAGCTGGAGCGACGTGCGCCGCCTGTGCGAGAGCGGCAAGGTCCGCCTCGACGGCGTCGTGGCGATCGATCCCGCGGCGCGCGTGCGCTCCGGCCAGCAACTGGCGATCGTCATGAACGCGCCGCGCCCGCGCGTGGTCGTCGAGGGATTTCGCGTCGTGCATGACGACGCCCACCTGATCGTCATCGAGAAGCCCTCCGGCGTCTCCAGCGTCCCCTACGAGCGCAAGGAGACCGGCACGGCGATGGATCTGATCCGCGACGCCTGGCGCCAGTCGGGGCGCAAGGCGACGGCGACGCCGCTTTACATCGTGCACCGTCTCGACAAGGACACGTCGGGGCTGCTCTGCTTCGCCAAGACCCGCCTCGGCGAACGCGGGCTGCACACGATCTTCCAGCGCCACGAGGCGACGCGCGAGTACCTGGCGGTGGCCGAGGGGCAG
Organism: uncultured Pseudomonadota bacterium; assembly: GCA_963778795.1. Taxonomy (GTDB): domain Bacteria; phylum Myxococcota_A; class Polyangia; order Fen-1088; family Fen-1088; genus DASRQZ01. The sequence goes on along the minus strand of CAVZVU010000001.1, from coordinate 1,514,189 downwards.
GTCGAGAGCCGCCGCATCGAATCGTATCTGGTCGCCGATCGCGGCGACGGCATCCGCGGGTCGACGCGCCACCGCGACCAGGGGCAGCACGCGGTGACCCACGTGACCGCCGAGGCGCGGCTGCGCGGCGCCACGCTGTGCCGCGTGCGCCTCGAGACCGGGCGCACCCACCAGATCCGGATCCACCTGTCGGAGGCGGGCCATCCTCTGGTCGGCGAGACGGTCTACATCCGGGACCTGCTGCGCGACGGGCGGCAGCCGCTGCCGGCCGACGCGGCTGATGCTGCACGCGGCGACGCTGGGGTTCGTGCACCCGGTCACCGGCGCGCGCCTCGATTTCCGCTGCGAGCCGCCGCCCGACTTCGTCGCCATCCTGCGCCGGCTGGAGCCGTGATGGCGGCCCCGACTTCGATCACCCGCCCGTCCGACGGAAACATCCGCTCGGCCCTGGGCGCGATCGTCGAGGCGATGCGCGCCGGCTACGGCGACGAGCGCGTCGACCCGCAGAGCCTGCCCGACGGCGGACACGACCTGGGGTTCATCGAGCGCGCGCGCGCCACGTGCTCGAGTTTCTCTACGGCAAATACTTTCGCGTCCGCACCATCGACATCGAGAACGTCCCTGGCACCGGCCCGGCGCTGCTGGTCGCCAACCATTCGGGCGGCCTCCCCTACGACGGCGCGATGCTGATCTACGGCATCTTCCGCGACCACCCGGCCCACCGCCGGCTGCGGACGCTGGTCGCCAACTTCGCCTTTCGCTCGCCCTGGATGGCCAACGTCGTCGCGCGCATCGGCGGCGTCCGCGCCTCGACCGAGACGGCGATGCCGCTGCTGAGGGACGGGAACCTGGTCGGCGTTTTTCCCGAGGGGCTCAAAGGCGTCGGCAAGATGTACCGCGAACGCTACCGGCTGAGCCGCTTCGGCCGCGGTGGCTTCGTGCGGCTGGCGCGCCAGGCGAACGTGCCGATCATCCCGGTCGCCATCGTCGGCGCCGAGGAGATCCACCCGGTGCTGGGCAAGATCACCTCGCTCGCTGAGCCGCTGGGCATCCCCTACATCCCGATCACTCCCACCTTTCCGCTGCTCGGCCCCCTCGGCCTCCTACCCGTACCCACGAAGTGGACGATCCGCTTCGGTCCTCCCATTCACTGTCCCCCCGCCACTGAAGGGCGCGCCGACGACGATGTGACCACCGCCACCGCGGAGCAGGTACGACATACCATCGACGCGATGATCGCCGAGCGCTGGCCCAGCGGCGCTCCATTATTTTCGGCTAACCGCCGATGGACCGATTGTTGAACGCCGTCCCGGGATGTGTTGGGATACTCGGAGGGTCGGCTTTCTGTTGCGACCCCTTTGATGTGTCTGAAAGTCGATAGACGAATCGACCGCCTCACCGACAGCAAACGTTCCGGCAGCAAACTCTCAAGCAACGGCTTCGCTTCATGATTGATGTTGGGCAGACCATAGGGAACTACAAGATCACCGCCAAGCTCGGAGAGGGCGGGATGGGCGTCGTCTTCCTCGCCGAGCACCCGGTGATCGGCAAGAAGGTGGCGATGAAGGCCATCCACCCCGAGCTGTCGCGCAACGCCGAGGTGGTGTCGCGCTTCATGATCGAGGCGAAGTCGGTCAACCAGATCGGCCACGAGCACATCGTCGACATCAGCGACTTCGGCAACACGGCCGACGGCGAGTTCTACTTCGTCATGGAGTACCTGCAGGGCCAGGCGATGGCCGAGCGGCTCAAGCAGGTCACCAAGCTGCCGCCGGCGCAGGCGCTGAACATCGCCGCGCAGGTCGCCGACGCGCTGGGCGCGTCGCACGAGCACGGCATCATCCACCGCGATCTGAAGCCGGAGAACATCTACCTGGTCGCGCGCGGCGCCAACAAGGACTTCGTCAAGGTGCTCGACTTCGGCCTGGCCAAGCTGACCGGGCGCGGCGACGAGAAGGTCTCGCACAAGACCCGCACCGGCTCGGTGATGGGGACGCCGTTCTACATGGCGCCCGAGCAGTGCGAGGGGAAGGCGTCGATCGATCATCGCGCCGACATCTATTCGCTGGGCGTGATCCTGTTCGAGATGCTCACCGGCAAGGTGCCGTTCGGCGGCGAGGGCTACGGCGAGATCATCGTCAAGCACATCACCATGCCGGCGCCGTCGGCGCGCAGCGTGGTGCCCGAGCTGCCGCGCGTCGCTCGACGCGCTCTTGTTCCGCGCGATGGCCAAGAGCCCGGACCACCGCTTCCAGAGCATGGCCGAGTTCCGCGATGCGATGCTCGATCCCGAGGGCTACGCCCAGGTCGCGCCGACCGCCGGCATTCCGGCCGCCGCGGGCTCGGCCGCCGCCGAGGCGCAGCGCTCGGCGATGTCGATGAGCCGCGCCGACCGCGAGCGCGCCTCGCAGCTGGGCCTGGGGGCGACCCGTGCGCCCGGCGGCTCGCCGTCGACCTTCCGCGAGACCGTCGGCGAGATCCTCGACGAGATGCCGGCGCGCAGCAGCCGCGGCAAGACCATCGCGATCGCGGCGGTGCTGGCCGTGGCGGCCGGTCGCCGGGTTGTTCGTCTTCAAGAACAACCAGGGCAAGACCGTGGCGGCGTCGGCGCCGATCGCCGCGCCCGCGGCGCCGACCACCGTGCGCGTGAACTTCACCTCCAACCCGGCCGGCGCCGTCGTCGTGCGCGCCGACACCGGCAAGGAGCTCGGCGAGACGCCGCTCGAGGCCGAGATCCCGTACGGCGACAGCGCCGTCGAGTTCGTCTTCAAGAAAGAGGGCTACGACAACAAGGTCGCCTTCGTGGTGCCCAACCTTCCGGCGCCGCTGTTCGCGATGTTGCAGCCGGTCGCCAAGCCGGCCGGCGCGAAGACCGAGCCGGTGGTCGCCGCCGCGCAGCCGGCCGCCAAGCCGATGCCCGCCGCCGCGACGCCCTCCTCGTCGCCCAAGAAGCCGAAGAAGCGCCCCCCCAGCGCATGCAGAAGCTCGACGACGACGCGGTCCTCGAACCGACGTTCAAATAGGGCCCCTCACCGGGTCCCTATGACCCCCCGCGGGGGCTCGTGGCCTTCCGGTCCCTTCGCCCCGTCTGCGGGGAGAAGGTTAGGATGAGGGGCCCGTCGACCGCGGACGCGCCGCCGCAGCCTACGCGCAGACGCGGTTGCGGCCGGCGCTCTTGGCTTCGTACAGGAACTCGTCGGCCTGCTTGATCAGCGTCGCCGCGTCGGCGTGCTCGTCGTCGATCGAGCCGACGCCCATCGAGATGGTGACCTGGATGCGCGTGTTCTCGAACGGAAGTCCTGCTTCTCGACCAGCTGGCGCACCTTCTCGGCGAACGCCTTGCTGTTGGGGCCGTCGATCTCGGGCAAGCACGATCGCGAACTCCTCGCCGCCGTAGCGCGCGAATAAATCCTCGCGCCGGATCTTGGTCTTCACCGTCGACGCGAGGTGCTTGAGCACGTAGTCGCCCGCGAGGTGACCGTAGCTGTCGTTGATCTTCTTGAAGTGGTCGATGTCGAACATCACCAGCGACAGCGAGCGCCGATAGCGCTGCGAGCGCGCGATCTCGCGCTCGATCGTCTCCAGGAAGTAGCGCTTGTTGTAGATCTGCGTCAGGCCGTCGATCGTCGTCAGCCGGTAGATCTCTTCGTGATAGGCGTTCTCGATGTTGCCGCCGGTCAGGAACTTGAAGATCGTGCGGCCGATCTTGATGAGATCGCCGTCGCGCAGCACGTACTCGTCGATCGGCTCGTCATTGACGTAGGTGCCGTTGGTCGAGCCCGAGGTCGCGCACCAGGATCGACTTGCCGGTGTTCACGATCTTCGAGTGGTTGCGCGAGATCGACTCCTGGTCGATCTGAATGTCGCATTTCGACGAGCGACCAATCACCAGCGACGACGAGTTCAGGTTGTACTTCTTCCCGAGCTCCGAGCCGTAAATCACCACCAGGCAAGCCTCCTTCGCGGACGGCCGGTCGGTGATGCGGCTGATGCTGGTAACGACGGTCTTCGCCCGAACATGGTCGGACTCCGAGGTGTCGTTCGGGTCTCTGGGTGGAGTTCGCGCCAAGGTAGGCGTTTCAGCGTAGGGCATTCGATCAAATCCGTAAAGAATGGGTAATTTGACACTTACACCTACATGTATGACCGTGGCACCATGACGGTCTCTTTTTGCTCTGATCTACTTAGATCCTTCGCACCGGCTCGCGGCGCTCTGGTTGTCGGTCTCCTCGCGCTCAGCGCGCCCGGCCTCGCGGTCGCCGACGCCCACCCGCCAACGCTCCAGCTGGAAACCATGAGGCGCGACGGTCCTGACGGTCGACACTACGTCGTCGCCAGCGAGGACGGCGGGCACGTCGAGCTGACGCTCGATCCGCGGCTGCAGGAACCGGTCGAGGAGGTGCTGCGCACGTTCCAGATCCCGTACGCCGGCGCGGTGGTGATCTCGATCCCCGACGGCCGCGTGCTGGCGCTGGTCGGGCGATCGGCGGCCGAGCCGCGGCTGGGCGCGCGCGAGCTGGCGCTGCGGCGCCTGGGCGCCCGCCGCGTCGGTGTTCAAGGTGATCTCGGCCGCCGCGCTGGTCACGGAGGGCGGGCTGTCGGGCGCGACGCGCGCCTGCTATCACGGCGGCGTCTCGTCGATCCTGCCCGACAACCTGGTCGACATGCCGATCATCGACCGTCGCTGCGACACGCTCGCCTACGGCCTCGGCAAGTCGCAGAACGCGATCCTCGCCAAGCTGGCGAGCCGGCACCTCACCGCCGCCCAGCTCACCCGCGTGGGCCACGCCTTCGGCTTCGAGGAGACGATCCCCTTCGACCTGCCGGTCGAGCCATCGCACCTCGACGTGCCGGCCGACGCGCTCGAGTTCGCGCGCACGGCGGCCGGCTTCTGGCACTCGACGCTGTCGCCGATGCACGGCGCGCTGCTGGCGGCGGCGATCGCCAACCACGGCGAGATGCCGTCACCGACGCTGATCGAGCGTGCGTTCGACGCCCAGGGGCGCGAGCTGCCGGCGCTGCTGCCCGCCGCCGGACCGCACCGGGTCGTCGGCCTCGACGCGGCGCGCGAGGTGGGCCGCATGATGGAGCTGACGACGCGCATCGGGACCGCCAAGGCGGCCTTCCACGACAGCCACGGCCACCGCTATCTGCCGGTCGACGTCGCCGGCAAGACCGGGACGCTGTCGGCGCAGACCGACAAGGGCTACCTCGGCTACAGCTGGTTCATCGGCTACGCCCCGGTCGATCACCCCAGCATCGCGTTTGCGGTCGCGCTGGGAAACCAGCCGCAGTGGCGCATCAAAGCGACCTACGTGGCAAGGCGCATCGTCGCCGAGTACCTGGCCACCCGCGAAGCGCACGGCATACCAGCCGCCGATCATCAACAGCCACGCGTGCTTGCGACCCGCTGACGCCGTGCGCGGCCCACGCGTGCGGACCAAGCGCGAACCGAGTTCGGACGACAATCCCCGGCCGCAACGCCCTGCGCGGCTACTTGCCCTATCGTAGGTATTTGTGGGTCTTTAGTGTTCCCGTAGCTAGACGAGCCGTATAGACTGGTGATTCCGGACTCAGCGCCGAGTGGCGGCAAAGCATGCAGCTTTACGATTGGCTCTCGAGAGTTTCGACGGAACGCGGTAGCGGGAAAGCGCTCGTCTATCGCGACACCTATCTGTCGTGGCGTGGGCTGCTTCACCGCGTCGACCGGCGCGCGCAGGAGCTGCACGCGATGGGGATCGGACCCGGGTCGTGGGTCGGCCTCATGCTCGGCAACGTTCCGGACTTCGTGATCCTGGCGCTGGCGCTGTCGAAGATCGACGCCGTGGTCGTTCCGCTCGACCCGACCACCGGCAACCGCGAGCTGGAGATGGTGCTCGAGGCGGCGCCGCTGCGCGCGCTGATCACCCGCCCGCGCGGCGGCGAAGGCGGCGGGCAGCCGGCGTCCGGCCCGCCGTTCTACGCCAACCCGGTGGCGATCCGACCGCCAGGAATCGTTCGGCCGAGCCCGCCGTCCAAGTTCGTGCCCGAGAACCGACGGCGCCTGCAGGGGACGTTGCTGACCTGCAGCCTCTACAAGCGCAACCCGGCGGCGGCGCTGGCGGGCAGCGACGCGGCCGTCGTCCAGTTCACCGCCACCGTGGGCGGCGACCCCAAGGGCGTCGTGCGGTCGACCGAGAACCTGGCCGACTCGGCGGCGGCGATCGGCAAGACCCTGAACATCAAGCCGACCGACCGCGTGCTGTGCACCGTTCCGCTGCACCACAGCTACGGCTTCGACTTCGGGCTGCTCGCCAACCTGGCGCACGGCACCACGCTGTTCCTCGAGGACGAGATCTCGCCCAAGCGGATCACCAAGCTGCTGCGCGAGCAGAGCATCGACTTCTTCCCCGGCAACCCCGGCCTGTTTGGTTCCCTGGTGCGCGTGCCGACGGTCAAGCCGCTGCGTATCGCCAACGCGCGCTACCTCAGCTCGGGCTCGATGCTGCCGGCGCCGATCGCCGAGAGCTTCCAGGAGCGCTTCGGGATCCGCCTGCTCTCCTGCTACCACAGCACCCAGGCCGGCCCGCTGGCGATCGATCGCAGCGGCAAGGACCCCGAGACGGTCGGCAAGCCGTTCGAAGGGGTCGAGCTGCGCGTCGCGGCGGCCAGCGGCGACAAGATCCCCGCGGGCGAGAACGGGCCGATCTGGGTTCGCTCGAACGGCCTGTCGATGCTGTCGGTGCCGAAGATCCACCTGCCCAAGCGAACCGACGGCGTGCCGATCGGTGGCGCCGACGGCGACAACTGGTATCGCACCGGCGATCTGGGACGCATCGACCGCTCGGGCCGGCTGACGATCAGCGGGCGCGAGGACGACCTGGTCAAGGTCGACGGCAAGCGGCTGGCGCTCGGCGAGGTCGAGGGCTGCCTCGAGGCCTTCCCCAAGGTGAAGGCGGCCCAGGCGCGCATCGTCACCGACGATCTGGGCGGCCCCATGGTCGTCGCCCGCGTCGTGCGCGCCGGCGTCTGCCGCGTCGAGGACATCATCGACCACTGCGCCCGCAACCTGGCGCCGTACAAGGTCCCGCGACAGATCGAGTTCTGCGAAGTCCTGGTGTAAGCGGGGCGGGCCGCGCACGAGGACGGCGACGAGGACGAGGACGGGGAGTCAGTCGACGGTCGGGCGCAGCTTCGCGTTGACGATCGTGTGCGCGCCTTCCGGCAGCTCGACCTCCTGGAAGAACGAGTAGTACCCGGCGTGTCGGATCTCGATGCGGTGGAAGCCCGAGCGGATGTGCTTGCCGTCGCGGGCCCAGTCGGCGACGTTGCCGACCAGGACGTCGTCGACCCAGACCGTGGCGTCGGGGACGTTGCTGTCGACGCGCAGGCCGACCGCGCCGTACGGGATCGCGGTCGCGCAGCCCATCGCCAGCAGCGCCACCAGACCGAGCGTTCTGAGACGGGTGTTCATCGGCAGACGTCGCATCGGGTGGGTCATCGCCTGGGTCATCGCCTGGGTCATGGCGTGGCCAGCGGCAAAGGCGGCGACGCCGCCGGTCGCAGGCGAACCCGCAGCCGCACGAGATCGCCCGCGGTCTCGACGTCCGAGACGATGACCGGGCCGGCGCTGTCGCGCGACAGCGCCGCCGCCAGCGCGGGGGCCGCCAGGCGCGTGCGCACGCGGATCTCGGCGCGACCGAGGACGATGCGCCGGATCTCCGCCGACGAGACGCTGCCGAGCCCGCGCACCGACTTCAGGAAGACCGCGATCGCCGACGGCTCGACGACGTCGACGTCGAGCACCAGCACGCGCAGGTCGCTGGCCCCGCCCACCGGGCCGGCGCCGCTCGGCGACAGGCGCGGCGCGACGAGCGCCGCCGCGCGCGAGAGACAATCGGCGCGCGCCGCGGCCGCGCGCTCGGCGAAGGCGCGCGGCGCCGCCGACGCCTCGACCACCGACTGCCCCGAGGGGACGGAGACCACCTTGGCGCCGAGCTGGCACGACACCGCCGCCTGCCCGGCGCCGCGCACGATCCCCTCGTCGGTGACCGTGGCCGACACGAACGCCACCATCGGCAGCGCGCTCTTGGCCGGCCGCCTGGATCGCGCGCGACGGCTCGCTCAGCGACGGATCGCCCAGCTGCGCCCGAATGCCGTTCGACGCCAGCGCCGCCAGCAGCACCGTCGCGGCGTCGGCCGGACCGGTCACGACCACCATCATCGAAGCCGCGGGGCGCGCGGGCGGCGTCCCAGCCGCCGGCGGCGACCCGGAGGTCCAGCGCTCGGTGGCGCGCCGCAAGGCCGCGTCGTCGATCTCGGCCTCGACGCGGATCGTGTAGATGCCGTTGGCCTCGTTCTCGTCGACCGTGCGATAGCGCTTGATGTAGCTGCGCGCGCGCCCCTGCAGCGTCTTGATGGCGCGCGCCTGCGCGGCGCGCGTCTGCGCGTCGAGCTGCTCGGACAGCGCCTGCTCGACCGCCTGGCGCATCGCCTCGTCGAGCGCGCGCTCGCGCGCACCCGCGGTGTTGCCGCCCACGATCGCCGCCTGACCGCTGACCAGACGCACGCCCGGCTGCGTCGCCGCCGCTGGCTCGTCGGCGAACGCCACCGCGCGCGCGCCCAGCGTCGCGACGACGCACGCGACGACCATCGTCACGCAGACGACCGCGGAGACAGAGACACTGCCGGCGCCTTTCATTTCAGCACCTTCTGAACGTAGATCACGATGGCCGCCCCGGCGAGCTTCTCGGTGAAATCCTTGTCGACCTTGTCGACCTTGTCGACCTTGTCGCCCTTCTGGCGCGGGAGCCAGCGACCGTCGTGATCGATCCGGATGGCGACCGCGTGCGCCCCGGCGGGCGGCGCCCCCAGCCGATAGCGCGCGGCGCCGGTCACGATCTCCTTGCCGCCGATCCGAATTTCGGGCGCGGCGGCCAGATGCGTCTCACCGACGCTGAACGTGGGGCCCGCCGGCGGCTCGGCCGGCAGCCAGTCACCGAAGGGGACCCGCATGCGAACGACGGCGCCGCCGTTCGACTGATACTCGACGTCGACGACCTGCGCGTGCCCGAGAGCGCGCGCTCGACGTCGTCGGCGGTCAGCGTGCGCCCTCCGCCCGAGCGGCAGCTCCGCCAGCGCCTGCTTGAGCCGCGCCAGCGCGGCCGCGCGCGCGCGCCGCTCGGCGCCCGGACGCGCGAGATCCGCCGACGGCATGTGCAGATCGGCCGCCGCGCCCCCGCGCGCCGTCAACGTCCCCTCGCCCCAGTCGACGCTGACCGCGCCGCGCGTCTCCTCGAGCGCGGCCGGTGTCGCGGCGCCCGCGGCGCCCGCAGCGCCCGCAGCGGTGAGAGCGGACGGCGTCGCGGCGAGACCCGCGACCGCGCCCGCGACCGCGAGCGCCAGCTGGGCGGCTACTCCCACTCGATCGTCGCGGGCGGCTTGGAGGAGATGTCGTAGACCACGCGGTTGATGCCCCTCACCTCGTTGACGATGCGCGACGAGATGGTCGCCAGCAGGTCGTAGGGCAGCGGCACCCAGTCGGCGGTCATCCCGTCGCGCGAGTGCACCGCGCGCAGCGCCAGCACGTTGGCGTAGGTCCGCTCATCGCCCATGACGCCGACGCTGCGCACCGGCAGCAGCACGCCGAACGACTGCCAGATCGATTCGTACAGGCCGGCGGCCCGGATCTCCTGCTCGATGATCGTGTCGGCGGCGCGCAGCAGATCGCAGCGCTCCTTGGTGACCTCGCCCAGGATCCGCACCGCCAGCCCCGGCCCGGGGAACGGCTGCCGCGACAGCACGTGCTTGGGCAGGCCCAGCTCGGCGCCCAGCTCGCGCACCTCGTCCTTGAACAGCTCGCGCAGCGGTTCGATCAGCTTCAGGTTCATCCGCTCGGGCAGGCCGCCCACGTTGTGGTGCGACTTGATGGTCGCCGACGGCCCTTTCGACGACACCGATTCGATCACGTCGGGGTAAAGCGTGCCCTGCACCAGGAAGTCGACGCCGCCGCCCGGCGTCCCGCTGGCCGCGATCCGCTTGGCCTCCTCCTCGAAGACGGCGATGAACTCGCGGCCGATGATCTTCCGCTTCTGTTCGGGATCGGTCACGCCGGCCAGCGCGCCCAGGAAACGTCCGCTGGCGTCGACCACGCGCAGATCGGCCTTGAAGGCGTCGCGGAACAGCGCCTCGACCTGCGCGGCCTCGCCGGCGCGCGACAGCCCGGTGTCGACGAAGATCGACGTCAGCCGATCGCCCATGGCGCGCAGCACCAGCGCCGCCGCCACCGACGAGTCGACGCCGCCCGACAGGCCGCACACCGCGCGCCCCTGGCCGCCGACCTGGCGCTGCACGGCGGCGACCGACTCGTCGACGAAGCTGTTCATGGTCCAGCTGGGCTCGCACTTGCAGATGCGAAAGATGAAGTTGCCCAGCAGCTCGCCGCCGCGCGGGGTGTGCGCCACCTCGGGGTGGAACTGCACGCCCCAGAACTTGCGCGCCGGTGCCGCCACCGCCGCCGCCGGACAGTTGTCGCTCTCGCCGATGACGCTGAAGCCGGCGGGCAGCGACTCGATGCGATCGCCGTGGCTCATCCAGACCGCCTGATCGGCGCCGACCGGGAAGCCGTGGAACAGATCCGAGGCGTCGGTGACGCGCAGCATGGCGCGGCCGTACTCCCGCCGGTCGGCCGGGACCACCTTGCCCCCCAGCACCAGCGCCGTCAGCTGCACGCCGTAGCAGATGCCGAGGATCGGAATCCCCAGGTCGAACAGCTCGGCGCTGACCTTGGGCGCGCCGTCCTCGTAGCACGACGCCGGCCCGCCCGAGAGGATGATCCCGCGCGGCGCCAGCTCGCGGATGCGCGCCAGCGAAAGGTTGAACGGGTGGATCTCCGAGTACACCTTCTGCTCGCGCACGCGGCGCGCGATCAGCTGCGAGTATTGAGCTCCGAAGTCGAGGATGATGATGAGGTCCCGGCGCACGGGCGGAGTCTACTCGGTTTCCCCGCCCCGATTCCACCGTCTCGGCCGGGCGACGCTACGAGCGCGTAGGGCGAAGGCGGCTCCGCCGCCGCAGCCCATCGTTCCGAGCTATGACGACCCCGCCTGGGGTGACAGACTCGACCCCGACAGGTGGCGGCGCCGGCGCTCGGCGACCCGCCCGGCGCGCCGCCCCCGCAGGCGATCCAGCGTCAGGTAGATCACCGGCGTCGTGAACAGGTTCAGCAGCTGCGACAGGCAGAGCCCGCCGACGATGCTGACCCCCAGCGGCCGCCGCAGCTCCGAGCCGGCGCCGAGCCCGACGGCCAGCGGCACGCGCGCCGAACAGCGCCGCCAGCGTGGTCATCAGGATCGGCCGGAAGCGCATCAGGCAGGCGCGGCGGATCGCCTCCTTGGGGTCGAGGTTCTCGGCGCGCTCGGCCTCGAGCGCGAAGTCGATCATCATGATGGCGTTCTTCTTGACGATGCCCAGCAGCAGCACGACGCCGATGAGGGCGATGATGCTGAAGTCGAGCTTGAACAGCCACAGCGCGACCAGCGCCCCCAGCGCCGCCGACGGCAGCGTCGACAGGATCGTCAGCGGGTGGATCAGGCTCTCGTACAGGATCCCCAGCACGACGTAGACCACCAGCAGCGCCATCAGGATCAGCCACGGCTCGCTGTCGAGCGACGCGCGTGAACGCCTGCGCCGTCCCCTTGAAGCCGGCGCGCACGCTGGCCGGCATGCCGATCTGCGCGCAGCGCCGCCTGGATCGCCTGCACCGCCTGGCCCAGCGACTTGTCGGGCGCCAGGTTGAACGAGATCGTCATCGCCGGGAACTGCCCCTGGTGGGTGATCGACAGCGGCGCCGGCCCGATCTCGAAGCGCGCGATCGCCGACAGCGGCACCACGCCGCCGAGCGCGCTGCGCACGTAGATCTGCGACAGCTGGTCGGGCCCGCTCAGCATCGCGGGCGTCGCCTCCAGCACGACGCGGTAGTAGTTCGTCGCGGTGAACGAGGTCGCGACCTGGCGCTGCCCGAAGGCGTCGTACAGGTGTCGTCGATCGCCTGCGGGGTGACGCCCAGGCGCGCGGCGCTGTCGCGGTCGACCACGACGCGACACTTGCAGCCCGGCGGTCTGCTGATCGGTGGCGACGTCGCGCAGCTCGGGCAGCGTGCGCAGGCGGTCGAAGATGCGCGGCGCCCAGCTGCTGCAGCTCGTCGAGATCGGCGTCCTCCAGCGTGTACTGGTACTGGGTGCGCGAGCCGCGGCCGCCGACGCGCAGGTCCTGCGTCGCCTGCAGGAACAGCGTCACGCCCGGGATCTGCGCCAGCTTGGGGCGCAGGCGCGCCGACGATCTCGTCGGCCGTCGCCTTGCGCTGGCTGTAGGGCTTGAGCGCGACGAAGACCGTGCCGGTGTTCCCGGTCGAGCCGTTGGCGCTGCCGACGAACGACACCACGTGCGCCACGTCGGGGTCGGCGCAGCACGATGGCGTTGACGCGCGCTGCTGCCGCTCGCTGCATCGCCGACGACGAGATGTCCTGCGACGCCTCGGTGAAGCCGGCCAGCAGACCGGTGTCCTGCTGCGGGAACAGCCCCTTCGGCATCTTGATCGCCAGCAAGATCGTCAGCCCCAGCGTCGCCGCCGTCACCAGCAGCATCAGGCGCGGGTGGTCGAGCACCCAGCCGAGCGCGCGCTCGTAGCCGCGCACGAGCGCGCTCGAAGACGCGCTCGGCTCGCGCGGGCAGCGCCTCCGTGCTCGTCGGCTGCGGCCGCCGGTCGCAGCAGGCGCGCCGCCATCATCGGCGTCAGCGTCAGCGACACCAGCGCCGAGATCGCGATCGCGATCGCCAGCGTCACCGCGAACTCGCGGAACAGGCGGCCCGACGATGCCGCCCATGAACAGGATCGGGATGAACACCGCGATCAGCGACGCCGTGATCGACACGATCGTGAAGCCGATCTGCTTGGCGCCCTCGCAGCGCCGCCTGCGAGCGGTCGGCGCCCGGCCTCGATGTGGCGGGCGATGTTCTCGGTGACGACGATGGCGTCGTCGACGACGAACCCGGTCGAGATCGTCAGCGCCATCAGCGACAGGTTGTCGAGGCTGTAGTCGAGCAGGTACATCACGCCGAACGTGCCGACCAGCGACAGCGGCACGGCGACGCTCGGGATCGCGGTCGCGCCCGGCGCTGCGCAGGAACAGAAAGACCACGCCGGTCACCAGCAGCACGCTCAGGACCAGGGTCAGCTCGACGTCGCGCACCGACGCGCGGATCGTCTCGGTGCGATCGAGCGCGATCTCGAGCTCGATCGCGGGCGAGATCGACTGCGGTCAGCCGCGGCAGCGCCGCCTTGATGCGCTCGATCGTCTCGAGGATGTTCGCGCCCGGCTGCGCGCCGGATGATCATCAGCACGGCGCGCTTGCCGTCGATCCAGGCGGCCAGCCGGTTGTTCTCGACGTCGTCGAAGACCTTGGCGACGTCGCCCAGGCGCACGCCGGCGCCGTTCGGCGTACGCGATCGATCAGACTGCGGTAGGCGTCGGCGCCCAACAGCTGGTCGTTGGCCGACAGCGCGTAGCTGACGCCGTCGCTGGGCGATCGAGCCCTTGGGCTGGTTGGCGGTCGACGCGCCAGCGCGGCGCGCACGTCCTCGAGGCCGAGGCCCATGCCGGCCAGCGCGCTGCGCGTCGACCTGCACGCGCACCGCCGGCTGCTGCCCGCCGCCGACGAACACCTGGCCGACGCCGTCGCAGCTGCGAGATCTTCTGCGCGAGGATGCTGTTCGCGGCGTCGAACACCTGCGCCAGCGGCAGCGTGTCCGAGGTCAGCGACAGGATCAGGATCGGCGAGTCGGCCGGGTTGACCTTGCGGTAGTTCGGGCGGGTCGGCAGGTTCGACGGCAGCTCGCCGCCGGCGGCGTTGATCGCCGCCTGGACGTCGCGCGCCGCCGCGGTCGACGTCGCGGTCGAGATCGAACTGCAGCGTGATCGTCGTCGAGCCGAGCGCGCTGGCCGAGGTCATCTCGGTCAGGCCGGCGATGCGGCCGAAGCGGCGCTCGAGCGGCGTCGCCACCGCCGACGCCATGGTCGTCGGGCTGGCGCCCGGCAGCGCGCGCCGACACCTGGATGGTCGGGAAAGTCGACCGCGGCAGCGGCGCGACCGGCAGCTGGGTGAACGCGGCCAGCCCCGCCAGCAGCAGCGCCGCCGCCAGCAGCGACGTCGCGATCGGGCGCCGGATGAACGGCGCGGAGATGTTCACGGCGTCTCCGGCTGACCCGCGCCGCGCCCGCGCCGGCGATCGCCTGGCCGCGGGCGGCGCGCCGCGCGCCGATGCCCTTCATCCAGCGCGCCGAGCCGCTCCATGTACAGGTAGATCACCGGCGTCGTGTACAGCGTCAGCAGCTGCGACACCAGCAGGCCGCCGACGATCGAGATGCCGAGCGGCCGGCGCAGCTCGGAGCCGGTCCCGCTGCCCCAGCGCCAGCGGCAGCCCGCCCAGCAGCGCCGCCATCGTGGTCATCATGATGGGGCGGAAGCGCAGCAGGCAGGCCTCGTGGATCGCCTCGCGCGGCGATCAGGTCCCGGTCGCGCTCGGCCTCGAGCGCGAAGTCGATCATCATGATGGCGTTCTTCTTGACGATGCCGATCAGCAGGATGATGCCGATGAGCGCGATCACCGACAGCTCCGAGCCGGCACAGCAGCAGCGCCAGCAGCGCGCCGACGCCGGCCGACGGCAGCGTCGACAGGATCGTGATCGGGTGGATGTAGCTCTCGTAGAGCACGCCGAGCACGATGTAGACGGTGACGATCGCCGCCAGGATCAGCAGCGGCTCGCTCGACAGCGACTCGCCGAACGCCGCGCGCCGCGCCCTGGAAGTCGCCGTGCAACCCGGGCGGCGCGCCGAGCTCGGCCACCGCGCGCCGACCGCCTCGACCGCGTCGCCCAGCGACGACGCCGCGCGCCAGGTTGAACGACAGCGTGACCGCCGGGAACTGCCCCTGGTGCGCGATCGACAGCGCGCCCTGGATCGCGCTCGTAGTGGGCGAACGGCGCTCAGCGGCACCGACTCGCCGCTGGCCGAGCGCAGGAAGATCTGCGACAGCGCGTCCGGGCCCTGCTGGAAGGCCGGCGCGACCTCGAGGATCACGCGGTACAGGTTGAGCTGGGTGAAGATCGTCGAGACCTGGCGCTGGCCGAAGGCGTCGTACAGCGTGTCGTCGATCATCTGCGACGGTGACGCCCAGGCGCGACGCCGTGTCGCGATCGATCGACCAGCGACAGCGAAGCGCGCCCCCTCCTGCTGATCGCTGGCGACGTCGGCCAGCTCGGGCAGCTCGCGCAGCCGCTCGAGCACGCGCGGCGCCCAGGCGCGTCAGCTCGGCGGGGTCGGCGTCCTCCAGCGTGTACTGGTACTGGGTGCGGCTGGTGCGGCTCTCGATCTGCAGATCCTGCACCGCCTGCAGGTAGACGACGATGCCGCCGACCGTCGGCCAGCCGCGGCGACAGGCGATCCATGATCTGCTGCGCGCTGGCCTGGCGGTCGGCGCGCGGCTTGAGGCGGATCGACAGCCGCCCGGTGTTCAGCGTCGGGTTGGTGCCGTCGGCGCCGATGAACGACGCCACGGTGTCGACGTCGGGATCGCCCATGACCACGTCGGCGACGGCGCGCTGCCGCTCGGCCATCGTCGCGAACGAGACGTCGGGCGGCGGCCTCGGTGACGCCGAGCAGCATGCCGGTGTCCTGCTGCGGGAACAACCCCTTGGGCGTCACCACCGCCAGCACCACGGTGAGCAGCACCGTCGCCAGGGTCGCGACCATCGTGGTCTTGCGGTGCGCGAGCACCCAGACCAGGCCGCGGTCGTAGACCTTGACCATCCAGCTGAAGACCCGCTCGGCGCCGCGCGCGATCGCGCTCTCGTCCCCGGGATGCACCGGACGCAGGATGTGAGCGCACATCATCGCCGTCAGCGTCAGCGAGATCAGCGCCGACGCGACGATCGCCGTGCTCAGCGTCACCGCGAACTCGCGGAACAGCCGCCCGATCACGCCGCCCATGAACAGCAGCGGGATCAGCACCGCGACCAGCGACACCGTCAGCGAGATGATCGTGAAGCCGATCTGCTTCGACCCCTTGAGCGCCGCGTCCAGCGGCTTGTCGCCCTGCTCGATGTAGCGCGCGATGTTCTCGATCATGACGATGGCGTCGTCGACGACGAAGCCGGTCGAGATGGTCAGCGCCATCAGCGTCAGGTTGTTGAGGCTGTAGCCGAGCAGCGCCATCACGCCGAAGGTCGCCGACCAGCGACAGCGGCACCGCGACGCCCGGGATGATGGTGGCGCGCACGCTGCGCAGGAACAGGTAGATCACCGCGACCACCAGCACGATGGTCAGGAGCAGCGTGAACTGCACGTCGTCGACCGACGCGCGCACGGTGTCGGTGCGGTCGCTGAGGATCTCGATCTTGATCCCCTGCGGCAGCGACGTCTCCAGCTGCGGCCAGCAGCGCCTTGACGTGATCGGCGACCTGGATCAGGTTGGCGCCCGGCTGGCGCTGCACGTTCAGGATCACGGCGCGGTGGCCGTTGGCCCAGCCGGCCAGCTGCGAGTTCTCGACGCCGTCGAGCACCTGCGCCACGTCGGACAGCCGGATCGGCGCGCCGTTGCGGTAGGCGACCACCAGCGGCCGGTAGGCCGGCGGCCTGCTGCAGCTGATCGTTGGCGGCGATGGTGTAGTTGAGGCGCGGGCCGTCGAGGTTGCCCTTGGGCTGGTTGACGTTGGCGGCGACCAGGACCGCGCGCACGTCCTCCAGGCTGAGGCCGCGCCCCGCGAGCGCGACCGGATCGACCTGCACGCGCACCGCGGGCCGCTGGCCGCCGTTCAGCGTGACCAGGCCGACGCCGCTGACCTGCGAGATCTTCTGCGCCAGGATCGAATCGGCGTAGTCGTCGACGCGCTCGAGCGGCGCGGTGTCGGAGCTGACGCCGAGCGCGATCACCGGCACGTCGGCGGGGTTGCTCTTGCTGTAGGTCGGCGGCGTCGGCAGCGTGCGCGGCAGCAGGTTCGACGCCGCGTTGATCGCCGCCTGCACGTCCTGCTCGGCGGCGTCGATGTCGCGGTCGAGCGTGAACTGCAGCGTGATCAGCGACGTCGCCGCGCTGCTGACCGAGGTCAGCTGCGCCAGCGACGGGATCTGCCCCAGCTGCCGCTCGAGCGGCGTGGTCACCGCCGACACCATGGTCTCGGCGCTGGCGCCGGGCAGCAACGTGGTGACCGCGATCGTCGGGTAGTCGACCTGCGGCAGCGCCGCGACCGGCAGCTGGCGATAGCCGACCGCGCCGGCGATCAGCACGCCGACCATCAGCAGCGACGTGCCGATCGGGCGGCGGATGAACGGCTCGGAGACGTTCATTTCGGTCGCTTCGATCCCGCGTGCTTGCCGCCGCCACCAGGGGCCGCCCCGCCCGCGGCACCCGCGTGGCCGGCGCGCCTCTCGGTTGCCCGGCTGGCGCACGCTGACGCGCGCGCCGGGACGCAGCTGATTCTGTCCTTCGGTCACCACCCGATCGCCGGTCTCGACCCCGCCCGTGAGCAGCGCCGTCGCGCCCTCGATGGTGTCGATCTGGATCGGCTTGACGGCGGCCTTGCCGTCTTCGCCGACCACGTAGACGAACGTCCCCTGCGGGCCGCGCTGGACCGCGGCCGCCGGAACCACCAGCGCCCCCTTGCTGCATTCCAGCCGCAGGCGGGTCTTCACGAACTGGTTGGGCCACAGCGTGTGCGCCGGATTGGGGAAGACCGCCTTCAGCCGAATGGTCGCGGTGTTCTGGTTGATCTGGTTGTCGACCAGCGTCAGCGTGCCGGTGCCCAGCGCGCGGTCGCCGTCGCGGCTCAGCGCCTCGACCATCGGGCGGGCCGCCGGCCTGGCTCTGCACCACGCGCGGCAGCTCGTCCTGCGGCAGCGTGAAGATGATCGCGATCGGATCGAGCTGGGTGACCACGACGATGCCGTTGGCGTCGGCGGCGTGCACCAGGTTGCCGGCGTCGACCTGACGGATCGCCGGTCACGCCGTCGATCGGCGAGGTGATGCGCGCGTAGACCAGCTGCAGGCGCGCGTTCTCGATCTGGGCCTGGTCCGACTGAACCGTGCCCTTCAGCTGCTCGGTCAGCGCGCGCTGATCGTCGACCTGTTGTTGCGGGATCAGGCGCTGGGCCACCACCGCCTCGTAGCGCTTGAGGTTCAGCTCTGCCCCCTGCAGCTGCGCCTGGTCGCGCGCCAGCGCCGCCTCGGCCTGGTGCAGCTGGATGGTGAACGGACGGCTGTCGACCTGGGCCAGCAGATCGCCCTTCTTCACCGCCTGCCCTTCGCTGAAGACCACGCGATCGAGCCGCCCGTCGACCTGGGTGCGGATGTTCACCGTCTTGAACGCGATGACGCTGCCCAGCCCCTCGACGGTGATCGGAACGTCGCGCCGCGTGACCGTCGAGACCAGCACCGGGACGACGCGGTCGGCCCCGCCGGCGGCGCCGGCGTTGCGCCCACCGCGCGACGAGGCGCGCTCGCCGTCGGCGCCCGCCGCCGCCGCGCCCGGGGCGACCTTGGCCTGGCTGCGCTGATGCATGACGAACGCCGCGCCCAGCGCCAGCGCGATCAGCACAACAACCGTCCAGACGAACGGCCTCGTGCGCGCGGCCGGCACCGGCGGGACGTCGCCGTCGACGCCGTCTCCCTGCACCGGTTCGCGGGCGACGCCTTGCGGGCGCTCGGGCGCGCGCTCGGCAGGCGGATCGCCGGCGCGGTTCTCGGGCGGATGTGAATGTTCCAGGCGACGATCGGCTCGGCTCTTCGTGTTCATCGGACCCCCAGGGCGGCCATGAGCTGGGCTCGAGCCGCCGACAAATTGAACCGCGCCTGAACGTCTTGCGCCGCCGCCGTGCTCATCGCCACCTGCGCGTCGCCGAGCTCGATCACGCTGCCCAGCCCCTGCGCGTAACGGGCCTCGGCCAGGCGCAGCTGATCGCGCGCGCTCGCCAGCGCGTCCTGCGCCGCGCCGATGGTCGCCTTGGCGGCGCGCACGCCCAGCTGCCCCTGTTCGACGTCGACGCGCACGCTCAGGCGCAGGTTGTCCTCCTGCGCGCGCCAGCGCCGCCAGCGTTCCGTTCGCCTCATGCACCTGCCCCTTGGTCAACCCGCCTTGCAGGAACGACCAGGTCAGCGACAGGCCGACGTACCAGTTGGGCACCAGGTGGTCGATGGAGACGCCGCCTTCGGTCGCCCCGCCGGTGGCGTCCAGCGCCGGCCCGTAGCCGCCGCGCAGCGACGCCAGCGTCAGCTCCTGCGCGCGCCGCTGGCGCTGGATCGTCGCCAGCTCGGGGCGCGCGGCAAGCGCGCCGTCGACCAGCGCCTGCAGCGTGCCGTCCTCGCCGGCGCACGGGCGCGAGCGAGCTGTCGGCCAGATCGTAGCTGACCCCCTCGACCAACCCCATCGCCTGCTCGAGCTGGGCAACCGCCACCGCCTGGTTGTTGGTGGCGGTGACCAGCTGCACCCGGGCGTTGGCCACCGCGGTGCGCGCCTGCGCGAGATCGATCTCGGGGCGAATGCCGGCGCCGACGAAGGCCTGGATCTGGACGAAGTGCTTCTCCTGATTGGCCAGCGTCTCCTTCGCCACGGCGATCAGATCGACGCCGGCGCGCGCGAGGAAATAGGCGTTGCGCACGGCCAGCAGCGCCTGCTGCGCGGCCGTCAGCTCGCTCATCTGCGAGGCGTCGCGGCTGGCCTCGGCCGAGCTCCAGCGTTTGTTGGTCTGACCGAAGTCGTAGATCAGCTGCGACGCCGCGACACCGAAGTTGAAAAAATTGTAGGTCTTGTCGGTCCAGCTGCCCAGAACCGTCGTGTTCCCGGCGGTCATGGAGCCCGCGGACGCGGTCGCGCCGGGGAACGCGCCGGGACGCACGACGACATTGCCGGTGATGCGCTGGTAGGTCGCCGTGCCGGTGGCCTGCGGCAAGTAGCCGGCGCGCGCCTGCTCGACGCGCCCTTGGGCGGCGTCGGTCTGCGCGTGCGCCTGGCGCAGCGACGGCTGATTGTGGAGCGCGTTCTCCTCCGCCTGCGACAATGTCAGCGGGCGCGGCGCCGGGGTCGGTTGCGCGTCGGCGGCAGCCAGCGCCGTGCCCGCGGCGACCAGCGAGACCAGGACCCAACAACAATGAGCGGGAATTGAAACGACCCGAGGATAGGGCATAGGGAGACAACCTCGTGCCTTGGCAACAAGAATGCCAGCGGTCGGCGACGAAAACATCGGCTGACACTGGCTGTCTTCTGGCTGTCTTTGGACGTTCTTGGGACTTTCTTGCGGCCCGTCGTCGGGCCGTCGCGTGTCGCCTTTCACGACAGGTGTCGCGTCCCGAGGCAGTGCCCCGCCACGCTCCGGGCCCGGGCGCCGCGGGCCAGCCGCGGCCACGGGCGGGAATTCTTCTTGCTAGGCCGTGTCCGTGATGAAGCTACCGCGGCGGATCGGGCATGGGATGACGACCGTCGCCATCCTGGGGATCTTCACCGCCGTGCTGTCGGCCGCGGCCCTCTACCGGATCATCGCCTTCAGCATGGCGCAGCGCCTGGAGCGGGCCCACGAGGCGGCCGGCGAAGAGATGGCAACCCTGCTGGGCTCCAGCCAGGACGAGCCCGACGGGGCCGCGCCGGCGATGATCGGCATGCGCGGGGGGATCGCCGCGCACCCCGAGGCGGTGGGCGGGCGCGCGCCGCTCGACTGGCGACCGCCGCTGGCGGCGGCGGCGGCGCGCGCGCTGGCCGAGCACCAAGCCGTCGACGTCGAGTCGCCGCTCGCGGGTGCGGTGCTGGTGGGGCGAATCGAACCGGTCGGGGTCGCCCAGGGGGCCCAGAGCGTCGCGCGCACCCCCAGCGCCGCCGGCACCAGCCCGCGGTTGGCATGGGTCGCAGTCGCGATCAAGCCGTCGCCCTACTCGCAGAGCTGGCGGCTGCTCGTCGGGGCGCTCACGCTGTCGGCGCTGTTGCTGGTCGCCAGCGCCGCGCGCGCGCTGACCATGTTCAAGCGCGGCGCCGGCGGGATCCAGAGCGCGCTGGGCGCGCTGGCCACCGATCTGTCGACGCCGGTGCCGCGCCCCCCCGTGCGCGAGCTGAGCGCGATCGCCGACGGGATCGCGACCCTGGCGCGGCGCCTGGCCGAGGCGCGCGAGATCCAGGAGCGCCTCGGGCGCGACCTGGCTCAGCAAGAGCGGCTGGTCGCGCTCGGGCGGGTGGTGGCCGGCGTCGCGCACGAGGTGCGCAACCCGCTGGCGTCGATCAAGCTGCGCCTCGATCTGGCGATAGCCGGCGATACGCCTACATACGCGTTTCAACCGGGAACCCTGGAAGGGTTCCCGGACCCTCCCGCGACGGACTCCGCTCGGCAAGCCGAGCTCCGTCCACGCGCCATTCAACCGGGAACCCTGGGCGGGTTCCCGGACCCTCCCGCGACGGACTCCGCTCGGCAAGCCGAGCTCCGTCCACGCGCCGATCCTCTACCGCCGGCGGTGGTCCAGGCGATCGCGCACGCGTCGTCGGAGATCACCCGGCTCGACCGGCTGGTCGCGGATCTATTGATCGTGTCGGGGCGCGCGCTCGGTCCGCGCCACCAGACCGACGTCGGGGCGCTGTTGCGCACGCGCGTCGAGGCGCTGGCCCCCTGGAGCGCGCTGCGCGGCGTGACCATCCGGACCGCGGGCGGCAGCGGGTCGCTGCCCGCCGACGTCGACGCCATGGCGCGCGCGCTCGACAACCTGCTGCGCAACGCCATCGAGGCCTCGCCCGACGGCGGCACCGTCGCAGCGACGGTGTACGACGACGGCGCCGCGGTGCGCGTGCGGGTGCAGGACGCCGGCGGCGGCGTCCCGGCGGCGCGGGTCGGCGAGCTGTTCGAGCCGTTCTTCACCACCAAGCCCGAGGGGACCGGGCTCGGCCTGGCGATCTCGCGCGCGATCGCCCGTGCGCACGGGGGCGACGTGATCTACGCTCGCGAGGGAGACGTGACCCGCTTCGAGCTCACCTTGGCGCGCCCCGCGGCGGCGGCCCCTGCCTTGGGACCGCGCGCTTGAGCACCGTGCTGATCGTCGAGGACGAGCCCGGGCTGCGCCAGGGGCTGTGCGACGTGATGAGCGCGATGGGGCTGTCGCCGGTGGCGGCGGCCGGGATCGCCGAGGGGCGGCGATCGCTGGGCACGCAGGCGATCGACTGCGTGCTGCTGGACATCCGCCTGCGCGACGGCGACGGCCTCGATTTCCTGCGCGAGCTGCGCGCCGGACCGTCGCGCGACGTGCCGGTGATCGTCGCCACCGCCTACGGCGACAGCGAGCGGACGATCCGCGCCATGCGCGACGGCGCGTTCGACTACCTGACCAAGCCGTTCGATCTGCCGCTGCTGCGCACGACGGTGCTGCGCGCCACCAAGCAGCGCGCGCTGTCGCGCGCCGCGGCGCCGCTGCCGGCGGCCAGCGCCGAGAGCGCGGGCGGGCTGATCGGCACCAGCGCCGCGATGCTGGGGGTCTGGAAGCTGATCGGGCGCGCGGCCGCGTCGACGGCGCCGGTGCTGATCACCGGCGAGACCGGCACCGGCAAGGAGCTGGTGGCGCGCGCGATCCACTCCTACTCGGCGCGCGCCGACCAGCCGTTCGTCGCCATCAACCTGGCGGCGCTGCCGCCGACGCTGATCGAGAGCGAGCTGTTCGGGCACGAGCGCGGCGCCTTCACCGGCGCGACCGGCCGGCGCGCCGGCCGCTTCGAGACCGCGGGCGAAGGGACGCTGTTCCTCGACGAGATCGGCGACCTCGACCCGACGCTGCAGACCAAGCTGCTGCGCAGCGTGCAGGAGGGGACGTTCGAGCGCGTCGGCGGCGACGAGGCGCTGCGCACGCGCGCGCGCATCATCGCCGCCACCAACCGCCCGGTGCGCCCGGGGTCGGCCGGCGCCACGCTGCGCGACGATCTCTACTACCGGCTGGCGGTGATCGAGATCGAGGTGCCGCCGCTGCGCGCGCGGCGCAGCGACATCCCGCAGCTGGTCAACCACGCCCTGCGCGGCACGCCGGCGCGCGCCGTCTCCGAGGAGGCGATGGCCGGCCTGCTCGCCTACGACTGGCCCGGCAACGTGCGCGAGCTGTTCCACGTCCTGCAGCGCGCCGCCGTGCTGTGCGGCGGCGAGGTCATCGACGCGGTCGACCTGCCCGAGCCCGCGACGACGACAACCCCGGCGGGGGCAGGCGCCGCGCCAATGAACGAGGACGACCTCGCGCTGCACCCGGCGGTCGCGCGCCTGGAGAAGCAGCTGATCCTGCGCGCGCTCGAGCGCGCCAAGGGCAACCGTTCAGCCGCCGCACGCCTGCTGGGCATCGGCCGCCCGCTGCTGTACGCCAAGCTGGAGGAGCACGGCATCGCCGCCCGCGCCGACCCCGGCGACCCGACGACCGAGTGACACGGGAGGACCGGAACGGACCCTCACCCTAGCCCTCTCCCAGCAGACTGGGAGAGGGGATAGGAGGGAGAGGGTGAGGGTGAGGGTCCGTTCCGCGCCCCGCTACTGCTCGACGCGGTAGTTGGGCGCTTCCTTGGTGATGATCACGTCGTGGACGTGCGACTCGCGCAGGCCCATCGCGGTGGCGCGCACGAAGCGCGCCTTCGTGCGCAGCTCGTCGATGCTGCGGCAGCCGCAGTACCCCATGCCGGCCTTCAGGCCGCCGATCAGCTGATAGATCGACTGCGACAGGCTGCCGCGATACGGGACGCGCCCCTCGATCCCCTCGGGCACCAGCTTGGCCTCGCTGGCGACCTCCGACTGGAAGTAGCGGTCGCGGCTGCCGGCGCGCATCGCGCCGATCGAGCCCATGCCCCGGTACACTTTGTAGCTGCGGCCCTGGTAAAGGATGATCTCGCCCGGCGCCTCGTCGGTGCCGGCGAACAGGCTGCCGATCATCACCGTGTGCGCGCCGGCGGCGATGCGCCTTGGCGACGTCGCCCGAGTACTTGATGCCGCCGTCGGCGATGATGGTGACGTTGAGCTTCTCCAGCGCGCGCGCGCAGTCGCTGATGGCGGTGATCTGCGGCACGCCGACGCCGGCGACCACGCGCGTGGTGCAGATCGATCCCGGGCCGATGCCGACCTTGACCGCGTCGGCGCCCGCCTTGGCCAGCGCCAGCGCCGCCTCGCCGGTGGCGACGTTGCCGGCGATGATCTGGGCCTTGGGGAAGTTGCGCCGCACGTCGGCCACCGCCTGCACCACGGCGCGCGAGTGCCCGTGCGCGGTGTCGATGCAGATGACGTCGCAGCCGGCGGCCAGCAGCGCGTCGACGCGCTCGTCGCGATCGGCGCCGATGCCGACGGCCGCGCCGGCGCGCAGGCTGCCGCGGTCGTCCTTGGCGGCGAACGGGTGCTGCTGCGCCTTCTCGATGTCCTTGATGGTGATCAGGCCCTTGAGCAGCCCCTTGGTGTCGACCACCAGCAGCTTCTCGATGCGGTTCCGGTGCAGCAGCTCCTTCGACCCCTCGAGGCTGGTCCCCTCGGCGGTGGTGATGAGCTTGCGGGTCATCATCGCGCTCACCGGCTGGTCGAGGTTGCGCTCGAAGCGGATGTCGCGGTTGGTGACGATGCCGACCGGGCGCCCGTCGGCGGCCACCACCGGCAGGCCGGAGATCTCGTGCCGCCGCATCAACTCGACCGCGACCGCCAGCTTCTGTTCGGGCGCGATGGTGACCGGATTGATGACCACGCCGGTCTCCGCCTTCTTGACCTTCGTGACCTCGAGCACCTGCTCGGCGATGGTCAAGTTCTTGTGCACGATCCCGATGCCGCCCTCGCGCGCCATGCAGATCGCGGTCGCCGCCTCGGTGACCGTGTCCATCGCCGACGAGACGATGGGGTTCGCCAGGCGAATCCCGGGGTCAGCTGGGTCCGCACGTCGACGTCCTTCGGCAGCACGTCGCTCTCGGCGGGGACCAGCAGGACGTCGTCGAAGGTGAGCGCCTCTCTCAGGTGACCGTCCGGCAACATCTCGGGAGATTAGCGACTCGCCCACGACGCCGCAATCGCGAATTTTCCGGGCCGATTCGGCGCCGGTTCAGCGACGGCACTGGCTCTGGCCGTGGCCCCGACTGGCCCGCCCGGCGCTGGCTCAGTGCGCCCGGGGCGCGCAGGACTTGGCGATGGCGTCGGCCTGGGCCTTGGCCTCCGGCTTGACGCCGGGGAGCGCGCGGAACCGCGCCAGCTCGGCGTTGGCGGCGCTGCAGTCGCCGTTGGCGACCAGCGCCTTGCCCAGCTCGTAGTGGGCCAGCGGGTTGCCCGGATCGAGCGCGACCGCAGCGCGGCACTCGGTGATGGCGCGCACCGGCTGTTTCGCCTCGAACAGCGTTCGGCAGAGATCGGCGGCGAACGCGCCGCTCTTCGGGTCGAGCTTGCGCGCCCGCTCTTGCGCGGCGATCGAATCCGGAATGTGCCCCTGTTTCAGCTGCGACGCGCCCCAGCCGGTTCCAGGCCAGCGCGAAGTCGGGCTTGAGCGCCGTCGACTTCTCCAGCGCCTTCTGCGCGTCGTCGTAGACCTTCTTGTCGGACAGGATCATCCCCAGGTCGGCCCAGGCGACCGCGTCCTTGGGCAGCAGACGCGTCGCCTCGCGCAGCGCCGCCAGCGCGCCGTCGACGTCGCCGACCCGGCGCAGGGCAGCGCCCAGATTCAGGCGATAGCTGCCGTCGCTGGGGCGCAGGCGCACCGCCTCCCTGTAAGCGGCCGACGGCCTCGACCCTCTTGCCCAGCGCGTCGCGCGCGACGCCCAGGTTGTACTGCGCCTCGGCGTAGTCGGGCTTGGCCTTGATCGCCGCCTCCAGCTCGACGGCGGCGCGCGGCCGATTCGCCGCTCGACTGCAGCAGCGCGCCCAGGTTGTTGTGCGCCTCGGCGAAGTCGGCGCGGCGGGCGATCGCGTGGCGGTAGGCGGCCATCGCGCCGGCGACGTCGCCCTTCTTCTCCAGCGCGACGCCGCGCAGGTAGCGCGCGCGCGCGTCCTTGGGATCGGCCTTGGTCGCGGCGTCGAAGGCCCGCAGCGCGCCCGCGAGGTCGCCCTGGCGGAACAGGCGCTCGCCCCTGCTCGAGCAGCGCGCCGGCGCCGCCCTTTTCCTGCGCGCTGCGCGGGCGACGGCCAGGCAAGGACCAGCGACGAAGCCAAGACTGCGGTGACAGCAAAGGGGGGTGCGGAGACGGCGCATGGTCGGCAGCATACAGCGAGCGACTCGCCTCAATACTGGTCAGATAAGAAGAAACGCCATGACGCCAGACGACGCCAAAGACCGGCTTCCTGAGCGTTTCGGACCGTGGCGTCGTGGCGTCTTGGCGTTCAACTGACCCGCGAGCGACTACCCTTGCGGCAGCGACGCGAGCAGGGCCGCGCGCAGGGCCTCGCGCGCGCTCCGGGTCGGTGACCTTCTCGCCGCTGGCCTTGTCGCGCACGTAGAAGACGTCGACGGCGCGGTTGGCCTCGGTCGCGATCTTCGAGCGGTGGATGTCCAGCCCCTGCGCGAACAGCGTGCGGGTGATGGCGTACAGCACGCCGGGGCGATCCTCGGTGATCACCTCGACCACGGTGAAGTTGCGGCTGACCTCGTTGTCGATCTTGAGCTCGGTCGGCACCTCGGGCGTCCGCCACGCCGCCACCGAGTCGATCTTGGGCCGCGACGCCACCAGCGTCTCGACCTTGACCCGGCCCGACAGCACCGCCTCGAGGTCCTCGCGGATCTTGCGCCAGCGCACCTCGTCGGTGACCGCGCGCCCCATGCTGTCGCGCACGCGGAAGACGTCGAGCGCCTCGGCCGGCTCGCCCGGCTCCGACGACTCGCGCGAGTAGATGGCGGCGTCGACGACGTCGATGCGGTTGGCGTGCAGCACGCCCGTCACCTCGGCCAGCAAGCCCGGGCACGTCGATCGCCGCCAGCACCATGTCGGTGATGCCCAGCCGCCGCTCGTGGCTGACGTCGATGATCGAGCTCTCGCTGGCGCGCGCGGCGCGCGCGGATCAGCTGGATGTGCGACGCGATCTTGCGCGCGGTGTTCTCGGCGAAGTAGCGATCGGGCAAGCCGCGGAACAGCCGCACCAGCGCCTCGTCGTCGGGATCCTCGCCCAGCAGCTTGGCGGCGCGCCGCTGGCGGCGGTGGACGATCTCGGCGCGCTCGGCGCCCAGCAGGTCGGGGCCCGCGGCGCAGGAAGTTGAGCGTGCGCTGGAACAGCTCGCGCAGCAGCGTCTCCTTCCAGCCCGTGAGGTTGTCGGGCGCGACCGACGACAGATCGCAGAAGGTCAGCAGGTACAGCTCGCGCAGGTTCTCCTCGTCGCCGCACAGCTGGCCGAACGTCGGCGATCATGTCGAGGTCGTCCAGGTCGCGCCGCTGCGACATCTGCCCCATGACCAGGTGCTGGCGCACCAGGAACTCGGCGCGCTTGACGTCTTCCTCCTCGAGGCCCAGGCGGCGCGCGATGCCGACGGTCAGGTCGGCGCCCTTGTCGCTGTGCGGTTTGCCGTACGGCTTGCCCACGTCGTGCAGCAGCGTGCCGACGACCATGGCGACCGGGCGCTGCACCTCCTGGATGGTCTCGCTCGGCACCGGGAACTCGTCGTGCAGCTCGCCGCGCGACAGCGCGTGCAGCCGCGCCACCGCGTACAGCGCGTGCTGGTCGACGGTGTAGACGTGGTAGATGTCGTGCTGCACGCGGCCGGTGCTCGGCTCCCACTCGGGCATGATGGCCGCCAGCAGGCCCAGGTCCTGCATCTCCTCGACGCGCGACGGGTTGGCCCGATCGGTCGTGTCGCACAGGAAGTCGATGAAGCGCGGCCCGGTGTCGGGATCGGCGCGCAGCGCCTCGCCGGCCGAGGCGGCGCGCTCGGCGATCAGCTCGCGCGTGCGCAGCGCCAGCGGCACGTCCAGCTCGACCGCGGCCGAGAAGATCCGGATCATCTCCGACGGCTTCTTGCTCGAACACCGCCTCGTCGACCGGCTCGAGCGCGCCGTCGCGGATCACGAAGCTGGGGTCGCGCTGCGGCGACGCGCGCAGCACGACCGGCACGGTGGTGCGCCGGTGATCGTCGCGCAGGGTCGCGCGCTGCAGCAGGCGCTCGGTCTCGCGCCGCACCAGCTTGGCGTGGGCGTGAAACTGGTGCATCAGCGCCTCGACGGCGGGCGCGACCGCCGGGCGGATGTCGCCCTCGCTGGCCTTGGCGTCGGCGCACAGGATCGGCGCCACCGCCTCTTGCATGGCGAAGCGCAGCTGGTCCTGGCGCCGCCCGGCGGCGTGGTGCACGGCGATGCGCACGCGCAGCAACCACTCGCGCGCGGCCTGAAACGCGACCGCGAGCCGCTCGTTCATCACCCCCTTGGCCTGCAGGTCGCGCGGCTCGCCGCTGCCGAAGCGCGCCATCGCCGCCCAGCGCCCGACGCACAGATCGCGCATCCCGCCCGGACCGTTCTTCAGGTCGGGCTCGAGCAGGAAGATGGTGTCGCCGAAGCGGCTGTGCCGCGCCCGCTGCTCGGCGCGCAACCGGGCCACGAAGTCCTCGGCGGCGGTCGCGGCGACGCGCGCGCGAAACTCGGCCAGAAAGCGGTCCGCCAGCGCCTGATCGCCGATGAGGAAGCGCGCGTCGAGCAACGCCGTCGCCGCGGCCAGGTCCGACTCCGGCAACGCCAGCGCCTGATCGAACGACCGCACGGCGTGGCCGGCGTCGACCTTGGCGTCCCACAGCGGGTAGAGGATCGCCTCGGCGAGGACGCTCACGTCGCGACCGGGGCGATCGGCGCACAGCACCAGTAAATCCAGATCCGAATAGGGGGCCAGCTCGCACCGACCAAAACCACCGGTGGCCAGGATCGCGACCGGCGTCGGACACTTGGCCAGGTGCGGACCGGCGACGGCGTTCACGATGACGTCGACATCCGACGAGAGCTGGCGCGCCACCGAGATCCCGTCACGGCCGTTGCTCACGGCGTCGCCCGCGCGTCGACGGGCCGACGCGAACTGGTGCGCGATCGTCTCTTCCATCTCGCGGCACTCTATCATCCCGGCCTCAATGATTGACGACGGTCGACGGGTACGGCACGGTTAGGCATGGCAGAAATTGAGCTGGCTCCGCTTTCCCATCGGTTGGACGACGACGAGATGAAGACCCTCGTCCGGCTGCTGGACGAAGCGGGGGCGCCACGCGTCGGGAAGGCGGACGAGCACTCGACGCACACCATCGCCGCCCGCCTGTCCGAGGAGGCCCTCACCGAGTTCCTCGATCGGCTCGATGCGCACGACATCGGCGCGGAGATCTACCTGCCGATCGAGTTCGAGGGCCGCGTCGTCGTAGGCGACTATCGCGTCGCTTCATCGCAGCTGCTGCTCGACGTGCTCGAGGAGATGCGCGAGGAGCTGGACGTCGACGCCGAAGAAGAGGACGAGGACGAAGAGGACGAGGACGACGACGCCGAGGAGGACGAGGGGACGGTCATCGAAGCCCAGCTCCGCCACATCTGGCACCTCGTCGCCGACGGCGCGACGGAATCGATCGAGAAGAACCTTCCCCTGCATCTCCAGGTGTAAAACGTGGACGTGGACGTGACGTGGACGTCCACGTTCAGCCGGCGTCACGCGCGCATGAAAACGTGCGCCGGGATCCCGTCACGGTAGACGGCGCGCAGCTCGACCTTGCGTTCCAGGTCGCGGATCACCGCGGTGCCGACGTCGATGCCGTAGAGCTCGTTGATGTTGTGGATGCCGCCGGGCGCGAAGACGTTGATCTCGAGGATCTTGTCGCCCACGAGATCGACGCCGACGAAGTACAGGCCGTCGGCCGCCAGGCGTGGGCGCAGCAGGTCGCAGACCCTTTGTTCGGTTTCCGTAAACTCTGCCGGACGTCGTGCGCCACCGACGTGCATGTTGCTGCGGATATCGTCCTTGGGCCGCATCCGCGTGTAGGCGGCGACGTGACCGCCGACGCGGAATGGGGTCGCCGCCCAGCAACAGCACCCGCTTGTCCCCTTTGACGATGGCCGGCAGGTATTCCTGGGCGATGACGTAGCCGTCGCGCCGCACGGTCGAGATCATCTGCGCCAGGTTTGCGGTCTGGCCGCGAGCCACATAGAAGACGTTCTGCCCGCCGAAGCCGGCCAGCGGCTTGATGATCGCCGGACCGTCGAGCTCGCGCAGAAACGACCGCACCCGCTCGACCGAGCGGGTTATCAGGGTCTTCGGGCGCAGCTCTACCGGAAATCCGGCTAAATACATCTTCGACCCGGCCCGCAGAAGCCCGTCGGGATCGTTGACGACCATCACCCCGTAATGCTTGAGACGCCGGCCAAAATCGATCGCCGGGTTGAACGTGTCCTCATCCTTCGTGCCGGCATTGGGGTTGTTGCGGAGAAAAACCACGTCAAAATCAGTGAGTCGCGCTTCCTCGTGGGGTGCGTCGGCGGCGGCGATGGCTTTCGCGTAGGCGACCGCGTCGCGCAGCCGCCCGGCCCGCGGACGCACGAGGTCCCCGACGATGTCGCTGCCCTCGGCCTGCGACAGGGCGTCGACCGACACGAAAGCCACGTCATGCCCGCGACGGGACGCGGCGAACGCCAGGTGCAACGTCGTGTAGGTCGGCCGCTGCGTCCTGACATTATTCACAACGAAACAGACGCGCATTACGATCCGCCGACAGACGTCAGTATAGCTGTGTCTTTGTGGCAATTAATGGCTAAAATCCGCCCCAATGGCAGGCGATACGCTGAGAGGAATCGGCAAAAGGCAGCTGGCCGAGGCTCTTGCAAGTTCGGCAGAGTCGGCAGAGTCGGCAGAGTCGGTCGAAGCTGCGGCGGCCCCACTGGCAGACACCGACGCGGAGGCGCGCCCGGAACGGTCGCTCGACGACCTGCCCAGCGAGCGCACCGGTCAAGCGACCGACGCGGCGACGACCGTCGTCGCGAATCACGCGGCCGGCCATGCGGTCGCGCCGGCACCCGGCGAAACGAACCCGCTGCCGGTGTTCGCGCACACGATGGTGATGCCCCATTCGGTGCCCGAGATCGCGACGGCACCGCTGCCGTCGCAGGTCCCGACCATGGTCGACGACGCTGTGCCGTTGCCGGCCACGCCGTCCACGCCGCGCTCGGGTCCGAATCGCGTCTCCTTCGGCACGATGATCGGACACGAGATGCATGCCGTTCAGGCGCGCGTCGCCCCGGCGAACATGGACCCCGACAGCGGCGGTCTGCGCGGGACGGCCCACGGCCGCGACGTCCATCTCCCCGCCCATCCGGCGATGGCGGTCGAGCCGGAGACCGTGCCGGTCGCCGCCCAGATGATCCCGCCGGTGGCGTCGATCGCCGCTGCCCCGGCCCCCGCGCCTGAGCCGGCCGCGCCGGCCCGAGATTCGCTGAATGAATTCTCGGGCGGGGACCACAGCTTCTTCGACACCGCGCCGATCAACGACGAGTACGAACCGGAGAATCCCCGCGGCCGGCTCTACACGCGGCTCGCGGTCTCGGGTGCCGTGCTGGCGGTGGTTTCGGTCGTCGTCGTCGCTTGGGTCAGTTCGCACGGCAGCGGCGCAGAGGCGCCGCCCCCCGTCGAGGTCAAGACCACCGTGGTGCCCCCGCGAAGCGCCACGGCCGCCGCGCCCCCGATCCCGCCGCCCGCCCCCGTCGTGGTAGCGCCCCCGGTCGCGCCGGTCGCCCCGCCGCGAATCAAAGAGGCGCCGCCAGCGACGGCCACCGTTGCGTCGTCGACCTCGCCGTCGTCCTCTTCCGCGGGCAAGGTCGCCCCGTCGCTGGCCCCCACGCCGCCACCACCGCCGCCGGTGCGGATCGCCAAGTCCGGTCTCGCGCCCGCGACCGCTCCCACCCCGGCGCCCGCGACCGCGCGTGAAGCCAAGCCAGCGTCGGCCCCGAGCAAGCCCGCCTCGACCCCGAGCAAGCCGGCCTCGCTCGCGTCGTCGTCCCCGTCGTCCGTTCCGTCTTCGCCGCCGCACGAAACGAAGGCGGCGCCGATCGCGGCAGCGCCCACGCCCGTGCGCGAGCTGCGCACGCCACCACCTCCTCCGGCTCACGAAAAGAAGCCGACCTCGACCCCGGTCGCGTCGACGGCGCCCCGCGCGCCCTCGCCACCGCCAGCGCCGCGGCCCCCGTCGCCCCCCGTCGCCAAGGCGTCCCGACCGGAGAGCACGACCGCACACCCGGTCGCCAAGTCGACACCCAGTGGCCGGACGTCGAAGAATGCCACCACGCGCGGCAAGCAAAAGTACGATCCCGACGGGACGCTGCCCCTCTCGTTCGAGTGATCGCCTTGCTGGCCTCGCGCGGGCGTGATAGGCCTACCCCAAAATGCAGATTGCGCCGGATCAGATCGATCCCGACGCCGCAAAGGTCGTTCAGAGGCTGAGGCGTTACGATCACGCCGCCTACCTGGTCGGGGGTTGCGTGCGAGACCTACTCCTCGGGCGCAAGCCCAAGGACTTCGACGTCGTCACCAGCGCCACGCCTCAGGAGATCAAGCGGCTTTTTCGGAATTGTCGCATCATTGGACGTCGGTTCCGCCTGGCTCACGTCTTCTTCGGACCGAAGATCATCGAGACGTCGACCTTTCGCGCCAACCCGCGCGAGCTGGAAGAGGAGGATCCCGAAAACGGATCGGAGGCGGAGAGCGGTGATCTGCTGATCCGCCGCGACAACGTCTTCGGCACGCCGGAAGAGGACGCGCGCCGGCGCGACTTCACGATCAACGGGCTGTTCTACGACCTCGAGACCGGCAACGTGATCGACCACGTCAACGGGCTGGCCGACCTGGAAGCGCGCGTGGTGCGCACCATCGGCGACCCGGACATTCGCTTCCGCGAAGATCCGATCCGGATCCTGCGCGCGGTGAAGTTCGCGGCGCGCTGCGATCTCACCATCGAGCCGGAGACCTACCGGCGCATGATGGATCACCGGAACGACATCGCGAAGTGCGCCCAGGCGCGCGTCTCCGAGGAGTTCTATCGCCTGCTGCGCGCGGGCGCCGCCAAGCGCTCGATGGAGATCCTGCTCGAGGCCGAGCTGCTGGAGCTGCTGGCGCCCGAGCTGGCGCGCGGCCTGAAGGACGATCCCGCGGCCGAGCCGGAAGCCGATCCGGTCAAGCTGGCGGCGACGCAGCTGAGGCGCGCCCGGCTCTGGGCCTACCTGGCCGCGCTCGACCGCTCGACGGCGCGCCGGACGGTGCCGCCCACCAACAGCCTGTTGCTGGCGGTGCTGATGCTGCCGCCGCTGCGCGACGCGCTGGATCCCGACAGCACCGGCGTGGGCGACATCGGACAGCTCGTCTCGCAGTCGATCCAGCCGGTGCTCGAGCGGCTGCGCGCCTCGCGGCGCGACGGTGAGCTCGCGCGACAGATCCTGCTCGCCATTCGCTACATCCTGCCGTCCAAGAACCCGCGCCGAAAGCGGCCGCGGCTGGCGGGGCGTGAGTTCTTCGACGAGGCGCTGCGCCTGTGCGAGATCGTCTCGGAGGCCGAGTCGCTCGACCCGGCGCTGGCCGGTCAGCCGCTGGTCGGAGAGGGTATCGCTGTCGGTGTCGGCGACGGGGCCGGCGACGGCGCCATCGGTGACGAGGCGGTGGCCGCGGGAGAGGACGACGCCGCGCCCGAGCTCGAGCCCGTCGAGCTTTACGATCGCTCGAGCCGACGCCGGCGTGGCCGGGGCAGCCGCGGTCCCGGACGTGACGAAGCTGGCCCGGGCGAGCAGCGCCCCCCGCGCGACCAGCCGCGCGCGGCCGCAGTCGGATTCTCCGCGACGGCGGGCAACGGCGCGCGATCGCTGACCTCGCTCGACGGATTGGCCGGCGCGACGGCGCTGCTGCTCGAGCCGTCGCGGCGCGCGGCGAAGAAGGCGCCCTTTCTGGGGACCGGCGCGTTCGGCGGCCCCTGGAGCACCTGGCGCGACTGACGCGGCCTGGGCGTTAAGGAGGCCTCGGGCCTCGGGCTCCGGGAAGACTCGCAGGACGTCCGAGGCCTGATGTCCGAGGCCTCTTGCCTCCGATCAGGCGTAGCGTGTCGGATCGGGCACCCCGGCCGCCTCGAAAGCCGCGGCGGCGCAGCTGGCAGGCGTCGCAGCCCCCGCAGGCGGCGCCGGCGTCGGTCGGGTCGTAACAAGAGTGGGTGAGGCCGTAGTCAAGGCCCAGCGCCACCCCCGCGGCGATGATCTCCGCCTTCGACATCCGGATCAGCGGCGCGCGCAGCGTGATCGCGCGGGCGCCCCTCGCACGCCGGCCTTGGTGCCGAGCCGCGCCACCTCCTGCATCGCCGCCAGCCATTCGGGGCGACAGTCGGGGTATCCCGACGAATCGAGCACGTTGACGCCGAGCACGATCTCCGTCGAGCCGGTCACCTCGGCCACGGCGATGGCGTAGGCGACAAAGATCGTGTTGCGGGCCGGGACGTAGGTCACCGGGATGCCGGCGCCAGGACTGGCGCCGCCGCTGGCGCTGCCGTCCATCTCGGACTCGCTGCGCCCCTTGGGAACGTCGATTCCGTCGGCCGTCAACGCCGAGCCGCCCAGCGCGCGCAGGTCGATGTCGATCACGCGATGGCTGGCCGCCCCGAGCGCGGCCGCGACGCGCGCCGCCGCCGTGAGCTCGACGGCGTGGCGCTGGCCATAGCGGAAGCTGAGCGCGTGGCAGCGCCAACCCTCGGCGCGCGCCATCGCCAGCGCCGTCGCCGAGTCGAGCCCTCCCGACAAAAGCACAATTGCGTCGCTCGCGTCGCTCATTTGGGGGCTAGATTAACGCGCGAATGAGCATCTCGCGAGAGGAGGAGACCGCGGGCGCGATCGAGCACTTCGAGGACGCCGCCCTCTACGATCACGACTACCGCCGCCGGCGCCAGGACATCCGCTTCTATCGCACGCTGGCCGCCGAGCACGGCGGGCCGGTGCTGGATCTCGCCTGCGGCACCGGACGCCTGATGGTGCCGCTGCTGCGCGACGGTCACACCGTGGTCGGCCTCGATCACGCGCCGGCGATGCTGGCCCACGCCGCCGCCAAGATCGCGCGCCTGTCGCGCGCCCGGCGAGCGCGCGCGCTGCTGGTGCGCGCCGACATGCGCCGCTTCGCCCTGCGCCGCCGCTTCGGTTTCGCCGTGGCCGCGTTTCACAGCGTGCAGCATCTGGTGACCGATCGCGACCTCGGCCAGTTTCTGCGCGCGGTTCGCCGGGCGCTGGAACCAGGCGGCTGGTTTGCGTTCGACGTCTTCGCGCCGGCGCGGAGCTTCCTCGAGCGCGACGAGACGCGGCGCTGGGATCGCACGCCCTTTCGCGATCCCACCACGGGACAGCGGCTGGTCTACACGATCAACCACCACCTCGATCGGCGGCGGCGCACGCTGCTGATGCGCATGTACTACCAGCCGGTGAACGGACGGGGACGCGCGACCGGCCCCGAGCGCGTGCTGCGCCTGTGCCACCGACAGCTCGCGCGCGCGGAGGTTCCCGTGCTCCTCGAGCGCGCGGGCCTGCGCCTCATCGCCAGCTGGTCGGACTTCGCCGGCAGCCCGCTGCGCGACGACAGCGACACCGAGCAACACGTCTACCTCGCCCGCCCGCGCTGATTTTCCGCGCCAAATCCCGCGCCAAATCCCACAAGACGTCCGGCCGGAATCCCGTCGGCTATCGCCGCGTATCTCGTCGGCGCTCGACACCATCACGAAAACCGCCAGTAGGGTGCAAAGTTATTTCGGCCAAATTTCGCGGGAGATTCGCGAAAAAGCGGTGTTCTCCGACGAGATCGCCCGGTTTTTGAGCGGGATTTCGCTTGACAGGGGTGGCCCCCCCGCTACCATGCCGAGGTCTTCTTTCGCACCACTTTCTACACGGAGGGCTGCTGAGATGGCCGAGAAAGTCGCAAAGCTGGGCGTAGCTCGTGAAAAAGATTTCATGTACTACGTGAAGGACGGGGCGGTTTGGAAGGTCCAGCGGAAGCAGCCGGGCGTTCCCAAGGGAAGGCCGGAGATGGTGAAGGACGGCGGCTTCCAGATGGACACGAACTACATCTACTTCGTCGATCGCGACGGAGATGTGTCGCGCGCCAAGCGCGCGATCGGCGGCCAGAAGCGCAAGAAGTCGGCGCGCGTGGCCAAACGGCGGGGTGTCACCAAGAAGCCCGCCAAAAAGGCGGCGAAGGCCGCCAAGAAGAGCGCCACCAAGAAGAAGGCGCCCGCCAAGAAGAAGGTCGCCAAGAAGAAAGGGCGACGTTAGACGTTAACCCGCTCGATTTCCGCCCTCCGTTAACTCCTGATTTGAGAGGCCGCGTCGGCTCACCCGACGCGGCCTCGTCGTTTTGACGCTATTTTTTCCGGCGGTCCTTGCGTTTGCGTGCCGCCCCGCGGTTGCGCGATCCCGTCGATGCGGGCGCATCCGGTGCAGCGGCGGCGGCGCTGGCGGGTGCTCCCCCCGCGACCGCGAGATTCGCGCCCGCCACGGCGGCGCCGCCCTCGCCGGCCCCGCTGCCGACCAGACCATCCTCCACGCCCTCATTCGGGTCGGCGGGGAAGAAGCCAAAGCGATAGAGGATCCAGGCGAAGCCGATCAACGTGACGATCGCCATCCACATGTACTGCTCGTCGAGCCAGGTCGGCATCTTCATCCAGCGCCAGATACCGGCGTCGGGGAGGAAGCGCGTCGGCGCCCAATCAATGAAACTCGTGGCCGCCGTCACCGCCAGCAGCGTCGCCCCGACTTCCCGCCGCTTCTGGTACAGCAACGTGACCGCGATCAGGAAGGAATAGTAGTAACAGGTCAGCTCGACGCCGACGGCGATCATCGTCGCGCTCAAGCAAGCGGCGACCCAGGGCTCGGTGCCGCGCACCGAGAACCACAGCAGCGCGCCGAACGCCAGCGCCGCGACCGCGAATAGCACCTTGCGCGCGCGGAAGGTGCGCAGCTTGGCGATCTTCCACGCCCCCCACGGATCGTCGAGCCGATCGTTGCGCAGGAAGCGCCCCGCCTCCGACGGCGCGTAGGCGACCACCGTGCGCAGCCCCATGTAGTTCGTCAGCGGTGTCGCCGTGTGCTTCTCGCTGTTCTGCTTGAAGTGGATGTAGCCCTCGATGCCGCCGCTCTTCACCAGGCTGAGGGGAACCAGCAGCGCCACGCCCAGCGCCGCGCCCGCGATCAGCGATCGGTAGCGGCCGTCGATCCGGCGCGTCTTCAGGTACTCCTGCACCAGCACCATCAGCGGCCCGATGAAGACGAACACCGGGAAGACGCGCAGCAACGTGGTGTACGACAGGAAGAGCCCGCCCAGAAAATACTTCTCGCGCCGCAACAGGCACAGCCCGCCCACCAGGTAGAACAGCCAGTCCCAGCGCAGGTAGGCGCCGCCGGTCCAGTAAAAGCGCGACGGGAAATTGGTGGCGAAGACCGCCAGCCCGATCGCCAGCGTGCGCCAACCGAACGCCCACCAGATCATCGCCATCATCCCGAACGCGTAGGCGGGATCGAGCAGCGACAGCAGATTGATCTGGGTGTCGCTGGCCGGCGCGAGGTTGGCCAGCGTCGTGCCGAGGACGTTCCAGACCGGCGTCGCGTTGTAGCCGTGATCGGTCTGCGCCTCTTCCCAGCGCTTCACGCCGTGTGCGTTGCGAAAGTAGGCGACGTCCTTCGCGAAGGACGCCCAGCGCTCCGGCGTGAAGTGCTCCTTGCAGCGCTCGGGGTGCGTCGAGGATGTCGGTCGTCGGCCCCATCATGTTCGTGCGCAGGTTCATGATCTTGCGCAGCTCGACCCGCCGGCGCATCCCCGGCACCTCCGAATCAGCGACGGAGACGCACTCGTAAAGTCGGTCGTAGGACAGCTCGGGGAAGTACTTCGAGCCGATGTAATAGTGGTAGGTGTCCCAGACGTGAATGTAGTTTCGGAAGTGGAAGAACCCGAAGTTCCAGTACGCGCCGAAGGACAGGATCCCGACCAGCATCAACAGCCGGCGGCGCAGCTTCAGCTGGTCGGCAGGCGTCCCCTTGCTTGCGCAGGCCGATGCCCCACAGGATCAGCGCCATGCGCGCCGATCGCCAGCAACATCTCGAAGCGCGCGCTCGACGTCGTTGTCCCACCAGGTCGCACTTCCACCACGGCACCGTCGGGCACGCGCGCCGGCGGCGCATCGACGGTGCGGAACTGCGGCGGGAACGGCGTCGGCGCGCGGCAGTAGGCCGCGAACTCGGAGATGGAATAGAAGTTGTCGCCCAGCCCCTCGCCGATGCGCAGGAAGCGCACCATCGTCGGGTCGACGTTGACCACGCGGCCGCGCAGGCCGTGGCCGTTGTACGGTGTCGACCTCGAAGATCACCTTGAAGCTCTGAGGCGTTCCGTCGAGCGAGCCGAAGATCTTGTAGGTGTCGTTGGCGTCGGCCTGCACGTAGAACGCGCTGACCGACGTCGGCTGACCGAGGTCGTAGGTGACCGAGCCGGCGGGCGTGTCGAGGATGACCGCCACCGGCGAGTCCCACTGCGCCCCCTCGGGCGCCACCGCCTCGTCGGTGACCAGCGCAGGGGTTGCCGCGCAGGTCCTGTCGCTGCACCGGCGCCTTGCGCGCCAGCAGGTTGTCGGTGGTGCAGTCCGGCGAGAACAGCGCCTCGGCGGCGCGAACCGAGGCGACTCTGACCAGCGCCACCCACAGCACGCACACCCCCACGCCCACGAGCTTCGATTTCAACCGCCACATGGGCGGGACACTACCAGGGCCGGAGGCATTTATGAATCCGGGCGCGCTGGGTGGATAATCGCCGCGTGGACGGACCGCGCGCCTGCTCACCGCACGAGCTGCCAGCGCTGATCACCGCGGCAAACCTGGTCTTTCGGCCCTCGGGTGGGGACATGGGCCGCGACTACCCGTTGCTGTTTTCGGTGACCGAATCGGCCAACCTGCGCGTCATCAGCGACGCGGGGGCTATCGTCGCGCACGCCGGGTTGTGCGTCCGCCCGGCGTCGTTGCGCGGCGTGACCGTGCAGGTCGGCGCGCTCGGCGCGGTCTTCACGCGCGCCGACCATCGCGGGCGGGGGCTGGGCGCGGCGGTGGTCGCCGATGCGCTGGCCCAGGCGCGCGCCGCCGGTGTGGCGCTGGCGCTGGTGTCGGGCGACGGGCCGCTCTACCAGCGGCTGGGGTTCGCCCCGGTACCTCCGGCGACCGCCTGGTCGCCTCCCGCGCCCTCGGCGCCCTCTGACGTCGGCGTCGACGTCGGCGTCGGCGTCGGCGTCTCCTCCGGCGTCAAGATCGGCGTCCGGCCGGCGGGCGCCCAGGACGCGCCGCTGCTGGCCCGCCTCTACGACGCCGAACCGGTGCGCTTCGTGCGCAGCGCCACCGATTGGCACGCCCTCTTGCGAGCCTCGGTGATCTTCGCCTGGCCGGCCGACCTGTGGATCGTGGAGAGCGGGGGCCGGCCGGCGGGCTATCTCGCGGTCACGCGGCGAGCGACCCGCCGCGTGCTCGAGCTCGCGGGCGACCGGCCGGCGCTGCTGGCCGCGGCGCCGCTGGTGGCCGATCAGGTTGTCGTCCCCTGGCACGACGACGAAACCGTCGGCGGCGCGCGCGCCGCCGGCTGGCACGACCGCCCCGTTCGCGCTCGCGATGGGGAGCCAATGGCTGGTCACGCCGCCCGAGCCGCTCCCCCTCCCCTGGTATGGACTCAACTACGTTTAGATTCGGCGCAGCCCGTGCGAGACTCCCGCCCGAGATGTGTGACGTGATCCCGATCAGTCTGCCCCCCATCCCCCTCGAGCCGCCAGCGCGCGCGGCGGAGGTGTTCTAACGCATGTCGCCGACGCTCGCGTTGATCGTGACGCTGCTCATCGTCCTCGCGAACGCCTTCTTCGTCGCCGCCGAGTTCGCCTTCGTCAAGATCCGGCCGACGCGGCTGCAGCAGCTCGCGAACCAGGGCAAGCGCCGCGCCCGCCTGCTGCAAACAATCACCAGCCAGCTTCCGGGGTATCTGTCAGCCAGCCAGCTCGGCATCACGCTGGCGTCGCTGAGCCTGGGGTGGCTGGGCGAGCCGGCCTTCGCCGAGATCCTGCGCCCGGTGATCGGCAAGCTCGGCACCATCTCGCCGCGCACGCTGCACACGCTGTCGGCCGCCGTCAGCCTCACCGTGATCACCTTCCTGCACACCGTGCTCGGCGAGCTGGCCCCGAAGGCGCTGGCCATCCAGATGACCGAACCGGTCGCGCTGTGGGCGGCCGTCCCCTTCCGCGCGTTCTACGTGCTGGCGTTCCCCCTGACCTGGACCCTGAAGGCGGCGGCGGCGCTGGTGCTGAAGATGCTGCGGCTGCCGCCGGCGTCGGAGGCGGAGATGCTGCACTCGCCGGATGAGCTGCGCCTGGTGTTGCAGCACGTCCAGCTCGAGCCGGGCGCGCGCCGCCTCATCGATCGCGTCTTCGACTACACCCACCGCGTGGCGCGCCATGTGATGACGCTGCGGCGGGACGTGGTCACGCTGGAGGCGGGGCGCCCCTTCGACGACAACCTGCGCGTCGCGGTCGCCAACCAGTACACCCGCTACCCGCTGGTCGAGCCGGCCAACGACCGCGTCGTCGGCTACGTCCACCTGAAGGACATCGTCGCCGCGCTGGCGTCCGGGCGCCGGCCTGAACGGATGCGCGACCTGGTGCGCGAGCCGATCTACGCGTCGGAAGACACGCGCCTCGAGTGGCTGCGGCGCGAGTTCCAGCGGCGCCGCGTGCACATCGCGATCATCCTCGGCAGCGGCCACGCCTTCACCGGCATCGTCACGCTCGAAGATCTGGTCGAAGAGGTGGTCGGCGAGATCCAGGACGAACAGGACCTCGAGGAGATTCCCCCGGTCACGCGCCACAGCGACGGCAGCTTCGAGGCCGACGGCCGCCTCACCCTCGACGTCGCCAAGCGCGACCTGGGCCTGTCCTTCCCGCCGGTGCCGCCGGAGGTCGAGACGCTGGGCGGCTTCGTGCTGACCCAGCTCGAAGAGCTGCCCGTTCCCGGCGACGTCGTCGACGCCGCGGGCTTCCGCCTGACCGTGCT
Source organism: uncultured Pseudomonadota bacterium (assembly GCA_963778795.1). GTDB lineage: Bacteria > Myxococcota_A > Polyangia > Fen-1088 > Fen-1088 > DASRQZ01. Next base: position 1,473,140 of record CAVZVU010000001.1, on the reverse strand, counting down.
CGACGTGCGTGACCGCCGCATCCGCCGCCTGCGCGGCACCCCGCTGCCGCCCGAGACCGAAGAGCCAGGCGAGGGTTAGGCCGGGCGGTTGCTGTTGACCCCAAACCCCGACGCGGGCATTGTAGCGCCCGCTTCATACCGGCCCAGGTAGCTCAACTGGTAGAGCAATGGACTGAAAATCCATGTGTAGACAGTTCGACTCTGTCCCTGGGCACTCTTCTCGCTAGGCGTTCGACAGGCGGCGGTCGCCGCCGCTGTCTCCCAGCGCGTGCGCCAGGCTGCGCAGCCTGAACCCGACGACGATCATCAGGATGCCGAACGACAGGGCATAGGCGCCCAGCAACCAGACCACCGCCAGCCCACCCAGCGCTGGCCGCAGCAACATCAGCGCGCCGAAAGTGAACGACAGCACGCCGGCCAAGCCGAGCGCCCATTCGTTCTCGATCATCTTTCGCAGCTTGATGGCGCTGGCCATCTCGAGCACGCCGCTGATCACCGCCCACACCCCCAGCACCCAGACGAACGCCAAGGCGGTGGTCGCCGGCCAGAGCAGCGCGAGGATGCCGACCCCGATGCTGAGCAACGCTTCCAGCAGCATCGTTCCCCAGCGGGGTGTCCCCGCGCGACCGCCTTGCACCGCCGCCACGAAGGTGGCGATGCCGGCCACGAACGCGTAGCCGGCGAACATCCAGACCATCGTCAGCCCGATGACTCCCGGATGAGAGAACGCCAGAAAGCCGAACACGACCGCGAATACGCCCCGCAGCACGACCCAGCCCCAACGCGAGGCAATCCCGAGCTCTTCAGTCAACCAAGTCATCGCGCGCGACCTCCCCGCTCATATCGAAGCTAGGTCACCTGCGCCGGCCCGCCAGCGGCCAGCCGCCCGATTGACCCCTTCCGCTTCCTCTCGAAGCTCGGCGGACCTCAACCGGGGCGGCGCTACCCGACGACCAGACGGGCGAACAGACGGGAGAGATCGCCGGAGCCCGCGCCCGGGCACGGCAGGGCGGATCCGGGAGCCACCGACGACTGCGGCTCTTCGCGGATGGTCTTTTCACGCGGCAGCAGGGCGTAGAGGATCAAGAAAAGGACCGCGATCGCCACCAATGTGATGACCGCGACTTGCCTGCCATTGCCCGGGTGCCGCTCGGGAAGCTCGTGACGCCGCTGCCGGCGGCGGCGGCGCTGCGGTGGGCCGGCGGCGGCCTCGGGATCGAGCGGAGGCGGGAGCGCGTCGGTCGACGCACGCACTGCACCCCCGGCGGATGCGCCTGAGCTGGACGCGCGCTGATCGACGACGCCTTTATTCATCGCGGTGGGCCACCCAAGTTCGAGGCGGAAATTTAGGCCGATCGCCGGTTTCCTTCAAGCAAGATGGGAACCCTCGGAGGGTTCCCAAACCCTCCCGCGAAGGGCTCCGCTTGGCAAGCCAAGCTACGCCCACGCGATGGGAACCCCACTAGGGGTCCCGACCCCTCGCGCCGGGGCTCCGCGGCGACCCGGTGACATTTTTGCGTCGGGAATGGCCGCGCTTGCTGGCATGTTCAGCCTGGGCTAGGCTTCCGCCGGTTTCGCGCCATGATCGGTATCGTCGTCGCCCTCATCGCAGCCCTTCCGGGTTCAGCCTCGGCGCCCGCTATTTGGGCCGCGGATCCGGCCTGCGATCAGGGTCCGTCGGCGTGCGACATCGCAGCGGTGATGGCGGATGCGGACGGCGACGCCGCCCCCTCCACCGACGAGCCGCGCTATGCCACCCAGGCGATCATCGACTGCCCGTCCCCGCTGGTCGCCGACGCACGGCCGGGTGCGGCGGGCGGTGAATGTGACGGCACGCCGTTCGACGCCTCCTACCGCGCCTCGCGCGATCCGGAGAGCGAGCGCACCCCGGGCAGCCTCCGGCCGGCCCGGCGCGAGCGTTCGAACGCCGGTGTGCGCGCCGCGTGCACGGGAAGCCCCGGTGAAGGCCGCGACGGCACCGTCAACCCCACACCGGCGCAGCCGATGGCTCTGTTCGCACTCCCGTCGTTCTTGGTCTTCCCCTCTTCGCGCATCAGCGTCGACACCCCGGCTGCGTTCCCGTCGCGCGGGCGGCGGCCGCTCGAGAGACCTCCCCGGGCCTGAAAAAAGGGACACCGGACGAGCGTAGCTCGCCGGTAACCCAAGCCGGTCGGTCGTCAGACGGTCGGTCGTCAGACGGTCGATCGCTCGGATAGAGGGTCAGTCGAGCCCGGTGAACCATTCGGGTTCGCGATTTTCATTTTCTCGCTTTTCGTCAAACGCACTCAGGAGCCCCCCATGAACAAAGGCACGGTCATCGTTTTGTTGGTCGTGGTCGCCGGCGGATCCTACGGTCTCGCCAAGATCGCGAACAAAGATGGAAGCAGCAGCAACAAGGAAAAGTCTGCCGGTACCGAGATGGCAGCGGTCGCGAAGGGCGTCCGGTCGATCCGGCCGTCGGCGACGTCGAGCGGTTCCGCGTCCCGCTCGAGGGACCGGCGCGCGGCCCGGCGACCGCGAAGGTCAACATCGTCGCCTTCTCCGACTTCCAGTGTCCGTTCTGCAGCCGCGTCGTCCCGACGCTCGACAAGATCATGAAGGAGTACCCGACGCAGGTCCGGATCGTACTTCCGCCACAACCCGCTGCCCTTCCACCCCGACGCGCCGCTCGCGGCCGAGGCGGCGCTGGCGGCCGAGGCGCAGGGGAAGTTCTGGGAGATGCACGACAAGATGTTCGCCAACCAGCAGAACATCAAGCGCCCCGACCTCGAGAAGTACGCGGGCGAGCTGGGCCTCGACATGGGCAAGTTCAAGGCGGCGCTCGACAGCTCGCGCAGGCAAGGCGCGCATCGACGCCGACCTGGCGCTGGCGCGCCAGATCGGCGTGCAGGGGACGCCGAACTTCTTCATCAACGGCCGCCAGATCGCGGGCGCGCATGCCGTACGAAGAGTTCAAGAAGGTGATCGACGACGAGATCGCGCGCGCCGACAAGATGCTCGCGCGCGGCACGCCGCCGGGCCAGCTCTACGCGACGTTCATGGCGGGCGCCAAGACCGCGCCGTCGCCGGCCGCGGCCGCGCCGAACCAGCCGCCCGCCAAGGGCCCGGGCGCCGGCGCCGAGGTCTACAAGGTCGCCGTCGGCGACGCGCCGACCAAGGGCGGCAAGCAGCCGAAGGTCACCATCGTCGAGTTCTCCGACTTCCAGTGCCCGTTCTGCGGCCGCGTCGTCGCCGACGCTCGAGCCGGTGCTGAAGGACTACGGCAACGACGTCCAGCTCGCCTTCCGCCACAACCCGCTGCCCTTCCACAACAACGCCATGATCGCCGCCGAGGCGGCCGAGGCGGCGCGCGAGCAGGGCAAGTTCTGGCAGATGCACGACAAGCTGTTCGCCAACCAGGGCGCGCTCGATCGCCCGAACCTCGAGAAGTACGCGCAGGAGATCGGCCTCGACATGGGCAAGTTCAAGGCCGTCGCTCGACACCGAGAAGTACAAGGACCGCATCAAGAAGGACATGGACGACGCCGCCAACTTCGGCGCGCGCGGCACGCCCAACTTCTTCATCAACGGGCGCAACTTCCGCGGCGCGCAGCCGCTCGAGGCGTTCAAGGGCGTCATCGACGAGGAGATCAAGAAGGCCGACGAGAAGCTGAAGAGCGGCACGTCGCGCGGCCAGCTCTACGCCGAGCTGACCAAGGCCGGCCTCGACCAAGGCGGCCGCCGCCGCCGCCCGCGCCGGCGCGCCAGGGTGAGCCCGACGCGGCCACGGTCTTCCGGGCCGAGGTCAAGGGCGCGCCGATCAAGGGCGCCAAGGACGCGCTGGTCACCATCGTGCAGTTCTCCGACTTCCAGTGCCCGTTCTGCTCGCGCGTCGAGCCGACCATCAACAAGGTGATGGACGAGTACAAGGGCAAGGTCCGCGTCGCCTGGCGCGACCTGCCGCTGCCCTTCCACCCCAACGCCATGCCGGCCGCCATCGCGGCGCGCGCCGCCGGCGAGCAGGGGAAGTTCTGGGAGATGCACGACAAGATCTTCGCCAACCAGCAGACCATGGACCGCCCGACCTACGAGAAGTACGCGCAGGAGCTGGGCCTCAACATGGGCAAGTTCAAGGCGGCGCTCGACGCGCAGAAGGGCAAGGCCGAGATCGAGGCCGACGCGGCGGCCGGTGGCAAGATCGGCGCGCGCGGCACGCCGGCCTTCTTCATCAACGGCAAGTTCCTGTCGGGCGCGCAGCCGTTCGAGGCGTTCAAGGCCAAGATCGACGAGGAGCTCAAGAGCGCCGAGGCGCTGGTCGCCAAGGGGACGCCCAAGGCCAAGGTCTACGACGTCATCATGAAGGACGCGAAGACCGAGGTGCCGGCGGCGCCGGCGCGGCCAGGCGGCGGCCGAGGCCGAGAAGACGCCCGAGCAGGACAAGACCATCTACAAGGTCGAGGCGGGCGACTCGCCGGCCAAGGGGCCGAAGAACGCGCCGCTGACCATGGTCATCTTCTCCGACTTCCAGTGCCCGTTCTGCAAGCGCGTCGAGCCGACGCTGGCGCAGATCGAGAAGGAGTACGGCGGCAAGGTCCGGCATGGTCTGGAAGAACTACCCGCTCCCCTTCCACAACAACGCCGAGCCGGCGGCCGAGGCGGCGATGGCGGCGGACGCGCAGGGGAAGTTCTGGGAGATGCACGACAAGCTGTTCGAGAACAACACCGCGCTCGACCGCCCCAGCCTGGAGAAGTACGCGCAGGAGCTGGGCCTCAACATGGCCAAGTTCAAGGCCGACCTCGACAGCAGCAAGTACAAGAGCGTGATCGAGTCGGAGACCAAGGAAGGCCAGGCCGTCGGCGTCAACGGCACGCCGGCGGTGTTCATCAACGGCCGCAAGATCTCGGGCGCCTACCCGTTCGAGACCTTCAAGAAGATCGCCGACGAGGAGCTGGCCGAAGAAGGCCGGCGGCCACGGCAAGGCGCTCGCCGCGAAGCGGAAGACCTAGGTCGGGTGGCCGCCGGCGCGCGGAACGTGGAGCGTGCAACGTGGAAGACGGAGGGCCGACTTCGGCGGCCCCGCCTTCCGCTGTTCGGCGCGGCCGGCGTACACTCGAAACATGCTGATCGTCATGAAGGCCGACGCGACGAAGGACGACGTCGCGTCGGTCGAGGCGCGGATCCGAGAGCTCGGGTTCACGCCCAACGAGATGCCGGGCTCGACGCGGCTCGCGATCGGGATCACCGGCAACCAGGGGCCGCTCGACCCCGGGCTGTTCAACGTCATGTCCGGCGTCGCCGACGCGGTGCCGATCTCGCAGCCGTGGAAGCTGGTGTCGCGCGAGGTGAAGCCCGACGACACCGCGATCAAGATCGGCGGCGGCCAGTTCGGCGGCGGCCACTTCGGCGTCATCGCCGGCCCGTGCGCGGTCGAGAGCCGCGAGCAGATCGATGACGACCGCCGCGGCGGTCAAGACGGCGGGCGCGCGCTTCCTGCGCGGCGGCGCGTTCAAGCCGCGCACGTCGCCCTACGCGTTCCAGGGCATGAAGGAAGAAGGCCTGGAGCATCCTGGCCGAGGCGCGCGCCGAGACCGGCCTGCCGATCGTCACCGAGGTGATGGACACGCGCGACGTCGAGCTGGTGGCGCGCTACGCCGACGTGCTGCAGATCGGCGCGCGCAACATGCAGAACTTCTCGCTGCTGGAGGCGGTCGGCGGGCAGCGCCGCGCCGTCATGCTCAAGCGCGGCCTGTCGGCGACGATTCAAGAGTTCCTGATGGCCGCCGAGTACATCGTCAAGCAGGGCAACTACAACGTGATCCTGTGCGAGCGCGGCATCCGCACCTTCGAGACGATGACCCGCAACACGCTCGACCTCGGCTCGATCCCGCTCATCAAGCGGCTCACCCACCTGCCGATCATCGTCGACCCGTCGCACGGCACCGGCGATCGCGCTGTCGGTGCCGGCCCTGGCGCGCGCGGCGATCGCGCTCGGCGCCGACGGGCTGATGGTCGAGGTTCACCCCGACCCGGAGAAGGCGCTGTCCGACGGGCCGCAGTCGCTGACGCCGGCGCAGTTCGCCACCCTGATGGAGTCGGTGCGCGCGATCGCGCCGGTCGTCGGATTGGAGCTTTGACGAAGTGACCCCAGACGTGAAACCGGCCGCGTGCCCGCACGCGGCTCTGGCCGGTGCTGCTGACCATCGCCGGCCTCGGCTTCCTGAGTGTGCGCTTCTTCGCGGCGACCCACGACGGGCTCGAGAAGGCGCGCACCAACGCCTGCCGCGCGCTGTCGCCCGATCCGGTGCCGCCGTTCCTGCAGAACCGCGAGGCGCCCGACTTCCAGCTGCCCGACGCCAACGGCAAGATGGTGTCGCTGAGCGCGCAGCGCGGTCACCCCGTGCTGGTCAACTTCTGGGCCACCTGGTGCCCGCCCTGCGTCGAGGAGGTGCCCTCGATGGAGGACCTGGCGCGGCGGATCGAGAAGACCGACATCCGCATGCTCGCGGTCAGCGTCGACGACAGCTGGGACGCCGTGCGCCAGTTCTTCGTCAAGGGGACGAAGATGGGCGTGCTGCTCGACCTCAGCAAGAACGTGCCCAAGACCTTCGGCACCGAGAAGTTCCCCGAGAGCTTCATGGTCGACGCCAGCGGCAAGGTGCGCCACTACTTCATCAACAAGCGCGACTGGTCGAAGCCCGAGGCGATCGCCTGCCTCGAGAGCCTTCGATGATCGGGGCGCCCGACCCCGCCGCCGCCAACCCCACCTTCGCCTCGCCCTTTGGCACGCCGCCCGCACCGGCGCGTCCGCGCGGCGTTCCGCCGCTGCCCCTGCTGACGCTGATCAACTTCTTCAACTACCTGGACCGGCAGGTGGTGTACGGGATGACGCCGCTCATCGGCGAGACCTTCAAGCTGTCGCTGACCCAGCTGGGCTTGCTGGCGACGGTGAATCTGCTGGTCTTCGCGGTCGCCTCGCTGGCGTCGGGCCCGATCGCCGACCGCATCGGACCGCGCAAGGTCATCTTCGCGGGCATCATGGTGTGGGCCGTCGCCACGATCGGCTCGGCGCTGTCGACGTCGTACCCGATGCTGCTCTTCTTCCGCGCGCTGGTCGGCGTGGGTGAGGGGGCCTACGGCCCCAGCGCCAACACCCTGCTGTGCGCCGACGCCGAACCGGCGAAGCGCGGGCGCGCGCTGGGGATCTACAACGTCGGCATGGCGATCGGCGGCACCAGCGGGCTGGCGCTGGGCGCGTTGCTGGCGCCGGTCATCGGCTGGCGTGGGGTGTTCTGGATCGCGGGCGGGCCGTCGATCCTGCTGGCGATCCTGGCGGCCTTCATCGCGGCGCCCGCGCGGTTGCCGCGTCCCGTGGCGCTGCCGGCGCGGTCCTACTTGCTGTCGACCACCTACGTGCTGGCGCTGGCGGGAGGCATCCTGGCGACGTTCGGCGCCAGCGCGCTGATCTTCTGGGCGCGCTGGCTGATCGTCGAGGAGCGCCACTTCACCGTCGCCGTCGGCAGCGCGTTCATGGCGTTCGTGGGGCTCGGCTGCGGCGCGGGCGGCGTGATCGTGGGGGGCATGGCGGGCGACCGTTTCAACCGCCGCGCGGCGGGCGGCCACGCGCTGGCGATCGGCGCATCGATGCTGCTGGCGGTCCCGTTCGGCGTCGGCTGCCTGGTGGTGACGATCAAGCCCCTGTTCATGGTGTTGACCGCGGTCGCGGTATTCTTGCTATCGGTCTACAACGGACCCTCGGCGGCGGTGGTCGACGAGCTGGGGCCGCCGCAGTTCGCCGCGACGCTGCAGGCGGTGTTCATGTTCGGCATCCACGTGCTGGGCAACGCGCCGGCGCCGGCGGTGATCGGGTGGGTCGCCAAATCGACCAGCGTGGCCACCGCGCTGCAGCTGGCGGTGATCGCCTTCGGGATCTCGGGCGTGCTGTTCGTTATCGTGGCGCGCCGGCAACGCCACGCCGCCGCGGAAGCCTGACCCCCTTCTCCTAACGGGGGCACCGAGAAGCAAAGGGCGCGGGTCCTGCCCTGCGTGGGTCCTCCCAAATGGGATCGGACCGCGGGAGCAGCCTGGCTTGTTGTGGCAACCCCCGAACACCGCTCATCGGAATCGGTCGCGCAAGGCACGACACGCCGCGGTCCGCTCCCATTTGGGTCCCCCCACTCCGGTCACCCGCGCCCTTCGCTTCTCGGTGCTCTCAACGAGATCGCTTGCGACACATGGGAACGATCCCGCGTCGGACGAGCCGAGAGCTCTCTCATTGAGAGCGGGGACCGATGAGGGCGCGGGTGGCCCGGGGTGGGGGGGACCCCGATGCGGTCAGATGGCGGCGTGTCGTGCCCTGCGCGACCGATTCCGATGAATGGCGATCGGGAGTTGCCACAACAAGCCAGGCTGCTCCCGCCATCTGACCGCAGCGGGGAGGACCCCACCCCGTGACAGGACCCGCGCCCTCGTCGGTCCCCGCCCCGCTTTGAACCCACGTGAACCGCGTTGGAGCCGCCCCTTGGGCCATGGCCCCGCTATAATGCCTGCCGAAAGATGTCGACGATCACGCCCCCGACGACCCAGACCTACTACGACCGCTTCTCGACGACCTACGAGGCCGAGCGGCACCACGGTTACCACCGGATGATTGACGAGCTGGAGCTGCAGCTCATCCGGCAGTACGGCGAGGGCCGGGACGTCTTCGAGGCCGGCTGCGGAACCGGGCTGCTGCTGCGCCAGGCGGGGCTGGTGGCGCGTTCGGCGGTGGGGCTGGATCTGTCGCGCGGGATGCTGAAGACGGCGCAGGGGCGGGGGCTGCGCGTGGTACAGGGGTCGCTCACCGACGTGCCGCTCCCTTCCGAATCGGTCGATCTGGTCTACAGCATGAAGGTGCTGGCCCATATCCCGCCGATCGAAAAGGCGCTGGTCGAGCTGGCGCGGCTGGTGCGGCCGGGGGGCCACATGCTGCTCGAGTTCTACAACCCGTACTCGTTGCGCTATCTGGCCAAGCGCCTGGGCGGGCCGGCGCGCATCGCTGACGGCACGACCGACCACGACGTCTTCACCCGCTACGACACCGCCCGCAAAGCGCAATCCTACTTGCCGGCAGGCGTCGAGCTGATCGGCGTGCGCGGCGTCCGCATCCTGACGCCGACCTCGAAGGTGTTCGCGTTTCCACCCGCGGGGCAGCTGTTCAACTGGGCCGAGCAGGCGGCCTGCGACCTTCCGCTGCTTCGACACCTGGGCGGCTTCCTGATCCTGGTGGCGAGGAAGCAAGCGTGACCGGAAGCTGCCGCCCATGAGCGCGGCCGCCGCCATCCCTGGCGACATCCTGGTCGTCGACGACGAGCGCTCGATGCGCGAGCTGCTCGCGCTGTTCCTGGCGCGCACCGGTTACGCGGTCGACGCCGTCGGCGGCGGCGCCGAGGCGCGCGCCGCCATGGCCCGCAAGGAATACGATCTGGTCATCACCGATCTCCAGATGCCCGACGCCAGCGGCCTCGACGTGCTGGCCGAGAGCAAGGGGCTGCACCCCGACACCCAGGTCATCGTCATGACCGCGTACGCGACCGCCGAGACCGCGATCGCGGCCATGAAGGCGGGCGCCTACGACTACCTGGTCAAGCCGTTCAAGCTCGACGAGGTGGGGCTGATCATCGAGCGCGCGTTCGAGCGCCGCCAGCTGATGCGCCAGAACGTGGCGCTGCGCGACGAGATCAAAGGGCGCTACCGCCTGGATCGGCTGCTCGGTCGCTCGGCGGCGATGCAGCGGGTGTTCGACATGCTCCGCAAGATCGCGCCCGCGCGCACCAGCGTGCTGCTGGTCGGCGAGTCGGGCACCGGCAAGGAGCTGGCGGCGCGCGCGCTGCACGAGCTGTCGCCGCGCGCCGAGCACGCCTTCGTCGCGGTGAACTGCGGCGCGATCCCCGAGGCCCTGATCGAGTCCGAGCTGTTCGGTCACGTCAAAGGGGCGTTCACCGGCGCCACCGGCGAGAAGCAGGGGCTGTTCGAGGCGGCGCACGGCGGCACGCTGATGCTCGACGAGGTCGCCGAGCTGCCGCTGGCGATGCAGGTGAAGCTGCTGCGCGCGCTGCAGGAGCGGCGGGTCAAGCCGGTCGGCGGCGTGAGCGAGCGCGAGGTCGACGTGCGCGTCGTCGCGGCGACCAACCGCGACCTCGAGACCGAGGTCGAGAAGGGGACGTTCCGCCAGGATCTCTACTACCGGCTCAACGTCATCCAGGTGCGCATGCCGCCGCTGCGCGAGCGGCGCGAGGACGTGCCGCTGCTGGTCGATCACTTCGTGAAGAAGTTCTCGGCCGAGCACGCCCACCCGATCACCGGCGTCGACGCCGACGCGATGGCGGCGCTGACCGGCCACAATTTTCCCGGGAACGTGCGCGAGCTCGAGAACCTGGTCGAACGCGCGGTCACGCTGGCGAGCGCCGGCCGCATCACCTCCGACGCGCTCCCGGATCTCTCGCGCGCCGATCGCGCCGCGGCCGCGCGCGCCGACCTGCCCGCGACCGGATTCGATCTCGAGCGTGAGCTGGAGGCGTTCGAGCGCGGCTTCATCCTGAAGGCGCTGGAACGCACCGACGGCAACCGCACGCTGGCCGCGCGGCTGCTCGGCGTTTCGTTTCGGTCGCTGCGCTATCGCCTGTCGAAGCTCGGCATCTCGGGCGGCGAGGCCGGCGGCGAAGCGGGGGAGAACCGGGGGGACGCCCGGATCGCCGACGCCGACGCAGACGCCGGCGGAGCTGGAGATCATGGGGCGCGCGACGCCCCCGACAAGAAGGGAGGCCCAACGTCGTGACCGCCCCCGCGACGGCGCGGCGGGCGCTGGAGATCGCCGGGCTGCTGGCGGTCACGCTGATGCTGGTCGCGGTGACCGGCGGGACGCTGCGGCGGGCGCTGGCGCTGCGCGCGACCTGGCCGGCCGAAGACGACACGCTGGCGCTGCCCAGCGCCGGCGCGCTGCGCGTGGCCAGCCTCGGCCACACCGAGGTCGCCGCCGATCTGGTCGCGGCGCGGACCAATGTCTACTTCGGCGCCCAGCTCGTGGCGCACGGCGAGCAGCGCTGGCTCGAGCGCTACCTCACGACGGCGCTCGATCTCGACCCCGCGTTCCACAGCCTCTACCGTCGCGGCGCGACCATGCTGGTCTACAACGGCAAGGACTTCTCGGTCGACGCGCTGCTGGCCGCCGATCGGATCCTCACGCGCGGCGCGCGCGCGTTTCCCAGCGACTGGGAGATCTGGTTCCAGCAGGGGTTCAATCTGTTATTCGAGCTGCCGCCGCTGGCCGGCGAGGACGACCCGCGCGTCCCGACCTGGCGACAGCGCGGCGTCGAGGCGCTGCGCCAGGCGACGTTGCTCGACGGCGTGCCGCCCTGGCTGCCCAACCTGGCGGCGCAGATGCTGACCAAGCAGGGTGGCGACGCGCTGGCGGTGCGCCACCTGGAACAGACCTACGCCGTCACCAACGACGAGCCGACGCGCGAGCAGATCCGGCGCAAGCTCGGCGCGCTGCGCGGGCCGGCGGTGGCGGCCGAGCTGGCGCGCGAGGCCAACGAGCTGCAGCGCCTGGTCGACGAGCGCTACCCGTACGCGCCCGAGGCCTACTCACTGATCGCGGGGCCGCGCTTCCCGCACGCCGGTGCGCCCCAACCGCAACCGCAGCCACAAAATGACAGAAAGGAACCGAACAGCCCGTGACCCTCACACTCGAGTTGCCCGCGCAGGGGGTGTTGCGCCCCAACGACGCGCACGATCCCCTGCCCTACTACTATCACCCCTGGGTTGGCTGGCTCTACCGCCACCGCCTGCAGATGGGCCTGGATCTCCTGCCGCCGGGGGGCACGCGCGTGCTGGAGGTCGGCGTCGGCAGCGGCGTGCTGGTTCCGACGCTGACCAAGCGCTTCCCCGCTTATACCGGGACCGATCTGACGCTGGCGCCCGGGCTGGACGCGCTGGTCGCCAGCGGCTGTGAGGCGCGGTTCGTCGCGGCCGATCTGCTGCGCGACGGCGACCTGCCGCCGGCGCACTTCGACGCCATCGTCTGCTTCTCCGTGCTGGAGCACATCGCCGACGCCGACGGCGCGGCGCGCGGCCTGGCGCGCGCGCTGGCGCTCGGCGGCACGCTGGTCACCGGCTACCCGATGGTGAGCCCGCTCATGACGCGGGCCTTCGAGCTGATCGGATTCCAGGGCATCGACGATCATCACGTGAGCCAGCCCGCGCGCATCGCCGCGGCGCTCGGCCGCGTGCTGCGGCCGGTCGCGCGCGCCGCGTTTCCACCGCGCGCGCCGGTCGCCGCCGCGCTGTATCAGTGCAGCGCCTGGCGTCACCGCTGATCGCGCGCAATCTCGTCCGCGCCGACCGCGATTGACGCTGATCGACGCCGTCGGTTGACGCCGCCCGACGCAGTCGGTTGACACTGCCCGACGCAGTCGGTTGACACTACCCGACGCAGTCGGTTGACACTGATCGACGGCGCGTTTCGGCGGTATTTGCATCGTCGCTGCGCGGCGATTTGGCGACCGCCCTGCGCGACGATCACTCACTTGTCATGAAATCTGGAACGCAGGCGGCGTCGATTCTGTTTGGCGCGGCGCTGGTGCTGGGCGCGTGCGAGAGCAACGTCGCGACCAGCATCTACCTCGAGGTCTCCAACGCGCCGCAGGCGGCGGTGCCGCAGCAGGTGACGATCGAGATCTTCGGCCTCGCGCGCGACGGATCGCCCGACGGCACGACGGCCGGGCCGCTGCTCAGCTCGAGCACGGAGCGGGTTCCGGCGCCGAGCGGTGAGCTGCTGGGGACGCTGGTCATCTATCCCAACCAAGACTTCGATCGGCTGCGCATCCGCGCCGACGGTCTGATCGCCGGCAAGATTGTCTCGACCGACAGCGTCGACGTCGACGTCGAGCTCGACCGCCAGGTCTCGGTTCGGCTCACGCTCGGCGCATCGCCCGGCAGCGACGGCGGGGCGAGTGGCGTCGGCGGTGCTGGCGGCGGCCGCGGCGCCGGCGGCGGCGCAAACGGCACCGACGCGGGCGCGCCGGGCGGCGCCGGCGGCTCGGCCTCGACCTCGACCGGAGCGGGCGGCGCCACCACCGGGACCGGCGGCTCATCCGGAGCGGGCGGCGCCACCACCGCGACCGGCGGCTCATCCGGAACGGGCGGCGTCACAATCACGGGCGCAGCACCGAGAGTGATCAGCGTCGACTTCGTCGGCACCGGCACGCCGATGGCGCCGGCCGAAGCCGCGGGCGTGGTGCGCCGGGCCCACTGGAACAGCGCCGCGCGCGGCGCCGGCGCGCTCGCCAACCTGGTCGACGCTGACGGCGCGACGACCACGGCGGCGATCGAATGGCGCGGGCCCCGGAGCGCGAACGTCTTCGCGATCGGCTTGCCCGATACGCCGGGCGATTTTCGAATGATGAACGGCTACCTCGACCCCACTAACGGACAGACAGCGACGGTGAGCGTGAGCGGGCTACCGAGCGCCGTCACCAGCAACGGCTACGACGTCTACGTCTACGCCAGCGCATTTTTCACCCCGGGCGGAGATCAGATCCGTGCATTCAACTACACAATCGGCGCCTCGACCGTGCGCGAGGTTCAGAGCACAACCCAGCGCTTCGCCGGCACCTACGTGCAAGCAACGGGCGGCGCCGGCAACTACGTGGTTTTTCGGAGCCTTCGCGGCAGCGCATTCACGCTTACTGCTTTTCCCGGCTTCTCGTCGAACACACCGCTCCACCGGGCGCCGGTCAACGGAATTCAGATCGTCGGGCGGCCATGAGGTCAACTCTGACGTCAGAACCCTTGAGCTCGTGCGCGCGCCGTGGTCATCTCTCGCGCGCGGCATGTTTCCGCGACGTAAACGCGAGGCTAATTCTTTTCGCAGTCGCGCGCGTGTGAACCGCCGAGCGTAGACTGCGGACACTGACGGGGAGTCATGGACAGCGACGGCAAGATGGCAGCAGGAACCAAGCGTCAGATCGACGGGCAGTGGCGGGTCTTCTACGACGGCTACTGGATCAAGGCCTACGACGCGCCGGCCGACACGCTGGCGGCGAAGAAGGCGCTGATCGAGGCGCTCACGCGCCGGCTGTTCAACCACGTCGAGCACGGGCTCAACATCCCCGGCTTCCGCCTCGAGGAGGCGCGGCGCGCCTTCGAGGCGGAGACCGATCCGCAAAAGCAGCGGGTCAAGGGCGCGATGCTCGCCGGCGCGCTGTTCAATCGCGCGACGCAGGTCTTCACCAAGGTGGTCGACATCCAGGCGCTGGGGTTGGAGATCCGCTCCGACAACGCCCTCATGCGGCAGTGCAGCGAGCATCTGCAGGAGGCGCTCGCGCTCGGCAAGATGGTGCTTCACCGCAGCGGCGAAGAAGGGATCGACGAGCTCTGGGGCGAGCCGTTCAAGGCCTTCGCCTTCCCGATCGAGGACTTCTACCGCAGCCGGTACATCAAGATCTCGCAGACCATGCGCGCGATCGACGGCATCGCCGAAGTGATGGTGTCGACCTTCGACGGGCTCGAGATGTTCAACGGCATCGAGGCCTACGTGAGTGACCTCGCCAAGACCGCGCGCGCCAAGTGCGAGACGCTGCACACCGACGTCGAGATCTTCGACGTGTGGGCGTCGTTCGTGGCGGCCGCCGAGCGACTGTCCTGTTTTCGCCCCACGCTGCCGCCCGAGCCGTCGCTGGCCGACGAGCACTACGCGTGGCAGGGGCGCGATCTGATCCGCGGCGGAAAAGACCTGATCTCCTTCGTCACCCGCGCGCGCGTCCCGATGCCGAAGAGCACGCGCGAGTGGAAGGAGCGATGCGATCACTACCGCGAGTCGGTCGATCGTGAGCACGCGGCGAGCCTGCCGCCGGTGGCGCGGACCCGCTCACCGGCGCCGACGTCGTCGCAATTATCATCCTCACCGACGTCCTTGCGCGCCGGCGACAGCGACGTCAGCTCCGCCAGAGTCGCCGCCGCCAACCCGCCCAGATAGTCGCGAGCCGCGTCAGCGGGTGGCGCCAGGTCTGGATCTCCATCTGATGGATCTCCTTCTGCGCCAAGAGCTCCGCGCGCACGCCGTCAGCGTCGCGATACCACATCGACTCGACCTCCTCCCGCTGCCACCTGGTATTGCTTCCACCCCTAGCTCCGCCGCCCTCGGTTCCGCCCCTCACGATCGTCTCCTATTTTAAGGTTGAATCGCAGAGTCGGTGGGTGAGCCCACCAACCACGCCCGGCCGTCGCCGTAGCGCAGACAGGACTAATCCAATCACCGGCCCAATGCAATGCGCTGCACGCGATTTCAGGCTCCGCGCGCAAGAATTTTCCAGGAGGAAACAAAAGGTCGACGCGCATGAAATGCGCTGTCCCCCTTACGAGAACCGGCGCTCGATCACCACCAGCAGCCGAAACCCGATCCAGCGAAATATCCACTCGGGCAGGCGCCGCTCGATGCCGTGCAGGGCGCGCCACATCGCGACCGGCAGCAACGCGCCGCGTGAAAATCCGCCCGACGCCGCATAGCTCGGGCCGGCGAGGTGCGCGACCGACACGATCCTCAGCGACGGGAAGGCCCGCTCGAAGGCGGTCCGGTGACGCCCGAACAGCACCGTCGGGATCGCCTGATTCGAATCGAACGGATCCTTGTCCGCGCGCTCACCGTCGGAAGCGTCGAGCGCCAGCGGATCGACCGACATGTCGACCGGCTCCTCGTGCAGCAGCTTGTAGACCGGGTAAGACAGCGGGCTGATCAGCGGCTCGCACAGCACGATGCGCCCCGCCGGCCGCAGCACGCGCGTCGCCTCGACGAAGAATCGGCGCGGCGACGGCAGGTGGTGAAGCACGTCGAACAGCACCAGCGCGCCGACGCTGCCGTCGGCGGCGGGGATCTCCTCGGCGGTCAGCTCGTGATCGTGCCAGGGCGCCGCCACCACGTCGGTCAGCTCCAGCGACGGGATGAATCCCCGCGCGAACCCCGGCCCCGAGCCGAGCTCGATCTGCCGGTCCCAGCGTCGGGCGGCGGCAGCGCGGCGCCGATGCGGCGATACCACTCGGCGTAGAGCGTGCGCAACGCCGCGGTTGTCGTCCCAGGCCTGCCGGTGCTGGCGAAACCGCTCCAGCGTCCTGCGCGCTGTTCGGGCGTCGGCACGCGGTCCGCCTGACGTGTCCGTGCGGCCGCGGGTCGCTCAGACGAACTTGAGCTTGCGCGCCGCCACCGCCGACATGCGCAGCAGCAGCCAGCCGTGCTTCCAGCGCGAGATGTTGGTCTCGCCGTAGGTGCGATCGCGATAGCGCACCGGGATCTCGGCGATCTTCAGATTCAGCCGCGCGGCGCCGAAGATCAGGTCGAAGTCGCCGAACGGATCGAAGTCGCCGAAGTAGTGCCGCGCCGCCGCGATGCGCTCGTAGTCGGCGCGCCACAGCACCTTGGTGCCGCACAGCGTGTCCTTGATCGGCTGCTGCAACAGGTAGCTGAACAGCTGCGAGAAGGCGACGTTGCCCAGCTTGTTGAAGAAGCGCATCGCGCCCGGCTCCATCGGATAGACCAGGCGCGTCCCCTGCACGAAGTCGGCGTGGCCCGCGCACGGCGACCTCGAAGAACTCCGGCAGCTCCTCGGGCGGCACGGTCAGATCGGCGTCGAGGATCATCAGGAGATCGCCGGTCGCCTTCGCGAAGCCGAGGCGGACCGCGTCCCCCTTGCCCTTGCCGGTCTGCTGGAACGCGCGCAGCGTCAGCGGCCCGCGATAGGCGGCGATGCACGACTGGATCGTCTCCCAGGTGCCGTCGGTCGAGCCCCCCTCGACGAAGATCAGCTCGGTCCCGCTGCCCATCACCGGCGTGCGATCGATCGCTGCCTGAACGTTGCCGGCCTCGTTGCGCGTCGGGACCACCACGGTGACGCTGGCGCGGCGCGCCGCTGCACGCCGGCGCCGGCGGCGCCGTGGTCCCGCGATCGCGCAGCACGTAGATGCGGTAAAGCGACAGCCGGTTGAACGCCGGGAGGCGCACCAGATAGCGGTTCAGCGCCGACGACGCGCCGGGGACGATCCAGCGGCAGGATCAGCCGGTCTTCGTAGCGCACCACCTCGAGCCCGGCGAGGTCGAACAGGTTCTTGAAGTCGCTGTCGGACAGCCAGTTCGACGTCGGCGCCGGTCGCTTCCAGCCCGCGAGCTCGGCCAGGCGCGTGGGGACCTCCCACAGATAGTTGAACGCCGTCAGATAGATCCGTCCGCCGGGCGCCAGGCGGCGGCGCAGGCCGGCCAGCAGCGCGCGGATGTCGAGCACGCTGTGGCAGAGACGATCGCAGACGATCGCGTCCCAGGCGCGCGGCTGCGTCCCCGGGCCCAGCACCGGATCGGGCGCGCAGGCGTCGTCGACGTCGAACGGGATCTCGGGATGCCGGCGCCGCGCCTCGGCCACCATCTCGGGCAGGAAGTCGATCCCCTTGCGGACCGCGTTGGGCAACGACGCCACCAGCTCGCCGAGCCCGCACCCGGCCTCCAGCACCGTGGCGTCGGCGGGGATCAGACGGGCCAGCGCCGTCTGCAGGTCGCGATCCATGAAATCGCGCGCGGCAGGATGGCGCGGCGGCTGGTCGGCGTGCGCGAAGTAGGCGCGCCACGCCGCCAGCAGCGCGTCGGATCGCGACGGCGGCTCGCTGCCCGCGCCGGCGGCGGCGGCGCCGCGCCCGCGGTCCAGATCGGTTGCTCGAATGTTCACCACCGCGATCGGCTCTCGCTCACTCGGGCGTCTCGGTCTCCAGCGTGAACGACTGCTTGAACTTCTGACCGGCGCGGACGCTGATGGTCTCGCTGTGGTCGATCTGCAGATCGGGACGCTTGAAGCTGAGCTTGTGCTTGCCGCACGGGATCCGGTAGTCGGCGAACGGCGTGTGCTTGGTGGTGTTCTTTCCGTCGATCCAGACCTCCGACCAGGGGCGCGAGCCGATCGTGATGCTGCACTCGCCTCCCTCGGCCCCCGCCTCGGCCTTGGGCGCCTCGCCGGTCTCGTCGCCGGCCTCGCCTTCGGCCGCCGCGACCTGGTCGCGGGTCTTTCTGCGGCGCCTGGCGGCCGCGGCGCTCGAATCACGGCCGAGAAGATGACGACGAGTGACGACGACGACGGACGACGACGACGGCGACTCGGACAACGGCGGCGGCGTCACGGCGGCCACGTGCGGACGCGGCGACGGCGTCGCGGCGTGCACCGGCTCCGGCCTGGGCTCGGCGTGCTCGACGGGGGCGGCGACGGCGCCTTGACGACCTCGACCGGGGTCGCCGGCACCAGCGTCGCGTGCACCTTCTGGATGCCGCCGGCATCGAGCTCGATCTCCTGCCGCCAGGGCTTGAACCGGTTCTCGCCCTTGATCTCCAGCACGTGATGCCCCGCGGGGATGCGGTAGGCCCGGAAGTCGGTGCGCGCCTGCTCGCCGGTCGGGCCCTTGATCGGGACGCCGTCGAACCAGACCAGCCCGCCCGGCGGCTCGCTGGTCAGCTCGAACCCGGAGTCGGGCGACGCCTCGAGGTGACCGCGAACCGCGCCTGCTGTCCGGCGCGCAGCTCGACGTTCTGGTCGTTGCGCAGGTAGCCGTCGCGCGTGACCGAGACCATGTACGTGCCGGGCGGCTTCTCGATCGTGATCGGCGAGTGGTCGCCGACCTTGACGTTGTCGATCGACACGGTGGCGTCGGCCGGCGCGATCGTCAGCTGCAAGCTGCCTGGTCGATTCATCGTCCACCAGTACCAGAGCCCGCTGCCGCCGATCACCAGCGCCGCCGTCACCGCGAGCGCCGCGTAGAGGCCCCCGCGCGACGGACGCAGCGGACGCTGGGCTTCGCCGAGCGGCGCGGCGATTCCCGAGGGCGACAGCGTCGGCAGCAGCGGCGAGCTCGGCGCTCCGAAGCTGGGCGGGGTCGACGGCGGCCCGTAGGGGGGCGGCAGCGCCGGCCGTCCCGCCGACGTACGCGTCGTCCCGCCAGCGCCGGGAAGCCCCGCGCCCGGCGGCCCGTGGGGGTTGTTTGCCGGCATCCCGACCAGCGTCGCTTTCGGCGACGACGGCCGGCCGCCTGGCGGGGCGGGCCGCGCCGCGCGTGCGGTGTGCCCCGCCGCTGACGCGGGCAACGACGGCTTGGCGCGGGGCGGTTCCACGACCGGTGGCGGGGTCACCAGGTGCTCGGGAGCGGTCGCGGCGCGCAGCATGTCGGGCGGCGGCTCGCTGGCCACCGTCCGATCGCCGTCCTCCTGGAAGAACAGCTGCGCGGAGTCGACCTTGGGGATCGGCTTGACCTCGGCGCCGGGTTCCTTGTCGAAGATCTGCGTGTCGAGCTCTTCGTCGTCCCAGCCCATCTGCGCCGGCGAGATGTCCTTGAGCGCCGGCGGCGGCGGCGACGGCGCGCGGGGCGGCGGCGGCGGCGGCCCCCAAAGCGACCGCCGCCCGCTTCGACGAGCTCGACGACGCTGCCGCCATCTCGGCGTTGGCGGCCGCCGGGGCCGCGATCTGACGGAACAGCTCGAGCTTGGCGTTGTCCTCTTCGATCTCGATGGCGAAGTTCTTCTTCATCCAGGCCGAGAGATCCTTGCGCGAATAGATCTCGCCCACCGAGTAGAGGAAGGCCTGCAGATCGTCGTGCAGATCGATCGCGTTCTGGTAGCGGTCCTCCGGATCCTTCGCCAGCGCCTTCAGCGCGATGCGCTCGAGCTCGGGCGGGATCTTCCGGTTGTACGACGACGGCGAGCAGGATCTCGACGTTGCGCACCTTCTCCAGCGTCGAGAAGTCGCTCTCGCCGACGAACAGGCGCTCGCCGGTCAGCAGCTCGTACAGCACGATGCCGACGGCGAAGACGTCGCTGCGGCGATCGATCGGCAGCCCGCGCACCTGCTCGGGCGACATGTACCCGAACTTGCCCTTGAGGATTCCGGCCTGGGTCTTCGACGCCTTGCCGGCCGCCTTGGCGATGCCGAAGTCGATGAGCTTGATCTCGCCTTCGTAGCCGATGAGCACGTTCTGCGGCGAGATGTCGCGGTGGACGAGGTGCAGCTCGCGCCCCTGCCCGTCGCGCTTGTTGTGCGCGTAGTCGAGCCCCTCGCAGACCTGCATCACGATGTAGGCCGACTGCGAGATCGGCATGACCTCGCCGCGCTGCCGGCTGCGGTCGAAGATCGACGCGCAGGTCCTTGCCGTGGACGTACTCGAGCGCGATGAAGTAGCTGTCCTCGACCTTACCGAGGTCGAAGATCTGGGCGATGTTCGCGTGCTGCAGCTGCACGGCGATCTTCGCCTCGTCGATGAACATCGTGATGAACTCTTCGTCCTCGGCGATGTTGGGGAGGATGCGCTTGACCGCGACCAGGCGCTCGAAGCCCTCGACGCCGAAGGCCTTGGCCTTGAATACCTCCGCCATCCCCCCGACGTTGATACGCTCGAGGAGGTAGTACTTGCCGAAGGGAATGGGCTTCTTCAGTGCGATGCGACCCTCTTTTTCGGCCCCCTCAGAGCGCAGAAGCCGAGGAGAAAGCCGCTCTATTTATCGGGTGAGGCACGCGGCAATGTCAAATGGATTATCGGTTACTGTAGGGAATTGGACGCTTCGCCGATCACCGCGTTTTTTCTGGGGAAGCCGGCGCCGCCCGCTTCTGCTTTCGAGCCTCATCCTCCAGAAACGCCAGCGTGGCTCCGATGGCGGCGAATGGGGGGGCGACCACGAAGGCCAGCGGGACCAGATAGAGCAGCGTCGTCCCGAGACCGTAGCCGATGGTCAAGCCCGGGTGCCGCACCAGGTAGCCCCACTTGGCGCCGAAGCCCAGCCCGCGGCGCGCGAGCGGATAGTCGAACCCGTCGTAGGCCATGAACAGCCCGCCCAGAGCGACGCCGACCAGGCTGCCGAGCCCCGTCGCCGCGGTGAGCGCCAGCCCGATCACCAACGCCATCACGTAGAGCAGCGCTTTCAGCAGGCCATGCAGCAGCGCCCGCCCGGTCGAGGCGAAGAACGGTGCCTTGGGGACCGAGCCGCGCAGCCTGACCTCGACCTTCTCGGAGAGCCGGTCGTTGAAGACCGCGCCGAGGATCGGCTGGACGGCGATGAAAATCACGATGCCGCCCAGGGCGCTGACCACCACCAGGAAGATCCAACCCAGGACCGGCGAGTGGGTCAGGCTCTGCGTCAGCTCCTGGCGCCAGTAGGTGGCGGCGGCCCAGACCGCGCCGGAGGCGAGCGCCAGGTTGAGCAGGACCGGGACGCAGCAGATAACGCCAGAGGTGCTGCCGCGCCACGTAAAGCCCGCCCCGAAAGGGGGCCAAGAAGCCATTGACCAGGCCGCGCAGAGGTCCCACGGGCTGGGAGTCTACACTGCCGCAACTGCGGGGGCGGGCTGACCGATACCTCGGCGGAGATGACGCCCCCTCCTCCGCGCGCGGCGCTCACCTGGCGCCTTCAACCGCTATGGCGCCTTGAACCGCCATCGCGGGGTCGTGCTAAGGTCGCCCGGGGGCGGCGATGAAAGTCAGCGGACCAGATTCCGGGGCGGGATTGGTTCCCCCCGACGGCGCGACCGAGACCGAGGCGACGGGGACCGCGCCGGTCGGCGCTGGCGGCGGCGGCGAGACCGCGGCGTCCGAAGCGTCCGGGGTTCAACCGGCGGAAGGCGGGGGGCGCGCGTTTGCCGAGACGCTGGCGGCGACCGCGGCCGGCGGCGCGGGCTCAACGGTGGCGACAACGACGGCGGCGGCGACACCGACGACGACGACGACGACGGCCACCGCCGGTGGGCGCGCCACGGCAGCCATCGCCGCCGACTTCGACGCCGGGCGCCTGACGCCGGCGGCGGCGGTGGATCGGGTGCTCGAGCAGGTCCTGACGCAACAGCTGGGCAGCGACGCCCCGGCCGGGGTGCGCGACCGGGTGCGCGCGGCGCTACAAGAGGCGCTGGAGACCGATCCTTTGCTGGCCGAGAAGCTCCGGCGCCTGGGGAGCTGAGCGCGATCGTCTCGGGCGCGCGCGCGGGCGCGTCAGCCGGCGGGCGTCAGCCGGCCGCGGGCGCTGCGGCCTCGGGCGGCGACAGCAGCGCGCGCTTCGACTGCAGCGCCTCGCGCAGGCGCGGCGGCAGGAAAAGCCCGTCGGTGTCGAACCCGGCCAGCGCGTCGATCAGCATCGCGGCGCGATCGGCGGCCGGCGTGCGGCGATCGATGATCACCGTCCACTGCCCCTTGAGCTTGCACAGCCCGCCCGCACCCGCCGTCGTCGCCGGTCATCGTCTCGTAGCGAACACGAACTCCCACCTGGGCGGCGACCTGCTCCAACGCTTCGGTCATTTGCTCGGGTTTCATGCGTCTATCTCTTTTACCCGGTTCCCGGGCTCTCGGGAAGCTTTCCCTCCGCGCGCCCCGCCCCATTCTTGACGTCGGCCCCCTTGCCCTCGCCGCCGCGGGCGTCGCCACCTTTGGCTTCGCCTGACTTCGCCTCGCCTGAGTTGGCTTCGCCGACTTGCCGGCGCCTGAGTTGGCTTCGCCCGCTTTGGCGTCGTCGGTCTCCTTGGCCGATCGATCGAGATCGATGATCTGCGCGCCGCCGACGTAGGACTTGGTCTCGTAGCGGGTCAGGCTGCCGAGCTGGCGCACGATCGCCGCCATGCGCTCCGCTTCGTTGAGGATCGTCTCGACGATGCGCAGGTGGGGATCGCCCGGCGTCGAGCTTGCGCACCAGCATCTGCGCGTATCCCATCACCGACGTCAGCGGCTGGTTCAGCTCGTGCGCCGCTGCGCCGGCCAGCTCGATCGCCACCGTCTGCTTCTCCGAGATCGCCAGCCGCTCCTGCGCCGACGCCAGGCGCTCTTCCATGCGCAGCCGGTCGCGCAGATCGGAGAAGATCCCGACGGTGGCGATCTCGCGCCCGGCGTCGTCGAACACCAGCGCCGCCGAGATCGAGACCGGCACGACCTCGCCGGTCGCGGTGATGAGATCGCGGCGCACCGGCTCGAGGCGACCGCCGCCGCCGTGCTCGGCCGAGCGGATGAGTCGCATCACCTCCTGCGCGACGCCCGGGGCGTACAGCTCCTTGACCGACGTCAGTCCGATGATGTCGGCGGCGCGATAGCCGCAGATCCGCTCCGCGCCCTGGTTGAACAGCAGGATGTTCCCGCGCAGGTCGGCGGCGATGATGCCGTCGACGGCCGAGTTCAAGATGCGCTCCAGGAACTCGGTCGTGCGGCGCAGCTCGTGCTCCAGCTCGCGCGCGATGGTGACGTCGCGAAACGCGAAGATCGCCGCCTCTTGCTCCGACAGGATCCCGATCGACGCCACCGACACCACGATGCGTGTCGCCCGACGTCGTCACCAGCTCGAGGTCGAAGTTGTCGACCGGCTCGTTGCGAATCGACCGGCGAATCGCGTCGGCCAGCTGCGCGCGATAGGCGATCGGGACGATCTGCGCCAGCGGCCGCCCCGACAGCCCGTCGCGCGCGTAGCCGGTCACCTCCTTGCGCGGCGCGGTTCAGGTACAGGACCCGCCCCGCGGCGTCCAGCACCAGGATGCCGTCGGAGGCGCTGTCGATGAAGGCGCGGTAGCGCTCGATGGCGCGCACCTGCCGCTCCTGCTGAAAGTCCGACAGCGTGATCTGGCGCGTGCGCTCGCGGATCGGATCGAGCGCGCGCGCCCCGCGCAGCACGATGCCGATGATCGCGGCGCTGAGCTTTCCGGCGCGCACCGTCGCCGCCGGGATGCGGCTGACCGGCAGGTTGGGGAAGCGCACCAGCAGCGCGCCGACCGGCTTGCGCCCGACGATCATCGGAAAGACCACGGTGGTCTCGGCGGCCAGCGGCGTCGCGAAGCCGCCGCCGGTCGACGTCATCTCGCCGGTCTCGAGCGCGCCGCGGATGTGCGGGTACTGCGCCAGCGGCAGGCGCACGCGGCCGGTCTCGGTCTCGTCGCTGTCGGCGACGATGTAGACGCTGTCGACGTCGGCGACCACGGCCAGGATCGTCACCGACGAGGCCTCCAGCGCGTGCGCCACGTGCTCGGCGACCGCGTGCAGCTGCACGTTGCCGGTCCCGATCGACAGCACCTGGGCGACCTTCGCCAGATCCTCGTCGATGCGCTGCTGGGCGTCTGGTGTCGTCACCGAGACTCGCTGTCACCGGGAACCCTCGGACGGGTTCCCGGACCCTCCTGGCGGCGGACTTCGGCGGGCGAAGCCCGCCTGCGTCCGCGCGTCGCTTGGACTGGGGCTTTTTGCGGGGGCTCTTGTGGGCCAGCAGGGCGCGGCCGGCGGCGGACGGCGGCGCTCATCACCTCGCGCACCGGGACGCCGGCGGCGGTGGCGCGGCGGCGGCAGTCTTCGAACTCGGGCTGCGCGCCGATCACCTCGCCACCGACCGCGCCGACCTTGACCCGCACCGTGCCGTAAGCGGTGTCGACGTCGACCAGCGAGCGCGCCAGCACCGTGCGATCGACGGCGAATCGCCGCAGACCCAGCGTCGTCGAACAGCGAAAGAAGGCGCGCTCCACCTCGGGCAGCGCGGCCGGCGGCACCATGCGCCGAGACGGCGATGGCGGGCCGGCCCTTCTTCATGAGGATCGGCGTCGACCAGACATCGACCGCGCCGGCCGCCAGCACCGCCTCGAACAGCGGCGCGACCAGCTCGGGGCTCATGTCGTCGATGTTGGCCTCGACGATCATCACCGCGTCGGCGGGCGTCGCCTCGGCGCGGCCGAGCGGCTCGCCGATCAGCACGCGCAGCACGTTGGGGCGATCGGCCAGCTCGCGCGTCCCGGCGCCGTAGCCGATGGCCAGCACGCGCATCGGCGGCGGCGGACCGAACGCGTCGACGACCGCGGCCAGGATCGCCGCACCCGTCGGTGTCGTCAGCTCCCCCTCGCCCGTCGGAGAGCATCGGGATCCCGCGCAGCAGCTCGGCGGTCGCCGGCGCCGGCACCATCACGCGGCCGTGCGCCGTGCGCACCTGGCCGCTGCCGACGACCGGCGGCACCGATCCGATCGACGACCGGGGCCAGCCAGGCGATCGCTGCCGCGACACCGACGATGTCGGCGATCGAATCGAAGGCGCCGACCTCGTGAAACGTCACGTCGTCGACCGACGTCCCGTGCAGCGCCGCCTCGACCTCGGCCAGGCGCGCGAAGATATCGCCCGCCAGCGCCCGCACGTCGACATCCAGCGCCGCCCGACGCAACAGCCGCCGAATGTCCGCATAGTCACGATGCACGTGCCCCACCGCCGCCCCGCGATTCGTCCCCGTCGCCCGTCGTCTCCCCTCCGGTCCCCTCGTCCCGTGCTCGGGAGAGGGCTAGGGTGAGGGCTCCGTCGTCGTGCCCGTGCCCGTGAGAATGCCCGTTAGCGTGCCCATGCGAATGCCCATGCCCGTGCGCGTGCGCCTCCTCATCCTCGCGCCGCATCCCCGGAAACGTCACCACGAACCCGCGTCCGACGAAGGCGCCGCGCTGCCGCCGTTCGAACCGCGTCGCGCAGCCCCGGCACGCCCATGCTGGCGATCGCGCGCGTCACCACCGACGCCGGCACGCCCGCGTCGACCAGCGCCGCGACCGTCATGTCGCCCGCGATGCCCGACGTCGGCTCGAGGTGCAGGTGCTGCCCGCGCAGCTCACCGCGCGGCGACGCCGTCTGGACGCGACCGCGCGTCACCGATCGCGCTTTCGATTGATCATCGCCGCCATCTGACCGGCGCCGAAGCCGTTGTCGATGTTGACCACCGCGACGCCGGCGGCGCACGAGTTCAGCATCGACAGCAGCGCCGCGATGCCGCCCAGGCTGGCGCCGTAGCCGACGCTGGTCGGCACGGCGATCACCGGGCGCGCGAACAGCCCGCCCACCACGCTGGGCAGCGCGCCCTCCATCCCGGCCACCACGACGATGACCTCGGCGCGTTCGAGCAGCTCGCGATAGACCAGCAGGCGATGGAGACCGGCGACGCCGACGTCGATAGATCCGCTCGACCTGATTGCCCGCCAGCTCCGCGGTCAGCGCCGCCTCCTCGGCGACCGGCACGTCGGCGGTACCGGCGCTGAGCACGGCGATCGGGCCGCGCCCGCGATCGGGCGCCGGCATCGGGCCGACGACCAGCGCGCGCGGCACCGGCAGGTAGCGCGCCTCGGGAACCGCGGCCAGAACGGCGGTGGCGGCCTCGGGCGACACGCGCGACGCCATCACCGTCGATCCGCCGCGCCGGAGCTCGATCAGGATCGCCGCGATCTGCTCGGGCGTCTTGCCCTGCCCCAGCACCACCTCGGGAAATCCGGTGCGCAGATGACGGTGGGTGTCGGCGTGCGCGAAGCCCATCGCCGTGAAGCCGGTCGCTTGAAACGGCAGCTCGCGCAGCTCGCGCAGCGCCTCGTCGACCGAGGTCTGGCGGGCCGCGACCGCCTGCAGAATTACACTGAGCCGATCCGGATCCATCGACCCGTGACCTTACCACCAGGACCAGGTTCCGCGGGCGTCCGGCGTGTTAAGCTGCCGCGCATGGCCAATCCGACCGCGCTCCTCAGCACGTCCCTCGGGGACATCAAGATAGAGCTCCTGCAAGACAAGATGCCGATCACCGCCGGCAACTTCGTGAAGCTCGCCAAGAGCGGCTTTTATGACGGGCTGCATTTCCACCGCGTCATCGACAAATTCATGGTCCAGTTCGGGTGCCCGCACAGTCGCGACCCCAACAGCGCCCGCGCCGGCACCGGCGACAGCCCCGACGGCCCGATCGCCGACGAGCACCCCGCCGACGCCAAGATCTCCAACGCGCGCGGCACGCATCTCGATGGCCAACACCGGCCGCCCCAACAGCGGCAGCTGCCAGATGTTCATCAACGTCGTCGA
The DNA here is from genome assembly GCA_963778795.1 of uncultured Pseudomonadota bacterium. Lineage (GTDB taxonomy): Bacteria > Myxococcota_A > Polyangia > Fen-1088 > Fen-1088 > DASRQZ01. The sequence goes on along the minus strand of CAVZVU010000001.1, from coordinate 1,446,300 downwards.
CAACCCCTACCTCGACTGGTTCTCGCCCGGCAACTCGAAGCACCCGGTCTTCGCCAAGGTGATCGAGGGCATGGACATCGTCGACAAGATCTCGAAGGCGCCGCGCGATCCGCGCGACCGCCCGAAGACGCCGATCCAGATGGTCAAGGTCACCGTCTCCGAGACGTAAGTCTCGCAGACCGGATTCACGTCGACTGGTTCAGTCGACGGATCCGCTCGACGGCGGCTGGTCGATCCCGACGGCGTAGGCCCAGGCCGGCGTCGGTTCGACCAGCCGGCGCCGATCGACGTCGAAGAGCCCGATGGTGAAGATCGCCTCGCAGGCGATGGTGCCGTCGCCTTTCAGCATCTGCTGGCGCAGCTTGCCGATCTTTTTCTCGTAGGAAATCATCTCCGTGCGGATCACCACGACGTCGCGCGGCTTCAGCTCGCGCAGAAAGCGGATGTTGATCTCCAGGATCGTCGGTCCGGTGCGCGAGCTGCGGATGATGTCGATGCCGAAGCCGCGCTCGGTGATGAGATCCCAGCGCGCCTGTTCGAGCAGCTCGAAGTAGCGGGCGTTGTTGACGTGTCCGAACGAGTCGAGGTGCGCCTCGCTGATGATGATGGTCTTATCGTGCGTGAACGACATCGAGGTTTCGCCTTCCTTGGTTCTACTGTTTCAGTGCGGGACCCTCGAAGGGTCCCGCGCCCCCCGCGATGGGCTCCGACGGCGAAGCCGTCTACGCCCTACGCGTCCCTGACGCGGGCTCAGCTCAGCTCAGCCCAGGCGAAGGATAATCTCGTCGTTGTCGTCGTAAAAGCCGATCCCGTCGCACTGGACCATGCCGCCGGCCCGCTCGACGAACAGGCTCATCAACCAGCCGTTGGTCTCGTAGCCGCGCGGGCCGACGCCGCCCTCGGGGAAGTCGACCACCAGCACGAAGCGCGCCGCGGTCAGGTGCGCGATCACGCGCGCGCGCTCCGCGCTCTCGGGCAGATCGCCGAGGTCGTCGAGGAAGTCGTTCACCTCGGCGCGCAGCCGCTGCGCGCCGGCCGGATCGCCCGCGTGCGCGCAATGCAGCTGGAACGGGTCCTCCTCCGGGTCGTACGAGATGATCGCCTCGGTCCACAGCGGCGACAGCATGTCGGCCGGCGCGATCTCCCCTTCGAGCATGACCGGCGTGCCGTGCTGGCGCTGCCAGGCCAGCAACTCGGTCAGCGTCGGGGCAGTCCCCTCGCTGCAAAATACGCGGGTCGAAAACGCCATCGGTTCAAAGCTCGATCATCAAGCCGACGCTAGGATAAACGATCAGCGTCGAGATGCTCGTGGTGTGGGACGCCTGCGCGAAGTTCGTGATCGACGCGGTCGCCGTCCCGAACGCCTCGGCGACGGTCAACTCGACGGCGACGAACGCGTGCTTGTAGCCGAGCGCCAGGCCGCCCTGCCCGCCGAGGTAGGTCGCGTGCCCGTCGAAGCGGGCCACCGAGATCTGCTGGGGGATGTCGAGCGTCAGCTGGGTCTCGAACCAGGTCATCAGCAGCTTGGGCCCGATCCAGACGCGGAAGAAGTCGTGCGCGGTCCCGATCAGCAGCGGCACGTCGACTTGCCAGCGCGAGAAGTCGTCGAGGTGCAGCGCGGGGATCTGGTCCGACAGCGGAAACTGGTAGGTGAAGCGCGCGACGCCGAGCCCGACCGTCATGTCGAACGGCCCGGTGTCGTGCTTCAGGATCTGATAGCGCCCCCCGAAGCGGAACGCCTGGCCCGCGAAGCGCACGTTGGCCTCGACCCGATCGACGACCGTGTAGGCGATCCCCAGATGCGGCCCCACCGACGGCGAGTTGACCAGCAGATTCACGCCGGTGTCGAGGATCTGAAGCTTCTGCGCGTCGGTGAGCATCTCGCCGTTCTCGGCGCGCTGACCCAGGTCCTTGGCGGTGTCGAGCCCGCTGAAGATCGCCCCCGTCGGGATCGCCACCTCGACCCCACCCCCCGCGAGGACGTGCCCCTTGGGCGCGACGTGCGCCGGCTGAAACGTCGAGAGCGCCGGCGCGCAGGCCGCCGTCATCAGCGTCGATGCCAGAGCGTACGAGGCGAGCGAGTGGGACATTCGCGGCATCGCTCCACGGTATCATCAACCGTGCGGCCAAATCCTGGCCAAAACGACCGTCGCTGCTGGGACTCAGCCTTGGAGATGGACTTGGGCTTGGACTCGCATGCCCTTTGCCCGCCCAGCGATTAGAGTCAGGCGGTCATGCAGGACCTCACCCAGGGATCGCTCGCGCGGAACTTGCTGAAGACCACCTGCTTCATGCTGGTCGGGATGATCTTCCAGACGCTGTACTTTCTGGTCGACCTTTATTTCGTCGGCCGGCTCGGCAAGACGGCGGTCGCGGCCGTCAGCCTGTCGGGGAATCTCATGTTCCTGGTCCTGGCGCTGACGCAGATGCTGGGCGTCGGCACCACCGCGCTGATCGCGCACGCCACCGGACGCAAGGATCGCGACCAGGCGCGCCTGGTCTTCAACCAGTCGCAGGTGCTGTCGCTGGTGGTCGGGGCCGCCTTCTTCGTCGTGATGATGGCGCTGCGCGGGCGGTTTGCGCGCGGGCAGTCGGCCGATCCGGAGACCGCGCGCCTGGCCGGCGAGTACCTGGCCTGGTTCGTCCCGGGGCTGGCCGCGCAGTTCGCGATGGTCGCGACGGGGGCGGCGCTGCGCGGCATCGGTGACTTCAAGCCCGGCATGGTGATGCAGACGGCGACGGTCGTGCTGAACATCATCCTGGCGCCGACGCTGATGTTCGGCTGGGGCACCGGGCACCCGATGGGCGTCGCCGGCACCGCGCTGGCGTCGTTCATCTCGGTCGTCGGCGGCGTGATCGCGCTGGGCGTCTACGTGGTGCGCGCGCGCGGATATCTGCAGTTCGTGCGGCGCGAATGGACGCCGTTGCCGGCGCTGTGGGCGCGCATGCTGAAGATCGGCCTGCCCGCGGGCGCCGAGTTCGTGCTCATGGGCGTCTACATGTTCGTCATCTACGGCATCACCCGGCGCTTCGGCGCCGCCGCGCAGGCCGGGTTCGGCGTCGGCCTGCGGGTCGTGCAGTCGGTGTTCCTGCCGGTGGTCGCGCTCGGATTCGCCGTCAGCCCGGTCGCCGGCCAGAACTTCGGCGCGCGCCTGCCCGACCGCGTGCGCCGCACCTTCCAGGTCGCCAGCCTGATGGCCGCGCTGCTGATGGCGGCGTCCGCGATCGTCTGCCGCTTCATCCCCCAATCCCTGGTCGGTGTCTTCTCGCGCGACCCCGGCGTGCTCGCCGTCGGCGGCGAGTACCTGCGCATCGTCGCCTGGAACTTCATCCCGTCCGGAATCGTGTTCGTCAGCTCGAGCATGTTCCAGGCGCTCGGCAACACCCTCCCCTCGCTCGCGAGCTCTTTCATCCGCACCACCCTGCTGGTGATCCCCGCGCTGGCGATGTCGCGCGCCGCCGGCTTCGCGCTGCACTGGATCTGGTACCTGTCAGTCGCCTGCGTCGTGCTGCAAATGACCCTGAATCTGTTCTTCCTGCGCAGAGAATACGGGCGCAAGTTGAACTTCGCCGCGCCGGCAAGCGTCCCGGAACCGGCGGTCAGCGTAGCGACGCCCTGAATTGCGACCTATCGCGCTCGCGCCGGCTCCTCTCCGTCCGAGCCGGGGTGGTTCTTTGGCCGCGTCAGTGCTGCGGCCTGGCGTTCAGAACGAGTAGTGCTTTATGAAAAAACCATGCGTGGTGTTGTCGTAAAGCATCGCGTGGAGCAATCCGCTGGGTACACCAGGGATGTTGCGCCCCGCGACGTCAAAGTAGTCGACGCCCTCCGCTTCCTGCCCAATGCAGACTCCCAGAATCTGACTGCGCGAGATTTGCTCGAAAGCGAAAGGGCCATTCTGGCCGTCATAGTTCGGGTTACTGGAAACCGCCTGTCGAATCCCCCGCTGCCCATCGCTGCCGGTTGCCCCGCTAATGAAGAAGATTTGAAGGTAACACGGCGTATCACAATATCCATTGCTGGTGTAGAGCAACGTTCCCGTGTCATTGAACACGCCGCCCTGCATTGAATTCATGTGCGCGACTGGCGTCCCATCGTAGTCGGTAACATAGATGCTTCCGGCCTTTGTGAGAAAATTGTGGTTCGTCGGGCCCAGTTGGGCCCAGTTCACGTAGTACTCCGTGAACGGAAGGTCGGGGCCGTTCACCGTTCCCACACTATCGCCTGAGATCCATAGCGTTCCCGTCGTCGGCCGAACCGCGGCCCAGCCCAGTCCGCTGCCACCGGGGCTGTCGGAGACCCGTTGCCACGCCACGAGACCCATGGTGTCGCCATCGAACACAGCAATCGCCGGGAGGGTCCCGGCGGCGCCGGTCATTGGCATGACCAGGTAGCTCTTCCCAGCAAAGGAGTAGTGATCCGGGTCGCCAAAATGATTGTACCCAACCTGTGAAAGCTCGACTGGAATGTCGGTGGCGGCTGTGGAGATGGGCGGAAAATATGGTGTGGGAGTGCCAAACAGCGAATGGGATGACTGCAGGCTCTTGTCAAACGGAATCTTCCACACGAAGGACTTCTCGACCAGAAACCAGGAGGTCTCGTCGTGAGCTATCCCTTGCAGGTTCGACATTCCGGGGTCGCTCGAGTCGGAGGGGGCGTCACCGAGGAAGCGCGCCGCGGCCGGGCCGCCCAGCAGGGGGTAAACCGATATCGAAGAGGTGTTGTTGTCGACCCCTTGCGCCAGCGCCGGGACTTGCCACCCGCCGTCGTAAAAGGCCACGCCTCCGCCTAGATTTGGATCGAGGCCCAGGTAGGCGCGTACGCCCGCGCCTACTTGCACCGACGAGATGTCATTGTCAGGCATGGGTAAGAACGAAGACGGGATCGGGTAGCTGCCGATGCCCAGCGACTCCGATATGCCCGTCAGATTGAAGGCCGGCAGCTGGTAGACAGTCGCCTGACAGGCGGCGACCCCCAAGACCGGGTTCGCCCCAATGCACACGCCCCCGTGACAGGTATCTGTCTGCGTGCAGGCGCTGCCATCGTCGCACGATGCCCCGTCCGCCAACACCGTCGATGAGCAAAGGCCCGTCCGGGGGTCCCGGATCGCCGGGCCGCGGCAGGCCGCGATCGGGCACGGACGCAGGTCCGGTACCTTCATCTTGTACGCGCGAGGCTGGCCGTTGAGGTAGCCGACGCCGACGACCTCGCGTTTGTCGTTGATCGAGTATGCGGCGGGAAGCACCCAGCCCGACGCCGGATCGACGTACTTGTTGAGATCGACCGTCCCTGTGCCGTCGGCCCAAGCAAAGGCCCTTTGACCGGGAGTGCTGAGAGCCGTGGTGTAAACGGTGCCCGCCACGATACCGTCCTTGTTGATCGCGTGAGGCACAACGGCGCGTGCGGCGTCGTTTGCGTTGAAGTTGTCGGTTATCTCCACTCGCTTGATAACGCCGCTGCCAGGGGTGCCGTCCGTCCCCGGAGTCAGGACGAAGCCGCGCATCAGATTGGTGCTGGTGTAGCCGTAGCCCACGATCTGCTGTCCGTTGCTGCCCTGCGCGGCGATCAGGTTGTCCCCGCCATTCAGGGAATCCAGGCTCCAGTCGCTGCCGGCCAAAACCAGCTGGTTCACGTACTCGGGTCCGTGCGTGTCGGTGTAGCGAATCGCGGCCATCGCGTTGTTGGAGCGCAGGGTATATCCGAAGACACTCCCTAACGGGTCGATGCCTCTGCCTACCTGGTATTGGTCCCCGGCAAATCCTGGGATCGCCAGAACGGTCGTATCCGTCACACGGAACATCGAGTGAACGGGGAAGTAACCGTGACCAGCCACTTGGCCTGCGTCGTTGATTCCGCAATCGACGCCGGTCGGGACCGCTACGAACTGAAGCTGGGCATCGGTCGCAGGGTCGAATCGAAAAACCCGGCCGACGGAGGGAGTCGCAGCATCAATGGCCGTACCAGAGATGACCCCCAACTTGTTGATACCGTGCGGAAAAACAGCCCGGCCAGGCGTCGAGGGCATGGGGACCATTCCCCCGGCCTCGGTCCAGTGATACCCGATGACCGTGGCGACACCGACGCCGTATAGCGCCGCGGTGTTCGGTGTGTCCAGACCGACAACCTCGCCGGACTGGTTGATCGCCCAGGCGTAGGACGCCCCCTGCGACGAGCCGAGGTTCACCAGCGGCGCGTAGTAAGTATCGCTGGAAGCCGTGCAGCCGGTGACCGGATCTTCGGGAACGCAGCTGCCGTGTTGGCAGGTCTCCTGCGTCGTGCATCGGTTGCCGTCGTTGCAAGGAATGCCGTCGGCAGAAGCCAACCCGACAGAACAGAACCCCGTCGCGACGTCGCAGGTGCCGGCCGCGCGGCAGGTGTCGCCGGGACAGACCACGGTCGTTCCACCACACACGCCCGCCTGGCAGGTATCCGTCCGGGTGCAGGCGTTCCCGTCGTCGCAGGTTGTCCCATTGGCTTTGGCCAACGGAGCCGGGCAGCCGGTCGCCGGCACGCAGACCCCCGCCGTATGGCAGGCGTCGGTACCTGTGCAGGTCAGCGCGGCGCCTCCGGTACAGACACCAGCCAGGCAGGTTTCTCCGCTGGTGCAAGCGTTTGCGTCGTTGCAAGTGGTTCCGTTGGCGTTGCGTGCCGGACAAACGCCGAGCGTCTTGTCGCAGACGCCCGTGTTGTGACAGGTGTCGGTCAGGCAGGAGATCGCGGTCCCCGGCGTGCAGATCCCCGCGTTACAGGTATCCGCGGGCGTGCACAGGTTGCCGTCACTACAGGTCGTGCCGGTCTGGTTCGTGCCGCCGCTGCAGACGCCCGAGGAGTTACACGCTTCGCCGGTCTTGCAGGGGTTGCCGGTGGTGCACGTGCCCGAGGTCCGGAGGGTTCCGGTGCACGTGCCTGCGTTGCACGTCTCCGTCGTCGGCGCGCAGGGCCTGCCCGAGACGCACACCGGCGTCCCGCTGACGTTCGTGCCGCCGGTGCAGACACCAGAGCTGTTGCAGGTCTCGGTGTTCGGCGTCTTGCAGGGATTCCCGGTCGTGCAGGTTCCCGACTTGCGCAGCTGGCTGGTCGAGCCGCACACGCCTGTCGCGTTGCAGGTCTCGGTCGCTGCCGCGCAGGGATTGCCGCTCTGACAGGTGCCCCCGCTATTCGTCGCGGTGCCCCCGCTACAGATCCCCGAGCTGTTGCAGGTCTCGCCGATCTTGCACGACGACGTCTTGCACGATGTTCCCACCGGCACGTTGAGGCACTGACAGGCGTCGCCCCTTCCGTCGCCGTCGCTGTCGAGCTGCGTGACATTCTTGGTAAACCGACAATTGTCCTTCCAATCGTTGACCGTGTCGCCGTCGGTGTCCTTGTTCTCCAGGCGAAAGACGATCGACAGCGGGTTGCCGACGATCAGCGGCGTGAACTTGGTGCGATCGACCGCGCTCGCCGCGGCGGCGTTCGCGACCACCTGGACGTCGGCGACCCCGAGCACCCGCGTCGGGCTCGAGAGCGCCTGCACGCTGACTCGATAGGTCTCGCCGCTGACCACGCCGCTTCCGGGCGCCCAGTTCGCGCCGTAGAACGGACCGGTCACGTTCGGAAAGCTGGCGTTCGAGGTCCCGGTCACCATCGTGATGCCGGTTCCCGCGAAGCTTGTCTTGGCCGCGATGGTGTTGTCCGGAAAGAGTTGATCGACCTTGATCGTGAGAGCGTTGGATCCGCCCGTCTGATCCAGTGTCGTGAAGCCGCTGGGCGTCGTCGGCACCATCGGGAAGATCCAGATGAAGCCGGTCTTTCCGGCGCCGTTGGCTTGATCGCTAATCAGCCCGCCCGACCTTTCAATGACGGCCTCGTTCATGGGCGCGCCCGACGCGGGCGATGCGGCTGGGAATCCGTTAGAGCGTCCGCAGGCCGCGGGCGCCAGCGCCCATGCAGCCGCCAGAATCATCCCCACGGACCCGCCGCGTCCGGCTCGTCTCTTCGTCGTCGTGATCATCGGATCCCCTCTTCTTCGGAGCGGGCGGGATCAATTCCCACGCGCAAACGCCAGGCGGCACAAGACAGGAAATCTCAGGAATAAATTGGCCCGAACACGTTCGGTCCTCGACACGAAATGATCGTCGACGCCCGTCTCGCATCTCTGCCGATGTCCCCCAAAACAACGTCAACCGAGAGACTCGTTGGCCTTGTAGCGACTAACGACGATTGCCGTCAATACAATTCAGGGCTGAAATCGCGCAGAGCACTTCTCCGGCGGCTGCGGTCATCACTCGAGCGGATTGACCGCGCAAAACACGGAGGCAGCCGAAGTCAGAGTGGTTCGAGTGCAGCTCGACGTGGTTCTCGACTGCCAGGGTGCCGAACTGCGCTGCTCACGCCGCCTCGTCGCCCTGGCCGACGAGCCGAACGTCGATCTCCAGCGGCCCGACCAGGATCGCCGCGTAGCGCCGGCACATCTCGATCGTCTCCTCAATTCCCGATAGCTCCATCACCGCGAAGCCGCCGATCAGCTCCTTCGAGTCCGAGAGCGGCCATCCGACGGAAGCGCGTCCGACGCTGGTGTCCGGCTCAGTCTTCAAAACCTCGGCGAGGTGCAAGGCCGACCGCGTTGGAGTGTTGTGTACGTCGCGGCGCCGAGACAGCGCTGTGAGCGCCTCCGACTAGCCTACTGCGGGTCGGCGTAGATCGTATACGCCCAGTTCCAGTAGTCGTCGCAGTAACCGGTCTGAAACGAGCGCAGGTTACGCACCGTGAAATTGGTTCCAGCACTTTGCCAGGTCACGGTCTCGCCCATGTAAACGCGGGTCGGTGCCCCGTCGCCCGGGCTGCTGAAGTCGAAGGCATAGTCGTCCGCGTCCTGGCCGGCGTTGCAGGTGCGGCCCGGGGCGCAGCCGAGCTGCACGTGGGCGACCTGGTACGGCGAATCGGCGAACGCGACGCCGTTGCCGTCGACGACCGCGAGCAACAGCTGCCCGGCGAGACCTTGCGGCGGCGAGCCATCGGTCGGATCCGCCGTCGTGATCTCGAGGGACTGCTGACACTGCCAGAAAAAACTCACCGTGGCCTTCACGCGCACCCAGACCTGCGGGAATCGCGCAAGGTCAAGGCCCGGCGCGACAGCCTCGATCCGGAGCGTACCTGGAACACATCCCGCGTCGCCGCCGCCACCGTCGATCGCGCCCGCGTCGGCCGCGCACACGCTCACGACGATCGAGCTCACGTCACTGCCGGTGACCCTCCCGACCCACGTTTGTTGCGGCGTGCTCCCGAAGCCTCCGTCGATGGCGTGGTCGTTGCACGACAGCACGCCACCAGACGGCGAGCGCACCGTGACAGTCGCAGCAAGATTCGTGCGACCGCAGTGTCCTCCGTTGACGCCCACTTCGACGCCCACTTCGACGCCCACTTCGGCGCCCACTTCGGCGCCCGTTTCGGCGACGTCCACCGGCGTCTCGGGCATGCCGGTCTCGGGCGTTGACTCGACCGCCGGGACGTCCAGCGCGTCGGCGGCCCCGTCGGGGTTGGGCGCGCCCGCATCGGGCCCGAGGGCGCTGCTCGAGCACGCCGCGAGGAGGCCCATCCCCACGATCGCCGCGCACCTTGCTATGGCGTTGCTGGCCACGGTCGCATCTTAGCCGAGCTGCCGCCGATGTCTGTACCCAAAGAGCAACCACGGCGTGACCACGGATGCGGAGCGAGCCCGGAGCGTGACGTCGGATAAGAGGTCACAACCTCCTGGAGTTGCGTGGTAAGTCCTCCGACGGAAGCGCGTCCGAGGCTGGTGTCCGGCTCGGTCTTCAAAACCGATGGGGCCTCGCGAAAGCGAGCGCCCGGCGGGTTCGATTCCCGTGCGCCTCCGCAGTTAACTGGCCTTCGTGGGTGTCTCGATCTTGGTCAGATCGCCAACTGTGGTGCTCAAGGTAGCCCCGAGACTAGCCGGAGCGATTCGAATAGCTTTCACGCGGGGCGCGCGCTTCACTTCGCCTTGGGGCGAACCCGCGTCCAGGCGTGATCCCAGCGGGACTTGAAGTCGGGGCGGTCGTTCGCGCCGCGGCACTTCTCGAGGAGCGCGCGCGCTTGCGCGTTAGCGCCGCGCGCGGCAGCCAGCTCGGCGAGACGAAGGTCGATCCACTGCTGGTAGATGGGGGGGAGGCTGGACCGACCCTGCTGCTGTCGCAACACCTTCTCGGCTTCGGCGTTCTTCTTCAGTTCGTGGAGGGCGGCTCCTAGCCAGTAGCGATTAACGCCAACATCCGCCAGGGCGCGCAGCTGCGCGAGCGCGGCGTCCTGGTCGGCCGGGCTGTCTACTGCGCGCCTGAAGAGCCCGTCAGCGGATCGCTGGTCATCAGGGTCGGGCGGCTTGGAAGGCGCGAACCCGAACCGCACCGGGTTGGGCGGCGCCACCGGCTCGTTCTCGGAGACGTACACCGTCGCGGGGTCGGGCGCGGGCGAGTTCATCCAGTCGCCGCACTTCCAGGTGGCGGACGACGCCGTGCCGTCCTGGAAGAGAATCCGGCTCATCGGGATCGCGGGCCCCCCGACGTCGGCCTTCCCACGGTGGGCGCTCCAGTGGATGTGCTTTACGCCCGCGCCGCCCGTGTTCCCCTCGATGCCGATCGGCTCGCCGCGCTTTACCGGCTGGCCCCAGTTGATCAGCACCGCAGACAGGTGCTGGTACTGCGTGTAGACGTCGGGCGTGTGCTGGACCCGCACGTAGTTTCCATAGCCGCCGTTGCACATCGGCGTCCACGGGTCCGCGACGTGGGTCAGGCTCTGGGTGGCGCAGCCGGCCCAGAAGTAGGCGACGCCGTCTGCGCTGGCCACCACAACGTGCGGCGCCTCGAACGCCGTCGAGGCCAGTGAGAAACCGAAACGTTCAGCCGGTGCGCAGGCGCTGTGCACGAAAGCTCCCGGGCGGCGGAGGTTGTCGTTGGCGCAAAACACGCGCTCGCCCTTGGCCACTGGCAGCGACAACTCGATCTCCGCGGCCGCGGGGAGCGGCTCGCAGTGCCCGCGCTCGGGGCAGTCGTCGCGGGCCCCAAGCGCCGTGCACACCTGACCGCCCGGGCAATCCTGGGCCGCCGTCGAACAGTCGGCCATGAGCAGCATCAACCAGAGGCCCGGCGCGAGCATGGCCGCATCCTACCAAGCCATCAGCGCGAGTGTCGGCGGGTTCGATTGCCGTGCGCTTCCGCTGTTGCAGCTCGCCTTCGTCTGTTTCTCGAGCGCGTCGTCATTGGACGAAGAGTTCCATTGCCACGTCGTCTAGATATTGGTGCGGTCCGACTTTGATGCGGCGCCGCCAACGCCCCATCTCCGCGAAACCCATCTTGCGATACAGCGCCTGGGCCGGTTCGTTCGACGATCGCACGTGAAGCTCGATCTTCTCGACGGCTGGGGCAGCCTTCGCCCATTCGATCAGGCTACTGAGCAGCTCCTGTCCGATACCCATTCTTTGCCAGCCGGGATGAACGACCAACGTCAAATGGACGACGTGGCGAATGGCAACGAGCGGCAACGGGTCGAGCATTCCATGGCCGACGATCTGCCCCGCGGTCTCTGCGACGAGATAGCGCCCGTTCTCTGCGTGACCGAGGGCTGCGATCTTTTGTACGAATCGCTCGTCGGTCAGCTCCGCTGGCTGCGACACGAGGAAGCCAGGTTTCGCAGCGATTGTTCGTTCGGCTTGCGCCAGCGTGGGTGCGTCCTCGATGCGCGCAGGCCTGATCGTGATCGGAGGTCGAGCCATACACGAGTAGTAGCTCGTCCCACCAACCAGGGGAAGCCACTGCGTCGGTCGACGGCATCAACTCCCAGCGCGTTCCTGCAGGAGCGCTTCTAGCTCCGAGATTGCTTCCAGGTCCTTCGGTCGACCGGCGGCGCGCTTGACGTTGATCAAGGTCGGAAGGTCGAGGCAGAGAACAGACAGCCCGAATAGATCGAGGGTGATTGTGTGCGGCAAGAGATCCTCGAATTTGCCGCCGCCGACGATTTCACCGAGGAGGTCGATGTCGCCCAGGGATATTGTGAGCGTGAAATTCAGACCGGCCGCGAGGGTGCGCTCGTCGAATCGAAACGGCAGCCCGGCAGGGGCGCCTCTGAGGTAGGGCTGATGGGTGCCCAAGGCGGCGACGAGCCCGGCGAGATTCTCGCGATCGCGGGCATACACCACGTCCAGGTCCTGCGTGAGCCGCGCAGAACCGTGGGCGGTCGCGGCCGCTCCGCCGACGATGATGAAGCGAACCTTGGCATCTACCAGAGAGGCGAGCGCAGCCTTGAAGTCGATCATTTGGCGTTGTCGCGCGCCTTCTTCCCGGCCCGCTGCAGCTCATCGGCGAACCGCTGCAGCTCCATGAGCTGCTGCAGACGCTCGGTGGGCGTGAGGGTCAGATTGCGACGAAGCAGCGAACGGTCAACGCCTTGCTTGTAGAGCTCGATCACCGGATCGAGATCGGGAGGCGGGGGTGAAGACGCGTCAGAGGGGTCGGACATCTCTTGTACCCATTAGGATACTCCTGGTCGCGGACGCAGGCGTGCACCCAAAAATCTGGGCTGCCTCGCCCGTACTCGCCTACCCTCCCTCCTCGCTCAGGCGCGCCGCGTGGGCCAGCAGGTAGTTTCGTTCGGCGGTGCTGGTGGTGCGCTCGGCGGCGCGGCGATAGAGCGCGACGGCGCGCTCGCGGTCGCCGGCCCGTTCCAGCAGGTGCGCGCGCACGGCGTCCAGGCGATGGTGCCCGGCGAGACGCGGATCCGCGGCGAGCGCGTCGAGCCGCGCCAGCCCGGCCGCCGGGCCGTGCACCATCGCGGTCGCGATCGCGTGGTTGAGGTCGACCATCGGGTTGTCGGACATGCGCTGCAGCACGCCGTACAGCGCCAGGATCTGCGGCCAGTCGGTCGCCTCGGCGCTCGCCGCCTCGTCGTGCACCGCGGCGATCGCCGCCTGCAGCTGATACGGACCGACGGCGCCGCGCGCCAGCGTCGCGCTGATCAGCGCCACCCCTTCGGCGATCGCGTCCCGATCCCACAGCGATCGATCCTGCTGGTCGAGCGGGATCAGCTCGCCCGCCGGCCCGGTCCGCGCCGCGCGCCGCGCGTCGGTCAGCAGCATCAGCGCCAGCAGGCCGGCGACCTCGGCGTCGTCGGGGGCCAGCCGGTGCAGCATGCGCGTCAGGCGCAGCGCCTCGCTCGACAGGTCGGTCCGCACCACCTCGGCGCCCGAGCTGGCGGCGTAGCCCTCGCTGAACATGAGATAGAGCACGTGCATCACGGCGTCGAGGCGCGCGGGCAGCTCGTCGGCGCGCCGGCATCTCGAACGGCGCGCCCGAGGCCTTGATGATCTGCTTGGCGCGGCTGATCCGCTGCGCCATCGTCGCCTCCGGCACCAGGAACGCCCGCGCGATCTCGGCGGTGGTCAGGCCGCCGACGGCGCGCAGCGTCAGCGCGATCGCCGACGCCGGCGACAGCGCCGGGTGGCAGCACATGAACAGCAGATCCAGCGTGTCGTCGCGCTCGGGCGGCTCGTCGCTGTCCATCGCCAGCGCGACCTGCTCCTCCGGCGGCACCAGGCTGACCACGATCTGCTCGCGCTGGCGGCGCGCGGCTTCGGCGCGCACCTGATCGGTCATGCGGCGCGACGCGACCTGGATCAGCCAGGCGCGCGGGATCTCCGGCAGCCCCTCGCGCGGCCACTGCGTCGCGGCGGCGATCAGCGCCTCCTGAACCGCGTCCTCGCAGGCCGCGAAGTCGCGGTACCGGCGCACGATGACCGCCCAGCACCTGCGGCGCCAGGTCGCGCAGCAGGTGCTGGACGCGTCGGCGTCGAGCGCCGGCGGCGCGTCGCGGTCATCAGGGCAGGTCGCTGGGCGGCGCGCTCATCACCTCGCGCACCTCGATCGCCATGTTCAGCGGCGCGCCGCCGACGCCGGGAGCGGCCGAGGCCTCCGCGGCGATCTGGTACGCGCGCGCGGGGCTGTCGACGTCGACGATCCAGTAGCCGGCCAGGAACTCCTTGGACTCGGGGAACACGCCGTCGGTGATCGGCTTGCCGTCGGCGCCGGCGCGCACCCGCTTGGCCTGGTCGGGGCCGCTGAGGCCCTCGGCGGCGACCAGCTCGCCGGCGGCGCCCAGCTTCATCGCGAAGCGTCTTCATGAACTCGATGTGCCGCATCAGATCCTGGCGCGGCCAGCTGGCGACCTGGTAGGGGCCCCCGCCCGGGGTGTTCATCATCAGCATGTACTTCATGGTCGACTCCTTCCGTCGGTTGTGACTGTCCATCTTATCGGACTCGGTTCACCAGATGGTCGGAGCCGACCGGCCGTTCTCGACGTCGGCGGGAGCCTAATTGTTATCTTTTAGCGATGGTCGGGGTCGTCGTCGTGATCTTGGTCGTGCTCGTGCCCCGATGGGATCGGAACGCCCAGCACCAGGGTGCCGACCCATTGACCGGGGTTGTGGGTGCGGTCGAAGAACTCCTGGGTGAAGTTCGCGTGGCACAGCACGCAGTTCCGGTGGAACGTGTTGCTGAGCGGCACCGAGCGCCGATAAAGCCAGGTATCGTCCACCTTCTCGACGGTGGTATAGGGATTGCCGGCCAGCGCCTGGTCGAGCGCCGTGCGCTCGAACCGATCGGATGGCCGATCGTTGCGACCGCCGAGCAGGGGCGCGAACGTCCCCACCAGACGCATGTCGCGGTTGGCGTCATTGAAGATCAGCGAGATGGCCTGCTTGCCGTGCGCGACGTTGTCGGGTGTGGTCTCGTTGAACTCCTGAAACAGCGCGGCGAGCAATTCATTCAACATGAGGTCGCTGACCGCCTGCGCCGACGCGATCTGAGCGTCCGACGGCACGGGGTCTTGGGTCCGGGCATGCGCGACCAGCCCCACGGTGCCGACGAACCCGACCACGACGACGAACGAGACGAAGCGTTTGGCCTGTTTCATGATGGAATCCTCCAATGGATGACGAGAACGGACCGGCGCCCTACCGGCCCACCAAACGCATACCGGTTCTGATTATTCTCGGCGCCCTCCCCATCCTGTAAGGGCAGGTCCGCATGCCGTCGCGTATCGTATGGCGGCTCTCCCGTCTGGACAGAAAACCATGAACATCCGGCCCCATTTGCGCCCCCCGCTTTGCACGCTCGTTGGCACGTTCCTTGGCTTCGCCGCAGCGGCGGTCGTCGCGCCCGGGGCGGCGCGCGCGGACCTGGTCAGTTATCGGCCGGCGGCGGCCGCCGCTGGTGCGGCCAGCGTTCAGATCGCCCTCCCCTACACCTTCGGCACGCACAACTTCCAGGTCGCAGCTCTCCAGGGCGAGGTTCGAGCCGACTGGAAGGACACTCCCGTTGTCTCGGGACGGCTGGTCGTGCCGCTGACGTCGCTGCGCGGCGGTGGTGACACGCTGAATTGCCACATGCGCGAGGCGATGGGCCTGGACTACGCGAAGTCGGCCTTCCCGGGCTCGCATGTCTGTTCCGGTGGTCAGTTACCGGCGTCGGGCAACGACGCGGTGGCGTTCCCAGAGATCGTTTTCGAGATCACGCGCGTCACCGTGATCGGCGCTCGATCTCGGGGTGCCGACGGCGACACCTTCCCGGTGGCGGTCTCGGGCCGCTGGACCATCCACGGGATCGCGCGCAACGACTCCATCGACCTCCGACTGACGGTTCCGGCGAACGAGGGGGCGCACCCGCGATCGATACGGGTGGAAGGGACTCGGAAGATTCGCCTGGCCGACTACGGGATCCAGGTCAAGCGCGCGTTGGTGATCTCCGCCGGTGAAGAAGCCACGGTGAAGCTCGACTTCCGGCTCAACGCGCAGCAGTGAACCCGAGGCCCGACGCGCGTCGCGACCTGGGCATCTGGTCGGTCAGGCATTCAGCACCAGCTTGACGAAAGGGTGCCCGGCAACAGCTCGCGTTCGCGTTCGCCCATGGTGGTTCGCCTGGGCATCCCGCTCCCGGGCATCGCCGTCGGCGTCGCCGTCGCCATCTCCCTCACGGGGGCGCTCCCGTCGGCTGGTTGCCGGAGCCCGTCGGGCGCAGTCACCGCCCCCACCGACGGCGGCTCTTCATCGCTGGCCGGCAACGACGCGCGGCCGGATCGCGACGGAGGCGCCGGCGGTGCCGCAAGCGACGCCACCAGCGCCACGCTGCCGCTGCGGTCGCGCGGGGTCGACGACGGCTGCCCCGCGATCTTCACGCAAGAGACCGTGCGCCGCTACGATCTCCAGATCGCCCCCGACGTCTGGACTCAGTTGATGTCCGACTTCGCCGCCGGGCCTCCGCCCGCCGGAGCGGCGAACCCGTCCTACTACCCGGTCGTCAGCCTGACCTTCGAGGGCGAGACCCGCACCGACGCGATGATTCGCCTCAAGGGCGATCGGTCCTGGACGTTCGCGCTCGGCGACCCGAAACCCAAGGCGCAGTTCCTGGTCGCTTTCGACCAGGGGGCCACCAAGGTCCCGTTTCACGGCGTCAACCAGATCGACCTCGACATGTACGACTACGATCGCACGATGCTGAACCAGCGCGTCGCCTACGCCTTCATGCGCGCGGCCGGGCTGCCCGCGCCGTGCGCCAACAACGCCGAGCTCTATATCAACGGCGCCAACTACGGCCTCTACACCAGCCAGGAACGCTACGGCAAACCGCTGCTGGCGCGCCTTTTCCCCGGCCAGTCGGGCGGCGTGCTGCTGGCTTCGGGGCGCACGGTCCAGGCCAACCCATCCGCCGAGAACACCGCGCGCGTGAACGCGCTCTGGGCGGCGCACGACGTCGCGTCGATGCGGGCAGCGCACGTGGATCTCACCGACTCGCTGCGCGCCTGGGCAGCGGAGGCGATCGTCAACGACGCCGACGGTTACTGGGGCGGTGACCACAACTTCATGATCTACGATCATCCGCAGGTCGGCTTCCTCTGGCTCAGCGACGATCTCGACTCGGCGTTCGCCTGGATCGGCAGCATGCAGCCGCCGATCTACTGGTGGGCCGGGCGCTACTGGACGCCGTCGGTGTTGCCCCAGCACTACCTTGCCGTCATCGGTGATCCGCAGGGGCGCGCGGCGTTCGTTGCCGCCATTGCCGAGATGTTCGATCGCTACGACGTCGCCGGTTTGCAAGGATGGATCGACGCCTGGTCGGCGCAGATCGCGCCGGCCGTCTCGCGCGACGCGCACCTGCCGTTCACGCCCGCGACCCACGATCTGGCCGTCGCCACGATGCGCGCCGAGGTGGCGCAGCGAGCCGCCTATTTGGCCGACTTCTTGTCGTGCCAAAAGGGCGGCGGCGACGGCGGCGGCGCCGACCTCGACGGCGACGGCTATCCCTGGTGCAACGATTGCGATGACAGTCGCCCCGACGTCTATCCAGGCGCGCCCGAGATCTGCGGCGACGGTGTCGATCAGAGCTGCGACAGCGTGGCCGACAACGGCTGCCCGCGCTGAGCGACGCGGCAGTCCTCGGGAGATTGCGGCGCCACAATGTCGAACCTCCCGAGGACCTGCCGTGCGTGCGAACCGCATGCTCTTAGTCTGGGAATCGCCCTCGTCAGGTCACGAGTCGGCCAGAGTTCGACGGATGTTCTGCGTCAATCCTGAGGCGGGAGCGCGACGGTTCCGTGGCGTCGGCGCCGCACCGCCCTCAACCAGTTGACGGGCGAGGCGGCGCGGGGTGAACATCCCCACCATGATGAGTGTTCTTGGCGCACCCGGTCGAACCCTCTCGGAATGACGCGGTGGAGCTCAACATGATCGCGGGTCGCGTGGCTTCCCTGTTCGACATCGCGGTCGCGGTGGAGACGGCCGACCCCACCGGCGCGCGGGTCGACGATCTGTTCCCCGAAGAACGGGTCCACATCGCCCCCGCGTCGAGACGGCGACAGGCGGCGTTCGCCACCGCGCGGGCTCTCGCGCGCCGCGCGCTCGGCCAGCTCGGGATCGAAGGCGGCCCGCTGGTCCCCTACGATGACCGCTCGCCGCGCTGGCCTGAGGGCGCGGTCGGCAGCATCAGCCACACCCGCGCGCTCTGCGTGGTGGTCGTCGCCAAGACCGCTGACACGGGGGGAATCGGTATCGATATCGAGAGCGCGACCGCGCCGCCCAACGACATTGAAGATGTCGTCTGCACGCACCTCGAACGCCGGTGGCTCGATCAGCAAGCCGGCGACGACCGCAAACGATGGGTGCAGGTGATCTTCGCTGCCAAGGAAGCGTTCTACAAATGCCAGTACCCGCGAACCAAGGCCTTCCTCGAGTTCCAGAACGTCGAGCTCGACCTCGACGCCGCCGGACAAGCCTTCACCCCGCGCGTCCTCCGGTCCGATCGCATGCAGCTGGACCACCTGCCAGCGGTGCGCGGCCGCTGGAGCGCGACTGACGACGGCCTGATCATCGCGACCGCCGCGCTGCGCCCGATCGTGAACGACTAGCAGTTAACGCGCCGCCACCAGACGGTGGGTGTGGCACGGCTCGGACTCGTCGGCGTGCCCCGGATTCAAACGGCGCCAGCGGTCGCGCAGCGCCAGGTCGGTCTCGAGCGCGCTCCGGTGAACTGGCGTAGTCGCGCCAGCGCCGCCTCCGCCTCGCCGGCGCGGCCGAGATCGTCGAGCGCCAGCGCGCGCTGGTAGAAGCCCTCCTCTGACTCGGGGTCGATCACCAGGATGGCGTCGGCCGCCGCGAGCGCGCCGGCGGCGTCGTCGGTCAGACCGCGCGTGCGCGCCAGCAGCGCGAGGGCGCCGCGGTCGCCGGGCAGCCGGCGCGCCAGCCGCTCCGCGAAGGGCAGCGCCGCGTCGAAGCGATAGGCGTCGAGCAGCGCGCGCGCCGGCGAGCCACAGCGGGGCCGGGTGATCGGGCGCGCGTGCGCGCGCCTCGCTGCGCCAGCGCACCACGTCGTCGGTGTGCCCGAGCCGGGCCGCGAGCCGCGCCAGGCCGATCAGCGGCTCGACGCGCGCGGGCCAGGCGGCGCGCGCCGCCTCCAGCGGCGCGCGCGCCTCGCTCGGCGTGATCGGCGGTGGCGTCGGCGAGCGCGAGCCCCCAGTCGACCAGACAGCGCCGGATCGGCGGGCGGCGGCGCGCCGGCGGCGAGCTCGGCGGCGGCGATCTCCACGACCGGCAGATCCAGGCAGCGCGGCGCACGCGCGCCGGCAGGTCGGCGCAGGCGAACGCGCGCGTAGGCGGGCGAGAACTTGCGGTAGAGAGCCGCGCCTCGACGCGCGCCGTGCCGGGCGGCACCTCGAAGCGCACCACCTGCGGATCGGACGGGGCCAGCGCGGCGTCGAAGGCGACGCCGCGCATGTGCTGCGGGATCGCGACGCAACAGCGGGCGCCCGCCGGCGTCGACCGGCTGCGCGCGCACCAGGTGGGTGTCGGCGTCGAGCGTGCCGTCGCGCGCCGCGCGCGCCCGACCGGCCGAGCAGCCTTGCCGCGCGGCGTCGAGCGCCGTCACCTCGAGCCAGACCTCGTTCGAGTCCATGGTGCCGCCCGGGAAGCGATGGCCGACGCCGCGCGCGCGCATCAGCGCGTCGACGCGCGGCGGGCCCGACCAGATCAGCGCCAGCGACGCGCGCGCCGCGCAGGTTCGCGGCGGTGCGCGTCTCCTGCTCGGCGTCGCCGCGCAGGTGCGGCAGGGCGCGTGTTCGCGCCGAGGAAGCGGTGCGAGCGGACCATGCCGTTCTTGGCGCGCGGCGTCGCCGAGCACCGCCGGCTCGAGCGGCATGTGGCAGTCCTGGCAGATCTTGCGTGGCCGCGGGGCGATAGACCGAGCCGGCGCCGTTGCCGGCGACGGCGCTGACGTGCCAGGCGTCGTAGTCGTTCTGGCCGCGCAGCCAGCGCTCGCCGCGTGACGTCGGCGCCGAGGCCGACCTTGTGGCAGGCGGCGCAGAACAGCGCCTGATTCATCAGCGGCGGGCGCACGCGCGCGCCGTGCGTCCCCGGCGCCGTCGGCACCGGCCGCAGGTCGGCCAGGTAGCGGCCGTTGCCCTCGCGATCGACGTGGGTCGATCGAATGACAGACCAGGCAGGTGACGCCCGGCCTGCGCGGCGCGCGTGCCGCGCATCGATCGGCTGATCCATGGCGCCGCTCGGCGACCAGCAGCGGCTCGTGGCAGTTGCCGCAGAAGCGTGAGGCGACGGCGCCCTTCTCCTTGCGGAACTCGTCGGTCGCCACGCGGTAGTAGGGATTGTTGAACGACGAGAAGCGGTGCGCCGAGCCCGACCACTGCGCGGCGACGTCGGCGTGGCAGCCGGCGCAGTCGGCGACGCCGACCGGCGCGCCGGCGTAGAAACCGCCGCGCGCGACCTCGCGCGCGATCGCCGCGTCGTCGGGCCCGTCGCTCGCCGGCGATCAGCGCCAGCGCGCGTCGCGGCCGTGCGCCTCGAAGCGCGGCAGGGCGCCGGCGCGCCGCGCGCGACGGCGAGCGCGACGCCGCGCGACGCCGAGCCACGGCCGGCGCAGCGCCGGTCACGCGCCGGTCACTTGCGCGCTGCCGCGGCGCGGCGCGCTGGCCGGGATGCCGAGCAGCGGCACCGGCGAGCGCACCTCGCGCGCAGCGCCACCTTCCCGCGCGGCGCGGTCGCCAGCCCCTTGGCCGCCGTCGGCGCGGACTGCGCCGCTCGGGTTGCCGGGCGGGCCGCCCCACTGGTCGTAGACGCGGGCTCCTTGCAGGCGACCGGCCCGTTCCAGTAGTGGCGGATGATGTAGCGCCCCTGGAAGTTGTTGACGCCGCCGCGGCGACTCACGCTGCGCGCCCTCGTCGCCGTTGGTGCCGTTCCAGTTGGCGCGCCCGCCCATCACCGGCTTGGCCTCGCGGAAGATCAGATCCTCGGACAGCGTCTCCTTGCTGTAGCGCGTGTGCAGGCGCGTCAGCACCCACGACGGCGCCGCCGCCGAAGAACGTCGGCCCGTCGGGCGCCGGCTCTGCGGCCGCGTTCGCCGGGCCGCGTCGGCGGCACCGCCGACGCCGATCCCTTCGAGCACGTCGAGGCCCAGCGTCGCCAGATCGGCCGCCGACAGCGGCGGCGTCGGGCAGGGATCGCACGACGGTCGTCTGCCAGGCGTACTCGGTCACCACCGCCTTGCGTCCCATCTTCGCGACGGTGGCGTCGAACAGCTCGGCGTAGAACGCCGGGAAGTTCTTGCGCACGCCGTCGGCGACCTCGAGGTTGGTCGGGATGAAGACGTTCGGGTAGTTGGCCACCTCGAAGCGCGACGTCGGGTGGAGCACGTAGACGATCAGATCCTGCTTGCCGCTCGCGTTGAGCAGGCCCGAGCCGCACCGGCAGCCGCAGCTCGTTCGGCGTCGAAGGAGAAGCGCAGCGGCGACAGCAGCACCACGCCGTGCGCGTCGCGCTTCACCTTCTTGATGTCGACCTTGGCGACGAAGAACTTCGTCTTGTCGCGCACGTAGGGCGCCAGCGCCGCCGGCGGCGCCGTGCGGGATGTTGTACTTCTCCTGGCGCAGCCAGGTCTCGAGGCCGCCCGAGTCCGTCGCCGACAGGATCACGATCTCGTACTCGCCGGCGGTGAACTGCGCCTCGATCTTGACGCCGAGGTCCTCGTCGCCTTCGCGCGTCCGCCGGCGCCGCGCATCGCGCCGCCGCGCTCACCGACGCCGTGCGTCGGCGTCGGCGATGCGGCGGCTGGCACGGGATCCTGCTCCCAGTACTCGACCAGGCGCGGCGCCGACAGCGAGTCGACGTGCTCGAACACGTCGGCGGGCAGCGTCTTGACGTCCTCCTTGTGCAGCACCACCGGCACCGGCACCACCATCGCGAAGTCCTCGGGCGGCCCCTGGTAGTTGTTCGACATCGTCATCACCGTGCGGTTGCCCTTGCGCATCAGCACCACCTGCGACGCGTTGTTGGTCAGCTTCGCGTCGCTGCCGGCGACGAAGAAGCCGCAGAACGCCTGCGCCGGCGCGGCGGGCAGCGCGGCCAGCACGCCCGCCGCCCCCACCAGCACGGCGCCGGCGCGCCCCCACGGAGAACGACCAGAGCGGGAGCCAGCGGGCAGCAGAGATCGGGATCGCGACATGGAAGCCTCCTCGGTTGAGCCGTAGACGCACCGGCGCGACGAAAGTTCTCGCGATTCGCACGATAACGCCGCGTGTCGGCGTTGACCATGCACGTCCGTCCGCCGCCGGCGCCCGTACCTCAACGTGCAATTTCAGTTTTGGCGCACCGAGGCCGATGAAGGGGACAGTGCCCAAGTGTCGCTTTAGCCTCGCCTTTGTGCTGCTGCTCGCCGGGCACGGCGGCCTGCGCGCCGAGGCACCGCTGGCCGGCCCGGCCCGCCGGCGGATGGCGCCGCGCTGTTCTGCGAAGGCGACGAACCGAAGGGCCCCGACCCGGTCCGCCTCGAGACCGCGCGCCTGCGCGGTGATCGCTACGTCGCCGACCGTGCCAGCGGCGCCGTCGTCGAGCTGACCTTCGACCCGCGGCTGCAGGCAGCGACCGAACGCCTGCTGCGCCGCTCGCAGATCAAGTACGGCGCCGGGGTGGTGCTGTCGATCCCCGACGGTCGGGTGCTGGCGCTCGCCGGTCACTCGGCGGTCGATCCGGCGGTCGGCGCGGCCGAGCTGGCCTTGCGCCCCTGGGCCCCGGCGGCGTCGGTCTTCAAGATCGTCTCGGCGGTGGCGCTGGTCGAAGAGGCCGGCCTGACCGGCGACAGCCGCGCCTGCTACCACGGCGGCGTGTCGTCGCTGGTGCGCGACAACCTGTTCGACAACCCGCGCATCGACCGCTGCGCCTCGCTGGCCTACGGCATCGGCAAGTCCCAGAACGCGATCCTGGCCAAGCTGGCCATCCAGCACCTGTCGCCGCTGCAGCTCGCGCGCACCGGCCGCGCGCTCGGCTTCGGCGAGCCGCTGGCCTTCGACCTGCCGGTCGAGCCGTCGCACCTGGACGTCCCCGAGGGCAATCCGCTCGAGTTCGCGCGCACGGCGGCCGGCTTCTGGCACTCGACGCTGTCACCGCTGCACGGCGCCCTGCTGGCGGCGGCGATCGCCGACGGCGGACGCATGCTCACCCCCACCCTCATCGACCACCTGCGCGACGACGGCGCCGCGACCGCCGCCGGCGCTTCCGAGGCGACGACGCCGGAGCTGCCGCCCCGCCAGGCGCTGACGCCGGAGGCGGCCGCCGCCGTCGCCGGGATGATGGCGGGCGTGACCCGCATGGGGACGGCGCGCCGCGCGTTCTACGATCGCCACGGCCACCGGCGGCTGCCGTTCTCGGCCGCCGGCAAGACCGGCACCCTGTACGGCAAGGCCGATCGCGACTGGGTCGGCTACAGCTGGTTCGTCGGCTTCGCCCCGGTCGAGCACCCGACGGTCGCCTTCGCCGTCGCCCTCGGCAACAAGCCCGGGCGGCAGCTGCGCGCGTCCGAGGTCGCGCGCGAGCTGCTGGCCGAGTACGCCGCCGGCACGCGCGAGCACGAGCCGCGCAGCACGTTAGCCGCGCTCGGCGCTGCGCTCAGATAATCCGCGTGCGGATGTTGGTCGGCAGCGCGGCGATGCGCTGGTGAACCTCGGCCGAGACGTCCTGGTCGAGGTCCATCACCAGGTAGCCGATCTCGGGATCGGTCGACAGATACTGGCTGCGGATGTTCGCCTGCAGGTCCGAGACGATCCGGTTGATGTCGCGCAAGACACCCGGCACGTTGCGGTGCACGTTCAGGATGCGCCGCGCGCCGCCGCGGGACGACGGCTCGACGACGGGAAAGTTCACCACGCCGGCGGTGGCGCCGGTGCGCACGAACTTGGTCAGCGCCGTCGCGACCTCGCGTCCGATCGCCGCCTGCGCCTCGCTGGTCGAGCCGCCGATGTGCGGTGTGAGGATCACGTTGCGCAGCCCCTGAAGCGGCGTGCGAAAGCCGTCGGCGTTCGACTCGGGCTCTTCGGGATAGACGTCGACCGCCGCGCCGGCCAGGTGGCCCGATTTCAGCGCCGCCGCCAGCGCCGGGATCACCACGACGGTGCCGCGGCTGGCGTTCAGGAGATAGCTGCCCGGCCGCATGGCCGTCAGCTCCGCCTCGCCGATCATGTTCTTGGTCTCGGGCGTCTCCGGCACGTGCAACGACACGAAATCGGCGCGCGCCAGCAGGTCGGACAGCGAGGCGGCGGCGGCGTTGTTCCCCATCGGCAGCTTGGCGGCGTGATCATAGAAGAGCACGCGCATGCCCAGCCCCTCGGCCAGCACGCCGAGCTGGCGCCCGATGTGGCCGTAGCCGACGATCCCCAGCGTCTTGCCGCGCATCTCGAAGCAGTTGGCCGCGACCTTCCGCCAGGTGCCGGCGTGCACCTCGCGCGAGCGATCGCCCAGCTGGCGACCGAGCGCGATCAGCTCGGCGATGATCAGCTCGGCCACGCTGCGCGTATTCGAAAACGGGGCGTTGAACACCGGCACCCCGCTGTGGTTCGCGGTCGCGAGATCGACCTGGTTGGTGCCGATGCAAAAGCACCCGACCGCGAGCAGCGACGACGCCTCGAGCACGCGCGCCGGCACCTGCGTCTTCGATCGGATGCCGAGGATGTCGACGCCGGCCAGCCGGACCGCCAGCTCATCGGGCGGCAACGCATGAGCCAGCGCCGTGACCGAGAACCCGTCGGCCGCAAAGATCTCGAGCGCCGTCTGGCTCACGTTCTCGAGAAGCAGCACGCGCAGGGGGGACACCCCCCAAAGCTAACATCGCGGGCCGCCATCCGCACCGCGGCCGCGCCGCGCGGCCGTCGTGCGCGCAAAAGACCCGCGGGCGCTGGGCTGCGCCGCGGGTCTTTCGATGCGAGATCGGGGGACGACCCTACTCAGTCGAGGTCGCAGATCACGTCGAGGCTCGCACAGGGCGCGCACCGTCGGTCAGAGCACGACCGCCGCGGCAAATTTCGGGGGTCGGCCGAGATGCCGTAACATTGGTCCGCATGCCCCCGCCACGGCAACGGACGAAGCGCGCGGCGACGCTGCCGCCGGCGCTGGCTTGGCTGCTGGCGTTGCCGCTGGCGCTGGCGTGGCACCTGCTCATGGGCGGCGCCAGCGCACGCGCCGACATCCGCGCGCCGATCCTCCAGCCACAGCCCCCCTCTTCAGCGATGCACCCGCTGACGCCGCCGGGGGATCTCGTGTTGATCACCGGCGAGACCTTGACCTTTCGTTGTGGAGATGCGGCGTGCGACGTCGAAGCGCACTACCGGATCCAGGCGCGCCAGGCGATCACCACCGAGCTGGCATTCGTGCTGCCGCAGGCCACGCCGCTGTCGGTGCGCGTCGGCACGCCATCGGCGACCGTCGACGCGAGCGTCGACGTCACCACCGCGGAGCCCGAGCCGGTCACCGAGGACGAGACCCGCCCCGAGACGACGATCCTGGCCAACCGACAACTGCGGGCGGTGCAGGCGCGCTTCACCGCGGCGCTGGCGCCGGGCGACAACGTCATATCGGTCAGCTACATGCAGCCGCTGGGACGGCGCGAGTACGCCCACGGCTATTTTCGCCGCGGTCGCTTCGTCGACTTCTTCCGCTACGAGCTGTGGCCGCTGTCGGAATGGAAGCACGCCCCCGGCTTCCGCATCGACGTCGAGGTGGTGATCGCGCGCCCGGTGCCGTCGTGGTGGTCGCGGCTGTTTTCGACGCTGCGCTCGGTCGGCTGCCGCGGTGCGGAGACGCTCAGCCACGTCTCGCTGGAGCAACGTGGCAACGAGTTGCACCTGGTGTTCCAGATACCCGACCCGATCTCGCACCGGCTCTGGTGTGAGATCGGCGACGACGACCTGGTCCCGGTCCCCTGAGATTCACGCGACGCCTGGACGAGCCAGGCGGCGGGCGAGTAGTCTGCGATTCACGCCCATGTCGATGTCGACGCCCACGCACGCCGGGTTTTCTCGTTTGTTTGGCCCACCATCGTTCGTGGCGGCGTTCGCCATCGCGACGACGTCGGCCTGCTGGCACTCGTCGGCCGGGCCCGCCGACGCGGCGGCGGTCGTCGACGCGTCGACGTCATCCGGCGACAGCGCCGGCGACGCGGGGCTGGCCGTCGTCGACGGACCGTCGGGATTCGCCACGCAGTACGCCGACCCGACGACCGGCCAGATCCTGGTTGTCAGCGGCGGCGCCGGCGCGCCGCCGAGCAACGTCTACGTGGTCACCAACCGCATGCAGCTGAAGAGCGCGCTGCTCAACAGCAACAGCCCGACCTACGCGACCGCTCCGAAGACCGCGCTGAACGAGCCCAAGATCATCTACATCTCGGGCACGATCCTGGGCAACCAGCTCGACGACGGCACGCTGGCCACCGCCGACACCTACCGCATGACGCCGAACCCCAACCAGTACAACTTCGACCTCTACGTGCAGTCGTTCGACACGGCGCTGATCGCCAGCCTGCACGGCGCAGGCCACGGCCGACGGCGGCGATCCGACGGCGATGGCGGCCGCGGCGGCGCAGCTCGCGTTGCTCAAGAGCCAGCCGGCCAGCGCGCGCACCACGTTCTCGAACAACCAGAAGGCGCAGATTCAGTTCGAGGTGCCGCCCAACACCAGCCTGCTCGGCGTGGGAGCCGACGCGAAGATCATCGACGGGTATCTGTCGCTCAACACCTACAGCCCGACGTACGGGCAGACGTTGAACAGCAACATCATCATCCGCAACATCGAGTTCCAGGTGCCGCAGGATCTGTCGCCGGCCTGGGATCCGACCGACACGTCGACCGGCGACTGGAACGCGCGCTACGACGGCATCACGGTCGTCACCGGGCGCAACATCTGGATCGACCACTGCACCCTCAGCGACGGCGTCCACCTCGACACCGCCGAGCCGACGCCGTTCAACGGCAAGCACGTGCAGCGCCACGACGGCCTGATCGACATCGAGGACGGCTCGGACGACATGACCATCTCGTACTGCGTCTTCCGGGACCACGACAAGACGACGCTGATCGGGTCGACCGGCGGCGGCACGATGGGCCAGCAGAACTACGAGACCGGGCACGAGCGCATCACCTTCTTCGACAACCTGTGGGAGACGTCGATGCAGCGCGCGCCGCTCGGGCGCTGGGGCGAGTTCCACCTTTACAACAACATCTACAGCGGCAACTACGTCGACCCGAACTACCCGCTGCTCTACTTCATCGGTCTCGGCACCAGCTCGAGCATCCTGTCGGAGAGCAACGTGTTCGACGTCACCGGCAGCGCGTCGGTGGCGGTGCTCAAGGGGCGCATCTTCCAGGGGTCGGGCGGCATGAAGTTCCACGACGTCGGCTCGTGGTTCAACGGCGCGCCGTTCACCGACATCGAGATGCAGGCGGCGTTGAAGGCGCCGGGCACGACCAACGCCATCGGCTGGACGCCGCCCTACCCGTACACCGTCGGTTCGTCGCCCGACAGCGTGCGCCAGCACGTGCTGGCCAACGCCGGCGCCGGCAAGCTCGACCTGCAGCCGCCGGCGCCCTGACCGGCGCGGCGCGCGCGTCAGCGCTGCTCAGCGGGCGTCTCAGTGCATTTCGGCCATGCGGCGCCGCAGCTCCTCGGGGCCGACGTCTTCGATGTGGGTCGCCAGCGTCCAGATGTGACCGAAGGGATCGACCAGCGTCCCGCTTCGATCGCCATAGAACTGATCCTTGACCGGCCGCTGCACCTTTCCGCCGGCGTCGAGGGCGCGCGCGAAGGCGGCGTCGACGTCGTCGGTGATGTAGACGTGCAGGCCGAAGGTCGTCCCCCCGAGCGACCCGGGGCTCCTGACCACGATGTCGGGCATCTCCGGCATCTCGTCGGCGAGCATGACGCGGGAGTCACCGATGCGGATCTCGGCGTGCCCGATGCGGCCGTCGGGCATGTCGAGGCGATAGATCTCCTCGGCGCCGAACGCCTTCTTGTAGAACGAGAGCGCGGCGGCAGCGCCCTTGATGCTGAGGTAGGGGGTCAGGGTGTGATGCCCCTCGGGGATCGAGGTCGTGCGCGGCTGGGCCATGATCGCATTCCTTTCCGCAACTGTGCGTGATGTGATGAGCAGCAGGAAGATAGCGCCGGCGGCGCATCGCGCCAGTGCACCCGGTCGGTCGCCTCTCCCGGTCAGCAACCTTCGGCTGGCGAGGTGGTGGCCTTCTCGAATGTCACCGAATGAGAAGGTTAGAAGGCGGCCGACAAGCCGGCCCGATGGCGTAGCCGGCGCGAAGTACTCCGGTACTCGAGCATCGGAGCGCAGCGCCGGCATAGCCAGCGGGCCGGATCGTCGGCCGTCGGTTGAGCGAGAAGCAGCGTCCTTTAGCTCAGCAGCCCGGCGCGCGGCAGACGCCGGCCTTCATGCGGGCCAGTTCCTGCAGCTCGTCGGCGATGCGCAGGGTCGTCTCGGCGGCGGCGCGGGCCCGCGCCTGCTGCTCGTCGGTCACGGCGTAGCGGAGCAGCAAGCGGCGGCCGAGCTCGTGGTGGTGGCGTTCGTCGGGCTGGATGCGCTCGCGATACAGCGCCGCCGTCTCGGCGTCGCCGCGCTCGGCGCAAAACGCCGCGAACACGTCGTTGCGCGCGACCGCGATCGCCTCGCGCGTGAAGGGGCCGGCGGCGGCGCGTTCGGCCGTCCCCTCCAGCGTGCGCAGGTACGCCGACAGCGGGCTCAGGCCCGGGGCCTGCGGATCGAAGCCGCACCAACTAGATCGACGCCCAGCGCGCCGAGCCGCTCCTCGATCCAGCGATAGTGCTTGGCCTCGTCGCCGCACTGCCGCGCCAGCGCCAGCCGCGCGTCGAGCTCGGGGGTGCTGACCATCCAGAACGCCGCGAGCTCCGAAGCCTCCAGCTCGTTGCGCAGCGCCAGCTTCAGCAGCTGCGCCACGCCCAGCGCCGGGGCCGGCTCGCCGGCGGCCGACTTCGCCGCCAGCTCCGCCAGGCGCGC
Organism: uncultured Pseudomonadota bacterium; assembly: GCA_963778795.1. Lineage (GTDB taxonomy): Bacteria > Myxococcota_A > Polyangia > Fen-1088 > Fen-1088 > DASRQZ01. The sequence continues at coordinate 1,417,437 of CAVZVU010000001.1, read as the reverse complement.
CTGGTTGCGCCCGTCGAGCTCGGCGACGAACGCCTCCGGCGTCACGACTGCCACCATCTACTCATGCGGTTCACTCCCCGCGCCGAGGCCGGAGCCTTGCCAGGCGTCGCGAAACGCCGCCAGCGCCGGCCAGCGCGTCGATGTCGACCACGTTGCGAAAGGCGATCCAGTCGAGCGCGCAGCCGAGCGACAGCGCCGCGACGCCCAGCGGCCGCTGAAACGTGATGCGGCCGTCGAGCCAGGCCAGCGTGCGCTCGACGCGCAGTCGCTGCTTGGCGATGTAGCCGGTGTCGGCGAAGCCGTCGAGCCGCAGGTAGCGGTGGTTGATGGCGGCGTCGAGCGCCCCCTCGACGATGACTTGTAAGCGGCGGTCGGCCCAGTCGAGGGGATCGAGGGTCCAGCCGGCCGCGCGCAGCGCCGGCTGGTCGGTGGCCCAGAGCCAGGTGGTGATCAGCGACGAGTCGGGGAGCACGCTGTCTCCCTCGTCGCCTTGGCCTTCGACGACCAGCACCGGGATCTTGCCGAGCGGCGCGACCGCCGCCAGCGTGGCCGCGCCCGCTTCGGTGCGGGTGTCGACAAACTCGTGGGCCCGGCCCAGGGACTTGAGCAGCACGCGGACCTTGCGCGTGTACGGAGACGTCGGGGTACCGAGCAGCTTCATCGCAGCCTCGGCGTTCTTCTTAGCATACGCAATACGAGAATTGCGTCTCCAATATGGGACGCGCGGTCAATCGGCCTGTCAGGATCGGCGCCGAGAGAATGCGAACCGGCGCGGGGGTCGTGCTACGTTGCTCCTCAGGATGCCCAAGACCCAGACCAAGCGGGGCTCGCTCCGCGAAACGCCGATCCCCCCCGGAGACGAAGTTGGCGCGGCCGAGCTGGCGGCGCGGGTCGCCGAAAACCTGCGCGAGCATCGCCGGCGGCGCGACATGTCGCTGGATCAGCTGGCCCAGCGCACGGGGGTCAGCCGCGCCGGGCTGTCGCAGATCGAGACGCGCAAGACCAACCCCTCGATCGGTGTGCTGTGGAAGATCGCCTCGGGGCTGGGGATCCCCTTCGCCGATCTGATCGGCGAAGGACAGCCGGCGCTGTCGGTGTTGCGTCGCAATGATGCGCACGTGCTGCGCTCGACCGACCGCAAGTTCGAGAGTCGGCCGCTGATGCCGGCGTCGGGCAACAACCAGGTCGAGGTCTACGAGCTGCGGATGGCGGCGCGTTCGCGCCACGCTTCGGATCCGCACGGCCCCGGCACGCGCGAGCTGGTGGTGGTGCTGAGCGGCGCGCTGCGCATGACGGTGGGTGAACAGAACGAGGACCTGAACGCCGGCGACTCGATGCTGTTCGACGCCAACGTCCCGCACGTCTATGAAAACCTGGGCGGCTCCGAAGCCCGCTACCACGACGTCATCATCTACCCGCTGCGCTAGCCGCGGCGCGCCCGACGCATTCGGCGCGCGGCACAGAAAAAGACAGGCCTCCTTTTGACAGGACGGCGCCGGCGCGCGCGACAGGACGGCGTCAGAACGCCGTGAGGTGATCGAAGATCGCCTGGCCCAAGCCGGGGTTGGGCGTGCCCGAGTAGTCACTGCGACGCCGGCCCGATCAGCGAGTACGGGTTCCCGGGCTGCCGCCGCCGAGGCGTAGGGGACGCACTCGCCGTAGGCGTCCCAGGTCCAGGCGAGATAGCCGGCGACGTGGGTGTCGAACCATTGCATCAGCGGCACCACGAAGGTCGACTGGCAGTCGCGCTCGCCGAACTCGGTCGCCACCAGCGGCACCGACGGCGGCGACGGTCGCGGGCGCGCCGTCCCAGCAGTCCTGGGTGATGCAGGCGTTGAAGCTGTACGCGTGCCAGGTCGCGCCCAGGTTCGCCATCGGATCGACCGGCCGGTAGGCCAGCCACTGCGTGAGCGTGTTCGAGAACTGCACGCCGCCGAGCAGGATCAGGTTGCGCGCGCCGGCGTCGCGGATCGCGCTCACCAGCGCCTGCATCCCGGCCGCCGCGATAGGTCGCGCGGCACGGCTGTTGCGCGGCGCGGTGGTGGCGGTGCACCCGTCGCGCCAGCAGGTCCAGGCCGCGACGGTGTCCTGATTGTTCGACGGATACGGTTCGTTGTAGGGCTCGAAGACCACGCCGTCGTCGCTGGCGAAGTGGCGGCGACGTCGGCCCAGAACGCCACCGCGTGATCGGCGTCGGGCATCGGTTGCAGCCGCGTCGCCATCAGCGTGCCCGGCGCCGACCAGTGCAGATCGAGGATCGGCACGATGCCGTGAGCGTGCAGCACGCGCGACGTAGTCGCGGATCGCCGCCTTGTAGGTGTCGCCCGAATATGCGGCGCGGCGCGCCGTTGATCGCCAGCCAGCAGTCTTCGTTCAGCGGCACGCGCACCGCGTTCGCCTTCCAGGACGCGATCGCTTGCACCGACGCCGCGTCGGCCGGGACCGTCGAAGATGCCGCGGTTCTGGATGCACATGTACTCGGTGCCCGAGCGGTTCACCCCGCGCAGCACGATGGTCTTTCCTGTCGGCGTCCTCGATGTGATTGCCGACGGCGTGCAGGCCGGTCGGCCCGGCGGAGGGCGTCGACCCGACGTCGGGCGCGCCGGCGTCGACGGGATCGCCCGGCGCCTCCCGTTTCGCCGGCAGCGCCGATCTCCGCCCGCGCCGCCCGTGGCGCCGCCGGTACCTGTCGGCGGCGCCCGGCGGGTCGGCTCCGCAGGCCAGCGACGATAGACATAGCGACAGACAGAGAACCGACAGTGCAGCCACGATCGAATAAGCGCGCATCAAGACCTCGCCGAGAATAAGGCTCGCCGCCGCGCCCGCGACCGCCGACGCCGGCGCGGCGGCCCGGTTCGTTCGTGCGACGAGCAGCCCGCTTTGTACCCCGTTGCTTCGACAGGGGGCAACCGCTTCCCGCCGAACGCGCGCGGTCATTGAACAGCCAGCGCGGAAAAGCCTACGCTGCGCCTCATGCCACGTCGGTTTCTGGGCGGGCGCGCGTCGTTGCCGTCGAGCGGGATCGCGCTCGCCCGCACGTATTCCGCCGCAGTCGTGCCCACGCTCGCTGTCGCGCTCGCTCTCGCTCCCCTCCCCGCGGGCTGTTCGTCGCCCGCGGACAGCGGCCCCCTCCCCGCCACCAACGGGGCCGGCGGCCGCGCGACCGGCGCCGGCGGAGGCGCGGTCAACAGCGGCGGCAGCGGCGGGACCAACGGCACGACCGCGGCGGGCGGGACGACCGGCGCCGGCGCCGGCGGCAGCAGCGCCGACGCGGGCGCGCCGACCGGGAGCGGCCTGCGGCAAGGACGGGACCTGCTTCCCGGTCTGCGCCTTTCCCGCGCTCACCAACCCGACCGGCAACGGCTACGGATGGGAGCAGCAACGCACCTGTCTCGTGGCGACCTCGGCCCCGGCGGCCAACACCGTCCCCTGTAACCCGACGCCGCTGGCGAACCTACCGGTGCCCGGCAACGGCGTCTTCGACGGAACCAGCTGCCTGTCGTACTGCTCGAGCGCGCAGACCGACACCATGCACACCGGCTATGGCTTCGAGCACGGACGGAATTGCATCGTCCCGGCGACGGCCGCGGCCTACGGCGGCGTCCCCTGCGCGCCGGCGGCGCTGCCGATGGGCGACGGCGTGATGCTGACCGGCGCCACGCCGACCTGCGCCCCGATCTGCGTGAACCCGGCGGTCTCCGATCCCGACGGCGACGGCTTCGGCTTCGAGAACAACCTCACCTGCGTCGTCTCGACGTCACTGACCGCGCTGCAGGGGACGCCCTGCAACGCCCCCGATCCCCCGCCGCCACCGCCACCGCCACCGCCGCCGCCCGGCAGCGGCTGGAACGCCAGCTACACCGCGACGATGTTCGGCCAGTCCGACTGCGCGCCGCTGGGCGTCAGCGACACGACCAACTTGAACGGCAGCACCTGCGTCGCGCGCGGCGCCGTGCGCCTGAGCGGCGCCAACACCATGTACTTCGGCGCGGCCGGCGATCTGAGCACGCTGTGGAACGGCGCGCCGACCTGCACCTGCAACGGCCCCGAGACCGCCGGTCGCTGCGGCTCTCCGCCCGGCTGCTCCGGTCAAAGCGACTGCGGCCTGTGCGTCGAGGTCACCTGTAACTTCACCGGGACCTTTTCATTCAACGGCGACGGCTTCACCCACGACGAGTTCTGCAAGCCGGGACAATCGGTGGTCGTGCAGCTGATCGACGCCTGCCCGCACAATCACCCCAACAACACCTACTGGTGCACGGCGGCGCGCCCGCAGCACATCGATCTCAGCTGCACGGCGTTCAACAGCCTGGTCGTCACGTCGGCGGCGCGCCCGCTGTCGTCGATCGGCAGCATCAATGTCTACACGCGGCCGGTCGACTGCAGCGTCGGGCCTCGGCGTCAAGCCACTCTGATTCACTCGGTGTAGATCGTCGCCTTGGTGGCGCTGGTCATCAGGCCCCCCGCGCCCTTGATCAACGTGCTGCCCCAGCTGCTCAGCTGCGCCCCCTCCCAGTCGAGGGCGAGATCCAGATAGAGCCTGGGCGTTGCCCTTCCAGGACCAACCGAGAAAGCCGAGCTTGAGGCGAATGCACTCCGACATGATGAAGGGCGCGTCGATCGCCATGACCGGGTTGCCCGCCTGCCAGCCGAACTCGCCCACCAGCAGCGGCAGCTGCGCCGTCACCGCCGACTGCAACGTGGAGGTGATCTTCGCGCGCCCGCCGGCGCTGGTCTCGTAGACGTCGTACATGTGCACGCTGAAGAGCAGATTCTTCTGCGGGTCGGCCGCCAGCAGCGCGGCGCCGTTGTTGAGCACCGAGCTGGCATTCTGGCCGAAGCCGTTGGCGTCGATGACCAGCGTGTGGTTCAGGCCGGCCGCGCGCAGCTGCGCCACCGCCGCCTGGTAGCCGCCGACGAAGTCGTTGCCGCTCCACTCGTTGGCGATGTTGATCAGCAGGAACTCCTCGAAGTCGAGCAGCACCTGCTTGACCGGCGCGCTGGTGTAGTAGGCCGCCATGGTCAGCAGATCTTGATTGCTGGTGCCGCCGGTGACGTCGTGCAGCTCGATCATCGGCACCATGCGCAGCTCGACGACGCGCCGGATGATCCGGCGCAGCAGCGCCGGCGTGCCGGGCGCCGCGGTCTCCCAGACGATGCGCACGGTGTTGGCGCCGTAGGCGGCGATGTTGTCCAGCGCGTTGTACGCCAGGTACTGGTCCGAGATGTCGAACCAGATGTCGGGGTTGTTGAGGCCGCGCGGAACGAAGTCGTTGCCGAACTTGTCGTAGAGCCGGCCGCCGGTCACGAAGAAGCCGCGCGTCAGCATGCCGGCCGGCTTCTTCACCTGCCCGGCCGGCGGATTCGGGTTGAGCGTGATCGGCGGGCCGGTCGGCTCGGCGACGCCGACCTGGCAGGCGAGCCCCTTCGTCGCCGCCATGGTTCCCGGAATGACGCACGAGGCGCCAAACTCGAAGCCATAGCCGGTGCCGTTGGTGTCGGTGGTCGTGACCGTGCAGACGCGCACGCACGCGTCGTTGAGCAGGCGCCCCGGCCCGGTGACCGTCGCGCCGTCGGCGATCGGTGTGCCGGTGGTGCAGGCGAGCGAGGTCATCGCCACCGTCGAGCCGCGGATGACACAGGCGCGATTCGAACTCCCAGCCGTAGCCATCGACCGGCGGGGTCTTGCTATCCATGACCGCGGTCCCGCACAGCGCGAAGCAGGTGCCGTCGACGACCACGCCCGCCGAGCCGGCGGGGTGACCGGGCGGCGGCGGCGGCGTGCCGACGCTGCACGGCTGGCTGATCAGCGCGGTATAGGTGCCTTTGACGATGCAAGACTTGCCGTTCTCGTATCCGTAGTCACCCTCGGTCACGCCGCTGGTGACGCAGAGAGGAACGCATGCGCTGCCTGCGGCGACGCCGGCGACCGGCATGCTGATCGGCGGCATATTCGGGTTGCCGCCGTCGGCGCCCGGCATCGGCGTCCCAGCGTCCGGCTGCGGGTTCGTGGTCGAGCTGCCACCGGCGCCGCTGACGGGACCGGTCCCACCGCTGCCCGTCGCCACGCCCCCACCGACGCCGTCCGCGCCGCCCATTCCGCCGGCCCCGCAGCCGGCGACCATCAGCACCGGCAGCAGCACCAGCGCCAGCGCCATGGCCAGCGGCTGCATCAACGCCGCGGAACCGCCTTCGAGAATGTCGACCTGCTGTCCCGTTTTCACGGCAGTCCTCCGGAGCCAGGGTCTTGGCTGCAAGCGAAAAAAAAAGCCCCCGCCGGCGCCGCCCACCGCGCACGACCCGCGTCGGTGGTCGCACCGTATCACGCGACGCGCGTGGCTGGCGAGGCGAGACATCGAAGCCGGAAAACAGCTCAAAAAATCTCGCGTTTGCTCCGCCGCCGCGCAACGGCGGCGATTTCGCTCTCGGGGCCACCCCCGATCCGAACGACACCGTCGCCCGCTCGCGGCAATCGTCCGTTGCGATTGTTTTGTTCCTGTTTGGTTCCTGGGCCTTGATCGCGTCGCTTTCTGGCATGATGCGCACATGGTCGCTTGGGGCGGGGACGGCTCCGAAAACGAGCCGACCACAGGGACCGGCACGGTCGCCGAGCGGGGCGAGGAACAATCGCCCGCGCGTACGACACGCGACTATGCGGTGCAGTTGCTGCGGCGGTACGGCAACGGCCCCACCGTTCGGCGGGTCTTTCTGTCGGGCGGCGCTGTCGGGATCTCGCTGGTGATCGCGCTCGTCCTCGCCGGCGGGCTCGGCTTCAAGCGTGAGATCGACTATGTCGAGTGCGAGCGCTTCGCGATCCCGCTCGCGACGGTGCGCATCCAAAGCTCGCCGACCGGCAAGGCCTGGGGCAATCCCGCGTTCCTCGGGTTCGTGAGCTACGGCCCCCCCTACGATCTTCTGATCATCGGAACGGTGCCCGAGGGGGACGCCGCGCAGTCATTCGAGCTCACCGATCTGGTCGTCGAAGCCGACGGCGCGACCGAGATTTCCGTGCCGCGCGTCGCGGTCGACGTCGAGGATCTGGTCGTGCACCAGGGGGGCGTCCGCCGGACCGCGCGTGGCTTCTTCTATCGCGCGCACGCGGTGACCTCGGCCACGCCGACGCGCCTGCGGGTCACCGGAACCCTGACGCCGATCGCCCCGGTGCGAGCAAAGCCGCAGCATTTCAGCCACGTCTTCGAAGCGCACCGCACGCGACGCGTGACCCTGGGACGCTGGTCCTGGTCGATGTGACGTGCCGATCAGACGTCCAGATCAGACGTCCAGGTCAGACGTCCAGATCAGACGTCGAGCTTGAAGCCCGGCTTCGCGTCGACAGAAGAGACGCCGTTGCGCGGGCTCCAGTTCTCGAGCGGCGGCTCGCTGATCACGACGAAGAGATCGCTCGGACTGACGCCGGCCGCGTCGAACCGGCGCGCCAGCGACTGGAACAGCGCGCGCTTGGCGCCGACGGAGCGCCCCGGAAAGGCGATGATCTCGACCAGCGTGAAGGCGTCGGTTCGATCGGCGGTGATCTCGAACGACGCAGCATCGTGCTCGACCAGGATCTGATGGCGATCGGCGTCGGGGATCTTGAACGCCTCGACCAGCGCGCCGTGGACGGCGTCGAGCAAGCGGCGGTTCTCGTCGGCCGGGCGGCCAGAGCGGCGGGTCAATCGCACGAACGGCATGCGCCGATTTCTAGAATGGCGCGCCCGCCGGCGCAAGCGCGCGCCGCGGTTGCGTGAACCGGATTTGTCGGCACAATCGACGCCGATGACCGCGCCGTCGTCCGGCAAGCAGTTCGTGCTCGGCGTCGATCTCGACGGCGTCGTCGCCAACTTCTACGCGGGGCTGCGCCCGATCGCCGCCGAGTGGCTGGGGGTGACGGCCGATTCGCTGCCGATGGAGGTGTCGTACGGCCTGACGGAGTGGGGGCTCGAGGCCGCCGGTGGCTACGAGGATCTGCACCGGTTCGCGGTCACGCAACGCGAGCTGTTCCGCAAGTTGACCCCGATGCCGGGCGCGCCGGCGGCGCTGCGGCGGATCTCCCAGAGCGACGTGCGCATCCGCATCATCACCCACCGCCTGTACGTGAAGTATTTCCACGAAGAAGCGGTGACCCAGACCACCGCCTGGCTGGAGCACCACGGCATCCCGTACTGGGACCTCTGCTTCATGAAGGACAAGGCGGCGGTCGGCGCCGATCTGTACGTCGAGGACTCGCCCGACAACGTCGAGGCGCTGCGCGCCGACGGCCACGAGACGATCGTCTTCCGCAACTCGACCAACCGACACATCGCCGCTCCGCAGGCAGCCGACTGGGGCGACGTCGAACGACTGGTCAGCGAGCACCAGCAGCGCTGGCGGGCGAGGGGCTAGCCCCAACGCCGTTCGATTAAACGCCAAGACGCCAAAGACGCCAGGTCCGGACTCTTGAGAATCCGGACTCTGGCGTCTGTGGCGTCTTGGCGTTTGTTCTTATCCGGCTCGCGGCGCAGCCGCTTACGGGTAGCTGGGCGAGCAGCTCACGCAGCTGATGGCGCTGGCGTTGCTGACCGTCCAGACGGTGCTTTGCGAGTTGCTGAGGAACGACAGCCCGGTGAACACGCCGTTGTTGAACTGATCGATCGACGCGCCCTTGGTCTTGGTGATCGACACGTTGGTCAGGTTGATGTGGTTGTGCTGCATGTTCGACAGGCCGTGGATCCACAGGCCGTAACCCTTGGCGGTCGAGACCGTGATGTTGCTGAGCGTGATGGTCTGGAACACGCCGGGCACGCTGGCGGAGGCGTAGCCGCTGCCGGCCGGGTAGTTGCTGTCGAACAGGATGGCGTCGGTGGCGATGTTGGTCATGGTGATGTCGCGCGCCGTGACCAGCGTCGAGCCGCCGCCGCGATCCGAGCCGGTCTTGAAGCGCAGGCCGATGTCGGTGCCGTTGAAGGTCGAATCCTCGACCAGCACGTTCTTGATCCAGCCGGCGGTGAAGCTGCCGAAGACCACGCCGCCGTGGCCGCGGTTGGTGACGACGTTGAACACGCGGATGTTGTTGTCCGGCCGGTTCTCGGTGACGCCGGGCGCGCTGGTGCCGGCGTTGAAGTTGATGCAGTCGTCGCCGGTGTCGAACGTCGAGTTGAAGATGTACGCCGTGTCGGTGGTCGCCAGGTCGATGCCGTCGGCGTTGTGGATGCCGTAGGTGCTGACGTTGATGCCGTTGACCGTGACGTTGGTGTTGTAGCTGGCGAAGATGGTGTGCTCCGACGGGTGCACGATGGTGAGCCCGCCGCCGATGAACAGACCGTTGACCCCCTTGGCGGTGATCAGATCGCCGCGCGCGGTGTCGCCCTTGGCGTTGGTCTGCAGCGTCCCCAGCGTCGTCAGGGTGGCGCCGCTGCTGTAAGTGCCACCGTCGATGGTGCCGGTGCCGGCGATGCGGATGTTGCTCAGCGACCCGTAGGTCGTGGTGTACGCGTTGACCAGGCCCATGTAGTTGCCGTTCGGGTAGTACGGGAAGCGCATGCTGGTGAAGGGATAGTCGGCCAGCAGGTCGCTGCCCTTCAGCGTGCCGTCAATCTGCAGGGTCATGTTGCTCTTGAGGAAGATCGCGCCCGACGTGAACGTGCCGCTGGGGATCAGCACCGTGCCGCCCGCGGGGCAGGCGGCGATGGCGTTCTGGATCGCCAGCGCGTTGGCCGCGCCGGTCGCCGAGGTCGACGCCAGGTAGGGCGACGAGGTCACGTTGATCACCGTGGGCGCCGCCGGCGTCGTCACCGACACCGCGTTGCTGTCGGACGACAGCACGCCGCTGCCCGACACCGCCTTGACGGTGAAGCTGGTGGTGGTGCTCGGCGCCAGGCCGGTCACCGTGTAGAACAGCTTGGTCGTGTTGCCGAGCAGCGCGCCCGCCTTGTAGACGTTGTAGCTGGCGACGTTGGAGTAGGTGGAGGGCTTCGACCAGATCAAGGTCGTGCCGGTGCTGGTGGTCGACACCGGGGGAACCATCAGGGTCTGGGGCGCGTTCGGCGTGCCGCCGGCGACCGCGCCGCCGGTGCCGGTCGCGCCGCCCGTGCCCGTCGCTCCGCCCGTACCGGTCGTGCCGCCGGTGCTGCCGCCGGTGCCGGTCGCGCCGCCCGTGCCGGTCGCTGCGGCGCCGCCGACGGTCACGTAGTCGAACTCGGCGTTGGCGCCGTAGGTGCCGAACGCGACCTTGCCGGCGGCGGTGATCGGGCTGCTGGTATCGGAGTAGGTCTTCTTGAGCACGCCGTTCACGTACATGTTCAGCGTCACCGGGTTGGTGCCGGTGACCGTGAAGTCGAATCGTGTACCAGGTGCCGGTCACCATGCTGGCGCCGACGCTGGTCAGCGTGCTCAGGGTGCCGTTGTAGCGACGATCGATCGCGATCGAGCCGCCGCCGCGCACGACGGCGAAGTAGGCGTTGGCGCCCGTGCCCGACTGGATCCCCGAGTGCCGGGCATAGACACCGGCGAGGTAGCTCGAGCTCGACGAGCTGAAGGCGTTGACCTTGACCTTCATCTCGATGTCCTGGTCGGCGCTGCTCATCGCCGGGCCGAGGACGTCGTTGTAGGACGCCGTGGTCACGTTGCGCTGCAATCGCCTTGACGCTGCCGTCGGTGACCACCACCCACTCGGATGGTGTCGCCGCCGTCCAGCCCGACGAGTTGCCGTCCTCGAAGTCGTCCGAGAACGTGGTAGCGGCGTGCCCGCTGATCGATAGCAGGCCAAACGTCGCTCCGGCCAATAGCGCCGAGGTGACTCGGGAGTACGTCAATGGAATGCGCATGGGGATCCTTTCCTGGAGGTCCTTCGATTCGGATGCAACGCCGCGATGCAAAACCGCGTCCGAATCCAGCTCAGCGTCGATATTTTCGTCGGGAGGCCCGGCTCAGCCGGAGCGAGCGCTAGTACGACATCCAGCTCTCGGCGCCGATGACGTCGCCGGCGGTCACCACGACGCTCTCGAACGACGCGTCGGTGCCGAACGTCCCGACACCGACCTGGCCGTTGGCGATCCACGAGTTGGCGTCGACGGCGGTGACGCGCAGAACGCCGTTCAGGTAGGCGTTCAATCGCACCGGGTTGGCGCCGATGACCTCCAGCCGAACGCGGTAGAAGGATCCGGCGATCATTCCGGCGGCGGGAAAGCTCGACAACGTGGTGTTGACGCCGTTTGTGCGCTTGTTGATGCCGATCGAGCCGTCGCCGCGCACGGTGACGAAATAGCCGTTGGTCGTCGACGGTGAGTTGCCCGAATAGCGCGCGTAGACCGCCGCCAGGTACGTGGGATCGCCGGCGGACAGCCAGCGATTCACCTTGACCGTCGCCTCGACCGAGGTGTCGGTCCAGGAGTACTGGCCGATCAGGCTGTCGTTCCAGGTCGCGGACGACGCGGTCCGATGATAGGTGAACTCGGTTCCGTCGCTGGCGACCGACCACTCGGCGGCGGCGGTCGGCGTCCAGCCGGCTGCGTCGCCGTCGCTGAAGTCGTCGGACATCAGCGTCGTCGCCGCGCGCGCGTTGGTCGCAGCGGGCCCGATCGACAGGCCGACGAGCAGGGCCAATGCCTTCGTGATCATCTTCGGGCGCATCGCGCGGTCGTACATTCGCGGTCTCCTTTGTTGACGAGTCGTATGGCGACCCGACATTGCTTCACAGATAAGCAGTAAGTAGGCCAACAGTTCCTTTGGACATAGATGGCGGTTTCTTGCGGGTCCACACCCCGTGATCGCCGCACGCTGTTGTGACTTCGGCAACGGTGCGGAGGAAATCTGTTGTGCGTGAAGCGACGTCGAATGCGGCGGGGCGCACACTGCGCGTCGCGCGGCGCCGCGCGTCCAACGCGCCGCCCCGCCACGGCTGACCAGCAGCGCGGGAACGGGTAGATTCGGCGCCATGCGATACCTCCACACGATGCTGCGCGTGCGCGATCTCGACGCCGCGCTGACCTTCTTCGGCGCGTTGGGTCTGCGCGAGCTGCGCCGGCAGAAGAATGAAGCCGGGCGGTTCACCCTGGTGTTTGTTGGCTCAGGCGCCGAGGGCGATCCGGCGGAGCTCGAGCTGACCTACAACTGGGACCAGGCCGAGCCCTACCCGACCGGACGATTTTTCGGCCACCTCGCGTTCGAGGTCGACGACATCTATCAGTTCTGCGCGCGCATCGAAGCGGCGGGCATCGAGGTGCTGCGCCCACCGCGGGATGGGCGAATGGCGTTCATCAAGTCTCCCGACGGACACTCAGTCGAGCTGCTGCAGCGCGGGCCGGCGCTGGAAAAGCGCGAGCCCTGGCTTTCGCGACCGAACCGCGGCGAGTGGTGAGCGGCACTCGGATTCAGGTTGGCGCCGCCGACGCGCAATTTACTTCGTATTTGTCTCACTGAAACGCGGCGTTTACCTGCCGTGGGTACTATGCCCCTGTCTCGCCCCCAAGCGCGCGGGCGAAAAGGAGTCCCATGCGGTCCACACTGCGACGGTCACAGCCCCGAGGCATTGCGTTCCTGTTCATCGCCTGCGCCGGCCTCGCCGGCTCGGGCCTCGCCTGTCAGAAGACCGAGGCACCAGCGCCGGCGCCGGTCGCCGCGCCGACACCCCCGCCGCCGCCCGCGCCGGCCGCCAAGCCGCCGCTGAAGATCGCCTACAGCGACTGGCCGGGCTGGACCGCGTTCGAGATCGCGCATCCAGAAGGGCTGGTTCAAGGAAGCCGGCGTCGACGTCGAAGTTCGACTGGTTCGAGTACGCGCCGTCGATGGAGGCGTTCGCCGCCGGCAAGGTCGACGCGGTCATGGTGACCATCGGCGACGCGCTGGTCACCGGCGCCCCGGGCGCGCGCAGCGTCGGCATCCTGGTCACCGACTACAGCAACGGCAACGACATGATCGTCGCGCAGCCGGGGATCAAGGACCTCAAGGGGCTCAAGGGCAAGAAGATCGGCCTCGAGATCGGCCTGGTCGAGCACCTCCTGCTGCTCAAGGGCCTGGAGAAGGCGGGCCTGAAGGAGACCGACGTCAAGCTGGTCAACGTGCCGACGCACCAGACCGCGCAGACGCTGGCGTCCAAGGACGTCGACGCGATCGGCGCCTGGCAGCCGAACGCGGGGCAGGCGCTGAAGGCGGTCGCCGGCTCGAAGGCGATCTTCACCAGCGCCGAATCTGCCGGGCCTGATCTACGACCTGGTCAGCGTCAGCCCCAAGAGCCTGGCCGACGCCGGCGCGACGACTGGGTCAAGGTGGTCAAGGTCTGGAACCGCATCGTCGCCTTCGTGACGCGATCCCGGCCAACAAGGACGAGGCGGTGAAGATCATGGCGGGCCGCGCCGGCGTGCCGCCCGACGAGTACGCCAAGTTCCTGCCGGGCACGCGCTTCCTGACGCCGGAAGAGGCGCTGGCGCGCTTCGAGAAGAAGGACGGCCTGGAGTCGCTGTACGGCTCGGGCATGGTCGCCGACGAGTTCAACGTCGCCAACAAGGTCTACGCCAAGCCGCAGCCGGTCGCCGAGTACCTCGACGGCTCGCTGTTGCGCGAGGCGCTGGGCGCGCCGCAAGCGGCGCGCCGCGACAATAGAGGCGCGATGGCCGCGCGGCCGGCGCGACTGGCTCCGCCCGTTCGGCGAGCTGCCGCCGCGACGGCGGACGACGCTCGGCGCGCTGGCGTTCCTGCTGCCGATCGGCGCTCTGGTGCCTGGTCAGCTACGTGCCGTTCATCTGGCACCCGATGATCCGGGTCTCCGACCCCGGCGACGTCGACTGGATGACGCCGGACCAGCTCGTCGAGGGCGACGCCTTCCGCGCCGAGAACCAACAGGTCGCGGCGCGCGGCGGACGGCAGGCGCGCGGCGTCGCGACGCCAACCCGGTTTTTCTGCCCGGCGCCGCACGAGGTGGCGCGCGCGCTGGTGACCGGGTTCACCACGCCGCCCGCGCGCCCCGACGAGCCCTGGCTGCACCAGGCGCTGTTGCACAGCATCGGGATCATCTTCTGGGGCTTCCTGATCTCGTCGCTGGTCGGCGTCCCGCTGGGGATCCTGTGCGGCGCGCTGCCGGCGATGTCGCGCCTGACCGAGCCGTTCATCGAGTTCTTTCGCTACCTGCCGGCGCCGGCGTTCGGCGCGCTGGCGGTGGCGGTGCTGGGCATCAACGACGCGCCCAAGATCGCCATCATCTTCATCGGCACGTTCTTTCAGCAGGTCCTGGTCGTCGCCAACACCACGCGCCGGCTCGACCCCGCGCTGCTGGAGGCGGCGCAGACGCTGGGCGCCAAGCCGCGCCAGCTGCTGTTGCGCGTGGTGGTGCCCGGCATCGTCACCGATCTGTACACCGACATGCGCGTGCTGCTCGGCTGGGCGTGGACGTACCTGATCGTCGCCGAGCTGATCGGCGTCAGCTCCGGGCATCACCTTCTTCATCAACCAGCAGGCCAAGTACCGCGCCTACGACCGGGTCTTCGCGTCGATCATCCTGATCGGCCTCATCGGCCTGTTCACCGACGTGATCCTGGCGTCGATCGGGCGGCAGCTGTTCCCCTGGATGCGCACGTCGCGCGCCGGGTGGCTGTCGCCGGTGATGAAGCTCCTCACGCGCGGCGGCGACCGGCGCGCGGCGGTCGTCGCGGCGGCGGCGGCGGAAGCGATGGCGGGTCCCCCGCCGAGGAACCGGCGATTCACGCCGGCGAGGTCGTGTCGTGAGCGTCGCTGGCGCGCAAGGCCGGCTGTCGAACGTCGCACGATCGCACGATCGCGCGACGCGCGATTCGTCGACGCGCTTGCCCGACTACACCGAGCAGACGCCCGAGGTCGCGGAGCGCTTTCGCGCGCCTCAAGGAGCGCCCGGTGATCCTGGAGGTGCGCGACCTGGTCAAGGACTTCGCGGCGCGCGACGGCGGCACGACGCGCGCGCTCGACCGCATCAGCTTCCGCGCGCACCGGCGCGAAATCATGTGCGTGATCGGCCCCTCGGGTTGCGGCAAGTCGACGCTGGCGCGCATCCTCGCCGGCCTCGACGAGCCGACCGCGGGCCAGGTGCTGCTCGACGGCAAGCAGGTCTCGGGGCCGGGCCCGGATCGCGGCATGGTCTTCCAGGGCTACACGCTGTTCCCCTGGCTCACCGTCACCAAGAACGTCATGTTCGGGCTCGAGCTGTCGCCCGAGCACTCGCGGTCGTCGGCCGAGGAGGAGGCGCGCGACTGGATCGAGCTGGTCGGGCTGCGAAAGTTCGCCGACGCCTACCCGCACCAGCTGTCGGGCGGCATGAAGCAGCGGGTGGCGATCGCGCGCGCGCTGGCGCCGCGGCCCGCGCATCCTGCTGATGGACGAGCCGTTCGGCGCGCTCGACGCGCAGACGCGCGCGCAGATGCAGTCGTACCTGCTGCAGATCTGGAAGCAGGTCGACGTCACCATCGTCTTCATCACCCACGATCTCGACGAGGCGGTCTACCTGGCCGATCGCATCCTCGTGCTGGACGCGCACCCGGGACGCGTGCGCGAGCTGATGGAGGTGCCGGTGCCGCGGCCGCGCACGCCCGAGCAATTTCTCTCGCCCACGTTCATGGCGGCGCGCCGCCATCTTCAGGAGCTGATCCACCCGCCCGTCGGCGCAAGCACAAGACCGCATTCCCATGATACGAATGACGCGTGGTCGGAGACGACGTCGAATGAGCCCCGCCAGCCCGCCGCCCGCTGCCACCACCGACAGTTCCGAAGCGACGACCGAGCTGCTGCGCGGCGGCGGCGCCTGGTCGCGCCGCATGCGGCGCGGGCAGCTGCTGCGCCTCACCGATCCCGACCGGGCGCGCGGCCGTGGCGGCGCTGTTCTTCAACGCCGACGATCCGCTCGAGCGCTACAACATGCCCGACACGCTCAAGGCGCAGCACACCGCCTTCCTGACCGCGGGCCGCGTGCTCTACTCCGACATGGGGCGCATCCTGGCGTCGATCGTCGAGGACACCGCCGGCTGGCACGACACGATCTCCGGCTTCGGCGACGCGGCGGCGACGCGCGCGCGCTTCGGCGAGGGCAGCTATCAGGAGCGCCGCAACGACTTCTACCGCAACGCGCGCGACAACTTCCTGGTCGAGCTCGGCAAGCACGGGCTTGGGCAAGCGCGACCTGGGCGTCGGCGGTGAACTTCTTCGTGAAGGTGCGCGTCGGCGACGACGGCGCCCTGGCCTGGGTGCCGGCGTCGGAACGCGAGCGCGCGCGACCGGGCCGCAGCGTCGCGCTGCGCTTCGAGATGAACACGCTGGTCGTGCTGTCGAACACGCCCCACCCGCTCGATCCGGCGACCAGCTACGCGCCGCCGGACGATCGCGCTCACCATCGGGCGGGCGGCGGCGCCGCGCGACGACGACGCGTGCCGCCTGTCGCGGCCCGAGAACGCGCGCGGCTTCGCGCTCACCGAAGCCTACGCCCGCCGAGCGAGATGCGTCGTGAGCCGACGCTTCGCGCTCAAGGAGAGCGCGCTCGACCCGGCGCGCGCGGTCTTCGACGAGGTCGTCCCCGCGGGACGGGGCTTCACGCACGACCTACGGCGCGGGCAGATCTTCCGCATCGTCGACCTCGAAGGCAACCAGGCCGTCGACACGCTGTTCTACAACGCGCACGACCCCGACGAGCGCTACAGCGCCGTGCGACACCATCCGCGCGCAGGGCAACCTCTACCTGACGACCGGCACGCGCGCTGCTGTCGAGCGAGGGCCGCGCCGCTGCTGACCATCGTCGCCGACACCTGCGGCCGGCACGACACGCTGGGCGGCGCCTGCTCGGCGGAGAGCAACACGGTGCGCTACGCGCTCGACAAGAAGCTACATGCACAGCTGCCGCGACAGCTTCCTGCTGGCGCTGGCCGCGCTCGGGCGCGGCATGAACAAGCGCGACCTGGCCAGCAACATCAACTTCTTCATGAACGTGCCGGTGACGCCCGAGGGCGGCCTGACGTTCGCGGACGGCATCTCCGGCGCCGGGCCGCTACGTCGAGATGCGCGCCGAGATGGACGTGCTGGTGCTGATCTCCAACTGCCCGCAGCTCAACAACCCGTGCAACGCCTACAACCCGACGCCGGTGCGCCTGCTGATCTGGGACGGCCGGCCGGCGCTAACGATGTTCAACAAGGTCCTGATCGCCAACCGCGGCGCGATCGCCTGCCGCATCCTCCGCACGCTGCGCCGGATGGGCGTCGGCGTCGGTCGCCGTCTACTCCGAGGCCGATCGCGCACGCGCTGCACGTCGCGCATGGCCGACGAGGCGGTGCTGCCTCGGCCCGGCGCCCGCGGCGCGAGAGCTACCTGCGACGTCGACGCGATCCTCGACGGCCGCGCGCGCGACCGGCGCGAGGCGATCCATCCCGGCTACGGCTTCCTGAGCGAGAACGCCGACTTCGCCGAGGCCTGCGAGGCGGCCGGGCATCGCCTTCATCGGCCCGACGCCGGAGCAGATGCGCGACTTCGGCCTCAAGCACGCGGCGCGCGAGCTGGCGCGCAGCGCTGCGGCGTGCCGCTGCTGCCCGGCAGCGGGCTGCTGGCCGACGTCGACGAGGCGCAGCGCGAGGCGCGCGCGCATCGGCTATCCGGTGATGCTCAAGAGCACGGCCGGCGGCGGCGGCATCGGCATGCGCTGCTGCGACGACGCGGCCGAGCTGGCGGCGGCCTTCGAGGCGGTCGAGCGGCTGGCGCGGGCCAACTTCAGCGACGCCGGGCGTGTTCCTCGAGAAGCTGCGTCGCGCGCGCGCGCCACATCGAGGTGCAGATCTTCGGCGACGGCGCAGGGCGAGGTGCTGGCGCTGGGCGAGCGCGACTGCTCGCTGCAGCGGCGCAACCAGAAGGTGATCGAGGAAACGCCGGCGCCGGGCCTGCCGCCCGGACTGCGGCGACGCGCTCGCCGGCGCGGCGGCGCGCGCTGGGGCGCGGCGGCGCGCTACCGCTCGGCCGGCACCGTCGAGTTCGTGCTCGATGCCGACGCGGGCAGTTTCTACTTCCTCGAGGTGAACACGCGCCTGCAGGTCGAGCACGGCGTCACCGAGGAGGTGACCGGCGTCGACCTGGTCGAATGGATGGTGCGGCTGGCGGCCGGCGAGCTGCCGCCGCTCGACGACGCTGGCGCGCCGAGCCGCGGGCGCCGCCATCGAGGTGCGCCTCTACGCCGAGGACCCGCGCGCGGCATTTCCAGCCGAGCGCCGGCCTGCTGACCGACGTGGCGTTTCCCGACGCGACGTGCGCGAGTCGACGACCTGGGTCGAGCGCGGCACCGAGGTGACGCCGTTCTACGATCCGATGCTGGCCAAGATCATCGCGCGCGGCGCGACGCGCGACGAGGCGCGTCGCAGCGACTGGCCGCGGCGCTCGCGCGACACGCGCGTCGACGGCATCGAGACCAACCTCGACTACCTGCGCCAGGTGATCGACACGCCGGAGTTCCGCGCCGGCGCGGTCCACACGCGCTTGCTCGACGGCGTTCGCCTACGCGCCGTCGACGGTCGAGGTGCTCGAGCCGGGCACGCAGACCACGGTGCAGGACTATCCCGGGCCGGCTCGGCTACTGGGACGTCGGCGTGCCGCCGTCGGGGCCGATGGACGCGCTCGTCGTTCCGCCTGGCCAACCGCCTGGTCGGCAACCGCCGAGGGCGCGCCGGCGCTCGAGTGCACGCTGGCGGGACCGACGCTGCGCTTTCACCGCGACCGCGATGATCGCGCTGACCGGCGCCGACATGGCGGCGACGCTCGACGGCGAGCCGCGTCGCCGCGCTGGCAGGCGGTGCCGGTCGCCGCCGGGCAGCGTGCTGCAGCTGCGGACGCGTGCGCGGGCCCGGGCAGCCGCGCCTACCTGGCGGTCGCGCGGCGGCTTCGACGTGCCCGGCTACCTCGGCAGCCGCGCCACCTTCACGCTGGGCCGCTTCGGCGGCCACGGCGGGCGCGCGCTGCGCGCCGGGCGACGTGCTGCACATCGGCGCCGGCGGCGACCGGTCGCCGCGCCGATGCCGACGCCGCGCGGCTGCCGGCGGCGCTGGTGCCCGCGCTGACCGACCGAGTGGGAGATCGCCGTGCTGGACGGCCCGCACGGCGCGCCCGACTTCTTCACGCGCCGACGACATCGCGACGTTCTTCGCCACCGACTGGGAGGTGCACTACAACTCCAGCCGCACCGGCGTGCGCCTGATCGGCCCCAAGCCGCAGCTGGGCGCGCCGCGACGGCGGCGAGGCGGGGCTGCACCCGTCCAACATCCACGACAACGCCTACGCCATCGGCACCATCGACTTCACCGGCGACATGCCGGTGATCCTCGGGCCGGACGGCCCGAGCCTGGGCGGCTTCGTCTGTCCGGCGACGATCGTCGCCGCCGAGCTGTGGAAGATGGGCCAGCTCAAGGCCGGCGACCGCGTGCGCTTCCGCGCCGTCGCGCTCGACGAAGCGCGCGCCTGCTGGCCGCGCAGCAGAGCGCGCTCGCGACGCTGAGCCGCGCCGGCGACGCCGCGCGCGACCGACGCGCGCTCGAGCCGGCGCGATCCCGACCGCTGCCGCCGCGCACGCCGCACGCGCGGCCCGATCCTGCGCCACGATCCGGCGCGCGACGAGCGACCGGCGGTGACCGTCCGCCAGGACGGCGACGCAATCTGCTGGTCGAGTACGGGCCGATGGTGCTCGACCTCGCGCTGCGCTTCCGCGTGCACGCGCTGATGGAAGCGCTGGCGCGCCGGCGCCTGCCCGGCATCATCGATCTGACGCCGGGCATCCGCTCGCTGCAGATCCACTACGACGACCGGCGGCTGCCGCGCGAGCGGCTGCTGCGACTCGCTGGCCGAGGCCGAAGCGCGACGCTGCCGCGCACCGACGACATCGAGGTGCCCGTCGCGCATCGTGCACCTGCCGCTGTCGTGGGACGACCCGGCGACGCGGCTGGCCATCGCAGAAGTACATGCAGTCGGTGCGCGCCGACGCGCCCTGGTGCCCGAGCAACATCGAGTTCATCCGCCGCATCAACGGGCTCGACAGCATCGACGAGGTGCAGCGAGATCGTGTTCGACGCCAGCTACCTGGTGCTGGGCCTGGGCGACGTCTACCTGGGCGCGCCGGTGGCCACGCCGCTCGATCCGCGCCATCGCCTGGTCACCACCAAGTACAACCCGGCGCGCACCTGGACGCCGGAGAACGCCGTCGGGCATCGGCGGCGCCTACCTGTGCGTCTACGGCATGGAAGGGCCGGGCGGCTACCAGTTCGTCGGCCGCACGGTGCAGATGTGGAACCGCTTCGCACGAGACGCCGGAGTTCCCCGACGGCAAGCCGTGGCTGCTGCGCTTCTTCGATCAGATCCGCTTCTATCCGGTCGAGCGAGCAGGAGCTGCTGGACCTGCGCGACGACTTCCCGCGCGGGCAAGGCGCGCCTGCGGATCGAGGAGACCACGCTTTCGCCTGGCCGACTATCGCGCCTTCCTGCGCGATCACGCGCCGTCGATCGACGCCTTCAAGCAGCGCCAGCAGGCCGCCTTCGAGGCCGAGCGCGAGCGCTGGGCGGCGATGCCGCAGGCGACGACGGCGCAAGAAGACGGTGACGGCGACGGCGACGGCGCCGAGGCGGCGGGCGTGGCGAATGGCGAGGTCGTGCCCGCGGGGGCGACGGCAGTCCGCGCCGAGGTCCCCGGCAGCGTGTGGCAGCTGATGGTGAAGCCGGGCGATCGGGTGCGCGCCGGCGACCGCGTCGTCGTGCTCGAGACCATGAAGATGGAGACCCCGGTGGCGGCGCCGTCCGACGGAACGGTGCTGGCAGTCCACTGCGCCCAGGGGGCCGAGGTCGTGCCGGGCCAGCTGCTGATCACCCTCGCCGCCGCCTGACCGGCGCGAGGAGGGAGGCAAACCGCGTCGGCCAGAACCTCGTTTCAATTTTTGCCCTGGGGTACGATTGAAAGGTCCATGCGGCCCAAACAGCCGATCGGCGCGGCATTGGCGGGCGCAGCAGTGACAGTCGTCGTCGCGTCGGCGCTGGCGACGGTGGGCTGCTCCACCCGCAGACACGCCGTCATCGCCGTTCCGTGTCCCCTCTTCACGCCCGACGACGCCTGGAACAGCGACGTATCGGCCAAACCGGCCAACGCCACCATGATGGCCAAGGTTCAGGCGCTGCTGGGCAACGTGAACATCCACCCCGACTTCGGCAGCACCTACGGCATCCCGATCAACACCGTGCCCGCAAACCAACCGCCGCTCCCGGTCACCTTCAGCGAATTCCCCGACGAGAGCGATCCCGGCCCCTACCCCTTTCCCGCGGCCAGCGTGGCGCTGATCGAGGGGGTGATCCGACGAACTGCAGCGGCGACTGCCACCTGCTGACCGTGCAGCAGGGAACCTGCCAGCTTTACGAAGGCTGGTCCTGCCACTATGCAGGCAAGTGGATCTGCGCCAACGGCACGCACTGGGATCTGACCCGGAAGAGCCAGGGCCAGCGACCCGACGGCTGGACGTCGGCCGACGCCTCCGGCCTTTCGGTCTACGCCGGGCTCGCCCGCTATTCCGAGTACGCGGCGGGCGCGATCACCCACGCGATTCGCTTCACCCTCCCCTGCACCACCAACCGCAGCGTCGCGCCCGCAAGCCACGCGGCCGTGCCGGCCGGCTGCGCCGGCAACGTCAATGCGCCGCCGATGGGCCTGCGCATCCGACTCAAGGCCAGCTTCGACATCAAGGGCTACAAGCCGACGGCGCAAGCGTTTCTGCGCGCGTTCAAGAAGTACGGTTTGATCCTTGCCGACAACGGCAGCCGGTCGAGCACCCTCTTCTTCCAGAGCGAGATCAACGCCAGCTGGTCCGACGACGAGATCAACGACCTCAAGCGGGTCCCGGTCAGCGCATTCGAGGCGGTCGACCCTTGAGGTGCTTGCTTCCAGAGGCGCGGGAGGTTCGGAACCCTTTGAGGGTTCCGAGCTACGGGAGGTTCGGAACCCTTTGAGGGTTCCGAGCTAGACCATGAACCGTGCCAGCCGGCCGGCGAGGACCGGTTTGGGAACCGCGCCGCGGATCTGATCCACCTCGACCCCACCGCGAAACAGGATCATGGTCGGGATCGCCTGGACGCCGAATCGAGCCGACAGGCGCGGATTCTCGTCGACGTTGAGCTTGGCGATCTTCAGCTTGCCGCCGCGCTCTTGGGCCATCTCTTCCAGCATCGGCCCCACGGTCCGGCACGGGCCGCACCAGGGCGCCCAGAAGTCGACCAGCACCGGGATCGGGCTCTGCTCGACCTCGCGCTGCCAGCTGTCGTCGGTGACCGCCACCGTATGGCGCGGGAAGATCTTCTTGTGGCAGCGCCCGCACTGCGGGTCGTCACCCACGCGTGAGCCCACGATTCGATTGGTGGCGCCGCAGGCGCTGCACGGATAAAGGGTCGATTTCGCTTCAACTTCGGCGGGCGTTGCCACGCCCCGTGATTAAGCACGGCGGCGCACGCGTCAACCATACCGGGCCGCGCCGCAAAGCTGCGGGATCGCCACCGCGACTAGACGCAACCATCGGCGTGTATAAGTACGGCCTGATGGAAAACAACGCGATTGAGACCAAGACACGCGAGCAGGCTGGCGGCGGTATGGCTGAGGGCGGTGGTGCCCTCGACCGCGACGGCGGCAGCGCGCCCCGGCTCGCAGCGGCCATCGAGCTCGACATCACCGGCAAGGGTTTGATGCTCACCGGGCGCTTCGAGGACTGGGAGTCGGGTGTGTTGATGGGCCCGGATCTGGATCAGCTTCAGGTGCGCTTGGCGATCGACGCCACCAGCGTCAACATCGGGACGAACCGCTCGGCCGAGGCGCCGCTCTTTTCGTTTCGTGGACGGAACGCATCGCCGGCCGGCAAGGGGCTCTACAAAGTCGACGGCGCCTTCACCGGAGCCGCTGGGGAGCACCCGCTGCAGGTCCAGCTCGAGACGCTCGCCGAGCATAGCGCCCTCTTCCTGCTGTCGTTCGAAGCGACCAAGAGCGACTTTGGCCCGGCCTGGACCCAGCTGCTGTCGAACGTCGTCCCGTTCGCTCCGCACGAAGGAGAGCCGACCAAACCGGCGCACGCCTGGCTCAAGGTCCCGGAGCTAGCCGCCGCCTAGCCGGAGACCAATTCGCATCGAGACTCTTGCGTAGTTTTGCCGATTGGTCCACGCTGGTTCCGCGCCGAGTTACGGCGATCGGCGCGGAAGCTCACTGTGGCAGCAGCAGGAGGCTGAAATGGAAGACGAGATCGATCGCTCTTATGGTCATCGCAACCCGAACAGCGTGCAGCTATCGGAGCGGACCGACCTACCGGTGACCGACTACCCGAGGCTGGAGACCCGCCAGCTGCCCTTCACCGAGCGGCTGCGGCTGCTCTGGCTCCGGCAGATCCCGCGTGGCAGCGCCCGGCGCCGATCCGCCTGACATCATCTTTTCCGCTCTCATCTCCTTTTCCGCTCTCATCTCCCTCAGGGGCGCGTCTCGTCCCTGGGGACGGGAAGCACGAAGGTGAAGGTGCTCCCCTCGCGCGGGCGCGAGACCAGCTCGATCCGACCGCCCAGGGCCCCGGCGATGTCACGCACCAGCGCCAGCCCGAGCCCGATACCGATTGGCTTGTGCCGGGGCAACGACGCGTCGAGCTGCTCGAAGGGTTCGAAGATCCGGTCCTGTTGCGCCTCGGGGATCCCCGGCCCGGAGTCCGAGACCGCGACCTGATGCGCCCCTTCGGCCGACCGGCCCAAGGCCACGGCGACATGGCCGGCGGTCGTGAACTTGATGGCGTTGTCGACCAGGTTGGAGATCACCAGCTCGACCAGCCGCCGATCGCTGTTCACCAGCGCCGGTAACTGGGCCGAGCAGTCGAGATCCAGCCCGCGGTGCTCGGCGGTGATGCGATGATATTCGACGACCTGCTGGACGCTCTCGCCGAGATCGAAGCGCGAGGCGTTCACCACGACGTGACCTCCCTCGATGCGCGCGTACTCGAGCAGAGTCTCGATCATTTCGCGCAGGCGCGTCGAGGAGAACGCGATTCGTTCGAGCGCCTCTTTTGCCGCTGCTCCAGGCACGCCCCGTTGCGCTGCATGCGCTCGACCTGCAGGCACAAGGCGGTGAGCGGCGTGCGGAGCTCGTGCGATATCATGCCGAGGAAGCGGGTCTTGAGCTGGCTCGTCCGCTGCGCCTCGTTACGTGCGGCCGTCGTCTCGGCGACCACCCGCTCCATCGCCCGCAGCTCCTGCTGTGCGCGCGTCAACGCGGTGACGTCCTCCAGCGCGTGCAGGATGAAGGAGACGCCCCCGTCGACGTCGAGCACCGGCGTGCTGGGTGGCGTTCCAGGCGCCCGCGTCCAGCCTGGCATCGGCGAAGACCTCGTCCAGACGCCGCCGAGAACGTCCTCTTCGCTCAGGGCCGCTGCGCGCAGGAAGGCGGCGTTGACCGCAACCACCGTCAGCTCGGCTGGAATAACCGCCAGACAGGGAGCCGGCATGGCTCCAAAGAGCCCCGAAAGTCCGGGACTACCCAATCACCGTTCTTTTGGACGCGCACAACACACCTTTCCGACCCGCCCCCCGCCCGGATTGCGACTCACCTTTCTACAAAGGTCACCCGACTGTCAAGAATCGAGTTGGGGCAGCCGAGTTGGAATCGGTTGTCGACGTTTGCCAAACAACGGCCCGGGCCCACCACGGCTGGCACCACGACCGCTATGGCTCGAACGCGAGGACGTGGCGCGGCTCAGGTGTGCGCGGCTTCTTCTCGGGAGAAGTGGTCACGAACCGCGTCGCAGAACGCATCGATGTTGAACGGCTTACGCAGGAACGCCGCCGCCCCCTCGGGCTTATCGCGCGCGACCGCGCTCAGCACCAGGATCGGAATCCGGGACAGCCGTGGATCCTGGTGCATCTGTTCCATCACCTGCCAGCCCGAGACCATCGGCATCATCAAATCAAGGATGACGAGATCTGCCTTCTGAGGCTGATTGAGGTTCAGGAAATCGAGCGCCTGTTTGCCGTTGCTCGCGGGGAAGACGTCGAACCCGTCGGCCTCTAGGACATCCTGCAGGATGTCTCGTATCTCGAGATCATCCTCAACCAGGAGCACTGTCTTGCTTCCCATGCCTAGTTCCTCTGTCCCTCGTACCCCTGGGAGCCCGAAGCAGTCACCTTGCCATGATGGCGTGCAAATCAGCCGTTATCAAGAGGTTGTCGCATGCTAACTTGTCTGGCTGGCGTCTCGCTCAGCGTAGTTCCCTGAGGTTCCTGACCCTGGTGATGAGCCCCCACTCGCGATACACGATCCTGCGCAAGATCGCCGATGGCGGAACCGCCGAGGTGTTTCTTGCCAAGCAGAGCGGCGCGCAGGGCTTCGAGAAGATGGTGGTCCTGAAGAGGATCTTCAACACGTTCTACTCGGACCCGCAGTTCCGCCACATGCTCGTCGACGAGGCTCACATCGCGATGAGCCTCTACCACAGCAACATCGTTCAGGTTCTCGATCTCGGCGAGGCTGACGGGCGGCACTTCCTTGCGCTCGAGCTCGTCGACGGGTGGACGCTCGACGAGGTGCTCAAGCGCGCCATAGCCGCCAACGTCCCGTTTCCGCCGGCGCTGGCGCTGTACGTGACCGCCGAGGTCGGTCGTGCCCTGGCTTACGCTCACTCGAAGTCGAGAGACGGGCAGCCGCTGGGCATCGTCCACCGCGACGTCAGCCCGCACAACGTCCTGCTGAGCGAAAACGGTGAGGTCAAACTGACCGATTTCGGCATCGCCAAGGCGCAAAACAAGCAGGAGCAGAGCCTTGGCAATCTCATCAAGGGCAAGATCGCCTTCATGTCGCCCGAGCAGGCCTCGGGGCACGATCTCGACGCGCGCTCCGATCTGTTCTCGCTCGGCACCATGCTCTACGTGATGATCGTGCGGCGCTCGCCGTTCGAAGCGCCGACCGACTACGAGGCGTTGATGCAGGTCCGCGCCGGTGACTTCGTCGCGCCGGAGACAGCGCGTCCTGGGCTGAACCCCGAGCTCTATCGGGTCATGCGCAAGGCGATGGCGAAGGCGCCGGGCGATCGGTACCAGCAGGCGGGCGAGATGTTGATCGACGTCGAGCAGGTCATGCGGGTCGCCTTCCGCGCCGTGGGACAGACCGAGCTCGTCCGCTGGCTCTCCGATCTCGGCGCCAAGGACGGCGTGCCGCCGCTGACGCGGGCGGTGCCGCCCCCGGTGTCTGACACCGTGGTGATGGATCGCCCACCCCAGATGGCGCCGCCACCGCCGCCGCGCGCGACGCCCCAGCCGCCGCCGGCAGCCGCACCGACGCCCAGCACCGAATCGAGCGTCGAGCTCGATCTCGATGGCCCCGACGCCACCCTCGTGACGACGGCGCCGCCTCCGGTCCCGTCGCAAGCGCAGCCCGGGTCGCCGCCGCCGCCCCCGCCGTCGCCGTCGTCCTCTTCGGCGCCGCCGCTGCCCGTCGACGCGCAGAGCCACGTGACGTCGCTGCGGCCGGTGCCGTTCTGGCGGGTCGGCTCCAGCTCGTTCCGCAAGAACGCCGTGCGCGTCGGTGGCGGCCTGTTGCTGCTGGCGCTGGCGTTCGCCGGGCTGCAGCTCGCGCGATCCCACGAGCTGACGACGCGCGCCGCGGTCTCGCCGGTGGCGACGCCGGCAGGCAACGCGGCGCCCGGCACGTCGGGCGGTGCGCCCGCGACGACGACGGCAACGACGCCCACGCCCACGCCCACGCCCACGGCGGAGAGCCCGGCGGCCGCGGCGAGCCAACCGGCGACCGGCACGCCGGCGGTGGCCGATAAGGCGGCCGATGCTGGCGCGGGGATCGCGGCGGCGGTCGACGCCGCCCGCGCCAGCGCCGAGATCGTTGCCGCGGCGGCACCCGCGCCGGCGCCCGAGAAGACCGAGCCACCCGCGGCGGCGCCGGGCGACGAACCCGAGCCGCGCGGTCAGACCGACGACAAGGCCGATGCCGACCCGACTCGGGCGCCGCGTGATCCGAGCGAAAAGAGCGCGGCCAAGAAGCAGCAGGTCTCGGTGGCGATCAAGAGCGACCCCGACGGGAGCATGGTCAGCACGCGCCACCATTCGTTCGGCTCCACGCCGATCTCGTTGAAGCTGCGCGCGGGAAACAGCTACGAGCTGACGTTCAGCAAGCCCGGCTATCTCCCGACCACCAAGGTCGTCTTCGTCGCCAGTACGACCCGCTCGTTGCACGTCGCGCTGAAGCGCGCGCCGGCCGCACATCCTGCGCCCGCGGCCGAGGCGACGCCGCCCGCCTCAAAGAAGAGTTGGTGGCAGCGGCACTTCTCGCGCTGATTTGACGCCGCTCAGGCTCTGAATGAGCTCGCTCAGCAGCTCGGTCCCCGCCATCATGCACAGAAGGCGGCGCAGCTCGTCGGTGTCGACGAAGCAGTACAGCCCTTCGATGGGCATCGACGGACGTGCGGGCACGCCCCGGGGCGGGGCGTCGATGAGAAGTGGCTCGAGATCGAATCGTTTTGGTCGATTTGATCATGGGTCTCCTCCAAACAAGCTCTCCGCGATCCCCGACCCCTCGCTGGGTCAAACAGCGCCCCGGCCCACTTCCCCCCCCGCCCCGCTCCCCCTCAACGAGGCCAGTCCGCCGGGGCGCTGTTTCAAACTAGGCGAGCTCTTTTTCAACGTCTCTCCCAATACCAAAGGCGTGCCAATTGATGTTTTCGGCGGTGGGCTCAACCGAAACGCCCAGTTAGCTCGACGGCGTGCGCCCGCCTGGTTCCCGCACGGTAACGGCTGAGCCGAAGCACGGCCAATCACCTTCTGTAGACGTAACGCCCCCACTCGTGGCGGCGCGGGCCGCCAGCGTCGGGAGTTGCCGTAGGGACATGTGGTTCCCACAACCCCGATGACCGACTCGTAACCAACGCGCAGTGCCGAGGTTACTCAATCCTCTGGCGCGGCGCCTCCCAGCGCCTCGAAACGGCGCCGTCGGGCTGCGCAGCGCGTGGCACAGCGATTGATTTGATAGGGCTCGGGACGCGCCGAGTCGTCGGCACCGGGGCCCCCGATGGGAAAAAAATAGCATCGAAGTCTCACTGCGCTTTTTTTCCCAACGTGCCGATACATAGTTCCAGGAGGGGGTGCCTAATGGACCTCACGTCTGAAGACGTTGGCTCGTGTTGCGTCGCCGAGATCATGGGTACCGAGCTCTACACGCTGACGCCCGATACGGTCGTGGCATCGGCGAAGCGGCTCGCCCGTGACAACGGCATCGAGCACCTTCTGGTGCTCGACAACGGCACGCTGACCGGGATCGTCTGCGGTGAGGATCTCCGCACGGCGGCGCGCGACGCGCTGGTCGGCGAATGCATGAGCTCGCCGGTCCTGTGCGTCGGGCCCGACACCACGCTGCAGGACGCCGTCGAGATCATGGCCGAGAACGATATCGGCTGTCTCCCGGTCGTCACCGGCGCTTTCCTGGTGGGAATGATCACCATGGAGGCGCTCACGTCGGCCGGCCTCACCGAGGACGATCCCCCGCCGGAAGACAAGTGCGTCGCCTGCGCCACCACCGAGCACGTGCGCCGCGATCCGCGCGCGAGCTGCCTCCCGCTTTGCACCGACTGCCTCGGCCGCACGGCGCTGTCCACCCTCGACCCTCAAGCCGACTAAGCAGCTTTACCCGTCCTCGTCCTCGTCCTCGTCCCCCAAAAGCGAAAGCGCTTGCCATTGCGGGGCCCGTCCGGCACACAGGACGCGAACTTGACGATATGACAGAGGCATTCAGCCGGGGCGGACGGAAGCTCGAGGCGGCGTTGCGCCAGTTCGCGCTCGCCGACAAGGTGCGCGGCGCGCGCGCCGTCGATGTCGGCGCGTCGACCGGCGGCTTCACCGACGCCCTGTTGCGCCACGGCGCGCGGCACGTGGTCGCCGTCGACGCCGGCCATGATCAACTCGACGCGCGCCTGCGGGGCGACGCGCGCGTCGAGAACCTCGAGGGGGCCAACTGGTCGACGCTGTCGCTGTCGATCGCGCCCGGGCCGTTCGACTTCTTCACCGTCGACGTCAGCTTCATCGCGGCGCGCACCATGCTGCGCGGCCTGGCGTTTCGCCTGCGCGACGGCGCGCACGGCGTGGTGCTGGTCAAGCCGCAGTTCGAGCTGCCCGAGCACCGCCTGCGCGCCGCCAAGGCGGACAGCGGCGCCGTCGACGATCCCGAGCTGCGCCGCGCGGCGCTCGCGCGCCTGACCGAGAAGGCGCAGCGCCTGGGCTTCACCGTGGTGGCGCACGCCGACTCGCCGGTCGCCGGCGGCAGCGGCACCATCGAGGTGCTGGCGCACCTGCGCTTCGACGGACGGCCGGCGACCATGCCGCAGCCGGGTGAGCGCCGCCCGCCGCGCCCGGCGTCCGCCCGCCGCGAGGCGCCCGCCGAGCCGCGGCGCTGGTTCGTCGTCAGCGCGCCCGGACTGGAGGCGGTGACCGCGCGCGAGGCGGCGGCGGCGATCCCCGAGGCGACCGAGGTCCGCGCCGTCGACGGCGGCGTCGAGCTGACCGGGCCGCCCGAGGTCGGGTATCGCGCGAACCTCACGCTGCGCACTGCGACCCGCGTGCTGGCGCGCGTGGGCGAGGTGACGGCGCGCGAGTTCGGCAAGCTCCGCCACGGCATCAGCGCGCTGCCCTGGGAGGCGCTGATCGCGCCCGGCAGCGCGATCAAGGTCAGCACCAGCGCGACGCGCTGCCGCCTTTACCACACCGGCGCGATCGCCGAGACCGTCGAGCTTGGCGTCGCCGATCGGCTCGCGCGCCACGGGAGAATAGTAGCGCCGACGGTGCCGGTGCCGCCCACGCCGACGCCGACGCCGACGGGGGAGGACAGAGCCCCAACCGAGGAGCGGCACACGCCGACCGTCATGCTGCGCGGGTTCGAGGATCGATTCGTGGTCAGCCTCGACTCCTCGGGCGAGCGGCTGCACCGGCGCGGCTGGCGCCAGGAGAACGCCGCCGCCCCGCTGCGCGAGACGCTGGCCGCCGGGCTGCTGGCGCTGTGCGACTGGGAGCCGGCGCTGGCGCTGCTCGACCCGATGTGCGGCGCGGGGACAATCCCGATCGAGGCCTGCACGCAGGCGCTGGGGATCGCCCCCGGCGCCGACCGTCGCTTCGCGTTCGAAGACTGGCCGCTGCACGACGGCGCCCACCGCGCCGCCTGGGAAGACATGCGCGAGCAGGCGATCGCCGCCGTGGCCGAGCGCCGCCGCGCCGGGCACGCGCCGATCGTCGGCGCTGACCGCAGCAGCGAAGCCGTGGACAGCGCGCGTCGCAACGCCGAGCGGGCCGGACTGGCCGACGAGCTGCGCATCGAACGCCGGGAGCTCACCGACGCGCGCCCTACCGCCGAGCGCGGCCTGATCTTGCTCAATCCCCCCTACGGCCGGCGCGTGGGAAATACGCGCACGCTCGGTCTGCTCTACCGCGAGATCGGCTTCGTGCTGCGCGCCCATTTCCGCGGCTGGCGCGCCGGCGTGCTGGTCGCCGATCGCCGGCTCGCCGAGGCGATCCGCCTCCCGGTCGCCGCCGCCTTCCCGCTGTCGAACGGCGGCCTGCGGGTCACCCTGTTACGTTTTGATCTCCCATGATCGGATCCTCCCGACCGTGGGTCTTCAGCCCCAGACGCGCCGCCGTCGAATAGAACAGGCTCTTGATCGCCTCGGCGTAGATCCCCTCGCCGCGCCCGCGCACGCCAAAGCGCGGATCATAGAGCGCGCCGCCGCGGGTCGCGCGGATCCGATGCAAGACCCGCTCGGCCTGCAGCGGCAGCGCGGCGCGCAGCCGCTCCTCGAACACCGACTTCACCGACCCCGGCAGCCGCAGCAGCACAAAGCCGGCGTGGGTCGCGCCGGCGTCGCGCGCGGCGGTCAGCACGCGCGCGATGTCCTGATCGTTGAGCCCGGGGATCACCGGCGCCACGTTGACGCCGACCTCGATCCCGGCGCGCGCCAGCTTCTCGATGATGTGCGTGCGGCGGATCGGCGTCGCGACGTATGGCTCGATGGCGCGCGCCTTCTCCGGATCCCAGATCGGAATGCTCACGGTGACGTGCGCCGACGCCACGCGCGCCAGCTCCGCCAGCAGATCGATGTCGCGTTCCACCAGCGGCGACTTGGTGATGACGCCGGCCGGGTTCGCCGTCTCGACGCAGACCTCGAGGCAGCCGCGCGTCAGGCGATACGACGCCTCCAGCGGCTGATAGCAGTCGGTGACGCCGCTGAACATCACCGTCTCCTTTTTCCAGCTGCGCTTGGCGAAGGCGGCGCGCAGCAGCGCGGGCGCGGCCGGCTTGACGACGATCTTGCGATCGAAGTCGGTGCCCGCGCCCCAGCTGAGATACTCGTGCGACGGGCGCGCGTAGCAGTAGGCGCAGGCGTGGAAGCAACCACGGTACGGATTGACGCTCCAGTTGAACCCGACGTCGGGGCTGTCGTTCTTCGACAGGATTTGCCGCGTGTGGTCCTCGTAGACCTCGAGCCGGACTTCGGGCGCCCCCTCGAGGTACTCGACCTCGGTGGTCGCCCACGGGTTGGGCGGATTCGACAGCGCCACCGGCTTCATCGGAGGCGAGCATAGACTGAACCAGTGTTCAGTCAAGAACGGCTCGTCACCTCACCCGGCCAGCAACTCGGCCAGGCTAAATCGCCCCTCGCGCGCGCACAGCGGCGCCCAGAGATCGCCGCGCGCGGCGATGCGCGCCGGCACGTTGTCGATGCGAAAGTCGTCGATCGCCATCGCCCGTCCGACCTCGTCCCAGGTGACCGGCGTCGAGACCGACGCGCGCGGCGTGGGGCGCACCGAATAGATCGACGCCAGCGTGTGTCCCCAGGCGTTCTGGTTGTAGTCGACCAGCACGCGCCCCTTGGGACGCTTCGCGATCCGATACTCGGCGGTGATCAGCTTCGGGTGGCGCTGCTCCAGATTCACCGCCAGCGCCTTCGCGACTGTCCAGACCTCCTTCTGCTCCGGGCCGCGCACGATCGGCACGTAGATGTGGATCCCCTTCGAGCCGGTGGTCTTGGCGAAGTTGGGCATGCCCAGGCTGTCGAGCGCCTCGTGCAGCACGAGCGCGGTCTCCCGCACGCGCGCGAAGCCGGCGCCGGGCACCGGATCGAGATCGAAGTGCAGGTAGTCGGGGCGGTCGACGTCGTCGTGGCGCGCGTACCACTGGTTGAGATCGATGCAGCCGAGGTTGACCACCCACAGCAGCGACGCCAGGTCCTGGATCATCGGGAAGTCGATCACCTTGCCCGAGCCGTGGTCGATCGAGCAGATCTCGATCCAGTCGGGCCGCGGCGACGGCGCCCGCTTCATGAAGAAGAAGTCGCCGGCGGCGCCGTGCGGGTAGCGCTTCATCACCATCGCGCGATCGCGCAGGTGCGGCAGCAGCGCCGGCGCGACGTCGGCGTAGTACTGCAAGAGGTCGCCCTTGGTGATCCCCTCGTCGGTCCAGAACAGCTTGCTCAGGTTGGTGAGCTTGACCACCCGCCCCGGCGCGACGCGCGCCTGGATATCATCCTGGTCACGGGGAATCTCGATGCGCGCCGACGCAGACACCGACTCGCGCACCGACCCGATCTTGGCCGCCATGGATTCCGATTTATCATATCGCTTGCCCTTGGCATCCGCGTGCCGGCCGGCGTAATGTCACGCCCCTCATGCCCCCGTCCGCGGCCGGTCCAGTCTCCGGCAAATTTGGTCCTTTTGTGCGTCTGGCGTCGCTGCCGCCCTACGTCCTGGCCGCCGTCGACGAGCTCAAGTCGAAGCTGCGCGCCGAAGGACACGACGTGTTCGACTTCGGCCTCGGCAACCCCGACGGGCCCAGCCCCGGCGCGGTCATCAATCGCCTGACCGAAGAGGCGCGCCGGCCCGGCAACCAGCGCTACATGCCGTCGAAGGGTCTGCCCGAGACCCGGCGCGCCATCTGCGACTGGTACCAGCGCCGCTACGGCCAGACCTTCGATCCCGACCGCGAGGCGGTGATCACCATCGGCGCCAAGGAGGGGCTCGCACACCTGTTGCTGGCGCTGGTCGGACCGGGCGACTGCGTGCTCTCGCCCGACCCCTGTTACCCGATCCACCGCTTCGGCGTGATCATCGCGGGCGGCGAGCCGGTGCCGGTCGCCGTCGGTCCCGGCAAGGATCACTTCCGCGAGATCGAGGCGGCGCTCGCGCGCGCGCCGCGCAAGCCCAAGGGGTTGATCGTCAACTTCCCGCACAACCCGACCTCGGCGACCGCCGACCTCGGGTTCTACCAGAAGGTCGTGCGTCTGGCCGATCGCGAGAACCTGTGGGTGATCTCCGATCTCGCCTACGCCGACCTGGTGTTCGACGGGCGCCCCGCCCCCAGCATCTTTCAGGTGCCCGGCGCGCGCGACGTCGCCGTCGAGTTCTTCACTGTCTCGAAGAGCTACTCGATGCCGGGGTGGCGCGTCGGCTTCTGCGTCGGCAACGACGCGCTGGTCGGGGCGCTGACCACCATCAAGGGCTACCTCGACTACGGCATCTTCGCCCCGACCCAGCTCGCGGCGGCGACGGCGCTGGCCACCTGCGACGCCGACGTGGAGGAGAACCGCGCCCGCTACCGCCACCGCGCCGAGGTGCTGGTCAAGGGCCTGGCCGCCGCCGGCTGGCCGATCGAGATGCCGACCGCGTCGATGTTCGTCTGGGCGCCGCTGCCGGCGGCGCACCGCCACCGCAGCGCCGTCGAGTTCGCGGCCGCGCTGCTGGCCGAAGCGCGGGTCGCCGTCTCACCCGGGGTCGGGTTTGGACCCGGGGGCGAGGGGTTCGTGCGCTTCGCGCTGGTCGAGCCCGACGACCGCGCCAGCGCCGCCTGTGCCGCGATTGGACGATTTCTGGCGCAGCCGGTGCGCTGACCGCCCTTTTTGGCCCATTCACCTCATGAAGGGCCGGCCGCGGGTTGACAAAGCCAGAGCCCTCCAGTAAAAAGCCCCCTCCATGCCGGTCAGCGCCGTCCGTAATCACTCCACTTTCCAGGCCAAGACCTCGTTCGAGCACTCCTGGTACATCGCCGATGTCGAGGGAAAGACGCTCGGTCGGGCCGCGACCAAGATCGCCGACGTGCTGCGCGGCAAGCATCGGCCGACCTTCACGACGCACGCCGACGCCGGCGACTTCGTCGTGGTCGTCAACGCCGACAAGATCCGCCTGACCGGCAACAAGTGGAACACCAAGCTCTACCGCGACCACTCGCTGTTTCCCGGCGGTCTGCAGACCAAGACCGCCCAGCAGCTGATGGCCCGGCACCCGACCGACATGGTCAAGCGCGCGATCTGGGGGATGCTGCCCAAGGGCCCCCTCGGCCGCCGCATCTACAAGAAGCTCAAGGTCTACGCGGGCGCGGCTCATCCGCACGCCGCCCAGCAGCCCAAGCCCCTCGCCTTCCCGTAATCTCCCAACTCCGGAGCCTGCCGAAATGCCCGACGTTCAGAAAAGCATCTACGCCACCGGTCGCCGCAAGCATGCGGTGGCGCGAGTCTGGATGCAGCCCGGTACTGGGAAGATCGACATCAACCGCCGCTCGCTCGAGGACTACTTCGGTCGCGAGACCTCGCGCATGGTGTTCCGCCAGCCGCTGGAGCTGACCGAGACCTCGGGGCGCTTCGACGTGTTCGTCAACGTGTCGGGCGGTGGCCTCTCCGGCCAGGCCGACGCCATCCGCCACGGCATCTCGCGCGTGCTCATCCAGGTCGATCCGACCTACCGCCCCGCCCTCAAGAAGGCCGGCTACCTGACCCGCGACGCCCGCGCCAAAGAGCGCAAGAAGTACGGTCAGCGCGGCGCCCGAGCCCGCTTCCAGTTCAGCAAGCGGTAGATCCGGGCCCCTGGGAGGGTCCCGGACCCCCAGCCCCTCCGCCCGAGCTCGCCTGCGCGCTATCGTTGGAAGCCCCGGTCTGCGGGCTGCTGGCCCCTCGCGACTACTGCGCGCGCGGCGCGGCCGGCGTCGCTTCGATCGCGCCCACCTGCGCCACTGCGCGCGCGGCCGCCGGCGACCCCGGCTCCACGCGCCGCAAGTACGCGCGATAGAAGATCAGCGCATCCTGGCGCGCGCCCGTGCGCAGCAGGCTCTCGGCCAGGCCGAAGAGCGATTCGGCGTTGTCGTCGAGCAGATAGGCCTGCTCGAAGGCGACGTACGCCTCGCGCGTGCGCCCTGCGTCGAGCAGCGCCTGGCCGTGCAGGAAGTTGTCGCGCGCGGCGACGCTGTCCCTCGGATCGGAGCCGGCGGGCGGCGGCAGCTCGGCAAGCCCCCGCAGCGTCGGGTCACGCGGGCTCGACCGGCCCAGAACCAGCGCCTCGTAGGGAGGAATGCCGCCGCCCGGCTCCCGCTCGAAGGCGTGTCGGCCGACGGTGTCGCGCAGCGGACGCAGCCGCCGACCGTACAGCGTGTCGGCATACTCGGCGGCGCGCGGCGAACGCGCCAGGCGCGCCACCAGGTCGCGCGCCAGCGCGCTCCCGAGCCGGGCTGGCGCCTCGATGATCTCGGCTGAATCGATCTGCTCCAGCAGCTGCCCCTCGACGGTCACGTACATCGCGGCGCGCGCGCGCTCCAGCTGCCCCACCGCCTGGACGCTCGCCGAAAGCTGCACCGTCAGGTCGTGACCGAAGCTCGGATCGCGATCGACTTCGAGCCCGAGCTCGCGCATGTCGCGCGCGACGGCGGTGCGCAGCTCGTGCCGCAAACCGGCGGCGACGCCGGGAATCGGCTGCGCGGTGATCGCCACCGGTTGCGCCAACATGTAGACCAGGCGCCGCTGCGAACGGAGCTCGGTCGCCGCCGGAGCGCCGGCCGCGCCCTTGTCGGCCAGCGGCGCGCCGCAAGCCCCGCTGATTCCCAGCAACGCCAGCAATGCCAGCAGCGCTCCCAGCCTTGTGCCTGTCCCCCTGACGCTCGATCGACGGATCGTTCGCATGGTCTTGCGCATGGTGATTGTCCCTTCCCCCGGGTGGAATCGGACGAGCTTCAACCGAACTAAAATATGGGTCCGAATTCGGACAATGCACGGGGTCGCCCCTATGCAGGACGCCTCTCCGACAATTCTGTCCCTCAACTCTGTCCCTCAATCTGTCCTACCTGGGGACCAGACGCGGACAACCGCGGTGCCGGGGTAGACTGCGCGCACATGCACTCGGCCGCGCGCCCGTCTCGCACGTTGCTGGCGAAGCTGCTGCTCGGGACCCTGCTGCCCACCGTGACCGCGCTGGCCGGCCTCGGCTTCCTGGCCCACGATGTGGCCCGGCGCACACTCGAAGACGAGCTCGGACGCCGGCTGGCGACGGCGGCGGCGGCGGTGGCGATCCTGGTGCTGCCGGAGCAGGTCCGTGCGCTGCACCCGGGCGATGAGGGGTCGCTGACCTACGCCAACATCGCCCGCAAGCTGGCCCTGGCGCGCGAGCGTTTCGACGTCCGGCGCGTCGCCATCGTCGCCGCCGACCTGACCGGCCGTGGCGACACCGACGGGCGACTCGGTCTTGGCGCCGAGGCGTACGAGCTGGGGGCAGACCGCGCGGAGCTGGCGCGCGCGCGCGCCGGCCACGCCGTCGCGTCGCCGCTGTTCACCGGCCACGACGGGCTCCCCTACAAGCGTGGCTACGCCGCCATCGGCAGCGGAGACGGCGCCGCCGGTTTCGCCGTCGTCGAGGCGAGCGCCGACTACCTGGTCGCGCTGGCGACGTTTCGCCGCTGGCTGTTCACGGCCAGCGCGATCGCCGCCGGCGGCGTGCTGATCGTGATCGTCTTCATCGCGCGACGGATCACCGGCCCCGTGGCCCGGCTGGCGCGGGCAGCCGAACGGATCGGGCACGGCCAGCTGGCGACGGCGGTGCCGATCGAGGCGCGCGACGAGCTCGGGTTCCTGGCCAAGACGCTGGACGAGATGCGCGCGGCGCTGCAGGCGCGCGACGAACGGCTGCAGATGATGCTGGCCGGGATCGCCCACGAGGTGCGCAATCCCCTCGGCGGGGTCGAGCTTTACGCGGGGCTGCTGCGCGACGCGCTCGGCGACCAGCCCGAACGCCTGCAAGAGGTGGCGCGCATCGAACGCGAGATCGGCTACTTGAAGGCCGTGGTCAACGAATTCCTCGACTACGCGCGCCGCCCGCCGCTCGAGCTCGGCGACGTGCCGCTGCGCGCGCTGCTCGAGGAGGTGCGCGAGCTGCTGGGCGACGGCGCGGGCGCAACTGAGGCGTCACCCGAGGTCGTCGTCGACGCACCGGCGCCGGACGTGACCGTGCGCGCCGACGCCGGCCAGCTGCGCCGCGCGCTGCTCAATCTGGGGCGCAACGCGGTCGCCGCCGCGCGCGCCGCCCCTGCCCCGGGCGGCGCGGCGCCGCGCGTGGTCCTGGCGGGCCGGGCGCTCGGCGACGGCAACGTTCGCATCGCCGTGACCGACACCGGCGCCGGCGTCCCGGTCGCCTTGCGGGAAACGATCTTCACGCCGTTCTTCACCACCCGCGAGAAGGGGACCGGCCTGGGGCTGGCGTTCGTGCGCGAGATCGTGCGCGACCACGGCGGCGAGGTCACGGTGGGCGACGCCCCCGGCGGCGGCGCCGTGTTCGAGTTCGATCTGTCATCGGGACGCGCACCGCCCGCGCCGTAACCCAGCGCGCCGGTGCGGCCGTTCGCCGCTTCGCCGGCGGCCCTGGGCCGCCGCCCTCGGGCGCACGTATCGCGCCTCCGCGCGCGGCAGCCGCGCCATCGAGACCACCGTTCCGATGAAGGCGAGCGCCCCCAGCACCAGCATCGCCAGCCGCGTGCCGCTGCGGCTGGCTTGCGACGTCGCGCCGAGGAAGAACAGCGCGAGCGCGAACAGCACGGTGTGCAGGACATAGCTGTCGCTGTCGAGGTTGGCCGACCTGGAAGCCTCCAGGTCGCGGGCGACCACGCCGTCGAGCGCGGTGACCTCGTCCTGCTCGGCCAGGTGGTACTCCGGTCGCGCGAAAGGCAGCGGGACGTCGGTGTGCCCCGCGTCGATCTCGGCGATCCAGGCCTCGAGGGCCGGCTTGAGCCCCGGGCGGGCGTGATCGCGCAGGAAGCGCGTCGTCTTGACGTTGCCGTCCAGGTAGGCCGAGACGTAGCTCAGGAACGTCCCGACGTCGACGCTGACGTTGCGGTTCACGATCGCCGTCTTGCGGACCCCGGCGAACTGCGCCACGCTCGCGCTCGCCAGGGTCTGGGTCTGCACCCCGTTCCACAGCGACGCCTGGTAGGCGCACCAGGCCGAACCGACGGTGGCGGCAGCCAGCAGCAGCCACGACGCCATCTCCACCGCCGATCTGCGCGTCTGCGTTCCTTCCATGACCCCGTCGACGCGAGACAGGGTGATCACTGTCCGGTGTCCCACAAGCCGCCGATCGCCGAACCAGGGAAACGCCTTACCGGAACCCGAGAGGCCTCGGACCTCGGGCGTCCCGCGTGTTGAGGCCAGGAGTCCTCCCCGAGGTCAGAGGCCCGAGGTCAGAGGCCCTTGACTGGGGTTAGGATGCATGGCGCGCGGCGCACCTGCGCGCGCGGAGGTCCCTCAAATGCCGACGTCGATCTTCACCGACCCACGCTTTCTCGAACACGATCCGGGGCGCGGCCACCCCGAGTCGCCGGCGCGCCTGGCGGCGATCCTCGCCGAGCTCGCGGCGCGCCCGCTGGCCGGCACGGTGTCGCGGACGCCGCGCGCCGCGACCGACGCCGAGCTCGAAGCCGTGCACAGCGCGCGCTATCTCGCCGACATCCGCGCGCTCGCCGGCACGACCGCGGCGCTCGACCCCGACACGACGATTTCGCCCGGCAGCTACGACGCCGCGATACTGGCCGCGGGCGCGGCGGTCGGCGCCGTCGAAGAGGTCTGGAGCGGCCGCGCCGACAACGCGTTCGCGCTGGTGCGGCCGCCGGGACACCACGCCGAGGCGCAGGGGGCGATGGGGTTCTGCCTGCTGAACAACGCCGCGATCGCCGCCCTGGCGGCGCGCAGGCTAGGCGCCGAGCGGGTGATGGTGCTCGACTGGGACGTGCACCACGGCAACGGCACCCAGCACATCTTCGAGCAGCGGCGCGACGTGCTGTACCTGTCGTCTCACCAGTATCCCTTCTACCCCGGGACCGGCGCGTCGGAGGAGGTCGGCGCCGGCGAGGGCGCCGGCTACACCGTCAACTGTCCGCTGCCTGCGGGGCAGGGCGACGCTGACTACGGCGCGGTCTTCCACGATCTGTTCCTGCCGGCGGGCGATGCCTTCCGTCCCGACATCATCATCGTCTCGGCCGGCTTCGACGCCCACGCGCGCGATCCGCTGGCCGACATGCTGGTCACCGAGCGCGGGTTCGCCGCGATGTGCACGTCGCTGGCCGAGCTGGCGCGCAGCCGGTGCGCGGGCAAGCTGGTGCTGCTGCTCGAGGGGGGCTACCACCTGCAGGCGCTGGCGCAGTCGGTGCGCGCCTGCATGGAGGTCCTGACCGGCGCGCGCCGGGAAGACTTCCCCGCGGGCGTCGGCCGCGACGCGCCGGAGGTGATTCAGACGACGCAGGCAGCCCTGCGGCGCGCCGGTGGCAGCGGCGGCGCGCACGGATCATGAAACTCGGCTGGCTGGGCGGCGGATCGGGAGCGCGCGCCGGCGATCTCTACCGCCGGCTGCTGGCGGTGAACTTCCTCATTGCCTGGCTCTCGCTCGGCAGCCAGGTGCGCGTGCTGATCGGCGCGCGCGGGCTGTTGCCGCTGGCCGATTTCATCGCGGCGGTGCGCGACCGCGCGCCGCCGCTGTCGTTCGCCGATTTCCCGACGCTGCTCTGGTGGGCGCACAGCGACGGCGCGCTGGTCGCCGGAACGGTCGCCGGCGCGGTGCTGGCGCTGGCGGCGTTCGCCGGCTTCTGGCCGCGCCTGTCCTTCCTGCTGTCGACGGCGCTTTACCTCAGCTACGCCACCGCTTGCCGCACGTTCCTGTCGTTCCAATGGGACAATCTGCTGCTCGAGTGCGGGCTGCTGGCCTGCTTCCTGCCCGCGGGACGCGCGGCGCCGCTCACCCACTTCCTGTTTCGGCTGGTGCTGTTCAAGCTCTATTTCGAGTCGGGGATCGCCAAATGGCAGTCGCCGCTGCACGACTGGCACGACGGCAGCGCGATGACCTTCTATTACGAGACGGCGCCGCTGCCGACCTGGCTTGGCTGGTGGGCGCACAACCTGCCGGCCGCGTGGCACCACTTCGAGAGTCGCGCCACGCTCGCGCTCGAGCTGGTCGTCCCGTTCGCGATCTTCGGGCCGCGGCGGCCGCGGCTGGCGGCGGCGGCGCTGCTCACCGGATTCCAGCTCCTGAACATCGCCACCGCCAACTACGGCTTCTTCTGCTACCTGGCGCTGGCGCTGCACGTCTTCCTGCTAGACGACAGCGACATCGAGCGCGCCGGGCGCCGGCTGGCGCGGTCGCGGCTGGCGCGGCTGGTTCCGGCCAGGATCGTGCGGGCGCTCGCGCGGGCGCTCGCGCACCGGCGCCAGCCGGTTGCCGGCGCCGCGATCGAGGAGGGTGCCGTCGCGCAGGCCGGCGCCGGCCGACTCGGCCGCCTGGCTGGCGCGCTCGGCCTCGCCGGTGCCGCGATCTTCGTTCTTCTCTCGGTGCTGCAGGCGATGTTCAATTTCACCGAGCCGGGCGCGCGCCTGGCGCGCCTCGAGCTGGTGCTCGAGGCGACGCAAGCGTTCCGGCTGATCAACACCTACCACCTGTTCGCCGCCATCACCCGCGAGCGGATCGAGCCCGAGCTTCAGACCAGCACCGACGGAGGGAAGACCTTCGTCGCCCACGATCTGCGGCACAAGGCCGGCGCGCCGGCGCGCGCCCCCGACTTCGTCGCGCCGCACCAGCCACGGGTCGACTTCCAGCTCTGGTTTTACGGCCTCGATTTTCAGCGCCGCGACCCCGGCTACGTTCTGGCCCTGGTCGAACGGTTGTGCGGCGACCCCGCCGCGGTGGGGTCGCTGTTCAGGCGCCCGCTCCCCGAGCATCCCAACGCGGTGCGCATCGCTTACTGGCGCTATCACTTCACGACGCCCGACGAGCGACGCGCCACCGGCGACTGGTGGCGGCGCGAATGGATTGGCGCCAGCCGGTCGGTTCCGTGCGATAGATAGGCGCGGTTGACGATGCGCAAGGCCTCCCTCGGGACGTTGTTCCTCACGGTATTTCTGGACCTGCTCGGCTTCGGCTTGGTGATTCCGTTCCTGCCCGGCGTGGCGCGGCACCTGGGCGCCAGCGATCTCGTCGCGACGCTGCCGGCGGTCGCCTACTCGTTGATGCAGTTCCTGTTCATCCCGATCTGGGGGCGGCTGTCGGACCGCATCGGCCGCCGCCCGGTCCTGATCTGGAGCATCGGCGCCACGGCGGCCGGCATGACGCTGCTCGGGCTGTCGCACAGCCTGGTGCTGCTGTTCATCGCGCGCTTCTGGAGCGGCATCGCCACCGCGAACATCGCCGTCGCGCAGGCCTACATCGCCGACGTCACGCCGCCCGAGCGGCGCGCGCGCGGCATGGGAATCATCGGCATGGGCTTCGGCCTCGGCTTCATCATCGGGCCGTTCGTGGGCGGCGCTCTCGGCAAGGTGCTGATCTTCGGCCGCCCCGGGCGCGCTGGCCGCGTTCGTCGCCGCCGGGCTGTCGCTGGTCAATCTGATCTTCGCGCTGGTGACCCTGCCCGAATCACTGCCGCGCGAGGCGCGCGGAAAATCGACGCGCCGGATGAGCCCGCTCGACTTCAGGCAGCTGCGCACCGCCGTGGCGCTGCCGGGCGTCGGCCTGGCGATCACGATCAACTTCATCATGGTCTTCTGGTTCGCCGGCATGGAGCAGACGTTCCGCCTCTTCACCGAAGACAAGTTCGGCATGTCGGACTGGGAGACGGGAAGGATCTTCGGCGTGGTCGGCATCGTCAGCGCCACCGTGCAGGGAGGCCTCATCTCGATGCTCTCGCGCCGCTTCGGCGACGTGCGCCTCCTGCGCAGCGGCATGCTGTTCCAGGCGCTGGCGTTCGGCCTGCTCGGCTTCTGCCCGCAGCTCGGGCGCTACGCGCTGCTGGGGCTGTTCGGCTCGGCCGGCCTCATCGCCCTCGGCAACGGCCTGTGCACGCCGACGCTGCCGG
This sequence comes from uncultured Pseudomonadota bacterium, assembly GCA_963778795.1. GTDB lineage: Bacteria > Myxococcota_A > Polyangia > Fen-1088 > Fen-1088 > DASRQZ01. The sequence continues at coordinate 1,375,315 of CAVZVU010000001.1, read as the reverse complement.
CGTTCGTGTCGCGGCGGGCCGGCGCCGACGCGCAGGGGGTCACGCTCGGCTCGCTGCAGTCGGCCTCGGCGCTGGCGCGCGTCCTTGGTCCGGCGGCCGGCGGCGTCCTTTACCAGGCGCTGAACCCCAGCGCCCCCTATTACATTGGCGCGCTCGGCATGATCGGCGCCGCGCTGCTGGCGTCGCGCCTACCGCCGCCGCAGCCTCAACCCGCCGCCTGAGCCTGGCGGAAGCTTAGCGGCGCCGCTGGGGCGTCGGCGTCATCTCGTCGCGCGTGCGCACGCAGACGCGGTTGCGGCCCGAGCGCTTGGCCTCGTACATCGCCTTGTCGGCGTCGGCCAGGAAGGCCGCCGCGTCCTGGATCGTCGAGTCGGGGATCGCCGTGATGCCGACGCTGATGGTGACGGGGATCCGCACGCCGCCGAACTCGAACGAGCGTCGATCGATGGCGGCGCGAAGCCGCTCGGCGACGACCTTGACGCCGGCCAGGTCGGTGCCCCGGCAAAGGATCGTGAACTCCTCGCCGCCGAAGCGCGCCAGCACATCCTCGGTGCGCAGCATCGTGGTCAGCATCGCCGACAACTCGGACAGGACGAAGTCGCCCGCGGAGTGTCCGTGGTTGTCGTTGATCGACTTGAAGTGATCGATGTCGATGAACACCAGCGCCAGCGGCGTCTCGTGGCGCAGGGCGTAGGCAAACTCCTTCTCGAGGTGATCGGTGAAGTAGCGCCGATTGAACACCTTGGTCAGCCCGTCGCGCAGCGCCGACTCGTACATCTGACGCTGGAACACCTCGTCCAGGTAGTCCTGGTAGGTGAACTTCAAGATCGTGGTCGAGCCGACCATGATCTTGTCGCCGTCGACCAGCTCGCGTCGATCGACCCGCGCGCCGTTGCAGTAGGTGCCGTTGGTCGACCCGAGATCGACGAGCACGATCCGCTCGCCTTCGCGCAGCAACTGGCAGTGTTCGCGCGAGACGCCGTCGTCGGTGATGCGCAGGTTCACGTGCGCACCGCGGCCGATCAGGGTCTTCTCAGCCGTGATCTTGTACATCTCGCCGGCGCTGACGCCCGCCAGCACGACCAGGTAGGCGCGGTTTCGTTTTTGCTCGCGATCGCTCTCAGGCGGGATCGCGGGCTGCGTCTGGGTCCCGGTGTCGTCTGGCAACCCGCGACCCTCCCCTGACTCCATGGTCCAATATCCTAACCCGAAACGACATTCATGGACTATTTCCTGGCGGAGGCGCACCCGTCACGGGCCGGGGTTGGCCCGAGGCTGCCGGGGGGGCGCCGGCAGGACGAAGAGACGGACGTACTCGGTGACCCGCCCCAGGGCCTCGTCGCTGAGCAGCGGCAGCACCTCAGGCCGGCGGCAGCCGATGGTCTCGTAAATAACGGCTTCCCGAAGCAGATTGGCGTCGTACGCCCGCGACCAACGGTCGAGGTCGGGGTCCGTCCCACCCTTGGTCCCACCACCCTTGATCGCCGCGCGATACGCCGCTGTCGCCATGTAACCACATGTCGTTTCTTCCTCGAGCGAGAGGGCGCTCGGCGACCTCGACTGAACCGTCGACTGGATGAACTCGCGCCGGATCCGGGCGTCATGCGCCAGCAGTCCGCGACAGACGGCGTAGCGCTGCCATGCCGGGTTCCCCCCACCGCGCGCGACCAGCACCGGCGCCGCGCGAGACGCCGGCGGCACCGGGTCGCGCATCTGCACTTGCACGAAGATCGGCGGCTCGACCCCCGGCGTGCGACCGCCCAGACGCTCCAGCAACTTGAGCGCGCGTGGCGCGAAGGGATCCAGCGCCAGCGCATACGCCAGCGACGCGCGCGCGACCTCGTCACGCCCCAGGTTCGCCAGGATCTCCGCGCGCATCGCGTGCCCGTAGGAGTCGCGCGGCGACAGCCTCAGCCCGCGATCGTTCCAGGCGGTCGCCGCCTCGAGATCCCGCCGCTTGCTCTCGATCTCGCCGAGGTAGAAATAGGCCTTGGCGTACAGCGGATCGTGCTCGATCACCTTGCGGTAGCTCAGCAGCGCGTCGTCGAGCTGTCCTTCGCCAAACGCCTTGTTTGCGGCCTCCATGAACGGGCGCGCCGAATCGGCCGGCAGTCGGGTCGCGAGCTTGCGGTCGTTGTCAGTCCCCTCCGCGACGACGTAGGGGCTGCGCGCATAGAACGACGTCAGCGGACCGTCGAGCTCGTTGAAGTTGCCGGGTCCCTCCAGCGGACCGGTCTCGACCCGCAGCGCGGCGCCCTTCACCTCGGCATCCCACACCGCCGGCAAGCCCGCCATGGTCTGTTCGTCGGGTGCCTCGAGCGGCAGCTGCAGATCGAGCACGCGCACCGGCACCTGCGGCTTGGCGACCGGCGCCGGTGTGGCGCACGCCGCCACGCCGACGATCACGAGCAGATTCCACGGGGGAACCTGGACCAGGCGATTCATCGACGGCGCCGCCGGCCGTTCTTGGGATCGATCCGCCAGCGAAAGGCACCCGGGTGCTCCGTCCCGTCGGCCATGCGGATCCGGATCGCCTCGGCCTTGCGCAGCGGGGGAAAGCGGCTGATCTGCAGCAACATCGCCGCCACCCGCGACAGCACCGGCTCGTGCGCGACCAGGGCCACCGACTTCTTGCCAGCGCTGGCCAGCGTCGCCAGCAGCGACATCACGCCGGCCGGGAACGCGTCGGGGACCAGCCGGTCCGACACGATCACGCGGCCGCGGAAGCCGAGCACGGCGGCGGTGATCTCGGCGGTCTGCACGGCGCGCACCAGCGGGCTTGTGACGATAGCGCCGAAGTGAACGCCGCCCCGCTCCAGCGCCGCCGCCACGCGCTGAACCTCGGCACGTCCGACCTTGGTCAGCGTCCGTTCCTCGTCACGGGGCGCATCTTCTCCCGCGTCGCCGTGGCGGATCAGGGTAATGCGCATCGCCGCAGCGACTGATCAGTGGCTCGGGTCGGAGGGCGACGACGTCGTCGATGATTCAGCGGCCGACGAATGCCCACCCGAGTCGCCCGGCCCCGAGGGGAGCCGATCGGACGCGGGCGAGGGCACCGCCAGCCCTGCCGGTCCGGGAGCCGCGTCACCCGAAGAGGGCGACGGCGGAAGCGCGATCGGCGCCGGCGGAGGCCCCGGATCGATGCCGTGGGTCTTGAGCACCGCCAGGTAGTGGTCGCGCTCGGCGATCGCCGCCAGCAGCCGCTGGCGCATCGTATCGTTGTTCTGCTTGAGCCGGCCGATCTCCGACAGATCGCGCTGTCGCGTGGAATCGACCTTCGACGCACGCGCGAACGCCTTCAGGAACTCGGCCTGCCCCATCTCGGCCATCGCCGTAGCGCGATAGCGGCCGACCTCGACCTTTTCGAGATAACCCTCGGCCGCCAGGCCCAGCAGGCACTTCGACACCTGAGGCTCTCCGGCGCCGATCGACAGCGCGACGTCGACCGGGGTGAAGGACTCGTTGCCCACCGCCAATTTCTTCAGCTCGTCGAAGAGCTCCTGGCGATCCACCTTGGCGCCCGCGTCACCGCCGCTCCCTCCAAAGGAGCTCTTTCCACCCGAATGGCTTCGCTTGAGACTCATCCACTTTCTCCTTCGGTCCGCAGAAGGCCTGCCTTATACCACCGATCGGCGACCCACCGCCTTTCCATCAAAACATCAGCTGCGCGCTGGCACGCAGGCGGTGGCTGTCGGGCGAGTAGGTGCCGGTGCCGCCCGCGACGGCGACGTCCTCGATCCGCAGGTGGCTGTAGTCGAGCTGGAGTTTGAGATCGTGCCCGCGCAGGAAGGCGTTGACGGCGGCGGTCTGCCCATCGAGGTGTGACCCTCGGGCCTGCCGCTCGGCCAGGCTGACGCCGTACAGCGGCAGGTCGGTGCTTTCGAGGCGCGCTGCGACCGACAGAAAGTGCGGAATCACGAAATAGCTGGCCTGCACGTAGAACCCCCCGGTGCGGCGGTCGGCGGCCGCGGCACCCGGGTGCTCGAGCCGGCGGAAGATCTCGGCCTGGAGGGCGGCGCCCCGGAAGTGAGCCCGCAGCTCGATCCCGCCCTGCCAGACGGCGACGGTGTCGATCACGCCGTTGGCATCGACATCGGTGTTGGCCTGAGGGTTGTTGGTGCGCACCACAACGTCGGTCGGCAGCAAGTTGAAGTATCCCGCGGCGCCCACCGCCAGCAGGGGCCGCCGCTGGCCGACCAGATCGCCCTCGGAGTCGGGCAGCGGTCCCCAGGGGGCGGCGACGACCCGCGCGGTGTAGGCCAGGTCGCGGTTGTCGTTGGGCTGACCGGCACCGGCGCCGTTGCTGATCGCCAGCTGATACTGCAGCCGTCCGCCGAGCGGCCGCCCCAGCGCCATGACGCCGACATCCCGCTCCAGGCTGAAGGCGGCCATCGTCTCGCTGAGGTCGACGAAGTCGTAGTAGGTGCTGCGCAGATAGCGCTGGAACCCGAACGGCAGCTTGAACTGCCCGACGCGCACCGCCAGCCATGCGCTCTGACGCCACTGCAGGAACGCGTCCTTCATGATCCGCGATTCGGCAAAATCGACCAGCAGGCGGTACTCGAAGCGTCGGAAAAAGACGCTCCCCTCGAACATCAGCTCGGCGTGCCGCACCTGAAAGTCGACGATGTCGGGCGCCACGGTTTGTCCCGGCGCGCGGTCCACCAGTATCCCCTCGAAGCCGGCCTGGAGACGGACCTGCGGGCGCAACGAGCTGCTGCCGTCGGCGGTTCGAAAGAACATGCCGCGCTCAGCGAAGGGACCCGGGGACGACGGCGGCTGACCGAGCGGCGGTTGGTCGCCCCGCCGCGCGAGCTCGTCCACGCGCGGCGTGAGCTCGTCGAGACCGCGGCGGATATCTTCCCAGGCCGCGCGCTGCTTCTGCAGACCGTCGAGCTCGCGCCGGATCTCGATCATCTTGGCTTCCAGATCCTGCGTCGCGCGCACGGCGGCCTGCGCATCGAGGTCGGCGCGGTCGGTACGCTCCGGGCGCGCCCCCTCGTCTGCGCCGGCAGCGGCACCGGGCGCCGGCGTGGACGCCGGAGCGACCGGCGCCTTCGCCGTCGAATCAGCCGGCGCGTTGCCCGCCGGCGGCCCGCCCCCCGCCGCCGACAGCAGCAGGAGCACGGGCGCGAGCAGCGTCGCTGCCACCAGCGGCACTAGCGACGCTTCCGCCGCTTGGCGGGCCTCGCCGGCTCAGCGTCGGCGGGCGGAGCCCCCATCGCGACGGCCGGGTGCTGCCAGAGGCGCAGCGCGGCCGGGTCGCGCCGGTAGATACGGCGCAGATTCACCAGCAGGATCAGCCCGAACACGACCGACACCAGGCCGATGATCTGGGAGGTCGAGAGCGACACCCGGAGAAACGGCAGCGTGAACAGACCGCGGTCGTCATCGTCGCGCACCGTCTCGATGAGCGATCTCAGGACGCCGTAGCCCAGCACCCAGCCCAGGAACACCTGGCCGGAGAAGCGGCGATATTTGCGCAGCAACAGCAACAGACCGAACAGCGAGAGGCCGACCAGCGATTCGTAGATCTGCGTCGGATGCACCGGATAGGACCAGGACGACGCGCGGTCGAGGCCCAGGTCATGCACGTGATGTTGCCAGGCCGGGCTGCCCTGCGGCGCCATGGGGTTCGGTCCCGGAAAGCGGATCGCCCAGGGCAGATCCGAGCGCGCGCCATAGTCGCAACCAAACAGCAGACACCCCATGCGGGTGATCGCCGTCCCCAGCACGACCGACGGCGCGGCGACGTCGGCCCAGCGCAGCAACGGGATCTTCCGCTTGTGGCAGCCGTACCAGCTGGCGAGGAAGCCGCCGATCATGCCGCCGTACGCCACCAGCCCGCCGCGATTGATCAACACCAGCTCGCGCAGCGGCACGTCGGGGGTGGTGAAGAACCAGAGCAGGCGCGACCCGATGATCGACCAGATCGCCGACCACATGTAGATCGCCGCCGCCGCCTCCTGGCCGATGCCGTCCTGCTTCGCGAAGCGCATGACCGCGAACCAGCCGACGATCAGCGACGTCCCCAGCATCACGCCGTACGCGTAGATCGGAACCGGGGTCCAGGGCTGTCGAAACGCCTCGAGGCTCGGGATCCACGACGCGGTCTTGAAGGCGATCAGCGCCTCGGCACCCCCGAGCAAGAAGATCGGCGTCGAGCTGAACGGCAGCGACGGATCGCGCCGACGCCTGACGTAGTCCCGGATGAATCCCCCCGCGGCAAGCAGCAGTGCGGCAAAGAAGAGCAGCTTGGCCGGGACGTTCACCAGAATGGGGCGCATGGACCCCCACTAGATATTCCGGGCCCCTCCCCCGGTCAACTGGCGGCCTGTGATGTCTCTCGCCGCCCGTGACGTTTCAGTGATCGCCAGCGGCGCCGTCGGTCACGCCGTCAGTCCCGGAATCAGGGCAGACGAAGCTGCGAGGGGGCCCGGGGCAGGTACACTGCTCGCGCGGGAAGGTGCCACTCGGGCAAACCCAACCGTGGCCGTCGGCCGCGCAGACGTAGGTGAGAGGATCCGGAGTACAGACGCCATTGAACGCGCCCACGCATCCGCCCGGGGGCGGAGCCCCGGAGCAGCCGGACGGACCGCGATCGGCGGCATCGCCTTGCGCGTCGCTTTTGACGTCATCGCGAACGTCACCTTGACTGTCGGGCGCGATCCCCGAATCGAGGTCCGGGGCGCCCCCGGTGCCGCTGCGACCGGCGTTGCTTGGTTCCCAATTGGGGGGACCGGACCCGCCACTGCCACGGCCACCGGCCCCGCCAGCAGGCAACGTGGGGCTCGCCTGGCAGCCGACAGTCGCAACGAGCGCCACCACGGCAACCGACGCGGCTCGGACAAGGATGTCGTGCATCGGGCCCGTCGTGCGGATCGTGAGCTCTCCCCTGCCGTTGATCGTCGCCATGTCCCGTTCAGACAGCAATTCCCGCACCAGCTGGGGTCTTGCCGCTGGATCCAAACCCCGGCCCGATCGAAAACGGCGGCCCCCCGGTCCCGGCGCCTGCGCGCGGGGACCGACGGCCGCCCGTGAGCGACGCTGTAACTAGGTATTCTTCGGCGCGTCGGTGTACTCGGCGTCGATCACGTCGTCCTTCGCACCGCCGCCGCCGCCACCCTCTGGGGCGCCGCCTTCACCCGGCGCGCCCGCGTCGCCGCCACCGCTCGCCGATGCGTTCTTGTACAGCGCCTCGGCCATCTTGTGCGACGCCTTCTGCAGCCGCTCGAACGCATTCTTCAGCGCGTCGGGCTCCTTGGGCTCGCGGTTCGCCTCCAGCGTGTCCTTGGCGTCCTTGAGCGCGGCCTCGAGCTCGGTGCGGTCGCCCTCGGCGATCTTGTCCTTGTTGTCGTCGAAGTGCTTCTGCACCTGGAAGCTCAGCGACTCCAGCTGATTGCGCGCCTCGATCGCCTCGCGCCGCTTCTTGTCCTCCGCCTCGTGCTCCTGCGCGTCCTTGACCATCTTCTGGATGTCGGCCTCCGACAGACCCGACGACGACGTGATGGTGATGTGCTGGGTCTTGTTGGTCGCCTTGTCCTTGGCCGAGACGTTGACGATGCCGTTGGCGTCGATGTCGAAGGTGACCTCGATCTGCGGCACGCCGCGGGGCGCCGGCGGAAGGCCGTCGAGCCCGAACTTGCCGAGTATCCGGTTGTCGCCCGCCATCGGGCGCTCGCCCTGGTAGACCTTCACCTCGACCGAGCTCTGGTTGTCGGCCGCCGTCGAGAAGGTCTCCGACTTCTTGGTCGGGATCGTGGTGTTGCGCGGGATCAGCGTCGTCATGACGCCGCCCAGGGTCTCGATGCCCAGCGACAGCGGGGTGACGTCGAGCAGCAGCATGTCCTTGACGTCGCCCGAGAGCACGCCGGCCTGGACCGCGGCGCCCAGCGCCACGACCTCGTCGGGGTTGACGCCCTTGTGCGGCTCTTTCCCGAAGAACTCCTTCACCAGCTTCTGCACCATCGGGATGCGGGTCGAGCCACCGACCAGCACCACCTCGACGATGTCCGAAGGCTTCTTGCCGGCGTCGGACAGCGCCTTCTTGGTCGGCTCGATGGTGCGGTTGACCAGGTCCTCCATCAGCTGCTCGAGCTTGGCGCGCGACAGCTTGACCTGCATGTGCTTCGGACCGCTGGCGTCCGCCGTCAGGAACGGCAGGTTGATCTCGGTCTCGGAGACCGACGACAGCTCGATCTTGGCCTTCTCGGCCGCCTCGCGCAGACGCTGGATGACCATCTTGTCCTTCGAGACGTCGATGCCCTGGTCCTTCTTGAACTCGGCGATCAACCAGTCCATGACCCGCAGGTCGATGTCGTCGCCGCCGAGGTGGGTGTCACCGTTGGTCGACACGACCTCGACCACCTTCTCGCCGACCTCGAGGATCGAGACGTCGAAGGTGCCGCCGCCGAAGTCGAACACGGCGATGATGTGGTCCTTGCCCTTGTCGAGCCCGTAGGCGAGCGCCGCCGCGGTCGGCTCGTTGACGATACGCTTGACCTCGAGGCCGGCGATCCGGCCGGCGTCCTTGGTCGCCTGGCGCTGGGCGTCGTTGAAGTAGGCCGGGACGGTGATGACCGCCTCGGTGACCTTCTCGCCGAGGTAGTCCTCGGCCGCCCTCTTGAGCTTGCCGAGGATCTTCGCCGAGATCTCGGGCGGGCTCATCTTCTTGCCGCGGATCTCGACCGTCGCCTCACCGCTGCTGCCCCGCATGACCTTGTACGGAATCCGCTTCATCTCCTCGCCGACCTCTTCGAAGCGGCGGCCCATGAAGCGCTTGATCGAGTAGACGGTGTTCTCCGGATTGGTGATCGCTTGGCGACGCGCGATCTGCCCGACGAGAACCTCGCCCTTCTCGTCCCAGGCCACCACGGACGGCGTCAGACGCCCCCCTTCCTCGTTGGCGATGACCTTGGGGTCCTTCCCCTCCATGACTGCCACGACCGAGTTGGTAGTACCGAGATCGATTCCGATTATCTTGCCCATTGGTGTCCCTTCGCGCCTGACGGCTCTTCCTTTTTGTAAACAAAAACCGACGGTTAACTCACAGCCGCCGTACGGCGGCTAACGTAATCACCTGGGTGGGAGCGTCAAGTGAAACCCAGGCTGGCGCACCAGGTTATGCCGATCTAATACTGAACGGATGTTTCACCCCGTGGTCGAGACCTGGTTCGCGCGGCGCTTCGGCGCACCGACCCCGGCCCAGGCGGCGGCGTGGCCGCTGATCGCCGACGGACGCGACGTGCTGGTGACGGCGCCCACCGGCTCGGGCAAGACGCTGGCGGCGTTCCTGTCCTGTCTCGACCGGTTGATCGCCGAGTCGATCGCCGTAACCAGCGCGCAGGGCGAGCTCGAGGATCGCACCCAGGTGCTGTACGTTTCGCCGCTCAAGGCGCTGTCGAACGACATCCGGCGCAATCTGGAAGAGCCGCTGGGCGAGCTGCGCGCGGTCGCCGTCGAGATGGGACTGCCGGCACCGGAGATCCGCACGGCGGTCCGCACCGGCGACACCACGGCGCGCGAGCGGCGCGCGGCGGTGCGCCGGCCGCCGCACGTGCTGGTCACCACGCCCGAGTCGCTGTACATCCTGCTGACGTCGGAGTCCGGGCGGCGCGCGCTGCGCGACGTGCGCACCGTGATCGTCGACGAGATCCACGCCGTGGCCGCCGACAAGCGCGGCGCGCACCTGGCGCTGTCGCTCGAGCGGTTGGACGCGCTGGTCGGCGGCGCCGGCGGCAAGCTGCAGCGGATCGGCCTGTCGGCCACGGTGAGACCGCTGGCGGTCGCGGGGCGGCTGCTGTGCGGCGCCGATCGTCCGGCGCCCGCCGTGGTCGATGTCGGCCAGCGCCGCGACCTCGACCTCGGGATCGAGGTGCTGCACGACGAGCTGGGCGCGGTCTGCACCAACGAGCAGTGGGGTGAGATCTACGACCGGGTCGCCGACATGGCGCGCGCGCATCAATCGACGCTGGTGTTCGTGAACACGCGCCGCCTGGTCGAGCGGGTCGCGCACCAGCTGGGGGAACGGCTGGGCGAGAACGTCGTCGCCGCGCACCACGGCAGCCTGTCGCGTGAGCGGCGCCTCAAGGCCGAGCGGCGGCTGAAAGACGGTGAGCTCAAGCTGGTCGTCGCCACGGCGTCGCTCGAGCTCGGCATCGACGTCGGCGCGGTCGATCTGGTCTGTCTCGTCGGCTCGCCGCGGTCGATCGCGACCGGCGTGCAGCGCATCGGCCGCTCGGGCCACGCGCTGCGGGCGACGCCCAAGGGGCGCCTGTTCCCGCTGACGCGCGATCAGCTGGTCGAGTGCGCGGCGCTGGTGCGCGCGGCGCGGCGCGGCGAGATGGACGCCATCGCGCTGCGCGACGCGCCGCTTGACGTGCTGGCGCAGCAGATCGTCGCCGCCTGCGCCTGCGAGGAGTGGGACGAGGACGCGCTGTACGAGCTGTGCCGGCGCGCGGGGCCGTACGGCGGCCTCGGCGCGCGCCGACTTCGACGACGTGGTCGACATCCTGTCGGAGGGGATCGCGACCAGCCGCGGGCGCGCGGGCGCGCTGCTCCACCGCGACGCCGTGGGGCGCAAGCTGCGCGGGCGGCGCGCCGCGCGCCTCAGCGCGCTGACGTCGGGCGGCGCGATCCCCGACAACGCCAACTACGACGTCGTGCTGGAACCCGATGGCACGTTGATCGGCAGCGTCGACGAGGACTTCGCCATCGAGAGCATGGCGGGCGACGTGATCCTGCTCGGCAACTCGTCGTGGCGCATCCGCCGCGTCGAGGCGGGGCGCCTGCGGGTCGAGGACGCCGCCGGGCAGGCGCCGACCATTCCCTTCTGGCTGGGCGAGGGGCCGGCGCGCACGCGCGAGCTGTCGGCGGAGGTCGGCGCGCTGCGCGCCGAGGTCGACGAGCGCTCGCCGACCACCGAGGACGACGTGCGAGTGGCTGATGCACGACTCGGCGCTCGACCGGCGCGGCGCCGAGCTGGTGCGGGACTACCTGGCGGCCGGTCGCGCGGCGCTGGGCGCGGTGCCGACGCCCACGCGCATCATCGCCGAGCGCTTCTTCGACGAGGCGGGCGGCATGCAGCTGGTGCTGCACGCCCCGTTCGGCGGCCGGATCAACCGCGCCTGGGGCACGGCGCTGCGCAAGCGCTTCTGCCGCGCGTTCGACTTCGAGCTGCAGGCGGCCGCCACCGACGACGGGATCGTGCTGTCGCTGGGCGCGCAGCACAGCTTCCCGCTCGAGACGGTGTTCCAGATGATCCGGCCCGAGGACGTCGACGAGCTGCTGACCCAGGCCGCCGTGCAGGCGCCGATGTTCGAGACCCGCTGGCGCTGGAACGCGATGCGCGCGCTGGCGCTGCTGCGCTACCAGGGCGGGCGGCGCGTGCCGCCGGCGATCCAGCGCATGCGCGCGCAGGATCTGATCGCGGCGGTCTTCCCGGCACAGACCGCCTGCCAGGACAACCACGGCGGCGGCGCCGTCGAGATCCCCGACCACCCGCTGGTGCGCGAGACGCTGCGCGATTGCCTGACCGAGGCGATGGACGCCGAGGGGCTGCGGCGCGTGCTGGGCGACATGCGCTCGGGGAAGATCGAGACGCTCGCGCGTGAGGTGCCGGAACCGTCGGTCTTCTCGCACGAGATCCTGAACGCCAACCCGTACGCGTTCCTCGACGACGCCCCGCTCGAGGAGCGGCGCACGCGCGCGGTCGCGGTGCGCCGCGGGTTGCCGCCCGAGATCGTCGAGCGCATCGGGGGCCTGGATCCCGAGCGGGTCGCCGAGGTGGTCGCCGAGGCGCAGCCCGACCCGCGCAACGCCGACGAGCTGCACGACCTGCTGCTGGACCTGGGCGCGCTGCCGGCCAGCGTCGGCGAGGCGCGCGGGTGGACGGCGCTGTTCGCCGAGCTGGTGGGGGCGGCGCGCGCGGCGCGCACGCTGGGCGACCAGTCCACCCCGGACGGCGACGCCCAGGGCGGAGGCTCGAGCGTGCCGTTCTGGGTCGCGGCCGAGCGGCGGCCGCTGACATCGACCATCTGGCCGCGTCTGCAATTCGTGCCCGACGTGATCGCGCCGCCCGCGCGGCGCGCGCCGGCCTGGTCGGAGCGCGAGGGGGCGTTGACCGAGCTCGTGCGCGCGCACCTGGTGCTGCTAGGCCCGACGACGGCGTCGGCGATCGCGCGCCTGCTGGATCTGCCGGTGCCCGACGTCGAGGCGGCGCTGGTGCGCGTCGAGATGGAGGGGAACGTCCTGCGCGGGCGGTTCGTGCCCGCCGACGCGACCAGCGCGAACGGCGCGACCAGCCCTCTGATGGCGGCCGGCGGCGACGCGAAGGCCGACGCCGAGCTGCAGTGGTGCGACCGGCGGCTGCTCGCGCGTATCAACCGGCGCATGCTCGAGGGGCTGCGCAAGGAGATCGAGCCGGCGACCGCCGCCGACTACCTTCGCTTTCTGTTCTCGTGGCAGCACGTGCGCGCCGGCACCGCGCTGCAGGGGCGCGGCGGTCTGGCGCAGGTCATCGCGCAGCTGCAGGGCTGCGAGATCGCCGCCGGCGCCTGGGAGCGCGAGGTGCTGCCGGCGCGGGTCGCCGGCTACGACTCGGCCTGGCTCGACGGGCTTTGCCTTTCGGGCGAGCTGGCCTGGGGGCGACTGGCCCCGCGCGAGGCGGCGCTGGCGCCCAGCCGCGCGGCGCCGATCGCGATCGTGCGTCGCCGCGACCTGCCCTGGTTGCTGGTGCCCGGCGACGCTCATTCGGAGCTGCCGGCGGCGGCCGACGGCGATGCCGGGCTTTCGGCGCCCGCGCGCGACGTCCTGCGTTTCCTGCGTGACTCGGGCGCGAGCTTCCTCGACGACATCATCCAGGGCGCGCACCGGCTGCGCAGCGAGGCGGAGGATGCGCTGTGGGAGCTGGTCAGCGCCGGCCGCGTCACCGGCGACGGCTTCGCGGGGCTGCGCGCGCTGATCTCGGCGACGCAGTCGCGCGGCGGCGCGCGCGCGCGCTGGCATGCCCGCTGGACCCGCCGCACCGGCTCGCCCGCCGGCTCGGGTCGCTGGGCGCTGCTGCGCGCTCCTCAGCCACCGCCCGAAGAGGAGGACCTGCACGAGGCGCTGGCGCGGCAATACATCAAGCGCTACGGCGTCGTGTTCCGCGACGTGCTGGCGCGCGAGACGCGCGCGCCCGCGTGGCGCGACCTGTTGCGCGTCTACCGCCGGCTGGAGATGCGCGGCGAGCTGCGCGGCGGCCGCCTGGTCGCCGGTTTCGTCGGCGAGCAGTTCGCGGCGCCCGAGGCGGTCGAGTCGATGCGCGCGATCCGCCGCGAGCCGCCGCGCGGCGAGCTGGTGCGGATCTCGGCGTGCGATCCGCTGAACCTGGTCGGCATCATCACCCCCGGTCCCCGCGTCCCGGCGACGCTGGCGAACTCGGTTGTGTTCCAGGACGGGGTGCCGCAGGTAGCGGACGCAATGACCCAAGCCGTTCCCGCTCCGCCGATCCCCGCGATCTCACCTCCCTCGCCCGGCCGAAGCCTTAGGTCCTCGTAATTTGGGCAGTATTGAGCTGTTTGATTTCTGCTTCGGTCGTTTCGAGGAACCGACTCGTCTCGTCGAGTATGAATCGATTGATACTCGTGTCCCTCCAGGCTGCCGGATCAAGGGGCAAACGTATCGAATTGACCTCTGGAATCTGTCGGAAAGCCTCTTGGTCGACTGGAGCGCCGGAGAACCGAATACTACTCAAGACCAGTTGGTGCGGTTCTGCATACACAATGAATTCGCAGACGTTCTTTGGAACGGCCACCTGCAGCAGGCTGCTACGTTTTCGTCTGATGCTGAGCGCAACGAACCCAGCTTGACCGCGTAGGGCGTCACTCCCGACAGTCAAGAGCGTCTTCCGATTCCCGGGCGCGCCGACGTATACCTCGGAAGGAAACTGCTCGAGAAGGTCGCGCGTACCTGCGACCTCACCGGCGAGGACGGCGACGAGATCACTCCATGTCCGGTTGAGTCCCGCCTCGATGTCGCGAACCTGGTTTCTGATCCGATCGGTCAGCTGCCGAACGGCCTTTGCGGCCGCCGCTAATCGCGACGCCTCATCGGCAGCAATACCCGCCGTCTCCAGCCCACGTAGCTCCATCTGTCCAAAACGCCTGACCAGATCCTCCGTTGTGACCAAGAGGCGTCCCTCCACGACGTCCAGAGCCATGTCGTAGGACCACAGCAGCTCTTGCTCTACGTACGACGTGAACGGAAAGAAGTTGAGGTTCGGGTTGCCCGGGGCAAGCTCAGCTATCGGGACACTGTTATCGGTAGCGCGGAGTGCCTCGAGATAAAGACGTCGCCGCTCTTCCGCGCGAAACACCGTCAAGACGTACCCACTCTGAAGCATCGCCAAGTTCGCGAGCAAGCGCGCGGTTCTTCCATTTCCGTCGAGAAACGGATGAATCAGGATGAACTTGTAGTGGAGCGCGGCAGCGCGCTCGACCGGGTGCAGACGCTGTCCTTCGTTGTCGTACCAACGAACCAGCTCCTGCATCGCCGCCGGCGTCTCTACATGGGAGACGTAAGGGAATAGGGAGCCGTCCGGCAGGCGGACCTGGTTGTCGCGATCCTTGTATTGACCGGGATGGTACTTGCTCGCGTCCAGCTTCTCGGTCAGGAGCGTGTGGAACTCGCGGACCAGCTTTTCGTTCAGGCGAAACTGGCCAGCGACAGCATCCCTCAAATACGCGTACGCGGCTTGTTGGCCTTTGACCTCGAGGTACTCCTCTTCGCGCTTACCTCCCGGGAGCTTTCCTTCGCGAATGAGGTAAATCGTGTCGCCGAGCGTGAGGGTGTTGCCCTCGAGCGCGTTGCTGCCATAGATGAACCATGGCTCGAAGACGGCATCCAGCCGCGCCAGCGTTTCAGCGTCGAATGGCTTGTAGCCGTTCAGTCGCTTCGAGCGCGCCTCGACCTCCTCGAACATGGCGCCAGTATAGCGGGAGCCTGGGGACGAACGCGAAAACCGACGCCGTCCCGCGTCGCTAGCCCCTACCCTTCGTCCTTCATGCCGTGCATGAGGCGGGCCTTCACGCGCGACATCTGACGTTCCTTGTACTTTTCGTGGCTGTTCTCGCCGCTCTCGTTGTTCTCGGCGGTGCGCGCGTCGATGATCTGGAACTCGGTCAGCACGAAGACGATCGTGCCGCTCTCGCTGAACATCGGATCGTCGGGCGCTGCGGCAGAGGAAGCGATCCATGCGCACCGGCAGGTCGGCGACGAAGTTGATCACGCGGTAGCCGGGACCCGAGAACTCGTTCTGCGGTGACGGCTTCTTGTCGGCGGCCACGGCGGCCAGGTCGGTGATCTCGGGCAGGAACCGGCGCAGCGCCGGCGAGCGGTCGAGCGTCTCGCGCACCTTGATGATGTCGTTCACCGACTGGCCCGGGATGACGTAGTTGAACGGGACCAGGCGCTGGATCAGCTCGCGCATGACGAACACCAGCTGCTCCTCGGTGTTCGTGATCATGCGGAAGCGCAGCTTGTCGTAGACGTCGGCGGCGATCGATTCCTTCTTGGCCAGCAGCTTCGTGATCAGGCTGTCGGCGTGCTTGCGGCTCCACTCGAACTCGACGATCGGGCAGCCGACCCGCTTGAGCTCCTCGACGGTGCGCAGCACCTTCTCCTCGACCAGGTGGAAGATCTGGTCGGCCGACACCGGCAGCTTGGTCAGCAGCTCGCGCCCCGCCAGGTGATGCATGACGTGCATGACCTTGAGCACGATGCAGGCGTAGGTGCGGCGCTTGCCCTTCTGCGACGCGACCAGCAGCAGGTCGCGCGGCGGCACGCCGTGGGCGACCTCGTCGGGGATCTGGAACCCCAGGTGGCGCTCGAGGTACTCGACCGCCTGCTCGCGCAGCTCGGCCAGCCGGCGCATGTCGTCGTCGTCGCGCGGGTCGAACTCGTTGACGCGCAGGAAGCGATCGACCTCGTCGCGATCGACGAAGTACAGCCGGTGCCAGTCGATGACCGAGCCGCCGCGCAGGAGGTTTCGGATCGCCGTGAGGTCCGCGAGGCGTGAAATCCTCGTAGCGCAGCTTGCGCGGAGGCGCGGGCGTCGGAACGGGGACGCTGGGCCCGTTGGCCGGGGCTGGAGGAGCTTGCAGGGGAGCCTTTGCGGCGGTCGGAGGCGGTTCCAAGCATCTCCCCTTTTTCTTGCTGGCGGACGGCTCCCGAAGTTGGACGGCAGTCTAACACGCGTCCGCAAGGCCGGGCTTCATATCGTCCGGTCGCCTCCGACCGGTCGCCTCGCGTCGCGGTCGCCTCCGCGCTGTCGCGCCGAACTACCTCGGCTTGGGCCGGCGCGCGCCGCCGAAAGAGATGGTCGCCCAGAAGATGAGCGCCGAAAAAATTCCCATGGCCAGACTCCCGACGAGTGGAATCATGCGTGTCGCGCACATTAGGGCACACGCGAACCTCTGTCAAAAAGTGGCCGTCTCCGCCGATGGTGTACTTGGAGATTGAGCGTCATGCCGAAAATCCACTACGATTCCAGGGTGAACCGCGCGTCGACGTATCCTGTTGTTCTGCGGCGGTCGCCGCCGGTGCCGGCCTGGCCGTCATGACCCCGACGCGCGCCTGCGCGGCCGCCGGCGACGGTGACCGCGACACCGACGCGGATACGATGAAGGTCAGACCCTGCTGGGACAGAAGCGCTACGCCGAGGCGGTCGAGAAGCTGCGGCCGGTCACCGTCGCCCAGCCCGACTTCGCGCCCGGCCTGGTACGCGCTGGCGCTGGCGGCGCGACGGGCCGGCAACTGCGCCGAGGCGATCCCCGCCTACCGCCGTTACGCCACCCTGCGCCCCGACCGAGGCTGAGCCCTACTTCGGCCTCGGGCTTTGCCTGCGCGACACCGGCGAGCGCCCGGCGGCGGCCGGCGCCTTCCGGCGCTTCCTCGAGCTCGAGCACCGGCCGGGCCAGGAGAAGTGGATCGAGACGGCGAAGTCGTCGCTGGCGGCGCTGGAGGCGCCGCCACCGGCGCCCGGCGGAGGCGCCGCCGCGTACGAAGAGGCGCAGCGGCTGCGGGACGCCGGCAAGATCGACGCCGCCCTCAAGCGGTTCGCCGACGCCGTGGCGCTGGAGCCCGACCTGATCGCGGCGCGCGCCGCCTGGGGCGAGCTGCTGCTGAAGATCCGCCGCGAGCCCGACGCGGTCGCGGTCTTCCGGGGCGCCGTCGAGCGCAACCCGCAGTATCCCCTCGCCTGGTACGAGCTGGCGTTCGCGCTGCGAGAGACCGGGCGCTTCGCCGAGGCGGTCGACGCCTACCGGCGCTACATTCCGCTGCGCCCCAACGATCCCGACCCGCACTATGGCCTGGCGCGCGCGCTGGCAGCGCCTGGGGCGCGAGCGACGAGGCGCTGCGCAGCTTCACGACCTACGTCGCCATGGAGAACCGGCCGGCCGAGGAGCGCTGGGTGACCAGCGCCAAGGCCGAGATCGCGGCGCTCGAGCGCGATCGGGGGACGCGCCCCGACCGGCGGCGCGGCGCCGCCCGCGCCGCCGCCGCCGCCCGTCCGCTGACGGTTGACGCGACGGCGCGCCCGCGACCTCAGCGGGGCGGCGCGACCCGGCGACCGCCCATCCACGAGACCAGCAGCATCAGCCCGAAGAACCCGCCGGCGATCGCGGCGATCAGCCTCGCGGTCGGCTCGCCGCGCCCGTCGAACACCACCGCCAGCACCGCCGCCGTGGCGCCCAGCATCCCCCACAGCAGCTGCTGCCCGGCGTGGTAGATGAGGCGCGCGTTCTCCTCGAGGTTGCGGACCCGCACCTCGAGCTCGCCGCGCACCGCCCGGTCCATGAACCGCTGCAGCTCGCCTGGCAGCGCCAGCGCCGACAGCGCCGTCTCGCGCGACGCCTCGAGGAAGATCTCGGACCACTCCTTCTTCTCGCCGAGCAGAAAGCGCTCGAGGTACGGCTGGATGACCGCCGTCGGGTTCATCTCGGGGTCGAGCGTGGTGCACACGCCCAGCAGCAGCAGCAGCGTCCGCTCCAGCAGGATCCACTCCTTGGGGATGTGGAACGCGTCGCGCAGGTCGGCCAGGCTGACGTTGAGCTCGCGCAGGTCGAGCAGGCTGCCCAGGCTCTCCTCGGGGTCGAACCGGAAGTCCTTGAGCGACCAGCCCTCGATCGACACCTGCGACCGCATCTTGTCGTGGAAGTACTGCACGACCCGATCGAAGACCTCGGGGTCGGCGCGCCGCGAGATGAAGCCCATCTCCTTCATCGCGGTGACGATGCGCGTGGTGTCGCGCGTGATCGCCCCCTGGAGAAACGACACCATCCCGCGCCGCATCCCCTCCGACACCGACGCCGTCGCGCCGAAGTCGAGGAAGACGATCGTCGGCGATGTCGCCCTCGACCAGCGGCGGCTGCAGCAGCAGATTCCCGGGGTGAGGATCGGCGTGGTAGAGGCCGTCGACGAAGATCTGCTGGCAGTAGGCCTCGACGCAGATCTGGGCCGCCTTGCGCCGATCGATGTGCTCGGCCTGCAGGCGCGGGAGGTCGGCGACCTTGGCCCCCTCGATCCACTCGGTCGTCAGCACGCGCGCCGTCGAGAACTCGGTCATGACGCGCGGGAAGCGCACGTTGGGGACGCCCGCACGAAGTTGGCGGCGATCTTCTGCATCGCCGCCGCCTCCAGCCGAAAGTCGAGCTCGGCCAGACACCATCTCGCGGATCTCGCGATAGATGGTGTCGAAGCCGTAGTCGGGCATGAACCAGCGCAGCAGGCCGAAGATGCGCTTGAGCGCGCGCAGGTCGGTGCGGACGATCTCCTCGATGTCCGGGTACTGAACCTTGACCGCCACCCGCTCGCCGGTGGGCAGGCGCGCCTGGTGGACCTGGCCGATCGACGCCGACGCGACCGGCTCGGCGAGAACTCGGCGAACACCTCGGTCGGCGCGCGGCCGCCGAACTCCTCGCGCAGCCGGGCCTCGATGTCGTCGTAGGGGCGCGGCGGGACCTGATCCTGAAGCCCGCGCAGCTCCTCGCGGAAGGCGTCGGGCAGGAAGTTGGCCATGATGCTGATGAGCTGGCCGACCTTGATGAACAGGCCGCGCAGGCGGATGATCGCCGCCTCGATGCGGCGCGCGTTGCGCTGGTGCTTCTCGCGCGTGACGCGCTGGAAGGACTCGGCGCTGCGAAAGCGCGCGCGACAGCGCCAGCGAGACGTAAGACAGCGTGACCTGGGCGGTCACGAAGTACGCGGTCAGCAAGCGCGAGGGGCGGGACATAGCGACGGTCTGGCGGAGAATATCCCACGGCGCTAACCTTCGCCCCATGGCCGATCAGCCGACAAGCTGCCGACAAGACTGCCGACAAGCCGGCGACACCGCCCGACCCGAGCGGCGTGCCCCATGTCAACGACGGGACGGTCAGCGACGACGATCGCCTCCGCCGCGGATCGGGATCGGGCCGAGCGCAACGCCGACCGGGGTCTCACCGACTTCGTGCGGCGCGCGGTCTCGGGCGCGGTCTCGGCCGGCGTGGGCGCCGCCAGCCGCTCGAAGGACGACATCATGCGCGCGGCGGCCTCCGAGGTGCGCACCTGGCTCGACCGGCTGGACGTCAACAACGAGGTCCTGAAGGTGCTGTCGAAGATGACGATCGAGATCAAGACCGAGATCCGCTTCCGCCCGACCGAGGACGGCCGCGTCGCCGCCCGAGACGTCGAACGACGTCAAGGTCAAGTCGCACGTCGGACGCTCAGGCGACTCGCGCTCTTGCGCACCGGCTTCGGTCTTGTCGAGGTCGGCGGCGCAGACGGTGCGGTTGCGGCCGCCGTGCTTGGCGGCGTACAGCGACTGGTCGGCGCGCGCGATGACGACGTCCTTCGCGGGCGCGTCGTCGGGGTAGCTGGCCACGCCCAGCGACAGCGTGACCTGGAACGTCCCCTTCGACGACTGGAAGACCTGCTGCGCGACGTCGGCGCGGATGCGCTCGGCCAGCTGGCGCGCGCCGGCGCGGTCGGTCGCCTCGAGGACGATCGCGAACTCCTCGCCGCCGTAGCGCGCGACGATGTCGATCTTGCGCGCGCTCGCGCCCAGGATCGCGGCCACGCGCCGCAACACCTCGTCGCCCATCGGGTGGCCGTAGGTGTCGTTGACCTTCTTGAAGTGATCGATGTCGGTCAGGATCAGCGACACCGGGAACTTGTGCCGATCGGCGCGGCCCAGCATCGCCGAGAAGCGCTCCTGGAAGGTGCGGTGGTTGACCAGGCCGGTGAGGCCGTCGGTCGTCGCCTGCTCCTCCAGCGCCTGGTACATGCGCGCGTTCTGCAGCGAGATCGCGACCTGGTTGGCGATCACGCCCAGCATCTCGCGCCGATCGGTCGGGAAGGCGAACGCGCCGGCGGGCCGCCACCGTGAAGGTGCCGACCACCTCGTCCTTCACCAGCAGCGGCAGCACCAGCAGCGACTCCAGATCGCGCACCCGCATCGGGTGCGAGAACAGCGGCACGTCGCGCTCGCGCCACTCGCCGCCCGCCGGCAGCGCCAGCTTGTTCTTGACCACCATCGACACCATCGACGACGGATCGCGGTGGGTGGTGCCGTCGAGGTTCTCGGCCCACGGCCCGACGACGCGGCGGATGGTGTGCGCCTGCCGGGCGGCGTCGTAGGTGGCGATGGCCGCGAAGTCGAAGTCGCACACGCTGCGCGCGCCGGCGATGGCGGCGTCGTAGACCTCGGCCAGCGTCAGCGCGCGGTTGAGCTCGGACGACGCGCGGTAGAAGCGCTCGTGCTCGTGCTTCGAGCGCTCGACGGCCTGGAACACCCGCTCGGACTGCACGACGCTGACCACCTGCGCCGCGGCGCTGGTCAGCACGTCGGCGTCGAGCTCGGTGAACGGCAGGTCGATCTTGCGATCGGCGACCAGCACGCCGCGCAGCGTGCGCCCCTCGTGCACCGGGCACGCCCATGAACGCCGACACCTCGACCGGCCCGGCGTAGTACGGCAGCAGCGACGGCTTCGGCGCGTCGAGCACGAACGGACGCGCCTCCTTCAGGATCGCGCCCAGCACGCCGGTGCGCGCCGGGATCGGCTCCTCGACGAAGTGCGCCGCCTCGGTGCACAGCTCCTTGACCTTGAGCTTCTCGCCGCTCTCGTCGAGCCACAGCAGCGCGCAGGTCTGCAGCGACAGCGACTTCTTCAGCAGCTCCAGCAGATGTGAACAGCTGCTGGTGGATGGTCTCGATCGATCCCTGCGAGATCTTCTCTTCCTCCTCGGCGCGGGTGCGCACGCGGTTCTCGGGCGACAGCGCCGTCGAGATCAGGCGGAAGTCGCGCGCCTCCTGGCGCATCGAGACGATCTCGTCCTCGAGCCGCCGGCGCCGCTCGCGCCGCTGGCGCGCCACCTCGGCGTGCAGGAACACGACGTTGAGCAGCGCGAACATCGCGATGAAGCCGGCGTGGCCCGACGAAGGTCGTGACGCCGGTCGAGGCGCCGCCCGCGCCCAGCGCGCCGCCGGCGCGGGGCTGAAGCACAGCACCGCCTCGAACCCGATGGCCGCCGCCGCCAGCGGCAGGCCGACCGCCAGCCGGTGGAACGTCACCAGGAAGCTGACCACCGCGTAGACCAGCGGATAGACCGGCGACGTCGCGCCGCCCGAGACCGCCAGCAGCACGTAGACCGCCGTCAGCAGCAGCAGGCCGAGCTCGGCGTCGGAGAACGCCTCGCGCCGCGGGCTGCGGCGCCGCTCGGTCGTGCGCACGCGCGCGGCGATCTTCCCGGCCAGCATCGCGGTCAGGATCGCGGCGGCCGCCACCCGGCTGGCCTCGGCGCCCGGGCTGGCGCAGGTCGGGGAACCAGCCGCGCCACAGCAGCACGACGAAGGCGACCGACACGCGCGAACCCCAGCGTCGCGCGCAGCAGCCGCCCGAGCTCGAAGGCCGCGCGCCGCTGCAGGCGGGCGAGCGCCCTCACGGCGCCGGCCCGCGCGCGCGCTGAGATCGACGACGATCTCGCCCGGGCGAACCCAGCCGAGCTCGGCGCGCGCGACGCGCTCGATGGCGCCCAGATCCGAGCGCAAGCCGTCGGCCTCGCGCGCGAGGCGTTCGTTCTCGGCGCGCAGATCGTCGTTGCGCGCGCGCAGCGCCGCGAGATCGCGCCGCGAGCGCGATGGTGCGCGCCAGGCCCGAGCGCGCGTAGACGTGGTACGGGATGTACGCCAGCAGCGACGTCACGGCGAGCGCCGCCAGCACCCGCCCCAGCCCATGTCTTGGTCTCCCGACGCATGCAAAAAGCTCCACCCCGAAGTATCGAGGTGGAGCCCCGACAGGGGCAATTTTTCCACTCGCCGCGCCGCGCGCGGTCGCGCGCGGGCCAGCCCAGCGCCGGCCGAGGGCCGCCCCTCCCGCCCGAGAGCCCGCGACGGCGGTGGTCAGCAGTCACGCTCAGAAGGTCTTGTTGCTGGTCGTGCTCGACGACGAATCGTGACGCGATGGCGCCCGAGACCGCGTCGCGGACGTCGTCGGGGGCGCGCCGCAGCCGCCCGCGAATGTCGCCGCGCAGCTCCCGACCCGGCTTGGGAGCCAGCATCAGCGCCACGCCGGCGCCGACCAGCAGGCCGATCCCGAAAGTGCCGAGCGCGCCCGACAGCCACCGCGTCGTCGACGGTTTGGTCTCGAGCCCCATGAGGCCGAGGATTTCGTCTTTGTCCAGGTTCTTGAGATCCTTGAGATTCATAGCCGCTTACCTCCCTTTGCTAGTTCCTCTTGAATGATGTGATGCTCTTCTCTCCGGCCGCGCCTCCCTCGCTTCGTCTCCCCGGAGCCATTGACGACCGATTCGGTCAGCCCGCGCAGCTCGTTCTCGAGGAACGGAATCGCCGCCAGCCGCAGACCCATCTTGAAACCGAGCCCGACGATGCGCGCGGTGAGCGGCGAGAAGAAGCCGCCGCCCAGCACGTACCCGACGCCGAGCGCCGCCGCCATCATCCCGTAGGGATTGCGCGCGACGCGCCCATCGATGTCCAGACGATCCTTGAGCTCGTTCACCGTCTCGCGCGTGCGCGACCAGGCCTCCTGCGCGGTGTCGTTCACCCGATCGACCCGCTGGCCGACGGTGAGCGCGCCGGCCGCCTCGGCGCCGGGCCCGCTCTCCACGCGCTGTCCGTTGGCTGTTCCCGATTCGCTGGATGACATGTCAGCATCCTCCGATCAGCGACGGGCAATGCGACCGATGATGAAACCGGCCGCGATCGCCCCGAGCAGGCACTTGCCCGGGTTTTCCTTTATGTAGCCCGTGACCTGGCCGTTGAGGTCGCTGACCTTCTTCTTCGCCTCTTCAATCTGGGGCCTGATTCGTTCTTCGATGTCACGCGCCGTTTTTTCGAAATGATCCGTTATTTCCATGTTCAGGTCCCTCCTCGGTTGGTCATTACTATTCGTTATCGTGTTCGCCTCGACCGCGCGCTGCGGCCCGATCGGCGTCCCCAGAGCAAGCCCACCGTGAACGCCCCCGCCACGAACAGGCCCGGGTGGCGGCGCACCCACTCCCGCCAGTCGGTTTGCTTCGCGACGGCGTCACGCAACGCCATCACCGACTGGGAGACCCGCTCGCGGGCAAGCGCTATGTCGCGCTCCGCCTGCAACAGCTCCGGGGTGCGCAGCGATGGCCTTGGCGGTTCCATCGGTCTCTCCCGCCATTGGTCAGCTCCGCACCGGCGGTGTCGACGCCGGTGACCCATTGCCGCTGCCGTTGCTCCCATTGCTGCCGGCGCTGCCATTGCCGCCGTGGCTGACGTGGGCCGGCGTGAAGGTCGCCAGGCTGCGGCCGACCTCGTGCGCGCTATCGTGCATCGGCTGCACGCGCCGCAAACGCCCGGCCGCGACCGCGATCGCCAGCGCGCCGAGCACGATGTGCGCGCCGCCGACCAGGAACAGCGCGCCCGCCTGTCCCAGCCAGCGAGCCAGCAGCGACGCGAGGCCGAGACAGAGCACGCCGTACCCGATGAAGAGGAACGGAACGATGCACGCGATGAGCGCGACCTGCCGGCCGTAGGACTTGACGTCGCTGACCAGCTCCAGCCGGGCCAGCTTGATGTGATCGGCGATGAGATGGCCGAACCCGTCGGCCGTCTCCTTGACGAGCGCGATGATGCCGTCGTTCTCGCCCTTTGCGTTGGTCCTTGTACATACGCTCCCCGATCCTTCGCGGTTAGAAGCCTAACCACGGAGCGCGGCAGGACAAGGTGCGACTAGGCGCGTGGCCGAGCCGCGCGCGACCGGGGCGGACTGACGCGCGCGACCGGGGACGCTCCCCCGACCTCGACCCTGCCAGGTCCAGGGGGCCGGGGCAGAGGTCGCGCATCTTGCAGGCGCCGCACTCGCCGCCGGTCCAGATACGGTCGTACAGGAACTGGACGCGGTCGAGCAGCTCGTTGTCGGCGATCACGAAGCCGAGCTCGAAGTTTCGCCGACCGGCCCCCTTGGCCCCCAGCCCCGCCCCGGTCCAGTTGGCGCTGCCGAGGTAGAGAAAGCCGCCGTCGACGACCACCGCCTTGAAGTGCAGGCGCGGGCAGGTGCGCAGCTCCAGCCCGCCGCGGAACAGCGTCGGGTGGCGGTCGAGCTCGTCGCGAAACGCGCGCGACGGCGGACCGGCGTGCAGGATCCGGATCTCGACCCCGCGCCGCGCCTGCTCATCGAAGACCGCCAGCACCGAGCGATAGGATCGGCGGCGGCGCGTCCGAGCGCGTCCGGGCGCGGCGCGGTGATCCTCGACCATCAGCTCCTTGAGGTTCGCGGTGGCGATCCAGATGCTGCGCGACGCCTCCATGACCGCGCGTATGACGGTGTCGTAGTGGCCCCGACCTGCGACCAGCCCGGCACGAATGACGCGCGGCGGATCGGCGAAGTCCATCGCGTCATCCTACGGACGGCGGCCGGCGCCGCCAGTTTTGCGCCAGGGCGCGGGCGGCCTCGGCGTGAATAGCCCCATAGTCGCAAATAGTCGCAAATAGTCGAGTGATCGCGCGGATCTCAAGTAACCGGCGCCGCCGGCCGAAATTCAAGAGACGAGATGAGCCACCTGCCATCGCCGGAGGATCTGTCGATGCTCGTCTCGTACGTGTTCGAAGTCATGCTCACGCTGCGCTGCGAGCTGGTCAGCCGGCGCAGCACCGCGACCGTCGAGAGCCTGCCCATCGGCGATCGCCTCCGGGGGCTGGCCTGGCGTACCGCCGTGCTGCCGATCGCCGGCAGTCGGCCGCTGACCGTGGTCCTGTCGTCGGACCAGCAGGGCTGCCTGTCGCTCGGCGCCGCGCTGTTTGCCTGCGACAAGGCCTCGGTCGATCAAGAGATGATCGACGACACGCTGCGCGAGCTGGTCAACATGATCGGCGGTCAGGTCCGCTCGGCGGTGGCCAAGGAACACTCGCTGGGCCTGGCGCGCATCGACACGTCGTTCAACTTCAGCGACAACCATCGCCCCGAGACGTCGCCGCGCGAATGCGTCGTCCTGCGCGCCGGCTCCGTCGAGCTGGCGGTCCAAGTCTCCGGCTAAGAGCGAGCTCCAAGAGTCAGGCGTCGAGCTCGGTCGGGCGGATCGGCAGGTCGTCGACGGGGGCGAGCGCGCGCGGCCGCGCGTCGATCTGCGGGCGCGCCGGCATCTCCTTCTTCCCCTTGGCGTCCAGCTCCTCCAGCCGCCGCGTCGAGACCAGCACCCGCCCTTCGAAGGATGCCATCGCGGTGTTGAAGTGCTTCACCGACTGGCCGATGGCGTTGCCCAGGCTGACGAAGTGCTCGACCAGCGTCGCGACCCGCTCGTGCAGCTCGCGCCCGCACTTGCTGATCTCCTGCGCGTTCTCCGTGACCCGCTCCTGACGCCAGCCGTAGTGCACCGCCTGCAGCAGGCCGATCAGCGTCGTCGGCGTCGCCAGCAACACCCGCTGCGCGACCCCCTCCTCGATCAGCTCGGGCAGTCGCTCGAGCGCCGCGCTGTAGAACATCTCGCCGGGGAGAAAGAGCACGACGTACTCGGGCGACCGCGGGAACTGCTCCCAGTAGCCCTTGGCGGCCAGCTTCTGGATGTGCGCGCGCACCTGGCCGGCGTGCCGATCGAGGCAGGCGGCGCGCGCCTCGACGGTCGGCGCCTCCAGCGCCTCGAGGTAGGCGCCGAGCGGCGCCTTGGCGTCGACGACCAGGTTGCGGCCGTTCGGCAGCCGCACCACCAGATCGGGGCGCAGCCGCCCGTCGTCGGTCGATCACCGTCGCCTGCTGCTCGAAGTCGCAGTGTTCCAGCATGCCGGCCAGCTCGACGACGCGCCGAAGCTGGATCTCGCCCCAGCGGCCGCGCACCGCCGGCGCGCGCAGCGCGTTCACCAGGTTGCCGGTCTCGACCTCCAGCCGCTCCTGCGTGCGCGCCAGCCCGCGCACCTGCTCGGACAGCGCGCCGTAGGCCTGGCCGCGCTCCGCGCTCGAGCGAACGGATCTGCTGGTCGACCTTCTCGATCGACTCGCGCACCGGCTTGACGATCCCCTCGATCGCGCGCTGCCGCGCCTCGAGATCGCCGCTCGCCTGCTCGCGCAGCGATCCCAGCTTCTCCGCCGCCAGCGCCAGGAATCCCTGGTTGCTCTGCTGCAGCGCCTGCGCCGCCAGCGCCTGGAAGGTGTCGCCCAGCTTGGCTTCGGCGTCGTCCAGCAGGCGCCGCTGCTCGGCGAGGCTGCGCGCCAGCTCGCGCGCCTCGGTCTCGTGCTCGACCCGCTGGGCGTCGGCCTCGCGCAGCGAGCGTTCCAGCTCACCTGCGCGGGTGCTTGGCGTCGGCGACCTGCTGGCGCAGCGCCGCCACCGTCGCCTCCGCCGCCCCGGTCCGGCGCGCCGCCGCCAGCCAGCCCGACCACGCCCCCCACAGCGGTCCCGACCAGAGCGCCCCCGGCGATGAGAATGAGCTCCATGTCGCGCCATACTATCCACCTGTTCAGGTCAGCACAAGAAACCGGTACAAACTTTCATTTATTTTTGAATCAAGTCATAGCCGCTTGCCCACTCGCGTACACAGTTCTATAGCTGGCGGGACGTTTCACAATCCCATGGCGGACGCGGAGATCACACAACGTAAGGCGGACCACCTGGCCATCGCCGCGTCCGGTGATGCGGACTTTCACCGGCCCACGCTGCTGGACGACGTCCACCTGATTCACAGCGCGCTGCCCGAGCTGTCGCTCGACGAGATCGACCTCGGCACCGAGCTGCTGGGACGCGCGATCCGCGCCCCGCTGATGGTCACCGGCATGACCGGCGGCACCGACGAGGCGGCGGAGATCAACCGCGACGCTGGCCGCCGCCGCCGAGCGGTGCGGGATCCCGTTCGGGCTCGGCAGCCAGCGCGCGATGCTGAGGAACCCCGAGCTGGCCTACACCTACGAAGTCCGCCGGAGCGCGCCCGAGGTCTACCTGTTCGCCAACTTCGGCGTGATCCAGCTCGGTCAGATGCCGACCGCGGCCATCCGCGAGGCGATGGCGCGCGTCGAGGCCGACGCGCTGTGCATCCACCTCAACCCGGCGCAGGAGCTGGCGCAGCCCGGCGGCGATCGCGACTTCCGCGGCGCGCTCGAGACCATCAAGCGCGTGGCCGGCGAGCTGGGGGCGATCGGCCGGCCGGTGATGGTCAAGGAGACCGGGTGCGGGATCTCGCCGTCGGTGGCGGCGCGCATCGTCGCCGCCGGCGTCGGCGCGATCGACGTCTCGGGCGGCGGCGGCACGTCGTGGACCGCCGTCGAGTCGCACCGCGCCGCCGGCAAGGCGCGCGAGCTGGGACGCGACCTGTGGGACTGGGGCATCCCGACGGCGGCCGCGGTCGGATGGCTGGCCGCGCTCGGCTGCCGCGCGCGAGGTCGACATGGTCGCGTCGGGCGGGATCCGCAACGGGCTCGACGCCGCGCGCGCGCTGGCGCTGGGCGCGCGCGTGGCCGGCGTCGCGCAGCCGGCGCTGCGCGCGCGTACGCGAGGGCGGGCGCGACGGTGTGCTGGCGTACCTGGAACAGGTCATCGACGGCATCCGCGCGGCGTCGCTGCTCGCGGGCGTGCGGCGCGCGCGCGATCTGCACGCCGCGCCGCGCGTGATCACCGGCGAGCTGGCCGTCTGGCTGGCGCAGAGGCCGGCATGATCCGCGGCCAGGGGTTCGGGCACGCCAAGATCATCCTGATCGGCGAGCACGGCGTGGTGCACGGCCACCCGGCGCTGGCCGCCGGCCTGGCGCGTCGGCATCCGGGCCGAGGCGGTCACCGGCTCGGGGCGTCTCACGGTGCCGGCCTGGTCGCTGGAGGCCAAGGCCGGCGACGGATCGTCGGCGGGGCGCGCGCTGGCGGCGCTCCTGGCGCGCCTGCGCGTCACCGACCTCGACTTCCACCTCGAGGCCGCGATCCCGTCGCGCGCCGGGCTCGGCAGCTCGGCGGCGATGGCGGTGGCGATCGCGCGCGCGGCGGCCGCCGCCAGCGCCGACCGAGATCAGCGCGCAGGCGCAGGCGGCGGCGGTCGACGAAGCCGAGGCGGTGTTTCACGGATCGCCGTCGGGTATCGACGCCGCGGCGGCGTTCGGAGGCGGCGTCGGCCGGTTTCGGCGCGGCGAGGGCTGGCGGCCGATCCGCCGTGCTGCAGCCGATGCAGATCTGCGTCGGCCTGACCGGGCGGCCGCGCGACACCGGCGCGCAGGTGGGCGCCGTCGGGCGCCTGCGCGAGCGCGCGCCGGTCGTCGGCAAGGTGCTGGAGCTGTTCGCCGACCTGGTCGACGCCGGCGAGCGGGCGCTGGCGATCGGCGACGTCGACGGGCTGGGGCGGCTGCTCGACGTCGCGCACGGGCTGCTGTGCGCGCTGCGCGTGTCGTCGCCCGAGATCGAGACGCTGGTGCACGGCGCGCGCGCCGCGGGCGCCGTCGGCGCCAAGCTGACCGGCGCGGGCGGCGGCGGCGCGGTGATCGCGCTCGCGCCGGGCCACGAGCACGACGTGCATCGCGCGCTGGCGGCGCGACGGCTTCGACGGTTTCACCACCACGCTTGGTGGCGCGCGGACCGGCACCGGCGCAGCCACGGCCGGTCGTTCGACTTCGGCGCAGCCGGGGCACGACGGACCGGGGGTGGCGCGATGACCCGCTCGCACGGCGCCCGCGGCGCGTACACGGCGCAAGCCGGCACCAACATCGCGCTGGTGAAGTACTGGGGCAAGCGCGACGCCGCGCTGAACCTGCCGGCGACCGGCAGCCTGTCGCTGACGCTCGCCGAGCTCGGGACGCGAACCACGGTGCGCTTCCTCGATGGGAGCGACCACGCCGACGCCGACGGCGACGGCGATCGTGTCACGCTGAACGGTGCGCCGGCCGACGCGCGGGTGCGGGCGCGCGTCAGCGCCTTCCTGGATCGCGTCCGCGCGCGCGCCGGCATCACCCAGCGCGCCGAGGTGGTGAGCGAGAACAGCGTCCCCACGGCGGCCGGGCTGGCGTCGTCGGCGTCGGGGTTCGCGGCGCTGGCGCTGGCGGCGTCGCGCGCCGCCGGGCTCGAGCTGGCGAGCGCCGAGCTGTCGGAGCTGGCCCGGCTCGGGTCGGGCTCGGCGGCGCGATCGATCTTCGGCGGCTTCGTCGAGATGGCGCGCGGCGAGCGCGCCGACGGCCGCGACGCCGTGGCGGCGCCGGTCGACGGCGGCGACGCGGCCAGCGAGGCGTCGGCAGACGTTCCTTGGGACGTTCGCCTCGTGGTGGCGATCACCGCCGCCGGCGAGAAGGCCGAAGGCTCGACCAGCGCCATGGATCGCACCGCGCGCACGTCGCCGTTTTATCCCGCGTGGGTCGCGTCGGCCCCCGGCGATCTCGTCGAGGCGCGCGCGGCGATCGCGGCGCGCGACCTGGCGCGCCTGGGCACCGTCGCCGAGCGCAGCGCGCTGCGCATGCACGCCACGGCGCTGGCGGCCGACCCGCCGATCCTGTACTGGAACGCCGCCACCGTCGCGGCGATCCACGCCACGCGCGGCTTGCGCGCGCGCGGCGTCGCCGCCTACTTCACCATCGACGCCGGCCCGCACGTCAAGGTGCTGTGCGCCGCGGCCGACGCCGCGGCCGTCGGCGCCGCGATGGCCGACGTGCCGGGCGTGCTGCGCACGATCACGGCGTCGCCGGGCCCAGGCGCGCGCCTCGTCGATGCGCGCGGCGCCGAGGCGCGCTCGGCCGCGGCGACCCCGGCCGCCGCCAGCGCGAGGAGCGCGTCATGAGGACCACGCTGCGCGGGCAACCCGGTCGTCGCCGCGCCGGGCAAGGTGTTCCTGGTCGGCGAGTACGGCGTGCTCGAGGGCGGGACCGCCGTGCTGGCCGCGGTGAACCGGCTCGCCGTCGGTGAGTTCGTCCCGGCGCTCGATCCCGCCTCGCCGCTGGTCGCCGAGGCGGTGCGCGCGACGCGCGCGGCGCTGGGCGACAAAGGCGGCGCGTTGCCGGCCGGGTCGGTCTGGATCGACAGCAGCGCCTTCACCACCCAGACGGCGGCGCGGGCAGCGACGGCGCGGCCGTCATCAACAGCGGCGGCCGAGCCGTCATCAACAGCGGCGGCGGACCGCCGCGGGCGGGCGCAAGCTCGGCCTCGGCTCGAGCGCGGCGACCGCCGCCTGCGCCGTGGGCGCGGTGCTGGAGATGGCGGGGCTGCCGATCGCCACCCACCGCGACCTGGCCTTCTCGCTGGCCGAATCGGCGCATCGCGCCTGGCAGGGCGGGCGTCGGCTCGGGGGCCGACGTCGCGGCGGCGGTCCACGGCGGCGTGCTGCAGTTCGCCCGCCCGGGCGGCGGCACGCCGGTCGTGCGCCGATTGACCGGCGGGCTGGGCGCGACTCGAGCTGGTGGTGTTCTCGTCGCGCGCCGCGATCTCGACCACCGACCAGATCCGCACGATGCGCGCCTTCGCGCAGGCCGAGCCGGCACGCTACGCTGGCGCTGCTCGACCCGGTGCGCGAGACGGCCGAGCGCTTCGTACAATCGCTGGCGTCGCGCCACGCGCGCGAGACGATCGTCGGCGACGCGCGCCGCGGGCGAAGCGCTGGCGGCGCTGGGCGTGGGCGCCGGCGTGCCGATCGTGACGCCGGCCTTCGCGCGCGCGGCCGCGATCGCCGCCGAGCTCGGCGGCGCCGCGAAGCCGTCGGGCGCGGGCGGCGGCGACGTCGGCATCGCGCTGTTCGTCGATCGCGCCGCCGCGCAGGCGTTCATGGGACGCGCGCAGAACGACGCCGACGGCGAGACTTCGATCCAGATCCTCGACCTGACGATCGACGAGAACGGACTTCATCGCCGGACCGCCGGCAACGCGAAACTGGAGCACCATGCCTGACCAAGGTTCACGAATCCCAGGCTTTTATCGGCTGACGGTCGAGGCGCGGCGACAGCAGCTGAGCGACCGCACGACGCTGTCGATCGACGACCTGATGACGCTGGATCATGGCGGCCTCGACACGCGCACCGCCGACCAGGTGGTCGAGAACGTCGTCGGCGTCTACACGCTGCCGCTGGGCGTCGGGCTCAACTTCCGCGTCAACGGGCGGGACTACCTGGTGCCGATGGCGGTCGAGGAGCCGTCCGTCATCGCCGCCGCGTCGAACGCGGCGCGCATGGTGCGCGAGGGCGGCGGCTTCGAGGCCGAGGCCGACGACCCGATCATGACCGCCCAGGTGGAGATCGTCGGCATCTCCGATCCCGAGGCCGCCAAGGCGCGCATCGAACGCGCGGCGCCCGAGCTGCTGCGCGACGCCCACGCCGCGCTGCCGCGTCTGGCCGAGCGCGGCGGCGGCCCGCGCGAGCTGGAGGTGCGGACCGGGATCGATCCGGGCCGCGTGATCGTCCACGTGCACATCGACTGCCGCAACGCCATGGGCGCCAACATGGTGAACACCGTCGCCGAATCGCTGGCCGATCGACTGGCCAGCCTGGCCGGCGGACGATCCGGACTGCGCATCCTCACCAACCTCGCCGATCGACGCTGCGTGCGCATCACGGCGCGCGTGCCGGTGCACGCGCTGGCGACGCCCGACCTCGACGGGGCTTCGGTCCGCGACGGCATCATCGCGGCGTCGCGCTTCGCCGAGGACGACTCCTATCGCGCCGCGACCCACAACAAGGGGATCATGAACGGCGTCGACGCCGTGGTGATCGCGACCGGCAACGACTGGCGCAGCGTCGAGGCCGGCGCCCACGCCTTCGCCGCGGCCAGCGGCCGCTATCGCCCGCTGGCGATCTGGTCGGCGGCGCCACCCGGCGCGAACCCGACCTCCGCAGCCGCTTCGAAGCGAGGAAATGGCAAGGCGGCGCCAGCGGACCAGGCCGATCGCCCCGCCGATCTCGTCGGGCGCCTCGAGATGCCGATGGCGGTCGGCACCGTCGGCGGCACGCTGCAGGCGCACGCGGGGGCGCGCCTCGCCCAGCGGCTGCTGGGCGTCACCTCGGCGACCACGCTGGGGATGATCGTCGGCTGCGTGGGGCTGGCCTCGAACCTGGCCGCGCTGCGCGCGCTGGCGACCGACGGCATCCAGCGCGGGCACATGGCGCTGCACAAACGATCGGTGGCGATGGTGCGGCGAGAGCGCGAGCGCGAGCCGGTCACGGTGACGACGCGCACCAAGATGACGGTGCCACCCACGAACGTTCGGTGACCCGGCGCCGGGTATCGATGCTAAAAGAGGTCCGCCGCCCATGATCAGACAAATCCTGCGAGGAGGCCGCGCCGGCGAACAATCCGATGCCAGCCCCGACAACGACGGCGCGAGCGAGAGCCGCCGCGGGCCGCGGCTGACCGGGCATCCGATCCCGTGGCTCGACCCTCCGCCCGGGCCGTGGACCGTCGAGCGCGCCTACCAGTACTGCGAGGAGTTCGCGCGCGCCCACACCGAGAGCTTCCCGGTGGCGTCGCGGCTGGTGCCGGCCGAGATAAGGCCGCACCTGATCGCCCTGTACGCGTTCGCGCGCAGCGCCGACGACTTCGCCGACGAACCCCAGTTCGAAGGACGCCGCATCGAGGCCCTCGATCGCTGGGAAGAGGAGCTCGGCCGCTGCACGCACGGCGAGTCGACCCACCCGGTGTTCGTCGCGCTGGCCGACACCATCGAGCGGCGCGACCTGCCGATTCCGCCCCTCGACGACATGCTGACGGCGTTTCGCATGGACCTGGACGTGCGGCGCTACTCGACCTTCCAGTCGCTGCGCGGCTACACATCGAAGTCGGCCGACCCGGTGGGACGGCTGCTGCTGACGCTGTTCGGCTACAAGCAACCCGAGCTGTTCCGGTTCGCCGACGAGCTGTCGACGGCGCTGCAGCTGACCAACTTCTGGCAGGACGTCGCCGCCGATGCCGCGCGCGACCATATCTACATCCCGGCCGACGATCTGCATTTCTTCGGCGTCACCGAAGCCGACGTCAAATCGCTCAAGCCGAGCACGAAGATGCGCGATCTGCTGCGCTTCGAGGTCGCACGCACGCGCGGTCTCTACGAGCGCGGACGGCCGCTGCTGGAACGGCTGGGCAACGACCTGCGGCTCGAGCTGACGCTGATCTGGCTGATCGGCGTGGCGATCCTCGACAAGATCGAGAGCGCCGACTTCGACGTGTTCACCCAGCGCCCGACGATCAAGCGCCGCGACAAGGCAGTGATCATGGCCAAGGCCGCCAAGCACTGGGCCTCCCGACTCGACCTCAGCGCCCTGCGCCGCCTCTGGCCGTAGGCCCACGCCCGGCGACGCGCTACGGGCGGACCGCCCAACGCCCTCCCTCCGATCCCCTCGCCCTAGCCCTCTCCCCAGCGGTCCTGGGCGAGGGGATCGGAGGGGGAAGACGATCCGAGCAGGCCAGTCCCGAGCGCGGATAACCGCCCTCGACCGACGAACCGACGGCCAAATCCTGTGGGCTGGCTTTAGTAAGTCGCCGCGGATTCCGATAGCGGGTCAGGGAATCCACGCCTAATGGTTTCGATAGTTTATGTAAATCAGCTCACAGTTTTAATGGAGACAAAATGAACCGGGCAGCCACAACCTTTGCGACGGGGATGGTCGCCGCCTCCCTGCTGATCGGGGCACCAGCCGTGGGCGCGTCGCCCACCCCGTCTCGCGCCAAGACCGCCCCCGCGCCGTCGCCGTCTCAGGCGCAGGCGACCGTGGCTGTGGATGACAGCGACGGCGGCCCCGCCGCGCCCGAAGGCGCCGCGAGCGCGAACGCGCCGGGCAACTCCTCGCGCACGACGCCGCTGCTGCTCGACGCCCCCGGCGGCGACGATGCAGCCAGCGAGGAGGTGCTCGACCCCTACACCCGCATCCGGGACCTCGAGCTGCGCCTCGAGCAGACCCGTTCGGTGATCGCGGGCCAGAAGCCGCGGGTCACGCTGAACGGCTACATCGACGGCGGCTTCTTCGTCCCGCAGGGCAGCGGCGCCGGGATCGTCCGCGACAACGGCAACACCTTGTTCCCGCAGTACGCCGGCAAGTACGGCTGGGTCTTCCTGGGCGACATCCTGGCGACAGCGGTCAACTCGCGCGGCGAGGTCGCCGACCTCGGCGACGCGACCGGCGCGCCGCCGCGCTTCGACAGCATTCACTCGGGCGGCGCGCCCGGCTTCATCGCCAACGAGATCAACCTCACCCTGAACTCGGGCCTCGGGCAGAGCGCGCTGGCGACGGCGAGCGTGAACTTCATGCCGCGCAGCGGCTCCAACTTCAGCATCGGCGACTTCGTGGACATCGACATCGCCCAGATCGAGTGGATGCCGACCCGCTCGCAGCGCACGTCGATCTTCTTCGGCAAGACCGACTCGCTGATCGGCATCGAATACCGCGAGCGCAAATCGAATCAACGCTTCGGCATCACGCCGACGCTGCTGGCGCGCTACACCACCGGCCCGGCGCTGGGAATGAAGGTGCGCAGCAAGTTCGGCCCCGACGACCTGTTGGTCATCGCCGGCGCCATCACCAACGGCTCGAACACCGTCGAGCAGTTTCACTTCTACGACGAGATCGACACCAACGCCGGCAAGACCGCCAGCGGCCGCCTGTCGCTGCACCCGCCCACGCCGATCGACATGGAGCTCGGCGTGTCGGGCTCGTATGGCTCGCAGGATCTGGCGCGCGACAGCCGCGGCATGATGTGGTTCGCCGGCGTCGACTTCACGGCGCACATCAAGAGCGTCGACTTCAAGGCGCAGGTGCTCAAGGGCGCCGCCCCCGGCCGCGCCGCAGGACGACGCCTACGGCCTGGATCTGCACAAGGCCGGCTACGCCGAGGTCGACTGGATGATCACGCCGATCGTTCGGGATCCTGGGTCGCGCCGAGCTGCGCGACGCCTTCGTCTGGCTCGGCGATTCGACTTCGGACGTGGCCGCCAACCGCGCCTACCTCACCAAGTCGTGGCGCGGCGTCGGCGGCATCCGCCTGGCGTTCTCGGAGCGCGTGGTGTTCAAGGCCGAGTACCTGCACAACGGCGAGTACGGCGGCATCCCGCAAATCAAGAATGACGTCTTCACGACGTCGTTGCTGCTCATCAATTGAACGAGAAAGGCAAGACGATGTTTGAAGGGAAATTGCTCGTGCGGGGACTGGGGTTGGGAATGGTCGTTGCCCAGCTGGCGATGCCCCGAGTGGCGCTGGCCGCGGCGGACGCCAACAACCGCCCACCACCCACCGGCGCCGAGTTCGCGCGCCTCGAGGCGCAGGTGAACGAGCAACGGCAGCTGATCATCCAGCTGATGCAGAGCGAGCAGCAGCGCTACGACATGTTGCTCAAGCTCATCGGCAACTCGGGCGGCGGCCGGTGCGCTGCCGCCGCTGTCGGCGCCGCCGGCGGAGACGCCGGCGCCGACCAGCGCCAGCAAGGCCAGCGCCGAAAAGGCCGCGCCCGCGATCCCGCAGCGCAAGGTGGCCACGATCGAGGGCAAGGTCTCGATCTCGGGCGGCGACCTCAGCGACGTCTACGTATTCGTCGAGAACGTGCGCGGCGCCCCCGTGCGCGGACGCACGGTCGAGATCAAGCAAGAGAACAAGCAGTTCTCGCCGCGCCTCGCCGTGGTCCAGACCGGCACCCAGGTGGTGTTCCCCAACCTCGACACCGTGTTTCACAACGTCTTCTCGAACTCGCCCAAGAACTCGTTCGACCTCGGCAGCTATCGCGCCGGCGACAAGCCGCGCTCGGTCATCCTGACGGCGCCGGGGCTGGTCGAGATCTTCTGCAACGTTCACCAGAAGATGAACGCCAACGTGATGGTGGTCCCCAACAACCTCTACACCAAGGTGCGCGCCGACGGGTCGTTCCACATCGAGAACGTTCCGGTCGGCTCGCGCAAGCTGGTCGCCTGGAGCCCCAACACCAAGGTCATGGCCCAGAGGGTCGAGGTGACCCCGTCGGGCGCACAGACCACCTTCAGCCTCGAGTACGAGGAGGCGCAGGCACACACCAACAAGACTGGCCTTCCCTACGGTTCATATAAGTAAGCGAGCCGCCGATGAGGAGATCAGCATGTCCAGCAAGGTGAGACGCGTCGCAGGCGCGCTGCTGATTCTGGCGGCCTGCGGAGCCGGCGCCACCGGCTTCGTGATCGGCGGTGCGCCCGCCGATCCGACCAAGAGCCCGCAAGGACGGCTGGCCGCCGAGGCGGCGCGGCGCAACGTCGAGTCGGCCTGGAAGGCACAGAAGCTGGCGATCGAGGCCAAGGCCGCCGCGACCGCGGCGATCCAGCCGCTGCATGCCGCGCTCAGCAATCAAGTCGACGGACACACGTTGGTCGATCTGTTCGAGACCGAGGAGTGGTGGCGGCCGGTGCGCGACGACTTCAAGACCGTGCGCCTGGTCGTCGGCGATCAGGTCCTGGCCACCCAGGGCAAGCTCGACATCGGCACCGCCGACCACGATCTGGTGACCGCCGCGCGCAAGGATCAGGTCGCGTCGGGCGTCGCCGTCGTGGGCGGCGTTCCGCTGGTGCTGGTCGCCGTGCGCATCCCGGTGCTGGAAAAGTCCGAGCCGGTGCTGGTGCTCGCCAACCCGCTCGACATCTCCATCGTGCGCGCGCTCGCCGACCGCACCGGTCAGGCGGTCATGCTGTCCGAGGTCGGTGGTTCGATCGCGATCGCCGGCACCTCCGACCAGCGCATGATGATCCAGGGGTTGGTGGGGCGCGAGTCGAGCTCGGTCATCATCGACCCGCACGGTCACTGGGTCGCCGCCGTGGTGACGCTGGGCCCCGGCGTGCGCGTCTGGACGTTGCAGTCGATCGTCATCGAAGCCCTGGCGACGACGCAGAACGGCCGGTCGCTGATCCCGTGGGCGGCGGCGCCGGTGCTGCTGGCCTTCGGGCTGCTGCTGGTCATCAGCCGGCGCCGCGCGGCCCCCGCCGCAGCCGCGCCGACCGACCGAGGTCATCAAGGACACCACGCTGCGCTTCGGCACGCCCACGCAGCCGCAGCGCAAGGTCGAGAGCAAGGTGCTCAACGTCTCGTCGCCGCCGTCGCAGCCCTCGCCGCCGCACGTGACCTCGCCCGGCGATCTGACGGCGCCGCCGAAGCCGGCGCCGAGGATCTTCGGACGCTACAAGCTGATCGATCAGCTGGGTCAGGGCGGAATGGCCGACATCTACACGGCGGTCGCCTCGGGCGTCGAAGGGTTCACGCGCGTCTTCGTGCTCAAGCGGCTGCGCACCGAGCTGGCCCGCGACAAGGACGCGATCAGTCAGTTCATCGACGAGGCGCGCATGCAGGCCGGCCTGGTTCATTCGAACATCGTTCCGGTGTTCGACTTCGGCGTGGTCAACGGCGAGTACTTCATGACCCAGGAGTACATCGTGGGGCGCGATCTCGTGAAGATGGTCCAGCGCTACTACGAGTACACGAAGCGCTCGATGGAGCCGCGTTATGCCTACTACATCGCGCACGAGACGCTTGCTGGCGCTGGAGTACGCGCACACCAAGCGCGACCGCGACGGGCTGCCGATCGGGATCGTCCACCGCGACGTCTCGGCCGGCAACATCATGATGTCGCTCGAGGGCGAGGTGAAGCTGTTCGACTTCGGCATCGTCAAGGCGCGCGGGCGTTCGACGCAGACCCAGGTCGGCATGGTCAAGGGGAACACCAGCTTCATGTCGCCCGAGCAGGCGCGCGGGCAAGACGTCGACGCGCGCAGCGACCTCTTCTCGCTGGCGCTGGTGATGTACTACTGCCTGACCGGGCGCCTGCTGTACGAGGGCGACAACGACCTGGACGTCCTCTACAAGGCGGCGACCGGGCCGACGCCCAAGGACTGGGAGGCGATTTACCAGCTGCCCCGCCCCGTGCCCGAGATCTTCGCGCGCGCGCTGGCGGTCGATCCCGCGCAGCGCTACCAGAGCGCGGCCGAGTTTGCGCAGGACCTGGCACCGCACATCAACGGTGTCAAAGCCGAGGCGGCCAGCCTCATGCAGCTGCTGTTCGGCGACGAGCTGCGCCGCGAAGCGGCCTGAATCGAATCGTGATCAGGAGAAAAAGCGTCACCATGAATAGCTCCTTTCCGTTGGTCGAGCACGCATCGGTCGAGCACGCATTGGTCGAGCACGAGAACCAAGTTTGGCGCCCGCGCGCTGGGGTTGGCGCTGTCGTTGTCGACTTTGGCGGTCGCGGGGTGCGGCGCCATCGACGACGCGTTCTGCCCTAACGGAAATTGCGGCTGGCCCGCCGACGAAGCGGCGCGCGTCGCCGCGCTGTCGGCGCTCCCGGAGACGCCGCCCGTCGACACCTCGAACAAGTACTTCGGCAACGCGGCGGCCGAGCAGCTCGGCCGCCAGTTCTTCTGGGACACTCGCTTCTCCGGCAACTCGACCGGGCTCGACTCGATCAAGCGCCCGGTGCTCTACGCGCGCGCCCCCAAGGGACAGCCGATCAACGTCAGCTGCCAGAGCTGCCACGACTTCAACCGCGGCGGCGCCGATCCGGCGACTGTCCCGGGCAACGTCTCGGTGGGCGCGTCCTGGGACAACACCAACGCCGGCACGATGTTCAACGACGCCTACCGGCCGCTGGTCCTGTGGGCCGGGCGCGCCGATTCGCTCTGGTCGCAGGTGCCGGCCGCGCTGGAGAACGCGATGGCCAGCAATCGCCTGCGCGCCGCCTGGATCATCGCGACCTACTACCGCGCCGACTACGAGACGGTGTTCGCCGACTATCCGCTGCCGATGACCGGCGCGCTGACCGACATCACGCCGACGCTGGAGACCACCGCGCCGCTGACCGGCCAGTGCAAGCTCAGCGGCGGCGCCTGCCCCGCCGGCTGCCGCAGCGTCCAGGACAGCGCGGCGGGCCGCCACCGGCTGCTTCCCGCGCTTCCCCGTCGACGGCAAGCCCGGCAGCAAGATGGGCTGCCAACCGGGCGACACCACCGAGCCGTTCGGCGACGCCTGGGACTGCATGGATCCCCAGGACCAGCCGCTGGTCGTGCGGGTCGTGGTCAACTTCAGCAAGGCGCTGGCCGCCTTCGAGGCGAAGCTGACCACGCGCAACAGCGCGTTCGACAAGTTCGCCGCCGATCTGCGCGAGGGGCACGCCATGGAGTCGACCGCGATCTCGTCCGAGGCGAAGAACGGCGCGCGCCTGTTCGTCGGCAAGGCCGGCTGCAGCGACTGCCACAACGGCGGGCTGCTGACCGACGAGAACTTCTACAACGTCGGCATCCCGCAGGTCGGCGACGGCGTCCCCAGGATGACCGACTGCCCCAAGGGCGGCGTGTGCGACTGCGTCACGCCCAACAACTGCATCCCCTTCGGCGCCTATGACGGCTACCAGAAGCTGCACGCCAACGCTTACCTGCGCACGTCGGCCTGGAGCGACAACCCGCAGGATGATTCGCGCGCGATGTACATGAACATGGATCGCGACAGCATCCCCAAGGGCAGCTGGCGCACGCCGAGCCTGCGCGACGTCGCGCTGACCGCGCCCTACATGCACGACGGCGCCATGGCGACGCTCGAAGAGGTCGTCGATCACTACAACAGCGGCGCCAGCCCGATGGCGAACGGCACCCCCTCGGCGCGGATCCAACCGCTGTTCCTCTCGATCGAGGAGGAAAACCAGCTGGTGGCGTTCCTGAAGACGCTCACCGGCGAGCCGCTGCCGCCCGAGCTGAGCTCGCCGCCGACGCTGCCCTGATACGAGGGCTTGCGCGGTGCGACGGTGGTCACACCCGCCCCCGGTCAGCCGGGGCTGCGATCGGGTGTGGACGCTGAGAACCGACTAGGCGAATATGCTTTTCGCCCCCGTTAGCTCGCGAAAGACTCTCGAGCCTGGACGCGGGGCGGCAGCTGATGCGCAAAGCCTCGAGACAGCCGCCGACGCAGATTCGCGTGATCGCGCTCGGAGCGGCGGTGGTCGCAATGCTCGCCACCGCCGGCGCGGCGCGCGCCGATGGCGCGTTCCCCGACTCGCAGGGGGTGCTGCTGCCGGCGGATCGGCCGAACGAGATCATGCTGGCGACCACGTTCGGCGTGGTCGTCTCGCTCGACGGGGGCCAGACCTGGACCTATTCCTGTGAACAGGCGGCCAACGGCGCGCTGGCGAACCTCTATCAGGTCGGGCCGCCGCCGCGCGATCGGCTGTTTGCCAAGACCGACATCGCCCTCATCTACTCGGACGACCACGGGTGCACCTGGGGCAAGGCGCAGGGGATGCTGGCGGGCAAGGCGCCAGTCGACTATTTCCCCGACGCCGCCAACGCCGACCGGGTCTGGGCGGTGCGCGGCGCCGACACGACGACCGGCGGCAGCGACGTCGTCGTGGAGTCGACCGACGGCGGCGCCACCTTCCCGACGGTGCGCTTCACGGCGGCGGTCGGCGACGGCATCACCGGCGTCGAGCTCGCGCGCTCCGATGCCAACACCGCCTACGTGACCCTGCGCAGCGGTTCGAGCTTCGCCCCCAAGCTGGCGGTGACCAAGAACGACGGCACGTCCTGGGACACGCGCGACCTCTCGGCCACGATCGGCAACGTCGGTATCCGCCTGGTCGCGATCGATCCGACCAACCCGAGCAAGATCTTCCTGCGGGTCTCGATCCCGTCGGGCGCGAAGATGGGTGACGGCATCGCGCTGTCGCTCGACGGCGGGATGACGCTTCGTGACGCCGCAGCCGATCTCGCTGCCGGGCGGCGTCCTGACGTCGTTCGTGCGGTTGCTCGGACGGCACGCTGCTGGCCGGTGGCGTCGACCTGGTGAGGAACGTCGTCTTCCGATCGACCGACGGCGGCATGACCTTCACCGAGCTCGACGCCCCCACGGTGAAAGGCCTGGGCCAGCGTGACGGGCGCGCGTTCATCGCCGTCGAACAACGATCCGCAGGTCGACGGCTACGCGCTCGGTCAATCGACCGACGAAGGGACGACCTGGCAACCGCTGATGAGCTTCGACCAGATCCAGGCGATCTCGGCGTGCGTCAAGCTGAGCTGTCAGGCCGACTGCACGCAGAAGGCCAACCTCGGCACCTGGGCCGAGAGCGTCTGCAGCGCCACCCCGATGCCGCAGCCGCTCGACGGCGGCGCGACGACGGGCGCGGGCGGCGCAGGCGGCCACGCCAAGGACGCCGCGGCCGACGCCCCGCCGGTCACCGAGCTCAGCTCCGGCTGCCACTGTGACGATGCGTGCAGGCGGCGCAGGCAGCTCGCGCGGCGCGCGAGGCGATCGGGATCGGGCTGGCGCTGTCGCTCGGCCTGGCGCTGGCTGCGGGGCGCCGCCCGCGACAGCGGCGGCGCTAGAACCGTCGCTGCGCCGCTACTTGTCGCCGGCGGCGTCCTTGGGGTCGCCGCGCAGCGCGCGCAGGCGATCCCCGATCGCCTTCTCGCGCCCCGAATCGGACGGCGTGTAGTAGCGACGGCCGCGCAGCGCCTCGGGCAGGTACTCCTCGCGCACGTAGTGCCCTTCGAAGTCGTGCGGGTACTGGTAGCCGGCGCTCCAGCCCAGCGACTTCTGCAGCGGCGTGCTGGCGTTGCGCAGGTGCGGCGGCACCGGCAGCGCGCCGTGCGCGTCGACGTCGGCCTTGGCCGCGGCGTACGTGGTCAGCGCGGTGTTCGACTTGGCGCGCGGTCGCCAGGTACAGCACCGCCTGGGTCATCGGCAAGAACCCCTCGGGCAGGCCGACGAAGCGGAACGCGTTCATCGCGGCGACCGCGATCACCAGCGCCTGCGGATCGGCGTTGCCGACGTCCTCGGACGCGAAGATCACCATCCGCCGCAGCACGAACAGCGGATCCTCGCCGGCCTCGAGCATGCGCGTCATCCAGTAGACCGCGGCGTCGGGATCGGTGCCGCGCAGGCTCTTGATGAAGGCGCTGACGACGCCGTAGTGCTCGTCGCCCGCCTTGTCGTACAGCAGCGTCCGCTTCTGCAGCGCCTCCTCGACGATCGCCGGCGTCACCACCTTGGCGCCGCCGCCCGGGCTCGTCGGCGGCGATGGCCGCGGCCGCCTCCAGCGTCGCCAGCGCGCGCGCGCGTCGCCGCGCGCCTCGCGCGCGATGAGATCGCGCACGCCGGTCGGGCACGTCGAGCGCCTGCGCGCCCAGGCCGCGCTCGCCGTCGCCGAGCGCGCGGTCGACGACCACGCGCAGATCGGCCTCGGTGAGCGAGCGCAGCACCACGACCTTGGCGCGCGACAGCAACGCGGCGTTGACCTCGAACGACGGGTTCTCGGTGGTGGCGCCGATCAGCACGACCGTGCCGGCCTCGACGTGCGGCAGCAGCGCGTCCTGCTGGGCCTTGTTGAAGCGATGAATCTCGTCGACGAACAGCACCGTGCGCTCGTTGCGCTGATCGCGGTGCTGCGCCGCCTCGGCCACCGCCTCGCGCAGATCCTTGACGCCCGCCATCACCGCCGACAGCGCCACGAACCGCGCGTGCGCCTCGCCCGCCAGCAGCCGCGCCAGCGTGGTCTTGCCGGTGCCCGGCGGCCCCCACAAGATCAGCGACGGCAGCTCCCGCGCGTCCAGCGCGCGCCGCAGCAGCTTGCCCGGTCCCAGGATGTGCTCCTGCCCGACGAACTCCGCCAGCGTGCGCGGCCGCATCCGCTCGGCCAGCGGCTGCCCGCGCCGATCCTTCGAGCCGCGACATGGGTGAACAGATCCATCGCCCGGAGACTACAACGAGTTGGCGCCCGCGACGGCGCTGGTCAGCGGCGGTAGGCGGTGACGATGCTGCCCAGGCTGGCGATCGGCGTCACCACGTATCCCGCGACGTCGCGCCGCAGGGCGGCCGCGTTGTCCTCGTGCCACAGCGGCAACATCGGCAGGTCGGCGGCCAGCGCGCGCTGCACGCGCGCGTAGAAGGCGCGCCGCTCGTCGGGCGCGCTCACGGCGGCCCCTGCGTCCAGCCAGCCGTCGACCTGCCGGTTGCTGTAGTGGAAGCGGTTCATGCCGGAGAAGAGCGTCGCCGGCGTCGGGATCCGCTGCGAGTGAAAGAACGCGCGCAACATGTCGGGCTCGATCACGTCGGTCGCCTGCAACGTGAAGATCTGGAAGTTCCCCTTGCGCACGTCGTCCATGAACGTCGCCCAGTCGAAGGGGCGCACGTCGACCTCGATGCCGACGTCGGCCAGCTGGTGCGCGATCACCTGCGCCAGCGCGACGCGGAAGCGCTGCGCGCTGGTCTTGAACGTCAGGTGCAGCCGCGGCGCCGGGCCGTCGCCGTCGGGATCCTTGAAGCCGGCCTCGTCCAGCAAGCGGCGCGCCTGCGCCGGGTCGTAGTCCCAGCGCGCGACGTCGCCCTCGTAGTACGGGTTGTGCGGGTCGAGCAGCCCGGTCGCCAGGATCGCGTGCCCGTGCATCTTCGAGTCGATGATCGCGCGCCGATCGATGGCGTGGGCGATCGCCTGCCGCACGCGCGGATCGGACGTGCCGGCCGCCGTGAGGTTGAAGCCGAGATAAGTCACCGAGGCGCTGGGGCCGTAGCTGACCGCCAGCTGCCGATCGTGCTCGAAGGTCTCGAGCACCAGCGGCGGGATCCCGTTCTGGATGATGTCGGCCGAACGCCCGACCAGCGCCAGGAAGCGCGAGTTGTCGTCGCGGATGGTGCGCACGACGAAGCGCTGCAGCCGGGGCGGCACGCGGGCGGCCGGGTTGCGCCACAGCTCGACGCGGTCGGCGTCGCGGGCGCCGATGCGGAACGGCCCGGCGCCCACCACCTCGCCGACGAGATCCAGCGCCGGCGGGCGGTCGTGCGCGCGCGCCGCCTGCGCGCACCGCCTGATCCTGGGCGGCTCGGCGACGCGGCGGTCGACGATCCCCATCGCCAGGTCGGTCATGAACGGCGCGCGCGGCTTGGTCAGGTGGAAGCGCACCTGGCGCGGCCCCAGCACCTCGACCGACGACAGGATCTCGTCCCAGGTCTTGCGGTACGGGCTGCCCAGCAGGGATCGCGCACCGAATCGAAGGTGTAGCGCACGTCCTCGGCCTCGACCGCGCGCCCGTCGGGGAAGCGGGCGTCGGCGCGCAGGTGGCGCCAGGTAGGTGCGGTCGTCCTCGACGATGATCGTCTCCGCCAGATCGCCATCTCGGGGCGCGCGGCGGCGTTGTCGACGCTGATCAGGCCCGGGCGCGACCAGGCGCGACACCTTGACGTCCCAGCGATCTGGTCGTGAAGCGCGGATCGATGCGCTGGATGCGGCGCCTCGTTCAGCAGCACCAGCTCGTCGCGCGGGGCCGGCGGCCGGCGGCAGCCCCCGGCCGAGGTAACGCCCGAGGTGACCGCGACGACGGCGCACGCGGCCCACCAGACGCCCA
Source organism: uncultured Pseudomonadota bacterium (assembly GCA_963778795.1). Classification (GTDB taxonomy): domain Bacteria; phylum Myxococcota_A; class Polyangia; order Fen-1088; family Fen-1088; genus DASRQZ01. Next base: position 1,330,559 of record CAVZVU010000001.1, on the reverse strand, counting down.
GCCGTTGCGCCGCGCCCCGGCGTGCCGCCCGCCCGCTCGGCCCCCGTGACACGCGAGGAAGTGGTCGCGACCAGCTCATGGTGTTAGTTTCTCCCGGCATTGCGCCGCCCCGACCGTCCATCATCATCGCCCTGCACTCCCTTTCGCTCGTCCCACTCTCCCTTTCGGTCGTGGGCGCTCGCGGCGGGCGCGCTGGCGCTGCTCGGGCCCGCCCGGCGCGGCGCGCGCCGACAATCCGCGCATGGTGAGCAGCCCGTATACCATTCCGGCGTCGTCGGACTCCGACGCGACGCCGGGCTCGGGGGCGGCGCGCCCGGTCCCGGGCATGCAGGCGCGCCCCGGCGGGTCGCCCGATCTGCCGCGGCCGCCCAAGGACCCCGCCGCGCGGCGCGAATGGCTGCGCGCGCGGCTCGACGAGCTCTTCGGCGCGCCCTCGCTGTCCAAGTCGAAGATGTCGGTCCTGGTTGTCGAGTCCGATACGGGTCGTCCGATCTACGCACGGGGTGACAAGACGCTGCTCAACGCGGCCTCGAACGTCAAGATCGTAACGTCGGCGGCCGCGCTGGCGCTGCTGGGGCCCGAGTACCGCTGGAAGACCACGGTGGCGGTGGCGGCGCCGACCCAGGGATCGCCGCTGCGGCCGGGCGGCGAGCTCACCGGCGATATCTACCTGCGCGGCTTGGGTGATCCGGCGCTGACGACCGAGGACCTGAGCGGCGTGGTCGCCGACCTCGCGGCCGTCGGGCTGCACAAGATCCGCGGCGCCATCGTGGTCGACGAGAGCTTCTTCGACGCCGCGCACGTCGGCCCCGCCTACGATCAGAAGAGCGAATCCTACGCCTCGCGCGCGCCGTCGTCGGCGGCGTCGCTGAACGGCAACGTGGTGTCGATCACCATCGTGCCGGCCAACAGCTCAGGCGGCGCGGCGCGCGTCGTGATCGAGCCGGCGTCGCCCTACTTCACGCTCAGCGGCCGCGTCGTGACCGCCAGCGACGGCCCGGCCGCCCCCACCGTCGAGACCGTCGTCCGACGGCGGGGGCCGTACGCGCGTGATCGTCGGCGGGCGCGTGCGCCTTGGCTCCGAGCCGCGCACCTTCCTGCGCCGCGTGGTCGAGCCGCCGCTCTACCTCGGCTGGACCCTCAAGCAACTGCTCGAGCGACGCGGGATCTCCGTCGCCAAGGGCGTGCGCGTCGGCCCGTCGCCGGCGCAGGGACTGCGCATCCTGTCGGCGCACGAATCGCCTCCGCTGGGCGTCGTGGTGCACGACCTGAACAAGCGCTCGAACAACTTCGCCGCCGAGCAGATCATCCGCACGCTGGGCGCCGAGATCATCGGGCGCCCCGGCACCTGGGACAAGGGGATCGAGGCGGTGGGCCGCTACCTGACCAACAACGCCGGCCTGCGCCGCGGCGGCTATCAGATGACCAACGGGTCGGGGCTCTACGATTCGAACCGCTTCTCCGCCGAGCAGATCGTGGCGGTGCTGCGCGCCGCGCAGCGCGACTTCCGCATCTCGGCCGAGTTCCTGGCCTCGCTGGCGGTCGCCGGCACCGACGGAACCATCGCGCATCGCATGGCCAGCACGCTGGCCGAACGCTACGTGCGCGCCAAGACCGGCACGCTGGCCGGGACCAGCTGCCTGTCGGGCTTTGCCGGCTCGCCGGGCGACATCCCGCTGGTCTTCTCGTTCCTGATGAACGACCTCGGCAACCCCAGCGAAGCGCGCCGGACCCAGGACCGCGCCGCCGAGCTGCTGGTCGCGTACCTCGAAGGACCGTAGGTCCCTAGAGCGACCCTACGTGACGACGCCGATTACCGACGGCGGCCCGGGCGTGTAGATTCAAGCGGTGCGCGCGGCAAAAGGGACAATCTCGGTCTTCACGTTCAAGGACGGCATCCTGGCGCGCGCGGCGCACGATCTGGCGCTGCGGCTGGATCGGTTCGAGATCGCGCTCGACGGCGACCGCGTGACGGCGATGCTGCCGCTGGACGCGCTGTCGGTGGTCGGCCCGGTCGAGGGGGGCGTCGTCCGGACCGATCGGTATGACGCCACCCAGCGCGCCGAGGTCGAGCAGACAATGCACGGCGAGGTGCTGCGCACCGCGCGCCACCCGAAGGCGCATTTCACCGGCCGCGCCATCGCGCAGGGCGCCGGTTTCGAAGTGAGCGGCCAGTTCGAGCTGGCGGGCCGGACCGCCACGCTGTCGTTCGATGTCCACCGTGACGGCGACGTCTACCGCGCCCGCTTCGAGATCCCGCCCAGCCGCTGGGGCATCGCGCCCTACAAGGCATTGCTGGGCGCGATCAAGCTCAAGGACGTGGTGCGCATCGAGCTCGCGCTCAGCGACGCCTGACCGAACACCGCGCAAGCGCTAGCGCGTCGAGCGGAGCGCGGCTTTGCGCGCGGAGCTCATCGCGGGGGGCGCGGAACCCTCCCAGGGTCCCGCGACTAAACGAGGTCGCGCAGTCGCTGCGCCGCCTGTTCGGGCGTGAGGTCGCGCTGGGGCTCGGCCAGCATCTCGTAACCGACCATGAACTTCTTCACCGTCGCCGAGCGCAGCAGCGGCGGGTAGACGTGGGCGTGCAGCTGCCAGTGCGCCGGGTCGTCGGAACCGCCGAAGGGCGCCCCATGCCAGCCCATCGAATAGGGGAACGACACGTCGAACAGCCGGTCGTACGCGCCCAGCAGGGTCTTCAGGAACGACGCCAGGTCGACGCGGGCGGCGCGGTCGAGGTCGGTGAGGCGCGCGACCGGCTGGCGCGGCAGGATCAGCGTCTCGAACGGCCAGACCGCCCAGAACGGCACCACGGCCAGCCAGCCCGCGGTCTGGTGCACGACGCGCGCGCCGTCGGCGAGCTCGCGCGCGGCGTAGTCGAGCAGCAGCGGCGCGCCGCCGTGCGCGCGCGCGTAGGCCAGCTGCTGCCGATCCTCGACGGCGGCGTCGGTCGGCAGCGCGCTCGACGCCCAGACCTGCCCGTGCGGGTGGGGATTGGAGCAGCCCATGACCGCCCCCTTGTTTTCGAACACCTGCACCCAGCGGTAGGTCGGCGCCGGCGGCCGCCGTCTCCGCCGCCCACAGGTCGACGACGGCGGCGATCTCGGCCGGTGACATCTCGGCCAGCGTCAGGTCGTGGCGCGGCGAGAAGCAGAGCACCCGGCAGCGTCCGCGCACCGCCTCGGCGCGGAACAGCGTGTCAGCCGCCTCGCCCCCACCGCCGACCGGCGTGTCTGGTATCGCGTGGGCGCCGCCTGGCTCCGCCAGGCGGTGCCCTTCGCGGGAGGGTTTGGGAACCCTTTCAGGGTTCCCATCTAGAAGCGCGCTGAAGTCGTTGTCGAAGGCGAAGGTGCCGGCATAGTCGGGGTTGGCGACGCCCTGCGCGCGGCGGTTGCCGGGGCAGAGGTAACAGGTCGGATCGTAGGCGGGCCGAACCTCCGGCGCGGGGCCCTCGGTCTGCCCCTGCCAGGGGCGCCGCGTGCGGTGGGGCGATACCAGGACCCACTGATCGGCGAGCGGGTTGTAGCGACGGTGCGGGTGGTCTTCGGGGTCGAAGCTCACACCCAATCGACCGCGGCGACGAGGTGCGCGCCCCGACCGGGGCGCGAGACGAACGACGTGAGCGCGCGCGCGTGCAGGCGCCGGTACTCGCGCGCGAGCGTGTCGACGATCGCCGCGACGCGCTCCGTGCGCACCAGCATGACGGCGCAGCCGCCGAAGCCGCCGCCGGTCATGCGGGCGCCGAACACGCCCCCGGCGACACCGAGAGAGCGCGCGCTGTCGACCAAGGTGTCGAGCTCGGCGCAGCTGACCTGGAAATCGTCACGCAGCGACTGGTGGCTCTGGTACATGAGCGCGCCAACACCAGCGAAGTCGCCCGCCGCCAGCGCGTCGGCGGCGGCGACAGTGCGCGCGTTCTCGGCCACGACGTGGCGCGCGCGCCGATGGACGACCGGGCCAAGGGCGTCGCGCGCCGCCTCGACCATCTCGCGCGTCGCCTGGCGCAGCGACGGGATCCCCAGGCGTCGCGCCGCCTCCTCGCAATCGGCACGGCGGCTCGCATACTCGCCGTCGCCCAGCGCGTGGCGCACGTTGCTGTTGCAGATCAGCACGCTGACGCCGGGGTCGACCGATCGGAACGGCGCGGGCGCGCTCGGACTCGAAGTCGACCAGCAGCGGGCCGGCCTCGTCGCCCAGCACCGCGGTCAACTGATCCATCAGACCGCACGGGACGTGCGCGTATTCGTGCTCGGCCTGGCGGCACAGGCGCGCCTTCTCGAGGCGGTCGAGCGGCGCGCCGGTCGCCGCCTCCAGCAGCGTCGCCGTCGCCACCTCGAGCGAGGCGCTGCTCGACAGACCGCCGCCGAGCGGGACGTCGGAGACGGCGAGCGCGTCGAGCGACGGCGGTCGCAGGCCGCGGCGCTGGAACTGCGCCACCACGCCGCGCACATAGTTGGCCCAGGCCGGCTCGCCCGACTGCAGCGGCTCGTCCAGCGGCACGTCGTGGCTGGCGTCGACGGTGGCGCTGTGGAAGCGCAGGCGTGGCCGCGCCCCCGCGCCGGCGCCGTTTCCCAGCAACGCCGCCGGTCCGCCCGCGATCACCGTGTAGCGGTCGATGGCCATCGGCAGCGCGAAGCCGCCGGTGTAGTCGGTGTGGTCGCCGATCAGGTTGACCCGCCCGGGCGCGGCCGCCAGCCAGCGCGGCGCGCCGCCGAAGCGCGCCGCGAAGGCCCGCGTCGCCGCGCGCGCGAGCGCGGTGAGGCCGCTCTTCTCGGCGGCGGCGGGGACTCCCATGGTGTCGTCGGCAATCAGCATGCAACAGGGCGCGGTGTCGTCGTCGTCGTCATCTTCTTCGGTGCGGCGGCGTCACCCTCATCACCCCGGATACCAGACGATCCGCGGATCGTCCTTGGCGCGCCGGTAGTCGAAGGCAGCGTCGGTCATTTTCCTCAAATCGTACTCCGGACGCCACCCGAGAAGGAACTTGGCTTTGGTGTTGTCCAGCCAGGTCGAATGGTACGGGCGTTGGCACGGTGACGGTCGGCAATCCGCGCGACGCGGCGAGATATTCGCCGAGTGCGCCGTAGTCGACCGGTTCGTCCATGCAGACGTTGAAGGTCTGTTGTGCGCGCGCGCGGATGATCGATCGCCAGCAAGATCGCCCCGATCAGATCGTCGACGTGCACGAAGTTGCGCTTGATGGGGCTCCCGGTGGCGGCGAGCATCACCGGGATCGTCCCCTTCTTGACGTACTCGTCGGCCCTCTCGACGCCGACCAGCTCGCGCCAGCGCGGTCCGCCGAACACGTCGTCGCCGAACGACAGCTGGTACTTGAAGTCGTCCTTCTCCATGATCCAGGGCGCGCGCAGGCAGCATCCGTTGAAGTCGTACTGGATGTAGTACTGCTCGAGCATCACCTCCTCCAGCACCTTCGACAGCGCGTAGCAGCCGGGATAGGCGCTCTGCTTCTGGGTCTCGGTGACGGGGATCGGGTGCGGATAGAAGAAGTGCCCCATGCCGGCGTCGCCGCCGACCAGGATGAATTGCTGGAAGCCGGGGCGCGTGCGGCAGGCCTCGAGCAGCCAGAACATCCCCTTGACGGCGACGTCCATGATCGACTCAGGCGTCTCCTTGCTGGTCGCCAGGTGCAGGACGTGGGTGACGCCCGCCATCGCCTCCTCGACGACGCCGCGGTGCTCGATCGATCCCGAGGCTACCTCCAGCCGCGGGCCGACCGGCAACTTCCGGTTATGGCACAGCGCGCGCACGGTGAAGCGGTCGAAGCGCGGATCGGCCAGCAGGCGGCGAATGAACGTCTGCCCGACCTTGCCGGTCGCGCCGGTGACCAGGATGCGGGGAGTGCCAGATGCCGCGCTCATGTGCGCCTCTTAGCATTTTTCTCGAAGGTGCGGTCGACGATCACCGCCGCCAGGATCACCCCACCGGCGACCACGTTCTGCCACAGCGACCGCCCCACCAGGTTCACCGCGTTGAAGGTCACCTGCATGATCCCGGCGCCGATCAGCACGCCGAACACCGACCCGCGCCCCCCCTGCAGCGAGCAGCCGCCCAGCACCGCCGCCGCGACGGCGTGCAGCTCGTAAGCCGAGCCGAGCGACGGCGTCGCCGTCGGCAGATAGGCGACGTACAGGATGCCGGCCACGCCCGACAGCAGCCCGCTGGCGACGAAGGTCAGGAGGCGCACCATCTGCACCGGCACGCCCGACAGGCGCGCCGCCTCGGCGTTCGATCCAATCGCGTAGCAGTAGCGCCCGAACAGCGTCCGGTGCATCAGGAACGCGGTCACCGCGATCGCCACCAGCGCGAACCAGAACGGCACCGGCATCCCCAGCGCCGTCCCCTCGCCCAGGAAGCGAAATCCCGGGAATTTGCCCTGGAATCCGATGTCGGTGCCACCGGTCAGCACCTCGGCCATACCGCGCAGCAACAGCATCGAGCCCAGCGTCACCACGAACGGCTGCACGCCGAGCCGCGCGATCACCAGCCCCTGCCCGATCCCGATCACCAGCGACGCCAGCAGGCCGGCCGCGACCGCGGGGACGATGCCGACGTCCAGGTACATCGTCAGGTAGCTGGTGGTCACGGCGGCGATGCAGATCACCGAGCCGATCGACAGATCGATGCCGCCGGCGATGATCACCACCGCCTCGCCGAGCGCGAACAGCGAGATCAGCGAGATGTGGCGGACGTTGTTACGCAGGTTGTCGGCGCCGAGGAACAGCGGGTTCAGGGCCGCGGTTATGGCGGCGAGCGCGATGAGCACGCCCAGCATCGTCAGCTCCTTCTTCATCGCCGCGATCTTCATCCTCATCCTCGTACGTGCTCCCAGACAATGGCGGGGACCGCGACGACCACCTGCGCGCGCTTCACTTCTTCAGCTCGCGGAGCTCGGCCCAGAACCCCGCGAGGTTGTCCTTGGTGACCGTGGTGATGCCGGTGTCGATCGTCGCCGGCGGCGTCTTGCCGTCGCGGATGTCCTTGAGCGCCTTCATCGACTGGTAGCCGAACTGGAACGGCTTCTGGACGATCGTCGCCGAGATCAGACCGTCCTGCACCGCCTTCAGCGTCTCCTCTTCCTCGTCGAAGGCGACGATGATCGGCTTCTTCTCGCGCGTCGACGCGCGCACGGCGTCGACCATGCACGGGCCGTTGTACGACCACAGGCCGATCGTCAGCACCAGATCGGGGTAACGCGCCAGCGCGTCCTCGACGTTCTTCTTGGCCTTGGAACGGTCGGCGTGGTCCAGGAAGATCGGCAGGATCTCGATCCCCGGCTCCTTGCCCAGCGTCTCGTCGACGCCCCGCTTGCGATCGATGGCGTTCTGCATCTCGATGCGGCCGACGAAGATCGCGACCTTGCCCTTGGTGATGCCAGCCGCCTTCAACGCCTTCAGCGCCGCCTGACCGGCCGCGTGCCCCGCCTCGACGTTGTTGGTGCCGACGTAGACCTTGCGCTTGGACTTGGCGGCGTCGGAGTCGTGGCAGACCACCGGCATCTTGTCGGCGACGCGGTCGAGCAGCGGCGTCATCGGGTCGGGGCTGATCGGGCAGATCGCCATGCCGTCGAAGCCCTGCACCAGAATGTCCTCGATGAAGCGCTGCTGCTCACCGACCTCGGTCTTCAGCGGACGCATCACGTCGACCTTGATGCCCAGGTCCTTCTCCGCCTTGCGCACGCCCTTCTCGGCGATGTTCCAGAAGTCCGACGAGTTGTTGGTGACGAAGGCGAAACGATAGCTCTTCGCCTCGGGGGTGCCGCTGGCGGCCATGCTCGACGCCGCGGCCGGTGGATCGGCGTTCTTCTTGCACCCGGAGAAGACAATTGAGAAGACGAATCCCGCCAGCCCCAGCGCGACGGCCAGCGCCGCGACGCCGCCCAGCCTTCTCGAAGAAAATTGGCTCGAGCTCGACAATCGCATGATCCCTCCGTGAACGTGTGAAAGCCTGGACGCCCCAGGCCGGCGCATTTCCGGTCCGCCCCCCGCGGCGTCCATGTGTATCACCAGTTTCCGGCGCCGGGGGGCCGGCAAGCTCTTCGAAGCAGGCACTTCCCCGGGGGGACGCGCCAAAGAGGATTCGTTCGATGCCACCCCCGCAGTCAGGCGCCCACAAGCGGACATCGTCCGCTGGTTGCGCTGGTTGCGCTGGTTGCGCTGGTTGCGCTGGCTGTGGTCATGGGGTGACGACGCCGGAGATCGGCCCCGTCCACTGGGTCTGGTCCCCCAGGCTGGTCATGTCGTGGATGCCGAAGATCGGCGCCAGCGACAGCCAGGCGTCGTTGGTGGGGCGGTTGCTCATCATTCCGTCGAGGCCCAGCTGCGGCCCCGAGGTGATCTTCACGAACTGCCCGCCCTGGAGGCGCGTGTTCTTGCCGCCGAAGAACAGCCACGGCATGTTGCGCTGGTCGTGGTCGTAGGCGCGGCCGACCTCGGAGACGTAGGCGACGACGGTGTTGTCCAGCAGGTTGTTCCCGTCGACGTCGGTCATCGCCACGAACTTCTGCAGCGCCTCCGACGTGCGCCGGGAGTACCAGGCGTCGATCTGCGCCAGCCAGGCCATCGTGTTCGTGTCGGTCGTGTGGCTGGGCGGGTGGTGCGGCGAGGACTGCGGGCTGCCCATGATCGCCTGTCCGTTGAACGTCCCGGGGAAGACCACCCAGTTCGTCCCGGCCGACCACATGAAGGTCGCGACGCGCACCAGATCGCACGCGAACGCCGTGCGGATCATGTCGAGCTGCAACATCCCGAGCTGCCAGTGCGGATGGTCGTTCGGGTCGTTGGGATCGTCGGGCAGGCTGGGAACGTAGTAGTCGAGCCCGCTCAGCTGGCTGCCACCCGCCGGCGCGCTGCTGCCGGAGGCGCCAGCGCCGGTCGCGATGAACGATGGCGGCGCGTCGGGCTTGATGCAGGCACCGCCCGCCGCCCCCTGCGACACTTGAATACTAGACTCGAGCTGGCGGATCGCCTCCCCTTGCGCGTCGAGCTTCACCGTCTCCGACGCGGGGACCAGCGCACGCAGCCGCGCCAGGTCGGCGCGCATGAAGTCGAGCACGCTCTTCTTCTGTGAGATGTAGCGCGCCACGTCGGCGGTCGGCATTCCGCCGCCGAAGATGCGCGTGAAGACGTTGAGCGGCTGCGTCTCGGGATACAGCGGCTGGCGCGCCTTGTTGAGATCGGTCTGACCCGGGACCGGATCGAGATACGACAGGACGCGCGGCGCCACTTCATCTCGGTCCGAGCGGATGTCGGCGGCCAGCTGCAACGACGAGAACGGCGTCGGCCGAGACGACTGCGGCCCGCCGAGCACCGGCGACTTGGCGAGGAAGATCTGGTCGATCGACGCGCCGCCCGCGACGTGATCCTGCTGGCCGATCTGCCCCAGCGTCGGTTGCCCGGTCATGAGGGCGACCATCCCGCCTTCGTGCGTCTGGGCGCCCGAGGCGCCCCCGTTGCGATTGGCGGTGACGATATGCAGCCCGTCGATCATCACCATCTGCTTTTGCAGCGGCGCAAAGGGGGCGCTGTTCGTCGGCAGCGTGAAGTTGCTGGTCGTCGCGCCGTCGCTGGGGCGCCACTGGTCGATCTGCGTGCCGAGCGGGTGGTGAATCACCAGGAAGCGCAGCGGCGCCGCCAGGCCGGCGGCGCGCGCCTCGATGCTGCGCAGCAAGCGGCAGCAGCAACCCCGCCGAGCCACCGCAGGTTCGCAGGAACGACCGTCGAGCCATCTTGTACGAGATCACTGAGCACCCCCCGACCGCGGCCGCAGGAACGCGGCCGTGGCGACTTTCCTGAACAGGCTCGAGATCGAGCCGTCGGTCTGCTGAAACTCGTCGTGCAGATCCAGGGTCTGGCAGGTCTGGTTGACCCGGATCATCCGACCAATCGCATAGCTCGACATCTTCTGCACGGCGCACTGGGTGAACAGCTGGTTGCCGTTCACGGTGCGCGCGAACGCCGGCGCGCCGGTGATCGACTGCGTCGCCAGCGGCGAGTTGGAGAAGTCGGCGGTCGGATCGACCGGCACGTCGTCGGCGACCGTCCGGTAGGCGCCGGCCGGCCCGAAGTTCTCGAGCACGCGCGCATAGGGATCGATCAGCGAGTGGCAACCGCGGCAGGGGTCGTGCGACAGGCGATAGTTCGACTTGTCGATCTCGGTCGGCAGCGTCGCCAGCAACGCGACGATGTCGGGCTGGCTGAGCAGGGCGCCGGGGCTTGGCGCCGGGTCCTCGCAAATGAGGTCGTCGTGAACGAAGCGGCCCCGCTTGACGATCGACGTGTCGGTCGGGTTCGACAGCCCCCACAGGATGTTGGGCTGGGTCAAGATCCCGGCGTGCAAGTTGTCCGGCGGAGTCACCGCGACGAATCTGTTGGGATCGCCGCTGAAGGGGTAGCCGTACAGGGTCGCCAGCCGCTGGTTCACGTACACCTTCGGTGACGTCAGCAGATCGCTGATGCGGCGCGAGCCGGTCCACATGATGTCGTTGAGGAACAGCTGCGCCGAGTAGTAAAGGTCGTTCTGGATCGCCACCTGATCGCGCTGGTCGTCGGACAGCGTCGACAGCAGCTGGTCGCCTTTGATCTTGCTGAAGACCTGACGGATGTTGAACCACTCGCCGACGATGCGGTTCAGGTTGGTCCCAACCTCGGGCAGCGTCAGCAGACGGTCGACCTGCTGGGCGATCCCCTTGTCGGTGCCCAGGCTGCCGTTGGCGGCCGCGGCGAGCAGCGGCGCGTCCGGGATCGAGTTGCGAAACAGGAACGACAGCTGGCTCGCCGTCTCGTACGGCGTCAGCGTCGTCGCGTCGGTGCTGCCGACCGCCTCGGGCGGGCCGAGCTCGGTGCGGAACAGGAACGACGGCGACTGCAACAGCGCCTCGATCATCAGGCCGATGCCGGTGTTGAAGTCGGTGTTCGACCCCTCGTTGAACGGGCCCATGAGCGCCGTCACCTCGTCGTCGCCGAGCGGGCGGCGGAAGGCGCGCGCGCCGAACGACTGGGCGAAGCGCCGCGCGCAGGCGGTCGGGTCCTCGCCGGCTTTGCAGGCGGCCAGCTGCGGGAGCTGCGGCGCGATCTGCGCCATCGTCGCTTCGACGGTCTGGAAGATGCTGAACTGAAAGTTCGAGTCGACGCCGGCCGCGTCGTCGCTGAAGAACGCGTACTGCGAGGTGCCGCCGTTGTTGCTGAGCACGGGGGCGGTATCGAGCGCGAGCAGGTCCTTGACCGCGTTTCCGTACTGCATCGCCGACAGGCGCCACAGGCGGCGCGGGATCGCATCGAGCTGGGTGCAGTCGGTGTGGGGGGTCAGGACCTTGTTGTTGTCGCTGCATCCGGCGAGCCCCACGGTGGTCGCGACGCCGAAGGCCGCGACGCCGAGCGCCGCCGCGTGCAGCGACCTTCGCCGCGATCGGCCATTGCTCGGCGGAAGCCGACCTGTGCGACGAGCTTTCATACGTTGCTCCTGGGGGGGATGGTACGCCGGGGGCCTAGCTGCTGGGCAGTGACGCCCGTCGGCGAAACCGGTCCACGAATGGCCCCAATCCTATGATTCGCACGGACGAGCAGCAACCCATGGCGACCGACTTGCCATCTTGCCCGAACCGCGGGTGGAGCCAAGGAGGTATCGGGAATTTTTTTGGAGAGATCCGGGCGGCCCGCCGTGCCAGGTCGTGACATATACTTGCGACCGCGTGCGCCGCCCCTCGGTTCGTGTCGCACCCTCGGTCCCCGGTTGGCCGAGGGTGGCCCTCATCGTCGAGACCTCCCTGGCCCCCGGCCGGGAGATCCTGCGCGGCGTTGCCCGCTTCGTGCGCGAGAAGGGACCGTGGTCGATCGCACACGAACCACGCACGCTTGAGCAGTCGGTGCCCCGCTGGTTGAGGCGCTGGAAGGGGGACGGGATCATCGCCCGGGTGCAGGATCAGCGGTTCGCGCGCGCCCTGGCGTCGGCCGGGGTCCCGATCGTCGACGTGCTGGGCGTCGTCGACGGTCTGCCCTTCCCCCTGGTGCACGTCGACGACGAGGCGATCGGGCGGCTCGGCGCCGAGCACCTGCTGGATGTCGGATTCCGCCGCTTCGGTTTCTTCGGCATCGAAGGAGAAAACTGGTCACACCGCCGCGGCGACGCCTTCAAGCGTCGCGCCCAGGCGGCCGGCTGCTCCTGCGTCACGTTCGCGATGTCGCGGCAGACCGCCCGGCAGGAGCGGTGGGAGGACAGCGAGCGCGAGCTGGCGGCCTGGCTGGCGGCGTTGCCCAAGCCGGCCGGGCTGATGATCGCCTCGGATCAGCTTGGCCCGCACACGCTCGAGGCCTGTCGGAGCGCCGGCGTGGTGGTGCCCGACGACCTGGGCGTGATCGGCGTCGACAACGACGGCCCGCTCTGCGAGGTGAGCGACCCCCCGCTGTCGAGCGTCTGGCCCGACCACCGCCGGGTCGGCTACGAAGCGGCTCAGCTTCTGAGCGAGCTGATGCGTGGGGCGGCGCCGCCCAAGAAGCCGATCTTCCTGCCGCCGCGCGAGGTCAAGGCGCGCAAATCGACCGGGGCGCTGGCGATCGAGGACCGCGAGGTCGCCCAGGCGCTGCGCTTCATTCGCGAGCAGGGGTGCGGCCCGATCGACGTCGAGGACGTCGTGCGGGTGGTCCCCCTGTCGCGCAGCGTGCTGCAGCGCCGCTTCCGCGCCCTGCTCGGCCGCAGCGTCCACGACGAGATCGTTCGCCTGCGCCTCGCTCGCGCGCGCGAGCTGCTGCAGGAGACCGACTTGCCCCTGGCCGAGATCGCCGAGCGCGCCGGCTTCCGCCACCAGGAATACATGGGCGCCGTCTTCCGCCGCCGCCTGCAAGTCACCCCCGGCTCCCTCCGCCGCTCGAAATGGAGGGGCTAGCCAGGGGCTCAAGCCCGGATCACTGGTGGCAGAAGATCGGCGCGGTTGACGCGATCCAGGTCGGGTTCATCGCCTCGGTGGTCGCCATCAGCGTCCCGTCGTGGGCGATGTGGCCGCTTGTGGTCACCGAGTCGACAGCGGTGGTGCCGGTGCCGTCGTCGAACTTCCAGTAGGCGACCAACCCCTGCTCGTTGCCGACCAGCGTGGTCCCCATGGTCGCCATGATGTCAGCCTGCGAGCGCGCGATGTTCCACACGCGGAGCTCGTCGATGTTGCCGTTGAAGTAGGCGCCACGCGGATTGCCGCCGATGGTCAGCGCCGTGCGCGCGGTCGCCAGCACGCCGCCGCCGGCCGGCATCTTGCTGGAGCCCTGCACGCCCGCCTGGTAGTTACCGTTGACGTACAGAACGACCGCCGTCTGGTCGTAGGTCATCGCGAAGTGGATCCACTGATCGGTGGTGAAATCGGCGATGCCCGACGGCTGATTGTCGTTGTCGAAGGTCCCGTTGGTGTACGGATCGACGGTTCCGGCGGGTGCCGCCGAAGTCGAGCCCGAAGCCGGCGTTGCCGATCGACTGGTTGCCGTACTCGAACATGGTGTTGGCGTCGCCGGCCCAGCTGGAGCCGAGCACGAAGGCCCAGAACTCGACGGTGCGCGGGCTGTTGCCGAGCGGGAGATCGGTGTCGACGCCGGCCGCGCCGAAGTCGACCATCACGCGCGACTTGGCCGGATCGGCGGGCGTCGCGACGTTGGAGTTGAACGAGATCGCCATGCCGGCGCAGGGGTAAGGCGCCGTATCGACGACGTCGGGAGCGGCGTCGACGCCCGCGCCACCGGTTCCGCCGGGCGAGTTGCTGGTCGAGCTGCAGCCGCCGGCCGCCAGCGCGCCGCACAGGCCCAGCATCATCGAGTAGCGCGCGGCGATGCGCGCGGCTTGTCTTTCTTTAGTTGCCCTGGTCGCACTGGTCGCAGTCATGGCACCCTCGCTGTTACGTCGAGGCCGAAAACCGGCTCAAACGCGCGCGAACATTCGCACGCGCGCGTCACGAGGGTCAAGCCAGGCGGCGGCGCGGCGATGTCGCTGCGATCTCGGCTTGACGGGCGCGGAAACGCGCACCTATGTTACCGACGAGGATTACGAACGACGATGGATTCCGACTCCACCAAGGGCGCCGCGCCGCCGGTCAAGCTCGAGCTGCGCGGGATCAAGAAATCCTTCGGTGGTGTCGTCGCGCTGCGCGGCGTGGATTTCGACGTCGCCGCGGGCGAGATCGTCGGTCTGGTCGGCGGCAACGGCGCCGGCAAGTCGACGCTGATGAAGGTCGCCGCCGGGATTCACCGCCCCGACGAGGGCACGGTCACCGTCGGTGGCCAGTCACCGTCGACGCCCGCCGAGGCGATCGCGCTCGGGATCTCGCTGGTGCGCCAGGAGCTGATCCAGGCCGAGGACCTCGACGTCGGCGCCAACGTCTTGCTGGGGCACGAGCCGGCGCGCTTCGGCGTCATCGACCGCAAGGCGCTCTATCGTCGCGCCGCGGCCGCGCTCGACCGCGTCGGCGGCGGCATCGACCCGCACGCGCCGCTGCGCTCGCTGTCGCCGGGGCAAAAGCAGCGGGTCGAGATCGCGCGCGCGCTGTCGCTCGACGCCAAGATCCTGCTGCTCGACGAGCCGACGGCGACGCTGACCGAGAGCGACGCCAGCCGCCTGTTCGAGCTGCTGCGCGATCTGCGCGCGCAGGGGCTGGGGCTGGTCTACATCTCGCATCGACTGGGCGAGATCCTGGAGATCACCGACCGCATCGTCTGCCTGCGCGACGGGGTGCAGGTCATCGACTTCGCGACCGCCCAGGCGACGCGCGACACGATCGTCGAGTTCCTGGCTGGCGCCGCCATGACCAACGCCGAGGCGCCGCCGCCGCCGCGCCCCGAGGTGGTGCTGTCGGTGCGCGGGCGGGTCTCGTTCGATCTGCACGCCGGCGAGATCCTGGGGCTGTCCGGGCTGGTCGGCGCCGGCCGCACCAGCGTGCTGCGCGAGCTGTTCGGCGCGCAGTGGCGCGACGGCTCCGAGCGCCTGAAGGTCACGCTGCGCGGTCAGGCGGTCACGCTCGATTCCCCGAGCGACGCCATCCGCGCCGGCTTCGCGCTGGTCCCCGAGGAGCGCGCGTCGCAGGGGTTGATCCTCGACATGCTGGTCGAGCGCAACATCGCCCTGCCCTCGCTGCGCCGATTTCGCCTGGAAGACGAGGCAGCGATCGCGCGGCCGTTCATGGAGCGCTTCGGCATCCGCGGCGGTGGGCCGGCGTCGATGCTGTCGGGCGGCAACCAGCAGAAGATCGTGCTCGCCAAGTGGATGGCGCGCGGCCCGACGGTGCTGCTGCTCGACGAGCCGACGCGCGGGCTCGACATCCGCGCCAAGCGCGACGTGCACGACGTGGTTCGCCAGCTGGCCGCCGAGGGCAAGGGGGTGATCGTCTCCAGCTCCGAAGCCGAGGAGATCGGCACCCTGTGCCACCGCGCCCTGGTCCTGAGCCGCGGCGTCGTGCGCGGCGAGCTGGCCCGCGCAGAGCTGACCGACGCGAACATCCTCAGGCTCGCGGTCTGATAAATCTGGGACCCTGGGAGGGTCCCAGACCCCCGGCCAGCGCGCTCCGGCGAGCAAGCTCGCCTCCGCGCTAGCGTTGTGGCGTCACTTAAAGACTGGCGCAGCGATCCAGGGTCACGTTCTCGGTGTCGCCGTCGACGGTCACCTCGGCTTCGCCGCAGCCGGTCAGGGTCACCGACGTGGTCTTGCCGTCGTGCTTGCCGCCCGAGACGGTGCCGGTGAGCGTCCCCGAGACGGCGCAGTTGCAGCTGCTGGACCAGGCCAGGTGGTCGGGCACCAGCGTGACCTTGTAGCCGGCCAGGTTGTGGGTCACCTCGAGCGCGCCCGAGACGATCACCAGGTCGGCGCGCGACGAGCCGGTCATGTGGATCGGCGAGGTGGTGCGGGTGCTGATGTCGAACAAGGTGTGGCCGCCCGGGCCGGTGAGCACGCGCTCCATGCCCGGCACGGCGTAGTCGAAGCCGGTCGCGGTCTTCACGTAGCGTCTGGCCGCCGCCCGGCGCGCTGACCGCCAGCGTCCCGCCGTAGGGGCCGGTCAGGGTGAACGCGGCGGTGCGGTTGACCGAGTCGCCGGCGACCGCGATCGCGCAGGAGTTGGTGTCGCTGAAGGTCAGGGTCACCGAGCCGTCGAGCGTGGCGGCCCCGACGCTGCAGTTGTCGAAGGTCCGGGTGCGCACACCGGCCGCGCACGTGGCGAACGTCGACTGCACGCACGAGCCGGCGTAGGCGGTGCGCACGAAGCCGTCGAACACCTGGCGCCAGAGCGGCCCCCTGAGGTCGTCGGGCATGCGCAACAGCGGCAGCCGCGCCGTCGCGCCGCTGCCCTTGGTCGACTCGTCGACGCTGGCCATCACCTCGCCGATCGCGGCGCCGATCTGGTCCTGATCGGTCAGCCCCTGCTTGCGACACGCCCCCGCCGCCAGCATCGCCACCGACGCGCTCAGAAGGACCATCGGGTTACGGCCCATTCGGTTGTGCGTTCGCGAGGTCATCGGCAACTCCTGGAGGGTGGTGGCTAACCTCAGGCATCGGTGGATCGGCGCTTGCCATTAAGCGGTGGACGCCGCGGCGGACCCGGGGGGATGCCGCGATCTGCAATGGCCGATCGGGCGCTCTGCGGCGTTTCACCATTCGGCCCAACGCCAAGCCAGCATCTAGGCATTGGCACGGCGCGTGCTGTCTGAGCGGCTTCGGATGACCGCTCATTCGACGCGGCTGTCGCCGTCAGGAACCCGGGCTGTGCCCACACAGACCACCACCGACGCACCCATGTCGGCGGCGACGGTTGCAGGTGTCCGGCCGACCGACCCCGCGTATGCTTCGCGGCCGTTGAAGCCGTTCAAGAGCATCGCCGTCATCGTGACCGCGCTCGCCGGGATCCTGGCCTTCTCCTGGGGCAGCGCGCTGCGCGAGCAGGCGCAGATGGTCGAGGACTTCACGCGGGCGACGCGCCAGCAGGTCCACGCGTCCGGTCGAGGCGCTCACGGCGCGGCTCGACGCGCTGGATCAGGACACCCGGATGCTGACCGACCTCGTCGAGCACTCGGACGCCGGGAAGATCGCCGGATACGCTCACCGAGCGGCGGATCTGGGAGGGGGCGTTCCGCGCGCTGGCGGTGGTCGTGTCCCAGTACCGAACGATCGCGCTGGTCGACGCCGCCGGAAAGATCGAGGTGCTGGCGTCCGATCCGACGGAGACCCCGGACACGGTGAGCGCCCTGATTCCCGACGCCCAACGTCTCGCGCGCGAGGTCGCCGCCAAGAACGCCAAGGCGCTGGGCAAGACCGCGCGCTACGGCGAACGATCGTTCCTGCTCTACGGCACGCCGGTGCGGGGCGGGCGCGCGATCGTGGTCGCCAGCGACGCGGCCATCTTCCTGGGCGCGGTCGCCTGGACGCCCTTGCCGGCGGCGCGCCTCTTCGTGACCGATCCGGCCGGCGTGGTCTGGGGCGGATGCGAAACCTCGGGCGGATGCCGCGCCACCCCGGCCGGCGTGACCGAGGCCCAGCTCGACGTCGAGGTCCCGGCGGTGCCCATGCGATTCGGCTCGCGCGGCGCGCGCGGGCGCGTCGTCAGCTCCGAGCGCCCGCCCGCGGTACAGATCTCGGAGCGCGTCGATCGTCCGACCGGCAGCTGGGTCGTCACCTGGGTGGCCTCGACGCGCGGGATCGTCGATCAGCAGCGCTCGATGGTGGCGCGCGTGGTTCTGACCGCGATCGCCGCCGCGCTGGCGGTCGCGATCGTCGGCGCCGTGATCCTGCGGCAGCAGCGCAAGGCGGTCGAGCTCGAGGGGCGCCTGCGCTTCGCCCAGGCGCTGGCCAGCGCGCGCGAGACCAGCGAGTCGATCGTCGAGAACGCGCCGCTGGGCGTGCTCGGGCGTCTCCAAGGAGGGGCGCGTCGTGCTGGCCAACAGCTTCCTCACCGAGCGCTTCGGCGCGATCCGGATCGGCGCGCCGCTGCGCGAGGCGTTCTCGGGCGCGGGCGCGGAGTGGGGCGACACGCTGGAGCCGCTGTTGACCGACGAGGCGATCGCAAAGTCCGGCGGCGCCGACCGGCAGGAGATCCGGTCGCTGGCCATCGGCTCGCAGCAGTTCCACGTGCGCGTCGTGCCGGTGCGCGACCAGGACTTCGGGCGTGCGCGCCTTCGCGCTGGTCGAGGATCAATCGGAGCTCCGCAACCTCGAGAACCAGCTGGTGCGCGCCGAGAAGCTGATCACCGTCGGCGTGCTGTCGGCCGGCATCGCCCACGAGATCGGCAGCCCGCTGGCCGTGATCCGCGGGCGCGCCGAGCAGGTGCTGCGCGCGGTCGGCACCGGCCCGCGCGCCGAGGATCTCCGGGTCATCATCAAGCACATCGACAACATCACCTCGACGATCCGCCAGGTGCTCGACTTCTCGCGCCGCCAGGCGATCGAGCGCCAGGCCGGTGCCGCTGGAGGCGATCGTCGAGCGCGCCCGCGCGCTGCTGCGAATGGAAGAGCGAGGCCAAGCGGCATGAGGCTCGAGGTCGCGCTCGAGGAGGACCTGCCGCCGCTGGCCGCCGATCCCGATCAGCTGCAGCAGGTGCTTCGTCAACCTGCTGCTCAACGCCTGCGACGCCTCGCAGGCGGGCGACCGGGTGCTGGTCGACGCGCGCGCCGCACGCGCGAGGGGCTGGTGCAGATCGAGGTCGTCGACCGCGGCTGCGGCATCGCGCCCGAGCACATGAACGCCGTCTTCGACCCGTTCTTCACCACCAAGAAGCGCGGCGAGGGGACCGGCCTGGGGCTGCCGATCGCCGCCAGCATCGTGCGCAACCACGGCGGGCAGATCAACCTCGACAGCGCGCCCGGCAAGGGGACGACCGTGACCGTGGTCTGGCCGGTGGCCGGCCGCACGGCGCGCGCGGCGCCGGCGCGCAGGTGCGAGCCGTCCATGCGTAAGCTGCGCGCGCTGATCGTCGACGACGTCGTCGACATGGCGCGAGACCATCGCCAACGAGCTGGAGGCGGCCGGCTTCGAGACCGAGGTCGCGAGCAGCGGCGCGGCGGCGCTGGAGCGCTTCGCGCAGGAGCCGGCCGACGTCGTCGTCACCGACCTGCGCATGAAGAGCGTCGACGGCCTGGACGTGCTGAGCGGCATCAAGCGCGCCGACCCGACCGTGCCGGTGATCATCATGACCGCGTTCGGCGCGATCGACAGCGCGGTCGAGGCGATGCGGCGCGGGCGCGTTTCACTACGTCACCAAGCCGTTCGAGCTCGAGGCGCTGCGCGCGCTGGTCGAGCGCGCCTGCCGCGAGCGCGACGCTGTCGCGCGAGAACGCGCTGCTGCGCCGCACGCTGCGCGCCAACGCGTCGGCGCAGCAGCTGCTGGGGCAGAGCCCGCCGATGCGCCAGCTGCGCGCGCTCATCGAGCGCGTCGCCGGCGCCGCGTCGTCGGTCCTGATCTCGGGCGAGACCGGCACCGGCAAGGAGCTGGTGGCGCTGGCGCTCCACGCCGACAGCGCGCGCGCCGACAAGCCCTTCGTCGCCGTCAACTGCGCGGCGCTGCCCGAGCAGCTGCTGGAGAGCGAGCTGTTCGGCCACGCGCGCGGCGCCTTCACCGGCGCGCTGCAGAGCCGCCGCGGCCTGTTCGTCGAGGCCGACGGGGGGACGCTGTTCCTCGACGAGATCGGCGATCTGCCGCTGCCGCTGCAGGGCAAGCTGCTGCGCGTGCTGCAGTCGGGCGAGGTGCGGCCGGTCGGCAGCGAGACCAGCCGGCGCGTCGACGTGCGCTGCGTCGCGGCCACGCACAAGGATCTGGCGGAGCTGGTCGAGCAAGGAGCTCTTCCGCGAGGACCTGTTCTTCCGCCTCGACGTGCTGCGCATCCCGGTGCCGGCGCTGCGCGAGCGTCGCCGAGGACATCCCGATGCTGGTCGAGCACTTCCTGCGCAAGAGCCTGGGCGGCGCGTCGCGCTCGGTGCTGGCGGGGTTCGAGCCCGAGGCGCTCGACTTCCTCACCGGCTTGCGACTGGCCCGGCAACGTGCGCCAGCTGGAGAACCTGATCGAGCGGCTGGTGGTGACCGCCTCGACCCCGCTGGCCCGCCTCGCCGACGTCCAGCAGGCGCTCGGCCCGGTGCGCGACACCGACCCGATCGCGCCGCTGTTGCAGCGCCCGCTGCGGCTCGACGAGCTCGAGTCCCGCTACATCGCCGCGATCCTGAAGCGGGTCGGAGGGCAGCAAGCTCAAGGCGGCCGAGATCCTGGGCGTCGACCCGTCGACGCTCTACCGCCGCGAAAAGCCCCGCGGCTAGATCCGCTTCCGCGTCCGCGTCCGCGTCGCGCGTCCGGCCCCCCGAATTGCCGCTTTGCGAAACGCGAGAGCCCGACCGCGTTTCGCGAATCTGTCCTCAGGCGTTGATTCCGAGCGTTTGAACGCCACGTTTCCGCCTGGTTTCCAGCGCAGATCCAGCAGGTTGCCGACCGCGATCGTGCACCGGCAAACCGGCGGGATCGTTCGGACGGTGTAGGCCCGATCCTTTTCGGCATCGCAGTTGCTGTGTGGGGACGTGTGAGCGACCGCGCGTCGCCTGCAACCGCCCAAGGAATTCAACCTGCTCTGATGAAAGGAACCGCCGAAATGGGGAAAGCTAGGACCGCACTCTTCACCGGAGGAAGGGGTCGCAAGACGGCCGCCTGGACCGTCCTCCTCTCGTTGACCATCTTCGCCGCGGTGGCGCTCTACGCCGGGCTCGCGTCGGCGCAGTCGGCGGCGCCGGCCGCCACGCCCCCGCCGCCCGATCTCGCGACCCGGGTCGCCGATCTCGAGGCCTACATCACCAACGGGACCCCCAAGGCGCTGTCGTCGCCGGGGCCCGGCCACAACGCCTGGATGATGACCTCGTCGGCGCTGGTGCTCTTCATGACCCTGCCCGGCCTGGCGCTGTTCTACGGCGGCCTGGTCCGGCGCAAGAACATCCTGTCGGTCATGGCCCAGTGTCTCGGCTGCGCCGGGCTGGTCACCATCCTCTGGTGGGCCTTCGGCTACAGCTTCGTCTTCGCGCCGGGGCAAGCCGTTCCTCGGCGGGCTGAAGTTCGCGTTCCTCAAGGGGGTGACGTCGGCGCCCAACACCGACTACGCCGCCTGGGTCTCGCAGAACGTCTTCTCGATGTACCAGCTGATGTTCGCGATCATCACGCCGGCCCTGATCGTCGGCGCCATCGCCGAGCGCATGAAGTACTCGGCGATCATGGCCTTCATCACCGTCTGGATGTTCGTCGTCTACTTCCCGCTGGCCCACATGGTGTGGGGCGTCGACGGCATGATGAACGGCGTCTGGAACGCCAAGGCCGCCATCAAGGCGATCGACTTCGCGGGCGGCACCGTCGTCCACATGTCGTCGGGCTGGTCGGCGCTGGTGCTCTGCCTGATCCTCGGCAAGCGCAAGGGCTTGGGCAAGCGCGCCTTCATGCCGCACAGCATGATGCTGACCATGGTCGGCACCGGCATGCTGTGGGTCGGCTGGTACGGCTTCAACGCCGGCAGCGCCGTCGCCGCCGACGGCATCGCCGCCAACGCCTTCACCACCACCACGCTGGCGACCGCGGTCGCCGCCTCGGTCTGGCCGCTGCTGGAGTGGATCACGCGCGGCAAGCCGACGATCCTCGGCTTCTGCTCGGGCGCCGTCGCCGGCCTGGTCGTCATCACGCCGGCCGCCGGCTTCGTGACGCCGTCGAGCGCGGTGATCATCGGCGTGCTCGCGGGCGTCGTCCCGTTCCTGGCCTGCACCAAGCTGAAGGCGATCTTCAAGTACGACGACGCGCTGGACACCTTCGGCGTGCACGGCGTCGGCGGCACGATGGGCGCGTTCGTGACCGGCATCTTCGCCACGCCCGACGTCAACGCCAACCTCAACACCAACCTGAGCGCGCTCGTCGGCAAGACGCTGTGGATCGAGCAGCTCAAGGCGATGGGCTTCACGATCGTGCTGTCGGTCGGCGCGACCGTGGTGATCGCCTACGCCGTCAAGGCGGTCCTCGGCCTGCGTCCGAGCGTCGAGGGCGAGGAGGCGGGCCTCGACGACGCCGACCACGGCGAGGCCGGCTATCACCCCGAGGAGGGTGGTTCGCACGGCCGGGAGCCGATCGAGGTAGCGGTGCAAGGGGCCACCGCGTTCGCCAAGACGGCGCCGTAGACACGACCTAACCGGGAGCATCCATGAAGAAAATCGAAGCGATCATCAAACCGCACCGGCTCGACGACGTGAAGGACCGCCTGCGTGAGCTCGGCATCTCGGGCATGACGGTGTACGAGGTCAAGGGGTTCGGCCGCACCGGAGGCAAGACCGAGGTCTACCGGGGCTCGGCCTACGTCGTCGATTTCGTGCCCAAAGTGCGCATCGAGATCGTGGTGAAGGACTCGGTGGTGAACGAGGTCGTTCAGGCGATCGCCGCGACGGCGAAGACCGGCAAGATCGGCGACGGCAAGATCTTCGTGACGCCGGTCGAGGAGGCGATCCGCATCCGCACCGGCGAGAAGGGGGAGGACGCGATCTGATCGGATGAGACGGATCTGACGTACCTTGCTCGATGAATGAGGCCGGCCGCGGACGGTTCCGCGGCCGGCCTTGCAGTTTCAACCTTTTTGACGAGGGGAACGTTTCAAAATGAGCCCAGAAGAAGCACTGAAATTCGCTGAGAAGAACGGCGCCCGGATGGTCGACTTCAAGTTCGTCGATCTGCTCGGCATCTGGCAGCACACGACGATGCCGATCGCCAAGCTGTCGGCCGACGTGTTCAAGGACGGCTACTTCTTCGACGGCAGCTCGATCCGCGGTTGGCAGCCGATTCACGCCTCCGACATGATCTTCCTCCCCGACTCGGCGTCGGCGGTCATGGACCCGTTCTACAAGCTTCCGACGCTGTCGCTGACCTGTGACATCGTCGACGCGGTCACCAAGCAGCCGTACAGCAAGGACCCGCGCACCATCGCCGCCAAGGCGGAGAAGTACCTCAAGCAGACCGGCATCGGTGACACGTCGTACTTCGGTCCCGAGCCCGAGTTCTTCATCTTCGACGAGGTTCGCTACTCCGAGGGGACGAACCGCGCCAGCTACTTCGTCGACTCGGTCGAGGGGGTCTGGAACACCGACCGCGAGGAGGGGCCCAACCTCGGCTACAAGCCGGCGAAGAAGGGCGGCTACTTTCCAGTTCCGCCGACCGACACCCTGACCGATCTGCGCGCCGAGATGGCGGTTACCCTCGAGGCGCTCGGCATCCCGGTCGAGGTCTTCCACCACGAGGTGGCGACCGGCGGCCAGTGCGAGCTGTCGATGCGGTTCAACAGCCTCAAGGCGATGGCCGACTGGACCATGTGGTACAAGTACGTCGTCAAGAACGTCTCGCGCAAGCACGGCAAGACCGCGACGTTCATGCCCAAGCCGCTGTTCGGCGACAACGGGTCGGGCATGCACTGCCACCAGTCGATCTGGAAGGGCGAGAAGAACCTGTTCGCCGGC
This sequence comes from uncultured Pseudomonadota bacterium, assembly GCA_963778795.1. GTDB lineage: Bacteria > Myxococcota_A > Polyangia > Fen-1088 > Fen-1088 > DASRQZ01. Next base: position 1,307,082 of record CAVZVU010000001.1, on the reverse strand, counting down.
GACGGTTATGCCGGGCTGTCCGAGCTCGCGCTGCACTACATCGGTGGCATCCTGAAGCACGCGCCGGCGATCTGCGCGTTCACCAACCCCGGGACCAACAGCTACAAGCGGCTGGTGCCGGGCTACGAGGCGCCGGTGAACCTGGCGTACTCGTCGCGCAATCGATCGGCGTCGGTCCGGATTCCGATCGGCGGCAGCTCGCCCAAGGCCAAGCGGCTGGAGTTCCGCTGCCCCGACCCGACGGCGAATCCGTACCTCGCGTTCGCGGTCATGCTGATGGCGGGGCTGGACGGCATCCAGAACAAGATCGATCCAGGGAAGCCGCTCGACAAAGACATCTACGCGCTGGCGCCCGAAGAGGCGAAGGACATCCCGAAGACGCCGGGCGCTCTCGACGAGGCGCTCAAGGCGCTGGAGAGGGACCACGCCTTCCTGCTCAAGGGTGACGTGTTCACGCCCGACGTGATCTCGACCTGGATCGACTACAAGCGGGAGAACGAGGTCGACGCCATCCGCCTGCGCCCGCACCCGCACGAGTTCGCGCTGTACTTCGATAACTAAGGGGGTCGTCCACCAACGCTGTCGTCCACCAAGGCGCAGCGACAGCGTAAGACTCCGGCCCCCTCTCCCGTCCTCGCCGTCCTCGGGAGAGGGTCGGGGTGAGGGCAGGCCTTGCGAGAGCTCACGCGCGCACGCTGCCTTCTCAAGGCTGGCCCTCACCCCAGCCCTCTCCCGAGGACGGGAGAGGGGGTCGGAGAAGAGCGCGACGACGGTCGGCTCAATTGGGGACCGGCTCTACATCGCCACGACGTGCAGCGCGGTGGCTTTGATCACCGCCTGCACGTCGGCGCCCGGGGCCAGCCGCAGCTCGTCGACGGCGGCGCGGGTCACGGCGGCGACGATGGTGAGGCCACCCGCGAAGCCGGCGGCCAGCGCGACCTCGACCCGACCCTCGCGGGGAACGACCGATCGCACGCGGGCGCGCACCACGTTGCGCGGCGAGCTGCGCGCGCCGGCCGATGTGCCGCCGGACCCGGCCGCGCCGCCGAGCCCGGCCGCGCCGCTCGACGACGACGGCTCGGGGGCGCGCAGCTCGACCTGTTCGGGCCCGAAGACCACCCAGACCTCGGGTCCCAGCGCCGGACGCGGTACGGGCAGGGCCACCTGCACCGTCACGCCGTCGAGGTCGACGATCGCGACGTCGCCGTCGCCGCCGCCGACGACCCGCCCCCTGAGCACGTTTTCCAGGCCCAGGAAGTGCGCGACATCGGTGTCGGTGGGGCGCGCCAGCACCTGCTCGATCGGGCCGTCCTGCCGGATGCTGCCCTGCCACAGCACGATCAGGCGCGTCGCCAGGCGCAGCGCCTCGTCGCGTCGCTGGGTCACCAGCACCAGCGTGCGTCCGGCGGCGCGGACGCCGGCGCGGATCTCGGCCACCAGCCGCTCGCGCGCCGGATCGTCGACGCCATTGAACGGCTCGTCCAGCAGCAGCGCTTCCGGCTCGGTGACCAGCGCGCGCGCCAGCGCGACCCGGCGCGCCTCGCCGCCCGACAGCGCCTTGCCGCTGCGCCCGGCGAGCGCGCCGAGCCCCATGCGCTCGAGCAGCGCGCCGACGCGGCGCCGCCGCTCGCGGGCAGCGACCCCGCGCAGCGCCAGCGGACGCTCGACGTTGGCGGCGACCGTCCCCTCCAGCAACGGCGCGTCCTGGGGCATGAGCGCGATCCGGCGCCGCGCCTCGAGCCGGGTCGCCGGCAGCTCGCCGATGCGCGCCGCGCCGTGCGACGGCGCCTCCAGCCCGGCCAGCAAAGCCAGCAGCGTCGACTTGCCAGCGCCGTTGGGCCCGACGATCGCCAGCGACTCGCCGGGCGCGATGGCCAGCGACGCCAGGTCGAGCACCGGCCGGCCGGCGCGCCCGTGCGCGACGCCGTCGAGGCGCAGGCCGATCCCGCCTGCCGTCGCCGCTGTCGTCGTCGTTGCCGTCGTGGTCATGGGCGCGCCCGCGGCTGCAACGCGACCGCGCTGCCGTTCACCAGCAGTGCGATCGCGAACAGCAGCACGCCGAGCCCGATCGCCAGATCGAACTGCCCCATGCGCGCCGCGAGCACCGTCGCCGTCGTCAGCACCCGCGTCTCGCCGGCCAGGTTCCCGCCCAGCATCATCGCCGCGCCGACCTCGGACAAGGCATGGCCGAAGCCGGCCAGCAGCGCGACGACGATCCCGCGCCGCGCCTCGACCGCCAGCAGCCACGCCGCCTGCACGCCGCTGGCGCCCAGCGCCCGGACCTGCAGCACCACGCGCCGCTCGAGCGCCGCCACCGCGGCGTGCGATAGACCAGCGACAAGGGGAAACGCGATCGCGATCTGACCGAGCACGACCGCGGGCGGCGTGAAGAGCAGGCCCAACCACCCGAGCGGCCCGGCGCGCCAGAGCAACATCGTGAGCACCAGACCGACCAGCACTGTCGGCATCCCCATGCCGGCGTAGAGCGCGGCGACGAACAGGCGGCGCGCCGGGACCCGCCCGACCGCGATCCAGATCCCGAAGGGAACCGCGATCAGCGCGGCGATGACGGTGGCGCTGCCCGAGAACAGCAGCGATCGGGCGGTGGTGCCCCAGACCTCGCGATCACCGGCGAGCAACCGTTGAACGCCCGCCGACAGACCGCGCAGGATCTCCTGCACGTCAGGAGCCTGGCGGCACGCCGAGGGTGAACCCGGCGGCGGTGATGATGGGCGCCGCTTCGGGACCGAGCACCCACGACAGAAATCGCTTCGCCCCGGCGACGTTGACGCCGGGGTGAAGCGTCTCGCTGGCGCGCATGACGTGATAGGGGTTGACCAGCATACGGATCGGCGGCGGCGGCCCCGCGGCGCCCGGCGCGCCGCTTGCGGCAACCAGCACCGTCAGCGCGCCCGGCTGGGTCGCTGACTGAGTCTTGGACTGCAGCTTCGACTGCATGTTCGCCCAGGTGGCGGAATCGCACAGCGCATAGGCCGCGCGCTCGTTGGCGACCATCAGGGTCTCGCCCTGCCCCTGGCCGGTCGACACGATGTGCGCCTTCGGATCGCGCGGATCGAGCCCGGCGGCCCGCGCGATCTCCTGCTCCTTCTTGTGCGTGCCCGACTCGTCGCCGCGCGACACGAAGGTCGCGCCGGCGGCGCGAATACGCCGGAAGGCCTCCGCCGGATCGGCGAGGCCGCCGATCTTCGCCGGATCTTGCGCCGGACCGACGATCACGAACTGGTTCCACATCAACGGCACGCGGTCGACCAGGTGGCCGGCGGCGACGCTCTTCTCCTCGGCGGCCGGCGAATGCGCCATCAGCACGTCGGCCTCGCCGCGCTCGGTGAGCTTGATCGCTTCACCGCTACCGACCGCGATCACCCGGATGTGCAGGCCCAGCGATCTCTCCGCCGCCGGCACCAGTCGATCGAGCAGCCCCGAATCTTGGGTGCTGGTCGTGGTGATCAGATTCAGCGTCGGCGCGCCGCTGGACCGCCGGCCACAGCCGCCGCCGCCGAGCATGACCCCCAGCGCCGCCACAAGCGTCACCGCCGGCGTTACCGCTTGAGCTGCCGCCCGGAGCAGACAACGATCCCGCATGGCGCGCAGTATAAGCGCACGCGTCGCGCGAAGATCCACCCTTGCCGTTGCCGCGCTGGCGAAACGCGCTGGCAAAGCGCGCGCCCACGGGCGCCGACGTCGTACCGCCGAAACGATCCGCGTCGGCGAAACCCGCAGCCGGGCGGCGCGACCCGTGACCCACGCAGCGTCTTACGCGGCGCCTTACAATGGGTCGTGCGGCGCCGCGCGGATTGCTTCGCGCGCGGCGCGACCGCGCTCAGGTCCCGTGCGATCCGGAAGCACCGCTCGGCGACGCTCGCCGGCGATCACTTGGTCGCTCCCGCCCACCCTCAGCACGGGTAGCGGCAAGTCGCCCCCGCTGCTCGGGTCCTTGCGGTTTACCTCCGCCCCTCCCGCCTCCGTCGTCTCCTCCCTCGGTGACGGCATCGAGCCAATCGGTGGATCCTGGGCTGATGTGACGTAGATGCATGGTCCCTCCCCTCGTGTGTTGCTGGACGCCAGCGCGAGATTTCTACGAGAAAAAGAGACCGTGGGGGAGGGGGTGCTGGTCAACCCAGTCACCCCCCTCCCCGCACGGCCACCCCCCTTGGTCCCCCCTGTCGGTCTGTCTCTCCTACCCTCTCGTCTACTCTCTGGTGTAGCGCTCGCACTGGCTCTATCTCGACTCCGCTTTGCACTGTCTCACTCGCTCCGCTCCGCACTCTGCTCCGCTCTCTCTCTGCTCTGCTCACTCTGCTCGCGTCTGATTTTTCTCCCCAGACGTCTCCCCAGACCTGGTTTGTTGCCTGCCCGGCCGCGCCCCGAATCCTGCCCCCCGATGTCTCTCTTCGCTGGCATTTTTGTTATAGCGCCGACCATGTTTCTGGATCCTTTCGCCAGGGCGCATTGTTCGTTAATTTCTGGCGCCGCCTTTCCAGCATGATTCAGCGGGCATGGTGACCGGAAAGGCGACCGAAAATCCGGGCGCCGCGGCCAGCGGCGGACAATCGGTGTCCTTGAAATTGCTCGAGGTTTCTCGCAGGATGGGCGCCCGATGAACGACCAGACGCTCGCCCCCCGCCAGACTCCTCTGTACGGAGCCCACCGGCGGGCCGGCGCGAAGATCATCGATTTTGGTGGCTGGCTGATGCCGGTCAGCTACCCCTCGGGCATCATCGACGAGCACCGCACGACACGCAGCGCCGTCGGTATTTTCGACGTCTCCCACATGGGGGAAGTGCACTTTCGCGGCCCGCGCGCCGCCGAAGCGGTCCAGCGGCTGGTCACCAACGACGTCGCCAAGCTGGTCGACGGACACGCGCTTTACACCGTGGCCTGCCACCCCACGGGTGGGATTGTCGACGACCTCATCGTCTATCGTCTGGCGGCCGATCACCTCCTGATCGTCGTCAACGCGTCCAATCGCGACAAGGACGTCGCCTGGTTTCGCGAGCACGTCGGCTCCTGGTGCGAGATCGTCGACGCGTCCGACGACACCGCGCTGATCGCCTTTCAGGGCCCCAAAGCCGAGGCTGCACTGCAGACGCTGACCAGCGTGCCGCTGTCGTCGGTGCGTTCGTTCGACCTGGTCTCCGATCGCGAGGTCGCCGGTATTCGCGCGTCGATCGCGCGCACGGGCTACACCGCCGAGGACGGCTTCGAGATCTTCTGTGGCGCCGGCGATGCCGACGCGCTGTGGGAGCGCCTGGTCGAAGCGGCGGCCGCCGTCGGCGGCAAACCGGTCGGGCTCGGGGCGCGTGACACGCTGAGGCTGGAAGGGCGGCTCTCTCTGTACGGAAACGACCTGACCGACGAGACCACGCCGCTGGAGGCGGGGCTCGGCTGGGTGGTGAAGCTCGACGGCGCGGCCGACTTCATCGGCAAGACCGCCCTGCGGGAACAGCGGGCGCGCGGCGTGGCCCGCAAGCTGGTCGGCTTCGTGATGCGCGGGCGCGGCGTGGCCCGGCACGGCTATCCGATTCACGCCAAATCCGGCGCCAAATCCGACGCCAAATCCGACGCGACGTCCGGCGGCGGCGCCGTGGGGACGGTGACGTCGGGGACCTACGGCCCCACCGTCGACAAGAACATCGGAATGGGTTACGTGCCCACCTCGCTGTCGGCGCCCGGAAGCGGCCTCGTCATCGATTGCCGGGGCAAGATGATCGAGGCAGAGGTCGTGAGCGGCCCATTTTACAAGCGGTCGCGTTGAACGAAAACAATCTCAATGTCAGCGAAGACACTCTCGGCGAAAAGAAGGGGTAACCAATGAGCGCGACGTCGTTGTATCCAGATGACCTGCTTTACACCAAGGACCACGAATGGGCCCGCATCGAGGAGAAAGACGGCGGCGGCAAGGTCGCGACCATCGGCATCACCCGATTTGCCGTCGAGCAGCTCGGCGACGTCACCCAGATCGATCTCCCCAAGGAGGGTGAGACGGTCAAGCAGTCCGAGGTCTTCGGTTCGGTCGAATCGGTCAAGGCGGTCTCCGATCTCTTCGCGCCGTTCTCCGGCCAGGTCGTCAAGACCAACAGCCCGCTTGGTGATTCGCCCGAGTACGTCAACGAGGATCCATATGACGAGGGCTGGATGATCCAGATCGCGCTGTCAAACCCCGACGAGACCAAGGGGCTGATGGACGCCGACAGCTATCAGGCCTTCTTGCGCGAGCAGGCAGAATGATTCATACGGACCGCTAAGACTCCGACCATGCCTATCGATTTATCGCAGCCGGACCGTTTCACCGCCCGCCACATCGGCCCCCGCCCCGACGACGTCGCAGAGATGTTGCGCCTGCTGGGCGTCCCCTCGCTCAACAAGCTCATCGATGACGTCGTACCGGCCGAGATTCGTCTCGACCGCGCGCTGCAGCTGCCGGCGCCGGTGACCGAGTCGGAGCTGCTGGAAGAGCTGCAGGCGCTGGGCGCGCAGAACCAGATCTGGAAGTCGTTCATCGGCATGGGCTACTCCGACTGCATCACGCCGCCGGTGATCCAGCGCAACATCCTCGAGAACCCGGGCTGGTACACGCAGTACACGCCGTATCAAGCCGAGATCTCGCAGGGACGGCTCGAGGCGCTGCTGAACTTCCAGACCATGATCGCCGACCTGACCGGGCTGCCGATCGCGAACGCGTCGCTGCTGGACGAGGCGACCGCCGCCGCCGAGGCGATGACGATGTTGCACGCGGTGTCGCCCGCGGCCGACACGTCGCAGACCTTCCTGGTCTCCGACGCCTGCCACCCGCAGACCATCGACGTCGTGCGCACGCGCGCCGAACCGCTGGGCATCGACGTCGTCGTCGCCGACGTCGACAGCTACGACCTCGGGCGCGGCGCCTTCGGCGTGCTGCTGCAGTACCCGACCAGCGACGGCGCGGTCCAGGATCCGCGCGCCTTCTGCGCGCGCGCGCACGCCGCCGGCGCGATGGTGGTGATGGCGACCGATCTGCTGGCGCTGACGGTGCTGACGCCGCCGGGCGAGCTTGGCGCCGACGTCGCCGTCGGCAGCGCGCAGCGCTTCGGCGTGCCGCTGGGCTACGGCGGTCCGCACGCGGCGTTCTTCGCCACCAAGGAAGAGTGGGTGCGCAAGATGCCGGGCCGGATCATCGGCGTGTCGCAGGACGCGCACGGCCACACGGCGCTACGCATGGCGCTGCAGACCCGCGAGCAGCACATCCGCCGCGAGAAGGCGACCAGCAACATCTGCACGGCGCAGGTGCTGCTGGCCGTCGTGGCCAGCATGTACGGCGTCTACCACGGCCCGGAGGGGCTGCGCGCGATCGCGACGCGGGTCGCGGCGCTGACCACCGTGCTTGCGCGCGGCCTGGCGCGCATGGGGATCGCGGTCAAGCACGCGCACTACTTCGACACCCTGCGCATCGAGGGCAGCACCGGCGACGTCGCCGCCTGGCTGCGCGCCGCCGAGGCGCGCCGCATGAACCTTCGCAAGATCGATGCGCGCGCCGTCGGCGTCTCGCTCGACGAGACGACGCGGCCCGAGGACGTGCAGGCGCTCTGGGAGGTGTTCGGCGACACCGCAGGCGACGGCGGCAAGGCCAAACCGTCGGCGTCGGCGTCGGCGTCGGCGTCGGCGTCCGGATCGCGCGCGACCGGCTTCACCGTGAGCGCCGTCGCCGGCGAGATCGCCGACGGCGAGGCCGTGACCGTCCCCGCGGCGCTGCGCCGCACCAGCCAGTACCTCACCCACCCGGTGTTCAACCGCCACCACTCCGAGACCGAGATGCTGCGCTACATGCGCCGGCTCGAGTCGCGCGACCTGTCGCTGACCCGGTCGATGATCCCGCTCGGCTCGTGCACCATGAAGCTGAACGCCACCGCCGAGATGGTGCCGATCACCTGGCCGGCGTGGAACCGGCTGCACCCGTTCGTGCCGGCGGCGCAGGCGGCCGGCTATCGCGTGATCTTCAAGCAGCTCGAGGCGATGCTGGCCGAGATCACCGGCTTCTCGGCGGTGTCGCTGCAGCCGAACGCCGGCTCGCAGGGCGAGTACGCCGGCCTGCTGGTCATCCGCCAGTACCACCAGAGCCGCGGGCAGCAGACGCGCAACGTCTGCCTGATCCCGTCGTCGGCGCACGGCACCAACCCGGCGTCGGCGGCCATGGCCGGCTACAAGGTCGTCGTCGTCGCCTGCGACGACCGCGGCAACGTCGACCTCGGCGATCTCGCGCGCAAGGCCGAGGAGCACCGCGATCGGCTGGCGGCGCTGATGGTGACCTACCCGTCGACCCACGGCGTGTTCGAGCAGCAGATCAAGAAGATCTGCGCCATCGTCCACGAGCACGGCGGCCAGGTGTACATGGACGGCGCCAACATGAACGCCCAGGTCGGGCTGTGCCGCCCGGGCGACATCGGCGCCGACGTCTGCCACCTCAACCTGCACAAGACCTTCTGCATCCCGCACGGCGGCGGCGGGCCCGGCATGGGTCCGATCGGCGTCGCCAAGCATCTGGCGGCGTTCCTGCCGCGGCCACCCGCTGGTCGAGACCGGCGGCGCGCAGGGGATCGGCGCCATCGCGGCCGCGCCCTGGGGCAGCGCCAGCATCCTGCTGATCTCCTGGGCGTACATCCGCATGATGGGCGCCGAGGGGCTGACCGAAGCGACGCGCGATCGCGATCCTCAACGCCAACTACATCGCCAAGCGTCTCGACGCGAGCTACCCGGTCTTCTATCGCGGCGAGAAGGGCTTCGTCGCCCACGAGTGCATCGTCGACATGCGCCACCTCAAGAAGATCGCCGGCGTCGACGTCGAGGACGTGGCCAAGCGCCTGATGGACTACGGCTTCCACGCGCCGACGATGTCGTTCCCGATCCCGAGCACGATGATGATCGAGCCGACCGAGAGCGAGCCCAAGGCCGAGCTCGATCGGCTTCTGCGACGCGATGATCGCGATCCGCGCCGAGATCAAAGAGATCGAGGACGGGGCCGCGCCGCGCGAGGGGAACGTGCTGAAGCAACGCGCCCCACACCGCGGCCAGCCTGCTGTCCGACGGCTGGAACGCGCCCTACTCGCGCGAGAAGGCGGCGTTCCCGCTGCCGTCGCTGCGCGACGACAAGTTCTGGCCGGCGGTGGCGCGCCTCAACAACGTGCTGGGCGATCGCAAGCTGTTCTGCAGCTGCCCGCCGATCGAGAGCTACGCCGACGACGCCGACAACCGGCGGCGGCGCCTGATCGCGTGGGCGTAGCCGGGCTTGCCCGGCGGAGCCCGGCGCGGGAGGGTTTGGGAACCCTCTCAGGGTTCCCATTTTTGTGCTCAGCGAAACGCGAACGGCCGCACCACGGTGACGATCCCCCAGCTGGGCCTCGCAAAGGTCCAGAGCGTCATCGCGCTCTTCACGCAATCCAGCACGTGGAGATCCAGCGGGTCCAGCGGCTTGACCTCGATCTGAGAGATCGCGCCCGTCGGCAGGATCGTCCAGTGCAGGATCACGCGCCCGGCCGCGACCTGGTTCCAGCGCTGGTTTTGCCAGCGCGCGACCTCGATGCGGCAATTCTCCAACGCCGCCACCGGCGCCCTCATCTGGTGCTCGAGCAGGCTGGTGCTGATCAGGCCGACCGGGGTGGCGATGGCGTCGCCGATCGCCGGCCGCACCGGCCGCACCCGCTGCTCCCGAAGGGACTCACCCGCCAGTGTCCACTCGATCGGCGCGCCGGGACGCACAAACGGGATCGAGCCGACCCGCCCGGTTTCATGCAGCGACGGCCCGGCGAGGAGTGAAGGCTGCGCGCGCGGCTCGGGATCCGCCCTCCGCCCCTCCGCGCGGGCGCGACCGCCACCCGCCACCGCCATCAGGATCGAGACCGAGATCAAGACAAAGACCGGACCCAAACAACGACTTCGCGCCACGACACCCTCCACAACTACCCTCTTCAACCTGCGCACGTCGACAGGTCGAGCAAGGGTCCCTGCCCGAGGGTGGGATCCTTCGGGGGTGGGGGCGCTCGGGGGCGCACCCGGCAGGCGTCCGCCGATCGCTCAGTCGTTGTAGCGAAACAGCTTCATACGCGGCGCGCCCGACAGCTCGAACAGGAATCCGAAGCGGAAGTTGATCACGCCCTGATCCAGCAGCTGAAGCGGCGGATTGGGAAACGGCTGCGCCTGCTTGAAGGCCTCGATCGCTTCGTCGTCGAGGAACTCGACGCCCGATGGCTGTTCGAGCGCAACGTTGGCCAGGCTGCCGTCGGGTTTGAGCTGCACGCGCAGCACGGTGAGACGATTCTTCGACCCGTAGACCGAACCGGTCGGATCGCCCCGACGGTACGCCTCCTCCGGGTGCCAGTGATCGGCGACCTGGCGCTTGACCCGGTTGAAGAACGACGCGAACTTCCAGCGCTTCGAGTTCAGCGCCGTCTCTTCGCCGTCGTCGACGTCCTTGAGCGCATCCTGCGACCCGCTGCCGACGGCGCGCGCCATCTGCTGCTCCGACGGCATCAGCGGCGGCGCGCCGCCGCCCTGCGCGCCACCACCGGGCGGCGAACGGAACATCTTGCCCAGCTGGGGCACCACGCCGTCGGGCGATGGCGCGCCCGGCGTCGGCGCGCCGTAGCGATCGCCGAGCTGCTCGCCGGTGCGTTCGGGCGCCTCTGCGCCGGACCGACGCCCAGGACGGCTGAGCTGCGGTTCGCGCATCGCCAGGCGGCGGTCGACCTGCGGCTGCGCGCGGCTCTGGGGCTTCGACTCCTCGGCGCCGCCGGTCGCGTCGCCCTGGCGCGCCTTCTCGTCGAATTTCCCGTACTTCTTGCTCTCCTTCGGGACCGTCGCGTCGTGCTCGGAGACGAAGCGCGCGTCGTCGGGGCGCTTCTCTTCGCGCGGCGCGGGGACGTCGACGACCTGCCCGTGGGGGTTGATCGACTCGACCTCTTTCTTCACCTCTTCGGCCTTCTTCTTCTCGGCCTGGCGATCGAGGTCGGCGATGATCTCGCGCGCGGCGGCATCGTCGACCATACCGATGTCGATCGACTCGGGCTGATTCGCAGCACGCGCCGCCAGCTCCCGCTTGAGGTCGGCGTCGCGCGGCGCCAGCGCATAGAGCCCGAAGCCAATCAGCAACGCCAGCTCGGCGTGAATCAGCGCCGCGATCGCCAGCCAGAAACCAACCCGCCTGGGGTGACGCCTGCTGACGGGAGGGTTCGGGCTAGATCTCACCTCACCTTACCTCAGCCACGATTTTACCGCCGCAAACTCGAATTTCCCCAGAAAAAGCCGGTACCGGTATTTTGCTCATGATTTGGGCTCGGCGGGGCTCAATCCGACCCACACCCGACCCACCGGACCCCCTTTCCGCCGCACCCAGGAACCAACCGTCACCGTCGGCGTGACCGCCGCCGCAACGCCTTGGCGCCTCAGCGCACCAGTGGATTTTCGAACGCGACCCGCATCGACACCGGCAGCGCCTGCGTCGCCAGCGCGGGCGGCAGCGGCGGAAACGGCGCCGCCCGCTCGACGGCGTGGGCCGCCTCGAGATCGAATTCGTCGAACCCGGAAGACTTCATCACCTGGACGCCGCTGCGCAGGCGACCGTCGACGTCGACCACGAACCGCACGACGGTCTCACCCTGTTCCAGGCGCAGCGCCAGCCGCTTGGGGAACTGCCGTAGGCTGTTGACCCGTCGCGTGATCTCCTTGATATAGAGGTCATAGCGGCGATCCTGGGTCGGCCCCGCCGCCTCGGCCCCGACTTGCTGGGCGCGCGGCAGGCCGAGCTCCGCCGGAGCCTTGCCGGCGCTGGGGCGATCGACGGCGCCGGGCGCATCGCCGGGGCCGCGCCCCGACAGCGTCGGTTCGTGCGCGCGCACCCCCGCGCGCGACAGATCGGTGATGCCCGGCCGCATCTCGTTGGAAGCGGCCCGCTGGCGGTGATCGTCGCCGGGCGCGCCGCGGGCGGCGCTGTCGAAGCTGCGCGACCCGCGCTCGGCGTCGAGGGGACCGACCCCGCGCTCCGTCGACGCGGTGTCGGCCCGACGAGGAAACTCGGCCTCGGCGACCACCACCGCCGCGCGTTCCCCGCTCGCGCTGCGCGCCGAGTCGGCCGCCGGCGACTCGTCGGGCGCCGCGCGCTGGGGCGCGCTCGGCACGCTGGCAGGCGTCTCGCTGCGAACCGCGTCTCCCGGTCCGACCACCGGCTCGCGTCGCACCGCCTGCGGCGACGCCGACGGCAACCCGGTGTCGAGACGCGCCGGCTGCGACGTCGAGGCGCCGTCGGTCAGCTGCGCGTGCAGCGTCGAGCGGTCGCGACGCCAGGACAGGTTCTCGTCGACGCGGCCGGCGCGAACGCCCCGATCGGGCGCCGGCGCGCGCCGCTCACGACCGTCGGCGATGCGCGGCGCGATCGCGCGCGCACGATCGCGCCGCTCGTCCGCCTCGAGCGCAGCGGGGCGCAGCGGCGGCGCGGACGCCGAGACCACGTCGCGGAGATCGTCGGGAGACACCACGTCGATCCAGTCAGGCTCGACCGCCGACGACAGCGCCGCCCCCGCCGCCATCGCTGCGCGCTCGCGCGACCGCGGGGTCGCGTCGCCGCGCACGAGCGCCAGCAGCACCAACGCGTGAATCGCCACCGATCCCGCCGCCGCCCCGAGCCAGGCGCGCGCTGAGAAAGCCGGTGCGCGTCTCGACATCCGTGGTCCCAACCCTGCTTTGAGGGTAGCATGCGCAGCCTCATGGAACTCGAGCGACATCTGCTGCGCGACGTCGGGCGCGCGATCGGCGAGCACAACCTCATCAGCGAGGGGGACCGGATCCTGGTCGCCATGTCGGGTGGTAAGGACAGCTATGGGCTGATGGTGCTGCTGCGCACGCTGCAGCGGCGGGCGCCGATCCGTTTCGACCTGCTGGCGGTGCACGTCGACCAGGGGCATCCCGGATATGACGGAACCCCGCTGACGCGCTGGCTAGAAGCCGAGGGGGTTCCGTTCCGGATCCTGCATGAAGACACCTACTCGATCGTCACCGACAAGATCCCTGCGGGGAAGACCTACTGTTCCCTCTGTTCGCGCCTGCGCCGGGGCATCCTGTACAAGGCGGCGACCGACCTCGGCTGCAACAAGGTCGCGCTCGGCCACCACCGCGAAGACACCCTCGAGACCGTGCTGCTGAACCTGTTCTTCGGGGGCAAGCTGGCGGCCATGCCGGCGCGCCTGACCAGCGACGACGGCCGACACGTCGTCATCCGGCCGCTCATCTACTGCGCCGAGGCTCAGCTGGCGGCGCTGGCCGAGGCCCGGCGATTTCCGATCCTGCCGTGCAACTTGTGCGGATCGCAGTCGGAGGCGCAGCGCAAACAGATGAAGGCGCTGATCACCGAGCTCGAGCGTTCGCACCCCACCCTGCGGCAGACAATGCTCGCGGCGCTGGGCAACGTCGTCCCGACCCACCTGCTCGACCGGGCGCTGCAGGCGTCCGCGGCGGCGACGGCGGCGACGTCCGCGTCCACGTCGGCGGCCGCCACGCCCCCGCCCGATCCGTTACCGGTGTTGCTGCAGATCGCCCGCCCCGCCGCCCGTCAGGAGTGACGCGCGGCCGACGGTCCGCCGACGATCCGGTACGACCGCGTGGTCTGATCCATCACCATGAGCACCGCGCCGATCATGACGGCGCGCGTGTCCAGCGTGGAGGGAACGATCGCAACCCCCTGAGGCCGGATCGCGTGCCGCGCCACCGAATCGCGCAGCGGCCCGAGAATCACCTCGCCGGCGGCGACGTACGGTCCGGCCAGCACCACCATCTCCGGGTTCAAGATGTTGAGCAGGAAGGCGACCCCACGGCCGAGGTGCTCGCCCGCCTCGGCCAGCAGGCGGCGGCTCAACCGATCCCCGTCGCACGCCGCGCGCGTGATCGCGGCCGCGTCGAGCGTGGCACATCCGCGCAGCAGGGTCTGCTCGCCGTCGGCGATCGCGCGCTCGACCGCGCGCGTGAGCGCCATGGTCGAAGCCACCGTCTCGAGGCATCCGCGCCGGCCGCAGCCGCACACCGGACCGTCAGGGACAACCGGGCAGTGGCCGATCTCGCCCGACATTCCGCGCTGCCCGAAGAACAACCGCCCGTCGGCGACGATGCCGGAGCCGATCCCCATGTCGACGTAGACACAGACGTACGAGCGCGCGCCGCGCGCCGCGCCGACGCGCCCCTCGGCGACCGCGGCCGCGTGGATGTTGTTGTTGACGGTGACCGGCATGCCCAGCTCGTCGGCAAGCACCGCGCGCACCGGGAAGTCGCGCCAGCCGAGGTTGGGCGCCAGCACGCACACGCCCGACTCCCGATCGTAGAGCCCGGGCACGGTGGCGGCGACCCCCTCGATGCGCGAGCGCGGCACCTTGGCGGCGCGCAGCGCCTCGGTGATGAGCGGGCGCAGCGCCTTCACCGAGCGCGCCGGCGAATCGTAGATCGCCGGCCGGCTGCGCGATTCGCTGATCTGCCCGCGCGCGTCAGCGACCGCGACGGTGATCGTGTGCATGCCGAAGTGAATTCCCAGGTAGGCCGCCGAGTCTTCGTTGAAGTCGAGCAGGCGCGCCGGGCGCCCGCCGCCGGCCACCGACGCGCCGAAGCCGACCTCGCGCACCACCCCGTCGGCGATCAGCCCGTCGATGATGGTCGACACCGTCGGCTTGGTCAGCCTGGATCGACGCGCGAGCTCGGTGCGCGAGATGCGCCGATCGCGCCGCACGAGATCGAGGATGATCGAGCGATTCACCTCGCGGATGGCGCGGTTGTTCCCCTTGCTCGGCAACACCGCCTCGCCCGGGCGCGCACCGGTGCCAGGCGGCGGCGGCGCGGCGACGCGCGGCGCGCGTGGCGTGCCTGCTTCCCGGCGCGAGCTGCGAGGAGCGATGGTCGTCGTCACGGCGTCACGTGTGTCTCCACTCAGTGCGCCAGCGCGGCGGCCGCATAGACCAGCGCGCCGTTCCAGTTGACCGCGATCTCGTTCGAGTTGAACGCGCCCTGGTCGTCGACCCAATCGTACGGCGGGGCGGTCGCGCAGTTCGACCCGCCCGACGGACAATCCTGGCCGCCGACCAGCAGCCCGGGCCAGGGATCGCTGACGCTGTCGGCCGCGGAGGGGCGATGGTGCGGATGCGCCGGTGGGGCGTAGCCGACCATCGTGACCTGCGAGCGATCGTAGTGGTTGCGACCCAGCAGGTGATCGAGCGCGCTGACAATCGCGGTCTGGTAGGTGGGATCGGGGCTGAGCGCGTTCGCCGTCGCCAGGTTCATCGCCGTGCGGGCGACGGCGCCGTTCGCCCCCCACCAGAAACGGATCGGCCGGCCGTAGCTGTTGCTGGTGGTGGAGGCCACCAGGCCGTTGGCGGTCGCGATCAGCGAATCCTGCAGCTTGGATACGATCGCGGGATCGCGACCTTCGCGCTTCGACAGCAGGTACTGGAACATCCCCAGGTTGCCGACGTTCCCCCAGTCGAAGTTGCTGGCGACGGGGCTGTTGCCGCGCAGAGCGGCGGCGCGCGTCTCGAAGTCGGTCAGGAAGGCCTGCTCTCCCGTCGTCTCCCAGAGCTCGGCGGCGGCCCAAAGGCGTTCATCGTTGTCGCTGGAATCGCCATAGCCGCCGGTCGTGAAAGTGGTCGACGTGTCGTCGGGCACGACGGGACCGTTGTGAGCTTGCAGGTAGGCGTAGCTCAAGCGGGCAGCTGCGAGCAGCGTGTCGGAGTAGGCGGCGTCGTAGGGTTGATAGATGCGCGCCGCCTGCGCGGTGACCGCCACGAAGTCGGCCGTGGCCGCGGTGCCGACCGCGGTGAAGTAGCGCGGCGTGACGTCGCTCTCGGGCATGATGAAACCCTCGAACGAAAGCTCGGTCAGCTTGTGGGGCACGCCGCCCGAACCATCCGGCGACGGCAACGTCAACAACCAGTCGAGCTCCCACTTCACCTCGGCCAGGAAATCCGGGAACGCGCCACCGTGCTCGGGGATCGGCAGCGACAGGTTCGCGACCACCGGCTGGAACTGGTCCCAGGCGGCCAGCATCATCCCGGCCGAGAAGGCGCCGTTGGTGGTGTACTTGCCGTAGTCGCCGGCGTCGTGCCATCCGCCAACGCTGGGGCGAATATCGTTGGAGCCGGGCACCAGGTACCTCAGCGAGGCGTCTTTCGTGTGGCAGGCCGCGTGACCCCACGAGTTACCGTCGAGCTGGATGTGCACCTCGGTGCCGCAGCGCTGGCCGTACATACCGATCATCGATCGCGTGAGCAGATCGTTGTAGACGTCGGGACCGATCGTGAACGGCGCCGACTTCCCCAGCCCGGGGACCTCGAGGTAGAATTTCCCGGTCGAGCAGAACTCGGTGAAGTCGGCCTGGTACAACGTGTCGCCGGTCAGCTCGTCGCTGGGTGACGGGCCGAGCGCCGAGCTCCAGATCAGAGAATCGTCGTCGGCGTTGTGCACGTCGAAGACCGTGCCGCCGGGCGCGATCACCGTCGCCAGCTTGGTCGACTCGGCCAGGTAGCCGACGCTGTTGAGGCGGATCGGGTGGGTAACGGTGGGGGCCGGCGGGGGCGGCGTTGAGGGAAAGAAGACGCCACAACCGGCGGAACAGAGCGAAGACAGCAGGAGCCAGGCGCTTAGTCTAGGGGAGTGATACACGACGACCTCCAGCAGGATGCGAGTCGGAAGAAGAAGCGAGGACGCACAGGAGCTGAAAGGTCGTTACGCTACGTTTCCCCCCTATAAAGTCAAGCCGATTAACAAACAGGTCCGGGCGCGCGCCGCGCCCCGCCACCGTCGACAACGCGCGTTTCGCCCACCTCGCCGTGCCCTCAATCACGCGCGCCGATGACGCGCGAAGAGGCTGGAGATCTGGCGATCTGATTAGGCGATCTGATTAGGCTATCTGATTACTCGAGGGTGCGACCGCGGAAGCGCCGCATCCCCGGCGGCGCCAGCATGGCGGCGCGCGCCTCGGGCACCGGGGCCGGCTCGGGCGGCGCCGCTTCTTCGACGACCGGCTCATCGGCGACCGCGTCGAGCACCGGCGCGATCCGCCGCCCCACCAGGCTGGCCGCCATGCGCAGCGCCGGCATGTTGACCCCGCCGTCTGAGATGATGCACAGGGCGCCGGCCGGCAAGCTCTTGACGTAGAGCTTGTGATCGCGAAAGCGCAGCACCGCGACGTCCAGCTGCTCGCCCGCGGCGGAGAAGGTCTCCTGCAGGCGCGTGAGCCGGCTGCTGGCTTCGTTCAGCGCCGCATCGTCGAACATCGGCGGCAGCTCGCGCGCCACCATGTGGCCCGAGCGGGTGAAGATGAAGCTGCCGGTGATGCCGTAGACGTCCTTGAGCGTCACCAGGCTGGCCCGCATTTGCTCGCGCGGGCTGCGCGCATCGACGGCCATCATAGCCCCAGCCGATCGCGCAGCGGTTGAAGATTGGTGTCCGGCCGCGGGCGCAGCGCCACCGTCTCGCCGTTCTCCTCGTCGAAGATCAGGAAGCGTCCGTCGGCGAAGGTACACTCCATCGCCACGAACGGATCCAGTCCCAGCAGCTCGCCGGCCAGCTGTCCCAGCCGATGGGCGTAGGCGACGACGCCGGCGAGCTCCTCGCTCGCCCCCTTGTTCTTGAGGATTCCGCCACCGGCCGCCAGCCGCAGCACCACCGGAAAATCGGCGGTGATGTCGGGGCGTCCTATCGCCGCGGTCGGCGTCGCCGGTTGTTCGATATTCGTTGGAGCTCGCATCTCCCCCTCCTGGTGCATTTCCTCGATCTCGATCTCCTCGAACTGATATGCGTCGTCGTACGAACCACCACCGACACCGATGTCGCCCCCTTGGCCCCCTGGCCCCCCCTTGCCCCGCGCCACCAATGGCGGCACGCGCGGGGAAGGCGACCAGGTTCGACGCGACCTCGTCACGGCGCTTGGCCAGACGCAGGATCAACCCTTCGCACGACGTCTCGATGGTCGACGTCGCCGGCCAGGCGCGCTCGCACGGCTGGAACAGACCGTTGGTCCAGCTCAGGATCTCCAGCGCCGCCGTCTCGCCGATCAGCGTCGAGGTGACCGCGTGCACCACTCGCCCGTCGGCAAAGTACAGATACCCGACGCCCCCCTCGCCGCTGATGCGGATCACCTGCCGCGATCGCGACAGGCACTCCATCTGCACCAGATCCCAGAGGCTCGCGCCGCTGATCTGCGCGCGAAAGCCGACCGCCGATTGGGGTGACGCCGTCATTCGCCTTCTCCAACTTCCATTGCGTACCCTTCGATTCCCATCTCGGGGACGTCGAGACCGCCGACCTCCGTGGCGGGAGAGACCCGATGCTTCGCGACCACGTCGATGATCTTGAACGCGATGAAGGTCACCGTGCCGGCCCAGGCCGCGCACACCAGCACGCCGACGATCGATGCGGCGAACTGCGAGCTGTCGCCGTAGAAGAGCCCGCGCACCGGTCCCGCGACGCCATTCCAGCCGTCTCCGTAGCGCCCGTCGGCGAACAATCCCAGCGACAGGATCCCCCAGGCGCCGTTCACGCCGTGCACCGACGACGCGCCGACCGGGTCGTCGATCTTCAGCGTGTTCTCGACGAACATCGCCGAGACGACCACCAGCACGCCCGCGACCAGGCCGATGAAGATCGACGCCGGTGCCGTCACGAACGCGCACGGGGCGGTGATCGCCACCATCCCGGCGAGCATGCCGTTGCACAGCATGCTGACGTCGGGCGTGCCGAAGCGGTACTTCAAATAGAGATAGGCACCGAACGCCCCGGACGCGGAGGCGAGCATGGTGTTGGTGGCGATGATCGCGATGTGGGTGTCGGTGCCGGACAGCGTCGAGCCCGGGTTGAAGCCGAACCAGCCGAACGCGAGGATGAACGTGCCCAGCACCACCATCGGCATGTTGTGGCCGGGGATCGGGCGCGCGCGGCCGTCGGGCCCGTACTTCCCGATGCGCGGGCCGAGCATCTTGGCGCCGACCAGCGCGGTGACGCCGCCGATCATGTGCACGACCGAGCTGCCGGCAAAGTCGACGTGCCCGTGGCCGAGGCCGAAGTTCACGCCCAGCTGCGACAGCCAGCCGCCGCCCCAGACCCAGTTGGCGTAGATCGGATAGATGATCGTCGACACGACGAGGCTGAAGATGCACGAACGAGCTGAAGCTCCAGCGCTCGGCCATGGCGCCGGTCGGGATCGTCGCCGCCGTGTCCATGAAGACCATCTGGAACAGGAACAGCGCCGCGACCGGCGCCGTGTAGACCGCGGGGCTGAGGAAGAACCCCTGCGTGCCGAACAGGCCGAACGCCTTGCCGCCGAGGTGGATGACGAACTCGCTCGACAGCGTCGCGTCATTGCCGAACGTGGACAACGCGCCGACGCCGCCCATCTGAAAGGCGAAGCCAAACGCCCAGAAGCCGATGATGCCGATCGAATAGACGAGGAAGTTCATCCCCATCGTGTGCGCGACGTTCTTGGCGCGCGTGAGCCCGGTCTCGACCAGCGCGAAGCCGGCCTGCATGAACATGACCAGGAAGCCGGTGACCAGCGTCCAGACGATGTTGAGCGCCGTCTGACCGCTCAACACCAGCTTCTGGGTGTCAGCGACCTGCTTGGCCAGTTCCGTCAGAGTCGGCTCGGGCACTCAGTCCTCCCGCTGGCGACACTGTCAGACAAGCGGTCAAGACTGGGTTTCTACACCGTAAACAATACGTTGCTTTTGCGGGGCGGCGTGGCGCGGGGCGGCGCGCGCGCCGGGTACTAGTTGGCGCCGCGACGCGAGCCGGCCGAGAGCGTCTTGCCGCCCGGGCGCGAGCCGCGCGACTTGGATCCGTTGGCGCCACCGACGCGCGGCGGAGGCTTGGTCGGGTCCTTGCTGGCGGCGCGACCCTTTGTCGCCGGCACCAATGCCACTTCCAGGACCTCGGCCATCGTACGCACCGGCGTGATCGTCAGCCGCGCGCGCACGTGCTCAGGGATCTCGGTCAGCTCGGGGGCGTTTCCGGCGGGGATGATCACCTGCGTCATTCCGGCGCGCATCGCCGCCAGCAGCTTCTCCTTCAGGCCGCCGATCGGCAGCACCTTCCCGCGCAGCGTCAGCTCGCCGGTCATCGCCAGATCGTGTCGCACCGGTGTCTGCGAGATCAACGACACCAGCGCGCACGCCATGGTCACGCCGGCCGACGGGCCGTCCTTGGGCACCGCGCCCGACGGCACGTGGATGTGAATCTCACGACCCGCGTAGAACTCGTCGCGCAGCCCCAGCGTCAGCGCGTGCGCACGCGCGAACGACAACGCCGCCTGCGCCGATTCTTTCATCACGTCGCCCAGCTGCCCGGTCAGCGTCAGCGAGCCCTTGCCCGCCATCGTCTGCGCCTCCACGTGCAGCACCTCGCCGCCGTAGGGGGTCCAGGCGAGCCCGTTCACCGTGCCGATCTCGTCGGCGCCGCGCCTCTCCTCGGCCAGGTAGCGCGGCGGCCCGAGGTGCTTGGTGATCTCCTCGAGGTTGATCGCCGCGCTGCCTTGCGACTTGCCGCGCGCCGCGCCGCTGCGCGGGCGTTGCGCCCCCTCCTCCACCACGCGGCGCGCGACCTTGCGCGCCAGCTGCGCCACCAACCGCTCGAGCTCGCGCAGCCCGGCCTCGCGCGTGTACTCGGAGATGATCTTGCGCAGCACCGGTCGGCCGATGACGATCTCGCGGCTGGTGAGCCCCGCCTCCGCGATCTGCTTCGGCACCAGGAAGCGCTCGGCGATCGCCAGCTTCTCCTCCTCGCTGTAACCCGACAGGCGCAGCGTCTCCATGCGGTCTCGCAGCGGCGGCGGGATCGACTCCGGCAGGTTGGCGGTCGCGATGAACAGCACGCGCGACAGATCGAAGTTCACGCCGAGATAGTGATCGCGGAAGTTGTGGTTCTGCTCGGGGTCCAGCACCTCCAGCAGCGCCGCCGACGGATCGCCGCGCACGTCGGAGCCGAGCTTGTCGACCTCGTCCAGCAGCATGACCGGGTTGTTGGTGCCGGCCTGCTTCATCCCTTGAATCAACCGCCCCGGCAGCGCGCCGACGTAGGTGCGCCGGTGGCCGCGGATCTCCGCCTCGTCGCGCACGCCGCCGAGCGAGATGCGCACGAACTTTCGTCCGACCGCGCGCGCGATCGAACGGCCGAGCGAGGTCTTGCCGACGCCGGGCGGGCCGAGGAAACAGAGGATCGGGCCGTGGATCCCGCCGCGCAGCTTGCGCACCGCCAGATAGTCGAGGATGCGATCCTTGATGTGCTCGAGGTCGTAGTGATCCTCGTCGAGGATCTTGCGGGCGGTGTCGATGTCGAGCGTGTCCTCGCTGCTGGTGGTCCAGGGCAGCTCGGTGAGCCAGTCGATGTACGTGCGCAGCACCGACGCCTCGGCGCTCTCGGCGTGCATCTGATCGAGGCGTCGGATCTGCTTGTCGGCCTCGGCCTTGGCCTCGGGCGACAGCCCCGCCTTCACGACCTTGGAGCGCAGCTCCTCCATCTCCTCGCCGTGCACGTCGCCGTCGCCGAGCTCGTTGCGGATCTGGCGCAGCTGCTCGCGCAGGTAGTAGTCGCGCTGGGTCTTCGACATCTCCTCCTTGGCGCGGCTCTGGATCTGCGACTGCACCTCGAGGATCCCGATCTCCTTTTCGAGATTTTGATTCACGCGCGTGAGCCGTTCGATCGGGCTGTCGAGCTCGAGCAACTCTTGCGCCTCGGTGACCTTGAGCGTGAGGTTCGACGCGACCAGATCGGCCATGCGCCCGGGGTCATCGACGCTGCCGACCACCATGCCCAGCTCGGGCTGCATCGACTTGCCGAGGCCGGTCAGGCGATCGACGTTGCTGCGCACCGAGCGCAGCAGCGCCTCCATCCCCAGCGTGCGCGCGGGCGGCGGATCCTCGGTGCGATCGATGCGCACGCGATAGCACGGCGTCTCCGAGACGAAGCGCTGGATCTTGGCGCGGCAAAGCCCCTGCACCAGGATCTTGAGCCCCCCCTCGGAGAGCTTGCGCATGCGCATGATCATCCCGATCGTGCCCGAGCGAAAGAAGGACGCCGCGACCGGATCCTCGTCGGTGGAGTCACGCTGCGCGACGAGAAAACAGAGCCGCTCGTCGGCCTCGAGCGCCTTGGCGACCGCCTCCATCGAGACCGGGCGCGTGACGCGCAGAGGAACGATCATGTACGGGAAGACGACCAGATCGCGAATCGGGAGGAGCGGCAGGATGTCGGGAATTTCCGGATCAGTCGCGGCACGACTTTCGGGATTAGCGCTCACAGAAGCACACTAACAGAGAATGGTGCGCGATCGGCAAAGTCCACCCCGCGCGGCGCGATCACGTGCCGTGCGCTTCTCACCTTGTCCCACCTGCTGTCGCTGATGGCGGCGACGTCGTCGAAGACGACGGCTTCGATGTCGTCGTCGCTGCAGCGACGTGCGCGTCGCGGCCGGTGTCGACGATCGCAAGCGCCGCGTCGCCGAGCGCCCAGACTCGCCCGTAGGGATCAAACGCGAGGTCATGCATGTCGTCCTCGACGATCAAATCTCCCGCGCCCAGCCGGGGCGCGTCGGCCGCCGCGGCGTCGAGAGCGCGCAGCCCCTTCGCGGTCGCGAGCCACATGTGGCCGCCGCCGTCGTTGAGGATGGCCCGCGTCGCCACCGCGCCGTCGCCGTCGCCATCGCCCTTTGGGCCCTCGGCGGCGAAGCGCCATTCGTTGCCGTCGAACCGGCCCACGCCGGCCGGCGTCGCGACCCAGATCTTTCCGTCGCTCCCCTTGGCGACATCGAGACAGACCTCGCTGCTCATGTGTTCGTTCTCGCCCCATTGCCGCAGCTCCGACTCTTGCAGACGAGCGATCCCGCTGCGCGCCGCGAACCAGGTCGCCGCACCGTCGAACAACACGGCGTTGAGATCGTGCGGCAACGGCAGGCTTTCGGCCGTCGCGGCCTTCCCGGGCGCGCCCCCGTGGCGAACGACGGTACCCTTGGTCGACCCGGCCGGCGGCAACGTGATCTCCAGCGCGCCCCGTCCCTGCTCCTGCCCGTCCTTGCCGACGATGGCCAGCCCCAACCAGAGGTTGCCGCCGGGCGCGAAGGTGGCGAACGTGACCGCGGGCCGGCTGTCGTTCCGGCTGTCATGGGCCGCGGCCACCAGCGGCACGCGCTGGATCGTCGGCCAGTCGCCCTCGCGCGGCGGGCCCGCGCCGCCGGGCGCCAGGCGCGTGAGCGCGATCGACTCGAACGGCGGATCGGTGATCACGCCGAAGACTGCGCCCGCGCCGTCGTGCACCACCGCCAGCGCGCGACCCGGCGCGCTCTCGCCGACGCGCGTCTCGCGAAAGCGCGCGCCGTCGAAGAACCAGGCGTGCGCGCCGCCCGCGACCACAAAACAGCGACCGACGGCGGCGCAGGCGACCGACAGGCGTTCGGCGTCCTCGGTGAGATCGCCCGACAGATAGCGTGGCCGCGACGTCGCGGCGCGCGCCACACCCATCGTGCGCGACCCGCACCAGATGGCGGGCGCTTCGTCTTCGCCGCCACCGCCGGCGCTGGCGACCACGGTGATGTCTGACGGAGCGGCCAGCGGCATCGGCACCGCCTGATAGCGCGCCGGGCTCCCCTTGCGCGACGAGACCAGCCGAAAGCCGCCCGGGACCGGTGGCTCGCCGCGCGGCAGCGGTCGCAGCTCGTAGAACCGCTCGCCGCCCGATGCGCCGCGCGCGATCAGCACCGGGCGCACGCCGGCGGCGATCAGCCGCGTGAAGGTCACGCGGGCGTTCGACTGAGTTCGATACTCCTCGGTGCCGTCCTTGGTGACCAGGGTGACGCGGCCACCGTCCACGGCCCGCGTCGCGACGACGCGCGCGCCGCCGACGCTGCGTGCCGTGCCGACGATCTCCTCGGCCGCGCCGCCGTCGCCCGGCGCCAGCACCGGCGCGCCGCCGCGGGCATCGACGCGATAGAGCCCGCGCCCGCGCGTGCCGACCCAGACCGTCTTGCCGTCTTCGTCGAGGTCGAGCGAGCTGACCACGACATCGCGCAGAAAATCGAGCTCCGTCCATGCGTGTCCGTCGTAGCGGTAGAGCCCGGCGATGCCGGCCGCCCACGCGCCGGCGCCCGCGCCCGACGGCGCCAGCAGGTAGACCGGCGCCGCGATCGTCCCGCGCGTCTCGTAGCGCAGCCGTCCCGATTTTTCGGCCAGGCGCCCGATCCCGGCCTCGGTGGCCACCCAGACCCCGCGATCGTCGTCGGTGGCAAGCGCGTCGATGCGATGGCCCGGCAGACCGGTCTCGGCGCCCAGCGCTTCGGCGTCGGCGTCGGCATCGGCCGCGTTGCCCTTGCCCGCGACCTTCCAGCGCCGCAGCCCGTGCTCGGTGCCGGCCCAAAGGTAGGGCGCGCCGACGGCGATCGCGGTGATCGGCACCGACTCCGCGTAGCGCGCGACCGGGAAGCCCGACGCTGGGCGCACCGGCGCCGGCGCGGCGGTTTCGCCCGGCGCGGCGGGCGACGCAACGGGAACCGAGGCGCGGCACGCCCCGAGCGCGATCAGGCCAGCCAGCGGGGCGCCCCAGCGGCGCGGGCAAAGAGCCGTCATGATCGCTCGGTTACTATGACCGCGGCCCGCGGTCAAGGCGTTGGTATGCTGCCGCGATGCAGGTGATCGGGCTCATCGCGCTTCTGTGCGCGCTCGCTGTGCCGTCGGCGCCGTCGGTGCCCGTCGAGGAAGGGCGCACGACCGAGATCGTGGCCGGACCTCCGCTCGGCGCCGCGCTCGAGCGCGCCGTCGACAGCGACGCCTACGCGCTGGCGGTCGCCAGCGATCGCGACGAACACTGGAGCGAGGCCGCCGGCCTGTACCAGCAGGCGATCGCCGACTGGTCTTCGCAGTACCGCCACGACCCGACGCCCGACCTCGAGCGCGCGATCTTCAAGGCCGACCGCGAACGCCAGCGCTCGCAGCTGCTAGCCGGCGTGCAAGCTCAGCGCGACAAGCTCCCGCCCGCGACGCTGCGCGCGCTGGCGCTCGAGCGCGGCCGCATCTACCGGGTCAAGCTGATGAGCGTGCGCGCCTACACCGGCGCCGTCCCGGTGGGCCTGTTCGCGCGCACCCGGCGCGAGCTGGAAGAGGCCCTGCGCCTGGCCGATTCGACCAAGCCGGGCGCCGAGACCGAGGCCCGCCTGCTCCTGTGTGCCACACGCGCCGCCGGCGGCGATCGCATGGGCGCGCGCCTCGAGCTCGCGCACGTCGGCACCGGCGAACGTCAGGACCCCGGCACCGCGCTGCCGCTGGCCACCTGCCAGGCAGCGCTCGGCAACCTCGAGCAGGCGCTGAGCCTGCTCGAGAGCTACGTGCGGCGTCAGCCCGTCGAGCAGCGGCTGGACCCTTTTGCGCTGCGCGATCTCTATCTCGCCAACGACTGGGACCGCCTGCGCGGCAACCGCCGCTTCGAAACCCTCTTCTCCCGCCTCCGTCGTTATTGACCGCGCGCCCGGCGGCTGCTAACTAGTGCCCTGCCAGCGCAAGCTGGTGGAGGGGCTGTAGCTCAGCTGGGAGAGCGCCTCAATGGCATTGAGGAGGCCGACGGTTCGATCCCGTTCAGCTCCACGGAATTACTTCGGATTCTTTTCAGTCGCGGTTGAAAAGTCGGTTTTGGGAACGATTGGGGAACGATTGGAGTCGTTCTCCGAGGTGTTGATGAATGAGGTCGCGCTCACGACGCTACCTTCCCGCCGGTGAGCACCGCGAGCGCCCGTTTCTGCTGCGCACCCGCCACCGCCTCCCGCTTAGCGCAGCTCTCCGCCGTCGTCCTGAACGACTCGTGGCCGAGGGCAGACGCTACCGCGTGGGAGGTGATCCCACTGTCCACCGCGAGCGTGCCGTGAAGCCCCCGCATCCCATGCGCCGTCACCTTCGGCACACCCGCCGCCTTGCAGATCCGCTGCACCCACTTCCGCGGCCAGTCACGCCAGTGCTCCCCGAACAGCGCCGCCTGAGGATCCCGACCCCGCGCCAGCTCGACGAGATACGGCTGCAGGGCGCGTCCGCTCGCCGGTGGGCTCGTGCCGCGACGCCGCGGGCTGCGCCCGCGGCTCCTCGCGGCCGCTCGAAGGCGACCTTGGCGTTCGCTGCTGAACGGCGGGTCGTTAGGGACACTGCGAAATGATCAGCGCGGAGATGATCGAGGACCTCTTCGAAAGGACGCGTCGGCTCCGAAAAGAGAGAAGGGTGACGTGGGACATCGATGATGTTTGTCGGTGGTCCTACTTCTTCGTCGACTCGTCGGCCGAGAAGCTAGTCGATGCTGGTCATCAGCTTGAAGGGGCCGGATACGAGTTCATCGGGTTACTTGAGCCTGCGCGCGCGAACAGCGTCGACTGGCCGAAGATCGAGAACACCACCGAGTAAGAGATCACGCTGGAGAGAATGGCGGGGACAAGTGCCTCGGCCTCGAAGTCGTCTCGGTAGAGGACCTCGGTTGCCAGCAGGGCTGCGCCAAGCGGCGTGCGGAACACGGCCGCCATCCCGGCCGCCACGCCCGCCAGCATCAGGATCCGTCGCTCGCGCGCGGTGACGCCAAACCCGGCGCCGACGGTCGACCCGAGCGCGCCGCCGATCTGCATCGTCGGGCCCTCGCGGCCACCCGAGCCGCCGCTTCCGAGCGTGAGAATCGACGCGAGCGCCTTGACCCAGATCACGCGCCGCCGGACCACGCCGCCCTGATGGTGGAACGCATGAATCATCGCGTCGCCACCTCCGCCGCGCGCCTCCGGTGCGAGCAGGTAAAGAAGACCCGCCAGCAGCGCGCCCGCCGCCGGAAGAACCATCACGATGAACGGATTCAGCACGAGATGGCCGCTCTCGCCGAAGATCTTCTCGCCATCGGCCCGCAAGGGCGCGTAGCCGGCGAGCCGCTCGAGCAGGAACGACTGGGTGTACTCCAAACCGGCGAAGAACGCGGCGCTGATGAAGCCCGCCGAGAGACCAACCACCGCCGCATGGAGCAAGGTCCGTCCCAGGATTCGCAGGTCCAGCTGTGGCGAAACACCCCCGAGCGCGGCGCCGACCGGGATCACGCCGAGGAATCGGCCTGAGGTCAGGCGCGCGCGCGGCGTGCCGCCGCCGTCAGCCGAGCGAACGAGGCGCGTGGGCCCCAGGACCGTGGCGGAGGTTCGGACTCTACGGTGTGCTGGTCGGGGTCGAGACTGTCGGGATCGGCCATTCGCTAGAGGCCCCCGGAGCACCTCTTGGGCCAGTGTTCGCCGATTCCAGCACAGACCGCAAGGGTATCGGCGCCGTTCTGAAATAGACCGCTCGCCGTCGCCGGTGGAACCTTTTCTAACAACGAGTAGCCATCGGCAAGCTTGGCGAGCAGCCCGTGCCAGGGGTACGGGTCCTGCACCCTGCACGGTCGTGCGCGCATGCCCCCGCAGAGTCAAAACGGCGCGAGTCCTCCCATCGGTCCTGGTGGCGGCGATCCTGCTCCCGGCCATGCTTGGGTGCCAAGGCCCGGGCGAGGTGCGCTTCGACCGCGAGACCTGCTACATCGACGGCCATCAGGCGAGCCTGCCACGAGTCGAAGAACGCGAGGCGCTGGTCGGACACCGCATCGCGGTCCGGCAGCCGTGGCTGGTCGCGATCACCATCGTCGTCGTGTCCCTGGCGGGAATCAGCTACGCGGAGCGACTGGTGCTGCTGTTTTCGGCGAGCCGCAACTCGAGAAGCGTCGGCGACAGAATCAAGGCGTTGGTCGATCGCTATCGCGCGCACCCGATTCGATACTTCTCTCTCGTCGGTGGCACCGTCGGCCTGTTGTTGCTCGCGGGGACGCTTTACATCTACCTCGACGCCGACAAGCGCTCCAGCGAACGCGCGCTCGGCACGCTGCAGTTCTGCCACCTGGCACTGCGAACCGGAGAAGAGAAGCGAGCCCTCGATGACCAGCGTCGAAATCTCGCATCGATTCATGAAACCGCGGCCGAGATCCGCCAGCTCATCGACAAGCTGCCCCCCGCGGAGCAGGCAAAGGCCGAGCAAATCGTGGGGCACATGGACGACGCCGTCAGGCGGGAGGGACGGCTCTTTGCCGATCACTTCCAGAGGTCCGAGGACACGGCCGAGGCGATCCGGAGCGGGACGGAATCGATCGCGCGCGACCTCACTGGTCTCGAAGGAGAGATCGGGGGGCTGAAAGAGCTGCCCGGCAGTGTCAAGGCCGTCGGCGACGCGGTCCAGCGGCTCGAAGCGCGCGCGACGGCGGGTGATCAACGCGTGGTCGAGGTCGGCAGTGCCCTCTCGGTGTTGCAGCGATCCCTCGAGGCTCTGGCGAGTCGCCCCGCTCCGTCGTGCCCTGCCTGCGTGTGCGGCCACGCCGTCGTCGCGTCCTCCGCAGCCCACCCCGACGGTTCGGCGGAAACACCCAGCGACACCCCGACCCAGCCAGGCCCTCCCGCCGTCGTGACCAAGAACTGAAACGCCCGGGCCCTTCCTCGATCGCTTCAAGACCGATCCCGACAACGCCTTCGCGCTCGACTACTAGCGCCGCCGGAAGGCGCTCTCACCTCAGCATCGGGAGCAGGAGCTCGAAGACCGCGCCCGACCCTTCGGCTACCGGCCGGTTGTGCGCAGTGATTCGGCCGCCATGCTCCACCGCGATGTTCTGGCTGATCGCGAGGCCCAGCCCGTGGCCGTTGGGCTTGGTGGTGAAGAAGGGATGGAACAGCATTCGTGCGTCGCTGCGCGCGATGCCCGCGCCGTGGTCGGCGACCGAGATCGCGACCTCGTCGCGCCCCAGAATCACCCGCCGGGTCGCCGCGAGCTCGACGACGCCGCCGCCGGGCATGGTCTGAGCGGCATTCGCCAACAAATTGCAGAGCGCCTGGCTCACCAGCAACGGATCGACTTCGAGCGGTGGCAGCGCCTCTTCTTCGAAACGTTCCAAGGTGATCCGATTTTGATCGAGGATCTCTCGCGCCGCGGCGACCCCGGCGTCGAGCAACTCTCCGACCGGCGTCACCTGGACGCGCGGGGACAGCGGGCGCGCGAAGTTGAGCAGCCTTCCCAGCAAAGCCTCGACGCGCGCGATCTCGCCACTGAGCGCGCGGGCGGTCTCGGCCGCCCGATCGGGATCGTGGGGGTGCGACCGCGCCAGAAGCTGCACCGCCGCTTTCATTCCGGCCAGAGGATTCAATACTTCATGGGCCAGCTTGGCGGCGAGCTCGCCGATCGCGGACAGCTTCTCGCTCTGGATGAGGCGTCGCCGGTGCTCCGCAAGGGCGGCGTCGGTCTCCTCCAGCTTTTCGATCAGCGCCGCCACCTGCTCACCCAGACCGTCGAATTCGCCCTTGTCGGATCTCACCTGGATGCGCGTGCGCTCGGCCGCCGACTCGACCTGGACCTGGAGCTCGTAGATCGGCTTGGTAATCCGCCGCGCCCACAGGAAGCCGACCAGTAGGCTGGCGGCCGCGCCGGCAAGGGCGGTGCCGACCAGGACGCGCGCGAGGCGGCGCAGCGAGGCTTCCGAGCTCGCCAGCGCGCTCTCGGCGTGCTGCCGCTCCCGCCATCCGAATTCCCGAAAGGCGGCCAGGATCCGGTCGAGTCGCTCCTGATTCTGGGTCAGCACCTTTGTGGCCTCGGCCTCGTCGCCGGCGTCGAACAACCGTACGGCGCGCGCGCGGGTGGCGTGGTAGTCCTCGTACTCGCGTGACACCGTGGCCAACAACTGACGGGCGTCATCGGTCGTCACCGAGGCTCGCGTCCGCTGCAGCCACTGCTCGAACGCGGGCCGGCTGACCTCGAGCTGCTCGAGCCAGCGCCGGTCGCGGGTCAGCATGTACTCGGCGGCGAAACCCTTCTGATAGAGCAAGGCCGAGAACGCGCCGGCCTCGTCGATGAGCGACAGCTCGCGGCTCACCGCCGAGCGGGTGTCGCGCGACAAATTGCCCAGTGACACCAGCCCGACGGCGCACACCACGCCCACGGCCGCCACCGTACCCAGCGACGCCAGCGCCAGCCGCGTTGGCAGCCGGGATGTGGATCGTTTCATACCCGCAATTATGTGCCGCCTCCGACCGCCCGTCAGTTCCCGCTCCTACTGCACGATGAAGTCGTCGCGTCGGTTCTCGGCGTGCGCCTGCTCGTCGTGCCCGTCCGCCTTGGGGCGCTGTGATCCGTAGCTGACGGTCTTGATTCGCTTCGGAGGGACGCCGAGCTTGGTCAGGTAGTCCTTGGCCTGAATCGCGCGGTGTTCCCCAAGAGCGAGGTTGTACTCGACCGTCCCGAGCTCGTCGCAGTTGCCCTCGATGCGAACCGTCGCCTTGCGAGACTGGGCCACACTGGCGACCTTCTGGAGCACGGGGCGAGCGTCGTCGCGGAGCAGCGCCGAGTCGAAGTCGAAGAAGACGGCCAGCTCCTT
Organism: uncultured Pseudomonadota bacterium; assembly: GCA_963778795.1. Lineage (GTDB taxonomy): Bacteria > Myxococcota_A > Polyangia > Fen-1088 > Fen-1088 > DASRQZ01. The sequence goes on along the minus strand of CAVZVU010000001.1, from coordinate 1,276,641 downwards.
GCCGCCCTTGCCGGTGTCGGCGGGCGCCGGCGCCGGGGGGAGTGCATGCGCGACGGCGGGCGCTGGCCGCGGCGCGGCTGCGACCGCCTGAACTGGGAGGGCCGCGGTTTGGGTCGGCTGTCGGTGTGAACATCCACCCGCGACCCCGATGATGAGCAGAGCAGGGAACAGGCGATGAGCGATCATGCGTCAGACTCCTTTTCTTCCATAGGGTTGAGCTCGGTGAACGACCAAAACTGACTGCGTAGCTTGCGCAGGCTCTCGAAGGGGTTGGGGGCCGCGCGCTCGATCAGGTAGCGCAGCTTGATGAGGAGACCGGCCGGTGCGGTGAACACCCCGGTCAGAGGCGGCGCCTGGAGAGACGCGCCTTCGGGGGCGCAGACCACCAGTCCGACGACCACCACCTGGCGGTTGTCGGCAAGCGGATGGAATCGCGCGAGCAGGACCCTGGTTTCGATGACGCCGGCGTCGGTTGACAAGGAATCTCTCCGCGCCCGGACGACTGCATCGAATGGACCAAGGGTCTCGCCCGCGAATGCGACCAGAGCGCCCGGCTCCCGACGACTCACTGGTAAGAAATCACCCATCGGGTGACGCGCTCGCATGATTTTTATCCGGCCGGCGCGCGTGATCGCTGATCAGAGATTGGTTCCCACGTTGCCGAACGAGATGCTGGGGCCGAAGAGGAACGACCAGTGGCTCGCGAGGGGCTCGCCGAGTTTGCTGGATCGAGATGGTAGTCGTCGCGCAGCTCGTTTCCAACGCCAGCGTTTGGATCGGCGCTTGCGTAGACCATCAGGATGTTCCTCTTCAGAGTCGCCGAAGTTCTCGAAGGGCTGCGGCCACGAGCCCAGCGCTGGGCTTTGACAGGCGCCACCGTCTGGCTCGTCGGCGGCTGCGGCCACGGACAGCTGGTTCCCGCCGCCTCCGCTCACGTGATTCCCGGGGCACCCACCGCGGCCTTCGATGAGCACGAGGGGGTTCGCGTGTCGGTCAACAGCGACGCCTGGAGGGGCCCTCCCGATGATCTCGCGAAACGCCTTACACCCCTGAAGGTCCGCCTGATCAACCACAGCGGCAAACCGGTCCAGATCCTCTATGAACGATTCACCCTCCGGGGAGCCGGCGGCCGGACCTACCGGCCGCTACCGGTCGTCCCCCTGGACCACGACGGCGCGCGTGCGACGCACCTCCTGCCGATCTTCGCCAGCGCGAACTTCTTCGTGGGCCCCCGCTATCGCGATGTTTATCCGTCGCTCGAGTCGTGGTCCGAGGCCCTGCGGCGCGACGAGACGTTCTACCAGCGCCAGTACCAGCTTTGGAGCGACGGCCTTCCAACGACACAGATGCAGCGATCCGCCTTGCCGGAAGGCGTGCTAGGTGACGGCGGCGAGATGTCGGGCTACCTGTATTTCGAGAACGCGACCCGCGACGAGGATCGATTGAAGTTCAAGGCCGAGCTCGACGAGGGACGCGGAGGTTACGTCGTGGCGACGATCGAGCTGCCCTTCCGCGTCGAATGAGCACGCCGCAGCTCTGGGCCGCGCGGGAGGGCCCACCGGACGACGAGCGAGCAGCTGTCCGTGCGCTGGTGCGCCGCCATGGATGGAACACGACCTCGTTCCAGGTCCTCGAGCCTGGGTATCGCTATCTCTTCGTCGGTGACGACGCTTGCGTTGCCTACGTCGACACCGGGAAGGCCTGGGTCGCCGCCGGCGCGCCGCTCGCCGAGGATGGCCGAATGGTTGAGGTGACGGCGGCATTCATCGCGGCCGCGCGCGCGGCTGGCCGGCGCGCCTGCCTGTTCGCGACGGAGGAACGTTTCAGGTCGCTGGTTGCTCTGCGCTCCTTCCCCGTCGGTGAGCAGCCGGTCTGGGACCCGACGGGGTGGCCAACCACTCTCGCGCGCAGCCGCCGCCTGCGCGAGCAACTGCGCCGCGCGCGCGCAAAGGGCGTCCGTGTGCGCGCCATCGATGCCCAGGAGGCAATGGCGGCGCACACGTCGCTTCGCGCTGCGATCTTGGACCTGGTGCGCCGCTGGTTGCGCTCACGCGAGCTCGCGCCCATGGGTTTCTTGGTCCAGGTCGAGCCGTTCACACTGCTGCCCGGGCACCGCCTCTTTCTGGCCGAACGCGACCACCAGGTGATTGCGCTCCTGTCGCTGACGCCCGTCTACGCGCGGGGCGGTTGGTTGTTTCAGCATCTCATTCGGGCGCCGAACGCGCCCAACGGAACCACCGAGACCCTGGTCGACCACGCGATGCGCTTCGCTTCCGGCGACGGAGCAGCTCTGGTGACGCTCGGTCTCGCACCGCTCGCCGGCGACGTTCCCGCGCCCCTCCGCTTCGCGCGCCGCGCCGGTCGCGCCCTGTTCGATTTCGAAGGGCTGCGCTCGTTCAAAGCCAAGTTGCATCCGGCGCGCTGGGATCGGGTGTTCCTCTCATTCCCCCCGGATATGACCGCGCCGCGCGCGCTCGGCGACGTGCTCACGGCATTCGCGCGTGGCGGGCTCTTTCGTTTCGGCCTCCGGACGTTGATGCGCGGCCCGACGGTCGTCGTTCGCCTCCTGGCTCTGCTGCTGGTCCCCTGGACCGCGCTCCTCGTGAGCGCGGATTTCCAGTTCTGGTTTCCCCGCGCCGCCATCAAGTGGGCATGGGTGGCCTTCGACATTGGTCTCTTCTTCGGGCTCCGCTCTCTGCAACACCGTTGGCGCAACTCGCTGGCCCGCGCGCTCACCGCCGCGGTGGGAGCAGACGCGGCGCTGACCCTCCTCGAGGCGTCCGCCTGGAACGCGTCGCGAGCCACGGGAGGCGCGCGGGCCGTGGTCGCGCTCGCGGTCGCGGCGCCCTTGGTTGCTTTCGTTGCCCTCTGGCGCACCGGCGTGCGCCGACAGAGTCATCCGTAGCATTGGACCGACGTCACGTTCAGGATCGGGAGCGGATGTTGTCTGCAGTTGGGGCGAAAATCACTTCGGAGGCGAGAAAGCCTCGCTGTACCGAGAAAAGATGATCGTGGTGACCGCGGCTCGTCTCTCGCGGTAGAGGTCGACGAGCTGTTGGGTCTTCTCCTCCATATCGGCGGTGCGGGGACGGAAGACGTAGCCCTCCGCTATCAGTTCGACGAGACCGCGCAAGATTAGAACGTCGAGTGATGACTCCACCGCGAGCGGGGATGATCGCATCTCGTCGGTCGTGTGTTGGACGGTGCACGTCCTTCCTGCGCTCGCATGCAAGAGGAGGAGCACCTCCAAGGTTCCAAGACTGTCGACGCATTCTCGAATGAACCGCACGACATCTTGGGGAAGAGACGTCTCCAATCAGACCACCGAGGTTGGAGCGACAGGCTTCCGCGAACAGACCATGCTCGGCCCTGGTGAGCTCATCGCATCGGCGACCCGCCTTGCGTCGCTACGAGCCGGGCGGCTGCGGGATCGCGCGAGTCGGAGTGTAAACAAATCATCCAGTTCACCCCTGCGCCGACAAAATATTATCCATTCCCTTCCTCGGGCCCTCCAGGGGCAAAGAACGCCGGTCGGCATCTCCCTTGCTTTGGATCCGGAGCATGCGCGGCTATGAAGAAAGTCTCCGATTGGGCCTACCTCGTGGACGACCTGTGTCTCCCGAGCAGAACGCTCCGGGCCGGCGCGATCGGGAAGATGTGCCCCCTCGACCGACGACGGCAGCCCCGAAGTCGCCCCCCGTGGCGGAACCGCCCGATGATCGTGAAGCGGACGAACGACGACCGACGCCTCCCCCGCGGTGGTGGCCGCCGAACCCATGAGCCGGCCCGCGCTCAGCTGGTGCAAGCCGTCCTCGGGAGCCGCTTGATCGTCTTCATCTCTTTTTGGGCGTGCGTCGCGGGGGAGGACTTCGGGTAGCGCTTGGCCAGGTCGCCCAGCAGAGCGCGCGCGTCGGTGCAGAACCGCAGCTCGACAAATGCCTTTGACAGCTGCCACATCGCCTCCGGCACCTCCGGCGAGCGAGGGTACACGTCGAGGACCCGCTGAAATTCGGCCGCCGCTCTGGAAAACTGCCGCTCCAACGCGAATGATCGGCCGACCTCGAGATAGGCGCGGGAAGCCCGAGGATCGTTCGGGAAGCGCAGAATGAAGGCGTGAAAGAATCGTCTCGCCTCGTCGCCCTGGCCGGACGCCAATCGCTCCCCCGCCTGTTGCCAGAGTTGCTCTTTGTCTTCCGGAAGCGTCGGGATCACCCGCTCGGCGAGTCTCGCTTCCGATTGCTCGAGCGCGGCGACACGGGCCTCCAATCGGACCAGACCCGCCTGGTCCTGCCGCCCATCTGCCTGGAGCGCCCGAGTCATGTCGTCGACCCTCTCTTGCAACGCACCGATATCGGCCTCGGCTTTCTCCTCCTTGGCGCCGATGTCCGCATCATTCGTCGCCAGCAACGCCGTCGCCTGGTCCAGAACACCTCGCAACTCGACCACCTGTCGTCGATGTTCCTCGCCCCACCGGTCGATATCATCCAGACGGCCGCGTACCCCGGCCAAACCGGCGTGCAGCTTCTCGCCTTGCCGGACGGTCAGGCAGGCGGGTATCGCAAACATGATCAGCGCCGCCGCCGCGCCGCGGGTTCCTGCGCAGGCCATAGCGGCAATCAATGCATTAGCCGTGCCTCCCGCTTGGGGGGGCGCACACGTCAGGCGTCGCCACCGCCGTCGCCGCTACCGACGCCACCACCGACGCCACCACCGATCTTCCGCGCCAGGGTTTGCCGGGTGATGTCGAGATACTGCGCGGCCACGGTGCGGTTCCCGCCACACAGATCCAGGACGCGGCGAATGTGAGCCAGCTCGACCGTCTCCAGCGTGGGTATCGTCGCCGCCGGCCCCGGGCCCGCCGCGTCGTCCACCACCGGCGACGCCAACACGGCGGCGCCGATCTCCGGCGGAAGGTGGATGGGGCGCAAGACGTCGTCGTCATGTAGAAGCGCGGCGCGATTCATCACCGACCTCAGCTCCCGCACGTTGCCGGGCCACCGGTAGCCGCGCAGCAGGCGCAAGGCTTCGTCGGCGATTCTCCCCCATCGGCGGCGGTACTGGCGGCTCGCGTCGGCGAGGAACGCCTCGGCCAGGGGCGCCACGTCGTCGGTTCTCTCGCGCAGGGGCGGCACCCGCAGCGCGAACGCGCTCAGTCGGTACCAGAGATCCTCGCGGAAGGCCCGCGCCGCCACCATCTCCCGCAAGTCCCGGTTGGTGGCCGCGACAATGCGGACGTCGACAGTACGGGTCGAGGTGGCCCCGACCCGTCGGAACGTTCGCTGCTCCAGAAACGTGAGGAGCTTGGCCTGGGCCGCAGGCCCCAGATCACCAACCTCGTCGAGGAACAGCGTACCGCCGTCGGCGACCTCGACCAGCCCGAGCTTTCGCTCGCGCGCGTCGGAAAACGCGCCGCGCTCGTGGCCGAACAGCTCGGACTCGATGAGCGCCTCGGGAATCGCCGAGCAGTTTAGCTCGACCAGCGGTCCGCCTTCGCGGCCGGAGCTGTCGTGAAAATGGCGCGTGAGGACCTGCTTACCGGTTCCAGTCTCGCCGAGCAGCAGCAGCACCGGAACCGGGTTGGTCGCGACGATGGTGATCTCTCGAACGAGGTCGCGCATGACCGGAGATTCGTAGATGAGGTGCGATCCGCCCCGCCGGCGATCGTGGTCAGAGAGATAAGCGACCCGCTGCTCGAGCGCGCTCGTGCGAGCGGCGTTGCGAACCGTCGCCACGACCTCCTCCAACTCGAACGGCTTCTTGATGAAGTCGTAGGCCCCGAGCTTCATGGCGCCCACCGCATGCTCGAACGAGCCGTGGGCGGAGATCACCACGACCTTGATCGAGGGGGCGACTTCCTTCATGCGCCGGAGGAGATCCAGACCGTTGCCGTCGCCGAGCACCAGATCGAGCAAGACGATATCGGGGCGATCTCTCTCGAAGGCGCGCCATGCTTCGGCAGCCGATTCGGCTGCCGTGACTGCGAAACCTTCATCGGCCAGGACGGCGTGGAGCGACTGGCGGATCAAGACCTCGTCGTCGACGACCAGCACCTGAGGCCTCAAGTCGCTCCTTCCCAGAGTCGCTCCGACGACATGCGGAGATTATGACCGATGCGGCGACCTGGGAGGATGCAGACCTCTGAAGCCGCCGCGGGGGTCATGGCGGTCAGTATCGTCCTGAGGCTTCCAGCTTGTGCTGCATCCGCCCCATGAGCTCGCCAAAACCGCCTCTTCGCATCAGACGCGCGAACTGGTCATGATAGCTGTCGACCAGGCTCACTTCGTCTACCAGGACGTCGTAGATGCCTTCGCCAGGTTGATAGAGGCTCGGCCATCACGTCTGTCCTCACGAGGCTACGTCTGGGATTCACTGCACATTCGGCCCGCCGCTTCACAGCCTCGGTTTGCACCCGAGGCATACTGGTCCCGCTTCTGCTGGCAGCCTCACGGCGACTCGCAGGGGACCGCGCTACCTGCTTGCTCGACTCTTTTCAGGATGGACTCCTTTCATTCCATGGGGAGAAGCGCCGCTTTCGTGGCGCACATCAACCTCGGTCCGGTTCGGGGGGCAAATAGTCCGGCGGGGCGAGCCGCTCCACCGCGAGACATGGCTGCTATGGTGCAACCATGTCCTTCGCACAGGTGGAGTCTCTCCAGCACGAGATCCATGCGCACTACCGGGCGCTGCGGGCGATCCGGACGCGCAAGGCGCTGGAGCGGAGCGCGCTGTGGGCGGAGATCGGTGGCGAGGTGAGGCGCGTGCTCGGGGGCGTGGAGCGGGGCGAATGGGGACAACCGCCGGTGCCGCCGCCGGCGGCCGGACCGTCGCGCGGGCGCGCGTTGCGGGCCGTGGCCTGGAACATCCAGCGCGGCGCGCGCCTCGATGATCTGCGGCGGGCCGTCGTCGCGCCGGCGTTCGCCGGGACCGACCTGCTCTTGCTCAGCGAGGTGGACGTCGGCCTCGGGCGCTCGGGCAACCGGAACGTCGCGCGCGAGCTGGCCGAGGCCCTCGGCATGAACTACGCGTTCGGTGTTTCGTACCTCGCGCTCACCGACGACTTCGGCGACGATTCGGGCGGGCGCGAAAACACTTTGGCGCTGTCGGGCGCGGCCATCCTCTCGCGCCATCCCATCGGGCGCGTCGAGAACATCGATCTCCCCGAGGTCCGCGACAAGTTCCACTCCTCGGAGAAACGGCTCGGCAAGAAGCGCGCCCTGCTGGCGGAGATCGCGCTTCCCGACGGGCCGCTCGCGGTGGCGGCCTGCCACCTCGACTCGAACGCGTCGCCGGCGCAGCGCGCGCACCAGCTCGCTGGCGTCCTCGACAGCGTCGATCGCAGCGGCGTGACCCGCGCGCTGGTCGGCGGCGATTTCAACACCAGCACCTACGACCTCTCGAGCCCGCTGGCGCTGGCGCGCGATCTCTTGCACAAGCTGCTGATCACCGGGTTCCGCGCCACCGTCCACAACTACCTGACGCCGGAGAAGCGATACGAGCAGCCGGTGTTCGATCTCCTGCGGGCGCGCGACTTCGCCGTCGAGGGGTTCAACGATTGCGCCACCGGCTCCTACTTCTACGACCTCACGGATCCTTACATCCTGAACCGCTCGCAGAAGCTGGTCGGCCGCCCGCTCACGCGCATCCTCGTGCGCCTCCTGCGCCCGTGGAACGGCTGCGTGCCCGCGCGCCTCGACTGGTTCGCCGGCCGCAACGTCAAGCCGGTGGCCGCGGCCGTGGAGCGTCCCCGCGCCGACGCCGACGGCCGTCCCCTGTCCGATCACTCGGCCGTCATCGTCGACGTCGCGGTCTAGGTCAACCGCCCCCGGAGCCGGGAGGGTCGAGGCTTCATTGGCGCCAGGCCTGCGCGGCCTCTCACCACAGCACCGGACCGACGTTGATGTCACGGCGGTGAAAAATCGGAATGATGGATTGCCAAAATGCCCGGGAGCCAGAGGAATCAGGTGGCGGGCGGCGGGGCTGCGGTCACATCGACGGACCCAGAACGCGCGGCGCGAGTCGCATCGGGCGCGGGCGGAGCTGAGATGCGATCCAGTTCGGCCACAACGACAAGAACGTCACCGCGGGCTGACGATTTTCTGAGCCGCCCCGCGCTGACGGCGGCACATCGACAATGCAATGGCGGCGTTTCCGAAGACGTGGGTTGCGATTGCCGCGATCGCGGGCGCCGCGGCCGGCTGCGGCCGAACGCTCACGGGTTCCTCGCCCGACGCGGGGACCGCCGTTCCGGACCTGAGCGGTCGCTGGGCGATGTTCGAGTGGGAAGATCCGGTGACCGTCGAACTTCGTGACAGCGACGGCGTCCTCGAGGGCAGGGGATGCTGCGGGGGATTGCTAGACGGGGGCGACGTTCTCCATTGCTGCGGACCGGTGAACGGCCAGGTCGCCGATCGGCGCGCTTCGTTCGGATTCTCGTTCAACTTCGGCGGTGAGGCGTACGACTACGCGACGGACGTCTTCGTCTCGGCGGACGGCGAGCGCATGGCGGGGACGTTCAGCCGAACCGGCATTCCGGTCGCATGGCTGCGGATCGCGCCGAATCAGCCTTCGCTTCTTCCTTCCCTGGCTGCACCGCTGCCAGCGCTGGGCGAGCACGCTGGTTCTTACGGGCTCGTGCTCACGGACGACCCGGCGCCCGGCGGTGACTTCGTCGGGCAACGCGTGTACCAGATGTCCATCAACAATTGGTTCGTGTTCGGCGAGCTCGGGCCGTTCTGGAGCGAAGAGATGTCATGGCGCGCGGACGCGCAGACGCTGGCAGCGGGACCGGTGCCCGCGACTGCGCCAGGCCTGCCCGTGGCGCTGTCGATCCAGGTCGATGGTGCCACCATCGTGTTCGTCGAGGCCACGATGTCCTCCGGTGTCCGTTACCACTTCCGGGCCACACCCTCGCTGCCCTGATGCGCCATTTCGAGCATCGAGCACGGCCTCACGGCGACCAAGTACCAGCACCGGATCGCGGTCGACCTTCGACTGTCGAACGCTGACCAAGATCCCGAGGGTGGCCAGCCTCTCGGTCGCCGGGTAGCCGAACCGCTCACGGACCCAGTCCGGCCAGGCCGCTCTTCCTCGGGTGCTTGTTCACCCACTTGTGGAGGGCGCGGAACGCCTTCGCACCGCGGCGAAGAAAGATCGCGCCGAATCGATCGAGATCATGTCGGAGGTGGCGAAACCCGGCCATCGGATCGTCGGAGAAGCCCGGGTACTCGCCCTCCTCCGCGATCCCGTCGAGGGCCCGAACGCCGCGGACCAGATCCTGGTGCGGCAGGGCCTCCTCGCCGAAATGGTAGCGGACCAGGCCAAGCGACGACCGGACGTGCAACTCCAGCCTTCGGTCGCCGCGGAGGAATTCGCCGCTTGCGAACGGGCCGCGGGCGTCGATGCCTTCGTCCGACTGGATGAACTCGAAGCCGGCGGGGCCGAGCACCTGGGTCAGCTCCGCCACACCGCGCTCGAGCAGGACGGTTGGTTCCGGTCTTTTCGAAGCGTCGCTCACGGCGCGAACCATAGCGCGCTGTGGACGACCCTCCGCGCACCTTTTCGCCCCCCTCGAACGTATTCTAGGTGGAGGGACCATGAAGACCATCGAAGGGAGCTCGATCATCGTGACCGGCGGGGGCTCGGGCGTGGGGCGGGCCACCGTGCTGGCACTGGCGGCGGCGGGGGCGCGGGTGGTGTCGGTGGGCCGCGATCGCGCGCGGCTCGAGCGCGAGAGTCCCCCGCCTGAGCTGGGGCAGGCGCGCGCGCGCTTTCTGGAGCTGGTGGCCGAGCTGCGGCCCGAGTTGCACCGCTACTGCGCGCGGCTGACGGGATCGATCGTCGACGGCGAGGACGTCGTGCAGGACGCGCTGCCGATCGCGCAGCGGAGCGCGGTGATCCTGAAGGAGGTGCTCGGCTGCTCGTTGGACGAGATCGTCGCGAGCACGGGTGCCAGCCTTCCGGCGGTCAAGGCGGCGCTCTACCGCGGGCGCACGACCCTGCGCGCCCGCGCCGCCGCAGGCGAGGCTACCACCGACACGTCCAGGCCGGCCCGGCCCCGCGGCGCGCGAATGCTTCTCGCGCTACGCCGACCTGCGCGACCTCCGCGTAGCGCCCGGCCTGTTCGACGACGCGGTCACCGGCGGCCGCCCGGTCCTGGGCGTCCACTCACCCCGCTCGAGCGAGCACCCGAAGTACTTCATTCTCCTCGAGTGGCGGAGCGATCACATCACCCTCATCCGCGACTTCCGCTACGTGCCCTACATCGCCGACGAGGTCTTGTTTGGGCGCGCGACATTCCGACCTGACGAAGGGAGCTTGCCATGACCAAGGCCAAGGGACTGGCAACGGTGTGAAGCACTGGAGGCGCGCCCCGGCGATCGCTTCGGGCTTCGCGTAGCTTTCGACCGTGGTCGAGAACGACTCGTGGCCCAGAGACGAAGCGACGACGTGGGCGGAAGCGCCGTGCTCGAGAGCAAGGGCCGAGTGCTGTCGGAGACGAGAAGATCGACGCCGGCACCGCGGCAGTCGATCACCTCCCACTGGCACTCCGCCCACATCGCGCCGTGCATCTGCCGGAGGGCGCGCGTCTCGAGTCGTGCGTACGGGTGCCGGGTTCGCCTATGTATTCGGCTGCTCGGGGAACAGGCCCGGCATCCACCTCTGCGCCAGGTTCGCGGGAAACGCCAAATGCAGCGGCGCGCGCGAGCCTTCCGACGCCAGCACGCCCTTCTCGACCAACGCGGCCAGAATTCGGCGTCCCTGCCTTTCCCCCGTGCCGGCGATCGCATCCACCTCGCCACGCGGCAGCTCGCCGCGGTGGAGGATCGCCTCCAGCACCCGCCCCGACTGCGTGGGCAGTTCACCCACCCGGACTTCCTCTTCAGCCCAGACCAGGACGCGCGCCCGCAGGCGGTCGGGCTGGACGAAGCTCTCCATGAAGTCCACCTGGTCGATGCAGACAGTGAGGAAGAAGCGCGTGAAATCGGCGAGCGCTTCCTCGCTGAGCGCCCCGCGCCCGTCGAGATCGTTCCGGCGAGTCGAATCGCAGTTGGCGAGCAGGGTCTTGTACTGCTGGACGTTGCGCGCGAGCCCTCGCGCGACCGACCAGACGGCTCCCGTGTCGAGAATACCCAACAGCATCGCGTGCGACATGAGGCGAGCCACGCGCCCGTTGCCGTCGAGGAACGGGTGCATCCAGAGCAGCCGGTGGTGAGCGGCGGCGGCCGAAACCAGGCGGTCGACTTTGCCGAGGCCGCCGTATCCCTCGGCGAACCGGGCAAGGAAGCGAGGCAACGCTCCGGGACTGACCGCGACGTGCTGGCCGACCTTCACGTCTCGCCGGCGCAGTTCGCCCGCAACGACGCGCGCCCGCTCGCCGGTGTCCGGGTTGTCGATCCAGAGCAGATCTTCCGGCAGGTGCTCGCAGAACCGCCGATGAAGGTCGATGATGCCTCCGGGACTGACCGCCTGGTTCACCGATAAGCCGCCCTCATCGATCCACTGCTGGACGGCCATGTGCGCCTTCGCTTCGATTTGAAGGTCGCGCTTTTTCCGGTCCTGGCTGTAGTCGTCCCTAAGCGCCCGTTCGATGTCGACCGGGTGGGTATCGTGTCCCTCGATGAGGTTCGAGTAGTAGCAGTTCATCGCGCGCACGAGGTTGGCGAGCGGCGCCTGGATGGGAGTGGGAAGGCTGCGGCGGAACCCGGCCGACTTCCGGGTGAGATCGAACGCTAGGTCGTTCAACGCCGCCCGGTGACATGAGCTGTCGGGGATGAGCAGCGGCTCCATCGCTGAGGTAGATTCGCCTCTGTCGACCGCCTCCGTGTCCGCTTCCATGTCCGGATACTATCCCAGTAAAATGGTTTTCATGTCAATCAGTTACACATGTCACAGCCAGTCAGATGACCGGCAAAATGTCCGACCAGAAGACCGCTCACTTCCGCCCTCTCCGGGCCCCAACCGCTGCGGATATCAAACCGCAGGAGGTCGAGCGGTGAAACGTCACTCAGCGACGCTTCATTGAGAGTGGTGTGGGGGCGTTCGTCCGCGCGCTCATCAGTCCAGGAGGTTGACAGATGAGTTTTTATCGGACTTTTGGCGTTCGAGAAATCGGCCCTTGAACGTCCTGCACTCATCTGATTGGTCGCGCACCTTTCGCGATGCGCGACGACCCGATGCCCCTCTTTCGAGGGGTAGTATCCGATCGCATGCACGAGATCTCGGAGACCGCCCGCGCCTCGATCTCCGCGCGAACCTACGCGGGGCCTCTGCTGGTCACGGCGGCCTACGTCGTCTGGTACTACGCGCTGTTCACCAACCAGTTGCGAGTGAAGACCAAGCTGAAACGCGCGTACCGGGCGCGCGGTGAGAAGTTCGATCGCTACTTCGGCGCGGACCGCGAGATGCTGGCGGCCGATCGTTACGTGGGCAACATGCTCGAGCACATGCCGACGTTCTTGCTGTTGCTGTGGCTGAACGCCATCTTCGTCGATCCGCTCAGTGCCACCGTCGCGGGGGCGGTCTATCTCGGGTCTCGGGTCCTCTATCCGTTCGTGATGGGACAGCGGCTCGGGCCGGGCCTCCCCTCACGCATCCTGTTCGCGACGGCGGTGGGCTACGCGGTCGTCGCGTACTTCGTCGGGCGTCTGGTCCTGACGGTGATGGTCGCCGACTGAGAGCCAAAGGCTCGTGGACCGATTGACGGGTTGAAAGCGACGAGCTCTCTCGCTACCGGCGCCCCTTGGTCGACGTGGATTCGTTCAGGGAGGCGCGCTCGATGCCCCCCAAGGCCCCTCCCAGGTTGATCTGCGATGCCGGCGGGCGAGACGCCTGTCCGTCCGGACGGCCACCGTCCCAAAGTCGGACGCCTCGCGACGAGGAATCAACCGATTAAGCCCCGACTGCGCACCCGGGTTGATCTGCGATCCCTCGACCGGTATGTCAGAAGATCTGCAGGCGCAGCGACAGCGGCGCCGACTACGGCGCGAACCAGACCCGCCACGCGCTCACGGGTGAGCAAGTTTATGACGACTGCCTACCCTGACCACCGCGGGCAGACCCGGCGAGATCGGCAGTTCCCAGATTTTCGTTCGTGTCTCGTCGAGGATTCGAGACCTGGATGCCGGGCGGTGTGATTTCGGTCTTGCTGCCCGCGATACGCCGCGTGCTAGGTTCTAGCCGATGCGCGCATACAGCGTGGTCTTCTGGATCGCGGCGATGGGCAGCGCGGTGTCGAGCATCGCGGGATGCGCAACCTCGGGGCGGATCCGGACCGACGACAGCCCCGATGTTCATCCGATCGCCACCACGGGCGAAGCGGTACGGATCTTCTTCACCAGGGACATCGGCGCACCCTACGACGTGATCGGGGTCGTCATCGCGGGCGCCGACGCGGGGAACGATACGACGGTTCCGCTCGATCGGCTGCGGGCCGAAGCCGCCGCGCTGGGAGCGAACGCGGTCGTGGAGACGCAGGTCTCCTTCATGGTCGGCGTCTGGCGGTTCGGCATCGGCGCCTCCGGCGTGGCGGTCCGCTTGAAGGGTGGTCCCCAATGACGCAATCCATGGCGCAATGGCTGCTGGCGCTGGCGGTGGCGTTTGTCGGCCAGGGATGCGTGCTGGCGTCGCACTGTCTGCTGGGGCCGACCTTCCCACCGGTCGCTCCCGCGCAAACCAGGGTCCTGGCCGGCGAGCCGCCGACCGGGTCGTACGACATCATCGCCACGGTGATGGTCGACGTCGCGGGCGGTGCCGACACCGCGCTGACGCAGCTTCGGCTCGACGCCGGCTCGCTGGGCGCGGACGCGATCATTCACACCCGGCTGGCACTGCTGAACACGGGCGGCATGCGGATGGGCGCCACCGGCCTAGCTGTCCGCATGCATCCCGCCGCGCTCCGCTCTCCGCCCGTGCCCGACGCGCCGCCCGCGATGGCGCCCGCGCCCCTTCCACCCCGGATCACGCCGCCGCTGACGGCGCCCACGCCCTGACCGTCGGAAGGGGGCATCGAAGGGCAAGGCGCGAGTCCGGGAGTTGACAGCGGAGCCGGATGAAGCTCCAGCGCTCTTCCATTCTTCCCCGACCGGCGATCGGCGCGCCAAGGGCCAAGGCCCCTCCCCTTCAGGCGATCGCCGAGTTGAGCGAGACCAACAACTGTGTCGCGTCCCGGCGAACGGTGCTGGTGCAGTAACCAGTCACGACAAGGCAACGGCCGGACCTTCGGTGGTCCAGCCGTTGTCGTTGGGTGATGCGCGGCGCTTCAGTGGCTACCTCGCAAGGTCGAGCGCTGAGAACCGTACCTGCGCTTCCATCTCGCGGAGGATCAGCACCATTCCCTTATAGACGTCGTCGACGAGCTCGGAGACGGCCACCGTCCCAAAGTCGGACGCCTCGCGACGAGGAATCAACCGACTAGGCCCAGTCCTTCATGCACTTGCCCGGACACAATTCGTGCCAGCCGTGGCGGCCAGGTGTCTCGAAAGTCAACCCGGGAGAGGGGACTTGGGACTTCGATCAGGCGGAGGCGCGCGCCGCGGGTCGATCAGAACTGGTAGCTGCCGCCAAGCGTGAAGCCGCCGTAGCTCGCGCTCGCGCGGCCGGTACCGCCGTTTCCGTCGCTGAGGTCGTACTGCAAGATGCCAACCCGCACCGTTCCGTCGAACGACAGATGCGGCGTCAGGGCGTAAGCGAACGCCAGCGAGCCGATGCCGCCGAGCGCGCTCTGGAAGTCGACAAAGCCACCGATCGCACCGGCGCCGCTGCCGCTGAGCGTGATGCCGAGATCTTTTTCGACGCCGCCCGCGAGCACGAGATAGGCGTAGTCGGCGACCCGCGCCATGACGTGCGCCGTGACGATCAGCGGATAGCGGTCCATGCCGACGCTGCCATTCGTCGCCGAGATCTCTTGCCCCTTCCATCCCAGCTCGGCCCCGACGCCAAAGCCGACGGTGTCGGCTATCCAGAGCGGGGTCAACCTCAGGTCGGCCGCGATGTTGCCCCCGCCGCCGGCGGTGATGGTTCGCTCGGTGCCGTCGCTGAGTTGCGCGCGCACCAGCGTGTCGCCGCCCCCGGCGAAGCCGAAGCGGACGCCGATCGAATAGCCCGAGATGCGAGGATTCCGGACGGGCGTGTACGACGCCTTTGTGCCGGCGGAGGGAAGGTTGCTCGACGGCGACCGCACGCCGGAGGCAGGGGCCTCGGCGTCGACGACCGGACCCGCGGGCGGATTTACCGGAGGGGGTGACGGCGTCGCCGCTGGGCCAGTACCAGAGCCGGCGGCGGGCGCTTCTGGTGCGGCGCTCGGGGCTCCGGGCGCCGCAGACGCCGTCGCAGACGTCGCCATCGCCGGTCCCGTCAGCGGCGCTGCCGGGCCGGGCGAAGCCACTCCCGGCGTGGGTGGCGCTCCCTCGGCGGCCGTGGTCGCGATCGTCGGCCGCCTCGGTTCATCGGACCGGATGCTCGCCATTTCGCAGATATCATCGCCGGCCACCTGACCTTGCAACAGGTCGTGCTTTATCTCGACCGACCTCACGTTGCGTACCGCCACCACCTGGAGCGACCTGGCACGCGGGTCGACGACCTCTTTCAGGAAAGCGCCGCAGCTCGGATCATCGGGGCCGGGTGGAACGTAACCATAAAGGTAGGTGGTCGCGCTTCGCGGCCGGAACGCCAGAGCCCCGGAGCAACGGCGCGCGCCATCTTTCCAGTCGGTCTTGAGCAGCACCACCTCGTCGCCGGGCAGCGCGATCGCCTGCATCTCACCGCGCACCAACGGTACCGAGCCCCGGTAGCCGCGGCCCGAGAGTCGGTACGTCACATCCGGACATCCGGCGGCGTACGAGTAGACATCGAGCTGCATCGACCCCGACAGCATCCCCCGCGCGTTACGCACCGGCATCGCCATCACCTGCGCCATCCTGTCCGAGCTCAACCCCTGGGGCGGCGCGTAGGCGAAGGCGGTGTAGCAGCCGGCGACGTTCCACGAGAGCAGCCCGAACAACCACAGCCGTTCCCAGGGCTTCCTCCCACGCTGGCGCGACACGCGGGGCGATTGTACCGTGCATGGGCCGCGCGGTGATAGTGGGGCGCGCGCCAGGGCGCCGGGGGTGGTCCGAGCGCTTGACCGCTACGACCAACCCGACCTATCGTCGTCGAGACCGGCTGGCTCTCAAGGGGAGGTGAAGGCGACGATGGCGGGCTTTGCGGACCCGAGAAAGCGAACCCGCGCCACCAGGGAGGCCCCGGAGCCCGCCCAGCTCGCGGCGCCGTGGGCGCTTCTTTCGCCGGCGGCGCACTTCACGCGGGGAGATCCGTGGGCGGCAAGAACCATCCATCGCGCCCAGTCCGGTCGAGGAGGACGATTCGAATCGCCGGGCGCCGCGAAGTCCGGTTGCGCCTGCGGCTCACCGGGCGCTCAGTCGAGCCCTTGCCCGAGCTGTCTGCGCGTGGCTTCGGCGGCCTCGGGGCTGACCGTATCGCGTCCGTCGGATCCGGCGGAGCGACAAGCAGACGTGCTGGCAGCCCGCGTGATGTCGTTGCCGGCTCCGCTCGCGGGGCCGATCCCCCCGCGCCCGGCGGCGGCGCCGTCACCGCGATCGGCGGCGGCAAACCCCTGCCGACGAAGGAGCGGCGTTTCTTCGAGCCACGTTTCGGGAATGATCTGTCGACGGTGCGCGTGCATACCGACGGGTCAGCCGCCGCGGCGGCCCGGGCGCTTGGCGCAGACGCGTTCACGCTCGGCCGCGACATCGCTTTCGCCGAGGGGCAGTACCGGCCGGGCAGCGCGAGTGGCCGACTGCTGATCGCGCACGAGCTGGCCCACGTGGTCCAGCAAGACACCGGGGCGCGCACGATCCACCGGCAAGCGGCGCAACTGGTGCGGCCCGCGCCCGTGCAGCAAGCCCCGGTCGTTCAGCCCGCTGCCGGCGGCAACGCCGCCGTCCCGCAGTCATTCACCGCGCCGCTCACGGACCGCGAATGGGGACTCATTCAGCTTTGGCACAGTGTCGGTGAGGTCGGCATCGAGCCCCTGACCGGCGACGCAAACGCCAACGCAGACACCGTCGCGGCCGGCATCTTCTGCTCGCGCGCTTTGTCGACGCTGATCTCGAGCTCGAACGAAGATCCGTTGCTCTGCCTGGACTCGGACGTCACGAAGGCCGATCCGCGGGTCCGAGCGCTGAGGAACCTCGTCCAGCAGCGAGGCCCCATCATCAATTGGGCACGAGTCCCCGCAGCCCAACGAAAGGCGTATGTCATGCAGCGCCTGATCAACGTACACGGTTACCCCGCGAATGGCGCCGCGGGCATCGTCGGCAATCTGTTCGCCGAGTCGGGCGTGGTGCCGAGCAGACTGGAAGGAAGCGCACCCGAGACGCCGCTGCGCGCACCGACCTTTCAGCCAGCTCGCCCGGCACCGGGCGTACACGATGTGCCGGGTCCAGCGAGAGAGTTCACCCCCGAAGAGATCATGAATCGCAACCAGGGGGCGCGGACCGGGCCGTTCTTCGGGGGCGTAGGGCTCGCTCAGTGGACCGCGACCGCCCGGCGTGCGGCGCTCTTTCAGCGCCAGAGCCAAGGGCGCGCGCTCGGCGCTTCCGTCCTCTTCGACATGGACGCGCAGATCCAGTTCCTGGTCGACGAGCTCGGAACGAACCCCGCCTTCAACGCCGCCAATCAGCGCCTGCGGGCGCCCGGGGTGGCGGTGAACGACGCGAGCGACGACGTCGTCTACGAATTCGAAACCCCGGGGAGCATCACCACCATCGATGCGGCAGGTCGACGCCGCCGGCTCCCGCGCGCGGATCCGGCCGTCCAGGCCGTCTTCAGGGTCCGAAGGGGGCTCTCCCAGCAAGCGCTTCGAGACCACCAGGCCCTGGTCGCGCGTCCGCAGCCGAGGTAGACCACGGCCGATGGAGAACGAGCGCTCGGCCTGCGTCCACGGCTTGATCGTCATGGCGCTGGTCGGCGTGACCGGCCCGGCGCGCGCAGCCGAAAGCGGTGCGCCGCCCGCGCCCAGGGCGCCCGCCCAGCCGGCGTCACCGGCTGGCGGCGATCTCGTCGCCGGTAGCAAGGTCGTCGCGGCGCCGGACAAGAACGCGATGAGCTTTCAGCTCGGCACCGTCGCCCGCATCGACGGCCCGAACGTCGTCCTGGAACGAACGTTACCGACCGGCGTGAAGACGAGCGCGACCGTCGAACGCTCCCGTGTCTGGCGCGCCGACCGGCCGCCCCGCCCTCCCGTTCGGGAGGGCGAGCCGGTGATCTGCGAACGAACGTCATACACGCAGGCGGAGTTTCCGAGCCCGTGCCGGGTGGCGGCGCTGGGACCGCATGGCGCGTCCTGCGACGACGACTGGGGCGTGCGATTCGAGTGCGATCCGCTGCGCCTCGTGCGCCCCGACGCCGCGACGCAGACGGCGATCGAAGCGCACCTCGAAAGGCAGGCGCATCACCGGGCATTCCAGAAGGCGGCGCGCGCGGCGGGCCATCCGTCGAAGCCCGACGGTTGGAAGCCGAAGGTGGGCGCGAAGCTCCTGATCCACAACACCGCGAACGATGACTGGTACATCGGTGTCGTGAAGTCGATGCGACACGGAGAGATCGTCGTTCACGAAAACGTCAGCTGGGATGTCCCACTGGGCGCCGACGCCGAGTTCGTGCCGGTGCCTGCCCGTCCACAGCGGGCCGCGGTCGGCGCGTATGTCCTGGCCCAACTCGCTCCGGACGCCTGGAGTTACGGCGTCGTCGTCGCGGTTCAGGGACAGGCTGTCGAGGTCGCCGACGGTTACGGACAGCGCAAGAGGATCGGCGCGACCGACGTCATCCCTCTTGGACCGCCAGCCCCCGCAGGGCCGGGGATTTGACCCGGATACCCGGCCTCGCCGGCTGTCCCCCGAGCCGTTTGCGGCGGTGAGCCGGGTGTCAGAATCTCAGGCTGCCGACCAGCGCCAGGCGCTCGCCATCGGTCACCGGGGCGAGCCACCAGGCTGTCTCTGTCGCTTCCGCTCTGTGCCGGCCGAGGATCAACAGGGTGACTCCCCCGGCAACCAGGACGCCGGCGGCAGCGAACGCAATCGTCGCCCGGTTGCCCGCACTAAGGGCTTGCAACCGCAACGGGGTGCCCTTCACCCCGCAGACGTCCCCGATGCAGTCGGCGGCCAACGATGCCTTGTTCTTCGAGATGGCCTGAGACGTGAAGTAACCACCCACGCCGGCCGCGGCGACGCCCAGCACCACCGCCCCGATACCCAAACGTTGGGCGGTGCTGAACCGGTGTGACGAGTCGGTCGACTCGGCGGCTGTCGGTCCCGGAGAGGTGGTCGGTGCTTCCTTGATCGCGGTCAGCTGGTTGTCGGCGGGTCGCGAGCGCGTGTCACGCGCGCTTGCCTCGGGGCTGGTGCCCACCCGGGGCTGCGGATGAAGCGCGATGGACTCTCGGACCAGCCTCCCGACGGAGACGGTGATCCTTCGGTCGATCTCGAAGTAGCCGTCGGAAGAGACGGAGACCAGAACCTCCCCGACGGTGACACGAATGGGTTGTTCGAACGGCAGCTTCCCCACCACGCGCTCGTCGATCTTGACGACCGCTCCCGCGGGCGTGCCCAGCAGCTGCAGACTACCGAGGTGCTGCTCGACCGTGGCCATCGCGCCCGACAATGCCTTCGCGTTCTTGCTGACCCACGGGTCGGTCGTCGCGCGCAGAGCCTCTTTCAGATCCCTTTCAGCATCCACCCAGAGCCCCAGAGCCTGCTCGGCCAGGGCCATTTGCGCCTGCGCCCGCGGCGTCGGTTGGAGTTGAAAAGACGTGCGAAACGCCTCCAGGGCCTTGTCGTCGTTTCCGCTCTTGCGCAACTCGACGCCCTGGCGAATCAGCTCATCGGCCTGGTCTGGCTGCCGCGCCGAGGCCGACGCTGCCGCTTCACCCGACTTCGAGCGTCCTTTTCCGAAGCTCTGGCCGGGCGAGGCGATGGCGACCATCCCGATCGCGGCTGACAACCAAATGAAGCGCGAGGACTGAAACATGAGACCACCCACCGATTTCGATCTTCGTCGTTGCCGGCCTTGCGCCGCTTGCTTCACCACTGCACGGAAGCCGGCACCATTTGAGGCGCCGTGCTCGTGCTTCCGCGACCGAGCTCGCCCGAGGTGTTCGAGCCCCAACACGAGACCGTCCCGCTGGCGAGCAATGCACAGGTAAAGCCGGAACCGGCGGCGACGGCGGTTCCGGTGACGCCGGTGGTCTGCGGAGCCGGCTGCGAGTTCTGGCTCAGCTGATTTCCCAGCTCGCCGTTGAAATCGGAGCCCCAGCAGGTGATGGCACCGCTCGTGAGCCGGGCGCAGGTGTGATCGGAGCCGGCCGAGATCGCCGCAACCGGGCCCGGCAACCCGACCACCGGAGTCGCGGTCGTGATGAAATTGGGGGTGGCCAGGTTGTCGCTGCCCACTGTTCCGCTTCCGCATTGGCCGTTCAAGTTGTTGCCCCAACAATCGACGGTTCCCGACGCGTGCAGCGCGCACACGTGAAGGCGCCCCCCCGACACGGCGACGACGGCCCCGGCGCTCAGGCCGAGCACCGGCGTCGCGGTGCTCGACATTCCGCCGAGCGTGCCGTTGGCGAGTTGCCCGACGCCGTTGCTACCCCAGCAAGACACGGTACCACCGGTGACGACCGCGCACGCCGTAACGGCCCCCACGCCAAGAGACGAGGCTGCGGGCAAGGTGACTCGCGACGGCGTGGGTTGACTCCCATTGGGTACGGCCATATCGCCGGCCTCGCCGAACCCCGTGATGCCCCAACAGTCGACAACGCCAGACGACAACAGAGCGCAGGTGATGAACCCAGCGCTGCCTCCGCCACTGGAACCAACGGCCTTGACGCCGCTTGTCAGCGTGGGAACCGGATTTGCGACCAAGAAGGAAAGGCTGTTGCCCACCGTTCCGTTGCCCAACTCGCCACTCTGGTTGTCGCCCCAGCACCGCAGGGCCCCGCCCGTCACTACCGCGCACGCGTTGCCGTATCCCATGCCGACAAAGGTGGCCCCTGAAAGGTTGAGCACCGTCGTGGGGCGGGGCGTGGGGGCGGCGCTCGTCTGTTGAAACGAGGTGCCGATTCCGAGCTCGCCGAAAAAGTTCTGCCCCCAGCAACGGACCGTGCCGTCCGAAATAACGGCGCAGGCAGAGGAAGCCAAGCCGGCCGCGATCCCGGTTGCGCGCAGGCACGCGCCCGCCGAGCAGGAGATGGGGCAGACCGTGCCACAGCTTCCGCAATTGTTCTTGTCGCCGAGCGGGTCGATGCACGTGCCGTTGCAGAGCATGGGTACGGCCGCCGGACATCCGCATTGGCCGCCCGCGCAAGTTTGACCGCCGGTGCAGCCGACCGCGGTTCCGAACGTGCCGTTTGCCGTACACGTTTGAACGCCGTTGCCGGAGCATTGCGTCTGGCCCGGCGCGCAAACTCCGACGCACGCATTGGTGACGCACGTCTTGTTGACGCAGGCCGCGCCCCCGCCAAACGTACCGGTCGCGCCGCACGACAGGAGATTGTTGCCCGAGCATGACGTCTGCCCCGGGGCACAGCTACCCACGCAAGCGCCTTGGGAGCAGGTCTTGTTGGTGCAAGCAACAGTGTTCCCGAACGTGCCGTTCGCCGTGCAGGTCTGGGTGCTGTTGCCCGAGCATTGCGCCGCGCCGGGCGCGCAAGTTCCGACACACGCGCCGTTCGAGCAAGTTTGATTCGTGCAGGGCGCCGCCGTCCCCCAGGCGCCCGACGGGCTGCAAGTCTGGACACCGTTGCCCGAGCATTGGGTGGTGCCCGGCGTGCATACGCCGGTGCACGCGCCGTTGACGCAAGCTTGATTCGTGCACGGCGCCGGCGTGCCGAAGATGCCACTCGTCGTGCACGCTTGCACGGCGTTCCCCGAGCATTGGGTGCTGCCCGGACTGCATACCCCGGTGCAGGCGCCGGAGGCGCAGGTCTGACCGGTGCAGGGCGTTGCCGTGCCAAAGGTTCCATTGGTCCCGCACGTCTGTCGCGAGTTGCCGGTGCACGTGGCGGCTCCCGGCGTGCACACGCCGGTACAGGCCCCGTTGACACACGCCTGATTCACGCACGCGACCGGCGCGCCAAGCGTTCCATTCGTACCGCATGTCTGCACGCCGTTGCCCGAACATTGCGTCGCGCCCGGGGTGCACGTGCCGCTGCAGCCGCCATTGATGCACGCCTGACTCGTGCACGCGACCGCCGTACCCCACGTGCCATTCGCTCCGCACGTCTGCACACCGTTGCCGGAGCACTGGGTCGCCCCCGGAACGCATACCCCGGCGCAGGCGCCGTTGACGCACGCCTGGCCGGCGCACGTGGTCGCGGCTCCCCACGTCCCCGCGGCGCTGCACGTCTGCACGCCGTTGCCCGAGCATCGCGTAGTGCCGGGGGCGCACACGCCCGCGCATCCACCGGCGACGCAGGCTTGGTTCGCGCACGCGACCGCGGCTCCCCATATGCCGGTCGCGGTGCACGTCTGTACGCCATTGCCGGAGCACTGGGTTGCGCCCGGCGTGCAGACTCCGGTGCAGGCACCCGCCAGACAAGCTTGGTTCGAGCACACCGTCGCGTTGACCCACGTGCCGGTCGCGTCGCAGCTCTGAGGCTGAATCGGCCCATTGCATTGCTTGGTACCGGGAGCGCAAACACCGATGCAAGCACCGCTGGTCATGCTGCAGACGAAGGTGCACGCGGCTCCCGCAGCAGTCCACTGGCCGCTGCCGTTGCAGACCTCGGGCACGAGCATGTTGCACCGGGCGGCGCCGGGCGTGCAAACCCCGGTGCAACTGCCGGTGCTGGCGTCGCACACGAAAGGACATGTCGTGGGGTCGGCTTGCCATTGGCCGGTCGCGCCACAGGTTTGCGGTTGAAGTCCGTTGCACCGCTTCGTTCCTGTCTTGCAAACCCCGGTGCAGGTGCCTCCGCTGCAGAGGAAGGGGCATGGGTCCCCGGCGTCGGCCCAGGTGGCGGTGGGACTACACTTCTGCGGCTGAAGTCCGTTGCATTGCGTAGCACCCGGGTTGCATACGCCGCCGCACGCGCCCGCGGTGCAGATGAATGGGCACGCCGTGCCCGTGTCGACCCAGTGTCCGGTGTTGTCACATGCCTGGGGTTGGAGCCCGTTGCACTGTTTGCCGCCGCTCGGACATGCCTGGCAAGTTCCGGAGCTGCAGATGAGCGGGCACGCGGAGCCAACGTTTTGCCACGCGCCGGCAGCGGTGCACGTTTGCGGCTGCAAAGCGTTGCATTGTCCTGAGTTGGGGGTGCAAGTGCCGCCGCACTTGCCTTCGCTGCAGACGAAAGAACACGGCACTCCAACTTTTTGCCACAATCCACCGGTGTCGCACGTTTCCGGCTGGGCGCCGTTGCATCGGGTCTGGTTGGGCGCGCACGCGCCCGTGCAGGTCCCGCCCGAGCAAACGTTGGAGCAAGGCGCTCCCGTGTCCATCCACGTGCCGTCGCTGCCGCAGACTTGAGGCTGAAGAAGATTGCATCGGGTCGAGTTGGGCGTGCAGGTTCCGACGCAGGCCCCGCCCGAGCAAACGTTTGGACAGAAGGTGCCGTTATTCTGCCAGAGGCCGGTACCGTCGCAGACCTGCGGTTGTAGGCCATTGCATCGCTTCGCATTGGGAGCGCAGATGCCGGAACAGGAACCGCTGTTACAAACGGTGTCACACGCCATTCCGGTGTTTTCCCACCGGCCGCCGTTGCACGTTTGTGGCTGTAGACCGCTGCAACGGACCATTTCCGCGGCGCAGCCAAGGTCGGGGTTGGCCGGGCCGTCTTCGGTCGCTCCCGAATCCCCCCCGAAGCTGGAGTCGGATCGTCCGGCGTCCACATCCACGTTGGAGATGCTTCCGCCACCCCCGCTGCTACCCGAGGGCGCATGAATCCCGAGCAACGTGTTGCAACCGGCAAGCAACCAGGCCGCCGCGAAAAATAGCGCGCCACGCGCCGGTGCGATGGCCCAGACGCGAGCGGCTCTTGAAGAGCAAGTGAGAAGTGCCCACTTGAACATTGAAAGCACCTGACGGAAGTAAGTTGTCACAAAGAGAAGGGGGGAAAAATGCCGAGCACGCTATAGCATCGCTTGGTTCAAGCTCATAGACGTATCTGCATGAGCGTGGGGACCTACGAGCTCCGCTATCATCATCATCATCATCATCATCGCGCCACCCCAGAAAGCCTGTCTTCGGCCCGCAATCCATTCCCAACCGCCCCGCCGGACCACGAGGCTTAGTGTCAACGAACGCGCGTGCGAATATTCCCCACCCGCGCTGGTGTTGTTGCACGACTGACGCTGACAGGATCGAGATTCCCGAGCGGCGACCAGCGCCCTTCGACGCAGAAGGGCTGGCCGAGCGCGACATCCGGGTCCGAACCGCATCCGACGATCGCCGCCACCGCCACAGCCATGGCCGCCACCGCCACCGTCGGGGTAGAATGCGGGCTGGTTCTGAACGAGGAGGGTGACATGGGCAGGCGCTGGTTGGTGTCGACGGTACTCGGGTTGGCGGCGTGTGGAGGAACCAACACGGCGGATCCGGCGTGCAACAGTCCCGCGGGCTCGATCACCGATCTCGGCTCCGAGCCGCACTTTTCGGCCAACTACCTTCACCGCTGGTCGATTGACTCGTGCCTGGTGCGGCTGGACGTGCTCATGAGCCGCGACAGCGGGTGTGGTCCGAACGACATGGTCATGGGCACGCCGCTCGGAACCAGCAATCTGGACGGTGGCGCGCGCATCTACGTGGGGGGCAACACCACGAATCTGGGCGGCGACACGACGGGGTTCGACCCGGCCGCCCTGCTTCCCCCTTCGGCGACCGACACCGGTTTCCGGCAGAGCGCACGTGAGCTTTGGATGGTTCCGAACGACGACGGGTTCGCGTTCTTGCGATCCTCGGCGGACGGCCACGTCGAAGCATGGCCGCTCGAGCGTTCTGTGTTCGGCTGCCAGTAGTTTGAGCTGCCCCCAGTTCTCTTCTTCGCCCCTCCCCTCCGACCCCTCCCCGGTTGATTCAGAACCAGTTTCGTCGCACTGCCTTGGCAGGGACGCAAGTCTTGACGCTCCGCGCCGCCAGGGAAAGAGGGTGGCGGCTCCTTTCCCTCGGCGCGCCATGCTTGCGGCGCGCGGCTGACTGTTTCAAAGTGGCACACATGGAACACATTCGTCACGGGCCGGCCCTCCGCGTGCCAACCGTGCGGGCGCCTTGCAGGGAGCCGATCCAGTCGTCGCGTCTGTGCGGGATTTGCCAGGCCTCGCCGGAGATCGACGGGCTGAGGCGGTGCTCGCGGGTCGTGTCCGAGAGCGAGGCCATGCAGCGGCTGCTGGCGCGCGCGGGCGTGGTGGCGCCGACGGGATCCGCCGTGCTGATCAACGGCGAGACAGGCACGGGCAAGGAGGTCGTGGCCAAGTTGATTCACTCCAACAGCTCGCGCCAGTCCCGGCCGTTCGTGGCGGTCAACGTCGCGGCGCTCCCGCCGGACCTGCTGGAGTCGGAGCTGTTCGGCCACCTGAAGGGTGCGTTCACCGGCGCGATCTCGACGACCAACGGGCTGCTGGGGGACGCCGAGGGCGGGACGCTGCTGCTCGACGAGATCGGCGAGATGCCGCAGCGGCTGCAGGCGAAGCTGCTGCGGTTCCTGCAGGAGGGCGAGGTGCGCCGCGTGGGCGAGACGCGCGCGCGCCACCTGGACGTGCGCGTCATCAGCGCCACGCACCGCGATCTGCGCGCGCTGGTCGCGGACGGATCGTTCCGCGAGGATCTCTACTACCGCCTGAACGTGGTGTCGCTGGTCGTCCCACCGCTGCGCCAGCGCGACAAGGACCTGGTGCCGCTGGCGCGCATGTTCGGGCAGCGGCTGGGCGTCGCGAATCTACGGTTGACGGCGGCGGCCGTCCGCTGCCTGGCGCGCTACTCCTGGCCAGGCAACGTCCGGCAGCTGGGCAGCACCGTCGAGCACGCGGTCGCGTTCGCCCGAGGCGAGGCGGTCGACGTCGAGCATCTGCCCGACGACGTCGCGTCGGGCAGCGCACCGCCGGCGGCGCGCAGCGTTCTGCGCCCGCTGGCCGCCGTCGAGCGCGAGCACGTCCTGGCAGTTCTCGCCGCCTGCGGCAACAACCAGGTCGAGGCGGCGCGCGTCCTCGGGATCGGCCGCAGCACGCTGTGGCGAAAGCTGGCCGGCGGCCAGTGAGCGCGCCGGCCCACCGATCGCCGTGCGTGGCATGACCCTTGCTTTTTGTCGGCGACAGCGACGGCGACGGCGACCAATGATGCGACCCTGCCCCCTCTCGAATCAATTGATCCTCGGCTGGATCGGCCTGATGTGCTGCGCATTGGCCGTCGCGTGCGGCGGCTCGGACAGCCCGGGGGACGTCGATCCGACGTGCCCGCCGCTGCCGGCGGGCATCTCCGGATCGCCGGCGACGATCCCCGACGCGATCGGGATGGCGAACGCGTTGTTCACCGCCTCCAGCGAAAAGATGCTGTCGGAAAAGACCCTGTCGATCGATTGCTTCATCCGGCGCCTGGACCGTCCGCTGAGCGCGCTGGGTGTAACGAGCGACTTCAGCTTGCAGCCGGCGGTGGGCGCCCGCAGCCCACGCATCTTCCTGTTCGTCGACGGCGGCGGCCTGGTCCTGTCGGTCGCGCCCGCCGGAATGGGCAGTCCCTTTCTGGAGCTGGCCGAGTACACCAGCCCCCTCCGCTCGATCAAGGCGCAGATGACCTTTCCGATGACCGAGCCAGTAGCGCCGGCGTTCCCCTATGACGACATTCACGTGGGCGACGGCACGGTTTGCGGCGGGTGCCACACCCACGAGCTGCCCGCGCCGCGGGTCACCGTCACCCAAGGGTTCGAGTCCGACATCTTCAGGCCGGCGGCGTCGCAGATCGTGCCGCTGCCCTACATCAGAAGCCAGGCCGACAGCTGCGACGCGCAGCACGAGCCCTATCGCTGCGCGATGTTGAGATCCTTGTTCGACCACGGCAACGTCGTCGCCGGATCGTTCTCGCCCGACGCCCCGCTCTTCGGAGAGTGACACGCCTGTTCCGACCTTGCGCCGACGTAGCGCGTGGAGCCGTCAAGCGCGGCGACGACCCATCCGCGCGTGACCCGCCTCCAGGTGGCCGCGCTCTCTGGAAACTGGCCGCGTTCAGTAGGCGACCTTAGATTCGGGATGCATGCGCACGTCGACGGTTGCGGCTCTCTTGAGGTTGAGCTCGGTCCCCGCGGACGAGGGCTGGGACTGGCTGGAAGACATTCTTCGCATCGACAGCGAGGCGCTCGAGGTCGCCCGAGTCAGTTACTGGAGCCTGCACGCGGATCCGGCTCGGATCTTCTGCGAGCTCTGCTACATCGCCCCCTCCGGCGTTTTCGAGCGGGGCGCCGTCCTCGATGCACGAACCAGCCCGATCTACTTCGGACAGCTCAACAAGCTCCAGCTCATCGACGCCGCCGACGCGCGCGCCGACCCGCGCACCCGCGAGCTCGGGCCGTACCTCGAGGCGAACCACATCGGCGCCCGCCTCGACGCGTCCGTCTTCATACAAAACCGCCTGACGGGGATCCTCTGCCACGAGCACGTCGGGGGGAGCCGCGCCTGGAGCAGCGCGGATCAAGAGTTCGCGCTCGCCATCAGCCAGACCGTCGTCGCCCGGCTCGAGGCGCACGCCCGCAACCAGTCGCAGGAGGCGGAGCGGCGGGCGACCTTCCTCTCGGAGGTGGCGCCCGCGTTGGCGGCGCCGGTCGTCGTCGAGGAGGTCGCCGAGATCGCCGTGCGCCAGGCGCTGCCCATCCTGGGCGAGATGGCGACCCTGGTCGCGTACGAGGGGAGCGCGATCCGCTACCGTTCGGTGGCGCACATCACCGACCAGGGACAGGGCCTCCTCGCCGACTGGAAGCGCCGGGACCCGCCCAGCATCGAGAGTCTGCACTTGACCTCGCGCGTGCTCCGCGAGGCACGGTCGCTGATCATCCCCGTGATCACCCCCGAGGCGCAGGCCGCCTTTGCGACGCCCGGCTCGCGCCGAGGTGGTGCGCCTGCTGAACATTCGCAGCGCCATGGCCGTTCCGCTTCAGTTCCGGGGGAAGCGCACCGGCGCCATGTCGTTCATGAGCGACCATCGCACCTACGGCCAGGACGATCTTCGCTTCGCCGAGGCCTACGCGCGCCAGGTGAGCGGCATCCTGGAGAACACGCGGCTGTACCAGCAGGCCCAGGAGGCGATCCGCGTGCGCGACGAGTTCGTGACGCTCGCGTCCCACGAGCTGCGAACGCCGCTCACCGCGCTGCGCGCGTCGGCCGAGGGGATCCTCCGGCAGGTGAACAAGGGAGACGGCGCGTCCTCGGAGTCCCTCCTCCGGCTCGGGACGATCGTCTTCCGGCAGGTCGAGCACCTCAATCGCCTGAGCGAGCGGATTCTCGCCGCGTCGCAAATCGCGGGGCACCTGACGCTGCAGACTGAACGCTTCGACCTCGCGGCGTCGGTCGGAGAGGTCGCGCGGCGCTTGGCGGCGCGCGCCGGGCAATCCGGATCGAGCATTCAGGTGGAGGCGGAGGCACCGGTGGTCGGCGTCTGGGATCACGGGCAGGATCGAGCAGGCGGTGGGCAATCTCCTGGAGAACGCGATCAAGTTCGGGGCCGGGCGACGGATCGAGGTGAGCGTCGGGGCTCGACAGGGAACCGCGATCATCTCGGTGCGCGACCACGGCATCGGCATCTCGGCCGAGGACCTCGGGACGCTCTTCCACCGCTACCAGCGCGGCGTGTCCGCGCAGAACTTCGGCGGTCTCGGACTCGGCCTCTACATCGTGCGCCTCATCGTCGAGGCCCACGGCGGCACCGTCCGCGCCGAGAGCCAGATCGGGGAGGGAGCGGTGTTCGTCGTGGAGTTGCCGGGCGCAGAGGTGGCAGGGCCAACCGCGGGGACTCCCAAGGACGTACTCTCGGCTCAGTGCATTTCCGAGGGGCTCGGCTGAATCTCGGTCTGCGCCGTCGGAAGGGTGAAGTAGAAGGTTGTGCCCACTCCCACTTTGCTGTCCACCCAGATACGGCCGCCGTGAGCCTCGACAATGCCCCTGACGATCTGGAGGCCGAGCCCTGCACCGGCGCGTCTGGTCTTCTGCGCCTGCCACAGCCGATCGAACACGTGTGGCATCTCATCGGCGGCGATCCCGGCGCCAGTGTCCTCCACCCAAAACAGGACCTCCTGACCGCGCAGCGCTGCGCCCGCGGTGATTTGGCCGCCTGCCTTCGTGAACTTCACGGCGTTGCCGATCAGGTTCTCGAACACTTGAAGGACTCGGTCGCGATCGGCCCACACATCGAAAACGCCCGCTTGCACATCATGGTGAAGATCGATCGATGCCAAGGTCGCAAGAGCCTCCTGAGCTTCCACGGAGTCGAGGACCAGTTGCCCGGCGGGCACGCGGGCTTGTTCAACGGAGAGGTGACCTCCCTCCAAACGCGTCACGTCCAAGATGTCCTGAATGAGGTGAGTCATTCGCGTCGCGGCGCGCTCGATCGTCTCGGCGGGCTTTCGAGATCGGCGTTCCGGCTCACCTCCTCTGCGCCCAAGGAGATTGGCTTGCATCGTGATGACACTCAGTGGATTTCGAAGGTCATGGGCGACGAACCCGAGCACCTGATCCCGGAGGTGGGCCGCCTGGACCGACGCGTGGTAGAGGCGGGCGTTCTCGATTGCGAGCGCCGCTCGCTGCGCCAGCGCCTCGGCCAGACGAAGATCGCTCTGCCCAAACCGCCGAGACCCAGCCGAGGCAATGAACGCAAGCACGCCGACGAGCTGCCCATGCGTCACGAGCGGCAGCGCCATGACCGATGTCGGATCCACCGCGCGGAGCACTTGCAGGTGCTCGGGGTTTTGGGCAGCGTCCTCGAGTGAGCGTGAGGAGACGTGCTCGATCAGCAGAGGCTGCTTCGCGTCGTAGGCGCCGCGGAGCAGATAGGGGCGATCTCGATCGAGCTGTATGCGCTCCAACCGAGCGCAGAGGTTGGCCTTGGATGGGTCCCGACAGACAACTTTTCGCCGCCCGGCGTGCTCGGGCTCCTCGAGCAGCTCGATCGTGCACCAATCGGCGAAGTCACGAACCACCAGCTGAGCGACCGTCTCCAGCGTCTGCTCGTAGTCGAGCGACGCGGCCAGCGCGGCTCCCGCTTCGGCCAGAAGGCTCTGCTCCTTGTCGATGCGCGTGCGTTCCGTGATGTCTCGCAACGCCACGGTGAGCACGGTCTTGTTGCCGACCTGCAGCCGCGAGATCGCCGCCTCGGCTGAGAATTCTTCACCGTTCTTGCGAAGACCAGCGATTGTGGTGCGTCGCTCTCCCATGCGCCGCGCCGTGGCTTCGCTGGACGCGAACCTCTTGACCTGCTCGAGATGATCCTCGCGCTGTCGCGCGGGGATCAGCCTGGAGAGTGGGGCCCCGATGATCTCCTCCTTCGAGTAGCCGAAGATCTGCTCCGCTCCATTGTTGAAGATGGTAATTCGCTGCTGGTCATCGACGGAGATGATCGCGTCGGTAGAGATCGAAACGATCCCGGAGAACTTCGCTTCCGACTCCCTGAGTTGCTGCTCTGCGCTCTTGAGCCGCTCGATGTCGGTGCAGGTGCCGAACCATTTTGTGATCTCCCCGTTCGCGCCCAGCAACGGGACGCCCCTGACCAACCACCACTGGTAGACGCCGTCGGCGCGCCGCAAACGGCATTCAAGCTCGTAGGTATCACGGTATCGGGTCGCATGCTGCCAGGCATCCCACACGCGCTGTCGGTCGTCGGGGTGGACAGGCGTGATCCAGTTTTCGCCGTAACTTTCTTTCAGGGTGAGCCCGGTGTAGCTCACCCATTGCTGATTGAAATAGGTGTTCCACCCATCGGGTCGGGTGGTCCATACGATCTGGGGCATGGATTCCGCCAACGACCGAAACTCCTGCTCGCTCCTTTGCAACACCGCTTCGGCGCGCTTGCGCTCCGTGATGTCCTCGACCTGAGTGATGTAGTGAACCGGCGCGCCCTCTCGATCACGGAGGAGGGAAACGCTGAGCATGATGTCCACGCTCGTTCCGTCCTTGCGGAGATAACGCTTGCCGACCTGGTATCGTGGAATGTCACCACGAGTGAGCTTCGCCGCGAAGGCGGAGTCAGCCTCGCGGTCATCGGGGTGGGTGATCTCCACGAACGACAGCTTCGTCAGCTCTTCGGGACTGTAGCCGACGATGCCGCAGAGCGCGCGATTGACGCGTATGAACTGGCCGTCGAGAGAGACCAGTGCCATCCCGATGGGGGCTTCATCGATCGTCAGCCTGAAGCGCTCCTCGGCGTCGCGCAGCTGCGCGCTGGCCCGTCGGGCTGCTGAAATGTCACGAGTGACCGTGCCCATGCCGAGGATCCGCCAGGAGCTCAGGAACACGGCGGGGTAAAAGAGGAACCAGGCAAGCGGCGAGAGGACCGACCAGAAGGTCCGCTGCACTGCAAAGGCAATGAGCGGTGGAACCGTGGCGGCCAGGATGATTCTTGCGACCCTCATGCCCGATGCCCTGCCGCCTCAGCAGAGCGTGTCGCGTCCAAGCTTCCGAGCAAACGTCCGCAATCGACGGGTTTGGTCAGATGCTCTGCGAACCCCGCCGTCTTGGCCCGGGCGCGGTCCGAATCTTGTCCGTAGCCTGTCAGCGCGATCAGGCGAGGCGACGCTTCGCCGAGCTCCGCACGCAGTCGACCGGCGAGCTCGTATCCGTCCATCACCGGCAGACCAACGTCGAGGATGGCGACCTCTGCGTGAAAGGTCTTCATGACCTTCAGCGCGGCCGGCCCATCTTTCGCCGTCGCGACGACGTGCCCCGCGCTGCGCAGAACCTCCGCCAGCAACTCGAGGGCGTCCTCATTGTCGTCAACCACGAGAATCCGTTGCGACGCCGTCGCCACCGGGCCCGCCACCGAAGCGAACTCGATCGCCGCCGGTTCTTCAGTGGCCACTGGGAGCCGAACGGTGAAGACGCTGCCCTTGCCGGGTCCACCGCTTTCAGCTTGAACCGTGCCGCCGTGCAGCTCCACCAGGC
This sequence comes from uncultured Pseudomonadota bacterium, assembly GCA_963778795.1. GTDB lineage: Bacteria > Myxococcota_A > Polyangia > Fen-1088 > Fen-1088 > DASRQZ01. The sequence continues at coordinate 1,244,524 of CAVZVU010000001.1, read as the reverse complement.
TGCGAACAATCGTGAGCCCAATTCCGAGGCCGCCCCTGGAGCGGTCTGCGGCCTGACGTTCTTGGGTGAACATGTCGAAGACGTGCGGCAGAAGCTCGTGCGAGATGCCGATGCCGGTGTCTCTCACGGTGAGCACGAGCTCGGCACCCTCGCGACGCGCTTCGACGGTGATGCAGCCGCCCGGATCGGTATATTTGGCGGCGTTGGTGAGCAGGTTGGAAACAACCTGTGCCAGACGCCCTTCGTCTCCGTTCAAGCGGAGCTCGGAGGCCGGGAGGTGGACGTCCAGGCGATGACGGCGTTGCTCGATGAGCGGCATCGCGATCTCCGCCCCTTGGGCCACAATGTCTTGTAAGCGCAGCAGTCGCTTCTTCATCTGAATCGTCCCGCGCGTGATGCGGGAGACATCGAGGAGATCGTCCACGAGCCGGATCAAGTACTGGACCTGGCGCTCGACGATCTCGAGGGTCTTTCCATATTGACCATCGCCCCGCAGCTTCAACAACTGCACGGCGGTCACGATGGGCGAGAGCGGATTGCGCAGCTCGTGACCCAGCATGGCGAGGAATTCGTCTTTCGACCGATTGGCTTCCCGGAGTGCCTCAGCCGCCGCCCTCTGATCCGTGATCTCCTCGGCCACGAAGCTGAACCGCGGCTTCCTGTCGTCTCCGACAAACGCCACCGTTGCCCGGTACCAACGCGTGGCGGACGGCGTGGCGTGCTGGTACTCGAACCGCACCGGAACACCTTCGCGTCCGCTCCGCTGGTAGCTCTGCACCCACAGACGAGCTTCCTCTGGTGAAGCGAAGTCTGCCGCATGACTGTTGACCATCCGTTCCGGGGTGGTTCCCAGGGCGCGGGCCAGGGCCTGATTGGTGCTTACGAAGGTGATCGAATCGCCGTCGAGGTCGACCAGCCCCATGAAAAAGGGCGAGCTGTCGTAGAAGCTCTGGAGCGTCCTTCGACCCTCCTGCAACCTCTGCTCGACGAGCCTCTGTTCGGTCACATCGGTTATGGCTTCGATCCATCCGTCGGGGGCACCCGACGGGGAGAACGTGGGGACGCAATCCACGTGGACCCAGCGCCGCCCCAGGCTCTTGTGGACGATCTCGGCATCCCGCTGCATCGGCTGGCCGGCGAGCGCCGCCTCGACGTGGGGACTCATCCCTTGCTGGCACTCGGGACCGATGACCTCACCGATCGAGTGCCCGATGATCTTGTCGCGAGACAATCCAAGCCAATCTGCATAGCGCTGGCTCACCCACAGGTAGCGCATCGCCGCGCTACACTGGGCCACGGCGACAGGCAACGCACACAAGGTCGCCTCTGCGCCGTCGGAGGGCGTCCGTGATGGTCTCGGGATCGCCCATGACACTTACGTAATTTTAAGTCCCCTTTTGGAAGGGCCAACCTGTCTTCCCGCAAACGGGGAGGTCGACAGGCCTTTCAGGCCAGAGCTTCGCGTACCAACAGCCCAGGAGCTTCCGCGTCCGGTGGTTCATCTATCGTCGTCTCATCCGTGAGCGACGGCGGATGGGTGGTAGGTTGCGCGCATGAGCGCGCTCACCGAGTTCAAGAAGGCCCTGCAAACCCTGACGACGACGGTCGTGAAAGCGGAGGCGGCCCAGGAAGCCCAGGGACCGAGCTCCGACGCCTTCGAGCTGCAGCGCGCGGCGAGCGTGGCCGAGAGGAAGCTGCTGCGCGAGACGCACGCGGCGCTGGTCGCCGAGCTCGGCGCCGGCGCTCCGGAAGCCACCTTGCCGCACGCGACCTGGTTCGCCCAGACGCTGGCGCGCGCCGAAGCGCTGTTCGGGCCGGAACCGGTCTGATACGCTCGGCTCGGTTTGATGTGACGAAGTTATCGAAGCGGCTCGCCAAGCTGGGCGCTGGCCTGGTCTTGCTGGCCGTGCTCGGGTTTCTGTTCCTGCGCTCGGTGCGCGGCACGCGCGCCGAACCCTACACCGTGACCCGCGATAGCCTTGGCCCCTGGAGCCTGGCCATCGTCTCGGACGCGCGCCCCGATGAAGCGATTCTTGTCTTGCGACCGCCACCCAGGTTGATGAGCGAGCTCTTCGGACAGCTGTTCAAGCGCGCGATGGAGTCGATGGGCGAGCCGTCCGTGCCGGGGATCCCCCTGGTGCTGCAGAGTGAGCTCACGCGCGCGCTGGTCGACCACCCGGCGCTGACGCCGGAAGGGTTGCTGGCGGCGGCGCGCGCGGCCGGCCTCGACGCCCCCTCGCCGAAGCCACTCTGCATCGCGCACCGGCGCGCGCCCGGCGGGCGCGATCGGGCGCAGCTGTTCTTCGCGATCTTCGATCTGCCGGCCTTCGGGCAGTTTCGGCAGCGCCTGGCGGCGCAGTGGAACGGCGGCGTCGCGCCGAACGCCTTTGACCCGGCGCGGCTGTCGCCGGCGCTGATCATCGCCACCGTCGAATCGTCGACCCAGGCCTGGCTGCCGCTCAGCGCCGACCCGAAGGTCGACTGCGTCGCACCGATCGCGATCTCGTCGGCGGCGGAGTGAAGACCCGACCCGATGCGCCGCGCGCCCGGGAATAATCACCCGCGGCTTCGTTCACTTCACACGCTCCGTCGCCGGTACCCCGCACGCTTGACGATCGGCTCGCGCCGCTACATGATGCAGCTGGTCAGTGGAAAGGGAGAGTGGATGCCAAAGGGTTACGTGATGTCGTGGGCCACCAGGGTCGAGGATCCCGCGGCGCTGCTTCGCGACTTGAAGGCGCTCGCCAACGACTTCGTGGGCGCCCGATCACGAGGTTCGCGCTCTTCGGTACGACGATCGTCGCGCGGCCGCGCCGCTGCCCCTCCCCGCTCCGTCGCTGGCGAGCGCGGCTGACGGTGGGCACCGCTCCGCAGCCGCTCTGATCAGGGCGGCTGCTCGCCTGCCACGTTGAGGACGGTGTGCCGCGCATCCTCCACATCACCGACCTGCACGGCGTCAACCGGACCAAGGGTCCTTGGCGGGAGGCCTTCCACCGGCTGGAGGGCAAGGTCGACTTCATCGTCGTCAGCGGCGACGTCGCGCACGCCGGAAAGGGCCCGACGAGACAGGACGCCGCCGTCGATGGCGAGGACGAGTACGGCCCGCTGCTGCGCCTGTTCAGAGAAGAGATCAACCCGCTGCTGACCCATGCCGACGATCTCGCGCGGGTGATCTTTGTGCCTGGGAACCACGACCTCGACCGCGACGTTCCGATCGGCGGCGCGCCCTCGCTCGATGCGGCAACGCTGCAGCGTGCCCGGCGCGAATACCAGCGCTCACCGGAGACCAGCGGTTTCCGTTTCGGAGCGGACGCCGACGGACTAGAGCACGCGCTGCAGATCGACGGCCAGCGCTATCACCGACGGTTCGCGGCCTTTCAGCACTTCCTGGAACGCTTTTACGCCGGGGCGCTCGGCCGGTCACCCCATCGCGCGTTCGAGCTCGAGTCGCCCGACCCGCAGGAGCATTGGTCGGCGCACGTCTTCCGCGATCAGGAGATTGCCTTCATCGGGCTCAACTCGTGCGCGTACACCGACCGCTTCTGGACCGGCGCCGGAATCCACCGCGACGCGATCCACGCCGCGGCCAAGCACATCCGCCGGCACGCGCAGGGGCTGGTCACGGTCGGCGTCTGGCACCATGGTCTGTTCGCGGAGCGCGGGCGGCCGGACTACGTCACGGTCCCGGAGCTCGGCTCGCTCAAGAACGCCGGCCTCGACGTCGGGATCCACGGGCACACCCACCGCGACGAGCAGATCGATCTCGTCGACCTGCTGGACGAACCGTTTCCCGTGATAGCGACCGGCTCGCTCGGCGCACCGGCGCGTGAGCGTCCGGGTGGCGTGGCGAATCAGTTCTCGTTGATCGAAGTCGATCCGGTCAGCGTGCGCTGGGATCTCTTCGCGTTCGACGAGGCCGCCAACCGGTGGGGCCCGCCACGCAGCCGGCTCTATCGCGCCCGCCCCTCGCTGCGGGTCGCCCCGCCGACCTTGACGCGCGCGCGGAGACACACGCGGCGCATCCGGGTCGACAGCATGGGCATCGCGAACGTCCAGATCCACCTCGAGGAGGTTCACCTCGCGGGCGATCTCGTGCTTGCGTGTCCGTCGCCGGGATTCAATCAGATGCTCCCGGAAGAGAACGTGCGGGCCACGCAGCGCGAGACCAAGGTCCATACCCCGCCGGCGGTCTGGAAAGAGCGCGGATCGCCGTGCACGTATCGCATCCGCGACGACGGCGAGGAGTTCGATTCCCTCGACTGGGAGTACGAGATGTCGAACGCGTTCGCGCTGACCAACGCCGATACCCGCATGGGCACGTCGCGCAGCGCAGACATGGTCAGCCTCGATCCGGGCGCCGATGCCTACCTCTATCAAGTGCAGTTCGCCGCGCAGGAGCTCGAGCTGAGCCTGGAGCTGGCGGGCGCGACCGTCGAAAAGGCCACGGTCGTGGCGCAGTACCGCACGGAGACCCCGCAGTGTGTGACGCTGTGGCGAGACGACACCGACGAGGTCCGCCGACTCACGGCCAGCATCGAAGACCGGGGCGGATCCCAGCGCGTGGTCCTCAAGGTTCCCCATCCCCACCTCGGGCACCGCTACGGATTCGAGTACCGCGTCGCCGCCCGGCCCGGCGCGCTCTCTGACGACGAGGCGGTCGCGCTCGAAGGGATGCTGGCGCGATGCCGCGCCGGGGGTTCCGAGGCGGCGACGCTCTCGGCAGCGCTGATCGAAGGGGTGAACTTCAGTCTGGCCAAGACCCTCTCCTACGGTCCGTCGCGCGGCGCCGCCGGCCAGCACGCCGCGGGCCCCTGGCTGGCGCATCTGTGGAGCCACCGTCGGAAGGCGCTGGTGTCGGCGTTCGGTCAGTCGTCGCGGGAAGAGTGGGAGGCGAGCTTCGCCTACGGCGAGGGGATCACCGGCCACGCGTTCCGGTTCGGCGGTCCCGCCGTGTACCACCGGGTGCAGGCGCGCTTCCCGCGCGGCGCCGATATTCGCAGGACCGGACTTCTCTACCGGCCCCGCCGCGGCGACGTCGAAGCGGGGGATCACGTCTGGATCGTCTCGGTCCCCATCCATCTCAGCCCGGGCGGGCCGGCCGTGGGCGTGGTCGGTTTTGCGCGCCGGCGGGAAGAGACCGGACGCGCGGCGGCGCAGCTGCATCTCGGGAAGCTGGCCGAGCAGATCGTGCGCGATGGGGACGAGGCCGCGCCCGAGCGAGCGGTGCTCGACACGCTGAGCAGCCGCGTCTCGTACTTCTTCTGGCAAGCGCTGCAGGCCCATTTCCCGTTCGCCAAGTCGATCTGGGCGGGCTGGAACAAGACTCCCGACGAGCCCAGCCTGCGCTCTTGACGCTATTGCCGACCGGGTCGGCGCGACCTACGTTTGCGGGGTAGGTATGTGTCAAGCTGTGCCGAAAACCCGCCGATAGCGGGATCCTCGGCAGGCCGCCCCGACATGAACACACCGTCGCACGACCCCAGCAGTGGCAGTGAGGATCGCGGAACCTCCGGCATTGTCGTCTCCTGGCCCAGCCCGTCCCCACCGCGCGGGGGCGGCGGCAGCCTCCTCGACGAGCTGGCCGCTCTCGGCCGCGAATACCGGCGCGAGTCGATCACCTTACCCGAAGGCGAAGAGACGACGACGACGACGATCGGCGATCCGCCCCCGGCCGCGCGATCATCGTCACGGCGCTAGATCCAGGCCGTCCGACAACCCCTGCCACGCGCAGCCCGGCCGTGTCGCCCGACGGCTCTTTGACCGGCTTGCCATGGTCATTTTCTCCGAAAGATGGCAGATCGTGTCCCCGGGTGATGTCCGTTCACGCGAGGGGACAGATGGGGAGCCACGTAGCGTCTTTTCTCAATTTGGGGGTCACGCCGGCGCTCCCGGATCAGCTCGCGAAGCGCATCCGGCTCAGCAACGCGGCGTCGCTGTTCGGCACGGTGCTGATGCTCGTCGCCATCCCCATCGACCGCGTGGAGGCGCCGGGCTGGATGCTGGCGATGGACGTGCTGGCGGCGTTGATCTTCATCTCGCTGGCGCTGCTGAACTGGCTTGGCCAGCGGACGGCGGCGCGGCTCGCGTTCGTCACGGTCTGCAATCTGTTGGCGCTGAGCGACGCGATCGGGCTCGGCGCCAACAGCGGGTCCGACCTGCTGTTCCTCGCGCTGGCCGCGGTGCCGTTTGCGCTGTTCGATATCGACGACCGCGCCGCGATCGCGATCGGCGTTGCCCTGCCGGTGATCGGGTTCTCGCTGACCGAATCGGGACTGCTGGCGCACCTGTCCAACCCGCCCGCCAGCTACTCGGCGTCGCACTATCACCTTTATTCCGCGATCGTGGCGCTCAGCATCGTGCTGTTCACGCTGACCCAGATGAGCCGCGCCAACGCGCGGGTCGAGCGCGCGCTGCGGCTCGACATCGCCGAACGCAGGCAAACCGAGCGCGAGCTGGCCGAGACACGACAGACCGCGATCATCGCCGCGAAGATGGCAGCGCTGGGCGAGATGAGCGCCAACGTGGCGCACGAGGTGAACAACCCGCTCACGGCGATCCGGCTGCGGGTGCAGCAGCTGCACGTGCTGGCGGCCAGGGACCGGCTGGATCTGCCCAGCGTGCTGAAGACCGCGGCCGAGATCGACAAGACGGTCGAGCGGATCCGCCGCATCGTGGCCGCTCTCGGCTTCTTTGCGCGCCAGGTCGACAATGACCCGCTGCGGCCGGAGAGCGTGCTGTCGATCGTCAATGACACCGTCGAGCTGTGCCTGCACCGGTTTCAATCGCAGGAGATCGAGCTGCGCGTGGAGGAGATCCCGGAGGATCTCTACGTCAATTGCCGGGGCTCGCAGATCTCGCAGGTCCTGCTGAACCTTCTGGCCAACGCGTACGACGCGGTCGCGCAATGGCCGACCCGTCTGGTGCGGATCGTGACCCAGGTGGTGAACGGCGAGGTGCAGATCGCCGTCACCGACAGCGGTGCGGGCGTGCCCGCCGAGATTGCGCCCCGGATCATGGAGCCGTTCTTCACCACGAAGGACATCGGCAAGGGGACCGGCCTTGGCCTCTCCCTGTCGAGCGGCATCGCTGCCGCCCATGGTGGTCGCTTGACCTACGACCGCGTCGAGTCGGAGACCCGCTTCATCCTCACGCTCCGGCGCTGGACCCCGCGCTGATTTCCGGTTCGACCGACGATCCCGGCGCGCGCGCCGGGCGCCGTTGGAGGTAGAATCGCAGGGGAACGAACCGGCCGCTCGCTCGTCGATCACTTCGGAGGTGCCGAATGAACCGGATCTTCTTCGATGGGGCCTGGTGGTCAGAGGTACGGGGGATCTCCGCGCGCATCGCGCGGCGCGGCGCCAGCGATGCCGCCGACGATCTGGCGCAGGACCTGGCCGTCCGCGCGCTCGAGAGCGGCGGGGCGGCCGATCGCCCGGGGGCCTGGCTCGAACGAGTCGCGCGCAACCGCGTCATCGACGAGTGGCGGGTGCAGCACCGGCGCGACGAGCTGGCCACCCAGCTGGCGCCGCCATGCGGGCACGGCGATCCGGAGGCGCAGCTCCTGACGCGCGAGCGCCGGCGCACGCTTCGGCGCGCGCTGCTGACCCTGCCGCGCGATCAGCGCCAGGCGACGTTGTTGCGTTACCAGGGAGACCTTCCTTTCGCCGCGGTGGCGGCGCGCCTCGACACCCTGCCGGCCACGGCGCGCACGCGCGTCAACCGCGCGCTCGCCCGGCTGCGCAGCCTCGTGCAGGGGGTTCGGGTGGTGTTCGTCGGCTGGCACGGCGCGCAGGCGACGGCGCTCGGCCTCGCGCTGGCGGGAGCCGTCGGCACCGCCTCGTCGGTTCCCGACCGCGCGCCGGTGGCCGAGACGCCGATGGCGGTGCCGTCCTCGCGCGCGCCTGGTCGACACCGGCCTTCCATTGCCGCCGGCGTTGCGGTCCTGGCGCGCGCTGCATCGCCGGCAGCGACGGCCGACGCCGCGCCAGCGCCGGCGGCGCGCCACGCCGCGCGACCTCATCCCAGCGCCAACGCTGAACCGGAGCCGGCGCCGCGGGAGTTTCGCTTCGACGACGACACCGTGGAAGGCAGCTACGCCGGTCCAGATGGCGAGCAGATATTCGCGCCGACTCGGGCGGTCCAGCCCTCGCTCATCGAGATTCGCCGCGAGCTGATCCCCGAGATTCTGAAGTCGCTCGAAGAGCTGTAGCGGGCGACGGGTGGTCGCCGCGGTGGACGTCGCGGCGTTCGGCGTTTCGCTCAAACGTTCTTTGTTCGAGATATTCCAGCGCGCGTTCACTTTGTTTTTCCTCGGGCCATTTTGGCCGGTGATCATTGGGCGTGTCGATTTGTGGAACGACAACTGAAAAGCCCGTCACTTAGGGTTTGTCAGTTCGGGTGGTTTCACATTTGCGCGCTCACCTTTTGATCTCCGCGTCGGGCGGGAGGAGAACACCATGCATAGCTCAATATTGCGGTCGGCATTCTTGTTGCTGGGGGCCCTGACCATCGTTGCGTGCCAGTCGGGAAGTCAGGAAGAGCTCGGCGTCATCAACCTGGCGATCTCCTCCGGTCCTGCAGACGCCAGCTGTCTCCGGATCACCGTGACCGACGCTTCGGGTTCAGCGGGGGCGGTTCGAACCCTCCCCCTCACACCGGGACGCGCGACCACGGGGACGCTCTCCGGGCTGCCACTCGGCTCGGTGAGCGTGAAGGCGGAGGCGTTCAACGTGCGCTGTAGCAGCCTGACCGCGACGGTCATCCCCAGCTGGGTCAGCGACCCGGCGTCGGCGGTGCTGACGCCCGGGACGCCAGTCGCAGTCGCGCTGGTCATGGAGAGAGCGGGACAGATCTCCATCTCGGTCGACTGGAACACGGGAGGCGTCGGCGGAGCCAGCGGTGTCGGGGGAACGAGCGGCACCGGTGGCGCGGGCGGCGGACTGGGCAGCGTCGCTCAGGCGCTGAACGGTCAGATGCTGCTGGCGCCCTGCCTGCGCGATACCGCGGCGGCGATATGCGCGAATGTCAATGGCGTCTGCCCGCCCTTGAACTCGACCGACCGGGCGCTCAGCGGCGTGCTTTTGACCGATCGCACCCTCACGCTCGGAGGGACGCCTGGAACGCCGTACACGATCACGTTGCATGTTCAGGGCGAGGTCGAGGCCAAGATGTACACCGGAGCCGTCGACCAAAACGGCATGTCGCTGTCGCCGGCGGCCGACGGTTTCGCCACCGGCGGCACTCCGACGACGGCTGACGCCTACGGCGTCTACATGCTGCGGGTCACCAACCCCGACGCCACCCAGACCAGTTACTTTCTCAACTCGCTGATTCCGCCGGGGGTCTCCAACCACACGACCTACGGGATTGACTACTTTGCTTCAATTCAGGCGCAGGGGGGCGCCACGGTCCGTCTGGTGGCTGCGGACTCCAACTGCAGCCAGATCAAGAACTGCGGGCCGGCGCAGAACGATGGCACCGTATGCGCGGCGCCGATCGTTCTCACGACCGTCGAGCCGGTGGCCCGAGCGTCGAACCCGACCTTCAACTTCGACGCGCCGTTCAACGGCCAGTGGATCAGCATGGTGGTCACCGGCGTGACCAGCCCCTGAGTCACCTGCGAATGGCCCGGCTCACCGGGCCTTTTGCGCGACGCGAACGTTGGCGCGCTCCCACGCCCTCACGCGGCGGCGCGCCTCGTCGAACAGGCGCTCGTAGTTGCCCTTGAGGATCTTCTCCTTCGCCGGCGCAGAGAGCAGGCCCCAGAGCGGCTCGTACTGCCGGTAGACGCCCAAGTACGCCTCCTGGTTGGGGGGCGCCACTTCGTCGGTGCCGAAGATGAACCGGTCGGGGTGGCGCCCCAGCACGTCCGCGGAGATGCGCAGGCTCTCCGGGCTTGCCACCACGTACTTGGCGACCTCGTTCCAGGAGATGTCGAACGAGACGTGATTCAGCTCGGGATCTTCGATCAGGTCGTTCGATCGTCGCGCCGTGGTCGGCGATGGGATGGATCACGCGGCCGACGCCCATGTGCGCCCAGATGATCGTCGCCTTCCGGTGCCGCTTGAAGAACGCCACCATCTGGTCGAGGTAGGCCGGCTTGGCGCCCGGCTTCGGGAAGGGGACGTCGATGTCGTTGTGGATCAGGACCACCAGCCCCACCTCGGCCGCGAAGTCGACCAGCCGGTCGAGGGCCGGGTCCTGCAGGCTGGCGACCTCGCCCGCAACCTTCGCCGAAACGAACTCCTTGTGGATGGAGAACTCGCCGATCCCCGAGAAGACGCCGGGGAACGTCAGCAGCACGCGACGAATATGATCCGCGGCGTACATATCGGTCGGGTTGAACCCGGTGATCATCGGATCGAAGCGCGCCTGCTCGACGGCGCTGCAGCGAGCGGTACTCCATCGCGATGTGCGCGTCGGTGAACGAGTAGTAGTAGAGCGGCGCGTCGGTCTGTAGGTAGTAGGTCGGCGCGTAGTCACCCGACACGCGGAACGACCACTGCTGCTGCAGCGGGATGCCGAAGACCGCCACGCGCCCGACGCTGGTTCCCATCGAGCGCAGGAAGCTGTGGATGTCGATCCCCTCCTGAATATAGTTGGTCAGGTGCAGGTGGCAGTCGTTGAGCTGGTAGCCGCGCTCCGGCTTGGCGCCCTGCCGCGCCTGTGCGACCGATGCCTTGGGCGCAAACAGGGCGAGCGCGGCCAGCGCAACGACGCCCCCGATGGCGGCCGCGAGCCGCAGCGGTCGAAGGGCCGCGCCGCGCGGTCCCTCGCTGCCGACGTTCACGGCCGCACGTCAGTCGACGGCTTTCTGGGCGTGGAGGCAAACGGGTTTCCGCCGAGCGCGTTCGAGATCTGGGTGATCGCCGCCTGCGCGCGGACGCTGTTGCCGGCGGCATCGAGCGGCGGCGAGATCGCGGCGATGCCGAAGTTGCCGGGCGAGACCGCGATGATTCCCCCGCCCACGCCGCTCTTGGCGGGCAAGCCGGTGTGGAAGAGCCACTTGCCCGAGTCATCGTACAGCCCCGCCGTCGCCATCACCGCCAGGATCGCGGGGACGTTCTTGGTGGAAACGACCTGGATGCCCGTGATCGGGTTCTTGCCCCCGTTGGCCAGCGTCGCGGCCATGTTGGCCAGGTCGATGGCGTTGACGTTGACCGAGCACTGCCGCGTGTAGAGGTCGGTGGCCTCCTCGGGCTTCTCCTTCAACACGCCGTAGGCGTGCATGAGCACGGCAATCGCCTGGTTGCGCTCGTTGGTCGCCGCCTCCGACTTGTAGACGTCCTGGTTGACCGAGAGCTTCCGTCCCGCGAAGGCGTTGTAGGTCCCGATGATCTTGTCCCAGATCGCGTCGGCGCTGGCGCCCTGGACCATCCCCGTGGTCGTGATCGCGCCCGGGTTCACCAGCGCGTTCATTTCATGGCCCTTGTTGGCCTCGATGGCGTCGATGGAGTTGAACGGCATGCCGGTGGCGTCGACGCCGACGCTCTTGTAGATCGCCTCCTGGCCCGAGTCTTCGATCACCCGCGCCATCGTGAAGACTTTGCTGATCGATTGGATCGAGACCTCCGACTTCACGTCGCCGGTCGTGTAGATCTTGCCGTCGACCGTCACCAGGGCGATCCCGAACAGGTTCGAGTCGACCTTGGCCAGGACCGGGATGTAGTCGGCGTTCTTCCCTTCCTTCAACCCCTTGTACTTGGCGTAGGCCTGATTGAGCGCCTGCTGAATGTCTTCGCGCGCGGCCGGCCCTGGGTTGGCCGCGGTCCGCCGCGCGAGGAGCAGCGCGGTGACCGCGGTGACCAGGCCGAGGATCGCCAGGTTGACCAGAGAACGAGCTTTCACCGGCACAGTCATCGGGGACCTCCCACCTTCTTCGAGAAGCTGAATTTGAAAGAAGACTGAATGCGATAGTCGTTGTAGCTGAAGCCGTCGGTGTTGTTCTCTCGGCGGGCAAACTGCCCCTCGATGCCGAACATGACGTTGGGGACGATGGTACACAGCACGTTGGCCAGCGCGTAATGCCCGCGCTTGAAGGCGTCGGGCCCCTGGGCGTCCGAGTTGCCGATGTTCACCAGCGAGTAGCCGATTGATGAGCTGAAGCGGTCGGTCCAGTAGATGTCGAAGAACGCGACCACGCCGAGCACCGGCAACGCGACGCCTTCAATCGGCTTGTTCACGTTGCCGGGGTTGTTCTTGATCCCGATGTCCTCCGGCGCGTCGTTCATGTAGTTCTGGATGCCCTGGCCGTACAGCACCTGCAGCTTGAGGACGTTCTTCTTGAACAGCTTGATGTTCGAGCTGGCGTTGAAGCCCCAGCCGATCGCGTTGCCCGCGAGGTCGCCCGGCTGCATCCCCAGGTCGACCCATGAGATGTAACGAACCAACCCCGCGAGCTCGACGTATCCCCAGGGAGCGCCGTAGCGGAACTCGCCCGAGAGATCCGGCAACGGGAAGCGCGCCTTGATGTCCGTCAGCTCGACGCGATCCGCGTAGACCCCGGCGTCGCCGCTGGCGCCCGGTCGCTCGAACGCGAACGTGAGGCGGGTCTCCCCGCGAATCGGCATCCAGCGCACCTGGACGTTGCGGAAGAACGCCATTCCGTTCGGGCCCCAGTACTCGAGCGAGTTGGGGAAGACGTCGATGTCCATGAACGGGCTCCAGGTCTGACCGGCGCCGAAGGCCCCGAGCTCGCCGTAGGCGTGGCGCAGGCGGAACGTCGTCTGCCCCGCGTCGACGCCGACGCCGAACATCTCGAACTCGAAGGTTGTCTTGAGGTTGCCGAGCGGCGTGGGCGCGTCCATCTTCACGCCCAAGCGGCTCTGGCGAACGCCCGCGAAGAGATTTCCGTTGGGGGCAAATTCGTTTGCGACCGCCGGCAGCTTGGTGGGCCGCACGACATCGAACCAGGCGGGATCGCTCTGGCCGAAGTTGTACCCGAAGTCGGTCATGGCGAAGCCGTAGACCTCCATCTGGATGGCGTCGTTCTTGGCTGCCTCGGCGGCCGCAGCGGCCTCCGGCGACGGCTCGGCCGCTGGCGGCGCTGGCGGCGGCGGGACGGCTTCGGGCAGCGGCGCCGCCGGTGGTGGGGCCGACACCGCCGGCGGCGGCGGGATCTCCTGGGCCGCCGCCGAGTGGACGCCAAGCACCCCGGCGGCAACGACCGACCCGACGAATCGATCCCGAACCAGTCGCCGCGCGAGGCTGATCATGACGGGGCAAATTGCGTCGCGCTTTTCGCGCGGCAAGGTTCGCGTGTCGTGGTTTACGCAAATCCAGTTCGCTCCCGAATCGGATCTGCGGGTTGATTGGGCATTCACCCGATCTGACGGCGTCGGCGCGAGGCGCGCGCGCCGACATCGCGTACGAGCGCCAACGCCAACGCGAGCGCGAACGAAGACCTAGTGCGGGCCCCCTAGGGAATGCCCGGTTCTTCAGACAACCGGACGGCCGACGACGATGGAGGAGGCAGGCCCCCCGGACCGGGCGCTCTCGCGTCGCGGTCGTCGCAAGAGAGCGCGCAGCTCCTGCAGGTCGATCGGCTTGACCAGATGCTCGTCGAATCCGGCGGCGCGGGTCCGCACGCGATCCGACGGATCGGCCGACCCGGTCACGGCGATCAGCGCCACGGTGCCCGGATCGGGCTCGGCCCGAACCCGACGCGCCACCTCGAGCCCGTCGAGCAACGGCATCCGAAGGTCGAGCAACGCGACATCCGGTCGAAGCTCGCAAATCAACGCCAAGGCCGCGCGCCCGTCGTAGACCGGCGTCACGCTGTGCCCCCAGAGCTCCAACAAGACCTTGAGGCTGCTCGCCATGAAGGTGTTGTCGTCAGCGACGACTATCCGCAGACCCCCCTCAGGCTCAGCCATCGGGGCGATGGTAAAGGAGTGGCGAATCCGGCGCAAGTGAACTCGCAGCGCCGCACGCGTTGGCGATCGCTCGAGGCGCGCCGCGCAAAGCTCGAGCCGTGGCTTGCCCGCGGACCCGCTCCGCGCGAGACTGCCGCCGTGGAGCGATCAGCGGGCCCGCTACCTCCGTCGATGTCGATGATCGATCTGATCGAAGAGCTGCCCGCCGCCGTATTCGTGACCGACAGGGCGGGCCGCATCCTGCAAGTCAATCAGACGGCGACCGAGGTGTTGGGGCAGGTCAGAGAAGACTTGCTGGGACAGAGCCTCGCCGCCTTCACCCACCCCGACGACCTGCAACGCTTGATTCCGGCGGCGGCGTTCGATCCCGGCCAGGCCGACGATCTCGACGCTGCAGTCGCCGCAGGCGCTCTGACCTGCCGACGCTGACAAGACGTCGCCGGCTGCGACACCCCGACGGCAGCTATCACGCCGTCGACGAGAGGATGCGCGCGCTGGCCGACGGACGCATCATGAGCGTCCTTCACGACGTCACCACGACCGTCGCCGACGCCGACCAGCTGCGCGACAGCCGGGAGCAGCTGCTGTTCGCCGCCAACGCGCTGCCGGCGCTGATCGCCTACGTCGACAACGACGCGCGCTATGTCTGGGGCAACGCAGCCTATCACCGTTGGTTCGGCTATTCCCCTGAAGAGCTCGTCGGTCGCCACGTGAGCGAGGTCCTGGGCACCGCTGCCTGGAGCACCATTCGCGATCACATCGAGCGGGTCCTCGGCGGCGACGAGGTCTCCTTCGACAGCAAGATGATCTACAGCCACGGCCCGGCGCGCGACGTCCGCGCCTCTTACGTTCCGCACCGGGATGCGAGCGGGCGGGTGCGGGGATTCGTGGGCCTGGTCAACGACGTCAGCGAGATGAGAAGAGCCGAACAGGCGCTGCAACACATCGAACGCATGCTCGCGGAGTCGCAGGCCGCGGCGCACGTGGGCAGCTGGGAAGCGACGTTCAACAAAGGCGACCACGTGGAGCCTGACTCGCTGCTCTGGTCGGACGAGAACTACCGCATCTTCGGCTACGAACCCGGCAGCGTCGAGGTCAACCACCGGCTGTTCGTTGCGTCCATCCACCCCGATGACCGCCAGGCCACGCGCGCCACCACGGAGGCCGGCCGCCGGCGTGGGGGACGCTTCGAGAAGGAATTTCGGATCGTGCGCCCCGACGGGACGGTGCGGATGATCCACGCCTGGACCAGCGTCGAGCCGGGCACCGACGGCAAGCCGACGCGCCTGCTCGGCACCTGCCAGGACATCACCGAACGGAGGCTCGCCGAGCAAGAGGTGCGTCAGGCGCGCGAGCAGCTGCAGCTGGTGGTCGACTCGACCCCGGCGATCATCGCGCGCGGTGACCGCGAGCGCCGGCTGGTCTGGACCAACAAGCGCAACGCCGCCCGCTTCGGCAAGACGCCCGAAGATCTGGTGGGGAAGCCGTTGCGCGAGATCATCGGCGAGGAGGCCTATCACGTCGTCGAGGGTCACCTCGACCGCGTGCTGCGTGACGGCGAGACGGTCGAGTTCGAGGGCGAGCTGTACTACACGAGCCTCGGGCAGCGCTCGATCCAGATGGTCATCGCGCCGACGTTCGACCCCGCCGGCGCTCCCGACGGATGGGTGGCGGTCATCACCGACAACACCAACCGGCACGCGCTCGAACAGGCGCTGCGGCTGAGCGAGGAGCGTTACCGCTCGCTGGTCGGGATCATCACCTCGGTGGTCTGGACCGCGAACGCCACGGGGGAGATCGTCGAGCCGCAACCAACGTGGGAGGGCTATACCGGTCAGACCTGGGCACAATATCAGGCCCGGGGCTGGGTCGACGCCATCCACCCCGATGACCGTGGCCAAATCGCCGCCGGTCTCGGCGAAGCGATGAGCACCGGATCGTTCGAACGCGTGCCGATGCGCCTGTGGCACGCCGCCAGCAACGACTTTCGTTTCTGCGAGACCGGCGGAGTGGCGATCCGCAACCCCGACGGCTCGATCCGCGAGTGGATCGGCACGATGGTCGACGTTCATGAGCGCGAGCTCGCGCTGCGGGCTTTGAAGGAGGCCGACCGGCGCAAGGACGAGTTTCTCGCGATGCTGTCGCACGAGCTGCGCAATCCGCTGGCGCCGATCCTGAGCGCGGTCGAGATCCTCCGGCTGGTCGATCAGCGCGACGCCGAGATGTCGGCCACCTATCGCAACGTGATCGCGCAGCAGGTGCAGCACATGAAGCGCCTGCTCGACGATCTGCTCGACGTCTCGCGCGTCAGCCAGGGCAAGATCGAGCTGCGCCGGGAGGCGCTGGATCTGGGGGCGATCCTGCTGCAGGCCGTCGACGTCAGCCGACCGCTCATCACCGAGAAGAAGCAGCAGCTGTCGGTCACGAAGCCGCCGGCGCCGGTCCTGGTCGAGGCCGATCCGACCCGCCTCGTCCAGGTGTTCGCGAACCTGCTCAACAACGCCGCGAAGTACGCGGACCACGGCGGACACATCGCGCTCGAGATGTCGGCCGACGGCGGCGAGGCGCTGGTGCGCGTGCGCGACGACGGCGTCGGCATGAGCCCCGACCTGCTGGAGACGGCGCCTTCGATCTCTTCGTGCAGGAGACCCGTTCGCTCGACCGCGCGCAAGGCGGGCTGGGTATCGGCCTGACGATGGTGCGCAGTCTGGTCAAGATGCACGGCGGGTCGGTGCGCGCCTTCAGCGACGGGCCGGGTCGCGGCTGCGAGCTGGTGGTGAAGTTGCCTGCGCACCGGCCTCCACCACGATCGCCGCGCCGATCGCGCCGCGCGCGATCGGCGCCGGGGGCTCGCGTCCGCTGCGCGTGCTGGTGATCGACGACAACGTGGCCGCCGCGCGCAGCCTGGGGGATCTGCTGGCGCTGCTCGGTCACCAGGTGACGCTGGCCCACGACGGCCCGGCCGCGCTGGCGGTGGCCGCGGTGCCGGCGGCCGCCGCGCCCGAGATGGTGCTGATCGACATCGGCCTGCCCGGCATGGACGGCTACGCCGTCGCGGCCGCGCTCCGAGACGCGGGGCTGGATCGCGCCGCGCTGATCGCGGTGACCGGCTACGGCCGGGACGAGGACTTCCTGCGATCGCGCGGCGCCGGCTTCGACCATCACCTGATCAAGCCGGTCGATCTCGCCGCGCTTCAGCGCATCACGACCGAGCTGGACGACGTCGCGCCCGCGTAGCCAATCGCCCCGCACGCCCCGTCAATCGCCAAACGTCAATCGCTAAACGCCCCATCCCCGGGTGCCGTCGGACGGCGCCTTGCCCGCGGGAGGGCACCGCGAGACACTGGCGCGGTGCCGAAACCTGGAACCACCGTTGAGCCCTTTTCGGTGGACCTGTTCGACGAGCTACCGGACGCGGTTTTTGTCACCGGCCTGAAGGGCGAGGTGCTGCAGGTCAACCGCGCGGCGTCGCAACTCCTCGGCCGCGCGACGCAGAATTTCGTCGGCCAGAGCCTGGCGGTCTTCACCCATCCCGACGATCAAGATCGGCAACCGCCGCCCGCGGCACCCGGCACCGGTCGGAGCGGTGAGACGCGCAGCAGGCGCCGGCGCCTGCTGCGACACGACGGTTCCTGTCTGCTGGTCGAAGAGAAGACCCGCGCGCTGGCCGACGGACGCGTCGTGAGCGTCTTCCACGACATCGCCGGCAGCGTCGCCCACACCGAGACGTCGCGCGCGAGCGGAGAGCACCTGGTGACCGTCGTCAACGCGTTACCGGCGCTGGTCGCCTACGTCGACAATCAAGCCCGGTACGTGTGGACCAACGAGACCTATTCGCCGCTGGTTCGACACCACGCACGGGGAGCTTCGCGGTCGCACCATGAGCGACGTCATGGGCCCGCACGGCTGGGCGAAGGTCCGGCAGCACGTCGAGCGCGCCCTGGCCGGCGAAGAGCTCTCGTTCGACAACCAGGTCCGCTGCAACGACGGCCGAACGCGCGACGTCCACGTGACGTACGTGCCCCATCGCGACGCGGAGGGCGCGGTTCGTGGCTTCGCGGCGCTGCTGGTCGACGTCAGCGACCGGAGGCGTGCCGAACGGTCGCTGCTGCACAGCGAGCGCATGCTCGCGGAGTCGCAAGCCGCCGCGCACGTCGGCAGCTGGGAGGCGACCCTCAACGAGGGCGAGGGCCCGCCTCTGCGCGACCTCGAATGGTCCGACGAAGCCTACCGGATGTTTGGCTACGACCCGGCCAGCACCAAGATGACCCACCGGATGTTCGTGGCGTCGGTTCACCCCGACGATCGCGAGGGGATGCAGGCGATGGCCAGCGCCGGGCTGAAGCGCGGCGGCAGCTACGAGAAGGAATACCGCATCGTTCGCCCCGACGGGACGGTGCGGGTGATCCACTCCTGGACCAACGTCGAGCGAGGCGACGGCGAACGGCCGACCCGCCTGCTCGGCACCTGTCAAGACATCACCGACCTCAAGCTCGCCGAGCAGAAGATCAGGGAGGCGCGCGAGCAGCTGCAGCTGGTGGTCGATTCGACCCCGGCGCTCTTTGCCCGCTGCGACCTCGAGCGCCGACTGATCTGGACCAACAAGACCAACGCCGCCCGCTTCGGCAAGACGCCGGAACAGCTGATCGGACAGCCCCTGCGCGAGATCATCGGCGACGAGGCGTACGCCGTGATCGAGAAGGCCCTGGACCGCGTGCTGGGCGGCGAGACGTTCGAGTTCGAGGCCGAGCTGCCGTACCGGGTGCTGGGTCCGCGATCGTTGCAGATGGCCGTGGCTCCGACGCTCGACGCGCGCGGGCAGATTGACGGCAGCGTGGCGGTGATAACCGACATCACCCACCGGCGCGAGCTCGAACGGGCGCTGCTGCGCAGCGAAGAGCGCTACCGATCGTTGGCCGGGGCGATCACCTCACTCGTCTGGAGAACGGACGCCGTCGGTGACTTCGTCGAACCGCAACCGGCGTGGGAGGCGTTCACCGGGCAAACCTGGGCGCAGCACCAGGGCAGCAACTGGAGGCTGGCCATTCACCCGGAGGATCGCCACAAGATCGACGATGTCGCGGCCGACGCGGTCGCCACGGGATCGTTCAAGCGGCTGCCCTGCCGCATCTGGCACGCGGCCAGCGCCGAGTATCGCTTCAGCGAGACCAGCGCGGTCGTGATCCGCAACCCCGACGGATCGATCCGCGAGTGGATCGGCACGCTGATCGACGTGCACGAACAAGAGCGCGCCCGGCAAGACTTGAAGGACGCCGACCGCCGCAAGGACGAGTTCCTCGCCATGCTGTCGCACGAGCTGCGCAATCCCCTGGCGCCGATCTTGAGCTCGGTCGAGATCCTGGGGCTGGTCGATCAGCGCGACCCCGCGCTGGCGGCCACCTACCGCAACGTGATCGCGCAGCAGGTGCAGCACATGAAGCGGCTGCTCGATGATCTGCTCGACATCTCGCGCGTCAGCCAGGGCAAGATCGAGCTGCGCAAGGAGCGGTTGGATCTGCAGGACATCCTGCTGCAAGCCGTGGAGATCAGCCGCCCGTTGCTCGTCGAGAAGCAACAGAGGTTGTCGGTGAAGCCAGCGCCCGCGCCGGTCCTGATCGAAGCCGATCCGACCCGCCTGGTTCAGGTGTTCGCGAACCTGCTCGACAACGCCGCCAAGTACTCCGACCGCGGCGGGCATGTCGAGCTCGACCTGTCGGTGGAAGACGGCGACGCGCTGGTGCGCGTGCGTGACGACGGCGCGGGGATGAGCCCCGACCTGCTGGAGAACGCGTTCGATCTGTTCGTCCAGGAGACCCGCTCCCTCGACCGCGCGCAGGGGGGGCTAGGCATCGGCCTCACGATGGTGCGCAGCCTGGTCAAGATGCACGGCGGATCGGTGCGGGCTTTCAGCGAGGGTCCCGGTCGCGGCTGCGAGCTGGTCGTGAAGCTGCCGCGCGCGCTGGGCTGAGCCGCGGTCAGCCCAATTCCGAGTGGGTGTCCGGGTGCGTATCCGAGTGCGTATCCGAGTGGGTGTCCGGCGGCGCCGCCTCGCCGCCGGCGGGGACGCGCCAGGCCGACTGACGCAGCCGCGTGGCCCACACCTGCTCGGCGGGTGGATCTTGCGGCGCGACACCAACGGGCCTGGCCCCGCCGGTCGATCCCGCGGCCAGGCGCGGCCGGACGAACACGTGGGTCAGCGCGCCGCGCGGCGCAAACGCGGTGACCCGCCACACCGGCGACGCCGCCGATGCCTGGCGCCGCGCACCGGTCGTGCGGCGAATCGCGTCGCGCCAGATCGCCTGGCGCACCTCGGCGGGCAGCGCGACGAAGACCGCGGGCGCGCGCCGCCCCACCTGCAGGACAAAGCCCTCGGGAAACAGCCGCGCGTGCTCTTGCGCCAGCGTGCCGGCGTCCAGGCCGGGCGCCGGCGGCGCGAGCCAGCCGAGGCGCACCAGCTCTTCGGCAGCGCGCGCGCCGGTCGGCGCCCGATGCATCTCGAGGCTCGCGAGCAGACCGGCGCACCGGGCCACCCATTCGTCGCGCCCGACGCGAAGGCCGTGGACGGCGCGCGCGTCGTAGGCGAACAGCCACCCGCGCCAGGCGACGACCTGGCCCCGCCGCGCAAACAGGCGGCCCACCTCCTCGGCGATCGCGCCGGCGCGCGGCCCCGCGAGCCGCGCGCGCCAGACGACGACGGGACCCCGCCGCAAGCCGAGCCGATGCACCCACCCGTCCAAGGTCACCGGCGCGAGCGCTGAAGGCGCGCGCACCCAGCGCGCGAGCACCCCGTGCGCCACCACCGCCAACCAGGGACAACCGGCCAGCGTCCAGTACCAGACCCGGGGATCGGCGATCGCGGCGGCGGCACCGCCACCGATGTCACTATTGCCGCGCGCGGCGACGACGCCGCCGACAGCGACCGCGCCAACGACCACGATCGCGCTCAGCGCCTGCGATACGAACTCACCGCGCGAAAAGCCGCGCAGCTGAAGCGCCGTCCAGATCGACAGCCCCAGATAGGTGGGCGCCAGCGCCAGCAGCGCGGTTCCGACCGGCGCCCACCGCCAGCCGGCGAACCCCGACACCAACAACACCGTCACGCCCCAGGCGAGCGCGGCGATGCAGACGCCGACCGCGAGCAATCCCCGATGCAGCTGATGCGCCAGCACGGCGGCGGTGTCGGCCTCGAGGCGTTTCCAGTCGTGATAAAAAATGAAGCTCCACTGGCTGGTGATCAGCACCAGCGGCGCCGCGAGGTGCAGCACGAAGGCCAGCAGCTGCGCCTCTGGATCGTCGGTGCCCAGCGACGGCAGCACCGCCCCCAGCATCACGACCGACGCCAGGCGGGTGGTCAGGTTGGCCGTGCCGGCGAGCGTGCTTTCGCCCAGCAGCCGCCAGTCGACCCCGCGCCCCGGCAGCCCCAGGCGCCAGCGCCAGCGCCAGCCCGGCAGCGGCACGCGCGTCAGACGATACGCGCGCAGCGTGAATCGCCACAGCAGCGCGCGCGAGCAGAGCACCGAGACCAGCAGCGACGCGACGAAGCTCCAGCCCGCGAGCCAGGGCCACAGCGCCACGGTCAGGCCGACCAGGATCGTCGGCGCGAGCGGCGCCGCCCAGGCGGGGCGATGCACGCGGCCGTAGGCGTAGACGCCCGAGTAGAACGCGCGCAGCACCATGTCGAGCGCGAGACGCAGCAGGCAGACCAGCGCGTAGGCGTCGAGCATCGTCGGCGCCGCGCCCGCCCGCCAGCGCGCCGCCGCGCGCGCCAGCGGCACACCGCAACCGCCCAGGCCGGCGAGCAACGCCACGGTCATGTAGCGCGCGGTCAGCGCCCGCGCATCGGTGCGCACGCCGATAGCTCGAATGCGCCGCCGCAGCGCCTCGAGCGCGCCCCACCAGAAGGCATCGATGATCAGCGTCGCGTTCTGCAACGCCAGCGATGCCACGAACGGCCGCGCGTAGAAGATCTCGGCCAGGAAGGTCAGCTCCAGCACGTGCAGCGCCGTGGCCCACCCGCGCGCGAACAGAAAGACCCACAGACGCCGCAACGCGAACCGCCAGAAGGCCCCGCCGAGCAGCGCCTCCTCGAGCGCCACCACCCGATCCCCCGCGACGCGCGAGCGGATCCAGGCCGACAGCCGCGCCTGACCCGAGCGATGCGCCGGCGGCGCGGCGGCACCGACGGCGAGCGAACCGCGCGCGCGCGCCATCATCCGTTGCGCGCCTTGACCAGCGACCGCAGCCCTAGCGCGCGCAGTCGGCGTCCGGGAAACTCGCGCAGCGCCCGCACGCCGGAACGGCGGCTGACCGCCTCGGCGATCCACAGCGCCAGCAACCAGTCGAGCTGCTCGAGCTGGCGGCGGTCGCTGACCAGATTGGCGAGCAGCGGCGCGTAGTCGGTCGCGAGCGGCGACTGCAGCGACAAGCTCCGGTTCACGACGTCGATCAAGGCCTCGGCCCGGTCGGCGGCAGGCGCATCGCCGAGCAGCGCCGCGGTCCGCCGCACGCGCGCGCGCAGGTCGCCGGCCAGCGCCGACCACTTGCGCGGCGACAGCGCGATACCGCCGTTGAAACAGAGCGCGCCGCCCAGAAACGACACCTCGCGCGCGCCGTCGATCTGCGGCGCCACCGGCGAGCGACGGCCGGCGCCGTTCCAGAACAGCAGGCGCACCTTGCGGCGATTGAGGCGCAGACCGCGCGCGCTGACGATCGCCTCGAGCGCCGCCTGCGCCGCGCGCAGCGCGACCAGGTCGGCGTGCGCGCAGAAGATGTCATCGCCGAAGCGGGCGTACAGCATGCCCGGCACCGCCTCCATCTGCTGGTCGAGCGGCGCGAGATAGAGGTTGGCCAGCACGTTGGTCGTCGGCGCGCCGAAGAGCACGCCGCGCCGCTCGACGCCGCCCGCGAGCGCCGGGACGGTCGGATCGGACCCGAGCGGGGACGGCCACGCTGACGCTGACGCCGACGCCGACGGGGTCACGAGGTCCGGAACCAGCAGGCGGCGCAGCATGCGCCAGTGCGGGTCGCCGTCGGACAGGCCGGTGAGCTGCTGCAGCTCGGGCCACAGCGGCGCGCCGTCGTCGAGCGGCCACGAGTCGGTGAAGTCCTGGACGTCGGCGCGCAAGACGAACAGCCCGCGCTGGCGCGGGTCGGTGTGCTGCCGGCGGTGGCGCGACACGCCGCGCGCCACCGCGCGCAGCGCCGTCCATGACGATCGGCCGCGGCGGTACGAGAACAGGTTCGGCGACAGGCGCGGCTCCAGGCGCGCCGCCAGCTCCTCGGCAATCACCGCGTGCACGACCAGATCCAAGGGGGCCAGCGAGGCCAGCAGCCGCGCGCGGCCGCCGAGCTGCGCGGGACGCATCGCCACCGCGGCGGGCGAGAAGCTGCCGTCGGCCAGCGCGCGCGCCACCAGCACGC
Organism: uncultured Pseudomonadota bacterium; assembly: GCA_963778795.1. Classification (GTDB taxonomy): domain Bacteria; phylum Myxococcota_A; class Polyangia; order Fen-1088; family Fen-1088; genus DASRQZ01. The sequence goes on along the minus strand of CAVZVU010000001.1, from coordinate 1,221,230 downwards.
TGGTGCGGCGCGGCTCCTCGAGCAGGCGGCGCAGGCGCAGGCCGTCCTGCACCAGGCGCGCGAGCCGCGCGCCGCGCGCACGCGCCGCCAGCCGATGAAGCTGGACCTCGATGCGCGCGGGATCGCTGATCGCGCGAACGAATTCGACCCCGGAGCTCGGCCGTACGGCCGGAGCCCGGCTCAACCACGCCGAGCCCAGGGTTCCCATCGATCGCGTGGGCGGAGCCTGGCTCTGCCAGGCGGAGCCCTTCGCGGGAGGGTTTGGGAACCCTTTCAAGGGTTCCCATCGATCGCGTGGGCGGAGCCTGGCTCTGCCAGGCGGAGCCCTTCGCGGGAGGGTTTGGGAACCCTCTCAGGGTTCCCATTTTGATAAATGCCCCCCAGGGGATGGCGAAGTGCCCTTGATTTTCGTGTATCGGCGCCAAGACCGCAGTCTCTAACACCGAGAGGAACCGCATTTCTGCGCGCCTGGGGGGCAAATAACGCTATCGCACCGCTCGCGCGGCGCCAAGATCCAATCGCCGCTTGCGGGAGTGTCCCGTCCGCGACTACGGCGGCAGATAGGTCAGCCACGGGCGGCCCGTATTGCAACCGGGGGTCTCGCACTTGGTCTTGGGCGACGGCGTCCCCGGCGCGGTCTTGCCGGTCGCGTAGTTGTGCGCGTCGGCGTGCATCTTGGCGAACGCCGCCCGCATGTCGTACGTGTTGGCAGCCGCGATCGCGGTGACCCGGTAGGACAGACCGCTCCCGGTCGGGTTGGCGTACGCCGGCGAGATGGTGATGGTCGTCGCGGTCGGGACCGGCGTCGGGGCGATCTTGTACCAGCGTCCGGTCACCGTCGGGATCTGGATGACCCGACCAGCCGCGCCGACGAAGTTGGTGCCGACGCCGACGACGGTTGTGCCGTTCATGGTCGCGCTCACCGTCCCGGCGCCGGTGGCGGGCCACTCGTTGGCGACCGGGGTCGGGACCGTGCCACCGGTCGTGAGGCAGAGTCCGTTGCCGTGCGTGTTCAGCACCAGGGCTTCGCAGGCGATCAGATGCTTCGGGTAGTCGACGCCGGAATAGGGGTTACCGGCCCAGTATTGATCCGCGCACGGGGTGGTGGTGTTCACGGGGTGCACGTAGCGACGCTTGAGCAGGATCATGGTGCGCGTCGGGTTCGCCACCCAGACGTGGCGCAGCGACCGCTCGTTGAACAGGTAGTCGCTGCCAGCGGTCGGCCACGACCACGGAAACCCGGTGCCGTTGCCCCCGTACATCCCGGCGGTCTCCTCCACCGCGGTGAACGGGATCTTGATGAACGGGTTGCGCAAGTAGATCGCGTCGCTGCGCAACGGAATGGCCGAGCCCACGGGAAACGTGGTGCTGACCGGGAACAGCGTCGGGTTCGCGGTGGCGAACGTCTGGGCCGCCGCGAAGTAGTCGGTATCGGCGAAGTGCGGCCCGTCGGCGGGGAAGCCGGCGCGCGGGCAGGTGGCGACCTTGTCCAGGGCGTGATGGATGTAATAGCGCGTAGCCACCGCGGGGCTGGTGTAGGTGTCGGCGCGATAGCGAACCTCGGTGCGGTAGTTCCCCTCGGGGACCGCGGCGTTCGGCGTCGGCACGTGGTTCCTGCCGACGCCGGAGGCGCCATCGCAGGGCGCCCACGCCGGCGTGGTCGCGGTGAAGGTGGCGTCGGGGCCCGAGCGGCATTCGTAGATCGCGTTCGGGTAGCCGGTGTCGCCGGCCGAGACCACCGGCGCCGCGCCGGTCGGATCCAACCACCCGGTCGGATCGGTCGGCGCGCGAATCGATCGTCGGGGCGACCGCGGTGACGCACCCGCTGTTGCAGACCTGAGCGGCGTTGCAAACCGTGCTGCACGAGCCGCAATGCGCGCGATCGGTCGCGAGATTGACGCAACCCCCGCAGGTCGTCGTCGATCCCGTCGGGCAAGCGACGTCGACCCCGCTGTCGGTCCTCGCGTCGCTGCCGCCGTCGCTGCCCCCCACGCCGGCGCCGCCGACGCCGCTGTCGCCCCCGTCGCGAGCGTCGCTCCCGGCGCCACCGTCGCTGCCGACGCCACCGCCGTTGCCGCCGACGCCGCCGGAGGAGCCGGCCACCACGACCGAGATCGCATCGCACCCGTCACTCAGCACGCGGTCGACGCTGCCAGCGCCAATCGGGGCGCCGCTCTTCGACGCCGTGATCGCGATCGAAACCTTCTGTCCGCGCGGATAGCCGCTGGGGAAATCGACCTCGACGGTGCCGGTCGCCTGACCGGAGGCGTGATCGAGCGAGCTCACGATGGGCGCGCCGGTGCCGACGCTGACCGACACCGACAGCTTGTCAGCCTGCGAGGCCGTGCCGTCGAACGTGAGCGTCACCAGCAACGTGCCGGTCTTGCAGGGGCGCGTGCTGGTGCAAGCGACGGTCAATGAAGCCACGCTCAACCATGCCGCCATCCACAACCACGTCGCCGAGCCCCCAGTCGAACGTGACCAAGCGCTTAGTCGATACTTGGCCATGCGTGACTGTAACAGGCTTTGCGGGTGACCGTAAAGCCGGTGCTCCCAGCAATCGCTACCTCTGTTACACTGGTGCCGGCCATGACTGTCATGAACGTTCGCTGCTTGCATGTGCGACTCTTGGTCACTGTGGTTGCCGTCGGGCTGCTGATGCCGGCGGCGCGCGCGACGGCGGCAGGTGCGGGTGATGCGGTGCCGACCGACGCTGAGGAGGCACGCGCCTTTCACGAACGGGCCAAGGCTGCGTTCGCGCTCAGCCACTACGCGCAGGCGGCGGAGTTCTTCGAGAAGGCGTTCGAGCTGAAGTCCGATCCGGCGTTGCTTTACAACGCGGCCCAATCTCACCGGCTGGCCGGCAACAAGCAACGCGCGCTGACGCTGTATCAGAATTACCTACGCGTCTACGGGCGCGACGAGCGTCGCGCCCAGATCGACCAGCGGATCGAGGAGCTCAAGCGCGCGATCGAACACGACCGCACCGAAGTCCCCGTGCCGCCCCCGGCTGGCTGGCCACCGGGGACCCCGGCGGCGAAGACCTCCGTTGGCGTCGCCGCGAGCACACGCGCCGCCGAACCGGCCAGGCCGCTGCCCCCGACCGCGGTGACGCCGGCGCCTCCCGCCGCGGCCGCGCCAGCCAAGCCCGCGCCAGCCAAACCCTTGTCAGCCGCGCCGGCGCCGCCGGCGAGCGCGTTTGTGGGGCCGTCGCCAGCGCCGCCGCCGTCGCCCCCGCCCGCGCCGTCACCGGTGTCGCTGCCGACGCCGCCACCGGCGATCGAGCCGATCTCGACCGGGAGCAATTCGGCGTCACCGATGCTGCTGACCCAATCGAGCGCGCCTGCGCATTCCGACGACCGATCGCTCACGCAGAAGCCTTGGTTCTGGATCGCGATCGGCGGCGGCGTCGCGGCCGCGGCGACGGTGGCGCTGTTGCTGGTGCTCGGCGGATCGAAGGATCCGACGGCCAGCATCGGCCACGTTCCCGGCAACTGATCCGCGCAACCGCGCGCCGGCGGCCCGAGCAGAATCGTTCGTCGGAGGTCGACGGAGCGCGCGCGGGGCGGCATCCTCACGCGATGATTCCGTTCTCCGTGCTCGATCTGGCGCCCATCGTCGAAGGCGGCGATGCCGGGAAGGCGCTTCGCAACGCCGCTCGACCTCGCGCGCCACGCCGAGCGCTGGGGCTATCGCGCGCTACTGGCTGGCCGAGCACCACAACATGCCGGGCATCGCCAGCGCCGCCACGTCGGTCGTGATCGCGCACGTCGCCGCCGGCACCGACGACGATCCGCGTCGGCGCCGGCGGCATCATGCTGCCCAACCACGCGCCGCTGGTGATCGCCGAGCAGTTCGGCACGCTCGACGCGCTGTATCCCGGGCCGCATCGATCTCGGCCTCGGGCGCGCGCCCGGCACCGATCCGCTGACGGCGCGCGCGCTGCGGCGCACGCTGGCCGGCGCCGTCGACTACTTCCCGCACGACGTGCGTCGAGCTGATGGGCTACTTCGCCCCGGCCGAACCGGGGCAGCGGGTGCGCGCCGTCCCCGGCGCGGGCGCCGAGGTGCCGAGTCTGGATCCTCGGCTCGAGCCTGTACGGCGCGCAGCTCGCCGGCGGCGCTCGGGTTGCCCTACGCGTTCGCGTCGCACTTCGCGCCGGCGCAGCTGATGCAGGCGCTGCGAGCTTTACCGTCGCTGCTTTCGCCCGTCGCCGCAGCTGGCGCGGCCGCACGTCGATGATCGGCGTCAACGTGGTCGCCGCCGACACCGACGACGAGGCGCAGCGGCTGCTGACGTCGCTGCAGCAGGCCTTCGTCAACCTGCGCAGCGGCCGGCCGACGCCGCTGCCGCCGCCGGTCGACGACTTCGCCAGCGCGGCTCGACCCGCAGCAGGCGGCGCTGCTCGACGACGTGCTGGCCTGCGCCGCGATCGGCTCGCCGGCGACGGTGCGCGCGCCGCCTGCGCAGCCTGGTCGCGCAGACCGGCGCCGACGAGCTGATCATCACCTCGCAGATCTTCGACCACCCGGCGCGCCTGCGCTCGTTCGAGATCGCCGGCAGCCTGCGCGAGCAGATCGCTCCGTCAAGTTGAGGGCACGGTCATCTCGAACGACACGGCGTAGTTCGGGTTCGGCGTGTGGGTCGTCGAGCCGATGAACGGATCGGAGTCGCGCAGCTGGCCCCAGCGCACCGCCTTCGAGGCCGCGGTCATCTGCACGCCCTGACTGCTGAGCGCGTAGCCGATCACGACCCCGGCCGCCGGCAGATCGCTCGCCGCGGTGACCTGCACGTCGTTGCCGGAGATCGCGACGGACGCGATGCCGACCATCGCGCCGCTGGCACGCAGCTCGAAGCCGCGCCCGTTGACCCAGGCGGCGATCGCGGGCGCGTCGAGCGCGGTGTCCCAGGCCAGGGGCGGCACCGGCACCTGGAAGTGCACGGTGACGACGCGGCCGCTGCGGTCGGCGCTGGTCGGCTGGAGCGGCTGCCAGTCGGTGCCGGCGACGGCGCGCTGGAAGTAGACCTCGCCCACCTTCTCGCCCAGCATCCGGTAGCCGAGCGCCGACAGGTGAACGCCGTCGTTGTTGGGATTCGCCTGATATTGATACTGCGGGCCGATGCACACGAAGTCCCCTTTGTGATCGACGCCGAGCTGCCATTGCACGATGTTCGCGACCGGCCGCTGGCCCGCGCTGCCGGCGCCGTTGGGGTAAGCGTGCTGCTGCGAGAGGTACATCGGGATCTTCTGCGCCTGTCCGGTGATCGCCGCCAGATCGGTGTTGTAGTCGGACAGCAGCTGGATCAAGTCGTCCTTGTACGTCGAGCTGCCCGAGTCGGTCTCGCCGTGGGTCATGACGATCGCGGAGATGCCGTAGGTCTTGCCGGCGGTCTGGGCCAGGCGCGCGATCGCGCCGGCCTCGAACAACGTCGCCGCGTAGGCGCGGCCGGTCGTGCCGGTCGTGTCGCCGGTCTGCTTGCGAAGCGCGACGATCCCCTGCCCGCTCTCACCGACGACGGTGTGCACGGTGACGTAGTCGCGATCCGGCGCCACCGCCTTGACCAGGAACGTGATCTCGTTCGCCAGCGCCGAGTGCGGCGTCTCTCCGTAGATGTTGCCGGGATACGGCGCGGGGTAGCCCGTCGCCAGCGCGCGGATCGGTTCGACCAGCGGGACCATGGTGAAGGCGGCGTTGGTGGAGTCCCAGGGCGGCACGACCACGCCGCCCAGCGACAGCTTCAAGTTGTGATAGGGCTGGGTCGTCGAGGTGGTCGGCGGCGTGCCGACCGACAGGCTCTGCCCGGTGCCGACGATGCCGGCCCAATCCCACGGCGCTGGCAGCAGCGACGACGCGTCGATGGTGGAAGGAGTGCCTGACGAATCATCGGACGAAGCATCGCCTCCGGCGCCACCGTCGACGCCCGCGCCGCCGACACCATCGCCCCCCGGGCCGCCGCCGACCCCGACCCCCGTCCGTTGGCCGGAGGCATCGCCACCGCAAGCGGGCATGGCGACGGCGACCGCCACTGCCAGCGTGAGGAAGCGCGCGCGGCACGCCGCGACCGATCCCGAAACCGGGACGACGATCATCATGAGAGGCTCTCCAAGTTTTGAGTAAGGTCTTCTACTTCAAGACGACGGCGTCAGCGAGCCGGCGTCGAGCGCGATCTGGTAGTAGCCGTGGTCGTTCCAGGGCAGCGCGCGGCCGGCCTGCGCCAGCGTCCCGCCGCTGACGGTCACGCGCAGCGCCGCCAACCCCCGCAGCGCCGCCAACCCCGTCACCAGCTGAGCCGCACCCGAAAACGCCGATCGCCAGCGAAACCGGTAGGTACCAAAAAGGGAACGAGCAGTGCGGCAATGAGCGATTCCTCGAGGTAAGTTCCCGGATAAGGGCTACGTGATCCCCGCGCGCGCTGGCTTTTCGCGATGGAGTCTGTAGAAAGGTGCGATGAATGCGGGTGGCTACGATTTCGGGCCTGACGATTTTTCCCGCATCGCGCGTGGCGTCGGCCAGCGGTTGCGCGGCTCGCGCCGCCTGTTGATCTGGGGCGGCGCCGTCCTGCTGGCGCTGATCGTGATCGCCGGCGCCTACTACCAGGTCGAGCCCGACGAGGTCGGCCTGGTGACGCGCTTCGGCCGTTACGTGCGCACGACCAGCCCGGGGCCGCACACCAAGATCCCCTTCGGCATCGAGCAGGTGCAGAAGGTCCCCGTCGAACGCCAGCTGAAGCAGGAGTTCGGCTTCCGCACCGAGCGCGCCGACATCCAGAGCACGTTCCGCAAGGACGAGAAGACCGTCGCCGAGTCGCTGATGCTGACCGGCGACCTGAACGTCGCGACCGTCGAGTGGATCGTCCAGTACAAGATCGCCGATCCCTACAAGTACCTGTTCAAGCTGCGCGACGTCGAGCCGACCTTTCGCCTGATGGCGGAGGCGTCGATGCGCACCGTCGTCGGCGACCACAGCGTGACCGAGCTGCTGACCGTGGGGCGCGAATCGATCGCGGCCAAGGCCAAGGAGCTGCTGTCGAACCTGTGCAAGCTGTACGACAACGGCATCGCCGTCCAGCAGCTGGTGCTGCAGGACGTCGACCCGCCCGAGCCGGTCAAACCGTCGTTCAACGCGGTCAACCAGGCGATCCAGGAGCGCGAGCGCGCCATCAACGAAGCCTGGGCCGAATACAACCAGGAGATCCCGCGCGCGCGCGGCCGCGCCGAGCAGAAGATCGAGAGCGCCGAAGGCTACGCCGTCGATCGCGTCAACCGCGCCAAGGGCGACGCGCAGCGCTTCATCGCGCTCGAGGAGGAGTACCGCAAGGCGCCCGAGGTGACGCGCACGCGCATCTACCTCGAGACGATGTCGGCGGTGCTGCCGGCCGCCGGCAAGAAGCTGATCTTCGACGACAAGGCCAAGGGGATCCTGCCGCTGTTTCCCGGCAGCGGCATGGGGGCGGGCGCCGCAACCGCCGCCGCGGCCGGCGCCGAGACCGAGGGCAAGCAATGACCCGCTCGCTGTGGGTCGGCGGCGCGCTGCTGGTGCTGGGCGTGGCGACGCTCTGGTCGGCCTTCTACACCGTCTCGGAGACCGAGCAGGTGGTGATCACCCAGTTCGGCCAGCCGATCGGGCGACCGGTGACACAACCCGGGCTGCACCTGAAGGTGCCGTTCGCGCAAGAGGTCAACGTCTTCGACAAGCGCTGGCTCGAGTGGGACGGCAACGCCAATCAGGTCCCGACGCGCGACAAGAAGTACATCTGGGTCGACACCTACGCGCGCTGGCGCATCGCCGACCCGCTGCTGTTCTTCCAGCGGCTGCGCGACGAGCGCGGCGCGCAGTCGCGCCTGGACGACATCATCGACGGCGAGACGCGCAACGTGATCGCCAGCCACAACCTGATCGAGGTCGTGCGCAGCAGCAACCGCGCGTTCGAGCGCGCCGAGGAGGTCGAGGACGTCATGGAGACGGAGGCGATGCGCCAGGTGGAGTTCGGCCGCGACAAGATCACCCGCCTGATCCTCGAGCGCGCATCGCGGGTCATGCCCGACTACGGGATCGAGCTGGTCGACCTGCAGATGCAGCGCGTGAACTACGTCGAGAGCGTCCAGACCAAGGTGTTCGAGCGCATGATCTCGGAGCGCAAGCGGATCGCCGACCGCCACCGCTCGGAGGGCCAGGGCAAGAGCGCCGAGATCCGCGGCAAGAAGGAGCGCGAGCTGAAGGTGATCGAGTCGGAGGCCTACCGCAAGACCCAGGACATCATGGGGCGGGGCGACGCCGAGGCGGTGGCGATCTACGCCGCCGCCAACAACCGCGACCGCGAGCTGTATCGATTTTTGCGCACGATGGAGACCTATCGTGCCACGATCGACAAGGACAGCTGGCTCATGATGTCGACCGACTCCGACCTCTTCCGCTACCTGCAATCCTCGAAGGCGCTGGCCGCGGGCGGCTCGCCCGGGAAGGGCACCTCGCGCTGATGGCGGCGAAGACCGACCCCTACGCGATCCTCGGCGTCGCCCGCTCGGCGAGCGCCGCCGAGATCCGCGCCGCCTACCGCGCGCTGGTCGAGCGCTACCACCCGGATCGCCACCAGGGCAACCCGCTGGAGGATCTGGCGAGCGAGCGGATGGCGGAGATCAACCAGGCGTACGAGCTGCTGTCGGACCCGGTTCGGCGCGGCGCGTTCGACGGGGGCGGCGCGCGCGTTGCCGACGGCAACGGCGCGCGGCGCGGCGGCACGGACGGCGCACCCCGCGGGCCGACGCGCGCTGCGGCGCGCCCGCGCATGAACCCGCTGGCGAAGTGGGGCCTCGCTCTGATTCTGCTGCCTCTGCTGCTGCGCAGCGGCGGCGGCCTGCTGCGCGCGGTCGCCGGCCTGCTGCGCGCGCTGTTCGGCGAGCTCGGCGCTTTTCGCGGCACGCCCGCGGTGCTGGTGGTGGTCGCGATCGCCGCGTTGCTCCTGGCACGCGCGCTCTGGCTGCGATTCCGACGCGGCCGGAGCTGATTCGCTTCGAACCCCTTGTCGGCCCCGCGTCTGGCCGCTAGCCTAGAGGGACCGACAACGGAGTGAATGGGGGTGGCAGTGGGTTCATGCAAGACGAGTAGCCGGGTGCTGGTTCTGGCGTTCAGCGTGGTCCTCGCGATCGGGTGCAGCTCGGAGGAAGACCCGGCGTCCGCTCAGAACCCCGGGAGCGGAGGTCAGGGCAGCGGCGGCGCCACCGGCGCTGGCGGCAGGTTCGTCACCATCGTCCCTCCGGACGCGGACTGCGGGATCATCAATTATACGCTGACCCAGATCATCGCCGCCGGCGGGGACGCGAACGGCGATCCCTGTCTGTTCGCCATCGGCGCGACGCCGCCCGACCCCAGCAACGTTCGGGTCATGACCGACGATCGCGTCGTGCCGCCCAGCGACACCGACGGATGGCGATACCTCCCGCCCGGCTACGAGACGATCCAGTTCACCGGCAGCTACTGCGACGCCGTGCTGCTCGGAACGCTCCTGAACCCACACATCCTGTTCGGCTGCGCGAGCGTTCCTATTCCCTGACGCCCCCCATTCCCTGACGCCCACGCCCGCAGCGCGCAGGCGCCGATCAGGTGGAGCGCACGAACGGCGGCTGCGGCGTTCCGATCGCGGTGGCGACGATCTGGAACAGGTTGTGGTGGCGCGCGCGAAACTCGGCGGCGCTGGCCAGCAGGTAATACTTCCACATCCGGTAGAACCGGTCGCCGTAGCGGTCGCGCAGCTTGGGCCAGGCGGCGTCGAAGGCGGCCCACCACGCCATCAGCGTGCGGTCGTAGTGCTCGCCGATGTTCTGAACGTCCTCGATCACCAGGATCTCCTCGGTCGCCGTGGCCAGCTGCCCCAGCGTCGGGATCACGGCGTTGGGGAAGATGTACTTCTCGAACCAGGGATCGATCTGCGTGCGCGCGCGCTGCCGCCGATGGTGTGGATGAACGACGATGCCGCCGGGCTCCAGGCAGCGCGCCGCCTGCTCCATGTACGCGCGGTGGTTCTTGGGGCCGACGTGCTCCATCAGCCCGATCGACACGACGGCGTCGAAGCGGCCGCTGGCGTTGCGGTAGTCGTCGTGACGGATGTCGATCGGCAAGTTCGGGTAGTGGGCCTGCGCCCAGGCGACCTGCTCGCGCGAGACGGTGTAGCCGACGACGCTGGCGCCGTATTTTTCGGCGGCGAACGCGGCGAAGCCGGCCCAGCCGCAGCCGAGGTCCAGCACGCGCATCCCGGACGCGCAGCCCGATCTTGCGGCACACCAGATCGAGCTTGGCCTCCTGCGCGGCGTCCAGCGTGTCGGCGTCTTTCCAGTAGGCGCAGGTGTACAGCATGCGCCGGCCCAGCATCGCCTCGTAGAGATCGTTGCCGACGTCGTAGTGACGCTCGCCGACCTCGAAGGCGCGCGCCGCCTGCCGGTTGAACAGGCGCGCGCGCACCGCGTGCGCCAGCAGCACCCAGCTGTCGCGCAGCGCGAGATCGACGCGCGCGCGGATGATCCGCTCCAGCATCTGATCCAGCGCCGGGCTGTCCCACCAGCCCTCGACGTAGGCTTCGCCGACCGCCATCGTGCCGTCGCGCAGGACGCGCGCGTAGACCCGTTCGTCGTGGATCTGGATGTCCCACGGCTCGTCGCCCCCGACGGTGACGCCGGCCCGCCCCAGCAGCTCGCGCATCACCTCGGCGGCGCGGCGATCGTCGAGGGCGGACAGACAGGTGTTTGGCGGCGGTGTTCATGCGGCTCTCCTTGGCTGATCATGGCGGGCGGCCCGGTCCACCGGCGCGCCACGGCCAGCGCCAGGTCGACCAGCCGGGGCGCCGGCAAGCGCGCGCCGGAAAACATCCAGGCGAACCCGGTCGCGATCGCCCGGTGGCCGAGGCGCGCCGCCGCCGGCGGCGCCTCGGACGCGGCGCCGCCGGGCGGATGTTGCGGCCCCCGTCGCAACGTCTTTTGCACCGTGCGACCGATCGAGCCCGCCACGGAGCCGGCCAGCGAGCCGGTCACCCGGCGACCGGCGGCAACCACCGTCTGGCGCAGATCGTAGATGCGCCGGTAGTCGTCGATGATCGGGTGGGCGGCCAGACGCGCCGGGTAAGCTCGCGGCGCGCCGGCCAGGATCGCCTCGGCCAGCACGCGCCCCGAGATCACCGCCGGCAGGATCCCCTCGGCGGTCAGCGGCTGCGCCAGCCCGAGGCTGTCGCCGACCAGGAACGAGCCGCCCTGACCGCCCTCGCCCAGGCGGACCGCGCCGTCCAGGTGCGCCGGATCGAAGAGATAGTAGGCGTGTCCCTTCATCGCCTTCGGCTCGAGCTCGGGGGCCGACTCGGCCGGCAGGTGGCCGCTGCCGCTGAAGTAGGCGCGCGCGTCCTGCCAGGCGGCGCGCACCCGGCCGGGATCGGCGGTCCCGGCCCCGACGTTCAGCCAGTCGGTCTTGGGGACGTTCCAGGAGTAGCCGCCGAGATCGTCGTGCAGCAGCAGCTCGGGCTCGCCGTCCTGCCCCAGGCGCGTGCGCGCGATCGCCGCCGGGTCGGCGCGAAACTCGTGCTCCTGGACGCCGACCGGGCCGAGGGCACGCGGCGGCGCGTGCCGGCGCGCGACCGGGCAATGGGTGCCGGCGGCGCCGACCAGGTGGCGCGCCCGCAGCGGCCGCCACCGCCCAGAGCCCGTCGCTGTCGCGCTCGATCTCCTGCACCGAGATGCCGAGGTTCAGCTCGGCGCCGCTGCGGCGCAGGAGAAAATCGTCGAACTCGTAGCGACGAATGAAGAAGCCGCGGCACGGCGACCGCGTGATTCACGCCGCCGTAGCGGACGTGACAGGTCTGCCAGCGCCACAACCCGCCGGAGTACTCGGTGGGCGCCAGCTCCAGCACGTCCCAGATCGGCGCCGACAGCCAGCCGCCGCACAGCTTGACCCGCGGAAAGTCGGCGCGGTCGACCAGCGCGACGCGCGCGCCCCCGCGCGTCAGGAAGCGGGCGCAGGTGCTGCCTGCGGGACCGCCACCGACGACGAGGACGTCATACACCATTACCTGCAAACTACCGCGGCGCCCCGAGCCCGGCTAGTGTCCTGTCACAGGAATATCTCGCATATGTCGCCGACGATCCGCGTCGCCAGCTTCGTTGCTCCTCGGTTACATAGGCTCGCTATGCGCCCTCGTCGCGCCTCGCTGACGGCGCGGCTTGTCGGCGACATATGCAAGCTATTCCTGTGAAAGGACACTAGCGCCGAATGCCGTCGCACAGGTCGCGATAACGTTTGACGGTGTTGGCCATGCCCCACTCGAGGGCGTCGGCGATGAGCGCGTGCCCGATCGAGACCTCGTCGACCGGGTGCACCTGCGCCAGGAAGGGGCCGAGGTTGTCGAGGTTGAGGTCGTGGCCCGCGTTGACGCCCAGGCCGTTCGCCTGCGCGGCGGCGGCGGCGGCCGCGTAGCGCGCCGTGGTCGGGGCGGCGCGCCCCTCGGCGAACGCCGCGCCGTACGGCTCGGTGTACAGCTCGACGCGATCGGTGCCCAGCTTCTTCGCCAGCGGCATCAGCTCGGCGAGCGGATCGAGGAACAGGCTCACGCGGCAGCCGAGCGCGCGCAGCCGGCCGATCGCGGTCTCGAGGGCGGCCAGCTCCTCGCCGCCGAGCTCGGCCAGGTTCCAGCCGTGGTTGCTGGTGAACGCCTCACGCGCGTCGGGGACCAGCGTCGCCTGCGTCGGGCGCGTGCGCTCACAGTGCTCGAGCAGGCCGTGGAAGGGATTGCCCTCGATGTTGTATTCGGCGCCGGGGACGCGCGCGACGACGGCCGCCAGCACCCCGACGTCCTCGGACCGGATGTGCCGCTGATCGGGCCGCGGGTGAACGGTGATGCCGTGCGCGCCGGCGTCGAGCGCGATGGCGGCCAGCAGTGCCACGTCGGGGATGCCGTTTTCGCGCGTGTTCCGCAGCGTCGCGATCTTGTTCACGTTGACGGAGAGATGAGTCACGAGAGCACCCGCTCAATGGCTGAGAGAATACGCCGCCAGCCGACCGTCGGATTGCGCGACGTACAGCTGGCCGGCAGCGATCGAGAGCCAACCTCCCGGCTGGCTGCTCCAGGCCGTGGCCTGCGTCGACGTCTTGACCGCGTAGACGTTCGCCGCGCTGGCGACGTAGACGTACTGCGCGGCGCCGGCGAGGACCGGCGGATAGCTGAGCGCGCTGTCGCCGGCGAAGGTCCAGAGGACCGCGCCGGTGTTGGCGTCGGTGGCGCGCAGCTGCCCGCCCGAGATCGCGTAGACCACGCCGTTGGCGACCGCCGGCATGCCGGTGAAGGCGGCGTTCGCGCTCCAGATCGGGGTGCTCTGGCGGACGCGGAACGCGTGCAGGTTGGGCGGCGAGATGACGTAGATCTTGTCGCCGTCGGAGACCGGCGACGTCTTCATGCTCCAACCGGCCCAGCTCCACATCGTCGAAAACGTCGACGTGACGGCGCCGCCGGCAGGATCGTGCCCGCGCAGGTTGCCCGCGATGAACGTGTAGACCGTACCGTTGAGAAGCAGCGGGCTCCATTCGTCGTATTGCTCGAGCCCGCTGTTGAAGAACATCTGCGCGCCGTTGCTGGAGTTCAGGCCATAAAGCCCGCCGTAGGAGCCGCCATCGAAATAGATGCCGCCCGTCGGCGCGACCAGCGGCGCCCAGTAGTTCTCCCACTGCGCGCCGAACGGCGTCGACCAGAACAGCTGGCCGGTCGACGCCACGAAGCTGTACATGTACGTGCCGCCCGCGTGGTTGCACTGAGCGATGTAGACGTGCCCGCCGTCGACCGTGGCCTGACCAACGCTGAAGACGGCGCCAAAGTTGTAGGTCCACAGCGTGTGCCCGTCCGAGGGCGAGAGCGCCCAGACATTGTGGCTTTGCGCGGAGACGTAGACCGTGCTGCCGTCGGAGACCGCCGGCCAGAGGTTCGAGCCGCCGAGCGGCACATTCCAGGCGGGGCTGATCGGCGGCGTTCCGGTCTCGTTGACGTTGAAGCCCGAGTGATGAGCGTCGCCGCCCAGGGTCGTCCAGCGGCTGACCGCGCCCCGGCAGATGCCGTTCGCGCACATCTCCCCGGTCAGGCAGGTGCTGTCGCAGCCGGTGGCGACGGCGCCGCCGACGCCCGCGCCACCCGCACCCCGGCCGCCGTAGCCCGCGCCGCCGACGCCGTAGCCCGCGCCACCGACGCCGTAGCCCGCGCCGCCGACGCCGTAGCCGCGGCCGCCGTAGCCAGAACCGCCGGCGCCGCGGCCGCCGACACCGAAGCCGATCCAGCCGCCGACGCCCCCGGGAGCACCCCCGGTCGAGACGTCGCCGGGCTCCGGCAACGCGCGGCCGCCGCACCCTGCCGCGGCCAGCGCCAGCGAACAGGCGAACCAGACACTCCGAGCGGCCCCCGCGGATCCGTCCCTAGCAGCCATCGGCGGCATAATACCCAAATCCTGCCCAAACTCTTGCCGCCCAACGACCGCGCGCGTCGGGCGTCATCACCGTCGACCGACGCCGCTGCCGGTCACTTCTCGACGAAGGCGCGCTCGATCACGTACTGCCCGCGGCCGTCGCTGCTGCCCTCTTCGAAGCCGCGGCGTTCGAGGATGCCGACCAGGTCGGCCAGCATGCCTGGGCCGCCGCAGATCATCACGCGATCGTGCGCCGGATCGAGCGCCGGCAAGCCGAGGTCGGCGCTGAGCTTGCCGGTCTCGAGCAGGTCGGTCAGGCGCCCCTGGTTGCGGAAGGGCTCGCGGGTCACCGTCGGGTAGTAGCAGCAGCTGGCGCTGCACCTGCTCGCCGACCAGCTCGTGCTGCGGCAGCTCGTCCTCGATGTAGTCGCGGTAGCCGAGATCGCTGACCAGCCGCACCCAGTGGGCGACGACGACGTGCTCGAAGCGCTCGTAGGTCTCGGGATCGCGGATCAGGCTCATGAAGGGCGCCAGGCCGGTTCCGCTGGCCAGCAGGTAGAGCCGCTTGCCGGGCTGCAGGTGGTCGAGCAGCAGCGTGCCGGTCGGCTTGCGCCCGACGAGGATCGGGTCGCCGGGCTGGATGTGCTGCAGGCGCGACGTCAGCGGGCCGTCCGGCACCTTGATGCTGTAGAACTCGAGGTGCTCGTCGTAGTTCGCGCTCGCGAAGCTGAACGCGCGCAAGCAGCGGGCGCCCCTCGACCTCGAGCCCGATCATCACGAAGTGGCCGTTGCGAAAGCGCAGGCCGGGATCGCGGGTGGTGGTGAAGCTGAACAGCGAGTCGTTCCAGTGGTGCACGCTGAGGACCCGTTCTTGGTTGACCTGGCTCATGTTCCTTCTCGGTGGGCTTCGGGTTGGCTAGTGTCTGGTAGGTCGGCCAGTGAAAGCTACGGCCGGTTGACTCATCGGTAAAACAGGTTATTCATGTATGCCTATTCGGCTGAGCCGATATGCGCTACACCCTGCGCCAGCTCGAGGTCTTCCTGGCCGTCGCCCGCGTCGGGCAGCGTCAGCCGCGCCGCGCGCGAGCTCGGCATGTCGCAGTCGGCGGCCAGCGGCTCGCTGGCCGATCTCGAACGGCAGTTCGACGTGCAGCTCTTCGATCGGATCGGCAAGCGGCTGCAGCTCAGCGAGCTCGGCGGCTCGCTGCGCGCGCGCGCCGAGGCGGTGCTCGACCAGGCGCGCGACCTCGAGCGCGGGCTCGAGAGCCAGAAGGAAGCGGCGCGGCTGCGCGTCGGCGCGACGCTCACCATCGGCAACTACCTCGCGGTGCCGCTCGTGGCCCGCTTCATGCGCCAGTATCCCGCCGCCGAGGTGACGCTGACCGTGGCCAACACCGAGGAGATCGCGCGCCAGGTCGGCAACTTCGAGATCGACGTCGGGCTGATCGAAGGCGAGGTCACCGATCCCGACCTCGAGCTCACGCCCTGGCGCGACGACGAGCTGGTGGTCTTCTGCGCGCCCGATCACCCGCTGGCGCGCAAGCGCGCGCTCACCGACGGCGATCTGCGCGCCGCGCCCTGGATCGTGCGCGAGCGCGGCTCGGGCACGCGCCAGGCGTTCGACCGCGCGATGCACGGCCTGCTGCCCGACCTGCACATCGCGCTCACCCTCCAGCACACCGAGGCGATCAAGCGCGCCGTCGAGGCGGGGCTGGGCGTCGGCTGCGTCTCGCGCATCGCGCTCGACGACGCCGTCAGCCGCGGCAGCCTGCACGCCTGCCGGGTCCCGCAGCGCGACTTTCACCGCCAGTTCTTCTTCCTGCTGCACCGGCACAAGTTCCGCAGCGCCGGCATCGCGCGCTGGATCGAGCTGTGCCGCGCCGATCCGGCCTAGGCCCGACTCGGTTGTCTCCTTTCCGGCTGTCACCAGACTGGCGCTGGCGAACTGGGGAGCGCGGTGACAGGATGCGGCCGATCCCAACCCCGAACGGAGGCTTCACGATGAAGAACAGCGACGAGAAAGTGAATCACCTGATCCTCACCGGCAAGGCGATGGATGCCTTCGAGGAGTTCTACGCTGACCAGATCGAGATGTGCGAGAACTTCGATGAGCCCTGCGTGGGCAAAGAGGCCAATCGCAAGCGCGAGCTGGAGTTCTTCGCCAAGGTGGGTGAGTTCCACGGCGCCGAGCTGCTGTCGGCCTCCTACGACGACAAGAACAACGTCGGGCACTCGGAGTGGCTATGGGACCTGACGTTCAAGGGCGGCCCGCGCGTCCAGATGAAGCAGGTCGCCGTGCGCCGTTGGAAGAACGGCAAGGTCGTTCACGAGCGCTTCTACTACAAGCCGCAGATGTAACCGGGTGACCAAGGAGGACGGCGTCGCGGCGCGTTCGCGACGACGAAAAGGCGCCGCCGCCGCGATTGCCCGCGATGGCCCTATGATGGGGCCACCATGCTTGTCCCCCTGTGGCTGGTGTTGGCGGCGGCCGCTCCCGTCGCCGCTGATCCGACCCCCGTCGGCGCCGCCCCCGCGGCGTCGGCGCTGGATTTTGCGGCCAGCCGTGCCGGCGCGAGCCTGAACGGCCGCTGGCACGTGATCGTCGATCCCTACGAGAACGGCTTTTACGACTATCGCCAGCAGCCGCGCGCGCACGGCTACTTCGACGACGCCCCGCCGCGCGACAAGTCCGACCTGGTCGAGTACGACTTCGCGCGCTCGCCGACGCTGGAGGTGCCGGGCGACTGGAACACGCAGCGGCCGGAGCTGCTGTACTACGAAGGGACGGTCTGGTACGAGCGCCGCTTCGACTGGACGCCGGCGCCCGCGCAAGGGGCGAAGGCGAAGGCGACGACGACGACGACGGCGACGACGATGACAGCCGCGGCGGACCGGCCGGCGACCCCCGCCCGGGTCTTTCTCCAGTTCGGCGCGGCGGCGCAGCGCGCGGTCGTCTGGCTCAACGGCCAGCGCCTGGGCGAGCACGAGGGCGGGTTCACCCCGTTCGCGTTCGAAGTGACCGGGCGCCTGCGCGCGCGCGACAACTCGGTGGTGGTCAAGGTCGACAACACCCGGCGCGCCGAGGCGATCCCCACCGTGAACACCGACTGGTGGAACTACGGCGGGCTGACGCGCGACGTGCGTCTGGTCGAAACCCCGCCGGTCTTCGTGCGCCGCGCACGCATCCAGCTGGCGCCCAGCGACAGCGGGCGCATCGCCGCCGTCATCGTGCTCGACGGCGCGCGCGCGGCTCAGCGGATCACCGTCGAGATCCCCGAGGCCAACATCCGGCAGTCGACGGAGACCGACGCCGCGGGGCAGGCGTCATTTTCGTTCCCGGCGCGCCTGGCGCCGTGGTCGCCCGAGTCGCCGCGGCTTTACGACGTCGTCGTGAGCACGGGCGCCGACCGCGTTCACGACGCGATCGGGTTTCGCACGATCGCGGCGCGCGGCGCCGACCTGTTGCTCAACGGCCGCCCGATCTTCCTGCGCGGTGTCGCCCTGCACGAAGAGGCGCTGGGCCGCGGCGGGCGCGCCACCACGCGCGCCGACGCCGAGGCGCTGCTCGGGCTGGCGCGCGAGCTCGGGTGCAACTTCGTCCGCCTAGCCCACTATCCGCACAACGACGAGATGACCCGGGCCGCGGATCGCCTGGGTCTGCTGGTCTGGTCCGAGATCCCGGTCTACTGGACGATCGCCTGGACCAACCCGGCGACGCTGGGCAACGCGCGCCAGCAGCTGGCGGAGATGATCGCGCGCGATCAGGACCGCGCGTCGGTGATCCTCTGGTCGGTCGCCAACGAGACGCCGATCGACGGGGCGCGCACGCGGTTCCTGCGCCGTCTGGTCGACGACGCGCACGCCGCCGATCCAACCCGCCTGGTGACGGCGGCGCTCGAGCATCACTATGTGGCGGCGCCGAAATCAACGTCGACGTCGACGCCCGCGCCGTCCAGCGACGCCACCGTGATGATCGACGATCCGCTGGGCGCGTCGCTGGACGTGATCGGCCTCAACGAATACGTCGGCTGGTACGACGGCCTGCCCGACAAGTGCGACCACCTGATCTGGCGGACGTCGTACAACAAGCCGCTGGTCGTCAGCGAGTTCGGCGCCGACGCCAAGGCCGGCCTGCACGGCGACGAGCTGACACGATTCACCGAGGAGTATCAGGCCAGCGTCTACCGCCATCAGCTGGCGATGCTGCAGGCGATCCCGACGCTGCGCGGGATATCGCCCTGGATCCTGGTCGACTTCCGCTCACCGCGCCGGCCGCTGCCGGGCGTGCAAGACGGCTGGAATCGCAAGGGGCTGGTCGCCAACGACGGCACCAGGAAGCAGGCGTTTTCAATCCTGCGCGCCGCCTACCGCGCCCGCGCCGCCGCCGAGACGCGCGAGTGACTAGTGCGGTGCACTAGCGCCGCGCGGTCCGGTGCGCGCCGGCGTGGCGCGAGTGGGCGCGCGCCGGCTTCGACGGGTGACGCGGGGTCGGGGTCGCGACCGCGACGATCGCCGCGCTGCCGCTGGTCGCCGCCGCGCTGGGAATCTTGCTCGCGACCGGCGCGGTGCGCGCCACCGGCCGCATCTCGACGATGCGCGGCCGCGGGCGGATCGGCTCCGGCTCGGCGACGGCGTTGTCGGCCGACGCGCTGTCGGTGGCCGGCTTCACGCGCGACCCCGACATGACGGCGACGGCGGCCAGCACCATGACGACCGCCGCCCCCAGGAACACCACCTGCGTGCGGCGCGACGGAATCGCCGAGGTCGGGAACGAGGCGAAGGCCATCGGCGTCACCCCCGACAATCCCGAAGCCGATCCCGCGGCCAACGGCTCGCCGACGCCACCCGTCGGCGGTGTCGCCGTGCGGGATTTTGGCATCAGCGCCCGAAGCGACTCGTCTTGACCCTGATCTTGACCCCGATCTTGGCGGCGTTTCCCGACGCTCCCGACAACATGGGAGATCGCGTCGGCGGCCGATTTCATGACGCGCGCCGCGCCGCCGGTCAGGCGCAGCGACCGGATCTTGGCGGTGTTGGTCCTCTGCCGGGGACGCAGCGGAGGCATGTAGTCATCCATCGCCGACATTGGCGGCGGCATTGGCGGCTCCATGTCGCCGGCGGCCGGCGACCAGATGACCGTCGCGCCGTCGTCCCAGACGGCGCCGGGATCCGAGACCTCGCGCAGCGCCGACATGAACTCTTCGATGCGCGCGTAGCGCTCCGCCGGCTCGATCGACAGCGCGCGCCGCAAGACCTGATCGAGGCCGCTCGAGACCCCCATCACCTGCTCGCTCACCGGCGGGGGGGCGGCCGCGACCATCCCCTGCCCTGCCCTGCTTCCTCCCGCCCCTGCCCTTGGCCGGCCGGCTCGGTCTCGCCGATCTCCTCGGGAAATGCCGGGCAACCGGCGAGCATCTCGTAGGCGATCGCCGCCAGCGAGAACTGATGCGTCAGCTCGCCAAAGCCGCGATCGCCGCCCGCCCCCTGATCTTCGGGCGCGGTGTAACTGGCGCGCGGACCGCCCGGCCGAACCGGCAGGTCGCTCGAGCGCATGATTCCCAGCACCGTGGTGACCGTGCGGCCTGCCGCGTCGGTCTCTTCGTTGACCAGGATCGCACGCGGCTCGAGGCAATCGACCGCGCCGCCATCGGCGTGGGTTGCGGCGATCGCCTCGGCGATCTGCCCAACCAAATCGACGGTGCGCGCGAGTGGCAGCAGACCTTCTTCTGCTATCAAGTCCTCGAACGACCGAATGCGCTTTTCGTCGGCCACCGTTGACCCCATCAGCTCACGTTGTGGACAATAACACTAGTTACGCCCACAAATCACCCCTGCAGAAAGACCAGCCTGGCTGCGTCATCTGGAACAACCGACGCGCGGAATTGAGGGGGTGATTGCCGGGGTGCGCCCAATGGCCGCCTCGAGACCAGTACCGACGACACGCCCGGAATCATGGCCATTTATGGACCCTTCACAATGGGTCCCCGGAACCGGGCAAGCTACCGGCCCGGTGCGGGACCGAGCTCGGGACGGCGAAAGGCGCAACGTGGCGTGCAAGTCGCCCCGATCACGATGACCGAAAGCAGCGGCAACCCCGGTGCCAGCCGCGCCCACAACCAATCCGCGAGCTTCTCCGATGTGGGGTTCGCCAGCCCGTCGATCTCGTTGAGACAACGATGATCGAGCGCGGCGATCACCGGCCGCACCGCCGCTCGGATTTCGGCAAAGTCGATCACCCAGCCCAGGTTGTCGTCGACCGGGCCGCTGACGCCGACCTCGACGCGGTAGGTGTGCCCGTGCAGCGACGCCAGCGGATGCCCGGACGGCAGCCCCGGCAACCGGTGCGCGGCCTCGAACCGGAACTCCTTCGAGAGCTCCATCAACGCCCGGCCGATCTTCGGGCTGACCTTCGCGCCGATCTTCGCGCCGATCTTCGCTCCGATCTTCGCGGTCCCCTCTTCATGTGCACCACCCGCCGTCGACGTCGATGATCTGTCCGGTGATGTAGCGGGCGCCGGGCCCGAGCAGGAACAGGACCAGCGGCGCCACGTCGTCGGGTGTCCCGGTGCGCCCGAGCGGAACACGCGCGGCGTAGTCGTCGAACACGGCGTCGCCGAGCGCCGCGGTCATGTCGGTGAGCACCAAGCCCGGCGCCACGCCGTTCACCCGCACGCCCGACGGCCCCAGCTCGCGCGCAAGCGCGCGCACCGCCGCCTCGAGCCCACCCTTCGCGGCGGCGTAGCCGACGTTGCCGGGCTCGGACCGGCGGGCCAGCGTCGACGACAGCATCACCGCCGACGATCCCGAGGCCAGCTGGCCCGACACCAACAGCCCGCGCAGCAAAAGGAGCGGCGATTCGAGGTCGCTGCGCAGCTGCGCCGTCAGGCCGTCGGCGCCCCCCGGCGGCGGCAGGCGCGCGAACGGGCCGCGCTGGATGATGCCGGCCGAAAAGACCGCGCCGTCGAGCGACCCGGCGGAGGCGAGCACGCGGGCGATCCCGGGCTGGGTGTCGAGATCGGCGGTGATCCAGGTGGCGACCGCGCGCGCGCCGCCCACCGGCGCGTCCGGGCCCGCGCCGCGGGTGACGCCGATGACCTCGTGGCCAGCGGCGCCGAGCGCGCCGGCGATGGCCGCGCCGATCCCGCGCGACGCGCCCGTCAAAAGAACCCTCATGGTGTCATCGTCCCGGGACGATCAGTCGCCCCTGCGGATCGCGTGGCGCCCAGATGTGCTCGGGGGCCACCTCGGCGGGCGGGCCGGTCACCTCGATCTCGTCCTCGGGGATGAAGCGCGGCGTGTCGACGCACAGGATGGTTTGATGTTGCGCCGTCGGGTTCTGGTAGTAGTGCGCGGCGCCGCGCGGCCAGTGGAACGCGGTGCCGGGGAACAGCTCCTTGCCCTGACAGTGAACCCCGCGCGTCAGCACCAGCTCGTGCTCCTCCATTCGGTGGTGGAGGTGAAGCGGGATCTCGCGGCCCGGCTCGATGTTCAAGCGATAGATGCCCGAGGCGGCGGTCTCATGGATCACGTCGACGGTGCCGAAGCTCTTCTCCTCGACGCGATAGCGGTTCGGCGCCGCCGCGCGCTCGATGACCAGGTGGGCCGTCGCCGGCGCCGGCAGCGCGTGCGGCTTGTGGATCTCGACCACCACCCGGCGGATCTGGGCGCGGCGCTCGCCGAGCGTCGGCGGCGCGATCAGGTACGACGCCAGCGCGTCGGCCGCGGTCTCGAGCAGTCGAAAGCGGCATACCCCCAGCAGGAAGCTGACCTGGCCCGCGACCGCCAGGTAGTCGACGCTGTCCTCCAGCGACTCGGTGCCGGTGGTTTCACGCGGGGCAAGCCCGAGGCGCAGCGTCACCACCACCGGCTGCAACCGCGTGTGCTCCTCGGCGAAGATGCCGATGATGCAGTTGACCCGCAGATCGCGGATCGTGATCCAGTCGAGGGGCTCCATCGACGACGCCGGCATATATAGCAAACTCCCGGACTTGATTCGTCGGTGCCGCCGGGGTAATCCTCGGTCGTTCGGATTGGGCGGGAGTTTCGTCATCGACAGCTCTGTGGTCATACACGCCCTCCGCCACGTCTTCGGTGGCGATCTCCTGGCGCTCGATGGCATCGAGCTCGACATCGCCTCTGGTTCGTTCGTCGCGTTGCTCGGCCCGTCGGGGTGCGGCAAGTCGACGCTGCTGCGTCTGATCTCGGGGCTGGACGCGCCGACCAGCGGCGCCATCACCGTGCTCGGGCGCAGCGCCGAGGCGCGCGCGCGCGACGCGGCCGGCGAGCGCAACCACGGCGGCGAGCTGGCCTTCGTCTTCCAGGACGCGCACCTGCTCCCCTGGCGCACCGTGCTCGACAACGTCGCGCTGCCGCTCGAGCTGCGCGGCGTTCACCCGCGCGAGGCGCGCGAGCGCGCCCGCGGCCCGCTCGCCGACGTCGAGCTCGACGATTCGCTGGCGCGCTTCCCCGATCAACTGTCGGGCGGCATGCGCATGCGGGTCTCGATCGCGCGCGCGCTGGTGACCGAGCCGCGGATCCTGCTGCTCGACGAGCCGTTCGCCGCGCTCGACGAGCTGACCCGCCAGCGCCTCGACGAGCGGCTGCGCGCGCTGTGGGCCAAGAAGCGGATGACCGTCATCTTCGTCACCCACTCGCTGGCCGAGGCGGTCTTTCTGGCCGAGCGCGCGCTGGTGATGTCGAAGCGCCCGGGGCGCATCGTGCTCGACCACGCCATCGCGCTGCCGGCCGAGCGCGGCGGCGCGCTGCGCAGCTCGCTGCCGTTCGTCGAGAACACGTCGATCCTTTATCAAGCCCTGGAGGCGCACGGTGCGCTCGACGAAGCAGGGGCTTGAGGCCGTCCTTCCGCCGGCGCTCACCCTGATCGTGGTGGGCGCCGTCTGGGAGCTGGGCGTGCGCGTGCTGGCGATCCCGGCGTTTCTGGTGCCGCGGCCGACCGAGGTGCTGGTCGCCGGGTGGACCGAGCGCGCGCTGCTGGCCGGGGCGTTGCTGACCACGGCGCGAAGGCGCGCTCGCCGGCTTCCTGCTGAGCCTGATCTTCGGCACGCTGGCGGGGGTGCTGCTGTCGCTGTCGCGCCCGCTCGAGCGCGCGCTCTATCCCTACGCGCTGTTTCTGCAGACCGTCCCGATCGTCGCGGTCGCGCCGCTGCTGGTGCTCTGGTTCGGACCGGGCTTGCGCGCGGTCTCGGTGTCGGCGTTCATCGTGTCGGTGTTTCCCGATCATCGCCAACACGCTGGCCGGGCTGCGCGGCGTCGACGCGCGGCTCACCGATCTCTTCCGGCTCTACGGCGCCAACACCGCCAATCGACTGATCAAGCTCGAGCTGCCGTCGGCGGTGCCGAGCATGACCACCGGGTGGCGGGTCGCCTCGGGGCTGGCGGTCATCGGCGCGCTGGTCGGCGAGTTCGTGGCCGGCTTCTCCGAGGGGAGCGCCGGCCTGGGGATCACCGTGCTGGCGGCCTACCGCCAGCTGCGCACCGACCTCCTGTTCGCGACGGTGATCCTCGCGTCGTTGCTCGGGCTGTCGCTGTTCGTCGCCGTGAGCCTGTTTTCGAATCAACTGTTGCGGCGGCTGCGAGCCCGCGTTTGAGCGGCCGGATCATCGTGATTCACGGTCGACTCGTTAATCTCGGGACGCCGATTTTCGACCGGCGCGCTTGGCGCTGGCTGGTCGCTGCCTCGGTGGGCGTCGTCGCGTGCCAGCAAGAAGGCCGGACGACCGCGAGCGCCGGCCGGCGGCGCCTGGCGCCGATCACGCTCGCGCTCAACTGGGTGCCCGAGCCGGAGTTCGGCGGCTTCTACGCCGCGCGCGAAGGCGGCGCCTACAAGAAGGCGGGCCTCGACGTCGATATCCAGGGCGGCGGCGCCGGCGTGCCGGTCGTGCAGATGGTCGCCACCGGCCGCGCCGACTTCGGCACCGTCAGCGCCGACGAGCTGATCCTGGCGCGCGCGCGCGGCGGCGACGTGGTCGCCGTCTTCGCGACCTTCCAGACGGCGCCGCACGGCATCATGGTGCACGCCGTCGCGCGGCCTCACCAAGCTCGAGGACGCCTTCGACGTCGGGGACGCTCGCGCTCGAGACCGGGCTGCCGTACATCGCCTACCTGCGCCAGAAGTTCCACTGGGGCGGCGCCAAGATCGTCGCCTACGACGGCGGCGTGGCGCGACTTCCTGGCCGACCCGACCTTCGGCCAGCAGTGCTACGTCACGTCGGAGCCGATCATCGCGCGGCAGAAAGGGGGCGACCCGCAGGTCTTCCTGATCGCCGACGCCGGCTTCAATCCGTACACGACCATCGTCATCACGCGGCGGCGAGCTGATCCAGAGCAATCCCGAGATGGTGCAGGCGTTCGTCGCCGCGACCGCCGCAAGGTTGGCGCGACTATCTCGACGATCCGGCCCCGACGAACCGGCTGCTCGGCACGCTGAACCACTCCATGGACGCCGCGACGATGTCCGCGGCCGCGCAGGCGCAGGCGCCGCTGATCGAGACCGCCGACACCAAGCGGCTGGGCCTGGGCACGATGTCGCGCGCGCGCTGGCAGACGCTGGTCGATCAGCTGGTCGCGATGAAGATGATCGACCACCCGATCGACGTCGACGCGCTCTTCGTTACACCCTGATTGGCACCCGGCTTGTCACCCGGCGCCAGCCCGCCGGGCTGAGCACGCGCGGCGTCTTATCCGCTGGGTTTATCTAGAACCTCGCGCACCCGGCGCGCCAGGTCCTCGGGCAGGTAGGGCTTGGACAGGAAGTTCACCCCCGCGTCGACGACGCCGTGGTGCACGATGGTGTTCTCGGTGTAGCCCGAGGTGTAGAGCACCTTCAGGTCGGGACGCTCGCCGCGCAGTCGATCGGCCAGGTCCTTGCCGCTCATTCCCGCCATCACCACGTCGGCGATCAGGAGATCGACGGCGCTGTCCGAGCCGTTCGAAGATCGCCACCGCCGCGCGTCGGATCGCCGGTGTCGTGAACCACGTAGCCCTTCGACGCGCAGGATGCGGACCGCCACCCGGCGGACCATCTCGTCGTCCTCGACCACCAGCAGCGTCTCGTGGCCGTAGGCGGCCGACGATCGGCGGCGCCGGCATGGCGCCGGTGCGCCGCGTCGACGACGCGCGGCAGGTAGACCTTGAACGTCGTCCCCTTGCCGACCTCGCTGTAGACCCAGATCGAACCGCCGCTCTGCTTGACGATGCCGTAGCAGGTCGCCAGCCCGAGGCCGGTGCCCTTGCCCGGCTCCTTGGTGGTGAAGAACGGCTCGAAGATCTTCGCCATGGTCGCGGCGTCCATGCCGCGCGCCGGTGTCGCTGACGCTGAGCATGACGTACGGGCCCGGCACCACCTCGGGATGCGTGCGCCGCGTAGTCCGACGTCGAGCTCGACGTTCGGCGGTCTCGATGGTCAGCTTGCCGCCGCCCGCCATCGCGTCGCGCGCGTTGACGACCAGGTTCATCAGCACCTGCTCGATGCGCCCGGGATCGGCGCGGATGCGCCCCAGGGTCGGCGACGGCGATCGTCGCCAGCTCGATGTCCTCGCCGATCACCCGGCGCAGCATCTTGTCGAGGCCGGTGACCAGCTCGTTCAGGTCGAAGACCCTCGGCTCGACGATCTGCCGGCGCGCGAAGGCCAGCAGCTGCTGCGTCAGCTCGGCGGCCCGCTGCGCCGCCGCCTCGATCTCCTGCAGGTCTTCCCGGTCGGTCGCGCTGCGCGAGCGGTCGGTCAGGAACTTGGCCAGCGACAGGATCACCGTCAGCAGGTTGTTGAAGTCGTGCGCGACGCCGCCCGCCAGGCGGCCGACGCTCTCCATCCGCTGCGCCAGGCGCACCTGCTCTTCCAGGCTCTTGCGCTCTGACACGTCGCGGATCGCGGTGACGCGCAGCGAGCCGTCGCCGACCTGGATCGTCTTGGCGCGCACCTCGACCGGAACGACCGTGCCGTCGGCGCGCAGCAGCGCGTGCTCGTAGAACTGCGGCGCGCCCGACGTCAGGTGCGCGGTGACGGCGGCGCGCGATTCAGGTGCGACGAAATCGATCACCGCGCGCCCGACCAGCTGGTCGAGCGGCGCGCGCAGCAGCTCCGCCAGGCGGGCGTTCGCGTCGATGATCCGGCCCTTGTCGGTGATCGTCGATGCCCTCGAACGCGGCGTCGACGAAGGTGCGCATGCGCAGCTCGCCCTCGCGGCGCGCGCGCTCTGCCCTGTGGCGCTCGGTCGGATCGCGCCCGACGACGCAGTAGAGGACCCTTCCGTCGACGACGGTGCGTCCGACGCTCGACTCGATCTCGACCACGGTGCCGTCCTTGCGCCGAAACGGACGCACGCTCAGCGGCACCTGCCCGGTCTCCACCAGCGTCGCGAGGGTCGCCTCGATCACCTTCGGATCGGCCGCGGACAGCTCGCGGATCGTCAGGCGCGAGACCTCGTCGGACGGGTAGCCGAGGACGTGGGTGAAGGCCAGGTTCGCGCGCACGATGCGCAGCGACGGCGCGTCGACGACGAAGACGATGTCGGTGCCGAGAGCCATGACGGCTTCCCCCACCACCCGCATCAGATCCGGGTCTTGCGCCACACCACCCTCCTTTGAGCCTCCGACGGTCCTCCGGTCGAGCCGACTGCCGCGCGACGATTGGCGCACCGATTGGAACGCCAGATAGTTTCCGCCCCGACGCCCCGGTCGGTCAAGGGGCGAGCGCCCCGACACCTCGACCGTGGCCCCGCGCGCGCAATGAGCGATCGCGCGCCGCGCGCGCCCCGAAGCGGCGGCGCGCGCATCGCTTGCCGTGCCGCATTCGACGGACGAGACCTGTCTTGTCAACCACACCCCCCGCTCCACCTTCGACCAAGAAGGCGGCAGGTCCAAAGCGGGAGGCAACCGATGGCGGCGGGGAAGTCTGGGCGCGACGCGGTTGGTGGGTTGGGTTGGGCAACGCGCGGTGGGTTGGCGTCCACCGTCAGCGCCGCCGCGACATTCACCCTGCTGGCGACGGTCGCCGGCTGCGGCAACGATCGACCCAACGGGGCGCCCGATCCCGATCTGGTGCCGGAGTGGGGCGCGCTCAGCGCCACGCTGCTGGTGCCGCGCGGATCAGCGTGGCGCTACCTGGACAACGGCAGCAACCAGGGCACTGCCTGGCGCGCGACCGCGTTCAGCGACACCGCGTGGAAGCTCGGCGCAGCGCAGCTCGGCTATGGCGACGGCGACGAGTCGACGGTCATCGGCTACGGCGGCAATCCGAACGCGAAGTTCATCACCTCCTACTTCCGGAAGAGCTTCGTCGTCACCCAGCCTGGACAGTACACGCAGCTGACGCTGAACCTGCTGCGCGACGACGGCGCGGTGGTCTACCTCAACGGCGTCGAGATCTACCGCAGCAACATGCCGGCCGGCGCGATCGCCTTCCAGACGACGGCCAGCACGAACACGCCCGACGAGACCACCTGGTTCCAGACCACCGTCAACGCCGCTGCGAACCCCGCGCTCATCGTGCAGGGCACCAACGTGCTGGCGGTCGAGGTGCATCAGTACTCGCAGTGGAGCTCGGACGTCAGCTTCGACGCCGAGCTGTCGGGCACGCCGGTCACGACGCCCACGCCACCGCCGCCGCCACCGCCGCCGCCCATGACGGCGCGCGGGCACGTCGACACCTGGATGGCGAACTACGGCCCGTGGAACGCCAGCTCGATCGCGCTGGCGCAGCGCCACCAGCTGGTGGTGGCGCACCCGCGGTCGGGGCTGACGCGCGCGCTGGTGGCGCAGATCCAGCAGGGCGTGAACCCGAACGATCCCAGCGACGACGTCAAGGTGATCTGCTACGTCTCGATCGGCGAAGACCTGCGCAGCGGCTCGGTCAGCGACGCCCAGGCGCGGCTCGATGTGCGCTTCGCCGGCGACCGGACCGGGCCGCGCGTCGACCCGCGCGGGCCCAACGCCGACGGCAAGTCGCTGAGCGGGATCGATCCGCGCGGCGCCCCCTCGAACGGCGGGTCGGGCTTTGCGTCGTACTACCTGGACGACAACACCCGCGATTGCCGCGGTGTCGGTGACGCCTTCCCCGATCGCAGCGCCAACAACGGCGCGTTCTTCGTCAACGCCGGCGATCCCAACTGGTACCCGGTGATCGACGCGATGACGCTGGACAGCAGCGACGGCGTCGCCGGCTTCCGCGAGTCGATGACCACCAGCTACGGGCGCGGCCTCGGCTGTGACGGCGTCTTCCTCGACACCCTCGACACCGCCGCGCCCAATCAGTACACCAGCTGCGGCAGCTGCGAATCCAAGCAAGTTCGAATGGACGTCGCCTGGCTTCTCCAGCTTCGTGCGCCGCCTGCGCGCGGCCTACCCCGGCAAGGTCATCGTGCAGAACCGCGGGCTGTTCTTCCTCGACCCGCGCCACCCGCAGTACCAGTTCACCACGCGCGGCGCGATCGACTTCGTGTTGTTCGAGAGCTATCGCCTCAACTCGAGCACCGCCGAGCTGTGGAACAGCTATTTTTATCCCGACAATCGCTTCAACGTCGCGCCCAAGCTGCTGGCCGAGGCCGACCGCGGCGACGGGTTCCAGGTGCTGTCGCTGGGTTACGCCGAGGGTCCCGCCGGGAAGATGTCACACGACACCCTGCTCGGCGCCTCGAGCGTCGGCTACGCCGATCTGCTCGAGGACATCCGCGTCACCCAGGCGCTGGTCGGCTTCCGCCACTACTTGACCAGCGCCAGCCTGGCGCTGGTCAACACCTTCGTGCGCGACCACAGCGACTTCACCGATACCCAGCCTCCGACCTGGACCAGCACCTTCAACGATCACAACGTCGGCTACCCGAACGCGCCCGGCGAACCGACGGCGCGTCCTGGGGTGCGCCAGGTCGTCGCCGGCTCTCGGTCGCTGACGGCGCTGTTCGATGTGGCGATCGACAAGTATCCGGTCGGCTACGCGGTCTATTACAAGCCCGGCGCCTTCGACTTCGCGGGCGATCCGATGCTGCGCACCGCGACCCGCGTCGAGGTCGCGCCCCAGATGCCCAGCAACTACCCCGGGTGGGGCGGCTCGTCGATCTACGCGAACCAGGCAACCCTCGGCGGCCTGACGCCCGGGATCAGCTACTCGATCGTCGTGCGCGCCTTCGACCGCTCGCCGGCCCACAACGAAGAGCGGAACCAGGTCGTGCTGACCGGCGTGCCGGCGCCGTAGCGCGCGCGCTACGGAACGACCGCGAAGATGTCCCAGTCCTGGTTCGCCGAGCCGGTGTAGGCCGATGTCTCGACGGGCGCCGAGGTCGACTTGTTGCCCGAGGGGACCTCCATCGCGTCGGCGGTCCACTTGCTGACGACCTTGAAGTGGCCGTTGTGGTCGTCGATGACCCAGAGGTCGGCGTCGGTGGTGACCGACGTCTTCTGCTTGACCGGGCTGCCGTCGGTGCTGCCGGTGGCGTCGATCTCCTGGCCGCTGTGAACCGCGTACATCTTCCAGGTGCTGCTGGCGGTCAGCACGATCCGGAACATCTGGTTCGTCTTCGTCGTGCTGGGGCTGTTCTGAACCGCCGGCGCGCCGTTGTCGCTGCTGCCGCCGTTGATCTCCATCGCCAGCTTGCTCTGCGAGTTGACGAAGCGGTAGTAGTAGCCCGCGTCGAACACCGGGCGATAGCTGGATGCGCGCCACACGGTGACCGGCGACTTGTACCCGTTGCACGCGGCGTAGCCCTGCCCCTTGTACGAGCCCGAGGCGGCCGTGCACTTCGACGAGCAGAGCGCGCTGGAGCCAAACGGGTTGGTGAAGATCGAGGCGGCGCTGCTGGAGGCGCCCAGGCGTCCGGGAACGATCCCGCTCGCGAAGCCCGACCCTTCGCAGTAGTACGCCGGCACCTTGCCATTTGAGCCGGTGATGAAGATGTTGCCGAAGAACGTCCCCTCTTCGTTGGGATAGCTCGAGCTCTTGCCGTACCCGATCGCCGACACCGGCGAGTCCATCCAGATCGGCACGTGCACGCCCGCGACGTTGATGTGCGCCATCATGCAGGCCGAGACCGCCTCCTGGCAGGTGGCGTCGCAAGCTCCGCTCTCCCAGGACGGCGCGACGCCGATCGCGCCGGCGAAGGTGTACGACGTCCCGTTCTGATCACTCTTGACGATCTTGTGCCCCGACGGCAGGGCGCAGCGAACCAGGTAGGCCACCGTGATGCGGCCCGCCGTCGACGTCATGAGGCCGTTCGACGACGAGAGGCCGGTACTGGTCGACAGACCGTTCAGCATCGACAGCCCGTTCCCCGCGCCCAGCCCGTTGGTCATGCTGAGCCCGTTGATCATCGAAAGGCCGTTGGTGGCCGTCAGGTCGGACTCATTCACCGCCGTCGCCTCGTCGGTGTCGATGGCGCAACCGCCCGCGGAGAGCGAGAGCAGTCCCAGGTTCATCAACCCGACTGCGGCGTAGAGAGAACGGTTTCCGAACACGCCTGGACTATTAAGCAGTAACCGTGCCTACAAAATTACAAATAGCAAACTGGCAGGTACCTGGAATCATTTGCCCCAGTTGGCACGGAGGCGGGTGAAAGATTGCTTTTGCGACAACAGCTCCGTTGTCTGGGGAGCAACAGCGAGGCGCCTGGCCTAGCGCTGAGACAGCGGGCGGCTGGGATCGATGCCGTTCGAAGCCCAGATGCCGCGCGCGGTCTCGAGACGCGCCGTCCGGGCGCTGAGGCCGTTGATCGTCTTCAGGCCGTTGATCGTCTTCAGACCTATCGTTTGACCCACGATCAGGGACAGGCCCCTCTACCATCGGGCAACCCCGCTAGGTCGAAGGGACGATGGTTTGGGGGTTACTCCCGGCTTCACGCGCGCGGTCGACCGCCGCAGTTTGCAAAAGGTGCCAAGAGAAAGCGGCGATTGCGTTCAGGTGGGCTGGCGACGGCAATGACGACGGCGGCGGGACTCCTGGCCGCCGTCGTCGGGTGCGGCGGCGACCAGGCGATGCAAGGGTCGACCGACCCGGGCGCCGTTTCCGCGACCGTCAGCAACGGCGTCGTCAGCGTGCCGGTGTCGATCGACGGCACCATGACCATGCCGTTCCTGGTCGACACCGGCTCGGTGATCACCCGGCTGGACCCGACACGATTCTCGGCGCTGGGGCTGCCGGCCGGGGTCGCGCAGGTGACGACGCTCGACGTCGGGAGCGCCGTCCATCTCACCGACGTCGACGTCGTCGCCGCCAGCCTGTGCGGCGTCGGGATGATGTGTCCCAGCACGGCGCCAGCCGGGCTGCTGGGCGGCGCGGTGCTCGAAGGGTTCGCGGTGACCATCGACTACCACCGGAGCTCCGTCGTCTTCGGCACGTTCACGCCGCCCTCGGGCGCGGGGGCGCCGATCATGGCGCCGTTCACCCTCGAGGGCGGCGGCAGCGCGACCGTCGGCGCCGCCCAGGTGACGCTGCCGGCGACGCGCATCGCGCTCGACGTCGACATCGAGGGCATGGTCGTTCCGATGCTGGTCGACACCGGCTCGAGCACGATGGTCCTGGTGCCCGAGCTCTACGACGCGCTGGTCGCCGACGGCCGCACCCAGTCGACGACCAACCTGGCCACGGTGACGGGAAACCAGAATGTCCCGACGACGACGCTGCACACCGTGACCCTGGCCGGCGCGGCGCAGGCCAACGTCGCGGCGGTCCGCTCGCCGTTCGATATGAATCTGCTGTCGAGCGAGGTCGGCCACCCCGTCCAGGGACTGGTCGGCGGCGCCTACCTCGACAAGTACATCACGACCATCGACTACCCGGCGCGCGTGATCACGTTGCGGACGAACTGAAGCGAAGGCAGCTATCGGCAGGGCTGGTTCTGGGCGAGCGCCTGGATCTGCGCCGCGGTGAGGGCACCGTCGTAGATCTTCATCTCGTCGATCAGACCCGAGAAGCCGGCGTTCGTCGCGTTGAAGTGTCGGCCCAGCTTGAACGGGGTCGGGGTGAGCGAGCCGCCGGGGTCGGTCGTGCTGCCGACGTTCTGACCGTCGACGTACAGATAGAACTGCCGGCCAGCGTCGCGCACCAGCGCGACGTGCGTCCAGGAGCCGGGGGTTATCGTTCCGCCGATCGGTCCGCCGAGCCCTGAACCGTCGTCGTAACGGATCAGGAATTGGAAGTGGTTGCTGCTGGCCTTCAGATCTGCAAGCGGCAGGCTGGCGCTATTCCGGTCGACGAAGTAGGTGTTGTCGCCGTTGGGGTACGAGACCACGTTGATCCAGAGGCTGTACGTCCAGCTGCCCAGCGCCGACACACCGGGCGCCCGTGTGACGACCACCGAGCTCGTGCCGTCGAAGACGAACGCGTCCCCCAGCTGACCCCTCGCGAAGGTGACGCCATCCTGAAGCATGCCGGCGTTGTTCCCGACCTTGTCGCTCGCGTCATCGTCGGCGGGCCAGTAGCCGATCAGCCCCGGACACTCCGTCGAACCCGCCTCGCCGGCCCTGTCCGCCGGCGCGTCGGCGACCGAACCGCCGTCCGCCCCGTGGTCGACGGCCCCGTCCTGCGGCGAGCCGCCGCTGCCGCTGATCGAACCGCCTGTACCGCTGACAGGGGCGTCACCCCCGCCATCCGCACCACCCGTGCCCGCCATCGCGCCGCCCGTCCCCGCCGCGTCCGGGTGAGCGTTTCCACCGACGCTGCCGCAGCCGCCGGCGGCGATCGCGAAGGCGCCCGCCAACGGCAGGCAGACTCGCATGATGGCCCCGTGAAGGAATGAGATCGATCTCGTGCGCGTGCAAAAAGTCCTGGCCATCGTTGGATTGCGCACACGCTAGACGCCCGATCGACCGGTGTCAACGCGCCCATCGGTTTAGCCGAAGCCGTCGCGGCGGCGGCGCCGGAGCGCCCCGCATTGCCGATGATCAATCCACAGAGCGACGGGCCGACCGCGAAGCTCTCCGCGTCTCGGTAATGCTTGACGGTTTATCGCCCGCGGTCTGTAGTCCTCGACCGGACAAGCTGCGCGATGGCGAATGCGTTCTCAAGGTCTTCCAAAATGAACCAAGCCAGCGGCGTCTTTCTTTGGGTGATGGGGGCGGCGGCGCTCTTGGCGACGACCTGCCTCGGGCAAAGGCCGGAGCAAATGGACGCGGCGACGTCGACCGGCGGCGCGGGCACCAGCGGCGAGAGCGGGACCGGCGGCCTCCCGGACCGGGGCGGCACGACCGGCAGCGACGCTGGCTCGGGCCAAGGCGGAGTGATCGGTTCAGCGGACGCTGGCGCAGGCGAGACCGCAGGTGTAGGCGGGAGCGCAGGCGCTGGCATGACGACGGGCGCGGGTGGGGGCGGCGGCGGCGCTGGCGGTTGTGCGGACGCCTGCACGAACCTCGCGACCAGGTGTTTCTCGGCGAGCACGCTTCAGACCTGCGGGATCGCTGCCACTGGCTGCACCGCCTGGACAAGCTCGACGTGCGCGAGCGGGCTGGCCTGCAAGCGCGACGTGCCCGCGCGTTGCTTCGATCCAAACTGGGCCGAGTGGCCGATGCCGAACGGGGTAGCGGATGTCGCGGCAGGCGCGCCCAACCTGGAAGGCTATATCGACAACGGCGACGGCACCGTGACCGACAAGATCACGGGGCTGATGTGGCAGCAGGCGGTGCCGACGGCCACCTATACCTGGACCGACGCCAAGGCGTACTGCCCGACTTTGAACCTCGCCGGCCACAGCGACTGGCGCCTCCCGACCGTTATCGAGCTCATCTCGATCGTGAACCCCGACATCCCCAATCCCGGGCCGACCATCGTCGAGACGTTCTTTCCAGCGACGCCGTCGGCCACGTTCTGGACCTCGACCCCCTACGCGGGCCTTCCCACCATGGCGGGGGACGTGTTGTTCACCGTCGGCGCCGCGCGCTCCAACGACATGACCACCCCACAGAATGTTCGTTGTGTCCGTTAACGCTGAGAGGAGGAGATCGACATTGAAGATCAACATGAAGACTCTGGCTGTCAGCTTCGGCGTCACTGCGATTGTGGCCATCTTCGCGACCACCCCCGCCGGCGCGAGCGCCCCGGACGGGCGGTATACGTACACAACCGGCTCAGTGACGATCCGCGACACAAAGACCGGGCTCACCTGGCAGCGCGCAACCCCGACAACCCTCTACGCGTGGGCAGACGCGAAGACCTACTGCGCCAGCGCAGACGTCAGCACCGCCCTGGGAGGCACAGGCTGGCGCCTTCCCACGATGAAAGAGCTGCTGACCTTGCTCGACTATTCGCTGGCGACGGGCGCGCGCATCGATCCGGCCGCTTTTCCTGGGACCCCGGTGAGCAGCTTCTGGTCGGCGTCCCTGCTGGCCGGTTTCCCCACCAGCGCGTGGTACGTCGACTTCAGCGCCGGCCTCCCCAGCACCCGCCCCAACACCCTCACCTTCTATGTCCGCTGCGTGCGCTGAGCACGGCGTATCAGATCAACTCAGACGGCGAATCCCGTCGACGACGTGCCAGGTGCGCGAACGCGATCGCGCGTGCTTGGGTCCGCTGCGGAGACAAGCAGTCCGAGGTGGACGACCGCGCCGCGAAGTCGTAATTTCTGAGATCATTCCACGCGAGGATGGCGGAACTGGTAGACGCGCCAGACTTAGGATCTGGTTCCGAAAGGAGTGGAGGTTCAAGTCCTCTTCCTCGCACTCAAGCGGAAGCGCACGACTTTCTCGGATGCGGTCGGCGCTGAACATCCGACGCTGGCGCGCTGCGTGGTCCTCAAGTGGTCCTTTAGGACTCGGAGACGGAGACGCGCGAATTTGCGGCACCTCCTGTATCGTGGTCGGCCATGGGCGCCCGAAGATCGGATTCGGCCGTTGTACGACTGATCATCCTGAGTGTCTCCATCGCCGCGGGTTGCGCTCGGGACGACTCGCCTTCGCCGGGACGTGCCTCGAAGCATGCCGCCCCCGCGGCGGTAGTAAGGAAGCCCCTCACCGACGGGTTGCCGACGTTCAGGGTGGTCGCACAGGCGCAAACCTCGCTCACTGTTCTCGTGTCCAAGGGGACCACTCGAGAGGAGCTCAGAACCCTCGTCCGTGGCTTCAAATCGGCACGAGAGCAGGGACGATTCGGCGAACTGATCCCTCCTACCACGCCGAACGGTCGTCGTGGACCGTACGCCATAGTTCAGATCTTCGTGTTGAGCGACGCGGAGTGGGCCAACGAGGATCATCTCCTACGCGCTCTTGACTCGAGCGTCTCAGACAAATTCAATGCGGCTTTCGATGCCCATACGATCGCATCGTACGTCTACTCCAGTATCGGATCGGAACTGGGCACGCTTGGTTCCACCGCGGGCGGCAAGGGCCACGAACTGCTATTCACCACGGGTACCTAACTAAGTGAGCTCTGGCAGACTCGCATCGAGCTTGGTCGCGGTGCTGCTGATCGTCATGTTTCTTCCAGGTTGTGGATCGAGTTCTGCGCCTTCTTGTTGCCGAGTCTGCACGTCTGGGTGTGCATGCGGAGACAGTTGCATCAGTTGCTCGTTGACCTGCCACGTCGCACCTGGATGCGCGTGCAACGCGGAGCGTGCCGGACTTACTTTGGCCGATGCGGGATCCACCCCGGGGTCGGAAGCTCCTTGAACTTGAAGTAGGCGGACTGCGAGGGGGCTACGCCGGGGCGGTCGACGCGCCTTCAGCGCGAAGCAGAGGTACCACGTCGGACTTGGGCGCGATGAACCGGAGGCGGTCCGACTCCTTCACCAGGTGGCTGGGCGCGAGGTGGCTGTAGACCTCGCTCGTGATCGTCGGGGTGCTGTGGCCTAGGATCCGCTGCAGGGTGAGGAGGTCGCCACCGTTCATGATGAAGTGGCTGGCGTAGATGTGGCGGAGGTCGTGGAACCGGATGGGCCGCAGGTGCGCACGCTCGCAGGCTTCCGCGACCGCGGTGCGCAGCCGGTTGGCAGAGTTCTTCGTGTGCATCTCCCCCGCGCCCCAGAGCCCCGCTCGGTCGTTCGGGAACATCAGGTCGGTGGACCCTCCCTGGTTCAGCTTCCACTCGGCAAGGAAGGGCACCAGCGCCGACGGAATCGGGACTCATCCTCTCCTCGCCGCTCTTGGTCGGCCCCTCGTGTGACCGCCGCACCACGAGCAACCGGCGATCGAGGTCCACGTCGGACCAGCGGAGCCCGCACAGCTCGCCCCGGCGCATGCCGGTGTACACCGCGGTCGCGACGAGCGCGGTGTATGACGGGCACCGTTGCTCGGCAGCGAGCTCGCGCACGGCCTCGAGCAGGCGGCCGACGTCCTCGGCCCGCTCGATGGGCGGGGCGAGCTTTGGCCGGCGCACTCGGATCATGAGGCCGCGGATCCGCTCCGTGGGCGCCGCCGTGAGGTAGCCCGCGGCGACCGCGTAGCGGAGGACCGCGCGGGTTTCCTGCAGGTACTGGTTTCGGGTGGCGTCGGCGAGCGCGTCCTCGGCCAGCAACGATGCCTTGAACTCCAGCACCTTCGCCGAGGTGACGGCGGCGAGGGTGAGGCCGGTGAAGAACGTCTTGATTCGACGGTCCCAGCGGAAGACGTTCTCAGAGTGGGAGCGCAGGGTCGCGCTGTGCAGCCTGAGCCACTCGTCGCCGACGGCCGTGAACAGCGCCTCAGACCGGCGGGCAGTGGCGAGGGTGCCGTCTCCCATCGACGCGCGCACCTTCGCGAGGTGCTCCTCGGCGGCGGTCCGCGTCTCGAACCCGCGCCGGCGGCGCTGCTTGCCGCCTTCCCACCACACGGCGCTGAAGCTCGGTTGTGATGGCGTCCCATCGCTCTTGATGGTGCCGAAGTCGCGCCGGCCCTTCCGGCGCTGGCGCGCCTTGGCCTTCGGCTGCTCAGGCTGCATGACCCGCCCCCCGCTGCGCTGGCTTGGCGGGAGCGGTCTCCCCGTCGGTGTCTTCCGGCAGTGCCGCCGCCGTCGACATCGGGAGCACCCTCCCGACCGGCGCCCCGGCATCGAGGCCGAGCCCGGCGCAGAGGAGCGGAGAGAAGCGCGTTCCGGACGTGGTGCAGGTAGTGCCTCGCCGTGATCGATGGCGAGCTGTGCCCCATCGCAGCCGCGATTTCATCGACGCCCGCACCGGAGGCCAGCGCGCGAGACGCGAACGAATGCCGCGTCGCCTGGTACCACGACATGCCGGCGGACAGTCCGAGCGCTACGCGGACGGCGCGCCAGCGGTAGGCCACCTGGTGGCGGTCGAACGGGTCGCCGTCCTGGTCGACGAAAACGAGCGCGTCGGCGTCCGCACCGGTCGCGCGCCGCCGCTCGAGGTGCGGCCCCAATACCGCCAGCGCGTCCGATGGCGCCGGCACCCATTTCGTCTTGCCGACGTTGTGGCGGTCTTCTTTCAGCGGTCCGTCGTAGCGAGTGAGCCACGTGGATCGCGCCGGCGCCGATCTCGTCCAGGTCCCCGAGCCGCAGCCCGCAGATTTCGCCGAGCCGTAGGCCGGACCTGTTTCCCAAGTAGAACATCTAGGCCCACGGCGCCCCGAGCGCGCTCATCATCGGCAGCGCCGTCTCGGTTCGCGGATCCACGGCGTCGCCTCGGGCCTCGGAGGGATCGCCCGCGGCCGGCGACCAGGCGGGATGTCCCTGCACGGGTTCCGTGGCGCGAACCCGCGCTCCGTCGCCCACGACATGAACCGCGACAGCAAGCCGAGGCAGTGGCGCGCGGAGCCGGGCCCGATCTCCGCCGCGTCCCGCCATCGTCGTCCAGCCAGTTCATGATCGAAGCTAGCGTCACGTCGGCCAGGCGCACCGAAGACCACCGCGGAAG
Source organism: uncultured Pseudomonadota bacterium (assembly GCA_963778795.1). Classification (GTDB taxonomy): domain Bacteria; phylum Myxococcota_A; class Polyangia; order Fen-1088; family Fen-1088; genus DASRQZ01. The sequence continues at coordinate 1,183,030 of CAVZVU010000001.1, read as the reverse complement.
AACATGCTTGTCGATCCTGCCGAGGTCCGTGTCGCGCGATTGGTTCGTCAGACTGGCGCCCCACTTCCTCATCAACGGTCCGCAGAGCACGCCGACCTGGTCGGGCGCCTCGAGGCCGTGGCGCTGGCGCTCTGCCTTCGCCTCCATGGCCGCGGCCACTCGGAGAGCGTCGCGCCGGGTCTGCTGGCGCACGCGCCGCGAAAGCCACCGGCCGTCGGGGCCTTTGAAGCGCGCGTAGAAGCGCGGAGCTGACTTCGAGCCGCGGAAAAATACACTGGCCATCGCCTACCGCCTCCCCTTCGAGAGGGTGACCAAGATCGTCTGGAGCTTGACGTTCTGCTGCTTGAGCGCGCGGCCAGCCTCGGCGAGCTCTTCCCAAACTGCGGGGACCGCGGCAGTCGACGTGCCGCTCGCCGTCGTCGGTGGGGACCGTCGGGAGCCAGGACTTGATCGGCCGACCGCAGCGAGTGCAGATCGGCGGTTGGCGGGGGTCGTGCGAGCCGTGTACGTTCGTCATCGTCATCTCCAGTTGCTTGGTGGTGACCGTGGGCCCGGCTGTTTCAGCAGCGCGGGCCCGTTTCCGTTCGGGCGCCCTGAGGGACACCCTGTGCACCTCATGTGGCCACCTAGAACACCTAACGTCAAGCGCCTTGGAGTTGGCGACGCGCCGGCGGTACGGTCTCGCCCACATGGCGACCCCCAAGAAACGGCCGACGACGTCAAGGGACACGTTCATAAAGATCCGCGTCAGCAACGCGCAAAAGAAGGTTCTCGAAGCCGCGGCGGCCAAAGACGGAATGGATCTTTCCGCCTTTGCCCGGTTTCGGATGATCGAGCGAGCGCGCGCGCTGGGCTTCGAGATCTGACCGGCGTTCCGCTGGCCTGCCATGACGGCGACCATCACGGCGACCCCTTCGCCAGCCGGCCTACCTTCCGAAGGATCCGCGAGACCGATCCACTCTCGTGAAGCCTCGCGAGACTCGCGGAGGTGCTCGCGCACGTCGGCACTCAACGCGCACGCGGAGATGACCTGGCCGCGCTCGCCCAGGCCAACGTGACGCGCCTGCCAGACAGCGCAGGCGTGGTGAGAGACTGCCGTTGCGACGAGCAAACCTTCGGCGCTCGAATTTCAAGAACACCGCGGCGTGCTCGACCTTGCGAATCAGTTCCGCGCAGCGGTCGCGAATCGCGCCCTCGCGCCGCCGGTGCTGCCGGGCGTGGTCTCGGGCGCGCATGAAACTCACTCAGCGCCCTCGGTCGGACGCGCAGCGCCCCGTCGCGCGGAGTATCGTCTTCGCTGGCGCGCGCGTCGACTCGCGCAGCGCCAAGTTGCAGACCCGCACGATCACCGCGCTGATCTGCTCGGACTGCGTTCTCGCGCGCTGGCGAAGCCGCTCCCTGGCCGCTGGGTCGGCGATGAGGTCCGACAGCGGGACGACCTCCGAACGCGGTCCCAGCGCGAGCGCGCGCTCTCTGGCGCACAACGGATGAGCGAGCTCGGCCGCGATCACGACGCCGGCGACGACCACGCACCATCACCAGGGCCGCCTGGCGCGCGCGGCAGATTGGCTCGAGGCACAGAGCACAGGGGCCTACGGGCGCGGACCTGTTCAGCATGGCGATCCCCACCGCCGCCAACAGCGCCGACAGCAGCGATCGCCGTCAGCGCTGATGACCATGACCGTCTCGTCAGTCGACCCGCAGCCGGCGCACTTCGGGTGGTCCTCGAGACGGCCGTGCGCGAGCCGACAAGCTCCGCACCAGCCGTCGCGCCAGGACAGGCTGCATGCGCCCGACATCTCCGCGAAGACGCGCGCCTCCGCCGGCGTGCGCGGCGATCCGGTCACGCCGCGCCCCCGCGCCTCGAGCTCAGGCGCCCGAACTCTGCGGCGGCGAAGGATGCAGCCAGCGCACACCCGGCGACCGTCCGAATCGACCAGCGCCAGCGTCCACCAGATCGCCTCGCATCTCGAGCACCGATCGGCCGCGAGCGCGCGGGCGACCGAGGGCTTGAGCGCGGCGATCGCCGCCCGCAATTTCGGCGACAACCTCGAGGCGGGGCTGATGACGATGTCCGGGCCCTCGAGCGTCAGGCTGAAACCGCGGCCCCAAAGTTTTTTGACGAGCTCGATGGCCTGAGCGTCGCGAGGCGATGGAGAGCTAGCCATATTCGAGCGGCTTTCTCTCGGCGGTCCTCTCGGAGGTCCCCGATCCGTTTCCGCGCGGGCGGTCCTGTGCGCGGTTCAGCCAATTCACCAGGAACCGCTCCATGCCGCCCGCCGTCTTTCGCTTTTGCGGATTGGCCTCGACCCACGCAAGCGCCTTGCGCGCTTCGGCCATGACATCGACAGCCGGGTAGAGAGCGCGCCAGCGTTCGATCTGCGCATCCGTCAGATCCCAGGTCCGGATCTTCCCAGCGCAGCGAAAGATCAGAACGGGCGGCTTTGCGGCCGGACCGTCCGCGGCCGGCGCGGAGCTCTCCGTTCCGATCCCCTCTCTGGAAGGGACCTGGATCGGACCCGGATCTGGACCCGGATCCGGATCCAGATCCAGATAGGAGGTTAGGTCTAGGTTTCGTGCTACTGATAACCGTACGGTTAGCTCTGGGTTTATCGTTCGGTTCTGCCTGGGTTTTTCGTTCCTTCCTCGGACGGCCCCCGCGCCGGCCGTTCGTGCGGCAGGCCTTCACTTTCCCCTCCGCGATTGCGTCGTAGCCGTGAACAACGAGGTCGGCGCCGCGCCAATCGCACAAGCCCGCGGCGACCGCCGCGGCGACTTGCGATTCGGTGACCATCGCGAGGCTGGACCAGCGCATGTCGTCGAAGCCGGCGGCGTTGGGGATCAATCCCCCAGCTCGATTTCCGCGGCGTACAGGTACAGCAGCGTCCAGATGCCCAGCTCCGGGACGTGCGCGCCGTTGGCGATTGCGGCGCGCACGAAGCCTCGGTCAACAGCGGCGAATCTCATTGCGCCGGCTCGGTCGGCCAGGCAGCGGCGACGGCGGTCGTCGAGGCGGTCACGACCGGCGCCGATCTGCCGCCGAGAGGTAAGTGGCGAGGTCCTCCGGTCGGACGCGCGGGGACGTGCCGATGTACAGCGCGCGCAACTCGCCCCTCCTGATCAGCAAATAAACCAAGCTGCGACTCACCGACAATCGGCGACCGACCTCGGCGGGCGTCAGCAGGCACTCCTCGGTCGGCGGCGAGGGCACTAGGCCGAGGGCGCTCATTGCAGCTCCCGGCGATGCCAGGCCAGATCGAGCCGATAGAGCTCCATCTGGCGCTCGGCGCCGGAGCCGCCATACAGCCGCGCCAGCGCGGTCAGCAGCTGCTCGACCTCGAGGTCAGCGCCGCGGACGCGCGCGCTGACGAGGCGTGCGTGGAGCTCGACGTCGAGCGCGTCGGAGGCGGCGCTCACGGCGTGGCCTCCTCGGGGGCGCGCAGCACCGCCAGCTCGACGTCAAGCGCGGCCGCCAACGCTTTCAACGTCGAGCGATGCGGCATGTGCAGGTCTCGCTCGATCCGCGTGATTGTCGACTGGCCAACGCCCGAGCGGGCGGCGAGCTCCACTTGCCTGAGGCCGGCGCCGACGCGGAGAACGCGGAGCCGGCGACCTAGGGTCATGCTGGACTAGTGCGTGCGACCATATCGCTATGATTTGCCAGATGGCCCCCCGACCGAGCCAGACACGGAAGTCGGATTCGAAAGTTCGACGCGTCAGCGGTCGTCCTGGCATTTCGGGGCGCCTTCGATCCTCCGTCGCGTGGTCGGACGCGGTCTCTCGGCTCACGGACCTCGAGATGACTGCCCTCGACATCCTCGACGGCATGAAGGCCGACGAGCGCTGGTTCGGCTCCGGCCGGCGACTCTTGGAGCGCGGCCGGCGAGACCCCCGGCGGCAAGAGATTTCGCGCTTCGTGAAAGAGCACGCGCCGGATGAGGCAGCCGCGCGCCGCAAGTTGGAGGCGATCCGCGAGCGGAGGAACGCGCTGCTCGCGAAACTCGGTGCCACGCCCTGGAGACCGGTCAAGCGCATCTCTGTTCTCTGCGATCGCCTCGCCGACAGAGGTTGCTCGGCATCGGAAATCATGCGGTTGCTGGAGGCGCTCGGCGTCGAACTTCCGGCCGACAGCGTGGGTGAAGACGGTGTCGAACCGACGGAAGCATTTCGAGCGCGCGTGCAGCGCCGAATCGATCGGGCGCGTCAGCGTCGGATGCCGAAAAGGGAGACCGCTCGGGCCGCCTCCGCTGGCCACGCCAGACCAGTCGCGGCGACGGGGGCGAGCGACGCGGTCACACCGAGTCTCGTGGCCGGCTTCGGGTCGGGCGTCAGCTCCGGTCAGGGACAGGCGGCGTTCGATAAAACTCCGGACGCCCATGATCATCGTATCCACCTCGGTCTGCGTGAGTTCCGCGAAGTGTCCGTGGTCTGCCTTCGTTCCGCGTGTCACCCCAGGTGGTGATTCTGCTCGGTCTCCGAAACGTTGATGTGCTCGACCCCCGAAGAGGGACTGGCAGCAGCCTGCGGCTCCTGGAGTTTGGAGAGCGAGGTCCGACCAGCCTCGTAAGCCACGCCCATCTTGTCGCACAACCTTCGCAGTGCATCCTCCAGCGCCGACCCGGCGAGGAAGGCCGCAACAGCGAGTCGGGCCTCTTTCTGAGTCTGGTCGACGGTCTTCTCTGCCGCTTTCGCTTGGGTCTCGGCCATATCGAGGACATCTCCCTCAAGCTCGCGCGCGATTCGAAGTCGCGGACTGTCCAGGGCGTCGCTATCGAAAAGCATGAGGACTGTGCGGCAAGCGCCCAGGATCATCATCCAATTCTGCTTGGTTGTGCCCTCCCTGAGAGCAGCCATCGCCGGGTGGCCGGCGCCAGCCGTGTGGTGTAGGACCGTTTGCGCCAACGTGGCCGCATGAATATGGTCCTCGATAGGCGTGCCCTCAATCGCGAGCTGGCGGATGCGCTCAATCATCGCTTTGATGGCCACCTGTTCCTGTTTCATCCGCAGCAGTGTGCCGCGTTTGCCCGCCGGGGGCTACCGGGCGTAGGTCGTCGCAGCTTCAACTCCCCCGATCCTTGGGGTGGCGCGAGTTCCTCTGGCGAAGGCAGACGGCGGCCCCGCGACGGAGGCAGCGGCGCGGGTGACAGCCGCAGGCACACGGCGCCCGGGCTCAACCCAAGGCGGCGAGCACCTCGCGGATGACTCGCGCCTCGCGCACGGCGAAGGCGCGCAGCGCCTCGTCGGCCGGGGACACGGGCGGGCCCCCGAGCTCGTCCAGCGCTTCCTGAATCAGCCGGCGGCGCTTCCGGCGGTCGACGTCGAGCATGGAGCGCCTCAGCCGACGAGGCGGCGGACCCGATGCTCGTACGCGGTTGCCGTCGAACTGGACGACGTCGCCGGTCGCGACGCACCTGCGCCCCCGACCCAAATCTTCCCGTTCAACGGGTTGAAGGTGAACTCCGCCGACGCCTGCGCGACGTTGGCCGCCACCTGCGTCTTGACCAGCGGCGTGACGTTGAGCGCGCCGACGCCGACGGAGCTCGGCGACGCCGCCGCGCCGTCGCCCTGGTCGGCGTGGAGGTGCGCCTCCGCGGTCGCCGCCGCCGCCCCGAGGGACAGGCGCCCCCGCACCTTCCGGGAGATGCTGGGCCGCGAGCTGAGCGTCCCGAGAGCTTCCACGCCCCCGCCCGTCTTCGTCGAGCTGCAGCAGCCCGCCGAGGTCGGAGCCGACGATGACCGTCATCTCACCGTCCATGATGCAGGCCCGCCGGTTGGTCGTCAGGTGCCGACGACGAAGCCGAGGCCGCAGTAGACGGCTCCGTCGATCGTGGTCGTCCCGCGCGGGGTGGTGATCGCCGACGTGGGTTTGCCGGTGCCCATGTTGGGCGGCGTCAGGCTCTCGACCAAGGCGAAGGGAACGCCGAACCCGGGCCCACCACCGAACGCGCCCTGGGGCGCGTGTCGGCCGCCGACGGCGAAGATGTAGTAAGGCTTGTCGCTCGCCCCTGCCGAGCTCCCGAACGGGTTGTTCGACGCGTCGGCAAACACGCCCACGTCGGCGTTGGCCTCGAGCAGCTCGCCGTCGATGATGACCCTGGTGCCGCCCGCCGGTCGTCTGGATGCTGCTCGGCGTCGTGGTGGACACCGTCAGGTCCCAACGCAACGCGAGCCCCGAGAGGATCCCGCTCGTCGTCGACCAGGGAAACGGCGCTCTCCTGAACAGGCGCGGGACGGTGACGAAGAACGTCGAGTCCGCGACCGCGGCCGGCACGAGCACCTCGAATAGCGCCACACGACCGGCGGGCACCGCGGGCGGCGCCGGCGTCGCGCCGGGCGTTCCAGCGACGACGGTGATGACCGCCGCCGGGTTGGTCGTCTTGAAGACGTTCTGCGCGGTGATGGTGCGCGCCACCGGGTCGATCAGGATGTTTCGGCTCGTCAGGTCGGCATCCGCGCTGGCGGGCGCGGCGCAGACCAGGTCGATCCTCGGGTTCGCCCCGTCCGGGGTCGTGAAGGTCAGCGGCGCCAGAGATCGCCAGCGGAGGACCTCGAACGGGCTATCGTCGGCCGTCAGACTCGGATCGGTCGAGTCGTCAGAAGAACGCGTCCGAGTCGGACAGGTTGCATCGTGAACGTCGCCGGGACGGCCGTGAGGGACATCGGCCGCAACAAGCAGCTGAACATCGTCCCGGCCGCGTCAGCGGACCCCCACCCCAGGACGTTCTGCAGCTCGCGGTCCGCCAGCGCCTCGCCGCGGATCTGGTCGGAGGAGAGCGCGATCTCGCGCGCGTTGAACTTAACCCTCGAAAACGGTACGCCGCCCATGGTCAGCGCCTCCCGCTATACGGCGGCGCCGGGGTGGGCAGCGTCGCGGGCACGATCCCGCTCCGGTAGTCCGGCAGTCCGGTCGACGGGCGGGTGTTCGGCCCGCGCAGGTCCGACGGGATGGCGTCGCGTGGGTCCGCGGCGGCGTGCTGCGCGCGGCTGGCGATGTCGCGCTCGAGCGCCGACGGTTGGTTCGCGGCGGCGACCTCGACGACGCGATACCCTGCGCGGACGATTCTCCTGAACGCTCTCGTCCCACTGAGCGCCGAGCGCGTTTGGTGCCTTGACGATCTTGGTCAGGAGCATGTCGGGCGCCGCGGTGAAGGGGCTGACGCTGGCGGGGAGGAGCGAGACGCGGAACGTCGGGTCGGGCGTCTGATGACGGAGGTATGGATCGATCGCTTTCTTCATCACCTGTTCCAATCGTCGAGCGCGTCGCGCTGTTGTCGTTCGTACGTCTTTCGAGACGGCCAGCCTTTCGTCGCCTCGTTGATCCAGCTCGCGGTCGTGCTGCAGAAGAGGTCGAACGCCTGGTCGACCGTGCGCGGAGCCGCGCCGGCCGCCTGCAGGCGCAGGAGCTCGCTCTCGGCGCTTCTGGCCGCGTTCAGCGCCACGAGCGCGCCGTCGCTCGGCTGTTCCCAGCTTTCGACGCTCGGCGCGCGGCCGAATCGCTCTTTGGTCTCGACGACCATCGTCTCCCAGACGCGGTCGATGCGCCGGCGAGGCTCAGACCGCAGGTCGGGCGCGTGCTCGAGGACGGCGCGGTTCGACGCCTGCTGCTCGAGAAACCCCGCGTACGGGCCAGCGATGGCCACCGGATTGCCGGAACCTCACTTCCGGCAGCGGCGCGGGCGGCGGAGGCGCGCCACGCTCGATGCACGCGGCCCCTCACGAGCGCGCTCCCTCGTCGAAAAACCAGTCATCGTGGAACGAGCTGGTCGGAGCACGGCGCTCGTGACCTCGCGATCGGTTTTTCCTCGGTCCTCTCGCGCGGTCTCCTGCGAGTCCCGAGCGCGGTCTCGCTCGGGTGCTTCGTCGCGGTTCACTGCTCAGCCGCCCTTCAGTCTGAACGGCAATCGTTCGTCGGCCGGCGCGGCAGTGCCGCGAGCGCGGTAGTCGGGTTCGACCGGTTGCCTGTTGATGTCGCTCTCGGCGATGTCGACCTGGTGGGGCAGCAGGGCAATCCGCTCGGCCTCTTCGTTCGACTTCCGGGCGAGCTCGTCGGCGTTTGGATCGCGTGGTCTTCGGCTTGGCATGCCGTCGATCCTGCGCCCTACGGCGAAAACCCCGCAAGAGGGCGACCCCCGCGCACTATGTGTCCGCGCCGACGGCCTCACCGACGGGATTACTCCTGTCTACGTCAGCCGGCTTCGCGCTCGTCGTCGCCGGTCCATTCCGAACCTTCGACCAAGAAAGGGCGAAACCTTCCATGAAGGGACAACGCCCGGCGGGAGCTTGCCGTCGTGCTCGCACATGAAGCGCAGCTCGGCCGCGGTGGGCTCGCGGGTGCCCGCGGGTAGCTCCTCGTCGCCGGTCGGTGTCGACGAGTCCCACGCCTCGCGGGCGCTCCTGAGACCTTCCACAAGCAACCTGCCTCGTCGTGCGTCCAGCTCGCCGCTGGCGACGGCTTGCACGACTCGCAGCAGCCTGTCGGCGATGTCGCCACGCCGCTCGACTCTCGGAAGCGCGAACCGGCACCACCTGAGGCGCCTGTGCCTCCGCTTGAGGGGCTTGGGGTGGCGCGCGCCGCGGAGCTCCCCACCCTTGCGTCGCGCCTCGTGGCGGGCCTCTGCGTTCGCCATGGAGTGGGCCCAGCAAGCGGCCTGGCCCCGGAGCGCGGGCATCTTGCACCGGGAGCCGCGGGAATTGACGGCCTCGCAGCTCATCGTTACCAAACGTTAGCACGACGTCGTTGCCGGTCGCGACCGACAGGAGCCGCAACAGGTAGCGGCGCGGTCAATCCGCCCAGCAATTCCGCGGGCCGCGAGAGCGCCGGCGCCGGCGCGGGACTGTCGAGCTAACCGACCAGGTAACCCTGGGAGCCGTTACTTCCGATGACCAATCGAGGCCCCGAAAGTCAGCGGTGGCACGGCTCGTTCGCTGGTCCTCAAGTGGTCCTCTACGGGGTCAGCTGAGGTGCGTTTAATGCGATTGGTGAACGGGATACTGCGACAGATACGCTCAATGGGAGCGGTGAGCAGCGGCCCGGCGTACTTAGGATCTGGTTTCGAAAGAAGTGGAGGTTCAAGTCCTCTTCCTCGCACTCAAGCGGAAGCGCTGCTGTTTTCGGCGCGGCGCGCGTCGGAGGCCGACGCCTCTTCATCGACCTGGGCGCTATCTGGGCGCTTCCCGCTCTCGAATGCGCACCATCGCCAGGAACACCACCGCGGCGGTCGACGATCGCGGAACTGGTCGCGCGCGCGGAGGCAGGCCGGTGATCACGGGCCGCTCACTCAGCGGGCGCGACGGGTTCGCTGAGCACGCGATCGATGTACTTCAGCATCCAGCCGTACTTCGCTCGGCGTTTGAGGGCTTCAACGCGATTGGAACACTTCGACGGATCGTTGCTTTCGATATCCTCGAGCACGTTGTGGCGGAATGCTTCCGCTCGCTGGTGCTCGTCAAGACTTCGTACGTCGGTTTCGTAACGATGGAAGATGTCGAGGAAGGCAAGACCGTCATGATCCCGCATAACCGCCGATGGACCGTGAGACCTAGTCACATTCCCGCGAGGACCAACGAGAAACGGAGCGGCCTCGTCGGTGACCAGGATTCGAGGGTAGACAGCTACCGATTGCTCGAGTCGAACCGCTTCAACCAGTGCTGGGCCAAGGATGGACGATTCCGTATGTCGCAGACCACCGATGGTGATCGCACCACGGACGTAGTGTCGCGCCTCGAACATGGCTCCGCAGAAAAGGTGGATTGCGGAGACCATCCACGCCGCCTCGTCTGCATCGGGCTCGCAGGAAAAGGCCAGACTGTCGGAGAAGTACGAACAGCAGATAGTCTTTCCGAAGGGGATCCCCGCCTTCTCGAACGCTTGCTTGCGATCGCGTTCGCCGTCGGCGCTGACGCCGATATGGATTTGGCTCAGGATCGCCGCTTCCCATTGCGTGGCGGTTGGGGATCCGGTCAGGGCAGACGAGCCGAGAACATCCATGTACGCGACGATCCGTTGGGGGATCTCCACCTTCGGCTCAGTAAACGCGCCGTAAAAGTTCTGATACGAGTCCATCCGTGCAGTATCGAACGAGGCCACTTCCTGGGGAAGTGGAACAGGATCGAGCGCGGAGGCTTCAGGGGAAGGGAACCGCGAACCACGACGGCGGCGCACCACGCCGGTGTTCGCGATACGCACGAGGAGATCCCGCAGCGGAGCGGGGTAAAGCACGCAAGCGTCGTAGAGAACGACGAACGCCATTGGGCGCTAATACCCGAGGCCGTGCTTCTCCGCTTCGGCGGTGAGCTCGTCGAGCACCTTCTTGCGGTCGGCCTCGTCGCGCTGCTGATACGCGAGCAGATCGGCAGCTTTCACACGGCGGTGCAGGACACCCCACCCCAGGTTGATTTCCGACCCCGCGCGATCACGGCTGGCATAGATCGTGTCGTGCAAGCGCGCCTTTGTACCGCTCGCAACTGGTTGATTCCTGGTGACCGGCCGTCCCGATTCGGGACGGTGGCCGTCCATACGGACGGGGCGAGCCGCGTCTGGCACAGAACATCAACCTCGGTGGGCCCCTCTTTATGGAGAGTCGCCCGCCGCCATCAGGCCGTAGAGAGTGTCGCGCACGGCCTGTACCTCGTCGGCGGTCATCGCCCCTTCGCTGTTGCCCGGGACGCAACGACTGCGCTCGGTTTGTTGCCGATGGAGCAACGCCCAAACGTGCCAGTGGCAACGGGAACCTCATGCATAACGCATAAATTCGGTAAGTTATACAACAACAATTATAGGCATCGTTCGTGCTCTCAAGGGGCGGCGAGCCAATCACAGCTCGGTTCTGGCTGCTCCCCGTTCAAGGAGTTTTTCCCCGATGCGTCCGTTCCGCGCTCGTGTTGGTGTCGTTGTGGCTCCCGGTTTGGCGCTCCTCCTCGGGTGTCAAAGCCCCACGGGTCAAACGTCAGTGGACAATGGCGTGGCGGATTCCAATCTGCTGACCATCAATGGGCTGTCGATGATCAACGGGCTCTCGATGACCAACGGGCTCTCGATGACCAACGGCCTGTCGATGATCAATGGACTCGCGTCGGTCGCCGGCTTGACCTCGGGCGTGGGGATGATGACCAGCACGACCGGTCGCGCCACCGTCAGCTATCTGGTGCGCTGCGCGTTGCCGCTGGGCCACACCGTCGTCAAGCAGGACGAAAATGGGACGTCATATGTGTTTGCGGGCCAGATCGGCGTCGCGCCCGAATGGGAGAACGGCACCTGCGGCCCGGACTGCCAGGAGAACGTGAGCGCTTGCATGCTCGCGCACGTCAACACTTCCGGCCAACACATCGGACTGTGGCTCGACAGCGACAACCCCGCGATCGGATACGGCCGCAACACCGCGTTTCCATATCAAGAGGGATCCTTCTTCGGAAACATCTTCGCTAGCCCACCGCAGGCCTATTTCTGCAACGGCAAGGACTTCGAGCTCGGCGTCGTCCCCGGCCGCCTGGGCGTGGGGCAGGCCAGCGCGCCTTACCAGAATCCGTTTCCGGGCAGCGGCTATTGCCAGGACTCGTGCACCGCGGCCGACGCCCCGCACACCGGCGACGGCTACAAGGCGTGCGACGGATTCCACCATGTGATCACCGTCTGGCGTAACTTCGATCCCGCCACCAACTACAAGATCTGCAATCGCTCGAACAAGAAGTGCCTCGACACCTTCCTCGGCGGATCGACCGACCTGACCAAGATCGTGACCAGCACGTACACGGGCGCGGGCACGCAGAAGTGGCGCATCGTGCAGTTCGCGCCCGGGAACTACAAGCTCACCAACACCCGGGCCAACCTGGTGCTGGATGTCTGGGGCGGCACCCCCATCGAGGGGGTCGAAACCATCCTCTTCGACACCTCGAAAGCTGCCACCAGCCAGCTGTGGAATTTCCTGCCGACCGGTGACGGGAACTACCGGTTCACGCCCGGCACCAATCCGCTCTCGTCGCTGACCTCGGGCCCGACCGTCAAACAGTGGACGTACACCGGCCTCACGACCCAACAGTGGACCGTCGCGCCGGCCAACTAGCCCGGCCCGCGAGCTTCGGTACCATCGCCCCCTCCTTGATCTCGCGTTGGCTTGCGCGGAGAATCCGCACGTGATCAAGCCTTCCAGCATCGCTGCCGCGGTTGTCATCGTCATCTCGCTGGCCTTCAGCGCCGCCATGCCGGTGTTGTCCGCGGTCGCTCGCGCCGAGGACAAGCGCGCCAGCCCGCACGAGCAAACGTCGGCGGCGATCGGCGGCAGGAAGGTCATCATTCAATATGGGCGTCCGTACAAGAAGGGGCGTCAGATCTTCGGGGAGGCGGGGGGGCTGGGCACGCTGGGTGCGGGGGCGGCGCTGGTCCCTTACGGCCAGATCTGGCGCACCGGCGCCGACGAGGCGACCACGCTGACCACGGACGGCGACCTGATGATCGGCACGCTGCGCGTTCCCAAGGGCAGCTACGCGCTGTTCACCCTGCCCGGCAAGAACGAATGGACGCTGGTGGTCAACAAGACGGCCAAGCAATGGGGCGCCTTTTCGTACGACAAGAAAGAAGACCTCGGGCGGGTGCCCATGAAGGTGACGGTTGGCTCGGCCGCGGCGCCGGTCGAGCAATTCACCATCGCGGTGGAACCCGCCGGCGACCGCAAGGGGACGCTAAAGCTGTCGTGGGACAAGCTGGTCGCGACTGTCCCCCTCTCCGCGCCGTGAGCGTTCGGGCGAGTGCTGCCCGCTGAACGCCACGACGTTGGACAGACGAGGCCCGGACCGCTTGGACGGAATCACGACGAGCGCGACGCGGCTTGAATCGAAACTGTCTGCAGAGACCTGCGAGAGACGGCCGGAACGCAGGTGGCAAAAATCCGATCGCGGGAACCGTTCCGTAGAGTTAGCTCCTTCAGTGTCAATCCGCGCCCCCGTCGACGGGGCAGCTGGGTTGTGCGGGGCACCTGCCGTTCGCGCACGCGAGCCGGCCTCTGCACACGTTGTTGTCGTCGCAGGGCTCGCCGACGTCACGCAACAACACGCACCTCGCCCGCGGGTAGGGGCCAATGCAAACGGCCGGCGACACGCAGGGCGGCAGCGTCGGTGGCGGCGTCGGTGTCAGGGGCTCGGAGCACGGCTCGCCAACCGCCGCGCGCGGCGCGCAGGCAATTCCGCCGTCCCCCACCTTGCAGTACGAGTCGGGGGGGCAGGCGACGCCGGTGCCGCACGTTGTCGGGTCGACGCAGATTCCGCCGACCATGCGGTCGGTGCAGACGGTTCCGGTGTGGCAAATACCACCAGGCACGGTGCATGGCTGGCCGGCCCCTGGTGCGGCCGCGCAAGTCCCGGCGCCGCTGCCGCTCTGCGGGGGCTCGCACCGCAGGTCGCCGGTGCAAAGGACAGCGGGGATCGTGTATGCACCGCACGGCTGCCCCTCGCCCGCGTGGACCACCGTGGAGCTGTCGACGCAAATTCCCCCCCCGCCGCAGTACGCGCCCGGCTGGCAGCCGCCGCTGTCGCACGCGGCGCCTAGGGCGGCGACGCCGCGGGGCTGGCAGACGCCGCAGGGCGTACCACCGCCGCATGCGCGGCTGCGGCACTCGGTGTCGTAGGCGCACGGCGCACCGTCCGGTCGTTTGCCGGCCATCAAGCAAGCGGGGGCGATAGGCACGTCTAGGTCGGTGCAGGTTCGCGCCGCGAGCACGTCGATGCAGGCGGAGAGGCCGGCGACCGTGTAATTGGAGCCGGCGTTGAAGTAGTAGTCCGGGCAGGGACCAAAAAAAGAGTCCAGGCATTGCTGCAGGGGCAGTCCCCCGCAGGCCGCGAAGCGTTGGCATTGCACGCGAATCGCCGCGCGGCAGACCTCGTCGGCGGTCGTTCCCGCGTGCCCGCCCGTGTCGCCTGCGTCGGATGGGCCCGTGGCGCCACCGCCATGGCACGAGGACAGACCCGCCGCCGCAAGAAGCGCCCCGGCGTACCATCGCCATTGCCGTCGCATAGGCAGAGACGATACCCGGTGATGTGCGAATCCAAAAGGGGGGGGACAGAAGCGCAAGCGATAAGCCTTTGACTTTCCTTGGGAATATACTATTCTGGTCAGCATGACTAGAATCGCGAAGTCATCTTCACGCCCTTCGAGAGGAAAAGCGGCACGTCGTCCCCGCGCGGGGAAGGCCGCCTACTGGCCGTTGCAGGACGCCAAGGCGCGCTTCAGTGAGCTGGTCCGCCGCGTTCGAGACGAGGGGCCACAGCACGTGACAGTCCACGGACGTGACGAGGTCGTCGTCATTTCGGCCGAGGAATTCCGTCGGCTCCGTGGCGATGTTACCGGTGCGGCGCTCGTCGCCGCGATGCAGGCCTCCCCCCATAAGGGGGTCTCGATTGAACCGAAGGGACACCGGCTCCCCGTCCGGGATGTCTCTCTATCGTGAGCGCCTGGCTTCTCGATACCAACGTTTTTTCCGAACTCCGCCGGCCGAGGCCGGAACGAAAGGTCGTCGCCTTCATCGCCGCTCAGCCCCTGGAAGACCTCTACGTCAGCAGCGTCACCCTCGCCGAGATTCGATTCGGCATCGAGCTCGTCAGCGGCGCATCCCGTCGAGCAGAGCTCAATGACTGGTTGACCCACAAGGTCAGACCGATGTTCGAGCAACGCGTGCTGGCCGTCAGCGAAGACGTCATGTTCAAATGGCGTTTGTTGGTCGAGCAAGGACGCAAGGCCGGTCATACCTTTTCGCAGCCGGACCTCATTATCGCGGCGACAGCGCTCCAGCACGGCCTGACCGTGATCAGCCGCGACACCGACGAATATGAGACGGCCGGTGTGTCGGTGTTAAATCCCTGGGAATGAGCAACGTCGACGTCAACAATCGTCCGGCGGTCTCACGGCGTTGCGGCCAGCAAGTCGGCGACCGCGTGAAGGCCGCGCGCTCGCGCCTTCTCGACGGCGGTGACGCCGGCGTGGCTGCGCCAGCGCGGATCGGCGCCGCAGCGGAGCAGGAGCTTGGCCATGTCGATCGCGACCCGCTCGTCCGCCGGCAACACGAACAGCGGCGTCTCTCCGGGTTCGCCGCGCAGCACGCCCAGACCCGCCGCGTCCTCTAGCACGGCGTTTGCCAGCGTGGGGTCTTTCAACAGCTCACGCAGCCGCGACTCCAGCCCACCTGCCACGACGGAGAAGACGTCCCGGCTGTGATCAGACAGCAGGGCGAGCGTGGCTGGAGCCTGTGCGTGGATCGCCCACGCCAGCGGCGTCGCGTGGTGCTGCCCGTCCCGCACGTCGACCGCGGCGCCGGACCAGGGTCGGCCGTTGACGCGCTCCCACCGTTTGCCCTAGCCTGGTGCGCGCTGGGCGTCGATCTTGCGGCCCGGCTAACCACGCGAGGGGAGCAGACACAAACATGGGGAACTGGACTCTGCTGAGCGCCACGCCCGACATTCGGGATCGGAACGACGTGTACGGACACTTCTTCGCCATGAAGTTCCGATTCAAGTATTCCAGCAGCGTGATGGGCGGCTTCACCGAGATGCCCCGACTCGAGTGGAAAGAGACGATCACCATGATCGAGAAGAACGCCGGGACCTGGTGGCAGTTCGTGGGTGACCAGTACGCGCGGAATCCCGGCAGCATGACCTTCGGCACCTGGACCAGCCGCTACGTCTACGCCTACTACTGCGTTCGGGACGGGCAGTACACCCCCGACGCGACCAACTGCCTCTTCGACACCCAGGGCCGGCAACTCCCCAAGACCACGTTCCCCAAGTTGAACACCGCCAAGGAGCAGGCCGATGCGGTGCGCGGCTACTTGAAGAGCAAGGGGGGCATCATGACGGTGACCGTCGTCGACAAGCCAGGGATCAACAAACCGACCGAAACGACGGTCCACAAGAACCGGATCCTCACCTTCGACTGCGGACTGCGCGGCATGGGTGCGCGGGTCGCCGCCGTCCAGCATCTCACCGTCGACGGCTCGTTGCCCGAGGGTCAATGGTTCCGCGAGTGCAAGGTCGGCAGCATCTCGCGCCCGTTTTCGACCACCGGGTTCAAGAAGGTCGAGCCGCCCGCTGACGTGACCATCCTCAAGCCTTTCGTCGGCGGCGTCGTCTCCGGCACCTACGAATAGGGCCGCGGCGCGCGAGATTCATCGACGGGTGGGCCCGCGGTGCTTTATTCTCGCCGCCATGTCACCGACGCGCGTCGCTACCAGAGCAGTCGTGATCACGCTCGCCGGCGGGTGGGCCCTGCTGGGGGCCGCAGGCGCTGGCTGCGGCGGATCGAGCGCTGCGCCCAAGGACGCGGGCACGTCGACTGACGGGCAGGCCGACGGGGG
Organism: uncultured Pseudomonadota bacterium; assembly: GCA_963778795.1. Taxonomy (GTDB): domain Bacteria; phylum Myxococcota_A; class Polyangia; order Fen-1088; family Fen-1088; genus DASRQZ01. The sequence goes on along the minus strand of CAVZVU010000001.1, from coordinate 1,166,696 downwards.
CAGCGACGCGGTGATCGCGCTGCGCCCGTGGGACTGGGCGGGGGTCGTTGGCACGGGGCAAAGCCTGGCCGTCGGACAGATGGGGTTGCCGGCCGCGACGACCACCCAGCCCTTCAACAACCTCCAGCTCTCCACGGGCACCCTGCCCTGGCCGATCGATCCCAACGACCCGGCGCTGATGATGAAGCCGCTGACCGAGCCGATCGGTCGGCCGTCGACCAGCTACCCGAGCTCGTGGCCGACGAACATCGCCGGCGAGACGCCGCATGCGTCGATGGCCGACGAGATCACGGCGCTGGTCCACGAGACCGACGGCGGTGACTATGTCGGCGTGCACGGCGAGGTGGGCGAGAACGGCCAGGGCATCGTCTATCTGCGCAAGAACCCGGTGCAGGACCCCGTCAGGGGGCACGCGTACCAGGCGACGTTGATCGAGACGCAGGCCATCACGCGCCTCGCGGGCGCCATGGGCAAGACCTACGGTGTGGGCGCCATCATCGTCACGCACGGCGAGAGCGACGCCGGCAACCCGACCTACGAGAGTGACCTTTACCAGCTGTGGTCGGACTACGAGACCGATCTACCCGCCCTGACCGGGCAGACGCAGAAGATCCTGATGATCGTCTCGCAGCAGAACTCCGGCAACGACCACTCACCATCGACGCTGGCGCAGTGGAAGATCGGCGTCGATCACCCGGGCGACGTCGTCTGCTCGGGTCCGAAGTACCAGTACCCGTACTACGCCGGCGATCACGTGCACCTGGTCACCGCCGGCTACCGCCAGCTGGGCGAAAAATACGGCCAGATCTACTTCGAGCGCGTCGTGCTCGGCCACGACTGGCAGCCGCTGGCCCCGACCACCGTCGAGCGCGGCGCGCGCACGGTCACGGTCCACTTTCACGTCCCGGTGCCGCCGCTGGTCTGGGACGCGACGTTTCAAGCGCCGCACCAGGGCATCCCCGAGTGGCAGGCCGGCAACGGGTTCGAGCTGCGCACGACCGCGGGGGCGCGCATCGCCATCGACTCGGTCGCCATCTCGGACTCGGGCGACACCGTGCAGATCACCACCACCGCCGACCTGCCCGCCGCCGGCGTGCTGGTCGGCTACGCGATGACCGGCGACGCCACCGCGATGGCGACGCCGTTCGTCGGCACCTTTCGCTGGGGTCTGCTGCGCGACTCCGATCTGTTCGTGGGGAAGGCGACGGACACGGCACAACCGAACTACGCCGTCGCCTTCGAGCTGCCGGTGCCCTGACCGCCCGCCCTGGCCGGCCGTGGCGTCAGCCGCGCGCGCCGGCATCAGTTGGATGACGCGGCGATGATACCGGTCGGGCCGACGCGCGTGCGGCTGATGGCGCAATCATCCACGTACAACACCGCGCTACTGGGATTCAGGTTGACCGCGACGCTGACCACATCCCACGCCACCCACGACGTCGGCGCCATCGGACGGTCGGTGACGTCGACGATCTGGCGGCCGTCCAGCCAGAAGGTCAGCCTGCCACCCGCACCGCGTGCTGCGCCACCGTCGGAGGCGTTTCCGTCGATAGCGCCCCCGTCAAAGGAGGCGGCGCTGCCTGGATTCAGATAATACGCCTCGACCTGAAACCAGGTCCCCACGGGAACGTCGGGCGCCGCGACATCCAGCGGAATATCACCGCTGCGATGGTCGAAGAGACGCAACGTCATGCCGCCGCTGGGCGTGCTGGCCAGGTTCAGGTCGAAGAGCTCGGCTTCGGTCGACGGATCGTCGGCGACCGAGCGCATGCGGAACTTGAAGATGACCCAGAACGTGCTGACGTTCGCCGCGAGCGGCAGGTAGTACCACGCGCTGTAGTAGCCCTCGACCGGGAGAAAGCCCGTGCGCGTCAGCCCGGCGTTGGCCTGCGCGCCGTCGGAGGTGGTCTGGATCGTCAACCGCGCGGCGTAGGTCCCGTTCCGAACGTGGTCGCTGGAGACGTCAACGGCGTTGGGTGCGGGATAGGCGGCCACGCCGCCCCCCGCGACGCCGGTCCATTCGCCGAGATCGGCGCCCTCGAAACGCGCCGTCCACAGCACGTCCGAACCGACCGGCAGATCCTGTCCGCACCCGCCCGCTGCGACGCTGCCCATCATCGTCAAGGCCGCTGCAAGACACGCGCGCGCCGGGACCGTCGTCGACGGGCGGCGCCAGGAGGTCGTGGGTCGATGCAATCGAGACATTGGTAGACCGACTCGCCCAGCCTATCGGAAGGGTTCAACGCGCGCCGGACCTTCACACGAATTGCGGCGCGCCGAACCACGCCTTGCGTAATGGCCGGCGGCGGATTTCGGAAAGATTACTCGGGCGGCGCTCCCTTGCTGTGATCGAGCGCGAGCGATCTAGCTGCCGTTCTCCCGGGTCTGGCCCGGCGAAAGATCGAGCCCGCCACGCCACTGGAGGAAGTCATGCGCGTCAGCACAACCCCAATCCGGTGCCTCTTCGCTCTGCTTCCTGTTGCGCTGGCTCTCGGGTGTACCGGGCAGGTTGGCAGCGCCGCGGACCAACGCACGGGGCCGGGCCCGACGAGCGGCGCCGCCGGCGGCACCTTCACCGGGGCTGGGGGAAACGGCGGAACGGGTGCGGGCGCGGGCGGACCCGACGCCACCGCCGCCGCCTGTGCGCAGAGCGGCGGTGTGCTCAACGCGGGTCTGACACCGCTCCGTCGGCTCACCCGCGAGCAATACAACAACACGGTGCGCGATCTCATCGGTGCGACGGGAAGCCCCGCCGATGGCTTCTCCGACGACGAGAAGATTGGTCCCTTTCACAGCAACGCCATCGCGCCGATCGACGAGCTGGAGGTGCAGCAGTATGGCGAGATCGCCGCGACGCTGGCGACCGCAGCCATCGCCGGGATGAACCGACTCTCGCCCTGCGATCTGGCGGCCGACACCGGCACGGCGACCACCTGCGCCACTCAGTTCCTGACCCAATTTGGCCGGCGCGCCTACCGGCGGCCCCTGAGCCGCGCGGAGATCCAGCAGTATCTGTCGCTTTACGCGCTGGGCAAGCAGGGCGGCGGGGTGCAGAACGGCTTCCGGCTGGTGGTTCAGACCATGTTGCAGTCGCCGTTCTTCCTTTACCACCACGACGTGGGCGCCACCGGGCTGCCCCAACCCGGCGTGGTCGGGCTCAGCCCCTACGAGCTCGCGTCGCGCATCTCGTACTTCCTCTGGAACACCATGCCCGACGAGCCGCTGTTCGCCGCGGCGGCAGCGAGCAGCCTCTCCAGCGACGCGGCCCTCACCACCCAGGTGCAGCGGATGCTGGCCGATCCCAAGGCCGCAGCGACGATCGCCTCCTTCCACCGGCAATGGCTCGACGTCGAGGACGTGGGAGAGCAGCTCAAGGACGCGAAGATGTTTCCCGGGTTCAACACGCAGCTGACCGACGCCATGACTCAGGAGCTGTCGCTGTTCTCGAACTACGTGGTCCTGCAAGGCGACGGAATGCTCAAGACCTTGCTCACGTCCAACATGGCCTTCCCCCAGGGCGGCCTCTTCGGCATCTACGGCGTTCCCCAGCCGGCAGGATTCACCGCCGGCACCGCTGTCGCGCTGGACGCGACCCGGAGGGCCGGGCTCCTGACCCAGGCCGCGTTCCTGACCAAGTGGTCGCACGCCGACCAGACGTCGCCGGTTCACCGCGGCAAGCTGGTACGCCTCAACCTCCTCTGCGGCTTCATCGGCTCGCCGCCCCCCAACGTGAACACGGCGCCGCCCGTGCCGACGCCGGTCACGTCGACGCGGGAGCGCTTCGCCCAGCACGAGTCCGATCCGGTGTGCGCGAGCTGCCACCTGCTCATGGATCCGATCGGTCTCGGCTTCGAGCACTTCGATCCGGTCGGGGCGTACCGGGACGTGGACGGGCTCGGGCCCGTCGACGCGACCGGCCAGATCAACAAGGCCGCCCCCGACCTGGATGGCTCGTTCAACGGCGCGGTGGACCTGGCCAACCGGCTTGCGCAGTCGGCGCTGGTGCGCGACTGCGTGGCGAGCCAGTGGTTCCGCTTCTCGCTCGGGCGCATGGAGAGCACCAACGACGCCTGCTCGATCCAGGGTCTGCGCGACACGTTCAACGCCTCGGACGGAAACATCCGTGACCTCTTGGCGCGGATCGTCCTCAGCCCGGCCTTCCGCAGCGTCCGCCTCAACGGCGGCTAGGAGAGTGTCCATGAGATACGACCTGACGCGCCGACGACTGTTGCAGAGCCTGGGCCTGGGAGCCCTGGCAAGCCCCCTCATCCCGTTGCTGAACGCGGACGCCCAGACCGCGCCACGCCCCAAGCGGCTGCTGCTGCTGTTCACCCCCGACGGCTCGCCGGCGAAGGACTTCTCACCCGCCAACACCGTCGATTGGAGGCCCACCGGAACCGAGACCGCCTTCACGCTCCAGTCGATGGAGGCACCGCTCGAGCCGTTCAAGCCGAAGATCGTGATTCCCGGCGGACTGGTCATGTCGGCGGGCGGCGCCGGCGAGGCGCACGCTTACGGCATGGCGGGGCTGTGGTCGGCCACCACCCTCCCACCGCCCAGCGCGGGCGTGAGCTTCGACGGCGGCAACGGCCACCTCACGGGGTGGGGCAACGCCGCCACGATCGATCAGATCGTCGCCCAGGCCTACGGTCCGGGGATGGTCTACGCCAAGGCGCCGAGCGATCCCACGCAAGAGACGCGCTACCGCTCGATTGCGCTCGGCGTGCAATGCGGCGGACCCAACACCCTCAACCGCATGACGTACACCGGACCCAACGCGCCGATCAGCCCCGAGGTGAGCCCCAAGGCGGCGTTCGACCGCTATTTCATGGGCGTGACGCCTACCGGGGGCACGACCCCGCCGCCGATCGACCCCAACGCGGCTCGCATCCGCGCCGAGCAGCAGGCCGCGCTCACGCTGCTCAAGGGAGAGATGGGGACGATCCGCACGCTGGTGGGCACCGCCGACTACGCCAAGATCGACGCCCACCTCGCCGGGCTGATGGCGCTCGAGCGACTCAATGGCGCGCCCACCGGTGGGCCGACCACACCGCCGGCGGGGGCCGCCTGCGCGCTGCCGCCAGCCTCGGCTGACGTCGCGTCGCCCTCCAACAACGCCGGCTACCCGGGCCAGGTGACGCAGATGATGGACATCGCGACCGGGCTGCTCGCGTGCGACGTCACCCGCGTGCTGACGCTGCAGCTCAGCTACGCCTTCAGCAACGTGGTCCACACCTGGCTCGGTCACACCAAGGGTCACCACACCCTCTGCCACGACGGGGTCGACGAGCGCGCACCGCTGGCTGACATCGACCTCTGGTACTCGAAGCAGGTGGCGTATCTGCTCGGCAAGCTGGACGCCGTCAACGAGGGGAACGGGACGTTGCTCGACAACACCCTCGTCGTTTGGGGGCACGAGAATGGAAGCACGGCGCACCGCCAGGACAACGTCCCCTTTCTCATGGCCGGGTCGGCGGGCGGCGCGCTGCGGACCGGCCGTTACGTCAACCTGACCGGCAAGCCCCATGCGATGCTGCTGGTGTCGATCGCACAGCTGATGGGGCTGACGATCACGAGCGTCGGCGACCGGAACGCCAACTCGGGCCCGTTGCCCGGGCTGGTCTAGGAGGCTCCTTGCTGATGAACGGCAAAGACGCGACGGCGGCGGCGCGCCGCAACGGGGCTCGTCACGCTGCCTCGAGCCGACTCTTCTCAGCTTTAGCTTTGGCGCTGGCGACGGCGGCGCTGACCCTGGCGGCGTGTGTCGGCAGTGTGCAAGCGCCCGCCGACGGCACCGGTGCGGGCGGCGGCGTGCGACCCTCCGGCACCGGCGGCGCGAGCGCTGGAACGGGTGGCGCCTCACGGGCGGACGCGGGCGCGGGCGGCGCGGCCACGGGAGCCGGCGGCGCCGCGGGCGCCACGCCGGCCGACGCCGGCGCCGACGCGCGCGCCGATGCGGGTGGACCGCTCGACGCGGCGGCTGACGTCCCGCGCGCCGACGCATCGGGCGAGGGCGGCGTTGTCGCCGCCCTGTGCCCGAGCAACGCGCTCGTATGCGACGACTTCGAGGACGGAAACCTCACCGGGTGGAACATCCTGCCCGCGGGCGGCGCCATCACCGTGGATACGACCCACGCGCGCAGCGGGCATGCGGCCCTGTCGATCAACATTCCCGGCAACCAGCGTGGCGGCTTCATCGAGCGCACGGGTGCGCCGCTCTTCCCGTTGCCTGCCGGCCAGATCTTCGGGCGGGTCATGGTTTATTTCGACAGCGTCCCCGACGGCCACTCGGACATCGTGCGCGGCGCCCCGTCCGGGGGAGGCATCCCCTGGTACAACGTGGGCGAGCAGCACGGCGAGATCCTTCTCAACTACTACAACGGCTCCGCAAGCGACTGCTGGGCGCGGCCGAAGCCAGGGAAGATCATCCCCATCGCGACCTGGATGTGCTGGGAGTGGAGCTTCGACAGCACGCGGAACGAGATGCAGTTCTGGATCGATGGGGTGTTGTCGCGCCGGGTGACCACCACCGGCGACGGCTGCCTCACGAACCCGACTCAAACCTGGGTCGCGCCGCAGTTCTCCTCGATCCGCCTCGGCGAGTACATCGCCGAGATCTCGGCAACGCCGACGCGGATCTGGCTCGACGACGTGGCCATCGGCGTCTCCGACCGTGTCGGCTGCCCGCCCCCCTGACAAATACTTTGAAGGTTTCGTGCTCTTCTCGACCTAACATCGGCGCCCCTCGTTTTGGGGCCCCCTACTCATCGATGAAGACGACCTCGCGTATCCCACTGGCATTTCTCTTCGTCGTCTTCGTCGTCGTCTTCGCCGGCTGCGACGAAGCGTCCGAGCCGCAGTCCACTCCCGGCGATGCCTCTACGGAGGCCGGCGACGGACGCGCCGGAGGTGGCGCGGGACAAGACGCGGGGGGAGCGACCGGTGCCGGCGGCATGTCGGGCGCGGGGATGGGCGGAATGCCCAGCACCGCAGGCATGGGCGGCATGCCAAGCGCGGGCGCGGGCGGCGCGATGGCCACGGGAGGCGCAGGCGGGCGGGTCGTGGCGACGGGCGGAGCGGCAGGGACCAACGCGGGGGTGGGAGGGGTCTCGGGCGCGGGAGGGACCGGTAGCGGGGGAATGGTCATGGTCATGCCCGCGGTGCGCGTCGTCGGGAGAACGGGAATGGGCCCGGCGACCGGATCGCTCCAGTATTCGTGGCCCGGGGTGAACGTCCAGGCCAGCTTCACGGGAACGCAGGCGTCCATGGTGGTCAACAACGCCAGTGGCAACAACCGAGTGACCGTCGTCGTCGACGGCGGCGCACCCAGAACGCTGGCCATGGTGTCCGGCCAATCGACCGTTTCGCTGGTGTCGGGGCTGGCCAGCGCCGCGCACGACATCGTCATATGGCGAAACACCGAGGCCTCGCCCGGCGGCCTCACGACCTTCACGGGTCTGACGGGATTCACTTCCGGCGCAGGCCTTCTGGCCCCGCCCTCCGCGCCCGCGCGGCGCATCGAGATGGTCGGTGATTCGCTCTCGGTCGGCGCGGGCGTCGAAGGCGATGCGACCTGCACCGGCGGCATCGACGCGTACACCAACAACTACCTCGCCTACGGCTCCGTCGCCGCCCGGGCGCTCTCCGCAGACGTTGTCACCATTGCGTACTCGGGCATCGGCGTGTACCGGAACTACGGGGAGACGACGCCGACGGCTGCCTCGCTGACCATGCCCAGGCGGTATCCGTACGCCATTCCCGACACCCTGTTGTGGGACTTCTCGCTGTATCAGCCGCACGTCGTGGTCATCAACCTTGGCACGAACGACTTCGGGGCGGGAGATCCGGGCACCCCCTTCGAGAGCGCCTACGTCTCCTTCGTGCAGAGCGTCCGGGTCAAGTACGCGGGCTCTTACTTCATCCTGATCGACATGTACGGGGGCGCGCGTCTGACCAGACTCAACAGCGTCCTCACAACCCTGAAGAACGGCGGCGAGTCCAAGGTCGAGGTGCTGAGCCTCAATGCCGCGCAAAACAATCTGGGCTGCAACCAGCACCCCAATATCGCGGGGCAACAGGCGATGGGGACCACCTTGGCCGCGCGTATCCGCGTGGTCATGGGCTGGTAACTTCTGACCCTATTTCGAAACGGCGATCGACTTGCGGAACAGCCCCAGGCTGTAGGCAAAGAATCCCAGACCGACCGAGCCGACCATCAGGAACTGTCGCCAGACCGCGCTGAAGCCGCCGCCGCGGTAGACGATCACCTGCGAGAAGCTGACGAAGTGCCGCGCCGGCAGGAAGTACGTCATGTACTGCAACCACCTCGGCTGGCTCTCGACCGGCGTGCTTCCGCCTGACAGGAGCATCAACACCATGATGACCAGAATGATCAGCAGCGCGAACTGCGCCATCGAGCGTGAAATCGTCCCGAGAAATATCCCGAGCGCGGTCGCGAAGAACAGATAAAGCACCACACCCCCCAGCCACAGGGCGACCGAGCCCGCGAAGGGGACCTTCAACGCCATCCGCACGACAAACGACAGCGACACCGTGGTCGCGATCAGAATCACCAGACCGTTGGCCCACACCTTCGCCAGCGCGATCTCGAAGGCCCGCAGCGGCATGACCAGCAGGTGCTCCAGCGTTCCATGTTCGCGCTCGCGGATCACCGCCGCGCCGGTCAACACGATGGTCAGCAGGCTGATCTGGTTGATGATCGCCACCACGCTCTTGAACCACGATGAGACCCCGTTGGGGTTGAACAGCTTGCGAACCACCAGGTTGATCGGTTGCTCCGGCGTCACGTCGGTGCGTTTGAGAAAGGACGAGACCCGGTCGTTGATGATGTTTCTGATGTACCCGGCGCCGATGCCCGCTTGCTGCATCGCGGTCGCGTCGATGTTCACCTGGATCGCGGGGTTGCGGCCGGCGCGCAGGTCACGCTCGAAGCGCGGCGGAATCACGACCACGAACATGAGGTTCCCCTCGTCCATCTGCAGCTGAGCCTCGCCCGGGCTCAGCGCCACCGGCAGCTTGAACCGGGGCGGATAGAAGGCGTTGAATAGCTCCTTCGACAACGCCGAGCCGTCTTCGTCGGCGAAGGCGATCGAGGCGTTGTTGACCTCGCTCGACGTCCCGGTCGCTTGCACGTAGATTGCCAGCGTGAAGGCGTAGACGACGAATACGACCATCACCATGTCGCTCATCAGGCTGCGGATCTCCTTGAGCCCGAGCCAGGCGATATTGAGCAGCGACCTCAAGGCTACTTCTCTTGCTTCCTCAGCCCGAGGACGCTGATGCCCACGAGGATGGGAATGCAACAGGCCAGAAAGACGACGTCGCGGACCATGAGCCCGGCCCCGATCCCCTTGGTGTACGCGCCCAGGCTGGCGTGAATGTAGTAGGACGCGGGCCAGATCGACCCGATGCGCCCGGCGTTCCCCTGCAACGTCGAGACCGGCTGTAGCAAGCCGGAGAACTGAATGGTCGGAGTGATCGTGAGGATCGCCGTGACGAACACGGCCGCCACCTGACTCTTGGTGAACGTCGAGGTGACCATTCCGATGCCGGTCGTCGCGATCACGTAGAGCAGCGTGCAGAACGCCAGCATCAAGAAGCTGCCCTTGACCGGAACCCGGAAGACCACCAGCGCGAGCGCCGTCAGGATGACGAAGTTCATGAGGCCGATCGCGATATAGGGAAGCTGCTTTCCCACCAGGTATTCCAGCCGCCCCGTCGGCGTGACGTAGAAGTTGATGATCGAGCCCAGCTCCTTCTCACGCACGATGCTGACCGTCATGAGAATCGCCGGTATCAGGAGCAGCAGCAGCGCCGGAACGCTGGGGACCATCGAGTAGACGCTCTCGAACGTCGGGTTGTACATGAATCGCTCTTCGATGTCGGCCCTATCCTCTTGCGGGGTCGCGGTCTTGAGCCCGGTCGCCGGATCTTTCAACAGGGTCTCGTGCACGCTCCGTACGTACTGCTCCACGGTGTCGCCACGGAAGGTCATGGCGCCATCCACCTGGGCGGAGATCTCGGGGCCAGCGCCACGACGAAAGTCGCGACCGAAGTGCGGTGGAATCTCCAGCACGACCGAGACGTCATCCGATTGCATCCGCGTGAGCGCCTCGTCGGCAGAGCGAGCCGGTGGCGTCCGAGTGAAGTATCGTGCCGAGCCGGCGAACTGCTCGAGGTACATGCGGCTCTCAGGCGATTGATCGAGATCGAGAGAGGCGTAGCGAATGTGTTCGACATCGGTGGTGATGCCGAAACCGAACACCAGCATCAGCAGCGCCGACCCGACGAACGCGAAGGCCAATCGAATCGGATCGCGCAGGATCTGCATGGTCTCGTTGCGGGCGTACGCGCGCATGCGGCCGACGCGCAGTCCGAGGGACGACCGCGGCTGCGGCGCGGGTGCGTGCGGGGCGGAGAGATCACCCGCGGGCTTCTGGTCGGGCGCCCCCTGCTTGCTGGCCCCGGGCGGCGGCGCCCCGGCGATCGCGTCTTCCATGTAGCCGATGAACGCCTCTTCGAGGTTGGGCGCGCCCCGCTGGTCAATCAGCCGCTGGGGAACGTCGCACGCCAGGACCTTGCCCGCGTGCATGAGGGAGATCCGGTCGCAGCGCATCCCTTCGTTCATGAAGTGGGTGGTCACGAAGATCGTCACGCCTTGTTCGCGCGAAAGGGCGCTCAGCAGCTCCCAGAAGCTGTCGCGCGCCACCGGATCGACCCCCGAGGTTGGTTCGTCGAGAATCAGGATCTGGGGCTCGTGCAACACGGCGACCGCCAGCGACAGGCGCTGGCGTAGGCCCATCGGCAGCGCCTCCGCCGCCGCGTCGAGGTGCGACCCAAGGCCGAACCGCTCGACCAGCTCGGCGATGCGCGTCTTGGCCTTGTCGGGCGCCAGGTGATAGAGGCGCGCGTGCAATACGAGATTCTGGCGTACGCTCAGCTCGCCGTAGAGCGAGAACGACTGGGTCATGTAGCCCAGATTCTTGCGGACCTCCATGCTCCCCGCCTCGACCGAGCTGCCAAAGACCTTCGCGGTGCCTTCGGTGGGCGGCAACAGGCCGGTGAGCATCTTCATGGTCGTCGACTTGCCGCAACCATTGGAGCCGAGGAAGCCGAAGATCTCGCCGCGCTCGATCGACAGGCTCACCTGATCGACGGCGGTGAATGCGCCAAAGCGCATCGTCAGGCCGTTGGCCTCGATCGCGATCTCCGCCGTTCCCGGCGGGCGGGGCGGGATCGTCAGCTCCTTGTGCCCCATGCGCTTCTCTTCGGGCAAAAGGGCGATGAAGCAATGCTCGAGGTCAGTCGTGCCCGACCGCTTCATCAGCTCGGACGGCGTTCCCGTCGCCAGCACGCGTCCCGCGTCCATCGCGACGATCCAGTCCCACTGTTGCGCCTCGTCCATGTAGGCGGTGGAGACGACGACGCTCATGCTGGGCCGACCGCCGCGGATATCGCTGATCAACGACCAGAACTGGCGCCGGGACAGGGGGTCGACGCCGGTCGTCGGCTCGTCGAGGATCAGAAGATCCGGCTCGTGCACCAGCGCGCCACACAGCCCCACCTTCTGCTTCATTCCGCCCGACAGCTTGCCGGCGGGCCGGTCGGCAAAGGGACCAAGCCCCGTCGCCTCCAGCAGCTCCTTGATGCGGACCTGTCGTTCGGCGGCCGACAATCCGAACAGCCGCGCCATGAAGTCGACGTTGTCGCGCACGCTCAGCTCGAGGTAAAGGTTCTTGCCCAGCCCTTGCGGCATGTAGGCGATCCGCGGGCCGACGGCGCGGCGATGCCGGGCGTCGGCGATGTCGCCGCCGAGCACCGTGACCTTGCCCTCCTGCATCTTCTTCGAGCCGGCGACCAGCGCCATCAGCGTCGACTTGCCGACGCCGTCGGGCCCGACGATTCCGACCATGATGCCGCTCGGAATATCGAGCGAGATGCCGTCGAGCGCGACGACGCTGCCGTAGCGGTGACGGACGTCGCTCACGGAGACGACCGGCGCGCCGGCGCCTCCCGCAGACGATTGAGGAGGCGGGGGTGAGACCATCAGTGGGCCTGGGAGCTCATTCGGACGCCGAGCCCACACCCACGCCGGGGACCTTCACCAAGTTTTGCAGCCGGGCGGGCCAGACCGCGTCGTCCTTCAGCTTGACGTACCCGACGCCCCGGACGCCGGTCTTGATGCGCTCGATGTAGCGGCTGGCCAGCTCTTTCGGCACCTGAATCTTCACCCGAAACATCAGCTTGTCGCGCTCGCTGCGCGTCTCGACCTGCTTGGGCGTGAACTGCGCCTCGGGAGAGACGAAGCTGACGAATCCGGCGATGGCGCGCTTGGAGTCGTAGTCGACGGTGATCCGCCCCTCCGCGCCGACCTTCACGGCGGCGGCTTGCTCCGAGGGAAGGAACAGCTCCATGTAGACATCCTCCAGGTTGACCAGCGTCAGCGCCTTGCCGCCGGGAGCCAGGACCTCGCCGACTTCGGCCAGGCGATACAGGACTCGTCCGGTCACCGGCGACCTCAAGGTCGCGTCGTCGATGCGCGTCTGAATCGTCTTCGCGTTTGCCCGCGCGACCTCGACCCCCTGCTTCGCGGTCTGCAACATCGCCTCCGATTGCGACAGCGTGGCCTTGGTCGTCTCGACGTTCTTCTTGCGCACGTCCAGCTCTCGCTGCGCCCCCGCCCCTTCCTCGACGAGTCGGCGCGAACGTTCGGACTCGATCGTGGCCAGGTTGATCTCGCTCTTCTGCTTGACGATCGACGCGTTGGCGAACGCCAGCCGCTCCTCGGCCTGGTCGATGCTGGCCGTGGCCGACGCCAGTTCGGCCTCCAGGGTGAGGGTGTCCAGGCGCACCAGGATCTGCCCCGGCGTCACCAGGGCCCCCTCGTCGACCAGCAGCTGCTTGACCCGCAGCGGCTCCTTGGCCGCGACGTCGACCAGCTTGCCCTCGATCCGTCCGTTGCCCGACGCGATGCCCTCCGGCAGCGCGTTCTTCTTCTTCTGCCAGAAGTGAATGCCGACGAACGCCGCGATCGCGACCGCGACGCCGGCGCCGATCCACTTGAGGGTCCGCTTCGAGATCTTCTTGGGCATGACCGCTTCCTAGTGACTCCCCGCCGGTGGGTTGTCGGCTTCCAGTGCGCTTGGCGGCGACAGGGTGTCGCCCCAGTTGGTCCGTTGTTTCATCTCCTGCTGGGTCTGGTCCGGCACGACCGGTTGCCCCTGCCGCACCTCCCAGCCCCCCCCCAGCGCCTTGAAGAGGGCGATCAGGCTGGTGGCGATGGACGACCGGGTTTGGGCCGCGCTGTTCTGCACCTCCAGCAGGGAGCGCTGCGCATCCAAGACCCGCTGGAAGTCGGTCGCCCCTTCTCGATACGCCACCACGGACAATTGCACCGATCGTTCGGCCGACTTCAGCGCGTTTTGCTCGAACACCAGGACCTGTTGCGCGTTGAGAAATCCGGCCAGACCGTCTTCCACCTCTTGCGCCGCCTTGAGCACGGTGTCGCGATAGCTGACCAGCGCCTGCTGGAAGCGCGCGTCCTCGACCCGCACGGCATTGGTCAGCCGCCCGTAATTCAGGATCGGCCAATTGATCTGGGGTCCCGCCGAATAGAAGATGCTGCTGGTCGAAAAGAGGTTGTGGGTCGCGTGACTGGTGGCGCTGGTCTGCAGCCCGATCGTTCCCAGAAGGGAAAAGCTGGGATAGAGGGCCGCCTTGGCGACCCCGATGCGGGCGCACTGCGCGGCGGCGTTCAGCTCGGCGCTGGTGATGTCCGGGCGGCGCCGCAAGATCTCCGCCGGTACGCCGACGGCCACCTTCGCGGGCGCGTTCGGGATCTGCTTGGGGCCCGCCAGCAAAGCGTCGACGGTGCCGGCTGGTTGCCCGAGCAGCGTGTCCAGCGCGTTGCGCGCCTGTTGCAGCCCGATCTGCAGCTGCGGGATGGTCGCGCGCGTGCTTTCCAGCTGCGTGTTCGCCTGCGTCGGATCGAGCTCGGAGGTCGCGCCATTGCGGAAGCGCGACTGGGCGATCGCCAGCGCTTCCTCCTGAATCCTCGCGTTGTCCCGGGCTTGCTCGATCAGCACCTCGAAGGTCCGGATCGCGACGTAGGTTCGCGCGACCTCCGCGGTCAGCGAGACCACGGCGGAGTAGTAGTCGGCCACGGTCGCGAGCAGGCTGGCCTGTTCGGCTTCGACCCCGCGCCGGTACTTGCCCCAGAAGTCGACCTCCCAGGCCGCGTCGAAGCCCAGCTGAAAGTCGCCGAAGTGACGGATCGGGAGATTGGTGGCGTTGGCGGCGTTCCCGCTGAGACCGTTCGCGGTGGCGCTGGCGAACACCGCCTGGGTCTGGGGAAACTGCAGTCCGGTGGCGATGCCCAGCTGGGCGCGTGCCTCCATGATTCTCAGCCCCGCGACTTGCAGCGGCAGGTTCTGCCGGTAGGCCAGCTCGATCAGGCCGTCGAGCGCCGCATCGTTGAACGTCTTCCACCATCGATTGTCGGCGGCGGTCTGGGCCGCGACGCTGGGACCGGTCGCACGCCAGGTCTGAGCGACGGTGACTTCTGGCCGGGAAAACTTCGGACCCACCGAGCACGCGTCGAGGATGAGCAGCACGCTGGTCAGTGACGCCGCTCCCGCGCGGGCGGCGGGACGCGCCCGGGACGTCGCTGGAGTGGGAAGCGTGGGCATGCGAATCACTTCCTCGTCGCGCCCCACAATCTGGGGCGCGCGACGCACGCGACAAGAGGACGACGCCGGTTTGGGGTCTTCCCCCGACGACCTCAATACGCGTCGGCGACGAACCGCCGACCCTTCAAGGTGGCCTGGTCGTCGTACCGATGTTTATTCGAGCGCGCCGGCAGCTTCACTTTCTGGCGCGGCACGGTCTTGTAGGGGATGACGCTGAGAATGTGCGAGATGGCATTGAGGCGCGCGCGCTTCTTGTCGTCGGAGCGCACGATGTACCAGGGCGCGTGCTTGGTGTCGGTGGCTTCCAACATCTTGTCGCGGGCGCGCGAATACTCGTACCAGCGCGGCCACGACTCGATGTCCATCGGCGAGAGCTTCCACTGGCGCAGAGGATCATCGATGCGCGCCGTCATGCGCCGCGTTTGCTCGTCCTGTCCCACCTCGAGCCATAGCTTGATGAGCTGGATGCCGTTGCCGATGATCACCTTCTCGACCGCGGGGCAGATCTCGAGGAACCCCTGGTACTGCTCCTTCGAGCACAGGCCCATCACGTGCTCGATGCCGGCCCGGTTGTACCAGCTTCGGTCGAACACGACGATCTCGCCCGCGGCGGGAAAGTGCGCGATGTAACGCTGCAGGTAGATCTGCGTCTTTTCCCGATCGGACGGCGCCGGCAGCGCGGTGACCCGGAAGACGCGCGGGCTGACCCGTTCGGTGAGGGCTCGAATCGTCCCCCCCTTGCCGGCGGTGTCGCGGCCCTCGAAGACGATGATCACGCGGTGGCCGACGTGCTTGACCCACTCCTGAAGCTTGCACAGCCGGGCCTGGAGCTTGCGCAGCTCCTTGGTGTACTCCTTGTTCTTCATCTCCTTCTTCGTCTCGTCCTTCTTCATCGCGTCCCTCTTCATCGCGCCGACTCGAGCAGGACGGCCGGATCGGTCACCACGACGTCGGCGCCACGACGGCGAAAGGCCGCTTCCTGTCCCAGGCGATCGACGCCGACGACATAGCCAAAGTGGCCGGCTCGCCCGGCCTCGACACCGGCGAGATCGTCTTCGAGAACCGCCACCCGGTCGGGGTCGACGCCCAGGGCCTGGGCGGCCGCCAGATAGGTGTCGGGCGCCGGTCGGTCCCCGAGGTGGCTCGCCGCCGCGCGCCCACCGTCGATCTGCGCGTCGAAGAGCTCCGCGATGCCGGCCGAGAGCAGGATTCCCTGGCAGTGCGCGCTCGGGGACACGACCGCGGTCCGAAGGCCGGCGGCGCGCGCGGCACGCACGTAGCGGATCGCCCCTTCGTACGTCTCGACCGACTCCTGTCGCAGCAGATCGATGAGCACGTCATTCTTGCGCGCCGTCAGGGCCTGCAGGGTCTTGACCGGCAGCTCGATTCCGCGCGAGGCAAGGAACGAACCGACGCTCGTCCAAGGGCGGCTCGCCGTCGAAATGCGCGCTGACGTCATCGACCGCGCTGTTGAAAGGGACGAAGGGCTCTCCCGAGGCGCGCGCGCGGTCCCGCAGGTAGTCGTCGAAGACCCGCTTCCAGGCCTTGGCCTGGAACTTTGCCGATCGGGTGAGGAGACCGTCGAGACCGAAGAGGCAGGCGCGCACGCGCGGAGGGAGCCCCAGATTGGTGCGCGCGATCGGTGGCGCGCCCAGAATGAAGGACTCAACGGCGCAGGCGAAGCCGTCCTCCTCGTTGGATCGGGTGACGTGACGGGTGACGCGCTGAACGTCGGGGCTGGCGTTGCCCATGGCGATGCTGAGGCTGGCGATACGCAGCATCGGCAGGTCGTTGGCCATGTCTCCGATGGTCGCGACCTGATCGACGGGGATCTTGAGAAGCCGCGCCGCTTCGCGCACGACCATGCCCTTGTTGGCTTCGGGGTGCGTGATGTCCAGGTAGTAGGGTTGCGACCGCGCCGCCGACGCCTCCACGCCCAGGCTTGCGCTCAGCTCGGCCTCGCAGCGCTCGACCAGCGCCAGATCCTGGCTGATGCCGACGATCTTGATGGCCGCGTCGAGCACGGCGTACAGATCCTCGGTCACGACCGGTTCGAAACCGACGGTCATGCTCTCACGATCGACGCGGAAAGCGCCGGGCGTGCGGATGTACCACTCGGTGCCCCGGTAGACCCAGACGTCGAGACCTGCCTGCAACAGGTGGTCAACCGCCCGCTTGGCGGCCGTGGGGTTGATTGTCCGCTGGGCCAGGACCGTCGTCAGATCGGGTTTGACGTACATGCCCCCGTTGAACGCCGCTATCGGCGCCGTGAGCTTCAACGGAGCGATCAGCTTCGCCATCCCGCGCGGCGGCCGGCCGCTGGTGATGGTGAACGCGATGCCGGCGGCGCGTAATCGCTCGACCGCCTCGCAGGTTCGCGGCGTCAGGGTCTTGTCCCGCGTCACCAGCGTTCCGTCGACGTCCGCGATGAGCACCTTGATCATCATCGCGATGTCACCATCGCCACCAGGATGGCACCGCGGCTCGGCCAGCGCCGTCCGGCTCTTCTGTGTATTCGCCGGGTTTCCAGCCTGGTCCCCACGTCCTTCTGATCGCCAGAGCATTAGCTTCACGCCCAGCGGATCACCACCCACCGGGATGAAGACATGACGACGGCTCACCTGGACGACACCGCACGAGCGATCGTTGCCGACGGAAAAGGGATCCTCGCCGCCGACGAGACGGTGCCGACCATCACGCACCGCCTGGCGGAGCACGCCATCGAATCGACCGCGGAGAGCCGACGCGCCTACCGCGAGATGTTCTTCAGCACGCCCGACATCACGCCGTTCATCGGCGGCGTGATCATGCAGGACGAGACGATCCGGCAAGTGAGCTCGACCGGCACCCCGCTGGTGACCCTGCTCACCGACCGAGGCGTGATCCCCGGGATCAAGGTCGACGAAGGGGCGCACCCGATGGCCGGCGCGCCGGGAGAGCTGGTCACCGAGGGGCTCGACGGACTTCGCGGCCGTCTCGAGGAGTACCGCCGACTGGGCGCACGCTTCGCCAAATGGCGGGCGGTCTTCACGATCGCCAACGGGCAGCCGACCGCGAAGTGTGTGCACGTCAACGCCGACGCGCTCGCCCGTTACGCGTCGCTGTGTCAGGAGCAGGGGCTGGTCCCGATCGTCGAACCCGAGGTGTTGATGGACGGGGCCCACACCATCGAGCGCTGCGAAGGAGGTGACCGGCCGCGTGCTGCAAGCGGTCTTCGACGAGCTCTTCGAGGAGGACGTGCTGCTGGAAGGGATGTTGCTGAAACCGAACATGGTGCTTCCCGGCCACGACTGCGCGACGCGGGCGACGGTCGAGGAGGTGGCGCACGCGACCCTGCGCACGCTGCGCCGGCATGTGCCGCCCGCCGTCCCCGCCATCGTCTTTCTGTCGGGTGGGCAGGATCACCTGCTGGCGACCAAGCACCTCAGCGCGATCAATCAGCTGGCCGGGCCGAAGCCGTGGACGCTCAGCTTTTCCTACGGTCGCGCGCTGCAGGACGAGGCGCTGGAGATCTGGCATGGCCGCAGCGAGAACGTGGCGGCCGGTCAGCGCGCCTTCTATCACCGCGCCAAGTGCGACAGCGCCGCCGCCCTCGGCAGGTATGGCGGCGCGGTTGAAGCGGCCTTCCCCTAACTGACGGAGCTGCCAGATGGAACACGGCAAACACAATGGCGACGGGAGACACGCGGTGGCACACCCAGTATCGACCCGGGAATCGGGCTTGAGGCATGGCAAGGGCACGCCGTTGTCGGCCCGCGAGCAGGCGCAGGGCGTGTCGTCGGCGACCACCAAGGAGCGCGCACCGGGCGGTCCGCTGTCCGCCAAAGAGCTGGAGTTGATGCACGCGTACTGGCGCGCGTGCAACTACCTGTCGGTGGGGATGATCTACCTCAAGGACAACCCGCTGCTGCGGCGGCCGCTGAAGGTCGACGACGTGAAGCTTCGGCTGCTCGGCCACTGGGGCGCAAGCCCGGCGCTGTCGTTCGTCTGGGTTCATCTCAACCGGCTGATCGTCAAGCATGACCTCGACGTCATCTTCGTGGCGGGCTCGGGCCACGGCGCCCCGGGCGTGCTCGGGCCGGCCTACCTCGAAGGCACCTATTCGGAGGTCTATCCCGACAAGAGCGCCGACGAGGAGGGGATGCAGAAGTTCTTCAAGCAGTTCTCCTTCCCCGGTCACATCGGAAGCCACGTCACCCCGGAGACCCCGGGCTCGATTCACGAGGGCGGCGAGCTCGGCTACAGCCTCTCGCACGCGTACGGCATGGCGTTCGACAACCCCGATCTCATCGTCTCCTGCGTCGTCGGCGACGGCGAGGCGGAGACCGGACCGCTGGCGACCGCGTGGCACTCGAACAAGTTCATCAACCCGGTGCGCGACGGCGCGGTCCTGCCGATCCTGAACCTCAACGGGTACAAGATCGCGAACCCGACCATCCTCGCGCGCATCAGCCGGGAAGAGCTGGAGGCCCTGTTCGTCGGCTATGGCTACAAGCCCTATTTCGTCGAGGGCAGCGACCCTGAATTGATGCACCAGAAGATGGCCGAGACCCTGGAGCGCGCGGTCGACGAGATTCGCGCCGGCCAGAAGGCCGCGCGGCGTTCGAAGGATCCGGTGCGTCCTCGCTGGCCGATGATCATCCTGCGCGCGCCGAAGGGATGGACCGGACCGAAGGATCTGGACGGCCACAAGCTCGAAGGCTTCTGGCGTTCGCACCAGGTCCCGTTCGCCGACGTGCGAAGCAACCCGTCGCACCTGAAGGTGCTCGAAGAGTGGATGCGCAGCTACCGGCCCGAGGAGCTGTTCGACGAGCATGGCAAGTTCGCGCCAGAGCTCGCGGCGCTGTCGCCCAAGGGGGCCCGGCGCATGAGCGCGAACCCGCACGCCAACGGCGGCCTGCTGCGCAAGGAGCTGAAGCTGCCGGATTTTCGTGCGTACGCCGTGCAAGTCCCGGTGCGCGGCACGACGCTGCACGAGAACACCAAGCCTCTCGGCGCGTTCCTGCGCGACGTCATGAAGAACAACCCGACCTCTTTCCGCGTCTTCGGCCCGGACGAGACCGCCTCCAACCGGCTGCAGGCGATCTACGAGGTGAGCAAGAAGACCTGGATGGCGGACCTGTTGCCCGAGGACGCCGACGGCGGCGAGCTCGCCCGCGACGGACGGGTCATGGAGATGCTGTCGGAGCACACGTTGCTCGGCTGGCTGGAGGGCTATCTGCTCACCGGGCGCCACGGCCTGTTTCACACCTACGAGGCCTTCGCCCACGTCGTCGATTCCATGTTCAACCAGCACGCCAAGTGGCTGGACATCAGCAAGAACCACGTGAAATGGCGCGCCTCGGTGGCGTCCGAGAACATCCTGCTCTCGTCGACGGTGTGGCGTCAGGATCACAACGGGTTCTCGCATCAAGATCCGGGCTTCATCGATCTGGTCACCAACAAGTCTCCGTCGGTCACCCGCATCTACCTGCCGCCGGACGCCAACACCCTGCTGTCGGTCGCCGATCATTGCCTGCGCAGCACCGACTGCATCAACGTCATCGTCGCCGACAAGCAAAAGCACCTGCAGTTCACCACCATGGACGAAGCCATCATCCACTGCACCAAGGGCCTTGGCATCTGGAAGAGGGCCAGCACCGACGCCGACCAGGAGCCCGATGTCATCATGGCGTCGTGCGGCGACGTGGCCACGCTGGAAGCGCTGGCGGCGGCGTCGATCCTGCGCGAGCGGGCGCCGGACCTGAAGCTGCGCTTCGTCAACGTCGTCGATCTGTTCAAGCTGCAGCCGGTGGCCGAGCACCCGCACGGGTCGTCGGACCGCGAGTTCGACAGCCTGTTCACGACGGACAAGCCGATCATCTTCAACTTCCACGGATATCCGGCGCTGATTCACAAGCTCACCTACCGCTTCAAGAACGACGAGAACCTGCACGTGCACGGCTACAAGGAGAAGGGCAACATCAACACGCCGTTCGAGCTGGCGATGCTGAACGAGACCTCTCGCTTCCACCTGGTCATCGACGTGATCGATCGCGTCCCCAAGCTGCAGACCAAGGCGGGGCATCTGAAGGAAGAGATGAAGAACGCCATCATCGACAACCTGACCTACGCCCACGAGTACGGCGCCGACCGCCCCGAGATCGCCGACTGGACCTGGCCCGACTGACGCGCGCAGACGCCCCGAAGCACCGGGCGGCGGGTGCCAAGGCCGAACGTCAGGGAGAGGCCTGGTCAGGTGGGCTGGGGTGGCTAGTTTCGTTGGCGTGCCATGCAGATGAAGCGAACGGTCCGGGCGGCGTTGCGAATCGCCCTTGGCGTCCTGGGGACGGTGGTGGCGCTGACGGCGGTGCTGATCGGCGCGACGATGATCCTGCTGCGCACACCCTGGGGCGGGGAGCGCCTGCGGCGTCAGATCGTCGCGCGCGTCAATGATCAGATCCGGGGGCGGGTCGACATCGCGCGCCTCACCTTTGGCGGCGATCGCCTCGCGCTGTGGGGGGTGTCGCTGCGCGATCCCGACGGTCACCCGGTCGCCGATGTCGCGCGGGTCGAGGTCGCCGTCTCGATTCCCCGCCTGCTGCACAAGGAGGTGCGGGTCACGACCGTGGCGATCGAGGCGCCGCGTCTGGCGCTGGTGTCGGACGCGCGGGGCTCCAGCAACCTGGCCCGCGCCACCGCGCCCCGCAAGGCGACGCCCCGGCGCACGACCGAGCCGCCGCGGCCGAAGACCGACGACGAAGGATGGGTGATCGACCTCGGCCGCTTCAGTCTGACCGACGGCGACGTCAGAGTCGCCGTCCTGCGCGACGGTGACGGTGATGGTGACGGCGATGGCGATGGCGACCGCGGCACCGACCGGGTTCACCTGGCGGCGCTGCATGCGTTCGTGCGCGCGCGCTACGCCACCGGCAACGGCGCGCTCGACGTCAGCTTCAGCCTCGACGGCGAGAGCCGGGCCGCGCCGACGGGACCGCTGCGGCTGTCGGGCGATGCCCGCGTGCGCGGCGACCTGTATCGCGGCCGCGTCGATGGGATCCTGCTGGGCGGAACCGTCCGCGCCATCGGCACCGTCGACCGCGCGCACCTGGAGAACGCCGACGCGCTGATCGCGGTGTCGATCCCGGCGCTGCGCCTGGCGAGGCACCCGTGGGGGCCGCTGCACATCGACGGCGACGCGCACCCCGGCTCGGCCCCCGTGCTCGACCTCTCGCTGGAGTTGCCGGGGATTGCGCTCACCGGCAAGGGCGGTGGTGCCGACGACGCCTTCACCTTCGATGGCCGCCTCGTTCTGAGCGATCTCGCGCTCACCGGGCGCGCGGTGCGGGCGCTGGGCGCCGCCGCCGTGCCAGAGGTAGCCGGCGGCGGACAGATCGATCTCTGGATTGGCGGCCCGTTCGCCGGGGCGCTGCCCGAGGTGGCGGCGAAATGGAGCGGGCGCGCCCGCGCCACCATCGATCACCTGCGCCTGGCCGACAGCGCCATCGCAATCGAGGGCCTGAAGGTCGCGGGGCGCGCGGCCCGTCTGTCGAGCGCGCCCGGCCACGCGGCGCTCACCGTCGACGTGGCGTCGATCCAGGCCGGCGCGACCCGGCTGCGCGGCCTCCGGCTGGCGGCGGGCATCGACCAGCAGACGCTCTCGGGCGAGCTCTCGATCGCATCCCCGCACGCGATCGGCCTGGCCTTGACCGGGAACCTCGACAGCCGCGGGCCGGGTCTGGCGCTGGAGCGTTTCGCGCTGACTTATCCCGGCGGGGCTTGGACCAGCGAGGGGATCGCGCGCGTCGGCTTCGGCGGCGGGCGCCTGTCGCTGGCGGGCTTTCGCCTGCGTTCGCAGGACCAGACGATCGCGATCGACGGCGCGAAGACCGCCACCCGAACCGGCGACCAGATCGACGCCCGGATCTCGCTGCATGAGGTGCGTCTCGATCGGCTGCCCGCGTTCCTGTTCGACCCGAAGCTGCGCCTGGGCGGGCTGCTGGAGGCCGACGTGAAGGCGGACGGCGCGATCGACAACCCCGGAGTCGTCGCCTACCTGCGCGTGCGCGACGCGCGGGCGCGCGGGCTGTCGGGGATCACGCTCGAGCTGCGTCTGTCTGGCAGCGCCGGGGATCCCAGGCTTGATCTGACGGCGACCGGCAGCGGCTTGAAGGTCCAACGGCTGGCAGCGACGGCACGCCGACGCCGACGCCGACGCCGACGGGGGAAACGAACGCAGCGGCATCTAGCGAGGGCAAGGGCGCACTGGCGCGGGCCACGGTCGATCTGGGGCAGGCGCGGGTGCACGTGACCTACGCGCAGCGAAACGCGCACGCCGACCTGGCGTTCCGATCGACCGCCGGCGGCACGCTGCGTGTCGACGCCGGGGCGAACGTCGATCTGTCGTTCCCGCGGGTCACCCAAGGGCTGGCGTTCAGGAACCTTCCGGTGCGCGGCAAGGTCGTCGCGCGCGACTTCGACGTCGCCTGGCTGGCGCGGTTCAACGACCGGGTCGAGTCGCTTCGCGGCCGGGTCAGCGCCGATGCCCGACTGGCGGGGACGGTGGGCGACCCGCGCTTCGTCGGCGACGTGCGCTGGAAGAACGGCGCGGTCGTGGCGCGCGGAGGGGGCAACGTCGTCGCCCCGGACGCCCACGACGCACACGTCAGCGCGACGGATCAGCCTTAGCGCTGAGACCCGATCCCCTGATGTCCCCTCTCGCCCGCGGACGAGGGAGAGGGGATCAGAAGGGGAAGAAGATCGGAAAACGCTCGTCCACGGCTCCACGCTGATCTTGGGCCGGGACCGTGGCGTCATGGCGTCTTGGCGTTTGCCCCCGTAGCCGGCGTCGCGTCCGCGCGCACCGGCTCGGTCGGGTGCGCCGTGGTGTGAAAGATCGCGTCCAGGCTCAAGCCCAGGTGGTCGACGGTCTCGTAGCTCGGCAACCCGGTCGTGGGCAGACCCTCGCGCTTCTGGAACGCGCGCAGCGCCAGCTGGGTGTCGCCGTCCAGCTGGCCGTTGCACTGCTCGGCGCGCAGCAAGCCGCGCGCGCGCAATCGCTGCTGAATCTTCGTCTCTGCGCCGTCGCGCATCAGTCCCTGCGGCGTGCTGGCCACCGGGATCCCCGTCTCGGCGGTCCGCTCGTGATCGGACTTGGTAGCCGGCACGGCGGCGGCCGGCGCCGGCGGCGCGTGGGTGTGGGCGCACCCGCCGGCGGCAGCGGCCAGCATCGCGCCCAGCGCCAGCGCGCAGGCCGATGACGCGGAGAAGGGCGTGGTCATCGCGCCGCCCCCGACGATGTCGGCTGCGCCTTGGGTGGGGCCGGGCCGGTCATCGCGTCGACCGCCTGGGCCGCCACGGTCTGCTTCGCCGGCGCCGTGACCGGCGGCAGGTGGGCGAATCCCGACGTCAATCCCTCGACGAAGGCGTTGCGCATGACGCCGAAGATCGTCGGCCACAGCTGCACGTCGGGCCCGGTCAGCGTCCCCTTGATGGGAATCACCGTCGCCACGGCGTCCCGCTGCGGCACGCGATCGGAGAAGATCTTGACCGCCAGGTCGGCCGCCCACGCCTCCAGCACGATGAACGGATTCTTGCTGGCGGGGCGGATCTCGACCTTCTTCAGCACCGGCTTCACGCCGCCGGTCAGCTGGCCGTTGCGGCAATCGAACTCGACGAAGATGTCGACCGTGCCGTGCGGCGCCTGCATCTGGGTGGCCGGCTCGATGAAGCGATAAAGCTCGGAGGTCTCCAGCCCGACGACCGCGGCGCGCCCCGAAAAGCTGAGCCCCTTCTCGAAGGGATCGGCGGTGACGAAGATCGAGACCGCCCCGCTGCGCGCCAGCGTGCCGCTCGCGGTGAGCAGCACCGGCCTCCCCTCGCCCATGTGGACGCGCGTCGTCAGGTTCTCGACCGAAAGCTGCAGATCGTGCAGCCACAGCTCGGGCCGCTCGGGGCGGCTGACGTCGACGAAGGCCACCTGACCGTCGAGGATGTCGATGTGGTCGACCTCGAGCGGGGTGATGCCCCGCAGCGTCTGCGCCAGATCGATGATCTCGGCGCGCGGCTTCGCATCATCCTTTGCGCCCGGGGCAGCAGCCGGTGGTGGCGATCCGGCGTGAAACAGGCGGATCTGGGGACCGACGAGCTTGAGCGCCGAGACCACCTCCGTGCCGTCCTTGCGCGCTTTGACCCGGACCTCTTTCCACTGGGCCTCGATCAGGTGATTGCGTTCCCCGGGAAGAGCGCCGGGCGCCGGGTCGATCGCCTTGGCGGGGACACTCGGCGCCGCCGGTGACGCGGCGCTGCCGGCCGAGGCCGCCGCGTGACCGCAGCCAGCGCCCACGCAGAGCGCCGCCAGCGCGATCGCTCTGGTCGCACCCATCGCACCGCGCCTCCGCTGAAGACTTGCACCGACCACAGAACAAAGAACATGGGGTTGCCGATGCGGTTGTCTACTGCCAGACCAAACGATTCCAGTGCTACGCTCCCGCCGCGCCCAAGAGCGCAAAACCGACGCGCAAAACCGACGCACAAACTCGAAACCGACATGCAAAATCAAGCCACGCCTCATCGAAGGGGAAGCCACCACCGAGAGACGCATCGAAGCGGGCGCGCCGGATGGCTGCGCGCGGCGGTGCTCGGCTCGGACGACGCGATCGTGTCGACCGCCAGCCTCATGGTCGGCGTGGCCGCGTCATCGGCGAACGAAACGTCGATTCTCCTCGCCGGCATCGCGGGCCTGGTGGCGGGCGCGATGTCGATGGCCGTCGGCGAGTACGTGTCGGTCAGCTCGCAGCGCGACGCCGAGCAGGCCGACATCGACCGCGAGAAGCAGGAGCTGGCCAGCGAGCCGCGCGCCGAGCTGCACGAGCTGGCGACGATCTACGAAAAGCGCGGCCTCGACAAGTCGCTGGCGATGAAGGTCGCCGAGCAGCTGAGCGCGCACGATCAGCTGGGCGCCCACATGCGCGACGAGCTGGGCATCGACCGCGGCTCGCTGGCGCGCCCGCTGCAAGCGGCCTGGGTGTCGGCGGCCAGCTTCGCGTCGTTCGCGCTGGTCCCGATCCTGGCGCTGCTTGCCGCGCCCAACCGGATGCGCGGGCCGGTGATCGCGGCCGCCTCCTTGCTCAGCCTGGCGACGCTGGGCGCCTTCGGCGGTCACATCGGCGGCGCGCCGATCCTGCGTGCGTCGTTGCGCGTGACGATCGGCGGCGCCCTGGCGATGGCGGTCACCGCGGCGATCGGGCGTCTGTTCGGCGCGACGATCGGCTGACCGGCTGGCCCCGGCGCCGGCGTCACCGCCACTTCAAGAATCGGTCCAGACCCAGTCGCGGATCTCCGGCAGATCCTCGCCGTTCGCGCGGATGTAGTCGGTGTGCCGCGACAGCATCTCGTTGCACCAGGCGATGAGGGCGGCCGCCTGCGGGTGCGCCGCGCGCCGCAGGCTCTCGATGCACAGGTGAAAGCGACTCGCCTGATTCTTCACCACCATGTCGAACGGCGTCGTCGTCGTGCCCTCCTCGTTGAAGCCGCGCACGTGGAAGCGGTCGGCGTGCGGGCGGCCGTGCACGATCGCGTGGATGGCGCGCTGGTAGCCGTGAAAGGCGAAGACCACCGGCTTGTCGGCGGTGAACAGCTCGACGAACGTCTTCTCCGGCATGCCGTGCGGATGCACGTCGGCGGGCGACAGGCACATCAGGTCGACGACGTTGACCACCCGCACCTTGAACGTCGGGCAGGTGCTTGCGCAGCAGCCACGCCGCCGCGACGATCTCCAGCGTCGGCGTGTCGCCCGCGGCGGCCAGCACGACGTCCGGCTCGCCGCCGCCCGCTCGTTGCTCGCCCAGTCCCAGACCGACGCGCCGGCGGCGCAGTGCGCGCGCGGCCGCGTCCATGTCGAGCCACTGCAGCTGCGGCTGCTTGTCGATGACGATCAGGTTGACGTAGTTGCGGCTGCGCAGGCAGTGGTCGGCGACCGAGAGCAGGCAGTTGGCGTCGGGCGGCAGGTAGATGCGCGCGACCGTCCCCTTCTTCGACAGCATCGTGTCGATCAGCCCCGGCCCCTGGTGGCTGAAGCCGTTGTGATCGTTGCGCCAGCAGGTCGACGTCAGCAGGATGTTCAGCGACGGGATCGGCGCGCGCCACGGCAGCTTGATGCTCTCTTCCAGCCACTTCGCGTGCTGCACCGTCATCGACGCCGACGACCATCGCGAACGCCTCGTAGGTCGCGAACAGGCCGTGGCGCCCGGTGAGCAGATAGCCCTCCAGCCAGCCCTGGCACAGATGTGCTCGCTCAGCACCTCCATCACGCGGCCGTCGGGCGCGACGTGGTCGTCGCTGGGCAGGATCGTCCCGACCGAGCAGCGGTTCTCGACCTCGAAGACGTCGCCCAGCCGGTTCGAGTTGGTCTCGTCGGGACAGAAGAGACGGAAGTTGCGCTTGCGCTCGGTCGCTTGAACACGTCGCGCAGCAGCTGGCCGAGCTGGCGCGTCGACTCGTGCCGCTCGGTGGCCGGCTTTGTCGACCGGCGAGCGCGTAGTCGCGATAGTCGGGCAGCTCGAGGTCGACGGTCAGCTTGCCGCCGTTGGCGTGCGGATTGGCGCCCATGCGCCGCGTCGCCCTCGCGGCGCCAGCGCCGCGAGCTCCGGCACCAGGCGCCCGTTGCCGTCGAAGAGCTCGTCGGGGTGGTAGCTGCGCATCCACGCTCGAGCATCGCCAGGTGCTCGGCGTTGTCGCGCACGCCGGCCAGCGGCACCTGGTGCGCGCGGAAGGTCCCCTCGACCGGCACGCCGTCGACGACCTTCGGGCCCGGTCCAGCCCTTCGGCGTGCGCAGCACGATCGCCGGCCAGCGCGGGCGCGCGCCGACGCCGTGCGCGCGCGCCTCGGCCTGGATGGCGCGGATCTTCGCGTAGACAGTGGTCGAGCGCCTGCCGCGAACGCCTGGTGCACGGCATCGGCGGTCGTCGCCGCCCTCGACGAAGTGCACGTCGTAGCCGTGCGCCTCCAGCAGCTTGCGCACGTCCGCGTCGTCGGTCGCGGCCGAGCACGGTCGGGCCCGGAGATCTTGTAGCCGTTGAGGTGCAGGATCGGCAGCACCGCGCCGTCGCGCGCCGGGTTCAGGAAGCTGATGCCCTTCCACGAGCCCTCGAGCGGACCGGTCTCCGCCTCGCCGTCGCCGACGACCGCGACGGCGATCAGATCCGGGTTGTCGAACACGGCGCCGAAGGCGTGCGCGAGCACGTAGCCGAGCTCGCCGCCCTCGTGGATCGATCCCGGCGTCGGGACGCTGACGTGGCTGGGGATGCCGCCCGGCGTCGAGAACTGGCGGAAGAGCCGGCGCAGGCCGGCGGTGTCCGGCGA
This sequence comes from uncultured Pseudomonadota bacterium, assembly GCA_963778795.1. GTDB lineage: Bacteria > Myxococcota_A > Polyangia > Fen-1088 > Fen-1088 > DASRQZ01. Next base: position 1,138,646 of record CAVZVU010000001.1, on the reverse strand, counting down.
CACGTGCGGGATAGATCTCGCGAGTACGTTCCTTCGAGGTAGACGTTGGCGACGATCGCCGGCCCGCCGTGGCCGGGCCGGCGAGGTAGATCACGTTGGCGTCGTGCTCGTTGATCAGCCGGTTCAGGTGCACGTAGATGAAGCTCAGGCCGGGCGACGTGCCCCAGTGGCCGAGCAGCCGCGGCTTGATGTGCTCGGGCGCGCAGCGGCTCGCGCAGCAGCGGGTTCTCGCGCAGATAGATCTGGCCGACCGTCAGGTAGTTCGCGGCGCGCCAGTAGCGATGAAGTTGTTTCGCGCGCTCTGGATCGAGGGTCGTCATCGGCGCGAGAGCATAACCACCGGCGCCGCGCTCGTCACGGGGGCTGACTCGGTCACCGGCAACCGGAATCGATGAGGCATTTTGTCGCGCCCGTCGCTGGACATTCAGGGGGTGCCGTCTTATCAGGGACAAAGCTGATGATTCGCCCGGCGCAGCGCCCGGTGGTCGGCAGCCAAGCAGCAACCGCGAACCGGAGGAATCGCCAGTGCAGATCGGAATGGTCGGCCTTGGAAGGATGGGCGCGAACATGGTGCGACGTCTGGTGCGGGGCGGCCACCAGTGCGTCGTCACCGACACCCAGCCGCAGGCGATCGCGGCGCTGACCGCCGAGGGCGCCACCGGCGCGCCGTCGCTGGCGGCGCTGGTGCGCGGCCTGACCCCGCCGCGCGCGATCTGGCTCATGGTGCCGGCGGCGGTGGTCGACGCGACGCTGGCGCAGCTCGAGCCGTTGCTGGAGAGCGGCGACGCGGTCATCGACGGAGGCAACTCGTACTATCGCGACGATGTCGACCGCGCCAAGCGGCTGGTGGCGCGCGGGATTCACTACGTCGATTGCGGCACCAGCGGCGGCGTGTGGGGCCTCGAGCGCGGGTACTGCCTGATGATCGGCGGCGAGGCGCCGATCGTGCAGCGGCTGGATCCGATCTTCGCGACGCTGGCGCCGGGCGCGGGTGGCGTCGAGCGCACGCGCGGCGGCCGCACGCCCAGCGCCACCGCCGAGCACGGCTACCTGCACTGCGGGCCAAGCGGCGCCGGGCACTTCGTGAAGATGGTCCACAACGGCATCGAGTACGGCCTGATGGCGGCCTACGCCGAGGGCTTGAACATCCTGAAACATGCCAACGTCGGGAAACAGACGCACGCCGCCGACGCCGAGACGACGCCGCTGCGCAACCCGGAGTACTACCAGTACGACTTGAACCTCGCCGACATCACCGAGGTCTGGCGGCGCGGCAGCGTGATCGCGTCGTGGCTCCTCGACCTGACGGCGGCGGAGCTCGGGGCCGATCCCGGGCTCGCCAGCTTCGCCGGTCGGGTCTCCGACTCGGGCGAGGGGCGCTGGACGCTCGACGCGGCGATCGACGAGGCGGTGCCGGCACACGTGCTGGCGGCGGCGCTGTTCCAGCGCTTCAGCTCGCGCGGCGAAGCCGGCTTTCAGGATCGCGTGCTGTCGGCGATGCGCCACGCCTTCGGCGGGCACCTGGAAAAGAACTCCCAAGAAAATGAAACGCAAAAGGAAATGCAAAAGGAAGAAGGCCCCGACAAGTGAGCGACCCAAAATCTCCGCACCGCTCCGACGCGCTGGTCTTCTTCGGCGCGAGCGGTGACCTCGCCAGCAAGAAGATCTTCCCCGCGCTTTACGCGATGACCAAGCGCGGGCACCTGGAGCTGCCGGTCATCGGCGTGGCCAAGTCCTCGTGGACGCTCGAGCAGTTTCGGGCGCGGGCGCGCGAGAGCCTGGAGAAGCATTGCGCGCCGCTCGACGAAGCCGACGTCGCCAAGCTGCTGGCGCGGCTGCGCTACGTCGCCGGCGAGTACGAAGAGGGGAAGACCTTCGAGGCGCTGCGGCGCGAGCTGGGCGACGCGAAGCGCCCCACGCACTATCTCGCCGTCCCGCCCAGCTCCTTCGCGACGGTGGTCGAGCACCTGGGCAGCTCAGGCTCGGCGAAGGATGCCCGCCTGGTGGTCGAGAAGCCGTTCGGACGCGATCTGGCGTCGGCGCGCGCGCTGAACCGCACGCTGCACCAGATCTTCGACGAGTCGGCGATCTTCCGCATCGACCACTACCTGGGCAAGGAGTCGGTGCAGAACTTGCTGATGTTCCGATTCGCCAACACCTTCCTCGAGCCGATCTGGAACCGGCACTACGTCGACAGCGTTCAGATCACCATGGCCGAAAGCTTCGGCGTCGAGGGGCGCGGGCGGTTCTACGAGGAGACCGGCGCGATCCGCGACGTCATCCAGAACCACATGCTGCAGGTCATAGGTTTCCTGGCGATGGAGCCGCCGCTGGCGACCTACGCCGACGCGCTCCGCGACGAGCAGGTCAAGGTGCTGCGCGCCATCCGACCGCTGCAGACCGACGACCTGGTGCGCGGACAGTTCGCCGGCTATCGCGACGAAGAAGGTGTCGCCGCCGACTCGATGGTCGAGACCTTCGCGGCGGTTCGCCTGCGGGTCGACTCCTGGCGCTGGGACGGCGTTCCGTTCTTCATCCGCGCCGGCAAATGCCTGCCGGTGTCGACGACCGAAGTGCTGGTGACGCTGAAGCGTCCGCCGCTGCGGCACATGGGCCCCGAGGAGACCAACCACCTGCGCTTCCGGCTGGGCCCCGAGGTGGTGATCGCGGTCGGCGCCCGCATCAAGAAGCCCGGCGAGCACATGATCTCGGAGCCGACCGAGCTCAAGCTGGTGCAACAGGGCGACCGCGACGAGATGGAGGCGTACGAGAGGCTGCTCGGCGACGCGATGGCGGGCGACGCCACGCTGTTCTCGCGCGAGGACAGCGTCGAGGCCGCCTGGAAGATCGTCGACCCGATCCTCGGCAGCGCGACGCCGGTGCACGCCTACGAGCGCGGCAGCTGGGGCCCGGCCGACGCCAGCCGCCTGACCGCCGACATCGGCGGCTGGCACGCCCCGTTGCCGTAGGGACGCCCGACGCCGGCGGACCCCTCGCCCTCCGGCGGACCCGGCGGACCGGGGCGAGGGGACAGGAGGGGACAGGAGGGGAAATCTCGCCGGCCCAATCGCGCGCCTCGAGACTTCGACCGCGCGCCTGGGTTCGCTGGCGCCCGCAGCGACGGCCCGTCACCCTCATGGGCTCACCGGCGCGCACGCGAGCCCGCCGGCCGACAGGGCGGCGCAGATCGTCCCCGCGCAGCAGTCGGTCGCGATCGGATCGCAGGGCTCGCCGGCGCCGGCGCAACCAGCGGGGGGCGGCGTGGTCGACGCGCCCAGCACGACGCAGACGGTGGCGCCGCTCGGGCCGGCGCAGACGCCCGCGCAGCAGTCCTCGGCGGCGTTGCAGCGCGCACCCAGAGGCGCGCACTGACTGTGACAGGAGAGCGCGCCCAGGCCGTCGGCGCGGCAGAGCCCGCCGCAGCACTGCTCGGTGACGGCGCAGGCGCCGCCGGCGGCGACGCAGCCGGCGGGAACCGCGCCGAGGCAGCGCATCGCCCCGGTCGTGTCGGCGCGGCAGGCGCCGGGGCCGCCACCGCAGCATTCGCCATCCTTCATGCAGCGCTCGCCGAGCGCGCCGCAGTGTGGGGCGCCGCTGGGCGCGCAGCGCGCGACCCCCTCCGGGCCGACGGTGCAGACGCCCGAGCAACAGCCGGAGGCCTGGGCGCACCGTTCGCCCACGGGGCTGCAGCCGGTGAGCGCCCGCGCAGCGAGAGACGCCGCCGGGGGTGACCACGCAGCGCCCACCGCAGCATTCCTTTCCGTCCATGCAGATCTCGGACGCGACCTTGCACCCGGGCAGCGCCTTGCAGCTGACGACGCCGGCCGGCATCCCGACGCACAGACCGCCGCAGCAGTCGCCGGCGGCGCTGCAGCTCTCGCCGGCGACGCGACAGAGCGGCAGCAACTGGCACAGCGCCGTGCCGGTCTCGAGCGCGTCGACGCACAGGCGGCCGCAGCAGTCGGGCGCGCCCGCGCAGGTTTCGCCCGCCGGGCGACAGCCGGGCCCGGTCGGCGCGCAGCGCCCCGCCATGCATACGCCGTCGCAGCAGTCGCTGCCGACCTGACAGGGTCCGCCCGCGGGGGCGCACGCCGGCGCGCCGCACAGGTTGCCCGCGCCGCAGCCGAGCGCGCAGCAGGCGCCGGCGCGCGCGCACGACTGGCCGTCCGAGGCGCATCCGGCGGCGTTCAGGCAGACCCCCCCGCCCTCGCCGGCGACGTCCCCCCCACACAGCAGCGAGCAGCAGTCCGAACCTGAGCGGCAGGCGGCGCCCTCCGCGCGGCAGGCGTCGAGCGCGGCGCAGGCGCCGGCCGCGCAGCGCCCGGAGCAACAGTCGCCGTCGCCGGCGCAGGTGGTCCCGTTCGCGCTGCAATGAGCAGTCGGCTGCGTGCGAACGGTCAGCTCCACATCGCGCCGGCATGCGCCCGCCCAGGCGATCCCGGCGATCGCCAGTACCGCGGCCGTGAATCCCTCAAGGGATCTCGAGCTCATTCCCGGCCGTCGACGATTCGGCGGGCGCGCGCGACGCCGAGCCCGGCGGGAAACTCGTCGAGATAGCGGCGCGCCAGCGAGACCGCCGCCGTGCCGTCGCCCGACGACCGCGCGCTCTCCGCGGCGCCGAGCAGCGATTCCGCGCCGAGCGCGCCGCGCGGCGCCGCCGCCAACGCCCGCTCGTAGTCGGTGCGTGCCCGCGCCGCGCGACCGCGGCGCGCCTCGAGTTCGGCCGCTGCGTAGAGCGCGTTTTGCCGCATCGCCGGCGGCGCGCTCCGGCGATCGAGCCGGTGATACGCCGCGATCGCGGCGTCGATCCGTCCCGCGCCACGCAGCGCCTCGGCGCGCAGATAGCCGAGCTCGTCTTCGCAGGCGACGACGCTGGCGCCGCCACACCCCGCGCCGGCGCGACCGTCATGCCAGTCGCGCACCGACGCCGCCAGCAAGCGGAGCGCCTGCCGGTGATCGCCGGCGCGCATGCTGTCGCGGGCGGCGCGCGCCGTCGCCTCGCAGGTCCGTCGCGCTTCGGCGCACGACGCCGTCAGCTCACGCGGCATCGGCTCGCTCGCGCGGGGTGGTGCGATCGCCGCCGATGACGCCGTCGACGGCGCCGGGGGCGACAGCGCCGGCGAGGGCAAAGCCGGCGGCGGCCAGGCCAGCGTCTCGCCGGCCGACACCAGCTGGCGGTGGCCGTCGGACAGCGCGACCTCGACTTGCCCCTCGTCGACGCGCACCCAGGAGCCAGGCGACGACCCAGCCGACGACCCACTCGTTGATTCACTCGGCTTGGCGCCGACCGAGAAGCGCGTCCCGCGCACCTCGACGCGCAGATCGCGCGTGATCACGGCGAAGGTCTCGCCCGCGCTCCGGTGCGCCACCTCCGCGTCGATCGTCCCCCCCTCGAGGCGCACGGCGATCGCGCGCGCCGTTCCACCCAGCACCACCTGCGTAGGGCCCGAGAACCGAACCCGCGCGGCGCGCCCCAGCGCCAGCTCCGCGCGCCCCTGCGCCGCAAGCACCAGCCGGCTCCCGCCGGCGAGCGGGCTCGCCGGCGCAACCGCCCGCCCCTCAGTCGTGAGCTGGCCCTCGACGCTGGTGACGACGGCATAGGACGGCCCGTCGGGCACATCCGGCGGGCGCAACCGATGCCGCGTCCCGAGCAGCAGCAGCAACGCCGCCGCGCCGGCCAACCCGACCGCCGCCGGCCAGCGCAGCCACCGCCCGCGCGCGCCGCCGGCGATCGGCGCCGCGGGCCCGAGCTGACGCTCGACTTCGATCTGCATCCGCCGCACGCGCATGGCGTCGGGGATCTCCGGCGCGAGCGCGCGCATCGCCGGCACCAGCTGTCGCCAGGACGCCGCCCGCTCGCGGCACGCCGCGCAGCCGTCGAGGTGCGCGGCCAGCCGCATCTGCAGCGACAGGTCGAGCCGACCATCGCCTGCGTCGACCAGGTGCGCTTCCGCCTCGATGCAGTTCACGGCTCTCCTCGCGCGATCAACAGCTCGAACAGGCGCGGATCGCGCTTGCAGCGTTTTTCGATGTAGCGGCGCGCATCGTGGACCCGAACCTTGATCGCCGCGGTGGTGGCGTTGAGGATCGCGCCGACCTCCTCCATCGAATACCCCTCGAGCACGTGCAGCACGAAGGCGGCGCGCCGCTTGGGACGCAGCTCGGCGAGCAATTGGTCGAGGATCACCAGCCCCTCGCGCGCGGCGACGGTCCGCTCCGGCCCAGCGCCGTCGTGGCGGGGCTCGGCGCCGTCATCCAGCGTGACCGCGTGGGGCGGGCGGCGCCGGACGGCGTGCATCGTGACCCGCACCGCGATGCGCGCCAGCCAGGTCGAGAACAGCGCCTCGCCGCGAAACGCCGGCAGCGATCGAAACGCTTCGACGAAGACCGTCTGCACCAGGTCGTCGACATCGGGCACCGGGCCGACCATCCGGTAGACGATGCGGTGAACCCCGGCGACGTGGGTCTGAAACAGCTCGCGAAATGCCGCGCCGTCCTTGTTCCGCGCGCGGTCGACCAGCGCCGCGACGTCGCCGGGGGCGACGGCGCTCGAAGACGGCCCGGATACCACGCGCACACCATCATGGTGGCCGGCGGTTGCAAAAAGGTGAGGTCGAAAGTTCACGAAAGGATCATCCGATCACCGGAGCCGCGACCGACCAGCCGCTCACCGCCCCCGTCGATCGCTTGCGGGCCGGCCCAGCTCAGCCGGGTGGAACCCTGCGCGGTCCCTTCAGAATATCATCAGTCCCAGACCGGCTGATACCGACGCCTGCAGGCCCGACGTGTCGAGAACGGGACGTCCCTGCGCCAGGTACCGTTCGCCGAGCACGACGCCCAGCGCCGTGGCGCGCGCGTAGAACCAGGCCGACGCGCCCATGTGCAGCCTCCCCTCGAGATCGGCGCCCAGCGCCGGCACGACGTACTGCGTGGCACGCACCGCGGTGACGGCGCTCGACGGCGTGACCGAAACATAGGTGAGCGCCACCGCCGGACCCAGCATCCCGTCGAGGCGCCCGCTGTTGGCGCGCAGCCGCGCCGACGCCAGCACCGGCACCACCGTCCCCACGGCGCTGACGCCCGCCGCTTCGCCGCGCGCCGCGCCCAGCACAGCCGTCCCCAGGGTGACGTCGAGCCACGCGCGGAGCGACCACGCGCCTGAGATCGAAAGCCCCTGGATCCCGACGCCGGTCAGGGGAAACGCGACCAGCGAATATCCGGTCTCGAGCGATAGCGCCCCCGGCGCGGTGGCCGCTGCACCGGCACGTGTGATCGCGCCGTCACCGGAGCCGGCGACGACGCCGCCTCCCCCTGCGCCTGCTCCTGCTCCTGCTCCTGCTCCTGCTCCCTCTTCCGCCAGCCGCGCCAGCCCGGTGCCTGGGCGCAGCCGCTCCGGCGCCTCCGACAGCGTCGCGCGCAGGCTGGCCCGGATCTTCAGCGCCAGCGCGCGGTAGAGATCCTCGTCGCGCGCGGTGGCGGGGACCTCGGCGATCAGCACCTTCTCGGTGGCGAGATCGACGACGTCGATCTCGATCATCCCGCGCGCGCCCGCGGCACCACCGCCTTCTCCGCGCTGGACCCGCACCACCGCCATCGCGCGCACCTGTTCGCCCAGCCGGCGCGCGTCGGCGAGCTGGCGGCGCAGATCGCCGGGATCGGTCGCCGCCGCGCTGCCGATGCGCACGCCGTACCCGTCGAGGTAGACGCGCAGAGCATCGGCCAGACGTTCGGCGTCGACCGGCGACGTCGCCGTCACCACGACGTCGACCGGGCCGGCCACCGGCGCGGCCGCCGCCGGCATGGCCGCCGCCGGCATGGCCGCCGCCGGCATGGCATCGACAAACAGCGTCCCGAGAAGCAGCAGCGCCGGACCCGCGAGCGGCATATCAGCTCCTAGTTAGCCCAATGCTTGCCGGAAAAGAAGAAACGCCACGACGCCGAGACGCCGAGACCGGGATTCTCAGGATTTCGGATCATGGCGTCCTGGCGTCTTGGCGTTTGACCGCCTGATCGGGACCTCACCGGATTCGTCCAATTGTGGAACACGATAATGGCCAGCTTACAGTTTTCTAGACACAAAATTTGATGATTGATGAAAACCGCGTCGCGGCGGAACCTACTCCCGATGAGTGCGCCCCCCATCGCTCGCTTTTCGTCCGTGATGGCGCTGACGTCAGTGTCGCTCGCATGGCTGTTCGCGAGCGCTGGCGGTGGCTGTTCTCTCAATACCTCCGGGATCGCCGAACCAGGTGCCGGGGCGGGCACCGGGGGCGACGTCGGGGGCGCGAGCCGCGGCGGGATCGGCGGTGACAGCATCACGACGGTGCTGACCGGCGTTGGCGGTAGCGGTACCAGCAACGGCAGCGGCGGTGGAAACTCGGCGACCGGCGGTTCGACCGGCGGTGATTCGGCCGTCGGGGGCAGCCCGGGAACGGGAGCCGGCGGCAGCACGGGCGGTAACGATGGCACGCAAACGTCGACTGGCGGCACCGCAGGCACCAGTGTTCCGGGCACCGGTGGGGCGGGCGTCGGCGGCGCGCCGGGCACCGGCGGCGCGCGCGGAGTCGGCGGCACGCCGGGCACCGGTGGCACCCCGGGCACCGGCGGCACCCCAGGAACCGGCGGCACACCGGGGACCGGTGGCGCCATCTCGGTGATCGGCTGCGCCGACGGCACCCGCGAAGCGTTCACCAACGTCAACACCTTCCCCTCGATCGCCGGCTGCGCCGGCGGCTGGTCGGTTGCCGGCGTGCTGACGGCGGCGTCGATGAATCCGGCGTGCAATCGCGCCGCTGGAAACAGCGGCACGCGCCCCGACGGCAACGGCTGCACCGTCGCCGATCTCTGCGCGGTCGGCTGGCATGTCTGCCTGGGCGCCAACGAGCTCGACAGCCTGAACGTCACCTGCGCCAACGCCGGGATCCCGGCCGCGGTGGGCGCCGCCACCCGGGTGCTGTATGCCACGCGCCAGCACGGCGTCGTGGGGACCACCTGCAACGCCAACGACGTGATCGGCACCAACGACGTTCACGGCTGCGGAAACTTCGGCCTGGCCGAGGACCCGAACTGCGCGCCGCTCAACCGCCAGTTCTCGCACACCGAGTGCGACCAGGTGGCGCCCTGGTCCTGCAATGATCCGATCCTCGCGACCACCGAAGCGCTGGTCGTCGTCAAACCCGGCTCGCCGGGCGGCGGCGTCCTCTGCTGTCGCTGAGGCCAGAAGACAATCGGGGGATCCCACCGTTTTCCGACGAGCCCAACGCGGGTTACGCGGCCGTCATGTTCGCGTAAGCTTGCAGCGATGCAGGTCATCCCGTCTCGCCAGCCGTTCATGAAGGGTCCGAGCCGCGTCCTTTGCGCCGTCGTCGGTGCGGTGCTCGCGCTGGCCGCGGCGACGGCATCCGCCGCGCCGGCCATCTCCGCCGCCGATGAACGCGCGACCGAGGCCAACATCACGCGCCTGACGACCTCGCTGCTGGAAGGGTCGCAGTTCGCGCATCACCCGCTCGACGCACAGCTCGCCAGCAAGCTGCTCGACCGCTATCTGGACGCCCTCGACGGCAACCACACGCTCTTTCTCCAATCCGACGTCGACGGCTTCGCGGACTATCGCGCGACCCTCGCGCAGGCGACGCGCGGCGCCGGCGACACCAAGGCGGCGCACGCGATCTTCGCGCGCTATCTGGAGCGCCTGGCCGAGCAGGTCGCCTACGACACGGAGCTGCTGCGCCACGGGCCGTTCGATTTCACGGCTCACGATCGATTCTCCTTCGACCGAGACCACGCCCCGCGCCCGCGCGATCTGGCGGCGGCAAAGGAGCTCTGGCGACAGCAGCTGCGGGCGGAGTATCTGCAGGAGAAGCTGGCCGACAAGAAGCCGGCGGAGATCGCGACCGCGTTGACCCGACGCCACGAGCAGCAACTGCGAACCATGAAGGGCGCTGGGCGAAGACGACGTGGTCGAGATCTACCTCAACGCCCTGGCCCACGTCTACGACCCGCACTCCGACTATCTCGGCCACGAGGAGCTGCAGTCGCTGTCGATCGCGCTGAACCTGTCGCTGTTCGGCATCGGCGCATCGCTGACCACCGAGGACGGCACCTGTGTCATTCGCGAGCTGATCCCGGGGGGCCCCGCCGCGCGCAGCGGGCTGCTCAAGGCCGGGCGACCGCATCATCGCCGTGGCGCAAGGCAAGGCGGAGCCGGTCGACGTCATCGACGATGCCGCTGACGCGCATCGTGAACCTGATCCGCGGGCCGAAGGGTTCGCCGGTGACGCTGACCATCCTGCCGCCGACGGGAACGGCGGGCGCCGCCAAGACGGTTCGCTCTGATCCGCGCCGAGATCAAGCTCGAGGACCAGCAGGCCAAGGCGCGCATCGTCGATGTGCCGACAACCGACAGCGGAACGCTTCGGCTGGGCGTGATCGATCTGCCGTCGTTCTATTCCAGCAGCGACAGCCACGACAGCCAGAACGGCGCAACCGCCGACGTGGTGCGGCTGCTGAACAAGCTGAAGGCGGAACAGGTGCGCGGCGTCGTCCTCGACCTGCGCCAGAACGGCGGCGGCTCGCTGCAAGAAGCGATCAGCCTCACCGGTCTGTTCATCCGCAAGGGACCGGTCGTGCAGACGCGCGACTCCAAGGGCGCGGTCCGGGTGGAGATGGATCGCGACCCGAGCGTCGTCTACGACGGGCCGCTGGTGGTTCTGACCAGCCGGTTCAGCGCCTCGGCGTCGGAGATCGTCGCCGGCGCGCTGCAGGACTACGGGCGCGCGGTGATCGTGGGCGACACCGCGACGTTCGGCAAGGGGACCGTGCAAACCATCGTGCCGCTGGCCGACATCATGGATCGGGCCGGGTTCGGCCACGCCTACGACCCGGGCGCGCTGAAGGTCACCATCGACAAGTTCTATCGACCGAGCGGCGCGTCGACGGAGCTGCGCGGGGTGACGTCGGACATCGTCCTGCCGTCGCAGCAGCGAGGTGGCCGGCGTCAGCGAGGCCAAGCTGGTCGATCCCCTGCCCTGGGACACCGTCCCGGCCGCGCCCTTCGATCGCGCGGATCGGGTGACGCCCTATCTCGCCCCCGCTGCGCGAGTCGTCGGCCCGGCGCATCGCCGCTGATGCCGCGTTCTCGTTGCTGCGCGAGGAGGTCGCCGAACTGAAGCAGCGGCTGGCCAGCGGCTCGATCTCGCTGGACGAAGCCGAGCGGCGCCGGGAGATGGCGCACGGCAAGGCCCGGGAGAGCGAGATCGAAGGCGGGGCGCGCGTCTCGGCCAACGCCCGCGTGACCTACGAGATCACCGTGAAGAGCGCGGCGCTGCCGGGCCTGCCGCAGCGGGTGGCGGTCGTGCCGCCCAAGCCGCCGGCGCCCCCCAACGGAAAAGACGCAAAGCCGGCGAGCGGCGCGAGCAACGCCTTCGGGCCCACCGGAAGGTCACCGGAAGAGAACCTGATCCTGAACGAAGCGCTGTCGATCCTCGCCGACTACGTCCGCCTGCTGGAGCGCAACAGCCCGAAGCCGCGCGGCGCGGGCTAATGCGGTGCTGAAAACACCTGCTGGAAGCCGGCGCTGAATCGACCGGGGAAACCGGCGCGCGTGAAGGCGGTGCTCTGGGTGGCGATGGCCCAGTCGAGGCGGATCACCGTCGAGTTCAGCTGCGGGATCAGCCAGCGTATCCCGAGGCCGAAGTCGTGCTTGGGCACGATGCTGCTGAGCGACGGCGCCGCGTCGCCGACGTCGTAGAACAGCAGCCCGCCGATGCGCTGGGAAAAGATCGCCACCGGCGCCGTGCGCAGCTCGACGTGGCCCAGCACCTGGCTGGTGCCGATGAAGTCGCCGATGGCGTAGCCGCGCAGCCCGGTGTCGCCCCCGAGCAGGAAGACGCCGCGCTGGGTGTCGTTGCGCAGGGCGCCGGCGCCGGCCTCGGCCACCACGCGCACGCGCCGCAGGAACATCGGCGAAGCGTAGTAGAGGCTGGCGGTCAGCAGTTGATCGATGAAGGTCTGCTGCCGCAGCCGGGTCGCGGCGGTCAGCGAGGCCACGGCGAGCCCGCCGCGCGGCGCGAGCGTCCAGCCGACCGCGAGCTGCATCGGGTAGGCGCGAAAGTCGGCGCCCAGCCCCGGCGCGCCGTACGCGAGGCGCGCCGACAGCGCCGGACCGAGCGTGTAGTTCTCACGCAGGTCGAAGGTGTTGAGGTCGCGAAACACGACGTAGCTGGGCGTGAACAGCGAATACTGGACGTAGGGCTCGGAGCGGGTCTCCGACACCGGCGCGACCTGCGCCAGGAAGAGCGGCGCGAGCGCGGGGTCGGGGAAATCGCCGGGGGTCAGCGATTGCCGGCTGTCGAACCGGTAGCCGGCGGTGACCCGCTGGATGACCGCGACGCCGAACTGGCGGGTCGCGTTCGCGTCGACGACGAAGACCTTGCGACGATAGACGTACGGCACCGGCTCGAGCGTGGGCGAAAGCGCGTCGGGGGCGAGGTCGACCAGGTTCACCGGCCGCGGAGCCAGGCCGCGAAAACGGCGCGTCAGCGTGTCGCCGTGATCGATCTCGATGCCGCCGCCCCAGCGGCTGGCCAGTGAAAACAGGGGATAGCGCACCGCGAGCGATTCGCTGTCCCCCTCGCGGTGACCGGTGCTGCGCGAGTAGTAGGAGCTGGCCGCCGCGTACATCGTCAGCCGGGTCCCGGCGATGTTCGGATCGAAATAGGTCGGTCCGACCCAGAACGCGCCCAGATCCATCGAGAAACCGAACGAGAGAAACTTCCTCCAGCCGAGGAGATTGTTCTCGGAGAGCGAGGTCTCCAGCAGCGACAGCGTGCTCTGCTGAAACTCGAAGTTGGTGTTGAAGCGCAGGCTCCAGACGTCGCGCGTGACCACCAGCAGATCGACGGTCCCCGGCTGCGCGGAGACAATCGGCAGGATCACGACCACGCTCGACAGATCGGGCGCGGGAAACGTCCGGCCGTTGACGACGATGCCGGAGCCGGCCTGGAGGTTGCGCAGGCTCTCCTCGACGAGCGCGGCGTCGTAGAGGTGGCCGGCGTGGATCAGCAGCTCGCGCTCGATGATGTAGCCGCGCGTGGTGCGGTGAAAGTGGTTGAACCAGCGGAACCACCAGTCGCGCCGCGAGAAGACCTCCTGATTGACGACGTGGACCGCACGGACGGTCTTCCCGTCGGGGTGGCGGTCGATCTGAAGGCCGAGGTCGCCGAGCGCGTCGTTCACCGATTCCAGCTCGAGGCGCCCGAGGTGGGCCGTCGATGCCGGTGACGGTATGGTCGCGGAGGTCGACGGCGAAGACGGGGGCGATGGAGCCGGTGATGGCGGCGGCGGCGCCGTGGGGGGCGGCGCCGTCGTCGGCGCGGTCTGCGTGGAAGGGGCGTCGGCGTCGGCATCGGCGTCGGCGAAACCACCGCGCCGGTATCATCGGCGCGCGCGGGCAGCTCCAGCCACCCGGTTGCCAGCGTGGCCAGCGCGACAGCGATGAACGCGCGCGGCAGGAACGGCGCCCGTCGCGCGAGCTCTGGCCCCCGATCTCGCCGCGGCTGCGGCCGCTGTTGACTGCTCATCGGGTGCCGGCCACGCGACCTTACCGTAGATCGCCGGGGCCGGACATGGCGAAAGCTACAACGACCGCGACCGCTACAAGACGATCGGCCAGGGGAGGTGATCGCGGTAGATGCGCCGGCGGTGCTCGACGAGCGCCGCGGGGAGATCGGCGCCGGCACCTTGTGCGCCATTGCCGGCGGCCAGCTCGGCGCGGAGATACTCGAACCCCGCCCGCGCGCGCGGCGACATCGCGGGACAATCCTCGGGGCTGACGCCGATGATCGGCGTCAGGAACGTCGCGAGATAGAGGTCGAGCGCGCTCAGCTGATCGCCGAGCAGGTAGGCGTGACCGGCGCTGCGGCTGGACGCCAGCGTGGCGTCGAGCAGCGCCAGCAGGTCGCGGATGCGCCGGTACACCGCAATCGATCCGCTCGGGCGCGTAGCCGTAGCTGGCCGCGAGATACTGGCCGGCCACCAGGGGAAACGAACGGGCGCCACCGGTGCTGAGTGAGCCGTGAATCATGATCTGGCGCGCGTTCCAGGCCAGGCCGTCCTCGCCGCACAGCTCGTGCGCCAGGCCGAAGAAGCGCGCGCGCTGCGCCGGATCGGACGGGATCAGCGAGACCTTTCCGCCCAGGCGTTCGGCCAGCAGGAGGATCTCCGCCCAGCCCGTTCGCGGCGGCTCGTCGTCGAAGAAGACCGCCGGCGCGTTGCGCACGCCCGACCAGGCGATCTGGGCGGCGTCGCCGCGGACGTGACGGACGCACAGGACCGGGATCTGCTTGACGTGAAAGATCGCCTTGGCCGCCTCGGTCCACGGGCTGGGCAGCAACGACAGCGCCAGCAGCCGCACGCCGCGCGCGGCGCGTGCCTCTTCGAGCTCGACGAATCGCAGGGTCTCTGGCGCTGTCTTGGTCATGGTCTCGGCTCCCCTCTCCTCGCCCCCGCCATCGAGCAAGCGCGGGGCCAACCTCGGTGACCGCCGAACCTGCCGCAAAGCCGGCCCCGACGCGGCTGCGGGGGGCGGGCGGCGCGCAATCAGCTACCCAGGATCTGCGTCGCCGGATGCGCGAGGGTGCGTCGCCCGCCACGCGGGCTTGGGTTCGTCAAACGGACGCGTCCACGTCGTCACGAAGAGTCGATCGCCTCAGGCGTCGTCATCGCCGAGCGCGCGCGGGGGATCGGCGATCGACTGCAGGCGCACCAGGCGGACCACGTTGCGATCGCGCGCGCTCAGCACCGGCATCAGGCCGCGCGACAGGGCGGCGTCGGCGGCGCGCTGGCCCCAGAACGCCTCGGCGATCGGGTACATCTCGACGTCGCCCTGCGAGCGAAAGCTGAAGAACGGCAGATCGTCGATCTCGCTCCGCCATCGCGTCGTCGTCGGCGTCGCCGCGCCAGCGCTGCCAGCGCCAGCGCGCCAGGAAGGCGGCGTTGGCCCAGCAGAGCTGCTCGGGCACGGGGCGCGCACCGTCGGCGAGCTCGGCGAGCTCCTCGAAGGCGAAGGCGTCGATGGCGCCCCGCCGGTCTTCGCGCCGTAGGGGGCGCGCGCGAGAAAGCGCGGCAGCACGAGGCCGATCCAGGCGGCGCGTGCGCCGCGCCGCAACGCCTGCCAGCGGCGCGCATCCTCGGGGGCCAGCGCCTCCCAGCGCGCCGGATCGCCCGCGCCCGCGAGCGTGCTGCATCCGACCAGCGCGGGCGCGCCGCCGGCGATGAACGGGGCGCGCGCCGCTGCCGCCAGCGCACCCAGGCGCGCCAGCAGCGCGCAGTCGTCGGCGCCGGGTCCGAAGGTGAAGTCGCCCACGAGCGCCGAGAAGGGGCGGCCACCGGGCGGCGCCAGCAACCGCCGCGCGAGGGCGCTCGCCGCGAGCCGGTCGCCGTCGCTGCCACCGACGGCCTCTTCCGGCGATGCGCCGCCGGCCAGCAGGTCGGCGATCAGCTCGCCCTTCGACAGTCGAGCACCCAGATCTCGACCGCCTCATCGGCGCGCGAGACCAGCAGGTCCAGCGCGCGCCAGCTCGCCTCCAGCGACAGGAACGCCGGCTGGTGCAAGACCGCGCGCATGATCCGCCCCAGCGCCACCACGTCCAGCGGCGCGCCCGCGGGCGCCGACGCCACGTGACCGGCGAGGATCTTGCCGATGAAGTCCTCGACCGGCGCCAGCGTCGATGCTCTCGCGGCGGCGACCGCCGTCGCCGGACGCCGGCCCAGCAGGCGCGCCACGTCGTCGGCGTCGCCCTCGCCGACCGCCGTCACGCCCGTCGGCAGCGGCGCGCGCGGTCGGATCGCGAAAAACCGGCAGGCGGCGGAACAACGTGTCGGGATGGAAATCGTCCAGCGACGTGACCTCGAGCGCGCGCGCCGCGCCCACGGTCGCCAGCGACGACGACAGCGACGGCGGCACCGGCAGCGCAGGCGCCAGCGACGCGAGCGCGGCATCGAGGCCGTCGCCGCCTTGGCGCACGCGCAGCAGCGCGCGGGTCGCGAACGCCTCGCGCGCCGCGCCCCCCCTGAGATCGGACAGCACCAGCAGCCGGCGCGCTCCGTCGGCCTGGCTGCGATCTCCCCGATGACCCCGCTTCTTCCCCAGTTGCAGCTCGAGCTCCATGAAGAGGCACCCTACCGGGTCCGGCGAGAACGCTCAACCCGGCGACGCGAGGTGCGACGCGCAGACGCCAGACCGGCTGACGCGGCGTTCGGCGGCGACGACGCGCCACCACCAGAACCACAGCGTCGCCAGCAGCAGCCCGAACGGCAGCGCGCGCACCGCGGTCGCCGCGCCCGCGCTGACCCCGCACTGACATCCGCCCGCGGCGCCGGTCTCGCCGCCGTCGGTCCCGCCCCCGCCGCCCGGCGCGCCGGCCGCGCCGCTCTCGCCGCCCGCGCCGGTGACCGACGTGCCGCCGGTGCCGCCGCCGGTCCCGCGCGCGCCGCCCGTGCCGCCCGAGACCCCGCCGGTCCCGCGTGCGCCGCCCGCGCCGGTGCCGCCCCCGGCGCCGGTCATGCCGCCCGCGCCGGTGGTACCGCCGCTGCCCGGCGCGCCGCCGACGCCGGCCACCACGCCGCCGAACTCGTAGGCGCCGACGTCGGGCGCCGCGCCCGCCGGCCGGGTCGACGGGATGAAAGCAGCCGACGACGCCGCCGACCGTTCGAATGTAGTCGTAGTCGATGGTGAAGCTCCACCACGACGGCTGGCCGGCCTGCGGGGTCTGCGCCTTGATGCACTTCGGATCGAAGCCGATGTCGGTCGTGGGCGCGCCGGTCGCCGATCCGCGATCGATCTCGCCGGTCGCCGTCGACACCAGCCGGAAGTCGAGCCCGCCCGGATTGGCGAAGAACGGCGTCGCGCCGTTGGCGTTGACGACGACGTTGTTGGTGCCGCTGGTGAGGTTGAGCGCCATCATCGTGCCGTTGAACCCGCTCGCGGCCAGCAGGTTGTTGGTCATCACCGCGCCCTGCAATCCGTTGGAAAAGTAGATCTCGCCCGGATTGCTGGGCGTGCGGTCGTTGGGGTTCAGGCCGTCGTGGTAGCAGGTGTTGTTGATGATGTGCGCGCCCGGCGTGTTGATGCGGATGCACGAGCCGCCGTTGCGAAACCCGATGTTGTTCTCGAACAGCGCGCCGCTGCTGCTCTGGTCCAGGATGAAGCCGCTGCCGTCGGTCGCGCCGCCGGCCGGCACGCTGTGGGTGGTGGAGACGTCGATGTTCTCGAAGGAGACGGTGCGGCGGATGATGTTGGTCGTGAAGTCGCCGCTGACGTGGAACAGGTTGACGCCGCTCGACCACGACGGGTTGCCGTTGCCGTTGTGCCCGACGATCGACTGATCGATCAGCAAGCCGGTGGCGTTGTAGAAGGTGATGCCGTTGATCAGGTTGTTGTCGGCGATGCAGTTGACGAACTGCCAGTTGCCGTTCGACGTCCCGACGTCGTTGACCCAGCCGTTGCCGAAGCCGCTGGAGCCGAAATTGCGCGCGGCGACGCCGACGACGCGGATGAACTGCGAGCTGGTGCTGCCGAACCCGGTGCCCCCGCCGCCGTTGCCGTCGAAGATCGGCAGCTCGCCGGGATAGGCGCTGAAGGTGATCCATGCGGCGGCGGTGCCCGACACCGGCGCGTTGTTGCGCAACGGGATGTTGTATCCGCCGTAGGTTCCGCCGCGCAGGAAGATCGTGTCGCCCGGCTGCACCAGTGAGACGGCGCGCGCGATGGTCGCGAACGGCGCCGCCGCCGTGGTGCCGGCGTTGTTGTTGTTGCCGGCGGGGCCGAGCGTCCCGGTCGTCGCCGCCACGTAGTAGCTGGTCGCGCGCGCGTGGCCGGGCGCGAGCAGCGCCAGCAGCGCGACCCCGCCGCTGACGAGCCCGGCGTGCAAGAAAGTGGCGGGACGAAGACGACGAGGGAGGATGGTCAGCTCACCGTCATCCATTCATCAGTTCTGGGTCTGCTCGAGGGCCTGCTCGGCGGCGCGGCGGAAGCGGCCGTTTGGATACTGGCGCAGGTAGCGCTCGGCGAACGCGGCGGCGGCGGGGCTGTGACGCGCGGCGGCCGCCTCGATCGACAGCGCCACCGCCTCCTCGGCCAGCGCGCCGTGCGGATAGCGCGCCAGGTACTCCGACAGCAGGCGGCCGGCGCGCACCGGATCGTGATCGGTGCGCAGCGCCTGGATGGCGTCGACGACGCGCGACGGATCCTCGGAGTGGACGGCGCGCGCGCGGCTGGCGACGCGCGACGGCGACGGCCGGCGCAGCGCGCCGGGCGCGGCGGGCGACGGCAGGCGCCGGCGCGGCGGGCGGCATCTCCTCGGCGATTGCGCTCGGCGCCGGCGCGCCGTTTCCCTTGCGGGCGCGCTTCGGCTGCGGTGCCGCCGCCAGCACGAGGCGCTCGGTCGAGCGGGTCGCCGACTGCACGCGCCGCTCGGTCCAGACGCGGCGGCCAATCGTCGCGGCGGCCGTGGTGGCGCCCGCCAGCGAGAGAACACCCAGCACGAAAACCGGTCGCAGCAGCCGCGCGGTCATCGGCCGGCGCGTCTGCTGGCGGCGCAGGACCCCGGCCAGCAGTCGCTGCTGTCGCGCCGGCGAAACCACCACCGGCTCACTCGCGCGGATCAGATCCGCCAGATACTCCTCGCACGGATCGAACGCGTTCCTCTTCTCCAATAAGCGATCCACTATTCCAGTCCTCCTCTCGTACCTTCCCGCCCCTTGAGCAACAAGGCGAACAGCTTCTTGCGCGCGCGGTGAATCCGCGCGCGCACGGTGTTGATCGAGACCTGCTGGATGCGCGCGATCTCATCACCGGTGTAGCCATCCAATCTCGAACAACACGAACGCCGCCCGTTGCGACTCGTTGAGTGTCGACAGCAATCGCTCGAGGAGCTCCTGCTTCTCCTTGGTCTCGAGCACCATGAGCGGCGTCGGCCCGGTCGAGGCGACGCCCGACGACAGCGGCACGCTGCGCCCGAAGATGTGGCGAATCCAGCGCAGCCGGCGAAAATCCCTGACCTGGTGGGTCGCGATCCGATAGAGCCAGCCGGCCAGGTTCTTGCCGTCGAAGTCATGCAGCCGCCGATGGACGACGACGAAGACCTCTTGCACCAGATCGTCCTGATCGGCGGGCGAAGCACCGAGCGCGCGCACCCAGCGCGCAACGTCGGCGAACCACGCGTCGTAAAGCGCGCGGAAGTCCTGGGTGCGGAGGTGGGGCGTCTCGTCGACTCGACCGACCGCGGTCTCGACGCGGCGGGGCGGCGCCGAATCCTCCGGGCGGATACGCCAAGCGCCAGCCGGGACCTGATTGTGGTTGGCGGCCATGCTCGTCGGCAGTCTACACCACTCGGCGGGTCGATTCGGGTATGTTCTCCCTGTCGCGCGCCATGAGCCGTCTCCCTGCTGCTCTCGCTCTCGCCCGCCTGATGGTCTTCCGCGTCGTTCTGGTCGCCCCCGTCGCGCTGGTCGTTCACGCATTGGGCACCGCGGCAGGAGTGACCGCGGTTGCGGCGTCACCGGACGCGCCGGCTGAACGGCCGCCGTCGGCGCCGGAGATCTCGTCGACGGGATCCTGCCCGTCGGCCGACACGATCTGGACCGCGATGGCGACCCTGGTCCCGCGCGGCGCGCTCGACGCGCTGCCACGCTCCGCGTCGGTCGACGTTGCCGATCTGGGCGAGACCTACCGGGTCCGCCTGACGACCGGCAACAACCAGCGCGTGCGGGTCTACCGCGATCTGGCCCGCGATTGCGAGCAACGGGCCCGTTTCGCCGCGGTGTTCGTGGTGCTGACCCTGATGCCGCCCGAGCTGCTCATCGACTCGCCCCCCAAATTGGAACGCTGCTGCCGCCCGAACCGCCAGGTCACGCCCCCCCCGTCGCCCGAACCGGTCGCGACGATCGCGGTCGCCCCGGCCCCCACGCGGCGCCTGCGCTTCGAGCTGACCGCGCTGGGCGATACGGCACCGGCGGTTCTGTCGGCGCCCGAGATGACCAGCCCAGGCGGCGAGCTGCGGGTGGCGATCGGCGCCGGCCGCCTGGCGGCGCTGTTCGCGGTGGGGCTGCAGCCGCGCACCGACTTCACGATCAACGGCGTCGTGCACGCGCGCGAGCTGCGCATCCCCATCGACGCGGGCGTGCGCGTCCGGCAGGTCGGTCAGTGGCTCGAGCTCGCCGGTGACGCCAGCCTGGTCGCCGCCATCTTCCGCGCCGAGGGGGTGAGCCCCGTCGTCCCCAGATCGGCCACCCGCGTCGACCTCGGCCTGCGCGCCGGCGTCGTGCTGCGTATCGGAGGCCGCGACGCGCGAATCGCGCCGATCGCCGGCCTTCACACCGACTACTTCCCGCGCCCGTACGATCTCGCGACGACGCCGGCCGGCGTCGTCGCCCGCACCCCGTCACTGCGCTTTGGCGCGACGGCGGGCATCGCGGCATCGTTCTAGCCGGCCCCCGCACCGGGCGGGCGGCTTGAAACGGCGGGGCTGCGGGGTGTGAGGACGGCTTCCCTCTCTTCGTTGTGGGGGCCGAAGGAGGGGGGATAGGTCCCGTGCTCAAACATCCTTTGGCGCGAGGAGTGCTGAACTGTGCTTGGCCTACGGTAACCCGCGCCTCAGGAACTGCGCGCGGGACCTATCCCCCCTCCTTCGGCCGCGGAGACAATCTACGTTCGATGCGCCTGCGGCTCCGATCCGGAGGGGAGGGCCCCACTAAAAATAGATTTATCGGACGTCGCCTCGCCGGTCGTTGGAATCATCCTTCGTCGCCTCGGGAAGCGACGCAGAAAATATTGAACGGCTGTGTTCGTCGTTGCGACGTTGCGTCCGATAGATCTTATTTTTTCTCGCTGTGCCCTCCGGATCGGTATGGCAGGCGCATCGAACGTAGATTGTATCGGCGGCCGGAGGAGGGGGTGTGGGTCCCGCGCGCAGTTCCTGAGGCGCGGGGTCGCGTAGGCCAAGCACAGTTCAGCACTCCTCGCGCCAAAGGATGTTTGAGCACGGGACCCATACCCCCTCCTTCGGCCCCCACAACGGAGAGAGGGAAGCCGTCCTCACATCCCGCAGCTTCGCCGTTTCAAGCCGCCCGCCCGGTGCGGCGGACCGTCCGCCTACGGCACCACCGGCGCGTCGGACAGGACGCGGCTGGGCATGCGTTCGGCGACTCCGTCACCCAAGGTGACGTCGTTGCCGCCTTTGGCCATGTCCTCGCAGCGCCCGCCGTTCTGTGAGTCGTCGAAGGTCCAGTAGGCGACCAGCCCAGGCTCGGGGCCCGCTTTTCGGTGCAGCATGTCCTTCTGAACGTCCGCGGCTGAGCGCACCAGCGACCAGACGCGCACCTCGTCCATCAGCCCGGTGTAAAGCTCGGCCGAGCCGTCGAGCGTGCCGAGCCAGACCTGATTCGGCGTCCGTTCGTCGCCCGTCGCCGTCGACGACGCGACCATGGCGCCGTCGATGTACAGCATATGCGTCGTGCGATCGAAGGTGTAGGCGACGTGGTGCCACGTGCCGATCGGCGGCAGCGTCGGCGCGGCGAGCAGCGACCGGCCCGAATACACGCGCGACACCGTGATCGTGCCGTCGCGGATCCCGATACGCACGCCGCTGGAGACATCGAGGCGCATCACCACGAAGTCCTGCGTGGTCGCGGCCGCGGGATAGTTCACCCACAGCGACACCGTCTGTTCGGCGCTGGCCGCGGGGAAGCCCGCGTTGCCGGCGGTCGCGTAGTCGTTGATCCCGTCGAAGCTCAGCGCGTAGCCGGCGCCGTTGGCGTCGAGCAGCGGGGGCAGGTCGAAGACGACGGCATCGCGCCCTCCGGCGGCGTCGCGCGTCGCGCTGCCGCCGGAGCAGCCGCTCGCCGCCGCCGCGACCAGCGTGAGCAACCATGTCGCGCGCACCATCCCGCCTAGATTAGAGGAACCGGAGCCGGCACCACAACCGCAGAGCAAGCCGGCCGCGCCAAATGTTGTCGAGCCCGGCACGCGACGCGGATCACCCCTGCACCAATTCATGGCGCACCGCCCCTTGTTCTTCGGGTAGGCTGAGAGTCGTCGTGATCGCGCATCGATATTTGCTGGTCATGACCGGGTTGCTCGTGGCGGCGCCCGCCTGCGCGCGCCGCATCGATCTCGGGTCAGATCTGGTCTGGTCGGCGACGCACGAGACCGGCGATCTCAGCGAGTGGTCGTTGCCGGCGCCCGGCGGCCCGATGACCGACGGCGCCGACGCCACGGTAGCGATCTCGACCGACGTTGCTCATTCGGGCAAATACTCGGTCAAGCTGACCAACAGCGCGGTCGGCTCGGTCGAGACCGCGCGCATCTGGCACCAGGGGAATTTCCCGAAGGAGGCGTTCTACAGCGTCTGGTATTACCTGCCGCGCGCCTATCAAACCAAGGTCGATTGGACGATCTTGCAGTTCCGCACGCCGACCGACGATCCGACGGTGATCTCGCAGTTCCTCGACGTCGACCTGCGCAGCCTGCCGGGCGGCGAGCTCATCCTCAGCATCTACGATCATCGCCCGCAGTACCTGCGCCTGCCAACCGCCGATCCCGCGATCGAGGTGCCGGTCGGGCGCTGGTTCCAGATCGAGGTCTTCTTCCGCAACGTCCCCGACGACACCGGACGCTTCACGTTGTGGCTCGACGGCAAGCTCAACTACGACATCGCGAGCCGCCCGATGGCCCCGGTGCCGACGGTGTACTGGACCCCGTGCAGCGTCACCGGTGACCTGGTCCCGACGCAGGGCGAGCTCTACGTCGACGACGCCGCGATCAGCTTCGACTGGCTGACCCCCGAGTCGACCCTGTAAAACGCGGCGCGGCGCCCCGGTGACGGCCGGTCCAGCGGGGAAGGCGCCGCGACCTGCACCAGTTTCATGCCCCCCGGCCCTTATGGGGAGAGATGGGACAACAACGCTCGGCCTCTTTCGGGTGCTTGGCCGCCCTCGGCGCGTGCCTGTGCGCCTGCACCGGCAGCGTCGGACAGACCAGCGGCACGACGCCTGGTGGCGGCGGCGCGAGCGCGGGCGCGGGAAATACCGGAAGCAACCCGGTGGGCGGTAACGGCGGCACCGGCATTGGGCCCGGCGGTGGTGGAACCCCGGGTAGCGGCGCGGGCGGCGGCGCCGGCGGTCCCGGCCCCGGGGGCGGTGCGGGCAACGGCGGATTCAGCGCGCCGCTGTCGACCTACTCGGCGCTGCGCAAGATCAAGGGCGTCCTGACCGGCCTGGCGCCGACCGACGCCGAGGTCGCGGCCGCGACCAGCCCGACGGCGCTGCAGGCGCTGATCGACACCTGGACGGCGACGCCTCAGTTCCAGGACAAGATGATCCTCTTCTTCCAGAACGCGTATCAGCAGTCGTCGCTGGCCGTGCTCGACTACGAGTTCCAGCTGCGCAAACGTCCGGGCGCGTTCGATCTGCCGTACGCGATCTTCGGCGACAACGCCTTCCCGCTGCTGTTCAAGAACCTGAAAGAGAGCTTCGCGCGCACGGTGCTGGCGCTGATCGCCGAGGGACGGCCCTACACCGACATCCTGACCACGCAGCGGTTCATGATGACCACGGCGCTCAAGAGCATGTACATGCAAATTGAGATGCCCTACGACATCCACACCTTCAACTTCCAGTTCAACCACGGCACGCGGCCCGCGATCGCCGACACGCTCGACCCGGCCAGCCCGAATTACCTCGTGTTTGGTTACGCGGCGCCGGGCACGACGACCGGCAGGGGCCCGTCGGGGACCAACTGTGCTGGTGACGCGACCAAGGTGTCGACCTATCCCGGCAGCACCAACCTCTTTCACGTGCTGCTGGGCGTGGTCGATCGCGACTCGACCAACAACGGCCAGGGGTCGACCAACCTCGGCTGCTTCGAGCACGCGATCCAGCCCTACTTCACCGCGCAGGATCTCTCCGACTGGCAGATGGTGACCATCAGCAACACCGGAACGCCGATCGTGTCGTACAACCTGCCGGCGCTGCGCACGGCGACGACGCTGCCATCGCGCCTGCCGCGCGTGAGCTTCTTCACCACGCCGGCGTTCCTGGCGGTCTGGAACACCAACGACAGCAACCAGCACCGCGTGACCGCCAACCAGGCGTTGCTGGCCGCGCTCGGCCAGGGATTCACCAACGCCACCACCGCGTTCCCGGCGCCGCCCAGCTCGGTCGGTCTCGACGGGGCGCACGCCGTCGCCGGCACCACCTGCTTCATCTGCCACAAGAGCCTCGATCCGATGCGGCTGTTCTGGCAGAACCAGTTCGACTTCAACGACCAGGTGCCGGCCCGGGTCACGTCGACGGCGGCCAGCTTCGGCTTCGGCGACGTGATGAAGAACGGCGCCAGCCTGGTCGACTTCGGCACCTTCCTGGGCCAGGTCACCGACACGCAGGTCGCGGCGCAGCCCGTGAACCGCTTCGCGCTGGCGACGACGCAGCACCTCTGCTTCTTTGCCAACTCCGCGGCGTGCGAAGAGACCGACCCCGAGATGCGGCGGGTGGCGCTGGCCTTCCAGAGCTCCGGGTACAACTTCAAGACGCTGGTGCGCGAGCTGTTCTCGTCGCCGCTGGTCACCGACTGGGCCAGCACCGCGACCTTCGTCGCCGACGGCGTCACCATCAGCGTCGCGCGCCGCGACCAGCTGTGCGCCGCGCTGTCGAACCGCCTGGGCAAGGCCGACCTGTGCGAGATCGCCATGCCGACGCCGACCGGCGTGACCACGGCGACCAACCGCCTGGCCGGCTCGATCCCGGCCGACGCCTTCAGCCGCGGCTCGCAGCTGCCGGTGACACCGCCCGATCCGAACCTGTTTTACCGCGCGGCCAGCGAGCTGGTGTGCGAGGCGGTGGCCGCCAAGGTGGTCGACGGACCGGCGGCGACCAACCTCTACACCAGCGCCACCGGCTCGGCGGCGGCGATCCCCGACATGG
Source organism: uncultured Pseudomonadota bacterium (assembly GCA_963778795.1). Classification (GTDB taxonomy): domain Bacteria; phylum Myxococcota_A; class Polyangia; order Fen-1088; family Fen-1088; genus DASRQZ01. The sequence goes on along the minus strand of CAVZVU010000001.1, from coordinate 1,113,668 downwards.
TCGTCAAGGTGATGGGCCTGCCGGCGTCGGACCCGCACTACGCCGGCGCGCTGAAGGCGCTGCAGGACCACTACGCCGCCGCCGTCGCCGCGAAGAGCACGACGACGTCGTCGCTGCGCTCGACCTTCGCCGCCGCCTGCCAATCCCCCACCTCGCTGTCGCTCGGCATCTGAGAGAAGGACCAAGGAGGCAAATGATCAAACCGTTCAATCGACGCCAGGCGCTGCTCACCGGCCTGTTCGGCACCGGCTACGTCGGCCTGCGCGCGATGGCGACCGGGCTGCCGGCCTGGTTCCTGCTGAACCCGCGCCAGGCGACGGCGCAGGACATGGCGTGCGCGATCACCGCCAAGGACAAGATGCAGTTCCTGATCGTCAGCGCCTCGAGCGCGGGCGATTCGATCTCGTGCAACTGCCCGGGGACCTACACCTCGCCGACGATCATCCATCCCACCGACGCGACGATGGCGGCGACGCAGTTCACGCTCGGCACGCAGACGGTGACGGCGGCGGCGCCGTGGGCCGGCGCTGTCGGCGGCGGTGCGCAATCGCACCAACTTCTTTCACTACGCGCCCGGCGGCATCGTGCACGGCGATCACCCCAAGTCGATGCGCCTGCTGGGACAGACCACCGGCGGCGAGATGGTGCCGTCGATCTACGCCAAGCACCTGTTCCAGTGCCTCGGCACCGTGCAGGCCGAGCCGGTCGCGATCGGCACCGGCGGCAACGCGCTGGAGATGATCTCGTTTTCGGGCCGCACGCTGCCGACGATCTCGCCGACGCAGCTCAAGCAGCTGCTGACCGGATCGGCGACCGACCCGGTGGTCAAGCTGCGCGCGATGCGCGACACGACGCTCGACCAGCTGAACGCCATGTTCAAGGCCGACGGCACGCCCGAGCAGAAGACCTTCCTCGACGCGATGGCGGCGAGCCAGTCGCAGGTGCGCGAGCTGTCGCTGAGCCTGGCGACGACGCTGGCGGCGATCACCACCAACGACGTCCACGGTCAGGCGCTGGCGGCGGCGGCGCTGATCGCCGCCAAGGTCGCGCCGGTGGTCACGCTGCACATCCCCTTCGGCGGCGACAACCACACCGATCCCGGGCTGGGCGACGAGACCTTCGACCACACCGACCACGACGCCACCGGGCGCGGCGTGCCCGGCATCCAGGCGGTCATGGACGCGGTCGCGTCGCTCGGCCTGACCGACAACGTCACCTTCGCGACCATGAACGTCTTCGGCCGCGATCTGCTCGGGCACCGCCAAGGTGACCGGCGCTCGGCGGGCGCGACCACTTCGGCAACCACGGCGTCATGGTGATGATCGGCAAGAACGTCAATCCGGGCGTCACCGGCGGCACGGGCGATCCTCACCGGCAGCGTCTACGGCGCGACCGGGATCAACGCGACGACCGGCGCGTCGATGGTGACCGGCGGCGACGTCGCGCTCGGCGACACGCAAGGTGTCGGCGGCCAAGACGCTGGGCGCCGCGCTGGGGATCGACCAGGCGCTGCTCAAGGGCGACTTCGTCGACAACGGCACCGTCAAGCCGGTCGCGTCGACCATCGCCGGCGCCATCGTCTAAATGGGAACCCTCGAAGGGTTCCCAAACCCTCCCGCGACGGGCTCCGCATGGCAAAGCCATGCTCCGCCCACGCGATCGATTCCGCGATGATTCGAAAGAGCTCCACAACCGGTAACGGGCGCCCTCGGCCTGACGCCATCAGCCTCGGCAAATTCTCGGAGGACGCACTCATGTCACAGCGGAACCAACCCCCGCTCAAGCTCGCGCTCGGCTTCGGACTCTCCATCGTCGCGTCGGCGTTGTTCATCGCCAGCGGCTGCGCCAACTCGGGCGGCGGCGAGGGAACGCCGGGAGGCACGGGCGGCAGCGCCACCGGCGTCGCGGGCACGACCGGCAGCGGCGTGGGCGGCAGCGGCACGGGCGGAACGACGGCGCCGCGCGACAGTAGCGTCGATCTGCCGGCCCCCGCGACCGGGGGAACGACCGGCGGGACCGGCGGAGCGCCGGGCGGCGGCGGCACGGGCGTGGGCGGCAGCCCGGCGACGACCGGCTTCTATCACATGGAGCGGCTGGTGCGCGGCGTGGTCGCGGTGCGCGTCACCGGCGGCAACTACGTCGGCTGGCGCATGTTCGGCTACGAATACGACGCCGCCAATCCGACCAACGTCTCGTACAACGTCTATCGCAACGGCACCCGCATCGCCGGCGTCACCAACAGCACCAACTACCTGGACGCGGCCGGCACGGCCACGTCGACCTATACCGTGCGTCCGGTCATCGGCGGCGTCGAAGGCGGCGACTCGGAGTCGGCAACCGTGTGGGCGCAGCAGTACCTGCGCGTGCCGCTGCAGATCCCGCCCGGCGGCAACATGCCGGCCAGCTGCACGCTGACGCCCAACGAGGCCTACACCTACACCGCCAACGACGCGAGCGTCGGCGACGTCGACGGCGACGGGCGCTACGAGATCATCCTCAAGTGGGATCCGACCAACTCGAAGGACAACTCGCAGTCGGGCTGCACCGGCGACGTGATCATCGACGCCTATCGCCTGGACGGGACGCGGCTGTGGCGCATCGACCTCGGGCCGAACATCCGCGCCGGCGCGCACTACACCCAGTTCATGGTCTACGACTTCGACGGCGACGGGAAGGCGGAGATGGCGGTCAAGACCGCGCCGGGCACCAAGGACGGCACCGGCGCGTTCCTGCACACCGGCCCGGCGGCGAGCGACACCGACGCGACGATCTACCGCACCGACTCGACCGGCTACATTCTGGCCGGCCCCGAGTACCTGACCGTGTTCAACGGGCTGACCGGCGCCGAGATGGCGACCGTCAACTTCGGCGTGCCGCGCGGCACGGTCGGCGCCTGGGGCGACACCTACGGCAACCGCGTCGACCGGTTCCTGTCGTCGGTCGGCTTCTTCGACACCACCGGCCAGCCGAGCTTCGTCATGGCGCGCGGCTACTACACCCGCGCGACGATGACGGCCTGGAACTGGCGCAACGGCGCGCTGACCCAGCTGTGGAAGTTCGACAGCAACGTCACGCCGAGCGACGCCGCCGGCAATCCCTTCACCGGCCAGGGCTCGCACAGCATGACCGTCGCCAACGTCGACGACGATCTCGGGCAGGAGATCATGTACGGCGCCGCGGCCATCGACAACGACGGCAAGGGGCTGTGCTCGACCGGGTTCGACCACGGCGACGCGGAGCACGTCGGCGATCTGATCCCGTCGCGCCCCGGCCTGGAGTTCTTCATGTGCAACGAGGACGGCATCCATCCCGCCTATCACCTGCGCGACGCGCGCACCTGCGCCATTCTCGCCAGCGGGCCGATCAACGGCGCCGACACCGGCCGCTGCGTGGCCGACGACATCTTCCCCGGCAACGCCGGCGCCGAGATGTGGGCCTCCAGCGTCACCGGGCTGTTCTCGGCGGCGACCAACGCCAACATCGGCACCAAGCCCGGGTCGCAGAACTTCCTGATCTACTGGGACGGCGACGAGACGCGCGAGCTGCTCGACCGCACGCAGATCGACAAGTTCACCAGCGCCAACGGCGCGCTGACGCGGCTGCTGACGGCGACCGGCGTGGCGTCGAACAACGGCACCAAGGCGACGCCGGCGCTGACCGCCGATCTCTACGGCGACTGGCGCGAAGAGGTGGTCTGGCGCGAGACCGACAACTCGGCGCTGCGCATCTACACCACCACCGACGTGACCACGCGCCGGATCTACACGCTGATGCACGACCCGCAGTACCGCATGCAGGTCGTCGTCGGAGAACACGGCCTACAACCAGCCGCCCCACCCGGGCTTCCACATCGGCAACGGCATGATCGCGCCGCCGGTGCCGAACATCCAGGTGCGGTGACGGGACTGACGATCGAACGCGAGCGCGGACCCCTCACCCTAGCCCTCTCTCCGCGGACGGGGCGAGGGGACCGGAAGGGAGCGGAGGGACTGGTGGGAGCGGACTCACGTCGCGCTAATCGCAAGAGACTGCCCAATCCGCCGCGCCGTCTGAGCGGCCGGAGAGATAGGTCCGGTCCCCTCTCCCAGTCTGCTGGGAGAGGGCTAGGGTGAGGGCACGGGGCGCCGGGCGAATTCCTCGGCGTTGGTCTTGCCGGCCCTGCTGGCCTGGAGTGGACCCGCGCGCGCCCACGATCCCTTCGAGGTCACCACCGACGCGCACATCACCAGCAGCGAGCTCCGCCTGCATACGACGTTGTCGTTGCTGACGGTGGGGCGGATCTGTTTGGCGGTGGATGGGGGACGCCGCGCGCCGCCGCTGCGCGCTGCGGAGTTTCCGGCGGTGCGCGCGATCGTGCAGCAGTGCGCGCGGGATTTCTTTCGGGTCACCGACGCGGGTGCGCCTCTGGCGCCGTCGGCGATCGTGCTCACACCGACGGTCGAGGACGACCTGGACGTCAAGACGACCTACCCGCGGCCGGCGCGCGGGCCGCTGGGCTTCGATGCGCTGTTCTTGCGCCGCCTGACCCAGCCCTCGGCGGGGATCGTGCTGACGGTGACCGGCGAGCGGGCCTTCCTCGGGCAACAGGTGCTGCGCCCGGAGGCACCGACGTTCGAAGCGCGGCTGGAACCGGACGCCGCCCTTCCCGGCGCGCCGCCCGCGCCGTCGCCGTCGTTCCGCCAGTTTCTGGCGCTCGGCGTGCGGCACATCCTGACCGGCTACCGATCACCTGCTGTTCCTGCTCGGGCTTGCTGATCGCCTGTCGCAGCCTGCGCGCCGTGCTCGGCGTCGTGACCTGCTTCACCGCCGCGCACTCGATCACGCTGGCGCTCGCCGCCCTGGATTGGATCGCGCTGCCGAGCCGGGTCGTCGAACCGCTGATCGCCGCGACGATCGTCTTCATCGGCGTCGAGAATCTGTACCGCGCGCGCAGCGCCACAACCACCGCCGCCGGCTCGAGCGATGAACCGCCGCGCAGCCGCTACCTGCTGACCTTCGCCTTCGGCCTGCTGCACGGCTTCGGGTTCGCGATGGCGCTGCGCGACATCGGCCTCGGCAGCCAGGGTGCGCCGATCCTGCTGCCGTTGTTCGGGTTCAACCTGGGCGTCGAGCTGGGACAGATCGCCGTCGCCGCGGTCGCGCTCCCGCTGCTCTGGAGGCTGCGGCGCGTGCCGCTCTTCGCCCGCTACGGCGGCGATCTCGCTGTCGGTCGCGATCGCGTGCGCCGGTCTGGTCTGGATGGTGCAGCGGATCCGCCCCGGCGCGCTGTAGAACCAGACCCCGGCCCGCCCGTGACGTTCTCGACGAGCCACGTTACCATCCGCCGCCAATGAAGGTACTGTCCGGTCTCATCCGCGCCGTCGTCTTCTTGCCCTTGCCCCTGCCGCTGCTGCTGCTGTTCGCCATGGTCGAAGAATCGCCGCCCGCCACCGCCGCCCGCCCCCAAGCACGCGCACAATCTCGAGGGTCGCGTCGACGCGATCCTCAAGCGGATGACGCTCGACGAGAAGCTCGACTACATCGGCGGCACCGACAGCTTCTACGTGCGCGCCAACCCGCGCCTGCACCTGCCGGCGCTGCGCATGGCCGACGGCCCGCTCGGCGTCCGCAACGTCGGCCCGTCGACCGCCTACGCCGCCGGCATCGCGCTGGCGGCCAGCTTCGACACCGACCTGGCCGGGCGCGTGGGCGCGATGCTCGGGCGCGACGCGCGCGCCCGCGGCGTGCACTTCCTGCTGGGCCCGGCGGTGAACATCTATCGCGCGCCGATGTGCGGCCGCAACTTCGAGTACTTCGGCGAGGATCCGTTCCTGGCGTCGCGCATCGCCGTCGCCTACATCAACGGCGTGCAGCAGCAGGGGGTCAGCGCCACCGTCAAGCACTTCATCGCCAACAACTCTGAGTTCGACCGCCACCACACCAACGCCGAGATCGACGAGCGGACGATGCACGAGATCTACCTGCCGGCGTTCGAGGCGGCGGTGAAGGAAGCGCACGTCGGCGCGATCATGAGCGCCTACAACCTGGTGAACGGCGTGCACCTGACCCAGCACGAGCAGCTCAACAACCAGCTGGTGAAGAAGGACTGGGCGTTCGACGGCATCATCATGTCGGACTGGGACGCGACCTACGACGGCGTCGCCGCCGCCAACGCCGGCCTGGATCTCGAGATGCCGTCGGGCAAGTTCATGAACCGCGCGACGCTGCTGCCGGCGATCCAGCAAGGCAAGGTCGCCGCTGGCCACCATCGACGACAAGGTGCGCCGCATCCTGCGCAAGGCGATCCAGTTCGGCTGGCTCGACCGCGATCAGACCGACCTCGGCTGGCCGCTCTACCCGCACGAGGGGCGCGCGCTCGCGCTCGAGTCGGCGCGCGCCAGCCTGGTGCTGCTGAAGAACCAGGGCGATCTGCTGCCGCTCGACCGCGCCAAGGTCGAAGTCGGTCGCGGTGATCGGCCCCGACGCGTTTCCCGGCGCTGCCCGCCGGCGGCGGCAGCGCCCAGGTGCGTCCGTTCGCGCCGGTGAGCTTCCTCGAGGGGCTGGTCAACGAGCTGGGTCCGACGGCGCGGGTCACGTTCAACCGCGGCGTCGCCACGCTGGCCGAGATCTTCGACTCCACGACGTTCACCACCTCGCCCAACGACGGCAAGCCCGGCCTGGTCGGTGAGTACTTCAACGACCAGACGCTGACCGGGCACCCGCTGCTGACCCGCACCGACGAGCACATCAACTTCGCCTGGGATCGCCCCGTCGTGTGGCCGACCGGCGCGGCGCCGAAGTCGTCGGCGCGCTGGACCGGCTTCTTCATCCCGCCGGCCAACGGCGATTACCGATTCGTCGGGTTCAGCTACGGGCTCGACGAGTATCGACTCTACCTCGACGGCAAGCTGATCCTCGAGCGGGTGGCGCAGGCGCAGCCGATCGCCGTCAAGAACGTCACGCTCGAGGAGGGGCGCGCCTACGCCGTGCGCTTCGACTACGTGCACGGTGACCACCACGCGCGGGTCGGGCTGGGCGTCCGCCGCGCCGATCGCCTGCTCGATCCCGCGGCAAAGGCCCTGGCCGCCACCGCGGACGTCGCCATCGTGCTGGCGGGCTTCGATCCGATGAGCGAGAGCGAAGGCTACGATCGGACGTTTCAGCTTCCGCTGGGCCAGGACGAGCTGATCGCGGCCGTGCGCGCCGCCAACAAGAACACCATCGTCGCCGTCACGTCGGGCGGCGGCGTCGACATGACCAGGTGGCTCGATCGCGTGCCGGCGGTGATCCAGACCTGGTACCCGGGCCAGGAGGGCGGCACGGCCCTGGCGCGGGCTGATCACGGGCGCGTTCAGCCCGTCGGGCAAGCTGCCGGCGACGTTCGAGCGCCGCTGGGAGGACAACGCCGCCTTTCACAGCTACTACCCGGCGAGCCCGACCGAGAAGAAGGTCGCGTACAGCGAAGGGGTCTTCGTCGGCTATCGCCACTTCGACCAGACCGGGCGCAAGCCGCTGTTCCCGTTCGGCTACGGCCTGTCGTACACGAAGTTCAAGCTGGGGGCGCTGGCAATCAGCCCCGATACGCTCGACGCCAGCGGCGACGGCGCGATCACGGTCTCTTTCGACGTGACCAACGTCGGCGCGCGCGAGGGGGCCGAGGTGGCGCAGATCTACGTCGGCGACCGGCACGCACCGGTGCCGCGCCCGCCCAAGGAGCTCAAGGGGTTCGTGAAGATCAACCTCAAGCCCGGCGAGACCAGGCGCGCGCAGGTGACGCTGGACCGGCGGTCGTTCTCTTACTTCGACGTCGGCGGCAAGCGGTGGACGGCGGCGCCGGGCGAGTTCGAGATCCTGATCGGTACCTCAGTCGCAGCAGATCGAGCTGCGCGGCCGCGTCCAGCTGCGCTGAGCGCTGCCCTGCCGCGCGCGTCAGCTGGTGCGCCAGCGCCGCGTCGATGGCGGCGCGCAGCTTGCTGTCGTCGGGAGCGACCGACGACGGGAACGCCGCGACCACTTCGCCGTCCTTGCCGACCAGGTACTTGTGAAAGTTCCATTGAGGCGCGCCGTTCTTCGCCGCCAGGAACGCGTACAGCGGAGACTGACCGGCGCCCTTGGTCTTCACCTTGCTGAACAGCGGAAAGCTCACGCCGAAGTTGCGGCTGCAAAACGCCTGGATCTCAGCCTCGCTGCCCGGCTCTTGCGCGCCAAAGTCGTTGGACGGGAAGCCGAGCACGACCAACCCCCGGCCCTGGTAATCGCGCCAGAGCTTTTCCAACCCGGCGTACTGCGGCGTGAACCCGCACGCCGACGCGGTATTGACGACCAGCACCACCTTCCCCTTGTGGGATGACAGGGCGTGGTCGCGGCCATCGATCGTCGTCGCGGAGAAATCGTGCAAAGACATGGGAGCTCCTTCAACTGGCGGCTGCAACCGGTTCGTCTGCTCGCTGTGCGCGCTGGCTCAGGTTCCGGTGGGAGGATCCCACCAGCGCGACAGGTTGCCCTCCGACCGGCGCGGGCGATTCTGGTAGTGCGACACGTCGTTGAACAGCATCAGGCGCGCGCGCACCGGGTCCTTGAAGTCGAGCACGTTGAGACAGGCCGGCGACTGATCGAGCCGGTCGCGGTAGCCGCGCGCATCGAAGCCGAGCAGGCTCGACAGCAGCAGCCGCAGGGTCGCCTTGTGCGAGACCACCAGGACGTTCTGACCGGCGTGCGCGACGACGATCTCGCGGATCACCGGCAGCGCGCGCGCCAGCACCCCGACCCCCGATTCGCCGCCCGCGGGCGCGAAGGTGAACGGGTCGGCGTCCCAGGCGGCGTACTCGTCGGCGAACTGCAGCTCGACCTCGTGGCGGGTCATCCCCTCCCAGTGACCGTGGCTGATCTCGCGCAGTCCGTCGCGCCGCACGACCGGCAGCCGGTGCGGCGTCGCCAGGATCGTCGCCGTCTCGACGGTGCGCGACAGCGGGCTCGCGTAGACCGCCGAGATCGGCTCGCTGGCGAGCCGCTCGGCCAGCCGCTCGACCTGGGCGCGCCCCTCGACCGAGAGATCGACGCCGATGTCACCCGAGAATCGATCCTCGGCGGTCAGCTGGGTCGCGCCGTGGCGCACGAGATAAAGGCGGGTCGTCCTCATGGTCGCCCCCCTGCCTACCACGCCGCTAGCGGTCGGATAAGGAGAAACGCCATGACGCCAGTGACGCCAGTGTCCGGATTTTTGAAGGTCCGGACCGGTGGCGTCCTGGCGTCTTGGCGTTCAGCCGATCCGCCGCCGCGGCTAGTGCGCCGTCCGGCTCGCGAAGTGCGGCTCGCCGGCGAGGCGCACGAAGGCCTCGGCCAGGCCGACGGTTCCCGCCTGGAGATCCGGGACCTGGCTCGAGCCGAGGCAGGCGGTGCCGGTGCCGAAGGCGTAGGTCGCCATGTACGCGGCCACGCACTGGTCGGCCAGCGGCAGGTTGGCCAGGCCGGCCACCAGATCCTCCTCGCCCGTGAACGGGAACAGCGAGTGGGTCGGGTTGGCGGGGTCGGGCACCGCGCCGGTCGAGTCGATCGTCAGACCGCCTTCGTCGGCGCGATAGCGGCCGCCTTCGTCAAAGTGCTCGAAGCCGAAGCCGATCGGATCCCAGAGGCTGTGGCAGCCGCGACAGCTGTTGCCGCCCATCATGTGCGCGACCTCGTAGCGCTACCGCGTCGTCTTCACCCCGGTCATCGGCTGACCGATCTGGGGCACATCGGGGGGCGGCGTGCGCTTGGCCTGACAGAACAGGCGGTAGAACGGAAACAGGCCGCGCTTGGTCGGCGACGACGAATCCGACGACGCGTGGGTCGCCAGGAACGAACCCTGCGCCAGGATGCCGACGCCGCGGCCCGCGGGGCGCATGATCGACGCGAAGTCGGTGGCCGGCGCCGGAAAGCCGTAGTAGGCCGCCAGCGCCGCCGACGGGTTGGTGGTCGGCGCCGTCAACAGCTCCTTCACGCCGCCGCCCTTGTTGACGACGACGTCGGTGATGAACGATTCGGTCTCGCGGATCATGTCGGCGGCCACCGCGCTGAAGCCGGGCACGCTGCCCTGCCCCGGGATGTTCGGCTTCTGGATCGACGAGACCGATGTGTACGCCGAGGTAGGCCTGGAAGAAGCGCATGAAGGCCTGCTGCCCGGCCGGCGTCGTCTGGAGATTGCGCGCGATCGTCACGACGTCGCCCAGATTGCCGCTGTCGGCCTGCGCCAGCAGACTCGGCGCTGGGCGTCGAGCCACCGAAGGTGTAGGCGAGCGCGGTCGCCAGCTCGTAGGGGGTCAGGTGGCGCGATTGATCGGACGCGACCGCGCCGATCTCGCTGCGGTAGATCGCGTTCGGCGACTGGATGAGGCCGATCAGCATCCACTTCAACGCCGACGTGAAGTTCGACTTGGCCAGCGAGGCGTCGAAGAACGTCAGGTAGCGATCGTGCTCGGCGCGTGGTCAGCGGCCGGCGAAACAGGCGCTTGCCGTACTGGTTCAGGAACTGCTCGGCGCAGGCGTGATCCGGCGTGCTGGTCGAGCAGGGCAGAAGTCCGGCGAGCGCGCTGCCGGTCACCGCCGTCGCCAGCGATTGCGCCGTGTCGAGCAACGCGCCGGCCAGCTGCTTGCCGACGGTGGTCGATTCGTCGTTGTCGAAGCCGAACGACGACACGGTGCTCGCGGGCAGCGTCGACGTCCACATGCCCGCTGACGCCCGGGAAGATGTCGTTGAGCGTGTTGACGATCTCGCCGCGCGTGAGCAGCCGCAGCAGCGGCGTGCCGAGCGCCGGCGCGTCGCAAGCGACGGTCAGGGTGGTGGGCGCGCCGCCGGCGCCGCCGCCCGGGCTGCCCGCCGTCGCCACCGGTCTCGGCGTGGCTGCTGGCCCCGACGCAGCCGCCGGCTGCCAGCAGCGAAAGCAGCGGCAGCCCAAAGCGACGACGGCGATCGCGACAGCATCACGCGGCCATTCATGACGCCAGCACCCCGTTGATCACGCCGGTCGTCCCGGGGAAGGTCGCGCTGGCGGCGCCCATGGCGCGCGCCATCGTCAGGTACAGGTCGGCCGCCGGGCGGTTCACCATGCCGGCCATGTTCTGGTCGGTGCCGATCGGGAACTGCACCACCTGCCCGCTCTTGATCGCGCCGCCGCACTTGCCGATGGTGACCAGCGGCAGGCTGGTCGGGACCTGGGGAAACTCGATCTCGCTGACGCGCGTGTGGTTCTGCCCGTCGCCGATCTCGCTCATCCAGTAGATGAGCGTGTTGTCGAGCACCTTGGTCCCGGGCGCCGCCGGATCGTCGGTGGTCGCCAGCACGCTGACGACCTTGTTGACCAGCTGGCTGCGTGAACCAGCGCTGCGCCGTCGCGAACGGCTGCGCGCGCGGCCGGCAGGTAGTTGTCGATGGTGATCGGCGAGTTGTACTGCGCGCCCGGCGACCGCCTGCGGCGCGGTGTGCGACAGGCCGTTGTGGTGCGCACCCGGCGTGCCGGCGAAGCTGAAGTCGAAGTCGCAGGTGGCGTACATCGGCATCAGCGCGATGACCTGAGCGGCGTTGCAGATGATCGCCTGCGTGACCACCTCCAGCTGCGCCTGCAGCAGCAGCGGGAAGTTCTTCTCCTGATAGAAGTAGTCGTTGCCGCCGCTGGGATCGATCACGATCCCGGCGCTGGCGGCGCGCACCATCTCGACGGTGGGCAGCGTCGGCTTGGTCGCTGCAGACCGATGCCACCGGGCCGCCCGACGCGTCGGCCAGCAGCGCCCTGCACCGCGGCCAGGTGCTGCGCCAGCTTGGTCTGCTCGCTGGTGAGGCCGGTCAGCGTGCTCTGCAGGCTCCTGCACCTCCGACGCTGTCAGCGCCAGCAGGTCCTTGCGCAGCTGGACGTCGAAGTCGACCGGCGGCGCCGGGCCGATCGTCGCCGAACAGCGCGTCGGCGGCCTTGACCGGGCTCTTCTGCGGGATCGATCGGCGTCCCGTCCCAGAACAGCATGCCGTTCGATGTCCATGCCGTAGGGCAGGTGCGAACAGGCGCCCGAGGATCAGCGGCTTGACCCCGAGCGCCTTGGCGATCACCTGCTCGACCGTCGTGCGCGGCGTCGTGGTGTCGTTCGACGTCGAGCCCGACAGGCAGTTGACGATGCCGGTGTGGGTCGCCGCCGCGCCCGGATACTGAAAACCCTGGTAGACGTTGACGTACTGCTTGTACGGCTGCAGCGGCCCCAGGATGCTGACGTTGGTCTGGTCGAGCGCGAAGTTGGTCGGGTCGCCGCCGACCAGCCGGGGATCGTAGTGCTCGGGCGCCACGCCGTGAGGCATGTAAAAACAGGAAGAAGCGTTTGGGCGGCGTGCCCGCCGCCGCGGTCGCGACCCGGGCCAGCCGAAGGGCGGCCGGCACCGCCAGCCCCACCCCCAGCGCCTTGAGGAACATGCGGCGCTCGATCGACCTCACCGCGCGAATAAGTCGCGGATTCTTCGACATTATGACCCTCTCCTTATGTTGCATGGCGGACGGGGGTGACGGGGGGCGCGGCCGAGGCCCAGGGGGGATGGGACCAGGGCGAAGGGGCGGCCACCCCCCCTGTAGTCCAATCCCCCTGTTCTAGCCCTTGAGTACCCGGCGGGGCAAGTTGTGTTCGAGAGGGCCCGAAACCCGCCCGCGACGGAAATCACGCGCGCCCGCGCGACGACGCGCTGATCAGGTCGCGTCCTGGCGTCCTGGCGTTTGACCGAACGGCGTTCGCGCGCGCGGCGCGGCCAGGGCTCAGGGAGCGCCGGTCGAGGGATTCTGGGCCAGCGTCGGATCTCCGCGCCGCAGCAGCGCGGAGATGCGCAGCAGCGCCGACGAGCGATCGGACGGCTTGATCGACCCAGTCGGAAGAGGCGGTGATCGTCTGCTCGAACAGCGCGTAGCCGCTCCTTGCGGATCACCAGCCGATGCGGCTTGCGACATGTCGATGTCGGCGCCGAACAGCGGCGTGCGGCCCGACCGACTTTGCCGTCCAGCACAGACCTCGGCGTCGGATGGGAATCGACGTGATGCGCAGCTTGTGCGAGGTCGCCGCGAGCACCGCGTCGACCGAGGCGACGACGACGCCGCCGCGGTCGAGCCCGGCCGCGACCCTGCCGCCGGTCGCCGGATGCGCGGTCACCGCCGTGCTGGCGTGGTCCATCTTCTGAAGGACCGTCGGGACGCGCAGGGCCGCGGCGTTCTCCGACGGGCGCGCCACCCACGCCGACGTCGCCGAGACCGGCTGCTCGTAAGGGCGCGTAGCCGTCCTTGCGGATGGTCAGCGTGTGCGCCTGGCTGACGTCGACCTCGGCGCCGAACAGCGGCGTGCGACCGATCGAGCTTGCCGTCCAGCAAGACCTCGGCCTCCGACGGGATCGACGTCGCGCGCAGCTTGTGGGCGATGCCTCCGCTGGCGCGTGACTGGCGCGACGGCCGCAAGCGGCTCCAAGGCGGCGGGCGCCTCGGTCGGGGCCGGCGTCAGCGTGCGGCTCGGTGACCTCGGGCAGCAGCGCGACCCGCGTCGAGCCGCTGCGATCGCTGCGCCGAGGCCGCGCTCGCGGCGGTGGCGCGCGTCTCGACCTCGTGATGCGCCTGCTTGCCGCGCGCCGCCGACTTTTGCAGACGCGCGGGCGGATCGCGGCGCACGGCGACCACCGCGGCGCTCTTGGCCGCGGGACGCACGGCGCTCGTCGCTGTGCGACGGGCTCCTGCGCGCCGGGCGCGGCGCTGCCGGCACGACGATCATCCCTTCGCCCGACGGCGCGCTGGCGACGGGCGCCGGCGCGGCGTGCGGGGAGGACGACGACGCCTCGACCGGCGGCGTGCGGTGCTGTCGCGTGGTCAGGCCCCACAGCGCCAGGCCGCCGCACGCCAGCGTCAGCGAGAAACCGAGGATCGCCGACTTGGTCGGGCGGCGCTCGAACAGCAGCCCCCAGTTGATGATCCCCGGCGCGGATGAGGTCGGCGCGGCCGGCGTGGCGAGCGGGCGGCGTCGGCGCTCCCGCCACGGCGGCGGCGTTCGGAGCTCGACGCCGGCGCGGCACCGGGGTCGGTCAGGGATCGCGCGTGCAGCGAGATCGTCGGCTGGGTCGGTGCTCTGGCCGGGCCAGTAGTCGATGATGCCGGCCCAGGCGTCGCGCATCATGATGCGGAACTCAGCCGCGGTCTGCGGCCGCTGCTCGCGGTCCTTCGACAGGCCGAGCATGATCAGATTCTCGATCGGCTCCGGGATCGTGACGTAGCCGCGCTTCGACGGGCGCTCCGGCTCGTCGCGCAGGATGCGCGCCAGCACCTCGGTCGGCGACGGCGCCGGGAACGGCAGCTGGCCCGAGACCAGCTGGTAGAGGATCGCCGCCACGGCGTAGAGATCGGTGCGCGCGTCGACGTCGCCGCCGCACGCCTGCTCGGGCGACATGTACTCGGGCGTGCCGAACACCAGGCCGGCCATGGTCAGGCTGGGCCGCGCGCGCACGCTCTTGACCTTGGCGATGCCGAAGTCGCACACCTTGACGAACTCCGGCTCGTCGCGCCGCGGGACCAGCATGATGTTCCCGGGCTTGAGATCGCGGTGGACGATCCCCTGCGCGTGCGCTTCCTCCAGCGCCGCCAGCACCTGGTCCATGATGCGCGCGCTTCGCTGCAGCGCCAGCGGCGCCTCGCGCGCGATCACCTGCGCGAGATCCGGGCCGGGCAAGCAGCTCCATGGCGATGTACGCCAGATCGAGCTTCAGGTCGCGCCCGCAGTCGAAGGTCTCGATCAGGTTGGGGTGGCTGACGGCAGACGCGGTGCGCGCCTCGAGCTCGAAGCGCCGCACCAGCTTCTCGTCGGCCATCAGCTCGTGGCGCAGGATCTTGATCGGCGACCATCTTGCCGAGCGACAGCTGCTCGGCCTGGTAGACGCGCCCCATCGCGCCGGCGCCAATGCGCTTCACCAGCCGAAAGTTGTTGGCGATCGTCCGCCCGATCAGGCCGTCGTACGCGCTCGAATCCTGAACGTCGCGCCCGAGCCGCCGTCTTCGATGAAGTCCACGCTACCGCCTCGTCTTGGTGAGGACCGTCGGAAGAAATCGAGCTCAAACCTGAGGCCACCCCCGGTTGGAACCTGCTGTCGCGCCAGGACTGGTGATGTACCCCACAAATGGACCCGGCGCCCTCATGCTGGACGCCCCGAATGCAGAAAGGGGACCAGCGGCGGGTTGCCGCTGGTCCCCTTGGGGACGGGTCTGGAAGCCGCGGCGTTACTTCGCGGTCGGGGTCGGCGAGCAGCTGGTGAACGCCGAGGCGGACAGCGAGGCCGCCTCGTAGACGAAGCTGCCGGCGGCTGCGAAGTCACGTTGGTGAACGTGCTCGAGGTCGTCTGGTAGATCGACACGCCCTTGCCACCGCTGCCGGTGATGTTGACGTTCTTGAAGGTGAACGCGGTGTGCTTGGGCGACGAGTTGCCGGCGATGTTGACGGCGTAGGCGCCGCTGCCAACCGAGCCGGTCAGGTTGGTCACGTTGATGTTCTTGAAGTAGCCGGTGCCGCCCGTCGCCATGCCGGTGCGTGTCGGGGTACGAGCCCTCGACCATGATGGCCGCGCTTGGTGACGCCGTTGACCTTGTTGTCGGTCGCGCAGACGCCGTCGGCGCCACCGCCACGGTTGGTGCCGGTCTTGAAGCGCAGGCCGATCTGCGTGCCGTTGAACATGTTCTCGTCGATCCACACGTTCTTCATCCAGGCCGCGGTGAAGCTGCCGAACACCGACGCCGCCGTGGCCGTTGAGGGTGTAGTTGTTGAAGATGTGCATGTTGCTGATCGGCTTGTTGTCGTACACGCCCGGCGCGTTGGTGCCGGCGTTC
Organism: uncultured Pseudomonadota bacterium; assembly: GCA_963778795.1. Lineage (GTDB taxonomy): Bacteria > Myxococcota_A > Polyangia > Fen-1088 > Fen-1088 > DASRQZ01. Next base: position 1,097,835 of record CAVZVU010000001.1, on the reverse strand, counting down.
ATGTTGATGCAGTCGTCGCCGTTGTTGAACGTCGAGCCGAAGACATAGCCGTTGCTCGATCGAGGCCATGTCGACGCCGTCGCCGTTGTGGATGCCGTTGGTGCGCCCGAGGGCATCGAGTCGGCGTTGATGTTGGCGATGGTGAGGTTGCTGGTGCGGGCGATGAACAGCATGTGCATCGCCGGCAGCGTGAACTTCAGCTTCGAGATGTAGACGCCGGTCGAACCGGTGATGCTGATGAGGTCGCCACGCGCGGTGTCGACGGCGGCCTGCGCGGTGCGCTCGTTGATCCCCAGCGTCGACAGGTAGTAGCCGCTGTTGGCCGAGTCCGCCGCAGCGCCCGAGCGAGCCTGCGATCGGTGCCCGCGCCGACGAGGCGGATGTTGTTGATGCCGGTGCAGCTGTTGGCGCTGGCGGCGCAGGTGTTGAGCAGCGACTTGTAGTTGGTGGGATACGCCACCGTGCCGTAGCTGCCGCCCGTGCCGTACAGCGGGAAGCGGTTGTTGCCCCAGGCGTAGTCCGCGGCGGCGTCGCTGCCCTTGAGCGTGCCGTCGATCTGGTAGGTGCAGTTGGCCTTCAGGTAGAGCGCGCCGCTGGTGAACGTCTCGCCCGACGAGATCACGACCTTGCCGTTGGTGCGCGCAGGCGTTGATCGCCGCCTGCACCTGCGAGGTCTGCATGCCCGACTGCGAGGCGTAGCTGTGCACGTAGACGATCGCCGGCGTCGCCGTCGTCGACTGCGTCACGCGTGGTGCTGTCGGCCGACTCGGCGCCGATGAATCATACGATCGCACCTTGATCGAGTACGACGTGTTGGCGGTGAGGCCGGTGATGTCGTAATAGAGCTGGTTGTTGGTGAGGCCGCTGGCCCAGGTGATCGTGCTGACGGAGCCCTTCTTGGTTCCGTTCAGGTAGACGTTGTAGCCAACGATCCCGGTCGCCGTCGTCGGCTTCTGCCACGACACCGTGATGTGCGTATCCTCGAAGGCGAGCGGGGGAACCACGACGTTGATCGGCGGGTTCACGGCAGCCTGCGCGGTGCCGGCCGCGAGGCTGATCGCGAGGGCGACCATCGACGCGGCAGTTGTCATCGTGCGCCTGAACATGTTTTTCTCCCTGGTGGTCTTCATGGTTAGACTTCCTTCGCCGCGGTAGAGGCCGAGGGCGAGCGCGCAGTACATCGTCGGATCGGCCGGGGTGCTCAAGCTGGCCGACTCGCCGCTCTCGGGGCCAGAGAACGACGCGGCGTCGCCCGCGGTGACGTCGTCGACGTCGATGCTGGCGCCCGCGCTGCCGAAGCCGACGGCGCCGGTGGCGCCGACGCCGACGGAGTCGGTCGACGGTCGCGACCTGCACGTCGTTCACGTAACGCCGACAGCATCGACCGGGCTGGTGCCCGAGACCTGCAGGCGGACGCGGGTCCAGGTGCCCTCGTTCCAGTTGGAGCCGACGACGTCGCGCGAGTGCGCGATCGCCAGCGTGGTGATCACCTTGTTGGCGCCGCGGCGCTCGATCGAGATCGTCGAGTCGGGCGCGATCGACAGCTGGTAGGTCGTCGCCGCGCTCGGCGTGCTGCCGTTGTAGCGCGCGAAGAGGTACGCGCGGTTCTGCGTGCTGGCGTTCCAGCTGCGGATGCGCACCATCGCCTCGACGCTGACGTCGCCGTAGACGGGCGCCGGGCGCGTCGGACCACGACGTCGCACCGGCGGCGCGCGCAAGAACTTGTTGCCGACCTCGCTGGTGGTGTCGACCGACCACTCCGTGGAGTCGTTGTTCGGCGTCCAGTTGAGAGTTGACGCCGGCGTCGAAATCGTCCGGACCGAGGACGACCGCCGCCTGCGCCTTCATCCCGCCGAGGCCGAGGATCGTCGCGCACCGCCAGCATCGACATCCCCCCCCGCAGCGACGGAAAGAGACTGGAGAGCGCAAACCGGAAACCGCGATCGTTCTTCGTAATCATCGGACCTCCTAAAAGCCCTTTTTTTGCCTGCTTCGGGACATCCGAGCAGCGCCGACTTCCCATCACATAAGCAGTAAGCAGGCCAACGTTTTTATTGACGCACCTGTCGCGTAACCCATGATTTTCAGCCGATCGCGGATCGCTGACGCGGCCCAGAAGCGGCCGAGATGGTGTTCGCCACGCATCGTCGCGTTGCCGCCGGAGCAACGATGGGGGGGTCTGACGACCCCGACCCAAAATCGGGCGCACTTAAGGAGGCAGCCAAGGTCGGGCGCCGAGTCGACCGATGGACGGGATCACCCCGAAAGCCGCTCCGCGGCGCCGACCACGAGTGTTGCCACCCCGGCAACGATTGTTGTCCCCGGAGCGACGCCCGAGCCACCCAAAGGCCCGGGGGCGCGCTGTAAGTGCGCCAAATTTAGTAAGTTGGGTAACTTTCCATGTTGGCAGAGTTAATGCTGGGATTCAGCGTCAACAGCCATGACGCAACCACTCTCAGCCCCGCTCAATCTGAGGATCCCGAGCCGGTCTCTTTGCGCTTCAGGTTCGATAGCGAAACCGTGGAGCAATTTGCGGAGCGCTATGCGTCTGACGTGAGCCGCGGTGGGATCTTCGTTCACTCACGGCAACCCTTCGCGGTCGGGACCCAGCTGCGGCTGGACCTGCAGCTCCTGAATGGCACGCCGCTCATCGTTGGTGAGGGGACGGTCTTCTGGACGCGCGAGCCCGACCCGAACAAGCCGGCCAACGTGCCCGGCATGGGCATCCGCTTCAGCAAGCTCAGCGGACGCAGCCAGCAGATCATCGAGGCTGGTGCTGACGCAGCGGACCGGGCGCGAGCGCACCGGCCTGTTCTCGACCGTCAGCCCGACGATGTCGGTCGAGGAGAGCCAGAAGATCCTCACCAACAACCCCAAGTCCAAGCTGCCCTTCAACGTTTTCCCGGGCACCAAGCCGCACGACGCCAGCAAGAGCGGCGACGATCGCGAGCTGCTGGCGACGTCGGGCCGCGAAGAGGCGACGCCGGTCGTCGGCGTGACCGCGGCGAACCTGGCCGACGCGCGGCCGGGCAAGGACGAGCCGTCGTCGAAGACGCCCCTGCCGGCGCCGGTGCCAGCGGCGCCGATCGCCGAGATCGGCAGCGGCCCTGCCAGCGCGTCTGCCGGCAACAAGCGCCCGCCGCCCGCGCTCGCGCTGATCCGCCCCGACGCCTCGCCCGGCAAGGACAAGCTCGCGGAGTCGGGCAAGCTGCCGCTGCCAGCCAGTATGCGGCGCAGCTCGTCCAGCTCGTCCAGCTCGTCCAGCTCGTCAACGATCGCGCCGATCCCTGGCCCGCCGATCACGACGACGCAGGAGATCGGACCGACTTCCGGCTCGACGCCTCCGGCGCCGGTCCAGGGGGAACCTGCGCTGGGGGCGTCGCAGTCCGGCGCCTCGCGGCCGAACGTGGCGGCACCGATCCAGTCGGTCCGCCCCCCGATGCGCAACAAGCTGATCATCGGCGCCGCCGCGCTGCTCGCCGTGACGATCACGGTGTTCGCGACGACGCGCAAGAGCGCGGTCCGCCCCGGCGACGCCGCTAGCCCCGGCGCGGTTGCGACCGCGGCCGCGACCGGCACGTCGGCGGCGAGCGCGACCGACCCGGAGCATCCCGCGATCGCGGCGCTGCCGTCGGCGACTGGAACCGCGCCGACGCCGGCGGCGCCCGAGGCCAACGCGGCCCCGGCGCAAGAGCCGGAGCCGGCCGCCGCCGAGCGCACCACCAGCAGCGGCAGCAGCGGGAAGTCGTCGCCGTCGCGCGCTCCGGATCGCCGGGCGCCCAAGGGCAAGACGGTTGTCGCCCACCGCGCCAACGAGAGCCAGCCGGCGCCGCACGCGGCTGCCCCCGCGGAGAAGCCGCCGGTCGCCGAAGCGCCGGCGCCGCGCGTGGAAGCTCCGGCCCCGACGCCCCCGCCCCCGCCCCCGCCCGCGCCCGTCGCCGTGGCGCGCGCCGAACCCCCGCCGGCGCCCCGCGTGGTGGCGACGGCGCCGCCGCCGGTCGCCGCCATGGCCCACAAGCTGCGCATGACCTCGATCCCGTCGGAGGCCGAGGTCGAGCTCGACGGCAAGTCGATCGGCCGCACGCCGCTGTTCGGCGTCGAGATCGACGTGTCGCGGCCGCATGCGCTGATCGTGAAGAAGGACGGCTACGCGCCGTTCAAGCAGACGATCAGCAACGGGTCGGACTGGAACGTGCGCGCGTCGGAGAACACCGCCACGCTGCGCGTATCGGCGCTGATGAAGAAGGTCGGCGCGCCGTAGACGAGGAGACATCGGCTCGCCGCAGCGGCAGGCTCGGCGGGTGCGGGGCCAGCCTTGCGAGAAGCTCGCGTCGCAACGTTAGCGCGTAGGCGAGCTCTGCTCGCCGGAGCGCGCTGGCCCGGGGGTCTGGGACCCTCCCAGGGTCCCGATCTATTCGATGGCGCGGTCGATGTGGTGGAGCGCGTCCGGCTGCAGGCCGAAGCGATCGCGCGCCTGCTTGACGTCGACCACGGTCTTGACCGAGAGCGGAAGCTCGATGGCGTGATCCTCGACGCTGCCAGCCGTCGTCGGCGACGTCGAAGATCAGGTTGGCCGTCTGCAGGCCCAGGGTCTCGTGGTCAGGCACGACCGCGATCGTGCCGAGCGGCGACACCGGATCGACCAGGTTGGGCAACCCCACGATCAGCGGCAACTTGAGGTTCTGCTCCGTCGTCACCTTCTGCAGCGCCGCGCGCCAGGAATCGTCGAGAAAACGGCCATCGCGGATCAGGCCGTTGTCGTTGAGCATCCAGAGCGCGTCGACCTTCGGCGCCAGCGCGACGATCGCGTCCTTGAGATCGCTGGCCGAGATGTCCTTCGCCACCTCGACCGCGACCAGCTCGATCTGCTCGGTGGCGGCCAGCTCCTTCTGCTTGTCGATGTATTCCTTGAAGCCGGGGCGGTAGACCACGCCGACCTTGCGCACCGGCGCGAGGATGACCGCGCGCAAGCTCCGGAACGCGGTCACGCCCGGCACCTCGTACGCGATCCCGGTCGACCGCGGCAGCGTCGCGCGCGTTCGCTCCAGGAACGACGCCATCACGATCACGGCCGGCGGCGCCGGCTTGGCGCCCAGCCCCTCCTGGTACTGTCGGAACAGCGCCACCGTGCTGTTGTTCATCAGCACGACACACGCCGGCGACGTGCGGTCGATGGCCGCGCCCAGCTGCGCGGCCGTCGTCTCCTTGGTCACCGGCACCGTCGAGACGTTGAAGTTCTTCTGCAGCTCGGCCACCAGGCCGCGCCGCACGTCGATGAAATCGGCGAAGGTCGGCATCGCGATCACGATCGTCGCCGCGCCCGAGCGGGGCAGCGGATCGGCGAACGCCGACGTCGCCGTCACCCCTTCGCCGGACTCACCGCCGCCGCCACCCGTGGTCGCGCACGCGCCCAGCAGCAACGCGGACGCGAGCAGCAATCCAGAGAGATGTGGCAACTTCGGCTGGCTCGGCATCATCTCGACTCGGCATCTTCATCTGCGGGCTCCATGCGTCGACGCCCAGAACCGCCTTGGTCGCAGGATCGAGTCCGTTGAACGCCTTGACGACGGCGTCGCGCGCCGCAGGATTGAGGATCGCCAGCGCGGGCAGACCGACGTGTCCCTCGGGCAGCTCGCGCGTCTTCAGCGCGAGGCGCGTGCCTTTGGTGAGACCGGGCAGCATCGCGCTCGGCACCAGCAGCGCCTGCGCCGCCGAAAACTCGAGCAGCGGCACCAGGTCCTCGACCTTGGCGACGCGCTTGACCTTGAAGTCCTTGTCCTTGACCACCTGGGCGATGAAGGCCTGCGTGCCGTCGCGGCCCGAGCAGATCGACCATGCCGATCGTCTTGCCCGCCAGCGGCCCCTCGAGCGGCTTGCCGACCGAGACCAGCACGTAGGGTTCCCAGTCCTTGCCGGCGCGCATGCCCTGCAACGTGGCCTTCTTACCGCGCGCGTCCAGCACCGGCGGGATCACCAGGATCGCGTCGGGATTGCCGGTCGTCGCGGCGCCGTCGAAGTCGCGATAGGTCGCGAACGCCTTCACCGTGATCCCCGGCAGGCGATCGGCCAGGGTCTTTTCGACGATGCTGGGCTTGGCGTCGAGCTGAAGCAGGACGTAGACCGACGGGTGACCGCCGACCGGCGCCGCCGCCGGCGGCTGAGCTGCCGCCTGGGCCCAGGCCGCCGGCGCCGCCGTCAACAGCGCCCAGCGCAACCAGAAGCGCGCCGGTGAGGGGAAGCGCCCAGCCCCGTCGAAGTCTCATCCTCGAGGGAACCGCGCTCATTTGGCTCGTCGACACCGTTGGACAGAACGCAAGAGGCGCTCATGTTCCATCGGGCAGCGCCTCGTGTCAAATATGTGGCGGCGCCACGCGCGCCCGCGCGTCGGGCGGCTCGGCGGTTCGCGGGCTTCTGAGCCGCAGCGCTTCCAGCGCCCGCGCAAGAGCGCTTGCATTTTTGTTGAGCTTGCGCTCAAGCAAAAGCAAGGCGGTACCGATTTGGCTTGGCATGAGCCAGAAATCCGCGTTTGCCCCTGCCCAAGTCACGAAGAAGGTTTCAATGATCGCCGCGGCCCTGTCGCTGCTCGTCCCTGTCGCCTTCGGCGGCTGTGGCAGCAGCAACTCGGAGCCCACCGTGCCGGCCGTCTCCATGGTCGCCGGCGCGATGTTGCCGCGCACTGGACCCAACGCTAACAGCGATTGGATCTCAGCTGTCGAGCTCGCCGTGCTCGACGTCAACAACGCCGTGAAAGCGGCGAAGATGAAGCAGCCCCTCAACTTCAGCATCGAAGAGCGTGACACCGCCTCCAACGAGACGATGGCCCACGCCGCGATGGCGGAGTACTTCGGGCTCGGCGCCAAGATCGTCATCACCGAGGCCTCGAACGCCGCCATCGGCGCCAACAAGTACAACTACGAGCAGCCCGACGACGACCACGAGGCTGCCGGTCGTGAGCTTCACCGCGACCTCGGCCTCGCTCAACAAGGCGACCGCCACCGACCCGGTCCCGGCGCGCGCGATGCGCGCTCCAGGATCCCGAGCAACTGGTTCTATGCGCACCTGCCCGGTCAGCGACGCGCTGTCGCAGATCCGCCTCAACCAGGTGTTCGGCCGGCCCGAACGGAGCAACGGCGACGTCAACGGCGACGGCATGGTCAAGGTGGTCTGGATCGGCACCACCGACACCTCGACGATGGCCAGCATCACCGGCGACCAGACCGCCGTTCACGCAACTTCGCGGCGGCCGCGTCCCGCCGTCGCCGCTCCCCTACGTCGCCGAGACGGTCACCTTCGATCCCGGCACCGACCCGACCGCGTACAGCTACACCAGCGACATCGCCAGGGCGACCGACAACATCGGCGAGGACGGCGTCGACCATCGACGGCGCTCCCCGACCTGATCATCAACAAGGCGCTCACCGAACGTCGCGATCCCCTTCATCAAGGCCTACAAGCAGAACGCGGCCAACACGATCGCGATCTTCCAGGACGGCTCGTTCCGCCGCAACACGCTGCTCGCGGCGCTCGGCTCGTCGGCTGACGGCCAGAAGGGCGTCTCCAACATCGCCTTCCAGTACAACGCCTCGGGTCAGACTGTTCGCGACCGAGCAGCAGGCGGCGACCGGCTGGGCGCCGGCCGCGTACGAGTCGCAGGGCTACGACGCGATGGTGCTGTCGCTCCTGGCGATGGTCAAGGCCAGCGTCACCAACGCCGCCGCCGGCAACATGGATCCCACGACCATGACCGGGACCCAGGTGCGCGACGCCCTCAACCAGCTCAACGACCAGGATCCGGCCAACGCCGCGACCCGCGTGACGTTCGGAACCGGCGCGACCGAGATCGCCAAGGGGATCAAGGCGATCGACGCCGGCCTCCCGGTCGACTACGACGGCGCCAGCGGCAACGTCAACTTCGACGCCGTCGGCAACGTCCTCGACATCGCGACGCTCTGGTCGATCGCAGGGCGGTCAGTTCCACGAGGACAAGCAGCTTCGACTGCGTGACGCAGCGACGCCTGCGCACGAGATCCTGCCTAACGAGCTCCCCGGCGCTCGCGCGCGCGGCCGGTTCCCGGCCGCGCGCCGCGCCTCTTCTTCTCTTAGTTAGCGATTCGATTCGAGCGACTCGACTTCGACTTCAGCGGTTCGCCTTCAGCGAGAGGACTACCTTGTACAAGCCCAGCGGTTCGTGGATTGCGGTCGTTCCCTTCCGGCGCCTGTTCATCACCTCGGTGGTCGCGCTGACTGGCCTTTGCTTCTCTGGCCGATCCGATCGCCGCGGACGCAGCGCCCGCCCCTGCTGGTGCCGCCGCGTACAGCGACAGCGACAATGACGACCTGAACCTCGAGAATCTGCTCCGCCTCAAGGTCATCACCGCCAGCGGTGGTGTCGCGGAAGAGAGCGATCTCGCGCCTGCCAACGTTTTCACCGTCCTCTCCTCCGAGATCCAGGCCCAGGGCTGGCGCTCGGTGGCCGAGGTCCTGGAGCACGTCCCCGGCCTGTACGTCGTGGACGACTTCGTCACCCAGAACGTCGAGGTGCGCGGCGCCAGCAGCGGTTTGCGCGCCGGCACGCGGATCATGAAGGTCATGATCAACGGCACCGACGTCAGCTTTCGTCCCGACCTGAACGCGCTCATCGGGCCCGAGTTCATTCCGATCGACGTCGTCGAGCGGATCGAAATCGCCCGCGGTCCCCTGTCGGCCCTCTACGGCGCGAACGCCTTCCTGGCGACGGTCAACGTCGTCACCGTCGATCCCGACCACATCGGCGGCAGCGCCGACGTCCACGGCTCGGGCCGGCCCCACTCGGGCGGCACGTCGCTGGGCGGCGGCGTCTCCGGCGTCGCGACGGCGAAGGTCGGCGAGCACCTCAAGCTGCTGCTGTCGGCCGGCTACGATCACCTCGATCGCGGCGGGCTGACGATCAAGAACACCTATGCCGGCCAGGGCGCCGCCACGCCCCACCTCGGCGACACCAGCGGCACCGACCTCACGCGGCCGGTCAGCGTCTTCGGCCGCATGACCGGGACCATCGGCGGCCTCGGCGACGTCTCGCTGCAGGGCGGCCTGCAGCAGATGGACTCGAACGGCAACTTCCAGCTCGGCTCGGTGATGACCGGCCGCACGCGCGAGTCGCTGCGCAACATGTGGCTGGAGGGGCAGTACAACCAGCGCATCACCGACATGATCTCGTACTCGGTGACGGCGGGCGTCGCGCACGGCGCGCCGACCGACAACGACAAGATGTACGTGACCGACACCTTCAACTCGTATTACTCGCGCAACTTCTCGTACAACGCCGGCGACGGAAAGTTCTCGGTGACGGTCACGCCGCGCGCGAACCTGCGTATCTCCGGCGGCCTCGACACCTCGTACGAGGTCGACCACACCCTGTTCTACAGCCAGCACTTCATCGAGACCGACGCCGCGCACATGGCCGGCGACATCGTCGAGCAGATCCCGGCCGACGGCCGGCGCACCGTCACGGTGACCAAGATCGCGCCCAACCTGCACGCGTCGTTCGATCCGATCAACGGCATGCGCCTGTCGGCCGACGGCCGCGTCGACTTCATCAACCTGTTCGACAAGCAGGCCAGCGCCCGGTTCGCGGCCGGCTATCGCATCCTGCCGAAGCTGGTCGCCAAGATCATCGGCGGTCGCGCCTTCCAGACGCCGTCGACGGTGTTCCTGTACGCCTACCCCGGCTTCGGCACCGCCGACGTCATTGGTAGCCGCAACCTGACCGCCGGCACCACCCAGCTGGTCCCCCAGACCGTCACCAGCGGCGAGCTGGTCGTCAACTACCTGCCGAACGCCCACGTGTCGATCAACGGCTCGGGCTACTACCAGTCGATCGACAACCAGATCAACTTCGTCACCACCGGCCCCAACTTCGTCGCGCGCAACCAGGGCGCCAGGAGGAGCGCCGGCGGCGAGCTGAACCTCACCGGGCGCCTCGGGCACTTCGAGCCCTACGGGCGCTTCAGCGGCCAGTGGTTCCTGAACGACCCGAACCGCTCCATGTTCGACACCGGCCCGGTGATCCCGCCCGCGCTGGTCCCGGCGTTCTGGGGCATGGTCGGCCTGCGCGCCACCATCCCCCAGCCGCACGTGACCTTCGACGCCACCTGGCGCGGCGTCGGCGAGCGCGGCGCCTCGGGCAGCAACATCTTCTTCAACAGCGGCCGCTCGTACGCGCTGCCGGCCTATCAACAGTTCGACCTGGCCGCCACGGCCACGGCGACGCCGCTCGGCAAGGGGCACGAGACCCACGTGCTGATCGCGGTCCGCAACCTGCTCGACGAGCGTCACTCCGAGCCCGGCTTCGGCGGCATCGACATCCCGACCATGGGCCGCACGTTCCAGCTCGGCCTGTCGCAGTCGTACTAGGCTGCGGAAGCGCACCCGGCGCGGCGCGGAGGCGCGCGCCGCACAATCGACGACGACCGCGCGCGCGGTTGTGTGCGAAGCTGGCCCGCGCATGACGAACCAGGCGGGCCGGACCGCCCTTGCGGTGGCAGCGGGCGTGGTCGCGGGCATCCTCGTCATCCTGGTCGCCGGCGCGATGCTGGCCGCCGCGGCGCCCGACGGCGGCGCCGAAGACCCGGCCCACCGCGGCTCGCTCGACAAGCGACATGATCCGCCGCGTCATCGGCGAGCACACCAACGATGTGAAGGATTGCTATGAGGCCCTCCTGGTCAAGGATCCCTGGGCCGCCGGGAGACTCATGGTCCGGTTCGTCATCGCCCCCATCGGGGCAGGTCTTGGTCGCCCGAGCTGCAGAGCTCGTCGATGGTCGCCGACGAGGACCATGCGGTCGCCAACTGCATCCGTCGGATCAAGGGTACCACCCGACGCGGCCGACCTCGAGGCCTTCGAGCTGCCGACGCCGACACCGCGAGCGTGGCCCGGCGCTCGCTGCGCCGCCTGTCGCGACCGCTACCCCAACCCGCATGCCTCGAGGTCGTCCCCGGCCACGGCGCAGCCGCTCGCGCATCGGGCGATCGCCTACGCCCACACGCCTCGAGCTGCGGTACGGCGCGCCACTGACCGCAGGATCTCCCCGCACCGGCGGAGGCGCTGCTCAGCTAACCCGTCTCCCTCGCAGGACCGGACGGACCGGGGCGAGCGCGGGACGAGCTGAGCGTAGGCGCGGGCGAGGGGATTCTGACCGCGGCCCCGGCTCGCGAGGGCGCGATCATGACCGCGCGGGACGTCGTGCGCGCTACCCCGCCCATTGAGCGTCGCCGTCCCAGCCCAACGCTGGACTGGCCGTCACGTCGGATCTTCCGTCCCCTTCAGGGTCCAATCGCCCTGCTCCCCCGTCCGCGGGGGAGAGGGTCAGGGGGTCCGCGGTACTATTGCGCGTGTCCACCGCGGCCGCCGATCCGCATCGGCATCTCGTCGTGCCTCCTCGGGGCGGCGGTTCGCTACGACGGACAGCACAAGCGCAACGACTTCCTGGTCGACGAGCTGGGGCCGCTGGTCGAGTGGGTGCCGGTCTGTCCCGAAGTGGAGGTCGGCATGGGCGTCCCGCGCGAGAGCGTCCGGCTGGTGGGGGTGCGCGGCGACGGGCGCGACGCGCATGCTCGGCAACCAGACGGGCGAAGACTGGACGGCGCGCATGGAGGCGTTCGCCGCGCGACGAGTCGACAAGCTGGCGCGCCTCGAGCTCGGCGGGTACGTGCTCAAGAGTCGGTCGCCGAGCTGCGGGATGGAGCGCGTGAACCGGTTCTCGGACCGCGACCCCGACAAGCAGCCGGTGAAAGACGGCGTCGGCCTGTTCGCGGCCGCGCTGCTGCGGCGATTCCCCCATCTCCCCGTCGAGGAGGAGGGGCGGCTCGCCGACCCGCGCCTGCGCGAGAACTTCATCGAGCGCCTGTTCGCCTACCATCGCCTGCGCCAGCTGTGGCGCGCGCGCTGGGGGCTGCGCGACCTGGTGGCGTTCCACACCGCGCACAAGATGGCGCTGCTCGCCCACTCGACCGACGGCTACCGCCAGCTCGGGCGTCTGGTCGCCACCGCCAAGGCGCTGCCGCGCGCCGAGCTGCGCGAGCGTTACGAAGCTGGCTTCATGGGCGTGCTGCGCAAGCTGGCCACGCCGGGCCGGCAGGCGAACGTGCTGCAGCACATGGCCGGCCACCTGCGCGATCGCCTGGACGCCGGCGACCGGCGCGAGCTGGCGACCGCGATCGACGACCACCGCAAGGGGCTGGTCCCGCTGATCGTGCCGATCGTGCTGCTGCGCCACCACGCGCGCCGGCTCGACGTCCCCTACCTGCTCGGTCAGAGCTACCTCGAGCCGCACCCCAAAGAGCTGATGTTGCGCAACCGCGTCTAGCGCGACTTCGCCGCCGCATCGGGCTTCGTCCTTTGCTGACCGCACCTGACTCCGCCTCCCAGCGCCAATCCTTAGGTTCTAACCAGTTGATCGTTGGAGGGAGGTGGAACATGGACAAGAGAACTACGTACACACTGGCGATGCTGTTGACCTGCGGCGCGCTGACCGGGGCTGCCTGCTCGCCGGCACCTGCCGCATCAAGCTCAATCGACAACAGCGCGACCAATGGCAACGAAGGCACGCCCACGACGCCGGGCGCCGCCGGCGCACCGGGGACGACGACCGTGAGCCCACCGCCCGGTGGCAACGGCCCGAACGGTCCTACCGGTCCCGCGGGAGGTAGTCCGCCGCCCGGCGGCGGCGGCGGCAGCCCAGGCAAAAGTCCGCCCCCGCCCGGCGAATGCGCGATCGCGTCGACCGGCGACTGGACCGGGCATGCCAGCTTCTTCAACGCCGGCACCGACGGTGGACCAACCATCTCGGCCAACGTGCGCTGGACGCTGGCCACGAGCGAGGGCTGCGTGGATCACTATGTCCCCACCGGCACCGCGACCTACGGCACAACGGCGGGCGTCTGCACCATCGTGATCGATCCGGCGAGCGTGCCGATCAACCCGGCGACCGACGGCCACTTGATCATCGACCGCACGACGTCACCCGCCACCTACGTGATGGAGGGTAAGACGACGTGGGACGCGGCGATCGACTGCTCAACCGCGGCGATGCCGGAGCACAACACGGCCGGCGGCGTCTGGGCGAGCAACCACGGCACCTTCGACGGCTCGGTCCTGAGCGGCGAGATCTTTGACGACCACGTCGTCGATGGTGTCAGCGACGAAACGATCTGGGAGTTCACGCGCGTCGGCGCCGTCTTCACACCGCCGGCGCCCGGCGCCTGCTCGGAGCCCGCCAGCGATCACTGGAGCGGCACCGCGTCGGTGTCGATCCTTCCCACGTCCCTGATGGTGGCGAGCTCCGTCTCGGCATCCCTCGTCTGGACGCGGGTCACGACCACCGGCTGCGTCGATCGCTTCGAACCGGCCGGCACCGCGACCTTTGCCGGAGGCTTCTGCACCGGCATCACGCCAACCACTCATGCCATCGCGCCGTCTGACGGCAGCCTCGAGATCGATCGCTCGGTCGACCCGCCCAAGTTCACCATGACCGGCGCCACCCGCTGGAATGTCACTCAAACCTGCCCCGACGGCAGCGGCGGCACGACGACCGGCCCCGGCGAGGCCGGCGGCAACTGGGCGCTGTCCAACGGCGTCTTCGACGGCGACGCCTTCAGCGCAACCTCGGCGTTCCAGTTCTATCCGCAATTCCAGTGGAGCCTGAAGCGGATGCCGTAAACGCCGTCGACACACGCGCACCGTGCGGCCGGCCCCGCCCTTAGGGTGGGGCCGGCGCGCGCGATCCGGTAACATTCCGGGGATGAGCCAAGCGCTGAAGATGTGGATGGGGGGCAAGTGGGTCGACGCGCGCAGCGGCAAGACGCGCCCGGTGGTGAACCCGACCGATCAATCGATCCTGGCCACCGTGCCCGAGGCGGGGAAAGAAGACGTCGCGCGACGCGGTGGCGCACGCGCGCGCCGCCTTCGACGACGGGCCGTTCTCGCGCTGGACCGGGCGCGAGCGCGGCACGCTGCTCTTCAAGGTCGCCGAGGCGATCCGCGCGCGCGCCGCCGAGCTGGCCGAGCTCGAGACCCGCAACATGGGCAAGCCGATCGTCGAGGCGGAGTTCGACGTCGCCGACGCCGCGCACTGCTTCGAGTACTACGGCGGCCTGGCCACCAAGATCCACGGCGAGACGCTGTCGGTGCCCGACAACGCGCTGTCGATGGTGGTGCGCGAGCCGGTCGGCGTCGTCGGGCAGATCATCCCCTGGAACTACCCGCTGCTGATGGCCGCCTGGAAGCTGGCGCCCGGCGCTGGCGGCCGGCTGCACGGCGGTGCTCAAGCCGGCCGAGCAGACGCCGCTGTCGGCGCTGGTGCTGGCGCAGATCTTCGAAGCGCTGGAGCTGCCGCCCGGCGTGGTCAACATCGTCACCGGCGACGGCCCGGTCGCGGGCGCGGCGCTGGTCGAGGATCCGCGCGTCGACAAGATCGCCTTCACCGGCGGCGGCGACGCCGGGACGCATCATCATCAAGAGCGCCGCCGACACCATCAAGCGCATGTCGATCGAGCTCGGCGGCAAGAACCCGAACATCGTCTTCGCCGACGCCGACTTCGAGCAGGCGGTCGACGGCGCGCTGTTCGGCGCGTTCGCCAACCAGGGCGAGGTCTGCTCGGCCGGCTCGCGCCTGCTGGTCGAGCGCACGATCTACGATCGCATGCTGGCGGCGCTGGCCGAGCAAGGTGCAGCGGGTGCGGCTCGGCGATCCGCTGGAGCGCGAGACCAAGATGGGCCCGCTGGTCACCGCCGAGCACCGCGACAAGGTGCTGGGCTACATCGAGATCGGCACGCAAGGAAGGGCGGCTGGTCGCCGGCGGCGGGCGCGCGCGCGGGCCCGGCGCTCGACAAGGGCAACTTCGTCGAGCCGACGATCTTCGCCGACGTCGACAACCGCGCGCGCATCGCGCAGGAGGAGATCTTCGGGCCGGTGCTGGTGGTGATCCCGTTCGACCGACGAGGACGAGGCGATCCGCATCGCCAACGACACGCCCTACGGCCTGGCCGGCGCGCGTCTGGACGCGCGACGCCGTGTCGCGGCATCCGCGTGCTGAAGCAGCTGCGCGCCGGCATCCTGTGGATGAACACCTACCACCCGACCTACAACGAAGCGCCGTGGGGCGGCTACAAGCAGTCGGGCTTCGGCCGCGAGCTCGGGCCGCGCGGGCTCGAGCAGTACCTCGAGACCAAGCAGATCAACATCAACCTCGACGGACGCGCCGCTCGCCTGGTACTGAGCTGAGCGTGAGCAGCCACATTCGCATCGTCGGGCCCATCCCCGGCCCGAAGAGCCGCGCCTTGCTCGAGCGCCGCCGGAAGGCGGTCATGGGCGGCGTCAACACCGCGCACCCGATCTTCATCGACCACGCCGCCGGCAGCACGATCACCGACGTCGACGGCAACACCTTCCTCGATTTCACCGGCGGCATCGGCGTGATGAACGTCGGGCACGCGCGCGCCGAGGTGGTCGGCGCGATCCAGCAGCCAGGCGGAACGCTGCACCCACGCCTGCTTCCAGGTGGTCGGCTACGAAGGCTACGTCGCGGTCGCGGAGGCGCTGTGCCGCCTGATGCCGGGCACGTTCGACAAGCGCGCCCTGCTGCTGACCACCGGCGCCGAGGCGGTCGAGAACGCGGTCAAGATCGCGCGCGGCTACACCGGGCGCGGCGCGGTGCTCTGCTTCGAGCACGGCTTCCACGGCCGCACGCTGCTGGCGCTGACCCTGACCGGCAAGGCGCTGCCGTACAAGGCCGGCTTCGGCCCGTATGCCCCCGACATCTACCGCCTGCCCTTCCCCTACGCCTACCGCGGCGCAGGGGCCGCGCCTGCCGCTCGAGCAGGCGCTGCAGACGCTGGTGCGGCCCCAGGATCTGGCGGCGGTGATCCTCGAGCCGGTGCTGGGCGAGGGCGGATTCGTGGTGCCGCCGCCCGCCTTCGTCGCCGAGCTGCGCGCCTTCTGCGACCGCTATGGCATCGTGCTGATCGCCGACGAGGTGCAGACCGGCTTCGGGCGCACCGGCACGATGTTCGCGTCGGAGCGGCTCGACCTGCGGCCCGATCTGATGACCGTGCGCGAAGTCGATCGCCGGCGGCCTGCCGCTGGCGGCGGTGGTCGGCCGCGCGACGATCATGGACGCGATCCCGCCGGGCGGCGTCGGCGGCACCTTCGGCGGCAACCCGGTCGCCTGCGCCGCCGCGCTGCAGGCGATCGCGCTGCTCGAGGACGCTGATCGCCAGCGGGCGGCCCGAGGCGATGGGCCGGCGCATCCGCGAGCGGATGCACGCCATCGCCCGCGAGCGTCGATCTGATCGGCGACGTGCGCGGGCTGGGCGCGATGCAGGCGATCGAGCTGGTGCGCGACCGCACCACGCCGCGAGCCGGCCGCGGCCGAGACCCAGCGGATCATCGGCGAGGCGCGCGCGCGCGGCGTGCTGCTGCTGTCGGCGGGGACCTACGGCAACGTGGTGCGCTTCCTGGCGCCGCTCACGGCGCCGGACGATCTGCTGGACGAGGGTCTGGCGGTGATCGAGGCGGCGCTGCGGCGCGCCCGCGCCGGCTCCAGTGTCGTCTCCAGTTCTTGGCTGATGCGCGCCGCCACCGCCTGCGCGCTGTCGGCGGCGCCGTTGGCGTGCGCGCTCATCGTGTAGTCGCCGGCCAGGTACAGGCCGTGCTCGGGCTCGCGCAGGGCGCGCGCCAGGCGGTCCAGCGGCGAGCGGCCCGGCGGCCAGACCGGGATCGCCGCCGGGTGGTAGCTGAACACCTCGCTCGAGTGCACGTGCGCGCGACAGGCCCGGCCACAGCTTGTCGAGCGCCGCGAGAATCTGGCGCACCTTGACCTCGCGCGGGACCATGTGAAACGCGGCCGCGGCGTCGCCGTGCACCAGCAGCGAGAACACCTCCAGCGGCTGCGCCCGGCGGCGCTCGGGTGGGTCACGCCGTAGACCACGCCGAGCGGGCCGTCGGTCAGGACCGGAAACGGCGACTCCCCGCCCACCATCCAGAGCGGCCGCGCCCCCTGGTCGACCAGCAGGTGCACCACGGTGTACTGGCCGCGGTCGAGGCTGGTGATCGCCTGCCACTTCTCGTCGGACAGCGGAGGATCGAACCGGATCTGGTGCAGGCGCACGAACGGGACGGCCACGATCACCCGCTCCGCCTCGACCGTCTCCAGCCGCTGGTTGCGCAGGTACGAGACCCGCACGCGCGTCTGGCCTCGCGCCGGTCTGCCACCGCTCGATGGCGGTCACCGTCGCCGACAGCGTCTTCCGCCCCGGGATGGCGTCGACCAGCGCCGCGATCAGGCGCGCGTTGCCGCCCTGCACGTGGTAGTTGGCCAGGCCCGGCGCGCAGAAAGAAGCCGAACTCGAGCAGGCCGATCAGCGCCGAGAAGCTGTGCCAGTCGGTGGCCAGCTCGCATTCGATCGTCAGGCGGATCCACTCGGAGACCCGCTTCGGCAGCGACAAGGTCGCGACCCAGTCGCCGAACGAGCTGCCTCTGCAGCCGCTCGAGCTCGGGGTCAAGCGGGCTCGCGGCGCCGCGCAGCGCCTGCGCGCGCAGCGCCTTCGCGCTGTTCCAGCCACGCCTGCAGGGCCGCGCGCTCGCGCGGGTTCGAGGAACGACGCGAAGAAGGCGTCGGCGTTCGGCTGAACGAAGGGGATGAGCTTGCCGTCGATGACCACGCTCGAGTACGGCGTCTCCGCCTTGTCGTCGAGCGGCACCTCGAGGGCGCGCGCGATGCCGAGCAGCGGGCTGTCGGCCCACATCTCCTGCATGCCGTACTCGCCGTAGGTGTGCGTCGCCGTAGATGGCGGTGGCGACGCGACCGCCCCAGCCGTCGCTCGCCTCCAGGACCTCGGTCGCGATCCCGCGCTTGCCGAGCTCGTACGCGCTGACCAGGCCGGCGATGCCGCCGCCGACGACGATCACCCGCGGCGGCGCCGGCGAGGGCGGCGAAGTCGACGGCGAGGTCGGCGGCAGCCGCTGCCGGCGCGGCCGACGGCGCCACGGGCGCGCGCGATCGGCAGGCGGTGGTCAGAACAAGGAGAGCGATGCACTTCGCGAGTCGACGCACGGCGTGCAATCTTGGGCGCTCCGACGGTCGCGTGGCCAGTGCTTCGGAAGTTTTTTTGCTGATGCCGACACCTGCAACCAAGGATCCAGTCCAAGATTGGAGACAGATGCCGCCAGACGATGAGCCGCCGTCGCTCGGCGACGGACCCGAGGCCGCCTACACCCGCGCGCTGCACGCCGAGCTCGAGCGGCGGATCGTCGAGCTCGGCAGCACCCCCGACGAGGCCTTCGGGCGCTCTGGGGCGGGCGACGCTGCGCTGATGATCGTGCTCTTCATTCTGCTGCCGGCGCTGGCGGTCTGGATCTACCGATGACCGGCGCGCCCAGGGACATAGCTGCGCCGGTGCCGGCGCCGGCGCCGTTCGCCGCCCGCCTGCGCGACGAAGCGCTCTTCGGCCGGCTGCCGCTGCTGCGCGGCGAGCGCGAGTATTCGACCAAGGGGATCCTCGCGACCGGGTTCACCTACGCGGTCGCCGCCTGGTGCTTTCTCATCGGCGGCTACGCCGCGAACGTGGTCGGCGCCGTGCAGGGGGTCGTGGCGCTGATCGCCGGTTGCGTGCTGGGGGTGACGCTGTCAGCCGGCGCGTCGGCGCTGGCCTGCAACCGCTACGGCCTGGAGCAGATCGACTACACCAAGTCCTGCTTCGGTCAGAAGGGCGCCAAGGTGATCCTGATCTTCTACGTCATCAACCAGATCGGCTGGACCGGCATGATCCTGGTGATGTTCGGCCGCGGCGTCGCCAACGTCGCGACCGCGCTGGGCGCTGCCGCGGGCCCGTGGCTGGTGCGCGTCGCCGTCGGCGCCGGGGTCGTCGCCGCCTACGCCATCGTCGTGCGCGGCGTTCACATCCTCAACGTGTTCAACGCCATCGTCACGCCGGGGCTGGTGCTGGTGACCGGCCTGCTGTTCTACGTCATCCTGCGCGACGGCGGCTGGGCCGCGGTGGTGCAGCGGCCGCCGCTGGAGCCGGCGCCGGATGCGCGGCTCGGCTACGTGCTCGCGCTCGAATACGGCCTGGGCGCCGGGTTCTCGTGGTGGCCGGGGATCGGCTATCTCGCGCGCAACACCGACACCCAGCGCAACAGCCTCTATCCGCAGATCCTCACCATGGGCCTGGCGATGGGCGTCGTCTGCTGCACCGGCCTGCTGGCCGGGCTGCTCTACCGTTCGTACGATCCGACGCTGTGGATGCTGAAGGTGGGCGGCCCGATCTTCGGCGTGATGGCGCTGGCGCTGGTCGGCGATCGCCAACGTGTCGGCCTCGGCGATCATGATGTCGACCGCGGTGCTGGCCTGCCGACATCTGGCCTTCGTGCGGGCGTTCCGCAAGCTGCCCTGGCCGGCGCTCAGCGCGTGCGCGTTCATTCCCGTGCTGGTCTACGTCGTGGCGCCCGAGCGGCTGTACGCCGAAGGGTCGGCCTTCCTGGCCTACAACGCGACGATGTTCGCGCCGATCTCCGGCGTGCTGCTGGTCGACTATCTGCTGCTGCGCCGCGGCCGGCTGAACCTGTCGCAGATCTTCGAGGACGCGCCCGAGGGTCACTACCGCTTTCACGGCGGCCTCAACCTCGCGGCGCTCGGCTGCGTGCTTGCTCGGCCAGCTGCTCTACATCTGGCTGCTCGACCCGGTCAGCCTGACCGCGCGCGGCCCGGTGCGCACCCTCACCGCGTCGGGCCCGGCGGTGATCGCTGCCGATGGTGATCTACTTTCTGCTCGCGCGCCTGTGGCTGATTCCCGCCGGCCTTGGCGGCTACCGCGCCGACACCGCGCCGCTGCCGCTGCGCCGGCCGAACATCTGAGCATCAACTGATCATCATCGGCGGGATGTGACGGTGCGGCGCCGCTCGATGCGCATGCCGCGCCGGGCGAGCGCCGCGAAGAACGGCGCCGTCGGGATCGCCTGCTCGGGGGGCAGCACCCCGCGCGCGGTGATCTGGCCCGCGTGCAGCAGCTGCATCGCGATCGAGGGCGGGCAGCCGGTGTCGACGTCGACGCCGACGCCCCAGGCGGCGATCCCGGGCGTGTGGCAGTCGAGCACCTCTTGCACCTCCTCGCCGGCGCGCGTGCCGCGCACGATCACGCGCAGCACCTCGTACTCGTCGGGCGGCCCGCCGGCGGCCGGCCGCGGCAGGCGCGCGTGCAGCACCGCCAGCAGATCGCGCGGCGCCACCCGGGTCTTGCCCACCGCCAGCGGCGCCGGCGACGTCATGCCCAGCGCGTGCAGGAACCGCAGCCGCTCGGCCAGCGCATCGGAGAACGCGATGCGGAAGCTGACCTCGCGAATCCCCTTGCGCCGGTAGCTGAGCGGCAGCGTCGCGACCTCGGAGTGAAGCGTGCGCGCCGGGTGGCGCCGGCCGACCGGCGCCGGGAAGTCGACCGCCTCGGCGCCGCTCATCGGCTCGACGAAGGCGAACTTGCCGCCGGTGAAGATCGCCGCCGGCAGCGACGCCTCGTCGAGGATCGTCTCCATCGAATAGGACGCGCCGAGGATGCCGGTCTCGCGTCCCGGCGTTCGGTCGACGCCGCCGACCAGGATCTGGATCTCGTGCACGCGGTCCAGGTCGTCGGCGGCGGCGCGCGCCAGCACGTTGACGATCCCGGGCGCCGCGCCGATCCCCAGCAGCGCCAGCAAGCCGGCCCGCTTGAAGCGCGCGTGCAGCGCCAGCTGCCGGCGCGTGACGTGAAACAGCCCGCCGAGATCGCAGTAGTGCGCCCGCGCGCGCAGCGCCGCCTCCATCACCGGCAGGTTGAACTGGTGCTGGCAGCAATTGATGACCGCGAACGCGCCCTCGAGCGCGCGCGCCGTCGCCGCCACCCGGGTGACGTCGACACCGACCGCCCGCACGCGCGCCGCCGAACGAGCGCGCCAGCTGCCGCGCCGCCCGCTGGTTGCGGTCGGCGACCAGAATCGTCACCTCGGGGCCGGCGGTCTCCGCCAGATCGCGCACGGTGATGCGCCCCATCGCGCCGGCACCGCCGACCACCGCGATGGTCACAGGGGTCGGACCAACGGCCTTCACCCGACTCTCACGATCAGTGGCCGCCGACGCCCAGCTCGCGCGACTCGATGCTGAACTGGTTGTCGACGTGGCGCGCATTCCAGTTGTTGACGAGGTCGAGAAGGTCGTTCCGCTTGGGATAGACGAGCAGACCCACGAGATTCCCGAGGCCGATGAGCCCGAGACCGCCCACAAACAGCCCCTCGTTCGGCTCTGTGGTGCAGAACTGAGGGTCTGCGTCGAGGCAGCTTTGTCGTCTTCAACGACGTGGCACTCAGGATGATCAGCAGCAGGCCCACACCCGCCCCGGTGACCATGGCGCCGATGGCGGCGTTCCTGCGCGTGACCAGGCTCTCGGCCATGGGGCTGACGACGGTATCGTCCCTGACCAACTCCGCCAGGTGGTCGACGTCCTTGACGTAGATTCTCGGGGTCAGCGCGATCGAAGCAGGTCGTGCCGGCGCGCCCAAGGTCGCGGCGCCCGTCGTCGCGGCGCGTATCTCGAGGCCGGGGTCGGCCACGTAGGCCTTTCGCCCGTCGCCGAGAACCGCCTCGCGCCACCCGTTCGTCACGCCGCCTGACACCGCGAGCTCGGTGCCCTGGGCAAGGACCTGCAGCACCGGGGCATCGAATGACGGGGCTGCGCGCGCCGTGAGCTCGAGGACTTTCACCGTCGCTCGCAACGGCAGCGTGGCGGGCGCAGGCGGTGCGACCGGTGTGCCCGCCGTCGCTGGCGAACCCGCCGCGGCCGGCGCGGCGGCGGCGGGCGCGGGTGGGACGATCTGAACCTCCGCCTCGGGCACGTAGGCGAACGTCCCGTCGGTCAGGCGCACGCGTCGCCAGCCGTCTGCCGAGTGCTCGTCAGCCGAGACTCTGTCGCCGATGCGAAGCCGGCGCACGACCGGCGCCACCTGGAAGGGGGCCGAATGAGCCTCCGACTCCAGCACCGTCACCACACCGTCCGCGGCGAACGCGACCGACGCCCACAGGAAACAGCCGCCCGCCGTCACCGCGACCGTCCCCGCAAGCAGACCTCGCCTCAGCCCCGGCATGAAATGCATGGGCGACATTGTCTCGCCGGACGCCGTCGCCCGCAAACCCACCCCGACGCGGGACGCCACGGCCTGCAGATGAAGGTACGCCGCGACCCGGGAAATGGAGACAGCCCGTGCTGAATTTCCGGAACCACGTTAGAGTGGCGGTGTCGGAGGTTCGGCATGCGATTTCGCGTGGCGCTCGTCGTCGCCGTTCTCGGGCTGGCTCTGGTGGCGTTGCTCGTCGAGTTCAAGCGGGTGCTGCAGCGACCGCGCCGCGGCGCCGAGTCCCCACCGCCGGTGGAAGCCGAAGTGGACCAACCGATCGCTCCCGCGCCGGAACCCTTGCGGTCGTCATCGCCGTCATCCTCTTGGACGCCGCCGCGACCGGCGCCGCCGCGACGGCCCACGCGCATCGGGGTCGCTCACCTCAAGGGGCGGGTGGTCGCGCCCGCGGGCGACGAGCAGATCGCGTCGGATCTGGCCGAGGCGCTCGATGATCTGACGGTCGTCGCCGACAACGGCCGCAGCAGCGTCCACGCGCAGCGCAAGCCCAAGTCCGATCGCTTCGAGCTGCATCTGCCGCCCGGCCGTTACTCGTTGACCGCGAACGCCGGTGATCTGGTCGGCGTCGAGCCCAACGTGTGGCTGGCGGATGGCGTCGCGCGCGAGGTCACCATCACGTTGGAACCAGCCGTGACCGTGACCGGCCAGATCCACGGCGCGATTCCCGATGATGTCTCGTCGATGGCCCTGTACGCGCTGCGCCCCGGCACCACGTTCGTGCAGGGGAAGGGCGCCATGGACGGCGACGGCGACGGCTTCACCTTCTCCGGTCTGCGGGCCGGTCACTCCTACGACCTGGTGTTCAGCGGCGAAGGCATCCGCACGACGACGATCCGTGGCGTCTCCGCCCCCCTGGAGGGGCTGGAGGTCACGCTGGCTCGGCTGCCGGTCCTGCGCGGTGCCGTAGGATTCGCGCGCGGCACCCTGTGTCCCCTGACGCGGGTCAGGGTGGCCGTGACGCCCCCTGACGATCGCCCCGTCCCCGCGCGCCCGCGCCAGGACAACGGCAATGACAGCGACGATGACGATGACGCCAGCGGCAGCGACGGCGACGCGTCGGCCGATCTCGAAGGCGACTGTCGCTTCGAGCTCACGTTACCGGCTGACCAACCCGAGGTCACGGTGATCGCGACCGGTCCGGGCTGGGACGTCGAGGAGCGGATCGCGGTCCCGCCCGAGGGCGATCCCCCGCCCATCTGTCTCAATCCACCGTGCCGGACCGATCCACTCGAAGGGTTGGCCAACTTGGTGGTCCGGGTCGAGGCGCCGGGGAACGCTGCGCCGAATCGAAGGATGACCGCCACGGTCGGCGAGCAAAGCTGCGGCTCCACCGAGGGGAGCTGCCGCGTCACGGGATTGCCGGTCGGGGAACCGATCGAACTCGCAGCGCTCGGCGAAGGCTGTATCCCCGACACCCGGACCCTGACGCTGGAGGCGGGCGAAAACTCGGTCTCGTTCAGTTGTCGAATGGCGGCACCGGCGCCGCCGGCAGACCCTCCGCCGCCGGTCACGTTGCGGCGCGTGCAGGGCATCCTGCGCACCCAGGCCGGCGACCCGCCCGAACACCTGGCGATCCGCTGCGCCGGCGCCGGCCGCGAACGCGCCTTGCGCGACACCCTGGTCTTCTCGACGGTTTGCCCGCGCGAGACCACGACGCTGGAGTATCAGGTCCAGCGCGAGGGCCCATGGATGGGCGTCGCGATCCCCACCGCGGTCGATCCCGCCCTGGTCGAGATCGCCGTCGGCCTCTGAGAGCCCCGCGCGCGCCGCCGAGGTCAGCGCAACGCCAAAGTAGCCAGCCGCGCCGGTTCTCGCATCGGCACGCCGTTGCGGATCAGCACGTCGCGCAGCGCCAGGATCACCGGGTTCACTTCCTGGTTCCAGTCGGCGCGCTGCGCGTCGTAGGCGCGTTGCTCGGCCTCGACTGCCATGCGGTCCTCCTTGAACACCGCCTCCGCGAAGCGGCGGATGACGGGCCAGAACAGGTGGATCAGGCCCGGGACCGAGGGCTTTTCGATCATCAGCAGCCCCACGCTGACGTGGCTGCGTTGCTCGCGGTCGTGGGGCACGTAGGCGGTCCAGAGCTCGAACGCCGGATCGTCCGAGCCGGCGCGACAGATGCGAAGGGTCTGATAGGGATACTGCGTGCGGATGGTCATGACGTCGCCGGCGGGCTGCGCGGTCTCATGCGCAGCCCGCCGGCCGGCCAGCAGAAGGTTGGCGCCGCGATCCCCGTGGCCGCCGGCACGCCTGAAACGATACCGCGCCTCGACCCAGTCGTTACCCTGGGTGAAATCAATCAGCGTCGGGTGCAGCGTGCCCATGATCCCGCGGTGCAAGAACTGGTGGTTCATGTCCATCAGGTTCTCGTGCATGAACGAGTAGTGGCAATCGACCTTGCGCCGGAAGTGCATGGTGCGGCGTTTGCTGGAATGAAAGCCCGGCAAATGCGGAAAGGGGACGCTGTCGGCTTTCTCGCGATCGCCCGTGAAGACGAAGACGTGGCCGTAGGCCTCGCGGCACGCGTAGCTTCTGACCCCCGCGGGACGGCAGGCGTCCTTCGGCATGTATGGAATGCCCGCGACCCGCCCATCGGCGTGATAGCTCCAGGCGTGGTAAGCGCACTTGAGCAGCTCGCCGCACACCACGCCTTTGTGCAGCGGAAACTGCCGGTGCGCGCAGCGATCGTCGAGCGCGAACACGTTGCCGCTCTCGCCGCGCGCCAGCACGATCGGCTCGCCGCCGAACGTCGTCAGCCAGGTCTGTCCCGGGGCGACATCTCGCGACCGCGCCAACGGGTACCAGAAGTCAGGATGCAGTCCGACGCGACGAATGTCCGGCGCGTTCCCGTGCGCTTGCTCCCCCTCCATCGACTCCCCCACTTGCCGCGCGATGAAACCTGCCGTCGCTGGCGCGTCCCGTCAATGCGGCGACGAACCCTACGGGAGACGTGGGAGCGCGGTGTATCTATGTTCTATAGATTAAATACATGCTCCGGGAGGTGGCGCCGGTGAAGACCGCCCGCGCCGGGGAGTTTGCAATCCCTGGCCCTCGGCACAGGGTCTGCAACGTCCGGGTCCATGCTTCGCGGTATCGCCCACGCTTCGTTGCTGTTCACGGTGGCGCACCTCCCCGGAGGGACGCGCGCGTACCACGCACTGACGCGCCGGTCTGCTGCGATCGCAGCGGCGCGTGCTGCGCAAGCTGCAGCGGGTCTGGCCAGGGTATGCGGGGGTCTGGCGCGACCGCTGCGGCCTGGAGCTCGCCGGGCGCACCATCTGGATTCACGAGCCGGGGCCGGTTCCGTTCGCGCCGCTCGCCGCCTACCTCCTGACCGGCCAGGGCGGGATCGTGACCGCGACCGCCGACCCACCGTCCGATGGCTACGCCGCCGACGGCGATCCGCGGCGTGCTCGATGCGCCCTTCGTGCACGACGACGCAGCGCGTGCCGGCGCGGCGCGCCGTCCTCGGCCGGTCTGGCTGACTCCACGGCCACCGTGGCAGGGCTGTTTCGGGCGACCGGCACGCGCGCCGCGCTCGCCCCCGATCCAGCGCGGCTGCCGCTCGCCGACGCCTCCGCCGACCTGTGCCACTCGGGGGGCGTGCTCGAGCACTACCGCCCCGCCGTGCTGGCCGCGTTCCTGCGCGAGTCGTTCCGCGTCCTGCGTCCCGGCGGCGTCGCCTCCCACGTCTACGACCACCGCGATCACCTGCGGCACGTCGATCCGAGCTGGCCCTTCCTCGCGCACATGGCCCTGCCCGACGCCGTCCACCGCACCCTCTTCGGCCACCGCCTGATGTTCCACAACCGCCTCGCGCCGACGGAGGTGCTGGCGCTGTTCCAGGCCGCCGGCTTCGAGCGCATCGCCATGCGCCGCTTCGTCCTGCCGGACAAGCGCTACGTCGACGGCGACGGCGAGGGCGACGGTAACGCCGACGTCGCGGCGGCCGGCGAGGCGGGCGTGCCGGCCTGGCTGCGGACCGGGCGGCTCGGGCGGCTCTCGGTCGAGGATCGCCACACGGCGGCGATTCACTACCTGTTTCGCAAGCCGGAGGGGCCGTGCGCGCGCGTCTGATCGGCAAGCGCGCGCTCGACATCGTCGGCGCGGCCGTCGGGCTCGCGCTGGCGAGTCCAGCGCTCGCCCTCGCCGTGGCGATGATCCGGGTGTTCGACGGCGCGCCCGTGTTCTTCCGTCAGGAGCGCCTCGGCCGGGGGCGCCGGCCGTTCCGGATCGTCAAGCTGCGGACCATGGCTGCCGGCCGGGTCACGCGCCTCGGGGGCGTGCTGCGCGAGCTCGGCGTCGACGAGCTGCCGCAGCTGCTCAACGTCCTGCGGGGTGACATGGCGCTGGTCGGCCCGCGCCCGCTGACCGGCGCCGACGTCGGCACGCCTCGGCTGGGGCGGCGAACGATTCGCCGCGCGCTGGTCGGTTCGACCCGGTCTCACCGGACTTGCGCAGATCGGGCAAGCGCACCGTTGTCAGCGCCCGGGCGACCTGGCTCCTCGACCGCCGCTACGTTCAGCGTTGCGGGGTCGCCCTGGATCTTCGCATCCTCGCCGTGTCGTCGCTGGTTCCGCTGCTCGGCAAGCGCCGGGTGCGGCGGGCGTTGCGCCCGCTTGGCAGGAGGGCCGCGTGAGGGTGCTCGTCAACGGCCTGGGGAACATCGGCACCACCCTCGCGAATTTGTTACTGGCGCACCGGGCGCTGCTCGGGATCCGCGAGGTCGTCGTGCGCAAGGTCCGCGAGGCGCACGCCTTCGAACAACCGGAGCTCGTCGAGCTCGCCCAGCGCGGGGCGCGGGTGGTGCGCCCGCCGACCGAAGCGGCGGCGCGCGACCTGCTCGAGTCGGTCGACTACCTGTTCGACTGCCGCCGGGCCGGCGCCGCGCTCCGCGACCGCGACGCCTACCTCGGGCTCGGCAACCTGCGCGGCGCCTCGGCCCAGGGGAGCGAGACCGACTTCGGCGTCCCCTTCGTCGGCGGAATCAACCCCGAGGCAGTGACCGGCCAGCGCCTGGTGCAGATCGCTTCGTGCAACACCCACGCGACCGCGACGCTGCTCCGCGTGCTGGGCGGGCCGCGGCTCGAACGCCTCGACGAGGCCGACCTGGTCTGTGTCCGCCGCTGCGAGGACCTGGGCAGCCGCGAGCGCATGGTCGGCGCCAACGTCGTGAGCCGCCACCGCGACCCGCGCCACGGCACGCATCACGCCGCGGACGCGGCGAGGGTCTTCGCCACCCTCGGGCTCGCCCCGCAGGTGACCAGCTCGGACATCACCACCCCGAGCCAGCTCATGCACGCCGTCCGTTTCAACGTGCGCCTGCGGTCGCCGCGCGCCGCCGCCGACATCGTCGCCGACTTCAAGACCGAACCGCGCCTGGCAACGACCGCCAAGTTCGACTCGAACCGCGTCTTCGAGCTGGGCCGCCGCTACGGATTTCAGGGCCGCCTGTACGCGCACGCGCTGGTCGTCGCCAACGACCTGCTGATCGACGGCCCGCGGGTGAGAGGCTGGGCCTTCGTGCCCCAGGAGGGCAACACGCTGCTATCGACGATTGAGGCGTTCCTCATCCAGACCGGCCACCCCGAGGCCGACCGCATCGGCCGCGATCTGTGCGCGAGCTTGATTCCGCGCGTGGCCTAGGCGGCCCGGCGGTCGCGCACGAGAATGGAGGGCACGCGAAAGCCCGTGGTAATCTTCCCGACCAGGTTGGGCGCATGGCTCGAGTTCAAGCAGAGGTTAAGGCGTTGGCAGAGCGCATCCAAGCGCTGGCGGATACAGACCGGGCCAAGATCCTCGCCCAGGTGATGATCGCCGAGGGAAAGAAGGTGTCTCTGTCGGCTATCCAGGGCACCCAACGCCGGGTACGGCGGACTGGCGTTGACGACGAAAAGCTCGACCGCGACATCGTCACGACGGTCCGCGAGGTACGACGGCATCGGGCACGACGGCATCGCGGCTGAATCGTGCCAGGGCTGCGAGCCGTATTCGACACGAGTGTTCTCGTCAGCGCGGTGCTCCGCTCCGACGGACCTTGCGGTCAGTTGTTGCGTGCGGCTCGGCGCGGTGCCTTCGTTCTGATTACGTCGTCCGCGATCCTCGACGAGCTGGTGGAGGTTCTGTGTCGCCCGAGGCTCAGAAAGCAGACACACCTCAGCCTTGACGACGTCGCGCTGATCCGAGTCGGGCTTCAGCAGTTCGCCGAAACGATAGCCGGCGAATACCGTGACTTAGAAGTGGTGCCGAGTGACCCCAATGACAATCCAGTCGCTGCGACGGCCCTCGAAGCTCAGGCCGATTACCTCGTCACCCTCGACGCCCGGGATCTGCTCGGTCTCAAGGTGATCCTTCGCCCCGCTCACCGGCCGGTCCAGATCGTGAATCCTACCGATTTCAGTGCGTTGATTCGGCGACGTCGCAGCTGACCCTATTCGGGACGAGACTAATGTCAGCCAGGGGAACAATTGCGCGCGTATTCGTTGAAATAGATGCCCGTCGGCCTGACCTTTGTCTGACGTCGATTGGGCGACGCGAATGTCGACGACCGAAATCAAGAGAGCGCCCGTCACGCCAGCCTTCCTGCTCATCATGTTCGTGGGCGGCGCGGTGTTCATGCTGGGATTCATTCAAATTCGGCGCTCTTGGCAGGCGCGTCACCCCGCCGTGAGCGAACACCGGGGCGAGCTGGCGGCGGCGGCGGCCGAAAAGATGCGCTGCGAGCCGGACGCGCTGAAGATCGTCGTCGAAGAACCGACGCTCGCCCGGGTGGAGGGGTGCAGCCGGATCGCGACCTTCCGCTGGGGACGCGTGCGTGGCAAGGGCCTGCCCATGCACTGGCACGAAATCGATCCCAGCTGCCGGTTCAACTTCATGGGCTTCGACCTGCCCTGCCAGTGAATCGAGCGAGCAGCGGCGCCGTCGGCGCGAATCGGCTATCCCGGCCCGGTATCGTGCGGGCCCGCGTCGCTTCCCGCGTCCGGAGGAGGCACGCAGCTTATTCCGCTGCATCCCGGCGCCGGCGCCGAGCCGCACATCCAGGCCCCGCCGCTGCAAACGGCCGCACCGGCCGGGTCGTTTCCGCAACAGAAGGTGATGTTGCCGCCAAAACAGAGCGGCGCGGTCCCGCTGCAAGCTGCGTCGGCTCCGCCGTCCCCTTGCCCCACCTCTGCGTCGAGGCCCGCGTCCAAGTGAGTCGCATCCGGCGCGACGTCGTGCGCGACGTCCGGCACAACGTCGTGCGCCACATCCGGCGCGACATCCGGCGCGACATCTGGCGCAACATCCAACCCCACGTCCGCAGGAGGCGCATCGGTTGTCGCGTCGTGCACCGTCCCTGTGTCATGCGAACCGTCGACCGGCGTCGAGGGTCCAGTCGAGGAGCATGCGGCAGCCCCGAAGAGTGAGAGGAGGATCGAGACCGACCTCACCGCGAAGCGCCCGAGACAAGGGGCCTTCGACGGCGCCTTCGACAGGTTGTTGTTTGGTCGCATTGACTCCCGTTGTGCAACATTCGGACCCCGCATCGGCGACACGGACCATCTTGTAACCCCGCGTCTCGCCGCATGGCTGACCGACTCCACCCGAGCGACTCCTCGACTTTCAACGGCCACCCGGACATTTCGGTCGTGGTTCAGTCGTCCGGACCTGCCACCTTGGGGGGCTGTTCGCCGGGTCACGATTTTTGCACTGGCATTTGCGCATGGTTTGTAACGAGGGGAGCTCTTCCGGCCGGGAAAAGCGTCGGCTACGCCCGAGAACTGAATCACCAGTTGCATCCGATGCCGCCCGATTGCTAGGTTGCGCGCGGGCTGTGTGAGGGGCTGAAGACCGTGACAGTGAGGCCAGTCAGGTTGGGACGAAGCTCTGTGGTGATCCTGGGCGGTGGGCTCTCGGGGATCGCGACGGCGCACGTCCTCGCGCAGGCGGGCTATCGAGACATCACCATCGTCGAACGCGAGTCCCGTCTGGGCGGCCTCGCCGGTAGCATCGAGCAGAACGGTTTTCTCTATCCGCTCGGTTACCACCACATCCTGCATCGCGACCGCACGCTGCTGTACTTCCTCGAGCGGCTCGGCCTGGGCGGCCGGGTTGAATGGCGTCGGATCCGGATGCTGTTCGAGAGCAACAACCGGCTCTACGACCTGGCCAAGCCGCTCGACTTTCTGCGCTTTCCCATGTCGCTGGTCGACAAGCTGCGCTTCATCCGTCTGATGCTGTACGCGTTCATGCAGTCGGACTGGGAGCGATGGCAAAACGCCAGCGCGGCCGAGATCGTCGATCGCTATGGTTCCCCCGGCGTGCGGCGGGCGCTGTTCGAACCACTGACCCAGCTCAAGTTCCAGCTGCCCTGCGCGGAAGTGAGCGGCTCCTGGCTGGGCGCCCGCCTCAGCTACCGAGAAGGGTCGGCACCCCTCGGCTATATCCCAGGCACCAACTGGACCACCGCGCTGTGCGAGGGGCTGACGGGGCTGCTCGCCAGCGACGGCGTGCGCGTGCTGACCGGCAGGACCGTGACCGCGCTGCACTGCGAGGACGACCAGGTCCGGCGCGCCGACCTCGACGACGGCACGTCCCTGACCGGCGACCTGTTCGTGAGCGCACTGCCGGTCGAGGTCATGCTGCGCCTGCTGCCCGCCGAGGCGAGCGACGAGCTGCGTTCGATCCGCTACACCGCGCTGCTGTCCGCGCTGTGCACCACCGACCAACCGGTGGTGCCGCCGTTCTATTGGCTGAACCTGACCTCGGTGCGACACAGCGCGTGCGCGATCTTCAACCTCTCTGCGCTGAACCCGACCATCGGCGCCCCGGGAGAGACCTGTCTCAACTTCGTGACCCACCTTTATCGCGACCGGCCCATGTTTCACGAGACCGAGGACCAGATCTGGCAGCGCTACCGGGATGACTTCCGGGGGCTGTTCGGGTTCGAGCTCGAGACCAAATGGACGCGACTGGTCCGCGTCCCCATGTACTCGCCGGTGTTCCGGGTTGGCTATCGCAACCCGCCGGTGCGCAGCCCACGCCACCCGAACCTGTTTTACACCGGCAACTACCGCACCCACCCGTCCGTGGCGTCGACGGGAACGGCGCTCGGATCCGGCATCGTCACGGCGGCGGCGATGCTGGCGGAGGCCGGCCAGCAGAGCCGCGTCGCCTCGGAGGTGAAGGAGTTTCAGTTTCCGCGCAGGATCGCCGCTTGAGCGGGGGCCGGCGCCGCCGCCTGGATCACCTGTTCTTCGACGCCGTGGGGGCGGCGTGCCTGGTGATGGCCCTCTACAAGATCATCCAGGGCACGCGCATGACCCTCAACTACTACGACGAGGGGATCCTGCTCAGCCACACGCAGACCCTCCGTTGGGGCGGTTGGCCGTATCGCGATTTCTACACGCAGTATCCGCCCGGCATCTACTTCTTGCTGCGCGGCCTGTGGCGGATCTTCGGGACGCACGTGCTGGTCGGACGATTTCTGTCCGAGACCCTGCGCGTCGGCATCGCCGCGATGTGTGGCCTGGTCGGCGGCCGGCTGGCGCTGCGGCGCTTCGCGCTGCTGCCCGCCGGCCTGGTGGCGCTGTGGCTCGGGGAGATGTGGACCATCCCCTGGGCCTGGCTGGTGGCGATGTTGTGCGCGCTCGGCTCGACGATCGCGCTGGAGCGTGCCGCGAAGAGGCTCGCGCCGGATCGCCTGATCGTCGTCGGGCTGCTGCTGGGTGGAACGCTCAGCTTTCGCCACGACCTGCTGATTTACTACGCGAGCGGCCTGGCGCCCCTGGTCGCGGTGTGGATGTACCAGCGCCGGATGCCAGCGCGAGATGCCGCGCGCGCCGCGGGTTGGGTCGCCGCCGGCGCGGCGCTGCCGCTGCTGATCTTCTGGGTGCCCACGCTGCTGCACGCGCCGTGGCGGACCATCTACAAGGACATTTACGCCGACCAGCTCCACTTCGTGCTGCCGGCGCGCAAGCACCCGCTGCCGCCGATGATGGATCCGATCGTGATCGCGCACCTTCCCTGGCGGATGCCCGCGTTCCTGGCGACCTTCGACGCCATGACCTTTGCGATCGTCTTTGTGGGGCCGGTGCTGGGGGCGCTGGCTTTCTTGCGCGCACTCCGAGGTGCCGACATCCAACCGGGCATCCGGCCGGGCATCCAACTGGTCGTCCAACCGGGCATCCAACCGGGCATCCAACCGGGCATCCAACCGGTCGTCCAACCGGTCGTCCAACCGGTCTTGGCCGCTTCGCTCACTGCGCTGGCCGTCGCGGTCCTGCCGCAGGCGCTGGGCCGCTCCGACTGGTTCCACGCCCTGGGCGTGGTCGCGCCAGGCGCGCTGCTGGCGGGCGCGTTGCCGTACACCTGGCGTGCACGGCCGGGGCGCGCCTTCGCCCTGCCGGCGATGCTGATTGGCGCCGCGGTGATGGCGTTCGGCGCGCGGGCGTTCTGGGAACGTTATCCGCCCACCGGCCCGCTGCTTCCGGAGGGGGCTGCTGAGGTGGACCAGGACGGGTCGCCACTCACCCGTGGCATCGGCGACATGTACGCCGGGCCGCGCCGTCAGTTGCGCCAGCTCTTGGCGCAGACGATCGAGCCGCGTGAACCGGTCTTCGCGGGCAATCGAAGCCACGCCCTGGTCGCCGTCAACGAGGTCGATCTCTTCTTCGTCATCGGCCATCCCAGCGCAACCCGCTATCTTCAGTACGATCCCGGTATCGTCACCCGCGAAGCGGTGCAGCGCGAGATGGTGGCCGACCTGGAAAGGAAGAAGACCCGCGTCGCCATCCTGTCCAACAGCCAGGAATGGACCGAGTCGTTCAATGACAGCAGCAAACGCGGGTCGACCTTCCTCGACGACTACCTGAACGCGCACTACCACGAGGTGACCACCATCGGTCCCTACCAGGTCCGCATGCGCAACTAGTGTCCTGTCACAGGACACTAGTCTCGACCATTCGGCCAAGATCGGGGCAAGATCGGGCAAGATCAACCGGGTGATCAACTGACGTCCGCGCCTGGCGCACCGCTCGCTCCGGACCCACCTTGAGCAGTTGGAGATGCCATTTCACGGGCGCACCAAGGTCGCCGCGACGGTAGCGGGGGTCGCCCTCTTCGTTCTGCCGGCCTTCTTCTTTTTTCCATCTGCGGATGTTCCGTCGGCGGCCGAACGCGCTCCGCACGCCGCGCCCGCGCCCAACCTCCTGCCGGTGCCGTTGGTGTCACAGGCCTGGCCCTGGACCTGCGGGGGCGCGTCCTTGATGGCGACGTTGCTCTACTTCGGCGTGTTCGACGGACCGGAGTCGAGGCTCGACGAGGAGATAGGGGCCACCCCCGACGACGGCACCCGCGTCGTCAACATCGTGGCCGAGGCGCGGCGCTTCGGGCTGACGGCCGACCCGCGCACCGGCCTCGCGCTGGCCGATCTCGATCGCGAGCTGTCGCACGGCGGCGTCGTGATCGTCGCGCTGCAGGCCTGGGCGACGAGCCCGGTGGCAGACTGGCGAACCCACTGGGAGGACGGACACTACGTCGTGGTCGTTGGGCTCGACAGCGATCGCGTCTACGTGATGGACCCGTCGATTCGCTCAGGATACGGCTACCTGACGCGCGAGCAATTCGTCGAGCGCTGGCACGACTACGATCTGGAGGATGGTCGACGGGTCGTCTACGACCAGCTGGGCATCGTGATCCATGGCGAAAAAGGGCTTTCGCGCTATCCGGCCGAGCCCGTCCCGGTCGAATAGCTATCCGGAAGCCAGCTAGAACGTCCCGGCGATCACGCCCGGACCCAGCAGCAGACGGCGAGGCCGCGCGCGCGCCAGCATCATGCCGCCGTCCTCGGGCAGAACGTCGGCGCGCGGCTGCGCGTCCCGGATCATCCAGATGCTGCCCGCCAGCCCCAGCCCACCGACGCCCAGCGAGATGAGGCCCCCCGTGCACATCGCGTCGGAGTGGCCGGCCAGGCAGCCCACCGATCCCAGGGTGACGCCGGTGAGCACCGCCATGCCCGAGAACGCCGTGAAGGTGATGCCCGCCGCCAGCTCGCCGCGCGCCGTCGGCTGCGCGCGCAGCTGCAGGTGTGCACCCGCGCCGGTGTCGAGGAGGCTGGGCACCTGCACCTTGTCGGGGACCGTCATCCAGCCGTCGTCCCGCGCGCGCAGCAGCAGCGGACGGGCTGGATGGACGAAGCGCGCGCACGGGGTCGTGCAGATCACCTGGTCGTCGGCGTACACATCCCAGCGCGCGGTTGGATTGCCCGAGATGAAGTCGACCTTGACCGTCCCCGGCGGCCCCTCGTCGGCGGCGCGACCGGGCAGCGGCGCCAGGAAGGCCTGCACCGGTGAGGCGCAGTTGCCGCTGGGATTCTCGGCGGTGCTGCTGTTGCAGCTATCGAAATCACCGGCCGAGCGCAGCAGCGACGCCGCGCGATCGCTCTGAATTTTGGCGTCACCCACCGACACGCTGGCTCCCAGCTGGCGGGTGCGCGCGCCGTCGGCGGTCAGCGCGAACGCACCGATCGAGAGCGCGGTCATGATGTGCGTGGCCTGCGCGCAGGCACCGTCGCCGGGAACGTCGTTGACCCCCGCGCCGTCGAGCTGCAGCTGGCCCGCGACCACCGTCTTGACGGTGAGCTTGCCGGTTCGCTTGAGCTCTCCCTCCAGCGAGGCGGCGCCGAGCGGCAGCTTGGCGTACAGGTCGTCGGTGTCGTTGATCTCCAGAGAATCGGTGGCGGGCGTGGTGCGCATCCACCGGTACGAGCCGCGTACGTGGCAATCGGGCAGCAGACGCATGCTGCACCCGGAGTAGGCCACCGCGACGGTACCCGCGCGCAGCAACGCCTCCAGGTTCGCCTTCTCCGAGGCTGGCCACTCGGTCACCAGCGGGCTCGACTGGCTGGCGGCCACCCGGCAGCGGCCCAGCTCCACCGGGGCGCGCGGCAAGACCTCGCGCGCGCCAGCAAAGCCGGTCGCGCACCCCGGCACCGCCATCAGCACCACCGCCCACACCGCGAGCCACCGCGCGCTTCTCGTCATCATCGTCGTTCTCCTTCGCTCACAGCCTGGCCGCCGCCACCGCCGCCACTGCGCGGTCCAGCGCCCCCTCCGATTGTCCAGGACCCGAGGCCCAGGCGATGCGGCCCGCGCCGTCGATCACGAAGGTCGCCGGCAGATCGGTCACCCGGAACCGCCCCGCCAGCGCGTTGCCCGCGTCGTGCACCACCGGAAAGGTGAGCCGGTGGCGCAACACCTGGCGCATCGCCAGCCCCGCGTCGTCATCCAGCGACACGCCGACGAACACCACGTCGCGGCGCTGGCGCGCGAGCCGCTCGACCGCCGGCAGCGCCCGCTGGCAAGGGGGGCAATAGGCTGCGAAGAAATCGACCACCAGCACCCGACCGACGGCGGTCGCCGTGTCGAAGATCGGCCCCTGAACGCTCGGCCGCTTGAACGCCGGCACGGGCGCGCCCAGCACCGCGCTGGCCGCTGAATCCGGTACCGCCGCCGGCGCCGGCCCGAGGTCGGCATGCGCGCACGCCGCCGGGATCAGGAGCCCCAGCAACAGCCACCATCGCGAACGCAGAGTGAGGAGCGACAAAGTCGACACGCGGGTAGGTCAGGGTCAGCCCTGCCCCCCTGCATATCGACGGCGCTGGGCTTTTCCTGGAGCCGCTTCGATACCGATCGCGAACACCCCGCGAACACCCCTCCAGATTGATGTTCTATTCCGTGATGCCGCTCCCGCCGCATCGCAACACAAGGCAATTGCCTGATTTTGCCGAGGGCCCGGCACTAGGGAACATGAAATATTCCTCCATCTTGCTTGTCCGCGTCACGACGATTGCGGTCACGCTGGCGTCAGGATGCTCGGTGCGGCTCAGCGGCCTGCCGGGCGACTCGATCGATGGCAGCAGTACCGGCGGGCCTGGCGCCGACGCCGGCGTGCCGACGAACGCAACCGGGCTCCCCTGCGACGTGCAGGCGTTGCTTTCCAGTCGATGCGTGACCTGCCACGGCGTCATCCCGAACCAAGGCGCGCCGATGTCGCTGGTGACTTACGCAGACCTGCTCGCGCCGGCGCGCAGCAATCCCGCCATGACGGTGTCCGAGCTGGCCGTGCTCCGCATGCAGAGCGCAAGCGCGCAGATGCCGCCCGCGCCGGCGATCCACGCCACCCCGGCAGAGATCGCTGTGCTGCAAGACTGGAACGCCGCCGGCAATCCGCAAGGGGCATGTGGAGCGCCCGATGGCGGCTCCGTGATCGATCCCTTCAGCGTGCCGCCCGTCTGTACCAGCAACGCGACATGGAGCGGCGGGAACCAAGGCTCCCCTTCGATGAATCCAGGTCTCGCTTGCATCAGCTGCCACGCCACCACCGGCGGCGAGGCCCCTGCCTTCACCATCGCTGGAACCCTCTTTCCAACGGCGCACGAACCGAACCTGTGCAACGGCGTCAACGGCGGCGTCACCGGCGCCCAGGTGGTGATCATCGGAGCGAATGGGCAAAACACCACGCTGACCCCCAATGCGGCCGGCAACTTCAGCTACAGCGGGGCTGTCGCGTTGCCGTTCCAGGCGAAGGTGATCTACATGGGCCGAGAGCGGGTGATGACGGCCCAGCAGACGGTCGGCGACTGCAACAGCTGCCACACGCAATCCGGCGCCAATGGCGCGCCGGGTCGGATCATTCTGCCCTGACCGCTCGCGCACAGTAGCGAGCGCACGAAACACCGCTGTGTCGAACGGCCTACGAGCCGGCGTCTGGTCGTCGAAGCTTCCCGGCGGGTTGTCGGGCACTCCAGTGGCGTTGTAGTGTCGGCCCCATGCCCCCCGTCAAATCGATGATCGTGGTTTCCTGGTCCTGGTTGTTGCTGGCGGTCTGCATGCCCGGGCTGGCGGTCGTGGGGTGCGGCAGCAGCAGCAGCGACGGCTCGGGAGCCGGCGGCCAGACGGGCGGCGGAACCGGCGGAAAAGGAACCGGGGGATCGCCCGTCGGAACCGGCGGCAGCGCGGCGGGCAGCGGTGGCACCGGAGGGACGGCCTCCGGCACGGGCGGCGCGGTCACCGGCACCGGTGGAGTTGGCGGCGCGGCTTCCGGCGCGGGCGGCGCGGTCCGCGGTACGGGCGGCGCGGTCGCTGGTACGGGCGGCGCCGCTTCCGGCACCGGGGGTGCGGGCACCGGTGGGCAAGGGGGCCCGGCGACGCTGACGTTGACCAGCACGGCCCTGACAAACGGAGCCGCATTCCTGCCGGCGTTCACCTGCGCCGGTGACGGCCACTCGCCGCCGCTGGCGTGGACCGCGGGCCCGACCGGCACGCTGAGCTACGCCATCGTCTTGGTCGATACCAGCATCAGCCGATACCACTGGGCGATCTGGAATATCCCCCCCACCGTGCGCGCGCTGCCCGAGACCTTGCCTGCGGGAGCGAGCATCACGACGCCGGTCAGCGCGATGCAAGCGATCACCGGCACCGGGACGCCCTCCTACCAAGGCCCGTGCCCGAACGGAAACCTCCACACTTACGTCTTCACCGCCTACGCGCTGAACGTCGCGACGTTGCCCGGTGTCGCCACGGGCGTGATGGCGCAGGCGGTGTTCACGGCCATCCAGAGCCACGTCCTGGCCTCAGGGACATTGAGCGGCACCTCAAACGCGACGCGGCCCTGAACCGTCACCTCGCGCCGCGCGGACCAGGCCGCCGGGCCTTCGATGTGATTGGGAATCAGCCCGAGTTGGCCGGGCCGCGCGTCGCGGCCTCCGAGCGCGGACGGGCGAACGTCTGCAAGAGACCGTCGATGAAGTAGAAGAACACGTCGACGGCGTAGCCGACCATGAACGCCACAGCAAGCGGCGAAAGGCCATGGGTGTGGCCGTCGCCGAAGTTGCCAAACAGACCGACGACAAGCCCGCC
Organism: uncultured Pseudomonadota bacterium; assembly: GCA_963778795.1. Lineage (GTDB taxonomy): Bacteria > Myxococcota_A > Polyangia > Fen-1088 > Fen-1088 > DASRQZ01. The sequence goes on along the minus strand of CAVZVU010000001.1, from coordinate 1,059,745 downwards.
GATGGCCGCGATCAGCATCCGCGCGGGCAGCTGCCCGTGCCTGGTGAAGGTTCGCTTGCGGCGCTGGTCCTCGAACGAGCGAATCAGGAACGCGCAGGCACCCAGCAGCGCATAGAGCATGGGGAGCACGCAGGAAGTGACTGCGCCGAAGGTGATCTGCACCGACTCCTGCACGCTCTGCGCGAAGGACCGCACCTCCTGGTAGACGCCGATCTTGTCGCTGACCTCGCGCTCGACGTTGAGCCCGCTCGGCGGCGGCAGCTCGAGACGCTTGGGCCAATCGGCCGACGGGTCTTCGACCTTCAGGAAACCGAAGCGCCGCAGTTGCGTGGCGTCGCGATCGATGGCGCGGATCGCCGCGGCGAACTGCTGCAGCTCCCTGACCTCGCCGTCGGAGTACTCCCGCACATTCGCACCGGCAGCGGCGATCGCGCCCGCCCGGGGCGGGAGCCGCGCCAACGTCACGGCCAGCTCGTTCGCCTGCTCGATGCCCTTGTGAATCGATTCGCAGGTGCCCAGCGCCACGAACGCCAGGACGGAGAATGGCACGATGATCGTGGCCAAACCGATCGCCCCCAGTCGCAGCCAGAAGATCGTCTTCGACGCCAGCTCGTCGACGGCGCAGACCCGCAGGCTCTCGCCCGATACCGGCTTGAGCTTCGCGGCCAGGCTCGTGAGGGCCCCCAGGAGATTGAGGGCGTTCTGGTCGGTCCATCCACCCGCTGCCGCCTGGCGCGCGGCCAGCACGCTACCTCGGACCTCGACCGGGATCGCCACGCCCTCCTCGGCGGCATACGTCAGTAGATTTTCCGCGTCGCCAAGGGCCTCCGCAAGGTAAGGCGGCACGACCCGATCCACCGTCGTGTCCGCGACCGGCGGCGAGAGCGGCGTGAGCACGGAATGGGCCGCGCTCGCCCTCGGCGCCCGGCGCGCCTCTGGATCGCCTGCGTCCAGCTCCCGCTGGTACGTCGATTCACCCATCATGCGCCGCCTTTCCGCACAGACCGCCGATCTCTCTTTCTCCCGCCTTCGCGTAACGCAGTCCATCCGGTTTCTTCCGTCAAAAAGCGCACGCGTGCCCGATTTCGCCGTCGTGGAACAGGCCCGCGCGCACGCAGGAGCCCAGGTCGGGGAGCTAGTAGAACCTGACGTCGTCGATGGTCAGGTCGGCGATGCAGGAGGGCGCCGCATCACCGGTGGACGGATCGACCACGAACGCCCACCCGAAGCCGGTAATCTTTGTGGGATCGATCGGCCTCGGGGGAAAGCCGCCCGATGCGGCGGCGAAGGGCACCATCACCGTTTGGGGCACCGAGGTGACCTGACCGGCCATCAACGCCGCAAATGGCGCACGGGCCCCCGGCAGACCGGTGCCAAGCTTCCCATGAGACATCGGGTACCCGTCATCGTAGAGGTGCAGGCTGTCCTGGGTGAAGTACCGGAGGGTGCAGCCCGAAAGGGAACCGCTGATCGAGAACTGCAAGCCAGTGAAGGTGGCCGCATCGACGCAGCCCTGGAAATGATCGACAACGAGCAACTCCTGCGATGTCGACGTCGCGGGCGCGTTCAGCGTGATGTGCAGCGTTCCGTCCATGGTGTACGTCGGGGCAGGATCACCCACCGCGAAGATGTCGCCCACGATGTCGGTTCCGACGTCCGGGCCCATGAACGTTGCGATGCGCCCATCCACAGGCGCACGGGTGGTAGCTGCGCCACAGCCGGGGACATAAGTACCGCAATCGGTCCCTCGCGGCCGACAACCGGCAGGAGATCGGGCGTTGGCCGGGCAATGCACGGGAAAGACCGGATCGGCGCAGGTCGGAAGGCAGGAGGAGGAAGCGGAGCAATCGTAGAACTGAACGTCGTCGACCCAGATGTCGAACGTCGTGTTCGGGGCTGGCCCGAATTTGATGTCCAGGAGATGGGACGGATCCCAGAGCGCCGTGCCATCAGCTTGACCGAAAGCCGAGTACGGCACGTCGTACTGCACCCAGTCGCTGCTCGGCGCGGTGATCGCGAACGAGAAGTCGTTGTAGCAGTTGTACTCGCCCGCCCGGTCCACGCACTGCCCCCCAGGGGAATCGGTCCCCGGAACTGTCTCCGCCGTGTCGAAAGACACCCGGGCCGGCACGTTGTTCTTCATCCAGAACCTGATGCCGCTGGCCCAGCTCGCGTCGTAGGGTTGCCCTAGCGTCAGGTCGAAGCCCATGAGTGAGCCCCAATCGGTAAAGCCGGAACCGGTCAAACGAGCCGCAGACTGGCTCGAGGGTCGGCCTCCTGGGATTGACGTCTGAAGAAAGTCCCCCCCCTCTCTCGGTGTCAGATCTGTGCTGGTGCCGTCTCCGATCGAAAACCAGAATCCCTGCCGCCCGCCCGAGTCACAGATTGCTGAATTGCCGTCTTCCATATCGTCAATCAACAGGGGGTCCGTACACTCATTGGCAACTGCGGCGCAATTGGTTCCCGGCGGTTGACAGGACGAGCGGGGGCCACCCATCGCGCGGCAGCGCACGGGAAAGGCCGGATCCGTGCAGGTCGGCTCGCACTCTGGGCCCGCGCAGTCATAAAAGGCGATGTCGTCGACCCACACGTCGAATGCGGCGCCTGCCGTCACCCGAAAGTTGATACCAATGAGATGCTGCGGATTCCATTTCGCGGAACCGCCACCACCGCCAAGGGCGTTGAATGGCACCTCGTAGCGGGACCAGCCAGGGGCCGGCGCTGTGATCCGGAACGAAAAGTGGTTGTTGCAGCTGGTCCCGGCCGCATCAGCCGCACACTGCCCCGCCTGTGTGGTCGGCACCGTTTCCGAAGTCGGAAAGTCGACCGAGACGGGGCTGTTGCTCTTCATCCAGAACGTGACTCCGCCAAGCCCACCTGCGTCGAAAGGCTGTTTCGGATCCCGAAACTCAAAGCCCATGATGGCGCCAAACACCGTGAAACCAGAGCCGCTGAAACGAGCGGCGTATTGGCTCGTGCCTCGCGCTCCGTCTTCGATCTGCGTCGGTTTAAAACGCTCGTTCGACTTCGGAGTCAGGTCGCCCGTGGTCGTGCCATCCCCGAAGTCGAACCAGGCGCCGTTCCGGCCGCCTGATCGGCAGATCACATCGTCGCCGTCTTCCATGTCGTCGATCAGCCGAGCATCGGCGCAGATCGGCCGCGGATTACCCTGGTGAATGCCGAAGATGGAGTTGCAACCGGTGGCCAACGCGGCCGTCATGAACGTGAAATGAAGCGCGCGACCCACCATCAGAAACCTCCCTCGATTCCCGCTCCGCCGACATCAGCCCGCGCCGTCTTGGAACAGCAGCCGTCGGCGAAGAAGAGCACCCATGCGCGCCCATCCTCGGCGTCGGGCGCAGGCGTGTCAACGCGACGCCTTTCATCGATCGAGCCATTGCAACGACGGTTCCTCCGCGCTAGCGCCGCGGTCCAAACCAGGTGGTGAGGGCGTCGCGAAGACCCTGGTCCGTGCCGTCTCCGACCCACGCGACGTATCCGTCGGGCCGAATCAACACGGCCGCGGGAGCAACGACCGCGCCGAGCACCGGGAGCTCCCACCCACCAGCGTATCGAGCGTCGACCGGCTGAACCCGATCCGCCCAGGGAGACGCCGCGATGTCGAGGGCGCCGGGCTCACCGAGATTGAGCAGGACCGGTCGGGCATCGTGCAGCAGGGTGAACACCCGCCGTGAGCCGTCGGCGGTGACCAAGTCGAGATCGGGCATGCGGCGCCCGAGCAACGGGTGTCCCGCGCCCAGGTCGTAGTGAATGTCCAGACCAGACATCATCCCGGCGTATCGCTTGCGAGGCTCGTCCATGGAAAGCATGTCGGCAATGGTCTCGCGCAAGGCCTTCGTCCGTTCGTCGCCGCGGTTGACCGCCGTTTGCGCCATGGTGGTCTTGAGCACGCGCGCGCCGATCGGGTGCCGCTCGGCCTGGTAGGTATCGAGCAGGCTCTCCGGCGATGTGCCGCTGACCACTTGGGCCAGCTTCCATCCCAGGTTCACCGCGTCCTGGACACCGATGTTGAGCCCCTGTCCGCCCGCCGGGGAATGCACGTGCGCCGCGTCGCCGGCCAACAGCACCCGTCGCTCTCGGTAGGACGCCGCCTGCCGGGTCGCATCGGTGAACCTCGAGAGCCACGTGACGTCGTGAACACCGTAGTCGGTCCCGTAGACGGCGATCAGCGCCTCGCGAAGCTCGTCGAGCGTCGGCTCGTCGCCTTGCCGGACGTCCGGCTCGATCAACACCACGCGCGCGCGCTTGCCGTCGTCGAGCTTGCCGATACCATTGACGCCCTTTTCACCGAGGCGGATGCCCCACGCCGGCTCGCCGGCCATCGCGACCTCGGCAATCAAGTAGCTGACGGACGGATCCCAGCCCGGGAAGTCGATCCCGGCTTGCTTGCGGATCAAGCTGCGACCACCGTCGCAGCCGACCAGGTACTGCGCTCGTAGCGAGCGGCCGTCAGACAGCTCGACGTCGACGCCCGTGTCGTCCTGCGCGAAACCCGTCACCTCACGTTCGCGATAGATCGGCACCGCCAGCTCGCCGACCCAGGTGGCCATTATCTGCTCGATCCGCTTCTGCCACAGCGCCAGCCCGTAGTTGTGGCGCGTGGGAAAGTCGCTGATGTCGAGCGGGACCATCGCGAAGCCTGCGACCTGCATGGCCTGCCCTTGCGAGAGGAAGCGATCCGCGACTCCCCGCTGATCCAGCACCTCGATGGTGCGTGAATGCAGACCGCCCGCGCGCGAGCCAGCGAGCTCCTGGTTCGCGCGCCGCTCGACGATGGCGACATCGACGCGCGCCAGCGCAAGCTCCGCCGCCAACATGAGCCCGGTCGGGCCGCCTCCAGCGATCACCACTGCATGGTTGGTCGTGATTGTCATGCTGGCGACCCTGCCGCATGACCGGGGGCTTGTCGCAAGCCCCTGCCTCTGGCATAAGTTGGTAGTGGAGAGAGGCGCCTAGGGCGTCTCGGATTCGGCGTCCGACCAGGACCAACGCATCCTCTTCTGTGACTGCGGGCTGGCACGTTTGCTGCTGTCTGTCTCGCACCATGAACGGCTTGACGTCGCTGGGGTGCGCTCGTGTCAAAAGTTCCACGCTGGTCGTGCTGGGATTGGGGCTGGGGCTGGCGCAGCCGGTAGCTTTCGCACAGCCGCAGTCACCACCGGTGACGCCCGCGGCTCCGGCGCCCGCATACCGGCTGGCACTCAACGGCAGCGTTGCGGTCGGCAAGGCGGGTTGGGGAACCGAGCTCGGCGGAATCTCCGAGGTCGGAGGGCGCGTGCAGCTGCGGCCGTGGCTGGGCATCGGGCTTTCGTACCTGCGACTGAGCGCCGGCAACAACGAGAGTTACGCCCCCTTCCAGCTCGACGCGCTCGAGGCCTTCGCGACCTGGCGTCCGGTGGTCGGCAAGTGGTTCGACCCGTTCGTGCAAGCGGGCGCGCTGGGCGTGATCGACTCGGGTGGCGGATACATGGGCAGCGAGACCACGTCGCGCTTCGGGCTGGAGGGGATGGCGGGGTTCGATTTCGTAAGCCTTCCGTTCGCGGTGGGCGTGCACGTGCGTTCGGGCTTCACGAACCGCGCCTGGACGCTGGCGGGGCTGCATCTCGAGTTGAGACTCTGAGCACCACGAAGAAAACCAAACGAAGAACAATGAACGAATAACGATGAACCCAAACCACGGGAGGGAGATCGACATGAAGACAATTGCGTTGGCCATGTACGCGATGATGATTTTCGGGGCCGGTTGCGACGGATCGAGCAGCGACATGCCGGCAGCGGCAAGCGTCGCGGGAACACTGACGCTGCCTGGAACCGCGACCGCGCCCTACTTCGTGCGGCTGCAAAGCATGATCGGCGCCGCCACACCTGTCGCTACCACAACCGGGACCACGAACGGGACCGCGACGCTCGCCTATTCGATTCCCAACGTGCCCGCCGGCACCTACTTCATGATCGCCGCGGTTGATGTCGACGGTTCAGGCGGGGGCTCCTCGACCCCGGGCGACTACCGCGGTTGGTACGGCCACAACGGCGACGGTAACCCCCCCGCCGCGGCGAACGTGATGGTGCCCGCGTCGGGGACAGTCACCATCGACTACAGCCTCGTCGTCGCGCCCTGACCGAGCTCGACCAGCAGAGGCTGTTGGACCCTGCCCCACACGCCCCGAGATGGTAGCGGCTTGCCGCCGGCGTTTCAAACGCCGGCCGGGTGCAGGAGGGTTCCATGATAGCGTTTGCCGTGATTCCGAACGTCCGCCTGCTGTGCGCTGGCGTCTTGATTGTCCTCGGCGTGGTCCCGAGTCGCGCGCGCGCGGATGACATCGAAGACCCGGACGCGCGCGTGCATGGCCGCCAGCTCGATACGCGCTGGGAGTTCAACTCGTCGCTGTCGGGCAGGAAGTACGGGCTTCACTCCAACGCCCCCGGGAGCGTAGAGGTCGATGGGATGGCCGAACGGATCGGCTTCGAACTGGTGAACTTCCTGTCGCCGTTGCGCGACGATGGCGCGCCCTATTCGTTGCAGAGATTCCTGCAGCGAGCGAACAGTGTCTCCTTCGATCTCGACGCTGGACACTTCAAGACCGACAACCCGACGGGCTTCACGCCTCGTATCGACTGGGACGTCGGCGTGGGCGGAGGCGTGGACTTCTATGCGCGCCCGTGGCTGAACCTGGTCGCCACAGTGAGCTACGACGACGACGCTCTCAGCGACGTGACCGTCAATCAGAGGACCCATTCCTATTACGGTGCCGGCGGGGTCGGCTTGCGCGCCGGTGACACGCTGATCCGCGCGTCCTACTACGCCGTCGAGCAACAGATCTCGGGCGGCCCGCACCTGTTTCGGCAGGGCGTCCGGCTGGTGGCTTTTACCGCCGTGGTCCGGCGATTCACCGTGCGCCTGTTCGGTGAGACGATCCCGCAGGGCGGCGACGCAGAAGTCGCGCTCGAGTATTTTCGCGGGCGGCGCCTGGGGCTCTTCGGCTCTGCGCTCGCCGGCAAGGGACAGTTCTACCGGACGGGCCCGGCGATCAATCGGTACGTCGCCGCAGCTGGCCTTTCGTTCTGGATCGATCCCATGACCGGTCTGCTGGCGCAGTACGCGTTGAGGGCCGAGAACCAGGCGAGCGGCACGCAGGTCACCGCGACGGATGTCGACGTTCTTGGGTATCGCGAGGTGAGCCACGCCCTGCTATTGCAGCTGTTTCTGCGGTTTCCGTGAGCGGTCGCGATCGGCTATCGCCGATTCGATCAGAAGCTCAGCGACAGGTTTACCTGAGACGCGCCGGCGCTGCTCGCCCCGTCGACGATCTTCAACAGCGTCGCGTCGAGGCTCCCGTGGATGACGAACAGGCCGTCGTTCGGGGCGGCGCTGTCGGGTCCGTCGTAGGGCTCGACCGATGACAGGGTCAGGTGCCACGATCCTCGCGCTCCGCCCGGTGGACCGCCGCCGTTGCACGTGGACCCGGTGGCCGCTTCGTAGCAGGTCGTCGGCTCGCTCGGGACGCAGGGAAGGGAACCCACGAACATGCAACCGGGCGGACAGGTGTCGCTCTGAGGGGTCGTCGGGCACTGCACCGACGCTGGAGGGGGCATCACCGCGCAAAGGATGATGTCTCCGCACTCGCCGGCTTCGGTATAGGTGCCGGGCTGCGCGGCGCTGACACCGACGTTGACCGCCAGCTGAAGGCGGGTGGCGGCGGTAGGAAGCGCGATCTTGAAGTCGCGCGTGGGATCGACGGTCTCGGAATCGATGAACACCAGCAGCTTGTCCGGCGGGGTGACCGTTGCGGCGGTTCGTTCCAGGTAGGCCGAGGCTCCTCCGTTGCACAACGTCGCCACGACCTCGGAACCGGTGACGCTGCCGTGCACCGGGCTCGTGAGATTCGGCAAGACGCCACCGTCGGGCAGCGGGGCGCTACAGGGCGGTGGGAGTGCCTCGGTCTGCGTCGTCACCAGCCGGCTGCTGCACGCCGCTCCGAAAGCCGACGCCATTGCTACCAGCCAGCCCAGTCGGCGCACCATCAGTCCACGCATCGGCACCCTCCCCAAGCTCACCAGCAAGGCATCTCACGTGCCACCCTGGGTAACGGCGCAACTCTTCAGTTTCCAGGTGGGCGAGGCGACCGATGTCGGGCGCGAATGTCGTGCCTCGATTTCGAGGACCTGAAGTTGTCGGGACGAGAGAATTTGAACCTCCGACCTTGTGCGAGCGGGGCGACCGACCCCGCGCAAGCGCATGAAGCAGGTTCCGTCGCGCCTGCGCCTCGACCACGACGACCCTGGCGAGCGGCAGTTCCGGCGACGCCGGTTGACGTCGTTCGCGCTCAAAGCGAGAATCGCCACATGATCGACAACGGGCCTTCCAGAGAGCTTGTGCCCTGGGTAGAACGCGAATCCTTACGCAAGGGAGGACCAATATGTCTTGGGCGAAAGGATTGGCGATGGAGCCGTCAAGTAGGTCCGCAAGAGAATGCGCGTACGCGATGGCGCGACGGGCGACTTTCGGTGATATCTGTCCAAACTCTCGGGCTGTGCGCGTCCTCGTCTGCGTTCAGGTTCTCGGGAGTATCCTGTTCGTGGGTTTGTTGATTAACGAGCTCGCATCGCGACGCACAACGTGATTTTCTGACGGACGCGGGCGCGATTGGCTAGGTCGTGCGCTTCGTCGGAGAGACGTTGCGCGGCCCATGGGACTCCGCGCTGCGCGACATGTGCGCGAGCAGACGCACGCAAGAAGGACCCACTTAGGACCCACGCAACGCGCGATCAGTGCCGCTCCCCCCACCCCGTCGCCCGCCCAATTCCCAAACGATCTCGCCGTGCCGGGGACGGGGCTTGAACCCGTGAGCCGCTTTCGCTGCAGCGGATTTTGAGTAAGCCCCCCGCGTTGTCCCGGGTTGCGTCAGAAGCAACATCGCCGCGCAGAGCGCAGGGTTGCGAGAGTGGCGGGCTGCCGCTGTCGCGCCCGGGGCAACGCCAGGCGACGGCGTTTGGTGCAGGTTTGGGTGCAGGGTCCTCGGGCGGCGATCAACAATCAGGGTCGGCGAGCGAAGTGGTGCCAGAGCATGAAGAACAGGACGACTTGCGTGGCCACGGGCACGATGCCGACCAGGACCAGGTGACGCGCGAGGCGCCGGGCGCGACGCCCGCGCGTGACCGGCTGCAGGCGATCGCAGAGCCCGGAGACCTCGACCCCGGCAGGATGCTCGAGATCGTGCATCATGGCTGCGGCGCTCGGGTAACGCTGGGCGGGATCGCGCCGGAGCGCGCGCAGCGCGATCTCCTCGGCCTGGCGCGAGACGCGCGGATTCAGCGTGCGCGGCGCAGGTGGATCTCCGAGGGTGCGCGCGCTGGCGACCACGAACGGGTCGTCGTTGGGAAATGGCGCGCGGCCGGTCAGCATTTCATAGAGCACCACGCCGATGCTGTAGATGTCGACACTCTTTCGGCCCCGCTTCCGCCGGATCTGCTCGGGGGCGACGTAGTCCGACGAGGCAATCGCGGGCGCAGGGCCGCCGAACGCGAAGCGCTTGGTCACCACGGCGTGGGCCAACCCAAAGTCGATGAGACGAATGGTGGCGTCGGGGCACAGCATCACGTTGGCCGGTTTGACGTCGTAGTGGACGAACCCACGCTGGTGGACATGTTCGATGGCGGCGCAGATTTGGCCTGCGATCCGCAAGGCCTCGGCTTCAGCGAGAGGTCCTTCGCGTTTGAGTCGTTCGGCCAGGGTTTCACCAGCAACGTACTCCGTCACGAGGTAGGCGCGTCGCTTGTTCACAGCGAGGGGAACAAAGCTGAGCACGAAAGGGTGGTCGAACTGGCGCCCGATTTCCTCCTCCTGCTGGAAGATCGACCACGCGCCGACACCGCTCGAGAAAAGCGGAAGGGGAACCTTGAGCACAACCGGCTGATTGCCGTTGTGCAGATCGTCCGCCCTGAAGACCGTCGACATTCCCCCGCTACCGATTTGCTCCGCCAGCCGGAACCGGCCATCGAGTATCTGGCCCGAAGTCATGTGGCCGACGGGCGGTTGCATCGGAAATGCCAACAACAACCGAGCGCCGTTGCGGGGCCGCCCTGGGGCCGACGTTGTAACTTGCAGGACCCCGCGGGTCAGAGGTGATGCTATTTGCCATGCCGGCGTTTGGTGCAGGTTTTGGTGCAGGTTTCTCGCGCGCGCGAGGCGCCGCCGTCGGCCGCCGGGGGATCCGTGGCGATGACGCCGTACATGAGTAGAAGCCACGCGGTTCCCTCTAATACTCCATCGCGGCGGCTGCGAGCTGAATCGCGCACAGTCCATGATACGAGTTCGCCTTCCGGACAATGCCCACGTAGGCGGCGTAGGTCGGCTGAATGCTCGTTCCATCGGCGCTGTCGTTGATGACGGGACCGACGGCGTCGGAGCCGATCTTGTTGGTCTCTAGCCCTTCCCACGCGCGCAGGGCGACACTGAGGTAGCCGGCGTCGAGATACCCGCGATCGACGCCGTGCTTGAGCGCGTAGACCAGCATCGCGCTGCCCGAGGACTCGGTCCAGTTACCCGGGTCGCTACACTTGTCGACCACCTGGCACCAAAGACCAGTCGCCGAGTCCTGAGTGCTCGCGGCGCCCGCGGCTACCCCGGAGAGCAGTTCCACCAGCGACGCCCGGCCCGGGTGCGCGGCGGGCAGGACCTCGAGGATGTCGATCAGCGCCATGGCAAACCAGCCGAGGCTCCGGCTCCAGACTTCGGGAGACAGCCCGCTCCCGGACAGTCCGGCGCATGGACCGGTGCACCAGGCCGCGTTGTGGTCGTAATCCCATCCGTGCAAGAGCAGGCCGGAATCAAGACGCACGCGGGAGGCGAGCAGCGTCGCTTGCTGCACTGGCGTATCGTTGCAAGCGCTGCCGCAAGCGGCATGAGCAGCGCCGTAGCGAGCGAGGAATGGCTCGGCCATGTAGATCCCGTCGAGCCACATCTCGTTGGGATAGGTCTGCTTGTGCCAGAAGCCGCCGTCGCCATTGACCGGGAACGTGGCGAACATGTCGTGAACCGCGGTCGCCGCGGTCTGGTAGCGGGTGTCAGCGGGAAACTGCTCGGCGAGGAAAAGCAGCAGGTTGGCCGGCTGGATCACGTCGAGGCTGAAGGCTTGGTCCTGAATCCGACGGGCGTGGGCCGCGTCGACGAAGAGGTTGCCGGCGTCGTCGACGAAGCCGTCGACGTACTGCTTGATGTAGGCGAGATACCGCGCGTCGTTGGTCTTCTTGAAGACCTCCATCATTCCACGCAGCACGATCCCGTTGTTGTAGTCCCATCCGCGCGCGACCCCGGTGATGGTCCTCGGATCGGGCCAGCGGTCGATCACCGTGTTCGCGAATTGGACTGCCAGCGTTGGTGCGCGTGATCCGACGCCGCTCGTATCGGCGCCGACGCCGCCGTCGTTGCCCGCGGCGTCGTCCGGCTGCGCGTCCACGACAGCTGGGGCGGCCCCGGCCCCCACTCCCTCGTTGCCCGCGCACCCGGCGCCTGCCGCGAGCGCCATGAGAGAGATCCCTCCGATTCTCCAGAAGCTGCTTCGATTTCGCATTGTCTGCACCTCGAAGCCGGCCCTACGCAAGAGAAATGCCACGCAGAAGAGACCGAACGTCGGACAGCTTCGCAAGAGACGCCGTTTCGCACGCACCCCCTGACCCGCACGGGTGCGCCGTTTCACGCGCGACATGAGCACGACCGGCGCAGTCGAGCCACTTCGGCGCAATCCGTTTGTCGTTCACGGCGCGTAGTCGTTGCCGAGCTCTCGAACGGGCTCGAAGGCTGTCCTGACCTATGGCAGCCGGAAACGCTGCAGGAACGTCCAGGCAAAGTCGATGAGCTTGAAGCCGTTAGCAACGGATCGACTGAGCGATCTCCGCTCACCTGAGCAGGCGCAGCGCAGACCACAGAGCGATTGTCCACCGCCGGGACCCTGACAAACGGCTCGGACGAAGTGTTCGACGCCGTCGGCTCGTCGCGGCCCCCGCTGGCCCTCGGATTGCTTGAAGGACGCGCATACTGCGCCCGAGCGATTGCGGCCGAACGCGGAGAGGACCAACTGAGCCATGGACCAGACCAGTCCGGTAAACGCGCGACCGTCGCAACGGATCGCGACCAAGCTTGTAGCCGCGGCGCTCGGCGCGCTGACGATCGCCTCCGTGGTCGCCGCCGTCGTCTGGACCGTCGTCTCGGCGTCGGCGCTCTCCCACACCTTCGATGAGCCGCATCACCTGGCGACAGGGCTCGAGTGGTGGCAGTTCGGGACGTACCGCTGGTGGACGGAGAATCCGCCACTGCCAAAGGTGGTGACCGCGCTGGTTCCGTATCTTGCTGGCCTGCGGCTGCCCGACCGGCCCGCGGTGCTGGGGTCCTTTCCTTGGGGCGCGGGGATCGAGCTTCTGGATGGCGGCGCAGGCTACGAACACACGCTGCTGCTGGCGCGCGTGGGCACACTGCTCTTTCTGCTGCTCACGCTGGGACTCACGTTCGCGCTCGCCGGTGGGCGGAAGCGGTTGTTTCCGGCCTTCCTGGCGACCGCGCTCGTCGCCACCTACCCACCACTGCTCGGGCACGCGGGGTTCGCCACCACGGACGTAGCGACGGTCGCCACGGTTCTCCTTTTTCTGCTCGCCATCGATCGCTGGGCCGACCGCCCGTCGCGCCTGCGCGCCATTGCGCTCGGATCCGCCTTCGCTCTCGCCGCCCTATGCAAGCTGACGGCGCCGCTGCTCTGCTCGGTGTTGGGGCCGGCCTGGCTGGGTGGACGCCGCTGGTCGCGCGGCGCCTGGCTGGCGGCAGGCGGCTCCTTGCGACGGCGTGAGATGATCGGCCAGGCAGCGATGGCCAGCGTCGCCGCCTTCGTCGTGGTGTGGGCAGGCTATCGCTTCTCGATCGGCCGCATCGACGACATCCCGAGGATGGAGTACATCGGTACGCCGCTCCTGCCCCCGCCTGACCAGCGCTCCGCGCTCCTCGGCTGGGTCTGTCGCCTCCCTCTCCCCGCGCCCGAATTCTGGCACGGCTACTTGTTCCTCAAGGCCCACAGCGCCCACGGACACGCCGCATTCCTGTTCGGGCAGATCCGCGAGCACGGCTTCTGGAGCTTCTATCTGGTCGGGCTGTTGCTGAAATCCCCTCTGCCGTTTCTCCTGCTGGTCGTGGCGAGCGTGCCCGCGCTCTTTTGGCGGAAGGACGGGCACGCGCCCAACCGTCGAGCGCTCGGCGCTGGGCTGGCGGCGATCGCGTCGCTCGCGCTTTCGACCGTCGTCACCGTGAATATCGGGCTGCGGCACTTCCTGATCGCGGTGCCGCTGCTGGCGATCTTCATCGGCGGCGCCGTGGCGCCGTGGATCGAGGGCCTCGCGTCACCCCGTCGCGTGATCGCGGGAACGGCGCTTTTCTCGTTGCTCGCGGCCGAGGTCGCCATCGTCGAATCGGCCCGGCCCGAGCTCATGGCCTACTTCAACCCGCTGGCTGGGCGCGAGCCGGGCCGCGCGCTCATCGATTCCGACCTCGACTGGGGACAGGACTTCCTACTCCTCGAGCGGGAGCTCGCCGCGCGCCGGATCTCCTCGATCCACTACGGTTTCTTCGGCACCGTCAACCCGTGCGGGCCCGGCTTGCCCCAGCTGCTCCCGCTGGTGCCCGGGAAGCCGGTGACTGGCTGGATCGTGCTCAGCGAGCAGTTTTACCGGTCGAACTTCTTCGTGAGCTTCCGGCGAGAATCCTGCGATCCGACCGGCCACTACTCCTTCAAGATGGCGCCTGGCGACGCCTTCAACTGGATCAAGGTCCACGAACCAGTGGCGCGCATCGGCGCCTCATTGCGGCTCTACCATCTACCCGATCGGTGAGCGCCTTCGGGAATCTGAATCCATCCGGCGGGAGCGTTGCCGCGCCATCGGTGATCTGTGATGCTGCCCGCAATGGGGAGGTCGGCGACGGGCCCACAAAAGAGGCCGCTCCTGCGCGAACGACCGCGTTGGTCGCGGAGACGAGCTGATTTGTTTCTGCGACCCGGGTAACGATCCGGGTGATGCCGGCCGCGTTTATCGGCAGGTTCACCGCGTGCGCGCCTCCTGTGTAGGCGAAATAAGGTGTGCTGGCCGTGCGGTCGTCGCGGTCCAGCCACGTCACCGTCACCGTCTTGGTGGCAGGTTGACCGTTGCAGTCGACTGGAAACACGCCCATGACCGCCCGCGAGGGATCGTACGTGGTACCGAGCATCGAAGCGAAGGCGGCAACGTTGACCTTCGGGTCCAGCAGGACCATCGGCCCGAGATCCTGGTCGCCCCAGATCGGGGGCATATTGAGGTGCGCGAGCGTGTCGAGGTAGCCGGCCTTCCTGTACTCGAGGTAGGCCGCCAGCGGAGGCGGATAAAGGGAGGTGTCCACCTTCAAGATGACGGCGCCGCTGCCGTCGGCGGTGCTGCCGGCCAGCGGGAGATCGCATTTCGGATCAGCGAGCGAGCAGAGTCGTACGATCGTGCCGGCGAGCGGCGCGTGCCCTCCCCCGGGCCCGCACGACGCGCAAACGGCGGTGGTCTTGATGGTGATCGTCTGCGCCCGGAGGCTCGGGTACTGCCACTTGACCTGTCCAAGACACGCCCAGGGCGCCGGGAGACACTCCTTGGCGCAGTGGGTGGCGCGGCAGCTCTCCAGACCTTGCTGAAGCGGGGCGGCCGCCCCATTGCCGGCGGAGCACTTGAAGCGGCACAGGGTGTCGCCGGAGCCGCACGCGCGGATACAGGCCTCGATTTGTGCGCAGCCTTCGATCGTCGAGCATTCCTGGGCCTCCTTGCAGCACGCCTGCGCCATGCAGGGGCCACACCCGGCGGTCGCCCCTCGGTTCGGCAACCCACAGACGGGCTCGGGGAGCCTGCTGGTCCCGAAAGAGCGCAGCGCCGCGACCGCTCCGATCGACGCGGCAACCAACACCGCGATCGCGAGAATCACTCGACGTACCGTCAGCAACGGCCGGCGCACCGACGTGACCGCGGGGTCGGGTATCGACGGCGCGGCGGTCGCTGGGCGTGTTCCGCTGCCCCGATCGGCTTCCAGTCTGGGCAGGCCGAGCGCCGCGGCCAGAGCCTCGATCTGCTCCGACGCCGAAGTGAAGCGCTGCTCTTGGTTGCGATGGCACGCCTTGAGGAACCAGGCGTCGAAGCCGGCTCCGAAGCGCGAGCCACGTTCCGACGGCGGCCGAAGCGTACCCTAGCCCCACCGAACCTCCTCAGATGGCTGCCAAGCCGCCGGTCGAACGGGTCGGAGCTTTGCGCTGGTCCCCCCGGCCCTGAGCCGCCGCCCCGATGAGGGGTGGCGGCGCATGGAACGGTGATACGCTCGCGCCCAATTGCACGACATGGAGGGACAATGCGCGTACAGGGAATGATCTGGGCCGTCCTGGTTGCGACGGCGCTTTCAGGCAGCAACGCGTTCGCCGAGGGCGCCAGTGCGCCCGCAACGATCCAGCCGCCCGAGGGGATCGCGGCGTCGGCGGATCTCTGGAAAGATGGGGCCGCAGGTCATCCCCTTCCTGGGGATGAACTCGATCGCGGGGGAGGCCGGGAAGGGGTATGGCGTCGGTTTCCGCTTCGGGTCCCTGCTCGGAGTCCGTTTCGCGCAGAACTGGTCCGTGAGCGGCGAGCTGGTGCTGGATGTGCTCAGCCCCAATAGCATCCCGGGCCTGGACACCAGCGGCTGGAACGGCGACGTCGCCGTCGCGCCGCTCTACCACTACCCGCTGGCCCAGGTGGAGCTGGTGGCCGGTCCGACGGTCGGTACGTTCTTGCAGCTCGGGCGCGCCACGAACAGCCTCATGAGCGCGACGACCTGGGCGTACGGGTGGACGATCGGCGCCAATGCGGGCGCGTTCGTACCGCTGCACAACCGGAAGGCGCTCGGCGTGTTGTTCAACTTCATCTTGCACGAGCCCCTCAAGTCGTGCTTCGACGCCGGCAGGGAGGTATGCGCGACCAGCGGCCTGCCGTCAGTGAAGATGATCGGCTTTTCGCTGGCCGCCCTCCTCTGATTCGCGAAAGCTCGGGTAGAGGGTTTCGCGAAGCAGCCAACCCGGCGGCCACAACTGCCCGCCGACAATCAGGCAAACGCCGACCAGGAAGAATGCGACGAGCGACGTCGGCTGCTCATGGACGTTGCCTAAGCCGATCGAGCCAGCGCCACCGCGTCGGGACCCGCCGGAAATCGGAGCTGCCCGGTCGTATCGTTCGCGGCGCGCCACACCGCCTCGGCCACGTCGGACTCGGTCGTCACCGCGGTCGGCTGCGCGAATGCCGCGAAGATGCGCTGCGCGAAGGGCGCGTAGGCCTCGGGAATCAGCCCTTCCATGCGCGATCCGCCGTTGCTCGTGAAGCGCGTGCGTCGGGCCGTAGCCCGGCTCGACCAGCTTCACGCGCACGTTGAAGGCCTCGAGCTCGAGCGCGAGCGACCCGGTGAACCCTTCGATGGCCATCTTGCTCGCGGTGTAGACGGCCACCAGCGGCATCGGCGCCAGCGTCGCGCTCGAGGTCACGTTCACGATCACGCCCGACCTGCGCGCGCGGAACTGCGGCAGCACCGCCTGCGTCATCGCCATCACGCCGAAGGTGTTGGTCTCGAACACCTCGCGCACCGTGGTCATCGGCGTGGCCTCGAAGGCGCCGACGACCCCGATGCCCGCGTTGTTGACGAGCACGTCGATGGGCCCGCTCGCCTCGAGCGCGGCCGCGATGCTCTCGGGCTTCGTCACGTCGAGCGCCAGCACGCGCAGCCGCTCCGACCGCGGCAGAACGTCTTCGCGCGGCGTTCGCATGGTGGCGATCACGTTCCAGCCCTGCGCGTGGAAGTGGCGCGCGGTCTCGAGGCCATAGCCAGAAGAGCAACCGGTGATGAGCACGGTCTTCATGGCGTTCCTTTACGCGATTGAGCTGTCGCGCCGGGACAGGCGTGTCGGACCGGACGATCTACCATGCTGAGAGTCCATATTTCATTTGCGAGAGTCCAGACATGAACGATCCGCTCTCCGAAGTCATCGCGCTGCTTCAGCCGCGCACCGTGTTCTCGAAGCGCATCAGCGGCGCCGGTCGCTGGGGTGTTCGCTACTCGGACTTCGGCCAGCCGAGCTTCTGCGCCGTGCTCGAGGGCAGCTGTCGTCTCGCCGTCGACGGCCAGCGCGCCCTCACGCTCGAGGCGGGCGACTTCGTGCTCCTGCCGGCGACGCCGGGCTTCACCATGTCGGGCTTCGAGCCGGTGAGGCCCGAGCGCATCGACCCGAAGGTGACGCCCGCGCCGACGGGTGAAGTCCGCCACGGCACGCGCGGCGGACGCCCCGACGTGCGGCTGCTCGGCGGCTACTTCGTCTTCGACTCGCCCGATGCGGCGCTGCTGGTGTCGCTGCTGCCGGCGCTGGTGCACGTGCGCGGCGTCGAGCGGCTCTCGGTGCTGGTGCGGCTCGTCGGCGAGGAATCGAGCGAACAGAGATCGGGCCGCGACCTCGTGCTCACGCGCCTCGTGGAGGTGCTGCTCATCGAAGCGCTGCGGTCGACGCTCGGGTGACGACGCGCCGCCGGGGCTGCTGCGCGGGTTGGCCGATGCGCGGCTCGCGCCGGCGATGCGGCAGATGCACGGCCAGCTCGCGCGTTCGTGGACCGTGGCCCAGCTCGCGAAGACGGCGGCGCTCTCGCGCTCGGCGTTCTTCGAGCGCTTCACGCGCACCGTGGGCCTGCCGCCGATGGAATACCTGCTCGCCTGGCGCATGGCCGTCGCGAAGGATCTGCTCCGCCGCCACGACCTCGGGATCGCCGAGGTCGCCGAACGCGTCGGCTACGGCTCGGCGAGCACCTTCAGCACCGCGTTCAGCCGGCACGTGGGCCAGCCTCCGGGTCGCTACGCGCGCGCCGGCTAGTAGCCCTGGATGGCGCTGGCGCACGGGTAGCAAGGAAATCGAGAAGCGTGGGTGATAGCGGATAGGAAGGATTCGAATTCCTTCATACGCGTTCCCGAATCGGGATGGGAGCCACCCACGCAACGCGCGATCAGTGCCCCTCCCCCACCCGCCGACCGCCCGATTTCCAAGCGATCTCGCAGTGCCGGGGACGGGGCTTGAACCCGTAAGCCGCTTTCGCGGCAGCGGATTTTAAGTCCGCCGCGTTTACCGTTTCGCCACCCCGGCGTATTTGCTTTATTACGCTGACTTAACCTGCTTCTGCCCTCCGCCTTGGACCCGCCGACACCTAATTTGACACCTAATTGCACCGAATCGGACCCGAAGTCCGCCGCAAGGCGGTTCCGGTCGGCGACGTTGTAGTGCCCCGGCCGCAGGTGCGCGTAGCGCTCCGTCACCAGCACGGTGCTGTGGCCGAGGATGCGCTGGAGCGTCTCCAGGGAACCGCCGCTCATGACCCAATGGCTAGCCATCGTGTGCCGGGTGCATTCGTACCACCCGAGCCCATCGCGCGCGAGACCGAGCGGGACCAAGAACCTCCCGGAGGTAGTCGTTCATCGTGTGGTCGTCCAGGAAGCGCCTGGAGCCCTTCTTGATGGGCTTGGCTATCAGCCCCCTACCACCATCGAGATCGCGCCACGTAGCGAGGATGGAAGCGAGCGACGGCTGTATCGGGACGATGCGAGACTCGCCGTCCTTCAGCACCTGCGTTCCATCGGGTGACCAGGTCGCCGGATCCTTGCCCTTGCGTCGCTCGACCTGTACCTGCACGTGGATCACGCCGCGATCGAGATCGACGTGGGCCCAATCCAGGGCCCGAGCCTCCGACGTGCGAAGGCCAGCGAGCGCGCCAACTGCATAGGCAACGGCGACCGTCGGCGACTTTGCTTCGAGCGCTTTGTAGACCTTAACGACGTCTTCCATGGTTTCGAGGAACGGCGTCAGTTTTGGATCGTGGGCAGGTTTCAAGAACTTTGCCCTAGTCGCCTTCGACAGCTGCCGACAGGGGTTTGCCTGTGCATCACCCGATTCGATCAAATCTGAAAAAAACGTAGAAAGCAGTCGGACCAGCAAATTAACCGTTGTGGTCGAAAGCCCCGCGCGCCTCTTCGCTGCGATGAAGGCTTTCAGCTCGGTTACATCGACCGCGTTCGGCTTCAGGCGCCCAAGGCTGTTGCGCAGGTGGTTCGTCATCGTGTTCTTCGGGATCAAATGACGATCAGAGAGGTTCTGCTCCGCCACCTGTCGCGAAAGGTTACTCTAACCCTCGTCGCGATGGCTCTCATGTGCCTGGTTGCCGTCGGAGGCGCTTTTAGCAAGGCCCTGGCTGGAGAGCTTCCCATCGTGGTCGGTGGCCTACGGGGGTGCCTGGGCAGCTACCACACCGCAAACGTCATCGACTCGAAGAAGGAGAAGTGACCCATTCTAAGGAAGCAACGACTTCCTCTCAGCCTGTCCCGGCTCCGCCGCTGACAGGATTTGATTTCTCACCTCCTGCGGAAGCGACGACTGTTGCACTAATCTCTTAAGAACATCGAGTTTAGCTCCGGGGTTCCCTATCCCAGCAAACTCGTTCAAGACGCTTAGAAACGACGCCTCTACATGGTCAAACTTCGACTCGATCGACGCCAGCTCAGCCTGAGTTTTTATGGAGTCGCCGACCGAACGGACAAAAAAGTCAGCGATCGCCACGACGATCCTATCCTGTTCAACGACAAACAATCTTGCATTGGCCACCTTGGCGTGACGGAAGGCTGCATGGTATTCGTCGACAGCCTTCGCGACTACCTTCGCCGCTTCTGGGTCCGGATTTCCCCTACTTGCGCGTAATAGCCTGACCGCCGTCATACAAAGGTAGAGGACCTCCTGAAAGGCTGCGGCCCATTCTCGTCGGGCCTGGAGCGATTCCTTTTTCGCCTGCAGATCCTCTTTCCGCCTGGTCTCCGCCAGTTCACGCTGGTGGTTGTCCACCGCGAGCTGGGCGTTCTTCCTCGACTGGTACACCAGCAGCACTCCGGTGACCGTCGCCGCCAGAAGTGGCCCGAGAATCTGTCCGAGCAATTTGATCCAGTCCTCTGAAGTCATCCACTCCCACCCCATGGTGGTGCCACTATATCTCGGTCGGCTGTTAGCTCCTCCACCCGCCCCTCACCGGCCCGACGATCTCGATCAACAGCGCCGCCCGCGCGACGCACAACCGGGCCACGTGCGGCTCGAGGAACGGGGCGACGACGAGGAAGGCGGCGCTGCGCAGAGAGTCCATGCCCTGGGTATCGGCGCGGGGCAGTCAGTGGTTGCCCGGGAAGAAAACACTGCGGGTCCGTTCTTCGTGACGAGGGAGGCGCAACCATGTCGATCTGGGTCCACGTAGAGTTTGTGTGTGAGAAGTGCTCCGGTAGGCAGGGCGCCGATATGCCCGTCGAGTACGATGGCCGAATAGCCAAGGCACCGTCGCCTACCGGTTGGAGTCTCGACGGAAAGACTTGTGACTCTTGCGAAAGAGGCGCCCCGACTCTCGCCACGGTCGGAACGTACAAGTAGAAAGCCCGCCGCCTCGGATGGGGCCGCGTTCGGCTCTATCGAAATCGCGACCGCTCCCGCCGCGCCAAGCAACGCTGGCAGGTCACGTATCGCCACTCGCTCGACGCCGGGCACGGCGTACGACGTCGGCGCCCGCACGCGGTGATCTCGACGGGGAAGACGCAAACTGTAGTGGATGACGCCGGGGTCACTTGGAGGGGGCCTTGGGCTTTCGTCGTCCATTGGAGTCATCGCCGTCACTCCTGTCTTTCTGCGGCGCATTCGCGGGCGCAACAGGAAAGGCAGGTCCATTTATTGAGAACGTGCCAAGTGAGGCGGGTAAGCGGACCACAGTGTCGGAACCAAACCCGCCTTTGATTTCCTCGGACACAGAAGGTATCTGATTGGAGAAATTTCCATATACCGTGACCTTATTGTCCGGCCCCACTGTGTAAGGAAGACTAACGGCGGAGAAATCTTTGTAACTCAGGTTTCGCGGTTCTACTCGGTCGTTACGCACATGCTGCAGCTCGATCTTGATGTCACGGAGTGCTTGCCTCATCTCATCAAGAGCGTCAGTAGCGTCGACTGGAGCCTTAGGAAGCTTAACCTTCTTGGGAACGGAGAGCGCCGCTATCGCTTCAGCTAGATTCGTCTCCCACATTTTCTGGAACGCTATCGAGAGATCTTCTTTAACTCTCGTATCTCCGACCTCTGCAGCAATATCGAGAAACAGGGTGCGAAAATTCGCTTCAGTACCGTGGACTTGATTCAGACTAGTTAGTGGGTGGCGTGAATCTAAGGTTTTGTCCTCCGGGAAGCCCAACAGGACAGGGACGAGACACGACCTCTTTTTTACTCCCCCCAGAAGGGCGCCCGCCTCGAAATTGAGCCAGGGTTCATTTTGGTTTTCGGGCGTGATGAGCACAATTCCCAGCTTCACACGAAGGTTCTCTTGAATCACATTGAACCAAATGTCTCCGCCGGAAATGTCCTTGCTCGACACCCAAGGCCGAGCGTTCGGCATCGACCACGCGAGTCCGCTCTTTAGAGCCTCTGCTACCCGGCGAGCATCTGGCCCTGACCAGCTGATGAATAGATTTGATTCCATCGGTGGGAATCGTCTCGCCCCTGAGCACTTTCGTCAATTGCGGAATGTGCGTGGTCGCTCTGGGGGGTGAGAACTCGTGCGGCCGAGAGTCCCTCGAATCTTGCCGAAGCCGCCTTGCGAAAGATTGCCAGGATCTCGCGCATCGCCTCCCCCGACAAGGCGGGATGATCTTCCGCGGCGCGGTCATCACCACGATCAGCAGTGCATGCAGGTAGCCTAGCGACATCACTCCCGAGGCCCTGATTTCAGTCCGCCGACCCACACCTCCCAACCCGGGAATCGCAGCCACATCTGGCCCTTTTCCCCGTCAAAAATAGGCTTGGTCGCGGGGACTTCCTTGGTCTCGTCGGGTGGTACCTCTTGGTCCATGCGGACGATGCTAGGAGAGTCGGCACTTCGGTGACCCCTCTCTTCCCCGTTCTCAGTGTGGTCCTGCTCCTGCTCTCTCGGCTCGGCGTCCATGCGGACTATTTTCGGGGCGGCGGTCTCAGAGTGTTTCGCGGGTCAATGATCTCAGCTGGTTAGGTGGCACCACGTTCGCAGACACCGTCACGACCCCGCGCTCCCGCTCCACATCCGTCACCACCAGCGTTGTGGTGGGGCTCTCCTCGACCGGGCAGCAGCTCTCTCCGTCGACGAGGCCGACGAGCCCGTGCACGAGGCAAATACGCCAGACAGGACCGAGGGTGTAGCCGAACCGGTCCACGCACTCGGCGCACAGACGAGAGAACGGGACCTGGCCGTGGTGGTGACACCACTTGAACTCGGGGCGGTCAGGGACGTCGCCACCCGTCGGAGCGGGGGCGTAGATCACCCATCGAGTTATTCACGAGACCGCCTGACGTTTTCGCCACGCACGCTCGACAGCGACATCATAGCGATCGCCTTCGGCGCGAGGATTCGGCGGAGAGGGCAAGTCGCCCCGAGTGATCATGAACTTCAACACGTCAAGAGTTACCGACAGTCGCGCGGCGATCTGAGGCAAGCTGATGATTGGGTCTTTCGCGCGCGGTTTGTCGTCATCATCGAAGTTGAAATAGCGCTTCAACTCGCATCGCAACTCCGGCAACTGCCTAAATACGATCTGCGACTCGCTCTCGACGGGCGCACCACGGCGGCGGAGGTTAGTTGACATAGGCGTGCTCCCTACGCTCGGTCGCTTCGCGCTCGCGGCACTTGACGTCCTTGTTCGAGATGTTGAATTCAACGTTGATCCGCCCCGGCGTCTCGGACAGATCAAAACCGGCGAGCAGCGCGGCGACGATAAAGCTCCCGTTTGAGATGTACATTGGCTCGCTACGAGCATGCTCCATCCAATACTCGACACGGTGTTTAAGCCCGTATGACGTGCGCAGCGGGTTGTTTCGCTTTAGTTGCGCGAAGCCGTCGAGGTACTCGCAACATGCCTTGATTTCTGCTTCTCCATTTAAAAGAAGCTCTGCTCTCGAATATGCCAGCCCTTCGGGCGTCCACTGTTCTGAGCTAGGCACCATTCCGGCGTAACAGAGGGTCGGGTAGCGCTCCAATAAGCTATCTACGGTGATCATACGTTCATTGTCTCGCAGTTGGTCCATCGGTTGCAACGACTAATCGGCGGTCCGTTGTGTCGTTGCGGCCTGAACGCGTGCTTTCAGACGCGACCAGTAGTCCGAGTCGTCTACCTTTGCGGCCTTGCGCAACGCACGTCCGATCGCGACCTGCCCGCGCATCTCGGAGGCCCTCCCACCGCTTGCGAATGCGCGGTCAAGCGCCGACTCAAGTGCTAGCTCAACGTCGAGCGCTGGTGGGCGGTCGGGATTGAATCCTTCTGCTGTCTGCGCGTCGACACGCGGTGCGAACCACAGCGACAGCGCCTCTCTTAGGGTGTCGCGATCAGCAGTCAGATGATCCCGCGCCAGCGTTTCGATCGTGGCGCAGGTTAACTGCCAGGCGTCGCGAAGGTTCGCCGTGTGCCGGCCGCCCTTCGCCGCGCTCTTAACCGCGATTTGTGATCGCACCGCTGCGACGACGACGAAGGCGAACATCTGATCGACCGACAGACCTGATCCAGCGTCGAGCCTGGTCGCGACTGTGTCATCTGCCTTGGGCTTACTCGCTGGGGGGACGTAGGCCCGCACCTCGGGTTCGAACGCGCGTAGAAGGGCGGGAAGGCTCAGACCAACGCCATCCGCTCCGTACGTGGTGACGCTCTCGTCCTCGCTCGACCGCTGGTAGATGTAGACGAGTCCAAGCGCACGCGCCCCCTCATGGTGGTCGAACTCGACCCCGGCCAAGCTCTCTAAGATTGAGATCAGAAACGAAACGATCCGGGAGAACTCACGCTTGTAGTTCTTGTCGGCGTCGGGAAACGAGACGATCTACGGCTCGGCGAACGGGATGTGAACGTGGCATTTCGCGTTCCGCACCTGGAGGACGAACGCGATCCCCGCCGCCCGAAGGGCCTCGATCACAGGCTCGATCCCAAGTGTCCCATCGGACCTCACGGGCCTCTCGTCAAGGTCGAGCGTCAGACCGAAGCGCGCGGAGCACTCAGCATCGCTCGATCCTCCGCGCGTCGACGAGCCCATGGTGAATACCGGACCGGCGCCCTTCGGTGTGATGGTGGCCGCGTCGTCGGCCAGGGCCGCTGTGAAATCAGTCACCGAGAGGTCCGTGAACGCACCCAAGCCAGAGGCCGCATACGTGGCCTCCCGGCTCGCCCAGGCCGTCGTCCTCATTCGCGCGGGCTCGGCGCCTCGCGCTGCCTCAAATCCGGCAAGCAAACGATCCCGAGAGATGCCCAGGATCAAAACGCACATCCTTCCGCCGGGGCGGTATCGACGGCGGGAGCGGCAGGAGGAAGCGACAACCACCTGACCTCTTTTCCTCCGCCTGGTCCGGCTTCGCGCGACTCGATGATCTGGCCGCCGAACACAAGATTTGTGATCAACGCTCGGAATGTCTCAGTTCCGATCCTGACGCCCTTGGCGAGTACAGCGGTCTTCAGCGCATTGAAGCTCTGACGGCCCTTCCCGAGAATTTCCAGAGACGGCTAGTCGAGGTGCCGCACTTGTCTTTTCCTTCTCCGCCACCTTGACCGCCACACCGAGACGCGCGAGAGCTTCAGGACAATCCTTAAACGCCCCCGTTCGTCCCGTCACACGGGCCCCGACGAAGCCGACCCGACCGTGACGGGCTTTGGAGACAATCAACCGCGCGTCGGATTCGCCGCTTGCATCCTGCTCTCCCAGTTCCAGGTAGATTGCGGTCCCTGCGGCGAATTCCAAGCCGCCAGATTCCGAGCCAGCTGACAACCAATCGCGCGGATCCTCCACCGTGGCCTTATCCTCTGCTTTTTCCTTCTTGGCCTTCTTACCGTAGAAGGTCCGATTTGTAGATGACACGACAATGACGGCCGCATCTAGATCGCGAGCCATCGACTTAAGTCCATAGATGGCGTTCGTGATCGCGTGCCTCGTTTCGCGGGCTCCGATCGCAAGCAACTGGATGAAGTCCACGACGATGAGCGGGACCTTGCCGTGTCGTTCGGCGATTTCCGCTGCGGCTTCTGCTATCTGCTTGATCGCGTCTTCCTGACCGATCTGTACTTCGGTCACATAGATCGGAAGACCGTCGATTGCCTTTTGCGCATCGGATGGCTGCACTCGTCGTTCCAGGACCGCCACCGCGGATTCACCGAGTTCGTGGCCAGCGGCGCGCGCGGCTAGCTCCTCCTCGTCGATCTCCAACTCGACGAATAGCACCGGCGTTCCGGTCCGCGCGACGAAGATACCCTCGTGTACGGTCCAGGCCGACTTTGTGCCGCCAGGCGGGGCCATGATGAGCAGGAGGTTCCGCGGTCGGAATCCGCCCACCAAAGCGTTTAGCGCGGCGCTGCTCGTAGGAATGGGGAGAGACGGGGGGCGCGCCGCCGACTCGGTGAGCACGAGCGAAAGAGACTTGGCGATCATCGCAGTCCGCCCGTCCGAACCGCCATGAAGTTTTCGAGGTCAGCAAGGCGATATCTGATTCGCAGGCCGACAGGTACGCCGACCAACAGGCCTCGGCGCTGCAACGAGCGCACGGTCACGGTGCAGACGCCCAGCACAACCGCCGCGTCAGCGGTTGATAGCGTCTCCTCCTTAGGGGCGCTCAAGCGCGGGAGAGCCGCTAGGCGTTGGGCGCGGGTGGCCTCTCGGAGGGCTCGAGCGGCGGCTCGTTGCTCTGGCGTTAGGCGGGGGCGCCCGCGGCGCGGCGGGAAGACTGGCGTATCCATGGGTCGTGCCTCTTCGGGGAGAGGTGGGACCCGCAACCAGAAGCGAGCACGGCTCGCGTCTGCTTCCATATGAGACGAACCGTACCAACGCGCCGGGGTCGAAGCTGAGCGCGTGGGTTCAGTCTGTCTGTGGTGCTCATTGAAGCCACGATTAAGGGTATCGCGTTTGGCTTCATTTATGCAACGAACAAACCAAAGAAAATAATAGTTAAAATCAAGAGCCTCAAAGGACCGAGCACCATAGTTCTTTCAGTCCTTTGATCCCTCGCAAGAGCATAGGACCAAAGGACTCCCGCCCCCCTATAGGGGGCGGAGTCCCAGTCCTTTGCTCGGGCACAAAAGACCACGCATGGGACTCACGGCATTGCGGATCGCCGGTCCTTTGCTCGGCGGTCCTTTGGTGACTGAGTGCTGGGCCCGGCGGAAGCGAGGTGGGTGGAGCACCACCACACGGAGTGGAAGATCGTAAGGACCACACCCACTGCCAAGACCGCAGCCAGTACGACCGCGTCCACTACCGGTACGACCACGGCGGCGCACCATCACTCGGACCGACTACGGTGGTTTTGGTCCTGGTTCGACGCTAATTCGGCGGGAGTGACTTTTATGCCTAGCGCAGCGGCTTAAGAGAAATAGGCGTTTTTCCCACGCCGCGAAAAACACGCGCCCGCCTTCTTTCTTCGGCGGCGCCGCTCTCTGGCACCCGACACCTAATCGGACACCTAATTTGTAGATCCTGGTGTCCCCTGGGAGATGACACCCACCATCACCAGGGAGCCTAAAACGCTGCAACTACGGCTTACTCGGTCCTAGTCTAGGTACCGGGTGGACACGCATTCAGGATTTTAAGTCCGCCGCGTTTACCATTTCGCCACCCCGGCAATTGCTCAATTCGTACCACCCGAGGCCGTTCCGCGCGAGCTTGAGGTCGACACGGGACCCGACCGCGCAGACGACCGCCACTGTCGAGGACTTCACGTTGACCGCCCAACCGATCCCGATCGCATCCTCCATGGACTCGATGAAAGGCGTCCGCTTCGAGCGTCGGGTGCTCGGTGACCTGGCAGCGCTTCGGCTGCGGGTGTACGGTCGATGGCTGGGCGAGGACGGGGGGATAGGCACATGGCACGAACGACTTTCATTTTGACCACGTTGCTCGTGGTTTCGTCTTGTTGGAAGGCGGCCGACAACTCGGTGGGTAGGAATGGCAGCGGCGGGACCGGCAGCGGTGGGAATGGCAGCGGTGGGAATGGCAGCGGCGGGACCGGCGGCATGGGAACGGGAGGGACCGACGCTGCGGGCGACGCCGGGCCGGCAGACGGCGTCCCTGGCGACGCTGGCCCGGTCACCACGGCTCCTTGGCCAGCATCCTGTGTGCCGCCGTCGGATGTGCCGTTGCGCCCCGCGGACCCGTACCTGCTCACCGGGCCGGCGGGTAGTAGTGGAATGGGTCAAGCCGCTCAACCGGGAGAGACCATGACCGCGACGCTTAACGGCATTCCGCGATCCTTCGACCGCTTCAAATCGACGGCGACCGGCCTCGTGGGCTATGGGTTCGACGGCAGCGTGGCGATCTCGCTGCCGTCACTCGCTCCCGGCACCTACGCCTGTCCCTCGGCGGCGTTCATCTACAACGACTCCAACGCGGGCGCTCGAGACAGTGACATTGCGGGAACCGGGGACTGCTGCACGATTCAAATCTTACGGAGCGGCGCGATCGGCGAGCCGATCGAGGGGACCTTCTCCGGAATCCTCGACCTCCGCGCATTGCAGTCGTGGATCAATCTCGAGGACGGGCACTTTATCGTCATCCGACAAAGCGCGGATGGTGGGACCTGAGGGCGACGCCCCCCGCGCAAGCCGCATATCCGTGGCATCATGGCGGCGCGGGTCGCGACGGCGATGGAATCGAACACGGCTAGTCTAAGGGAGCTTCCCGCCGGGTGGAATCTGGATCGCCGAGCGCAAGCTTTGGTTCGGTGGTGTGCGCTTGCGTTCTCGAATGACGGTGCTCCGCCTGGCCGACGGCAGGTTCTGGTTGCACAGCGCGGGCGAGCTAACGTCAGAGCTTTGCGCTGAGCTCGACCGCCTGGGGTCAGTGAGCTGGATCGTTCGTGCCCAACCGGTATCATCACCTGCACGCCAGCGCCATGAAGGCGCGCAGCCCCTGCGCGGTGGTCATCCGCCGGAGCTCACCCGCCCGGATCATGCCCGAGCGGCCCATCGAGTCTTCGTAGGCGAGCGAGCCCTCGCGGACGTAGGTCATCCCGCCGACCCCGCCCGGGTTCGTGGTCGCGACCAGCTCCCGCGCCCACAGCAGGACATCGCGAAGGTACCCGAACCCGTCAGGTGAGACTGGACAGCACCGCCAGGGCGTTGTTGGCGGCGTGGACCAGCAGGCCGGGCCACAGGTTGGCGGTGCGGTCGTACGCCCATGCGGTCACCAGCCCCGTCCAGAGCACGGCAAGCATACCAATGGCGCTGTATGCGTGCGGTGCCGCGAAGATCACGCCGCTCGCGGCCGCGGCAAGGCCGAACCGCCATCGCTGACGGAAGGCAGCGAAGATGGCGCGCCTGCAGACCAACTCCTCGACCAGCGGCGCCAGGATGACCATCTCGAGGATTACGCCGATCAGCCGCATCGAAAACTGCGCTGCCTGGGGTGGAAATTGATCGGACCACGGTGAGCGGAGACCGAGGCCCCCTCCGGCCCAACGGATCGCGAAGTGGCCAGCGCGGTCCAGACCGATCGCCGCCGTGGCGAACAGCGCGACCACGCCGGTCTGGGCGCCACGTTCGCCGCGGCGAACAAACAGGGCGTCGGTCCACGACAACCCGAAGCGCTTGAAGACCAGTCGGGCCACCCAGCCCCACCCAAACAGATACAGCGCTATCCCGACGGTGGGTTCGGTTGGCAGCTTCAAGCCGGCTAACACGATCGCGACGACGATCCCGCAGAGCAGCGGAAACACCGCACAACGGACCAAGGCTGCGTAGAGCTCGGCCGCCGTCCAGGGGGCGGGCGGCGGCGCCGGCGGCGGGGCGGGTGAACGTCGCCACGCGCGCACCAGGATCCCTCCGGCGACGATGCCCGCGAGCGCCAGCACCGCGCTGAGAACGAACTGGAGATACAACCACACCATCCGACGCGCGTGCTCCGCGGGGCCCTCGTTGAGCTTCGCGCCAGTCGCCCCGTCACCACGGCGGTGCGCGGCCGCCTTGCACGCGCGCCGCGCCGCCCAGGATCCGGCAATGGTCTCCAGCGCCGCAAGGTTCGCGTCGTCGCAAGCGGACGGCGTTGCGCAGGTCTTGGCGCCGGAGCCGTAGGCGCAGGTCACGACCGGAATGAGGCTCGCATGGTCGGACCAGAGAAGGTACGGCTGCGCCTCCGCCCATCGGCCGCTCTCCCCGAGGACGATTGCCAGGCGGGCGCGCGCGCCGTTGGCCACGACCGTGGGCTGCTTGCCGTCGGCGATCAACACCTTCAGCGTGTGCTCGGCGTCGGCGGCAACCGCACGCGGTAGTGGAGGCTCGGAGGGCTCGCGCTGCACGGTGCGGTCGAACGCCTTCAGCGGATCGATGCCGGTGGTCTCCAAGCCGGCGCCGCGCTTGCCAGCGACGACGAGCGCCGCCAACGCCACGAGCAGGATGGAGGCGACGATCGTCCACCAGGTCTCGAAGCGCGGCGGAGCCACGCCTGATGGCGGAGCGAGCGTTCCCGCGCCGTCTCCCTGGTCCGGCGGAGGGGGCGGCTCCGCACCGTCCATCCCCGGTCTCGCCGCAGGCTGCGCCCCCTCGTCGTCCACCACGCTGCCGAGGATCGCACGGCTGGGTGCGCGGCTGGTCAGGAAATACGCGGCGCGCCCGGTTGCTTGCGCAAGAAGGCGAAGCCCCAGATGATCGAACCCACGACCGACGGTACCAGCAGCAGCTTGCCGAGGAACATCGCCCAGAACGCATAGGAACTCTCCGGAGCGCCGAAGCGACGTGCCAACACCAGGTTGTTGATAGCCGTCAACAACAACCCACCGATTACCCCGGCGGCACTGCCAATAGCGGTGCCGCCCAGGACCCGCATCACGAAGCCCAGAGACCTATTGGGCCGGGGCTGCATTGCTCGCATCTCTCTCCCGCAGGCGCGTACAGAGTTGACCCGATCGTGGGTGGTAACGTGGAACCTTCCGCTTATTCCCGACGGCAGAATTCGATTGTTGCTCGTTCAGCAAAAGAATTCGCCCGCATCTGATCGCGCTACCGAACCGAGGGATTGAAGTTGACAGGCTCGGCGCGGCGCGTGAAAGTGCAGAACGCTGGTTGTGGGATCGAGGAGGAGAGAGAGATGAGCGTAGGGTACGTGACCTCATGGAAGGTCGAGCTCGACGATTCGATTGAGATCAAGAGCCCTCCGCTTCCGCGGGAATTACCGACGGGCGTCAGCAGCACGCAACACGCGAAGAAGCCGACCGAAGAGAAACCCGCCAACGGAGCCACCAGCTCGTCCAAGGTTCCGAAGCGCCGGCGTCCGTCCGCGGCACGCTAACGCCGGGCGCGCACGCGCTGTGGATTCGACGAGCGCTTTGTCCGGGAACCGGACGCACGGTGAGGATGAGATACCGCGCGTCCTGTCGCTAGCTTCCGCTGAGGAGCCCAAGGCGTGAAAATCTGCCAGATCTCCGACCTGCATCTGAGCAAGAACAACGAGCACATCTTCATCGAACGCTGGAGCCGCGCAGGTACCTGGTTAAGGGCCCCTTCGACTTCGTCGTCGTGAGTGGCGACATTGCGAACCGAGCGACGCCCGAGGACTACGCGGTGGCGCTGGAGCACCTGAGCGGTCTGACGAAGATGGTCAAGGATCAAGACCGGACATTGCGAGAATTCCCGCGCCGCTGATTGCAGGCTCGAACGAAACCCCGAAAGCCAGGCCAGGATCGCAGTCCGATGTTCGTTGATCGGCGCGCGACGAACCACCCCGTATTTGATCCCCTCGGCGAGAGCACGATGAGCGGTTGCTTGAAGGTCTTTCGTGCCCTTCTCGAGATCGACCACGCCGCCCAGGCGGATGTATCCTTGAATCAATGGTCCCGCAATCTTCACGACGTCACGACGGAGCACGTCGACAACCAATCGTTTTGCGATGTGCAGACGTTCCCGACGCTGGCGATCCACCAGCGTCGCCGTGAGGGGGGCAATGACGAAGATGCTGATCGCGCCTCCCAGTAAGCCTCCCACGAGCCCGAGGACTCCACTTGGCCCGTTGCCGCATGCGGCGAATCTGCCCCTTTGCACAGCCCTTGCAACGATTTGTCTGGGCGCGCGAGCCAGGTCCCTCGTCGAACGGGTGGGCGACGCCTGGGTGCGCATGCTGGATCGCACCGACGCTCACCTTGATCTTCCCTGTCCGCGTGCGGAGGTCAACTGCCGCCCGAGCCAGGTCGGCCGTCGACAAGCTCACGAGCAACGGAGAGGCGCCCCCGCCTCCCAAAGTCGGTGCGGGCTGTTCGATTTCTAAATTCGTGTTCAAATCGGGCGGGGAGCACATGCGTGGGTGACAGGGTCGAGTCGATGGGTCGGATGGGTCGGCGAGGGCGGGGCGCGCTGGTGGCCGCCTTCTCGGTGGCGGCGGCCGTGCTGGCGTCGTCGTCGGGGGCGCACGGGTATGTTCGCTACAAGATCGCTGGCAGCGGCATTCCGTTCGCCTGGAAGACGAGCTGCGTGAGGGTGGTCGCCATTCCCGCCGACATTCCGAACCTGACGTCGCTCCAGACGAGCGACGCCATCGCGGCCGCTGTCGCCGCCTGGAGCAATCAGGATCCGATGCTGGCGGCGTGCTCTTACCTCGATCTGGGGCTGACGGTGGACCAGGGGGCGGTGTTGCCACCGGCCCAAAACCGCGCGGGGAACTTCGTCGGCTTCCGGCAGGACAGCTGGTGCCCGGGTGGCGCCCCGCAGGTCTGCTACGACCCGACCGCGCTGGCAATCACGTCGGTCTTCGCCCGCACGTCGACCGGGGAGATCCTCAGCGGAGAGGTCGAGATCAACGCGGTCAATTTCAGCTGGGCCGATCTCGCCGCGGGCGACGCGGGCGACGGTCGGGATTTGCAGGCGGCGGTCACCCACGAGGTCGGGCACCTGATCGGCTTCGATCACACCTG
The DNA here is from genome assembly GCA_963778795.1 of uncultured Pseudomonadota bacterium. Classification (GTDB taxonomy): domain Bacteria; phylum Myxococcota_A; class Polyangia; order Fen-1088; family Fen-1088; genus DASRQZ01. The sequence continues at coordinate 1,027,726 of CAVZVU010000001.1, read as the reverse complement.
CTACACCGCTGCGCCCGCGAGCATACCCACCGATCAGAACGGAGATCCGATCCCGGACTGCGCGAGCGCGCCCGCCGCCGTGCTGGAGACGACGATGTTTCCCACGGCGGCGACCGACACCGGCCCGCGCACCCTTGCGCCGGATGACCAGCAAGCGGTCTGCGACAGCTATCCCATCGCGTCGGATCCAATGTCCTGTTTCACTTCGACGCCTACCGACGGCGGGGTGGACGCAGCCCAGATGGACGCGGCAGCACCGATGGATGCGACGTCCGACGTCGGCTCCGGAACACTGGATGCCGGGGCTGACGCGGGGACCGCAGAGCACGCAAAGTCGGGTTGCGGTTGCGAGATTCAGCCCACTGAGGTCTGGGGCAGCTCGTGGCCGGCCCTGGTGGTTCTTCTGGTCATCGCGCGCGGGCGCGGTCGCCGGCGGCCACGCCAGAACGAACCTTGATCGTTCCCGGAAGGTTTCTCTCTTCACCGTTCGGCCCAGGCGATGCACTGATCCCCGGCGCCGTGCCGAGGTCGAGGAGCAGCAGCTCCGTCGGGCCGCGCGCGGTGCACGAGACGGCGCGTTCCCCGGTGAAGCCGGCGCCGTCGCCGGTGGTCAGGACGATGTCGCGGAGGGCTGCCTCTCCCTGCACGACGTGGAGCCAGGCGCTGCGGCCGGCTGACAGCTCGTGGATGATGTGCTGGCCGGGATCGACCATGGCCGAATAAACCACGGCGTTCTGGTGGATGCGCAGCGAGCCTCTTCGACCGTCGGGGGAGGCGACGACGCACAGCACGCCTCGGCGTTCGGCCGCGCTGAATCGCTTCTGCTCGTGGCTCGTGTCCAGCCCCGGCTCCGTGGGGCGCACCCAGATCTGGAAAACATGGGCCCAGTCGGTCCGCGACGCGTTGGTCTCGGTGTGCCGCAACCCCTGCCCGGTGGTCAACCGCCGGAACTCACCCGCCCGGATCATGCCCGAGCGGCCCATCGAGTCTTCGTAGGCGAGCGTGCCCTCGCGAACGTAGGTCACGGTCTCGGCGTCGAGATTCCGGTGGGACAGGCCGGTGCCCGGGGGCAGGTGATCTTCATTGAGCATCTGCAGGCTCCCGAAGCCATTGGCCAGCGGGTCCTCACGGTCGCGTGCAGAGAAGGTCAGCCACGCCTCCTGCTCGCGACGTCGTTCGTGACGGCGCTCCCCGGACTTGCGGAGCGTGATCATCGGCCTCTTCCCCCTCCTCGTGCTCTCGAGCGTCCGGTCCGTCAGCGCACGGATTCGGTGACGGTGCTGCTGTCGATCGTGACCGCGGTCTGCGCCAGCAGGCGGCCGTTGATCGACGCCCCGGTCCGCAAGATGATCGCGGTCTGACTCAGGATCACGCCTTCGGCGTGGGCCGTGGTGCCGAGATCGACGAGACCGGCGACTTGCCAGAAGACGTTCTTCGCCAGGGCCCCGCCGGTGAGAACGATCTTCGTGGCGCTGCTCATGGTCAGGTCCTGGGCCATCTGGAAGATCCAGACATCGGTCGCCCCGCCGTTGAGGGTCACGTCGCTGGCGATCAGGACGCTGGTGCCCCACTTGTAGACGCCGGCAGCGATGGTCATCCCGCCGATGTTCCCGGCGCCCAGCTCGGTGACGCCGGGTGCGCGCCCCGCGGCGTCGGTGAACGCGAGCTGCATGTCGCCGATCGCCGTGGTCAGGTTGGAAGGCGTGGGCGGCGCGTAGTCGGACGCGTAGACCTTTCCGGTCACCTGGGGCGACGTCGCGAACACATTGGTGGCGTCGGCGGTCAACGAGAACCCGGTCAGGAACGACGCGGCCGACGGGCTGACGCCGACGTTTCCGGTGACTGCCGAGGTCGGCACCGTCGAAATGGCGCTCTTCGCGAGAATCACGAAGTCTCCCGCCGCCCCCAGGTTCACGGCCAGCCGCGATGCCGACGAATCGGCCGGAGTCATCCCGCTGTCGCTCGGGCTAGCCGCGCCCGAGCTGCCGCAGCCGGCCGCTGCCGCCAGTGAAACAAGTGACAGGAACAAGCATGACTTTGAACTGAACATCGTTGCGACTCCCTTGGCTGTGTCCGTGGTGGCGAGATTCTTGAAGACCGGAGCCTCGACACATCCACATCGGGACCAGCCATCTCAGGTTCCCATTTCAAGCAACCTTCGGGCCAGCAACGAAGACCGCGCTCCGTATGGCGCTGCGTCTCACGGCGGGGATTTCTTCCATCAAACTGATGAACCGACCGCTTCAATTCGATCAGCTTCGACAACCGTCGTTCTATGCCGCTCCAATGCGTTCGCGAAGCTGTTCGGGCTCTTTACCAACAAGTGCTGCGCGGCGACTCGCGCCTCTTCCAGCGAAGCGCACACCATGCTGGCGCCATCTTCGACCAGCCGTTGGGCGCTCTCTTTCTCGTTCGCTTGCACCCCGGGCCGGATGACCAGGATGGCCGCTTTGGGCAGCTTCGCGCGCAGGCGCCGGCAGATGTAACGAGCCTGGGCGAGGCCACCCGGCGGGATCGAGCTCACGCAGACGAGATCGGCAGAAGAGATATCGGAAGAGGAAGACAGGTACGCCGACCCCACTGATTCCACCTCGACCTTTTGCGGTTCGAACAGCTGCCCCCACATCTCCCAGATCGTTTCGTCGGTCATCGTCCGCGCCGATACGCCGACGATCCGTCGCGCAGCCGGCGGCTCTTCGTCGGCGCTGGCGGTCGTCGGAACCGCGGCCACCAACAATCGAATGGCACGAAGAACGTGCTGATGATCGGCGTCGCTGATTTCATTGCGGGCGCGAGCGGTCTCGGCCAGCAGCAGCGCGGGAACGACCACCTCGTCAAAGACCTGTGCGCGCGGCATCGCACGGAACCGCCGTTCGAGGATTTCGTGCGCCTCGTCCTCGTCTCCGGACAGCAGGCGCTGGTACAGCATCAGATCGTCCTCCAGCGCCGGCTCGGCGCCCAGCAGAACCTCCAGGTACGACAGGCGCGACACGTGCTTTCCCAGCACGGCCAAGCAGACGGTGAGCGGCGTCGAGAGGACCAGGCCCACCGGCCCCCACAACCAGGACCAGAAGATCGCCGACACCAGCATCGCCATCGACGACACCCCGGTCTTGGCTCCGATGACCAGCGGCTCGACGACGTAGGCGGCCAGCGCATCCAGGCCCAGGAACAGCCCCAGCGTCGCCACCAGCGGTCCCCAGCCGGGGAACTGCGCGAAGGCCAGCGCCGCGGGAATCACCATCGCCATCAAGATCCCGACGACCGGTACGAATCGAAGGATCGCGGCGAGGAACCCCCACAGCGGAGCGTAAGGAATGCCGATCAAGAACAGACCGCCCCCCACGACCAGCCCGACACCGGCGTTGACCGCCGATTGATGGGTCAGAAAGCGGCTGATCCGCTCACCCGCCTCGTCGAGCGCGCGCGTCGTCAGGGTCAAGTTGCCTCGGCCCATCAGGCGGATGACGCGATCCCTGAGGTCTTCGCGCTTGAACAAGAAGAAGATCACCAGCACCAGGACCACCAGCGCGCGGGCGACTGGCGCTACGACCGGCGTCAAGGCGGTCTCGACCCGCTCCATGACCGGCGTCTCCGCGGGGACCAGGCGCACGGGGCGCGCGCCTTCATCGGCCGCCACGCGCTGATCCAGATCGTGCACGACGCGGTCGACGCTCTTCGAGAAGCCTGCCAGGCCGGTGCCGGCGCTACCTTGCAGCGTCAGCATCTTGCGGCGGATCGAATCGGAGTACTTGGTCATCTGCGACGAGAGGTCGACCAGCTGGCGCTGGAGCAGATAGCCGACACCCGCGACCACGCCCAGCGACACCAGGACCACGACGGTCACCGCCCCGCCCCGGCGCAGCACCCGTTCGAGGCGGGTCACCGTCGGGCTGAGCGCGAACGCCACCACGACCGCCAGCGCCAGCGGAACCAGGATCGCCTCCGCGCGCGCGAGGACGACCACAATCAGCACCACGGTGGCCAACCAGTAAAAGGCCGGCCGCGCGCGCCGTGGCGTGCGGGCCGGCGCCAGCGGTGTAGGGTTGTCACTCATGGTGCGTTTCGGCGGGCAGCCGGCGTCAGCCCGCGCTCGGCCCCGGCGCGCCGATGACGATCTCGACCCTCCGGTTGTTGGCGCGGTTCTCCGCCGTCTTGTTGTCGGCGACCGGCCGGCTCGAGCTCATCCCCACGGCGGTGATCTTCTCGGACGCGACCCCGCGCGTGACGAGATAGTTGCGTACCGCGGTGGCTCGGTTCAGCGACAACGGTTGATTGGTGCGCTCCGATCCCTGGCTGTCGGTGTGCCCCTCGACCACCATCCGCTTGTCGGCGTCCTGGGCCTTCAGCGCCTCGGCGACCTGATCCAGCTTGGTCATCGCGGTGTTCAACAGCTCATACTTGCCCGAGGCGAACAGGACGCTCCCGGACAGGGTGATGACCACGCCCCGCGTCTCTTCCTTGACCGCGGCGATGTCCTTGAGATCCTTCATCGCGCCGGCAAGCTTGGCCTCGGCGGTCATCCGCCCCTGCTTCTCGACCTCCAGCTGGCTCACCGTGGTCTTGAGATCTTTGCTCTGCGCGGCGTTGATGGCGCGCAGATCGTTGGTCGCCGCCGCGTTGTCCCGGCGTTCGTCGTTCATCTGGTTGCGCGTCGTGACCAGCGCGGCCTGGGTCGCCTTCACCTGAGAGTCGCGAACGACGACGCCGGCCCTGACCGCTTCGGCGATCTTCTGTCGATCCTGCTCGGTCCGCGCCTTGACGTTGGTCAGGTCGACCTTGCGCTGGGCGATATAAGCGTAGTCCGGCACTCGAGGGTATCGCCGTGCTCGTCGAACTCGGTGTTGGCCTTGTCGAGCGCCTTCTTTGCGTCATAGAGGTCGGTCGGGGTCAGCTTCGCCGCCAACCCGTTGCTCGACTCCGTGTAGGAAATGCGCGCCTGGACGAGCTCGGGGGGAGGGGTGGTGGCGCAGGCGCTCATCAGTCCCGCAAGGGCGAGGGCGGACGCGACGACGGTCAGATTCAAATCTCGGGTTTTCATGGTGAATGGTCCTCGTGGAGTGTGAATGTGGTGGCAGGGGTCAGGGATTGCCGCGCGCGCGAACGGCCTTCAGGTCCTCGGTCGCCTTCAGCGCGTCGCCGTGCACGGTGGCCTCGCGCGCCAGCCCGAGGGCCAGCTCGGCGTCGGATTCGGCGCGCGCCATGACCAGCATCGCCCGCTCATCGCCTTTGGTCGCCATCTTCTTGGCGGTCTCCGTCTCGTCCTTCGCCAGCTGCAGATGCAGGGCGGCGGCCGGCACGCCGGCGGCGCCGACCTCCTCGGCCCCGCGGATGCTGGCCTCCGAGCGATCGAGCTGGTAGGCAGGCAGCGGCACCGAGGCGCAGCCTGCCAGTCCGAGAACCGCGAGCGCCGTCATTGCTTTGGTCATCATTTGGAGAGTCCTTTGTGAATGGGTTTGGACATCAAGACAGACTGGAGTGGTCGGGTTACGGGGTTGATTTGACAATGGTGTTGGTGTCGAGGGTCACCGCGGCGATCCGCGCCAACGCCCGTCCGTTCAGCGTTGCTCCGGTGTTGAAGGTGATGGACTGGTCTGCCATCACGGTTCCCTGGAAGGAGGTCGTCGAGCCGAAGACCGCCGAGGTGCCGACCTGCCAGAAGACGTTGGTCGACCGGGCGCCGCCGCTGAGAACGACCTGACGCCCGGAGCTGGTGGTCAACGTGGACGCCATCTGAAAGATGAAGACCGCGTTCGCGTCGCCGCGCGCGTCGAGGGTGAGATCGCCCGACGAGATCTCCAGTGAAGAGGTCGACTTGTAGAGCCCTGGCGTCAGGGTCTGTCCGCCAAGGTTGCCCGCGACGCTGATCGGGCAGAGCGTGCGGCCGGCGGCGTCGTTGTACGCCGTGGTGAGGTCGGCCTCGGCCTGCGCCGCCGTCGGATCGCCGGCGTGCTGAGTCCCGACCAGCGTCCCGGTCCCGGTTCCGAACCCGGTCACCGCGGTGCCCGGGCTCAGCCCAAGGTCGCCGGTCACCGTGGTGAGCCCGGTGTTGGTCACGGTCGCGCCGGCCAGCACCGCAAAGGCCGCCGCCCCGCCCAGCGCCACGGGAGCCTGAGCGCACGCCGAATTCACATCGGCCGCGGCATCGTGCCCTCCGGCATCGACAGCGCCGGTATCGGGCGCCCCCACGTCGGACGCGACGGCGTCATGCGCGACGACGTCGGACGCGACGGCGTCGTGCGCGACGACGTCGGAGCTTGCGGTGTCGCTGGCCGCCGCGTCGGCGTGTCCCGCGCTGCCACCCGCCGCGTCGGCGTGTCCCGCGCCGCCGCCCGCCGCGTTGGCTTGTCCCCCGCCGCCCCCCGCTCCGGTATCGGCGTGCCCGACGTCGGGTCCGAGGGAGTCACCTCCATCGAGAGTCGTGACGTTGTCCGAGCTGCACGCCGGCAGCAGGACCAGCAAAAAGGACAGCGCAAAACTCTTGAGGCTATTGTTCAACGATCGATTCATTTGTGTCTCCCGATGCATTTGATTCGGTGGTGCAGTCCGTCGGTGATCCGAGGGGCCGCCCCTTCCCTGCAGCGCGAGGCGAGAGCACGTTCCGTGCCGCGGATAAGATTCAATCAACATCAGGTAGTTGCGGGGACGACGTCAGATGGGGTCCCTCCTATCGACCAAACTGATGCACCCTCCCCATCAATTCGAAGGAGATCGCGTTGCGCGCCGCCGAGCTGGATCACGAGGAGCTGCTGGAGCTGGACCCCGAGGGCGGACTGATCCGCTTTGCGGGCCAGCGCGCGCTGCTGCTCGACGCGGTCGCCATGGGCCTGCTGCGGAAGTATCTGGTCGAGAACTTCGGTCTCACCGCCGCCCGCACCGTGCTCACCCAGTTCGGCTTCGCCCACGGCTGGCGCATGGCCGAGGCGATGCAGGCCGAGTTCAAGTGGGACAGCGACGACGACTGGTGCCGCGCCGGCACGCGCATCCACGCCCTGGAGGGACTCTTCCGCGTCGAGCCCGGGAGCAAGGATCCGCTCTCCAAGGAAGGGGTGATCGCTGGTCGCCTCCTACGAGGCCGAGCAGCATCTGTTGCACTTCGGCCGCTCCGACGAGCCGGCCTGCTGGACGATCTCCGGCCTGACCAGCGGCTACATCAGCCGCAGCACGGGCAAGGAGATCTACGTCCTCGAGGACCGATGCCTGGGCAAGGGCGACGTCGCCTGCCATCTGCTCGGGCGCACGCGCGCGGAATGGGGTGACGAGCGCGCCGAGGAGCTGCGCTTCTTCGAGCCGATCCGCCTCAAGGAGTCGCTCGACGTCTCCCTTCATCGCGTCACCGAGACGTTGAAGGCGGCCGAGCGCAAGCTGCAGCGAGCGCCGCCGGGCGCTGGTGCGCGTGGCGCCCGACGTCGAGGAGCCGCTGGGGATCATCGCCAAGAGCCCCGCGATGCGGAAGATCGTCGACCTGGCGCGGCGGGTGGCCAAGGTCGACTCCACCGTCCTCATCACCGGCGAGAGCGGATCGGGCAAGGAGCGGATCGCGCGCCTGGTTCACGAGGAGTCACGCGCGCGGCGCGGCCGTTCATCGCGGTCAACTGTGGCGCGATCACCGAGACGCTGCTGGAGAGCGAGCTCTTCGGGCACGCGCGCGGTGCGTTCACCGGGCGCGACGCAGGACCGACCGGGCCTGTTCGAGGCGGCCAACAGCGGCACGCTTGCTGCTGGACGAGGTCGGCGAGGTCTCGCCGGGCATGCAGGTCAAGCTGCTGCGCGTCGCTGCAAGAGCGGGAGATCCGGCGCGTCGGCGAGAACAAGAGCCGCCGGATCGACGTGCGCGTCCTGGCGGCGACCAACCGCGACCTGGCCCACCGGGTCGCCAGCGGCGACTTTCGTCAGGACCTTTACTACCGGCTGAAGGTCGTCGAGCTGCACGTGCCGCCGCTGCGCGAGCGCAGAGACGACGCCCTGCCGCTGGCGCGGGTGCTGCTGTCCGAGGCGGCGCTGCGAATGAAGCGCAAGATCGCGGGCATCGCGCCCGCGGCCGCCGATCAGCTGCTGCGCTACGAATGGCCCGGCAACGTGCGCGAGCTCGAGAACGCCATGGAGCGGGCGGTCGCGCTCGCGCGCGGCAGCCGCGTGGAGCTGGAGGATCTGCCCGAGGAGGTCCGCCAGGCGTTCCCCAAACCGGTGGCAACCCCGGGCACGGTGCGGCCGCTCGAGGAGATCGAGCGAGACTACATTCTCGCGGTGCTGGAGTTGAACCACGGAAACCAGACCCAGACCGCCGTGCAGCTCCAGATCGGCTCGGCGACGCTGTACCGCAAGCTCAAGAGCTACGGCAGGATCAGCGCGAAGAGCGATGACAAGGCCGGAGGCGACGACGAGATCAAGGGCGACGGCGCGCCGGCCGGCAAAAGAGCGGCGGCGACGGCGACGACGAAGAGAGTGAACCCGGCGTCGTAGACCGCAGCATCCGTCGCCCCGGATCGCGAACGCTCCGCGCCCCCATCATCGGCGGGCGTTCGCTCGACCGCGACAGCGCGCGACCGTGCGTCTCGAGGCACGTTTGCGGGCACCGAACCCTCGCCGAACGTGGTGAGGTCCGCGGTACCGCTCGCGCGGTCGACGGAGTTTTCGTGCGGGCATCATCTCGCGTGCCGCCGCCGCGCCCGCGGCGCATTGGTCGACGGCCTCACGCAGCAGCCCGCCCTCGGACTCCCAGCGCTCCTCGTCGGCATCGCAAAGTTGCACGATGGTCACTACAAGCAGGGTTCGGGCCACGAGACGAACCACTCGACATCCAGCACTTACGCCGCCCGCCGGGCGAAGCCTCGCATTGACTCAATCAAAATGAGGGAGGGGCTTCTCCCATTTTGATGGGGGAATAGGCGCGCCGCCGCCGGAACGGCCGAGCAATCCTGCATGGCACGTTAGATGCTTTAGCGACGGTCGTGCGTTCATCCGAAGGGAAGAGGAAGAATATGACTATCAATCCAGAGCATCGTTTCGATCTGAGTACGTGCGTACCGATGGAGCGGGCAGAAGAACTGCGCTGCGCAAGCGAGTACGTCACGACGAGGGCGCCGCACCTGGCCGAGCGCCTGGTCACCGCGAACCTTCGCCTGGTCGTGGCGATCGCCAAAGGCTATCGCAGACCAGACCTCGACATGCGCGACATCGTCCAGGAAGGCAACCTGGGCCTGATGCATGCGGTTGAGCGGTTTGATCCCCATCGCGGCGTCAAGCTCAGCTCGTACGCCGCGTGGTGGATCCGCGCGTACATCATGAAGTACACGATGGCGAGCTTCCGACTGGTGAAGCTGGGAACGACGCAGGCACATCGCAAACTCTTCTTCCGCCTGAATGCCGAGCGCAGCAAGCTCGAGAGGGCCGGCATCACACCCGACGCAGGGCAACTGGCGACGGTGCTCGACGTGACGGAAAAGGACGTCGACACGATGTCGCAGCGATTGGCCGGCGGCGAAACGTCGCTGGAGACACCGACCAGCGAAACGCGAACCATCGGGGATTCTCTGAGCGGGGAGCCGGCGCTGCGGCCCGACGTGTGCGTTGAGACCTCCGAGTTCGATCAGGCTGTGCGGCAAAGGCTGAACACGTTTGGCCGAACCCTGCGTGGTCGAGAACGAACAATCTACCGGAGCCGGTTGGTCAGCGACGAACCGGCGACGCTTTCCCATCTTGCCACGGGCTTTGGCGTCACCCGCGAGCGCACGCGCCAGATCGAGCAGCGCCTCAAAGGCCGGATCCGCGACTATCTGCGCGTCGAGCTGGGTGACGCCGTCGAACCCTGCCGCGCCGCGGCCTGACGGTCTGTTGACCAGCTGCCCGCGCTGACGTTGCCATTGCCGCTGTGCGCGACCGAACGCGGCCAATGCGCTTCACGCGATCGTGCTTATACTCCTCTCCGCGAACACCTCAGTCTCCGACCGCAAAAGAGACCAGAAAGCCATTCAATCATGACCTCCGCAACCGCTTCGACCTCCAACGCCCCTGTTAGCTTGACTGACCTGTATCGTGGCGCGCTCAACCTCAGCGGATTCAGCCGCGAAGACACAGGCAGCAAGACTCTGGTGCGGCTCGAAGGGTCCTTCGACGCCCTCTCCGCCCCAGCGGCGCGACCTGCGCTCGACGGCGTCGTGAACGACCACAGATCGCCGGTCGTGATCGACATGTCAGCCCTGCGTTCGGTCGACAGCTCGGGAGTTGGGGCGGTCGTCTCTCTTTACAAGCGGGTTCGCGCGCAAGGCGGGCAGGTCAGCGTGCAGGGATTGATGGGTCAGCCGCTGGCGATATTCCGGCTCCTGCGACTCGATCGCGTCATGGCGTCCTGAGCCTCATTCATCGTCGGGGATCTGCGTCGGCAATCGCGGGGGCGGGGCTTCGTCGGCGGCGGACGACGAGTCTCGGTCGGAGTCGTCATCGCTTTGCGTCTCGGGCGCTGGCGACGGTGGAGAGGCCGCGGGCATTTCGTCTGGTTGGTTGTTCCGCTCTTGCCGTTGCTTGATCATCGCTCGCGCTCGCGCATCTGATTGGCGCTTGAGACGTTCGTACGAGCGGCGAAGCTTTTCGACGTCAGCGCGCGGCATCGAGCGAAAATGGTCGAGGCACGCCTGGTAGCGATCGCTGCTGTAGTAGCGCTGCTGGTCGACCTGGATCTGCTCGGCGGCATAGTTGTGGCCTGCGAAGGGGGTGTCGACGGTGCCAATTTCGGCGCCAGATCGGTTGCGCACCACGGGCCTTCCTGCCGGTGCGAGGCCGCCTAACGCCGCCCCGATGACTGCCGCGGTTCGTTCCCCGCTGGTCTTTGTTCGCCAGTAGTCACATTCGGGCGGTGGCGAAAAATCCCGCTCGCCCGGATAGAGCTTTGGCTTCGCTTCGGACGACGCGCAACCAGTTGCCCAGAGACCAACTGCCAGAACCAGTCGCCGCGTAGGCCCCGTCACGCTTCGCCATCATCGACGGTTTCCTGCCCGTCTTCAAGAAGCCGCCGAGGACCGTCCGTATCGTCTTATTAGTCAGCCGCTAGTCAGCCGCGACGATTGCGGCTCGCGTCACGGAGCCTCTCCCACCAGCGGCTGCCAATCCGAAGCGGCGCCCCCAGCAGGCGCTGGTCCTTGATCTTCGTCAGGGTGCGGCCGCCCCGCAGCTTCCAGTAGCGCGAATCCTTGGCGTCGTAGAGGTAGTTGAACAGGCCGCGCACCGACGGATCGAGCGCCTCGAACAGCTCCCTGTCGAGGTTGTGGAGCGGATCGCCGTAGTCGTAGAAGAAGTCCGCCCGGAAGTAGCTGGTCGTCAGCATCGTGCGCGGCTCGTCGGTGGGATTCGGGTTTCCGCGGTGCCACATCCCCGGGTCGCGGATGAGGAGATCTCCGGGCCGAAGCTCGATCTTCTTCGACGGCACGTGCGCGGCGAACGCCTCCACGGTCGGGTTGTCCCCGTCCTGCGTGAAGGGGCGCACCCCGAAGCTGAGGAACTTCTCTCCGTGCCACAGATGGCTTCCGCCCGGCCAGACCTCGAGCGGCCCGTTGTGCAGGCCGCAGTGCATGATGGGAATGTTGACGGTGGCGCCGAACGGCTTCGCGCCGTCGTAGAAATCGAGGTCGCGGTGGGGCGCCTGCCGGATCGCGCCCTTCACGCAGGTGTCGCTCGAGACGGACTTGCAGTAGAAGCTCTCACCAAGCGTCTCGTTCAGGATCGCCAGCGCGAACGGGTTGGCCAGCACGTACGGGTCGCTGAACGGCGGCGACAGCCGGGGGAAGATCCGGAAGCGGGCCTTCCGCTCCCAGAACACGGTGTTCGTGGCCTTCCCGGTCATCAACTGCGTGCGACGGTCGGTGGCCATCGTCTCCTGACAGTCGGAGTAGATCGTCCGAAACTTTTCGCGCATCTCGGTGACGAGCGCTTCGGGGACGGCTCCGTTCAGCAGCACGTAGCCGCGCGCGTGCAGCAGCATGGCGCCGAGCTTCCGGCTTCTCCGGTGACAGCGTCCCTACACGCCGTTCCTGGTCGGAGACTCCGATGCTTCGATCGAGGGGGTCGATTGCGACTGACGAGCTGGCCGCCATTTTCGTGACTGGCGTCACTGTACCCGAAGGATGGGGGTAGTGGCCATTACGAGTTCGGGATCGGCGGTCTTCTCGAAGCGATGGCAGGCGTGTTATTGATATTCGGTTTGTTCACCGCCGCGCGTTTGAAAAAGACTTTGAAGGTTCTACAGGTTCGATACCCTTTGCCCCCGTGGCACTTAACCCCACAGGCCCCTACCGGAGGACGTAACGCATGACTCGCCCGCATCTGACCGTCGCCCATGATTTCCATCACTTATCGGCCCGTACGACGCTGGTCCTCGCGGCCGCGGCGGCGTTCAGCCTGATGGCCTGTGGCGGCTCATCGGGCGGAGGCACCGGCGGGGCGCCCGGCATTGGCGGTTCCCCGATGACCCCGACCGGCGGCAAGACCGGCACCGGCGGCAGGGGCACGGGAGGTGCCGGAACCGGTGGCTCGGGCGGGTTCGTCTCGCCCGCGTGCAGCACGACCCCGTACAGCCACACCTCGGCGTTCGGCGCGATCCTCGACGGCTGGGTGGTCGCCGCCAACTCGACGCCCCCGGCGCTGGCCCCGGTGCTGGATGCCGACGGCGGCACGACCAGCGGGACGTTGGTCGAGCTCGATACGACCGACGGCTCGCCGACCAATGGCTCGGTGAAGCTGACCATCCCCTTCAACGCCCCCAACCAGGAGCTGCTGTTCGCGCAGAACATGAACGGCTTGAACATGGCGGGCACGACCGTCACCGCCATGATCAAGCTCAACTCGGGCCTGAACACCGGGCCGGTCAACGTCGGCCGGGCGTTCCTGATCCTGAAGACCACGTCGGCTTACAACTACGCGCAGGGTGTGGCGGTCTCTCTCGACTCGTCGATGGGCTGGATCCCGCTGACAATCAACACCGACAACCCGGACCAGAAGCCTCTGGGATACGATCCTTGTGACGTCCGCGAGATCGATGTCTCGATCCAGACCGGCGGGGTGGGGACGTTCACCACCGCGGTGGTTCACATCGATACCATCGCGGTCACCCGACCCGGCAACACCGACGCAGGCGCGGAGACCGGCACCGACGCCACCGCGCCCACCGACGCCACCGACGACGTCAGCGGCGCCGACCGATGCAGTCGACGCGCCGCCCGCGACCGACACCGCCACCGACGTCCAGACCGACGCGACGTCCGGCTAGCGCACGGCACCGCAGGCGGTCAAACTGGCCCTCTCCTTCGCGCCCGCGAAGGGGAGGGCTTTTTGTTTTACCCACCGCAAGGCACCACCCATGTCGATCCCAAGCACCACCGCATCTGCCACCGCACCCGCCGCGCCGCTCTTCACGCCGTACCAGAAGGGGATCGTCGCGATCCTCGCGTTCCTGCAGTTCACGATCATCCTCGACTTCATGATCCTGGCGCCGCTGGGCGCCCTGCTGCTGCGCGACCTGCACATCCCGGCGGCCGCCTTCGGGCTGGTGGTGTCGGTCTATGCCTTCAGCGCCGGCACCTCCGGTTTTCTGGCCGCCGGTTTCGCCGACCGCTTCGATCGCAAGCGCATGCTGCTGTTCTTCTACGTCGGATTCGTGCTCGGGACGTTCCTGTGCGGCATCGCCACCAGCTACCACTTCCTGCTGGTCGCGCGCATGGTGACCGGCCTGTTCGGCGGCGTCATCGGCTCGATCATCTTCGCGATCATCGCCGATCTCTTTCCGCTGAATCTGCGCGGGCGGGTGATGGGCGTCGTGCAGACCTCGTTCGCCGCGAGCCAGGTCATGGGCATCCCGATCGGCCTCTACCTGTCGAACCGCTGGAGCTGGCACGCGCCGTTCCTGATGATCGTCGGGCTGTCCAGCGTCGCGGGCGTGTTCATCGCGATCTACATGCGGCCCATCGACGCGCACCTCAAGCTGCAGCGCTCGGGCAGCGCGGTCCGCGCACCTCATCAAGACCGTCTCGCGCGGCCGGTACGTGCGCGCGTTCGCGACCACCACGCTGCTGGTGACGGGTGGCTTCATGCTGATGCCGTTCGGCAGCGCCTTCACGGTCAACAACATCGGCATCCCGATCGAGAAGCTGCCGCTGATCTACATGATCACCGGGGTCTTCTCGCTGATCGCCGGACCGCTGGTCGGGCGCTTCAGCGACACCTTCGGCAAGTACCCGCTGTTCTGCGCCGGGTCGGCGCTGACGATCATCATGATCTTGATCTACACGCACCTCGGGGTGACGCCGCTGTGGCAGCTGGTGGTCGTCAACATCGTGCTCTTCGTCGGAATCACGTCGCGCATGATCTCGGCCAGCGCGCTGATGTCGGCGGTGCCCGACGCGGCCAGCCGCGGCGCGTTCATGGCGGTGAACTCGTCGCTGCAGCAGATCGCGGGCGGCATCGCGTCGGGGGTCGCCGGTCTCATCGTCGTGCAGAGGCCGAACGGATCGCTCGCGCGCTACCCGATCCTCGGTTACGTGGTCATCACGTCGATGACCCTCACGGTCGCGATGCTCTACTACATCAATCGCATGATCGGCGCCGATACCGCCGACCCCCAGAAACCTCCGCTCGCGCCGCTCGCGTCCGAATAGAATCGTGGCCATGGCGCTGAAGAAGTTGCTCGCGGCCTGCCTGCTCCCCTACCCGCTCGCGCTGTCGCTGCTGGTGCTTGGCCTGGCGCTGCTCTGGTTCAGCGCCCAGCGCCAGCGGTTGGGGCGCATCCTGTCGTCGCTCGGGCTGTTGATCCTGCTGCTGGGCGGGTACGACGTCTTCTCGGGCCCGCTGATCGACCCGCTGGAGCGCGATTACCAGCCGCTCAGCCCGGCGGCGCTGGCCGCGCTGAACCCGCCGCCGGTGGCGATCATGGTGCTGGGGTCGGGCTTTCGGCCCAATCCGGAGGTCCCGCCCAACGATCGCCTCAGCGGTAACGGGCTGGTGCGGCTGACCGAAGGGGTGCGCCTGGCGCAGCTGCTGCCCGGCGCGCGCCTCATCGTCTCCGACGGGCTGGGGCAGGGCGAGGCGCTGGCCGAGACCGCGACGATCATGGGGGTCCCCCGCCAGCGCATCGTGCTGGAGGCGCGATCGGAAGACACCTCCGATGAGGTGGCGCTGCTGACGCCTCTGGTAGGCACCGCGCCCTTTCTCCTCGTGACGTCGGCGGCGCACATGCGCCGCTCGATGGCGATGTGCCGCAAGCGGGGGCTGCATCCGATCCCGGCCGCCACCGATTTCGCGGGCGCCGCTGCCCCGTGGACGCCGGGCAAGCTGCTGCCGAACGCCTCGGGCTTCTACCGCACCGACAACGCGCTGCACGAGTGGATCGGCTTGTGGTGGTCCCGCCTGCGCGGCACGATCTGACACGCACCGCCGCCGCGCTCCGCGGGCCGGCCACCCGTCACCCGACCAGGACGCGCACCTCGGCGACCGCGCGGTCGACCTCCTCGGGGGTGTTGAGCAGGCTGGGCGAAAAACGGGCGTACGACGTCGCGTAGGGGGTCTCGCTGGCGACGATCTTGCGCGTCGCCAGGTGCTCGACGATCGCCTTCGGTGTCTTGCCGGGGATCTCGAAGCAGACCAACCCGGACGACAGCGCCTCGGCGCGCGGCGTGCGCAGCTTGACCGAAGGGATCGCCGCCAGCCCTTCCTTGCAGCGCGACGCCAGCTCGTGGATCCGCGCGGTGACGCGCGCGCGGCCCAGCAGCTGGTGAAAGGCGAACGCCTCCGGCAGCGACCAGCGGTGCTCGAATGACTGAAAGCCGCCCGGGGTGGTGCGCGGTCCCGGCGGCAGCCCGTCGGGCAGCTGGCCGTGCATCCAGGCTTCCAGCGCCGGCCAGTAGAACGAGGGGATGAGCCCGGCGTGGCCTTTCCAGGCCTCGGCGCGTCCCCAGACCAGGCCGGTGCCGCGCGGACCGAACAGCCACTTGTGACAGCCGGCGACGAAGAAGTCGCATCCGAGCTCCGACACGGTCTCGCTCTCGACGGCAAAGCCGTGCACGCCGTCGACGCACAGGAGCACGTGGTCGGCCGGGTCGCGCCGCTTGTTCAGCCCGGCCAGCGCGTCGGCCATGCGCCGGATCGGCAGCTTGACGCCGGTCGACGAGTGGACCCAGGTGACCGCCACCGCGCGCGTGCGCGGTCCGATCGCCTTGATCAAGTTGGAGACGATCTCGTCCTCGTTGGCAGCCTCGGGCGTGGCGTAGAGCGTGACCTTGCGATAGGGGGTGCCGCTGTGCAGCGCGCGCAGGCGCAGCGATTCGTAGGTGACGTAGTGATCGTGGGTGGTGGTCACGATCTCCTGGCCGGCGGCCAGCGGCAAGCCCTCCGTACAGCATCGCAAGGCCGGTCGTCGTGTTGCCGGTGATCGCGACCTCCTCGGGCGCGCCCGCCGAGATAGCTGGCCGCCGCCTCGGGCAGCGCGCGCTCGCAGCGCTCGACGTTTTCGTGGAAGTAGGTCACCGGATCCTCGTCGAAGCCGCGGCGATGACGATCGATCGCGTCGCGCACCGCGCGCGGGTGCGAGGTCAGCAGCATCAGCGCCAGGTTCACGCGCTCGCGCGTGAGCAGGAACTGATCCCGGACGGCGCGCCACGACGAAAGATCGGCGGCGCTGCGCGCGGCGGCGGCCGCCGTGGGCGCGGCGGGCGCCGGCTTGGCGGCGAGCGCGCGCCCGTGCGAGAGCCCAAGCGCGGTGCCGGTGGCGGCCAGGGCGCCCGACAAGAAGCCTCTGCGTTCCAGCGTCATGGCCGACATCTTAGCGAGACCGCCGGGAAGCGCGCAAATCCGACCGAGCTGCGATACCTTCGCGAGCAGCGATGCGGGTCAACAGGTTCACAAATAAGCTCACGAATGCACTTTTGCTCGGAGTGCTGGCGCTGAGGCCCGCGCCGAGCCCGGCCGCGACCCCGGCACCGGGGACGCCCGTGCCCGCCGCGGCGGCGCCCGCGGTGGCGACTCCACCGCCGCCGAGCGACGTCGAGCTGCACCGGCGCGCCATCGTGATCGATACCCACGCCGACACCACGCAGGCCTTCACCTACTTCGGGATCGATATCGCCCGCCCGCAGCCCGACCTCGATCTCGACCTGGACAAGGTCGCGACCGGCGGGCTCGACGCCGAGTTCTTCTCGATCTTCGTCTTTCCCCGCGCCTTCAAGCCCAACGAGTTCTACGCCGAAGCGCTGCGCCAGATCGACGCGGTCGAGCGAGTTGCCAAGGCCAACCCGCAGCGCATGCGGGTCGCGCGCACCGCGGCCGAGGTGCGCGCCAACGCCGGGGCCGGGATCCTGAGCGCGCTCATCGGCGTCGAGGGGGGCCACGTGCTGGGACCGGGCGATCACGCCGTGCAGCTCGACCGCCTGCGCGCGCTGGCGGCGCGCGGCGCGCGCTACATGACGCTGACCTGGTCCAACAGCAACGACATCGGCGGCTCCTCCAGCGACGACGGCGACGGGCGGGGCTTGACGCCGTTCGGGATGGAGGTGGTCGCCGAGATGAACCGCCTCGGCGTCATGGTCGACGTCTCGCACGTCTCCGATCCGACCTTCTGGGACGCGGTGCGCGCCAGCCGCAAGCCGGTGCTGGCGTCACACTCTTCGTCGCGCGCGCTGACCAACATCCCGCGCAACCTGACCGACGCCATGCTCAAGGCGCTGGCGCAGACCGGCGGCGCGGCGTGCGTGAACTTCGGCAGCGCGTTCCTCGACGCCGCCTTTCACGAGCGCGAGTCGGCGATCTGGAGTCGGCCGCGACCGGCCGACCGGCTGGCCGCGTGGCGGCAGATCCGCAAGGACGGCGCGAGCCTGACGCCGCAGGTTCCGCTGGCGCGGCTCATCGATCACATCGAGCACATGGTCAAGGTCGCCGGCGTCGACCACGTCTGCCTGGGAAGCGACTTCGACGGCGTCCCGGCACTGCCGCTCGGCGTCGAGAACGTGGCCAAGCTGCCGGCGATGACGGCGGCGCTGCGCGCACGCGGCTTCTCCCCCGCCGACGTCGAAAAGATCCTGGGCGCCAACGTGCTGCGCGTGCTCGAGGCAAACGAACGCTAGCAGCAACGCGCCCCTCAGAAGCAACGGACCCGCGGTGCTTGCCCCGGGCGCCAATTGACCTCGTCGCATGCCCTCTGCTACCAATGCTTGGATCACTCGGCCAGCGGGCCAGGAAGCAGGGTAGCGGTGGAGCGTCCGCCTGAGGGCGTGGAGAAAAAAGTCCCGGCGCAAGCCCCGGCACGAGAAGTCGAGGCCGGCGGCGACCCGGGCGTCGATACGGTCAAGGCGATCGGTCCCTACCGGATCGTCGATCGCCTGGCGGGCGGCGGAATGGGTGTCATCTATCGCGCCGTGCACTTCGAGAGCGGACGCGCCGCCGCCGTCAAGACGGTGCGCTTCCCGCGCCGCAGCAACCTGTCCAGCATCCGCACCGAGATCCACGCGCTGAGCCGACTCAAGAACCCGGGCGTCGTCCAGATCTTCGACCAGGGAATCGCGGAAGGGCTCCCCTGGTACGCGATGGAGCTGCTGGAGGGCACGACCCTGCGCGACTGGATCGACGACACCTGGCCGGACGCCCCAGGCGACGGCGAGCTGCGGGGACCGACCGCCGACACCGCCGTCGAGACGCCGCCGTCCAGCGCCCTCGCCGCTGACCGCGTGCTGCGCGAGCCCAACCTGGCGCAGGCCGGCCTGCGCGCGAATGCGGCCAACGGGCGCCTCGACGAGATGCTGCGACTGTTCCGCAAGATCTGCAGCTCGCTGGCGTTCATCCACGGCGCGGGGATCGTCCACCGGGATCTGAAGCCAGCCAACGTCTTCGTGCGCGGCGACGGCAGCCCGGTGCTGGTCGACTTCGGCCTGGCGTCGTCGTTTCAGGGCGCCGTCGGACGCGAGAAGCTGGAGATCAGCGGCGAGCTGATGGGGACGGCGCCGTACATGGCGCCGGAGCAGGTGCGCGCCGAGCCGGTCGACGCGCGCGCGGATCTCTACGCGCTCGGCTGCATGCTCTACGAGGCGCTCACCGGCCAGGTCCCCTTCTCGTCGACGGTTCCGGGCGAGATCGCGAAGATGCACCTCTATCAGCGGCCGACGCTGCCGTCGGAGCTGGCGCGGGACGTGCCGCCGGCGCTCGAGCGCCTGGTGCTGAAGCTGCTGGAGAAGAGCTCGTCGGATCGCATCGGCCACGCCGACGACGTCGCGGAGATCCTGTTCGACGTCGCCGAGCAGACGGCCGCGCGCGCGCGCGCGGTGCGCCCCGGCGCGGGTGGTGCGACGGAGCTGGACGGCCACGCCGACGCCGACGCCAACGCTGACGCCGGCGCCACCGAGAATGGCGCCTCTTTGCGCGCCACTCACGCCGGCTATCTCTATCGCCCCGAGCTGGTCGGCCGCGACGAGGCGATGGCCGCGCTCGAGGACGCGACCGCCGACGCCGCGGGCGGCGCCGGCTCGCTGATCTTGATCGTCGGCGAGAGCGGGGTCGGCAAGACCTTCCTGGCCGCCGAGGCGGGACGCCGCGCCCACATCCACGGATTGCGCGTTGTCGCCGGCGACGCGCTGGCGATCTCCCCCACCGACGGGAGCGGCGAGTCCGAGGCGAGCGCCGCCGACGCCGCCGACGCCGCCACCTTGGCCGGCCCGGCGATGCGCGGGCCTCCGTTCCACCTCTTCCGGCCGCTGCTGCAGACGGTCGCCGATCTCTGCCGCGAGTCGACCGACGACGACGTCTTCGATCGCCTGCTCGGGGAACGCGCCGCGATCCTGGCGCCGTACGAGCCGGCGCTGGCGATCCTGCGTGGGGAAGACCGCCGGCCGCGGCCGCCGGAGCTGTCCGGCGAAGCGACGCGCCGGCGCGCGGTCGAGGCCTTGATGGACGTGATCGCCGCCTGGGCGCGCGAGCGCCCGCTGTGCCTCATCATCGACGATCTGCAGTGGGCCGACGATCTGTCGATGGCGCTGCTGGCGGCGCTGCCAGTCGGCTGGCTGGCCGACAGGGCGATCCTGGTGATCGCGACCTGCCGCGCCGAGGAGATGACCGACGAGGTGCGCGCGCTCGCCGCCCGGCCCGACGTGCGCCAGCTCCGCCTGTCGATGCTGGGCGAGGGGGCGGTCACCTCGCTGGTCGCCGGTATGCTGGGGATGAAGGAGGCGCCGCCCGCGCTGGTCGGCTTCCTCGCGCGCCAGACCGAGGGCAACCCGTTCTTCATCGCCGAATACCTGCGCGCCGCCGTGGGCGAAAATTTGTTGTTTCGCGAACGTGGGCACTGGCGGGTCGCGCTCGCCGACACCGGCGAGGCCCGTGCCTTCGAGTCGATCGCGCTGCCCGGATCGCTGCAGGAGCTGATCCGGCGCCGGCTCGACAAGCTGTCGCCGGGCGCGCGCGAGCTGGTCGCGGTGGCCGCGGTGCTGGGGCGTCAGCTCGACGGCGCGCTGCTCGAATCGGTGGCGCGTCTCGACGAGCGCGGCTTCCTCGAAGCGCGCGGCGAGCTGTGCACGCGCGAGATCCTCGAGGACATGGGCGGCGGCCGCCTGCGCTTCGTCCACGACAAGATGCGCGAGGTCACCTACCTCGGCATATCGGCCGACGACCGCCGGCGCGGCCACCTGCGCGCTGGCGAGGCGATCGAGGCGCGGTTCCAGGGCACGCCCGATCTCGAGCTGCTGTCGGCCGAGCTGGCGCACCACTTCACCGTGGCCGGCGACCGGCGGCGCGCGATCGACTATCTCGAGCGGGCCGGCAAGCAGGCGCTGGCCAACTCGGCGAACCGCGAATCGATCCAGCGCTTCCGCACGGCGCTGGTGCTCGACGGCGACGAAGCGGGCCAAGAAGCGAGTACGTCAGGCGCGATCCGGCGGGCGACCTGGCGGCGGCAGATCGGCGAGGCGCGGTTCGCGCTCACCTCGCTCGACGACAGCCGCGACAGCCTGCTGCGCGCGCTCGACGACCTCGACCTCGGATTTCCCCGCTCGAAGACCCGCCTCTTCCTCGGCGTGCTCGACCAGATCGCGACCCAGATCGCGCACCGGATCTGGCCGTCGCGCTTCGTCGGCGCCGCCGGGCCGCGCGCCGAGGCGGTGACCGAGGGCGCGCGGGTCTACGAGACGCTGCTGCAGATCTTCTACATGGCGTCGCGCCCGGGGCCGATCCTCTACGGCGCCGTGCGGCTGCTCAACTTGTGCGAGCTGGGGGGACCGTCGCCGGCCCTGGCGCGTGCCTACGCCGGGATCTTCGGTACGGCGGGGGTGATGGGGTTGCACGCGCTGGCGCGCTCGTACCTGACGCGCGCGACGAACATGCTGACGCTGACCCCCGACGCGGCGTCGGAGACCTGGGTGTACCAGCTGGCGGCGTTCTACTGGATGGGCGTCGGCGCCTGGACCCAGGCGGAGGAGGCGGGGCAGCGGGCCGCGCGCGCGGCGCTCGCCGCCGGGAGCCGGCGGCGCTGGGAAGAGTCGCAGCTGGGCATCGGGTTGACGGAGCTCATCAGCGGGCGGTTCCGGACGGCGCGGGCGACGTTCGTCGGAATGCGCGATTCGGGGATGAAGGGGAATCACAACGCCGAACAGCACGCCTGGATCCTGCTGGCGCAGGTGCAGACGCGGCTCGGCGAGCTGGAAGCGGCGCGCGAGGGGTTGCAGCGCGCGGCGGAGATCGTCCCGTCCAAGATCGACGCGACGGTGCTCGGCCAGCTGCACGCCACCCAGGCCCTGGTCGCGATCGCGTCGGGCGACGCCGCGGCGGCGCGCGCGGCCGCCGATCGAGCGGCCGCGTCGCTCTGGAGCCTACCGCCGGTGATGAACATGCTGATCCCGCACCTGTCGTCGCTGTGCGAGGTCTATCTGGATCTGTGGACCGACGCCGAGCGCCGCGCACAAAACGAAGACGGCCGCAGCGGCGGCGACAGCGTCGATGCGGCGCTGCGGCGATCGGCCCACGACGCCTGCCGGGCGCTGCGCCGCTTCGCGCGCGTCTTTCCCATCGTCGCGCCGATCGTGGGCGTTCACGAGGGGCGCCTCGCCTGGCTTGCGGGGCGGCGGACCGCGGCGGTCCGACGGTGGCAGGCGGCCCTGGCGGCGGCGCGCCGGCTCAAGATGCCCTACGAAGAAGCGCTGGCCGAAAGCGCGCTCGAGACACCGACCGTCAACGCCCCACCCGCGGAGAGCTCCCCATGAACCCCATCGACCTCGGCCCCATCGACACGGTCATCGACCAGCTGCAGGCGGTGGTTGCCGAAGCGGAGCGCGACGGCAGCCGCGTCGGCTACTTCGCGGCGCTGTACACGCGCATCACGGTCGCGGTGCGCCGGGCGATCGTCGCGGGGCTGTTCAACGACGGCGCGGCGGTGGTGCGCATGGACGCCGCCTTCGCGCGCCGTTATCTGGTCGCGCGCGAACAGTATCGGCGGCACGACGCCGCGATCTCGCCGCCCTGGGCGGTCACGTTTGGCGCCACCGAGCGCGCCGGCTTGAGCATCGTCCAGCACCTGGTGCTGGGTGTGAACGCGCACATCAGCTTCGATCTCGGCCTGGCGACGTTCGACTGCTTTGGCGCGCAGGGTCTCGACAAGGCGCACCCTGACTTCGACCGCGTGAACGACGTGCTCGCGGCCGAGGTCGCCGAGGTGATGAAGGAGATCGGCCAGGTCTCGCCGGTGCTCGGCTTCCTCGAACGGATCAACGGAACGCTGTCGACCTGGCTCATCGACTTTGGTCTGATCGAGGCGCGCAAGTGGGCCTGGAACTTCGCCGAAGCGCTGGCGCAGGCCGAGACCACGGCGCGCCCCGCCGTCATCGATCGGCAGGCGCACGAGATCGCGTCGATCTGTGGCGAGGTCATCCACGGCCCGATCCGGAGGGCCGCGTTCGCGCTGATCGCCGCTCTGGAGGTCAAAGATGTCAGCCGGGCGATCCGGCTCCTCGACCGCGGCCTGGCGCTGGGGCCCCGCGGGCCGGGCGGCGGCGGCGGGGTCAGTGCGACGCCGGCTGCGCCTCGATCCGCTTGACCAGGAAATCGCGCAACTGGAGGCGCGCGCGCAGGATGCGCGTGCCGACGGTGCTGCTCGGCACGTGCAGCGTGCGTGCGATCTCCTGGTACGACTGCCCGTCGACGGCGTAGAGCACATAGGTCTGCTGGTATTGCGGCTGCAACGACGCGAGCGCGAGCGCGAGATCGTCGTCGCTCACCATTGCCCAGGGCGGCCGCCCCTCGGAAACCCAGGCCGGGGCCTGGTCGTAGTCGGGGACCAGAACCTCGCGCGAGAGGCGCCGCAACCGATCCCGGTAGAGGTTGCGCATGATGCAGCACAGCCAGGAGCGCATGTCAGAGCCGGCGGTGAACAATGCGCGTCCCTCGAGCGCCCGGCGACAAGCCTCCTGAACCAGGTCGCTGGCTTCGACATGATCGCCGGTCAGACGCCGGGCATAGCCGCGCAGGTCGGAGAGACTTCGAACCAGCTGCCACCGAAAGTCGCCCTCCGGCTCCGCCTGGATCGTTGCCTGAACCGGTGCGGGCCCGGTGGCGTTCGGCGCGGCGGCCGAAAAAGGGCGGCGGGCGGACGATTCGGGGTGGCGACCGGTCGAGCGATGACCGGTTCGACCGCGAATGAAGTCGGAAGGTATTCGCGCAACGGACATACCCCCGATTCGACAGCAAGGCTTATGCCTTAATGAATCCCCCGCAGCCGCCACCGCAAAGCGTGGCTTCGGTTGATTCCGTTTGCTCCTTCGCTCTCAACGGGAGCCCTACAGCTTGCTCAGTTTGAGCAAATTACTTTGACGCGCTTCCGCTTGAGCTCACATTGAGCAAACACCGGTCGGGACAATCGCGGGCGCCCCGGCGCGCTGAAGAGACATGACTATGCCGCGTTGGTCATAGACCAAGCGGCCTAGTCACTACTCAGCCCCTTGCGCCGAACCTGACCAACCTGCGGGCGGGGAATCCCGTAGTGCCGGAGCTTGTAAACGAAGGTGCGACGCGGCATTCCGAGCAATTCAGCCGCGCGCGTTTGATTCGAGGCACATTCGACCAGCGCATCGATGATCCGCTGCCGCTCGGCGGCCTTCTTCGGATTGTCGATCGGCGGCAAGTCGCGCCCGATGCGAATCGCCGGCGTGGGGGAAACCGCCGTGACGACGCTGACTCCGCCGGCGCCGTCGCCGGCACCGGCGCCCTTTTGGCCGGTCGTATCGTCGGCCGCGGAGCGGCGCATCTTCTCGAGCGGCAGGTGCTGCGGCCCGATCTCCGCGCCGTCGCACAGCACGAACGCCCGCTCGAGAACGTTCTTGAGCTCGCGGATGTTGCCCGGCCAGGAGTATCCGAGCAGGCAGCTCATCGCCTCGCGGCCGATCGAGGGAGCGACCGCGCGGTCCGACTCGCGGCACATCTCGGCCATGAAGGTGTCGATCAGCGTCGGGATCTCGTCGACCCGCTCGCGCAGCGGCGGCACGACCAGCGTGATCACGTTGAGGCGA
Source organism: uncultured Pseudomonadota bacterium (assembly GCA_963778795.1). GTDB lineage: Bacteria > Myxococcota_A > Polyangia > Fen-1088 > Fen-1088 > DASRQZ01. The sequence continues at coordinate 1,003,214 of CAVZVU010000001.1, read as the reverse complement.
AAGAGCAGGTCGGAGCGGAACTCGCCGCGCTCGAGCGCAACTTCCAGGTCGCGGTTGGTCGCCGACACGAACCGGACATTTATGGCGCGGGATCGCAGCGCCCCGACCGGCAGCACCTCGCGCGCCTCGATGACCCGCAGCAGCTTGGCCTGCATCGTCAGCGGCATCTCCCCGATCTCGTCGAGGAAGACCGTGCCGCCGTTGGCCGACTCGAGCAGCCCCATCTTGGCGCCGATGGCGCCGGTGAACGCCCCGCGCTCGTGACCGAACAGCTCGCTCTCGATCAGGGTCTGTGACAGCCCCGCGCAGTTCAGCGCCAGGAACGGCTTGTCGGCGCGCGGCGACAGCTGGTGGATCAGGCGCGCCAGCACCTCCTTGCCGACGCCGGTCTCGCCCAGGATCATGACGTTGATCCCCGAGGAAGCTGCCCGCACCGCCATACCCTGGACCCGCTGCATCCCCGCCAGCTCGAACGCGGCGCCGTCGACGGTGCCGGCGCGCCCCGCCTCGGTCTTCACCCGCGTGTTGGCGTGCGCGAGCAAGGCGTCGACGGTACGCCCGTCGCGCGGGTACCAGGCCAGCGCGGCGTTCCCCTCGACGCCCACCCTGCGGCAAATTTCCAGCAGCCCTTCGACCAGCCGTTCGGCCTCCTTGGGCGTCACCTGCAGCAGCAGCAGCTCGTAGTCGCGCGGGCCGTAGCCGGCGAAGACGTGCGGCGGCGGCAGATCGCGCGCCAGGATCGGCAGGATCGTCGTCCAGGGGGCGACACCGACGAAGCGCAGCCGCGCCAGCGCGAACGGCACGCCGCTCTGGGCGGCGCGTTCGCACTCCTCCTGCAGGCGATCCTCGAAGCTGTCGTGCGACCAGAGGCGGCGCGGCCCCATCGGCGGCCGGTCCTCGAGGACCACGACCATCGTCGACCCGATGACGATCGTCTCGCCGGGATGGATCTGCGACCACTCCCCGGGCTTGAGCACCGAATCGCGCAGCCGGGTCCCGTTGACGCTGCCGGCGTCGGCGATCGACAGGATCGCTGCACCCCCGTCCGCCGGCTCGATCTGGATGCGGGCGTGCTGGCGCGAGGCCAGCGGATCGTCGACCCGCACCTGGCACTTCGACGAACGCCCCACGGTGACCGTGCCACTCGGGGGCAGCGGCTGGGAGAAGAAGGCGTCGGACGACATCACCAGCAGGTGCAGTCCGCGTCCCGACGGATCGGTCGCGTCGGCGCCCCCCCTGAGCGTTATCTCTGTGTCCACCCTGTGTCCAACAATCGCCGAGCAACCAACGAACTGGCTGGCGTCTCGGACCAGCGATTTAAACAGCCTTCCTCGACGGCGCCAAGCGCCACCAGGCCGGCGGTGCGCGAAACCGACGCACCGTAGCCTTGTCTACCAGGAGGAGTGACTTCTGACGCAAATTCGGTTCAGAAATTTGACCGGCGAGCGCCTGGTCCGACAATGGGTCATCCAACCGGAGCCCCATGACATCATTTGACGCGTCCGTGGAAGACCAGCCGCCGCCCCGGGGCGGCGCGCGCCGCGCGGTCCCCTTCGACCTCAAGGGGACGATGGCCCCGCTGACGGTGCTCCGGCTGCGCAGCCTGGATCTGGCCATCATCGAACGGCACCTGCGCATCAAGATCGCCCAGCTGCCACAGCTGTTCCTGAACGCGCCGGTGCTCATCGACGCCGGCGCCCTGCCGGGGCAAGGGACCGGCCTGGCGCTGGGCGAGCTGGTCCGTTCGCTGCGCTCGTGCAAGCTGGTGCCGGTCGCGGTCGCCAACCTCGCGGACGAGTTTCGCGACGCGGCGGTCGCCGCCGGGCTCGGCATCATGCAGCCGGCGCCGGCACGCCCGCGCGGCGAGGACCGCGCGGTGGCCGGCGTCCCGGCCGCGGCGACCGAAGCGCCCGAGCCGGGACCGACGGCGGCGCCCGCATCAGCGCAGACCTCCGCCGGACCGCAGCGCCCCAGCGCGCCGGCCGGCGCCGGGCATTCGGGGCCTGCGGGGCACGCGGGGCCCGCGGGGTACCCGGGGCACGCGGGGCCGATGGTGATCAATCTGCCGGTGCGCAGCGGGCAGGTCGTCTACGCGCAGAACGCCGATCTGGTCGTTCTGGCGCCGGTCAACCCGGGCGCGCAGGTGATCGCCGACGGCCACATCCACATCTACGCGCCGCTGCGCGGACGCGCCGTCGCCGGCGTCCAGGGGTTGCTGGGGGCGCGGATCTTCTGCCAGCGGCTGGAAGCCGAGCTGGTCGCGATCTCGGGTGCCTATATCACCGCCGACGATATCCCCGAGGCGCGGCGCGGGCGCCCCGCACAGATCTATTACGAAGGCGGCGAGTGCCGGATCGCGGCGCTGTGACCGGTTTTTGGATTGGCCAGCGTTGCTGGAATGGCCGGAAAAATTGAAGACAGAGGAAAGGGAGGGCTCACGTGTCTAAAGTCATCGTCATCACTTCGGGTAAGGGTGGGGTCGGAAAGACCACGACCAGCGCCAATGTCGCGGCCGGTCTCGCGAACAGAGGCAAGAAGACGGTCGCGATCGACTTCGACGTCGGGCTGCGCAACCTCGACTTGGTCATGGGGTGCGAGCGGCGCGTGGTCTACGACTTCGTCAACGTCATCAAGAACGAGGCGAAGCTGGCGCAGGCGCTGATCCGCGACAAGCGGGTCGAGGGGCTGTACGTGCTGCCGGCGTCGCAGACCCGCGACAAGGAGGCGCTGGATCCCGAGGGTGTCGGCCGGGTGATCGAGGAGCTCAAGACGATGGGCTTCGAGTACATCATCTGCGACTCGCCCGCCGGCATCGAGAAGGGGGCGCAGATGGCGATGTACTTCGCCGACGAGGCGATTGTCGTCACCAACCCCGAGGTCTCGTCGGTGCGCGACTCCGACCGCGTGCTGGGCCTGCTGGCCGCGAAGACCAGCCGCGCCGAGATCGGGGGGCCGCCGATCAAGACCCACCTGTTGCTGACCCGCTACTCGCCGATGCAGGTGAAGAAGGGCGAGATGTTGAGCGTGGGCGACGTGCTCGAGCTGCTGGGCATTCCCCTGCTGGGCGTCATCCCCGAGTCGAAGGCGGTGCTGCAGTCGTCCAACAAGGGCATGCCGGCGATCCTCGACGAGACCACCGACGTCGCCCAGGCCTACCTGGACGTCGTCTATCGATTCCTGGGCGAGGAGCGGGAGCACCGCTTCATCGAAGAGGAAAAACGCAGCTTCTTAGGTCGGCTTTTCGGCTGAGGCGAGGCGCCCACAGGAGGTCAATCATGGCGTTTTTCGACTATTTCCGCCGCACCCAGAAGACGGCCACCCTGGCCAAGGATCGACTCTCGATCATCGTCGCGCGTGAACGCGCGACCACGCGTAATGGCGCGCCCGACTACCTGCCGCAGCTGCAGCAAGAGCTGCTGGCCGTCATCGCCCGCTACGAAAAGATCGACCTACAGGAGGTCGGCGTCCGCATCGACAGCTCCGGAGGCTGCGAGGTCCTGGAGATCAACATCGTGCTCCCCGACGCCGCGCAGGCCAAGGCGCTGGGCCAGGCACGCGGTCTCGGCGCCTCGCCGAGCTGACACCGCTTTCAAGCGTCGGCACCAAAAGAAAAGGGCCACCGCGATGTCTCGCGGCGGCCCTTTTTCTTTGCGTGTGAGCGACCGACTACCGGCGCGTGCGGCGGCGTCGCGCGGTCATCAGGATGCCGGCCAGCGCCAGCATCCAGGCGCCGGTGCTGATGCCGTCGCGGGTCGAGGCGGTCGAGCAGCCACAACCACCACCGCCGCCGCCCTTCGCGACAGCGTCCACGCCCGCGTCGACCTTGGCGTCGGTGCCGGTGCCGGTGTCGACCTTCGCGTCAGTGCCCGCGTCGGCCTTCACGTCGGTGCCGGTGTCGACCTTCACGTCGACGCCGGCGTCGATGACAACGATCGTGTCGGCGTGAACATCAGTCGGCGCAGCCGTGTCAGTCGGCGCAGCCGTGTCAGTCGGCGCGGCCGTGTCAGTCGGCGCGGCCGTGTCGATCGGCGCGTCAACGTCCGGCCCGGTCGCGTCCGGCGGTGCGGCCGTGTCGGTCGGCGCGGCCGTGTCGGTCGCGCCGCCATCCGCCGCGTCGACAATCGTACCGCCGCCATCGGCGCCACCGGCGCCACCCTCGGCCGGCGGGGTGTCGGTCGAACCGCCGTCGGTCGTCCCGCCGTCCGTGTCCGGAAGGACCGTGAAACCGGTCGGGCAGGTGACCGGGGCCGCAGTGGTTCCCGAGATCCAGTTCGCTGGATTCGTGATCAGGGCCTGCAGCTGGGCCTTTGTGCCGGTCGTCCCCTTCGTCGCGTCGTAGGCAAAATTGGTCGATGCCGCCAAGGCGATGACGACATTGTCCTTCGTATTCGGCGTCCCCAGCGACGTCGGCAGTGCCGAGAGATTGCCGGTCGGCGGATCCACCCAGACCGCCGGGGTGGCGTCGCTGATTTGAAGTCCCCAAAGCAGCGTGCCAGTCAATACGCCCGTGGGCACGCTGGCGTCATTGCCCGCGCCGGCGTCTACGGGCGCGCCGTCGACTGAGCCCTGGTAGAGAAATACCTGTTCTTGGGGCGTGCCAAGTCCGGTCGTATTGAACGTGAAGGACGCGCCTGCTGCGACGGCCGCCGCGAACGGTACGGCCGTATCGAAACTCTCATTGTTTGTATTGAACACCCCTGCCGTCGTCGCTTCGCGATCGGTGTACTTGAGGTCGGCTCCCACGTCGATAGCAACCAGCGGCGTCACCTGGAAGCTGTCAGGGGGGATTTGGGCGCCTCCCGCATCCGGTGTGTTCCCCGCTGTGTTGATGCAGGTAATCGCGACGTCCCCTGGCGCCAGCGTCGCCAGCGCGCTGGAAACGTGCGTGACGTCCTCGGGCTTGTTTGTTTCGCAAGCCGAGATGGTTCCTACAGACGCAATCGCCAATGCGATAAAGGATGAGTGAAATCGAAGTCTATCGGTCATGGCGGCCTCTCTGTGTGGTCGGGAAGGCGACGAAATTTCGGAGCATCTTAAATGACGGTGCTGAGCGTGCCAACAGAGTAGTTACGGCGATCACCCCGGTTACTTCCCAAGCAATTCGCCACGACACGCTGAATTTACCTGACGGAAATAATTGACCGCGGCGCCCCCTCGTGCCGCGCGACGTACGCGGGGGACCACGGTTCTCGATCACGCTCGCACTGCCCGGCCTGAAAAACGACGTGTGATTCCAGCGCCATCCGAGATTTCCGCGCCGGGCCGCCCGCCGCGCTGCCTCCAAGAAACTCGGACTGGCGCCGTGGCAGAGGTGATATTCTCGGCTGGTTTTCGGGGAGATGGGTGGGGGAAATCGCGGACAGCCGCGAGCCCTGACCCTGGATCAGCGTCCAGGCGCCAGAAGATGCCGACCACAAACGAACGCATCAGCCTTGTGAAGGACACCGAGGAGGTCACGCCGGTCAAGGCGCCGCCTCCCGGGTTGATCCGCGAGAGCAAGATGGTCCCGTCGGGACCCTCCCCGCTCGGCGAACCGGCGGAGCGCGCGGGTGTGCCGACGCCGGTCGGCATGGCGCCCACCGTACCGATGGCGGCGGGAGCAGCCCCCGAGCCGACCGTGGTGCGAGTCAAGCCGCTCTTTTCCAGGCCGATCACCGCTGCTGCGACCGGCGCGCCACCGCCTGCCACGACGGGCCCGGCTCCGCTCCGACCGCCGGCCCGGGCGACCGCGGCGGGCCCCTTCATCCGCCCGCTCGCGGCGCCGGTGAAGGGGGGCCCCAACGCCACCGTTTCGACACCACCGGGTTCGCTGCCGATGCCGGCATTCCCGTCGCCATTGGTGGGCCCCGAGGGCGCTCGTCCGACACCGAACGTGCGCGCGTTGTCGACCTTCGCGATTCCAGCCCCCCGCTCGAGCGGGACGGGAAACAGCCCAGGAGCGACTGGTCATCCCGTGGTCGATCTGGTGCCTTTGGAGGCATCGTCCGGACCTTTTCTTCTCACGCCTCAGGGTGATGACGCCTGGGGAGCGCCGCGGTCGCTCAAGACCAAGTCGCGCGCGGGGCTTTACGCGACGCTGATCGCGATACTGCTCGCAGGCGGCGCCGCCGTCGGATGGAAGCAGTGGTGGTCGGTGCGCGAGGGGCGGATCGAGATCACGACGACACCGGCGGGCGCGACCATCACGCTCGGCGGCGAGACCGTGCCCGAGCACGCTCCCGTCAGCTTCGACCGCCCCCCGGGCTGGTATTCGATCTCGGTCGCGCACGCCGGTTATCTGCGCAGCGATCGGACCATCGAGCTGCACGCCGGGCAGGAGGTCATGCTCTCGATCGCCCTCGCGCCGCTCGGCGACGACGCCGCGCGAACGGCGACCGCCGGCGTCGCGACCACGACGGGGACGGCGAAGGGGACGACCACGGGCGGGCTCGCGACCGGGACCGCGCCTGCCGCCGTCGGACGTCCGTCGTCTTCCACGGGCGGGCGTCGCGCAGTGTCCGGGACGGCACCGGCCCCCACCCACCTGGGTCTGGCGCGCGCGATGGCGGAGCTCGATTCGGCCTTCGCGGCGCGCACGGCAACGACGACGACGACGGCGGCCGCGCCCGGCACCGCTCTCGGCACCAGCGACGGCACCCACGCCGAGGCCGCGCACGAGCCGACGACCGAGACGGCAGCTCCCGCGACGGCGGCCGCCCCGGCGAGCGCGCGCGAGGCGGCCCCGCCGAGCGCGCCGTCACCGAATCCAGCGCCGTTCGAGAAGAGCGGCCCCGTCGCCGCCGAGATTGCTTCGGCGCGAACGATCTCGGGCCGCCTGGCGAAGGCCCAGCTGGTGATCGATGCGAACGCCGACGAGTACCGGGTGAAGCTCCCGCCGTCGCTGGCGCGCGCCGAGATGAAGCTCTCGGCGGTGGTGAAGATGTGCGTCGCGGCCGACGGGCGGGTCGCCGACGTCAAGCTGCTGCGGTCGGCCGACCCGGCGGTCGACGCGCAGATCCCCGCCGTCCTCGGCAAGTGGCGCTACCGCCCGCTGATGCTCGACGGACGGGCGGTGCCGTTCTGCTACGTCCTGCAGTACGAGATCGCGACCCCCTGATTGTTGGCGGCGCCAGACCCCTCACCCTCCCTCCCCCGCGGACCGGGGGCCGCCGGGGAGAGGGTTAGGGTGAGGGGTCCGACCGACCGAGCGAGCGCGATGGCAGGGCCTAGAACAGCAGCGCGACGCCGAGGTTCGCGTCGAGGTCGACGCCGAAGTGCGGGGCCCCCACGATCGCCTGCACCGCCAGGATCAGACGAGCCGCCCGCGCGACCCGCAGGTGAAAACCGATACCGGGACCGGCGAGGAACGGCCCCAGCGCCGCCGTGTCGACGCAGGTTGCCTGCTGCCGGTCGGCGCCGCAGTCGGTTTTGCCGCTGGTGACCCGGACCACCTCGCGCACCTGGCCCCCGCCGACCGACAACGACAGGTAAGGACGGAAGGCATCGTCGTCGCCGCTGGCAAACCAGGTCGCGCTGGCGAAGCCCGCGAAGGCGCCGCGCGCCGCGGAGCAGGCGCCGTCGCCGCCACACTGAGACGATCCGCTGGGCGTGACGTAGTCGCTCGCGCCCCGCACCAGCTGCAGCCGCCCCCAGGCCGAGAGCAGGAACCGCGGCGTCACCAGGTAGCCGATCTGCGGCGTCAGATGGCCCAGCTTGGACCACCCGAGCTTGGTTCCGCCGATCGAATAGCCGGTCGCCTCGGCGGTACCGCTCGACCAGCCGCCGCCCGAACCGGCGAGCAGCGCGAACAACAGCCGCGGCTCGGCGCGCGCTGGCGGCTCCGGCGCGCGCGCCAGGCTGGCATCCGGCGTGGACGATGCTGCCGCGACCGGGGCGGCGTCGTCGGCCGGAACGCCCACGCCCACGCCCACGGCAGCTGGACCCGGCGCGCGCTCGGCGAGCGCGATCACCATCGGTGCGATCGGGGAACCGCGCGCCGAGACCAGCTTGTCGTCCAGATCGCGCGCCTCGATGTAGTACGCGACCTGGCTGCCCGACGTCGCCGGCGCCGGGATGGTCGCCTCGAAGACGCCGTCGCTCTGCCGCTGCATCTTGATCTTCGAGAAGGCCGCCGCTCCGATCGGGCGATAGGCCAGCGTCAGTCGATCGGCGTGCAACCCTTCGTCGGGGGTGACGGCGATGGTGATCGCGTCGCCGCGATTGCCGGCGGTGACCGGCTCGTGAACCAGCAGCTCGCTCGGCGACCGTTCGACCTTCGGCTCGCTGCCCAGGCCGCGCACCGCCTCGTCAAAGGCGGCCTGCACCTCGGGCGTCGCCAGCTCGGCGCTCAGCTGCATCTCGGGCTGGATCTGCAGCGCCTTGCGGAACAGCCGCACCGCGATGTCGCGCCGCTTGAGACCGCCGGAGGTGACGACGCCCAGCGTGGCGTAGGTGCGCGCGCGGATCGGATGCTGGGTCAGGCCGGCGCTCGCCGCCAGGTCGAGCGCCTGATCCAGCAGGCGCTGCGCCTCATCGAAGTTCAGCTTGCGATACTCCTCGATCGCCTGTCGATTGAGCAGCGTGATCTTCCCGATCGCCGCGTTCTCCTCGACGGTCGCCGCGTGAGCCGCGTGGGGCAACACGGGGACGCTCGACCAGGCCAGCAAAAAAAACGTGGCCCAGGCCATTCGACGAGCGATCGTCGGCATTGGGCGAATCATACAGGGTTCCGAGCTGGGGAGCGGTCGTCGCCTGGAACAGCAGCCGCGGGAGGTCAGCCCCAGGGCGTCATCGTCGCCGTAGTCGTCGCCGTCGCCATCGCCGTCGACATCGTCGCCGTCATCGTCGCCGACGACGTCGACGACGACATGCTGGCCCCCGCCATCGTCGCCACCGCGGCGGGCGGGGCGGCGGGCGGTGGCGGCGCGACCTCGGGCAGCATCGCGGAAGGAATCCGCAGCGCGTCGGACGGACGGGCCGCCTCGGTCAGCTGGTCGGCCCAGACCTCGAAGCGCGTCAGCCGCGCGCCGCCGTACAGCGTCGCAAAGGCGGCGTCAGCGGCGTCGAGCCCGCTGGCGATGAAGACCCTCCCCTTGCGCGGCGCCAGGTCGTGCGGATCGAACACCTGCCAGCCGCCCTCGAGCCAGACCTCGGCGTAGGCGTGAAAGTCCATGGCGATGCCGTCGTCGGGCACGTCGATGTCGGGCAGATAGGCCACGGCATAGCGCGCCGGCATGTTGAACGCGCGGCAGAGCGCGACCACGACATGGGCGCGGTCGCGGCACACCCCTTCGCGGCGCGCGATCGCGTCGGCGGCCGACCAGTGGGGCAAGCTGCAGCCGCGCTTGTAGGCGATGTTGCGATGGACCCACTCGCAGATGGCGCGCGCGCGCTGCCATCCGGCCGGCACCTGCGCGAATTGATTCCAGGCGAAGCTCAACAGCTTGTCGGTCTCGGCGTAGCGGCTGGGCAAGGTGAAGCGCAGCAGCGACGCCGGCAGCCGCTCGGGATAGACGAGGCGCGCCTCCGGATTGACCGCGTCGGCGGTCGCCGGCACCGCAGCCACGGCGTCGAAGCGCAGCTGGCTCTCGCCGGGCGCCAGCATCAGGCGCTGGCAGCGGTTGCCGAAGCCGTCGACGTACTCGCCGGTCGCGACCGCTCCCGACAGGTGCAGCCGCTCGCGCTCGAGGGTCTGCCCGGGACGGGGCGCCGGTTGCACAACGAAGACCGCCGGCGTCGGGGCGGGCGTCAGGTAGCTGAGGTGGCAGCCGATGCGGATGCGATACACGGATCTCAGAGATTAGAGTCGTGGTTTCACTTTGCCAAAAAACTCATCGATCGGCGCCGCCCCGACGGTGCGACTGCGAAAGGATGCGGCCGCGGGCGCCGCCCGGAATAACCTGGAACTGAGTTCACCCGACGCTGGTGCCGCCGCGGGCGCTACGGTAAGAATGACCGGTGAGCCCCGACGCGATCCTCTTCGACCTTGATGGAACTCTGGTCGATTCCGAGCGTGAAAATGTGGAATCGGTCGTGCTTGCGACGCGGCGCCTCGGCGCCGAGCTGTCGGCGGAGGAGCGCGCGTTCGTGATCGGACATTCCTGGAACGAGATCCATGCGCTGATCGCGCGCAACCATCACCTGTCGATCTCGATGCCCGACCTGATCGCTTCGGCGGTCGCGGAAAAGCGCGAGCTGCTGGCGTCGACCGGCTACCGCGCGCTGCCGGGCGCGCTGTCGGCGGTGCAGCGGCTGGGCGCCCGGTCGCCGCTGGCGGTCGTGTCGGGAGCGAGCCGCGCCGAAGTGCAGGATGCCCTGACCAGCCTCGGCGTCATCGCGGCGATGCGCCTGTGGCTGGGGGCCGAGGACTATGCACGCGGCAAGCCGGCCCCCGACTCGTTCGCGCTGGCGATCGATCGGCTGGGGGTGAAGGCGTCGGCCTGCGTCGCGATCGAAGACGCCACGCCGGGGATCCTGTCGGCGCGCGCCGCCGGGGCGCGGGTCATCGGGGTGCGCGCCGGCAACTTCGCGGGCTACGATCTCTCGGCCGCCGACGTCGTCGTCGACACCCTCGACGACGTCACCGACGAGCTGTGCGACCGACTCGTCGCGTGAGACGCTCGAGAAGCTGGGCTCTCTACACCGACGCACACGCTGACCCACACGAGGCCGACGCACCCGAAGCCAACCTCGACCGATAGAAGGGGCCCTTGGTTGGCATGGTAAAATGACCCCTGCGTGTTCGAGCATCTGCCAGCTGACGTGACGATCTACGAAGTTGGTCCACGGGACGGCCTGCAAAACGAAGCGCGGCTGATCCCGACCGACGACAAGATCGCGTTCATCGACGCGCTGTCCGAGACCGGGCTGCGCGCGATCGAAATCACCAGCTTCGTGAACCCGCGCTGGATTCCGCAGCTGGCCGACGGCGCCGAGGTGTCGCGCCGGATCGTGCGCCGCGCGGGCGTCGTCTACTCGGCGCTGGTGCCCAACCGCCAGGGGCTGGACGCCGCGATCGCCGCCGGCATGCGCGAGGTCGCGGTCTTCATGTCGGCGTCGGAGACCCACAACAAGAAGAACGTCAACAAGACCATCGCCGCAGACGCTGGCGGCGTTTCGAAGAGACCGTGCCGCCGGCGCTCGCCGCCGGGCTGCGCGTGCGCGCCTACGTCTCGACGGTCTACGGCTGTCCCTACGAGGGCGCCGTCGACCCCGGCAAGGCGGTCGAGCTCTGCCGCGCGCTGCGCGCGCTCGGCTGCTATCAGGTGTCGCTCGGCGACACCATCGGCGTCGCGACCCCGCGCCAGGTGCGCGACGTGCTGTCGCGCGTGCTGGCCGACACCGCCATTCCGCCGGCTGACGTCGCCGTCCATTTTCACGACACGCGCGGCACCGCGCTGGCCAACATCCTGGTGGCGGTCGAGCTCGGCATCACCACCATCGACTCTGCGCTGGGCGGCCTCGGCGGCTGCCCGTACGCGCCGGGCGCGTCGGGCAACGTCGCCACCGAGGACGTCGTCTACATGCTCGAGGGCATGGGCGATCCGCACCGGCGTCGACGTCGACAAGCTGGTGCAAGCGCTCGCGCCTGGCCTCGACGCTGGTCGGCCACGAGATGCCGTCGAAGTTCTACCGCGCCTACGTCGGCTCGAACTCCGGCATCAGCGGCCGCGCGCGCGGCCAAGGCTAATAAGTCCCACGCTGGTCGGCTAAACGCCGAGACGCCAGGACGCCACCTTCCGAACTTTTGAGGCTCCGGCCTTGGCGTCGCTGGCGTCATGGCGTTTCTTCAATCCGACAGCGAAGCTTGCGCCGCGCGCCGCCTGCCTTTAGCGTGCTAGTCGCCCCATGGAGATCATCGTCGAGCGGCGCGCCGAGGCGGCGTGGGTCACGCTCAATCGCCCCGGCGCGATGAACGCGCTGTCGCGCGGGCTGGTCGCCGAGCTGGCCGCGGCGGTGCGCGCGCTCGCGGTCCGAGAGCTGGGTGCGCGCCGTCGTGCTGACCGGCGCGGGCGACAAGGCCTTCTGCGCCGGCGCCGACCTCAAGGAGCGCCGGAGCATGACGCTCGAGGAGACGCGCGCGTTTCTGACCGATCTCGGCGCCGCGCTCGACGAGCTGGCGCGTTTTCCCGCGCCGGTGATCGCCGCCATGAACGGCGTCGCGTTCGGCGGCGGGCTCGAGCTGGCGCTGGCCTGCGATCTGCGTCTGGCGGCCGAGGGGATCGAGATGGGGCTGCTCGAGGTGCGCCTGGGGATCATCCCCGGCGCCGGCGGCACCCAGCGCCTGACGCGCGTGGCCGGCGCCGCGGTCGCCAAGGAGCTGATCCTGACCGGGCGGCGCATTCCGCGCGGCGCGGGCGGCCGAGCTGGGCATCGTCACGCGCGTGGTCGCGCCGGACGATCTGGCGGCGGCGGCCGAGCGCCTGGCGGCCGAGGTCGCCGAGTGCGGCCCGCTGGCGGTGGCCGCCGCCAAGCGCGCGATCGACGACGGCGCGACGCTGCCGCTCGGCGACGCGCTGGCGCTGGAGCGCGACTCGCTACGAGACGGTGCTGACCAGCGAGGACCGCAACGAGGGGCTGGCGGCGTTCATGGAGAAGCGCCGACCGCAGTTCACCGGCAAGTAGCCGGAAAGCGACAGCCGGCGACGCGTGAGCAACCAGGAGTAAAAATGGGACGAACCGAAGAGCTGGCCGCGCTGGCCGAGAAGATCAAGCAAGGGGGCGCGCCCAAGTACCACCAGAGCAACGCCGCCGCCGGCAAGCTCTTCTGCCGCGAGCGGATCGCGCTGCTGTGCGACGACGGCGCGCGCGACTTCGTCGAGGACGGCCTGTTCGCCAACGCCGCCGCGCCGTCGGGCGATCTGCCGGCCGACGGCGTGGTCACCGGCGTCGGCCGCGTGCACGGGCGCCCGGTGGCGATCATGGCCAACGACTCGACCGTCAAGGCCGGGTCGTGGGGCGCGCGCACCGTCGAGAAGATCGTGCGCATCCAGGAGACCGCGGGGCGGCTGCGCATCCCGCTCTTCTATCTGGTCGACTCGGCGGGCGCGCGCATCACCGATCAGATCGACATGTTCCCCGGGCGGCGCCACGCGGGACGCATCTTCAACAACCAGGTGCGGCTGTCGGGCGCGATCCCGCAGATCTGCCTGCTGTTCGGCCCGTCGGCGGCGGGCGGCGCGTACATCCCGGCGTTCTGCGACGTGGTGTTCATGGTCGACAAGAACGCGTCGATGTACCTCGGCTCGCCGCGCATGGCGGAGATGGTGATCGGCGAGAAGGTCACGCTGGAGGAGATGGGCGGCGCGCGCATGCACTGCGAGGTCTCGGGCTGCGGCGATCTGCTGGCCAAGGACGAGCGCGCCTGCCTGGCGGCGGCGCGCGACTACCTGGCCTACCTGCCGCAGCGCGGCCGGCGAGCGCCCCGAGCCGGTCGGCGCCGCGCGCGCCGCGCGCCGACGCCAAGCGCATCGACGACATCATGCCCGCCAACCAGAACCAGGCCTTCGACATCGCCGGCGTGATCGACGCGCTCGTCGACGAGGGCAGCTTCTTCGAGATCAAGAAGCTGTTCGCGCGCGAGCTGGTGACCGGCTTCGCGCGCCTCGACGGGCGCGCCGTCGGCATCGTCGCCAGCCAGCCCAAGTGGAAGGGCGGCGTGCTGTTCGTCGACTCGGCCGACAAGGCGGCGCGCTTCATCTGGCTGTGCGACGCCTTCGGCATCCCGCTGCTCTTCCTGGCCGACGTGCCCGGCTTCATGATCGGCAAGGCGGTCGAGCGCCAGGGCATCATCCGGCACGGCGCCAAGATGATCTCGGCGGTCGCCGACGCCACCGTGCCCAAGATCTGCGTGGTGCTGCGCAAGGCCTACGGCGCGGGCCTGTACGCCATGTGCGGCCCCGGCTTCGAGCCCGACGCCACCATCGCGCTGCCGCAGGCGATGATCGCGGTGATGGGCGCCGAGGCGGCCATCAACGCCGTCTACGCCAACAAGATCGCCGAGAAGCCCGAGGCCGAGCGCGCCGCCTACATCGAGGAGCTGCGCCAGCAGTACCGCGAGGACATCGACATCCTCAAGCTGGCGTCGAACCTGCACGTCGACGCCATCGTCCCCGGCGACGAGCTGCGCGCCGAGCTGGCGCGCCGCCTGGCGATGCTGGAGACCAAGAGCGTCACCGGCTATCCGCGCACGGCGCGCCGTGCTGCCGGTCTGACGATGGCGCACGGCGCCGTCACCGCTGACGCTGATCCCCGCCGACGAGGCGCGGCGGATCATGCTCGAGACGCCGCCCGTCGGCACCGAGCGTGGTGCGCGCTGCGCGAGGCGGGCGGGCGCGTGCTGGCGGCGGCGTTCGCGCGCGCCCGAGGATCTGCCGGCGCAGCGCGCGCTCGGTCATGGACGGCTACGCCGTGCGCGCCGCCGACGTCGCGGCGGCCGCGACGGGCGCGCCCGCGGTCCTGCGCGTCGCCGGGGTCGTGCCGATGGGCGACGTCTTCGCGCGGTCGCGGTCGGCGGCGGGCGAGGCGGTCGGCAATCTCGACCGGCGGCTTCCTGCCCGCGGGCGCCGACGCCGTGGTGATGATCGAGCACACGTCGGCAGGTCGCCGGCGCGAGCGGCGGCGCCGACGCCATCGGCCGAGTCGATCGCGATCGCCGCGGCGTCGCGGCGGGCGCCAACGTCATCCAGCGCGGCGAGGACGCTCACCGCCGGCGACGCCGCTGCTGCCGGCGGGGCGGCGCCTGCGCCCGCAGGACATCGCCGCGCTCGCGACCTTCGGCGTCGCGCGCGTCACCGTGCACCGCCGCCCGCGCATCGCCGTGCTTCTCGACCGGCAACGAGCTGTGCGAGGTCGCGAGACGCCGCGCGCCCGGCCAGGTGCGCGACGTCAACCAGTACGTGCTGGGCGCCGAGGTCGAGGCGGCGGGCGTGCGTGGCCACGTACGGCGGCATCGTCCGCGACGACGAGGCGGCGCTGCGCGAGGCCATCGCGCGCGTCCTCGCCGACGCACGACGGCCGTCATCCTCTCGGGCGGCTCGTCGGTCGGGGTCGAAGGACGTCTCGGCCGACGGTGCTCGGGCGGCTCGGGCCGCCGGGCGTCCTCTTCCACGGGATCGACATCCGGCCCGGCAAGCCGACGATCTTCGCGCGCGTCGGCGACAAGCCGGTCGATCGGCCTGCCCGGGTTCCCGACGTCGTCGATGGTGGTGTTCGACGCCTTCGTGCGCCCGCTGCTGCTGGCGCCTGGGCGGCGAGGTCGACGCCGACCCCTGGCCGCGGCCAGCGGCGCGCCCGCATGGCGCGGACCGTGCCGTCGCACGTCGGCCGCGAGGACTACGTGCGGGTTCGTCTCGTCGCGCGCGACGGCGAGACCTGGGCCGAGCCGCTGCCGGGCGGCTCGTCGGCGATCTCGAACTTGGTCTTCGCCGACGGCCTGGTCCGCATCGACGCCGCGCGCGCCGCGCTCGCCGAGGGCGACTGGGTCGACGTTTCGCTGTTCTGACGAGGCCGATCGGTCGGGCACCGTGAAGCGATTGCGCATCGTTCCGGGCGCGGCCTTCGGCCTGCTGCTCTGCGCAGCCTTCGGCCTGCTGCTCGGCGCGGCCATCGGCCTGCCGATCTTCTCGGCGGCTCCCGCGGCGGCGGCTCCCGCGGCGGCGACGGAGTACGTCAGCGCGGCGCGACCGAACGGCGTCGTCGGGGGCGCCGCCGCCGACGCGCTGGCGAAGGCGGTTGCCGAAGCGCTGCGCGCGCGCCATGACGTCGCCGAGCCCGACGGCGCGCTGGCCGCGGCGGCCGCCTGGTTCGTTACGGCCGATGGAGATGGTCGCAAGCGCGGCGCCGCGACCGAGGCGCGGCGCTCCGGGTTCGTCGGCGCGGTCTTGACCGCGGCGGCGTTCCCGGTCGGCGAGTCGGACACCTGGCGGCGCGCGCTGGCGGCGCTGCCGCGCAACTTTCCGGTCACGCGCTACGGCGTGTACGTCTCGGCGGATGGCGGCCAGGCGGGCGTCGTCTTCGGCGACGTCGGGCTGGTGCTGGACCCGTTCCCGCGCCAGCTGCGCCCGGGACAAACGCTGCGGCTGCGCGGCGAGATCAGCCGGCGGTTCGATCGCGCGTCGGTCCATGTCACCGGCGTCGACGGGCGCGTCAGCAAGACCTCCTTCGCGGGACGCCGCATCGAGGCCGATCTGCCGCTCGCGACGCCGGGCATCTATCGCGTGGAGGTGATGGGAGACGGCGCCACCGGGCCGGTGGTGGTGGCGAACGTTCCGGTCTACGTCGGCGTCGCGGTCGAGGCGGACGCCCACGCCCACGCCCATGCCGACGCCGACGCCGACGCCGACGCCGACGGGGCAGAGCGCAGGGCGCAGCCCGGGCCGGGGGGCGTGCCGGCGCAGCGTCGCGCACCATCGCCGCGTACGGCCGATGAGGCGCAGGCCCGCCTGCTGGCGTTGCTGAACGACAGCCGGCGCGCCGCCGGCCTGGGTCCGCTGATCGCCGACGCGGAGCTCGGCGCCGTCGCGCTCGCCCACACCCAAGAGATGGGGGCGGCGCACTTCTTCGGCCATGTCTCGCCGACCACCGGCCATGCCGAGGACCGCGTCCGGCGGGCCGGCATCACGGTGACCAAGCTGGGCGAGAACATCGTGCAGGGGGATTCCGCCGACGCCGCCCACCGCCGTTTGATGGACAGCCCCAGCCACCGGGCGAACATGCTGGAGCCGGCGTTCACCCACGTCGGGATCGCGGTGGTTGTCGTGCCCTCCGATTCGCCGCTGCTGCTGGCGACGCTGGTCTTCGCGCGCCGCCCGCGCGCGCTGGTCGCGCCAGTGACATCGGCGGCGGTCAGCGACTTCGTGTCAGCGCGCCGGCGCGCCCGCGGCGTCCCGCCGCTGGTGTTCGATCCCCTGCTGCAGCGATCGGCCGAGGCCGGCATCGACGTGGTCCGGCGCGGCGACCTTCCGGACGTGGCAGCCGCCGCCAACCTGGCGGCGGCTGCGCTCGACGCCGCGCAGGCCGCGCTCAGCCGCGACGCCAAGCGTCTTCACCTCCCGCGGCCCGCGGTGTGCGCCCAGCTGGTTCAGGTCCTGGAGCTCGAGCAACTGGAGGGCGAGCTGGTCATCGCGCGCCCCCAGGTGGGACGGATCGGTCTCGCCGCCACCGAACGGAAGATCGGCAGGGAGATCGGCAGGGAGATCGGCAGGGAGATCGGCAGGGAGATCGGTAGGGAGATCGGCAAGGCCGAAACGATCTTCGTCCTCACGCTCGTCGCGTCCGCGACGTGCAAATAGCCGTGCGTGGTCAGGAGGACGCGAGCCAGAACAGATTGGGAATCGGGTTGCGAATCAGCTCGGCGCGGTAGTTCATCGCTTTCAGCCACGCCCTCAGCGCCTCCTCGATGCGGGCGGCGTCGGCCTCCGACAGGGCTTCGGTCTGCGGCAAGACCCAGGTGGTCAGGCCCGCCAGGTGCAGCAAGATGTCGTACTCGGGCACGCCGGACATCTCCCAGACCAGCTCCAGGGTCTTGTCCCCCTCGCGGTAGTAGATCGACCCCTGACGCCCGCGCGTCTTGAACGTGAATCCCTGGGCCAGGTCGACGACGCCGTCTTCGCGCCAGCGCCGTCGCCGATATTTCTCCGCTCGCTCGGGCGGGATCGGCTCGTGGATGAAGGTGTAGTTGGCCATGGGACCTCCGACTCAGTTGATCTTCACCATGCCGCCGGTGATCTCGGTCATCGCCGTCCCCGCCACGGTCGCCTTCGTCCCCGACAGCGACGCCCCCGGCGCCGCCAGCTCGAGAACTGATCCGCCGCCCGTCGCCGCGACCTTCTGCGAACCGTCGATGGTGATCGTGCCGTCGCTCTTGAGCGAGATCTTCGCCGAGCCGCACTCGAGCACGATCTCGGTCGCCGACGAGATCGTGAGGGTGCCGTCCTTGAGATCGACCGACGACTTGGGATTGTGCAGATGGATCTCCCCCACCGAGTTCACGTCGACGGCGTTCTCGATCAGCAAGGTGTTCGAGCCCTGCGTGACCTGAAAATGGGTGTCGGCGGTGACGTCGTATTTCCCGTGCACCGTCGTCGTCTTGTCGGAGGCCACAACCGTCAGCACATCCCCCTTCTCGACCGTCTGTTCTCGCCCGGCGTGGTACGTGCCGGTGTGCTTGCCGGTGATGGTCTCGGTGTCGGTCAGCTCCACCGTCATCTCGCGCGCGGCCTTGAAGGTCTGCGTCTCCTTCTTGCTGATCGTGCTCGAGCGCGTGCCGGTCACGCTGATCGACTCGTTGCCGCCCACGCTGACGCTGCGGTCCGCTCCGACGGAGATCGATTGGGAGTGTTTGACCTTGGTGTTTTGATCCTTCTCCGCCTGGATGAACAGCTCCTCGCTGCCCTTCTTGTCCTCGAAGCGAATCTCGTTGAAGTTGTCGGGACCCGCGCCGGTCGTGCTGTGGGTCTTGATGCCGCTCTGGGTCTTCTTCTTGTTCGGATAGGGCGGCATGTTGACGTTGTTGTACACACGCCCGGTCACGATCGGACGATCGGGATCGCCCTCCAGGAACTCGACCATCACCTCTTGACCGATGCGCGGGGTGAACTGGATGCCCCACTGCTTTCCCGCCCACAGGGACGCGACGCGGACGAAGCAGGGTTTGTTCAGGTTGTCGGTGTCGTCGTCGGCGTGCCCGGGGTCGCTCGGCTTTTGTCCGCCCAGCCGCTCCCAGTGGAACCGCACCAGGACGCGCCCGAGGTCGTCGGTCCAGATCTCCTCCGGGTTGTCGTCGTCCTTCTTGGGACCGACGACGATCGCGGTCTGTGGCCCCTGAACCACCGGCTTCGGCGAACGCCGGGCCGGCCGGAACGGAACCTGCGAATCGATCAGCGACAGCCCGCAATGAAAGGCATCTCGGTCGTCTCCGTCTCCTGACTCCGGATCGCGGCCGCGCAGCTCGTAGTGCGCCCGGACGATCAGATATTGCGCTCCACCCCAGGGGACGTCGATGAGCTTGAAGATATTGCCGGTCCCAATCCCGCGCACCGGTCCCGACGCCTGGATGGTCTCGTAAAAGGATTGAGCCTCGTTCAACCGAACGACCGCGAACGAGTCGCCCGCCTTCTGCGTGAGGTAGCGCCCCGGGTAGTCGTAGAACTCTCCCGTGAGAACCCGTTTCTTGTCCTGGCCGGGAATGAGCTGAGCCAGCAACGGCGCGCCCGCCTTCAGATAGTCGAAGTCCCGCAGCACGTAGCCGGAGGTCTTGACCTCCTGGGTGGCTTGCCACGAAATCAAGCAGTCGGAGTGGCCCGCCTCGGTGGGCGGTCGCAGCGACACCGCCTCGTATCCCGGCTGATGCTTGCGTCCGCCGATCGAATCGGTGAGGACCAGCTTGTGGTTGGTCGGACTGTGGACGAAGTGATAGGCGATCCCAACCTCCTCCAGCAGGCGGCTCACGAAGTTCAGGTCGGTCTCGCGATACTGCACGATGTAGTCGCGCGGAAGGTGGTGGTCGCTGGGCTTCTCGAGATCCTCGTCGGTGAACAGGGCCATCGTGTACTTCTGGAAAATCTTGCTCACGATCTCGATCAGGCTTCGGTTCTGAAAGATCCGGCAATCGCTCGACTGGCCGAGAAACCAGAGCCACGGGTGAAGGACCGCGCGATAGACGTGGAAGTTCCCCAGCATCCCCACCTGCGAAAAGCGGGTGATGAATCCGTTGAAGTGGCGAAAACCGAGCAGGTCGGGCAGCTGAACGCTGACCGTCATCGACTGCCCGAGCGCGTCGACCGCCTTGATGGTGGAGCTCTTCGAGAGGACCTCGACGACGTACTCGAACGGGCGTCCCATCTCCTCGTCGCCGCTCATCGACCAAAAGTGCAGCTCGTTGCCAGCGAGGGGAGTGACGGTGATGAGAGCCGAAAGCATTCGAGCTTACCTTCCTGGGGTTGGTGGGAACTGTCGCCACACAAGAGTTGCCTGAACGTATAACGCCGGTCTACCCGCAAAATTCCAGCCGCGCATCAAAGAAGGCGCTGCGTGACTACAAAGCCACGTTCGCGGCGCTACTCGACGCGTGGTCGCGGGGTAGACTGACCGCGATGGCTGGCGCCTCGGACGACCCCCGGCGCCGCGCGCGGGTGGCGATCTCCGAGCTCTTCCTCGACACCGAGATCGACGACCAGACCTTTGCGCGACTGCGTGACGTGCTTCGGGCGTCGCGCCTCTCCCTTCCCGATCTCGATGGGATCTACTACGACGAGGTGGCGCCGATTCTCTACCGGAACCTCAGCACGCCAGCGGGAGTTTGGTCCGGCTTCGACGCCGACTGGTTGGAGCAAGAGATCCGGCGCCGCCGCGGCCCACGAAGCTTCCGAAGACGCCGCCCGGTGCTGGGGCGCCTGCGCCGGTACCTGGTGACCCGCTCGACGATCGCGGACTGGCGCCGCCTGCGCGCCATGGTCGGCGCCGCGGGCGAAGCCACGCGCGAATGATCGACGAGCGCTCCGGTCCCGTTCAGAGGTTCGCGAGCGGACCGGTGCAGAACGCCGGGTCACCGAAGGTCGTGCCGGGCACGCCCATCAGGTTCATGCACGACACCAACAAGTTATTGTGCGAGACGCTCTTCGGGTAGCTGAGGAAGCGCCCGGTGCGCAGCGCGCCGCCCGCGCCGCCCGCGAGCACGAACGGCATGTGATCGTGCGAGTGCACGTTGCCGCGCGACAGCTCGTTGACCCAGACAACCAGCGTGTTGTCGAGCATGCTGCTGCCGTCGGCTTCCTTGGCGTTCTTCAGCGCATCCAGCAGGTAGTTGAGCTGCTGCGCGTACCAGATGTTGATCTTGGTCAGCATCTCCAGCGTGTCGGTCGCGTTGTCGCCGTCGTGGGACATGTCGTGGTGGCCGCGCGTGATCGCCGGATCGACCCAGGTGAAGCGCACGTCGCCGACCGATTGCTCCCACTGGATCGTCCCGACGCGCGTCAGATCGCAGGCCATCGCCATCACCAGCAGGTCCATCTGCAGCTTGCCGACGGCGGGGAAGTTGGCGTTGGCCTTGTAATCGATCGTGGCGGGGGCGGCCGGCTTCATGCAGGAGCCGCCGCTGGTGCCGGTGGCGGTCAGGCGCAGCTCGAGATCGCGAATGTTGCCGAGGTGCTCGTCGAGCTTGGCCTTGTCGGCGGCGCCGAGGCGCGGGTTCAGCTTGGCGTAGCTCTGGATGACCGCGTCCAGCACCGAGCGGCGCTCGGCCTGCTGGCGCAGCACGGCGTCAGGGGTCGCCGCCGAACGCCGCGAAGACGCGGTTCCAGACCGACGCGGGGTTGTTGTCGGGCGGCAGCGGCTGGTTCGCGCCCGCGTAGGCGGTGTAGCCCCAGACCGTCCCCGCGCTGCCCGACTGCACGCCGAGCTCCAGCGAACGAAACTTGGTGCCCGCGCCGATCGCGGTCGCGATCGTCTGGTCGACCGAGATGCCGCCCGCGAGCCCCGCCGGATCGCCGGCTCCGCCCTGGGTGGTGCCCGGCAGGAGGCCGATGCCGGTCAGCATCGTGCCCATCCCCTTCATGTGATCGTCGCCGGGGTGCGCCGCCGTAGCCGCCGACCTGGTTCTCGACGCCGTCGAGGATCACCAGGCTCTGCTGGTTGCCGCCGAGCGGCGCCAGGATGCGCGACAGCGTGAACGATGGTCTCCGTCCCGGTCGGTGTCCAGTTCTCGCGGATGTTGCCGTCGGGGCTGAAGAAGACGATGAACCGCTTGGGCGGCGTGTTGCCGGCGGCGGCGCGGCGCACGCCGAAGGGACGCATCGCCTCGAGAAACGGCAGACCGATCGCGATGCCGCCGGCGCCGCGCAACAGGGCGCGACGATTGAGGCGAAACGGTTTCATCAGTACACCTCCCGCGGGCGGCGTGACCTGCCGGTAGAGGAACGCGTCGGTCTGCGTCAGCGCGACCAAGAGGTCGCGGATCTTGAACCCGCCGGTCGCGAACGGCGCGCTGGATGCGTGTCCATGCTGCACGCGTCGGCGTCGCTCTCGCCGCGACCGTAGCCGTAGCGGAACCACTTGGTGGCGACGCAGGCGCTGCACCTGGCCGCTGGCGGCCAGCTTCGCGCGACAGCTCGCCGACGCCGTGGAACGGGCCGGTGACGTCGCTGTCCTTCACCTCGCCGCTGTCGTCGATCGGCTGGCCGTTCTCGGTGGCGCGGAAGACGCCGGCGCCGTCGAAGTCTCTCGAAGCCGAGCCCGATCGGATCCATCAGGTGGTGGCAGCCGGTGCAGGCCGGATCGATCGAGTGCTGGGTGAACCGCTGCGCGCGTGGTCAGCGTCGCGCTCAGCTCGGGCGGCTTGATCATGAGGTCGGCGGGCGGCGGCGGCAGCGGCATGCACAGCAGCTGCTCGCGCACGAACTTGCCGCGGTGGACCGGCGACGTCTGGTTGGCCTTGGCCAGCAGGCTCAGGAGGCCGCCCTGCGTCAGCACGCCGGCGCGGTGGGTGCCGGGTCGAGCGGCGTCTTGACGAACGCGTCGCCGCTGACGCCCGTGAAGCCGTAGTACTGCGCCAGCGGCCCGTTCACGAAGGTGAAGGGCGCCGTCAGGATCGACGGCAGATCGCCGGCGCCGTCCCAGGTGACGTAGTCGAGGAACCGCGCGGTCTCTTGCTGCATCAGCGCCGCGATCGCGGCCGAGTAGCCGGGGAACACCGTCGCGTCCTTCTCGACGCCCGCGATCTCGTCGACGCGCAGCCACTGCGCGTAGAAATCGGCGGTCACCCCGCGCGCCTTGGGGTCGGCGATCATGCGCTGCACCTGCGCCTCGATGTCGGCGGGCGCGTTCAACCGGCCGGCCTGCCGCCGCCGCCAGCAAGCGTGTCGTCGGGCATGCTGTGCCACAGCAGGTACGAAAGCCGCGACGCCATCTCCCAGTCGTCGAGCTTGACCACGGTCGGCGCCGGCCGCGCGGCGCGGCGCCGAACTCGACGCGGTAGAGGAAGCGCGGCGACTGCAGCGCCGTCTCGATCACCAGGCGGATGCCGGTCTTGCAGATCGGTCGCCTTGCCGGCGTCGAACGCCGCCGTCAGCGCCGCCACGTCGTCGGCGTCGGGCGGCCGGCGATAGGCACGGCGCGCGAACGTGGTGATGAAGTCGTGGCCGCAAGCGTCGACGGCGGCGGCGCCGGTCGTGGTCGTCGCGCACGGGACCAGCGCCGACCAGCGCTTGGTGACCGCGGTCGGTCGCCAACGCCTCGGCGGCCAGCATGTACTGCTCGGCCAGCACCGGCGATACGCTGAGCGCCTGCGCGATGTTGTCGAAGCCCAGACTCTTCTCCTCGGCGGGGAAGCCGTCAGCCGGGTTCGAGCTGTCGGCCAGCAGGTCCCGGACGGTGTTGTTGTACTCGAGCCGGTTGATGCGCCGGATGTAGGAGGGGCCGGGTGAAGGTGCGGCACTCTGGCAAAGGGCGCTGCGGGTCCCCGTCGTGCCACCGCCGCCAGGCGGGTTTCCGATTGCTCCGGTGCACGCCCCGATCAGCGGGAGCAGGGCCACCGCTCCTCTGGGAAGTCGGACCATCTTGACCTCCAAGTCGCTGCGCTCGACTCGAGGAATTACTCTAAAGATGTGACGCGAAGGCGACCACGAAAAACGCGCTGACTCCGGAAATTAACGGTGACATGTGCGTGGCCCGGCGCGCCGGCACAACGCGAACCCGGCGCCCGCTGAGTTGACGCATCAGTCGATCCGCCGTTACCCTGATGCACCATGATGCGTTCGCCCTCACTCACGCGGGTCGCCCTGTTGGTCGGTATCGCGTCGCTGCTCGGTGTCGTCGGTCCGGGCGAACGGCCGGCCGCGGCGCAGAGCTCCCCCACGTCGGCAGTGAAGCCCCGTCCCCGGATCAAAGGCCGCAGCTACAAGATCCACATCGACAGCTCGCCGCAGCAGGCGGCGGTCTACTGGGACGCGGGAGCAACGCCGTCGCCGCGTGATTTCGGGATCGCCGGCTACACGCCGCTCGATATCAAGGTGCCCAAAGGACCCGTCAAGGTGATCATCGAGCTGCGCGGCTGGAAGACCACGGAGCGTGATCTGGACGTCCGAAAGGCGGCATCGGTCGAGGTGACGCTGGAGCGCGCGCCGATGCCGGGCAAGCTCGATCTGCGCGCCGGCGGCGACGGCAGCGCGGCCGGCGCCGAGGTGGCGATCGACGGCGTCGTGCGCGGAACCGTCCCCAACTCTTTCGAGCTCTTCGCGGGCCACCACCAGATGGAGATCCGCAAAGCCGGCTACAAGACATTTTCGGAATGGGTCGATATTTCCGAAGACGAACACCGCACGCGCGACCTCAGTCTGGACCGCAGCCGAGGTGCCGGCCGGGTCGCTGCTGGTGACGTCGGACCTGGGCGGCGACGTCTTCGTCGACGGCATCCGCCGCGACGCCTCGCCCGCCATCGTCAGCGGGTTGACCGCGGGCGATCACATCGTCGAGGTGCGCCTGGTCGGCGCCCCGCCCTGGCGGCAGTCGGTGACCGTGGTCGCCGGCCAGCAGACCAAGGTGGCGGCCAGCATGGGCCTCGAGCGCGTCGCTCGGCGTCGCTGCGGGTCATCGCCAGCGACGCCGACGTCGAGGTGTTCGTCGACGGCGAGAGCAAGGGCAAGGCGCCGGTCGACATCAAGGACATCAAGGCCGGGCAGCACATCGTCGAGGGGCGCAAGTCGCGGTTCAAGCCGCAGGAGCAGGCGATCCAGCTGGCGGGCGGCGAGCAGACGCTGATCCGGCTGAAGCTCGAGCCGCTGCCCGACGATCGGCCGCGCGGCATCCTCAAGATCCAGTCGCAGGTCCCCGACGCCGAGGTCTTCCTGGACGGTTCCAGCCTGGGCCGCGCGCCCGTCGAGCGCCGCGATCTGGACCCCGGCAAGCACTACATCGTCGTGCGCAAGGACGGCTACGCCGAGTACAAGCGCGAGGTCGATGCTGGTCGAGAACGTGCCGCTGTCGTTCGCGGCCGAACTGCGCGCCATCGCCGGGTTGCGCTTCCTGTCGACCCCGCGCGGCGCCACCGTGAGCATCGACGGCGAGCCGATCGGCAACGCGCCGACCCAGCGGCCGGACGTCGCGGCCGGCGAGCACGTGATCGAGTTCCGCATGGCCGGCTACTTCGACAGCAAGCAGACGATCAAGGTGGAGGGCGGCAAGGAGCGCATCGTTCAGGCCGACCTCAAGCTGCTGCCGACCGGGCCCACCCCCGAGCAGGTGGCGCGCACCAAGACGGCGATGTCGTCGTGGGGCGCGACGACCCTGCCGCAGGGCGGTTTCACCGCCGATTTCGGCCTGGGCTACCCCTACATCTTCTTCGCGCGGCTCACCGTCGGCGCCTTCGCGCTCAAGCCGTACGGCCTCGACCTGGGCGTCGAGTTTCAGAGCTTCATCCAGATGAACACCCTGGCGGTGCACGGGCGCATGCAGCTGGCGGCGGCCGGACCGCTGGCGGTGGCGATCCGCGGTGACTTCGGCGGCGGCGCCGGCAGCAACGGCAAGAACACCGCCTTCTTCGACTTCTCGGGCGTCGCGTCGCTGGCCTTCGCCGACGTGGCGACCTTCTCGCTGGATCTGCAGGGTGTCGGGCTGGACCGATCAGTTCTGCCCGTCGGCGGAGCAGGTCCAAAACGGCGTGTCGCAGGACGACTACTGCAAGATGGAAGAACGCAGCCGACTGGAGCCTGAAGTACGGGCCGGAGTTCGGCGGCATGGACCCGGCCGGCAGGCGGTTCAGCGGCCTGCGCCTCTACTCGGGCATGTCGGTCGTGTTCGCCATCGATCGGCGGATGTCGGCCTTCCTGCGGCTCGACTTCCTGCCCGGTGCCGGCATCGTGACGTTTCCGCAACCGCGGCTCGCGTACGAGGACAAGTTCAACTCAACCATGTTCGAGCACGACCCCCTCTACTACGGCACCGGCGGAATCAGCTTCAAGTTCTAGTCCCGATGCAGTTTCCGCTGGCGTCTCGCGCGGTTTTTTAACAACGTACGCGCCATGAGCAGCTCGGGAGGAATCCCCAAGAAGTGGACCGTGGCCGACTCGTCCGAGGTCTACGGCGTCAAGTACTGGGGGAACAACTATTTCTCCATCAACGAGGCCGGCAACGTCCAGGCCCACCCGGCGGGTGCGGACAGCGGCAAGGGCGACAGCGGCAAGATCGACCTCAAGGAGCTGGTCGACGAGGTCGTCCGGCGCGGCATCGGCCTGCCGCTGCTGATCCGCTTCTCCGACGTGCTGAAGAGCCGCATCGTCGAGCTCAACGAGGCCTTCCGGCGCGCCATCGCCGAGTACGGCTACAAGGGCGAGTACAAGGGCGTCTACCCGATCAAGGTCAACCAGCACCGCTACGTCGTCGAGGAGATCGTCCAGTTCGGCCGCCCCTACCACTACGGCCTCGAGGCCGGCTCCAAGCCCGAGCTGCTGGCGGTGATGGGCATGCTCGACGACGAAGAGGCGCTGATCATCTGCAACGGCTACAAGGACGAGGAGTACATCGAGACCGCGCTGCATGGCGTCGAAGCTGGGGCGCACGGTGCTGATCGTCGTCGAGAAGTTCTCCGAGCTGCCGCTGATCGCCGAGACCGCGAAGAAGATCGGCGTGCGGCCGCGCATCGGCATCCGCGTCAAGCTGGCGGCCAAGGGCTCGGGGCGCTGGGAGGCGTCGGGCGGCGACCGCTCGAAGTTCGGCCTGTCGACGCGCGAGGTGGTCGAGGCGATCAATTTTCTGCGCCAGAACGACCTGCTGAACTGCTTCGAGCTGCTGCACTTCCACCTCGGCAGCCAGATCTCGGCCATCCGCGCGGTCAAGAACGCGCTGCGCGAGGCGGGGCGCTTCTACGTCGAGGTGGTCAAGCTGGGCGCGCCGCTCAAGTACTTCGACGCGGGCGGCGGCCTGGGCGTCGACTACGACGGCTCGCAGACCAACTTCGCCTCGTCGATGAACTACACCATGCAGGAGTACGCCAACGACATCGTGTTCTCGCTGCAGGAGATCTGCGACGCGGCCCAGGTGCCGCACCCGACCATCGTCTCGGAGTCGGGGCGCGCGATCGTCGCGCACCACTCGATGCTGGTGATCGACATCCTGGGCGTCGGCGAGTTCGACGTCGGCAAGGCGCCCGAGCAGGTCTCGCCCGAGGCGTCGCGCATGGTGCAGAACCTGTTCGAGACCCACCGCGACATCTCGCGCAAGAACGTGCTCGAGGCCTACCACGACGCGCTCGAGTACAAGGACGAGGCGCTGCAGCTGTTCAACCTCGGCAACCTGTCGCTGTCCGAGCGGGTGGTCGCCGAGGACATCTTCTGGGCGATCTGCCAGAAGATCCGGAAGATCGTGCGCGACATGCGCGAGGTGCCCGAGGAGCTCGAGGGGCTGGAGCGCGCGCTGTCCGACACCTACTTCTGCAACTTCTCGATGTTCCAGTCGCTGCCCGACATCTGGGCCATCGACCAGCTGTTCCCGATCATGCCCATCCACCGCCTGGGCGAGGAGCCGACGCGGCGGGCGGTGCTGGCCGACATCACCTGCGACTCCGACGGCAAGATCGATCACTTCATCGACCGGCGCGACGTCAAGCAGGTGCTGGAGCTGCACCCGGTCAACGGCCAGGACTACTTCCTGGGCGTGTTCCTGATCGGCGCCTACCAGGAGATCCTGGGCGATCTGCACAACCTGTTCGGCAACACCAACACGGTGCACGTCTCGCTGGCCGACGGCGGCGGCTACCAGATCGAGCACGTGGTCACCGGCGACACCGTGACCGACGTGCTCAAGTACGTCAGCTACGCGCGCGAGGATCTGGTGGCGCGCGTGCGCCGCTTCGCCGAGCTGGCGGTGCGCGCCAACCGCATGAGCCTGGAAGAGACGCGCTCGATGCTGCGCATGTACGAAGAGGGCCTGGCCGGCTACACGTACCTCGAACGATCGTAGCGCCGCACTTGGGCCGCGGCCTTGCGCCGGGCACGCCTCCGGACCGGAGGACGCTATGAGGTCCGCGCTGAGCGCGGAGCCAGATCCTCCCGTCCCGTTCCCTGGTCCGCGGGGGAGAGGGCTAGGGTGAGGGGGGCTGAGAAAGGCCGCTGCCTTCGTCGGCGGACCCCTACCCTGCCTCCCCGGCGGTCCGGAGAGAGGGGACGGACGGAGACGGGACAGCGATCGACGGGTCGATCGTGCGCTGATCCTTCCGGGCCTCCCCCGCAGCGACGGATGCTAGGATGCGAACGATGGTCATGGACTTGTCGCAACGGCTTGGGAAAGCGGCTGACGTGGATGCGTCGCTGTCGGCGCTGGCGCGCGGGGTCGTAGGGTCGGAGATCCTGCGCATCGCGGCCGAGATTCGCGCGCTCAAGGCCAAGGGGGCGACGATCTGCAACCTCACCGTCGGCGACTTCGACCCGGCGCAGTTTCCGGTGCCGGCGTCGCTGCTGGAAGGGGTGCGGGCGGCGCTGGCCGCGGGACACACCAACTATCCGCCGTCGGACGGCGTGCTCGCGCTGCGCGAGGCGGTGGCGCGCTACTACGCGCGCAGCCTCGGGCTCGGGTACCCGGTAGAGTCGGTGCTGATCACCGGCGGCGCGCGGCCGCTGCTGTACGGGTCGTATCGCACCGTGCTCGACCCTGGCGACCTGGTCGTCTACCCGGTGCCGTCGTGGAACAACAACCACTACGCCTATCTGTGCGACGCGCGCGCGGTCGAGCTGCCGGTCGACGCCGAGCACAACTTCTTCCCGACGCCCGAGCAGCTGCGCCCCACGCTGGGCGAGGCGCGGCTGCTGCTGATCAACTCGCCGCTGAACCCCACCGGCACGGTGATCGATCCCGAGGTGCTGCGCAAGATCTGCGAGCTGGTCGTCGAGGAGAATCGGCGGCGCGCCAAGGCGGGCGGCGACGCGCGCAAGGCGCTGTGGCTCTGCTACGACCAGGTCTACTTTCAGCTGGTGTATTCAGGTTCCGGCGGCGCCAGGCACGCGACGCCCCCCGAGGTGTGCGCCGACGTCGCGCCTTACACGATCATGCTCGACGCGGCGTCGAAGACGTTCGCGGCCACCGGGATGCGCGTCGGATGGGCGGTCATGCCGCCGGCGGCGCGCCAGCGCATGGCCGACATCCTCGGCCACGTCGGAGCGTGGGCGCCCAAGGCGGAGCAGGTGGCGATGGCGGCGCTGCTCGACGACGAGAAGGCGATCGCCGCCTACCACGCGGTGATGCGCGGCGCGGTGCAGGCGCGGCTGCAGCGGCTGGCCGACGGCTTCGCGGCCATGCGGCGCGACGGCCTGCCGGTCGAGGTGATCGCGCCGCAGGGGGCGATCTACCTGTCGGTGCGCGTGGTGATGCCGGGCAAGAGCAACGAGCAGATCCGCAAGCACCTGCTCGACGCCGCCGGGTTCGCGCTGGTCCCGTTCCAGGCCTTCGGGCTCAAAGAGGACAGCGGGTGGTTTCGGATCTCCGTCGGCGCGGTGTCGCTGGAGGAGATCGACGCCGCGCTCCCGCGCGTGCGGGCCGCGCTGGCCGTGCGCTGAGTGACCGCCTCCGATCGGCGCCCTGCGGGCTCTGCCTCTGTCTCCCTCTTGGGCGCGCTCGCGATCATCGCGCTCGCGCTGGTGTTGCGCGCCGGCCTGTTTCCGTTCGCCGAGAACAAGCACGGCGACGCGCCGATGCGCGCGCTCATCGCCGAGTGGCTGAACATCGATCCGCACGCCGCCGCCGACCCGCGCACCTACTGTCAGTTCGGGCCGCTGCACACCTCCCTCATGCGCCCGTTCCTGGCGCTGGATCCGGTGGCGCCGCGCTCGTCGCGCTATCTGTCGTTGATCGCCGGCATGGCGGTGTTTCTTCCGTTCTGGCGGCTGGCGCGCCGGCTGGCGCCGCCGCAGCACGCGCCGCTGGCGGCGCTGGCGCTGGCGGTGTCGCCGCTGCACATCCAGGCGTCGATCACCGCCTCCAGCGAGGCGCTGTATCTGCTGCTGATGGTGACCTGCCTCGAACGGCTGCTGGCGGCGCTGCAAAAGGGAGACGGAGACGGAGACGGAGACGGTCGGTTGACGACCTTCGCCGTCGCCGGGCTGCTGGCGTCGCTGGCGGCGGTGACCCGCTACGACGCCTGGATCGACTTCCCGCTGGTGCTGCTGGCGGCCTGGTTCTGGGGGGCGCCCCCGCCCGCGGGACGCGCGCGACGGTTGGCGGGGCTGGCGCTCTTCGCCGCCGTGACCGCGAGCTTGCCGTTGGCCTGGATCGCCTGGGGGGCGCGCGCGACCGACGATCCGTTCTTCTTCGCGCACTACATCAGCAGCGACCACGCGCACCTGGCGGCGGCGATCAGCGCGCGCTGGGGGCCGCTGGCGGCACGCGCCCGCCAGCTCGGGATCTGGTCGCTGGCATTCATCGCGGCGATGAGCCTGCCGATGCTCGCCGCCGCCGCGATCGCGCTGCGTCGCTTCGCGCGGCTGCCGGCGGCGGCCAAGATCGTCGTCGTCGCAGCGCTGGCGCCGCCGGCGCTTTACCTGGCCAAGGGGCTGCTGCTGCTCAGCTTCGAGCCGTTACCCCGCTTCGCGCTGATCCCGGGCGCGCTGCTGCTCCCCTTGGCGGCCGAGGTGGCGGCGACGCGCTGGGGTCCCGGCCGCTGCCGCGTCGCGATCGTCGCCAGCGCGGCGCTGCTCAGCGCCGTGGTTCTGGTGGTCGCCTGGCACGGCCCGGGCCGCGTATGGTCGGGCGCTGAATCCTTCGCGCCGATCACCCGCCTCGATGGCGAGGACCGCGCGCTCGCCGACTATCTGCGCGCCCATCGCCAGCCCGACGATCGCGTCCTCATCGAGCCGCTCGACTTCGCCGACATCGTGATCGCGCACGCGGCCCGCATCCCCGCGCCGCTCACCGTCAGCCTGTCGATCACGCGCCACGCCGAACCGACCCTGGCCGCCACGCTGACCAGGACCGGCGCGCGCTGGCTCGCCGTCTACGACGGCGACGGCAGCCGTCCAGAAAGTTGGGCCCAGCGCTTCGCCACCGACTGGCCGCCCGATTCGCCACGCTTCGGCCACTGGCAACTGCTGCACAGCCCCTGAGGCGCGCACCGGGCGGGTGGTGTGAAACGGCGGAGCTGCGAGATGTGAGGACGGCTTCCCTCTCTCCGTTGTGGGGGCCGAAGGAGGGGGGATAGGTCCCGTGCTCAAACATTCTTTGGCGCGAGGGGCCCACGAAGAAAATATATATGGATCTATCGGACGTCGCCTCGCCGGCAGTTGGAATCATCCTTCGTCGCCTCGGGAAGCGAGGTTGGAAATATTGAACGGCCTGTGTTCGTCGCTGCAACGTCGCGTCCGATAGATCTCAATTTTCTCTTGGGCCCTCGGCCTCCGGATCGGCACGGCAGGCGCATCGAACGTAGATTGTCACGGCGGCCGAAGGAGGGGGGATGGGTCCCGCGCGCAGTTCCTGAGGCGCGGGTTACCGCCACTCCAAGAACAGTTCAGCACTCCTCGCGCCAAAGGATGTTTGAGCACGGGACCCATCCCCCCTCCTTCGGCCCCCACAACGGAGAGAGGGAAGCCGTCCTCACACCCCGCGGCCTCGCCGTTTCAGGCCAACCCGCCCGGTGCGGCGACCGTCGATCACGCCGTGCCGGCGTGCGCGCTGGCGGGCAGGGTTCCGAACTGGTCGGGCATGCCGAAGAGCCGGAAGCGGATCCGATCGAGCAGCCCGTCCGGGAAGAGGCGGGGCATCGTGCCCAGCAGGTGGGCGTGCTTGCCCACCAGGTAGCGGGCGCGCGGGTTCTGCGCCGTCAGCGCTTCATGGACCACGCGCGCCACCACTTCGGGCGAGCTGCCCAGCTGTTCGCGCCGATACGCGCGCCGGGTGAACTCGCGCAACATGTCGCCATAGCGGGTCTCGCCCTCGGACGGCAGTGCGCGGATGATCTTTTCGACGTCGCCGAGCGTCTTGTCGACCGCCGGCGTCCGGATCGCCGCCGGTTCCACCAGCGCCACGTGGATGCCGAACGGGTGCAGCTCCATGCGCAGCGCATCGGTCATCGACCCGAACGCGCTCTTGCAGGCGCACAGAACACCGCCGAAGGGGATGGAGATGCGCCCGCCGACCGAGCCCATGTTGACGATGCGGCCGTGCGCCTGGCGGATCAGCGGCAAGAACCCCTGAGTCACCGCGAGCTGGCCGATGACGTTCACCTCCAGCTCCGCGCGCAGCATCGCCAGCGAGGTGTATTCCATCGGGCCCGAGACTCCGGTCCCTGCGTTGTTCACCAGCCCGTCGAGGCCGCGGCCCCCGAGCTCGGCGCGCACCCGGTCGACCGCGGCGCCGATGGACACTGGATCGGTGACGTCCAACTCCAGGGGAACGATGCTGGCGCTCTGAAGGAGCAGCGACTCGGCGTCGGCGGCCTTGCGCACGCTGGCGAACACCCGGAAGCCCGATTGGTCCAGCAGCGCCGCGCATGCGCGACCGATGCCGCTGGAGGCGCCGGTGACCAGGATCGACCTGCGCTCCAGTCCTGCTCGAGCCGTGTCATTCACCAAGGTCGGGCCTCCTTCCCTCTCCCTCCTTTCCATTTACGTCCTCCCCTGTAGAACGCCAGGCCCCAACCGGCGGGTCGACACCCGCCGGCAACACCGGCCGCGCTGGTCAGGCGGCGCGGCTACTTGCGCTTGACCAGCTCGACCTCGATCTCGATGGCGACCTCTTCGCCCACCACGACGCCGCCGGCCTCGAGGCCGAGGTTCCAGTGCAGGCCCCAGTCCTTGCGGTTGATCTTCGTGCGCGCGGTCGCGCCGCGACGGGTGCTGCCCCACGGATCGGCGACCGCGGGCGGCAACGGATCGACCTCGAGCGTGACCGGGCGCGCGGTGCCGCGGATCGTGAGGTCGCCGGTGAGGCGCAGGTGGGCGAGATCCCCGTCGACCTTGGTCGAACGAAACGTCACCGTCGGGTGATTCGCAACATCAAGGAAATCGGCGCTGCGCAGGTGCTCGTCGCGCTTGGCGTCGCGGGTGGCGATCTCGCCGGCGGCGATCGAGACCTCGACCCGCGAGCGCGCCGGCTGCTGCTCGTCGATCCAGATCGTGCCCGACACCGTTCCGAGCTCGCCGCGCACGTGCGACACCATGAGGTGGCGGACCTTGAAGCCGGCGCTGGAGTGGGCGGCGTCGACGTCCCACGGCTGCGCGCCGGCGGACGAGGCGACCACCGGGGCGGCGGGGGCGGCGGGGGCGGCGCTGGAGGTACTTGAAGTCGAAGACGTGGTTGAGCTCATGACGGAATCTCCTCTCGGCTGAATGTTTGGTCCCGCCAGACGATTCCGCGGGGCTGAGGAGGAGGAAGATGGCGCCGCGACCATCATTTGACAAATCGATGGTTGTTATGGTCGTCATATTTTTCATGAATATCTCAGCCTTGAACATGAACCTGTTGCCGGTGCTGGACGCGCTGCTCGCCGAGAGGAACGTCACGCGCGCGGGGGCGCGTCTGGGGCTGTCGCAGCCGGCGGTGAGCAACGCGCTGGCGCAGCTGCGCACCTTCTTCGGCGATCCGCTGCTGGTGCGCGGCGCGCGCGGCATGGTGCCGACCGAGCGCGCGCTCGCGCTGGCGGCGCCGCTGCGCGCGGGGCTCGCGCAGCTGGAGCAGGGGCTGGGCCGGGAGACGCAGTTCGATCCGCGCACCGCCGAGCGTCGCTTCACGATCGTGACCAACGACTTCGTCGCGTTCACGGTGCTGCCCAAGCTGCTGGCGCGCCTCGAGCGCGAGGCGCCCGGGCTGCGGCTGCAAGTCCGCGCCTGGCAAGAGCACTACGTGCCGCCCGATCTCGAGCGCGGCGAGGCCGACCTGATGCTGGGCTTCTACCGCGAACTGCCGCCCGGGCACCGGCAGACGCCGCTGTTCGACGACCGGTTCGTCTGCGTCGTGCGCCGCGGCCACGCCCGCGTGCGCGGCAAGCTGACCCTCGCCACCTACGTCAAGCTGCCGCACGTGCTGGTGTCGCACCAGCCCGACGGACGCGGCTTGGTCGACGACGCGCTCGCGCAACGGGGGCTGTCGCGCACCGTCGTGCTGCGCGTGTCGCACTTTCTGCTGGTGCCGGCGATCATCGCCGCCACCGACTACGTCACTGCGCTGAGCGAGTTCGTGGCCCGCCCCTTCGCCAAGACCTGGCCGCTGCAGATCCTGCCACCCCCCTTGCCGCTTCCGGTCGGCACCGTGCAGCTGATCTGGCACCAGAGCACGCACGCGTCACCGGCCCAGGCCTGGCTGCGCGCGTTGATCGTCGACGTGGCGAGGCAGTCCTCGGCGCGCTGATGCGGCGCCAGTCAGGGGCAGCGACAGCGACGGCAACGGCGACGGCGCCCGCGCGCGTGGCCATGTAAGATGCGCCGGGTGTCCATCGTCGTCGTCGCCCTCGCCGTCGCGCTCCGGCTCGGCTGGGTGCTGCTGGTGCCGACACGGCCGGTCGGTGACTTCGCGCTCTACCTCGAGTCGGCGGCGCACCTGCTGGCGCATCACGCGCTCGACGCCGAGTTCATCTACATGCCGGGATACGTGCTGCTGCTGGCCGGCGTGCAGGCGCTGGGCGGCGGCCTGCTCGCCGCGAAGATGGTCGGCGTGGCGGCGGGCGGCCTCGGCGCCTGGGCGGTGTTCACGATCGCGCAACGGCTCTGGGACCGCACCACCGCCGTCGTCGCCGGGATGATGTTCGCCGTCTGGCCGGCCGGGATCGCCGTCGCCAGCGTCACCGGCACCGACATGCCGGCCGCGGCCCTGCTGGCCGCCGCCGTCGCGGTGCTGGTACGCGACCGGGCGAGGGGCCGCCCCTGGCGCGCCGCCGTCGGGTTTGGCGTCGTGCTGGGGCTGGCGGCGTACGTGCGCGCGGTGGCGCTGCCGCTGGCGCTGCTCGCGTTCCCCTACTGGCTCGCCGCCGGGCCGTCGACGCGCGCCGGGATCAAGGCGGCCGCGGCGCGCACCGCGCTTGGGTGCGGCGTCGCCGCGCTGGTGCTGCTGCCGTGGGGCATCCGCAATCAGCTGCGCTACGGTGAGCTCTTTCTCACCGACAGCCATGGCGGACACACCGCGCTCGTCGGCGCCAACCCGAACTCGGAGGGGGTCTACTCGCGCTCACTCAATCAGATGTTCCGGCTCGGGACCGGCTACCGCCTGTTCGATCCGGATCCGCGCGCGGCCGATCGCGCCGCCTACGCGCTGGCGAAGTCCTGGGCGGCCTTCGAGCCGGCGTACGCGATCGGCCTGGTCGCTGCCAAGGCCGACCGCCTGCTGACCCACGAACGTCCGCTGCTGTACTGGCCGCTGTATCGCGAGAGCGTGCTGCGCGACCCGCCGCGCGCCTTCTTCGATCGCCACCGGCAAGGGATCGAGTGGCTGGTCGACGGCTTCTGGTACGTAGCTAGCGGCGGCGGCGATCGCCGGTCTGGTCATCGCCGTCGCGCAGGCCCGACGCCAGACCGACGGCGGCGGGCACGGCCGCGCCCGCGCCTGGTGCTTCCGCTGTTTCCTCTGGCGCTGGTGGCGCTGTACGCCACGTTCTTTTCCGAGGTCCGCTATCACCTGGCGATCGCGATCTTCATGTTCCCCTACGCGGCGGCGGCGTGGGTCTGGCTGGCGCGCCTCGCGCCCACGCGCGGGCGCGGGCACCGGCGCGAGGGGATCGCGGTCACGCTCGCCGTCGCCAGCCTGCTCGTCGGGTGGCCCGCCCTGATCCGCGCCGGCGACACGCTGCGCGCGCGCCACCGCTGGGCGGTCTGCGTCTGCGGCGTCGGCGACAGGACCACGCTGTGCAACTGGCGCGCGACCGCCACCGGAGGGGAATCGGCCTCGCCCCTGCGCGGCGTCTGGGACGGCGTCGGCTTGCGCCTGCCCGATCCCGGCCACGCGCGCGACGCGACGGCCGGCGGCGGCCGCGGAGACGGCAGCGGCGGACCGAGCGTCGCCGCCGCGAGCGAGCTCGATCTGCCGCCCGGCCGCTATCACGTCACGGCGCGCGCCGATCGCCAGCCGGCGGGCCCCGCGCGCCTCCGGCTCGACGCCGACCAGCGCCCGATCGCCACCGCCGCCTGGGGACTGGACACCGCCTGGGGCCCAGACAACGACGAATCGGTTTCGATTCGGTTGCTCGACGGCATCGTCGAGCATGCGGCCGGCAAGCTGCGATTGGATCTACGCGCCGAGGGCACCGCACCCGCTACCGTTTGGCTGTCGGATATTCGTGTTGAGCGCGATCTGCGTTAGTGCTACTGCTACCTGCCATGACGTCAGGGAAGACTTCCCCGCGCTGGCTCCGCAGCCAGCCCGTCGTCAGATTGGCGTTGCTGGGGTCGGTGCTGCTCGGGTTGGCAGTCGGCGCGTCGGGTTGTGGCAAGGCCACCGACGATCGCCCCGCCACCTGGACGTTCATCTCGACGGCGATCCTCGAGCCGAGCTGCGCGACCGCGAACTGCCACTCGGCGATCGCGCAGCGCGCGTCGGTCGACCTGTCGACGCGCGCCACCGGCTACCACAGCCTGGTCGATCGGAAGTTCGTGATCAGCGATGCTGCGGATCCTGCCGCGCCCGCTGACGACCGCGTCGCCCGCTCGCCGGTCATTCACCTGATGCGCGCCGAGGGCAACCTGCGCATGCCGCCGGACATGCCGTTGCCGGAGATCGACATTCAGCTGATCGAAAATTGGATTCGCGCCGGGGCGGCGAACGACTGATGACAAATCCCAGGTTTCAGCGGGCGATCACGACGGGCGGGCTCTGCGTGCTGGCGCTGCTCGCGTTTTCACTGTTGGCGCCGCGCGAGGCGGCGGCGTTCCCGCAGTTTCAATTCAGCTCGGGGACGACCCGCTGCGGCCAGTGCCACTACGCGCCCGCTGGCACCGGGCTGCTCAGCGCCTGGGGGCGCGACGAGAGCGCCGACACCATCAGCCGCGGCGGCGACGGCGCGTTCCTGCACGGACTGTGGACGCCGCCCTCGTGGCTGGCGCTCGGCGGCGAGTTCCGACTGGCGTCGCTCGCCAGCGCGACCGGCGGACCGGAGTCGCCGGAGCTGGCGACGTTCCCGATGCAGGCCGACCTCTACGCCCGCTTCGTGTTGCCCGAGGGATTCTCGATCAACCTGACCGTCGGTGATCGCGGCATCGTTCGACCGACCGACGATTCGATCGGCGGGCGCATCAACTCGGCGGCCGACCGTTTCATCGTGCGCGAGAATTACCTGATGTGGCGCCCGAGCGCGACCGGCGGCTACGCCCGCGGCGGGCGCTTCTTCGCGCCCTACGGCCTGCGCCTGGTCGAGCACATCTTCTACGTGCGGCGCTTCACCGGCAACGCGCTGTACGAAGAGCCCTACGCGCTGTCGGGCGGCTACATCGCCGACGACTGGGAGATGCACCTCACCGGCTTCACGGCGGTCCCGTCGTCGTGGCCCGATCAGCTGCAGTCGATCGGCTACAAGGAATCGGGCGGCACGATCTACGCCGAGAAGCGCTTCGAAGCGATGGCGGCGCTGGCGCTGCAAGGTCGCGTCGGCATCGCCGACGAGGAGTCGCGCTACCAGGGCGGTCTGGTCGGCAAGCTCTGGATCGACGCCGCGAAGGTGATGTTCATGGGCGAGGCCGACGTGATCCGCCAGCAGATCAAGAACAGCATCGCCCAGACGCAGTTCGTGTCGTTCACCGGCCTTTCCTTCATCCCGATCCGCGGGCTGATGGGCACGGCCGCCTACGAGCGCTTTCAGGAAGACGTCGCGGTCCAGAAGACGGCGCACAACGCCTACGACCTGGAGGTCAACTTCTTCCCCTGGGCGCACTTCGAGTTCCTCGCGCTCGGCCGTATCACCCAGAACGGCGACGGATCGCGCGGGACTTTGGGTATGCTTCAGTTCCACTACTACCTATGACGACGCCCAGATTCAAAACGCTCGCGGTGCTGGTGGTCGCTTTCGGAGCGGTGGCGCTCGGCGCGGGCTGCAACCTGGAACACAACGCGGCCGACAAACCGACGTACGAGGCCGACGTGCGGCCGATCTTGATGGCCCGCTGTGTGAGGTGCCACGGAGAGCCGCCGCTGGGCGATCCTGAGTCCTTGGGCGGGGCGGCACCCATCGCCCCGATTCGCTTCGACGTCTACGGTGACACCAACTGCGGCGGCACCGACGCCGGCGCCTGCGTCCACGGCGCGGCGTTTGCCGCGATGATGATGGGGATGCGCGTCACGTTGTCGCAGGACATGAGCGGCATGCCGCCGCTGCCGGCGCCAGCGCTCACGTCATACCAGCGCGACACGATCGTGAACTGGGCTGCCGAGAGCCCTCCGCTCGAGAAGTAGCACCGGGCGGCGCCGTGCTACCCTGCGGCGGTGTCGCGGCAACCCTACCTCGCGCCCATCGACAGCGGCCACAAGCTCCGCCTCGACGACCACGATCCCGGTGACACCGCCCGCGTCGAGAAGAAGGACGGCCGCGCCGAGCTCGATCGCCTGGGAAACGAGTTCGCCGAGCTCGGCAACCTGCTGACCTACGCCGGCAAGCACGCGCTGCTGGTGGTGCTGCAGGGGCGCGACGCCAGCGGTAAGGACGGTGCGATCCGCAAGATCCTCGCCTTCTCCAACATCCAGAGCGCTTACGTGCATCCGTTCAAGGTGCCGAACGACGAGGAGCGCGCGCACGACTTCCTCTGGCGCGTCCACCGCGTGGTGCCGGCGCGCGGGCAGATCGCGCTGTTCAACCGGTCGCACTACGAGGACGTGATCGCGGCGCGCGTGCACCAGCTGGTGCCGCCCCGGGTCTGGAAGGGGCGGTTCGAGCAGATCAACGACTTCGAACGGCTGCTGACCGCGAACGACGTGATCGTCCTCAAGTTCTTCCTGCACGTCAGCCGCGAGGAGCAGGTGCAGCGTCTGCTGGATCGCGAGAAGGATCCGCGCACGGCCTGGAAGCTCAATCCGGCCGACTGGAACGAGCTGCCGCTCTGGGACGAGGTCACCGAGGCGTACGAGGAGCTTCTCCGTCGCTGCGGCACGCCCGAGGCGCCGTGGTACCTGGTGCCGTCGGACAAGAAGTGGTTTCGCAACCTGGCGATCATGGAGCGCCTGGTGCTGGCGCTGCGCCCACACCGCCCCAACTGGATCGAGAGGCTGCGGGAAATCGGCAAGGAGGCGACCAAGGAGATCCGTGCGCTGCGCGCGCAGATCGCCAAGACCGACCCCGATCTGCTGACCTCGCACCAGGACCGCAAGGACGAAGGCGACTGACGCTGCTGCCGTCGGCGTCGGCGTCCACGTCCGCGATCATCGCAGCGCCAGCGTGCCGGCGCGCCACGAGGCGGCGCTCCAGCGCTTGAAGGCGAGCAACCGGTCGGCGCTGCTGGCCTGCTTCTCGACGGTGAGCGCCGACACCGACAGCACCTGGAACCGGCGCGGCGGGTGACCGGGACCGCGCGCCTCGCGCACCACCAGCAGGTGCGTCCCGTCGGGCGAGAAGCCGGCCGCCTCGACGTAGCCCGCCTCCGGATCGACGTTGGCGGGCACGAGCGGCTCGATCGTCCAGACCGCGCTGGACGCACCGGCGCCCGATCCGCCGACGCCCGGTCCTGCGCCCGAGCCCGGCGCGTCGTCGCGGCGGATCACCCACAGCTCGGTCCAGGCCGGCAGCGGCTGCACCGCCACCGTCGCGGCGTTGCCGGCGGGCGACCAGCGCAGCGCGCTCTGCCAGACCACGCCGTAGGTGCAGCGCTCGGCCAGCACGCGCGCCGCCGCGCCCGGCTTGGCGTCGCCGCCCTCGACCACGCGCACGCAGCTCTCGCCGTCGCCGCGCGGCCCGATGGTGATCGACGTGCGGCGCGCCGAAGAGGAAGACGGCTTGGGCGCCGTCTCGGTCGCCCAGCGCGCGGCGGCGACCCGCACCGCGACGTCGTCGTAGGTGTCCAGATCCTCGGGCGCCAGCACGCCGCGGTCGACCAGCGCCAGCGCGCGCACCGCCGCCGTCTCGGCGCGCGCCGCCGCCTCGCCCGCGCCGCCGCGCCGCGCTTCATCGAAGGCGCGCCAGGCCAGCGCCTCGGCGCGCCGCAACCGCGCGCGCCCCGCCAGATACGCGGGCAGCGCCGGCGCGCCGGTGACACCGACGGCGTCGACCACGCCAGCGCCTCGATCCGGCGATCGTTCCAGGCCCGCCGCGCGACGGCCGGCATCGCCGGGTCCTGGCACTCGCCACCGGCCAGGAACAGGGCCGCGCGCGCCCGCTCGATCGGCGGGGCCGCGGGCGAGGCCAGCACCTGCTCCCAGGCATCGCCGTCGTAGCAGAGCCGCGCCCGCCCGCCGACCAGCAGCGGATCGACGCTGCGAAAGTGGACGCCGTAGCTCTCCGCGACCTCGACCTCTGCCGACACCGTCGACACCGCGGGCGCGACGCCGGCGACCGGTGCGTCCCGCCCGTCGGCCCGGCGCGCCGACGCCCGCCGCGCCAGCCGCGACGCCATGGTGCCGATCGCCGCGAAGACCTCGCTGGTGTCGACCCCGGCCGGCGCGGCGCGCAGGTACAGCGCCGCGTACCCGATGCCCAGCGACTCGTTGCCCCGGGGCGTCGCGCAGGAAGCGGACGACCGCGCGCAGCTCGGGCGCGGCCGCCTCGTCCAGCCGGTGCACGCGCACGATCGCCGGGCGAATGAAGCCGGGGCGTTCGTGCCGGTGGTCGTACACCTTCAGGAAGCCGGCGGTCTCGCCCCGCACCTCCAGCCAGTCGCCGCGCCAGAGCGTCGCCTGCGGGGCGGCGTCGTCGCGCGGGGCGTTGCGCATCACCGCGGGATCCTCGGCGACGATCGCCACCAGCAATATCGCGGCGGTCATGTTACTCGGCCTCCGCGGCGGCGGCGCTGGCGCCGCCGGCGTTGTCGTTGGCGGCGGCCGGCGCGCTGCGGGTCGCCGACTGCATGCCGAGCAGCCCGCCCGCGAAGAAGCCGCCCGCCGACGGCGGCGCGACGATGACCTGGATCTTGTCCGACAGCTTGTCGGCCAGCGTCTTCTGGATCAGCAGCGGATTCTTCGCGATGAGCGCCGAATCACGCGCCAGCTGCTCGGCGTTCGCCTTG
Organism: uncultured Pseudomonadota bacterium; assembly: GCA_963778795.1. GTDB lineage: Bacteria > Myxococcota_A > Polyangia > Fen-1088 > Fen-1088 > DASRQZ01. Next base: position 962,136 of record CAVZVU010000001.1, on the reverse strand, counting down.
CCGGTCACCTCGATGCGGTAGGCCTCGGCGTCGGACAGCTTGCGGCGCGAGTCGGCCTCGGCCAGCGTCTCGATCTTGCGCGCCTCGGCGTTCCCCTCGGCGTCCTTCATGCGCTGCACCTTGCGCGCCTCGGCCTCCAGCCGGCGCTGCTCGATCTCCTTCTCCTTCAGCGGCAGCACGTGCTTCATCGCCTCCTCGCGCGCCTTGGCGGCGATGATCTCCTCCGACGCGGCCGCCTCGGCCGCCTTCTCGCGCTGGATCTTGGCGGCGTCGCCCTCGAGCGCGGTCTCCTTGCACCGCTTCTCCTTGAGCTGCAGCGTGTAGCGCATCTTCTCGGTCGCCAGCTCCTCGGACAGCAGCGACTCGAGCCCGGCGCGGTACTGCGCCGGCAGATCGACGTGGCCCAGGAACAGCGCGCGCACGATGATGCCGTCGCGCGCCAGCAGGCCGCGCAGCTCTTGCTCGATGTCGTCCTGGATCTCGACGCGCTTGTCGGTGAAGACCTCGCGCACGGTGTGCTTGGACAGCGATCGGTGCAGCACGCCGTCGACGATCGGTTCGATCAGATCCTTGCCGACGTCGGCCGGCAGGCGCCGGGCGACGTCGGCGACGTGGTCGCGGTCCAGCGCATAGCGCACCGTGACCGAGATGCCGATCGACAGCCCCTCGACGGTCTGGAACGGCGTCGCGCCGTCGGCGGCGGCGCTGCCGGACGGACGATAGACCTGATCGCGCAGCGGGTAGCGCCGCAGCTCGTGGATGAACGGCAGCGTCAGGGCCGGCCCCTCGGCGCACACGGCGGCGCCGCCGGTCAGGCGGTTGATGCGCACGCCGACCTCGCCCGCGGGGACGACCTGCATCGGGGGGCGCAGCACCAGCAGCGCCACGCCGCCGACCAGCACGCCGGCCGCCAGCAACCGGCGGCCGCGCGCGCTGCCGAAGGTTTCGATGAGGCCCAGCACGACGGCGGCGGCGCCGGCGCGCACGAAGACGAAGCATTTGTGACCGATGCGTTTGATCCGTTCCATGGCGTTCTCCTTGGTCGAGTGCGGTTGGAGGTTGCGGGCTCAGGCGCGGCGGGTCGCGCTGGGAAACGATGTGAAGGCGTGGCGCGCCAGGCGGCGGCCGTCGGGGGCCAGGACCTCGACGACGTAGTCGCCGGCCTCGAGCCGGTGGCGCGACCAGGTCCGCCAGCGCCGGTCGGTGCCGATCGGCATGTAGTGGCGAGCGACCTCGACGCCGTCGCGGCTCCAGACGTGCTCGATGAAACCGCCGCTCTGTCCGGCGACCGAGCTGTGCGCGTAGATCGACTCGCCGGCGCGGAACGGGCTGTCGGGGCTCTCGCCGCCGACCACCTCGCGGTTGACGATGCGGCGGCCGACGGTGATCACCGACGGCGACGAGGTGAGGCGCTCGCTGGCGAAGGCGGTGCTGTTGATCAGAAACTCGAGGCCGGTCATGAGGAACATCGCGGGCTCCTTTCTTCGTGCTCTCTTTGGGGTGGCCCCTCCTCATTGCAGCCGCCGTGCCCGAGCTTTTCGCACCCCGAAGTCCGCACTCCGCGGGCACTTGCGCGGCCTATCTATCTTTCGTAGATGGTTTCGATAGAATTTGCCGATGGCGATGGTCTCCGCCGAGGTCGATGCCTGGCTGGCCCGCGTGCGCCACGATCTGGTGAAGCGGCTGCTCTGGCCGGCGCGCGATCGACGCGACGTGGGCGGCGCCCCGGCGCCGGGCGAGCTGGTCCCCCGCCTGATCGACGACGAGGGGCGACCGGTGAGCGCCGCGACGCTGTGGACCGCGCTGGCGGGCGAAGCCCCCGACGGACTGGACGTGGGCGCCTTCGCGGCGGCGCTCGCGGGGGCCACGGCGGCGGCCGCCGCCGGAGACGTCGCCGGCGTGCTGGCGATCGAGCCGGCCTTCGATGCGCTGGCGGCGCGCGCGGCGCTGGCGGCGCGCGCGGCGCTGGTGGCACGCGCGCCCGAGTTGGCCCGATCCTTGGAAGACGAGCAAGAGGGAGACGGAAAGTGACCGTGAACGTGAATGGGCCGACGAACGGGGTGAGCGCATGCCGCGCCTGCTGGTGATCGACGATCGCGATCAGACGGTGGAGATGGTGCAGCGCCAGCTTCCGCAGTTCGACACGATCACCCGCTGCGACCGGCGCATCCCCTGCCTGGTGTGCGAGGAGCGCGACCGGGCCTGCCCCCTCAAGTGCGCGCACGACTGGCCCGAGGCGGCCGACGCGCTCGCGCGGCTGTCGGCGCTGCCCGACCTGGTGGTGCTCGACCTGCACTTCGCGCGGCCCGAAGAGCGCCTGCTGCCCGAGGACAAGTCGGCGCTGCCTGACGAGCCGAAGGCGCGGCGCGCGGCGCTCGAGGGGCTGCGTCGCCGGCAGGGCCTCTTGATCCTCGAGCGCCTGCGCCAGACCTACCCGACGCTGCCGGTGGTCATGCTCACGACCACCGGCTCGGATCTCGGCGCCGATCGCCCCGACGATCCGCTGGTCTACATGTGCGAAAACGAGATCGTCGACAGCCGCAGCTTGGCGGCGGAGATCTCGCGCGCGCTGGCGCTGCACCACCACGCGCAGGAGGGCGAGGGGCGCATCTTCTGGGGACGCACGCCGGCCATGGCGGAGCTGCGGCGCCAGATGGAAGTGCTGGCACGCTCGCCGCTGCCGGTGCTGGTCGAGGGGGAGACCGGGACCGGCAAGAGCTTCCTCGCCGAGCACGTGCTGCACCCGCGCTCGGGCGCGAAGGGACCGCTGGTGGTGACCGACCTCAGCACGATCCCACCGGCGCTGCTGCCGGCGCACCTGTTCGGCGCGCGGCGCGGGGCGTACACCGGCGCCGTCGAGGATCACGCCGGCGTCTTCGAGCAGGCCCACGGCGGAACGCTTTTTCTCGACGAGATCGCCAACCTGGATCTCGAGCTGCAGCGCCAGCTGCTGCTGGTGCTCGAGCGTGGCACGGTGATGCGCCTGGGCGATTCGCGCCCGCGCCCGGCCTCGCCCAAGCTGGTCGCGGCGACCCACGAGGACGTCGAGGCGCTGGTGCGCGACGGACGCTTCCGCGCCGACCTCTACATGCGCCTCAACCCCGCGACGCGGCTGCGTCTGCCGCCGCTGAGGGAGCGGCGCGCCGACCTGCCGGAGCTGGTGCGCTTCGCCTTTCTCGAGGCGCTGCGCGCCGAGCCGCTGCGCCCGCTGGTGCGCGCGTTCCTGGCGCGCTTCCCGACGCCCGAGGATCTCGACGAGAGCGCGCACGCCGTGGTGTTTGGGCGGCCGCGCGCCGCCGCCGCGCGGCGCGACGCCTTCTCGATCTTCGTCAGCCGCGAGGCGCTGGCGCGGCTGGAAGGCCACGACTGGCCGGGCAACCACCGCGAGCTGCGACTGCTGGCGACGAATCTGCTGGTCTTCTGCCTGACCCAACATGTCGACGCCGCGGTCGGTGGCGGCGCCGGCACGCCGGAGAAGTCGGCCGAGCGCGCGCCGGCGATCCTCGACGTGCCCGATCGCCTGGTCGAACAGCTACTGGCGTCGGTCCCCGGCACCCGGCCGCGGCCAGCGCCGGCGACGGCAGCGGCGACGCGCGGGCGCGCGGGGGCGCGGCGGGTCGAGGTCCAGCTGATACCGGCCGGCAGCTTCGCGCGAGTCTCGGCCGAGGTCGAGAAGCAGTACCTGCGCGCGCTGTTTCAGGCCTGCGACGGCGACCTCACGCGCATGGCGCACGAGCTGCTGGGGCCGCGCGGCTCGGCGCGCCAGGTCCACCTTCGCCTGAATCAGCTCGGCCTGCGGCTGCGCGACCTGCGCGGAGAGACCCCGTGACGCGCCCGTGGATCGCGCGCCTGTCCATGCTGGTCGCGACCGTATCGCCATCGACCACGCGCGCCGACCCGGCCGCCGACGGAGGCACGAGCCCCGCCAAGCTCTACCCGTCCTCGTCCTCCTCCTCGTCCTCGTCGCCGTCCTCGTCCTCGTCGCCGACGCCGACGCCGACGGGGAACACGCCGACGCCGACGCCGACTGGGCCCGGAGCGCGGGCCAGCGCGCGCGCTCTGCATGCGCAAGGGCTGGCGCGGCTGAAGGCGGGCGACGTCGAAGAGGCGGCGCGCCTGTTTGCGCGCGCGCTCGACAAAGATCCCGACAGCGCGATCATCGCCACCGACCTCGGCTTCGTGCAGGGCAAGCTCGGCCAGCGCGACCAGGCCGAGGCGACGCTGCGCGCGGCGATCGCCCGCGATCCGCGGCGTTTTTACGCCTACGTCAACCTCGCCGATCTGATGGCCGACGATCCGGCGCGCTGGGAGCGGCGCGATCAAGGGGTGGCCTTCCTCGAGAAGGGGCTCGACGCCCTGAAGGACGACGCCAAAGGACGCCTGCTGCTGCTGCTGCGCCTGGCCAACTTCGAGCGTGTCGTCGGTCGCACCGGCGCGGCGCGCGCGCGCCTCGAGCCGCTGCTGGCGCCGGGCGGCGCCGCCGGCGCGCCGCCGCTGACGCGCACGCAGCGCAAGCGCGTGCTCGATGTGCTGGAAGCGATCGCCCTCGACGAGCGCGCGCAGGCGCTGGAGGACTGGCCCACGCCGGCGCCCACGGCGGCGGAGGCGGCGGAGGCCGACGACGCCGAGCGCGGGCTGGCCGCCGACCGCGCTGCCGAGGCGTTCGCGCGGCTCGACCTGCTGGTCCGGCGCGCGCCGACCTGGCCGCGCGCGCGCTTCCTGCGGGCGCGCGCGCTCGAGGCGCTCGGGCGCGTGGACGAGGCGGTGCGCGACCTCGAGATCGCGGTCAACCTGGCGCCGTCGAGCGCGGGCGCGTGGCGCGCGCTCGGCCGCCTGCTGGCGATTCACGGCGGCGCGCTCGAGGCCGACCGCGCCGACGAGGCGCTACGCCACGCCCTGGTGCTCGAGCCGTCGTGGACCGAGCTGCGCACGCTGCGCGCACAGCTCGCGCGCCGGCGCGCCGCGCTGGCAGCCGCCCCGCCGGCCCCCCACGCCGCCGGTCCCAGCGAGCGGGCGCGCGCGCTGTATCGCGAGGCCGAGGAGTGGATCGAGGTCGGCGATCCGGCCGGCCTCGGGCGCGACCTGGTCGAGCAGGCGCTCGCCGAGTCGCCCGGCTACGTCGAGGCGGCGGTGAGCGCGTACGCCCTGACCGGACGGGTGCCGCCCGAGACGGTCGAAGCGCTGTGGGACGACGGCCCCGCGCTGTGGGCGCTGGTGTCGGGGATCCGCCAGCTGGGGAAAGGGGCGGCCGGCGAGTCGGCGACGCGGCCGACGGCGGCGACTCGGCGAGGATGACGAGCGTGTCACCTGCCGCGCACGCCGCCGAGCAGACGGGGACGGCCACGCCGACGCCGACGGGGGACAGGGACGGGGGCAGGGACGGCGCTGCCGCTCGGACAGGCGATTCAGTCCTGGATCGATCGAGCCGTCGCGCTCGACGTTCCCGAGGCGCGGTTCGCGCGCGCCCTGTCGCGCGCGGGCGCCGGTGACCGGGCGGGCGCGCTCGCCGACCTGGTCGCCTACGTCGCGCGCGAGCCGCGCCCCGCCCACCTGGCGGAGGCGCGGGCGTTGCGCGCCGGCCTCGCGGGCCACGAGGCGCGCCCCGCGCCCGAGCGACTGGCGCGCATCCGGCTCCTCGAGGGGCGGCCCGACGCGGCGCTCTCCGCGCTGGGGGGGCCCTGCACGTCGGACCAGGGCGGCGACCGCTTGCGCGCGCTGGGGCTGGTGCACGAGTACGCCGACGAACGCGCCGCCGCGCGCCGCTGTTACGAGCTGGCCGTCGCCGCGGGTGACCAGGCGGCGCTGGGGCGGCTCGCGCGCCTCGACGCGCGGCTCCCGGATGCCGAGCTGCACGCCGCCGACCGCGCGACGCTCGAGCGCGCCGCCGGAAAAGAGATCGCGGCCGCCTACTGGGCGCTGGCCCGGCTCGACAACGCCGCCGGCGATCCGGCGGCGGCGCTGGCGCGCGTCGATCGCGCCCTGGCGCTCGCCAGCCGCCCGCGTGTCGACGGAGATCCGGACGGCCACGCCGACGCCGACACCGACGCCGACGTCCAGGTCGGCGCCGACGGTGCCTCGTGGGTCAAGGCGGCGCGGGCGGCGCACGACGACATGGCCGCGGTGCGCGAGGCGGCCGAGCGCCACGAGCGCGAGCGGCGCCGCCGCCTCGAGGCCGCCGCCCTGGCGCTGGGCGCGCTGCTGGTGGTGCTGATCGCCCGCCGGCGGCTTCACGGACGCACCGTCGCCGCGGCGTTGCGCCGATCGCCGTCGCTGTTTCCCGAGGTCGGCCGCGCCGTCGCCGATCTGCGGCACGACGTGCTCAAGCACCGCGCCGGCCTTCTGGGCCTGGTCGCCGACCCCGGCGTCGCGCGCGACGACATCCGCCGCGCGCTGACCGAGCCGGAGCCGACCTCGGCCGCCGTCGCCGCGGTGTACGATCGCCTGATGCAAACCGCGCGCGGTCTCGGGATGACGCTGCGTCCGCTCGGCCGCGAGCCGACCTTCGGCCCCCTGGCGCGCGACCTGGCGCGCGCCGAGGCGTTGCTGCGCCGGGGGCGCAGTGGCGGGGGCGGCGCGACCCGCGGCCGCGGCGGCCAGACGGGCGACCACGCCGACACCGACGACGACGACGACGGGGCATCGGACGCGGCGCTGCTGGCGATCGATGGGCGGCTGAGGGGGACGCACGCTGATCGGCTGGACGCGCTGCTGCAGCTCGGCCCGCACACGCGGCTCGACGCCGGCGAGATCGGCGGCTGGATCGGCGCGCTCGAGGCGGCGACCCGGCGCGCGGGCGGCGGATGGTCGGCGCCCGCGCTGCTGCTCGGCGAGCTGGCGGTCGACTTTCCGGTCGAGCGCGGCGCGCTGCACGCGATCTTCGCCAACCTGCTGCGCAACGCGCAGGCGGCGGTCGCCGGCCAGCACGACGCGCGCGTGATCGTCCGCGTCGATCGCGAGCGCGACGTCACCGGGCGCCAGGTCGCCCGGCTGCTGGTTGGCGACTCGGCGGCCGCGGCGCTCACGCTGGAGGCGATCGAGGCGCGCGAGAGCGGGCGCGGCCTGGCGATCGTGCGCGATCTCGTTCGCCAGTGGCGCGGTCACCTCGTGGTGCGCGCCGAGCCGGCGCCGTTCAGCAAGCAGGTGGGCGCGTGCTTCCCGACCTGACGGCGGCGCGGCCCTGCTTCGTCGTCTGCGAGGACGGCACCGAGTACCTCGATCGTTTTCGGCGCTTTCTCGGTGAGGCGTTCGAGTTTCGGGCGGCGGGCGACTTCGCGACCGCGCTCGCGGCCGCCGCAGGCGCCGACGGACTGCTGCTCGACCTCGACTTCCGACGCACGCCGGCCGAGCGCCTGGTCGACGAGCAAGGGGCGTCGCCGTCGGTCATCGACGCCGGCTCGCGGCTGCGCCTGTCGGAGACGCAAGGGATCCTGATCCTGCGCCAGCTGCGCGCGCAGCGGCGTGAAGCTGCCGGCGCTGCTGTTCGCCGACGTCGACGACGCCGAGCGCGCGCGGTTCCTCGAGCGCACGCTGGCGCCGCTGGAGATCGCGTCGAGCCGCCTCGGGATCGTCGAGGTGGCGGCGCTGATGCGCGCGGCCCTCGGCCAGCGGACACGCTGACGCACGCGCACCCGCGCGCGCAGACGCTACTCGAGCCGGATCTCGATCGTGAGGTCGCTCGCGAGCCGTTCGAGGTTCGCGCGCAGGTGGGCGGCGTCGATATGGGCCGGGACCTTCACGCGCGCGTTGGCGCGGAACAGCGCCTCACCCGACATCGGCGCGCTCGTGCGATCGGTGGTGAGCTCCTCGACGTTGACCTCGTAGCGCGCCAGCAGCTGCGAGATCTCGCGCACCAGCCCCGGACGATCGAGCCCGATGAGCTCGAGGTCCATCACTCGCCCCTCGGCGGGCGTCGCGCCGCCTGCCAGCGCCGCGCCCGCGCTCGGCGCCGCGCGCTCGCTGCTGGCGGCCACCACGCGCAGCCCGGTCGCGACCAACCCCTCGAGCGCGCGCGCGAGCGCGTCGGCCTGTCCGAGCGGAACCTCGACCCGCAGGATGCCGGCGAACTTCCCGGCCAGGTGGATCATCCGGCTCTCGAGCCAGTTGCCGCCCCGATCGGCCACGGTTTGCGCGACCGCCTCGACCAGGCCGGGCCGGTCGGTACCAATCAACGTGAGCACGAGATCGATCATGGCCAACCCCTGTCAGACAATCTTGAACACAGCGCGCACCAGCGGGTAAAGCTCGGTCGGACGATCGCAGTTCGCGACGCCGACGCGCAGCGAAACCGTCGCGCCGTCACCCCAGGGCCACCAGAGACCGAACAGGTGCATGACGCCCGCGGCCGTGCCGGTGAACAAGAACTGGCCCTCGCGCACGCCGCCGAACTTGGCCGCGAGCGCGCGCACGCCCTCCGGAGCGTCGTCGAGGTTGGCCGCCGACCACTCGCTGCCCAGCACGCCGGACATCGCGTCGCGCGCGCGTTGCGCTATCTCCTTGCCGAATGACGACGTGACGCACTTGAACCGGGGATCCCACGACCACCCACCACCCGGCCACCCCAGACGCAGCTGTTCGAACCCTTCCAGCAGCGGCTGCCACGGTTCCGGATCGCTCATCGACACAGCGTAACATCACACTGTGAGGGTTCCCATACCCTCCCCCGAATGGGGAACTGCGTCGGTGCTCGTCCCGACCCGAGAGCCGGTAGAATCCTGTGCGGGTCGGTGGGAAACGGTACCCAGAACGCCTTCACGCGTCGGATTCGTCCGCTGCGCGGGGCTTTTGGGCTGGCGCGAGCTGGTGTGCCGAGCCCAAAGTTTACTATGGCGAGTTTTGGTCACCTCGCCGTCGGCTTGTTGGCAGGGCGGCTTCAGGACGATGGACACGAGCCGCAGATGCGGCCGCGCCGCGCGAAGCTCGCGCTGCTGATCACGTTCGGGCTGCTGGCGATGCTGCCCGACGCCGACGTCCTGATGGTGAGCCTGGGGGTGGCCGAGGAGAGCGTGGCCGGGCATCGGGGCGCGTCGCACTCGCTGGTGATAGCGTTGGTGGTCGCCATCGCCGGCGGCCTCCTCGCGCGGCGCTACGGCTGGAATGGCCTGCGCACCGGGCTCGCGCTGCTGCTGGCGATCGGAAGCCACGGGCTGCTGGATTCGATTGGACAGGGGGGCCGCGCGATCCCGCTGCTGTGGCCGCTGAGCGCTCACCGCTTCATGGCGCCGTGGCGCTGTCTGCCCGACGCCCCCCGCGGGCTGCGGTTCATCTCGCGGCACGGCCTGCTCGACGCGGTCCTCGAGTTTCTCTACTTCCTCCCCGTGACGTTGTTTGCGCTGTGGCCGCGGCTGGCCGCGCGGATCCCGCGCCTGGCGGTGGTCAACGGGGTGACGGCCGATCCACTCGCGCACTCGGCGCCGATCGCGACGGCCACCGAGGCGCCGTCGGCGGGCGGGGCCGCGGCGCGCCGCGATGCCGCCGTCGGCGTCGGCTCGGATCGGGACGGACCGTCGCTGCGCTCGATCGGCTGAGCCCGCGGCGCGTGATCGCCACCCGTGGTCGCCACCCGTGGTCGCCACCCGTGATCTTGGCTCTCGGGCGCGAACGATTGTGTGAGGGGTCACTTGACGGCGCACCCCTCTGGTTTCCACACTTGTTCCCATGCGTGGAACATCGGCATCGTCGTTCGGAAAGCGCCGCAGCGTCCTGGTGAGCGCCCTGTTCGTGGTGTCGGCCGTCAGCCTCGGCGCCTCCGGCTGCTGGGGTGATCCCAGGAACTTTCATCCCGGGCAGCAGGGACAGGCGGGGTACTCCAACACCGGCGGTGGACAAGGCGGATCGCCGGGCGGTTACGGGATGGGCTCGAGCACGACCATGCAGTGCTCGGACACCGCGGTGACAGCGTTCTCGGTGCGGTGGGCGCTCGAGGATTCGAAGGGCCAGCCGGTCACCTGCACGGCGGTCGGCGGGGCGACCATGGACCTCGACGTGCAGAACCTCGCGACGTCGGCCCCGTCGCACGACACCTTCCCCTGCGAGGCGATGGCTGGCACCGGCGCGGCGCTGGATGTCGGCAGCTACTCGGTCGCGTTGCGGCTCTGGGACGCAAACGGAACCAAGCTGTCAGAAGCGATCGCCCCCGACGCGTTTGCCATCACCGAGAAGTGCACGACCGACCTCGGCCTGGTCCCATTCGAGGCGGTGGTGACCACGCCCGACCAGTACATCACGCTGGGGTGGACGGTCGTGCGCGACTTGACCAACGCGCCCCTCGGCTGCGCCGACGCCCACGCGGCGACGGTCGAGCTCGACGCTGGCGGCACCCCCTACCAGTGGCCGTGCGCGAACGGCAAGGGCGCGACCCCGTCGCTGACCGCCGGCAGCTACGACGTGGTCCTGAAGCTGCTCGACGCCACCGGCTCGGTTCTGTCGAAGACGCAGACCAAGTCGGTCGCCGTCCCCGCCGGTCAGCCGACGGCGCTCGGCACCGTCGTCTTCGGCGTCAATTAGCGAGTCAATTAACGCTCTTGGCCCCAGGCGAATGGGGTAACCTCCCGCACCAATGATGTTCGGGAAGGAACGACGAAAAGTCGCGCGCGCGATTCGGGATCTGGTGGTGCGTCCAAAGCTGAACGGGACGGCCAGCGACGGCGATTTCGGTGGCGGGCTTCAAGTTTTGGCGCGCCTCGCGGCGTCGCCGCTGCGATTGGTTCCCCAGACCGCGGCGCGCATTCCCAACCTGCTGCGCGAGCTCGGTGAACGCCGGCGCGCGATTCCGCCGTCGCGGCGCCTGGCCCCCGATCCGGTGCTCGCGCTGCAGGCGCTGACCGGCTGCCTGTCGGGCGACGAGGTCCTGCGCACCCGCTACCTGAACCTGATGGCCGCCTCGATGGACCGCGCGACCGCGCGCCACGTCCACCCCGGATTCCTCACGGTGCTGCGGCAGCTGACACCCGACGAGACGCGCATCTTCAGCCGCTTCGAGAGCGACGGCCCTTATCCCGTGCTGTCGGTGCAATCGCATCCCAAGCACGGCGGCAGCCGCCGCACCGAGCTGCGGCACTTCAGCCTGCTCGGCGAAGAGGCGGGCTGCGAGCACCCGGCGCGCGCGCCGCTGTACCTCGACAACCTGTGCCGCCTGGGTCTGACCGAGCTGCGCGCGACGCGCCTGTCCGAGGACACGCGCATGTTCAAGCCGCTCGAGGCGCACCCCGAGGTCACAAATCTGAAGGCGCGCATCGCCGGCCGTCCGCCAGTCACCGACGGCGCCACCAGCGAACCGCTGGTGGCCGACGTCCAGTACAAGTACCTCTTCGTGACGTCATTCGGGCGCCAGTTCTATGACGCCTGCGAATACCGCCCCGAGGCCGACCTCTAGCGAATCCTCCTACGACATGACCCCAGAATCTCCCGCCGAAGACGAAAAGGAACCGCTCTCGCTCGACGAGACTCGCGAGGTCTGGCGGCTGCTGTCTCGGCCCGACCGCGTCGAAGCCTTCGCGTTGCTCCCGCGCGACGAGGCCGAGGAGCTGTTCTTCGGCATGAACACCCGCGATCAGGCGGCGCTGATCCTGGACCTGCCGACGCGCGAGCAGCGGTCCTGGATGCGGCTTTTGCCCCCCGACGACGCCGCCGACGTGGTCCAGGAGGCGCCGGCCGATCAGCGCGAGGCGCTGCTGGCGCTGCTGGACGAACCGACCCGGCGCGAGGTGCTGGCGCTGCTGGCCTACGCCGAAGACGACGCCGGCGGGCTGATGAACCCGCGCTTCGCGCGCCTGCGGCCCGACGCCACCGTCGACGAGGCGATCCGCTACCTGCGCAAGCAGATGACCGAACAGCCGCGCACGATCTACTACGCCTACGTGCTGGACGCCGAGCAGCGGCTGCTGGGCGTGGTGTCCCTCCGCCAGCTGTTCACCGCGCCGCCGCACCAGCGCGTGCGCGAGGTCATGCGCGAGAACCCGATCATCATCCCCGAGAACATGGACCAGGAGGCGGTGAGCCACATCTTCGCGCAGAAGCACATGGTCGCGCTGCCGGTGGTCGACGCCGAAGGGCGGATGAAGGGCATCGTCACCGTCGACGACATCGTCGACGTCGTGCAGGAAGAGGCCACCGAGGACATGCAGAAGGCGGGCGGTGTCGCCGCCTTCGACGCGCCCTACCTGCAGATCGCGCTGCCGCTGATGATCCGCAAGCGGGTCGGCTGGCTGTCGGCGCTGTTCCTGGGCGAGATGCTCACCGCCAGCGCCATGGGCTTCTTCGAGAAGGAGATCGCGCGCGCGGTCGTGCTGGCGCTGTTCATCCCGCTCATCATCTCGAGCGGCGGCAACTCGGGCTCGCAGGCGACGACGCTGGTGATCCGGGCCATGGCGCTCGGCGAGGTGCGGCTGCGCGACTGGTGGCGGGTGATCCGCCGCGAGTTCCTGGCCGGCATCGGCCTCGGCGTAATGCTGGCGATCATCGGCTTCCTGCGCATCGTCACCTGGGAACGGCTGTTCCACACCTACGGCGACCACTACCTGGGCGTCGCCTTCACCGTCGCCTCCAGCCTGGTCGGCGTCGTGCTGTGGGGCACCATGGCCGGCTCGATGCTGCCGTTCATCCTGCGGCGCCTGGGGTTCGATCCCGCCAGCGCGTCGGCCCCGTTCGTGGCCACGCTGGTCGACGTCAGCGGCCTGGTGATCTACTTCTCGATGGCGGCGATGATCCTGCGGGGGACGTTGCTCTGACGAGCGCGCCGTCGCTCGCGCTGGCGCTGGCGTTGGCGCTACCGCTGGGCACCGGGCTCGCCGCCGCCGCCTGCGATCGTCTCCCCCGCCCCGCCCCGCCCGAGCTGGCGGCGCACCACCCCGCCGACGAGCTGGAGGCGACCGGCTGTCCGCCGCTGCCCCCCATCTCGGGCTTCGTGGGGCGCGACGACGGCGCGCTGATGTTCGATCTCATCACCCCCTACCGCGCCACCGGCACCAACCTCTATTACCTGCAGCAGCTGCTGTCGTACGCGCAGCAGGACCAGGACGCGACGGCGCTGCGCACGGTGCAGGAGATCCTCGACGATCTGGTCTGCCTGTCGCTGCCGGTCGCGCGCATCTGGGGCTTCAACGACTCGCCGCGCGACACCTCGGCGATCCGCCACAACCCGGAGGAGGGCTTTCGCGAGGCCGGCCTGCGCGGGCTCGACCAGGCGGTGTTCGAGGCCAAGCGGCGCGGCATCCGCCTGATCATCCCGCTGGTCAACAACTGGAGCGAGTACGGCGGCCTGCCGGCATACGCCGCCTGGGCGTCGAAGGCGGCCGGCGTTCCGCTGGCGCACGACGACTTCTTCACCAACCCGCAGATGAAGCAGTGGTGGAAGGACTACGCCTACGCGCTCGCCAACCGAGTCAACACCTTCACCGGCGTGGCCTACAAAGACGAGCCGACGATCCTGGCCTGGGAGATCGGCAACGAGCTGCGCTGTTCGAGCTGCCGCGGCACCAGCAAGCTGCCCGACGCCGTCCGCGAGCTGGCGGCGTTCCTGCGCCAGGTCGCGCCCAACCAGCTGATCAGCGACGGCGGCGACGGCTTCGACGATAACCCGTCGGCGTACGTCGGCCTGACGAACTTCTACGCCGTGCGCGGCGACGAAGGGGCCAGCTACACCCGGCTGGCCGACGTCGACGAGCTGGACATGCTGAGCTACCACCTTTACCCCAACAACTACGGCTTCACGACCGCCAAGGACACCCAGATCTGGATCGAGCGCCACCAGGCGCTGGCCGCCGTCGTCGGCAAGGTCGCCTACCTCGGCGAGTGCGGTTACGTGGCGTCCGACGCCGAGCGCGCGCGCAGCTACGACAGCTGGCTGAACCACCTGTTCGCCGGCAGCGGCGGACAGCTCGGCCTGATGTGGCAGCTGTCGCCGTCGGGGCGGCTGAACAACGACGGCTATTCGGTCTACTCCCGCCGCGACAACGCCACCGCCTGGATCCTGGCGCGCTGGGGCAAGGCGCTGCAATAGTCCGCGGCAAGACATTCCTGTCGCAACCTGGTCGTGGTTTGCGCGGGGACCGCTTGCGGCAGGCGTCGATCGCGGATGGCTCGGAGATTGCTGTGAGATCCTGGTTATGAGATCAGGGCGGCTTTCGCGAGTGATGTTCCTGTCGCTGCTGCTGGCGGCTCCCGTCCTGTCCGGGCTCGGATGCGACCCAACCAACATTCACAGCACCCCTCAACCCTCGTGCGTGCCCCCCAGCACGACCATTTACTCGTGCGAACCGATCTCCGCGGGAGATGGCTGCGTGGGCGAGGCCCATCTCCAGACCGACGGTGCGGGGGGCGCCTCGGGCTCGCCGGACAGGATCTTTCCCGTCGGCTGCAATGCCTCGCTGCCCTTCTGTTCGCCCTGGTATCCGAACGTCGTGCAGACCTGCTCGTGCCAGGTGACCAGCGAGCCGGACGCGGCCCCCACCTGGGCCTGGATCTGTCCGCTTTGACCTGAGCCGCGACGACCGCCTCCTGGATTCTGGCGCGCTGGGCCAAGGCGCTGCAATAATCGCGGCCGTGCCCCGCCTGCGCCGCTCCGCCCGCCTCGTCTCCACCTCGCTCGCCGTCGCCAGCGCAGTTTTACTGATACGCTGGGCAGCGCACTCGGCGGTCGCGCCGCTGCCGGCGCCGGTCCGCCTGACGTTGAAGCCGGAGGCCGGGCTGTCGTTCGACGTGCGTGACGCCAAGACCGGCGAATCCATGCCCTGCAAGCTGACACTGATCGGCGTCGACGGCACGCCCGACCCCGAGTTCACCCGCAACGACATCGGCCGCCAGGACGGCGACTCGGTGACCGCGTACAACCGCATCCTGTCGCTGACCGGCGTCGGCGTGGTGCACGCGCCGCTCGGCACCTACGACGTCACCGTGAGCCGCGGTCCCGAGTGGGAGATCAGCGTCGTGCGCAACCTCAAGGTCACGGCGAAGGGGGCATTCGTGGTCGCGCGGCTCGCGCACGTGGTCGACAGCGACGGCTGGATCTCGGCCGACTTTCACGTCCACGCGTCGCCGTCGCCCGACTCGCGCGTGCCGATGCACGACCGGATCTACGAGTTCGTCGCCGACGACGTTCAGGTGATCGTCTCGACCGATCACAACGTGATCTCCGACTACGATCCCTTCATCCGCGAGCTCAACGCCGGCCGCTTCATCGCCAGCGCCGTCGGCGACGAGATGACGACCGGCAACTGGGGCCACTTCGGCGCCTTCCCGCTACCGCGCGAGCTCGAGCGTCCCGGCCAGGGCGCGACGCTGGTGCACGGGCGCAACCCCAACGACTTCTTCAAGGACGTGCGCACCAGCGCGCCCGACGCGATCATCGACGTTCACCACCCGCGCCTCGACAACGAGATCGGCTACTTCGATCTCGGGCGCTTCGACGCGCACGCCGACCACGCCGCGCGGCCCGGCTTCTCCTGGGACTTCGACGCCGTCGAGGTCATGAACGGTTACCAAGATCCGGTGCGCAAGAGCGTCGACCGCGTGATCGACGACTGGTTCGCGCTGCTGAACCACGGGCACCTGGTGACCGCGACCGGCAACTCCGACACCCACCACCTGACCTACAACATCGGCGGCTACCCGCGAAACTACGTGCGCGTGCAGGACGACCGGCCCACCGTGGTCGACGGCAAGCAGATCGCGCGCGCCGTGCGCAACCACCACTCGTTCTTCACCACCGGCCCCTTCGTGCGCGTCACCGTCGGGACCGGCAGCATCGGCGACCTGGTGCCGGCGCCGGGCGGCGCGGCCGTCGCCGACATCGAGGTGCAGGCCGCCCCCTGGGTCTCGGTCGATCGCGTGACCTTGTACGTGAACGGACGCGAAGCCAAGCGCTGGCCGATCGCCGCCAGCACCACCGCCACCGTGCGCTTTCATGAGAAGGTCGACGTCACGTCGCAGGGTGACGGCTACGTCGTCGTGCGCGTCGACGGGTCGCGCCCGCTGACGCCGGTGGTCGGCGACGGCAAGCGGTTCACGGTCTATCCGCTGGCGCTCACCAACCCGGTCTTCCTGGACGCCGACGGCGACGGGCGGTACCTGGCCCACCTCAAGCACACCCACTGACATGCTGCGCGCCAACCTGGAAGCCATCGCGCGCCGCGATCCCGAGCTGGTCGAGCGGATCTCCTGGCCGGTCGAGAGCGACCACGTGGTGATCGACGACGAAAGCGGCGAGGTGCACTATCGCCTGCAGCAGGCGCGCTATCGGTTGTCGCTGGACGCCGACGCCGTCGCGCGCTCGCTGCCGGACAGCGCGCCCGAGGGGGCGGAGATCTTCGTCTTCGGCGTCGGGCTCGGCGAGCAGGTCGAGGCGATCATCTCGGCGACCGCGTCGGCGCGCGCCGATGTGCGCGTCGTCGCCTGGGAGCGCGACCCCTGGCTGTTGCGGCTGGCGCTGGGGCAGAACGACTGGGCGGCGGCGCTGGCGTCAGGCCGCCTGCGCCTGCTGCTGGGCTCGGATCTGGTCGAGCGTTCGCTCGCGATCGGCGGACGCGCGCTCGCGATCGGCGGACGCGCGCTCGCGATCGGCGGACGCGCGCTCGCGATCGGCGGACGCGCGCTCGCGATCGACGTACGCGCGGGCGCGGCCGGCGGGCGCGCCGCCGCGCAGGCGATCCCGGTCTTTCATCCGTTCCTGGCCACGGTCTACCGCCACGAACGGGCCTGGCTCGACGGGGGGACGGGCGCTGGACCGGCGGGGGCGCGCCCGCTGGCGCTGCTGTGCACCGGTGGGCTGTTCACCGATGACCTGGCGGCGGCGCTGACGCGCGCCGGGTACGCCGTCTATTCGATCGACATCCACCGCCTGTCGCGCGAGGAGCTGGATCGGACGGCGCGCCGCCTGCGTCCGGCGCTGATCGCCGCGATCAACTACACCGACGGGCTGACCGAGTTCGCGGCCACGCACGGCTGCCCGCTGATCTGCTGGGAGATCGACCCGACGACCAGCGCGCCGCCGCGCTGCGAAGGCCCGAGCGGCGGCGCGTTCCTGTTCACCTACCGGCGCAGCCAGGTGGCCGAGCTGCGCGCCGGTGGCTTCGACCACGCCGAATACCTGCCGCTGGCCGCCGATCTCGAACGGCGCGCGCCGGTGCCGCTGACCGCCGGTGAGCGCGCCCGCTACGGGGCGCCGGTCAGCTTCGTCGGCTCCAGCCTGCAGCCGCAGATCGCCGGCTTCCGGCGCAGCTTCCTGGCGACCTTCGGCGCTGGCCGCCCCGGCACCCCCGACGACCTCGGCGCGGCGCTGCTGGATGAGGTGCTGGCCGAGCAGCGCCGCGACTTCACCCGCTTCCTGGTCCCCGACGCGCTCGCGCGCCGCTGCCCCGACCTGGCGCGCGGCAACCCGGCGCAGCTCGCGCAGCTGGCCCAGCTCGGACGTTGGGCCGGCGAGATCGCGGCCGCCGAGAAGCGCCTGGCCTACGTCGGCCGCCTCGGGCGCTTCGGCGTCTGCGTCTGGGGCGACGAGGGGTGGCGCGCCGCTCAGACCGCCGGCACGAGCTGCCACTACCGGGGCCCCGCGGGCCACGCGCTCGAGCTGACGAAGATCTACTGCGCGTCGCTGATCAACCTCGACATCGGCCGCCTCTACCAGAACGACATCGTCACCATGCGGGTCTTCGACGTTCTCGCCTGCGGAGGCTTCGTGCTGGCCGAGCACTCGCCGGCGCTGGCCGAGCTGTTCGACGTCGGGACCGAGGTCGACTGCTACGCCTCAGCCGACGAGCTGGAGGCCAAGGTCGCGCACTACCTGGCGCACCCCGAGGCGGCGCGCGCGATCGCGCGGCGCGGGCGAGAGGCGGTGTGCGCTCGCCACGACGTCAACGCGCGCGTCGCGCACATGCTGGCGGTCTCCGGGCGCGCGCTTCAGCCGACCGCCGCCAGGTAGCCCGCCAGGCCGGGGAACAGCCGCGAGGTAAGCGCGCGCGGCAGGCGGTACTGCGGAAAGATCACCGAGCTGTTGCGGTTGTGCAGCAGGTGCACGACCAGCCCGGTGTCATCCTGGAGGTGGCGCACCTGGCCGCCGCCGGCGCGCAGCGCCTCGACGAAGGCCAGATCCTCGCCGAAGCTCTTCGCGGGGAAGCGCGCGGCGCCGAATACGCTGCGCCTGAAGAGATACGAGAAGCCGTACCCGTCGACGTTCTTCGCGATGAAGTCGGGCTTGAACTGCCCGCTGGTGACGAACGCGATCGCCCCCTCGCCCACCTTGTAGTGCAGCGGATGATTCTGGGCGGTGTCCCAAAAGAAGAACGCGTCGTCGGGGACCGACAACGCGAACCAACCACTCAGCTTGACCAGATCGGCGTCGCCAAGTGCGGCGGCCATCGACGCGAGATAGCCGGGCTCGTAATGATCGTCGTCGTCGAAGAACGCGACGACATCACCGCCCGCGCGTTCGATCAGCTGATTGCGTTTCTCGCCGATCGTCAGCCGAACCGGAGAATGAAGATAGGTCACCCGCCGGTCATCCAGCCCGGCGAAGAACGGCGATGGCGTCGGCCCGTCGTCGTAGATCAGCAATTCGCGGTCGGCGTAGGTCTGCGCCGCGAAGGCGCGGTAAAGACCGGGGAGAAATCGCTCGCGTCCGAATGTCGGGGTGATGACCGAGATCCGCATGAATGGTCGCGCCCCAGCGTCCACTCTTTCGGAAGGACTGTCCAGAGGCCGTCACGCTGGGCGGCGGCCTCTGGACCGGGTTCTCCCATCGGGAGGTCACACGGTGCGCTTGCGGCCGAGCGCCATGCGGTAAACAAACAGCAGCGCCATCGCTCCTAGGACCGACGCGATGATCCCTGCCCCGTGAGTCCCCGAGTGGTACCACCCGAGTGCCCGTCCCAGGAAACCGGCGACCAGGGACCCGGCCACACCGAGCAGCATGGTGATCACCACACCGCCGGGATCCTTGCCCGGCATCAATAGCTTGGCGACCGCACCTACAACCAGGCCGATGATCAAAGACCAGATAATTCCCATGGGTCCCCCCTTCCGTTTCCGCGCTGCCTACGCGGTGCCTACGTGATTGACTCTCGAAACCAAAGCTGGGGTCGGGGCATGTAAGGTCAAGAGGGACCGGCTCTTCACCGGATGAGCTGGCCAAGGACTCTCGGTCTATCTCGACACCAGGCGCGTCAGCAACGTGGCGTCGGGCGCCCTGCTGATAGGCGACCTGCCGCTCTGCTGACAGGCGACAGACGACCGACCCGCCAATTCAGCTCTTCCAAGGGCGCGTGTCATTTTTTTGTCGCGGCTGGCCCAAGAATGCTAGCCTGAAGCTCGCCAGTTTTTGCCCGGCATGTCGATTGCTTTACGGACCCTCTAGCGAGTGTGCCTTCCATGAAAGTTGCGACAGCTAAGAAGCCCGGAACTCGGCAGCGGCAGGACGAGGATCTCGAGGGGCAGCTCGTGCGCTTGTCCCGCCAGAACGCCGTCCTGAGGAAAGAGATCGCGCGTCTCCAGACTTACCGGGCAATGGCGTATCGCGACCCGCTGACCGGCCTGTGGAACCGGCGCTATTTCGAAGAGCGGCTCAAAGAGGAGATCAGCCGTTCGCAGCGCGCGGGGAGCAGCCGCAAGTTCTCGGTGCTGGTGGTCGACATCAACGAGTTCAAGGAGATCAACGACACCCACGGTCACCAGATGGGCGATCGCCTGCTCAAGTGGGTCGGGGTCTTCCTGACCGACCACCTGCGCACGCACGACGTCCCCTGCCGCACCGGGGGCGACGAGTTCACCGTGCTTCTGCCCGATCTTTCGTCGGACGACTGCGGGCGCATCATCACCCGCCTCCGCGATCAGCTTGCGGCGGCGAACGCCGGCCGGGAGATCCCGGTTCACCTGAGCCTGGGCACGGCCAGCTGGCCCGAGGAGGGGACGGCGGCCGAGACGTTGATCGCGAGCGCCGACGAGGCGATGTACGTCGACAAGCGGCGACAGAAGGCCGCCAAGGCGATCGCGTCCTCGGGGCTGACGCCGGCCGCAAAGAAGGTCGCCGGCCGCCACCTGCCGTCGGTCTAGCTTGGAACCCTCAAAGGGTTCCAAACCTCCTACTCGCCATGGGCAAAGAAGCCGCCTGTAGGGCTCGCCTCGATGGCAAGAGCGCGCGCGGCAAGGCGCTGCTGGAGACCAGCGAGCTGGTGTTTCGAAGCACGGTTCGCGGGCAGCTCCGCGTCGCCGTCCCCTTCAAGGAAATGACGGTCGTGACCGCCGGCGCGTCAGATCTGACGGTGGTCTGGGGCGGTCGGCACGCTGGTGCTGGAGCTGCCGGCGACCGAGGCGCAGCGGTGGGCGGAGCGCATCCGCAATCCGCCAAGCCGCCTCGATAAGCTGGGCGTGAAGGCCACGTCGAAGGTGGCGCTGCTGGCCGGCGCCGCGCGCGGCGGCCTCGACGACGACGACGACGGCCGAGCCCCGGCGCGGCATCCGAGCTGCGCGCCTTCATCGCCCCGGCGCGCTCCGAGCTGCGCGCCTTCATGGACGAGGTCGCGGCGCGGGGCGCAACCGTCCTCAAGGGGCCTCCGCCCGCCACATCGGGCGCCGAGGTCGTCGTCTTCGTCGCCGCCCGCACCCGGGCCGACCTGCGACAGATCACGCGCCTGGCGCCGGCCCTGCGCGCGGGAGGGGCGCTCTGGATCCTGCGCCCCAAGGGGAGCGCAGCGATCACCGAGACCGACGTTCGCGAGGCCGGACGCGCGGCCGGTCTGGTCGGCGTCAAGGTCGCCGCGTTCTCGCCGGCGACCACAGCCGACAAGTTCGTCCTCCCCCTCGCCGCCCGCGCCGCCGCGGCCAGCCCCGCGCGCCCAGGGACCAGGCGAGCCTCAGGTCGTCGACCATAGCGACAGGGCGAAGTCGCCGTCGCGGTCGGTCCACCAGCCCGCGGGAGAGAAACCGGCCGCGCACAGCTCACGCTCGAGGCGGGCGCGCCGGAACTTGGTGCTGATCTCGGTGCGCATCTCCTCGCCAGCCTCGAACGCGACCTCGAGCTCGAGCGCCGACACGGTGACCAGCTGGTCGGTGCGCGAGCGCAGGCGGATGTCGACCAGCTCCTGCTCGGGGTCGAACGCGGCGACGTGCTCGAACCGGTCTTCAAAGAAGTCCGCGTCGAGATCGCGGTTCAAGACCCGCAGCACGTTGCGATTGAACGCCGCGGTGATGCCGCGTGAATCGTTGTACGCCGCATCGAGGCGGGCGCGTTCCTTGACCAGATCGGTGCCGACCAGGAAGAAGCCGCCCGCGCCCAGCAGCTGGCGCAGCTCGCCCAGCAGCACGGCGCGCGCTTCGGCGGCGAAGTTCCCGAGCGTGCTGCCGAGGAACGCCACCAGCGTGTTCCCCTCGTGCGGGATCGCGCCCAGGTGAAGGTCGAAGTCACCGACAACGGCGTGTACGGCCAGACGCGGATATTCGTTCAACAGATCCGCCGCCGCCGATTCCAGCGCCGGGCGGCAAACATCGAAGGGGACGAAGGAATCCAGCGTCCCGGCGGCGTCGAGCGCGTCGAGCAACAGCCGTGTCTTGTCCGAGGTCCCGGCGCCGAGCTCCACCAGCGTGCTGGCCTGGGTGATGGCGGCGATCTCGGCGGCGTGGCTGCGCAGGATCGCGCGCTCACGCCGCGTCAGGTAGTACTCGGGGAGGCTGGTGATGGCGTCGAACAGCGCGGAGCCGCGCTGATCATAGAACCATTTGGGCGGCAGCTCCTTGGGGCGCCGGGTCAGCCCACGCCGCGCCTCGGCGCGCAGCAGCGCCAGGCGGTCGGCTTCGTCGAAGAGAACATCCAGCGTGAGCCGTCGTCGGGGCGGGCCCCGAAACAACGGCGCGGAAGGTTCCGTGCGTAGAGAGCCCACACCGGGTTCGTAATCAACCAGCCGCCCGCTGTCAACCGCTGAATCCCACCATCGCGGTATCGCGGTATCGCGTCACAACATCGCGGGATTGGCACAGCCGCGATCGTGCCCACCTTCCCTGGAGGAAGAAGAGGAGAGAAGCGCCATGGACCGAACCCTCTGTGAAGTCTGCGGTAACCACTACGACAAGGCGTTTGAGATCAAGATCCATACCGTCTCGCACGTCTTCGACAGCTTCGAGTGCGCGATCCAGGCGCTGGCGCCGATCTGCGCTCACTGCGGCTGCCGCGTGATCGGCCATGGCGTCGAACAATCGGGGCAGATGTTCTGCTGCGCCCACTGCGCGACGGAGTCCGGCGTGTCGGGCCTGCGCGACCGCGTGTAAGCGGCAGCGCCGGTGCCTCGCCCCCCCGAGCGCCCCCTAGCGCCTCAAATCTCGAGCAAGATCCGGTCGGGCTCCTCGACGCATTCCTTGATGCGCACCAGGAACTGCACCGCTTCGCGGCCATCGACCAGGCGGTGGTCGTACGACAGCGCCAGATACATCATCGAGCGCAAGACGACCTGGTCGCCGGCGGCGACCGCCCGCTTCTGGATCGCGTGCAGCCCGAGGATCCCGCTCTGCGGCGGATTGAGGATCGGCGTCGACAGCATCGAACCATAGACGCCGCCGTTGGAGATCGTGAAGGTCCCCCCTTCGAGGTCCTTCATCATCAGCTTGTTGTCGCGCGCGCGCACCGCCAGCTCGCCGATGGTCTTCTCGAGCTCGGCAAACGAGAGGCGATCGGCGTCGCGCACGACCGGCACCACCAGGCCCTTGCCTCCGCCGACGGCAACGCCGATGTCGTAGTGGTCCTTGTAGATCACGTCGCTGCCGCGGATCTCGGCGTTGACCGATGGAAAGGCGCGCAGCGCCTCGATCGCCGCCTTGACGAAGAACGACATGAAGCCCGAGCTTCACGCCGTGCTGCTTGAGGAAGCGCTCCTGAAAGCGCTCGCGCAGCGCCAGCACCTTGCTCATGTCGACTTCGTTGAAGGTGGTGAGGATCGCCGCCGTCTGCTGCGCCTCGACCAGCCGCTTGGCGACGGTCCGGCGCAGCGGCGACATCGGAACCACCCGCTCGCGCGCGCCGTCAAGCACCGCAACCGGCGCGGGCGCGTGGGCGGAGATCGCCGGCGGCGCCGAAGAGGAGGAGGACGACAGCGTCGGCGTCGGCGTCGACGACGTACCGGAGCGCGCGTCAGCCGCCGGCTCCTTGTGCTCTCGCTCTTCCAGCGCCCGGACGACGTCCTGCGCCGAGATGCGCCCGCCGCGCCCCGTCCCCTTGACCTCCGAGGGCGCGATGCCGGTCTCGGCGATCAAGCGCCGCGCCGAGGGGGGCGCGCGCAACGAACCGCCGTCGCCCGCGACCGCAGGCTCCGGCGCGGCCGCCGCGGCCGCCGCGGCCGGCGACGACGTTGCCGCGCTCGCCGTCCGCCCATTCCCATTCCCAGGCGCCGGTGCGGCGGCCGCCGCGTCGCGCGCCGCCGGCTCGATCTCGGCGATCACCTCGCCCACGGTCACCGTGTCGCCGGCCTTACGCAGGATCTTGCGCAGGATGCCGGCGCCGGGCGACGGGACCTCGAACGTGGCCTTCTCGCTCTCGACCTCGACCAGCGGCTCGTCGACGTTGACGTAGTCTCCCTCGGCGTGCTTCCAGGCGCCCAGCGTCGCCTCGCTGATCGATTCGCCGATCGTCGGCACCTTCAACGAAAGCGCCATGGCTACGCGCCCCCCTTGCCGAACGCGTCGGCGATGAGACGCGCCTGCTGTCGCTTGTGGCGGGACATCGATCCGGTCGCCGGGCTCGCCGACAGCGGCCGGCTGACGCACGACCAGGGGAAGATCCCCGCCAGCAAGCTCGGCAGCTCACGGTTCATGTAGGCCCAGGCGCCCATGTTGCGTGCCTCTTCCTGAACCCAGACCACCGGGGTCCCGTCGGGATAGACGCTCAGCACGTCGAGCAGCTCGTCTTTGTGCATCGGGTAAAGCTGTTCGACACGGATGATCGCCACGTCGTCGTAGTGCTTCTCCTCGCGCGTCGCCAGCAGGTCGTAATAGACCTTGCCCGTGCACAGCAGCACACGTTTGACCGTCGCGGGATCCACGTTCATCTGGTCGGGGATGATGCGCTGAAAGCCACCGTCGGTGAAGTCGGAAAGTGACGACGCCGCCGCCGGATGGCGCAGCAGGCTCTTGGGCGACATGATGACCAGCGGCTTGCGATAGGGGCGCAGCACCTGGCGCCGCAGCACGTGGAAGTACTGCGCCGGCGTCGTGAGGTTGCAGACCTGCAGGTTGTCGTTGACGCACATGTTGAGGAAGCGCTCGAGCCGCGCGCTCGAGTGCTCGGGCCCCTGTCCCTCCATGCCGTGCGGCAGCAGCATCACCAGGCCGCTGACCCGATTCCACTTCGCCTCCGACGAGCACAGGAACTGATCGATGATCACCTGCGCCGCGTTCACGAAGTCGCCGAACTGCGCCTCCCAGATCGCCAGCCCCTCGGGCATGTCCAGGCTGTAGCCGTACTCGAAGCCGAGCACGCCCGCCTCGGACAGCGGGCTGTCGCGCACGTCGAAGACCCCCTGCTTGTCGCGGATGTGCGCCAGCGGGGTGTACTCGGCGCCGGTCTCGTAATCGAACAGCACGCTGTGGCGGTGGCTGAAGGTGCCGCGGCAGCGCGTCCTGCCCCGACAGCCGCACGCGGATGCCGAGGTTCAGCAACGTCCCGAAGGCCAGCGCCTCGCCCATGCCCCAGTCGATCGGCTTCTCGCCGGCCGCCATCGCGGCCCGGTCCTTGACGATCTTCAACCGCGGGTGAAGCTGAAAGCTCGGGCGGCACCGTACCCAGCGTGTGCCCGACCAGCGAGATGATCTCGGGCGTGACCGCCGTCGGAACCAGCGGCACCTTGGTCTCGGGGCCGCCGCGCACCCGCGCCCAGGCGCCGGCGAACGTGCTGGGCCGGGGCGCCTTCTCCAGCTTCGACGCGACCTCCAGCTCGGCTTCCAGCTCTTCGCGCTTCTCGCCCGCGATCGCCTCGGCGTCGGCGGCGGTGATCGCCGGCTGGGTGTCAGCCGCCGGCAGCGCCGCGAAGGCGTCGGTGTACGCGGTGCGGATCGACGGCTTGGCGGCGATCGCGCGGTACATCAGCGGCTGGGTGTACGACGGCTCGTCGGCCTCGTTGTGCCCGTGCTTGCGGTAGCACCACAGCTCGATGAGCGCGTCGCGATGGAACCGCTGCCGGAAGTCGACCGCGAGATCGACGACCTGCGCGACCGCCTCGGGGTCCTCGCCGTTGACGTGGAAGATCGGGATCTGCAGCATGCGCGCCACGTCGGTGCAGTAGGTCGTCGAGTAGCCGTTGCGCGGCGAGGTCGTGAAGCCGATCTGGTTGTTGACCACGACGTGCACCGTGCCGCCGACGCGGTAGCCGTCGAGCTCGGACATGTTGAACGCCTCGGCGATGATGCCCTGGCCGGCGAACGCGGCGTCGCCGTGGATCAGCAGCGGCAGGCAGCGCGAGCGCGCCGTGTCGCCCATGCGATCCTGCTTGGCGCGCACCCGCCCCTGCACGACGGTGTTGACCCACTCGAGGTGGCTCGGGTTGAACGTCAGCGACAGGTGCACGCGCTTGGCGTCGCCTCGGAGCCGAAGACGCGATCGATCGAGTAACCCAGGTGATACTTCACGTCGCCGCCGTTGGCGTCGTCGGCGCCGGCCGGATCCTTGTCCAGAAACTCGGCGAAGATCTGCGAGGCCGGCTTCTCCAGCACGTTGGCCAGCACGTTGAGCCGCCCGCGGTGCGCCATGCCGATGACGATCTCGCGACACGTTGGCGCGCGCCGCGCGCTCGATCATCCGGTCGAGCAGCGGGATCAGGCTCTCCGCCCCCTCGAGCGAGAAGCGCTTGGCGTTGACGAACTTCTTGGCGAGGAACTGCTCGAAGACCTCGGCGTCGCTGACCTTCTCCAGCAGCCGCCGCCGCTCTTCGTACCCGAGCACCAGGCGGTTGCGCGTGCTCTCCATGCGGTTCTGCAGCCAGCCGCGCAGCTCGATGTCGTGCAGGTGGGCGAGCTCGACGCCGATGTGGCGGCAGTAGGTCTCGCGCAGCAGGGCGATGAGCCCGCGCAGCGTCGTACGGTCGGGGCCGGCGACGTTCTCGGTGCTGAACACCGTGTCGAGATCCGCATCGGATAAACCGTAATCCTCGAGCGCGAGCTGCGCGCCCGCCCGCTTGACCAGCCCCAGCGGGTCGAGCTCGGCCGACAGATGCCCGTGCTCACGATAGGCCTCGACCAGGCGCTGCACGCGCTCCGCCGCGACCGAGGCGACCGCGGCCTTCGACCGCAGCGGTACCACGGTGCCGCCGCCGGCGAAGATGCTGCGCGTGAAGGCCGTGGGCGGGGTGGCGGTTGTGGCCACTGTGGCCGCTGACACTCCGGCCACCGATGAGCCGGCGCCGTCGAGCGACTCGAAGTAGCTGCGCCACGCGGGATCGACCGAGCCGGGATCGCCGCGCCACTGGTAATAAAGGTCCTCGACGAAGGGCAGATTCGCGGGATTGATGGCGACGCCGGCTGGCGTGCCAGAGGTCGCCGCGGTCATCGTGCCGGAAGCTGCTGTGCCGGTGGTGGCACCGGCTCTGGTTGTGGTGGTGGCGTGTCCGTTTCCCGTTCCATTCGCTTGCGGTTCGATCATCTTCATGGTCCTGCTGGGCCGATTTGGGTGTGCTCGACAGAGCCTATTCTACGTGACGCGCCTGGTCCCGAAGCTTTTTCCCCGCTCGGCCAGAATTGACACGGCGGACATTGGCACCAAGGTCCGGGCGAAGCAACGCCCGGGCGCAGGCCAACGCCGGCGCCTGCCGGCGCGGCCAGACGGCGCCTGCCGGCGCGGCTGGCTTGCGGCAGCCCGAGGATCAGGCCGGCGATTCCGCCGGCAGCGTGAAATGCAGCCGGGTCCCCTCGCCAAGGGTGCTCTCGGCCCAGACCCGGCCGCCGTGGGCCTCGACGATTCCCTTGACGATCGACAGCCCCAGGCCGACGCCGTCGCGGCTCCTGCGCCGCGCCTGCCAGGAGCGATCGAACAGGTTGGCCAGCTCTTCGGGCGACATGCCGGGACCGTCATCGGTCACGGTGAACTGAACCACCCCGCCGTCGGCCACGGCCGCGATCTGGATGTGCCCGCCGGCAGGCCCGAACTTCAGTGAGTTCCCGACGACGTTACCCAGCACCTGAACGATCCGCTCGCGATCGCAACTGACCGAGATCGTCTCGGCGGGCGGCGCGATGGTCAGCTCCTGCGACTTCGTGACCGCCTGAGGTTGCAGCACATCCAGCGCCTCCGACAGCAGGCCGGCGACGTCGTGGGCGCGCCGGGTGAGCGACAGCTCTCCCCCCTCGATGCTCGCGTAGTCCAGCAGATCGCGCACCAGCGCGTTGATGCGGTGGCCGGCACGCTGGATCGCCTCGACCTGGCGCCGCGCCCGCTCGCCCTTGTCGGGCGGCAGCGTCCCGCGCAGCAGCAGCGCGCTGCCGGTGAGCACGACGCCCAGCGGGTTGCGCACGTCGTGCGACACGATGGCGAGCAGCTCGTCGCGCGAGCGCACGGCATCCTCCGCCTCGGCATGGACGCGCGCGTTGTCCAGGCTCAGGGCCGCCCGTTGCGCCAGCGTCGCGGCGAACGCCAAATCGGCCTCGACCAAGGGCGGCCCTGAGCCATCGGTCGCCAGCGTGAGCACGCCGAGGGTCTCCCCGCGCACGACGATCGGGGCGGCGATCACCGATTCCAGCCCCAGCCGCTCGACCAGCTCGCGGTGGCGCGCGTCCCAGGCGACCGCCTGCCGGCCTCCGTCGCGCAGGTCGCCGTGATATTCGGCCTCCCCGCGACGAAAGACCGCGCCGGCGCCGGCCGCGGCGCCGACGTCGAGCGGGCAGCGCGCGGCGATCTCCTCCGCCGCC
This sequence comes from uncultured Pseudomonadota bacterium, assembly GCA_963778795.1. GTDB lineage: Bacteria > Myxococcota_A > Polyangia > Fen-1088 > Fen-1088 > DASRQZ01. The sequence goes on along the minus strand of CAVZVU010000001.1, from coordinate 934,275 downwards.
GGCTGCTGGCCTCGATCGCGGTGCGCGGTCGCCACCCGGCGCGGCGGCCCCAGCCGACGCAGCAGATCCACCGAACAATACGCCGCGAACGACCGCACGAGGTGCTCGGCCCATTGCTGGAGGCCCGCCAGGGAATCACCCGTCGCCGGGGTCGGCATGGGGGCGACGGCGCGGGCGAGGATCGCGCCGCTATCGTCGAGCAGCCTCTGCCGGCGCAACGCCTGCTGTCCGCCGCTGACGTCGCGCATGACGTTGAGCGCGTATTGCACCTCACCGCCGGGCGCGAACACCGGGGTCGCCTGAACCTCGAACCAACGAGCGCCACCAGCGCGCGGGGCGGTCGCGGCGGCTGCGCTGGCTTCAGCGAGCGCAGCGGCACCGACACGACGCAGGCACAACCGTTGCGTGGTCGCTCGTCCGGCCAGCGCGGCCACGTGGGGGAGATGGCTCGCGCCGACGCTTTCGCCATTCTCATTGGAGATCTCGAGGCGCGCCGCGACCTCGGCCATCGCAACGCCGGCCATCTCGCTGCGCGACGCGAAGCCGCACAAGCTTGCGCCTGCGGCGTTTGCGAACACGACGTGGCCGCTCGGGTCGACGGCCACGACTCCGTCGGAGATCGCTTCGAGAATCTCCGCCGCAGAGGTGAGCATCTGGTTGGCCTGCACTGGGATAGCCCTGGGGCTGGGAATCGGGCCCGCCGGGGAATACTGCAACATTCGCCCGATCTCGCCTAGCGCAAGAGGTGAATCAGCTTCACCCCCGAAAAGCGGCCGGACGCTAAGCTCGGAACCCTGAAAGGGTTCCGAACCTCCGCGATGGGCTGCGGCGGCGAAGCCGCCTTCGCCCCACGCGTTCCTAGGGCAGCAGCAGCAGATGGGGTCGTTGCTGGGCCCGGCGGCGCTGTCGGTCCTCGAGCAGCCGCACGGACGCGATGGCGTTCAGCGCCGGGCCCGTGAGCGCGTCATCGGGCCAAGCCGCCGAGCCGATGCTGACCGAGGCCGACGACCAGCGGTGTCCTGGCGGTCGGACGATCTGTCCGCGCAGCCGCGCCACGACCTCGGCGGTGTCGAACGCCGGCGTGTCGCACAGGACCGCCATGAAGCGATCGCCCCCGCCGCGGCACACGACGTCGCTCATGCGCAGGCACTCCTTCAGCACCTTGGCGATCCAGCGCAGCGCGCGGTCACCGATGGCCGGTCCGTAGCGCGCGCGCATGGCGGCGAGATCGTCGACGTCGAGCAGCAGCATCGATCCGGTGTACGAGGGGCTCCGCTCCGCGCGCGACAGCTCCTCGTGCAGTCGCGTCTCGAAGTAGCGGCGCGTGCCCAGGCCGGTCAGGTCGTCGTAGTCGTTCCTCGGCTGCGAGGACCGCAGGTGACTCACCTGCTGCAACAACCCGGCCTGCTCGTTGAGCAACTCGCGCAGCAGCATCTCGCCGGTCAAGAGCGGATCGCTGGCCCGATGGGAACGACGGAATGCTGACGCAGACATCAGTGCAGAGGCCTTCCCCTGGCCTTCGGATCGCTCGAGGGCGGTGATAAGAGCGTCCCGCAAAAAGAAAAGAAGAAAGCCGCGCGTTCGCCGCTGGCGGGATACGCGCCGGGTCAGCGATCGCGCGCCAGGCGCAGGCCCGACATCTGCCAGCGCGCGGCGGGGCCGAAGAAGTTGCGATAGCTGGCGCGCACATGCGTGCGCGGCGTCAGACAGGAGCCCCCGCGCAGCACGATCTGGTTGCACATGAACTTGCCGTTGTATTCACCGACGGCGCCGGCGGCGGGGCGAAAGCCGGGATAGGGCGTGTACGGGCTCTGCGTCCACTCCCAGACATCACCGAAGAGCTGCGCGATACCGTCGCCCGACGGGCCGAGCCCGGGCGGCATCGGCCGCAAGAGCCCCGCCTCCAGTAGATTGCGTTCGGCGGCGCCCCCCGGCGCGACGCAGCCGCCGCCTCCCACTCCGCCTCGGTCGGCAGGCGGGCCTGCGCCCAGCGCGCATAGGCATCGGCCTCGTAGTAGCTGACGTGGCTGATCGGCTCGGCGGAGCGCACCGGCTGCATGCCGGCGAAGGTCAACGACCACCACTGCCCCGCGTGCTCTTCCCAGTAGAGCGGCGCGCTCCACCCCCCAGCCTGGACGGCGTCCCATCCGTCCGACAGCCAGAGCTCGGGCCGCCGATAGCCGCCGTCGGCGATGAACTCGCGATACTCGCCGCAGGTCACCAGGCGCGACGCCAGGGCGTGCGGCGTCAGCAGAACCGCGTGGCGCGGGCCCTCGTTGTCGAACGCGAACGGCTCACCCGACGCGCCGGGGCTGGGCGCACCAATCTCGACCGTGCCGCCCGACCGCTCGCGCCAGCCGAGCGGCGCCGTGACAGCGGCGGCGGCGGCGGCGCCGGCGCCGTTGGACGTCGACGGTGCGTAGGCGGGGCGCAGCGGGTTCATCCAGAAGGCGTGCTTGATATCGGTGAGGATCAGCTCCTGGTGCTGCTGTTCGTGGTTCAGGCCGAGCACGACCAGCGCGGCCGCCTCGGGGCGCAGCCCGCCGTCGTCGAGCAGGCGCAACATCGCCTCGTCGACGTGACGGCGATAGGCGTGGACGTCGTCGAGCGACGGGCGCGACAGCAGCCCGCGCGCCGGGCGCGCGTGGCGATCGCCGACGCCGTTGTAGTAGGAGTTGAACAGCGTGCGGAACGCCGGGTGAAATGACGCGATAGCGCCGCCGCGGCGCGTCGGCCAGCACGAAGGTTTCGAAGAACCAGGAGGTGTGCGCGAGGTGCCACTTCGTCGGGCTCGCGTCCGGCATCGACTGCACGGCGCAGTCTTCCGGGCTGAGCGGTCGACACAGGTCCTCGGTCGCCCGACGAATCGCGCGATACCGGTCACCCAGGCTCACCATGCGCGGAATATAGCGCTGGCAAAAAAAAGGGAAGCCTCTCGGCTTCCCTTTTCTTCTGGCAACGACGGCAGCGGACCAGGCGGTCCGCGCCGTCGAATTACGCCATGGATTGGCTCGTTCGGTCTACAGCAGCGCGTCCTTCGCGGCCTTGACCGGGCGAGCCTTGATCACCTTGCGGGCCGGCTTGGCCTTGAAGATCGTCGGCTCCTTGGTGAACGGGTTGATCCCCTTGCGGGCCTTGGTGGCCGGCTTCTTGATCACCACGAACTTGGCGAAGCCAGGGACCAGGAACGTCCCGGTCTTCTTGAGCTCCTTGTAGCCCACCTGAGCAAGCGACTCGAGAACGCCCTTGACGTCCTTCCGTGTGAGCTTCTCCGAGTGCTCGTCCGCGAGTTTCTGAATGAGCTCCGACTTCGACATCAGTTTGGCCATGCCTTCTCCTCTTTCCGGCGAAACTGCCGGTATCAAAAGTTGGCCCGGGAATTTACGGGAGATGAAGTGAACATGGAAGAAAAAAACGCGGTTTTTTCGCTGATTTTCTTCAATGTGCGGTTCGATGCGGTTTCTGTAGGTGTTTCCGTAGGTGTACTGGTGTCGATTTCACGCTGTATTTCGCCTGGTTTTTTGGCATTTTCTTTGGCTCTTTTTGGAAACCGCGCTGGAAACCGCGCTTGTCTCGCCACCTCTTCCTCTTCGGCCCGCGTCACCGCCGGTTGTCACCGCCGGTTCGTCACCGCCGGTTGTCACCGCCGGTTGTCACCGCCGGTTCATCGGCCCTTTTGGGCCCTTGTTTGCGCCCTTGTTTTGCAGTGGATTCGGTAGCGAGACAGATCCTCGCTCGCTGCTGTCAGGCGCGGGCGCCGGCTCGGCGCGATAGCCAAGCAGCTGCGGCGCCTCGGCGGACGTGTAGAGATGCAGGGTCAACAGGTCGTCGCGATCGGTGAAAGCGCGCGCGTGCAGCGGCAGGTAACCAGGCGTGACCACGACGAGATCCAGTGGTCCGCTGTTGCGCGGCCGCTCGATCTCCAGCGGCGCGACGCCGAAGTCTTTGCGGCCCCAGATCACGTGCGCTTGCCGACGCGAATCGACCACGATCTTGATCTTCACGGTGTGGGAGCGCGGATCGCGCTCGCGCGCCTCGCCAACCAGCGGTTCGTCGGCATCGGGCCCCCCATCGGCGGATGGGGACGATGAGCCGTTCTGGGCCGCTGCGGACACGGCCGCCGCACCACCATCCTCGATCGCTGCTGACTGCGCGGCGGCGCCTGAATCGCCCGCATGCTCGAAAACCGGAGGCTCGGGTGCGCCAGTGTGGGTGGACCTACTGATCTGCACGCCGGTAGCCGCCTCGTCCGCGATCGCATCGCGCGCGCGCGCACCCGGTCTGCCGCCGGCACCGCCGCCGTCGCATGCAGCCAACAGCGCCGCAAGCGCCGGGAACGCCACAGCCCTCATCACCGCGCCTTTCACCGCGCCTTTCACCGCCCCTTTCACCGCCCGTTTCACCGCCCGTTTCACCGCCCGTTTCACCGCCCGTCTCATGGGGCCTCCACGCCGCCGGCCTTGCTCTCTGGCGTGTCGGAGAGCGACGGCGGCCGGTCGCTCGAGTATTTGACGCCCGGCTTGCGCAGATAGCCGAGGAAGGGCTTCTGGCGCTGCCCCTTGATGCGCCCCTCCAGCGTCTCCACCGGCAGCGGCGGATCGAGCTCGTAGTAAAAGCCACGGCTCGGCAGACGCATCTCGAACACTTCGCCCTTCCACCAGAAATTCCGGCGAAACCCGAGCGCGATCGATCCCAGCGTCTTGACGTGGCGGTGCGCCAGCACGAACGAGAACATCCGGACCGCCTGGTTGTTGTAAAGGCGGTGGCAGCCGTGGGAAAAGCGCCCGCGCAGCGACGTGTAGTCGAACGAGCCGTGGGTGCGAATCCCGTTGTCGAAGTAGGTCATGCCCGATGCCCCCTTGTGCATCTGCACGTGGATCGCCGCCGCCAATCCGTAGGCCGACAAATAACCGGGGCCGGTCTCGTCGTAGTTCGTCACCTTCACGAACGCGCCGTTGACCTTCTTTTCCTTCACCATCGACCCGAGCGGCGAGGCGGGCGGCGGAATCCAGACCGGCGCGGCGACGATGTGCCGCCAGACGTGCGGCCCGACGTCAGACCCTTTGTAGCGAAAGTATTCCTCGCCGTTCGACGCCAGCTCGGATCGCCATCCTCCGACGGTGGTTCGCCAGCTCACCAGCGGCACCCGCTCGCCGCGCCACTTCACGAACAGCGTGAACGAAGGGAATCGCTCGCGTGGCTGCGGCAGGCGCACGCCGTCGGGACTGTAGGGGAAGTCGTACCAGACGTCGCCCCGATCGATCTCGGCGCTGAGGTCCATCGGGGAATCGCCCTTGCCGCCGTAGTCGCCGTAATATTCGGGCAGCGGCGGGAAGCGCGCGGCGACGCGCAGCCAGCGCAGATCGGAGGCCGGATGCCGGCGAAAGAACGCCAGCGCGTCCTCGGGCGTCTGGATGTCGAGCCGCGCCAGCAACGCGGCGGTCGCGGCGCTGACCAGATCCGGGATCGGGTGGCGCAGCCCGTCCGACCCGGGATAGGTCGTGGTCGGCGGGATCGATCCGTCCTCGACGAAGCCGCCGGCGTGCGCGGCGCGCTCCGCCAGCACCCGCTGCAGCGCCGCGAAGTCATTCTCCAGCAGCGGCCGCGCCAGCGCCTCGAGCGTCGAGCGCTTGAGATCGGCCTGTTCGATGACGACCGTGTGCTTCTGCTGGAAGTCGAACACCGCCTTGCGCATCACCGTGTCGTAGCGGCCGATCGCGTGCTTGGCCGGGTCCATCAACCCCTCGCAGGCGAGCCGCTTCTCGATCTCGGCAAATGCGGCGTGCTCCGCCTCGGCGCGCAGCTGCACCTTGAGATCCTTGGCGTATCGGCGATCCGTCGCCGCCAGCGCCTCGAGCGTGGGCGCGTTCGCCTTGACCCGCGCCGCCTCCAGCCGCTGCGCGCGCGCGTAGAACTTGTTCAGCTCCTTCTGCTCCGATGTCGCGCCCCAGGTCTCGATCGAGTCGACCGCCAGCAGCTTCGACACGTCGAAGGTCGGATCGCAGGCGCGGGCGGCGTCCGCCAGGAAGCGCTCGCGCAGCACCGACAGCGTCGGGGGAATGCCGTAGAGCTCGAGGTAGTTCTGTTCACCGGACGACAGCGGCTGGCCGTCGCCGTCGGTCTTGTTGTTGGCCAGGCCGACGAAGACCGCCCGGTAGTAGTTGGGCAGCACCGCACCGTCGGCGGCGACGCCGTCGGCGAAGATGCGCGGCGCCCACCCGTCGGAGAGATCGACCACGGTCAGCCCGCGCGCGCGCGCGACCTCGGCGTCGACGATCCGGTCTCGCCCGTCGACGACCTGCAGCGCGCGTCGCTCGAGGGGCAGCCCGCCGGCGGCCGGCAACGGGTCGACGTTCGGCGCGGGGATCCGCGGCGGCGGCGGTGGGGCAGCGGTCTGCACCGGCACGGGGCGCGGCACGGCCCGCCCGCGCGCGGCGTCGCCCGCATCGCGCCGGCAGGCGAGCGGACCGCCGACGGCCGCGGCGACCAGCAGCAGCGCCCCGGCAAGCGGCACAACCAGCCGGCAGGCGAGAGGCTCGACCAAGCGCTTTTTGAAATTCACCGAGGCGACCTATATTTTCGGTTCATTCGTGACGATATCAACGTTGCCGCGCCTGCCAGACTGCGGCGGAAAACTTCTCGGCCTCACCGTTTCACCGTAGTATGCCCCCCATGAAATGCACTGTTCTAACCACCTTGCTCGCCGTTTTCTTGTTGGCGGCGGGTGCGCGCTCAGCCAGCGCTACCGAGGTCGGCTACAACCGTAAGATCGGACTGGGCTTCATTCTCGGCGATCCGACCGGCCTGTCGGGCAAGTATTGGGTCGGCCCGACCAACGCCTTCGACTTCGGGCTGGGCTTCACCAACTACGGCACCGGCATCGGCACCTGCTACACCGACAACAACGGCATCCAGCACTGCCAGGGCTACTTCGAAACCACGCATCAACGTCGACTACCTCTGGCAGTCGAACATCGCCCGTGGCGGCGCCCAGCTCGACTGGTACATCGGCGGCGGCGGCCGCGTGAAGGTCTTCGGCGGCGCGCGGCTTCGACCTCGGCGCGCGCATGCCGCTCGGCGTGGCGCTGATGTTCAACAACCCCAATTTCCTCGAGGTCTTCTTCGAGATCGACCCCGCGTTCTACATTTACGAGTTGCTCACAATCGAAGGCGGGTTGGGGCTGCGGATCTTCTTCTAACGTCTTCGCCCGTCCAAGGCTCAGCCGGGGCTGTCTGTCGATCGAGGGGAGGCGAGGCGAGGCACGGCGCGCGCGACGCCGCCCCGCCACCCGGCGGCCCTTCGGCCGTCGAGGACGCGCTCATCGCACGTTAGTCGTCGAAGCTTTCGACCAGCTCGTTGGCGTCGATTTCGCCGGTGGTGCCGTTCTGCAGAGACGTGGGGCGGCTGCCGTCGCCGGACGAATGCACGATGTCGTGGCCGCCGGCCTCGGTCGCGCCCGAGCGCGACCGAGCCTTCCATCGGGCCAGGGCCCGCTCGAGCTCTGCATAGGGAATCATCGAGTCCTCAGTTTATCGTAAAGCGTGCGGGTAATGCAAAGCGACGTGCGACTGGACCGTCAATGCACCAGCTTCTTGTAGTGGATCCGGTGCGGTTGATCGGCGGCAGAGCCGAGGCGGCGGTGGCGATCGGCCTCGTAGTCCTGGTAGTTCCCTTCGAACCAGACCACCTGGCTGTCGCCCTCGAAGGCCAGCATGTGGGTCGCGATCCGGTCCAGGAACCAGCGATCGTGGCTGATGACCACGACGCAGCCGGCGAAGGCCAGCAGCGCGTCCTCGAGCGCCCGCAGCGTGTCGACGTCCAGATCGTTGGTCGGCTCGTCGAGCAGCAGGACGTTGCCGCCGCTGCGCAGCAGCTTCGCCAGGTGCACGCGGTTGCGCTCGCCGCCTGACAGATCCTTGACCCGCTTCTGCTGGTCCGCCCCCTTGAAGTTGAACCCCGACACGTAGGCGCGCGCCGGGATCTTGCGCTTGCCGATCTCCAGGAACTCGGCCCCCTGGGCGATCTCGTCGAACACGCTCTTGCCGCCGTCCAGCGAGTCGCGGCTCTGGTCGACGTAGGCCAGCTTGACGGTGTCGCCGATGCGCAGCGAGCCGCCGTCCGGCTTCTCCTGCCCGGTCATCATGCGAAACAGCGTGGTCTTGCCGGCGCCGTTGGCGCCGATGACGCCGACGATTCCGCCGCGCGGCAGGTTGAACGTCAGATCCTCGATCAGCACGCGATCGCCGTAGGACTTGGACAGATGCTCGGCCTTGACCACCAGGTCGCCGAGGCGCGGTCCGGGCGGGATGCTGATCTCGACCGTGTCCTCGCGCTTGCTCTGCTCCTCGGCCAGCAGCTGGTCGTAGGCGGCGAGGCGCGCCTTGGACTTGGCCTGGCGCGCGCGCGGTGAGGCGCGCACCCACTCGAGCTCGCGCGCCAGCGTCCGCTGCCGCGACGATTCCGCCTTCTCTTCCGGCGCCAGCCGCTTCTGCTTCTGGTCGAGCCAGGACGAATAGTTCCCCTGCCAGGGGATGCCGGCGCCGCGGTCGAGCTCGAGGATCCAGCCCGCGACGTTGTCGAGGAAGTAGCGATCGTGGGTCACGGCCACGATCGTGCCCGGGTACTCGTGCAGGTGGTGCTCGAGCCAGGCGACGCTCTCGGCGTCGAGGTGGTTGGTCGGCTCGTCGAGCAGCAGCAGATCGGGGCGCTGCAGCAGGGTCTTGCACAGAGCGACGCGGCGGCGCTCGCCGCCCGACAGCTTGTTGACGTCGGCGTTGGGCGGCGGCAGGCGGAGCGCGTCCATGGCGATCTCCAGCGTGCGGTCGATGTCCCAGCCGTTGGCGGCCTCGATCGCGTCCTGCAGCTTGCCCTGCTCCTCGAGCAGCTTCTCCATCTCGGCCGGCTTCAGGTCCTCGCCGAGGCGCATGTTGACCTCGTCGAAACGTTTCAGCAGCCCCTTGACCCCGGCGACCGCATCCTCGACGTTGCCGAGGACGTCCTTGGTCGGCGTCGAGCGCCGGCTCCTGCGGCAGGTAGCCGATCTTGGTGCCGTCGGCCGGCTTGGCCTCGCCGAAGAAGTCGGTGTCGACACCGGCCATGATGCGCAGCAGCGTCGACTTGCCGGAGCCGTTCGACCCGAGCACGCCGATCTTGGCGCCAGGGTAGAACGACAGGAAGATCCCCTTCAGGACCTCCTTGTTGGGCGGGTGCACCCGACGGAGATTCTGCATCGTGAAGATGTATTGGTGGGCCATCGCGCGCGGAGTGTAGCGCATGGGCGGCGCCGCTTCACCGCTTGCGCGCACCGGCCCTTCACGAAGCGACGGCGATGACGCCGGCGCAGGCCAGCGCAGCCCCGACCAGCGCCACCGGGTGCGGGCGCTCACGCAGCACGACCCAGGCGTAAAGCACGGTCAGCGCCGACGCGAGGCTGGCCAGCGGCGAGACCACCGCCAGCGGCGCGCGCGCGCCGGCGAGCGCGATGCAGACGAAGCCGGCGGCCTCGAACAGGCCGGCGAGGGCGACCGGCGCCAGCGCGCTGCGCGGGGGCGGCCGCAGGTCGATGCGGAACCAGGCCGCCAGCGGCAGACCGATCAGCATATCGGCGGCGAACACCGCCGGCACCGAACCCAGGCGGCCGGTCGCCGGCGCGACGTGCCCGATCGCGGGGATCAGCAGCCCGAAGCCGAGCGCCGCCGCCAGCGACGCCCAGATCCAGCGCGGGACGACCGCCGGACCGGCGCTGGATCTGGCGCGGGCGCTGCTGTCGCCACCACTGTCGGTGTCACCGTCGCGCGGCGCCGCTACGCTCGCTTCCTGGCGCGCGTAGCGCGACACCAGCCCGACGCCGGTGACCACCAGCGCCACGCCGGCCAGCTGCGCGGCGCGCACCGGTTCGCGCAGCACGGCGACCGAGATGCCGGTCGAGATCACCGCCCAGCCCGACATGATCGGTACGGCGATCGACAACCTTCCGTGCTCGAGCGCGTAGAACATCGACAGATAGGCGAGCAGCGCCGCGCCGCCTGCGCCCGCCAGCCAGGCGGCGGTCTCGAGGGTCAGCGCCTGGCTTCGATCGTCGAACACCCAGCTGGCCGCGGCCGCCAGCGCGCCACCCACGATCTGGGCCCACAGCAGGCCGCGGACCGCGCCGACCTGCTGCGCGCTGCGCGCCACGGCGACGTTGGCCAGCGCCCACGACGCGCTGGCGCCGAACGCGAGCGGGATCGCGACGGGAATGTGGGCGGCGACGACGGCGGGCATGCGCGAGGGTAGCGCAACTTTCGCGACGCGGCGGCGGCGCTTCGTCGACGCATCGTGGCTCCGTGGTGTTCGCGCGCACGCCGATCTGTTAATAAAGACGCTGGTGGATCCTCGCCGTCCGATCGTGATCGTCAACCCGCGCTCCGGCGGCGGCCTGAGCGAGTCGGCGTGGGCCAAGCTGGTTGGCCCGCTGACCGACGGGATGGGCGAGTTCGACAGCGTCTTCACCAGCGGGCCGCGCGACGCGACCCGACTGGCGCGCGAGGCCGCCGGCGTGGGGCGCCCGCTGGTGGTCGCCTTCGGGGGCGACGGGACGGTCTCCGAGGTTGCCGACGGCATCCTGCAGGCGGGCGCGGGCGCGACCACCGAGATCGGCCTCATCCCGCGCGGCACCGGCGGCGACTTCCGGCGCTCGCTGGAGCTGCCGTCAGGCCTGCGCGAGGCGGCGGCGCGCATCCGCGAGGCGCCGGCGCGGGTCGTCGACGCGGGACGCGTCACCTTCGTCGGCCACGACGGCGCGCCGGCGCAGCGGCACTTCGTCAACGTCGCCTCGTTCGGCTTTTCCAGCGCGGTCGCCAGCCGCGCCAACGCGTCGTCGAAGCGCCTCGGCGGACGGATGGCCTTTCTGTCGGCGACGATGCGCGCGCTGGTCACCTACGAAAACACCGACGTCTGGCTGACCCTCGACGGGGGCGAGCGGCAGCGGCGGCGCGTGCTGATGGCCGCGGTAGGCAACGGGCGCTTCTTCGGCGGCGGCATGCAGATCTGCCCCGCGGCCAAGCTCGACAGCGGCGCGCTCGATCTGGTGGTGATCGGCGACTTCACCCGCATGGACGTCGTGACCAAGATCGCGCGGGTCTTCAGCGGCAATCATCTGACGCTGGACGAGGTCAGCAGCGCGGTGGTCAACCGGCTCGAGGCTGCCCCGGTCGAGACCGACGCGCGGGTTCCGATCGAGCTCGACGGCGAGACGCCCGGGCACCTGCCGGCGACGTTCGAGGCATTGCCGGGCGCGCTGCGCGTCCGCTTCTGATCAAAGAATCGCGTCGAGCGTAGGCAGGCTTCGCCTGCCGGAGCTCATCGCGGGAGGTTCGGAACCCTCCCAGGGTTCCGAATAAAGTGAAAGGTCCGGTCGGGTTGCGACACCCTTGGATCGCAACAGCTATGCTCGGGCAGCGGGTCGGCAATTACCAGATCGTGGAACGCCTCGGCGAAGGGGGCATGGGGACGGTCTACCTGGCCCTGCATCCCGAGCTGGGGCGGCGCGCGGCCGTGAAGGTGCTGCATGCCGACCTGGCGCGCAGTGAAGAGATGCTGCAGCGGTTCTTCAACGAGGCGCGCGCGGCGAACGCCATCGGACACCGCGGTATCGTCGAGGTCTCCGACCTCGGCCTCCTGCCGTCAGGCGCGCCGTACATCGTGATGGAGCATCTGGACGGCGAGAGCCTTGACCTATCGGATGACCAAGGTTGGACGGCTCACGCTGGCGGCGGCGGTCGGCATCGCGGTGCAGGCCAGCAGCGTGCTCGGCGCGGCCCACGCCAAAGGGATCGTCCACCGCGACATCAAGCCCGACAATCTGTTCCTGGTTCCGGATTCGCAGCTGCCGGGGCGCGAGCTGCTCAAGGTGCTCGACTTCGGCATCGCCAAGCTGGCGCAACGCCCGGCAGCGGGCGGCGAGCTGCGCACCCGCACCGGTGCGATCCTGGGGACGCCCCGTTACATGTCGCCCGAGCAGTGCCGGGACAGCCGCGACGTCGACCACCGCACCGACATCTACTCGCTGGGCGTGGTGTTGTACGAAATGCTGTCGGGCACGCCGCCGTTCGTGTCCAACTCGTGGGGCGAGCTGGCCCACATGCACATCGGCGTCAGCCCGCCAGCGCTGCAGGCGCGCGCGCCCGACGTTCCCGCACAGCTGGGGGAGATCGTGCATCGCGCGCTGGAGAAGGATCCCGGCGCGCGCTTTCAGTCGATGGCCGAGCTCGAGCAGGCGTTGGAAGCGGCGGGGGGCGCGCGAACGCTGGTGATGGCCGACCGCGCTGCGGAGCAGGTCGAAGCGACGACGGTGCCGCCGCAGTCGGGGTCGGGATCGGGGTCGGGATCGGGATCGGGATCGGGATCGACGCGGCGTCTCGAGGAGGAGCCGGCGGCGGCGCGCGCGGCGCGCCGCACGACGCTGGCCGGCGCGGCGGCGGAGGTCGAGCGCGGGCCGAGACGATCGAAGCCGGCGAAGCGCGCGATTCCGGTGGTGCCGACGCTGGCGGTCGGAACGGGCATCGCGGCGATCTTGATGGTCGGCGTGATCGCGGCGCGGCGCGCGGAGGCGCCGGCGCCGGCGTCCATCGTCGCAGCGCCGGCGGCAGCGCCCGCGTCACTGGCGCCGCCGATACGCGCCAGCGCGCCGTTAGAGTCGGCCCCTCACCCTGACCTTCTCCCCGCTCCGCGGGGCGAAGGGATCGGAGAGGGAGAGGGGAACGGAGAAGACGTCGGCGTCGGCGTCGGCGTCGCTCCGCGGGCCGCGGGGAACGGAGGGGGAATGGCGAGGGAGCGGGAGCGCAAGGGGCGGGGACCCGCGCATCGACAGCAGGCGCCCGCGAAAGCACCGTCGGCGCCGGCGGCGCCGTCTCCTCCCAAACCTCGTGCGCCGGAGCCATTGAAGATATGAAAAAGCGGTCAGCCGATCTTCGAATCGTCGTCGGGGTTGTGGCCTCGCTCCTCCTCGGCGGCGGGGCCGGCGCGGCAGCGCCCGATGCGCAGGCGGTTCCGGGCGCGAGCCTGGCGTCGAGCGCGGACGACCTGCAGGCCCGGGATCTCTTTCGCGCGCAGCGCTACGCAGAGGCGCTCGTGATCTATCAGAAGCGCCACGCGGAGACGCACCACCCGACCTACCTGCGTAACATCGGCCGCTGCCACCAGATGGCGCGCCAGCCGGCGCCGGCGATCGAGGCCTTTCGCGCCTATCTCCGCGAGGCGCGCGACCTCGACGCCGCTGAGCAACGGGAGATCGAGGGCTACATCGCCGAGATGCAACGGCTGGAGCTGAGCGCAGCGCCGCCCCCGCCGACCTCGGCGACTTCGGCGACCTCGGCGACCTCGCCGGCTTGGCCGACCTCGCCCTCCGGCGCGCCCGAGGGGACAATCTCCTCGGCGGCGAGCCCGACCCCGACAGCAACCGCGGCGCCGGCGGCGCGGGGATCCGACACACCGCCGGTGACGCGACGGTGGTGGTTCTGGACGGCGATCGCCGTTGGCCTCGCGGCGGCAACGACCGGCGTGCTGATCGCCGCCACCCGCGGGCCGGACCGTCTCCCCTGCCCCAGCGCCGCGGTGTGCCCATGAACCAGCCACGCGACCCGATGATCGGGGGGGCGGCGCTCCGGACCGCGTGCGGCCTGCTCGCTGTGACCACCGCCGCGTGCAGCTCGGTGCGGGGCGACGAGGGGCTCGCGATGCTCGACGTGTCGGCGACCGGCGACTTGCCGTCGTTCACGACCGCGCGCTTCTCGGTGGCCGGCCGGGCGGAGATCGCGCCGCACGAGATCCCCTACGACGGCCGCTCCGCGCTGAAATTTGGCTACTATCTGCCGGGACCGAACGGCACGGTCCGCGTCACCGGCCAGGCGCTCTCGGCCAGCTGCCTGATCGGCGTCGGCAGCGCCGAGGTGGTGGTGCAGGTCGGCCACACGTCAGCGCCGGTCGCGCTGGTGATCGAGCCCCTGGTCGACATCGATCCCGGCTGCGTCGCGTCCGACGCCGACGCCGACGCCCACGCCGACGCGGCGACCAGCGCAACCAAGGATGGCGCCAGCGACACCCGTGCCAGCGACACACGCGTCGACGCGCCGATCGACGCCGCGGGAGACGCGCGCCCACGCACCGACGCCACCGCCGCCGACGTCCACCCCGACACGACGACGCCGCCGCCACCACCGCCCGCCTGCCTGGTGGCGACGAAGTCGTGCTCGGTCTCCTCGGCCTGTTGCACCGGACTGACCTGCGGGACCACCACGCTCGGTCGGGTCTGCTGCGGAAACTTCGGCATGACCTGCACCCGCCCGGGCGGCGAGGACTGCTGCGGGCAGCTCGAATGCGTGAAGGGCGGCTGCTGCCTGCCCGCGACCTACGCCTGCACCGACAGCTCCTGCTGCACCGGTCTGGTCTGCGGCAACACCAGCCTCGGTCACGTCTGCTGCGGCAACGCCGGCGCCCCCTGCACGCGCGCCGACGGCGCCGACTGCTGCGGCGCCCTCCGCTGCGTCAGCAACGTTTGCCGCACCTAGTGTCAGGGTGCCCGGCGACCCCGTCGACAAAAATCGAACCGCTTGCGAATCGTAGCTGCACTGACGTTTCGGCACGCTAAAGTTCCGCCCGATCGCGCGTGGCGGGGGATGGCCAGCGCGCCTGAGGAGGCTCTCGAATGAAGACCGTCACGCGCTTTCAGGATCGGGTTCGGTTTTCCGTACGCGCTGCCTTCATGGCGGCGGCCCTGGTGACCGTCGCCTGCTCGCTCCCTCCGACATTCCGCGCCGATGACACGAACGCCGGCGCCGTGAACTTGGCGCTGGTCGTGGCGCCCGGGCTGACGCTGGGGCCCGCGACCTACACCATCACCGCGCCCGGATTCAGCCGGACCGGGACGCTCGACTTCACCAACAGCACGACGATCTCTGCGACGATCGGGGGCCTGCCGCCCGGCACCGCCTACGTCATCACGCTCGCGGCCACGCTGAGCGACGGCGTCACCACCTGCGCCGGCAGCGCCCCGTTCACGGTGGTCGCCGGGACGACGACGCAGGCGTCGATCCGCTTCGTCTGTCGCGAGCCGCCACCCACCGGCGGCGTCGAGATCGGCGGGACCGTCAACGTCTGCCCGGTCATCGACTCCATCAGCGCCAGCCCAGGCGAGGTCGCCGTCGGCAACACCATCGCGCTCGCCAGCGCCGCGCACGACACCGACCATGGTCCCTCCGGGCTCGCCTACCAGTGGACGGCGACCGCGGGCACCATCAGCGCGCCGGCAACCGCGAACCCCAGCTTCGCGTGCACGGTGGCCGGCCCAGCGACCGTCACGTTGACGGTGACCGACGGTGCCTGCACCGACAGCCGCGCCGTCTCGGTCGCCTGCACGGGGGCGCCGGCGCAGCCGCCCGTCGTTGTCATCAACGAGGTCGAATCGAACATGGGCGTCCCCGGCGATTGGGTCGAGCTTTACAACGCGGGCGGCAGCGCCGCCGATCTCTCGGGCTATGTCTTCAAGGACAACGACGACACCCACGCTTACGTGATCCCCGCGGGCACCAGCCTCGCCGCCGGCGGCTACTACCTTCTGGAGGAAGCGGCCTTCGGCTTCGGGCTTGGCGCCGCCGATTCAGCCCGCCTTTACGACAGCACCGGGACGACGCTGGTCAATTCCTACAGCTGGACCAGCCACGCGACCACGACTTACGGTCGTTGTCCGAACGGCGTGGGCGATTTCACGACGACCACGGCGGTGACGAAGGGCTCGGCGAACACTTGCCCCGGCGACGCCAGCGACGGTGGTGCCAGCGACGGCGGCACCGCGGGCGGCACGACTGGAACCGGTGGCAGCGGCACCGGGGGCGCGACCGGGACCGGCGGCGGCAGCGCGGGCAGCGACGGCGGCGTCGCGACCTTGCCCTGGCCGGGCACCAACGCCGTCGTGATCGCCGACGACGCCGGCGAGTTCAGCGGAAACCTCAGCGGCCTCAGCTACGATCCAGCGACGGCGGCCGGGCCCGCCGTGCTGTGGGCGGTGCAGAACGGCCCGTCGACGCTGTACCGGCTGCTCTGGAACGGAAGCAGCTGGGAATCGACGACCACCGGAGACTGGATCGCCGGCAAGATCCTGCACTACCCCGACGGCACCGGCGGCCCCGATTCCGAGGGGGTCACCAAGGCCGAGGCCGATTCGTCGGCGGTTTACGTCTCGACCGAGCGGGACAACAACCTCGGCACCGTGAGCCGCCTCAGCGTGCTGCGCTTCGACACCGACGCGCTCGGACCCGCGCTCAGCGCGACGCACGAGTGGAACCTGACCAGCGATCTGCCGGTCGCCGGTCCCAACCTGGGCCTGGAGGCGATCACCTGGGTGCCCGACAGCTTCCTGGTCGCCGCCCAGTTTCTCGACGAAAGCACGGGGCAGGCCTACCTGCCGTCGCGCTATCCCGACCACGGAACCGGCATCTTCTTCGTCGGGCTCGAGGCCAACGGGACGGTCTACGGCTACGCGCTCGACCACGTCACCGGCGGGTTCCAGCGGGTCGCGACCTTCCCCGGCGGCCAGGCGTCGGTCATGGACCTGTCGTTCGACCGCGAGGTGGGCTATCTGTGGGCCTACTGCGACGACACCTGCGGGAATCAAGCGGCCGTGTTGCAGATCGACACCAACCCGGCGTCGTCGACGTTCGGGCGATTCGCGCTCGACCGCTTCTTCCAGCGCCCGAGCACGCTGCCCGACGTGAACAACGAAGGGATCGCCATCGCCCCCGAGTCCGAGTGCGCCAACGGCTTCAAGCCCTTCTTCTGGACCGACGACAGCGCGACCGACGGCCACTCTCTCCGCCGCGACACCATCCCCTGCGGCCGCTTCTTCTAAGCCGCTCGATTAAACGCCAAGACGCCAGGACGCCACCGTCCGGGCTCTGGAAACTCCGGACTCTGGCGTCTCTGGCGTCATGGCGTTTTCCCTATCCGACCCGCACTGGGGATCAGGGTGAGGAGTCCGGCCGCGCCGAGCCTGTCCTACGCCGCCCGCGGCGGCGCGCAGCGCGCCGTGGCCCAGGAAGTTTTGGCGCAGGTAGGCGACGGTGTCGAACAGCGTGTCGGTGGCGTCGCGCGCCGCGAAGCCAAGCTCGCGCGCGGCCTTGCCCGAATCGAAGTACCAGAAGTACTCGGACATCTCCACGCTCTGCGGCTCGAGCGGCGGCTTGCGGCCCCAGTGCCGATACATCGCCGCCTGCGCGCGCGTCGCCAGCAGCGGCAGCTTGCCGCGCGCCTTGAGCACGGGACCGCTGACCTTGGTCAGCCGCTCGAGCCGGCCGAAAAACTCGGCGAAGGTCCAGTTGTGGCCGCCGACGAGGTAGCGCTCGCCGGCGGTGCCGCGCTCCATGGCGACCGGCAACAGCGCGGCGACGTCGCGCACGTCGACGAAGTTCAGCCCGCCCGGCGGCACCATGGCGATCTCCCGCGCCAGGAACTGCAGCACCACCCGCGTCGAGCTGAGACGATCGTCGCCCGGGCCGAGCAGCAGGCTGGGGTTCACCATCACCAGCTCGACGCGGTCGCCGCAGGCGCGCCGCGCCGCCTCTTCCTGATAGACCTTGCTGGCGTAGTAGGGCCAGCGGGCGACGATCTCCATCGGCGTCGGCGAGCTCTCGTCGGGCATCTCGTCGGCGCGGCGCGAGACCGCGACCGTGCCGCTGGTCGACGACATCACGATGCGCGCCACCTTCGCGCTGCGCCGCCGCCTCGCACAGCACGCGCGTGCCGTGCACGTGGACCTCGTGCATGCGGTGCGCGTCGTCCGGCTTGTACGAGACCAGGCCGGCCAGGTGGTAGACCCGGTCGACCCCGTCGAGCGCGCGCGCGACGGCGTCGCTGTCGGTGATCGAGCCGGTCGCGACCTCGACGCCCAGCGCGGCGAGCCAGCGCGGCGGCGACGCCGCCTGCGTGAGCACGCGCAGGCGCGCGCCGTCTCCGCCGGCGCAGCGCCCGCACGAGGTGCGCGCCCAGGAAGCCGGTCGCGCCGGTGATCAGCGTCCGCGTCTCGCCTGGGCGCCGCGGCCGGCGACTTCGTCGTCAACTTGGCGTTGGCGTTGGCGTTGGCGTTCATGGAATCGACCTCAGCATGCGGCGCCGGGCCGCCCCTTTCTTTCCGTCGGACTGCCCCTCGGATTTGCCGCCGGACTTCGCATCGCGCTCGGGCCTGGCAACCAGCGCGCCCAGCTTCTGTCCGTCCCAGGCGGCGCGCGCCGCCGCCAGGTCGAGCGCGTGGGGAATACCGTCGCGCAGGTTCTCGACGATCCGCTGCGTGTACGCCGCCACCAGCCGCCAGGCCTCCTGCTGCGGCAGCCCGTCGGTCAGCTCTTGCAGCCGCTCGTGCGAGATGAAGGGACCGAACGCGACGCCCAGGTCGCGCGACTTGGGCAGCGCCGCCCCCTTGGGCATCGCCTCGTAGGTGCCCGAGATGTACGCCGGCAGCAGCCCCACCTCGGCGCGCAGCGCCAGGTAGCCGAGGCTGGGCAGGAAGTCGGCCATCGCGCCGGTCACCGAACGCGTCCCCTCGGGGAAGACCACCATGCTGCGCCCGCGCCGCAGCACCTTCTCCGCGGTGTCCATCGACTTGCGGATCGATCCGGTGCGCTCCATCGGCACCAGGTTGGTGAAGTGCTTGAAGTAGGCGCGCCGGTACTTGTTGCGGAAGAAGTAGTCGGCCGCCGCCAGCGACGTCAGGTCGCGTCCCGCGTCGCCCAGCGCCACCTTGATCAGCCCCATGTCGAGGTGCGAGCAGTGGTTCGCCGCGACGATGAAGTTGGTGTGGTGCGGCACGTGGTTGGCGCCGGTCACGCGCGTGCTCGAGCACGCGCTGGTAGAACAGCCGCTGCGCCAGCGCCAGGCCGCGCTTGCCGGCGCTGGCGACCGCCGACGGCACGTGGACGTCGCGATCGTCGCCGACGTTGCTGCCGGATGGGCGCGCCGCGCCGCCGTCGCCGTCGCCGGTCGACGCGCCCCGCCCGCGACCGCGCCGCTCGCCGCCGCCCGCGCGGCCGCGCGCCACCAGCTCCTGCAGCTGCGCCACGTCGACGACGGCGGTGAGGTCGGCGTCCTCGGGCAGCGCCACCCCCTCGTTCTCGAGCGCGCTGGCCAGCTCGGCGTACATCAGGCTGTCGAAGCCCAGCTCGCCGAGCCGGCTCGTCGAGGTGAACCTCGCCTGCGCGCGGCCCGACACCGCGGCGACCAGATCGAGCAGCCACGCCGTCCCGCGCTCGTCGCGCGCGGCGACCGCCGCCAGCGCGCCGGTCTCGCTCTCGGCCTTGCGTCGCAGCCGCTCGCAGCTCGGCGACGACCTCGCGGCGCTTGACCGAGCGCTTCGCGGTGCGCGGCAGCTCGCCGTCCCAGATGTGGACGCTCTTGACCCGCTTCCAGAACGGCAGCTCGGCCGAGACCTTGCGGAAGTGCTCGTCGATGCGCGCGTCGACCTCGGCGCGCGCCAGCGCGGCGTCGTGCTCGTAGTTCGGCATCGACCGCGCACGCGACCTGCTCGGCCGCGCCGTCGGGCAGCGCCGACCACCGACAGCTCCTTGATGTACGGCGAGTCGCGGTAGAGATCCTCGATCTCGTCGGGGTAGACGTTCTTGCCGTTGGAGTCGACGATGACCTCCTTCGATCGGCCGACCAGGTACAGGTTGCCGTCGTCGTCGAAGCGGCCGAGATCGCCGGTGTGGAACCAGCCGTCCTTGATCGTGGCGGCCGTCGCCTCCTCGTCCTCCCAGTAGCCGGCCATGACGTTGCGGCCGCGCGCGATCACCTCGCCGACGCCCGCGCCGTCGGGCGCGTCGATCTTCACCTCGAGCCCGGGCAGCGGCTGCCCGACCGAGCCCGGGATCGGCTTGCTCCTTGGGCGAGGTCACGGTCAGCACCGGCGCGGTCTCGGTCAGGCCGTAGCCCTCGAAGAACGAGAAGCCCATGCCGTAGAAGGTCTTCAGCACCTCGGGCGGCAGCGCCGAGCCGCCGCTGATCAGGTAGCGGATGCGCCCGCCGAACCCCTCGTGGACCGGCAGGAAGAACAGCATGCCGAGATCCAGCTTGGTGCGCGAGCGCAGCTCGTAGTTGGCGGCGATGAGGCCGCGCACCGCCGCGTCGAGCGATCGGCGACTTGTCGGAGAACTTCTGCAGCACGCGCCGCCGCATCAGCTCCCACAGCGCCGGCACGCCGACGATCGCGGTGACGTGCCCCTTCTTCAGCGCGCTGGCGATGGCGTCGCCGGTCAGCTCGGGCAGGTAGGTGATCTGCGCGCCGTGCGCCAGCGGCACCAGCAGGCCGGTCGAGAACTCGAAGGTGTGGTGCAGCGGCAGCACCGACAGCATGCCGTCGTTGACGCCGAACTCGAACACCTTCGACAGCTCGGACACCATGAAGGTGAAGTTGCGGTGGGTCAGCATCACCCCCTTGGGCTTGCCGGTCGTGCCCGAGGTGAAGATCAGCGACGCCACCGTGTCGGGCCCGCACTTCTTGTGCAGCGACTTGGCGCGCTCGTGCTCGACGTCGAGGTCGGGCAGCTCGAACACCTTCTGGAACGGCCAGACCTTCGTGCCCAGGCCCGCCTCGTGCAGCGCGCGCGTGAGCGTGCTGCGCTTTTCCCACAGGTCGTCGTCGATGAGGATGCCGGTCGCCGACGACGCGCGCGCGATGTTGACCATCTCGGCCACCGTCGACTCGTAGCCGATCGGCACCGCGGTGGCGCCGGCCTTCAGGATGCCGAAGTAGGCCATCGACCACTCGGGCGCGTTCTTGGCGTACAGGATCACGCGGTCGCCGGGCGCGACCGCCTCGCCCGACCAGGAAGCCGCCAACGCGGCTCGCCAGCTCCTGCAGATCGGCGTAGCTGTAGATCTCCTCGCGCTTGCCGCGCTCGATGCGCAGCGCGACGCGCGTCGCGTGCAGCTTGGTCGTGGTGTCGAACAGCTCCAGCAGGTCGTGGTAGCTGTAGATCTGCTTGGGGCGCGCGGCGTAGGTCTCGTCGAGCTCGGGCAGCACCCAGCGCTGCAGGCCGGGGAAGTGGATGTTCATCCAGTAGTCGTACCAATCCAGCGCCTCGGGCCCCCAGCGCAGCCGGTTCTGGTCGTCGGCGGTGAAGCGATCGCGCAGCGCGCGGATGTGGTCGGCGCGGAAGACGTACTGGTTGTCGAAGATGAACGGGCGGAACAGCTCGATGTTCTTCTGCGCCTCGTCGGTGACGCGGCTGACCTCGTCGACGTTCTTCTTGATGCGATCGATGACCTCGGTGAAGCGGCCACCGCCCCAGCGCGGGCGGACGCGCGCCAGCGCCGTCGACGCCTTCTGCGCGACGCGGTTGACGAACGGCAGCGACCGCGCGTCGTACTCCTCCTGCGTCACCGGGCGGAACTCCATGCGCGCCGCCAGCTCGTTGATGAACCGGTTGCCGGTCTCCTTGTCCTGGAAGCGCTTGCGCTTGTAGAGCCCGGTCAGCGTGACGACGCGGTCCATGCGCATCGGGTTGAGATCGCCGCTCGACAGCTGGTGGACCAGCTGCGGCTGCTCGACGCAGGCCTGCGCCGCCACCATCAGCATGGCGGCGGCGACGTGATCGACCGGCACCACGTCGAGGATCAGCTTTTCGGAGACCGGCAGCACGTTCTGCCCCTTGAGCGCCAGGTAGACCAGCGGCGCCGACGTGGTGAAGCCCTCGTTCCAGCCGCGGAACGGAAACTCGACCGCGCTCTCGACGATCGCGGGGCGCACGATCGATCGGAAGATCTCGCTTCTCGCGCGCGACCAGCTGGTCGCCCATGCTCTTGGTGTACGTGTAGATGTTGGGCCAGCCCCAGGCGGCGGCGCGCTCGATCCCCTGGCGGGTCAGCTCGGCGCGGATCCACTCCTTGCGCGCGCGCGCCACGGCCAGGCGCAGCGCCCCCTCGTCGTCGGGATCGCGGTTCTCCTCGCGCAGCCGCTCGCGGGCCTGCTGGCGCAGGCGCGCCAGCACCTGCGCGTCGTCGGCCAGCTCGCGGATGCGGGCGGCGCCGCGCTCGCTGTCGGCCATCTCCTGCTCGACGGAGAAGTGCGTGCCCGGCAGCTCGCCGTGACGCGGGAAGTAGCCGTCCAGCTCCTCGCTCTCCCAGACCTCGCCCGAGCGGACGCCGGCCACGAAGCAGGTGCTGGTGTGGACCAGCGCCGGGCGCTTCATGCGCTTGGCGAAGGCGATGACGTTCTTGGTCCCCTCGACGTTGGTCTTCAGCGCCGACTCGAGCGGCGGGTTGAAGGTCACGCGGCCCGACGAGTTGATGAGCACGTCGATGTCCTTGGCGACGCGCTCGGCCTCCTCCTCGCTCAGGCCCAGGTTCTTCTCGGTGATGTCGCCGTCGACGACCCGCACCTTGTGGCGCAGAAACTCGGCCAGGCCGTCGCGCCCGCCGTGGCGCGAGCGCAGCGGATCGAACGCCGGCGACGTCACGACGCTCTGCCAGAAGCGCGTCTCGCTGTCGGTCCCCGAGCCGCGGCGCACCATGACGTAGACCCGCCCGATCTCGGGGAAGCGGTCGAGCAGCATGCTGAGCAGCACCTTGCCGACGAACCCGGTGCTGCCGAGGATGAACACGTGGCGCCCGCGGAAGATCTCCGTGGCGGACAGCGGCTGCGGGGCCGCCGAGCTGGGGGGGAGCGCGGGCGGTTTCTTCATGGGAATCCGGGCCTCTAGATAACGTAACCAGCGCTAGATTGCCAACTGGGACGACATCTTACGGGGGAGTGGCTCGGCGCGGCACAGCCGCGCTGCGCCGCACCGCTCGCAGCAGATCCCGGTTCAGCCGCGGGATCAGGTCGAGCGCGATCTCCTTGGGACAGACCGCCGCGCACTCGCCGATGTTCGTGCAGTTGCCAAAGCCCTCGCGGTCCATCTCGGCCACCATGCCGGCGACCCGCCGGTCTCGCTCTGGCTGGCCCTGCGGCAGAAGCCCGAGGTGAGCGACCTTCGCCGCCGTGAACAGCGACGCCGAGGCGTTGGGACAGGCCGCGACGCAGGCGCCGCAACCGATGCAGGCGGCGGCGTCCATCGCCCGATCGGCGTCGCGCTTCGGGATCCGGCTGGTGCCGGCCTCGGGGGCCGTCCCGGTGGGGGCGCTGATGAAGCCGCCGGCGGCGATGATGCGGTCGAGCGCGCTGCGATCGACGATCAGATCGCGCAGCACCGGGAACGCCCGCGCGCGCCAGGGCTCGAGATGAAGCTCGTCGCCGTCACGGAAGCTGCGCAGGTGCAGCTGGCAGACCGTGGTCGCGGCCAGCGGCCCGTGCGCGACGCCGTTGATCATGAAGCCGCAGGCGCCGCAGATCCCCTCGCGGCAGTCGCTGTCGAAGGCCACCGGCGATTGCCCGTCGCCGGTCAGGCGCCCATTCAGCGCGTCGAGCATCTCCAGAAAAGACATGTCGGGGGACATGTCGGGCACCAGGTCCCCCGCCCGGTAGCGCACGAATCCGCCGGGATCGTGGGGCGAAGGCTGGCGCCAGATGTTCAAGGTCAGCCTCATGTGTAGCTCCGGGCGCTCGGGGGCAACGCTTCGAACCCCAGCGGTTCGACGGCGCGATGGGGCCCGTCGCCATCTTCATTGTCGCGCCTGGCGCCGTCGCCGGCGTGCTGCCAGACCGCCACGTGGGCGAAGCGCTGGTCGTCGCGGCGCGCCTCGCCGTCGGCGGTCTGGTGCTCCTCGCGAAAGTGGGCGCCGCACGACTCTTCGCGCGCCAGGGCATCGCGGCACATGAGGTCGCCGAGCTCGAGGAAATCGGCCACCCGGCCCGCCTGCTCGAGCGATTGATTGAGCTCGACCGCGCCGCCGGCGACCAGAACGTCCCGCGTCCATTCCCGCTTCAGGTCAGCGATCGCGTCGATCGCCTCGCGCAAGCCGGCCGCCGTGCGCGACATCCCGCAGCGGTCCCACATCAGCTTGCCGAGCGCGCGATGAAAGGAGTCGACGGTCCGGCGGCCGCGCGTCGCCAGCAGGCGCGCGATGCGCCCCCTGGCCTGATCCTCGACGCGCGCCAGCTCGGGATGATCGGCGTCGACCGGCGCGAGCTTCGCCCGCGCCAGGTAGTCGCCGATGGTCTGCGGGATGATGAAGTAACCGTCGGCCAGCCCCTGCATCAGCGCCGAGGCGCCCAGACGATTGGCGCCGTGGTCGCTGAAGTTGGCCTCGCCGATCACGAACAGACCGGGGATGGTGCTCATCAGCGCGTAGTCGACCCACAGCCCGCCCATCGTGTAGTGCGTGGCCGGGTAGATCCGCATCGGCACCGCCGGCGGCCGCTGGTCGGTGATGCGCTGGTACATCTCGAACAGGTTGCCGTAGCGATCGTTGATGACCTGGGAACCCAGGTCGCGAACCGCGTCGGTGAGGTCGAGGTAGACCCCCAAACCTCCCGGACCGACGCCGCGACCTTCGTCGCAGACCGCCTTGACGTTGCGGCTGGCGATGTCGCGCGGGACCAGGTTGCCGAACGACGGGTAGCGGCGCTCGAGGAAGTAATCGCGCTCCGGCTCGGGGATGTCGCCCGGGGCGCGCGTGTCGCCCGCGCGGCTCGGCACCCAGATGCGACCGTCGTTGCGCAACGATTCACTCATCAGCGTCAGCTTGGCCTGATGCGCGCCGCTGACCGGAATGCAGGTCGGGTGAATCTGGGTGAAGCAGGGATTGGCGAAGCCCGCGCCGCGGCGAAAGGCGCGCCAGATCGCCGTGGCGTTCGAGCTGCGGGCGTTGGTCGACAGGTAGTAGACGTTGCCGTAGCCGCCGGTGGCCAGGATCACCGCGTGGGCCGCGTGCCGCTGGATCGCGCCGCTGACCAGATCGCGCACGACGATCCCGCGCGCGGCGCCGCCAATGACCGCGAGCTCCAGCATCTCGCTGCGCGGCAACATCCGGCAGCGGCCAAGGCCGACCTGCCGCTCCAGCGCCTGGTAGGCGCCCAGCAACAGCTGCTGCCCGGTCTGCCCGCGCGCATAGAAGGTGCGCGAGACCTGCGCGCCGCCGAACGAGCGGTTCGCGAGATAGCCGCCGTACTCGCGCGCGAACGGCACGCCCTGCGCGACGCACTGGTCGATCACGTTCACCGACAGCTGCGCCAGCCGGTAGACGTTGGCCTCGCGCGAGCGAAAGTCTCCCCCTTTGAGCGTGTCGCCGAACAGCCGCCAGACGCTGTCGCCGTCGTTCGGGTAGTTCTTGGCCGCGTTGATGCCCCCCTGGGCGGCGACGCTGTGGGCGCGGCGCGGGCTGTCCTGAATGCAGAGGCAGGTGACGTCGTAGCCGAGCTCGGCCATCGATGCGGCGGCCGCGGCGCCCGCCAGACCCGAACCGACGACCAGGATGCGAAACTGCCCGCGGCGCGACGGGCTGACCAGCTTCATCGACGACTGGTAGCGCTGCCATTTCTCCGGCAGCGGGCCCGGCGGGATCTGTGAATCAAGGGCCATGGCCAGCGGCACTAGCGCACCCGACCGATCAGCACCGCCAAGACGACGGAGGCAAAGCCGGCGGCGATCGCGACGCCGAACCCCGCAGCCAGGCGGCGGCGCCGCAGCGCCGCGCGCGGCGACGCGCCCAGCCCCAGCGACGGGAACAGGCTGGCGGCGCCGTGCGCCAGGTGAAGCGCCAGCGCGGCCAGCGCCAGCAGATAGAAGATGCTCACCGGCACGCTCCGGAAGAGCGCGACGACGTTCTCGTACGCAGCCAGCGGCACGAAGCGCGGGTGCAGCCATCCCCAGGTGAGGTTCGCCAGGTGAACTGGCACGAAGACCGCCAGCAGCGCGCCCGAGACGATCATGGTGCGCGAGGCCAGGCTGGCCTGCAGATCCGGGCGCCGGTGATAGCGCATCGGACGAGCGGCGCGCTGGCGGCGCCAGAGCTGGACCGCGAACGCCACGTGAGCGAGCGCGCAGCCCGCCAGCACGGCGCGCGCGCCCCACAGCAGCGCCGGGGCGCCATGCAGCGCCCGCGCATATCCGTCAAGGCGGTCGTGGCCGCCCAGCATCGGAAAGATCTGGAGGTTGGCCAGCATGTGGACGACGACGAACCCGATCAGGACCAGGCCGCTGACGGCCAGCAGCGCCTTCTTGCCGATGGTCGATCGCTGGAGCAGCCGCGCTCGGTTCATCACGACTCATGACTACCGAACCGCCGGTTGTGCGGCCAATCTAATCGATTGATGCTATGAATTAGAGTATCTAATGCATGTCGAGACGCTCAAGACCTTCTGCGATCTGGTCGAGACCGGCAGCTTCTCGCGCGCGGCGCGCCTGAATCTGGTGACCCAGTCGGCGGTCAGCCAGCAGCTGCGTGTGCTGGAGCAGAAGTACGGCCGGCGTCTGGTCGAGCGCGGCCCCCGCCGCGACGTCCGGCCCACCGAGGCGGGGCGGCTGCTCTACGACGAGGGCAAGGCTGTCGTGGCGCGCCTGAACGCGCTGGCCGAGCGCCTGCGCGACAACGCCGAGGTGGTGTCGGGCACGGTGACCATCGCGGCGGTGTACAGCGTCGGGCTGCACACCCTGCCTTCGTCGATGAAGAGCTTCTTGCGCGCCTATCCTCAGGTCAACGTCCGCCTGCAGTACCGGCGCACCGACGAGGTCTATCAGGCCTGCCTCGACGGCACGATCGATCTGGGCGTGGTGGCGTTGCCGTCGCGGCGCCCGGCGCTCGAGCTGGTGCCGCTGCGCCCCGATCGGCTGGTGCTGGCCTGTCCACCCGAGCATCGCCTCGCGCGGCGGGCCGCGCTGTCGCTGGCCGCGCTCGCCGGCGAGCCCTTCATCGCGTTCGACCGCGACATCCCCACGCGCAAGCTGGTCGATCGTTTGCTGCGCGCGCGCCGCGTGCCGGTGAGCATCACCATGGAGTTCGACAACATCGAGACCATCAAGCGCTCGGTGGAGGCCGGGCTGGGGATCTCGATCCTGCCGCGGCCCGCGCTGGAGAACGAGATCAAGGCCGGCACGCTGGTGGCCCGCACCCTGTCCGATCCCGACCTGACGCGGCCGATCGGCATCATCTACCGGCGCGCGCGCGAGCTGTCGCCCGCGGCGCGCACCTTCCTGGCAACGTTGAAGCGCGACCTGGGTGTGGTCGCGGCTACGGCGCGCCGCAGTTGAGCCAGACGCCGAAATTCATGCGCTCCGCCAGCGTCGGTCGAGGGTCGACGGGCGGCATGAACGAGCTGTCGCCGTCGGCGACCGCGGCCAGGTAGAGATCGAATCCCGCCGCCTGCGCATTCTCCTGGGTGAACCCGTGGCAGCGGAAGCAGTAGGTGCCGAGGAACTGCATGCCGAAGTTCGCGTACGTGAAGACCGGTGGCGTGCAGGCTGCTGAACCGTCGCCGCCATCCGGGTTGAGATCCGCGCCGCCATCCGCGGCCGCATCCCCCCCACCCGCGTCGACGCCCGCCTCGACGGTGAGCGTGGGCGAGGTCGAGCTGCACCCCACGGCGGTCACCGCGGACAGGCTCAGAACCAAGAGAGTAAGGAAACCAGCCCAGCGGAACTCACGCATCGCCCGACAACCTAGCATCAACGCCCTTGGGTTAAACGCCAAGACGCCAGGGCGCCACGGTCCGGAAATCTAAAAATCCGGCCTTTGGCGTCCCTGGCGTCATGGCGTTTCTTCCAATCCGACCAGAATTGAGGCTTCGCACCACCTGACCCGGCCACGGGGCTGCGTCCGGCGGCGGCCTCAGGGCTGGCTGACGACGATCGTGTCGAACGCGGCTTCCATGCTGGTCGTCACCAGGGCGGCGAAGCCGCTGGCGAGCGCCGCCGGGGTCAGCGTGCCGCGCACGGAGCTGTTCAGGGTGACGCTGAGCACGCCGGCCGCGCTCAGGCTGAGCTTCATCTGTTGGATCGACCCGGTGTTGATCGACTGCGGGAAGATCGCGCTGTTGAGCGCGTTGCCACCGACCTTGGTCTGGATCTGGACACCGGTCGGGCCGAGCGCGGCGCAGTAGTAATTGCTGAGATCGACGAAGCGCGGACAGATCATCGCTGCCTGCCCGCTGATCCCGGCCGCGGTCAGCTCCACGTCGGCCGAGATGCTGGTGGCGCCGCTCCAGGGCGCGCCGGGAGCGCCGGTGCTGAGCACCGCACGGAGCGTCGAGCTGGTGGCGCCGACCTGCGAGAAGAACTTCGTCCCCGCGGAGGTCACCAGCCAGTCGCCGGCGCTGCCCCCGATACGGGTCCAGCCCTGCGCCTGCGTGCCGACAGTGTCGGCCTCGAAGTCGTCGCAGTAGACGCCGGCGCAGGCGCTGGGGATCACCGAGGCCTGCGCCGAGCTCGGCGACACACAGCCAGGACCGACGGTGGTCGCCGAGACGACGAAGAAGAAGGTGGTGCCGTTGGCGAGCCCGGTGTTGACGAACGTCGTCGCCGCGGTGGTGCCGACGGTGGTGTAGGGCCCGCCCGAGACCGTGCTGCGCCCAATGGTGTAGCTGGTGGCGCCGGCGACCGCGGTCCAGGTCAGCGTCGCCTGGTTGTTCCCGCGCGTCGCCGCCAGGTTGGTCGGCGCGGTCGGCGTCGGCGCGGCGCCGTCGATCGGGCAGATGGCGGCCAGGCCGTCGCAGCTCTCGGCGACGTCGCAGCCCCCGGCCGCCACGCGACAGACTGAACCGGTGACCACAACGACGTCGGGCGGACAGGCCGGATCGGCCCCGCTGCAGCTCTCGGCGATGTCGCACAGTCCCGCCGACGGACGACAGACCGTTCCCGGCGCGGCGAACCCATCCGCCGGGCAGGCGGTGCCGGCGCCGGTGCACGACTCCGCGACGTCACACAGGCCGCTCGCCGCGCGACAGAGGGTTCCGGCGACGAGCACCCCGTCAGGCGGACAGGCGGCGCGCCCCCGGTGCAGCTCTCGACGGCGTCGCACAGATCGACGGCCCCGCGACAGGGCACGCCGGCCGCGACGAATCCGTCATTCGGACAGGCCGCGGCGCCGCCGCTGCAGCTCTCCGCGATGTCGCATGGCCCCGCGGCGCCCCGGCACGACGTCCCGGCGGCGACGAAGGCGTCGGTCGGGCAGGCCGCGGCGCTGCCACTGCAGCTCTCCGCGACGTCGCACACCCCGGCCGACGGCCGGCACACCGTCCCCGCGGCGACGAAGGTGTCGTTCGGACAGGCCGCGGCGCTGCCACTGCAGCTCTCCGCGACGTCGCACACCCCGGCCGACGGCCGGCACACCGTCCCCACCGGCAGCAACCCGTCGGCGGGGCAGGCGGCCGTCGAGCCGCTGCAGGTCTCCGCGACGTCGCAGGTCCCGGCGGCGGCGCGGCAGACGGTGCCGGCGGCCAGGAATCCGTCCGCCGGACAGGCAGCCCCGCCGCCGGTACAGCTCTCGGCCACGTCGCACCCGCCCGCTGAGCCTCGACAGAGCGTACCGGGGTTCGCGAAACGATCGGTCGGACAGGCAACGCCGGTGCCGCTGCAGACCTCGGCCACATCGCACAGCCCCGCCGACGCACGACAGACCGTGCCGGCGGCGGCGAAGCCTTCGGCGGGGCAGGTGACGCTGGATCCGCTGCAGGTCTCGGCAACGTCGCAGATCCCGCCCAACTGCCGACAGACGGTGCCGGCCGGGGCGACCCCGTCGGGGGGACAGGCGGCACCCGTGCCGCTGCAGGTCTCGGCGACGTCACAGATCCCCGCGGACGCGCGGCAGATGGTGCCGGCCAAGAAACCATCGGCGGGACAAGGAGCGCCCCCGCCCGCGCAGGTCTCGGCGACGTCGCAGATGCCGGCCGAGGCGCGGCAGGTGGTGCCCCGCGGGTAAAACGTGCAGGCGCCCGCGCCGTCGCAGGTCCCGTCGGTGCCGCAGCTCGCCGCGCCGGTTTCGGCGCATTGATTCAGCGGGTCCTGGCGCTGGGGGACGTTGGTGCAGGCCCCTTCGCTGCCCGGCAGCGCGCACGACCGGCAGGTCCCCGTGCAGGTGGTGCTGCAGCAGACGCCCTGCTGACAGATGCCCGAGTTGCAATCGTCGCCGACGGCGCAGCCGCCGCCCAGCGGATGCTTGCCGCAGCTGCCGTTGTTGCAAATGTTGGGCGGCGTGCAATCGCTGTCGTGCGCACAGGTCAAGCCGCAGGCGGCGGCGGAACCGCAGACGTAAGGATCGCAAGGCTGGCCCGAGGTCGGCGAACAGGTGCCGGCGGCGCAGCGAAACGCCAGCGTCAGCGTCGAGCCACTGCACGAGGGCTGCTTGCACACGATGCCGGTCGGGTACTTGCGGCACGCGCCACTGCCGTCGCAGGTGCCGTCGAAACCGCAACTGGCGCTCCCCTGGTCCTCGCAATCATCGCGCGGATCGCTGCCCACGTCCGCCAGCAAACAGGTACCGAGGCTGCCGGGGAGCGCGCACGAATGACAGGCGGCCGAGCAATCCTGCTGGCAGCAGACGCCGTCGAAGCACTGACCGCTGACACAATCGGCGGCGACCGAGCAGGTGGCGCCAATCGCGCTCAGCGGTTGTTCGCGCGCGCTGTCGACCGCCGCATCGATCGCCGAGCCGCCGGCGCCGCCGGCCGCCGTGGGGCGGTCGCTCGCAGCGTCCGCGCCGGTGGTCCCCCCGCCGCCATCTTCGCGCGCGATCGGGCTCGACGAACCGCACGACGACACCGCTCCCGCGCCCAGCACCAGCAGCAACACCGCGGCGCACACAGAGCGAGCGCCGCGCACGCATCGAGGTCCACGAGCGAATGAGGATGTTGGGAAAGGATCAGGCATACGCGGCCCGCGCGAACCGAAGAGCCCGAACGAGCGGCCCGATTCTACTCGCCGCTCGCGCGCAATGACGACATAACGACCGGGCGCGCGGCGCGTCGATTTTGAAATGGGAACCAGTAGATGCCTGATTGCGGTTTTTCATCTCGCGTTCTTTTGTGAACCCTGACCGTGACGTTAGCCTGTGCTCCGCGCCCACCAACCTGCACCGACGCGAGACAGAAAAATGACGGCTCCCCTGGTGCAAGACCAATTGCACTCTCTAGGTGTCCTGGTCACGCGTGAATGGCTCAGCGCGACGCTAAAGCAGCGGCCAAAGCCCAACGAACGTTTCGCGAAAGCGAAGAAAGAACTCAGTTCCCGGACGGCGCGTCGCGCGAATCTACCGGCGCGGCATCCGCGTCGGGGCGTGCATCGACAGCGTCCACTCCGCCATCCGGGGGAGTGTTCCGGACGTCGAGCTCGTCGACGTAGATCGTACCGAGGTATGGGTCGATCGCGCCGTGCGCCTGCAATGAGATTCGAATCACCCCATCGGCGCTCGCGTCCGCCTCGGTCGGCAGCGTCACCGCCACCTGCGTCCAATCGGTGGTGATGGGAATGGAGATGCTCTTGGGTTCGTAGCGCGTTGTCACCAGCAAGACCTGGAACCGCGTGTTCGATCCCCCGGCGGCGCTCCCCTTAATGGCGATCGACAGCGTCTTGCCGGTGTAGTTCGCCGTAGGGTTGATCGGGATGACCACCTCGCCGCCAAGGCGTGTGGTGGTGTTGAAGTCGACATCGATCGCCATCGCGCCCCGTCCACAGAAGGCGTTCCCCGTGTGATGGAGCCCGGTGAATCCATCGGTGTTCTTTGGGTTGTTCGGATCCTGGTTCAAGGTGGCGCCGTAGAGCCCGCAGCCGGCCGGGCTCTCGAAATTGAACATCGCGGTGCATGGACCGACGCTTCCCGAGTCAGCGGCACCGGCATCACCGCCGTCGACGTCGCAGGTGTCGATGGCATCCACCTCGCCGTCGCCGCTGGAATCGATGCCCGCGTCGGGACTTCCCCCCACGCCGTGGCCGCCCATACCGGCGGCGCCTCCAGCCCCACCACCACCGACGCCGGCTGCGCCACCGGGCGCGTGCATCCCTCGGTTGACACAACCGATCGACGCGACGGCGAGGATGACGAAGCTAATCTTCAGCGGCAGGGGCCGGGGCAGGTCGATTTTTTTCAATACGTCCCCAAGGGTTCGGCTTCCGCGTTAGGGGCGTCAGTATGCCAAGAAACGCCCGCGTACACTAGGCGCGCGTACCCCGGCGCCGCGGCGTGCATCAACGCGGCGCGGATCAGCGCAGCGTGAACAACGTGACATCGGACGGCGCGTAGGCCCGCAGGGGGATGTCGACGATGCCGAGGCCGCGCGACACGAAGAGATGCATGTCGCCCAGCAGGTGCAGCCCCGACGGCCAGCGCCGCCCGAGGGGACCGTGGACCACCACCGG
The DNA here is from genome assembly GCA_963778795.1 of uncultured Pseudomonadota bacterium. Classification (GTDB taxonomy): domain Bacteria; phylum Myxococcota_A; class Polyangia; order Fen-1088; family Fen-1088; genus DASRQZ01. The sequence goes on along the minus strand of CAVZVU010000001.1, from coordinate 902,028 downwards.
ACCGCGCGGCAGCGCGATCTGGCCGCCGTGAGTGTGGCCGCACAGCAGCAACTTCGCGCCCCGCCCTTCGACGAAAGGCAGCCCCTCGGGCGCGTGCGAGACGGCAATCTTGATCGGGGCGTCGCTGGCGGCGAAGGCGCGCGCCCCGTCGGCCTTGCCAGTCCAGGGCTCGTCGATGCCGACCACGGCGAAGTCCTGGTGCGGCGCCGGCAGGCCCGCGGCGTCGTTGATCAGCACGCGGCACCCGGCGCGCTCGAGCGCGCTCTCGATCAGGCCGTGATGCGTCCACAGGTCATGGTTGCCCAGCACGGCGATCTTGGTGCGCGCCGGCACCGCCGCCACGCGCTGCTCCAGCTCGCGCGCCATGGCCGGCGTCACCTCGAGGAAGACGTAGTCACCGCCGAGCACCAGCACGTCGGGGGCGAGGTCGACCAAGATTCGAAACGCGTTGTCGAGCAACCGGGGCGGCGTGAGCGGCCCGATGTGCAGGTCCGAAGCGAAGGCGAGCCGCAACGGCGGCCGCATCGTCGGCGACGCCGACAGCGTGAGGTCATGCTGGATCAGCTTCACCCGCGTCGCCGCCGGCACCCGATCCAGCACCCGCGCCGGCCAGCCGCCCGGCGAACATCACCCCCTGCATGCGCTCGACGAGCCCGCGCACGGCCGTGTACTGCCCCCCGCGGCCCACGCACCGTAGATTCAGCATCCGATTGTCTTCCGTTCGCTCGGTGGGGGCCGGACCCCCCGCGGCCCTATTCCATGTCGGCCATGACGATCGGCGGGTGGTGCATCATCGTGATCTCCGGCGACGGGCCGACGAAGCTGCGCGCCATCGCGATCGCCTCGGTCAGCGATTCGGCGCGGTCCCAGCCGAGCATCGCCGGCACGTGGGCGTTCTGCGCACCGGCGACGATCACCTTGCCGACATGCTGGCGCCCGTGCTCGCCCCAGTACCACATCATGAAGGGGTGCACGCCGTGGTAGGCGCGGCCGCGGCGGTACATCTCGATGTAGCTCGGGTTGCGCGCGAACTCTTCTTCGTACTTGTGGTGCAGCTTCATCGCGTCGCGCGTCTCGGGGAGGATGCGGTTGAAGAACTCGATGTAGCTCGGGTGCTGCTGGTGATCGAACTCGTCGTAGCAGGGGTGGGTCAGGATCATCACCCCGCCCTTCTTCAGCACCGGCTTGCCGCGGAACATGTTGTGGAAGTATCCGAGCCCCATGGTCTGCACGAGGATCGGATTCAAGATCGAGTTCACGTTGTAGGGCGAGATGAACGGCACGCCGCAGATCAGGATGTCGGCCTGCCCGCGCACGTTGACCGCGTACTGCTCGAAGCAACGGGCCAGGGTCCGCTCGTGCACCGGCTCGGTCTTCCCGGCGTGAACGACGATCATCTGGTACTGCGCCGGGATCGAATGGAACAGCTTGCGCTTGGCCGCCGCCGGCATCTTTCCCAGCGTCCACTTCATCCCCTCGAACTTCAGGCGATCGATCTCGGTGAACTCGTCCTCGTTCTTCGACAGGAACGCCGTGGGGCCGGCGAACATGCGGTTGTTCAGCACCGTCTCGATGTGGAAGACGTTCATGTGCTTGTCGACGATCGCGCCCTGGCGCTCGATCTTGGTCGCCAGCATCGAATGCTTCGGATCCATGTATGCCGACGAGCGCATGGTCGTCGGCTCGTGGTGCGGTTGCACCGTGGCGTAGTCGCACAGACCGATGGTCACCGACTTGTGCCCGCCGTCCATCGGGACGAAGTTGATGTTGACGTAGATGAGCAGGTCGCTCTCGACGGCGCGCCGGTTGATGTTGACCGGCTCGTTCTGGTCGGTCGTGCCCAGGTGGACCAGACCGTCGGGGTCCTCGGCGTCGTGGTTGTAGTAGCGGTCGGGGTAGAAGGCGTTGTGGATCTTGCTGCCGACCATGCGCCGCATCTCGGGCTCGGTCATCTTCCGGTGCAGCGAGTTGGCGATGATGATGTGCACGTCGTCGACGCCGTTGGCGTCGAGCAGCTCGAGCAGGATCTCGATGATGGTCTGCCGCACGTCGGGCGTCACCATGGGCGGCAGCGGCAGGCTGATGTCGTCGACCGCGATGGTGACGCGCATCCCCGGCATCAGCTGCGCGTACAGCGGCTCGGTGTCCAGCGGGTGGTTGAGCGCATAGCGGATCGCCGCGCCCGGGTTGGCGAGCCCCTCGATCGGCGGCTTGGGATAGATGACGCGCGTGCCGACCGGCAGGTCCTCGAGCAGCAGGTCCTCGCCCGAGAACAGGATGCGCGGCGCCGAGTCGTTGTCGATGTAGACGACCTGGTCGTCCTCTTTGTTACGAGGCACCGGTCCCCGCAGCGTCTTCGGTTGCCGTTCTCTCATTTGATCCTCGTCACGCCGGCGGTCGTCCTGGTCGCTGATCGCATCGCAGAGGTCGCAAATCTCATCGCCAAGCTCATCGCAGATCCAAGATCGGCCAGTCGTGCTGCAGGGCGGTGTTGCGCAGCCGCAGGTCGGGATTCACCGCGGTCGGGTGTCCCACGACCGACAGCATCGGCAGGTCGCTCATGCTGTCGGAATAACTGTAGCAATCGGACAGGTTCAAGCTCTCCTTCTCCGCGTAAGTCCTCATCCAGCTGGCCTTCGTCGCCGCCGCCATCACCGGGGGCAGAAGGCGCCCGGTGGCGTAGCCGTCGACGAACTCCAAACGGTTGGTGACATAGTCGTCGATCTTGAGGTGCTTGGCGAGTGGCCGCACCGTCAGGTCGAGCGCCCCGGTCACCAGCACCTGCCGCAAACCGAGCTGACGCGATTTGTCGATGAGCTCGTAGGCGCCGGGGAAGATCGAGGGGCGGATCGTGCTCTCGAACAGCTCGTCGGCCAGGTAGCGCAGACGGTCCTCGGACTCGCCGCGGTAGCGCACGAAGAAGATGTCGTTGAACAGGCGGCGGTTGTAGAAGTCGGCGGCCATGAACAGCGGCACGCTCACGAATGTAGCCACGGTCTTGGTCACGCTGCGCAGCAGGCCCTGCTGGTTCTTGGCGTTGTACGCAAAGGCATGCACCAGATTCGTGCGCACCAGGGTCCCGTCCAGGTCGTAGAAAGCTGCGGCGGCCATGTCGCTTTGAGACGCGACCCTATACCACAGAACCCCGCGCCGGTAGGCGTTCTCCGGAATCCGGTCGACTGCCGGGATTCTTGGCCGTTCTTGGTCTGTTCTTCGGCCCGATCAGCGCGATAATCGCTTTGGATTGCTGTTCCGTAGGGTGGTGAAGCGCGAGTTCCTGGCGAGCATCCTGCGGGATGCGGCCCCGGTAGATCTGCGTATCGTCGGCCGCACCCTGCTGCACGCCGCGCTGGTCGGCGCCGTGGCCGGCCTGATGGGGGCGGCTTTCTTCGCCGGCTGTGAGTTCATTCAACGGCTGCTGCTGGAAGACCTGGGCGGCTACCACGCGCTCCGGGCGCACGGCGAGACCTTCCTGCACGAGGCGGCCGAAGGGCGCCTGTTCCGCCCTTGGCTGCTGGTCGTGCTGCCGGCCGTCGGCGCGCTGGCGGGCGGCATCGTCTCCCAGCTGGCGCCCGAGACCCGCGGCGGGGGCGGGGACGCGATGATCACCGCGTTTCACCAGCAGGGCGGTCGGGTGCGCAAGCGGGTCGCCTGGGTCAAGTTGCTGGCGTCGCTGTTCACGCTGGGGACGGGCGGCGCCGGCGGGCGCGAGGGGCCGACCATGCAGATCGGCGGGGCGCTCGGCTCGCTGGTCGGCGGCCTCCTGCGCGTCCCGGCCCAGGAGCGACGCATCCTGATGGTCGCCGGCGTCGCGGCCGGCATCGCGGCGGTCTTTCGCACGCCGCTCGGCGCCGCGCTGCTGGCGGTCGAGGTGCTGTATCGCGACGACTTCGAATCCGACGCGCTGATCCCCGCGGTCCTGGCCAGCGTCACCGCCTATTCGGTCGTGATCTCGATCTTCGGCGAGTCGACCCTGTTCTCGCATCCCAACCGGTTCCCCTTCATCCTGGGGCACCTCTGGCTGTACGGGCTGCTGGCGCTGCTGGTCGCCGTGGTGGCGAACGTGTTCCTGGGGGTGCTGCGCGGGGTGCAGTCGGTGACGGCGCGGCTCGACCTCCCCGAATGGGCCAAGCCGGGGCTGGGCGGGCTGGCGCTGGGGCTGTTCTGCGTTCCGATCGTGATGTTCCTCGGCTGGCGGGTGCACCAACCCGGCCAGGGGCTGGGCCTGTTCGGGGGCGGATATGGCGCCGTCCAGATCGCGATCAGCGGGTCGCCCTGGCTGCCGGTCGGGTGGGCGGGCGCGGGGCTGCTGCTGCTGCTGTGCGCCGCCAAGATCTGCGCGTCGTCGCTCACCATCGGCAGCGGCGGCAGCGCCGGCGACTTCGCGCCGGTGCTGGCGATCGGCGGGCTCTTCGGCGGCGCCTTCGGACGGGCGGTGCAACTTCTGACCGGCGATCCGCGCATCGACGCCGGCGCCTTCGCGCTGGTGGGGATGGGGACGCTCTATGGCGGCATCGCCCACACACCGCTGTCGGCGCTGGTGCTGGTGTGCGAGCTGGCCGGCAGCTACGACCTGCTGGTGCCGCTGATGCTCGCCGAGGGGATCGCCTTCGTGGCGCTGCGCAAGCGCACTCTTTATCACGCGCAGGTGCCGACCCAGCGCGACTCGCCGGTGCACCAGGTCGCCGACATGCCCGACCTGCTGCGCTCGGCCCAGGTGGTCGAGATCATGCGGGCTGTGCCGCCGCAGGAGGGAGCGGGCGGGGGTGACGGCAAGGGCGAAGGAGCGGTCGCCCACGCCGACGCTGACGCCGACGCCGCGCCTCCTCCCGTCGCCACGGTGAGGGCCGACGCCGACCTGCGCGCCGGCGCCGAAGCGTTGCTGGCGAACCATCTGCGCACGATCCCGGTGGTCGACGAGGCCGGCCGGATCGTCGGGCACCTCGACGAGGCCGACATCTCGCGCTGGTATCTCGGCGCGACGACCAAGGCCGAGCCCCCGACCGACGGCTGATCCTGCCGGACGATATCCCCGGAGCTGCGGCGCCGGATCTGCGCCGTCAGTCGGCCAGCTGGACGGTGGCCAGCGCGTGCGCCAGCAGCAGGCTGCCGCCGTCGAAGGCGCGCTGCAGGTAGCGGAGCTCGGTGTAGATCCCGACCAGCAGACGGCGCGTGCCGGGGCTGCGCGGCCGCGCGCGGAGCACGGCCGCCAGGTCCTCGCGCGCCAGGCGCGTCAGCAACAGCTCCAGTCGGCCGAGCTCGTCGGCGAAGCGACTGGCCGCGGTCGAGCGCAGCGCGCGGCCGCGCCGCGCCTGGAACGTCTCGCACAGATCCCAGGTGCAGACCCGGCGATCGATGTCGCGCAGCGCCGCCGTCTCGGTGTGCAAACGCCGCTTCGCCGCGCCCAGCTCGTCGAGGAGTCGGCGCATACCGACCGTCGCTGGTTGGGGCCGGGGCGCCGCATTCTTGCTGCGGGCCCCGGGGCGCGTCTCCGCGCCGGTCAACGCGCGGCCGCCTCTTTCTCCTTCTTGTTGCGGAACTCCGCCATCATGACCTCGCGCTGCTGCTTGGGCACCTCGGCGTACTTCTGGAACTCCATGGTGAACTCGCCCTTGCCCTGGGTCGCGGAGCGCAGATCGGTCGAGTAGCCGAACATGTCGTTCAGCGGGACCTCGGCCATCGCCTGCACGAAGCCTTCCTGCTTCTCGGTCGAGAGGATCGTCCCGCGCCGCTGGTTGATCTGGCCCAGCACCACGCCCTGGAACTCCTCGGGGAACTGCACTTCGACGCGCATGATCGGCTCGAGGATGGTCGGCTTGGCGGCGGCGTAAGCCTCGCGGAAGGCCTGCAGCGCCGCGATCTTGAACGCCATTTCCGACGAGTCGACCGGGTGCGAGGCGCCGTCGTTGACGACGCAGCGAACCCCGACGATCGGGAATCCGATCAGCGACCCCTTCTTGACCGCCTCGCGGAAGCCCTTGTCACAGGCGGGGATGAACTCGCGCGGGATCGACCCGCCGACGATGTCGTCGACGAACTCGTACCCGGTCGGGTGGTCGGCCGGCAGCGGCTCGATGTAGCCGCCCATCTTCGCGTACTGCCCCGAGCCGCCGGTCTGCTTCTTGTGGGTGTAGTTGTACTCGCCGCGCTGGCCGATGGTCTCGCGGTAGGCGACCTGCGGCTTGCCCGAGATCACCTCGGTGGCGTACTCGCGCTTCATGCGCTCGATGTAGATCTCCAGGTGCAGCTCGCCCATGCCGCTGATGATCGTCTGGGCTGACTCCTCGTCGCGGCGCACGCGGAAGGTCGGATCTTCCTTGGTGAAGCGGTTCAGCGCCTTGGAGAAGTTCGCCGTCGATCCCTTGTCCTTGGGGGCGACCGCCAGCGAGATCACGGCGTCCGGCACGTGCATCGAGGTCATGGTGTAGTTGAGCGACTCGTCGGTGAAGGTGTCGCCCGACGAACATTCGACGCCGAAGAGCGCGACGATGTCGCCCGCCGTCACCGACTCGATGTCGTTCATCTCGTTCGAATGCATGCGCACCAGGCGCGGCACCTTGACGCGCTTGCGGTTCGACGAGTTGTTGACGATGAACTCGCCCTTGTTCAGCGAGCCCTGGTAGATGCGCATGTACGTGAGCTGGCCGTAGCGTCCGTCCTCCAGCTTGAACGCCAGGCCCACGAACGGCAGCTTGGGCTCCGACTTGAGGATGACCTTCTCTTCCTTGTTGTTCTGATCGAGCGCGATGTTCTGCACCTCGGTCGGGTTGGGCAGATAGTCGTTCACCCCGTCGAGCAACAGCTGAACGCCCTTGTTCTTGTAGGCCGAGCCGATGAAGACCGGCGTCATCTTGAGCGCGATGGTGACGCGGCGGATCGCCGCCTTGAGCTCGTCGACGCCGACCTCCTGCTCGCCCAGGAACTTGTCGGCGATGGCGTCGTCGTGGTCGGCGACCGACGCGATCAAGTTATGGCGGGCGAGTCTTGGACTCCTCGACGCGATCGGCGGGGATCTCCTCCTCGCGTACGTCGTCGCCATTGTCGCCGTCGAAGTGGTAGGCCTTCATCTTGATGAGATCGATGATCCCCTCGAAGTCGGCCTCGGCGCCGATCGGCAGCTGCATCGTGATGGTGTTGTGGCGCAGCTTGTCCTTCAGCTGTCCGGTGACGCGCGCCGGGTCGGCGCCCGCGCGATCGAGCTTGTTGATGAACGCGAGGCGCGGCACGTTGTAGCGGCGCATCTGGCGGTCGACGGTGTACGACTGGGACTGCACGCCCGACGTCCCGCACAGCACCAGCACGGCGCCGTCGAGGACGCGCAGCGCGCGCTCGACCTCGATGGTGAAGTCGACGTGGCCGGGGGTGTCGATCAGGTTGATGACGTGGCCTTCCCACTCGCAGTAGGTGGCCGCCGACTGGATGGTGATCCCCTTCTCGCGCTCCAGGTCCATCGAGTCCATCTTCGCGCCGACGCCAGACTTGCCGCGCACCTCTTCGATCTTATGGATCTTGCCGGTGTAGTAGAGGATGCGTTCGGAGAGGGTGGTCTTCCCCGAGTCGATGTGGGCGGAGATACCGATGTTGCGAACCTTGTCGATCGAAGCCATTACGAGCTCACCTTCTTTTGCAGTGCTTTTGCTTTTGCAGTGCTTTGCTTGTGCGGTGCTTTTTGACGCGGTTGAGGGCGCCGACTGCGCCCCCCGGACCACTAAAAGCGCGGTAGTCTAACCAAAACGACGACCTTTTCCAGCGCTACCTCTGTGACTTGATGGCGGCGTGTCAGCGAACCGCCGTCAGCTCGACGTCGAAGACCAACGTCGCATTGGGGGGTATCGGGCCCATGCCCCGTTCGCCGTAGGCCAGCTGCGGCGGAATCGTCAGTTTGCGTTTTCCCCCCACCTTCATCCCCTCCAGTCCCTGGTCCCATCCTTTGATGACGCGGCCGGCACCGAGCGGGAACTCGATCGGCTTGCCGTCGTGATCGTAGGAGCTGTCGAACTTGGTGCCGTCGGTGAGCTTGCCCGTGTAGAGGACCGAGACCACCTTGCCGGCCGAGGCGACCGGTCCGTCGCCGACCTTGACCTCTTCAACGACCAGGCCGCCGGCGGGCGCGGCCGCCGCGGACGGCGGATTCTGAAGCTTGGCGGCCGCCTCGGAGGCCGGCTTGTCCTTGTGGCAGGCGGCGCCGGAAAAGGCAGCGGCGAGCGCGAGAAGCAGGGTGGTGGGGACGAGCTTCGACATGGGGCCGGCAGGATAGCAGAACTCCCGAAGTCGAAATAGCTGGGGCCCAATAGCCGTCGAGGGCCCAAGGTGTCTTGCACCTTTGGCCCTCGACGTGTCAGGACGTGCCTGACCGACCCCCCGCCTCCACGAATCCCCCGCTCGCCCTGCCCGCGTCCCCGGTTGAAACCTAGTCACAACCGGCGGCGACACAAGCATCAGATCTGAAAGTTCTCGGTCGCGATCTCCCGGTCGCCCCCCCGGTCCGCCTCGCGACCTTGAGCAAGGTGGACGCCGGTATGCCTTGACCTGGAGGACGCAGCGATCGAAAAGGACTGGGTGCATGTGGCACTGCGCGAAGCCTGGTCACCCCCCGACGCCAAGCCGTTCCTGAAGTGGGTGGGAGGAAAACGGCAGCTCCTACCAGAGATCGTGCGTCACGTTCCGGCGTCGTTCAACCGCTACCACGAACCCTTTATTGGCGGCGGCGCGCTGTTCTTCCACCTGCGCAAGAAGGGCCCCTTTCCGGCGTTTCTCACCGACTCGAACCGACGGCTCATTCGTACGTACCGCGGTGTCCAGCAGAACGCCGAGGCGGTGATGGATCTGCTGCGCGAGCACGAGCGGAAGCACAGCAAAGGCTACTTCCAGAAGACCCGCGAGTGGAAGGACGTCGACACGGCGACGACGACCGAGGTAGCCGCCTGGATGATCTACCTCAATCGGACCGGCTTCAACGGGCTCTATCGCGTCAACAGCAAGAACATCTTCAACGTGCCGCTCGGCAGGTACGCGAAACCGCAGATCTGCGACGCGGAGAACCTCCAAGCCTGCTCCGAGGCGCTGCGCAGCGCCGAGTTGGAATACGCTGGGTTCGAGTCGGTGCTGGATCGCGCGCGTCCAGGCGACTTCGTCTACTTCGATCCGCCGTACCGGCCGCTGACCTCGACGGCGAAGTTCACCACCTACACCAGCGAGGGTTTCTCCGACGTCGACCAGGTGCGGCTACGAGACGTGGCGCTGCTGCTGAAGCAACGTGGGGTCTCCGTCCTGCTCTCCAATTCGAATTCACCCTTCATCGAGGAGATCTATCGAGGAGACTTCGACCAGGTGAAGGTCGGCGCGCGGCGATCGGTAAACAGCGATCCCAAAGGGCGCGGGATGATCCAGGAACTGCTCATCAAATGAAGGCCGGATCATGGTCAGGCTGAATCGGATCTACACCAAGGCGGGAGACGGCGGGCAGACGCGCCTGGTCGGTGGGCAGAAGGTCGGCAAGGATTCGCTGCGGCTGGAAAGCTACGGGACCGTCGACGAGCTCTCGGCCTGCATCGGCCTCGCGCGCACCGCGCTGGAGGAGCCGGGCGCCCCCGCCGACGCGGCGGCGCTGGCGGCGGTCCTGCGGCGGGTGCAAAACGAGCTCTTCAACCTGGGGAGCGATCTCGCAACGCTGGCCGAGGACCGCCACCCCCAGCAGCCGGTGATCGAGGCCCGGCACGTCACCGCGCTCGAGCACGAGATCGACGCCTGGAACGAGCACCTCGCCGAGCTGCGCAGCTTCATCCTCCCCGGCGGCGGCTGGGTCGCTTCGTACTTGCACCTCGCACGCACCGTCTGCCGGCGTGCCGAGCGCCTGACCGTGCGCCTGGCCGCGAGCGAGACGATCGGCCCCCAGGTCATCCCCTATCTCAATCGCCTGTCCGACGCCCTGTTCGTGATGAGCCGCCACGCCTCCCGCATCTACGGTCAACCCGAGCCCCTCTGGGAGCCCGAGAAGACCTAAGGCCGTCGCCCAATGCTGGTCGGATAAGACGAAACGCCAAGACGCCAGAGACGCCAAAGGCCGGATTTCAAGATGTCGGACGGTGGCGATCCTGGCGTCGTGGCGTTTAACCGTCCCTGTCAGAACTGCGCGGCCACGCCCAGGTTCAGATCGACGTTGAACGTGAAGTCCGGGAACCCCACCTGCGTGTTCAACCCCGCCATCAGCCCGAACGACGGCGTGACCCCGTAGATCATCCCGACGCCTGGACCCAGCAGCACCGCGCCCGCGGGGATGCTCTCGACGCAGGTGCTGTGCTGGTCCGACCCGCAGTTGGTGAGGCTGGAAAATTCGGCGACGTGGCGAATCCGGCCGCCGCCGGCGCTGGCCGAGAGATAGGGCCGCAGCTTGTCGGCGCCGAACATCCAGGTCAGCTTGGCGAACGCCGACACCGCCGTCGACGGCGGCGGCGCGCAGCCCATGCACGACGTCAGGCCCGACAGGAACTGGATGCGCGCCTGGACCGACAAGAGCAGATCGGCGCTGAGAAAGTAGCCAAACTCCGGCGCGATGTGGACGATCTGCGCGGGCGCGAAGCCGGCCGGATCGGCGACGTGCGCCGGGCTGATCTCGCCCGAGCCGGTCGCCCAGCCGACGCCGCTGCCGACGGCCATGCCGACGAAGAACCGCGCCGGCCCGGCGCCCGCCGGCGGCCCCGACGGCTCCTTTGGCCCCGGGTGTTGGATGCTCGCGACCGGAGTCGCCGACGCCAGCGCCACCACCAGCGGGCTGCCCTTGCCCCCGAGCCGCGCGATCGGCTGGCCGGCTTTTTGGGCCTCGATGAAGTAGCCGACCTGGTTGCCCGTCGTCGCGTCGGCCGGGATCTCGGCGACGAAATTCCCCGGCGTCGCCTCCTTCATCTCCCGGCTGGCGAAGTCGGCGCTGCCGGCCCCGCGAAACGACAGCAGCACCTTGTCGGTGCTGAGCGCCGGATCGAGCGTGGCGTTGATCGGAATCCCCTGGCCGCGCGCCGCGCGGGTGATCGGCTCGTGCGAGATCCCCGAATCGACGCCGGTGCGCACCGCGACGGCGCCGGCCGGTCGGCTCATGGTGGCCGCCACCTCGTCGAACGCGGCCTGGATCTCCGGGTTGGCCAGGCTCTTGGTCATCCTGATGTCGGGCTGGATCTCCAGCGCCTTGCGAAAATATTTTGCGGCCACGTCGCGCTGCTTGAACCCGGTCAGGACCACCACGCCCAGGTGCAGGTTGGTCCGCGCGGTCACCGGGTGCTGGTCGAGGCCGGCCTCGCGGCAAAAGTCGAGCGCGTCCTTGAGGATCTTCCGCGCCTCTTCGAAGTTCAGGTTGTCGTACTCGTCGAGCGCCTTCTTGTTGAGCTTGGTGACCGTCGCCGCCAGGTCATCCTTGTTGGTCTGCGCGTGCACCGCGGCGCCACCGCCGAGCATGAAAACGCGCGACAATCAGGGCCACACTGCAAGCGAGAGGCCGCCCCCCTCGCTGGAGGCTGGCGAAGGGACGGGGCCGTCGGCATAGTCGGGAATCTCCTCGCAACAGCGGAAAATTTATCGTAAAAGCGGAGCCCACTGTATGCGAGCCGGCCCGGGAAATCAACGAGCCTGGCCGAGCTTCGCCGCGGTCCGCCGCGACGAGACACAACCATTCTTTGGGGCTGAACATACGAAAAGCGTTTGCGGTCGTATAATTCGACCATGGCTATGCCCAAAGTCGTTCTCTGGGGCGTGTTCGCGGTCGGGTTGGTGAGCACGCGGATCCTGTGGCACGAGGTGGGCGCGCGCGCCCCCCAGCCCAAGGCCGAGCCGAGCAGCGCCGAACGCGCCGCGGCAGCCGAGCGTGAATCCGACCCGGCTGATCGTCGACTTCAAGGACGACATCTCGGCGCAGGACGCTGGCGGCTGAGCCCTTCGTCGAGATCCCGGTCAGCGACTACTCGGCCACCGACCGGCTGTATCGCATCGACTTCGCCACCGCCGACGAGGCCGCCGCCGCCGCCGCTCGTCTGGCGCACGACCCGAGCGTCGAGAGCGTCGACTACGACGTCGAGGCGACCATCCCCCCCGACGAGGCGGTCGTCACCGGCGGCGCGTCGATGGAGGCGGAGTGCGCCGCCACTGCGGCCAAGCCGGCCGACTTCCCCAACGACACCTGCTTTCGCTATCAGTGGCACCTGCGCCAGATCGGCCTGCCCGAGGCGTGGAAGCTGGGCCAGGGCAAGGGCGTGATCGTGGCGGTCATCGACACCGGCGTCAGCCGCGTCGGCGATCTGGCCGAGACGAACTTCGTCCCGGGCTTCAACTTCATCTCCAACAACGCCAACGCCGCCGACGATCACGGCCACGGCACCCACGTCGCCGGGACCATCGCGCAGTCGACCAACAACAAGCTCGGCGTCGCGGGCGTCGCCTTCGGCGTCTCGATCATGCCGATCAAGGTGCTGTCGGCGCGCGGCTCGGGCTCGATGGCCGGGATCGCGCAGGCCATCCGCTGGGCGGCCGACCACGGCGCCCAGGTCATCAACATGAGCCTCGGCGGCCCCTTCCCGGTCGGCACGATCGCCAACGCCGTCAAGTACGCCCGCGCCAAGGGGGTGACCATCGTCGCCGCCGCCGGCAACGACGGGCACGGCAAGGTCAGCTACCCGGCGCGCTACCCCGGGCGTCATCGCCGTCGCCGCCACCCAGTTCGACGAGATCGACGACCTTCTATTCGAACTGGGGCCCGGAGGTCGACATCGCCGCGCCCGGGCGGCAACGTGCGCGTCGACCAGAACGGTGACGGCAAGCCCGACGGCGTCCTGCAGCACACGATCGTCCCGGGCAACACCTCGCAGACCGACTACCTGTGGTTCATGGGGACGTCGATGGCGTCGCCGCACGTCGCCGGCGTGGCCGCGTTGATCGTGGGCGCGGGCGTGCGCAAGCCCGACGCCGTCGAGGAGATCCTGCTCGGCACGGCGCGCGCGCCGAAGACCAAGGGAGAGTCCAAGGGGAGCGAGCTCGCGACGACGGAGGCGCGGGTCGACGACCACTACGGTGCCGGCATCGTCGACGCGGCGGCGGCGCTGCGCAAGGTGCAGGTGGGCCGTGGCGCCGGCGAGCTCGGCCTGGGCGGCGGCATGGCGCTGCTGGGCGCGCTGCTGATCCGCCGGCGCGGGCGGTCGGTCGATCCGCCTCGGCGGCGGATTCCTGGCGGCGCTGGTCGCCGGCTCGTCGGGGCTGTTCTTGCTGCCGTTCGTCAGCTCGTCGGTGCACCCGCTGGTGGCGGCGCTGTCGTCGGGCTTCACCCTCGACGTCGCCAACGCGCTGGGGCCGGCGGCGCTCGGCAACCCGCTGCTCTGGAGCGCGCTCCTGCCGATGATGCTGACGGTGCTGCTCTACGGCGTTCCCCGCCTGCGACCGGCGCTGGCCGGGTTTGGCTTCGGTATCGCGGGCGCGCTGCTGTTCGCGGCGGTCACGACACCGTCGACGTCCGCTACGTCCCCGACTTCCTCGACCGCTTCTGGCTGGCGGCGCACGCGACGGTGGCCGCGCTGTTCGCGACCGCGGTCCTGCGCAAGTCAAGCGACGAGCGCCATGACGTCCGGACAGACCGCCGGAGTCGCTCGGAAGCGCCGGACCGGCGGCGTCGCTGGCGGGTCTGTCGCGGGCGGTCTGGAACCGAGGCTCCCAGGCTCAGCTGCCGCGCTTGAGCTCGGTCAGCACGGACTTGGCGACCGCCTTGAGCGTGTCGAAGACGCCGACGCCGCTGGTGGCGCAGGCCTCGAACTCGGCGGCCTTGGTCGGATTCAGCACGTTCTGCAGCTGATCGATCGGCGCGGCGTTGGGCAGGTCGCGCTTGTTGTACTGGACGACGTAGGGCAGCTTGTCGAGGTCGTAGCCCTGCTCGGTCAGGTTCAGGCGCAGGTTCTCGAGCGACTCGATGTTCGCCTCCATGCGCTCGATCTGCGAGTCGGCGACGAAGACCACGCCGTCGACGCCCTTCAGGATCAGCTTGCGGCTGGCGTCGTAGAAGACCTGGCCGGGCACGGTGTAGAGATGAAAGCGGGTCTTGAAGCCGCGGATCTCACCCAGCGACAGCGGCAGAAAGTCGAAGAACAGCGTCCGCTCGGTCTCGGTCGCCAGCGAGATCATCCTGCCCTTCGCGTCGGGGCTGGTCTTCGCGTAGATGTACTGCAGGTTGGTCGTCTTCCCGCACAGCCCCGGGCCGTAATAGACCAGCTTGCAGTTGATCTCGCGAGACGAGTAGTTGATGAAGCTCATAGGCCTCGCTTGCGCGCCGTCGCGCGTCAGTCATTGAAGAGATTGTCGATGTCGCTGTCGGTGATCTCGGTGAGGATCGACGGCTGGCTCTTCGCCGCGGCCTTCTTGGCCACCTGATCGAACAGCCGCGCCATCTCGTCGGACGACTTCTTCACCCGCAGCCGCACCAGCCCCAGCGACGAACGCTCGTCGAACAGCACGAGCAGAATCGCCCGCCCGCCCACCAGGGTGATGTGGACGTGGATCTTCTCGCCCTCGTGGAACTGGCTGGTGAAGTCCTTCTCGCGGAGGATCTTCGAGATCCCGCCCGTGGCCGCGACGTTGCCGGCGGTCAGCGACGACAGCGACGTCACGTCGAGCTCCTCGACGTCGCCCGCCTCGGCGATCGGCTGACCGTCGCGGCCGATGAGCAGGATCGCCTTGGCGTTGGCATCGCGCTGCAGGCGCTGGCAGAGCGTCGAGATCTGCTGCTGCTCCTCGGGGAACATGACATCGGGGCCGCTCATTTCACTCCTTGTACGATGGACATCACGCTTCGCCCTGTAAGAATCACAATTATCATCCGAACCGAGGGGATTCAAGCTTCGCGCACCCCGGCAGCTCTGCGTGTGTCCCAAAGTCGCGCGGATCGACCCCTCCAGATCGCCCGCCGATCGCCTTGCCCTCCGCGTCCCGGATGTCCGACGTTCCACCATTCACATCTCTCGGCGCCCGTCGATCGCGCGCGCGAGCGTCAGCTGGTCGGCATACTCCAGCTCGCCGCCGATGGGCACGCCGGTGGCGATGCGGGTGGCGCGGACGCCGAGCGGACGCAGCAGCTTGGCGATGTAGACCGCGGTCGCCTCACCCTCGACGTTGGGACTGGTGGCCAAGATCACCTCCCGAACCGGACTATCGGCGGATGAGCACCTTTGGATGAGCTCGGCGATGCGCAGATCGTCTGGCCCGATGCCGTCCAGGGGCGAAAGTACGCCATGTAGGACGTGAAATCGCCCGCGATAGCCGCCCGAACGGTCGATGGCGACGACGTCCTGGGGATGGGCGACCACGCAGACCAGTGCCGGCGTCACGGCGGGCGTCCCGGCAAATGGCGCACGGATCGGTCTCGGTGAGATCGCAGCAGACGCCGCAAAACCGGATCTTCTGCTTGACGTCGACGATGGCGGCCGCCAGCGCCGCCGCGTCCTCGGGCGGCGGCGCGCAGGATGTGGAACGCCAGCCGGGCCGCCGTCTTCTCGCCGATGCCCGGAAGCTTGCCGAGTTGCTGGACCAGACGGGCGATGGGCGACGCGAACATCCGGGTCAGCTTCCGAACATCCCGGGCGGCAGCGGCAGCCCACCGGTCGCCTTGCCAGCTCCCCCTGGGCCAGCTCGCGGGCCCGCTCGAGCGCGACGTTGACGGCGCCGACCACCAGGTCCTCGATCATCTTCAGATTTGGCGCCTCGCCGCCGCCGGCGACCGCGGGATCGATGGCGATCGAGACCACCTCCCCCTTGCCGTTGGCGACGCAGCGGACGAGGCCGCCGCCGGTCTCCCCCTCGACGGTCTTGCCGGCGAGATCGTCGCGTACGCGCGCGACCTCGCGCCTGGATTCGCTGCGCGGTTTCGATGAGCCCTTTGAGGTCGGGGAGCGACATCAGGTCTTGATCTCCTTGAGCGAGGCGCCGAACAGGTTCTGCGCCTTCTTGATCATAGGATGCTGGCGCGCCTCCGCCTCGCGGTTCTTGCGGTCGGCCGACAGGGCGTCGGCCTCGGCGGCGACCTCGGAACGGATCGCGGCGGGGGCGGCGGCGCCGGCGCTGGGCAATGCATCCCGGCTGCTCATCACCAGCCGCACCACCTGGCCGAAGCCGGTGGCGATTGCCTGCTCGATCTCGGCGCGCGCCTTCTCGGCGGCGTCGGCGTCGGCCCGGTTGACAAAGACCAGGGTCATGCGACCCGCGACCAGATCACCCACCTCGGCGTGCGCCAGCAGCGCCGCCAGCCGCGGCCGCTTCTCCTCGAAGCCGGCGCGGACCCTCCGCCAGACCTCGGACGGCGTCCCCGCCTCCGGCGCGAGCGCGCGCGCCGAGGCAACCGGGGGAGCGGGCGGCGCCGGAGCGGCGCTGGTCGAGCCGCGAGCGCGGGCGCCGGCGCCGCGGGCACCACGACCACGGGCATCGGCGCCGCCACCGGCGCTGACGCCACCATCGTCGGCGCCGACCGGCGCCGCGGCGTCGCTGGGGTCACCGGCAGCGCCGCCGCGGTCGGCTTGGCCGGTATCGGGGCGGACAGCGCCGCCGCGCGCCGCGGGGGACCCGCGCTGCCCGCGGAGCCGCTCCAGCCACCCTGCCCTCGAGCCCCTCGAGCCGCTCCAGCAGATCGCCGAGCGGCTCGAGCGGCTCGGCCTGACAGAGGTCGACCAGCGCCATCTCGAGGATCAGCCGCGGGCTCTGCGAGCGCGCCGCCTCGTCGATCGCGCGTGCCCAGCGGTCGAAGAGCACGCCGAGCAGCCCGGCGGCGCCCGCCGCCGCCGCCAGCGCCTTGCGTGCCAGCACGCGCGACTCCTCGAGCTCGTCGGGGGTCGCGTCGACCAGGTCGGCAGCGTCGGCGACCCGTCCCACCACCTCGAGATCGCGCAGAAAGCCGAGGAAGGCGCGCGCCAGCTGGCCCAGGTCGACCCCGACGTCGGCCGCGCGCGCCAAGATCCGCAGCGCCGTGCCCGCATCGCGGTCGAGGACGGCGCCCGCGAGCTCGACCAGCAGCCGGCGATCGGCGACGCCCAGCACCTCGGCGACGATGTCGCGCGTGAGCTTCTCGGCGCCGACGTAGGCGATCACCTGGTCCAGCAGCGACAGGCCGTCGCGCACCGACCCGCCGGCCTGGCGCGCGATCAGCCGCAGCGCCTCGGGCTCGGTGGCGATCGTCTCGTTGGCCAGGATGGTCTCGAGGTGCGCGGTCAGCCGCGCGGTCGGGATCAGCTTGAAGTCGTAGCGCTGGCAGCGCGACAGGATCGTGGTCGGGATCTTGTGCGCCTCGGTGGTGGCGAAGATGAAGACCACGTGCGGCGGCGGCTCCTCCAGCGTCTTCAACAGCGCGTTGAAGGCGCTGGTCGACAGCATGTGGACCTCGTCGATGATGTAGATCTTGCGCTGGCCCTTGGTGGGCATGTAGCGCGCCCCCTCGCGCAGCGTCCGCACGTCGTCGACGCCGGTGTTGGAGGCGCCGTCGATCTCCATGACGTCGACCGAGCGCCCCTCGGCGATCTCCCGGCAGAAGTCGCACTTGCCGCAGGGGTTCGCGGTCGGCCCCTCGGCGCAGCACAGCGCCTTGGCCAGGATGCGCGCCGCGCTGGTCTTGCCGACGCCGCGCGCGCCGGTGAAGAGGAAGGCGTGGTGGACCCGCTTCTGGGCGATGGCGTTGGTCAGCGTGCGCGCGATGTGCTCCTGCCCGACCAGCTCGTCGAACCGCTGCGGGCGGTACTTGCGCGCCAGGACCAGGTACGACATGGGGGGAATCTACTCGAACCGCCGCGGCCGGCCCCGAAAAAACGCGAGGGGCCAGCCCGTCTCTTGTCCGCCGGGGGGCGGTGCTTACGATTGGGCGCGGAAGGTACTGATGCGACTCGACAAGCTCACCATCAAAGCCCAAGAGGCGCTGCAAGCGGCGCACGACCTGGCCGAGAAGCGCAACCACCAGGAGATGACGCCGGAGCACCTGCTGCTGGCGTTGCTGACCCAGGAGCAGGGCGTGAGCGGCGCGATCCTGCGCAAGCTGGGCATCGACCCCGAGGCGCTGGCCGCGCGGGTCGAGCGCAGCCTGGACGAGCTGCCGCAGGTCCGGGGCTCGCGCACCGAAGTTTACGTCGGCAACCGGCTCAAGGACGTGCTCGAGGACGCCACGCGGCAATCCAAGGAGTTCAAGGACGAGTACGTCTCGAGCGAGCACATCCTGCTGGCGCTGGTCGACAAGGACCACGGCGCGGCGTCGCGCGCGCTGCGCGAGGCGGGCGCCAACAAGGACGTGCTGCTGCGCGCGCTGGCCGAGGTGCGCGGCAACCAGCGGGTCACCGACCAGGAGGCCGAGGGCAAGTATCAGGCGCTGGCCAAGTACACCCGCGATCTGACCGAGCTGGCCCGATCGGGCAAGCTCGACCCGGTCATCGGGCGCGACGAGGAGATCCGGCGCGCGATGCAGGTGCTGTCGCGCCGCACCAAGAACAACCCGGTGCTGATCGGCGATCCCGGCGTCGGCAAGACCGCCATCGTCGAAGGCATCGCGCTGCGCATCGCCGCCGGCGACGTGCCCGAGTCGCTGAAGGACAAGAAGATCCTGGCGCTGGACCTGGGCGCGCTGGTCGCCGGCACCAAGTTCCGCGGCGAGTTCGAGGAGCGCCTGAAGTCGGTGCTGAAGGAGGTCGGCGCCGCCGAGGGCGGGATCATCCTGTTCATCGACGAGCTGCACACGCTGGTCGGCGCGGGCGCGGCCGAGGGCGCGGTCGACGCCGCCAACATGCTGAAGCCGGCGCTGGCGCGCGGCGACCTGCGCTGCATCGGCGCGACGACGCTGGACGAGTACCGCAAGCACATCGAGAAGGACAAGGCGCTCGAGCGCCGCTTCCAGCCGGTCTTCGTCGGCGAGCCGTCGCTGGAGGACGCGGTCGCGATCTTGCGCGGCCTCAAGGAGCGCTACGAGG
This sequence comes from uncultured Pseudomonadota bacterium, assembly GCA_963778795.1. Taxonomy (GTDB): domain Bacteria; phylum Myxococcota_A; class Polyangia; order Fen-1088; family Fen-1088; genus DASRQZ01. The sequence continues at coordinate 883,075 of CAVZVU010000001.1, read as the reverse complement.
TTCACCACGGCATCCGCATCCGCGACGGCGCGCTGGTCGCGGCGGTGCGCCTGTCGGACCGCTACATCTCGGGGCGCCAGCTGCCCGACAAGGCGATCGATCTGGTCGACGAGGCGGCCAGCCGCCTCAAGATGCAGATCGATTCGCTGCCCGAGCCGATCGACCAGCTGGAACGGCGCCTGACGTCGCTGGCGATCGAGAAGTCGGCGCTGAGCAAGGAGAAGGACGAGGCCTCGGCGCGCCGCCTGGAGGTGGTCGAGGAGGAGATCGCCGAGCATCCGCGAGCGCGTCGACGGGATGAAGAGCGTCTGGCAGCGCGAAAAGCAGCTGATCACCGACCTGCGCAAGATCAACGAGGCGATCGACGCCGCCAAGACCGAGGCCGAGCTGGCGCAGCGCAAGGGCGACCTGAACCGCGCCGCCGAGCTGCGCTTCGGGCGCATCCCCGAGCTGGAGAAGCAGGCCGCCGCCAAGAATGCCGACCTCAAGGCGGCCCAAAAGCAAGGCTCGTTCCTGCGCGAAGAGGTCACCGAGGAGGACATCGCCGGCGTGGTGTCGAAGTGGACCGGCATCCCGGTCGACAAGATGCTCGAAGGCGAGCAAGAGCGGCTGGTGCACCTGGACGATCGCCTGCACGAGCGGGTCATCGGCCAGAACGAGGCGGTGACCGCCATCGCCAACGCCGTCCGGCGCTCGCGCGCCGGCCTGCAGGACCCGAACCGCCCCATCGGCTCGTTCATCTTTCTCGGCCCGACCGGCGTCGGCAAGACCGAGCTGGCGCGCGCGCTGGCGGAGTTCCTGTTCGACGACGAGACGCACATGGTGCGGATCGACATGTCCGAGTACATGGAGAAGCACGCCGTGTCGCGGCTGATCGGCGCGCCTCCCGGCTACGTCGGCTACGACGAGGGCGGCCAGCTGACCGAGGCGGTCCGCCGCCGCCCCTATTCGGTGGTGCTGTTCGACGAGATCGAGAAGGCGCACCCCGACGTGTTCAACACGCTGCTGCAGCTGCTGGACGACGGCCGGCTCACCGACGGCCACGGGCGGACGGTCGATTTCCGCAACACCGTCATCATCATGACGTCGAACGTCGGCAGCCACCTGGTGGGCGACACCGGCAACTGGGAGCAGAGGACGTGCGCCGGCGCGTGATGGACGAGCTGCGGCGAACCTTCCGGCCCGAGTTCCTGAACCGCGTCGACGACATCGTGCTGTTCCACAAGCTGGGGCGCGACGAGATCGGCCGCATCGTCAAGCTGCAGCTCGGGCGCCTGCGCAAGCTCCTGCGCGAACGAGATCTAGACCTGGAGCTGACGCCCGAGGCCGCGATCTTCCTCGGCGACCGGGGCTACGACCCGAGCTACGGCGCGCGCCCGCTCAAGCGCGCCATCATGCGCTACATCCAGGATCCGCTGGCCAAGCGGCTGCTGCGCGGCGAGTTCGCGCCGCATGACACCATCGTCGTCGACGTCGATCCGCGGGCTGAGACGCCGGGCGGCGCAGAAGGTGGCGGAGAAGGTGGCGGAGGACAGCTGACCTTCCGGAAGAAAATCGCCTCGCCGGTCGCGGCGGTCTCGTGACATGATCGAAGCAACCGCGAGCCGTCGCCCACCCCGCCACCCATGAAGGATCTTTACAAAACGCTGGGCGTTCCCGAGGACGCCGACGACGCGACTATCAAGAAGGCTTACCGGAAGCTGGCGAAGGAGTACCACCCCGACGTCACCGGCGGTGACAAGAAGAAGACCGAACGCTTCAAGGAGATCAACGAGGCGTACGGCGTGCTCGGCGAAAAACAAAAGCGCTCCGAGTACGATCGCCTTAAGCATGCGCCAGTAAGGCCCGATGGGATGCCTGAGGGCTTTGATCCGGATGCCTTTGCCAGGACCTTCGGTGGTGGCGCCGGCGGGCGGGGCGCGCGCGGTGGGGTGCAGTTTTCCGGAGACTTCGTGGATCTCGGCGACATCTTCTCCAGCCTCTTCGGCGAACAGGCGCGCGGACGCGGTGGGCGCGCCGCCGGGGGGGACGTGTTCTCTCAGCACGCCCGCGCCCGACCGAGCCGGGGGTCGGACATGCTGGGGTCGCTCGACGTGACGTTCAACGAAGCGGCGCTGGGGACCCGCCGCACGGTGCAGACCGGCTCGGGCGGGGAAGTCGAGGTGCAGATCCCCGCCGGCGTCGAGAGCGGGGGACGCCTGCGCGTGCCGGGCCAGGGCGCGCCGCCGCCGCAGAAGAACGGCGCCCCCGGCGATCTCTTCCTGGACATCAACGTCGCCCCCGACCGATACCTGCGCCGCAGCGGCAGCGACATCGAGCTCGACCTCCCGGTCAGCGTCGCCGAGGCGGCGCTGGGCGCCAAGGTTGAAGTCCCCACCGTCGAGGGGCGAGTCACGCTGAGCATCCCGCCCGGAACGTCGAGCGGCGCACGCCTGCGCCTGCGCGGCCGAGGCGTGAAGAAGTCCGACGGGACCCGGGGCGATCAGTTCTGCCGCATCGAGGTCGTCGTCCCGCGCCTGGGCCCGGACGACGGAGAAATCCGAAAGCTTTTCGAGGAGATCGCCCGGCGCACCCAAGGCACGTCGGTGAGGAGCTTCTGATGCGGGCGAAAGTGAAGTTTTCAGCTTACCTTTTGGGTGGGCCCGGCATCAAATTTAGGGCAACGTGAGGAGCCAATGACATCGTCTGAAAATTCCAAGGCCCTGCCGCTTCTGTCTCTGCGCAATTTGGTGCTGTTTCCGGGCGCGGTCATGCCGGTCGAGATCGGGCGTCCGAGCTCACTCCGGTTGATCGAGGCCTTGGGCGGCAAAGGCGCTCATGTCCTCGTCGGGACCCAAAAGGACGCCGACGTGGAGGAGCCGGCCGGCAACGACCTTTACACGGTATGTGTCGAGGGCGAGGTCGTTCGGATCGTCAAGGCCGCCGAGAACCGCGTGACCGCGGTGCTGCGCGGGCTGGAACGGCGCCGCATCAACGGCTTCGTGCAGGAAAAGCCGTACCTGGTGGCCTCGTTCGAACCGCTGGTCGAAGCGCGCAAGGACGCGATCGAGATCGACGGGCTCGGCATGGCGGTCTACGACGTGTCGAAGCAGCTGATCGCGATCTCGCCCGACATCCCGGACGAGACCGCGCAGGTGCTGGATCAGCACAAGGATCCGGCGCGTCTGGGCGACATCGTCGCCGCCACGGTCGATCTGTCGCCCGAAGAGCGCGCGTCGCTGCTGGTCGAGATCGACGTCGCCGAGCGGCTGCGGCGCCTGCTGGTGCTGTTGCAGCGCAAGGTCGAGCTGATCAAAGTGAAGCAGAAGATCGACTCGCAAGTGCGCGAGGAGTTCTCGAAGCATCAGCGCGAGGCGGTGCTGCGCCAGAAGCTGAAGGCGATTCAAGACGAGCTCGGCGAGGGCGAGGACGCCAGCGACCTCGACTCGTTCGAGGAGAAGATCAAGGCCGCGCAGATGCCGGACGAGGTCGCGAAGACCGCGCGCAAGCAGCTGGAGCGCCTGAAGCAGATGGCGCAGTCGTCGGCCGAGTACACCGTGCAGCGCACCTACCTCGAGTGGCTGGTCGAGCTGCCGTGGAACAAGCAGACCGACGACCGCCTCGAGCTCGAGCAGGCGCGCACGATCCTCGACGCCGATCACTACGACCTCAAGCAGGTCAAGAAGCGGATCCTCGAGTACCTGGCGGTGCGCAAGCTCGCGCCGGGCAAGAAGGGGCCGATTCTGTGTCTCGCCGGCCCTCCCGGCGTCGGCAAGACGTCGCTCGGCAAGTCGATCGCCCGCTCGCTCGGGCGTGAGTTCATCCGCATCTCGCTCGGCGGCGTGCGCGACGAGGCCGAAATTCGCGGCCACCGGCGCACCTATATCGGCGCGCTTCCGGGGCGGATCATCCAGGGCATGCGTCGGGTCGGGACCCGAAACCCGGTCTTCATGCTCGACGAGATCGACAAGCTGGGCGCCGACTTCCGCGGCGACCCGTCGGCGGCGCTGCTCGAGGTGCTCGATCCCGAGCAGAACTCCACCTTCTCGGATCACTACCTCGAGGTGACGTTCGATCTGTCGAACGTGATCTTCATCGCCACGGCGAACATGCTCGACCCGATCCCGCCGGCGCTGCTCGACCGCATGGAGGTGCTGGAGATCCCGGGCTACACGCGCGAGGAGAAGCTGGAGATCGCGCGCCGGCACCTGGTGCCGAAGCAGATCTCCGAGCACGGCCTCACCGACCAGCAGATCGCGCTGAGCAACGAGGCGCTCACGACGATCATCGAGCAGTACACGCGCGAAGCCGGCGTGCGCAACCTCGAACGCGAGATCGCCAACGTCATCCGCGGCGTCGCGGTCAAGATCGCCGAGACGATCCCCTACGAGGTCAACGTCACCGCGGAAGCGATCGGCGATCTGTTGGGTCCGCAGAAGTACTACTCCGAGGCAGCCGAGCGGACCGAGATCCCGGGCGTGTCGACAGGGCTGGCGTGGACCGCGGCCGGCGGCGACATCCTCTTCATCGAGGCGTCGGGAATGAGCGGAAAGGGGAGCCTGATCCTGACCGGTCAGCTGGGCGACGTGATGAAGGAGTCGGCGCGTGCCGGCCTGAGCTGGGTGCGGACGCACGTCGAGGAGCTCGGGATCACCGCCGACTTCGAGAAGACCGACATCCATCTGCACGTGCCGGCGGGCGGCGTGTCGAAGGACGGCCCGTCGGCGGGCGTCGCGATCACGCTGGCGCTGGTGTCGTTGCTCACCGGCCGGCGCGTGCGCGGCGACGTCGCCATGACCGGCGAGATCACGCTGCGGGGCACGGTGCTTCCGGTCGGCGGGATCAAGGAAAAGGTGCTGGCGGCCCACCGCGCCGGCATCAAGCGGGTGCTGCTGCCCGAGCGGAACCGCAAGGACATCGTCGACATCCCGGAGACCGTCCGCCAGGATCTCGAGCTCTCCTTCGTCAAGAAGATCGACGAGGTTATCGAGCTCGCGCTCGAGGAGGCGCCGGTCGTGGTGCCCGGCCCCGAGACGCCGGGCGGCGGGACCGAAGTGACCGCTCGCGCTTAGGCGGTTCGGGTAACGCCAAGACGCCAAGACGCCACCGTCCGGACCTTGAGAATCCGGATCCTGGCGTCTCTGGCGTCGTGGCGTTTACCTTCCCGAAGACCAGCTCGACCAGCTGCGCGGGGCTGTCAGCCAGCCAGGTTGGTCCGGTGGCGGCGAGCGGCTCTCGACCCACGTAGCCCCAGGTCGCCGCGGCGCTGCGTGCGCCGAGGGCGCGCGCAAAGAGCATGTCGGGCAGTCCGTCGCCGACGACCAGGGTGCGGTCGGCGGCGGCGCCGCACCGCTGGATGAGCCAGCGGCCCGCGTCGGGGGCCGGCTTGCGCGCGAAGCCGTCGCCGTCGCCGATGACGTGCGCAAAGTAGCGGTCGAGCCCGAGTTGCCTCAGCAGCGGGCGCGTCAGGTCGCTCGGCTTGTTGGTCAGCACGGCCAGCGGCATGGCGGCGGCGAACCGCTGCAGCATCGCCTCGATCCCCGGATACGGACGTGTCTCGACGCAGAGGTGCGCGGCGTAACTGGTCCGAAAATCATCCACGAGCGCGGCCAGCCTGTCGGCGGCGATGTCGTCGGGCAGCGCGCGCTGCACCAACTTGGCCGCGCCGTCGCCGACGTAGCCGCCGACCTGAGCGCGCGGCAGCGGCGCGCGGCCCGCCGCCTGCAACGTCCGGTTGAGCGCCGCGGCGATGTCGGGCAGCGAATCGATCAACGTTCCGTCGAGATCGAACACCGCCAGATCGAACGTCGCCATGCGCCCAAACCTACCCGACTGCCCGCGAAGTTTGGGGGCCGACCCCGTACTATTCAGGAGTAAACTTTTGGGTTCGAGCACCGATGTCATCCGCGGCCAAAAAGAACGATCGCCGCCCGCCGGCCGCGACCGACACCGGCGCCCACCGGCGGCACCTGTCGGGTGACAACCTGCGCGCAACCTCGTCGGGCCTGCCGCTGGCCGGCGTCTACGGGCCGTCGGACCTCGGCCCCGACTGGTCGTACGACGACAAGCTCGGCGATCCCGGGCGCTTCCCGTACACGCGCGGGCCGCACGAGACGATGTACCGCGGGAAGCTCTGGACCATGCGGATGTTCTCCGGCTTCGGCACGCCCGGCGACACCAACCGCCGCTTCAAGTTCCTGCTGGCCCACGGCCAGACCGGCCTGTCGACGGCGTTCGACATGCCGACGCTGATGGGGCTCGATCCCGACGACCCGCGCTCGCTGGGCGAGGTCGGGCGCGAGGGGGTCGCCGTCTCGTCGGTCGCCGACATGGACGAGCTGTTCGCGGGCATTCCGCTCGACGAGGTGACGACGTCGATGACGATCAACGCGCCGGCGGTCGTGCTGCTTTCGTTCTACATCGCCGTCGCCGAGAGCCGCGGCATCGCCGCCGACCGGCTCGCGGGCACGATCCAGAACGACATGCTCAAGGAGTTCATCGCGCAGAAGGAGTGGATCTGCGGCATCCGCCCGCACATGCGGATCATCCGCGACATGCTGGTGCACTGCACGGCGCGCATGCCGCGCTGGAACACCATCAGCATCAGCGGCTACCACATCCGCGAGGCGGGCGCGACCGCCGTGCAGGAGCTGGCGTTCACGCTGGCCGACGGGATCGGCTACGTCGAGCTCGGCCTGGCGGCCGGCCTGGCGGTCGACGCCTTCGCGCCGCGCCTGTCGTTCTTCTGGGACGTGCACAACGACTTCTTCGAGGAGGTCGCCAAGCTGCGCGCCGCGCGGCGCATCTGGGCGCGGCTGATGCGCGATCGCTTCAAGGCCAGCAACCCGCGTTCGTGGCTGCTGCGCACGCACGCGCAGACCGCCGGCGTGTCGCTGATGGCGCAGCAGCCGCTGAACAACGTGGTGCGCACCACGATCCAGGCCTGGCCGCCGTCATGGGCGGAACCCAGTCGCTGCACACCAACAGCTTCGACGAGACCTACGCGCTGCCGACCGAGGAGGCGGCGGCGCTGGCGCTGCGCACCCAGCAGATCATCGCCGAGGAATCGGGCATCCCCGCCGTCGCCGATCCGCTGGGCGGCAGCTACTTGGTCGAATCGCTCACCGATCGCATGGAGGCGGAGGCGCTGGCGACTCATCGAGAAGATCGACGCGATGGGCGGCATCGTGCGCGCCGTCGAGGAAGGGTTCCCGCAGCGCGAGATCGCCGCCTCGGCCTACGCCTTCCAGCGCCAGGTCGACAGCGGCGAGCGGGTCGTGGTCGGCGTCAACCGGCACGTCACCGATCGGCAAGAGAGCGTCCCGACGCTGAAGATCGACCACGAGCCCGAGCGCGACCAGGTGCGGCGCGTCCGCGCGCTGCGCGCGCGGCGCGGCGAGCTGGCGACGCGCAGCGGCGCTGGACGCCGTGCGCCGCGCCTGCGACAGCGACGAAAACATCATGGACGCCGTGCTCGAGGCGGTGAAGAAAGAGGCGACGCTGGGCGAAATCTGCCAGGTCTTCCGTGACGTGTTCGGCGAGTATCGAGATCCCGGCTATGTTTGATTCCCGCGATGGACTCCGCCCGGCCGAGCTGGGCGCGGTCCCCGCGTTTGAAAGGCACAATTGATGGCGACTCCGGCAGTTGGCGAGGACATCGAGGCACTCTGTGGACGCTGCGGACAGGTCTGGCACGTGGTGATGGCCAAGATGGGCGAGCGCATCGCCAAGGTGGTGTGCAAGCGCTGCGGTGGTCACCACGGCTATCGCACCGAGAAGGTCGAGGCCGCAGCCGATGCCGGAACACCCGCCGCCGCGCGCGACGGAAAGCGCCCGTCGTCGCCGCGCCGCTACGCGCGCCGCGACGTCGAGACGCCGCAGCCGGTGATGCCGCCCTTCGATCCGTCGAAGCCGCCGCGACCGTACACCGCCAAGGAGGGATTCAGCGCCGGCGAGCGGCTGACCCATCCGGCGTTCGGGACCGGCGTGGTCACCGGCACGCCCGGGCCGGGCAAGATCGAGATCGCGTTTCCGGCCGGCGTGCGCGTGCTGGCGTGCGCCAAGGCGGTGTCGACGCTCGAACGCCCGACGATCGTCTCCAACGTCCCGATCTCGGATCGGCCGCCCAAGCCGCCGCACGTGTGAGTCGGCCGCCGCTGCCCCGGGTCGTGCTGGGGAAGAACCTGGCGCGATCGATCCGGCGCGGACATCCCTGGATCTTCCGCGACGCGATCCGCGACGCGCCCGCGCTGCCCGACGGCGCGCTGGTGACGGTGGCGGCGCCCGACGGGCAACCGCTGGCGCGCGGCTTCTGGGACGCGCGCTCGGCGATCGCGGTGCGCGTGCTGGCGTCGCCGGCGCCGCCGCGCGGCGCCGCCGCCGACGCGGGGGCGATCGTCGACGCGCGGGTGACGGCGGCGCTGGAACGACGGCTCGCCTTCATCGATCGGCGCCACACCGACGCGTTCCGGCTGCTGCACGGCGAGGCCGACGCCCTGCCCGGCGTCCACGCCGATCTCTACGGCGCAGGCGATCGTCGATGCGCTTCGACGGCGACGGCGCGCGCGCGTTCTATCTCGATCAGGTGGCGCTGCCGGCGCTGCTCGCGGCGATCGCCGAGCGGCGCGCGCTGCCGGTGACGTCGGTGATCGCGACGCGACGGTCGACGAGCGCGGCGCGAGCGCAGTGGAGACGACGTCGCGCAGGCGCTGGTCGGCACGCTGCCCGCGGGCGAGGTCGAGGTGCGCGAGAACGATCTTCGCTTCGGGGTCGACCTCGGCGCGCGGGCAGAAGGGCGGGCTGTTCCTCGACCAGCGCGACAACCGGGCGCACGTGCGCACGCTGGCGCGCGGGCGGCGCGTGCTGAACCTGTTCGGCTACACCGGCGGGTTCTCGATCTACGCCGCGGCCGGCGGCGCGACCCACACCACCACGGTCGACGTCGCGCGCGAGGCGGTCGCAGGCGGCGCGGCGCAACTTCCAGCGCAACCAGCTGCCGCTCGAGGCGGCCGACGCTGCACGCCGACGACGCGTTCGAATTCCTCGAGAGGCGGCCGGCGCGCCGCCACCGGTGACCGATTTTCGTACGATCTGGTGATCTCCGACCCGCCGAGCTTCGCCCCCAGCCGCAAGGCGCTGCCGGCCGCGCTGCGCGCCTACCGTCGCCTGCACCAGCTGTGCGCGACCGTCACCGCGCCCGGTGGCATCCTGTGCGCCGCCTCGTGCTCGAGCCACGTCGACAGCGACGCCTTCTTGCGCACCGTCGCCGAGGGCGCCGCGGCCGCCGGACGGCGCTGGGTTCTGGACGAGCTGCGCGGCGCCGCCGCCGACCATCCGGTGGCGCCGCAGTTTCCCGAGGGGAACTACCTCAAGTTCGCCGTCGGCAGGTTATGATCGCGCCCCAATCGTGAGCACGGAGCCGGCGGCCAGCAGCGCTTACAAGTGGACCCTCGGGCTGTCAGCGGCGGCCGTGCAGTCGCTGCTCTACTTCGGCATCGGCCACCTCACGATGGAGCGCTCGACCGAGCTGCTGCGCACGCGGCTCGACGACGCGATCCCGTTCTGGACCTGGACCTCCTGGTGCTATCTGCCGTTCTACGCCGCGATCTTCATCATGGCGATCCAGGGCTTTCGCTCGCGCGATCTCTTCAACCGCGCGCTCAAGGCGGTCGCGCTGGTGATGTTCGTGGGCGCGCTCGGCCACCTCTTCATCGCCGCCGAGTACCCGCGCCCGGTGCTGTCGCCGCCCTATCCCGATCTGTCGACGACGTTCATGGCCTGGGTGCAGCGGGTCGATCGACCCGGCAACGTCTTCCCGTCGCTTCACGTCGCGCAGACGTCGACGCTGGCGATCCTGCTGTGCTACGACCGCCCGCGGCTCGGCCGCGTCACCGTGGTCATGGCGGCGATCCTCGCGCTGTCGACCCTGACCACCAAGCAGCACTTCATCGCCGACGTCGTGTCGGGTTACGCGCTGGCGTTCCTGGCGTGCGTCTTCGCGCTGCGCGGCCGGCGCGCCCGGCGGCGCGCTCGCGTAGCGACTCGCGTGACTCACTTGGGCGCCGGCAAGACCGGGTGCGCCTGGCGCTCCTGCTGGCGCCGCAGGCGCGACGCGCGCCGCGTAGCTGATCGGCGCCTTGAAGTCGATGCGTTCGTAGGGCAAGCCGGCTCTTCGCCAGCTGCGGCTCGATATCGGCGGCGCGTCCCACGATCACGACCCACAGCGCGTCGGGCTGCAGCCACTTGGCGGCCGCCGCCTTGGCCGCCGGCGCGTCGACCGCGCCCACGCGCAGCGGGAAGTCCTTCACGTACGCCACGTCCAGGCCGTGCAGCTCGGCGGCGACGATGCTGCCGGCGATCTCGCCCGCGCCCTGCAGCTTGAACGGGTAGCTGCCCGCGTAGATAGCCCTTGGCCTTGGCGATCTCTTCCGCCGACGGCCCGTCGGCCTTCATGCGCCGGATCTCCGCCGACCGACGCCACCAGCGCGTCCCAGGCGCTGCTGTTCTTGGTCGACGCCGAGACGCGAAAGGCGCCCCTGATACAGCGACGCGCCGAAGGACGATCCGATGCCGTAGGTCAGCCCGCGCTTGGAGCGCACCTCGGTCATCAGGCGCGACGAGAAGTCGGAGCCGCCGAGGACGTAGTTCATCAGCGTGACCGCGTACCAGTCGGGATCGGCGTGCTTGATGCCCGGATGACCGAAGATCATCGTCGCCTGCGTCAGGTCGGGCGCGTCGACCAGCAGGATGCGCGTCGCCCTTCACCGCCGGCATCTTGGGCTCGGCGCGCGCGGGGACCTCCGCCTTCTCCCAGGCGCCGAACGCCTTCTCCAGCTCGGCGCGCAGCCGCGCCGGATCGACGTCACCGGCCACGGCCAGGATCGCGTTGTTGGGCCGGTAGTAGGTCTTCCAGAACGTCACCAGATCGTCGCGCGTGATCTTCTGGACGTCCTCGGGCATCAGCACCCAGCCGTCGGGGTTCTTCTCGCCGAACAGCAGGTTGTCGAAGTGCTCGCTCGCCAGCTCGTGCGGGTTGTCGTAGCGCGCCGGCCAGCGCGGCCAGCATCTGGTCGCGCACCTCGCCCATCTCCGATCTCGGGAAAGCTGGGGCGCAGCAGGATGTCGGACAGCAGGTCGATGCACAGGTGCGCGTCCTTCGACAGCGCCGAGCAGCCGGCCGCCGAGCTCTCGCCGCTGGCCTGCGGTCGTCGAGCTGGCCGCCCACGAAGTCGATCGCGTCCGCGATCTGATCGGCGGTGCGCGACTTGGTCCCCTTGCGCAGCATGCCGCCGTGAAGTCGGCCACGCCCAGCGTCTTGCCCTTCTCCTCGTCGTAGCCGCCGGCCTTGATCGCGATGCTGAAGCTGACGACGGGCAGATCGTGGCGCGCCACGCAGCACCACCTCGAGGCCGTTCTTGAGCTGCCAGCGATCGACCTGGGGCAGGCGCAGCTCGGCCGGCACCGGCGGCGGCGGCGCCTTGATCAGGTCGGTGCGGTCCTTCCAGAAGGTCGGCATCGCCGTCGGGCGCCGACCGGCACCGCGGCCAGGTCCGCTGGTGGAGCCGGAGGCTTCTGCACCGACTCGTACTCGATCTCGACCACCGACGGGTTGCCGGCCGGCGGCTTCGGCGCGGCCGCGTGGCTGCCGGCGCAGCCGGCCGCGGCAGCAACCGAAGGCCGAAAAGGCCGACGACCGACGACGCACGCCGGCGGCGACGGCCGGAGTGCATCGCGCTCGCACGGCCGAGTCTCTCTGCGACTTCATGGCGCGCCTCCCGTCTCCCGCGTGCGCGGCCTTGCGCGGCGGCCGGCGCGGCTGCAAGGTCACCAGCGTCGAGGTTGGTGTCGACCAGGTACTTCGCGGCGACGCGACGGACATCGTCGGTCGCTGACCGCCAGGTAGCGGCTGGCCCCCTTGAGGAACTCGCGCCAGTCGCCGTGCACGTACCGGTACTGGCCCAGCTCCTGCGCGACGCCGTCGACGGTCTGCAGCCCGAAGATGTAGCCGGCGGCCAGCTGGTTCTTGGCCTTCGTCGAGCTCGAGCGGCGTGACCGGCGCTCGGTGCGCACGCGCCGCGACCTCGTCGAGCAGCGCCTCCTTGACCTTGCCCTGATCGCGGTCGGGCAGGTAGGCCGCGTAGACGATGAACAGCCCCGGATACTCCATGCTCTCGGTCAGGCCGCCCGCGGCGATCGCCAGGTGGTCCTTGCGCACCAGCCGCTCGGTGCAGGCGCGACGACTCGCCGCCCGACAGGATCGACGCCAGCACCTCCAGCGGCGCCGTGTCGGGATCGGCGGCGCGCGGGATGTGGTAGCCGCCGACGACGACCGGGACCTGCACCTCGATCGTCATGGTCTCGCTGCGCGTCGCCGTCTGCGGCGGCTCGTCGACGCGGTTGCGCGGCGGCTCGGGGCCGCGCGGGATCGCGCCGAAGTGCTTCTCGGCCAGGCGTCGCACCTCGTCCTCCTGCGACGTCGCCGACCACGATCAGCGTGGCGTTGTTGGGCTGGTAGTAGTTGTCGTAGAACGTCTGGCAGTCCTCGGGCGTCACCTTCTCGAGATCCTCGATGGTGCCGATCGCCGTCCAGTTGTAGGGGTGCTGGGTGATAGGCCAGCGCGCGGAAGCGCTCGATCGCCTTGCCGATCGGGTTGTTGTCGATGCGCAGGCGCTTCTCCTCCTCGACCACCTTGCGCTCGGAGTCGACGATCGCCGGGAACAGCTTCAGCGACGCGCATGCGCTCGGCCTCCAGCTGCATGGCGAAGCCGACGTACGACGGCGGCACGGTGTCGTGGTAGGCGGTCACGTCCTCGGTCGTGAACGCGTTGACCTGACCGCCGACCTCCTTCAGCAGGCGCGCGTGCTCCTCGGGCGCACACGTGCTCGGTCCCCTTGAACATCATGTGCTCGAACATGTGCGCGACGCCGCGGATCCCGACGTGCTCGTCCTTGGAGCCGACGTGATAGAAGACCTGCACCGTGGCGATCGGCGCCTTGTGATCGGCCAGGAACAGCACCTTGAGACCGTTCGGCAGCTCCCACGACTTGACGTCGAGCTTGGGCGTCGGCGACCGCCTTGGCGCCGGCGGGCGACCGGGCCGGCTTCGCGCCGGCTGCCCGCGGCGGACCGGCGCCGCCGGCGCCAGCAGCAGCACAGCAGCAGCAGACGACACGGGCGCCACCGCGCCGCGGCCAATGGAACGAGGCACGGCGAGGCGACAGGCAGCGAGGCGGGCGACATCTTGTGGCCGCCAACTATGACACACACCACGCGAGAGCATAAAATCCGACGCATGCCGGGAACGCTGACAGATCGAGACCATCGAGAGCGCCGTGCTGCGCGGGAATCCCCTCGGCGATCCGGCGCGCCGGCGCGTCGCGGTCTGGCTGCCGCCGTCGTACGACGGCTCACCCGACCGGCGCTATCCGGTGATCTACTGGCTGGCCGGCTTCACCGGCACCGGCGAGATGATGTTCCAGGGCAGCCCCTGGCAGCCGGGCCTGGGCGAGCGGCTCGACCGCCTGGTCGGCGCAGCGGGCGATGGGCGAGGCGATCGTCGTCGCGCCCGACGGCTTCACCCGCCTGGGCGGCAGCCAGTACCTCGACTCGCCGTCGTCGGGCGCCTACGAGACCCACCTGATCGACCGAGGTGATCCCGGCGATCGACCAGCGCTTCCGCACGCAGGCGACGCGCGCCGCGCGCGGCATCGGCGGCAAGTCGTCGGGCGGCTTCGGCGCGCTGGTGCTGGCGATGCGCCACCCGGCGCTGTTCTCGGCGGTCGCCTGCCACTCGGGCGACGCCTACTTCGAGCTGTCGGTGATCCCCGACATCCCCAAGACGGTGCGCACGCTGCGCCGGCACGGCGGCGTCGAGGGCTTCCTGCGCTACTTCGACGCCACCGAGGCCAAGCGGCCCGACGACATCACGACCATCATGATGCTGGCGCTGGGCGCCTGCTACTCGCCCGACCCGGCGCGGCCGCTCGGGCATCGCGCTGCCCTTCGATCTCGAGACCGGCGAGATCGACTGGGCGGTCTGGCGGCGCTGGAAGGCCTGGGATCCGGTCGAGATGGTCGGCCGGCGCACGCCGAGGCGCTGCGCGCGCTGACGCCTGCTGTTCATCGACGCCGGCACGCGCGACGAGTGGAGCCTGGACCTGGGCGCGCGCATCCTGACGCGCCGGCTGGCGGCGCTGGGCGTGCCGTTCGAGCACCAGGAGTTCGACGACGGGCATCGCGTCGATCAACTATCGCTACGACGTCTCGCTGCCCAAGCTGGCGGCGGCGCTGGGGGCGACCTGAGCCGACGACCGCGCGCGACGCTGGCCGGGCGCACGCCGGCAGCTGCTGCACCGCGCCGGTCGACGACGGTCACGATCGCGTGCGACGATCTCGACGACGAAGGCGCCGGCGCTGCGGCGACGCCGACGCCGGATCGCGCGCCGCGCGCGTGCACGTGCGCGGGCGCGCTGCCGGGCGAATCGGTCGTCGCGCGTCGATCGAGCACGTGTCGCACCACCGGCCCCGAGGCCTGGGCCCGGCTGCGCGAGATCGTCGTCGCCTCGCCGCACCGCCGGCCGCCCGCCTGCCGCGCGTTCGGCGCCTGCGGCGGCTGCGTGCTGCAGCACCTGGCCTACGCCGAGCAGCTGCGCTGGAAGACCGCGCGCGTGCGCGCGCGTCGCCGCCGCGCAGCCGGCGCTGGGCGGCGTGCCGGTCGCCGACTGCGTCGCCGTCGCCGCGCCCGCTCGGCTACCGCAACCGATCGAAGCTGGTGTGCGCGCGCGCGCCGGCGCGGCGGCGCGGCGCGGCGCCGGGCGCGCTGGTGCTGGGCGCCTACGCGCCGCGCACGCACGACGTCGTCGATCTCGCGGGCGGCTGCCGCATCGCCGAGCCGCCGCTCGACGACGTCGCGGTCGCGCTGCGCGACGTGCTCGAGCCGCGCCGGCGTCGTCCCCTACGACGAGCGGACCTGCACCGGCGATCTGCGCCACGCCGTCCTGCGGGTCAACCACCGCGGCGCAGGTGCTGGCGACGCTGGTGACCGCGCGCGCGCGACTGGCCCGCCGGGGCCGCCGTCGCCGCCGCGCTGCGCGCCGCGCGCCCCGAGGTCACCGGCGTCGTCCAGAACGTCAACCCGTCGCGCGGCAACGCGATCTACGGCCCCGACGAGATCACGCTGGCCGGCGAGGCGACGCTGGAGGACGAGCATCGGCGACGTGCGCCTGCGCCTGTCGCCGCGCGCGTTCCTGCAGGCCAACCGCGACGTCGCCGCGCTGGCCTACCGCGCGATCGCCGACGCCGTCGCGCCTGACCGGCGCGCGAGACCGTCGTCGACGCCTACGCCGGCGTCGGGCGGCATCGCGCTGACGCTGGCGCCGCGCGCGCGCGTCGTGCGTCGGCATCGAAGAGCACGCCGCCGCCGTCGACGACGCCACCGCGTCGGCGGCGCTGCAACGGCGTCGACCCACGCGCGCTTCGTCGCCGGCGACGCCGCGCGAGCCTGCGTGAGCTGACCGCGACCGGGTTGCGCGCCGACGTCGTGGTCCTGAACCCGCCGCGCAAGGGCTGCGCGCCGGCGGTCCTGGCCGAGGTCGTGCGGCTGGCGCCGCGGACGATCGCGTATCTCAGCTGCGACCCCGCGACGCTGGCGCGCGACCTCGGCGGTCTGGCGCGTCACGGCTACCTCACGACGCGCGCTGACCCCGTTCGACATGCTGCCGCACACACCGCACATCGAGGTGCTGGCAGTGATGGAATTCCAGCCGCAGCGCGCGGCGGCGCCGGCATGACGTCGCGCGCCCGCGCCCGCGCGTGATCGGGATCGACGTCACCCCGTCCGTCCCCGACAGGATCGGCAAACGCCGACGGTGAAGCGCGGCTTTCAGATCGCACGTGTTATGGTCGGTGCTCTTCATCTGGAGGGACCTAGAGTGCTTAATTCCACCCAGCGCGCCGCCGCGCTCGTCTCGGTGTTCTCTTTGGCCATGGTCGGCGATGGCCGCGATCACCGGTTGCGTCGACAGCTCGCCGCGCGCGGCAATCGACGCCGGCGCTACCGGCAGTGAAGGCGGCGCGGGCGCGCAGGACGCCTCCGCCGGCTGACGCCACGACGGTGACCACCACCTGCGCGCCGCGCGGCGACGTGACGCCGGCGCCGGCCGACACCGACACGCCGCCCGCGGCCACCGGCCCCTACCTCTGGAAGAACGTCAACATCACCGCGGGCGGTTTCGTGAGCGGCATCGTCTTCAGCCCGGCCCAGCGCGACGTGGTCTACGCGCGCACCGACATCGGCGGCGCCTACCGCTGGAATCCGGCGGCGCAAAAGTGGGTGCCGCTGCTCGACTGGGTCACGCGCGCCAACAACAACTGGGCCGGCGTCGAGAGCATCGCCGCCGATCCGCTCGACGCCAACAAGGTCTACGTCGCCGCCGGCACCTATCTCAACTCGAGCAACACCGCGATCCTGCGCTCGAACGATCAGGGACGCACCTTCCAGTCGACGACGATGACGATCCCGATGGGCGGCAACGCCGACGGCCGCTCGGTCGGCGAGCGCCTGATCGTCGATCCCAATCAAACCGACACGCTCTACTTCGGCTCGCGCACCATGGGCCTGTGGAAGAGCACCGACGGCGCGGTCACCTGGTCGCGCCTCATGTCTTTCCCGGGCGCCGCGACCACGCCGAACACCGTCGGCATCGCGTTCGTGGTGCTCGATCCGCTGTCGTGCGGCACCGGCGGCCAGACCACGGTCTACGTCGGTCTGGGCGCGACCGGCACGTCGATCTACCAATCCAACGACGGTGGCGCGAGCTGGGCCGCGCCGGCCGGCCAACCGACGACGTTGCTGCCCAGCCACGCGGCGGTCAGCGCGACCGGCAAGCTCTACGTCACCTACGGCGGCGGAACCGGCGTCAACGGCGACGGCCCCAACAACGTCATCACCGGCGCCGTTTACCAGCATGGACACCGCCAGCGGCGCCTGGACCAACATCACCCCGAAGGTGCCGGCGGCCCCGACCACCTTCGGGTACTCGGGCGTCAGCATCGACGGCAGCAACCCCAACACGCGTCGTGGTCTGCACGCTCGACCGCTGGAGCACCGGCGACGACATCTATCCGCAGCACCGACGGCGGCGCGACCTGGACGCCGCTCAACGTCACCGCCGCGCCGCACGACATCTCGGCGGCGCCGTGGGTCACCTTCCACAGCGCCAAGCCGAACTACACCGGCTGGATGGCCGACGTCGAGATCGACCCCTTCAACTCGTCGCGCATCCTCTACGTCACCGGCCAGGGGATCTGGGCCTCCGACGACATGAGCGCCCTCGACGCGAACTTGCCGATGCACTGGGACTTCCGGTCGGTCGGCATCGAGGAGACCGCCGTGCTGGAGCTCGCCAGCCCGCCCGCGGGGCCGCCGTTGCTCAGCGCCGTCGGCGACATCGGCGGATTCCGTCACGACGACGTCGACGTCAGCCCGGCGAGCGGCATGTCGAGCAACCCGGTGATGACCAGCACCGACGGCATCGACTTCGCCGAGCTGGCTCCCAACATCGTCGCGCGCGTCGGCCGGGTCGGTTCGACCCCGACCGGCGCGCTGTCGACCGACGGCGGCGCCACCTGGGCGCGGTTCGCGACCCTGCCGCCGGCGGCGGCGGGCGTGGCCGGCACGATCGCCGTCTCGGCCGACGGCGCGACGCTGATCTGGGACCTGCCCGCCGGCACGCGCGCCACGGCGACGATCGCCGGGCGGCCCGCAGGTATCGCGCGACCACGGCGCGACCTGGACGCCCAGCACCGGCATCGGTGCCATCCGCCCGGTCTTCGCCGATCGGGTGAACCCGAAAAGTTCTACGCCTTGGACAGCACCGGCACCACGCGCCGCGCTTCTACGTCAGCACCGACGCGGGCGCGACCTTCACCGCCACGCGCGGCGACCGGGCTGCCGCGCGGCACCGTCGGCCCACCCGCGCGCCATGCCGGGCATCGAGGGCGACGTCTGGCTGGTCACCACGACCGGCCTGCGCCACTCGACCGACTCGGGCGCGACCTTCACCGCGGTGGCGGGAGTGACCGCGCCGGTCGCGATCGGCTACGGAAAAGCGGCGACGGGGCAAGACCTACCCGGCGCTGTACCTGATCGGCACCGTCGGCGGCGCCGGCGCCGGCCTCTACCGCTCGGACGACGTCGGCGCGACCTGGTCGCGCATCGACGACACCCAGCACCTGTGGGCCACCGCCGGCACGATCATCGGCGACCCGCGCGTCTACGGTCGCGCCTACGTCGGCACGAACGGCCGCGGCATCCTGTACGGCGACCTGCCGACGAACTGAACGAACGGGCCCGTCTTCTCTCGAGCGGGCTCGTTGCCGTGGCTACTGCGGCGCGAGCGCGATGCCTCGGTAGACCGTGACCGCTCCCGGAACCGCCGGCACCAGCGTGGTCACGCCGGCCGCGGTCGGCGTTGCCCCGGTGTCGATGAGCCGGATGATGGCGTTGGGGACAGGGCTCGCCGAGGCGGTCGTCGCCAGCAGCACCACGCTGCTGCCGGCGGCGTAGCCGGTGAGTCCGCGCACGCCGGTGGTCCCGGCCGCGCCGTTCGTGTTCCAGACCAGGCTCCAGGTGCCCGCGGACAGCGTCCACTTCTCGATGCCGCCGGGGGCGGTCGCGCGATCGTCGGCGATGTAGAGCGTGTCGAGCACGCCGTCGCTCCCGACCATGTCGAGCAGCACGAACGCGTAGTAGCTGCCGGCCGAGTCGGCGCCCGTGCCGGGGAGCGACGTCGTGGTCGCGGCGCCGGTCGGTAGACCGCTGCCGACCGCGAAGATCCCCAGAGTGCCGCTGTTGGCGTCGCAGTACAGCTGGCCGGCGAAGATCTCGCAGGTGCGGCCGTTGTTCGTCGTCGACTCGATCAGGGTCGACGTCGTCGCCCCCGTCGCCGCGATGAAGACGCCTCGGGTCGCGCCCGAGCCGGTGCCGGTCGCCCAGATCTGGGTACCGTCGTTGCTGACCGAGGCGCGCACGTTGTTGCCGCCGAACGCCGTGGTCCCGTAGGTCGTCGACGTGTCGACAGTGCCGTTGGTGAAGATCAGCGCCGCGCCTCGCTGAGTCGCCGTCGACGCCGTCGATGCGACACCAGCGGTCCCCGCGGCGGCCGAGTAGCCGGCGATGCTGACCGAGAGTCGGTCACCCGACAGCGCGAGGGCCCCTTCCGAGTCGGCCGTCCCCGACAGGGTCAACGGCTTGGGCGACGTGCTCGCGGCGCTTGGCACGCTGATCGTGCGCACGAGCGTGCCGCTGCTCTCCAGGCGCTCCTCGACGAAGATCGGCGTCGCCGCGTTGGTGAGCAAGGTGGCGCTGCCATCGCCGATACGGGCGACCACGAATGAAGGGACGCAAGCTCCGTTGGCGTCGCAGCGCGTGCCGTTGTTCTGGCTGCATGGCGTGCCGACGACGGTCACCGGCGGATTGGTCGCCATGCCTCCGGTACAGACGTCCTGGGTGCAGGTGATGCCGTCGACCGGGACGTCGGTGTCGTCGACGATCGTCGAGACGCCGCCCGTGCCGTCACAGACGTTCTTGTGGCAGTCGCCGGCCAGTCGTATCGGCGACCGCCGTGTTCGCCGCCTCGGGGACGAACGTGCACGCGCCGGCAACGCAATGGGTCTTGTTGCAGGCGGTGTCGTGGCTGCTGTCGCAGTTCGCGTCGGACAGGCATTGAACGCAGGTGCCGGCGCCGTTGCAGAACAGGCCGCCCTGGTTGCACGCCGTGCCCGACATCGCGGGCGGGTTCGATGCGCTGCCCAGCGGCGCAGAGATCCTGCGTGCACTGGTTGCCGTCGATGAAGACGTCGGTGTCGTCGACGGCGGGCGTGATGCCCCCGTTGCCGTCGCAGACGCTCTGGTGGCAGTCGCCGGCGGTCTGGGCGGCGATCGCCGTCCCGGCCGGCGTCGGCACCACGCTGCAGATCCCGAGCGCGCTGCACGCGCGGGTGTGGCATTCGGTGTCGGGGCCGCCAGGACAATCGCTGGCCGAGTTGCAGCCGACGCACGCGCCCGCGCCGTCGCAGAACGAGCCGCCGTTGTCGCTGCACGGCGTGCCCTGCGTCTCCGGCATGTGCGTCGGCGCGTTCCCCGTGCACAGGTCCTGCGTGCATCCGTTGGCGTCAATCGGCCGGTCGGTCGGGTCGGTCACCGTGACGATGTTTCCGGTGGCGTCGCACTGGTTGCGCTGGCAGTCGCCCGCCGTCTGCGTCGAGACCGCAGCGCCGTTGGCCGCCAGGCTGAGCCCGCACACGCCCGCCGCGCTGCAGGTGCGCGAGCGGCACTCCGTGTCGGCGCCGCCCGGGCACTGGCCGGCGCTGTTGCACTGCACGCACGCCTCGGCGCCGGCGATTCCGTTGCAGCGGGTTCCCATCGCCCTGGCTGCAGGCGGTGTCTTGCGGCTCGGGCGGATTCGACGGGACACCGTTCGTGCACAGGTCCTGCGTGCACTGATTGCCGTCGACCGGCAGGTCGGAGTCGTCGGCGACCGCCACGATGTTGCCCGCGGCGTCGCACTGGTTGCGCTTGCAGTCGCCCGCCATCTGGGTCGGAACGACCGCGCCCGCGGCCGCGTTGGTGACGATGCACTCCCCGCTCGCCGAGCAGCTCCGCTGCTGGCAGGCGGTGTCCACGCCCGGACAGTCGGCGACGGTGACGCAGCCGACGCACGAGCCGCTGCCGTTGCAGATCAGACCGGTCCCGCACGCGGTGCCCGACGGTCAACGCGGGGTTGGAGGGGACGCCGTCGATGCAGATGTCCCCCGTGCAGACATTGCCGTCGATCGGCAGATCGGCGTCGTCGTTGACCGTCTGCGGGTCGCCGTTGCCGTCGCACTGGTTCCGCTTGCAGTCGCCGGTCGTCTGCAGCGCCAGCAGCTTTCCGGCCAGGGCGTTCGACGAGGCCGCACAGGTGGCCGGCGCTGCAGGTGCGGGTGTGGCACTCGGTGTCGCTGCCGGGACAGGTGGCGGCGGTCAGGCAGCCGACGCAGACTCCGGCGCCGTCGCACACCGACGTGCCGCCGCAGTTGGTCCCGGCGGTGATGTTGGGATTCGACGGCGTGGCGCCGTTGCACAGGTCGGCCGTGCAGGGGTTGTTGTCGACCGGCAGGTCGGTGACGTCGGGAACCGTGAAGGTGGCGCCGGCGCCGTCGCACTCGGAAGTCTTGCAGTCGCCTGCGACCTGGGCGACGGTCAGCGTTCCCCCGGTCGTGTTGCTGATGCCGCACGCGCCGTTGACGCAGGTGCGGGTGTGGCACTCGGTGTCGGTGCCGGGGCAGGTCGAAGCCGACAAGCAGGCGACGCAGTGATTGGCGCCGTCACAGACCAGGCCGGTGCCGCAGGCGGTGCCCGACGCGATCGGCCGATGTGACGGCGTCCCGTCGGTGCACTCGTCGGTCGTGCAGGGGTTGCCGTCGACCGGCAGGTCGGTGGCGCTGTTGACCGGCTGGGCGTTCCCCGCGCCGTCGCACTGCAGTTCCTTGCAGTCGCCGGCGGTCGGATCGGTCACCACCGTCCCGGCCTGCTTGAAGGAGAAGCCGCAGACCCCCTGGGCGCCGCAGACCCGCGTCTGGCAGGCGGTGTCGGTGCCAGGACAGTCGGTGGCGGCCACGCAGCCGACGCACTGGCCCGAGGCGTTGCAGCGGTTCAGGCCGCCGCAGGGGCTGTTGAGCGGCAGCGTCATGTGGCTCGGCACGCCGGCTCATGCAGAAATCGTTCGTGCAGCTGTTTCGATCGTCGGGCAGATCGCTGTTGTCGTTGACGGTCTCGACCGTCCCGTCGCCGGCGCACTGCCGGCTCTTGCAGTCGCCCGCCGCCTGCAGGGCCACGACCGTGCCCATCGGGTCACGCGCGATGCCGCACAGGCCGGCGACGCAGGATCGGTGCTGGCACTCCGATTCCGCGCCCGGGCAGTCGGGCGCCAGGTTGCACTCGCCGCAGGTGTGGTCGGACCGGCAGATCCCGAACGTGCAGTCGGCTCCGATGAGACAGGCTTTGCTCGGGCCGCACTTGCCGCAGTGTCCGCCGCAGTCGATGTCGGTCTCGTCGCTGTTCTTGATATGGTCGGAACAGGTCGGCGCCGGCGACGTCGGGACCGACGTCGACCGCTCCCCCGTCGCGCGCATCGCCCGCGACGTCGCGCGGCCCATCGACGGTCAGGTCGGATCCCGTATCCTGGACGCCAGCCTCGCCGTCGGCGCGATCGCTCGCGCCGTCGACGACGCTTTCGACAGGGGAGATCGGAAGCGCGGTCCACGGCCGCCGCATCCCCCGCGTCGGATGTCGCGCTATCGCCCCCGTCGGCCGGCGGCGGAGAGCTGCTGGAGCTGCCGCATCCGTAGCCTGTCAGCAAGCCGATCAGCAGAAGCCCAAGGAGGGGAGCGCGCATGCGAAGGTCCTTTCCGGTCGGGCGGCCGAGACACATCATCGGGGACCTGGACGCTATCACAAGCAAAGCCGCAGGTGAGAGGCATTACGCTCGCAAGGGCATGGATCTCGCGGTGCGGCGGTGGCCGGGAGGACGCGTCCAACTGATCCACGGCGGACGAGAGCACCGCACGCAACTATTTTCGGGACCCGGCGATAACCGAACCGATGCGTCTCCGAGCGAGACTGGTCACCGCCCGAAGATCGTAATCAGATGAGCGATCCGAGGCGTGCGATCTCGTCTCACTCACGCATGCCTGGAAACGACGTCTACGACGTTCAATACCTAGGGACAGGTTGGATTGCCGACACCGGGCGTACCGAAGTCTGTTCCGGCAGCTGTCATGTGATACGCCGCCGGTGGAACGGCCGGGCACCAGTTGGACTGGACGTCGTTTTCCGTCGCAGAGTAGTGCCTCGGGTCGAGACTGAGGGATGCGCCCTGAGGAATGACCCAGGTCGTAAAATCCACAGAATCGATGGTAATTCCGTTGCACCTCATCATGAGCAGGTCGCCGGAGTTGCCGAACTTGACGTCGGTCGTGACCAACGGGATGACGTGGTAGTCGAAGGTCGGCACAAATCCGCCCGAGGCGTCGCCGAACCTGGCGAATGTGGCGAATCCATTGGGAGGCATCAAAAGGTGGACCAAGACACCGTCTTGGTTACTGTTGCTGCTGTCGTTGAAGGTGCAGCCAAAAAGGTCGACAGCATCAGTAGCGCTTGGGTTGTACAACTCGAACCACTCTCCGACATCGTCGGCGACGACGACGGGATTGACCATGATCTCCGTTATGACCACTTGACCCAGGGTGTTCGGGGTGACGCCGGTCGCTGCGTCGACCACCGAGCCATCGTCGGCGCCCGAGTCGACCGGCGCGCCGCCGGTGCCGGCGTCAACCACAGCGCCTCCCGCGCCCGCGTCCGGAACAAAACCACCTGCGCCGCTGCCGCCGACGCCCGTCCCACCGCCGCCGCTGCCGGCCTCGGCACCTCCGCCGACACCGTTTCCGCCGGTGCCGCTGTTGCCGCCGGTGCTGGTGCTGCCGCCGGTGCCGCTGCTGCCGCCGCCGGTGCCGCCGCTCGCCCCGCCGTCCGTGGCGACGATGTGGGCGCTCAAACAGGCGACACCCGAAGACGCCAGCGCGATCGCCAGCGCGATCGGTCCGACCGATAGATATCTAGAAGCGAAGTTGAAGCGCACAGTTCACCGCCCCCGGCGACGGGACGCAGGCGAGTGCGGTTCCCGACTCCGGCTTACTATTGGTCGACCAAACTACGGTCCCGACGATCCCCAATGCGAGCGCCGCCAGGCCCGTTCCGATTGTAGTCCCCAGCGCCACCTGCTTTCGAGTCGAAAGCGAGCTGCGGTTGATGCAGTCGACCCCGCTGGTATTGATCGCGGTGTCGCACCGGCCGAGCTCGTCGCTCTCATGGCGCCACCAGAGAAAGGTGCCGATCGCCCCGGCCGCCAGGACGCCCGCGCCGGCAAACCATTTTCCCGCGCCTGAAGACGCTGTGTCGGCACCGCCGGCGTTGAGCGGCGGGTTGATCCCGCCTGCAGTCGTCGTCGTCCCGCGCGCCCGTCGGTTTGGTCGCAACCACCGCCTCGGGGCGAAGCTGGAACGACAGCTCCTGTCGCTCGCCCCCGATGACGTTGATCTCGCGGCTTTCGGTGACGGCCCCCGAGGCCTCCGCGATCAGCGCGTGCCGGCCAAAGCTCAGCAGCAGGCCGCCGTCACTCTCGATGATCGCCGGCGATCCGTCGACGTGTACCACCGTCTCCTTGGGTGACAGCTTGAGGAAGAAGCGTCCCACGAACGCGCGCGTCCGTTCGATCAGGGCCTCGACCTGCTGGCGCTGCAGGGGGGTCAGCGCGCGCCGCTTGTCGACCAGCGCGCCCTCGAGCGACCGCAGCGCTTCGACGTATTCGCGGAGCTCGAACGACGCCATCCCGATCCCGCGCAGCGTCCGCGCGGTGGGAGCGATCTCGTGCGCGCGTCGAAAAAGCGCGCGCGCCTCTTCGTAACGACGGGCGTCGTACTCCGACACCGCCTCTTCGAGCATGGCGCGGTACTGGGTGGTTTCGCTAGGGTCCTGTACCGTCGGGGGGCCTGGTGCCGCGAACGATTGATTGCTGGCGGCTAACACCGCCAAGAGTAATGCCAAACGACCAGTCCACGCCTTCACGCTCATTGCCGAAGGTTCACGACGTTACGGTATTAGCCGCTAAAAGTCATCGATCGTGATGCGGCCCGCGCGCGACGGCGGTGCCGGCGGCGTGCCGGGTAGCGCCGGACGCGGCGGTAGCTGAGGCGCTGGGACCGCGGCCTCGGTCGACCTCTCGGGCCGTTCGATCACCTTGTCGACCGATCGTTCTGTCGAGGCGGATGATGCGCCTGAGTGGTCGAGCTTGGAGGCGGTCAGCTTCGCGTGGCCGTGCGCCTTCGCGCCCGATCCACCCGCCGCCGATTCGACGACCTGGGACGACGATGGCCGATCGCGCGCAGGAGCACCGGCACCTGCGACCGGGCCAGCACCGACGCCCTCCTGACCGGCAGGCGGTGTCCCCGCCGCGGGCGACGGCTCCGGCGATGGGGCGCCCGACGGCCGAGACGCCGCGGAAGAAGCCGGAGAAGAAGGCTGGCGCGCCATCTGCTCCGAGCGCTCCTCCAGCACCTCGAGCGGAGGCCTCGCGTGCGACGTCGTCAGCATCTTGACGCCAATCCCCGCGAGGATGGCCGCGCCAACCGCGATCACGATCATACGGGTGCGGCGGACCCGCTGGCGGGTCAGCTCGAGGGTCTGGGTATTTTCCTTCGGGTTGCTGACACCCCCCTCGGGATGAAGGTCGATCGGCTCGCTGTGCAGTGCGGGCGAGCGAGTGGCGACCGGTCCGGATTCGATCCCGATCAGGCTCTCGAGGGCATGCACCAAGGTGGTGACATCGGGATATCGGCGGTCGAGATCACGCGCCATCGCCTTGTGCACGATCGCTTCGAGCTCGGCGGACAGATCGGGCCGGAAGGAGCGGAGGCGCGGCGGATCCATGGTCGCGATCTCGATCATCAACGCCGAGTAGACCTGCCCCTGGAAGGGCGGGCGACCCGCGAGCATCTGATAGAGGACGACGCCCAGCGAATAGACGTCCGAGCGGGGATCGACGACCTTGTTCCCGCGCACCTGCTCGGGCGCCATATACGTCGGTGTCCCGACCAGGTTGCCGGTGACCGTGATGCTCACCTGCTCGCCGCCCGATTCGTCGGACAGCTTCGACACGCCGAAGTCGAGCACCTTCGCCTCGCGCCGCTGCCCATCGGCGGCGCGACAGATGAAGATATTGTCGGGCTTGAGATCGCGGTGGACGACGCCGTGAGCGTGCGCTGCGGCCACGCCGCGCATGGCCGGGATCAGCAGCGTCACCGCGTCCTCGGCGTCCATGCGTTCGACTCGATTCAGGATCTCCGACAGCGTCTCGCCCTCGAGCAACTCCATGACCAGCCAGGTCGCCGACTTGTGCTCGACGACGTCGAAGACCGTCACGACGTTGGGATGGTGAATGCGCCCCGCGGCGACCGCCTCGCGGCGAAAGCGGGCCAGCGCCTCGGTCGTCGTCGCCAGCGCCGGACGGATCCATTTCAGTGCGACGCGCTTTCCGGTTCGCACGTTGAGACCGGCGAACACCTCCGCCATCCCGCCCCGGCCGATGAAGCGTTCGATCTGATAGCGATCGGCGATCAGATCACCAGGCTTGGGCCCCCCCTCGGAGCTACCTCCTCCACCGGTCCCTGGGATCGTCGAGCCAAGCACGGCATGCATTGAAGCGCACAGCAACCTACGCTGCAAGGGCGGAGCGACAAATAGGTCCGCTGGATTACTGAGCTTCAGGTCGTACGGTGTCGGACATTTGTACGAGGCATCACACATTGGCACCCGAAAGTAGCCCATGGACAGTAGTCTTCCTTGCATTTCCAAAGGAGTCATATGTAAATCGATCCCCCCTCATGGCTCATTTGACGAAGCAGTCTCGGGTACTTGCGATTGCGGGTTTGGTGGTGGGCGGGCTTCTAGGATTTGGCGGCTGTAGCATCGCGCCGTTGCGCTCCAGCCTGGACGCGGGAGATGATTCCAGCCGCGACGCAGCACAGGAACCGGGCGATAGCGCGCCGGTCGAGACCGGCGCGCCGATCGACGCCGCGGACGGTCGCAACGACAGTCGACCCGATGGCACGGCGGGCGCCGACACCCGCGATGGCGCGGCGGACGCTGACGCGCGCGATGGCACGGTCGGCCAGGCCGATTCCAGCAGCGATTCGAGCCCGGCGGTGACCTGTGCCGCATGCACGGCCTGGGGCCAGCCCCAGGCGCAAGGCGCGTCGCCCTCGATCCTGCCCGAGCTCTCCGGTCTGGCGGCCAGCACCCGTCACCCGGGGCTGCTCTACAGCCACAACGATTCGGGCGACAGCGCGCGGTTCTTCGCCTTGACCGAGCAGGCCCAGGTCGCGGCCGAGATTCATCTGTCGGGCGCAACCGCGACCGACTGGGAAGACATCTCCGTCGGTCCTTGCCCCAGCGGGTCGTGCGTCTATATCGGCGACACCGGCGACAACAAGGCCGATCGAGCCCAGTACGTCATTCACCGTCTGGCAGAACCGGCGACTCTACCGACCGACGGCGGCGTCGTGACCGTCAGCGACTACCAATCGTTCCCGTTCGTCTACCCCGACGGCAGCCACAACGCCGAAACCCTGCTGGTGCACCCGGTGACCGGCCAGGTCTTCATCGTGCTGAAGGAGACCGGGACCCCGGCCGCGGTCTACGAGATGCCGCTGCCGCTGCAGCCCGACGTCGAGGTCACCCTGGCGCGGGTGGCGACGCTGGCGGTTCCTCCGGCGGAGGGACTGGTCACCGACGGCAGCTTCCACCCCTGCGGTGACCGGATCCTGATCCGCACCACCGGCGCCACCGGCCTGTTCGAGCTGGCGCGCACGCCGGGCGCGAGCGTGGCGTCGGTCTTCGCCGCCACGCCGGTGCGGGTTCCGGTGGCGGTGGAGCCCCAGGGCGAAGCGGTGACCTACGCTATCGACGGCCGGCGCTACTTCACCGCGAGCGAAACCGTGAGCGGCGATCCGGTTCCTTCGCTCAGCGTCTCGACCTGCACCGCCTTCTGAAGCGCCGAAGCGCCAGGCCGCCGCCCCGGCCCAGCCGGTCAGGGTCCGGGGTGATAGCGGCGGGTCCACTCGGCCATGGCGATCCCGGCGGCCACGGTCACCGGAAATGAGTGGTTGATCCCGTACATCGGGATGCCGACCACCAGATCGGCGGCGGCGATGATGTCCGACGATACGCCGCTCACCTCGCTGCCGAAGACCATCACGCAGTCCTCGGGCAATTCGGCGCGCCAGAGATCGACCGTCGCCTCTTCCTTCTCGAAGACGACCAGCTTCTGGCCGCGGTCGCGCGCGCGCGCCAGGAACTCGGCTTCGGTGGGGATGTTCACGATGTTCTCGAAGCGCTCCATCCCCATCGAGGCGCGCTCGTAGTAGGGCTCGTCGCCGATGAGGAGGATCTCGCGCGCGAGGAAGGAGTGCGCGACGCGGATGATCGCGCCCACGTTGAACGGGTTGCGCGCGCGCAGGATCGCGATGCTCAGCGGGCGGCGCAGCCCGGCCAGGCTGCGACGAATCTCGTCGAGCGGCAGGTCGAAGGGGGCGACCTTCATCGACCGTGCAGGATCGCCGCCAGCAGTCCCGCGAGCGCCGCGAGCCCCACCAACATCAGAAACCAGCGCGACCGCGTCAGCGGCTCGGGTGGCGGTTGATGGGTCGTCAGCAGCAAGCTGGCCATGGTGACGATCCGCTGCTGCATCTTGCTGGCCATCGCGTCTTCGGGATCGCGGTCCAGGCGCAGGCGGTACTGGCGCGCCGCCGACGCCAGCAGGCCCGCGGCGGAGCAGTACTTCACGAACTTGTCGTGGCGAACGTCGTCGTCCCAGGCCGCCTCGCACGCCGCGTAGAGCGTCGCCGCCGTCGGGTCGAGCGGCGGAATCGCCAGCGTCGGCGGCAGAACCGGCGCCTCGGTCTTGGCGTCACTCATGGCGCTCCCAGGCCCGCGCCCGCGCCCAGCGCCAAACGAAGCGGCACCGGCATGAAGATCGCCGCGAACACCAGCAGCACCAGCCAGAACAGCGCGCGGCGGCTGACCGGCAGCGGCCGGTCATCGACCGGCGGATGATCGAGCCGCCCGCCCGAGAACCGCCCGAGGATCGAGAGGATCACGTACCAGACCAGCCAGAAGAGCGCGGCGTTGCCCGCGATCATGATGCCGAGCTGTCGATCCCAGCGCTCGCCAGCCTCGGCGCGCACGAGGTGCATCACCCAGGCGAACACCCCCAGCGCCATCAGCGGCAGCGCCCGATGGATCGCGCGCGCCACCCGGCTGTAGCGATTGCCGAAGTACGACGTCGCGATGTGCCCGCCATCGAGCTGACCGACCGGCAGCAGGTTGATCATCGTGACCAGCAGCCCGGCCCAGCCGGCCCAGGCGGTGGGGTGCAGCGCGACGTCGCGGTGACCGTTCGGCAGCCATTCCCCCTTGCTGGCAAACTTCAGCAAGGCATAGAGGATCGAGTTTCCCTCCTGCATGCTGTCCGACGAGACCAGCGTGACCTTCGACAGCGACAGCCCATAGAGAATCACCGGGATCGCGACGATGATACCGGCCAGCGGCCCGGCGGCGCCGATGTCGATCAGCTTCTTGCGATCGGCGGTGACGTCGCGCATCCCGATCACCGCCCCCATCGTGCCGAGACCCAGCCAGGGCGGCAGCGGGATGAAGTACGGCAGCGACGCGTCGACGCCGTGCGCGCGCGCCACGAAGTAGTGACCGAGCTCGTGACAGACCAGGATCAGCAGCAGCGGCACCGAGTACGTCAGCCCGTCGGCGATCGGAATCACCCGATCCTCGCCGTGCACGAAGATCGCGCCGGCGGCGGTCGTGGTCAGGAAGGTCGCCAGGAACAGGCCGATGTGCAGCAGCAGCCGCGGCGGACGGGGCGCCTCCTGGAGCGTCCCCGCGTCCGGTTGAGGCTTCATGACTCGCCTTTCTCGCCAGGCGCCCCGTCCGACGAGTCATCCGACGAGCCTTGCGACGAACGCGCCCCGTTTCGGGCGGCCTCGCGGAAAGCGCGCCGGCGCGGCAACGCGTCGTCGCCCAGCGCCCCTTCGAGGGTCTCGAACAGCGTGCGCGCCGCGGCGGAGAGATTCACCGGGGTTTCGACCGCGATGCGCACGTGGGCGTCGCCGCGCGGCATCCCCTGCCCGGGCGGGAAGCCCCGCCCGCGCAGCCGGAAGACCGAACCGGACTGCGTCCCGGCCGGGATCTTCATCCGTACCTCGCCGTCGAGCAGCGGCACACTGAGGTCGGTCCCCAGCGTCGCCTCGACCGCCGAGATCGGGACGTCGCAGGTCAGGACGTCCCCCTCGCGCCCGAAGATCGGGTGCGGTTTCACGCGCACGATCACGTGCAGATCGCCCGCCGAGCCGCCGCGCCGGCCGGGCGACCCCTCGCGCGCGACCCGCTGGGTGGTTCCGCCAGTCGAACCGGGCGGGATGCGCACCCGATACTCGCGTTGCTTGTCGACCAGCCCGGCCCCTTCGCAGACCTTGCAGCGCACGCGCGGAACCTGGCCCGCGCCGCCACAACCCAGACACTCGCGCCGGCCGGTGAGGAAGCCGGTCTTCTTGCGAATGAAGCCTTCGCCGCCGCAGCGCGGACAGGAGATGAGCCCGGTCGCGGCCCCCTCGGCGCCGGTGCCGCGGCAGGCGGTGCAATCCTCGGCCCGCTCGAAGGAGAGGATCTTCTCGCAGCCGAGCGCCGCCTCGGCGAAGTCGAGCTCCAGCGTGTAGCGCAGGTCGCGTCCGGTCGTCGCCCGCCGCTGGGCCAGGCCGAACAGGTCGCCGAAGATCGCGTCGAAGAACTCGGCCGCCTTGGCGATGTCGGCGGCCCCACCGAAGGGCGAGCTCGAATCGATGAAGCCGTAGCTGTCGTAACGCTGGCGCTGCTCCTCGTCGGACAGCACGGCGTACGCCGACGACAGCTCCTTGAACCGATCCTCCGCCGCCTTGTCGTCGGGGTTGCGGTCCGGGTGCCACTTGAGCGCGAGGCGCCGGTAGGCCGCCTTGATCTCGGCGCCCGACGAACCGCGGCTGACCTCGAGGGTCTCATAGTAATCGCGCGGCAGGGCCCCTACCCTCCCCATCTCGGCTGAAGACCATTGCAGCCGCGCCCCCAACCGCGCACCGAAGTGGCGCGGCTCAAGCCGGCCCTTCCTCCTTGGAGGCGTTGGCTGCCTTGGGAGCCACCGCGACCGCGACGATCGCCGGCCGCAGCAGCTTGTCGCCGATGCGGTAACCCTTCTGCATCTCGTTCGCGACCGTCCCGGGCGCGACGTCGGCGGTCGGCACCTGCGAGATGGCCTCGTGCATGTGCGGGTCGAAGGGTTGCCCCTTGGCCTCGAACGGCTTCACGTTGTACCGCTCGAGCTTGGTCTGGAACAGCCGCAGCACCAGGTTCACGCCCTTGAGGACGGAGGCGCCGTCGACGCTGCCGTTCTCGACGTAGGCCGAGGTCGCGCGCTCGAGGTTGTCGACCACCTCCAGCATGTCTTTGAGCACCGCCTCGCGAATGCGCGACTCGGCGTCGATCTGCTCCTTGCGCGCGCGCTTCTTCCAGTTCTCGAAGTCGGCGGCGATGCGCAACATCCGGTCCTTGGTCTCGTCGCGCTCGGCCTGCAGCGCCGCGATGCGCTCCTCCGGCGTGGCCGGCGGAAGGCCGATTTCGGGCGGAGGCGTCGCCGCCTCCTCCTCGTCACCGGTCCCGTTGCCGCCCCCTGCATTCTGGTTCTGGGTATCAGTCATGACTCGCTTCCCGCATGAACTATAAAACCGACGCCCGATCAAGTCTTGGTGAGGACGTCGCTGATCATTTCCGAGGTGAAATCGACGAGGGGAATCACGCGCGAATAGTTCATACGCGAGGGGCCAATCACGCCGATCGTCCCCAGCGGCTTACCATCCCCCCCGTAGGGCGCCGCCACGACTGAGATGTCGGTCAGGTCGGCCAGGTTCGCTTCGGCGCCGATAAAAACGCAGATCCCGGGCGCGCTCAATGTCCGATCGAGCAGCCGCACGATGAGGTCCTTCTCCTCGAGCGTGCGCAGCAAGGTCTTGGCCCGTTCGAGGTCGGTCTGCCCCGACAGCAGATTCGACTGGCCGTCGACGAAGACGTCGCCGCTCGCCCCGCCCTCGCTGGGCACCGGCACCGCCGCGGTCGCCAGCTGCAACGCGCGCGACGCCAGCTGGTCGTGAGCGGCCCGATCGCTCTCGATCTCGGCCGCGAGACGGGCGCGTACCTGATCGAGCGTCAAGCCGCTGACCAGGCTGTTCAGATAGTTGTTGATGTGGTCGAGGTCGTTCGGAGGCAGCGGTAGGTCGACCGGGACCAGCTTGTTCTGGATCTGACCGCTCGAGCTGGCGATCACCGCCAGCAGCTGCCCCTCGCGCAGGCGCACGAACTCGATGTGCTCGACGACATCGCTGTCGGGGCGCGGCGCCTGGACCACCACGGTGAGGTGGCTCAGCTCGCGCAGCAGGCGCGACGTCCGCTGCATCATCTCGGACAGATCGGTGCGCACGCCGCCGAAGCGCTCGCGGATCTCATCCTTCTCCCCGGTGCTGAGGCTGCGCACGCGCAGCAGCGTATCCACGTAGTAGCGCAGGCCCCGGTCGGTCGGGATGCGCCCGCCCGAGGTGTGCGCGTGGCGGAGCAGTCCGATCTCCTCCAGGTCACCCATGACGTTGCGGACCGTCGCCGCCGACACGTCCAGGCCATATCGGCGCGTCACGGTCTGCGAGCCGACCGCCTCACCCGTTGCGAGGTACTCGGACACGACCGCGTGCAAAATCTTCTTGGCACGGCCGCCGATATCCACCTTTCTTGATTACCGCAAAAACCCCCCTTCGGCCATGGGACGCGGCCGTTAGCGCGCGGCGTGCCAGTCCCGGCCCCGCAAACCCCCGCCGGGGCGGAACCCCCGCCGAGGGGCGTCCGCCGGGAGGCTATAGTGGGGAACGATGATCTATCTGGACAACGCCGCTTCGACGCAACCGGCCCCCGAGGTGCTGGAGGCGATGGCGCGTGCGGCGCGGGATCTGTTCGCGAATCCGTCATCGGCGCACGCGCTGGGCGCGGCGGCGGCGCGCGCCATCGAGGACGCGCGCGGGCGGGTGGCCGAGCTGCTGGGCGCGGCGTCACCGGCGGAGATCCTGTTCACCAGCGGCGGCACCGAGGCCGACGCCCTGGGACTGATCGGCGCCGGGGCCCGCGCGCGCGGGCGCCACCTGGTCGTCACCGCCATCGAGCACCCCGCCATCCTGCGCACGGCGGAGCTGCTGGTCGGACAGGGGTACGAGCTGACGGTGGTGCCGGTCGATCCCTCCGGCGTGGTGCGCGCCGGCGACGTCGTCGCGGCGGTGCGCCCCGACACCGCGGTCGTCGCCGTCATGCTGGTCAACAACGAGCTCGGGACGATCCAGCCGGTGGCCGAGATCGCCCAGGCGCTGGCCCGCGCCGCGCCGGAGCATCCACGCCGCCCCCATCTCCACGTCGACGGCGTGCAGGCGGTCGGTTTCCTGCCGGTGCGCGTCTCCGGCCTGGGCGCCGACTCGCTGGCGTTGTCGGGGCACAAATTTCACGGACCGAAGGGGACCGGCGCGCTGTGGCTTCGCCCCGGCGCGCGCCTCGCGCCGCTGTGGGACGGGGGCCGGCAGGAACGCGGGCTGCGCTCGGGGACCGAGAACCTGCCCGGCTGGGTCGGTCTCGGCGTCGCCGCCGATCTGGTCGCCGCCCAGCGCGACACCCACACCGGCGAACGGATACGCGGCGAGCGCGACCGGCTGGAGCGCGAGGTGCTGTCGTCGCTGGCCGATCTGGCCGCCATCACCGAGCCGCAGCCGACCGTGTCGGGGGCGCCGCGCGCCCCGCACATCAGCTCGCTCGCGTTCCCGGGGCTGCCCGCCGAGCCGGTGCTGCACGCGCTCGAGGCGCGCGGGGTCTACGCTTCGGCCGGCTCGGCCTGCGCCTCGCGCTCGCGCGGCCCCAACCACGTTCTCGAGGCGATCGGCGTCGACGACAAGACCGCCGTGCTGCGCTTCTCGCTCAGCCGCGAGACCACGCCGGCCGACATCGACGGCGCTGTCGCCGCGCTGCGCGCCGCGATCATCGAGATCGCCCCCATGGTCAAGACCCGCGCGCGACGGTAGAACGTCTCCCCTCATGCGCAGTGCCATCCTCTGCCGCTACGGCGAGATCTTCCTCAAGAGCGGAAACCGCCGGCGGTTCGAGCAAACCCTGCGCGACAACGTCGCGCGCGCCGTCGCCGATCTCCCCGGCATCGGCATCGACATGCCCCACGGCCGCATCATCGCCCACGCCGACGCGGGCGTCGTCGAGGAGGCCTGCAAGCGCATCGAGCGGGTCTTCGGCCTGGTATCGCTGTCGGTCGCGACGCGGGTCGCCCCCGATATCGACGCCATCGGCGCCGCCGCCGTCGGCCTGGCGCGCGCCGCGCTCGACGCCCCCACGCCGCCCCGCAGCTTCAAGGTCGAGAGCCGCCGGTCCGACAAGCGCTTCGCGATGCGTTCGCCCGAGATCTCCGCCACCGTCGGCGCGCGCGTCGTCGAGGCGACCGGGCTGGGCGTCGACGTCCACCACCCCGCGCTGACCATCGGCGTCGAGGTCGCGGCCGACACCGTCTTTGTCTACGCCGGCTCGCGCGCGGCGCCCGGGGGACTGCCGGTCGGCACCGCGGGGCGCGGCCTGCTGCTGCTGTCGGGGGGCATCGATTCACCGGTCGCCGGCTGGTTGGCCGCCAAGCGCGGGCTGGCGCAGGACGCGATCTATTTCCATTCGCCGCCGTTCATCGGCGAGCGCTCCAAGGACAAGGTGCTGTCGCTCGGCAAGATCCTGGCGCGCTGGCAGGTGCTGCGATCGATCACCGTCATCCCCTTCACCGACGCGCAGAAGCAGCTGCGCGACGCCGGCCCCGCCGAGCTGGCGGTGGTCCTGTACCGGCGCATGATGATGCGTGTCGCCGACGCCGTCGCCGACCGGCTGCACGCCGACACGCTGGTCACCGGCGAAAACCTGGGCCAGGTCGCCAGCCAGACCATCCAGAACCTGAGCGCGATCGAAGACGCGGCGCGCCGCCTGGTGCTGCGCCCGCTCGCGACCTACGACAAGGTCGAGACCACCGCGCTGGCGCGGCGGATCGGCACCTACGAGACCTCGATCCTGCCTTTCGAGGACTGCTGCTCGCTGTTCGTGCCGCCGCACCCGTCGACCAACGCCCGCGTGGCCGACGCTGAACGCACCGAGTCCAAGCTCGACGTCGCCGCCATCGTCGCCGCCGCGGTCGCGGGGTCGGAGGAGATCCCGCTCGACTGAGCCGCCGCCGGCTTCGTTCGTCCGTCGTCTGCCGTCTGTCGTCTATACTGGAGCCCAGGAAATCACGATGTCCGACCCGCTTCCGATTCGAACCGCCGCCAGCGCCGATGCCGGTGCCAGTGCCGGCGCCAGTGCCGACCTGGGCGCCAAGCATCAGCGGCTGCGATCCGAGATCGCCGCGCAGGGTTCAGCGCTGGTTTGCTTCTCGGGCGGCGTCGACTCGACGCTGCTGCTGCGGGTCGCCCACGACGTCCTCGGCGCCCGCTGCGTCGCGCTGACCGCCGTCTCCGTGACCATGGCCGAGAGCGAACGCGCCGCGGCCCAGGAGCTGGCGGCGCTGATCGGGGCCCGGCTCGAGGTGGTGGAGTCGCACGAGCTCGAACGGCCGGGCTTCGCGCAGAACCCCACCGACCGCTGTTATCACTGCAAGGCTGAGCTGCTCGACATCGCCCGGCCACGCGCCGACGCGCTCGGCCTGCGGGCGGTCCTGCTGGGGACCAACCTCGATGATCTCGGCGACCACCGGCCCGGTCTGGCCGCCGCCGGCGAGCGCGGCGCCCAGCACCCGATGGTCGCGGCGGGACTGACCAAGGCCGACGTGCGCGCGCTGTCGCGCCAGCTCGGCCTGCCGACCTGGGACAAGCCGCAGCTGGCCTGCCTGTCATCCCGGTTCCCCTACGGCACCGAGATCACCCCGGATCGCTTGCGGCGCGTCGACCGGTTCGAAGACGGGCTGCGCGCGCTCGGGTTCCGGCAGCTCCGCGTCCGCTACCACGGCGAGGTCGCACGCCTCGAGCTCGAGGCGACGGCGATGACGCGCGCGCTCGAGCCGGGCGTGCGCGAGCAGATTGTCGCGCTCGGCAAAGCTCAAGGGTTCACCTTCGTGGCGCTCGACCTGGGCGGCTTCCAGTCCGGGTCGCTCAACCAGCTCATCGGTATCGGCGGTCGGCGCGCGCGTTCATAACGCACCTGGCCCGGGTTCATAACCCACCTGAATTTACGCGCACCGGCACCGCACACCGAGCAGACCGCGGGCTTCGCGACTATACTGAGTGTGTGATTCACTTACTCGCCCTTCTGGCGATTCCGCTCGATTCAAATCCGCCTGCCACCCTGTCCGAGATCGACACACCTTCGGCTGTCTTCGATCCGGTCGCCGCGCGCGGCGTGCACTTCACGCCCGGCGCTTCACGCGAGCTGTCCAAGAAAGAAGAGTGGCTGCGCGAGAAGACCTTGCGCCCCGACTTTCACACCAGCGACGCCGAGCTCATGCGCGGCGTCGCGGTGACGGCGCGCAAGAACCCGTCGCGTCGGACCACGCTGACGGCGTCGATGGCGCCGAACGCGATCCATTCCGGCGAAACCCTCGAGCCGACGACGACGCTGTTCAACATCTGGACGCACGAGGCGCTGCCGATCATGCCGGGCGAACCGATGGAGGATCGTTTCCACGGTTTTCTGCGCGACCACTTCACCAACCAGGCGACGCACATGGATACGCGGCTGGTCAGCGTGCTGACCAGCGTCGCCAACAAGTTCTCCGCCAAGCGGATCGAGATCGTGTCGGGCTACCGGTCGCCGAAGTACAACCTGATGCTGCGCAAGAAGGGGCACCAGGTGGCGCGCCACAGCCAGCACATGGAAGGGCACGCCGTCGACTTTCGCGTCCGCGGCGTCCCGACGCGGACCGTGCTGCACTACGTGCGCTCGCTGCGCATCGGCGGCGTCGGTTACTACCCGCACTCGCAGTTCGTGCACAGCGACACCGGCCCGATCCGATACTGGACCGGTTCCTGGCCGATCGATCTCTCGCCTGCGCACTGATCGCGCGCGCCGCGCGCGATCAGTGACAATCGAGCGCGGCGTCGTCGAGCGTGTGGCACTTGAGGCACGCGCGCCGATTGCGCGCCGCGAGCGCGCGGCAGCGGTTGGTGCCGGCGAAGCCGATGCCGTGCGGGCTGAACCCGGCGCCGCCCGGCATCTTCACGCCCCGCGACGGATCGGCCGAATGACATTCCAGGCAGGTCTCCTCGCGGTGGCAGGAGACGCAGGTGCGGATGTTTCGCTTGGCTTGAAATGAGTGGCTGCTCGGGCGCGGCGTCGCGATGACGTCGCCCGAGGCGTCGCGCGCCCAGCCCGGCGGGTGGAAGCTCTTGACGCCGGTGCCGGTCCCGAACGGATTGTGCGGCGGGTGCCCCGGGAGCCCGCCCTCGGGATCGGACGAGACGCCGGTGCGCTGGTGGCAGCCGACGCAGAACGTCTGGTTACGATGGCACGACGAACAGTCGGGCGTATTGCGGCGGGCGTCGAGGGCGTGCAACGTTTCGTAGTCCGACGGGTGAATGTCCAGCGGGCGCACGACCCCGTTGTG
Source organism: uncultured Pseudomonadota bacterium (assembly GCA_963778795.1). GTDB lineage: Bacteria > Myxococcota_A > Polyangia > Fen-1088 > Fen-1088 > DASRQZ01. The sequence goes on along the minus strand of CAVZVU010000001.1, from coordinate 845,745 downwards.
ACAGTCGAGGCACTCGCTGCGCCGGTGACAGGTGAGGCAGTAGGTCTCGTCGCGCCCCCCCGCCTTGTGATCGGTCCGGAACCCCGGCGTGTGCGCGTCGAACCCGCGCAGTGAACCCGAGGGCACCAGCTTGCCGGTCTGCGCGGCGACCACCGGCCCGCCGGCCGCCAGGTTCACCTTGAGCCGCCCGTCGGGCAGCGTGAGATGACAGGCTCCGCAGCGCGCGGTCGGCTGCTTGCCGCCGCCGACGTGGCACCCGAGACAGAGCGCCATCCGGGGCAGGTCGGCCTCGGTCGCCAGCTCCGTCTCCGTCGACACCTGGGCGTGGCAGGTCTCGCAGGCGATGCCGTGGCCGGCGTGCAGCTGGTGGTTGAACTTGATGTTGGGCAGCGGGACGATCAGACGCGGTGGTTCGGCGGCCTGGCCCCACCCCGGCGACCAGCCGAGATGGCAGGCCGCGCAATGCACCGGCGGGCGCCCCGGCGTCGCCGTCGCCGGCGCTGGGGCGGGCGGCGCGTTGGGGTGGAGGTGCGATCGATCGATCGCGTGGCAGAGGCGGCAGGAGGCCTCGCCCGGCATCAAGTTGTCGGCCGCTGACGTCGACGACGCGGCGGTGACGTGGCACCCCTGGCAGGTCGCGCCGCGCGCCCGGTGGGCAGCGTGATCGAAGTTGAGGGGCAGCGTCTGACGCGGATAGATCAACGGAGACGGGCCGCGCACCGGCTCGCCCCCCCGCGCCGACATCGACGCCGCCGTGACGACCAGCGCGACCAGCAGCGCGGCGACACCGACGAGCCCGGTCGTCGAAACAAAGCGCCTCATAGTGAGGCGTCCAGCGTCGATGAGCGCCAGGCCGCGGAACTGCCACCGGTACAGCGTCCCGGCGTTGTCCTCGGCCAGCAGATGCAGGCGAATCCCCGGCGCCAGCTGGTAGCGGCTGCCGGCCTCGACGCCGAGCACGACGCCGCGGTTGGTGGCGGGCTGAAGATCGGATCGCCAGGCGAACCCGGTGAGCCGCCCCTCGATGTCCCAGCGTCCCGGCCGGAGCGCGTAGCGCGACGAGAGATCGGCGCCGACCTTGAGTCCGCCGTAACCATCGTCGTAGTAGCCATCGGCGCGCAGGAACGCGCGCGACCGCCTGACCTCCGCGCCGGCGGTGCCGCCCCCGGCCAGGCGGCCGCCCGGCGCCTGCGCGGCGAGGTCCTGTCCAGCGATGGTCTCGCCCGGCGGGTTGGTGAACAGTCGCACGAACGCGCGCGCGTTGGCCTTCACGCCGGGCGCGATCGCGACCTCGTAGGTCGCGCGGAAGTCGCGGTAGGCGCCGGTCGAAAAGACGTTCCAGATCGAATCACCGTCGAACGTCGGCGCCAGATACGCCTGCTCCGCCGTCAGCCACTGGCGCGCCGTCAAGCGAACCCGCACGCCGATCTGCTGATCGTCGAACGCCGCGACCAGCAGGTTGTAGCGCACGCCGAAGGTGGCGAAGATCCGATCGCGCCAGCGGGCGCCGCCGGTCAGCGACACCTTCTCGTCGTTGACCCCCGACGCCGGCTCGCCGGGAAGGCGATCCGCCGTCGGCGACCAGACGCGACGGTAGGCGACGCGAACGCCGACCGGGCCCACCCCATCCAGCGCCAGCGCCGCGCCGGCCAGCGGCCGCAGCACGCTCGCCTGGTTGGGACGCGTCGCCGGATCGCGCGAGCCGGCGCTGGTGCCGTCGAGCTCGAACACCGGCGACGACAGCGGGAGCTCGCCGCGCACCTCGGTCCCGGCGAACGCCTCGGCGACCAGCGGCGCGTGCAGGCGCAGGGTCACGTCGGCGCCGTCGAACGAATAGAAATCGACCAGGTCGAAATGGATCTGGCGGCCGAGCTGAAAATCGAGGCGCCCGGCGACGTCGCGGCCACCGACCAGCGCGTAGAGGATGTCGACCTGGTTCTGCTGCAGCTCGTGGATCTCGTCGACACCGCGCGGTCGGCCCAGCATGTAGCCGCCGAAGTCGGTGTCGAAGCGCAGCGACACGTCGACGTAGATGTTGTTGCGGCCGCCCGCGGGAGCCTTCCAGCGATCCGGTTCGATGTCGAAGACGTTCAGGTTCAGATACTGCGTCAGCCGCCGCCGCGTGAGCAGCTCATTCGCGCCGTTGGGCGCGTAGCCGCGCACCTGGTACCCCTGGCCGATCGTGCGAACGTCGACGGAGAAGTCGTATGCCCAGCCGGGGGACGCTATCGCCAGTGACGAGGCGATCGCGCCGGCGAGCAGACGTCGCACGCCAGATAACTAACCGGGCTCTACTTCGATGTCCAGCCGCTCGCCCATCCCCGCGCCGGCCGCTGCCGCTGCTGCGGCGGCCGCCGCCGCGCGCTTGCGCCGGCTGCCAGCGCGGACCGCCGGCTTCGGCGCGTCGGTCGACGCATCAGCCTGGCCGACGATCGTGAGGCGCTCCGGCGGCAGGCCGGCGCCCTCGAGCGCCGACATCACGCGCGCGGCGCGCACCGCCGACACCTCGCCCACCGTGCCGAACAAGCTGCGCAGCTGCTTCGGCGCGGGGCTGGTTCCGAACTTAGCCTTGATATGCGCGACGCCCCCGCTCCTCTTCATCGCGCCGGCGAGGATCTTCAACACCGCGTTTCCCTCGCCCGAGACGTCGATGCCGTTCTTGTCGATCGCCTTGTCGGGCGCGAGGCTGATTCGCAGTCGACCCTCGCCCAGCGTGACCGTCGCCCCTAGCTCCTGCAGCGGCGGCTTCAGCTGCGCCGCCAGCGACTCGAGCATCTCTCGGTTCTTCGCCCCCTGCGCAGCCTTCTCGCGCTCGGTGGCTTCGAAGGTGTCGACGCTCGCCTTGAGTCGATCGCGATCGGCCGTCAGCTCTTGCCCCTGTGCCCGCTCCTGGCGCAGCTCGTGTGAGCGGCTGTCGAGGGTGCCGGTGAGCTGCCGGTAGGGAACGAGGTACAGATAGCCGCCGAAGCCGACGCCCAGCGCGGCGATCGCAAGCCAACCGAGTTGTTTCCAACCGACGCGCGGCAATGCCGCGGCGACGGTCGCCGAGGAGGGCGACAGCAGGAGGGGGCCGCTCGATGCCCGCGGCGCCGGAACACCGGCCATCGATTCATCGAGAGCGTCGTGGCGCGCCATCGCGTGCCGATCACTATCTCAGAAAAGATCGGCCAAAGCGAAACGGGAAAGCGGTAAAAGCCGATACCGTTGTACGAGGAGATACAGTGAAAGTCATTGACAGCATGTATCCGACAACGATAGCGTTGTGGGAGAACGTAAGTGCCAGCTGCTCATAGCAGTGTTTTCAGCAGGTTGCGATTCGGTGGCGGTCTGGAGGGTTGGTGGGCGTCACAGAGCCTGCGCGGGGTGCGTTTCCAGAAATTCAGGACGCCAAGGAGGTCACGCCGTGTCAGCCGAATTCTCAATTGGTGATAAGGCAGTTTACCCATCGCAGGGTGTTGCGGAGATCGTCGGGATCGAAAAGAAGGAGATCTTCGGTAAAATCCAGAGCTTCTATGTACTGCGCGCACTCGATAGCGGGTTGCGGATCTTGGTGCCAGTCGACAAGGCTGAACAAGTAGGTCTGCGGCGCGTCGCTGGCAAGGACGAAATTCAGGAAGTGCTCGAGATTCTCCGGGACAAGGAGATTCACATCGATCGCCAGACCTGGAATCGCCGCTACCGGGGGTTCATGGAGAAGATCAAGTCGGGCTCCCTGTTCGAGGTGGCCGAGGTCTTCCGCGATCTCTACCGGCTCAAGGGTCTGAAACCACTCTCGTTTGGCGAGCGGAGGATGCTCGACACGGCGCGTGGGCTGATCGTACAGGAGCTATCGGTCGCGCGCTCCTCCGACGAGCGCAACGTGGAGCAAGAGCTGGAAAAGCTCATCGCCTAAGAGGTAGTAGAGGCGCCCGTCCGTCCCGGCCACGAGTCGGCCGCGCCCGGCCAAAGGGGCCAGCGCGGTCGCGGCCTGTAATGGTTGGGGCCAATTTTGGCCCTTGGGTGGCCGAAAAATGCTAACTTCCCCTCGGCCCAGTTCGGCCTCGGTCATGCAGATACACCTTGCGAAAAGCGATATCACCGCGATGCCGGTCGACGCGGTGGTCAACCCGGCAAATTCCCTGGGCATCATGGGCGGCGGCGTCTCCGCGGCGCTGTCTCGAAAAGGCGGGCCCACCATTCAGCGCGAGGCGATGTCGCTGGCGCCGATCGCCGTTGGCGCCGCCGTGGTCACCAACGCCGGCCAGCTCTGGGCCAAGCACGTGATCCACGCGCCGACGATGGAGCAGCCCGGCACCAAGGTTGGCGTCGAGAATGTCCGGCGCGCGACCCGCGCGGCGCTGCTGGCGGCGGCCCGACACGAGTTCGACGTCATCGCTCTGCCCGGCATGGGGACTGGTCTTGGTGGCGTCGACCCGGCCGACGCCGCGCGCGCGATCGTCGACGAGCTGCGCGCGCACCGGCAGCCGAAACCATCCACGGTGTACCTGGTCGACATCGACGACGAGATCCTGTTTTGTTTGGAAGAGGCACTCCGGCTCGCGGTGGGATAACCTCCCGCCGATGAAGATTCTGGTCACCTGCAAGCGCGTTCCCAACCCGGAACAGAAGCTCAAGATCGGCGCCGGCAAGATCGACCTCTCGGGCGCCAGCTGGCAGATCAACACCTTCGACGAGTACGCCGTCGAGACGGCGTTGCGACTCACCGAGAAGGGCAAAGGCGGCGAGCGCTCGGGCGAGGTGGTCGTGATCTCGATCGGCCCCAAGGACGTCTCGCAGCAGCTGCGCGGCGTGCTGGCGATGGGCGCCGACCGCGCGATCCTGGTCGGCGCCGAAGACGCCGCCCTCGACGCCGACGCGGTGGCGCACGTGCTGCGCGCCGTGGTCGAGCGGGAGAAGCCCGATCTCGTCGTGCTCGGCAAGCAGACGGTCGACGGCGACTCGAATCAGGTCGGGCAGATCCTGGCCGGTCTGCTCGGGTGGCCGCAGGCGACCTTCCTCGCCAGCTGCCTGCTGGCCGCCGACGGCAAGACCGCGACGGTCACGCGCGAGGTCGACGCCGGCGTCGAGGAGAAGCGGGTGCGGCTGCCGGCGGTGGTCACCGTCGATCTGCGCATCATCGGCAAGAAAGCGGTGCGCAACGAAGCGCTGGCCGGCGCCGACGCCGAGTGGGACGAGACCCAGCGCTACGCCTCGCTCAAGGGGATCATGGCGGCCAAGAAGAAAGAGATCCGCGAGATCGCGCTCTCCGAGCTCGGTCTGTCACCGACGCCGCTGATGAAGGTGCTGTCGTACGAGGCGCCGCCCGCGCGCAAGGCCGGCGTCAAGGTCGGTTCGGTCGACGAGCTGGTGCAGAAGCTCCACACGGAAGCGAAGGTGATCTGATGGCATCGGTCGTCGTCTTCTGCGAGGTCTCCGAGACTGGAATCCGCGCCGCCTCGCTGCACGCGCTCAGCGCCGGCGCGCGGCTGGCCGAGAAGCTGCAAGGGTCGCTGGTCGCGCTGGTGATCGGCTCGGGCGTCGGCGCCGCCGCCAAGGACGCCGCGCGCTACGCGGCCAAGGTGCTGGCCTATGACGATCCGAAGCTGGGATCACCAGCACCGCTCGCCGAGGCGGTCGCGCCGTTGATGGTCGACGCCGTCAAGCGCGCCGGCGCGGCGGCGCTGATCGGGACCGCCACCTCCAGCGGCAAGGACATTCTTCCGCGCGCCGCCGCCCTGCTGGGCGCGGGGATGGTGTCGGACGTGATGGCGGTCAGCGGTCCCAACCGCTTTCGCCGTCCAGCCTACGCCGGCAACTCGATCGAGGAGGTCGAGGTCAGCGGCCCGGTGCTGGTCGCCAGCGTTCGCCAGACCGAGTTTCCGCCGGCCGCGCCAGCCTCGGGCCCGGGCACCGTCGAGAACGTCCCGGCGGGCAACATCGACACGCTCGGCGCCGAGGTCGTGGCGCTGCACGCGACCCAGAGCGCGCGCCCCGATCTCGGCGAGGCCAAGGTGGTCGTCTCCGGCGGGCGTGGCATGAAGGCCGGCGAGAACTTCAAGATCCTCGAACAGCTCACCGACCTTCTGGGCGGGGCGCTCGGCGCCAGCCGCGCCGCCTGCGACGCCGGCATGGTCCCCAACGATCTCCAGGTCGGTCAGACCGGCAAGGTCGTGGCGCCTGATCTCTACATCGCGGTGGCGATCTCGGGCGCGATCCAGCACCTGGCCGGCATGAAGGGGTCCAAGGTCATCGTCGCCATCAACAAGGACACCGAGGCCCCGATCTTCCAGGTCGCCGACTACGGCCTGGTCGCCACCTGGGAGGCCGCGATCCCGGCGCTGATCGCCGAGGTCAAGAAGCTCAAGTCCGGGGGCTAGCGGCCGTGCCCTTCGCTCGCTGCCACGGCGCGGGGCGCGTGCACTACGCGGAGCGCGGCGAGCGACGCGCGGGAGCGGCGCCCGTTCCTGTCTGATCCACGGCGCCGGCGCATCGTCGGCGATCTGGATGATGGTGATGGCGCGCCTCGCGCCGCGTGACGCGCGCCGTCGCGATCGATCTGCCTGGGCACGGACCGAGCCCGACGTCTGAGCGAGCGGACGCGTCGCCGGCCCGACGCTGCCGGACTATCGCGACGCCACCGGCGAGCTGGCGGCGCTGATCGGAATGGGACCATCGGTGCTGGTCGGGCACTCGATGGGCGCGCTGGTCGCGATCGAAGCGGCGCTGGCCTGGCCCGACAAGGTCGCGGGCCTGGTTCTGTGCGCCGCGGCACCGCGATTGCCGGTCAGCCGTGATCTGATGAGCGTGCTCGAGAACGACTACGACCGCGCTTCCCGGCCTGGCTCGCCGAACGCGCGTTCTCGCCGTCCGCGAAACCGGGCTTGCGCCGCGCGTTCGTCGCCGCCGGCGTCGCGGCGCCGCAGGCGGTGACGCTGCGCCGATTTCGCGGCGATCGACGGCGTGGATCTGCAGCGATCGCATTTCCCAGATCGGGTGTCCGATCGTCTGGCTCGATGGCGCCGACGACGTCGATCGTCGGTGAACGCCGGACCGCGCCCGGGGAGTGTCGGCAGCCTGGACGGGCGTGGGGCACCTCGTCCCCATCGAAGCGCCGGGGGACGTGGCGAATGCCGCAATCGCGCTTTCCGGGTGCTCCGTCAAACGGCTGACAGGAACACCGAAATCACCGGACCGTCAGCGCACCGGCGCGGGTTGCGAGAACGACCCGCCTGCCCTATTGTGTGGCCCGTGGAAACATCGCTTGACGGATCGGGGACGGAGTCACCGAGCGGCCCCGAGGCGCTCGAAACGAAGATCGACCTTCGCGCCTACTGGCGGGTCATCCGCAAGCGATGGCCGTTCGTGGTCGCTGTCGACGATCCTGGGGGTGGCCGGCGCGTTCGTTTACACGTATCGGCAGCCGAAGATCTACGAGGCGAACTGCCAGATCCTGATCGAGACCAACGCCCCGCAGGTCCTGCAGGTCAAGGACGCCGTCGAGCTGGGGACCGGCACGCTTCTACGCGCCGAAGGAGTTCTTCGAGACTCAGTACCGGATCATTCAATCGAGCGCGGTCGCCCAGAGGGTCGCTGACAAGCTCGGCCTCGCCCATGATCCGGACTACGCCGCCCTGGCCGTCAGAGGCCCGGGTGGCGACCCGCTGACCCTGGCCCGTGCGCTCGCCCGCCAGGTGTCGGTCAAGCCGGTCAAGGACACGCGCGTCTCGCAGATCGTCGTTCGGGATAGCAAGCCTGAACGCGCGGCGATCCTGGCCAACACCTTCGCCGAGACCTACATCGAATCCAACCTGGACTACAAGCTGGAAGGGTCCCGGGCCGCCAACGCCTGGCTCAGCGAGCAGGAGGTCGAGCTTCGCAAGAAGCTGGAAGACTCCGAGCTCGCCCTCTTCAAGTTCAAGAAGGACCGTGGGCTGCTCGACATCGATCTCGGTCAAAAGCAGAACATGACCGAGCAGATTCTCCAGACACCTGAATGAGAAGCTCGCGGAGATTCGGATGAAGCGCCTCGAGCTGGAATCGACGCGCACGTTGATCGAGGCGGCGCACGACCAGGCCGACAAGGAGAGCGTTCCCGGCGGTCGAGGGAATGGAAGTCGCTCCAGCACATGCGCGAGACCTTCCTCGACATTCGCCAAGGACCAAGGCGGATCTCGCCGGGAAATATGGGCCGGAGCACCCGCGCATCAAGATCATCGAGGCCCAGATGGACGCCGTGAACAAGGCTTACCAGCACGAGATCGACACCAATCTCCGGACCTTCGAGAACAGCTATCAGGCGCTCGTCGCGACCGAAAAGTCGCTGATGAGCATGATGGAGAAGGAGAAGCAGAACGCGATCGAGCTCTCGAAGCTGGGGGTCGAATACAAGCCCTACGAGCGCACCGCGGAAGAGAACGCGCAAGGTGTACGAGCTCATCGCCAAACGTCAAAAGGAGATCGACCTCTCGGGACTGCTTCGATCCAACAACGTCCGCGTGCTCGAGCGTGCCGATCACGCCGGGCAGCCCGGCGAGCCCGAAGCCAATGCAAAACCTGCTCATTGCGCTCGCCTGCGGGTTCGGACTGGGCATCGTGTTGGCGTTCGCGATCGAAACCCTCGACAACACGCTCAAGACGCAGATCGACGTCGAGACGTTCTCTGGGCGTGCCGGTCCTCGGGCTGATTCCGATCATCGGGCAGGGCAAGCTCGACCCGAAAGGCAAGGAGCAAGGACGGGAAGAGCGACGAGCAGGTCCGCGACCGCGACTCTGGGCATCTTCCGCGAGCCGCGCTCGATGGCAGCCGAGTGCTGCCGGTCGATTCGCACCAACATCCTGTTCATGTCGCCCGACCATCCGATACGAACGATGGTCATCACCAGCCCCAGCCCTCAAGAAGGCAAGACCACGACCGCCATCAACCTCGCGATCGCCATGGCCGAGGCGGGCGGACGGGTGCTGCTGATCGACACCGACATGCGACGCCCCCGCCTCCATCGCTCTTTCGCCGTGCCGAATCAGGTCGGGGTCTCGACGCTGATCCTGGGAAACACCACGCTCGAGGACGCCGTCAAGCACACCGACATCCCCAACCTGGACGTGCTCACCTTGCGGTCCCATCCCGCCCAATCCCTCGGAGTTCCTCCACACCAAGCGCTTTGCGCAGATTCTCGAGGACTGCAAGACGCGCTATGAGCGGATCATCCTGGACTCCCCGCCGACGTCGGCGGTCACCGATCCGGCGGTCCTGGGCAATCTGGCGGACGGCGTGATTCTGATCGTCAAGGGGGCGAGCACCACCCGCGAAGCGGCGGCGCATGCCCGACGCCAGCTGGTCTCGGCAAAGTGCCGCCTGCTCGGCGTGATCGTGAACGAGATCGACTTCTCGAACCCGGGCTACGGGTACCACTACTACTACTACCGCAAGTACTCGCGGTACGGTTACACCTACGGGACGGCCCCTCCACCGACGAAGAGCCGACCGCCGGCGCCTGAGCCGCCGCCTTCGGCAGCGCCCACGCGACAGGTTGACGAGGGCCAGCGAGTCAGCTCCGCCCCCTCAGTTCTGAGGGGGGCGAGCCTGCTGCGCTCGGGAATCGCGCAACCGCCGCTCGTCTCCGCGGCGGGCAGGCGTGATCGAATTCGCTCGCACGCGTCGACGACGTAGTCGCAGAAGAGCTCGATCGCGATCTCGATATCGCGATCGAGCTCGGTGCGGGCGTCGTCCCATCCGAACTCGATGTATCCCTCCTCGCGTCTGACCCCAACGAGACCAAAGCGAGCCCGGAAAGTAGGGGACTGGCGTCGGGGTCGTCGTCGACGTCGTCGACGATGCTCCTCGACCACCGGAAGCCCGGTCGAGAAGACGATCGTCGAATGCTGGTCAGACAGATTCGCCCCAGGTAGCTCCAGACGGACGGCGTCGGCCTCGAAGATCGAGGAGACCTCGCGCACGACCTCCCAGATCTCCTCGGCGCCCGGCGGCGCGCCGGAGGCGGTCGGCAAAGGGTCGCACGGCCACGCGGAGCGCTCGGTTTCGCCGGCGCTGGTCGGAGAGGAAGTGGTTCACCTCGAATCGGATGTATCCGAGACGACGCAAGAAGAGGAACAGCGTCCCGGCGAGAACGGCGAGCAACGTCACGGTTATCACCGCGCTGTTCGTGTAGGTCAGCACGAGCGCGATCGCGCCGAGCACCAGGCACATCCCGTAGAGCACCAGCACGGCCTGGCGATGGGTCAGCCCGAGACCGAGCAGCCGATGATGGATGTGCTCCTTGTCGGCGCGAAAGAGCGGACGGCCGCGCACCGCCCGCCGGCTCATCGCCAGCAGCGTATCCAGGATGGGAAGCCCCAGCGTGATGATCGGAATCAGCACGGCCACGGTGGTCGACGACTTCTGGTTGGTGCGAATCGAGCTGGTCGCCAGAACGAACCCCAGGAACATGCTCCCGGTGTCGCCCATGAAGATCGACGCGGGATTGAAGTTGTAAAACAGGAAGCCGAGGATCGCGCCGCCCGAGCGAGGCGCAGAAAAGGATCATCAGGGGCTGACTGCGCTGAAGAGAGACCAGGAAGATGGTGCTGACGGCCACCAGCGCCACGCCGCCCGCGAGGCCATCCAGCCCGTCGATCAGGTTCATCGCGTTGATGACGCCGACGACCCAGATCAGGGTGAAGGGAAGCGCCGCCCAGCCGAGCGACGATGGCGATTTCCGAACGGATTGGCGATCTCGTCGACTCGAAAACCGAGGAAGTACATCGTCCCGGCGACCAGGAACTGCACCGACGAACTTCTTTCGAGCGCCGGCGCCCCGCAGATCGTCGTAGATACCCAGGGCGGCGATCGAGCAGCCCCCCCAGGAAGAGACCCAGGGCGAAGTGCTCGTTCCTGGCCCAGCGTATAGCCCACGCCGCTGTGGGTGAACAGCAGCCCCACCAGGGGTGCGTAGAACGCGACGACGATCGCGATGCCGCCCAACCGAGGAACGGCCTGGCCGTGAATCTTGCGCGACGAGACGGCGTGGTCGAGAGCGCCGAATCGATGAGCGAGTCGTCTCACCAGCGGCGTCAGGATCGCCGCACAGAGCATGGACAGAATGAAAGCTACGACAGCGGTACGCATGAAGATTGGTCTAGGAGTCGGCATGGTCTAAGTCGGTGCACGCGAGACGACGAGCCCTTCAGGCCGATTGTAGAATATCTCACGCGCTACCCACCCTCGCCAGTCGCACTGCTGTCGCGCTCGAAAGACGTGCGGCGCGCGAGGCGCCGCACGCGGGTGGCAACACTTCTCCTTTCGATTCTCCTGAGCCTCCTCGAGTCTTTTCGCGCGTCTTGGTCGTTCCGAAACAGTAGCAGGACGCCTGCACTTCCGAAAACTCGCATCCTCAGGTTCGACGTCGTGTGAGAACCCAATTTCCGAGAGCCAGAATGTCCATCCGGGTCTTGAGATAGCAGGCGATGGCGTCGGCCGGGCGTCGCCACGATCGGCTCGTGCTCGTTGAAGCTGGTGTTGAGGACCAGCGGCACGCCGGTCTGCCGGAAGAACTCGCTGATGAGCGCGTGATAGCGAGGATTGGCCTCGCGCGCTGACCGTCTGCAGACGACCGGTGTCATCGACGTGGGTGACGGCCGGAATCAGCTGGCGGGCCGCCTCACGGACCTTGTAGACCATCGTCATGAAGGGGGACGGCTCGCTCCGTTCGAAGATCTCGCCGACCTTCTCCTCGAGCACGCTGGGCGCGAAGGGCCGATAGGTCTCGCGGTGCTTGATGCGGGTGTTCAGGATCTCCTTCATGTCGGCGCGGCGCGGGTCGGCGACGATCGATCGATCGCCGAGCGCGCGCGGACCGAACTCCATCCCGCCCTGGAACCAACCGACGACGCGCCCGTCGGCGATCGCCTTGGCGACGTCGCGGAACAGCGCCGCGTCGTCGAGACGCACGACGTCGATGCTCGGATCCCAGCCCGCGCCCGCGGGCGCGCTCGATCGCGGCCTGGACCTCGCCGTCGCTGAACGACGGGCCCGTATAGGCGTGCTCCATCACGAAGTGCCGCGCACCACGAAGCACCGCGTGCTCGACGTAGAACGCGGCGCCGATGCTGGTGCCGTCGTCGCCCGCCGCCGGCTGGATGAAGACCTCCTTGAACGGCGTCTTCTCGAAGATCTTCCCGTTGGCGACCGAGTTGAGCGCGCAGCCGCCGGCCATCGCCAGCCGGGTCATCCTCGTGCGCTCGTGCAGATCGGTCGAGCACGTGAAAGAAGATCCGCTCGTAGACGATCTGCGCGCTGTGCGCGATGTCGGCCCACTTGACCGAAGAACTCCGGATCGTCCGGATCGCGCGGCGGACCGAGCAGGTCGACCAGCCGGTCGGAGTAGACCTTGCCGAGCTCGGGCGACCCGTCGTCCCAGGTCATCTCGACCCCCTCGCTGTGGTGCCGGAAGTACTGCAGATCGAGCTCGAAGCGGCCGCCGCTCACCGGGCGGATCACCCGCTCGAGCTGCTCGACGAAGCGCGGCTTGCCGTACGGCGCCAGCCCCATCATCTTCCACTCCTCGCCGTACTTGAGGAATCCCAGGAACTGGGTGATCGCGGTGTAGAAGAGCCCGGCAGAGTGCGGAAATTCGATCCGATCGATGACCTCGAGGTCGCGATCACGCCCGACGGCGCGCATCGTCGAGACGAAGTCGCCGAAGCCGTCGATCGACAGGCAGGCCGCCTCGTCGAACCCCGAGACGAAGAAGGCGCTGGAGATGTGCGACTTGTGGTGCTCGACGTTGTGGAGCTTGGCGCGAATGTCGCCGCGCTGCGCGCCCAGCGCCGCGGCCAGCGAGTCCTCGATACCGCGCACCTTCGCGACGTTGGCGAGTCGGTTCTTGACCAGCTTGGTGAACGACGGGCGCTTCTGCAGCGTGAAGAGGATCTTCTTGTGCAGGTTCGCCTTGGGATCGCGCGAGATCGCGACGTGATCGATGTCACCCGCCTTGACCCCGCCGCTCTCGAGCACGGCGCGGATCGCCAGCGCCGGGAACCCCGCGCAGTGCTTGCGCCGATTCAGCCGCTCTTCCTCGATGGCCGACACGAGACGGCCGTCCTGGACCAGCGCCGCCGAAGCGTCGCCGTGGAAGGCGTTGATCCCGAGGATGTTCATGCGGGTCGAGAGTATAGGAGATATTCGTGCCGTCCAAACGCAACTCGCGACCCGCGTGGTATAAGGGCAAACCCTGCGCGTCCTTTACGTGAACCCATTCTCCCAGGAGGTGAGTGGGCCCGATGAGAGCCTCCGCGGTCTCCTGAAGCCGCTGATCCCTCGTGGCGTCGAGCCGCACTTGGTGCTGCCGCGCCCCGGACCGCAGGTCGCGCGCTACGAGGAGATGGGCGTGCGCGTGCACTACGCGCCGATTTCGATCTTGCGCCGGCGCTTCTCGCCGGCGGAGCTCGCGCTCTTTGGTCCGACGGTTGTTGCGCGGGGCGGCGGCCCTCGCCACCCTCGCGCGCCGCATCGGCGCCGACCTGATTCACACCAACATGGAGGTCGTGCTGGACGGGGCCATCGCCGCACGCTGGCTGGGCGCTGCCGCACGTCCTGCACTACCGCGGTAACAGCCTCGACCAACCCCGTCGGGTCTTCGATCTGCTCACCGTGGATCTGGACCGGGCTCTCCGATCGCGTCTTCTGCATCTCGGAGGTAACGTCCGGAATCTTCACGCAGGCGCGGATCGACGGCGCGAAGGTGTCGACGCTCTACAATCCGATCGATGTCGCCGGCGTTCGCGCGACGCGCGCCGCTCTCGCGAGATCCGGGCGGCGTTCGGGGCGGGCGACGGCGACACGCTGGTCGGAACCGTGGGCCGCATCCATCCCCGAAAGGATCTCGACACCTTCGTGCGCGCCGCCGCGCTGGCGGCGCGGGATCGGCCGCGCGCACGGTTCGTCGTCGTCGGCGCCGCCGAGGGCGCCAGCGAGGAGGCCTATCTCGGCGAGCTGCGCGCCACGGCCGCGAGGCTGGGGCTCGAGCGAGCGTCTGGTCTTCGCCGGCGCCCGCCGCGACATGCCCGAGACGTTCAAGGCGCTGGATGTCTTCGTGCTCGCGTCGCGCCACGAAGGATTCGGTCGCGTCGTCGCCGAGGCGATGGCGGCCGGCATCCCCTCGGTCGTCTCCCGCGAAGGAGCGCTGCCCGAATTGGTCAGCGGACGGGCAGCACGGCCTGTGCGCGACGCCCGGCGACCCGGACGACTTCGGCGCGAAGATCGGGCGCCTCATCGACGATTCGCGGAACTGCGCGCGACCCTTGGCGCGGCCGCGCGGGAACGGTCTCGCGCCTTCGATGCGGTTGCGTGCGCCGAACGGGTCCTCGCGACCTACCGCACCCTCTGTAAGATGGTATAAGGTTCGACTGCGCCGTGTGCGGTATCGCAGGAATAGTCCGGTGGAACAGCGGCTCCGTTAAGGGAGAGGAAATCGAGGCGATGGCCTCGAGCATGCGCCACCGTGGACCGGACGCGAGCGGCACCGTTCGTCGAAGCCGGCGTCGGCGTCGGCATGCGCCGGCTGTCGATCATCGACCTCAGCCCGCTGGGCCGCCAGCCGATGGCAAACGAGGACGGACAGGTCCAGGTCGTCTACAACGGCGAAATCTACAACTTTCTCGAGCTGCGCGCGCACCTGGTCGCGGAGGGACACACCTTCCGCAGCGCGACCGACACCGAAGTGCTCGTCCACGGCTACGAACACTTCGGCGCCGTCGAGCTCGCCAAGCGCCTCGATGGGATGTTCGCCTTCGCCGTCCTCGATCGGCGCGCCGACAAATTGACGCTGGTTCGCGGGCCCTTCGGCATCAAGCCGCTCTATCTTCGCAGGGGATCCGGACAGCTCTCGTTCTCGTCCGAGATTCGGGCCTTCGCTCATGACGGGCTCGGTCGTCCGGCCGTCGATCCCTCCTTCGTCGAAGTCGTTCCTCTCGCTCGGATACGTTCCTTCCCCGAAGACCGCCTTCCGCGACGTCGTCAAGATGCGCCCCGCGACGGTGCTGGAGGTGGACATTCGCCTCCGGGCGCGAGACCGAGACCCAATACTACGAGCTCCGCCCCGCCGCGATCGAGAACACGCTCCGACGAGCAGCTCGCCGGTATGCTGCGCGAGCGACTCGACGAGGCCATCGGCCGTCACCTGATCGCCGACGTGCCCATGGGGATCTTCCTCTCGGGTGGGCTCGACTCCAGCGCCATCACCACCTTCGCCAACCGACGCAGCCCGAAACCGCTGGCGACCTTCTCGATGGGTTTCTCGTCCTCGGATCGGGGCGATGAGATCGAGCTATGCGGCGAAGGTGGCCGAGACGCTGGGCAGCGCCAACGTCCGCTTCAACCTGGCGCCGTTCGCGCTCAAGAGCCTGGGCGACATCGTCAGCAGCCTCGAAGAGCCGCTGTCCGACAGCGCCGTCGCTGCCGCTCTGGCACCTCTGCAAAGGGACCAGCGCTTACGTCAAGGTCGCGCTCTCGGGCGAGGGCGGTGACGAGACCCTCGGTGGCTACGCTCGCTACTTCTGGGCCGGTGTCGCCGAATCGGCTGAGCCACTCCGGCGATCGGATGGTCGCACGCCGCTTGGACAGTTCAGCGATCTCCTTCCCACCCGGACGCTCGGCGTGCTCAACGTCATGCGCCGAGCAGGCAAGCTCGCCCACTCGGTCGATCTCCCGGAGAGCCTGCGGTACGTCAGCTGGTTCGAGATCTTCACGCCGGCGGAGCAGCGCGCGCTCTGCGGCGCGGAGGCGAGTGAGCCGGCCGCGCGCACCGAGGCGCTGTTCAAACGAGCCAACGACATGGCGCTCGACGGCGTGCAGAAGCTCCAGTACGTCGATTTTCACACCATGCTCCTCGACAACCTGCTCATGAAGGCCGACAAGCTCTCGATGGCGCACAGCCTCGAGGTGCGTGTCCCGTTTCTCGATCGCCGCCTGGTCGAGCTCGGTCTGGCGCTTCCTGCCCGCGCCAAGGCGGGACTCGAAGCGGAACAAGGCGCTCCTGCGCGAGGTGCTGAAGACCGAGCTGCCGGCGGCCATCACCAATCGTCCCAAGCGCGGCTTCGAGATCCCCGTCGATGCCTGGTTTCGCGACCCCTCCAGCCAGGCCGCCCGCGAACGAATCGTCGCCGGCGGCCTCGGTCACGACCTTGGGGCTGTCGGCGCGAACGCTCGCGACTTTCGTCGATCGGCACCTCGCCGGCGAGGATCTCGGACGCAAGCTCTTCGCGCTGGCGACGCTCGATCTCTGGGTCGCGCGCTTCTGCTGACCGAGGCTTCAGCCAGCGAAGTGCCGCCGCGAGCCGCGCTGACCATCGCCCGCGCGACGTCGCGCATGTGATACTGCGCGGTCCAGCCGAGGCGCTCGCGCGCTCTCGCCGCCGAGCCCACGCTGCTGCGAATGTCGCTGGGACGAAACAGCGTCCGATCTTCCTCGACGTGGTCCTTCGCGGACAGGTCAAGCGCCCGCGAAGACTTCGTCGACGAACGCCGACAGCGGCTGGGTCTCACCGGTGCAGATCACGTAGTCCGACGGCTCGTCCTCCTGAACCATCCGCCACATGGCCTCCACGTACTCGGGCGCCCATCCCCAGTCGCGCTCCACCGCGAGATCGCCGAGCCGCAGGCGCTCGCGGCTCCCGGCGGCGATGCGACAGGCCGCCGCGACGACCTTCTGGGTGACGAACCGCTCGGGCCGAAGCGGCGACTCGTGATTGAACAGGATCCCCGAGCAGGCGTGGAGATCGTAGGCCTCTCGATAGCTGCTCACCTGCCAGAAGGCCGCCGCCTTCGCGACGGCGTAAGGGCTGCGAGGCCGAAAGGGGGTGTTCTCGTCCGCCGGAATACCCATCGTGTCCCCGAAGCATTCGCTCGAGCAGGCGTTGTAGAAGCGGACCGGGCGCTTCGAGCAGGCGGATCGCCTCGAGCAGATTGAGCGTGCCGAAGGCGATGCTCTCCAGCGCCTCGGCGGGCTGCTCGAAGGAGAGTCCCACCGAGGTCTGGCCGGACAGGTTGTAGATCTCGTGTGGCTCGACCTCCAGGAGCACGCGGATGAGGCTGCGGAAGTCGGTGAGCGACGACGACGTCACCTTGACGCGATCGCGGATTCCGAGCCGGGTCAGGTTGGCGAACGACGCCATCGCCGCGTCTCGCGACGTCCCGACCACCCGATAGCCGCGGTTGAGCAGCAGCCGCGCCAGGTAGGCAGCATCCTGGCCCGAGATTCCGCAGATGAGCGCGGTCTTGGCGGCAGCGCGACTCATTCGAGACCCACCGATCGAAGAAAGCGATCCCGGAACGCCGGGTAGGTGAACTGCGTCTCGTAGCGAGCCCGCCCCGCCGCCGAAAAGCGATCCGCCATGCGCGTCGTCGCCGAGCAGCTTGAGACAGGCCTGCGCCAGCGCGTCGGCCTCCTGCTCGACGACGAAACCGGTCTCCTGATCGCGGACGACCTCGGCGGCGGAGTCGAAGCTGGCGATGCAGGGCAACCCCGCGCGCATGGCCTCGACGAACACCAGGCCGAACCCCTCTCCCGTGCTGGGCATCGCGAAGACGCGCGCGCGCGCGTAGCGATCGAGGAGCGCCGCATGATCGAGGCGGCCGAGCAGGTGGACCTGACGGCGCGCCGGCTCCGGCAAAACGCTCACCCGCTCGCGCAAGCGGGCGGCGTCGTCGCCCTCGCCGACGATCCAGAGCATGGCGTCGGGCTGGGACGCGACCACGCGAGGCCAGGCGTCGACCAGCTGGTCATGCCCCTTGTAGCGATTCGCGACCGCCAGGCGAGCCACCACCAAGACCGCCCGATCCCGAGTCGCCGCCTGGTAGGGCGGTGGCGCGGCCGACGCCGGGTTCGCCGCCAACCACGGCTCGTCGGGCTCCACCGACAGGTGAACGGTTCGCGCATCCGGAAGATCCGGGATTGAACCGCTGCATCTCCTTGGTGGAGAAATCCGAGATGCTGAGCAGCGGATCGGCCCTGCGCACGACGAACCTCTCGTGCGGCGCGAGCCGCCGGCGCACCTCGATCCCGACCAGCCAGAGCGACAGCGGCGACAGCGGCGTCAGCATGGCGAGGCGCGCGACGTTGATGTGCAAGAAGAGGGCGAGGTCGTACCGCCATCGCTGCCGCAGGTAGGTGAGCCCGAGCCGAGCGCGGCTCCCTCCGCATCCGTGCATCGTCAACTCGAGCCCGGGAGCCTTCGCGGGAGCCAGAAGAGTCCTCGCAGCGTCCCCTCCATCGCCCGCTGACTGTCGAGGAGCGACAGCACACCCAGTTGGCCGAGACGCGTCGATTCGGCCAGCGCTCGGACCACGAGGCGCGAGAAGAGCTGGAGCCCACCGGGCGGTACGTTCCGTCCTCCCCGACCCCACAGTCGGTTGTGACGACGAGAACGCGCCGAGCCATTCGGGCGACTTTACTCAATCGGTCAAGACGCGTAAAGCACAGGTGCAGGCTTGCGCCACCGTTTCAGCTGACTCACGTCCGACGTCACCAGCCGACGCAGGAGCGCGTCCCAGCGATCATTGACCGCGCGCTTCGAGAACTCGCGCTTGTAGACCGCGAGGGCGTTCGCTTGCCAGCGGGCGACCTCGGAAGTATCGGCCAGGAGCGCGTGGAGGCGGTCGGCGACCGGCGCTGACGTCGTCGTCGGCGATGCGCAAGCCGACGTCATGCTGGGCGATCCAGGCCGCGACCTCGGAGTCGGCGGGGCCCGCATACAGCACGGGGCGCCCCACGGCGAGCGAGCCAAAGAACTTTGACGGCACCACAATGCCGGTCCACTCGGGGCGCAGGCTGAGGAGGTGAACGTCGGCGGCCTCGAGGCGCGCCAGAAGGTCGCTCTCGTCGGCGAACGGCGCGAACCTGACATTGGTGTCGGCCGGCGTGACGGCGCGCCGCAGCTCCGCCTCCCGGTAGCCGCGCGCCGCGAAACAGAACGAAATGGCGTCGCCCGATCGCGCGCGGCACGCTCGCGCCAGCAGCCAGGAACGGCTGCGAAATCGTGGGCGCGGCCAAGGCTCCCCGAGTACAGCAGTCCCAGTCTGGCGTGCCCGAAGAGCTGCTCGCGCAGTGGGGCATCGGAGGCCACGGATGCTCCGCCTCCGCCAACGCCCACGGCACCAGCGTCTCCTGATCGACGCCCGAACGGTACGCCGCCAGACGCACCTGCATGCGCGGGCCGAGGTCGACAATGCCGTCGAAGGCGCGGTACGACAACGACATCAGCCTGCGCGCCACGGGGGCCAGCAAGCGGACGGTGAGGCCTTGGCCTTCGGCCTCGATCGCTTCGGGGTAGAGATCGAAGCACCAATGAACCAGGGCCGCGCGCGGATACGCAACGCGCAACGCAAGAGCCATCACCGCCGAAAATGCGGGGTCCGAACCGACGACGATCGCGTCGAAGCGATCGAAGCCCAAGGGTGCGCATGAACCACGCCGCAATCATCCAGGCGCTGTTCAGCAGGCGCTGCCAGCGGCTTGGACTGATCCCAGTCCGGCCGCGACACGCGGTGGATTTCGATGCCGTTCCAGCTCTCGTACGCCGCGAAGGTCTGCCCGCGCTGCCGGGACCGGTTGCTGGTGAGCACAGTGACCTGCCAGCCGCGCCGCTGCTGCTCCTCGGCCAGATCGCCGAAATGGCGCGCGCTGGCCACGTCGTCGGGATGGAAGAAGTGATAAAAGAGCAGGAGCCGGGGCACGTTTCGATCCGTTCGACTGACCAAGAATCGTTGCCAAGAATCGTTGACTGACGGCTCCGCCATCTTGATGCGAAAGCGCCAGGTTTTGGCGGCGCGACTCATGCCCAGACCGTCGGCACTTATGAGGATTCAGGAGGCAGTTTGCCCGACGGGATCTCCTTGTCAACTTCGGGAAATACCGGGCTGACTCGCCCCCGAAATCAAGTCGTCAGATCGTGACCGCGATTCTGGTATCTCACCCACACGTGGCGGCATTCTCCGTCGGCGTGTCCCAGGGACTGGCCCGCGCGGGAGAGCTCAGCGGATTCGTCACCGGAGTTGCCTTTCGGGACGTGAGCTGGTCGGGACGTATGGCAGCTGCCCTGGGGGCCAGGCGGCCGGTCGCCAATAACCGCGTCCTGACGGACATACCCGCAGGCCGGCTGCACAGCCTGGCGACCGTCGAGTTCGGCGCACGGTTGGTGGCGAAGGCCGCCGGCCGCGTCGGTCTGCGCATCAAGCCTCACGATGCGATCTTCGCCGCTCACGATGCAGCCGTTGCAGTGCTGCCCTGGCCGCGCGAGACGACCGCGGTCTATGCCTACGAAGACGCCGCCTTGTGGACGTTTCGTCGGGCTCGCCGACGTGGGTTTGGCCGGATCTGGGATTTGCCGCTGCCGCATTACCTCACGATCGAACGCATCCTGCACGACGAGTTCCGCCGTTGGCCGGGCGCGGCACTCGGACCACCGCACAGCGAGCCTCCCTGGAAACGACAACGAAAGGACGGCGAGCTCGCCCTGGCGACGAAGGTGTCGGTCGCGTCGAATTTCACGAAACAGTCTCTCGCGGATCTCGAGCTCCGGGTCCCCATTGTCGTCACGTCGTACGGGTTCCCGGTCGAATCGTTCGCCCGCCGGGAGCGAAGGCCTGCCGGCCCTTTTACCGTCGTGGCGGTCGGAACGCATGATCTGCGAAAGGGAACCCCGTACTTGCTGGAGGCCTGGAAGCGCGCCGCGATTCCCCACGGCGAGCTGCACCTGGTGGGACCGCTGCGGCTGTCGAAATCATTTCTGAACGACTACGCCGGAATTTTCCATCACTTCCCACACATCCCGAAGAGCGAGCTCCCCGCCCACTACTCCGCCGCCGACCTGTGCGCCTTTCCCACCCTGGGCGATGGATTCGGTCTGGTCATTCAGGAATCCATGTGCTGCGGTACGCCCGTCATCACGACTCCGTGCGGTGGCGGTCCCGAGTGCATCACCGACGGCGTCGATGGATGGATCGTCCCTCCGCGAAATATCGACGCGCTGGTCGACCGGTTCCGCGAAGCCGCCGCCAATCGTGAGCGCCTGTTCGCCATGGGACAGGCGGCGCGGGCACGGGCAGAGCGCTGGACGTGGCGTGACGCAGGCGCCGCCATCGTCCGCGCGCTCAGGGGGACGTAGCGTCTCCATGAGCAGGATGGCGGAAACGGGTGACGGCTTGACCGTCTCCTCACGCGCGTGGTCTCTTTGTCGCGCTCGGATGAGACGGAGGCGATCGGGTGGGAGTAATCTTCCACCAGCGTTAGTCGTGGCACCATCATGAAAGTCCTCGTGACAGGGGGGGCCGGGTATGTCGGCAGCCATGCATGCAAAGCCCTCGCTCGCGCGGGCCACGAGCCCCTCACGTTCGACAACCTCAGCACAGGCCATCGCTGGGCGGTACGCTGGGGTCCATTGATCGTGGGCGACCTGGCCGACGAAGGCGCGGTGAAACGCGTGTTGGAAGGGGAGAGCGTTCAAGCGGTGATGCATTTCGCCGCGAGCGCGTACGTGGGAGCCTCGGTCTCTGATCCGCGGGCCTACTACGCCAACAACCTGGCGAACGGTCTTGGGCTCCTCAACGCGATGATCGACCGTGGCGTCCACCTCCTTGTATTTTCGTCGTCATGCGCGATTTTCGGCGTGCAACAAACGGCGCTGCTGGACGAAACACACATACAAAATCCAGTTAATCCCTACGGCGAGACCAAACGGG
The DNA here is from genome assembly GCA_963778795.1 of uncultured Pseudomonadota bacterium. Taxonomy (GTDB): domain Bacteria; phylum Myxococcota_A; class Polyangia; order Fen-1088; family Fen-1088; genus DASRQZ01. Next base: position 824,036 of record CAVZVU010000001.1, on the reverse strand, counting down.
CGCTCGAGCAAGCTCTCCGTTGGTATGAAGGTGCCTACGGCCTTCGCTCCATCGCTCTGCGCTACTTCAACGCGGCCGGCGCCGACCCGGAGGGCGAAACGGGGGAAGAGCACGAGCCCGAGCCGCATCTGATCCCGAACATCCTCAGCACCGCTGCGCGCTCGCGCCCCTACGTCGAGATTTTTGGAGGCGACTACCCCACCCCGGATGGCACCGCTGTCCGCGACTATGTACACGTTTCGGATTTGGCGTCTGCTCACGTGCTCGCGCTCGAACACCTGGCCAGGGGGGGAGGCTCTCTGCAGCTCAACCTGGGAACCGGGCGCGGCCATTCGGTCCGTGACCTCGTCAAGGCCGCGGCGGCCGTGTGCGGCGTAGAGGTCCCCACGCGCATCTCTGACCGACGCGCGGGGATTCCGCCGCTTCTGGTGGCCGACGGGCGTGTCGCGCAACGCAGTCTCGGATGGACGCCTCGTCTGTCGGACATCGAATCGATCCTGCATTCGGCGTGGACATGGCGCTGCCGTAGCTCGCGAGAACAAAGCGATTGACCAGCACCCCTTCAATCAGTGTCGTCGTCACGAACTACAACACCGCCGAGCTCACCCTCCGGTGCATCGAGGGCGTGGCTCGGGTTAAAGGAGCTCACCGCGTCGAAGTGGTGGTCGTGGACGATGCGTCGAGCGAACCGCTGAGGGAACGGTTGCCTCCCTGGGTTCACTTCGTGGCGAACCCAACCAACCTGGGCTACGTCCGGAGCGTGAACATCGGTGTACGGCGAACGGAGAGCGACGTCGTTCTTCTGCTGGACAGCGATGCGGCTCCCATCTCCGAGATCTTCACGCCCACCGCCGTGGCGTTCGCGAGCCGACCCCACCTCGGAGCGCTCGGGTTCCGCCTTGTCGATCGGGCCGGCAATGTGACAGGAGCCTCCGCGCCGGAGCCGACAGCGTTGGGGCTGGCGGTTGGCCAGGCCATGGAGCAGCGCTTGCAACGCATAGCGCCCGGTTATTTCGGATCGACTTACACGATCCATTCGTGCGCTCTGGCCTTCCGTCGCTCAGCCTTTGACGCGCTGGGCGGCTTCGACGAGGAGTTCGACTTCTTGGACGCCGACACTGACTTTTCGATGCGCTTGCGTCGGGCGGGCTGGGAGCTCGCTATCGACCCGCAGATCGACGTCCTTCACGAGGGGGCGGGAAGCCCGCAATCGACGGCGCGTCGGGTTCTGCGCTTTCACGCCAACCGGTGGCGTCTCTTGGCCAAGCACGACCTTCTCCGCCATCCCACCCTTCTCAAGAGTGCCTTGGCAGCGCGCCATGCCGCCGAGTTGCTCCTTCTCGGCGGAGTGGCGCGATTGTGGCTGCGCGATCCCAAGGTTCGCGCCGACAAGCTCGCCAGCCGCCGCGAGCTGCTGGGGACCGTCTTCCGGTCCTATGCGCGGCCCGTCAAATAGCGGCCAGCAGCTCATCTACGATCCGCTCCCAGCTCAGATGATCCGCATAAAGCCGGAGCGCGCCCGCGGACACGCGGGCCCGAAGCGGTGGGTCACGGAGGATCCTGAGCGTGGCCTCCGCAAACGCCGCGCCGCTGAGCGCACGAGAGAATACGACATTCTCGCCATCCCGAAACAGATTGCGGTCGGTCTCGATGCCGAGAACCGCCACCACCGGCAGGCCGGCCCCCAGCGCCGCGGGCAACGTACAGCTCCGTGTATTGGCGCCCGTGTTCATCGGGAAAAGATAGACATCGAGCACGTCTATCTCGGCGCTTATCTGCGCGAGCGAGAGCCTCCCAGTGACTCGCACCCGCGCACCGGCCGGGTGGTGGCGGATGGCGTTACGAATCTCTTTGACCGCGGGTCTGTCAGGGGGGCCCAGGTCTCCGATCAGCACCAGCTCGGCCGAGGACAGCTCGCTGGCGATTCGTCCGAAGGCATCCAACAACACGTCGAACCTCTTGCCGACGGCAGCGGTCGAGAAGAGGCCGATCCGGGGACCATCCTGGCGCTGAGCTCTTGGCTCGGACCCGGCGGCTCGATCGAGCGGCAAGGCGTTCGCACCGACGCGGCTGACGCCGGGCGCGGCCATGTGGAGCGCGTGGCAGTACGGTGCAACGTAGCGCAGGCGCGTCTCGGTGGTCACGAAAACGTGGTCGCAGCTTCTGAGCAGCCCGGCGAAATGCACCCTCTTCAGCACGGCCCCGAGGAACAGGTCGGGGCGCCCGGACCAGGGAACCAACGGTTCATGCGCGATCAGGGTGACCTTGGCGCCCGCGTCTCGCGCCCGTGACGCCAGCAGGGTCATGGCCGGGCTGCCGAAACGCCAGGCGTCCCACATCTGCGAGGTGTATTGGAGGATCACGTCCGTCGGGCGCATTTCCTCGATCGCCGTCGCGATTTTCTGTCCGATCACCGTCGGCAAGGGTCCCGCGACACCGTGGACCTCCAGCTCCGGCACGTCGGGATGGCGCTCGACCGGTTCCCGCGAGAACACAATGACGTCGTGACCACGACGCCGCAGCTCCGCTCCGAGACGCGCCGTGTGATCTCCGATCCCGCAAATGCGGGGATGGAAGTTCGGGGCGACGATGGCGAACCGGCGCTTGGTCCTGCCAACGCTCATGAGGGCCGGCGTCTCACCCCGTACTTCACGATGCAGTACATCGCGCGCACGCCGTCTTTCCAGCCGATCTTCTTTCCGTCCGCGTACGTCCGGCCACGATAGCTCACCGGGATCTCATAGATCCTGAGGTTCATCTTCGCCACCTTCGCCGTGAGCTCAGGCTCGATGCCGAACCGATCCTCCTCGATCTTCACTGCCCGGATGACCTCGGCCCGGAAGGCCTTGTAGCAGGTCTCCATGTCCGTGAGGTTGAGGTCGTTCAGCATGTTGGAGATCAACGTCAAGCCGCGGTTCATCACCATGTGCCAGAAGTAGAGTACGCGATGGGGCCCTCCGGTGAACCGGGAGCCAAACACCACGTCGGCATCACCTTCGACGATGGGCTGAATGAGGGGCAGGATGTCACGCGGATCATACTCAAGGTCGGCATCTTGGATGACGACGATTTCACCGGTGGCCAGCGCGAATCCCTCACGCAGGGCCGCGCCCTTTCCGAAATTGCGCGGCTGCAAGTGGATCCGCGCCTCGTTCCCGCCTCTTCGGGAGTCGGGCCGGGGCAACCAGCTCTCGAGCCCCTTGTCACGCAGCTCGACAAGCAGCTCGCGGCTGCCATCCGTCGACCCGTCATCGACGATGATGATCTCCTTGTCGAGATCGATGGCCGTGACCCTTTGGATTGCCTCCCGCAGTGTTGGCGCTTCGTTGTAGACCGGGATTACGATTGAGATTCTCATCCGAGGGCCGGAAGGAGACCATGTGCGCAACGAGCAGGTCAAGCCATCAGCCGACGCCCAATCGACGGGAAGTTGACAAAAGAGGGTCGTCGGTCAGACTCCGGCGCGCCACATTTTGGAGACTGGAGCGAATTCGTCCGAGGTGAGCGCGACCGGCGCCGCTGGTATCGAGAGTGAGGAGCTCCTGTTCGCGCTGGGCGCCGCGGCATGGCTGATCGCGCTGCTCGTACGGTGGCCAGGCGCTCTCAGCTACAGCGACGAGATCGGGTACCTGGGCCAGGCCAAGCTGTTTCTGGAGGGCCACATCCGCTGGATCCCGGGCGCGCCGGGCATCTGGAATCCGACGCCCAACGGGGTCGTCGCGCAGTACCCCTTGCTGGTCCCGCTGCTCCTGGCTCCGCTATTTGCCATCTCACCGAGAGCGATCTTCCTGATGGGCGTGCTGCCGGCCCTTGCGCTCGCCTGGACGGGCAGTCGAATCTTGAAGTCGTGGGGCCACAGTCCGTGCTGGGCGTTGATCTTCCTGGCGCATCCCACGGTCGTCATCTTGGCGCGGACGGCGATGTCCGATCTTCTGCTGTCCGCCCTCGCGCTGGGCGCCTGGTGGTCACTGCGAAATCGGCGCGTCGTGCCCGGCGATCTTGCTGCTGGCCGTGACCATGGCCGCGCGCCCACCGGTATCCCGATCGCCGCGGCCATCATCGCGAGGCTCGGCGACCTGCTCGAGAAGAGCTGCCGGTCACCCCAGGCCTTCATGGCGGCGTTGAAGGACGCCAAGGTCGGCATCCGTCGGCTTCATGCTTGGCCTGATTCTGGTCCTGACCTTGAACGCCCTCGCGACCGGAACCGTCTGGTTCGGCTACAACTATCGGCCCGGATTCCGTCATTTCGGCTGGAGTACCTCCGCACCAGCGCGCCAGCCCATCTGCGCGCGCTGCTGGTCAATCCGCCGCTGCTGCTGCTGGGACTGGTCCCGTCTGTGGCGGCGCAGGCTCTGGGCACCGCTGCTCGTCATCGCGTCGATGGGCACGCTGATGTCCTTCTATGTCTGGGTCGAGCTGGGGCCGCGACCTGGCTTGAAACGGTCGTCTTGTCCGAGAGGTTGATCCTCCCGATCGTGGCATTCCTGCTGGTGGGCTATGCCGCGGGACTGTCATCGATCGCCGCCCGCCTCCATGTGACCGGCGTGGCCAAGGTCATCCTGGTGATCGCCCCCGCCGTCGTCGCCTTCAAGATCGGCTCGCGACATCTGCTCTGGCAGGAACCGATGCGGAGCGCACGAGAGGCCGCGACCACCCTGGCGCGACAAGTCGGAAGTGAACGAGCTTGGACTGACCTACGCAGTCCTCGAAAGCGGGGTTGCTGTTCCCCGGCAAGACGAGTTGGATCGCTGCGGACGGTCCACGGCCCCCCGTCCTGCTCTGCGGAACGCACGGCAACTCCTATCGGAGGCTCGCTGCGGGGCTTCAAGAGAACGATCGATGCGACGAGGTAGGTTACCCCGGCTATCACGGGTACGCGTCGCTCGACGGATATGTGCTGATGCTGCGTGACGACGTGAGCGTGCCGAACCGGTGACAGGCCTCTTCTCATGTTCTGAAATCGACGGCCGAGGGTCAGGCAACGTGGACACCCGGGGGAAGGCGATCGTATAGTCCGCGACCGGGATTTACGTGGCTGCGCGCGCGTTCCCTGCATGCTGAAGACGTCATGAATGTTCAGAGGTGCGAGCCGTATCGGGACTTTGTCGGCCGGTCCCCCTTGTGGACGCCGCTGCACCTTTGTCACCGAGCCATCGAGGCCTACGTAGAGAGCCAAGCGCCCCGCGTGCTGGATATGGCGGATCGGCCGTCAGCGCGCATCCTGGACGTTGGCTGCGGTGACCAGCCGTACCGCAAGTTCTTCGATCGAGATCCACGGTGCGGCTCCTACGAAGGCGCAGACATCGAGGGGGCGACGCCACTGGCCAACACCACCATCGACCCCGTCACGCAGATCATCGCGGCTCCTTCGGATGCCTACGACGTGGTCGTGTCCTTTCAGGTCCTCGAGCACTCGCTGCAACCGCTGGCGCTCCTGCGCGAGTGCCACCGGGTCTTGCGGCCCGGGGGGGCGCTTCTGCTCACCCTGCCGTTCGTCTACGAATATCACGCCGTCCCTCAAGATTTCCGACGGTGGACGCACGAAGGTATCACCGAGGATCTAAAGACTACCGGATACGCCGGCATCACGGCGGAGGCGATCGAGACCGACCTGCATTCGTTGATCGTCATCGGGGAGCTCTACCTCTCGCGCTACTGGGGCTACGTGTTCACCAAGCCCCTCTTCCTCACGTTGAATGCCATGGCTCGAGCCTTGGCGCGCTTGAAGCCCTATCACGCCCACCGCCTTCTGCCGCTGACGCTGGGCGTGACGGCCCACAAGCCCGCCGCTGGCGCAGGACGATAGGATGACCGATCGGCCGCGATACAGCGTGGGCTTCTTCGACGACATCACGACGCCTTCGATCACCTCGGCCCGGATCGTCGTACCGATGCTCGTGGATCTCGTTCACCCGGGCAGCGTCGTGGACGTCGGGTGCGGGCGAGGCGCGTGGCTGCGGTCCTTCCTGGACTGCGGGGTACCGACGGTCGTGGGATACGACGGCAACTACGTTTCGCGCGATGAGCTGCTGATTCCGGCCGAAACTTTCGAGCCCCGGGACCTCTTCCAGCCACTGGTGACCCACAAGACGTTCGATCTGGCGGTCTGCCTCGAGGTCGCTGAGCACCTGCCGGACGCCCGGTCCGCGGGCCTTGTGGCCGATCTGACCAAGCTCGCCCCGGTGGTGGCGTTCTCGGCGGCGATCCCCGGACAGGGAGGTCACGGGCATATCAATGAACGCTGGCCGGAGTACTGGAGCGGTCGATTTGCCGTTCACGGCTACGAACCGCTGGATTGCATCCGTCCGCGCATCGCCGTCCACCCAGACGTTGCGTGGTGGTTCCGGCAAAACCTCATGCTCTTCGTCGCGAGCAGCGCCTTCGAGAGGCACCCTCAGCTCGCCGCCGTACGTGAGGTGTGTCGTGATCGCAGGTGGGAGTGGGTTCATGACAGCATCGTCCGGCGCGAGCCGAGCCTCCGTGCATTGTTGAGGGATCTTCCGCGCGCAGCGGCCCAGACGGTGCTGGCGCGCGCCAGAAGTTGGCGCTCAGCCCGTTCGCGCGGACAGTGATCTCATGCTGTCTCTGATCGTTCCCATCTACAAAAGCGCGGCGAACATTCCGGGATTGATCGAGGCACTTGGCCGCCTCCACCAGGATCTGGGCGGCGCCGTCGAGATGGTCCTTGTCGTCGACGGAAGCCCGGACGAAAGTTACCGGCTCCTGCAAGAGGCGCTGCCCAAGCAACCGTACCGTTCGACGCTGGTCGCGCTGTCGCGCAATTTCGGATCATTCTCCGCCATCCGCGCGGGGCTGGCCGTCGCGCGCGGCGAGCGTCTGGCAGTCATGGCGGCGGACTTACAGGAGCCCCCGGAGCTCATCGTCGAGTTCGATCGCGTGCTGCGGGGAGGGGACGTCGATGTCGTCGTCGGACAGCGCACGGGTCGGGCAGATCCGGCGGTGGCGCGGCTCTTCTCCAACCTGTTCTGGTCGATCTACCGGCGCTGGATCCAACCCGAGGTCCCTCCGGGGGGCGTCGACATCTCGGCTGCACAGAGAAAGTGAAGCGAGAGATTGTGCGCTTGACCGAGGCGAACAGCTCGCTGGTGGGGTTGCTTTTTTGGGTGGGTTTCCGGCGCGCCAACGTCCCGTACGTTCGACGGCGGCGAGCGATCGGTCGATCGGCTTGGACGTTCTCCCGAAAGCTGCGCTACCTCTCGGACAGCATGTTTGCGTTCTCGGATTTACCTATCCGCATGCTGCTGCTGGTCGGAATTCTGGGACTCACGACGAGCGCGACCTACGCGTCGGTCGTCGTGTTCCTCAAGCTCTTCTTTTCAGTCCCGGTGCCGGGCTATACCGCAACCATCGTCCTGGTGTCGTTGTTCGGGGGCCTGAATTGCTTCGGATTGGGCCTGATTGGGGGCTACCTGTGGCGCACCTTCGAGAACTCGAAGCAGCGGCCGAATTATGTAGTAATGTCGAGCGAATCCTTCAATGACGACGAGGTCCAGCAACAACCCTGAGGGAGTTTTCGTCCACCCGAGCGCGATCCTGGAGAGCAGCAGCGTGGGCGCCGGAACGAGAGTCTGGGCCTTCGCTCACGTCCTTCCACGCGCCGTCATCGGCCGGGACTGCAACATCTGCGACCACGTCTTCCTGGAGAACGACGTCGTGGTGGGTGACCGCGTGACGATCAAGTGCGGAGTCCAACTGTGGGACGGCGTGACACTGGAAGACGACGTCTTCGTTGGTCCCAACGCCACGTTCTCCAACGATCGCTTTCCGCGCAGCAAGAACCACCTCGCTGAATATCCCAAGACCCTGGTAAGACGTGGTGCTTCGATCGGAGCCAACGCCACGATCCTGCCCGGTCTCACCATCGGACGTGACGCCATGGTCGGCGCCGGAGCGGTCGTCACGCACTCCGTGCCGCCGAACGCCGTCGTCGTCGGCAACCCGGCCCGTATCATCCGGTATACCTCCAGGCAGAAACCAGACGCGCCGGCATCCAGATCTGCGATTGAGCGCGTGCCGCAGCTGGCGAGTGTTGCCGGGGCTGCAGCGACAGGGCCCTCCGGCGTTCGGTTGCAGCGTTCACGACTGGTTCGAGATCTGCGAGGCACTCTGGTGGCGCGGGAGATCGGTGATGACGTTCCCTTCGCGCCCGAGCGATGTTTTGTCGTGTTCGACGTTCCCACCAAAGAGGTGCGCGGAGAGCATGCCCACCGCCGATGTCAGCAGTTCCTCGTCGCGTTACGTGGCCAGGTTCACGTGTTGTGCGACGACGGCCGGGAGCGAGAGGAATTCATCCTCGATACGCCGGAGTTGGGGCTCTACATGCCGGCCATGATCTGGGGGACCCAGTACCAATACACCGCCGATTCGGTTTTGCTGGTGCTCGCGTCCCATCACTACGACGCCGCGGACTACATCCGGGACTACGACGCCTTTCTGAACCTGGCACGCGGTTCATCCGATGAAGGGTGATGACGCGGCGGCAGCAGCACCGGTCGTTCCCTTCAACGGCCTGGTGCGCGCGTACCAGCGCCTGCGCCCAGAGCTTGATGCAGCGTGGGCTCGAGTCGCCGCGAGCGGTTGGTACGTGGGCGGACCCAGAGGTCGAGACGTTCGAGGCGCGCTTCGCGGCTTTCGTGGGAGTGGCCCACGCCGTTGGCGTCGGCAACGGCACCGACGGCATCGCGCTGGCCTTGCGCGGTCTGGGAGTCGGGCGCGGCGATCAGGTGATCGTGCCGGCGCTGTCGGCGTATCCGACCGTGGTAGGCGTCGTGCAGGCAGGGGCGACGCCGCGCTTCGTCGATGTCGGGGAGGATGGCCTGATCGATCCCGCGGCGGTCGCGCGCGCTCTCGACCAATCTGTCCGCGCTGTCGTCTGCGTGCACCTCTATGGAAGCTGCGCCGACGCGGTGGCCCTGCTCGATCTGACCGCGGGCCGTCATGTCGCGCTGCTCGAGGACGCCGCGCAGGCGCACGGGGCCATGCGCGCCGGCCAGGGGGCCGGGACCTGGGGCGCGGCTACCGCATGGAGCTTCTACCCCACCAAGAACCTCGGCGCCTTTGGCGACGCCGGCGCCGTCACCTGCGTCGACGATGATCTTGCGGCCCGGCTGCGCCGGCTGCGCAACTACGGACAGCAGAACCGATACGAGCACGTCGAGGAGGGGTTCAACTCACGTCTCGATCCCCTGCACGCCGCGGTGTTGGTCGTGAAGCTCGCGGCGCTGGACAGTGAAAATCGTCGCCGTCGTGAGATCGGTGACCGCTACGATCAGGCGTTCGCCTCGCTGGGGCGGGTGCGACCGCTACCCGTTCCGCCCGCCTGCCGGCCGAACCGTCACCTCTATCCGGTCCTCATCGACGCGGCGTCTCGACGGCCGTTGTTCCAGGCGGCGTTAGCGCGGCGCGGGATCGAAACATTGATCCACTACCCTATCGCCATGCCTGATCAACGCGCGAGCGATCCGCGGATGGTCCGGGGATCGCTCCTTCCCGGTGGCCCGCTCTCTCTGCGAGCGCGTCTTGTCACTGCCGCTCCATCCGGACCTCACGGCTGATGAAGTCGATCGGGTGATCGAGGCGGTCCTCGACCTGGGCGGGCGAGACATGACAGGAGACGCCGCCTGAAGCGGCGGTCGCGAAGCGCAAGAGCTGGCTAGTCTTTGCGGCTGCATGGGCAACGGCGTTCGCGTTCCTCGGGGGCGACGGCCCGACTTGCCTTGCGGTGGCGCTCTTTCTGGCCGGGATTGTCTTACCCACGTGGCTTCTGCTCGTGACCGTCTTTGGGCGTGCCCTCGGCGACGAGAAGGAGGCGCACCTCCTCGCTGGCGGCGGCGACCCTCGTGCTGCTCGCTCCCGCCTACATCCTGCGCAAGCTCATCCCGATGCCGGCCCCGCTTGCAGACGGCCTCATGGCGTCCCTCGCCTGGCTGCTTGTCTGGAAGACGCGCGCGAGCAGAATCATCGGCCCAAGCCTTCAGTCTCTGGCGGCGAGCCAGGAGCGCGTCTGGGTAGCTGTGGTGCTACCGGCGGTCTTCTGCCTGAGCTGGCTCGGATACGGCGTCAAGAGCGCTACGTCGGTCAAGTACCTTTGGGCTTTACTTCATCGACTTCGGAAACCTGCTGTCGATCCAGAGCGTAGTCAGGGCGTCGCCGGCGCTGCCAACATCACCCATCGTCGACTCGGGGCCGCTTGGATACCACTGGCTCTATTTCGCATTTCCAGCGTGGTCGAGCGAGTTCGTCGGACTGTCGGGCCGCGGCGGGAATGCGCTGATTCTGGCCAATCTGATCACAGGATCGCTCCTCTATCTTGTGCTGTCGCAAGCATGTGCGCGGGTCCTGAAGGCGGCCGCCCTCGCCGCCGATTCTGCCAAGCTTGCACCTCACCTGGCGGGTCTCGCCTTGTTCTCTCTGTCCACCTTGTACGTGTATCAAACCGTGGTGGGCCACCTTCACCAGAGCTGGTTGACGTTGGGCGCTCGAAACCACCTCGTCCTCCAGCTTCCCCATTCGCTGACCTGCTTCGGAAACAACACCCTCGCCCTCATCCTGTCGCTGCTCATCGTCGACATGCTTTGCGGCTGGACCTCCTCCGGCAACCGAAATTGCCTCGGCTTCGCAGCGGCACTCGCATCCCTCTTGCCCGGTTACAGCGTCATGCTCGTGTTCCCGCTGGGTCTCGCCATCATGGCCTGGACGATCTCCGGGCGAGTTCGGCGGCCGGTCCTTACGCTGGCTGTGTTTGGTGCGTTCGCCGCCGTGGCATGGGTGATCTTTCGCGCCATCGGCCTGTTCTCTTATGGAGGTGGCGGAGGTCGGGTGATGCTGTCCTTCGATCACGGACAGTTCATCCAGAACATCCTCCTGGGATTCTTCCCGGCAACCTTCGCCCTGGGAATCTGGCTGTGGAACAACCGCACCCGGGATGTAGGATCGAGCCTCTTTCCCTTCCTCTGCGTGGCGCTGGCTTGCCTGGCTGTCCCTACTGTTTCGATGACGAAAGGCTCACCGACCTCGCCGGTCGATTTCTCCATCAAGACGGCGTCCTTGTACCTGGTGGCCGTGACACCTTTCTTCGCGCTCGCCTCGGCCTGGCTCGTCACCAGGCTCCGGCAGCATCGGGGTCTCGGCTTAGCCGGGGTCGCGCTCGTGTGCGCCGGGCTGGTCAACACCGGGGCGTATGTCCTGCAACACGCCTTTCACCGTGCATTGACTCCCGACAGCCCCGCGCCTTCCATCGCTCTCGACCACTATCGGGCGTTGGAGCTCGTGGCGCGACAACCGTCGCTGCTCGTCCTCATCGACCAGTTCAGCATCCCCAACCCGGTCGTCGATCCCGCTGTGATGCTCGGGGGCAAGCGCGTCCTCGTGGCATCGGGGTACGAGCAGGTTGCTTTTCCTCCAAGCGCTACCGCGAAGGAAAACAAAGCTCTTTGGCTCGCCTGGCAACACAGTGGATTCAGTGACGACGCTCTCGGTCGTCTGCTCGCCGAGAGGGCCGAATCTGTCGATCGCCGGCCCCCAGCTCCGTTCGGCGTCGTGGCAGGCGGTCGGCACGTTTGGCCAAGCGGCCGTGTATCGTTCGGTCGCTCGTCGCGGGAATGGTGCCTTGTGAGGCCAAGACGTCTGTACAAGTTGCTTGAAAATCCGCTGGTCTACTCCCTGTCACAGTCCATCCTGCTTCCAGGCGCAGGCTGGATGCTCAGGGCTCCCTACGAGCGTCTCTTCGGACAATCCCGCGGGTTGGTCTTGGATATCGGTTGCGGGCCGGCACTCTCGACGCCATCGCCTGCGGATGGGCGCGTCGTTGGATTGGACATCAATCCCCGATACGTGAAGCAATACGCGGGGGCGGCTCCCGGGGCCGTGACCGGAACAACAGACCGGCTGGGACTTGTTGGGTCCGCGGCGGAGCTCCCGCTCGGAGATGGACGCTTCGACGAGAGTCGGTGCATGGGCCTGTTTCATCATCTGCGGGATGACGTCGTTCGGTCGACCGTCGCTGAGATGTGCCGGGTGGTCAAGAGCTCCGGTCGCGTGATCATCATCGACAACGTCTGGCCGCTCAGCGCCGGCCGCCGACCTCTCGCGTGGGCCACACGCCGACTCGACCGAGGCGAGTGGGTGCGCAGCGAGGCCCAACTGAAAGGACTTGTTGAATCGGGCACACCCGCCCGCTGGACGACGCACCGGATCACCTACACGCTGACGGGGCTCGAGCTCTTACTCATGGAGGGTAAGATCGGGGACGAACGTCAATGACCCAGTCGACAGCAGCGCGATTCTACGTTCCTCAGCTCGATGGCCTTCGTTTCTTCGCGTTCCTCTTCGTATTTTTCCACCATCTGCCTCCGCTGGTCAGCCCCGGGACTCCGGTTCTCGGGGCGCTCTTCGGGGGAATTCATGATTTCGGTTGGGCAGGGGTTGATCTGTTCCTCTGTCTCAGCGGGTTCCTGATCACCCGGCTGCTGCTGCTCGAGTGGAAGGCCACCGGCAAGCTACGGATCGTGTCCTTCTACGTCAGGCGCAGTCTGAGAATCTGGCCTCTGTATTTCACGCTGCTCATCCTCGCATTCATGATTTTGCCTCGCATCGGCTTGTTTGGTCCCCGGTATGGCGATCCGGCGTACACGCAGATGGTTCGTCTGCATGGCTGGTCGTTCCCCGTCTTCCTGGGCAACTGGACCGTCGCACTCCATGGATATTCGCCATCGTCGGTGCTCAATCCGCTGTGGACAGTTTCCCTCGAAGAGCAGTTCTATCTGACTTGGCCGTTGATCGTGTTCGTGGTCCTCAGGTCGGGGCGCGGTGTCCTTGGGATCGCGGGGATCATGCTCGTGGCCTCGACCGCGTGCAGGGTTCTGACGGTGCTCTTGCACTTCCAGCATCCCTTCATGTGGGCGGCGACGATCACGCGCCTGGACCCACTAGCCTTCGGCATCATTCTCGCCAGCACCGAGGGGCAGCGATTGATCTCGGCCCTCTCAAGGCGAACGGCGCTAGCGAGCATCGTTGCTGGCGTTCTTATCTTTGTCACCGCGGCCCTTTGCGGGCCGATCGAGAAGCAGCGCTCGGTCGCCGTCGTGCAATACACCGCTACAGCGATTGCGTCGGCCTGCCTGCTGACCGGCGCGTTGCGCCAGCAGGTGGTTGCCGACTTTCTCTCGCACCCGGCGTTGCGGTACCTGGGCAAGATCTCCTACGGACTCTATGCGATCCACCTGGCGCTCATCTCTGCGGTGCATCGACTCGTCTCGGCGACCCAGATCCCGGCGAGGTTCGCACCGGCGGCCACGCTTCTATTGTCTCTTGCGGTCGTGATCTCGCTGGGGGCCTTGTCCTATCGATACCTCGAAACACCGTTCCTTCGTTTGAAGGATCGATTCTCGGTCGTTCGGTCGCGGGCGCTGTGAGGCCGGGCTCACGCGCCCGTCAGGACATTTCTGGGGGGTCCCAGGGTTCTCGCAGAATCGCGCCCGAGCGTTTCGCTGCGACCCATCGCCGATTCCATGCCCGCCAATGAGTCAGGACGTGGAACGACTCCACGCAAATCGCTCCGAGCGCAACGACGCTATCCGAGCTGAGCTGATACTGAAGGACCGTACTCACCCGAGCGCGAACGAGATTCGAGAAGAACCGTGAGATCGACGGAGCTCGGCCGAGATACTTGTACTCGTAGATGAAGTAGCCCTCGTGTCGCAGCGCCAACAATCGCGCTGGCGGGAGACGGCGGGGTGGATGATCGACGGACGCACCGGGCACGAACAGGACCCGTCGGCCGAGGGCCCTGATCCGTTCTCTGAACACGACGTCCTCGAGATGAGCATGAGGAAAGTCTTCGTCGAACCCTCCGACGGAGTTCCAGGTGGCTCGACGGATCATCATATTGCAGGACCAAAGCCAGCCACCGGTTTCATTTATCGGGGCAGTGTCGAATGGAGACTGAAGGCCTGCCCGGCAGGTCGTTCGGCCCTCGTAGACGTCCACGTCGTCGCAAATGCTCGACCGATAGCTCGACACCAAGTCGGCACTCGGTTCGACGTCGTCGTCCAGAAACAGGAGGAAGTCGCCATTCGCTTCTGATGCGGCGTGATTTCGATTGGCAGCGGGGCCACGTTGGGCTCCCGGAATCCATCTTGCAAAGCGAAAACGCGACTGGATCATGTCCCGAGTCTGAATCGATCGCCCATCATCGCTGACGATGACTTCAACGGTGTCATCCACCTGCGGCTGGAGGAGGGTCAGGCAGCGCCCGAGCGCTTCATCGCGATTCTTGGTCGGGATGACGATACTGAGCTGGACGTTGGTGGACATGGTCGGACTCGTGCTATCGGCGAGCTACAATCACGAACTGAACGCCGAAGAGCCCCGGGCGCATGGTTGTCGCGAGGCGGTCCAGCGCCCCGCCAAGAAATCCCGGCAAGAACCGCGAGCCGGGACACCCCCCCTCGGCGACGGCCCCCACCACTTCATAGCCAGCCGTTTCTACCAGTCGCCTGGCCGTGATCCAGTCGAAGAACTTGAGGTGCGTGTCGTCCATGATCCCACCCTGCGTATAGCGGAACCTGCCGGCCATGAAAGCGATCCTCTGGCGCCACAAGAGAGGATTGGGCAAAGCCACGATGAGTCGACCGTCGGATGCCAAGTGCGAGCGAAGATCAGCAAGGACCCTCCCCGGATCGCGCAAGTGCTCGAGAACATGACTACACACGATGACGTCGAAGGTTCCAAGCGATGCCAGATCGGCGTTCTCGAGATCGGTCATGACAACAGCGTCCAGCACCAACCTGGCGAGACGCGCTTCCTCACTCGATGCGGTAATGCCGGTCACCACGCAACCCGAGCGCGCTTTGAGAGCCGCCCCCAGCGTGCCGTCACCGCACCCCACGTCGAGCAAGGACTTCGTGGAGAACGGAATGTGCTCGAAGACCCGGCGATTTACGGAGCCATAGACCCTCCCTGTGTCCGGCGAGCCATTCGAACCGCCATCTCCGCTGACGTTCGAGATCATTCAGGTCGGCTCCATCGTATCTGCCGTATCGATCGACTGAGTCGGCGAAGCGGTCCATAGAACCGCGCCACCACCGCATCCGGTAGGGCCAGAATCAGCCGTTGAGCCCCGGCGCGAGCATTTGCGGTATAGCGGGGATAGTAGGGGCTGGACCCCAGCGAACGAGCCCCCTGGATGTCGCCACGTTGGAGACGGATCGCCACGCCCGCGACCAGAATCGAGCTCAGACCTTCTCGCTTCGCAGGTTCGTCCCTCTTCGAAACATCTACCCGCTCGAGGTGTTCTGCGAGACGATCGAGGGTCAACCCGCGCGCCGATTCTGACTCCGCGTGCACCCGATATTCGGCCAAGTAGTCGTCCACGAACAGGAACTGCGCCCCTTCGGAGGCCATGCGCGCAAACAGCTCGATCTCAGGCGTATTGATGTCGTTCTTGAATCCGAGTCGTCGGACCTCCCCAGCCCGGATTATCGACGCCAGCATCGGAACGGAATTCGACCAGACCAAGGCTGAAGCGTTCTCAACCGGTCCCCTTCGCAGCGTTGCCCGTCCGTAGACTCGAGTCATCTTGTGCGATTCGTCGATCAATCGGTGACCGTCTGCGTCGATGACGAAATGGTTCGAAAAGGCAACGGCGACCGATGAGTGCTCCGCCGGAACACTCATGACGAGCCGCTCGACGAAGGTCGGCAGCAATCGGTCATCGTCGCCGATGAAAGTCAGGTACTCGCCGCGTGCGAGACTGGCGAGAAAGTTCCAGTTCCCAGCCAGGCGAAGTCGCGCGGGTGTCTTCTCATAGCGGACGCGCGCGTCCTCTGCCGC
Source organism: uncultured Pseudomonadota bacterium (assembly GCA_963778795.1). Taxonomy (GTDB): domain Bacteria; phylum Myxococcota_A; class Polyangia; order Fen-1088; family Fen-1088; genus DASRQZ01. Next base: position 808,184 of record CAVZVU010000001.1, on the reverse strand, counting down.
CTGAGAGAGACACCAGGCTCGCAAGTCAGCCGAATCTCCATCGTCGCCGATGATGATCTCGATCTCGCGGAACGTCTGGGCGCGCGCGGATGCTACCGCTTCACGCAAGTAGCTGAGACGGTCGAAGGTGGGAATGCAGATACTGACGCGCGGGCTTAGCACAGACGCACCTGAGAGGGCGGGCCCAAAGGCAAAATTAGCACGGCGGTTCGATAGACCATACAGCAATAAGTCAGGCGGCGTGCCTCCTCTTGGCGACGGGTGGCGCGTCCTTGCTGCCCTCGTTTGATCGGGTTAAGTTTCGTTCAGCATGCGTGTCCTCGTTACCGGATCGAACGGCCTCATCGGATCCGAAGCAGTCGCTTATTTCGGCGGTCTCGGCGCCGATGTCGTCGGCGTCGACAACAACATGAGGGCGGTGTTCTTCGGGCCCGGTGGAGACACGCGCTGGAACCAGCGCCGCCTGGAGGCAACGTTCAAACGTTCCAGCATGTCGAGCTCGATATCCGCAACCGGGAGGCTGTACTGGCTCTGCTCGAGAAGCAGCGGTTCGATCTCATCGTCCACTGCGCCGCCCAGCCGTCGCACGACCTGGCCGCGCGGATGCCGTTCGAGGACTTCGACGTGAACGCCGGCGGCACCATGAACCTGCTCGAAGGACTGCGACGTCACCAGCCCGAGACCGTCTTTGTCTTCACGAGCACGAACAAGGTCTACGGCGACGCCCCCAACGAGCTTCCGCTCGAAGAGCTGGAGACGCGCTGGGAGTACGCCCGGGCGGAGGACCGGGACGGCATCTCCGAGACTCTGCCGAATCGATCGCTGCCTGCACTCGCTGTTCGGCGCCTCGAAGGTGGCCGCCGACGTCATGGCGCAGGAGTACGGACGCTACTTCGGGCTCAAGGTCGGGCGTCCTTCGAGGCGGCTGCTTGACCGGCCCGCAGCACAGCGGCGTCGAGCTGCACGGGTTCCTGTCGTATCTCGTGAAGGTCGCACTCGAGCGGGAACACCTATCGGGTCTTCGGGTACAAGGGCAAACAGGTCCGCGACAACATTCACTGCCGCGACGTCCTGCGGGCGATCCACCGATTCTACGAGGCGCCGCGGCCGGGCGAGGTCTACAACATCGGCGGAGGTCGCGAGAACAGCTGCTCGATCGTCGAGGCCGCCGACGCTGGTCGAGCAGCTGACCGGGCGCCGCCTCAAGACCGAATACGTCGACACGCCGCGGGTCGGCGATCACATCTGCTACATCTCCGATCTGACGAAGCTCAAGACGCACTACCCCGGTTGGAAGATCGAGATCTCGCTTCGCGAGATTGTTCAGGAGATCGTGGATAGCTGGCGGGCGCGAGAAGCGGCACGCTGACAACATGCGCATCCTGGTCACCGGCATTTGCGGATTCGTCGGAAGCCACGTTGCCAGCGATCTGAAGGGCTCGTTCATCGACGCCGAGATCGTCGGGATCGACAACCTCAGCCGCCGCGGCAGCGAGACGAACATCGCCGCCCTCAAGCGATTGGGATGCGCGGTCGTTCACGGCGACCTGCGCGTCGTCGATGACGTTGTCGAGTTGCCGGTTTGCGACTGGATCATCGACTGCGCCGCCAACCCTAGCGTGCTGGCGGGGGTACAGGGGGGCAGTGCACAACTGGTGGGGCACAATCTGGTAGGCACGCTCAATCTTCTGGAAAAGTGCCGCCGGGAGAGCGCCGGCCTGGTGATTATCAGCTCGAGCCGCGTCTATTCCATCGAAGCCCTGAATTCGATCCCGCTTGCGCAGACCCAGACACGATTCGTGGTCGACGAGAACCGTCCCATGCCCACTGGCGGCTCGGCGATGGGAGTCACCGAGTCGTTTTCGACCAAGGCCCCGGTCTCGCTCTATGGCGGTACAAAGCTGGCGTCGGAGATCATGGCGCTCGAATACGCGGCGGCGTTCGGTTTTCCGCTCTGGATTGATCGATGCGGCGTGATCGCAGGGCCGGGCCAGTTCGGCCGAATCGATCAGGGCATATTCTCCTACTGGATCTACCAGTGGCAGCTGCGGCAGCCCCTGTCGTACATCGGTTTCGGCGGCAAGGGGCACGCAGGTTCGCGACTTCCTCGCGCCACGCGACCTGACCAAGCTGCTCGACAAGCAGCTTCGAAATCCGGGCGCGGCAGCTCCGCGCATCTTGAACGTGGGCGGAGGTCCGGATCGTTCGATGAGCTTGCTGGAGCTTTCATCATATTGCCGAGAGCACGTCGGACCGCCGCCGCCTCTGGGCAGCGTTCCCGAGACGCGGCTCTACGACATCCCCTACTTCGTGATGGACAGTCGCGCCGCCGAACGCGTGTGGGACTGGAGACCCGAAGAGTCACGCGAGCAAACCTTGGACACCATCACCCGCTGGGCGAGAGACCACCGAGATCAGCTGGGTCTCTTCGCGAGCTGAGCGCTGTCCGACAGATCAGCCGGCCGCGCGTTGACCGGCTCGAAGCGTGAGGTAGAAATCTTCGAGCTCGCCGCTCACGGCGCTCCAGCTCATCTTTTCGGCGGCGGCGCGCGCCTTTCGGCGGCATCCTTCGAGTCTGACCTGGTCGTCGAGCATGCGCGCCATCCCCGCGGCATAAGCCCGAGGATCCGAGCCAGTGACCTCGCCCGCGTCCTCGTCGCGCACGATGCGACCCATCTCACCGACGGCGTTGGTGAGCACGGGAAGACCGGCCGCAAGATAGTCTCCTAGCTTGATGGGAAAACGAGCCCAGTTGAGCGGCTTGTCGGCGAAGGGGAGCAGCCCGACGTCAGCGGCCTGCAGGTACGGCGGCAATTCGGCGTCCTTGAGAAAGTCGGTGGTGAGCACATCCTCGGACACCCCACGGGCCTCGGCGCGCGCTCGCATCGAATCGGCATGCGGCCGACGATCACAGTCAACGGCAGACGTCTGCCGGCGCGTGTCCTGTCGCAGGTGCACAAGAGCGTCCAGGATCAGATCGACATCGTATTGGCCGACACCGATGAACAGCAGGATCTTCTGTCGTGGGGCAGACCAAGCTTGTCTCGCGCCGCGGCGCGGTCACCGGGCCGGATGCGATCGATGGGGCAGCCGTTAATCAGCTTTCGTACCCGAAGAGGCGGCACCCCGGTCTCGAGCACGCGCTTCATCGAGATCATCGCTGACGACCGTCATTGTCCCCAGCCACCGGGCCATGTTGTACTCGGTCCAGCGGTGAAAGCGGTAGTCGGCGCGGGCCAGCAACCCGGGTCGCTCCGGCGCGCCCAGGAGCCCCCCCTCGGACCAGAGATCGTCCCGATCGCCGAGCACGGTGGCACCGCGCCCACTTCGAGACCCCAGCAGCGCGGGCAGGAGCGCATTCAGGTGATGGCTGAAAGCATGGACGACGTCGTAGCGATGGAAGAGCTGCATGGCGAAGCGAGCGGTGATGTCCAGCGGCATCCGGGTCGACTGATGGAACAGGCTGGAACCCCACAGCCTGGGCAACTCGAGGATCGAGACGCCGTCCTCGATCTTCTCTTCAGGCACCAGCCGCTGAAGGCCGACCTTCGCGATGCGAACCGAGTGGCCGCGTCTGACCAGGCCAGCGGCCAGATTGAAAACTCGATACCAGGTTCCTATTCGATTCATCACGTGCGTGAACATCAAGATGTCCATCTTCGGTCGCTCCTCCAGGGCCGGTGTCTCGCGGCAGGGCACGTGCTAGGTCACTCCTCCCGCGGAGTCAACCCGCATGCTCGCCGCCTCGTAGGCGCGCTGCGTTCAAATGGTCAACCCCGCGCCGACGTGATAGGAGATCGTGCGCTGTCTCAGATGACGGATTCGGATCAGCCCAGCTCCGGCGGGAATGCCGTCTCCAGCGAACCGGCAGCCGTCCCATCCCAGCTGGCAGCGCGGGCCGCTGGCTCGGGCATCTGGTCACTGGTAGGCCAAGTCTTTCAGGTCCTTCTGGGGCTGGTCTCGTTCGCCCTCCTCAGCAGATGGCTGACGCCCGCCGACTACGGTGTCCTGGCAATGGCCGGTACCGTCAGCGGATTTTTGGGCGTCATCGGCGATTCAGGAATCACAACGCGGTGATCGGGCGGCCCAGGATCGACGCCAGCGAAGAGGGTAGCAGCGTTCTGGCTGAGCATGATTGGCGGAGGGATCCTGACGTTGGTCGCGGGAGTGGCCGCGCCAATCTTGGCATGGTTCACCAGAACAGCGCGATCACCTGGGTCTCGCTCGCGCTCGCCTTCACATTCCTGTTGGCCGCTCCGATGCGCGTGCCGATCGCGATGCTCTCCGCTGCGCTCCGCTTTCGCGAGCGACGCTGATCAAGATCGTCGCCACCACCCTCGCGGCGCCGCTGTCGGTGCTCTCGCCATTCGGGGCTTTGGTGTCTGGTCGTGACGAAGGGATTCGCGATGTTCGTGCTCGAGAGCATCATGATCATGGCGGTCTCCCCACCCAAGCCGCAGCCTGCGTCTTTGGTCCAGAAGCCACGCCCGGGCCCTGGCGCGTGTCGGTTCGCATCTGAGCGGCTTCAGCCTCGCGGTCACGATCGGCCGTGCGCTCGATAGTGTCCTGGCTGGGCGCATCTTGGGTTCGTCGGCGCTGGGTTTCATGGGAATGGGGATGAAGCTCGTGTTCTCCCCGGTCGAGAGACTGAGCGGCGCGATGTATTCGGTCTTCCTGCCTGCATCGGTCGAGATGGCGGACGATGAGCGACAGGGCCGGGCATTCAAATCGGCGGCCCGGTTGCTTCTGATCGTGATTGCGCCTTCTAGCCTGGGTACGGTGGCGATTGCGCCGGAGATCATCGCGCTACTGCCCTCACGGTGGCTCGGGTCGGCCCCCGTCCTTCGACTTTACGCCCTGACGCAGCCTCGTCACGCCCGTAGGTTATCTCGCCATGTCGGTGCTGGTCGCGCACGGACGGGCGAGCGCTCTGTTGCGTACATCGATCGCCCTCATCCCCGTCTGCTGGGCGGCCGCCATTGTCGGAGCCCTCTCGGGATCCGTTCTGGGTATGGTCGCCGCGTGGTCCTTTTCGATTGTGATCGGCACGGTGCTGTTCGCATGGCTGGTCCGGCGGCGGCTGGCTCTCGGAACGGACTTCTGGGTTGCGGTCATCGTCCCCGTCGCGATCAGCACGCTGATGGCACTTTCGGTGCGCCTCGTCCTGACCGGTCTGGGCCTCGGGGCCACGCGGCTGGGCGTTCTCGTCGGCGCCGTCATGGGCGCGATCGTGTACGGGGCCCTCGCGTGGCTGACGATGCGGGCCGACCTGGTCCGAGTGACGCATCTTGTGAAAGAGTCGATGAAACGAAAAGCCAGGATGCAAACGGCATGAGCGACCCTTCCGGCGCAGAAGGCGCCCGTGCGCGTCTTCAAGGTTGGGCCTTGAGCCTGATCCATGTTGTGGTGGCTCGCGATCCCTTCCCGGGGCGCGGGATCATCAGCGAGCCACCGAACGGCTTTCACGGGGCCGGGTCGCGGTCCGGGTTCGACCGGGGTACTGGATACGGCTGGACCTCACCGACAGCTACGAGCGACAGATCTTCGTCGGCTCGTACGAGGAGCCCCTGCTGCGATTCATTCGGTCCGTCGTCCACAGAGGGGACATCGTCATCGACGGCGGTACAAACATTGGCGTGCACATGTTGAACGCCGCGGTCGCGGTCGGTCATGAGGGCCGGGTGCTGGCCTTCGAGCCCGATGCGACGACGTTTGCGCGAGCGGCCTCCAACCTGGCCCTGAACCCGGTTCTCCTCCCGCGCGTATCCCTCCGGCAGACGGCGCTCGGTGACCAGCGGGGCACGGTCGCGTTTGCTCAGGGTGGTGAGCAGCACCTTCAGAGTCGCGTCGTCCCCTCCGGTAACCAGGTGCCCTGCAGCACCCTGGACGCGGAGCTCTCCGCGGAAGACCTCCGGGAGGATCGAATCCTCGTTTGCAAGCTCGACGTCGAGGGCTACGAGCAACGCGTTCTGGACGGCGCAAGTCGCATCCTCGATCGGCCGGAGACGATCTTCATCTGCGAGTTGAACGATCCCTATCTGCGCCTCAACGGCTCCAGCGCCGACGCACTGATCTCGCGAATGCTCGCCGCTGGTTACGTCGGATGGACTGATGCGGGTGCCCCCCTGCTTCACCACGATCCGGGCTGGCTTCCGTGGCTCAACGGGGTCTTCGCAAAGGGGTCTCGTGCACAAGCGCGCGTCACCGCAGCGTTTCAAAGGCGTTGAAAGATGATCAATACCTTGCAGAACTGGGCGGGGCGAATCAGGCGTTTCGTCGACCACCCTCGCAGCGATTCGCCCGACACCGAGTACAATCAGCCTGGAACACCGGTCTGGCAACGGACGGGATTCATGCACCGCCAACGCTACGCTTTTGCCGCCGCGCAAGTGGCCGGCAAGCGGGTCCTCAACGTCGCGTGTGGACCGGGATACGCTGAAGAGATCCTGGCCACCGGAAGGCCGACGAGCGTGGTCGCGGTCGACTACGATCGTGAGCTCATCGAACGACTCGGACAGCACCGCGCGCGCGCTCCCCTGCAGACGCCAGTCCAGTATCGTGGGCCGACGCCGAGGACCTTCCGGGATCTCTGGGCACATTCGACGTGATCATATCGTTTGAAAACATCGAGCACCTGCGATCGCCGGAACGATTCCTCACCGGGATACGCGCACTGGCGAATCCGGACGCCAAGCTGATTCTGAGCACGCCGAACCGACTGAAGTATAGCGGTCACCCCCAACAGCCCGTGAAGAACCCCTATCACGTGCACGAATACGACTTCGGTGAGCTCGAAGCCCTGCTCACTCCTTTTCTTTCCAACATGCAAGCGCTGGGACAGTTCGAACGCGACCACATGGGGCTCACCGACGAGGTGGGCGCCGCGTTGCGGGCGCTGAACTCGCTCTGGGTCGTGAGGCTCGAGCGGGCCGCACGCAGGCTCATTGGCAAGCCAGTTCCTGCGTTTCACTTTCTCCCGTTCGAGACCGAGCTTCGGGCGCTGGACGCGAAGTCTCCTGATGACGCAGATACGTTCGTGATCACGGGTACGATTCGCTAGGCGATGCCATCCCGGATGATCCGGAAGACGTCTTCGGAAAACGTCCGATAGTTGAGTCCCTCTTCAACCAGGGAACGTGCACGCCTTCCCATCTCGACCGCCGCGTCGGGATTGTCGTTGAAGAAGCGCAGCGCTGCGGTCCATCCGTGGACGTCGCCGGGCTCAACCCACTTGCCGACACCGAGCTTTTCGATATCCAGGTCTATGAGAGGACTCCGGGTCATGATCACGGCCTTGCCGGCACCGAGTGCGTCCATCAGGCTGGTCAAGCCACAAAGTCCGTCCTGCGCCGCCATGGGAATGGCCAGGGCCCGTGCGGCAGAGAACATCCGGGTGGTTTCGGAATAGTCGATGAAGCGCTCCGGCGTCATGACGACCACCCGCGGGCCAAACAACGCAAACTCCGGTGCGGTGGCGTCCTTGAACGTAAGAATCGTCGCGGGGACTGAAGCCGCCGTGGCAGCCCGACCAAACGTGACGAAGTCGCGTCCCGTGCGGCCTGCCGCAAGGATACCCTCACCGGGATACTGAGCAGCAGGGTAAAAGCCAGCGTCCGGCCCCCAAGATAAGGGGGTCGCCAGGGGGGTCGCCACCGGACGGCGGGCGAGCGCGTTCGCTTCATCGGAGACGGCTCGGCTGAGCGTTGGCATCGCGGACAGCCCGCGCAACATCAGAGACGCAAGAGGCCGGGTGAACCTTCCGAGGCGACCGCGAATCAGCGGGTGATGGCCGAGACAGATGATGGGGGCCCGAACAACATCGATCGCGCGCAAGTATGTCAGCGTCTGAATCTGTGTCTGACAGGGAGCGTAGATCGCGTCTGCCGTTCGCAGAGACCGAATGGCGGCGACCTGCCGATCGATGCTCCCGAACAAGGTCCCTAGCCGACCGAGTCGACGATCGAGCGCGGCGAGCCAGCTCGACCACTGATCGGAGAGTATCGTGAGCTCGAAGCCCTGCTCCTCCAGATAGTCGACGCCGTAAAGAAAGTGTCGCGGAGAGCGCCCTTCGCGAACGTGCCTCCAACTGTCAACCAGCGAGTAGTCGTTGATGACCAAGACGCGCGTCACGCTGAATACTCGCTGCTACACAACGTCGGCGGCCAGCCTACCTGACTTCGTTGTTGAAGATCAACACGGCCGAGCCGGGCCGAACTCCTCGAACCGAGTGAGATCATCTAGCACCGGGGATCGTTTCCAAGTTGACCCCCTGGGTGGGGGTCGCTAACCTGGTTCGCTCCGCGCCATGAACAACTTGCCGCACCTCGCGACCCGCGTGCTGAGACGCCTTGGACGCTTCAAAACGCTCGAGAAGCCCGCCCTGCGCGTGGAGGATCACCTGGAACAGCTGGCCTTCTGGGGCGACCTGCGCGCGCGCCAGGCGGCGCACCGGGACTTCCTGGGCTTGCGCTCCATCAAGGAACACTTCGACTTTTCGAGCCGTTGGTTCGGCCCGCATCAAGTCGAATCGGAGATCCGGGGGCTGCTCGGGTGGGCTTCCGAGACGCACCCTCGAACGGTCTGCGAGATCGGAACGGCCATGGGAGGGACCACGTTCCTGCTCGGCCAGTCACTTCCCACGGTCAGGCACCTGGTCGGAATCGATCTCTACGTGCGTCGCCGGGAACGACTGAGGTTCTTCTCGCGCCCCGAACAGCGGCTGGCTTTCTTCGACGGAAACTCGTACGCCGCCGAGACCGTGGACCGGCTTCGAAGCCACCTTGTCGGAGAGAAGCTGGACCTGCTCTTCATTGATGGAGACCATACGTTTGCGGGTGTGGCCAGCGACTTTGCCGCTTATCGTCACCTGGTGCGGGACGGAGGAATCGTGGTGTTCCACGACATCGTCGAGGACTACATGACGCGCTACGGGCGCCACACTGGACGATGGACCGGCGACGTCCCTCGATTCTGGCGAGAGATCAAATCTCACTATCAGACCAAGGAGTTCGTGGAGTCCCCGGATCAGGACGGTCTGGGCATCGGCGCCATCGTCTACGATGGAACCGTGGTGCCCCCACGTCTGGTCTGAACGATTCGCAGGCTTTCGACGTCGAGCTGCAGTGGGGAAGCAATCTCAAGACGGGGAGCGGGAGTTATCCGTCAGCTTTTCCGGCGAGGCGGTGAGCGCATCGAATGCCGTTCCTTCTGAAGGGCTATCACATCGAGCCGCACGAAACACGCTTGCCCTGATCGGCGGCAGGGTCGCTGGCATCGCGCTCACGGCCATCTCGAGCGTCTTCCTGACTCGCTGCCTCGGCGCATCCGGATACGGACAGTATGCGTCCGTCCAAGCCTACGTTTTTCTCTTCGCGTGGGCGGCGTCTTTTGGGCTGGAGGCGATCTTGCCCAGAGAGCTCGTCAAGCGGCCGCAGTTGGCCCGGAAGCTGGTGGCGTCCGCCGCGGCTATCAGCGCTGGATTCTCGGCGTTGGCGATGAGCGCCGCGCTCATTGCCGCGACGAGGTTCGGTTACTCCGGCCTTCTGCTTCCCGTGGTTCTGATGGCGCTCGACATCATAGGCCTGACGCCACTCCGACTGCCTGGGTTCATTTATCAGGCTGACCTGCGCCAATGGCGCTCCGTGACGGCGGGCATGATCCGTCAAGTGGTGTGGGTGGTGCTTCTCGCAGCTATTTGGATTGCAGGCGCGGGCCTCCTCGCCGTAATTCTCGCGCGCTTGATCGCCAGCATCACCGAGATCGCGGTCCTCCTTCTTGGGCTTCAGGGCAAATTGCGACGCGTCGAGAAGTCCGTCGCGGAGCCGGACGGACTGGTCCGAGGACTCCTTGGAGCGTGCCTCCCGATCGCGCTCACCACCCTTGGAGCGTGCGTGTTTCGCCGCGTCGACCAGGTGATCCTGCATCGCCTCGTTGAGGCGAAGAGCGTCGGCGGCTATGCGGCAGCCGCCAATCTGGTCGAGCTCTTCAATATCTTGCCGACGGCCGTGATGACGTCCCTTTTCCCCCTCCTGGTGAAATCGCAGAATTCGCCCGAGGAATTCAACCACTACATTGTGGAGGCCACTCGTTACCTTCTCGTGGCCGCGTTCGGCGCGTGCCTGGTCATTTCGCTGTTCGGCAAACAGATCATGACGGCTCTTTTCGGCGCAAGCTTCTCCGGTGCTGGCGAGCTGGCCGCCATCCTTGTGTGGTCAGAGATAGCGTCTTTTGTAGCCGTCGTGATGACCAACGTCATCTTGGCCAAGGGCCTGCAGCGTTTCCTCCCGGTAGCCACCGTCGTCGGCGCGGTGATGAACCTGGGCCTGAACCTGTTTCTGATCCCCAGAAAGGGGGCGGTTGGCGCGGCCTGGGCGACCGTGATCAGCTATAGCGTCGTGTCAGTTGTCCTCTTCATTGGCCCGCGGGAAACACGGCCGCTGGTTTCCCTGGCCGGCAAGACTGCGATCGCGCCTGCGATCCTCTCGGTGGCAGCCCTGCTGCTCGCCACCTTCGTCAGCGCTTCGCCTGTCCTGCGTCTGGCGCTGGCGACCGCCGTCTATGTGACCGGACTCCTCGTGACCAGGACCGTACGGCTGGCGGATCTGCGAACCCTTGGTTCGATGGTCTTGCCCCGCAAACCGGCCCCATGAGCGCGCGGGGACGGGCGTCACAAGCGTCCTAGCATGCGGAGAGCCGCCGAAGGGCGCGCGTTCTCCTGCCCGGCGATGCGGTCAAACGCGGCCCGGTCCTTGGTGGCGAAATAGTTCGGTGGCTCATAGCGGTCGAAGATGCCGTGAAACGGCTCGTTCAGACCGATAAACTCAAGGCCGCCGGCCAACGTGTAGTGGGGGCGCCGGACGACGTATCCATGCGCGCTCAGCAAGCCACCAAGTGTCGCCACGTCTTCTGACTCGAAGATGATTGCCGGCGCGTCATCGCGAGCGAGAACACCGCGACCGCCCGCCAGCACTTCCATCTCCGCGCCCTCGACGTCGATCTTCATGAGGTCGATGGGGCGCCGCCCCGGTAGCGCGGCTGCGAAGTCGTCGAGGCTCACGCAAGGCACCAACTCTGCGTCGTCGGAGCGACCGCCGCCGGGAAGGATCGACGAGAGGCCGCTGTTGTCGGAGACCACGCTCCGGTAAAACGCACTCTCACCCGACGAGCGCGCCATCGCAAGCTGGCGGATGTGCACCTGGCCAAGCAGTCCGTTGAGCCGAAGGTTCTCTTCAAGGCGCGAGCGCACAGCGACGTTCGGCTCGAACGCATACACCAAGCCTGCCTTGCCGACGGCGCGCGCCGCCAGCAAGGTGTAGTAGCCTATGTTGGCTCCCACATCGACGAAGGTCATGCCCGCCCGCAGGAACGCCTGCACGAGACGTGTCGTGCAGATCTCGTAGGTTCCGTAAAGAAACACCGCCCGGGCGATCCGGTCGCGCAGCAGCAGCGACATTTGGATGGGAGGGTCAGCGCGGTCGGTCCCGGTGCGGCTCAGCTCAACGACGTGGGGCGTGTCCAGCCAATCGGACCGCGTGCGCCGGCAGACCTCGAACTCGACGCGACGACGAGCCGCCAATGGGAAGTCCTCCCAGAGCTGCGGCTTCTGGCTCGGGCGATTCTGCAGCACCACGTCCTTGAGTCGCTCGATCCAACTCCATTCCATGAGGGCGGCGAGTTTACTCGGCCATCCCGCGATTGTCGCCGCCCATGGGCGATGCGCAGTGGACTTCTGACGGCCTCTCCTCCAGTCCTTTCGGCAGCTTCCGTCTCGCTGGGAAAATATCCTTGATGGCGGCTATGCGATCGACGATCCTCCCTGGTCGCTGATGACTCTCAAGCGCCAGTTGTTAGCCTCGGTTCTCGAGCCGTGGCAGTTTGATGCTCTCAAGAACTTCACTGACAGCTTCCGTTGCGCGCGCAACCACGCAAGAGGCGTGCGCTTCGTTCGTCAGCGGTTCGCGGGGCGGCGGGACCTGAAGGTTCATTTCGGCTGCGGCCCGGTCAAGAAGGAAGGTTGGCTGAATACTGACCTGTGGCCCGGGCCTTGGGCACGGCCCGATTTTTGTTTGGACGTCTCGCGCACGCTGCCGTTCGAAAACGGTAGCGTCATCGAGATCTACTCGGAACACCTCTTCGAGCACCTGGCCTATCCGAAGATCGCACTTCACTTCCTCGATGAGTGCTTCCGGTCGCTCGCTCCCGCCGGCAAGATGACGATTGGGGTGCCTGACGTGGCTCCCTTGATATCCGAATACATTGCCGCCGGCGATCGTCTGCAACCGCCGACCGCGGAGGAGCAGAGTTATTGCGTCCTCGGCCATCCTCTCGAGCGTTTGAACTACTACTTCCACCAGTTTGACGAGCACAAATTCCTGCACTCTTTTGACTTTCTCTCGTCGCTCCTGGCGAACAAGGGGTTCCACGACATCGAGCGGCGAGAATTCAATCCAGCGCAGGACTCCGAAGGCCGCCGGAACGGCACCCTTTACGTCACGTGCCGCAAGCCCTGACTTCAGGGAACCTACCGGAGGTCCTCAGGTCCGCCCGGCCAGAACGTCCGCGTACAGATCGAGATACTGCTGTGCCAGGAGGCGCTCGTCGAAGCGCTCCAGCACACCCCGCCGCGCCTCGGCTTTTGCTTTGCTGAGCGAATCATCATCGAGAACCGCAGCCATTTGAGCCGCCAAGGCGCGGTGATCCCCGTTCGGAAAGGTCAAAGCAGCGTCTCCCACACACTCGGCCAAGCCTCCGCGCTCCGAGACGATGAGCGGCAGTCCGGCGGCCAGGAGCTCGAGCGCCACGCCGCCCATGGCTTCCTCCCACTCAGACGGAACAACCGCCGTCCGCGCCTGGATGACGGTCTCGGCGAGCTCCTGGCCGTACTTCGGCCCCACGAAGTGAACGTTCGGGCCAATCCCCAGCGAGACCGCCAGTTGCTCCAGGACCGCTCGCTCAGGGCCGTCACCCACGATGAGCAGGCTGACCGGAGGGCGTCCAGCGCGGTCGCCGTTCAGCGCTGCCAGCGCCCGCAGGAGGGTTCCGACCCCCTTCTCGGAGACCAGTCGACCGAGGAACAGAACGTCAAAGCGAGGCGATCGGGGGAGGCCGGTTGTGTCCTTGAATGTCGACAGCGGGAACGGATTGTAAATGACCACCTGCCTGGGCAGAGGTTGCCGGTTCGCGACCCAGTGCGAAACGGCGATGTTTCTGTCGACCGACCGACCAGCCACGCGCCGAACGCCAAGCTTCACCGCCGCCAAGCCGGCGGCACGCAGGCCCCTCTTGCGGGCATGAAAGCGCAGCGAAGCCAGCGGCGTGAGAGGTGCTGGCCCCCCGTCCATCCAGCCGAGGCCATCCACCGAGACCATCTGATAACCTGCATGCGTCCACACGAAGGGCTTTCGCAGGAGCTTCGCATGGAAGAAGAGGGCCAAGCTAGCGCCGTTCGAATGCACGATGTCCGCTGATCGAACGAGCGCGAGGCGTCGGCGTTGACGGGGGGCCCTCTCGACCTCGAACGAGAATCGGTCCGGCCGCGTGGGGTCAGCAGCGGTCTCGGTGACGACGACACAAGCGTGACCCGCGGCCGTTATCCGCTCGGCGAGCGACAGGGACACCGATTCCAGCCCACCCAAGGCAGGAAAGAAGCCCCTCGAATAGAGCAAGACCTTCATTCGGGCTCAACGAACAATTTCAAACAAGGCGGCAGGCGCCTTCACCGTCCCGCCGAAGGTACGACTCAGAGGCGAATCGACCTCGCGGTGCCAGAGCCGCCTCACACGAGGACCCAACGCCGCCAGGACGGCCGCCTCCATCTCGTCGCTGCCGTGGACTAAGATGTGCGTGTAGTTGCCACCCGCCACTAGCTTCGACACGCGACCCGGACCCGCCAAGAACTCTGCATCCCGTACCTGCACGTGCGGTCGGTCGAGATAAAATGTTGGCCCCTGGTTGGTGAGGATCAAGCCGTTCTCGGGAACATCCAGCACCGCCATCCGATACAGGGTGTAGAGATTGGCCGTCCGCGTGAGATAGGAATCGACGCTCTCGCGGCCAAAGACCACGGGTGCCGCAGTCTTCATCGCGAGCAGGGTGCTGACTGTCCCGAATCCCACGAAAAGAGCAGCCGTCGACGCCATGAGTCGCAGCCGATACCGGCTGCTGCCGGCCGCAGCCCAACAGATGGCATCCGCGCCGAGAACAGCCAAGAGGGGCTGGAGGGGAACCAGGTAACGCGCAACGTGCGCGCTCGAAAGCCAAAAAAGGAAACCGATCCCAACTGCCGCCGCCAGCACCTGGCGGTCACGCCGCCCCTTCAAGCGGAGCAGGATCAGCGGCCCGAATATGAGAGGCAACGGACTGAGATACTGGGCGCACTCGAATGCCGCACCGTTGGAGAGGAGGCGCCAGGGAGCCAAAACCAGGTCCCCGACGCCATGCCCGGGACCATACTGTCTGAGAATGGACCAAACGCCGGAGTACTCCGCGTTGTCCCCGAAGATCCTGGTGCCAAACGGGTAGACGGGGTTTCCCGTCCAGAGATACGAATGGACGTACCAGGGGAGGCAAAGTCCCATCGATATCCCGATGAAGGCGGCGACCCTTCCCGCGATCACGCTGGGGCGCCGCCCATGACGCCATGAGAGCCACGCCACCAGGCCCGAAGCGATGACGGAGAACTGGAGCGCCGTGAGCTTGCAGGTCCCGGCGACGCCCATGAAAAACGCCGCGGTGACCAGCCAGCGGGGATTCTCGTCGTCGGTCCAGCGGAGAACCGCGTAGAAGCCGAGCGTGCTGAAGGCGGTGATCCCAAGTTCGACGAAACAGGACGTCGACTCCCAGGCGACCATCGCCGTGCAATAGAAGATGGCGGCGGCCAGCAGGCCGGCCACTGGGCCGGCAATCCTCCGACCGAGGAGGTACGTGGCGCAAGCAGCCAGTATGCCGAGGGCGGTGTGCGTCAACGCGGCCAGCACGGGACTCCGGAGAGACAAGCCGAGGGTGAAGAACATCTCCACACCCAGGGGTTGATACGACTGCCAGATCGACGGCAGCTCCACGATCCCGCCCGCTCGTACGTATGTCTGAGCGATGACGAGATGGTAGAAAATCGCGTCGATGAAACTGGGGGGCGCGAGCGTCCCGACGATGTTGGCCGCCACGCAAGTGGCCAGGGCGGACAAGAGGACCAGACGAAGCCAGCGCGGTTGGGCCACTGGTGTCGCCGTCGTTTCCATCGACGACGCGCCGAGCTTCCAGATCCCGAATGCCGCCGCGGGGAGGATGATCGCCAGCGATGCACCACGTCCGATCAGATGCACGAGCCCCAGGATGAAGATGACGACAATCAGGAATCCCGCTCCAAGTCCGATCGTCAGCGTCGTCCGCTCGGTTCGGGTCGGTAGCTGAAGCCTCAGTGCTTGAGCCATGGCGTGGCCGTAACCGTGAGCCGCGCCCGCGATCAACAAGAGCCACAGCAGGGCCATCATGTGGCTAGGGACGCCCAACGATTCGCGAGAAGTATCGAAGGGCCGGCACCGCGAACTGTTGAAAGTAAACGACGGCGGCGGTCAAGATCCAGATCGTGAGAAGACCGGTCTGAATTTTTCCGCGAGGTCCAGTCATGTGACTGGTTGGACAAGAGCAGCGGGCGCCGTTCCTCTCGTGCCAGTCGCGGATGCCCCGTTCTCCTGGTTCAGGCGTCGTGCATTGAGTCGCACCTGGACGACTTCTTGGAGGATGAAGCCGAAGCCGACAAAGAAGAGTGCCGAAAAGACATGGTCGAAGGCCAAACTGCCGTTGATCGCCAGGAAGGTGTACGCGAGGGCACCTGCCGAAGCTGCGCGGCGGCCGGCCTTTTTGAGGACCTTCGATGACCTCCAAAGAACAACCACCAGTCCTAGCTTGGCGGTCCAGTACAGCAGGAATCCAATCGGACCCATCTCCCAGAGGTAACGGGCGGTCTCGCCCTCGGGGGCGCCATTCGGATCTTCGGTGATGCCGAACTGCTGCCGGTAGTTCTGCATCATACCGGTCCCGCTTCCCAGCGCCGTATAGCCGCCGTCACCGAAGTACCTCACCAGCGCCACCGGCGGCAGCACGGTGAAGAACTCCACAATGCGAGATCTCGGTGTCACCGCCTTGGAAGCGATCCTTGACCCCCTCGAGAGCGTCTGGAAAGGCAAACACCGTGGCGAACCCGGCCGCCACGGCCACGAAGATGATCCGACGGCCGACTTGGGTGAAGATCAGCCCGACCCGCCACACCACCATCGTGCAGAGGGCCAAGGCTGATCACGAACGGACCCCGCGAGCCGGACATGGGGAGCGACGCCGCCGCGAGCAGGGTGCCGACCAGCGCCGCGAGTCGCGACTTGCGATCCCTTTCACCAAGGCCGATCGAGAGTAACAACACCGGAACGAGCACCGCGAAATCACCGAAGCCCGACAGGAAGGAAAAGGTCGACGAGACTCGCACGCGTCCCGGTGCTTCCAACGGGTATCGCCGCCGACTCTTCACCATTCACCGTCGAGTAGGTGTTGATGGTGTCGTCGAGAGGCGCGCCGAACTGCAGGATGGCTAGGACGGAAACGACGATCGTGATGGCCGGCGCAGGAGCAGGATCGACCTTTCGCCGCACGACCGGGTCGAGGAGTACGCTGGCGACGACCAGTGGTGCTATCCACCAGAGCCAGTAAGCCCGAAATCCTACGAGCCCCAACCCGAGCGACGTCTGATCGGGATTGAGGATCTCGACAAAAGTCCAGAGCATCGCCAAGCTTGAGGAACGGAGCGAAGCCACCGTAGAAAGAGGAAAGAAAGCGTCCTTCACGTCCGGTTGATCCGAAACCGGAGCAGTCCCACGAGCAGAACCACATCCTTCAAGAAGTAGAAGGCTGCCGAAGGAATCCCGGGAAAATACCGACGTCCGAGACCCTCGAAACAAATCGAAGCCAGAAGAAGGAAGAACCAGATCGATCGAAATGTCTGCCTCGCCGGGCGTCAGCGAAGAGGAAACGCCGCGAGAGCTCGACGGCCCCCGGACGGTTCGGACAACACGATCGGGCGATCGCGGGCAGATGGGCGGAGGTGCTCATGGAAGCAGACACCGAGCTCGATCGAATCGTCCGAATCCGCGTCGTCAAGCGATCGATCGCCGCCAGGACCCCAGCGTTGCCGGGCATGACGACATTCGCCTGACGGTAAGCTTCGAGCGCCGGGGCCATTCGACCTGTGGTCTCCCAGAGCGCCCCCAGCTCAGCCCAGGTGTCGCCGTTGCCCGGATCCTGAGTGAGCGCCAGGTCGTATTCGGAGCTGGCCTTGCCGTAGTCTCGCAAGCGTCGAATAGTATCGGGCCGCCGCGAGATGAACCTCAGTGGTCGGCAGCCGGGCTTCGGCGAGCCCGATTTCCAGCGCCTCGAGGGCATTCTTGGCCAGAAACCATTTCTGCTGGCTCATGATGATGTTGAGCCGACTGCGCAATAGCGAGAGATCTGCTGGGATTCATGCCGATACCCGTGTCCAGATCCTGAAGCGCCTCGTCGACCCGGCCTGCCCGGAGATTGGCCTCACTCGAGCAGCAGAAACACGCGCGGGTTCCGGGGCAGAAAGCTTCCTCGCAGTCGCCAGAGATTTCAAGGCCTCTTCGGTCGCCCCGGCCTCGATGTCGAGACTGGCCTTGAGCAGCAGGACCTGCTCGGAGGGGGCGCCGGCATCGCTGGCCAGCGGCAGCAGCACGCGCGCCGCGGCCGGTTGTCCCCGGGATAACAGGAACGACGCTGCCTCTGATCAGCCGCTCGGGGTCGGCGCCGGCGATGACCGCGATCTCTTCGGGCCGTGCGCCGGCCGCCCAGACGCCTTGCAGGACGGAATCGAAAACGACTGGGCGCGTCTCGACGGCGGTGTGCCATTCGTCCAAGGCCTGCCTTCTCCTTCCCAGAGCCCAGAGGGTCCCGGCCACGGCGGAGTGAACGTCGGGGCAGTGAGGACAGAGCAGGAGCGCATGATTGAGGGCGTGGAGTCGAGGCGACCGACCCGAGGCATCCGGCGCGATTGGCTCGTGGCGGCCTGCGCCAGCACGTAGAAGTAGTCCACCGGATGCGCCGCCTGGGCGCGCAAGCGCCATCTCGCGCTTCGTCGTTTTCGCAGGGCGGATTTTCCACCAATCGATCGAAGTTGTCCGAGCTGGCGGTGCGCCACCGAAACCCCGCCGATCAGGATCGCCGCCCAACGCGACGGCCCAGACGCCGACGCCCGGCGCGGGGTGAGACCGCAAGCTCGCCAGACGTCCCGCGTCCGTCCGAGCAAAGTTCCCAGAATGGCGGCGAAGGGAAGTTGAACCCCGAGCGTCTCGAGCCCGAAGTCGACCACGTTGTGCACCAGCACCGCGACGAGCGACGCCACCAGCGCCGCTTCGATCTGGTCGCGACGCCGCGCTCGCCACCATTCCCTCGGACGACGGCCGTCGCGCCCAGCACGATCAGGAATCCGAGCCAGCCCATCTCGACGAGGTATTGCAGCGGCTCGTTCTCGATGAACGAGAAGCGAACCCCGACGCCCCCGTCCACCGTTCGATAGACTGGAAAGACACGTTCGAAAGCGCCGCGGCCAATCCCGAAGGGATGCGCCATCAGGACACGCAGGCTGTCTCTGCCAGAGAGCGGAAGCGCATCTCCTGACTGACCTGCGTGTCGCGAACCCTGGTCACGATCTGGTCGGCGCCCAAACCGACAGGCCAGCGCGCCCAAGCAGGATCAACATCACCGTCACCCACAACATCGTCCGCGGGGAGCGTCTCGCCTGTCTCTTCTGCGTTTCGGATTGTCGCCGCCTGTCGGAGACAGACGAAGACGATCGTCCCTGCGGCCAGGCTCAACACCGCGCCTCGGGAAAAGGTACCGAGCGCGCAGGCACCCGCCATCAGCGCGGCGGCCAGCCATCCGACGCGATTGAGGGCGGAGGCACCGGCCAGAGCGGCCGCAACACAGACAAAGGCTCCCAAGCTCGAGAAACTCGGCGAGGTGGTTGCGGTTGATGAAGGGACCATTGAGAAGGCCAAGGTTGGGCGTAAAATGACCATAAGATCCGCGCTTCGCCCAGAATCCGATGTCCGAGGCCGATCGCCATAGCTACCACTGCGCTGGCCGCCACGACCCGCACCAGGAGTGGCCACCGCCGCGACCGACCCGACGCCAGATGAAACGCGATCAGAAAGACGGCGAGCGACGCACCGGCCTTCGCAATCATCGCCCTGGTTTCGGGCGGATCGAGGCTGAGGGGCCGAAGCCGCGACGGTGGCGATGGGGCTCTCGGCCAGGAGGGCGTCACCCGCAGGATCGATTCGCCTGGCGAGGGCGGCCGGCAGCGGAACGCTCTGTAGAATTGGAATCAGCGAGCAGGGTCAAGGGAAGCAGCACCGCGGGTGTGACGCGTACCACGCGTCTCCTCGACAGCTCGCCCAGAAGGATAAGGGCCGCGCCCAAGCCCGCCGCCAGAGGCACCAGCAGGAGCGCCGGACGGTGCACCGAACCGACCAGCAGGGGCGCTGCGAAGACGACGAGGCCGGACAGCGCTGATGCCGGCCACCACCAATGCAGGTCCGAGCCATGACCGATCTCTCGGGGACTCTCGGCGCCGAACGGAAGGGAACGGTGGTCGGACGCAGAGGCTCCACTTTGCGCGTGCACCTGGTGGCGCGGCTAGAAGAGACGCTCCTCGACCACGAGAACATCGCCCGGCAGGATGGCGACGTTGGGAGAGCGCCCCTCGGTGATATCGGCGACCGGAAAAGTGCGCGTCTCCACTTTCCCGGTCGTCCTCCCGGCGCAGATTGACCGAATTCTTGGCGGCGACCCCCGTGAATCCCCCGGCCGATGCGATCGCGTCCACGATCGTCATGTTCGGGAAATAGGGAACCGCCCCCGGATGCGCGACCTGGCCGAGGACCGACACCTTCCGGCTGTTCCACGCCGTGACCATCACGGTGACCTGGGGGTTCAACAGGTATCCGTCCTTGAGACGCTTGACGATTTCCTCGCTGGATCTCGCCGACACTCAGCCCCTTGACCGGAATCCGTCCCGCCAAGGGAAAGTCAACCGTGCCATCGGTTCGATACGCGATAGATCCCGGACAGATCCGCCTCACCGTAGACCCGCACCTCGAACACGTCGTCGACGCCCAACCGGTCGTCGTGACTGTCGGCGGTCACGGGAATCGCGGCCGAATTCGCGGTCGGGCCACGTGCGCACCCGAACAGAACAACGAGAAGCACGACTCCCAAGCCGTAAGCTCGGGTGCTCTCCCCGAAGCTAGGCGCCGATAACCGCATCGAGTTGACATTCTAATAGGTGACGCCGATCCGCGCAAACACGAGCTGCTTGACGTAGTTCACCCGGCCGGGGTCTTGGGCCGCGGACAGCGGCTCGTAGTCGCTGCCATTGGACATCAGCGTAGTAAGCCACGCCGGCGTAGGTCCAATCCCTCATGTGGTAGTCGAGATTCGCTCCGAGCTGCCAGTAATTGTCGTGGCGGCTGGTGAACGTCATCGCTCGGACCAAGCGGGATGTTTTGGAACGAACGACTCTCATATCGGGCGGACAGAGCCAAGGCCAAGGCGTCCGGCGATCGCCTGCCCCACATTCACGTAGACGCCATCGACATAGTAGAAGTCCCCGAGAATCGCGTTCTGAAAGTCGTGGCGGTATCCGAAACCGATTGCGGTCAGTGGAGCGTCGGACGATAGGTGACATCGACCGATCGCGCTCAAGTTGCCCTGAATCCCGGACGGGCCGGCCAAACGGTTCGGTGTCGGTGGAATATCGTAGAAACCATTCGCGTAGCCGACCCCGAGGTTCACCGTCAACTTGGCGGTAATCAGTCCGCGAACGCCGACCAACGCGTGAAGAGGAAACGACGTCGGCTTCGATTCGCCGTTCGGAGCGGTGTTGAAATACGTAATGTAGCCTTGCGAGACCTGCACAACCAACGCGGTCTTGGGCAGCCACTTCCAGGTCGTATCGAGCATCAGGAGATTGCCCATCGAGTTGGCCACCCGAAGGCTACCGGTCTCGAATACGTCGACGGTGTTCGTGTAGCTGAGCGACGTCGCCAGCCGCCCACCGCCAGGCGCCCACCGAACGCTGGCAGACGCCACATTGACATCGCGTGTGATCGGTTGCGAGGCGCCGCCGGTGGCGCTGGTGTTGTTGATATACGGGGGATCTTCGCTTCGATTGAAAGCTTCAGAAATCCCGAAGCTAAGGGTCTGCCCTCGCCCGAACTGGAGGGTGCCGTAGACACTGGGCATGAACGCCCTCTGCTCCCGGATCACGGCATCGCTCGAAAGATACTCCCGATACGTCAGGGCAGCTCCCGCGTCGAAGAATAACCCCCGAAGGGACGGCCCCAGCTCGCGTTCGTGTTACTCAGCTCCACGAACGGCAAGATCCGGAGTATCGCCGAGCCTTTGGTATCCGTCGCACCGTAAAAGACATTGCTGTCATAGCCGGCCTCGGCGCCGACCCCGACGTGCAGCAAGGTTGCGTCGCCGACCTGGACACCGCTCCATCCCGCCCCCCTTGGTCGGCAGACCCTGATACCCGACAACGGCGTCTGGAGCCGAGGACGATTGGGCCCACGCCGACCCCGTCGCCAGGAGGAGGGTGAGGTTGAGGAGGAGGGGTATTCGGAACGTCATTAATAGGTCGTCGGGCTAGTCAGAGAGTCGCTCTAAACGCACCGCGGAAAACTTATCGCACCGATGGACTTGCCATACCAGCGAAAACTTCCCTGCGATCGTCCTTGTGAGCGTCCTCATGATCATGACTCTCGCGCCCCTCATCGGTGCTGGTCGCAGTTTTCTGTAGTCTCGATGAGGAGAAGAGCCTCCGGAACGTGTCGCGCGCATTGCTTGAATGTCCTCGGTCCTAGGGCCAGCACGGCAGGTCCGCTCACACCGCCACTCGGCGACAGAGTGTAGGGATTCTCCCGTGCTGTGTCAACTTGCTGCCTTTCCCCGTGGAGTTGGATCCTTCGTTGAAACGCCACTGGCCTTCTCAGTTTAGTGTCGCCGAACCTCGGGGCTCGTCAGGGAGTTTCGCCGGCCTGGCCTTTTGCGATCTCGGGTCGACGCGAAGACGGGCCTGGTGCACGATCGCCGCGATGATTGCGGCGCCAATCACAGTCACGGAGCCCGACGCCCAACGCATTGTTGCGGAAATGTTTCTAAAGGCCGCAGGCCCGGCGCTGGTCAAGCGCGTCGCCGAGATTCTCGGCGAGCACGGCATACCGGTGATGCCCCTCAAGGGCGCCCTGCTGCAGAAGCTGGTCTACGGCGACAGATCTTTTCGATCCATCGCCGACGTCGATTTGCTGGTCCCGGAACGACGCTTCTTTGAAGCCTTCTCACTCTTGCAGGCTGCGGGATTTTCCAACGAACGTTGGGAGACAGGTCAGTGGCAGGTCACGCTGACCAATCCGAACGGCCCGCCTCTTGGAATCGACCTTCATCGCCGGCTGACCCGAACCAGCCGATCGCGCCTGACGTCGGAGGAGCTCTTCGTGCGCGGCCGGCCCGACACGCAGCTCTTCGGCGCCCGGGTGATTCTCCCCAGCGGCGAAGATCTCTTCGCGCATCTGGTACTCCACGCCACCCTGCACTGGCTCAGAGTCGGCGCGCTACACCGGCCGTCAGATTTCCAGGCGGTCGCCAATTCGCTGCAGCTCGACACCGATCGGTGCGCGACGCACCTCGCGCGCCAGGGTCTGACCGCGCATGCGCGGTTGATACTGCCGTTGATCCGCGCCGCGACCCCGGCTCCCTTCGTTGACGATCTGATGACACGGCTCGCGCCCACCATCCGGGAGCGCGTTGCGTCCTCGATCGCGCGCAAGCTGGCGGCGCGGCCCCGCCCCGGGCAACTGGCTCGCCGACTCGCCAACCTTGCGCTGGCGCCGTCGCTATCGATGGCCCTGCTCGGCGCCGCGCGGGATCGACTCGAGCTGCGTCGGCCTGCTAAGTGACCAATCCCTGTTTCTGGAGTTCCTCGAGCAAGCTGGTCACGTCGCGCAGCAGCGTCTCGGTGCCGACTCGATACTGGGCCTCCAATCCAGCGACGATGTCGGCGATCGCGCTCGTCCCGTCGAGCCGCTTCCAGACCGCCGCGCCAACCCGGTTCAACTTGAACGCCGCCCCGGTCTGAACGTTCACCAGCATGAGCCCATCCGGGATGTCGCGCGCGACGACGTCGACGGAGGCCCGAAAGCATGCGGCGGTTTCGTCCAAGACGGGCGAATTGTACTATGTCGTCATGTTGGATGAAGCGGCAGCCCGCTCTCGATTCTCTCTCATCGAGATCGATGACGAGGGCGTGCTGCTCGACCGCGATGACGGCGCTGTGTTCCGCCTGAACCGGACCGCCTGCACCATCTGGGCGGCGGTGATGTCGGGCCAGTCGATCCCGGCAGTTGCGGCGACCATGGCTCGGCGATTCGGGATCGGGTCCGAACAAGCGGAGCGTGACGTGCGGATGGCCCTCGTCGACAGGCCGGGCGACGCAACAGTCGGCGGCGCGGCCACGGGGGCCCATCAGAGCGCGTTTCGCTGGCAGGAGACGACAACGGGCTACGCCTTTCTCGACCACGATGTCATCACCTGCGAAGTCGATCCCGGTGGCGCGATGTTGCGTCTGCCGCCGCACGCGTGCCCGACCGAAAGCGAGGCGCGAGCCCGCATTCGCTCGGTCGTGCCGAGGATCCTGGCGTTGAGGGGCGTTCATCTCCTTCACGCGTCGGCAGTTGAGCTCCGCGGCGCGCTGCTGGTCATCACCGGGCCGAGCGGTGCGGGAAAAACCACGTCGGCGCGCGCGTTCGCGCGAACGGGAGCGCGTCTGGTCAGCGAGGATCTCCTGGTCTTCGAGGCGACTTCAGCCGGTTCGCGAGCGATCACCAGCGGCGAGGCAACGATCCGCGCGTGGGTCGCCGAGCAAAGCGCGAAGCTCGCTCGACGTCCAGACGAGCCGATCGACTGTCGCGACCTCGTTCGGTGCATCGAGGGACCGCAGGTCGGCATCGGCTCGATCTGGATCATCGACGCCGCTCGCCGTGCCGGCCATCGCATCGAGCTGGAGCAACTGCGTCCCGTCGACGCCCTCGTGGCGACGATGGAGAGCGTCTACTTCGCTTCTTTTGACGCCGACACCTGGGCCGCGCGCTTCGACAGCCTCCGCCAGCTGGTCGCTAGCGTCACGGCATCGCGCACAACGATGCCAGACGGACTGGCGGCACTCGACGCGGCTGTCGGACTATTCCGTCAGAGCGAGATGATCGTGTCGTAGCGCCGAGCGGTGTCTGCGTCGGACCCAAGCCAGGCGTGACCCGACATCGGACCGCATGAGGAACTCAGGCCCATGAAGAACGGCTCCGCGGCGGCGTCACGATCCAGCGCGATCTCGAGGAGCGCCCGCCGATAACAGTTCCCTCCGTCGGGAAAAATCGCATCTACCCGAGAGATTACCCTCTGCAGGAACTGCCGCTGAGCCTTCGTTCTTCCGTGTCCGCGACCACCGAGCGCTCGCAGCTGACGAACAAGTGGCCCCGGACCTCGAGTCAGCCGCCCATACTCGATTCCGGGGAGCGTGAAGATGATGCGCGCCACCTCCGCCAACCAAGCGATCATGCGTCTATCCCGGCGGTTGATCGGCGCTCTGAGGGCCCATGCCAGATTGGTCGTCACCGCTAAACGACCCGGTCGCCAGGAACTCCCGGATATTTCCAACGCCAACCAGCCTTGGAGTCTCATACGGTTGCCCCTGCGGGCGTATGCCTCGCTCCTCCGTGCTGGGCTGTTCTCCTGTCGCGTGAATTTCAGTCATAGGCAGAGGCTCCTTCATAGGAGGATATAGAAAAACAGCCCGGTGCCAAGCTTCAATATTAACGATGGCGCGCACCCGAAGCCATTCCTTACGGTAGGCTTGATCAGCCGGCTTGGTCGCGAGATCGTTCAGAAGTGCCCGAGCCGCCCCCTGGTCCACAAATCGACCAGAGTGCCATCTCGATCCCTCCAGCATCTCCCGGATCGACCCTAGGCTGGCGTGTCCCCATCGAACAACCGCTCCATTGAAAACGGCCTTCGACGGACGCCGCGAGATGACCTCGGGCAATAAGCCCGTCAGCGCGGTGCGATGAAGCCACCGTCCCATCCCTCCCATGAGCCGATGCTGGTAGGGAATCGACAGGAGAAAGGTGACCAGGCGCGTATCAAGAAAAGGATATCGTGCTTCGATGCCGGCGTCCGCGGCATAGGATCCGAAAAAGTCGGTCGTCCACTTCATCCGCGACCATCGGAGGTAATCCCAAATCCGTTGCTGGAGTCGACCGATCCCGAGTCCTTGTCTCGGTGGATTTCCGAATTCAGGATCGTCCCACAAGCCTCGCAGGTCTTCGCGCAGCCATGTTGGTGGCGGAGGAACCTGCTGTCTAAAAAGGTTTCGAAGCTGCCAAATTCGCAGAAGGGTCTGGGGTGCCTCTTCGCGAATAGCACGTCGCAACAGCCTGAGCCGGACTTTTCTCTCCCGCGAGGATCCTGCGCCCGCGATCTGCTTGAAGACAGTGTGCCATTCCCCCCGCACGAGAAGCTCGTTGAAAAGGCCGAGCTCACCGGTGACAAGATCGCCTGGATCGCCGGATAGGACCACCCGCGCGCCGGTGTCCCGCGCGACCTCCAGATCCCCCGCCGAACCGCCGGTGAACGCCACGCTCGCCCCCGGCATGTTCGGGGAAGGTTGAGAGAACTCTCTCCTGCTCGGGACATTTCCATCCCAGCGATGAGAAGGAAAGGCCACGGACCGCGTGACCGCTTCGATAAAAGGCGTCTCGTCGTAGGGTTGCCCCGGGTAAACCGCTGAAGCTGTGTGAAACGCGGGACGAGATCTGCCGTCCTCGCGATAGACACGATCGGCCATGCAGACGATCGAGGACGAATCGAGGCCTCCGCTGAGATGAGCGACGATCGGATGAATCGAATCGAGACGATCGCTGACCGCACGCCTAAAAAGCACGCGAAACTGTTCCTCGTAGTCTTCGGCGTTCTTGTAGTAGACCGGTGTGGCCGGCGGACGAAAATACTCAACCTGGATGACGCCGTTAGCGTCCGCTCGCAGAAAGTGTCCAGGTTGAATGCTCTCGATGGCCTCAAAGAATGTCGGACCATAGAGCGGAGCCGTCCACGCCAGATAGCCCACAACGATTCGAACGTTCGATGAGCGATCGGTATCTGAAAGCGCGAGGAGCTGGGTTGGCGCGGTCGCAAAGACCAACTTATTTGGCGAACGTCGATAAACAAGTGGTCTGACGCCAAAGGGGTCGCGCGCCGCATAGACTTCCCTCTTGCGCCCATCCCAGATCACGAATGCGAAGTCGCCGACTAGGCGTTCGGCGGTTTGGTCACCCCAGCGCGCATAGGTAGCCGCGAGAATCTCGATATCGGAGTCGAGCGGGACTGAGCTGTCACCTAGCGCTGCCCTCAGATCGTCTCGGTTATCGAGCCTCAGATCACCAACGGCATAGATCTTCCGGATGTCATCTCTGAAGGGTTGTCGCTCGGTCCGTTCAGCCGGCCGGACCACTCGGCGGCCAAAGCCGAGAGCAGCGTGTGGAGTCGCGCAGAACCTACGACCGTCGGGAGCGCGATGAGGCAGGGCCGATAGGAGGTGTGCCAGCTCAGCTACCGCTGGGGCAGGATCGCGCCAGTCAAAAATGGCGGCGAGGAGCGACATCCCCGGTCAGCCCCAGGACCGCCAGCTCCCTGCTACCAGTAGACCGCCAAGCGTCCCACGCCTGTGGTGATATTCTCGCCGATCGCGAAATCGCCATAGCCATCTCCATCGAGGTCTCTAATCATGGCGTTCCGCTGGAGTGGAAGGCTCTTCCAGTCGAGGGGCAGCGGCAGGATGACATCCGCCGCAGTCACAACATTGGCCGGGTTTCCAATGGAGAATAACCGGGCGCCGTCGACGATATAAACGCGCGCCGGTCCGCCCGAAGACTCCGTCACCGGAGCCATGATGATGTCCGGCTTCCCGTCTCCAATGATGGAAACCGTAATCGACGTCCCGGCGAAGGCGCTCCCGCCGACGACCCGGCCAAAGATCTCGCCCGCGGCGACCGCCAGTGAGTCGGTGAATCGCAACGGGGCGGCGCTGAAAGGTCCCGAAATGGTGGAGCCAGAATGAATGTCAACCACGCCGCTACCAAGCGTTGTCGCTCGCCCCGTGGTCAGCATCAGACCTGGAATTCCTGCCAGCGATCCAATGAGACCGATCGAGTTGCCGTAGCTTCCCGAATCGATCGGCCCCTCAACGAAGTTGTTGGCGGCCGTCGCATTGATACTTGTGGCGCCCCCCGAAATGCCCTGGAAGGCATAGACGCGGCCGCGCGCATTGACTCCGGCCGAAGGCGCGGTGACCACCAGCGTGGTACCGGCCGTGCCGACGTAAAAGCGACCCATTCCCAGCACGGCGGTTCCGAACCCTCCCGAAGGATAAGCGGGATCTCCATCAATGGTTTGGACGCTAAGGTTAGCGGCGGAAAATCCAGCGCGCCCCAAGATGATGACCACGCGCCCCCGATTGAGATTGAATCCACTGCTGCTGACCGCAAAGTCATCCACGCCGTCGCCGTTGAAATCGCCCAACCGAGTCATGGAGCTGCCCAGGACGGTCGCCGCATATGCGGGGCCTAGGTCGAGGATGTAGTCCGCTTCCGAGTCCGCGTTGTACGTCGCATTCCACTTCGTCCGACCCTTGAAGATATAGATGCGACCGTTGCCGAGATTGGGCGCCGAAATGGCGTAGTCATCCTTGCCGTCGGCGTCGATGTCTCCGACGTCGATGAACTGACGACCAAATCCAACCCCCGCCTGTCCCGTGATGACCGTCGAGGGTGCCGTCACGGTATTGAAGGTCTTCGATCCACTGAAGATGTAGACCCTTTGCCCGGAGATCGTTCCAACCAGGATATCGGACAAGCCGTCGCCGTTGAGATCGGCGACGCCGTCCATCGCCGCTCCGAACCGTTCGCCGGACGTTGCACCTGCTGGGGGCAGGAGGATATTCAGTTTGAAGTGGGCGGCCACCGGACCAGCGGTTGCGAACATGCCGCGGTTTCCGGCGGCGTCGACTGGAGCGACCGCGAAATAGTAGTTGGTCTCGATGCGCAGGCTGGTCACATCAATGCCGTCCGTGGCATTGGGAGCCGCCGGCGACCCGCTGTAGTAAATCGTCGTGGCGGCATCGAAGTCAGCTGTCGTCACGATGGCGCTCTTCGACACTTTGACGATGTACGAGAACAAAGGCTGTCCAGCATCGGCGGGAGCTGTCCACGCCAAGTGAAAGCTGGTCTGTCGCCGATCGTTGACCGTCGCTACCAAGGAGTTAGCGGGAAGTGTATCCGGGACCACCGTGTCGACGATCAGTGTCTCGGTGGCCGTTCCGATCCCGTGAGTACTGATGTCGTTGGTCGCGGCGGTGAGCACGACCGCCTTGCCATCGGGGATGGTCACGCCGGACAGACGGGCATGCCCGGTTCCGTCGATGTTCGCGGTCCCCAGATCGGTGGTTCCCGCGGTGAAATCTACCGTTCCCGTCGGGTTGGGGATCCCGAAGACGCTGACGGTCACATCGAGGTTGCCCTGCCAGCCCGGCATGGTGCTGTTCGCGTCAGGAACGCACGTACCCGATGTCGAGCCAGCGGCGCACAGCGTGTTGGTCGACAGTGGCGTGACGAAGGTGACGATGGGCGGCGTTCCGACGATCACCGAACAGGGCGACACGAGGGCGCCCGAGTTACCGGCCAGGTCGGTCCCGCTGGCGGTGATTTGATTGACACCCAGAGGCAGCGCCACGCTGGCGAAGTTCGCGAATCCGTTGAGCCACGTCGTCGGCGTGTAGTCGGTCGACACGCCTCCGTTGGTCACGGTCAGGGTCACCGTCGGGGTCGTCGACAGCAGGCGGATCGCCGACGTCCAGTCGGTCGTGCCCTGGTGGACCAGCCCGCACAGCGGATTCGGAATCGACTGCTGGATATTCGGCGCCGACGAGTCGACCCAGATATCGACGGTCGGGCTCGATCCGCTGGCGGAGGTCGGGGTGACGTCACGTCGACCCGCAGCTCAGTGGCGCTCAGCAGCGAGCCGTCGGTGTCTCTCCTGGCTATCGGGCAGCGTGACGCCGGGGAAGCGCGCGACGCTGCGAATAGCCGTTGGGGCAGTTGTCCGCCGGGACGGCGGCGACGGTGTTGACGGGGCCGGCGATCGACCGTCAGGTTGCCGCCCATCGTGCCGCCGAACAGCGTCGCGCTCCCGGCCTTGTCGGCGCAGGCGACGACGGTCCACTGGGCGCCGGGGGTGACCGGGTCCTGATCCGGAGCGTGTTGGTCGACGTCGCGGCCAGCAGGTGCTTGGTCGGGTCGTTGAAGGGGCTCGCGTCGCTGGAGCGGCGACACGATCTGCACGCCCGGCAGCGTCGTCGCGCAGGCGATCTGCGAGATGGTCTTGACGGTCGGGTTTCCAGCGGCGTCCTTCAGGGTGACCGTCAGATCGATCGGCGTGCTGCTGGTGCACATGACGTTGACGCAGGTGTCGGTGCCGGTCGCGGTGACGGCGGCGTAGCCGTTGGTCGGATCGGGCGAGCCGGTCCCGACGGCGACGGACAGGTTCTTCACGGCGTCGCCGAGGGCAGCCGGCAGCGCGGTCGGCGTCCTTGTCGGGGGTCTGGGCGCAGACCTGGAAGGCGCCGTTGATGAGCTCGGTCGGCCCGAAGAACTTCCCGTTCGACGGCGACGAGATCGACAGCACGGGGGCGGTCGAATCGACGGGGTAGGTCCCCTTGGTCGACTGGCCGAGCACGCCGGCCTTGTTGGTGCAGTCGGCTTCGATGGTGTAGTTCCCGTCGGGGACCAGGGTCACGCCCGGGAAGGTGGTCTTGCCGGAGACCGCGGTCCCCTGGACGATGGTCGTGCTGGTGGACGCCGACCCGGTGGTGATCTTGAGCTGCACCGGTTGGCCGTCCTCGACGTCGGTGACGACGTCGAACTCCACCTGGTAGGGAGAGCCGATCGCGCTGGCGCGATCGCCGTTCATGGCCGCGGCGACGCCGTTGAGCGCGGTGTGGGTCGCGCTGAGCACCGGCTTGGTGATGTTGCACATCGGGAGGTGACAATCGACGGTCACCTTCGCCATCAGCGAACAGGTCGCGCTGAAGACCGCGTTGAGGGCGTTCTCGCCCTGCGCGAGCTGGACGTTGGCGAAGTGGGCCTCGGCGCCCATGACCGTCGCGCTGGCGACCTTGGTGCCGCCGACGTAAAGGTCGACGCTGGTGCCGTCGGCCTGGCTGGTGGCGAGGCTGACGTTGGTGTGCAGCGAACCGGCGCACGAATGGTTCAGGTCATCGGCTATCGTCAGCGTCGACGTGTCGGCCGGCGAGACGAACGAGCCGGAGCACAGGCCGCCGTCACCGCCTCCATTCATCTTGGGTTTGTTGTCGCCGCATCCAACGAGCCCGCCGACGGCGATCGCGCCCACCACGGCGGCGATCAAGGGAGAGACGATTGAGTCGATTAAGCTTGAGCATCAGATTCCTCCGAGAACCAGGTCGGACAACGACAACCACACCAAGACCGCGCGGGCCGGAATATTGTAACGACTTCGTCGATCCTCGGCCAGTGAGTGGCGTCTCGCTTGGTTGTTCGTCACCTGGCCCGCCGCCACTTGAGTCTTTGTCGTTGTCATCGTCGTTCTCACCGTCGCTGTCATCGCTCTCTGTTGGTCCTTCTCTTCCGATCGCGGCCCTACTTGCGCTCTGGTTGAGCGTTCGGGGAGCCGCTGAAATGTCGGAAAATCTGGGAATTCGGCCCCCACGACCTTATCCGACTCCTGGCGCCCCAGGCTAGAATTTTCACGCGTGCCGTCATCCCCGTCCCGTCCCGGCGTATCGTCATCGACGGGTGGGTGATATATTTGAGGCCACATGAGTACGGCCATGCCGCGGGAGCGAGGCGCAGTGTCCGCCGATCCCATAGCGGCGCTTGAAGCCAACGTGGCGCGGGTGATTCGCGGAAAGCCAACCGCGATACGGCACGCCGTGGTCGCGCTGATCGCGCGCGGGCACCTGCTGATCGAAGACGTCCCGGGTGTGGGCAAGACCACGCTGGCGCGGGCGCTGGCGACGTCGATTGGCGGCACGTTCCATCGCATCCAGTTCACCAGCGACCTACTGCCCTCCGACATCGTCGGGGTGTCGGTGCTGGACGCCAAGACCGGGCAGTTTCGAGTTTCATCCCGGCGCCGATCTTCGCGAACCTGGTCCTGGCCGACGAGATCAACCGCACGACGCCGCGCACGCAGAGCGCGCTGCTCGAGGCGATGAACGACGGGCAGGTCTCGGTCGACGGCCGCACGCACGCGCTCGAGCCGCCGTTCATGGTCATCGCGACCCAGAACCCCGAGGAGCACTACGGCACCTACCCGCTGCCCGAGTCGCAGATGGATCGCTTCCTGCTGCGCATCCGCATCGACTACCCGTCGCCCGAAGACGAACGGCGCATCCTGCTGGAGTCCCCCGGTCGCGCGTCGGACACGCTGGCGGCGATCTCGGCCGTGCTGCGCGTGAACGACGTCCGCGCCCTGCAGGACGCCGCCGACCGGGTCCACTTCGAGCCGGAGCTGGCCGACTACGTCGTCGCCGTGGCGCGCGAGACCCGCCGCTCGCCCCACCTGGCGCTGGGGGTCTCGCCGCGCGGACAGCTCGCCTGGCGCAACGCCGCGCGCGCCGCCGCCCTGGCCGACGGGCGCGACTTCGTGCTGCCCGACGATCTGAAGTCGCTGGCGCTGCCCGCGCTCGCGCACCGGCTGGTGGTCGCCGGCGAGAGCGACTCGCTCGGACGCACGCGCCAGGACGCCGAGCGCATCCTGCTCGACATCCTCGACCGCGTCCCCGCGCCGGGATAAGCCGCGATGACTTTCGCGGCGGCGGCCAAGCGGGTCCTTCGGTGGCTGGCGCCGCGCCGGCGGTTTCCGCCCACGCGCGAGGGCTGGTGGTTCCTGATCGCGACCCTGCTGCTCGGGCTGGCGGCGATCAACGCCGGGCTGAATCTCCTGTTTCTGGTCTGGGGGATGATGCTGTTCCTGGTGCTGGCCAGCGGCGTGCTGTCGGAGCTGTGCCTGCGCCACCTGGTGGTCTCGCGGCGCGCGCCGCTCGGCGATCCACGCGGGCAGCGCCCTACCTCATGGGCATCGCGCTGTCGAACCGCAAGCGCCGCCTGCCCTCCTTCTCGGTCGAGGTCGAGGATCTGGTGGCGGGCCGGCCGCTCGACAAGCGCTGCTACTTCCTGAAGCTTCCCGCGGGCCGCACGCAGGAGACGGCGTACCGCCATCAACTGGCGCGGCGCGGGCGCCATCAGCTGACCGGCTTCCGGCTGTCGACCAAGTTCCCCTTCGGGCTGATTCAAAAGTCGCGCGACGTCGCCGACGCGCATGAGCTGCTGATCTACCCCGCGCTGGTCAATGTGCCCGAGGCAGTGCTGCGCGGCTTCCCGGCGACGCATGGCCTTGGCCGGCACAAGTTGCGATCGCGCAGCGGCGAGTTCGCCGGCCTGCGCGACTTTCGCCCGGGTGACGATCCGCGCGACATCCACTGGCGCACGACCGCGCGCCGGGGCGTTCCGCTGGTGCGCGAGAGCGAGGACGACGAGGGGCTGGACGCGACGCTGCTGTTCGACAACCGCCTGGGCGAGGGCGTCGGACGCGAGGCGTTCGAGGAGGCGGTATCGCTGGCCGCTTCGGTGGCGACGGTGCTGCTGCAGCGTGGCTACCGGGTTGGCTTCGGCGCGCGCGCCACGGAGATCCCGCCCGACGGGGGCGCGGCGCAGCGCAGCCGGATCCTCGGCTTCCTGGCGCTGGTCGAACCGGCGGTTGCGTCCGCGGCGATGCAGGGCGGGGGACGCCGGGGCGCGCGGATCCAGATCCGCGCCGGCCTGGCGCCGATCGTCGAGACCGGCTCGGGCCGCAACCGCGCGCCCCAGACCGGCACGGCAGGGCCGCTGCCGCGAACGAAGCGCGAAGGCAAAGGCGCCATGAGGTTCCAGGCGACGCACAAGCTCATGTCCTATCTGCTGGTGCTGAGCGCGCTCGGCGCGCTCGCCAGCTCGGACGCGCTGTCGCCGCTCACCGCGCTGGCGTTCATGACGGTCGGCGGGCTGTCCTGGTTCGCCGACACCGGCAGCGCGCCGGCGCGCATCGTCGATCGGCTGGCGGCGGCCCTGCGCGCGGCGGTGGTCGCGATCTTCCTGCTGTCGGCCTGGCAAGTCTGGCGCCGGCTGCCCGACCCCGATCTGACGCCGGTGTTGAACCTGGTGATGTTCCTGCTGACCTACAAGCTGTTTCATCGCCGCGCCAACCGCGACTACCTGCACATCTACATCCTGTCGTTCCTGATCGTGCTGGCGGCGGCGGCGATGGCGCAGAGCTTTCTCTTCGCGGTGGCGTTCGCGCTCTACGTCGTGCTGGCCACCTGGACGCTGATCCTCTTTCACCTGCGCCGCGAGATGGAAGAGAACTACCTCATCAAGCACTCGAGCCAGGCGCCCAGCCAGAAGGTGGGGGTGAACCGCATCTTGAACTCGCGCCGCGTGGTCGGGGGATCGTTCCTGGCGTCGACCGGCGTCGTGGCGCTGGCGGTGTTCGGCGGCTCGGTGGCGACGTTCGCGTTCGTGCCGCGCATCGGCGCCGGCTTCGTCCTCGGCAGCCCGCGCACGACGCGCAACATGGTCGGCTTCTCCGACGAGGTGGCGCTGGGCCAGTACGGGATCCTGTCGACCGACAACCAGGTGGTGGCGCTGCGCGCGACCATCCCCGCGATCGCCGCGTTGCCGGGCGACCGGCGCGACCGCGAGATCGAACGCCTGTACTGGCGCGGCACGGTCTACGACTCGTACGACAGAGGACACTGGGTCCGGTCGCGGCAACCGGAGCTGCGCACCCACCTCGAGCAGCTGGGCACCCGCTACCTGGTCGGCGAGCCGACCTTCGAGGCGGCGCACAGCCCTCATGCCGCCGCTCACGACGCGATTGCGGCCGACGCCGCCGACCCACATCACGGCGCCGCCGACGCCACGGCCCCGCCCGAAGCCGCGGGGTTGGGACGGGGCCCGCACGGGATCATCCGGCAGGAGATCGACGTCGTCGGACTATCGGTGCCGGTCGCCTTCGCGATCGATCATCCGGTCGGCTTCGAGCTGCCGGCGACGAAGATCGGCACGCTGACCGAGATGCGGCTCGCGCCGCGCTGGTCGGGCGAGGTGGCGCTGCGCATCTCGCCGCTCGACCTGTCCGCCACCGACGGCGACGACGTGCACGCCTATGCCGGCACGCACTATATCGCCTACTCGCGCGACGCGATGTCGATGGTGCGCGCCGGCGCCGGGCGCCCGCTGCGCGACCTCGACGCGGCGGCGGTCGCCCCGTTCCTGGCGCTGCCGCCGTCGCTGTCCCCGCGCGTGATCGAGCTCGCGAAGAAGATCACCGCCGGGCGGACCAACGCGCCGGCCAAGCTGCTGGCGATCATCGACTGGCTGCGCACCACCCACGAGTACACGACCAACTTGCAGCGAAACCCAGCCATCGCCGATCCGCTGGAGGACTTTCTGTTCGAGCAGAAGGCCGGGCACTGCGAGTACTTCGCGTCGGCGACCGCGGTGCTGCTGCGCGCGAGCGGCGTACCGAGCCGCTACATCAACGGCTTCCTCGGCGGTGAGTGGAACGAGATCGGCCACTACGTCGCCGTGCGCGAGAACCGCGCCCATTCATGGGCCGAGGCGTACATGGGCGAGCTCGGGTGGATGCGCGTCGACGCGACACCGCCCAACCGCAGCCTCTTCCGCATGGGGCGCCTGCGCCAGGTCTTCGATTCGATCGACTTCTTCTGGGGTCGCTGGGTCGTCGGGTACGATCTCGGCCGCCAGATCGAGCTCGCGCGCCGGCTCGGACACGGGCTGGGCGGCGGCGCCGACGACGCGGATCCTCGACCCTCGAAGTTTCCCTGGGCCAAGACCGGCGCGGTCGCCGCCATCGCGCTGGCGCTGTCGACGCTGGGCTGGCGCTGGCGGCGCCGGCGCTGGTCCCCGACGGCGCCCCAGGCGCGGCGCGCGGCGCTGTCGCGTGGCGCTGGCTCGCCGGTGGGGCGCCTCTACGAGAAGGCGCTGCGGCACCTGGCGCGGCGCGGGCTGCCCCGCCGCCCCTCGGAGACGCCGCGCGAGTTCGCGGCCCGGGTCGCCGCTAGCGGCGTCAGGGGCAGCGACATCCTCGATCACCTGACCGAGCTTTATACCCACGCCCGCTTCGGCCGCCGCGCCATCGCCGACGAACCGCTGCGCGCGCTGGCCGCGCGGCTGTCCGAGCTCGGTCGCGCGCGGGCGGCGGTGGCGGTGTCGGGAGCCGCGGCGGCGCCGCCGACCGGGAAGGCACCGTCGAGCGGAGCTTGATCGCCCACGGGGCGCGGCTCAGAATGCGGGGCATCAGCTGCCAAAATGGCACTGGTCAGCCTGGGCCGTCGCCAGGCGGTCAAATCCCGGCCCGCGCCGCCCGACGAGGCCCACTTCTCTTGAGGCACCACCTTTGCAGTTGGTTCCGGCCCGCTTGCTCAGACCATCCTCAATCCGGGCCTTCGTGCTGGGCGTCTCGCTGCTGCTGGCGTCGGGACTCGCCCGGACGGCGTCCGCCCAGACCGGCGTCGGCGGCGCCAGCGGCGCGGCCGCGCTCGCGGCCGCCGACCTGCTGATCGTCGTGCAGTCGATGCCGGGCGTAGCGATCCCCGACTTCGACCTGCAGCGCTTCTTCAACATCAACAACTGCCAGTGCAACACGCCGGTCTATGTCTTCTTCACCTTCACCCAGAGCGGCTTCGCGAAGAAGAGATCGCTGGGCGCAGGGACCATCGAGTTCTTCGCCGGCCTCAACTGCAACAACATCACGGTGCGAAACTGCACGAAGCTGGGCGACACCATCATGTTGGCGACGTTCGGCGCCCAGGGCGGCGTCGTGGTCCCGACCACCACCCAGACGCTGAGCCAGAACTTCGGCCAGCCGGCGATCACGTCGACGGCGATCGACGGCGGGGTGCTGATCAGCGATGCCGGCACGACCGGCACCGGCACCGGCGTCTGCTCGGCCGGGACCGCGTTCAGCCAGACGATCTGGGCGCTGGTCACCTTCTCCGGCGACGCGCCCTACGACGTCAGCGCCACCATTTCGGTGCCCATCGATACCGCGCCGCCGCCGCAGCCCGCGAACTTCAAACTCTCGTCCGGAAACGAGGCGGTGATCGCCAACTGGGACATCCTCGACACCTCGGTGAACGTCGATATGCTCGGCTATCAGCTGCTGTGTGATCGCGGCGGAACGCTGCAGGTCTTCCCGAATGGTTCCTTCGGCGCCGGCTTCCAGACCTGCGCGGCGACGCCGCTCCCCGGCGGCCTGCACTCGAACTTGCTCGGGCTCGACCCCAACTACGTCTGTTCGCCGCTGCTCACCAACACGGCCAGCTCATTTCGCATCAAGATCCTGCAGAACGACATCACCTACGGGGTCGGTCTGGTGGCGATCGACACGCACTACAACGCCAGCGCCCCGTTGCTGCACTTCCAGGCGCCCCAGAAGACGTTGAGCTTCTACGACGTCTACCGCAACGGCGACGAGGCCAACAACATGCCGAATAGCGCCGGGCCCGACCCGGGAAAGGCGACCGGCGGCTTTTGCGCCGTCGCCGGCGACACCGGCCGCGCGGCGGGTGGCGGCGGCCTCGCGGTGGTCGCGCTCGCCTTCGGCTTGGGGTTCGCGGCGCGACGCCGCCGGAGCCCGCGCCGGTGACGCGCGTTCGGCTCGCCGCGGCCGGCGCCGCACTGGCTGCCGGGCTCCTCGCGACGCGCGGCGCGCGCGCGCAGCTGTCGCTGAGCGACGACGCGATACCCGAGTACGGGCACTATCACTCGCCCAAGGGCTACGCGGTGCAGCTGACCTTCGGACCCTACCGGCCCGACGTCGATTCGGAGTTCAGCTCGACCTCGGGCCGCACGCCCTACAAGGATTACTTCGGCCCCGATCGACAGCTGCTGAGCCAGGTCGAGTTCGACTACCAGGTCTTCCAGCGGATGGGATCGGCGGCGATCGGGATCGGCGCTGGTTTCTTTCGGGTCTCAGGGCCGGCGCCGGACGCCAGTCATGTCTCCATGCCGTCGGGCGACAAGTCGACGATGACCGTGGTGCCGGTCTCGCTGTCGGCCGTCTATCGCTTCGACTACTACCTGGTCAACGACGACTTCCCGCTGGTCCCGCACGCCAAGCTGGGCCTGGACTGGGCCTACTGGCAGATCACCGACGGCAACGGCGAGATCGCCACCGATCCGTTGGGGGGACACGCGCAGGGCGGAACGTTCGGGTGGCACGCGGCGCTCGGGCTGGCGCTGGTCATCGACCGGCTCGATCCCGACGCGGCGAAAGCGTTCGACAGCGAGATGGGGGTGAACCACAGCGCGCTGGTGTTCGAGTACGGGCACTACGACATCTCGGGGCTGTGGTCGTCGGACCGGATGCACGTCGGCGACACGACCTGGACCCTCGGGCTGTTGTTCGAGTTTTGAGAACCGCGCCGACGTCTACGATCTGCGCAGAGGATGGGGCAGGATCGGCGCCGGCACCGGTCGCCATGAGAAACCTTCGCATCCTGATCGAGTACGACGGCACGGACTTTCACGGCTGGCAGCGCCAGCCCGGGCTGCGCACGGTGCAGGGCTGCCTCGAGGAGGCGGTCGCCGCGATGACCGGCGAGACGGTCTCGATCCGCGGCGCGGGGCGCACCGACGCCGGCGTGCACGCCGACGGCCAGGTCGCGACCTTCACGCTCGCGGCGCGCATCCCCGAGTCGGGGCTGCTGCGCGGGCTGAACTCGCACCTGCCGCCCGACATCGCGCTCGCTCGAGGTGCGCGAGGCGCCGCCCGAGCTGCGACGCGCGCTTCTCGGCGCGCGGCAAGGTCTACCGCTACCAGATCTGGAACCACCTGGTCCGCTCGCCGCTGCACGCACGCACCAGCTGGCATGTCCGCTCGGTGCTGGACATGGCGGCGATGCGCGAGGCGGCGCGCGCCC
This sequence comes from uncultured Pseudomonadota bacterium, assembly GCA_963778795.1. Lineage (GTDB taxonomy): Bacteria > Myxococcota_A > Polyangia > Fen-1088 > Fen-1088 > DASRQZ01. The sequence continues at coordinate 769,993 of CAVZVU010000001.1, read as the reverse complement.
TGTGCGGCGAGCATGATTTCCGGGCCTTCCGCGCCGCCGACTGCGAGCGGCGCACCACCGTGCGCGTCGTGCGCCGCCTGGACCTGGAACGACAGGGCGCGCTGCTGGTGGTCGAGGTCGAGGCCACGGCCTTTCTCAAGAACATGGTGCGCATCCTGGTCGGCACGCTGGTCGATCTCGGCCGCGGCCAGCTCACCGCCGACGCGATCGACCACATGCTGCGCACCGGCGATCGCGCCGCCGGCGGCGTCACCGCGCCGCCGCAGGGCTTGACGCTGCTGCGCGTGATGTACTGACGCGTCGATGGCGTAGACGCGCTCCGCCGTCACAGCGCCATCGGCCGGGCAGGTTCGGAACCCTTCTGAGGGTCTCCGCGTTACGATCGCGTCGGTCGTCGTCATCGCCAGGATCTGCGCGCGCACCTTGTCGAGCAGGGCGTCGCGATCGTCGTCGGTCAGACCGGCGGTCGAGATCGGTTCGCCGACATCGACCTCGATCGATCCCGGGTGGATCCACATGCTCCCGCGCGGCATCACCTGGCGGCTGCCACGAATCCCGCACGGAACGATGTCGGCGCCCGAGGCGATCGCCAGGTGAAAGCCCCCCTTCTTGAACGGCCCCAACGCGCCGTCGCGCGTGCGCGTCCCTTCGGGGAAGATCAGCACCGAATGACCGCGCTTTATCCGGCGCGCCGCCTCTTCGATGCTGCGGCGGGCGGCGATTGGATTCTGGCGATCGATGAAGATGAAGCGGCCGGCGTGCATGGCCCAGCCGAAGAAGGGGATCCGGCCGAGCTGCTTCTTGGCGATCATGCGCACCGGGAACGGAATCGCGATGAAGAGCGACCAGATGTCGGACGTGCTCGCATGATTGGCCATGAAGACGTACGGCCGCTCGGACGTCAGGCGGGCGCTGGGTGCGGATCCGGATCTTCACGCCCGCGCTGACCAGGATCGCCCGCGACCAGACGCGCGCCAGCCGCAGCACGATGTCGCCGCTGCGATCGAACAGGACACCCACCATCGCCACGATGGCCAGCACGAGCGTGACGACAACGAAAGCAAGCGTATTGAAAACAGCGCGCATCAATTTGGAATCAATGGATTCTGGCGATCTGAGTCATGGTATCTTTCGCTACCGTGGACTTCCGGAAGACCTACTACATTCTTCCGAATCTGTTCACCCTTTCCAGTGTCTTCTGCGGTTTCATTTCGATATCGCTGTCGGCATCGGGTGCGGGTGGAGGGTCCGATCTCTATCAGGCGGCGCTGGCCATCTGCTTCGGCTTCTTCTTCGACACCGCCGACGGGCGTGTCGCCCGCCTGACCAAGACGCAGACCGACCTCGGCCGCGACCTCGACTCGCTGTCGGATCTGGTGACGTTCGGCGTCGCCCCGGCCATGCTGGTCTACAAGTGGGGCCTCACCGACTTCGGACGGGTCGGGATCTTCGTCGCCGGCTTGTTCGTGTGCGCGGGCGCGATGCGCCTGGCCCGCTTCAACGTCCTGTCGCGGCGCGAAGAGGCGGCCGGGCACAAGAAGCCGGGGAAATACACGCTCGGGCTCAGTATCCCCGCGGCGGCCAGCGTGCTGGTTCTGATGGTCATCGTGTCGCACAACGCCGGCCAGTACCGCGGCATCAGCGAGGGCTTCGTCGCCGGTGTGGTGCTGGTGCTGTCCTACCTGATGGTGTCGCGCATCCGCTTCCGCTCGTTCAAGGATCTGTCGTTCAATCGCAAGACCGTCGGGCTGTTCTTGCTGGCCGGTGGCTGCGCCGTGGCGGTCATCGTCAACGGCGTCGACAAGGCCTTCATCTTCCTGCTGCTCATCACCGCTTACATCGTCCTCGGCCTCACCGAGACGATCATCTTCCTCAAGCGCAGCTACGTCGATCGCCACCTCGAGCGGCGGGCCGCCAGCGCAAGCAGCGCAGCGCCGCTGCCGGCGGCGACCACGCCGGTCGAGGAAGACGCGCCGCCCGCCGACGATGAGGTGCTGCGCGAGCTCGGCGCGTTCGACCCGACCGAGGAAGAGGTCGAGGCCGAGGCGGCGCCGGCGGACGCAGCCGGGGTCGTGACCATCACGACCGTCGAGCACCACGACCAACACGAAGACGACGACGTCACCAAGCCCCGCAAGGTCGGACAGCCGAAGCGCGCCTGAAGACCTGTCCCCCGGAAGTCCGAGGCCCCCGAAGTCCGAGGCCCGAAGTCCGAGGCCCTTAACTGAACGAGATTGGTGGGCTTAGGCCTTGGGCGCGGTGGGCTTGCTGACGGCGCTCTTGCCGCTGCTGCTGTCGTCGACCTCGACGAACGCGCCGTAGATCATCCCGATGAGCGGGCCGACCAGGAACGGAATCTCCACGAAGGGACGGTCGGGCGCGCCGAGCCCGGTCGCCAGCGCGAGATGCGCGCTGCCGAACAGCTTGCGCACGCCGTAGTAAAGGCCAACCCCGATGGCAAACCCGAAGATCCCCTTGAGCAGGGGCGTGAACAGCGTCTCCTGGCGCCAGAGCGCCTTGCCGCAAACGATCCCGACCAGCGCGCCGACGAGACCGTAGACGGCGAAGGCGAGCACGCCGCCACCGAATCCGATCTTCGCAGCGCCGAGACCGACTGCAGCCCCGACGGCAGCCCCCTTGAGAACGCCAAGCACCAGTCGCAACATCGACCGCAGTATAGCAGGCCGCCAGCCCGTCAGTTCTTGGCGATGGCGGGGGTCTGCAGACCCTTGAGCGCCGCCAGCCGCGGGCGGATCGCTTCCAGGAATGCAGCGCGTTCCGCGACCGGCGGCTCGCGGCTGATCTGGAGCTTGCTCGGATCGACGAACGCGCCGTTCTTGGTCACGCTGAAGTGCAGGTGCGGGCCGGTCGAAAGGCCGGTCGTCCCCACGAAGCCGATGACGTCCTTTTGCTTGACCGTCTGACCGGCGCGCAGGCCGCGCGCGAAGCGCGACAGATGGTAGTACCGAGTCGACAGACCGTTGGCGTGCGCGATCACCACGGTGTTCCCCGAGCCGCGCTTCATCTCGGCCTCGACCACCCGGCCGCTGGCCGACGCCCAGACCGGCGTCCCGACCGGCGCCGCGTAGTCGATGCCCAGGTGGGCCTTCTCGACGTGCAGGATCGGGTGGAAGCGCTTGCGGTCGAACTTCGAGCTGATGCGCACGTAGCGCAGCGGGGTCTTGAGCATGGTCTTGGTGACCGCTTGCCCGCGCTCGTCGAAGTAGCGGCCAGCCGACTTGGCGCCGGCCGGCTTCCAGTAGAACGTGCGGAAGATCCCGACGCGACCGCCGTACTCGGCGGCCAGGATCCGTCCGTACTTGTAGAACTGTCCGCCCAGGAACTGCTTCTCGACGATGACCTTCCAGTGATCGCCCGGGTGGGTGTCGACGTAGAAGTTCACGTCCCAGGCCAGCAACTCGACCAGCATGCTGACCAGCACCGTCGACTCGCCGCTCTTTTGCACCGATTCGTAAAGCGACGAGTCGACCACCCCGGCGGCTTCGACGGTCCGGATGTCGACCGCCTGCTCGAGCTTGCGTGCTTTCCATCCGCCCGCGCCCGCCGCCGCCCCGGCCCCTTGCGCCCCCGTCGTGTCCTTCTCGACCACGTAGCGCAGGATCGGGGTCGGCTGATACTCGAACGCCGACGGCGTTCCGTCGTCGTCGAGCTGCACGCGATAGATCTGGCCGCCCCGGATCAGCTTGGGGTCGCACAGGCGACCGAGCGCGGTCACCACCGCCGGCGCGGCGCTACCGAAACCCTCGCGCGCCAGCACCTGCCCCAGCGTGTCGGAGGGGCCGATCCTCTTCTCGGCCGAGCGAGGACCCCCGTCGTCGGAGGCTGATTCATCCTCGGGCGGCGCGAACGGGATCTGCACCACCGGGCGGGGGACGAAGGGGATCTGAACCGCAGCCGGCTTGGCCCCGGGCACGAGCGGAATCGCTATCGCCGGTCGCACGCGACTGGCGGCGGCCGGCGCCCGCCCCACCGCCGGCCCGCGCGGGCCGGCCGGGCCACCAGGAACAACGACTGGAGCAACGACCGCCACGGTCGCCGCGACCGGGGCGCCGGCGCCGGTGCCGGTAGGCGACCGACGGGCCGCGTCCGCCGACTGGCGCACAATTCCTTCTTTCTGCGCCTCGATCGACCGCACGGTCGAGGCCGGCTTCAACACCTCGCGTGGCGCCGTGCCCCGGTTGAAGAAGAAGACATAGACATTGATGCCGACCAGCCCGACCAGCAGCAGCCCCAGGCGCAGCGAGTTCCGGATCTCAGCCGAGCGTCGTTTGCGTCGTTTGCGTGGCAAGTCGGAGGGCGCTCCCAGAGGCGACGGAGGGGATCCGTGATCGTTGCCCATTGTCGGTAACACGGGCGTTCTTCTTGGTCAATTTGCTGATCGATCAATCGCCAATTTGCGCCAATTTTGCGCCTATTTCGCGCTAATTTTGCGTCAATTTTGTACAGATGCGGCGCGGCGTAGCATCTCATCCGCGTGCGCGGTCGCCTCAGCCGACGGGGTGGCGCCGCCCAGCATGCGGGCGATCTCCCGCGTCCGCTCCTTGCCCGAGACCGACTCGACCGCGACCCGGGTCCGCCCCTGCCCCGAGCTCTTGGTCACCCGGACATGCGCATCCGCGAAGGCCGCGATCTGGGGCAGGTGCGTGATGGCAATCACCTGGCGCGCCGCCGCGAGCTTCTTGAGCTTGCGCCCGATCGTCTCGGCGGTGCCGCCGCCGACGCCGCTGTCGACCTCGTCGAACACGTAGGTCAGCACGCGGTCGGTCTTGGCCAACGCCTGCTTCACCGCCAGCATCACCCGCGACAGCTCACCGCCCGAGGCGATGCGCGCCAGCGGCCGCGCCTCCTCGCCCGGGTTGGGCGCGAAGAGGAAGCGGACCCGATCGGCGCCCGTCGTGCCGATGGTTGACGCCGACATCGACGCCGCCTCGCCCGGCGCCTCGCCCGCGGCGCCGCCGCCGGTGCCCGCCGCGGCGCGCGACTCGACGAGAATCGGCAGGCGCGCCTGCGCAAGCCCGAGGTCGCGCAGGGTCTCGGCGATCTTCTTCTCGAGCCCGCTCGCCGCCTTCCGGCGCGCGCGCGTCAGGGTGTCCGCGGCGGCGCGCGCGGCCGCTTCGGCGCGGGCCTGCGTCGCCCGCCGCTCCGCAAGCCCCTCCTCGAAGGATCCCATCTCGGCCAGCTCGCGCGTGATCGCCTCGCGCCGTTCGATGACCTCGGACAGGGTCGCCCCGTGCTTACGGCACAGTCGGCCGAGCAAGAACAGCCGCTCCTCGACCTCGGCCAGGCGCGCCGGGTCGGAGCGCACATGCGACGCGTAGCGCCCGAGATCGCGCGCCACATCCTCGACGGTCGCCTGTGCGCCGGTGAGCCGTTCGACCAGCGAGGCCAGCGTCGGGTCGACCGCCGACAGCGGGGCCAGCTCGCGCGTCACCGCGGCGATCAGCCCCACGACGGCGCCCTCCTGCGCGTATAGCACCTCCTCGCCGCGCGACGCGGCGCCGAAGAACTTCTCCGCCCCTTTCAGACGTTCGCGTTCGACGCGCAGCCGTTCGTCCTCGCCCGGCTCCAGCGCCGCCGCCTCGAGCTCGGCGAGCTGGAACTTGAGCAGATCCTCGCGCTCGGCGCGCGTCCGCGCGTCGGCGTTGAACGAGGCCAGCGCGGCGTTGGCGTCCGCGAGCGCGCGATGGGCCGACGCCATCTCCTGCGCGCAGCGGCTGGTTCTCGGCGAACGCGTCGAGGATCGCCATCTGGCTTTCGGCGTCGGTCAGCGACTGCTGGTCGTGCTGCGACGCGATGTCGATGAGTCCCGCGACCGTGACGTTGAGATCGCCCGCGGTCGCCAGCCCGCCCGCCAGGTGAATGCGGCCGCGCCCCGCGCGCGAGACGGTGCGCCGGACCAGCAGCCCCTGCTCGCCTTCGGCCGGCCCGTCGCGCCCCTCCGCTTCCAGCCGCGCGCGCAGCTCGGCCGCGGTGGCGGCCGGCAACTCGATGATCGCCTCGACACGCGCCTCGTCGCGGCCGGCCCGGATGAGGTCGGCGCTGGCGCGCCCGCCGCGCAGCAGGCCGAGCGCCTCGACGATGATGCTCTTGCCGGCGCCGGTCTCGCCCGTGATGACCGTGAGGCCGGGACCGAGCTCCAGCTCGAGCTCGTCGATCAGGGCAAACCCCGAGATGCGCAACACGCTCAGCAAGCGATCACCCTTACCACCGTTTCACGTCCCGCGTATCTCCTTGTGCGGGACCCTCGAGGGTCCTGCGCCCCCGCGATGGGCTGCGACGGCGGAGCCGTCTTCGCCAACGCGCTTCTACCCGATCATCGACCGCGCACCTCGGGCAGTTGCTCAGCCACCGCCCGAACGCGACCGGCCGTCATTGTGTCCTCCCTCGCGTCCTCCCTCGCGTTCTCCCAGCCGCTCGCCCCAGGACAGCTTCTGGCGCAGCACCCCGAAGAATGACGTGCTCGGGCGATAGGTGCGCAGCGGGCGACTGGTCTTGCGGACCTCGATCGACTCGTTGATCTCGAGCCGCCGCCCCCACTGTCCGTCGATGGTCAAGGTCACGTCGCTGCTCCGAGACGTTGGTGACCGACAGCCGGGAATCGGCGCGCACGACCAGGGGGCGATTGGTCAGCGTGTGGGGGCAGATCGGCGTCAGCACGATCGCCTCGAGGTCGGGGGTGAGGATCGGCCCGCCGGCGGCCAGGGTGTAGGCCGTCGAGCCGGTCGGCGTCGACACGATCATGCCGTCGGCCTTGTAGGTCGCGATCGGCGTGCCGTCGAGGCGCGCCTCGAGATCGAGCAGGCGCGCGATTGAACGCTGGGCGATCACCGCGTCGTTGACCGCGTTGCGCGTCTCGCCGGCGACGCCGTCCGCCGTGCGGATGGTGACCGACAACCGCATCCGTTCTTCGATCGGCAGCTGCCCCAGGCAGGCGGCCACGATCGCCGCGCGCGCCTCGGTGCGACCGAAGTGGGTCATGAAACCGAGGCTGCCGAGGTTCACGCCGAACAGCGGCACGCCGTGGTCGGCGACCAGCCCGGCGCCGTAAAGGAAGGTGCCGTCGCCGCCCAGCACCGCGAGCGCATCGATCGATGCTCCGAAGCGCTCCGGGCTCATCGCCTCGGCGCCGGCGGGAAGGGCGGAGACATCCTCGTCGAGCGCGAACAGGCGGCAACCTTGTTGCCGCAGGACCTGTCCGAGCTCGGCCGCGATCTCGCGCGCTTCGGGCTTACCGCGCTTGAGCAGAAAGCCGAATCGCATGGGCAGCGGAGCGCTACTGGGCCTGCATCTCGTAAAAGATGGTGATCGTCAGGCAGTGAAACTCGCTGTCGGAGCTTTGGGTCACGATCTTGTCGAGAATCCTAGCGCGTGGATTGTCACGAATCCATCGCGTCAAGACCTCTCCCAACTCCTCGCGATCTTTGGCCTTCGTAGCGGTGAAGACCTTGGCCCCCATTACCATCTGGAACTCCTTTTTGCGCAAACTGCCGGATCAGCGCTTCTGGGATCTCTAATTCGATGCTTACATACCGCGATCCGAAAGCCAGTGTAAAGGCGCCCCGAACGATCTCGGCGCTAATTATTCCCAAACTATCGGATCGGTTCTTTTCCTGGTCGGTTCCGGGTCGGTCGGGCACGTCCGGGGTGATGGCGTTCGGAATCACAGCGGCGTACCCTTGACGGTGCCCACCACAAGGTGTTCAATCCCGCCTTTCCGTTTCTGCTGGAGGAGATCCGCTTGGAGACACTGCTCGGCCGTCCGCTTGAAGTCGAAGTAAGAGATTCCGTCGATAAGGCCCTCAAAATATTGAAGCAGAAGATGTCCAAGGAGGGGATCCTCCAGGAAATCAAGCGCCGTCGGTATTACGAGAAGCCCTCGGTGAAGCGAAAGCGCAAGATGCGTGAAGCGCGCAAGCGGCGCCGCCGCGAGGCCAAGCGCCGCGTGATCCGCTAAGAACGCTCGCTTCGCGGGAGGGTGCAGGCCCTCCCGCGGGCTCGCCCTCCCGCGCAATGTGAGCCGGCGCGGCAGGGCCGCGCCCGCCAGCGCCAGCTTGGCGAAAATGGCAACGCAGGAAGACGGAAAGACGATGGGCGCCGTTTGGACTGAGGTTGAGATTGAGGTGGCGCTGGAGGCGGCGGAGCTGGTCGCGGATGCGATAGGCGACGTCACCGGGGGCGTCGAGATCCGGGACAGCGGGACGCTGATCAAGGCGGGCCCGGGGCGCGCCACCGTGGTCGCGCTGGTTGCGCCCGAGAGGCTGGGCGAGCTGCTGGCGGAGATCGACGCGGTCTGTGCGCGGGCGCGTGCGGGCGAGCTTCCGGTGGATCCGGTCGCGGTCCGGCATCGCGAAGCGCACGAGGACGAGTGGCGCGACGTCTGGAAGAAGTACTTTCGCGCGACCCGGGTCGGCGAGACCTTCATCGTGCGGCCGAGCTGGGATCTGGACTCGATGCCGGTGGGACCGTCGGACCGCATCATCGACCTCGACCCGGGGCGCGCCTTCGGCACCGGGGGACACGCGTCGACGCGGCTGGCGATCGCGCTCGCCGAGAGCAGCGCCGCCAGCGCGACCCCGCCGCGCGTGAGCCGCTTCCTCGACCTCGGCTGTGGGTCGGGGATCCTCGCCATCGCCGCCGCGCTGCTCTGGCCCGAGGCCGAGGGGCTGGCGATCGACAACGATCCCGAAGCGACGGCGTGCGCCCGCGAGAACCTGGATCTCAACCACGTCGCGCGCGTCCGGGTCGTGACCGGCACGCTCGACGATGCCGGCGAGCCACACGACGTGATTCTCGCCAATATCCAGGCCGACGTACTGCTCGGGCTCGCGCCGACGGTGCCGCGACACCTCCGCGCCGGTGGGATCCTGATCCTCTCGGGGCTGCTGACCGACGATGCCCCGTCGGTGGTCGCCGGCTATCGAGCGCTCGGGTTCCAGCTGCTCGGCACGCGCGACGCCGAAGAGTGGACGGCCCTGCTCTTCGTGCTGGCGTCGCCACCCGCGCCGACCGGGTAGGCTCTGGCCGATGCGGCGGCTCTTCGTCCCGGCGGACAAGTGGATGGAGGCGCGCGTCGTGATCGAGGGCGAGCCGCACCGCCACGTCGCGCGCGTGCTGCGCGCCCGCGCCGGTGATCGGCTGGTGCTCTTCGATGGCGAGGGCAACGAGGCGGACGCCGAGATCGTCGCGATCGAGCGCGACCGCACGACGCTGGCGCTCGGTCAGCGGCGGAAAGTCGCCGCGGCCGCCGGCGCGCGCATCGTGCTGCTGCAGAGCCTGGCGCGCGGCGAGCGCATGGACTGGATCGTCCAGAAGACCACCGAGCTCGGCGTCCGCGAGATCGTCCCCGTCGCCGCGGAACGCTCGACCGTCCGCCTGTCGGCCGCCGAGGCGGCGTCGCGCCGCACGCGCTGGGAGAAGATCGCGCGCGAGGCCGCCCGCCAGTGCGGCCGCGCCGACGTGCCGACGATCGCGCCCACCGTCGGGTTCGCCCAGGCCGTCGACGCGCCCCGGGCCGCCGGCGACCTGCGCCTCGCTCTCTGGGAAGGCTCCCAAGGGCGCCCGATGCGCGCGGCCCTCACCGAGTCACCTTCCACGGTCACGCTGCTCATCGGCCCCGAAGGCGGCCTCGGCGAGCCAGAGGTCGCCCGCGCCGAGCGCGCCGGCTTCCAGATCGTCGGCCTCGGCCCCCGCATCCTCCGCGTGGAAACCGCCGCCATCACCGCGGTCGCCCTGGTCCAGTCCGCGACCGGCGGCCTCGACTGAGAACAGCCCGGGGGGGATGCCTCGCGCGAACAAACTTGCCGAATCGCCGCGCGATTCGCAGAATGGGGCGTGACCGCAGTCGCCGCCGGCATGACAGAACGCGAGCTTCGACCTTCAAGACCAAACGACGAACGCGTCCTCCGAGTCCGGGTGACTGGCTTCGCGCGACGTGCGTCCGCCGGTGTCATCGATGTGGCGCTGCTGCTGGGGCTGAGCGCGGCTGTCACATTGCTGGCGGCGGTCCTGCTGCAGGTTCCGATGCCGGGAATCCGCGAGGTCGGTCCTGACCTGCTGGTCGCCGGCATCCTGGATCGCAACCCGATGGCGGTGGGTGCCGTCGGCCTCTTCGTCGGCATGACCGGCCTCTATCAGCTCTATTTCGCGGGGATATCTGGAAAAACCTTGGGAATGCACGCGATGGGGATCCGGCTCATCTCACAGCGGGGTGACGCTCCCGGCGCAGGGAGGGGAATGGTGCGACTCCTCGCGCTGGCGCTCAGCGTCTTACCGGCTGGCCTGGGCTGGATCTGGGCGGTTTTCGACCGCGAGCATCGCGCACTGCATGATCACCTCGCCGGCACGTACTTAATTGTCGATAAGGACTAGCCTGTAAACACTCGATCCGACGCTGGAAGAGCTTCGACGATCTTCGTATCCTTTGCGAGGGGATGGCAGCGCGGTTATCCGATTTCCTGGTGCACGATGGTGCATTGCCCGTGGAGACGATCCGCGTAGCGGTGGCGCGGCAAATCGTCTACGGAGGCGCGCTCGACACCGCGCTGCTGGAGATGGACGCGCTCGCAGAAGCGACGATCTGGAACGAGCTCTCGCACGCGAGCGGATTGCCGATCCCCGACCCCGATCTGGTGGGCGCGCCGGCGCCGGCCGCGATCGCCGGCTTCGATGTCGCGCGTTCCGAACGCTGTCGCGCGGTGCCGGTCGGGCGCCGCGGCGGCCGTCTGCAGCTGCTGTGCGGTGATCCGATCGAACGAGAGGCGCTGCGCGAGATCAGCACCGAGCTGGCACTCGATCTCGAGCTTTACGTAGTGCCCGAGGTGCGACTCAAGATGGCGCGCCAGATCGTTTACGGGCAGCCGGTCCCGCCGCGCTTCGTCCGCCTGCTCGGCCGCGTGCTCGGCCCGGATTCCGCGCGTCGCTGGGCCGAGGCGCACGCACCGGGCGCGCCCGCCAACACCATCGGCACGCTCGCGGACGTCATCGGCGCGCCCGCCAACACCGTCGCCGCGCCCGCCAACACCGTCGGCGAAACCGCGACCACCGTCGCCGCGCCCGCCAACACCATCGCCGAAACCGCGACCACCATCGCCGCGCTCGCCGACACCATCGGCGAAACCGCGACCACTGTCGCCGCGCCCGCCAACACCATAGGCGAAACCGCGCTGGTGGTGAGGGCCCCTGCGCCCGACGAGACCGAAGTCTTGTGCCGCGTGGCCGCCGACATCCACGCCAGCGGCCGCATCGCCGCGCTCCACGCGCTGCGAAACCGACTGGAGCACCCGCGCGTGCGCGAGCTCGCCGCCGGTTTCCGCGCGGCGGCCGGCGCGGCCGCTCCCGAGCGGGTGCTGGCCGCCCTCATCGGTATCACCGAGCTGCGCGATCGGCTGGCGGTGCCGCTGCTGGTCGATCTCGTCGAATCGAAGGACGCCGACGTCGCCGACGCCGCCCGCCAGGCGCTCATCGAGATCACGCGGCAGGACTTCGGCCGGAAGGGACGCCGCTGGCGATCCTGGATGGCGGCCCACGGCGAAGAGGCGCGCATCGACTGGTTGTTCGCCGGCCTCGGGCACCGCGTGGCCGACATCCGCTTCGCGGCCTCCGAAGAGCTATGGCAGATCACCGGTGAATACTTCGGCTACCACCACGATTCGCCGAAGCGCGAACGCGAGGGGGCGCGCGAACGCTGGCGCGACTGGTGGCGCAGCCACCCGCAGAACCGATAACCGCCCAAAGGCGATCGACCCCGCTCGGCGCCGATCGACGCTGATAATGAACGCGCCGGAGATCGCTGCTTGGCTCTGCGGCTCGGGACAGGCTAGATTCCGCCCCTAATGTTTGAGACGCTGACAAAAGGGTTCCGGACCGCCAAGCAAAAGTTCCAGGGCGTGGCGGAGCTCGACGAAGCCACCGTCGACGAAGCGCTCAAGGAGGTCCGGACCGCGCTGCTCGAGGCCGACGTCGGCTTCGACGTCGTCCAGGACTTCTGCAAGCGGGTGCGCGAGAAGGCGGTCGGCGTCATCGTCAAGGTGAAGGCGTCGTCGAAGGAGAAGGTCCGCCGCGTCAGCGCCGAGGACCACTTCGTCAAGCTCTGTCACGACGAGCTGGTCGACCTGATGGGCCCGGTCGATTCGAACCTCAAGTTCGCGAAGAAGGGCGCGACCGGCGTGATGCTGGTCGGCCTGCAGGGCTCGGGCAAGACGACGACCATCGGCAAGCTGGCCCACTACCTGGAGAAGAAGCACAAGCGCCCGCTGCTGGTCGCCGCCGACGTCTACCGCCCGGCCGCGATCGAGCAGCTCAAGGTGATCGGGCAGCGGCTCGGCATCCCGGTCTACTCCGACGACAGCGGGGACCCGCCGGCCATCTGTGAGAGCGCGGTCCGTTACGCCGCCGAGAACGGCCGCGACGTGATCCTGTTCGACACCGCCGGCCGGCTGGCGATCGACGAGCCGCTCATGAAGGAGCTCGAGGAGATCAACCGGCGCGCGCGGCCGGGCAACATCCTGCTGATCGTCGACGCCATGATCGGCCAGGACGCCGTCGGCACGGCCAAGGCGTTCAACGACCGGCTCGATCTCGACGGCGTGATCCTGACCAAGCTCGACGGCGACGCGCGCGGCGGCGCGGCGTTGTCGGTCAAGGCGGTCACCGGCAAGCCGATCAAGTTCGTCGGTATGGGCGAATCGTCGGAGCGGCTGGAGGAGTTCCGCCCCGACGGCATGGCGAGCCGGATCCTCGGCCGCGGCGACGTCGTCGGGCTCATCCAGCAGTTCGAGGAGGTCGTCGACGAAGAGAAGGCCGAGCAAGACGCCGTCCGCATGCTCAAGGGGAAGTTCGACATGAACGACTTCTTCGAGCAGATCGGCGTGCTGAAGAAGATGGGCTCGCTGTCCGAGATGGTCGAGAAGATCCCCGGCGTCGCCGAGGCGATGCCCGAGGGGGCCAAGATCGACGACCGCGAGCTGGTGCGCATCGGCGCGATGATCTCGTCGATGACCGACGACGAGCGGCGCCACCCCGAGCGCTTCGTCGTCACCAGCTGGGAGGAGATCGTCGACGGCGGCAAGCGCAAGAAGAAGCGCAGCGCGTTTTACGATCAGGGGCGCCTGAAGCGCGTGGCGCGCGGCTCGGGCCACAAGGAGAACGAGGTCGCCGACCTGCTGAACCGCTTCGCGATGATGCGCCAGCTGATGATGCAGATCGGAATGTCGAGCGGCCTGCTCGGCAAGATCCCCGGGTTCAAGCAGCTCGCGCAGATGAAGAAGTTCGCCGGCATCGACGTGAACCAGCTGGCCGGCATGATGAACACCCCCTCCGCCGAGCGCGGCCACTTCCAGGCCCCGAAGCGCAACGTCGACAAAGCCAAGGAAAAGCGCAAACGCAAAGACGCCCGCAAAGCCCGCAAGAAAGGCCGCCAGCGCCGATAACGCGCGGGAAGGGGCGGCCCCCCCTCGCCCCGCCCCCTTTCCGCTCCCCTCGCCACGCCCCCTTTCCGCTCCCCTCGCCACGGTCCGCCGGGGGCCGCCGGGGAGAGGGCTAGGGTGAGGGGTCCGCGCCTGACTACATCAAGACGATGAGCAGGATCGCCACGACGACGGCCAGAAGTGCGAGGCTGGCAACGACGGTTGCGATCCGCACCGAGCCCCGCGCGACGGGATCCGGCGGCTGCAACGCCGCGGGCGCCGCGGGCGCGGCCGGCGGAGGCGTCTCCAGCGCCTTCAGGTACCGATCCTCCGGGTCGTCGACGCGCAGCTCGAACGAGCCGATCTCGACGCGATCGCCGTCGCGCAGGCGATGCTCGCCGGTGATCGGTTGCCCTGCGACACGCACGCCGTTCTTCGAGCCGAGGTCGCGGATGTGCACCCCCGTCCAACGCCGGACGATCACCGCGTGCTCGCGCGAGACGTCGTCGTTGGGCAGGCTCAGATCGCAGTCCTCGCCGCGACCGGCGAGGTAGGGTCGGTCCGGCACGGCGAGGCGCAACGGCGGAGGCGGCGCGCGCTCCGCCGGCCAACCTCCGGCGGGGACCAGACACGGCACCTCGCCGCCGCCGCGCGCGCCGAAGAGATCGCTCACCAGGCGGCGCGCGATGGTCGCCGTCCCCTCGGCCGGGCGCGCGCCGGCGCGGACCGGCGCGCCGGCCCCCTCGAAAACGATCGAGAGCGGGCCGATGCCGATGACGGCGCCGGCGACGACGGCGCGGGGTAGACCGGGCACGAGCGCGACGCCGTCGACGAAGGTACCGAGCCCGCTACCCAGATCTTCCACGGCCCAACCAGCGCCGCGCCGGATCAGGCGCGCATGAATCGGCGCGAGCGCGGGAAAGGGCAGCTCGACCTCGAGCCCGGCGCGCCGCCCGAAGCGGATCTCGGGCAGGTGGTCGTCGACCTCGACGGTGCGCTCGCTGGGCGGCGACGGCTCATCGCCCGGCGGGCCGGCGAGAAGACGCAGCGTGACGGCCATGGGTGTGCGCCGCGAATCTAACGTGGAACCGCGGCGCCGGTTCCACCCCTGTCGGTCGCCGACGCCGTCGGCATCGGCGTCGGCGTCGGCGGGGCAACCTCGATTGCACGCGACGGTGACCACGCCGCCCGGCGTGACGGTGACCGTGACCGCGCCGTCGCGATCGGTGCGCAGCACGCGCGCCCCGCGCGCGGCGTAGCGGGCCACGACGCCCGCGTCGGGAAAGTGAAAGCGGTTCTGCCAGCCGAGCGAGATCACCGCGAGCGCCGGCCTGACCGCATCGATGAGCTCGGGCGACGACGAGGTGCGGCTGCCGTGGTGAGGCACCTTGAGCAGGTCGGCGACGACGCGATCGCCGAGCGCGGTCCGCCCGGTGAGCTCCCCCTCGCCGTCGGCCTCGAGGTCACCGGGAAAGAGCGCGCCCCGCCCCGCGAAGTCGAGGCGCACCACCAGCGACGCGTCGTTGACGCTGAGCCCGCCGGGGACCCCGATCCGACCGTCGAGCCACGGCCCGACCGGCGTGACGCCGACCGCGCCGATCCGCACCGGGGACGGGATCGGCAACGCGACGCCGCGCCGGCGCGCGGTCGCCAGTAGCCGCGCGTACTCGGGGTTGTGTCCGTCGTCGCCGCTGGTCCAGAGCCGCTCGACCGGAAAACGTTCAATCACCCGCTGCAGCCCGTTGAGGTGATCGGGGTGCGGATGCGAGAGGGCGACCAGCTCGAGCCGACCAATGCCGCGCGCGCGCAGCAGCGGTTCGATGACCCGCTCGCCCGGATCGAACGACCCGTCGAAGCTGCCGCCCCCGTCGATCAGCAGCGTGCCGCCGCCCGGCGCCTCGACCAGCGCGGCGTCGCCCTGGCCGACGTCGATGAAGGTGATGCGCAGGTTGGGGTCGATGCGGCGCGCGACCTCGCGCGCCCCGAGGCTGGCCAGCGCTGCGCCCAGCGCCAGCGCCGCCCCCGCCAGCAAGCGCCGCCGCCGAAGGTCAAACGGACCGAGCCGGCGCGGTTCGCCCGCCCCCGCCGCCGCGAGCGCCATCACCGACGCCGCCACCAGCGCCAGCGTCTCGAACGCGTTCGGTGTGCGGCAGAGCCAGACCGGCGCGTGGGCGTGAAAGCAGCGCGCGATCGCCAGCGCCAGGCGCGCCGCCGCGCCCGCCAGCCGCAGCGGCAGCCTCCCGATCACCGGCGACAGCGTCGCCACCGCCGCCCCCGCGAGGCCGAACGGGACCACGACGATCTCGACCAGCGGCACCAGCAATAAATTTCCGAGCGGCGCCGCCGGCGCGATCTCGCCGAAGTGGTGCGCGCCGAGGGGAGCGGTCACCGCGATCGCCGAGACCGTCGCCGCGCCGAAGCGCCAGAGCCACAGCCAGGCCCCGGCGGCGCCGGGTCGCCGCCCGCTGGCCCGGATGCGCCGGCGTGGGCCCAGCGCTTGCGCCAGCAGCGCGATGCCGGCCACGGACGCCAGCGACAGCTGCAGCGAGACGTCGAACAGCAGCAGCGGCGAGCCCAGCAGCAGGATCAGCCCGGCGGCGCCGATGGTCGCCGGCGCCGACACCGGGCGGTTCACCAGCGGCGCCGCGAGCGCGACGCCGATCATCAACGCCGAACGCACCGTCGCGACCGCCTCGCCGGTCAGCAGCACGAAGAACGCGACCGCCGGCAGCGCGAGGCCGGCCACGACCGCGCGCGGATCGACGTGCAGCGCCAGGCCCGGGACCCATCCGAGCGCGAAACGGAGACCGACGACGAAGATCACCGCCACCGCCGCGAGGTGCAGGCCCGACACCGAGAGCACGTGGGTCGCGCCCGCCGCGCGAAAGCCCGCCTCGACGTCGGCGTCGACGCCGCGTCGATCGCCGAGAACGGCGGTCTGCAGGAAGGCGGCCTCGGCGCGCGGAAGAGCGCGTTCGATCGCCGCCCGCATCGCGCGCCGCGCGCGAAACGCCCAGGCGCGCACCCGATCGATCGGCGACGCGCCGTCGGCCGCCAGCCGCCGCATCGCCGAGGGATCGCCCACGCCCGCCAGCAGATCGACGCCGGCGCTGCGCAGCGCGAACGTCGGATCGGGGAGGCCGGGGTTGCTGAGACCGCGCAGCGCGCGCAAGCGCGCCGAGATCTGAACGCGTTCTCCGGGCGCAAAGTCGGGCCATCCCGACGCCACGCCGAGCGCGAGCCGCGGCACGAGGCCCCAAAGTCCAGCGACGTCAGCGATCGGCAGCGGCTGCGCCGCGACGTCGAGGCGGCTCATGCTCTCGACGGCGAGCGTGAGCCGCGCCCCGCGCGTCGCCGCCTCCGGCCCGCGCACGACACGCGCGACGATCGACACCGTCCCCTGCGCGGCGATCGCCGCCTCTACGGCGGCCGGCAGCGTCACCGGCGCCCGCGCCACCGCGGCGTAACCGAACCCGAGGCCGATCCAGACCAGGCCGCCACCGCTCAGGCGCCACCCCCGCGTGACGAGCAGCCACGACCCGCCCGCGCCGAACGCGATCCCGAACCCGATGCCGGCCCCGACCGACACACCGCCCATCACCGAGGCCGCGATCCCGATCGCGAATGCGGCGCACCAGAGAGCCAGCAGCACCGCCTGTCTTCGGCACTGCCCGTCGTTCGGTTGCGGACCGAGGGCCGCGACCCTACGCGCCGCCGCCCATCACCGCGTCGAGGCTGTCGGCCATGATGCCCGCCATCTCGGCGATCTCGGCTGGCGTCACCGTGAGCGGGGGAAATAGATAGAGCGTGTCCCCGATCGGCCGCAGCAGCGCGCCCCGTCGCACCGCCTCGCGGTAGACGCGATAGCCGGTGCGGCGCTTCGGATCCAGCGGCGCGCCATCGGCGGCGCGCAGATCGACCGCCGCCATCATGCCGCAGCCGCGCACGTCGCGCAGGTAGGGCCGCCGCGCGGCCAGCGTCGCCAGCGCGCGCCGCAGCTCGGGCCCGTGCGCCGCCACCCGTTCGAGGATCCCCTCGCCGGCATAGACGTCGAGCGCGGCGTTGGCCGCGGCGACACCCAGCGCGTTGCCGGTATAGGTGTTCGAGTGCAGGAACGCGCGCCCGTCGCCGTAATCGGCGTCGAAGAGCGCGGCGATCGCGTCGGTGGTCAACACCGCCGACAATGGGAGGAAGCCGCCGGTCAGCCCCTTCGACAGCACGGCGAAATCCGGCAGTAAGTCAGGCAGCGAGTCGGGCAGCGCCGCCGGGGCGAGGTGACTCGCCAGCATCGCCCCGCAACGCCCCATGCCGGCCGCGATCTCGTCGGCGATCAGAAGAACATCGTGCGCGCGCGACCACGCCCGCAGCCGGCGCAACAGGTCGGGGCTGTACAGCTGCATCTGCCCGGCCGCCTGCAGCACCGGCTCGTAGACGATCGCCGCCAGCTCGCGCGCGCGCGGCGCAAGCGCCGCCTCGATCGCGGGCCACTCCGCCGATGCGTCGAGCCAGCGCGGATCATCGGGGCCGCTGCGGTAGGGAATGCCATCGAGCTTGGCGACCGGGAACAGCAGCGCCTGGTAGGGTGCGGCGTAAAGACCGCAATCGCCGACCGACAGCGTCGCCAGCGTCTCGCCGTGGTAGCCGTTGCGCAGCGACGCGAAGCGCGTGCGTCCCGCTTGCCCGCGCTGCGCCTGCGCCTGGATTGCCATCTTGAGCGCAATCTCGACCGCGGTCGATCCGTTGTCGGCGAGAAACACCTTTCCGAAATGCCCCTCGCGCCGCCCCGGCGGGGCGTCGGCGGCGTAGGCGGCGGCGGGCGCTCCGTTGCCGACCGCGAGCAATCGCTCGCACAGCCGCACGAGGCCGGCGTTGGTGGTGTTGGCGACGATCACGTGCTCGAAGCGATCGAGCTGGTCGACGACCGCCGCCCGCAGGTGGGGATGGCCGTGCCCGAGCGACTTGCACCACCAGCTGGAGATGGCGTCGAGCAGGATGCCGCCGTCCGCGAGCGTCAACCGGCAGCCGCGGGCGCCGACGATCTCGAGCGGCGGGAAATCAAGGTAGTCCCGCATCTGGCTACAGGGATGCCAGAAGACCGCAAGATCCCGGTCAGCAAGATCCCGGTCAGCAGAGTCCCGCGCCGCGATCTCAGGCGCAGCCGTGCCAGGCATAACGATTCCGCCGGGAATCTGTCCCAAAAATGCCTGTTTGTCGACGGACATTTCTGGGGAGATTTAACGCCCTTTTCGTCGAAACGATACATGCCGTTTACGCGGGGCGCGCTAAAGTGCCCCGTCACTCACAGTTCACCACCAGACTAAATAGGAGATCGTTCTTGTCGAATAACGAATGGGCGGCGCAAAGGCGGGGCGGAGCAGCGGAGTCTCGCGCGAATAATGTCATCTACATCGGGAGGGCTTCTTTTCGCATGGAGCCAGCCCCTCTGCTCGACGACGACATCGACGACCACATCGACGACGAGCGAGTCGCCCAAGCAGGACAGCCCGGTCTCGGCGGCGAAATCGGTGGCCACAACAGCCATGCAGATGAAGACGGCCACGAAGACCTCGAAGCTCCGTATCTCAAGCTGCGCACCTCCATCGACGACAACGCTCCCGACGCTGCTAGCCCCCCCCTCAGCCCCCCCGTGCTCGACCTGACGGAGTTCGCCGTCGTCGCCGAGCAGACCGGGGTCGAGCTGGTGCCGCCGCCCTTCCATCCGCGCGCGGTCGCGCCAACCCTGGTCATGCTGCCGGACGGGCCCTCGCCCGAACCGGCCACCGAGACCCTCCTGAGGCCCAAGTCGAAGGTGTTGCTGTCGCGGTCGCGCCTGGCTGGCTGGGGGGCGCTGGCGTTCAGCGCGGGCCTGGTTGCGTCGGCCGGCGCGCATATGCTGGTCGTCACCCCGGCGCGGCTTGGCGCCATCGCCAGCGCGGCACCGCTGGCGCAGCCCGTCGCGGCTCGGCCGGCCCTCGCGCCGCCGGCGGCGGCGACTGTGATTCCTGCGCCGGCGGCGGAAGCGCCGGTTGCACCGACGACCGCCGACCCGGCGCCGGTAGCGCTCGCGGTGGCGGCGGCGATGCCGGCCCCGGTGCACACCCGGGCGGGCGCCTCGCCGCCGTCGCGGGGCAAGATCCGAGCACGCGGCAAGACGCACCCGGAGCCGCGCAGCGGATCGGGCTCGACCGCGACCGCCGAGGCCGAAACCGATTGGGCTCCCGCCTCAGCTTCGTCCCCCACGGTCGAGCGAGCGGCGCCGACGCCGACCTCGGCGCCCCATCCCGCCTCGCGCGGAGCGGGGTGGGTCGACCCGTTCGCCGAATAGGCGACGACGACCTGCGCTTCTCGACGCTGCTGGCGCCATCGAGAGGACGAGAGGTCGCCCGCCGCGCGCGGGCGACCGGTGAGAAGAACAAAATGAAGCGGTGAGGCCGTCCGGCTTCACCGAACTTTACATATGGGCAATCCGCGAGACATGCAGTACCAGTAGTTTCGTGAGCAGCCGCCCGATGCCCAAAGAGAGCCGCTTCCGCTGGGTTTGGATCGTCGCCGGGCTGGGCATCGTGGGCGCGAGCGGGTACTTCTGGCGCCAGCGCAACTTGGCGCAGCAGGTTCCCAAGTACGAGACCACGCTGGTCGATCGCGGTCCGATCACCGCCAAGGTCACCGCGACCGGCACGCTGTCGGCGCTGGTGACGGTTCAGGTCGGCACGCAGGTCTCGGGGCGCGTCGAGAAGATCTTGGTCGACTTCAACTCGACCGTGAAGAAGGGGCAGGTGATCGCCAAGATCGATCCCATGCTCTTCCAGGCGGCGCTCGAGCAGGCGCACGCGAACTACGCCGCCGGCCAGGGCACGGTCATCAAGCTGCAGGCCCAGGCCGACGACGCCAAGCTGCAGTACGAGCGCGCCAAGGCGCTGTTCGAGCGCAAGGCGATCGCGCAGCAGGATCTCGACACCGCGCGCGCCAACTCGCGCGCCGCCGACGGCGATCTGGTCGCGGCGCAGGGCAACCTGCAACAGGCCAAGGCGTCGCTGCACCAGGCGCAGGTCAACCTGGCCTACACGACGATCGTCTCGCCGACGACCGGCGTGGTGATCTCGCGCAACGTCGACGTCGGCCAGACCGTCGCGGCGTCGCTCTCGGCGCCGACGCTGTTCCTGATCGCCGAGGACCTGACCAAGATGCAGGTCGACACCAGCGTCAGCGAGGCCGACATCGGCAAGCTCAAGTCCGGCATGGCGGCCACTTTCACCGTCGACGCCTACCCGACCAAGGTCTTCCGCGGCTCGATCCGCCAGCTGCGCAACGCGCCCCAGACGGTGCAGAACGTCGTCACCTACGACGCCGTCATCGACGTCGCGAACCCGGGGCTGGAGCTGCGGCCCGGGATGACCGCCAACGTCACCTTCGTCTACGATCAGCGCGACAGCGCGCTGCGCGTCGCCAACGCCGCGCTGCGCTTCCAGCCGCCCGCCGAGCTCGCGGCGAGGCAAGGGTGGTGGACGCGACCGCGGCGGCAATGACGCCGACGGCGGGGCGCCCCGCGGCGGAGGCGGCAACGCGCGCGCCTCCGACCTGGCGGGCGGCGTCCGCTCCGGCGGGCGCGTGCGTCGCGCGGGCGGGCCGGTGTCGGATCGCCGCACGCTCTGGACGCTGCGCGACGGCACGATCTCGCCCGTCGGCGTGCGCATCGGCATCACCGACGGGATCTTCACCGAGATCGACGCCCACAACATCCACGAAGGGGACCTGATCGTCACCGACGTCGAGGGCCCCGGCGACGATCACAAACAACCGGCCGGTGCGCAGGCCATGCGCCGGATGTTCTGATGCCATGACCGCGACGCCCCCGCCGTCCATGCCGTCCCCATCATCATCATCTTCTTCCGCCGTCATCGACATCGAGAAGGTCACCAAGGTCTACCAGACCGGCGACGTCGACGTGCACGCCCTGCGCGGCGTCGACCTGTCGATCGAGAAGGGCGAGTTCGTCGCCGTCATGGGCGCCTCCGGCTCGGGCAAGTCGACGCTGATGAACATCCTCGGCGGCCTCGACTACCCGACGGTCGGCGAGTATCGGCTCGACGGCGAGCCGATCTCGCGCCTCGACTCCGACGGGCTGGCGCGCATCCGCAACCGCACGCTGGGGTTCGTCTTCCAGAGCTTCAATCTGCTGTCGCGCACGACCGCGCTCGAGAACGTCGAGCTGCCGCTGCTGTACGCCGACGTGCCGGCACGCGAGCGCCACCACCGCGCCACCGAGGCGCTGACCCAGGTCGGCCTCGCCGATCGCATCGAGCACCACCCGAACCAGATGTCGGGCGGGCAGCAACAGCGCGTCGCCATCGCGCGCGCGCTGGTCACGCGGCCCAAGGTCATCCTGGCCGACGAGCCGACCGGCAACCTCGACTCGGAGACCAGCATCGAGGTGATGACGCTGTTCCAGGAGCTGTGGCGCGGCGGGATCACGATCGTGCTCGTCACCCACGAGCCGGACGTCGCGGCGTTCGCGGGGCGCGTCGTCAAGCATGAAGGACGGGCGCGTCAAGAGCGACCGCCGCCAGGAGGCGCGCGACGCGCGCGCGGCGCTGGCGCTGGCGGTGGAGCAGCGCAAGAAGGAGCAGGCGGAGCAGGACAGCGAGCAGGCGGCCGAGCAGGCGCGGACGGAGCGGTCGTCTCCATCCCGGTCTCCCTCTCCTCTTCCTCTACGGCGGCGAGGGGCCGCGATGACCTCGGTGCAGACCATGCGCATCGCGGGCGCGCGCGCTGCTGCGCAACAAGCTGCGATCGTTCCTGACCGCGCTGGGGATCATCATCGGCGTCGGCGCGGTGATCGCGATGGTGGCGATCGGCGACGGCGCCAAGGCGATGGTCGAGCAGTCCTTCGCGGCGATGGGATCGAACCTGCTGATCATCATGTCGGGCACGACGACGTCGGGCGGCGCGCACGGCGGCTTCGGATCGCAGCCGACGCTGACCTGGGACGACCTGGCGGCGATCCAGCGCGAGGTCACGTCGGTCGAAGTACGCGGCGCCGCAGCTGCGCTCGAACGCGCAGGTGATCAACGAAGAGCAGAACTGGACCACCAGCGTGACCGGCACGACGCCCGACTACTTCCTGATCCGCAGCTGGCCGGCGGCGTCGGGCGCGCTCGTCTCGGCGCGTCCGACGTCGAGGGGGCGACCAAGATCGTGGTGCTGGGCCAGACCGTGGTCGACAAGCTGCTACGGCCCCAACGTCGACCCGGTCGGCCAGAGCGTGCGCATCAGCAACGTCCCCTTCCAGGTCGTCGGCGTGCTCGCGCGCAAGGGGCAGTCGGCCGAGCGGCCAGGACTACGACGACGGCGTGTTCATCCCGTCGTCGACGTTTCAGGCCAAGATCCAGGGCGGCCTCAAGCAGTACCTGTCGGGCGATGATCCTGGCCAGCGCCACCGGCGCCGACGCGACGGCGCGCGCGGAGCGGCAGATCACGGCGCTGCTGCGCGAGCGCCACCACCTGCGCAAGGGCACCGACGACGACTTCTCGATCCGCAACCTCAGCGAGCTGGCGAGCGCGCAGCAGGAGGGGACGCAGCACGCTGACCACGCTGCTGGCGAGCATCGCGGCGGTGTCGCTGCTGGTCGGCGGCGTCGGCATCATGAACATCATGCTGGTCAGCGTGACCGAGCGGACGCGCGAGATCGGCCTGCGCATGGCGGTCGGCGCGCGGCGCTCCGACATCCTGTACCCAGTTCCTGGTCGAGGCGCTGACGCTGTCGATCGCGGGCGGCATCGTCGGCATCGCGACCGGGCTCGGCGGTCGCCGAGCAGCTGTCGGCGCGCTTCGCCTGGCCGCTGCTGATCCGGCCGCAGGTCATCGTCATCGCCGTCGGGTTCAGCGCGCTGGTCGGCGTCGGCTTCGGTCTTTACCCGGCGCGCAAGGCGTCGCGGCTGGATCCGATCGAGGCGCTGAGGTTCGAGTGACGCGCGGGTGACACGCCTCATCGGCGCACGCGCGCGCCGGCGAGCGGGGGCGCTGGTCGCGGTGGCGCTGGCGGCGGCGACGACTTCGACCGCTGCGCTGCTGCCGGCGCAGGCCGCCACCGAGGAGCACCTGCCCGCGGTGCTGTCGCTGGAGACCGCGCTGGCGATCGGCGCGCCGCAATCAGCCCAGCTGCGCCAGGCGCGCGCCAACGTCGAGGCCGCCGAGGCGCGCGTCGACGAGGCGCGTTCGCCGCCTGCTGCCGCAGGTGAACGCCATCGGGTCTATCACCCGGTCGACGTCGAACTTCGCGCCGGCACCGGCGACGGTCGATGGGCGCGGGCAGCAACGGACGGTCGACGTTCGACACCGTCAACTACTTCCGCAGCGGCACTGACCGCGAGCCAGCTGCTGTGGGACTTCGGTCAGACCACGCGTAAGCGCGACGCGGCGCAGGCCAGCGCCGAGGCGCAGCAGAACACCGAGAAGGCGACCGCGCTCACGATCGACTTCAACCTGCGCGCCGCCTTCTTCACCGCCAGCACCGCGCGCTCCGGCGTCGACGTCGCGCGCGAGACGCTGACCAACCAGAACCGTCACCTGGAACAGATCCAGGCGTTCGTCGATCTCGGCCGCAACCCGACGATCGATCTGCTGCAGGCGCGCGTCGACCAGGCGAACTCCGAGGTGCAGCTGATCAACGCGCAGAACGACTACGCGACGGCGCGCGCGCTGCTGAACCAGGCGATGGGCGTCGAAGCCAGCATCGGCTACGACGTCGAGCTGACGGTGAGTGCGCCGGTCCCCGGCGAATCATCCGCCGCTCGACACGCTGGTCGACGAGGCGCTCGGCGCCCGTCCCGAGGTCGCCGCCCTGCGCGACCAGCTGCGCGCGCAGGAGCTGACGAACAAGTCGACCTACGGGCGCTACTGGCCCAGCCTGCAGGCGCTGGGCGGGCGGCACCTACGCCGGCGCCGAGCTCGACCGGCTGGTCTGGAACCTCAACGTCGGGCTCAGCCTGTCGTGGGCGATCTTCGACGGCGGCGGCGTGCGGGGCGCGCTGCGCGAGGGGGCCGCCGACGTGGCCGCGATCGCGCGCGCAGATCGACAGCGTGCGCCTGCAGGTGCGCGTCGACGTCGAACAGGCGCAGCCTGGCGGTCGCCGCCGCCAAGGCGGCGCTCGGCGCCGCCGACCGCTCGCTCAGCAACGCGCAGGCGCGCCTCGACCTGGCCGAGGTTCGCTATCGCACCGGCGTCGGCAACGGCATCGAGCTCAGCGACGCCCAGCTCGCCTCGACCAACGCCGCCTTCCAGAAGCTGCAAGCTCAGCTGAAGCTCGACACCGCCCGGGCCCAGCTGACCAAGGCGCTGGCGCGCTGATCACCGGGCCGACTGACGGTCGGGGGCAGTGCGTCGGGCGCGGTCACGTCGGCGCCACACGCTCAATACGAGGTGGCCCCGATCGCCTGGGCGCGATCGCGTGGATACCCTTTACTGTAACGTTTGCAGATGACCGCCGGGCATCACGCTCGGCCCAACCGTCTGTCGCGATCGCCCCCGTCATGGAAGCGTCGTACCCTCCCCGCCCGTCGATTCGCCGACCGGCCCCGCCGGCGGACGGCGGAGAGGCGCGGCTGAAGATCGGCGTCCTGGTCGATCTGTACTGGAGCTCGACCGCCGGCGGCCACGTCAAGACCTGGGAGCGGCTGGCGGCAGCGACGGCCGCGTCAGGCGAGCCGATCGATCTGACGGTGCACTTCCTGGGAACGGAGGAAGGCACCCACGATCTTGCACCCCACGTCCGCTACCGCATTCACCGGCCGCGGTTCAGCAGCGCGCGCCTGTCGTTTCTCGGCCAGGTCCCGGGCCACACCGACCTGGCGGCCAAGAACCCGCGCCTGGCGACGCACCTGGAGGGCTACGACGTCATCCACACCACCGACGGCACGTTCGCCGCCGCCCGCACCGCGGAGCGGGTGGCGAGCCGCCATGGCATCCCCATCGTGAATTCGGTCCACACCACCACTCCGTATTACGCGCGGGTGTTCACCACCGCCACCGTCGAGCGGCTGCTGGGGACCGGCCGCGTGGCGCGCACGCTGCTGGAACGCTGGGACGTCGCCGGGCGGAGCGAGGCGCGGATGCAGCGCCTGCTGGACTCCCACCAGCGCGCTTGCGCCTTCGTGCTGGCGTCGCGCACCGATGATCAGCTCCGCCTCAGCCAGCTGCTCGGGCCCGATCGGGTGGGGCTGCTGCGCCGCGGAATCGATCATCAGCTGTTCGATCCGCAGCGGCGCGACCGGCAATGGCTCGAGGAAACGTTCGGCGTCCCGCGCGACCGGCAGGTGGTCATCTCGGTCGGGCGGCTCGACCGGATCAAGAACGTGCTGGTGCTGGCGCGCGCGCTCCGGCAGCTCGCCGATCGGGGACTTCCCGTCCACCTGGTCTGTCCCGGAAAGGGCACCGACGAGCCGGCGCTGCGCGAGTTGCTCGGGGAGCGCGTCACCTGTCCTGGCGTCCTCGATCCCCCGACCCTGGCCCGCGTCTACGCGTCGGCCGACCTCTGTGCCCAGCCCTCCACCGTCGAGGAGCTGTCGAACGCGGTCCTGGAGGCGTCGGCGTCGGGTTTGCCGTTGCTGGTCGGGAAATCGAGCGGGAGCGAACGCTTCGTGATCGCCGGCGAGACCGGCGTCGTGGTCGACGGCACCGCTCCGGCCGACTGGGCGGAGGCGCTGGAATCGCTGCTCGGCGATCCCGCGCGGCTGGCGTCGATGGGACACGCCGCGCGCGCCTGGTCGCTGCAGCACGTCCCGGACTGGCACCGCGTGCTGGTCGAGGACCTGCTGCCAATCTGGCGCCGCGCGGCCACGGCGCGCGCTGGTTAGCGCGCGCCCGCGCCGTTCATGACCTCGGCCTTGACGGCGGTCGCCGGATCCAGCGTGTACGCGTAGGGCGGCTTGAAGACAGCGGTGCCGCGCTCGGTGGCGGTGCCGATGGTCTCTTCGAAGATGTTTCCGCGCGCCACCAGCACGCTGGCGGGGCTGGCGTACTTGTTGGTTTCGGTCGGGTTCTTCACGCCGACGAACGCGTTGTTCTCCAGCAGGATGCTGGCGTCGGTGCCGAGGCCGACGCAGTAGTCGTTGCCGCGCGACGAGTACAGGCTGTTGAAGACGTGCACCTGTCCGAAGCGGACGCGCGGCATGCGTTGTGAGACGTTGTCGGCCCACCAGTCGTGGTGGAAGGTGATGCGCAGGTGGCCGGCGTCGGTCGCCATGACGTCGTCGTTGCCGATGAGGTTGCAGAAGCGGTGGCCCGACGGGCGCGGCGCCGAGTACGAAAACTTGGTCCAGGAGATCGTGATGTAGTCGGCGCCGTCGGTGATGTCGAGGTTGCCGTCGGAGCCGTCGGAGATGTCGCAGTGGTCGAGCCAGATGTGGTGGGCGCCGTCGGAGATCGTCATCGCGTCCTCGCCCTTCTTGCATGGCGAGCGATCGGTGCAGTTGTAGCCGACGATCTTGAGGTGGCGCAGGATCACGTTGGTGGAGCCGTTGAGCTCGACGTGGCCCGTGAACACCACGCCCGGCCCGCCCTCGATGGTCTTGTTCGACGCGATCTCGAGCGAGCCGCTCATCGAGCGCATGATGCGAATCACCCGCGGCCCGTCGCTGCGCGCCAGATCCCAGAGCTGTCCGTCGGAGGTGACCTCCTCGACCGGGAGATCGCCGCCGCCGGTCGTCCCGTGCTGCTCGAGCGCGTCGACCGCGGCCCACCCGACCGGGCCCGCGGCCGCGCCGGGCGCGGCACCAGTCGCGGCGGGCGCGGCACCAGTCGCGGCGGGCGCGGGCGCCGCTGCGGTCGCAACCGCTGCGCCCGTGGGAGCCGGCGTGCTCGCGCAGGCGCCCGCCACCGCGGCCAAGGCGACCGCGATCGCGGTCATCTCGGCTATTCTCTGTCGTCGCGCATTCATCGTTAATGGTTGGTTCATTTGGAGAGACGTCGATGACAATACCCCTGAACCAGAAGGCAGAGCGCTTTCGCGAATTGCACGCGGGCCCGGGAATCTTCCTCATGCCGAACCCGTGGGACGCGGGCTCGGCTCGCCTGCTCGCCGGACTGGGCTTTCAAGCCTTGGCGACCTCGAGCGGCGCGTCGGCCGGCGTCCTCGGGCGGCGCGATGGCCAGCTCACCGTCGACGAAGCGATGCGCCACGTGGCGGGGATCACGGCGGCGACCGAGCTGCCGGTCTCCGCCGATCTCGAGAACGGCTTCGGCGCCGAGCCCGCGATCGTCGCGGAGACCATCCGCCGCTGCGCCGCCGCCGGCGCCGTCGGTGGCTCGATCGAAGACGCCACCGGCCTCGGCGAGCAGCCGCTGTACGAGCTGCCCCTCGCCGTCGAGCGGGTCGCCGCCGCCGCCGAAGCGGCGCGCGCGCTCCCCTTCCCGTTCACGCTCACGGCGCGCGCCGAGGGCTACCTGCGCGGGCGCGAGGATCTCGACGATGTCGTGGCGCGGCTGCGCGCCTTCGAGCAGGCGGGCGCCGACGTTTTGTTCGCGCCCGCCCTGCCGGATCTCGACGCTGTTCGCACCGTCTGTCAGGCGGTCTCGCGACCGGTCAGCTTCATGATCGCGATCCGCGGGCGATCGTTCCCGGTCGCCGCGCTCGCCGCAGCCGGCGTACGACGCGTGAGTTTGGCCACATCGCTCTATCGCGCGGCCATGACCGGCCTGGTCGAGGCGGCGCGCGAGATTCGCGACCAAGGCACTTGCCACTACCTGGACGACACGTTACCGACCACCGACCTCAATCGTTTGCTGGCCGAAGGGGGGCGTTGACGGTCCCCGCCTGGGCGGTCCCGCGAACCGGTCAGGGAAGAATCTGGAGCGAAGGTGAGCCGCGCCCGGGCCAAGCGGACACCAAGGTAGGCATGCGTAGACCATCGCCCCCGTCGTCGGCCCCCCAGGCCTTGCTGGCCCTCCCCCTGTCCCTGGCGCTCTCGCTGTCGGGGCTCGCCTGTGTCACCGGTGCCGGTTCTCCCGGCAGCGACGGCACCGGCGGCAGCGATACCTCGGTGGCAGGTAAGATGGGGACCAATGGTAGCGGCGGGAGCAGTACGACGGGCACCGGCGGCAACGGCACCACGACCGGCACCGGCGGCAACGGCACCACGACCGGCACCGGTGGTAACACAACGCCGACGGGTGGACGCACCGGAGCCGGCGGCACCACCGGCACCGCCGGAACGACCGGCGCGGGCGGCACAATCACCGGCACGGGTGGAGCGGCGCCGCCGTTCACGCCGCCCTTCCCCTGTACGATTCCGACCTGGCCCACCCCGACGGGAACTCCGGTGAACATCACGTCGACGATGAACGTCACCGGCACCTATGACGGCCACATGGCGCTGCACAGCGGCAGCGGCAGCGGCGACTTCGCCAAGAACTGCAACGCCTCGGGAACCGGCGCGCAGGGGACGACGACGCCGCTGTTCCAGCTGGCGAACGGCGCCACGATCCAGAACGTCATCATCGGCACCAACGGCGCCGACGGCATCCACTGCGCCGGCACCTGCACCATCAAGAACGTGTGGTGGCAGTACGTCTGTGACGACGCGGTCACCGCGGCCAACGGCTCGTCGGGCACCGTCACCATCGCAGGCGGCGGCGCGCGCGGCGCGCACGACAAGCTGTTCCAGGACAACAGTCACGGCAAGTTCGTCATCGACGGCTTCTACGGCGAGAAGCTGGGCAAGATGTACCGCGCCTGCGGCGTGGGTGGCGGCTGCACGGGCACCGTGGGCAACCTGACGCTGAGCAACAGCTGGGCGATCGGCGTCGACGAGGTCGTCGGCCTCACCATGGGCCGCGACACCGCGACCATCTCCAAGCTGTGCGTCTTCCAGTCGCCGACGATCTGCCAGCCTTACGACAGCAGCGACGCCAAGATCGCGACCGACGGCAACGACGGCGTCACCTGCAAGTACGCCTGGGCCGACGTGCAGGTCATGCTCGATCACGCGGTGCCGGCCGGGTTCAGCACCGGATCGGCGTGCCCGAACTACTTCAAGTCGTCGAGCTCGACGGCGGCGGGCACTGCCTGCCTCGCCGATCTCCCAGCCTGCATGAAGTACTGCGCGCCGGGCAGCAACGGTCTCAAGCAGTGCAACTGCGTCAGTGGATCGTACTCGTGCAAGGGCTGCGCGGGCCCCGCGCTGGAGCCGGCGTTGTCGGGCCTGGCGCCGACCAAGGCGGCGACGGCGCCGACCTGCAGCGTCGCCAGCAACGCCGCCTGCCCCAC
Source organism: uncultured Pseudomonadota bacterium (assembly GCA_963778795.1). Lineage (GTDB taxonomy): Bacteria > Myxococcota_A > Polyangia > Fen-1088 > Fen-1088 > DASRQZ01. Next base: position 740,306 of record CAVZVU010000001.1, on the reverse strand, counting down.
CGAGTGGAACTGGTGCATCAACGGCACGCAGGATTGTGTTTGCGTCTACAAGCCCGGCACCCTGCAAACCGCCAACACCGTCTGGGACTGCGTCAACCCCTGGTACTAGGAACCGGGGCGCTCGCCCGCCTGGCGCCCACCTGGCGCCAGCGCCGCCCCTGAGCCGAAAACCGTGGCGCCGGACACTAAGGGATCCCAAGTGTCCAACGACGCGCTCTCCCGCAGAGACTTCGGCAAGACCTCGGCCGGCATGCTGCTGGCCTCGGGGGTGGCCGTGCCGCGGGCCGCGGATGTCCCCGCGGCCTCGCCGAGGCCGCGCCGCTACGCCATCGTCGGCGTCGGACACCGGTCGCATCTGTATCAAACCGCGATTCAGAAGACCTACCGCGACCAGGTCGAGCTGGTCGGCGCCTGCGACGTCAACATCGGCCGGCTGAATGTCGCGGCCGACTTCGCGCGCCGCGCGGGACGCGAGCCGCCCAAGACCTATCTCGCGCACGACTTCGACAAGCTGATCGCCGAGACCAAACCGGAGGTCGTGATCGTCACGACCGTCGACGGCTTCCACGACGAGTACATCTGCCGCGCGATGACCCTCGGCTGCGACGTGCTGACCGAGAAGCCGATGACCATCGACGCCGAGAAATGCCACCGGATCCTCGACACCCGCCGTTCAACCGGGCGGCGCCTGCGCGTGGCGTTCAACTACCGCTACACGCCGGTGCGCACGCAGGTGAAAGAGCTGCTGATGAGCGGCGTGATCGGCGACGTGCTGTCGGTCGACTTTCACTGGATGCTCGACACCCACCATGGCGCCGACTACTTCCGGCGCTGGCACAGTCAAAAGAAGCTGTCGGGCGGGCTGATGGTGCACAAGGCCACCCACCACTTCGATCTCGTCAACTGGTGGCTGTCGGCGGTGCCGGTCACCGTGCGCGCGACCGGCAAGCGCGGGTTCTACACGCCGGCCATGGCCCGGCGCCTGGGCCTGAGCGGGCCGCACGAACGCTGCCGCACCTGCCCGGAGAAGGCGAAGTGCGCCTTCGAGCTCGACATCTCGAAGGTCCCCGAGCTCAAGGCGTTGTACCTCGACAACGAGCAGCACGACGGCTACTTCCGCGATCGCTGCGTCTTTCGCCCCGACATCGACATCGAGGACACGATGAACCTGGCGGTCACCTACGACAACGACGTGGCGATGTCGTATTCGCTGAACGCGTTCACCGGCTGGGAGGGCTACGTCATCGTGTTCAACGGCACCAAGGGGCGCCTCGAGCACAAGATGGAAGAGGCGGTGGTGATCGGCGCCGACGTCAAGACGCCGAGCGGCTCGACGATCAAGGGCGACGGCACGTACATTCGCATCTACCCGCAGCGCAAGCCGGCCTATCAGGTGCCGGCGCGCGCCAGCGAGGGGGGCCACGGTGGCGGCGACGACGTGATGCTGGCCGACCTGTTCGCGCCCGATCGCCCCGTCGATCCCTGCTTGCGCGCCGCCGACGAACGCAGCGGGGCCTACTCGATCCTGACCGGCATCGCCGCCAATCAGTGTTTCATCAGCGGTCAAACAACCAAAATCGCCGATCTGGTCGGGCATATTGGCCGTCCCGACTACCCACCGATGCCGGGCAGCGCGACGGCGCTCGGCATGCCACCCAAAGTGTGAACTCATGTCGATGTTGCGCTCGCTCCCGTTCTTCGTCCGGATGGCACTGTTCGTCCCCGCGCTCGGCGCGGTGACCTCGTCGACGGCGAACGCCGCCGATCCTGCGGCGGCGTTGCCGACCGTTGCGGCGGCGAAGCCGACCGCGCCGGCGGCACCGGCCGCCGCGGCGCCGGCGAAGCCGACCGCGCCGGTGGTGGCCCCGGTGGCCGCGCCGAAGCCGGCCGCGACACCGGTCGCCCCGGCCGCCGCAGCGACAGCGACGGCCAGCCCGGGGGGCGGACCGCGGGGAAATACCCAGGGCATTCCCCCCGAGCCGAAATACCCGCCGCCGTGCGCGACGTTGCTGGCCACCAAGACGGCGGTCAACGATCTGCTGGCGCCGGCCGACGAGAACCAGGCCGACACCACCCGTATCCAGGAAGCGATCAACTCCTGCCCCGACGGGCAGTCGGTCAAGCTGACCAGCGACGGCGCGAAGAACGCCTTCCTGACCGGCCCGCTGAAGATGATGAGCGGCGTGACCCTGTGGGTCGACGCCAAGACCACGCTGTTCGCGTCGCGCAACCCGCGCGACTACGACACCAATCAGGGGTCGCCCACCTGCGGCACCGACAAGTTCGACGACAGCGGCGGCTGCAAGTCGCTGATCCTGGTCGAGCGGGTGTCGGACGTCGGCATCGTCGGCGAGGGCGTGATCGACGGGCGCGGCGGCGAGCCGATGATCGGCAGCACCATGACCTGGTGGGACGTCGCCCAGCACGCGAAGGGGCCCGACCTCAAGCACAGCAACCCGCGCCTCATCGACGTGAAGAAGGCGCGCAACTTCACGCTCTACAAGATCAGCCTGTTCAACTCGCCGAAGTTCCACGTCGGCCTGGGCGCCGACAACTTCGTCGTCTGGGGCGTCAAGGTGATCACGCCGTCACGCAAGACCAACAGCGTGGGCCGGCCGCTGTCGGCGCACTACGCGCGCAACACCGACGGCATCGACCCGACCGGCGCGTCGAACGGCTTCATCGGCTACAGCATCATCAGCGTCGGCGACGACCAGATCGCCATCAAGGCCGGCAGCCAGGGGGCGACCACCAACCTCCTGATCGCGCACAACCACTTCGGCACCGGGCACGGCATGTCGATCGGCAGCGAGACCAACGCCGGCGTCAACCGGATCAACGTCTTCGATCTGTCGATCGACGGCAGCATCGACACCGGCGGGGCGCCGAAGGTCGATCTGAACGGCATCCGCATCAAGTCCGACCCCAGCCGCGGCGGTCTGGTGCACACGATCATGTACACCGACGTCTGCATGCGCGATCTCCCCAACCCGATCATCATCACCCCGCACTACAGCAAGGCCGAGGGGGCGGAGATCCCCGAGTTCAAGAACATCCTGCTCAACAACATCCGTTCGATGACCTCGCCCGGAAAGCAGTTCGATTCGGCGGTGACGCTGATGGGGTTCGACGCCGAGAACCTGTCGGGCGTGGCCCTCAGCAACGTGATCATCGACGGCGCCAAGCCGCCCGAGGTGAAGGCGGCGTTCGCCAAGCTGACCTTCGGGCCCGGGCCGGTGAGCTTCACGGCCGCCGGCAACCACGTCACCGTCGACAACAAGGTCACGAAGCCGGCGCCGCCCAACCCGTGCACCGGTAAGTTCATCAAGCTGCCGGTCCCCTAGAGAGTCAGAAATCCGCCGGTGCGCGCGGAAGCGCGCGCATCGGTGATACACGCGCATCGGTGCTACGCTGTGCCGGCCGTGCGCCAATCGATCCTCCTCACTCTCGCGCTGCTGTCCCCCTGCCTGCTCGCCGCCGCGTGCGGGGGCAGCAGCCCCCCGGCGCCGCCGCCCCCGGCGTTCGCGACCCACACCATCGAGATCGACATCGACGACCACGGCCTGGCTGGGCTGTGGATGGCCAACGCGCCCAACCTCAAGGGGCTGATCGCGCGCGGCACGCTGGCCTTCTCGCGCGTCGTCGTGCCGACGCACAGCAACCAGAACAACATGGCGCTGGTGACCGGGCAGTACCCCGACGGCGACAACGTTCCGTCCAACGCCTGGCTGTCGCGCTCCGCCAACTTCTCGACGCCGGTCAATCTGCCGGGCGTCGCCGCCGGCGACTACATCCTCTACGACAAGAACCCGCTGCTCACGCGCGGCGACAGCGTCTACCGCGCCGTGCAACGCGCCGGGGGCAAGACCGCCTACTTCGGGCAGCTGCCGCCGTTCGAAGCCGGCGCCGACGACGTTCATCTGACGATCGTCGGAGCCTCCTTCGGCGCCACCACCATCACGCCGCCGATAGCCTCGGGCCTGCTGACCGGCCTGCTGCACTACCCGAAGTCGGTCGTCGACAGCTACCACATCGACGGACCGGCCGCGCCTGGCGAGACCTATCTGCAGTTCACCATGCGCGACGCCGCGGCATTGATCCGCGCGACCTCGGCGCAAAACCCCATGCCGGCGTACATGTTCATCTGGGACTTCATCGCCATCGACGACGATCCGACGGCCCAGTTCGGCGCCGACGGCGACGCCATCGTCAAGATCGATCGAGGAGTACGACGCCGGCGCTCGGCGATGTGCTGGCGGCGCTGCAGGAGAAGTCGCTGCTCGACGACACCAACATCCTGTTCACGCTCGACCACGGCAAGGTCGACACCCACAACCAGGTGGTGCTGGGCACGCGCGGCCAGAGCGTCAACACCACCGGCGCGACGCTGGCCGCCGACGGCCAGCTCGGCGCGCTGGTCGCCGCCCAGGGCGCGGTCGCTCGGCATCACGCCGGCCGACTACGCCATGCTCAACGAGGACGGCGACGCGCTGATCTACGCGCGCGTGCCCGGCGCCGGCACCGATGCGGGGGCGGCGCGCCAGACCGAGGTCACGCACGCGCTGCTGTCGCTGATCCAGTCAGGCCAGATCACCGGCATCGACGTCACACGCACCATGACCGCCGACGGCGCGCTGGGGACGCGGACCTTCCACGACTTCCGCGGCTCGAGCCCGAACCAGGCCGACATCGTCGTCTTTCCGATCGACGACTGGACCCTGAACCAGGTCGACGCCACCAACACCCAGCCCGGGCCCTTCATCGAACACGCGCAGTTCCCCTACGGACGCCACGGTGGCTTCTCCGACGACGAGCTCTACGTGCCGCTGATCCTCGCCGGGCCGGCCTTCAAGGTCGGCGCGCTGGTCCCCCACCCGATCGAGCACCCCGACGTCGCGGCGACCGCCGTGGCGACGCTGGGCACGCCCCGCCTGGCGACGGCGGCGCGCGGCCCGATCCGCGCCGTGCTGGCAGGCGACGCCAGCGAGACCTGGTCGCAACCGGCCGACTTCACCAACGCGCGGACGACGGTGCTCGACGCCGCCGGCTACGGCAGCCCGCAGGCGCTCGCCAGCGCGGCGGCGGCGGCCGCGGTGATCATCGACGTCGCGGGGCTTTACGACGGCGAGATCTTCGACGACCCGGCGCTGGCCACCCTGACGCAACCGCTGCGCGATCTGGCGGCGCAGGGGACGCGTTTCAGCGACGCCTGGTGCCGCAGCCGCGACTGGCCGGTCACCGAGTATCAGCTGCTCGCGGGTGGCTACCCCGCGGCGCTGCCGTTCTTCGCCGCCGCCGAGGACGATCCCGCGCAGACGGTGGCGCCCGGCGCCGGCCTGATGCAGATGCCGGTGGCTCCGGGCTTCATCGCCAATCAGGCCGCTTACGCCGCCTGGCGCCAGGCGACGCCGTTCGCCGGCCAGTCGCTGTTCGACGCGGCCCACGCGCTGGGCATGAGCACGGCGCTGATCGGCCAACCCGACTTCCACGCGCTGCACCTCGGCGTCGGGCGCCATCGACGTGGTGATGCCGACCGACGCCGCCGGGGCGCAGGCCGCGCTCGGCGACCTGCTGGCGCAGCACCCTCACCTGCTGGCCCTGGTGGCGATCGGGGGGGCGCGCACCGGCGACCGCCACAGCGATGCCGCCAAGGCCGAGCTCCAGGCGCTGACCGCCGCCGTCGCCGGCCTGGTGCAGGCGGCGAACGGTGCGCTGGTCGCGATCACCAGCCGGGGCGCGACGGTGATCGACGATCCGCTGGCCGACAACTACGGCGCCGGGTCCTCACGTCACGTGCCGCTGGTGTGGCTGGGCCCCAACGTGCGCGCCGGCGTCGTCAGCGGACAGCCGGCGACGCCCGCCGATCTGCCGGCAACCGTGCTGTTCGGTCTCGGCGCGCCGAGCGCCAGCGACCTCGGCACCGGGACCTGGGCGCGCGGCACCCCGGTGGGCGGCGTCCCTCAACCGATGCCCAGCGCCGCCACCGAGGGGCACGCGCTGCTGCGCGCCTTCACGACGACGCCGGCGCCGTAGCAGCAAATGCCGGTCGGTTAAACGCCAAGACGCCAGGACGCCACCGTCCGGACTCTTGAAAATCCGGATTCTGGCGTCTTTGGCGTCGTGGCGTTTGTCTAACGCGGCGGGACCGGCGTCAGCCGAGGTCGTTCATGCGGTTCGAGGTGCGCCGTCCGGTCGGCGTCGTGCCGCGCGGCGCCGGACCGCGCGCTGGGCGTCGCGGGGCCGCGACCGGCATCGGCGGTGAACCGGCGAGCAATCGATAGCGACGCGCGCGCGGGCGCAGGGACGGCAGCGCGGCCGCCAGACGCTGGTAGTCGACGCGCGACACCTGGCGCCGGACGCGGACCAGCTCGTGCCAGATGCGCGCCTCGGCCGCCTCGGCGGCGTGGGCCGCCGCCAGGTCGAAGCGCGCCGGCACGGTGACGGCGCGCGCGCCGATGACGCCGCCCTTGACCTGCCGCGCGAGCGAGCGGTGCACGCCCTTGCCGTAGCGCTCGTAATAAAACACGGTGTGCGCCGTCGACAGCGAGCCGGCCCACGGATAGCGCCGCAACAACCAACCGGCCGCCAGCTCGTCAAGCGCGCCATCGACGGAAATCTCCGTCCCGTCGGCGTCGCGTCCCTTCTCGGCGTCGGCGTCGGCGTCGGCGTGAGCGTCCGAATCCGACGTCTCCGTCCGCGTCCGCCTCCGCTCCCGCCGTCGACTCCTCGTAGAAGAGCCCCGTCCCAAGCTCGTCGCCCTCGACCTGCCAGACCTCCTCGATGCCGAAGCGCGCGGGGTCCTGCGCCACCAGGGCGCCGTGGGTGAGATCGAACTGGCCGACGATGAAAGCGGCGACGCGCTCGCGCCGGTCGTCGAGAAAACGCAGCGTCTCCAGCGCCTCGGCCGGGGTCTCGGTGGGAAATCCGGTGAAGCACATCGCCTCGACGGCGATGCCGGCCGCGTCGAGACGATCGATGACGTCGCCGACGACCTCGACCGGCGCCCCCTTGTCGATCAGGCCCAGGACGCGCGGGCTGGCCGATTCGACGCCCAGCGCGCACGCGATCGCGCCGCCGCGCCGCAGGACCTCGGCGCGCTCGGCGGTCAGGTACTTCTCCGGCTTGAGATCGGTCGCCCACGCGAGCCCGAGGCCGGCGTCGGCGAGCGCGCCGCTGAGCTTGAGCAGCGTCTTGGGCGCCACCGAGTCCTGCGAGAAGTAAAAGTAGTGGGTGCCGTAGCGCGCCGACAGCGCGCGCAGGTGCCCGAGCATCGTCTCGACGGCGCGCTCGCGGTAGGTCGCCGTGCCGACCTCGGCCAGACCGTAGTGGCAGAAGGTGCACTTGCCCCAGTAGCAGCCGCGCGTCGGATCGTACGGCAGCACGAGCCGCGGCGCGAAGTACTTGTCCAGCGCCAGCCCGTCGAAGTCGGGCGCCGGCAGCGCGCGCATGTCCTCGCTCGCGTGGCCGGGCAGAAACTTCGCCCCCAGCAGGCGATCGCGATGGACCACGTTGGGGACGCCGGCGAAGATTCGCGCCGGATCCCGCGCCGGATCCTGTCCATGCTGGCCGCGGCGCTCGTCCAGCGCGCGCGTGAGCGCCAGCAGCGTGTTCTCGCCCTCGAACACCACCGCCGAATCGAACGGACCCAGCGCGCGCGCCAGCGCCGGGCCGCGCAAGCGGATCAAGAGCTGGGTGATCGCCGGGCCGCCCACCGTCAGATGCGCCTCGGGCAGCGCCTGCTTGAGCTTGAGCGCGAACGCATATGCCGGCTGCAGCTGCCCCGGGAAGCAGACCGACAGGCCGATCACGTCGGGCTTGGCGGCGCGCAGCCGCGGCGCCAGATCCTCGCGGACATAACCGTCGAATGGATCGCGATCGGGCGCGGCGTCGTTGGCGATCTCCTCGGGCGACAGCAGCGCGAACGGCGTCCGATAGGCGGTGAAGTCGAGCCGCAAAGGGTGATAGGCCGCCGAGATGACCCGTAACGCCGCATCGACGGTGTCGACGGCGCGCGCGTACAGCTCCGGATCGAAGAAGCGCTCAGGGTCGCGCAGGATCGCGACCGCCTCGGCGATCCCCGCCGGGACGGCCCGCGCCTCGCCGCGCGCCTGGAACAACGCCGCGTAGGCCAGCTGCTCCGTGTGGCCCAGCGCCGGCCGCTGCTCCAGCGCGCGCAGCTGCTGCTCGATGCGGTCGGCCAGCGCCGCCAGCGGCGCCGGTCGCAGCAGGCGATCGAAGGCCTCGACGTTGGCGTCGATCGGCAAGACCTCCACCTGGTTTTCGCGCAGAAAACCGGTCAGCATCGGTACCGCCAGATAGGGTGCCGTGGGATCGCAGGTGGGGGGATAAATCAGGGCGACGCGCATCGCGCGCAACATTACAAGAGATCCCCTTCTGACGCCGGAAGCTTCTCCCCCGAAGCCGGCCCCTCACTTTGGTGGACTCACGCGTCCTGACAGAGGGGGTGGAATACAGAAAAGATCTCCATCGCAGGTCAGCGAAGAGGAAGAGGTCGAGAAGAGGTCGACGAAGCAGTCTGCGAAGACCAACATCCGTTGACCTACCTACAATCTCTATACACAACGACACTTGAATGTGTACTATCCCCGGGGCCGCTATGCTGACTACTGGGGATGAGGGTGGGGAGTCGTTTCGTTTGTTGGCGAAGATGACCACGCGGTTGGCCTCGATGGCCGACCTGGACGACATCGCCACGCTGGTATCGGGCGAGATCGCCGCGCTGGGATTCGGCGCCATATGGATCGCCGTGCTCGATGAGCCGACCGGAAATCTGGTCACGGTGCGCGAGGTGATCGACGGCCGCGACACGACCCACGAAATGCCGCGCATCTCGATCCTCGATACGCGCCAGCCGGTGGGCCACGGCTTTCGCGAGCGGCGGATGATCAACGTGCGGCACCCCGAGTCGCTGCTGATCATCGAGGACCACCCCGAGGGGATCCCGGCGGGAGCCATGGCGTTGCCGCGCGTGATCTTCGAGCACCTGCGCGGCCACCCGTTTGCGTGCGGTCCTTTGCTGGGCAGCCGCGATCAACCGGTGGGCGCCCTGGGGCTGAGCTCGTACCGCGGGCACGAACCGCTGCCCGACGAGCTGTTCGAAGAGGGTTTGCTGCGCGCGTTCATGAGCCACCTCGGCATCGCCATGGAGCGCGCGCGCTTCCTGCAACGCCTCGAGCAGCTCAACACCCACCTCGTGCGGACGCAAAACTTGTTGGTGCAAGAGTCGCGGATGCGCGCGGTCGGCGAGCTCGCGTCGGCGGTGGCGCACGACCTCAACAACCTGTCGGGCATCGTGGTCATGTCGCTGTCCGCGGTCGAGGGCCTCGACGCGCACAACCAGCAGACGATCTCGCGCGCGGAGCGGGCCAATCAGGCCATCGGCGAGCTGTCGCGGCGCCTGCAACGGATTGCGCGCAGCGGAACCGACCCCAAGCCGGGTGCGGTCGATCTGCGCCAGCTGATCGAGGACATCGTCGTGCTGACTCGGCCGCTGTGCCGCGAGGACGCGATCCGACTGACGCTGTCGGTCCCCGACGAGCCGGTTGTCGTGCACGGCGATCAGACGATGGTGCGTCAGGCGGCGATGAACATCGTGCTCAACGCGCGCGACGCCGTCCGGACGATGCCGGTCGAGCGGCGCGCCATTGACATTGCGATCGTTCCCATGGGCGGCGAGGTCCGTCTCGAGGTGCGCGATCAGGGTCCCGGCGTGCCGCAGGATCTGGTGGAGGAGATCTTTCGCCCGTTCGTCACTACCAAGGACGGCCACGCCGGCCTGGGGTTGGCCACGGTGCAAAGCTCGATGAAGCACTTCGGCGGCCGCGTGGAGATCGTCGAGCCGAGCGGCGGCGTGGGCGCCTGCTTTCGTCTGACCTTCAGCGCGTCGCTGGAAGGCGGCGCCGCCGCGACCGAGACCGAGGCGCCCAAGTCGAAGCGACTGCGCATCCTGGTCGTCGATGACGAACCCGAGTTCGTCGACGTGGTGCGGGAAACTCTGCTGCAGAACGGCCACGAGGTGACCGGCGCAGGCAACGGCGACGATGCCATGAGCCAGGTCGCGCGCCGCGACTTCGACGTGATCTTGATGGACCTGGGCCTGCCCAAACGCAATGGGCTCGAGGTGGTGCGGGCGATGCGCGGCGAGGGGATCGACTCGAAGATCGTGCTCATGACCGGATGGGACGGCGAGACCGTGGGCGCCGATCCGCGCGTGAGCTTCTGCGACACGGTCCTGCAGAAGCCATTTCGGCGCCGCCAGCTGGAGGGAGTTCTCTCTTCGTTGTTCCCGAACTGATCCGCAACTACATAACCAAGGAGGGCGGGGCATGGGTAGACTCGTGGCGATCGGGTTTCTGGTTCTTGGACTTTGCGGCCTGGCGACGAGAGCGATCGCTTCCCCCGCGCAGGTGCAATTCAACCTGCAGGACGGGAACACCGCCGTCGGCTTCCAGTACGACCCGCCGCCGCCGCATCACCACGACGGGCACCACGAGCGACCGCTGCTGATCATGATCCACGGCGCATCGGACACGCACACCGTGTTCGACTTCTTCCCTGCCTTCCGCGCCGCGCCCGAGCTGGCGGCGCTGGGACAGCCGGTGCTGACGCTCGACCGCGTCGGTTACGGCGCCAGCAGCCACCCGAACGGCGACTCGCTGACCTTCGCCATCAGCGCGGGCTACGTGCACGAGGTGATCCAGGCGGTGCGCGGCGGCGCGCTCGGCTTCACGCCGTCCGCGATCGTGTTGCTGGGACCGTCGGCGGGCGCCGACATCGCGATCGTCGAGGCGGGGACCTATCAGGATGTCGATGGTCTGATCGTCTGTTCGAACACGTCGCAGCTTCAACCGGCGCTGTTTCTGGTCGACGTCGGCGCCTGGTTTGCCCAGGGCGACTACTTCGACTTCGGGGTCGATTTTCGCACGCAGTTCTTCTACGCCGCCCCGTTCGCGATTCCGCTGCTCGTCGACCTCGACAACGCCACCCGGTCGCTGGTGCCGAGCGCCGAGATCCGGAGCGCGCTGTTGAATCAGTCGGCCCCCTTTCGCAGCCAGGTGACGGCGCCCGTGCTGTTGATGCAGGCCGACCACGACGCGATCTTCGTCCCCCTCGACGACTCGGCGCTGTTCTCGTCGTCGCCCGACGTGCGCTTCAGACTGCTCTCCTTCACCGGCCACAAGATCTTCGAGCACCCCGCCAGCCACGCGATCGCCGTCCTCCAGATCGCTGGCTGGATCTCCGACCGGTTCTGACGCTGCGGGGGCGCCGTTAGACCCGCCCCTGAGCCAGGCCGTGCACCATCTCGGCGGCCGGAACGGCGGCACGCCGCGCGTAGAACCACCAGGTCAGCGCCACGCAGGTCACGTAGAACACCAGAAAGCCGACCAGCGCCGGCTCGGCGCTGCCGGTCGCCTTGATCGAGGCGCCGAAGGAACGCGGGATCAGGAAGCCGCCGCACGCCCCGATCGCCGACGTGAACCCCAGAACCGCCGCCGCCTCCAGGCGCGCCGTCACCAGCGCCGCGCGCTCCCCATCGGCCCCCTTGCCGCGCGCCGCCTGCAGATGCTGGCGCCGGAAGATCACCGGAATCATGCGGAAGGTCGAGCCGTTGCCCAGCCCGGTCGTGACGAACAGAACCAGGAACGTCGCCAGGAAGCCGGGGAATGAATGTTCGTGCACGAAGTGAATCACGCCCAGGGTCGCCAGCCCCATCGCCACGAAGTTCCACAACGTCACGCGCGCGCCACCGATCCGATCCGCCAGCTTTCCGCCCAGCGGCCGCGCCACCGACCCGACCAGCGCGCCGAGAAACGCCAGGTTCATGGTGATCTCCGGGAACTGGGTCTTCAGCAGCAATGGAAACGCGGCCGAATAGCCAATGAAAGATCCGAACGTCCCGATGTAGAGCCACGCCATGACCCAGGTGTGCTTGTTGTGCGCAATGACCAGCTGATCTTTGAAGGTTGAGCGCGCCGACGTGAGGTTGTTCATGTAGCGCGCGGCCCCAATGATCGCGATCGCAATCAGCGGATACCAAAACAGCCCCGCGTTCTGCAGGAAGATATGCGCCGGCCCCTGCGGCTTGGCCAGATAGAGGTTGAAGATCGGCATGCCGAGCACGATCGGAATCAACAACTGCACGGTGCTGACGCCGATGTTCCCCCCGGCGGCGTTGAGCCCCAGCGCAAAACCCTTCTCCCGATCCGGGTAGAAGAACGAGATGTTGGCCATGCTCGACGCGAAATTGCCGCCGCCCAGCCCGGCCGTCCCCGCCGCCAGCGCCATCACCCAGTACGGCGTCGCCGGCTGCGTCACCAGCAGCGCCACCAGCGTCGTGGGGATGAAGAGCAGCGCCGCGCTGACGATCGTCCAGTTGCGCCCGCCGAAGCGCGGCACCGCGAACGTGTACGGAAACCGCATGAGCGCCCCGATCAGGCCGGGGATCGCCACCAACGAAAAAAGCTGGTCGGTGCTGTAGGTGAACCCGAGCTTCGGCAGGCGCGTGGCGACGACGCTCCAAACCAGCCAGACCGAGAACCCGATGTGCTCGGCGACGATCGACCAGAGGAGGTTCCGGCGCGCAATTGGCTTGCCGGTCGTCTTCCAGAACGACTCGTCGTCCGGGTGCCACTCGTTGATCCAGTACCCGCGCGCTCCGGTATTCGACTTGTGCGCATCCATGCTCGGCCTCCTTGCCCCAATCGCCGGCGGGCTGAAGCCCGTCGACATCTCAGTCCACTCTAGGAGTGCCCAGGTTTCGCGCGCACCAAGACCTAGTAACTTCTCGAGCAGGTGCGCCGAGCAGCGTCGAGCGCGTCGCGTCTACAGACGGTACCTTTTAAGGCGTTACGCCGGGAGTGGGGCCGGGCGGCGATGGCGACGCTGGATCGGGATGCGTCGTCCCGGGCGGCGCGGTGGGCGACGGAGCGACCACCGATGCGGGTGAAGCCACAGGCGCAGCAGCGGCCACGGGCGCAGGTGAAGCCGCGGGCGTTCGTAAGGCCTCGGGTGCAGGTGAAGCCACCGGCGCGCGAGCCGACTGCACCGCAGGCGCGAGCGGGACGGGTCGCGGTTGGATCGGGCCGTAGGTCTCGGACAGCTCACCGTACTCGACGCCGATGGTGTCGGCCGGCCGGAGGTCGCTCAGCGCCACGATGCGCTCGCGGTTGTCGCGATAGTGCAGCCGCAACGCGTGCGTCGGCTCGACGTCGACCCAGCCGTCGAAGGCGCGGGCGTGCGACGCCGCCGCCGCATTGGCCGAGGCGACGGCCAGAATGGCCACCAGGCCGACCACGACGACCGCAGCGCCGACCACCGCGGCGGCGTCGTTGCCCCCGCCCCCGCCGCCGTGGTGGTGGTGGCTGCCCCCGCTGCTACGGAAGGTCGGCGCGCGGCCCGAAGGTCGGGGCGACGACGGTGCGAAGCTCGCGGGGCGCGGCGCGATCGATCGCGTGGTGGCGACCGGGGGTGAGCCTCGCCAGCCCCCACCGCCGCTGCTGGGAGGCCGTCCCGAGACCGCCGGCCACGTCGGTCGCGCGGGGGACGCCACGACGCGCGCGGGGGCATGCCCCGCCGCAACCCGAGGTGGCGGCGCGACCCGCGCGCGCGGTCCGAACACCGGTCCGTCAACTTCGACGTAAAGGTCTGGCCCGGTCACGACGACCGGCGGTGGCGGCGCCTCCTCGACGACGATCTCCGGGGGCCCGTACTCGGGCGGGAAGGCCACCGGCGCGACGGGCGACGCGCCGGGCGGCGGCGGCGGCGGCTCCGGTCGTTCGGTGCTGGGATACAGCGGCGCGGATTCGGGAACAATCCGCACGCCGTCCCCGCGCTCCGCCGGTGGCACGCTCGCCAGCCGCTGCACCTCGACGCCGGGGACCCGGTAGGACGCCGTCGCGCACCCCGCGCCCGTCGCCACCAGGGCCAGCAGCGCCAGGCGGTGGCTCGTCACCCACGCACGCCGGCGCGCCGCCGGCACCCTCTTCGACTGACCCTCGAAAGCCCGAAACCCACCGCGTGATCCCATCGCGCCATCCACCTTTCGCTTAGCTCGGAACGATGGGCTGCGGCGGCGAAGCCGCCTACGCCCTACGCGCAGACCCCTCCTTTCAAATCGCGCGCCAGGCCGAAAACCCGTGGCGTGTCGGGCCTCTCATCACCGTGCGTCGCGCGACGTCGGCGCGTCGGCACCGCTCGCCGTGCTGGCCGAGATACACACGGTGTTCGTGGCCGTCACACTCGATCGGCTGCCCGCGGATTTCGGGACCGACCAGGATGTTGCCTTTCCAGGCCCGCGCCCGATGTTTGGACGGGGGGCATGCGCGGAGTTGTCGGCGAGCGTGTGGGGCGACGCGATGAGATCCGGCTTCGGCGCCTGGGCCCTGGCGCTGCTGGTCGGCTGTAGCTCGAAGGGCGCGCGATCGGACGGCGGCGGCTCGTCATCGGGGGTCGACCCGGTGGGCCCCTCCTGCTCGGATCTGTTTCAGCAGGATCAGGTGCGGACCTATGCGATCGACATCTCGCCCGACGAGTGGACCCGCATTCAGGCTGAGTTCCACGACGTCGCATCTCTCACCAGCCAGGGGAACGACTTCGTCACCCGCCACCCGGTGGTCTTTCACATGGGATCGGAGACGGTCTCCGACGCCACCCTGAAGCTGCACGGGCAGTCGTCCTGGGCGCAGACCGTCATGTTCGACGGGGCGCGAGAAAAGATGCAGTTCGACATCTCGTTCCACGAGACCGATCCGAACGGCAAGTTCCACGGCGTCGAGAAGCTGGTGTTCGACATGCCGCGCAGCGACTGGACCTTCATGCACGATCGCATCGCCCATGCCTGGTTTCGCCAGGTCGGCATCGCCGCCGGTTGTGCCGCGAACGCGCGGGTCGAGATCAATGACGCCTACTACGGCCTGTTTGTCGCCGAGGAAACCACCAACAAGCGGGTGATCAAAGAGTTCTTCCCCGACAATTCGACCGGCGACCTCTGGAAGGCGGGAATTCAACCCGAGACCAATCAGAACGCGCCCGATTACGGCCGCCAACAGGCGTACACGCAAGCGAGGACCGACATCGCCAGCCTGTCAGCAATCGTCGACCTTCAAGCGTCGGTTGGCGAGTGGGCGGGCGAAGCGCTCATCAACGAGGGCGACGGCCTGTACGGCGGCAATCACAACTTCTACATCTACGACCAGGGGGCCAAGGGCTTCGTCTATTTGCCCAACGACACCGACGCCACGTTCGACTGGTTGACCACCTTCGATCTGACCCCCGTCAACCAACACCCGATCTACTGGTGGGAAGGGCGCGCCGCCCCCGCCAGCGCCCCCCGCCCCGAGTGGATGGTGACCATGAACGACCCGGCCTGGCGCGCGAAGTACGTCGACGCGATCCAGGGCGCGCTTGGGCGCTGGGACGTCGCCCAGATCCAGGGCTGGATCCACGATTGGTCGCAGCAGATCGCCAGCGACGTCGCCGCCGATCCCCACACCTGGGCCACGGCCGCGCAATTTCAAGGCGCGGTCGCCACGGCCAGCGACGTCATCGCGAAGCGAGCGCAGTTTCTACAGAGCTTCGTCGATTGCGAGAAGAACGCCGCCGGAGCCCCAGCCCACAACAACGGCGACAGCGACGGCGACGGCTACCCCTGGTGCAACGACTGCCGCGACGACGCCCCGACCGTCCACCCCGGCGCCCCGGAGATCTGCGGCAACCAGATCGACGACGACTGCAACGGCATCATCGACGACGGCTGCGCGCCGGGCCCCTGACCACCCGCGCGGCACCGAAGAGGCTGGCAGCGACACGATCCGCGGCGGTTGCTTTTCGTTGTGGGCGTATCAGGCTCTCTCCCCATGGACATGTGCCGATTTCGGAGAGCTCTGATTGGTGCGGTGTGCGTGATCGCGTCGGCGTCGCTCCTCGCATGTACCCGCGCCTCTAAAGAAGCGTCGCCGGGGTCGGCTGGAAGCACGGGGAGCGCCGTGGGCGAAGACGTGAAAGGCGTGGCCAAGGCTACCGAGAAGGCCGCTAAGGATATCGGCCACGCCACCGTCGACCTTGGCGACAAGGCCCGCAAGAGTCTGGAGGAAGTCACGGAAAACGCTGACAGGGGTGGCCAGGATGCTTGGATCACAACGAAGGTGAAGAGCGAGCTGACGCGCGTTGGCCTCGACCCTCTCCACGTCCACGTCGACACGGACGGCAAGATCGTGACGCTCTCCGGAACGGTCGAGTCGGCGTCCGAGGCGCGCAAGGCGGTAAGCGCGGCCAAGACCGTGAAAGGTGTGCTTGGCGTCCAAGACCATCTGTTCGTGAAGCCGGCCCAACGTTAGACCCTCGTCACACTATGAAAACTGTTGGGTGAGCGACGGGGATTGAAACTTGAGGACGGGAGGGGCGAAAATTCAGCCTATTGGGCGTCCTGGCCGAACTCCAAGGACCGTGGCCATGTGCGACATCCTGACGCATGGGTTCGCTTCCGCACAGCTGGTAGACTGTCGTCATGACCGCCGAGCTCTTGTCCCGAATCACGCATGACGTGACGGTCATGGGTGGACGACCGTGCATCCGAGGAATGCGGATCACCGTCGGCACGATCCTCGGTCTGCTCGCGGCAGGACAGTCGGCCGATCAAGTGCTCGCCGCCTACCCCTATCTCGAGAAGGAAGATATCCAGGCCACCCTGGCGTACGCGGCGTGGCGTGCAGAGGAGATCGAGGTTCCGCTCAAGGCTTCATGAAGCTCGTCGTGGACATGAATCTGCCACCCAGCTGGGTCGGATTCTTGGCCGCGAATGGAATTGAGGCGGTCCACTGGTCGGAAGTTGGCGATCCACGCGCCACCGACGCGACCATTATGAAGTGGGCCATCGACGGCGGATATGCCGTGTTCACCCACGACCTCGACTTCACCGCCATCCTTGCCCTTGCAGGAGCCGCCGGGCCGAGTGTCCTTCAGGTCCGCACACAAAACGTGCTGCCCGAGTCTATCGGCGCAGACGTGGTGCGCGTTCTGTCCGCCCACGCCAAATCCTTCGAGACCGGCGCGATCGTCACCATCGATGAAGTCGGTTCTCGAGTCCGGGTGCTCCCCATCAGGCGGCCACTCGTAGGGGCAGAGGGCTGATGGTGACCTGCGCGCCGATGTCTAGTTGCAAGGAAATCGCAAAGCGCTGTCGAACCACCGCCTAGCGGTATGATTTTGGGTGAGCGACGGGGATTGAACCCGACCGGCCAATGACCAGAAAACCAAGCGTCGCACCGACTTGCACGGTCATTACGGCGACTTGACGTTTTCGTGATGGGGCGGGAGAGGTCGGGTGAGATTCGCTGAGATCCGCTGAATCCGGGTCGTCTGGGCGACAGGTGGGCGACAAGAAGAACAAGCGCGCTTTAGGCTGATAACCCAGCTTCCGTTAACCGAGCTGGCCCTCGATTTCCGGGGCCTTCGGCCCCCTGCCGGGATAACCCAGCTTCCGTTAACCGAGCCGGCCCTCGATTTCCGGGGCCTTCGGCCCCCTGCCGGGGACATGGTGTTCTCCGCAGTGTGAGGAGTCTCTACAGCTGCGGAATGACCTGGGCGCCGTTGGCGTCGAGGAACTGGAAGTCGCGGAGACAGAGGTCGAAGTCTCCTGGTCCGAAGGCGAAGTTGATGTCATCCAGCGCGCGTGTGTCGAAGGGCTGGGGGGGCGTGTTGACGAAATCGACGAGCGCCGCGGTGGTGGTTCCGGATTGCGTGATGTGGGTCGGCAGCTCGAACCCGAACGTGAGGCAATCGAGTCCGTGGCACACGTCGCTGTGAAGCGTGGCCGCCCCGACGGTGATCCCTCCCGAAGGCGGGCGATCGATCGTGAACCTCACCTGCGTGATGCCGAGGGCATCCGCGTTGAACCTCTTCAGAATCGTGCCGTTGTCCGGGGTTCCGCCGATGACTGAGAAGGACAGGAGGAGGGCCGTGCCATCGAGGGCTGGGTTGGTCCCGGACAGGCAGAGGGTTCCGCTTGCCGTTTGGCTGAAGAGAATCGTCGTTCCTGCCGGCGCGGCGCCGGGACAAATGCCGTTGCATCCGCTGCTATGTGCGAAGGCGGCCGTCACGAAAGGAAAGCCGCTCGGCAGGCACGCCGCGTTTGTACCGCTCACGCAGGGCGGGGGATCCCTGGGAGTTGGTCCGGCATCGACGGCACCGCCCGTGCCGCCCGTGCCACCCGTGCCGCCCGCACCGCCGGCGCCTCCCGTGAGAGGAGCCGTGTGGTCCGAGCCGCACGCGGCGGTGAGGCTGACAGTTCCCAGTAGCGCGATCAACCAAAGACGCGTGGACATGGCGTTCTCCGCAGGGTGAAGGAGTCTCTCTATTCTCGCGACCGCTCATTCGGCGCACTGACTCGCACAGCACGACACGTGCCATCGAGAACACCGAGGCGGAGGGACGATCAGCCGCCAGGCGATGATTCCGCTTGCGCGAAAAGCTGCGCATGCAGCCTCGGGTTGAGCAATTTCGATCTCCACGATGCGCGCGACGAGCGCGCGACATAGCGAATCTCGCCGCCCGGCGTCTCCGCTCGAGCTGGAACGCGTCGTGCACATTGAGCCGCCGGAGGAGAACACGACGGTGATGAAACGACTCTCGTTTTCGCTCTTGGTCGGCACGGTCGGTTTTGGGGCCGGGTGCGGCTCGGCGGCAAGTACGCCGCCCCCGTACAAAGATTGCGGCAAGGACGGCTTCATCTGCAATCCGCCGGGGTTTCCTTTCGTGGTGGTCGCGGGCGCTGTCTCCGACTCGTGCGGCGGTCTCGTGGCGGAGTGCGCCCCCTTCGCGACGCCGCCGGCTGGAGCGACGACGGCGCGTCTGACGCAGCCGGTGATGGGGAAGATTTGCCTGTCCGGGACCGTCGAGGCGGGTGGCTGGGCCGCGGTCGTGCTGCCCTGCGCTACGGTCACCGAAGACGGAAACACGTTCCTGACCAGCTTGGAACGCGGACGCTCGCGGCATCACCCAATGGCTTCACCATCGATTCACCGCTGATCGGGGCCGTCACGATGTCCGCGGCCACGATACCGCCGCCCCCGATCGAATGTCCGAATGTCGAGTGTTTCACAAGCTTCGACCTGGTGACGGCTTCGGGGTCGGGCATCTCGAGGAGCTTCACGCAGCCCGGAGCGGTGAGCGCGCCGTTCGCCGGCTTTGAGAGGTCGCCCCCGGTGAAACTCGACACGAAATCGATCGAGGGCGTTGGATTCACCCCAGCCACTTCCGGCGACTACACGTTCTGCATCAGCGACTTCAAGCTTTTCGACGCCGCCGGCAACGAGGTGACGCCGTGAGGCGCGCGCGGATCTGCCTCGTGTTGATTTCTTCGCTGGGCCTGGTCGGGGCCTGCGGCTCCGACGGCGGCGGCAAGGCGAAATCGGAACCGGATGGGGGCGCGCCGGATGCGTTTCACGCCACCGGCTGCGCGGCCGCCCCGCCCCACCCCCCGGCGCCGGGCGGCTACTACGTGAACGGAAACACCATCTGCACCGCCGACGGGCGCGCGCACCTCTTTCACGGCGTCGATCGGCCCTCGCTCGAATGGTCCAGCGGCGGCGAGAACCTCTCGCTCGCGGACTTCCGCTTGATGGCGTCCTGGAACACGAACGTCGTGCGCGTCGCGCTCAACCAGGACTTCTGGCTCGCC
This sequence comes from uncultured Pseudomonadota bacterium, assembly GCA_963778795.1. Taxonomy (GTDB): domain Bacteria; phylum Myxococcota_A; class Polyangia; order Fen-1088; family Fen-1088; genus DASRQZ01. The sequence goes on along the minus strand of CAVZVU010000001.1, from coordinate 720,610 downwards.
GAGTCCCCGATCTTCGACCCGAGCTACGCCGGCATGGTCGACAGCGCGGTGGCCTGGGCGGAAGCCGAGGGCATGGACGTGATCCTCGATCTGCACTGGTCGGACGCGGGCGTCCTGGGCGAAGATCGTCCAGATCGGCGTTCGGGTCGTGGCCTCTGCCGCGTTGCCGGACGGCGGCGCGCCGGACAGCGGCTCGTTCGCCAGCCCCGGCGAAATGGTCCTCGAGATCGACACCGTGACGGAATGATCGGTGAGAAGATGAGGGCCGCATGAGACGGGCGGCGGGGATTTTCGGGTCGTGGACGCTGGCCGCGCTGGCCGCGGGCTGCGGAGCCCCGCTCGACGCGGCTTCTGCCAGCCAGCTCCTCGCGCCCGACGCGACGGGCTGGGTCGCCCGGTCCACGACAGGCACGACGGGAATTCAGGGCCAGTGGCACGCCTCCGCCGACAGCCAGTTTGGCGCCCGCGCCGGCGACTGCCAAACCAGCGCCTACGGCGAATGCTCGATCGTCGACCAGCCGGCTCCGGGCGCGACGTTCGCGCCCACGCCCGGGCTCGGGATGTGCACGTCCGGGCTCATCGCCCGCTGGATCGCAGGTTCCCATGGCCTCACGCCCGACTATTCTCCGGGGTGGGCCGGCATCGTCCTCGAGCTCGACATGCCGGACTGGCCACAGCCGAGGGCGGCAACCGACCCACCGATTGGACAACCGTACGACGCCGTTGCACACGGGGTGACGGGATTCGCCTTCGACATCGATTCGGAGCCGGCCCCCGGCGCGAGCCTCTTGGTGACCACGGTCGGCCCGGGAGAGTCATCGTCCGCGAACCCGGTCTACTGGGGAGGGGCGCGGCTGGATGCGTCGCCCGCTCACGCCGGGCACAACGAATTTCATTGGAGCGATGTCGGACCGGGATCGTTCGACGGCACCCGAATGCTCCGCGTTGGATTTCTCGTCTCTGGGAACGACTCCAACGCCGTCATCTACAACTTCTGCATCAACAACCTCGCCGCCCTTCGTTCTTCCAGCGAGGTGAACCCGCGCTCGCCGTCCGACGACCAGCTGCTCGTGCCCGATGCGTCCGGCTGGGTCGACCGGTCCACGACGGGAAAGACCAAGATTCAGGGCCCATGGTTCGTGACCTCCGATGGCATCGGCTCGTGCCAGGCGGGGGGACACGCTGACGCCGGCTGCTCGGTCATCAGCGAGCCCGACCCGGCTGCTCAAGAATTCCCGCCCACCCCGGGCCTGGGAATGTGCACCTCTGGGGTCGTCGCCCAAGCCATCGCGGGCGCCGACGGATCGCCCGATTGGTCCCACATCTGGGGGGCCGAGATCGTCCTCGCTCTCAACGCGACCGACTTTCCGGAGGGCCGCCTCGATCCCTTCGACGCCTATCTACACGGCGTGACGGGATTTGCCTTCGACATCGATTCGGAGCCGGCTCCTGGGGCAGGGATCCGGGTCGAGCTCCAGACGGTCGGGACAGAAACGAACCCAGCCTCGTGGGGAGGCGCTACCGCTGATCGGTCGCCCGTCCACGCCGGTCACAACGAATTCAGGTGGGAAGACGTCGGAGGGCCTATCTACCTCGTCAACCGACCGCGGTTCGACGCGAGCAAGCTGATCCAGATCGGCTTTCACGTTCCCACGAGCGAAGTCCGGCCGGTGAGCTTCAGCTTCTGCATCAACAACCTCACCGCGCTCCGGCACTGACGATGCTGCCTGGCAAGGCGACCCTCGCTGCTTCCTTGTTGCTGCTCCTCATGGGGTGCCGGCAGCTCGTGGGGATCGAACCCCGGCAGGTCTTCGACGGGAGCACGTCGGCCGCGGCCTTTCCGGCGTGCGGGCTCGAGACCCGGAGCGCGGCGTGCGCGTCGTGCCTGACCATGAACTGCTGCGCGCAGGCCCATCAGTGCGTCGCCGACCGCCCGTGTGCCTCCACCGAAGCCTGCGTTCAGACGTGCGCCGCCGGCGATTCGGCATGCCAGCTCGGGTGCTCGAAGAAATGGGATCCGGTGAGCGCGACGCAGGCCCAGCTCCGAGATTGTCGCGACGGCTGCGCCGAAGCCTGTGGGCCCTGGGACTGTCTCGGGAACGTGAGGTGGCAGGTTCCGGATACCATACCCAACCCGATCGCGGTCCGCGCGACCACCATGTGCGGAGGGTGTAGCCCAACCCAGGGAACCGCCTTCCTTGGTGGGGTGCGCGTCCGCGTCTGCTCTGTCGCCGATCCCCAGTGCCTCTCTGCGCTGGCCAGTGCCGACTCCGACGAAAGGGGGAACGTCGCCCTGACCCTCAACTCGCAGAACAGCCCTGCGGCGGTGTACCTCGAGCTTCACAAGGACGGATATCTGGATGACCTGCTCATGCTCAACACGCCGCCGCTCTCGTCCCATTTCGACGTCGGAGTCGTCCACATGGAGACGCCCGCGGACGTCGATCAGATCGCCCGGAATCTCAACACCACGCCGGCGACGATTTATAATCCCAGCCTGGCCGTGGTGAAGGTCCGCGTGGGCAACTGCAACCTTCAGAGAAGCGCCGGGATCGACCTCACCTGGGCCGGCCAGGGAGGCGCGACCATCGTGCCTTTGGACAATAGCCAGTGGGATGCCATCGCGATGAACATGCCGATTCCCACCAACGAGACGATCCGGGTCGTGGCGCGCAAATCGACGTCGACCTCGACGTCACCGAACACATCGACGGAGCCGCTCGTCGCCAGCGTGAACCTGATCGTGCGTCCGGCGGCCGTCACCCTGGCGCCGTTCGTGACGCCGACGCCTTCTACTTCTGGTCCTTGAACGGATCCCGAGCCGGCGCTGGATGTGGTTCTGCGACGGGGAGTGGTGGCGAGGCGCGAGGATGTGCCTTGGCCGATGCCGGGGTCGCTCTCGGGCGGGGCGTCGGTGAGGCCGCCACCGTCTCCGGGACCCTGGCGGGCGCGGGAGCCGCGCTGGGGGCAGGGGGCTGGCGCGCCGGAGCCAGGTCGACGGCCGCGGTGATCTCGGCCGGTGGAACCTTCGGGCCGGTCGGTGCAGGCGAGCCGCGGTAGAAGACCGCCACCCCGGCGGCGACGAGAAGAAGCACGCCCGCGGCGAGCGCCGGGCGGCTGTTCCGGCGCCGGAGGAGCGACCGGAGCATGCTGGTCGTCGCGGGCAGCGCCGCGTCACCGTTCACGATCGGCGACGAGCCGGACGCCCGCTCTTCCGGCGCCTCTCCCGCGACGGACGGCAGCCCAAGCGCCTCGGCGAGCGCCTCGACCTGTTGCGATGCTGAGGGGAAGCGCCGCTCCGGCTCGCGATGGCACGCCTGCATGAACCAGGCGTCGAACGCGCCGCCCAGGCTCGGGTTGCGCGCGGACGGCGCGCTCGGCGCGCCGTGGATGACCTCGGCGAGGATGCTCATGACGGCGCCGCGGTAATAGCTCTCGCCGACGAGCAACCGGTACGCGATGAGCCCGAGGGCGTAGAGATCGGTCGCGGGCGTGACGCGGGGGTGGCGGGCCGCCTGTTCGGGCGCCATGTACCTCGGCGTTCCCAGCACCTGCCCCGAGACAGTCGCGGCGGATCCTTCCTCCGCCATCTTCGCGATGCCGAAGTCGAGGATCTTGACGACCGGAGGGGATCCCTCGACGGTGGCGAGGAACAGATTCTCCGGCTTGAGGTCGCGGTGGATGATCCCCAACCGGTGCGCCTTGTCGAGGGCGGGCGCGATCTGCCGGAACCATCCGACGACGGTCGCCGGATCAGGTTTCGATCGCGAGGCCTCCTGTTCGAGGTCGATCCCCTCCAGCAGCTCCATCACCAGGAAAGGGGCGCCATCGAGCTCCGGGGCGACGTCCGCGTCCGAGACGTGCACGACGTGCGGGCTCTTGATCTGGGCGGGGGCGCGGGCTTCCCGCTTGAACCGCTCGAGTGCCTCGACCGGCGCGCCCGTGCTCCCCTGCAGCACCTTGAGCGCGAGGTGCTCGCCCGTGTGCGCGTGCACGACCTCGTAGACCAGTCCCATCCCGCCCTTGCCGATGAGGCGAACGGGACGATATCGCGACGCGATCGTGGCAGGTAGGTTCGAGCCGACGGTCATTGGGCAAACAAAGGGATGCTAACACGCTGTAGGATGCGACCGATGCGCCCGGCCTTCCTACTGCGCGGCGTCGGGGCGGCGCTGCTATTGGGTTTGCTTCTGGAACCCCGTGCCTGGGCCGAGCCGAGCGCGGACGACAAGCCGCTGGCCACGGCCCTCTTCGAGACGGGTCGCGCGCTGATGACCGAAGGGCGGACGGCCGAGGCGTGCCCGAAGCTCGAGGAGAGCCAACGTCTCGACCCGGGCGGCGGCACGATCCTGAACCTGGCGCTCTGCCACGAACAGCAGGGGCTGCTCGCCCGCTCCTGGAGCGAGTATCACGAGGCGATCGCCTTCGCCGTGCGCGACGGCCGCAGCGATCGCGAGCAGGCCGCCGAGGCGCACGTTCGCGGCATCGAGCCACGCCTGTCGAGGCTCACGATTGCCGTTCCCGAGAGCGCCCGGATCGATGGGCTTCGGATCGAGCGCGACGGCCGTGTCCTCGGCCAGGTCTCCTGGTCGATCGCCGTGCCGGTCGACGGCGGGGAGCACGTCGTGCGCGCCACGGCGCCCGGCAAGGCGCCATTCTCGACGGCCGTCGTCATCGGCGCGGAGTCTGACTCCCGGACCGTCGAGGTCCCGCTTCTCGCCGACGCGCCGGTGGCGCCGCTCCCCGCGGCGATCGCGCCGGCGCCGCCGGTGATTGTTCCGCCGGTCAACGCCGGCACGCTCGAGCGTGTCGACGATTCGCGGCACGGATCGAGGCGGCGGGTGATCGGGTGGACGATCGGCGCGGCGGGGCTCGTCCAGTGGGGCCTCGCCGGATACCTTGGCGTGCGCGCCTTCCGCCTGCACGCCGACAGCAACTCCGCCTGTCCCGACGACCGCTGCACGGGGCTCGGGGCCCAGCTCAACGACGAATCCCGGCGGGCGGCGGACGCCTCGACGGTTCTGTCGCTCACCGGGCTGGCGACGGTAGCGACCAGCGTCTACCTGCTGTGGACCTCTCGGTTAACGGAACGGCTTTGAGCTAAGGGCGCTCATCGCGCTTGCGGGGGCGCGGCAATTCGAGCGCGGCCAGCCGCGCCACCAGCGTGCGGCGAGACACGCCGAGCAGCTTGGCCGCCTGCGTCTGGTTGCCGCCGCATCGGGCGAGCGCCTCGACGATCCGCGCGCGCTCGAGCGAATCGAGCTGGACCTGGTAGCGCTTCGGATCGACCTCGGCGGGTCCGGCGGCGGGGGGGGCCGTGGGGGGGGCTGTTGCGGACGCCAATGATGCCGGCAGGTATTCCGGACCGACGGTGCTCTCCGCGCACAGGACGACGGCCCGCTCGATCACGTTCTTGAGCTCGCGCACGTTTCCCGGCCACGTATGGGCCTGCAGGAGGCGCATCGTCTCGTCCGCCAGTACGACCGGCGCGCGTTCCAGCTGGCGGCAGGCCGCGCGGACGAACGATTGCGCGAGGGGCTCGATCTCGCCCGGCCGGTCGCGGAGCGGCGGGATGGTCAAGCTGATGCCGTTCAGACGGTAGAAGAGATCCTCCCGGAATCGACCCGCTCGGACCTCGGCCTCGATGCGCCGGTTGGTGGCGGCGACGAAGCGCACGTCGACGGGCCGAGGCGCGCGCGCGCCGATCCTGAGCACGGCGCGCTCCTCGAGCACGCGCAGAAACTTGGCCTGCGTCGGGAGCGAGAGCTCGCCGACCTCGTCGAGGAAGATCGTTCCCCCGCTCGCGGCCTCGAACAGCCCTGGCCGCGCCTGGAGGGCGCCGGTGAACGCGCCCTTCTCGTACCCGAACAGCTCACCCTCGAGCAGGCTCTCGCTGAACGAAGCGCAGTTGATGCCGATGAACGGCGCCTTGGCGCGCGGCGAGCGCGTGTGAATCGTGCGGGCGAGCAGCTCCTTGCCCACCCCCGTCTCGCCGAGGAGGAGGACGCTGATGAGCGCGGCGGCGGCTCGATCGGCCTGCGCGTACAAGGCCCGCATGCCCGCGTCCTGGATGATCACGCTGTCCGCCGCGGTCTCCGGCCGGCGACGGACGACCAGGCTCACCGCCCCGAGCAGCACGCTCTCGCCGACGGCGAGCTCCGCCGTCTCGCGCACCAGCCGGCGCAGCTTCTCCGTCTTGCCCGCTACATTGGGCTGGGTTCTGTCGTGCACGAAGGTGCCGTTGGCGCCGCCGAGATCCTCGACTTGCAGCGGGGATCCCGTGCGCACGACGGCGTGGCGCCGCGACACGGACGGGTGGTCTATGCGCACCTGGTTCGTCTCGTCCCGACCGATCGTCACCTCGCCTTTCGCGCGCAAATCGAACGTGCGGAGCTCGTTCCCCCAAAGAACGACGAGCTCGAGGTCGACGGCGAGAGATTCGGGCACGGTGGCGCCACCATCATACGCGCGCTTCGCCGCCGCGCCGGCCGTAGAATGGCCGAGGCCATGCGCGCGCTGGCGCGCCCGCAGGCCACACAGGACATCGTCGCCGAGCTGCGCGAGCTGGCCGGCGACAAGAAGAGCTAGCCGCGCCGTTCACGCCGATCGAGCGCGCCCGTCGGCACCAGCGAGGGGACGCCGGAGGTCGTGGCCTCGGTCCTGGCCCCGAATCCGGGGAGCGCCAGCGTGGCCGTCGCCGCCGCCACCACTGCGGCCAGCGCGGCCAGCGTGGGCCGGATCCGGCGCTGACAGCGGCTGCCCGCGGAGGGCCTGCCACAGCGTGACCGCGGTGAACCCGATCCACCCGACGCCGAGGGCGATCACCGGCCGCGCGGCCCCGGCGTGTCGGCGGCGCTCGAGCAGGAAGGCCGCCAGCGGCAGCGCCTGCAGGGCGTGCAGACCGAGGAAGTGGGGGGCCCGCAGGTCGCCGCCCTGCGGATAAGAAGAACAAGCGCGCTTTCGCCGATAAGGTCCCTTCCGTTAACCGAGCCGGCCCTCGATTTCCGGGGCCTTCGGCCCCCTGCCGGGCGAAAATAAGGACCCTGGCCTGCGCAATTTGGTCGCCCGCGCAAGACTCGCCCCTCCGGACGCCGGGTCAACAGGAAGTGCCTTCGCCGGGGTCGGGGAGGTCGAGCGGGCACGGCTCCGACTCCATGGCAGGCGCACCCGGCGGTGCGCGAGGACCCGCGATAGCGAGCGCCTCGGTGATTTCGCTGAGGTGCCGGAGAATTCGCCGGACGGCGCCCGGCTCGATCACGGCGCTGACGATACGCATTCGGCCGTGGCAGCGCCGGCATTCCAGCGCGTCGACGATAAATACCCTTTTCAGCAGCTCTGCCCATGGGAGGCGGTGCGGCGACGGCTCCCGTACACCAGGCTCCTTCGATACCGGGGTTGCGAGCGGGGTCGGGACGACCTTCGATCTGAACCCGGCCGCCGGCGCGAGGATGCCGTGGAATCGGATGGTGTGCTTGCGCGGTCGCGGGACGAGGGGCAGAAGTCGCTCGATGAGCTCGAACGGCGTGAACACAACCGCCGCCGTGCCGTCGGGAAATGGCCGCTTGAAGCGCAGCATGACGCGTCCGTCGGCGAGCTGGGAGATCCGGTCCGTGGCGATGGGCGATGGCGGCGACGTCCGCGTCCGTCGGTGCTGGCAAAGGGTGAAACATCACCGCGCTACCGGGCCCAACCGCGTAGACGCCGTCGATCGTCAGCGTGTGAAAATGAACGTTGAGATTCAGCATGGACCCGAAGCGCTGGATGACCGTGACCCCGCCGGTCTTGAGGGGTCCTCGGATTCGTCGAGCTCGGGCCCGGCGCCGCAACCAGCCTGAAATCACCGAGACGAACGCGCGAAGCGTGACTCCCACACTGCGGCCGGGTCGAAAGCCAACCGAAAGCGGAGGCCGAACGGCACCGTGAGCACCCACTGTCGAACGGGCACGCGGGGCATGACGTAATCGCCGAAGTGCGCCGCGAAGTCGGCCATTCGGCGCCCGAGGCAGGAAGGACAGAACCCGCGACGCTTGCACGAGAAGGGGACGAGCCGGCCGCCACGGCAACCGTCGCATACAACTCGGAGAAACCCATGGGCCAGGATGCCGCACTTCAGGAATGCCTCGACTTCGTCGACCACGAATGGCGGCAGGCCGGACCCGCTGGAGTCGGCGCTTTCGACCTCGGTGCGATACGACCGCCAGTGTTCGGCCAACACCTGATAGAGGACGGTGTCCTCGGGTCGATGGCGCGCGTACGCGGGCCCCGGCTCGCCACCGGCCACCGAGAATGCGACGGTCGCGGCCACGCGACGTTATCGGGCCAACTAGATTTGCGTTTCGTTCGGCCGTCCGCGGAGTCCTCTCGTGACGTAACCGGCGCACAGGAATTCGTTTCACGTGCGGCGTTGAGGCTCGATGACGACGCGGACTGGTACCGGGACTGGGACCGCAAGATAAAGGACCGGAGCTCGCGGCGCCCTAAGGGCGCGTGCTCGCAGGGAAAAGTATAGAGGCCGGCGGGCGGCCACAGATGACCGCTGTATCCTAACGACGCGTCGACGCTGAGGTTTTCATGCCATTAGGGGGCGCACCAAGCGGCGTCGTCGACGGAGAGCTGCTTCTGGAGCTGATTCCGCTCATGGAGGCATGCGGGGGACTCACGCGAGCCGTTCATTGGCCACACCTAGCCGACGTCGTAGGCCACGTCTGACCGCCGTTGCAGTCGGACGGGCGCGTCGCTGCCTCTCGCTCCCGCCGCTGAACGGCGGTATCGTTAGCCAGACGGATGTCGGAAGGGGATCTCAGCGGACGTCGCGTGATGAAGCTCGTCGCACGCGAATTTTGGCTTTCGGGCCGGTTGGTCAACGATTTGACTGCCGTGTTCATCGGGGACGACCGCGGCGCTGCGTGGAAGGTATTTCTCGACGACGAGGACTACACGTGGAAGGCGGAGCCGGAGGCCGATGTGCCCTCCGTGCAGCCAGACGAACGCGACCCAGACTTCCAATGGCCCGTGAAGGACCTTCTCGACCGCTTCCCTGTCGCGGGTGACACGATCAACCGATTCGAGGAGGCTAACATCGGGTCCAGAGCTCGCGCTACGCTCAGGCTGGCTAGCGGTCGAGCGCTGATATTCGAATACGAATATGCGACCGAGCGCTCGACACTCGAGTTGGAGGTGCCCGGCTAACGCACGACCTAGCCCATTCCTCGTGCTGCCGCAGTTCACGCCGCCGGTCCGCAACTTGACGTTGGGCTCGGTCCAATTGCGGCCAGTCGGTCCCGAGGACAACCCGATCACGAACGTGCCGACACATCCCATGTGACACGAGTTCGGGAAGGTAGGCAACGGACAGGCTCTCCACCACGAGAATCGAACCGTGGAGATGATCGATCGAAACGCGTGCCCCGTCCGTTTTTCGACCTCGACAGCCTGGACCCGAAGGCATCCCGGTGGCGATAGCTGTTCATCGCGGTGCGCGTGCGCGGCGTGCTTCCCGCGCACTTCATCCGCCCCAACGACGATCAGAACGCCGGCTGCCGTGACGACGTGCGGCAGATATCTCGGCATACGCCCACGATGTTCTGCGCGCATGCCATCGATCGTCGGCGTTGGCCTGCGTTCGGCCTGCTACTTCGCCGCGGTTGGCCGCGTGATTCATCTCGTGGCGCTACATCCAAACCGATGGGACCAACGAACCTGAACGGCGTCGCAGCCCGAACCACGCGGTGGTGCGGTCGTCACGTCGCAAGGTCACGTCTCTTCGGCCGCTGCCGACAAGGACGGCCGCAGGAGCCATTATGAGAAATCGCCTTCGCATCCAGCCGTACGTATCGCCTGAGGTTCGTCGCAAGCTCGGCGCCTACTCGGCGGCGCAAGGAGTGACCGAAAGCGCGGTCGTCGATGCCGCCCTTCGGGAATATCTGGAGGGCGATAGGGTCGAAGAAGCCTTGGTGGTCAGGCGGCTCGATGGGGTCGCGCAGGCGGTCGCTAATCTTCAGAACGAGCTGGACGTGCTCGCCTGGGGATTCGCGCGGTTCGTCAGGTTTTCCTTCCTGACTGCGCAGCCTCCTGTGCCCGAGGCGGTCAAGCAGATGGAGGCGCTCTACGGGAGCTTTCTGACGCAGGTATCGGGGGACACGGCGTCGGGCGTGACCTTTGCCGGAGCGGTCCGGCGAGCGTTTGCGGCGCAGACGGCGCGGCCACCAGCGCCGTCGCCATCCGGGATGGGCGGTAGGGAGAAGGAGCCTTCACGTGGGGGAGTCTGACGGTGGTGACGATGAAATTCGGCCACGCATCGGGCGTCGGCCGCGGGGTGATGGTGAGCGGTCGCGGTCCTTCGTCGCGCAGATGCGGCGGGCGATCCAGAAGTACGGCGGTGGACGGCGGACGTCGGCGTCCCCGCGTTCGAAGAAGGGTCAGATCGCGGTACGCCCGCCGCATACGCAGAGCCGCCGGTGCGTCATCAAAGCGCGATACGTGGGTCTGAATGCGAACGGGATGAAAGCGGCCAGGCTGCACCTCGCCTATCTCGAGCGTGACGGTGTCGAGAAAGACGGGGCGCCGGGGCGGCTCTACGGGGCCCACGATACGTTCACTGCGGAGGCCTTCCGGGCGCCGCTCGAGGGCGAGAAGCGACAGTTCCGGTTCATCGTATCGCCCGAGGACGGCCATCTGCTGGACCTGAAAGAATTCACGCGGGAATTCGTCCGGCAGGTGGAGAAGGACACCGGTCGCCGGCTGCTCTGGGCGGCCGTCAACCACCACAACACCGACAACCCGCACGTGCATATCGTCGTTCGCGGGGTCGACCAGGACGGCAACGACCTGAGAATCGACGGGCCGTATATCGCGCGGGGGATGCGCTGGCGGGCCCAGGAAATCGTCACCCGCGAGCTCGGACGGCGGTCGGAATTGGATTTGTTGCGTGAGCAAACCGGCGACGTGCAGCGGGAGCGGCTCACGGAAATTGATCGAGTCATCGATGCGCACATGTCGCCTGGCGGCACGGTCACGGTCGGGAAATTGTTGGCGGCCGGGGATCCGGAGGGGCGGGTTTGCGTTGCCAGGCTAGCGAGCAAGCCGCCAAGAAGGAGGTGCCGACGTTCGCGGCGTTCGCCGAGGAGTTCATGGCGAGCTACGTGGCGGCCAACAACAAACCATCGGAGCAGGAAGCGAAGCGCAGCATCCTCGACAATCACCTCTTGCCGGCGCTCGGCCGCTTGCGCCTGGATCACCTCACGGTCCAGGACTTCGAGCGGCTCAAGGCGCGCATGCTGGCCGAAGAACCTCAGTCGCAAGCGCGTGAACAACGTGCTCAACGTCCTGAGCAAGCTCCTCCGCTACGCGCTGGAGCTGGAGATCGTCGGCAAGATACCGATCATCAAGACGCTCAAGGTCCCGCCGCAGAAGTTCGACTTCTTCACGGACGTCGAGCTCGAACGGTTGATCGACGCGGCGAAGGTGGAGCCGGAGTGGCGAACGGCGATCGTCCTGGCGGCCGACGCGGGACTGCGGATGGGGGAGATCCTGGCGCTCGAATGGGGCGACATCGATCTCAAGGCGGGGCTGCTCACGGTGATGCGCTCGGACTGGCGCGGGCAGATCGGATCGCCCAAGGGAGGCCGGGCGCGCAAGGTGCCGCTGACCGGACGGGCGCTCGCCGCCCTGAAGGCGCACCGCCACCTGCGCGGCAAGCTGGTCTTCTGCTGGGAGGACGGCCGGCCCTGGACGTTCGTGACCATGCGAGCGGGGATGAAGCGGCAGGAGAAGCGGGCGGGCTTACGCCTGACCGGCTGGCACATCCTCCGTCACACCTTCTGCTCGCACCTGGCCATGAAGGGAGCGGCACCGCGCGCGATCCAGGAGCTGGCCGGACACGCCGGCATCACGGTCACGCAGCGCTACATGCACCTCGCGCCGTCAGCGCTGACCGAAGCGATCGCACTGCTCGAGAATCGGACGTCGTCGCCTGCTGGGCTGACAACAGGCTGACAACGAACAGGATCGGCTCTGAAATCAGCTTGTAGTTCTACTTAGTTAAGTTGGGTGAGCGACGGGGATTGAACCCGCAACCCCCGGAGCCACAGTCCGGTGCTCTACCAATTGAGCTACGCCCACCGTGTTGCTGTTATTTTTTCGTGTCGGACTTTCCGTGGCTGAAATGCTTTTGCTTCGGCGCGCCCGGCAGGAGTCGAACCTGCGGCCCGCGGCTTAGAAGGCCGCTGCTCTATCCAGCTGAGCTACGGGCGCATGCTTATGATCTCGGGGGGTTAGGGTCAAGGTTTTTTACCCCAGGGGAGCGATCGTCGCCACGGCGTCGCCTTCTGCGCGTTCCCTCCCCTCACGGGCGGAGGGAGACTACTCGATCCCCCGCGGCGAGGTCGATGTCGATGTCGCCCGAACCCTCGCCCGGACCGGTCAGTCGATCTCGTGCAGCTCGCGACCGCTGATGCCCAGCAGATACAGAATCGCGTCCAGGCCGGAGGCGGAGATCGACGTGTCGGCCGACTCGCGCAGCTTGGGCTTGGCGTGGAAGGCGATGCCCAGGCCGGCCCGCTCGAGCATGAGCGCGTCGTTGGCGCCGTCGCCGACGGCGATGACCTGGTCCAGCAGCACCCCTTCGGCCTGGGCGATCGTCTCCAGCAGCTCGGCCTTGCGCTGGGCGTTGACGATCGGCCCGACGACCCGGCCGGTGAGCTTGCCGTCGACGATCTCGAGGTTGTTCGAGTAGGCGTAGTCGATGCCCAGGCGACGCTTGAGCGCCTCGGCGGCGCGCGAGAAGCCGCCGCTGATGATGGCGATCTTGAAGCCCAGCCGCTTGAGCACGCGGATCAGGGTCTCGGCCCCCTCGGTCAGCGGCAGCTCGGCGGCGATGCGATCCAGCACCTTGACGTCGAGCCCCTTGAGCAGCTCGACGCGCTCGCGCAGCGACTCGTCGTAGTCCATCTCGCCCTGCATGGCGCGCTCGGTGATGCGCGAGACGCGGTCGACGACGCCGGCCGCGCGCGCCAGCTCGTCGATGACCTCGATGCGGATCAGCGTCGAGTCCATGTCCATGACGACCAGGCGCTTCGACCGGCGGTACAGGCTCTCGCGCTGCAGCGACACGTCGAAGCCGGCGCTGGTGGCCACGGCCAGCAGCGTCCGCTTGAGCGCGTCGCTGTCGCGCCCGGGCGGCAGCAGCGCGTGCATCTCGACCGACGCCAGCGTCGACTCTCGGACAGGCGCGAGATCTTCTCGATGTTGGCCCCCTCGGCTGGCCAGGCGTCGAGGCGATGGCGTGGAGGTGACTGCGCGCCGAGCGACGGGCCGATCGCGGTGATCACGTAGCGGCGGCCGACCTCGCTGGCGCGCACGTGCGGCGGCGGATCGCCCTCGACCGGCTTGAAGTCGAGCTCCATCCTCAGCTCCTTGGCGGCGAAGAGCAGCTCCTTGAGCACGTCGCGGGTGTGAGGCAGACCTACCAGCAGACAGAGCGTCAGCTGCCCCTGGACGACGACCTGCTCGATGTCGTGCAGCAGGGCCCCCTGGTCGGCCAGGATCCCGGTCAGGGTCGCGGTCACGCCGGTGCGATCCGGCCCGGTGACGGTGACGAGCACGCGGTTTTTCGCGTCCTCTTTTTCAGGCGAATGCTTCTCGTGTTCGGCCAAAGCGAGCGGAGTCTAGTCGTTCACTCCCGCCAGCGCGAGGGGAGATCGTCCGGGCGGGGACCGCTACAGCCCCCCTCTTGCCTGCCGATATGTGTCTAGCACTCGCCCCGCCATGAAGGTCTTCGTCGCGCGACAGCCCATCTTCGACGCCCGGCAAAGGGTCGTCGCCTACGAGCTGCTTTTCCGCTCGGGGCCCGAGAACTTCTTCCCCAACATCGACGGCGACATAGCGTCGTCGCGCGTGATCAACGACAGCCTGATGACGTTCGGCCTGTCGTCGCTGGTCGGTAGCCGCAAGGTCTACATCAACGTCACGCGCAAGATCCTGTGCGAGGAGCTGTACGCCGTCCTGCCGGTGCGCCGCACGGTGATCGAGCTGCTGGAGTCGATCGAGCCCGACGAGCAGACCATCGCCGCCTGCCGCGACCTGAAGCGCGCCGGCTACGAGCTGGCCCTGGACGACTACGTCGACCGTCCGGAGATGGATCCGCTGGTGGCGCTGGCCGACGTCATCAAGATCGACTTCCTGGCCACGTCGCCCGAGGCCCGGCGCGCGCTGCGCGACCGTCTTTCGCGGCGGCGGCCGGCGCTGCTGGCCGAGAAGGTCGAGACCGCCGCGATGTTCCGCGAAGCGCGCGACCAGGGCTACTCGTACTTCCAGGGCTACTTCTTCCAGCGCCCCGAGATGGTGTCCCGCCAGGAGATCCCGACCTTCAAGCTCACCTACCTCGACTTCCTGCGCGAGCTGCAGCAACCGGAGCTGAACTACGACAGCCTGGAACGAGTGATCCGGCGCGACGTGTCGCTGTCGATGCGGCTGCTGCGCTACCTGAACTCGGCCGCCTTCTACTGGCGCAGCAAGGTCACGTCGCTGAAGAGCGCGCTGGTGCTGCTGGGCGAGCGGCCGTTTCGCAAGTGGGCGTCGCTGATCGCGATCGTCGGCATCATGGGCGACGGCCCGGCCGAGCTGGCGATCACCTGCCTGGCGCGCGCGTACTTCTGCGAGAGCCTGTGCCGCGCGACCGGCCGCAGCAGCCTGCAGCTCGACGGCTTCCTGGTCGGCATGCTGTCGGCCATCGACGCGCTGGTGGGGCGGCCGATGAACGAGATCCTGCAGGAGATCGCGGTGTCGCGCGAGATCGAAGAGGCGCTGGTGCACACGCGCTCGCCGCTCGGCAAGATGCGCGCGCTGGTGCTGTCGTACGAGGCGGCGCTGTGGGACGACGTCAGCGCGATGGCGCACGCGCTGTCGATGCCCGAGGTCGACCTGCCGGATATGTACCGGGAGTCGCTCGAGTGGGCCAAGCAGGCGATGCCTTGATCGGCTGAACGCCCGGCTGAACGCCGATCGCCGAACGCCGCGGGCTCAGCGAGGTGAAGGAGGGCGGCCGGTGGCGATCGCGGCGCGCGCCGAGGCGAGCCGCTTGCGCCACTGACTGGCCTCGGGGGCATTCGGACGCTGGCGCAGCAGATCGCGGTAGGCGATCGCCGCCTCGGCCCAACGCCCCTGGGTGAAGAGACGATCGGCACGCTGCACCAGCGTTTCGCGCGGCGCCGCCTCTTCTTCGCTGTCGGCCGACTCGGACTTGACCCGGGCGGCAGACGGGGCCGACGCGATCGTCGAGCGCGCGACGCTGGGGGGCGGCGCGGGCGCGGCGGCCGGCGCGGGCGCCGGCCCTGCGCCTCGCGATGACGCCGGCGGTGGGGGTGGCGCGAAGGCGCGTGGAGCGGCCGCGGCCGGATTGCGGGCAGCCGAGGTCGACGATGGCGACGCGTCGTCGTCGAAGACCGACTTGTCGACAGACTTGCGGACCGGCATCTCGTCGTCGGGTTGCGGGCGCGCGCTCTGCGCGCTCTGCGCGCTCTTCTTGGCCGGCGAGGGGACGCTGACCCGCCCCGCCGCGTTGGCACCAAATGGCATGCGGGCGTCTTCGTCCTTCGCGGCCGCCGGCGCGCGATTGGCGCCCCGCTCGCGCGCGGGCGGAGGCTGGGCGAAGGAGCGCTCCGCCTCGCGGCTGGCGCTCTTGGCGCTCTTTTCTTGCGCCGCCTCGCCGGCCGGCGCCTTGAGCCCCTCGAGCGGATCATCGCGCAGGACGCTCTTCGCCCGCGCGGGCGGCGTCGCGCGCAGCCGCCCGCCGGCGGAACCACCCAAGAGCTCGTCGCGGACGCGCGCATCATCGCGTTTGAAAAGCTCGGCCGGAGGGAGAGAACCCCCGCCCTCGCCGTCGCCCGCTTGACCCACCGCCCCCGCCCCCGCACCGGCAGCTTCGCGGCGATGGGAAGCCGCTGGCCGCGCCGTGCCCGTGCCCGTGCCCGCCTTCGCCTCGGCGCGCGCCGACCTGGGTTCTTCCCCTGGCTCGGCCTTCGAGCCTGGGCGGTGAGCTTGGGCTTCAGCGAGCGGCGCCGGCATCCTCTCGGAGGCAGGGGGCGTCTCCACGGCGCGCAACTGCGCGCCAGGCGCGGCCGGTGCCGCCGGCGCCACAGCCTCAGCTGGCTCCGGCGGCTCGACCATGCTGCGGCCGCGCTCGTAGGTCGCGTGCGGATTCATGAACAGCCGAATCCCCAGCAGGAATGCCGTCAGGGCCCCCACCGTCGCCAGCGTCGGCAGCGCCCAGCGCGCGCGCAACCAATCCCAGAACGAGGCGCGCGCCGGCGCAAGCGACGCCTTGGCCGGCGGCGCCGCCGCCGGAGCCGCCGCAGCACCAGCAGCCGCGCAGCCGCCGCCTCGCGCGCCGCGCGCATGACGGCGTCGTGGACCCGCGACGGTGGCGCCTCGTCGAGCGCCGCGCGCGCCAGGGTCCGCGTCTTTCCGAACGCATCCACCTCGCTGCGGCAGCGCGCGCAGCCGGCGACGTGCGCCTCGAAGGCGGCGCGCTCCGCGGCCGGCAGCTCCCCGTACAGGAAGTCGATCATCTGGGCGTCGATCTGTTCGCAGCTCATCGCCATCCGCGTCTATCCTGACCCCGCCGATTCGGCGACGCCCGCTTTGCCCGTCGGCTGGTCGCGCAGGTCGGTCAACGCCTCGCGCAGCTTGCCGAGGGCGTAGCGCATGCGGCTCTTGACCGTCGGCTCCGACGCCCCCACCACGGCCGCGATCTCGGCGAACGACATCTCCATCACCTCGCGCATCAGAAAGACCTCGCGCTGATCGTCGGGCAACCGCGCGATCGCGGCGTCGATGCGCACCGCCGCCTGGCGGTCTTCGACCTGAGCGTCGGCGCCGCTCTGCACCGCCGGGATCCGATCGTGCAGCGTCTCGGTCGATTCGGCGTCGGCCTTCAGCGGACCATCCAGCGACTACGCCTGCCGGTGAACCGCGCGGCGCGACTGATCGATGCACAGGTTGCGGGCGATGGCGTAGACCCAGGTCGAAAACTTCGCGGTGCGCTTCCACTCGCCGGCGCTCTTCACCACGCGCAGGAAGACCTCCTGCAGCAGATCCTCCGCCGCGGCGGCGTCGCGCGTGAAACGGCGGAGGAACATCCAGACCGGCTTCTCGTGGCGGGCGACCAGGAGCTTCGAACGCCCTGACGTCGCCCGCCTGATAGGCCGTCATCAGATCCTCATCCGGTTCGTCCCCGCGCACCGCCTCCAGGCTACCGCAAGCAGCAGGACCGGCGCCATCCCGGCGGGGGCGCGGCGTAGCGGCGGTCGGCGGCCGGGAAGGGATCGGCGGTGCGGCGCAGCTCTTCCTCGCGCCGCGACGCCCAGTCGGGACCGTCGACGTCGATGCCCATGGCGATCAGCCCGTCGCGGTCGTTGTAGCGCAGGCCGAGGATCACCGCCGGACGCGCGGCGTTGGCGCGCACGAACTCGACCTCGTAGGTCGGCGAACGCACCGCCTCGCCGTATTCGGTGCCCAGGCCCGACCGCGACCGCTCGCGCGCGCTCTTCTTTTCGGGCATGCGGTCGGCGTAGGCGCCCGCGCCACCCTCGATCCGCCATCGACCGCGCGGCCGGGGGCGGCGCGGCAGCCGGCGATCGCGGCGGCTCGGCCGACCGCGACTCGGCCTCGGGGCTCGAGCGGCCGGCGCCGCCGACCCCGCTGCTCAGATCGTCGACGCCGTCGCGCGGCGCCGCGTCGTAGTCGTACTGCGGGTACTGCGGATAGAACGGCAGCGGCCGGCGCGCGATCGGCGGCGGCGGCGGCGGCACGTACCGCTCGGGGAAGACCGCGACGCCGATGACGCCGACCTCGCGCGCGTTGCCGGTACGCGCGGCGTACGACTCCGGCACCGTCGAGAACCGGAACGCCGCCGCCTGGGCGCGCGAGATGCGCCAGCCGTCGATGTCGACCTGGCCGTAGGCCGGCACCAGGTAGCCGCGCTTGTTGCGCAGCTCGGCCGGCTTGCCGTCGATCACGTCGCGGCCATCGACGGAGACCACCGCCTCGACGCGGCGGCCCGAGTGGTTGTGGACGCGCAGCGTATAGCGCGCCCCCAGCTGGCCCATGACGTAGGTCTCGCCGTCGTGCGCGTAGGTCGGCGCCGGCACGCCGTCGACCAGGACCTCGACCTCGTAGGCGCCGGATCGATCGCGGAGCGGCGCGCCGGGCGGCAGCGACGCCGCGGCGCAGGACGTCGCGGCCGCCACCAGGGATCCGATACCGAAGAGACAGGTCATCGCGTTACGCAGGGTCATCATGGGAACCTCCTGGCGATTACCGACGCGCGGTCGGGTGAAAAGATCTCCGCCAGCGCCGCACGACGTCCGCACGACGCACGCTCGCCGCCCGCGCGCTTTGCCCCACCCCGCACTACACTGGACCCAACGCCGCGATGCTCCCTACCCTCGCTGTCCCGCTCGCGCTCGCGCTCGACCTCGACCAGGCGTTCTCGTCTCCCTCACCGGCGCTGGCGCTGCTGCTGGCGGGCGCCGCGTTCTTGGCGGGCCTGGTCGACGCGATCGGCGGCGGCGGTGGGCTCATCAGCCTGCCGGCGCTGCTGGCCGCGGGGCTGCCGCCCGCGATCGCGATCGGCACCAACAAAGGTCAGGCGATCTTCGGCGCGACGTCGTCGTTCATCTCATTCTGGCGCCGCGGCGGCATCGACCGCGACCGCGCGCCGCTCGGCTTCGTGGCCGGCTTCGCCGGCTCGTGCGCCGGCGCGTGGGCGCTGATGGCGATGCGGCCCGAGCCGCTGCGGCCGCTGGTGATCGCGTTGCTCGCCGGCGCGACGCTGGTGGTGCTGGTCGGGCGGCGCAATCTGACTACGTCGACGGCCACGGCGACGCCGCCGGATACGACCACGCCGACGCCGACGCCGACGCCGACGGGACGGACGCGTCCGGAGCGCGGCGTTGATCGCCGCACGACCGCGCTGGTCGTGATCGCCGCCGGCCTCGGCGCCTACGACGGCTTCTTCGGCCCCGGCGCCGGCTCGATGCTGATCCTGGCGTTCGCGCTGGTCTTCGGCGATTCGCTCACGCGCGCGTCGGGCAACGCCAAGGTGGTGAACCTGGCCTCGAATCTCGCGGCCTTTCTGCTGTTCGCGCGGCGCGGGACGATCATCTGGTCGCTGGCGCTGCCGATGGCTGCGGCCAACGCGCTGGGGGCGTCGCTCGGCGCGCGCCTGGCGCTCCGGCGCGGCGACCGGCTGGTCCGCTGGGTGGTCCTGGTGATGGTGCTGGCGGTGATCGGGAAGCTGACGCGCGATCTCCTGCGCTAGCTAGGAGACGAGTTGGACGTCGCGCCGGTCCGCGCTAACTTTGGCGCGGGGGAAACCATGGCCGACACAAAAGCCGACAAGATCGTGAAGACCGACGAGGAATGGCGCGCGATCCTGACGCCGCAGCAGTTCCACGTCCTGCGCGAGAAGGGGACCGAGCGCGCCTTCACCGGCGAGTACTACGCCTCCCACGATCGCGCGATGTACGTCTGCGCCGCGTGCGGCAACCAGCTGTTCCCGTCGGACAAGAAGTACGACTCGGGTTCGGGCTGGCCCAGCTTCACCGCGCCGGTCGCCGCGAGCAACGTCGAGATCGAAACCGACGAAAGCCACGGCATGACCAGGACCGAGGTGCACTGCAGCCGGTGCGGCGGACACCTCGGGCATGTCTTTCCGGATGGCCCACGCGAGGCGGGCGGCCTTCGCTACTGCATCAACTCGGCGTCGATCAAGGCGACTCCGCCTCCGAGTCCGACTCCTCCCCGGGAGCGTTGACATAGCGTCGCGGGTCCGCCAGGAAGCGGAGCTTGCAGCCCGCGGAGCAGAAGTAGTAGACGGCGCCGTGAAAGTCGGTCGCCGCGGCGGCGTTCGCTCTTTCTGTCTCCATGCCGCACACCGGGTCCGTGACGATCGAGTGCGCTTCCGAGGTCGGCTCGCCGAAAACAACCCGTCCGTTGTCGAGGTCCATCGTGCAAAAGATATTCACGGGCGGCGCGCTGTCCATAGGGGCGCGCCGACGAGCGTCTCGGCTCAGGCCTGCAGCTCCTTGAGCTTGGCGCGCACCGCCTCGGCGTGTCCCTTGGCGCTGACCTTGCGGTAGTGGTGCGCGACCTTGCCCGCCGGATCGATGATCACCGTCGACCGGATGACCCCCATCGAGATCTTGCCGTACATGTTCTTCTCGCCCCAGGCGCCGTAGCGCTCGAGCGTCTCGTGGCTGGGATCGGACAGCAGCGCGATCTTGAGCTTGTGCTTGGCGATGAACTTGCGGTGCATCTCGGGCGAGTCGGGGCTGCAACCCAGCACCACCGCGTCGAGCTTCTCGAAGTCCTTGAGCCCCGACGTGAAGTCGCACGCCTCGATCGTGCAGCCCGGCGTGTCGTCCTTCGGGTAGAAGTACAGCACCACCCAACGCCCCTTCAGGGCGGGGTCGCTGAGCTTGACGGTCTGGTCGTCCTGATTCTTGAGCGCGAAGGAGGGCGCCTTCTCACCGACGTTGATCTTGCTCTCGGCCATGTGCCGTCTCTTATCATCACGGACCTGGAGGTCCCGCACCCCGATGGCTCCGACGACGACCGCGCTAGGCGCTCTATCCGACGACGACCGGCTCGCGCACCAGGCGCACGCCGAAGCGCTGCTCGACGCCGCCCTGCACCCGATCGGCGAGCGCCAGCAGCGCCGCGCTGGTTCCACCGCCGTGATGCACCAGCGCCAGCGCGTGGCGCGACGAGATCCCGACCGCGCCGTCGCGGAAACCCTTGCCGAAGCCGGCGCGCTCGATCAGCCACGCCGCCGACAGCTTGACCCGATCGGCGCCC
This sequence comes from uncultured Pseudomonadota bacterium, assembly GCA_963778795.1. Classification (GTDB taxonomy): domain Bacteria; phylum Myxococcota_A; class Polyangia; order Fen-1088; family Fen-1088; genus DASRQZ01. The sequence continues at coordinate 699,754 of CAVZVU010000001.1, read as the reverse complement.
GCCGGAAACCGGGGCACGGCGGCGGCGTCGGCGACCGCGCCAGCGGCGACCAGCCGTTCGATCAGACGGTCGGCCTCGCTCGACGAGATGATCGGATTCATGAAGAACGATCCGACGCTGCGCCGGTTGGGCGCGCCCGGATCGTCGGCGTCGATGACCATCGACTTGGCCCGGCGGAGCGAAAGGACGGTGTCGCGCACGTCGGCCAGCGTCGCCCGCTCCGCTCCGCGCGCCGCCAGCGCTCGATCGAGCTCTGGGTAGCGCACGACCGGAATGCCGTCCCGGCGCAGCGCGAAGGTGACGCCAAGGACCAGCCAGCGATCGGGGTGATGCTTGAAAGTGCTGTCGCGGTAGCCGAATGCGCACGCGGCGGGGGCCATCTCGTGGACGGCGAGCGTCCGGCGATCGACGACCTGCACGGCGCGGATCGATTCGGCGACCTCCTGTCCGTAGGCGCCGACGTTCTGGATCGGCGTCGCCCCGGCGAGGCCGGGAATTCCCGAAAGACCCTCGAGGCCCGCCAGGCCCCGCCGCACGGTCTCGGCGACAACGCCGTCCCACGGCTCGCCGGCGGCGACCTGGACCAGCGCGTGATCACCGGCCCCCTCGGCGGGCGGATCGAACGTCAGGCCGCGCGTGGCGATGCGGATCACCAGACCGGGGAATCCGGCGTCGGCGATGACCAGGTTCGAGCCGCCCCCCAGCACCAGCACCGGCAGCTGGCGGTCGGCGGCCCAGCGCAGCGCCTCGATGATCGTGGCATCGTCGCGGGCGACGACCAGGTGGCGCGCTGGGCCTCCCAGCTCCAACGTCGTCAGCGGCGCCAGCAGCGCTTCGTGAACAATCTCGAGGGCCAAGCTGGCCCCCAGCGTACCAGGGCCAGGGACAACGCGCGCGGTCGGTTCTGACGCCGGAACCGCGGTTTTGCTCGCCAGCTCAACCAAGAGGCGTATTATGCGCGGCGTTCCGTCTTAGACCTACATCTCGCTCTCCCGCGCGCGGGAAGACGGCTGTCCGATTTTCGTTTCTTATGAGGTCAGCGATGGTTCGCCGCTTCTGTCCCCCACGCCACTATGCCCGCTGCGCCCGCCTCTGGTCGGCGGCCTGCGCGCTTGGAGTCGCGGTGGCGGCCGTCGGTGGTTGCGGCGTCGATCGCACCGGCCTGCAGCAGGTGCAGCTGCCCGACGACGCCGGCAACGGAACAGAAGCGATGGCGCGGGGCGATGCGCCGGCTGACGGAACCTCGGTCGACGGGGCTGGCGGCCAGAGTGGCATCGACGGGGTCGGCGGCGGCGCGGGTGGCGGAGGCGGCACGAACATCGGCGGCGCCGGCGGCGACGCGAATCTCGGCACCGGCGGCGTCGGCGACGCCGGTGCGACGACCGGCACCGGCGGCAGCCCAAATCCCGGCACCGGCGGCGTCGGCGACGCCGGTGCGACGACCGGCACCGGCGGGGTCGGCGACGCCGGCGCGACGACCGGCACCGGCGGGATCGGCAACACCGGGACCGGAGGCGTTGGACCCGGCGACGGCGGACCCGGCGACGGCCTGGGTGACGGCGGCCCAGGCGGGACCGACGGCGGAGTGAACGGCACCGGCGGCGTCGGCGACGCTGGTGCGACGACCGGCACCGGCGGCCGCGGCGGCGCCGGCGGGACGGGGTGCACGCCGGCCACCTGCACCAACGGTTGCTGCGCCGGCACCACCTGCATCACCACCCTGAGCGCGCAGCAGTGCGGCCACGGCGGCGGTGCCTGTCAGCCGTGCGCACCGTGCGATCGCTGCTCGGTTGCCGGCACCTGCGAGCTCGATCCGACGTCGCTCTGGGACCTCTGGGCGGTGTCGGCGACCCTGAATGCGATCGACCCCAACGTCAAAGCCCCGGCCTCGACGACGTGGGATCTCGACAGCGGCGAGGTCGGCGGTACCCTGCCCGACCCGTTCGTCGAGCTCGATATCCTGGCGCAGCCGCTGATCACGCTGGGGCACACCGCGACGATCGTCGATACGCTGTTCCCCAACTGGACCGGGTTGCCGACGGCCGCCCAGGCGTTGCTCAACCCGGCAGCGCCGCTGACCGCCAGCGATCTGATGGGCGAGCGGTGGCAGATCGTCGTCGGCGACGACGACGTCGGCGTGGCGAACGCGACCTCGGGCGAAACCATGTGCGAGATCGACGGCCCGCTCGTCCCGACCGACTTCCACAACGGCACCTTCACGCGCATCGGCGTCGACAGCTGCTTCTCGGCGACCTTCCGGCTCACCTGTCACATGTGAGCCGCGCGCCGCGCGTTCGCGTCTTCGCGACCCCTCAAAGAAAGAGATCCGGCAGCAACGCCGCGCCGGGCGTGGTCGCGTAGCGCGCCAGATCGGTGACGCCCGCCGCGGCCAGCACCTCGTCGTCGATCAAGAACTGGCCGGTCGCCTCGCGGCTGGGCCGCACCAGGATCGCGTGCGCGGCGTCGGCGACGATCTCCGGCGTGCGCGCACCGCGGATCGCATCCTCCCCGCCCAGCAAGTTGCGGATCGCCGACGTGGCGATGATCGTCCGCGGCCACAGCGCGTTGACGGCGATGCCAGCGCCGCGCAGCTCCTCGGCCAGACCCAGCACGCACAGGCTCATCCCCATCTTCGACAGGGTGTAGGCCAGGTGGGGCGCGAACCAGCGCGCGTCGAGCGACGGCGGCGGCGACAGCATCAGCACGTGCGGGTTGGCGGCCTTCTCCAGCCAGGGCAGGCAAGCGCGCGTGCTGGCGAAGGTCCCGCGCACGTTGACCTGGTGCATGAGATCGAATCGCTTCATCGCCGTGTCGCGCGTGCCGGTGAGGCTGATCGCGCTGGCGTTGTTGACCAGGATGTCGATACCGCCGAAGCGGTCGGCGGTGCGCGCGACCGCCTCCTCGACCTGGCGCTCGTCGCGCACGTCGACGGCGCAGGCCAGCGCGTGCCCGCCCGCCGCCTCGATGTCGGCCGCGGCGCTGTGGATGGTGCCGGGCAGCTTGGGGTGGGCGTCGGTCGTCTTGGCGGCGACGGTGACGTTGGCGCCGTCGCGCGCGGCGCGCAGCGCGATCGCCAGCCCGATGCCGCGGCTGGCGCCGGTGATGAACAGTGTCTTGCCCCGAAGACCGCTCGGAAGACCGATCGGAAGACCGATCGGAAGACCGATCGGAAGACCGCCACGAAGATCGCCCATGCGGGAAGAATACGCCCGCCGCGGCGCGCGTGCGATCAGCTCGACCGCGGCGGCGTAGCCGCGCTGGCTATTTGGGCGGGAAGGTCCCCTGCGCGCGGCGCAACGCGAGGTCGGCGATGGCGACGTCGATAGTGTGCTTGCGCCAGCGACTGCCTGACCGAAACCAGACTGTCCTGCGCCTGCAGCAGATCGACCTGGGTCACGCTGCCGGCCTCGTACTGGACGCGCACCAGGTCGAGACGTCTCTTGCGCCAGACCGACCGAACGCTCGGCCGTCTCCAGCGCCTTCTGCTTGGTCTCCAGCGTGCGCGCGCCGTTGATCAGATCGTCGCCGATGTTGTCGCGCAGCACCTCGGCGCGCGCCAGCGCCTCGTCGGCCTGCGCCGCCGCCTGGTGGCGCTGCGCGTCCCGCGTGCCGCCGTCGTACAGCACCCAGTCGAGCTGCGCGCCGACGCCCCAGGTCTGATGGTTGCCGACGAAGTTGACGTAGTTGAATGCCCGCGCATAGCCGAACGCCGACAGCGTCGGGGCCCAGCGCCAGAGGTAGGCCTTGCGCTGCAGCATCGTACGAGCGCGTGCTCTCTTCGAGAGCGCGGAACTCGGGACGCAGCTTGCAGCGCCATGTTCAGCGAGTCCGCGTCGACCTTGGGCGGCGGGGCGGGCGGCGGGATCGAGACATGAAACGGCCCCTCGGCCTGAATCAGCGTCGCCAGCCCCTGATAGGCATTGTCGCGACCGGCGATCGCCTCGCGCTCTTGCTGCTGCGCGCGCACCAGCGCCAGCTCGGCGCGGTCGACGTCGACCTTGGTGACGGTGCCGGCCGAAAAGCGGGTGTGCGCGTTGTCGAGCGTCGCGCGCGCCACATCGACGTTCGAGTGCCGGGCGACCACCAGCTCGTCGGAGATCCCGGCGGCGTAGAACGTCTGCGCCACGCTGAACAGCATCTGATCCTCGGACGCCTGGTAGTTGGCCTCCGACGACCGCACGCCGGCCTTCACCGCCTCCAATGCCGGGTAGGCCGCCGGCGCAAGGATCGGCATCGACGCATTGATCGCGCCGTCGAGCTGCTCCTGGGCCAGAAACAGCTTCTCCGGCCCAGTCACGTTTGTGAACGGAATGTGAGCATAGAGGTTGAGTAGTCGTTGTGCGTGTACTTCCCCTGCGCCGCCACGGTGGGGAACAGCGCCGCCCAGGCCTGCTCGATGTTGGTCTGCGCCTGCGCCAGGCGCGCCCGATCGACGGCCAGGCTGTGATTGCGCTTGCGCGCCTGCGCCAGCGCCTGTTCGAGCGTCAGCTCGACCGGGGCCGGCGTCCCCGACGTCTCGACGGCGGCGTGAGTCCGCGGCGCAACGACAGCGACGGCCAGCGACGCGATGATCGATACCATCATGACTGCTCGCCTCACGAGGCCACCTCCGCCCGGCGCTGCGACTTGCCGTTGCCCTCGACGACGTCGGGCACGACGTGCGCGGGCGGCCCCATGATCTCGTCGGCGCCGGTCTCCTCGGGCGAGCGGGCGCGGATGCGGAACACGCGCCGGAACTTGACCGACAGGTCGTCGAACAGCGAGTAGGCGACCGGCGTCGCCAGCAGCGTCAGCAGCAGCGACAGGACCTGACCTCCGACCACCGGCCCGGCGGTCGCGCGGTTGAACTCGGCGCCGATCCCGCGCGACAGCACCAGCGGCAACATGCCGGCGACGAACGCCATCGTCGTCATCAAGATCGGCCGCAACCGATCGCGATTTCCGATGCAGGATCGCGTCGCGCCGCGAGCGCCCCGCGGCGCGCAGCTGGTTGATGTGATCGATCTGCAGGATCGAGTTCTTCTTCACGACGCCGAACAGCACCAGGACGCCGAGCATGGTGAAGAGGTCGAGCGACTGGCCGAACAGCAGCAGCGACATCAGCGCGAACGGCACGGTCAGCGGCAGCGCGAGCAAGATCGTCACCGGGTGCAGCCACGACTCGAACTGCGCCGCCAGGATCAGGTACATGAAGACGAAGGCCAGCGCGAAGGCGATGCCGAAGTTTTTTGCCGTGCGCCCGATCTCCTTCGACTGCCCCATCGGCACGAAGCGATAGGCCGCCGGCAGCTTCATGGCGGCGACCGCCTTCTCGAGCGCGGTGCCGACCTCGCCCGCGCCCACGCCGGGCGCGGTGTTGGCCAGGAACGTCACCTGACGCTGCCGACCGTAGCGGTTGATCTGCGACGGCCCCTCGGCGTGCGACAGGTCGACGACGTCGAGCAGCGGCACCGAGCCGAGGCGAGACGACGGCACGCTCAGCAGCGACAACGCCTCGGTGCTGGTGTGGAACTGCTCGTCGGCGCGCACCAGGATGTCGTACTGGCGGCCTTCTTCTTCGTAGCGCGACACCTTGACGCCGCCCACCAGCAGCTGCGCCGCCGTGGCGACGTCGGCGACGTTGACGCCGAGATCGGCCGCCTTGCGGCGATTGACGACCGCCACCACCTCGGGATTTCCGGTCACCAACGTGGTGTCGACGTCGACGGAGCCCGGAATCGCCTTCAGCGTCTTCACGACCTGCGCCGAGTAGGTCGTCAGGCCCGCCAGGTCGGGTCCGGTCATGGTGTATTGCACGGTGGCGCTGCTGAAGCCGCCGCCGCTGAACGCCGACACCGCCAGCACGCTGATGCGGTACTCGGGCGGCTGCTTGGAGACGATCTCGCGGCGCACCTTGTCCTGCAGCTGATCCTGCGACAGCTTGCGATGGTCGGGCGGCACCAGGCGCACGAAGACCTTCGCCAGATTCGGCGTCTTCTCGTTGTTGTCGCCGATGGTCATCAGCGTCGCCGCGACCTCGGGCCACTCGTGCACCGCGCGCGCGATGCGCTCGGCGGCCAGCGCCGTCGACGCCAGGCTGTTCCCCTCGGGGGTGCGCACGGTGATCTCGAACTGCCCCTCGTCGTTCTTGGGCAGGAAGCCCTTGGGCACCGCCTTGAACAGCGGCACGCAGGTGCCGAGCGTCGCCACCGCGGCGATGACGACGATCCAGCGCCGGTCGATCACGTAGGCGAGGATGCGCATGTAGACGCGCTCGATCGGGCGGTAGAAGCAGATCGACCACGCGCTCGAGCAGGTACTTCTTGCGCTCGCCCGCGGGGCGCAGATCCAGCCGCAACCAGCGCGACGCCAGCATCGGCGTCAGCGTGAAGCTGACGAACAGCGAGATCGCGATCGAGAACCCCATGGTCAGGCCGAAGCTGCGCAGGAAGCGGCCCGGGATGCCGCCCATGAAGGCGACCGGCATGAAGACCGACAACAGCGACAGCGTCGTCGCCAGCACGGCGAGGCCGATCTCGCGCGTGGCGTAGATCGCGGCCGGCATGGGCCGAACCTTCTTCTCTTCGATGAAGCGGAAGATGTTCTCCAGCACGACGATGGCGTCGTCGATGACGATGCCGACCGCCAGCGCCAGCGCCAGCAGCGTGATGGTGTTCAGCGTGAAGCCCATGAGCCACATGCCCATGAACGTGCCGATGATCGACGTCGGGATCGCCAGCGCCGCGATCAGCGTGCTGCGGAAGTTGCCCAGGAACAGCAGCACGACCAGCGCCGCCAGCAGCGCGCCCAGCACCAGGTGCTCGCGCACGGCGCTGACGCTGGTGCGCGTGGTCTCGGTGTTGTCGCGGATGACCGTGAGCTTGGTCGTGCCGGGCAGCGTGCGCTCCAGGTCCTTCATGCGCTCGCGGAGCGCGTCGACGACGGCGACGCTGTTCTCGCCCGACTGCTTGCGGATCGACAGCACGACGGCCGGCTTGCCGTCGAGCAGCGCGGCGGTCTCGGCCTCTTCTTCGCCGTCGACCACGCGCGCGACGTCGCTGACCTGCACGGGGTGCTCGTCGACCTGGCGGATGATGATGTCGCCCACGGCCGGCACGCTGGCGACGCGGCCGCGCACCCGGAACGTCAGCCGCTGCGGCCCGGTGTCGATCGTGCCGCCCGGCGTGGTCACGTTCTGCGCGACGATCGCGCGCTGCACGTCGCTGGCGGTCAGGCCGTTCGCGCTTGCAGCTTGTTCGGATCCAGCAGCACCTGCACCTGGCGCTTGTGGCCGCCGATGATCGTCACCTGGCCGACGCCCGAGATGTTCTCCAGCGACTGGCGAATCTGGTGGTCGGCAAGCTCGGTGATCTCGCGCAGCGGACGGTTCGACTCGACGGCCACGAACAACACGGGCGCGGCGTCGGGGTCGAGCTTGCTGACGACCGGCGACTCGGTCCCTTCGGGCAGATCGTGCAGCACCGTCGCCAGGTGGTCGCGCACCTCCTGCGAGGCGACGTCGACGTTCTTGTCGAGGAAGAAGGTGATGAAGACCTGCGACACGCCCTCGGTCGAGATCGACCGCAGCTCGTCGATGCCGCTGATGGTGTTGACCGCCTCTTCGATCTTGTCGGTGAGCTCGGTCTCGATCTCCTCGGACGCGGCGCCCGGGAGCGTGGTGATGACCGAGACGACCGGCAGGTCGACCTGCGGGAAGCGATCGACGTTCAGCTTGCCGTAGCCGACGATGCCGACGACGACGATGAACAGGATGAGCACCGTCGCGAAGATCGGACGACGGACGCTGATGCTGGCTAGCCACTGCATGGCGTCCTCACTTCACCCGCGCGCCGTCGCGCACGTCGGGGGTCAAATCGGCGACGACCGGCTCACCGGCCTTGAGGCCGCTCAGGATCGGCACCTGGCCGTTGCGCGGCTCGGCCGCCTGAACCAGTCGATCCTCGATGCGCCCGCCCTGGGCGACGAAGACGTGGCGCAAGGTGCCGTCGTTGCGCACCGCCGTCTGTGGCACCGCCGGCAGCGACTGCTCGCCCAGCGCCAGCTTCGCGGTGACGAACATGCCCGGGCGCAGGTCGTGACCGACGTTCTCGACCACCGCCTCGACGATCGCGTCGCGCGTCTGGCGGCGCACCGAGGGCCCGATGTAGCGGATGCGTCCCTGGTGGCTCGCGCCGCCGGTGTCGGACGCCGTGTGAAAATCGACGACCATGCCGGGCCGCACCTGGGTGACGTCGGCCTCGGGCACGGTCAGCTCGACGCGCAGGGTGTCGACCGCGACCAGCGTCACGACCTGCGAATCGGCGCGCACGTACTCGCCGGCGCTGACCTTGCGCTCGACGACCAGCCCCGAGAACGGCGCGCGGATCTCGGTGTCGCGCAGCGACTCGGCGATCAGGTTCTTGCGCGCCTCGGCCGCCGCCACCGACCACTTCGTCGTCTCGCACGACGTGTTCGTCTTTTCGTAGTCGGCCTTGGAGATCGCCCCCTTCTTGAACATCGTGTCGGTGCGTTCGCAGTCGAGCTTCGCCTGCGCCTGCTGCGCCTTCAGCGAACCGATCTGCGCTTCCGCCTCCTGGGCCTGCGCCGACAGCGCGCGCGCGTCGAGGCGGACCAGCACGGCGCCCTTCTTGACCACCGAGCCGCGCTCGACGGTAGGTAGCCAGGATCTTGCCGGCCGCGCCGGCGGCGACCGCCGACTCCTCGCCCCCGATGAGGGTCCCGGAGAGGGTCAGCACGCGCGGCACCTTGACCTGCTGCGACGTGACCAGCTTCACGGCGATCGGCGGCGCGTCGACCGGGGCCGACGGCGGCGGTCGGCGCCGGCGACTCGGCAGCGGAACGCCGGCAGCCCGCAGCCAGCGAGAACGAAAGAGAAATCAGGGCCAGCGCGACGCCAGCCCTGGCCGAAAGACGATTGGCGGCGCTCCGCCCGAACCGGTGATGAAAGCTCATGAACCGAACTATAGTCAAATGAGACGATAGTTGAACTAGTAAATTGTTAAGATTTGTGAAAGTATACTTAAGCCATGGATGACAAGCGATCGGACATCCGAAAGGGACCGCGCGAATCGCTCACCTCCGTGGAAGCCGACCGCCCCGCCGCGGATCGACCCGACGAGCAGCGGAAGTCACGCCCCGACGCGACGGCCGACGACTTCTGGCCGGGGCTGGTCGCGTTCGCGCTCAGCCTGCGCGGCTGGTGGATCGCGATCTGCGACGAGCTCGACCTGACGCCGATGCAGGGCCACGCGCTGCGGGCGCTCGACCCCGACAAGCCGGTGGCGATGAGCGTGCTGGCCGACGCGCTGATCTGCGACGCCTCGAACGTCACCGGTATCGTCGACAAGCTGGAATCGCGCGGGCTGATCGTCCGCCAGAGCGCCGAGAACGATCGGCGCATCAAGATGCTGGCGGTGACCCCCGCCGGACGCGCGCTGCGCGAGCAGCTGACCCAGCGGCTGGAGGTCCCGCCGGCGGCGGTGTCGGCCATGCCGATCGGGGCACGGCGCCAGCTCGCCGAGGTGCTGCGCGCCATCGCCGACGAGCGCGAAGCGGCAGCCGGCTAAGGCGCGTTGGGGGGAGACGGCTTCGCCGTCGGAGCCGGTTCCGAAGTCTAAGGATGGGCGGAGACGGCTTCGCCGTCGGAGCCCATCGGGAGGTTCGGAACCCTCTCAGGGTTCCGAGGTCTAAGGAACGATCACCACCGGCGGGATCTTGAAGTTGTCCCACGACGGCGTGTGGTTGCTCTCGGTCGCCGGTTGGTTCCAGAGGTAGAGCGCGGGGTACGTCGCGGGGGCCGCGCCCGGCTGGGTGACGATCGCGGTGATGTACAGCTGCGGCGTCCCGCTGCGGGTCGACGAGAAGGTCAGCCAGTTGTAGGTCTTGCCGTTGGCGGCCGTCGTCGCCTCGGGTGACCACTTTGACCAGTCGTTGGTCAGGCCGGGGCTGGTGCGAAACAGGCAGGCCGGCGGATCGTTGGCCACCAGCCGCACGGCAGCGCCCCCGCCCGAGGGGACGACGAAGATCTCCGAGCTGGCGTTGCCGTAGGTCGTGGGATGGCTGGGCGGCGTGGTCGCGGGGCTGCTGATGCGGGTGAAGGCGACCAGGTCATCGTTGGGCGAGAACGCCGGGTAGTACTCGGTGAAGTTGGGATCGGCGGCGCCCCCCAGCGGCAGCGCGGCACCGCCCGCGCGGTTGCTGTACGGCACCGCGTACAGATCGGCTGGTCCCGTGTTGAGGCGCCCGTCGTGAATGCTGGAGTCGGACGTCGACGAGGAGACGTAGACGATCTTGGAGCCGTCGTGGCTGAAGGTCGGCTCGGTGGCGCCGCCCGGATCGCCGGTGCGCGCGATCGTCCCCGAGATCGGACCGGCCGTCCCGTCGGCGTCCAGCTGTACCCAGAGCAGATCACCGTGCTCGTGAGCGTCGGTGAGCAGCACCATGCGATTGCCGTCGGCCCAGTGGTTGGGCGAGAAGGCGGGGATGCCGCGCAACGTGCGGATCAACGCGAACGCGCCCGGCGTGACGTACGAGGGCATGGTGCCTTCGCTGCCCATCCGGATGTCGGAGATGTTGTTGAAGTAGGTATCGGCGTTGATCATGCTCATCGGCGGCCCGAACACGAACTGCACGCTTTCGCCGCCGGGGGTCGCGGTGTGGCAACCGATGCAGCCGTCGACGGCGTTGTTACCGCTGGCGACGGTCGTGCGGCTCATCACCTGGGTCGGCGTCAGCACGTCGCGCACGCCCTCTTCGCCGATGCCGAATCCCTTCAGCATCCCGGTGCCATTCGACCCGTCCCCGGCCAGCGACCAGTAGACGATCTTGCCGGGCGCGTCGACCGGCGCGATGGTGAAGGTCGTCTGCGCGGCGGCCGACGGCCCTTGCTGTTGCGTCCCGGCGGCGGTCACCGTCATGGCCCGGATCGACACGGTGATCGGCTCGTCGTTCACCGAGCGGCGCAGGTCGTCCCAGACCGCCGAGTCGAGCTTGTAGAGGTCAGGTCATCGGTGTAGATGCGCAGCGGCGTCGGAAAGCGCGCGACCACCAGCTGGATCTCGAACAGGTTCTCGTCGGCGGCGCGCCTCCATTCGAAGCGCGGGCGCAGCCAGTTGCGGGGCATCAGCGTCCCGGTCTGCGGCGACAGCGCACAGGGGGCGGAGCCGGGCCGCGGCGTACCGCCAAACAGGGTCGGCGCGTGGCTGGTCGTGGTCGGCGTCCCCAGGATCGGGTCGGGCGGAAAGTCGGTGATCGGCGGGCCCAGGTCGACCGCTCCGTCGAAGGAGGTCGGCGTTCCACCAACTCCGGTGCCGCCGTCCCTGCGGGTCGTCATGCCGCCGAGGCCCGCCGGCGTGCCGCCCGTCCCGCCCGCCCCGCCGGCGCCGGGGTTGACCTTGGCGCAGGCCAGGCCGCCGGTGAAAGCGATGGCGCCGAGCAGCGCTGTCGCGCAATGACACCGGGCGAAATTCAACATTCAGCGGTGCTCCGTCGGGGGGGAACTGATCCGGAAACTGGAGTTTGCCGGAAAGCGGAGCGGTTGGCGAGCGTCGCCGCGCACGGACGCCCAAAACCGGCGGACGCAGAGTGCGTCGCGCCGGGGCGGCAAAAGCAATCAACGCGGCAGGCGCCGCGCGTGGTCCAGCTTGGTGAGCGACTACGGGATGACCGGCGGCGGCGGGGGCGGCGGGGGCGGCGGCACCGCGGGCGGCGGCGGCGCCGACGGCGGCGGCGACGTCGGGATGCCCGGCGGCGGCACCAGCGGCGGCTGCGGCTGCTGGGTGTCGGGCTGGACGCACGCGGCGAGATCGAAGAACAAGAACTCGAGCGCCTTCTCCTGCGGCGACATCACCGTCGACTGGCAGCCCGTGGGGAAAGGCTTGGTCGAATCGGACGTGTCCTTGCCGTTCTGCGAAGAGATGACCTCTTTCACATGGATGTCGGTCTCGACCACGCGGCCACACTGCGCATCCGGGACCGCCTCGACCGGCGTGTTGAAGCTGAGGTACTCGACGGCCGCCGGCGTCTGGTTCAGCGTGATCCATGACGTGGTGGGCGGGGTGACCGCGGCCACCGAGTACTGCGCGCCGTAAAGCTGAAGCTGTCCAGGCGCCGTCGTTGCGCCGACGGTTTGCAGCCAAGCCGAGAGCGCCGCGCCCTTGGGGAAGGCGGTGTTGACGGTGCCGCCGATTGGACTCGCTGGCTTGGTGCCCGGGCCGATGTAGTTCGCGGTGCCGGGCCAGGGCGCGGGACCGTTGCGCAGCCAGTAGAAGTGCAGGTGGCCGTTGAACATGCGCCCGCCCGAGTCGGCGTAGCGCTTGATGTTGTTGATGTAGGGCAGCTTGGAATCGGGGTACTGGCTCCCCTCGCACGACATCATGAGGATGTCGTAGGTCAGCAGCTTGGTCGGATTCCCCCACAGCGCCGTCGACGACGCAAACGGAAAGGTCCCGCCGGCCGCGAAGCTGGCGCTCCCCTGCCCCGCGCCCCCGGTCGCTCCCACGCCGCCGGTGTACAGGTTCACGCGGCCGGTCCCGGTGTCGAGCGTGAACTCGGAGTCGGCGATGCCGGTCTTGCGCACGAAGCACTCCAGCGCATCCGAGCCGCCGGTCGTGAGCGCGATCTTGGGGATGTGTCCTTCGGCCTGCGTCCGCGGCAGGCGCGTCAGGTCGGCAGCGACCGGGTTGTCGACGCACGGATTGACGTTGGGGATCGTGACCTGGCGCCGCCACTTGCCGACCTGGATCACCAGCGGGATGTTGGCGCCCGACGGCGCGTTCGTGATCGTGAAGTGCCCCGCCGTGTCGGACGAGCGCCGACGCGATCGGGAAACCAGACAACGTGACATTGCACTTGTCGCAAGAGACGCCTTCCGGCACCGGATCGAGCGGCGCGTTCGGAACATAGACCTGCACGTCGTAAAGCGGGTTCTTGCCCGCCGGGTCGAAGATCGTGCCGCTGATGCTGGTCTTGGTCGTCGGCGTGCAGGTCTGGATCTGGCACTGAAGGTTCTGGCAGCCGGTGGTGGTCGATCCGGGACAGACGCCATTGGCCGGGCAGGCCATGCCGCCCGGGCAGGCGGGGCAGGTCTGGACGCCGCCGCAACCGTTGCCGATGGTGCCGCAGTACTGTCCGCCGCCGGTCGGGCTGCATTTGACCGCCGTGGCGCAGGTGGTGCTGCCGCAGACGCCGGGGATGCCTCCACCGCCGCAGGTCCCGGTGGTGCAGGTGCAGTTGAGCGAGCCGCCGCAGCCGTCGCCGATCGACCCGCAATACTGCACGTTGTTCGCGCCGTTGCAGGTGCCGGGCACGCACGCCGGGTCGACGCAGATGCCGCCGCGGCACTCGAGTCCACCACCGCAGGTGCCGCAATCGAGCGCCCGCCCGCAGCCGTCGCCGATCGAACCACAGTACTTGAGGGCTCCCGTCGTCGGGCAGGCCGCCGCGACGCACGCCGCTCCGCCCACGCAGACTCCCTTTTCGCAGATCTTGTCGCCCGGGCAGGCGCCGCAATCCTGCACGCCGGAGCAGCCGTCACCGATCATCCCGCAGTACTGCCCGGTCGCCTGCGTGCAGGCGACCTTGACGCAGGAATCGGCGTCGGGAAGCTTGGCCGGCCCGTCGGGTCGCGACTGCTGCCCGCCGTCGACGGTGACGTTGGTCCGGCCGCCACCACCGCCGCTGCCGCTGCTGCTGCCGCTGCCGGTCGGGGCGCCCGGCGCCTTGACGCCGGCGCAGCCACCCGCGGACAGGGCCGCAAGCGCCACGAGCGTGGCCGCCAGCGCCAAAGCGACGTCCGGCCGTCCACGTCCGCTGCTGCTTGGGATCATAGGCGCTGACTCCTTTTCCGCGAAAACTCGGATCCGAACGAACGAACGCTGAAGACGCGAGGACGGCTACCTGCCGCTCACCACGGCAGGTAGCCTCGACCCGAAGTGCCGCCCTAGTGGTTGTAGGGCGTGGCGGCCGCGTTGTTGTTGGTGAACCAGTGATTCACCGACCCGCAGTGCATGAACCCGTCCGCCATGCAGATGCAGCCACGCTCGCTGGCGCTGCTCGACTCCGCCGTGAAGCAAACCGCGTTCGTGATGTTGCACGCAACGCCCTTGAGCGAGATCGAATTGGGCGGCGCGGTCGCCGGAACCATCGTCGCCGCGTAGCCTTGCGGGCTGCAGGCGCCGCCCATAAGCCCGGTCGGGAATCCGGGAGGCGCTCCGCAGGTGCAGTTGGTGAAGGGGAAGTTGGCGTTCGGGCAGGCGCAGAACTTCGTCCCCAGTTGGTCGATGCCGCAGGTGACGCAGCAGTCCTGGGTGCAGTTCTTGCCGCAGCTCACGCTCTGGCAATCGGCCGCGCAGGCGCCACCCGGATCGGAGTCAGGGTTCGGGGCGGTACAGGTGCAGCTTCCCGGGTACATCGTGCAGATCGTCACCCCCGCCCCGCCCGCACCGGTCGTGCCGTTGCCGCCCGTGCCGGCGCCGGTGGATCCACCGCTGCCCGACGCCGGCGAAGATGACGAGCACGCAAAAAACACCAAGCTCTGCGCGACGAGCGCGGCGACCCCGAGAGTCCTCAACTGGTTCTTCATCCTATTCCTCGCTTTTTATTGCGCCGGGGCCGACACGGTCGGTTTCGGCGAAACCGGGTCCTGGCCGCCCCGACACGGTCCCAAAAAAATTGGATACCGCCAATGGGTGTCCGGAGGTGTAAGCCACGGCTCAAAAAGGCGCCGCGGCGCCGAACGACTGGGGTCTTCCAGTATCAGCGATGCTCGACACTTGCCAGGATGAAAGCACCCAACCCCTTGGGATCGTTCGCGACGACGTCGGTGCTCGTATAGTAGTCGAACGATCCGTCGCGATAGGGGTCGCCGCCCAGTCCCGCGACCTTGCAGATGCTGGTCAGGTTCACCTGGTCCCGGTCGTCGACGTGCACGAACTGGTCGACCACCCCCTGGTAACCGCGCCCGGCCGCCGGGGCGTAACGCCGGCGATCGAGCCAGCCGTTGCGGACCGCCTTCGACAGTGAATAGACGAACATCGCCGAGGCCGAGGCCTCCGGGTAGTTCTTGGGCTGACCGCCCGCGTCCAGCACCTGCCACCAGACCCCGGTGGTTTTGCTCTGCACCGCGGTGACGGCAGCCGCCAGGCGGCGGAGCACCCCCAGCACCGCCCGCCGCTTGGGGTGATCCTTGGGCATCTGCTCGAGGACGTCGACCAGCGCCATCGAATACCAGCCCATCCCGCGCGCCCAGAACGTCGCCGAGGTTCCGGTCTTGGGGTTGGCCCAGCGCTGCGCCCGGCTCTCGTCCCAGCCGTGAAAGAGGAGGCCGCTATCGGGGTCGCGCAGATGCTTCTCCGCGAGCAGGATCTCGTCGGCGACCTGGTCGAACAGCGCGGAATCGTGAAAGACCACGGCGTACTGCGCGAGGAAGGGCGCCGCCATGTAGACCCCGTCGAGCCACATCTGATTCGGGTAGATCTTCTTGTGCCAGAAGCCCCCCTCGGTGGTGCGCGGCTGCGCCTGCAGCTGCGCGCGCAGCGTCTGCAGCGCGCGGGTGTAGCGCTCGCGATCGCGCGGGTCGGTCGCCTCGGCCAGCAGCGGGAACAGGATCTTCCCCATGTTGATGTTGTCGAGGTTGTAGTCCTCGACATTGAAACCCTTGATCATCCCTTCGCCGTCGATCAGCCGGTCGACGTTCTCCTTGATGTAGTCGAAGTACTTGCGATCACCGGTCGCCAGCCAGACCTGCTCGAACCCCTTGAGCACCAGCCCGGCGTCGTAGGTCCAGCGATCGCTGATGACCGCGCTGCGCTTCATGATCGAATCGCAGGTGCGCACCGACCAGGGCTGGATCGCGCTCCCCTCGAGCGACGTCACCTGAGTCGGCGACAGCGCCACCCGCGGGGGCGCCGCCCAGTCGCGCGCCTCGGCCTCGACCTTGCGGGTCCAGGCGGCGATGTCGGGGAAGTCGCCGCTGGCGTCCCAGCCGAAGCCGGCGTGATAGACGACCGGCGCGCCCGATTGACCGCCGACGATCACCAGGTGATCGGCGTCGGTCTGCTTGTAGTCGACGCCGGCGCCGGGAGCGACGACGATCGCGCAACCAAGGTTCCCGTTGTTGGCGCCCTTGCTCTTGACCGGCTCCCACGAGCGAAGCCAGCCGCCCTTCTTTTCGAAACGAGCGGCGCCGCCCTCGTGCTTGGCGATGCCGATCCCGATCGACAGCGGAAACGGCTTGCCCTCCCCTTTGCCTTCGGCCTTGCCCTCGATCTTGAAGACACTCTCGAAACGATCGAAGTTGCTGCCGGCGTCCAACGTCACCCGCTTGGTCTCGCCGATCTTCACGCCACCCGCGTCCCAGGGCTCGTAGTCGAGCTCGAAGACCAGCCGGATCGGACCGCTCGACAGCACGCGTGATCGCACGAAGTTTCGCGAAACGTGCAGCGCGTCGCCGGCCCAGATGCCAAGGCCGCCGCACCCGCGCGACTTGCCGACCGAGTACAGGTCGGCGCCCTCGCCGGTGTCGACATGATAGTTGTCGGTCATGTACCAGTCGTTGATCACCAGCCGTGAGACGCGCTTGGTCCAGACGTCGATGCCGCTGCTGGTCAGCGGCTCCTGCTTCCAGGTCTCGAGCTCGGGGCCGTACACGCGGTGCGCGATGCGATCGTTCTCCCAGGCGAAGTCGTCGTTCCGTTCGCGCACGAAGCGCCCGTAGACCTTGAACTGCGACCGGGTGGGCGGCCGCCGCTGGCCGTTCTTCACGACGAATGTCTTGGTTTCGCTGGGGCGCAGATCGGTTTGAAAGACCAGCTCATCCGGAGGATCGGTCCCTTCCGAGCGAGAAAGCTGCGAGTCGACGAGATGGCCGCCGCTGTCGACCACGACGGTCCGACCGGCCTCGAGCCCGGCGGCCAGCCGCCGCAGGTCGGCAATCTTCAACACGATCGTCTCCGAGGAACGGGCGGCCGGCAACGGATTGACGACCTTGACCGAAACGGCACTCTCGACCGCCGGGGCCGCGCGCGCAGTTCCTGAAAGAACGATCAGGCCGAAAGCGGCGGCAGTGTGTGCCTTGAACATGAGCGCTTTCTCGGGTGTCCGGCGCGCGGCCACGCGGCTCAACCTCATCCTTCAAACCATGATATGTCGGGTGGCAAACAACCGTGGAGGAAAGTGTGAGCCGCTTTGAAACTGTGCGGACACCTATCACGGCCCTGCACCCCTCGGCAGCGGTCCTTCCAAGTGACTGAAAACGATCAGACTCGGAATCCGTACACCCCAATGCGCTGTCGAAGAGCTTACACCCTGGTTTGGGCTCTCGCATTATGTGCAGCGTCTCCGCTGGCTAGAAGGGCTGCTGCCGCAGAAGCGGCGGGCGCCAAAACGCCAGCGGCCGCGAAACCAACGACCGTGGCGCAGGCGGCTCCGCCCGCGGCGGGCGCGCCCGCGCCGGTAGCGGCGCCCGCGCCGCCGCCGCCACCCGCGCCACCGCCACCGCCTCCTCCGGCGGGGGCAGCGCCGGCGGCGGGGACGCCGTCGGCTCCCGCAGCGGGTGAGGCCGCGCCGCCACCCGCGCCGGATGCGATGCCGCCGGCGGTCGACGCCATTCCGACGCTCGAGCCGCCGCCGTCACTGCCCGAGATGCCGAGCCTGCCGTCGGAGCCGCCGCCGCCGCCCAAGCGGATGCGGTCGCTGCGTGTCAGCACCGGCGCCGCGCCGACCGCCGTCGATCTCGGCAGCGAGGCCGACATGACCTCGAACGTCGGACGTCCCGACAACTACGGCGCCGAAGATCCGGCCGACCAGGTCAACAAGGGCTGGTGGTACTCGTTCAAGGGCTACGTCAGGGCGCCGATGCGCCTCAGCGTTGGCCCGCACGATGATAAGTCCCCCGGCAACTGGGAGCCGCACAGCCCGCCGCGGGTTCCGGGCCAGGCCTCGGGTGATTGGACCTATCTCGCCATCGCATCGAACCCGGTCGTCAACCTCTACGCGACCGTCGGGAACTCGCGCGTCTCGGCCAACGTGCTCCTGGGGGCGGCCACCGCGATCGACAGCGGCTTTCAGGACCTGGATCAGATCGGAGGCATCAGTCAGGCCTACTTGACCCTGAAGTTTCCCGACGCCTTCGGAAACCGCGGTGGCATGGCGTTGACGGCCGGAAGCTTCTCGATGCGCTATGGAAACGCCGGCCCCGGCGAGCGCAGCTCGGGCTACTACGGCACGTACCTCTTTGGCCGCACGCACACCGTCGGCGCCGATCTGACCGCTGACGTCGACCTCACCGATCGCTGGGAGCTCACCGTCGAGGGCGCCATGGGCGGGATGATCGAAGTCGTGCCCTACGATCCGGTGCAGCTGAAGAACGGCTTCCTTCCGACGGCGACCAACAAAGAAGCGTCGACCTTCGTGGGTCACGGGCACGCGTCGCTGGCTTACGACGACTGGTTCCGCCTCGGCGTCCACTACATGAGGGCTTGGTCGCCGTTCGATATCGCCCCGCCGCTGCTCACCGGGCCGAACAAGACGCCGACCCAGCAGGACATCGAATCCCGCATGACGACGTATGGCGCCGACATGCACTTCGACGGATTGAACTTCGGCAGCGGCTACATCGGGTACTCGCGCGTCGACGTCAAGAATGGCAGCTATATCGGACCGGCGCTGCAGGTTGTCCACGGAACGTCGGGGACCGGATTCCGCGGCACCTACTTCGGCAAGAAGGACGCGGCGTCGAACAACACGCCGACGAATGACGCCGGCACCGTCGACACCGTACTGTTCCAGTGGATCTTCAAGCTGTCGCGCGTCTTCGGGCGCGCGCCGCTCGGTCGTGAGACCACGCTCGGTCTGTTCGGAATGTACAACTACATTCACAGCCCGATCAATCCGGCCCACGTGCCGCCGATCGGCGACTCCCACGAGGAGAATATCCACGAGCATCGCTTCAAGGGCGGCGCCGAGATGGAGGTTCAGGCGCACAAGTTCATGAACGTCGGCCTGCGCTTCGACTGGGTGCAGCCCTCCCTCTTCGATCGCGATCCGACCTACTGGAACAACATCATCCGAGGTCACGCGACCGGCTCCGACGCCTTCCAGGCGATTTCCCCGCGGCTCATTTTTCACACCAATTGGAAAAGCAAGGAGTTGGTCATCGTGGACTACACGCACTATTTCCTGGGGCCGCGTGCGTACGTCGGATCGCCATACAGCACGGTCCTAAAGTCCGACGCCAACATGGTGTCGATAACCGCCCTCTTCTCATTCTAAAAACATGACCACTCGCAAACGCAATCGAACCTGGAAGCGCGCCGCCCTCGGACTGACGACGCTGGTGACCCTGTCGGCGTGGGGCGCCATCAACACCGCCCGCGCCCAGCAGGCTGCACCGGCCGGCGCTCCCCCCGCTGCACCGCCGGCGGCTGACGCCGTGCCGCCCGCACCACCGCCACCGCCCCCGGAGACGCCGCCGGCACCACCCGCCGAGGCTGCACCGCCGGTGATGATCCCGGTGCCGCCGCCCCCGGCGCCCGAGCCGCCCAAGCGTGCCCCGTCGGACAAGCGCAAGAAGGATCTGGAGACCACCGTCGGCATGGATCCGGTTCAGCACGACATCGGTCCCGAGGCCGACGTGCTGGGCAGGACCGACCTCGGTGTCCCTCGCCTCAAGACCAAGGGCTGGAAGTACGCGATGCACGGCTACTTCCGAGCGCCGCTCCGCCTGGGCATCGGTCCGCGCAACGACGCGTACCCGGGAACCCAGTGGCACAGCCCCGCGCGCGTCCCCGGCTACAACAACACCGAGTGGAATTACGTCGGCTTGACGCCGAGCCCCGGCGGGTCGCTGTATCTCAACATCGCCAATCCGAACGTGTCGGGCAACGTGATCATCACGACCGACACGCTCAACGACGCCAGCTACGACAACCTGGTGAAGATCGGCGGCATTGCGCAGGCCTACGTCACCATGAAGTTCCCCGAGGCGTTCGGGAACAGCGGCGGGGTCTGCCTGGACCGTCGGCGCCTTCTCGAACCGCTACGGCAACGCTGGTCCGAAGCAAGACAGCACCGGCTACTACGGCACCTATCTGTTTGGCCGAACCCACGTCGCCGGTGAAGCGCTGACCGCAAACTTCGACCTGAACGAGCACATGGAGCTGGTGATCGAGCACGGGTTCGGCGCCAAGCTCGAGGTCGTTCCGTACGTCCTTTACAGCCATTCGCCCATGCCTCCGCTCGCCCCCTATTTGCCGAATCAGGGGCCGGTGCCGCAAGGCTCGACCTATCTGCACCACGGGCACGTGTCGCTGCTGGTCGACGACTGGTTGATGGTGGCGGGGCACTTCATGCAGTCGTTCTCGCCCAACGACGCCGCGGGATTCGACGGGCTCCTGGCCCCGGGGCAACAGGCCCACTGGGCCTGGATGACCGTGGCCGGCGGCGAGGTCCACGTCGACGGCCCCAAGATGGGCAGCGGCTACGTCGGGTACTCGCACGTCAGCGCCACGTCGATCCTCCCGCTCGCGGGCGGCATCGAGGTGCTCCACGGCGTCGACGGCGTCGGCTTCAAGCAGAACTACTTCGGCAAGCTGAACGCGCTGCCGCAGTACTACGAGCAGAACCCGACCGCACCGCATGACGACTCGGGCAAGGTCGACACCGTCCTGTTCCAGTACGTGCTGCGACTGGCCCCCTTGCTCGGCCATCCGCGTGGCGGTCCCGACGTCGCGCTGGGCGTGTTCGGAATGTACAACCACATGCAGGCGCCCAACAACGTCAAGCAGGATCGCTTGAAGTTCGGCGCCGATCTCTACGTGACGCCGCTGCCGTTCGTCGCGCTCGGTTTCCGGTTCGATCGGGTGCTGCCCGACGGTCCGAACACCGACTTCGCCTATACGGCGATCTCCCCGCGGCTGATCTTCCACACCAAGTGGCTCAGCCGCGAGTACGTCATCGTCGACTACACCCGCTACATCTACGGTCCCAGCACCGTGGCCAGCGCCCCCTACGACAACCCGACCGGTCCCCGCCCCGACCCGAATCTCGTGGTTGTATCCTCGGCGATTTCGTTCTAAGCCTTCAAGCTACGGCGATGAGGCAAGAACCGCTACACCGGCTCGATCCCAAGAAGCTGGTTTTCACCGGAACGGCGTCGCAGCTGGGAAGGACGGTGGCGGTCTGCCCGCAGAACAGCGTGCTCAAGCACCTGTGCTACGGCCGAATCCGCCTCGACGCCTCGCTGGCGACGGTGGCCTTCGAGACCGGGGGGCGCGAGACCGCGTTGCTGTGCATGCGCGGCGCGTGCCGCATCAGCGTCGGCGGCACCGCCTACGAAATCGGCCTGCACGACGCGATCTACATTCCGCGCGGTTCGTTCGTCGAGGTGCTCGCGGCCGGGACGACGACCGGCGAGGTCGACCTGGTCGAGGTCGCCTCCGAGGTGAGCGGCGACTATCCGCTGCAGATCGTGCGCTACAGCGAGCTGTCGAAGGATCCCAAGCTGAAGTTCACCGCCGGCGGGGACGACCACCTCGCGTGACCTGAACATCGTCATCGGCGACAACGTGCGCGCCGGGCGAATCTTGGCCGGCTTCACCCGCTCGCAGCCGGGCAACTGGACCAGCTGGCCGCCCCACGAGCACGGCGCGATGCTGGAAGAGGTCTACGTCTACTTCGACATGCCGGCGCCCGCGTTCGGCATCCAGCTGGTCTACACCGAACCGGGCGAGCCGGAGCTGGCGGCGGTGGTGCGCGACGGCGACGCGGTGCTGATGCCGGCGGGATATCACCCGAACGTCGCCGCCCCTGGCCACGGCATCAACTTCGTCTGGATGATGGCGGCGCACCGCGAGGTCCAGGACCGCCAGTTCGGCGTGGTCAACGTCCAGCCCGGATTCGGCCAGGCGGGCTCGGGCCTCGAGGCGAGCCGCAAGTAGCGGCAGCCCCAATATGACGGCGATGACGGCGGCGCCCGGACCGTTCTCGCTCGAGGGGCTAACCGCGCTGGTGACCGGCGCGTCGCGGGGCATCGGCGCCGCCATCGCCGGCGCCCTGGCCGCGGCGGGCGCCGACGTCGCCTGCCATGGCAACGACACCTCTCCGGACGCCACCTGTGACCAGGTCCGGCAGCTTGGCCGCCGCAGCCTGGCGCTGCGCGGGAACATGGCCGATCCGGCGACCCCGGCGGCGCTGGTCGACGGCGCCGTGCGCGGGCTCGGCGCCGTCGACCTGCTGATCAACAACGCCGGCACCATCCGCCGCGCGCCGGCCGCCGACACCGCCGACGAAGACTGGGACCTGGTGCTGGACGTCAACCTGTCCAGCGTCTTCCGCATGTGCCGGGCCGCGGGGCGACACATGCTGGCCCGAGGCCGCGGCAAGATCGTCAACGTCGCGTCGTTGCTGTCGTTCCAGGGGGGACTGACCGTCCCGGCCTACGCCGCGTCCAAGGGCGGTGTGGCTCAGCTCACCAAGGCGCTGGCCAACGAATGGGCGTCCAAGGGAATCAACGTCAACGCGATCGCCCCGGGCTACATCCGGACGGACAACACTAGCCAGCTGCAGCAAGACGCGACGCGCAGCCGCCAGATTCTGGAACGCATCCCGGCAGGGCGCTGGGGCGAGCCCGAAGATCTGGGCGGTGCCGCGGTGTTCCTTTGCTCGCGCGCGAGCAATTTCGTCAACGGGCACATCCTGGTTGTAGATGGGGGATGGCTAGGGAGGTAAGCTCCCTAGATGCGTCGACTCCGAGGACGGGGGCTCCCGCTTCCAGGCGCGACGGCGTTACCACCACCTCGCGTTGAGCCGCAAGATCGGCGGGCGGACACTGATGGAATGCCGGTGGGGCAGGTGACCGCAGCGCCGGCGGAGCCGACGATGCTGTCCAAAACCCACGGTTCGATTCTGGAGTTCAGGCCGCCCGCTGCGGCTGAAGACCCGCAAGAGGCGAATCGCGCCTTCATCGCCGCCCTCCGGGCGGGTGACCTGCGCGCGCGCGAGGCGCTGGTCGAACGCTACCTGCCGCTGGTGCAGCGCCTGGTCGCCGGGGCGATGGGGGTCGAATCGGATCTCGTCGACGTCGTTCAGGACGTCTTCGTCGCCGTGCTCGAGGGGGTCCACAAGCTGAAGGATCCCTCGGCGTTGCAAAGCTGGATCGCCAGCCTCGCGGTGTTCACGGCGCGCGGTCGCATCCGTCGCAAGCGGCGCTGGCGATGGATCATGTTCGTCCCCCCCGAGTCGCTGCCCGATATTCCGGTGCGGCAGTCGGACGGTGACACGCGGATGGCGGTGAGAGCGACCTATCGGGTGCTCGACACCTTGCCAACCGACGAACGAATGGCTTTCTCCATGCGGTTCATCGCCGAGATGGAGCTGACTGAAGTGGCGGCGGCGTGTCAGGTTTCCCTAGCAACTATAAAAAGAAGACTAGCGCGGGCGGAGGCACGATTCCTCGCAGCGGCGCAGGAATCTCCGGTGCTGAAGGACCGGGTGGAACGAGGAAGGTGGGCATCTAAATGAGTTCGGAACTAAGTCCGGTACAAGAGCTTATGAAAGAGGTCGCGGCGGCTCAGAAGAGCGAGCTGCGGCGGATCGATATCGAGTCCGAGGTCAAGCATCTGGTGGCGGCACGAGGTGACGGCGAAGTCGCGCGCCGAGTCGCGGACCTGGCGCTGGGTCTCGCTCGGGACGGCGGCGGCGGCGGCGGCGGCGGTGGTGCTGGTGGCGGTCTCGCTGCACCGGGCTCCTCGATTCCTGACGTTCACGATCGATGCACCGGGTCGCTTCGGCCAGTCCGGTGATCTGCTGGTACCGCCCGCCGGTCAGGCGATGGCGGCGGTCTTTTCCGACGGCTCGCGCGTCGTGGTCGGCGATCGCAGCAACGCGCACATCGATGCCGTCGACGCCGACGGCGCCACGGTGATCCTCGACGACGGCCATCTCGACGCCAGCATCGTCCACCGTCCCCACACCCGCTGGGAGGTCCACGCGGGTGACTACAAGATCCGCGTGACCGGGACGCGCTTCAGCGCGGCCTGGGATCGGCGCGCGCACGCGCTCACGGTGCAGCTGTTCGAGGGCTCGGTCGTGGTGACCGGCCCGGGCATGGCCGCGTCGGGCGCTCGCGTCCGGGCGGGACACGTGCTGCACGCCAGCACGCGCGGGGCGACCCTCGCCGCCGCCGAGCCGGTGGCACCGCTGGTGGTCCCGCTCGCCGACCCGCAGGCGCCGAACCAGGGCCAGCAATTGGGCAGCGAAGCGGCGCCCGAGCCGGCGCCCGCGGCCCAGGTGATCGAGCCCGCACCGGCGGCCGAAGCGACCGATTCTGTGCCCGCCGGCGCGGCCCCGTCGGCCGCGCTCGCGGAGACCGCGCCGGTCGCCGCCGCGCCGGTGTCGCGCTGGCATCGCGCCTTTTCGCGCGCGTCGGCGGCCACCGCGAGCCCGGCCGCCCGCGCCGCCGCCCCGGCAGCGCCGGCATCCGGGACGATGTCCGGCCGGCCCGACGACGACCAGCTGGCGGGCGCTCGCGCGCCATGCGCAGTATCGCGACGCGCTGGCGCTGGCGATCGCCGAGGGATTCGACAACGACTGCAATCAGCTGCGCTCCGACGACCTGGTGCTGCTCGGCGACGTCGCCCGGCTCGGCGGCGATCTCAAGCGCGCCGATCAGGCCTACCGCGCCGCGCTTCGTCGATTCCCCGACCTCGACCGGCCGGCGTTCGCGATGGGCGTGATGTCGTTCGAAGCGCGCCACGACTATCGCGACGCCGCCTCCTGGTTGTCGCGCTACCTGCGCGACCACCCCAACGGCCCCCTCGCCACCGAGGCGGCGGGCCGTCTGCTCGAGGCCTGGGACCTGGCCGGCGAGACCTCGCGAGCTCGGGAGGCGGCGCGCGACTACCTGCGCGACCATCCCACCGGCCCGCATCGAGCCCTGGCGCGCCGACTGGCCGGACCGTGACGGTACGGCCAGGACGCGGTGGGCGTCTGCTGGCCGTACTTCTAGGCAGCCTGGTCTCGGCGGCGGCGGCCGGTGGTGCGGTCGCCATGGCGTCCGGCAACAACGGCCCGGTGGTGTTGCTCGGCACCGCCGAGGACGAACCACTGACGGGACGCATCGCCGCCGAGCTGCGCGCGCTCGGCTTCGCCATCGAGATCCGCGTGGTCGCCGGCGAGGAGCCGGGCATCGATCTCGAGGTCGCCGACGGCGCTGAGCGGCGGGGCGCGCGCCACGGTGCGCGTCGACGCCCAGGCCGGGCGCACCGAGGTCTCGATCGCCGACCCGAAGACCCGGCGGGTCACGCTCAAGCAGGTGCTGGAAGGGCCGCCCACGGCGGCGCTGGCGCCGGTGCTGGCGGTGCGCACCGTCGAGTTCGTGCGCGCGACGCTGCTGGGGCCACGCAACGACGACCTGCGCCGCCAGGAGGGTGAAGGCGGTCAATCCAACCGAGATGGATCGGCGCCCGACGGAGCGCTGGTGGCCTCACCCGGTGAGGGTGGCGGCGACGGTCGATGCCATGTCGACGCAGTCGCTTCTTCGTCTCTCGCTGGCCTCGGGCGCGCTCTTCACACCGGGCGGCATGTCGTCCAGCTTCACCGTTCGGGGTCGTCGCACGCGTACGGCTGTTTCCCCGCATTGGCGCCGAGCTGATGGGGTTCGCGCCGCTGAACAGTGGGCAGATCGAGGGTGACCACGTCACGACGGGCGCGATGCCCTGGCTGGTGGGGGCCGGCCTGTTCCTGCGCCAGCCGACCAGCCCGCGCATCGCGGTCGATCTGGGTGCGGGCGCGGTTCGGGCCTGGCTGAACTACAGCAGACGGAACGCGCGCCGACCTGGCGCCCCAGTCGGCGCCGTCCGGGACCGGCCGCTGCCGGGTACGCGCGGGTCGGCGCCGACCTGGCGCTGACGCGCAACCTGGCGCTGCGGCTGGATCTGCTGGGCGGCGTCACCTTCGAGCGATCCGCCTTCACAGAGCAAGACATGCCGAAGATCGATCGGGTCGCCTGGGACACGCACGTTCGCGGCCGCACTGGGCGGCGTCGAGGCGCGGTGGTTCTGATGACGCCTGCTGGAGGCCGCGCGCGACGCGGATGCGCTTCAGGGGACGTTGCCGACGCCGGCGCAGTCGTTGACGATGACCCGGACGCTTTCGGGCGAATCGACCGCATAGACGTAGGACGGGCGCCAAGTGGTGTTCGGCGTTGTCGTGATGACATTGGCCGCCGCGCTCGACGTCGGGTTGTAGAGGTTCTTGGTGTCGGGAGCGCTGACGTTGACAGTGCCGTCGACCGGCGTGCCATCGAGGTGCGTCACGATGGGGATCGCCACCTGATCGAACACGTTGCTCTCGATGCGCACCGTGGCCCCCATCGTCGATGCGATGCCGTAAGAGGTCGTCGGCGCCGAAGGCAACTGGATCGCGTTGTAGTAGTTGCTGAAGAGATGGGCGTGCCCGAAGCGGACGCGCGGGGATTCCGAGAGAGTGTTCGAGAAGAGGTTGTGGTGGTAGGTCACGGCGAGGCCGAGATCTTCCATGTTGCCCGCCGTGGGCGTATCGGTGTGCCCGACGATACCGGTGTTGTAGGCGTCGTGGAACCGTGTCCAGGAGACGGTGACGTTGCTCGACCCGTGGGTGATGTCCAGCAGATCGTCGAACGCCTCCTTGGGCATGTTGAGGTCGTTCGACAGATCGCAGTGGTCGATCCAGACGTTGTTCGAGGCTTTGAATCGTGATGGCGTCCCAGGGGGCCGCCGCCCTGGCGATGGTCAGGTTTCGGACGATCACGTTGTGCTTCTTGTTGATGCTGAGGCCGTTGCCGACGAGACCGTCGCCCGGCTTCACCGGAATCACCGTCTTGTCCGACTCGACCTCGACCGGGATGCCTGCGTCGGGGGCGATCACGATCGTGCCGTTGATCCGTATGATGGCCGGCGTGGCCAGCCCGGCGTAGGTCCGCAGCTGGTCCAGCGCGTCGGCCGTGTAAACCGCGGCGTCCCCGCCGCCGGTCGTACCGCCGTCGAACGTCGCGTAGCCGACCAGCGTGGTCGGACAGGTGACGGGCAGCATATCGATCCCGGCGTCGACGCCTCCCGAACCTCCCGAGCCTCCCGAATCGCCCGAACCGCCCGTGCCCCCATCGGTGTATATCTGTCGGTAGGGGTGCACGATGTTGTCGGCGCAGCCGCCGACAAGACAGGTCGACACCATTCCCCCCCACACCAGCAGGAGAGCCATGGGTTCAATCGCTGAGGCCGAAGCCCGTCCCACGAAACCGATTGTATGCACATTCGCCGCGTCACGCGTGGGCGTTTTGCAGCGAGGAGCATCATGAGCGTTCATAGTGCCGCCAACGCGGCGCAGACCGGCCAGGCGGCCGCCACGGATGAGACGGCGGGCGGGCAGTACCGATGGCTGATTTGCGGCCTGCTGTTCTTCGCCACCACCATCAACTACATCGACCGACAGATCCTGTCGCTGATCAAGCCGATCCTCGACAACCAGCTGCACTGGTCGAACGAGCAGTTCGGGCGCGCGAACGCGATGTTCCAGGCTTCGTACGCGGTCGGCGGCCTGCTGTTCGGCAAGTTCATCGATCGCTTCGGCACCAAGATCGGGTACGCGACGTCGATCGCCGCCTGGAGCGTGGCGGCGGCGGCCCACGCGCTGGTCGGCAGCATCAGCGGCTTTTACATGGCGCGCGCGGCGCTGGGGCTGGGCGAGGCCGGCAACTTCCCGTCGGCGATCAAGGCGGTCGCGCTCTGGTTCCCCAAGAAGGAACGGACGCTGGCGACGACCCTCTTCAACTCGGGCGCCAACGTCGGCGCGATGATCGCGCCCGCGATCGTCCCCTGGTTGGCCTTCACCTGGGGATGGCACTCGGCGTTCATCGCCGCGGGCGCGGCCGGGATGGTCTGGCTGGTGTTCTGGATCCCGTTTTACAACGTGCCTGAGCGCAGCCACCGGCTCTCGCGCAGCGAGCTCGAGTACATCCGCAGCGAACCGGTCGACGCCGCCGCCTCGCAGAACATCTCCTGGCGCGCCCTGTGGGGCTACCGGCAGACCTGGTCGTTCGTGATCGCGAAGCTGCTCACCGATCCGGTGTGGTGGTTCTTCCTGATCTGGCTGCCCGACTTCTTCAAGAAGACGCGGCACCTCGACATCAAGACCAGCTGGGTCCACCTGGTGACGATCTACGGCCTGGTCACGGTGCTCAGCAACCTGGGCGGCTGGCTGACCGGCGTCATCGCCGGCCCTCACAGCGGCGGCCGCAGCCGCAAGATCGTGATGCTCGCCGCCGCCTGCGCGGTCGTCCCGATCACGCTGGTCACCCGGGTCGGCGACTGGGGCGCGGTCCTGCTCATCGGGCTGGCCGCGAGCGCCCACCAGATCTGGTCGGCGAACCTGTTCACCAGCGTGTCCGACATGTTCCCGAAGCGCGCGATCGGGTCGGTCATCGGCCTGGGCGGCATGGCCGGATCGTTCGCCGGGATGGCGTTCCCGATCTTCAGCGGCAAGCTGCTCGATCGCTTCGAGGCCGCCGGCAACCCCTCGGCCGGGTATGCGATCCTGTTCGTGATCTGCGGCTCGGCCTATCTGCTGGCGTTCGCCATCAACCACCTGCTGGCGCCGCGCTTCGAACCGATCGTGATCAAGGACTGATCAGAACAGCTCGCTGACGATCGCGCCGCCGTCGACGGTCTTCACCGGGCGGCCCGACGGCGCGAAGCGGCTCTTGTCGGCGTCGACCTGCATCGCCCAGGCGACCGAACGGTAGAGGTCGGGGACCGAGATCGGGCGGGCCACGATCTCGTCGCCGTTGTCGTTGGTCTCGCCGATCACCTGGCCCCCCTTCACGCCGCCCCCCGCCAGCACGATGTTGCTGGCGGTCGGGAAGTGGTCGCGCCCGCCGCGCTCGTTGATCACCGGCGTGCGGCCGAAGTCGCCCATCCAGAGCACCAGCGTCGAGTCGAGCAGGCCGCGCCCCGCCAGGTCGTCGAGCAGCGCGCTCATCGCCTGGTCCAGCGTCGCCGACAGCTCGGTCACGCGCGGGAAATTGCTCTCGTGCGTGTCCCAGCCCTTCAGCAAGACCTCGACGAAGGGGATGCCGGCGGCGACCAGCTGGCGCGCCATCAGGCAGCCGGCGCCGAACGGCGACGGACCGTAGGCCTGCTTCACGGCGTCGGGCTCGGTTGTGATGTCGAACGCCGCCACGCCGGACGAGCGCATCAGCGCCACCGCCTTCTCGCCGACCGCGCGCTGACCGCTGGCGAGCGCGCCCGGGTGATCGCCCGAGAAGTCGGCCTGCAGCGTGCGCCAGAGCTCGAGGCGCGCGTCGAACCGCCCTTCGTCGATGCCGCCGGCGTAGCCGAGGTTGCGGGTCGGCTTGGTCGGATCGAGCACCGGGAACGGTGAATAGGAGGCGTCGAGGAAACCCGCGTCCTCGCCCGGTCCGCCGATGGCGACGTAGCCCGGCATCGACTGCGGGTTGCGGGTCAGCGCCACCACCGACCCGAAGGCCGGGTGATCGACGCCGCCCTGGGGCGGGTAGCCGGTGTGCATGAGGTGGCGCGCGCGATCGTGATTGCCTTCCTTGCTGGTCAGCGATCGGATCAGGCACAGGCGCTTCATCTGCTTCGCGATGCGCGGCAGATGCTCGGAGATGCGGATCCCCTTCACGTTGGTCTCGATCGCCTTGAACGGACCGCCGGTGGGGCGGCCCGGCTTGGGATCGAAGGTGTCGAGCTGGCTCGGCCCGCCCTCCATGTAAAGCAGGATGCAGGCGCGCGCGCGCGGAGTCGTCGCCTTGGCCTTGGCCTTGGCGGCGGCGGCCGCCTTGGTGCGCGCGACGGCCTCGCGGCCGCCAAACGGCAGGCCGACGCCGAAGGAAATGGCGGCGCCGACCCCGAGCTCGAGGAAGGTGCGTCGATGAATCAGGCTGCGTGAACGCATGGGAACCTCAGTGGTTGGTCAACATCTCGGTCGACGTCAGCATCGCGAAGAAGAGATCCTCGTACGGGCGCGGGCGGTCGCCGCGCAGCAGCGGCAACAGGCGCGCCTGCTCCGCCTCCGTCGGGGGACGGGTGTAGACGGTGAGGAACATCTGCCGCAGGCGCGTCGCGGGATCGCTGGTCGCCGCCAGGATGCGCGTCAGGTTCGCGCCCGGGCGCGCCTTGGCGCCCTGGTTGGTCAGCTCGCCGTTGAACAGCAGCAGCGCCTGCGGGATGTTGCCGTTGAAGGTGTTGACCTCGACCATCTCCTCGTCGGCGAACATGAACAGGTACTCCTTCAGCGCGCGCTCGATCCGTCTTCTGGATCTTGTCGGCGTCGAGCTGCTCCAGGCGATCGACGCCGGTGGCGGTGAGCAGCGAACGAAAGAGCTCCTCGGGGGTGAGCCGGCGAACCGCCGCGCGCGCGAATGACAACGTCGGCGCCGTGCCGCCGGATCCCGTCGGCGCGGCGTCGGCGGATCGACGCCGTCGCCGCCGGCACCCGTCGGCGTCGGCGTCGGCGATCGGCGTCGGCGTCGGCCGCCGAATCCGCCGCCACGGTCGGGACATCCGCGGCCGGCGGCACCCGCGACGTCAACCCGTAGGCCCTCGACAGCACCAGCAGCCGCAAGAGGTGCTTGATGTCGTAGCCGCTGGCGCGAAAGTCGTCGGCCAGCCGCGTGAGCAGCGGCGGGTGCCTGGCATCGCGCTCGCCGCCCAGATCGTCCCAGGGCTCGACGATGCCGCGCCCGAAGAGTTGCGCCCACGTGCGATCGACGAAGGTCTTCGCGAACAGATCCGACGCCACCACGGCGCGCGCGAGCGTGTCGCGGCGCCCCTCGCCCGGCAGCGCCGGCACGTCGCGCCCGAAGAACCGAGGCTGGACGACGATCTCCTTGTCGGCGCCCGACTTCTTGAACTTGGCCTGGCCGTTCGGCTTGTCGAAGACGGTGTAGATCTTGTTGTCGTTTCCGTCCTTGTTCTTGTCCTTGTTCTTGTCGCTGTCCTTCGCGTTGCCGTCCTTCGCGTCCTTCGCGTCCTTCGCGTCCTTCGCCTCCATCGCCTTGTCATCGCCGCCCATGCCGGCGGCGGCGGCGCTGGCCGCGGCCGGCGCGGTGGCGGTCATGGTGGCGTTGCCGGAGCCGATCATTGTCGTCGCTGGCGCCGTCGTCGACGGCGCCGTCGTCGCTGGCGCCATCGTCGCTGGCACCGGCGTCGCTGGCGCCGTCGTCGTCGGCTGCGCCGGCCCCGCGTCGACGCGCTCCTGCTTGGTCTTGGTGCGCGCGAAGTAGGCGACCAGGCCGTAGAAGTCCTCCTGCTTGTAGCGGTCGTCGTACGGGTGGTCGTGGCACTGCGCGCACTGGACCTGCACGCCGAGGAAGAGCCGCGCCGTCACCGACGCCATCGTCTCGGCGCCGCCCCCCTTGACGTGCGACGCGACGAACACGCCGGGACCGTTGGGCACGATCTCGCCCGAGAAGGTGAGCATCTCGCGCGCGATCCGATCGTAGGGGCGGTTCTCGCGGAAAGCCGTCAGGAAGTAGGCGCGCGGATCGAGCCGCTTCTCCAGCCCTGGCTTGCGGAACTCCTGCCCCACGAACAGATCCAGCGACACGTCGGCCCAGTGCTCCGCGTACTCGGGACTGGCGAGCAGCCGATCGACCAGGCGCACCCGCTTGTCACGCGCCGGATCCTTCAGGAAGCGCTCGGCCTCCTCGAGTGTCGGGATGCGGCCGATGATGTCGATGCTGACCCGCCGCAGGAACTCGGCGTCGTCGGAGGGTGGCGCGGGCGTCACCCCGGCCGTGGCCCACAGCGCGTCGGTGAGGCGATCGACGTCGGCGGGGGACTTCAGCGCCGGCGGTTTCGGCGCGGGGCCGGCGGGGGCCGCCCAGACGACGAGCGGGAGCAAGAGCGCCAGCGCCAGAGCGCAACAGCCAAGGGCACAACAGCGAGAAACGTGGCCCGATGCACCTTCGCCATGGTCGCTAGTTTACGGCGGCGTCACCAGAACGTCGTCGAAAGATGCCGCCCCACCGGTCGTGCCGATGGCGATCCCGCCCGCGGGCAGGCCGACCGCCGTTGCGGTGATCACGGGCGGCGCGGTGCGATCGGCGCCCAGATAGGCGTTGATCGTGCTGCCCGACACCGACAGCCCGACGGTGACCCACTGGCCCGCCGGCACCGCGACCTTCGTCGTGTTGCTGGTGTCCGACGGGGCGCCGCCGGCCGCGACCTTCTGGCGGATCTTGAGCTTCCCGTCGTTTGTGTACTCGATGTAGATCTGATCACGGTCGCTGGCGAAGCGAACACCGATCATGATCCGCGTGGACGTCGTCGATCCCACGGGAAACATGACCCGCGCCTGAAGGCGCATGTCGGTCCAGCCGCTGTTGCCCGCCGCGGCCCAGCTGGGACCGCTGCAGGCCTCGGCCTGCGAGAACATGTGGTTGGTGGTCGCCCCGTCGGCGGCGACGGCCCACTGGCCGCACGACGTGCTGCTGGGATTGAGCACGCTGCCCGTGTCCGAATCCCAAAACCAGCGGTCGGCGATCCCCGGCGACTCGAAATCCTCCATGAAGTTGGAGGTCGGACCGACGATGCTCCCGCCGGAGCCGGTGTGTCCGCCCACGCCCCCGGTCGTTCCGCCCGCACCGGCGGTCGTGTGACCGCCAGTGCCGTTGCTGCCCGCCGTGCCGGTGGAAGAACCGCCGTTGCCCGACGGCCCGTTGCCGCCGCTCCCCTGGGTGGCGCCGCCGACGCCCGCGCCGGTTCCGGCATCGTTGTCGCGCACGAAGGTGTCGGGGCTGACGCAGGCGCCGCCGGCGAGGGCGAGGCCTAGCGCGAGGATCCCGGCGCAGCCGCAGGCACGAGCGTAGCGCATCAGCATGAACACCTCACGGTATGACGATACCCGGACAACCAAAGATGATCTCGACGGTGTTGCCGTTGTTCTTGATCATGTCGCACCAGGATCCGTAAACCTGGACGCCGGTGTAGGCGGGATCGGTGTAGTCCCAGCCGTTGGCGTGGCCGGTGTCCTGCGGCGACTTCATTCCGTTGACCTTGACCGCGATGTTCTCGGGCACCGGCGGCGGCGCGTTCAACGGAAAGACGCAGTTGCTGGCGACCGGGTTGACGATCCCCTCCAGCGTCGTCGCCAGCTGCGCCTGACTGCTCGCGAGGTAGAAGCGCGTCGCACCCGGGCGGGTGTCGGACGACGGCTCGAGCCCGGCGATGGCGAGCTGGTTCAGCGTCATAGCATCGTTCGCCTTCGTCGTCGCCACGCCGACGACGAAGGTATGGAAGCCGGCCGTCGCCGCCGCCGTGACCGCCGCCACCGCGTCGGTGCGGGCCGCCGTCGAGTCCGCGGTGAGCGCCCCCGCCGAGCCGGCGCACGACGGCTCGCCGTCGGTCGCGAGCAGGATGTACTTGCGGCTGTCATCCCCCATCGCGGTCCTTTGCTGCAGATAGCTGGTCGCCACCCGAATGGCCGCGCCGGTCGGCGTCCCATCGCCATTGTCACCACCCACGAGCAACGCCTGCACGGCGGTGTTGAGCTGAGCGGCATTCGAGGGGCTGATCATCAGGTCGATCTTGGTCGTCACCGTGTCATTCTTGCAGGCGCCGCTCCCCTTCTCGGGGAAGAGCTTCATCCCCCAGGAGATCGTCGGATCGGCCTGGGTGATGGTCGTCGACAACGCCGGGATCACCTGGCTCCACTTGGTGGGGTTGGTCGTGCTCACTGCGACCGCGTCATTGAGCCCGTCCTCCATGGAGGCCGACTTATCCAGCACCAGAAAGATCTCGACCGGCTTGCGATTGATGTCGAAGGTCTGCAGGCCGCACATCGACCCGCCCACGCCGACCGACACGCCCATGCTGCCGCCCTGGCCGTTCGCGTGGGCCCCGGCGCTGCCGCCGGCGCCGGTGCTGCTCGGCGACCCGCCGGTGCCGCTGCTCGCGGGGGTGTTCACCCCGGCGCAGGCCAGCACCGACATCGAAACAGCCAACGCAAGCCAAGCCGTCGCTCTCGTCACCGCGAACCTCCGGTAAGATTGGTTTTGCCGAACACGGCGACTCCCCGGGAATGAGGTGTCCGCCGGTTGGCGCCACGGCTCACGGGGGCGTCGTCGATGCCCTTCGCGATGTCGGAGAGAGGGCGCTCAGGCGCCCAGAAACAGCGGCCGGATGTGGCGGTCGAACAGATTGTCCGTAACACAACGCCCGGCGATCTCGCGCGCCTCGTCGAGCGCCGCGCGCCACTCCTGACCCATCTCGGCGGCTACCCGGAAAGCCACGTGCACCAGTTGCCGCAGGTGGACATTGTATTCGGCGCACGACTGGTCGTGGCGCAGCGCCTTGACGAACGCCTCCGCGGTCCAGCCGTCGACCTCGCTCGGCGCCGGCAGCCACATGCGGTCGATCTCGACGACCGTCGCGTAGGGCTTGCACAGCTCGTCGAAGCGCTCGATCGCCTGCGCGTAGATCCGCTTGGCGATCGCCAGCCCCTTGGCGCCCGACTGGGCGACACCGATCACCTCCTCGAGCCAGGTCGTGCCGGCGGTCTTGAGGTGCAGGCCGGCGCCGTGCTTCTGGATGGCGCGGTGGATGATCGGATACAGCGAGAACTTGTCGCTGCCGGTGTGGACGCTGATCTTCAGCGACGCCGGCAGGCCGAACACCTCGCGCGCGTGCTTGACCACCGCCAGGTCGGCGTCGAACTCGCGCTCGAAGGTGCGGATGTCGCCGACGTAGTCGATGCCCTTGAGGAACTTGCCCGAGAACTTGGGGGCGATCGTCTGCACCGGGATCTTCTCGCGCGCGATCGCCGCCAGGATGAAGAACAGCTCGAACGGCTGCTGCGGGTCGTTGGCCTCGTCGGTCGAGACCTCGGCCACGAAGTTGTCGGCGCCCTTGGCGGCGACGACGTGGCGGTAGATCTGACCCGCCTCGGTGATCGCGTACAGGTAGTTGCGCGCGATCTTCTCCAGCACGGCGTCGGTGACGTCGAAGGTCTGGTCGACGCCGGGGATGCGCAGCACCCCCTTGAACGGCGCCATGTCGCGCACGAAGGCGGCGACCGCGTCGTCGGGCGCCGCCTTGCCGATGTAGTCGGCGACGTCGTGGGTGAAGAAGTTGCTGGACGCCAGGAAGCCGTCGACGGTCTTGAGGCCGATGTGGTCGGCGTCGACGTAGTAGTTGTGCTTCCAGCCGCCGGCGCGCACGGCGGCGTCGGCCTCGGCGCGCACGTCGTCGGGCTTGGTGCCGATCAGCGAGTGCTCGCGGAACGACTTGTTCCAGACCGGGACGATCACCGCGCCGGCCTGCTCGGCCTTCTGCATGGCGCGCAGCTGCGCCCCGCCCTCTTTGCCGAACCGGTCGCCGATGCCTACGGAGAAACGTTCGATGTTCATGTCACCTTCCCGATGTGAGCTGAGGCCGATTCAAACGACGTAGGCAGACGAAGCGGTCGTGCCGCCGCGCCCGGTCCAGTTGGTGTGGAAGAACTGGCCGCGCGGCTTGTCGATGCGCTCGTACGTGTGCGCGCCGAAGTAGTCGCGCTGCGCCTGCAGCAGGTTCGCCGGCAGCCGCGCCGTTGCGGTAGCCGTCGAAGTAGGTGAGCGCGGTCGTGAACGCCGGGATCCGGAATCCCGTTGCTGATCGCGGTCGCGACCACGCGCCGCCACGCCGCCTGCGACGCCTCGATGTCGCTCGCGGAAGTACGGGTCGAGCAGCAGGTTCGACAGCGCCGGGTTCTGGTCGTAGGCGTCCTTGATCTTGCCGAGGAACGCCGAGCGGATGATGCAGCCGCCGCGCCACAGCAGCGCGATGCCGCCGTAGTTCAGGTTCCACTTGTACTCGCTCGGCCGCGGCGCGCATCAGCTCGTAGCCCTGCGCGTAGGAGACGATCTTCGAGGCGTAGAGCGCCTCGCGACAGGTCGTCGATGAACGCCTTGCTGGTCGCCGGTGAAGCGCCGGCGTCGGGCCGCGCAGCAGCTTGCGACGCCTCGACGCGCTCGCTCCTTCATGGCCGACAGGCAGCGCGCGAAGACCGCCTCGCTGATCAGCGTCAGCGGGATGCCGAGGTCGAGCGCGGCTGACGCTGGTCCACTTGCCGGTCCCCTTCTGCCCCGCGGTGTCGAGGATCTTGTCGACGATCGGCTTGCCGTCCTCGTCCTTGAACGCCGAGGATGTCGCGCGTGATCTCGATCAGGTAGCTGTCGAGATCGCCCTTGTTCCACTCCTTGAACACCTCGTGCATCTCGTCGGCCGACATGCCGAGCAGCTCTTTCATGATCTGGTACGACTCGCAGATCAGCTGCATGTCGCCGTACTCGATGCCGTTGTGCACCATCTTGACGAAGTGACCGGCGCCGTCGCTCGCCGACCCAGTCGCAGCACGGCGTGCCGTCTTCGACCTTGGCGGCGATCGACTGGAAGATCGGCTTGACGTGCGGCCACGCTGCCGGCGAGCCGCCCGGCATGATCGACGGCCCCTTGAGCGCGCCCTCTTCGCCGCCCGACACGCCGGTGCCGATGTACAGCAGGCCGCGCGCCTCGAGTTCCTTGGTGCGGCGGATGCTGTCGGGGAAGTGGGAGTTGCCGCCGTCGATGATGATGTCGCCCTTGTCGAGCAGCGGCATCAGCTGGTCGATGAGGTCGTCGACCGGCTTGCCGGCCTTGACCATGATCATCACCCGGCGCGGCGACTTGAGCGTGCCGACCAGCTCCTGCAGCGTCTTGGTGCCGACGATCTTCTTGCCGCTGCGCGCGCCCCTCGAGGAAGTTCACGACCTTGTCGTAGGTGCGGTTCTAGACCGCGACGGTGAAGCCGCGGCTCTCGATGTTCAGGACCAGGTTCTCGCCCATGACCGCGAGCCCGATGAGTCCGATATCCGCTTGCTGTGCCATCTCTCTCTTTTCCTACCTTTTTCGGTTCGACGCTTTGAAAATGTGGGCTGTTCGGCGCGTTTTATCGCTGGATGCGCGCCGAGCCGCCCTTGGCGAAGGCTCGCACCTGCTCGCACGGTCGCCATGGTGGTATCGCCGGGGAAGGTCGTCAGCAACGCGCCGTGCGCCCAGCCGAGCTTCACCGCTTCCTCGGGCGACTCGCCCGTGAGCAGCCCGTAGAAGAAGCCGGCCGCGAAGCCGTCGCCGCCGCCGACGCGGTCGAGCACGTCGAGCTCGGCGGTCGGCGCCGTGTACGTCTTGCCGTCGATCCAGGCCACCGCGCTCCAGCTGTGGCGGTTGGTGGAGTGCACCTCGCGCAGCGTCGTGGCGACCACCTTGCACCTTGGGGTGCTTGGCGACGACCTTGTCGATCATGCCGAAGAAGGCGCTTGGGATCGAGCTTCGATTCTTGCGCCGCCACCTCGGGACCGGGGATGCCGAGGCCCTTCTGCAGATCCTCCTCGTTGCCGACCAGCACGTCGACGTTTTCGACGATGCGGCCGATGACCTCGACCGCGCGCTCCTCGCCGCCCCAGATGTTCCACAGCTTCTGCGCGGAAGTTGAGGTCGAAGGAGGTGACCGCGCCGGCCGCCTTGGCGGCCTTCATGCCTTCGATGATCAGCTCGCCGGTGGTCGCCGACAGCGCCGCGAAGATGCCGCCGCTGTGGAACCAGCGCACGCCGCCGGCGAAGATCGTCTTCCAGTCGAAATCGCCCGGCTTCAGCTGCGCCGCCGCCTCGTTGGAGCGGTTGTAGAAGACCACCGGCGCGCGCACGCCGTGGCCGCGGTCGCTGTAGACCGTGGCCATGTTGGGGCCGTTGACGCCGTTGTGCTTGAAGTGCTTGTAGAACGGCTTCACGCCCATGGCGCGCACGCGCTCGGCGATCAGGTCGCCGATCGGGATAATCGACCATCGCGCGAGCGATGCCGGTCTTCAGGCGGAAGCAATCGGACAGGTTGGCCGCGACGTTGAACTCGCCGCCGCTGACGTGGATCTCGCAGTGGGTCGCCTTGCGGAAGGGGATGATCCCGGGGTCGAGGCGGTGGACCAGCGCGCCCAGGCTCACGAAATCGAGGGCACCACTTGGGGGGATCTTCAACCCGGCGTTCATCGCATCTCCTTTGCTTGTGAATGTCGGTCAGGGATTCTGGTTCTTCAGCCGAAACAGCGTCTCGCCGGCCTTGGGGACCAGCAGCAGGCCTTCGGCCTCGCGGTCGCGCCAGTCGTCGGCGTTGATGGTGCGGTGGTCGCGGTAGCCGAGGTTGACCGCGCGGCACTCGGCCTCGCTGATCCCGGTCGCCAGCGTCACCGTGATGCGCGGCCGCTCGACGCCGTCCTCGAACGTGCCGATCCCCTTGACGTGCGTCGAGTGCGCGACCACGCCGCGCGGCAGGTGCGCGAACTTGGACATCTGCTTCCGGAAGTAGTCGCGCACGTGGTAGCCGATCTGGCGGATGATCTCGCCGTGCACCACCGAGATCTCGTGGATGTGCGGCGCGTAGATGATCAGCTCGCCGCCGTCGGCGACCACCGGCTCCAGCTTGTAGGCGCACTTTCCGCCCACCCACAGCTCGTCGTACATCGTGGGCGCGCACGACAGCACGCTGCGGAACGGGCGGTCCTTGTAGACCACGTGGATCTGGTTCGACAGGTTGGCGGCCGCGTCCCACGCCTCCTCGGGCGTGCCGATGTACAGGCCGACCAGGTCGCTCCCCTCGACGACCAGGCTGGCGCACTTGCGCTCGACCGGCACCATCGACGCCGCCTTGTCGACCACGGCGCGCACCGGCGTGTACTTGGTGCCGATGATCTCGGGGTTGGTGATCAACGCGCCCAACCAGTGGAACATGTCGATGATCTCGCGGCCCGAGATGCCCGGGAACAGGTACTTGTTGCCGCCCGAGAAGCCGACCACCTCGTGCGGGAAGGTCGGCCCGACGATCAGCAGCAGGTCGTACTCGAGCGCGAGCTTGTTCATCGTGACGTCGACGTGCTCGCGCATCAGGCCGCCCGAGATCGCGGCGACCTCGTCCTCGGTGATCGCGCCAATCGACACCAGCTGCGCCGGATCGTCCCAGTGGTGGTTGAAGATGCGCGTGCCGGCGTAGCGTCCCGCGCGGTCCTGCGGCGTGATGCCGAGACGCACGTTGATCGCCTCGTCGCTCATCGGCGGGTGGGTGCCGAGCGCGATCAGCACGTCGAACGCCTTGGCGGCGTTGTCCCCCTTGGCCATGAGCTCGTGCAGGACCCGGAACATCACGTCGATCGGGGCGCTGCGCGTGTGATCGGGGACGATCATCAGCACGCGCCGGCCGCGCACGTTCCAGCGCGCGATCTCGGCGGCGCACAGCTCACGCACCGTCGCCTCGTCGAGGCGCTTCCCCTTTTGCCCGGCGCCGGTCACGGCCACGCTACACCCCCGAGTAGGCGGTGAAGCCGCCGTCGACCGGCACGACGATGCCGGTCACGAACTTGGACGCCGGCGACAGCAACCAGATCAGCGCGCCCGACAGATCGTCGGGGCTGCCGTACCGGGCCATCGGCGTGTGGTCCATGATCTTCTGGCCGCGCGCCGTCAGCGCCCCGGTCTTCTGGTCGGTCAGCAGGAAGCGATTCTGCTCGGTGAGAAAGAACCCGGGCATGAGCGCGTTCACGCGGATGTTCGGCGAATACTCCTGCGCCATGTGGATCGCCAGCCACTGGGTCAGGTTGCTGACGCCGGCCTTGGCCGCCGAGTAGGCGGCGATGCGCGTGAGCGGCCGCGACGCGTTCACCGACGAGACGTTGAGGATCACCCCGTCCTTCTGGTCGGCCATCATGCGCCCGAACGCCTGGGTCGGGATCACGGTGCCGGTCAGGTTGAGCGTGAGCACCTGTTGAAAGGCCTCGATCGGGATGTCGAAGAACCGATTCTCGGGGTTGGTGGTCGCCTTCGCGTCGTTGCCGCCGGCGCCGTTGACCAGCGCGTCGACGCGGCCGTACTCCTTCTTCACGGTGCGCGCCGCTTCTTCGATGGCGGGACGATCCAGCACGTCGGCGGCCAGCGCCCGGTGGCGCGCCTTCGCGTCGGCGCCGGCAACCTTGTCGAGCGACTGAACCAGCGCCTGCGCGCGATCGAGCTTGCGCCCGAGCAGCACAACGTTGGCGCCGGCCGAAGCCAGCGCGCGCGCCATCTCGCTGCCCAGAACCCCGGTACCCCCCGTCAGAACCACCGTCTTGCCGGTCAGGTCGAACATCGCGCGTACACCTGCGATCGTCATTTCGAATTTCCCATCATCGTCGATTTTTGGCTCTTCGGACTTTCGGCCGGTTCGTTGTGGTTATACCCGGCGGGGGGGCGGTTTGTTATCGCGCGGTGATCAGGGAACGAACGGGGGCGGCGGAGGCGGCGGCGGGGGCGGCGGCGCCGGCGGCGTCGGCACGACGTTGGGCGGCGGCGTCGCCCCGCCCAGCGGCGGAATCGGCGGCATCTGCGGCGTCAGGGTATCGACCTGCACGCACGACGACAGATCGAAGAACATGAACTCCAGCGCCTTCTCCTGCGGCGACATCGTCAGCGACGTCGAGCAGTCGGTCGGGAACGGCAGCTTGTTCCCCGCGGGAGGGTTGGCGGCGCCGCCCCCCGTTCCGACGTGCACGTCGGTGAACACGACGCGACCGCACTGCGCCGCCGCCGGCGCCTCCAGCGGCGTGTTGAAGGTCATGTACTGCGTGTGCCCATCAGCGGTGTAGATCCAGCGCTGCGTCGGGGCGATCACCGCGTCGACCGAGTGCTCGACGGCGTTGAGAGCTGATCTGAGCGGTCCCCGTCGTCGCCCCCAGCGATTGCAGCCAGGTGGCCAGGGCGGCGCCCTTCGGGAAGGTGGTGTCGATGCTGGCGGTCGCCGTGACGGCGACGCTCGAATTGTCCCAGACCGCGACGTTCGGCCAGGGCGGTAGACCCTTCTGGATCCAGAACGCGTGCACGTGCTCGTCGAAGATCCGTCCGCCGTTGTCCGCGTACTTGCGGATGTTCGCGAAGGAGGCGGCCGCAGGCAGGGGACTCGGCGACCCGCCCTCGCAGTTCAGCATGAGGATGTCGTATCCGGCCAGCTTGGCGTAGTTGTTGAAGAGGGTGTTATACGACGAGGCAAAGGCGCCGCCCGAGGCGAGCTGCGTTTGACCCCGTCCCGTTGCCGGCGTCGAGACCCACGTACATGTGCACGCGGCCGGTGCCCGAGTCGGGCGTGAATTCGCTGTCGGCGATGCCGATCTTGCGCAGCAGGCAGTCGAGCGAATCCGAGTGGCCGGTGGAGAACGCGATCTTCGGGATGTGCCCCTCGGCCTGGGTGCGCGGCAAGCGCAACATCGGGTTCGGCACCGGGTTGTCGACGCACTTGTTGATCGGTCCGAACATGATCTGGCGCCGCCACTTTCCGATCTGGACCACCAGCGGGATCATCGCGCCCGCTGGCGACGGCACGTCGTTCATCACGAAGTGCCCGGTGGCGTCGGTCAGCGCCGCCGCGACCGGCTGGCCCGAGACCGGGGAGGCGCAGGTGTCGCAGGTGGCCCCCGACTGGATGTCGGCGAGCGGCTGATTCGGGACGTAGACCACCACGTTGTACAGCGGGTTGACGCCCTGCGGGTCGAAGACCGTGCCGCTGACCGTGGTCTTGCCGCCGGCGGTGCACTTGTCGATCTGGCACTGCAGACCGACGCAGGTGCCCGGGCCGGTCGACGGACAGACGTGGTTGGCGGGGCAGGCGACGCCGTTGGCGCAGCCGGCGGGGCAGGCCAGCGCCTTGCCGCAGCCGTTGCCGATGTTGCCGCAGTACTGGCCGCCGCCCATCGGATTACAGGTAATCGGCACGCACGCCGGATCGCCGCAGACGTGATCGATCCCGGTGCCGCCGCAGGTCTCGGGGGCCTCGCACGTGCAATTGAGCGTGCCGCCGCAACCGTCGCCGATCGCGCCGCAGTACTTGCCGCCGCCCATGATGTTGCAGGTCAGCGGCACGCAGTTCGCCGCCACGCACAGTCCGCCGTTGCAGACGTTGCCGCCCGCGCAATCGCCGCACGGCAAAGCGGCGCCGCAGCCGTTGCCGATGTCGCCGCAGTAGTTGGTGCCGCCGCTGGCCGCCGTGCAGCTGGTGGTCGCGACGCAGCTCGGGCCGCCGATGCACAGGCCCTTGTTGCAGATCTGATCGCCGGGACAGGTCCCGCAGTCGATGGTGCCGAGACAGCCGTCGCCGATGATGCCGCAGTACAGCCCCCCGGCCGGTGTGCAGGAAGCCTTCTGACAGTTGCCGTCGAGCGGCGACGGCACGTCGGGGCGAACGCCCCCGTCGTTGCGGTTGTTGGTGACCGGCGCGTCCTGCTTCCCCGGGCTGCCGGCGTCGGTGCCGGAGTTGTTATCCAGCGGCTTGACGCTGGCGCAGCTGACCGCCGCGCCCAGCAGGGCCAACTTCGCCAGCGCCGCCCAGCGACCACTCGATCGCGCCCGCGCCGACATCATCATCATGATCATGGCGCCCCCGCGGTCCAGCTGAACGCGCCGTCCTGTAGCTTGAAGCCCTCGATGGTCAGCGCCTTCTCGACGCCCGACTTCCAACCGAGCGCGACGCGACGGCCCGCCGCCGTGCCGACGGCCATCGCTGATCCCTTCTCGTAGGCGAACACCGCAAATTCCGTCGGCGCGCCCATGACGGCAGCCACCTTGATCGGGGTGCCGCCGGGAATGCCCCAACCATAGGAGCTGCTGCCCAGCGCCGAGTTGGTCATCAGGAAGGTCGCTCCGATTCCCAGGTCGCTCGACAGCTGCGTCGAGATGTCGGTCATCGTGACCTGCACCGAATCGGCGGAGGTACCGCGGCCCGAGCTGGTGGCCACGAAACCCACGGTCTGATAGAGCGAGTTGTAATAGACGATCATCGGGATCGGGACGTCCTTGAAGACCGCGTAGTTGCTGTCGGACCCGATCCCCGACGACAGGATCATCAGGTTGAAGCCGACCGCCATCGCCGGCGGCGTCGCCAGAGTGCCGTAGGTCACGGTCATGCCGCGGATCTCGAGCAACTGCTGGATCAGCACGTCACCGTCGTCGAGGCTGGCCGAATCCTTGACGATGAACAGCGCCTTGCGACCGGTGAGGTCGGGGCGGATCCCGCCGTCGGGGTTGGGCATCGCGCCCCCGCTGCCGGTCGCGCCGCCGACGCCGGTGCCGCCGGTGCCGCGCGGCCGCCGCCGCCGGTGGTGCCCCCGACGCCGCTGCCGGTCCGACCGCCCGCGCCGCCGGTCGTCGTCCCGCCGGTGCCGGTGCCGGTCGCGGTGCCGCCGCTGCCGGACGCCCCCGCCCCGCCGCCGGACATCCCGCTGCCGCCGATGCCGTCTTCGTGCGTCGCGCCCTGGACGCACGCCGAGGCCAACAGGGCCTGAAAGAGGGCCAAGGCCAGGGGGTTCGCCAGCTGGCCGGCGCGCTTGAACAGGGGAATCCTACTCGCTGAATCATTCATGGGGGCACACCATTTCCGATCGACCGGACGGGACTCCTAGTGTCCGCAGCCGCCCCCCACGGTTCACGGGGGGCGGCCCGCCGCGTCGAGCGCCGGCGCGGACGCCCGCGCGGGCCCCTCCGGGGCGGTGACCGGCCAGCCGTGGGCGAACCAGAAGGCCAGCAGCGGGAAGTAGAGCCGGGTCTCGTTGATGTAGCCGAACACGAAGATCGAACCGAGGACGCACAACGACCAGATCGACGCCCTGACCAGGCGTCGCCGGACGACGTTGCGGATCAGGAGCGCGATCACCGAGAGCAGCGTGGCGCTGACGAACGCCTTGGGCATCGACTTCCAGTCTTCGATCAGGAGCTGGCGAAGGTTATGGGAGACTTCGATCAAGTTGCTGACCACCGGCGTCGCCGGTTCGAAGATGTGCCCGGGAATCTCCGGGCGGCCGAGGTAAAAGTGGTGGCGAACGATCGCGATCACCCCCGCCATCGCGACCCCGAGCAGGGCCGCGATCGGCCTCTGCCGGACCGCCGCGCGACGCGCCTGCGCATCACCGTCGGCCGGCAGCAGATACCAAAGCGGGATGTAGAGCACCGACTCGTGGTTGAGCGTGCCGGCCAGCAGCACCGGGGCCAGCCCCAGAAGGGAGCGGAGGCGGATGCGCCCTTCCTGCGCGCCCAGTCACCGAAGAACAAAAAGATCAGGATGTCGAGGCCGTCCCAGGGATACTCGAGGCGGAACGTCAGCAGCAGGCGAGCCAGGACGAAGCAGGCGACGGCGACCAGGGCGGAGGCCGGACGTCCGCTCCGGCGCCGCAGCAGGTGGAACAACAGGAGGTTCGCCAGCGCCGCCGTCACCTGACCGAAGAGCTTGAGCGACCGCACCGGATCCCCGGTGACCACGTCGAGCGCGGTCAGGATCCAGGGACCGAGCGGCCGGCTCTGGAGGGCCTTCCAGACCGGCCGGCCGGCGAGGATCCCCGCCAGGTTCTGCAGGACGAAGCCGTACTCGTCGGGTGTCGAAAACAGCAGCCGGTCGAGCAGCCGGAGCTCGCCAAGCGTCAGCAGGCCAAGCAGCAGCCAGCACCACGCGGCCGCGATGTCGAGGCGCGGAACCGGCGCCCGGACCGCCGCCATCGCTTACACGCGGAACTGAAAGTAGTCGCGGGCGTTGCGGAAGCAGACGTCCTGCACCAGCTTGCCGAGCATCCCCATGTCGTGGGGGACCAGCCCGCGCTCGACGTCGCGGCCGAGCATGTTGCACAGCAGGCGCCGGAAGTACTCGTGGCGCGAGTACGACAGGAAGCTGCGCGAGTCGGTGAGCATGCCCACGA
Source organism: uncultured Pseudomonadota bacterium (assembly GCA_963778795.1). Classification (GTDB taxonomy): domain Bacteria; phylum Myxococcota_A; class Polyangia; order Fen-1088; family Fen-1088; genus DASRQZ01. The sequence continues at coordinate 654,993 of CAVZVU010000001.1, read as the reverse complement.
AGCGCGCGAGCAGCCCGAGGTTCGAGAGCGCGTTGATCTGCTTCTCCATGCCGTCGAGCTGATCGAGGAACCACCAGGCGCTGCCGAACTGCATCTTCCCGGGCGCCGATCCGTCCTGGAAGCTGCCGATGACGCTGGCGAGCACCTCGTTGTCGGCCGGGTTGAGGTTGTAGAGGATCGTCTTCGCCAGCGTGCCGTTGCCGTCGAGGCGGTCGAGGAAGCGCACCAGCGTCGCCCCCTGCGGCAGATCGCCGATGGAATCGTAGCCGGTGTCGGGGCCGAGCGTGCGCACCGCGCGGCTGCTGTTGTTGCGGCTGGCCCCGAGATGGAACTGCTGCACCCACCCGCGCGCGTGGTCCATCACCGCCAGATCGTAGAGCAGCGCCGAGCGGAACTTGTCGATCTCCTCTTCGGTCAGCGGCCGGCGCGCGCGCGCCTTGGCGAAGATCGCCTGCACCTCGCCGGCGGTGTATTCGGCGGCGAAGATCCGGTCGACGCCGTGGTCGGACGCGCGGCACCCGGTCTCGTGGAAGAAATCGTGGCGCTTGCCCAGCGCCTCCATCAGCGAGTCGAGGCTGCCGATCGAGACGCTCGACGCCGCCTCGAGCCGGTCGACCCAGACGTTCCAGGCGGCGACGTCGTGCACGCCGAGCGCCTTGTCGGGACGCCAGGTGGGAAACAGGCGCGTCGTCGCGTGCGGGTTGCGCGCGTGCCGCTGGTGCGGCTCGAGATCGTCGACCGGATCGTCGGTGCTGCACACCACGGCGACCCCGTATTGCTTGAGCAGGCCCTGCGTCGTGAAGCCGTCCTCGGCCAGGCGGCGGTTGCAGTGGTCGTAAATCTCGCGCGCGGTGTCGGGGCCCAGGCGGCGATCCTTGACGCCGAACGGGAACTTCAGCTCCAGGTGCGTCCAGTGGTAAAGCGGGTTGCGGAGCGTGTCGGGGACGGTGTTGGCCCAGGCCTGGAACTTCTCCCAGTCCGACGCGTCGCCGGTGATCGCGCGCTCCGGCACGCCGTTGGTGCGCATCGCGCGCCACTTGTAGTGATCGCCCTTGAGCCAGATCTCGGTCAGCGTCTGGAATCGGTGGTTGTCGGCGATCTGATCGGGCGGCAGGTGGCAGTGGTAGTCGATGATCGGCTGCGATCGCGCGACCTTCTCGTAAAGGTCGATCGCCACCGGCGTGTCGAGCAGGAAGTCGTCGTCGAGAAACCGCTTCATGGGCACTCCAAATACACTTTTCTGCCCATAAGTGGAACCAGACGCCCGGAACGGCTCAGGGGCGGCCGCCAGCCGCCACAACGACGGGTCGTGGCGGGCTACTGGATGGTCGCCAGGTTCGCCGGGAACGCCTCTTCGACGGGCGGCGGGCTTTGATCGAACAGGCCGTGCAACATCGCGCAGCGGTCGGGTTCCGCCCGCGGGTCGCACGCCGCCGTCTCGGCGGCGAGTGAATGGAGGGAGACGGCGTTGTTCGGCGCGGGACGCAACGCCAGTGAAGACCAGGCCTCGGCGAAGCTGATGTCGCCGGCCAGCGCCTCCCCCGGGTGACAGAACGCGCAGCGGGTGACGTTCGGGACGTACATGATCCGATCGAAGGGGTCTGCGGGGCCAGCGGCGCGGTGACCGGAAATTCAACCTCGGCCTTGATCGAGCGGAGGTCGTCGCGGATCTCTCCCATCTCCAGCAACGGACTCCCGGAGCCGACCGGCACGATCGACATGCGCAGCCCGTCGGAGAACAAGAAGATGCGCGGGCTGCGCGCGCCTGACGAAGGCTGGGCGCTGATCAGGCTGATCGTCGCGTGCATCTTCAGCGGGCGCGCCAGCGCCTGCAGGAAACAGGGCAAGGTCACCGGAGCAGGCAGCGCGTTGATGAGGTCGATGACACTGGCGATCGTCTGCGGCGACGTCGGGGCGCCGTCGGGCGCGACACAGCGCTCGGGCGCGCCGCCGGTGCCTTGAGAACCCCGCGTTCCCACAGCTAATTGAAACCGGCCCGACCCCAAAGAACAACCCGAACAGCAAGCTGAAGCGTGCGGACGACATACTTCGCGACCGTTTGATGCGGTCAGAGCCTATTACGTATCAGCCGAGCGGATCCAGCTAGCTTCCGGTCCAGGCCCATTCCGATCCCCTCATTCGCGACAGCTACCTGGGCCTGGCCTTGCGATCGCATGCGCTGACAGTCCGACGCTGACGCCGACGCGGGGACCGGAGGCCGCGCCGGCCGGGGCGAGGGCGTCGGCGCGGCGAGGCGATCTCATCCTCACGGATGTCGTCACCTCAGCCGCGCGACGCGCGCTACGCCCGTCCCGTGCGGAAGCGGGCGACGGCGGTGGCGCCGGGGTTGATGCGGACGTTGCCGCCGTCGGCGTCGACGACGATCAGGTCGTCGGGGTGGACCCACGAGAAGATGCCGGTGACCAGCTTCAGCAGCGGCAGGCCGGCCGCGCGTACGATCTTGGCGACGGTGCCATCGTCGTCGACGTCACCCTCGATCACGAAGGCGGAGGCGCCGCGCGCGATCGCCGACAGCGCCTGGAAGGTACGCAGCCGCTCGGCCAGGACGATCGCGCCGCTGCGCACCAGCGGGCGGCCCGAGAGCGCGGCGTGCACCAGGACGCACAGATCCTCAATCTCGGCGGCGCGCTCGGTCATGAGCTCGGCCGTTACGCCGTCGCCCCAGTTGGTCTGCAGCGAGACGCGGGCGTACTCGCGCGCCAGCTCCGACAGTCCCTTCAAGGGCTCGGCGCTGTCGGACGCGCGCAGCAGCCGCTCGCAGAAGCGCCGATCGTCCAGGATCAGCGCCAGGCTGGCGATCTCGCGCGCCGCGGCCGGCGTGGCGTTCTGGGCGGCGCGATCCAGGTCGGCGCGCAGCCGGCGCGCGACGGTCTCGAACGGGACCGACGCCCCGCCCGCCCCTGCCGCCGGGAGCGCCGCCGAGCGCGTCAGCGCTGCCAGCGTCGGCAGCACCTCGACGCGCCCCATCGCGGTTCCGCCCGATAACGCGACGCCACGCAACCGTGCCACGCCGCGCTCGGCACGGCGCGTCTGCTCGCGCTCGTGCTCGGCGGCGCGCTCGAGCGCGTGGCTGATCACGGCGGCGAGCGCGGTCGCCAGCACGACCTCCTCGCTGGTGAAGACCCGCGTCAGCCCGCGTTGCAGCACCAGCACGCCGGCGGCGGCGCTGCCGCGCAGAACCGGCACCGCCAGCAGGGCCGGGAACCGTTCCTCGCCCAGGCCGGGGATGTACTTGAAGTGCTCGTCGTTGGCGGCGGTCGCCACCGAGACCGGGCGCAGCCGTTCGGCGACGAAGCCGATGATCCCCTCGCCGGCGCGCAGGTGGACCCGGCCGACCGCCTCGGCGGGGAAGCCGACGTTGCCGCGCATGGTGAAGACCTCGCCTCCGTCGAGGCTCTCCTCGCGGACGTAGATGCTGACGACGTCGGCGCCGGCGGTGGTGGCCACGCCGGCGCACATCGCCGCCAGCACGTCGTCCAGCGGCTGCTGCTGGCCGGCGACCTCGATCAGGCGAAAAATACCGTCGAGGCTCTGGTTGCCCTGCTCGTGAATGAAAATGGACGGGTCCCTATCGTCCGCAGGCGCCATCGAGATCTACCCTAAGGCCTCAGCTGTTTCCGGGGGGTTTCGACGAAGAAAAATCGACACGAACAGCGCATCGATAGTCGTCTCCCCGGTTCGACCCACGTTACATTTTCCCGACGCCGGCTCCGGCGACCACCGACGAGGGAAGCCCGGCCGGATCGTCGGGGACGTAGATGTAGGGCGGCATGAGCTGGCCGGTCGAGGTCGTCGGCTGGCCGCCGGTGCAGTTGACGAACGTGTTGTTGGCGACGTCCCAGTACCCAGTCGTCGGACCCTCGAACCAACCGATGGTGTTCTTCGACGACTCGAAGTAGTTGCTCTCGACCTTGACGATCGCCCCCATGCGGCTATTCGACGCACGACCCGGTCGTGTTGTTCAAGTAGTAGTTGTCGAAGACGTGCGCGCGCCCGAAGCGGATGCTGGGCAGACGCGAGCCGCAGTCGTGGAAGTAGTTGTGGTGGTAGGTCGCGCGGATCACCGTGTCGCCGACCTGCTCGTCGCCCGAGCTGATCAGGCTGGCCTTCCAGTGATCGTGGATATTCGACCAGGAGACGGTGACGAACGACGACTCGTTCTTGATGTCGAGCAGACCGTCGTAGAAATCCTTGCCGTGGGTCAGATCGGAATAAAGCTCGCAGTGATCGATCCAGATATTGCGCGACGCCACCGGTGATCTCGATGGCGTCGTTGGCGATGCCGGAGCCGTCGGCGACGACGTTCGACACCGTGACGTTGCGAATGATGACGTTGCGCGCGCCGTTGACCTGCAGCTCGATCCCGTCCAGGTGCGCGGCGTCGCCGACCCCGAGCAGCGTCTTGTTCGAGGCAATCTTGATCAGGTCCTCGCCCTGGAACAGCCCTGAGAACGCTGACGACGTAGGGATCGGGGCTGCCGAGATAGGTCTTGAGATCATCGAGCGTGGTGGCGGTCACCGACGGACCGAGCGAGCCGCCGTTCAACAAGAACGGCGTCCCCGCGTCGTCCTGCACCGCCGCGTAGCCGATGAGATTCGGATCCTGCATCGTCCCCGTGGGAAGGAAACGCGCCACCAGCCGGGTATTCCCGGTGATCGAGAAGGTGTGGGCCGCGGTGGCGCCGGGGACGTCGCCGGTCCAGCTCTCGAAGAAGTAGCCGGGGTTGGCGGTGGCGGTCACCGTCACCGACGCGTCGTACGGATAGAAGCTCTGCACCGGCGCGGTGGTGACGGTGCCGGCGGCCGGATCGTTCACGCCGACCGAGAGCGAGAAGCTCGGCTGGTCGGGGGTGATGCCGTCGCCGTAGATCTTGAAGTAGTCGATGTTGGCGAGCCCGCTCGGCATCAGCGCCTGCAGCTGGATGAAGCTCGGGCCCGCGGGGAGATCGACGGCGACCGCGGTGGTCTCCTGCCAGTTGTTCCAGGTCGTCGTGAACGGGAACGAGACCGTGTCGTCGAGGGCGGTGCCGTTGATCACCAGCCGCGCGTCGCGCAGGTTCTCGGGCGCGCCGCCGAAGGCGTAGCGCCACGCCAGCGGATAGGTCCCGGCGGTGGTGACCTTGATGCTCCAGCTGATGGTCTTGCCCAGGCCGGGGTCGCCGTCGGCGAAGCCGCCGCCGGTGTAGCCGGTGATCGACGTGCTGCCCTGACGCGGGAAGATCTTGCCATCGACGGCGTCGAAGCCGGTCTGATCTTCCTGGATGATCAGGTACGGGCCCGCCGGCGCATCCACGGAGCCGGTCGCGTCGGAGGCGGGCGCATCGGAGCCGGTCGGGCCGCCGTCGGTCGCGTCGCCCCCCGCACCACCGCCCGTCGCATCGCCCCCGCCCCCTCCGCTTCCATTCGGCCCGGGCATCGTGCCGTGGCCCGATCCGCAACCGGCGCCTGGGAGCGCCAGCAGCGCCAGCGCCGCTAGCACCGTCAGCGGCCCGCCGCTTCCGACCTTCGCATGAGGCATCACGCCTGTGGGTGTCCCGCCGCCGGGCAGGTGGCTCAAGCGCGAACCAAGTAAGATCCCGGCGCTCGCGCCCGCAGTACCAGCGCGCATGAGCCGTCACAACCCGCGGAGGCGACGTATGCACATGCGCACCGACCCAGATTTCTCCCCGTCCTCGTCCTCGTCCTCGTCCTCGTCGCCGTCCTCGTCCCCGGTCCGCCGCGCCTGGCTCCCGCTCGCGCTCGCCCTCGCCGCCGCCTGCGCAACCTCCGCCCCTCCCCCTCCCCCGCCATCCACCGCCGCCGCCGCGCCGCCGCCGTCCACCGCCACCCCGCCGCCCGTCGCCGCCGCCGCCCCCGCGCCCATCGATCCGATCGGCGCCCCCTTCCCGATGGCCGATCTCCAGCGCCCGCATTTTCCCGACGCGATCTTCGACGTTCGCCAGTACGGCGCGGTCGAGGGCGGCGTGACCAAGAACACCGACGCCTTCGCGCGCGCGATCGCCGCGGCCGCCCAGGCCGGCGGCGGCCGCGTCGTCGTGCCGCCGGGACGCTGGCTCACCGGCCCGATTCACCTGCAGAGCCACATCAACCTCGAGGTCCAAGCCGGCGCCGAGATCCTGTTCAGCCCGCAATTCTCCGACTACCTGCCCCCGGTGCTGACCCGCTGGGAAGGGCTGGAGGTCTACAACTATTCACCGCTGATCTACGCGCGCGATTGCACCGACGTCGCGATCACCGGCGGCGGCAAGCTCAACGGTCAAGGGGACGCCTGGTGGCCCTGGAAGAAGAAGCAGGGGGCCGCCGCCAAGCGCCTGTACGAGATGGCGATCGCCGGCACCCCGGTCAAGGACCGGGTCTTTGGCACCGAAGCGGACGCCCTGCGCCCGAGCTTCATCCAGACCTTCGGCTGCAAGAACGTGCTGATCGAAGGGATCACCGTGAGCAACGGACCGATGTGGACCATTCACCCGGTCTACTCGGAGAACGTGATCATCCACGGCGTCAGCGTGATCACCACCGGCGTCAACAACGACGGCTGCGACCCCGACTCGAGCAAGAACGTGCTGATCGAAGACTCGTTCTTCAGCACCGGCGACGACTGCATCATCATCAAGTCGGGGCTGAACGAAGACGGCTGGCGCGTTGGCAAGCCGAGCGAGAACATCGTCGTGCGCCGCGTGCGCGGCGCGACCGGCCACGGCGGCGTCGGCATCGGCAGCGAGATGTCGGGCGGCGTGCGCAACGTCTGGGTCCACGACTGCGAATTCAAGGGGACCGATCGCGGCCTGCGCATCAAGTCGATGCGCGGCCGCGGCGGCGTCATCGAGAACGTCTGGTACGAGCGAGTCAAGCACGAGGACCTGCGCCTGATGGTTGTGGAGCTGACCACGTTCTACGGCTCGTCGACGCTGACGCCGCACACCCAGACGCCGCCCACGATCCGCGGTGTCCACGTCCGCGACATCACCGCCGTCGGCGCCGGCAAGGCGATCGATATCATCGGGCTGCCGGAGCGACCGATCGAGGACGTCACCTTCGACAACGTCCAGATCGCCAGCGACCACGGCGTGCGCCTGGTCGACGCCAAGAACATCCACTTCGACGGCGTGCGCGTCACCGCGCAAGCGCCACCCCCGTTCTCGATCGAGAACGGCAACGGGATCGCCATCAATCACTCGTGCACGTCCACGCCCGACAGCTGCGTGCAGCTCGCCGGCGCAAACCAGAAGATCACCTTCGACGGCCAGCCGCTGAGCGCGCCCGCGCACCCGATGTCGAAAAAGTAGGACGAGGACGGGGACGAGGACGAGGACGGGTGGAGCTAGGAGCCGGGGACGGCTGTCGCGATGGGGCGGCAGCGGGCTTCGAGCAGCTCGGTCTCTTCGCTGAGCGACAGCAACGCCAGGCGCGTCTCGCGGATCAGCAGCACGCAGCCGAAAAAGAGGCTGCCGCCCGCGGTGGCGCCGACGAGGAAGCCGGCGAACCCGGCGATGTGATAACCGAACGGGTGGCTGGAGGAGCCGAGCACCGCGCCGATGACCGAGACCAGCGCGGCCAGGACGAAGAGCCCCAGCGCAGCGTAGAAACAGGTCTGTGCGCGCAGCAGCAGGCCGGCGCGGAAGCGCAGGCGGCCGACCTGGCGCAGGCGGATCGCGTTCAGCTCGGCGTCGGGGTGGGCCCTCTCCATCTCTTCGACCAGCTCGCGCGAGCGATCGACGATGCGCCCGAAGCGGTTCGCGGTATTGAGCCCCAGCACCGACGAGGCGTTGGTCAGGACGGCGGGGGCAACGATCAGCGTCAGCAGCGTGAACAGGTTGGTCGACACTAGTGCTCCTCCCGCGAGATAGGGGCAACGATCCGCCGACAAGCCCGCAGCCCCGCGAGGCGTGACGACGACGCATACTGGCCCGTATGCAGAGGAGGAACAACGAAGCGGGGGTGCGGGATCGTCGGCGCAGCGTTGCCTCTATCTCGCGGGAGGAGCACTAGCTCACCGTCTCAGAAGGCTTTGCGCGGTGGCGCCAGCGGATTGGCGCCGAAGCGCTCGCGCGACCGTTCGCGCGCCTTCTGCGCCTCGACCTCGCGATCCCGCGGCGGAGCGGTGGTCACCAGCGAATGAACCAGCCGATGCGCCACCTCGAACACCTCGTCGACCGCTCGATTGAACGCCGCCTCGTTGGTCTTCGACGGCGCGGTGAAACCGCTCAGCTTGCGCACGAACTGCAGCGAGGCGGCGCGGATCTCGTCGTCGGTCGCGGGCGGCTCGAAGTTGAACAACGTCTTGATGCTCCGGCACATGGCAGGGTCTCCTTCCGCCGAGAATGATACGTCACGACGCCGGGTGCGCGAGCGCCGTGCTAGCGTCGGCGGGGTTGACGGCGCTCGACGGCACGCCCCATCTCCTGGTGCTCGGCCACGTCACCCGCGACGAGGTCGGCGGGCAAGTGCGCCTCGGCGGGGCGGCCAGCTACGCCGCGCTGGCGGCGGCACGCCTCGGCATCGAGACGGCGCTGGTCACGGTCGCGCCCCCTGACGATCCGCTGCTCGCGCCGCTGCGTGGCGCTCCGCGGCTGGCGGTCCACTGCGTGCCGAGCCCGGTGATGACGACGTTCGCGCTCGACTATAACGGCCCCAGGCGCCGACTGGTCTTGCGTCGAACCGCGCCGCCGTTGCGCGCCGCCGACATTCCCCGGCGCTGGCGCGCCGCGACGATCGCGTACGTCGGCCCGGTCGCGGGTGAATGCGATCGGGCGCTGCTCGAGGCGCTGGGCGCCCGCTTCGTCGCCGCCGGCCTGCAGGGGTGGCTGCGCCGCGCGCGCAGCGGCGGGGCCGAGGCGGGGGTCATCGAACCGGCGCTGGCGCCCGAGGCGCTGCAGCCGCCGCGCCTCGACGCCGCCATCCTCTCCGAGGAGGATCACCCCGACGCCGAGGCGATCGCCGGTCGCTTCGCCGCCGCCGGCGCGCTGGTCGCGATCACCCGGGGAGCGCGCGGCGCGACGATCCTCGACCGGGGGACCCGCGCGGACGTCCCGGCCGCGCCCGCCGTCGAGACCGACCCGACCGGTGCCGGCGACGTCTTCGGCGTGGTGCTGGCGCTGGGCCTGGCCGCCGGCGCGACCGCACGGGAAGCGGCGACGGCGGCTGCCGCGGCGGCCGCGCGGGTGGTCAGGGGCCGGGACTGGGGCGGCTCGGGGACGGGGACGGGGACGAGGACGGGTAGAGGGCTTACATCGGGGTGGTTGGAGGGGGGGCGTTCACTCTCGACGGTAAAGCAAAGCGGCTGGTCCTCCGATTGGGAGACGGGCGCTTGCATTCGATGGAGCAGAATCCCCGGATTTCGGCCGACGGTCCCCTCAGCCGTGGCACCGAGATCGGACGCTTCGTCGTGCTGGGCCTGGTCGGCCGCGGGGCGATGGGAGAGGTCTACGTCGCGCGCGATCCCGAGCTCGACCGTAAGATCGCCATCAAGCTGCTGCGCGGCGAACCCGGCGACGGCGACGCGGCCGCGCGCCTGATCCGCGAGGCGCAGGCGACCGCGAAGATCTCCGACCCCAACGTCGTCGTGGTCTACGACGTCGGCACGTTTCGCGGGCGGGTGTTCATCGCCATGGAGTTCATCGAGGGGCACACCGTCACGTTCTGGCTGCAACTCAAGCAGCGCGGGATGGCGGAAATTCTCCGGGTCTTCCTGGCGGCGGGGCGCGGGCTGGCGGCGGCCCACGAAAAGGGCGTCATCCATCGCGACTTCAAGCCCGACAACGTGATGGTGACCGGCGACGGCCAGGTGCGGGTCGTCGACTTTGGGCTGGCCGGGTTCGGTGGCGACGACGAAGCGGCGAGCCTCGCGGCGGGGGGCCAAGGCGCCACGACGCCGGCCGCGACGCCGGCCTCGCCGTTGCCCGGGTCGTCGCGCGCGCGTTTGACCTCCAGCATCGTCGTGACCCAGGAGGGCGCCATCGTCGGCACGCCCGCGTACATGTCGCCCGAACAGTTCCGCGGCGCGCGCGCCGACGCGCGCAGCGATCAGTTCAGCTACTGCGTGGCGCTGTACGAGGCGCTCTATCGGCTGCGCCCCTTCTCGGGCTCGACGATGAAGGTGTTGACCGACAACGTCGTCTCGGGCCGCGTTCGGCCCACGCTCGACGGCGTGCTGGTTCCGGCCGCGCTCCGCCGCACGCTGTCGCGCGGCCTGCTCCCCGACGCCGACGCGCGGTTCCCCTCGATGCGCGCGCTGATCGCCGAGCTCGAGCAAGAGACCACGATGCTGGGTGTGCGCGGATTCGCCGACGACGCCGCCGCCAAGCTGGCCGACATCTGGCCGGCGCCCGCACCCGAGAGTGCGGCGCCCACCGCCGCGCCGCTGTCGCCGCCCAAGGCGGAGATCCGGCGGGCCTTTCTCGCGACCGGCAAGCCCTACGCCGGCGCGAGCTTCGACGCCGCGAACCGGATCCTCGACCGCTTCACCCGCCGCTGGACCGACATCTATGTCGAGTGCTGCGAGGCCACGCACGTGCGCGGCGACCAACCCTTCGACCTCCTCGATCTGCGCATGGGGGCGCTCAAGGAAGCGCTGGCCAACCTGAGCGCGCTGTGCCGCGAGCTGCGCGCCGCCAGCGCCGACACGGTCGAGAACGCCGTGCAGGCGGCCAATGCGCTCGGGACGCTCGAACGCTGCTCCGACGTGAAGCTGTTGCGCGCGCTGGTACGACCGCCCGAGGATCCGGCGACGCGCGCCAAGGCCGACGCGCTGCAGACGCGCCTGGCCAGCGTGCGTACGCTCGCTCACCTCGGCCGGGTCGCCGCCGGGCTCAAGGACGTAGTGCCGCTCGAGGCCGAGGCGCACAGCCTGGGCTACGCGCCGCTTCTGGCCGAGGTGCTGTTCACGTCGGGCGTGTTGCACCACGCTGTGGGCGATCTCGACGCGGCGGCGCGCCTGCTGGCGGACGCGACCTGGACCGCGGAGCTGTGCCGTCACGACGAGCTGGCGGCCGACGCGGCCGCGACCCTGGTCTTCGTGACCGGGTACGCCCAGGCCCGCTTCGACGCGGGCGAGATCTGGAGTCAGCACGCGCAGACCATCCTCACGCGCATGGGGGGCCACGATCTGATCCGCGGCTGGCTGCTCAACAACCGAGGCGCGATGCGCGCCACCCAGGGGCGGCTGCTCGAGGCGCTGGCCGACGTGCGCGAGGCGATCGCCGCCAAGGAGAAGGCGCTCGGCCCCCAGGATCCCGACGTCGCGCTGTCACTGAGCAACGCGGCGCTCTACCTCGACGAGCTCGGCGACCTCGAGGGGGCGGCCGACTACGCGGAGCGCGCCGTGCGCATCATGGAGGCGACGCTGGGGCTCGATCATCCGAAGGCGGCCATCCCGCTCACCAACTACGCCGAGCTGCTGGTCCGCCTCGGGCGCTTCGAGGATTCGCGCGCGCCCGCCGAATGCGCGCTGGCGGTGTTCGAGCGCGAGACCGACCCGGAGGGGCTCTACGTCACCTACCCGCTGGTGACGCTCGGCCTCGGCTTCCTGGCGACGGCGCGGTTCGACGACGCGCTGCCGCCGCTGGAGCGCGCCGCGCGGATCCGCGACGGCAAGGAGAACACGCCGGCGAAGCGCGCCGAGGTCCATTTTGCCCTGGCGCGCGCGCTCGCGGGAGCGGGCGACACCAGCGGCCGGACCCGCGCCCTGGTCATCGACGCGCGCGCGGAGTACCTCGACTCGCCGCCGACCCCCGCGACCGCCCGCGAGCTGGCCGAGATCGACCGCTGGTTGTCATCCCCCTGAGCGTCAGCCCTGGCGCCGGCGCGGGCGGCGCGGCGCCGGCGCACCCACGCTGTCGTCGGGCACGGCCGGCTCGCGCCCCTGGCGCCGCAGCGTCCCCAGCAGCGAAGGGGGAAATTCGTACTCGCCCTGCTCCAGGCGCTGCAGCAGCTGCTCGGACCAAGGGATCTCCGCCTCGGCGCGCGCCGCCGACAAACGGTACAGCTCCTTGACGTGCTCGGGAACGGTCGCGCTTGGAAGCTCGGCGACCGCGAACGCGACGTGCTCGAGGTAACCGCGGATCTGCGGAATGCGGTGCTTGAGCGCGGCGATCAGCTCGTCGCGCTTCATCGCCGGCAAGAAGCACAGCGCCGGCATCAGCGGGTCGACCGGGGGCCGGATCGTCCACCACGCCTCGCGCAGCAGCACCTGAAACTCGTTCTCCCCCTCGGGGGTCAGCCGGTAGGTCGTGCGCTCCGGACGGCCACCGACCTGATCGGTCCCCACGATCTCCAGCAGGGCGTCGCGGGTCATCGACTTGAGGGCGTTGTAGATCGACCCCGGCGCGACGTTGGCCCACTGATCGACCCGCCACGACAGCAACTCGCGCCGCACGTCGTAGCCATGCACCGGCTGGAAGATGCGGACCACGCCGAGCACCAGCAGACGGGTGGAGGACATGATTCATCCTCTCTTTCCGGATCGCGCCGTCAAGCCAGGAAATCAGGGCGCCATCGCGGCCCGATCACGCCGCCGGCCTCGCGCGCGGCCCGCCGGTGCACTACTCTTGCACGATGCCGCGCTCCGAGCACGGTGCTGGCGTCAGGGCGGGCGTCACTGCCAGCGTCACCCCGAACGTCACCGCGAACGTCACCGCGATTTTGGGGCCGACCAACACCGGCAAGACCCACCACGCGGTCGAACGCATGCTGAGCCATGCCAGCGGCATCATCGGGCTGCCGCTGCGCCTGCTGGCGCGCGAGGTCTACGACCGCGTCACGGCGCGCGTCGGCGAGGCCGCGGTGGCGCTGGTCACCGGCGAGGAGAAGCGGATCCCGGCACGGCCGCGCTACTGGGTCTGCACGGTCGAGGCGATGCCGCCCACAGGAGCGCCCGCGGGCGGCGGCGGTGTCTCCTGCGCCGTCGACCTGCTGGCCGTCGACGAGGTGCAGCTGGCGAGCCACCCCGAACGGGGCCACGTCTTCACCGATCGCATCCTGCACGCGCGCGGCGCGCGCGAGACGCTGCTGCTGGGCGCCGAGACGGTGCGACCGCTGCTCAAGCGGCTGGTGCCGGCGGCGATCGTCGAGGGGCAACCGCGGTTCTCGACGTTGACCGGCATGGGCAGCCTGGCGCTGGGCGCGTTGCCGCCGCGCACCGCCGTCGTGGCGTTCTCGGCGACGCGCGTGTTCGAGCTGGGCGAGCGGCTGCGCGCGCGGCGCGGGGGCGCGGCGATCGTGCTCGGCGCGCTGTCGCCGCGCGCGCGCAACGCCCAGGTCGCGCTCTATCAGGCGGGCGAAGTCGACTACCTGGTCGCCACCGACGCGATCGGCATGGGGCTGAACATGGACATCGACTGCGTGGCCTTCGCCGACGTGCAGAAGTTCGACGGCCGGCGCGTGCGCCCGCTGGAGAACGCGGAGCTGGCCCAGATCGCGGGACGCGCCGGCCGGCATCGCCGCGACGGGCGCTTCGCGACGCTGGCGCCGCTGGCGCCGCTGGCGCCGCCGGTCGTGCGCGCGATCGAGCAGCATCGCTTCGCGCCCGAGGAGCGGCTCTACTGGCGCAGCCATGACCTCGACTTCGACTCGGTGGAGGCGCTGGCGGCGTCACTGCGGCGGCCGCCGCCCGCGCCCTGGCTCGCCGCCGCGCGCACCACCGAGGATCAGCAGGCGCTGGAGCGGCTGGCGCTCCGGGACGACGTCGCGGCGCGCGCCGACAGCCCCGACCGGGTCGCGCTGCTCTGGCAGATCTGCCAGCTGCCCGACTACCGGCAGCTGCAGCTCGACGATCACCTGCAGCTGCAGGCGGCGCTGTTCCAGCACCTGACCGGGCCAGGCCCCGCCAACGGGAACGGGCGCATCCCGGCCGACTGGATCGCGCGCCACGTGGCGCCGCTCGAGACCATCGACGGTGACATCGAAACGCTGCTGGCGCGCATGGCGGGGATTCGAACCTGGACCTACGTCGCCCACCAGGCCGGCTGGGTCGACGACCCGGCGCACTGGCAAGAACGGACGCGCGCGGCCGAGGATCGTCTGTCGGACGCGCTGCACGCCCGCCTGGTGCAACGGTTCGTCGACGCCAGCGCGCGCCGCCGCTCGCGGGTGGCGCGCGCGACCACGCGCACCGCCACGCCAGCCGCGTCGCGCGGCGCCGCGCCGCCCAGCTTCGCCGAGCTTCTGCGCGCGCACGTCGGCGCCACGCACGGCGCAGGCCGCCGGGGCCCCCAGCGGGCCGGGCGCGCACGGCGCCGACGGCGCTGACGACGTCGCGCTCGAAGCTCAGCGCTGGGTCGACGAGCTGGTCGACGCCGCGCACGACCGTTTTCGACTATCCGCCGACGGGCAGATCTCGTCGGACGGCGAGCGCCTGGCGCGCCTGGGACGCGGCGTCGATCTGCTGCACCCCGAGGTGACGATCGTCGCGGCGCGCCCGCTCGGCGCCGGGGCGCGCCTGCGCCTGGGACGCCGGCTGCTCGCCTGGACGCGCGATCTGGTCAGCCAGCTGCTGGCGCCGCTGCGCGCGGCCGGCGACGGGTTGTCGGGCGCGGCGCGCGGCATCGTCTACCAGCTGGAGCAGGGGCTGGGGACGATCCCGGCGGCGGCGGCGGCGGGGCAGCTGCACGCGCTCGCCAGCGAAGATCGCGCGGCGCTTCGCGATCGCGGGATCCGCGTCGGGCGCCATGTCCTGTTCGTGCCCGGCCTGCTGGCGGCCAACGCGATCGCGGCGCGGGTCGCGCTGTGCAACGCGCAGCTCGGTCCGGGCAGCCCGCTCCAGCCGCCGCGCCCGGGCGCTCCGTCGGTGGCGATCGAGCCCGAGCTGCCGCCGGCGATCTACGCGTCGATCGGATACCCAGCCTTTGGCGCGCGCGCGATCCGCGCCGACCTCGTCGACGGCATCGCCGCGCGCTTGCAAGGCGGCGCGCGCCTGCCCGACATCGCCAGCCGTCTCGGCTGTCGGATCGCCGGCGTTGCCTCGGTACGCGACGCCCTCGCCAGCGCGCGCTGAAACGCCAAGACGCCACAGACGCCAGTGTCCGGATTCTCAATTGTCCGGACTCTGGCGTCCTGGCGTCTTGGCGTTTAACCGAACGGCATTGGGCCTCGCCCCTCCCGCGGCGCCGAAGGCCCGCTACGGCTGAAACTGAATGTCGATCAGGCAGACGTCGAACGGCAGGTCGGTCTGCAGCCCCGGCACCATGATCGCCCCCTGCTGGATCATCGTCCCCGGCGTCAGCGGATTCTGCGGCGTGCCGCCCGCCCAGCAGTTGGTCTTGAAGTCGCTCCAGGCGATCGGCTGGCCGTTGACCAGGGCGGCGCACCAGCGGTCGGCGCCGTCGTGCGGGTTGGTCCCCTGCAGCTGTACGCGCAACGCCACGCTCGCCGGATTGTCGACCACGGTGACCGCGATGCCGCCACTGGCCGGCACCGCCCAGGTCCCGGCGGCGGCCCCCGCGGTCAGCGGCTGGTTCACGTTCCAGCCCAGCATCGCAAAGCCGGTGTAGTCAGCGCGACCGGTGACCATTCCTTGCATGCAGAAGTCGCTGCCGGCGAACGCCGGCACGCAACCGGCCGCGCTGGCGCAGTTGGGGACGATCGTCGCCGCGCCCGGATCGGTCGCGGTGAATCCGTAGCCCGACCACGGCCCGGCAGCGATATAGCCGCCGGAGGCCACTCGACTGGCGCGGCTCGGCGCGGTGTCGCCGGGGACGGCGGCGTCTGGACCCAGCGTATCTTCGTTGAGCTTCGCCCCCTGAGTCGAGCAGGCGGTGAACAGGAGACCGGCCGCCGCAAGCACCCACACACCAGCGTTCGCCATCGTCACCGCAGGGGTCACCGCATGGGTCTTGGGCATGGGGATAGGAAGCCACAGCCGGCCTGGTCGTGTAAAGGCCGGTGGCGGGCGGCGATTTCGCGCTAAATTTCAGCGACGAAAGCCGGCGACGCCGACGAGATCATGATCAAGATCGTCCTTTACTCCAAGCCGGGCTGCCACCTCTGCGATGACGCGTACGCCGTGCTCGAGGAGGTGCGCCGCCAGCAGCCATTCGAGCTCGAGGTGCGTGACATTTCGCGCAAGCGTGCGCTGATCGAGGCCTACGGCCTGGACATCCCGGTCGTGACCATCAACGGTGTCGAGGCCTTCCGCCACCGCGTGACCGCGGACGAGCTGCGCGCGGCGCTGCGCGCGGCACAATGATTGTTGCACAACCGAGACATCGCCCTTCCCACGGGCGGCAGTAATGTTTGGGACCGTAGGTCACCATGCAAAAGGTCCTTTCATCGGTCGAGGGGAGCGACGCGCCCGCGGCGCCGGTCGAAGCAGCGGCACCGGCGCTCGACGACCGTTCGCTGTACATCAACCGCGAGATCTCATGGCTGGCGTTCAACGAGCGGGTGCTGGCACAGGCGCTGAGCCCGCGCTGGCCGCTGCTGGAGCGGCTGAAGTTCCTGGCGATCTTCTCGTCGAACCTCGACGAGTTCTTCATGATTCGGGTCTCGGGGCTGCACGAGCAGCTCGAGGCGGCGGTCATCGAGACCAGCCCCGATGGGTTGAGCCCGCGCGAGCAGCTGACCGAGATCGGGAAGATTCTGCGCCGCCAGCTTGGCGTCGCGTCCGAGCTGCTGGCGACCGACCTGCTGCCCGCCCTGGCGGCGCAGGGGATCCACCTGCGCGACTGGGAGTCGCTGGACACGGAGACCAAGAAGCTGGGCCTGCGCTATTTCCGCAAGTCGGTGTTCCCGGTGCTGACGCCGCTGGGGGTCGACCCGGGACACCCCTTCCCGTTCCTGTCGAACCTCTCGCTGTCGCTGGCGGTCGAGACCCGCGACCCCGACAGCGGCGAGAAGAAGTTCGCGCGCGTCAAGGTGCCGGAGAGTCTGCCGCGCTTCGTGCCGTTTGCGGCCCTGGGCATCGTCGCCAGCGAGACCGCCGACAGCACGCACGACTTCCTTCCTCTGGAGCAGCTGATCGCCGCGCACCTCGCCGATCTCTTTCCCGGCATGGAGATCCTCGGCTGCTATCCCTTCCGGGTCACGCGCGACATGGACGTGGAGATCCTCGAGGACGAGGCGCACGACCTGCTGGCGATCGTCGACCGCGAGATCCGGCAGCGCCGCTTCGGCGCCTGCGTCCGCCTCGAGGTCAGCGTCACGGCGCCGGAGCGCATCCGCCGCTTCCTGCTCGAGAAGCTGAACATGGACCATGAGGACCTGTACGAGTCGGCGGGCCCGCTGGGCCTGGGCGCGTTGATGTCGATCGCCCTGCAGAACCGGCCCGACCTGCGCGACCCGCCCTTCATCGCGCGCGTCCCGTCGGTGTTTGCCGAGGGCGAGGACCCGTTCGCCGCCATCCGCGAGCGCGACATCCTGCTTCACCACCCGTACGAGTCGTTCTCGCCGGTGCTGGATTTTCTGCGCCGCGCCGCCGACGATCCGCACGTGCTCGCGATCAAGATGACGCTCTACCGCGCCGGCACCACGGCCGACGCCGTGCGCGCGCTGGTGCACGCGGCCGAGAACGGCAAGCAGGTCGCCGTCTCGATCGAGATCAAGGCGCGCTTCGACGAGGAGAACAACATCACCTGGGCACGCACGCTCGAGCGCGTCGGCGCCCACGTCTTCTTCGGCCAGGCGGCGTCGAAGACCCACGCCAAGCTGGTGCTGGTCGTGCGCCAGGAGAGCGACGGCCTGCGGCGCTACGTCCACATGTCGACCGGCAACTACAACGCGGCGACCGCGCGCCTGTACACCGACTTCGGCCTCTTCACCTCCGACCCGCAGATCGGCGAGGACGTCTCCGACGTCTTCAACTCACTGTCGGGCTTCTCGAAGAAGGGGCGCTACCGCAAGATCGCCGTGGCGCCGCTCGGGCTGGCCGACGCCGTCTGCGCCCACATCGACGAGCAGGCCAAGCGCGCGGCGGCGGGGCGGCCGGCGCGCATCTTCGCCAAGCTCAACTCGCTGGTCGACATGCGCGTGATCCAGGCGCTGTATCGCGCTTCGATCGCCGGCGTGCCGATCGACCTGTGTGTGCGCGGCATCTGCTGCCTGCGCCCGGGCGTCCCCGGCGTCTCCGAGAACATTCGCGTGATCTCGATCGTGGGCCGATTCCTGGAGCACGAGCGGGTCTTCGCGTTCGGCCCCCCCGGCGAGGAGGAGTTTTTTCTGTCGTCGGCCGACTGGATGCCGCGCAATTTTTATCGGCGCGTCGAGATCCTGTTCCCGGTCGAGGACAAGGCGCTGCGCGAGCGTCTCCGGCACGAAGTCATGGAACCGGCGCTCGGCGATCAGCGGTTCGCCTACCGGATGGACTCGCACGGCGTCTACGTCTGCGAGTCGGTGACGACCGACGATCCGAGCCCGAGCGCCCAGGACCAGGTCATGGACCGCATCGTTCGCGCCGGGCTGCACCCGGTGGGCGGACGGCGCACGATTCGGAGCGTCCGGCGGCTCCCCTCGTCCTCGGCGCCGCCCACCGCGTGACGCGTAGGGCGTAGACGCTCCGCCGTCGGAGCCCATCGGTTCCGAGCTAGATCCAAGACGCGCGGCCCGCGCTCAGAGCGTGTCGAGCGGATCGTCATAGCGCAGCGTCGAGCCGGGCGCGGAGGTGGCGGTGCCGCCGACGGCGCCGCCCCCGGCGGCGGGGGCGATCGCGGCCGCCGTCGGGGTGGTGGGCGGAGTCGTGACGAGGTTGGGCGGGGTCACGCTGGCACCACCCACGGCCAGCGACTCGCCCACCGACACCGGACCAGCGGCCGCGCCGGCCGCGATCATCGCGGACGATGACGCAGATGCGGCGGGCGCCGGGGTCGTCACCAGCGTCGTGACCGGGGTGGTCATCGGACTGGTCGCCGCACCGGTCACCGGATTCAGCGAGGGCGGGGCCGCCGCGGCGGAGACGGCCGGGGTTGTCGAGAGCGCATCGGTGACCGGTGGCGCAACGCCACCGCCGTTCAGCTCCGCCGGTCCCGGCCCAGCCGGCACGGGGCTGGTCACCGGGGCCGTGGCGGCGACCGGCGCCGTCGCAGGCGCGGTGCCGGCCGCGGGGCTCGTCGCCCGGGACGGCGCGGTGGCAGGGGCCGTCACCGGGGACGCAGGGGCGACGGCCGCGGTTTGCGCCTGAGCCAAAGGCGCCAGCGACAGCGACAGGATCAGGGCGGCGACACCACCAAGCCACTTCACCCCTCCAAGCTAAGTCGCAATCCTCACCAGACCAGAACGCCGCCAGCACATCGCGGAACGTCGCTGGGCGCCGTCGGCCCCCTCACCCTAACTTTCTCCCCGCCGAGCCCTCACGATCCCACACAAGTCGAAAGGGGATCGACAGGGAGATCTGTCCATGATCTAAGGGAGTTATGGAGAATGAGCTGTGGCAGCCAGTGGAGGAGGAGTTCGAGGGAGCGGATTTTGGGGACGAGCGACTGACGCGGCGACTGATGACGCTGGTCAAAGCGTTGGACGGAGCGCCGCAGAGTAGTCTGGCCAGGTCATCCAAGACGATTGCCGCGCGGGAGGCCGCGTATCGATTCGTCGAAAACGAGCGAGTGGGCATCGATGCGATGCTGGCCCCCCATCGCGCGGCGACGGTAGAACGATGTCGGGACGCAGGAACCGTCTATGTCGTAAGCGATACGACGGAGTTCGCGTTCTCGGGGGCAGAGCGCGGCAAGAAGCTGGGACGCACTCAGGGTGGCGGTCGTGGCTTTCTTGGCCATGTGGCGATTGCAGTCTCCGCGGATGGAAGTCGCACGCCTCTGGGCGTGCTCGGAATCAACACGATCGTTCGGTCCGAGACGAAGGTGACTGACCGGAGTGAACGGCAAAAGCAGGGGTTGGAGCGCGAGTCTTCAAAATGGGGAAAGTTGGTTGAACAGGTCGAAGCCGAACTGAAAGGCATCGCAGCTATCCACGTGATGGATCGCGAGGCCGACATCTACGAATTGCTCAGCGGGATGGTGAGTAGCGGACGACGCTTTGTGATCCGGGCCTCCCAAGACCGCCTGCTCGCGGGAGACGAGAAATTCTTCGGCGCTCTACCGGGTGCGCCAGTTGTCCTCGAAAGAGAGGTAAAGCTCAGCGCTCGGTTGAAACCGCGGGTGAGGGCCAAAGGGAAAGGGAGAGGACTTCCTGCTCGGCATGCTCGTCCTGCACGGCTAACCGTTTCCTGTCGGACGGTGACGATTCGCCGGCCCGAGCGCTGCGAATCGAGTCACCCCAAGTTACTAAGCTTGAACGTGGTGCACGTTTATGAGCGGTCGCCCCCTGCGGACCAGGTACCCGTCGAATGGATTCTCGTTACCTCAGAGCCCATCGAGGCCGGGGAGAGGGGATAAGAACGTTCGTGTTGAGGTGTGGTCCACAAAAAAGCACCTCCGGTCCCCTCGCCCCGGCCCTGCCGGCCCTGCGGGGAGAGGGCTAGGGTGAGGGGGCCGACGACGCCGCTGGAGCTGGCAAATCCTGGTTCGACTCGGTGTATCCTTGCCGGCGTGGTGGGACTGCGTCGCGATATCGGGGTGATCGTCGTCGGGGTGGCCGTGGTGGCTGGCGGGTGCGGGGGCCCGCTCGACAGTCCCGACCCCGCCGTTGTTCGAGACGCCGCGGTCGATGTGGGCCGCGACCTGTCCCGCGATCGCGGCGGCGCGGGCGGTTACCGCACCGATGGCGGCGAGCGCGACGCGCCCGACGACGGCGGCGTCGATGCGCCCTGGCCGGTGATCCCTGGCTGCGTGACGGGACTGCCTCCCCAACCCACCCTCACCGCGGCGGCCGACGGCGGCGTGGTGGTCATCGGATGCGCGGAGGTAACCCGCACCGTCGCGTGGCTGGGCGACAGCTCGCATCACGGTCTTTTCATCACCATGACGATCGACCCGCCACTGCCCGGGGTCTATTTGTCGTATTCCAATACGCTTTGCGCTGACCAGGCCGAGACGCCGATATATCTCGGGGTTTCGGCTCCCTCGGGACTGGCTCCCGGCGAGCGATTTTCCACCATCCTGCGGACCCAAGTCTTGGGTCCCCCGAACGTCGCTATCAACCAGGCGGTGCGTGTCGATATGCTGGTGGCGCCGATCGACTTCAGCCTCAACACCGACCTGGTCGACTTCGGCGACGTTCCTTTGGGCGAATCTCGATCAGTGACGGTCATGGCGACCAACAGCCCCGCGAGCGCCCCCTTCTTCAACCTGTACGCGATCCCAAGCGCCGCGGGGCCCTTCTATGTGACTGGGCCGACGATGGGGCCCGGCCCGCAGCCGGTTCTCGAGCCGGGCGCTTCCCTCCCCCTCTTGACGGTCTCCATGTACGCCAATTTGACGGGGTCATTTCAGTCCAGCTTCTTGGTCAGCCCTTTCATACCGCGCGGTGCAATTGACCCTTCCTGCGGTGTCATCCGAAGCCTGACCGTGCGCGCACACATCATCGTCCCGGACGCCGGAGTCACTCGGGATGGGAGACCTCCTGTCGACGCGCGAATGCTGCCCGACGGAGGAAGCTCTCCGGATGCGAGCATCCCACCGGACGCAAACGCAGACATCTCTGCGGATTGGCAAACGGGCGATTGAGCGCGCCGAGCTTTAGTTAGCTACCGATGTGGCTGAAGATCCAGAACAGCGTCCCCGACAACACGATCGATACCGGCAGCGTCAGGACCCAGGCCAGCAGGAGGTTGCGCACCGTCCCCCACTGCAGCCCCGACTTGTTCGCCCACATCGTCCCCGCGACCCCTGACGACAGCACGTGCGTCGTGCTCACCGGCAGCCCGAACGCGTCGGCGGCGCCGATGGTGGCCATGGCCGTGAGCTCGGCGGCGGCACCCTGCGCGTAGGTCAGGTGATCCTTGCCGATGCGCTCGCCCACGGTGACGACGATGCGCTTCCATCCGATCATGGTGCCCAGGCCGAGCGCGATCGCGACCGCGATCTTGACCCACGACGGGATGAACTTCGTCGCCTTGTCGATGTGCTTGCGGTAGTTCTTGAGGACGTCGGCGTCAGCCGGGCCGATCGTCGGTTCATGCGCCTTGTCCATGAAGCGCAGCGCCTCGCCGACCAGGTACATGTCGTTGCGGAAGTTGCGCGTCTGCTCGGCGGGGACGTTCTTCAGCTCTTTGTAGACCGCCATATCGTGACCGATGCCGGCCATCAGGGCCGAGACCGAACCGACCGTGTCGGGCGCGATGCTCCGACTACGCACGTACGCCGTCACCCCCTCGCGCGGGTCGGCGCCGATCGTCACCCCTGGGGTCGCGTACTTGGCCAGCGCCTCGGAGGCGACCGCCGACACGGCGATGAAGTCCTGTGAGTCGCGCTTCGAGACCGCGTGGTTGAGGGCGTACGCGGTCGGCACCGTGCCGATGAGAATCAGCATGATGAGGCCCATCCCCTTCTGTCCGTCATTCGAGCCGTGCGCGAAGCTGACGCCGGTGCAGGTGAGCAGCAGCAGGCCGCGGATCCAGAACGGCGGCGGCTTGGTCCCCACCGGCGCTTCGAACAGGTGCCGGCTCTTGACCAGCTTGCGCATCGAGAGCAGCAGCAGCGCCGCGACCGCGCAGCCGATCAGCGGCGACAGCAGCAGCGAGCGGCCGATGTTCCCGGCCTGCTTCCAGTCGACGCCGCTGGTGGCGGTCTTCACCGCCATGAACTGATTTGCCAGCCCGACGCCGATGACCGAGCCGATCAGCGTGTGCGAGCTCGACGACGGCAGCCCGAAGTACCAGGTGCCGACGTTCCAGATGATCGCGGCGGTGAGCAGCGCGAAGACCATCGCGAAGCCGGCGCTGCTGCCGACCTGGAGGATCAGCTCGACCGGCAAGAGCGAAATGATGCCGAACGCGACCGCGCCGGTGGAAACCAGCACGCCGACGAAGTTCCAGCAGCCCGACCAGACGACGGCAACGTGCGGCTGCAGCGCGTGGGTGTAGATCACGGTCGCGACCGCGTTGGCGGTGTCGTGGAAGCCGTTGACGAACTCGAAGCCCAGCGCCACCAGCAGGGCGATCCCCAGCATCACGAAGGGGACGACCGACCCGACGTGCACGTTGGCCAGATCGCGCAGCAGCTGCAGCCCCGCGTACCCGAGACCGACCGCCATCACGATCCCGAACAGGGCGATCCCGATCCTCCCGGGGCCCGCACCCAGCTTGGTGTCGAGCCGGTTCGTCAGCTGCGCGGTTTCCGACACTGCGGCGCTGCTCGTCGTCATCGGGGTCCTCCCTTTTCGTCGCCAGTCCGATTCCGCCGGCACCGTACTCCAGGGCCCGAACGGTCAAGGTGACGAACGGCTGACGCTTGTGCGACGAGACTGTGTCAGCCCGAGGGCCGACGCACCGATCTCGCGATACGGGGGCGTTCTCACAAGCCAGAGACTGATCCAGACGCCCGCGGTGAAGTAGAGCGACATCCAGGGCATCTCGTCGCGCCAGTCCGACCAGGCGCGGGTCACGACCCACCGATGGCTCGCGT
The DNA here is from genome assembly GCA_963778795.1 of uncultured Pseudomonadota bacterium. Taxonomy (GTDB): domain Bacteria; phylum Myxococcota_A; class Polyangia; order Fen-1088; family Fen-1088; genus DASRQZ01. Next base: position 631,528 of record CAVZVU010000001.1, on the reverse strand, counting down.
CGCGCCAACCATCGGCCACCGACAGGTATTGCTTGCCGCGGGCCTCATCGGCCCGCCATCGCCGGCGGTACATCGGAACATCGACGGAGCACATGAAGATGAAGTAGACGGTCTGGGCTGCGATCACCCACGAGAGCAGCCGCTGGCGGGCGCCGTGATAGCGGCCCCAGATCCAGCAGAAGCCGATGATGATCAGCGACGCCGTGATCGCCCAGGTCGACTCCTCGACGATGCTGCCGGCGAAGTTGGTGGTCAGGGTCGTGTACCAGGAGAAGACCTCCGCCATGGCGATCAGCGGGATCGGGAAGTACGACAGCACCAGCGCCGGCCTGACACCGACGCCACGCGCGTACTCACGCAGGAAGATCGTCCATTGCGCGACCATGGACAGCTCGGCCACGGTCGCGACGGCGCGGCTGATGACCACCGCCGAGATCCACGAATCGAACAGAACGATGCGTTGCCCTTCGGCGCGCGGCAGCAACGAGCGGAAGGCGCAGCCGAGCACAAACAGCGCCGACAGCACCAGCTGCCAGCGGCGGGCCGTGCGCTGCCGCGCATCCATCGAGCTGGTGCGGCGCGAGAATCCACGGGCAACCACGATCCAGGCGACGATATTCAAGGCGCTGATGCTGGTCAGCAGCGCCCACCAAGCCAGCACGCCGGTCGATTGCCAATCGCTTATCTGCAAATGCTCCCCTTTTGCGGCAACACGGTAGGCGGATTGTCGCGCTCTGTCCAATGACTTGGCACGGGACGGAACACATCAGTCACAAATGGGAGCTCGACCCTGCAACTCGTGCGTCTATTCAGTCTCTTGTCAGTCTCTTGCCGTATCTCTTGCCGACGCAAAGTTGAAGCGAGACTGTTGCGCGGAGGAGCCACGAGCGCTCACACAGTGATGATACGGTTCCTTCGGAGGGAGGCCCCATGGACAGATTTCTCAGTGCGCTCAAAGAACAGCGATGGGACGACCATCGTTTCTACCACCACAGCCGCATCAACCAGTCGCTCCACCTGATCAGCGCCATCAGCTTCCTGGTGACCTACGTGCTGCTGTTCACGCAGCCGGTCGCCGCCGCGCTGTTCGGCTGGACCTTCGCGATGTGCATCCGCCAGGTCGGACACTTCTTCTTCGAGCCCAAGGGCTACGACGAGGTCAACCAGGCGACCCACGAGTACAAGGAGCAGGTCAAGGTCGGCTACAACCTGCGGCGCAAGGTGATCCTGCACTCGCTGTGGGGCATCACGCCGCTGGTCCTCTACTTCCAGCCGTCGTTCTTCGGTCTGTTCACGCCCACACCGACCTCGGCGGCTATCCTGCAGCACCTGTCGAAGATCTGGATCGTGCTGGCCGGCGGCGCGCTGCTCTTCCGCACCGATCCACCTCTTCTTCCTGCGGGACGTGAAGACCGGCGCTGGTGTGGTTCACCAAGATCCTCACCGACCCGTTCCACGACATCATGCTGTACCACAAGGCGCCGCTCTACCTGCTGCGCGGCGAGCTCATCGAGCCCGCGCAACACGCGTAGGCGGCGCCCGCTACCAACTAACTAACCCGCACCTCCACTCTCTTCTGATCCCCTCTCCCCGTCTGCGGGGAGAGGGTCAGGGTGAGGGGTCCGAAACTCTCTAACGGTGCGCGAGCATCTCCCGGAGCACCCGGCGCTTGATCGACTTGTTGGTGAGCGCCGGGGCTCGACCACCAGAAGCCGTCGCGCTGCATCGCCCGGGCGGCGGCGACGAAGCGGTCGGCGACCGCTTCGAAGTCGGCGTCGGTGTAGTTGAGGCTGAAGATGAGACGTCCCGTCCCCACCCAGCTCAACGCCAGCCCCTCGGCGCGCAGGTAATATTGCAGCATCCAGTTGTAGCGCGACGGGCTGCGTGTAGCAGACGGTCCAGATCGACGACAGGTTGGCGACCTGCACCGGCAGGCCGTCGTTCAGCAGGCGCTGGTTCAGCCGCTCCGCGCGATCGTTCCAGACCCGGTCGAGGTCGCGGTAGAGACCGCGAATCTCCGGCGTCTCGATGCCGCTGCAGGAACTCGTGCATCGCCGCCATGACGTAGGGGTGCGAGTTGAACGTGCCGCGCGCGAAGCAGATGTCGGCGGGGCGGTCGTCGCGGAAGCGCTTCATCAAGCTCGTTGCGCCCGCACAGCGCGCCGATCGGCAGCCCGCCGCCCAGCGTCTTGCCGTAGGTGACCATGTCGGCCTTGACGCCGAAGTACTCCTGCGCGCCGCCCGGCGCCAGGCGGAAGCCGACGAAGACCTCGTCGAAGATCAGCACGATGCCGCGCTCGGTGCAGACCGCGCGCAGCTGCTCGAGCCAGTCGGTGTAGCGCTGCGCGATCGAAGCGCGGCCGCGCGCCCGCTGTCGACCAGCGTCGAGTCGCTGGCGGCGTTGGCGTTCGGGTGCAGCGCCTGCAGCGGGTTGACCAGCACGCAGGCGATGTCGCGCCGCCGTGCGCAGGACGCGCAGCGTGTCGTCGTCCATGTCCTTGAGCGTGTAGGTCTCGCGCGCCGGCGACGGGTTGCCGACGCCGGGCTGCACGTCGCCCCACCAGCCGTGGTAGGCGCCGCAGAAGCGCACCAGGTGCGATGCGCCTGGTGTGGTAGCGCGCCAGCCGCACCGCCTGCATCACCGCCTCGGTGCCCGACATGTGGAACGACACCTCGTCGAGGCCGGAGATCTCGCGCAGCCGCTGGACGTTGTACGGCCACCACCGGGTGATAGGCGCCCAGCACCGGGCCGAGCGCGCGCACGCGCTCGCTGCCGCGCGTCGATGCACTCCTTGTAGAAGTCGTAGCCGAAGACGTTGACGCCGTACGAGCCGGTCAGGTCGTAGAGGCTGTTGCCGTCGAGGTCGGTCACCGTCACGCCCGACGACGACGCGAGGAACGACCCCGGCGCTGCAGGTGCTGGCGCACGAAGCGGCTGTACTGGAAGGGGACGCGGTAGGCGGCGGTGAACTGCAGATCGGAGATGCCCTCCTCCACCTCGTCGGTGAGCGCGGCGGTCTTGGCGAAGCGCTCGCGGTACAGCGCCGCCAGGCGCATGAAGCCGGCGTGGCGCTGGTCGGCGATCTCGGCGGGCGCGTCGTCGGAGCGAAAGAGCCGTCCTCGTCGTACTCGTAGAACGGCACCAGCGTCGCGATCCAGCGCGCCGATGCGCGCGTGCCCGCGCAGCGACGGGTGCTTGGCCTTCGACAGCTCCAGGCGCGACTTCAGCCGCGGCAAGCGAGCGCGCCAGCGCCGCCGCGCCCGCCACATAGATCGGCCAGCTCACCAGCCGCCTCGACTCGAAGACACCAGGAGTCTCATCGTCACATGAACATCCGATCGCTGCATTGCCCGCTTCGCTCTGCAGGAGGATCTCAACTTTCTGCTCACCAACCGCATCCCGCGCCAGCTGGCCACCCAGTTCATGGGCTGGTTCAGCAAGATCGAGCAACCCGCTGGTGCGCGACCTGTCGATCGCGATCTGGCGCCTGTTCGCCGATCCCCGATCTCGACGAGGCGGCGAAGACGCGAGTTCACCAGCCTGCACGACTGCTTCATCCGCGAGCTCAAGCCGGGCGCGCGCCCGATCGACCCCGACCCGGCGGTGCTGGTCAGCCCGTGCGACGCGATCGTCGGCGCCTGCGGCCCGATCGAGGGCACCGAGCTCATCCAGGCCAAGGGCTTTCCCTACACGCTGCAGGATCTCCTCGTCGATCCCGAGCTCGTCGCAGCTCTACCGCGACGGTCAATACGTCACGCTTGCGGCTGACGTCCAGCATGTACCACCGCTTCCACGCGCCGCACGACTGCCGCGTCGAGCGGGTGACCTACATCTCGGGCGACACCTGGAACACCAACCCGATCGCCCTCAAGCGGGTCGAGCGGCTGTTCTGCAAGAACGAGCGCGCGGTGCTGCGCACGCGCCTCGACGCGCGACCGGCCAGCTGGTCACGCTGGTGCCGGTGGCGTCGATCCTGGTCGCCAGCATCCGACTGCACTTCCTCGACGTGCTGCTGCACCTGCGTCACCGCGGGCCCAACGTGATCGCGTGCGACGCCGCCGTTTCGCAAGGGAGAGGAGATGGGCTGGTTCGAGCTCGGCTCGACCATCATCGTCTTCGCGCCCGAGGGGCTTCGCGCTGTGCGACGGCGTCGCCGAGGGTCAGGTGATCCGCCTGGGACAACCGCTGCTCCGGCTGCCCTGAGCGGCTCAGAGCGCCGCCGCCGCGCCGCGCCGACATCGTCGCCGGCGTCGCTGCGGCTCGGCAGCGAAGCGCTCGGCCCGCGCCCGGACGCGACCGGCACCAGGTGCGCGCGGAAGACCTCGTGGCCCGCGCGCAGCGTCCGCGCCGAGGATGCTGGCGCGCGTCCGCTCGCGCGAGCAGCGCAGCGCGCGCAGGCAGGCGCGCATCAGCTGGTCGTCGATCGCGCCGTTGACCCCCTCCTCGACCAGATCGATCGGCCCGGGCGCCGGCACCGACGCCACCGGCAAGCCCGACGCCATCGCCTCGAGCAGGACGTTGCCGAAGGTCTCGGTGCGCGACGGAAAGACGAAGCAGTCGGCGCTGGCGAAGTGCGCGGCCAGATCGTCGCCGAAGCGGTAGCCGCGCCAGACGACGTCGGGGAAGCGCGCGCTCGAGGTCGGCGCGCGACGGCCCGTCGCCGACCACGACCTTGGTGCCCGGCAGCGGCAGCTCGAGGAAGTCCTCCAGCGTCTTCTCGACCGCGACGCGGCCGACGTAGAGCCAGATCGGGCGCGGCAGCTGGTAGACGTCGCGGCGCCGGCGGTCGGGGTGAAACAGCGTGGCGTCGACGCCGCGCGGCCAGTGCACCAGGCGCCGCGCCACCCGCCGGCTCCTGCAGCTCGTCGCAGCAGCGACTGCGAGCTGACCAGCGTGTGCTCGGCGCGCTCGTGGAACCAGCGCACCAGCTGGTAGCCCCACTCGAGCGGCACCGGGCAGCGCGCGCGCTCAGGTACTCGGCGTAGCGGGTGTGGAAGCTGGTGGTGAAGCGCAGGCCGCGCGCGGCGCAGCCAGCCGACGGTCCAGAAGCCGAGCGGCCCCTCGGTGGCGACGTGGATGGCGTCGGGCTCGAAGGCCCGGATGCGCGGGATCGCGCGCCAGGGATCGCAGGCGACCCGGATCTCGGGGTACGACGGCAACGGCAGCGTCCGGTGGGCGTCGGGCGCGATCACCAGCACCTCGGTCCCCTGCGACTCGAGGTGGTTGACCAGACGCACCAGCGTGTTGACGACGCCGTTGGTCTGCGGCTTCCAGGCGTCAGTCACCAGAACCAGGCGCCGCAGCGGCAGCTCCGGCTCAGGCGCTGTCAACCAGGGCGCGACAGGAGAACGCAACGTCAACGATGAGTGGGAGACATCGATCAAGTTCATTGGTTCGTGTCCTGTGTTGTTGGCTGTTGGTCGGTAATGATCCGATGCTAGACGACTCAATCCACGGACCGGTCTCGACCGGGTGAACTCTCGGCGTGGCTTTGACGACGTTTGTGAATCGGTAGCCCGCGTGTGTGACGGTCCCGCAACCATTCGAGGACAGTTGCGACGGTTGGGCGTTCGCGTATTGCCGATTGCATGGCGTTTGCCTTAATGACGGCGTTGATGAGCTCTCTGCCGGCGCGGGCCACACCCGCGCCCCCCGCGACGTCGGCCGGCACGATCAGTCCGCTGCCGCTGCTGACGTTGATCAACTACTTCAACTATCTCGACCGCCAGGTGGTCTACGGGATGTCGCCGCTCATCGGCGACTCATTCGGGCTGTCCAAGTTCCAGCTCGGCTGGCTGGCGGCGGTGAACCTGATCGTGTTCGCGGCGGCGTCGCTCGGCTCGGGGCCGATCACCGATCGGATCGGGCCGCGGCGGGTCATCTTCGCCGGCATCCTGATCTGGGCCGCGGCGACCATCGGCTCGGCGCTGGCCGGGTCGTTCCCGGCGCTGCTGATCTGCCGCGCGCTGGTCGGCGTCGGCGAGGGGGCGTACGGACCGAGCGCGAACGCGCTGCTGTGCGCCGCCGCCCCCGCCTCGCGGCGCGGGCGGGCGCTGGGCATCTACAACCTGGGCATGGCGTTCGGCGGCACCAGCGGCCTGGTGCTGGGCGGCGTGCTGGCGCCGATCATCGGCTGGCGCGGCGTGTTCTGGGTCGCTGGCGGCCCCGCGGTTCTGCTGGCGGCGGCGACCGCCTTCCTGGCCGCGCCGGCGCGCCTGGCGCGGCCGCACGCGCTGCCGGCGACCGCCTATCTTCTTTCGCCCACCTACTTGCTGGCGCTGGGCGGCGGCATCTTCGCGACCTTCGGCGCCAGCGGCCTGATCTTCTGGGCGCGCTGGTTGATCGTCGAGGATCGCCACTTCCCGCTGGTGGCGGGCAGCGTCTTCATGGCCGCGGTCGGGCTGGTCGCCGGCGCGGGCGGCGTGGTCGCGGGCGGCTATGCCGGCGATGCGCTCAACCGGCGCCGGGCCGGCGGCCACGCGCTGACCATTGGCGCGTCGATGCTGCTGGCCGCCCCGCTGGCGGCGCTGACCCTGATCGTGACCGCGAGGCCGGCCTTCATGGTGCTGACCACGGTGACGGTGTTCCTGCTGTCGGTCTACAACGGCCCGGCCGCCGCCGTGGTAGACGAGCTCGGGCCGCCGCAGCTCGCCGCCACGTTGCAGGCGGTGTTCATGTTCGGGCTGCAGCTGCTCGGCAACGCGCCGGCGGCGTCGGTGGTCGGCTGGCTCGCCGACCGCTCGTCGGTGCCGCTGGGGCTACAGGCGACGGTGGGGGCCTTCCTGCTGTCGGGCGCGCTGTTCGTGGCGGTCGCCCGGCGCCAGCGTGCCGGCGCCGGTGGCGGCACCGGCAGCTGGCCGACGCCCCTGCGTCAGGAGAGCCGCGCGCCTTGACGCCGCAGCTCTGCCTGCACGTGCGCGATGCTGACGTCGCGCACGGTCACGCCGTCCTTGATCGACACCGCCGCCGCGACGCCGGCCCCCTGCCCGATCACCGCGCAGCACATCATGCTGCGCACCGACGCGTGCGAGATCGCGTCGCCGGCGATGCAGCGACCGGCGACCAGCAGGTTCTCGACGCGCAGGGGAACCAGCGCGCCGTACGGCACCTGGTAGTAGCGGCCGGTCGTCGGCAGCACCAGCACGCCGTAGCCGTCGATGAACTCGGGGAAGATCCCGATCGAGTCGTCGAAGCGCGCCTGGTTGCGCACGTCGTGCTCGGTCAGGTTGTAGCGCCCCTCGATCTTGCGCGTGTCGCGCACCCCCACCGTCATGCCGTAGGTGCGCAGCCTGGCGCTGCTCGAAGCCGGGCGCGAAGTGGTTCAGCGCCTTGATCGCCTGCAGCGCCTGCGCGCGCCCCTCGATCTCGGCGCGCGTCAGGTCGTGCACGTCGGTGCCGTCGTAGCCGGTCAGGTGGATCATGTTGAGGTAGGTCGCCTCGCCGGAGTCGGTGATCGTGCTCCAGGTGCCGCCGATGCTCTTCAGGCCGGGCGGGATCACGCCCCTCGGCGCGCGCGCGCGCGAACGGCTTCTCGAGATACGGGCTGAAGAGATCGTCCTCCTTGCCGCCCTTCTGCGTGTCCCAGGCGAGGCCCCAGTCGCTTGTAGGTCGTCGGGTTCTCGGCGACGTAGTCCAGGAAGCGGCGCCGATCGACGCCGTTCACCGAGAACATCACCGTCACCGGCAGCATCTGCTCCCTGGGCGTCAGGCGATAGGGCGCGCCCGCGAAGTGGGCGAGGTCGGCGTCGCCCGAGGCGTCGATGATCCGCTGCGCCAGGATCGCGCCGCGGCCCGACTTGCTGTGGGTGATCACGCCCTGGATGGTGTCGCCGTCCATGACGACGTCGATCGCGACCGCGTGCAGCAGCGGCGTCACGCCCGCCTCCTCGACCAGCGTGTCGGCCACGTACTTGAACATGTCGGCGTTGATCGCCTCGCTCTTCGATTGCGGCTCGGGGCTGGTGGCGCCCATCGCCTGCGCGCGCTGCTCGAGCTCGATGCCGATCCCCTCGCAGTCGACGGTCTTCTCGCGCCGGTACCAGGCGATGCTCTCGACGCCGACGACGGTGATGTTGCCGCCCAGGCAGCCGAAGCGCTCGACCAGCATCGTGCTGACGCCGGCGCGCGCCGCGGCCAGCGCCGCCGACAGGCCGCCCGGGCCGCTGCCGACGACCAGCACGTCGACCTCGGCGATGACCGGCACTTCGCGAGCGCTCTCGGTGACCGTCCTCATTTGTGGCGCGGCATCAGATTAACGGTTGGGCGGGCGGCGGTGGCGCCGCCGCCGTCGAGTTTTCAGAAACGTCGCGCACCCGTGACCGGGGCGTCGCCCGCAGGCTGGGTCAATCTGGAGTGGACCCATGGATGACGCTGCTGACAGGCGCTCCGGCGCGCATCGGTGCCCGCCGCCTGGTGGCTGCCGGGCGCGCATCTCCAGACGGTCTGGGCGCGCATCGCCCGCTCGCGCCACGTCGTCACCTTCACGCGCGAGGTGCTCACGACCGACGACGACGACGACCTGGTGCTCGACCACGCCGCCGGCCCCGCCGGCACGCCGCGCGTGCTGCTGCTGCACGGCCTGGAGGGCAGCGCCTACTCGTTGCACACGCAGGGGCTGGCCCAGCTGGTGGCGCGCGCCGGCTGGCGCGGCACGGTGCTGAACTTCCGCTCGTGCGCGCGCGATCCGCGCAACATCCGGCGCCGGCTGCGCAACCGACGCCCGCGCCTGTACCACGCCGGCGAGATCGAAGACCTCGACTTCACGATCCGCACGCTGATCGCGCGCGAGCCGGCGACCCCGCTGTACGCCATCGGCTTCTCGCTCGGGCGGCAACGTGCTGCTCAAGTGGCTGGGCGAGCGGGGCGCCGCCAGCGCGGTGCGCGCGGCGGCGACGATCTCGGTCCCCTACGATCTGGCGGCGTCGGCGCGCTTTCTCGATCGCGGCGTCGGCCGCTTCTACGGCGCGCGCTTCATGAATCGCCTGCGCGCCAAGGCGATCGACGTGCTCAATCGCTTTCCGCGCGAGACCGCGCACCTGGACGCGCAGCGCATCCGCGCGCTGCGCACCCTGAGCGAGTTCGACGCGCAGGTGACCGCGCCCCTGCACGGATTCCCGAGCGCGGAGGACTACTACGCCCGCGCGAGCGCGCTCCGCTATCTGCCACGCGTCGCCGTCCCCACGCTGTGCATCAGCAGCACCGACGATCCCTTCTTCCCGGCCGACGCCCTGGCGCAGGCCCACGCCGCCGCCTCCCCCCACGTCACCTTCGAGATCACCCCCTGGGGCGGCCACACCGGCTTCGTCACCGGCCGCTGGCCCTGGCGTCCCGATCTACTGGGCCGAGGAACGAGCGCTCGCCTGGCTGCAGACCGAACCGCGTCGCTGAGAGGCGTCCCTCTCCAATCCTCTGGCCTCCCATTTCTATCCCCTCTCCTCGTCCCCTTTTGTCCCCTCTCCTCGTCTGCGAGGAGAGGGCTAGGGTGAGGAGTCCGGCCCGACTATTCCCGCCGTGAGGCCCCTGCGAACCAGCCCGCCGCAACTGGCACGACTCGTGTCCGCACAAGTGCACGCACCATCCAAACTGAGCGCCTGATTCCTCGTTGCGACCCGTCCGGACTTTGGACGGTGGCCGTCCAAACGGACAGGGCTCGCGCCCAGTGGCTTCGAACAACAACCTGGGAGCGGTGCTTTTGAGCACGCGCGCTGCGCGTAGCAAGCGGAGATTCGCCGGTCTTGGTTGACGCCGTGGCCCCCAATCGCGAAATCAACAGAGAGAGCGACGCACGCCGTGGGCCGTCCTTGATCACAAGCGGATTCGAAGTCAGCAATAGACGGCCCTGGCGACACCGGATCGGAAACCTTCGCTGGTCCCCTTGGCCGGACAGTACAGGCTGCCCACACCGTCGCCATCATGAGGAGCAATGATCTTCGGATCACACACAACCCCCGTCCGCCCTACGATCACGCGTTCAGCGGAGGCGCGCAAGCACCGTCCGCTGCAACGCGCGTATGGTTGGACGGCCACCTCACTCTGGTTGCCCGGGAGCCTTCAAGGAGACTCCGCATAACGAGACACGGTCCCCGCCGACAACGCGCCCGTGCCCGGGCGCCAGGCGAAGGACCTCCGGTATCCTGGTCTGAATGATTTCCTCCCTCACTGCTTGGTGGGGCGCGGCACTCTCCGATCGCCACGGATTTACGACTGCGGGTTCGTAACCCTCTGCCTCGACGCAGCCGCTGTCCGTGAAGACAGGAAACCCATCCGCCGCGAGGACGGCCCATCTCCAATCTTTCTCCTCGTCCACGCGCCACCGACCCATGCCGTCCGTCTTGCTCTCGATCGTGTGCAGTAACCATCGATAGGCCATGTTGCCCGGAGGGGCTTGCACCTGCCACGATTCCACCACCACGCGGGCACCTTGGATCGGCGCACCGGTTCGAGCATCCACCACCGTGCCGGCCTGAGGGCGCCGAACGATGGCACGCATTGGGAAGCAGGCCGGGCATACGAGAACAAGACCGAAGACGAAGGCTCTCATGGGCAACTGGTCCTGGGAACACCCTCCCAGGTTGATTTCGTAGCAACGCGACGAGCTTGCCTCCGAAACCTCGGCATGTCGATCCCTCGCAAAGCACCCTTCCAGTAGCGGTTGCGGCGGCGGGCCGGACTCCTCACCCTAGCCCTGCTATGAAACAGCCTGTCCGGGGGTGGGTAGAGGGGTGATCTGGACGGAGTAGCCGAGTGCCTGGAGCTTGTCGCGGAAGCGGCGGACGAGGCGTTGGCGGGTTTCGGGATTCGAGGGAGGCGTGTCTGGGTCGCGGTATGGAACGCGGTCATGGAGGATGTGGAAGAGCGCGACGAGCATTTTGCGTGCGATTGCCACGATGGCCTTCTTGGGCCCCAAGCGGGCGCGTAACCGGCGAAAGACAACGGGCCAGAATCCGTCCTTCATCCGGACGGCCGACCAAGCGCACTGGACGAGGGCGGTTCGAAGGTACTTGTTGCCTTTGCGAGCGGGTGCCGGCTTGGCTTTGCCAGCGCTCTCTTCACTTCCGGGCGCTAGTCCTGCCCAGGCGGTCAGGTGCTTCTGCGATGGGAAGAAGCTCATGTCTGTCCCCGATTCGGCGAGCACTGCGGCCGACGAAATCCCGCTTAGCCCGGGGATAGTCACGATCAGGTTCTGGTCGGAACTCCACGGCTGCATAAGGCGGGCGATCTCTTCGTCGAGGGCGAGCATTTTCGTAGCTGTCAGGTCGACCATCGCGAGCAGTTGGTGGAGCACGAGCTTCGTACTCGGAGTGAACGAGCCATCGATCGCGCGACGGATTAGCGGGATCTTTTTCCTGAGGCTTCCCATCGCGAGATTTGCCACGTCGACCTTTGGGTCGCCGACGAGAAGAGCATCGATGATGGCGCGACCCGTCTTGCCAAGGCAGTCGCTCATTACGGAGGCCAGCTTGACGCCGCTTCCCTCGAGTTCCTTGAGAATGCGGTTCTGATACCGCGTCTGGTCCGCGACGAGCTTGGTCCGGTGGCGAGTAAGCTTTCGCAGCTCACTCTGTTCGCGCGAAGGGACGTAGCTTGGCGTGACCGAAGCATAGAGCACGAGCTCGGAGAGCCACCGACTGTCCTTGCGATCGGTCTTGCGCCCAGCGCGCCGCTTGACGTCGAGCGGATTGACGAGCCAGACCAGCAACTTGGGCAGCCGCTCGTGCAGCACGCGGACAACTGGCATCCAGTACACTCCGGTGCTCTCGAGTCCGACCACCTCTACCTGTTCGGCCTCGAGCCACTCCGTCATCGACACCAAGGTGTCGCGAAATGTCTCGAACGTACGCGTCTCTACGGCGTCGTCTTCGGCGCCCGCGCTCTTCTTTCGCACCGAGACCACCACCGTGTCCCGATGAACGTCTATCCCTGCCACTACCGTGAACGCTGCCTTCATCTCCATCCTCCTGCCGGCAGCGGATGGGCCCGATTTCGCCGTAAATCCTGCTATACGTGCTCAGGCGAGCGAGCCCGCCCTGCAACAGTTGGGGGTCCGTCGGGCCCGCCCCAGACTCTCCTACGGGGTTTGCCGCCGCCAGAGGGTAGTCGGGGTTGGTACCACCGGCCCCGACAGCATGGCTCGGCTCGCTCGCGTCTGTTTCATCTTTCGGGGTGCGGCAGCGCCCCGTCAGGACTCTCCTCGCAGACGAGGAGAGGGGATAGATAGGGGGAGAATAGATGGTTGGGGGAGAGAGGAAGTCAACAGCGTCACCTCTCAGCGACGTGGTTCAGTCAGATTGCAACACCCTGACTCAGGGGCGGGGCGAAAAGCTCGGGCCGGCTACTCGCGCGCCTCGCACCCCTCGGCCCCCTCCCCGCGCGCGAGGACCCACGTCCGCGCCCCCGTGCTTCCGTGGATCCGCCGCGCGACAACGGCGGCGGCAAATGGGGCGCGGCGACGAAGCAGAGTCGGTAGTCGGCCAGTCGATCCTCGACGGCGGCGTGCACCATCTCCATCGTGGCGACGTCCTCGCGCGCGTGGCGCACCACCGCGGGCAGCACCCGACCCGCGCCGGCGACCGCGACCTCCTTGAGAAACGGGGAGACAAATCCCTCCGACAAGATGATCACGTCGGGACGGCGCGCCGGCAGATTGGCGATGCGCCCACGCTGCTCCTCCATCCCGGCCTGGGGATTCCGACCGGCCAGCGGCTCGGGACCGACGCGCGCGACGCGCAGCGCGCGCGCCGACGCGCTCGAGAAGCGCGGCAGGTAGACCAGCGGGCCGTAGGTCTCGACCGACGTTCCGCGCGGGCGCGTCGCCAGCCACCGTTCCACCTGGCGCCTGCCGTCCGCCCACTGCGTGGCGACGAGCTCGATCGGCGCGACCAGGCTCGCCAGCAGCATCAGCATGCCGGCGCCAGCGGTCACCCTCCCCAGCGCCGGCGCGCGTGTCGCCGCTTGCGCCTGTGCGGCGTCGAGCGCGAGCCCGACGTAGAACGACAGCCAGAATCCCAGCGGCAAGACGAAGCGATGTTCGTCCCGTCCCACCATCAATGTGAAGCCGACCAGACAGCCGAGCCCCGCCGCCAGCGGCACCAGCAGGCGCACCGGCGCGCCCGACGGCGCGCGACGCCCCCGCTCGACCGCGGCGCGCGCCAGCGCCAGCGCCACGCCCATCCAGGCGAGGGCGACGATCGGCCAGGGCCACCAGAGCTCGCCTTGCGCCGTCACCAGATCTCTCAGGTTCGCCCACAGGCCGAGGCTGTCGCGGGTATACGCGCGATAGTCGCCGCTGGCCGGTCCCGTCAGCGCGCGCAGCCGCGTGGCGAGACCGGTGGGATTGAACAGCGCGCCGCTCGCGGCGGCGTAGACCGCGGCCGCGATCCCCCCGGCGCGCGCCCCGACCGCCAGCGACGGCGCCGCGATCCCCGCCTCGCGCGCGCGCCCGATCGCGACCCACACGAACGGCACGATCAAGACGTAGGTCGCGAAGGCCTGGTCCTTGGTCGCGATCGCCAGCGCCGCGAAGACCGCGCCCATGGTGAGATCGCGCCCGTCGCCCCCGTCACCGACCCGCATCAGCCGTTCGACCGACAGCACCGTCCACATCAGCGCCGGCCCGTCGAGGTTGGTCGCGCGCGCGTAGTAGCCGAAGCTGAGGTTGGCGGCGGCGAACGCCTCGGTCCACAGGCTGGCGCGGCGGCCGGCCAGGCGCCCGGCGATCCGTCCCAACGCTGCCAGCGCCACCAGCGCGGCGCTGATCGCCACCAGTCGCCCGATGAGCGCGCACGCCGTCATCACCGCGGGCGCCAGGATCGCGGGCTGCAGATCGGCGAGACGAAGCGACGGCGCACGCAGCGCCGCCGGCAGCAACACCGGCAGGCACAGCAGCCCCAGCGCCAGCGGATGCAGCAGGGGATAGCGGAAGGCCGACCCCGGGCGCAGGTTCTCGGCGATGCCGGCGAAGATGTCGCGCGGCGCGACGCCGTCGTTCTCCCAGCTGAAGGACGACGGCAGATCCCAGGCGACCGCCGCCAGCGACAACCCGACGAAGGCGATCCGGATCGCGGCGCGCGTCCAGTCGCCGCCAGCGACGAGGCGCGCGAGCCGCCCGCTCACGACGGCTCCGACGCCCCCGGGGCGCGGTGGTGCTGGCGGGTGGTGGCAAACGCGAGCCAGGCCGGCATCGCCACCACCGCCGCCAGCAGGCAGGAGATCTCACCCAGCACCGCCATCGCGCCGAAGCCGCGCAGCGCCTGGCTGTGCGCCGCCAGCAGCGAACCGTAACCGACGATCGTGGTCCAGGAACAGAGGAGGACCGCGCCGCCGACGGAGCGCACCGCCTGCAGCGCCGAGCCCTCGCGCCGCCAGCGCGCGACGACGTTGATCGCGTACTCACCGCCGACGCCAAAGGTGATCGGCAGCGCCAGGAAGTTGAGGAAGGTCACCCGCACGCGCAGCAACCCGGCCGCGCCGACCATCCACAACACGCCCAGCAGCAGCGTCGCGATCGCCACCGCGGCGGCGCGCGGCGGCCGCACCAGCACGGCGATCAGCGCCGCGACCAGCAGCAGCGAGATCAAGGTCGCGCGCGGCCCATCCCGCAGCACCGAGCGCAGCATGGCGCCAAAGACCATGGGCGTTCCGGCGGTCTCGATCGTGTCGCCGTCGGGCAGCGGCAGCCGTTCGAGCACGCGCGCGATCGCCAGCAGATCCCGGCCGTCCCACATCGAGACGTTCTTGTCGCTGTGATAAACCAGCACCGGGCGCCCGATGCTGCCGTCGTTCTCGGTGAACGGACGGCGCGCCAGCGGCGGCAGGTCCTGGGGCGTGAGCTCGCGCAGATTGTCGGGCGGCGACAGCCGTGCGACGTCGGCGCGCTGCGCGGGCGTCAGCAGCTCGATCGCTGGATCGTGCGTCAGCTTGCGGATCTCGGCCAGCAACTGCAGCTTGCGCCGCTGCTCGGCCGGCGTCCCCGGCAGCACGTCATAGATCGTGAGGATATTGCCGATCATCGGCCGCGGACCGGTGTCGCGCGAGCGGATGGCGGCGCGAATCTCTTCCACCTGATCCAGTCGGTCGGCCAGGACCACCGTCGGGCTGTGCCAGCGGCCGAGCAGCTGGTTGAGGTTGTCGTCGAGCTGGCGACGCTCGGGGTTGCGCGCGATGTCGGCCCGCAGCCTGCGAAAGTCGTACTCGAACGGGGCGCGCGCGAAGTGCTGGAAGCCGAACAGCGCGGCGGCGGTCATCGCGGTCGTTGCCACCAGCAGCGTGCGGGGCCGGGCCGCGATCAGCGCGGCGATCGGCCGCAGCGACAGCGGCGGCGCGCCGACCACTCGCGACGCGCGGCTGCCCCCCCAGCGACGTCGCGCCGACCTCGTCACCGTCAGCCACGCCGGCAACAGCGAGAAGGTGGCCAGCCAGCAGGCGACGCTGCCGATCGCCGCCATCACCCCGAACTGCGAGAACCCGCGGAAGCTGGTCGACGCCAGCGCCAGGTACGAAGCGGCGGCCGCCAGCGCCGCCGCCAGCGTCGGCCGCGCCGTCGTCGCCACCGCAGCCGACAGCGCCCCCTCGCGCGCGCCGTTTTCGCGGTAGCGCGATAACAAGATGATCGCGTGGTTGATGCCGTTGCCGAGGATGATCGAGCCCAGAAAGGCGGTCGACGAGTTCAGGTACCCGAAGACCAGCTGGCCGCAGGCGAACGCGATCGCGGTGCCCCACGCCGCCGGCAGCACCACCAGGCCGATCGCGCTGACGCCGCGGAAATAGCCCACGATCGACAGCGCGATGATCACGGTGCAGAAGATCGTGACGCCCAGGATGTCCTGCTCGATGGCGCGCCGGTTCTCGAGCCCGACCACCACCGGGCCCAGGCTCTGCACGCGCATCGCCGGGTGAAACACCGTGGGAGGATGCGCGGCGACGAAGCTGTCGACGGCGTGCACCAGCGCCTCGCCCGCGTGCTCGTCGAACAGGCCGCCGGTCGGCAGCACCAGCACCCAGGCGACGTCGCCGTGCACGAAGTAACCGTCGGGGAAACGCTGGGCCAGCGGATGATGCTCGAGGCGGCTGCGCACCGCCGCGTCGGGCGCGCCCGCGTCGTCGTCGAGCGGCACGACCATCGGGTTCTTGCGGCGCAGGATCTCCTCGCGCAACCGATCGCGGATCTCCTCCAGGTCGGGCGCCGAGACGTACAGCCAGCGGTGGTCGCTGAAGAACTGTTGCAGGTCGCGGATGTTGTACGCCACCAGGCCGATGCGCGACGACGGCAGCGTGCGCAGGGATTCGGTCAGCGCCTTGGCGTAGGCGAGATTGGCGGCGCGGTCGGGTGACCGAATTCCAACGGTCAGGAGGTTGAGATCCCCCACCCGCCCCTCGGCCCGCTTGAGCGCCTGCACCGCCGGATCTCCGCTGGGTAGCAGCTCGGCGAACGACGTGCGCAGCTGCAGCCGCGACGCCAGCACCACCGCGACCAACCCGACCACCGCGCCGACCACGACGATCAGCCGCGGGTGTCGCTCCGCGACCGTCCGGAGCCCGCCGCGACCGTCATCCTGCGCGCGCATTTTTTTGCCCCGGCGACTCCGTCAGGACGCCCGCAGCTGTTGGGCTGGTTCGTCGTCGACCGCAGCCACCGCGTCGGGGACGCCGGCTGGGCGGACGGCGCCCGCTCCATCGCCGCGCCCGCGCGCGCGCGCCTCCAGCACCGCGTCGTAGGCGTCGGCGAGACGTCCACCGACGCGATCCCAGGTGAAGTGGCGCAGGATGTGGTCACGCCCGCTCTGCCCGACCGCGCGGCGCGATTCGGGGGACAGCGACAGCAAGGTGCGCAGCGCGTGGCCCAGCGCCGGCGCCGAGCCGGCGGTGAATGCCAGGCCGCCCCCCGACGCGACGATCAGCTCGCCGACGGCGCCGCGGGCCGGCCCGACCACCGGCGTGCCGCACGCCAGCGCCTCGGCCGTCGCCAGCGAGAACGTCTCGGTGCCGCTGGTGAGGACCACGACGTCGCTCGACCCGAGGACCGCCGCGACGTCGCGCGGCTGGTCGAGATAGGCCTCGACGCTGACGCTGGGACGGTCGGCGGCGAAGCGCTCGAAGCTGGCGCGCGACGGCCCCGCGCCGACCAGGCGCAAGCGGGCGCCGGTCTGGGCGTGCACCTCGTCCCAGATCGCCAGCAACAGGCCCAGCTCTTTTTCGGGCGAGAACCGCCCGACGTAAGAGATCGTCGGCGGCGCGGTCGCGCGCGCCGGCTCGCCAATCGGGTGGAACACGTCGACGTCGACCCCCAGCCCGACCCAGCGCACGCCGGGAAACCCGAGACCACGCAGCCACTCGGCGATCTCGCGCGAGGCGACCAGGCTGGCGTCGTAATGCGCGAACTGGTGGCGCGCGAACGACCAGGCCAGCTGCACCGCCGCGCGATCGAGCCCCGCCGGCAGCAGCCGCTGCGCGAACGGCTCGACCAGCTGCCGGGGAAAGTCGGTATGAAAGAACCCGACCAGCGCCGGCCGCCGCGGCCCGAGCGGCGCCAGCGCGCGCAGCACCATGTCGGGCAGAAGATAGTGGCTGCCGACCTCGACGACGTCGGGCTGCAGCCGTCGCAACAACCGCCCGAGGCCCCCGCCGGGCAGAAACAGGCGATATTCGGGGCTGAACGGTACGCGCGGCCCGGGCAGCAGGTGCAGCGTTCCATCGCCGAACGCCTCTTCCCCCGCCGACGCGCCCGGCGCCACGAAGTGACAGTCGATCCCGCGCCGGGGCAACACGCGCGCCTTCTCGCGGTAGTAGCGCTTGATGCCCCCGCACGACGTCGGAAAGAAGCTGGTGATGTCGACCAGCCTCACGACAGGCCCCCGGCGTTACGGCGCGAGCGGTTGACGATCGGCCAACCGGGGACGGTGGGCGGCGGCGGTGGTTGGATCTCCTGCTTGATGTCCTGTTTGTCTTGCGACACCTGCTTGTCTTCCGACACCTGCGCCACCTGCGCCTCCTGCGTCGGCGCGGGGCGAACGAGCCGCGTCCCTTTGCGCCCACTCGGTCATGAAGCGACGATATTCATCGAAGGTTCCGTCGGCGGCGCTGTCCATGCTGTAGCGTCGAGCAAACGCGCTGGCTGCCTCGGCCATCAGCGTACGGCGCCGGCGGTCGACCAGCAACCCCGAGATCGCGGTCGCGAGATCCTGCGGGCGGCGAGCGTCGACGACCAGTCCGGTGATTTCATGGATCATGTTTTCGCGCGCGGCGCCGCGGCTGGCGACCACGACCGGCAGGCCCGACGCCTGTGCCTCGACGACCGTGTTGCCGAACGTCTCGGTCTCGCTGGGAGATACGAAGACGTCGCTCGAGGCCATCAACGTAGCCAGCTCGTCGCCGGTGCGCGCGCCGAGGAACAGCACCCGTCCGTGCGCGCCGCTGGCGGTGCCGGCGCCGGCGCGCGCCGCCAGCGAGTCGGCATACGGACCGGCCCCGACGATCACCAGCCGCGCCTCGGGCACCGACACCGAGGCGAGCGCGAACGCGTCGATCAGCGCGTCGAGGCTCTTCTCGCGCGACAGCCGCCCCACATACAGGACCTTGGGCTCGCCGTTGAGGCCGAAGGGGGCGAATGCGTGCGGGTCGCGGCGCGACGCGCGGAACAGATCGAGGTCGATCCCGCGCGGCATGCGCGCCACCTTCTCGGGCGCCACGCCCAGCTCGGCGACGCGCGTCGCGACCGCCTGCGAGGGGACGAAGACCCGATCCATCGCGCCGTAGAACCAGCCGACCAGCTTGGATATCAGCACGCCGGTCATCGGATCGCCGGTGATGCGCGTGCAGTACTCGGGCAGATCGGTGTGGTATTGCCCCACGACCGGGATGCCGGCCAGGCGCGCCGCGAAGCAGCCCCATGATGCCGACCGGCCCGGGTGTCGAGCACTGCACCAGATCGATCCGGTTCTCGATCAGGTAGTTGAGCAGGCTGGGCAGGTGTGGCAGCCCGAACTCCATCTCGGGGTAATCGGCCAGGCGATGGCGCACCAGCGCCGGCAGGCGCACCACGCCGTCGTGGTCATCGTCGTCGACCGACACGTGATCGCCTTCGCCCCACGACACCAGGCGCAGATCGTGGCCGGCGGCGATCGCCGCGCGCCGCAGCCGCCGCAGACCGATGGCGACGCCGTTGACGTCGTCGATGGTGTCGGTCAACACCGCCACCCGCGGTGACTGCACCGGTGGGTTCGCCACGCCCAGGCCGCTGCCGTAGCGGCGCGCCGACAGGATGTCGTGCGCGTGCCAGCGGGCGCCCAGCAGCGCCGGCATCGCGGCGACGATGCTCTTCACAATCGCCGGCAGGCTGTCGGCGAGCTCGATCGGGTTCATCTTGGTCAGCGCCTGCACGAACGGCGCGAACGCCTCGCGGCCGGTCTTGACCAGCACCGCCTCCAGCAGGTGCGCCAGGTGCGCCTGGGTCGCGTCGGTGTGTCCGCGCGCCGGAATGCTCGCGAGGCCGACCGGCTCACGCGCACGCGCGCGGGCCTCCTCGCCCTTCAGCGATTCCGCCGCCTGATGCTCCGCTTCGTCCTCCTCCTCTTGCGCCTGCGCCTCGGCCAGCCGCGTGGCGTAGTGGGCCAGCGTCGCCGCCAGCGAAGAAGGTTGCGACGCCGCCTGAGACGCGGGCTGCGCGCCGCCACCCTCACCGCTACCGCCGTCGGCAACGCCGACCGACGCCGCCTCGTCGAGCTGGCCCGACGCGGCCAGGTACCCGCCCAGCACGCCGTAGACGTTGTGCTCCAGCACGATGGTGGTGCCGTGCGTCCCCGCAGGAGCGGTGCGCCGTTCGCGCAGCGCCGCCGTCACCCCGCGCCCAGACCGCTCCCCGATGTACGTGGTCGAAGCGCGCGCGATCGAGAGACCGGCGTGGTCATCGCTGCCGCCCACCAGGCCGTAGCGCCCCTCCAGGTTGAACACCGGGGTGCGCGGATGACGCTCGGCGTACGTGGCCATCACCGCGGGCGTGAGCCCGGCCAGAATCTGCCGCAAGCACTCTTCGTGAACGACGTCACGCGTTCCGTTGCGAATCTCGAGATTGCGAAACATCAGCAGGCAGCGTTCGAGGTGGGACGCTTGCAAGCGGCGGTTCACCTCCGAGAGGGGGTGACAGAGGAAGAATTCAACACCTTGGTGGTGAAGATAGGACACCAGTTCATACACATTGCCCCGCAGCAACTGGATCTCGCGGTGCTGCGCTTCGGTGATGTCGAGAACGATGGTGTGGACGATGCAACCATCCTCGGGAAAGCGCGCCGACACCTCTTCGCTGATGAACGTGTCGGCGCCCAGCGTCACCAATTCGAGCGCGCCGTCGATCGTGTCGTGATCCGACAGCGTCACCAGGTTCATTCCCCGTAGCTTCGCGGTCTTGTACACCGCGGCCGGCTCCGTATAGCACTCCGCGGAATGCGCGGAACGGAGAAACCAGCTGTACGGGCGGCTGGAAAAGCGCGAGTGAACGTGAAGATCAATTCGGACCTGATCTTCAACACCCTGGTCACTGGAGGTTTCATTTACGTTTAACATTGCAGTTCTCCGCAGCACTCAATCAAATCGACGAACTGTCGACAGTCACAATTGTGTGACGAGCGATTCAGCGCGCCGGGGTCGTGTTACACGGAATTTGCATCTTCGGTGCCGACATCATGAACAAGTCTGAAACGCTTCGTGTCCTGTTCATCAACGACACGTCACGAGACGGTGGCCCCGGCCGCAGCCTGCACGCGCTGCTGCGCCATCTCGACCCGCGACGGGTGCAGCGCACCGTGCTGCTGCCACGGCCGGGGCCGATCGCCGATCTGCTGCGCGCCGATGGCGTCGCCGACGAGATCGTGTTCGAAGACGCCTGGATCGAAAATCTCGTCGCGCCGCTCACGCGCCCGATGGAGCGCGCGGATCATCAAGCGCCGCTGGCGACACGCGCGTTTCGGGCGGCCGGCAACGCGCTCAAGAGCGTTCGCCTGCTGCAGCGGCTGGCGGCGCGCGCGCACGGCTACGATCTGGTGTACGGCAACGGAACCACGGCCAATTTCCTCGCCGCCGCGGCCGCGGCCCGCGCGGGCGTGCCGGTGCTGTGGCACGTGCGCTATACCGGCGTACCGTGGGCCACGGTGGCGCTGCACCGTCGGCTGGCAGGCAGCGCCACGGTGCGACGGATCGTCTGCGTGTCGCGTCCGAGCGCCGCGCTGTTCCCGGGCATCGAGGGCAAAGTCCAGGTCGTCCCGAACGCGCTGGATCTCGGCGCATTCACGCCCGGCGCGGTGGCGCCGCAGCTGCGGCGCGAGATGGGCTGGGGCGCCGACACCGTGGTCTTCGCCAGCGCCGGCAGAATTTTGCGACGCAAGGGCTACGAGGAGATGATCCGTGCGGCACGGTTCATGCTGGATAGCCTGACCATGGACGAGCGGAAACGTTGCGCATTTGCCATCATTGGCGACACGCCGCCCGACTTCGCCGAGGATCATCGCGCCGCCTGCGTCGCGCTCGCCCAGCAGCTGGGCGTCGCCGACCAGGTGAGATTCCTCGGCTTTCGCTCCGACGTCCGCCCCTACCTCGGCGACGCCGACGTCGTGGTGGTTCCCAGCGTCTACGCCGACCCGCTGCCGCGCGCGGTGATCGAGGGGATGGCGCTGGGCAAGCCGATCGTGGCATTCGGCGTCGGCGGCATCGGCGAGATGCTCGACGACGGTGTCGAGGGGACGCTGGTCTCGGGGACGCCGCCGGACGTCGCCGGTCTGGCGGCCGCGATGCTGCGCGCCTTTCGCGAGCCCGAGCGCCGCCGGCAACAGGGGGCGGCGGCGCGGGCGCGCGTGCTGCGTGACTTCGACGGGCGGCGGCATGCCGCGCGCATCGAGTCACTGATCCAGGAAGCTGCCGCGCCGGTTCGCGACCCCGCCGGCGCCGCGCGGAGACCGCGCGCATGAACGCCCGTGGCATCGATCGTTCTTCCGCTCGTCCATCGGCGGGTCCGCCCCCGACATCCGCGCTGCGTCCGGTCCTGTGCGTGACCATCGATTGCGAGCGCGACAAAGGACCGCGCTGGCGGGTGCGGCGGCCGGCGGCGTTCAGCGGCGTCCACGAGGGAATCGGCGCGCGGCTCGATCCGCTGTTCCGGCACTTCGGCGTCAAGGCGACCTATCTTCTGTCCCCCGAGGTGATGCGGGACGACGCGGCGGCGACGCGCATGGCTCAGGTTGCGCGCGGCGGCGCTGAGCTTGGAACCCACCTGCACGCCGAATACATCGGCCCGTCTCTGGATGAGGAAGCCGAAAGCACGACAATTTTCCAGGCGGCATTGCCGCCGGCGCTGGAGCGCGCCAAGATCGCGGCTCTGACTTCGCTTTACGTGAACACCTTCGGCGGGCGCGCGCGCTCGTTCCGCGCCGGCCGCTTCGGCATCGGCGCAGCCTCGCTCGGCATCCTCGGCGACCTTGGCTACACCGTCGATTCCAGCGTCACGCCGTTCGTCGACTGGACCGGCGCCGGCCCGGGTGCGCCCGACTTCCGCGGCGCCCCGGTCGCGGCCCTATCGCGCCGGTGACGGCCCGCTGTGGGAGGTACCGGTCACCATTCGCCCACGGGTCTGGCACCGCCTGCCGGTCGCGCGCCGATTCTTCCAGCGTCGCGTGCGCGCGCGCTGGCTGCGGCCGACCTGGGGCTCCGCGCGCGCCCTGATCGGTCTTGCGCGCGAGGTGCGCGACGAAGCCTGTCGACGACGCAAGCCTCGAACCGCCCGCCGATCTGGAACGTCATGTTCCACAACGTCGAGGTGGTGGCGGGCGCGAGCCCGTACGCGGCGACCGAGGGCCAGGCCCAGGCGATCTTGCGCCGGCTCGCGGCGCTGCTGGAGTTCGCGCGCGCCGCGGGCGCCCGCTCGGTCGGCCTGGGCGACCTGCCGGAGCTGCTGTCGTGAGCCGCCCCGCCTCGCTGGTGTCGACCGTCGGCCGCATCGCCCCCTGGCAATTCCTCTATCGCGCGCTGACCGCGCTGCTGCCGCTGCTGCTGGCCAGCTGGTTCGGGCGCTCGGCCGAGACCGACCTCTACAACCTCTTCGCGGCGCTGTTCACGCTGGCGGGGTCGCTGCTGTTCTCGTCGTTCCAGGACTCGGCGCTGGTGCCGATCGTCGTTGGCGTCCAGCGCCGCGACCCGGCGCAGCTGCCGCGGCTCGCGGGCGCGCTGGTCAGCTACACGCTGCTGCTCGCCAGCGCGCTGGCGCTGGTGATCGGCACCGGCGTCTGGCTCTGGTTCCGAACCCGCGTCAGCGGCGGCTCGGCGGCGCTGGTGGTGCCGATGGCGGTCGGATTTTCGATCTACCTTCCGTTCCTGGCGCTGCACTCGCTGGCGGCCGCGCTGCTGGCGGCGCGCTTTCGATTCCTTCCCGACGCGCTGGCCGGTGCGGGCGGCGTGGCGGTGACGCTGGCGATCGCCGCGTTGGCGCGCGGGCACGGCCTTGGCCCCATCCCGTTCGCGCTCGCGGGCGGCGAGCTGGTGGCGGCGGTCGGGCTGATCATCGTGCTGCATCGCTCGGGCCTTCCGATCGTGCGCACCCTGACGCTGGAGAGGCCGGCGGCGCTGATGCGCTTCGCGCGCCTGGTGTCGTCGGAGATCGGCGGCTCGATCGTCGTGCGCGCCAACCCGCTGGTCGACCAGATGATCGCGCGCGCGCTCGGGATCGTGGGCGGCGGGACGATCTTGCGCCTGTCGGGCGATCTGGCGGGGTTTCCCGCCTCGCTGCTGAGCTCGACCTTCCTGTCGGTGCTGCTGAGCCACCTGGCCGCCGCCGGCGCGGACGGGCGGCGCTTCGAGCTGCGACGGACCGTCGTGCGCTCGATCTTGGTGGTCTCCGCGGTGTTCGGCGCGGTCGCGCTCGGCCTTTGGGCGCTGCGCACGCCGCTGGTGACGCTGGTCTATGGACGGGGCGCCATGGATGCAGCGGCGCTGGCGCGGATGGCCCATCTGTTGCCGTATCACCTTGTCGGGTTGGTCCCGCTCGGCATCGTCCTCGTGCTCTCGCGCGCGCACGTATCGCTGGGCAACAGCCGGATCCTCGTCGGCGTCGGCGTGTTCAACGCCGTGTCGAACCTGGTGCTGAACCTCCTGTTCGTTCGGGTGCTCGGCCTGGAGGGGATCGCGCTGGCGACCTCGGTGGTCAGCGCGCTGGTGGCGTGGGTGTTCTGGATCCGGCTCGGGCGAACCCTGCGCGCGGCCGAGCCACAAAGGCAGCGGGCATGAACGGGGGGGCCGGGCGCACCGTGCGCAACGGGCGCACCGGCCCGGCGCCGGTGGTTCACGTCGTGGTCGCCGGCGAGGTCGGCGGCGCCGAGCGCATGGTGCTGAGCCTGGCGCGACCTTCGCGCGACGACGCCGCGGGCGCGCGGCGCCACATCATCGCTCTGTTCACCGAGGCGCCGGCGGTGCGTGCGCTCTTCACCGACGCCGGCGTCGAGGTGGTGACGCCGCCGCCACCGTCGGCGCGCGCGATGACCTGGCTGCCGAAGCGCGACCTGCTGCGTGGCGCCACCGGCGGGCGAAGCGTCGCGTGGCTCGCGGATCTGCTGCGCTCCGTCGGCGCGCGCGCTGTGCAGCTGCACACCTTCGCCTCGCACGTGCTCGGCACGCGCGCCGCCGGGCTGGCCGGTGTGCCGGCGATCCGCACCGAGCACTCGACGCGGGTCTACGACAACTGGCTCTGCCGCCCGTTTTCGCGCTGGTCGCTGCGTCGAGCGGCGGCGGTGGTGGCGGTCAGCGACGACCTGCGCCGCCGGATCTGCGCGAAGGTGCCGGCGGTCGCGGCGCGCGTGAGCGTGATTCGCAACGGCGTCTCGCTGGCGGCCGCGATGCCGCCCGCGCGCGGCGGCGGCGACGGCCCGCTGCGCATCGGGTTGGTCGGACGCCTCGAGCCCCGCAAGGGGATTGACCGCGCGCTGAGCGCGCTCGCGGCGGTCGGCGGGCTGATCCTGGACATCGTCGGCGACGGCCCGTCCCGCGCGGCGCTGGTGCGACAGGCGGCGGCGCTGGGCCTGGGTGAGCGCGTGCGCTTCTGGGGCTATCGCCGTGATCCAGAGACGATCGTCGCGGAGACCGACGCCGTGCTGTGCAGCTCGCGCACCGAGGGTCTGCCGGTGGCGCTGCTGGAGGCGATGGCGCTCGGGCGCCCAGTGATCGCGGTCCCGGTGGGCGGAGTGCCCGAGATCGTCTGCGCCGGGGAGACCGGTTGGCTGGCAGCCGATCCGTCGGTCGACGCGCTCGCCGCGGTGCTGCGCGCCGCAGCCGCGCTGGGGCGGGCGGAGATGGCGCGCCGGGGGGCGCGGGCGCGAACCGCGGTCGAGCTGCGGTTCACTGAGGCGCACATGCGCGAGAGTTATGAGCAGCTTTACCGCACGGTGGGGGGATAGGCGGACGGAGACGGAGACGAGGACGAGAACGAGGACGAGTAAAGATCAGAAGAGCCAGCGGGCGTGTTGGCCGATGAGGTCGAGGCGGGTCTTCGAGAAGTCGCGTTTGAACTGGGCGATCGACTGGCGTTTCTCGTCGGTGTCGCCGGCCATCGGCACGCCGCCGAGATCGAAGTCGCAGCCCAGCGCCTGCGCCCATTCGACAGCGGCGACCAGGCACGGAACCATCTTCGAGAACTTTCGCGGCGCGGGGGCCGAGGCGGCGAGATAAAGGGTCACCAGGGAGCCGTGCCGGATCGTGAGCGCGCCGGCGACGGTCTCCCCTTCGTGCTCGGTGAAGAACAGCCCCACCGGCCCGTGGCGTCGAACCCCAGCGTGGCGAGCGCGTTGAACCAGGCGTCGGACTTCGCGTGCAGGCCCTGCTGGTCCATAAGGCCGCGGTAGAGCGTCACGAAGCGCGGGAGATCGGCGGCGGTACCGCGTCGAGCCTGGGCGCCGGCGCGCGCGGCGTAGCGGATCTCCTGGCGCAGCTTCTTGAAGTCGCCCCCTTCGAAGATCGCATCCGGCCCGGGCGCGCGGCCGCCCAGCGCGAGCCGGAGCGTCGCGGCGTGCGCGCCGGCCGCCGTCTGGACCGACCGCCACCCTTCCGCCACCAGCGTCGCGCCGATCATTTCACCGGCACTGGCACCGGCACTGGCACCGGCGTCCGCGCCCGCGTCCTCCGCGGCGCGCAGATCCCAGTAGGGCATGACCGCGAGACGCGCGATGCCCCGCCAGCGCGCCGCGCGCGTCAGCCGGCGCAGCACCGGGCCAAACATCGCGGCGTCGGCGACCACGGGACCGCGCTCGATCACGGCGTAGGGCAGCGGCAGGCCGGCGATCTGGGCCCGTAGCACGTGGGCGGCGCCGACCACCTGTCCGCCGCCGTCGCGCACGACCGCGTAGGACGAGCGGAAGGGCCGGCCGGCACAGGCGACCGGCGCCCAGCGGCGTGTCTGGGCGAAGTGCCCCACGGGCGCGCGCTCGACGAAGGCATCGAAGTCGCGACCGTCACGCTCCGTCAGGTGGCGGGTCCAGATGAGGCTCAGCGACATGGCGAGATTTCTAGCATCGGGGTTGTTCTCGGTCCTTCTCCGGTTCTCTGTCGATCTTGTTCCTCGTCGTGCATCGCGATGTTCTCCGATGCTCCGATTCTCCGATGCTCCGATTCAGATGCAATGCGCGTGCGCGTGCAAATCCAGCGGCAACCGCCGCCTCCCCGCGTCAGCCGCCGCTCGGCAGCAACAGCGCTTCGGCCGCCTCGGCGACCTGCTCCACCAAGGTGTGCAGGCGCGCGACCGGCGACACGTAGGTGGTCTCGCCGTCGGGGGCGGCGACCAGCTCCAACGTTCCGTCGCGCAGATCCAGCGAAGCGGCCCGCGCCCCGACGCGCACCAGCGCCGTGCGCGCCGCGGGCGGCAGCTCGGCGGGACCGGAGATCTCGAAGCAGCGGGCGACCTCGCCGTCGACCGCGCGCGGATCGTTCGCCGGCGCGCAGGGGCGGCGCAGGCGCAACCGGGTCACCCGCCAGCGCCGATCCGGCGGCGGAACGATGCGAACAGTGGTCCGATCGCCGTCGACATCGCCCGCGGGATAGCTGACACCGACCTCGATCGCGAGCCGACCGGCGGCGACGTGAGCCGTGCCGTAGCGACACAGCTCGCCGAGCAGCGGGTGATGCGCGAGCGTCGTCCCCGGTTCGAAGGCCCCGCCCGCCGTCGTCGCCAGCGCGCTCAAGATCCGATTCACGTCAGCGAGCCGCGCGCGACGATAGTCGCCCATGCGCCGGGCGACGAACCGCCTCAGCAACAGCCCCACCGGGAGCGCGACGACGACCAGCGCGAGCGCGGTCAGCCGCTCCGAGGGACTTCCCGTCACCGACCCGATCCCGATCCCCGCATTTCTCCTCCGGGGGCACACGGCAGCCCCGATCAGACGCTGCATACCGCGCGCGCGGTGACGTCACGGTCACATGATGGCGACGAATGCGGGGCCGGGCGGTCCCGGTCAGACCACGCGCGGGCGGCGCGTCCAGGCGATCCAGCCGCCGAAGATCAGGAAAGTGGTCAGGATGATCGCCAGTTGCAAGACATCCTCGTGCAGCACCGCGAAGGACGCTGGCCAGCGCACGCCGACGACGTAGAGGATCGCGATGCGGATGATATTCGCCAGCGCGACCACCAGCGTCCCGGCCAAGACGCCGGCCGCGCGCTGCGCCCACGAAGCCGGGAATGCCAGCACCGCCGCCGCAAGCAGAGCGTGCGCGTCGAGCGCCGCGCAGTCGAGCACGATGCGCAGTGAGAACCGCCCGTCGACGGTGTCGCCGCGCGCTTGCGCGGTGGCGTCGAACAGCCGGATGGCCGCGCCCGACGCGGCGGCGACCTGCCGCAAATACCAGGACAGCGCGCGCACCGGCAGGCTGCCCGCCGGGTACGGGAAATAGAGGATCACGTAGAAGACCGCCATCGCCGCCGTCGCGCGCAGGAGGTAGCGCAACGCGGGGCGCTGCCAGCGGCCCTCGCGCGGGTCACGCGGGCCGACGACGAGCCCGCTTGCCGACGCCCCCATCAGATTGACCTTCTACGCGCGGCGGCGCGCGAACAGGTGACGGATTGGCGAAGTCTCGGTGACGTCATGTGATCAGTGGCGCAGCGGCGGCGGTGGCGCCCGGCCGCGAAGCGCCGGCGCGGCGCCGACCGGCGGCGGCAGGTCGTCGTGCGTGCTGGGCGCGCCGCGCGGGCGCAGCTGCAGCTGGATGGAGGCTGGGCTGGTGTTGACGACCTCGATCCCGGCGGGCGCGTTGGTCTGCACCCGGAAAAAGCGCGGGCCGGGGGTCGCGCCCGACAGATCGATGAAGGCAGCGGCCCCGTCGACGGGCAACGCCTCCAGCTCGCGGCGCGAGCCGCGCAGCTCGACGACGACGCTGGCGAATCGCGGCGGATCGAAGGCGACCCCTTCGCCCACGCCGCGGATCTCCAGCGGCAGGACGCGCGCCACCGCGTGCGAACGATCGAGCGCCATCGCCGCCCAACCGACGACGACGATGGCGAGGATCACCAGGTGCGGCCCGAGCTGCCGCAGGCGGAAGGGCGGCCTGAGCTGCCGCGCCTCCGCCTTCGAGAGCCCGCCAATAACGCCGAGCCGCGCGAGCGCTCCGACCAGCGCTGCCTCATCCGCGAGCACCTGCAGCGTCTCCCCGTGCACCAGCGAGACCGCTCCCCGTTCCTCGCTCACGCACACGACCAGGGCGTCGCAATTGTCGGTCAGCCCCAGCGCCGCGCGGTGGCGGGTGCCGAGATCACCATCGCTGTCGGCGGCGGCGCTGTCGGTCGCCAGCGGCAGGATCACGCCGGCGCGCGACAGCCGGTTCCGCCCGACGACGATCGCGCCGTCGTGCAGCGACGACGTGGAGGTGAAGATCGCCTCGATGAGGGCCGACGAGAGGCGCCCCTCGATCGCGGTGCCGGCGGTCAGGTGCTCCGCCACCGAATCGCGCCGGGGAATCACGATCAGCGCGCCCTTGCCCCGGCGCGCCAGCGAGAACGCCGCCTCCGCGACCGTCGTCGCCATGCTGCCGGCGATGCGCTGTCCGCGCCGCTCGGTCAGCCAGCGCAGGGCGCTGACGCGGGTCAACCCCTGACGGATCTCGTGCTGGAACACGATGGCGATCACCACCGTCGTGACCGCGCCGACCGCCGACAGAAGATACGACGTCAGGATCAACCCGAAGTGGTTGGCGACCCAGGAGGCCAATACCAGCGTGAACAGGCCAAAGGCGATCTGGACCGCGACGGTGTGCTTCAGCCAGGTGTAGAGGCGGGAGAAGAGCAGCGTCAGCACGAGCACGTCCACCGCGTCTTGCCACCGGATGCTGTGGGCAATCGTCGACGGCGTTAGTCCCTGCATGGCGCCTCCAGAGTCAGACTTGGCTAGCACGCCGCGCGCGGCGCGTCGACTGGAATACGGTTGTCGCCGCCACGTTGGCCGAGCGCGGCCAGCGCGGGTGGCGTGTATACTTCCGACGTATGGGAAATCTTCGCCGCGCGCGCCGCGCCGTTCTCGTCGGTTTTTCCATCGCCGCCGCCAGCGTGGTGGTGAGCGTCGTGACGATCCCCGAGCTGGGGTGGGGCCTGGATGCCCAGGCCAAGCACGCCCACAAGCCGAAGGCGGCCCCCGCGGCCGAGACCGACTGCAAGACCGACGCGGATTGCGTGCTGGTCCCCGACGACTGCTGCGGGTGCAACCAGGGCGGCAAGCAGCGCGCGATCGCGAAGAAGAAGAAGGATGGCTACGAGAAGGATCGAAGAAAGCGCTGCGGCGACACGCAGTGCATGGAGATGATCTCCCAGGATCCCTCGTGCTCGCAGCACGCCCTCTGCGGCGCCGGCATCTGCGAGCTCGGCGGCTAAGACCGAGCACGCATCAAGCGGCGACTCGCCCGCCTTTCTGATCCCCTCTCCTCGTCTGCGCGAGAGGGTTAGGGTGAGGAGTCCGGCCTCGTCAGTTGGTCGCGCCCGCGCCCGGCGGTGAGTCGACGTGCGCCGCCAGCCACGCCGTCGCCTCGCGGCGGATCGGCTCGGTGGACGCGCTGGCGGCGACGTCCTTCTCGTCTGCCGGCGCGGCTGCCGCCACGATCGCCAGCGTGCGCGCCAGCCGGTGCTCGCGGCCGCTGTCCCACAAAGCGCGCGCGAGCGCGAAGCGAATCCGCGCCAGCTCGGTGGTGACGCCCGCCTCCTCGGCGATGCGCAGTGCCTCGCGCAGCGGCGCGATCGCCTTCGCCGGGTGGCCGAGACCCATCTCCGCCTCGCCGAGCGGCGCGAGCGCGCAGATCAGGTTCAGCTCCGGCCCCGCCTCGCCACGCTGAATGGCCACGGCGCGCTCGGCGTCGCGCCGCGCCTCCTCATGCCGGCCGAGGTGGTTGAAGGTCTCGGCGCGATTCGTGAGCTGGGCCACCAGCCGCGGATGGCTCGCGCCGAAGGTGCTGCTCAGGATCTCCACGCCGCGGTTGCTGAGCTCGAGCGCCTCCTTCGAGCGCCCGAGCGAATTGAGCGTGTCGGCGTAGTTGGCGAGCGTGAAGGCGACGTCCGGGTGATCCTTGCCGAGGATGCGCTCCTTGAAGCGCAGCGACTTCGCCAGCGCGTCGGCGGCCCCCTCATAGTCGCCGTTGGCGTCGAGCACGACGCCGATGTTGTTGAGCATCCAGGCGCGCAGCAGATCGTGGCCGCCGAGACGCTGCAGGAAGACGCGCGCCTGATTGATCCAGCGGCGCGCCTTCGCCATGTCGTGATCCAGGTAGCCCGAGATGTAGATCTCACCGGAGGCGAGCTCGATCACCAGCTCGTCATGGCGCGAGCCCTCGGCCAGCCACAGCGCCTCCTCGATGGTGGCGTGCGACTCGCGCGTCCGACCGACGTCGACCTGCAGCAGCGCCAGCCGGTTCAGCGCCTCGGCGATCAGCGGCTCGTACCCGGTGCGCCGCGCGTCGGCCACCACGGTCACGGCCTGGTCCAGCGCCGTCGCGATAGCGCCCGGCGTCCTGCAGCGCCTTGATCTCGACCAGGCGATCGCGCAGCTTGGCGACCCGCTGCCGCACCGCCGGATCGCTGGGCGGCGCCAGCGCCGAACCGGCGGAGGTGATCTCCGCGCACAGCTCGATCGGCGTCAACGCGGTCGCGGCGCCGAGCGCGTTGGAGGCGACGACGGCGTCTCGCTCGACGAGAAGGTCGGAGACCGCGCGCAATTCGCTCAAGCGATCCCGCAGGCAGCTCATCTTGAGATCCAGCACCTCGTGCGACTGCTCGCCGCGCACGTTGGTCGCCTCGCAAGAGTCCCGGTACATGCGCGACCAGCGCGCCACGTAGTCGTCGAAGAGCTGCGCCAGCTTGTCGAAGGACTCGCGCGCGCGCGGCTTGTCGACGGCGCTCAACGACGCCGCGATCGCCGCCCGCCGCGCGCCGCGCCCGCCGCTGTCGCCGGGACGCTCCCAGATCCCCGCGAAGCGATC
Organism: uncultured Pseudomonadota bacterium; assembly: GCA_963778795.1. Taxonomy (GTDB): domain Bacteria; phylum Myxococcota_A; class Polyangia; order Fen-1088; family Fen-1088; genus DASRQZ01. The sequence goes on along the minus strand of CAVZVU010000001.1, from coordinate 600,063 downwards.
GGCGCCAACCCGACAGATCGACGACGACGCCGGCGCCAGGCCGACGGTCAGCGCGATCGCGACCGCCGAGGCGACGACGACGCCGCCCAGCGCATACCGCCAACCGCGCGCGTTGGGGTTGTGCGCGAGCGCGGCCAGCAGCACCTCCATCGACGGCCAGCGCTGCGCCGGATCGGTCGCCAGGCCGCGCAGCAAGGCGCGCCGCACCCAGCTCGGGATCCGACGCGTGGTCGGCGTCGGGCGCAGGCGGCCGCTGATGACGTTGTCGGCGAGCTCGCTCATCGTCGTGCCCGCGAACGGACGCTGGTCGTAAAGCGCCTCGTACAGCGCGACGCAGTAGCTGAACTGATCGCTCTGGGCGTCGGCGCCCTGCCCGCGGAACTGCTCGGGCGCCATGTACGCCGGCGTTCCCACCAGAAGACCGGTCTCGGTGACACCGACCTCGAACGCGGCAGGAGGACGGCCGAGCGGTTGGGGCGGCGTCTGGCGCGCGACCTCGCCGAGACGGTCGCCGACGTCGCACGCCTGCTGGTGGGCCAGCAGGACCGTCGCGTTGGTATCGACCGTCGGCAGCGACGGCGGCGCCACCACGCCGTTCGGTGTTCTTGCGATTGGGCGCCTGGCGCGCGAGGCCGAAGTCCATGACCCGCACCTGGCCCGCGGCGGTGATCATGACGTTCTCGCCCTTGAAATCGCGGTGGACCAGCTCCGCGGCATGCGCCGCCGCTAGCCCGCGCCCGGCCGACACGAAGACGTCGACGATCTCGCGCCAGCTGCGCCGCGCGGCGTGCATCCAGTAAGACAGCGTGTGCCCGTCGACGAACTCCATGGCGATGAAGATGCGTTCGCCGAAGCTGCCGACGTCGTGGACGACGACGACGTTGGGGTGGGACAGACGCGCGATCGCCTGCGCCTCGCGCAGAAGGCGCGCCTTCTGTTCGGCCCGGTCCCCCTTGCCGCCGTCGGCGACCTGTAGCAGCTTGACCGCTACCTTGCGATCCAGCTCTGGATCGTAGGCGGCGTACACGTCGCCCATCGCGCCCCGCCCCACCAGCTCCAGCACCAGGTAGCGTCCGATGGGCTCTCCGCGCTGGAGCAGGGGCGACTCGGCGCGGTCTCGTGGCTGGACACTCGCGACCATCGCGGGATCCTCCCCACATCGGCGGATGGCGCGCCGATGTTGAGCTTCAGGGAAAGAGGCGCAGGTGCGACCCAGGTCCCACATCTGCGGAATGGACCCCGATCAACCAGGCGCGGGCGTGCCAGCGACGGTGCTGGCTCGCTCATCAATAAGCCAAATGAAACAAATCGGTTACGACCGCGCCTCGAAGTCACCCCATTGGCGAGCCAGCGCCGGGACGATGCTAGCGTTGCGCGTTCAGGTGGCCTGTGTAGCAACCAGAGTATATTGCTGTTTCGCGAGCGGCTGGCGCTGGCCGTCGCGATCGGAAGCGCAGCCGGCGCACTGGCCCTGGGGACGATCGGAGCCGTGAAATGGGCAAGAAGCGGCAACACGGAAGCGGGACTGGCGTTCGCGTGCGCCCCGGGTTGGGGGAAGAGGCCGGGTTGGGGGAAGAGGGTGACGGGCTGTGAGCTCGCGTTCACGTTCTAGCCTCGTCGTGTGGCTGGCCGGGGCGGCGCTGTTCGCGCGCGTCGGGGGCGGTTGTGTCCGCGCCGACATTCAAAAGCTCGGGGTCGACGCCAGCGGCGGCGGCGACAGCGGCAGCGGCGGCACCGGCGACGTCTCGGGTGTGGGCGGAACCAGCGGCGGCGGAATGGGGATCGGCGGCGCGACCGGAACCGGCGGCGCGACCGGAACCGGCGGTCGGCTGGGAACCGGCGGCGCGATGGGGATCGGCGGCGCAATCGGCCCCGACGCGGGAATCATCGTCGCGCCGAACGCCCGGGGTCAGCTGGTCATCACCGAGATCATGGCCGACAGCACGGTCGCCAGGGACGACGTCGGGGAATGGATCGAGATCCACAATCTCCCCACGTCGACGCGAACGTACGATCTGTTTGGCTGTCAGCTGGCTGATTCAGCGAACGTCGACGTGATCGATCGCCACGTCACCGTCGAGCCCGGCTGGTTCGTGACCTTGGCCCGGTCGACCGACGTGACCCTCGGCTTCATCCCGACCTTCAGCTATCCGACGGTCAAGCTCAGCAACACCGGCGATCGGATCGCGCTCAACTGCAATGGCGTCGTGATCGATCTCGTCGACTTCACCACCTGGCCGGTCCCCAAAGGGATGTCCTTCAGCCTCGACCCGCGCTCTTACGACGCCATCGCCAACGACACACCGGCGAGCTGGTGTCAGGGGACCACCGCCTACAACACGATCTCGGTTGACGATGCCATCGAGGCCGACTACGGATCGCCGGGTTCGGACAATCCTACGTGTCATTGATGCGCCTCGCGCCTGGCCTTCCCGCGGCGGCGCAGCCACCCTAGCCGATGTCCCACCCCTCGCTGACCTCTGCCGCCCCTGCCCCGGCCGCCCCGCCGGCGCCGGTCTCCTCACAGCTGGTCGCGCAGCTGGCCGCCGTGGTCGGCGCCGCGAACGTCATCTCCGACGCCGCCGATCTTCGCACCTACGAGTGCGACGCGCTGACCAGCTTCCGCGCGCGGCCGAGCGTGGTCGTGCTGCCGGCCAGCACCGACGAGGTGGTGGCGGTGATGAAGCTCGCGCGCGGCGCCGGCATGCCGGTGGTGCCGCGCGGCGCCGGCACCGGCCTGTCGGGCGGCGCGTTGCCGACCCCGGGCTGCGCTGGTGCTGGGCCTGTCGCGCATGACGGCGATCCTCGACGTCGACCTCGACAACGGGTTGATGCGCGTGCAGCCGGGCGTGATCAACCTCGACGTCAGCCAGCACCTCGCGCCGCGACGGCTACTACTACGCGCCCGATCCGTCATCGCAGAGCGTCTGCACCATCGGCGGCAACGTCGCCGAGAACTCCGGCGGCGCGCACTGCCTCAAGTACGGCTTCACGGTCAACCACGTCCGGGGCGCGCGCCTGGTGACCGCCGACGGCGACGTCGTCGATGTCGGGGACGGCGGCGTGCTGGATCCACCCGGTTACGATCTGCTCGGGGTGCTGGTCGGCAGCGAAGGGACGCTCGGCATCGTGACCGAGGTCGTGCTGCGCATCCTGCGCCGGCCCGAGGCGACCCGCACCTTCCTGGCCGCCTTCCCGTCGACCGACGAGGCCGGGCGCTGCGTCTCCGAGATCATCGGCGGCGGCATCGTGCCGGCGGCGATCGAGATGATGGATCGGCTGGCGATCGAGGCGGCGGTGAAGGCGGTCGGCGTCGACTGGCTCGAGCGCTGGCCACGGCTGGGCGCCGTGCTGCTGATGGACGTCGACGGACCGCGCGCCGAGGTCGAGCACACCGCCGGCCAGGCGCTGGCGATCGCCGCGCGCGCGGGCGCGATCGAGGTGCGCGTGCCGGCCGACGAGGACGAGCGCCAGCTGATGTGGAAGGGGCGCAAGAGCGCGTTCGCGGCGATGGGACGGCTGTCGCCCAACTACATCGTGCAGGACGGCGTCATCCCGCGCACCGAGATCGCGCGCGTGCTGGCCGAGATCCAGACGCTGGCCAGCGCCGCGGGCCTGCGCGTCGCCAACGTCTTCCACGCCGGCGACGGCAACCTGCACCCGCTGGTGCTGTACGACGCGCGCATCGCGGGACAGGAACCGGCGGCCGAGCGCCTGGCCGGCGGAGATCCTGCGCATCTGCCTGCGCTACGGCGGCTCGATCACCGGCGAGCACGGCGTCGGCGCCGACAAGGCGCCGTACATGGCCGAGATGTTCGGCGACGACGATCTCGACACCATGGCGCGCGTGCGCTGCGCCTTCGATCCCGACACCATGTGCAACCCGCACAAGATCTTTCCGACGCCGCGGCTGTGCGGCGATCGCCCCGGCCCCTATCGGCCCCACGCCAGCGAGCGCTCTGGTCAGGCGGATCGCGGATGATCCCCGGCGCGCGCGCGGGCACGCACCGCCGACGCCGTGGGCGGCGTCGTGCCGGCGGCGGTCGTCGAACCGGCGACGCTCGACGAGGCGACCGAGGTGATCGCCGCCTGCGCGCGCGACCGCCAGCGCCTGGTCTTCGTCGGCGGCGGCACCGAGCTGGGCCTGGGCGCGGCGCCCGAAGCGCTGGACGTCGTGCTTGCGCACGAGCGCGCTCGACCGCATCGTCGAGCACGCGCCGCTCGATCAGATCGTCACCGTCGAGTGCGGCGTGCGGCTGGCCGATCTGCAGCGCGCGCTGGCGGCGCACGGGCAGATGCTGGCGCTGGATCCGCCGTGGCCCGAGCGCGCCACCGTCGGCGGCGTCGTCGCCAGCAACGCCTTCGGCGCGCGCCGGACGCGCTACGGCTCGGTGCGCGACCTCATCATCGGCGTCTCGTTCGTGCGCGCCGACGGCGCGCGCGTGCGCGGCGGCGGCAAGGTGGTCAAGAACGTCGCCGGCTTCGATCTGCCCAAGCTGCTCACCGGATCGCTGGGGACGCTCGGGTTGATCGCGACCGCGACCTTCCGGCTGCATCCCGCGGCCCGAGACCGCGGCGACGGTCGTCTTCCCGCGCGTCGGCGGCGCAGACGATGCGGCGCCTGCTGCGCGACGCGCGCGCGGCGCAGCTGGAGCCCGACGCCGTCGCGGCGTTGCGCGCCGCGGGACTGCACTGGCGCCGGCGCACTGGCGGCTCGGCGTGCGGTTCGCGGGATTCGCGCGCGGCGTCGACGACCAGTGCGCGCGCCTGCGCGGCGCGGGCAGCGGCCTCGGCCTGGAGAACGACATGGAACTCGAGGCGGAAGGCGAACCGGACGCGCCGGCGCGCGCGGATGCGCCGAGCTTCTGGGAGGCCCACGCGCAGGCGCGCGCGGCCCCGGCGCAGGTCCGGCTCAAGGTGGCGCTGCTGCCGGCCGAGCCGGCCAGCAACGACGCTCTTGCACGACTGGCCGGGCCGCTGCGCGCCGCGCGCACCGTCTTCTACCCGACGCTGGGACTGGGGTTCGTCGCCGGCGACCTCGGCGAGGCCGCGGCGATCGCGGCGGCGATCGCCGAGGTGCGCCGGCAACTGGCGCCGACCGGCGGCAGCGTCGTCGTGCACGAGGCGCCGGCGGCGGTGCGCGCCACCACCGACGTCTGGGGCGCGCCAGCAGACGCGCGCTCGCCGATTCCGATCATGCGCAACCTCAAGCAGCGGCTGGATCCCGAGCGGCGCCTGGCGCCCGGCCGCTTCGTGGCGGGCCTATGAGCCAGCGCGGCTCGGATGAGACGAAACGCCACGACGCCACGGACGCCAGAGTCCGGATTTCAAGAAGTTCAGACCGTGGCGTCCTGGCGTCTTGGCGTTCAACCGATCAGCTTTGGGGCCTATGAGCAGCGACGCGCGAGACCCGCACGCGTCGCGAGACCCAATCGACGACTGCGTCCACTGCGGCTTCTGCCTGCCGCACTGTCCGACCTATCGCTCGTGGGGCGAGGAGATGGACAGCCCGCGCGGCCGCATCTACCTGATGCGCGGGCTGCGCGACGGCGATCTCCGGCCCATCCGATGAGCGCGCCGGTGGCGCAGCACTTCGATCGCTGCCTCGGCTGCATGGCCTGCATGCCGGCCTGTCCGTCGGGCGTCCGCTACGACACGCTGATCGAGCGGACGCGCGCGCGAGCTGGAACGACACGCCGTCGCCGCGGCGTTCTGGCGATCGGCTGTTTCCGCGGGCTGCTGTTCGCGCTGTTGCCGTACCCGGCCCGGCTGAAGGCGGCCGCGCTGCTGCTGTGGCTGTACGCGCGCAGCGGTCTGCGGCGTCTGGTTCGCGGCAGCGGGCCTCCTGCGCCGGCTGTCGGCGCGGCTGGCGCAGCTCGACGCGCTGATGCCCGACGTGCGCCTGCGCGACCTGCTGCAGCCGCCTGCCGGCGCGCACGCCGGCGCAGGGCGCGGCGCGGGCACGCGTCGGCCTGGTCGCCGGGTGCGTGCAGCGGGTGTTCTTTGCCGAACGTCAACCAGGCGACGATCCGCGTGCTGGCGCCGAGGGGTGCGAGGTCGAGATCCCCGACGGTCAGGGCTGTTGCGGCGCGCTCTCGATGCACGCCGGACGCGAGGACGAGGCAAAGGCGTTCGCGCGCGCCCTGATCGCTCGACTTCGAGCAGCGGCCGCTGGACACGATCGTCGTCAACGCCGCCGGCTGCGGCTCACATCTCAAGGGCTACGCCGCGCTGCTGCGGCGACGAGCCGGTCTGGGCGGCGCGCGCGCAGCGGCTTCGCCAGCAAGGTGCGCGACGTCAGCGAGCTGCTGGCTGCGCTGCCGCCGCTGGCGGTGCGCCATCCGCTGCCGCGCGCGCGTCGCCTATCACGACGCCTGCCACCTCGCGCACGCGCAGGGGATCCGCGCCGAGCCGCGCGCGCTGCTGCGGGGCATCCCCGGCCTGCAGCTGGTCGAGATCGCCGACGGCGAGCAGTGCTGCGGCAGCGCCGGCACCTACAACCTGACCGAGCCGCGAAGCCGCCGACGCGATCGGCGAACGCAAGGTCGAGCCACATCCTGGAGACCCGACGCCGCAGCTGCTGGCCGTCGGCAACGCCGGCTGCGCGCTGCAGATCCAGAAGCTGCTGCGCGCGCGCGGCGTGACCTTACCGGCGGCGCACCCGGTCGAGATCCTCGACGCCTCGATCCGCGGCGCCGCGCTTCACTTGGCCGGCGGGATCGGGATCGAGCCGGTGAAGACGTAGGCCTGCAGGAGCGCGATGATGCCGATCACCGCTGCGCCAGCCACCGAGTGCCACCAGACCTTGCGGAAGATCGGCCCGACGGCGTGCGCCCGCTCTTTCGGATCGTCGTAGCAAGCGGCGCCCGCGACCATGATCGACTGCGCGTCGATCATCTTTCCCATCACGCCGCCGGTCGAGTTGGTGGCGACGATCAGGATCTCGTTCAGGTGTAACTGATTCGCCGTGATCCGTTGCAGGCTGCCGAACAGAGCGTTCGACGCCGTGTCGGAGCCGGTCAGGAAGACGCCCAGCCAGCCGAGGTACGCGGAGAAGAAGGGATAAAGCACGCCCGCGCCGGTGAACGCCAGCCCGAGCACGGCGTCGGTGCCGGCGTAGCGCGTGAGGTAGCCGAGGCCGAGCACCTGCGCGATCACCAGCACCGGCGTCTTCATGCGGCCGGCCGTGCGACGGATCGCCTGCCGCCACTGCGCCGCCGACAGCTTCAGCACCAGGCCGGTCAGGATCGCGGCCAGCACGACGCCGGTGCCGGCGGCCGACAACCAGTTGATCGTGAACTTCGCCGCCTCCGGCTTGGCACCGGCCGCCACGGCGGGTGGCATGCGCTGCACCAGATTGTGAAGATGGGGCATCTCCCAGACCGGCAGCGACAGCGGGCCGCCGAACGGCGTCCCGAACAGGTGTCCTTTGATGATCGTCCCCGAGAAGAGACCGTTCAGGAACTTCTTCCAGTCGGGCGCGCCCCAGAGCGCGCAGCACAGGATCAAGATCGCCCAGGGCAACCAGGCGTAGGCGGTCTCGCCGGCGCTGTACCGAAAGCGGGTCGGGGCGACCACGCTGCCGTCAGCGATTCCCGCCGCCGCCGCCCGCTCCCTGGCCAGAAGGAACCGGTGCTTGGGCTGCCAGACGAAGCGCAGGAACAGCGTCGTGCAGATGAGCGAGAAGACCCCCGACACTACGTCGGTGATCAGGTGCAGCGCGTTCGTCCCCGAAGCGAAGCGCTGCATGATCGCGAACGACGCGCCGGCGCACAGCGCGCACGGCCAGATCGCGAACGCCTCCTTCCAGCTGCCCCCCTCCATCCGCACAAAGGTGACCGTGAGCCAGAACGGCACCAGCACCGAGACGAACGGCAACTGGTGGCCGGCCATCGCCGACAGCGTCAGCTGATCGAGCCCGCTGACCGAAGCCAGCGTCACGATCGGGGTTCCGATCGCGCCCCACGCCACCGGCGCGGTGTTGGCCAGCAGGTTCAGCACCGCGGCCTGAAACGGTGAGAATCCCAGGCCGACCATGACCGCGCCCGCGATCGCCACCGGCGTGCCGAAGCCCGACGTCCCTTCGATGACGGCGCCGAACGAGAACGCGATCAGGATCACCTGGATGCGCCGATCGAAAGAGATATGGGTGATCGACTCCTTGACGATCTCGAACTTCCCGGTGATCACGGTGATCGTGTAGAGGAACATCGCGCCGACGACGATCCAGATGATTCCGAGAAATCCCGACAGCGTCCCGAGCGCGAACGCCGAGACGGCGGAAGCGCCCGGCATCCGGAACACCAGGCACGAGATCAGGAACGCAGCCACGACGCCGGCGAACGCCGCGTACGGCGCGGCCACGCCGAGGTGCTTTTTCCCCGTGGAATCACGGCGCGGGTGCAGCGCGATGAAGTAAAGCAGCACCAGGATCGGAACCGCCGCCAGCAACGTCGAGAGCAGGACGTTCCCGGTGGGGTTGTAGTTCTGGTAGAACATGCGCGCTCCTTCCTAGAAAGATGGGGCACTGATCCGACCGGAGAATTCGCGAAACTCGCGTGCGGCAATCCGCGGGCGCCAACCAGGGCGGAATGTCTCACGCGCGACCGGTTCGGGCAATGTAATCGCTTTTCAAGGTATGTTTGGCGCATGTCCGACCGCACGACCCTGATGATCCCGGGACCGATCGAGCTCGACACCGACGTGCTGGGCGCGCTGGCGCAGCCGCAGCGTGGGCACATGGACGGGTACTTCGCGAAAGCGTTCGGGCGCGTGCTCGCGAACGCGCGCGCGGTCTTCCTGGCGCCGGCGGCGCAGCCGTTCGTCATCGCCGGCAGCGGCACGCTGGCGATGGAGATCGCGACCGCGAATCTGATCGATCCCGGCGAGCGCGCCGTCGTGGTCAACACCGGCTACTTCGGCGATCGCATGCGCTTGATCCTCGAACGCCAGGGGGCGCGCGTCGATGAGGTGCGCGCACCGCTCGGCGACGTGCCCGACCTCGGCGCGCTCGAGCGCGCGCTGACCGGTCAGCCTGCCAAGCTGGTGGCCGTCACCCACGTCGACACCTCGACCGGCGTGCGCGCGCCGGTCGAGGCGGTGGCGCGCATCGCGCGCGAGCACGGCGCGCTGACCGTGGTCGACGGCGTCTGCGCCGTGGGCGGCGAAGAGCTGCGCCAGGATGCCTGGGGCGTCGACGTCTGCTTGACGGCCAGCCAGAAGGCGCTCGGCGCCCCTCCCGGCCTGGCGCTGGTCATGGCCGGTCCGCGCGCGCTGGCGGCACGCCGCGCGAAGAAGGCGCCGGTCGCGTCGCTGTACCTCGATCTTCTCGAGTGGCTGCCGATCATGGAGTCCTACGAGCGCGGCGCGCCGCAGTACTTCGCGACGCCGCCCACCAACCTGGTGCTGGCGCTCGACGTCAGCCTGGGCCAGCTGGTGACCGAGGGGATGGAGGCCCGCGTCGCGCGACACGCGCGCCAGGCGGCCGGGTTCCGCGCCGCGTGCCGCGCGCTGGGGCTGGCGATGCTGCCGGCGCGCGACGCCATCGCGGCCAACACGCTGAGCGCGTTTTACTATCCGAGCGGCGTCGACGCGGCGCTGGTGGGACGGGTGCGCGCCGAGGGGATCGTCATGGCGGGCGGCCTGCACCCCGACGCCAAGGCGAAGTACTTCCGCGTCGGGCACATGGGGGTGATGACCGCCGCCGACGTGCTGGCCGCCGTCGGCGCGCTCGAACGCGCCCTGCTGGCCAGCGGCGCCCGCGTCGAGGCCGGCGCCGGCCTGGCCGCTGCGCAGCGCCAGATGGTGAGCGGCAGCGTCGTCTAGATCGGGACCCTCGAAGGGTCCCGCCCCCCCCGCGATGGGCTCCGACGGCGGAGCCGTCTACGCCCTACGCGCTCGGCCGCGCGCGCGATCAGGGCGCCGGCTGAGGCTGGACAGCCGACGGCGCGGGGACGACCGACGGCGCGGTGACCGACGGCGCAGGGAGGACGGGCCGCGGGGCGAAGGCGGGCGGCCCGGCGACGGCGCGCGTGCCGGTCGAAGGGTCCTCGAGCGTGCGCGGCTCGAGCCCGCGCACGGCCGGTCCGTTGAGCACCGTCCCCGCAAGATCGAACCGGCTGCCGCAGGTCGGGCAGTCCCAGCTCTTCTCGGCGCCGTTCCAGCGCACGTGACCACGTCCGCTGGGACAGGCGGCACCCAGCGCGCGCAGGGCGCCGGTGGCGCTGCGATAGACGGCCAGCCGCTCACCCTGGCGGCGGGTCAACATGCCGCTCGAGCGCGGCAGCCGTTCGATGTCCCGGGCCAGCTCCTTGATGCGCCGGGTGAGATGCCGCCGGGCGGCAGCGAGGTTGCGCCCCACGTCCCGCCCCATCGACGCCAGCGAACGCGCCCGGTCGGGCGCCAGCAGGCGCGCCCACGGGTTGGCGTGTCCGCGCACGAGATCGGCCAGCACCAGCCCCGCGAGCGTGCCGTTGGTGATTCCGTTGCCCGACAGGCCGGTGGCAAACAGGATGCGGCTGTCGGCCGTTTCGGCGCCGACGTACGGCAGGCCGTCGGCGGTCTCGATGATCTGGCCCGACCAGTGATGGGTGACCACCAGCGGCCCGAAGTGGCTGCGCGCGTACTCGTCAAGCTCGGTCAGCACCTGACGCGTGTCGATCTCTTCGCCGACGCGGTGGTCACCGCCGCCCGCGATCAGGTAGTGCCGATTTCCGATGCGCGCGGTGCGGGCGTGCCGGTAGGGAACCGCCAGGTCCCAGAGCAGCGCGCCCAGCGGGCGCGGCACCGGCGCGGCGATGGCGTACGACCGATACGCCGCGAGCTTGGAGCGGACCGCGGCGATGTCTCCGATCGGGACGTCGGTGGCCAGGATCACCCTCTCGGCGAACAGCTCGCCGCCGTTGGTCGAGACCCGACAGCGCCCGTCGGCGCGATCGTCGATGGCGTGCACGCGCACGCCGCGGGTCACCAGGCTGCCGTTGCCGTAGATCTGCGACTCCAGCGCGGCGACGTACGCCCCGGGCCGGAACTGCGCCTGCTGTTCGAAGCGCAACGCGCCCGCGATGGAGAAGCGCGCGGGTATCTCGCGGGTACGGATGTCGCCGTAGCCAAGCGCATCGGCCGCCGCCGCCTCGGCTTCCAGCGCCTGGCGCTGCGCTTTATCGCGCGCCTCGGCGTAAAGGAAGCCCGGTAGTCGCTGGAAGCCACAGTCCGCGCCGATCTCCTGCTGCCAGCGCTGGATATGCGCGATCGCGTGGCGATGTCCCTCGATGACCAGCCGGGTGTCGTCGAGACCGAAGCGCCGCAACAGCACCGAAAGGCGCGTGTCGGGCACCTCGGAGAGGTGGGCGGTCGTACGGCAGCTCTCGCCCTCTCGGAGGCTGCGCGCGTCGAGCACGATCACGCGCCGCGAGGCGCGCTTGAGCGACAGCGCCGCGGTGAGGCCGGTGACGCCGGCGCCGATCACGATCACATCCCCCTCGAGCCCCTGAACGCGCGGCGTGCTGCGGGGGCGATCGGACAACACCGGTACCGAGTCGGGCGAGCGTTGCTGGGTTTGGTCGTTCATGGAACCTCCGCCTGTTTGGCGACGCCGTGAATCTTTCAGGTCTCGTGCCATCTGGCATTCGCGCCCGAAAGCCCCATTTTTCAGGCGTCGGGTGCGACCGCCCGCTACACGTCGGTAACCGATCCGAGCTTTCGGTTACCCGGCGGTAGCTGTGGGCCGATCGGCACCGGTCCGGACCGCGCCGGGGCTGGTCTGCACGCGAATGCCGCTCGCGTCGGCGGCACCAGCGTCGGCGCAAGCGCTTACGGTCTGGTCGCGATCAGGTCGTCGCCGCCGCCAGCGCGCCCACGCCGGTGAGCTCCAGCAGCTGAAAGCACTTGCCGGTCGGAAGCTCGATGCGACGCTCATCGGACAGCGCCAGCCCGACCTCGCGCGCGGCACGGATCATCTCGTCGGGAGGCAAGAGCCGCAGTGCGGGCGCCAGCGCCGCGAGGCGGGTGAACAGCGTCGCGGTGACCGCGGCCGCCTCCGGCGCCGGCAATTGCAGCAACACCGCCAGCACGCCACCCCGATTCAGACGCGCGACGAGCGACCGCAGCGCGTGGCCCAGGTCGGCGCGGGCGACGTACTCGAACACCAGCGCGGCGAACACCAGGTCGACCGGCGCGAACGTGAGCTCGGCGTGCGCGACGTCGGCGCAGACCAGCTCCAGCCGATCGAAGGCAGCGCCGAAGCGACGGCGCGTCTCGGCCAGATAGTCGGGGTTGATGTCGACACCGACGACGCGGCGCACGCTGGCCCCATCGAGTCTCTCAAATCCGTTGCCGCCGGCGCAGCCGATCACGGCGAGCGCGCGCGGGCGATGCGCCTGCAGCAGCGCCGCCAGCGCATCCGACAGCATGCGCGCCTGACCAACCTCGGGCGACGCCATGTGCCCTTCGTAGTCGGCGAGCGGAATCTCGAGCCACGGGTTACCCATGCGCGCGTTCATTCTAGGCTCCGTTGTGCGTGGCGTCGCGCACCCCTTCGACAACCACCGTCGAAAAATGAACGGCAGCGCCCAGGATCCAGCAGGCGCGCGCCGATTTTTCGCAGCGTCGGGTTTCGGCGCCGGCTTTGCACATTGGTCGGAGAAACCGGGAAACTGACTCTCGCCGTCACTGTCGCAGTCCCCGCGACTCTCCCCTTTCACCGACGATCGCAAACGAGGTGTGCCATGAACGAGAACATCGCCCGACGCCTGCTCGACGAGACCAACGACTTCGAGGGGGCCGTCCCCGTCGTGACGGTGCACGGCATGTCGAGCCCCAAGGTGTGCAACTTTCTCAACCGATTGGTGGCGCGCATGCCGGCGGGCGAGCGCTATCTGGAGGTCGGCACCTGGCAGGGGCTGACCCTGCTTTCGGCCGCCTATCAGAACGTCGACAAGGTCTGCATTGCCTGCGACAAATTCCGATTCTGGGGGCGCTGGACCGGCCCGGGCTGGCGGGCGCGTCGATCCTTTTACGCCAATCTGCGCCGCTACCGCGATCGCTGCGCCTACATCGATTTTCACCAGACGACGTGCGAGCGTCTGTTCGAGGAAAAGCTGGTCCAGGCCCCGATCGGCGTCTACTTCTTCGACGGTGATCATAGCCAGGCCGGCACGCGCTTCGGGATCGCGGCCGCCGGCGTGGTGCTCAGTCGGCGGTCGGTCGTGCTGGTCGATGACTGGAACATGCCGGGGGTGCGCGCCGGCGCGCTGCAGGGATTGGCCGACGCCGGACTGAAGATCATCTGGCAGCGCGAGCTCGAGGGCGATCACACCAAGAGCGGCTGGTGGAACGGCCTGGGTGTCTTCTTCGTCGAAGGGGGGCAAGGCGATCGGCAGCTGGAAATCTAGTAACCAGCGGTTTCATGGTGGGCGGACAGGCCGCGCGGAGCGACTGCACGGAGCCGTTGCACGAAGAGCCTGAAAGACGACGCCAAATGACTTTCGGCGGTGGTTTGCGTATTGATAGCGTGCCGCCGGGTTCGGGGGCACGCGCCGGGCGCACAGCGCCGCGCGATCGGTCCAAAGGCGCATCGTCGAAAGGACACCATGACCATCGTCAGGCCACGCATCCGCGTGATGAGTCTCGGGTTGGGTCTTGCGATCGGATCGCTGGGCTTGACGGTGTCCGGTTGTGGCGCCTCACCGGCCGATTCGGCGCCGATTGACGCCGCGGGTTCGTTTGGTGCCGACGCCGCGGCCGGCAGCGGCGCGCCCCCGTCCGGAAGCGGCGGCTCGACGCTGACCCCCGGCACCGGGGGAGCCAACGGTGCCGGCGGCGCCGGTTCCGGAGCGGCGGGGAGCGGTGCCGCCATGACCGGAGGTGTCTCCGGCAGCGCGGGAGCCGGCGGAACCGGGACCGGAGGCGGCGCCACCGCGACCGGCGGAAGAGCCGGCACCGGTGGCGCGGTCGGCACCGGTGGCGCCGGCGGCGGGGCAGGTGCCGCCGGATCGGCGAACATCACCATCTGGCTGGCGGGCGATTCGACGATGGCGACCGGCGGGCCGGCCTGTCCGATCGGTTGGGGCGGCAAGTTTCAACCGCACTTCAACACCCACGCCACCGTGACCAACAGCGCCATCAGCGGGACCAGCGTGAACGATTGGCTGTACAGCGTCAGCACAACCCTCGGCGCCGACGGGGAGTGCGTGCTCAACTCGACGACGACCTTCCAACCCGGTTGGACCGCCATGCTGAACGGCATGAAGGCGGGAGACTATCTATTCGTTCAGTTCGGCATCAACGACACCGATCCGACCTGCCCCAAGCACGAGAGCACCGATCGATTCATGGCCGATCTCGGCATGATGGCGCAAGCGGCGAGAGCGCGCGGCGCCAACCCGGTGTTCCTCAGCTCGGTCAGCTCCATTGCCTGCACCGGAAGCAGCGCCATCCCGACGCGCGGGCGGTTCGCGGCCGCCGCCCGGCAGGCCGCCGTCACCTACAACGTGCCGCTCATCGACCTCGAACAGTTGAGCGTCACTCTCTACACGTCGCTGGCCTTCTGCCCATTGCCGGGCGCCGATGTCGCTGCGACCTACGAATCGGGCGCGATCGGCAACTTCTTCTGCGAGGATCACACCCACTTCGAATCGGCGGGCGCCACCCAGATCGCCAGCCTGGTTGCCCAGGCGATCAAGAACCAGGGCTTCGCCCTGGCGAGCTACCTCGTCCCCTGACAAGAAGAGATCGAGCCCTGGCCTAGTCAACGCCGTTCAGTTAAGAGGCCTCGGACCTCGGACCTCGGACTCCCGCGATCGCCGCACGAAGCGCCGGGCAACGTGTGATACCGTCAGCCGTCGCAGCGGTCGTCGGACTCCGACGGCCGCCGCGATAATCGATGCGTCGTCCCCGCCCCATCGTCCCTTTCCTGCTCTTTCTCCTGCTCGGATCGCTCGCATCGCGGGCGGCGTCGGCCGACGCCTTTCTGTGTCCCCGTCTTCCCGAGGGACGTGTTGCGCCGGCGTTCTCCGCGTACAAGGAGAACTACTTCATCACCGGCTTCACCAAGGAGAGCCAGGTCAAGTTCCAGGTCAGCGTCAAGGCGGTGCTGTTCCCTCAGTCGCGCGGGTGCGCGCTCTTCTTCGGGTACACGCAGAAGTCATTGTGGGATGTCTACTCGGGCGGCTCGCCCTTCGAAGGGTCCGACTACAACCCCGAGGGCTTTTTCTCATTCGCCAACAAGGACCTGATACTCGACCCGGCGAACCCGACCCTCGCGGGCTGGTCGGTCCTGGCGCTGGACGTCGGCCTGATCGAGCACGAGTCGAACGGTCAGGCCGGCAGCGACTCGCGCGGCTGGAACCGCTCCTACCTCCGCGCCCGGTTCGGCTACGTCGGCGAGAGCGCGTTCGTGCTGCTGACACCCAAGGTCTGGGTCCCCTACGGGATCGATCGGGCCGACAACCCGTACATCGAGAAGTACATCGGCTACTTTCAGCTCGGCGCCGAGCTCGGGCTGGAGCACAGCTTGCGCGTCTTCGGGTATCCGACCTGGCGGGCGCGCTACGTTCTTGGCGTCCTGGCGCGCAAGGGGTGGGATCGCGATCTCTCGATCGGCAGCCTCGAGACCTGGCTCCGCATGCGCCTCGGGCCCAAGGGCTCGTCGCCGTACCGACTCGGCGCCGCCCTCTACGCGCAGCTGGTCACCGGCTACGGCGAGAGCCTGGCGCACTACGATCAATTCGAGACCAGCTTTCGCATCGGCATCAGCCTCGGCGACCTGGTCGCGAACACCCTCGCGGCGGAGACGCTGCTCGGGCAATAGCGCGCTGGTTTGCGCCGTCAGCTAGCGTGCGCGGCGCGACCGGCGGCGGCCGCGCCCGATGAAGATGGCCAGCAGCGCGGCTGCGAAGGCGGGACCGAAGACGGAGGGTCCGCCGTCCTCCACTGCCGTGGCGCAGCCGCAACCAAAAGTGTGCCCGCCCCCCTCGACGAGCTGGCCGCTGCGTCCCGCTGCACCGGCGCCTCCCACTCCGCCAGCGCCTCCCAATCCACCGGCGTCTCGCGCTGTACCGCCGTCTCCCGCTGTACCGCCGTCGTTCGGCGTGAACGGGGCGTTGTTGGCGTTCAATGCCGTCTGGATCGCGGCGACATTGTCGATTTGCCGCATTCCCTCGCCGAACGTGCCCCGTTTCCAGACCAACTCGACCGCCGGCAGCGTCTTGAGCGCCGTGCCGAGCGGCAGATACTGGCAGGTGGCCGACACGGTGCCGCTGCTCAGCAAGGCCATGCGACCGTCGGCCAGCTCCAATCGCACCGGGGCGTTGCACAAGAGGTACTGCTTGTCGCCGCACAGGGAGCGCAGCGTCGCGGAATGGGCGGCGGCGACGTCGGGCAGATCCGGATTGAACGCGAACAGCGGGTCCTGATTCATCTCCTCGGGGGAGATGTACGTTCCCATGCGGGTCAGATAGGGTTGGCCATCGATCATCTGCTGCGCCACCCGTCGCGGCTCGATGATGTTGGCGACCACCTGATCGGTCAGCGTCGCGAGATCGGAGGGGGGAAGAGGGTACTGGGTCGAGTAGAAAGAGAGATTCCCGTAGAACGTCGCCGGCGAGAGCCCGGCGGCGATCGCGGCCGGCGGCATGGGGATGTACTGCGAGAGCAACGGCAATGTCTGGCTGTCGTTGGCCAGGCCCTGACTGACCAATGCCTGCACGTAGGTGACCGGCGTGCTGGCGGCGCGCAAGGCCGCCTCGTTGTATCGACCGGCCGCCCAGAGCAGACCGCTGGCGACCGCGGTGGTCCCGGCGTATTCGGTCACGAATGCGTTGCCGCCGGCTTCATTCGCCGCCTCTCCCAGCAGAGCGGGGTAGTTCGACCCGCCCGACGACCAGTCGATCCGCAGCTCGTCGAGCTTGAGCTCGTAGAAGCCGAGCGGCACCGCACGCGCCGGTCCCAGCATGTAGACGGTGACCGGCATGTCGGGGAAGGCCGCGATCGCGGTCAGGCGCAGCGGCACGCACGGCTCGGTGCCGTGGAAGGTCAGCACCAGCGGACGGATCGCGCTGACCCCCTGCCCGTTCAGCAGCTTGAGCGCGACGAAGTACTTTCCTTCCGTGACGTAGGTGTCGATGATCTGACCGGCGCGCGGGTCGAGGTAATAACCGTTGTCGGTGAGCCAGGTCTTGAGCTCGCTCGAGTCCGCCGACTGCAGGACCACGGCGGCGTATGGCCCCACCGCCCCCTGAAACACCACGGTGACGCCCGGCGCGCCCCCCGCGCCCGCGGCCCCGCCGGCACCCGGCACCGGAGCGGCGTCGACGGCTGTTCCGTAGTACGGACCCGGGAGGCAGGTCCCGTCGGTCACGCGGTTCGCGATGAAGGTCGGCCGGGTGACGCCGGCCAGCGAAGAGAAGAGGCGATCGGTCCCGGTCGAAAGCTCGGGGACCGCCATGACCGGCACGACCCAGGAGAACTGCGACGCGGTGCCGGAATAGAGCACCTGAATATACGCCGTCACCACCTGGGTTCCGTTGGTCGGATCGCCCGTGACGCTGAACACCACGTTTTCACCGGACTGGGCCACCGGCAGCGGGGAGAGCGGGTTCGCCGGCGGACCGTTGCAGAACAGCCCGCCACAGGCATGCGCGCGCGGCGACTCCGCCACCATCGCCCCGAGGACCAGCAGGGCCGTCACCGTTGTCTGTCTGATCGTGCCGCAATTCATGGCGCCTCCGGGTGTGGGTTCGCGTTTCGTGTCGCGTCGCCTCGACTCGCCTCGCGTCCAGTATACAGAGCAACCGCCGGGCCATCCGCCCGCGCCGCGAAACCCCGCTGCGGCGCGGGTATCCGGCCGTGGCGCGCGCCGCACTGACCCGGACATGACGGCGATGTCGCGATCGCGTCGCCGGTCGGTCACGCCGGAGTCTCATCTTGACGAAGACAGCCAGGATGATGGATGAGAGGCTATCCGTCGTCGTCGTCGGAGGGAGGAAGCTCTGGAGTCTGGGTTCATCGCGGGAGACAAGATCGGGACCTATACGATCGTCCGTCCGATCGGCGCGGGCGGCATGGGTGAGGTGTACCTCGCCGAGCACGTGCACATGGGCCGCAAGGCCGCCATCAAGGTGCTGCTGCCCGAGCTGTCGTCGAAGGCGGATGTCGTCGCGCGATTCTTCAACGAGGCCCGGGCCACCGGGCTGCTGAAGCACCCCGGCATCGTCGAGATCCTGGACTGTGACGTTCACCCGAGCGGCCGCGCTTATATCGTCATGGAATACCTGCCGGGCGAGAGTCTCGGCGAGTACCTGGGGCGGGTCGGCAGCTTCGAAAAATGCCCGGCCGTCGGCGCAGCGATCGCAGGCCAGATCGCCGGCGCCCTGGCGGTGGCGCACGAAAAGGGGATCATCCACCGCGATCTCAAGCCCGACAACGTCCTGCTGACTCCGGCTGCCGGCGGGGGGACGCCCACGCGGGTGACGGTGAAGATTCTCGACTTCGGGATCGCCAAGCTGGTCGGCGACGACACCGGGACGATGCGACAGACCCGCACCGGCAGCTTGCTCGGCACGCCGCTTTACATGTCGCCGGAGCAGTGTCGCGGCGCGGGGCGGGTCGACCATCGCACCGACATCTATTCACTCGGCTGCATCCTGTTCGAATCGATGGCCGGCCGCCCGCCCTTCATCCGCGAAGGCGTCGGCGATCTCATCGTCGCTCACGTCTCCCAGCAGCCTGCCGAGCTGGCGGAACTCATTCCGTCGGTGTCCCCGGTTCTCAGCCAGCTGGTCAAGCGCATGCTGGCCAAGGACCCGGCGCAGCGGCCGCCGTCGATGGTCGACGTGGTCGCCGAGATTGCCGGCTTCCTCGGCGTCCCGCCCGCCGGGTTCTCGGCGGTCATCCCGCTGCCCGAGAATCTGCCGATTCGAATCGCCGGCGCCCGGGCGCTGACGACCTCGGTGACGACGGCGCACAGATCCGAAGGCGGCGGCAGGACGCAGGCCATGGCGTCGTCCGGAGCGACGACGGCGATCGCGAGCGCGAGCGGAAGGACCCAGGTTCTGGCCGAATCGGCGACGTCGGGGGCGGGGGCGAGCTCTCGGGCACAGACGTTGGTGGCCAGGGCCGAGGCTGAAGCGGAGTCGGACGGCCATGCTGACCTCGACGCCGACGCCGACGCCGATGCCGACGGGGAGGCCGACGGGGACGGAGGTGGAGACGGAGACGCGGTACCCGATTCGCCGGCGCCCCGGCGCAGCAGCTTCGGCCCGGGGCGGGCGGTCGCTCTTCTGGTCGTCGCGGCGATCGTCGGCGGCGGTGTGTTTCTCTCGATTCAGCGGTGGGGATCGGGATTCTCGACGGGGCAACCGCCGAGCCGGGAGCGGGAGACGACGGGGACGCGCCAGACGCGACCGCCCGAACGACCACCCGATCCTGCCGACCTGGCGGCGATCGCCCCGTTCCTGCAGACCGGGCTCGAGCCCGCCTTCCCGGACAGCTGTCGGACCCACGACGGCGAGTCGACGCACGCGTTGGCGCTCGCGGCTCAGGACCTGGCCCCGGGCGCCAGCGCCGCCCAGCGGGCGCGCGGTCTCGCCGGGCTGGCGGCCGTGCCGGAGACTTCGACCGAACGCTGGATGATCGCGGCGCGCGCCACCCTCGCCGCCGACGCACAACGGGCGGAGCCGGCCAGCGCGCGCGCCGTCTCGCTGTGCGCCGCTTCGGCCGTGGCCCAGAACCTGCGCGGCAACACGCTGCAGATGCTTCAGCAGATCGCGCCTGCGGAGGCAGCCTACGCCGAGGCGGCTCGCCTCGCGCCGACCTATCTGGCGCCGCGCTTCAACCTCGGTCTGTTGCGGCTGCGCAGCGATGACGCGCGCGCCGCGCTCGCGATCTTCGACCAGGTCCTGCGCGCGAACCCCGACTACCCGAACATCCATCTCGTGCGCGCCGACGCCTACCGGCGCCTCGGCGATCGCACCCAGGCGACCGCCGAGCTCGACCAGCAGGTCAAGAGCCAGCCGGAGAACGGCGACGGTTGGCTGCAGCTCGGTCGCGCGCTGCAAGCCCACGATAGCCCGCGAGCCAACGAAGCCTTCTGCCGCGCCAAGGCGCTGGGACAGTCTGACGCCGTCGCGCTTTGCAGCAGATAGCTGATCGCGACAGCACCACGAGAGGTAGCTGGTGTTAATGGGCGCCAAGCGCCGATTAACACCTGCAACCTAGTAGCTGTCGTGTCCGTGTACCCGCACGGTCACGTCTAGGGACACGACAGCGACTATGACAGCGTTTAGGTCCGCGTCCAGGTCCACGTCCACGGATCTATTTCGAGGGCAGGTTCAACGACTCGAGCCCGCGGCGGCAAATCTCCTGCGCGATGTCGGTCCAGAAACCGTGGCCCCAGTAGCGAAAGCAGCTGGTCTGCGAGAGCAGCAGATAGAGCAAGGACGTCGGGTAAGCGGGATCGGCGAGCGCGGCGTCGCCGGCCGCGTCCCAGCGCTCGTGGAAGCGGGCGCTGAGTCGCAGCACGGGGTCCAGCACGTCGGCGTATCCGTCGACCCAGCTTCGGTCGTTGGTCCAGGACGCGCGGTCGAGGTTGAACGACGGATCGCGCTGGCGCAGCCGGGCGATGGCCCGATCCGCGGACCCTGGCCCGGGCGCCACATCGACCTGTTCCCAGATGCGATGCTGCGACACCGGCTGCACCGTTGGGAAGGCGCTCTCGTCGACGCCGAGCGCGGCCAGCGCCTCCAGGTACTCGCTGCCGTTCATGGCGACCACACCGCCTGCGCCACCGGCGCCAAGCTCGTCAAACGCCCGGTCGTAGGCGCTCGGGAACTCGTTCATCATGACGCCGCCGTTCTCGCCGTCGCCGATCTGCAGCGCGTAGAGCGGCACCAACCGTTCTCCGAGCAGCAGCGGAGAGAGCGACCTCGCCTCGCCGAGCGGTTGCATCTGACCGACCAGCTTGGTGTCCGAGCCCTGGGTCTTGACCAGCACCGGGATCGACTCTGTCTCCCCCTCGGAGCTGCGGGCCACCAGGAGGTGCGGCAGGTGCGGCTGGCGAAGCCGGGTCCCGTCCCGGTTCTCGACGGTGTGCTCCTGGACCATCAGCCAGCGATAGCCGCACTCGCGCAGCGCGCGCACGTAGGCGAAGCAGACGTCGGGGTGGATCGGCAGATGCATCTCGGGCGCCGAGAAGCCGCGCACGCGCGCCAGCGCCGGCAGTCCGAAGAGCGCGGCGAAGTGATGGCGCCAGGCCAGCATGTGCAGCTTGAGATCGGGAATCGGCGTCGACGAAACCACGGCGTGCGACCACATCGTGCCGAGCCACTCGATCGACGGGGCCAGCGCCGGCTCGGTCGTGCGCCGCAGCGCCGCGATCACCTCGCTCTGCCCCATCTGCGCCAGGCCCCACAACAAATTTCCCGAGTAGTCGAGCATCAGGCGGGGCTGACGCCCGCGCGCGACCAGCGCACCGACCAGATCCGCGCTGCGCCCGTAGCAATGGAGAAAAACCGGCGCGTTGTGGTTGTCGCCCTCGCCGGGGTGCTCGAGCATGTACTGGAGGTTCGAGATCAGCGGCGCCGTCGTCCGGTCGCCGCCGCCGAGGACCGTCGGCTGGTGCATGTGCAGCGCGACGCCGAAAGCGGCGCGCACCGCCGCGGGCGACGCGGGCGAGGAACCAAGGGCCAGGCTGCGCACGATGTCGGCCACGCGCTCGACGCTGCCGGTGATGGGGGGAAGCTGCATTGTCAGTCGAGCCTAGCTACCCCGAACCCCGCCGACCACCCCAGACGTCTCCCCCCGAACGATTTACCCGTCCTCGTCCTCGTCCTCGTCCTCGTCGCCGTCCTCGTGATACCTGCCGCCCGTTAGGGACGCCCCCCATCTCAGGGCAGAAGCGCGATCTTCTTTCGCACACCGTCGGCCAGCTTGGATCCGGGTTGCAGCTCCAGGAACTTTTGGTACGAGCTCTTGGCCTCGGCGACCTGTCCGGCCTGCGTCAACGCATCGCCGAGGTTGGCGTAGGCGATGGCGCGCCGGGGATCGAGCGCGATCGTCTTGCGGTACCAGGCGATGGCATCGTCGAGCCGCCCGAGCTTGAAGTAGGTGAACGCGAGGTTGTTGGTCGCCATGACGTGCCCGGGACGAAGCTTGACGACGTTCTCGAAGGCGAGGGCCGCCTCCTGGTAGCGCTTCTCGCGAAACAGGCTCATCCCGCGCTGCACCTCGCGGCGCGCCTGTTCGCCGGCGGCGTCGCCCTCTGGTGCGCTCGCCGCGCCCGCCGGCGCCGCGGCGGTTGTCGCGCCGTTGGAGCTCGCGATCGCGCCCGGGACCGGCCCGCCGCCGTCACGGGCGGTCGGCGACGCCGGGGCGGTCGGCGACGCCGGGCCAGTGCCCGCCAGGGCACTGGTCGCGGCGTCGAGCTGCTTCTTCAAGTTGCCGTTCCGGACCCGCTTGTCCTCGACCTGCTTGCGGACCTTCTCCAGCTCGGCGCTGAGCTGGATGGCCTCGCCGTCCAGCTGGCGAGACTCCTCGCTCAGGAATTCGTCCTCGGGTTTGAGCACGAAGACCAGATCGCCCCCCTCACTGCCGACCAGATGACCAAAGACCGGCGTCTGCCGCGACAGCGACGAGACGCCCGGCGCAACATACGCCGCAAGCTCGGTCGCGGTGATGGCGCCGTCGCCGTCGAGATCCGCCTTGCCGGCGAGCCCCTGCAGCAACGTCCAGGTGAAGATCGAATGGCCGCCGGGACCGTTGTCGGCGACCTGCTCGTCGCCGCCGCCGGCGGTCAGCACCTGGCGGGCCGAGCGCCGGGTGATCTCCAGCAGATATTGCCGGCGATCGCCGCCGCCGCCCGCGCTCCCGCCGCGCGTCAGCGCCAGACCGCTGTAGCAGGCGTCCATCACGAAGAAGACGTGCTTGGCGGGGATCGCGTCGCTGGCGTCCTGCAGGTTGGTCATCGAGATCGCCTGACTCTGGAAGCTCTGCGCGGCGGCGTCGACCGGAACGATGTAGCCCTGGCTCTTGCCGCTCGGCAGCTTGCGGGTGACGCCGTGGCCGGCGAAGAAGACGAACACCCGGTCGTCGTGCGACACCTTTCGGGCATCGGCCAGGTTGTCGCCCAGGGCGGCGAGAATTTTTTCTCGTGTCGCCTCGCCGTCCAGCAGCATGGTGATGTGATCGGGCGGAAACGCGTAGGTGCGCACCAGCGCGTCGCGCACCGCCTGCGCATCATTGACGGCGTAGGAGAGGCGCGGCCAGCTCTTGTAGGCGTTGATGCCGACGACGACCGCCCAGCTTTCGCGATAAAGCCGCATACCGGCCAGCGCGGTCGGCGGCGGAGTTTCGGCGTTGGCGGCGGACGCCCCGTTCGCGGCCGGCGCTGCCGCGGTCGGCGCGATCGGCACCGTCGAAGGCACTGTCGAAGGCTGGGGACCTCCGCGCGGCACGACGAAGTCGCGTCCGTCCCAGGCCAGGAAGGTGTAGCCGCGCTTCTGCAGCTCGGCGATCGCCAGCGGCAAGGCCTCGGTGGTCCGTTCGTGAATGTCGTGAAACAGGACGATGCCGCGCTTTTGACGTTCGACCTGCGTCACCACCCGGTTGGCGATCGATTGCGGAATCGGGTCGGCCCAGTCCATCGAGTCGATGTTCCAGAGCACGGTCTTCATCCCCAGCGACGACGCCGTTCGAAGCACCTGTTCGTTGCGCGCGCCGTACGGCGGCCGGAACAGCACGGTCCTTTCCTTGGCCGCGGCCTCCAGCGCCTGGTTGGTGTCGGCCAGCTGGTGGTTCAGCCCTTCGGCGTCGAGCTTGGGCAGGAAAGCGTGGGTGAACGAGTGATTCGCCAGCGCGTGCCCCGAGGCCAAGATTCGCCGGGTCTGCTCGGCCCCGTTGGCGACGTTGCGCCCGACTTCGAAGAAGACGCCGTGCACGCCGAAGCGCGCCAGGATGTCGAGAATCGTCGGCGTGAATCGGGCAGACGGGCCGTCGTCGAAGGTCAGCAACAGCGACTTCTCCGGGAAGCGCAGCCCAGTCACCTGATCCTTGTCGTCCTTCCAGGGCAACGCGCCACCCCCGCGGCCGTCGCGGGTCAACAAGTCCAGATCCGCGGCGTGCGCTTTGATCAGCGCGTCGGCCGACACCTGCCGGCGCACCAGGGCCAGATACTCGTCCCAGGCCTCGCGGCGATCGGTCATCCCGCGCGTCGGCGAGGTCGGCAGCCGCCCGAAGATCGCCTTCAGCTCGGCGTCGTAGCGCGCCTGAATTCCGTCGAGCACCGCCCGATCCTTGTCGATGCGCGCGGTGGAAGCGCGTCGGGCGTAGACGGCTTGGCCGTCGGAGCCCATCGCGGGAGGTTCGGAACCCTTTGAGGGTTCCGAGCTGGACGACGGCAGCGCCGCGATCAGATCGCGGAAGGCGAGCTTGTCGGCATCGTGAAGGGCCGGCGCCCCCTCCAGCTGATCAAGGAAGGCGCTGGCGGCGGCCGGCTCCGCGGTCACGTGCGCGCCCAGGGCGTCCAGCCGTTCGTGCTCCTGCTCGGACAGCAACCAGGCGACGGTGGTCGCCTTGTCGTCGACGCCGGGCTCGTCGGCCAGCAGCACGATGACGCCACGAAAGTCGTCGACGATCGCCGCCATCATCGCCGCGATCTTCGCGGCCACCTCGGCGGGCGGGATCGCAGGAAGCGAAGGCTGAGCCGAGGTCTGAGCGGACGACGGAACAGACGACTGAGCGGACGACGAAAGCGGGCTCCGCTCGGAGACCGGCTCTTTCCGGCAGCCGACCACCAACCACGCGACCGCCCACAGACAACGCCATACCGGGGAGACGACCGCGCGCGCGCCCATAGCAGCGGGGCGCATCCTACTCGAAAGTGAGCAGCTAGAGCATGCGGCGGCGGCGCAGGGCGGCGCAGCCGGTCGCCGCCAGGACGATCGCCAGCGCCAGCATCGCCGCAGGCGAGAGCGGTACGCCGGGGGCCGTCGGAGCTTGACGGCAGGTCATGTGAATCGGCACCGCCGTGGTGGCGGCGGCGACCACGTTGAACGTCGCCGCCCCCTGGCAGCCGGTCAGCTTGTGGGCCACGTCGGTCGCCGTGAGGGTCAGCGCGTAGCCGGCGGCGGCTGGCAAACCGGGGATGATTCCCGATACGGTGGCGGCGTTCGAGACGTCGAGGCTGCCGGCCTTCATGAAATTGTTCGGACCGGCGATCGTGTAGTCGACGGTGTTCAGGCGGATGTTGCCCCCCAGCGTCAGATCGAAGCTGATCGACCCCACCTCCTCCGGCGGCGGCGGCGGCTCCGCCGAACCGGCGGGAGCCTGCGTGCCGTCGCATGCCGTCAGTGAAACGGCAAACCCGGCGATCAGCAGCGCGACCGCCGCCGAGCGCCGCAAGGCCCCGATGGCGAGCGCGACCAGCAGCAGCGCCAGCAGCCCCAGCGTCTTGTGGTCGACGGCCGGAACGGTCGCGACCTCGCTGAGCACCGGGACCGGCGTGCTGCGGTTGGTGGTCGTTCCGTCGCCCACCTGCCCGAAGGCGTTGCTGCCGGCGCACGACACGGTGCCCGTGGCCGTACGCGCGCAGGTGTTGTGATTGACTCCCGCCGAAACCTCGGCGATCGAGCTGCCGAACCCGGTCACGGTGACGGGAAGCGAACGATCGACCAGCGTGCCGTCGCCGACCTCGCCGGAGGCGTTCCAGCCCCAGCACCGGAGGCCGCCGCCGGTCACGCGCGCGCAGGCGTGGCGGCCATTGGCAGACACACCCGTGACGGTCGTGCCGAGCGCGCTCACCTGCGCCGGCGAAAAGTGGCTGGTCGTCGTGTTGTCGCCGAGCTCGCCTTTGTCGTTGGTGCCCCAGCACCACACGGTTCCGTCGGTCTTGCGCGCGCACCCGAACAGGTCGCCCAGCGAAACCCCGGCGACGGTGCTGCCCAGACCGGTGACCTGGGTCGGCAGCGTGCGGGTCGTGGTCGTGCCGTCGCCGATCACGCCGAACGTGTTGTCGCCCCAGCACCACAGGGTTCCGTCGGTCTTGCGCGCGCAGGTGGCCGAGTCGCCGGTCGATACCTCGGCGACGGTGCTTCCGAGAGCGGTGACCGCGATCGGCGTCAAGCTGCCGTTGTTGGTGCCGTCACCGAGAAAACCGGCGCCCCAGCACCACAGCGTGCCGTCGTTCTTCCGCGCGCACGCGAAGGTGTCGCCGACCGAGACCTCGGCCACGCCGCCGCCGAGCGCCGTGACCTGGATCGGCAGCAAGCTATCGAAGGTGGTGCCGTCGCCGAGCTGGCCGAAGGCGTTGCTGCCCCAGCACCACAGCGTGCCGTCGTTCTTCCGCGCGCACGAGAAGAGGTCCCCCGCCGCGATCTCGGCGACCAGCGACATCACCGGGACGGGGCTCGCTCGATTGATTGTGGTGCCGTCGCCGAGCTGGCCCGAATCGTTGCTGCCCCAGCACAACACCGTTCCGCTGGCCTTGCGCGCGCAGGCGTGCGAGTAGCCAACCGCGATGTCGGGGGCCGAGGTCTCCGCGCGCGCCGCCTGCATCGCCGGCAGCCCGAAACCAATCGCAATCGCGACGGTAACGGTGCGCCGGGCGGGCGCCCGGCGGGCGACGCTCGAGTCACGCGGTGCTTGCTTCATCGTCCGTTCCTCAGCGGCAGAGTACCTTGGCCCGATCATGACTAAGGTGCCGTGCAGGTGACATTCATGATCAAGCTGTCGGGGCAGGCGGGGTCGCCGTCCGACGCGGTGACGGTGATGGTGGCGACGCCCGCGGTGGTGCAGGTGAAGACCGGGCTGGCCGCTGACGTGCTGCTGAGCGAGCCGGCGCTGGCCGACCAGGTATAGGCCAACGGCGACGGCGCCCCGTCGGCATCGTGGGCCACCGCGGCGAGATTCAGCGTCGCCCCCACCAGGGCTTCGGCGGGGTTCGCCGAGATCCCGTCGATGATGGGGCAGACGTTGATCTGGCCGGTCGCGACCACGACCCCGGCCTGCGCCGGAACGCGGCAAACCAGGTGAACGACGACCGACGAGCTGGCGCCACCGGTGACGTCGAACGGCGTCGTTCCGGAACAGGTGGTGATACCGTCGCTGGCGACGGCGTTCGCCGTCAGCGTGTAGCCGGTGCCCACGGGGATCGAGCTCAGGACCACCGAGACGTCCGAGGTCTGGCCCACCATCAACGTCCCCGAGCGCATGAACCCGTTCGGTCCGCTGATCGCGTAGTCGCCGCTGGTGACCGTCACCCCCGGCGAGACCTGGAGCGCCAGCCCGACCGAGCCCGTCGGCTCATTTTCCGCGCGACTTGGCTCTTGCGAGCAGCTACTCGCGATCAGCGCCTGAACCGCAATCCCGATCGCCGCGGCTCGCGCCGTTCCACACCAAAGAAAAGAGCGAGTCATGATCGTTGTGTGTCCCCCTGGTCGATGTCGTATCGCAAGGATCGTGCCGACGTCGAAGCGAGGCGTCGGCGCGGCGGCGCTGACCTGACGACTCCCCCTTCTCCGAATAGCGGAAAACGAGTGCCCGAATTCGCGACAGCGCCGCGCCGAATCGACCGCGCGTCGACTAAACGCCACGACGCCAGGACGCCACCGTCCGGACTCTTGAAATCCGGACGCTGGCGTCTCTGGCGTCTTGGCGTTTTTCCTTATCCGACCAGGATTGCGACTAGCCCAGCGGCCGGTTCCTCGACAACCAAACCTTGCCGGTCGCCACCAGCAGGGCCGCCAAGGCGAAGAGTCCGAACGGCGCGAGGGCGGGCACCGCAGGCGGCGCCACCGCCGTCACGACGAGCGGTTGGGCGACCGGCGCAGCCGCCGCGAAGTCGCCGTTGCCGTTCTGGTTGGCAACGATGCTGGTGGTCCCCGCGGCCGACAAGGGTGACGACATTCCCCGAGACCGTCGCCACCGACGGGTTGGTGCTGGTGAACGACAACGGCAGACCCGAAGACGCCGTACCGTTCACGGTCAGCGTCGCGCTGGTCACCGGGACGCTGCCCAGCGGCGCGAAGGTGATGGTCTGGTTCGCCTTGGCCACGACCAGCGTCCCGCTGGTGGTCCCGGTGAAGCCCGGCTGGGTCACCATCGCCGTGACCGCGTAGCTGCCGGCGTGCAGCGGGACCGGCGCGCTGCCGTCGTAGGCGACGGCGGTCGCGAGATCCGGCGGCACCGTGGTGACGGCGGCGGCCCGCGGCGCGCCGCTGTACACCTGCGACAGGTTGCCGAGCGAGATGACCGCCTCGGTCGTGTACCCGGGCGCCGGCTCGTGGTGGACGAAGGCCTGGGCCACCGGCGGCGCCCCCTGCGACGATCCGAGGGTGTCGGTGGCGATGCTGTAGAACTCGTAGTAGCCGTAACCCTGCGGGTAGCTGAACAGCGCGGAATACGGCGCGCTGGTGTCGACCCCGGCGCTGGTCCAGGCGCCCCAGGTCACGCCGTCCATCGAGTAGCGGTAGAAGAACTCGGTCTGCGCCACCGTCGCGCCCGCCACCTGCGTCGTCACGCGCAGCACCGGCGCGTTGCTGCCGAACTCCTTGGCATCGAACCCATAGCTCGGCGTCGGCGAAGCGGTCGAGTCTTCGGTCGTCGGCTTGACCAGCAGCGACACCAGCTTGTTGCCGCTGAACTTGGTCTGCACGTACGACGTCACGTCCCAGTCGTACCAAACGTTGATGTTGCCGGCCTGCAGCGTCTGGGTCGCGAGCGTCGGTCCGAAGGCGGGCTGGTTGCCATAGTTGATCGTCGTCTCAGCCCAGGTGTCGCTGGTCCCGCCGTGCACCTCGGTGGCGAGCGAGGCGCCGGTCGCCTTCCAGCAGTACATCTCCAGCGACGCGCTGGTGATGACCGAGTTGCTGGGCAGGGTCGACAGGTCGAACCGCAGCCAGCCGCGCTCGTTGCCAAAGCCGGTGGTGGCGCTCTGGATGAAGATGTTCGTGGCGGTGCCGTAGTTGGTGCCGGCGTTCACGCTCGACACCTGCGCGTCGGCCACCGGCGCGAGCGTCAGCGTCGGCGCGTTGGCGCCCGCCGTCGCGGTCAGCGCGATCGCCGATCCGGTCCCCTCCGGTGAAAGCGGGTTCACCTGCGAGGTCACGGTCGACGTCGCGGGGTAGTCGGTGATCCCTTTGCTGGCGGCCAGGTCGACGGTGTTGCAACGGAAGCGCGTCGAGTAGCTCTCCATCGTCGGGATGCCGGTGATCAGCAGCAGGTCGTTCACCGCCCCGGGGATGGTCTTGGCCGCGAAGGCGGTCGCGTCCCAGAGCTTGATGGTGGTGCCGAACTGGTCGGTCACCGTGTTGGCCGAGGCCTTGCGCGCGAGGAACTCGACGTAGTGGTTCTTGTGGGCGTCGTCCCAGAAGGTGTTGATCGACGCCATGTACGCCGGCTTGGCCAGGCTCGCGTCGTGTCCGACGATCTTGAACTCCACGCCGTTGGCGTAGATCCCTTCCTGGTCGACGAACTCGGGGTTGCCGCCGAAGAAGCTCCCCTTGCCCCGCACCTCGACGATGTCGCCCGGCTTGCAGCGCGCCGGTCTTGAATCCAAGGTAGCTGCGATACAGCTCCGCTTCCGCCAGGCGGTTGGCCGGATTGATGGTGCCGTCGACATTGACCAGATCGGCCGGCACCTGCGCGCTCCCGCGCCGCTGCAGCGTCTCGGGAGTGGCGCTCAGCAGGCGCAGAAAGCCGTCCTCGAACGCCGGCTTGGTGTCGTTGTCGTTCATCATGGTGACCACGCCGCGGTATTCGCCGGCGAACTGACGTGTCGAGCTCGATAGCGCGGGCCGCCCACGGTGTAGGGATCTCCGACCGGGTACTGCTGCATGAACTCGATGATCCCGTCGCGCGCACAGCACCGTCGAGGTCAGCGGCGACAGGTCGGACCAGGTCCAGCCCGCCGGCGGATGGTCGTAGATGTAGTTGGTGATGCCGACCGTATAGATGTGGTCGAGATCAAGCGGCAGCCCGTTGAAGGTGACCGACGTCGGCACGCCGTCGTGGCCCACCACATGAAGCTCGCGCGACAGGGCCGCGTCGAGGTTGGTGACCTTGAGGAAGGTCATCAACTCCTGGCCGGTCATGTTGACCCGCGTACACGGTGTCGTCGCTCCAGGGGAAGGTCTCGTAGGCCTGCGACGTAGGTCACCGGACCGGCCGGGATGTCGGAACGAACGCCGCCGCCGACCTCGAAGGAGAGGTCGCACTGGCCGAACAGCTGCTGGCACTTCCATCGCACGGCGTCGGCAGATCCACTGCCCGGCGGTGTTGTTGCCGCTCCAGGGATACTCGTCCGACGACCACCACTTCATGCGCTCGTCGAGCAGCAGATCGTCCGCCGTGTAGCCCAGCACCGCGTTGAACGCCAGGGTATGGGAGGCGTTGTACTGAGTGATCAGGTTGTCGATGAACGCCTGCACGTCGGGATCGGGCGTGTACGCCGAGTTGCGCAGCACGTGGCTCACCGACGACTCGTAGGTTCCCCGTCCGTCGACGTGCAGCTCGCCGAGGTAGTGCATGTAGCTGCCCGCCTCGGTGAAGATGGTCTTGTAGTTGCAGGCTGTCGGGCTGCCAGACGGTCTCGGCCCAGGTGTGCCAGTGGCCGGTGACCGCGATCTCGGGCAGCTTGGTCGTGCCGTCGTCGACCAGCAGCGCGGTGGTCGCCGCGCCGCCGACGGTGGTGTCGGTCGCCAGCGAGCTGTGCCCGGTGTGCGTCAGCAGGATGACCAGGTCGCAGCCCTGCGTGGTGCGCAGCTCGTTCACGTAGCTGGCGAGGTGAATCTTGGTCGCGTCGGTGCTGTTCCAGTCAGCGTCGGCCACCTCCAGGGTCGAGGCGAGCGAGGCGCCCACGGCGGCCGACTGGGTGGTGTAGCCGACGATGCCGATCTTGGTCCCGTTGACCGTGACGGTGGTGTAGGGCGCGAAGTGGGGCTGGTGGGTGCTGATGTCGCGGACGTTGATCGAGATGACGGGGACGCCGGCGCTGTTCAGCTCCTCGAGGTTGGTGATGTACGATGGCGTCGCGGACGTCGTGATTGCCGACGACCAGCGCATCGATGCCGCGACCGCGCTGGGCCAGCAGCTTCATGTGTCAGCATGTCGTAGAACTGCACCATCGACAGGTTGCCGCCGATGTCGCCGATCGGATTGCCCTCCGAGATGTCGCCGCCGTCGAGGACCAGCGCGTTCGGCGTTGGCCGCGGTGCGCTGCAGGACGGCGCTGGCCAGGTACGCGGCGCCGCCCACGTCCTCGAACGCCGACGACATCGCCGCGTGCGTCGGCACGATCCACTTGTGCGGCGTGATGCGCGCGTGGGTGTCGTTCATGTGGAAGATGGTCAGCGAGCCGAGCACACGCAGCGGGATCGCGGTCGTGGTGCCGCGCCCCTGGGCGTCGTTGACGGCGATCGGAATGCTCTTGCTGCCGCCCGCGGTCGCGTCGGTCGGGGCCAGCTGATACGAAAAGATGTTGTCCCCTGCGACCAGGTCGCCGTTCTGTCCGTCGTCATGAAAGGTTGTGCTTGCGCCGGCGCCCAGGCTGGAGAGATCGCCGGTGACCGTGAGCCCAGAGCTGGCCGGATTGGCTCCGGGAACCACCCCGACCTCCAGGCGAACCGACTGATTGGCCGCCACCGTCGCCGGCGTGGCGAGCCCCGACGCCGATGGATTGGACTGCGGGCCCTGCGCGGTGATCGCGCCCGAGTCGGTCGAGGTGAGCCCGACCACGGCCGCGTGAATCGCCGCGCTGCCGGCGGCGTGAGCGGTGAAGACGGCGCTCTTCCCGTCGCCCGACGGAACCAGATCGCCGGCGACGACGCCGCCGGTGACCGACGCCAGCGACCAGGTCGCCGCCTGGTTGCCGCCGAACCCGTTGCCGGCGTCGCGCGCCACCGCGTACACCGTGAGGGTATGACCGTTGAGCACGGTCTGCGCCGGAACCAGCGTCCCCGTGCCGTCGGGCGCGGTCTCGACGCGCAGGTTGGTCGACGCTGCCCCCACCGTGCCTTGCAGCTCGAAGTCCGACGCGGTCGAGATCGCCCCGGTCGAAGATGTACCAGGTGCCGGTCGCGCCCGTGCCGCCCCAGCTGACGATGCGGAAGGTGACGACCGTGCCGGCCGGGACGTTCTGCAGCGCCGACACCGACGACAGATCGATCGGCCCCAGCGACGCGCCCGTCGACGAGGTCGACGAGTAGTTGAGTGACGGCCCGTCGACGAAGGCGCCGGCGCCGATCTGGTACTGCAAGACGCCGGTGGTCGCTCCCGTGGCCGAGCGGCGGTAGTCGAACGTGCTGACGCCGCTGAACGAGACCTTGAAGCCGGTCGCCGCGGTCACCGTGAAGCTCACGAACTGATTGGCGGTGATGGCGGCCGCCTCCGCGGCGCTGGTGAAGGTATTGCCGCCCCAGCCGCGGGCCGCACCGGTTCCGCTGGTGCCGACGCCCGAGCCGCGCGTCAGGCCGCCGACGGTCACGTGCGCGTCGCTGCTGGTGGCCGCGAGCGGCGAGGTGCCGAAGTTGTTGGCTCCGCCCGGCATCGTGCTCACGTCCCAGGCGGCGACCGTCGCGGCCGACGCCGAGCCCGCGAGCGCCAGCATCAGCGAAGCCGAGAAACCGAAAGAAGCAATCTTCATCCGCATGTCACGCCATCCCTCTTCCCAGCCATCGTCCCAGCCACTCTTCGTATCAACCCTGGCCCGCAGGCTCTGCAGATGCGGGGCCAGATCACGGGAGCGCGATCACGTGGAAAACCGCGGACGCGCGCGCCACGCGCGACGGCGGCCCATCGGATCTCGGAGAGATTCGCCGAAATCCGGAGACGGCGCGCCGGCCGTCGCGGATGTCAGGGACGCCAGGTCTCGAACAGAAGACGGCGGTTGGCGACCGATTCGGAGATGGGAATCTCCGCCCAGACCGGCGCGTAGAAGAGCATCAGCGCGAACGCGGCGCCCACGTAGAGCGCGACCAGGCGCGGATATCGCGGTTCGATGTGGGCGGCGAGGCCGGCGACCAGCGTCAGGGCGAACGCGTACGGCGGCATGTAATGATAAAAGTACGTTCCCGAGCTGCGCCCAACGATCCAGGGCGCGATCAGCGCAAACCAGCCGGTGGTCAAGAGGACCGCGGCGCGCAGGCTGGGGTGCGCCAGCGCCCGGTGCGCCCACGCGCGCAGCCGCGCGTGGAACAGGCTGGCGATCCCGCCCGCACAGGCCAGCGCCATCACCAGCGACGCGGAGAAATACAGCAGCAGGTTGCCGACGCTGAATGAATAGCGGTGCAGGGTTCCGTAGTCCCACAGCTTGATCGGCAGAGGCCGGTACAGCACCAACCAGCTGTACCAGGGGGATGACAGCCCATTGAAGGTCTTGCCAATCTCGATGTGGTGTTTGACCAGATCCCTCATTTGAACCAGAACCGCCAACAGATCGGCCGGGCGGCCAGAGATCTCGAACGCCACCAGCCAGATGGCGACGTGAACCACCGGTGCCAACGCAAAGAGACCCACCGACCATCGCGGCGCGCGTTTCGAAAACAGGATGGCGGCGATCGCCGGCACGACGACAAAGCCTCCACTCCACTTCACCGATGCCGCGAGCCCGACCCCGATCGCGCTCGCCAGCACGCCGCGCCAGGTTTGGGCGGTCACCGCCGCGAGCATGCTCCAGAGCACCAGGCAGGTGAGGCCGCCGTCGAGCAGCGCGGTGCGGGAGTAAGCGATGAAGAAGCCGTCGCCGGCAAAGAACGCCGCCGCGAACCATCCGGCCCGGCGGTCGGCGAACAGCTCACGCGCCAGGGCGGCGGCGATGACCAGCGTTTGCAGGCCCAGGATCAACGAAGCCGCTCGCCAGCCGGCGGCGTTGTCGCCCAGCAACAATATCCCCACCGCGATGAAGAGCTTTCCCAGCGGGGGATGATCGTTTTCGTCGATGCCGCCCAGCAGGTAGCGGCGCGCGGCGGGGACGAAGTGATGCTCGTCGAAGTCCAGGCGCGGCAGCGCCGCGAGATTCCAGAACCGCATGACCACGCCCGCCGCGATCATCAGCGCCAGCAGGATGGTGGTGATCCGGGCGATCGGGGTCAGCGCCGCCCAGGCGCGCCGTCGGTCTCGAATGCCGGCGGCGAGCGCCGCTGCCAGCGCGCTCATGGTGGGATGGCGCAATCCCGAAGCGTGCCGACCGCCAAGCTCCTTCTGATCGGTTCGAAGGCGCCGGTCGGCGCCCAGCGCAGCGCGACCTTGCGCAATCCCCCGACGATGTCGAGGTCGCACAGCACCGTGAAGCGCCCCGCGGGCAAACCGGAGGCGAGCGCCGCCGACCCCCAGAGGCCGGCACCCAGGAAAAGCTCACCCGTCACCGTGTTGTAGGGACGCAGCACCCGCGCGTCGTCGGCGGCGCCGTTCAGGGGATGCGGCTGACCGTCGGCGCGGAAACCGCAGTGAAGGCCGTCGATCACGGCGTCGGCGGCGCACGCGAGGTTGGCGCGATCCTCGGGCACCAGGGTTATCTCGATGAAGTTCCGCGCGCCCCGATGCCAGGCCGCGCCGGTCGCCGAGTACTCTCGGCGATGGGCGGTCCAGGCGAGAATCAGCCAGGTCGCGAAGCCGATCGCGAACAGCGCGAGGGTCACCCGCTGCAGGAGGTCCAGCTCGCTTCTTTGGGGGCGCTCGTCCGTGATCCCTGTCTCCCGGCGGGCACCATATCCCCGGCGTCCCAAAGGCGAAAGTCACAAATTCGCCCCGACGCGACCGGGCGTCCGACCGGCTTCCGACCGATCAGAAGCGGTAGCCAAGGCCGCCGCGAACCTCGGTCGATTGTTCGTGCGCGCCGATGAGGGTGGGATCATTCGCGGCGACCGTGCGCGACTGGTCGTCGACCCGGAAGCGGTGGACCTGCGCCACCTGGGCATCGAGCACCAGGTGCGGCCCCAACCGCATCTCGATGCCGACGCCGGCGCGGCCGATGAGCTGCGACGCGCTCACCTCCAGCGCCTGCGTGTCGATCGACGCGTGGCCGAGACCGCCGGCCAGCTCGAGATACGGCGCCAGCGCCGCATCCCAGGCGAAGAGACGCCCCAGCAGCAGACCGGCCTGCTCGTCGCGCCGGGTCCGGGTCGACTGTTCATCCGAAGTCAGCGACTGAACTTCCAGCCCGACCAGGCTGTGCCGCGAGGTTCGCATCTGCAGCGTCGCTGCCATGCCCGCGATGGCCGACTGGCCGGCGTTGGAAGAGGCATTGGAGGACGCGTTGGAAGATTGGAAGAGACCGTTCACCAATAGCGCGAAGCGCACCGGCGCGGGCTCGGGCGGCGGCGCGGGCGTCGCCGCCACCATGACGGGCGGGGGCGGGGGCGGGGGCGCGTAACAGCACTGCGGGGGCGGCGGCGCGCAACAGGGCGGCGCCGGCTCGAAGGACGGCGGCGGAAACGGGGGCGGGGGGGCATAAGCCAGCTCGCCCGCATGGATCTCGAACGACAGGCGCGGCGCGAACAGCTCGACGCCCAGCACGCCGCCAATCGCAAAACCGATGCGACGGATGACGCGCCCCACCGGCGGTCCGTAATCCGGCGGCGCCCCCTGCGCGTGAGCGTCGTGGCTCACCAGACCTGCGACGACAATCAGCGTCAACCCGGCGATCCCTGAGCGGAGCGATCGAGCGCGTGTGCGGTGCATCAGCTCTCCTTTTGTTGCGCACAGGCAACAGCACCATTCATGCCATCCCCTGGCACCGCGAGCTTGACCCCGCTCAGGAAATTGCCGCCGGCTGTGGCGCCTGGGTCACGCTGCGAGCGTGCCCGAAGGCAACGAGGACGAGAACGAGGACGAGGACGGGGCGCTCCTGCTAATCGGGACGTCTCTTAGAAGCGATAGCCGGCGCCCAACATCGCGTAGAACGGCACATCGAGGTCGTTCAATCGCTCGGTCTTTGCGAGACCGGCGCGCGCGATCAGCTCGACGCTGCCGAGCGTGAGCCCGCCCTTCAGGCCGGCGTGCACAGTGCCCGCCGAGTTGCCGTACCACCCGTCCTTGGCACCGGCGTAAAAATAGCTCCGGTACCAGTCACTGTTCTTGATGTACGTCAGCCAGGAGTGGTCGTAGCCCCCCTCGGCGGCGGCGAACCAGTGTCGTCCATAGTGGCCGGCCAGCAGCACGAGATCGGTGCGCAACGCGGTCGCCCGGTACAGGCTGTTCTCGGTCCCTTCGACCTCGAAGGCCAGCTGGGTCGAGATGTCGAGCCAGCCGAGATCGAGCAGGCTCACCTGCGCCCCGGCGCGCGCGGCGTAGTCGCCCAGGTCGGGCCGCGCCACGGGCAGGCTCCCTTGCAGGAAGGGCATCACCGTTCGGTCGATCGCCGGCACGCGCACCCCGGCGGCGTATCCGACCGACGTCACCACCGCCGCCTGCAGCCCCGCCTCGACGGTCAGCGTCTGCTGCCCCGGCTCGAGACGCGAGAAGGCCTGCGCGTGCGCGGTGGTACCGAAGGAGCTGACGATCGACGCCGACGTTCCGACCAAAACGATCAACGCCGCCTTCGCCGCCTTCGAGGTGACGGGCAAGCTCCGCCGCGTCATTGCGACACCGCCGTCAGGTAAGAGTGGATGGCGGCCACCGTCTCGGCCGGGCGGGTCCAGGTCAGGTCGTGGCCGGCGCCGGCGACGACCGCGAGATCGGCGTTGGGAAACAGCGCGCGTTGCCTCTGCTGAAACGCGACGCCGATGACTTCGTTCTCGCCGCTGGCGATGAAGCGTACCGGCTTCGTGAAGGCGGCCAGATGATCGGTGAAGTCGTAGGTCGCCTTGCCGTCGCGCATGCCGAGCTGCTGGATGCACCGGCTGGCAACCGCGCCGAGACGCCAGACCGGCGCCGGGTCGATCGCGGTCTGCTGGTGAAAGCGCGGCTGCGAATCCCGCAACCCCTCCAGCATGTGGTAGTCGGCGCGCGCGTGATCGTCGGGGCTGAGGAACTGACTGTCCCACGCGAAGTCATTCAGCCACTCGGAGAAGACGTCGAAGTCGATGATCTGGCTCGAGACGCTGTCGAACATCGCGGCGTTCAACGGGCCCGGCTCGATCAGCACCGCCGCCGCGACCTTGTCGGGGTGACGGTTGAGATACGCGGTCGCGTACATCCCACCCCAGCTGTGGCCGACCAGGATCACCGAGCGCCCGGGCGAGAAGTGGTCGATCACCGCATCCAGATCCTGGTCGATGACGTCCAGCGTATAGGTCCCGCAGTCGTGACGCCGGGACAGGCCGGAGCCGCGCTGGTCCCAGAACACCAGGTAGTGATCGTCGGCCAGCGCGTACCCATCGCCGTAGCGCTGGTTCATGCGCAGCATCTCGCGAAAGTCGGTGCCCGGGCCGCCGTGCAGGAAGACGATCACCGGCCGGCTGGGATCGCCGAAGGTGGCGAAGTGCAGCTTGGTATGGTTGAGCTCGATCGCGGACAGCGTCGGATCCTCGTCGACGGTCCTGGGGACCAGGTTCCCCGGCTGCGAGGCGTCCTGGATCCCGTCGCAGGCCGATCCCGCCAGGCTGATGCCCAGCGCCATGCACGTGGTCAGGTGGATTCGGTTCATCGGTGTCTCCTTGTGTGACCTGGAAACACCGGCCCGCGGCTGGGCTGTCACCGCAATAAAAAGTTGGGCGCGCGGTCGTATGCGCTGTCGTGCGCTGTCGATCTGGGCGGTTGTCGATTGACGTCATGGGTGAGCGGCGTTGGAATCCCGGTCAAATCGACCGGGGGCGCCGCTCCCAACCCCAGCAGAGGAGACAATCCATGAGGTTCCTATGTATCTACCGCCCCGGTACGCCCGAGGTTGACCGACCCCCGACGCAGGAGGAGATGGCCACGATGGGCAAGCTGATCGGCGATATGGCCAAGGCGGGCGTGTTGCTGGCCACCGAGGGGTGCCTGCCGAGCTCGAAGGGATCCCGCGTCCGGATCGACGGCGGCGGCAAGTTCACCGTGACCGACGGGCCGTTCCCCGAGACCAAGGAGCTGATCGCCGGCTTCGCCCTTCTGCAAGTGAAGTCGAAGGCGGAGGCGATCGAGTGGACCAAGCGCTTCCTGACGGCGGCCGGCGAGGGCGAAAGCGAGATCCGCCAGCTGCACGACACGCCGGCCGGCCCCTGAGGCGGTGGCGCGCTCAAAAGCCGCTTAAAAACGGACGTGGCAGCCGACGGACGGCCCGTGCCCGGGGGTGAAGCCGGGCGCGCACGACCAGCTCACCTCCGAGCTGCTCTCACGGGCCGGCGTCGGCGCCGTCAACGCGATCACCAGGCTGACGCCGCCCAGCACCGCCGCGCCGACGAAAGCGCCGACCGCCACCTGCGACGCCAGCGAGTAGTTGTTGCGCAGGGTGATGCACGAGGCATCGCTGTGCGACGACATCGGCACCGCATAGGCCCGATCCGTCGTCGGTTCGATGGCGCACGATTGATCGAATTCGCTCACCAGGCTGTGATTGCGCAGGATGCCGAATACGCCGACGCCCGCGGCGACCACCGTCAGGCCGACGCCGACCCAGGCGACCGGGGCATGCCAGCTGCCGCCGCCTGACCGGGCCGGCTGGATCTTCCCGTCGGCTGTCGACGGGCCGGCGTCGGTCGACTCGGCGTCGCCGCGGCGCAGGCGGGTCACCGGCGGCGGCGTCTCGGACGGCTCGGTCTTACCGGTTGCCGACGACGAACCGCCTTCGGCCGTCGCCGATGGGGGCGGCGGCGCCGCCTTCTCCGCGGGCGCTGGGCGCTCGGCACCGCGCGCCGCCTTGTCGGTTGCCGCGGCCGCGGCGGCCGCCGCCTCATCCCGCATCGTCGCCGTCATTGTCGCCTTCAAGGCCTCCATCTCGGCGATGTAGCCCTCGATCTCTTTTCGCTCCGCCGGCTTGATCCGGCGCGCGCGCCGCAGATAGCTGCGAAAGGACTCGATCGCTTCATCGGGCTGCCGCAGCTTCTGCTGGCAGCGGCCGATGTTGCGCAGATAGACCGGATCGCTCGCCTCGGCGTACAGGCGCGCGAAGATGTCGAGAGCGCGCGCG
Source organism: uncultured Pseudomonadota bacterium (assembly GCA_963778795.1). Taxonomy (GTDB): domain Bacteria; phylum Myxococcota_A; class Polyangia; order Fen-1088; family Fen-1088; genus DASRQZ01. Next base: position 561,032 of record CAVZVU010000001.1, on the reverse strand, counting down.
TAGTCTCCCTTGCTGAAGGCGGCGCGCCCTTCGACCTCGCGCGGGTCGTCGGCGCGCGCCACCGGAGGGGCGACCACCGACGAGAGCGCGAACGCCAGAATCAACGAGATGATCCACTTCACGACGTTCCCTCGCTGCTAGAGCTTCCGGTGGTCTTCGCCGGTGACCGGCGCCTTGTCGCCGGTCGGCTTCCGCAAGCTGACGCTCAGATCCTGATCTTGATCCAGCGTGACCTGCAGATCCTTGCTCTTGTAGCCGACCTTGCGAAGACGCAGGCTCAGCGCCGACCCGTCGCGGTCGTATTGTCCGCGAAACGGCGTTTCACCCAGGATCTGCCCGGTCAGCCGATCGCTGACCTCGGCCCCTGGCGGCGTCGAATTGATGCGGAGCACGACGGCGTGATTTGGGTTTGCGTTCGCATTCACGTTTGCATTCGCGGCCGCGGTCGGACGCTCCGCCGTCTCGGTTGTTGCGGCTGGCGGCGCCTCGGCAGCCTTGCGGCCCTGCGTCCGCGCGGCCGTCTCCACCGCCAGCGTCGGCGGCGACGGCACCGGCTCGGCCCGTTGTGCGACGGCGGCCGGCACCGGATCGACCTCGGCCGGCGTGGCCGAGGCCGCGGTCGCCTCGGCGGACGACGAGCCATTCCAGCGCCACGCAAAGGCGCCGCCGGCGGCGGCGGCGATCGCCAGCGCCACACCGGCGATCCACGCCGTCCAGCGCCGGCGCGGTGGCGCCGACGACCAGCGATCGGCCGAGCCGACCGCTCCGGCGGCACCGGCCAGCGTGCTGAGCGCGGGCGAGGGCGAGGAAGCGCCCACCCGCCTGCGTCCCGTTGCCGGCGGCGGCGCCCCCTCCGCGGGCTCGACCAGCTGGCGCGTGGCGCCCGCGCGCGGCGTCAGCGACGGCGAGAGCGCCAGGCTGGGCGGCAGGGGCGTCGTCGAACCGACGCCGCGCGGCCGCTGCTCGAACGCGCTGTCACCCGCCAGCCGGCTGGGCAGCCCCGCCGACAGACCGACCGGCAGCTTCAGCGCGCCCCGCAGGCGGTCGATCTCGACGATGATCTGGGACATGTCGGCCGGTCGATTCTCGGGCGCCTTGGCCAGCAGCGACATGATGAACGCCTCGACCGCGGGCGGGACGTCGGGCCGCGCGCGGCTGACCGGCGCCGGCGCTTGCGACAGGTGAGCGGCGATGATCTCGCCGAATCCTTCGAGAAAAAACGGCGGCGTCCCCACGAGCGTCGCGTAGATGATGCAGCCGAGCGAATAGATGTCCGACCGAAAGTCGACCTGGCCGGCGCCGCGGCACTGCTCGGGGGACATGTAAAGCGGCGTGCCCAGCAATACGCCGGTCCCTGTCCGCGACGCCGCCCCTCGCCCGGCCGGCTCGGCCAGCTTCGCGATCCCGAAGTCGAGCACCTTGACCGAGAGCTGGTGGGTGTCGGCGCCTTCGGGCGCGGCGGTGAGGAAGACGTTGTCCGGCTTGAGATCGCGATGAACGATGTGATGGCGGTGGGCGAAGCCGGCACCGTCGGCGACGGCGCGCGCGATGAACAGGCAATCACCCAGCGGCATCGGACCCACGCGACGCAGGCGCTGGCCCAGGTCCTCTCCTTCGAGAAACTCCATGATCAGGTAGGCGCTGCCGTCGGGCAGCGTCCCTGAATCGAAGATCTCGACGAACGCGGGGTGGCGCAGCTGCGCCGTGGCTCGGGCTTCGTTCAGGAAGCGCGCGACCAGCCCCGGATTGCGCGAGAACTCGGGCAGCAGCACTTTGATCGCGGCCTTGCGCCCCAGAATCGCGTGCTCGGCCAGGTAGACCGCGCCCATGCCCCCGTGACCGATCTTCGAGAGCACATGGTGGTTCCCTACGGATTGCCCCAGCAGATTTTCTCCGTCGGCCCCTCCCTCGATCACGGCGCGGCGACTCTAGCATAGGAAGGCAGGCCGCAAGCGCTGCCGCGGGGTGGTTCGCGGGGTGATGGTCCCGCGCGCTTTTCGGCCGAAAGGAGGCCCTTTTCAGTGGGCGAGCGTGCGTATCGCCTGAAGCTCCGCGTCGAAGTAACTCGGGAGCTGTCCCCACGGGTTGGGTTCGGTCTGTTCGGTCACGAACACCCAGCCGGCGCCGTTGGCGATGGCGCGAGAGACCGCGGTGCCGGCTTCCTCCGCCGGGACGCCGCTGATGAAATGACAGAAGCGCTCCGGCGAATGGGCCGGCATCCAGGCCGGCGTCACGTACAGCTGATAGTTGCTCCAGCTCATCGCGAACTCGACCATCTGATCGAAGAAGTAAACGTAGGTCGGGCAGAAGTGGGTCCCCACGGCCATATAGGTCTGCGGATCGCGCCCCTTGGCCACGTCGACGAGACGCCGGTACTCGGGCTCGAGCGTCGTGCAGTCGGCCTCCATCGGCCCTTCGGCCAGGTAGAGGCCGGTGAGCGAGTACTGGTCGTAGTAGGCGTTGATGTCGGCGGTGATGTCGGCCTCGGCGCGCTGGCCGTAGTTGGTGGAGACGTACCCGAGCACGATGATCCCGGCGGCGCGTGCCTGCGCGATCACCTGCGTGTACTGCGGGTTGGTCGCGGGGCCGGGTCCGCTGGCCGGGTTGATCACCACCATGCCCACCGTCGGCGCGGCGGCGATCACCCGCTGCCACGCAGGGCCGGGCGGGAAGTACGCGGGAACCGCCATGCGGATGGTGCCGGGGAGCACCCCCTGCGAATCGACCGCGATGGTCACGTCACCGGAGCCGTCGCCCGGGTTGAGCGCGCCGGCATCGTTTCCAGCTTCGTGACTGCTGCATCCCCCCGCTGCGATGATTGCGACGGTGGTGAACATCCCTATCAGGCGACTCGCTTCCATCGGTCGCAAGAAAATAGTCATCCCCGCGCGCGCGAAGAATCGGCAACGCATCTGTCGGCGCTCTACCCGTCCTCGTCGCCATCGGCACACCCGCCGCCTATCAGGCCGAAAGGGGTGGCTCGGGAGCGTGCCTGTCGTATGTTCCCCAGGGATGCCGGCGGCGCCACTCGAAGATCGACCCTCTGCACCCTCGCCGACGGCGCCGTGGTTCCTGCAGGGAGGCGGGGTCGCCCGAGAGACGGCGCGCGCGGTGAGCTGGGCCGAGACACCGCTCGGCCCGCCCGAGCATTGGCCCTCCACGCTGAAGACCACCCTGGCGATGATGTTCGGCGCGCGCCAGCCGATGTTCTTGTGGTGGGGGAAGGAGCTGATCCAGTTCTACAATGACGCCTACCTGCCAAGCTTTGGCCGGGGCAAGCACCCCCAGGCCATGGGCCAGCGCGGCCGCGAGTGCTGGCAGGAGATCTGGCCGCTCATCGGTCCGCAGATCGACGACTCCATGGAGCGCGCGATCGGCAGCTGGTACGAGGATGCGCTGGTGCCGATCCTCCGCAACGGCAAGATCGAAGAGGTCTACTGGTCGTATACCTACTCCCCGGTCTTCGAGGAGGGCGGCACCGTCGGCGGGACGCTGGTCATTTGCACCGAGACGACCAAGCGGGTCCTCGGCGAACGCCGCGCCAACTGGCTGCACGCGCTGGTCGGCGAGACCTCGGTCGCAATCGATCAGGCGTCGCTGACGGCGAAGGCCTTCGAGGTCATTGCGCGCGCCGGCGCCGACATCCCCTTCGCCGGGATCTACGATCGCGACCCCGACACCGGCACGCTCGCCCCATCAGCCATAACCGGCCTGCCCGCCAGCCACTCGGTCGCGCTCGGGCAACGGGTCGGCGCCGAGTTGGAGACCCGCGCCGCGATGGGACCGTTCCTGATAACGCTGCCCGGATCCCCGCAACCGGCCGAGGTTGCCGGCTCCGACATCTCGCGCGCCGAGCTGGTGCGCGAGCTCTACGTCGCCCCGCTCTCGCCGACCTCCGATGGGCGTCCCTCGTTTCTGGTCTTCGGCGTCAGCCCGCAACTCTCGTTCGACGACAGCTATCGCCAGTTTCTCGAGCAGGTGGCCGGACAGCTGCAGCTGGCCAAGACCCGGGTTGATGACCTGACCGAGCAGGCCGCCGCCCGGCGCGTGCTCGAGCGTTCACAGATCGAGCGCGAAGATCTGCTGCGCGAGCTGCAGACCGCGAGCCGCACCAAGGATGAGTTCCTGGCGATGCTGGGCCACGAGCTGCGCAATCCTCTGTCGCCCATCGTCACCGCGCTCCGGTTGATGCGCCAGAAGACCAAAGGAGAGCTCACGCGCGAGCAGCTGGTCATCGAGCGTCAGGTCAACCACCTGATCCGGCTGGTCGACGATCTGCTCGACGTGGCCAAGATCGCCCGCGGCAAGGTCGAGCTGCGGCGCGAGGTGGTCGACGTGGCCGACATCATCGCCAAGGCGGTGGAGATGGCCAGCGATCTGCTGGAGCAGCGGCATCATCGTTTGACCATCAAGGCCGAGCGAGGTCGATTCCTGTGCGACGCCGATCCGGTCCGGCTGGCGCAGGTGATCGCGAACTTGCTGACCAACGCCGCCCGGTACACCGACCCGAGCGGCGACATCTCCATCGTGGTTTCGCAGGAGAACGACGACGTCGTCGTGACCGTGAGGGACAACGGGATCGGCATCTCGGCCGAGATGTTGCCGCGAATCTTCAGCCTGTTCGTGCAGGCCGATCGCTCCGCCGACCGGGCGCAGGGCGGCCTCGGGATCGGGCTGGCGCTGGTCGAGAACCTGGTCACGCTGCACGGCGGGACGGTGGCGGCGCACAGCGACGGCCCAGGACTGGGCAGCACCTTCACTGCGCGGCTTCCGGCCGTGGGTCGGGATCAGCGGTCCGCGCGCGTCCCCGCGCGCGCGCGGACGGCACCGGCGGCGCCGCGGTCGGGGCGCGTGCTGGTCGTCGACGACAACCCCGACGCGGCGGAGCTGCTGCAGCACGCGCTGGAGGCCACGGGGTACGAGGTCGAGATGGCGACCGATCCGATCACCGCGCTCGAGATCGCCGCGCGCTTCCATCCCGGGGTCGCGATCCTCGACATCGGTCTGCCGGTGATCGACGGCTACGAGCTGGCGACGCGCCTGCGCGCGCTGGCCGGCTGCGCCGATTGTCGAATGATCGCGCTCACCGGGTACGGCCAGATTCATGATCGGCTGCGCAGCCTCGAAGCCGGTTTTCACGAGCACCTCGTGAAGCCGGTCGACGTCGAACGCCTGGTCCGCCTCGTCGATGCAGTGAACGCTGTACCCGCTCAGCTTGACCTCCCCTGAGCCGCCCCCAGCATTCTAGGTAGCAACTCAGATCGACGGAGGACCCCATGAGAATCACCACCGCGCTCGGGGACGCGTTTGGCCGAGTGGTATCGTTTATCCCGAACCTCATCGCCGCGGCTGTCATACTTGCTGTCGGGTTCCTGGTTGCGGTCGCGCTCGAGCGGGTGACGCGGCGGGTCCTCACCGCGATTGGACTGGAGCGGCGACCGCTGGCGCGCCGGGTGCTGGGCGAGACTCCGTCGCTGCATCGACTACCCTCGATTGGAGGGCGGGTCGTATATTGGGTGGCCGCGCTTGTCACCTGTGGTGTCGCGATCGACGCGCTCCACCTCGGATGGCTCAGCGCCGGCGTGGCCCGCGTGCTCGGCTACATCCCGAGCGTACTCGCCGCCTGCGCCATCGTGGTTGCCGGCTACGTCGGCGCCAACTTCGCCTCTCGCCAGCTGGCCAGCCGCGGCGCCGGATCGGTCTTGTGGGCACGCCTGGCCCGGGGCGCCATTCTCACCGTCGCCGGGTTCATGGCATTGCAGCAGCTCGGCATCGCGACCGCCATCGTGACCACCGCGTTCACGGTCGCGCTATCGGCGATGGCGATCGCGGGGGCGCTGGCCTTTGGCCTCGGCAACCGCGAGCTTGCCGGTCGCGTCACCCGCGACTGGTACGAGCGGCGGGGCATTGAACGCTACCGTCGGTTCGATGCCCGTCACGCTCAGAGCGAGCAGGACGACATCGACGACGAGCGGCCGTACGACGCGCGCCACTAGGCGGCGCTGAAAATAAGAGCGACCGACGACTTCTGTTGGACCGCGCAGTGACCTTGTCGCTGCGCGGCCACCGCGTGCCCGAGGCGTTGCCAGCGTCCTGGGCACGCGGTTTTTTTGTCGTGGGCCCGACCGGCGATTGTGTGGTTTGAGCGCCCGCAGCGGGCGCGACTCGCCTACGGAAACGCGTTGAATTCGCCGATGGCCCAGTACTTATCGCCGGAGCCCGGGTGCACGGTGACCAGACTCATGGTCGCCTTGACCTGGATGAATCGGGCCGCGGTCGTCGTGAAAGTGATGGTGTCGGTCGCGACCGCGTTGGCGTTGGGCGGACACGCCTCGCCATTGGGCGGCACCGCGGGCCTGTGGGCGGTGACCACCGGCGTGAAGGTCGTCCCGTCGACCGACACCAGCACGTCGAGCTGGCCGGGGGCGTCGAAGATGTCGCGGCAGCTCGGGTGCATCGTGATCTTGCTGACGTTGACCACCTGCTTCATGTCCACGGTGAAATACAGGGGGAACTGGCGGGGCGTCGCGTTCCAGAAGTCCTGCTGGAAGCGATCGGTCGACCAGCGCGTCGTCTGGATGTCCCCGTCCAGCGCAAGGTTCGGTCTGTCGTTGGGGCTGTCGCCGTTACCCGCCAGGCAGGTGCCCGTGCAGGTGTACGCCGCGGTCCAGCCGGTGCGAACGTAGGCGCCGCCCGTCATGACCGGGGCGTCGTGCGCGACGACGGCGTCCATCGGAGCCGTCGCATCCGCGTGGGCATCGACGCCGCTGTCGGTGCCCGCATCGGTGTTGCCGCCCGTTCCAGTCCCGCCGGCGCCCACGGTTCCGCCGGAACCGGGTGCGCCGCCGCTGCTGGTGGTCATGCCACCCGTCCCGGCGCCGCCGCTGCCGGCGTGTGCGCCTCCCTGCCCACTGCCGCCCGTCCCGCCGGAGTTGCCATTAGAGCTACACGCCGCGGCCAAGAGAAAGGCGGGCGCAATAATCGCAATGAGCTTCACAGCTGTGGAGTGACGGCGGATCGCTCGGGTGGCTCAAAAAAGGGGATCTTCACAGTGAGCCCGGGCGCGGGCACGCGTAGCGCAGCCGATCGAAACGATCGGCTGCCACCCACCCGCGAGCTATCTGCTGGCGACGGTCGAGCCGCCCAGCCAGTTCGGGGCGGCGGGTGTACCGGTGCCGGGATAGGTGTGGCAACCGCTGCAGTCCTGGCTGCCGGAGGCGTTGCTGAAGCTGCCGTGGTTGAACGTGGTGTATGACGACTTGGGGTTGTCGCTCATGTGGCAGTTGCTGCAGCGGCCGGTGGTGCCGTTCATCACCAGCGGCATCGTCGATGGGAAGCTGGCATGGAACCGCGCCTGCGCCCACTCCTTGCCCTGAAGCGACGCCGAGGTCGCGGCGCCGGCCTGCGTATGGCAGAAGTTGCAGTCGCGGTTGGCGGCGTTGATGTCGCTGTGGGTGATCTGCGCCAGCGTCCCGGCGGCGACGCCGGTCGCCGCGCTGGCCGACGTCGCCACCGTCGAGCTGGTCAGGCCGGCCGGCAGGTTGTTCTTCGTGCCGGCCACGCCGCCGCCACCGTTGATCAGCCCGTGGCACTCCTGGCAGGTGCGCGCGGTCGGGGCCGCCGCGTGCAGCGAGATCGACTTGCTCCAGGCGCTGCCGGCGCTCTTCGCGTCGCCGAGGTGGCAAGCGGCGCAGTCCTTGCCGGCGACGACGCTGGCGCCGTGGTTCATCCACTGCGCGCCGTTGGTCGAGGTGCCGCCCGCCTTGAATGCATAGGTCCAGCTGCTCTGCGTCGGCAGGTTGGCGCCGGGCTGCGAGACCACGTGACAGTCGAGGCAGGCGGTCGGCTGCGTCGCGACCGACGTGGAGGTGTGAAACACCCCCGGTTTGAACAGCGCCGCCGACGCGGGCAGCATGGCGCGGTTGGCGACCGCCATCGGATGGCACGGCTGGCAGGCCTGGGCGGTCACCTGCTTCGAGAGATGCTTCATCGCGTACTGCGTTCCGCTCACGGTGTCGGCCACCGGCGCGTCGGCGATGATCGGATAATGACAACCGTTGCAGTCCGAGACGACGGCGGTCGAGGGAAGGTTGGCGTGGAAGATGCCGTCCGACCAGGCGACGCCGGGGCTCTTGTGGCAGAACGAGCAATCGAGATCCGAGACCTTGGCGACCGTCGCGCCGTTGACGGTGATCGGGTTCGCGAGCACGGCGGTGTGATCCATCGGCCACAGGTCGGAGCCGTTCAGCTCGACGATGCCGTCCGGCATCATGAACGAATGGCAGTCGGAGCACTGGTTGGTCGGCTGCGCGAACGGCGCGACCGCGCCGGTCGGGGTCGCGCGGAAGCTGGTCAGCGCCTTGTGATACTGCCCGTTTTGAAACACGGTCACGACGCCGTTGTTGTTGGTGTGGCAGTGCCAGCACTTGCTGTTGTCGGGTGAGTTGGTCGGCCCGGCCGCCAGCGGGGCCGGCAACACCGTCGACGCGTGCAACATGCCGTTGTAGATCGTGTCGGTGACCGTGGTCGTGCTGAGCACGGTGTTCGCCGCCGTTCCGTCGCGCTTGAGCGTCGTCTCGGTGACGTTGATGAACTGATCGTCGGAGCCGGTAAACGTCGACCCGGGATAGCTCAGCCCCCCCTTCCAGTCGCCGCCCGGCAAGGCGCGCGTCGAAGGGTTGGTGTAGTTGACGTAGCGGTTGGCGGCCGACGTCGCCGCGTGGCAGCCGAGGCACTCGCCGCTGCCGTTGACCGAGTGGTCGAATCCCAGCGCCGTCGCCGCCGACGCCGCGGTCGCGCCCGCCTGCAGGTCGGGCCGCTGGGTCGAATGACAGACGATGCAGCTGTTGACCGACGGGGTGTTGGCGCCGTGGGTGAAGTGGCCGCCGACCCAGTTCTGGGTGCCGCCCCAGGCGCCGGTTCCCGGCCCGCCGTGGCAGAGCGCGCAGTCCTGACCGTCGCCGTGGGTCGAGCCGGCGGCGTTGGTCGTGTAGTCGAACGGCGAGGTCTTGTACGTGGTGCTGGCCCAGGACGTCGTCGACGTCGGCCGCTCGCCCGCGTGGCAAGGCAGGCAGGTCGACGGGGTCGCGTCGCCCGAGAGGTGGAACTTGCCCTGCTTCCACGACGTCCAGGACGGGTTCGCGCCGCTCGCGTGACAGGCGGCGCAGTCGCCCAACGACCCGGCGTGATCAAAGGCGGTGCCGGACGACAGCGAGGAGTTCTTGCTGGTCAGCGTCCCCTGCGGCCGCGAGTTGGCGTGGCAGTCGAGACACGAGTCGGGCTGCGCCAAGCTGGCGCCCGCGAGCGCCGCGTGAAACTGCACCGTCGACGCAGACTTGCCCGACGCCCAGGTCACCGACGAGCCGCCGTTCGAGGGGCGATGGCAGACACCGCAGTCGGTGGTCACGATGCGCGTGTTGGTCGGCGCCTTCAGCCAGGCGACCGCCTCGTGCCGCATCTCGCCGGACGCGGGGACGCGCGCGGGGTTGGTCGCCGGCGCGCCGACGAAGCCGATCGGCATCGCGTCGAGGTGGCACGACCCACACGATGTCGGCTGGTCGATGTGGAGCGAGTCGAGCGAGTCGTGGAACTTGCCCGGGAAGTAGCCGGTCTTGTCGGCCCTGGGGTGGCAGCTCTTGCAATCGCTCATCACGGCTGCCGGCGCGTCGGTCGAGCCGTGATTCATCGTCATCGACAGCGTCTGGTCCTGCGACGTCAGGCTGACGATCGACGTGCCGGCGAAGGTGGGAAGCAGCGCGGCCACGACGATGTCTTTGTCGGGATCGTGGGCGTTCGGCGCGCCGGTGGCCCCGGTCCAGTCGGTGGTGTTGTGGCAACCGCTGCAGTCGACCCCGCCGGTCACCGGGTGGTCGAAGTTCGCCTTCGGCAGCGCGGCGAACGGATTGCCGACGTCATGGCAGGCGGAGCAGTTGTTGGTGATGCCGCCGTGATCGAAGTCGGTCTTGCCGCCGGTCTTGTGACACGAGTAGCAGCCGGCGCTGTCGTTGTAGGTATACCCCTGGACCGTGAGGTGCAGGCGATCGGTGAGCGTCTCGTCGTGACCGTGGCAGTTGTTGCACTGGATCTGGGTGAAGCTGGTGGTGTCAGCCGGGTGGCAGGACACACAGGCCATCTGCCCCTCGGCGATCGGCCTGCCCAGTTCGTGGGCGCTGCCGGTGCCGATCGCGAACCAGGTGTGCCGATCGGGCGTGATGCCCAGCGATACCGCCGGACGCGACGATCCCTGACACCCCAGGGCGCCGGCAAGGGAAACGACGAGGGTGATGATGACCGGGAGGAGCGCCGCGAATCTGGAATTGCAAGCCGCAATTCGCTTCGCGTGTGCGCAAACGCGCTTCACGCCATTACAGTACCGGATAGCGGCTCCAACCAGTCGCCCCGCCGCACTTTAAGACACTTTTTCCGGCGCTGCGCGTGCTGGCGGCCACATAATTCGCAACCGGGCTTACGCGACCCAGCATGGCGGCAACAGCGACGGAAAAATGGCGCCGTCGCCTGACGATTCTTGAGCCGTTTCCCTCCCAGAAAAACGCGTCGGCACGAAAATTTCCCTGATTGATTCTGACGACCGGAGAGACGCCAGCAGGCGCCGGGGTTTGCGGAGACCGCCAACCCCCGGGTCGGTCCCAGCGCCACCTCGCGTCGGCCAGGGATGGAACGATACCGGTCGGGATAAGCGCCAAGACGCCAGGACGCCACCGTCCGGAATCTAAAAATCCGGACCCTGGCGTCTCTGGCGTCGTGGCGTTTCTCTTATCCGAGCCGCACCGTCCCTACGGACCGACCGTCACCAGCGGCGACCGATCGATGACGCGGCCGTCGTCATCCTCCGCGACCACTGCCAGCTGCTGGGCGGAGCCCTTCAGCGTGATGGTCGTGTCGAGCCCCGCCCAGGCGGCGGCGCCCAGTGCCCGTCCCGCGTGCCCGTGCCCACCGCCGTCATCTCCAACCACGATCCAGCGCGCCACGTCGGTCGCGCCGTTCCAGATCGCGTGCACCGTCGTCGTGCCGTCGGGGTTTCGCTGCGCGGTCGCCACGGGCGGGCTGTCGGGCCGCGCGTGCCAGACGTGACGGTAGGCGCGGTAGGTGTCGAAGCCGGCCGGCACGCTCGCGTCGAAGAGCAAGTTCCCGGACGGATCGAACTCCGAGAAGCGCCCGGTCTGCCCCCAGCCGACGAAGGTGTTCCCGTTGTCGAGCGCCTGCGAATTCCCCTGCGACCCGGCCGACAGCCCGTCGGGGTGCTCGATCGAGCGGATCAGCGTCGCGGTGTGATGGGCCGGATCGCGGCGCAGCCAGATCACGCGCGAGTGCGGCCGCACCACCGGCGCCGCCTCGTTGTCGAACAGCCGCACGGTCTGATGATCGACCGGCAGCGGGTTGTGCTGCCACGCGAACGCCGCGCCGTCGCCGAGCGCGAAGTCACTCTTGGTGCCGCCGAGGCGCCAGATGATCCGGCCGGTGCGGCGGTGCACCTTGTAGAACGCCCAGGTGTTGCGGGCGTCGATCAGTAAATTCCCGTCCTCGTCCAGGGTCACGGCGTTGATGTGAAAGTAGTCGTACGCCGTCGCCGCCGACGCCGGCACCGGCGCGTGGCTCTCGTCGAGGCCGACGTGATCCAGGCTGTGCCACTCGAAGATCACGGCGCCAGTGGCGATGTCGATCTCCTGCACGATGCCGTCGAAGACCGAGCCGGCCGGCGAGCCCCCCACCCCCGACAGGTCGCGCGGGACCGCGTGGTAGACGGCGATCAGTGCCGTACCCTCGGGCGTCAGGCGGAACTCGTGGGTGTCGGCGGCCAGGCCGTTGCCGGCGCTGACGGTCGCGACCACGCGGTAGGAGCGGTCGACGATGTAGTCGACCCCTTCACCGTGGCCGGCGCCGGTGTGGCTCTGCCCCTGCCACCAGGTCAGCACCGGCTCGCCCCGGTACCGTTGCACGCGAAAGTCGGCGACCTGATCGCCGCCGGTCGCCGCGTGGAACCAGACCGGACGGCCGAGGTCGTCGATGATCTCGGGGCCTTGCACCGCGGCGGGCGCCGGCGCGGGCGCCGGTGCAGTCTTGGGCGCGACGAAGATGAGACCGCGCTCCGTGCCCCGACTGGCGCGCAGGACGGTGATGGCGGGCGGGGTCAGATCGCCGGCCGACGCATCGAGCGGAACGCCCCGGGGCGAGGCCCCGTCGGCGTGCGCCAAGGTCGCGCCGAGCGCGACGGCGGCCGCCAGCCCCGCGCGCAAGAGGTGGGTGGATCGAAACCGACCGGATCTGTGCATGATGATTCTCCGTGGCATCCTGGGCGACGTCCACGATAACAGACACTTCGTCTGCAACTCGGGATCGACGGCCACGGGTCGCGGCCCGGGCTGCGCGCGGATTGATTCCGCGCGCCGGCCTAGGCCGCCCCGCGACAGCAGCGCGGGGCGACGGATCTAACGCCCTGTAAAGCGGGGCGCCACCGACGAAGAGCAACCGAATCCATGACCGTGGTTGTGTCACCCGCGCTCCGGTTCGTCAAGAAACAATTGTCTTTTTTAAAAGACACACGAGCGCGCGCGCGGCGCTCGGACCGGCGTCGTGCCCGTGCGCGACTACGGGAAAAACTGGCGCCGGCGGGGGGCGGCGTGCTCCCCTTGCAAGACGCAATGGAACAGCAAGAACGCCGCGCCTTCGAGGCGCTCCGGGTCCCGGGGTTCGGCGCCTATCTGGCGACCTTCATGCTCACCATGATGGCCGACAACGTCGAGCACGTGATCAGCTACTGGGTCGCGTTCCAGAAGTTCCACTCGCCGGCGCTGGGCGGCTTCGCGGTGGTGTCGCACTGGCTGCCCTTTCTGCTGTTCTCGGTCGCGGCCGGCGCGCTGAACGATCGCTTCGATTCTCGGCGCATCATCCAGATCGGCGGCGCGCTGTTCATGACCGTGTCGATCGGGTGGGGCTATTTCTTTCTCACCGGCAGCTTGCAGATGTGGCACGCGATGGTGCTGCTGGTGCTGCACGGCTGCGCCGGCGTCCTGTGGAACACGTCGAGCCAGATGCTGCTCTACGACATCGTCGGCCCGGCGGCGCTGCAGAGCGCGGTGCGCCTCAACGCGACGGTGCGCTACCTCAGCATCTTCGTCGGCCCGGGTGTCGGCAGCCTGATCATGCTGACGCTCGGCCCGACGCGCGGGATCTTTTTCAACGCCGCCTTCTACCTGCCGCTGCTGGTCTGGCTGGTGCGCGCGCCCTACGGCCGGCACTTTCGCGGCGCCGGTACCGGACCGAAGCGCGCCGTGCGCGGCCTGGCCGACATCGCGCAGACCATCCGCGATATCCGCGGCGTGCCGGCGATCGGCGTGATGGTGCTGCTGGCCGGCGCGGCGTCGTTCTTCGTCGGCAACAGCTACCAGGCGCAGATGCCGGGGTTCGCCCACGATCTCGGCCACGGCGATCCCGGCTTCGCTTACACGATGCTGCTGGGCGCCGACGCCGCGGGCGCGCTGCTCGCCGGATTCTTGCTCGAGAGCCGCGCCGGACTGCTGCGCATCCAGCCCGGCTCGGCGATACGGCTGGCGCTGATGTGGGGGGCGGCGCTGCTGGCGTTCTCGTTTGCGCGCACTTACCTGATGGCGTTGCCGCTGCTGTTCATGGCCGGCTTCTTCGAGCTGTCGTTCAGCAGCGTCGCCCAGACGCTGGTCCAGATGAACGCGCCCGAGACGATCCGCGGGCGCGTGCTCGGCCTGTTCAACATGTCGGCCGCCGGGCTGCGGACGTTCAGCGGCCTGACCGTCGGGCTGGCCGGCAGCATCACGACCATCCACAAATCGCTGGCCGCGTCCGCCAGCGCGTTCATCCTGGTCATGGGCATCGTCGTCGCCCGCGGGCGCCGCCAGCCGGGTGTCGGCGCGTCGCTGTCCGGCTGAGCGCCGCGCCTATGAGCGCAGGGCCCAAGCTCAGGTTCGGCATCATGTGCAACGGGCGGCGCTTCGCCGCCTGGGAAGCCGACTGCATCCGGCGCTTGATCACGTCGGGGCACGCAGAGCCGGCGCTGTTGATCCGCGACGCCACCCCGACCGAGAAGCGCCCCTGGTCGTGGAAGGCGGCGGCGCGCACGGCCCTGTATCGCCTTTATGACGAGAAATGGGTGAGGCCGCGCCTGGCGTCGTTGCGGCCGGTCGATCTGACACGCGAGCTGGTCGGCGTGGAGCAACTCGACTGCGTCGTCGGCAAGCGGGGCCGCTTCTCGCAGTACTTTGCCGCGCGCGACGTCGATGCGATCCGCGGCAAGGGGCTGGACTTCATCCTGCGCTTTGGCTTCAACATCATCCGCGGTGACATCCTTCAGGCCGCGCGCTACGGCGTCTGGTCCTATCACCACGACAACGAGCTGCGCTACCGCGGCGGCCCGCCCTGCTTCTGGGAGATCTTTCACGGCGACGCCGTGACCGGGGCGATCCTGCAACGGCTCACCGACCGGCTCGACGGCGGCGTCGTGCTTCATCGCGGGTTCTTCGGCACCTGCAAGGGGAGCTGGCGCAACAACATCGACCGCGCGTTCTTCGGATCGGCCGACTGGTGCGCGCGCGTGTGCGCCGAGATCGTCGCCGGGCAGACCGACCGGCTGGCCGCGACGCCCAGCCCGTCGGCCGCCCCCATCCTGCGCGCGCCCACGAACACCCAGCTGCTGCGCTTCTGGCGCAAGAGCGGCGCCCACCTGGCGCGACGGCTCTGGGAGCTGCTCTTGCATCGAGAGGTGTGGAACGTCGGCTTCACCGACCGCCGCGTCGAGGAGATCCTGCGCGCCGGCACGCTCGACGACGCCGGCGTCGCCTGGTGCCGGCCGCACGCCCCCGGCCACTTCATCGCCGATCCCTTCGCCTTCGACGCGGGCGACGGGCCGCGGGTTCTGGTCGAGGACTTCGACCCCGCCGGCCGAGGACGGATCTGCGAGCTCGTGCCGCCCTACGGTCCCGAACGACTTGAGATGAAGGCCGCGCTCGAGCCGCCTTATCACCTGTCGTATCCCTGCACCTTTGCCGACGGGGGCGCGCTCTATTGTGTCCCCGAGTCGTATCAGGCCAACGGCGCGCGCCTGCACCAGCGGATCGACGGCGGGTGGCGGTTCGTGCGCACCCTGGTCGACGGCCTGCCGGTCGTCGATCCCACGCTGTTTCGACACCAGGGCCTTTACTGGCTGCTGTTCACGCTGCAGAACGACGGCGCGTTCGGCAACCTCAAGCTCTACGGCTACCACGCCACTGCGCTCGACGCCGACTGGAAGCCGCACGCGCTCAACCCGCTCAAGTGCGACATCGGATCGGCGCGGCCCGCCGGGGCGCCCTTCCTGGTCGACGGCGTGCTTCACCGACCGAGCATGGACTGCGCGACGACTTACGGCGGCGCGCTGGTGATCAATCGCGTGCTCAAGCTGTCGCCCACCGAATTCGAAGAAGCCGGCGTCGCGCGCATCGAACCGACCCGCGGCGGCCCCTATCCGAGCGGCCTGCACACGCTCAACTCCATGGGCCCGGGCCAGGGGGCGGTCATCGACGGCAAGAAGTTCGTCTTCGATCCGCTCGCCTGGCGCCAGAACTGGGGCCGTTTGCACGAGCTGTTCATCTGAAGCCGGAGTCAGCGGCTAGGGGCGCAAGACGCGGTTGAAGAACGCCAAAGTGCGCTGCCAGGCCAGCTTCGCGGCGGCGGCGTCGTAGCGCGGGGTGGTGTCGTTGTTGAAGCCGTGCTGGGTCTTGGGATAGGTGAAGGCTTCGTACTTGATGCCGGCGGTCTTCAGCGCCGCCTCATACGGGGGCCACGAGGCGTTGATGCGGTCGTCGTTCTCGGCGAAGTGCAGCAGCAGCTGCGCCTTGATCCCCGGCACCTTGTCCAGCGGCGGCGCCATGCCGTAGAAGGGAACCGCGGCGCCCAGGGCGGGCAGGCGCGTCGCGAGAAAGTTGGCGATGCCGCCGCCGTAGCAGAACCCGACGACCCCCAGCTTGCCGTTGCTCCCGGGGCGGGCGATCGCGAAACCAGCGGCGGCGACGAAGTCTTCGCGGGTCTTCGCCTGATCCAGCGTGGCGAAGAGCTCGCGCGCCTTGTCTTCGTCCCCCGGGTAGCCGCCCAGGGGCATCAGCGCGTCGGGGGCGAAGACCAGGAAGTTCTCCAGCGCCAATCGTCGCGCCACGTCCTCGATGTGCGGGTTCAGCCCGCGGTTCTCGTGCACGACCAGCAGCACGGGGTACTTGCCCGCGTGCTTGCTCCCCGCCGCATTGGGGGACACCAGATAGCCGCGACCGTTGCCGTAGCCTTGGGGAGACGGGAACTCCACGTACGCGGCCTTGATGCGCGGGTCGGTCTTCGCGACCTGCTCGGCCTCGGCGAACCGGGGATTGAGCGCGTCGAGGAGCGCCGCCGCAGTGACGCCACCCACGGCAAACCGCGCGGCGCTGTCGAGGAAACCCCGACGATCGATGACGTTGTGCACGTACTTGTCGAAGAGGCTCAACACCTCGGGGGGGAAGTCACTGGCCTGACTGAGCGGTTTGTCGTTTGCGTCGTTAGCCATGTGCGCGCAGGTATAGCACTACTGATCGGCCTGAATCGCGGTCAGCGCGATGGTGTAGACGATGTCTTCCACCAGCGCGCCGCGCGACAGATCATTCACCGGGCGACGCATCCCCTGCAGCATCGGGCCGATGCTGATGACGTGGGCGCTGCGCTGCACCGCCTTGTACGTGGTGTTGCCGGTGTTGAGATCCGGAAACACGAACACCGTCGCGCGCCCCGCGACCGGGCTCTGCGGCGCCTTGGTGGCGGCCACGTCGGCGATGGCGGCGGCGTCGTACTGCAGCGGCCCGTCGAGCAGGAGATCGGGGCGCTTGGCGCGCGCCAGCCGCGTCGCCTCGCGCACCTTGTCGACGTCGGAGCCGGACCCCGATTCTCCGGTGGAGTAGCTGATCATGGCGACGCGTGGCTCGATGCCAAAGCGCGCCGCGCTGTCGGCGCTCTGGATCGCGATGTCGGCCAGCGTCTCGGCGTCGGGATCGGGGATCACCGCGCAGTCGCCGTAGACCAGCACCTGCTCGGGCAGGCACATGAAGAAGATCGAGGACACCGCCCGCGCCCCGGGGCGCGTCTTGATGATCTGCAGCGCGGGGCGGATCGTGTTCGCCGTCGAGTGCACGGCGCCCGACACCAGCCCGTCGACCTCGCCGAGCGCCAGCATCACCGTCCCCAGCCAGACGTTGTCCTCCAGGAACTCCGCCGCGTTGGTCGCGCTCAGCGCCTTGTGCTTGCGCATCTCGACCAGCGGGGCGACGTAGTTGGCCCGCAGGGCGGCGGGGTCGAGGATCTCGACGCCGGCGGGCAACACGATCTCCTGCGCGGCGGCGACGCGGCGGATCTCGTCCGGGTTGCCGAGCAACACGCAACGGGCGATACCGCGCTCGGCGCAGATCGACGCGGCCCGCACGGTGCGCGGCTCGTTCCCTTCGGGCAGCACGATCCGCTTGTTGGCGACGCGCGCCCGCTCCGTCAGGCGGAAGCAGAAGGCCGCGGGAGACATCCGGGTCTCGACCGGTACCTGGGTGTGGCGCGCCAGCCAGTTGACGTCGATGTACTGCGCCACGAAGTCCATCGCCCGCTGCGCGCGTTCGATGTCGTCGAGGGGGACCTCGGTGCTCATCTCGGCGAGGCGGGTCGCGGTCTCGAGCGTCGCCCACTTGACCTTGAGGATCGGCAACCCGGTCTCCAGCGCCGGCCGGCACAGCTCGAGCAGCCCGGGCGGCAGATCGATTCCGCCCGTGAGCACCAGGCCCGCGATCGGGATCTTGTTGGCGGCCGCCATGGCGACGGCGAGCACGACGTCGCTGCGATCCCCCGGCGTGATCAGCAGCGACCCCGGCAGCAGCGTGCCGAGCAGGTTCGGCACGGTGCGCGCCAGCAGCGACACCTTCTTGACCCGGCGGGTGGCGATCTCACCCGGGTGAATCGTCTCCGCCTCCAGGTGCTTGGCGATGTCGATCGTGCGGTAGGCGGTGAGATCCGGATTCTCCGGCACGGCGCCGATGACGTTCAGCTCGGGCCGGCTGAGCAGCAGCGCGCGCGAATTCGGGACGGAAAACGCCGGGATAGTCACGCGATTGACCAGGCAACCGATCACCCGGCCGCCGCCGAAGCCGCCGTAGGGGTTGGCCGACAGCTCCAGCCGCGCCTCGAACTCGGCGAGCGGCGTCCGCGCCAGCGCGCCCGCCATGATGACCTGCGCGCTCAGCGTCTGGACCAGCAGCAGGTTCAGATCGGAGGCGCTCGGGCTGTCGCGCGCCTCGACCAGGCCCTCGACCACGACCACGTCGGCGTTGCCGGCCGAGTCATGAAAGTCGCGCATCACGCGCGCGAGCAGCTCGTCGGTGCGGTGGCCCAGGATCATCCGCCCGGCCTCCTCGAGCGAGATCGGCGTCGCCGGCGTCAGCGGGCTCAGCCGCCGGATGAAATAGGTCGAGTGCTCGGGCCCCGGGTCGTGCCCAACCGGCTGGCCGATGGGCTTGAAGAAGGCGACGCGGATGCCCCGGTTGTCGAGAGCGCGCACCAGCCCCAGCGCCAGTGACGTGAGGCCGACGGCGCTCCCGCTCGGGACCAGATACAGCGTGTGGGGCATCGACGCGGAGACTTCCTTGCGGGCGGCGCCTAGCCGCGCTCGAGGTGACGGGCGGTCTCGTGGGCGATCATCAGCTCTTCGTTGGTGGCGATGACCAGCGCCGTCAGCGGCGAGCGATCGACGGTGATGCGACCGGCCGAACCGGCGCCGTGCGCGGCGTTGCGCGCCGGATCCAGCGCCGGTGCCAGCAGGCGGAGCTCGGCCAGGGTCTGGGCGCGGATGGGCGCCGCGTGCTCGCCGATGCCGCCGGTGAAGACCAGCGCGTCGATCCGCTCGAGCGCCGCGCACAGGCCGAGCAGCCCCTTGGCCAGCCGGTAACAGAAGACGTCGATCGCCAGGGACGCGCGCGCGTCGCCGCGCTCTCGCGCTTGCAACAGCGTGCGCATGTCGTTGCTGACGCCCGACAGCCCCAGCAAGCCGCTCTCGCGGTTCAACAGATCGGTGACCTCCGCCAGCGACCGGCCGGTCTGCTCCGACAGAAACTGGTGCAGGTTGGGATCGACGTCGCCGCTGCGGGTGCCCATCACCAGGCCTTCCAGCGGCGTGAACCCCATGGTGGTGTCGGCGCTGCGCCCGTTCTTGATCGCACACGCGCTGCAGCCGTTGCCCAGGTGCGCCGTCACCAGCTGCAACTCCTCGAGCGGGCGGCCGAGCCGACGCGCCGCCTCGCCCGCGACGTAGGCGTGGCTGGTACCGTGAAATCCGTAGCGGCGCACGCGGTGGCGCTGGTAAAGCTCGTACGGGACGGCGTAGGTGAACGCCTTGGGCGGCAGGGAGTGGTGAAAGGCGGTATCGAAGACCGCGACCTGGATCAGCCGCGGAAACTCCCGGCGCGCGATCTCGATCCCCAGCACGTTGGCCGGGTTGTGCAGCGGCGCCAGGTCGTTGCAGGCGCGGATCCGCTCGACCACGTCGTCGTCCAGCACCACGCTGGCCGAGAAGGCCTCGCCCCCGTGCACCACGCGGTGTCCGACCGCTGCCGGCGGCCCGCCGCCCAGGTGGTCCATCTCGTCGAGGATCTCGCGAAGCGCTTCGGCGTGACCCCCGCCCGGTAACGGCCGGTCGGTGTCGTCACCGTCGACCGCGTGCGTGCGCAAATAGGCCTGCGGCGTCCCCAGCCGTTCCGCCAACCCCTGGCGCATCGTCCGCCCCGAGCCCGCCTCGATGAGCGCGAACTTCAGCGACGAGCTGCCCGAGTTGATGACGAGGATCGGCGACGCCATGGCGACCACGTGTTGACCTGAGGCGTGATAGCACGATTCGCGGCCGCCCGTGACTCGGGCCTGCGCGCTAGCCTCCGAAGCGCGCGATTCGTTGCAGACACCAGAAAGCAGCGACGACGCCGATGACGTACGCGGGCGCCAGTCGGACGCGCGGCGACCGGGTCAGCGGCAAGCGCACCAGCGCGCGCCCGATCAGAAGAACGGCGGCGACGAAGGCGAGCTGTCCGATCTCGACGCCCAGATTGAAAGCCAGCAGCGCGAGCGGGATCGCGGTCGACGGCAGGCCGATCTGACTGAGCGCGCCGGCGAAGCCGAGCCCGTGCAGCAGCCCGAAGGCGAACGCCATCGGCCAGGCGCTGCGCACGGCGTGCTCGCCGCGCGCGACCAGCCACACTTCGCGCGCGACCAGGACGATGCTGAGCGCGATCGCCGCCTCGACCGGTGGCGGCGGCACGCGCACCACCCCGAGCGCGGCCAGCGCCAGCGTCAAGCTGTGCGCCGCCGTGAACGCGGTCACCGTCTTCCAGAGACGGCGCCAGGACGGCGTCAGCAGCACCAATCCCAGCACGAAGGCCAGGTGGTCGAACCCGGTCAAGATGTGCTCGATCCCGAGCAGCAGATAGGTTCTGGCGACGATCAGCCGGCCTGGAACGGTGGGCACGACCCACTCGGGGCTCGACTCGCCGGGGCGCGGGACCAGGCGGCCAGTGCTGGTGCGCCCGTCGAGAAACACCACATTCACCAGGATCTCGCTGCCGAAGCCGCGCGCGAAGTTCACCGCCAGCCGCTGCCCGGCGAGCCCGCCCGGGATGCGCACGCGAAAGTGCTGCACTTCGGTGGCCCCCTCGCGGGTTCGCGACGCTCCGCCCAGCTGCTCGCTGCCGTGGGGAAAGATCGGAACCGGCGACTCGACCAGGGCGATCTCGATCGGCACGCGCAGGTCGATGTCGTAGTCGTCGCGCGCGACCTGGGTCACCGACAGCAGCCCGGGCCGCATCTCGTGCGCGTACGCGCGGCGCGCCGGCGCGATCGCGGCCAGCAACGAGAGCAGCGGCAGCAGCAGCGGCAACCACGCAGCCGGCGAGACGATCGGGTCTGGACCGCGGCGCCGACGCCGGCTCATCGCACGCGCCTCAGGATCGGCCCGAGCCCGGGCGTGCTGGCCAGCTGACCGCGCAGATCGCGCGGCAGCACGATCTCGTAGGTCGGCAGCAGCGTCTCGGCGGCGGCGCGCCGGCCCCGGTTCTCGACGGTGAGCCAGTCGGCGCGCACCAGCTTCTCCGCCTCCTCGAAGGGAGGCAGGCGCTCGGCGCGGCGCTCGACGGCGCGCACCAGGTGCGCGCCATAGCGAGAGCCGATCGGACCCTGCCACCGCCCGAGCGGCGACGCGATCACGGCGCGCGCGAACGCGTCGCCGTAAAGGTGCGCAAGCTCGACCTCGGTCTTGGCGTTCAGGCGCGGCGACAACACGAAGGGGTCGCCGGTGCCGGCGGGCGGCGGGTCACCGGGGGCCGCTGCCGCGAGCGTCGCCAGCGCCGCACGGGAGGCCGCCGTCGCATCGGCGTGCCGCTTCGGATCGAAGAAGAGCTGGTCGAAGGTGACGGTGGCGGGAACCACGAAGCGATGGCGATAGGTGTCGTACCAGCGGCGGAGCAGGTCCTGGGGCGGATCACTCGTGGGCGCGGCCGGATGAATCAGCGCGGTCATTTTTTCGATCAGGCGCCGCCGGACGACGCCGTCGTCGCGATCCAGCCCGCGCACCAGCCCCTCGCGAAACAGGATCTCGTCGTCGACCGCCTCCTGAACCAGATCGGCCAGCTCCGCCGGGTTCGGCTCGCGCCGCATGCCGGCGCGAAAGCCGCCTCGCAGCCCGTCGACCGTGCGCTGGTCCAGCACCACCGTGCGCGACAAAGCCGGGGAGGAAACCCCCGCGGGCGAGGCGGCGCCGACAGGCGACGGCGCGGCCTTGCCCCGCTGCATCAGTGTCCAGAATGTGAAAATTAGCGCACCCCCCACCGCAAAGTGCACCAACGGTTCCTTTCCCAGCCGCATCTGGGGCAGGATAGTCGCCCTGATGGCATTTTGCTTCCGTCCCGGTGGACGCGCCCCTCTGATCGCTTCGGCGCTGGGCGTCTGCCTGTCGGGCGCGCTGGGCGGTTGCGACGACATGCCGCCCACCACGACCGGCGAGCCCGGCCTGGGGGGTAGCGGGTTTTCATCCGACGACGCCGGCAACTCGCCGTGGGCGATGCGCGACAGCGCCAGCGCGCTCGATTCTGTGACCAGTGGCAGCGGCGGCAGCGGCGGCGGCGACGACGCAGGCCGCGCCGACGCGGCGATTTACAACTGCCCCGAAGTCCCGACCGCATACGTCATGGAATACGCCGATCCCTACACCGGGGTCATCGGCGATGCGCGCCAGCAGCTGGCGGCCGCCGGGTTCGACGTGCAGACCTTGCCGCTGGATCGCGACCCGCGCCAGCTGCGCGGGCTGATCTACTTTGGCTCGTTCGTCAGCGAGTCACAGGACTACCGCGATTACCTCGCGCGCAACCCGACCCAGGTCTACACGTTCGTCGATGCCGGCAACGTCCTGATCCAGATGACCCAGGCCGATCAGACCGAGCTGCATCCGCCCTTCCTGCCGAACTCGCAGACCGCGCTGCGCACCGATCTGGACGTCGGTGTCCTCGCGGCGCTCGATGCCACCGATCCGCTGCTGGCGGGGGTGCCGATCGACAGCGACGGCAATCTGGTCTGGAAGGCGGCGCAGGTGGGCTGGGAGACCTTCGGCGCGCAGACCGGCTTCGCCGTGCTGGTCGCCGCCGATCACAACGCCGGCCATCCGGCGCTGATGGAGGGCGCCTACGCGCAGGGTCGCTTCATCTTGACGTCGATGGCGCTCGACAAGCCGGTGGGGCTTGGCCCCGATCGCGACCAGTTCAACCAGGCCTTCTTTCACAACCTTTATCAATACACGCGCGACGTCTGCCGGCGGCAGACCCGCGCCGTCAACGTGACGACGTCGCCCGGCGCCCCGCAGCTGGGTAACGGCGCGTTCACGCTGGCCGTGCTGCCCGACACCCAGTACTACTCGCTGACCTACCCGGGGATTTACCTCTCACAGGTGAGCTGGATCGTCGCCAACGTCCAGAAGCTGCACATCCCCTACGTCTTTCATCTGGGCGACATCGTCGATCAGAACACGCCGCTCGAATGGCAGCGCGCGGCGCAGGCGATGTGGCTGCTCGAGGGCGTGGTCCCCTACCTCCTCGTGCCCGGCAATCACGACATCGGGCCGTCGGGCAACGCGACCACGCGCGACACCTTGCTCAACCAGTACTTCTCATACGACCGTACCGCCACCTGGCCGACCTTCGGCGGCGCGTACCAGGTGGGGAAGCTGGAGAACACCTATCACCTGTTCTCCGCGGGTGGGCGCGACTACATCGTGCTCGCGCTCGAGTGGGGCCCGCGCGACGAGATCCTCGCCTGGGCCGACGGCGTGATGAACCAGTACCCGCACCGCTACGGGATCCTGGTCACCCACGCCTACCTCAACAACAACGACTGGCGATACGACATCACCGACACCGCCCACCCCCAGGACTTCAACCCCCACCAGTACGGCACCGCCGGCGGTGTCAACGACGGCGAAGAGATGTGGCAGAAGCTCGTGCGCAAGCACGCCTTTGTCATGACGTTGAACGGCCACGTGCTCGGCGACGGCACCGGGTACCTGGCCAGCGTCACCGACAAGGGCAACACCTGCCACCAGATGATGTCGAACTACCAGTTCCGCAATCTGGGCGGCGAGGGCTACATGCGCTTGCTCGAATTCCAGGACGACAACAAGACGGTGAAGGTCTTCACCTACTCGCCGCTCTACGACAATTTCCTGGTCGAGCCCGACCAGACCTATACGATCACCCTCGACGTCCCGGTCGGCCCGGCGCCTTAGCGCGCTGAGCGCGCTGAGCGCAGAGCTCAATCAGAGGCTGTCCCCGATATCTTGTTCCAGATCGGAGTTTGACGACCGGTAGATGTCTCCGGTACTGGTCTTGTTCGCCTTCTCCGCCGTCTTGTCGGTCGCGTCGGTTGCCTTGTGTTTTGGCTTCTTGCCGGCCTTGGCCGGCTCCTGAGCCTCATCGGTTCCCTTGGCGGCCTTGTCCTTGGCGCCGGCCGCGGTTTCATTCGCCTGATCCCTGGGTTCGGGATACCCCTTGTTGGCCGCATCATCGACGGCCTTCGCCTTTTGCGTCGCCTGGTCCTCAGCTGATTGTCCCGATGTGGTGTCGTCCGCGCGGGCTATTCCCAGAGGCGCGAGCGTGAGCGTTCCCAGCACGAGCGCTTTTCGAAAGAGCGATCTGTTCATGACTACCCCCTATGCAATCCACTGCGAAACGTGGTTATCGGGGGGCCCAGTGCAAGGGCGACCGTAAATTGCGCACGGTTCCGCTCGACGCGAGCTCGGCCGCGCCGGTTGTGACCCAGGCGTCATGACATTGGCACCAAATCGACGCGGCCGACGCGCGCGCGTCACCGCACGATCGCGCGGTGCCTAAACTGGGGGCGCTGCTGACGGTCGCCGGAGTCGCGCTCGCCGCCGTGTCGGCGACGGCGATGCGGCGCGCCCGCCCGCCGCTGACCTACGCGCACGACGTGGCGCCGATCTTCGCGCGCGCCTGCGGCGAGTGCCACGCCGGCGCCAAGCCGCGGGGGGGATTGCGGCTGGACCAACCGGCGCGCGTCGCGACGGTGGTCGCGCGGGGCAACAGCGCCGACAGCGAGCTCGTGCGCCGGCTGCTGGGACAGGGCGGTGACGAGCGGATGCCGGCCGGGCACCCGCCGCTGCCGGCGGCCGACATCGCGGTCATCCGTCGCTGGATCGATCAGGGGGCGGCCGGCCTGCCCGCTCCCGCGGCGCCGGTGGATCGTCGTGCCGGCGCGCACTGGGCCTATCAGCCGCCGGTCCGTCCACCGCTGCCGGAGGTCGCGAACGCCGCGTGGCCGCGCAACGACATCGATCGCTTCGTGCTCGCGCGCCTGGAACAGGCGGGGCTGGCCCCGGCGCCCGAGGCCGATCCAGTGACGTTGCTCCGGCGGGTCACGCTGGACCTGACCGGGCTGCCGCCGGCGCCGGAGGAGATCGACGCGTATCTGGTCGACGTCGACCGCTTGGCCCGCTCGGCCGGTACGCCCGACGCCGCCTATCAGCGCCTGGTCGATCGCCTGCTCGGCTCGCCGCATTTTGGCGAGCGCTGGGCGGTGCCCTGGCTCGACGTCGCCCGCTACGCCGACAGCAACGGCTACGAGAAGGACGCGGGACGATCGATCTGGAAGTATCGCGACTGGGTCGTCCAGGCGCTGAACGACGACATGCCGTTCGATCGTTTCACGCTCGAACAGATCGCGGGCGACCTGCTGCCCGGCGCCGAGGTGGCACAGCGGATCGCCACCGGGTTTCACCGCAACACCATGTTCAACGAAGAGGGCGGCGTCGACAAAGACGAGGCGCGCTTCGAACGCTTGTGCGATCGCGCCGCCACGACGGCGACCGTCTGGCTGGGCAGCACGCTCGGCTGCGCGCGCTGCCACGATCACAAGCACGATCCGTTTCCGCAGCGAGACTTCTACGGGCTGCTGGCGTTCTTCGAAGATGGGCGCGAAAAGACCCTGCCGTTGCCGACCGCGGCGCAGGCGCGGCGGCTGGCCGACATTCGCGCCGAGCGGGCGCAGCTGGAACAGGCGCTGGCGACCTGGACTCCAGCGCTGGGGCAGGCCCAACAGCGCTGGGAGCGAGAGCTGGCAGCGCTGCCGGCGCGCTTTGTCGCGCTGGCCCCCGCCGAGCTTTCATCGACGGCCGGCGTGCCGATGCTCCCCCAGCCGGATGGTTCGGTCTGGGTGAGCGCCGCCGTCCCCGGCGGCCCGGAGGCGGAGTCGGTTGTCGCGACGACATCGCTGTCGCGCGTGACCGCGGTGCGGCTGGAGGCGCTGCCCGACGTGCGCTTGCCCTCAGGGGGACCGGGGCGAGGACCCGACGGCGCGTTCTTTCTTACCGGCATCGAGGTGGCGGCCGCGCCCGCGGTCAAACCGGCGGTGACGAGGACGATGACGCCCACGCCGACGCCGACAGTGGAGACTGGGACCCGGTGGCAGGCGGTGGAGATCGCCAGTGTGGCCAGCGACGATCGGCCGCGCGAGGAACCCGAGCGTTACGCCGCCGAAAACCTGCTTGCGGGCGCGCCGAACGGCGACACGCGCGATGCCGATATCACGCGCGGCTGGGGCGTTAGCGCGGTGTACGACGGCGCCACGCGCTTGACGCGCCAGCTGGTGCTGGTCGCGGCGCGCCCGTTCGGATTCGAAGGGGGCACGCGCATCCGGGTCGTCTTGCGCTACGCGGCCGCTGCGCAAGGCGAGGTCATCGGGCGCTTTCGCCTGAGCGCCACCGATCTCGATCAGCCGGGCGCGATCGCGGTGCTGCCGGCGCGGCTGCTGCGTGTCGCGCGCAGCGCCGAAGCGGCGCGCACCCGCGACCAGGGGAACGAGCTGGCGCAGGCGTTCCGGCAGATCACGCCGCTGCTCGCGGACGAGCGCGCGCGCCTGGCAGCGCTGACCCGCGAGGAGGAGGCGCTGTCGGTCGTGTCGACGCTGGTGATGGCGCCACCGGCCGACCGGGCGGCGGCGGCGGCGGCACCACCGCAGACCCGCCTGCGCGTGCGCGGCGCGTTTGCCGCGCCCGGCGAGGCGGTCGCTGCCGCGGTGCCGGCGGTCTTTTTGCGTGGCGGCGCCCTGTCGCGCGGCGGCGCCGGCGCGTCCCCGCCGCCGCGCGACCGCCTCGCTCTCGGGCGATGGCTCACCAGCGACGCCAACCCGCTGGCGGCGCGGGTGGCGGTCAACCGGATCTGGGCGCAGTACTTCGGTCGAGGGCTGGTCGAGACCAGCGAGGACTTTGGCTCGCAGGGTGCGCCGCCGTCGCATCCCGAGCTGCTCGACTGGCTGGCGACCGAGCTGCCGCGCGGCGGCTGGCGGCAGAAGGCGCTTCATCGCCTGATCGTCACCTCCGCGACCTATCGCCAGGCAGCGCGCGCGGCGGCGGACACCGCGCGCGACCCGGAGAACCGGCTGCTGGCGCGCGCGCCCCGGCGGCGGCTCGAGGCCGAGATGGTGCGCGACCTGACGCTGGCGGCGAGCGGCCTGCTCGAACCGCGCGTCGGTGGCCCGCCGGTCTTCCCGCCGCAGCCCGCGGGGATCTGGTCGCCGCCCAACAGCCACGAGGCGGCCTGGCAAGACAGCCACGGCCCCGATCGCTACCGGCGCGCGCTCTACACCTTCTGGCGGCGCACCGCCCCCTATCCGACGGCGGCCCTGTTCGATGCGCCCAGCCGCGAGGGCTGCACCGTCCGGCGCAACCGCACCAGCACACCGCTGCAGGCGCTGGCGACCTTGAATGATCCGGCGTTCTGGGAGGCGGCGCGCGCGCTGGCGCGGCGGATGCGCGACGACCCGCCGCCGGCGGCGACCCTCGACGACCGCCTCGGCTACGGTTTCCGGCTGTGCACGGCGCGGCTTCCGCGCCCGCGCGAGCTTGGCCCGCTGCGCACGCTCTACGCGCGCGAACGCGCGCGCGCGGAAGCGCAAGACGAAGTCGCGCTGTCGCTGGTCGCCAACGTCTTGCTCAACCTCGATGAAACCCTCACCAACCACTGAGATCGAAATCGGCCCCGGCAGCGACGACGCCACGTGCCCGCACGCCGTGCCCGCGGTCGCGCTGGCGGTCGCGCTGATCGGCTTCGTGGCCGCGCTGTTCGCGCTGGGCGTCGCGCGCCTGGTTTGCGGGCGTCCGCTGACCGGCTGGTTGCTGGCGCCCGCGCTCGCGGCGGGCGCGGGCCTCGCCGTCTGGGCCGCTCGTCCGTCGAGCTGGGGGCGCGCGTTGGCAGCGGCGGCGTGCGCCGCCGGCGCGCTGGCCGCGTGCGTGGCGTTCGCGCTGGCGTTCGGCGCATCGTTCTACGACGTGTCGTGGGACGGTCAGGTCTATCACCAGCAAGCAGTGCTGGCGCTGGCCGAAGGCTGGAACCCGCTGTGGCAACCACCGCTTTCGGTGGCGGCGCGCGCCGACAACATCTGGATCGACCACTATCCCAAGGCGGCCTGGATCGGGCAGGCGATCCTTTTTCGCGCCAGCGGCTCGCTGGAAGCCGCCAAGGGGTTGCAGCTGCTGCCGCTGACGGCGGCGGCGCTGCTGGTGTTTGCGGCGCTGCGGGCGCGCGGGCTGCGGCGCCGGACCGCCGGCTTCTTGACCGCGCTCATTGCGGGCAATCCCGTGGTGCTGGCGCAGCTCTTCAGCTTCTACAGCGACGGCATGGGCGCATCGCTGACCACCGCGCTGCTGGCGCTGGTCTGGCACTGGCGGCGGCGTCCGGATCCGTGGTTGCTGGCGGCGCTGGCGGCCAGCATCGTCGTCATCGTCAATCTCAAGTTCACCGGTCTGGTCTATGGCGTGCTGCTGTGTGGCGGCCTGCTGGTTCACTCTTACCTCTCGCCCAGAACGCTCGGTGCGCCTGGTGCGCGCTCCCCGGTGCGCGTTCTCGCGCCGGTCATGGTCGGCGCCTTCGCGGTGGCGACGCTGGTGCTGGGGTTCGATCCGTACGTCACCAACCTGTTGCGCAAGGGGCACCCGTTCTACCCCCTGATGGGACAGGGGGCGATCGACATCATCAACATCCAGCTCGCGCCGGAGTTTCACGCGCTGACCCGCCCGACTCGTTTCCTGGTCTCGCTGTTCGCGCGCGCCGACGAGCACAACGTCGCTCCGGTTCTGAAGTGGCCGTTCGCGCTCGGGCGAGACGAGCTGCGCGCGCTCGGCTACCCCGACCTGCGCATCGGCGGCTTTGGGCCGCTGTTCGGCCTGGTGGTGTTGGTCGCCGCCGCGATCGGGGTCGGCCGGCGCTGGTTCGGCGTCCGGGTGCCGGCGAAGGGGTGGGCGCTGGCCGCGCTGCTGGTCGCCATCGCCTTCTTCAATCCCGCGCTCTGGTGGGCGCGCTACGTGCCGCACCTGTGGCTGGCGCCCGTCGGGCTGCTGGCGCTGGCCTGGGCCTCGCCGCAACTCGGGCGCCGCGGCCGGGGCGCCGCGGCGGTGCTGGGCGCGCTGCTGGCGATCGACGTCGCGCTGGTGGGGGTGGTCGCGACCGCCACCGGCGTCCGCGCCACGCGCGCGGTCGCCGACCAGCTGGATCAGCTGACCCAGATGGGCGGCCCGGTGGCGGTGCGCTGGGACGGCTTCGAGTCGGCGCGCGCGCGCCTGCGCGAGCGGGCGATCGATTTTGCCGAGGTCGCCGTTCTGCCGTGTGCGTCCCCGGCCCAGCTGCTGGCGTCGCGCGCGCGGATCTGCCCGCCTTTGCCACGCGCCGGTGAGCCATGAGCCGGCGGCCGCACCCGCTGCTGCCCACGAACGCCGGCGCAATCTCGCGGCGCGG
Source organism: uncultured Pseudomonadota bacterium (assembly GCA_963778795.1). Taxonomy (GTDB): domain Bacteria; phylum Myxococcota_A; class Polyangia; order Fen-1088; family Fen-1088; genus DASRQZ01. The sequence continues at coordinate 531,681 of CAVZVU010000001.1, read as the reverse complement.
CTTGCTCGCAGCCAGCGCCGGCGGCCTGGGCACGCTCGCCCTCGCGTCGTTGCTCGACCGCGATCTGTTCGCGGCGCGCCGGCCAACCGCGCGCGCCCGGCACGTCATCTACCTGTTCATGGCGGGCGGCCCGTCGCAGCTGGATCTCTTCGCCCCCAAGCCAGCGCTGGCGAAACACAACGGCGAGCCACTGCCGCCGAGCCTGAGCCAGGGCGAGCATTTCGCGTTCATCAAGGGGACGCCGCGGCTGCTCGCATCACCGTTTCCATTCGCATCCCATGGCCAGTCGGGCGCGATGATCTCGTCGCTGATGCCCCACCTGGCCGGCGTCGCCGACAAGGTCACGTTCCTCAACGCCGTCACCACGACGCAGATCAACCACGCCCCGGCGCAGATCCTCATGACCAGCGGGCACCAGATCCCGGGCCGCCCAAGCTTTGGCGCCTGGCTGTCGTATGGCCTGGGCGCCGAGACCGACGCGCTGCCGGCGTTCGTGGTCTTGCTGTCGGGCGAACGTCACCCTGACGGTGGGCAGGCGCTGTGGGGCAACGGATTTCTCCCCACGGCGCACCAGGGGGTCGAGCTGCGTCCCGGGCCCGACCCGGTGTTGTTTCTTTCCAACCCGCCCGCGGTCGATCGCCGCGCCCGCCGCGCCAGCCTGGATGCGCTGGCGGCGCTCGACGGCCAGCAGCTGCGCGACACCGGCGAGCGCGAGATCGAAGCGCGCATCCGCAACTACGAGCTGGCGTTTCGCATGCAGACGTCCGTGCCCGAGCTTGCCGCGCTGGAGAACGAGCCGCCCGCCGTGCACCGCCTTTACGGCACCACGCCGGGCCGGGCGTCGTTCGCGAATCATTGCTTGATGGCGCGCCGCCTGGTCGAGCGCGGTTGTCGCATCGTGCAGCTGTTTCACCGCGGCTGGGACAATCACGGCGTCAATCGCAGCGACGACCTGCTGCATCGCCTGCCTGCGCTGTGCGGCGAGACCGATCGCGCCTGCGCCGCGCTGCTGACCGATCTGGAGCAACGGGGGCTGCTCGAATCGACGCTGGTGGTCTGGGGCGGCGAGTTTGGCCGCACGCCGATGGTCGAGGGGCGCGACGGTTCGAAGTTTCTGGGGCGCGATCATCACGGGCGCGCGTTCACCGTTTGGCTCGCCGGCGGCGGCGTCAAACCGGGGCTTTCCTATGGCGCCAGCGACGAGCTGGGATATCACGCCGCCGACCACCCGGTGAGCGTTCACGACCTGCACGCGACCCTGCTGCACTTGCTGGGGATCGACCACACCGCGCTCACCTACCCGTTCGAAGGCCGGCGTTACCGCTTGACCGATGTCGCAGGCGAAATCGTGCATCCGGTCGTTGCCTAGATTCTTGGCCTGACTGTTGAACCACCGCAACGCCTCCTCTTTGCCATGGAGTTCCTCCGCGGTGACGCGCCGTTGAGGCGCGGCGCGGATCAGCGCAGCCCCTCCCATTCGCGCCACAGGTCGCCGAGCGTTTCGATCGAGCTCGCGTCGTGGTCCTGGTGAAACAGGCGGAAGAAAACCGCGTAGCGGATGTGCGGACCCAGGTTGGGCGCGGCGCCGTGCACCAGCAGGTAGTGTGCCAGCAGCGCATCGCCGGCGCGGACCATGAGCTGGCGCGCGGGCGGTAGCGGCACGGGGGGGAAAGGCGCATCGGGCTGGGCGAGCGCGGCGGCGGCGCCCGCGGTGGCGAAGTGGGCCGCCAGCGCGCGGTGGCTGCCGGGCCAGACGGTGAAGTTGCCGGCAAACGGCGTCTCGGCATCGCTGAGAAACACCGCGGCCAGCGCGGTGAAGTGATAGATGGTGCCCGCCGGAACGCCGTTGTCCGCACGGGGCAGCCCGTCGATGTGCGGCCGGCCGTCGGTGTGGGCTGCGCCCGGGGTGGGAAATCGCAGCGCGATCTGCGCGTCGCGCGGCGCGCGCACCCGTCCCGACCCCAACGCCTTCTCTGCCAGCGCCGCCAGCGGCGTCGCCCCGTACAGGCCCAGGATCGTGGGATCGGAGACCAGCTCGGGACAGAACGTATGCGCGCGCAGGCGTGGCAGCGCCTCGGGCGGCAACCCCCGCTCGCCCAGGGATGCGTTGATCGCGGACAGCGCCGCACGCATCCGCACCGGCGAGATCAACCCCGGGACCAACAGATACCCGGTCTCCTCGAGGGCGCGTTCGTCTTCTGGCGTCAGGTCCACAACGCTCAATTGTTCGCGGATTGTTGCCGACGACAACAAGATATTTCCGAGACTTTCAATGAACGGAAATACGATTGCAACCGGCGTCCGCCATGATATTCGCATGGCTGTCGGTTCCCTGCGACCCACGCCTCGATGAGACGGATGGTGGCGCGCGGGTTGTCGGGGATGGCGTTCTGGTAGCCGCGGGCGACTACTGCGCGATCGTGATGCGCCACAGCTGGGTGTCCCCAGACTTGGTGCTCCCGTGCTGGACGATCTGGTCGTACAGGGTCGTGTCGGCCCCGTACAGCAGCAGGTTGCTGTTGACGTTGGAGAAAAGGTACGAGCTGCCGAGGGACTGGATCAGCCACCACTGCTGGTTGGCGGCGCCGGTCCAGCCCCACTGAACGAGGCCGCCGCCGTTACCGGTGGCGGCATGGGACATGTCCAGGTAGAGCCCGCTCATCTTGGCGCGGACGCGGTACTTACCGCTGTCGCTGTCGGCGCTGACGCGCTCGATGAAGAACTTCTGGTGGTCGTAGCCGCCGGGTGGCGCCTGTTCAATCACGGCACCGGCCAGCAATGACTTCTGATTGACCTCCAGGCACAGCCCCGTGGTCACGCTGCAGATGTTGTAGGCCATCGTGGGATCGAAGTCGCGGTAGACGGTCACGACGTTGTTGTAGCCAGCGCACGATCCGTACTCCTGACCGGTGTAGCCCGCGCGGCTGCAATGGTTCTGGCACAGCTCGTTGGTGCCGAAGGGATTCGTGTAGGGGCTGCCTTTTTGGTTGGCGCCGATGCGTCCGGCCGCCGGGCCGCGGTCCCAGTCGAAGCCGTTGCAAAAGTAGGCGCGCGGCGGCGAAGTGAAGATGTTGCCGAAGAACGCGCTCTCCTGCATCGGATACGAAGGATTGCGGCCCCAACCGATCGCCGGCGACGTTCCGTCGAGCCACAGGCCGACGTGCTTGCCAGTGGTGTTCACGTGGGCCATCAGGCAGGCCGACACGTTCTCCTGACAGTTGCTGTCGCAGCCACCGGTCTTCCACTGCGGTGCCACGCCGATCATCCCGGTGAACGTGTACGAGACACCGTTCTGGTCCTGCTTGACCAGGGTGTCGCCGGCGGGCAGCGCGCAGCGAACCAGGTAGCTGACGGTGGTGCGTCCGTCGGCGGTCGTCATCAGCCCGTTGGTCATCGACAGCCCGTTGGCCGATGTCAGCCCGTTGGTCATCGACAGCCCGTTGGTGAGCGACAGGCCGTTGGTCATCGACAGGCCGTTGATCATCGACAAGCCATTCACGCTGGCGATCGGATCCTCAGCCTTGCCGCGCCCGTCGTCGGCCAAGCCGGGGACGCACCCTCCGAAGGCCGCAATGCTCAGCGCCAACGCGATCGGACTGACCGCCCGCGCTCGGCGGGTAGAGGTATCCATCCCTCCCTCGAGGTGCACGCTCCGTTCCAGATCCGCCCGTATGCCGGCGCACGTGTTTCCGTCGAATTGAGCGCGGCGCCGCCCCCGTTGTTGTTGAGCGAAGCGCTGCACTGTTGCTCCGGCGGCAACAGCGCGGCGTCACTGGGGCGATTTTCTTCAAGTCTTGCCCGCGACTTGCCGCTTAAGCGGGCGAGGTCGCAATGCGGGGTTTCACGGCGACGGTCCTTCTGGCAATCGCAGCCGCGGGGTTGGTCGCGGCCAGCGCCGGTTGTACCGGTGCTATCGGTGAGGAGCCGCCAGCGGCTCAGGCGACCGGCGGCACCGCCGGCAATCGATCGGTGACGGCAGGGGCCGGTGGAGGCGACGCGTCCGGAACCGGAGGCGTGACCCCGGGTGGTGGCAGCGGCGGACGTGGCCTGGGCGGCACCGGCGCGGGCGGCAGTGGCGCTGCTGGTGGCAGTGGCGGCGCCAGCGTTGGTGGTGTGGGCGGTTCCGGCGGAAGCGGCGGCGCCGCCGGTCAAGCGCGGCGCACCGGGCGGAGTCTGGCTGCCCCCGGCGGTGTCCAGCTGGCAGTGGCAATTGACGGGGACGATCGACCAGACCGTCGCGGCGCAGATGTTCGATGTCGATCTGTTCGACACACCGGCCTCGACCGTGGCGTCGTTGCACGCGCTGGGACACAAGGTGGTCTGCTACGTCAGCGCCGGATCATTCGAGAACTGGCGTCCCGACGCCGCCCAGTTCCCCGCGGCGGTCAAAGGCAACGCGCTGGATGGGTGGCCGGGGGAGCAGTGGCTCGACGTGCGCCAGTGGACCGCGCTGCGTCCCGTGCTCGAGGCGCGGATGGACCTCTGCCGCAGCAAGGGATTCGACGGCATCGAGCTCGACAACGTCGATGGCTACCAGAACGACACCGGATTCCCGCTGGTGGCGACCGACCAGCTGACCTTCAATCGCGCGCTGGCCGCATCGGCGCACGCACGCGGGCTTTCGGTCGGTCTGAAGAACGATCTCGATCAGGTGCGGGATCTGGTCGCGACCTTCGACTGGGCGCTGAACGAAGAGTGCTTCACCTACGACGAGTGCGATCTGCTGCATCCGTTCGTCGCCGCCGGGAAGGCGGTGTTCAACGTCGAGTACACGCTGACGCCGGACCAGTTCTGCCCGCAGGCGCGGACGCTGGGATTCAACTCCCTGGCGAAGCATCTGAGCCTGGACGCGTATCGGGTCCCCTGCCCCTGAAGCAGGTGGACGTGGCATCACGCCCGAAGCCTTGGCATCATGCCGGCGTGAAGAAAGCCGCCGCCCCGACCAAGCCCAAGACGTCGAAGGCAACAACCAAACCGCGCGCCGGCGCCAAGAGCCGCGCCCCCGCGAAGAAGATGGCGCCGCGCTCCGACCTGGGCGCGCCGGTCGATGGCTTCTTTGCCAAGCAGCCTCGCCAGCTGCGCCCGATCCTCGACCGGCTGCGCCTGCTGGTCGAGCAGGCGGCGCCGGCGGCGACCTCGTCGATCAAGTGGGGCATGCCGTTTTACGAGCTGGACGGCCAGACGGTGTGCGCGCTGGCCGGCTTCAAGGCGCACGTGAACCTGATCTTGCCGGGCCCGCCAGGGACCTACGCCGACCCCGCGGGATTGCTGGAGGGCGAAGGCAAGACCGGCCGCCATTTGAAGGTGCGCACGCTCGACGAGCTCCCCGATGCGGCGGTGCGCGGCTGGCTGCGCACGGCGGCCGCCCGCGCGCTCAAAGCGGCTGTTCCGTGAGCTAACAACAGCGTCCCTGCGTCCCGTTGTAGCGCGCCGTCTGCCGCTCCCGAAAGAAGGCGGCGTAGCTGGGAACCGGCCGATCCGGGTGGTGCGTGCGCAGATGCCGCGCATAAGTGTCGTAGTCGGGTATGCCGCAACAAAGCCGGGCAGTCTGCACCGCCCAGCGCCAGATGGAACGGACCTTCGCCGGGCTGGTCATGCCGACGCCACGCTCTCGAGAGCGACGTACGCCTCCTCGTGCGCCGTCGGTTGGCCGGCGCGGCGCGCGCGGATGATCGCCCACACCGAGAACAGCAGCATGACCACGACCAGAATCATGAAGGTCGCGGTCAGCGCCAGGTCGACGCGGTTGTTGCCGACGATGCGCTCCATCTCTTCCATTGTCTTTGCCGGCGCCAGCAGCTTCCCCTGTGCGGCCAAGTCAAGCGGTGCCGGCCGCCATTTGGGCCAGCTCCTGAAAGGTCCACAGGTCCTGTTCGACGACCGTGATGGTCTTCTTGCCGTCGCGGGCGACCTTGCGCGACTCCGTTCTCATGTAGCAGCCGGCCTGCCCGTATCTCGCCAGGTGTGGCGTCTTCCTAATGAACGCGGCGGCCTCCTGCTTGGTGTCGAACACCTTCGCGATGCGCTTCCCGTCGCTCGCGACCCACCACAGGTGAAAGTTGGTGCTGTGCAGGGGGTTATTGCCCATCGGTCGACATCACCCAGGGGAACGCTATCATGCGAGTCGACGGACCAACTGCTGATAAAGTCATCCCAGGTAGGCTCTGAACACGACACCAAGGACGCCAAATGAGAAGCCTGTGCCGTAGTGCTGGTCTTGTGTTGGCCTTCGCCTTCGTCTTCGCCGGATCGGGCTGCGGATCCTCGAACAAGACCGACGCTCAATTTCAAAGCGAGATCGTCGCTGCCATGCACCAGCTCTTGCTGGTCGACGCCCAGGGATTGAACAAGGCGGCGCTCGATCTGCAAGCAGCCGCGCCCGACAACGGGTGGGGGAACCCGGCGAACCCGTCGGACCGGGCGGCGCTCGCTCCCATGATGGAGGCGTGGCAGCGCACGCGTTACTACTGGGAGCGTGCCGAGAGCACCTTTGCCGAGGCCTTTCCGTCCATCGACGACGCGATTGACTCCCGCTACGAGGACCTGCTCAAGGCCAACGGCGACCAGGATGCCGACCTGCTCGACGGAACGGGCGTCACCGGGATGCACGCCATCGAACGGATCTTGTACGCGCCCGGTCCACCGGACGTCGCGGCGTCCGAAGCGTCACTATCCGGATATCAGACCGCTGCGTGGCCCGCCGACGCTCAGCAAGCCGCCGCGTTCAAGAACGGTCTCTGCCAAAAGCTGGTCGACGATTCAAAGAGCTTGCTGGATCAGATGCACACCAAGCCGCTCGATTTGCCCATGGTCTTCACCGGGCTGACCGGCCTCATGAGCGCGCAGGCGGAAAAGGTCGGTCTCGCGGTGCTCCATCAGGAAGAGTCGCGCTATTCGCAGAAGACCCTGGTCGACCTGCGGTTCAATCTCGCGGGGACCAAGGAAATCTTCGCGCTGTTCGTGCCATGGTTGGCCACCAAGACCTACGGTGGGTCGCTCACCATGACGGCATCGTCTGCGCTGGACGGGCTCGATCTCACCTATTCCAGCGTGACGGGTGATTCCATCCCCCCGCCGCCATCCACCTGGAGCTCGCTCAGCCCAACGCTCGACGATCAGCAATCGCCGTTCGGAAAGCTGTTCGAGGCGGTGGTGCAGGACGTCGATCCCAATCGCAGCGATTCCGCGGTCGATGCCATGAACCACGTGGCGCTGGCGCTCGACCTGCCGCTCTTCGTTGCGCCGTAGACCTGACTACAAAGGCGCAGCCTCGCAAAATCCGTAGTGGCACTCCTGCTTCGAATCCGCACAGGGCATGGTGTCCGAACAGACCGTGCATCCGGGGGGAACGAAGTTTGGCATCAGGTTGACGTGTGAATCGAAGTGGCAGCCGCACCCGTAAGCGGGGGCTTTGCTCACCAGCCCAGCGGGGAGCTCCGCGCCGATCCGATCGACCCGCATCGCGCAAGCCGGCACAAAGCTCGCGTCGATGATCGCGTCCAGCATCTTGACGGGAATCATCGCCCCACCGAACAGGCTGACGAAGCTCGCGGCCGTCGTCGAGGTCTGGCTGCCGTTCTCGACGCTGAAGAAATGTATCGGTCCCCAGATCGGATAGTGACCGTCTCGTACGTTGAGCTTGTCCTTCGGCATCGACGACGAGTTCGAATTCGAGTCCGGCGTGTACGCGCAATCCTGGCCGTTCGCCTGGAAGGCGAGGGCTTTCAGACCGGCTCGGTTTCGGTCGTAGAAATCCGCGCCGAGAATCCCGACTGTGTCGTTCGCATCAACGGTGTCCAGGACCATGGCGAGGTTGGTGGCCATCGCATCGGCCGTACCTTGATCGACTCCCCAGAATTTGGCGGGCGGCACGCCGATCTGCCGGGCGACCATTTGCAAAGTAGCGGTGCCCGCGCCGCGCACGTAGAGGTGTTGGGGTATCGTCCAAGGCTCCAGTTGGAGACCTGCGCCGAAGATTTCGCGCGCGGCTTCGGAAGAGATAGCGCGTGGGGTCGCCTTGAAGGGCACCGCGAACAGGATGGCCAGAATCGGGCCCGGCGTCTCGGCGACATTGACCGGGTCCCTCATGATGCCGCAGGTCTCGGGATAGATCTCGGATTCCCCGACATCGACGGTCGCGCCGTCGGGGCCCAGCAGGCAAGCGGCGAGCTTGCCGGTGGCGGGGTTGAAATATTGGGCGTAGGCGTCGGTCGACGCGGGGCTGGCCGGATCATGAATGATGTGGTCGGCGTAGAACCTCGGCGAGCCACCGGCAGCAAGCACGGTTTGGTCCAGGTACGCGGACCGGACGCCGGCGCACGAAGTGGTGGTCTTGAAGACGGCGGTCAATCCGGGAGCTAACGCCGAAATTGCCGGCGCGAGCTTCTCGAGCAACGGTGGAAAGTTGCTCGACCCCGTCATGTACAAGATCTGTCCGCCGGCGGGACCGACATTCTTGCACAGCGTGGTCGGCGGCGCCCCCGCGGGGGTGGTCCTGGCCGGCGTGGGCGTCGGGTCGACGAGCGGAGCGCTGGGCATGAGGTTGTCGCTGGCGTATGAGAGACACTCACCCAGTCCGCTCGGCGACATCGGGTTGTCATGAAGCCAACCAGTGCTGCATTGGTTCGAGAACTCATCCGGAAGCTTCGGCGTGCCGACGAAGCACATCTTTGGCGCGAGCCCCGACGCGACACATATGTGGTCGCGCGTGCATGTGGGACGGTAGCCGAACATTGCGCAATCGTCGTTCGTTTGACATTGCTCGGTCCCGTGATCGAGCAGCACCGTGCACGACATGCCGGTCAGCAGAAGCACTGCTGACATCGCACTCCTCGTTCCCCCCAAGCGAATCATTTGCGTCACCCGCGCTCTCGGTGAGTGGTTGGTAGATGGGCGCTTCGTCCTGCGCAACTCCCCGGGCGCCATCAGCAAGCTGACGGGCGGATACTACTACTTTGCTACATGCGACCCCACATACATGGCGGACGCAAAATGATCGGGTGAATGGGAAGAACTGGCGCGCCGCGCGTCACGAGAACGCGCCCCGGGCAGGACCCGGGGCACCAACTTGCGACCCATCACTTCACGTATCATAAATTACAGAAATAAATTGTTACAGCCGAGGAAAATAGAGAGTTGAGGATCGCCCTGCTGCGGCGGCCCGCTCGCTTTTGCACCCGCGCCGGGGTGCGTTGATGGAGATGAAGAAGGTCAAGCCGGTTACCCTGATGAACGGGAGTGGCGGGTGGCTCGTCGTGACCCTGCTGGCGACCGTTCTCGTGGTCGGACTCGTCACGCTGAAGAAGACCGGGGAAGGTTGGGGCTGGGATGCTTCGTTCCTCCGGAAGACCTCTTCTGGCGGAGACTCCGGCCCGGACAACGGCGACGGAGAAGCGAGCCCGACAGTCAGCCTTCCCAGCGTCGTAGTCGGACTGCAGGGAGGCGGCGCAGGTCTGTACGTGGACGCGGCGTTCGATCTCGAGGTCGCGTCGGAGCAGGACCAGGAGGCCGTCCGCAAACAACTTTCGCGAGTTCGCGAAGAAACGATTGGATTCCTCTCCGAGCTGAGCCCGGCTGAGCTTCGCGGGAGCGACGAGTTGGCGAAGATGAAGGCGCGACTGCTCGAACGCTATCGCAACGCGCTACCCAGCCAGCGCCTCAAGGCGCTCTACCTCTCCTATCTCGCGGTCGCACGGCCGGAGCAGGCATTCCGCTCGGATCCCTCCCACTGACGCGAAGGTGTCCGTGATGTGACGGCTCGGAGCGACCTACGGCCCCGCCGTGTCGGCGCACATTTCGAGGCCCACCGAGTGCCTGCAGTGCAAGACGACGTTTCCCGTGTCGTAAGAGGCCGAGTTGCAGACGTGGTACGAGCGGCACTCGCGCGTGGTCTCGAAGGTGAGGCCGGTGTACGCCCTCTCGCAGTCGGTCTGGGTGGTATAGCCACCCGGAGGATTGTATGTGCCGCCGCAGGTCTGCAGAAAGAGCTGGCAGAACTGCGTCGCCGTCATGGCCGGACTTTCCATGGTGCGTTGCGGGTCACCGGGACACAACTCTCCGACGTTGACGCTGGCACCGTTGCTGCCGCACGAAGGCGTGGAAAGGGCAACGGCGACCATCATGACGAAAGCCGCGCAGGAAGGGACAAATCGAGCCCTAGCAGACGTCGCTGCAAACTTGAAAGAACGCAGAATCACCATGTGTCGTCACCTTCCGCTTCAGGTGGATAGCTGCACCCGTCCATTGGGAGCAGTCTGACGGGCCCCGGAAACTAGACCCGAACGCGACGGCGCGCAAGCGGGCCGAGCTGAGTGCCATTGCGAGCCGATCTCCCGCGACGTAAAAGCCTGTCATGGGTCTCGTGACTGGTCTCCCGGTGGTCGCAGCCGCTCTGCTCGCGAGCGCGGCTGCCGGCGCCGAAGCGCCCGCGCCCCTGCGTGAAGCTCGGGCGATTCAACTGCCGGGCGTCGAGAAGCGCATCGATCATCTGGCCATCGACCCCGCGGGGAAGCGCCTGTTCGTGTCGGCGCTCGGCAACGGCAGTCTCGAGGTGATCGACCTGCAGGCGGGCAGGCGCGTGCGGAGCATCCCCGGCCTGAAAGAGCCGCAAGGAGTGGCGTACTTCCCGACTCTTCACAAGATCGTGGTCGCGAACGGCGGAGGGACCGTGGTGGCGTTCGAAGACCCCTCCTTCAAGCTGGTCGCCACGATTCCGCAGATGGACGACGCCGACAACCTGCGAATCGACGCCGTCACCAATCAGCTCTACGTGGGCTACGGCGACGGCGCGCTTGGCCTGGTCGATGCGACGACCATGACATCTCTCGGCGACATCAAGCTGCCGGGGCACCCGGAGTCGTTTCGGCTCGAGCACGCCGGTCCGCGCATCTATGTGAATGTGCCGCGCACCAAGGAGGTCTTGGTCGTGGACCGGCAGAAGCGCACGATCACCGCGCGAATGCCGCTCGGAGGGTTCGCGAAGAACTACCCCATGTCCCTCGACGAAGGGCATCACCGCTTGTTCGTGGGAGTCCGAGCGCCGGCGAGGCTCCTGGTCTTCGACACGCAATCAGGCCGGCGCGTGGCCGACGTCGCGTGCGTCGGCGACGCCGACGATCTCTTTTACGACTCGGAGCGCGACCGCGTCTACGTCATCGGCGGCGAGGGATTCGTCGATGTCTTCGACGTGCACCTGCGGGACAACCCGGTAAGCCTCGCCCGGCTCACCACCGCTGCGGGAGCTCGCACGGGACTGTGGTCACCCGAGCTGAAGCAGCTGTTCGTGGCCGCTCCTCATCGCGACGGCCACGACGCGGCGATTCACGTCTACGAGCCGTCAGGGCCCTGAATCACGCGTGCCTTTGGCAACCCCGAGTGCGATCAAGGACGCGCGCGCTTCTGGTAGGTGCCGATGAGCTCGGCGCGCGCGAGGATGTGACCGGTCATGGCCCGCTCGAGATCGGCCTTGGTGGGTCGTCGCAGGTCGGGCAGCGTCGTGTCCAAGGCGTAGAGCTTGAACACGTAGCGATGCCGTCCCTTGGGGGGGCACGGGCCGGACCATCCGATCTGCTTCCAGTCGTTGAAGCCCTCCTGCACTCCCGCCGGCAGCTCGGCCTCGGACGATAGCTCGCGCGTCGTCGCGGGGAGATCGTAGACGACCCAATGGACCCAGACGATCTTCGGTGCGGCGGGATCGGGGGCATCCGGATCGTCCACGATCAACGCGAAGCTCCGCGTTCCTGCCGGCGGATCGGACCACGCCAGCGGTGGACGTTGGTTGTCGCCCTCGCACGTGTAGACGACCGGAATATCCGCCTGCGCTGCAAACGCCGGTGAGCTGAGCTGCATCACCTAAATGTGCCTCACGCCCGCCCGAAAAGCGCGCGTGGCGTCAGCCGGGACGTCGAAGCCCCGGCTGACTCATGAGGTGCGCGCTGCTACCAGCGACGGCCGCCGCCGCCGCCGCCGCCGCCACCGCCGCCACCGCGGCCGCCACCACCGCCACCACCACCACGGGCGCCACCACCGCCGCCGGAGCGCTCCTGTGCCTCACTGACGTTGAGCGCGCGACCGCCGAGCTCGCGTCCGTTGACCTGCTCGATCGCCTTCAGGGCCTCGGCGTCCGTGCTCATCTCGACGAACGCAAAGCCGCGCGGCCGTCCAGTCTCGCGATCCATCACGATCTTCGCGTCGGCGACGACGCCCATCTGCCCGAAGAGCTCGCGCAGGTCGAGCTCCGTCGTCCCGTACGAGAGGTTACCGATATAAAGACGCTTTCCCATTTCGTTCTCCTGATTCGCATACGGCGGAAACTGCCGCCGTTCACAAGTCTCGGGCACGCCGACGATTGACCTCGAACGACCCGCGCCGCTAAGACGTGGAGGCGATACCAGGATTCAAACTGGACTCGGGGTCTTGGATAGCACGGAAAGGCCCCAAAGTCTCACATCTCGATCTTCACCGACGCGCCACGGCGCCCCCCGTCCCTCAATCCTCCCACCCGTGCAGCGCGAGGTATCGCCGCAATCCGGGATCCTCACGATCGAGCGGCGGCAACCAGGCGCCGATCCGCTCGCGCTGCCACCAATCGCCTGCCCGACGAGGAGCGAAGCGGTAGCGATAGAGCTCGACGCGCACGAAGCGGGGCGGCTGGTCGCCGAACGGGGCCGCATCGATCAGGTTGAGTGTCGCGCGGTCAGCCTCGAGCAGCCGGGCGATCAGGTGAACAGCCCACGGGTACTCACCCGGCGAGCCCATCGCGGCGAACCACAGCAGCCAGTCGAGCCGGTGGTGATACGGGCTCATCCAGCAGGGGCGCCGGTCGACGTCGCTCGGCTGGCACTTGAACCGATAGGCACGCCACCGCGTGTCGGGGCCCGGCGCGGGATCGTCGGTCGCCTCGAAGACCAGCTGCAGCCGATCGCGACCGACGCTGCCGAATGCGCCGTAGGTGTTGACCAGCGGCAGGCGCGTGAACGAGGTGTTCATGAGCTGCCGCCCTGACGCCAGGTTCAGCACCGGGGGGATGCTGAGCGCGATCACCGCCAGCGCCGCGAGGCCGGCGATGGCCCCCTGCGCCCGCGACGGGAGCGCCGCCGCTCGGGCTCGATCGGCCCGCGCCACCAGCCTACGCGGCAGCACGCGCCGCCAGACACCGTCGTCGAAGCAGGCGATGATCGGGATCAACGTCAGCCAGTTGAGAAAGGACAGGTTGCCGCTGGCGATCAGGACGATCTGCAGCGCGAGCATGAGCGCGCCGCCGACGTGGCGCGCGCGCCGCGGCCCGAAGACCAGCAGGGGCGAGACGAGCTCGACCAGGTGATTGAAGATCACGCCCGCGGCGTGGACCGCCGGTGGCAGGCGGTGGAAGAACGGCGTCAACGGGTTGGGGATCGGCTGGGTCTCGAAGTGAAAATCCAGGCAGGTCAGGTCGCGCCAGCAAGCGTCGCCGCGCAGCTTGATGAGCCCCGCGCCCCACATGATCCGCACCGCGAGCCAACGCATCAACCAGATCCCGATGCCGGGGGGCGGCCGGCGCGGGAACGGCCGCGCGTCCAGCGCCGGGACCAGGAATGTGGCGAGGAACCCGGTCTCCACCAGTTGCAGCTCCCAGCCGAAGCCGTAGAACGTCTGCCCGACGGCGGTGATCGAGATCTGCAAGACCAGCAGCGACAGCAGGATCGGCGTATTGGCGAAGCCGGCCAACAACACCACCGACAGCACCACCCCCAAGCAGCCGGCGACACGCAACGCCCCATCCCCGTCGGCGAGCCAGAAGATCGACGGCAGCTGGGCGAACCCGGCGGCGCGCGAGCCGAGCTGGTTCGCAACCCCGTCGAGGAACTGCGGCAACGGCGTCAGGCCGTGCGCGCCGACCAGCGCGGGCCCCTGGTTCACCAGCGTCAGGGACGCCATCAGGTAAACCAGCCCGAGCAGGCGCAGCATCACGAAACGTGTCAGCCAGTCGCCTCGGGCGCTCGGATCGTCACGCGCCAGGCGGTCGGCGATGCGCGCCACACGACTGCGCGACGGGGTCTCCGTCGCTGGTGGTGGGGGGGTGAATTCGCCGTCCGAAGCTGCCATGGGCGCTCGCCGTGTCCGCATCCTGAGCGCGTTCCGCGGTGCCAGGCAAGGGCGCGCGCGGTCCTCGTTCGCGCGTATACTGCCCTGGCTTTGAGCGCAGCAAGGGGCGCGTTGCTCGTCGGAGCGCTGGCCGTCTTGGCGGGGTGCGACGCCGAGCGGATCTTGGCTTTCGCGAACCCGGTTGGCGCCGGCGGGAGCGGTGGCGCCGGGGGCGCCGCCCCGAGCGGTTCAGGCGGAACCTCGAGCGGTTCAGGCGGGACCTCGAGCGGCGCAGGCGGGACCTCGAGCGACGCAGGCGGGACCTCGAGCGGCGGGAGCGGAGGTCAAGGCGATGCGGGACCGGGGACGGGGTTCGGAACGCCGCAGCTGGTCACGGGGCTCCGCAGCGACACGGACGACGTGCAGGACCCATCGCTGACATTCGAGGAGCTCGAGCTTTACTTCGCCTCGCCCACCGGAGGTCAGAGCGACATCTGGGTCAGTCACCGCACGGTCGCCAGCGATCCCTGGGGGCCAAGCACCCTGGTGGCGGAGCTGTCGAGCCCGGAGAACGACCAGGCTCCCGAGGTGTCGGTCGACGGTCTGGTCATGTACTTCGCGAGCGATCGCGGGGGCGGCGGTGGGGGCGGAACGGCTCTACGTGTCGCAGCGACGCACGCGCGATACGCCCTGGGGAACACCGACGCTGGTGAACACGCTCGGATCCTCCACGCTCGATCAGGCGCCTGCGTTGGATCGCGCCCAGATCTACCTGGCGTTCGGCTCCCGGCGCGGGGCGGCATCGGCGGCTCACCTCTTCTCGGCGACGCGCCCCGACGCGTCGGCGGCATGGCAGAGCGCGGCCGAGATCACGGCGCTGAATTCCGCCTGGGAGGACACCGATCCGGCGCTGTTCGCCAGCGGAAGTGGCCTGATCTTCGCCTCGCGACGACTCACGCAGGGGGGAACGGCGGATCTCTTCGAGGCTGCGCGTCCAGACGAGAGCTCGCCGTTTGCGTCGCTGGTGCCGATCACCGAGCTCAACACCGCCCGCACGGAGGAAGGCCCCTGGATGTCTCAGGACGGCAAGCACATTCTCTTCGCCTCGGACCGGAGCGGACACATGCGCATCTACGAGGCCCGGCGGTGACCGCGATCGGCGTGGTGCACTAGTGCACCGCTCTCGAAATAGCGTCAACGATCCGCCGACAAGCCTGCGGTCCGGCGAGGCGCGACGACGACGAATACCTGAAGGTATTCCGAGGAGGAGCAACGAAGCCGGGCCGCGGGATCGTCGGCGCAGCGTTGATGATATTTCGAGAGCGGTGCACTAGCGTCTAGAAAGCGACGCCGACCAGCACCTCCGCTTCCGGACGCAGACGACCGGGCGCAAACACCTCGCGCGTCGCGTCGGCCTTCACGGTGTAGCGCTCGTCGAGCGGGTGAATCTCCGCACCGACGGCGACCGCGACCGAGATCCGGCCGAAGAGCCGCTCGATCCCCGCGAAGGGCTTCAACCAGGGAGCCAGCGCCCAGAAGGCCGCCGCGGGCCGCAGGTCCGGCGTCGCCACGCCCGGCGCGACGGCCGGCGCGACGCGCGTGAAGTCGACGCCTGCGCCCAGGCCCGCGCTGATCGACAGGCTTCCCAGGCTCAGGAACCGGCCCGCCGCCGACACGCTGAGCCCCGCGGTCGACAGCCGTGCTTGAGCGCCGTCACCAACGATCGACATCGGCGCCGCCAAGCGCGCCGCCGCGGCGATCACGACGCGGGCGACGCGCGCGGCGACGGCGATCTTGGCAGCCTGCTGGAATTCGCCCGATCCCATCGCGACCGCTTCGTAGCCGCCGGCGATCTGCAGCTGACTCCCGGCGGATGCAGGCGCCGGGGGCGCCGGAGTAGGCGCCGCGGGTGCTGCGCGCGGCGCCGCCGGTGCGGGCGGCGAAGGGAGGGCGCCGCGCTGAAATTCCTCCCGGCTCACGCCGATCTCGCGCCCCTCGAGGATAGCGTCGATCGATTGCTCGACGACGTACCGCACGCTGGCGCGGGCGACCGCGTCGAGACCGTGAGGAAGCGCCATCCGTCGCACGTACACACGCCCGCGCGGCGGATCGATCAAGAACAGCGTGGCCTGACCCTCGACGGTGAAGTCGAGGAGGACCCGCGCCCGGCTCGGCGTCGCCTCTTTCGGCGGCGCAATCGCGGCCGCCACGTCCTGCGCCGTCACGACCGCCTTGCGCGTGGTCGCGACGCCCAGGCCCTTCGCCACCAGCATCTCGCGGATCGACGGCTCGAGCAGCTCGGCCTCGTTCGCCGCGGCGCCGATCATCAGCTCGACCGCCGGGCCGGCGGGTCGCGCATCGGGCTCCGCGCCCGCGCAGATCCGCGAGAACGCGCAGAGAAACAGCAGGACGGCGGCACGAACCGATGAAGGCCCGCGCCTCACCGTCGTTCGACTGTCTGCCCGAGACGCGCGCGCGCCCGTTCGGCGTACACCGATCGAGGAAAGCGCGCCAGCAAGGTTCTCCACGCCGCGGCCGCTTCGGAGGTGCGCTGCAGCTGCTCGAGCGCGGTGGCCCGCCCCGCGAGCGCTTCCTCGCCGGCCTCGCCGTCCAGGCTCAGGTGACGATCGAACTGCGCCAGCGCGTCACCCGGGCGTCCCCGCTGGAGCAGCAGCTGGCCCGCGAGCGCGAATGACAGCCGCGCCTCCCCGGTTTCGGGAAAGGTCGCCTGCAATCGACGGTAGATCGCGATCGCGGCGTCGGCGCGCCGCGCGCGGCGCAGTTGCTCCGCTCGCTCGAACAGCGCCTCGGCGGTGACGGCGCTGACGGCGGGGTGGGCGGAGCCATGCGCGGATTGAGCCGGCTTCGGGGGCGGTGAATCAGGCGGAACCGGCGCCTCGGCCGGCGGGGGTTCGACCGGACGTTCAACCGGACGCGCAACCGGCGACGCCGCGACCGGACGGGCCGGCGCGACCGCCGCGCGCGATGCGACGGTGGGAGCGCTCGACGGCGACGGGATCGCCGGGCGCGCGATCGTCGCCGCGATCCGTTGTCGGATGACGGCGGCCGCCCCGGTCACGCCGAACACCAGCAGCGCGGCCGCGGCCGCCCAGCGAGACCACCGTGGGAGCCGGCGCACCCGGCTGATCGGCGGCGAGCGCCGCATGCGCTGGAGGGCACCTTCGACGGCGCGTTGATAGAGGAGCTCGTCGCGCGGATGCGGAGCGAGCTCTCGCTCGAAACGCGGCGCCAGCGCGAGCTGACCCGCGCACACCGAACACCCGGCGAGGTGGCGTTCCAGGCTCGCCTGCTCCTCGCGGGCGAGCCCGCCGCGCCGCGCGCGATCGATCAGCTCCTCCGGATGTTCCAGCTCCTCCGGATGTTCATCTGCCCTCATGGTTCGAACGCCTCTGCGAGCTGCCACGCGTGCGCGGTCAGGAGTTTCCGGAGAGCATTTTTCCCCAGGCGCAGGCGCGTCTTGACCGTGTTGACGGAGACCTCGGTCGCAAGCGCGATCTCCTCGACCGTGAAGCCGAGGACGACGCGCATCACCAGCGTCTCCGCCTGGATCGGACGGACGCGGCGGATCAGATCCCGCATCACCTCGGCCCGCTCGATCTCTCCGACGTTCGCATCGGGCACCGGCAACCCATCGTTCAGATCTTCCAGCAGCTGGAAATGCTGGAGACGGGCCACGCTGCGGCGCCGATGCATCAGCGCGCGGCGGATGGCGATCTTGGTGACGAAGCCGAGGAGGCTGCCTTCGAAGCGGTAGCTGGGGAGCCCGCGGGTCACGTCGACGAAACACTCCTGAATCGCATCCTCGAGGTCGCTGTGCCGGGCACCCATGACGCCCCGGCAGGCGCGCCCGACCACCGGCGCGATCGCGAGCAGGAACCGCCGCACCGCCGCCGGATCTTGCGCCAGCGCTTCGCGCGCCAGCGCGTCGAGATGAACTGGATCCGCCCTGAGCGCCGCGTCGGCGCTGCCGTTTGCGCGGACCATCGCGGCCAGAATGGAGTGGTGAATGCGCCGCTGTCAACCAGGCGGCGCCCCGGAAAGCCCTGGAGCGCCGCGGCGCTTTTTCTTTCGATCGCGAAAGACCCAAAACGCCGGCAGTCGCCCTCTGTACAGACGTGATACTCCGGTTCGTGGTCTGCGGGCGCAGGATCCTGACGCTGTCGGTTGGCTTGCTCTTCGCCATGAGCTGCGCCGACGTTCTGCCGCGGGCGCAGAATCGCCCGAACGGGGCCGCGGCGGAAGCCATGGCTTCGGGCGGTGGAGCATCGGGCGCCCGTGGGACGGGCGGAGCCGGCGGCGTGTGGCGGTACACGAACCCTGTGATCAAAGGCGATTGGAGCGATCCGGGCGTGGTGAGAGTGGGCGAGGACTATTACTCGGTCCGGTCGACGTTCGGCTGGCAGCCCGGGCTGGCCGTGGCGCACTCCAAGGATCTCGTCCACTGGGAGTACATCGGGAACGGCTTCTCGTCCTTGCCGATGATCGCGACCGGCGAGGTCGCAAACGGCATCTGGGGGGCGGAGATCATCTACAACCCCAACACCCGCATGTTCATGATCTACGCCACGTACAACGGATTGGGGTTTTTGCTCTTCGAGTCGCCCAAACCGGAAGGACCGTACACCCGCATTCCCGGCGCGCTGAACGTGGGTGGTTACGATCCCGGGGTATTCGTGGACGACGACGGGCGGGTGTACCTGGTCAGCAGCACCGGCAAGATCGTCGAGCTCAGCGCCGATGGGAAGACCGTGATCAATCCCAGCGTGTCGTCCTACGCGGGGTGGAACGAGGGACCGGAGCTGTTCAAGCACGCGCCGTACTACTACGTGACCTGGTCCAGCAACGGCACAGAACGGGGCGCCGACGGAATCATCAATTCCGCCCGATCGAAGAGTCTGTCAGGTCCCTGGCAACCCGATCCCACGAATCCAGTTCTGCAGAACATGAACCGGGGAACCGACGCCAACCATCCGTTCGAAGGCCCTCAGCACTCTGAAGTGATTCAAACGCAGAATGGCGAGTGGTTTGTGACCTTTCATACCTGGCAATACAACTACGGCACGCTGGCCCGCAGCATGTGCCTCGAGCCGGTGATCTGGACCGACGACGGTTGGTGGCGTCCCAAGAATGGCAGGAAGCCCAGCCTCACCAACGACGGACCCAACCTGCCCTATACGCCGTACGCGATCCAGCGCAGCGACGACTTTTCGTCGACGACCCTCGGGCTGCAATGGTTCTTCCACGCCACGCCGGATTGGACGGGAAACAGCTGGTCACTCTCGGACCATCCCGGCTTCTTGCGAATCAAGACCCATGCGGGCGACGTCAACGACTCGGCTACCTATCAGAGCATTCCCATGCAGCGCATCGATCTGAAGACGTTCGAGGCGGAGACCGTGGTCTCCTTCGATCCTGAGAGCGGCGCGGAGGCCGCAGGGATCATCCTGCACGCGACGGTTGGCATCAACGTGATGCTCTCCCTGACTCGAACGGACGCGGGAAAGATCATCGAGTTGGCGTCGTTCATCAATGACGCGAGCCGAACGGATGGCGCAGGCGCGACCCGCAAGACCCTCGCGGCCGTTCCCTTCGATAGAACGTCGGTCCATCTGAAAGTGAGCTTCGACGGGCAGGAGAATGCCGCCTTCTCGTTCAGCCCCGACGGTCGCACGTGGCAAGCCGTGGGCACGCCGATCAGCGTGGGGCTCGGCGACCAGGTCGATCTCAGCTGGCGCCTGTGGGCATGGACGGGCGCGACCATCGGCCTGTTCGCCGTCAAGAACGGGGCGACGACCGACAACGTCGCGGACTTCGACTCCTTCACGGTCAGGAGCCAGGAGTGAAAGACCCGAAACGAGGTCTGTCCACCTCTAGATACGATGTGAAGTCCGGCTCTGGTTTCGTCGATCGTTTTAGCCTGGAGGCAGCCATGTCCGCGCGTTACTTCCGTTTACTCCCCGGTCTTCGCTCGTCTGTCCTGCTGGCCGCGACAGTGATCGGACTCGCTCTGCTCTCATCATGCTCAAAGGAGAACAGCGCCTCTGGGGACGGGACGGGCGGCGCACCGGTTGGTGACACGGGCGCAGGCGGCGCGGGCGGTTCGGTGACGACCTGTCCGCTGCCAACGACCTTCAAATGGACGTCGACCGGCCCGCTCGCTCAGCCCAAGTCCGGGTGGGTTTCGCTCAAGGACTTCAGCAGCGTCGTCTTCAACAATCAGCACATTGTCTACATGTCGACGGTCGACGGCTCAGGGAGTTACGGCGGGGCGGTGATGACCTTGACCGATTGGTCCGAGATGGCCACAGCCGCTCAGAGCCCGATGCCCTTTGGGGGCGTTGCGCCGACATTGATCTATTTCAGCCCAAAGCAGCTCTGGGTGCTGATGTACGAATGGGGCCCGTGGTCTTTCACTTACCTGACCTCGACCGACCCCACCAACCCGTCGGGCTGGTCGGCCCCCCACGACCTCTACCAGGGAAGCTCGATTGACGAGACGGTGCTGTGCACCAGCACGACCTGCTATCTGTTCTTCGCGAATGACAACGGGAGCATCTACCGGGCCTCGATGCCGATCGACAGCTTCCCGGGCACCTTCACCGACCCGACGACCATCATGACCGACACCACCGCCAACCTGTTCGAGGCGGTGCAGGTCTACACCGTCAAGGGGGCGAACCAGTACCTCATGATCGTCGAGGCGATGGGGAGCGCCGGAAGGTATTTCCGATCCTTCACCGCGACCGATCTCGGCGGCTCGTGGACCGCGCTGGCGGCGACCGAGAGCAATCCATTCGCCGGCAAGGCCAACGTCACCTTCAACGACACCGCCTGGACGAACGACATCAGCAGCGGGGACCTGGTTCGCACCAACCCCGACGAAACGCAGACCATCGACCCCTGCAATTTGCAGTTTCTTTACCAGGGGCTGGTTCCCACGACCGGTCTTACGTACAACCAGCTCCCCTGGCAACCGGGGTTGCTGACGCTGGTGCCATAGGCCGCCGCCCGTCCCCGTGGACGGCGGATCTGGTTGTTTGCAAGAACACATCTTTGAGATCGGATATCCTGTCGAGACCCGCCGACGCGGCTCGCCATGGAACCGAACAATCATAAACATCAGGAGCTCGTCTCCCAGTATCGGACCCTGCTGGAAACCAGCACGGACGGATTCTTCATCAACGTCGGTGGGGTCGTCCGCTACGCGAACCCAGCGTTTCGGACACTCCTGGGCGCGAGATCAGAGGCGGAGTTGCTGGGCCGTCGCGTCCTGGATTTCATCGACCCGAGATGGCACGAAGTCGTGCTTGCCCGATGCGATGCCACCCTCGCGAGCACGGAACCGGTCAAGCCGCTCGAAGAGCAATACGTGCGGCTGGATGGCTCGCGCGTGGATGTCGAGGTCACTGCGGTCGCCATCCTCCGAGAAGGCGAGCGCGGCAGCCTGGTCACCGTACGCGACATCTCCGAACGCAAGGAGGCCGAGAGGGACCGGCGACGGCTGGAGGAGCAGCTACGGCAGTCGCACAAGATGGAGGCACTGGGCACGCTGGCTGGGGGAGTAGCGCACGACTTCAACAACATCCTGTCATCAGTCATCGGCAACGCCGACCTGGCGGCGGAGGAGCTACCCCGCGGCCATCCGGCCCGGTATCACATCGACGAGATTCTGGCGGCGGCTTCCCGCGCCAAGGGCTTGACCGGGCAGGTGCTCGCTTTCAGCCGGGGGCAGCGATCGAGCCTGCATCCGATGGACCTTCGCGAGGCGGTGCTGGGAGAGCTGTCGCTGCTTCGGGCGGCGCTTCGGACCGAGATCTGCATTCGAGAACGGCTGTCAGAAGGGCGCTTCCCGATCGTCGGGGACCTGACCCAGATTCATCAGGTGCTGCTCAACCTTTGCACGAACGCCTGTCAGGCGCTGCAGGGTCGGGCAGGCAGCGTGACGGTGGGCCTGGCCCGCGCCGCGCTTCCGCCGTCGCCCGATGCCCGGACCGGCGGTCACGAAGCGCTGTACGCCGTGCTCTCGGTGCACGACGACGGGCCGGGAATCGACCAGAGCATCAAGAGCCGCATCTTCGATCCCTTCTTCACAACCAAGGCGCCGGGCAAGGGGACTGGTCTCGGCCTGTCCGTCGTCCACGGGATCGCGGCGGCCCATGGCGCCAGAATCACCTGCGACAGCGAGGTCGGCCAGGGGACGACCTTTCGACTTTATTTTCCCCTGGTAGCCGAGGCGGGCGTTTCGGCGCCAACCCGCGAGGCCACGATCCCCAGAGGTTCCGGACAGGGCATCCTGTTCGTCGACGACGAGCCTGGCTTGGTGAAGCTCGCCACCCGGATCCTCGGCGCCCGGGGCTATCGAGTTGGCGGCTTGACCGTACCCGAAGAGGCTATCGCCACGCTGCAGTCGAACCCGCGGGCGTTCGACCTCCTGATCAGCGACGTGAACATGCCTGGGTCCACCGGGCTCGACGTCGCCCGAGCGGCCCGAGCCGTCAACCCGACGTTGCCGATCATTCTGGTCTCTGGCTTTCTGAGCCCCGACATCGTCGCTGAAGCCAGGGACCTGGGAATTCAATTGCTGCTCAACAAACCGCTCACCTCCGACGATCTCTGCCGCGCCGTCGCCGAAGCGCTCGGCCGATAGAGGAGGCGCTCCGAGCCGCGCTGGTCACCGCTCCGGGTCGATCTACTTCTCCGTCGCGAACACCATGTAGGAATGCGGCGGAACGGCGATCTTGAAGTGGGTCCTCCTCGGACCCATCGGCCTGTCGCGGAAACGGCGCTTCTCGCCGGGATCGGGAGGTGCTGGAGCTATCTCCTTCAACGACTCCCCGGTCAACGCGTTCTTCAGCCTGACGTGATCGCCCACCACGGAGACCGTCACGTCTGAATCGTCGTGGCGGAAGGACTCGACCACGAACGCCCCGTTGTCGTAGGCGAACAGGGCCACCTGGGCCGGCGAGTCGATGCGCACCGGAAAGTCCTGCTGCAGGTAGCTCTTGATGGCGCTGGTCACGCCCGAGGGCAAGTCGTAGAGGTCCGCGATGTTGTCCGGCACGTTCAGCACGTAGAAGATCCCCTTGGAGTAGTGGTTCATCAGCACGATCGGGAAGCCCTTGGCGCCCGCCACCCCGCGAACCACCGCCCACATATCGTTGGTGAAGAAGCGGATCTCCGGGAAGAGCACGGCCGGGTTGTTCCGGCGGGGATCGTTGAGGCTCGCGCCCCCGCCCGATCCGAAGCCGCTGATGAAGTCGCGGATCGACACTGTCCGGCCGGTCTCCTCGGCTTCGGCGATGTCTTTGATCCCCTTGTCCTGCAGGGCCTTCAGTAGTCCCGACGTCACCATGACGTTCTTGCCTGACGTCAGATGCTGCTTGATCTTGGCGACGATGCCCGGGTCGAACTTGGCGCTCTCGGTGAGCAACACGATGTCGGCGTCGCTCGGGAACTTCGGCGTGAGCTCGATCGGTATGCCGATGTTGCCCAGGTAGTTGTGCAGGAAGTCCTCGCCGCTTGACTGATAGGGCTTGTAGCTCTTCACGCCGATGGGGTTGCCCAGCTTGTCGAGGCACCCGTCGATCTGCGCGAGCGACCAGCCCGCGGCGCGGCCCCAGCTGGGCGCCGCGCTCTCGCCCGTCGGTGGCTTGTATGACTTGACCATCTCGTCCCAGTTGAAGCTGGTGCGCTTGCTCTTCCACGCATCCCGGTCGCCGGGCTCGATGGCCTCCAGCGCCGCCATGCCGTGCCAGCTGAACAGCGTGATCTCCGGGGCCTTGGCGAACAGGGTGTCCCACAGCTGCTCGGGGTAGCGGTCGACGTACCGGACGCTGAAGGTGTCGACCCATCCACCTCCGTTGCGACCGTCGGGGCGGATATTGTTGAAGTAGCGCACGATCTCGTAGCTCTGGTACTGCTGCAGCAGCTGGTCGGTCGTGTAGGGGTCGCGGGTCTCGGTGCCGGTGTAGATGCCGTCGAACCACTGCGCCTGTTTCTCCAGGTCGTACCCCAGACCCTGGAAGTGTTCGTACCAGTTGGGGTACTTGATGATCATCTTGATCCTGGGGTTGATGGCGCGGGCTGGTTTCAGCACCAGCTCGGTCGACGCCTGGCGCATGGTCTCGAGGCGGTACTGGGACCACGACCGCGTGCCCTTGGCGGCGATGTCCGCGTCGGACTTGCTGGTGTAGAAGAAGAAGTCGTCCAGGATCACCGTGTCGAAATGCCGGGCGGCGATCTCGACGGCCTTCTTGCATTCGTCGCGATCCGCGCGCTTCTCGAAGTCGAAAGTGCCGAATTGCCCTCCGGCGCCGCCGCCCCCCGACAGGGTCAGTCCGCCCTCCACCACGACGCCGCGATCGGTGAAGAACTTCTTGATCCGGTCGAGGGTCGCCTCATCGGCGAAGCGCCGGTCGCGGTACACCTCGAGGTAGACCTTGTCGAACTTGACCCGGGCCATGACCCGGTCGAATTCCGTCCGCAACACCTTCTCGTCGGCGAACCGCTGGGTGGCGTCCACCACACAGTAAATCGCCACGCGAAAGTTCTTGTACTGCCCCTGCCCCGCCAGGGCCGGTGGCGCCGACGCGGGGGCCAGGAAACAGGCGGCGACGAATGCGGCGAGAGCCAACCGGAGCTTGCGTCTCATTGATGGAAGTCCTCTGGGTCGTTCGAACAAGCAGCGCAGTGTACAGCTGGGAGCCTGGCTGCGACCGCGGTCAGTGTACGCCGAGGCGCTGGCTACCGCGCCGTAGCGCGAAACCTCTGGGCGCCGAAGGCATATGATCGTTCATGGGAGACGAACCTCGCGCTCCGCATCCGATGGCGATCCCCGCGGCTTCGGCGCCACCGCGCAAGAAGCCCACCAACTATCCCGAGCCGTTCGCGTCGCGCATGAAGGGCCGAGAAAAGCGGCCGCTCGGCGACCTGTTCGGGCTCAAGAACTTCGGCGTAAACCTGACGCGCCTGGTGCCGGGTGGCGAGTCGGCGCTGTTTCATCGGCACAGCCGCCAGGACGAGTTCATCTACATCCTCGAGGGTCAGCCGACGCTGGTCACGGACGATGCCGAGACGTTGCTGGCGCCGGGACGCTGCGCGGGCTTCGCGGCTGGCGGCACCGCGCACCAGTTGATCAACCGCACCAGCGCCGACGTGGTCTATCTCGAGATCGGCGACCGCACGCCCGGCGACGAGGGCTCGTACCCGCGTGACGACCTCCAGGCGTCGCTGGGCCGGGACGGGCGCTGGCAGTTCACGCACAAGGACGGAACGCCGTACTGAGCCGCTTACTTCCGCCGATGTCAGTCCCCTGCGGCCGCTCATCAGTTTTTCGAGGCTGGCGGCGCTGGATCCCGCGTCGCGGCGGGCCACTCACGCTGGAACAGGCGTTGCAGTCCCCCCGCCACATGCAACGACACATCATGGTGGGTCTGGTTGGTTTTGCGCTCGCCTTCGCGGGCGCATGCAGCTCGTCTTCGAATGGCAACGACGGTGGCGGCGGCCATGGCAGCGGTGGGGCCGGTGGTAGCGGTGGCCTCGGTGGAATCGGCGGCACCGCGGGCGTCACCGCCGATGCGGGTGGGGACGCCCAGGATACCGGCGACGTCAAAGATGCCAGCGATGCCAGCGATGCCAGCGATGCCAACGATGGTGGCAGCCCCTCCGATGGTCATGGCGACACCGGCGATGCGGCGCTGTCGTGCGACCTCACCACGCTCTGCCCGACCGGCGACGTCTGCGTGATGGGCGGCACCTGCTTGGTCAGATGCGACGCCGACGCCGGCGTCACCTGCCCCACCGGGACAACCTGTCAGCCGACCAGCGGATTCTGCGTCGGGACTGCATGCTCGGCGATCCAGGTCATGGCCTGTCGCTAGGCGCAAGCGCCCGCGCCCTTTCAGCTCACGACGCGTCCAGCAGATAGACCCGGAACTGTTCATCCACGATTCCCGGGCGGGTCGTGGTGAGCAATTGTGACCGGACCTCGGGCGGTGGCGGGGGCAACACGTCCATCCAGGTGATGACCACCACCGGGCTGTGGTGCTCGCGCGACACCGCGATCGCCTTGGCCAGCAGTGCGCTGGTGGAGAACGGCCCGCGACGCGCGTGGAACGCGATGGTCTCCTCCACCTCCTCGTTCTCCACGTTGTAGAAAGGCCGGCGTAAAAAGGAGGCCGGCGTCTGGAAGATGGCCGGGCCGGCGACCAGCGGCAGGTTCTGCAGGCCGGCGCGGCGAATGAACGCAGCCGCGTCCCGGCCACCCGAGAACACCTCGCGGGTATCCATGACCGTGGCCACCAGGAAGCCCTCGAACTGGAAGCAGCACAGCACGGTCAGCAACACCAGCGAGGGCTTGTGGAGCCGCCGCGGCACGAGCGTGCGCAGCAGCCAACAGGCTACCACCAGCGCCATGAAGTAATGACCCCAGTGGCGGGGATTGCCCCAGTAGCGAGCGATCTGACTCACCTCCATCAGCAGGACCGCCACCACGTAGAACAGGGTGACCCGCCAGGAACGAAACAGGACTCCCACCGCTGCCAGCAGAAGGACCGCACCACAATACGGTGTGGGTGCCAGGTTGAGGGCCCAGGTCTCAACCCCTCGGCCCCAGAAATCGATCGACCAAGGCCGCAACGGCGTCAGTCCGTCGATCACCCGGGTCAGGGCGAAGACCAGCGCCCACGGGCTGGTCAGCTCCGAGAAGTGCCAGCCCTGCACGTAGGGGTTGGGATCGAACGGCTCGATGCTCGAGGCAGAGAACGCGAACGCCGCCAGGAGCACCAGGGCGGCCAGCACCCGGCGCGGCCCACCGCCGACCACGAGCCTCCGCGGTTCGGGCTCGCCGCGCCAGGCGACGCTTTCCAGCGCGAGAAATCCGGTCAGCGCCAGGGCGATCAGCAACCCGTACACGCTGGTCAACGACAGCAGCGCCAGCACGACAGCCAGGATCAACGGACGCGGCCGCAGCGGGTGATACACAGCGCAAAAGACGCAGACCAGGAGCCACCCGAGCACGTAGTTCCGGCACATCACGGTGTACTCGTAACCAAAGAAGTAGGTCGCGAGCAGCATCACCTTGAGGTAACGCGGAAAGGGCGCGTATCTGAGCATCAGGACCGCGGCGCCAACCGCGGGGACGACGGTCGCGACTTGCAGACCCCAGGCCTGGGGCAAAAACCAGCCCCACACCCGCAGGTACCAGAACCAGAGCGGCGGGTGACCTTCGTAGCGCCGGTCGCCATTGACCAGATCGCCGAAGCTTTCGGCGATACGCGCCAGGCTCCAGGCGTGGACCTCGTCGCGCCACATCTCGTGATGGAGCTGCATCCAGATCAAAAAGATCAGGTACAGCGTCGCGACCACCGCGGTGAACCGCCAGCCAGTCTCGCGATCCGTCATCGACGCGCGCCAGAACCGAGCCACGCGCTGTTTCACCATTGATAAAGGGAGATTCGCCGCAGAGAAAGGAAGCCGGAGCCCGCCACCTGCACGCGCACGCGCTGCGCACGTACGGCGCGAAACTCACTGGTCCACCTCATGAAGCCGGCCCGACGTCGCGCGACGGTACGCCATCTGGACTGCGCCTCGTCGAAGATGTCGACGTTCATCGGAAGCCCGGCGATCTGACAGCAGTCGGGACGATTTTCGATCTGCAGCCTGCGGATGACCCGAGGCGAGGCGAGCTCGATCTCGATCCAGGGATGATCGGACGGCTCAGTGTGAAAGAACGGTCCCGGCGCGCTGGTCGATGGACCGACGCCGCGTATTGCGTGGCCCGAAACCGCACTGCTGGCCGACCAGGGGCGCCCCGCGGCCAGGTCGCGGGGAAACAGCCGCGCCCGGAAGGCCGGGGAGACGGCGCTACCGATCAGCACCACGGCGGCGACGGCCAGCGCCGCCGGCGCCGCCAGCGCGCCGATCGCGAGCGCCATGCGCCGATAGGGAGCCTGCGCCAGACGAAGCAAGCGGTGGGCGCGCCGCTGTGCCGGTTCGGGTTCGACCGGGGCGCCGACCGGCATTTCGGACGCCGGGATGATGACGCCCTGAAGATCGCGTGCGGCCCGCGCATAAAGCCGGTCCGCCCGCCTGCGCCAGTCCCGCGGCCGAACCAGGTCCAGCTGGTCGGCGGTGGCGCAGAACGCCCGGGCGCGGCGAATCACCCGCCCGTGCGAGCGAGAAAAGCGTACGCCAGCCTCGACTGCGTGCCAGGCGGCGCGAGGCGCCAGTGGCTTGATTTCGCGCGGGAGCTTGAAGGTCGAGGGGATCACACTGGATCTCGTTCTCAGGTGTGCCAGGCGGAACGTCGCCGTAAACCGCGCCCCCGTCAAGGTGCGATGACGCGACCGGCCCGGAATGCACCGGCCGCTCTTATCGAAGAAGGGTTCGCGTGTCGAAACCCTCGATGAGCCCGAGAAGGACCTGCGGGGCCGGCGCGACCTGGATCGAAAGAAAGAGCGAAGCAGCACCATGGCAATGTCACTCAAGACCAACCTCAGCTCGCTCACGGCCCAGGCCAACCTGAGCCGAACGTCGCTGGAAATCAGCAAGTCGCTGGCGAAGCTGTCGTCCGGCTTCCGGATCACCCGCGCGTCGGACGACGCCGCCGGCCTGGCGATCTCCGTGAACTTGGGCGCGCAGATCAAGAGCTACAACCAGGCGGTGCGCAACGCCCAGGACGCGATCAACGTCACCGACACCGCCGATGCGTCCCTGAATGAAACGCAAAACATCCTGACCCGTCTTCGGGAGTTGGCCACGCAGGCCGCTTCGTCCGGCGTCAGCAACACCGAGCGCGGCTACATACAGAAAGAGGTCGACGGCCTGGTGAGCGAGGTCGATCGGATCGCCAATGCGACCGAGTACAACGGCGTCTCGCTCATCAACGGCGTGCACGCCCTGACTTTCCAGGTCGGCATTCGCAATGTGGGGCCCAACGATCAGATCGTGGTGACCACCAGCAGCGCCACCGCGGCGGCGCTGTCGATAGGCGGGCTGTCATTGTCGGCGCTGACCAGCGCGGCGGGGGCGCTGACCGCGATCGACGCGGCCCTCCAATCGGTCTCCTCGGCGCGCGCGATTCTGGGTGCGGACGCCAATCGCATGGATCGGGTGATCACGACCGCGACCCAGGCCTCGGTCAGCCTATCAGCCGCGCAGAGTCGGATTCGCGACGTCGATGTCGCCGAAGAGATCTCCAACCTCAGCCGCCTGCAGATCCTGATGCAGGCCGGGGTCGCCGTCCTGTTCCAGGCCAACCAGATGCCGTCAGTGGTCCTGAAGCTGCTCGGATAGAAGGCACGCACCCACGCGACGGATAGTTGAGGCGGTAACCACGCGGGTACGGTTCACCGGCCGGCCAGCTGGATGGCCCGGTCATACGCCGCCCGCGACTCCTGGCTCCGGCCCAGTCGGCGCAGTAGGTCGGCGTGAGTGGTGTGGAAGGCGTGGTAGCCCTCCAGCGGCAAACCGACATGCCGATCCACCCGATCTTGAAAACAAAAAAGCTCAGAGATGTCGGTTTGGGCCTATCTCGAACGTGGAGTAGTGAGCGGCAACATTGTGTTTCCGGCACTCGACCAGACATCCAGAAAAGGAGAGATTGCCATGGCCCTCCCAATGCCCCCCACCATTACTGCCTTTGAACGGTCGCCCGATGGCGGCAAGGGACTGGGGCGTGACATGCGCGTTCGCTGGGCGCTTGAAGAAGTGGGCCAACCTTACCAGGTTCGTCTGGTTTCGTTCGGTGCGATGAAGGAACCCGCACATCGAGCGCTTCATCCTTTCGGGCAGATTCCGACCTATGAAGAAGGCGATCTTGCCCTGTTCGAGTCGGGGGCGATCGTGTTCCATATCGCAGAGCGCCATGCAGGCCTGCTGCCTGACGACGCGAATGCCCGGGCACGCGCGATCACCTGGATGTTTGCCGCGCTCAGCACGGTTGAGCCGCCGATCCTCGATCTCGCAAACACCAGGCTCCTGGAGGGCGACAAGGCCTGGTACGCGCAGCGCCTGCCGCTCGTCCAGGATCGCGTCCGTGACCGGCTGGGCGACCTTTCCGCTCGCCTTGGCGATGCCGACTGGCTCGATGGCGCGTTCAGCGCGGGCGACTTGATGATGGTCGCGGTGCTGCTCAGGTTGAAAGCATCGGGCATTCTCCACGAGTACCCGAACCTCTCCGCCTATGTCGCCCGCGGCGAAGCGCGGCCCGCCTACAAGCGTGCTTTCGACGCTCAAGCGGCGGTTTCCACTGGCAAGCCACCGACCGACTGATCAAGGTCAGCTCTGGGCCCCTGCCAATGTCAATGACGGTGGGGCGGTGCACCGCGCAGGCGCTGCAGGGCGCGCGGGTGCTACACATCAACGCGACCCCTTACGGCGGCGGCGTGTCGGAGCTGCTCCGTTCGGTTGTGCCGTTGCTCAACGATCAGGGGCTGGTGGCAGACTTGCGGATCATCAGCGGCGACGAGCCCTTCTTCCAGGTGACGAAGGCGATCCACAACGGACTGCAGGGGGCGTCGGTGCAGCTCTCCGATGCGGACAAGGCGCGGTACCTCGCGACCTCGCGCGCGAACGCGGCAGGCTTCGACCTCGGCTATGATTTCATCTTCATCCACGATCCGCAGCCAGCGGCGCTGCTCGAGTCATTCGACCAGAGGCTCTTGGGCGGCGTCGGCGACCTCTGCGCGCGCCCGCCTCCGCAACTCCACGGCGGCCTCCCACGTACTTCCCTGCGCGAGCAAGGGTGGGCGCAGGGTGACCGTGATCGGTCCGCGGCGCGGAAACCACTGATCGGCTCTGAGGACGGTGCGGCTGCCCGAAATCCCGACCGGAACGACCGGCACCGCGGCTCGGCCTGCAACCAGAAAGGCTCCGAGACGAAACGGGAAGAGGCCCGGAATGCGGCGGTTGGTTCCTTCGGGAAAGACGACCAACGACCGCCCGTCACGCACCCGCTGTTCCAGGGCGTCGACTTCGTGCGCGGCGCGCGCTCGATCGAAGCGTTCGACGAACACGACGCCCAGGCGGTGCACCGCCCGCCGCAGGACGACGTTGCCTCCGAGCTCGCGTTTGGCGACCAGCGAGTAACCGGGTGGCAGTACGGCGAGCAGGACCAAGCTGTCGAGGTAGCTCGCGTGGTTGACCACGAGAATGCGAGGCTCGGAGGTCAAGTATTCTCGACCCTCGAGCGTCAGACGGACGCCGGCCAGGACGAAGAACAAACGGGCAACGATCGAAACGGCGCGCCAACGCACGCGCTCGCCGGGCAGTCCGGCGGAGAGCGCCCAGGCCGGGATCGACAAAAGCCCGAGGCAGAGCCAGAACCAACCCGCATACACGACAGCGGCAAGAGAACGAAGCCCGCGGTGGGCGAGCGGCGCCAATGTCCGCAGCGTCAGCGCAATGGTCCGTCGCCGGCTGGATCTGCTCTCGCCGAGCGCCGAGTGCAAATAGAGGTCGCGACAGGCCGCTCGCCGCGTCTTGCCGCTCGAGGTCTTGGGAACGGTGCGCGGGGGGACGAGGATGATCTCTTCGGGCGCGCCACCAAGAAGAGGAGAAGAGTCCGCGGCGATGCGCGCGCGTAGCTCCTCGAGTCGTGCCGGATCTTGCTCGCGCGTCTCGGCGACGACGACGACTCTCTCGGTCCCCCGTCCTTCATCACGCCCTGAAAATACCGCAACGCCACCGGTGCGGATGCCCGGGATCGATCCGACATGCTCTTCGACTTCATAAGGAAAAACGTGGCGACCTGCGCGGATGATGACGTCCTTCGAGCGGCCGGTGACGAACAGCTCGCCATCGGCGATGTAGCCGAGGTCGCCGGTCTTGAGCCAGAGCCCGTCATAGAGGGAGTCGGTCGCAGGTTGATTTCGAAAGTAGCCGCTGGTGGCTGAGGGGCCACGAAATTGCACTGCGCCACGCCGACGATCTGGCAGCTCGCGGCCGAGCTCGTCCACCACCCGAACCTCGTGGCGAGGGATCGGCCGGCCGCATGAAACAAAGGTCAACAGGTCGTGGGCTGAAGAATCCGCGACGATCGCCCGGGCGCTCGCTTCGAAAGCGAGGCGATTGATCCGGTCCAGTCGCGGGCCGCGTCCGGCCGGTGTGAAGGTCAAGGCGACGGCGTTCTCCGCCAGGCCGTAGACCGGCGTCATCGCCTCGGGGCGGAAGCCATGGGAGGCAAAACGGCGGGCGAAGCGTTCGATGGTGGAAGGACTGACCGGCTCGGAGCCGTTGAGCGCGAGCCGCCAGGTGCTCAGATCCAGCCCCTCGAGCTCGGCGTCCGGGATCCGACTGGCGCAGATCTCGTAGGCGAAATTAGGGGCTGCGGCGAGCGTGCCGCCGTGACGGTGCACGGCCCGCAGCCAGGCCGCCGGTCGCGTCAAAAAGCGGGTCGGCGGCATGACCACCAACCGGCAACCGTGATAGAGACTGGCCAGCCAGGCTCCGATGAGCCCCATGTCATGGTACAGCGGTAGCCAGCTGACCACGACGTCGGTGCTGCGAATGTCGGCTGCCTCGCCGATCGCGCGTACGTTGGCCAGGAGGTTCTCATGCGTGAGGACGACGCCCTTGGGATCGCCGGTGCTGCCGGACGTGTACTGCAGCAGAGCGACGTCAGTGGACTTGAGCGAGAGGGTGGGCGCCCACCCGGAGAGCGACAGCTCGGGAACCGTCGATATGGCCCGCAGACCGGCGATTCGGTTGTGCAGCCAGTGCGCGGCGCGCGCGGTTTCTCCCGTGGCGATGAGAAACGCCGCGCGCGCGTTCTGCAGAATGAGCGTTTGCCGGCGCAAGTGGTCTTCGAGCTGGCTGGCGCGGTAGGGCGGATAGATCGGTACGGCCACGGCCCCGGCGATCTGGACGCCGAGAAGACCAACAAAGAACTCGCGTCCGGTCGGCAGCATGAGCGCGACGCTTTCACCGGGGACGAGGCCACGCGCCAAGAGTCCAGCCGCAACCCGCTGTGCATCTGCGAAGACTTGGCCGTAGGTGAGGGGCGTAGTCGCGCTGTCCTCGGTGCAAAGCTCGATGTGAACGCGATCTGGATCGTGCGCGGCGAACCAGCGCAGGGCGCCGACCAGCGTCGGGGTGTGCGTTGGCACCACCGTGGTGGTTGCCGTCGCGGTCGGTGAAGTTTCCGAGAAGGCCGCGCGGGGCAACGGCCCTTGCGACCGGGCGAATGAGAGTGCCGTCAGAAGCTGGCGAGGCGTTTCAGCGTCGATTGCCGCTCGCTCGGGAAGGACGACGTTGAACCGGCGTTGGACGCGGAGCAGAAGCTCCAAGCGCGCCAAGCTGTCGAACCCCAAGTCATCGTCCAGATCGCTGTCGAGCTCCGGGGCGGGAGGGTGCCCTTCGCGGAGCTCGGCCACGAGGTCTTGAATCAGCCGGAGCAGATCCTCGGCGCCGTCCAGTTGGGGTGGTGATGGGACGGCCCCCGGCTCGAAGGACTGGACCGTTGGTGGGGCCATCGCTTCGGGGCCTCATGGGTTCGAGGCACAGCCGCCGCAGCGGTCGGTGTCCGGCACTGCGCGCAATCGCTGCCCATCGATCGGCGCCCGGCATACCGCGCACTCTCCGTAGAGGCCGCGTTCCATCCGTGTCAGCGCGAGGTTGATTCGATCAATCTCATGCCGCTGCGTCTCTCCTACTTGTTCTAGAACGGTCGCCGCCGTCTCGTTGGCTGCGGTATCCACCCAATCAGGTTCGCGCTCGGCGAGCAGCTCGAGCTCCTCCGTTGTCGCGCGGCGCCCCTGTTTCAGTAGGTACAGACGATGGCCCAAGAGCCTGCGGCGGAACTCTTCCAGCGTGTCGCGGTCCATGGCATCAAAGAACGCACGATCGATGCCAGAGCGCGGGCGCGTGCGGCGGCGCGGCCGGCCAACGGGGAGTCTAGGTGGTGCGCGGAGCCAACCCCCGAACGGTGACGACGGGACAATTGGCGTGTCGAACCAAGTGCTCGGCCACGCTGCCAAGCAAGAAACGCTTCACGCCGCTTCGACCATGCGTCCCCATCACGATCAGGTCGGCGCCGCTACCGTGGGCCTCATCGAGAATGATTTCGCCGACGGCTCTCGCCTGGATGAGGACCTTCACCGTCGCCTTGGCGCCGAGCTTCTGCGCGGTCTCGCTCATGCTGCGCTCGAGCCCCAGGATCTCGTCCTGGTTGGGAAGCAGTACGTCAAGGGGCATAGCGGCGGTCCCCAGCGCGATTGAGCTGATGGCATAGAGCATCTCGAACGCACCGGCACCCGACGTTCGCTGAAGGTCTACCGCCCAGGCGAGCGCGGAATCGGCCGTGGCGCTGAAGTCGTAAGGAACGAGGATCTTCGGTGTCATGACGCTCCCCCTCTCTCAATTGCGGAAACAAACGATCCGAGGAGGTCGGTTCTGCCTTCCGCCTTCCACAGTACGCTTTGCCGTCGGGTCATTCCAGGCCCGGCGGCGGTTCTGTTGGTCCAGTCAGCCTTCGTCGCGGACGTGGCGCTCCGTTCTCTGTGTCGATGCGGCGCCGAGACCCTCGCAACTCATGCGCGGTTTGAGCAGACGAGCGCAGCATCTGCGCAGCGGGAGCGCGTCCTGGTCCACGGTCGTAACGCCCGACGCCTTCGTCGACTCACCCGTCGACATGGCGGTGGCCCAGAGCGAGCGCAGCGAGAGGGTGCTTCGCCGAACTATCCGTCGGCGGGCCGCTCAACCGCTCGCGCGCGACGGTGCTGCGCCCGGGACAACGCGGGCTCGTTCACGACGATGCGCTGGGCGGCGAGACGTTCCAGGGCGGGGGTCACCAGCCGATGCACCACGCCGCGGTGGAAGTCCTCCCGGTAACGGGTCGGGCTGATCCGAAACGTGGCAGAGAAGCAGCGCGAGAAGTGGAACGCGTTGGCGAAGCCCGTGGTCTCGGCAATCTCTTTGATCCCGTCATCGCTGCGTTCGAGCTTCGCGACGGCTCGATCGAGCCGCATCAAGCGGGCGCACTGCATGGGCGTGACATCGAGATGGGATCGGAATGCACGGCACAGGTGCGCTCGGTCCACCCGAGCCGCACGCGCGACGTCAACCAGGGAGAAGCGTTCCACCGCTTCATTTCTACGAACCGAAGCTGTTCACGTTCCAGGGGATGGCCTGGATGGGTCCGCCCTATCTGACGACGGGCGTGGTCTTTCCCGGCCCCCCGGCGACGCCGATCAATCCGGTACCCCCACCCTGGGCGACCTGGCCGGGATCTACGGCGGGCGGACGCGCCTGCTGTCGGTCGCCGACGTCGCTGACCAGCTCGGCGTCTGCGCCGCCACCGTCTACCGGCTCTGCGAGAGCGGCGAGCTGCCGCACGTCCGCATCGTGAACTCGATCCGGATACGCCCCGCCGACCTCGCGGCGTTCGTGGGCGGAAGCGTCCAGAGGTAAGTCCTGCAGTGATGCCTGCGCCACGGGCGCCGTCGAGGTCGAGACCCTGCCGATCGGGCTCGAGCACCGGATCGCTCCCCGCTGAGCCCCGGGCGCTTGCCCCCTATCCCCGCGAGAACAGGAAATCGTCGACGGACAAAGTCTGACCGGAGGTGGTGACCGAGACGGTGCACTGGCCGTTACCGACCGCAATCCCCGGCAGGCCGACATTCGTCCAGCCGGTGGCGCGGGGGACAGTCACCATCACATCTGGGCCGCCGAATCCGCTGGCTCGAACCTGTGCTCCTGCGACATCGGCCTTGACCCAGACTGATAGGGCGTAGGTGGCAGCGGGCAGATTGGTCAGGGTCTGGGTCAGACTGGAGGTGCCCGCGAGCTGCCACGACCAGCGCCCACTGTGTCCGCTCTCGAGGTTGGTCCCGTTGCTGGCCGTCCACCCTGCCGGTTGCGTCATCAGCACGCGGTCGGCTTCGAAGGAGGGATTCAGCGCGTAGTTGTTGCGCGCGTCGACGCTCCAGGCGCCGGTGGCGGGATTGATCGACCAGTGGGTGACCGACTCCAGGCGCGGCGTGGTCCCGGTGAACGACAACGGCATCCACTGGTTGAAGCCGAGCCCGTTGCCGGCAAAGTCGCTCCAGCGATCGCCGGCGAAGATGATTGTGTTCTGCGCGCTGCCCTTGACACTGATGAAGAAGCCGGTCTGCGTGACGTGGCTGAAGTCCGCGTTGGTGCCGGCCATGACGAATTCAGCTGAGTAGGGCCCGTTGATGTTGGCCGCTGACACGCAATACGATGGCGAGGCGTTCCAGCCGTGCAGGTCGGATGAGCAGAAGTAGTAGACGCCGCCGTGCTTGAACATACAGTTTCCCTCGCGCCCCACTCCGCTGTAGACCAAGACCGCGTTCTCGGCGGCCAAATAGTCGGATGCCCGCAGTGGCGAGACATAGCGATGGGCCCGGCCCATGCTGCTGGAGCTGATGAGGTAAGCCCGGCCGTCGTCGTCCTGAAAGGTCGTCTGATCCCCGGTGGCGCCGTTGACGATGCCGGGCAGGTTGCTCTGCACGTTGTTGAACGTGAAATTTCCGTTCGGCGTGTCGCTGGTGGCGAAGTAGAGGCCACCGCCGCCCTGCGCGACCAAGACGTACTTCTTGGTCGTTGCGTTGTAGACCACGCCCAGGCGGCCGAACCACCCGCCGGTGTTGGCGGGTGTCACCGTGTTCTCGAGCTTCCAGTCGACCAGGTTCGTCGACGAGTAGATGGTGACCCCGGCGAAAGACGTATCGCCATTCTTGCCCGACGGGTTGGCGGCGTAGGTGGTCGCGCCGCCATACTTCACGCCGTACCAGTAGAACGTATCGCCGACCTGGAGCACGCCGCCGCCCTGCGAATAGATGGGCGTGCCCGCGGTGTCGCGCCAGAATCGGTCGTTGATGATAATGGTGCCGGCCGGCGCGCCGCCTGCGGCCCCGCCCACGCCGCCGCCAGCGGCGCCGCCAGATCCTCGCGCGTCGAGGGCGCCTCCGCCGTCCGGTCGGCTCGTGGATCCGGCCGCGCCGCCGGTGCTCCCGGCGTCGACGGTGCCCGCGCTCCCCGGACGACCGCCCAGGCCGGCTGCGCCGCCACCTCCGCTCGGGTCGGTGGTTCCCGCCCCGCCAGCACCGGCGCGGGTGCTTCCTCCGCTACCGCCGCCCGCCGGCGGCCCGACCGTCGGCGGCGCCGAGTCGCAGCTTGCCACCCCGATGGTCAGTGCTAACGCGACGAAGACAGGCAACAGGCTTTGCGAGCGCGAGCGGGGCGTCAGGATCTCGGTCATCGGTTCTTCCTCTCTTCGTCTTGTCGAACGCGAGCGCCGTCCTCTATCGAGTGACCACTCCGTCGATTACCGTGCCAATGCCGAGGGCAAGGGCGGATCCGAAGGCTGATCGACGGGGCGCGCGAAGTGACCTCATTCGCCTGTTAAGGGGAGCCACCTCGCCGAAGCGGAGCTATCGATTTTCGACCCCCGTACGTTTTCTTGGCCACCCAGGCAAATGCCGGCACGGGCGCCGGCCCCCTCCCACGACAATAGGGACGCCAAGACAGAGATTGGTGCGCTTCGGGTCAATCCCCTGGTACGCCGCGTGAGCGACGGCCGGCTTTCGATGACGACGCTTGACCGGCGCGGGGACTGTTCGACATCCTTCCCCGATGGGCCGCGCTCCTGGTCGTGTCGAAGCAGACACCCATCCGCAGGCTCGCGTGGTGGAGTTGCTCGACGCCGAGGCGTCCTGGGCGGCGCTTGCGCAAGGTGCGAGCGCCGGTGACCCCGAGGGGGCGCGGCTCCTGTTCGAGGCGATCACGCCGGTTGTGCGCCGCGTGTGCCGCGGCGTGCTGGGACATCGACACGTCGATCTCGAGGACGCGGTGCAGGAATGTTTGGTCGACGTGCTGCGCGCGCTGCCTCAATACCGATCCGAGGGACACTTAGTTCACTACGTGACGAAGATTGCGATTCGCCGCGCTATCCTGACACGCCGTCGCGGAGTGCGGAGGTTGCGCTCGCTCCGCGCGCTCGAGGATCTTCAAGGTAGCGATGTGCTCGAGTCTTCGAACGGATCTGCCGCCGAACAGTGCCGCGCGGTCAGCGAGGTGATTGCCCGCGTCAGCGACGTTCAAGGAGAGACACTGGTCTTACGTATCATCCTCGGGTTCTCAGTCGAGGAGGTCGCGTCGATCATGTCAGTCCCATCCAACACGGTGAGGACGCGGCTGCGCCTGGCGAAGAATGCTCTCCGCCGGGTCGTCGAGCTGAGGCGCGGGCCGTGACGATGGACGAGCATCCCGAGCAGCTGCTGGATCGCGCGCTGGATGGTGATCTGGATGCGGCCGAGCGAGCCGCGCTGGACCTCCACCTGAGGACCTGCTCGGCCTGTATGCTGCACTTGGATCTCGCCACACGGCTCGGAAATGGGGCGGTCGCGCCGGTTGCCCGCGACGAGGCCCTGAATCGCCTTGCGATCGGGGGAGCGCTGGCGCGACTGAAGGCACAGCCACGGGCGTCCGCGTGGCGATTCGGCGGGATGTCGCTGCGGTTGGCGGCTGCCTGCGGCATGCTGTTCGCAGGGTTGGCGGCAGCCGCCGTCTCATTTCGGACAGCGCAACCGCGGCGAGGTGCGCCGGAGACGACGCAGATGAGGGCGCCACCGGCGCACCCTGGCGCGTCGGGAGGACCGGTTTCTGCGACTCCGTCGGAGACGCCCGCGACTTCGCCCCCCATTGTCGATGGGCTCGCACCCGAGGCGAAGGTCACTGCGCCGTTGGCCCCCCCCGCTTCGACACGCCGAGGGGAGCGAGCCACGAAGATCGCCCCTTCCGCAGCTGCTCTGTTCGGCTGGGCAAGCGACCTCCGCCATCAGGGGCGCGCCGACGAAGCCATCGACACCTATCGAAGTCTGCAGCAGCGATACCCGCGCACGCGCGAGGCGAACCTGTCTTACGCCCTCACCGGCCGCTTGCAGCTCGAACGTGATCGACCGGCGCAAGCTCTCGCCGAGTTTGATCGATATTTGGAGGTCGATACCGAGGTTGCCGAGGAGGCTCTGGCCTGGCGAACCGAGGCGCTGCGGCGCCTGGGTCGGCGCCACGAAGAGGCGGCAGCCTGGCGTCTGCTGCTGACGCGCTTCCCTCGGTCGATCTACTCCGAGCAGGCTCACCTGCGGCTCGCCGCGCTGGATTCACCGTCGTCCCTGCCTCCCGGGCCCGTTGCGCCGAGGCGGCGCTGAACGCGGTCGCCTTGGGTAACGGATTCGCGCAGCGCCGGGAGTGGTGGCCGACCGTGGCGGCGGCCGTGACCTTCGCGCATGTCATGACGGCGGCCCCACGAGTGCAGGCGATCGACCGGCCAGTCTTGGGTCGAGTCTCGGCGGGGGAAGTCGTGTTGACCGCGGCGACGGCCGATGGCGAGCAGATGACGCGACTCGAAGCGGCGGTGCATGACGCCGTGGCGACCACTCACCTACTTGTTGTGGCGGCGCGGGCCGCTCGCATCGACCTGGCCGACGTCCTGAGTACCGGCCGGCCGGGGAAGGGAGCGCCCGTTTCGGAGACAACGGTGGCACGGCTGTGGATCGATGCCGCGGGCGGTTCGCCGGCTACTCTCTATCTGACCGACGGAGAGCGCCGGCGCGTCTATGTGCGTCGGGTGCCGCTTGAGAGCGGGCTC
The DNA here is from genome assembly GCA_963778795.1 of uncultured Pseudomonadota bacterium. Lineage (GTDB taxonomy): Bacteria > Myxococcota_A > Polyangia > Fen-1088 > Fen-1088 > DASRQZ01. Next base: position 491,990 of record CAVZVU010000001.1, on the reverse strand, counting down.
CTCGACAGGGTGGCGCTCGAAAGCATTGCGTTCATCGTTGAAAGCTCGGTCAGCGCCTTGGTCGCGGGCCGGGAGATCGGCGTCAGCCGCGAAGCCTTCGCCCAAAGCATGGTCGCGGTGCCCGCCTTGCCGATCACAACCACCGGCGCGGGGACACCGGCAACACCGCGACCGTCCCCGGTGGCGCCGTCCTACCCCCGATGGGCATCGCTCGTCGCCGCGTACGAGATCGTGCGCGCCGCGCCAGTTCCCTATCAACACCGCATCGTGATCGAGTACCGCTCGAGCTGGAGGCGCGCGCGCGTCGGCATGGCTGCCTATGCGGCGGCTCCGCAGAGGATCAGCGGCCCGCTCGTCGGCGCGCGCCTGCTCACCACCGGCGCGAACCTGACCGCGGGGGCCCACTGGCCAACCGGGGGGACGTTCGACCTCTCGGCTGGTGCCGGTTTGGGAATCGAAGCCACGCGCGTCGATCCCGTCGTCAGCACCGCAATGCTTCGCGCCACCCCGCCGCTTTGGTCGAGCGCGCTGTCGATGCGGGGATTCGGGCTCGTCGAGCGGGCGCTCACGCCGCTCGGCGCGCGCTGGGTGGTAGGCCTGCTCGTTGGCGTCGAGGTGCACCCGTCACCCGAGCGCTACCTGATCAGCGCCGGACCAGGGAGCCAAGTGGCGCTCCAGACGCCACGTTGGCGGCCCGTCGCCGGAGTGCTCATCGGCACACGGATGTAGAGCGCGGTCGATCGTCGGCGGTCAGCGGCGCGCTTCGTAGATGCGGCTTGAACCATTGCGATCGGACATGAAGTAGATGTGGTGGCCATCGTCGGACAGCCAGGGATCTCCCTCCCAGGCATCCGTGCTCAGCTCATCGATACGTTCGGGTACAGCCGTGAAGTCGGAGCCAGTGTTTGCGCGCGAGGTATGGAACAGATCGGATGTCCGCCCCTGGTCGGTGCGACGCGAAGCAAACACCAGACTGCGCGCGCGGTCGAAGAGCGCCGGGTCGCGATCTTGCCACGCGGAGTTGACAGCCCCGAGCGCCACGGGAACGCGCCACAGGTCGATCGTGTCGTTCGTTCCGGCGCGCGACGACGCGTAGAGGTGCAGGTCGGTCGCGGCGCCGCGCAATGAGGCGAAGACCAAGTAGACGCTCGCGCCGTCGAGGGTGGGTGCGACATCGGCGGCCGACGGGCCGACGTCGCTGAGAGGGAGGGGCGCCGTCCAGGGTTGGTCGCGCGCCGGTCGCCGCGCGACGTAGAGTCGCATGCCGGCGCCGGCTCGATCGCTCGACAGGTAGATGGTCAGGCCGTCGGTGGAGACTGTCGGATCCTCGTCGACGCCGCTGCTCGAGAGCTCGGCCACCAACGCCGAGGTCCCCCAGGCGCCGTCCGAAGAGGCGCGGCGGCTGGCCCAGATGTCGTTAACGCCACCCGTAGGCGACGTGAAGAAGATCTCAAGCTCGTCGGCGGTCAGGCTCGGATCCTGAATGTCATCGAGATCGGTGCGCAGGCCCGCGACAAGCTGGGGCGAACCGAACGAAACCCAGGTTGACGCGCTGGCGCCATCGGCGCTACCCCCCCCGTCCCCCGCCACGGCGAGCACGCGATCCACGTTGAAGCACCCGGCGAGCAGCAACAATAGTCCCAACCCCCGCAGTCCGGGCCGGGTCGATCTCGAGCAGAGCGCCATCTCCCGTATGTATATAGGGGATAGCGCTCGGAAAGTGCTTCACTCGAGACCAGCGCTCATGAAGCCAGTGTCCATCACGCTGATGAAGTCGCCGGCCGCCGTGTTGTTGTACCAGTCGTTTGGCGAGATCAGATCGTAGCCGTCGTCGGAGTTCCACCAGGCGCGGCAGCCCCTCAATACCGTGCTGGCCCCCGTCTCCTGGTAGTGGATGCCGAACCCGTCCGCGTTCTGTCACGCGCCCTGTGATGCCGTGGGATCGTAGTTGTCATGCGAGTCAGAGTTGAGGACGAGGTGCCCGCCGGTCCCGTGACTGATGAAGAACCCCGAGCCGTTGTTGTGGTGAAGCTCATGAGCTCGAAGATGTTGTTGCCGCAGTCGCTCACGGACATGCCGGTGTTGGAGCGGGTGTTCATCGGGGCAGCGGCGGCGGCACGCCGCCTCTTGGCAATCCGATCACCTTCTCGATCTCAAGGTTGGTGGGTGCGCCAAGCAGCCGATGCCTGGTTGTCGTGGGTGCCAGCACGGCCAACAACGCAGCCGTCGAGCTCGACACCTGCGCCGAGTCGGCGTTCCAGTCCTGGACGGCGGCGCTACGCCAGCGCGCCTCCGATCACCCTGCCCCCGCGGATTCGCGCTGCAGCCGTTGCGTCGGCGACGCCCACCGCGGCCAGCAATGTCCGGCCGAACGACGCCAGCGTCTCGACCGGCTGTACATCGCCGCTCGCCGACGCCGCGCCGGTCTTCGAGTCGATGGCCACCGCGCCGTAGTCGCCGCCGACGGGCGCCACGCCGCCGATGATGCCGCCGGCGAAGGGCTTGCCGATGGTCAGCGAGACCTGATGGTTGGCGTTGTGCTGCCGCCCGTCGGTATTGCCGGGCCCGATCGTCCGTCCGAAGACGTTCAACGACACGAAGCTGACCTTGTCCGCGAGCCCCGCGGCCGCCAGCCGTTGCATGAGCGAGCCGATCGCCGCCACGCCGCTGACCGTCTGCGCGGTCTCGGCTGCCAGCCCGACGTCGCGGTGGTTGTCGCCGCCGAAGGGGATGTGGATCGCGATCACCGGCGTGACGTTCATCTGGATCAGCGTCACCGCTGCCAGAATCTGCGAGGCCGCGCTGTTGTCGGTGATCGATGACAGCGCGCTGAGCAAGCTCTGGTTGATGCTGCGCACCTGTTGCTGCGACGTCACCAGCGAATCGATATAGTTGCGCTGCGCCGGGCTGGCGTTGTTCTTGTAAAGGTCGTACATCGAGGCCAGAGCTTGATCGCGCAATGCCTGTAGGTTGGTCAGCGGTCCGGCCGGCGCGGTCAGTGTCGCCTTGAGCGCCAGCGCCGGGATGATCGGCTGCGCCGCGCCGGCGTAGCTCAGCCCCTCGGCAGGCGTGGTAGCGCCGACGCTGATCGGCTGCGTCTGGATCGTACCTAGGCAAGGCCCCAGATATCGCGCCAGCAGCGACGGCAGCATCTCGCCGGCGTCGGTGGTGCCCATCAGCTTCAGCACCTCGGGCTCTTTGGGGTGGATCGGCGTGTTGGTCATGAGGTGCCAGAACGTCGTGCGATCCAGGACCGCCTGCGGCAGCGCCGCCCAGGGCGCCGCTGCCATGGTGGCGCGCCCTCGCAGTGTCAGCGGCGTCGCCGCCAGCGCGGGGTCCGCGCTGTGGGTGATGGCGGGGTCGTCGTAGGTCCCGGGCACGCTGGCGTTGATGGGGTCGCCCTGGCCCGAGGTGTTGAGGATGATGTACTGCGCCTTGTCGGGCGCGTTGCACGCGGGCGCCGGATCGGCGGCCAGCGCGCGGCGCGGGTTCAACAGAAACGATGCGGGCAGACCGGTCGCGAGCGCGCGCAGACCGACGTACCCGGTTCCAAACAACGTGCGGGTGATGGCTTGGCGGCGGGTGATCATCGCGGTCTCCTTTACATCCCGATCGACAGCGCCGACGGTGCCTGGCAGGCGACAACGAAGGTGGATTTGAGCGCATCCGCCGCGCTGGCCCCCTGCACCAGCGCGGCGGTGAAGTGGTCTTTCAGCAACGTCGTCGCGGGCGCGGCGCGCGGATCCGACGGCACCAGCGCCATCAAGGTGGCGACGAAGTCGGCGATCGCGGCGTCCGGCGCGGCGCTGGACCAGTATTTGACGCCCGCGACCTGCTTGGCTGCGGCGACGTCGATCACGTTGCCGGCCACGTCGGTGCAGATGTTCTCGGTGCCGGCGCGGAAGAACAGCGACGGCTGGTTGGGCAGCACCGGCATCGTCGAGCCGCGCCCGTAGCCGTCGGACGGCAAGCCCGACACGATCTGCGGCACCATCGCCGCCACTGCCCTGCGCGTCACGGCATCGCGGCCGCAGACGTCGGCGAAGCCGAGTCGGTTGTCCAGGGACGCGCACAGGTGATCGCGCCGCGCCACCGCGACTACCTGGCCGTTCGCCACGGCGGTGTCGGTCAGGCTGGCGTTGGTGGTGATCGGCGACGACAGCAACTCGCGCACCAGCGTGTTCCAGTCGAAGCCCGACGCCTGGAACGCCGCCACGATGCGCTGGAACTCGGGATCGCTCTCGGCGCACGGCGCCGAGTTCGCGTAGGCGCACAGCTTCTGTGCCCACGCCGCCGGGAACAACGGGTGATGGACCAGCACCTGGCCCAGGTCGGCCATGGTGCTGACCGGCTGGCTGACACCATGGAACGAAAACATGCCTTTCTGCGCGCTGAAGATCGCCTCTGTTTGCTCGTGGTAATTCCACGAATAGGTCGCCGCGAAGATCGACCGCAGCGGATCCAGCGTCTGGTGGCAGTAAGCGCACGCCGAATTGCCGGCGTGCACCGTGTCCAGACCAGGCGGCGGGTTACCCGCCGTCACGGTGCTGTCGGTGCCGTCGACCTGCGCGCCCAGCGCGACGATCAGCGTCTGGTTCATGGTCACGCGCGCCTGATTGCTGATGTTGGTCTGCCAGTTCGCGAAGAAGGCCGGGGTCGTGAAGAAGCCCACGCGCGGAACCTGCAAGACCAACTCGCTGGCGTTGCGTAGCGCTGGCAGGTCGTAAAACGCGCTGACCGCCTCACCGGCGTTCGGCTTGCGAATGGTCACCATCTTCCAATCCGTGAAATCGGTCGGAACCTGAAACTGTGTCGCCGCCGCCGTACCGGCCAGCTGAGAACAACCAACGCCGCCGACACCCCTGCGGTTGTCCAGTGAACCGTAAAGCAGAAAGTGCAAAGTGAGGGCGTTGGGACGATACCTGATCGGATCGGCGGCGCAACCCGGGACCGTCGCGTCCTCGGTAGCGGCATCAGGATTGTACCAGTGCATGTAGTTGGGGCTCGTGGGATCGAGCGTCTCGGCGATGGGAATCGGCCCCTGTGCGGTGCCCACGCTGATCGTGAGGTTGGGGTTGGCTTGGCTGAACCGGTCCGTCACGATGCCATTGTCATCGACATGCCAGACGTCGAGGAAGGCGTAGAGCTCTTTCAGCGCAGTGGTCATCATGAACGTTTGGGTGGTGGCGCTCTCGGTCAGAGGATGATGCTCGGCCACCAGGTCGACCATGGTGCGAGCAAAGCTCTCCTGTGCGTTTTGCACCAGGAGCGGCGTGGTCGTCGTATTGATCGCGATGTTGCGCGGATAGCTCTGGTCGGAAAAATCGAGGACCGAGACCTGCGTCTGCTGAAACGCGAGCTGGAAGAAACGCATCAGCTTTTCGTCGTACTGCGGCAGCTGCATCCAAGTCGAGATCAGCGTCTTCAGCGCAGCCGGGTCGGCCTTTACCGCTTGGACCTCGTCGTCGGTCGGCGGCAAACCGACCAACAAATTTTTGACCTTGGCGACGTAAGTGAATGGCAGGTCGGCCTGAAAGGGCGGCCGGGGTGGCGGAGCGATCGTGCCGGCGTCGGGATCGGGCGTTGTCGTCACCGGCGTGCTGTGGCCGCCGCCGCAGCCTGGGCCGGTGACGACGCCCACAGCTACCAGCACCACGGCCCGGCCGAGCACGACGCACCCGCGCTGGGCGCGCAGCCATTGCCGTGCGTTCTTCACCTCGTAACGTTGCATTGGTGACCTCCTACACTGGCGGCGGCGTTCGCCGCCTGACCTGACGCCAATGTTCGGACTAGGCCAGGATCTCCTTCACTACCTTCCCATGTACATCCGTGAGTCGGAAGTCGCGCCCGGCGTAGCGATAGGTGAGGCGCTCGTGATCGAGGCCCAGCAGGTGCAGGATCGTGGCGTGGAGGTCGTGGACGTGGACTTTGTTCTCGACGGCCTCGTAGCCGTAGTCGTCGGTCCTGCCATGGGCGAAGCCGCCTTTCACGCCACCGCCGGCCATCCACATCGTGAAGCCTTTGTTGTTGTGGTCGCGTCCGTCGTCGCCCTGCGCGTGCGGGGTGCGGCCAAATTCGCCGCCCCAGATCACCAGCGTGTCCTTGAGCAGCCCGCGCTGCTTGAGGTCGGTGAGCAGCGCGGCGATGGGCTGATCGACCGAACGGCAGTTTGCTCCCAGCGCAGCGGTGAGGTTGAAATGCTGGTCCCAGTCTCCGTGTGAGATCTCCACAAAGCGCACGCCGGCCTCGGCGAACCGGCGCGCGAGCAGGCACTTGCGGCCGAAGTCTGCCGTCGCCGCGTCGGCGATGCCGTAGAGTTTTTTCGTGGCCTCGCTCTCGCGCGAGAGGTCCATCACCTGCGGCATTTCCTTCTGCATCCGGAAGGCGAGCTCGAAGCTCTCGATCACCCCTTCGACGTCCGGATTGGATCGGTCGAGCCGCAGCGTCTCGCGGTTGAGCGTCTGCAACAGGTCGAGCTCCGCCCGCTGAATCGTGGTGTCGAGCGGCGACTTGAGGTTGCGGATTTCGGCGCCGGCGATCGGTCGGTTATCGGCGCCGAGGCGCGTGCCTTGATAGATCGCCGGGAGAAACGAAGAGCCATAGTTCTGCGCGCCGCCGGAGGCCGCCGGTGGCGTCAGCGTCACGAAGCCGGGAAGGTTCTCGTTCTCGGTGCCAAGGCCGTAAAGCGTCCAGGCCCCGAGCGAAGGTCGGACGAACTGGAACGAGCCGGTGTGCATCTCCAGAAAGGCCTGCGGATGCGCGGGCAGGTCGGTCTGCATCGAGCGCAGCAGGCAGAGCTCGTCGGCATGGTTCGCGACATTCGGGAAGAGATCGGAAATCCAGAGCCCGCTCTGTCCCTGCTGCGCAAACTTCCATTTCGAGCCGAGCAGCTTGGTGCCAGGACGTGATCCCAGGCGCGCCGCTGTCGGCCGTGAGCTTGGGCTTGTAATCGAACGTGTCGACGTGCGACGGCCCGCCGCGCATGCAGAGGAAGATCACGCGCTTTGCCCGCGGCGCGAAATGCGGCGCCTTGGGCGCGAGCGGCCCCTCCCGTTGCACGGACGTCCCCGCGGCTGCGGCGCGCGCGGCAAGGCCCGCAAAGGCAAGGTAACCGAAGCCGCTGGAAAGAGTTTTCAGCATCTCGCGGCGGGAGAAAAACGGCGAGCGGGGATCTGGGGAAAAGGTGTGTCGGCGTCGTCATGTGGTTACCCGAGAAGACGGAACTCGGCGCTCGCAAAGAGCACGCGGCAGAAGGAAGTCCACGCGGCAGTCGACGAGTCGGTGGAGACGGCGCGGACATCGCCCGCCGTCGGTGAGACGGGGAACTTCGAGAAGAAGTTGGACGCCGCCTGTCGCTCCGCTTCGCTCGGGGCGCGGGAGAATACGAGCCAGTAGGCGAACTGCACGCGCTGCGCGAGGTTGGCCGGCCCACCGCCGCCGTCCGCCGCCCCCGGGTACGCAGCCATCACGCGCTCGCCGAGCTTCTGCGCGGCGGTGGCGATGAAGGGTGAGTTGAGCAAGAAGAGCGCTTGCGAAGGAACGTTCGTCGTCTCCCGGCTGCCGCTCACGAAGTCTGGCTCGGCGAAGTCGAACACGGCGAGCGCATCGGGCAGCAGCTCACGGGCGATCGGGAGATAGACGGAGCGCGCGATGGTGCGGGCGCCGGCCTCCACGAGCACATCCTCCGGCACCCCCGCCTTGGGGAACTGCCGGAACTGCCCGATCGGACCGTTGCCGCGCTCGGCAATCGGCGAGCCAATCGGCGGTCGCAGATCGAGCTGACCGCTGGCGGCGAGGATGGCGTCCCGGATCGACTCGGCGTCGAGCCGCCGCTTGCTCATGCGCCAGACGAGCGCATTCTCCGGATCGGCGGCGAAGTTCTTCTCGTCGAACGTCGAGGAGAGCTGGTAGGCGCGGCTGAGCACGATCTCGCGAATCAATTTCTTTCACCGACCAGCCACCCTCCCGGAACTTCACCGCCAGCGTGTCGAGCAGCGCCTGGTTCGAAGGGAGGCTGCCCGTCGTGCCGAAATTGTCAGGTGTGCTGACGAGGCCCTGTCCAAACAGCCATTGCCAGACGCGATTCACCATCACGCGCGCCGTGAGCGGGTTGCTGTCAGTCAGCATCCATTCCGCCAGCTCGCGCCGGCCGCTGCTACCGGCGGGAACTTGCGGCGGCGGCTGTGTGAGTGAGCACGGACAGAAAACCGCGGGGAACCTTCTCGCCCGGTCTATTCACGTCGCCGCGCTCGAACACTGGCGACTCGGTGATGACCCGGAACTCGCGCGGTCGGGCAAAGCGGCCCTCGCGTTCGAGGAAGCGGGCGGCGATCGCCTGATCCGGCGTGCTGGACTCGTGGCGGGGCACCTCCGAGGTACGCGATGGCATGCTGCCAGACGGTCCCCTTCGGAACGCGCCGGGATTCTCGTCGCGGCGGGCGGGCTGATCCATCACACCCATCGCCAGCGGGCGCATTTTCCCATCGGCACCGAACGATCCCAGCTCCGACTCGAGCAATCCGATCTGGTTCATGCGCAGCAGCAACAGCAACTGAGCGGACGGCTGGCGAGTGGCGCCGGCCGTCGGCTGGGAGGTGGCGTCGGCCATGTCATTCGCTTCCTTGAGCAGCTTGTCGAGCTCGGCCTGCTTTTGCTCGCGTTCCTCCCGAGTCATCACACGCGGCAATACGGGCGCGCCTGCTCCCTTCGGCAGCTCGATGAGCTCAGTTGCGTTGCGATTTTGCGCGGCGAAGAAGGTGCCGTATCGAGTGTCGGTGGAGAGAAAAATGCCCGCCAGTCGCGTAGTAGTCGCGCTGCGGGATCGGATCGAACTTGTGGTCGTGGCAGCGGGCGCATGCCGCGGTGACGCCGAGCAGGCCTTGCGAGACGGTGTCGATCTGTTCGTCAGCGAGATCGAGCGCGAACTGCCGCGGGTTCGCCTGGTTCACGCTCTTGGTCCCGATCGCCAGAAAGCCGGTGGCGACGAGTTGCTCGGCGCGTTGCTTGTCGTCCTTTGCCGGCAGGAGATCGCCGGCGATTTGCTCGCGCAGGAACTGGTCATACGGCTTGTCCTTATTGAATGCCGCGATGACGTAGTCGCGATAGCGCCATGCATGTGGGAAGGCGAGGTTGATGTCCTTGCCCGTGCTCTCCGCAAACCGCGCCACGTCGAGCCAGTGGCGGCCCCATCGTTCGCCGAACTGTGGAGAGGTGAGCAGGCGGTCCACGACCTTGCTGAAGGCATGCGGCGAGCTGTCCTGGAGAAACGCGTCGATCTCCTGCGGCGTCGGCGGCAGTCCGGTGAGGTCGAAAGTGACGCGCCGGAGCAGCGTGAGCTTGTCCGCGTCGCCCACCGGCTTCAGCCCCTTCGCCTCCATTGCGGCGAGGAGGAAGCGGTCGATGTCGTTCTTCGGCCACGCGGCGTCCTTCACCTCGCGGCGCTGGCGTTTTTTTCGGCGGCTGCCACGCCCACCAATGCTTCGCCGCCTCCCACGTGTCCGGCTTCTTCGTCAGCTTCGCCGCGCCATCGCGCGGATCGGGTGCGCCCATCTGCACCCACTTCTCGAAGTCCTTGATCACGGCGTCAGGCAGCTTCCCCCCGCCTTCTTCGGCGGCATCGCGAGATTCGTCTCGTAGTGGATCGCCTGGATGAGCAGGCTCGCCTTGAGATCGCCCGGCACCACCGCCGGCCCGTTGTCGCCGCCGCGCCGGATCCCCTCGCGCGTATCGAGCACCAGCCCGCCTTTGACTTCCTTCGCGTCCGCCGCGTGGCACTGGTAGCACTTGTCCACCAGCACGGGGCGGATGTTCTTCTCGAAGAAAGCCAACGCCCTCCGCGCTGGGTGGCTGTTTTTCGGTGCCCGGTTCTTCTTGCCTGGGCGCGGCGGTGGGCCCGTTCGGCTGCGAGGAGCCCGTCCTGGGACGCACGGTCGCGATGGCCCGGTACTCCTCGAGAGTGAGTGAGCCGTTGCCGTCCTTATCCAGGCGCGAGAACATGGCACCGACCGCTTCGGGGCGCTGCCGCAGGGATGGAACTCTTTCTGTGAGGGCGCCGAGCTCGGCCTTCGAAAGAGTGCCGCTGTTGTCTTTGTCGAGGAAGCGGAAGACTTGCTCCGGGCTGCGGCGCTCAGGGGGAGGACCTTCCTGGGCGACGGCAGCCGGGGCAAGGAGCGCAGCGAAAAGAACAAGGTGGGGACGCATGGGAGGGGAGTGCCTATCTGTGCGGAAAGCGAGCGCGGCGCTCTTCGGTGAGCTTTGCGTATTCCTGGCGCTGCTCGGGAGTGAGTTGCTCCGAAAGGGTGCGCCCCTGAGCTGAAACCGCGCGGAAAATGCCGTGGGCGGTTTGCTCCCGGACCTTGCGGATGTCGGCCAGCAGCTGATCGTACGATGGGCGGGACTGTGCGACCTGCTCAGGCGTGAGCTTCAGGCGCACGATGTCCTCGCGCACGCGCAGTTCTATCCAGCGCTCCTCCCAATGGGCCTTGGTGGCAAGGCGGTCGGTCTGGCGATTTGCAAACGCATAGCCGCACACCCCGCCGAGAAGAAACAGGGCGGCGAGGGAGAGAATGATCCTTGTCGTGCGAGGGCGCGTCATGGTTCGAAATCGCTGGCCACGAGGTGCTGGACGAGGAGATCCGCATCCGCGCGCGGGGGTTCCTGCTTCGCGTAGTAAGAGACGATGACGCAAACGGCGGCAATCGCGGCGGCGAAAGGCAGCGCCGCCCAGCGACAGTCGCCCCCAAAGAGAACGTCCTTCCGCGTCTTGTTCAGCACGCACCTGCGCCAGCACCCGGCTCGCGAGCCCAGGCGGCAGTTCGCCGGGTGGAAGTGCCGGCGCGCGGCGCGCCAGGCGGCTAAGGCGGAGGAACAGGTCTTCGAGTGTGGGCATGGGTGAGGGTCCAAAGAGAGTTACGCCGAGCCTCGGGTCGCGGTTACAGGTCGCAAAAGAATTTCGCCATGGCTACGATCCCCCCCGACTGCTCGCGATGTCTGTTGAGACCCAGAACGCCATCTCCGCCTGGCTCCGCGAGCGCGATGAATCCGCCGCCCGTGAGTTGATGACGCGGCTCTACCCGCAGGTGGCGCGGATCGCCCGAAGCCACCTGCCGTTTCGGATGGAGGAGGCTGACCTGGTGCAGGAGATCTTCGCCAAACTGTTCCTCAATCTGCACCGCTACGATGCGCGGCTGCCCTTAGAAAATTGGGTGTCGCGCGTTTCCATCAACGTCTGCCGCGATCACCTGCGCGCACGCGCCCGCCGCCCCGAGTTGCGATGGTCGGATCTCAGCGAGGGCGAGCAGGCGGCTGTCGAAGCGGCCCTGCAAGCGCCTGATGCCGCGCCCGAAGAGACCGCTGCGAACGCGAAGGAGCTGCTCGGCAAACTGCTCGAAACGCTCAACCCCGACGACCGCCTGGTCCTTACTCTTCTGTACCTGGAAGAGAAGTCCGTCGCCGAAATCGCCACCCTCACCGGCTGGAGCCGACCGCTCGTGAAGGTACGCGCCTTTCGTGCCCGCGCGCACGTGCGCAAAGCGCTGAGTGCGCTGCAAGGCTAGGGAAACCGGCGGCGTCGTGCAGGTCGGCGATACGTTCTACTGGTACGGTGGCAGTGCCAGGTTGGAGTGTCGACCTCCGGGCAGACCGTGACCGTGGACGACGTAGTCTTCTCACCCGGGTAGCCGGACCCGTCAGCGCTGTTCGGAAGCGCCGAGTTTCGACATAGCGCCAAGGCCAAGCTTCTTGAGCAGGGCGATCAGAGTCTGGCGCTCGGCCTTGGTCAGCGCGTCCGCGGCAGCGTTCATGGTGGCTTCGTGGGCCGCGAATGCCTTGGCGATCAGAACCCGCCCCGCCGGAGTCAGGGAAACGATACACGCGCGTCGATCGCGGTCGTCGGCGCCGCGGCGAACCAGTCGACGCTTTTCGAGTCGATCGATGGCCGTCGTCATAGCCCCACTGGTCAGGTGAATGCGACGGCCGATGTCGTTGACCAGCAGCGATCCCTTGCTGAACAGAACCTCGAGAATCTTGAACTCAGACAGCCCAATCTCGGTGTTCTGCAGACTGCGCGCGGCGTGGAGCACCAGCGACCGGTGTGCTTTCAGCAGGACTAGCCACACATGGGTCCCCGATGCTTCGCCGCCCGTGGCCGCGCGTTGCCCTCCGCCCGCTTGCGGGCGGTTTGCCGCCCTAGCTGCCAAGCAGGGCGCCCCAGTCGAACTGGCGCGCCCAGGCCTCGTACGACGTCCAGGTCAGGTTCGGAAATTCACGCTCAAGCAGCCCGCGATCGACGTGATAACCGGTGCGCTCGAAGTACTCGAACATCTTCACGGCGTCCTCGCCCATCGTGTCCCGAACCATTTGCATGGGCAACTGAAAGTGCTTGAACGGTCGTCCCGTCACGCTCGATAGGATCTTGATGACTTCATTGGCGCTGACTTCGTCGGCGCCGAGGTCGAACCGCTTGCCAGCATAGCGCGCACGGTTTTCGAGCACCGTAACGGCGACAGCGGCGATATCGGCGACCGAGATCTGAGCCAGCTTTCGGTCAGGCGTCAGCGGCGTTGGGTACACGTTCTCTCGGAGCTGCTGCGCGAGATACCCAACATTTTCCATGAAGTAGACGGGCGCGATGATCGTCGCGTCAGCTCCGATGGCGCGGATGTGCCGCTCGACGGCGTACTTGCTATCGAAGTGCGGGATACCGGTGTCCCGGTCGGCGTCCCCGACCGAGCTATACACGAGGAACGCGTCCGCAGCCTTGGCGGCGTCAGCGGTGGTGACGCCCTGTTTGGTCTCCGCAGCCATTCCCGCCTCGAACGGCGTTCCCATCGAGAACACCGCATCGACGCCCTGGGTGGCGCGGTCCATGGCCTCTCGATCGGAAAGATCTCCCGCGACCACCTCGATGCCGAGGCCAGCGAGTACGCGTGCGGCGGGGGCGTCGGGCTTGCGCGTGATTGCGCGGACGGCGTGTCGCTTGGCGAGCAGATGACGCGCGATCGCGCCACCCTGTGTGCCGGTGGCACCAGTGACCAGAATCTTGAGTGTCGTTGACATGACCGAGAAGGTAGCAGCATATGTCTTGACGTCAAGGCAATGTGTCTTCTCGTCAGACTACCAGCGGCTGATCTGGTGGGACGGCGATCGCAGCGAGGGTGGGCGCCTCATCGGCGCTTCCGTGGTGGCTTCGCTGCAGGACGCTCGCGAGCGTCGCGGACGATGCGTTGCTCGGCGCGCCGCTGCTCCTGGTCGGTGAGCAGCTCGAGGAAAGCGCTGACCTTCGCCGGGCGAAACCGCGCCGCCGGAAACACTGCGTGGATGCCACCGCTCGGCAGGCTCCATCCGGGCAGCACGTGGAGCAGCCGACCCGAGGCAACGTCGGTATGGACGAGATAGTCCGGCAGCACGGCCAGTCCTGCGCCCGCCAGCACTGCCGCGTGGACCGCGGGTGTTGCGTCGATCGCGAACGTCGAGCGGCCTCGCACAGCGCGCCGCTCGGCCTTGTGGCGCGAGAATTCCCAGTCAAGCGGCTGGCGCAAGGCCGTGTTGGCGACGAACGGCAGCGCCTGGAGATCTTCGGGCTTCCCGACGCGTGACACCGCGCCGGCAAGGCTCGGTGCGCACACCAGCAATTGCTGGAACGAGGCGATGCGCCGGGCCACGAAGCTCGAGTCTTCGAGCCAGCCCACGCGGATGGCCATGTCGAGCTGTCCGGAGACGAGATCGAGCGTCTTGTCGCTGAGTGACAGCGCGACTCGGCACGCCGGATGGCGGCGCGTGAACTCCGCCAGGGCGGGCACGACCACCGCCGCCCCATAATCGAATGGGGCCGTGAGCCGTAGGGTTCCCGTGGGCGACTCGGCGGCGCGCCCGATGTCGACGAACGCATCCTCCGACTCCCGCAGGATGACGACGCAGCGGGCGTGGAAGGCACGACCCGCCTCCGTCGGCTCGACTCGTCGGGTGGTGCGAACGAGCAGCGTCGTGCCGAGCTCGTCTTCGAGTCGGGCGACCTGCTGGCTGACAACCGCCTTGGTGATGCCGAGCCGAGCGGCGGCGGCGGTGAACGAGCCGGTGTCGATCACCGCCGTGAAGTACGCCAGCCGGTTGAGATTCACGTGCGCTTGCATGGGCCCCGCCGCTCGATTGTCTACAGATAGAATACAGTGTGTTCACGTTGTATGCCTAACGCTGGCAGAGCCGGTGGCCTAGTGTGGTCTCAAAGAGAGCGAACGCTCTCGAGGAGAGCCCGATGAAGACCACCTGGAAGCATTTCCCCGCCGGCGAGAACGGATTCTTCCGTGCGCCCGTTCTCGTCACCGGCTCCCGTGAAGCGGTGCTGATCGACGGCGGCTTCACGCTGCCGGACGGAAGAGCCGTCGCCGAAGCGATCAAGGCCACGGGCAAGACGCTCACCACCGTCTATGTCAGCCAGAGCGACCCCGACTACTACTTCAGCCTAGGCCCCATCAAGACGGCATTCCCGGATGCGAAGATCCTCGCGGCACCGGCCGTGGTCGTGGCCATCCAGTCTTCGATGCAGAAGAAGCTCGAGATCTGGGGTCCGAAGCTCGGGACCAACGGTCCGCAGTCGGTCGCGGACCTCTCCCTTCCTGAGCCCTCCGACGCCCGATCGCTCACGGTCGACGGGGACACGATCCAGATCATCGAGGCACAGGGCCTGGCGAAACGACGCTATCTGTGGGTCCCGTCGCTCGGCGCCGTGCTCGGCGGCGTTCTGGTGTTCTCAGGCGTGCACGTCTGGACGGCCGACACGCAGACGCCGGAGCAGCGCGCCGCGTGGCTCGCAACGCTCGATGAGATCACCGCGCGCAAGCCGACGGTCGTCGTTCCAGGGCACATGGCGCCGACGGCGGCGACCGACGAGTCAGCGGTCGCGTACACCCGACGCTATCTCGTGGCGTTCGAGGAGGAGCTCGCAAAGGCTGCCGACAGCGCAGCGCTCGTGGCCGCCATGACCCGGCGCTATCCCGATGCCGGCATGGGCGTGGCGCTCGACATCGGCGCCAAGGTCGCAACCGGCGAAATGAAGTGGGGATGACCACCATGACCTCCAATCTCGACCTGATTCGCTCGACATACGAAGGCCCCTCCGAGCAGAACGGCAAGCATCTGCTCACGGCTCTCGCGCCTGGCGCGGAGTGGACCGAGGCGGCGGGTTTCCCGTACGCCGGCACCTACGTCGGACCCGAAGCGATCTTCGCCAACGTGTTCCAGCGCCTAGCGACCGAGTGGACGGGATACCGCGCCGAGGTCGCCAGCTACATCGAGGATGGCGACCAGGTCGTCGCGTTCGGCTTCTACTCCGGCACGTACAAGGCGACGGGGCGTTCGATGCGAGCGTCGTTCGCCCACCACTACACGCTCAGCGGCGGCAAGATCGTCCGTATGGTGCAATACGTCGACAGCCACATGGTCCAGCAAGCCCTCGCCGGAGCGCCGTAGTACGCAGCTCAGTTCGGCCCGCGCGTGCCCTCGTACGAGAGGACGATCTTCACGATGGAGCCGTTGGAAACGATCCGCGCGCACTTAGGAACGTTCCGCTGGTCGGGGCGAGAGGATTTGAACCTCCGACATCCTGCTCCCAAAGCAGGCGCGCTACCAGGCTGCGCCACGCCCCGAAAAGGGGCCAGATCTTACACGCTCCGGCGCGGGCGGCACCCAAAACTATCCGGGGTGCGGCGGCGACCGCGCGTCAGGCTCAGGCGCGGCCGGGTTCGGCGGAGGACTCGGCTCGTTCGAGCGCGGCGAGGAGATCGAGCTGTTCGGCGACGCGGCTCGGGCGAGGCGCGGCGGGATCGAGGGAGACGATGCGGTAGTTACCGACCAGGCCGGCGACGATGTTGCGCGCCCGCTCGAGAATCTGCTCGTCGGAGAGGGCGATACCATCGCGCGACTGCAGCACGCGGATCCCCGAAGCGACGTCCTGGAGAAGCAGCCTCACGGTCGGCAGATTCGCGTTCGGGGCCGTGCGTCGCAAGATGGGACCCATCATAGAGAAAACGTGATCCCGTGTGAAGGAGGATCGGCCACATCGCGCTGCAGCGATTCAATCTGTCACTGCAGGGCGTCGTTGCACACTGTCGTTGCACCGTGTCTTGGCACGGCTTCTTTTCAGCCGCGGGCTTGCCCGTGATCGCTAGCGCAGGTCGTCGGGCAGCACCAGGGCGAGCGCGCGGAATGCGGCGGCGCGGTGAGACAGCTGGTTCTTCTCGTCGACGGGCAGCTCCGCCATCGTCTTGCCCAGGCGCGGCAGAAGAAACAGCGGGTCATATCCGAAACCGAGCGCACCGCGCGGCGCCCTGAGGATCTCGCCGTCACACACACCACTCCTTACGATCTCGACCCCACGCGCGGGATCGACGTAGGCGGCGACGCACCGAAAGCGGGCCCCGCGCTGGTCTGTAGGGACTACTCGTAATGCCTCCAGCAGCCGCTGGTTGTTGCGCGCATCGTCGCTCGGCTCGCCGGCGTAGCGCGCCGAGTAGACGCCGGGCGCGCCGCCGAGCGCGTCGACCTCGAGCCCCGAGTCGTCGGCGATCGCCGGCACGCCGGTCGCGGCCGCGGCCTGGCGCGCCTTGGCCAGCGCGTTGGCCTCGAAGGTATCGCCGTCCTCGTCGAGGCGCGCCGTCGGCGCGAGCTCGTCGATCGTCACCAGCCGCGCGCGCGCGATTCGCTCGCCGAGCAGACGCACGATCTCGACCAGCTTGCCGCGGTTGCGCGTCGCCAGCACCACAACGGAGAGCTCACTCATCGCCTGCCCTCGTTCTCGCTCACCGTCGTCTCCATCACCGTCGTCTCCATCGGCCGTCACGATCATCCGCGCCTGCTCACATGCGCGCGCGCGTGATCGCTTCGCGCTGCAGCTCGAACAGGGTCTTCATGCCGCCGCTCGCGAGCGTGACCAGGCTGGCGTAGTCCTCGGCGCTGAAGGAGTCCTTCTCCGCTGTGCCCTGAATCTCGACGAAGCGGCCGGTGTCGGTCATGACGAAGTTGCAGTCGACCTCGGCGGCCGAGTCCTCGACGTAGGGCAGGTCCAGGCGCGCCTCGCCCTCGACGATGCCGGCGGAGATCGCGGCGACGGCCAGTCGCATCGGATCCTTGACGCCGCCGCCCTTGTTGGGCAGCTTGCCGGCCGCCTGCAGGCGACGCACCGCGAGCGCCAGCGCGACCCAGCCACCGGTGATCGCGGCGGTGCGCGTTCCGCCGTCGGCCTGGATGACGTCGCAATCGACGGTGATCTGTCGCGCGCCCAGCGCGCGCAGATCGACCGACGCGCGCAGCGCGCGTCCGATCAGGCGCTGAATCTCTTGACCGCGTCCGCCGGTGTTGCGTCCGGATCGGGTGTGCGTGGAGCGCGGCAACATGCCGTACTCGGCGGTGATCCAACCCTTACCCTGCCCCTCGAGAAAGCCCGGCACTTTCTCTTCCACCGAGGCGGTGCAGATGAGGCGCGTCTCGCCGAAGGCGATCAGCACCGATCCCTCGGCGTAGCGGTTGAAGTCTGGAGTGATGCTGATGGGCCGGAGCTCGTCAGCGCGTCTTCCGTCGATTCTCATTTCCTGGCGAATCTACATTGTGCGACCGCGCCTACGGAAGCCCACACACGGGGGCGCAAATTCCGCGCGAGCCAGCAGGGATCTCGACGGACTCCCGGAATATAGGTACTCTCGATCAGTCCCCGCGCTTCTCCCCCGCGCGCTTCTGTCTTCTCCGTCACCAATCCGGACACAAGAAGTGAATCGCATCCAGCCAGCGGATACCCGAAGCGGCACGACGGTCGGCAAGTACAAGCTGCACGAGATCGTCGGCCGTGGAGGAATGGGCGTGGTTTACCGCGCGGAACACGTCTATATCGGCAAGGAGGTCGCGGTCAAGATCCTCCACGAGGGGTTCGGCGGTCGCGAAGAATCGATCAAGCGGTTCCTGCGTGAGGCACGCGCGGCCAGCCTGATCAACCACCCGAACATCGTCGACGTCACCGACTTCGGGAAGTCGAACGACGGCACCGTCTTCTTCGTGATGGAGCTGCTGCACGGTGAGCCGCTGGACGCGCTCTTGCGCCGTGAACGTCGGATCGATCTGCTGCGCGCGATCACCATCGTGAATCAGATGGCGGGTGCGCTCGGCGCCGCGCACGCGAAGGGCATCGTCCACCGCGATCTGAAGCCGGAGAACGTGATGCTGATCCGCCGCGAGGGCCGGCGCGAGCTGGTGCGCCAGTTCAGCGACGAGTCGGGCCTGCACGAGATCAGCGAGCGCGAGGACAAGTTCGACTTCGTGAAGATCCTCGACTTCGGCGTCGCCAAGGTGCACGACCCCGAGGTCGCCGAAGGACGCGTGACCCAGCAGGGCGTGGTGTTCGGAACGCCCGAGTACATGGCGCCCGAGACCGCGCGCGTTGGCACCGCCGATCCGCGCACCGACGTCTACGCGCTGGGCGTGATGTTCTACGAGATGTTGACCGGCGTGGTCCCGTTCACTGGCGCGACGCCGGTGGACGTGATGTTGAAGCTGGTCTCGGAGGCGGTCGTGCCGCCGCGCCGCCGCGCGCCCGCGATCGAGATCACCGACGAGGCGGAGCAGCTGATCATGAAGGCGCTGTCGAAGGATCCGCGACGACGCCATCAATCGATGGAGGAGCTGTACCGCGAGCTGCAGCACTCGTACGGTTCGGTCCGCTACCGCCGCGCGCTGGAGACGCCGCCGCAGGACAAAGAGATCACGCGCCCGGGGCCGATCCCGCTGCAGAAGGTGAAGCGGCCCAACGCCGAGCCCCTGGCGACCGGCATGACGCCGCCGGGGACGATCGCGCTGCGGCCGCCAGCCCGGAACGCGGGTGGATCTGCCTTCGGCGGTCAGGCAAGCAGCCCGCCGGCCGCTCCGATCCTGCTCACCAAGCGGAAGGAACGGCGCAAGACCCTGCCGCTGGGCTCGGGAAACACGCCGATCCCGGGCGAGCCGTCGTCATTCGAACCGCTCCCGCACCAGGTCACCGCCGAGATCGTGGATGACAGCGGCCGGTGGGGCGCCAACATCGACGGCGACCGCAGCGACGATGTCGAGCTCGACGACGCGCTCACGGGACGGATCAAGGGGCGCTAGCTACGGGTCAGCGCGGCATGCACTGCTTGTAGGGGATACCCCCGGGGGGCGCAGGGACCTCGCGGCACTGGTCAGCGTCGTCGCAATCGGGGTCGGCGTCGCAGCCGACGGCGGCTGCCATCCAGCCGCCGGCGGCGATCACCACGGCGATTCCGGCAGCGACCAGGCCGAACCCGACCGCGGTGGCGGTGCTCTGGTCCGAGCGCTCGCCGGCGATCCAGGTCGAACCGCCGCCGACGACCAACACCGTGCCGATGGCCGCCAGCGAGCGTGGCCCGCGGTAACGACCGGCGCAACCGGCGGTCACCAGGCACAGAATGAGGCACGGAATGGTGATTGTGATACCTGTACGGCGAATCTGTTCGGCCATACTCTTCGTCCGCTCGCGAGGCTATGTTGAGTCGTCTGCAATTTCCACCGCTGATCGTCACGTTCCTGCTGCTGATCACCACGGCCACCCTGACGTTGGCCAGCGCGCCGGCGCGCGCCGACGAGAATCTGCTGCATGGCCCCCACCCGTTTCTGAAACAGAACGAGCTGTCGGCGCACCTGCTGCTGGCGGGCGGGCTGGGCGATTCCTGGAGCGGCACCAAGGTCGGCCTCGACTACGGCTATCGCCTGGCGGGCCCGGTCTGGCTGAATTTGCAGATCAACGTCCAGAAGGGGAGCTGCTCGTTGACGTCGGGCTCGTGCGCGCGCAGCGGCAGCGTGTTCGAGACGCTCGCGGGCGGAAAGTGGAAGTTCACGACGCAGACGCCGCTGGTTCCCTACGCGAAGGTCGCCGCCGGCTTCATCTACCTGTTCCCCGATCAGGTGCGCAGCGCGGTCGGCCTGGCGCTGCGCACCGGCGGCGGCGTGAACTACTTCTTCTTCGATTGGCTAGGATTCGGCGTGGAGGCGAACCTCTCGCTCGGCCACGGCTTCTTCGACTCCAGCTACACGGCGGGACACGGCTACGCCGTCGTCGACATCGGTGGCGGCGTCGAGTTTCAGTTTTGAGCCGCGCCGCTCAGGCCGCGGTCAGCTGTTCCAGCTCGGCGACCGCCTTGGGGGTCTTCGCGGTCAGGTTCTCGTAGCCGTTGGCCGTGACCACGATGTCGTCCTCGATGCGCACGCCGATGCCGCGGAAGTCGGGTGGCACCGCGGCGTCCTCGGCGATGTAGAGCCCGGGCTCGATCGTCAGCACCATGCCCGGCTCCAGCGGACGCGCGGCGCCCTCGATCGAGTAGAAACCGACGTCATGAACATCCATCCCCAACCAGTGACTGGTGCGATGCATGTAATAGGGCTTGAAGGCGCCGGCCTCGATCAGCGCCGCCGGCTCGCCCTTGAGGATCTCGAGCTCGACCAGCTTCCGCGTCAGCGCGGCGACGACCTGCTCGTGGATCGCCTCCAGGGTCACGCCTGGTTTGACCGCCTCGATGGCGGCGATCTGGGTCTCCAGCACCGCTTCGTAAAGCAGCCGCTGCGCCGGCGAGAAGCGTCCGCCGATCGGGAAGGTGCGCGTCACGTCGGCGGTGAAGCCCTCGACCTCGCCGCCCGCGTCGACCAGCAACAGCTGCCCGCCCTGCAGAGCGGCGCTGTTCTCGACGTAGTGGAGGATGGTCGCGTTGACGCCCCCGCCGACGATGCTGGGGTAACCGGGCCCGGTCGCGCCGTTCTTGCGGAAGGTGTAGTCGATGAGACCTTCGATCTCGTACTCGTGCACGCCCGGGCGGGCCGCCTGCATGGCGGCGACGTGGGCCAGCGCGGTGATGTCGGCGGCGCGGCGCTGCACGTCCAGCTCGGCGGGCGACTTGAAGAGCCGCATCTCGTGCACCGACAGCCGCGCGTCGACCAGCCGCACCGGCGCCCGGCGGCCGCGGCGCTCGGCGGCGCGCAGCCGCCCCATCAGGCGCAGCACGCGCTCGTCGAGCTCGGGGTCGCGGCCGAAGTGGTAGTGCACCTCGGTCGGCGCCCGAGATCAGCTCGGGCAGCCGCGCATCGGCGTCGTCGATCGCGTAGGCGATGTCGGCGCCGAACACCTTGACGGCGCCGTCGACACCGGCGCGCCGGCCGGTCCAGATCTCGTCGGCGGGGTTGCGCGGCCGCACGAACATCACGAACGGGGTCTGGGGATGATCGGGCCGCAGCACCACGATCGTGCCCGGCTCCTCGAAGCCGGTCAGGTACAGGATGTCGCTGTCCTGGCGAAACTTGAAGGTGACGTCGCCGTTGCGCGTGCGCTCGGGCGGCGAGGAGAGGATCAGCGCCGCGCCCGGGCCGAGCAGCTTGGCCAGACGCGCGCGTCGTTCTCGATGAAGCTCCAAGCTCATGACTGACTTCTATCCTATCATCTCGCTCGCGCTGCGCATGAAGGCCGCCCGTTGATGTCGTTCCCGGTCGCCGTGGTGAACAGCCACGGGGTCAGCCGCATTCGCGCCGGCCACCCCTGGATCTTCCGCCAGGACGTCGTGCGTGGTCCCGACGCCGACGCCGCGACCGGCGGGCCGGCCATGGTCGAGGTGCACGACGGGCGCGGCAAGCGGCTGGGCGTCGCCACCTGGGCGGCGCAGGCCAAGCTCGCGCTGCGCATGCTCACGCGCGGCGACCAGCCGTCATCCGCCCGGATCGCAGCCCGGATCGCAGCCCGGATCGCGGCGCGATGGGCGCGATCTCGGCGAGCTGGTGCAGCTGGTAGATGTCCGCCTCGACGCTGCGCTCGCGCGGCGCGCCGAGCTGGCGCGCGGCCGCGACGCCTACCGGGTCGCCCACGGCGAGAGCGACGAGCTGCCGGGCCTGTTCGTCGACCGCTACGCCGACGCCGCGGTGATTCAGACCACGTCGGTCGCGATGGACGCGGCGCGCGCGCGCATCGCCGCGCTGGTGCGCGACAAGCTGGGCGCGCGCATCGTGGTCGCGCGCGACGACGGGTCGACGCGCGACTTCGAGGGGCTGCCGCGCGTCGCCGGCGTGGTCGCCGGCGCCGGAGCGACGGTGGTCAGCTATCACCTGGGGCCGAACGAGCTCGAGGCCGATCTGCTCACCGACGGCAAGACCGGCGGCTTCCTCGATCAGGCCGACAACCACGCCGCGGTGGCGGCGCTGGCGCCGCCGGGCGCGCGCTGCCTGGACGCGTTCACCTACCACGGTGGCTTCGCGCTGGCGCTGGCGCGGCGCGGGGGCGACGGTGCTGGCCACCGATCAGGACCCCGACGCGGTCGCGCGCGCGGCCGCGAACGCGCGCCGCAACGGCTTGCGCGACCTGGAGGTGCAGGTGCGCAACGCCTTCGATCTGCTGCGCGAGCTGGAGTCCGGCGGCGCCCGCTTCGACGTCGTCGTGCTGGATCCGCCGGCGCTGGCGAAGCGCGGGGGCAGCGCGCCGGCGCTGGCCGCCGCCGAGCGCGGTTACAAGGAGCTGATCCTGCGCGGCGCGCGCCTGACCAAACCAGGGGGACTGCTGGTCGCCTGCTCCTGCTCGGGGCGGGTCAGCCGCGCGCACTGGGACGAGATCTGTACCGACGCGCTCGCCGACTCGGGACGGGCCGCGCACGTCATCGCGCGCAACGGCGCCGGACGCGACCACCCCGAGCTGATCGGCGTCCCCGAGACCGGTCACCTCAAGGTCTGGATCCTGCGGATGTTGTAGAGCCCGGCGGCGATCCCGACCCACGCTGGTACCAGAAACGCGATCAGCGGGCCGTTGTCCTGGTGCGAGATCATCGACACCCGCAGCAGCGCGCCGACGACCGACAGCGCCGCGGCGGCGACGGCGATGATCAGCGCCTTGCGGGTCGCGCCGTGCATGCCAAACGCCACGCCCCAGCCGAGCACGGCGAGCGCGATCGCGAACGGCGCGCACTGGAAGATGTTCTGATTGCGATACGCCACCTGGTGATCGGTGCCGACCCAGATCAGCAGCAGAAAACAGCCGATGAACCCGACCACCAGACCCCAGATCGAGATCACCGACGCCGAACACGACAGCGCGCCGCGCCTTGGCCGGCGCGCCAGCCCGCCGAAGGCGAAGAAGAAGAGCGACGCCGCGATGCCGGCCAGCAGCATCGTCACCGCGCGCTCGGGCGGCTGCTCGAGCGGCGGCGCGCGCTTGGCGTGAAACAGCGTCTGCTGCGCCTTGACCAGCGGGCGCGTCCCCTGCCCGTTCGGCCCCGGCAGCGAGACCGCGCGCAGCCCGCGCTCCAGCTCCTGCGGAATGAACATCTCGGCCCAGCGATCGACGGCGCGATCGGTCGACGGACCGAGCACGACGTACAGCCCCAGGTACTCGGGGATGTAATCGGCGGTCAGGCGCAGCGCCTGGCCGCGCAGCGTCAGGCGCGCCGGCCCCTGCGCCGACGTGCGCAGCCGCCCGCCGGTCGCGGCGTCGATGGCGTCGCGCACGCGCGTCGAGCAGTTGTCGAGAAAGTAGTCGTACTTGTACGCGCGGTTCTCGGGCAGCGCGTTCTCTTCCAGCCGATCGCGCAACGCCAGCCGGGCCGCCGGATCCAGATCCAGCTCCTGCACCTCGACGGTGCGGTTCTCGGCTTCGTAGCCGGCCAGGGTCTGCTGCACCGTCGACACCGACAGCCAGTAGGTCAGCCGGCCGCGGATGAACTCGGGCAGCAGCTTGGCCGAATCGAAGCGGAACGTCCCGAAGTTGTAGACCCGGTCGGTGCGCGCCGCGCGATCCTGAATCCAGATCGCGTTGTGGCCGAACTTGAAGAACGGGTGATCGCCCGGTCCCATCGTCAGCACATAGACCGAGAGCTCGGAGCCCGGCTCGGGTGGCGGCGGAGCCGCTATCACCGGCGCGCCCGGCGCCACCGCTGCCCCGACGGGGCCAGGGGTCGGCGCGGCCGCAGCCTGCGCTCGGCGCCGCGGCTGCCGCGGGCGCATGCTTGGCATGTCGCGGGTGATGGGGCTTTCGTGCCGACGCCGCGTGCGGCCGCCGCGCGTCGGCGCGGCCGGGGAACGAAACCCCCGTCATCCCCACCACGCTGGCGATCACCAGCCATCGGAGGACGACGAATCGAAACCTGCGCTGACGCATCCGGTGCAGCCTAGACGGAGAAGGCCGATCTGCTCAAGCGGCCAGAGCAGATAGTACAGAGTTGTCGCTCAGCTGGCCCGGCGCAAGACGGCGGCGTAAAAGCCGTCGGTGTCGTGTTTCTGGGGCAGCAGCCGCAGCGTCAGGCCGTCGCCCACCTGCTCGGCCGGCGCGCGCCCCCAGATCTCCTTGACCGGGACGCGCACGAAGTCGGGGCGCTCGGCGAGGAAGCGCGCGATGACCTTCTCGTTCTCCTCCTCGAGGATGGTGCAGGTGGCGTAGATCAGCCGCCCCCCGACCGCGCACAGCGGGGCGTAAGTCACCAGCAGCGCCAGCTGCCGCGCCGGAAATCCCGCGACCGCCTGCGGTGTCAGCCGCCAGCGCGCCTCGGGGTTGCGGCGCAAGGTTCCGATCCCCGAGCAGGGGGCGTCGACCAGCACGCGATCCCACCCGCCGATGCGCGCCTCCGCCGGCAGGCGCGCCTCGTCGGTGATCGGCCGCGCCGTCACGTTCGACAGGCCGGCGCGCCGCGCGCGACGCCGCAGCTCCTCGAGCTTGCGCCCGTCGACGTCGAGCGCCAGCAGCCGGCCCTTGCCCGCCATCGCGGCGGCGATCGCCAGCGTCTTGCCCCCCGCGCCGGCGCAGGCGTCGGCGACCCGGCCGCCCGGCGGCGGCGCCACCAGCTCGGCCACCAGCTGGCTCCCCTCGTCCATGACCTCGAACAGCCCGTCGCGAAACGCCGTCAGGCCGAACGCGTTGACCCGCGTCTCCAGCACCAGACCCGCGGGCGCCAGCACCGTCGGGCGCGCCACGACGTTCTCTTCGGCCAGCCGCTCGATCAGCGCCTCGCGAGAGATCCTGACGGTGTTCACCCGCAGCGCCATCGGCGCGCGCTGGTTCATCGCCGCGCAGGCCGCCAGCGCGTCGGCCGGCCCCAGGTCGTTGGTCAGTCGCTCGAGCAGCCACGTCGGATAGGACAGCCGCACCGCCTCGCGCTCGAGACCGGCGCGTCCCTGCAGGCCGGCGTCCTCGTCGACCACGCCGCCGAGATCGAGCCGTTCGCCGCGGCTGGTCTCCTTGCCCAGCCCCAGCCGCGGCAGCTCCGCCTCGGCGGCGGCCAGCGGCATCCCCTCGCGCAGATCGAACACCAGCAACTTGAGCTCGTCGCGCACCACCGGAGAGAGGTCGTCGGGTAGCCCGGGCAGCGCATCGACGATCGCGTCGATGCGGCGATCCATGCGGATGAGACCGTACACGGCTTCAGCGACGCGGCGCCGGCCGCCGCTCGACAGCTCGCGCCGCGCCCGAAAGGCCCGTGCGATGATGTCGGAGGCGTACCCCCACTCGGCCCGCGCCTCCGCCGCGATCTCGAGCGTCAGCGCGCGCAGCGCTGGATCTAGTTTTCTATGTTCGTAGGCCACTGCTATCCTTGTGATGATGCTCGAACCGTCGCGTGCCGACACCTTGTCCCCCTCGCTTGCGCCTGGCAAGCCAAACCCATACCTGATGGCGATCGCGCAGCTCGATCGCGCCGTCAAGCTCGGTGGGATCTCGCCGGTCGTGCGCGACATCCTGTCGCAGCCCAAGAACGAGCTGATCATCAATTTCCCGGTCCGCATGGACAACGGCGACTACCGGATGTTCAAGGGCTATCGCGTCCAGCACAACAACATCCTCGGCCCCTACAAGGGCGGCATCCGCTATCACGAGCTCGTGTCACTCGACGAGGTCAAGGCGCTGGCGTCGTGGATGACGTACAAGAGCGCGCTGCACGACATCCCGTTCGGCGGCGGCAAGGGCGGCATCAAGTTCATGCCGCGGCAGCACTCGATGTCCGAGATCGAGCGCATCACGCGCCGGTTCACGCACGCGCTGGGCGCGAACATCGGTCCCGAGTACGACATCCCGGCGCCCGACGTCGGCACCAACGGCCAGACCATGGTCTGGATGATGGACACGTATATGAACGTCGTCGGGTTCAACGACAAGAACGCCAACCGGCGCGTCGTCACCGGCAAGACGCTGGCGTCGGGCGGCTCGCACGGGCGCGAGACCGCGACCGGTCAGGGGATCGTTCACTGCATCACCGAGTGGGCCCGCGATCGCCGATTCGAGCTCAACGGCGCCAGCTACACCGTGCAGGGATTCGGCAACGTCGGCTCGCACGCGTCGAAGATCCTCGCCCGCACCGGCGCGTCGCTGGTCGCCGTCGGCGACTACAAGGGATACGTCGCCAACAGCCGACGGAATCAACCCGTTCAAGCTGTCCGAGTACGTGCAGCGCACCGGCTCGGTCGCCGACTACCCGGGCACCCAGCCGATCACCCGCGAGGAGTTCTTCGCGACCCACGCCGACATCTTGATCCCCGCGGCGCTGGAGCTGGAGATCGGCGTCCCCGAGGCCAGGGCGCTCAACGTGAAGCTGGTCGTCGAGGGCGCCAACGGTCCGACGGAGACCGCCGCCGAGCCGATCATCGCCGAGAAGGGGATCGACCTCATCCCCGACATCCTCGCGAACTCGGGCGGCGTCGTCGTCAGCTACTACGAATGGCTGCAGAACAAGCGCTCCGAGCGCTGGGAGCTGGAAGAGGTCGAGGATCGGCTGGCCAAGCGCATGAAGCGCACCTATCTGGCGGTCAGCGAGTTCGCGCAGCAGCGCAAGTGCGACTGGCGCATGGCCGCGATGTGCATTGCTCTGGAGCGGATCGCCAAAGCCTATTCCGAACGCGGCATTTTCCCCTAATTGCTGCGCGCCCGCCGCCGCCGCCCGGCGGCACAAATCGGCCCCGGTGGGCGATCCGGGTAAGTGCCCGCACGCCGGGGGAACGGCTCAAACCGGGAGTTTTTGCGGAAATTTCGCTACGGACGCGCAAGGGCGTTGCGCTCGGGACCGGAACTGTCCTTTAATCGCCGGCGCATGGACGCACACCGATGTATCTCCCGGTTCTGGTCCGTTCTGGCTCTGACGTTTCTCGTCGCCTTCATGACGCAAGCCACTCCGGCGCACGCCCAAGAGGGTGGCAGCCCGGATGTGCTGAACAAGGTGACGAAGCTCAACAAGAAGGCGCTGGACGCCTATCAGAAGAAAGACTTCGATGCGGCGCGCGGCTTCCTGAAGGAGGCGCTGGATCTGTGCGCGAACTCGGGGCTCGACAAGCACCCGATCAAGGCGCGCACGCACATCCACTACGGGATCGTGATGGTCGCGGGCTTCAAGCAGCGCGACGCGGGCATCAAGCACTTCAAGAAGGCGCTGCAGATCCAGCCCGACATTCAGCTGACCAAGTCGGTGGCGACGCCGGCGCTGCAGGACGCGTTCGAAGAGGCGATGGTCGGCCAGAGCGCGGCCGGCGGCGATGACTCGGGCGGCGGCGAGCCGCAGGCCGACAACGATCAGGGGGCCGGCACCGCCGATACGACGGCCAGCGGCGACGACGCGCCGCCGCCGCAGCGCCGCAGGCCCCCGCCCAAGAAGAAGAAGAAGCACAGCGACGACGACGACTCCGACGACAACGGCGCCGTGGCGAAGCGCAGGGCGACGACGACGACGGTGACGACGACGACGTCCCCGCCGCCAAGAACGCGGGCAAGATCTTCGTCGGCCTCAGCGTGGGTGGCGGCTTCGGCGTCGCCAGCGGCAGCGGCGAGGAGGCATCGACGACGTCGCACGCGCTCGCCAGCGCCGGCTTCGCGCCAGCGCAGCTCATGCATATTGCGCCCGAGGTCGGCTACTTCCTCAGCCGAAACCTGATGCTGTCGCTGCAGGGGCGCTATCAGATCGTCTCCGGGCTCAACCCTGGTCCGAACACCTGCCCTGGCGGCTGTTCGGCGAAGATCATCGGCGATCGCGGTGTTCGCCAAGGCGACCTACGTGATGCTCGACGGTGATTTCCACTTCTTCTTCGGCGGCTCGGTCGGCGGAGGCGCCATCCGGCACGTCAGCAACTTCCCCGCCGACCGCAGCTGCGGACCTGCATGAACCAGACCTGCGTCGACACGCTGCAGGCCGGTCCCTTCCTGGTCGGTCCCAACCTCGGGTTCATGTACGACCTCGGCAAGACCGCGTCGCTGATCCTGGCGCTCAACACCGAGCTCGGCGTCCCCAAGTTCACGTTCAACGTCGACGCGAACATCGGCCTCGGCCTGAAGTTCTAGCCCGCGCGGCTCAGCGGCCGACGCGGACGCCGGCGTTGACAGCCAGGGTCGCCCCTTGATAACCCTATCTGCCTGATAGGCAATGACGACTTTGTCGCGCAAGGCCCGTTACGCGCTGCGTGCGCTCTACGTGCTGGCGAATGACGAGGCGCGTGGCCCAGTCCTGATCGCCGAGCTCGCCGAGCGCGAGCGCATCCCGCACAAGTTCCTCGAGCTCATCCTGCTGGAGCTGCGCAACGCCGGCATCCTGCGCAGCAAGAAGGGCAAGGGGGGCGGCTACTCGCTGGCGCGCCCGGCGCGCGAGGTGACGCTGGGACAGGTGATCCGGGTCGTCGACGGTCCGCTGGCGCCGATCCCGTGCGTCAGCGAACGCGCCTACGTCCGGTGCGAGGAGTGCGTCAGCGAGGAGTCGTGCGGCACGCGCATGGTGATGAAAGAGGTGCGCGACGCGGTCGCGAAGATCCTCGACGGCACGACCCTGGCCGACGTCAACGAGCGCGTGGCCAAGGTCGGGCGCGGCCCAGGACCCCAGGTCGCCTACAGCATCTGAGCATGACCAGCCGGGCGAAACGGGCCGTCGCCGTGTTGATCCCGGCGTTGATCGCGGTCTTGGTGGTGCTCGCGCTGCACCGCGGGGGCGCGTCGGCCGGGCTCACGCTGCTGAACGTCTCCTACGATCCGACGCGCGAGCTCTACCAGGACGTCAACGCCGTGTTCGCGAATCACTGGCGGCAGAAGACCGGCCAGGCGGTGACCATCAACCAGTCGCACGGCGGCTCGGGCAAGCAGGCGCGCGCCGTGATCGACGGGCTCGAGGCCGACGTCGTCACGCTGGCGATGTCGTACGACATCGACGCGATCGCCGCCAAGTCGGGCCGCATCGCCCCCGGCTGGGCCGATCGCCTGCCGGGCGCCAGCACCCCGTTCACCTCGACCGTGGTGTTCGTGGTGCGTAAAGGGAATCCGCTCGGTATCCACGACTGGGACGACCTGGTGCGGCCAGGGATTGCGGTGGTCACCGCCAACCCCAAGACCTCGGGCGGCGCGCGCTGGAACTACCTCGGGGCCTGGGGCTTCGCGCTGCACAAGAACGGCGGCGACCAGGCCAAGGCCCGGGAGTTCATGCGCGCGCTGTTCCACAACGTGCCGGTGCTCGACTCGGGCGCGCGCGGCTCGACCGTCACCTTCGCGCAGCGCGGGATCGGACAGGTGCTGATCGCCTGGGAGAACGAAGCGCATCTTGCTGACGGGCGAGCTTGGCGGCGACAAGTTCGAGATCATCACGCCGCCGGCCAGCATCCGCGCCGAGCCGCCGGTCGCCGTGGTCGACCACAACGTCGACAAGCACGGCACGCGCGCCGCCGCCGAGGCCTACCTGGCCTTTCTCTACACCGACGAAGGGCAGGAGATCGGCGCCCGCCACCACTATCGCCCGCGCGATCCGGCGGCCCTGCAGCGCCACGCCGGCGAGTTCCCCGAGCTGCAGCTGTTCACGGTCGCCGAGGTCGCGGGGGGCTGGCAAAAGGCCCAGCAGACGCACTTCGCCGACGGTGGCGTCTTCGATCAGATCTACCGGCCGGGAACATGAGCAGCGGTCTGCCCGCCGAGATGACCGTGTCGCCGCTGCCTGCGCGCGTGCGGCGGCGGGCCAATCGCGGGCCGCTGCCCGGGTTCGGGCTCTCGCTCGGCGTGACGCTGACCTATCTCTGCCTGGTGGTGCTGATCCCGCTGGCCGGGCTGGTCTTCAAGTCGGCGTCCCTGAGCGGCAGCGAGTTCTGGCACGCGGTCAGCTCGCCGCGCGCGCTGGCGGCGTACCGGATCAGCTTCCTGGGCGCGTTCGGCGCCGGCGCGGTCAACGGGGTGTTCGGGCTGGTGCTCGCCTGGGTGCTGACCCGCTATCCGCTGCCGGGCAAGGCGCTGCTGGACGCCATGGTCGACCTTCCGTTCGCGCTGCCGACGGCGGTCGCCGGCATCGCGCTGACGGCGCTGTTCGCCGAGGGGGGCTGGCTGGGGCGCTTCCTCGAGCCGCACGGCATCAAGGTCGCCTTCGCGCCGGCCGGCGTCGTGGTCGCGATGATCTTCGTCGGGCTCCCCTTCGTGGTGCGCACGGTGCAGCCGGTGCTGATGGACATCGACCCGAGCATGGAAGAGGTCGCGGCGACGCTGGGCGCGACCCGCCCGCAGACGCTGTGGCGGGTGATCCTGCCCGCGGTCATGCCGGCGCTGCTGACCGGGTTCGCGCTGGCGTTCGCGCGCGCTCTCGGCGAATACGGATCGATCGTCTTCATCTCGGGCAACATGCCGATGCGCACCGAGATCGTCCCGCTGCTGATCGTCACCAAGCTCGAGCAGTACGACTACGCGGGCGCGACCGCGATCGCGCTGGTGATGCTGCTGGCGTCGTTCGTGCTGCTGTTCATCATCAACGTCCTGCAGGGCTGGATGGCCCGCCGGGCCGGGCACCGCTAGGAACGACATGGCTGGCGCGCCTCCCCCGCCCCGCACCGTGACGATCCCACCCGGCACCCACCCGGGCGCCGCCGGAACGGTGCGCGCCGCGCTCGGCGATCCGCCGCTCATCCGCTGGCTGCTGGTCGGGATCAGCCTGCTGTTCCTCGGCATCTTCGTCGCGCTGCCGATCACGACCGTCTTCATCGAGGCGCTGCGCAAGGGCATCGGCGGCTACACCGCGGCGATCTCCGACCCTGAAACACGGGCGGCGATTCGCCTCACGGTGCTGACGGCGCTGGTCTCGGTGCCGCTGAACGTCGTCTTCGGCGTCACCGCCTCGTGGCTGATCTCGAAGTACCGCTTCCCGGGCAAGAGCGCGCTGATCACGCTGATCGATCTGCCGTTCTCGGTGTCGCCGGTGATCTCCGGCCTGGTGTTCGTGCTGCTGCTGGGCGCGCGCGGAATTCTCGGGCCGTGGCTGGAGGCGCACGACATCCACATCATCTTCGCCGTGCCCGGCATCATCCTGGCGACGACCTTCGTGACCTTCCCCTTCGTCGCGCGCGAGGTGCTGCCGATCATGCAAGACCTCGGCAACGACGAGGAGGAGGTGGCGCTGACGCTGGGCGCGAGCGGGTGGCAGATCCTGTTTGGCGTCACGCTGCCCAAGGTCCGGTGGGGGCTGCTGTACGGCGTCGTGCTGTGCAACGCGCGCGCGATGGGCGAGTTCGGCGCGGTGTCGGTCGTGTCGGGGCACATCCGCGGCCTCACCAACACCGTCCCGCTGCACGTCGAGATCCTCTACAACGAGTACAACATGGTGGGGGCGTTCGCGGTGGCGTCGATCCTGACGTTGCTGGCGCTGGCCACGCTGGGCGCGAAGAAGCTGGTGGAGGCGCGCCAGCACGGATGAGCGGCCGCGGCGTCGCGCACGGGATCACCTCGACGATCGGCGCCACGCCGCTGGTCGAGCTGGTGCGCATCGACAGCGGCGGCGCGCGGCTGCTGGCCAAGCTCGAGTCGCGCAATCCTTGCGGCAGCGTCAAGGATCGCATCGCGGTCGCGATGATCGAGGACGCCGAGCGCCAGGGGCTGCTGGCGCCGGGCGGGACGATCGTCGAGGCGACCAGCGGCAACACCGGCATCGCGCTGGCGTTCGTCGCGGCGACCCGGGGTTATCAGCTGCTGGTGACCATGCCGGAGCGCATGTCGAAGGAGCGGTTGGCGCTGCTGCGCTACCTGGGCGCGCGGGTCACGCTGACGCCCGGCACGCTCATGCGCGAGGCGATCGAGATGGCCGACCAGCTGCGGCGCGCGACGCCGGGGGCGATCGGCCTCGATCAGTTCCGCAACCCGGCCAACGCCGACGTGCACCGCCGCACCACCGCGGTCGAGATCTGGGACGACACGGCGGGCAGCGTCGATGTGTTCGTGGCCGGCGTCGGCACCGGGGGCACGATCACCGGCGTGGGCGAGGTGCTCAAGCAGCGCAAGCCTGGCGTGCGCGTCGTCGCCGTCGAGCCGGCGAACGCCGCCGTGCTGTCCGGGCGCAAGCCCGCCAACCACATGATCCAGGGCATCGGCGCCGGGTTCGTGCCGCCGATCCTGCGCCGCGAGCTGATCGACGAGGTGATGCCGATCTCCGACGAGGAGGCCTTCGCGCACGCGCGACAGCTCGCGCGCGTCGAGGGGATCTCGGCCGGCATCTCGTCGGGCGCGACGCTGGCGGCGGCGTTGCGCCTGGCGCGCCGCCCCGAGCTGGCCGGCAAGACCATCGTCTTCATGGTGTGCGACAGCGGCGAGCGCTACACCAACGGGCCGCTGGTCAACGAGCTGCTGGGACCTGCGGACTGATCAGCTGATTCGCACCGCGTGGCGACCGCGCCGCCGGTCTTCTACACTTGTGGCGGTGACACGGCAGCAGATCCTGATCCTGTGCCTGGCGACGCCGGATCTGGGCAGTCCGGTGCTGGCCTGGTCGTTCTATGACGGGACCGGGCGGGCGACCGGGATGTCGGGGGACAGTGAGGCGCCGCCGTTTCCGTCGGTGCTGGCGGCGATGAAGGAAGGGTGGCGGGTGATTCAGTTCCCGATGTTGATGCCGCGCCCCGCCGGCCACGAGCACGAGACCTCGCAGCTGCGCTTCGAGTACGTGCTGGAACGGATGGTCACATGAGCGCGAACCAGACCGGGAACCAGACCGCGACCCAAACGGCCACGGATGACCGGCGGCACCTCCTGGATTCCAAGCAGATGGCGTCGTTTGTGGCGCGCGGCTTTCTGCGCTTCGACGAGATCGTGCCGCGCGCGCTGTGCGACGAGACGCTGGCCGAGATCGCCGCCGGCAGCTTGCAGGGCGAAGCGGCCGCGCGCTGGCCCGGGCGACCGATTGACGAGATCTGGCCCGAGACCGTGGGCCTGGCGGCCATCGCCCGTTCGCCGGCGGTCGCGGGCGTCATCCAGAGCCTGGTCGGTCCGCGCGCCCTCTACGATCACCACTACGCCCACACCATCGAGCCCGGCCAGCGCTGGAGCCAGCCCTGGCACGCCGACGCGATCGTCGATCCGCGTAATACCGCCTTCGACATCCAGCTCTTCTTCTTTTTTCAGGACACACCGCGCGCCATGGGAGGGACGATGATCCTGCCCGGCAGCCACCTGCGGCGCGTGAACGAGTCCGACATCGCCCGCTACCAGAACTTCGTCGGCCAGCTGCCGACGGTCTGCAGCGCGGGCACGCTGGTGGTCGCTCACCACGGCCTGTGGCACTGCGGCCAGCCCAACTTGACCCAGGCCCGCCGGGTGATGCTGAAGCTGCGGCTCAACCCGGGCGGGCCGCAGCGCCTGCTCTGGAATACCGGCGATCTCGGCGATCCGGCGATCCCCGGCATCCTCGGCAGCCCCGAGCCGTGGCACGGGAACGAGGCGCGGCTCGAGGTGGTGAACCGCATCAAGCTCTGGAGACACATGACCGGCGATGCGCGCTTCGATGTGGGCTATTGGATGACCCGGCTCGAGAACCAGGCCAGCTGAGTCCCGCCGACCCGCTCCCCATTGGAGCAATCGTCAGGCAATGGTTGCGCTTCAAGGCCATCCCCGAGAGCGCAACCGCGGGCAAGTGACCATCTTGCCATCGCGACCCGACAACGATCCAAGGAGGCAGCCATGCCCGTACGCACCGGGAAGAGAACCGCCAAGATGACCCCCGCCAAGACGCGCAAGGCGAGCACGCGCAAGGCGAGCGCGACCAGCACGCGCAAGGCGACCACGCGCAAGGCCGCGACGGCCCGCAAGAGCACGCGCGTCGTGGTGGCCGTGAAGATCAAGCGTACGGCATCGCCCGGGCTGACCCGCCCGGTGAAGCCGGACGCCAAGCTGGCCGCCGTCGTCGGTGAGCGGCCGCTGCCGCGCACGCAGGTGGTCAAGAAGATGTGGGACTACGTGAAGGCCGAGGGGCTGCAGGATCGAAAGAACCGCCGCATGATCAACGCCGACGACAAGCTGCGCCCGATCTTCGGCGGCCGCCGCCAGGTCAGCATGTTCGACATGGCCAAGATGATCTCGGCGCACGTCCAGTAGGGACGCGCGGCGGCAACCCGCCTGGCCGGTGAGAGAGCGGGATCAGGCCGGCGCGACCTGAACCGCGCGCTCGGCTGCCCCCTCCCCCTCCTGCTCGACATCGGGCGGATTGGGGAAGGGCGCTCTCCATGCGGCGATGATGCTGGGGATGGAAGCGACCAGCACGAAGATGAAGAAGTGGCGTAGCCCATCCAGTCGGCGAGCCTGCCGCTGACCGACTGGGTCGGAACCAACACCAGATTCATCAGCGACGTCGCGAAGGCGTAGTGGGTCATCTTGTATTTGCCCGGCGCGATCTGCTGCATCATGTACAGCATGTTGCCGACGAAGCCGAAGTTGTAGCCAAACTTCTCGATGCAGACGAGGAGGTAGATGATCGGCAGGGGCAGCGGCGCGGTCGGCGTGACGGTCTGGCTCAGGATCACGTAGCAGAGGTGAGGCACGTTGAGGCAGATCGCCAGGAACACCAGGCTGCGCTTCAAGCCCACCTTCGAGACGAAGACGCCGCCCGCCAGTCCGCCCAGGACGCTGACGATTGTGCCGACAACGCCGTCGAGCGCGCCCTTCTGTTGCAAGCGTCAGCCCGAGACCGCCCTTCACCACGGCGGCCTGCATGAACAGCGGCGCCTCGACCAGGAGGAATCCCTCGCCGGTTCGGTACAGGAAGACGAAGATCAACATGCCCCAGATCGCCTTCTTCTGAAAGAAGGCCCTGCACGGCGTCGACGAAGGTCTGATACGACCTCGGTGGCGTCCTTTGGGCGACGGGCGACCGTCCCCGTCGGCAGCACGAAGTAATGGTAGACGGCGAGCGCCACCAGCACGCCGGCGCTGACGAACAGCGCCAGCGTCCACGACGTTTGCTTGCCGATGCCGTAAGAAATCATGAGACCGGCCAAGCTGAGGATCAATCCCTGGCCGAAGGCGCGCCCGCAGTTCCAGAACGCGCCTCTGCGCGCCGATCCAGGCTCGCCTGCTTCGGCTTGTCGAGCGAGGTGATGTAGACGCCGTCGACACAGATGTCCTGCGTCGCCGACGCGAACGCAAACACCCAGAGCAGACCAGCGATGAGCGCGAAATAGTTCGGCAGCTTCAGCGCGAGGCCCATCAAGACCAGAAGCCCGGCCATCAAGAGCTCCATGGCGAGCACGAAGAACTTCTTGGTCCTGAACATGTCCAGGAACGCCGCCCAGAGCGGCTTGAGCGACCAGGCGATCCCGATGCTTCCGGTGACCAGGGCGGTCTCGCTGTCGGAGTGCCCGAGACTGCTGAACATCGATCCGGTGACCCAGATCGCCATCGCGAACGGGATCCCCTCGGAAAGGTAGGCGGTAGGAACCCAACGGACCGGGTTCACGACACGGTTAGGAGAGCTCATGTCGATGTTTTTAACATTTCTCCCTGACCGAAGGGAAACATGCTCGAAACCCGTGACCGTCTTAGAGCACCGCGCTAGATCACCCGGGGAACGGGCATGAAAATCGCGACCTGGAACGTCAACGGAATCCGTGCCCGCCAGGCAGAGGTTCGTGACTGGATCGCCGCCGAGCGCCCCGACGTGGTCTGCTTGCAGGAAATCAAAGCAGCCCCCGAGCAAATTCCGGCTGAGCTTTGTGCGCTGGACGGCTACTGGTGTTACTGGCACGGCGGCGCCAAGGGATATTCAGGTGTGGGGCTGCACGTCTCGCGCGCATTCGCGACGGCGCCGCCGGTGTTTTCGCACCCTCCGTTCGATCATGAAGCGCGGGTGGTCACCGCCGAGATCGCCGCGCCGATCGGCGGCGCGAGCGGCCCGCTGACCGTTGCCTCGGTCTACGTCCCCAACGGGGGGAAGGACCTGGCCGCAAAGATGCGCTTTCTCGACGGGCTCATCGACTACGCGGGCGGATTTCGCGCCGGGGCCGCGCCGCCTGGTCGCGGTGCGCTGGTGCTGTGCGGCGACCTGAACGTCGCCCGCGCCGAAATTGACGTCTACCCCAAAGACCGCAACCCGCGCGTCATCGGCCAGCTCCCGCAAGAGCGGGAACGCTTCGAACGACTGCTGGGCCAGGGGTTGGGCGACGTCGCGCGCCGGCTGGATCCCACGAACGACCAGCTCTTCACCTGGTGGGCGCCCTGGCGCAACCTGCGCCAGCGCAACCTCGGCTGGCGCATCGACTACCTCCTGGCCAGCGAAGCACTGGCGGCGCGGGCGGTCAGCTGCGTCTCGCATCGCGAGATCGGCACCAGCGACCACGCCCCGGTGGTCGCGCGCTTCGAGGGTTAGTGCACCGCTAGTCGACCGCTAGCGCTTCGAAGGTCAGTGCACCGCTAGTCGACCGCGCCGGCGTCGATGCGCATCGGCTCGGCGGGTGGCAACTCGTTCGAGGGCGGCGCCTGCGCCTTCTCCAGCGCGGGGCCGAGGTGCTTCCAGAATCCGCGCGCCAGCATCTTGGGCAGCGCCCTGCCCGTGGCGCTGGCCGACCAGCGGGCCAGCACCGAACCGCTGGCGCCGTCCCAGATCAAGATGGTCAGCGTCTGCCGCGTCCGGTGTTCTTCGATGTCGCCCGCGACGAACGCCGCCAGGTGGTGATCGCGCGCGAGCGTCACGTACTGCGCCGTCCCCCCGACGCGGGGGATCGAGGTCAGGACGCGAAATCCGTGTCCCCTCACGAGGCGCGCGATCTGCTGGCGTAACGACGCGCCGACCGGACCGTCGAGCGGCTGCACCGAGACCCGCTCTGAGCTTGCGCCCCAGGCGCGCCCCCCGTGCGCCGCGAGGCCGACCAGCATGAGCATCACAACAGCGCCGGTCAGCACAATCCGCACCTGATCATAGTCACCGGGATTGCCCAAGCCCGCAAGAATCGCAGCGCGTTGTGCTGACGCTGCGCGCCGCCCACGTTGCGGCACACTCGTCGCCGTCGCCCTCTTGCGCGTTTCGCGACGGGCGCCTAGAGATAGCCCTGGAAATGATTCCCATCTCGGTTTCAATCTCGAGCGGGATCGCGCGCGCGAGCGCCCGGCTGGCATCGGCGCTGATGGTCCTGGCGCTGGCGCTGGCGCTGACGCTGAGTTGGGCGATGGCGACGCCCGCGTCCGCGTTGGCCGCGCTGCCGGCAGATGCTGCCACGGGCGTCGCGGGCCACCCCGCGGTGGTCGCGACGGCGCCGCTCTGGCAGCCGCCCGAGGCGGCCCCCAAGCGGCCGCGCAAGCGCCGCGCCCCGCCCGCGCCGCGGGACCCGCCGACGACCACGGCGACCAGCAAGTCGACCGAGGCGCTGGAGAAGGAGGTCTTCGGCCCCGAATCGGCGACCGCGGTGCGCCGGTCGCCGGCGCGCGACGACGACGACGAAGGCGCCGACGACGTCGAGCCGTACGGCGGCGCTCGCACGCGCGCGGCCGGCAACCTTCCCGCGATCATCGCGCCGCACCTGATCACGTTCGATCTTGGCACCGCGGTCATGACCCGCAGCTTTCACTTCGACGCTCCGCTGCAGCCCGACGACGGCTCGGTGCGCGGGGGCGTCGTCGCCGAGCTCGAATCGTTCCCGCTGCTCTCGGTCAAGAACCGGTGGATCGCGCGCCTCGGTCTCGGCGCATCCTTTGGCACCGAGATCGGCAACGACGGCGTCGGCCAGGCCGACGGCGGCACGCTGAGCTACAAGGTGACCGAACGGCGCTGGTCGGTCGACGTGCGCTACGCGCTGCCGCTCGGCGAGCGGTTCTTGCTGGTGCCGCTGGTCGGCTACGGCCACTCCGGTTACGACCTGGCACGGGGCACCCAACCGGCGCCGTCGACCTGCGTCGCCACCAGCACCCAGGTCTGTCTCCCCGACGTGCAGCTGTCGCACCTGACGCTGGGCCTGGACGCGCGCTTCGCGTTCACGCCGTCGCTGGCCGCGTCGCTCGCCGCCGCGTACCTACCCGGATTCGGCCTCGGGCGCGGGACCGGACAGCTGGGCGTCGAGTCGGACGCCAGCGCGCAGGGGCTCTCCGGCACGCTGGCTGTGAGCTGGCAGCTGCTCGACTGGCTGGCGTTGCGCGCGGCGCTGCCGCTGATCCACTACAGCTACGCGTTCAGCCGCCGTCCGCTCGCCTACACCTCCGCGTCCGAGACCTACTACGGTGTGGTGGTCGGCGCGACGGTGTTCACGCGCTGATCGCGCAGCGATCGTTTTCCAGCGTCAGCGCAGCCGCTGTTGCAGCGCGTCCCAGTTGTCGTCGGGGCCGGTCACGCGGGGAAAAGGCGCCAGCGCCGGGGCGAGCTCGGCGCCGACGCCAATCATGTTGAGGTCGCCGAGGTTGCCGAACACGTTCTCCTGGTTGCCGAAGAAGTTGCGCGGATTGAAGAAGCGCGAGACGTGCCAGAACAGGTGATAACCGCGCGCGAGCAGCCAGGTGATCAGCGCCGGCGACCGGGCGGCGTCGTTGTTCTCGAGGTAGATGATCGGCCGCGACGCCGCGACCAGCGTGGCCGCCCCCTCGAGCACGTCGAGCTCCATCCCCTCGACGTCGATCTTCAGCAGGCGGCAGCGACTTGACCCGAGCCCGAGATCGAGCGCGACGCCGTCGAGGGTCAGCGCTGGCACGCGCTCGGCGCCGGCGGCCAGCAGCGCGCCGCCCGCGCCCCCCACGCTGGCCGCGCCGCCCGCGAGCGTGACGCCGCCGTAGTTTCCCGGCTCGGCGTAGGCGACCGCCGGCACGACGATGCTCCCCGGCGCGCGCGTGGCTGCCGCGTGAAACGCGTGCACGTTGAGCAGGCCGCCCAGCGCCAGGTTGGCGCACAGGGTCTGAAAGACGATCCGCTGCGGCTCGAAGGCCAGCACCTTGCCCGCGGCACCGGCCCGCTGCGCGAAGAACACGGTGTGGGTGCCGATGTTCGCGCCGACGTCGACCACGACGTCGCCCGGCTTGATGAACAGCCCCAGCAACTCGAGCTCCGACTCGGCCCACTCGCCGTAGAGATCGAGCGAGCGGCCGATGTGGCGATCGTTGACGTTGAAGATCATGTCGCCGTGACGGCACGCCTTTACGCGATTGAGGCCGTGGTCGCTCATGGTTGTTCGCCGATGATCGCCGCCGAGGCCGAGCAGCCGAGCCGGTGCGCGCCCGCGACCACCAGCGCGCGCGCCGTCGCGAAGTCGCGGATCCCGCCCGAAGCCTTGATGCGCAGCCGGCCGCCGGCGACCTGCCGCATGAGAGCGACGTCCGCGATGGTGGCATGCGCGCCGCCGAAGCCGGTCGAGGTCTTCACGAAGGCGGCGCCGGCGCGCGCGGCCAGGAGGCAGGCCGCCACCTTCTCTCCTGCGTCGAGCAGCAGCGTCTCCAGGATCACCTTGACCGTCCTCCCTTGCGCCGCCGTGACCACGGCGGCGATGTCGTCGAAGACCGCGCCGAGATCGCCGCCCTTGAGCATGCCGACCGGCAACACCATGTCGACCTCGTCGGCGCCAGCGTCGAGCACGGCGCGCGCCTCCTGCACCTTGGTCGCAGTCAGGCTGGCGCCGAGCGGGAATCCGACGACGCTGACCAGGCGCGCGCGCGCGCCGCCGAGGTGGCGCCGGGCCGCGGCGACGAAGCACGGGTTCACGCAGACGCCGCGCAGCCCGAGCCGCACCGCCTCGTCGCACAGGCGCGCGATCGCCGCCGGCGTCGTCTCCGGCTTGAGGGCGGTGTGCTCGATCAGCGGCGCCAGATCCGCCGGGCGCTCGATGACCGGCGGATCGCTCAATGGATCCTCCGGCCCGTCGGCGTCGGCGTCGGCGTCGGCGATCCCACGCCGATCGATCTCGGCCGTCACCTCAGCGATCAAGCGCACGACCCCGTCCTCGTCCTCGTCCTCGTCCTCGTCCTCGTCCTCGTCCTCGCCGTTCACTTGCGAGATCCGGCCGCCCCGTCGACCGCCTTGAGCAAATCATCGCTGGTCATCGGCTTGGCGAGGACGCCATCGGCGAGCGCCGCGACCTCGGGCTCGACGTCCTGTCCGGTGAACAGCAGCACGCGCGCCCCCGGCAATCGACGGCGCAACTCGGGGATGATCGTTTCGCCCAGGCCGTCGGGCATCGAGCGGTCGAGCAGAACCACCGCGACGTCGCGCGGCTCGGCGAGCCACGCCAGCGCCTCGCGCGTGCCGCCGACGGCGGTGACCCGGTGGCCGACCGACTCGAGCAGCCGCTGCACGACCTTGCGGATCGCGGCCTCGTCCTCGATCAGCAGCACGTGCGACGCGTTCGTCCCGGCCGCCGCCAGCCGCTGCGGCCGCGGCGCGCGCGCGCGACCGCCGTGGCGGGGCAGCAACACCGAACAGGTGGTCCCCCGCCCCGGCTCCGACTCGCACTCGATGGTGCCGCCATGCTCGCGCACGATGGCGTAGCTGGTCGAAAGGCCGAGCCCGGTCCCCTGCCCCACCGGTTTGGTGGTGAAGAACGGCTCGAACATGCGGCGCCGGATCTCGTCGGTCATGCCGACGCCGTTGTCGCTGACGCTGATGCGAACCAGGCTCGGGGCGTTCGGCGGGGCGTCGGCGGGCGGCGCCTCCTCGCGGACGTCGATCGACACGCGCGGGCCGCGATCGCCCACTTCGCGGACGGCGTCGCGCGCGTTGAGCATCAGGTTCACCAGCACCTGCTCGATCGCGCCACCGTCGCACGCGACCAACAAGGGCGCGGAGGGCACGTGCACGTCGAGCGCGATGCGGCGGTCGAAGGTCGAGCGGCAGATGCCGGCGGCGCGCTCGATCAACACGGCGATCGGCTCGGGCCGCCGCGACGAGGATCGGCGCTGGCCCGCGAACGTCATCAGCTCGCTGATCAGCTCGGCGGCGCGCCGCGCGGCGTGGGTCGCCTCGATGACGACCTCGCGCAGGCCGTCGGGCGCGATCGGCTCACACAGCTCCAGCGCCGGCAGGATCGCCGCCAGCAGGTTGTTGAAGTTGTGCGCGATCCCCGCCGTCAAGCTGCCGGTCGCCTCCAGCTTCTGCGCGTGGCGCACCTGCTCCTCCAGCTGGCGGTGCTCGGTGATGTCGATGTTGCATCCCAGCACCCGCACGACCCGATCCCCTTCGCGGACGACGTCACCGCTCGACATCATCCAGCGCACCGCTCCGTCAGGCCGCACGATGCGATGGACCTCGCCGGTCCAGGCGCCGGTCTCGAGGACCCGGCGGCCCGCCGCCTCGATCCGCGCGCGGTCGTCGGGGTGCACGACCTCCCTCGCGTAAGTCTCCAGGTCGGCCGGCGACGAGCGCCCGGTCATCGCCTTCATCCGCTCGTCCCAGAACACCTGACCGGTGATCTCGTCCGAGGTCCACAGGCCGACGCCGCCCGCGTCCAGCGCCAGACGCAGCTGGCGCTGGCTCTCCTCGAGGGCCAGCTGGCGCGCGCGATGGCCCGTGACCTCGAACGCGATCAGACAGCCACCGAGACGATCCTGATCGCGAATCGGCGAAACGTAGGTCTCGTAATAGGCCAGGCTGCCGTTGGGGCCAGTGGCGAAGCTGTCGTAGCGTTCCGGTACGCCCGTCGCCAATACGCGATCGATCGTGGTCTTCGCCATCAGGCGATCGTCGGGGAGAAGGAAGTCGGACATCGGCGTGCCAATCACCTGCTCCGCCGTGAGACCGGGCTGCAGCCGATTGATGTACCGGATCTTCCTCTCGGCGTCGAAGCGCATCACGAACGCGGGAACGGCCGCCAGCACCGATTCCAGAAACGCGGCCACCATCGGGCCGCGCCCGGTGTCTCCTTCCCCCACGCGGGCCCGCAACTCCGCATTCTCCCGCCGCAACCTCTCGATCTCACCTTCCCCGGTCATCCGGCGGCAGCTTAGGCGTTCCCGAAAAAGGGAAAAGGAAAATCGCAAGCCGCAACACGCAACTCAGCCCTTCAACTGATGATCAGTTGGATGATCAGTTGACCGACGGCCCGCGCGTGGGGCCGCCGCCGGCGACCTCGTTCCAGCGGCCGCGAGTCTCGTCATCGGGACGCAGCACCTGCATCCGTGCCAGCACGCCCAGCAGGCGATCGCGATCGCCGGCGCGCTCATAGATATTGCGCAGGTTGTTGAGGATGCGCGCCAGCACCTGGCGCTTGGTCGCCGGCGCGAGCACGCGCGGATCGATCGGGCCCTCCTCGCCGGTGGCGCGCTGGTGCAGCTCGGCGAGCTGCCGGCGATCGAGCAGCCGTCCGTCGAAGGGATCGATGAACATCGGATCGCCGTCGACTTCGACGCGCACCAGGAAATGCCCGGGAAAGGAAACGCCCCGGGCCTCGATGCCGACGCGCCGGCAAATCTCGGTGAGAACGATCGCGAGGCTGATCGGGATCCCGGTGCGGCGGTCGATGACCTCGTTGAGGAAGCTGTTCCGCGGATCGTAGTAGTCCTGAACGTTGCCGTGAAAACCGAGCTCTTCGTACAGATACCGGATCACGTTTGCCAGCGCGGGCCGCGCGGGTGCGGCGGCGATGCGCTGCGCAGCGGCGGCGCCGAGGCGATCGAGCTCCTCGACGTAAGCGGCGACGTCGAGGCCAGGATATTCCGGCTCGGCGACCAGCAGGACGGCGCGCACCAGGTCGAGCTCCGACTCCGGCCGAGCGACCAGGTGCGAGAAAAGGGTGATCTCTTCAAGCTTCATCCGCGCGCCTTACGTCTATCTTGCAAGGCGCGCGCATTCAATCGCGGAAGCGCGGAACAAATATGAGCGGAAGGCTCAGCGGTCGGACACTGATCCTTCCGAGAATGGCGGAAGACGCGAAAGGACGGGGCCACGTGACGTTCGGATCCTGCAAGGCCGGGTCTTTGCTTCTATTTTGCGTGCTGACCGCCGCCGCTTGCAGCTCGCAGGAGGCACCGGCAGACGGGCGCTCGGGCAGCGGGGGGATGGGCGGTATGCTCGAGGGGACTGGAGGCCAGGGGCCCCCCACCTGCATCATCGGAACCGGCCTTTGTGTCTCGTCCTGCTCGACCGGGCCGTTCAACTGGACCTCGGGATTCTGCGATGCGGCCGCCTTCGCCTGTCCCGCCGGCTATGTGCCCGCGTCGGGCTGTGCGCCCACCGCATGCGCGCAGCAGAACGTGCTGTGCTGCGACGAGACGAGCGGCGTGATCGACCAGCCGCCCTGCAAGCCCGACGGGCTGTTCGACGCCTGTCCCGCGGGGAGCCACTCGTACGGGGGCAGCTGCATCCCCACCGCGCTCGGCGTCACCGACTGCGACCATCTCGGTCCCTTCTGCGGCATGCTCGGGCAAGGGTGCACTTCCGCCGGAACCCACTGCGAATGCGTGACGCGAGCCGAAGGCTTGCTCTGGGAATGCCAATCGCCGATCCCGTGAGGGGGTGAAGTCTCGGCGACGAGGACGAGGACGAGGACGAGGATGGGGAAAACCGCTAGAAGGCGGCCTGGCCGGGGGCGCGGGGGAAGGGGATGACGTCGCGGATGTTGGCCATGCCGGTGGCGTAGATGATCGTCCGCTCCAGGCCCAGGCCGAAGCCGGCGTGCGGCACGGTGCCGTAGCGCCGCAGATCGCGGTACCACCAGTACGCCCTTGGGGTCGAGGTCCGACTCGGCCAGGCGCTGGTCGAGCACGTCGAGCCGCTCTTCGCGCTGGGAGCCGCCGATGATCTCGCCGATGCCGGGCGCCAGCACGTCCATGGCGGCGACGGTCTTTCCGTCGTCGTTCTGCCGCATGTAGAACGCCTTGATCTCTTTCGGGTAGTTCATCACCACGACCGGCCGCCCGACGTGCTCCTCGGTCAGCCAGCGCTCGTGCTCGGACTGCAGATCCATGCCCCAGTGCACCGGGAACTCGAACGTCTTGCCGCTCTTCTCCAGCGCCGTGATCGCGT
Source organism: uncultured Pseudomonadota bacterium (assembly GCA_963778795.1). Classification (GTDB taxonomy): domain Bacteria; phylum Myxococcota_A; class Polyangia; order Fen-1088; family Fen-1088; genus DASRQZ01. The sequence continues at coordinate 447,828 of CAVZVU010000001.1, read as the reverse complement.
CGGTGTAGGTCATCCGCTCGAAGCTGGCGCTGACGAAGCGCTCGACGCGCGCGATGCAATCCTTGTCGATGCGCTCGGCGAAGAACTTCATGTCGTCGGCGCGCTCGACCAGCAGCGTGGTGAAGATGCCTTGAGAAAGCCCTCGGCCAGATCGGCGTCGGCGGCCAGATCGGCGAAGGCGATCTCGGGCTCGATCATCCAGAACTCGGCCAGGTGGCGGCTGGTGTTGCTGTTCTCGGCGCGAAACGTCGGCCCGAAGGTGTAGACCTTCGACAGCGCCAGGCAGTACGCCTCGACGTTGAGCTGGCCGCTGACGGTCAGGAACGCCTCGCGCCCGAAGAAGTCGCGCGCGAAGTCGACCTTGCCCTCGGTCGTGCGCGGCAGGTTGGCGAGATCGAGCGTGCTGACGCGGAACATCTCCCCCGCCCCTTCGCAGTCGCTGGCGGTGATGATCGGCGTGTGGATCCAGAAGAAGCCGTCGTCGTGGAAGAAGCGATGGATCGCCTGGCTCAGGCAGTGCCGCACCCGGGTCAGCGCGCCCAGCGTGTTGGTGCGCGGCCGCAGGTGCGCCACCTCGCGCAGGTACTCGAGCGTGTGGCGCTTCTGCTGGATGGGGTAGGTCTCGGGATCGTCGACCCAGCCCACGACCTCGACCGCGCGCGCCGCCAGCTCGACCGCCTGCCCCTTGCCCTGGCTCGCCACCACCGTGCCGGTGACCGCCACGGCGCACCCGGCGCCGAGCTTGCCGACCTCGCTCTGGTAGTTGGGCAGATCCCCCGGCGCCACCACCTGGATCGGCTCGAAGCAAGAGCCGTCGTGCAGATGAATGAATGAAAGGCCGGCCTTGCTGTCGCGGCGCGTGCGCACCCAGCCGCGCACCGTCACCTCGGCGCCCAGCGCGACCTGTCCGAGGAAAATGCGCGCCACGCTGACCACCGGAGGTGGACTTGCCGACTCTGACGATGCCGTTGGGTGCCATGTCGGCCCGAGTTTATCTCAGGCTCGGGCGCGGCGCGCGCGCCCTGCGCCCGATCACTTCAGCAGGGCGTAGCGGCTGCGCAGCATGTGGACCACCGGCTCGATATCCCGCTGGGTCAGCATCTCGGCCAGCGCCACCGCCAGGTCCTCGGAGAAGCGCGCGGGGACGATGCCCGAAAGGGCCAGCACCAGGTTCCCGTTGCGCCACAGCTCGTGCTTCTTGACCTGGGTCGGCTCCTCGACGGAGGGCTGCACGTCGGCGCGCGGCGACAGCGCCCCCTTCTTGCGCGCGATCACCCGCTGCCCCTCGGGAGAGCCGATCGTGCGCAGCAACCGCTCGGCGCCCTCCTTGTTCTTGGCGTCGACCGGCAGCGCGAAGGCGTCCGACGTGAAGACGAAGGTGCTCTCGCTGCCCGGGAAGGCGACCTCGCCGTAGTCCTTTCCGCTGTGCATCCCCTGCGTCGTGAAGAAGACCGTGGCCCAGTCGCCCATCACGGTCATCGCCGCCTGTCCCCGCGTCACCATCTCGACCGCCTCGCAGCCAGTTGCGCTGGGCGTGGTCGGCGTTGAACAGGGGGCCGAGCGCCAGCAGCGCGTCGAGCGTCGCGCGAACGTGCGGGTCGTCGGCCTTCAGCTTGCCGTGCAGGTAGTCCTCGTAGAACGTCGGCCCCTCTCGCGACACCAGGAGGCACTCGAACCCCAGCAGCGCCAACGTCCAGGGCTCTTTGCTGCCCATGGCCAGCGGCGTGATGCCGGTCCCCTCGAGCTTCTTGCCGATGGTCGCGAAGTCGGCCACCTTCCTCGGGACAGTCAGTCCGTACTTGTCGAAGATCCGGCGGTTGTAGAACAGGCTGTTGATGCGGTGGACGTTCGACGGGAGGCCGTACATCTTGCCGTCGTGGCTGACCTCGTCCACCAGGCGGGCCGGCATGACCCGCTTCCACTCGGCGACCTCTGGAAAGATGTCGTCCAGCGCGGTGAGCTTGCTCTCACGCGCGTCAGACCGGTTGATCAGCACCCACTGCATGGTGTCGGCGCCGACGTTTGCCTGGAAGGCGTCCGGTGGCTCGCGCTGCAACATGCGCGTCCGCAACGTCTTGCGCGCCATGCCCGACAGACCGGTGGCGGCGTTGATGATGACATCGCGCGGGTAGAGCTTTTGATGCTCCTTGATGAGGGCGCCGAGCACGCCCCCGTCGCCGGCGCTCTCCCACCAGCTGAACATCTCGATCGGGCGCTGCGAGGGGGCGCTGCTGGCTGGCGCGCTGCCGCCGTTGTCGGTCGACGCGCGCGAACAGCCGGAGGTCGACGCCACGCCCGCGCACAGCAGCGCCGCCAGCAGCACCGCGCCCGCACGGCGAAACGCCGCCCTCGACCCCCGCGGGCCGATCATCGCGCGCACTCACCGCGCCGGCACTTTTGCCCGGCGCCGCACACGACGCCGCATCGGCCGCAGTTGGATGGGTCGCTCTGGGTATTCACCTCGCACCCGTCGCGGGCCTCGCCATTGCAATCGCCGAAGCCCATCTCGCACCGCCAGATCGTGCACGTGTCGCCGCAGCCGCGCTCGGCGTGGGGCAGGGACGGACACTTGCGCGCGCACGACCCACAGTGGTCGGGGTCGATCCGCAGATCGGTCTCGCAGCCATTGTGGCTGTCGCCGTCGCAGTCGTCGAACGACTGGTAGCAGATCGCGCTGTCGCACTCGTGGTGCTGGTTGCAGCGGGCGGTCGCGTTCAGCACGCGGCACGACTGGCAGCTGTCGCCGCCGCAGCCGAAGTCGGGTCGGTCGATCGACACGCACTCGGTGCCGCACAGCTTGAAGCCAGCGCCGCACGAGGTCACGGGCCGCTTCTCGGTCGCGCCCAGCGACTCGGCGGCCTGCGCCGTGCCTTGCCTGGCCCCGCCCGGGGCCGCGTTCCCGCGCAGCAGGCTCGCGCCCGCCAGCAGGAAGGCCAGCACACCGGCGACCGCGCCGACGACGACCAGCCGATTCCAGCGCGGCGCGCCCATCGGCGTCGGCGTCATCGTGACCCCCGACGGGTCGAGCGCCGCCGCCGCGGGTGGCGGGTAGGCGCGGGTCAACGCCTCGCCGGACAGGGTATCAATCTGCATCGGCACCGGGATCGGCACCGCCGTGAAGCCTCCGGGCGCGGTCCGCCCGGGCGACGTCGGCCGGCGGTCGCGCGACGCCCCGGTCGGCGTGTTGCCGGGAAGCCCGGCCGCGGGCTGCACCGCCTTGATGTGAAAGTCGATGAGCTTCTTCGTCGCCTGGCGCAGCTCGCCGAACTGGGTGCGCAGGAACGCCCCCAGCTCTTCGGCGCCGCAGGGATCGGGCAGCGCCGCCAGGTAGCGCTCGATGTCGCGCTGGAACGCCTCGGCGGTCGGGTAGCGATCGGTGGGATCGGGCGCGAGCGCGCGCATGCACATCTCGCGTAGCTCGACCGGGATCTCATCGCCGAGGGGCAGCGGCGGGATCTTCCGGTTGAGCAGCGCGCGCGTCACCTCGCCCTCTTCCATCTCGCTCCACATGCGCCGGCGCGCCAGCGCTTCCCACATGAGCACGCCGACCGAGAAGACGTCGGCGCGTCGATCGAGCGGATCGCGAATCAGCTGCTCCGGCGACATGTACCGGATCTTCCCCTTGGGGGTGCCGGTCCGGGTCTCGATCTCCGAGCCAGCCGCTTTGGCGATGCCGAAGTCCAGCACCTTGACCTGGCCGTCGAACAGCACGAACACGTTGTGCGGCGAGACGTCGCGGTGAACCAGCCGCAGCGACGTGCCGTCGTAGTCGCGCAGCTCATGCGCGGCGTGCAGCCCCGCCAGCGCCTTGGCCAGCACGCACAGGTGCAGCGGCAGCGGAGGCTTCTCGGGCGCGCGCACCAGCATCGACGACAGCGGCTGCCCCTCGAGGTACTCCATGACGATGCACGGACACCCCTCGTGCTCACCGACCTCGAACACATGCACGATGTTGGGATGAGCCAGGCGCGCGGAGATGCGCGCCTCCTCCAGGAACATTTGCAGCAGCTCTGGCTCGCCGAGCAGCTCGCGCCGCATGATCTTCAGGACCAGCAGCTTGGTGAACCCCTGCGGGCCACGCGACATCGCGAGGTGGACAACCCCCATCCCGCCTTTCCCGAGCTCCATCAGGAGCTGGTACTTGGCCACATTCCCCCGCGGCGGCGTGTAGCTACTATCTTCCATGCGGACAGATCACAATCGCCCGCACGAGTCATCGGCGGCTTGCGCCTAATTTGTGAGGCCGAATCTATTCGGAACGTCCCGCTGCGGATGCGCACACGCACGGACGCGTGCCTACCATCCGCCGCAAACGTAGGCGGGGAGGGTCGGCGCGCACCTTTCCGGGAAAGAGCCGCCCCAGAATCAGCGATGGATGGCCGCCGGGCGCAGCTGGACCGGATCAGGGTCGTCGTGTACTGTCGCGCCGACAATGACTCAGGCGCGCCGACTGGCCCTCCTCGCAACGGTCCTCGCGCCTGATGGGGCGCGCGCTGCCCTGAATGGGCGCCACCGCCCCCGGCCGCACCTTGATCCACGTGCGGGCCTTCTGTCACATCGCTGCCACCGTGAGCAGCCTGACCGTGACCTTGGCGCCCGGCGGTCTGGCCGCGGGCGCAGAGCCGACCGCGGGCGCCGTGCCGACCGCTGGCGCCGGCGGCGTGGCCGTCGGCATCGACCTGCCGCCGACGGCCGCGAGCTATCGCCAGCTCGCCGACGCCACCGAGAGCCTGCTGCGCAACGACGTGCTCGACGTCTGGTTCCCGCGCGCGGTCGACGACGTCCACGCCGGTTTCAATTCCAGCTTCTCGCGGGAGTGGCGCGCGACCCCCTCGCGCGACGGCAAGTTCTCGGTCTTTCAGGCCCGCATGACCTGGATGTCGGCGCAGATCGCGATGCGACGCCCCGACCTCAAAGATCGCTTCCTGCCGATCGCGCGCCACGGTCTCACTTATCTGCGCGACGTGCTCTGGGATCGGCAAGACGGGGGCTTCTTCTGGGGGCTCGACGACCAGGGAAAGATCTCGGCCGAATACACCGACGGAAAGCATCTTTACGGCAACAGCTTCTGTCTTTACGCGCTGGCGGCGATGGCGCAGGCGACCGGAGATCCGGAGGCGCTGGCGTTCGCGAAGCGCAGCTTCCGCTGGATCGACGAGCACGGGCACGACGCCAAGAACGGCGGCTACTTCGAGTGGCTGACCCGCGCCGGCAAACCGGTCGCCGCCCGCCCCGAGACCGGCCGGGTCGAGCTGGTGCCGGTCGCGCAGTTTCCCGTCGGCTACAAGTCGATGAACACGCACATCCACTTGCTGGAGTCGTTCACCCAGCTCTACGAGGTCTGGAAGGACGCGACGGTGCGCCGGCGGATCGAAGAGCTGCTCGCGATCATCCGCGACAAGGTCAGCGCCCCGCCCGGCGTCATGAACCTGTATCTCAGCGACGCGTGGGTGGCGCTGCCAGGGCACGACTCCTACGGGCACGACGTCGAGGCCGCCTATCTGATGCTGGAGGCCGAGGACGTGCTGGGACACGGTCACGCCGCCAAGACCGAGACCATGGCGAAGATGCTGGTCGATCACGCGCTGGCTTACGGGTGGGACGCGAACCTGGGCGGCTTTTTTCGCGAGGGCCCGACCTATGGCGCCCCCGAGGACAAACAGAAGGAGTGGTGGGTCCAGGTGGAGGGCTTGAACGCGCTGCTGCTGATGCACGAGCGCTACGGCGCCACCACCGACACGTACTTCAAGGCCTTCCTGCGCCAGTGGCGCTTCATCACCGACCACCTGCGCGACCCCGAATTTCACGGGCTTTTCGAGATGATCGACGCCGACGGCCGACCGGTCGCCGGCGGCAAGGGGCGGATCTGGAAAGAGGCCTACCACGAGGGGCGCGCGATGTTGAACGTCAACGCGCGGCTCCAGCGCCTGGCCAAAGCCGCCGCACGCTGAAATTCGGCCGCCCGCTGGTGACAATCGCCCGCGCCGTGATGGCTCCAGCAGGCCTGATGGTACTGTGATCATGAATGCATCGAAGGCTCGCGCGCATGCTGACGGTCGCGATGGCGTTGATTGCCGTCGCTGCCGCCGCGGCGCCGGCGGGTGCCACCCGTCGACGCGCCCCCCCGGGGCCGGCGCCGGCGCGAGGAGCGACGACCGCGTTGCGGCTCGACGGGACCCGCGCCTACCGGGCGGGACGATATGACGAGGCGCTGCAGAAATTCCGCGCTGCGGCGGAGCTCGACCATGACGATCCCGACGCGCTGGCCGACGTGGCGCTGGCGCTGCAGAAGCTCGGTCGCACCAGCGAAGCGATCGCCGCCAACCTGAGCGTCCTGCGCATCGCCTCGCGCCCCGGCGACGATCGCGGCCGGCGCCTGGCCAAGATTCGTCTCACCGCCTACTTCAACCTCGGTAACCTGGGCGCGGTCGTTCCGGTGCCGGAGGTCGGCGCGTGCGCGGCGCTGGTGCCGGCGCACGACACCTGCAAGCCGCTTTTCGCCTGCCGCGAGGCGCGCGAGAACGCCGGCAGCGATCTGGCGACCCTGTGGCAGGTGCTGCGCATCGCGCGCACGAGCGAAGCGGCCGTCCTCGACGAAGACGACTACCACGAGGTGCCGCCGTTGATCCGGGGCCTGACCGACGGCGAATACGAGAGCCAGGCCGGCCACGCACCGATCGAGCTACCCGAGCAGGAGGGGGACGCGCTGCTCCGTTACGGCATGGAGGAGGTCGGCGACGAATGCCGTCGCATCTACGGCGACTGGAGCTGCGAAGGTTCGGACGAGGTGCGGGCCGAGACGCGGCGCTGTCGGGGCGGGCCAGCGGCGCCGCCGGTCGCGGGGCCGCGGCCCGCGCGCTTCACGCCGGCCGACGACGCCGCCACCAGCAGCTGTTTTCGCGCCAGCTGCGACCGCGCCGAGAGCGCGCCCTGGCCGGCGGTCCAGGCGGAGATCGACCGCAAGGCGCAGCGTCTGGCGACCTGCTACGACCGTCTGGGGCGGCTCGACGACACGACGTGCGTGGTGGTCTACGCCGATCCGTGCAGCGGATTCATCGGGACCTACTGCACGACGACCTTTCATCGCACGACCAAGCCGGGTGTCGATCACCACCGCGTCTTCGAGCTGACCGCGCCCCGGGAGTAGCTGCTAAGCCCCGTTATTTCGCCGGCACCGGCGTCGCCAGCGGCTTGCCCTTCTCGACGATGTACGTCGAGAGGACCTTGGCGGGCGTCGTGCCGGTGTTCTTGGCCGCGTGCACCTGGCCGGCCGGCATGAAGAAGACATCCCCGGCCTTCAGCGTCAGGGGTGGCTTGCCCTCCGTCTCCACCACCAGTTGTCCCTCGAGGACGTAGCCGACCTCCTCACCGGGGTGCGAGTGCTTCGGTGTCCCGGCGCCGGGACTGAACTCGCCGCGCGCGAGGACGGCCTCGTGATTCGGCGTGCCGAGATCGTGCTGCAGCAGCTGCACGCGCTTGAAACCCGGCTGCTGCGCTTGCAGCGTGCGCGCGCCCCAGGCGGTGATGGCCAACGCCACGATCGTGCCCAGAACCATCGTCAGTCTCCGGTACTTCATGACGCCTCCTTTGGTTTGTGGTCCGCGGGGCGGGACTGTAGCATGGGGAAACCGCGCGTCAGCGAAGGGGAAGATTGCGCGTGAGTCCCGACGGGACCCGTCGCGGGAGGGTTTGGGAACCCTCCCAGGGTTCCCATCACAACAAATTGTGAGCCACTCTGCCGGGGTGGCACCACTTTGCGACACTTCAACTTGGAGTCTTCCATGACGGAACCTGCTCGAGTCAGTTGGCGGGGGGCGGTCGGTGGTGTCGCGGCGCTCTTGCTGGCAGCACAGATGATGGCCTGCAGCGCGTCGATCCCGACCCCGGCCGGCAGCGGCACCGGCGGCGCGCAGGTCGCGGGCACCGCGGGAAGCCAAGGGACCGCCGGCGGGCCGGGCTCGGGAGGAATGATCACGACCGGCACCGGAGGGGCAACCGGCGGCGGAGGCCTGGGCGTCGGTGGAACCCCAGCGGGCACCGGCACCGGGGGCATGACGACCACCCCGCGGGACGGCGGCGGCACCGATCTCGCGCCCCCGACCGGTCCTGGCCCGGGGACGCTCGGCGGCGGCCCGGTGACCACGTCGACGACGCATCTCGACATCGGCGTGCACGACCCGTCGATGATCTGGGACGGGTCCAAGTACTACCTGTTCGCGACCGGCGGAACGCTCAGCGTGCGCAGCTCGACCAACCTGACCCAGTGGGCGAACGCGGGGCGCATCTACACCGCGGTCCCGTCGTGGGCGACGGCGATCATCTCCGGGCTCACCGGCCTCTGGGCGCCCGATGTCAGCTACTTCAACGGGCTGTTCCACGTGTATTGGGCGGGATCGACCTTCGGGTCGAACACCTCGGTCATCGGCCTGGCCACCAACACCACGCTCGACTCCACGAAGGCCGGCTTCGCCTGGGTCGATCAGGGGATGGTGATCCAGAGCCGCAGCAGCGACAACTTCAACGCCATCGATCCGAACGTCGCCTTCGACGCCACCGGCGCCCCCTGGCTGGCGTTCGGCTCGTTCTGGTCGGGCATCAAGCTGCGCAAGCTCGACCCGGCGACCGGCATGCTGGCCACCGATGACACGACCCAATATTCGATCGCCGGACGCAACGGAGGCGCGATCGAGGCGGCGTCGATCATCTCCCACAACGGGTTCTACTACCTGTTCGTCTCGTTCGACCTGTGCTGCAAAGGGGTGAGCAGCACCTATCGAACGATGGCGGGTCGGGCCACCGCGATCACCGGCCCGTACGCCGACAGCACCGGCAAGGCGATGACCAATTCGGGCGGCGACCAGCTGATCGCGACCGAGGGGCGCTACATCGGTCCGGGCGGCGGCACCGCCTGGAAAGATGGCGACAACTACCTCTACGTCTACCACTACTACGATGGTCAGGCGAACGGCGCTTCGAAGCTGGCGATCCGCCCGATCACCTTCAGCGCCACCGATTGGATCGTCCTGGGCGATCCGATATTTCCCTGATAATTCAACAAGATAGACACAGCCGCCGGCACAGGCTGTCGGCTGTGCTAGAACCCTCCCCGTGCAGCCCCCGCCTCCGGTCTCCCCCAAAAGAGCATCCGGTCAGAAGCGTAGCTCTGCCAGCGCCAAGGCGGCCGCGGCTGCCGCGCGTCCTCCCCGAGGATCGCGCGTGGTGACCGCCCTGGACGCGCCCGCTTCGGTCCGCCGCGTTCTGGAAAACTTCGATCCCGCGGCGCTGGTCTGGGCCGACCCCGACCACCGGTACGTCATCGTTCGCGAGAGCCTGATTCGCGGCGACCGGCGCGCGGTCCGGTGGCTGCGCAGCGTGCTGCCCCACCGGGAGATCCGCGAGCTGGTTCGGCGAAACCGCGGCACTGGCTGCAACGAACCGGAGCGCCAGCGGCTGCGCAAGAAGCTGCGGCTCACCCCCAAGGACATCCCGGTCCGCCCCATGTAACTTGACGGCGCCAACTTGACGGCGCCAACTTGACGGCGCCAACTTGACGGCGCCAATTGACGGCGCCGAGTGACCGCGCCGAGTGACGGCGCCAAGTGGCGGCACCAAGTGGCGGCACCACTTGCCAGCGCCAGCCCCCCATCGCCGACGGCGGTGAAGCGCGCTCTTTTCAAAAAGTCACTTTCGATATCATGATGGGGCTCTCGTGAGCCTTCACGTCAAACATCCCGTCATCCAACGCGTCGAAAGCGACATCTTCAGAATCACCTTCGCGCCCGACTGCATTCAGCATCAGTGCCGATGCCGCGACGGCGATACGCGGCGTGACGATGCCTGCTGCCAGTACGGCGCCGACGTCCTGCTTCCTGAAAAACAGGCGATTTTGCGCCGCGCGACCGAGATCGCCGCGGTGCTCAAGCCGCACCGGCGCGACGCCGGCCTCTGGTTCGACGAGCGCGATCCGGAGGAAGATCCGCTGGCGCCGGGAGGCATCCTGCTGCGCACGGCGATCTCCAATCCCGAGGACGAGACGTCAGGGTGCGTCTTTCTCGAGCACACCGGCGCGCGCGGATGCGGCCTGCATCGCGCGGCGCTCGCGAACGACTTCTCGCCGGCGGAGATCAAGCCGCGGGCTTGCCGCCTCTACCCCCTGGCCTGGAGCGAGACCTGGCTGGGGCTCAGCCCCGACTTTTTTGACTACTCCTGCGCGCGGGACGACGGACCGACGGTCTACCGGTTGATGCGCGAGGTGGTCAGCGAGATCTTCGACCAGGATCTGGTGCTGGAGCTCGATCGACTGGAGACCCAGGTTTTGCGGCGCCGTCTGCCGATCCGGATGTCGCTCGCGCGTTAATGCACTAGCCTCCGTTTATCGTGAAGGCGCTCCTCGTCGATCTCTACGACACGTTGGTGTGGACCGACTGGTCGGCGCTGGCCGAACGACTGGCGGCCCGACTGGAGGTCGACGGTGCCGCGCTCTTGCAGGCGTTCGAGGCGACGCGCGTCGGCCGGGGCACCGGCCAGTTCGGCAGCATCCGGGGCGACCTGGCGGCTCTGGTGCGCGCCGCGGGGGGACCGGCCGCCGGGGGCCGCGCCGCCGACGTCGGCTTTCTCGCGGCGCTGGAGACCGAGCTGCTGACGCACCTCCGCGAGGCGGTCCACCTGTACGACGAGGTCCGCGACGTATTGCGCGCGCGCCGGGCCGCCGGAACGCGGGTGGCGATCGTCAGCAACTGCGACCACATCACGCGGCCGGTGCTGGAAAATCTCGCGCTCGAAGCCGAGGTCGATGCCTCGGTGCTGTCGTGTGAGGTCGGCAGCCTCAAGCCCGACGCCTTGATCTTCGAGCAGGCGCTCGCGCGCCTCGGCGCGACCGCTTCGGAGGCGCTGTTCGTGGACGACCAGCCCGCCTACCTCGACGGCGCCCGCGCCGTCGGCATCCGCACGGCGCAGATCGTGCGCGCCCCCTCCGCCGATGAGCCGACGGAGGGTGACGCGCTTGCGCACCCGATCATCTGGGATCTGACCGACCTGACCCGTTTCTGGCTCTGAGTCTCGGCCTGACCGGCGAAGTGTGCTGGGTAGCAATTAGCTGACCCACTTTCGGGTGTTCCCGGCACTTGGGCGATGCGCTCGTTGCCAAGGAATCATTAAGGGGGCCCGCCATGCGTCGCACCGCTGGTCGTCGAACCGTTGCTGGAAATCCAAGGTCCTGCATTCGTTCTCTCTGGTTGGTCACCCTGGTCTGCGGCGGGGCCCTGATCACGGTGGGACTGGGTTGCGGCGGCTATTCCTCACCGGTGGTGCCGGACGCCGGATCCGGCGGCCGTATCGGCACCGGCGGTCAGGTGACCGGCTTCGGCGGGAGCACGTCCGGGGCCGGCGGCGCCGGCATCGGCGGCGCGGTCGGCACGGGAGGGTCCGGGATGGGGGGCGCGGTCGACGCGGGTGCGGACACGGTCGACGCGGGCGATGATGGGTCGAGCGACGCCCCCGTGTGCGAGGCGGGCACTCTCGACACCGACCACGACGGGACGCCCGACTGCCTCGACGCTTGTCCCACCGATCCGAACAAGACAACCGACCCCGGCGTCTGTGGTTGTAACGTCTTCGATTCGGACTCCGACAACGATGGCGTCTACGATTGCCTCGACAAGTGCCCCGGCATCTCCGACGCCATCGGCACCGTCGACACCGACAACGACGGTGTGATCGATTGCCTCGATGCCTGCCCGAAGGACCCCAACCGCAAGACGACGGCCGGGGTCTGCGGGTGCGGCGGGGTCCCCGACAACACCCCGTTCTGCCTCGTACACCGTTACAGCTTCAAGGACACCAACACGACCATCGCCGACTCGATCACGATCGCCAATGTCAGCCCCAAGAATGGGATGGCCTTCGGGACCATGCCGGCCACCGACCGGATCACCCTGGCAGGCGGGGCGTCGGGCCAGTACGTCAGCCTGCCGGCCGGGACGATCTCGTCGCTGGGCAACAACGCCACGTTCGAAGCCTGGGTCATCTGGACTCCGCCCGCGGGGATCGCCAGCCCCTGGCAGCGGATCCTGGACTTTGGCAACAGCACCGTCCCCGGCGGGACCGGCGTCGGCCAGACCTATATCTTCCTGACACCGAGCGCCGGCACGGCCACCGGCCTGATGCGCGGTGCGATCACCCTGGCGAGCGGCGGCGCATCGGAAGACGTGACCGACGGGACCACCGTGTTTCCGGCCGCCACGGCGCTGCCGACCCACGTCGCGCTGGTCGTTGACGGCACCAACCTGACAATGACCCTGTACGTGAACGGCGTGTCGAACGGAACGCCGGCCACGTTGCGCAACCACGCGGTGTTGTCGCTGCTCCAGGACACCAACAACTGGCTCGGCCGTTCGCAGTGGGCGCCCGATCAGCTGTTCGCGGGGTCGATTCACGAGTTCCGCATCTACAGCAAGGCGCTTTCGGCAGCGGAAATCTCCGCCAGCGCCGGCGCCGGCCCCGACGCCCTGCCGACCGTCCCCGACGGCGGCGCGCCGGACGGGGGCGGGACCCCGGACGGCGGCGCCGACGCGCCGTCCGACGCGCCGTCGGGGCAGTAGTGGCCGCCCGGCGCGCCGCCGGGCTACGGCTGACCGGCGGGCGAATCGTTGGTGCCCTGAATGCTGTGGGGGGGCGACGCAACGTAGAGCGACACGGCGTCCTGGACGGCGAACGTGAGCGTTGAATAGGTGAACGGCGCCTTGCTGGCCGTGATCGCATGGCGGCCCTTCGAGAGATTGCCGAACAGCACGCCGCCGTCGACCGACGTGCTGGTCAGCGTCGGGTCGGGAGCGACCGACGCGTTGAAGTACACCGGCCCCAGCGAGATCGGGAACGCGATGGCGGGGTCGATCGTGACCTGCGCGCCCGGATCGCCGTGGGGAAGGTCGGGCGAGTACATCGACGCCCACGACTTTCCAACCGTGGCCACCAAAACGTTGTTCAGCGTGTAAGGCGCGCCGATCAGCCCGCCGATCTGTTGTTCGATCTGCCCCTTGGCCAGCGCGTAATAGGCCGCCGTCGGAAATTGCACCGACAGATCGTTGATGCCGGCGTCCCCGACCTGGAACAGCTGCGATTGCGTCGTCTGGTAGCCCGCCAGCTCGTAAACGAACGAGACCGGCAGCGGCACACCTTTGATCTTGATCGCCGAAAATCCCCAGCGGCCCGACGCGTCCGAGCGAATGTTGATCTTGCGCGTGATCGGCAGCTCCGCGATCGAGACCAGCACCCCCGACACCGTCGACTGAAACGGAAAGAAATCGGGCGGCGTCTGCGTGAGATCGAGCCCGAAGTGAAACACCGTCCCGCCGATGTGCACCGTCTCCAGCCGGCAGCGACAAGCCCCCTGCGCCTGCGACAGCGTGAGGCTGCCTGAATACACCTGCTGAATCGCGTCGTCAGGAGCCTGCGACGTCGACGCCGGCGACATCGGCGCCTCCGGGTCGCCGCAACCGAGCCCGGCGACCGAAAGAACCGCGACGGACAGCACAGCTGAAAGAACCTTGCACATGGATGAGTCTCCTTCACCCAGTACAACGAACGACCCTGCCGACTGTTCCCTCCCCGGCCTGCTCGCGGCGTTATCCCTGCGCGCTCCCGACGGCTGCGCTGGGCTTCAGCGCAATACCGCGACCTTGTCCCCGAACAGCTGTTCGATGCGCGCCAGCAAATCGTCGGTGGCCGCGACCTTGTAATCGTCGCCCAGGTCGAGGACCGATTTGCTGCGCTTGGGGATCTCCATCTGGATGATCGTCTTGCAGGGGCCGGTGTGCTCGCGCAGCAGCTTTTCCAGGGCGACCAGGCTCTCGTCGTTGACGAGATCGGCGTTGAGCCGCACCTCGAGCAGAGAGCTCTTCTGGCGGCGGACCTCGGACAGCAGCTTGGCGTCGTTGAAGCGCAGGCGCTCGCGGGCCGCTTCGCCGTCGCCGAAAGGCGCGTCGACCGTGCCGTAGACCAGCAGCGGATCGTCCTTCCCGAGCAGGTCGCGGTATTCCTCGACCTTCTTGCTGTTGACGATGAATTCGATCTGGCCGTAGTGGTCTTCCAGCGTGAAGAAGGCGTATTTGCCGGCGCCGCTCTTCATGGGGCGCTCCTGGTAGTTGCTGACGATGCCGGCCAGCGTGACTTCGGCGCGCACGCCTTTGTCGATGCAGTTGGCGGTCGTGGCGTTGGTGTACTTCTTGATCTCGCCCAGGTAGCGGTCCATCGGGTGGCCGCTGATGTAAAAGCCGAGGCTCTCTTTCTCGAAGGCGAGGGTCTCCTTGGGGAACCACTCATCGGCATCAGGGTAACGGTCGATCTCGACGCCGAAGCCGGCGCCACCGGCGCCGACGCCGGATTTGGCGTTGGACTTGCCGCCTCCTCCGCCGCCGCCACCAAACAGCGCCAGCAATGACGTCTGGCCGCTCTCCTTCTCGCGCTGGTGGGCGGCGGCGCGGTCGGACGCGAGGCCGATAGCCGCGAACAGCTTGGCGCGCGAGACGCCGTTGGCGGCGGCGACGCCGTCGAACGCGCCTGACTTGACCAGCGCCTCCAGCACCTTGCGGTTGACCTTGCGGCCGTCGACGCGCTTGCAGAAGTCGAACAGCGACAGGAATGGACCGCCCTCGTCGCGCGCCGCCTTGATCACCTCGACCGCCCCCTCGCCCACCCCTTTGACCGCGCCGAGCCCGAAGCGGATCGTCTTCTTCGGCGCGCCCTTCGCGTCGGTTCCCATCACCACCGTGAAGTCGGTGTAAGACTCGTTGATGTCGGGGCGCTGCACCTCGATCTCCTGCGCGCGCGCCTCGGCGATGAACTTCACGACGCTGTCGGTCTTGTCCTTGTCGCAGGTGAGCAGGCCGGCGAAGAACTCGACCGGCCAGTAGTACTTCAGATAGCCGGTCTGGTAGGTCAGCATGCCGTAGGCGGCGCTGTGGCTGCGGTTGAAGCCGTAGCCGGCGAACTTCTCCATCAGGTCGAAGACCTTCTCGGCGATCCGCGGCTCGATCTTCTTGGCCTGCGCGCCCTCGAGGAAGCCGGCCTTCTCCTTGGCCATGACCTCGGCTTTCTTCTTGCCCATCGCGCGGCGCAACAGGTCGGCTTTGCCCAGCGAGTAGCCGGCCAGCGCCGACGAGATCTGCATCACCTGCTCCTGGTAGACGATGACGCCGTAGGTGTCGCGCAGGATCGGCTCCAGCAGCGGGTGGTCGTACTCGACCCGCTTGCGCCCGTGCTTGCGGTCGATGAAATCGTCGACCATGCCGCCCTCCAGCGGCCCGGGGCGGTAGAGCGCGCCCGCGGCGACGATGTCCTCGAAGCAGTCGGGCTTCAGCTTCTTCAGCAGCTCGCGGAAGCCGCTCGACTCCAGCTGGAAGACGCCGGTGACGTCGGCCTTGGAGATCATCTTGTAGACGTTGACGTCGTCGAGGGTAATCAGCGACAGGTCGAGCGGCGGCGCGCCGGCCACCTCCTTCTCGCGGTTGACCAGATCCAGGCAGGTCTGGATCACCGTCAGCGTCTTCAGCCCGAGGAAGTCGAACTTCACCAGGCCGGCCTTCTCGACCATGTCCTTGTCGTACTGGGTGACGATCCCCTCTTCACCGGCCGGGCGGAAGCAGGGGACGTACTCCCACAGCGGGCGGTCGCCGATGACGACGCCGGCGGCGTGCGTGCCGGCGTGGCGGTTCAGCCCCTCCAGCCCCTTGGCGATGTCGAGCAGGTCGCGGTAGACCGGGTTCTCGTCGTACAGCTGCTTGAGGCGTGGCTCTTTTTCGATCGCTTCTGCGATCGGCGGCGACTTGCCCTGAATCGGCTCCGGGACGAACTTCGCGACCTTGTCGGCCTCGGCGAATGGGATCGCCATCGCGCGCGCGATGTCGCGGATCCCGCTGCGCGCCTTGATCTGGTGCATGGTCACGATCTGCCCGACGTTGTCCTTGCCGTACTTCTGGGTGACGTAGCTGATGACCTCGTCGCGCCGGTTCATGCAGAAGTCGACGTCGAAGTCGGGCATGCTGACGCGCTCCGGATTCAGGAAGCGCTCGAACAGCAGCTTGTGCTCGATCGGATCGATGTCGGTGATGCGCATGCAGTACGCCACCAGCGAGCCGGCGCCCGAGCCGCGCCCCGGCCCGACCGGAATGCGCTGCTCCTTGGCGTGGCGGATGAAGTCCCAGACGATGAGGAAATAGCCGGGGAACTGCATCCGCTTGATGACCCCCAGCTCCAGCTCCAGGCGCGCGGCGTACACATCGCCATCGACCTTGGCGCCGCGCCGGTGCGCCTCCTCGATCCGCTTCTTGAGCCCGTCGCGCGCCACCTCGGTGACGTAGGTGTCAGCGTCGTAGCCGTCGGGCACGGTGAAGCGCGGCAGGAAGCTCTTGCCGAGATCGAAGGTGACGTTGCACAGCTCGCCGATGCGCGCGGCGTTCTCCATCGCCTCGGGGATGTGAGCGAAGTACGCGTCCATCTCCGCCGGCGTCTTCACGAAGAACGCCTCGTTGCGGTGGTGCATGCGCTTCTCGTCCTGGATCGTCTTCTTCTGCTGCACGCACATCAGGATCTCGTGCGCGTGCGCGTCGCTCTTGTTCAAATAATGGCAGTCGTTGGTCGCGATCAGCGGGATGCCGGTCTTCTTCGACAGCTCGACCAGGTGGCCGTTGACCTTCTCCTGCTCCTCCAGGCCGTTCGGCTGCATCTCCAGGAAGAAGTTGCCGCGCCCGAAGATGTCGTCGAACTCGCGCGCCGCCTCCTCCGCCGCCTCCGGCCCGCGCCGCATCATCAGCTGCGCCACCTCGCCGCCCAGGCAGGCCGACAACCCGATCAGCCCCTGGCTGTGCTCGCGCAGCAACTTCTTGTCGATGCGTGGGTTGTAATAGAAGCCCTCGAGGTAACCCATCGAGTTCAGGTACGACAGGTTCTTCCAGCCGACGTTGTCCTTGGCGAGCAGGATCAAGTGATTGCTGCGCCGTTCGGTCTTGTTGTGCCGGTCGGGCGCGACATAGGTCTCGCAGCCGAAGATCGGCTTCACGCCGTGCTTCTTCGCCTTCTCGTAGAAGTCGAGCGCGCCGAACAGGTTGCCGTGATCGGTGATGGCGACCTGCTTCATCCCGCGTTCCAGCACCTTGGGGAACAGGTCGTCGAGGCGAATGGCCCCGTCGAGCAGACTGTATTGCGTGTGCAGATGCAGATGCGTGAATTCGGGCATGCGCGACCTCCGAGCTTATCGGTCGCACCCGCGTTCGACACCTCGTATTTTCTCCACAGGTTTTCCACAGGCCGTGCGACTTCGGCCTTGCCCCCCCGCCCCGATTGATGGAATTCTCCAGGCCATGGCAATACCGCCGGGGGTGGTGACGCGGGGGGACGCGAAATGATCTCGGCGGTGACGGCGGTGCTCTTCGCCGGGCTGATGGTGCCGGCGGCGGTTCCCTGCGGCGCGCTTCGCCCCACGGCGACGCCGGTCCTGGACATCGCCGCCAGCGAACGGCACGCGCCGCTGGCGGTGTTTGCGATCGGCTTCTCACCGTCGGGGCACTTTGCCTGGCTGGAACGACGTCGGGCCGCCGATCGCGAGAAGACCGAGTGGTCGATCCACATCGTCGATCTCGTGAGCGATCACTTTCTGGCCGAGCGCTGGTTCGAGACCCGCCGCGCCGACGTCGCGGGGGTGTGCGAAAAATTTGGCCCGGCGATCGCGATCCTGCTCGACAAGAACGGGATCCAGGCGGTGCCGGCCAGCGGGTTCGACCAGCCGGGCTCGACCAGCGACGATCCGACCGGCTACGACGTGCGCCCCGGCTCGCCCGACGCCGAGAGCGGCAAGACGCCCTACGACGTGATCCTGCGCGGCCGCGCGGGCGGCAAACGGCTGGGCTCGGTCTATCGCGTCGACGTCACCGCCGGCGAGCCGCCGATCGGCGAGCCGCGCATCCGGGGCATGCTGCGCAACCCCTTCGAACGCCGGGTCGCGGTGTTCGTCACCCAGGACATGGTCGGCAGCGACGGGATGCAGATTCCGGTCGTGCGCGTGCTGGGCGGACGGCTCGACAAGGGCTTCGTTCAGAACCCCTGAGTCGCTTTGCGATACGCGGCGTCGGCGCGCGGCGAGCGGCCGCCGTCGAGCTCGAACAGCAGATCGCCCAGTCGGCGCTGCCACTCGCGCGCGGGGACCGGCGAGCCGGGGGGCGGCTCGTCGAGCGGCAGCGTCGCGGTCCCCTCCTCGACGGTGAACGAGAAGGTGGCCGGGATCTCGTGCGCGGCGATGAACGCGCGCCACCGGGGCAGGCGGCGCACGAAGACGCGCGCGTCGTGCTGGCGATAGACCAGCGCCCAGCGTGCCGGATCCCACCAGGAGACGCGGCGGTTGAGGCCGGCGTAGGCCAGCAGCGCGCTGTCGACGCCGTACCGCTGCATCGCCCGATCCCACTCGTCGCGCTCGACGTCGAATCGCCCCAGCAGCCGATGCAGCTCCGGCGGGTAGGCAGGCAGCCGCGGATCGATGAACACCCGGTAGCGCGGGTAGCCCTGGAACGCCAGGTACGAGCCGATCTCGAAGTCGTTGTACATGCGTTCGCGCAGGCCGTTTTCGTCGACGAACTGGATCGCCTCCAGCGGCAGCGGCGTGCGGTCGAGGCCAACGTCCACGAAGGCGGCGCCGTGGCGCGCGGCCGCCCAGCGCGGGCCGAGCGCGACGCCGAGCAGCAGCACCGCGACGCCGATGGCGGGCGGGCGATCCGGCAAAGACCAGCGCGCGCCGACCCGGCCGGCGCCGACGGCGAGCAGCGGCGCCGCGCACAGCGCGAAGTCGGCGCCGAAGCGCACGCTGTGCGCCGCCAGCGCGCCGACGCCGATCACCGGCAGCAGGCGGCGCATCCCCGCCCCCGCGCGCCAGGCGAACGGCGCGGAGAGCGCGGCCGCAACCGCGTAGGCGATGAGCGCGCCGTCGGATTCCAGGCTGACCGCGCGGAACTCGTCGACGGCATGCAGGCGGGGAATCGTCAGGTGCAAGCTGAGATAGCGGAAGATCCCCGCGCCCAGCGGCGTCGCCAGCATCGCGACCAGCGACGCCAGCGCCAGAGCGCCCGCCGCTGCGCCGAGCGGGCGGCGGCGATCGATCACGGCACCGAGCGCGAACAGCCCGAGCATCAGCGGCGCGACGAAGACCCCCGCGTGCAAATTGGCCCAAAGAACGACGGCCCACAGCACCACGCCGGCCAGCACCGCCGACGCGCCCCAACCGGCGCGGCGCCAGCTCGGCGTGGACGACGCTGCCGACTCCAGCCCCTCGAGCGCCAGCAACAGACCGAGCTCACCGACGAAAGAGAAGATGTGCGGGCGCTCGACCAAGCGTTCTTGCATGACCATCAGCGCGGCGCCCACCGCGAGCGCGCTGGCGATCGGGCCGGCGCCGCGCCGACGGCACAGCAGCCAGGCGCCGCCGGCGAGCGCGACCACGACGGCCGCCTTGGCGACGACGACGCCAGGGAAGCCGGCGATCCGGAACAGCCAAGCCGCCCCGACCTCGAACAGCCAGGACGCGTCCAGGTCGGGAAAATCAGGCGCGGTGAAGGAAAACAGATTCCGCGCCGGGATCGCGTGATGGGCCAAGATCTCGCGCCCCGCGGCCAGCCGAAAGAAAAGGTCGGACTCGGCCATCGGCGCCAGCGCCAGCGACGCGGCCAACACCAGCAGTGCGGTCAGCAGCGCGCCCAGCATCAACGCGATCAGAAGACGGCGGCCAGGGCCGCGAACATCTCGACGCGCGAGTCGGGCGCCGTGTCGCCGTCGGGAAAGGTTTCCTCCCAGACGCCGATCAGGCGGCGCACCGCGAGGCGTACGCGCAGCTCGCTGCTGGCGCCGGCCGGCGTCAGCGGAAGATCGACGTGGCCGCCGATGCGAACGCCGAAGCGGTTGACCTCCTCGGGGCGCGCGGTGATGCGGCTGTCGCGCTCGTAGCCGAACCCCAGGTCGAACGCGACGGTGCGCAGCACCCGCATGCGGTAGCGGTCGTCGCCGGGCAGCGCGCCGGCGGCCGGGCGGATCGCCACCATGGCGTCGAACGCCAAGCGATCGACCGGGACGTTGGGCTGGCGATAACGGCCGGTCGCGTTGTTCGAGAACACGCCGAGCTCACCGCCCAGCGTCCCCTCGCCAAATCCACCCATGGCGAAGAACGCGGGAACCGGCGACAACCCGGCGGCGCTCAAGCCGGCGTCATCGAACGACGCGCCCATCCCGACCGCGACATCGAGCTTGGGGCGCGAGGGGAACGACACGGTGGTGGGCTCGGCGGCGGCGGCGGGGAGCGCCCACAACGACAACACTCCGGCCGTCGCGGCCGCGGCCGCGGCCGCGAACGAGAGGGCACAAGATCCTGTGAAACCTCCGGCGAAACATCAGAGCACGCACCCTTCGATGTGGCAGGGCCACGCGGGGAACGTCGTCGAATAGCTGCAGCCCACGTTCATCCCACGCAGGGTCATGCCAAAGGCGCCGGTCAACCGATGAACGCATTGGTCGACCGATCCATAGCAGATCGGGATGTTGATGTGCGCGACCTCGAAGCCCTCGGCGACCGGGACGAACTCACCGGTGATGTCGTTGCCGTCGAGCGTGACCCGCGCGCCGCCGCTGACTTGGCGCACGATGGCCAGCATGTGATCGAAGTTCGGCGCCAGCGTGAACAGCTCCTGGTCGTTCTGCGCGTCGGCGTTGACCGCGCTCGCCAGCGTCGGCTCGCAGTCCATCCCCTGAGTCACCAGAATCGGCTGGTCGGAGTGGACCAGGAAGTCATCTTGGCTCTTGATCTGAAACCCGACGGGCGAGCCGCGAAGGATGTGAAACGACCCCGCGGGCAGGCCCAATTGCGCCGGGCCCGACGCCGAGGCAAAGGTGATGTTGGCGTCGTTGAGCGCCACGACCCGCCAGAAGCTCATGATGCCCGGGTCGAACAGGGAAGTGCACGCGTCGATCTGCGCCGGCAGACGCGCCGCCACGTAGTTCTTGCTCCAGGTCCCGGTGGGGGTCATCTGCTCCATGGCCATGTCGGCCGAATTTATACCGGGCGACGGCAGGCCATAGGTGGTGGCGATGTTTCCCGAGAAAACGGCGACGCGCTTGTCTGCGACGATCATCGTACCGC
The DNA here is from genome assembly GCA_963778795.1 of uncultured Pseudomonadota bacterium. Classification (GTDB taxonomy): domain Bacteria; phylum Myxococcota_A; class Polyangia; order Fen-1088; family Fen-1088; genus DASRQZ01. The sequence goes on along the minus strand of CAVZVU010000001.1, from coordinate 426,662 downwards.
TCAGATCGTCCTGATCGTTGGTGGTGACGATCAGGTGGGCGTCGCCGTCGGCGTCGAGTAGGACGACCTTCGGCATGGCGTTCGGCACCGGCGTCCGCGGATAGATCCAGAGCGTCGTGTGGTCCTGGGTGGCGACGACCGCGACCTCCGCCGCCCCTCCCCAGGAACCGGCGAGCCGCGCCACCTTGTCGGTGTTGCTCTGCGGGTAAGCGATCGCCATGTAGCTGACCCCCAGCGCGTGCGCCGGCAGGATCATTGTCCCCGCGCTGCTGGTCGAGGTCCCGTCGACATTGTCGCTCTGCACGAGCATGACCGACACCGGCATGTCGCTGATCACCCGCCGCGCCACCGGCGCGCTGGGGCCCGTCGGAGCGCCGGCCCCCGATGCAGAGACCGCGTGCGCGACGACCGAGAAGCTGTTGGCGCTTCCGGGCTCGACCGTCACTGTCTGGGTCACCACCCATTCGGAAGCGGCGCCGCGTTCCTCGAGCTCGACCGTCGCGCGTGTCCCGCCCGCGTTCGTGATCATGATCAGGGTCGGCTTCCCGTCGTCGCTGTCGACGTTGTCGAGCACGGCCGTATAAAACAGGCAACCGGTGATGCCGGGACGAAGCTCGGCCATCTGGCAGGTCTCCGAAACGCAACGGCCGAGGCTGCAGAGCTGATCGGTCTTGCAGGTCTCGAGCGGCATCCGGGTGCCGTCGGGCTCGCAGCTGAAGACCACGTCCGCCGGCTTGTCCTGGCAGGTGGTGCTCCCCGGACAGGGCAGGTGCCCTCCCTCGCCGCCGTCGTCGGGCCCCGCCGGACCGGCGGCCGGCTTGGCCTGGGAGCAGCCGCCGGCAAACGCCAACGCCGCGGCCAGCGCCCCGAGCCACGACGCGACGATGATTTGCGCGCTACCGGCGCCGCGGATTCCGCCGCTCACAGGCGAAATCCTACTCCCGAAAGCCCGGGGCCCAGCCGCCGGGAGAGATTTTTCGTCGAGAAAATCGGCGAACCTGCCGAAAGAAGCGAAGTGGAAACCGGCCGCCGCACCAACCTTGCCAAGCCTGGTGCGAAGAGGATACGCTCGACCACGTTGGCACGTGCGTCTGTAGCTCTTGCCCTGGCCTTCGGGCTTGCCAGCGGGGCGTCGGCCAGGGCCGCGCCTCCGTCGGGCGGCGCCCTAGAAAATCCGTTCAACTCGTCGGCAAAAGAGGACGAGGCCGGCGGAGAAGACGCGCGCGGCACTACAAAAACCGAAAGAAACAAGGCCGACGACAAGCCCGACAGCGCCCGGCTCGCGCCGCCCGCCGACAAGTCAACCGCCGCGCCCGACGAGCCCAGCCGCAACGCATCCGACACCGGAGCGAACCATGACGAGGGGGCCGAGAGCGGCGACCTCGGCGAGGGGCCAGGGAATGATAGCGCCGGCGGCGATGGCGACGCCGAAGGCCAGGGCGAGGATGAGCCGCAGTCGGCCCTACATGCGCTCACCTGCCTCGAGGGGGACGGAACCGGCGGCGGCCGCCGCAAGGGGGTGCAGCACCGCGACTTCCTCAAGCGACATCGCTTCGAGCTTTCGGGGCTGGGCGGGTTTTACGCGTCCGATGCGCTGTCGTCGACCTACAGCTACGGCGGGGCGCTGGCGTACTACCCGTCGGAAGACTTCGGCGTCGAGGTGCTGGTGACCCGCTCGCCGGTGCGCTTCCGGCTGGAGGAGCCGTTCACGTCATTTGATCAAGAGCACCACTTCACGCCGGGCATTGCCTGGCAGGGGATGTTCTCGCTGCTCTGGTCGCCGATTCACGCCAAGCTGAAGTTCACCGAGACGACGATCGTTCACTCGGACATCTTCGTGGTGGGCGGCGCGGGACGCACCTTCCACGAGTCGGTGCTCGGGCTGACCTGGGAGGCCGGCCTGGGCATCAAGCTCTACGTCGCCCATTACGTCACGCTGCGCTTCGACGTGCGCGACTTCCTGCTGCCGCAGGAGGTGCTGGGCCGTGGGCGCATCACCAACAACGTCACCGTGCTGGGAGGGGTCAGCGTATGGATTCCCGGCTAGGGCTGCGAAGGGTCGCGGCGCTCGCGGCGCTCGCGCTCGGTGCTTCCCTGTCCGCGAGCGCGGCGTTGGCGGCGACGCCGACGACCGGGAAAGCGCCGGTCAAAGGCGATGACGAACCGGCGGTCGCCGAGGATCAGGACGCGTGCATCGACCAGAACGTCAAGGCGGATCTGTTCGCCAAGCGGCAGATGCGCGGGACGCGCGAGCGGCTGTTTCAGCAGACCAACCGCCACGAGATCATGCTCCAGGGCGGCTATTACATCTCGGATCTCTTCGAGGGGACCTATGTCGTCGGCGGCGCCTACGCCTATCACATGACCGAGGACCTGGCGATCGAGGCGGCGGGATCCTACACGCGCATCTCGTCCTCGTCGGGGGCGGAGCTGGAACGGATCTTCCAGGTGCTGGGGAAGAGCAGCCGGCGCGAGCTGATCTTCAACGCCGATCTGATCTGGGTGCCGGCGCACGGCAAGCTGCGCATCGGCGGCTCGATCGATCACTTCGATCTCTATGTCGCCGCCGGCGCGGGCGTGATCGATTCGGCGCTGTCGAGTGACCTGGCCGGCAACGGCGGCTTCGGGCTCAAGTTTTTTCTCGGGCGGGCCGTTGCACTGCGCATCGACGTGCGCGACTACGTCTATCGCCAGCAGTTGTTGTCCCAGAAGGTGTTCGTCAACGACCTCACCACCACGTTGGGGGTGAGCCTCTACCTACCGGTCGGAGAATGAGGCACCTCGCACTCGCGCTGGCTTCCCTGATGGTCATGGCGCCGGTCGCCGGCGCGAAGACCGCCAAGCGGCGGGCGACCAAGAGCGCGCCCGCGCCGGCACCGACGCTGTGGGCCCCACCCGCGGCGACGCCCGGACCCGCCGCCGCGACCCCGGCGGCGGCCGACAGCGACGCCGGGGCCTCTGCCGCGGGCGCCGCAAGTGCCACGAGCGCCACGGCCGCGGCCGCGGCGACGGCAGCCGCGCCTTCCGAGCCCGACGCCCCCAAGGTAGCGCCTTTCCGACCGAAGGCGCGCGCCGCCACGGTGGCGGCCAACGAGGGCTCCCCCGGCGAAGCCAAGGACGCGCCGCCCGCGGCCGGCGGAGCGAGCCCCGATCTCGAACGGCTGCGCGCCGACTACGATCGCCTGCGCGACGAGCTGTTTCGCGCACGCTCGCGCGCGCAGATCGTCGAGGAGGGGCTCTGGTCCTCGCGGCTCAGCGCCACCTTCCGCTGGAAGGGGGGGCCGAGCTATCTGGTCCACCACGCCTCGGTGCGCCTCGACGGCGCCGACGTCTGGGACTCGGGTGACAAGCCGGTCACCGACGATCTGGTCACGGTCGCCGAGCGACCGGTCAAGCCGGGCCCGCACGCGCTCACGCTGCGGATCGACATCCGCCCCGGCAAGAAGAGCAAGGACAGCGACAAGCTCGGCTACGTCTCCGAGCACACCTTCGCGATCATCGTCCCCGACGGTAAGCGCACGCGCGTCGACATCAAGGGCGACGAAGACGGCGACGCGCCCGAGTACGAGCCCGAGATCGAGGTTGAGCTCGAGACCCTGAAATGATCTCGGCGTCGGCGCCCCTGCTCTTCCTTCTGCTGGCCCAGCAGCCCGACATGCCTGCGGCGCCCGCGGCCGAACCGCGTACGCGCGATCCGGTCAGCCAGTACCTGACCGACCTCGAACAGTCGGGCGTGCTGGCGGCACCGGCCGCGCCGCCGTCACTGCCGCAGCTGAAAGAGACGCTGCACGCCGCCGAGGACGACCTGGTCACCGGCAATCCCCAGGCGGCGACCACGCGCCTGTTCCGGGTCGTCGAGTCGCCGCGCTGGACCAGCTTCGCCTACGCGCCCGAATACGAAGCGGCGGAGTTCACGCTCGGACGCGCGCTCGCCCGCTCGGGCGCCTATGACTCGGCCAAGCGTTACCTGCTGCGCGTGCTGGGGCACGGCCCCAAGCACGCCTACTTCACCGCGGCCTACCGCACGATGGTCGATGCGGCGCTGGAGACGCGCGAGCAGACGGCGTTCCTGGCGCTGCTGGAAGGGATCAAGCTCGACGATCCGCTGCCGCGCGACAGCGAGAACGAGCGCGCCTACCTGCGCGGCAAGGTCGCCTACGAGAAGGGCGACCTCGGCGGCGCCGCGCAGACCTTCGGCGAGGTCGACCGGCAGTCGCGCTTTCATGCGTCGGCGCTCTACTTCCGCGGCCTGATCGCCGCGCGCCAGCAGCGGTTCGCGATGGCGCGCCGCAACCTGTGCGAGATCGTCGAGCAGGCCGACAAGGATCGCTTCTCGTTCTTCATCGACGGGCGCTACTACGCGATCAAGGACCTGGCCTACCTGGCGCTGGGACGCATCGCCCACGAACAGGGCAAGTTCGACGACGCCTACTACTTCTACTTCCGCGTGCCCGAGGACTCGGAGCGCCTGCCCGACGCGCTGTTCGAGGCCGCCTGGTCGATGTTCCAGAAGGGCGAGTACGAGGCGGCCGGCGCGTTCATCGATCAGTTCGATCGCATGTTCCCGAAGTCGCCGCTGGCGCCCGACGTGATGCTGCTGCACGCGATGATCGATCTCAAGTCGTGCAAGTTCGAGAACGTGCGCACCACCCTCGACCAGCTGGTGAAGACCTACGTCCCGATCGAGGCCGAGGTCGCGGCGCTGATCAAGGATCCGGGGCGGCGCGCGGTGCTCTACCGGCGCCTGCTCAGCAAGTCGGAGCTCGGCCACCCGACCGACCGCATCGTCGAGCTGTTGAAGATCGACAGCCGCTTCTATCGCTACTACAGCTACCTGGCGGCGCTGGATCGCGAGGTCGGCCAGCTGCCCGAGCAGGTGGCGGTCTGGGACGAGATGACCGCGAAGCAGACCGGCAAGGCCAAGGGCGCCGACGCCACCGAGGCGGTGCAGCTGGTCGAGCAGATCAGCGCGCTGGCGCCGCTGGCCAAGGGCGATCCCGAGATGGAGGATCGGGTCGGCGCGCTGCTCCACGACGCGCGCAAGGCGGCCCGCCCGGTGAGCACGCGCGGCGGCCCGTTCAACGGCGAGGCCACGCAAGCGCTGGTGCTGGGCGGCGAGGCGCAACGGCTGCGCGCGCGCCTGGTCGCGGCGACCACGGCGATCGCCGAGGCGGCGCTGGTCGATCTCGACAACCGCCTGCGCCACATGCTGGTGCAGGCCCGCCTGACCCACATCGACGCGGTGATCGGCAAGAAGAAGAAGCTGGAGATCGAGATCGCCAACCTGCGCGACGGTCGCTACCCGCCCGAGATGTTCGCCCAGCTGCAGCTCGAGGGGCTGATGGGCGACGACGAGGAGTACTGGCCGTTCGAGGGTGAACACTGGAGCGATGAGTACGACAACTACAAATGAGGGCCGGGGGACATAGATCGTCGATCGCCGCGCTGGTGATCGTTTCGCTGGCTGCGGGCAGCGCGGCGTGGGGATCCACGCTGGGCGCCGAGGAGAAGGCCGTCGACGCGCCGGCGGACAAGCCGGCGGACAACGGGAAGGCCAAGGACAAGAACGCCGCCGGCGCGAACAAGAACGACGGCGCCGCCGACGCCGAGCACCCGCTGTCGCCGGTGCTGGAGCAGGCGATCCGGATCAAGGAGAAGCAGGTCACCGAGGCGCGCCGCGAAGGCATTCGCCTGCTGGAAGACTACCTGCGCGAAAGCACGCGCGGCGGCGAGCAAGCCGAGGCGCTGTACAAGCTGGCCGAGCTGTACTGGGAGGAGTCGAAGGCCGCCTATCTCGAGAAGATGGAGCGTTACCAGGCCGCGGTCACCGCCTGTCACGAGAGCCGCGAGGCCTGCCCGCGCGTGCCGCGCCGGCCGCCCACCGTCGACCTGGCGCGCGCGCAGTCGGTCTACGACCGTCTGATCAAGCAATACCCGCGCTTCCGCAAGATCGACACCGTGATCTACCTCTACGCTTTCTCGCTGCGCGACCAGGGCAAGCTGGGCGAGGCGATCCGGTACTTCCAGATCATCATCGACCGATTTCCGCGTTCGCGCTTCACCGCCGACGCCTGGATGGCGATCGCCGAGTATCGCTTCTACGAGCAGCAGAACTACAAGACGTCGCTGGAAGCTTACGAGAAGGTGCTGAAGCACCCGAAGTCGACGCTCTACGACCTGGCGCTGTTCAAGACCGCCTGGTGCTACTGGAAGCTGGGACAGACGACCAAGAGCGCCGAGCGCTTCAAGGACGTCCTCGACCTGGCCAAGAAGAAGGCCGGCAAGAGCGAGGCCGAGCAGAAGCGCGCCGCCGAGCTGCAGGGGCAGGCGCTCGACTACCTGGTCGAGCTGTTCACCGAGGACGATTCGAAGACCGCCGCCGACGCCTTCGAGTTCCTGGCGCAGATCGGCGGCAAGGAATACTCGCAGAAGATGCTGCGGCGGCTGGCCGACACCGTGTTCGATCAGACGCGCTACGAGCGCGCCATCGAGGCCTACCGGCTGCTGATCACCCTCGACCCCAACGACGGCGAGGCGCCCGACTATCACAAGCGGATCGTCGAGTCGTACCAGCTGCTGGGCGACGTGAAGACCGCGGTGGCCGAGATGCGCAAGCTGGCCGACAGCTACAGCGGGCGCAGCGCCTGGGCCAAGGCGAATCAGGATCGGCCGAAGACGGTGCAGCACGCGCGCACCATGGCCGAGGAGCTGATCCGCAACCTGGCCAAGAGCATGCACGCCGAGGCGCAGCAGAACGAGAAGACCAGCAAGGTGGTCGACAAGGAGCGCTACGCGCGCGCCGCCGAGGCCTACCAGTTCTATCTCGCCAACTTCGCCGACGCCGCCGACGCGGTCGAGCTGCGCTACCTGCGCGCCGACATCCTGAACTTCAAGCTGCAGAAGTACGACGAGGCCGGGCGCGAATACCTGGCGGTCGCCAAGACCCAACCGGTCAGCAAGTACCACAAGGACGCGCTGCTGCAGGCGATGACCTCATTCGAGAAGGTCCGCAAGGCGCCGGGCCCCGCCGCCGGCGGCGGCAAGCGCGAGATCACCGACAGCGACCGCCAGTTCGCCGAGGCGGCCGACCTGTACGCCACGCTGTTCCCCAAGGACAAGGAGATCATCACCGTCATCTACAAGAACGGTCAGTTCTTCTTCGACTACGGCGACTACGACGAGGCGATCAAGCGCTTCGGCCTGATTGTCGAGCGCTACCCCGACGATCCCAACGCCGGCGCCGCGGGCGACAAGATCCTCGACGCGCTCGGCAAGGCGAAGGACTACGAGAACATCGAGAGCTGGGCGCGCCGCCTCAAGAAGACCAAGGCGTTCTCGTCGAAGGACGAGCAGGCGCGCATGGACAAGCTGATCGTCGGCTCGATGATGAAGTCGGGCGAGAAGTACACCGCCGCCGGGAAGTACGACCGCGCGGCGGAGTTCTTCATGCGCGTCCCCAAGGAGTATCCCAAGGACGAGAAGGCCCCCAAGGCGCTGAACAACGCCGCCGCGGTGCTGGAGAAGGCCAAGAAGCAGGACGAGGCGGTCGCCGCCTACAAGGATCTCGCCGACAAGTACCCGCAGAGCCCCGACGCGCCCGAGGCGCTGTTCACCGCGGCGCGCATCGAGGAGAACATCGCCTACTACGACAAGGCGGCGGCGCTGTACGAGCAGCTGGCCAGCCGCTATCCGCAGAACCCGCACGCCGCCGACGCGCTCCGCAGCGCGGGCGTGCTGCGCCAGAGCCTGGGACAGCACGATCGCGCCATCAAGCATTACGGCGAGTACGCGCGGCGCTTCAAGGACAAGAGCGACGCCAAGGAGGTCGCCTTCCACGTCGGCCTGGTCCGCGAGGAACAAAAGGACTGGAAGCAAGCGGCGGTAGCCTTCGCCGACTTCGCGCGCGTCTATCCCGGCGACGCGAAGACGATCGAGGCGCTCACGCGCGAGGCCGACGCGTATCTGTCGGCCGGCAACGACGCGAAGGCCAGGGATGCGGCCGGCAAGGCGCTGGCGCTGTACAGCGGCGGCGGCAAGGGCGGCCACGGCAAGGGCGGCGGCGCCGGCAAGACCGGGGCGACATCGGGCGGCGACGACGCGACCTACTACGCCGCCCAGGCGCGCTACATCCAGGGCGAGCTGGTGTTTCACGAGTACGAGCGGATCAAGATCGCCGGCAAGCCGAAGCAGCTGGCCAAGGTGCTGGAGGAGAAGGCCAAGCTGCTCGAGCAGGCCAAGGGGGTCTACCTGGACGTCGTCACCTACCAGTCGCCCGAGTGGGCGACCGCCGGCCTGCTGCGCATCGGGCAGGGCTACGAGGCTTACGCCAAGGCGATGCGCAACGCCCCGGTCCCCGGCGATCTGAACGAGGAAGAGAAGCAGGTCTATCGCGACGAGCTCGAGAAGGTGGTCGTGGTCATCGAGGACAAGGCCATCGACGCCTACAAGTCGGGCTACGCCAAGGCGATCCAGATCGGCGTCTACAACAAGCACACCCAGGCGATCCGGCAGGCGCTATCGCGCCTGGCCGAGAACGAGTACCCCAAGGAGAACGAGATCCGCCTGATGGCGCGCATGGGCGAACCGCGCGTCACCATGGAGCGGATCGAAGAGGTGCGCCGTGACAAGTAGGTTGGCCAGGAGGGCGACGGCGACGGCGACGGCGACGGCGACGGCGACGGCGACGGCGCGGTTGGGCGCAACGGCGCTGGCGCTGGCGCTGGCGCTGGCGGGCTGCGGCCACGCGCCGCCCGCGGCGGGACCGTCGGCGCCGATCGCGGTTGTCGCGTTGCCCAAGGTCGGCGCCGAGGCGCAGGCCGAGTTCAACGAGGGGCTGCGCATCATGAAGATGGGGCGCAAGCACTACAAAGACGCGCAGCAACATCTGCAGCGCGCCACGCAGATCGACTCCAACCTCTTCGAGGCCTGGCACAACCTGGGCGTGCTCGCGGCGTCGCTGGGCGAATACGACAAGGCGATCGACAGCTTCCGCAAGGCGCTCGACGTGCAGCCGGGGTCACGCAAGACGCTGCTGGCGTTCGGCGAGGCGCTGCGGCGCGCGCACCAGGCCAAGAACGCGGCGAAGCTTTATGCCAAGTGGCTGGAGTCGGATCCCAACGACACCGACATGCGCGCGCGTTACGGCCAGATGCTGCGCGAGGCCGGCCAGCTGGAGGAGTCATTGGAGCAGGCGCGCGTACTCCTGGGACAAGGTGGGCAAGGCGACGCCGCCGTCGGAAAGACCGTAATCGCCTATAACGCTCTCGGGCTTACCTACTATAAAATGGGCAAGCTCGATCTTGCCGAGGCCGCGCTGCGAAAAGCCGCCGATCTCGACGCTAAGAGCGCGTTCGTCTGGAACAACCTTGGCTTAGTCGCGTTCGACCGGGGTCATGACCAGGAGGCGTTTTTGCATTTTCAAAAAGCGTCCGAGCTCGATCCCAAATACGTTCAGGCGCGCCTGAACAAGGCCGTGGTCTTCCTGGACTGCGGCGACTACAAGCGCGCACGCGCAGAGCTCGAGCGTGCGGTGGAGATCGATCCCAACGACGCCGACGCCCAGGTCGCGCTGGGCGTCGCCGCGCGCGGCGAGGGGAAGCTGGATCTCGCGCGCCGCGCCTATGAGCGCGCGCTGGACATCGAGCCCGACTATGCGCCGGCGCTGTGGAACCTGGCGATCCTCTACATGGACTACGACAAGGACAAGCTGAAGGCGAAGGACTACTTGAACCAGTTCAAGCAGGCCGCCGACGGCGCCGATCCCAAGCGCGCCGACGCCGATGCCCGGCTCAAGGAGCTGCAATGACGGCGGCGACGCTGCTGCTCGGCGTTCTGCTGGCGCAAGGACACGGTACCAAGGCGGCCGGTGGCGCCAAAAGGGCGGGGGCGGCGCGCGGCGGCGAGGTCCAGCGGCGACCGGCGCCGGCATCGACATCGACATCGACGTCGTCCACGTCGTCTTCCTCTTCTGCGCCGGCCAGCGCTGGAGGCGGTGATCGATCGAGCGCGTCCGACGAGGGAACGAAGACCGCGGTCGCCGAGGGCGGCGGCGGAGCGGGCAAGAACTTCAAGAGCAAGACCTACAACTTTGGAGCGATGGACGTCGAGGGAAAGCTCAAGACGCCCCAGCTCCTCTACTTCCTCAACCGCGTCAAGCTCGAGCTCGACATGTCGGCGCCAGACACGCGCTCGTTCATGAAGGAACTCGAGAAAAGCGCCGATGACAAGAATCTGTAGGTGACACTTGGCGAGTAGCACCAGTCAGGCCCACAGAATCCCTTCGCCCGTCGGGCTCCCGCCGCCGAATGGGTACTCGTCGCCGGCGCAGCCCGCCGGCAGCTTCGTGCCGCCGGCCCCGGCCCCCACGCTGTCCGCGCCGCCCGAGCCGCCGCCGCGCGCGCCGCCGACGCCGACCACGGCCGACGCCCCGTCCCCCGCGCCGGGCCCCACACAAACAACCTCCGGCAAGACCGTGTTGCAGGTGGCGATGGTCTGGCGCAACCAGATCCTTTGTTACGAGCTGCTGCGGCGCTCGCGCCGCGTGACCGTGGGACCGTCGAAGCGCGCGATGCTGACCACCCCTCCGGTACACCGCGGGCGAGCCAAGTTCACGCTGGCGCGACCCAAGCGCGGCGCCTACGTGGTCCGGCTCGCTCCTGGAATGCAGGGCGAGATCCAGCAGGCCGGCCAGTCGGTCGCCGTGAGCGAGCTGCTCGCCGGCCCGCCGGCGCGGCGCCGCGCCGGCGATCTGCGAGAGGTCACCATCGCCCCCGGCGATCGCGCGCGCATCGTGATGCCCGAGGCGAAGGACCTCCGGATCGAGCTGCGCTTCGTCGACGAACCCGAGCTGATCGGCCGCCCGCGCCACGAGGATCCTCTGTTGCGGCGCACGATCACCATCGCGACGCTGATCCTGGGCGGCTTCGCGACCTTGCTGGCGCTGCTGTGGAGCAAGGAGCCGCCCAAGACGCTGGCCATCAGCGCCGAGCGTCTGGTCAAGCTGGAGGCGCCGATCGAGGCTGAGAAGGTCGCGTCGCACCAGCGCGCCGAGAAGAAGAAGGCCGAGGAGAAGAAGGCCGACGAAGGCCAGATGAAGAAGGCCAAGGAGAAGGCCGGCAAGATCGGACGCAACGACGCCAAGCCCAAGGAGACGGTGGTTGCCAAGGGGGAGAAGGACGTTCTGCGCGAGAAGGTCGCCAAGACCGGCCTGCTGGGTCTGATCGGCAAGGAGAAGCGCGAGGGCTCTGGGCTGTCGAAGCTGTTCGCCGAGAGCAACGACGTCGAGCAGGCGGTCGCCGGGATGGCGGGCGCGAAGACCGTCGCCGGACACGGCGCCGGTGGTCTGACCACCAGCGGCTCGGGCAGCGGCGGCGGCGGCACCGGCTACGGCCACATCTACGGCGCCGGTAACCTCGACACCGGCGGGCGCGGCAGCAAGGGGCACGGACGCGGGCCCAAGCTGGTCGAGCGCGGCGAGAAGGAGGTCAAGATCGGCGTCGGCCTCGGCAACGGCGACATGGATGGCTCGCTGACCAAGGAGCAGATCGACAAGGTCGTGCGCGCCCACAAGTCGGGCGTGTCGTACTGCTACGAGAAAGAGCTGCAGCGCAAGGCGACGCTGGGCGGGACGGTGACGATCTTCTGGAACATCCAGCCCGACGGCACCGTCGGCAAGGCCAACGTCAAGACGACGTCGATGAGCGACGCCGCCGTCGAGGGATGCATCCTGCGCCAGGTCAAGCAGTGGGTGTTCCCCAAGGCGCCCGCGCAGACCAACGTCAACTACCCCTTCATCTTCAAGGGCGGGTCGTAGCGATGGGAACGGGAACGGGGATGGGCAGGCATTTGCTGGCGCTCGGCGTGATGGCGGCGGGGGCGGCGAGCGCGGCCGGCTGCCAGGCGCTCAACGAACCGATCTACATCGCGGCGCCGGCGGCGCTCGACGTCAGCGGCACCGACATGACCGGCGCGCCTAACCGCGTGCTCGGCGCGGTGGTGCTGCGCTTCCGCCAGCCGAACGCCACCGAACAGACGCAGCTCGACGCCGACAGCACGCGCCTCGGCTTCGACGTGCCCTGGCTCAAGCGCGATCGGATCCACCTCGAGCTGCTATACACGGTGACCAACCTCGACAGCAAGGACGGCATCTTCACCGTCGCCGTCGACGGTGCCAGCGAGTTCGTGAAGTACGACGAGACGGTGGTCGGGGCGGCGTTTGCCGCCGCCAACCAGAAGACCCAGCCGCTGGCGCTGATGGCGCCGCCGCCGCGCTCGCTCGCCGCCGGGCAGGTCTATCAGGGGACGCTGCGTGAAGACGACTTCATCGAAGGCTCGCTCGACCTCGACGCCATGGGGCGTTGGATGGCGCCCTTTGCGGCGGTCCTGATCAACCGCTCCGATGTGAACCCGATCGGCCTCGAGATGGTGCCGACCAACGTCGTGATCCCGGCCATGCAGGAGATCGACGTCACCCTCATCGCCGAGACGCACATGAAATGCGAGTTCATGGTGCGCGTGCGCTCCGACGATGATCAGCTGTTGCACGACTCCGGCGATCGGCTCTTCGTGCCGACGCCGACGGTCTACACCCCCACCATTGCGCCCACGCCTTAGCGCCAGTCACGACCTTGCGACCTAGATTCTGCTTTCTCCTCGCTTTGACTTCGACCGTCGCGGCCACGCTGGCCGCGGCGCCGCGTGCGGCGCGCGCGCAGGTGACCGACGAGCCGAATCCGGTGATCTTCCCCGATCCGACCAAGTTCGCGCGCGGCCTCTACACCGAAGGCGAGCTCGGCAGCGTGGTCTTCTTCGGCGCGGCCGGCGGCGGCAAGGTTGGGCCCGGGGTCGCGATCGGCACGCGCATCGGCTACGACATCACCCGGTTCTTCGCCGTGCAGCTGCACGCGCTGGGGTCGACCCACCAGACCTCGTTCCCGGGCATGCCGCAGGACGCTCAGCTGCTGCAGCTTTATCAGGGCATGGCCGAGGCGAAGCTGACGATCCGCTTCGGGCAGACCTCGGTCTTCGCCGAGGGCGGCCTGGGCGCTGCGCGCTTGTCCTCGAATCTGTTGGCGACCATCCCCTATCAGGACGGCTACCTCACGCGCTGGCGCACCGGCTTCACGGCGGGCGGCGGCGCCGGCGTCGACTACCACTCGCTGTCGCGGCACTTCTCGGTCGGCCTGCGCGGCGGTTACTTCTGGCTGCGCGACATCAGCGGCAGCCGCGATCTGATCGCCACCACCTACCTGAGGTACACGTTTTGAGGCGCGCGCGCATGATTCTCAGCATCGCGCTGGCCGCGGGCGCGCTTGCCGCGGGCGCACTGACGATGTCCGGCTGCTCGACGGTCGACCTTGGCGATCCGCCCGCCGACGTCAACGCCTGCCGGCCGAGCCAGGACTTCTTCGCCAACGGCGGCGTCTGGGACATGTTCCTCAACAAGGACTACGGCGGCCGACACTGTTCGGACGCCTCGTGCCACGCCGACGCCGCCGGTCGCCCGCTGTCGCTGAAGGTTCCCGAAGGGGTCGCCGGCATGGTCATGTTGCCGCTGCCCCCCAACTGGGCGGCGAACTACCGCTCGGTGACCGAGAACATGGAGTGCTCGAACGTTCACTCGAGCCCGCTCTTGGCCAACCCCGCCGGCCTGGTCACCCACGGCGGCGGCAAGTTGATCGACCCGAACGGGCCCGAGGCAACCCTGCTCGAGATGTGGGTGGCGGCGCCGTGACGACGACGACGACGACGACCAAGACGACGACGACGTCCGGTCGCTGGCTGGCTGCGTCCCTGGTGCTGGCCGCGTCGCTCGCGGCGACGCTCGCCGCCCCGCGCCGCGCGTGCGCCGGCGACGAAGCGCTGGTGCGCGTGATCGCCGACGAGGCCAACGTCCACACCGGGCCCGGCTTCAGCTTCCGCGTCGTCTACGTCGCCCCGCGCGGCGAGGTCTTGCCGGCGATCGGCCGCTCGACCACCGACAACTGGTTCCGCGTCCAGCTCCCCGACGGCACCTACGGCTGGCTGCTCGGCGACCAGGTCTTCCCGCTCGACGTCGACGCGTCGGAAGAGGCGCGTGGCCCCTCGGTCTGGCGGCGCATGCGCGACTCGGTCTTCTCGCCGCCGCCGCTGCTCGAATATCGCGTCGGCCTCACCTTCTCGGCCGGCATGCTGGGCGGCGACGGGATGTTCCTGTTCCGGCCGTCGGTGGTGCTGGAACCGCACGTCACCCTCGAAGGCTTCGTGGGTGAGACGGTCGGAAACCAGCTCGACGTCCTTTATTACGGCGGCGGCTTCAACGCCTTTCTCTGGCCCGATTCACCGGTGACGCCGTTCCTGGCCGCGGCCGGCGGTGGCGCACGCGGCAACAAGAAGGCCGACCAGTTCACCATCACCGCCGGCCACTACAGCATGGTCAACGTCGGCGGCGGCTTGCTCGTCGCGCTCAAGAAGCGCCTCACGCTGCGCGGCGACTTCCGCCACTACGTGATCTTCGACCCCAACCACACCCAACGCATCCAGGAGTACTCCGGTGCACTCGCAATTCATTTCTAAGGCCGCTTTGGTGGCGTTCCTCCTCCTGGCAGCCAGCCTCTTCGCTTCCGGCTGCGCCACCGCCACCGCCGGCGCCACCTGGACCGTCAAGCCGCACCAGCGCGAGCTTCTCGCCGACAAGATCATGAACCTCGACGGCGATCCGCAGGAGCGCGCCGCCGATCAACACATGCTGGCCAACCGCGAGGGCGCGGTCGGCGGCAGCGGCACGTCGGGCGGGGGATGCGGTTGCAACTGAGACCGACAACCGGGCGCCCGCGTCTCGCGGCCAGCGCCGGCGTCCTTTTGGCGCTGCTGCTGGCGCTCACCGGCGCGCGCGCGGCGGCCAACACCGAGGCGTCGTCGCGCGTGACCCTGTTCCGCGAGCCCTCGACCAGCAACCAGGGCGTCACCGTGATTCACCCGCAGGTCGACGCCAGCGCCGCGCTCGGCTCGACGCTGAACTTCGCCGCCGGCTACGAGGTCGATATCGTCAGCGGCGCGACGCCCCGCACCTTCGGCCCCTCGAGCGGCGTCGACGCCGTCACCACGGCCACCAAGTTCTCCGACGTGCGCCAGCAGGTGAAGGCGGGCTTCGACTTCAACCGCCCGACGTCGGGGCTATCGGCCAGCTACTCGTACGGCTGGGAGAGCGACTACAAGTCGAGCGCGATCTCCGCGGCGAGCCACAGCGATCTCGTCGACCACAACTTCACCCTCGGCGTCGGCTACACCCACAACTTCGACACCGTCTGCGACGCCAACAACGCCGCCGCCGCGGGGCAGCCGCTGGATCTGCAGCCGCTTGCCTCTTCGGCGCACTGCTTTCAAGGCGGGATGACCGACGTCGTCACCCACCGTCTCGGCATCGACACCTTCGAACCCTCGCTGACCTGGACCGCCACGCCGCGCCTGGTGCTGCAGGTTGGCAGCACGATCCAGATCCTCGACGGCTTTCAGTCGAACCCCTATCGCACCGTGCTGGTCGGCAGTCAGCACCGCACGCCCCAGGAACGCATGCCCGGCTTCCGCCAGCGCTACGCCGCCTTCGGCCGCGCCGCCTACGCGCTGCCCGACATGCGCGCGTCGCTGACCGGCGGCGTCCGCATCTATCGCGACAGCTGGGGCATCATGGCGAACACCGCCGAGGGGAACTACAACCAATACTGGGCGCAGCACTTCCTGTTCACCCTGCGCGCGCGCTTTCACCAGCAGACCGGCGCCAGCTTCTATCGCACGTCACGCGAATATCAGACGCTCGGTCCCGCCGGCCAGTACTGGACCGGGGATCGCGAGATGTCACCGATGAGCAACCTCCTCGGCAGCGTCAAGCTCGCCTATGTCCGCCGTCCCGGCCAGGAGCGCAACGCCTGGTACTCGGAGATCGAGCTCTCGGGAAAGTTCGACGCGCTCTTTTATCACCTCGACTCCAGCGACGCGCCGAACTTCGATCGCAAGGTCGCCTATATCGGCCAGACCTCGTTCGCGCTGCGCTTCTAGGCTCATCAGAAATAGCCGACCAGCTCGGTCGCGGCCTCGGCGTAGCTGCCCGCGGTGTCGACGGCCAGGCGCAGCGCCAGCCCCCGGCCGATCGAGAACGACTGGGCGACGCGCGTGCGGAAGTTGGGGTGGGTGTCGCCTAGCAGGTAGTAGATGTAACGCGCGCCGAGCTGGAACCGCCACACCGCGTTCGCCTCGCCGACGAAGCCCCCCTCGCCGCCCAGGCCGACCCGGAAGTCGTGCCCGGCCGCGAAGGCCGGCCCGGCGCCGGCGTCGGTCTCGACCAGCGCGAAGGTCAGCAAGCGCCGCCCCGGGCCGAAGCGCGTCGCGAAACCGCCGCCGGTCGTGGCGCCCCCGTACAGACAGCGCCAGCCGGCGATGTCCGAGCTCGGGCGCTCACAGCCGAGCTCGCGCGCGTTCTCGACGCCGATCCAGGCCTTCCACGATACGCTGTGCACCCAGCGGTCGATCGGCGCCGCCGACAGGATGCTGACCAGGTCGATGCGATCCAGCCGCGGGCGCTGGCTGGCGTTGTCGAACCGCCCGCGCAGGTTCCCCATCTCGAGCTGCGCGCTCTCGGGGTAGCCATCCGAAGGATCGAGGAAGTCGTGGATCGCGCCCCGGATCGCCAGCGTCTCGAAGCTGCCCCCGACCGCCGACACGCCGCCGCCGACCGCCAGCCGCAGCGTGCCGTGCCCGCGCTCCGGCGCGTCGACGGAGGCACGCGCGATCACCTCCTGCGGCGGCTCGCCGGTTCGTCCGCGCGCCAGCAGCAGGCGGCGCTCGCGCTTCTTGAAGCTCTCGGTCGGTTCAGCCGACTTCAGCCCCTCGCGGTAGCGAAGCAGGTCGTAAGCGGCGTCGATGACCTGCGCCTGCCGGCGCGCCGGGATGCCGGTCGGATCCGGCGGGGTGCTCTCCGGGGGAGACTTGGCCAGCGCCTCGGCGCTGCGCAGCTCGCGGCCGTCGAGCCGCGCCTTCCGTTCGGTCATGGTGCTGACCAGCGACGGGCGCGAAGCGACACGCCGGATCAACCCCGGTTGCTCCAGCACCGCGCGGACGGTGTCGGCCGGAACCACGCGCCCGCCGAAGCGGTCGATCAGGTGCAAGCTCGGCTCGGCCGCCTCCAGCAGCGTCAGCAGCTGATACGAGCAGTTCTCGTCGATGAAGTAGTAGTCGAAGTAGGTGGTCCGGGTCTCCCAGGCGTGCAGCACCAGGCGCTGCACCTGCTCCCCGGTGAAGGAGAGCTCGTACTCCCAGAGGTCGCGGCTCTCCATGTTGGTGTATTCCTGCACCTTCACGTAGTAGGGGACGACGTAGAAGTGGCCGGCGAAGCCGCCGGTCAGGCCCAGGAACGCGTAGAGCAACCCGTTCTTGGTGTCGGCGTCGGCGGCGAAGTTGACCGCGTAGTCGAGCAGGGGGTTCCCCTCGCCGGTCGCGCGCGACAGACGCAAGAAGGTGTGGCCGTACATCGACGCCGGTCCGTTGAGATACGCGGTCGCGTAGACCAGCGTCACCGCCTCGGCCGAGATCCCGGTGCGCCAGGTATCGAGCAGCGGGCAGGGCTGATCGACGAAGTCCGACGGCGCCCCGAGCTCGCGCTTGAGCCAGGCATAGCGCGCGGGAAATCGACATTGCGGGTGCATCGTCTCGGGGTTGTTCGGATCGCGCACCGCCGGCGCCAGCAGCGCCCGGATCGTCGCCGCGAGCTCGGCGGCGGGATCGGTCTTTCCCCGCTTGCCCGCAAAGAAGAATCCCAGACCGTCGGCCTGGCTCTCCCAGCCGCCCAGCCGGGTCGGCCGGTAGTGCAACATCACCTGCCACTCGCGCGTCTCCGGCAGCCGCTTCTCGCCGGCCAGGCGCACCAACTCCGCGACCACGGGCGGCGGCGCGCCGTCATCGGAGGCGGCGGCGCGTTCGGCGGCGCGCGCAGCGGGCGGCGCAAACGCAAACGCAAACGCGAACAGCGCGCTGGGAGCGGGCGCCAAAAACAACGAACCCCGGCGATCCACGAAGGATGGCCGGGGCGTCATGGGCTCTTCTGAACGAATGTGCGTTAGTGAGCCGCGGCGATCTTCATCGGCTTGTGCTCGGACCGCGCCAGTGCGCGCTCGTCGGTGCAAGCGTTCACCAGCCGCGTGTCGGCCTTGATCTGGGTCTTCACGCCGGCGATCAGATCCATCGGGCCGCTCTTCTCAGACGGCAGGATCACCTCGAGCTTCTCCTGGGTCATCTTGAAGAACACCGGCTTGGCCGAGTCTTCACAGCCCATGAGCGTCGAGAACGACGTCAGGAACTCTCCGCCACCCGAAGCCATGTTCCGCTTCAAGTCCTGAAAGTTGACCTCGGCGAACGCGGCCTGCTCGCGCTCGGCCTTGACCACGCCACCCACGGTGCAGTTCGAGGTCCCCGACGTGATGCCGAAGGTCTGGCTGTCGAACGTCCCGTTGGTCGTCGCCGCCAGGATCTGCATCAGAACCGTGTTGTCGTTTCCGAAGAGGAGCGACCCGAGGCCGCACCCCGCCATGCCGTAGCCCTGGGCGCGCGCCGCCGAAGCCGTGAACAGGACCCCAACCATCGCGAACAAGAGTGTCAGCTTCCTCATTCGAATCTCTCCCTCGAAAAAACCTTCGCCTTCCGCGCGGAGGAAACGCCCACCCGAGCGCTCCCGAACTCACGCACGATGGGGCGTACAGTATTCGAGTCGGAATTCGGCCGCAAGTCGTCATCTAGCTTGGAACCCTCAAAGGGTTCCAAACCTCCCGCGATGGGCTCCGACGGCGGAGCCGTCTCCGCCCTACGCGCAGCAGCTTGGAACCCTCAAAGGGTTCCAAACCTCCCGCGATGGGCTCCGACGGCGGAGCCGTCTCCGCCCTACGCGCAGCGAGGGTTGACCGAAAGGAAATCGACGGGACGACCCGAAATGCGCGGATTGTGCCAGGGAATCTACTGGAGAGATTTCGCGCTCAGATCGCGTGAGAACGACACCGAGGCGCCCGTGAGCGCGTCTGGCGTCACCGCGACGTCGAGCTCCGCGCCGCTCACCGAGCCGTGGCAGCCGCCGCAGATGCCGTTGAATACCGCGCGCGGGGGGCCCGGCGTGACGTACTCACCGGGGCTCAGCTGGTGCTCCTCGCGCATGGTGAAGATCGGCTTCGCGTCGCCGTCGATCAGCTCGAGGATCAGCGGCTTGCGCGCCGGGACCAACACCTTCAGCGAGTGATCCGATTCGAGCCCGGCGACCCCCCGCATCACGCGCTCGCTGTAGACCATCTGGCTGCCGGTCAGCGTCGGGGTCAGCGTCGTGGGGGGCTTCTCTTCGTAGATGCGCAGCGACGCGGTCCTGTCGAACGCCTGCACGTCGCGGCCGCGGCGCAGGTTCGCGTCCAGCAACGTCGCCAGCATCGGCAGGTCGGGGAAGTGCATGGTCGCCATGTCGCCGGCGGCGTCACCCGCCGGGTCACCGTGGCCGCCGAACACCAGCTGGGGCAGGTTCTTGAACAGCTGGCGCTCGGCGCGCTTGTAGCCCAGCGCCGCCTCGACATAGGACAGGGTCGCGTCGCTGGCCAGCGGACGGCGCGTGCCGTTGGAGGCGACCGCCACCAGGTCGTACTTGGGGTCCTGCGCGGTGGGGTCGCTGACGCCGGCGGCGTACGACGCCAGGATCTCGCCGTTCGGCAGCGAGAACGGCGAGCGGTAGACGCCGGCGGTCCCGACGCGACCGGTGGCCGCGCGGTCGACGATCTCCAGCGAGCGAACGAAGGTGACCTCGGCATCGGAGCGGTTGGCCTCGAACGGGCCGACCGATCGGTTGAACGTCGCGAGCGCGCCGCCCCCACCCTTCGCGCCGGCGTCCGAGAGGATCAGCACGAAGTTCCGGTCTAGCCCCTCGCGGATCTCGGTCGCCTGCTGGTAGTTGACCGACGGGTGCAGGTCGGCGGTGAAGGTGTCGTTCGACTGCGCGCGCTGCGCCAGCAGCGGGTGGTAGTCGGTGCGGTCCCAGTTCATGCGCCGCCCCGACAGCTGATAGAAGTCGGGGGTCGCCTTCTCGGCGGTGAAGCTGAGCCGCCCGTCCTGCATGAATGCCGGCGAGATCTCCGAGTTCAGCAGCCAGGTCATCTGTTCGGGCGCGCTGAAATCCAGCGCGGGGCCGACGCGGAACAGGTCGGCGTTGGGCAGCAGGTTCTTGAGGGTCAGCGTCCCGGCGCGCGTCGACGCGAAGACCAGACTGCCGTCGGGGGCGAAGACCGGGTCGAAGTTGTGCACGCGCACCAGCCCCTGCATGCGACCGTCGTCGCTGGTGAGGCGGCGGCAGCCGCCCGCGCCGCCGACGTCGAGCAGCCACAGATCGAGGCCGCTGCCCGCCCCCGCGCGCGCCGCGAAGACCAACTGCTTGCCGTCGTAGCTCCACTCGGGGCCGCGCACGTCGACGTCGCCCGTCAGACCCGCGCAGCCGGTCAGCGCCGAACGCACGTTGCCGACCGAAGCGACCATCCCGTCGGCGCCCAGCACGGCGTCGGCCAGCTTGAGGTCGGCGCCGCCGCGGTAGGTGTCGAACTGCAGCAAGGTGTCGCCGTTCGGCGGCCGCGACACGAACGCCAGCGGAATCACGTCACCGGTCGCCATCGGCGACACGTCGGCGGCGCGGTCCTGGCGTTCGATGGCGTGCCACTGCTTGAAGGTGCAGAAGGCGCTGGCGGTCATCGGGTCGAAGATCGCCGGACACGGCGCGACCGAATCGACGAGGTTCGTCGTCTGATCGACGCCGTCGAGCACCGGGCCGGCCCGGTGGGTCATGCCGCCCGAGCTGGCGAAGATCGTCTTCTTCACGGCGCGCGACTGCTTGACGTCGACGGTGTCGAGCGCCATGAACTCGTCGACCGCGGTGTCGTAGTTGCGCCGGAGCGCGAACTGCGAGAAGAAGCCTTGCGCGCCCGAGCGCAGACGGAAATCGTTGAAGCCGTCGGGGCTGTGGCACCCCTCGAGCGCGCAGCCGCGCTGCAGGAGCTTGGGCATGACGTTGGCCTCGAAGAACTGCTGCCCGTTGCTCTTGGGCAGCGCCGCAGGCGGATCGAGCTGCACCTGGCCGGCCCAGCTCTTCCACGCCAGCCAGATCGAGTCGTCGCGCGAATCGAAGAAGACGCCGCCGGTGTGGCTGACGCCGCCCGCCGCCGTCGCCAGCGGGCGCAGCAGGATCTCGCTCTGCTCGACCGCGACGCCGTTCGGGGTGACGAAGCCCGATGCGCGCGTGAAGTTGAATGCCAGCTGCGCGTCGTCGTCGCCGCAGGTCATGTAGAAGTCCGACTGTGGCGAGCTGTGGCAGCGAGGCGAACGCGCACGACGCGCGGATCTTCGGCTGAACGACGCCGACGAACGTCTTGTAGGCCGACGAGTTGACGTTGACCACGGGCGGCGTGCCCGGCACCGCCGTGCTGCACGCCCCGTGCCCCATGTTGGCGACCGGAGCCGGCGCCAGGCCGTCGCGGTTGGCGCCGTTGTCCAGCCAGCGCTTGAGCTCGTAATAAGCGTCCGAGGTCGCCGCAATCACGTTGCCGCCGGTGTGGCGAATCTCGTTCGGGTACAGATTCTGTTGATAGGGGATCTGCACCGACCCTTCGTTCAACGCCTTCAGCAACAGCAGCGGCTGCGGGTAGCTGCCGTAGGTGCGCAGCACGTCGCGCCGCTTCTGCACCGATTCGAACGACGACAGGTCCAGGTTCCCCAGCGCCGCGCCGGTGTTGACGTCGATGCGGTGGCAGGGGGAGGTGTTGCCGACGCAGAAGTTGTTCAGGATCGGTTGAATGTGCTGATCGTAGAAGTGCTGCTCGGTCGGGTGCTTGATCGAGCAGGCGCTGGTCAGCACCACAAATGAAAAGGCGCCGCTCCAGAGGAGCAGCGCCCAAGAAGAAGGCGAAGAAGAGGGGGAAGAAGAGGACGATGAAGAGGGCTTCATTGCGGGCGTTGACACAATGCTCACGAGGCGATGTTATCACCTCGGGCGCCGCGTTTGGCGCCCGAGGTGAACGCAATTCGCTATCGCGTCAGCTTGCTGATCGCCACGCGCGCGAGCGAGCGCACAGCCGGGTTGCTGTCGGAGCTGGCCGCCGCCTCGAGCCCGGCCGCCGCCTGCGAGACCGGGGCGCCCATCTCACCCAGCGACCAGGCCGCCTTCTTGCGAACGTCGGCGCTGGGGTCGGTCGCCAGCACGGCGAGCAGTTGATCGACCCCGGCCGGCTGAACCCCAGCCTTGCCGGTGCGCAGGGCCGTCCCCAGCGTGAGGGCGGCCTCGGCGCGCACCTGCTGGTCGGAGTCGCCGAGCAACGGCGCCGCGGCAGAGGCCTGCTGGAAGCCCTGGATCTGGCGCAGTGACGCCAGCGACGCCGCCTTGACCGCCGGATCGGGCGAGCCGAGCGCGGCGACCAGCGCGGGGAACGCCTCGGGACGCCCGATCGAACCGAGCGCGCGCGCCGATGCGGCGCGCGCCTCGGCCGAGAAGATCGGGTTCGACAGCGCCGCCGACAGCGCCGGGATCGCGCCGGTGTACCCGAGCTCGCCGAGCACGTCGGCGGCGTTGCGGGCCAGGAACGAGTCGGGCTGCGACAGCCGCCCCAGCATGTTGACGTAGACCTCCCGGCTGACCCCGCGCCGGGCGATCCACCAGGCCGCGACCTTGCGGACGCGGTAATCGAGGTGGTCGACCAGGGGTACGACCAGGTCGCTGCACGCCCCACACACCAGATACTCCGACCGCTCGAGCTCGGCCTCGATGGCGTCGACCGAGTTCGAGGCGATCGCCGCCTTGATCAGGCCGGGGCTGCCGTTGTGACCGGCCTGGGCCGTGCCCGTTGCGAAGACTCCGCCCATTCCGAAGAGCGCGACGGAGAGAACCAGCGTCAATCCGAGCTTGGAACCGATGTTGTTGGTCTTCATTGTCATTGCTCCCGGGTTACGGAGTGGACGCTTCGGCTTTGTTCTCGCGCGAGAAGAACTGCCCGCCCATGTCGATGCTGAGGATCAGGCGGTAGAACTCGTCGGCGGTCATGCCCTGGCCCCCGACCTCCGTCGGGTGGACGCAGGGCCAGGTGCCCGCGGCGGCGCAGGTCGTGGCGGCGGCCTTGGTCGCGGCCGAGACCTGGTCCGCGGGGTTCACGTTGGCGAAGGCGCGCACGCTCAGGTCGGGCGCCGGGAACTGCTGCGGCGGGCTCAGCATCTGGATCACGGTCGAGTCGTGCGCCGACCCGGCCGAGACGTAGCCGTCGGCGGCCACGGTGTCACCGGTCAGCTGGACAACGTCGTCGCCGAGGATCTCGCCGAGACCCATGAGCGAGATGTACGACTGGGTGAAGTCACCGGTCATCCTCTCGCCAACGGTGATCGGCAGCTTGGCGCCGGTCAGGTTGAACGTGAAGGTCTGGCTCGACATCGTGGTCATGTCGGTGACGGTGTAGCTCGGGTTGCCGGGCTTGCTGGCGTCGCCGTCGTGGCAGCCGGCGCACTTCGCGGTCAGCGTCGGCTGAATCGCCAGGTCCCACGGAACGCCGCGCACGTTGCCGTAGGTGTAGTTGGTCGACACGCGCTGGGGTCGCGGCACGTCGAGGTTGACCGCGCCGCGCAGCACGTTCTCCTGCACGCCCGGGGCGATCAGCGTCGTGTCGGTGCGGTTCTCGTGGCAGCCGCCGCAGAACCGTTGCTCGCCGGCGCGTCCGCTGATCCAGATCGACTCGTTGACGATGCTCATCGCGAACTTGTCGATGACCTGCATGTGGAAGGGGACGTTGCCCGGCACCTTGGCGGCGAACGAGCTGTCCGGATTGATCGGAACCTCGCCGTAAAGCGACTGTCCGTCGAACTCCGTCGTGCCGAAGGTGCGAATCCCCTCCTCGCCCGAGAAGCCCTCGATGAGGCGGACCTTGACCACGCTGCCCGCGGGGATCGGCACCAGCGAGGTGTTGTAGACGTTGAGCGAACCGACGGTGGTGCTGGTGCCGCTGATCGGCGACGAGCTCGGCGCCGGCTCGGCGCGCTGCTTGATCGGGCGCGCCAGGATGTCCCAGTACTTCGCATCATCGAAGATCGGCGAGCGCGTCTGGCTCTTGGCGTCGAAGACGTAAAGACCGAAGTTGGCGTTGGACTGCGCCATCGCGAGGATCTCCGACTCGACCGGACCGTCGGCCCACGAGACGAGGAAGCTCTGGTCGTTGGGGTTGCCGATGACCTCGGCGTCGTAGAAGCGGCCGACGCCGAGCGCGCTCGGCGTTCGGTCACCCGGCACCAGCGGCGTCAGGTCGGTGCCGTGCGATTTGAGCTCGCTGCCGTTGAGGTCGATGAGCAGCAGCTTGCCGGCCTGCAACGTGCGGTCGCGCGAGGTGCCGATCGCGATCATCTGATAGTTGGGCGAGCCGTCGGGCAGCGTGGTGGTCTGGATGAAGCGCGCCTTGAGGTAGCTGTTGGTCAGCCCCTCGCCGCCCTTCTCGCCGCCGAACGCCTCGCGCTGGCCGGTCATGTCCTCGTTCATCATGCGCAGGTGGCCGTCATTGACCATGCCCATGTGCCGCCACTCGGTGTAGACGACGCGCCCGTTGGGCAGCAGCGTCGGCGCCACGCGGTGCGAGACGTTGCGCGGCCCCAGCGTCTCGCCGGTGCCGTCGATGTTGACCGTGCCGACCTGCGCGGTCGTCTGGCGCTCGTACTCGTCGCGGAACTGGTTGGCGTCCGGCTCGACGCTCTTGCTGGTCATGAACAGGATCTTCTGGCCCGGCACGTAGATCGGGTAGACGTAGTCGTCGTCCCCGTTGGTGAGCTGCATCAGGCTCGTACCGTCCAGGTTCATCGAGTAGAGATGAAACCGGTCGCCGTCGCTGAGCTTGGCCGAGAAGACGACCGACTTGGCGTCGAACGACAGGTCGTACGACATGATGTCGGCGTTGGCGAACATCGGATCCGAGGTGAGGACCGCGAGCTTCCCGTCCGCCGAGGGCGGCGTCAGCGTGACCAGCCGGCCGCCCGGCACGTAGCTCGTGTAGTCAAACACGTTCCCCGTGTCGGTGCGGG
The DNA here is from genome assembly GCA_963778795.1 of uncultured Pseudomonadota bacterium. GTDB lineage: Bacteria > Myxococcota_A > Polyangia > Fen-1088 > Fen-1088 > DASRQZ01. Next base: position 401,582 of record CAVZVU010000001.1, on the reverse strand, counting down.
GCATACGCTGTAGGAACATGATCGACGTGACGTCAGCCGGCACCGGTCCCGGGCTGTTGTTCTTCGAGCACGCTCCGGCGGCAATCCCTGTCGCCAGAAGCCCGATCCTCGCTGCAGTCCGAAATGTTGCCATTCGTCGGTCTCCTTCTCGGGTCGAGAGCTCAGCAAGAGTGGGGCCACGCCGAACACCGGCGGCTTCGACCGGGGCGCGGCATCCCACCCCGCCCGGCGCGCGGCGCAAGGCGACAACGCAACAGAGGCGCGCGGCCAGGTCGGTACCTGTTGTTGCGCTACCGGTTGCGCAACAACGTACGGGGTTTCGTTGGAACTGTGCCAAAGGAACTCCGAAGCGAGTACGATAACGGACGATGGAGGAGCTCTCGGAGCTTTTTCCCAAGGGCCAGCGCCTCGGCAAATATCAGCTGATCCGTCGCCTCGCTGTCGGTGGAATGGCGGAGATCTATCTCGCGCAATCCAGCGGGCTCGAAGGGTTCGAGAAGCTGATCGTCATCAAGCGGATCTTGCCGCAGCACGCCCTCGATCCGCAGCTGCGGCGCATGTTCCTCGACGAGGCGCGCCTGATGGCGACGCTCACCCACCCGCACATCACCCAGGTCTACGACGTCGGCAACGAGGGCGACGCGCCGTTCTTCGCGATGGAGTACGTCCACGGCGCCAACCTGCGCGAGATCATGAACGCCGCCGGACGCACCGCGGGACAGGAGCACCAGCCGCGCGAGCTGCCGCTGCAGCACGCCGTGACGATCCTGGCGGCGGCCGCGGCCGGCCTGCACTTCGCCCACGATCAAACCGGGCCCAAGGGCGATCCGCTGCACATCGTGCATCGCGACGTCTCACCGTCGAACGTGCTCGTCACCTATGGCGGCTCGGTCAAGGTCTCCGACTTCGGCATCGCCAAGTGGACGTCGCAAAGGACGCAGACCCAGGAAGGCGCGCTCAAGGGCAAGTTCGCCTACATGTCGCCCGAGCAGTGCCGCGGGGTCGCGCTCGACCGGCGCAGCGACGTGTTCGCGCTGGGGACGTTGCTCTACGAGCTGACGACCGGTCAAGCCGCCGTTTCGGGCCGCCAGCGACTACGAGATCCTGAACCGGATCGTCAACGGCGAGCTGCCGGCGCCGACGCTGCCGGACGGCCCCTACCCGGCCGACCTGGAGCGGATCGTGCGGCGCGCGCTGGCGCTGGCGCCCGACGACCGCTACCCGACGGCGCAGGCGCTGCAGCTGGACATCGAGGCGTTCGCGCGCGCGCACGGGCTGGTCTTGTCGACGGTCGGGCTGGGCGAATACATGCACACGTTGTTCGCCCATCGCATCGCCGAGTGGCAGCGGGCGCAGCAGTCGGGCAAGTCGCTGAAGCAGCACCTGGCCGAGGTGGAGGCGGCGTCGGCTCGCCTCGAACCGTCGTCGCAACCGACCGCGACCGACCTGCACGCGCTGTCGCCTGAGCGCGCGGCCCGGCGACGGGCGCGCCGCACGCCGGCGTTCGCCGCGGCCGCCCTGGCGCTGGCGCTGGCGGGCGGCGTGACGGCGGCGCTGCAGTTTCAGATCGGCGGGCGGCGAAGCGAGACCGCTGACCAGCGAAGCGAGAGGGCTGACCAGCGAAGCGAGAGGGCTGACCAGCGAAGCGCGAGGGCTGAGAGGATCGCGCGCGCGCATGCCGGCGCTGGGGCGCAAATGGGCGCTGGCGCGAGCGCGAGCACAAGCACGACCGCGCCCGCGCTCGCGGGCACACAATCGCCTACCGCGCCGATCGCACGTGCCGAGGCCGCGCCCGCCAAACCCTCGACAGCCCCGCGCGCCGGGAATACTGTGGAGAGCCATCTCGAGTCGCTGTCTGCATCCAATGCCACCAAGCCCAAGCGCGCCCCGCGACCGCGCGCCGCCGGAGCCGAGGTCGACCCCCCGACGACGCCGGCGTCGGTCGATCCCGATCGCGGTGCGGCTCCGCCGCCGGCGCCGGCCCATGCGCGATCGAACGCGCTCAAAGAGTGGGATCCCGACTCGCCGATTCCGCCTTAGCGCGGGGGGCCTGGGCCTGCTGGCGACGGTCGCGGCCGGCCTGGTGATCCTGTTTGCGACGGTGGGCAGCGCGTTCGCGGGAACGGAGCCGGCCACGCCGACGCCGACGCTGACGCCGACGGGGGAGACGCCGACGGGGACGAGTGCGGCGATGAGTGAGGAGGCGCGCGGGCACTATGAACGCGGGCTCGCGCTTTATGGGGACAAGGACTACGCAGGCGCGATCGCCGAGCTCGAGGCGGGGTACGCGATTGATCCTCGGCGCGAGTTCTTGTTTGCCGAGGCGCAGGCGTTACGGCTGAACGGCGACTGCAAGGGCGCGGTGCCGCTGTACAAGAAGTTCCTCGACAGCCGGCCGGACGACGTGCAGACCAACGCCGCGCACATCGCGCTCGGCCGCTGCGCCGAGCAGATGGCGAGCAAGCCGGCAGAGGTGGCGGCGCCGGCGGCCAACGTCGCGAAGAGCCCACCGACGGCGCTGGCGGCGACGATACCGGCGCCGCGCGCGCCGCCCCCGCCCTGGTATCAAGACGTCGCGGGCGGCGTGTTGCTGGGAGGCGGCGTCGCGGCGCTGGCGATCGGGACCGCCTTCAGCTTCGCGGCGCTGTCGGCGCGCGACGACGCGAACCAGTCGTCGTCGACCTACCCCGAGTACGCGCAGCACTGGGCGACGGCGCGCGAGCGCTCGCACGTGGCTATCGGCGCGTTCTCCGTCGGCGCGGCGTTCACCGGCGCCGCGATCTATCGCTACCTGCGCGTGCGGCATCGCCCTCCTGCGGCCGCGACCGGCATCAACGTCGGCGTTGGCGCCGGCCCGGGCACGCGCGCCGGCATCGGGGTCAGCATCGGGGGACGCTTTTGAAGCGCGCCGCTGGCACAACGGGGCTGGCGCGCCTGGTGGGCCTGTGGCTTGGCGCCGCCGCCGCGCTGTCGCTGCCGGCTTGCCTGGGCCAGGGGGAATTTCACTGCACCGCGCACGCGCAGTGTGGCAGCGCGGGACTCTGTGAACCGAGCGGCCAGTGCAGCACCAGCGATCCCAGCTGTTCATCCGGGCGCCGCTACGTCGCGCTCGCCGGATCGATGAGCAGCGCCTGCGTCACCGCGGCTTGCCCCGACAATCCGGTGATCGCGCTGCGCGCCGGCTCCACGCACGCTTGCCTGTTGCGCGAGCACGGAGCGGTCGAGTGCTGGGGCGCCAACACCGATGGACAGCTCGGCGACGGCACGAGCGCGGCGCGCTCGCAGGCGGTCCCGGTGCAGGGGCTGGGCCCCGCGACCGCGATCGCCGTCGGCGACCGCCACAGCTGCGCGGTGCTCGGCGACGGCTCGGTCTTTTGCTGGGGCGCCAACACCGACGGACAGCTCGGCGACGACGATCCGACATCGCGGCTTCTTCCGGTGCGCGTGCCCGGCGTGACCGGCGCGACCGCGGTCGCCGCGGGCAGCACCTCGACCTGCGCGATCACCGCGTACGGCGCCATCCGTTGCTGGGGCAGCAACCTGCGCGGCCAACTCGGCGACGGCACCGGCGCGCCCCACACCGGATCGGTGGCGGTGGTTGCTTTCACCGGCGCGCGAACCATCGCCGGACACTGGCAGCACTTCTGCGCCGTACGCTCCGACGAGACGCTGTGGTGCTGGGGCGGCAACGGCGCCGGCCAGGTCGGCAACGGAACAACCCTCGATCAACCGCAGCCGGTCCCGGTGACAGGGCTGATGAACGTCACCGGCGCCGCCGTCGGCCTGCAGCACACCTGCGCCACCACGCGCGCCGACGGTCTGTGGTGCTGGGGCGACGGCAGCGCGGGGCAGCTCGGCAACGGCGACGACGCGCCGGCGCTGCGCCCGGTGCGCGTGCCGTCGATACCGGATCCGATCGGGATCGCCGCCGGCGCGTTGCACGCCTGCGCCGTGCGCAAGGACGGCAGCGCGTGGTGCTGGGGCAACAACCTGTCGGGCCAGCTCGGCGATGGAACCTCCGACGGGCTCGACGTCCCGGTCCCGGCCAGCGGCCTCAATCATCTGGTGGAGATCGCCGCCGGCCAGACGTTCAGCTGCGCGCGGCGCGACGAAGGGACGATCTGGTGCTGGGGCGACAATCACGTCGGCCAGCTCGGCCTCGGCACCGCGGTCCTGCGCGCGACACCGGCCGCCGTCGACGCCATCACCGGCGCGGTCGCCGTGACCGCCGGAGGCGATCACACCTGCGCGATCGCGTCGGGCGCCGCCGACGGCACCAACCCAACGACGAACGGGAAACGGGAGGTGCTGTGCTGGGGCGGCGACGAGGCCGGCCAGCTGGGTGACAACCGGACCACCGATCGCTCGACGCCGGCCGCTCTCAAATTACCGGTCGAGGCCGATCAGGTGGCCGCGGGCGCGCTGCACACCTGCGCGCGCACCACCGACGCGCGCGTCCTGTGCTGGGGGCGCGGCAGCTCGGGGCAGGTCGGGCCGGCGAGCGCGATTGACGCCCGCGTGCCGGTGGTGGCGCTGGCGACACCGGCGGCGTCGGTCTCGGCGGGCGACGCGCACACCTGCGCGATCTCCGGCCAAGGGGACGGCGTGCTGTGCTGGGGCGCGGGTGACGACGGCCAGCTCGGCGACGGCACGCTCACCGGCCACGCCACGCCGACGGTCGTGACGGGCGAAGGGGGCGCGACCGCAGTCGCCGCGGGCGGCGGGCACACCTGCGCGATCGGCGGCGACGGCGCGGTCGCCTGCTGGGGGCGCGACGACTTCGGTCAGCTCGGCGACGGCGGAACCACCCGCCAGGCGACGCCGGTTCCGGTGCGGCTGTCGGCGGGGAACGAGCCGTCTTCACCGGCGGCGGCGGCGATCGCCAGCGGCGCATCGCACAGCTGCGCGGTCACCGCCGACGGACGGATCTTCTGCTGGGGGCGCGACGACAAACTGCAGATCGGCGCGGGCGGACCGCCGGTGCCATCGCTCCCCCCGACGCTGGTGGTCGGCCCCCCGGCGGCGACCGCGATCGCCACTGGCGCCGCGCACACCTGCGCGCTCACCACCGGCGGGCGCGTCTGGTGCTGGGGCGCCAACGACGTCGGCCAGCTGGGGAACCACCAGGAGACGCCGACCGGCGGGCCGGCCGAAGTCGCCGGCCTGACCGACGTCATCGGGATCGCCGCGGGCGCCGTTCACACCTGCGCGCTGCGCGCCGGCGGCGCGATCTGGTGCTGGGGCGGCAACCAGAGCGGCCAGCTCGGCGATCGCGTGGTGCTACAAATGAACACACCGCAGCTCGACCGTCTCGCCTGCCGCTAGTGTCCTGTCTCAGAAATCCGCTGTCGCACCGAGGGCGTGAATGCGGCCCGATCGCTAGGCGCGAGGAGCGCGCATAGTCGATCCTATGCAAGCGACGAGCAACGACGCGAGCGGGCCGCAGTCGCGCCCGAATGCAAGCGGATTTCTGAGACAGGACACTAGGCCGCCGCGCGCGCGAATCGCGAGGTGATAGTCTTTGGGCATGGATCCCGCCGACGACCAGACGCTGACGTCGGTCAACTCGCCGTTGTCGCCGGGCGAGCTCCCCGAGATCCCGCTGTTGCTGATGGTGGGCAGCGCCGACGAGCCGGCGCTGCCGCCAAGCCGGCGCCTGCTGTTCGTCGGCGGCGCGCTGCAGATCGGACGGCGCGCCCCCGACGAGATCCCGCCCGGCGAGCACGGCGCGATCCTCAACGATACGCTGGTGTCGGGACACCACGCCCGCATCGTCCAGACCTCGGGCGGCTACGAGCTGGTCGAGCTGGGCAGCAAGAACGGCACCTGGGTCGACAACGTCCGCGTCGAGGAGCGGGCCGCGCTGCGCGACGGCGCGCTGATCTTCATCGGTAACCACGTCGGCGTCTTTCGCCTGGCGTCGACGATCGAGGTCGACGCGATCAAGAACGAGCTCGTGAACCCGCTCGGGCCGGTGGCCACGGTCTGTCCGCCGCTGGCGCTGGCCTGCGATCGGCTGCGCCGCCTGGCGGCGTCGGACAGCGAGCTGCTGATCCTGGGCGAGACCGGCGCCGGCAAGGAGGTCTACGCGCGCGCCGTGCACCTCGCGAGCGGCCGCAAGGGACGCTTCGTCGCGATCAACTGCGGCGCGATCCCGCGCGAGCTGGTCGAGAGCGAGCTGTTCGGTTATCGCCAAGGGGCGCACTCCACCGCGCATCAGGCCAAGCCGGGCCTGATCGAAGAGGCGGAGGGGGGCACGCTGTTCCTCGACGAGATCGGGGAGATGACCGGTGAGGCGCAGATCAAGCTGCTGCGCTTCCTGCAAGATCGCGAGCTGACGCCGCTGGGGTCGACGCGCCCGCGCCGCATCGACGTGCGGATCATCGCCGCGACCAACCGGACCGCCCCGGGCAGCGACGGCAAGGCGGCTGCCGGGCTGCGCGACGACATCGTGGCGCGCCTCGGCGCGGCGCCGATCCATCTGCCGCCGCTGCGCAGCCGCATCGAAGATCTGGGCGCGCTCATCGCTCACTTCCTGCGCGCCACGCCCGAGATCAAGCTCGAGCAGCCGGCGTTTCGCGCGCTGTGCCTGCACGGGTGGCCGCTGAACGTGCGCGAGCTCGAGAAGATCGTCACCACGGCCGCGATCCTCACCACCGCTGGGCAGGCGATCGCGCTGCGCGATCTCCCCGAGCCGATCGCGCGCGCCACCGGCGTGCCCGTCGTCGCCGGCGCGGGCGCCGCCGCCACGGTGCGCCGCGCCGCCGGGCCGTCACCGACGGCGGAGCAGCTCGAAGAGCTGCTCAAACGCTACGACGGCAACGTGGCCGACGTGTCGCGCGAGCTGGGCAAGCACCGCGCCGCCGTCTGGCGCTGGTTGAAAAAGTTCGGCATCGGCCCGCAGAAGTACCGCAAGGACACCGCCGACTAGAACGTCACGAAGCGATCGGCGCCGCACGGGTTGGGCGTCGACGTGCCCGAGATGCTGTTGGTGACAGTGACCGCGGTGCCGGTCGGCGTGAAGTTGACGTTGCCGGCGCCGAGCGTGATGTTCGCGTTGCTGGCGGTCACGTTGGCCGCGGCGATTCCGTCGATGACGACGTTGTCGAGCGTGACGCCAAGCAGGTGCGCGGTGTCGTAGCCCAGCAAGGTGACGTGGGGAACCACGGTGCTGGCCAGCGAGCGGAAGTTGCGGATGGTGATGCCGGTGTAGGTCGGGATCAGCGTGCCGGTGAGCGCGGTGTACAGCGGCGTCAGGATGATCGGGTTCGCGAGATTGCGCGTGCAAATGTCGCTGTAGGTCGTGTTGGTGACCAGGCCGCCGCGGCTGGGGTCGGACTTGATGCGAATCCCGTTCGAGCTGCCACCACCGAGACCGGTGCCCAGGCCGTCGATCGACAGGTCGTAGACGTTGAGGCCGGAGACACCGCCGTTGATCTCGCTGCCGATCGACATGCCGTGCCCGGCGATGAAGTGGTTGTGCGCCACGACGACGTTGGTGACGCCGGTGGCGCCCTTGATCGCGATGTGGTCGTCGCCGACGCTAATCTTGCTGCAAACGATGAAGCCGTTGCTGGCCGCCTCGCCCGGGTCGATCCCGTCGGTGTTGTGCGCGGTCGTCGGGGTCAGGCGCGTCCCCACGCTGTTGGTCGCGACCGACGGCGTCTTGATCGTGACGCCCCAGACGACGAAGCCGCGCGCCGCGAGCTTGACGTGAAACATCGGCGAGTTGTGCAGGGTGATCCGATAGAGCGTGAAGCTGGTCGCGCTGCTGACCTGGATCAACGCCGGGCTCGAACCGCCGCCGCCATTGACGTCCCACCACGACTGGGTGGCGCCGATCTGCGGCTCGCCCCCCTGCCCGTCGATCGTGCCGTCACCGACGATCCCCGAGCCGGTGCCGCGCACGGTGATCAACGCCGACGCGTTGTTGTAGACGGCGGGGTCGCGCGTTCCAAACAGCGTCGCGCCGGCGTCGACCCATAACGTGACGCCCGAAGGGACGGTGATGGGACCGGTGATGAATCCGTCGCTGGCCCCGCTGGTCGTCAGCCGCACCGCCTGTCCCGCGGGACAGGCGGTGAGCGCCGCCTGGATCCGCGCCGTGTCGAGCGTCGCTTCGCTGGGCGGTGTTCCGACGACGGCGGTAAAGCTCGCTTGCAACGTGCTGCACGCCGCGGGGATCGTCGGTTCGGCCGGCAGGTTGGTGTCGCCGGCGCCACACGCCGTGGAGCTGCCCCCACCGGCGCCGGCGGTCCCGCCTCCGCTGCTGCCGCCGGTCGGCGTGACGATCGTCATGCCGCCGGCGCCTTGGTTGCTGCCGCCGCTGCCGGCGCCGGTCGCGCTGCCACCGACGCCGGCACCCGCGGTGCCGGTGTCGGCGCCGGTGCCGCTACCGCCGGCCCCCGACCCGCTGGTGGCGATGGCGCCGCCGCCACCACAACCCCACGCGCACAGCACCGGCCACACGAAACCGACGACGAACGACAGGCGATCTGCTCTGGACAAGGGGATGCTCCTTTCCAGGGCAGTGACCGCCGGCCCTCGCAACGGCTCAAAGCGACGGCGGTCACGCTAGCGCGCGAGAGATCCGGCTGAAATCAGCTCAATTGTAGGTGGCGGAAAAGAGCACGGCGATCGACGTCGTCGTCCAGGTCGGAACTTCTCCCAGAAGCAGATCCTGATCCTTGCCCTTCATCGATCCGAAGATCAGCTGACCGCTGACGCCGAGGCCCCAGTTGTCCGAGACCCACCACTCCTTGCCAAACAGCATCTCGAACGCGAAGCCGGTTTTACTCTCGTCGAGAAGGCGATCATTGTTGTTGGCGTCGGTGAGCTGAATCTTGGCCAGCATGAACGTGACGGCGGCAAAGACGTTGGGACCAAAATAGTACGCGGCGCCCGGGCCGTACCCGACGACGTCGGTGCCCAGACTGGTCGCGCCGGTGGCGACCGAGGTGCCGTTCACCTTGGCGCTGGCGTCGATGGCGCCGGCGTCGAGGAGCTGGAAGTAGAGCACCAGCTGCCGGGTCACCGAATAGCCGAACGCAGCCGCGATCGAACCGCCCGAGCCGTCGTAGCTCGAGGTGCCGAACGACGACTTCGCCTTGATGCCGGTCCAGCTGGGCCCGAGCTGCAGGCGGATGTAGCCGCCGTCGTGGGTCTCGGCGCCGGGGGGGCGCGGTGGCGGGCCGGGAGGGGGATAGGGATAGGAGCCGTACGGCGAGCCCGGTGGACCCGCCGGCGCGTAACCGGGCGGCGCGTAACCGGGTGGATAACCGGGCGGCGGCGCGTAACCGGGCGGGTAAGCGTAGCCGGCGGGTGGCCCGTAGCCGGGTGGATAACCGGGCGGCGGCCCGTAGCCGGGCGGGTAACCATTCGGCGGTGGGGCCGGCGGATAGCCGGGTGGTGGATAGGCGTTGGGCGCAGAACCGGCCGCCGGAGCAGCGGCGGGCGCCGGCGCGGCATCGGCGGGCGGCGCAGCCGATGGCGGCGGCGGCGGCGCGGGCGGCGGCGGCGCGGGCGCAACCGAGGGCGACGGTGCGGGCGACGGCGACGGTGCGGGCGCCGGGGCGGGCTCAGCGTTCGCAGCCGCGGGGGGCGCCTGCTTGAAAGCGGGAGCGCTGTTCGACTGGGCGCGCACCGCCGAGGGCGCCAGCAGAACGGCGCAGGCCAGCAACCGACGAGACAGAGCGTTCATGCGGCATCCATCCAATCATGGACCCTCGCGGGTTTCCAGAGCCGTCTCGGCAAGACCGGACCGGCGCGCGCGTTCGCTCTGGTTCAGCTCAGACGCGCGTCATCCAGGCGTCATCCCGACAATTTGGCGACCAGATCGTCGTGGGGCGCAGCGACGATCTCGATGGCGGTCAGCAGCGCGCGGTCAATCACGCCGGTCGCCGCCTCGATCGCCGCCTCGATCTCGGCCAGCGGGCCGCTGAGCGTGAAGAAGGCCTTGCCGCCGATCCCCCGCGCCAGCTGCATCTCGACGATGCGCACCGCCGCCGCCTTCACCGCGGCGTCGGCCGCCAGGATCGCCGCGGCGACGGTCGTCGTCTCCAGCGCCGCGAACGACTCGATCGCGGCACGGGCGCCGGCGCCGATCGCGCCGGCGACGGTAACGATCGCGCCGCGCACCGCCGGGCCGATCAACGGATGAGCCTGCGGCAGGAACAGTCGATCGACGATCCGATCCCCGGCGATCGCCAGGCCGGCGCGGAACGCCTCGTCGACCGACGCGACGTCGCCGGTCACCAGCACCAGGAACTTCCCCGGGCTGACAGGGCGGCAATCGGTCAGGGTCACCGGCGCCCGCTTGACCATAGCATCGGCGACTGGATAGCCGCGCGCGATCGACGACAGCTCGATGAGCGCCAGCGCCGGGTGCAAGTCGGCATCAAAGTCTTCGATCATACGAACCGAAAGTATTCCTTGAGCGTGCAGCGTCGCTCGCGCGTGAAATTGAGCACCGTCGTCAGCCCCTCGCCCGTGGGCGACGCGATCGTGAACGACGTGTAGCCCTCGCCGCCCAGGCCCAACCCGGCCAGGTTCGACGCATTCTTGACGAAGATCGACGTGTTGATCGTGCGCGCCATCGCGTGCATGTGCTCGATGTTGCGCGAGTACATCACCGCCGTGTGCCCGAACCCGTGCTCGACCCGCTTGGCCATGGCGATCGCCTCGGCGGCGTCGGGCGCGCGCACCAGCGGCACGACCGGCATCAGCATCTCCAGCTGGACGAAGGGGTGCTTCTCATCGACCTCCGCCATGATCAGGCGCAGCTCGTCGCCGGCGCGCACGCCGATCTGCTTGCCGATCACGCCGGCGTTCTTGCCGATGAAGTCCTTGTTGGGGTGGCTGCCGCCGCCCTGCGCCGGGTGCAGCACCGTCTTCTCCAGCTCGCGCAGCTGCTGGGCGTTGACGAACACGCAACCGTTGCGGCCGAGCTGCTCCTTGAGCGCGTCGGCGATCGAGGCGACGGCGATAACTTCCTTCTCAGCCGTGCAGATGATGTTGTTGTCGATCGACGCGCCCAGCACGATGTGCTTGGCGGCGTTGCCGAGGTCGGCGGTCTCGTCGACGACGGCGGGCGGATTGCCGGGGCCGGCGGCGATCACCTTCTTGCCGGCGTTCATCGCCGCCTTCACCACCGCGGGGCCGCCGGTCACCACCAGCAGGCGCACGCCGGGGTGGCGCATCAGCTCCTGCGCGCTCTCGATGGTCGGCTTCTCCACGCACGACAGGAGATTCTCCGGGCCGCCCGCGCCCACGATTGCGTCGTTGAGCAGGTGTACGAACCAGGCGCTGACCCGCGCCGCGTACGGGTGCACGTTGAACACCACCGCGTTGCCGCCCGACACCATGCCGATGCCGTTGTTGATCACCGTCTCGGTCGGGTTGGTGGTCGGCGTGATCGATCCGATGACGCCGTAGCTCGCGCGCTCGATGATGGTCAGGCCGTCGTCACCCGAGAACGCCACCGGCCGCAGCATCTCGGGCCCCGGCGTCTTGTTGATGCAGAGTAGATTCTTCTGGATCTTGTCGTCGACGCGGCCGTACCCCGTCTCGGCGACCGCGTGGCGCGCCAGCTCGTTGACGTGCGCGCGCGCGGTCTCGCGCATCGCCGTCACCCAGCGCGTGCGCGCCTCCAGCGACGACGATTCGTTCTGCTGCCAGGCGGTGCGCGCGGCGCGCACGGCGGTGTCGACGTCGGGGAAGACCCCGCGCCGGCCGCGCGGGATGTCGACGTCGCGGCGCCGCGCCGGCGCGGCCGAGGCGCCGCTCGACGCCGTGTACCCGGGCGGCGGATTGCGCACCGCCTCGGCGGGCGAGGCCGGCACGTCACCGATGCGCGCCAGCACGCGCTCGACGATCTCCTGAATGCGGGCCTCGTCCACGGCGCGATGAGTGTAGCCGCGGCGCCCCGAAGTTCCTAGCGCGCCCTGGGTCATCGCGCGCTGGATCTGGCTGCCTCTTTGCGCCAGGGTGAAGCCACCCGACATGGCGATCGACCCCCTCGATGATCCGGCCGCGCCGGCGAGTCTGACGGCGCTGCTGGCGCACGCGCGCGCGCTGGTCGGCGTCGAGCTCGGCGAGATCGCCGACGGGCTGGGGCTGCCGGTGCCGCCGGGGCAGGTGCGCACCAAGGGGTGGCCAGGGCAGATCCTCGAGCGCGAGCTCGGCGTCGAGGCGGGGGGCGTGCGCGGGCCCGACTTCGCCGCGCTCGGTGTCGAGCTCAAGACGGTGCCGGTGGGCCCGAATCTCGCGCCGCGCGAGTCGACGGCAGTCTGCCAGATCGACCCGATCGCGATCGCCGCCGATTCGTGGGAGACGAGCTATGTGCGGGAAAAGCTGCGGCGGGTCCTGTTCGTGGCGCTCGAGATTCCCCGCGACGACGATTCGGTCGGTGCGCGGCGCGTGGCCGCGGTGCGGCTGTGGATGCCCGACCCTGTCGAAGAGCGCGCGCTGCGCGCCGACTTCGAGCTGTTCGTGCGCGACTACTTCCGCCGCGGCCGCAGCGACGAGATCACCGGCCACCTCGGGCAGGTGCTGCAGGTCCGGCCGAAGGGAAAGAACGCCAACGATCGGCGCGACGGATACGACGCCGACGGGCGTCCGGCGCGCGTCGGCAAATGCGGCTTCTACCTGCGCGCCCCCTTCGTCGCCGCGATCCTCGCGCGCCCTTAGGGCCGGGACCCGCACCGGACGGGTGAGTTGAAACGGCGAAGCTGCGGGATGTGAGGACGGCTTCCTTCTCTCCGTTGTGGGGCGCGACCCTGGATCGCCAGGGTCATGGGGCCAGTCGATCGCCAGGGTCATGGGGCCAGCCCGTGAGCTGAGCGACGACTGACCTGGGCATCGAGGACCGAAGGCAAAAACAGGCCTCCGGTAGCCACGCGATGGGCTACCGGAGGTCGGATGAGCTTTCGGGAGATCACGATGCAAGACGTACGAGAATTGCTGCGCCGCCGTCAGGCTGGGCAGAGTGCGCGACGAATCGCGCGAGAGACTGGCCTGGATCGCAAGACGGTCGGGCGCTACTTGGAGCAGGCCGCCGCCGAGGGCAGCATGACGGCGCAGGCCGCGGTGACCGACGAGATCGCGAGCGCGGTCGGGCGACGGGTACAGGCACGGCCGTTGCCCGCGCCGTCGGAGGCGTGGCTCGCGCTCGGTGGCCGCCGTGCGCAGATCGAGGGATGGCTCGACGGTGATCCACCGCTGCGCCTGGTTCGCGTGCACGAGTTGCTGGCGCGCGACGGCGTCAGCGTCGGCTACACGACGCTGCGCCGGTTCGCGAGCCGGGAGCTGGGCTGGCGAAAGCAGGCACCGACCGTGCGGCTCGACGATCCGCCGGCCGGGCAGGAGGCGCAGATCGACTTCGGGTTGATGTGCACGGTGACCGACGCCGAGGGAAAGCGGCGGCGGTTGTGGGCGTTGATCGTGACGCTGTCGTCGAGCCGGTACATGCACGTGTGGCCGACTTTCACGCAGACGGTGGAGGATGTGTGCGCGGGGCTGGACGCTGCGTGGCGGTTCTTCGGCGGCGTGCCCAAGCACGTCATCCTCGACAACGCGACGTCGATGGTGATTCGCGCCAGCAAGACGGATCCCACGCTTGAATCGAAGCTTCCGCGACTACACGGAAGCGCGAAAGCTCTTCGCGGACACGGCACGCGTGAGGACGCCGAAGGACAAGGCCCGCGTAGAGAATCAGGTGCCGTACGTGCGCGAGCGCTGCTTCGCCGGCGAGGTGTTCACCGCCGATCTCGGTGCAATCCGGCGCCACGCCGAGGCGTGGTGCCGGGACGTCGCCGGCGCGCGCGTGCACGGGACCACGAGGCAGGTGCCGCGCGAGGTGTACGAGCGCGACGAGCTCCCGCGCATGCAGCCGGCGCCAGCGACGGCATTCGATGTGCCCCACTGGTGCGATCCGAAGGTCCACCCAGACCATCACGTCCAGGTGCTGAAGGCCCTGTATTCGGTGCCCACGCGCTACATCGGCAAGACCTTGGGCGCGCGTGCTGACCGCTCGTCGGTGCGGCTCTACCTCGGCATGGAGATCATCAAGATGCACCCGCGCAGGGCAGCGGGACAGCGCTCGACGGATCCGAAGGACTTTCCGCCGGGGAAAGCGCCGTGGGCGCTGCGTGACGTGGACGCCGTAGTCCGTAGCGCGCGGGAGCAAGGCGCCCATGTCGGCGCCTTCATCGAGCGACTGCTCGGCGGGCCGGTGCCGTGGATCAAGCTGCGCCAGGCGTACGGGCTCCTGCGCCTGTGCCAGCGCTACGGCCAGGATCGCGTCAATGCGCTGTGCGCCCGTGCGCTCGCGTTCGAAGTGATCGACGTGCGGCGCATCGAGGGGATGCTCAAGGACGCGCGACGGACGGAGGACGCCGCCGTCGCCACCGGTCGCGTGATCGCGCTGCCGGCGCGCTTCGCGCGTGACCCTTCGGCGTTTGCCACGCGTGCTACCGTCGGTGACGGGGAGCCTGGCAACACCCGGGACGGAGGTGAGCGATGAGCGCCCGGTCCATCAGCGCTGACCTCACCGCCGCGCTCAAGCGCCTCCGGCTCGGTGGCTTGCTGCCCACGCTGGCCGAGCGATTTACGCTCGCCGAGAAGGAGGACACGCCGTACGAAGACCTCCTCCTCATGCTTCTCGTCGACGAGATCTCGCGCCGGGACAGCACGGCGTCGATCCGTCGAGCCGAGCAGGCGGGGCTGGAGCCCGACATGGTGCTCGAGCGCTGGGACAAGTCCGCGAAGGTGACTTACGACCGCCGGGTGATGAATGAGCTCGTTTCGCTCCGATTCGTCGAGGATCATCGTAACGCCGTCGTCCTCGGCCCCGTCGGCGTCGGCAAGACCTTTCTCGCGAACGCGCTCGGACATCTTTGCTGCCGCGCCGGCTTCAACGTGCGGTTGCTGCGCGCCGACGCGCTCCTGCGGTGGCTCAAACAGAGCCGCATGGACAATTCCCGTGAGGCAGTCATGACCGAGCTCGCCACCGTCGACGTCCTCATCATCGACGACTTTGCGCTCGAGCCCATGAGCCGCGAGGAGAGCCGCGACATCTACCAGCTCTTCGTCGAGCGCAACGCGCGCCTCTCCACCGTGGTCACCAGCAATCGCGACACGGCCGAGTGGATCGCCACCTTCGACGACGCCCTGCTGGCCCAGAGTGCCGTCGATCGATTCAAGAACAACGCCTTCGACCTGGTCGTCGACGGCGAGTCCTACAGGTCGCGGCTCAAGCCCAACATCGAAAAGCTCCCCCCTCCGCCTTCGGCTCCGGTCAAGAAAGTGCCCGTCCACCCTCGCACCAAGGCGGCCGCCCGCCGTCGATGACACCCAGAACGTCGGCCCCCTGCCGGGGGCCTCCGGGCTCGACCCGGCTTCCGATCTGTGGCATCTGATCGGTCGGTCTTCGATGCCCGTCACCTGGCCCCATGGTCCTGGCGAGACGTGGCCCCAACGAAGAATAGTTAGATCTATCGGACGTCGCCTCGCCGGTAATTGGAATCATCCTTCGTCGCCTCAGGAAGCAGGGCTGGAAATATTGAGGGACCTGGGTTCGTCGCTGCAACGCCGCGTCCGATAGATCTTCAATTTTTGTTGAGCCCTTCGTCTCCGGATCGGCGCGGCAGGCGCAGTGAACGTAGATGTCACCGGCGGGCGGAGTGGGGATTGGGTCCGCGCGCAGTTCCTGAGGCGCGGGTTACCGTAGGCCAAGCACAGTTCAGCACTCCTCGCGCCAAAGGATGTTTGAGCCGGCCCAATCCCCACTCCGCCCGCCCCACAACGGAGAGAAGGAAGCCGTCCTCACATCCCGCAGCTTCGCCGTTTCACACCGCCCGCCCGGTGCGAGTCCTAGAACGGCATCCCGTACTGGACGACGAAGGGCTGGTGCTCGGGGTCGGCGATGAAGGCGATCGTGCTGAGCGAGAAGTCGTACCAGAAGTGCACCGCCGCGCCGGTCGCCAGCGAGAAGTCGGTCTTGACGTAGATCAGCCCGAGATAGCTGCCCGTCGCCATGAGATAGGGGACGACGACCGCCGCCGTCTTGAAGCCGCTCACCTGGCCGTCGATGAAATTGAAGACGTGGGCACCGCCAAAGATCGCCGAGGCGACCGCCCAGCCGCCCCACAGTCCCAGCGACGTCTCGCTGAGCCCGGCCTGGATCACCCCTCGGAACAGCGCCTCCTCGCCGACGCCGACCGGCAGGAAGAGCGCGCCGTTGTAAGCCTCGCCGAGCGCGAAGCCGCTCTTGGTGCCGTAGTGGTAGCCGAGGAAGTTGACCCCCTTGCCGTCGCGGAGCGTGCGCGTCCCCTGGGCAAGATCCCCGGGATTGGTCAGCTCGCTGAACAGCACGCCCGCGCCGAGCAGCAAGGGCAGGCCGGCCCAAACCCAGGGACGCTTCAACACCTGGGGGTTGAAGGGCGCGGCCAGCAGCTCCCCGAGCCCTTCCTTCGCCACCGGAAAGCGGTACCCCTCGTCGCCACGGGCGAGTCGCGCGTCGCGATAGGCGGCGAAGATTCCGTAGAAGTACAGGTTCTGCGTCGCCATCAACAGCGGCAGCGCGATCGGGTCGTCGTGGTCCTGCAGCTTGATCGATTCGCCAGCCACCGACCGGGTCGGGTTGTCGTTGAGCAGCTTCACCGCCGACAGCACCAACGCCGCGCTGGTGCCGAGGTAGGCCGCCGCGCGGCCCGGCTGGTGAAGATAGAAGTAGCCGCAGCCGGGACAGAGCACGGAGAACGCGGCCGCGAGCCGCGGGCTGCGATCGAAGGGCATCAGCGCGTCGGCGGCGCTGGCGGCGGCTTCGCGCACGCCGGGGCCCCGGTCCTGCTGCGCGACCCAGCGGAGCGCGTAGATGTGCTCCGGGTTGTGGGTCGTCGCCAGCGCGCGCGCCGCTGCCGCGCGCACGCCCGGATCGTAGTCGCTCTGGAGCATGACGTTGAGCAGGCTCTCGCCGCGCATCGTGTGCTGCGCCGCCAGCTCGCCGGTCGCCGCCGCGCGCTCGCCCGGATTCGGCGATGCGGCGCGCGCCAGCAGCGCGGCGGGGAGCCAGGAGGCATCGGGGACCGCGCCCTCAGGCTCGGTCTCGGCGCGCGCGATCGATGCGCGCGCCGCCGTGATCGCGAGCAGCACCAGCCCCGCCAGCACCGGCCGCCACGTGAGGCATCGCTTGGAGTTCCTCCCCACTGTCACTAGAATTTCCGCCGCACCGATGACCGACCGCCGCCTATTTAGCCGCAGCCCCGCGCGGAAAGCCATGGTCGCCGTCGTCGTCATCTTGGCGACGGCGGGCCTGCTGGGCGCGGTGCCCGGCTGCGCGTTCATCTTCAGCGAGGGCCCGCCGGCGCCCGAGCGGCAGGCGGCGGTGACCTACTTCGACTGCAGTCATTCCCACGTACCGCCGATCATCGACACACTCCTCACGGGGTTGGCCGGACTGAATGGGGCGGCGATGGTCAGCGCCGGTCACTCCAGCAGCGGCAGAAGCAATGCCGGCGCGGTTGCCCTCGACGCCGGCTACACCGCGCTGTTCGGCGCGTCGGCGATCTACGGATATACCGTGGTCTCGCGCTGCAACGGCGCGACGCAAGCGCGTCTCGAGCGCGCCCTGACAGCGCGCCTGCTGCCGCCGCCGTATGGCCTGCCGCCCTGGGGAGAGCCGCCGCCCTTCTGGCCGCCGCCGTTGCCGCCACCGGATCGCGCGGCCGTGCTCTCGAAACCGGCGCCATCAACGCCGACGCCCACGCCCGCACCCACGCCGACGGAAACACCGGCGCCCGCCGCGGCGCCCACGTTCAAGCCGGCGCCGCCCGCCGCACCGAGCGCGGCGCCGGGCGACTGAAGCGCGCGGTTAGCCCTTGCTGTCGGCGCGGCCGAGCGGCAGCACCATGTCGACGTTGACGTGCGGCCGCGGAATGATGTGCACCGCCACCATCTCGCCGATGCGCTCGGCGGCGCGCTGGCCGGCCTCGGTCGCTGCCTTCACCGCCGCGACGTCGCCGCGCACGATCGCGGTCACGAAGCCGCCGCCGATCTTCTCATAGCCGATGAGCTCGACCTTCGCCGCCTTCACCATCGCGTCCGCGGCCTCGACCATCGCGACGAATCCTTTGGTTTCGATCATACCGAGCGCGTCTGCCATGGGGTCTCCTCTATTTGTCCACGAACTTCTCGCCGGCGCGGCCGGAGAGTCCTTCGACCGCCGCGATCGCGGCCGCGGCGGCGGCGTCGATCTCCGCCTCCGGCCCCGACAGCCACAGCCGTCCGAAGGCGCCGTAAGGTTGCACCTGCACGAGAAAGATATGCGCCGCCTTCTCGGCCTCGTTGGCGGCGAAGGCGACGTAGCCGGCCGGCTCGGTCTCCAGGATGAACAGCGACTGTCCCGGTAAGATCATCATCCCCTGCGAGCTACGGTTGATGATCTGCGCCTGCGTCGGCTCGATCGACCGGATGATCTGGTTGGTGACCACCTTCGGCTTGATGCGATCCTCCTCGCGCAGCTCGAGGTGCGCGAGGATCGCCGCGCCGGCGTTGCGCACGTCGCCCTGATCGTCGGCGTGCACCTCCAGCAGACCGTAGGCGCGCTCGACGATCTGCAGCGCCGGCACGACCCGCGTCGCCTTGAGCGCGATGTCGGTCACACGGTTGATGGCAATGCCGGGCGAGATCTCCACGAACAACGACGCCTGGCCCGGGATCGGCAGAAAGCCACGCGCCGTCTTGCCCATGAAGCTGGCCAGCTGCGCCTGCAGCGCATCCAGGAAGGTGTAGCAGCGGAGAGTCGAGGTAGACATGGTGGCAGTGTGCAACGTGCAGGGTAGACGGCCTGTGGCCGACGGTGCTCAAAGCTACACGAGCTGCTAACTTATCGCCATGCCCGTGCGCGTGATGCCCTGGTACCTGTGGTGCGCGCTGCTGTCGTCGGTGTCGGTGGCGGTGGGGGTGAACTGGGACATCGCCTGGCACCGATCGATCGGGCGCGACACCTTCTGGTCGCCGCCGCATTTGATGATCTACGCGGCGGCGATCCTGGCCGCCCTGGCCGCCGGGTCGCAGATCTTGAAGGCGACGTTCGCGCGCGGCAACGCGCCTGATACTGTACGAGTGCTCGGTTTTCGGGGACCGATTGGCGCATTCATCGCCGCCTGGGGCGGCATCACCATGCTCACGTCGGCCCCGTTCGACGACTGGTGGCACAACGCCTACGGGCTCGACGTCAAGATCCTCAGCCCGCCGCATGTCGTGCTGGCGATCGGCATCGGCGCCATTCACGTCGGCGCGCTGATCTTCGTGCTCGGTCGCATGAACCGCGTCGAGGGGCACGCGCGCCGCCGGCTGACGCTGGCGTTCCTGTTCATCGGGGCGATGCTGATAGGGGCGCTGCTGACGCTCGCCATGGAGCACATCGTGCGCGTCTACATGCACGGCGCGCCGTTTTACGGGATCATCTCGGCGATCGCGCCGCTGATCCTGGTCGCGACGGCGCGCGGCTCGGGCCATCGCTGGGGCACGACAATCGCGGCCGGGTTCTATTCGCTGTTCCTGCTGGCGCTGCTCTGGGTGATGCCGCTGGTGCCGGCGCAGCCCAAGCTGGGGCCGGTCATGGTGCCGGTGACCCACCTGATACCGCCCGAGTTTCCGCTGTTGCTGATCGTTCCGGCGCTCGCGCTGGATCTCCTGTGGGCACGTACGCTCGATTGGCCGCGCGCTCGACAGGCCGCCGCCGGGGGAGCGATCTTCGCCACGCTGTTCTTCGTGGTGCAGTGGCCGTTCGCGACCTTCTTGATGTCGCCGGCCGCGCGCAACGCCTTCTTTGGCGCGATCTACTTCGATTACAACACACCGCCGCGGTCGTACTACTGGCACCATCAATTCCTGCCGCACGAAACCGGGCTCGGCGCGCTGCTGACCGGCGCCTGCGTCTCGATCGGGCTCGCGATCGTGGGGTGCTGGCTGGGGCTGCGCTGGGGCAGCTGGATGCGGCGGATCCACCGGTGATGCTTCCGGTGATGCTTCCGGTGATGCTTCCGGTGATGCTTCCGGTGACCCTTCCGTTGACGCTTTCATTGACGCTCTTTCGGCGCAAAGCGCGGATCCGGATCGTCGGCGCCTGCGTGCTGGTGCTGGCCGGCGTCGGCCTGCCGGCGGGCGACGCCGGCGCCCATCTCAACAGCCCTGATCTCTTTCACGAGGGCATGGCCGGTCCCTACAAGCTGCTGATCACCATCCGCCCGCCCGACGTGATCCCGGGCGTGGCCGCCATCGAGGTGCTGGCGTCGCGGCCCGACCTGCGCGCGGTGACGCTGGTGCCGCTGACGATGCGCGGCCCGGGCGCGATCTCGCCGCCCGTCGCCGACATCGCCGCGCGCGATCCCGGCGACCCGCGGCGATTTCAGGGGCGGCTGTGGTTGATGGCCAGCGGATCGTGGCAGGTGCGGGTGCACGCGGACGGCCCCGACGGCGCCGGTGAGCTGTCGGTGCCGGTCGCGGCGATCGCCCGGCGTACCCTGCGGATGCAGGCAGGGCTGGGCGCGCTGCTGGTGGTGCTGCTGGCGTTTCTGGTCGCCGGCATGGTCGGCATCATCGGGGCCAGCGTGCGGGACGCCGACCTGCCGGAGGGAACCCTGCCCGATGCGCGTCGCCGCCGGCATGGGCGCATCGCGCAGCTCACGACCGCCGCCGTGCTCGCGGTGGCGATCGCCGGCGGATGGTCGTGGTGGGGGCAGGAGGCTTCGTTCTATGGCCGCCTGGTCTACCGGCCGCTCGCGCTCGACGCGCAGGTGATCGAGGGAAGCGTCGGCGGTGGCGGCGCTCCCGCGCGTTCGCTCGCCCTCACGCTCACCGATCCCGGCTGGATCCCCAGCCGACACCTCGACGATCTGCTGCCGGACCACGGGCACCTGATGCACCTGTTCGTGGTGCGCACGCCGGGGCTCGACGTGATCGCGCACCTGCATCCCAGCGAGACGGCGGCCGGGCATTTCACCCAGCCGCTGCCGGCGCTGCCAGGCGGCGCGTACCAGCTGTTCGCCGACATCGTGCACGGCAGCGGGCTGGCCGAGACGGCGACCGCGACCATCACGCTGCCCGACTGGTCGTCGTCGGGGTCGTCGTTCGGGTCGGCGTCCGGCGGCCCGACATCCGCCGCCGCGCCGACCGGCGACGACGCCGTCGGCACCGGCGCGCCGATCACCACCGGCGGCGCCGTGCCGGCGCACGACGACAACCCGGTCGCCGCGTTGCCCGACGGCACGCGGGTCGTCTGGCAGCGCGAGCCGCTGGTCGCCGGACGCGCGAGCTGGTTTCGTTTTCAGGTCCAGGACCGCGACGGCGGCCCCGCGCGCGACGTCGTCCCTTACATGGGGATGGCCGGACACGCGGTCTTCCTGCGCGACGACCGATCGGTGTTCGCGCACGTGCACCCGAGCGGCTCGGTGCCGATGGCGGCGCTGGCGCTGGTCGCCAGCCTGGAGCCGGCCGCCGGCGGCAGCGGCAGCGGCAAAGGCGGCGCCGGCACCGCCGCGCCCGTCGCCAACGTCCATGCGGGCCACCACATGGGCGGCGAAGCGCTGCCCCCCGAGATCGCGTTCCCGTACGCCTGCCCGCGCGCCGGCGACTACCGGATCTTCGTGCAATTCCGGCGCGGCGCCGTCATCGAAACCGCGATCTTCGACGCCACGGTACCGTGAACGCCAAGCTCAGGTCTTGCGGCAGATGAAGCCGATCGCCTGGCCGGTCTCGCCCCGGTCGCGCCGGTAAGAAAAGAAGCGCTCGCGCGCGCAGCTGGTGCACTCGGGGCCGGCGTCGATCGCCGATGCGGCGACGCCCTCGGCCTGCAGCAGCATCACGTTCAGCTGCTTGAGATCGACGTGCGGGCGGCCGCCGGCGCCGACCTGGATCGCGCCCGGTATGGTCATCGCCGCCGGGATCGCGCGCGCGACGGCATCGACGACCTCGTCGCCGACCTCGAAGCAGCAGACGCCGATCGCGGGACCGAGCGCGACGCGCAGATCCTGCGGGCGCACGCCCAGCTCGGTGACCAGGCGGCGCACCGCCGCCGGCACGACGCCGGCCAGCGTTCCGCGCCAACCGGCGTGCACGGCGGCGAAGGCGCCGGTGCGCGCGTCGGCCATCAGCACCGGGATGCAGTCGGCGACGTAGACCCCCATCGCCAGACCGGCGGCGTCGCTGTACAGGCCGTCGGCCTCGATTTGCCCGACGGCGGCCAGCGCGTCGTCGGCGCGCACGCGCACGACGTCGGCGCCGTGGACCTGGCGCGCGGCGAAGACCCGATCGACGCCGGTCGCGACCTGCAGGCGACGCCGGTTCTCGACCACCCGGTCGGGCGCGTCGCCCCACTTCATGCCCAGGTTCAGCCTGTCGAACGGCGGCGCGCTGACGCCGCCCCGCCGCGTGGTGAAGCCGTGGTGAAAGCGCGCCGGGATCACCGCCGACCGCACCAGCGGCAACCCGTTCTTCCGCGCCGCCGCCGCCAGCGCCACCGATGCTGAACGATTCCTCGTTCATCCACGCGCCCGCAGCGCCGCCAGCGCGCGCCGAAAATCGTCGGGCGGCGCCGACGTGAAGCTCATGGTCTTGCCGGTCGCCGGGTGCACGAAGCCAAGCATGCGCGCGTGCAGCGCCTGCCGCCCCAGCTGGTCGGCGATCGCGCGCAGCGCCGGCTCGCGCGGCGGTCGCCCGTAGGTGCGATCGCCCAGCAGCGGACAGCCGAGCGCCGCCAGGTGCACGCGCACCTGGTGCGTGCGCCCGGTCTCCAGCTCGGCCTCGATGCGCGCCGCGCCGCTGAACCGCTCGACGACGCGCCAGTTGGTGACCGCGCGCTGCCCGTCCTTCACCCGGATCGAGAACTTCTTGCGATCGCGCGGATCGCGCCCGTGCAGCGTATCGATGCGCCCGCTCGTCGGCGGGCGGTCGCCCACCACCAGCGCCTCGTAGACCCGCTCGATGTCGTGCGCCTTGAACGCGGCGCCCAGCGCCTTCATCGTCTGGTCGTCCTTGGCGACCACCAGCAGCCCCGAGGTGTCCTTGTCGATGCGATGGACGATGCCCGGGCGCAGCTCGCCGCCGATGCCGCGCAGGTCGCCGCAGTGGGCGAGCAGCGCGTTCACCAGCGTGCCCGCCTCGTGCCCGGGCGCCGGGTGCACCACCAGGCCCGCCGGCTTGTCGATCACGACCAGCCAGCGATCCTCGTGCACGACCGTCAGCGGGATCTCCTCGGCCGCGCAGCTCGGTGACGACGACCGGCGGCGGCGTCCAGACGACGACGTCGCCCGCGCGCAGCTTGCGCGACGGCGCGAGGACGGCGTCGTTGACCGTCACCGCGCCCTGCCCGATGTGGCGGGTGAGCTGCGAGCGCGACACCTCCGGCAGCTGCCCCGCCAGGAACAGGTCGAGCCGCATCCGGCACCATCGGGACCGACGACAAAGCCTCGCGGGGCGTCCAAGCGGCCCGTGGCGGCGCCTACCAGATGCGCGACTTGATGTGGCCCTTGGACTTCAGCATCACGTCGACCAGCGCGCGATCGTATTGATTGAGCGCGTAGATCTCCGGCGTGACGCGGCTCTTGAACAGCGCCCGCCCCTCTTCGATCTCGTCGCGCATGACATCGAACAGCGTGTCCCTCTCGATGCCCTGGAGGATCTTGGCCTCGTGATACAGCGTCAGGTCCGAAGCGATCGCGCGCGCCAGCTGGCGCGCGCGTTCAGGCTTGTCGATCAGTGCCATGCCGGGAGACTACACCAGGCGGCTCAGAGCGCGATCGGCCCGCCGAGCTCTTCGACCTCCAGCGGCTCGGCGGAAGCGAGCCGACGCACGCCGACCTTGCCGGCCGGGTTGACGTAGATGACCTCGAACTGGAGGCGCGTCGGGGGGTGAGCGGCCGACAGCCGCGGCAGCTCGAGATCGATGACCTGCCCCGGACGTTCGTCGCCCAGGGGATTGACCAGCAGCAGGCCATTGCGGGAAACATTCGAAATCCTACGGAGATATCGGTTGTCCCCCACGACCTCGACGCCGTAGAAGTCGGCCGGGTGACGCCGCAGCTGCCGGCGATCCGCGGATCCGGACTTACTGGATAGGGGGGCCCAAAATCGTTTAGTAAGCATCTGTGGGTCGAATAACTACATCCGCGTCCATGCCGCGTCAAGTTCTTGCTGGAGAAGCCAGCGTGGCGCCCCACCGTCCAAGCCGCTACGCTGTCGCCGAGGTTCCTCGCATGAAACGCCCCATTTCACGTCTGCTGCTGACCCTCCCCGCCCTCTTCTCCGTGTCGCTGCTGCTGGCGGCGGTGCCCGCGCGCGCCGACGGCCCGACCCATGAGATCCGCAAGACCGAGCCCAAGGTCGCCGCCGGCGGCCACGCCAACGCCAGCCTGACGATCGCCGCCAAGAACGGCTGGCACGTCAACGCCGAGGCGCCGATCACCGTCTCGCTGACCACGACCGACCCCGGCCTGATCCGTGGCCAAGCCCAAGCTCAACCGCGCCGACCTCGTCGAAAGCACCAAGGACGCCGCGCGCTTCGACATCGCGCTCGCTTGCGCCGCCGACGCCCCCGCCGGTCAGAAGACGATCAACGCCGAGGCGAAGTTCGTGATGTGCCAGGAGAGCGCCTGCAAGCCGGTGAAGGAGACGCTGGCCCTGAACATCGAGGTCACACCGGCCGCCGGCGCCGCCGGCCCCGGCAAGACCAAGACCGGCAAGGCCAAGACCAAGTAGCGACGACGACGACGACGACGACGCCGGCGCCGGGCACCAGCACCCGCGCCGCGCTGGCGTTCAGCGAAACTCGCGTACGATGCTGGCGACCTTGCGCGCGACGGTGCGATCGAGCGCGCCGACGACCACCACGCACAGCCGCTCGGCGGTGATCACCCGGCGCGCCGCGCGGCGAATGTCGTCGGGCCGCACGCGATCCAGCTCGCGCGCGCGCTGCTCCTGCGAGCGCGGGCGCGCGTACAGCTCGGTGCCGCCGAACCAGCCGCACAGGCTGTCGAGATCGTCGTAGCAGGCCTCGAGATCGGCGCGAAAGCGCCGCTTGGCCTTGTCGAGCTCCGCCTCGCTGACCGGCTCGTCGCGGAAGCGCGCCAGGATCGACAACCCCTCGCCGACCAGGTCGGGCAGCTTGGCGTGCGCGCAGGCGGCGTCGATCTCGATGAGCGCGCTGTCGTGGTACGAGCAGAGGTTCCCCGACACCGAATAGGCCAGCCCCTTCTGATCGCAGATCTGGTAGTGCAGGCGGGTCGACATCCCGTCGTCGAGCACGCGCGACAGCGCGCGCAGCGGCAGAGTAGTCGGGATCGCTCTCGGGCAGCGGCGTGAAAGAGGATCTGCACCTGGGTCTGCGCCGATTCGTTGTGAATCACGCGGAACCGCGGCCCATCCGAGGGGACGCGCGGCGGCTCGGGGCGCGTCCGCTTGCCGCGCGACAGGCGGCGAAGGCGGCCCGCGCCAGCGGTTCGACGCGCCCGTGCCGGAACGGCCCGGCCACGCACAGCACCATGTTGGTGGCGCCGTAGAAGTGCTGGAAGTGCGCGCGCACGTCGTCGACCTTGAAGCGCCGCACGTTGCGCAGCGGCCCGGTGATGGTGTAGCCGAGCGGGTGCCCGTCCCAGGCCGCCAGGCGCGACAGATCGTCGAGGTTCACGTTGCGCCCGTCGTCGTCCAGGTCCTCGAGGATCTCCTCGATGATGATCTGGCGCTCGAGATCGATGTCGCGGAACGAGGGCGTGCTGAAGAGATCGCCCAGGATCTCCAGGCCGCGCGGCAGCTCGACCGGCTGCAGCGGGATCTGGTAGAGCGAGTAGTCGCGCCCGGTCTCGGCGTACAGCGTGCCGCCGATCTCCTCGATGGCCAGGTTCAGCGCGAACGAGTTCGGGAACTGCGACGACCCGCGGAACAGCATGTGCTCGACGAAGTGCGACAGGCCGTTGGTGCGCGGCGTCTCGTAGCGCGAGCCGGCGCGCACGTACAGCGAGATGGCGGCGCGTGTGCAGGTGGGGCGTCTCGACGGTGACCAGGCGCAGGCCGTTGGGCAGCATCGAGCGACCGACGCGGTAGGGCGGCTTCCGCAGGGGGACCTGGTGCTGGTGGTGCGCGGGGGCGCGGGAGGGCGGCGGTGGGCGGCATGCGGCGCCTTAGAGGCTATCGCACGGCCGCGTGAATGGCGAGGTAAGGTGAGATGGGGTTGGCAGTGAGCGAAGCTACGGAGGATACGCGGGTCGGCCTCATCGGCAAGACAATCGGTCGCTATCGGGTCACCGCCGAGCTGGGGCGCGGGCGGCATGGCCACGGTCTACCGGGCCCACGATCCCCAGCTGGGCCGCGACGTCGCCATCAAGGTCATGCACGGCGCCTTCGCGGGGCGCGGCGACCTGGAGGCGCGCTTCCGGCGCGAGGCGCGCGCGGTGGCCGCCATCAAGCACGACGGCATCGTCGACGTCTTCGACTTCGCGCCCGGCCGCCGCCGGCGAGCCGGGCTACATCGTCAGCGAGATCGTCGAGGGACCGACGCTGCGCGCGCTGATCGACCGGCGCGGCGGGCGCCTGCTGCCCGAGGTCGCGGCGCTGATCGCGGCGCGGCGTCGCCGGCGCGCTGGGCGCGGCGCACGCGCGCGGCATCGTGCACCGCGACGTCAAGCCCGACAACGTCATGTTCGACCTGGCGGCGCCGGCGACGGCGCGCGTGCTGCTGACCGACTTCGGCATCGCCCACATGACCGAGGCCGACACCATGACCGCCACCGGCGCGATCGTCGGCTCGCCCATCTACATGTCGCCCGAGCAGGCGCGCGGGCAGGATATCGGGCCGGCGTCCGACGTCTTCTCGCTGGGCGTGATGCTGTATCACATCGTCACCGGGCGGCCGCCGTTCGCGGGCCGCGACCCGCTGACGGCGATCGCCGCCATCCTGCGCGGCGAATTCCTGCGCCCGTCGCAGGTCGACGCCCACGTCGGCCCGGCGCTGGAGGCGGTGATCCTGCGCTGCCTCAAGAGCGCGCCCGGCGAGCGTTTCCCCGACGGAAACGCCGTCGAGGCGGCGCTGGCCGACATCGCGCGCGACGTGCAGACGCTGGTCGGCGCCAGCGAGCCCGGCGCGGCGCTGCGCCAGTTCATCGATGAGGGTGGCGGGGGTGGCGGGGGTAGCGGCGGGGGCGAAGGCGGCGGGGGCGGAGCTTCTCCCGCCTCCTCCGCCGGCTTCGGGCGTCATCGGCGCGCGGGTCGCGGAGCAGGCGTTCGAACAGGCCCGCCGCTGCGTGCGCCGCCGAGAGCTGGCGCGCGCGCTGGCCGAGATCAACCGCGTGTTCGCCTACGCGCCGGAGCACGGCGGCGCAAAGGCGCTGCTGGCCGGGATCGCACGGCGACGACAGGTGGGGAAGCTGGTCGGTGCGGGTCTGGTGACGGCCGCCGTGCTCGCGGCGGGGATCGGCGGGCAACGGTGGCAGGCCGCGCACCGGCGCGCCCCCGCCGTGGCCACCGCGCCCGCCGTGCCCGCGCCGGTTGTCGTCGCCGTTGCCGCCGGCGCGCCATCGACCGCCGGCACCCCGGGTACGCCCGCCTTGGAGGGCGCGGGCAGGCTCGATCCCGCGCGTGACGACCGGCCGCCCGCCCCCCCGAAGACCGGTCCCGCGCGCGAGCCGGTCGGGGCGACCATCCTCGGGGCCACGCCCCCGGGTCATGCCAAACACCGCACCGGCGGCAGAGCTCACGCTCCGGCGGCGGTCGCGCCTGGCGTGACGGTGGCGACCACGGCAGAGCCGGCACCGGCCACGACGGCGGCGGGGGCTCCGCCCCCCGCGGTTGCGGCGGCGCCGGTGCCTGCGCCCGCGCCGACGCCGCCCCCGCCCCGCCCGATCGCCACGGCCAGCTTGACCCTGCGGGCGTCACAGGGCTTCTGTTCGCCGTCGCTGGACGATCGACCCGCGTCGTTTCATCCCTCGTACGATCACGTGGCGCCCGGCGTCCATCTCCTGTTCTGCACCCTGCCCGGTGGCGCCAGGATCTTCGTCTCCAACTACGATCTGCACCCCGGGGCACGACCCAATCTGGTCATCGTCCCCGGCGCCGACGGGCGGCCGGTGCTTTCGCGTCCCGAGGATTAAGCTCGGCCGCAGGCTCAGCCGCAGTCGCGCACCACGACACGCCCGGGGCAGCCCTGTCGCGATCGCGCGCCGCTTCCCTGACCGTTGCGCGACGAGATCCCTTAGAATCCGGCGACCGAGAAATGGCCCTGCGGTTGCAACTTCCCTTTGATCTTCTGGCAACCGAGACGAGATGACCAGCGCACACCGAGGAAGAAACGCCGTGACCGTGCTGGGCCTTCTCGTGGTCGTGACCGCGGCCGCAACCGCGCAGGCGAGCCCGCGCGCCGCGAACGATTCATCGACGGCGCCAGCGGCGGCGGCGACACCGTCGGCGGCAGCGCAGCCCGTGGCGCCGGTTGCGCCGTCCGCGCCTCCTTCCGCACTTCCTTCCGCGCCTCCTTCCGCGACCCCGCCGCCCGAGGTGGACGCCGCGATCGCGCTCGAGCGGGCGCGCGCCGCCTACGAATACGGCGACATGGAGATGGTCGTCGATTCCGCGCGGGTCGTCGCCGAGGGCCGCGCGCATCCCAGCCCCGCGCAACGAGTGCAGGCGCTGCGCTTGCTGGGCATCGGCCTCTTCCTCACCGGCCGCCCCGAAGGCGCCGAGACGGCATTCTTCGATCTGCTGCGCCAGCGCCCCGAGGCCAAGCTCGATCCCACGCATACCCGCCCCGACGTCGTCGCCTTCTTCGAGACCGTGCGCAGCCATCACTCCGAGGAGATCCGGCAGGCCGCCGAGCGCAGCCGCCCCAGCAAGCATCTGTTGCTCGCCTTCCTTCCGCCAGTCGGCCAGTTCCAGAACGGCGACCGCGCCCGTGGATTCACCTTGGCGGCGTTCGAGGTGATGTCGCTGGGCCTGGCCATCGGCACCTACGTCCAGCTGAAGAAGTGGGTCAACGAATCCGACCAGACCTTCGGCAACCACACCCACGACGCCCAGACGCTGAAGGTCGTGAACAACGTCGCCGTCGGCCTCTTCGCCGCCTCCGTCATCTACGGCGTCGTCGACGCCCTGGCCAACTTCAGCCACCACGACGAAGAACCCCCGCTCGCGTCAATCTCGCCGAGCGGCCTCACGCTGCGTTTCTAGCTTTTCGCCGCGGCCCCACGACCAACCTGGGCTAGACTCCGCGCCCAAGAAATCAGAAGAAACAAAGGCGGGTAGCTCAGTGGTAGAGCAGGGTCTTTACACGGCTCGGGTCGCAGGTTCAATCCCTGTCCCGCCTACTTCCATTTCCGCAGACCTGGGTGCCCATCAAGGCGGTGATCCCGTACCGCGCGATGCCGGGGGCACGAGTAGGAAGAGGTCAGGCGACGGAGGCATGAGCAATATCGATCGCGTCGAAGGGCCGCCGCGATGCCCGCGCCCTCTCACGGCAACCGGGTGCGGGAAAAGTGCGCGAAAACTCGATCACCCTGCCTCCGCTTCGCCGAAAATTAGCCCGCGATCGGCCCTCGCTACTACTATCGCAGGATGAACTTGTCGTCGCGAGCGCTTAGAATCTTGCTGGTCACTTTCGTCCTGAGCGGGACCATCGCAGCAGTGTCGGCGACGCGGGCCAACGCGACGACCACATTGACCGTCGATCTCTCGATGACGATCGGCCCGGTCACACACGCCGCCAGCGGGTCGCTGTACGGTGTCACCGAGAAGGTGCCCGCCGACGTGATCGGCCTGATCGGCCCCCTGCACCCGCATGTGTTCGTCAACCCGGCTGCCGACGTGCAACAGCCCGTCGGAGACGCAATCGTCGTCGCTGAGAGGCTGGCGCCGGTCGGCGGCCAGGTCACAATTCGGCTGGCCGACTGGCTGAAGGGCTTTTACACGTTCACGAGCATGACCGATTGGCTCGACAAGGTCGGGCAGACGGTAGCCCGCAAGCAAGCATCCGGGCTGAGCAACTTTTACGGCTACGAGATCTGGAACGAGCCGGACTACACGTGGGCAAGCAGTAACCCACTTTCCTTCAACGAATTCTGGATGCAGACCTACGGACGGCTCCGGCAGCTCGATCCAGACGCAAAGATAATCGGCCCTTCGCCCACCTACTACAACGTCTCATTCATTAGCGGCTTCCTCTCGTTCTGTAAGGCCAATGGCTGCCTTCCTGACGTCGTCGCCTGGCACGAGCTCGGGGGCCAAAATCTCACCGGCGACCTCCAAGCATATCGGTCGCTCGAGACACAGATCGGCATCGGACCGCTCCCGATCAGCATCAACGAGTACAGCGGGGCGGGTCGTCTCGCTGTCGAAGGTCAACCCGGCGCATCGGCGCCGCTCATCGCGAAATTCGAGCGGTTCCGGGTCGACAGCGCCTGCATCTCATTCTGGGACGTCCCGCACCCTGGGAGGCTCGGAAGCTTGCTCGCCACCGACACGGACCCGAACGGCGGTTGGTGGTTCTACAAGTGGTATGGCGACATGGCCGGTGACATGGTGTCGACGACTCCGCCCACGCCTACCAGCCCGACGGCCCTCGACGGATTTGCCAATCTGGATACGGCGGCCCAGAGCGCCAGCGTACTGTTCGGCGGCAACAACGACGGCTCCATCGAGATCGTCGTGAAAGGGTTTCAGGCGGCCCCGTTCCTCGGTTCCACCGTGCACGCCGTCGTCGAGCACACGCCGTTCGCCGACCTGACGACGCCGGTCGCCGCCACCGATACCCTTTCGGCCGCCGATCTTCTCGTGATGAACGACCAGATCACGGTTTCAGTTGCCGACACAAACGGCGCTGACGGCTATCGGCTGTTGCTAACGCCGATTCCGGCGACGACGACGACGACGACGACGCCACCGACCGCATCGAGGGGGAACACCGGGTGCTCCTGCCGCATCGTCAAGTGTGCGAGCTGGCGCGATGGTTCGTTGGGATTACTGGCGTTGCTCTTGATTGGCCGCCAGCGCAGGCGGGGCGGAGGACCGTTCCGAGGCTGAGGCCGAGACCTCGTCTCGTCGGAAAGCGCCTCGATCGTCGCCGACCTCCTTATGGGACCCCAGCCAGTCTACGCGGGCCGTCCCCTCTGGGGTCGGATAGAGGTGACCTTGGCGTTCGCCCTCTGGGTCCTGGACACGGATCCACCTTTCCTGGCAGTAAATGTCGCATGCCGGATCCAATGGCACTGACCGATTCGCCCGGGAACGATGCGGAGGCGTACGAGACGCTCGTGCAGATCGCCGGACGCCGGACTCTCCACATCCCGGCCGATCTGTTGGCGCGATGCGTGCTCGCGCTGCCGGGGGGGTGGGACTGGCCGGTACGGCGGGCGGCGCTGGAGGCGATCCTGCGTCGGGTCGCCTCGATCCGCACTCAGGAGATCGCTATCGTCGAGGGGCCACGAGGCGGACCCTGGGGACGCTACGTCCTCGGGCGGGCGGACTCAGAGGGGGCGTTGCCTTACGACGTGCGGCTCGCCTCCCTGGTGCCGGTGCGCGGCTCCTGTGACTGCGCTGACTTCCTGCGCGGGGCGCTCGGCCTCTGCAAGCACCTTCTCGCTGTGCTGGAACACCTGGCAGAAGCGCCGCGGGCCTTTGGCCGAATCATGACAACGCCGACCTCGTCGTCGCGCGGGGGTGTGATTGTCTGGGACGCCACCGCGGCGCCGCCGGCGTCGACCGATCCTTTGGATGCGCTCGGCCTGACGCCGCCAGCGGCCAACGGACGCAGGACCGCGCCCGTCCCTTCAGCGATCGCGCAGAGCTTTCACCCTACCAAGACCGGCACCTGGCGCCTGAAGACGGCTCACGGCGCCGAGCCCGAGGCCCGCATGCGCCTCGTCCGAACCTTGGAGGCGCACGCGCGCAAGGCACGTGCGTCCGCCGACCCCGCGGCGCGCGCCGTGCTCGCGGAGGAGCGTGCCCGGCTCGAGCGCGTGCTGCCCCTTCGAGCGGCGGCGCCCCGGATAAGGCAGGCGCTCGGCCGCGCGAAGCGGCGCCTCTATGCGTACCAGAAGGAAGGCGTCAGCCGCTTCCTCGCCGAGGGACGACTGGTGCTGGCCGACGATATGGGCCTTGGCAAGACCACGCAGGCGATCGTGGGGGCAAGCGCGCTCTTCGACGCCGGCATCATCCGCCGCGGGCTGTTGGTGGTGCCCGCGTCGCTCAAGCCGCAGTGGGAACGCGAGTGGCAGGCGGTATCCGATGCGCCGCTGCGGATCGTAGAGGGGGGCGCGGACGATCGGCGCTCGCTCTACAAGTCGACGCGGCGGGGTTTTCTGGTCACCAACTACGAACAGGTCGTCCGCGACCTCGACGCCATCACCGCCTGGACGCCTGACCTGGTGGTGCTCGACGAGGCCCAACGAATAAAGAACTGGGCGACGAAGACCGCGCTCACC
This sequence comes from uncultured Pseudomonadota bacterium, assembly GCA_963778795.1. Classification (GTDB taxonomy): domain Bacteria; phylum Myxococcota_A; class Polyangia; order Fen-1088; family Fen-1088; genus DASRQZ01. The sequence goes on along the minus strand of CAVZVU010000001.1, from coordinate 369,123 downwards.
GTCAAGCGCCTCAAGCCCGACTTCCGGCTGGTTCTGTCGGGCACGCCGATGGAGAACCGGCTCGAGGAGCTGGCCTCCATCGTCGAATGGGTCGACGACCGCGCGCTCGAGCCCAAGTGGCGGCTCGTGCCGTGGCACAGCACCTACGCCGACGGCAACCGGGAGGTGATCGGTGCACGGAACCTCGACCTGCTTCGCAAGCGCCTGGCGCCGGTTCTGCTGCGACGCGTTCGCAGCGAGGTGCTCGCCCAGCTTCCTCCACGTCAGGACACGGTGATCCCCGTCGAATTAACCGCCGAACAACGCGAAGCCCATGACGATCTCAGTCAACCGATCGCCAAGCTGGCGCGTATCGCGCAACGGCGCCCTCTGACCCAGGGCGAATTCCTGCGGCTGATGGCGCTGCTGCTCACGCAGAGGGTGATCGCGAACGGCATGGCCCAGCTCAACTTCCCGTCGATCTGGCCGGTGATCCGCGATCGCGCCCCGGAGCCCAAGCTCGTCGAGTCGCTCGCAGCCCCGAAGCTCGTCGAGTTTCGCGAGCTGGTCTCGAATCTGGTGCTGACCCAGAAGCGCAAGGTGGTCGTGTTCAGCCAGTTTCGACGCATGCTGGAGTTGGCCTCCTGGTCTGTGTCCGATCTGCTCTCCGCCGGTGGCGTGCGAAAGCTGTTCTTCACCGGTCAGGAAGGGGCGCGCCGCCGGACCCAGAACCTCGTCGACTTCCACGACGATCCCAAAGCCGCGATCCTCTTCCTCACCGACGCGGGCGGCGTGGGGCTCAATCTCCAGAAGGCGGCGAACGCCTGCATCAACCTCGAGCTCCCGTGGAACCCCGCCGTGCTGGAGCAACGAATCGGGCGAATCCACCGCCTGGGCCAGAAGCGACCGATCGACGTCTACAACCTGGTCAGCCGCGCCTGCATCGAAGAACGGATCGCCGGGCTCGTCGCCGGCAAACGCGCGCTCTTCAAAGGGCTGTTCGACGGAACGACCGACCAGCTCCAGTTCGATCGCTCGGGCGCCCTCGGGGCCGTCCTCGATCGGCTCGTGGCGGAGCCCGGGCCGCCGCCAGCGGTGGCGCGCTCCCCCATCGAGGCCGAGATCGAGGATCAGGCCAGCGTCGACGCTCCCGCTCCGGAGCCCGAAACGGGAGATGAGATCGAGCCGACGGTGGTGTTCTCGGACGCCGACGGAGTCGAGGGGGCTCCGGCGATCGCCAACCCAGCAACGTCGGGCGCGCAAGACGCGCCTTCATTCCCGGGCATCAGCGATGTCAGCCAGGAAGACATCGGACGGATGCTCGGGGCGCTCACCGTCGAACGCGGCGCGGACGGCGGAGTCCGAATCGAGGCGCCTCCCCATGCAGCGCGGGCCCTCATGTCACTGTTCGAAGGAATGGCGCGGCTCATGGGCGCTGCCGCGGAACGGGCACCGGTCCGTCCGCCCACCGAGAGCGTCCCCCGCCCGATCGCGTGAGCCGTGTCGTCCGCGATCCCCAGCACCCAGTTGGGCGATGGCGACCAGGTCGACGCGCGAGCAGTCGGCGCATGTTGGAAGCTCCCTACTCGAATTGGCGCAGACCTGTGGTCGATCGCGGATTGCTCGCAAGAATGCGGACTTCCGTCGGAGATAGAGCCGCGACGGCCAGCTATCTTGGACCAAGACTCAGGGACAACCCCTCGAAGGAGACACTTCTGTCGTTGACACAGAAACCGGCCCGCTCCGAGACATATACAACGTCATTCAAGCAATTCTCCAACACACGGATCTCCCCAAAACCGAGCGACCTGCAATGGAGAAACGTCGTGAGGTCACTGTCAGGCTCATTCACTACGACAGCAAAATTAAGCGCAACTTCGCCGTTAACTACCGCAGCCAAATCGAAGCTGGCTACTCAGCCCTGAAGATGCCTATCCCGGACTTTGGTCAGTTGAGTCGAAAGCAGGCACTGAGCGCTGTCTCCGCCTTTACCAAGAACCTCAATGTGGCTTCGCCACAAGCTGCAGCACGATTAGGCGCGCTCCTGACCAAAGGATTACGAGATCTAGATCAGCAATATATCCCAATAACGTGGATCTAACGTCGTGCGCAAGACTCGACTATCCGCCTACTTCCTGATCCCCGCGACGCTGGTCGGCGTCGTTTGGTTCACCATGTCTCAGGTGACTGCCCGGCCAGAAAGGAAGGAGGAGAACAATCCGTCATGCAGTTCGTGGCTCGAACAAACCTTGAAGTCGGCGGAGCGGGTTTCGATGCTCAAACGACGCGATCGCATCGTCCGCGCGCTGGAGATGCCCGCATGCAAGGCGATCCCGGAATCCCTCCAGAGGGCTGCGACGGCTGTGTTTCAGTCGAAGGACGGGAAAGATCGTTCCGCATTGGCCGAGGCTGCGCGGGCCGTGCTCGGTCCTACCTGCCAGGCTGCCAGGGAAGCGACCTCGGCATGGGAGGTTGTCGCGACCTGCCCACTGGCCCACTCGGATTTCAAGATCGCCGAAGGTGCGCTGAAAGACATGAGTGTGACCGACTACTTGGTACTCAATGGGCTTCAGAAGAGCCTGCTGGTCGGAGGGGACTACAACCAAACAGCCGAGCTCGTGCTCAGAAATTTCTCTCTGTCGGCAGCTCTCTTGGGAGAGCAAGCTCGGGAGAGAAAGCAAAAGGCGTCGCCTGTTCCGGGTCGGTGAATCACGGCGACACGAGGAAGCGTTGCCACCTGGTTGCCACGGAAACCTGCTCTACACGGGTCTGAACGGAACCAGACGGAACGGGACAGGGAACGTAACTCTGGAGAAGGACTGCACGTCGGCGCCACATCACCGGTTTTTCGATTTGTCTGCTCCAAGTTCAATCCCTGTCCCGCCTACGATTCAGGCGCGATTCCGCCGACCTGAGCGGGACTTCGGTAGCGAGGTCTTCTCGCCTGTATTTCCCAGGCTGGTGAAGCGGGCCGCGTTTGGTCCTCCGCGGAGGAGCACCGACGCCTCGGAACCCAGCGCGCGGAGTATGGCCTCTACGACGATCTGGATACGTGGAACATCGGCCATCCGTTTGGCCACCATCAGGTGGAGGGTGAGTGAGGTGGAGGTCAGAGGGCCGGCGTCGACGACCAACTTTCGCAAACGAGTGGCGCGTGAACGGAGGTGGAACGGCTCGAGGAGAACGCTCGCGCCTACCTCGAAAAGTGCCATCGCGCCTACACCGGCCTCTAGTGCCGCGATTTGCACGAGATAGTCATTCGACGTGAACACGGGACGAAAGCGCTCGCCAAGGAGGGCGGAGAGTTGAGGGTTCGGCGGGGCGTGTTGGTACGGGGGCGCCCACGCAATCCAGTCGATATCCGCGAGCACGTAGTGCCGGGGCAAGAGCCGGGCGTAGGTCTTTGCTGCGAAGACCGCCGTCTGGACCTTGATCTCTGCGAGCGCGACCAGATCGTGCTCCGACGGGGCGCGGGACCGAATCGCCAGATCGGCCTCGCCTCGAGCCAGGCTCACGTACTCGACGCCGGCGATCACCTCGAGCCTCACGCCAGGCGAACGTATGCGCAACTCGGCCGCCAGCGGCGCCAGGAACGCGAAGGCCACGCCTGGGGGCGCGGCGATCTTCACGCGGCCCTCCGGCGCGCGCTCGCCGCCAGCCACCGAGCGTTCTGCCTCGCTCGACCACTCCGCCATGCGACGCGCAGCGGGTAGCAGTCGATCGGCCAGCGCGGTCAGCGTGACCCCGTCAGGGCGCCGCACGAACAGAGGACCGCCGAGCGCCTCCTCGAGCAGCGCCATTCGCCGACTCAGCGTTGGCTGTCCCAGTCGCAAGGAACGGGCCGCGGCGCTCATGCTGCGGGCTTCGGCGACGGACAGGAAGAGGCGGAGATCCTCCCAGGGGATATTCATTCTTGGATGGGTACATCGAAATTCTGACGATCGCCATACTGGATCGACTGAGGCACCTTCGGTGCATGGAGGCTTCAGCGATGTGCACCCGAACCGAGATCCTGGTCCTGCTCCGGACCCTCTTGGTCACGATCGTAGCCAGCAGCTGTGCGGCCAGCAGTCACCCAACCGGTGCCACCGGCCTCGGACTGCCCATCTCGAGCGCCAGGATGGAGGCGCTCATCGATCAACCTGGACCGGTCGAGGTCGAGACCGTGGTCGGCGCCGACTGGGAGGTCCCCCGCGCTGGGCTCATCAACCTAAACCACCCCGCCGCTAAGGCCGCACACCTCACGGACGACAACGAGCCAATCCAGATCTTCGTGCACGTGCTCCGCCACCCGACCCGCGGGATGTTCTTGATAGACACAGGAGTGACCAAGATGCTGGTCGAACATCCAGCGCAGGCCGGGGTCGGATGGCTCCTGCGAAAGGTGCTGCATCCCGAGAAGATGAAGCTGCGCAACTCCACCGCGGCGCTATTGGCGCGAGAGCCGCGTCCGCTCGGCGGCGTGCTTCTCACCCACCTGCACCTCGACCACGTGGGCGGCGTAGCGGACGTGCCACGCGGCACGCCGATCTATGCAGGTCCGGGGGAGATCACCACGCGCCGATTCATGAACGTCTTCACCCAGGGGACCATCGATCGGCTGCTCGAAGGGCAGGTCGACATCGAGCAACTCCAGCCCCAGCCCGATCCGAGCGGACGCTTCGCGGGCGTGACTGATCTCTTTGGCGACGGCTCGGTGTTCGCGATCTGGGTACCGGGCCACACGCCCGGCAGCACCGCCTACCTTGTGCGCTCGCCGAAGGGCCCCGTGCTTTTCACCGGCGACGCGTGCCACACGCGCTGGGGCTGGGATCATGCGGTTGAGCCGGGCAAATTCTCAGATGATGTTCCTCGAGGTGCAGAGAGCCTGGGCGCATTGCGTGCACTCGTCGGGCGGCACCCGCAAATTGACGTCCGCCTCGGTCACCAGCGTTGAGTCCATCGTAGCCAGGACCCGTTGAGCGATGGCCGCGATCGTGAGGACCCGCGGCCACACCGTCGCGCGAGCGACAGGAGATCGTTCCCGCCACGCCGTCGCGGATCTCCTTTGTCGTGTTCGCACGGTGCCAGGACTGCGATCTGACCCCGTCAAGAAGTCGTAGCGTTTGCGACGTTGGCACTCTCCATAGCGCCGGTCGGCCACGATCGGCTCATCGCCGATCGATCACCACCTCCAGGTAGGCGCTCGGGAGCACGAGCGCGCGGTCGTCGGTGAGGTTGCGTGCCTCGATGAGCTCGAGCAGGTCGCGCGTGAGCGCCGCCTGCTTCTCGCCGTCGAGCGCGCCGAACGCCTTGGTGAGCGGGCCGTAGTACGTCCGAAAGACCTCGATCCAGTGCATGGGCGAGCGATACCGGAACCTGAACTCGCGCCGCTCGACGCGAATCCGCTTGGCGTCCGGGCCGAACAGCGCAGCGAGCCGCTCCTCGGTGCCCCAGAGCGCAGGCGAGGACACGCCGGCGGCCGGCGGGATGTAGCGCCCGATCAGCTTGAAGAGCTGGCCGACGAAGCTGTCCGGCGTCCAGTTCGCGAGCCCGATGAGCCCGCCCGGCTTGCAGACCCGGGCGAGCTCGCGCGCCGCCTGTTCTTGATCGGGCGTGAACATCACGCCGAACGTCGATACGACGACGTCGAACGAGGCATCCGGGAAGGGGAGCTTCTCGGCGTCCGCCTCGCGGAACGTCACGACGTGACCCTCCGCCTCCGCGCGCCGGCGCCCCGCTTCGAGCAGCGCCGGCACGTAGTCGGTGGATGTCACGTCGCACCACCGCCGGGCCGCCGCCAGCGTCGCGTTGCCGTTGCCGGCGGCGACGTCGAGCACGCGCGCGCCGGCGCGCAGGTCGAGGGCCTCGCACAGGTTCTCGCCCACGAGCTGGAGCGTCGTGCCGACCACGGCGTAGTCCCCCGAAGACCACGCGGACTGCTGGCGCGTCTTGACCGCGCCCAAATCGACGATGTCGTTCATGACGTCCCCCTTACTTCGGCAGGCCCATGGCGCTCGACGCCTCGACCGGCATGTACTCGTTGGTCGCGACGCCGCTCGTGATCTGCTCGACGAACTGCTTGATGGCGGGCAGCCCCTCGCCCTCCCACAGGCACACGGCCTTCGCGCCGTCGATGCTCGGGAAGACGGTGTGGAGCTTGAGCGGCGCGGGCACCTTTAGCGTCTTGGCGGCGCCCCAGAACTTCTCGGGATTGGAGATCGTGTGAATGGCGATGGTGTACATGGCGGTTCCTTTCGTGGTGTTTTGCCGGCTCCGATGATCGCGGCCCGTTGTCACCCCCATGAATACGGCCGCCCGCGCGCGCGGCCCATGAGGCCGCGGTCCCGGGTGCGCCGAAAGAGACGCGCCGCGCGGCGCGAAACCGGGACCGGTGTCCCGACTTTTGCCGACTACCGGCGCGGCTCGTCGGCGAAGCCGGCTTCGCGGGCCTGCACGATGGCCTGCGCGCGGCTCTCGACGCGCATCTTGGCGAAGACGGCGGTGATGTGATTGCGCACCGTCTTCTCCGAGAGGTCGAGGTGCGCGGCGATCTGCAAGTTGTCGAGCCCGCGCGCGATGTGCGCGAGGATCTGACGCTCGCGGCGCGTGAGGTCGGGGAAGGCCGGCGCGACGCCCGCGGGCGTCGTCGTCACGAACCCCTCGATCTCCTCGATGACCCGGTAGAACGACGGCTCGCCGAGCATCGGCACGTGACTGCGCGTCTCGAGCGGGACGAGGCGCGCGCCCGGGATCGACGACGCGAGGAAGAGCCCCTCGTCGAAGGGCGCGCACATGTCGCCCCGCGTGTGCAGGACGAGCGTCGGACACGTCACGCGCGGCAGGTAGGCGGAGGCGTCGATCTCGCTGAAGCTCGAGACGATGCGCGCGGCCTGCCGTGGCGAGCACGCCATGCGCTGCAGCTCGTTGAACGAGCGCGCCTGCTCGGGCGTCGCGCCCGGGAACATCAGGTTCGTGAAGAGCTGGCGGTAGGCCGGGTTGTCCTGTCCCCAGCCGACCTCGATCATCTTGATCTCGGCCTCGAGGCCCGCGCGCGCCTCGGGCGTCGGGCTCCGGCGCAGGGGCCCCCGCGCGAAGGCCCCCACGAGCACGATGTGGCTCACGCGCTCGGGGTGCTTGGCGGCGTAGGCGACCGAGAGCGCCCCCCCTTGCGAGATGCCCAGCAGCGCGAAGCGCTCCAGCTTGGCGGCGTCGACGACCGCCTCGAGATCGGCGACGAGGACGTCCAGCGAGGCGTCGGTGGACTCACGGTCCGACATGCCGCAGCCCCGCGAGTCGTAGCGATGGAACCGGTAGCGCGCGCCGAGCTCGTCGAACCAGGGACGGAAGACGGGCGTCTGCCAGTCCTCGCCGATGTTCGTGAGCCAATGGGCGGCGCGGACGAGCGGGTAGCCCTCGCCGTGCACGGCGTACGCGAGGCGCGTGCCGTCGGCGGAGCGGGTGAATCGGATGTCCTGGTCGAAGGCTGCCATGCGTCCCATCTTTCCCCTGCCCCCCAGACTGCCACGTCCTAGTATTTCTTGGGCCCGAGCCGCGCAAGCGCCGCCTCGAGCTTGTCGGCCGCCGCGCCGAGCTCGGCATGGCCGTCGCGATGTTCTCGAGCGTGAACTCGCCCGAGAAGCTGGTCGAGGTCGGTGGACCGAACCGGGCGGATGCGGAATCGACCTGACCGCGGGCACGCGCACCTACGCGATCGTCGCCTCCACAGGCATCGATATCCCGTTTCGATAATTCGAGTAGGGGGTCCCGCCTACACGACCAATCATAGACTCGGGTCCGCCGGCCGCGCCGTCTTCGGTGGCCTCGTCGAGCGCCACCGAAAGGTTAAACCCGCCCGTCATCCGGTAGGAGCGGCCTTCGGGCGTCAGCACCATCGGCGGCATGTGCCGGGCGAGCAGCTCGCGGGCGCGTCCGGGGTCAGCCTCCAGCAGCTCCAGCAGTCGCGAGACGTAGCTCTCGATCACGCGCGGGTGCGGGAGAATCTTCGGCCGCGTATCAGCCGTCGCGGCCGCAAGCCGCGCCTTCGCTCCGGCCAACGCCACCTCCTCTTCCCGGAGCTGCGCCAGGAGCGCTTCGGAGAATCCCGCCACTGCCAGCGCGGCCGTCACGTTCTTGACCCGCCCGGCGAAGCGATCGACCTGTTGCTCCAGCTCGCGCGCCTGCGCGGTCGAGCCCCGCTTCGCCTCGTCGAAGTGCTTCGAGAACGACTCGACGAACCGGCTCATGAGGTCGGGGCGCGTGAGCTGGTCTCGAAGGGCCGTCACCGCGGCGGTCGTCACCTTCCGCTGCGAGATGGTTCGACCATTGGAGCACACCGAAGATCCCCGCGATCGATTCGCAGAGCAGCCGTAGTTCGCATGTCCGGCCGTGTTTGTCCCTTTGTATCGTCGAGACACCACGACCATGCTGCCGCCACAGGCGCCGCAGCGTAGCAGGCCTGAAAGGAGCGTAACGCCACGCTTGCCCGTCCCCAAGGGGCGTGCCCGACCAGGCCGGCGCGCGCCGACGCGCGCATGCACCCTGCCCCACAGATCGGCGGAGATGACACGAAGCTTGGGAAACTCTCTCCGCACGTGCTCCGATACCGGACGAGCGATCCGCCTGTACCGGTTCGTCCCGGCGATCTGCAGCCAGTTCTCCCGGTTCCAGGTCCAGACCCCCACGTACTGCTGGTTCCGGAGCATCGAGAGGATCGTCGTGTGGCCCCAACCCCGCCCCTTTTTGTTCCCCCGGCCGTTGTCATGGGGCGCCAGGATTCCCTCTTCGTTCAGCAGCGCCGCGATCTTCTTGAGCGCCATCCCGCCGGCGTAGAGCTCGAAGATCCGGACGACGACGGCTGCCTCGTCAGCGGCGATGACGCGCACCTTCCGCGGGTGCTCCGGTTGCGGCGGGTTGGGCTCCAGCACCGTCTTGAAGCCGTACGTCTTGCCCCCGGTGGCGAAACCGGCGAGCGCCCGCCCCTCGAGCCCGCGGTGCGTCTCACGGCGGATCATCTGCACGAACCCGTCGCTGATGAGCGCCATCGCGCCGAACGCCATGCGCGCGCCCTGGTCGTTCGAGGCCATACCAGTTGTGGCGTCGATGACGCTGACGCCGCGAGACGCGAACTCACTGAAGGTCAGGTGCCAGAAATCGCCCAGGTCGCGTGACAAGCGGCTCAGATCGTCCACGAGCACCGATCGAAACCTTCCCCGTCGAGAATCGGCGATCAACCGTTGAAGGTCGGCGCGGTCAGTGTGCGATCCCGAGACGGCAGCGTCCGTGTACTCACCGACGACCAGATACTCACGACTCGCCGCGAGCACCTTGCAGCGTCGAATCTGGTCGTCGATCGACCGAGCGTCCTGCCGGTCCGTCGAGTAACGGGCGTAGATTGCGACAGTGCCGGGGTCCAACTTCGACATGGCGTCAGATTAATCGATCTCGTTGTCCGATTTGGTGCCCTTGTCGGCTCCGTCTAAACGACCGTGCGGACGAACACGGCCGCGTAGATAGAGATCAGCGGCGAGCGCTGCGAGGTCGTCGACCAGCGCCACGAGAGACCAGCCAGGCCGCGAGGGGTCGTTCGCTGGTGGCGGCGACCAGATGAACGAAACCCGCGCGGCGTCCACCTTGGCGATAGATGGGTCCGCTGGCTCATCGTCGGTGCCTCGAGGCGGGGGCTTCACTGCTGCTTCCTGGGATGGGGCTGGGCGTGGGCGGTGGTTGGTCAACGAGAAATCCCGCGATCGATCTGGAGCGATACCCCGCGTTCACGATCGTGCGTGAGTTGCACACTCCGGCCGTCCAAGCGCTCTAGTCCCGGCGGCTTCGGGATCAGAGTGAACTGCCCCGCGCGGTAGTCGACGACACGGAGGTACTCACGACCGGACGGAGCGCGAGCGCCGACAATCACCCGACCTCGGAACGTCGGTGGTTCGGCGATATAGACGAGGCCGAGCTCCCTGCTCAGCGCACGACCGAGCGCGTCCCGTTCCGACGTAACAACCGGTGCCCGCGGTCGAACGGGCTCGGGTGTCGGACCGCCGACCCTTTCGAAACGGAATCGATGCTGCGGATGCGTCCGCTCGCGGTCTTCCAGCTGCCTCAAGAGATCGACGGGAATCTGCCAGCGCCCATCCGGCATCCGCGTCGCCAGGCGATAGCGCGTCAGACGCTCGAGTCGCCGGACATTGGCCGCCACGCGTTCTGCCGGGGTCGGCTGACCATCGCCCCCTGGTGATCGGCGCAGCCCCTCCAGTGCGCGCTGGTGTCGGACAGGATCGTAGGTGCCGCCATTGTCCTGAGCGAACCGCGCGACGATCCGATCAGCCGGTTTCAGCCAGGGCTCGACTTCGAAACCGACCCGGACCACGTCGCCGCCCTGCAGCTTCTCCGCCGCCGACGGCGGCAACCGCAGGTAATACCCCTGGCCGTTAGCGGTCTTGATCGCCGCAAACATCTCTCCAGCCAGCTCGTCGTGGAGACCCATCCCCACGACCACGCCGTCCGCGACCGGAACAGGGTTTTCGGGACGGAGGACCTGATATCGGGAAGCGTCATCGCCGACCAAGGCTCGAAGGCGGCTGCGCGCATCGAGTTCCTCGCCACGCTGGACGAGAAACTCTTTCCAACCGTCGGCGAGATTCCAAACGCCCGACGACTGCTTTGTGGCGAGTCGCATTTCTTCAAGCGCCTGCAGGCGGTCCAGGCATGCAAGCCGCTCCCCTTCCGGCGCCGCCAACAATTTCGCCAGCGCGACCGAGCCACCGGGAGAAGAATGCGCGGCGATCGCCCGATCCGTCTCAGTGAAGGCCTCGCGGCCGACATCGACGTCCCGGCCGATGGAGGTGTCCATTTCGTAGCGTCGACCGAGCTCGCGGGTGAGAATTTCCTGCGCCCGCCAACGCATGCCATGGGCCAAATAACCGCGGTCGATTCGAAGCTCGTCGCCGTCGCGGTCGACGCCGCGCACGACGATGTGAAGGTGCGGATTGTCGGTGTCGTGGTGGTTCACCGCGGCCCAGATGAGGCGACGCCCGGTGTCCTTTTCGACCCGGCGCATGAGCTGTCGAGCCAATTCCGTCAGGTCGAGGTGGGCGCCGTCCTCGGGCGAGACGATGAATCGAAATTGCCGCTTCTCCTCCGCCAGCCGCTCGCGAAACTCATCAGCGCTGAATTTCTCGTCGGGACCATACAGTCGACCGGGCGATCCATCGCGCTCCACGCCGTCGCGTTCGAGGTAGGCGAGATGTCGACCCGCGAGCTTGCGCCCGCCCGCCGTCATCGGTACGTATCGCGACTTGATCACGCAGCGGCGACTCAGGGCGTGCGGCTGCCTCACGGCCACCCGACCGGGTTGATTTCGGGCCCGCTGGCCGCGCGTTCCGGTGCCCGACCGGCGTGGCGCCGTCTCGCGCTAGCCGGATCTGGAACGACGGCACCCGCTCCCGGTCCGGTCGATTCCACCGTCCCATTCTCGGGTGGATGATCCCGTCGTCATCGGGCGGACGGGAGGCGCTCACGACCGCCCACCCTCCTCCCTACCGCCCGTTTCGGTCTCGGCGGGAGCGGCCGTCTCCGCCGGGGACCCGTACATGGGGAATACCTGGCGGGTGAAGCTCAGGCCCGCCCGAAGCTGCTCGCCGACCCTGGCCAGAAAGTCCCCGTACAGCGCCTCGGCGCGCTGCACGACCTTGCTATCCGCCGTTGCCGGAGCGCTGAAGAATGAGTATCGGACGAACCTGCCGAAGCCGACCGCCAGGGTGTCCACGTCGCGCCGAAGCTGCTCGACCGCATGCGTGACGCCGTCCAGGCGCCGGACGAGTAGCGCATCCTCGACCTCGTCACGCTCCAGGTATTCGCCCAGGGCGTCGGCAACCACCGCGCTCACCGTCAGCGAACGCGCCGCAGCGTAGGCGCGAACCTTTCGGAAGAGGTCTGAGGAAAGGTACGGTTGGATTCGAATTGCGTGTCTCATCGATCTCCTTTGGGCATCGACGGAAAACTCGCGACGTAGATCCGGGCGTCCTGCGCGGTTCTCGCACCGAGAGGGGCCGGTGTTGCCGTTGAGTGCTCGATAGCCCTCGAAAAGCGTCTCCTTGTCGGGCCCGACCGAGAAAAGGTGAACTGACCCAAGAACCGCGGGTTCTCGCAGCGAGTGAGGCGGTCTCGCCGCCGGGTGCTCGATCACCTCCGAAAGGACGCCTCCACGGCAATTCCGCGCGTCATGCGGGACAACTCGGGCAACGCGGGCCTGGGTTGCCGGCCGCGGCCGATGCGGGCGGAAGGTCGAGCCGGCCCGGTGCCAAACTCCATCGAGACACGCGCCGGAAGGCGGCCGAACCGCGATCGGCGGCACCCTCTATACTTTTCCCCGCGCCCACGGGCGCTTAGCGCCGAGTGGACTCCGGCGCTTTATCTTGCGGTACCAAGTCTCCGGCCGGTCGCCCAGCCAAAGAGAGGCCCAAAGAACTCTGGATCGAGCGGTGGCGGCAGAAACGCCGGCGCTCTTGCGCGTGCGCAACTGCTTCGCGCTTCGCTCGATAACCGGGGTGGATGACATCGAACGAGGCGGGACCGGGAGGCCGCATGATTCCCTTTCAGCGTGCCCAAGATGGTCCCGTGGCGGCGCCGCGGACAGACGTTCGCCTCCTCGATCGCGTGCGCGTCGCGCTCCGGACGCTCCACTACAGCGCGCGCACCGAGAAAGCCTACGTCGGCTGGATTCGGCGGTTCATCGTATTCCACGGCAAACGCCATCCCGAGACCATGGGCGCGCTCGAGATCGGGGCCTTTCTTTCGTCGCTCGCCACTGAGGCGAAGGTCGCTGCCTCGACACAGAACCAGGCCCTGGCAGCGTTGCTGTTCCTGTATCAGGAGGTGCTTCGGCACGAGCTTCCGTGGGTGGGCGATCTCGTCCATGCCAAGCGTCCCGCGCACGTGCCTGTGGTGTTGACGCCCACGGAGGTCGTGACCCTCCTGGCGGGCTTGACTGGGCCGACCGCGCTCGTGGGTTCCTTGCTTTACGGCGCCGGCCTGCGCCTGCTCGAGGCGCTTCGATTGCGCGTCAAGGACATCGATTTCGAGCGGCGCGAGATCATTGTCCGGCGCGGAAAAGGCCAGAAGGACCGGCACACCGTGCTGCCCGGGAAGCTGGTCGACCCGTTGCGCGGTCACCTCGAGCTCGTGCGCGCGCGTCACGGCGCGGACGTGGAGGAGGGCTGCGGCTTCGTGGAGCTACCCGAGGCCCTGCGCCGTAAATACCCCTCGGCTCCCAAAGAGTGGCCCTGGCAGTGGGTATTCCCCGCGACTCGAACCTACCTCGACGCGGCCACCGGCGAGACCCGTCGCCACCACCTTCACGAGACGGTCGTTCAAAAAGAGATCCGCCGAGCCGCCGTCGCCGCCAGAATTCCCAAGCACGTCACGCCCCACACGCTCCGCCACTCCTTCGCGACTCACCTCTTGGAATCCGGCTACGACATCCGCACGATCCAAGAGCTCCTCGGTCACAAGGACGTCAGCACCACGATGATCTACACCCACGTCTTGAATCGAGGCGCCGGTGGCGTTCGCAGCCCCCTCGATCGATGACCAGCCTGCGACCTCTCGCCATACCTCTCGCGGCCCTGGCTGCGGCCCTTATCGGATTATCCCGCGAGGCCCTGCCTCGCAAGCCCGCGAGATCGCGTTGGAGCGGTGCTCCGAGGCGACCTGGAAATTGCTGTGGCCAAGGATTATCCAACTGTGGAGAATACGAGTTGACAGACAGACGGAACTCCACTTTGTTTGAACAGAGCATGATCCTTGAGAACTCCGGCGAATCGACGGTCCGAGTCTGGGTCGAGCCGTGGGGCGACTTCATCGACCTCCAGTCGAAGACTGCGATCAGGTTCACCGGGCGTTCGAAGATGCCTGGCGAATATCACGTTGAATACCGCTCAGGAGAAATGGCTCTCTACGTCTGGTCGGGATGTACGCTCCGAGCGTTCGACACCGTGTCCGGAGAAGAACTGAAGGAGGGATCATTCTCGGTACCCGTTCCACCAGTCCCAGGGGATGCTTAATGCCGAAGCCGTCCCTCGAAGCGCTGTCCAACAACGTGTTGCAGGCGGACGATCACCTCCCTCGCTGCGCTCGGTCGGTTGCTCGCCGCTGAACACGATAACATTGGGCAGACGAGAAGGTATGGGAATCAACGTTCAAACCGAGTCTGAGCGGGGTGACATGATCTCGCAGGTCATCGATCCGCATGGCCGCACGCAGGCGTTGCTCCCGAGCTACTCCGACTCGGCGTGGAGCTGCCTGCGGTACGTCGATCGGTATGGGGACGCCGTATTCAATCAGCTACAGGTTCCGGTACTGATCAGCGAAGTGCGCCGTCGGATCGAGGGGATTCGGGACCGAGCTATGAAGGAGCACTGCGAAGCTGTCCTTCGCCTGATCGAGTCGGCCGAGGGCCAGGTCCATACCTACGTTCGGTTCGTCGGTGATTGATGCGTTGCTGCCCAACGCCGTTGCAGCGGACGGGCGCGTCGGTCGCTACGCTCCCTCTCGCATCCGCCGCTGAACGGCAGTATCGTTGGACGGACGGACCGCGATGGAACTCCCGATCCACATCAGCGAGAGGATTCGCGATGTCATCACCCGTGGCGGTGGTCAGGGCATCGCCGAAGAAGCTCGGGGTCACTGCGCCATTGCCCTCGTGGGAACCATCGGCTCGATCTTGATGCTGCGCCCCGACGGGAGCCTCTGGGATGCCGACGCGGATTCCGGTAAGCCCCTAACGCCTGCTATGAAACAGCCTGTCCGGGGGTGGGTAGAGGGGTGATCTGGACGGAGTAGCCGAGTGCCTGGAGCTTGTCGCGGAAGCGGCGGACGAGGCGTTGGCGGGTTTCGGGATTCGAGGGAGGCGTGTCTGGGTCGCGGTATGGAACGCGGTCATGGAGGATGTGGAAGAGCGCGACGAGCATTTTGCGTGCGATTGCCACGATGGCCTTCTTGGGCCCCAAGCGGGCGCGTAACCGGCGAAAGACAACGGGCCAGAATCCGTCCTTCATCCGGACGGCCGACCAAGCGCACTGGACGAGGGCGGTTCGAAGGTACTTGTTGCCTTTGCGAGCGGGTGCCGGCTTGGCTTTGCCAGCGCTCTCTTCACTTCCGGGCGCTAGTCCTGCCCAGGCGGTCAGGTGCTTCTGCGATGGGAAGAAGCTCATGTCTGTCCCCGATTCGGCGAGCACTGCGGCCGACGAAATCCCGCTTAGCCCGGGGATAGTCACGATCAGGTTCTGGTCGGAACTCCACGGCTGCATAAGGCGGGCGATCTCTTCGTCGAGGGCGAGCATTTTCGTAGCTGTCAGGTCGACCATCGCGAGCAGTTGGTGGAGCACGAGCTTCGTACTCGGAGTGAACGAGCCATCGATCGCGCGACGGATTAGCGGGATCTTTTTCCTGAGGCTTCCCATCGCGAGATTTGCCACGTCGACCTTTGGGTCGCCGACGAGAAGAGCATCGATGATGGCGCGACCCGTCTTGCCAAGGCAGTCGCTCATTACGGAGGCCAGCTTGACGCCGCTTCCCTCGAGTTCCTTGAGAATGCGGTTCTGATACCGCGTCTGGTCCGCGACGAGCTTGGTCCGGTGGCGAGTAAGCTTTCGCAGCTCACTCTGTTCGCGCGAAGGGACGTAGCTTGGCGTGACCGAAGCATAGAGCACGAGCTCGGAGAGCCACCGACTGTCCTTGCGATTGGTCTTGCGCCCAGCGCGCCGCTTGACGTCGAGCGGATTGACGAGCCAGACCAGCAACTTGGGCAGCCGCTCGTGCAGCACGCGGACAACTGGCATCCAGTACACTCCGGTGCTCTCGAGTCCGACCACCTCTACCTGTTCGGCCTCGAGCCACTCCGTCATCGACACCAAGGTGTCGCGAAATGTCTCGAACGTACGCGTCTCTACGGCGTCGTCTTCGGCGCCCGCGCTCTTCTTTCGCACCGAGACCACCACCGTGTCCCGATGAACGTCTATCCCTGCCACTACCGTGAACGCTGCCTTCATCTCCATCCTCCTGCCGGCAGCGGATGGGCCCGATTTCGCCGTAAATCCTGCTATACGTGCTCAGGCGAGCGAGCCCGCCCTGCAACAGTTGGGGGTCCGTCGGGCCCGCCCCAGACTCTCCTACGGGGTTTGCCGCCGCCAGAGGGTAGTCGGGGTTGGTACCACCGGCCCCGACTGCATGGCTCGGCTCGCTCGCGTCTGTTTCATCTTTCGGGGTGCGGCAGCGCCCCGTCAGGACTCTCCCCGAGGAGTGGCACACTCCCGCGCTCGTCTGGGGCGCTGAGAAGTTCCCTTGGCTCGCGGAGCTTCTGCCACCTCGACCCTCGGATGCTCCCGGTTGTTCCGAGTGCGATGGCAGCGGCCACTTGTTCAATACGCCGGTCCTCTGTTCCATATGTCGCGGACTCGGGTGGACGCCGTCCAACCGGCCGTTGCAGACGGACGGCGCTTCGCGCCGCCGCTGAACGGCGGTATCGTTCGACAGACGAGGGAACGGCTGCCCCGTTCGGTTGTCATTTATAGGTGAGGCGCACCCTTCTCGGCGGAGGATTGCTTCTCGGCACCATGATGGCGATCGGGACGTGCAATCGAAGGCATGCCGACGAGCACCCCGAGCTTCCTCCTCCTCAGGATGTGCGCTCGGCTGGGCTGTCCTCGGATGAACTCAATGCGCTCGAGTGCGCGCTCCGGCTCGGCCGGGACCACACAGGGAATGCCGTTCCAGTGTCGGTCTCGAAGGGCCCCCGTTTTCCGGGCGAACCACCGGACTGGCGTTCGGGCGGCGAGTGGACAGTTCGGTTCGTAGAAAAGGGTCTGACTGCAAACAGCCGCGATGGGACGCTTCAGGGTCATCGTGAGAATGCCGCGGTGCACGCTCCTTCAGATGCTGATTCCCGGATGATGCTGCGTGGGCTGTCGAACCGCGCGTTGCAGCGTCAGCGCTTGCGCGCCGCCGCTGAACGCGTGATCGTTAGCCAGACAGAGGGAGTGGCAACATGGCGAGTTCGGCGCGGAAATGGGTACTGATCGTCATTGGACTCGGAGCGACTTTTGGCTCCGCGGGGATCGGGCTCACGTTGTTGGGTCGGTGCTGTTCTGACGGCGTGCCTTGCTCGCAGCGACCACGTTTCATGCCGAGCGATCGACCTGGCATGGCCCCTACCGCCGAGGTACCGAAGAGAGTCGTCTTGTCGCCGGTCGGCCTCGAGTACTTCGAGGGAGAGAAGTCTCTGAGGCTCACAGTTGAGATGGCCTCCGACCGTCGCGGGTCTGTGGACAGCCAAGGCGTGGATACGCGAGATGCCAGACTGGTGCAGATATCGGCGGCAGGAAATCGTTCCTGAGATTAAGAGACTTACCGCGGACAGACGTATCGAGTGGGTCGAGGAACACTAGGTTGACGCTGGCATAAAGCCGTTGCAGCGGATGAACGCCTGCGCGGCTCGGTCGAGCGCGGGCCGTGCCGCGACGCCGCGGGCTGGCGCCCGCGGCTCCTCCCGGCCGTGGTACGATCGCGCGTCCGTTCGGCGTTCACCGCTGAACGGCGTATCGTTGGGCAGACGTGAAGTCGTAAAAGGTCTTCCACGGATTATCGATGAGAGAGAACGATCAGGTCACGAGCACGTTCCATCGCGCCATGAAGCTGCGGGACGAGGGCGCGTATGAACAAGCGGTTGAAATCTTTGAGTCCTTCCTGACGGAAGATACGGATGGCCAAACTCGCGTGGCGGCCAATATTAATTTGGGCCACATCTACACTTTTTGCCTCAGCTTGCCGGGGAAGGGAGAGTCCTACTTCCGGGCGGCAACGGAGCTCGTGCCGTCGTATGACGTCGCCTCGCTGGGGCTTTTTCACTCATTGGCGGCCCAGGGCCGACACATGGAGGCTCTCGACGAGATGAAGCGTTACATGTCCAACTATTCGTCCTCCGAGTACGTGCAGCTCATACGAGAAATGAAGTTCACTTTTACATGGTTCAACTGACGCGAGCGACGCTGCCCAACCCGGCGTTGAACCCGACGGGTCTTCGGCCCGCGGGTTAACGCCACGACGTTAGACGTAACGATGAAAGAACCCGGCCCAGTCCGCTCGATCGCGCTCGTACTCTCGATTCCAATTGGCTGGGCGGTCGGTGTGGCTATTGGAGTGCTATTGCATGTTGTGTGGTTCGACGTCGTCTTGAAAGGGATGTCGTCAGGAAGCTTGGCGTCGTTCTTGGGAATGGGACTCGTCGGCGGAGTAATTGGGGCCGCCGGCGGTCCGTTCGTGGTCTGGCAGTGGCGAAAAACGAGCACGCGCAGGGCCGATGTCTAACAGGCCGTTGCAGCAGGCGAACGACACACGTGACCGCTTGGAAGTGGGCTCATGCCGCGACGCCGCGGGCTGCGCCCGCGGCTCCTCGCGGCCGTGGTACCCTCGAACGCGACCCTGACGTTCGCTGCTGAACGGCAGGTCGTTCGACGGATCTGTAACCGGTAGCGTCGGGAACCGAACGTCGCGGACGCTGTCAGTTCACGCATGAAGCGGATCGGCGTAGTGATTCTCACCGCGGCGTTCAGCCAGTTCGCGAACGGAGCCGAAGAACCCGCCGTGAAGTCGGTCGCTGAAGCGAATACGGACGGCGGCATCCAACCACCTGCCGGCGGAAACGATTCCAGTGTGAACCTAATCGCTTTCGTCGGCAGGAGGATCGAGGTGCGCTATGTGGAGCGCAAGGCCAAGCCCGGCGAGTGGCTCTTCGACGCCGAATACTTTCTCAGGTACGAAGTTCTTGAGGTTGTGTTCGGTACCTACACGAAGAAGTGGATCGAGTTTTCGTCGTACATCCATGTTGGGACACCAGCGTTCAAAACGTACGAGTACGGCCTGATCTACGTGTCGAAGCACGACAGTCGGTTCGTTCAACAAAAGTATCTATTTCAGCCCGTGTATCCGACGGCCGACGGCCGATGGGCGGGATGCGGTGATCCCTATGACGGCGGAAACCTACACGGCAGCGGCGTGAAGGCCGAGCCGATCACTTTCAAGCCACCGGTGGTGTTCGACATCCGCAATGTGCCCGAGTTCGTGCGCGAGCGAAAATACCCGCTGCCTCTGTTTCGATACGAAAACGAAACCGCCGTGTGCCTGATGGGCAACTACCCGGACGCTCTGTTTCGAGTCATGAAGGAGGGTTTCCTCATGGCGCGCGGCGTCTTCCCTCGACGCTAATCTTCGGGGAGGGGCCGGACCGTCGAACCGCGCGTTGCAGCGGACCGGGCTGCGCCCCGCCGCTGAACGCGATAATGTTAGCCAGACAGGGATGCGAGATGGATGAGTGGATGAAGGCAGAGACCCGGTCAGAGTGGCGCGAGCTGGGCTTCTTTTACGACCGCGATAAGGGTTCGAAGGAATGGCTTCTCGTTGGTTCGCGGAGTGGGCTGCTTCGGTTCGCGGAGTTGCTCCGTGCCTACGTGGCGGATTCTAGGAACGAGATGAAGTCCGAGCACGAGCACTACGGACCGTATATGTACCTCGAAGTGATGACGTGGCCCGACGCCGGGATGGATGAGCACTCAATCCACGGTTCGCTGAAGGATCTCGGGCGTCTGGCGGAGCTGGTCGAGGGACAACTCGGTGGGCTGAAAGTGGGCAGCACCGCTCGAATCCGCGAAGAGTTCGCGTCGACAGCGGAGTACACTCTCGTCATGGAGTTGCGCGACGATGACTTCGATCCCGCGTCGGCTGATGGAAACCTTGTGGCTGGCTAACCCGGCATTGCAGTCGGCCGAACGCATCGGTCGCTACGCTCCCTCTCGCGTTCGCCGCTGAACGCCATTATCGTTGACGAACGATGCTCCGAACGAGTTCTGAGGACTACGAGAACCGGCGGCGGCAAGCCGCCGAAGTAGCGCAGGCCGTCCTCGAACACCGATTGGGGATCTGCGAGGGTAGCCGGCTGTTGGCGCGCCTAGCTCACGACCTTGTTCCCGACTGGCGCATCGATCCGGACTTTGTCGTCCTGGGCGCGCTGGATTCGGACTCTGATCGATTCCCACTTGGACAGATCCGTGACCAATGGGATCCGACCGCGTTAGCAGCCCTAGATCTTGAACGCGCAGAGATCGAGCGCCGCGCCGAGCCTAAAGTGATGGCGGCCTGTCGCTCTATCGTGCTGCGGCTTGGTGCTGCCTAACCCGCGCCCTGAAGCGGCCCGGCGCGTCCGTCGGCCCTGCGGGCCTCCCTCTCGCGCCCGCCGCTGAAGTATCGTTGAACGCCCATGGCCGTCGAAGCCCAGCCAGACAGCGCGACACGCACCCACGGCTGTTGCCGTGTGCAGTGCCGGCTCCAGAATGAAGGGGAGTAGTGGCGGCTTCTCAGAAGATCACCGCTTCGATTTTCAACCACAGGGGTGGTCTATGATTGGACCCGTAGCCTGTCCCGCCTACGATGCCCTAACAATTTCAGCGACTTCTGTCGGGAGGCAGTAGGGGTTCCCGCGAGCCGCGATCGACAATAGGGGGACCCCGCGCACGTTCTTCCGCTTTCGCAGGCTACCTCAAGGGTCCGTTCGGAAATTGGTTCGCGAAGATCTCGCAAAAGTCGGCCGAGCTGGCATGCCCTGGGCAATGCGGATCGGCGCATTTCCGCAACATCAGCGGCTTGTCCCAGACGCCGACGACGCCTTGGTGGTGGGGAGTGCCGGCCAGCTTCGTCAATTCGGCCGCCGACATGACCTTGACCTTCCCGGCCACCACCGACTTCGACAGTCCCGAGATCCGACTCCGGAGAGCATTATTTTGAATCGCGACTGACACAACTGATGTCAGATGGGCCGCGATCATGGCTTCGACCGCGTTGATGCCCGATACCGTGTGAGAGGTATGGGTCAAGACACCCTCGTCATTCGCCGATTTCTTGATGAGGCGGCCATCGAGCGACCATTTCGCATACCAGGAATACTCGGTCAGGCGGGGATCCTTGCCTTTCGGTCCCGCCGGCGTGGACTGTTTGTTCTGATTGGATGCATTGACCTCGCCAGGGGGGCTGAGGCTAAGAGCGTTGTAGAGGCCAAAGACATCGAAACCGATGACGTGGCGGTGAAGAAAGAAGCGTCCCGACAGTAGATTCAAGAACGAGGTACCTCGTTCGTCAGATCCGGCGATGCAACTGAAGAAGATGAGACGCGCGTAGGAGGCCAGAAAACCGTCGAGCTGCTGCAGGTCAGCGGCGATGCTCGCGGCGGTGTCGGCGGTGAGCTTCGGACCAATCTCCACGACGCCTGCCGCGTCGCCGTGGGCCACAATGCCGAGCTTGGTGATCTGGCCTTTGATCGACGGCCGAAGAGCATTCAACTTCTGGAGCAGGTCCTTGAGATCGCTGAATTTGACCTGATGGGACCACCCGGTCTGATCGGGATCGTTCTTTGACCAAATCGCCAGTGTCTGTGCGCCAAGCCCACACGGTTGCCATCGCTATCCCCTCCCTCTTAGAAAGTCACCACGGCGCCGCCTCGAAGGTTGTCGAGGAACGATCGATGGCGGCAGCAAGCGCTCCCCAGGTTTGATACCGGCTGATTGGCGGAGCCGTGTCCGACAACTTGAAGTCACGCCCGCAGTATTGATAGCGATGGATGGTGCCCAAGGTCCGTGTCGGATGCGGCTCTTCCCATATCGACGCCATCATCCACAAACCGTCGGGCCTCTTCTGCAGGTAAGGGATAATGCGCGCCAGCGTCGTTCCCTTGGTTGCAACCACATGGGCCAATGGGCCTGAAAACGTCTCGCCCGGATGCAAGAGGGGGTAGTTGTTCTGCATGACCGTCAACCGGTCGGCAAAAGAGTCGGGGTCGACCTCTCCGCCCTCGAACTTGACGATTTGGGCACCGAACCTCAGCGACGCGATCGAGTGATGTAGAATGGGACATCTGGCGAGACGGGGCAGGTCTTCGAAGGGCCTCACATCGTCGATCACCGAGGGAAGCACCGGTAGCGGGCTTTGATCGGCGGCCTGTTTCCGCGTCAACGCGAACGCGAGAACGCCCGTCACCAGAATTCCTGCAGCAATCAGCATTCCTCGAGTCGATCCGGGACCGGAGCGCCTGGTCCAGGCGAGCGTCGCGATCGCGATCGCGCCGACCACCAACCAGGTCGCGACTCTCGCCCTGTCGAGCCAGCGATGGCTGTTCTCCAGGATCTCTCGCAGATGGGCGGTCTTCAGCGACGGATCGTCGCCGGCCGCACTTTCAAAGCCCGAGGTCACCGCCCAACTGTAGAGCAGGACGCCCAGACACGCCGGCAACAGGGCGAGCCACAGAGCAGGCCAAGGCGACCCGTCACGCGGGACCCGGCGACCGAGGACGAACCGCCCGAGGCAAGCCACCAGGATGGCGCCGATGGCAAGCGCTCCCGCAATGGTCAGGCCCGTGAGCTGTGGATAGAACCCTCGGCCGAACACGTTCGTGATGTCGCCGGGCGCCGGAGGCACGAGAACATACCCCGCAATCGCGCTGCGACCACTTTCCACCATCACAATCGCCACCACCACTGACGCTGCAGCCAGAAGCCCCGACAGCGTCAGGGCAAGTTTCTCCCAGCGCGAGGAAGACACGGTCATCGCCACAACAGCGAAATGGAGAAGCCGGTATACCCCGCCCAGTCGAGCAGAGCACCGGCGAGAAGCGCCAGTCCCGCCATCGTCATCAGAATTGTCACGATTCCACGCACGATATCGCTCCTGGCCGATCCTGGGGCCGAGGCCTCTCGGAGGTCAACGACGGATCGGGAATAAATTCCGCATCGCGCGGCGATTCCCGCGAAGGCCGCGAAGGCCCCACCTCGAAGGCCCGCTCTCCGCGAAGGCCCGCTCTCAGGCTAAACCGTCGGGGAAGGTGACGCACGACGCGTAGATCTGCCGCCCTGGTTGAGAGCTTGAGCCGGCGCTCTACCCGATCACCGTCTCCAAGGCCACCCAGATCCCGCCGTTTCGATAATTCGAGTAGGGGGTCCCGCCTACGACAAGCACTCGGAAGTTCAGGGAGTTGCGCGGCCTGACTCGCACTGAACCTGCGAGCCGCTACGATGGAGTCGACCGTGCCCCAGGGCCAGGATCGGACTATTCAAGAGCACGGTTCTTCACAGCCAACTGACGCTTGTACGTGAGCTGGAACGGCGTGGGAAGCATCGATCGATCTACGAGTTGGCTCGCAATGGTGAATTTGCCGCGCAGTCGGTCGATCTCGGCATCTGCCTCGTCGGCGCCAATCCCGCAGTGGGCTGCGAAGGCGATAAAATGCGAGCGCCGGTGATGAAGCTTTCGTCCATTCAACGGCAGCGCCATTCCTTTGCTGAGCTGTGGGTAGAGCCGCGTACAGACGAGATCATATGCGGGCGAGAGTGCGTAGCCCCCGTTTGCGTGTTGTGACAGCGAGAGGTTCTTCAGGTGAAGGTCGTCGTTTCCGACCCAGAAAGCGAACAAGAACTGCTGGAAAAGTCGACGAAGATCGCCGTCAACGACCCCCGAGTACTTGCGCACCACCTCGGCGCACTCCTCTGCCGAGGCGTCGTACTTGAGGCTGGGATCGCGCAGGAGAAGGGAGCAGAAGTCTTCCTGACGGCGCTTCGCGGGGGGAACGTCGTCCGTCCTATCGAAACGCTTCACGATGTAGGCTGAGTCGCCGTCTGGTAGCCCCAACAATCCAGACGCTGGCACGCCCAATCCGCTCACACCGGCCAGAACCATGGTGAGGTGCTCGTTCTGCGGCAAGTGCTTGAACGCTTGAACAGGCACTTTGAGGATGTATCGGCCGTTCTCAGCTGGACGAACTGCCCTACCCTCTTCCATGAGGTCGACGATCAGCTTGTCCTGCACGCCCGAGATGGAGATCCGATCCGCTTGCGTCGCAAGGGCCTCGGTCAGCGACGTTGCGCCCAGGTCGATCCGCGGACAACGCGGCCGACCGAACAAGCGCTTCAGGCATCTCGCGTGATATGGGCTCCGGTGCGTGGTCTGGTCCAAGCAAATGCGGCAGGCGGTCATCGCCGTCTCGCATTCTCCGCGTGAATCTCGATAGCACCGATTGTGTCGTGTCCCGTTGCCAACAATATTCCAAGTCGATCGTTCGGATCCAACCCGAGCCGGCGGCTGACCCAGGTCAGCCGCGTCCCCTCGGGTAGGAGGTTCGCAAAGAAGGGCAGCAGCCCAGCTCCGGTGAATACCCTTCCCTTCAACGGCAGGGTCGGGGAGATCGCGAGCGCATCAGGGCGCCGCAGGTACTCCTCGTCATACTCGAACTGTGTACCATTCTGCGTTTCCCTCAGGACGCCGACGCGAACCCCGGCCATGGAGACGGTCGCGCGTCTCCAACGACTCTCCTTGTCATCAAGCACGCCTAGGTAGCGAATATCGCCACCGCCGTCATCCTGTCGATGCCGGCGCCGTAGTTGCTCATCCAATGCGCTGTCCGACGCGAGATCGGGGCGCATCACCAAGGCTGCTTCACCGACCAGTGAGCTCGCAACGCGCTTTGGGTCGGCGACTATGTCCTGAACGCTCGCCGTCAACGTGACTGACAGATGATTTCTGGAGGAGGCGCCGAGAGGGGCGTCGAGCGTGAAGTCATCAAGCGCGCGGCCACTGTGGTACGCAACCATTCCTCTGCCCGCAATCCCTTCCAGATCGAGCTGCACTCGACACTTGAGGGCACCGTCCAGTTGACAACGTTCGGCCAGCCGCTTGTAGAAGTAGATGGCTGGGACGACGAGGTTGAACTGAGCGCCGAAATGAATGTGACCGCCCGTCACCGATAGGGGATCGTCTTCCCACACGCGCTCGCGATGCACAAATGCCGCATGGCGAGTGAGTCGCCACAAATATGTCGTCGGGCGATTCAATTCAGTCGGGATCGCTCCGGTCCAGCCCTCCGGACCCAGGCTGTAGACGTCATCCGGAAGCCCGTGGCCATGACCAACAAAGGGAAAGCCGTGAACGTGCTGCTCTGGTGGTATCTCCGCGCCTGGGAAGAGATTGGCGAACGCTTCGCGATCGATCGAGACCGCCCCGATGGGAAGGATCGCGATCTGGCGCCAGGCCGAAACGTAGTTCCCCGCCCTTTTCCAGGTGGCGTCGACGTCCGCGAGGAGCGATGACGGAGCCCCGCGATCCCCCTCCTTAAAGAGCTTGAGCAACAACTCGGCAGCGGGCCCTTCACACCGCGCGCGTCCGGTTTCCCACCCGGAGATCACCGACTTACCTCCCCGCAACCCGAGGCGAGCGGCCAGTTCGTCCTGAGACAACTCCTGGGCAAGCCTGATCTCTTTGACCAACTCTCCAGGGAGAGGATCTCCCGGTTGACGGGCCGGGTCGAGAAAGAGCGAAACAGGCATATGTGCGTTTAAACGTACCATCGGGTTTGCTTAAGTCAACACCGCATGGCCGAGTCCTGCTCTCCGGACCCGTGTTCCGAGTACCGCGCACGAGGAGTCGCGGCTCCCGTCCGAATGTTCGGCCGCCCCGACCAAAGTGTCCCGCCGCGGCGGACGCTCACTGGCCTGGACACGGATCCACCTTCCTGGCAGTAAACGGTGCATGCCGGATCGGATGGCCGTGATCGATTCGCCCGAAAACGATGCTGAGGCGTACGAGACGCTCCTGCAGATCGCTGGACGCCGGACGCTCCACATCCCCGCCGACCTGCTGGCGCGATGCGTGCTCGCGCTGCCGGGCGAATGGGACTGGCCGGTGCGGCGCGCGGCGCTGGAGGCGATCCTGCGTCGGATCGCCTCGATCCGCGCTCAGGAGATCGCGGTGGTCGAGGGGCCACCGGCCGGACCCTGGGGACGCTACATCCTCGCGAGGGCGGACGCAGATGGGGCGTTGCCGTACGACGTGCGGCTCGTCTCCCTGGTGCCGGTGCGCGGCTCATGTGACTGCGCCGACTTCCTGCGCGGCGCGCTTGGCCTCTGCAAGCACCTGCTCGCGGTGCTGGAACACCTGGCAAGAGCGCCGCGCGCCTTTGGCCGAGCCATGAAGGCGCCGCCCTCATCGACGCGCGGGAATCGCATTGTCTGGGATGCCACCGCGGCCCTGCCGGCCTCGACCGATCCCCTGGACGCGCTCGGCCTGACACCGCCGCTAGGCGACGGACGAGGGACCGCGCCCGTCCCTTCAGCGGTCGCGCGACAGCTTCCACCCTAACAAGGCCGGCGCCTGGCGCCTGAAGACAACCCACGGCGCCGAACCCGAAGCCCGCATGCGCCTCGTCCGAATCTTGGAGGCGCACGCGCGCAGGGCACGTGCATCCGCCGACCCCGCGGCGCGCGCCGTGCTCGCGGAGGAGCGTGCCCGGCTCGAGCGCGTGCTGCGCCTTCGGGCGGCGGCGCCCCGGATAAGGCAGGCGCTCGGCCGCGCGAAGCGACGCCTCTACGCGTACCAGAAGGAAGGCGTCAGCCGCTTCCTGGCCGAGGGGCGGCTGGTGCTGGCCGACGACATGGGCCTCGGCAAGACAACGCAGGCGATCGTCGGGGCAAGCGCGCTCTTCGACGCCGGGGTCGTCCGCCGCGGGCTGCTGGTGGTGCCCGCGTCGCTCAAGCCGCAGTGGGAACGCGAGTGGCAGGCGGTGTCCGATGCGCCGCTGCGAATCGTGGACGGCGGCGCGGACGATCGGCGCTCGCACTACGCAGTCGACGAGGCGGGGCTTCCTGGTCACCAACTACGAACAGGTCGTGCGCGACCTCGACGCCATCACCGCCTGGGCGCCCGATCTGGTGGTGCTCGACGAGGCTCAGCGGATCAAGAACTGGGCGACGAAGACCGCGCTCACCGTCAAGCGCCTGAAGCCCGCCTTCCGGCTTGGTGCTGTCGGGCACGCCGATGGAGAACCGGCTCGAGGAGCTGGCCTCCATCGTCGAGTGGGTCGACGACCGCGCGCTCGAGCCCAAGTGGCGGCTCGTGCCGTGGCACAGCGTCTACGCCGACGGCAACGCGGGAGGTGATCGGGGCGCGCAACCTCGACCTGCTTGCGGAGGCGCCTGGCGCCAGTTCTCCTCCGACGCGTTCGCGGCGAGGTGCTCGCCCAGCTTCCGCCGCGTCAGGACACGGTGATCCCCGTCGAACTGACTGCCGAGCAGCGCGAGGCCCACGACGATCTCAATCAACCGATCGCCAAGCTGGCGTCGATCGCGCAACGGCGCCCTCTCACCCAAGGCGAGTTCCTGCGGCTGATGGCGCTGCTGCTCACGCAGAGGGTGATCGCCAACGGCATGGCCCAGCTCAACTTCCCGTCGATATGGCCGGTTATCCGCGATCGCGCCCCGGAGCCCAAGTTCGTCGAGTCGCTCGGCGGCCCCGAAGCTGCGTCGAGTTTCGCGAGCTGGTCTCGAACCTGGTGCTGACCCAGAAGCGCAAGGTGGTCGTGTTCAGCCAGTTTCGACGCATGCTGGAGCTGGCCTCCTGGTCCGTGTCCGATCTGCTTTCCGCCGATGGGTTGCGAACGCTGTTCTTCACCGGTCAGGAAGGGGCACGCCGCCGCACCCAGAACCTCGTGGACTTTCACGACGATCCCAAGGCCGCGATCCTCTTCCTCACCGACGCGGGCGGCGTGGGGCTCAATCTCCAGAAGGCGGCGAACGCCTGCATCAACCTCGAGCTGCCCGTGGAACCCCGCCGTGCTGGAGCAGCGGATCGGGCGCATCCACCGCCTGGGTCAGAAGCGACCTATCGACGTCTACAACCTGGTCAGCCGCGCCTGCATCGAGGAACGGATCGCCGGGCTCGTCGCTGGCAAACGCGCGCTCTTCAAAGGGCTGTTCGACGGGACCACCGACCAGCTCCAGTTCGATCGCTCGGGCGCCCTCGGAGCCGTCCTGGAGCGCCTCGTGGCGGAGCCCGCGCCGCTGGCAGCGGTGGCGCGCTCCCCCATCGAAGCCGAGGCCGAGGATCAGCCCAGCGTCGATGCCCCCGCTCCGGAGCCCGAAACGGAAGATGGGATCGAGCCGACGCTGGTGTTCGCGGATGGCGATGCAGTCGAAGGAGCACCGGCAATCACCGACCAGCCAACGTCGGGCGCGCAGCACCCGCCTTCATTCCCGGGCATCAGGGATGTAGGCCAGGAAGAAATTGGACGGATGCTCGGAGCGCTCACCGTCGAACGCGGCGCGGACGGCGGAATCCGAATCGAGGCGCCGCCCCATGCGGCGCGGGCCCTCATGTCGTTGTTCGAAGGAATGGCCCGGCTCATGGGTGCTGCGGCGGAACGGGCTCCCGTCCGTCCGCCCACCGAAAGTGTCGTCCGCCCGGTCGCGTGAGCCGGGTCATCACTCGAACACTTGCTCCAGCGAAATCCACCCACCGACTCTTTGATAAGTGCGGTAGCCTGTCCCGCCTACTTCCATTTCCGCAGACCTGGATCCCGATTCAGGCGGTGATCCCGTATCGCGCGATGCCGGGGGCGCGGGCGGTGAGGGCTGGATGAACGGGATGTCGATACCGTCGAGACGAGACAGAAGACGGTAGGAGCGTGCCTACGGCGAGCACCAAGATGCGGACTTGCGTTCCGTGCGCTCCTCCGTTCAGAACCTGCGCCAACAGCGGATACTCTCAGCGATTCCGAACGTCACTCTTCGCGCCTTGCTTGCGTCCCGCTGCGTACCCTTTTGCGTTCCGAGGGTCGAGGAATCGTTGCCCCTCATTTGGACAGTTCGGATATGCGCTGCGCGTGGAGTATTCCTGTCACCTCGCCCGGTACTTCTTGAATTGGGCACCCGAGCTCTTGCCCGAACGGTGTACCGTCGGGCCATCAGCACGGTCGCCCGGCGTATTTCGGCTCGTAAACTGGCGGGAGCGAGAACGATCGCTTCGCTCCCGAGGCCAAGAATCCAGGCGTTCAACTCGGGGCACAGTCGCACCGTCATTCGGACTTGTTTGGGCGCCGATTCGAGAACGCCGCCCTCACCGAAGTCCTGAAGGAGATCCCCGTCTCTGGCTTCGAGGCAATCGCCCGCCGCCTCTCGATGCCCGAACCGGCAACGGCCGGGCCGAAGTTCCAGATGTCGCCGCGCCCAGCGGCCCTGGTCGCGCGCTCAATGCAGCGCGGCAGCGTCCGCGGCCGTATCCACGGTCTCGACCCTCCGGGGGAACATGAAACAGAAGACGCTTCCCTCCTTGGAGGTCTTGTCGAGCCAGATCTTGCCGCCATGTGCCGCGACGATGCATTTCGAAATGTAAAGTCCGAGCCCGAGTCCGTGTCGGGAGATGTTCGTCCCCTGCCTAAACCAAACGGCATTGCTGCTAGAGTCATCGCTCGCCTGCGGGTAGACCAGGTCAGTGCCAGAGAGCTATCCGCGAACGCAAGACGCCATGAAAACCAACGAAAGAGCGCTCACGCGCCGCGAGCCCAAGCAACAACGCGCCCTCCAGACTGTGGAGGCGGTCCTCGAGGCTGTCCAGCGGGTGCTGAAGCGTCACGGCGCCGAAGCCGTCACCACGAACCGCATCGCGGAAGCAGCGGGCGTCAGCATCGGCTCGCTCTACCAGTACTTCCCCGACAAGCAGGCCATCTTCGCGGCCTTGTATGACCGCCACGTCGACGAAGTGCGGCACGTGATTGAGCGGACGATGGCCGACTGCACCTCGGCTTCACTCAAGGACTTCACGCGCGAGCTCGTGGAAGGGCTGGCGAACGTGCACGCGGAAAACGCGGAGCTGCACGAGATCGTCTCCGCCGCCGTGCCGGAGGGCGCCCACGGCTTCAAGAGCGCACTCCAGGTCACGTTCGAGCAAGTGATTTCGTCCGCCGAACAGGATCGGTACACCCCTGACGAGACGAAGCGGATGCTCTTCGTCCTTCCGCACATGGTCGAAGCGCTCGTGCATGGAGTGGCTCACCAGAAGCAGGCGGTCATCTCGAGGGACCTCGCCAAAGACGAGGCCATCCGAACGGTCCTCCTCTATTTGAATTCGTGTCAGGGCGGCCACCCCAGCCACTACTGAAAGGCGTCGGCGTTCTCCTCGGCCCACCGGTTGAATGGGATGGGCTCCCGCCCGATGACCTGCTTCACCCCGTCCGAGACCGTGGCCAGCCGGCCTTCACGCACCGCACGCCAGATGTCGACAAGCGCGCCCGCGTAGGGGCCTTTACCGGCCCAGCCCACCATGCCCGCAAATGCCTGCTTGTCGGAGAGCTCCTCGAAGTGGACGCGCTTGCCAATGGCGCCGCCGATGATGGCAGCCATCTCGCCATAGCTCAGCGCCTCAGGACCGGTGATGACCAGGGACTGGCCATCGTGGTTGCGCGTGGTCAGGGCCGCGGTGGCGACATCGCCAATGTCGTCTGGGTGGATGAACGCGATCTTGCCCTTCCCTGTCGAGGACCGCACCACGCCCTCCTCGCGGATCGCGTCCGACCAACCAAGCGCATTCGACATGAAACCGGCCGCCTGGATGAACGTGAACGCCACCCCGCTCTCGCGAACGGCAGCCTCGCCGCGCGCGTGCCATGGTCCCGTCCCCACACCGGTGTGCACGTCCAGCGTGGAGAGTTTGACCACATGCCGGACCCCAGCGGATTTCGCGGTGAACGCGACCGTGCGATCTCGCGTATCGAGATCCGGACCATCGCTCACGAGGAAGACCCCCTCGATACCGGCGAGCGCGGCCGCCAGCGACGACTTCGGCGTATCGAGGTCCCCCGCGTGGATATCGACCTGGTCACCGAAGAGCACCTTTGCCTTCTTCGCACTGCGCGCGAAAACGGACGGGCGCTCCCCACGAGCGATGAGGCGCTGGGTGACTCGAGATCCGATGTTCCCAGTGGCGCCGATAACCAGATACTTCATTTGAGTTTGCTCCAACCCTTGATCACCTCGAGTGCCAATCGCTTCTGGCCGGCCAGCGTGAAGTGCAGGCCGTCCCCCATGAGGAGGTCGGCCGGAGGTGGTGTCCCCAGGCTGGAGAAGACGTCAATCGCGAGCCCGTCGATGTCGCGGACGATCTGGGCGACGCGTGCCAGGTCCTCGTTGCGGAAGCGAACCCCGAACCGGGCCAGCCCCCAGTGTCTCGCCACCTGCTCTTCGTTGACCGCAGGCGGAGTGATCCACACGCAGCGCGCCTTGGTCTCTCGGGACACGCGTTGACGCAGCTCCGCGACGTTGCGCACCGTCTCCTCATGATGGACGAGCGCCTTCGTCGGGTGCGGGCCTTGCGTCCGGGCGTCGTTAGTACCGATGAGGAAGAAGATCCAATCGGGCTGCTGGCCGATGACTTCACCCACCCGGACCAGCCCGTGCATTGTCGTCTCGCCGCCGACGGCGCTGATGGCCACTGAGATCCCGTCAGCGGCACGGCGCGCCGCCAGCAGCTCCCCGAGGATGACGGCCCAGGACTGGGGCTCCGACGTTAGGCTGTCGCCGAACGCAACGACCTTGGCGCCCTTCCGCAGGGGAAGCCGGTCCACCGTCGAGGCCACGGCGGCGTCGGCCAGCAGCGCGCCCGCAGCTTCCTTGGCCTCTGCCCTCATCCGGCTGAGCTCGGCAGCGTAGACCTCCGGCGGAAGCCCAAGCAGCGCTGCATGGGTTTCCTGAGAGAGCCCGGCGCCTCCGGGCAGCGAGGCGAGGGTCCGTTCGGGTTGGATCACCTTCAAGAGCCAGCGCATCTGTTCAGTCGACATGGGTTGCAGCTCCTGTTCGAGAGGGCAGGAGCGTACCGAACAGCGCAGGGAGCGTCAGCTCGCGTTGCCCGTTCCGTAAGTCGCTGAAACGACGTCGGACCTGGGCAGACCCCGGTGGCCTGCTCAGATTCCGCGCGACAGCGCTCTCGTTCGCGGTGGCCGAGCCTTGCGCGACGCCGCTTGTGCCCTACCCGATTGCCGCCTCCACCGGCACCCACAGCCCGTTTCGATAATTCGAGTAGCCTGTCCCGCCTACGAAGTTCGAATGATTCCGCCATCTTCAGGTCGAAATGCAGTAGCGGTTTCTGCGTGTCCCTGGTGTGCGCAGCGTGAATTTCGTGAATCTCCGGAGGAGCTCCCAGCGCTCCCCCGGCCGCGCTCCAGATTGATGCCCTAGCGTAGGTGTCCTAAGCTTAGTACACTCATCTCGGTGAGTGAGGATGAGCCGACGCCTCAGAGACTTGGCCTTCGCTTCTATCGAACGCCAGGGGGAGCGGCGCCGGTCCGAGACTGGCTTCAAGGACTGAGTCGCGACGTGCGCAAAGAGATCGGATGGGATATCGGACATGTGCAGGAACGGTGGCCCGTCGGAAGGCCGCTGGTCGGCGGACTTGGTCGCGGGCTGTACGAGGTGCGGACGACTTTCGACAAGAACGAGTATCGGGTTTTCTTCCACATCGAACGTGATGAGGTCGTCGTTCTCCACAGCACCATGGTGCTCGTTCACGGCATTCACAAGAAAACGCAGAAGACGCCGGCAGCCGACATCGAGCTTGCCCGGCGCCGAATGAAGGAGGGCATATGACGCTCGGACCACCACGAGACGAACTGGAGGATCTCTTCGACGAGCTCGGCGAGCTTCACGAGCTTCGCGCCGGGGTTCAAAAAAAGGTACTCGCGCACGACATCAAGCAGGCCATGAAATCCAAGGGACTCACGCCTTCGGAGATGGCGAGGCGCATGCGAACGAGCCGTGAGGCTGTGTACCGGCTGCTCGATCCGACCCGCACGGGCGTGACACTCGATTCTCTCCAGCGCGCGGCCCTGGCGCTGGGTCTCACCCTCAACATTTCGTTCGAACACCCGGCGAGACGGCCAGCAAGGAGACCGACGGGCGGCGCTGGGAGCCGGAAGAAGCGCGCGGCGTGAACTACGCGCCGGTCCTCGCCGTTGTCTCCTAGTGACCGCGGAACCGATGGTTATCCAAGTTGTCGATTGAAGGGTGAAGGGGGCGTCCAGTCGTTTGCTGCGCTTCGCGGCATGGTGCGCAACCGTCCTGCTAGTTCTATCCGTTCCTTTCGCGATGGGAACCAAAGTCGGCCTCTCGCTGGGGGAAGAGGGAGGGCTGCGTCGGCGCCGACGCCGGAACCCGCGTGGAAATGGGGGAGCGCAGCGGTGCGCTCCCCCATCGAAGGCGAGACCGAGGATCAGCCCAGGACGCGCCTCCATTCCCGGGCGTCAGCGACGTCGGCCAGGAAGACATCGGACGGATGCTCGGGGCGCTCACCGTCGAACGCGGCGCGGACGGCGGCATCCGAATCGAGGCGCCTCCCCATGCAGCGCGGGCCCTCATCTCACTGTTCGAAGGAATGGCGCGGCTCATGTGCGCTGCCGCGGAACGGGCACAGGTCCGTCCGCCCATCGAGAGCGTCGTCCGCCCGGTCGCGTGAGCCGTGTCGTCCGCAATACCCCAGCACCCAGCTGGGGCGCTGGCGACCAGGTCGACGCGCGAGCAGTCGGCGCATGTTGGAAGCTCCCTACTCGAATTTACGCAGACCTGTGGTCGATCGCGGATTGCTCGCAAGAATGCGGACTTCCGTCGGAGATAGAGCTGCGACGGCTAGATGTCTTAGAGCAAGACTCAGGGACAATCCCCGTCCCGCCTACACGACCAATCATAGACTCGGGTCCGTCGGCCGCGCCGTCTTCGGCGGTCTCGTCGAGCGCCACCGAAAGGTTAAACCCGCCCGTCATCCGGTAGGAGCGGCCTTCGGGCGTCAGTACCAGCGGCGGCATGTGCCGGGCGAGCAACTCGCGGGCGCGCCCGGGGTCGGCCTCCAGCAGCTCCAGCAGTCGCGAGACGTAGCTCTCGATGACGCGCGGGTGCGGGAGAAAGGCGGGCATCAAACCATCTTGTAGTGAGCATTGGCTTCCTTCGCCATTCTCACGACGTCATCCCACGTCTTCGCTCTGCCCTGTGCAAAGGCCCTGGCCCGCTTCACCACCTCATCGCGCTCTGGCAGCGAGAGCGAGTCACCCTTGAGAAGGATCAGGCTGTTGAACGCCTCGATCTCCTTCGGCCGGATTTCGGGGCGCAGGAGAATACTCGTAATGGTCTCGACGAGGGTCAAAATCCAGACGCCCTGCACCGCTGTCCGGCGATCGATGTTCACGCCAAATTCGCTAGCCATCACGATGTCGATATCGGTGCCGTTGGGATGCTGGAACTTGGCGACGCTGGCGCTGCTTTTGGGTAGAGACTTGTACCTCGCGCGGATCAAGGCATCCCTTGCAGGCAGCATCTTGTCCACACACATGTCGAGATCGCCCGGCGCGACACTGACCGAGGCGCCGTGAAGAATGGCAGCAGCGCTGCCCTGAAGCACGTGTTTCACGTTTGCGACTACCAGAAGCTCGTCGAGATCGCGGAGCGCCCGATACATATTCGGCCATTTGGAGAAGGCGATGATTCCGCTCGATGCGTGCTGAACATGCGGCGGGAGCTGGTTCAACGGCTTCACGCGTTCCATTACATCCAGCCCGTTGACACCGATCACCTCGCGCCCCGGCTCCATGGCCACTTGATAGCGGCAGTTCATTGCCAATGCATGGTCGAGCAGGACGCGGGTGATGGTGCCGGTGCGACCGCTGCGCAGCTTGATTCGGTCGTTGACAGCATAGAGTGCCATGTGGACCTCAGCGGGGAACGGTATCGGACCCGGGCTGAGTTTTCAACTCGGCACGCATCCATGCGCTCGTCGTCACTACAGGTCCGGAAGCAGGTTCTTCGTTGGCCGCTGCGATCAGGAGCTGGCGCCCGGGGCGAGCATCCAGCGCCAACATGCGCGGACGGGGCGGCGACGCCAGGAACTGGCGCGCGTTCGCGTGCACACCGTCCGACTCGAACTCCGCGATCCTGACGATGCGACCCGCCCCGCCGCCCGAGGTAACCAGGCGCAGGTATCAGGGGAGCAAGGGGAGCCCCGGCCACGCTCGGTGAAAAAGGTCGTCGCCCAGCAGGAGGCGGCGAAGGGCGCTCTCAACCTCTTCGTCTCGGTACTCGGATGGCGCGCCCGAATCCCTGTTGCCGGGATGATGGTCTGAAACTGATACGTAGAGTCGTTCGGCTCTGCGTATAACTGCGATGGCAACGGCGCTGCCTCTTGAGACCCCAAACCCTGTATGCCGAGCTGTTTGAACACCTGATTGGTGTGCACGCACAGAGATCCATCGGCCGACTGACGGGATCATTCGCGGAGAAAACCATCAAGGGAGAGCGGTATCTCTACTGGCAGGCGTCACAGCCGGGCGGCAGAACGAAACAGCTCTATCTTGGCCGGACCGGTCAGAACCAGCCGACGCCCACCGTCGCCAGCGCCTCGCCGTTCCAGGTGCCGCCGGTCGGGTTGGTCGGCGCGAGGCGGCCGGTCAGCAGGTAAGAGCCACCCGCGCGCGCGCCGGCGAAGAACCGGCCGAACGGCACAACCGCGCCCGCGAAGCTGTCGATCGACCAGTGCAGGCGTCGCTCGCTCGAGCGATCGGCCTCGTCGAAGGCGCGGCTCATCACGTGGGCTTCGGGACCGAGATCGAGCTGCAGCCAGATCGGGCCGATGCGCACCTGCCCGCGCGCGAACAAACGCAGCGTGAGGTCGCTGGCGCTGCCGGAGGGCGGCGGCGGACCGGGGCCCCGCCCCGATGGTGACGGAACGCCGTAGGTCGGCCCGGCGCTGATCGCGCCCCCCAGCCCCAGGTGATGACCAAGCCCGCCCGGCGCGTAGACCGCAGCGGCGCTCGCGCGGAGCGCCGTCCCGTCCGGCCCGTTGCGCGCGCCGCCGCCGAGCTCGAGCGTGAAGCTGTGCGCGCCGGCGCCCCGCGCGCGTGAGGGGTCGGGCGGGGCCGCCGCACGCGCGATCCCCTCGCGCGGTACCGGCGCGACATCCGGCATCAGGGCGACCTGAACCGAGAGCGCCACCGCGGCGGCGTCCTCCGGCGACAGCGGCGTCGCGACCGCGATCCGCCGGACGATCACCGGCCCGCGGCGCGGTCGCACGCACAGCGCGGTCCCCTGGCCCGGGGCCGGGGCCCCGCCCGGCCCGATCGCCGCCCCCGATGCGGCGGCCGCGCGCAGTCCGGGCTCCGGCGACGGCCTGGGCGGGAGATCGCATAGCCAGACCAGATCGGCGGCGCGCTCGCCGCCGGCGAGCTCGTCGCCGGTGGCGTGCAACGGTCGCTCGCTCGCGACGACGCGGACGCCCCGCGGGGAAAAAACCGCGTCCAGCGCCGAGAGCAACGCCGGATCACGCGTCGCCACCATCATCGCGGGCGCCTCGACCGCCGCGGGCGCGCCAAGCGCGGGCGCGCCAAGCGCCAGCGCGCCCAAGACACCGCAGAATCTAGCGCCGCGAGCCATCTGATCGGCCAGTCAGTCGGGTGAGCAGCGCGCGCGCGTCGTCCGCGTTGGGTCCGCGCGGAAACCGCTCGAGATAGCCCGCCAGGAGCCCGCGCGCCGCCTCGCGCTGGCCGCGCTCCGCCGACAGGCGCGCCTGCGCGAACAGCGCGTTCGCGGCCCAGGGGCCCGAACCGCCCGCCAGCTCGCGATAGATGCGAAACGCGGCCGCGGGATCGCGAAGCTCCAGCCCGGCGGCCGCCTCGAAGCGCTCGCGGAGCGCGGCACCGGGGGGCGGCGCGGCCGGCGGGGTCGGGGGACGCGCCACGACCGCGGCCGGCGGAGCCTCCGCCGCGGCGGCGGGTGTCGGCATGGCCGGCGCCGAGCGCTCCGGTCGGCTCGCCGGCGGCGCGCGCAAGGCCAGCTGGGTCGGGGCCGCGGTCCGGTGACGACGCTCGGGCAACGACGGCGGGCGCGCGCCACCCGAGATCCCGACCGCGGGCGCCTCCGCGTAGGCCGGCGTGGACGGCGGCGGTGCCGGGGACGCGTGAGGCGGAACGGACAGCGGCGGCGCCACGGCGCTGGCGGCGCGCGCCGGCGTCGGATCCGGCGACGGAACCGTCGGCGGAGGTCCGGGCGTGACGGCGCCGCCGGGGGGCGCCTCGTCCCGGCGCGGGTCGGCACGGGCGGTCACCGTGCCCGCACCCGCGCCGGCGCCCGGCAGATACTGCTCGCCCGCGTGCACCAGCTGGGTCAGCCCTTCGTCGCCGACTTCGACGGTTCCGTGGACGACCCAGACGCGCGCGTGGTCGCCGATGCGCGTGACGCCGAAACGAGTGCCGATCACCTTGACCCGCGTCGCCCCCGCCTCGACGACGAAGGGCGGTCGCGTCCCGCGCGGCGCGACCTCGCAGGTCACGGAGCCGCGATCGAGCCGGATCACGGTGGCGCCGTCGCGATCATCGACGAAGTCGATCGCCGACGCCGGCGCGACGTCGACGGCGGCGCCCTCGAGCGTCAGGTGCGAGGGGCTGGTCGCGGTCGCGATGCGCGCGCCGCGGGCCGGTCCTTCCGACGGGCGCCGCAGCTGCCGCACGCCTAGCACCACCATCGCCGCCAGCGCGGCGCTGGTCACGGCGACCGCCGGCCAGCGCCGCCGCGGCCGCGCCGCCCGCGCCGGCAACAGGCGCTGCTCCGCGGCCTCGCGATCCAGGTTCGCGAAGACCCCCCGCTCGATGCGCGAGACGGCAGCGTCGGTGAGCGGCGGCACGGGCGGTCGGTCGGGGCTCTTCATGGCGCCTCTCCCCGCCACTCGGCGACCAGCAACGCGAGCAAGGGGTCGAGCCGCGCGCGCCGGTCGACCTCGCGGCGCGCGCGCCAGATGCGGGTCTTGGTCGCGACCAGCGACGCCGACATCAGGGCGGCCACCTCTTGCTGAGAACGCCCGTCGATCACGCACAATGTAAAGGCGATGCGCTGCTTGGCATCGAGGCGCTCGAGGATGCGATAGAGGCGGCGCAGCCCCTCGCGCGCCATCAACTGGCGCTCGGCGTCGGGATCGTCGGACGGGAGATCGGGTACCGCCTCGAGCCGCGCGAGCGCGGGCCGCGCACCGCGCAGGTGCTCGTATGCGACGCGCAGCGCGATCCGTCCGATCCAGGTGCCGAGCTGCGCCTCACCGCGAAAGCTGGCCAGCGAGCGAAAGACCCGAATGAACGACTCCTGGACCAGATCCTCCAGCGCCGGGCTCGCGCCCAGCACGCGATGAAGCAGGCGAT
Source organism: uncultured Pseudomonadota bacterium (assembly GCA_963778795.1). Lineage (GTDB taxonomy): Bacteria > Myxococcota_A > Polyangia > Fen-1088 > Fen-1088 > DASRQZ01. Next base: position 331,085 of record CAVZVU010000001.1, on the reverse strand, counting down.
GGACCGACTGCACCTCGGCCCGAAACAGGCGCTCCTGAGCGCCGCGATCGCCGCGCGCGCACGCGCTGGCCAGATCCTGCGCCTCGGAGGGAGCGAGCGCGACTTCGGTCACGGAGGCCATTCACTTCGTTAGTGTGGTCCGCCCCGGCGAAAGTTGCATGAATCGACGTTCGAGATGCGCGAGGCCTCGCCGCGCCCACAGCCCCGCCCCTGCGCACATTCACGCGCCGGTCGCCCCCTCGTTCGGCTGCAACTTTCCCGCGCGCGGCTCCGACTAACCCCTCGATCGCGCTCGGCAGACTCGAGCGAGACAAGGAGCACGCGTCATGAAACTCAAATTGACGATCCGACCATTGACTAACCCGCGATTTCTGATCGGCGCCGCCGGGGCGCTGCTCGCCGCTCCACTGGGAGCGGCGGGGTGCGGCGCGACCGGCAATTCGACGGCGACCGCCACATCGGAGCTGGCCGCCAGCACAAGCAGCCTTGGCACCGGCAGCGATCTCAGCAGCGCGCCCGAGCTCGCCGGCCTGATGGCGGGCTTGATGCCGCCCAGAATCCCCGACGGCGTCGAAGGGTTCCGCTGCGACCCCACGCCCGACGTGACTACGACGACGTTATGCGGACGCGAATTCCCCACGGCGATCGTGCTCGACTGGACCGGGTGCCAGGCGCGCCTGGATGATCACGGCGGCGCAACCGCGGGATCGCCGGGCGGCGCGCGCCACGACGACGCGGACGGGGGCGGCGCGGGCGCGGCCAGCAGCATCGGCGCGACGTCGGCGGGCCACGTCAGCATCACGAACACCGTCACCGTCGACCCCGCGGTGACCTGCACCGACAGCGCGACCTACACCTTCGCCCGCACCGCGGACGCCGACGTCACCACCACCGAGACCGACGGCACCTCCGCCGAGGTCGCCGCCCACGTCGCGTCGAGCTCGACGCGCCAGCCGAGCGCGCAGACGTTCAGCCAGCACAAGAGCTATCAGATCGCGCGCACCGATCGCGACGCGGCGGGCGCCGCGACGCGCGCGAGCAGCCTGACCGGAGATGTGAGCGAATCCTTCGACGGATCGGCCGCGACCCCGCTGCGTCTGATCGACGGAACGCTGACGCGCGACCGCGGCGACGGGACGACGTCGACGCTGGTGTTGACCGGCATCCAGCTGCCGGCGCCCGGCTTATGCCGCTGGCCGACCGCCGGCACCATCACGGAGACAGTCTCTGACGGAACGAGCCACACGCTGGTCCTCGGCAGCACCTGCGGCCAGGCGACCCTCGATGGCGCGGCCGTCACGCTGCCGGCGGGTGGCGTCCACCTGGAGGGGGGCCGCGACGATTGTCACGGCGGCAGAACCGGCGGCCCGGCGGCCAGCGCCGACGGCGGCGCCCACGGCGGTCCCTCGACTCCCTAGGTGTCGCCATGATGCGAAGCCAACGACAACCGTGCATCGCCTGCCTCGTGCTGGTGATCGCCCCGCCGCTGCTGCTCGTGCTGGGCAGCGCGGCGTGGGCGCAAGCCTCCGGCGACCCGACCGCGACTCCCGCGGCCGCGGTCGCCGGGGGTCCGCCCCCCTGCTCCTCCACCGCCTGCGTGAGCGCCGAACCCGAGGCGGGCGCGGCCCCCAAGGCGGCTCCGTTCGTGGTGCCGACGCCGCGCCTCGACCTGTCCCTGACCAGCTTCGCGATCGGCAACGGCGGCGCCGCGACGGTGCCGCTGACCGGCCTCGAGCTCGATCTCCACGCCCTGTCGACCCCCTGGCTGCGCGGCGGCCTCACGCTGGCGGCGGGGCGCGGTCACGGCGCCATCAGCGGCGCCGACGTCGGCGTCCGCTACGGCCTGGTCGGCCTGTCGCTGGCGCTGCAGTTTCCCGCGCGTGTGTCTCCGTTCATCCAGGGCAACCTGGCCGGCGGCTTGCTCGCCGGCAACCTCGACGGCGCGCTCTCGATACCGGGCACGTCGGTCTCGCTCACGGGCGGATCGGCCGCGACCTGGATCTACACCCGCGGCGCCGACCTCGGCGTTCAGCTGTACGCCTTCGGCAGCCTGCACCTCACGGCCTCGGTCGGGTGGGTGCGCGCGACCTGGCGCGACCTCGACACCGCGGCGATGGTGGCGGCGCGGTCGACCACCCTGCGATTCAAGGACGTCACCAACGACAGCTTCGTCTCCAAGATCGGCGTCGGTTTCTGAGCGTCGTCACGGACGCCGCGCGCGCGCCGTCACGCGACCGAGCGCGGTGGCGCCGCTCATACGAACGTGATCAGCCTTGGCGACGTGACCTTGGCAGCGCTGGCGAGGTTGACGGCGAGGTCTCTCGCCGCCGCTTCGTTAGTCATGAGTGTCAGCACGCCGCATAGAATCCGTCGAACGCCTGCATCGGCTGTGGCTGCGGAGGCGTCCAGATGATCGCGGCCTCACCCGGCTGAGGCCAGATGGTCGCTCGGAGGCTCAGTCGGCGCCGGCGTCCCCGGGGACAGACGGACACAGCGACGTCTCGAACGTCCCACACCGCCCGTTCAGGCAGACCAGGTACTGGCCGCCGCAGGGCTGGGTCGTGTTGTTGCAGGCATCCCCGAGGTTGCCGTACACGGTGCAGATCCCCGGCGAGCCGAGGCAGACCGCGGGGGACACGCAGGGGGTGAGCATCGTGCCACCGTCTGGCAAGCAGACCTGGCCGACCGCGGAGCGGGGCAGGCAAACGCGGCGCTGCCCAACGCCGCTACAGTACGAGGCGTCGTCGCACACGCCCGCGTCTCCGCACGTCTGGGGCGACGGGGTCGGTGGGATCGGCTGACACGTCGCCGCATCGGTCGACAGAAAGACGCACTCGAGCGACGGCCCGCAGATGGCGCCCGCGCCCACGCACGACTCGCCGTTGCCGAGCGGCGGGCGGCAAGTGCCGGCGGTCGTCCCCGCCGCCGGGGCGACGCAATGCAAACTGCCGGCGCAGCCGACGACCGGGGTCGCCGAGAGATCGCAGCTCTCGCCCATGTTGGCGTAGACGATGCTGCTCGCCGGCGTGCAGAGCTTGGTCGTGCGATGACAGAAATCGCCGGGGCGGCAGCTGGAGCTGGCGCATGACTCACCGGTGGCCGGGAGCGGGGCGTTGCACGTCCCGCACGCCTTGTTTCGCCCGCTGCATCCCGTGCTCTGGCAGTCCGTGTTGTGAACGCAGGCAGCGCCAGCCGGACGGATGCCTCCGGCGATGCATGTGAGACGCAGTTGGAGATCCCAGTCGGTACAAGTCATCTTCGCCAGGTCGCCTAGGCAGTCCGTCACCCGCTGGACGGTGAGGCTGGACGCGATGCTGAAGTAGTAGTCGGGACAGAGGACGGCCAGGGTGTTGCAGTCGTCGACGCTGTTGTACCCACAGGCCACCAGACTCTGACACTGCGCCTCGATGGCGGCGCGGCAGGCCTGGTCCTGGGGCGTCGAGGTTCCCGCTTCGCTCGCCGTGTCGTGAGGCGCGTCGGTCGCGACGTCGCGAGGCTCCAGATCGGTCGCCGCGTCGACGGCCCCGGCACCGCCGCCCCCCGACCCCGAGCCGCCGCCGGTCCCGCCGGCGCCCCCGGTCGACCCCTGGTTCGTGCCCGACGAGCACGCGCAGATCAGGAACGCCCAAAGTCCAGCGACGACCAGCCCGCCTCGGCACGTTGGAAAACGCACCTGGCGAGCTTACACGTCCCCGAAACCCCTGCCGTCGGAAATCCGTGAACCGCCGCCTGCTTTCCCATAAATCCAGGCTTTCCGGACCGGGACTATCAAGGACTCGGCGGGCCGACCGCGTCCGTTCTGCGAGCGATGTCGCGACTCGATAGCGCTTGGCCGCCCGATGTACAATAGCCAACGGTGCGCGGCGTCGTCGGAATCTCGGTGGTTCTGTTTGCGCTGGCGAACCTCGCCGGTGCAGGTTGTGGTTCGTCTCCGCTGGACGCGGCGGACCTGGACGCCGATGCGGGCGCCGTCGACGTCGGCGGCCGAGAAGCACCGGACGGAGCGGACCGGTCTCCGACTCCCGCGACCGACATCTTTGTTCCCGGCGCGGACGTCTGCGGCCGATCAAGCATTCCCAACTTGCCGCCGAACCAGCTCCTGAACACAGGCGCGGTCGGATTCGTGAGAGTCATCCGATACGAGGGTGACAGGGTGTTCACCGGTGGCGAGGACCCGGTCGGCCGGTCCGATCGCTGGATGCTCTGGAGCGTTTCGCAACGAACGCAGATTGCCGCCGGCGCGTTCGCCCGCAATACCAATGGGCCGATCCCTTTCACCGACATGCGCGGCGGCCTCGTGGTCACCCAAGCGTCCGCCAGCCAGTTCGAGCTGCGATCGGCCGACGACGGACGCGTGACCGCCACCGTCGACGCCACGGGAAGTGTCAGCCGCGGTCTCGCGCCCGATGGAAGCTACTTCTGGGCACTCGGCCCGTCGGGGCTCGTCGCCTGGTCGCCGGCGGGCGACGTCCTCGTGAACGATCCGACCGTCGCCGCCGACACGTTCGTCGTCGCCACGCCCGATCACTTGCTGTTCGTGCCGGGATCGGGAACCGACGCGCGCATCGAGGCAATCGACGTCCCAGGCGGCACGGTGCACCTGTCTGCTCCGCTGTCGGCCGGAACGGATTTCAGGTGGCTCTCCGACGGCGCGCACGTCTACGTGAGATCGGGCGGCATCGCGCTCATCTACGACACAGCCGGCACGCTGGTCGCGACGCGCCCCGGTGTCTCTGTCGACGACGGCTACGGCGATTACGTCTGGCGATTCGACCTCAACAACCACCTGCTGACAATCATGTCCATCTCCGGAGGACTAGCGTTGGTCGGAACCTACAACGCGACCCAGGTCGCGAACCTCGGCCACGGACGACTGGGCATGGACGTCGCGAGCCCGCCGACCGGAATCGATCCGATGGCGGGGGCTATCGCGGTCTTGGATCTCAATCAGCCGAAGCTCAGCGCCGCGTACATCAAGTACGAAGAAAACATCGGGGACTCGGGGTTCAACGCGCCTCCCGCGTTCTCGGGCGACGGTCGTTACGTCTATGTGGCCCTTCACGGCACCGTCTGGACCGACGACGGGAAGAATCTCGGGTGCGGGAGCGCCCTGTCGTACGCCGGCGCAGACGACGGCACGCTCGCGATCGCCACCGAGGTCGGGGTCCTCGTCTTCCGCCTCACCGACCAGGGCCCGACCCTCGAGGGACGGTTCACGATGACGGGGCAGGCGCTAGAGATGACCGCGGACGGCAGCCTGTTGGCGATACGCAAGAACTGGCTCGGCGGCGCGCAGATGGTCAGCGTCGTCTCTCTCGAGCGTCACGCGCTTCTTCACACGTGGGGCCGTACGGACGCCATCGGGCCAGGCGGTCCGGGGATTCCCGATCCCGACTTCGTCGTGGACTTCTCGCTCGCTCGCAACGCTGATCGGGTTGCGACGTCTTTCGTCACGCAGACGTCGTTTTCGGCGCCCGTCGTCCGCCACGTCTACCTCAGCGACTCGCTCGGCGGCAACGTCGAGGAGATTCAAGGAGCGGCGCTTGGCCTCCGCCTGTCACCCGACGGTCTGCACCTCTTCGCGCAGAGCGGACGGGGGGCGACCGGCGCTTCCCTCTACGCGGGGACGACGCTTGTCGGGCCATCGGTCGGTACTGCGTCGTCGTGGTGGGACGACACGCGCTACGTCACCAGGGTGACCAGCACGACACCCACGCTCTACGATCTGGCGGGCGTGGAGAGCACCGGGGTCACGCTTCCCGAGCGCGTCGACGATGCAGCAATCCTGGTCAATTACGGGCATCAGCCGCTGGTACAACTGGCGGGTGGGCGCATCTATTCGAGCGCGGGAAACGCGATCCTCGATCAGGCCACGGGCGCCGTGGTGCTGTCGGGCAACGCCGACGCAGGGGTGGTGGGGGCAGCCGGTCCGTTCGCGGTCGTGACGAACGACCACGCGGGGCTCTCGATCGTGCGGTACTGACGGGAATCGTTCCGCGAGAGCGAGTCACTTCGCGGCGGGGCAGTCGGTCGTGCCAGTCGAGAACCGATGGACGAAAGACAACACGTCAGCGGCCTGCGCTCATCTCGAACTCGAGGTACCGGCGAGCGAGGTGGACGAAGTCCGCCTCGGTCACGATTCCGACCAGCTTGCCGTGCTCGACGACCGGGAGGCAGCCGAACTTGTACGTTTCGAGCAGGCGCGCCGCCTCCGCCGCCGCGGTCGTCGGGTCGACGGTCAGCACGTCCTTGTCCATGATCATCTCGATCGGCACGTCGCGCGCCACCTCGCCGGGAGGCTCGCGGTCCGGGTGGCCGTGACTCACCCACGACTGGATGATTCGGCGGTGGGTCACGAGGCCCACCAGGCGGTGCTCGCCGTCCACCACCGGCAGGTGGCGGATGCGCCCGCCCGCGATCTGCGTGCGGGCCGTCGCGAGCGTGTCGCCCACGTGCAGGACCTGGACGGGGGTCGACATCAGCTCCTTGACTGTGGTGATTGCCATGGCGTCGGCAATCTTAACCCGAACCCGCGAGAGCGGGGCCTAGCCAAAACGCTATCGCCGTGATCTACGCAGCCCCTGCGCGGCTCAGGAGCCTCGCCGGCAGAATCCGCGTGAACCGGGGCGCGCCAGCCCGGCGCGCACGCGGTACGACCGTTGCAACCGCTACCGAGCAGCCAGGAGGGATCCAATGGACCGACTCAATCTTTGCAGTGCGCTGATGACCTTTGCGGGGGTGTCTCTTGCGAGCATGGCAGCGGCCGAGACGCCGGCGCCCACCGCCGAGACCTTCTTCCAGTCCTACGAAGGCAGCTGGAAATGCGACGCCCGTGGTTGGTAGTCGGACAAGATGAGAACTAACCCTCGCCCTTCGCGAGTGGCGCTCGCGATCTTGCTGCTCGAGCTGACCGGCTGCGTGGTCGGCGCGGCGCGTGTCGACACGCCGGCTCGATTGCCATCGAGAACGCTTCCGCCACTGACGCGCCCGATCAGCTTTGACGTGTGCGTTCCCCATAACATCGAGCCCCCATCCGGGTTCGAAAAGAGCGCTTAGCGGAAGCGGATACGGTTCGGAACGCCCTCTCACGAGCTGGGGTCCCCGCACAGCTCACGTCCACCGCCGGATCCCCGGTGGAGTTCACCCTCACTCGTCGCGGAGTTGAGTACGACGGCATCTGGAGCGTGGTCGCGTCCGGACTCACGCTGTCTCTCCTGCCCGGATATTACGTGGAACGGAGAACGGTGGACGTGGACCTCGCTTGGCCTGACGCCGCGCAGGTCCAGAAGAACGAGCACCTTCAGTATCAGTCCCGGATGACTGTCTTTGTCTGGCTGCCGCTGGTCGTCTACCCAGACATCATCGGGAGCATCAATGGCGGCTGGGAATCTTCCAAGGAAAAGGACGCTGGGTTCGAACGAATGGTCGAACGCCTTGGCGACGATATCCGGACAAGAGTGGGCCGCGACCGCGAGACGCCTCCGCTGAGCGAAGGGGTCGGGGTCGTTTGTCCAAAGTCGCGATGAACTTCCCCGTGGTCAGATTCGAGTCCCGGTTCGTGCACACCCCGAGCCGGCGCGGTCACTTCTCACGGCACGTGCGCGCCGCTCGGCGCCGCTCGATCCGACGACGCCGGGGCCGATGGGCGCGCGCTGCCGGCGCGGGCGAGGCATGTGATCGGATCGCGGCCGACTGCTGCGCCGGAACCGACTGCGCCAGCCTGGCCTCGGGCGGATTCGCCTGGGAACCCGCAGAGCTGGTCTGCGCCGGTCCGCCACGGGTGTCGCCGCGCGAACAGCCACATCGCGAACGGCACCGGGCCGCGGTCGCGGAGGTCGTCGTCGCCCGTCTCTTCGTCGTCGGCGCGCGGCGGAGCGACGTGGCCGTGGCAAGCGCCGTTCAGATGCATCGCGAGCCTTCGCTGGTGGGGTCGAGCTGGTAGCCGGCGGGGCAGGTCCCGCCGTTCGGCGTCGGCACGCAGACGGCGCCCTCGCTGACCAGGTAGTTGGTGGTGCCGGCGGGGCAGCCGCCACCGCCCGTGGGAACGCAAGTCGCCTTGCCCTCGCTGGTCAGGTACGCGGTCTCGCCGACCGCGCAGGCGCCACCTGTGCAGTAGACCAGGCACGCCTCGCCCGAATCGCCGCCGACCTTGTTCTGATCGCCGTCGTGAACCATGGCCTGGAAGCGATACGAGTGACCGGGCGCGAGGGAGACGTCCCAGCGCACCTCGGCACCGAAGCCCTCGTCCGCCAGCCCGGTCGGGACTGGGTCGCTGCCGGTGCCCAGGTTCCAGCTGTTCTTGGCCGGATCCGCGTCGGGCGCGATGGCGACGGTGGCGGGCGACACCGTCGTTGTCGACGGTGCGAACGGCTGCCTTCCAGGTGCCGAAGACCGCGGTCGGCGAGTACGGCTCGCCGCCCATCTGCCAATCGCCGGAGCGGCTCCTCGGGTCCGAGGTGACGTCGGTGACGAAGAGGACCGGCCACATCGGCCGCAGCGACTGGTCGAGGCCGCTCTGATCGCCCGTGAGCTCGTTGGTGCCGGTCTGTGCGGCGATGACGCTGCCGGGATTGCTGGTCAGCGACGAGACCGGATAGTCGGTCGTGGTCGTGCCCGACGCGGTCTTCACCGCGACGCTGCGCACGCCCAGGGTCAGCGCGTGCTCGTCGTTGTAGAACACGCGGACGTCGCCATGGGGAGCGCGCCGGCGGGCACGATGGCGCGCAGCACCGTCGCTCTCGTTGAAGACGACGCTCGTCAGCGGATTGCTGCTGGTGTACGGATAGCCGCAGTCGGTGAGTGCGATCTGGGCGACGCCCGGAACGCAGGTGACCACGCCCGCGTCCGAACCCGCGCCGGTGCCGCCGTTCTTGCCCATACCGCCCGGCGGCATCATCCCGCCCGGGCCCATTCCGCCGGGCCCGGCGCCCGCGTCGGCCTTCGGCGGCTGCGCTCCCACCGTCGTCTGTCCCCCGCAGCCGCCGGCGGTTAGCGAGATCGAGAGCCAGAGCGACATCGTGAGAGCCGGCGCGAACGAAACCCCTGTCGCGCGCGAGAGCCGAACCGTTCGGACCATGGGACACCTCGTTGTTGGGTAGTCGCGTTGTGTGCGCGCAGCGTGCGCGTCGCTTTTTCAAGGAATGATTGTGGTCGCGCACCCGACCGAGACCCGCAGATCGGTGCCGGGCGCCGACACCGCGGCACAGCTCGCGTCGCAGAGCTTGATCTTCGTCGGCTGCGTCGGCGGGTCGTAGTACCAGCCGCCGAGTGTCGCGTTGCACGACGACGCGTCAGGGACATTGCCGATCGTCGTCGTCTTGCAGTTGGCGTCGGCGCTCACGACGTTGACCGTACGCAGATCGATCGGCATCGATCCGCTCGCCTGCGGGATCTGCAGCGTGCAGGGGACCGCCGCGTCCTTCCGGATCTGGTTCAGCTGCGCCAGGATCTCGGTGCCGCCGGCGCTCGCGACGAGATACGCCTGCTTGGTGCCGCCGGCGGCGGCGATCTGGTTCAGGTTCTGCAGCGATGGGCCGACGCCCAGCACGTAGGTGCGGATGGTGACCGCGCCCTGAAGGCAGGTGGTGGCCGCCGCGGTGGCGTCGGCGAGCGTCGGGTTGCAGCCGCCGTTGCGCGAAGTGAGCGGCGCTTGCGGTTCGCCGTCGGTGACCAGCAGCAGCACCACGTCGTGGCCCGGGTGCGCTTGCTTGTACGCCGCCGCGTAGCCGCACGATCCGCGCAGCGCCGCGCCCGTCGGTGTTTCGCCGGTCGGCATCGCCGCCGCCAGCGACGCCGACAGCGCCGGCAGCTGGCCGGGCAGCGGCGCGATCGGGATCGACGGAGTCGCGTAGTCGGCCGGGTTGCACGAGGTGCACGCGCACGAGAGCGGCTGCGTGCCGAAGTAGCCGATGCCGACGCCGATGCCCGCGCCCGCCGGATCGTTCAGGAACGTCAGCAGCGCGCCGCGGACCTGGTCGATGCGCTCGGTGGTGCCGTCGTCCTTGGTCGCCATCGACCCCGAAACGTCGAAGACCACGTAGATGTCAGGCGTGATCCCCTGCCCGGTGTAGAGCTGCCCGCCGCAGTCGATGCGATCGGGGTCGCTAAAGGTGCAGCGATCACCGGTGTTCGTGGGCGGGTTCGTGACCGAGACACCGGTCCCCCCGACGCCGGGTCCGCCGCTGTGTCCCGCGAAGCCCGCGGCCGACGTGCTCGTGCGCGCAGGAGGATCCCAGGTGCAGGCCATCGCGCTCGCGGCGGCGGCGCACCAGGTGACGAAGGCCAGGCTCTGTGCGGTCGGGGATCTGTGGGTCACAGTCGCGTCCTCCAGCCATACAGTGGGAGGCGCACTCGAATTGGTTAGGTGTGATCTTGGATCTCCAGCAGCGCGACGCGCTGCGCGTTGGCGCGCGCCATCCGCACCTTGTCCACGGGCTGCTAGAGGGACTCAAGGAACGCGACCAGCGCGTCGCGATCGCTCTTCGGCAGGTTGCGGAAGGCCGTCGGCGAGCCCGGAGCCCATGTCGTGGAGCAATAGATCCGTGTACGGGTGAACCAATCCGTCGGGCAACTTCCGCGACATCGATGTCGTGCCGGCGATGCCGATGGCGGGCGGGCGCCGCGACAACCGCCTCTCGATCCAGAGCTCACAGGTGGTGCGCGACTTGCTACTCAGAGCGGCCATGCGTGCGCGCCCGGAGATCTCGTTAGCCCTGCTGACGCTGGCTGTCGCGCTGGCCCCCAACACGGTGCGTGCCGCTACCGCCGTCGAAGCTGAGTCGAGCACCTTCGAGGAGCGGCCAACCGCGCTCTACCTGCTGCTCGGTCTCGGAACGCCGGTCGGTGGCCTCGGTCTGGAAGCGGAACGGATGCTCTCGCCGATGGGCGCGGTGGCCGCCGGCGCGGGCATCGGCGCAAACGGAGTACAGGCCGCCGCGATGGCGCGCTTGCTCCTTGGAGGCTCCCGATCGAGGTTGGTCCTCGGCGCGGGCATTTCCGGCGGACACTACCGGTGGGTTCGTCTCTGCACGGGCGTCGTCACCACCTGCCCGAACAAGCAGGGAGACGTCGTCTGGGCGAATCTGGAACTGGGCGGCGCGTATCGGTCGCGCGCCGGTTTTTCGCTGCGGTATTTCCTGGGTTATGGCCGGATCGTTGCCGGCAACTACGATTGCGTCGGCGAATCGCGCGCCTACTGTCTGATGAACTATCGCGACGACGGAAAGAACCTGATCTACGTTGGCTTGGCGCTCGGTTACGCGTTCTGAATCAGGACATTCACTTGAAGGGCGCAGGGCCTGGCCCGCGCGAATTGAGTCATACGTAGAGTCGCGCAAATCTACGTTGCTGACGTCAGCGGCGCGCGCGACGCCGCCGCCGGGCGAGCAGGGCGCCCGCCGTGAGCAAAAGTCCCGCTGCCAGCGACGCGGAGTGCGCGGTACTGCCGCTGAGGGAGCAACTACAGCCGCTGGCGGCGCCGCCGCCGGTTCCCATCGCGCCGCTGCCACCGTTGGCGACCTCGTTGTAGATCAGCAGCGCACTGGAATGATTCCCGGCGAGCGACATCGCGATCCTCGGTATCCCCCAGGCGCCGTTTCCGGGCCTCCCTGGCCAAGGCTGGCGAGCCCAAGACCCCGCCGAGCGTCGCGATCACGAATGGGTTCTGTTCGCCAAGTCCTTCCTCAGACGTGGGTGAGGTGGATCGAACAGTTCGCGGGCGAAGCTACCACCCCACAACGGCTTTTTTGCGTCGGGGCCCATGAACACCTACATTGGCTGCACGGCCGGTTTGACGGCATTCGAGGAGGCACCATGGCGTCCGAGAACGACCACGTGAAAGAAAGCCAACCGTCCGAACGACGCCACCGCCGGAGCGGGTGCCTTGCCGATGCGCTGCGGTTGCAACTGGAAGCCTGCCGCGACGACGAAGGGCTCGCCGCCATCGTGGTGTCCGACGAGCTCGGGTTCTGCCTCGCCCATTCCGGCGGCGACGGGAGCCACGACGAACTCGCCGCGCACCTGCCGATGCTCGCCGATCCGGCGCAGCGCCAATCTCTCGACGATGACGACGGCGGGCTTCGCCGGCCGCGCGCGGCCCTGGTGGTCACCACGTTCTCGATCGCGGGCGCCAGGTTTCATGCTTGCGCCGTGAAGGACTCCGCTGCGGCCACCGTGACCAGCGCAGGTAGCGCCGAGGTGCTCGCCCGCGTGGCCAGCGGATTCACTCGGTTGCTGGCTCAGTGATTTCCTACTCCGAGGGCACGCGCACTACGATTTCGATCTGAATCGAACGGCTATTGCGTGCGATGGCGCCGTATCGCTCGATGCTTGGCCGCTTCGCCGGGCGAGAGTTCGCCGAGAAAGGCGAGGAGCATCGCGAGGGCCTCGGCGACGACGCGGTTGTTTCCCCGGGGCCGCCAACTGAGCCACAGCGGCAGCGGCTCGAGCTGCGTCGGGCAGCGCAGGATGCGCAACCGCGGGTTGTTCGCGCGCTCGACGAGCACGCGCGGCAGGGTGGCCACGCCGCCGCCCTCTTCCACGAGCCGGATGATGATCGCGATCGAAGAAACGGTGTCCACCCGGGACGGCGCGATGCACTCCGCGCGTAGCATTTCGTGCAGCGACTGCGCTTGAAGGGAACGCGCCTGGAAGGTGATGAGCCCCTCGGCGGCCAGCTCTTGCAGCGAGTACTCCGGCCGGTCGTGGCGAGCCGTGGCCCGACGAAGACCATGGGCAGCGCCGCCAGTTTCCGCCGCTCGATCGCGCGGTAGCCGAAACCGCGCGTCCCGATCGCGAGATCGAGAGCGCCACCACTGCGGCTCTCGCCGGCCGCGAGCTGTCGGTCGCGTTGCGCAATCAACGCCTCATCCGAGGCTATTTCGCTCCACGCGGTCAGGCCGCGCCGATCTGGATAACGCTACACGCCGAGGTCGAGGTCGATCATTCCCTCGACGCACTGAGACCGATCCTCGGGGAGCGGGCACCCGGTACCGCCTCGCTGGAAGCGGTGCACTTCGCCGTCGGCCGAGCGTTCGGGCGCCATGCGGAATACCTCGACACGTTGCTCGAGGAATACGTCCATCGTGGGTGAGCTCCATACGCACCTGGTGCTCGCCGGCCTGGTGGACGCACCCGGGCCGCTGCAGCGGAGGATCATCGTCGCTCAGGTCTTTTGGGCGTGTCATGCGTCTACGCCTCTGCGGTTCGAAAACCGGAAAGGCGACCCAGATGATGCTGTCGAAGGAAAAGGCCACGCCATCGAAGTCCGACCGTCCAGAGAACTCGGTCTTGCTCTCGTTGAAAGAGCTGCGGCGACTGGAGGACGAACGGGTGAAGGCGGAGGCCGATGCGCGCAGGGCGCAGGCGGAGGTGGAGCGGCGGGCCAAGGCGGAGGCCGAGCAGCGCACCCGCGACGAAGAGACCCGCCGCGGGCGCGAGGAAGAGGAGCGGCGGCAGCGCGCCGAGAGCGAGCGCGAAGCGCGCCAGCGCGAGGACCGGCTTCGGTTGGAAGAAGCCGAGCGGCGCGCGCGGGTCGAGGGCGAGCTCAAGCTGAGGGAGCAGCAGCTACTCGAGGAGCGGCGGCAGCGGCATGTGCAAGGGCGTCGCTTCGGGAGGTCGGCGTGGATGGCGGCCGCGGCGGGGGCCACCCTGTTCGTGGCGGTCAGCTGCGGGCTGGCGGCGTGGGCGTCGCGGCAGCACCAGGCGGAGAAGAAGGCACTGGAGCAGGAGATCGCCCTTCGAAGCGAGCAGGCACGGGCGGCGCAGCTGACCTTCGACGCGAAGATACGCGCCCTCGAAGAGAAGGCCCACCGCTATCTGGGCGAAGCGAAGACCGCGAAAGACCAGGCGCGGATCCTGGGCGACCTCCAGCGTCAGAAGCAGGCCCTCGAAGCCGCTCGCCCGCGGCCGCCTCGCCGGACGGCGCCTCCGATGCAGCCCACCGCCGCCGCGCCGAAACCCCCTCGCCATGTCCCGCAGAAGCCAGAGATAGACGATGACCCGCTGGGCGGTCTTCCGGCCATCAAAAGCGGCGGCTTCTGACGGCGGCGGTCGTCGCGCGCTCGTCGCTCGGGTGAGTCCCGCGTAGCCAAGCAGTTCGATACCTACGAAGTCTCGTTTTCGGTGGTGGCGTCGAGCAGCGGGCCCGCTAATTCAGCAGCGAAGGGTTGTCGATCAGGATGATCGACGCCATCACCGACCGGACGTAGCGGGCGTGCTCCTGCTCGCCGGCCAGGACGCGGGCGCGGGCTTCGACGCTCGAGGCGACGCCTGCGGCGAGCGCGTCGACCTTTTTCTCGCCGGCGTTGTAGGCAGCGACGGCGAGCTGCCAGTCTCCGTAGCGATCGAAGAGTTGGGCCATCAGCGTGGCGGCGGCCTCCGTCGCTCGCCGCGGCTCGAGGCGCTCGTCCATCGCCGGGGAGACCTGGAGGCCCAAGCGGCGACTGGTGCTGGGGATCAATTGCCAGAGGCCCACGGAACGCGTCTCCACGGGCGTATTCGGTTGTGCCTCGTTGTCGAATCTCGACTCCGCCATCACCATGCCCAGAAGCTGGACGGGAAGATTGTGCGCGCGAAGGGTGCTTTCAATCATGCCGCGGTAGCTGGGCATGCGCGCCATCGCCTTCTTCATCTGCTCGCGCGCTTCGGGAACGGCGACCCATTGGTTGATCCGGGCCACGACCTGGTCGTCGACCAGTACGGGAAATCCGGAGTTCCCTTGGATGCGGCCGGCGAGAGTCTCAATCTCCGCGCGCGTGACCCGATGGTCAGCGACCGCTCCTTGCGCGATCCAGGAGATACCCGCCAGGAGCGCGCACGCCGCCCCTCCGACGAGCCATGTACGAACCCGCCCTGCGCCGGTCAGCGTCTTGTCGAGCATATTGATCCTCCTGGCGAGAGAAGCCGTCGATCCATCCGCGACACCCCGAGATCCCACGAGGACGTAGCGCCGTCCGCGCGCCGCTTCGGCGGCCCACACCAGCGCGCGGCCGTAGTCGATGGTCGGCACCCGAAGCCGATCCAGCACCCGCCGATCGCACGCGAGGTCCTGAAGCTCGGCGACCACACGTTCCCAGACCGCGAGCAGCGGATTCCAGAAGAAGAGCGCGCGCAGGCAGCCGAGCGCCATTGCGGCGCCCAGGTCGCCCCGGCGGTGGTGATGCGCCTCGTGCACGATCACCATGCGCAGCCGCCGGCTGTCCGTCCACAGCGCGGTGGGCACCACGATGAACGCGACGCCGCCAAAGCGGGCGGCGAAGGGGGCAGGCGCCCGATCGCTGGCGCACAAGCACACGCGGCCCACACGTTTGACGACCGGCAGCTGGGCGCAATGGCGGCCGAGTTGGCGGCGCCGAACCATCAAGGTGGCGAGGCAAAACAGCGCGCCCATCGCCAGGCAGGCGAAGCCCACCGGGAGCGCCGCGGGCGCGAGGGAGGAGCTTCGAAGACGGTTCGCGCGCGTGGAATCGGCACCCCGGAGCGTCACGCGGGCGGCCGGCGCATGGCGGCCGTCGACGCGCGGGCCGTTCCAGATCTCGACCAGCGCGCCCCCGGTGCGTGTGGCGCCGGCCGCGCACCAGGTCATGGGCAGCACCAAGGCGAGCGCCAGCAGGGTCCCCGCGAGCGCAAGGCCACGATCAGGGGCGCGCGCGATCGACGACCCGCGCCGCACAAGCAGGCCCCACACAACGGCGGCGCCGATCGACAGCAACAGGGCACACGGTAGATACCAGGCCAGGCCGGCAATCAGACCCTCGGTCACTGCAGTCGCCAGCATCCGGGTCACCGGCCCTTGGGCCGCTCCTTGTCATCGAGCATGGCTTTGAGCGACGCGAGCTCCTTGCGGCTGAGGCCCGCCGTGTCGACGAGCCGGCGCACCAGCGACAGCGGCTGGCCGTCGAACAGCTTGTCGACCACCTGATCCAGAGCAAAGGTCTCGTAGTCGCCCTTGGCCAGCCTGGGCACGTAGCGGTGCCCGCGACCCACTTTCTCGGTCGTCAGGACTCCCTTTTGCTCCAGGATGCGCAGGATCGTCGATACCGAGGTGTAGGCCAGCGTTCGATCGGATGGCAGGGCGGCGAGCACGTCGGCGACCGTTCCTCCCCGCTGGCGCCACAGGATGGTCATCAGCTCGAGCTCGGTCTCGGTCAGCAACCGAGCGGGGCGGATCGACTTGGCAGGGGCCATGACGGTCAGTCTGACTAACACGTTAGTTGGTGTCAACTAACTTCTTAGTTTCCAAGTCTACCCCGGAGCATCCACGGCAGTGGGAGCGCTCGGCCGCGACGAGACGCGCGTGCGGCTCAGGTGGCGTATTCTGTTGGCACATGTCACCCGCGCTCCCGTCGCCCGCGCTGCTGGCCATTGCCGGGGTGTTCGCGCTGCTGGCCATCGCTTTCGCGGTGGCTGGCTGGCGAGCGCTGCGCGGGGGCCGCGTGCTCGCCCTCGGCGCGCGCTCCCTCTCGGCGCTGCTGTTCCTGACGCTCGCGGCGCTCTGTCTCGTGCTGGTGGGCGCCACCCAGGGCTACCGCGCGTTGACCCGCGAGGAGGTCGCCTGCGAGGTGCGGGTCGAGCCGACTGGCGGGCAGTCCTTCCGTGCCCACTTCGTCTTCCCCGATGGTCACGAGACCGTACAGAGCCTCAAGGGCGACCAGCTCTATGTCGACGCCCACATACTCAAGTGGAAGCCATGGGCCAACCTGCTCGGGCTGCACACCGCCTACGAGCTCGATCGCGTTGCCGGCCGCTACGCCTCGCTGGACGACGAGCGCGACAAGCCCCGTACGGTCGCCTCGATCGCGACGTCGAAGCCGCTCGACCTCTTCGACCTGCGGCGGCGCTACGCCGGCCTCGCGTTCCTCGTCGATGCCGACTACGGCTCCGCGACATTCGTCGACGTTCGCTCCCCCGCCGTCCTGGAGGTGCGCGTGTCAACCACCGGGTTGCTGGTGCGGCCACGCTGATTCGGGAAGAGCGGGACACCGCACGTTCTTTTCCGGCATGTTGCGTTCGTGTTTCCGGTCGTCAATGGTCTCGGTTCGTGCACCGCGAGCGACAATTCGCCGTAAAATGCAGGCGATTGGCGAGCCAATCCGGAGCGGCTCGAGGCGGCGGCAAAACATGGAAGCTAAATTAGCGAACGGAACCGAGCGTGTCATCGACAACGTCTCCCGCGTTTACTACGACGGCTACTGGGTCAAGGCGTACCAAGCGCCGGCCGACACCCTGCAGGTGAAGCGACAGCTGATCGAGGCGCTGACGCGACGGCTGTTCAACCACGTGGAGCACGGAATCAACGTACCTGGTCCTCGCCTCGAGGAGGCGCGTCGGGCGTTCGAGGTCGAGGAGGACCCGCAGCGCAAGCGGGTCAAGAGCGCGATGCTGGCGGGCGCTCTCTTCAATCGGGTCACCGACATCTTCACCAAGCTGGTCGACATGCAGGCGGTGGGCGTGAAGATTGACTCCGAGAATGCGCTGATGCGCCTGTGTGGCGAGCATCTCGAGGAGGCTCTGACCCTCGGCAAGCTGGTCCTGCACCGCAGCGGCGACGAAGGCATCGATGAACTGTGGGGCGAGCCGTTCAAGGCCTTCGCCTTCCCCATCGAGGCCTTCTACCGCAGCCGGTACATCAAGATTGCGCAGACGATGCGGACGATTGACGAGGTCGCCGACCAACTGGTCGTGACCTTCGAGGCGATGCCGATGTTCTCGGGCATCGAATCCTTGGTGCGCGCATTTGCGGCGGCGGCGCGGCTCAAATGCGAGACGTTGCGCACCGAGGGCGACATCTTCGACATCTGGACGTCCTTCGTGGTCAGCGCCGAGCAGCTGGTTGGCTTCGAGCCGCGCCTGTCGGCTGAGGCGACGGTGGTGGAGCAGCACTGGGCCGCCGACGGGATGGCGCTGGTGCGACAAGGCAAGGATCTCGTGACCCACATGGTGCGGGCGCGGGTGCCGATGCCCAAGAGCACGCGCGAGCTCGCGGAACGCCTCGGCTGGTTTCGGAGTGCGGTCGGACCGACACCGCCGGCATCGGCCCAGGTCACGCGCCCGTCTGAACGGCGCGACGGGGACTCAGTCGCGGGAGCGCCTGATCTAGGACGTGAGCGAGCGCACTGAGCAGGACGGGGTGGTGCGCGGGCTCGACGGCCATGGACGCGGTCCGCGATCGCCATCGGTCGAGCGAGAGTTTACGGCGGATCGCCCGTCACGAAACATCCGGGTCATCTTCGTTCTGTACTTTGTCGCATGCGATGCGATGTCGGCTGAGAGATGAGCGGCGTGGGAGATAGGTATCGATAGATGGCGGACGCTCTCGTTTGGCACCGACTGCAGTTCGCCTTCACGGCGATCTTTCACTACATCTTTCCCCAGCTGACCATCGGGTTGGCCCTGCTGATCGTGGTGTTCAAGGCCCTGCACCTTCGGCGGGGTGGGGACGGCTACGCGGCGGCCGCGCGGTTCTGGATCCGCATCTTCGGGATCAACTTCGTCGTGGGGGTGGTCACCGGGATCCCCATGGAGTTCCAGTTCGGGACCAACTGGGCGCGCTTCACGCAGCACGCGGGCGGAGTCATCGGGCAGACGCTGGCGCTCGAGGGCATGTTCGCCTTCTTCCTGGAGAGCACCTTCCTCGGCCTGCTGGTGTGGGGCGAGGCCAAGATCGGGCCGCGCGCGCACTTCGTCGCCGCGCTGGCGCTGTTCGCTGGTAGCTGGCTGTCCGGCTACTTCATCGTCGCCACCAACGCCTTCCTGCAGCATCCGGTCGGCTACCTGGTCGACCCCGCGGGTGATCTGGCGCTGGGCAGTTTCTGGGCCCTGCTGCTGAACCCGTGGGCGCTGCTTCAATATGCGCACACGATGATGGCGGCGGTGGTGACCGCCTCGTTCGTCGTGTGCGCCGTGGGCGCGTACTGGCTGCTCGCGGCGTGCACCCAGGCAGCGGCGCGCGCGTCGGTGTCGGTCGGCGCCATCGCCGGCCTGGCGTCGACGCTGCTGGTCGCCTTTCCGACCGGCGATCAGCAGGCCAAGATGGTCGCACGCCACCAGCCGGCGGCGCTGGCCGCGATGGAGGGCCGCTTCGAGAGCGGACCGCAACGCCGAGATCACCGCTCATCGGCCAGCCCAACGTCAGTGAGCACCGGCTCGACAATCCGATCCGTGTACCCGGCGTCCTGAGCTTCCTCGCCTTCGGCCACTTTGGCGCCTCGGTGCGCGGCCTGAACGAGTTCCCGCAAGCCGACTGGCCCACCAACATCGAGCTGCTGTACTACGTGTTCCACGTCATGGTCGGTCTGGGCACGATCATGATGGGCCTGATGGCGCTGGCGGCGCTGCAGGCTTGGCGCGGCCGGCTGCACGAGACCCGGCCGGTGCTGTGGGTCTTGCTGCTGGCATTCCCGTTTCCCTACATCGCGAACACCGCCGGTTGGATGAGCGCCGAGCTCGGGCGCCAGCCCTGGCTGATCTACGGACTGCTGCGCACCGCCGACGGCTCCAGCGTCAGCGTGCACTCCGGCGACGCGCTCTTCACGCTGATCGGCTTCGCCGGCCTGTACGTGGTGATCGGACTGACCTTCCTCTTCCTGGTGGGGCGCGAGGTGAGCCACGGCCCGCCGCCCGCGCCCGCGGCTGCCGCGCCGGCGCCGGTCCGGGGCCGGCCGAGGCGCGCCCATGATCGCGATCTTCTACGCGCTGGCGGCGATCGCGCTCTCCGCCTACGTCGTGCTGGATGGATTCGACATGGGCGCCGGCCTGCTGCACCTGTTCGTCGCCCGGGACGAGAACCAACGGCGCGCGGTGCTTTCGGCCATCGGGCCCTACTGGGACGGAAACGAGGTCTGGCTGCTGGCTTCGGGTGGCGTGCTGTTCGCCGTTTTCCCGCGCGTGCTGGCGGTGAGCTTCAGCGGCTTCTACCTGGCGCTCTTCCTGGTCGTGTGGACCCTCATGTTGCGTGGGCTGTCGCTGGAGCTGCGCGGGCACCTGGTGTCACCGCTCTGGCGGTCGCTCTGTGACGCCCTGTTCGCGATCAGCAGTAGCCTGCTGGCGCTGCTGTTCGGCGTCGCGCTGGGGAACCTGCTGCGCGGCGTGCCGACGGCCGGCGACGGCTGGTTCACCCTGCCGCTCTTCACGTCGTTTCGGCCGCGCGCGCCCGTCGGCTTGCTCGACTACTACACGGTGCTCATCGGAGTCCTCGCGGTGGTCGCTGTGGCCCACCACGGTGCTCTGTTCCTCGCCTGGAAGACCGGTGGCGAATTGAACCGCCGCACGCGCGCGACGGCGCGGTGGCTGTTCCCGCTGACCCTGGGCCTGCTGGTGCTGGTGTTCGCGGTCACGGCGGCCACACTGAACCTACGGCCGGCCGCGCGCGCGCTGCCGTTCTTCGTCATTGCCGTCGCGGCGCTCGTTGCTACCCGGCCGCTGGCGGCGCGCGGCTACGAGCGCGGGGCATTCCTGGCCTCGGTCGATCTTTTTGGCCGGCTCGTTGTTCGCTATCGCCGCGACGATGTTCCCCGTCATGCTGCGATCGATCGACGGTGCCGCCGACCTGACCGCCTACGGCGCTGCCGCGCACCCCTATTCACTCGCTGCGGTGCTGACCTGGATGCCGTTCGCCCTGCTGCTGGTGACGCTCTACTTCGCCAACCTCTTTCGCATCTATCGCGGCAAAGTCGACGACGGTTCGGGAGGTGGAGCGCCGGGCCCATCATAGCTGCCCTCCCCCACCACCGAGGATACGCGCTCGCGCGCCGCGGGCGGCCCGGCGGCCCATTGTGTGGCAGGATGACGCCATGGATTTCGACAGCCTCAAGCTCATACTGGTCGCCACCGATTTCTCGGAGCCGTCGGCAGCGGCCCTGCGCGCGGCCACGCAGCTCGCGCAGGCGTTTCACGCCGCCATCGAGATCTTCCACGTGGAGATCGATCCGACGCTGGTGTTGCCGCCGCCGGCCGGTGCCATCTCGATGCCCACCCTGTTCGAGCGCGTTCTCGAGCGCACGGCCGACCGCCTGGAGGGCCTCGTCGCCGAGGTGCGAAAGGCCGGCGTGACCTGTTCGAGCGCGAGCGAGCTCGGCCGATCCCACACCGCGATCGTGGAGCGGGCGCGGCTCGTGGGCGCGGGGCTCGTCGTGATCGGCACTCACGGCAGGCATGGGCTGAGCCACGCATTGCTGGGAAGTGTCGCCGAGAAAGTCGTCGAGCACGCGCCTTGCGCCGTGCTCGTCGTGCCAGTGTCCCCTCGGGACCCTTGATCTTCGCTTGGCTCAAGCGTCGTCGTCGGGCCGCGGTCCGCCGGCGTCCATTCCCGCTCGAGTTGCGGGCGCTGATGGAGAAGAACGTCCCTTTCATCGGGCACCTGCCCATCGAAGACAGAGAGGAGCTGATCGGGCACGTTCAGGTCTTCCTCGCTGAAAAGCGCTTCGAGGGCTGCGGCGGTCTGGAGATCACCGACGAGGTGCGCGTCACCATCGCGGCGCAAGCTTGCATCCTGCTCCTGCATCGCGAGACGGACTATTATCCCCAGCTCGTCTCGATTCTCGTCTATCCGACGACCTACGTGGTGCGCGGAGGGCGCCGCACTCCGGACGGTCTGATCGCCGAGGGGCCCGAGGCGCGTCTCGGGGAGTCGTGGGCGCGAGACGTCGTCGTGCTGGCATGGGACCACGTGCTCGCCGGAGCCGCGGACATCCACGACGGGCACAACGTCGTCCTGCACGAATTCGCGCATCAACTCGACCAGCAGAGCAACGGCGGCAGCGGCGCTCCCGCTCTTCCCCGACGCTCGATGTATGTCGCGTGGGCGCGGGTGCTCGGCCGCGACTTCGATCAGCTGGTGCGCGATGTCGAGCACCAGCACCGGACTCTCATCGATCGATACGGCGCCACCAATCCAGCGGAGTTCTTCGCCGTCGTAACCGAGACCTTCTTCGAGAAGCCCCGGCAGCTGCGGTCGCGGCATCCGGAGCTCTACGCCCTGTTGAAGGACTTTTATCGTCAGGATCCGGCCGAGCCCTCGAGCAACGGGCGAAGCTCGTTGGCAAGCGCCTCGTAGGCTTCCGGCGGCGCGATCCGTTCGAACATCGGATAGAGCAGGCGCTCTTCTTTTGCGTGGTGGACCGCCAGGAAGGATTCGAGCGCATCGGTTGCGTCCCCTATCGGCTGTTCGTCGTCGAGCAGGCGTTCGATCGCATCGAGAAATCCGCGAATCTCGGCGTGCTCGGCCCGCATCATCATCGGTGGCTGGCTGGCGGGCCGCGCGGGGAGCTCCAGCGACGGGAGAAGGAGTTCCTCCTCGATGCGCATGTGCTCGTGCAGCTCGCGGCGGAACAGGGAGAAGCCACGGCGGGCTTCGCTCCAGTCACCGACCTCGACGTCGATTTCGACTCGATCGAGGATGTCGTCTAGACGCCGATGGTGAAGCTCCAGTGCCACCGACACCCGTTCTTCGATCGCAAGAGCTTGAGTCATCATATCCCTTCCTCCTGCGATCGCCGTGCCACCACGGCAGCGACCGCCGATACCGGCCATCCCACGGTTTCGGGCGGCGACCGCACGTCCAACTCCGCAGACCTTGCGCGGGGCCGCCGCCGGGACCGCCGATGCCGACATCGCGCGCGCCGGCCCGTCTGGATGGCACGAGAGATGCTCACACCAGCACTCATGGGAGCGGAAGAGATTGAGGAGATGCCCTCGGGACGCGCGCGGGACACGATCTTCTCGCAGCACGAGGTGCTGCGAGGTCTCCTCGCCGAGTTGGTCGAGACCGCCGAGACAGCCCTGCAGACCGAAGGACTGGCCGATCTCCTCCGAGCCCGCGCCCGGTTGCTCTACGACGGCCTCGCCACACACATGGCCTACGAGGAGCGCGTGCTGTCTGCGGCTCTCAGCGACGTGATCGGTTGGGGCGCCGTGATTCACGAGAAGATGGAGGCCGATCACACGCGACAGCGCGAGGAGCTGTCGCAGGCGATCGACTCGCTCGCGCCCGGCCAGCGCTCCCTTCCCGCGCTGGTCGAGGAAGTACGCGTATTCGCGCACACACTGCTCCACGACATGGAGACCGAGGAGGAAGGCCTGATGAAGGCGGACCTCGACGCGATCTACCTCGACGGCAAGGGCGGCTGACGGTCTGGCCTTCCAATGGTCCGGTGCCTGCGCTATCGCGTCGTCAGGAGGGCCCGCAGAGTTTGCCGGGATAGCAGCCGACGCCCGCAAACGCTGCGCGCGAGCGCCCGTCCCGGCGCCGCGATTCGATGCGGCGGCGCTCTGGCACGCTCGATGCTCAACGGAGGCATTGAGGAGGATGCGACCATGAAATGTGCGGACATCATGAACAAGAACCTGGAGTGGCTGACGGAAAGGGATTCCGTGCTGAAGGCCGCCACCGCGATGGCCGAAGCGAACGTCGGGTTCCTGCCGATCTGCGACGCGCAGCAGCGGGTCATCGGCGTCATCACCGATCGCGATCTCACCACGCGCGCGCTCGCCAAGCGGATCGCGCCCGAGACCACATCGGCGGCGATGGTGATGTCGTCGCCCGCTGTCACGTGTCGAGACGTCCGACATCGCGGATGCCGAGACCCTGATGGCGGAGGAGCAAATCTCGCGCGTCGTCATCACCGACGCCGGGGGCAAGCTGGTGGGCGTGCTCAGCCTGGTCGATCTGATCGAGCAGGTCCGCGGGCGCAAGACCCTAAAGACCGCGCGCGCAGTGCTGTGGCGCGAAGCGCTCGGCCCCCGCGCCGGCGCGCCCAAGGGCCAGCCACTGCTGAAGGACGACCCGATCGCGTGGAACCAACCCCGCCCCGAAGACGAGGTGAAGGTGGTTCGGAGCGCGATGACGGGCGGCCACCACGACGTTCCCGGTAATAGATTCCCGGTCGGCTAGCGCGCGCGACCGCCGAGCAGCCGTCGCCCCTTCAGGCCATAACCTGACGCGCGGAGAACCGCGCTGATCGGAGGAACTCAGCTGCAAACATAGGTGCATCACGCGCAGAATGTGACGATCACCTCCAGCGCTGCCCCTGGAGATGTCGCCGGGTTCACCAGGCACAGCTTGAGCCCATGGGGATCATCGCCCGCGAGGGTCATCACGCTCTTGCAGAGCATCTGCGTCTGCGCATCGGGCGCGCGCACCAGATACACTCGATCTTCAGGCCCGCAGGCGCCGCCACAGCCCGACGGCGACGCCAGCGACGCCAGACCCAGCGCCGCAATCAACAGGGTCTTAAAACGTGTCGCGATTCTCTTGATCGGCGATATGCAGGGTAACCTTATCACCGGGGGACCATCGTGCCTTCGGCGCAATTCAGAGCGCTCAGGGAGAACGACGAATACACCTGAAAGTTCCCGACCCTCGACAGGGGCGCCAGTGGTAGTGCAGCAGGAGGCAGCGTGCCATCCCGTTCCACCCTCGGACGGGTCTGAGCTGAACCAGATGCCTCGATGGTCGCGCGTTCAACCTCCGCACTGGTCGATGACGACGTGATCGTCGCGGATCACCTCCGGGATGAGGAGGTCGCGCTCTTCGTGGGCAATGTCCTCGATGAGCGCCGTGGCGAGCTGGCTGAACCTCGTCGCCAGCTCGTGGTCGCTCCCCTCTTCAGGCCAGGCGCACAGAGTCTCCAGCTCCGCGCGTTGGCGCGCGTGCTCTTCGCGCAGCATCTTCGCGCGCTGCGGCCCCAGCGGAAGGTCGTCCTCGAGG
Organism: uncultured Pseudomonadota bacterium; assembly: GCA_963778795.1. Taxonomy (GTDB): domain Bacteria; phylum Myxococcota_A; class Polyangia; order Fen-1088; family Fen-1088; genus DASRQZ01. The sequence goes on along the minus strand of CAVZVU010000001.1, from coordinate 306,382 downwards.
ATCGGGAGAATCAGCGCCTCCTCGTCGGTCAGGTGTTGCGCGAACACGCCCCGGATCTCGGCAACCAGCGCCGACAACGGCTCGTGGCTGGGCCCCGGATAGCCGAGCGACCCGCGCGCTTGCGCCAGCCCCATCATCAGCAGCTTGCGAAGGTGGAGGTGTTGCTCCAGCACGAGGCGGCGGGCCGTCTCCGCGGGCCCACGCGGCCTTTCGTTCTCCCCGCGTCCATCTGCTTGCATCGAGCGTCTCCTCCTTCCATCCACCGATCCTTGCATGGGACGTACCGGCGTCGAAGGGTGAAGGCCGACGCCGAATCGGCCGGGGCCAGACGCGGCGGCGCCCGGCTACCCCACGCAAGGAATGCAGGCGTGGGTCGCCGCGCGAAGGACTTGCGTGCTCGGCGTCTGGAACGATGATCATCGGGGCGCGTAGGCTGCCAGCGGATGGGTGGCGACGGCCTTGAGCCACACCCAGATGGAGTGGGCCTCTTCTTCGCTCATGTAGCTCAACGCGGGCATCTGGATTCCCCGCGCCGACGCGTCGAGCGGCTTGTACTTGATGTGGAGGAAGAGGTTGCTCGCGCGGCGGTATTCGTAGATCGGGGTCGGCTGGACGAAGTCCCAGCCAAACGCGGCGCCCGTCCCGCGGACGCCATGGCAGAACTGACAGCTCTGCGTGAACAGGCGGTGTCCGGCCTTCACCTCGGGATCTGGATCGACGTCGAATTGCGCGTAGTACGCCGCGCGCGAGACGAGCTCGATGCCGGTGAGCGAGTCCATCTGCGCCCAGGGGGACAGCGCCTCGCGGGCAGACGGGGGCACGTCGGGGTGGGCGCTATCGCCCACGACCACCTTGTTGCCGGAGAAGGTGATCGGCCGGACGTCCACGAAGCCCGAACGCGGCCGGAGCACGTTGGGAAAGCGACCGACCTTCATCGTCGCAGCGGGCCCGAGTTGCATGCCTCTCGCCAGGAACGGCGCCAGCCGCTTCATGAGCTCGGCGTCCCGGAATGCGAGCGGTACTTGCATCCCGTTGGCGAAATGGAGGAGTGCCAGGTCCACGCCGGCGGGCGGCCCGTATCGCGAGATCACGGTCTCGACGTCGATACCTCTGAACACGAACGCGCCGTGATACTGCACGTCGACGCGCTTCACGTCGGTCAAGGGGAGCGCGTCGATGCTCACCACCTGAAGGCGATCGCGTCCGGCCGACTCGGGCGCCGAGCTCGACGCGGGCTTACGAACCCAGACGTCGATCGTCGCTCCGTGCTCCGCCGCGGCCGCGGCGGGCGCGGGGGTCGCCGCAACCAAGGTCATGAGAGTCATCCCGACCACCGGAACAAGGCTTTTCACATGCATGCGGCGGAGCACTTCAATCGCTGTGCCACGTCGGCAGCGACCGCCGATCCCGGCCGTCGCACGGTTCCGGGCAGCGGCCCGCGGGTCCAACTCCGCAGATCTTGCGCGCGGCCGCCGCCGGGGCGCCAGTGCCGTCATCGCGCGCCGCCGGAGCACGCGAATCGACTCGGCCGCATGCGGTTGGCCCCGGTTCAGACGGTCGGCACCAGCACCAGCTTCCCTTTTGCCGCCGTGCTCTCGAGGATCTCGTGCGCGTGGCGCGCCTCCGTGAGAGGCAAGCGTTCGGCAACGACGGGGTGGATCTTGCCCTCTCGGAGCAAGCCGAGCAGGGTGCGGAAGTCCTCGCGGAACCAGTCCTGGTGGTGGATGCGAAGCTTCTGGATGCGGTAGGGGAGCGCGCGGCGACGCACGGAGACGGCGCTCAAGAGGGCCACCGCCACTGTGCCCGCGTACCATTCGAAAACGGCGGGCCAGTTCTTGCGGCCGCCGGCGATGGTGGTGTGTCGGCCGTAGATGATCAGCCTTCCACCCGGGCGCAGAGCGCGGAATGAGCGCAGCGAGATCGCGCCGCCGATCGGATCGAGCACGACGTCCACGCCGTCGCGGGTCAGCTGGCGGACGCGGGCGAGGAAGTCCTCGGTCTTGTAATCGATTGCGACGGCGCCGAGGCGCTCGACAGTGGCGCGGTCGCGGGCCGACGCGGTCCCATAGAGGCGAAGGCCAGACAGCGCGCCGAGCTCGAGCAGGGCGGTTCCGACCCTCCCGGCGGCGCCATGCACGAGCACCGACTCGCCGCGCTTCACGGTCGCCGCGCGGTGAAGAAGTTGGTAGGCGGTCATGTACGGGAAGACGAGGCTCACCACCTCGGCGGGATCGAGATCCTCGGGCACCTCGACGGCGTACGCTTCCGGCACGCAGACGCGCTCCGCGTCCGCGCCCCACACGGTCAACGAGCCGATCCGATCGCCCACGCGCAACCTCTTGCAGTCCGGACCTAGCTCCTCGACGATGCCGACCAGCTCGTAGCCAGGCGTGAACGGCGGCTTCGGACCGCCGAGGTACGTGCCGGCTCTGAGCTGCGTATCGGTGAACGACACGCCGGCAGCGAGCACCCTGACCCGGACCTCGCCGGGGCCCGGCGTGGGGACGTCGTCCTCCACGACCGTGACGACTTCGGGACCACCATAGTGATTCACGACGACGCGCTTCATCTGGATCTCCTCCTCAGCAGGAAGGCGGCGATGTTGATTCGCTGGTTTCTTCCTCCCGAAGCCATCTCCGATGCATCTGCGAAGCCAGCCCACGGCACCGATCAACGGCCGCTCCGTGTCCCAGAAGTGCGCAGAAGCTGCGCGGTTCCAGGGATGGCCCGCCGTCCTTACGTCTTCACGTCTTGCCCTCGACCAGGCGGCGAGGCGGTGGGCAGAACAGCCCCGCCTGCTATTCCCCCGAGGAATCGCTCCAGGACATGGACGGCAATCAATCTACGGGACGACGTGTTTGAAGCACTTATGGGTTCGTTTCAGGGTGGACAATTTGTTACCAACCTCATCGGTCTGACGCATCGATTGGTCACTCATCTCTTTGGAGTAGGTATCAAAGGCCTTCTTGAAATTCCCTTCGGCGGCTTTGTAGTCAGATTCGGACATTCCAACTTTGAGTTTGGGTGGGGTCGGCAAAGGATTCGCTTTCAGATAGGCTTCATAATCGCTGCGGTGGCAGCTCTCGTGAAACCCGAGCGTGATGTCGCGCGCCCTCACGTCGGCGTCGGTCGTCCCTCGCCCGTAACACGAAAGATCGGTCGCGTGGGCGCCGGACCCAAACACGGTCTGAATTGAAACCGTGCCCTTCCAGGTGAATTTGCCGTTGAAGTGGGCGATCTTTCGGTGCTTGTCGAGCGTGGCGCCGGGAAACGAGTAGGCAGGTAGGGAGAAAGATGTTTCGGCGCTGCTGCCGGACTTCGGTCTGCCCGACGTGTCGGCGAGGATCTCTGCAGCGACGGACACGTCCAGCAGATCGCTTTGCGCGGAAAGGAGCACGCCCAGTGATCGCGCGGTCGCGGCGGGCGCCGGATTGGCGGCCTGCGGAGACGGGCCGGCCGGCGCAGCGGTTGTCCCCAGCGGTCCGGGCTGCCAGGGGCTCGGAGAACGGTGCGAATCGTTTCTTGCCAGCAGATTCGGTGCAAAGCCGCCCGGACCGCCGCCGCCCTGGGGAGAAAGCGGATGCGCGAGCTCCCCTGCCCAGCCGATCCAGTCCGGATCGACTGTCCCCGCGTCCGCTTTCGCCGCTCGACCCGCCAACGATCGGGTTTCGACGCCTGAACGCCTGTTCGCCATTCGGCTAGAATATCAGCAGGTGCCACATTTTCAGTCGACTGTCGCGTAGGGCACTGGTCTTGGCGTTCGCCAGCGCCGTTACCTCTCGGGCGGCGTCCGCGACGTGCCGCATATCCGCCGGAGCAGCGCACCTGGCGAACGTCGTGGTGTCCGTCGGCGACAACCACTTCACGTTGGGGCTGGATGGCGTGCCGATCGCGATCGAGCTGGGGCCCAACAAGACAACCGCCCGCATCAGCGTCCGAGCGCCCTTGGCGTTCGAGGCCACCTACCCTGTCGCCAGGCTGGCTCTCCGGATCAAGAAGACCGTCGTCCTTTTCGGCGGGCGCGTTCGCCTGGGATCCGGAGCGGCTCCTGACTGGCTGGGCGTCGAGGACGATGCCGTGGGGGCGTCATTGCAAAAAATGTTGGGCGTGGACGTGGCCCGGCCACTCGCAGTTCCATGCGGCGCGGTGGGGCTCAGCGACGGCACGCCCTATGCGACGCCTGCCGCTATCGAGCCTCCGGAGGGCTCCGGCGTCGGGACCGGGACCCGGCCCGTTCCGTTGTTCGTTGGGCCGATTGCGGTCGATCCGCTGGAGATCCACTACCCCGGACCGTTCCGGATTCGCGCCCGCCGGCCCGGTTGGGTTCTCATCGAGGCGGGCTGGGCCGACGGCTCGCGGTTGAGGGGTTGGACCCCCGAACGGAATATCGAAGTCGAAGCTGCGCAGGGGGTTGCCGGCTGGGTCGAAGGCGTGGAGCATGAGGGGGCCTGCGGCCGGAGCGATGCGCCGCAGCGCTCCCGCCTGACGATACGCCGGCAAGCCGGGATCGCCGATTCACCTGGAGGGACAGTTTGGGCGCACGCCACGAAGACCGTGGTCGTGGACGCGTTTCCGCTCGACCGCTCCGACGGCTGGATCCAGATCGGCACGGTCCCCGGTCTGATCGCTGGTCCGTGCACCGACCACGAGCATCTTTGGGTGCACACGCGTGATGTCGTGAGGTCCCGATCGAGCTCGTTGCCGCTGCTACGGGACCGTGGCCAGGGGCACCAAGCGCTTGACGGCCTTGGCGTCGCCACGGATGTCGCCGTCGAGGACGGTCACCGGCACGGGCGGCGTCAGCTTGAAGCGGTAACCCTTGGCCTCGCTCTCGAGCGCCACTTGCTGGCCCTGATACTCGAGGCGCCGCACGTAGTCCTCGTGCACCAGGCCGTCGCGCACGTTCTCGCGGTGCTTCACGAGGAAGCCCGCCAGGCGCAGCGCCAGATAGTTGTGCAGCCGGTGGCAACCGGCGCTCTCGCCGCGCTTGACCGATCGGTAGGCGGGTGTGCCGTGGGTCCGGATCAGAAGGTCCATGAGCTGCTGTTCGCCGCGCTCGTTAACTCCCGTGATCTGGTGGTGCACGATGGCCACCAGACCGTAGCCGGCGCGGTAACCCGGGCCGACGATCTCGGTCTTCGGGACCCAGACATCCCCCCGCTTGATGAGCAGCTTGCGGGTGGGCAGGCCCGACGGCGGGTGCCAGGTCGGGGTGGCCAGAACCTCGGACCAGAGGGCGTCGCCCGTGACCGACTCCTTGTACTTCAGCGCCATGGTCCCGTCGGACTTCTGGATCGTCTTCCAGCCGCCGATGGTGGTTGGCCAACGGGCCAGCGCCACCTCGCCGTCGCCCACGCGCGCGTAGAGCGTGAGGGTTGGACGGTCGCTGACCGGAGGACGCCACTTCTTGTGTCCGTCTTTGTCGAGGACCGGCCGCGCCAGGACGACCTCGCCGCGATCGATCTCCGCGCGGAGCTCCATCTTGGGGCTGTGGTAGGACGGCGGCGGCGGCAAGCGGACTGCGACGGCCGTGGGCAGGGGGACCAGCCCCTTGCGCGCCGTTGCTTTGCGCGCGGGCCGTCGCGAAGAAGACGGCGTCGCGGGAGGAGACTCCAGCGTGCTCGCGAGGACCGCCTCCGGTGACGTCCAGCCCAGCGCCTGGCTGGCAGCCTGAGTGGCCGCAGCGATGAGATCGGGCGCGGCGCTGATCGTCGTGCCGATCTTGGCCGACGCTCCAGCCGCGGCGGCGGGGCGTGGTCCCGGTGCAGCGGACGGCGGATTCGCGTCGCGGGGCGCGGGGGCCGCTTGCACGGGCAGCGGACGGAACTCGGCGCTGTCCAGCACGCGCCCCTGCACCTCGCCGGTGACCCCCAGGGCCGAGCCGTCCTCGAGCAACCCGGTCGCGTCGACGACCCGCTCGCGCAGCGCGCGCAGCAGCGCCCGGAAGTCGTGCTCGCGGCTGTCGGCCAGCAGCGTCGTGCGGGTCTCGAGATCGAGGCGTCCGTTGTCCGCGATCATGTGCAACCGCTGGTAGATCTGCAGGCCCGCGACCGTCCGCGGATCCATCCGAGCGTGCTTCGCCTTGGCGGGCAGCAAATCCTCGCAGCGCAGGTGGGCCTGCATCGCGACCACGGCCCGCTGTTCGGCCGGGCTCAAGGGTTTCCTCGGCGGCTTGTCCGGCGCGATCGCAACCGTGGGCGGCGCCGGCGTGGCGCCCGCTGCCGGATCGGTGCCGGGCGGTTTCCCTGGCTCTCCCGGAGCTGCCGGACTGGTGCTGGTGGGCTTCTCCGGCTCTTCCGGCAAGATCGCGCTCCTGGGCGGCATCTCCTCGATTGCTTTGTCCTTCACCCGATCGTGGCAGACGTGGCGCTTGCGATCCGCCAGCCGTCGCCGGATCAGATTCAAGCTCGGAAACACCCCGAACGCCTCGAAGTACCGGTCCTCGCGGGCGCGCGCGTATTGGCTACTCGCGCGGAACCGCCCATTGGCCAGGTCGATGAGATAGGGCCGCAGCGGCTGCGGCTTCCCGGGCTCCTCCGAGAAGACGTACGGCAGCCAATCGTCCGATAGATCGATCACGGTCAGGCCATCCCGACGCGCGTTCTCGGGCGTTGTTTGGCCCACGGGTCGCCCTCCCTCGACAACCATGAGCCCGCTGCTTGTTGAAGCGGCTTGGGCCAACGGCGCCGCTTGGGTCAACGGCGCCGGCTGCTTCGCCTGCGTCGGTTGTGCGCCGCCCACCCCAATGCAGACGAGCGCCAACGCCGTTGCGCTGGCCGCTAGCCCGCGGCCGGCGCCGGAACGTCTCTCAAACCGAGTCGGTGGGTACCGCTCCGTCACCAAGCGGGAGCGTAGGATCGTAGCCGGCGCGACACAAGGCGCGAGTTGCGGACACCGCGAAGAGGGCCCATCGCATAAGGCGATTCAGCCGCGATTCCCGGCCTGTCGCGTCACGTTCGTCCGAGATCGCCTCGCTCACAGGCGCTACTCCTCGATCACCGACAGATCGCTGGCGCCGCCGGTCAGAGCTATCGGCCCGTCTTCTTTCGAATCATGGCTTGCACCTCGGGCGGCGCGACATCGCGGCTCGCATCGCTGATTCCAGGGCGCAGGAAATCGAGAAGGAGCACGGTGCGCGTTTCTCGCGATCGATTCCAGGCCTCGTGCTCTACGGTGTCGTCGAAGATCAGGCATCCGCCCTCCCGCCAAGGGCGCGTCTCGTCGCCCACTCGCAGGGCGCAGTCGGGCGGCACGACGAGCCCCATGTGCAGGCGGTAGACCGTGTGCACCCAGCCGACGTGCGGCTTGATGTGCGTCTGCGGCGCCATGCGCGAGAACCCCGCCGTCGTCAGCCCCGGGACGCGCTCGAGCAGCGATGCCGTGCGCGGGCAGACGCGGAGCGCCGCATCGATCCTTTCGCCGAAAGCGATGAGACCGTAGACACTCCACCCCTCGCCGTACATCTCTCGCTGGACCCACGGCTCAAAGCTGTCCCGAGGCAGCGACAGGCACTCCTGTCGAACCTCGGTCCACGCCAGCTCGAGCACCTCGACGAACTCGAACGCGTGCGGGTCGAGGAACATTACGGCTCTCCTCGCATCCCGCACAGCAGGCCACACCTGAGGTCTGCTGTCGATTCCCCAAGCTGGCCTTTTCCAGCAGCCTGCTGGGGCTCGCGGGAGGGCCTGGCCCTCCCGCGGCGGCGAAGCCGCTCTAGAACGGGGCGTAGTCGAATTTCTGGCCGCCGACGCTCGCCTCGAACATCAGGCCCCCTATGGTCGCCGTGAACACGGCGACGCCGTTATTGAACCGCGCGTTGGCCGCAGCCCCCGCGGTCAGGGCGACGGCGCTCAGCTGGCCAGAGAGCTGGGCCTTTCCCGCCTTGACCTCGGCGAGCGCCTTCGGCGTCTCGTAGAACACGATCTCTGAAAAGTGCTGCCCGCCGGCCTGCAATCCGACGGTGACCTGGTTCATGGTCACCTTGCCCAGCGGCGTGCCGTTCTCGAACAGCACGCCGGTCCCGTGCGCGGCGCCGACTCCCAACCCCCCCTTGCCGATGCCCGGAAACACGACGTATCCGGCGGCGTGATGGAAGAACGAATCGATACCGGGGTCGGTCCTCCGGTATTTATCAACCGTCTGGCGCGCTTCACTGATGAGCTGAGCGTCCGTCGTCACGGCGTATCCCATCCGCGCGAAGCCGAGCGCCACGAACGCCAGCGTCGCGACAACCCCGATGCTCTTCACCCTGAGAATTCGCATGGTCGACGTACTCCTTCTTCTGTCTGATTGATAAGGTAATGCCGCCTGAAGAGGGCGAGAGCAGGGCCGAATGTGGCAATCGTCGTCTCTGGCACCCTTGACAACCCACGTGCAAGCCCCAGGCGAGGTGGTGACCACGTAGTAGTCTTCGCGTAAGGAGTCGCAGTGCGCGTTGACGTCGCCGAGTTCCGGATTCTTCCCCTTGAAGTGCACGCCGTCCTCGGGGACGTGCCGCTCAAGGACGTGACCGCGGTTGATCTGCCCGGCGGGGGCCCGGGCCGGACGCTCGGTGATGTCCGGGCGCTGATCCCGACTGGCGAGCTGCTGAACGCAAGTCCCCTGGCACGCGCGCTGTTCGCGCTGCGCCTTTGGCTCGGCCGGCTGTTCGGCTGGGACCGCCCCCACGACCGCCCCCAGATGTCATACCTCTCGCGGGTGACCCCAGCGCTGCGTTCGCGCTCGGTCGTTCCGCCCGGAACGATGGAACGCGGATTCCGGCTGCTCTTTCTCCTGGAACGGGAGTCGCTTGCCGAGATCCGCAACGCGACCGTTCATGCCTTCCTGTGCGCGGCCCTGTGCGAGCACCCAGGCGGATATCGGCTTTACTGGGCGGTCTACGTGAAGCCAGCGTCGTGGCTCACGCCGGTGTACATGGCGCTCATCGAGCCCTTCCGGCGTTTCATCGTCTATCCGGCAATGCTCGGGCGCGTCCGCCGCGCCTGGATCGCTCGCTATCCCAGGTCGTAGCTACCGGCCTGCCTTCATTCGAATCATGGCCCCTCAACCGCTCGAGGAACGAACCTTGGCCGTTGCCTCGACGAGGTGAGCGTCGCGGCGCCGCTCGCGATCAACCAACCAGGCCGCCTCGGTCTCCTTCGTCCCAAACAGCTTGTCGGAGAGCGGCAACGAGACGTTGAAGTTCACCCAGCGCATGCGCGCGAGGCGATGGTGATGCCGATGGTGGCGGAAGAGCGCCTGAAACAGACGGTTGCGCAAAGGGCCTCGGTCGAGAAGGGGCGCCGGCAAATGATAGAGGGTGTGCAGCCCTTCGTAGGTGACGAACGATCCGATGGCGGTCAGCAGCATCATACCGGCGGATCCAGGCCCTAGCGTCAGATCCACGACCACGACGACCGGGCTCAGAACCGCGAAAAACAGCGCGATCGTGAACCAGGGCATCATCACCAGCTCAATCTCGCGCCAGCTCTCAATCGCCATCGAGTCGTGATGAAAGGCGCGATGGTGGCCCAGGGTGTGGCCCCGATAGAGCGTGCGCGGCCACAGCGGCCGGTGCATCAGAAAACGATGCATCAGGTACTCGACGATGTTCGCGACGAGAATGTACGCGGGCACAATCCACAGCTGCCCTGGCCGCCCGTGGCGCGCCAACCAGATCCCGATCGCGACGCCGGTCCCCGCCATGCCGCCAAACGCGCAGAAATGACCCGCCAGGTTAAACCCCGGCGCAAGCAGTCGAAGCCGCCTGTTGTTGCTGGCGTCTGCGTCGAGGTGACACTGATTCGGCAAGACTTCGCCGTCCTGACGGTGGGGAGCGTTATCGATCGCGATCCCAATTTCAAACGTAGCAGTCTCTGAGGATCAGGCCAGGAAACAGTGGGGAGCTGGTGCCCTCGCCGCGCGGCCTGCAGTCAATTCCGCCGAGCGTCAGGGGAAGGTGATCGACGGGAACCGGCCACCGGAGCTGGTGCCGTCGCCGTTGGGGATGGCCACGAACTGGCCGGTGGCGCCGGCGGAGATCGACCAGCGCCAGACCAACTGATCGCCGGCGGCGGCCGCGGCGGCGATGCCGGTGGCATCGGCATCGTACTCCGTGGCTCTGAAGCTGCCGCCGGGGAGCGGGTCGACGTGGTGCGAAAACGTCACCAGCGTCGTGTCGGTGCCGCCATGCCTCCAGATGAAGTCATATTGCACGTCGCCCGAGCTCAACACCTCGACATCGCCGACGAGGTGCCAGTTTCCAGCAGGGATCGGGCCATTCAGCGGGCCCGGCGCTTCGAGGGAGTCACCGACCCCCAGGGCTGGTCCTCAGAAGCCCAGCGTCGGCTGGGCGGTGACCAGCTGAAGGTCGACCTCCGACGTGCGGGGCGCCAACCAGTAAGTGGTGCTGCCCGGCGGCGCATCGGGCGCGGGGGACGGGCCAGCGCTGTGCGTGCTGGAGCAGGCGGCCAGCGTCGCGACGCAGGCAGCCGCCAGAATCGGCGAGATGGCCGCTGAAATGGAACGGTGCGAGCTCTTCGTGCTCATGGTGCAACCTCGATCAAGAAGTGGGCGGGCAAACCGTCGTACTCGGCCCTCGGCGACAGCCCCGCTCGCGCGGCCGATGCCAGCAGCGCCGCGCGATGCACGCGACGGTTGCTCACGGCGACGCGCCCGGTTCCCGGCTTGAGCGCCGGCACCAGCGCGCGCAGGAACGACGCGCGATCGACGAGCAGGTGATCCACCTCGGACAGCAGGATGAGATCGTAGCTGCCGGGCTCGAGGCCCGGATCAGCGGGCGAGACCATCCGCGTGACGATCGGCGCCTCGCCGGTCCCACGGGCGCCGATCAGCGCGAGGCTCGCCGCGTCGATGTCGGTTGCGACGACGCGTCCGTTCGGTCCCGCGGCTGCCGCCAGCCGGTGCGTCAGATAGCCCGCGCCCGCCCCCACGTCGGCCACCACCGCGCCGGGCGCGATGTGCAGCGCGGCCACCAGCAGGTCGGGGCGGCGATATCGATCCCGAAGCTGGGCCCGATCCGGCTCGGCGGGCAGGCTCTGCGCGCGCGCGGCTGAAGGCCGACAGGCCGCGAGTGATCCCGTCGCGAGCAGAACCGCCCCCCAGAGCCATGGCCGCCGGTCCCGAGACATCACGTCGAGCGCCAGAGTACCAAAACCGCGCGCGGTCCGATCGCGCTTGTTTACCCTGCGTCGCCGCGGCGGCATACTCGGCCCTGGTCGCGACCAAGCGAGGGCAAGACCGAGGGCCAGACCGAGAGAGAAAGAGAGAGCGCATGGATCGTCGTCTCTTCCTGAAGCTAGGGGCCTTGATACCCGCAGCCGGCGCGCCGGGCGTGGCGCAGGCGCAAGCGCTGTTGGCGCCCAAGCGAGCTCAGACCCAGGCGTCGACCCAGGCGTCGACCCAGACGTCGACCCGGACATGGCGAACGTTCGAGGTCACGACCCGGGTCGAGCTGAAGGCGCCGCAGGGGACGACGCGCGCGTGGCTGCCGGTGCCGTCGGTCGATGCGGGCTACCAGAGGGTGATCAGCAACGACTGGTCGGGCAACGCCGCCACGACCAAGCTCCTGCGCGACGAGAAGCACGGCGCGGTCATGCTCTACGCCGAGTGGCCCGCCTCCTCGAGCCAGCCCGTCGTCGAGCTGCGCAGCCGGGTCCAGACGCGTGACCGCGCCGTCGACTTCACGACGGGACCAGGCGCAGTCGGGGAGATCTCACCGCAGGAGCGGGTCCTCTACACGTCGCCGACAGAGCACATGCCCCTCGACGGGATCGTGCTCGAGACAACCAAGGGCGCGGTCAGGGGCGCGCATAGTGACCTCGAAAAGGCCAAGGCGATCTACGAATGGGTCGTCGACAACACCTTCCGCGACCCCAAGGTGCGCGGCTGCGGCCTCGGCGACGTGAAAAGCCTGCTCAACAGCGGCACGCTTGGCGGCAAGTGCGCCGATCTGAATGGGCTCTATGTCTGTCTGTGCCGAGCGGCCGGACTACCCGCGCGCGACGTATACGGTGTCCGGGTCGTGAAGTCGGAGCTCGGTTACCGCAGCATGGGCCCGAGCACCGAGAACATCACGCGCGCCCAGCATTGCCGTGCCGAGGTCTACCTCGCGGGCTGGGGCTGGGTGCCGGTCGACCCCGCCGACGTGCGCAAGGTGGTGCTGGAAGAGCGCGCGAAACCGCTCGCCGTCGACGATCCGCTGGTGCAGACGGTCCGGAACAAGCTGTTCGGCGCGTGGGAGATGAACTGGATCGCTTTCAACGCCGCGAACGAGATCAACCTGCCGCACGCGAGGGAGCCGAAGCGCACCTACCTCATGTACCCGCAAGCCGAGACGGCGGCCGGCACGCTCGACAGCCTGGACCCCGACAGCTTCCGCTACGTCATCACCGCGAAAGAATTGAAGACCTGAGCATCAGTCGTCATGCCGGTCAGTGACGCCTTCAGGGACCATGTGCTGGAACAGCTCGCCGGGCTCGGCCCGGTGAGCGCGAGACGCATGTTCGGTGGTGTCGGTCTTTACTGCGGCGAGATTTTCTTCGGAGTCATCAACGACAACCTGCTCTATCTGCGCATCGACGATGCCACCCGACCGCTCTACGAGGCCGAGGGCATGTCCGCTCTTCGCCCCGTGCGCGCGAAACCCCAGCTGTTGTCGGCCTACTATCAGGCGCCCGACCACCTGCTCGACGACGCCGGCATCCTGGTGGATTGGGCGCGCCGCTCGGTCGCAATAGCGGCCCGAGCGAGACCCAGCGCCCGACCAGCGCGACAGCGGGCACCGCGGCGACGCGCGCGGCGTTGAAAGGGGCCCGACTCAGGCCGTCCAGCGGTGCGTCGCAGAGAATCCATCTGCCGCGGCCCATCACCTCTTTCTGGCTGGAGGCGCGACTTTGTTAGATACTGCGATCGATGCCGAAGGTGCCTGGGATACGCGTGGTTCGTTCAGCGATTGATGGCTACGGCGTAGTCGCCGCCAAACCGTTCGCCGAAGGCGACCTGATCTGCGAAATCGACGGAGTCACCTGGAAGGAGGGGGACGACGTCGACGATCGGTACTCGCTGTGGGTCGAGAACGGCCTGTACTTCGACATGGTGGATCAGACCCGGTACATCAACCATTCGTGCGACCCAAACGCGGTGGTGGATGCGGGCATCACCGATGACGGCCATGTGTGGGCCACGGTCACCGCGTTGAAGGCGATCGCGGTCGGCGAAGAGCTGAGCTACGACTACGCGTTTCCGGCGCACCTGGCAGAGCCGTGCCGGTGTGGCAGCCCGCGTTGCCGCGGCCTCATCATCGACGAAGACGCCCTGCCCCTCGTCGGCTCGCGCGCCTCCTAGGCGACGCCCCGTGGCGGCGAAGCCGCTCTAGCAGGCTGCTGAAAAAGGTCGGACCGAGCCGTTGCGGCCGCCGCGGGTCCAGCCGCAAGGCGCGAGGAGGGCGAATATCGAGCATATTTAACCGACGAGCAACGCAGCGGATGGGCCCGCGCCGCAACGGCGACGGGAGACTTTTTCAGCAGCCTGCTAGAGCTGCATGCGCACGATCCACCCGTGCTGCCCGCCATTGCTGGCGGGGATCTCCTGCTCGGTGAACCAGAGCGCGCCGTCGGGGCCGGTGGTGATCGCCGACGGGAAGGTGCTGGGCGTGGGCACCGGAAACTCGGTGATCGTTCCCGACGGGGTGATTCGCCCGACGACCTCGCCGATCCGTTCGACGAACCAGACGTTTCCGTCGGGGCCGGCGGTGATGTTGTCGGGCCGACCGTTCGCCGTCGGGACGGGGAATTCGGTCACGACGCCGGTCGGCGTGATTCGTCCGATCTGGTTCTGCATCGGCTCGGTGAACCAGAGGTTCCCGTCGGCGCCGGCGGCGATCCCGTAGAGCACGCTCGACTTGGGAGTGATCGTTGCCACCGTCGGGAACTCGGTCACGACGCCGGAGGGGGTGATCCGTCCGATGTTTCCGATCTGCTCGGCGAACCAAAGATTTCCGTCGGCGCCCAGCGTGATTGACGTCGCGTAGGCGTCGCTGGTCGGAACCAGGTACTCGACCACCGTTCCGGTGGGTGTGATCTTCCCGATGTGGTCGAAGTCGGCGAACCACAGATTGCCGTCCGGGCCCGCCACGATGCCGGAGGGATCGGAGGGAAGGCCGGCCAACCGGGGGAGCTCTCGCTGGACCCCCGCCGGGGTCACCCAACCGATCAAGTGGTTGCTCTCGTCGGTGAACCAGAGGTTGCCGTCGGGGCCGGCGGCCAGGCTGAAGCCGAGGCCAGGGATCATGAACTCTTCATTGTCCCCGCTGGGGGTCATGCGACCAATCGTCGAACCGTCGATGAACCAGAGATTGCCGTCCCGACCCGCGGTGATTTGGTTCAAGTAGGCGGTGCTAACGGGCGTCAAGCGCGCAATCGGGAACACAGTGAAGCGACTGACGCAATTGCCGGCGCCGTCGCAGATATGGGCCCCGGAGCACCCGCGCGGATCCTCGACTTTGCCCAGCCCCGCGCAGACGGGAGCCGACGCGTCACCGGCAACGACACCGTCGACGCCGCCGTCTGCGTCGGCGGTGTCGTCGACATCGACCGGTACACCATCCTGCGCGCCGTCGCCCGGGGGAAGGTCTCCCGACGCTGTGTCTGACGCTGCGTCTGACGACGCGTCAGCGGCGGCGTCGGGGGCGAGCGCGTTATCCCCGTCCCGATCGCTGTTGCTGCCCCCGCTGTGACAGCCAATTCCGATCGTTGTCGCCGTCAGGCAACAGGCCATCAAGCCCCAACAAAGAGACCACCGCGACCCCGCCCCTTTGCGACACGCACCGACGTCCGACAAGACCAGATTTATTCCCCGCCCGCATCATCGCCCAACTTCGGTTTGACGCCGAGGTGAAAATCGCTTTCTTAATCGATTGTGGCGGCTGCAAACGACACGACAATCCTCCGGATTTCGGTCACCGATTATTTCGTTTCGGGTACCATCTGGAGGCCTGGGCCGCCGAGCTCGGCGATCTCGACGCCGCCCATCTTTTGAGCGCGCTCGACGACTACGTCGCGACCGGCAACTACACCGTGCTGCGCATACCGGTGCCGCCCTGGAGCGGATCGATTCAGGTGCGGCCCATGTTGGACTCCGAGGTTCACGGCGCGCGCGCCTTCATGTACGCCGTCGGCAACCTGTCCCGGACGCCGGCGCCGGACTCCGTGCGGGACGCGCGCGTGCGCGCCGAGGTCGACGAAGCGCTGACCGCCGATCCCGCCGGTGCGCTGGAGGCGTTGGCGGTGAAGTACTACGCGCTGGGCGCCGGCGCGTCGCCGGGGCAGCAACGGGCGCTGGCCGAACAGGCGTCGCGCGCGCACCCAGACTCCGAGCTGGCGTGGTTGATGATGGCCGACGCCGCCCCGTTCGGCGACGGGCGGCTCGCGCAGCAGACCGCGCTGGCGCGCGCGCTGGCGCTGGCGCCCAACGACCCCGAGGTGCTGATCCGGATGGCGTTCGTCAAAGCCTCCAGCAAGAAATGGGACGAGGCAGTCGAATTCTCTCGCAAGGCCGTCCGCCTGCGCGCCCTGAACCCCCAGGCCCTGCGCACCCACGTGGTGGCGCTGGCGAACACCGGCCAGTGCCGTGAGGCGGCCTTCTACGTCGCCGGACTTCGCCGACCGGCGCCGCGAACCGACCCGAAAGAGTCGGCCATCCCGGCGGGCTGGCTCGACCTTCAAGATCGCTGCCTGCGCATCGCGGCCGAGCGCGCAAAGCGAACGGATGAGGTGGGCGCCGCCGGCGCCACGGTTCGCGACGCTGAATGAGCGCCGACGTGACACCCCGACGACACCACACATCGGGAAGAACACATTCGGCGACACGCTCCGACCTGGCTCGAGCACGCCCACGCGCGGCTTGGCGATGTTGTGGCAATGAATCCGTGCGTCAGGGCCGCAAATCCTTTAAAGACTTCTCCGCCGAGGCCGATGTCAGCGATAGGCCCGACGAACATGATGATCGCGCTCTTGCCGTTATTGCTCCTCACCGCTGCCGGTGTCGATGTGGATGTCGCCGCCGCTCCAGCTGGCAGCGCGACCGAAGACGCGGGCGTCGCGGCGACGCCGACCGAGCCTGAAAGCTCGGCCGACCGACCGACCGGCGAAAGCCCAGCCGAAGCGATCGCGTCGCCGGCCGGCGAGGGGCTGGCGGCGCGCCAGCACCACAGCTGCCAACCCGACCGGCGCGGCACGCACGAGCTGCGCGATCCCGCCGACTGGCCCCACGAGCCCGACGCGCCGACCGACCCGCTGGACGATGCGCGCTTCGACGCCGCGGTCGTCGCGCTGTGTGACGAGGTGGCGCCGCGCGAAGGATTGGATGAGGTGGCCCGGCTCATACGCGAGGTGAGCGCCGAGACGAAGACCGATCCCTTTCTCATGGCCGCGCTCGTCTACCGGCAGAGCCGCTGTCGCCCGGCGCTCGAGTCGGCGGGCGGTGTCGGCCTGCTGCAGATCGAACCGTCGATGTTCGGACCGCGCGCGGCGCTTCCGGTCGCGCGCGAGGACCTCGCACACGATCGCCTGCTCGATCCCGAGCACAACCTTCGGGTCGGCGCCGCGCTGCTGGCGATGTGGCACGCAACTCATGTCGCCATCGACGCCAGCGCCGGCAGCACCCCCCACCGCACCGCGATCGCGCACCTGGTCTGGGGCGATCGCGTCTGGGGCACCACCGCGGAAGACCGCGTGCTGGTCGCTCGACGCCGGCTGCTGCAGTCCTACACCGGCGCGGAGGAGCTGGACGCGGTCTCGTACCCCGGCCTCGCGATCGTGCCGCCGCTGACCGGCGGCGTGCGCCTGGGGACCAGCGGCCCGGGCGCCGATCGCGACGGCGGCAAGCGCGAGCACCGAGGCATCGACATCGACGCCAGCGTGGGCGAACCGGTGCGCGCCGTCGCCGACGGTGTCGTGCAGTTCGCCGGCGCCGACATGCCAGGCCGCCTGGCGGCGCGCGACCTGGTCCCGCGCCAGCTGCGCCGCTGGCGATCGCGCCGGATGGGCCCCGGCGGCTTCTTCGTTCGCATCGTGCACGATGACGGGGTCCGCACCGGCTACTTTCACCTGCACACGTTCAACGTTGTGGCGGGGCAGACGGTGAAGGCCGGCGAGGTGATCGGGCGCGTCGGGCTGACCGGCGTGAAGTCATCGGCCAGCCATCTGCACTTCGAGGTTCATGAAGACGGCGAGCTGGGCGATCCGGTCCGCTTCCTCGAGGCCTACGTCCTGTCGCCGGAGCGAACCATCTCGCACACCTTGGCGATGGCAGAGAAGCGCGAGCGCCTTGCGCGCGTTCGCGCTCGCCGCACCCGCCGCCATCCGCACCGCGTGACCTGAGCCGCGCGAGTCGCCCCGCAGAGCGGGCGAGGGTCTCAGAGAGGGGAGCCGGCGCTCACATTCCCGGGAGCACCATCAGCTCGGTGATCTCGATGAACCCGTCCGGCATCATGAAGTGAGGGTGACCCTTCAGGGTCTCCGCGATGGCTTCCTTCGACTCGCCCTGCAGGATCGAATACCCGCCGAGGTCGTTCTTCGTCGGTGAAGCGCCCCCCGGCGTGACCCGCAAGCTCTTTCCGAGCGGGGCACCCATGTCGACGATCGACGCGGCCGCCTTGCGGCCCCAGGCCATCCAGGCGTCCATGCCGGCCTTCTGTTGCTCCGGCGGAGCCTTCATCATCTGCTCGAACGACGCGTTGGGCGCTTTGTAGAGGACGAGGAACTTTTTCATGGCGTGGCCTTTCTTCCGAGAGGGTCCCTTGAAAAGGGAAGACGCTAAGAAAGCTGGCATCAAGCCGCGCTTCCGGCGTGGGTCTACGTCGCTTCCCCGCACGCCGCAAGCAACTCCTCTGTCAAAACCGGACGGAGAGCCAACGCAGCTTACCGACTGATGGTGAGGATCACGAAGACGCCCAGGATTGCCCCCAAGCTCGCGATCGCGAAGGCGATGACCAGAACCCACCCGACGCCGGTCGGAAAGGGTTGTCGCTTCAGGAACGCCCGATGAAACAGCAAGTAGCGGCCGATGCCGATGGCGTCCAGCGCCGCGCCCATCAACACGAACAGCGCGCCGATCCAGCGCGCCCCGGGGATCCCCTGGCCAGCGTCGCCCGCGATGCGGATCCAGACCCCGAGGCGCGCGATCACGAAGCCAAAGGTCGTGAGCGACAGCCCGGTCCGGATCCAGGCCAGCAGCGTCCGCTCGTTGGCCTGGATCGTCGCCGCGTCCTGCCCGCTGGCGAACTTCTGTGGTTTCGATGATTCTGCGTCGGCCGCGGGCTCGGACATTTTCGAACCGCTCCTGCGGCGCGCATCGCGCGGCCGCCCGATCGGACCACCGCCGGGGCGGCTGCCCCGACGGCGGGATCGGTCACGCTACTTGCTCGGACGGATCGCCGCGGCCGTGGCCTGCACGTAGCCGAACTGAACCACCTGGCCCGGCTTCAGCGACGGCAGCTTCTGCTGGAGCGCGGTGTCCTGGACGTGGATCGTCTTCAGATTGCCGCGCGGCCCCTTGAACGTCACGATGTTGGCGGCGGGGTCGACGCTGACCACCTCGGCGGAGATCATGACCTCGCGGCCCTTGATGCCGCCCCCCTCGTCATACGCCTTGCCCTTGCGCTCGGTCGCGCTCGGCTTGGCATCGGTGGGCGCCATCGAGACCGCCCACGACTCGTAGTAGTCGATGTCGATCTTGTCGCCCTCCTTGAGCTTCTCGAACATCTTCACCTCTTTCGGCACGGTGATCGTGATCTCTTCGCCGTCCTCCTTCTTCAACGTCACCATCCGCTCTTTGTGGTCGACCGCCAACACCGTCGCGGTGGTGCTGCTCATCTTCGTCCGGGTCTGGCCGGTGGCGGAGTTGGTCTCGCTGATCGTGGCGTTCGGGGCAGCGCCCGCGGTCGCCACCAGGGCCGAGACCAACGTGCCGCCCGCAACCCCCGCGATCAGCAGCCATCGGTTGATTGTCCTCATTTGATTGTTCATGGTTCACCTCCACTTCAACGATTCGTTCCGTTTCGTGTCGTTTCGTTTTTTGGGGCGGCGGTCTGGATGCTTCCGAGTCGTCTCCGAGATCCTCCGCCCCGTTGCCGAAACTGGGTCGGCCGCGATGGGCCGCGACGCCTTGACGCGCTAGACAATCGGCAAATCGAGGCCGCTCCCGTCAGGCGCGCTACCTACCTATTGGTGCGCCATCACCGCCGACATCGCAGCGGCGTGGTCCTTTGATCGCCATCTCAAACCTCCTCGTCCTCGTCGACCAAAAATGGTATCGGGACCCCGGTTCGGAAGGAGCAATCGCGAGGCTAAAGTTCCAGGGTGCTGACGCTGTTGGCCCGGACCCGCACGGGGGTGTGGCGGTTCAGTCGCGACGTCTGGGCGCGCGATCGGCAGCAACTGCGCGGCGCGCGCGCCCTGGCCAATCGCACCCTCCGGATTGTCACCTGGACCATTCGCGGAATGTTCCGGCACCGACTGACCCGACGGGCGGCGGCGTTGACCTACTACACGGTGTTTTCGATCGTGCCGGTGCTGGTGGTCGTGCTGGGCATCCTCAAGGGCCTCGGCTATCTCGCCCACCTCGTGCCCGCGGTTCCCGTCGCAACGACCAACCGTTCGCTGAGCGAAACCGGGCTCCTCGGCCGGGCGACCAATCACATCCTGCACGCCGCCAACCAGACGTTGCGGGTCGAAAGCGGGCTGGTCGGCCTGGTCGCGCTCATCTACGGCGTGGCGCGACTGTTCAAGAACATCGAGAATACCATCGAGGACGTCGCGGGCGCACAGGAGAGCCGGCCACGCTACTATCGCCTGCTGGGCTATCTGGTGCTGCTGCTGCTGCCGGGGATCCTGGCGGCGATGCTGAGCGCGCTCATCGCGATCGGGGCCGGGCTCTCGCACCTGATTGGAACGCTGCCGCACCTGCGCATCGTGGCGGGCGGGCTCGCGATCCTGGCCGCCGTGTGGGCGGGGCTGGCGACCCTGTACGCCGCGGCGGCGCGCGCGCGCATCGGGCTCTCGTCGGCGGCCTTGGGCGGCGCGGTGGCGGCGATCCTGCTGACCCTGGTGCTGTGGGCCTTCGTGAAATTTCAGATCGGCGCCTCCCACGCCAGCGCGCTGCAATCGGGCTTTGCCGCCGGGCCGGTCTTGCTGCTCTGGATCTATTCGTCCTGGCACGTGGTGCTGATCGGCGCCGAGATCGCGATCGGGCACGGCTTCGATCGCGTGCTGGTCCACGGCGTTGCCGGCTGGCAGCTCGACGCCGCTGGCCAGCGGGCGGCCAGCCTGGCGATCATGGCGCAGGTGGCGCGCGCGACGCAGACGGCGACGCCGGAGGCCGCGCCCGTGACACTGAATACGCTGGCGCGCACGCTGCGGCTGTTTCCCCACGCCATCCAGCCGCTGTGCCGCAAGCTGGTCGCGGGCGGGCTGCTGGAGTGGACCGACGGCGCGGGATACCGCCTGGCGCGCGATCCGCGCGACATCACCGTCGCGTCGATCCTGGAGGAGCTGGCGCGCGATCGGACGGTCGATCGGGCGCTCGACGGGGCGAGAACCCAGATCGAGGCACAGCTGGGACCGCGCGGCCGGGCGGCGCTGGCCGACGGGGCACCGGCCGCCGCCCGGCCCCAGGGCGGTGGCTCGACCCTGCGCGACTTGGTCCTGGGCGACGGGAAAGTCGAAAAAAATGTGGAACAAATTCCTGCCCGGTCCGTTCCCTGAACATCAGAGGGGGACTCGCTCGACATGGAATCAACCAGTAAGGCCCAAGACAACAGCTACGCCAGCCACCCGCGGCCGCCGATCGCGCCCGACGTGAACCAGCCGACCGCGTTGGTCCTGGAGGTGGCGGCCGACCTGCGGGCGCACTGCGCGGACCATCCCAACGCGGTCGACACCGTCGAGGACGTGCGGCGCTGGTGGCTGGGGGCCCCGTCACGCAACCTGAGCCTGGAGGCGGTGGAACAGGCGCTGCTGCTGCTGGTCGCCGACGGGACGATTTACCGAAGAGCGCTCACCGACGGAACCGTGCTGTTCTTCGTCGTCAAGTCGGCCGACCCTCGCTGACCGGATCGGGCTAGGGGTGGGCTAGGAGCGCGTCGGGCGTAGACGGCTTCGCCGTCGGAGCCCATCGCGGGAGGTTCGGAACCCTTTGAGGGTTCCGAGCTTGCGCCTGCTATACCGTGCGCCGTGGACGCTGCCTACGATCTGGTCGTCATCGGCACCGGCAACGCCGGACAGCAGGCCGCCAGCGTGGCGCGCGCCGCCGGCTGGCGGGTGGCGATCATCGAAGCGCGCGACGTCGGCGGCACCTGTGCGCTGCGCGGCTGCGTCCCCAAGAAGGTGCTCGCCGCGGCCGCCGAGGCGGCCGATCTGGTCAGGCGCGCCGACCGGCTGTCGATCACCGGCGTCGGGCCGGCGCCGACCCTCGACTGGACGGCGCTGATCGCGCGCGAGCGCACGTTCGTCGACGGTGTGCCGGCGGCGATGAAGGCCGATCTGGTCCGGAAGGGGATCGAGGTCGTCGAGGGGCGGGCGCGCTTCGTCGAGCCGGACGCCGTCCGCGTGACCGGGCGGTCCGAGCCGCTGCAGGCGCGCGCGTTCGTCGTCGCGACCGGGTCGGTTCCCCGCCCGCTCGACTTCCCCGGCGCCGATACGCTGCTGACCAGCGACGACCTCCTCGAGCTGCGCACGCTGCCCCCCTCGGTGGCGTTCGTCGGCGCCGGCGTGATCGCGTTCGAGCTGGGACACGTTATGGCGCGCGCCGGCGCGCGCGTCACCCTGGTCGAAGGGGCGTCGCACGCGCTGCCCGGGCATGACCAGGACGCGGTGGGCTGGCTGCTCGAGGCGAGCCGGGCGCGCGGGATCGACGTGCGCACCGGCGCGCCCGTGCAAGCGGTCGACAGCGCCGCGGACGGGACGCGCGTCGTGCGCTTCGCCGGCGGCGGCGCGGAGCTGCGCGTGCACGCCGTCGCCCACGGCGCCGGTCGGGTCCCCGATCTCGATCGCCTCGATCTGCCGGCGGGCGGCGTATCGATGGAGGGCGGGCTTCCGCAGCTCGACGGGGCGCACCGCAGCCGATCCAACCCGAGGATCTGGTTTGCCGGCGACGCTGTGCCCGGCACGCCGCAGCTGTCGGCGCTGGCCACCTACGAGGGGCGGATGGTGGGGCGCAACCTGGTGCGCGGCGAGGCGCGCGCCCCGGACTACGCCTCGATCCCCAGCGTCGTCTTCACGACCCCGGCCTTCGCCTCTGTCGGTCCCACCGAGGCCGAGGCGCGCGCCCAAGGATTGAAAATCGACGTCCGCGTCAACGACATGCGGAGCTGGCGCTCGGCGCGCAGCCACGCCGAGGAGTTTGCCTGGGCCAAGGTGCTGATCGACCGCGACGCCGACCGCGTGGTCGGCGCCCACCTGATCGGCCACGGCGCCGCCGAGACGATCAACGCATTCGCGCTCGCGATCCGCCACGGCATCCGGGTCACCGATCTTGCCGAAGGGGTCTTCGCCTATCCGACGTTCCACTCCGACCTAAAGTTCCTGATTTAAGGAACCGCGTCAAAGCGACGCCGGAAAAAGAAATGCGCGGCGCCGACCAACGACGGAGACCGGGACCAATCTCCGGTCATCGGGGTTCCGGCAGGCCAATCCGACACTATGGTTTGACGAGTCGCCGTGGATACTCTAGCTCTCGACCAACCCTGCAACGCACCCCGCGCCCTCGCCGCTTTCACCGGTGATCCCGGCCAGAGCGATCTGCGCAGTCCCTCAGAGTCCGGACAGGCCGAGACCGCCGGGACCGAGACCGGTCGGGCCCTGGCCATCGGTGGGATTCTCGGGTCGTACCGGCTGCTGCAGCAGATCGGCATGGGGGGGATGGGCCGGGTCTTCGTCGCGGAGCACGTGCGGCTTGGCCGCAAGGTGGCGCTCAAGGTGCTCCGCTCCGAGTTTTCCGGGAACCAGGAAGCGGTAAAGCGCTTCTTCGCCGAGGCGCGCTCGGTCAACTGCATCAGCCACGAGAACATCATCGAGGTCAGCGACTTCATCGAGAACCCGCAGGGGAACAGCTTCTACATCATGGAACTGCTGCGCGGCGAGGACCTGTGCGCGCTTCAGTCGCGCGAGGGGATCCTGCCGCTGGCGCGCACCCTCCCGATCGTCCTGCAGGTCTGCAGCGGGCTCAGCGCCGCCCACGACGCCGGCATCATTCATCGCGACCTCAAACCCGACAATATCTTCCTCGTCGATCGCGCCGGACGGCCGGACTTCGTCAAGCTGCTCGACTTCGGCGTGGCGAAGTTGATGAACGCGACCGTCGACGACGCGTCGACGTTTCGCAGCAGCGTCGGAATGGTCGTCGGTACGCCCGACTACATGGCGCCTGAGCAGGCGCTCGGGCATGCCGTGGATCATCGCGCCGACGTCTACGCGCTGGGGGTGATCCTCTTCGAGATGGTCGCCGGTCGCCGCCCCTTCGTCGCCAAGACGGCGCGCGAGGTGATGGTGCAACACCTGACAGCGAGCGTGCCCCGTCCCAGTCGCCTGAACCCCGCCGGCCGGATCCCGGAGGCGCTCGAGAAGTTGATCCTCGCCTGCCTCGCCAAGAATCCGGAGCGGCGGCCCCAGAGTATCAAGGAGCTCGAACAGCGGCTGCGCACGATCCTCGACCAGCTGCCCACCGCGGCGGACGCGGCGGCGGCGCGATCCAGTGCGCGGCGCCGCCACCGATCGCTGCGGCTGGTGCTGGGGGCGGCGCTGTTGCTGGCCTTCGCTGGCACGACCTCGGTCTGGATGCGCGACGTCCCCCTGGCGAGCGCCGCCTCATTCGAATCCGGCACGGCCAAACGCGCGGGGCCGGTGCCCCGGTCGGCGTTCACGATTGAACCGATCGAGACCATCACCCCGGCGCCGATCATCGTCGGATTGCCGCATGTGCCGTCGCCGCTGGCTTCGTCGTCGTCGCTGGCAACGCCGGCTCCCGCCGGACCGGCCCCGGCCTTTCGCGAAGCGGCGCTGCGGGCGGAAAGGGCGGTACGCAAGGCGCCGACCCTGCCGACCCCCACCGTCAAGCCGTCAACCGAAGGGTCGCCGTTGAACGCTCAGCCTCACACCAGGCTCAACCGCGACATGATTCTGGATCCCTACGAATGATCCGGCCGGACTGGGCATCGGTCGGACTGGTGTTGTGGTTGGCGCTGCTCGGCGTGACGGCGAGCGCCACGGCCGCGCCGCCGGCGCTGACCACGAAGCCCGCGACGGCGCCGCCCGCGACGGCGCCGCCCGCGAAGCCCACCAGCCCGAAGGATCAAGCGCGCGCGCAGGCCAAAGCCGAGGTCAAGCGGGCCCAGCTGGCCTACAAGCTGGCGCGCTTCGAGGAGGCGCGGGAAGAATTCAGCCGCGCTTACGAGCTTTACCCCATGCCGGCGCTGCTGTTCAACCTGGGACAGTGCCACCGCAATCTCAAGAACCACGAGCGCGCGATCTTCTTCTTTGAAGGCTACCTGCGCGAGCAACCCCGGATCTCACCCGATCAGAGGGCGCTGACCGAGAGCCTGCTCGCCGAGTCCCGGGCCGAGCTCGAACGACAGAACACCGAGGCCGGGACCACCGCCGCGCGCTTCGCCGCGCCCGCGCCCACGGCGCCCGCCGCGGCCGCGCCGGGAATGCAGCGCGCGGCGATGCGGGATCTGAATGTGCGCGCCGGGAGTCACCCGTCGCAGGCCGCGCTCGGCATCGAAGCCGGGACGGCGCCGCCGCTGAACCAGGGCGACGACCGCGATCGGCCCGCCGGCGGAACGCCGGTGACCCACCGGTGGTGGTTCTGGACCGCGATGGCCGGCGCGATCGCCGTTGGGGCGGTCGCCTACTACACCACCGGCGATCCCAGGTTGGTCGCCCCGACGGGCACCGTCGGTAGGATCGATCGTCGCTGAAAGGACTATGCGCCACCGCCCAGTACTTTCATCTTCGCCGTCAGCTTCATCGACGCCGCCCGCGCCGGTCGCCTCCCGACCGCAGCGCTTCAATCCCCCGTGGTTTCTGGTATTGGCCGGGCTGCTGATCGGGCTACTGACCTTGGGCTCCGCCTCGTGCCGGCGTCACCCTACCCTGCTCGAATCCGACGCGACCGGGCTCGACGTCAGCGTGCGCTACGATCCGGCGCTGCGGTTCACGTCGCTCGCGATCTCGGGCACGCTGGGCGACGATCCGGCGTTCACCCACGGGACGCTCCCCGACCCGCCGCGTCCGCTCACCACCGGCCAGGAGACGGCGGCGGTGCTGTTGCCCGACACGCTCGACGGAATGACGATCCTGTTGCGGGTCGACGGGCGCGCCGGTGACGCCGTGGCCGGCAGCGATCAGCAGGCGGTGGTGATCCGCAAGGGGCAGCTGGTCGGGATCACGCTGACGCTGGGTGCGCCGGCGATCTGCGGCGACGGCGTCGTGCGCGAGGGTATCGAGGAGTGCGACGACGGCAACACCCTGGCCAACGACGGCTGCTCGCCGATATGCCGGCGCGAGGGCGCGGCCGCCTGCAACGGCGCGACCTGCCCGAACGGTTGCTGCGCCACCGGCACCTGCACGGTGCCGGGCGCGGCCGCCTGCGGAAAAGCCGGCGCGCCGTGCGTGATCTGTGACGCGCGCTCGAGCGACAGCTGCGCCGCCAACGGTGGATGCGCCTGCGGCGGCGGCGCGCCCTGCGCCGACGGCCAGCGCTGCGTCGGCGGCACCTGTCTGTGCGACGGCACCAGCTGCCCCGACGGGTGCTGCGCCGGCGCCCTGTGCCTGTCGGGCAAAGCCGACAACGCCTGTGGCACGGGCGGGCTCGCATGTCAGTCCTGCGCCGTCGGGGGATGCAGCAGCAGCGGCGCTTGCAACAACTGCAACCCGACCAACTGCGCTGGCGGCTGCTGCTCCGGATCGACCTGCTACCCGCGTTCGTTGACCACCTGCGGCAGCGGGGCGGCCGCCTGCCTCGCCTGCGATCCGAACAAGGCAGACACCTGCTCGCTGGCGGGGGCGTGCCGCTGCGGAAGCGGCGCCCCCTGCGCCGACGGCCAGCGCTGCGTCGGCGGCGCCTGCGTCTGCGACGGCACCTCGTGCGCCGCCGGGTGCTGCGCGGGCGCCGTCTGCAACAGCCGCGCGCTTGCGACCTGCGGCGCGAAGGGGGCCGCCTGCGTCGCGTGCGACCCCAGCAAGGCCGACCACTGCGGTACCGACGGTGCCTGCGCCTGTGGGTCGGGCCCGGCGTGCGCGGGCGGCCAGCGCTGCGCCGACGGTCTGTGCATCTGCGATGCGACCTCCTGCCCCAGCGGTTGCTGCAGCGGCTCCATCTGCTCGAACCGGACCATCACGACCTGCGGCAACGCCGGCGCGACCTGCGTCGCGTGCGACGCCCGCTCCGACAACTGCTCGGCGAGCGGCGACTGCCGTTGCGGCACCGGCGCGACCTGCACCGTCGGCCAGCGCTGCGTCGCCAGCACCTGCGTCTGCGACAACACCTCCTGCCCCACTGGCTGCTGCGCGGCGGGCGTCTGTCTCGCGGGCGACAGCGTCGCTTCGTGCGGCGGGGGTGGCGGCGCCTGCACCACCTGCCCGGCCGGCCAGACCTGCACCGCTGGGCACTGCAGCGGCTGCAACGCCACCAGCTGCCCCGGTGGTTGCTGCTCGGGCGCGACCTGTAACGCCCCGTCGCTCACCACCTGCGGCAGCGGCGGCGCGGTTTGCATCGGTTGCGACGCGACCCGCGCCGACGCCTGCTCGGCCACGGGGGCCTGCACCTGCGGCGGCGCCGCGCTGTGCGGCGCCGCGCAGAGGTGCGTCGGCGGCAAGTGCGTCTGCAACCCGGCCTCGTGTCCCAGCGGCTGCTGCGACGGCGCGACCTGCGTCTCGCCATCGCTGTCGAGGTGCGGCGCCACTGGGGCGGCGTGCATCACCTGCGATCCGGGGGTCGCCGACAGCTGCACGTCGTCGGGCGCCTGCGCGTGCGGCGCCGGCCCGGCCTGCAGCGCCGGCCAGCGCTGCGTCGCCGGTACCTGCATCTGCGACGCGCTCTCGTGCCGCAGCGGCTGTTGCGCCGGCACCGCCTGCAAGACCGCGGCGGCGGCGACCTGCGGCGTCACCGGCAGCGCCTGCGTCAACTGCGGCGGCGGCGCCGATCGTTGCTCGGCGACCGGGACCTGCCAGTGCGGCACCGGCGCGCCGTGCGCGGCCGGCCAGCGCTGCGTCAGCGGCGCCTGCGTCTGCGATCGGACCTCGTGCCCCAGCGGGTGCTGCTCCGGCACGACCTGCCTGGAGGGCACCAGCAACAGCAGCTGTGGCAGCGGCGGCGCCGTTTGTCAGAACTGCGCGGGGCGCATCTGCGGTGGCGGCGTCTGCAACGACTGCAACACCACGAACTGCCCCGGCGGTTGCTGCTCCGGTTCGACCTGCGCGGCGCCGTCGAGCACCACCTGCGGGCTGGGGGGCGCCGCCTGCGTGACCTGCGACCCGACCCGCGCCGACAACTGCGCCGCCACCGGCCAGTGCCAGTGCGGCAGCCATGCGGCATGCGGCGCCGGCAACGCCTGCCTCGGCGGTGCCTGCGTCTGCAACGCGCAGTCCTGCCCGAACGGATGCTGCGCCGCCGGCGTCTGTAGCGTCCCGGCGGCCGCCAGCTGCGGCGTCGGCGGTCACGCGTGCCTGGCGTGCGATCCCAGGATCAGCGACGGGTGCAATCCCACGTCGGGGGCATGCACCTGCGGCGCGGGGTCCTCGTGCGGCAGCGGATCGTTGTGCACGGCGGGCGCCTGCGTCTGCAACGCGCAGTCCTGCCCCGCCGGCTGCTGCGCGAACGGAGTCTGCACGCCGCTCTCGCTCGCCACCTGCGGCGTAGGCGGCGGCACCTGCGTCACCTGCGACCTCACCACCGCCGACACCTGTTCGGCCACCGGCACCTGCCAGTGCGGACTCTCGCCGGCGTGCACCGGGGGCGCGCACTGCCAGCTGGGGCTCTGTATCTAGCGCAAGCTCCTCGGATAGTAAGAAACGCCATGACGCCACGGACGCCAAAGGCCGGATTTTCAAGATTTCGAACCATGGCGTCCTGGCGTCTTGGCGTTTGATCGACCGCGCTCGGTCTGACGCTTGACGATTAGCATCTCCCTGGACCTGCCTGGCGGCTTGGCTCTATTCTCCGGTCGTCTCTGCGCCCCTTGCGCTTTCCCCCAGGGAGTCAGCCCATGCGAAGACCGGTCGGACTGTCGAAGGTATCCCTGTGTCTGTGGACGATCGCGCTGATGGGGGGCGCCGGTTGTGTCGCTGGCACGCCGGCGACGATGGAGACCGGCGCGGGCGGGGTCACGGGGACCGCCGGTAGCGCGGGCGGAACCGGCGGAGCGACGGCGACGGGCGGCGGCGGCAAGGCGTCGACGACGGGCGCAGGCGGCACCAGCGCGGGCGGCACGACCGGCGCCGGCGGCACGGGAGCGGGTGGTGCGGGGGTCGGCGGACGAACCGGCGCGGGCGGCAGCGGCGCGGGCGGCACGACCGGCGCGGGCGGCGCGATGACCGGCGTCGGCGGGGCCATGACCGGCGCGGGCGGCGCGAACATCGCCAACCTGCCGGCGTTCCCGGGCGCCGACGGTGCCGGCTCGCGTATCAAGGGCGGTCGCGGCGGCACCGTCTATCACGTCACCCGACTCGACACCGATTACAGCGACGTCACGCCCGGAACGCTGCGCTACGGTCTGTCGCAGTTGACCGGGCCGCGCACGATCGTCTTCGACATCAGCGGCGTCATCAGCCTGGGGCGCACCGCGGTCGCCGGCTGGGATTCCAACGGAAACGGTTGGGATACCGCCTCGCGGCTCGACATCCCCTCGGACGTCACCATCGCGGGCCAGACCGCGCCGGGCCCGATCATCATCATGGGCGGCACGGTCAAGCCGGGTGGCACCAACATCATCCTGCGCAACATCACCTTCGCGCCCGGCTACGGCAATCGCAGCTTCAACGAGCCGACCCGCGTGCCGGCCGCCGGTGACTTTCCTGATTCCTACACCTACGACGCGCTCGACATCAGCGGAACGAACCTGATCATCGATCACGTCACCGCCGTCTACGGCAGCGACGAGACCGTATCGATGAACGAGCTCGCCAACAACATCACCGTGCAGTGGAGCACGATCGCCCAGGGACAGAACTACCCGCAGGCCGACGCCGAGGCCGCCGGCATCAACTACACCGGGCACGCGCTGGGCTCGCTGTTCCAGGCCGGCTCCAACGCGAAGGTCAGCATCCTGCACAACCTGTACGCGCACTTGAAGGGGCGGCTGCCGCGCGTCGGCACGGAGGCGACCGTCCTCACCGTGGCCGGCGTCGGCGCCTACAACGACTTCCGCAACAACGTCTTTTACAACTGGATGAGCACGGCCGGCACCGGCGCCGCCGCGCAGCCGAGCCAGAACAACTTCATCGGTAACTTCTACCTGGCCGGCAACGGCGGCGACAATCCGGTCGGCGGCACCAGCACCGCGCTGACCACGGCGGCTGGCGGCACGACGATCTTCAACGGCTCCGATGCGGCGTTGACCAAGGTGTTTCAGAGCGGCAACCTCAAGGACACCAATCGCGACGGCGACGCCGCCGACGGCGTGGCGCTGACCTCCGCCGACTTCACCGTCTCGGCGATCCAGGCGGCCGCCTACACCCAGACGCCCTACTACGGCGTCACCGCCTCGGCGACGACCGCCTACTCGCAGGTGCTGGATTTCTCGGGCGCGCACTGGTGGAGCCGGGCGGCCATCGACGCGCGCATCGTCAACGAGACGCGCACCGGTACCGGCAAGATCGTCGCCTGGGCCGACGATCCGTTCAACGCCAGCGCGACCGAAGGGACCGAATGGCGCAGCCTGCGCGCCACGCCGGTGACGACGCGCCCCGCCGGCTTCGACACCGACAACGACGGCATGCCCAATGACTGGGAGCTGGCGCACGGCCTGAATCCCAACGTCGCCGACAACAACGGCGACTTCGATAACGACGGCTATACCAACCTCGAGGAGTACATCAACGAGATCGCCTCCTGGCCGGCGATGGCCTCGGTGCTGTTCCGCGGCGACGCAGGGACGCGCTACGCCGTGATCACCAACTGGACCCTCGACCCACACGCCGATGCCGCGCCGTCGGCCGGGGCGACAACGGGCAAGGCCCATCGCGCGCCGGCGACTGCCCCGTTCTGGCAGCCGAATCGGTTCGACGTCGTGCAGATCCGCGCGGGGCGCGCCGTGGTCGACGCCGTGGGCCAGCACGCCGGGAAGTTGCAGGTCGGGAACGGCGGCGCCGGCGGCGCCCGCGCCGCGAGGTTGGATATCGTCGAGGGCTGGCTCGAGGTCGCCGGGCGCGTCGAGCTGGGCACGCGATCGCAGGTGCGCCTCGCGGGCGGGGCGCTGGTCACGCCGGAGCTGCGCAAGACCGGCACCGGCGGCGATTTCAATTTCACCGGTGGCGTGCTGCAAGCGGCGCGCGTCGGCTTCGACCTCGTCGACCGCGGCGGCGCGATCTCGCCCGGCCCCGGCATCGGCCGCACCGACGTGCTGGCCGACCTGACCATCGCGCGCGGCGCGCTGGTGATCGACGTCGAGGGCCCGCACGCGGATCAGGTCAACGTCGCCGGCCGCGCGCGCCTGGGCGGCGCTCTCGAAGTCCGACCAGCCGGCGGCTTCGTCGCCCGCGCCGGCCGGCGCTGGACGATCCTGACCGCGAACGGCGGCATCAGCGGCGGCTTCACCAGCGTGACGCCGGGCTATGCGGTCAGCGTCGAGGGAAACCGCGTGGTGCTGACCGCGACGCCGCAGGCCGCGCCGCCGGTTAGCGCAGGATGCGAGAGACGCGGAGGTCGAGCTGGCTGACCACCAGGGCGGTCACTGATTCGAACTCGGCGGGGGAGAGCTTCATCTCCTCGCGCAGCAGCCGCTGGGTCTCGCGAATGACGCTGTCGCGCGCCTTGACCAGCCAGCGCGTGATCGTCGCGTGGCTCACGCGATAGACCTTGGCGAGCATCTCGATGGCCATCCCGTCGACCAGGTGCAGCCGATAGATCATGCGCTCGCGATCCTCGAGGATGCCGAGCGCCCGGGTGAGCGCGCCCTGAAACTCGCCACCGACCCTGCCTTTGATGAGCGCCAGCTCCGGATCCGCGGCCAGCGCGTCGGATTGGGCGGTGGCGCTGTCGAGCGCGCGCTTGCCGGCTTCGGCAGACGCGTCGCGCGAGGCTTCGGGCGCCGCCGCTTCGCGCGGCGCGACGGGCGTCGTCCCCTGGCGGCGCATCTTGAGCGCGATGCGCTGCGCGGCGATGCCGACCCACGTCGCCAGCGCGCCGCGCCCCGAGTAACCAGCGAGCCGCGGCGGGCCACCGTCATCGCCGACCAGCGCCGCATCCCAGAGCCGTCGCTCGATCTCCTCGAGCGTCGCCGTCGAGACCTCGAGCTGGCGCAGGCAGCCGGCCAGCACGGGGCGATGGATCCGGCGCAGCTTCGCTTCAGCGACGCAGTCGCCAAAGAGCGCCGCGGCCACCAGGAACAGATCCTCCGCACGGATCTCCGACGCAGGCAGCGTGTCGACCGGCGCGGCGCAACGACCGAGGTGGGTGGCGAACAACACGCTCTCGAAGCGCAGATCGAGATGAGCGACCGCGCCGCGCGCCGCGAGCTCGATCAATGTCGCTTCGAGCGCCGCGCGCGCAGCCCCGTGATCCTCGCTGGTCGCGAGGCCAACCATGTCGTCGCCGATGTCGTCACCACGGAGCGCGACGCCATCGCGACGGCGCCGAGCAGCGAGAAATACAGCAGAAAGCGTTGCCATCGAAGACCAAGTTCAAGCTAGCACACGGGCGCGCGCTTCCGGCATCAACTCCGTCGAGGAATTGCGCTCGTGACGCTGGCGTTCGACGCCACCGAATCGAGACGCATTCCACACCACCACCGGCGCGCGCGCTGACGTCACGCCCCAAAGACATCACCAGGCCCGCCGCTCGTGAGCCGACAGACGATCACCGACGGAGCCATTGACCATCGGACGACTCGGTATTCGACGGTGTCCGGCTGGTGTGCCTGCGGATCGAACCGATATTCGGTTCGATATGCCGCGCGCGCCGTTCGTATCGTTCCTTGCCTGTTCGGCAGTCGCCTGCGCGCTGACCGGCCTCGCCGGATGCGGCGCGAACGCTGTGACACCGCGCTGCAGAGCTGCGGGCCGACCTGACTCGTGACCACAGCGCAGCTGGCGGGGATCCTCCCGTTCGTGGTATCGGCCGCCGTGTCGGCGGTGGCGGCGGTGGCCGCCTTCTCGCGCCGGCGACGGGTCGCGGCGGCGATGGCCTTCGCGTCGATCCCCCTGTCCCACGCGGTCTGGACCGCGCTCAACATCGGCGAGCTGCTGACGCCATCGCTGTATCACAAGCTGCTGCTCGACAATCTGCAGTGGATCCCGGGCCTGGGCGTCGCCACGGGCAGCCTGTGGTTCGCGATCGTCTACGCCGACCTGCCCCCGCCGCGCCGCTCGTTCTGGTGGATCCTGCTGGCGATCCCGGCGCCGGTGCTGATCATGGAGATCGTCACGACGGAGCGGGTGCATCCGGGCGCCCTCATCCGCCACGATCTTCCGTTGCCGACGCTCGAGTACCCCTTCTCCTGGTTCGACTGGGCGCTGACGACCTACGGGTTTCTCCCCATCGCCGCCGCCACCGCGCTGCTGATGCGACGGGTCGTCCGCGAGCACGTGGCGCAGCTGCGCCAGCTGCTGTTCGTCTTCGTCGGCCTGGCGTTGCCGCCGCTGGCGGCGATCATCGCGCTGGCGTTCCAGGTCCGGGTGCTCGGCCAGCGGGATCCGACGCCCCTGGTCTTCGGCGTCGCCGATCTGATCGTCGCCTACGGACTGTTCCGTACCCGGCTGTTCGACCTGGCGACGCTCGCGCGCGACACCCTGGTCGCCGGCCTGAGCGACGGCATCGTCGCCTGCGACGGCGACGGGCGGATCGTCGACGCCAACCCCGCGCTCGAGCATCGGCTGGGGATCAAGCCGCGCGACGCCATCGGCCGGCGAGCGGCGCAGATCTTCGCGCGCTGGCCGGTGCTGATCGGCGCGTGCGCCGGCACGACGGCGCGCGCCGAGCTCGAGGTGACCGCGAACGGAAACGGCACCCGCTGGCTGGACGTGAACGCCACCCCGCTGCGCGATCGCCGCGGCCACGACCTGGGGCGGGCGCTGGTCCTGCGCGACGTCACCGATCGACAGCGGGCCCATCACGCTGCGCACCCGCGAAACCGAAGGCGCGCTGCGCGACGTTCAACGCCGGTTCCGCGCCATTGTCGACCACACCTTCGAGCTCATCGGGCTACTCGACGTGCACGGGAACCTCTTGCTCGCGAACCGCACGTCGGTCGACTTCGCGGGACTCGACGACACGGCCGCGGCGGCGATCCTCGGTCAGCCGTTCTGGAACACGCCGTGGTGGGCCGGGCCG
Organism: uncultured Pseudomonadota bacterium; assembly: GCA_963778795.1. Taxonomy (GTDB): domain Bacteria; phylum Myxococcota_A; class Polyangia; order Fen-1088; family Fen-1088; genus DASRQZ01. Next base: position 272,839 of record CAVZVU010000001.1, on the reverse strand, counting down.
GAGGCGCAGCGCGAGCGACTGCGCGCCGCGGTCGGCGCGGCGGCACGGGGCACCTTCGTCCGGTTCGAGGCGATCCACCTCAACGCCGCGGGCGACCCGCGCTCGATCGATTTTTCCCTCAAGCCGGTGCGCGCGGGGTCGGGGACTGGCGGCGGCGAAAATGGTTACAGCGCGACCAACGGCAACGGCAACGGCAACGGCGCGACCAACGGCAACGGCGAGGTGCTGTTCCTCATCGCCGAAGGGCGCGACGTCACCGAGCTGCGCCACGTCGAGCGCGAGAACGTCGCGCTCGAAGAGCGGCTCTACCGCGCGCGCCGGCTCGAGTCGATCGGCCGGCTCGCCGGAGGCGTCGCGCACGACTTCAACAACCTGATCACCGCAATCCTGGGCAGCATCGAGGTGGTGCGACAGGTGCGACCCGGCAGCGACGAGTCCGCCGAGGCGCTCGACGTGATCGACCACGCCGCGCAGAGCGCCGCCCAGTTGACGCAACGTCTGACCGCCTTCGGCCGGCGTCAGACGCGCGCGCCCGAGGTCATCGATCCGGCGGCCTATCTCGACCGCGTCGAGCCGCTGCTCGGGCGCGTGCTCGGTGAGGGTATCGCGCTCGAGCTACGCGCCGAGCCGGGGATCTGGCCGGTGCGGCTGGACGTCACGCAGCTGGAGCAGGTCTTCCTCAACCTGGCGGCGAACGCACGCGACGCCATGCCGCGCGGGGGCAAGCTCACCATCTCGGCACAGAACGTCGTGATCGAATCGGGCGACGCCGCCGCGGCCGGCGACACCTCCTCATCGGGAGCCGCCGAAGCGATCGCCTCCTCCTATGTCCAGCTGCGCTTCATCGACACCGGCCTGGGCATGAGCCCCAGCGTCCTCGAGCGAATCTTCGAGCCCTTCTACACGACCAAGGAGGTCGGCAAGGGGACCGGCCTCGGTCTGGCCGCGGTCTACGGCATCGTCCGTCAGAACGGCGGATACATCGAGGCGCGGTCGACCCCCGGTCAGGGCAGCGAGCTGCGCCTGCTGCTGCCGCGCGCCGACGACGCGTCGGCGTCGGTCTTCATGCCGAGCGAGGCAGACGCACCGTGAACGTCGAACCGACGCCGACTTCGCTCTCGACCACCAGCGTGCCGTTCGACGCGTCGACGATCTGCTTGGCGATCCAGAGGCCCAGCCCCATGCCGGGATAGTGCTGGTCGGAGGGCGCCCGCTCGAAGCGGTCGAAGATGCGCGTGCGCACGTCGGAGGGGATCCCGATGCCGGCGTCGCGGACGCGCAGGCAGGCGCCGCCGTTCTCGTCGGTGACGTCGACATCGATCGGGCGGCCCCGGCCGAACTTGATGGCGTTCGCGACCAGGTTGGTGATCACCTGACCCACGCGCAGGCGATCCCAGCTACCGATCACCGGCGTCGCGCAATGCAGGTTGATGGTGGAGCCGGCCTGCGACGCCGATTCGCACAACGACTCGATGGTGTCGCTCGCCAGCGCGCCGAGATCGAGCTCCTCGGGCTGCAGGTGCAGTCGCCCCTCGATGAGACGCGACACATCGAGCAGGGCGTCGACCAGCTGTTCCAGGCGGGAGATTTGCCGCTTGATCGTCGCGAGGCGGCGCAAGACCTTCTCGTCGCGGGCAACCGTGGCGGCGCCGGCGCCGGCGCCGCCGGCGTCTCCCGTTTGGGACGCGCTCATCCCGCGCAGCGCCGATTCGGTCTGCAGGCTCAAGGTCGTGATCGGCGTGCGCAGCTCGTGCGATGCGACCGACAAGAACTCGTCGCGCACGTGCAGCGCCGCGCGCAGCAGATTCTCCTTGCGCACCAGCTCCGTCACGTCGCGCAGCGACAGCACCGCCACCGGCGGGTGCTCGTGCATCGCCGGCAGCAACTCGGCGTCGGCCAGCAACCAGACCGACCCCTCCGAGGTCATCGAGACGACACGGCGCCCGCGCACGCGCGCGTTCTCGGCGGACGGCACCAGCTCGGCCGGATCGATCGCGGCGCCCCCTTCGTCGTCGGGATGGAACAGCGCCAGCTGATCGCACAGCCCGACGCCGCGCGTGGCCGGCAGGACCGCCATGCGACGCGCGGCCGCGTTCGCGAACACCACCCGGTTGCCGGGTGGCTCCAGCAGCCACAGCGGGACCGGCAACGAATCGAGCAGCTTCTCCGTCCATTCGCTGTGTCGTTGCAGCGCCGCCAGGGCCTCCTCCTGGTGGGCGTTGCGGCGACGCATGAGGGTGACGTCGAGGCGCGCCTGAACGCGCACCATGAGCTCGCGCGCCGAGAACGGCTTGATCAGGAAGTCGTCGGCGCCGGCTTCGAGCCCGGCGATCGTCTCGCGCTCGCCCGCGCGTGCCGACACCAGGATCACCGGGACGTCCTGCGTCGCCGGTTCGCTGCGCAGCGCGCGCACCAGCCCGATCCCGTCGAGGCCCGGCATGCGCACGTCGCTGATGACCAGGTCGGGGGGCGACGCGAGCGCGATGTCGCGCGCCGCCTCGCCGCCGTCGGCCAGCTCGACCTGCCAGCGCGCGCCGAGCAGCAAACCGAACATCTGTCGTACATGCGGATCGTCCTCGACGACGAGGATGCGGACGTTCGACTCTCGACCGCCGTTCATTCTGGGCCTGGCGCGGCGATGGGCTCGAGTCGCCCCCGGCCGGGACGCGAGCCGCTCCGGCTGACCCCGACACCGACGGCGATCACCAGGCCCAGGACTCGGACAACCCGCACCCCAACAGCTTGGACACGTTGCGCGGCGGTCACAATCGGGACGCCCCCGAAATTCGCGTGGGTACCGGCGGGCTCTGCCCGACGGGATTCGTCGCGGGCGCGGTCAGCGCCAGCAGGTCGCGTCGGGATCACGGGGCGGATGACCGTCGAGCTCGACGATCTTTCCGCTGGCGTCGTCGACGGCGAGCTCCAGATCCAGCGGCCCGCCGTCGCAACGCAGGCGGAAGACCGCGTGTGGGCGATCGTCGCCAAGCGGCTCGTGGTTACTCCGCACTGCCCCACCCTCGACGGCGCAGACGCCGTAGTCGATCGCCAGGTGCGCCATCGCGCGCTCCATCCGCCGGCGGTCGGCGGGGTTGCTGCCGGCCAGGAGATCGGCCGCGGCGACGTCCAGCTCCTTCCACTTCCCGAGCGCGGCCGCGACGCGCGCGGCGACGCCGCGCAGGCGTTCGTCGGGTGGAAGCTCCTCGACCCACTTCAAGACCTCGACGCGCGCCGGAGTCCCCGGTGTCATCAGCGCGTCGAGCTCGACCGCCCCGCGATCGCAGGTGAGCTGCCAGAGCCCGCGATACCGGCCATAGGTCTTGAGCGAACCGCGCGGGCGGCACCGGCCGTGGCGCGCGGCGAGCTGCGCGACGTCCTGGGGCAGGCTCGCGAACCAGGCGAACTTCGAGCTCGGCTCGTCGAAGGTCTGCGCGGCGCGCACGCCGTCCCAGGCTTCGAGCAGCTGATTGATCGACGCGGCAGCGTCGGCCAGCTCCGGGATCGGCGCGGCCTCGTCGGGCGGCGACAGCACACCCGCCCCCGCCAGCGCCGGCAGCATCACCGCCGCCGCCACCCGCGCCGTCGTCGCCAGCACGAAGATCCCGGCCCGCTCCTTGGGCAGCAACACGACCGTCGAGAAGTAGCCCGGCTCGTACCCCCCATGCTGTACCCGTTCCTCGCTGCAGGTGATCAGGCGCAGCCAGCCAAAGCCGTAGCTGCCGGCGCGCAGCGACATCCCGTCGGGAAGGCGCCGGACCAGGGGCGCGTCGCGATCGTCCGCGCGCATCTCGCGCTGGCCGTCGTGCATCTCGCGCACCGTGCTGCGCCGGAGCGGCGCGCTCTCCGGCTGGTCGTCGCGCGCCGGATAGGCGTCCAGGTTGAACGCGACATAGCGCGCGTAGTCGCGCAGCGAGGTGTAAAGACCGCCCGCGGCGTCGAACACCCCGTCGGGGGGCCGCGGCTCCGGCACCAACGCGCCGCCTGCGGTCTTCCAGTACCCGGTCGCCAGCCGCTCCGGTGGCACCTGCGCCGCGTCCCACACCGACGATCGCATGCCGAGCGGCCGCAAGATGTTCTGGCTGACGTAGTCGCGAAAGCTGACGCCCGACACCCGCGCGACGATCCGTCCCAGCAATGCATATCCGAGGTTCGAGTAGGCGTAGACCGCGCCGGGCGCGTGCGACAGCCGTACCCCCGCCTGCAAAAAGCGCGTGAGCTCGGCGTCGGTCATACCGAAGCTGTCGGCGCCCCAGTAGTCGTCGTAGGGCAGGCCGGACCCGTGCGTGAGCAGCATGCGCACCGTCACCGGGGCGTCGCGCGGCACGCCGACCAGCGTCCGCAGCTCCGGCAGGTAGGTCGACGCGGCGGCGTCGAGCGAGACCCGCCCGTCGTCGCGCAGCTTCATGATCGCCATCGCGGTGAAGCTCTTGGTCATCGACGCGATCCGGAAGACCGTGTCGGCGTCGACGGCCGTGGAACGGGAAGGGCTTGGCGGCGCGCCGGCGCCGGCGGCGGCGGCGGACGAGGGCGATCTCGCGGACGCCCAGCGCGCGGGCGTAGGCCAGCTCGCCGTCGAGCACGACGCCGGCGACCAGCCCCGTCGCGCCACTCTCTTGCATGTTGGTGCGCAGCAGCTCGTCGAGCCTGGGCGCCAGCGCCGCGAGCTTGGCGCGCCGCGCGCGGTCGGTCGACCCCGGCACGAAGGGCGCCAGCGGCTGCGCGCCGCCGGCCGGTGGCGGCGCCGCCACCGGGGCGACGACCAGCGCACGCGAGCCGCAGCCGCCACCCGCAGCCAACAGAAGCAGAACCACCGCCCCCGGCACCCGCACCGGCCGATGGTTGCCGGCTACTGTCCGCTCTGTCAAGAACGCGCGCGCCGGGTCGCGACCTACGACTTCGCGCGCGGCAACGGCTTGAGCACCGCCAGCGCCGCTCCGGCAGGGTCCAGGAACACGGCGACGCGTCCGACCTCGGGGATCGATTCAGGCGGCAGCACGATCCGCGCGCCGTGCTTGCCGGCGCGCGCGACCGTGACATCGACGTCGGCGACCGCGACGTACGGCACCCAGTGCGGCGACACCCCTTTGGCCAGGTGGCCGGTCACACCGGCGCGATCGGCGCCGCTGCTCGACAGGACGTGGTAGACGCCGCCCGGCCCCATGTCCATCGACTTGTGGGTGTATCCGACCACGCTGTCGTAAAACGCGACCGCCTTCTCCGGCTCGCTGGTGTGCAGCTCGTTCCAGACCCAGCCGCCATCGGGGGCGAGCCCGTCGGGTGGATCTCCGCCGACGCTCTTGAACAGGCACAGCTCGGCACCCTGGGGATCGGCGATGCGCGCCACCCGGCCGACGGTCGGGATGTCGTAGGGCTTGGCGACGATCCGGCCGCCCTTCGCCGCCGCCGCCGCGGCGCGCGCGTCGACGTCCTCGACGGAGACGTACGAGATCCAGTGCGCCGGCTGGTCTTCGCCTCGACTCGGATCGGGGTGTGGAGTAGCCGCCGATCATCGAATCGAGGCTGTCCGTGAGACAGATCATCTCGTAGCTGTAGTTACCCATGGGGAACGGCTTTCGTCTGCCACCCGAGCACCTCACCGTAGAACGCCTGCGCCTCTTCTTGGCGTCGTTGGACACGTGCTCGAACCACACGAACTTTCCTGGAAGCAGCTTGCGATCTGACATGTTGATAGCTCCTTTCGCTCCGGAGGACGAACGAGCCCGGCCTGGCCCGACACTCCACCCTAGATCTTAGGTCTTTTTCGGCGGCGCGAGCGTCAGGTGCCGCCGCGCCGCTCGACGCTCACGGCGGTCGCGTACTCGGGCTCGCCCGACGCGGGATCGTACTTGCGCGCCAGCAGCGGATTGCACTCGGGCCAGAAGGCCTGCACGTGGTTGGGCCGGCACGGTCCCGGCAGCGCCACCGCGTCCATGGTGCCGGCGTCGCTGCGCACGTGCACGCTGGTCCCCGCGCCGATCCCCAGCCGCTGCATGTCCTCGGCGCTCATGAAGATCGTCTCGCGCGGCGCGCCCGCGCTCAGCGGGTCTTTCTTGCCGTAGCTCATCGAGTTGAACTGCTTCCCGCGCCGGGTGGTCAGCACCAGCTTGCCGGCCGGCACGTCGATGCGCGGGATCGTGCACACCGAGAAGCGCGCGCGGCCGCCCGGCACGCCGGGAAATCCGTTGGTGCCGAGGCGCGCCCCACCCCACTGCACGCTGTCCCCTTCCTTCTCGAGCTTCTCGATCCCGGCATAAAGCGGCGACACGCTCGCCATCTCGCGCCGGATCTGCGCGGTGTTCTCGTATGGAAAGAGCGCGGGCTTGTCGGGGTGCAGGCGGCGCCCGATCAGCGCCGGGATCTCCCACTCCGGCCGCGCCTCGGCGATGCGTGGCCCGCGGATCTCGGGCGTGAAGCGGATGCGGCGCTCGGTCGACGTCGACGTGCCGCCGGTGCGCTGCTCGTAGCGGGTCTCGGCCGGCAGCACGATCACCGCCTCCTTGGCGTCGAGCAAGCGTCGAATCGTTGAGGACGATGTCCTGATGCACGCGCAGCCCGACGTTCTCCAGCGCGCGCCGCGCATGCGCCGGGTCGGGCATGGTGCGCACGTGGTTTCCGCCCACCAGCAACAGGAAGTCGAGCCCGGTCTCGCCCGATCGATCCAGCAGATGGGCGGCGCGCATCCCCTTGCGGTGCGGAATCGGATGGCCCCAGGCCTTTTCGAAGCGGGCGCAGTTCTCGTCGTTGATGTCGACCGCGCCCGGCAACTTGTCGGCGTCGGCGCCGCACTCGGCGGTCCCCTGCACGCCGGAGTGACCGCGGATCGGCACGATGCCCGTGTTGGGCCGGCCGATCATGCCGCGCGCCAGCACCAGATTGACCACCATCTTCACGTTCTCGACGCCGAACGCGTACTGGGTCAGCCCCATCGAGTAGATGACGATGGCGCGCTCGGCGGCGTGGTAGGTCGCCGCCAGCTTGCGGATCTCGGCCTCGGCGACGCCCGACTCTGAGACGATCTCGCCCCAGGTCAGCTTGCCAAGGTGCGCGCGCAGCTCGGCCACCCCCTGGGTCTGATCGGCGACGAACTTCTCGTCGAAGCCGCCGCGCTCGTCCAGCGCCTTGAGCACGCCCGACAGGAAGGCGATGTCACCGCCCGGGCTCACGCCGTAGAAGTCGTCCATCAGCTTGGTGCCGAACAGCGCCGAGCTGAGCACGCTCGGCACCCAGTAGCGCTCCAGCGCCGGCTCGCGGAACGGATTGACCACGACGATGCGCGCCCCCTTGCGCTTGGCGTAGTGCAGGTACTTCGTCGACACCGGCTGATTGTTGGCGAGGTTGCTGCCGATGATGATGATCAGATCGGCGCCGATCCAGTCCTTGAGCGAACAGGACGGCGCGCCGAACCCCAGGGTCTGCTTGAGACCGACGGTGGAAGCCGCGTGGCACAGCCGCGCGCACGAATCGATGTGCGGCGTGCCGGCGACGCGCGCCAGCTTCTGGGTGACGTAGTAGGTCTCGTTGGTCAGCCCGCGGCTGGTGACGAACACGCCCATGCGGTCGGGGTCGGCGGCGCGCATGCGCGCCGCGATCAGGTCGAGCGCGTCGTCCCACGACAGGCGCGAGAAGCCGGCGTCACCCGGCCGCCGGATCAGCGGATACGGGATGCGGCCCAGCAGGTGCAGCTGTTCTTCGTCGAGCGCGCGCAGCGCCGCCACGTCGCGCAGCCGTTCATCGGGGATCGCCCGCATGGTGTTGAGGCGCAGCAGCTTGAGGCGGGTCAGGCAGAGGTGAACGCCGGGGATGACGTCGTCACGCACGCCGCGTGGACCGAGCGAGCAACCGTCGCACACGCCGTGCAGAAGGATGCGCAGGGCGTAGAGCCAGCGCCCGCGGTTCTCCCACAGGACCTTGAGCATCTCGCGGTAGTGCCGCGGCTTGTTCCGCGACAGCAACCCGAACGGAACCAGAAGCGCCAGCCACGCGAGCGCGGGCCGCAGACGTCGCGCCAGCGCCTTCATTCAATGAAACAGCGCCAGCGCTTTTTTGAACGTCTGCGCGACCCCCCACAGCAGCGGCACCCCCACGGCCAGCCAGGCGAAGATCAGGATCAACGGGTTGCTCGGCGTGGTCGGCTCGGCCGAATCGGGTGCTGCGGAAGCATCGTTGCCTGCCATGTCATTCCTCCTGATTGGAATCCGGTCCGGCCTACGCCACCGCGGGATGGCGCGCCTTGGCCCCCGACTCGCTTTCGGCCGTTTCGTGGTGCTCGGCGGCAACCGGCTTGACCGCCAGGTTGGCGAAGAACGCGATCACCAGCAGGCCCGCCATGATGTACATCGTGACGTTGTACGCCTGCTCCTTTGGCACGCCGTGATCGATCTGCGACTGCCGGATGTAGTTGACCAGCATCGGCCCAAACACGCCGGCCGCCGACCACGCCGTCAGCAGTCGCCCGTGGACGGCGCTGACGTACTTGGTGCCGAAGACGTCGGCCAGATAGGCCGGGATGGTCGCGAAGCCGCCGCCGTACATCGTGAGGATCGCGCAGAAACAGGCCACGAACAGCACGACGCTGCCCATCTTTCCGAACAGCGGCACCAGCGCGTACAGCACCGTCCCCAGCGTGAAGAAGCAGGCGTAGGTCGCCTTGCGCCCGATCTTGTCCGACAGCGACGCCCAGAAGAATCGCCCGCCCATGTTGAACAGGCTGAGCAACCCGACGAAGCCGGCGGCCGCGCTGGCGGTGATCTTCCCCTTGAACACCTCCTGCACCATCGCCGACGCCTGGCCGAGCACGCCGATGCCGGCGGTGACGTTGAAGCACAGCACGACCCAGAGCAGCCAGAACTGTTTGGTGCCCAGCGCCTTGGCCGGCGTGACGTCGCGATCGGTGATCAACGAGCCGGCGCGCGGCGGCGGCGCGACCCAACCAGCCGGGCTCCAGCTGGCCGCCGGTACGCGATAACCGAAGGCGCCGGCGGTCATGAAGCAGAGATAGACGATCCCCAGCACGACCCACGTCTCGGCGACGCCGGTCGACGTCGGGCTGGCGAAGTGTCGCATCAGGAAATCCGACAGCGGCGACGCGATCAGCGCGCCGCCGCCGAACCCCATGATCGCCATGCCGGTCGACATACCGCGCCGATCGGGGAACCAGGCGATCAACGTCGAGACCGGCGTGATGTAGCCGATGCCGAGCCCGCAGCCGCCGAGCACGCCATACCCGAGGTAAACCAGCCAGAGCTGGTGCGTCGAGATCCCGAGCGCGCCCACCAGGAAGCCGAGCCCCCAGCAGGCCGCCGCGACCAGACCGCTCTTGCGTGGTCCCTGGGCCTGCACCCACTTGCCGAACAGCGCCGCCGAAGCGCCCAGCACGAAGATCGCGATCGTGAAGATCCAGCCGAGCTGGGTCAGCTTCCAATCGTCAGGCAGCGATTTGGTGATGCCGAGTTGCTTGGTCAACGGCAGGTTGAACACGCTGATTGCGTATGCCTGGCCGATACAAAGATGGGTTGCGAGGGCACAGGGGGGGATCAACCAACGGTTGAAGCCAGGTTTCGCGACCGTCCGCGCCTTGCTCAAGAGCTCAGCCATGGGCGAACCTCCTTGATTGCGGAGTTGAGCACGGATGTCCCGCGCTAGGGAAGGCCAAACAAGAGCACTGCCCCCACAGTCCTCAAACCGCACCCTTCATGAAATCTTTTTGACGGAATTGACGTGCGCAAGGAGTCGAGACGCGAACTACCGCGGCGCGGGCTCGATTCCCCAGATCAGTGTTCCCTGGCGGTACAACGTCACGTGGGTCCAATCGGCGAGCGTGGTCTTGGTCGGGTCGAAAGAGTAGTCGCCGGTCTGGGTGTAGTTGATCGCGAACGTCGATGGTCTGTTGAAGCGCGATTGCACGAAGGTCGTTCCCCCGCTGGCAGGCCAGCGTGCCGGCGGCGGCGGTGAATCCCAGCTGCAGGACCGTGTCGGCGCCGACGCGCGTGACCGGCGTGAAGAGCGAGGTGACGTTGCCCTGAATCAGCACGTTGGCGCCGTTGGACGCGAAGTCGATGGCCGCCTGCTGGATTCCGGTGCCATCGGCGGTGTACCAGTACCGGATCGTCAGATCGCTGAGCGGAACCGCCGGCGCCCAGATTGATGAGCTCGAAGTGCGCGAGCGGGCCCTGCGTCGCGCCGGTGACGTTGCCGGTTCGAATAAAGCAGGCGGATCGATCCGCAGATCGTCCCGGTGCAGACGTTCGGGGCCAGGCAATCGGCGGCCGACGTCGCCACGGTGCAGCTGGTCTTGCAGGCGTTGTTGGCGGCGTCGCAGAGAAATCCACCCGGGCAAGCGGTGCTGGCTGCGGCCAGACAGGCGCCGGCGCCGTTGCACAGGCGCGCCGGCGTGCGCGTCGGCGCCGGTCGGGCAGGTGCCCGGCATGCACACCATGCCGCTGGCGTAGACCCGGCACGCACCGTTTCCGTCGCAGGTTCCGTCGGTCCCGCAGGTGGCGACTGCTTGCGTGGCGCACTGGCTCGCCACCACCGGGGCGAGACCCACCGCCACCGGCGAGCAGATCGGCGCGACGCCGGTCAGGGTGCAGACCTGGCACGGGCCGCAGGTGAGCGGCGGCCCGACGGCGCAGGTGCCGGCGCCGTCGCAGCGCCCCTGCGCCGTCCCCGTCGTGCCCGCGCACGACGGATCCTTGCAGACCGTCCCCGCAGCATAGAGCCGGCAGCTCCCCTGACCGTCGCAGGCACCGTCGGTGCCGCAACCGACGCGCCCGGTGTCGGCGCACTTCTCGAGTGGATCCTCGCCCGCGGGGACGTCGGTGCAGGTGCCGGCCGAGCCGGTGAGCGCGCAGGATTGGCAGGTCCCGGAGCAGTCGGTGGCGCAGCAGACACCCTGCGCGCAGATCGAGCTGTTGCAGTCGTCACCGACGGCGCAGGCGGCGCCCAGCGGTTTCTTGCCGCAGCTGTCCCCGTCGCAGAAGGTGCCGGCGATGCAGTCCGAGCTGTCGCCGCAGGTCGACCGGCAGTCGTTGCCGGTGGCGTCGCACTGGTAGGGATCGCACGGTTGCCCCGAGGTCGGCCGGCAGTTCCCGGCGTTGTCGCAGCGAGAGGCGTTGGTGCGCGTCGACCCCAGGCAGGTCTGCCCGCGACAGATGACGCCGATCGGATAGCGGCGGCAAGCGCCCGAACCGTCGCACGTGCCGTCGCGACCACAGCTCGCGACGCCGTCGTCGGGACAGTCTTCGCGCGGGTCGGTGCCGACGGGGCTCGGGACGCAGATGCCCGCGCTCGCCTCGGTGTTGCAGGAGGTACAGATGTCGGCGCACGCGGTCCCGCAGCAGACGCCGTCGACGCAGAATCCGCTGGTGCACGCGGGGCCGTCGGCGGTGCACGGTTCGCCGTTCGCCAGCGTCTCGGGCGGCGGCTGCTCGACTGCGGCGTCCATGACCGCGGCGTCGGCGTCGGCGTCGGCGTCGGCGCCGTCGCCTCCGCTGCCGCCGCTGCCGGTATCGATCGCCTTCGTGCGCGCGCACGACGCCGCCACCAGACCGCACAACGCGACCCCCAGAACCAAAGCGTTGGAAAACGCCGACGACCGACTGCGCATGAAACCAGCCCTCTTCCTGGCGCGCACCCAATCTGTAACGAACCGATCGCCCGCGTCAATCCAGCGCCGCGTCACCTCGGTCAATAGCCCAGGACGACGGGCACGTTGACCAGTCGCAGCACCAAGATACTTCGAAGATCGATAAGCATCTCTTCGCATCACGCTTCCGCTCCGTCCCACCAGCTCCGCTCGCTCACCCCGCCCGCCGGCCGGCGCCCCACAACGCGCAGGAGATTGCCACTAATCCGGGGCCGCCCGCTACTGTCGGATGCGAAGAAACGCCAAGACGCCAGGACGCCATGGTCCGGGCCCGTTGGAAAATCCGGAGTCTGGCTTCGTCTGGCGTCCTGGCGTCTTGGCGTTTCCCTTATCCGAAATGGATCGGCCTCAGGCGGCGGGCACCTCGTCGGTCCAGACTCGAAAGCTGCTGAGCACGTTGGGGCCGAAGGTGGTCGAGATGGCGACGTCGGCGGCGTCGCGGCCGCGCGCGATCAGCACGCGGCCGATGCGCGGCATGTTGTTGCGCGCATCGAACGTGTGCCACGCGCCGCCGAGGTAGACCTCGAACCAGCCGGCGAAATCCATCGTCCCGTACGGCGGCGGCATGCCGATGTCGCCGAGATAGCCGGTGCAATAGCGCGCCGGGATGTTGAGACAACGGCACAGCGCGATCGCCAGATGCGCAAAGTCGCGACAGACCCCCCTGCGCTCGACGTACACGTCCCAGGCGGTCTTGGTCGAGCTGGCGTGCTCGTAGCCGAACGTGATGTGGTTGTGAACGAAGTCGCAGACCGCCTGCACGCGCGCCCACCCCAGCGGCGTCGCGGAGAACAGCTTCCAGGCGATCTCCGACAGGCGGTCGGTCTCGCAGTAGCGGCTGCCGAGCAGGAAGACCAGCGCCTCTTCCGGCAGCTGTGGCACCTGGTGTTGCAGCGCAAAGGGAAAGACCGCGTCGGGCACGCCGGTGTCGTTGACCAGGCTGTCCGACGTCACCCGGAAGCGTCCCTGCGGCGCGACCAGGCGGGTGCACCAGTTGCCGAATCCGTCGCGGTAGGCCGCCATCGGCACCGCGGGCGTCACCATCATGTGATCGGGCCGCACCATGTCCGATGCCCGGCTGTAGTGCACGTGCAGGGTCAAGATCATCGGAGTCGGCTGGGGAAGGTCGTATTGAAGCTCGTAGCCTACGCGAATCTGCATGGTGCTCCTTGGGGAAATCAGATCGCTCCCGCGAGCGATCGGGCGGCGGCGGGAAGAAGACGCGCGAGGCGGGCCGCCCAGGCGATCTGGCCGGTGTCGTCGGCGATCAGATCTTGGCGAATCTCGAGCTCGACGTGGGGGACGTCGCGCTGCTCGCCGTGGTGGACGATGGAGAAATCGGATTCGTCGCTGACCGCGTAGGGCTGGTTGCAGCCGACGACCAGATCGCCCTCGGCGCGCAGCAGCTGCAGCAGGGGTTCGGCCAGCCGGGCGTCGCGATTGAACAGCACGCCGACGTGCCAGGGGCGCGCCTCGTCGAGGAAGACCGGCGTGAAGCTGTGCACCGCGACGAGGATCGCCGGACGGCGCAGCTCGCGGCGGCGATCGAGCTCGCCGCGGATCTGATCATGGTAGGGGTGAAAGATCGCGCGCGCGCGCGCGTCGGCCTGCTCGCGCGTCACCTGCTGGTTGCCGGGGATCACCGTCCGCTCGCTGCTTGGGGCGATCGAATCGCGCGCGGCCAGCGGGCGGTTGCAGTCGATGGCCAGCCGCGAATAGCGCTGGCAGACGACGAAGGCGTCCAGCGCAGTGGCCAGCCGGCGCGCGAGGCCGCCGGCGCCGATGTCCCAGGCGACGTGCCTGACCAGCTCCGATTCCGGCAGCCCCAGCGCGCCCAGCGCGCGCGGCAGCAGGCGCCCCGCGTGATCGCAGATGATCACGAAGGGAGAACGACCGTCCCGACCGGCCACCTCGAACGGTGGCGACTCGTCTTGCTCGAGCAGGGCCCCGGGCGCGAAGCTCACGGGGATGCCCCCGCTCCGTCGTTGTGACGGTCTTGGTGACGGTCTTGGCGACGGTTGTGCCGCCGAGGGTCGTGCCCTGGATCGAAAAAACTCGTCATCACCTTCATCCGCCTACGCCCAGCTCCGTCCAGACACTAGCGCGTTCGCATCGGTGACGCCGTGACGATCGACCAATTCGGGACCCATACGAACGACGGGCATGTCGTTTGCTGAGGTTTGTTTCATGATTGCGGAGATCATCAGCCGGAGAGCGGCGCGGACGATGATGATCGGCGCCATCGCCGTCGCCCTCTTGGCCGGCTCAGCTTCCGGTTGCTCGCTGGCGTTCGTCGAGGGGCCGCCCCGTGACCATGCGTCGCGCCACTACTTCGACTGCACATCGAGCTTCCTCGCGCCGACCAGCGACGCGGTCGTCGGGGGTTTGATCCTGATCGGGATGCTCAGCGACGGCGCCAACCCGCAGGAAAGAAACGGCGTCGTCGAGGGGACGCTCGCCGTCACCGGGGCGCTGGCCTCGGCAACCTACGGATACGTGCAGGCTTCCCGCTGCCGCGACGCCAAGGGGGCGCTTGCGGAACGCCTGCTCGAACCGCCGTTCCTCCCCTTCCGGCCAGCGACGGCAGCGTCGGGCGCTCCGGGGACCATGTCGGCGCCGTTCATCCCGCAGGCGGCGGGCGGCGCGCCTCCCGGGGCGCCTCGCCGCGATCCCTGGCTCTCCGAAGGGCCGCCGCCGCCACCGACCTGGCCACCCGCGGCGATGGCTCCTCCGCCCGCGCCGGCGGCGCCACCAGCGAGCGCGACCCCCGGGCCCGCCACCACCCCCACCACCGCGGACGCGGCTGCCCCGCCCGACGCGGCGAGACCGCAACCATGAGCGCGATCGCGACATGGATGGCGCGATCGCGCCGCCAAAGCGGTGTGGCGCTGATCGTGCCGGTCGTCCTCGTCCTTTTGCTTTTGCTCTTGCTGGCGCGACCGGCCGGCGCCGCCGGCGGGTGGTGGCCGCCGCTGGTCGTCTTGCCGGCCAGCGGGCGCGGCGTATCGGCGCTGATCGTCGAGCGCGCGCGCCGGCTGCTGGTCGAGAGCCTGGGCCGCCCGAATCGCTTTCGCGTGGCCGACTTCGATCGCCCGCCGACGGCCGACCGACCGGGCGCCCACGAGGCGATCGCCCTGGCAGAGCTCACCGACTCGCGCGTCGCGGTGGCGCTCGACGTCTCGCACGACCAGGGACAGACGACCCTCGATCTGCGCTGCTGGGACGCGCACAGCGGCCAGCTCGTTTGCCACGTTCACGAGTCGACCACCGCCGGCCCCGAGCTGCTGCCCGACTTCGCCGAGTGGCTGACGCTGCGAGTGATCGACCAGCTCGGCGCGACGCCCGACGCGGCCAGGCGCGGCGAGGCGAGCGCGGGCGGGCTCGCGATCAGCTCCGCTGCACCGACCGCCACCGGCGCGACGGCGAGCGGCCGGCGCGCGGAACCGCGCAATGTGACCTTCGGCGTGCGCGCCGCCGTCATGGTGCCGCTCGATTCGCCGTCCCGCCAGACGACCCCGCTCGGCGGGTTCGCGGTGCTGGTTGCCCTCGACGCCGGCTATGTGCTGGCAAGCTTCGGCTTCGAGAGCGAGTCCGGCAGCGACGCCCAACGCATGGCGGGCGCCGGGATGGATCTTATGATGCCGCTCGGCACCGGCGAGCGTCTTCTGCCTTATCTTGGGGCGGGCGCCTGGTACGTCGTGCAGAAGCTCGGCGGACAGGGCGCCAACGGCCTGCAGCTGCGCCCCACGTTCGGGATGCTCTTGGGACGCCACGAGCTCGCCCGCGTACGGATCGAGACCGCCTACTTCGTCGACCTGTTTCAGGAGCGCGAGCCCGATCGGCTGATCCCCAACAGCGGCCAGGCGCACCGCACCCACGGTCTGATGTTCTCGCTCGGAGTGACGTTTTGAAGCGCGCGGCGGCCCATCGCGCGGCGGCGCTCGCGGAGCTCGGGGCGCTGTTGCCCCTCGCGATGGTCGGCTTGCTGCTGGCCAACGATCGCCTGCTGAAGCTGGCGTTTCACAACGCGCTGACCGGCAAGCTGTCGGACGTCGCGATCTGTTTCCTGATGCCGCTGCTGGTGTCGGCGGCGCTGGGGTTGATCTTCGAGTGGAGCGCACGCCGCCGACTCTGGGCGGGCGGCGTGGTCACGGTGATCGTCTTCTCGGCGCTGGAGATGTCGGATCTCGCCGGAGCCTGGTTCAGCCACGCGCTTGCGATCCTGCTGCCCGGCAAGCGGATCGTCTTGACCCGCGATCCGACCGATCTGCTGGCGCTCGCCTGCGCGCCGCTGGCGATGATCTACGGGCTGCGGCGCGCGCGCACCGGCACGCCCCACCCGCGCTGGGGCAGCGTCGCCGGCGCGCTGGCGCTGATCACCGGATCGCTGGCGCTGGTCGCGACCAGCGCGCCCGTGCAGTGCACCGATTGGTCGGCGCCCATGGTGTTCAGCGTCGACGGGGACTGCGGCGCGGGCGGCCTGGTCGTGGTCGAGGCCGATCCCAGCGCCGGGCAGCTGACGATCACGAACGCGCCTGCGTTGTTGACCCCGCTGCCCGCCGGCAGCGGCAACGACGCGACCAGGCTCAGCCAGCGCTACACCGGGACCAGCTGTCCGTACACGCTGGATCGCGGCGAATGGTTCGTGAACATCGGAACCTGCTCCAACTTCGCTCCGCCGCCGCCACCGCTCCCGGTCGACGCGGGCGATGGCGGCGATGCGAACGCGATCGACGGCGCCAGCGACGCCGCCGGCCTCGCCGATGCGGGCGACGACGCGAACGACGACGGCGCGGCCGGCACCGCCGGCGACGCGGGACCGGTCGTCGACGCGGGCACGCCTTTCGTCGCCGACGCGGGCACGGCCGCTGGGCGTCCGCTCTTCTGCACCCCGGGCTATCGTTCTTGCCACGCCGCGCTCGAAGGGGACGCCCTCTGGTTCACCTGTGTCGGCGCCGATCCGGCCGTGCCGCTCTGTCGCTCGCGCCTCACGGTGCAGCCGTGAGCGGGCGCAGGCCGCGCCGGCGCTCGTGGTTGTTGCTACCGACCGTCGCGGCGCTGGCGCACCTCGGCTGCACCGATCCGGTCTGTCCCGACGCGGAGGCGTTCATCGTCAACGAGGACGGCACCTGCGCGCAGCAGCCGCAGCAATTCACGCTCGCCGCCACCGACTGCCGCGTCTCCATCGACGGCGCCGGCCCGGAGACCGGCCTGCCCTTGCGAGGCGCGATGGGCACGCATCCGGTCCCGCTGCGACAAGGGGACTTCATCCTCTATAGCGACCAGCCCCACTTCCGGCTTTGCCGCGCGCACCGCGTCGACTACCGGCTGGAGCTGAGTTGCGTCGACGCCGCCGACGCGCCGGTCTGCCAGGCCACGCTCACCGAGCCCGGGCCGTGAAATTCGTGAATTTGCACGGCGCGCGGCGGGTGGCTGTTGTGCCACCGGTGAGGTCCGGGGATCGACCCGCGCACACGCCCATACGCTGAGTTGCGGCAACCGCGCCGCGGTGCGCGCCGATCCTCAAGTCACCGACGGAGAAGCCGATGCGAAGCTCATGGTGAGCGCGCTGTTCCGGCGTTTGTCCGCGGTGGAATTTCCGGGATCGCAAGTGGGGGACGGGCGGCGCGCGATGCTCGTCGCCTTGGTGATCGCCCTCGGGGCGACCGGTTGCGTGTTTCATGAGACCGGCCACCCTGGCGGTGGCGCCGACGCCGGCGACAACGACGGCAGCGCCGACGCGCCGGCATCGAACGGCGGCGGCAACGGCA
The DNA here is from genome assembly GCA_963778795.1 of uncultured Pseudomonadota bacterium. Lineage (GTDB taxonomy): Bacteria > Myxococcota_A > Polyangia > Fen-1088 > Fen-1088 > DASRQZ01. The sequence continues at coordinate 255,427 of CAVZVU010000001.1, read as the reverse complement.
GCCACGGCGGGCACGGCGGCGCGGTCGACGGCGGCGGCCACGCCGGCAACGGCGGCGGCACCGGATCGACAACTTGTCCTGCCGGCTGCGCGACCGGACAGGTCTGCCTGAATGGTTCGTGTCAGGCCGATCCCTGCGTCGCCGCGACGGCGATGAGCTGCGCGACCGGCACCACCTGCCACGCGAGCTGCGTCGCAGGTGACCGATCCGTGCGCGGGCGTGACCTGCGCGACCGGCCAGACCTGCGTCGACGGCCAGTGCGTCATCGGCTGCTTCTCGCAGCCGTGCAGCGGCGTGGTCTGCCCGACGGGACAGTACTGCTCGCACGGCACCGGCAAGTGCGTGATGCTCAACGCCTGCGACGCCGCGTGCGGCGCCGGGCAAGGCGTGCAATCTGACCTGCGCGGCGGCCAATCCGTGCGCCACCGTTCATTGCGCCAGCAATCAAGTGTGCAGCGGCGGCAACTGCGTCGTGAACCTGTGCGCCGGCGTGAAGTGCGCCGCCGGCAGCGTTTGCAGCAACGGCGCCTGCATCGACACCTGCGACTGCGGCGCCGCCGGCTGCGGCACCAACGGTCACTGCTCGGTCGGCACCTGCGTCTGCACGCCGACCTGTCCCGCCGACGGCAGCCGCGCCGGCCTCGACGACGGCTGCAACGGCAAGTGCCCCTGCGCCGCCGGCAGCACCACCTATATGAACGCCTGCTGCATGCCGAACTGCCCGACCGATTACAGCCGCGGCGGCATGTCCGACGGCTGCGGCAAGACCTGCGGCTGCCAGAGCGGCTCGGTGCTGTACGGCGGCAGCTGCTGCCGGCCCAACTGCCCCGCCGACGGCAGCAAGGGCGGCATGTCCGACGGCTGCGGCGGAACCTGCAGCTGCGCGAGCGGCACGACGCTTGTACATGGGCACCTGCTGCACGCCGAACTGCCCGACCGACTACAGCCGCGGCGGCATGTCCGACGGCTGCGGCAAGACCTGCGGTTGCCAGAGCGGCTCCGTCCTCTACGGCGGCAGCTGCTGCACGCCCAACTGCCCCGCCGACGGCAGCCACGGCGGCATGGACGACGGCTGCGGCAAGCACCTGCGGCTGCGCAGAGCGGCGCCATCCTCTACATGGGCGCCTGCTGCACGCCCAACTGCCCCGCCGACGACAGCCGCGGCGGCATGGACGACGGCTGCGGCAAGACCTGCGGCTGCCAGAGCGGCTCCGTCCTCTACGGCGGCAGCTGCTGCACGCCCAACTGCCCCGCCGACGGCAGCAACGGCGGCAAGGACGACGGCTGCGGCGGCACCTGCGGCTGCGGCAGCGGGCGCGTCGCTCTACATGGGCGCCTGCTGCACGCCGAACTGTCCCGCCGACAACAGCCGCGGCGGCATGTCCGACGGCTGCGGCAAGACCTGCGGCTGCCAGAGCGGCTCGGTGGTCTACGGCGGCAGCTGCTGCAAGCCGAGCTGCCCCACCGACGGCACCTGCGGCGGCGGCGACGGCTGCGGCGGCACCTGCGGTTGCGCGGGCGGCGGCACCTGCACCAACGGGCTGTGCCCGGGCAAGGTCTGCACGCCGGCGTGCGGTTGCGGCCAGATCTGCAACAACGGCCAGTGCATCCCGGTCACCTGCAGCCCCGACGTCGTGCGCTGCGGCTGCACCTGCTGCGGCAGCGGCGAGATCTGCGTCGCCGGACAATGTCAGCCGGGAATCGGCTGACCGGCTGACGGGCGGGGCGACAATGAACGTGACCAAGCTCGAGCGCAATACAACCCGGCTGGCCGCGCTGGCGGCGGCCGGCGTGTCTCTGCCTGTCGGGCTGCACCTTGAGCTACCCGCGCCAATCGAGCCAGCCAGGATCAACCCGACGGCGGCATCAAGCCGCCGCCGGTGAAGATCACAGCAGTGCAACGGGCTGTGCACCGACTTCCCGGCGGCGCCGATCATCACCGGCGGCGCGCCGACCAGCGCGCCGTCGATGTTCACCGCGCGCCGGCACCGCCGCCGGCCCGTGCATCGCCGAGCCGGAAGACGGCACGCTGCTGCCCAACAACTGGCTGCGCCCGCGCGTCAAGGTCTCGGCGCGCGGGCGCGTCGCTGCTGCAGATCACCTTTCACTCCAGCAAGGAAGCCAACGACCTGGTCGTCTACACCACCGCCGACAACTGGACGATGGACAAGGCAGATCTGGCAGGGGCTGGCCATGCACGTGGTCAACGTCCCGATCGAGGTCTCGGTGCGCGCGCTGGGCTCCGGCGGCGTCGACGGCCGCCAGCACGACGTCGTTCACCATCGCGCCGGTCGCCGCGGGCGGCAAGATGGTGTACTGGGCGCTGCGCGGCTACGACGCGTCGAACCCGACCAACACCGAGCTGTTCGGCTTCGGCGTCGGCGACGAGCGCGTGGTGTCGGTGCTGAAGGTGCCGCAGGTGCAGCAGACGACCAGCGGCGCCAACGAGAGCTGCATCGGCTGCCACACGGCGACGCCCGACGGCGCCTTCGTCGGTTTCACCGGCAACTATCCCTGGGGCAACGCGCTGGCCTCGGTCGAGCCGGGGCGCGACCGGCGAGATGCCGGACTTTCTGGGCGCGACCGGCGTCGACGCGCTGACGCAGGACTTGCACGGCATCATCACGCTTCTCGGGCCAGCACTGGGCCGCCGGCGATCACATCGCCATCACGTCGCTGAGCACGCAGCCGGTCGATCCCAACGCCAACCTGATCTGGATGGAGCTCGATTCCGGCGCGTCGGGCGTGATCGCGCGCAGCGGCGATCCGGCGGGCGCCGCCGCGCCCAACTTCAGCCACGACGGCACCAAGATCGTCTACACGTCGACCAACGCCAACCAGGACGGCCGCCTGGGCGTCGGCACCGCCGATCTCTACACCGTCCCGTTCGGCGATCGCGCCGGCGGCACGGCGCACCCGATCGCCGGCGCCGCCGATCCCGGCTTCGCCGAGTACTACCCGGCGTTCTCGCCCGACGACGAGCTGGTCGCGTTCAATCGCCTGCCCCAGAGCGACGCCAACCTGACGCCGACCGGCCAGCCCTACGACGGCGGCATGTTCTTCAACCCCGCCGCCGAGGTCTGGGTCGTGCCGGCGGCCGGCGGCACGGCGACGCGCCTGCGGGCCAACGATCCGCCCGCGCTGCACGCCGCCGGTGTTGCCCAACACGCGCGTCTATCCCGAACAAGACCGGCTGGGACAACTCGTGGGCGAAGTGGTCGCCCGAGGTCGGCAGCGCCGACGGCTACAAATATCTACTGGCTGATCTTCTCGTCGTATCGCTACGACATCTCGCCGCCGCGCGGCCAGCTGTACATGACCGCCGTCGTCACCAGCGAGACGCAGCACCACGACCTATCCCGCCGTCTACCTGTGGAACCAGGACCTGACCACCAGCAACCACACCCCGTCGTGGGAGGAGTTCCAGATCCCGATCGTTCCGTAGTGCGGCGACCGCCGCGCGCGACGCGCCGCGCACGCGCGTCTCGCCGCTGAAAACGGTGGCGGCGGCGGGCCAGATGCTCGAAGCTGGGGCGGTTGGCGCCGCCGACTCGAAAACCGCCCCGTGCCGTGATCTTTGCGGCGGCCGTTGCCCTCGCCGGTGGTCTGGTGACGGCCGGCTCAGCCGGGTGCGCAGGGGCGGCACAGTCCGCGCGACCGCCGGTAGCGCCGGCCGCTGCACACGCACCGGCGGCCCCGCCGGGGGCGTCGCCCGCACCTTCGGCCCCACCGGCCGCGTTGCCGGCGGAAGCCACGTCGCCGCCCGACGCGGCGACGCCCCCTTCGTCAACGGCGACCGGCGCGCCCGAGGCAGCAGCCGAGCGCCCCGCGGCGCCGCGACTGGCCTGGGTCAACCCGGCGCGCTGCCTCGCCGCCTGCGCCTTCGACCCCGGGGCGGCGCTGGTGCGGCTCGACGACGGCGGCGCGCCGAGCCCGCGCGGCAAACACCGCGTGGAAGCGACGGCGGCGGCGGCGCTCGCCGACCTGATGGCGGCGGCGCGCGCCGCGGGACACGCCGTTCACATCAACTCGACCTATCGATCGTACCAGGATCAGACGCGGGTCTTCCGCACCATGAAGGAGCGGGGGCGCGCGGCGCGGCCGGGGCACAGCGAGCATCAGCTGGGGACGGCGATCGACCTGCGGTTGCCGACGACGGCGGCGATCGATTGGCTGGCCGCACACGCGTTCGAGCATGGTTTTGCGCTCAGCTACCCGGCGGGCAAGCAACGACTCACCGGCTACCGTCCCGAGCCGTGGCACGTGCGCTTCGTCGGCCGCGACGTCGCCGACGAGCTGCACCGTCGTGGCTGGACGCTCGAGGAGCTGTTCCGCGCGCGGCCCGCGCTCGGTGAATCGGGCGGCTGTGCCGATTGCCCGGCCGCGATCTCGCGCCGTGCGTGCGGCGCCGTGACCGCGGCGGGCGCTTGCCAGGGGACGGTGCTGACCTGGTGCTACGATGGCGCGCTCGCCGCCGTCGATTGCGCGGTCTCGGAGCAAACCTGCGGCGCGGCCACCGCCACCGGTCCAGCCGATTGCCAATGATCGCTACCCAAACTATGGCTGGGTGATCGGAATGTACCGAGGCTGGGCGGCGACGCGGGCGAGCCAGTCGCGGACGTGGGTGTAGGGGCCAAGGTCGAAGCCGCCCTCGCCCGCGACGTGCGTGTAGGCGTAAAGGGCGATGTCGGCGATGCTGTAGCGCTCGCCGGCGAAGAACGGGCGGCGCGCCAGGTGGCCGTCCATCACGGCCAGCGCGGCGACCCCCTGCGCGCGCTTCGCGGGCAGCGACAGCTCCATCAGCGGCGTCGTCGGCACGGCGTGGGTGATCCAGAAACGGACGGTCGCGATGTTGGGCTCGTGGCTGTATTGCTCGAAGAACATCCACTGCAAGACCTCGGCGCGCGCGCGGCGGTCCTCGGGCAGGAACGGCGTCCCCTCGGCCAGATACCAGAGGATGGCGTTCGATTCGGCGAGGAAGCTGCCGTCCTCCAGCTCCAGCAGCGGGATGCGCCCGTTGGGGTTCTTGGCCAGAAACTCGGGCGTGCGCGTCTCGCGCCGGTCGATGTCGTACTCGATGCGCTGGTAGGGACGCGCGAGCTGCGCCAGCAGGAGGCGCACCTTGAAACCATTTCCCGATGTCAGGTTGTCATGCAGCCGCAACATGTCCGAACAACTACCATGAATTGCGCGCGCCGCTGTTCAACGAAAGCGCGACGGCGCGCCCCCGCGCATCACCGGCTTTGACCGACGGCAGCCGCGGCCGAGCGGGCGGCGCGCGGCACCACCTGCTTGCCCCCCGCGGCGGCGCGCGCGGCGACGGCGCCGACGATCCGCTTCGCGTCGCGACTGACGCCGTGGATCATCGTCGACGAGAAGGCATACAGGAAATGCAACCCGACGAAGTACAGCCCGGGCGCTGCCGGCACGACGCCGCCCTGGTGTTCGGGCTCGCCGTGCGCGCCCGCGTCGAAACGGAAGTCCGGCAGATCGATCCAGGAGAAGCCGGGGTGGAAGCCGGTGCACCAGACGACGTTGGTGACATCGAGCGTGCGTCCGTCGTCGAGCAGCGGCAGCCCGTCGCGCACGCCGGCGACGCGCGGCGCGCGCTGGATGCCCAGCGCGGCGAGCTGCGCCGGCTTGACCCGGATCAGCGCCCCACCGTGCGCCAGGATCTTGGGCCGCACCTTGCGCCCGATCGGCGTCTTCACCGTCAGCACGCGGTGAAAGGCGACCCGTAGCACCAGGCGCGCCAGCAGCAGCCGGCGAGGCGAGCCCGTCGATGCGGAAGGGGATGTGCCCGACGTCGCGCCCCGACATCCAGACCCGATGCTTGCCCGCCAGGTCGACCGCGATCTCCGCGCCCGAGTTGCCGGCGCCGACGATCAGCACGCCTCCGTCGCGCAGCTGCGCGGGGCTTTTGTACTCCTTCGAGTGCAGCTGCACGATGTCGCCGCGCAGCTCGCGCGCGAACTTGGGGATCTGGCGGGCTCTGGTAGCTGGCCATGGCGACCACGACCTGATCGGCCTCGATCGTCTGGTCGCTGGTCTCGACGCGATAGCCGTTGCCCCAGCGTGACAGCCGCTGAACGCGTGCGCCGGTGCGCACCGGCAGCGAGAAGCGAGCGGCATAGGTCTCGAGGTAGTCGGCCATCTCGTCCTTGGTCGGGAACGAATTGGCCGGCGCGGGGAACCGCATCCCGACCAGGCCGTCGAACTTCGCGGGCGTGAACAGGCGCAATGAATCCCAGCGCTGCCGCCACACGTCGCCCACGCGGGGGTTGGCCTCGAGAATCACGAAGCGCAGGCCGCGCTTCTTCAAGTAGTACCCGACCGCCATTCCGGCTTGCCCTCCGCCGATCACGACGACGTCGTAGTGTTGATCAGCACGTTCGGTGGTGGTGCCGGTCGCGTCTCGGTTGGCTTGGGTTCGCGGTTGGGTTTGGGTTTGCGTTTCGGTCTGTGCCTGGCTCATGGCTTCAAGCTAGCGACATGCGCGCGCGGCGACTTCGGGTGGATCCCCCAATTTCGCGCGCGTCCAGCATGGGTAGTTTTACCCATGCGTCGCCGCGTCAGAGCAGCTGGCGCTGGTACGCGAACGCGGTCGCGGCGGCGCGGCTGGCCACGTTGATCTTGGTGAAGATGTTGCTGACGTGCCGGTCGACGGTCTTCTCGCTCAGGAAGAGCTGCTTGGCGATCACCTTGTTGGTCTTGCCCGACGCCAGCAAACGCAGCACCTCGAGCTCGCGCGCGCTCAGCCCGGAACGCGCGCCCGCACCCTGCCCGCTGGCCGGCGCGTCGATGCGCGCGACGTCGGGGGTGGCCCCGAGGCGCACGAAAGCCTCGCGCGCGAAACGAAGCTCCTGCCGACCGCTCTCGTCGTCGCCGAGCGCGCGACAAGCCTCGGCCAGCAGGACGCGCAGGCGTGCCGCCGGATAGGGGGCGGCCATCTGCTGCCAGACCTGAAAGGCGCGCCGCAACGACGCCACCGCCGCCTGAGCCTCGCCGTCGGCCAGCTGCACCGCCCCGCGCGCCTGCGCCGCCAGCGCGCCGAGGATCTCGGTGGTCTCGGCGCTGCGGTGGTTCTCGGCGGCGGCGCGCGCGGCGATCGCCTCCAGCTCGCCGCACGCGCGCCGCGCCTCTTCCCGCTCGCCGAGCGCGAGCAGGATCTCGACCCCCGCCGGCAGCAGGCGCGCCCGCCCCAGGTCGTCGGCGGTTTCGCCGAGGACGCGGCGGATCGCGCTCGCGGCGGCGGCGCAGCGCCCCTGCCCGAGTCGCAGCAGCGCCAGCCCCGGCTGTGGCTCGCGCCCGAGCTCACCTGCGCGCTGATAAGCCTCCTCGGCCTCGATCAGCTCGCCGCGCAGCCGATGGATCTCGGCCCGCTGGTAGGCCGCCCCGGCGGCGCTGGCGAGATCGTGGGCCAGCGGTGCGCGCTCGGACGCGCGGCGGGCCTCGTCGATCGCCTCCGGCCAGGCGCCGCCCAGCTGCAGGATCTCGGCGCGGTGCACCAGGCAGGTCCCGGTGAACACCACCAGCTGCGGCTGGGAATCACACCAGGCGGCCAGCGCCGACGTCCATTCGCGGGCGCGGCCGATCGCGAACACCCACTGGCAGCTGGCGATCGCGGTGCAGTAGATCAGGCCGACGACGATCGGATGCGACAGCTCGCCGCTGGTCGCCGCCACCATCGCTTCGTCGACCAACCCCAGCCCGGCGTCGATCTGCCCCTGACGCACCAGCGCGCGCCCCTGCAGGCCCCGCGCGAAGGCGACCAGATCGGCGTCGCGAAAACGCACACCGACCGCGACCGCCTCGGCGGCAGCGGCGGCCGCCGCCGCCGGATCGCCGGCGGCGAAGTGTCGGTGAAACTCCGGAAGCTTGAGGTATCCCCGCTCGACGCAGTCCTGCCCCTCGGTCAGGCGCTGGGCCCGCGCGAGCCAGCCGCTGGCCCGCCCCGCCTCGCCGAGCGCGAACAGGCGAAAGCCGATCCAGAACGCCGCTCGCCCCGCGGCGATCTCCTCGCCGCGGGCGAGGTCGATCTGGTAGCTGCGCTCCAGCAACTGCACCATCTCGGCGTCGCGACCGGTGAGCGCCGCCGACCAGGCGAGCCGCTCGACGTCTTCGACGGCCAGCGCCGTGCAGTGATCGGCGCGGGCGAGGGTGTCGTAGGCATCACCCCAGGCGCGCAGTCGGAAGTGGGCGCGCCCCTGCTCGACGTCGCCGCTCGGGACGTCGGTCACCTTCTGCAGCCGCGGCGGCCCATCACCCATCGGAATCGCTCTACGCCCGGACACGGCGTGAGGTTACCAAGGGGTAAGGCGAGCGGGGTTAGTTTGCGAACAGGACGGGGACGGGGACGGGGACGAGGACGGGTAAGGCTTGGATCTTTGGGCGGCATTAGAATGGGGACGTGACCGACGAGCCGGACGAGATCGCCCGCCTGCTGGCCGCCCCGTTGTCGGGGTTCGTGGAGGAACGCAAGCGTCTGGCGGCGGCGCTCAAGAGCGTGGGGCGGCGCGACGAGGCGCAGGCGATCGCCAAGCTCGCGAAGCCGAGCGTGGCGGTCTGGGTGGTGAACCAGCTGGCGCACGCCGAGATTCCGTCGCTGAAACGGCTGGGTGAGGTGAGCGCCGCGATGCGCACGTCGCCGCGCCGCGCGCGTGACGGCGGCGACGCCGGGCCGGACTACGCTCGGTTGCTGGGCGAGCACCGCGACCTGCTGCGATCGCTGCGGGCGGCGGCCGAGAAGGTCCTGACGGCGGCCAAGCTGGGGGCGAGCCCGGCGGTCCTCGAGCGGATCACCCACACGCTGCGCGCCGGAATGGCCGACGACGAGACGCGGGCCGACATCGAAGCGGGGCGACTGCTGCGGGACGTCGCCGAGCCGGACTTCGCGAGTTTGGTGGCTGCGGTCGGAGGGGACGGAGGGGACGGAGGGATCGCTGACGCTGACGCCGACGCCGACGCCGACGGGGGGACGAAGAGGGCAGCCACTTCACCGTCGGCGTCGGCGTCGGCGTCGGCGTCGGCGATCCCACTTTCCGGGCGTGCAAGCGTCCGCGAGGAGGCGGCGCGCGCCCGGCAACTGGCGGCGCAGGCCGCCGCCCAGGAACGGGCCCGCGCGCACGAAGCGGCGGCCGCCGCCCGCGAACGCGCGCGGGTACGCGCCGACGCACAGCGCGAGGTCGCCCGCTTGCGTGCCAAGGCAGACGCCGCCCGCAAGCAGGTCGCCAACGAAGAGCGAACCGTCGCATCACTGCGCCTGGCCCTGACCGATGGCGAGCAGCGCCTGTCGCACGCCCGCCAAGAAGCCGACGAGATCAGCCAGTCGCTCGCAACGGCCGAAGAGAAGGCACGCGCGCTGGCGTCCGCGTCGGATTGAGCATGAGCGAGGCTTGCAGACAGGCTACCGGCGAACACCAACGCATCGTCGCGATAGCGCTGTTAGCCATCGCGCTGGACATTGGGTGCCGCGCGACCACTTACCCGTCCTCGTCCTCGTCCCCGTCCCCACCCGCGCCGCCAACGCCGCACAACCTGAAAGCCCCCTTCGACGTCGAAGCCCGGCGCGCCCGCGTCGGCTCCCCGCTGCCCGAGCCGCGACCGCCGGCAGCGCTCTCGATCGCGCCGGTGCGCGATGTCGTCGGTGTCTCGTTCTACATCGACGACAGCAAGTCGATCGTCGATCCCGACCTGCGCGCCCAGAACCTGGCCGCGCTCGGGCCGTTGCGCGCCTTCGTCGCCGCCGTGGTCGCGCTTGCCGACGGGTGGATGGTCAGCCGTCCCGCCGACGTCCGCTACGCGCACCTGGCTGCCGGCGCCCTGGCGCGCCTGGGCGACCGGTGGCGCGCTGCTCGGCACCACCAACCGCCAGGGCGCCTACGAGCGGGAGTGGACGCTGGGGAGCCTGGCGCTCGCCTACCTCAAGATCCGCGATGCACCCGGGCTCGCTCCCTCGGCGCGCGACGGCATCGAGCGCTGGCTGTGCGCGATCGCCGCCGCGGTCCAGCCGCCGTACGAGCGCACCGATCGGAAGTCGAGCGCGAACAACCACGCCTACTGGACCGGCCTGGCGGTGGCCGCCGCCGGCGTCGCCTGCGGTGATCGCACTTTCTTCGACTGGGGGCTCGCGCGCGCCCGGATCGGTCTGGCGCAGGTTGACGCCGACGGGCTCTTGCCGCTGGAGCTCGAGCGGCAGCGGCTGGCGCTGCACTATCACGTCTTCGCGCTGGCGCCGCTGGTGATGCTGGCCGAGCTCGCCGCGGCGAACGGCGTCCCGCTGTACGACGAACGCGACCACGCGCTCCGGCGCCTGGCCGATCGGGTGATCGGCGGCCTGGCTGAGCCGGCCAGCTTCGAAAAGCTCACCGGGGTCGCCCAGGAACAGCTCACCCGCCCGCCCCGCGGGACCGACCTGGCCTGGGCTGAGCCGTACGCCGCGCGCTTCCCCGATGCGCGCCTGGCCGGTTGGCTCGACGCGGCTCGGCCGGTGTCGGACGTGCGGCTGGGCGGCGATCTGACCGCCGCGTTCGCGGCACCGCCTTCGGGCGGCGGCGGCGCCCGCTGACAAAGCGACCGACGGGGATAGCGCTACGGCCAGCACCCCCTATACTCGGCGACCCTCATGAGCGAACCCGAAGCTTCACGTCCGCGCGCGGCCATCGTGGCGGTGCAACTGCCCGACGTCGGTGACGGCGCCTTCACGTCGTCGATCACCGAGCTCGGGCGCCTGGCCCGGACCCTGGGTCTGGAGGTCGTCGCGACGATTACCCAGCGTCGATCGGCGCTGCATGCGGGGACGGTTGTAGGCAGCGGGAAGCTGGGGGAGTTGTTGAAGCTGACGGGGACGGGCGAGGCGGACGAGGACGAGGACGAGGACGAGGACGAGGACAAGGACGGGGACGAGGACAAGGACGAGGACGAGGACAAGGACGAGGACGAGGACGAGGACGAGGACGAGGACGAGGACGAGGACGAGGACGAGGACGAGGACGAGGACGAGGACGAGGACGAGGACGAGGACGAGGACGAGGACGAGGACGAGGACGAGGACGAGGCGACGCAAGCCGGTGCCTCCCGGGTGGGCATCGTGCTGGTCGATCACGAGATCTCTCCGTCGCAGGCGCGCAATCTCGAGAAGGCGACCGGGGCGACGGTCATGGATCGCACCGCGGTGATCCTCGAGATCTTTCAGCGGCACGCCCGCTCGCGCGCGGCCAAGGCGCAGGTCGAGATCGTGCGGCTTCAGTACCTGGCGCCGCGGCTGCGCGAATCCGGCAAGGGGCGCGATCGCCAGCGCGGCGGCATCGGCGGCAAGGGGGCGGGGGAATCCAACCTCGAGCTCGACCGGCGCAAGCTGCGCGACCGGATCGCCGAGCTCACGCGCGAGCTGACCGCCCTGGCGGAGGAGCAACGCACGCAGCGGGCCCGCCGGCGCGACATGAATCGGGTGGCGCTGGTCGGCTACACCAACGCCGGCAAATCGACGCTGATGCGCGCGCTGACCGGCAGCGAGGTCTACGTCGCCGACAAGCTGTTCGCGACGCTGGACACGACGGTACGCGCGCTCAGCCCGGCCGCGCACCCGCGCGTGCTGGTCTCCGACACCGTCGGCTTCATCGACAAGCTGCCGCACGGCCTGGTGGCGTCCTTCAAGAGCACACTCGACGAGGCGCTGGAGGCGAGCTTGCTGGCGCAGCTGGTCGACGCCTCCGATCCGGCGTTCGAGCGCCAGCTGCAGGTCACGTCCGAAGTGCTCGAGGAGATCGGCGCCGGCGCCGTGCCGCGCGTGATCGTATTCAACAAGATCGACCGCATCGGCGACGCGGCGGCGCAGGCGGCCGCCGTCGAGGGTCTGCGCGCGCGCTGGCCCGACGCCATCATGATCTCGGCGCGCGACCCGGCCGAGGTGGCGCGGTTCCGGGCCCACATCCTGGCGTTCTTCGCGCGCAACCTGGTCGAATCGGAGCTGCGCGTCCCCTACGACCGCCAGAAGCTGCGCGGCGAGATCTTCGAGGGCTGCGAGGTGCTGGGCGAGCGATACGAGGACGACGCCGTGATCTTCCACGTCCGCGCCGATCCGGGGTTACTCGACCGACTGCGCGCCGCCGCCGGCGCGCCCCCGGAGCCGGGAACGACCGGCCTGGAAACGACCGGCCCCGAAGCGACCGGGCGCGCGGCCGATCCGACCTGAGTCACAAACGTGACGCCGCTTGTTTCGACGCGGTAACCAACTGGCAGCAGCTGCCTCACCGAGGGGTTTCCAACTGGAAAACAAGTGAGGTGCGCCATTGACTGGCCCCCATCCGGCAGTATCATGCCCTGCGCTGACGCCCGGCTCGATACTTTGCAGTCTTAGCTTTGCCGAAGAAGGGGCGACCGAATGAGACCGAGGACCGCGATGGTAGTGACGATGGTGCTGGCGACGCTGGTCGTGGCCCTCGGTGCACCCTCGGTGGTCTTCGCGCGCGGCCGCTGGCAGGATGTTCTTTCGCCGCGCGGCGGTGGGCGCTCGTCGGCGGCGTACGGCGCCCCCGAGCCCAAGGTCGCGCCCGAGCGGGTGCGATCGCCGGCCTCATCGGTCAGCGACGTCGCGCCGGTCCCCGTCCGTTCCGCGCGCGAGCTGGAACACCAGGCGGGCGACCGCCTGCGCCAAGCGTTGGCGGCGGCGCAGGACGACCCGCGCAGCACGGCTCGGATCTCGCACCTCATCGCCGAGGCGGCGGCCGAGGCGCGGCGCAACAAGGCGCTGGGCGAGCGGGTCTGGTACTGGCGCGATCCGTTCTCGGCGAATCCGCGTCAGCCGATCGTGCTCAGCCTCGAAGTCCAGCTGGAGATGCAGCTCTGGGCGGCGCGCCAAGAGGCGGCGCGTGCCCATATCGCCAGCTCCAGCGCCCGCGCCGAAGCAGCCGCGGCGCACGCCGAGGCGGCACGCGCCCGCCTGGATGCGGCGCGCGCGCAGCGGGCGGCCGAGAAGGGCCGCACGCCGATTTCGCGCCCGGAAAGCCGCGCGACGCGCTCCGCCGATGACAGCGCCATCGCCGCCGCGCTGGCCGGCGGCCCCAGCCCCACGACGACGCGCCGGCCGTCCGCCACCGCCGCGCGCGGCGAGGACGACGACGCGACGGCCGAAGAAATCAACGCCGCGCGCAAGCGTCCGGCGCGCCGAACGACGACGACCCGGACCGCGCTGGCACGCAACGAGCGCGCCGATGGTCCCAGCAGCAACCGGCACCGCGACATCGGCGCGGCGCGCGCGCCGACGCGCGGCGCCGATGAGCCGGCGACCGCGCCCGCCGCCCCGCCCGCCCCCGCCGCCTGGCACAGCAACGACCCGCGCGGCATCGTGGTCGTTCCGATCAACAGCTCGGCGTCGCCGGTCGCGACGCTACCCCGCCGACGCTAGCGCAGTCCCGCGCGTGCGCCGGCGGCGCGCGCTACGGCAGCGGAAGCGTGACCGTGAACGTGGAGCCGACCCCCTTCTCGGAGGTCAGGGCGACCCGCCCGCCCAGCGCCGCGACGACATCGCGCACCAGCGGCAGACCCAGGCCGACGCCGGGGGTGCTCTTGTTCTCGATGCGCTCGCCGTGCTCGAACGGCTCGAAGATGCGCTCGGCATCCAGCGGATCGATACCGCGCCCGCTGTCTCGCACCGTGATCACCAGACCGTCGGAAATGCGCGCGCCAAGTTGCAGGAACCCCTTGTCGGTGTATTTGACCGCGTTGCTGATGAGGTTGGTGAGGATCAGCCGCACCAGCCGCGGATCGACGGTCACGATCTTGGCCTCGTCGGTAACGTCGATCTCCAGGCGCAACCCCTTGGCGTCGATCTGGTGGTCGAACTCCCGGCACACCGCCGAGACCAGCGCGCCGAGGTCGGTGCTTTCGGGACGAGAGTCGAGCCGGCCCGACTGGATCGTCGTGTACTCGATCACGCCGTCGACGATCGATTTCAAACGATCGAGCGCCGCCTCCATCCGCTGCATCTCGCCAGCCCCCTCGCCCGCCGCGCCCGCCGCGCGCGTGCGCAGGCGATCGACGGTCAGGCGCAGCACCGCCAGCGGCGTTCGCAGCTCGTGCGAAACCAGCGCCAGGAAGGTGGTCTTGGCCTGACTCGCCTTCTCGGCCTGAGCGCGCGCGACGTGCGCCGCCTCGAGCGCCCCCTGCAGGGCGGAGCGCCGCGCGGCCACCTCGGCCACCAGCGCGCCGATGTCGCGCTCGCGGCTCTGCAGCTCGTTCTGCAGCAGCTCGCGCGCCTGCTTGACGCGCAGCAGGTTGGCGATGCGGACGCGTAGCTCCTCGACCGAGAACGGCTTGACCAGGAAGTCCTGGGCGCCGTTGCGCAGAAGATCGACCCGCAGCTGATCGTCCTCGTGGCCGGTGAGCACAATCACCGGGACGTCGTCGAGCGTCGATTCCTGCCGCAGCCGCTGCAGCAGCTCCTGGCCGGTCAGCTTCGGCATGTTGAAGTCGGTGAGGATCAGATCGGGCCGCGTCGTGAGCGCGAGATTCAGCCCCTCCTCGCCGTCGCCCGCCACCACCAGATCATAGGCGTTGGCGAGCACCGCGTTCATCAGCCGCAGGATGCGCGGCTCGTCGTCGATCGCCAGGAGGCGCAGCCGCCTGCCGTGCGTCGCTTCGTGTGCACCGTCCGCGGTCATCTGTTAGCTTTGCTCGATCTGGGCCATTGGAACGCGCGGTCATCGTACTCCACCCGCGCCGCTCGGGGGAGAACAACCACCGCCCCCTCGTGACACGGCCCACGCGCTCAGCCGACGTTTCAGCCGACGTTTCACCCGACGTTTCAGCCGACTTTTCAGCCGACGTTTCACCCGACTTGGGTGCGCGCGTCCGGGGTCACCAGCTGACCGGCCTGGATCGTGATGCTGCCGTCGTCGGCCAGGTCGACCCGGAAGTGCTCGAGCGGACTGGTCGCCGGACCAGTGGTCACCGCGCCGTTCATGGTGAACTCCGACCCGTGTCCGTAGCAGTGCAGCACGGTCGTCGAGCCGACGGTGACGATCGAGACCAGCTGCCCCAGATGGGTGCACACCCGCGTCATCGCATACAGCCCGCCGGTGTCGCGCCCGAGGAGCACGCTCTCGCTGCCGACCGCCTGCAGTGAACCGACGCGAACGTCGGCGACGTTGCCGGCGGCGACCGGGCCGGCCGGCGACTGCATGCAGCCGAGCGGCAGCGCCGCCACGAGCGCGCCAGCGGCCCCTCCGCGCAGCACCGCCCGGCGGCTGATGCAGGTGGCGCAGGTGGCGGGGGGCGTATCGCGTTTCGGCTCGGGCTGGTCTTCCATCACGTCGGGGTCCTCCCTTGATTTGAGCGCGGCCAGGCGCTTTTTCATCAACCCGAGCCGCGGAGGGGCCAGGGCCGAGGGGAAGCCCGCCGGCCGGCAAATCGAAGCTCGACGCGAGCTGGCGCTTGAACTCCCCTGCCGATGACTAGAAGATGTCGCCCATGTCGGGTCTCCGGCTCAACCTCGGTCGCATCGGCCTGCTTGCAGTGTTGGCTCCAGTGCTGGGGTTGGCCTGCACCGCGCCGAACCCCAAATATTGCGACACCACCGATCCGAATTCGACGCGCCACTGCAACGCCGGCTACGTCTGCGACAACGACAAGCACCATTGCATTCTGGCCGTCGACGCCCTGCCTGGCGACGCCGGTACCGACGCGCCGACCGACCAACCAAGCGACGCGCTAGCTGACCAGCCCACCGACCGCGACGCGAGCAGCGACAGCCCGGTCGACAGCGACGGGGCCTCCGACCGCGGCGACGGCGCCGACCGCGCCGAGGTGTACACCGGCTGCAGGGACCACAGCGGCTGCTTGGCCGACCCGAACAAACCGGTCTGCGAGACGGACGGCGGCGTCTGCGTCGGCTGTCTCGAGAACGCCGACTGCCCCAGCCCGCAGACCCCCGTCTGTGACAAGGCGGTGAAAAAATGCGTCCCGTGCCTGGTCTCCAGCGACTGCGCCGACCGCACGACGCCGGTCTGCGACAACCAGGTCTGCCGCAGCTGCCGGATCGACAGCGAGTGCGCCGGCATCGGCCCCGGGGTCTGCATGTCCCATCTCGACGGTCGCTGCGCGACCGACGACGAGACGGTCTACGTCACCGGCTCCGGCAACTGCCCGGACCCGGACGCCGGTTCCTCGACGGTCGGCTCAAGCCAGACACCGTTCTGCGACTCGCAGCTCGGCATCAACGCGACCCTGATCGCGCCTGACTCCGGCGCCGATGGCGGCAACGACGATGCCGACGGGAGCACGGACGGGGCGGCGATGAAATCAGTGCGAAAGTCGCTAGTGGTCATGCGCGGTCTCGCCCTGACCGACTGGTCCTTCAACGCGACCGGCCGCACCATCACCGTCGTCGGGCAATCGAGCGCGACGATCACCCCGGGAGCGCACATCGGGATCCATGTCAGCGGCGGAACCGCCTATGTGCGGGGCCTGCGCGTCACCATGACCTCGGGGACACCTGCGGTCGTCGCCGACGGAGGAGACCTTCACCTCGATCGATGCGTCATCGACGGAAACAATGCGGGCGGCGTGCTCATCAACCAGGCCAGCTATTCCATCATCAATACGGTGATCGCCAACAACGGCAACCCAAGTGGTCCCGTTGGATGCGGAGGCTGGAGCGGCGCGTGTATCTTGAACATGAACGCGCCGGCGGGCGGCCTGCGGGTCTTCCTCAACAACACCGTCCTCAACACGCCCCCCGGCAGCGGGTCGGTCGGCGTGGTCTGTGACGCCACGTACCCGCTTTCTGCATCGATCGTCACCGGTCAGCTCGTCCCCGTCTCCGGCTGCACGTTCTCCTCCTGCTGCGGATCGGCGACCAACCTCAACATCGATTCCGCCACCTATCACCTCATGGCGGGCTCATCCTGCATCGGCAAGGTCGCGGCGGGGATGTCGACCCCTTACGACATCGACGGCCAGGCGCGCCCGTTGACCACGGTCAGCGACTGCGGCGCCGACGAGTACACGCCGTAACGCCCTGATTGTTGCCAATCGCGCCCCGTCGCTCGACCGAAGATCAGGGGAACATCCGAGACGCACTTCGTTACCATCATTGTCCACCGACGGTGGTGCGAAGGAGAGCGTCCATGAAGCTGACCTGGTTGGGGATCTGGCTGGTGGCCGCGGCTGTCGCGGAAGGCGCGACCAGTTGCTCCCACCCGCCGACGCCGGTCGACCCGAACATCGCACCCGCGCCGGCCTTCGTCAGCGGCACCTACGATTGCGCGGCGCCGTCGACCTGGAAGACCTCGTCGTTCGCCGGACTGGTGCCGGCGGTGCAACGGGCGGTCGCCAACGACAATCCCGACAGCGCGCTCACCGGTCTCTTGCGCAGCCACGCCGCCGAGGAGGTGACCTGCGTCGCGGGCTACGTCCACGACGAAAGCGTCAAGCAGCAGGCGAGCGCGACCGACAGGCAGCTGGCCGCCAAGCGGGTGGCGGCGACCGCGGCCTGGCTCGACGAACAGTCGGCGCGCGGCCTCATCGTCAGGAACTACAGCGGGGAGGCGCGCTGATGCCCGAATTCGCGTTGGTGGCCGAGGACAACTGCGTGCCGGGCGACGTGCTCGCCTTCATGGCGGCGGCGATCAATCTGCAGATGCAACGAGACGTCGCGCCGGTCTGGGGCGGCGAGGTCTGGACCTGCGTCGCGCTCGACAGCCTGGCGGGCGTCAGCGCCGATCGGACGCGCAAGGTGCTGACGTTCAAGCGGGAGCTGCGGGTCGCGGGCGCGCTCGGCTTTCACACCGAATCGTCGGGCGTCGACTACGCCGAAGCGTTGCCGCCCGCGCCGTCGGCGCCGGGCGGATCGATCGACGGCAGCACCGCCTCGCACGAGGTGGTCGAGACCTTCGGCGATCCCAGCTGCAACGCCTACGTCGTCGGGCCCTCGGGGCGGCGGCTCGCGCGCGAGCTGGCCGATCCGGTCGAGGCCAACGCCTACCCGATCTCGGTGCGCATCGGCCCCGAGACGCGACAGGTGATGGTGTCGAACTTCGTGCTGCCGAGCTGGTTCAGCGGCGGTGGCGGGCCGTACGACTACCTCCAGCACCTCGACCGCCCCGAGACCATGACCGCGGGCGGCTACTTCGAATACCTCGACGGCGCCGGCAACTCCCAGCAGGTCTTCGCCGACGAGCGCGGCCGCCAGGCCTGGCTCGCCAAGATGACCAACCCCACGACGCGCGTGCAGGCGCGCGTCCGGAGCGCGTTTGCACGGTTAGTCTCGCAAGGCCTGCCCTCACCCCAACCCTCTCCCGAGGACGGGAGAGGGGGCCGGAGGGAGTAGTCAGGCTTCGGGCTTTCGGAGACTTTTCTCGGACTGGAGCAACGCCTCCCGACAAGCCGCGGCTACCCGCGCAGCAGCTTGTCCAGGTTGGCCTTCTCCCAGGCGTGGGCGCGTTCGTAGTCGGAGAAGGTGCGTTCCTCGTCGATGAACTCCTTGGTGTGGAAGCGGCGGCGGCCGTCCTTGCGCCGCACCTCGTGCTTGCCGTGCAGCATCTCGTGAAAGACGATCCAGGCGACGAAGTACGCCGGAACGCCCGGCTGATCGAGGGCGGGGTGGATGCGAATGATGCGGTCCTCGACGGCGAAGCTCCCCATCTTGATCGATCGGCGGCGGCGCCGGCGCGTGCTGATCGGCCCCCAGGTGATGCGCGCGTCGAGCTTGCCCTCGAACCGATCGGTGTTCAGCTGGTTGAAGATCATCTGCAGATCGTGGTGCCGCCCCTCGGCGCGGATGTTGATGCGGCGCGGGCGGCGCACCTGCTGGCGGATGATGTGCTGGTTGCCTTCGATGTACTCGCCCAGCAGCGTCGACGCGCGCCGGTCGTTGTGGACCACGTAGCGCGCCAGCGCGCGCACGATGCGCGGTTCGGCCCCGACGAACATGCGGTGCAGCCTGAGACGATATCCGTCCTGCTTTCTCCGGACCGAGATCATGCTGTAATGGTTGTTGGTGAGGTGCAGCTCGAGCATCTTGCCGGGCGGCAGATAGAGGCCCAGCGCCTCGGCAACCTCATCCGCCTCGTCTTCGGGAGTGCGAACGAGCCTGACGCGGCGAGCGGCTTCGGCGGGTCGCAGCGCACGCCGCGACCGACTCAGCGGCTGGGCGCCGGGGGGAGGCTCTTGGGGGGTATGACCGCACCCTCGGCCTCCCGCCCGAACGGGAGGCTCAATTGGGCGATGGTGGCCGGAGCGAGGGTGTTTGGGTGCGATCGGCGTCCCTTGCCGCGGGCTGACGGACGCTTCGATCGCGGGGTGGTTCGCGTTGACGGAGACGGGGCTTGCCCGGCGGCGTCTTTCGCGGGAGGGTTTGAGGACCCTTCCAGGGTTCTCGTCTTCAACTTGGCCTCTCTTTGAGCATGCTTCCTCGGTCGAAGCGGCGAAAGCCTATCAAGCCAAACAAACGCACGCAAAATTCCTACAGCCTTGCCATTATTTGACTTTAGCTGTTGATAACTTTGGGCGCCGTGGGTAAGTCTCGCCATTAATCATGCGCATTCGGATTCTTTATTTCGCGATCCTGCGCGAACGATTGCGGCGCGAACAGGAGAGCCTGGACCTGCCGGGAACACCCACGATTGGTGACGCGGTGGCCGCGATCGCCGCTCGTCACCCCGAGGTGGCGAGCCTGCTGCCTCAGGCCCAGACCGCCATCAATCGAAGCATGGCGTCGGCGAGTCACGCGCTGCACGACGACGACGAGCTGGCGCTGCTGCCACCGGTCGCCGGAGGCGTCGACCCACGCCCGCGCAAGATCGCCGTGCTGTCCGAAACGCTGGCGCTGGCCGAGGTCATCGCCGCCGTCGAGGGGATCGAGCGCGGCGGTATCGTCACCTTCTCGGGCGTCGTGCGCCGTCACGGGCACCACGGCGAGGTGATCCGGCTCGAGTACGAGGCCTACATCGAGATGGCGGAGCAGGTGCTGGCGGAGATCGCCGAGGAGATCGAGCGCGAATGGCCGGGGGCCCACGTCGCCATCCACCACCGCGTCGGCTCGCTGGCGGTCGGTGAGACGGCGGTGGTGATCGCCGCCGCCGCCCCGCACCGCGCCGAGGCCTTCGAGGCCTGCCGCGCCGCGATCGATCGACTCAAGCGCCGCGCGCCGATCTGGAAGAAGGAGATCGGCACGAAGGGCGAAGAGTGGATCGGCCATTGTCCTTGAACGCGTAAGCCCAATGCCGGGCGGTTGAATTAAAACGCCAAGACGCCAGGACGCCACGGTCCGAAATCTGAAAATCCGATCTTGGCGTCTCTGGCGTCATGGCGTTTCTTCCCACGCAACTGGCGCGCGAATCGTCCGACAACTCGCACATGCAGGCAGAGACCTCCGGTGCGATGGCCGCCATCGTCGGCGAAGACGCGGCGTTGCGGCTGGTGCTGGCGCGCGCGCGCCGGGTCGCGCCGACCGCCACGCCGGTGCTGGTGACCGGCGAAAGCGGCACCGGCAAGGAGCTGATCGCGCGCGCCCTGCACGAGCTGGGCCCCCGCCCCGGCGGCCCCTTCGTGGCGGTGAACTGCGGCGCGCTGCCACGCGAGCTGGCGGAGAGCGAGCTCTTCGGCCACGAGCGCGGCGCCTTCACCGGCGCCGCCGGGCGCCGGCGCGGTTGGTTCGAGGAGGCGTCGGGGGGCACGCTGGTGCTCGACGAGATCGGCGAGCTCCCCCTCGACCTGCAGCCCAAGCTGCTGCGCGTGCTGGAGACCGGGCGCATCCGCCGCGTCGGCGGCGCCGGAGAGTCGAGCGTCTCGGTGCGCGTGGTGGCGATGACGCTCCGGAACCTGGCGCTCGAAGCCCAGCGCGGCGAGTTCCGCGCCGATCTCGACTACCGTCTCGCCGGCTTCGAGCTGGTGCTGCCGCCGCTACGCCGGCGGCGCGGCGACATCCCCCTGCTCACGCGGCACTTCCTGCGCGAGCTCGAGCGCGAGCTGGGACCGCGCGAGGTCGATGCCGGGGCGCTGGCGGCGCTGACCAGCGCGGATTGGCCGGGCAACCTCCGCGAGCTGCGCAACGTCATCCGGCGGGCGGCGATCCTGACCGAGCGGCGAATCGACGTGAGCGCGCTGGAGCTGCCGGCGGCGACGCGGTTCCGCATCGGCGACGATCCACCCAGCCTGCGACTGGCTGAAATCGATCGGACGCCCGAGCGTATGCCCGAGTCGGTCGCGCCGGCGGCCGCGGCAACCGACGCATCGGACGCGGCACGCCCGCCGCGCGCGGAACCTCCGCCGCCGGCACCGGCGGGCGCCGACCTGCTGGCGCTGCGCGGCCGCACCTTCGCCGAGATGGAACGCGACATCTTCTCGTGGTCGTTGCGGGAGAACGGCGGCAGTCGCCGTCGCGCTGCGCGCGCCCTGTCGATCGCGCGCTCGACCTTCTGCGAGAAGGTTAAGAAGTACCAGCTGGGATAGGCGCAGCATCGCCGCCGCGGGCGGGCCAGCCTGCTAGGCCCAATCGTCGGATAAGGACAAACGCCACGACGCCACGGACGCCAGAGTCCGGATTTTCAAGAGAGTCCGGACCGTGGCGTCCTGGCGTCTTGGCGTTTTACGAAACGGCATTGAGAGCAGGCCCTCCTGCGAAGCCCTCAGTTGGGCTCACCGGGCTGGTCGGACGGTGCCGGCGGCGGTGGGGGCGGCTGCGGACCGGGCTGGCCGCCCTGGTTGTCCTCGGGACCGGGCGGCGGTCCGGGCGGAGGCGGAGCGCCCCGCATCGCGGACGAGCCGCTCTCCGAAGAGGGGGGCGGCGGCGGCGGGGGCGGCGGCGGTGCCTGCATCTCCTGGGGGGGCGGCGGCGGGGGCGGCGGTGGGGGCGGCGGCGCCGGCGCCTCGACGGTCGCATTCATGGTGGGTGGCGGCGGAGGAGGCGGGTTCGGCACCGACGGACGAAACGCCGACGAGCCCCCCGCCGCCCCGTGCAGCCCGGCGCGAATCCCGGGCGCCGCCCCGCTATTCCCCGACGGCGAGATCGGCGTGAACACCGGCGGATTCATCGATCCGACGCGGCCGGTGAGCCGCACGCCGTAAAACCCGTCGGGACGTTTCCCCGCCGACCCGGCCATCTGCAACATCAACTGCAGCTTGTCGGCGCTCTTGAGCAGCGCATCGCTGAGCCGAAAGCGCAGGTAGAGCGACATCGTCGAGTACGGCAGGGGATCGTGGAGCTGGATATCGCCCTCCAGGGCGAGGTCGCCGTCGGGAGACTTGGCCTCGACCCCCTGCAGCTTGGCGACCCCTTTTTCGACCACCACCCGCCCGACCAGATCGCCGAGGCGCACCCTGGGCAGGGTCAGCCCGCCCGCGAGCAGCGGGTTGCCCTCGACCTTGAGAGGGGTCTTGCCGTCGCCGAGCACGCACGCGGCGCACTTGAACGACAGCGTGCCCTCGGCGTCGGCGTAGTGCCCGGTCTTCGAGGCCAGCTCCAGCGACAGGTCGAGCGTCCCGGTCAGTGGCAGGTTGATGCTCTCGCGCACGCCGGGAAGCTCCGACATGTCGATCGCCTTGGCGTGGATGCTGATGTGAAACGGCCCCTTCTTCTGGTTGTCGAAGTCGAGGCCGAGGACACCGCCCAAGCCGTTCGCCGTCACCCCCATCGACGAGGACTTGCTGAAGATCGCGAGCGGCGACACCCGCACGCGCGCGGAGTCGAGGCTGAAGCGGATCGGCTTGCCGGCGCCGGTCGTCCGACTGCGCACCCGGATGTCCTTGAAGTTGACCGCGAAGCCGAGGCTCGGCCCGGCCGAGGCGATGGTGACGTCGTACCCCTGGTTGCCGGCCCAGGCGATCGCCAGCTCCTTGGCGCGGTCATAGGGGAAGCTGAAGTAGAGCGCGACGCCGAACACCAGGACGCCGAACGCGCTTTGCAGCAGCACGCGGCGCAGGGTGCGCAACCTCTCGGGCGTGATGGAAAGCATCGCTACTTGTCCTTCCCGTCGAGCTTATCGGACTGCTTATCGGACTTGTCGGGCTTCTTCTTGCTCTTGTCGTCCTTCAACCGCTCGAACGCGGTGGCGGTCAGCTCGACGTCGAGCTTGTCGGCCTCGGAGTAGCGCCGCTTGATCGACAGGTGCGTGAACATGATCAGCCGCGGCCCGGTCTCGACCCGACGCAGGAACTTGGTCAGCGCCTGCAGATCGACCTGGCGGATCTTGAGATCGACGTCGTGCTGGAGGTAACGGCGCCCGGCCGGGGTGGTCGGCCGCTCGTTGCTCTCGTCGATCTGGACCTGCTCCTCGCGCGCGGCCGCCTCCAGATCGGCGGTCAGCTGCGGCGGGTCGGGGCCGATGCGCGCCTCCTGCGCGGCGCTGCGCGCCTTGGCTTCCAGGTACTCGTTGCGGTGCTTGGCGATCGCCGCCAGCGCCTTGCGGATCTCGGCGTTGCCGTCCTCGAGGTCGCTGATGTTGCTGAAGACGAAGTAGGTGCCGAGCAACGCCGAGACGACGACCACCGCCACCGCCAGCACGGCGACCCAGCGCCGCTCGCGCGGCGCCATCCGATCCCACTCGGCGGAGAAGTACGCCACCGGACGGTTGAGGTGGCGTCCGACCGACTCGCGTATCGAGGTGAGCACGCTCATGACCTGGTTCTCCCCCTCACGGACACTTCGAGTTGATGCTGATGGTGAACTGCTTGCCGCCGCCCGAGACCTCGGTGATGGCCCCCTTGCTCACGTCCTCGTAGCACTCGATCTCCTTGAGCTTGGTGCCGATCTCGTCGACGGCCGCTGCCGAGTCGACGGTGCCCTTGATGAAAGATCTTCTTGGGGCGGATGTCGAGCTCCATGACATCGAGCTTGATCTTCTCCTCGCTGGGCATCTTGCGTGAGATCTGATCCAGCAGGTCGAACGCCGTCGCCTTGGGCAGCGGCGCCAGCTCCTCCTTGAAGCCCTTGCTCACCAGCAGCGTCACCGCCTTGGCGTCGTCGTTGGGCTTGCCCAGCAGCTCGGTGGTCGCGGTCTTCAGCTGCTGGTCCAGGTCCTTGCGCTCGCTGCCGAGGTTGGTCAGCGCCGCGCCGACGTCGAGGCCGATCGCGATCAGCATCCCGGCGACCAGCACCCCCAGGTGCAGCGCCTTCTGCCGCAGCACCGAGAAGCTGGCGCGGTAGACGAACGGGCCGCGCCGCAGATCGATCTCCTTGCCGCCCCGGCTCGCGGCGAGCGCGATCGCGGTGCCGAGCGCGTACGAGCTCGACTCGTCGGCCTCGATCACGGCGTTGTCGCTCTCGTCGCGCGGCACGTGTGGCTTCATCTCGGCGGCGCTGCGCACCGCGAGGAACCGCACCGGCAAGCCCAGCTCGTTCTCCAGGAACTGCGGCACCCCCTTGAGGCGCCCGGTGCCACCGGTGATCAGGACGGCGTCGATGGTCTCCTTCGAGGTGCCGCGGAAGCTGGCCAGCGTCTGGCGGATCTCGCGCACCAGCGGCACCAGCGCCTCGCGCAGCACGGTGTCGAGCTTGATCTCGAGCGGCGTCTTCGCCGGGCGCGCCGGGTTCGCCAGCCGCGCGTCGCTGCGCTTGGCCATCTCGGCGCGCTCGTACGACGAGTTGAACGCCTGCGCGATCGCGCTCGTCAGGTGAAAGCCGCCGCGCTTGATCGTGCGCGCCGTGATCGCCTGGCCGTCGCGCACGATGCACAGGTTGGTGCGCAGGTGGCCGAGATCGAGGATGACCTGGCACGAGATCTCGGCGCCCTCACCCGCGTCGAGCGTGCGTCCCGGCGCCGGCGCCGACAGCGAGCGATAGACGACCGGCGCGGCGTAGAGCGCGCGCGGCTCGGTGCCGTGCGCCTCGAGTATCGCCAGATACTGAGCGATCTCGTCCCGCTTGGCGGCGCACGCCAGCACCGTCGAGCCCTGGTCGCCGGCCTTGACCAGCATGTGATCGAACACGACGTCGTCGAGCGGATGAACGATCTGCCCCTCCAGCTCGTAGCCGACCACCTGATCGATCTTGCGCGGATCGGCGAAGGGCAGGTCGAGCAGGCGCATCGACAGCATGTCGCCGGGCAGCGCCAGATAGGGGGTCGCCTCCGCCGACACCTGGGAGAAGGCCTCCTGGATCGCCTCGGCCTGACGCTCCAGCAGCGGCGCGTCGCCGTTCGGGACCGCGGTCTCGAGCAGGCCGCGCAGGTGGGTCTGGCGAAAGCCGACCTCGAGCATCACGAGCTTGATCGAGAAGGCACCGAGGTCGATGCCGCAGATGGTGTGGGACATGCTGATTATTCCTCGCGCCAGTACTGGAGGACGCCGTTCGACTGCTCGGAGATGGGGCTGATGCTGAGATAGTTCTCGGGCGTGCGGCCGGTGTCGATGATCGCGGTGATCTTCTTCTTCACCCGGCCCGCCTCGCCGGTGGCGACGATGCGGTAGACCCGCGTCGGGCCGACGTAGGCGACCTTGGCCAGGTCGGCCTTCTTGACGTCGAGGCCGCGCAGCGACTGGAAGACCTTGTAGCGCGGGTCGTCGGGCATCACCGCGGTCTGCGGGTTCTGCAGCACGTTGGCGATCGAGTCCAGGCTGTCGAACCCGGCCGCCGACGCGCGGTCGCACAGCAGGCTGGCCACCGGATACAGGCGCGTGTCGTCGAGGATGCCCGAGTCAGTGGGCGGCTTGCTGGGATCCGATAGCACGGTCGCGCGGATGACGCCCATGAGCAGCGGCGTGCAGTCGCCGCCGTTCTTGTTGGTGATCGCGGCCAGGTTGATGCGGCACTGCCGCTGCGGATCGCTGGCGTAGACGGTCAGGTAGGGCTCGAAGGCCTCGATGAAGCCGTCGCTGACCCCGCGCACCATCTTGATCTCGTCGATGGTGTCGTAGCTGTTGTCGTGCGCGCGGTAGCGGTCGCGCTGGGCGTCGTAGCGATAGTCCTCGCCGGTCGCCGACGAGCCGTCGATCGAGAACCCCTGCTCGTCGACGTCGGCCCAATCGATGAGAGCGCGCGCCACGTCGGCGCGCGTGGCGAACTGGCCGTTGGAGTCGGCCTCGCTGAACAGCCGCTCGAAGCGCGGCGAGTACATGAGCGCGCTCAGCAGGCGGAAGACCGAGATCTGCTTCTGCTTGGCCTCGGAGTTGGGGATGCCCGAGCCGCAGTTGAGATCGATCTTGCTGTCCTCGCTGGTGATCTCGGCGTCGAAGGTGCCCGACGTCATGCCGAGACCCTTGATCGCGCTCGTGTCGATGCCGATCAGGCTGCCCAGGCCCGCGACCTCCTCCTTCGAACCGCTGAAGAACCCCATCAGCGGCCCGGCGTAGTCGGTGACGCGCAGGCTGATGCCCAGGCCGCCCATCGCGCTGCTGGAGTCGCTGCTGGCGCCGGTCGCGCCGGGGGCGCCGGCCGCTGGCCATGGCCGCCTGCAGCATCTGCTGGGCCTGCGCCATGACCGGCTCGACGAAGCGCTGCTGGATCTTGATCAGCAGGCGCGACAGGTTGACCGACGACAGCGCCATGTAGTGGGCGCGCACCTCGTCGCGCGCGTTGGCCGCCTGCGCGGCCTCCACCCTGGTGCCGTAGGTGAACTCACCCACCAGCGCGACCATGAGCGCGATCCAGGTCAGCACGATCAGCAGCGCCACGCCGCGCTGGCGCTGGCGCGGCGGGCGCGGCGAAGAGGGTGACGGGCGGCGGCGACTACGCGCGGACAGCCGAATGAATCGAATGAGCCACCTCATTTGGATGACACCGGCCGATAGCCGACCCGATCGGTCATGTGGATGCGCGCGTCGGTCGAGTAGGTGACCTCCTGGCCGCGCTCGTCGATCACCGTCAGCGTGATGCGCACGTGGCTGGGCGGGTACTGGAAGCCCGAGGCCGACACCGTGCTCCAATCGGTCTGCCATTCCTTCTTCTTGTAGTCGTAGTAGCTGAACTTCAGCTTGGCGACGTCGGGGCACAGGACGTAGGTCTCGCCGGCGATCAGCTTGGGGTCGTCCAGCTGCAGGCGCCGGGTCTCGCGCCGCATGAGGTTCAGCACGCGCCGATCGTCGGGATCGCGCTCGCCGAAGTAGGTGATGAGCGCGGTGTCGCCCTCGTTGAGGCCGGCGCGCAGCCGCTGGTGCGCGAACGCCGAGAAGGTCAGCTCGTCGACGTCGCCGCGCGCCGTGCCGACGAACATCGTGCGTCGCTCGGCGGTCGCCGTGTTCTCGTCGGCGATGAAGCTCATCTCGATCTCGCGCGCCATGCGCAGCAGCGCGACGCGCACGGTGTGCGTGCGATCCTGCGCCGCCTCGATGGTGCGCTTGCTCGTGGCGGTCTGGGTGAACGAGCCCCACATGATGGTGGTGATGAAGGCCAGGATGCCGAACGCCGCCATGATCTCGATCAGCGTGAAGCCGGCCTCGCCGCGGTGGCGGCGTTGGCGCTGGCGAAGCGAGTCGCGCGCGATCATCGCACTGACCCCGGTGTCGCGATGCCGGGCGTGGCGGTGCCGGCCTTGCCGCTGGCGGCGCCCGCGGCAGCGCCGCCGGTGTTCAGTCCGGCGGGGCTCAGGTTCATGCGCCGCCTCCAGCTTGGCGGGGTCGGTCAGAAACGTCACCACCTCGAAGTTGAGGTTGCGGCGGCCGACCTCGTCCCAGAAGACCTTGACCGTCACGCGCCGCACCGACTCCTGAAGCCCGACGCGGATCGGCTCCATGAAGCTGCTCATCAGCCCACCCATCATCCCGGTGAGCGCCTGCATCGGATCCTGGGACTTCGACGTGTCGGTCGACTGCTGCTCGGCCAGCTGCTTCATGTCGGTGGGCAGCTCGATGCGCTCGATCATGCTCTCCCAGCGAAAGCCGGGGAAGCCCTGGTCGCCGAAGGTCCCCTTGTCGCTCTCGTCGTCGGTGCTGAAGCCGTTCTCGAGGATCGTGTCCTCGATGTCGATCATCTTGCCGCGCGCCAGCAACGTCGCCGCGGTGGTCATGCGCGCGTGGTTGGTGGCGCGCACGTTGTTGGTGATGATCTGCAGCAACACGACCAGCGTCGTCGCCAGGATCGCCAGCGCGACCATCACCTCCAGCAGGGTGAAGCCAGCGGCCGGGGCCGCTGCGCGGTAGTCGCCGCGGCCCTCATCGCTCGATCCGGTTCCCTTCGTCGTCGAACTCGACGCCCGGTCGCCGGCTTGATGTACTCGTTGTAGATCTTGGTGCGGCCCGGTGATCGGGTGAACGACGATCGAGTAGACGGCGTCGCCCTCCGGATCGGACAGATGGACAATCGCCGGCTCGGTCTGCCCCATGGGGAAGAAGTAGATGTACGCGCGCCCGGCGATCACCTCGTCGGTCTGGCGCGGCGTGTAGACGCCGGCGATCTTGATGCTCCCCTTCTTCAGCGTCACCGGCTTGAGCGCGGTCTCCTTGAACGCGCCGAAGCGGGCGCGCTTCGGCTTGAAATCACCGGCCTCGATCTTCGACGGGTCGAAGCTGCCGGTGTACTGGTAGGTGCTGCTCTTGAACGCCTCGTCGCGCTTCTCGCGCTTGCGCTTCTCGTCCTCGTCCTGCTTCGCCTCTTCCTCTTCGCGCCGCCGCCGATCGAACTGGCTCTCCGCCTCGCGCGGAACGTAGAACTTGTCGTCGGAGACCTCGGCCCAGTAGCGCCCTTCGTTGAGGTCGAGCACCAGGCGGTGGTACTTGCCGGTGGTCGACGCGCGATCGAACAGGTAGCGGATCGCGCCCGACAGATGCGCGGTCCCCGCGCGCAGATCGCTCTTGGCCAGCGAGCGAAACCCGCGCACCGCACCGCCGGTGATGAGCGCGACGATCAGCAGCGTGACGAGCAGCTCGATCAGCGTGAACCCGCGGGCAGAGCTCGGCCTTGGGCGGCGCGCCGGCGCCGTCGCGCGCCCTTTGCGCCGATCCTCGCCTGCGTTGCCCACCGCGCCGATCACGAGCTCGCCTCGCTGCTGCAGCTACTGCAGCTCCCAGGACTTGATGTCGTCGGCGGTGCCGTCGGCCTTGTCGGGACCGGACGAGATCACGTCGGCGCCGTCGGTGTCGTTCTGGCCCGGGCAGCGCAGCGTGAAGTCCTTGCCCCAGGGATCCTTGGCCGACGCCTTGGCGACGTACTTCTGCGCCACCAGATCGTCCAGGCCCTTCGGGCAGCTGTTGTTGCTGTCGATCATGTAGGTGGTCACGCCCTGCGAGATCTCCTTGATGCGCTCCTTGGCGATCTTGAGCTTGGCGTTCTGGAACGACTGGTTCACGACGACGGCCACGCCGGCGCCGATCATGCCGATGAGCGCCAGCACGATCATGATCTCGAGCAGCGAAAAGCCGCCGCTGCGCCGCGCGGCCGCCTGACCGACGGTTGTCTCAGGTACTTGCGAATGATGCGGATCATGGGTCTCCTCCTCATTGAACGAAATTCTGCATGTCCAAGATGGGTTGCAAGATCGAAAAGACGATGAACACCACGGCGACCGCCATCACCACGATGATCAGCGGCGACAGCAGCGTGGTCAGGCGCGCGACCTTGCTCTCGACGTCGCGCTCGTAGGCGACGGCGACGTTCTCCAGCATGGCCTCCAGCTGGCCGGAACGCTCGCCGACCGCGATCATGTGCACCATCATCGAGGGGAACTGCCCCGAGCGCTTGAGCGGCGCCGCGATCGACTCGCCCTCGCGGATGGCGTCGCGCGCCTCCTCGACCACCTTCTCGAGCACGTCGTTGTTGAGCACCTTCTTGACGATCTCGAGCGCGGTCAGCACCGGCACGCCGGCCGCCAGCATCGTCGACAGCGTGCGCGCGAAGCGGCGCCACGCCGACGTAGCGGACCAGCGGCCCGATCAGCCACAGCGCAGGCGTCACCCGGTCCATGCGTGGCGCGCCCCTTCTTGGTGCGCACCCAGCGGCGGAAGCCCCACCAGATCGCCGACGCCGAGCGCGATCAGCACCCACCAGTAGCTGCCGGCGCACGTCGGCCAGGAAGATCAGCAGCTGCGTGTTCCAGGGCAGCGTCTTGCCCATGTCCTCGAAGACCGAGGTGATCTTGGGGACCACGACGATCATCAGCACCGCCCATCACGAGCGACGCCCAGGACCATCATGATGATCGGGTAGGTCATCGCGCCCGACACCTTCGACCGCAGCGCGTGCTGCGCGTCCATGAAGTCGGCCAGCCGCGCCAGCACCGCGTCCAGGTTGCCGGCCGCCTCGCCCGAGCGGACCATGTTGGTGTAAAGCTCGGGGAAGATCTCGGTGTGCGCCGCCATGGCGTCGGCCAGCGCGCCGCCCTCGTTGACCTTCTGGCGAATCTCGGTCAGCACCGCCTCGAACTTCTTGTTGTCCGACTGCTCGGACAGCGCGCCCAGCGCCTCGGCCAGCGGGATGCCGGCCTTGAGCAGCGTCGCCAGCTGGCGCGTGAAGACCGCGACCTCCTGCGGGCGCACCCGCTCGAAGAGACGGCTGAAATCGATCTCGCGCCGAAGCAGCGAGGCCGACGCCCCGCCCGCGCTGTCGCCGGCGCGCGGCGCCGCCTTGCCCACGCCGCTGGCCAGCATCTCGCGGTGCTCGGTGATGAAGACGCCGTCCTTGCGCAGCACCTGGCGCAGCGCCTTGGGCCCGTCGGCGTCCTTGGTGCCCGGCGACGGTCTTGCCGGCCGCGTTGAGCCCTTTCCAGGCGTAGACGGGCATGGCTTCAGTCCGGCGTCCTGGGTGGTGATCATCAGGACCTCGGCGGTGGTGGTCATGCCGGCCAGCACCTTCTGCGCGCCGTCCTCGCGCAGCGTGCGCATGCCGGACGAGACGGCGGTGACCTTCATGGTCTGGGCGTCGACGTTCTTGATGGCCAGCTGGCGGATCTTCTCGTCGATGATCAGCAGCTCGTAGATCGCGGTGCGGCCCTTGTACCCGGCGCCCAGGCAGGTCGGGCAGCCGCCCTCGCGCGCGCGGAACAGCGTGCCTCGGCCGGCAGCGCGGTCGATGCCCTTGAACTTGACCCGCCGCGCCGCGCCCGACGCGAAGTCGCCGGGATCGATGCCGATGCTCAGCAGATCCTCGTCGCTGGGGGTGTAGGGCTCGCGGCAGTCCATGCACACCCGGCGCACCAGCCGCTGCGCCAGCAGCGCCATCAGCGACGACGCCACCAGGAACGGCTGCACGCCCAGGTCGACCAGGCGGGTGATGGCGCCCGCGGCGTCGTTGGTGTGGATCGTCGACAGCACCAGGTGGCCGGTCAGCGACGCCTGGATCGCGATCTCCGCCGTCGGCAGATCGCGGATCTCGCCGACCATGATGACGTCGGGGTCGTGGCGCAGGAACGAGCGCAGCCCGGCCGCGAACGTCAGGTCGATCTTGTCGTTGACGGCGGTCTGCGAGATGCCGTCCAGCTGGTACTCGACCGGATCCTCGATGGTGAGGATGTTGAGGTCGGGCGAGTTGATCTTGGCCAGGCAGGCGTAGAGCGTGGTCGTCTTGCCCGACCCGGTCGGGCCGGTCACCAGCAAGATGCCGTGCGGGCGATGGATGAGGTCGTCCATCTGCCGCAGGTGATCGTCGCCGAAGCCGATGTCGGCCAGATCGTGCAGCACCGACTCGCGGTCGAGCAGACGGATGGTGATGCGCTCGCCCTGCTTCACCGTCGGGACGGTGGCGACGCGCATGTCGATGTCCTTGCCGGCGATCTTGCGCCGGATGCGGCCGTCCTGCGGCAGCCGCTTCTCGGCGATGTTGAGGCCGGCCATGATCTTCACGCGCGAGATGATCGACGGCATGAACTGGCGCGCCGCGCGCCGGGTCTCGTACAGCTCGCCGTCGATGCGGTAGCGCACCATGACCTCTTTCTCGCCCGGCTCGATGTGGATATCGCTGGCGCGCTCCTTGACCGCGTTGAACAGCAGCGAGTTCACCCAGCGGATGATCGGCGCCTCGTCGGTGATCTCGAGGATGTCGACCAGCTCCTCGCCCGAGCCGGCCATCTCGTCCTCGCTCTCGCCCTCGGTGCCGAGGTCGCCGCCCTTGTCGTGCTTGCGGCCGTAGACCTCGTTGATGACCTCGAGGATCTTCTGCGGCGGCACCAGCATCGGCTCGATCTCGGCGCCCAGCTGGCCGCGCAGATCGTCGAGCGCGCCGACCTCCAGCGGATCGGCGATCGCCACCGGTCACGACGTCCCCCTCCTTGCGCAGTCACCAGCAGGCGGTGCTGCTTGGCGAAGCCGATCGGTACCTGGGCGAGCAGCTCGAGGTCGATGTCGTCGGGGCGCAGCTCGGCGAGGTAGGCGATGCCGAGCTGCTTGCCCAGCGCCTGCTGCACCTGCTCCTCGGTGACGGCGCGCATCTTCACCAGCACCTCGCCGATGCGCCCGCCCTCGGTGGCCTGGGTGTCCAGCGCCTGTTGCAGCAGCTCGTGGCGTCAGGCTGGCCCCCGAGGACGGCTTCGTCTCGAGCAGAATCTGTCCGATCAATTTGGAGCCCACAGTCGGCTTCTCTCCTACGGTGACGGTGGCGGTGACGCGGATGGTGGCGCGGCCGGTGGTGGCGGCGGCGGCGCGGTCGGGGTGGTCGATGGCGGCGCGGTCTCCGGCGCCGGCGGCGGCGGAGGCGACCCCTCGGGCGGCGGCGGCGGCGTCCGCGGCTCGGGGGCGCTCGGGCCGGGCGGCGACGGCGGCTCGACCTCGCCCGAGCGATCGGTGTCCAGCTTCTCCCGGATCTCCTGCTCAGCTGTGTCCTCCTCCTCGACCTCGCGCGCGGCGCGGTTGATCTCCTCGAGCATGCCGCGCTTGCGCCGATAGTCGATCATCGCCTCGGGGTTGGGCCGGTCCTCGCCGCCGAAGCGCTCGACGAACTCGCGCCGCTCCTTCATCTTCTTCTCCAGCACGCGGCGCAGATCGGTCTGATCGGCGATCACGTACGGCGTGAGCGCGATGATGAGGTTGGTCTTCACGACGTGGCGGGTGGTGTTGCGGAAGAAGAAACCGATGATCGGGATGTCGCCCAGCAGCGGGATCTTCTGCACGCTGTTGATGACCTTGTCGGACATCAGGCCGCCGATGAGGATGGTCTGCTGATCCTTGGCGACGACGATGGTCTTCGCGGTGCGCTCCGACGTCGACGGGCCGAGGTTGCTGGCGCCCGGCGCCACCTCGGAGATCTTCTCGTCGACCTCGAGGCGGATCATGTCGTGCTCGTTGACGTGCGGCATCAGCTTCATCTCGAGCGCGACCTTCTCGCGCTGGACCTGCGGGAACAGACCGCCCGACACCGAGCCGGCGATACCGCCGGCCGCGCCGGCCCCCGGCACCGCGCCGCCGAGGCCGATCGTGCTGACCGGGAAGGGGATGCGCGAGCCGACCGAGATCTCGCCCTCCTCGTTGTTCATGATCAACAAGTGCGGGTTCGACAGCACGTCGACGTCGCTGTTGGTCTGCAGCGCCTTGACCAGCACGCCGAATGACGGGATGTCCAGCGTCGAGGTCGAGCCGAAGCCCAGGCTGCGCGCCTCGTCGGGCTGCAGCACCGGGCCGAGGACGCCCGCCAGCATCGTCTCGCCGAGCAGCGACGCCGGATTGCAGGGTCTTCGCCGGGTTGAAGCCGCCGATGATCAGCTCTTGTCGCTGAGCCCGAACAGGGTCTCGGGCAGCGCGCCGTGGAACGAGCCGCCGAGCTCGCGGTTCTTGTCGAGCGTCACCTCGAGGATCATCGCCTCGACGAAGATCTGCTTGCGCGGCGAATCCAGCCGCTCGATCACCCGGCGCAGCGACTGGTAGTCCTTGAGCGACGACACGACGATCAGCGAGTTGGTCGGCCGATCGAAGTTGATGCGCACGTCGCCCTCGAACAGCAGCGACGGGCCGTTCTGCCGGGCGCCGCCCGGCTGCGGCGTCGGCGTCGGCTGCGCCGCCGTGCGCGCCGCGGCCCTGACGTCCGCCCGCCGCGCCCGACACCGACACGCCGGTGACGGCGCCCAGCGTCTGCGCCAGCTCGTCGCAGTTGGCGTTCTCGCAGTAGTAGACGTGGATCCGCCCGTCGCCCCCCTCGATCGGCACGTCGAGCTTGTGCACCAGCGTCAGCAGGCGCGCGTAGGCGCGCTCGTTGGCGATGACGATCAGCTGGTTCGACCGCTCGTCGGGGATGATCTTCGAGACCATCATCTCCGAGGTCAGGTCGCCGACCTTGGGCGGCTGCTTGTTGCCGGGCGCGCCCGGGGGCGGCGGCGCCACCGCCCGCCCCTTGCCGCCGAGCTGCGCCACCTGGAAGATCTCGCCCAGCTTCTGCGCCATCTCGCCGGCGGCGGTGTTCTTGATCTCGACGATCCAGACCTTCTCGCCGGTGCCGGCCTGGTCGAGCTCGTCGCACGATGTGCATCATGCGGGTGATGTTCGACGAGGTGTCGGTGATGATGAGCGCGCCCTGCGGCGCGAACACGATCACGTCGCCCTGTTCGCCCTTGAGGCGCCCCAGCACCTGCGCCACCTCGTTGACGTCGGCGTTCTCGATGCGGACCAGGCGCGTGATGTAGCTTTCGCCGGGCTGCGCCTCGCCCTCCTCGCCGTACAGGGGAATCGCGCTGGTCTTCGCGCGCGGCGTCTCGATGATGCGCAGGAACTTGCCGCTCGGCGCGACGGTGAGACCGACCGAGTCGAGCGCCGACAGGAACAACCGGTACGCCTCCTCGGGCGTGATCAGCTGCGGCGCGATGATCGTCACCTTCTTGCTGTTCGCGGGGATCGTGCCCGGCAGCACGAACTGCTTGCAGGTGATCGACGAGATCCAGGAGATCAGATCGCCGAGATCGGTCTCCGGCTTCATGTTGAGCTTCACGATCCGGCTGGTTGGCCGGGAACTTCTTGCAGGAGTTGAACTCCTTCTCGCCGGCCAGCTCGCCGGTCACGATCGGTCCCGGCGTGGTCGTCGCCGGCGACGACGCGGGGATCGGGGTGATCGTCGCGCCGCCGGGCAGCAGGCTGGATGCACCGCCCGCCGCGCGAGCGCGCCGGAGCTGCCGCGGCGTCGGCGTCGGCGATGCCGACGGTGACGGCGACGGTGACGGTGACGGTGACGCCGTGTTTGTCGGGGGCGGCGGCGTCGGGCCGGCACCCGAAACGATCGCCGCGCCGGCGATCGAAGACGACGAAGGGCGCGAGGAACAGAAGCGCGAAGAACGTGAGCGACGCCGCTCGCCTCACAGCGCGATATTCTCTGGGGGATCTCATCGGATGTTGTATTCCTTGTTGATTTTCTGCCCGTTCCGCTCCAGCCCCACCGACAGATGGCTGGCCGACTTCAACTTGGTGTAAACCTCGAGCGCCTTGTCGGGGCTGGTCATGTCGAGGCCGTTGATGGCCGAGATGACGTCGCCGTTCTGCAGGCCGATCTTCGCGAACGGGCCATCGGGCTTCACGCTGAAGAGGCGAAACCCGGCCGCCTTGCCGTCGCGGATCTCGGGCACGATGCGCGCCGAGCGCGACAGCAGGCTCATGTTACCGAGCAGTGAATCGACGGTCTGCCGCTGTACCTCGTAGTTGTTCTCGCCGATCTTCTTGATGCCGCGGTCGAGCTCGGCCATCAGCGGATCGGCCGGCGCCGCCGACGCGACCGGAGCGGCCGGCCCGGCGGTCGCCGCGGGCGCCTTGTCGATGCAGGTCGAGGTACTCCTTGCGGCCGCTGAGCTCGAGGTGGACGCGCGCCTCCTCGATGTCGGAGATCACCGCTTCGCGAATCTTCGAGCCGATCGAGTAGGGTCCAACCGACTTGTCGTCGGAGTCGCGGATGATCGCGACCGACCAGCGCGGATCGCCCGGCGGCGGCGCGAACATCACCGCCAGCAACTTCAGGGGCAGTGAGGTCTTCTGCTGCTCGAGCGGCGCCACCGGTCCGGTGCCGGCCTCGACCGGCTTGGCGAGGATCGGAGGGCAGGTCGAGCAGAAGATGTTCCGATTGAGGATCTGCTCGACCTCTTTGCCATAGTAGGTCCCGGCCGTGGCGGTGGCCGCCGCGCGTGGCTGGCTCCGCACCGGCGGGGCGAGGCGGGTGATGCGGGTCTCGATCAGGGTCGCGGTGGCGCGCGCGCTGAAGACGGCGCAGATGGCGATCACGGCGAGATCGATCGCCCAAAGGTATTTGCGCAGAAGTGTCTCCATGCTCCTCCCCGAACCCGGTTACAAAAGCAACGCAGGGGCCACCGGGGCCGAACATGAAATACCCAATGTTCTGAAGGCTTAGCTGCGCTCGACCCCGTCGCGGCCCTGCCAAATTGGCACGTTCGGTTGGGGGGCGCGTGACGTGCCCTCCGGCGGGGGATCCCCGGCCGCCACCCGATCGTCGACGTCGACGTCGACGGGACCTTCACCTACAACCGCGGGCGGCAGGCCGATCCGCTCTTCCTCGAGGCGGCGGTAGATGGTGCGGGTCGCGATCCCCAGCAGCTGCGCGCACAGGCGCTTGTCGCCGCCGACGTGGCTCAAGGTCGCATGAATCACCCGCCGCTCGATCTCGCCCAGCGGCGTACCGACGGCGAACGTCAGCGAGCGATCGTCGCCGCCGCCCGCGCCGCCGCTGCGCACCTCGGGCGGCAGATCGTCGAGCTCGACCGACGAGGCGCGCGACAGGACAACCGCGCGCTCGACGGTGTTCTCGAGCTCGCGGACGTTGCCGGGCCATTCGTGCCGCGCCAGCGCGTCGGCGGCGGCGCGCGAGAAGCCGGCCAGCCGGCGGCCGTTGCGCTCGCCGTAGATCTGCAGGAAGTGCTCGGCCAGCAGCGGGATGTCCTCGCGCCGGTGGCGCAAGGGCGGGATCGGCACGGCGATGACGTTCAGGCGGTAGTACAGGTCCTCGCGAAAGCGCCCCTCGCGCACGGCGGCGCGCAGGTCCTGGTTGGTGGCGGCGACCAGCCGCAGATCGACCTTGGTCGTGCGCCCGCCGAGCCGCTCGACCTCCCCCTCCTGCAGCACGCGCAGCAGCTTGACCTGGACGTGGGTCGGGATCTCGCCGATCTCGTCGAGGAACAGCGTCCCGCCGTCGGCCTGCAGGAAGCGCCCGTCGTGGCGCTGGGCCGCGCCGGTGAACGCCCCCTTCTCGTAGCCGAACAGCTCGGCCTCGAGGATCGTCTCGGGCAGCGCCGCGCAGTTGACCGGGACGAACGGCCCCTTGCGCGCGCGGCGAGCCGTCGTGGATCGCGCGCGCCAGCAGCTCCTTGCCGGTGCCCGATTCGCCCAGCAGCAGCACCGTCGCCAGCGACGGCGCCGCCTGCATCACGATGTCCATCGTCCGCCGCCAGGCCAGCGACTGGCCGATCAGCGAGCGTCGCTTGTGCGCCGCCAGCTGCGCGCGCAGCGACCGGTTCTCCTGCACCAGCGAGCGCTTCTCCAGCGCCTTGCCGACGACGCGCACGATCTGCGCCCGCTTGAGCGGCTTGGTCACGAAATCGTAGGCGCCCTGCTTCATCGCCTCGACGGCGTTCTCCACCGTGCCGTAGGCGGTCATCAGCACCGTCTCCGTCTCGGGCGACAGGCTGCGGCTGGCCCTCAGCAGATCGATGCCCGACATCCCCGGCATGATGAGGTCGGTGATCAGCACCGAGACCGGCTCGCGCCGGATGATCTCCAGCGCCTCGCCGCCCGAGCCGGCGGTCAGCACCCGCAGCGACTCGCGTTCGAAGATCTTGTGCAGCGAATCGACGATGCCGGGTTCGTCGTCGACCACCAGCACCGTGGGGGCGTCATTCATGGTGTCCATCCCCCGATCTGCTTCAACGTCAGTGCCATCCTTTGTATTTCACGGCAACCACTTGATTCCATTAGGGCAGAGTCTACGCCAACTTGACCACCGAGCCCACCTCCTTGCCAAACTGACATCGCGCCAGGAGATTGACGCGGGGGTGTGCCACTCTGGCAGGCGCTTCAGCGCGCCGCGCTGGCGGCTCCCGACGACGGCAAGGTGATGCGAAAGGTGGTCCCCTCGCCGACGCGGCTGTCGACGCGGATGCGCCCGCCGTGGCGTTCGATGATGCCGTGGACGATCGACAGCCCCAGGCCCGAGCCCTCGCCGACGTCCTTGGTGGTGAAGAACGGATCGAAGATCCGCGGCAGCACCTCGGGCGGGATGCCGGGGCCGTCGTCGGCGATCGCGATCTCGACGTCGCCGGCGGCGCGCGCGACCGACACGCGAATCGTCCCGCCGCGGTCGCGTTTGCCGATCGCCTGCGCGGCGTTGGTGATCAGGTTCATGAAGACCTGATCGATCTGCCCGGCGAAT
The DNA here is from genome assembly GCA_963778795.1 of uncultured Pseudomonadota bacterium. GTDB lineage: Bacteria > Myxococcota_A > Polyangia > Fen-1088 > Fen-1088 > DASRQZ01. Next base: position 217,224 of record CAVZVU010000001.1, on the reverse strand, counting down.
CCGCTGACCCGCAGGCCGGGCTCGATCTGCTTGTCGACGTGCACGTTGGTTAGGCGGTGGCGCAAGAGATCCAGCGTGTCGTCGACGCTGCGCGATAGGTCGAGCTCGCGCGGCATCTCCTCGTCGCCGCGCGAGTAGTTGTGCAGCGCCTGCACGATCGCCTTGGTGCGCGCCGCGCCCCGCTCGACGACGCGCAACATCTCCTCGGCCTCCTGCGCCAGCGCGGCGACGTCGGTCACCGGGGTCCCGGCGGCGGCGCCCCCGCCTTCATGCTTCGCGAGCGTGATCTGGTGGATGGTCTCCGACAGCGGTCCCAGCGTGTTGATGACCGCGTTGACCGGGTTGTTGATCTCGTGCGCGATGCCGGCGACCAGACGCCCCATCGACGCCAGCTTCTCGGTGCGCACCAGATCGTCCTGCGCGCGTCGCAGCTTCTCCAGCGCGTCGCGCAGCTCGACGTTGCGTTGCTCCAGCACCTCGGTGCGCCGCCGCACCTCGCGCTCGAGATCGACGTTCAGCGACTCGGTCGTGCGCAGCTTGTCGCGCAGCGCGCGGCGCATCTCCTCGAACGCGAAGGTCAGGCGTCCGATCTCGTCGGCCTCGCCCGAGGGCGGCACCGGGCGGGCCAGCTCGCCGCGCGCCATCTCGTCAGAGCGCTGCTCGAGCGCCCGGATCGGCGTCACCATGTCGCGCACGATCAACAACACCAGGCCCATCGCCAGCGCGAACGCCAGCACGACCGAGCCGAGGATCGTCGTGAAATCGCGCGTCGGGGACAGCGCGAACAGCATCACCAGCCCGGCCGTCAGCACCGTGATGCCGGTGAAGAAGAGCACCAGCTTGGTGCGCAGGCTGACCGGCGAGCGAACCTCGGCCACCGGCAGACGGTGGCGCGCGCCCAGCTGCCCCAGCAGCGGCCGCAGCACGTCGCGCAGCAGCAGCGTCTGGTAAAGCCCCATCGCCAGCACGTTGAGCGCGATCGCGCCTAGCAGCCGGCGCGCCGACGCGGTGTCGATCCGGCCAGTGAACGGCCGAGGGCGATCACGGCGACGGCGACGAAGGTCGCGGCCAGCCCCTGGTAGACCGCCAGGCGATAGGGGATCGACTGCGCCGCGCGAAAGGCCGCCACCGCGCGCGGGTCATCGCGCGCCGGCCCGCGCGAGCCGGGGTGGCGCACCGCCACGTCGAGGTAGCGCTCGACCGGGCGGCTGCGGCGCGCCAGCGAGCGATACCAGAGCAGCGCGGGGATGATCAGCGCCGGCAACGTCAGCGACAGCAGCGTGCCGGCCTGACGCGAGGTCAGCTCGGTGAAGACCGACGATCAGCGCGGCGTTCACGGCGAAGGTCGCGCCGAACAGCGCGCCCGCCGTCAGCCACAGCCGGCGCCGGTAGCCGGCGGCGAAGTCGCGCAGCGGATCGACGTTGGGCAGGATCTCGCGGCGCGCGCCCGACAGGATCTTTTGCCAGGTGATCGATCGGAGCGCGGCGACCGCGCCGGCCTGGAGGATCGTCGCCGTCACCAGGCCGGTGCCAGACGGCCAGGCGAGCAGGCCGCCGCGCCACCAGCCGGATCGCAACGTAGGTAGCGGCGCCGATCCAGATCACCCAGCGCAGCACCGCCGCCTCGACCGGCGCGCGCGCCATGGCTTTCTGGGCGGCCTCGATCTCGGCGGGCATGACCGCGCGTCCGGCGCGCTTGGCCGCCCGCGCGACGAGCACCGGGCGCAATGAATCGACCGCGCGCACCCCGGCCAGGACCAGCAGCGCCATGACGATCGGCGCCACCCGGTAAAGCAACCCCGTCGCGCGCAGCGCCGGCGTCGCCAGCTCGACGAGCGGCGCGCCGACCAGCAGCAACTCGACCAGCGTGAACGCCGTCTCGCCGAGAATGAAGGTCACGCCCAGCGTCAGCCGCGGCGCGCGAGCGGGGGACGCGCCTGGTCCGGCCGCCGGCGCCGGCGGCGGCGGGGGTGCCGATGCCGATGCCGCAGATGCAGGGGACGGGGACGGCGCAGGGGGCGTGGACGCCGACATCGACATGATCGGGGGGGATTTTACGAGATTACGTCGGCGCGCGATCAGATATGGGCGATCCGGCGTGACCGGCAACACCCGAGGGTCAGGTCGGAAGCGATCGGCTCCGACGGCAAAGCCGCGTACGCCCTACGCCGTTCAGTTAAACGCCAAGACGCCAGGACGCCACGGTCCGGACTCTTTGAAATCCGGCCTCTGGCGTCTCTGGCGTCGTGGCGTTTGCCCCGATCCGACTAGCATTGCGCCTGGGCGCTGCGCGCCGCTGCCTGGGCCACGACCCGAAAACGGCGAGGCGCTCTTCGCGTGAGGGCCGTCGGGCTCCGCCCGGCGGACCTCTTCGCGGGGATTTAAAGGACCCTTTGAGGGTCCTTTTTCAATTATTGCGCGCTATCATTTCAGACCAATGTCCTGGGAGATGATCCGGAATCTGGTGCGGGACGAGTGGGTCATCCTCGCTCTCCTCTTGGTCTGGTCGCTGGCCGGCCTCACCGTCATCTGCGAGCGACTCTACGCGCTCTGGAACCTGCTGCCCAAGTCGGAGCAGTTCAAGAACCGCGTGATCGGCGCGCTCGAGACGGGCGACATCGGCAAAGCCGCGGCGCTGTGCGAGATGTCCCAGGTCCCGCTCGCCGAGGTGTTCGAGCGCGGCCTGCAGGTCTATCAGAAGACGCCGCAACAAGACGACCGAGGCGGTGACCTCGCAGCGAGGCGCCGCGGTCCTGTCGTGCAAGCGCTATCTGTGGGCGCTCGGCACCGTCGGCTCGTCGGCGCCGTTCGTCGGCCTGTTCGGCACCGTCGTCGGCATCCTGAAGGCGTTCCAGTCGATGTCGGTCGCCGGCACCGGCGGCTTCAAGGTCGTGTCGCAGGGGATCGCGGCGGCGCTGGTCGCGACGGCCGCCGGCCTGCTGGTCGCGATCTACGCCGTCATCGCCTACAACTACTTCGTCTCGCGCGTCAACGGCATCGCCATGCAGTACAAGCTGTACTGCGAAGAGTTCCTGACCGCGCTCGGCGAGTACGCCAAGCCGCGCCCGGCCACGCCGGCGCCGGGCTCGAACCCGGCGATCGACGGGCGCCGCCGGCGCGCCGGTCACCGCCGCGCCAGCCACCACGGTCGCACGGCCAGCTAGGAGCGCGGTGACACGCATGGGAATGAACGTTCAGCTCGACGAGGGTGTCGGCACCGGCGAGGACGGCGGCGACGGCACCGGCAGCGAGAGCGTCGTCGCCGAGATCAACATCACGCCGCTCACCGACGTCTTCCTGGTGTTGCTGATCATCTTCATGGTCACCTCGACCGCGCTGGTCGAGTCGGAGGCGGCGTCGCGCGCGGGCGTCAAAGTCGTGCTGCCCAAGGCCAACACCGCCGGCCCGGTCTCGCAGCGACGCAGCGATCCGGTCCTCACCGTCACCAAGAGCAACGAGGTCTACCTCGGCTCGAAGAAGATCGAGATCGCCAACCTCGAGGCCGAGATCAAGAAGGCGCTGACCGAGGTCGGCTCGGAGACGCTGCTCATCCGTGGCGACAAGAGCGTCTTGCTGGGCGCCGCCGTCGACATCATGTCGGTCGCCAAGAAGGCCGGCGCGAGCCACATCGCCATCCTGACCGCGCCAGGCAAGTAGCGCGCCCGCCGCCGGGTGAGGCGGTTCGCTACACACCGGACAGGGGTGTCCAGCAAGATCGCCTCACATGGGACAGGCAGCGGACGGCGCCGTTTTCTTAAGCTGCTGAAATCGTTCGATCGAGATCACGAATCGCGCCGCGGCGGGGCGTGGCATGGACGCTGCACAGGTGTGGGCGTCGTCGGAGCCATCTGGTTCCGAATCTGGAAAACCCCCAATCAGGAGTCACACCATGATTCGATCGATCTTCCTCGCTCTCGCCCTGCTCCTCCCCGTCAGCTGGACCGTTGCCCGCGCCGCCGATGAGGCCCCCGCTGGCGAGAAGAAGGAGAAGAAGGCGAAGAAGAGCAAGAAGGCGGACGGCGCCGAGGGCGAGAAGAAGGCCGAAGAGAAGAAGTAGTTCTCCTGGCCAGCTCGACTGGCCAGTTTACGACCCCCGGCGTGCCTCAGCATCCCGGGGGTTTTTTTGGGGTAGGCGTCTGGGATGCGTGGTCGTAGACGACGTCGTGGACGAACCGGGCGAGGCATGGGATAGGATTCTGGGATGACGATCCGCACCAAGATCTGGCTCATCGCGGTCAGCGTCGCCACCGCGGTCGGCGTGGCGTCCTGGGGGCGGCTCTACCTGACGCGCACGCGGATCATCAAGGACGCGCAGACGTCGGCCGAGGAGCTGGCGCACGACATCGCCGAGGATCTGAAGAGCGTCGAGGCCGACGCCGACGATCGCGAGCTCGAGGAGAAGCTGCTCGGCTACCTGAACCGCCACAACCGCATCGTGCGGCTCGACCTGTACGTCTACCGCGAGTCGTCGACCCCCTCGAGCCGCATCGCCGCGCCGCGCGGCGATCGCCCGGAGATCACGCGCTTCGCGCCCTTCAACCGCCAGCCGCTCGGCGTCACCAAGCAGGGCGCGGGCGAGGCGCAGGAGACGCCGATCGAGATCCCGGTCGACCTCAAGGGGCCGTGGGGCGCGACGCTGGTGATGCGCTGGACGCTGGGACCGGTCGAAGCGATGCTGGAGACCGAGGAGCGGATCTCGCTGATCTTCGGCGCCGGTCTTCTGGTCGTGCTGACTTTGCTGTCAGGCCTCATCACCGACAAGGTCGTCGGGCGGCCGCTGGAGGTGCTGGCGGGCGCGATGCGCGACGTCGAGGGGGGCGACCTGTCGCGCCGCGTCCCCGTCGAGACCGTCGACGAGGTCGGCCGCCTGTCGCAGGGATTCAACCGCATGCTCGAGCGGCTGTCGCAGGCCGACGCGCAGATCCGCGCCTTCAACCAGCGCCTGGCCGGCGAGATCGAGGCGGCGACGCGCGACCTGTCGGAGAAGAACGCGACGCTGGCGCAGCTCAACCGCCTGCTGAACGAGATGCGGCTCGAGAACGCGTCGAAGGTGCGGCTGGCGACGCTGGGCCAGCTGGCGGCGCAGCTGGCGCACGAGATCGGGACGCCGCTGTCGTCGGTGTCGGGGCACATCCAGCTGGCGCTGCTCGACCGCAACCTGCACGGCGCCGGTGCGCGAGCGCCTCGAGGTCGCCGGGCGCGAGGTCGAGCGCATCAGCCGCATCGTGCGCGACTACCTCGACTCGACGCGCCCGCTCGAGCCCGAGCGGGTGGTGACGGCGCTGCCGCGCCTGCTCGAGGAGGCGATCGAGCTCACGCGCGGCGTCGAGCCGACGGGGCGCGCGCCGGTCGACTTCCAGATCGATCCGCGCCTCGGCGAGGTGGTGACCGACCCGGGCCTGCTGCGGCAGATCGTGCGTCAATCTGCTGTCGAACGCGCTGCGACGCCGTCGACGGCAACGGGCGCGTCACGGTGGCGGCGAAGTCGGCGGGCGACGACGTGCTCATCACCGTCAGCGACACCGGCCACGGCATCGCGCCCGACGATCTGCGCCGGATCTTCGAGCCGTTCTACACGACCAAGGGGCGCGGCAAGGGGACCGGCCTCGGCCTGGCGATCTGCCGCCAGCTCACGGCGGCGCTGGGCGGCAGCATCTCGGTCGAGAGCCAGCCGGGGCGGGGCTCGACGTTCTTCGTGCGCCTGCCGCGCCAGGGCGCGCCGGCGGGCGGCCGAGAAGCGCGTGCGCGTCGCCACCGGAGGGGCACGCTCGTGAGCGACACGACACAAACGCCTCGGGCCCCGACACCCGCGCGCGCGTGCTGGTCGCCGAGGACGATCGCGTCGCGCGCGATCTGCTGTGCGAGATCCTGCGCGGCGAGGGCTTCAACGTCGAGGCGGTCGACGACGGCGCCGGCGCCATCGAGCGCGCCGCCGCCGAGCGCTACGACCTGGTCGTCTCCGACGTGCGCATGGAGCGCTCGGGTGGCCTCGACGTGCTGAAGGCGTTCACCGACAAGGCGCCGGGAACGCCGGTGATTCTCATCACCGCGTTCGGCGACGTCACCGGCGCGATGGAGGCGATCCAGCGCGGCGCCTACGACTACGTCTCGAAGCCGTTCAACATCGAGGAGCTCAAGCTGACGGTGACGCGCGCGCTCGAGCGCCGGCGCCTGGTGGCCGAGAACCGCACGGTGCAGAACGAGCCCAAGACCCAGATCGAGGACATCGTCGGCAAGAGCACGGTGATGCTGGAGGTCTACAAGCTGGTGGCGCGCGTCGCCGCGTCGACGGCGACGGTGCTGGTCACCGGCGAGTCGGGCACCGGCAAGGAGCTGGTCGCGCGCGCGATCCACACCCACTCGCCGCGCGCGCGCGCCGCGTTCGTGCCGGTCAACTGCACGGCGCTGACCGAATCGCTGCTCGAGTCCGAGCTGTTCGGCCACGCGCGCGGCGCGTTCACCGGCGCGGTCGTCGCCAAGCGCGGGCTGTTCGAGATGGCCAACGGCGGCACCATGTTCCTGGACGAGATCGGCGACATGGGCCCCAAGATGCAGGCCCAGCTGCTGCGCACGCTGCAGGACGGCGAAGTGCGGCCGGTCGGCGGCAGCGATTCGATCCGGGTCGACGTGCGCCTGGTCTGCGCCACCAACAAGGACCTCGAAGAGGAGGTCAAGGCGGGGCGCTTCCGCGAGGATCTCTACTTCCGCATCAACGTCGTCACCGTGCGCCTGCCGGCGCTGCGCGAGCGGCGCGAGGACGTCCCGATCCTGGTGGCGCACTTCCTGGCCAAGATCGCGCGCCGCGAGCGGCGCGACCAGGCGGCGCTGTCGCAGGACGCGCTGCGCCTGCTGACCACCTACGGCTGGCCCGGCAACGTGCGCGAGCTGGAGAACGCCATCGATCGCGCGGTGGCGGTCGCCAAGGGCAACGTGATCCTGCCGTCGGACCTGCCGCCCGAGGTCGGCGGCGCCGGGCCCGAGGTCAGCGGCGACGGCAACAGCATCATCGAGGATCGCCCGACGCTGGCCGAGCTCGAGCGCCGCTACATCGCGCTGGTGCTGCAGGAGAGCGGCGGCAACAAGAAGAAGGCCGCCGAGCGCCTGGGCATCGATCGCCGCACGCTGTACCGCGCGCTCGAGCGCACCGGCACCGACGCGGGCGAGCCCGACGAAGATGAATAGAACATCGAATAGGACATCGAATAGAACGCCGAATGTCTCGCCGATGAATCGGCGTCGACGAAGACGAGCGGGCTGAGCGGCGGGGCATGCTGGAGCTCGTCGGCGTATCGAAGCGCTTCGCTGGCGCCGAGGTGCTGCGCGAGATCGATCTCCTGGCCGCCGCCGGCGTCACGACGGTGCTGATCGGGCCGTCGGGCTGCGGCAAATCGACGGTGCTGCGCCTGATGCTGGGCCTGCTGTCGCCCGACGCCGGCGTCGTCCGTTTCGACGGCACCGACGTCGGGCCGCGCACGGTCGACACGATTCGCCGGCGCACCGGCTACATGATCCAGGATGGCGGCCTGTTTCCGCACCTCGACGCCGCCGCCAACGTCACGCTGATGGCGCGCCATCGCGGCTGGAGCGCCGAGCGCGTCCAACGCCGCGTCGCCGAGCTGGTGGCGCTGACGCGCTTCCCGGCCGACGCGCTGGCGCGCTACCCGGTCGAGCTGTCGGGCGGACAGCGCCAGCGCGTCAGCCTGATGCGCGCGCTGATGCTCGATCCCGACGTCATCCTGCTCGACGAGCCGATGGCCGCGCTCGATCCGCTGGTGCGCGCCGATCTGCAGGCCGACCTGCGCGCGATCTTCCGCTCGCTCGGCAAGACCGTCGTGCTGGTGACCCACGACCTGACCGAGGCGGGTCGCCTCGGCGACGTGATCGTCCTGATGCGCGACGGCGCCATCGTCCAGCGCGGGACGCTGGCCGAGCTGGCGCGCACGCCGCGCGACGAGTTCGTGAGCCACTTCATCAACGCGCAGCGCAGCCCGCTCGAGGCCCTGTGATGAGGGTCGAGCGCCTCATCGGCAGAGCAATTGAGCGCGTCGGCGTCGGCGTCGGCGTCGCCGTGGTCGTCGCGGTGGGGCTGGCCGCGGGCGGATGCGCCGCGCGTGGCCCCTCGGGCGGCGACCCGCGGTCACCGGTTCGCGTCGGATCGAAGACCTTCACCGAGTCGGTGATCCTGGGCGAGATCGCCGCCGCGCTCGTGCAGGCGCACGGGGAATCGGTGGTCCATCGCCGCGCGCTCGGCGGGACACAGATCCTGTTCTCCGCGCTCGCGACGGGCGAGATCGACGTCTACGCCGAATACACCGGCACGCTGACGCAGGAGATCCTGCGCGGCACCGCCGAGGAGGGCCTGCGGGACGCGCTCGCCGCCCGCGGCATCCGCATGAGCGAGCGCCTCGGCTTCGACGACAGCTACGCGCTCGGCATGAAGGCGGAGCGCGCGGCGGCGCTGGGCGTCGCGCGCATCTCGGACCTCGCGTCGCACCCCGAGCTGCGCTTCGCGTTCAGCAATGAATTCATGGATCGCGCCGACGGCTGGCCGGGGCTGCGCGCGCGCTATCAACTGCCCCAGCGCAGCGTGCGCGGCGTCGATCACGAGATCGCCTACCGCGGGCTCGACGCCGGCGACGCCGACGTCGTCGATCTCTACTCGACCGATCCCGAGATCGCCGAGCGCGGCCTGCGCCTGCTCGAGGACGATCGTCACCAGTTCCCGGCCTACGCCGCGGTCTGGCTGTACCGGGCGGCGCTGGAACAGAGCGCGCCCGCCGCCGTGGCGCTGCTGGCGACCGCCGCGGGACGGATCTCCGCGTCCGCGATGATCGCGATGAACCTGCGCGCCAAGCGCGATCGCGTCGCCGAGGAGACGATCGCCTCCGAGTTCGTCGCGCGTGAATTTGCGGGAGGCGCGGCGGCGACGCCCGCGCCCGGAGGAGCGGCGCCCGCCGCCGGCGTCGCGCCGCGCCGACCCGACGGGTGGCTGCGCGCGCTCGGCCGGCGCACGGTGGAGCATCTGTTTCTCGTCTCGCTGTCGCTGCTGCTGGCGATCGTCGTCGCGGTGCCGCTGGGGATCGCGGCCGCGCGCCGCCCGGCGCTGGGGCGCGTGATCCTCGCCGTGACCGGGATCTTGCAAACCGTGCCGTCGCTGGCGCTGCTGGTCTTCATGATCCCGCTGCTGGGCATCGGCTCGGCGCCGGCGATCGTCGCGCTGTTCGTCTACAGCCTGCTGCCGATCGTGCGCAACACCCACGGCGGGCTGCGCGCCGTGCCGGCGCCCCTGCGCGAGGTGGCGATCGCGCTCGGCCTGCGCCCGGGCGCGGCGCTGCGGCTCATCGAGCTGCCGCTGGCGTCGCCGTCGATCATCGCGGGCATCAAGACGTCGGCGGTGATCAACGTCGGCACCGCGACGCTGGGCGCGCTGATCGGCGCCGGGGGCTACGGTCAACCGATCCTGACCGGCATCCGCCTCGACGATATCGGCCTGATCCTCGAGGGGGCGATCCCCGCCGCGCTGCTGGCGCTCGGTGTCGAAAGGCTGTTCGATCTCGTCGAGAAGCTCGTCGTGCCGCGCGGGCTGCGGCTGGGGGAGTAGCTCGGAACCCCGAGACGGTTCCTGTACTATCCCGCCCGATGCGTTGGAGCCTGGGTTACTTCGGGGTCAAAGACCTCTTCACGATGATCAACATGCTGGGAGGCGTGTTCGGGATCTACTTCGCGGCGATCGGCGAGCCGGTGCTGGCGGGGTACGCGATCCTGGCCGGCTATTTCTTTGGCGACGCCCTCGACGGCCCGGTGGCGCGGGCCACCAAGACCGGTAACCGGTTTGGCAGCGAGTTCGATTCCGCCGCCGACCACATCGGCCAGGGGATCGCGCCGGCGGTGGTGGTGTTCTCCGCCTATCGCCTGGGCGGGCACCAGGTCATGGGGCTGGTGTTGATGGCGGCGCTGATCTCGACGGCGTCGATCCGGCAGGCGCGCTTCAACGTCGCCAAGTTCGATTTTCCGCTGACCTACTGCGGGCTGCCGCGCACAATCAGCGGCTTCATCGCGCTGGCGTTTCCGAACTCGATGCTGCTCAGGCACATGCCGTTCGGCTACGAGATTGGTGTGGTGATCATCGGCGCCGTCGCCGCGCTCAACATCGTCCCGATCCCCTACATGACCCATCGGGGCAAGCGGGCGATGCAGCTCTGGGTCAAACCGCTGGTGGCGACCTTCCTGGTCGCACCGTTCATCGCGTTCTTCTTCGCGCGCGCTTACACCTTCGACGTGATGTTCATCCTCGCCCTGGGCTACGTCGCCGCCGGTTGGCTGCCGGTGCTCCCCGACGAACGGCGCGCCTTTTACGCCGAGTACCGCCGCTGGGCGAACCTGGTGGCGACGCTGCCCTAGCTACTTCAGCTACTTCAGCTACTTCTTCTTGTTGTTGTTGCCGGGTCCTCGCGGAGGCGACGGCGGCGGACCGCCGTGTTGCTGCGGCGGCGGGCCGGCGTGTGCGGGGCCCGGGCCGCCCGGGGGATGCTGACCACCGGGCGGTCCACCCATACCCATCGGGTGTCCGCCCGGCTGCGGTCCGCCCGGCTGCGGTCCGCCCGGCTGCGGTCCGCCCATGCCCATCGGATGCCCGCCCGGCTGTCCGCCCGGCGGTCCACCCATACCCATCGGGTGCCCGCCCGGCTGACCGCCTTGTGGTCCGCCCATGCCCATCGGGTGCCCGCCCGGCTGCGGTCCGCCCGGCTGCGGTCCGCCCATCGGGTGCCCGCCCGGCTGGCCGCCCTGCGGTCCGCCCATGCCCATCGGGTGCCCGCCCGGCTGCGGTCCGCCCGGCTGCGGGCCGCCCATGCCCATCGGACGCGGCCCCGGCTGTCCGTTTTGCGGTCCGCCCATGCCCATCGGGTGCCCGCCCGGCTGCGGTCCACCCGGTGGTGGTCCGCCGTTGTGCATGGTCGCTGCGGACGGGTCGTGTCCCATCGGGCCGCCGTGGTGCTCGGCCTCGCGGTGGTCTTCGCGGCGCCCGGCTTCGCGATGTTCGTCGCGACGCACGACCGGTGGGGCTCCCCGCCAACCTCCGGCGGGCGCGCCCGGCGCGGTTCGCCACGCGGTGCTGTGCGCCGGCTCCGCCCGCCAGGTGCGCGGCTCGTACTGCGGACGCGCGCGCCAGGCCACCGGCCCGCGACCGCCCACATACGCGTAGTCGCGATACCCGTTCGGCCCCTGCCAGTAGCTTCGGTAGTAGATCGGGCGGCCGTCTTCCCATACGAATCGCGGGCCGATGAACAGGTAGCCGGCACGTTGAGGCGCCCAGTACCCGCTGTTCCAGCTCCATTCAAATCCGGTCCAATCCCAGTACCCGGTGACCCAGTAGTAGCCGTAACCAGGAGCCCCCGGCTGAAACTCAGGGATCGGGTCGGGCGGCGGCACGGTTGGATAAAGCGTCGCCTCTTCGACGGGCGGCGCGGCCTGAGGGGGCGGAGCCTCTACGTAAGCCGGCGGCGGCGCCGCCGCGGGCGGGGGCGCGTACACCGGCTGAGGTTGAGGCGGCGGAGCGTAAACCACCGGACCGGGATAAGGGCGCACGTAACAGCCCGCGAGCAACGGCCCCAAAATCAACGAGAGCGTGATGCCTTCGAGCGAGTACAGGCGCTTCATCATCGAGGATCTCCAGGGGTTTGAGATGGGACGATGGTACCTGATGGTGACGGGGAACGCGAGTGAGGCGTCACCGGACCGCCACGGTCGAGCCTCGCGGGCGATCGACCGGCTCAACCGGCCTGGGGCTGGTGGTCGCGCCGAGGCTCACTACGTTGCAAGCCGGAGGACACCATGAGCAACACCCATGAAAAACAGCCGCACCCCGAGCTCGACCACGAACAGCCCGCCGAGCCCACCCACACCCACGTCGACGACGCGGAGATCGTTCGGCAGGGCTCGCAAACATCGCAGGATCGTGACCACACGATCCGCGGCGGCGACGATCGCACGGCGCCGATGAAGGAATTCCCGACCTAGGTAGGCCCCGCCAAGGGCCCCGCTAACCTCGTGGCGCCGCGCGAACGATGCAGCGAAAGCCGAGATGGCAGGTCGAGGTGTCGATCGCCTGCGCCATGCGCGCCGCCGGGCGGTAGCGCCGGCAGTAGTTGGGCGCGCACAGGTACGAGCCCCCTTTCATGACCTTGCGCGGGATGCGCACGTCGGGCGTGCGCGGGTCGTAGCTGGCCTGCTGTTCTCCGCCGCGCGGATTGTGAATCGCGGAGCAACACCCGCCGGCGCTGCGATGGCGTCCGTCGTACCAATCGGTGGTCCATTCCCAGACGTTGCCGATCATGTCGTGCAGCCCGTAGCCGTTGGCGGGAAAAGAACCGACGGGGGCCGTCCCCTCGAAGCCGTCGTCGGCGTCGTTGACGATCGGGAATTCGCCCTGCCAGGTGTTGGCCATGTACTCGCCGTCGGGGAACAGCTCCGCGCCCCACGCGAACTCGGCGCCGTCCAGCCCGCCGCGCGCAGCGCGTTCCCACTCGGCCTCGGTCGGCAGCTCGCGTCCCGCCCAGCGCGCGTAGGCGGCGGCGTCCTGGAAGGTCACGTGCACCACCGGGTGATCCCCGCGGTCCCTGATCGAGCTCGACGGCCCCTCGGGGTGGCGCCAGTCGGCGCCCGCGACGTACGACCACCAGCTGAAGTGGTTGGCGAGATCAACGCGCTGGCGCGGCTTCACGAAGACCACCGACGACGGCACCAGTAGCTCGGGCTGCGCGCCCGGGTAAATCGCGGGATCGGCGGGGCGCTCGGCGTCGGTGACGTGGCCGGTCTCGGCGATGAAGCGCGCGAAGCGATCGTTGGTGACCGGATAGCGCTCGATCCAGAACCCATCGACCGAGACATGGTGCGCCGGGGCCTCCTCGGGGTAGTGACGATCCGAGCCCATCAAGAACGACCCGCCCGGGATCCAGATCGTGTCCTCGAGCGCCGGGGCGCTGTCGACCATCGCCATGAGCGTCTCCTCTCTGTTTTCTCTGCGGGAGCAATCTGGGTCGCGATGGAACGACGCCCACCGGTGTACTGCAGTTTCCAGGGTCGGTCCTACCAGCGTTCCCCGTGAGGTGAATTGGGTCACCTCCGGCGCGCGTCCCGCCGCAGGCTTCAGCCGGAGGTCGAGATCGAGGGGCTGGTGTCGAACGAGCGCCGCCGCTCGGGGCGGTCTCGCCCGTCGTCGCGCGGGTGTCTCTGGTCGCGTGCGCCGCGCGAGAGCAGCCACACCGCCGCGAGCAGCAGTCCCACCGCCGCACCGGCGAAGAACGCGACGATCAGCGACGGCAGGTGGATCGTTCGCTCGACGCCGTCGGTGAAAGCGGCCCCGGCGCTCCGGCTCAGGTCGGCCACCCGCCGGTCGAGGCAGGCGGGATCCTCAGGGTCGCACTTCGCCAGCAGCGCCGTCATCGCGCCGCGGGCCGCGCTCGCCGCCGCGCGCTCTGACAAGGCGACCAGACTCTGCGCCAGGGGCCCATCCCCGGCCTGACCCAGATCCTCCACCAGGCCTTGCGTGAGCCGGGCGCGCAAAGCGTCGGCCGCGCTGCCGACCACCGCGTCGATGCGCTCCTGCTGGGCGGGATCGCTGAGCTCGGTCAGGGCGCCATTCACCGCGCGGCCAGCGATCGCTTCAGCCGGCCGCTGTCCCGGTTCGGCGTCCACCTGCTCGGTGAAGGCATTCATCGCCCCTTGCGCGGATTTATGGCCGGTGTAATGGGCACAGCCCAGCGGCGCCAGAGCTGGCGTCAGGAGCACAAGGCAGAGCGCGACGCGCGACTTCACAGTGGAGCCCTCCCCAAAGGTGGGCCCGCAACTGGCGCAGGCAACCAAATCGATGCGGCACCTGAACCGTGACCGCCCGATTACCGACGATCGGGGCGCGACCCATGATGGTGGGCGCCCGAGCGCGCCCCACGCGCCGCTCGATCACCGTGAAAGGGGAATGAATGCTCCGTCGCTCCGCCGCAACTTCAACTTCGCTCGCTGCTTCTGTCGTCTTGTGGGTGCTGGTGGCGCCCCCTGCAACCGCCCGCGCCGACGATTCTGACGACGGCTTCTATGTGTCGTCGCCCGACGGCGCCAACCGGCTGCGCGTCGGCCTGAACGCCATCTACCGGTTCGAGCCGCGTTACCGGAACGGCAGCTCGCAGGATCGCGACGCCATCTACGTCGCGCGCCCCTACCTGAGTGGCAACATCTTCCGCAGCTGGATCCGCTTTCTGACCGAGTTCGAGCTGGCGCAAAACCCGCCCTACTTGCTCTACTCGTACCTGGAGGTTTCACCGCGCAGCTATCTGCGCTTCAAGATCGGACAGCAGGACTCCCCGATCTCGCGCCACGAGAACTTCGGCGTCATGAAGGTTCTCTTCCCCGACACCGACCTGGTGGCGGGATACTTCTGGCCCGGGCGCGACAAGGGGGTGACCGCGTTCGGAACGCTGGGGCCCGATCAGGTCGACTACTACGTGGGAGTCTACGGCGGCTCGCCGCTGCGCCAGTACACCACCATCGCCGGAAACTACGTCGTGGCTGGGCGCCTCACCGTCAATCCGATGGGCAAAACTGGCGACACCGAATTCGCCTACGCGCTGGCGGACGAGCCCCTGCCGCGCGGATCTCGTTCACGCTGCAGGGGTACTACGGAAACGTGCAGAGCGCGACCGAGAACTTCGACCCCAACACGTTCGAATTCCAGGCCACGCCGACCGGAATGACCGAAAGGCGCGGTGGCGGCGGCGTCGACTTCCTGTTGCAGTCCCGCCGCTTCGTCGCCTTTGCCGAAGGCTACGCCGAGCGCCCGACCCCAGCGGCAGCGCCGGGTACACGTCGATCGGCGCCTGGGGCCAGGTCGGCTTCATGCTCTTGCCGCGCCACCTCGACGTCGCCGTGCGCGTCGGCTGGATCAACCCCAGCCTCGACCTCGACGACGATCGCTTCGTCAGCGGCGAGGCGCAGATCGCCTGGTACATTCATGCCCCGGCGCTGATCGTGAAGCTGCGCTACGGCATCGGCGACCGGCATCGCCGGGCAGCGCTCGGCGACGTCACGCTGCCCGTCGCCGTGGGGCGGACCCAGGTCGTTGACGGTGCAGGTCAACCTGGCGCTCTAGCGAGGACAAGGACGGGGACGGGGACGAGGACGAGGAAACGCTAGTGAGGCGGGTTGACCACGATGTAGGTCACCTCGGATCCCGAGTAGCGGGGCTCATACCAGGAGTTGCCGCACTGCTGGTAGGCGACGTTGCCCACCATCACCGTGCTGCACGACGGCGGCAGCGAACGAACCACCGTTCCGACCACCACGGCGGTCGCGACGACGGCGGTGGTGGCGACCGCCGCGCGCGCCACCGGACGCGGGCGATAGACGGCGGCCCTGCGCACGATGATCGCGCCCGCCTCGCGCTGGGCGAGCCCGATCACGCCGGCGAAGGCGAGACAGACCCCGAGGATGATGGTGCGTCTGCGAGGGATCCGGTTCATTGCGTACCTCCTTGCGTGGCCTTCTGATCGACGCCGTCGCCCGCGCGACCGCGCGGCGCCGGGGGAGCGCTCGCGCTGGCGACATCGAACTGGATCCGATGCGCGCTCGCGGGCGGCGCGAACGAGAACTGCGCTTCGTCCAATCGAGGCGACAGGTCCCAGGTCAACTGCACGACGTGCTGCGGCTGAGTCCGCTCGCTCGTCGTGGTCACGACCAGCTTGCGCGGCAGCGGTCGCGCCCCCTGCTCGAGGAAGATCTCCCAGTCGACGTCGGCCTGGTGGAAGGCGTAGTGATCGCACTTGGCCCCCTTGACCGTGCTGGCGCCCAGGCTGACCGCCCCCTTGATGTTGGCGGTCGAGCTGTTTTCGCCGCCCCAGTAGAAGAGGTCGGCGAGCGGCAGATCGATGCCGTACTTCTCCTCCGCCGTCTCGACCAGCTGGGCCAGCGTGGGTGGAGCGTCGAACGACGCGTAATAGCTGAGCGCCGGCTGGTAGATCGTGAACGTCTTGCCGTCGAAGAAGATCTGTTCGTTGCGGCGATCGGAGGCGACATCGATGCGCAGTCGATCCGGTCGGCGCACCTTCAAGGTGGCGACGCCATTCACCTGAACCTTCTGCCCGGAGTCGAGCACGTCGTCGGTGGTCATCTCGGCGCTGATGGTCATGGCCTTCTGGGATCTGAGAAAAGCGCCCATCCGATTGAGCGCCGCGATGGCCTGCGGGTCGACCGCGGGCTTGGCCGATTCGGCGCGCGCCACCGCTCCGCCACCCCCCAGCACCGCTGCCGACAGGATCAACCAGGAGACATGTTTCGTCTTACGCCGGCTTCGCATCGAGCACCTCCAACACCAACCACGCACTTAGCCTGGGTCGCGGAAAACCGGTTGGAAGACCGGTTGGAAGACCGGTTGGCGGAGCCGCCCGCCCAACCGCGCCATGGCGCCGAATGTGCAACGACGTGAGGCGTGAGCACACTCAGCCTTCTCAATGACATCGCTCTCGCGACCCTGACCGCCGCGAAGCTGGTTTTACGATCGGCCTCCGCGGCGGGCCTTGACCTCGATGCCAACCCCGAGGTGCTGGCATCTATCGAAGCGATGTCGGACCAGACTGCGTTGCAGCACCTGGACGAGATGGCCTCGAAGCTGCTCGGCGCGGCGCCGTCTGACAGTGATCCAGAGCAACTTCCGGGACGCGCGGCCCACGTTCTCGGCCAGATCATGCTCCTTCTCGGTCGCTCGCGCGCGGCGGTGGCCGGCGACAGCCGCCGGGAGGCCCACGAAGACCTCGCGCAGATCCTCGCCATGATGGCGCTGTCCAAGGTGCTGTTCGCGCTGCTCGAGGGACAAATGGTCACGTCGAACACCCTGCCGGCCGGCAATGAGGCGCTCGGTTCGCGTTAGCGGCGCCGACCGCGCACGGACGAAAGCGTCCGAACGGGCGACCAACGCTGGACGAAAACGGCCATCCGCACCACCACTCGTCAGCGCCCTCCGGTCGAACCGGCGACGCCCAGGCGGGTACCATCTTCCACCGCCAAGTCGGTCGGATTGCCGGCCGGATCACCGCGCGCCCCGTCCTCGGGCTGAGACTTCTCGACCCGGCGCTCGACCGCCTTGCGGTGGACGCCGAGCAGGCGCGCCGCCGCGCTCTTGTTGCCGTCGCACAGAGCCATCGCCTCGACGATCAGAGCTTCCTGGATCGCGGCCAGCTTGTTCTCGACCGGCAAGCGAAGGATCGCGCGCACGATCGGCTCGAGGCTGGTCATCGACTTGTCAGCCTCGGTGCTCGAGGCGCTGTTCGAGGCTGTCCAGGAACGGACGCAGAACCTCGGGCGTGATCTGATCGTGCTCCGCGAACACCGCCAGACGATCGATGAGGTTGCGCAGCTGCCGGACATTGCCCGGCCAGGGCAGGCAGCGGAGCAGGTCCATCGCCTCGGCCGTGAAGCGCAGCGGACGCGGCTGCTGGCGGCAGAAGTGCGCGACCAGCGCCGGCAAGTCCTCGGCGCGCTCGGCCAGCGCGGGGACCGGCACGGTCAGCACGTCCAGTCGATAGAGCAGGTCCTCGCGAAACAGCCCGCGCGCGACCAGCGCCTGGAGGTTGGCGTGGGTGGCGGCGACGATGCGCCCGCCGAAGCGCGCGACCGCGGCCGCGCCGACGGGACGGAAGCGCCCCGACTCCAGCACGCGCAGCAGCTTCGCCTGCAGCGGCAGCGACAGCTCGGCGATCTCGTCGAGGAACAGCGTCCCCTTGCGCACCAGCGCGAAGTAGCCGTCTTGCCGGCGATCGGCGCCGGTGAACGCGCCGCGCTCGTGCCCGAACAGCTGCGACTCCATCAGCGACTCGGGGATCGCGCCGCAGTTGAGATCCAGCAGCGGCTCGTCGGGGTGCGGTCCCTGGGCGTGGATCGCGGCGACCACCAGCTCCTTGCCCGACCCGGTGGGGCCGATCACCAGGATCGGACGATCCGACAGCGCCGCGCGCCGCACCGTCTCGCGCAGCAGCTGCATGGGGCGCGACGATCCGACCAGACCCATGGCGGGCGGCTCGCTGGCGCTGCGCGCCCGCAGCTCGCGCACCTCGCGCTCCAGCCGGTCGCGGCTGCGGATCTCGGTCAACAGCGGCAACACCAGCTCGTCGCACAGGTCGTCCTTGAGGATGTAGTCGTGGGCGCCGAGCCGCATCGCCATCCGGATCTCGGCCATCTCGTGCGACGCGGTCACGATGATCGGCAACGTCGTCGTCTTCTCGCGCAGCTCGCCGACCAGGATCAGCCCGTCGCGATTGCGGGCGTCGTTGCCCAGGCGCAGGTCGATCAGCGCAACGTCGAAGCGTTCGGCGGCGATGATCGTGCGCGCCTGCTCCAGGCTCTCGGCCTCGCGGATCTCGACCTCCTCGATGCGGGCGACGATGCTGGTGAGGTACCGGCGCGCGCTCGCCTGATCGTCGACAACCAGGATCCTCACGATGCTCTCGCGCGCGACAGTGTATGCGCGTCCTCGGGCACGTCGACGCGAAAGATCGTGCGGCCCTCGCGGCGGCCGACGCCGATGGTCCAGCCGAAGCCGCGCACCAGCCGCTCGGTGACCGCCAGACCCAGCCCCATGCTGCCCTCCTTGCTGGTGACGAAGGGGTTGAAGATCTGATGCTGCAGCTCGGCCGGCACACCGGGGCCGGAGTCCCAGACCTCGATCGCGACCCGATCGGCGTCGTGGCGCGCCGCGATGCCGATCGAGTGCCCGGGCGGCACCGCCTGGGCGGCGTTGCGCAACAGGTTGGCGAAGATTTGCACCAGCGGGTCCGGCTCGGCGACGACGGTGAGGTCCGACGGCACGTCGACGACAACGTCGATCGCCTTGGCGACCAACGTCTCGCGGATCAGATCGCAGGCGCGGCGCGCGCGCGGCAACACCAGCACCGGTTCGAATCGCGGCAGCGGGATGCGCAGCTTGTTCAAGGTCGAGAACATACGCTCGAGCCGGCCGATCTCCTCGCGCCCGATCTGCACGTCCTGCGCGTCGAGCGCCCGGCCCGCGCTGCCCTGGCCCAGGAGATAGCGCAAGAAGTTCAGCGGGTAGGCGATCTCGTGCGTGATCTCGGCGCCGAGCATGCCGAGCGCGAACCGCTTGTCGTCGCGCGCGGCGTCGACCTCGACGCGGCGGAAGGTCTCGAGCTCGGCGATGACGTGGGCGTTGTGCAACGCCACCGCCCCGAGGCTGGCGACGATCTCGAGCAGCGCCAGGTCCTCCTGGGTGTAGAGCGCCGAGTGGTGCTTGGGCGCCAGCCGCAGCACCGCGCACAGCTCGCCGCGCGACCGCATCGGCAACAGCAGGTGGCGCCGGCGCGGCGTATCGATGGTCCAGACCGCCTCGCCCAGCGACAGGCGTTCCCGATACGCCGGCGGGCAGTCGGACATGCGGTGCAGATCGGCGGTGTGAACGACGTGCGCGCCCTCGGTCGGCAGCCAGCGCAGGATCGCCTCCTCGACGGCGCGGGCGATCGCCGTCGCCTCGCGGTTCGACGTCAGATCGTCGGCCAGCCGCTGAATGATGGGACGAAACTCCGCGCGCACCGAAAAGAACACCCGGTTGGTGAAGCGGAAGCCAAACGTGGCCAGCAGCGCAAACACCAGCGCCCCCGCCGCCCAGGGGATGTAGACGCGCAGGTCGTAGCTGCGCGACAGCGCATGGCAGCCGAGCCAGAGCAGGATCGCGCCGGCGCCCGCGGTGGTCGCGATCGGGATCCAGAGCATGCGCCGCGTGAGCACGGCGCGCGTCTCGAGGATGTTGTGACGAAACAGCGAGTAGCCGATCGACAGCGGCACCTGCGGCGCCAGCAGCGGCAAGAAGAGGTGGATCGTCGTCGAGCCGGTGAGCACGAGGAAGAGGAACCCGATCGACATCAGCCCCGGCACGGCGGCCAGCCCCCAGGCCGCCGAGCGCAGCTCGCCGCGGCGCTCGCGCGGGGTCGACTTCAGCCGCGCCACGACCGCGATCATCAGGACCACCAGGCTGGAGATGCGCCGTGTTCGAGACGATCACGCGCAGCACCGTCACGTCGCGTCCCAGGCGCGGGCCGACCAACAGGCAGACGCCAGCGACCGACGCGAGCGCGCAAAACACCAGCACCACCGCCCGCAGCAGACGCCGGTGGCGGCGCGGCGGCGTCGGGAAGGTATAGGCCAGCCAGATGATGGCGACCTGAATCACCACCGTCGAGAGGGTGAACAGCGGCACCAGCTGGCCGGTCGTATGGTAATCGAAGAAAGTGACCAGAAAGACGAACGTGCCGACCGCCCAGGCCGCGTAGGCCTTGGCCGCCGGCTGGCGCGACGCCAGCACCATCACCGCCACGCCCGACCAGAGCGCGAACAGCGCGACCAGCGCGTAGAGGCCGAAGAAGAAGACGATCTCGTCGACCTCGAGCGTGCGGATGCCGCGCTCGATCGTGACCTCCCCCTTGCCGGTCTGGAAGGTCAGGTTGGCGCGCGTGTGCCCGGCCTGCTGGAGCTCGGCGATGCGCGCTGAGATCCAGCGCGCCGCCGGCGCGGCGCCCCGGCCGGGCACGCGCTGGCCGTCGATCGCCACCAGCTGGTCAGGGAAGCGCAGCGGCAGCGACTCCGCTTGCCACGCCGGCCACCGGACCGCGGAAAAAGCCCCGAAAGGATCGGTCAGCAACCCTGCGAACGGACGGCCCTGGGATCGACGGGCGTTCCGTCCGGCGACGCAAACCAAGATGACCAGCGCAAATCCCAGGGCGAGCCAGAGAAGCCGTCGGCGCGGCTCAACCCTTTGTATTCCTTGCGTTATCACCGCCTGCATCACCTCCTGCCTCACCGCCGCCCATTCCAGTCGAATCGCCGATCGCTCGATCGGACGCCTCCGCGAGGCAGCGCAATGATAGGCGGGCGTCAGGAGGGAAGGGGTAGGAGGTCTCCCGTCAGGGGAAAAATCATGACTGGTCTGTATATCGGGCGCCGGTCGCCCGCCGGAGGACCCCGCCAAAGATCACGCCCACGTCATCGGGATCGCTGAGCGCCAGCGTGGCGGCGAACCGTTCCAGCCACGCCGCCGCCTGTCGGGCCGCGCCGCCATCGGCGTCGGCGGGATCACCCAGCGCGCGGGCCAGGACGTCGACCGCGTGCTGCAGCCGATCAAAGAGCGCGCCATGATCCTGCGACGCCGAGAACCAGGCGTCCCCGCCGTCCTCGCCGACGGCGCGCGCGTGGCGCGCCAGCCACGCCAGCGCCTCGCCCGCGGCCGGCGAGCGGAGGACCGCCCGCGCCAGGCACCCGCGCACCCGCTGGTAGTCGGCGGCCAGGCTCAGGCCGGCCGCCGGCGCCGCCCCACCCTCCCGCATGACGACCGCGCCGCCGTCTGATCCGGCGTCTGGTCTTCCGTCTGATCCGGCGGCTGGTCTTCTTTCGACCCACTGCCGCCAGGTGACATCCCAGGCTTCGGCGATCTGGTGCGCGAAGCTCTTCAGGCCGGCCGGCGGGTCGGGGCAGCGGCGGGTCGCGAAGAGCGCGGCGGCGATCGGATCCGACGCCGCCAGCGCCGCCGCCGCGCCGTTGACCCGCCCGTAACCGATCTTGAAGCTGTGTCCCTGGCGGTCGCGCCCTTCGCACACCGAGGCGCCCAACCCCTGCCCGCCGTCGATCTCGGCGGGGACGTCGGCGGTCAAGCCCAGGATCGCGCGTAGATCCTCGACCGTCGTCTCGGGCGCGCGGCGCAGAACGGTCGCGGCGGCGGCGGCGGCCAGCGCGGCCGCCTGGCTCGAATCGTCGGCCGCCAGGACGCCGCCGTAGACGCGCGCCTCGCCCGGCGCCGTCAGCGCCACGCTGGGACCGAAGCGGTTGTAGGTCGTGCCGGGCGAGCCGGCGCTCTGATAGTCGAACGCCGCCCGCTGCCAGCGGCCCGCGGCGTCGCAGGCCGCGACGGCGATGACCCACGGCTGGCTCGCCAGATCGTCGGCGCCCATGGCGGCGCTGTCCTCGGCGCGCGAGTGGTTCTTGGCCGGATCACCGACCGAGCAGACGATCGCGGTACCCCGCCCGTCGCGTCCGGTGCGCGCCGCCTCGCGCAGCACATCGCGCAGGTGGCGCGGCGTGCCCCAGGCGCCGTCGCTCATCGCGATCAGCACGACGTCGGCGCGCCACGACTCGACCGCCTCGGCGAGCGCGATCGCGATCTCGGTCGGTCCGGTGTAGGCCGGCACGGCGCCGGCGATGGGTGGGATCTGGAACAGGCCGACGCGCGCGGCCTCGACCTCGTGCAACACGATCCCCGCCATCGCCGTGCCGTGTCCGGGCGCGCCGCACGCGGGTAGATCGGCGTCGACGGCGGCGCTGGCACCACCGCACCCGGGCGGCGACAGGAAAGACGAGCGAAACGGCCCCTCGACGCGCGCGGCCCCGAACGGCGACAGGACGTCGAGGTTCTCGAAGCTGACGTCGATGACGGCAACGCGGACCTCGGACGTGACCTCCGATCGCGCGACGCCGCGGCGACAAAGGAGCGCTGCGCGGCTGCTCACGCCCGCTTGCGACGCCGCCACCCGTGGCGCGGGCGCGACGGGTGCCGACGGTGCGCGCGCCGCCGAATAGGAGGCGGTGGTCCGGACATGACCGTCGACGCCGACGTAGCCGCCGCCCGCCGGCGCGCCCCGCTTGCGGGCGACCAGCGGCTCGCTGAACAGCTTGTCGCCGTCGGACTCGCTGCCGGGTGGACACAGGTAAAGGCGCACACCGCCGATCTGCGCCAGCGGAAACCAGCGCGCGGCGGGCCGCCCCGCCGCGCGCGCCACCGACCACCCGCACCAGGCGCTCTCCTCCAGCGACGGAGGCTCCTTCCATTCCAGCGCCCGATCGTAACCGAGCGTCCCCGGCGCGAGTAACGTCATGTTCATGCGTCCCCCTCCAGTTCACCGGCGAGCGCGATCGCGCCTAGCTCGTCGGCGATCGAATCCCCTTCGCGACGCCAGGCGGCGACCGCGCTCGCGAAGATGCCCAGCCAGGCGGCGAACCGGTCGAAGCGCCCCTCGGCCGCGACCCCAGCCGCGCGCGCCGCCAGCTTCGGCGCCGCCCGCACCAGCGCCCCGCTCGAGCAGCCGAGCGCCATCGGCACGCTGGTGCCGTACAGCGCCTGGTCCTCGTGCTGGTCGTTGACGTCGTCGATGCATTGCAGGCTGAGCACGAACAGATCGTAGGCGCGCCGGAAGATGCGCGCCCGTTCGGGCTGACCGGCGTCGATCAACAGCGCCACCGACGCGCTGCTGATCCAGCGCAGCTTGTCGATGATCGTGCGGCGATGAACCGCGGGGGACGTCACCCCGCGACGCAACGCCTCGCGCTCGGCGCGCACCCCACAGTGCCAGTCCGCGGTCACCTCGGCGATCAGGCGGCGCGCGATCGCGGCGTCGCTGGTCGCGTCGGTGAGCGCGCCGATCCAGCGCTGGCGCAGCAGCTCGCGCACCCGCACCAGCGTGTCGTCCTCGGCCACCTGCCCGTCCTGCAGTCGATCGCGCACCAACCAGCAGAAGGCGGCCAGATGGTGCGCGCGTTGGAAGAGCGCGACGCGCTCGACCGGCAGGCTGGATCCGCTTGAGGCCGACGGATCTTCGGCCGCGTACATCGGCAGCTCGCGGTTCGGGTGCAGCGTCACGAAGTCGCCGAACTGTCCTTCCGACGACGCCGTGAGGCCCAACCGATGTGGCAGCCCGTCGACCAGCGGCCGCATCGCCCCGGGCAGCGATGCGGCCAGATCACGAAACGTGCCGTCGAGCGATACGGTCGACGCTGGCCAGGCTGCGGGCGCTGTCGCCCGCAGGTTCTCACCAGAGATCACCGCTCACCTGGAACGGGGCGATCTGTTTGAAGGTGATGTCGCGGACCAGCAAGGCGTCCAGCGCCCCGACGTGAGCGTCGTTCCAGCTCATCTTCGGGCTCAGCTCGCGCAGCAGCGCCAGCACCGCCAGCCGTTTGTCGTCGGTACCGTTCTTGTCGTAGTCGAACACCGCGCGCTGCAGCGCCTGCAGATGAGCGAGATCCGGCTCCGAGAAGAGCCGCCGGTAAAGCGTGGCCAGCTCGCGCGAGACCTCGGGGTCGGGAGCCTGCGTCGGCACCAGCGCGGCGAACGCGCGCGCCGACAGGAAGCTGCGCAGGCACTCGAGCTGCGTGAAGGTCAGGCCTGGATCCAGACCTTCGTTGAGGTCCTCGAGAATTCTGTCGGCGGCGGCGCGCGACGATCCGTGCCGTCGATCGACCTCGCCCAGCGACGCTTGCAACGCTTTCAGGCGCGCCAGGTCATATGGTTCTTGGAACAGGTTCACGTAGATCCTTCGCAATTCGACAGAGCTTGCAGCCATCGGATTCCCCCCTGTGATCGGACTGAACACCAGCGACGACTTGTCGCAGGCGGCAAGGTGGATCGGCGAAGGGCAAAGGCACTCGGGTGTTGCGCTGAAGTCGGTCGAGATCCTTACGAAGCCATACAACGCTCGAAGCGACGCACCGTAATGCGCGCTGCTCTCGACGAATGACCGTCGACGAACGACCCTCGACGAACGACCTGTCGGACTTTCTCGTTCGGGGAGAGTCGGTTCAGGGAGAACGGGTACGGCTCAGCGGCGGCGTTGCTTCCACTCGTTGATCAGCGCGTTGGTCGACGCGTCGTGGCTGGCGACCGGCGCCGTCGCGTCGAGCTCGGGGAGGATCGCGTTCGCCAGCTGCTTGCCCAGCTCCACGCCCCACTGATCGAAGCGAGTTGATGTTCCAGATGATCCCCTGCACGAAGATCTTGTGCTCGTACAGCGCGATCAGCCGGCCGAGCGTCCGCGGGTCGAGCTTCTGATAGAGCAGCGAGTTGGTCGGGCGGTTGCCGGTGAAGATCTTGTGCGGCACCAGCGCCTCGAGCGCCGCGCCCGACAGCCCCTGCGCCACCAGCTCGGCGCGCGCCTCGGCCTCGGTCCGGCCCTTCATCAGCGCCTCGGTCTGCGCGAAGAAGTTCGCGAGCAGCAGCTTGTGGTGCTCGCCGAGCGGGTTGTGGGTCTCGACCGGCGCGAGGAAGTCGCACGGGATCAGCTTCGTCCCCTGGTGGATCAGCTGGTAGAAGGCGTGCTGCCCGTTGGTGCCCGGCTCGCCCCAGATCATCGGACCGGTCTGGTAGCCGCTGATGAGGCGCCCGTCGCGCGTCGACCCCCTTGCCGTTCGATCTCCATGTCGCCCTGCTGGAAGTAGGCGGGGAAGCGGTGCAGGTACTGGTCGTAGGGCAGGATGGCGTGCGTCTGCCGCGCCGAAGAAGTTGCCGTACCAGACGCCGAGCAGCGCCAGCGTCACGGGCAGGTTCTGCTCGAGCGGCGCCGTGCGGAAGTGCTCGTCCATCTCGTGCGCGCCGGCGAGCAGCTCCTCGAAGTCGTCGATGCCGACGCCGAGCGCGATCGACAGGCCGATCGACGACCAGAGCGAGTAGCGCCCGCCGACCCAGTCCCAGAACACGAACATGTTCTCGGCGGTCGATGCCGAACTTCGTCACCTCCTTGGTGTTGGTCGACAGCGCCACGAAGTGCTTCGCCACGTGGGCGGGATCCTTCGCCGACTCCAGGAACCAGCGGCGCGCGGTCTGCGCGTTGGTCATCGTCTCCTGCGTCGTGAACGTCTTCGACGCCACGAGGAACAGCGTGGTCTCGGGCGAGACGCGCTTCAGCGTCTCGGCGATGTGCGTGCCGTCGACGTTGGAGACGAAGTGCAGGTCGAGATCGGCGCGCCGGTAGGGGCGCAGCGCCTCGGTCACCATCACCGGACCGAGGTCCGACCCGCCGATGCCGATGTTGACGACGTCGGTGATCGGCTTGCCGGTGTAGCCCTTCCAGGCCCCGCTGCGGACGGCGTCGCTGAACGTCGTGCATGTGCTGCGAGCACCGCGTTCACGTCGGGCATCACGTCGCTGCCGTCGACCAGGATGGCGCGGTTGGCGCGGTTGCGCAGCGCCACGTGCAGCACGGCGCGGTTCTCGGTGAAGTTGATCGTCTCGCCGGAGAACATCTGGTCGCGCATCGCCTCGACGCCGGCCTCGCGCGCCAGCTGCCGCAGCAGGCGCAGCGTCTCGTCGGTGACGCGGTTCTTCGAGAAGTCGAGCAGGAGATCGCCCTGGCGCAGCGAGAGGCGCTGGAATCGATCCGGCTCGCGCGCGAAGAGGTCGCGCATCGCAAGCGATTCGATCTGCTGCTTGTGCTGTTCGAGAGCCTTCCAGGTCTGAGACTGAGTCACGTCCACCACTGCACCTCCGGTCTGATGATGTCGCCCCCTGTCTACCATGCAGGCCCGACGGGAGGTGCGACCGGTTGGTGACGGCGGTGGGTCACGGCGATCGGTCACGCCTTCGGGGGGAGACGCGCGCGATCGCGATCGGCACCCGGCGGACGGGGCGCACCCGGCGCACGGGGCGCACCCGGCGGCTGCGCGCGCCGGCGAACCTGACCCGGCGTCGCCCCCGACCAGCGCTTGAAAGCGCGATGGAAGGCACCGGCGCCCGAATAGCCGAGCGCCTGCGCGATCTGCCGCTGGCTGGTCGAAGGGTCGGTGAGCGAGCGCGCCGCGAGATCGAAGCGCAGCTTGCGGACGACGTCCCGGTGGCTGAGCCCGGCGTCGCGCAGGCGGCGCTGCACGGTGCGCGTGCTGAGGTGCAGGCGATCCGACAGGCCGCTCAACGAAGGATCGCCGGAAGCGAGGCCGTCGGCCAGCGCCTGCTCGACCTGCTCGAGGAAGGACGCAGGGCGCGCCGGAAGCGCGAGCGTCGCCAGCAGCCCCTCGGCCTGCGCCAGCAGGATCTTCTTGAGACGGGCGTCGGCGCCGGGCTGCGGCAGCTCGAGGAGCTCGCGGCGAAAGACGATCTCGTTGAACGGCATGCCGAAGTGCACCGGCGCCTGAAACATCCGATCGTAGGCGCTGCGCGGCCCGAGCGCGGCGTGCGTGAACGAGACCGAGCGCAGCGACCAGGACCGGCCGAGCATGTCGCGGCTGCGCCGCGCCAGTAAGGCGGCCACCATCTCGCAGGTCGACGGAACATCACCGGCGGTGCGCAGCCTCATGCGCGCGTCTGGCCCCGACACGCTCAAGTCCAGACGATCGGCGTCGTTCATCAGCGGCGCGAAGCGGCCCAGCTGGGCCAGCATCTCCCCCGCCGTCGCGCAGTTGCGCAGGAGGTAGTCGAGGATGTCGGCGGCGCCGAACGGGATCATCTCGGCCAGACGCAGCCCGAACAGCGGATCGCGCAGACGCTCGTGAATCGTCCGCCAGGCCCGCGCGACCGGCGCGATGGCGACGCGCGCGCCCCGGCGCTGCAGGATCAGCGGGTCGATTCCGACCGACCGGAAGATCTTCGCCGGAGCCAGGCCGCACGCTTCGGCGCCGACCGCCACCATCGCCAGGTATTCGGACGAGGCGCTCGCGCCCCGAAGCACGGGCTCAACCGGCGGCCGTCGCGAAATGAGCATATCCTGGCGCATTCGGAGTAACCTCCAGGCCTCCCTGGTCTCGTATGGTCTGGTTCGCCTGCTACTTCACCCGATTGTCGTGATGCCCGCGCCGGGCCGGTTTCGAGCTGAGTTTCTGGTATCCCCGCCCCACCCCAAATCCCACTGACCCGCCGGAGCGGCTCTGCAGGCCGCGCCGGACGTAACTGAGATCGAGCTGTCCGGCGCGGGCAGCGCCATCATAACGAAACCGGGCCGCTTGGCGAGCCCCCACCCCCGCGGATGCCGGCGCGCTTACGAGCGGCTGGCGTTGTCAGGCCGGGGCAGAGGGAACGGCCGGTCCCAGAAGCGCGTCCAGCACTCCACGCAGCGATAGGGGCGCTGCCCGCGAAGAACCCGCGGAATCAAGCGCACCAGCCACGACACATGGGTTGAACGATGAACCTCTCGACTACCACAGCCCGGACACACGTGACCGCGCACCATGCTCCTCTTCCTGAGCCATGATCCTAAGGGCGATTGGGGAGAGCGCAAGGGGGTTTCGATATTGGCACCAACCCGACGCTGGCGCGCTACCGACTGACCGGCCCGCGGTGAGGCGGCGGTGTGTGGCAAGGCCGTGCGGATCGTCGCGGTCAGGGACGCCGGCGCCGGCGCGCGCTGACGATCAACCCGATCGCCAACACCAACAGAGCCCCCGAGCGCGAAGCCACGGGCGCGATCGTGCACGCGCAGCCCCCCGACGCCGGCATCTTCGGAGGTGTCGCGGTGGTTCCACCCGCGGATCCGCCGGCGCCGGGCGCGCTACCGCCCCCCGCGCCGGTGGCCGGTCCGCCTCCACTGCCACCGCCCACGCCGGTCCCGCTGGCGCCACCACCGCTGCCACCGACACCCCCGCCGGCGTCGGGCCCCGAGCCGGAACCACCGCCGCGCCCGGCGGCATCGACCGGCGCCGCGTCCCCGGCGGATGCGTCGGGTGCGACGACCGCCGGCCGCAAGACCACCAGCGAGATGCCGTGGCGCGGGAGCGTGAAATCCAGCGTCACCGCGCCGCCGGCGACGGTGAGCGTGCGATCGGGCTCGAGCAGCGACGGCTCCATCGCCTGCTGCAGCGCCGTGATCTGCGCGGGCGACGGCGCCGCGGGGCTGCCCTGGCCGACCCAGACGGTGTACGCATCACCGTGGGTCTCGTCGACGCGCAGATGGTTGGCCACCACTTGCGCCCCGAACGCGGCCGGTACCTGGACGCTGAGATGCACCGGCGACGCCGCGACCGTCACCAGATCGTCGTGATAGTTCCAGACCAGGATCTGGATCTGGCCGCCGTTCAACGTCGCCATCGCGTCGACGTCGGCCTGCGCACGTACGCTGCCGGCCAGGATCTGATCCAGCGTCAGCGCGCCGCTGCTGGTGACCGGCAGGCGGGGCCCGTCGAGTCGCCCCAGCAGCTTGAAGGCGTTCAGCACCGGCAGGTGAATCCCGTTGGTCGTCAGCGCACGATAGCCGGCGAAGTACGGCGTGCCCGGAAAGGTGAACGCCCAGGTCAGAAGGCCACGCACCTTGACGCCGATTCGTGACTCCAGCTCGAGGGTGCGCTTCATCATCGCAACCTCGTACGCGCCGTAGGCGGGCGAGTTCCGATAGGCATCGGCCGGCGTCATGCTGACCGGACAAGCGGCGCAACCGTCGGGATCCGCTTCGCTGACGACGATCGGCGTCTGCTTGAACTGCGCGACGGCGGCGATGGCGTTGAAGCCGGAGCGATGCAAGACCAGCTGGTTGCCGAGGTTCATCTCGACGTGACCACCGACGATCGCCGCGCCCCCTTTGGCGTGAAAGCTGATCGCATCGAGGCGGGTGCCGGCCTGGCCGCTGACCGCGTTGACGCCGGTCGCGCAGTGCTGCAGAAACTGCGTGAAGAATGCGCCGGGCGCCGCCACCGCCGGGCCGCCCAGAGGGGCGTTCGGGCTGACCGCGTGCAGCGCCGCCTCGGTGTAGTCGTAGAGCTTGAAGTAGTCGGCGGGCGTGCCGTGCCAGTAGCCGATGTCGGGCTCGTTCCAGAGCTCCCACTGCCACGCGCGATCGGCCCCGCTGTCGGAGCCGGGGTAGCGGGTCTTCACGTGGGTTGCCCAGGCGCGAATCAGCGCGCCCCACTTGTTGTAGTCCTTGGGCGGATAGAAGCAGCCGCCGTCGAGCGTATAGATCCCGGTGTTCTGGTAGGCGACGCCGGTGGGCGCGGTGGTGAGCGCCTGCGGCATGAACGCGATCTCGGCAAAGGGAAAAGCGCCCGCCGCGGTGATCGCGTCCATGATGCCGTCGGCGATCGTGAAGCTGTAGATCGGGTTGCCGGCGGCGTCCTCGGTGTACATGTTCGTCGAGCCCCACTTCAGCGAAGCCACGCCGTTGCCGGTGTTGAGCAAGAAGTGGGTGCGCACGTGAACAGGGGCGGCGTGCAGCGTGGCCAGCGTGCCGAGCAGCGCCTGCCCGGCGGGGGTCGTGGTGTAGTTCACCTCGTCGTAGCCGTGATAGGGCCAGATGCGCTCGATCGCCGCGCCGGGCGCGGTCGCGTCGACCGAGACGTTGACGGTGGCGGGGGTCTGCGCGCCGGCCGGGGCCGCGGCGAGCAGCGCCACGACCAGGACCGCAAGCCCGCTGTTGTGGATCGCGATCGCCGAAGCCAGATGCCGCAGGGGGGTAGGCATGTGCCCTTAGTGGCGGGGGCAGCGCGCAATGGCTCAGTTGTTTCGGGAGCGGCCCTCGTCTAGCTCGGAACCCTCAAAGGGTTCCGAACCTCCCGCGATGGGCTCCGGCGGCGGAGCCGCCTTCGCCCCACGCGCGTCTAACGAACCCCGGCTCGGCTCATCATCAGAAAATACTGATTCGCCAGGAAGGTCGGCTCGGCGGTGACGCGCAAGCCGGCCTTGGCCGCGTCGGTGAGAACCTCCTCGCGCGCGACGCGATGCTCTTGCGGGGGGCCGATCGGCGTGGCGTGCTTGTGCCAGTCGATGACGGCCAGCCGGCCACCCGGGCGCAGCAGGGGCACCAGACGCCGCAGGTAGGCGGCGCGGTCGGGGAAGTGGTGATAGACGTCGATCACCAGGATCAGATCGCAGGTCGCGGGCGGCAGCAGCGGATCGGCGCCAATCCCCAGCACCGGCGTGACGTTCTCGACCTTGTCGCGTTCCAGGCGCGCGCGGAGCGCGTCGAGGATCCGGGGATCGACGTCGACCGCGAAGACCCGGCCGCCCACACCGACGCGGCGGGCGGCGCGCAAGCTGAAATAGCCGGGCCCCGCGCCGATGTCGCACACGGTCTGCCCGGCGCGCAGCGCCAGCGCGTCGAGCACCTCTTCGGGTTTCTGCCAGGCGGAGCGCGCCGGATCTTCCTGCGCGGCGATGTACGCCGCGGTATCGCGCGGGTTCTGGTACTGGTCACGTCCGGGCGCGGGCCCCGGTTCGTGAGCCGAGACGGCGCGCGGCGCGCCGAGCAGCGCCACCGCGCCGGCCAGAAGCCCCAAAATCCGCAGGACGCCCGGCAGGACGCCCGGCGGCGCGCCCGGCAACAACGACCGTACCCGGTTCAAGCCGCCTTGGCGATGAGCCCGGCGGCCCACTTCCCCAGCTTGAGGCCGTCGGCATGAAAGCGACGGATCCCGTCGGACAGCTTGTCGACCGCCATCGGGTCCTCGTTGTGCATGAACCGGAAGTCCTTCTCGTCGAGGTGCAGCGGCGCGGCGTCGCTGGCCTTGGCCGACTCGATCGACAGGCGGCGCGGCAGCTCCCCTTCGCGCTGGCCGAGGTCGACCAGGATCTCCGGGCTGATGGTCAGAAGGTCGCAGCCGGCGAGGCGCATCACCTGCTCGGTCTTGCGGAAGCTCGCGCCCATGACCTGGGTCTTGTAGCCGAGCTTCTTGTAGTGGTTGTAGATCCGCACCACCGACGCGACGCCGGGATCCTCATCGATGGGCGATGTCCTTCACGCCGCGATCCTTGAGGTAGAAGTCGTAGATGCGCCCGACGAAGGGCGAGATCAGCGTGACCCCCGCCTCGGCGCAGGCGACCGCCTGCGCGAACGAGAACAGCAACGTCATGTTGCAGTGGATGCCCTCCTTCTCCAGGCGCTCGGCGGCGCGGATCCCTTCCCAGGTGCTGCCGAGCTTGATGAGGATGCGCTCGCGATCGATGCCGGCGCGGCGGTAGAGCTCGATGAAGGCGCGCGCCTTGGACAGGCTCCCCTCGACATCGAACGACAGGCGCGCGTCGACCTCGGTCGAGACGCGGCCGGGGATCAGCTTCAGGATCTCGCAGGCCGAAGTTCACCGCCAGCTTCTCGGTGAAGGCGGCGGTGCGGGCCGCCTCGTCGCCCGCTTGGCTTGCTCGCGTAGTGGAGCGCGTCATCGACCAGCGCGCGGTACTGCGGCAGCTGCGCGACCTTGAGCAGCAGCGACGGGTTGGTGGTGGCGTCCTGGGGACGGTGCTTGGCGATGGCATCGATATCGCCGGTGTCGGCGACGATCACGGTCTGTTTCTTGAGCGACTCGAGCAGTGTCATGGGCCTCTCCTTATCCGGATCGGGTCGGGTCACGCAAGTATGCCTCCGACCTCCTCCCTGTGCATTCTCGACGACAGCTCGAGCGCGTAGGTGACGCGTGACGAAACGCCAGGACGCCAGGACGCCAAAGGCCGGATTCTCAAGTCCGGACCTTGGCGTCCTGGCGTCTTGGCGTTTTGACCGATCTGTACTGGCCTACGGTCGGTCGGCGGGCGCGGGCGGCAGACCGGCGACCGCTTGCGCCGTGAACGTCGTTGTTCCCGAGGTCAGGCCGGCCGCCGCCGCGGTGAGCACGACGTTCCCGGCGACGCGACCAGGGCGGACCCAGGTGGCCAGCTGGCCCCCCTTCATGGTGATCGTCGTCGGTCCGACGATGGTGCCGGGACCGGTCAAGCTCAGCGTCACCTGGCGGTTGTCGCCGACGACGACCGTCCCGTTGGCGTCGACCACGTCGATGAAGACCAGCCGCGCGTCGCCGAGATCGGCGCGCATCGTCGCCGCCTCGGGGCGCAAGCTGAGCGCGGTCGCGGTGCCGGGCGTGCGCCGCGTGAAGGTCGCCCGCGACGTGCCCCCGATGAGGCAGGTGGCGGTCAGCGTGCCCGGGGTGAAGGTCCCGACGGGGAACGTGAACGGTGGGTGCAGCGGCAGGGGCGCCGGCGTCGTGTCGGGCGAGCGCGTCGTCGCGGCCGCGCCGTTCACCGACAGCGACACCTGGTCGCAGTTGCTGAACACCCGCACCGACGTCGGTGACGTCGAGGTCCACTGATTGGCGATGTACACCATCGGCCCCGAGTCGACACCGGCCGTCGTCACCGCGGGATCCCGCTGGCTCTGCAGGAAGTAGTAGGCGTGCTTGGGCAGCCGGTACATGTCGACCAGCCCCGATCGGGTGAGGCCGCCATAACCGCCGTAGTCGGCCCATTCCCAGTAGGCGTCTGCCGTGAACCAGGGCACCGGCAAGCTCAGCCCCTGGCCGTTCTGAATATTGGAGGCTTGCTGCAGCATTCCGGTGTCGCCCCCCTCGCGCAGCTGCCGGCTGGTCACACCGCCGCTGGCCCCCGCGCCGTAGTCCCAGTCGCCGTACTCGTTGATCAGGATCGGCCGGGTGTCGGTCGACGAGCGCACCGCGTGCTGGGTGGCATCGATGAAGATGTCCGAGCGGGTGAACTTCCACTGCGCGGAATAGGCCTGATCGGTGGGATATTCAGCGTGCACGATGCTGTTGGCCATCTGGGCCCAGGCATCGGTGTACTGGGATTCGTTCAGGTTCGCCTCCCAGATCACGACGCTGGGGTGGTTGCGGTCGCGGCGCATCATGTCGCGCAGCTCTTGATAGCTGTTGTTGATGAACGCCGCCGCCGCGTTGAAGTACTGCCAGCCGGTCTGCGCGTCCATCACCAGCACCCCCAGCGCGTCGCACGCGTCGTAGAACGCCGGCGCGTGCGGGTAGTGCGAGCCGCGGATGAACGTCAACCCGGCGTCGCGAATCCGCTTCACGTCGAAGTAGATCGACTGATCGGACAGCGCGTTGCCAAGGCCGTAGGTCTCGTCGAGCAGATTGACCCCCAGCGCCTTGTAGCGGGCGCCGTTGATGATCATGCCGCCGGCGTGCGTGAACTGGATGCGCCGGATCCCGATGCGCGTCGAGACGGTGTCGACCGTCATCGCGCCGTCCTGCACCGTGGTCTGCAGCGTGTAGAGATTCGGCGTATTGGGATGCCAGAGCCTGGGGTTGGCGATGATGATGCTCTGCACGAAGTCGAAGTCGGCGGCCGCGGCGATGGTCGACGTTGTCGATGCCATCCCGACCATCTGCCCACCCGCGTCGACGATGCGCGACACGACCGTCGCGCTCTTGCTCGACGGCGATTCATTGATGACGTTGGTCCGGACGCTGACCGTCGCCGAGGCGGTCGTGGCGGCGGGATAGGTGACGAACACGCCGCCGCTGCCCACCTTGTTGGCGTACACGGCGTCGGTGACGTGCAGGGCGTTGGTGACGTGCATGGTCACGTGCCGGTACAGGCCGCCGTTGTATTGAAAGTCGACGCCGGCGCCCGCCGGCAGGCCGGGGGGCCAGTTGGCGTTGGGCCGGGTGTCGAGCTTGACCGCGATCACGTTGTCGGCGCCGCCGTAGGTGACGTCGTTGGTGATGTCGATCGTGAACGGCGCGAAGCCGCCCTGATGCTGGATCTCATGAACGCCGTTGACCCAGACATCGGCCAGCTGCATGGCGGCGCCGAACTCGACGAAGATCTTGGCGCCC
Source organism: uncultured Pseudomonadota bacterium (assembly GCA_963778795.1). Classification (GTDB taxonomy): domain Bacteria; phylum Myxococcota_A; class Polyangia; order Fen-1088; family Fen-1088; genus DASRQZ01. The sequence continues at coordinate 182,922 of CAVZVU010000001.1, read as the reverse complement.
TGATTGGACGCCGGAACCACGAAGTGCTTCCGGTACCACAGGATGCCGGCGTAGCCGAAGATGTCCTCGGGCGTCACGAACTTGGGCGTGTGCGGGACATCGACGTACGTCCAGGTGGTGTCGACGAACGCCTTCGCGTCGGCGCCGGTCACGTCGCCCTGGCGATAGCGCCAATCGAGGTCGAAGTTCAGGTCGTTGCGCGTCGCGGTCGTGGACGCGTCGGTGATGATCACCGCGTCGGTCGGTCCGTTCACGTCGCGCGGCATCGCGAGGTCGACCGGCGGCGGCGCGGCGTCGACCACGACGACCGGTGAGTCGATCGGCGACGAGGCGTCGGTCGGCGACGAGCCGCCGGCCGACGAGCCGGGCACGCCGGCGGTTCCGCCCGCCGCGCCCGCCGCGCCCGTCCCGCCGCCGGTGCCGGTCTCCGGCGTCGTTGTCCCGGTCGACTTGCATGAGCCCAAGCCGGCGAGCGCCACAAACAACACCGCGCCAACAAACCATTCGCGGCGTACGAGGCTTTCGTGGCGGCGACGGGCACATTCGCGGCGTACGAGGCTTTCGCGGCGGCGACGGGTACATTCGCGGCGGCGAAGGGCAACTAAATTACGGCCTTCAATCGCGGGGGCGCAACTCATGAGAGGCACGATACCTGGGCTTGATTGACAAAGGAATCAACAAAGATGCCTCGACGCGGAGCGCGCGACGGTTCGTGGTAGCTTCGCCGCGCGTGAAGTCGCCGCTCGCAAGTCAATTCGCCGGTCGGTTTGTCCGCGCTTCTTCGCACGCCTGGCGTCGTTGCGCCTGGCGTCCCTACTTGACGGCAGGCCTGATTTCCAGCGTCGCCGCGATCTGTTTGCTCGACCTGCGGCATGCCGACCTGCGCGTTCCTTTCGAATACAAAGGGGACGCCCTTCTTTATTCGAGCGTGATCAAGTCGATCATCGATCACGGCTGGTTCTGGCGAAACCCGAGCCTCGGCGCACCGGGAGGTTTGCAGCTTTACGACTACCCAAATGTCGCTCATGAGGTCCTCCATCTTTTGATCATCAAGGCGATGTCGGCGTTCAGCCGCGATTGGGCGCTGTTGCTGAACGTTTATTTCCTGCTGGGGTTTCCGCTTATCGCGCTGTCCGCGGTCGCGGTCTTACGCCGGCTGCGCGTCGGCGAGGGTCCCGCCGTCGTCGCGAGCGTCCTTTATTCCTTTCTGCCGACCCGGCTCCTCAAGGGAGAAGGGCACGTCTTCCTCGCCGGCTTCTTTCAAGTTCCACTGGCCGTGTTGCTCCTGCTCTGGGTGTGCGGCGACGCCCCGCACGCGCCGGATGATCGTCTTCGCGGCCGGCGCGCCATCGCCGCGCTGATGATCTGCGGACTTTGCGCCGGCACCTCCGCCTACTACTCGTTCTTCACGATCTGCCTGCTGGTCGCGGGCGGGCTTTGGGCCTCGATCGAGCGACGCTCGCCGCGCAACGCCATCGCGGGCGCGGCGCTCGCCCTCACCATCGTCGCCGCGATGGGCGTGTTGGGCCTGCCGTCCATGGCCTACCATCGCACCCATGGGCCCAACCCCGAGGTCGGGCGGCGAGCGCCGGCCGAAGCGGAGGTCTACGGCCTGAAGATCACCCAGCTGCTGCTGCCGGCCGACGGGCATCGCGTCGAGGGATGGCGCAGCTTCAAGCAGGAGTACAACAGCCGCGCGCCGCTGGTCGGAGAGAACGGGACGACGTCGCTGGGGTTGATCGGCAGCTTCGGGTTCCTGGCGCTGCTGGGCACCATGTTCGTCCGCCGCCGCCCCGACCGCGCGGACGACGACCGGCTCCGATCGCTGGCGACGCTGAATCTGGGCGCGGTGCTGCTGGGAACGGTGGGCGGATTCGGCGCGCTGTTCGCGTTCGCGGTCTATCCCCAGATTCGAGCCTACTCGCGGGTCGCGGTTCTCGTCGGCTTTCTGTCTCTTTGTGCCGTCGCGCTGCTGCTCGACCGGCTGACGCGCGCGCGACCGCGGCTGGGCGCGCTCGCGCTGCTTGGGGTCCTGCTCGGGGGACTCGTCGATCAGACAACGCCGCTCGCGGTCCGGCCCTACGCGCAATCCAAGCAAGCGTTTGCCAGCGACCGCGACTTGATCCGCGCCGTCGAAGCGCGCGTGCCGGCGGGCACCATGATCTTCCAGCTCCCCTACGTCATGTTTCCCGAAGGGTTGTCGGTGCAACAGCTGAAGACCAACGACCTGCTGCGTCCGTACTTGCACTCGACGTCCCTGCGCTGGAGCCAGCCCACCATGCATGGGCGCAGCGGCGAGGCGTTCGTGATGTCGGTCGCGCAGCTGCCGGCGACCGAGATGCTCGACCAACTGGCGGCCACCGGATTCGGCGGCATCCTGATCAGCCGCGACGGTTACGCCGACCACGGCGCTGCGATGGAGGCGGCGCTCCGGGACAGCCTGGCGGCCGAGGCGCTGGCGAGCGCCGACGGCCGGTTGGCGTTCTTCGATCTCGCCGGTCACCACGACCGCGGCGCCCCTCTGTCGTCGAAGTCGAATGAGATCGATCGCGTGCTGCATCCGATCACCGTGGGGTTCTCCGCGGGCTTCCATGCGCTGGAGCGGTCGCCGAGCGGGACGACCTTTCGCTGGTGCGGTGCCCGGGGAGAGATCTACGTCGACAACGAGGGTCGATGGCCGCGACGGTTGTCGGTGCGGGCCACGCTGGCCGCCGCGCGCCCGCCGGCGCGCTTGAACGTCGACGGAGATCTGCTTGCTGCCAGCGTCGATCTCGTTGACCCGGTGGCCTTCGCGCGCACGCTCGACGTCGCGCCCGGCCATCACGTGATCCGCTTCGCCAGCGACGGCCGCCCGGCCGAGGCACCGGGCGACCCGCGCGTGATGGTGTGGCGTCTCGAAGGGCTCGCATTCGAAGAGCTACCGCCGGCGACCGCCGATCACTGACCCGATCCCGCGTCGGCGGTGCTGCCGTCGCCCGCGCCAGCGTCTGCAGGAATGAGCCCTTCCAGCCAGATGTCGTCGATCAGCAGGTAGACCGGACTCGGCGTGGGCGACGCGCCCGGCGGTGGCGACATGTTGAGGGTGACCTCGAAGCCGAACTTCACGACATCGGTCGGGACGCCCCCCGTGGTCAAATCGATGATGACCTCGTGCCAATCGGTCAAGTCACTGGTCATGGCAGCGGTGCCCTGATAGCTGCTCGCGGGGCCTGACCGTACATACGGATAGACCCCGGCGAGCTCGAGGGGATCCGCCGTCTGCAGCTTGATCCAGGCATGCAGCGCCTTGTACGCGCTCCAGTTTTGCCCGTTGGGACTGGCGGCATAGTAGTACTCGATCGCGGCCGCCTCGCCATGAACCGTCGGTGCGGCGTACGACATGAAGTTGACCGCCAGCAGCAGCGCCCCCGCGCAGGGGTGTCCGTCGGTGAAGCTGGCCCCAATCGAGGTGGTCAGTCCTCCGCCGTCCACCAGGTCGCTGGTCGAGAAGTGATTCCAGCCGCTATTGGCGCCGCCGTTGAAAGCGAACAGCAGCCGGTCCCGTGGGCCGACCGAGGTCACGCAGGGGCCCGAGACATCGCTGCCAGTGTCGTGAGGGCCCGTGTCTCCCGCGCCGGTGTCGGCGACGCTGACGTCGCTGCCGCCACTGTCGCTGACGCTGACGTCGCCACTGTCGCTGACGCTCACGTCGGCGCCGCCGCTATCGGCGACGTCGCCGTGCGCGTCGGCGGCGTCCACCGGCGCGCCATGATCCACACCGGCGTCCATCGCGGCGCCGCCCGCGCCGGTCGTTCCCCCCTGACCGCCGTCGACTGTCGACGAGCTGCTGCCGCATCCCGTGACGACCATTGGCACAACCAAACAAGCACCGAGAACGAGGAACCTGCCATTTCGCATCTGGATCTCCCAAAGCAGCGAGCGGAACGTGAACCGCCCGGAAAACTACACGCCGGCCTGAGGCTAGACAAAGAGTCGCCGCGGCTCAATTGAAAGGTTCGGGCCCGGCCGCCGCTCGGCTGCGCAGCGCCGATCCATCGCTGATTCCCGTCGGTGACGGGGTGTTCGCGCAGGTTGTGAAATGGGGCTGAATCAGACGCACTCGACCCGGTTTATCCGAAGATAGGTCAGATATCTTCACCCCTTCGCGCTAGTCTCGCTCGCAGCTCATCCGGGCAAGAGCGCCCCGCGCCAATGCGAGAAGTCGCCAATTTCGGCATCAAAACGAAGAACCACCGGCGTTCTTCGATTTGCGTCTCCCGGTTTGCTGGCCAGGCGATGGAGGATTCATGAAAGGTCACGCGTTTGCAGCTCTCAGGTTGGGCGTCGCTGGTGTTGCTTTTGGTGCAATGGGCCTCGCCTGCACTTCCACCAATGGCGGCAATTCGGCCACCGGGACGGGCGGCATCACCGGCGTGGTCACCGGCGACGGCGGCGCGAATGCCGGGATCGGCGGCGCGAGCGTGAGCGTTGGCGCGGGCGGAAGCGGCTCGCCCGGAACCGGCGGGATGACCGGCGGAGCGACCGGCGGCACGAGCGGTACCGGCGGCAGCGCCGTGCCGGGGACTGGCGGCACGCCGGCGGGTGGGACCGGCGGCTCGCCGATCGTCGACGCCTCGGCCCCTGACGTACCACCGACCCCGGCGTTCACCGGGACCTATCACATGGGCGCCGACATCTCCTGGGTGCAGCACGACGAGTTCTACGGCGCGACCTACGTCGACACCGACGGCGTGCAAAAGGACATCCTCGCGCTGCTCAAGAACCACGGGTTCAACTCGGTGCGCCTGCGCACCTTCGTCGATCCGAAGGCCGCCGACGGTTACGATCGGGTCGACGGCTTCGCGCGATCTGGCCCACACCGTGACCATGGGCCAGCGGATCAAGCAGGCCGGCATGGGTTTCCTGCTCTCCATGCACTACAGCGACAACTGGGCCGACCCGGGCAAGCAGTGCATTCCGGTCGCCTGGCAACAGGACACCTTCGCGCAGCTCACGCAGCACGTGCACGACTACACGTTGAACCTGATCACGGCGCTCAAGAACGCCGGCGCCGCAGCCCGACCTGGTGCAGATCGGCAACGAGATCACGCCCGGCATGTTGATTCAGCATCTGCGACAGCGCCGGGCTGCCGACCAGCACCGCTCTTCCCCGGTCAACGGCAGCGCAAGCAACTGGACCAACCTCGGCGCCCTCTTGAAGGCCGGCATTCAGGCGGTCAAGGAGGTCGATCCCCGCATCAAGACCGTCCTCCACATCGACAAGGGCGGGAGCTACGCCGCGAGCGTTGCCTGGATCGACAACGCGGTGGCGGCGCTGGCACCGACGACCTTCGATGTCTTCGCCGACACCTCCTACGTCCGCTGGCAGGGCCAGCCCAGCACCTGGCAAAGCACGTTCAGCCATCTGGCAACGATGTACCCCAACCTCCAGTTCATCATTCCGGAATACGGCAATGAGATCGCGACCAGCCCCGCGACGCCCAGCACCATGCGCATCGCCAACGACACCATCTTCAATATCAGCGGCAATCGGGGCGTCGGCGCCTGGATCTACGAGCCGGAGCACCCGGCGCAAGCCGGCATCGGCGTCGGGTTGTTCGCCACCACCACCGTCGACGGCGGGATCCAGGACAGCTGGCCGATCTTCCCCGCGCTGCCCGCCGCCATGGCGGTCTACGACCAGATGAAGATCGCCTACGGAAGTCGGCTCTGAGCCGGCGGTCCGCCCGTGGTTCTTTGGCGGCCGACGATGACGTCGGCCGCTGCTTTCAGGCTCGAGGAGGCTCCATGCGCCGTTGGTACTGGTTGATTCCTTGCTCCGCCCTGCTGGTGGCCTGCACCGGCAACGCGGGTGACTCCGGCAACAATCAAGCTACGGGGGGCGCGGGCGGGGGGATCACCGGAGCGGCGGGCGCCGGCGTCAACGGCCTGGGCGGATCGATCGGCGGCGGTGCCGGTGGATCGACCTTCGGCGTGGGCGGCGCCGGTTCGTTGGGCACCGGCGGCAACAGCAGCACCGTCGGCACGGGGGGCGCGCGCGTCACCACCGGCGTGGGCGGCGTGACCGGCGGCGGCGGCGCGACCGGCATCGGAGGGACCACCGGCGCGGGCGGCAGCGTGCCGCTGTCGCAAAGCTTCTTCATCGGCGCCGACATCACCTTCGTGCAGGCCGACGAGGCCCGCGGCGTCACCTACACCGACAGCGACGGCACCAGGAAAGAGATCCTGGCGCTGCTCAAGGGGCACGGATTCAATTACATCCGCCTGCGCACCTTCGTCGATCCGCGCGCCGCCGACGGCTACGACAAGACCAACGGCTACGCCGACCTGGCGCACACGATCACCTTCGGCAAGCGGATCAAGGCCGCCGGGATGGGCTTTCTGCTCGACTTTCACTACAGCGACAACTGGGCCGACCCGGGCAAGCAGTGCGTCCCGATCGCCTGGCAGGGTCTGACCACCATCGCGGCGCTGGCGACCGCGGTTCACGACTACACCAAGGACGCGGTCACCCAGCTGGTGGCGGCGGGCGCTCGCCCCGACATGGTGCAGATCGGCAACGAGATCACGCCGGGAATGTTAATCCACCGCTGCGACGCGCGCGGCATGCCGACCGGCAACAACCCGATCACCGGCGCCATCGGCAACTGGACCAACCTCGGCGCGTTGCTGCGCGCCGCCTCGGCCGGCGTGAAGGAGGTCGACCCCGCGATCAAGGTGATGCTCCACATCGACCGCGGCGGCGACAAGCCGACCGACACCGCCGGCTCGGCGCTGGCAACCAGCATCTACTGGGTGACCAACGCCACCGCTCAGATGGTCCCGTTCGACGTCTTCGGCGAGTCCTGCTACCAATCTTTTCAAGGCAACATCAACAACGATGCGACGACAGTCGCCGGGTGGACCAATACCTTCACCAAGCTGGCGATGATGTACCCGAACATCAAGTTCGTCTCCGCCGAGTACGGCCTGCTGGAACGCCAGATCAACGACGTGCTGTTCAACCTGCCCAATCAACTGGGCAGCGGCACGTTCATCTGGGAGCCGACGCGCAACGGCAGCGGCAACGCCGACGCCGCCGGCCGAAGCCACGCCCTGTTCAGTAACAACGGAACGGCCACCGCCGATCTCGCGTTGTACGACTTGATGAAAGTGGCCTACGCGAGCCGGCTGTAGGCGGACTTCAGTGGAACGCCACGACGCCAGGACGCCATGGTCCGGACGTTTGAAAATCCGGACTCTGGCGTCGTGGCGTCGTGGCGTCGTGGCGTTTTTCCTAACTGGGCTGAAAACGCGCGGCGCCGCCCTCGCGGGTGGCGGTTAGATCCAGCACGACGCGGCCCGCGAGCGGGGGTTGGCCCGCGGGCGCCCACTTCCCTTTGCGGGTCTTGCCCTTCTCGATCAGGTCGCGCAGCTGTCCGTCGGTGAGGCGCCGGCCCGCGACCTCGAACCAGACCACGAACGCGCAGCCCTCGCGCCAGCGGGTGCAGCCCCAGCCTCGTTTGCCGGCCATCAGCTGGCCTTTGCTGCAGCGCGGGCAACCGAGCGGGAGCGGCGCTGGCGCGGCGCCAGCGGCGGGCGCCGACACAGACGCCGACGCCGACGCCGACACAGACACAGACGCCGAAGTGGTCGACGCCGACCCACGCGCGCCGGGGGCGAGACCGCGAATCGCGTCGGTCACGTCGCGCACGTAGCGAACGATGTCGCCCATGAACGCGGTGCGCGTCTCTTGGCCGCGCGCGATCCGGGCCAGCCGCGCCTCCCAGGCGCCCGTCAGCTCCGGCGACGCCAGCGTCGGCACCGGCAGCCCCTCGATCAGCGCGATCCCGGTCGGCGTCGGTACGACCTGCTTTCCTTCGCGCGCGATGAACTTGCGCTTGAGCAGCGTTTCGATGGTCGCGGCGCGCGTCGCCGGCGTGCCGAGGCCGGTGTCCTTCATCGCGGCGCGCAGCGCCTCGTCCTCGATCTCACGCCCCGCCGACTCCATCGCGCCCAGCAGCGTCGCCTCGCTGTACCGCGGCGGCGGGCGCGTCTGGCGCGTGAGCGTCTCGAACTTCCCATCCAGGCGCTGTCCCAGGGTCAGCGTCGGCAAACGCACCTGGTCGTCCTTGTCGCTGCCCGCGCTCTCGAGGCCGGCGACCGCCTGCCACCCGGCGACCAGGCAGATTCGCCCCCGAGCCACGAACCGATCCGGCGTCGGCGGCAACACGCCGATCAGGGTCTCCCCCGTCGGCGTCGGCGTCGGCGTCGGCGTCGGCACCGGCGCCGGCGTCATCGCCGCGGCGCCCGGCCCAACCCGCAGCACCGCCTCGGTCAGGGCAAACTCGGCGTCGGGGTGAAACGCGCCCAGGAACCGCCGTGCCACCAGATCGAAGATCCGCCGCTCGTCCTGCGACAGAGCGTCCAGGTTCGCCGCCTTGCCGGTCGGAATGATCGCGTGGTGATCCTGAACCTTGGTGGCGTCGAAGATGCGCCGCGCGCGCGCGGCAGGAACCAGCGGCCCCGCCAGCAGCGGCTCCGCGAACGAAGCGTAGTCCGGCAGCTTGGCCAGCCCCGCGAACAGCTTCGGCAGCTCGCCGAACAGATCGTCCGGCAGGTGCCGCGAATCGGTCCGCGGATAGGTCAGGATCTTGTGCCGTTCGTAGAGCGCCTGCGCCGCCTCCAGCGTCCGCGTGGCGCTCAAGCCGTAGCGGCGGTTGGCCGTCCGCTGCAACGACGTGAGATCGAACAGCAGCGGCGGCGGCTCGCGCGATTTCTTCTGCACCAAGGTCTCGACCACCGGCCCGGCCGGATCGACGGTGGCGGCGTGCAACCGCGCCCGCGCGACGACCCCGTCTGCCAGGTCGCGCGCCCCGAAGCGCCCGACGGTGCGCTTTTCGTCCCCGGGCGCGGTCCAGAGCGCGGTGAAGGTTTCGGGCGCGGCGCCCGGGGTCGCGAAGCCCCCGCGCACCTCCCAGTAATCGACCGGCTTGAAGGCACGAATCGCCTGCTCGCGCCGCACGATGATCGCCAGCGTCGGCGTCTGCACCCGCCCGATCGAGTAGACCGGTGGCCGCTCGTCGGTCCGTGGCGCGCTCGGTTGCCTGAAGCGAAGGGTCACCGCCCGCGTGGCGTTCATCCCCACCAGCCAGTCGGCCTCCGAACGACAGCGCGCCGCGTCCGCGAGCGCGTCGTACTGGGCGCCGGGTCGCAACCCCGCAAAGCCCCGGCGGATCGCCTCTTCGGTCAGCGACGAGATCCAGAGCCGCCGCACCGCCAGCCGGCTCCCCGCCAGCTCGTAGACGTAGCGGAAGATCAGCTCCCCTTCGCGGCCGGCATCGCAGCCATTCACCACCTCCGTGAAACGTCGGTCGCGCAGCAGCTCGCGCACCACCCGCAGCTGATCGCGCGTGCCCGCCACCGGTCGCAGCTTGAACGCCGCCGGGATCATCGGCAGCGTGTCGAGCCGCCAGGCCTTCCAGCGCGCGTCGTAAGAGGAGGGCTCTTCCAGCTCCACCAGATGCCCCACGCACCAGGTGATCACCCGCCCCTCCCCCTCCCAGCTGTTCCGCCCGGTCGCGCGCACCCCCAGCACCCGCGCCAGATCCCGGGCGACGGAGGGCTTCTCAGCGACTACCAGCTGCATCGACTGCCCACTCTACCGGTCTTATCGCCCCCCCGCCCAACCGGTTGCGCCCCGTTCTACAGCTTTACCCGTCCTCGTCCCCGTCCGCTCCGCCCGCCTACACGAACTTGGCGAGCATGACCAGCCGGCCAAACGTGAACCCGGAACGGACGCGCGCGGAGCTGAGCAAGGTCTCGGTGAATTCCAGGCTGTGTCCTATCGCCTTGGTGAACGTCTGGATGGCGTGCACGGCGACGCGATCGAGGGTTTTCGCGTCGGCGTCTCGATCGGCGGGCGCTGCCAGCCGTTGCACCAGCTCGGGGTGGTTGACCGTCAGAAAGCGAACCGCGGCCAGCTGCAGGCCCAACTTGGTCAGGTACTCGAGCAACGTCGGCGCGTCGGTGTAGGGCGACCGCAACAAGAAATGCTGGCAGTAGTTGGCGAATATCAGATCGCTGCGTGCGCCGGCGCGGGCTTGCAGCGCGTTGCGCCGGCGGGCGTGGATCCGCCACAGCTGCGAGGCAGCGATCGCATCCCCGCCGCCGCCGGTGGTCGGCACGCCGGCCTCCTGGCGAATCGACGCGAAGACGCCCTCGAGCAACTCGGCGAAGCGCTGGCTGTGCGGCAGCCGCCGGCGCTCCGCCAACCAGGTGGCTATCAGCGACGCGGTGGCGTCGCCCGGGGCATCCAGCGCCTCGAGATCGCCGTCGAGCGAGGCGACCAGCCCGACCGACATCGTCTCGGCGATCTCGGCGCGCAGCGTGCGCTCGGCGAACGGGCGCCGCGCGCCGTCGAACTCGGTCGTCCCGGCGTGCAGCAGATCGCGGACGCGCTGGGCGAAATCGGCGGCCAGCACCAGGCGGGTTCCGAGCGAAACGTTGCGCCGGAAGCAGCTCAGAAGCATCTCGCGCACGGTCAGGAAATGATCCGAGTAGGCGTCGGCGTCGCCGCCGCCCACCGTCTTCCCGACGTAGTTGCGCGTGAGCATCGGCTGGCGCGCCGAACGCATCGTCAAGCCGTCGTTGGTCAGCAGCACCAGCCGGGCGATCTCGGGACAACCGAGCGAGGCGCCGACCTCGATCCGACCGCCCACCGCGATCGCCGTGCGCGGAAAGATCGCGCAGGTCGTCGGCAGCGCCTCCTCGCCGAAGCCGGCGTGGACGCTGCATCGGTTGTCGGGCTCGAGCAGCACGCAGACGCCTTTGTCGTCGAGCTGGACCTGCCCCAGCGCATCGACGTGGCGCGAAGGGCTGCCCAGCACCACCAGCCGCACCAGCCGGTCGTGCCCCGCCGGGGTCCGCGCGATCACCCCTTTGAGACGATCGAGGCTGGCGCGGTCGATCGACACCGCCCAGTCACGGCAACAGGAGTCCTCGCAGCGCTCGGCGAGACAGGCGAACCGCTCAACCGCGACCAGCGTGGTCTCGGGGCGCGCCCGATCGTCGGCAGGGATCGAACCGGGAAACGGAAGTCCGGGGTGAAACCCCGCAGGCGGCTGGGCCATGGCGGGAGTGGACAGCAAGCGTCGCGCCACGTCGCCCAGCGCCTTGTCCGGCGGGCCGGGCGACAGGTACGGCAACTCTGCGACGAGAATCTGGCGCGGCCGGCGTCGACCGGAGCGGGCCGCGCGGGCCCCCGCGTCAGGATTGTGGCGCGGCGACGCCGAAGACCCGGCGCTGAAGCTCGCCGCTCAGATTGAGCTGCGTCAGCTCGCCGAGGCCCCCGACGGGTGTGCCGGCGATCACGACGATCGGGAGCTCGTTGGTGTGGGCCGCGGTCGTGACCCAGGAGCGCTCGGCCTCGTCGTCGGTGACGTCCAGGACCTTGAACGCGATCCGCTGGCCATTGAGCAGCTCCTCGATCTTGCCCTTGGTCCGGTGGTCCCTGCCGTCGAAGTAGATGAAGACCGGCGCCTGAAGCACGGGGGCCGGCCCGGCGGCCGCCTTGCCGTTCGCACCGTTCGCTCCGCTGCTCAGCTTGTCCTCTGGGCCCCGACCGGGCGAAACCGGGTCGTTCGGCCGCCTCACCTCGAGCCGGATCGGATCGGGCAACAGCTCGTTGACGATGGCGGCCGCGTTGCGTAGGTGCTTGGCGACCGGGTGCATCTTGTTGCCGTCGGCCTCGACCAGGGTCTGGTAAGCGAGCGCGCGCAGGCGGTTCTTGATCGAGGCCAAGGTCAACATGGACGGGAGCAGGCCCCAGCGACGGCGCGTTGTCAACCGGCGATCCAGCTTCGATGCGCCCGAGCGAACTTCAGCGGAAGAACCGGCGCGCCGTACGTTCCAGGGGGGGTGATGCAGGCGGGCGGCCGTGTCGGTTGGAGCGCGAGGGGGGTACCGGGGTGAGGGGGGCGCGGCCGCCCACCTGCGTTTTAGGGCGGCCCGGCGGCGAGCGAACCGGGTGTCCCTCGCGCATGAGCCGCACGGCTGAAACCGCATCGTCGTTTGTATTTCCCCGCGAGAGAGGGAATCATTCGCGGGAATGGTCTGTATCCGCTGCGGGGAGACGAACCGGGAGGGGGCCCGGTTCTGCGACCGCTGCGGTGCCCGGCTGGTTTCGGCCGCGGCCGGCGACGACACCTACCGCAGCGCACCAGCGCCAGCGCCGGTGCTGGCGGTAGGCGGCCACGTAGAGCCAGAGCCCGATTCAGCGGCGATCGGGGCGGCCAGCGTCGGCGAGCAGCGGCACGTCACCGTGATGTTCTGCGATCTGGTCAACTCGACGGAGCGCGCGCAGCGGCTGGAGCTCGAGGAGTGGCGCGACCTGGTCCGCTCTTTTCAGGGCGCCTGTTACCGGGAGGTGTCGCGCGCCGGTGGCTTCGTCGCGCAGTATCTGGGCGACGGCGTGCTGGCCTACTTCGGCTATCCCGCGGCGCACGGACAGGACGCGCGCGCCGCGGTCGGCGCGGCGAGCGAGATCGTGCGCGCCTTTCGCGAACCGCCGGCCCGGGCGCGCGGGGCGCAGCTGCTGGTGCGCGTCGGCATCGACAGCGGCGTGGTGCTGGCCAGCGAGATGGGCTTCGGCGCCAGCCGGCAGCCGCTGGTGGTCGGCAACGTGCCGAACCGCGCCGCGCGGATCCAGGCGGCGGCTGCCCCCAACACCGTGGTGATCAGCGAAGCCACGCACCGCCTGGTGCACGGCTCGTTCGTGTGCGAGAGCATCGGCGAGCACCCGCTGCGCGGGCAGGAGCAACCGGTGCCGCTGTATCGGGTGGTGCGCGCCCGCCCCCAGGCGCAGGGCCCAACCGAAGACGGCGTGCGCTTGACCCCGCTCGTCGGCCGGACGGCGGAGCTGGATCTGTTGCTGGAGACGTGGCGGGCGGCGCAGCAGGGCAGCGGGCAGATCGTGTTCCTGTCGGGCGAGGCCGGGGTCGGCAAGTCGCGCCTGGTGCGCGAGCTCAAGGCGCGCGCCGCCGGCAGCCTGCACTTCAAGTTCGAGTTTCGCGGCGCCCCGCACAGCGAGAGCAGCGCCCTGCTGCCGGTGCTGGAGCACCTGCGGCGCGCCTGGCGCCTCGATCGGGTGCACTCGCTCGAGGAGGCCGGCGCGCGGCTGGGGCGCGCGCTGGCGTCGCGGGGCGCCCAGCCCGACGAGATGGCGCTGATGGCCTCGCTGCTGGAGATCGCCTGGCCCGACGTCGATCCGTCCCGGGGCGACACCTCGCAGCGGCGCAAGCAGCGCACGTTGGAGCTTTTGACCGACCTGCTGTTCGACGCGGCGGCGCGGCGACCGACGCTGCTGATCATCGAGGATCTGCACTGGGTCGACCCGTCGTCGCTGGAGCTCATCCGCATGATCGCGACGCGCATCCGCGGCGCGGCGGTGCTGATGCTGCTGTCGCTGCGGCCGGAAGGCGCGCCGCCCTGGGCCGACGACGACCGCACCACGCGCATCGCGCTGGAACGGCTGGGCCCGGCCGACACCGAGGCGATGATCCGCCAGCTTTCGGGCGAAACGCCGCTGCCGCCCCAGCTGATGCGCGATCTGGTCGAGAAATCCGACGGCGTCCCGCTTTACGTCGAGGAGGTGACCCGGTTGGTGCTCGACGCGGGCGTCGCCGGCGCCGGCGCCGGCACCGACGGGGACGGTCGGGCGCTGCATTCGCTCGCCGATCTGGGCGTGCCGGCGACGCTGCAAGAATCATTGATCGCGCGCCTCGACCGTCTCGGCCCGGCGAAGGATCTGGTGCAGCTGTGCTCGGTCGTCGGCCGGTCCTTCGACCTGGATCTGATCCGCGAGGCTTCGGGCGTGGACGAGGCGAACCTGCGCAAGCAGCTCGCTCGCCTGCGCGAGCTCGACATCTTGCAGCCGCTCGACGCGGCGTCGGCCGAGACCCTGGTCTTCAAGCACGCGCTGATCCAGGACGCTGCCTACGCGTCGCTGGTGCGCAGCCGCCGGCGCGAGCTGCACCGCCACGTCGGTGACACGCTGGCGAGCAAGTTCTCCGATCGTATCGAGACCCGGCCCGAGCTGCTGGCGCACCACTGGGCCGAGGCCGATCGCGCCGACGCCGCCATCCCCTGCCTGCTGTCGGCCGGCAAGCGTGCGTCCGAGCGCTCGGCCTACGTCGAGGCGGCGCGCCACCTCAAGCAGGGCCTGACGCTGCTGGAGGCGCTGCCCGCGGGCGAGACGCGCAGCGCGCGCGAGCTGGAGCTGTGCCTGGCGCTGGGACCGGTGCTGGTCGCGACCCGCGGCTATTCGAACCCCGAGGTCGAGAAGATCTACGCCCGGGCGCGCGCGCTGTGCGCGACGTCGGGCGACGACCGGCTGCTCTACGCCGCGCTGAGCGGCCTGCACCTCTTCCACCAGTCGCGCTCCGAGCTGGCGACCTGCGCCGAGCTGGCCGAGCGCCGGCGCGAGATCGCGCGCCGGCTCGACGACCCGGCGCTGGAGATGCACGTCCTCGAGACGGTGGGCACCGTCGCCTTCTGGCGCGGGCAGCACGACGTCGCGCTGGCTGCGCTGCGCGGCGCGCTCGCGCTCTACGACGCCCCGCGCGGGCACGCGATCCGCCTGATGTACGGCACCGACTCGCGCGTGGTCAGCGCGGCCTACGAGGCGCTGGCGCTCTGGTACGGCGGCGATCCGGCGGGCGCGCGTACCAGCGCGCGTGCCGCGGTCGATCATGCGCGCGCGCTCGCCGACGTCCACAGCCTGGCGCTGGCGCTGGTCTTCTCGGCGATCGTCCACCTCAATCGCGGCGAGCTCGAAGAGGCGCAGCGCCTGGCCGACGAGGCGGTGGCCCGCAGCACGGAGCAGCGGCTGGAGCAGTGGCTCGGCTCGGCGCTGTTCGTGAGCGGCCTTCTCCAGGTCCGCCTGGGGCACCCCGACGCGGGGTTCGCGGCGCTGGCGCAGGGGAGCCAGGTCTACGGCTCGGTCGGGGCCACCGTCGGCGGGCGCTACTTCGTGGCCGGCCTGGGCGAGGCCTTCCTGCTGGTGGGGAAGCCGCAGGAGGGGCTGGCGGCGCTGGCGATGATCGGCGCCGCCTTCCCGGCCGGCGAGGACACCTGCCACGACGCCGACCTCATCCGGGTGCAGGGCGAGCTGGTGCTGGCGGCCAAAGACGACGTCGCGGGCGCCACCGCCGCCTTTCAGCAGGGGCTGGCGCTGGCGCGCAGCCAGGGCGCGCGCAGCCTGGAGCTGCGCTCCGCGATCGCGCTCGCGCGCCTTCATCTGCGCCAGCAGCGTCCCGACGAGGCGCGCGCGTTGCTGCAACCACTGCGCGCGCTGTTCGAATCCGGCGATCCGACCACCGACGCGCGCGCGGCCAGCGAGCTGTTCGCGCTGACCCTGCGCTAGCTTTGCGCTGAGCGATGGTTCTGCGCGAAGCGCAGCTCGCGCGTCAGCCAGTGGAAGACGACATAGTCGAAGAACCAGAAGGGCAGCGCGGACAGCGAAACGTAGACCAGCGGGCTCTGCGGCCAGATCTGCAGGCAATGGCCCAGGACCCGATCGAAGACAAAGCCGATCGTCCATTCACCCATCAGACCGACCGTGCCCGCGATCAGCACGCGCATGATGAACGACAGGCGCCACCGTTCGAACAGCAGGGAATCGAGCAACGAGAACGCGACGACGGTGATCACCCACGGCAGCAGGCTGCGAAACGAGTACCAGGCGGTGAGGACGCCGTGGGTATCGGGCTCGTAACCCCAACCGTAGCGGTCGGTGGCCAGCAAGTAGATCTTGTTCTGCGCCAGCTCCATGAACCAGAACAGCGGCGCGATGAAGAGCACCTGGTTCAGCAGGCGGTGCAACCCGAACGGGAACCGCAGCGGCTGAATGCTGGCGTTGCTCCGGGGTGCTGGCAGCAAGACCCCCCCGTTCTTCATCAACATTGTCCCCCTCCCTCGCTCCCTAGTTAGAGAACGACTGGAAACGGCGATCTTCCGCTGAATCTTCCGCTGAAAAGCGGCGGGAGCGCCGGTTCACCGCTCGGTCAGCGCTCACTCTCTTCGCCGGCGGCGCCGTCGTCTCCCCTCTCGTCGGCGACCATGGCCTGCAGCGCCTCTTCCTGCTTGATCACCAGCGAACCCGAGACCAGCTCGACGATACCCCGCTGCGCCCAGGCGCGCAGCCGGCGGTTCACCAGCTCGCGCGTCGCGCCGACCATGCTCGCCAGCTCCTGCTGAGACAGCTTGAGGGTGATCGCCGTCTGACCGCTGCGGCTGTGATCGCCAAAGCGCGTCGCCAGCGCCAAGACGACCTTGGCCAGGTGGCTCTCGACGTTGAGCAGGGCGACGTCCTGAGTGCGATCGGTCAGGTCACGAATGCGCCGCGCCATCACCTTCATCAGGCTGGCCGACAGCGTCGGCATCTGGCGCAGCAGCGCGTGGAACGACCGCGCCTCGATCACCACCAGCTGGCATGCATCCAGCGTCGCCACCGTCGCCGAGCGCGGCTCCCCGTCGAGCAACGCCATCTCGCCGAAGACGTCGCCCGGACCCATGATCGACAGCACGACCTCGTCGCCGTTGGCGTTGCAGGATGACGCGCGCAGCCGGCCGTCGACGACCAGGAACAGGTCGCCCGATTGGTCCCCTTGCGACACCACCGTCTGCCGCGCCGGGTAGCGTTGCACCCGCGCCAGCGCGCGGATCTGGTCGATGTCGGCATCGGCGAGCTCGGAGAAGAGCCACAACCTTTTGAGAGCATCGCGATGCACCAAGATCGTCCCCCCGCGCCGGCGTCCACGATAACACCGGCAGCGCCCGCGAGTGAACAAGTTCACAGCGCGCGGTAGGCCCCTCCCGTACCTTCGGCTCGTAGACGGCAAAGGAGGACGGCTGATGAAACTCATCGAGCAAAAGCGCTTCACGTCGGCGGCTTCATCGATTGCGGTTGCACCCGAAAACACCAACGCACAGGTTGCCGATAGTTTCACCGCCGATCTCGTTGATTTGCGCCGCCCGCTCTATCAGCGCGCGCTGTTCCTGGCCCAGGACCGCACGGCGGCCGAGGACCTACTACAGGAAACCCTGGAGCGGGCGCTGCTCAGCCGCGGGCGCTTTCGCCTTGGAAGCAACCTCGGGGCGTGGGCCTTCTCGATCATGCGCAACCTGTTCATCGACGGGCGGCGCCGGCGCGCGATCCGGGCGCGCCTCGAGCAAAAGGCGTTCTGGCTCAGCCTGTCGGTGGCGCCCACAGGTGACGGCGGCGGCCGCGGCGGCGATATCGACCCGCGCCGAAGCGAGAACGAGCGCTTCGATCCCGGCGCCGCCGAGCCCGATCCGCTGGTGCCGCTCGACCTGCTCACGATCGACGACGTGAACCAGGCCGTCGCGACGCTGCCGGCGGCGCAGCAGGAGATCTTCGCGCTCGCGTACGGCGAGCGGCTGACTTACCGGCAGATCGCCGCGCGCCTGGGAATCCCCGCCAGCACGACCGGCACACGGCTGCTGCGGGTGCGCACCAAGGTCCGCCGCTGGCTGGAACGGGTTCACGAGCAGCGCTGCCTGGATCACGCCCTGGACCTTGACCGACGACGGAGCTGACGGGGACGGGGACGAGGACGGGTAAAGCTTAGAGACGCTCTCTAGCGGGCGTAGCGCAGGAAGAGATGCGAGTCGTGACGGCGCACGCTGGCCAGGGTCAGGCCCTTGCCCGCGAGGTCGGCGCCGTCGACCAGCCCTTTGCGCCCATCGCCCACCTGCCGCCCGAACAGCCGTGGCGAGACCGTGAGGAACAGCCCGTCGACGAGATCCTCGCGAAAAAGCTCGCCCGCCACCGACGGCCCCCCTTCGGTGAGGATCACCTGCAGGCCCTCGGCGTGCAGCAGATCGACCAGCGCGCGCCCACGGACAGGCTGCGGGCCGCCCACCACCGTGCGCACACCGGGGGGGAGGGAACCGCGCAGGCGGGCCTCGCCCGAGGGGGTCGTGACGATCAGCGCGTCGCGCAGCGCCGGATGAGCTGGGTTGATGTCGCCGGATGCGGTGACGACGACCAGCAGGGGCTGGGGGCGCAGACCAAGCTGGCGGCGCAGCGCAACGAACAGGTCGCCGGCGGGCGGGTAGATGCTGCCTGGATGCCAGAGCGCCCGTTCGACCTTGCGAAAAGTGCCGGCGCCCACCAGCACGGCGTCGGCCAGCGCGCGCAGCAACCCCATGATGAATCGATCGGGCTCGCTGCCACCGCTGATGATGTGCCCGGACTCGTCTTGCCCCGCCAGGGCGACCACACCGTCGACCGAGGAGACGAAGTTCGCGTACAGCCCGGGGCGCGCCAGCCCGAAGTCGCCGCCATGCAGCGCCGCCAGGGGGGCCGGCAGCCCCGCGCGCGGCAGCCCTTCCCGCTCGAAGAGCCGCTCCAGCGGGGTCATTTCGCCGGCTGCCGGGCCGCCAGATCCTCCATCGCCTGCGCCAGCCTGAAGTCGAGCACTGTTATGCCGCCGGCGTCATGGGTCGAAAGGTCGATGCGCACCGTGTTCCAGACGTTGAACCACTCGGGGTGATGGTCCATCGCCTGGGCGACCAGCGCCGCGCCGGTCATGAAGCCGAAGGCGGCGACGAAGTCGGCGAAGCGCAGCTCGCGATGGAGCTTGCCGTCGACCACGCTCCATTTCGGCAACGCCGACAGCGCGGCGGCGATCTCGGATGAACTGAGCTTGGCGGGTCTCGGGGCAGTCATCGCTCACCTCCGGGCGGAGTTTACTCGCCGCGGCGCCGAGACGCCCGGGAGGGCAAAAGGGTTGGTCCAGGGCTCTCCCCTGCTTCGTTCCTGCGCCATGGCTGCCGCGCGCGGGCTCCGTCTGTTAGATTTGCTGGGCGTGCTGGAGGTCATGTCGACGCTGTCCCGGCTGCTCTCGTCGGGGCCGATGTGGCTGGTGACGCTGGTGTTATTGACGGTCGGCTGCTCGGCGGCGCCGCTGGCGGGCAAGGCCTGCCCGTGCGCGTCCGGCTACAAGTGCTGCGAGACCACGCAGACCTGTGTACCCGAGGGGGGAGTTTGCCCGTGCGCGTCGGTCAAGCTCACGAGCCCGATCATCACGACCAGCGGCTGGCCGCTGCCCGGCAGCTCGCCCCCGAATTGCGGCACCACCAATCCGGTGATGTTCGGGATCTTTCCCGAGCAATGGATCTCGTATACCTACGCGGGGACCAACCAGCCGCTGCCCTGCCTCGAGACTACACCCGACGGTAATGGTATCCATGTGACGGCGACGTTCGCCGACCTTGGCAGCGCCTCGAACTCGTACGAAGGGGTCGGGCTGTCGTTCCTGGGAGACAGCTGCATCGACGGAGACCAGCTGACCGGGCTGCAGTTCGACTTCGCGGGGGATCTCGGCGGTCGCCGGTTGACCGTCGGGGTGAGCGCCAACAGTGATGTCAGCAGCGCGTACGCGCGCGGCACCTGCCCTGCGGACGCCGGCTCCACGATGTGCTACGGCCCGACCTCCACGCTCAACCCCAAGATCGGCACGAACCAGGTCGCCTTCTCCGCGCTCACCGACGGCATGCCGGAGGCGACGCTCGACGCCCACCGGATCGTCAACGTGCAATGGCAGCTGGCCGCCGCCGAAAACCCCAACGCCGATTTCACGATCACCAACGTGACGTTTTACTAGATTAAAAAAGGACCCTCAAAGGGTCCTTTAAATCCCCCGCGAAGAGGTCCGTCGGGCAAGCCCGCCGGCCCTCACGCGATCCTCACGCGCGCTTGCGCATGCGGAGGGGCGGGCGCACTCTCGTGCCCGAGGAGGGTCCCCCACATGGCTCACATCGCTATCCATCCTGCTGTCGACAATGGAGTGAAACCGGCCGCCAAGGACTTCGCGGGCGGAACGCTGCGCTGCCAGTGCGCCACCGATCCGGTCGAGGTCGTGGTCAGCACCCAATGCCTTTACAACCACGTCTGTGGCTGCACCAAATGCTGGAAGCCGAAGGGCGCGCTCTTCTCCCAGGTCGCGGTCGCGCCGCGCGACAAGGTGAAGGTGACCAAGAACGCCGAGAAGCTGAAGGTCGTCGATCCGACCGCGCTGATCCTGCGCCACGCCTGTCGCGGCTGCGGCGTGCACATGCAGGGACCGGTCGAGCGCGAGAAGCACCCGTTCACCGGCCTGGTCTTCATTCACACCGAGCTGTCGAAGGAGCCGGGCTGGGCGCCGCCCGAGTTCGCGGCGTTCGTCTCGTCGATCATCGAGTCGGGCACCAAGCCCGACCAGATGACCGGCATCCGCGCGCGCCTCAAGGAGATCCGCCTCGAGCCCTACGACTGCCTGTCGCCGGGCCTGATGGACTACATCGCCACGTTCACCGCCAAAGCGACCGGCGTCCTGAAGGAGTAGGTCGCGGCTAGACGCCGAATTCGACGACGGTGCGGATCGACTTCCCCGCGTGCATCAGATCGAACGCCTCGTTGATGCGCGCGAGCGGCAGCTTGTGCGTGATCAGGCTGTCGATGTCGATCTTGCCGTTCATGTACCAGTCGACGATCCGGGGCACGTCGGTGCGGCCGCGCGCGCCGCCGAACGCCGTCCCCTTCCAGACGCGCCCGGTGACCAGCTGGAACGGGCGCGTGCGGATCTCCTGACCCGAGCCGGCGACGCCGATGATGATCGACTCGCCCCAGCCGCGGTGACAGCACTCCAGCGCCTGGCGCATCAGCTCGACGTTGCCGACGCACTCGAAGCTGTAGTCGGCGCCGCCGCCGGTCAGCTCGACCAGGTGCGGGACCAGATCGCCCTTCAGCTCCTTCGGGTTCACGAAGTGGGTCAGCCCGAAGCGGCGGGCGAGCGGCTCGCGCGCCGGGTTGAGATCGACGCCGATGATCTTGTCGGCGCCCGCGATGCGCGCCCCCTGCACCACGTTCAGCCCGATGCCGCCGAGGCCGAAGACGACGACGTTGGCGCCCGGCGTGACCTTCGCGGTCCAGAAGCACCGCGCCGATGCCGGTGGTGACGCCGCAGCCGATGTAGCAGACCTTGTCGAAGGGGGCGTCGGGGCGGATCTTCGCGAGCGCGATCTCGGGCAGCACCGTGTGCTGCGCGAACGTCGAGCAGCCCATGTAGTGGTGGATCTTCTTGCCGCCGAGCGAGAAGCGGCTGGTGCCGTCGGGCATGAGCCCTTTGCCCTGGGTCGCGCGGATCGCGGTGCACAGGTTGGTCTTGCGGCTGAGGCACGATTTGCACGCGCGACACTCGGGCGTGTAGAGCGGGATGACGTGGTCGCCCACCTGCACGCTGGTCACGCCGGCGCCGACCTCGACGACGACGCCCGCGCCTTCGTGTCCCAGGATCGCGGGGAACAGCCCCTCCGGATCGGCGCCGGAGAGCGTGAACTCGTCGGTGTGGCAGACGCCGGTGGCCTTGATCTCGACCAAGACCTCGCCGGCCTTCGGTCCCTCGAGCTCGACGTCCTCGACGACGAGCGGCTTTCCTGCTTCGTACGCCACGGCTGCGCGAGTTTTCATGGGCGGAAGGTAACGCGAACTGCAGAGACGAGCCAGCGCCGGCTAGGTTAGAGTGAGCCTGCCGGGCGCGTTCACTCCCCGGCGGCTGGCCCAACGATGTTGTCGCCCGAAACGCTGCAAGCTCTCTGCTGCCCACGTTGCCCCGACGGCGCGCTGGGCGTCGCCGACGGCGACGCCGATGGCGCGCTGGTCTGCGCGCGCTGCGGGCGCCGCTACCCCCTGGTGGGTGGGATCGCCTGTCTGCTCGACGATCCGGAGCTGTGGCGAGCGACCTGGGCGGCGCGGCTGGCCGACTACGCGACCGCCGTCGCGTCGCGCGTGCGCGCGCTCGACGTCGAGGCGCAGGCGCCCGCGCTGCTGCCGCGCACGCGCGCGCGCGTCGTGCGCACGGCGGCGGCCCTCGCCGACCAGCAGCGACAGGTGAGCGCGCTGCTGGCGGATCTGGCCGGCGGCGATCCGGCGGCGGCGTCCGCGCCGGCTGCGGCGATCCCCCAGCGACCGGCACCGCAGGACCAGCTGCTGGTGCTCGAGTGCTACGAGAATGTCTTTCGCGACTGGGTCTGGGGAGATCCCGAGAACGAGATCCTGCGCGCGATCGTCGTCGATCTGTTCGCCGCGGCGCCGCGCACGCTGGCGATCTATGGCGCCGGCGCCGGCCGACTGGCGTTCGACCTTCACCGCACGCTGACCCCACGGCAAACCTTCGCGCTCGACATCAATCCGCTGCCGCTGTTGGTCGCGGCGCGCCTGCTGGACGGCGAGACAATCGAGCTGGTCGAATTTCCCGTCGCCGCGCACGGTGACGACCAGGTGGTGATGCGGCATCAGCTGCAGCCGCCCGCGCCGGCGCCCGAGGGATTGACGCTGATGTTCGCCGACGCCTATCGACCGCCGTTCGCGCCGGGATCGCTCGAGGCGGTGCTGACCCCCTGGTTCATCGACGCGACCTCGGTCGACTTCCGCGACACCGCGGCGGCGATCAACCGCGTGCTGCGCCCGGGGGCCCTGTGGGTCAACTGCGGCCCGCTGCGCTTCCGCGACGACCTGTCGCGCAGCTACGTCATCGAAGAGGTCATCGATATCGTGAGCGACAGCGGCTTCGCCATCGGCGAACGCGCGCGGCACGACATCCCCTACTTCGATTCACCCGCGAGCGGCGCGCGCCGCACCGAGACGGTCTTCACGTTCACCGCGCGGAAGTCGAGCGAGGTGACGCGACCGGCGGGCGGGAGCCTCCAGCGGGCGTCCTATACGGCGTGGATCGCCGACCCGCGGTTGCCGGTGCCGCCGTCGCCGGCGCTGGCGACCCTGCAACGCTCGTCGGTGTTCACGGCGGGCGTGCTGTCGCTGGTCGACGGCCAGCGCTCGCTGGCCGACATCGCCGGCGTTCTGGCGGCCTCCTGGCAGGCGCCACCCGCCGCGATGCTGGACCAGCTGCGCGCGTTCTTCGTGGGGCTCGTCCGCTGACGAGCCGCCACCTACCAGTGGTAGGTGACGCCGACGTTCAAGAAGTCGAGGTTCTGCAGCTCGCCGGCGAGCTTCATGCCGGGGATCACGACCCCATTGGCGTCCGCGAGCGGAGCGCCGTACCAGCTGGCCTTGTAGTGGAAGTAGTCGGCCGCGAGAACCACGCTGTCGGTCAGGTGATAGTAGACCGCAGCCGAAATTCCGGTCTGGCTGTGAATCACGCTGAGGTTGGGATTTTGTTTGTCGATGGCGAGCTGATCGACGATGCCCATTCCGTAACCCGCCCCGACCTGCAGCTTGTGCAGCACGGCGCCGATCTGGCCGTAAAAGCCGCTGAAGTCTCGCAAACCGTAGGTCAGCCCAGTGGGAGCGGCGCCGCCTTGCCCGTCGTTGTCTTCAATCGCCACCGATCTTTGCAGCGCCATGCCCAGCCCCGTACCATGGCCGCGGAAACCCGAAATTCCCAGCCGGAGCGGCCCCGCCTCGACGCGTGCGCCGCCGGAAACGCCCCAAATATTGGTGGTCACGTCCCGGCTGCTCATCGCATTCGTCATCGGATCGGTCGTCGTGACGATCCGGCCGACCTGCTGAAACAGTCCTTCGACGCCGAGCTTGAAGCTGGCGCCCATATCGCCGAACGGCTTGACGAAGGTCAGCGAGCCCTCCTCACGCGGATAGGGGGCACGGGACCATTCGCTGGCCGCGCTGCCGAAGACCACCGGATCGTAGACGCCGAAGTTGAGCTGAAGGCCGCCGGCCACCGGTGTGGAGTACGAGATCCCCGCCGAATAACCGGGGAACAGCGCGCCCGTCCCGATGTGCCCGCAAGCGGGACCCAGCGCATCGGTGCAAGGCAGACCGACGCCGTAGCCGTGGCCATAGGCCACGTCGATGTCGTAGGACGTCCGCCCCAACCAGCCCAGCATGCGCCCGACGGTGAAGCTGCCCCAGGGGCCGGCCGCGGTGAAATAGCCCAGGCGCGCCTCGGCGGTGATCGGAGCCCACTTGTCACGCGCCAGCGTCTCGACCGTCGACCAGAGCGCCACGTAACCCTTGATGGTCAAGGTCTCGCTCACCTGGCGGGCAATACCGAATCCCAGCACGTTGCCAAACATGCCGCTGCGCACCCGGATGGCCTTGTACTTGTTGTTCTTGTCTTGCTGATAGGCGCCCGGCCAGCCGACATCGGGAATTCCCGTGGCGGCCTGCGAGCTATGCCCCATGACGACATGCGTGGAGCCGGGGGTCGGCAGGGGAAAATCATCCCCCTGACCGCCGCTCATGAACGAGTTGATCCGCCCGTCGAAGGAGAAGGTCCAGCCGTCGGCGTCGAGGAGCGTCACCTCGGCCGATGCCGTCCGGCTCCACAGCATGGCGCCAGCGAGGCATAGCCCGAGACACGCGCCGCTCCACCTCAGTTTGTTCAGGGTTTTCACGCGATCACCTCGATGCAGTTTGAGCTCGTTGCACAAGAGACGTTCAAGGCCATGGCGTTTACCAATGGAAAGTCGCACCGACGTTGACGAAGCTGATGAGCTGTTTTTCCGGTGTCAGAACGCCCGGCAGGATCATGACAACGGTGTTGCCCGCCATGTCGGTGACGTTGGTCGAGTTGGGTGCGCCCCACCAATCGGTCTGGAAACGGAAATAGTCGATGTCGAACACCAGGTTTTTCGAAATGGCGTAGTTGAATCCAACCGAGGCGCCGGTCTGTGACTTCAAGTTACTGGACGACGCGTCGGTCTTGTCGATGGCGAGCTGGTCGTCGGTGACGCGACCCAGGCCCAGCGAGAGTTGCGCCCGCCCGAAGACGAAGGCGCTCTGCGCGTACAGACCGGTGAAGTATCGCAGCTCGTATCCCTTCCCCGGCTGGTTGATACCGTTGAACGTCGAGCCGGAGTTCTGGAGCGCGACATAGACGCCCAGCCCCCGGCCGCGAAAGGCGGAGAGACCGAGGCGCACCGGACCGGCCTCGAGCCGTCCGCCGCCGGACACGCCCCAGACCGAGGTCGAATCAGTCTCCTCCGAGCTGCTTCATCGTCTGGTACATCCCCTCGACGACCAGCTTGAACATCAGGTCGGGCCGCGGTTGCCGCTCGAACGTGGCGGAGCCCTCGACCCGGGGATAAGGGACCCGCTCCCAGGCGCCCAGCAGACGGACCGGATCATAAACGCCGGCCTTCAGCTTCAGCCCGTTCAGCGAGGGGGTCGTATAGACAAAGCCGGGCGCAAATCCCGGCGACAAGGCGCCGGTGCCGACGTGACCGCAGGTCGGGTAATAGACGTCGAGGCAGGGGAGCCCGAGCCCGTAGGCGTGCGCGTAGACGTAGTCGATCTCGGTCCCGATCCCGCCCAGGATGCCGGACTGGTGGCCGGCGGCGGCGGTTCCCCAGGGGCCCTCGAAGGCGACGTAGCCCTCGCGAACGTCGAAGCCCTTGGTCTGGCTGTTCCCGATGTCCTGCGTCCGGTCGCGCGCGTAGGCCTCGGCGGTGCCCCACAACGAGATATAGGCCTTGGCGGTGGTCGTCTCCGTGATCTGACGCTTCATCCCGAAGGCGAGGACGCTGCCCAGAAAGCCGCTGCGCACGCGGGTCCCAAGGTACCGGCCCTTGGAGTTCCCTTGATCGCTGGCGAAGCCGGCGGTGAAGGGCTGGCCGGAGCCGCTGACCGTGTGCTGGGGGGCGAGACCGCTGGCGTCGACGTTCAGGTTGGGGGTCGGTGCCGGAAAGTCGTCGCCGAACCCGAGGCTTCCGAAGACATTGATTCGACCCTCGGTGAAGAAGGTCCAGCCGTCCCTTTCGATCAGAGTCACTTCCGCCGCGGCCGGACGCAGCCCTGCAAAAAGAGTGACAAAGGTCACACCGAGGAGGACGCCGCTACGCACCTGGGAATTCTGAATTCTCACGGAAATCACCTCGCGACTGGCACCGGGTGGGTGAACTCAGACGATCGCTATCCCGCTATCACGGCACTCACGCCCTGGGAGGCCCCGGCCGCTCTCGCCGTCCACCGGACAGCCCTGCGCCTGTAAAGCGTCGTGCTTTGGCGAAGGGCTGGCGGTGGGTGGCGAAGCATCATCGGCACTGACTGAGGCCTGACCCAATCCGGTCCAGATTAGGGAGAGGTTACTCCCTTCACGGTCATCACGATCCACTGTCCGTTGTACGCCGTGGTGAAGTTGAAGGTCGGGTTGAGCGTCCTGGCGGTCGGCTCGATGTTGTTCAAAATGATCGGGCCGTTGCAGACGGTCCCATCGTTCTGAATGGGCCCGCAATTCTTGATCATGCTGCAGTTCGAATCGGCCGCGAGCAACCGGATCGTGGAGCCACCGGCTGCCTTGATGACGGCGGTGTAATCCATACCATAGGTCGTGTGGTTTGAGACACCCGGTGCTTGCAGCGAGTTGAGGAAGTAGTTGGTCACCGACGCCGCCGCTGGTCACCTTGATGAGGTACACGTTATAGGCGTCGGCGTTCGTCGGCGTGCCGCCGATGCAGAAGCCGTTGGCCGCCGGGGAGGCCAGCGTGTTGTTCGCGTCCATGCCGCCGTACTGCTTGGATTCGACCTCGCCCTGAATGTGCAGCGTGATGCTGTACATCGTTCCCGGCGTGCCGCCGAGCGTGACCGTCTTGTCGGTCGTCAAAACGCCGGCGAGACCCGAACCGGCCGTGTTGGCTCCGGGGCAGGCGCCGTTGACCGTCGCGCAGACCGACGCCGCGGTATCGCGGATGCATGGCCCAAGCAGCATGAACCCGTCCAGCACCTTGGCGACGTCGGCGATGCCCCCACCGCCGCCCATGTCGCCGCCCGCGTCGATCATGCCGCCAACACCTGCGCCGCCGGTCCCCATCGAGCGGTCAGCACCGCCGGCGTCCACCGCGCCGCCGGTCCCGGTGATCATGCCGCCGGTGCCTTGCGCCGACCCGCCCGTCCCCTGGGCCGAACCGCCCGTGCCCACGTGGCCGGGTCCGCTGCCGCCCACCCCGGTGACGCCTCCCTGATCGCCAGTCGAACACGACGGAGCGAGCAGAGCGCTCGCGAGAATCAGCATCGGAGCCGCAACCAAGAGGTTCTTCATCATGATCTCCCAGGGGAATTTTTGCGCACCGCGTACGTGGACGGCCCGTCCAAGGACTTACGGTGCCGCACGTGTAGTGGCTTAGAATTTCGTTCTCGGCTCAGAAAAGGAACATTGGAAAGGGGGCGTGGTCGTTTTTCGCGCTCCCCAAGACTGCCTGCAGGACGGCAGCCAGGCTGCCTGCCGCTGTGCGCGGTTCTGCCGCGCCAATCCAATCGCTCGCATCGAATGCCGCTCGGGTATAGTCGCCCGCGTGAGCCGGCTTCTTTGGGTCGTCGCCACGGTCGAGCTGGTCATGGCGGGCTCGGTAGGCGGGCGCGCAGCGGCGCAGCAGGGGCCGGCGATGAATTCGTTCTTCATGAACGTCAAGCCGACGCCCGACGACGGCGAGTGCTGCGCCAACGTGACGTTCGCGCAGAAGCTGCCCGAGGGGCGCGCGCTGCCGGCGGCCGTCACCATGGAGCGCCTGTCGAAAGGCCGGTACGTGATGCTGGCGGCCAGCGCCGCCCCGTTTCCAACCACCGCAGAGCGCGGCGGATTCTTCGTGGCGGTGACCGCGATCCGCAGCAACGCCCATTGCTTCGAGGTCAGCACGCTGGTGCGCGGCGCGCGCGACCTGATCGGGTCGGTCAGCTGCGTCGATCCGAAGGGGGCGCCGACCGACTCCGAATTCTCCTGGTCCTACCGCGCCGACAGCTACGACTACGTGCAGTTCACCGTGCTCCCCAAGAATTTTGCCTACGCTCAGGTGTTCGCCGACGGCAAGATGGGGAGCGTCTTCTCGCCGATCCCCGGCGCCGGCGCCCAGGTGGAGCACGTCGAGCGCGGGCGCTTCAAGGTCAAGTTCCCCCGCCTCGGCACGGCGTCGGCGGCGATGGATCGCAAGACCGGGGTCGGCGTGCTGGTGTCGAACATCTGCGCCCAAGGGGGCAACGGCAACGGCTGCGGCACCAACGTCTGCATCCCCGCGGCATCGACCGTCGCGGCCAACGCCTCCACCGTCGAGGTTCGCTGCGCCGATCGGACGGGCGCTCCGGTCGACAACGCCTTCCGGGTCTTCGTGGGGCAGGAGGCGCTGAACTCCCAGTCCTTCGGCAAGTTCGTCAACCCGAGCGACTACAAGAAGTACCACCAGCACTACAACGAAGGGACCAACTACGGTTGGGTCAATTCGTCATACAAGGCCGCCGCCAGCGGGATCGCGCCGATCGCGAATCCGGAGATCTCGTTCATGAACAAGGGCAAGGACTTTCCCGGCCCGCGCAAGATCGACTACTTTCACCCGGCGACCGGGAAATACCTGGTGAAATTCAGGGATCAAATCATCTACGGCCAGACCTACTGGTCGATGCACGCCACGGCACGAGAGACCGACGCCGGCACCTACTGCAACGTCGGCGATATCGACTACAAGACCGCCCAGGTCGGGGTCAACTGCTTCGACGGCAACGGAGCGCCGCGCGACGCCACCTGGTTCCTCGGCATGCGCCGCCTGTATAACTAGGCGGGAACGCCGAAGCAGCACACGTAGCAGGAGCAGTACACGTAGATGACCGAGATCATCCAGGTCGACGACGCCATCCCCCTCGCTTACCAGGACCAGATACTGGCCGAGCTCGGCTCGCCCCGCATGAGCTGGTTCTTTCACGAAGAGAGCGCGCGGGCGGCGAAGGGGCAGTTCGACACCAACTTCGCCGGCTTCAGCCACCCGGCCTTCAACATCCGCGAGCCCAACCCGGTGCTGTCACCGCTGAACGCGGTGCTGGTGCCGATCCTGTTCCTCTTCTGCGAGAAGGCCGGCTTGCCGTTCACGGCGTTGCTCCGGGTGCGGATCGGGCTGTTCACCCGATCATCGGTCGAAGCCCCTCACCACAATCCCCACGTCGACTTCTACGAGCCGCACCGGACCGCGCTTTACTACGTCAACGACTCCGATGGCGACACCTTCGTCTTCAATGAGACCTACCGCGACGTCCCGGCGCACCTGGCGCCCGCCTACGTCAACGAGGGGAAGTTCACCGTTGCCGGCCAGATCTCGCCCAAGAAGGGGCGCATGGCGACCTTCGACGGCGGGCACTACCACGCCAGCATGCACCCGACGGATCACGTGAGCCGGATCGTCGTGACCTACAACTTCCGGTAGTGGCGGTGCAGTTCGGTTAAACGCCAAGACGCCACGACGCCACGCTCCGGACTCCTGAAAATCCGGACTCTGGCGTCTGTGGCGTCATGGCGTTTGTCCTTGTCCGAGCGCGACGCCCGCGCCGCCTCATCGTCACGCCCAGCGACGGATGAGGTTGTGGTAGATGCGACGCAGGCTCTCGGCCTCGGCCGCCGCCGCGGTGCCCGGCGCTGCCTGCAGACGTTCGAGGATCTGCAGCAGGTCGAACAGCGTGCGTCGCTGCCACTCATCGCGGATCATCGTCTGCACCCAGAACACCGCCACCTCGCGCACGCCGCGCGACACCGGCGCCACGCGGTGGATCGTGTCGGCGCCGTAGACCAGGCAGTCGCCGGCGTTTCCCTTCCACGACTGGCCGGTGTCGCCGTCGCTGTCGGTGATCAGCTCGCCGCCGTCATAGGCCGTCGCGTCGGTCAGCCAGACGGTGACCGCGACGTCGCAGCGCATCTGCATGGGAGGCGTACCCATCATCGCCGCGTCCACGTGGTCGCCGTAGGTCATCCCCGGCTCGTACCGGCAGAACAGCGGCGCGGTCATCGCGTCGAGCCAGGTCGCCGCGAAGAAGCCCCCGCTCTCGCGCAGGGCCGCCACCAGCACTTCGGCCGCGCGGTTGGCGGCGTCGCTGCCGGTCGCCAGCTGCAAGTTGTGCTTGATCGAGGCGGTCGGCCCGACGGCGGTCACGCTGCCCGGCCCGTAGCTGCCGGTGGCGGTAATAGCCCGGATCAGGCGAACCTGATCGTCGGACACCGCTTTCCGAATGCACGTCGCCACCGATGCTTCCCTCGCGCCGCGCAGTATAGATCAGCCTGGCGCGCCCGAGTGGAGGCGAGCAGGCCGTCGTCGACCGCTCCGTCGACCGCTCCGTCGACCGCTCCGTCGACCGCTCCGTCGACCGCTCCGTCGACCGCCGCCGGCGCGACCCGACCTAGGGGGCCGCCCACAGATTGGCGATCGGCCCGGTCCAACCGGCGGTGTTCTTCACCAGCAGCTCGTTGCTGAACGGAGCGGCGCCCGTCGTCAACCCGAACGACTGCGCGATCGTCAGCCAGAGATCGTTGAGCGGCCGGTTCACCGCCAGGTACTGTCCCTGCTTCCAACCGAGCGCCTTACCGCCGAACAACATCGCCGGCATGTTGGTGTGCTCGTGGCCGGTAGCTGCGACCTCGGTGACGAACGGGATGATCGTGTTGTCGAACAGATTCCCCCCCATGACGTCGGTCGTCGTCTTCCAGCCGGCGAGGATCTGCGCCATCTGCGTGTTGTACCAGGTCTGAACGTTGGTCAAGAACCCGACCTCTGGGCGGCGCCCGGTGCCGGTGACCAGCGTGTCGGAGGTGCCGATCCGATGGCTGAGCGGGTGGTGCTGGTAGATCGTGTTCGCCTCGCCGGGGAACTGCCCCTTGAAGGCGACGTGGTTGGTCCCCGGCGACCACTGGAAGGTCGCGACGCGGATGATGTCGCAGGTGAACGCCGCCTTGAGGACGCCCATGTGCAGCCCGCCGATCTGCGCGTGCAGCGTATCGTCGGCGACGGTCGCCACCGGGTTGCCGTAGTCGTTGTGGTTCCCCTTGTCCGAGGCGCCACCCGAGACCGCCGGCGGCATCGCCGGCGGCATGCAGCCCATGGCCGGGCCGCCCGTCCCTTGCAGCTGCATCGAGATCTGGGTCTCGATGTCACGGATCGCCTGGGCGTGGATGTCGATCTTGCTCCGCTCGCTGGCCGGCGCCAGCGTCGACAGCTGCGCCAGCTCGCGCAGCGCGAAGTCGAGCACGCTCTTGCGCTCGTGCAGCGCCTTGAGTACGGCGGGCGTCGGCCCCCCGGTCGTCGGAGGCATGAACGATCCGAAGAGGTTGGTGAACAGATCGAGCGGGCGCAGCGTTGGTAGCAGCGGCGACGCCTGCGTGCGGATGGTGCCGCTGACCGGCGTCACCGACGTGGTCGCGTACCCGTATGACAGACACTGGGTCGACACCTCGGCGAAGTCGACGCGGCTGTCGCAGATCGCGTTCTCGAAGCCGTTGGCGGCCTTGTTCCCCTTCTTCTGCAGGACGGCAACATCGTTGAGCAGGATCTGGTCGATCGACGGTCCACCCGCGAAGGCGTCGTCCCCCTCGGTCTCTCCGGCGCGCGTCCCTGGGGCGCCGATGCCGGTCATCATGACGACGGTGCCACCCTCGTGACCGCCGCCGCCGTTCAGCGGCAGGCGGCTGGTGGTCAGCCCGAAGAAGGTGGTCATGTCGCCGCCCAGACCGGCGGTTGCGAACGGCATCAGGATCGGCGAGTTCACGTTGCTGGGGATCGCGGCGTTGGTCGACGTCTTCGGCACGTAGTCGGGCTGAACCGTCCCGACCGGCCAGTGCGTGATCAACAAGCGCGGCGGTGACTTCACCCCTTGAGCGCTCGCCTCGAGGTTGCGCAGCATGACCTTGAGCCCCACGGCTCCCCCGATGCCACGCAAGAACGAACGACGCGCGAACTTATAGGACATCATCTCAAATGCCTCCGGTGCGATACGCCAGGGTCTTCGATACGGCGATCTGGTGAACCAGCGCAGAGAAGGTCTGCGTCGAGCCGGCCGTGAAGGCGTTGTGCACCTTCTGAACGGCGCAGCCATCGATGTCGACCGGCGACAGGACGGTCGACAGCGCGTACTGCATCACGCTCTTGGTCATGCAGTTGCTGAAGGCGCCGCTGGCAGCCAGCTGGTGCGCCATGTCGACCGCGTTGGCGACCGCCCCGCCCCCCAACCGCGGCGGCAGGAAGCTGGTGGCGTCGACCGGACCGTACTCCGCGGTGGTCCGATAGCGCGCGACCACGTCGTAGTTCTCCAGCACCAATCCGTAAGGATCGAAGTTGGCGTGGCAACCGGAGCAGACCACGGTGGGGTCGTCGCGAACCGCCGCCTGCTGCTTGGGTGTCTGGGTCGCCAGGTTCATCTTGGCGGCCGCGATCTGGGCGGCCAGCGCATCCGGCGGCGGCGGAATCAGCTGGCACATCATCGTCTCGTCGACGACCAGGCCGCGCGAGACGACCGACCCGAGGTCGGTGCGCGCGCGCGAGGTGATGAACGGCGCCAAGGTCAAGATGCCGGAGCGCTGATTGGCCGGCAGATTGACCTGGACGAAGTTGCTCTGGGTGGCGCCGGCCGGCACCGGGACCTGGTAGATGTTGTTGGCCAGGTCGGTGTTCACGTAGGTCGTGGTCGACGTGATCAGGTCGTTGACGTTGCTGCCGTGCCACAGGGCGTTGTCGAGGAACAGCTTCCCCTCGTTGAACATCGCGTTCTCGACGCCGATGTTGAACACGGTGGCCGGGACCTTCATCGGATCGATGACCACGTTGTCCAGCAGGTGGAACTTGAAGAACACGAACATCGCGAACGACAGGTTGGTCTGAACCGTCGATGTCGTGAGCAGGCGGTCGACCTGCGTGCCGATCTGATCGGGCGTCGCCAGCTGGTTCGCCGCGGCGGCGGCCAGCAGCGGCGCATCCGGCGGTCCGTCTGAAAGGAAGAACGACAGCTGGGTCGCGACCTCGTAGGGTGTCAGCGGAACGCCGTCGGCGGTCTTCTTCGAGACGTCGCCGATCTCGGTGCGATACAGAAACTCGGCGGCGTTGAGGGCGGCCTCGACACCGAACTGGACACCTTCCGTGGTGGAGCCGCCGGCTGCCTTCACCTCGGTGAAGACCTGCATCAGGCTGCTCTTCTCGGTCGCGCTCAGCGGCCGACGGTAGAGCTTCTGCGCCATCGCCAGCAAGTAGTTCTGCGCGCAGGTGTCGTCGGTGGCCGAGGTGCACTTGGTGACCTGGGCGTAGTTCGTGGTCACGAACTGGCTGGCGGTGACCGCCATGTTGTCGGTCTGCTGAAAACGAGAGGCGATGATGGTGTCGCCCTCGCGCGTGCTGTCGAGCGGCGGGAAGAACGCCAGGTTGGCCGTGTCGAGCCCCTGCTGCGTGACCAGCGTCTGGGTCAGCGACGGGTCGACGGCAAGCCCGGTCGAGTTCGCGATCTGCTTGAGCGTGAGCCGGACGACGCGCTGGGGTGCCAACGTCGACCGAGTCAGTGCAGGGCGGCGGCGCGGTGCCTCCGCCTCCGCCAGCGCCTGACCCCGGCCCCACCCCACTGTTCCCGGTCCCGGTGTTGTCACCAGTCTGGTGGCCGGTGATCGACCCCTGACAGCCGCCCATCAAGATAGCGGCCATGAGGCCGATGCCCGCGGTGACCGCTTGCACGCGGCGCCACCAAGCCTGGACCGACGTTTGCTCGCTCATTGAAAATCCTCCGGAGATCGCGACCATGTCGTTGTCGCGGTATGTCCGGGAGTGGCTCCGAAAATGTCTTGTGGCTCAGAATTCGATCGATCGGCCCCCACCAAAACGACGCGGTCGCTTGACCAGCCGCTTCCGGGGGGAGAGAACCTCGACTTTCGTGAGCCGAGCCGCACCTGACGCGCCACTACGCCACCAAGCGAACCAGTGACGCACGTCCCGCCCCCCCAAGAGGAGCCCGCATGAGCGATACGTATCGATTGAGCCAACCGAAGAAGATGCTGCTGTTCGCCGCCGTGGTGCTTGCAAGCGCCGGCGGAAGCGCCCATGCCCGCAAGGCACACGGCTCCGACAAGGGGGCGGCTGCCACCGCCGGGAAGACGCCCGCCATCCAGAAGGCCTCCTTCGGCCAGGTCGACGGAAAGCCGGTCGACCTCTACACGCTGACCAACGCCAAGGGCATGGTCGCGAAGATCACGAACTACGGCGCGATCGTGACGTCAGCTGATGGTGCCCGACCGCGCCGGCGCGCTCGGCGATATCGTCCTTGGCTTCGACAACGTCGGCGACTACGTCGAGAAGAGCCCCTACTTCGGCGCCATCGTGGGGCGCGTCGCGAACCGGATCGCCAACGCCACGTTCCAGCTGGAGGGAAAGACGTACAAGCTGGCCGCGAACAACCCGCCCCACCACCTGCACGGCGGCAAGAAGGGCTGGGACAAGGTGATCTGGGTCGCCGAACCGAAGGAGACGCCCCGACGGGCCGTCGCTGAAGCTGACCCACGTCTCGCCCGACGGTGAAGAGGGCTACCCCGGCACGGTCACCGCGACCGCGATCTACACGCTGACCAACGACGGCGACGCTCGAAGGTCGAGATGACGGCGACGACCGACAAGACGACGCTGGTCAACATGGCCCACCACAGCTACTGGAATCTCGCGGGCTTCGCCTCGGGCACCATCCTGGATCACGAGCTGACGATCCCCGCCGACCGCTACACGCCGGGCGACCCCGATGGTCCCCGACGGCAAGATCGCCGCCGGTCAAGGGGACGCCGTTCGACTTCACGATCGCCAAGCCGATCGGCCGCGATCTGAAGGCGGCGGGCGGCAAGCCGATCGGGTTCGATCACAACTGGGTGGTGAACGGCGATCCGCACGCGATGCGCCCGATGGCACGCCTCAAGGATCCCAAGTCGGGGCGGGTGATGACGTTGACCGCCGACCAGCCCGGGCTGCAGTTCTACTCGGGGAACTTCCTCGACGGCATCGAACAAGGGCAAGGGGGCGGGGCAACCGCAATACGCCGGGCTCTGTCTCGAGACCCAGAAGTTCCCGAACTCGATCAACGTCCCGGCCTGGCAAGACGAGGTCATCCTGCGCCCCGGCAAGACCTATCATCACACGATGATCCACCGATTCACCGTCGAGTAGCCGGCGATCATGCCGCCGGCGGCCGCCAAGAACGAGAGGCTTCAGTGGGGCATCGTCGGCACCGGCGGCATCGCCGCCGACTTCGCCGAGGCGGTGGGCGGCTCCAGCCGCTGCCGCGTCGTCAACGTCGCCGGCAGCTCGCCGGCCAAGGCGCGGGCCTTCGCCGACCGGTGGTCGTTGCCGGCGGCGGCGGCCGGCGTGCCCGAGCTGCTGGCCGATCCCGCGGTCGACGCGGTCTACATCGCGTCGCCGCACCCGTTTCACGAGGCGCAGGCGCTGGCCTGCATCGCCGCCGGCAAGGCGGTGCTGTGCGAAAAACCGATCACGCTCGACGCGGCGGCGGCGGCGCGGGTGATCGAGGCGGCGCGCGCGAAGCGGGTCTTCCTGATGGAAGCCTATATGTACCGGTGCCACCCGCTGCTGCGCGCGCTGGTGTCGCGGCTGGCCGATGGCGTGATCGGTGACCTGCGCCACGTGCGCGCCGACTTCGGTTTCCGGGTGCCGCGCGATCCGCGCGGCCGCCTGTTCGACCTGACGCTTGGGTGGTGGCGGGATCCTCGACGTCGGCGGCTATCCGGTCTCGTTCGCGCGGCTGATCGCTGGGCTGGCCGTGGGAACGCCGTTCGCGGAGCCGGTCGAGCTGCGCGCCACCGGCGTCATCGGTCCGACCGGCGCCGACGAGCTGGCGACGGCGTTGCTGAAGTTCCCCTCCGGGCTGACGGCCGAAGTGACGAGCGCCGTCTACCACGACGTCGGGACCACCACCGTCGTGTACGGTGAGCAGGGCAAGATCGTGCTGCCCGATCCCTGGATCCCCGGCAGCCAGCGCCAGGGGCGCGAGACCAGCTTCATCGTGATGCGCGAGGGCGCGGCGCCGGAGACGGTCACCGTGAAGACCGAGCTCGCGACCTACGCCATCGAGGCCGAGCTGGTGGCGGCGACGCTGCCCGCGCTCGAAGCGGCGTGGCCGGCGATGACCTGGCTCGACACGCTGGGCAACATGCGCGCCCTCGACGCCTGGCAGGCCGCGATGCCCCGTAGCTCGGGCTCCTGAACTCGGGCCGGGCCCGCCGAGCGCGTCGGGCGTAGACGGCTTGGCCGTCGGAGCCCGTCGCGGAGGTTCGGACCCTTCGAGGGTCGAGGTAGACGATGTCGCAGGATGTCGGCGCGGGCGCGTCATCGCGGGAGCCCGGAAATTATTGTGAGCTGGTGGCCACCCCTCGAGCCACTTTGCCGGGTACCATGACGGGGCTGAACGGCGCAGGGATGGCCTGATGCGTGAAGTCGAACGGGGCGCGCGCGTCCTCGTACTGCCGGGCACCGCGCTCGACGAGTCCGAGGACGCGGATCTGGCGCGCGCGTTGATCGCGCGCGATCCTCAAGCCCCCCGTGCGCTCTGGCGCCGGTTCTCGCCCATGGTGTTCCGGATGCTGAGGCGCGCGCTCGGCCCCGGCCACGAGGTCGAGGATCTGGCGCAGGAGGTCTTCCTCTGCGTGTTCGAGAAGGTGCCGGCGTTGCGCGAGCCCAAGGCGCTCAAGGCGTTCGTCATCTCGATCACCGTGCTCACCACCCGCAGCGAGCTTCGACGTCTGTGGGTGCGCCGCTGGATCCGGCTGTCGAACAAGGGCGACGCCACCAGCAAGGCGGTGGTGCACGTCGACACCGACTCGCGCGAGGCGCTCAGCCGCTTCTACGCCGTCCTCGATCGGGTCAACGCCCAGGACCGCACGCTGTTCGTGCTGCGCTTCATGGAGGGGCTGGGCCTGCTCGAGGTCTCCGCGGCCGCCGGGCTATCCTTGGCCACGACCAAGAGGAAGCTCGCCCGCGTCTGGGCCAAGGTCGTTCTACTCGTCGAACGCGATCCGATCCTGGCCGAATACCTAACGAACCGAGATGAAGAATGACAACTTATCACCCTAAGAATAATCCATCACCGAACCCCGAAGAGGCGGTCGCCGGTCTGGTTGCGCTCGCGCAAGAGACCTTCGTCCGACGAGCCGCCCAGCGTTCGCGAGGCAGGGCTGGTCCGCTTCGAGCGCGCGGTCGCGCGGCGGACGTTGCGGCGTCGCGGTCCCCTCAGTTCCGCCGGTTCCATCTTCGGCTGGACCCTGGTGCTCGGCGTCGCCGCGGCGGCGATCGTCCTGTCGGTGGCGACGTTCCGCGACCACAACTCGTCGTTGACCTTCAGCGTGGTCAACGGCACCGTCGGCAGCGGCGGTTACGTGCGCGCCAACGTCGCCGGCAGACACGTCGGTGCATTTCTCCGACGGCTCGAGCCTGGCCCTGGATCCCGGCACCGGCGCGCGCGTCGGCGACTTCGACGCGCACGGCGGGCGGGTCTTGCTGGAGAGCGGGGGCGCGCGCGTGCGGGTCACGCCGCTGCCGCACGCCAACTGGACCGTCGACGCGGGCCCGTATTCGGTCCACGTCATCGGCACGGAGTTCGACATCCGCTGGTCGGCCAACGAAGAGGTGCTCGACGTCCATCTGCTGAAGGGGGCGATCGTCGTGCGCGGGCCGCTGGCACGCGACGGGCTTTCGATGGAGGCGGGCGCGCACCTGTTCGCCAACGTGCGCAAGGGCGAGATCCATCTCGACGGGCAGCCGGCGGCGCGGAGCGGCGGGAGCCGCCGAGTCGGCGGCGGCGCGCGAGGAAGCGGTTGCGGCGGCGGAGAGGGCGACAGCGACAGCGACGGCTACAGCGACCACGCCGACGCCGGCATCAGCGACGGCTCCGGTGGTGGCGCCGCCGACGGCACACGTCGCGCATCCAGTTGGGGCGTCGGCGCGAAGCCGTACGATGGCATTCGCCAGCCCGCGGTCGTCTTCTGCGGCGCCGGAGACCGGGTGGAGCCCGCGCCTGGCGCGCGGCGACTTCCAGGGCATCCTCGGCGACGCTGAGAAAAGGGGTCTCGCCAGCGTGTTCGCCACCGCCTCGCCGTCCGACCTCACGGTGCTGGCCGACGCCGCGCGCTTCGCGCGCCGCATCGACATCGCGCGCGCCGCGCTGCTGGCCGAGCGCGGGCGCTTCCCGGGATCGCCGCAAGGGCGCGAGGCCGCCTTCTTCCTCGGCGGTCTCAGCGAGGACGAGCCGGGGCAGAGCGCGATGAAGACCGCCCTCGACTGGTACGAGCGCTATCTGCAAGAGAGCCCGCGCGGACCGTTCGTGCGGCCGGTGCTGGGGCGCCGGATGGTGCTGGTCCAGAAGCTGCGCGGCACCACGGCGGCGCGTCCGCTGGCGACCGAGTACCTCGAGCGCTTCGCCGACGGTCCCTACGCCGCCTCGGCGCGCAAGCTGCTCGAGACGACACGCTGAAGCAGCTCACGGCGCCGCGGCGGGCGCGCGCCGCGGCGCGATCTCCAGCCCGTAGACCAGGAACGTCATCGCGGGGCCGTTGCGCCAGAGCCACGGACCGAACGGCGCGCTGACCTCGTAGGCAGCGCTCCACTCCGGTTGGCGGCGAATCTCCGCCGACAGCAACCCGGGATGGGCGGCGTGGATCACGTTGCCGACGCTGAGCAGGTGCTCCATCAGCGGACGCAGCACGCCGGGATCGGCGTCGACGTCGGCGCCGACGTCCTCCAGCGGATAGGTGTCGCTCGACGTCAGATCACTCACCAGCAGCGCCCGCCCCGCCGGCGCGAGCAGCCGCGCGAGCGCGCGCACGTGGATCCGGCTGACCAGCGAGCGCAGATCCGTGAAGCGCGCATTCTGATCGCCGACCACCTGCAACAGCGAAAGCTGCAGCTGGGTCAGCAGGCAACACGAGACCACGACGTCGAACGGCCCCGGCAGCGCGCCGACCACGCGCGCGACCGCCGCGTCGACGATGGCCGCGAAGCGCGCCGGCTCCGGCGGGTTCGCCGCCCAGCGCTCGAGCTCGTCGTAGACGCCCGACAGATCGACCGGCGCGTGCAGAACCAGGCGCCGCGCGATCTCGGGCGCGGCGCTCGCCCGCGCGCGCTGCAGCGATTCGAGGTCGATGTCGGCCAGGTGAATCTCGTCGAAGCGCGACGCCAGCCGTTCGAGGTCGACGTCGTAGACGTTGCCGGCGCCCAGCAGGCACAGGCGTGTCGGCACGCCGGCGGCGGTGGGGGCGGCGGGGGCGCGCGCGCAGATCTCCTCGGTCAGCCGGGCGCGGTGGCCGGCGAAGTGCCCGGCGTGCCCGATGGCGCTGCGGTTCGAGCCGACCTGGTCGGCCAGCGCCTGCGCGATCTTGAACG
Organism: uncultured Pseudomonadota bacterium; assembly: GCA_963778795.1. GTDB lineage: Bacteria > Myxococcota_A > Polyangia > Fen-1088 > Fen-1088 > DASRQZ01. Next base: position 143,754 of record CAVZVU010000001.1, on the reverse strand, counting down.
GCCTCGCCATCGACCTACGACTATACTGCCGCCGGTGGGCGGGCGAGAGACCCTGAAAGACGTTGCCGATGGCTCGGGCGGAACGCCCGACGGCAACCCGGTCCCTGGCATCGTGCTGGTCTTTTCGCGCGATCGGCCGCTGTCGATCCCGATCCCCGTCGGAGCGCACGGCGTCGACATCGGCCGCGACCTCATCCCCGAGCTGGGCGACGACGAGCGTCTGTCGCGGCGGCACGCCACGCTGGCGCTGGCGCCGGGCGGCGGCGGTGGGCGCCTGCGCGTCACCGACTGCGGCAGCCGCAACGGCACCTTCATCGACGGCACGCTGCGCCGCGACGCGCGGGTCGTCGAGCCGCTGGCGGTGCTGCGCATGGGGCAAAGCCTGTTCCTGACCGTCGCCGACGTCCGGCCCTTCGAGACCGATCCGGTGCGCGCCGCCGCCGACGGCGTCGTCGGGCCGGCGCTGGCCAAGGCGTTCCGCCGCATCGACGTCGTCGCGCGCACCTCGGACACGCTGCTGATCCTCGGCGAGAGCGGCACCGGCAAGGAGCTGGCGGCGCGCCGCTTTCACCAGGGCTCGCCGCGCGCGTCGGGACCGTTCGTCGCCGTCAACTGCGCCACCATCCCCGAGGGGATCGCCGAGCGGCTGCTGTTCGGCGCGCGGCGCGGCGCCTACTCGGGCGCGACCGCCGACGCCGACGGATACCTGGTGACCGCGCACCGGGGCACGCTGTTCCTCGACGAGCTGGCCGAGCTTGACCCCGCGGTGCAGCCCAAGCTGCTGCGCGTGCTGGAGACACGCGAGGTCGTGCCGCTCGGCGACACGCGCGGCCGCGCCATCGACGTCGGCCTGTGCGCCGCCACGCTGCGCGACATCCCCGAGCGGGTCGCGCAGGGGAAGTTCCGCGAGGATCTCTACTACCGCATGGGCCGGCCGGCGGTGCGCCTGCCGCCGCTGCGCCAGCGCCGCGAGGAGATCCCGTTCCTGATCCAGCGCGCGCTGGCTGCGGTCGCGCCGGAGCTGGACGCCGACGGCGCGCTGGTCGAGATGTGCCTGCTGCGTCCCTGGCCCGGCAACGTGCGCGAGCTCATCGGCGAGGTCCGGCGCGCCGGGCACACCGCGCGCGAACAGGGGCGCGAGCGGGTCGAACGCCTCGACCTCGGCACCGCCGCCGGGCTGCAGCTGGGCGGAGGCATCGTCGTCGCGGAAGCGGGCGGCGCGGGGGCGGGGGCGCCCGAGCCCGAGGCCGGCTTTCCCGCGCGCGAGCGGATCGAAGCGATCTTGCGCGACGAGCGCGGCAACGTGACGCGGGCGGCGCAGCGCCTGGGGCTGCATCGCAACCAGCTTCGTCGCTGGCTGACGCGCCATGATCTCGATCCGCGCGCGCTCGAGGAACCGCCGGCGCCGCCGGCGACCACGCGCCCGTAGCGGGCACGTCGGGCACGTCGGGCACAGCTGTGCCCGGCACGTGCCGGCACGAACGGCCGGCGCGCGGCCGGCGCGCGCGGACGGCGATCCCGCAGATACGCGGCCGATCGACCTTTGGTTCTGTCGCTCGCCCGCTTTTCGGCTCGGCACGCCGGTTGCTGAAAGGGATCCCGTCGACGAGATGGAGCGAAGCAGGGTGCTTCGATGTCCGTCGACGAGGACGAGGAAGACGAGGAGATCATCATGTTGCGAATCGATGGCATCAAGACGACGTTCGGGTGGGCCAGCGCGCTGGCCGGTGTGCTGATGGTGACGGGCTGCGACGGCGGCAACGGCGTCGACACCAACGGCGGCGCCAGCAACGGCGGCGGCATGACTGCCGAAGCCACCGAGCTGCAGGGGACGATCGGCGCCGAGGGCGGCGAGCTGGTCGGCGCGCCGGGCACCGCGTTCGCGGGCGTGCACCTGGTGATCCCGCCCGGCGCGCTCAGCGCCCGCACCCCGATCACCATTCGCCCGGCGGGCGACAGCACGCCGCTGCCGGTGACCGCGGTGCGCTGCGGCCCGATGTTCGCGATCGAGCCGGCGGGCCTGGCGCTGGCGACCCCGGCGACGCTGACCCTCCCCTTCGACGACACGGTCGTCAGCGATCAGAACCGCTTCGACGACGAGGTGAAGGTCTGGGTCAAGAACGGCGAGAACGGCAACAGCTGGGGCCAGCGCCTGCAGACCGACGACAGCCCCGGCCTGGTGACGATCGACCTCGATGCGCTGCAGACCGTGGCGGCCGGCGTGAATCCGCCGGCGTCCACTGACGTGGTCACCTTCCACTTCGCGCCCAACCCGAAGTTCGCGCGCTGCGTGGCGCAGTATCCCGACGATCCGAGCCGCCAGCCCGACGTCCAGGCGACCGTGGTGCGCGGCGAGCTGAACGACGGGATGTTCCTGAAGGGCAAGTACATCAAGCCCGGGCTCGCGTTCGACCTGTTCACCGTGCAGAACGACTCGCTCGGCCCCGACGGCGCGCCGGTTGCCGGGTTCACCAACTTCGGCCTCGCCTGGTACCAGAGCGACCTGCAGGCGCGCAGCAACGGTTCGATGAAGATGGAGCTGCGCACCATCCTGCTCGACCAGATCTTCGGCTTCGACCCCGCGGTCGCCCTGCCCCCGACCGGCACCTTCGAGGTCGGCTTCTGGTTCAACGACCCGAACGACGCCGCCGCCTGCGGCTTCGACGTCAACGCGCCGACGCCGTTCAACGGCGAGCACAAGGCCGGTCCGCTGGCGATGATCACCCTGCCCGACGCCACCACCGGCCTCGGCCCGCTGTGCACCAAGCCAGACACCTCGGTGACCCCGGCGCGCTGCTCGCCCTGAAGCGTCGGTGATTCCGGAAAAAGGCACGGTGGCCTCGGCCGCCGTGCCCTTTTCGCGTGGGGGCGGCCCGGATCCGGTGGGCTGGGCGACGCGGGGGGTCGCCCGCGGTGGCGGGCAGGCGTCCTGGCTGTGGGGCCACGTGAGCCGTGGAGTGGCGCTCTGGACACAGAAACGGGGTCGTCAGACATCAATTTTGCGTCGCTCACGTTCGAACACAGGAGATTTAGGATGATGCGTAATTCGTTGGTGGTAGCGGGATTCAGCGCGGTGCTCGCGCTCGGTCTCTTGGAATACGGCTGTACGAGCGGCGACACGGTCTCGGGCACCGGCGGCCATACCGGCAGCGGCACGGGCGGAACGACGGTCGCAGGTCAGGGCGGCAGCACCACCACCACCGGAACCGGCGGTAGCACCACCACCACCGGAACCGGCGGCAGCACCACCACCACCGGAACCGGCGGCAGCACCACCACCACCGGAACCGGCGGCAGCACCACCACGGGCGTCGGCGGCTCGAGCGGCGGGCTTGTCACTTGCCCCTCACCTCCGCCGGGCGACAAGACGCTCTGCGACCCGGCCACGGTTACTTCGCCGTGCACGAAGAACTGCGGCCTCAACGCGATGGGAATCCAGCAGCCCCGCGCCCAAAAGCCGTGCGCGTGCCTGGCCTCAGTGGCGCCGCTGCCGACGCCAAACGCATGGGACTGCAGCAATTCGGGTCCTTGCGTCTACCCCGCGACGTTCGTCAAGACCTGCTTCGCGCTCACGCCGGTGCCCCCCGCCTGCCCCGCTGCGACCATATCGGGAACGACGACCTGCACGAACACAGCGGGCGCGACGTGCGGACCGCTGTGCGGGTCGGCAACCGTCCCATCGTACGCGACTTCGGCTACCGCAACCCCAAAAGCGGGCTACTGCGCCTGCATCAACGGCATCTACCAGTGCGCGAGCACCGCGGAATGGCCCATGTAGTAGTAGGACAGGGCTCCGAAAATCCTCCGAGGCTCACCGGTTTCTCCGGTCCCTTCTTTAAGACATAAGCCACAACTCGTTCCATTCTTCCGCCGGCCCCACCCGACCTTCCTTATGCTCGGGCGAGCGCCGGCGGGAGTGCATCTCGCCTCAAGTTCCGCGCCCAACCAAGGAGAGCCTTCATGACCGCGTCTGCCACCGGATCGTCGCCCTTGTCCTTGCTGCGCTTTTTCGGAAGCTCGGTCATCGCGCTGCTCCTGGCTGGCACGCTCGCCGGCGGGTGCGCACAAAGTGGCAGCAACGGAGGCGACAACGGTACCGGAGGGGACACCGGCAGCGGCAGCGGCGTCGGTGGCACCACCTCGGCGGGAGTCGGCGGCATGGGCACCGGAGGGGCAAGCGCCGGGGTTGGCGGGATGACAGGTGGGGGTGGCGCGGCAGCGGGCGGCCGGACTGGCGCCGGCGGCACCACTGTGGTCGGCGTTGGAGGCACCACGGGAGCCGGTGGAGCCTCCCCGGTGACAGCCTATTGGGTCAGCACGACCGGCAGTGATTCGAACCCGGGCACCCAGGCGTCCCCATTCGCGACGTTGGTCCACGCCAATCTCTTCGCCAAACCCGGCATCACCATCTGGATCATGCCCGGCACCTATCCGTCGACCTTCACGGTCACCTTGGGCAACAGCGGCACAGCGACGAACGTGATCAACGTCTTCGCGGCACCCGGAGCGCGTCCGGTGCTCGACTATGCCGCGCAGAAGGCCATGGCGCCCGACGACAACAAGCGCGGCATCAACATCACCGGCGACTACTGGCACGTCCGCGGCTTCGAGATCAAGAATGCCAACGACAACTGCATCGCCATCAGCGGCTCGCACAACCTCATCGAAGACATGATCACCGACTTCTGTGGCGACACCGGCATCCAGATCACGGTACCGAGCGCCCAGGCCACCGACCTGACCCGCGGCGCCAACAACACGATCCTGAACTGCGATTCGCACGACAACTACGACGCCGCGACCGGCGGCGAGAACGCCGACGGGATCGACGCCAAGCTGGACATCGGCCCTGGCAACGTCTTCCGCGGCTGCCGTTCCTACAACAACTCGGACGATGGCTATGACCTGTTCGGGGTCACCCAGGTGGTCACCATCGACAACTGCTGGGCGGCCTTGAACGGCCACCTCGCCAACGGAACATCCGGCCCGGCCGCCGACGGTAATGGTTTCAAGCTCGGCGGGAATCACGTCCCGGCCGTTCACGTGGTCACGAACTCGTACTCGATGACCAACGACACCTGCGGCTACACGCTCAACAACAACACGGCGCAGCCCAGAATCACCGGCAGCGGCGCCAACGGCAACAAGACCGGCGCTTTCTGCTCGCTGACGAACGTCACCGGAACCGTCACGATCACGATGACCGGCGCGCAGGCGATCACGGCCCAGCGCGTGACCAACGCGGCCGCCGGCGCCAGCACGCTGCCAGTGGTTCACTAAACAGCTGTCAGAGCCGACCGGTCAGGGACTCTTACGGGATCCGAGCGATCCACACTCCCGAAACACCGTTTATGGTTCCTCGGCCGGAAATGATCTTTCCGTCGGACGAAACGGCAAATGCGCTCGTCAGCGCAAATCCCGCGAGGTTTACGCCCGCAAGCGCGAGGGAACCATCGATGGCCTGAACACCGGGGGTCCATGCGACCGCTCGATCGCTTGTACCGACGATGACCGTGCCGTCCTGATTGGCGGCCCATGCCCAAGCGCCTGCGACTCCAGGAAGATTGGGAAGCTGGGTCGGCTGCGAGGTGAAAGGAGTATCCCAGCGGACGGCTAATACGCTGGCTGTCGCATCGGCTTCGCCGACGATCACGGCGCCATTGGCGCTGACACCCCGCGCGAAGCTAGTGAAATTGGGAAGCGTTGGGAGCGGGACCCCTGCAGCCGTTGTCGTGCCCTGAACCGCCCACCATATACCGAGATCAGCGAGACCGAAGGCGCGGCCAACGGCGATCCCGGTATTGCTCAGCCCGAAGATTTCGGCATTGCCTTGGCCAAGAGAAGAGGCGAACTGGAACACGCCCGTCGTTGCCCTCCAAATGAACCCAAAGGTAGAACCGTCACCCTCGATGTCGTTTCCGTCGCCGACCATGATTGCGCCCGTCGAATCCATCGCAGTGGCGCAACCATCACCTCCCGCAACCGGCGGTGTCAGTAGTGTCGGAGTTCCTTGGCCGGGACTCCACCGCAAGACCCGGTTACCCTCGCACCCGGCGACAACGCGGCCATCACCGCTGACCGCGCCGATTTGGATACCCTCGCCCGGAACGACTGACGGAATGACGGTGGCGGCACTCCCTCCGACCGTCCAATAGAAGCCAGTATGCGGAGCCGTCCCCATGACGAGATCGCCAGCTAACACAGTTCCATCCGAGCTCATTCCTCCGAAGCCGGCCGCCGTCGCTCCAGGTGGAAGGGGAACCGCGAGAATGCCGATGGGATTGCCACGGAATGCAATCTGGGTCATAGCGCCACCGGTAGCGCTGACATTGAGCGAGCCCGTCTGCGCTGCCGTCAATCCGGGTGCTGTGAAGCGAACCGTGATTGAGCAATTGCCGCCTCCGACGAGAGTCGATCCGCAATCGCCGGCGGCCGCCGTTCGCGAAAAGCCGGTTCCGGTTACGGAAACGACAATACCGCTCGCGTCCAGCGTGCCGCCGTTGTGCAGCGTGAAGACCGTGTCTTTGGGGGTACCCAGGATCACGTTGCCGAAATCTCCGGTGGTCGGGGAAAGACTGAGGGCGGCGGCGGTCGCGCAGTGGCTTGGCGTGCCGGTGCACATTTGCGGCGCGACGCACGTGCCACAACTCACCGTATTGCCGCAGCCGTCGGACGCGGTGCCGCAGTTCTGCCCGGTTGCGCATGCCTGCGCCGGGGGGAGCGCTGCGCATCCGCTTAACGTCACGCTGACGGTCAATCCCGGGGTCGCGCTCACGCTCAGCGTGGTGGTCTTCCCCAGCGCGCTCGTCGGCTTGAACTGCACGACGACGTTGCAGTGGCCGCCGGGGGCGACCGTCCCGGTACAGGTCGTCGAGCCGGCGACGATCGTGAATTGACTGGCGTCGCCGCCGACGAGCGACGCGAGCAAGCCGGTCGTCGTGCCGGCGGGCACGGCGCCGTTGTTGGTCACGACGAAGGTCTGGGTCGGGCTGGTCTGGCCGACGGTGGTGCTTGGGAACGTCGTCGGCCCGCTCGGCGCGATCGCCAGCGATGCCGGCGCGACGCACACCCCGTTGTTGCTGTCGCAGACCAGGCCGCCAGCGCAGTTGGCCCCTGCGGTGCAGGTCAAGCACTGCCCCGGGGTCACGCTGCACTGGGTGCTGTGACACGCGGACGACATCTGCAGGGTGCAGTCGCCCAGGCTGTTGCACACCGAAGCCGTCGTGAGAGTTCCGCTACTGCAGCTTGCGGGCACGCACTGAACGCTGGCGCCGGGATAGGCGCACTGGGTCCGCGTCGTTCCATCGCACATGCCTCGGCAGGCGTCGCGCGTCCCCATGCACGCGAGGCGCACGTTGCCGCGCGGCGCGCCGGCGATGGCGACGCATTTGCCCTTCACCGCCTCCGCACAAGCCTCGCACTGGCCCGAGCAAGCGCTCTCGCAGCAGACGCCATCGACGCACGCCAGGCTCGTGCACTCGAATCCCTGAACGCACGCGACGCCGTTCGTCTTGAGCGGCAGGCATACCTTCGACGTCGGCTCGCAGTATTGAGTCGCGGCGCAGGGCTGGGCGGCGCTGCAACCGCCCGAGCACTGGGTGTTGTCGGCGCAGAGATTCGATGCGCAAGACACGCCGGTGACGGACGTGCAGGCGCCCGACCCGTTGCACGTCGACGCTGCCTTGGCCACGCCGGCGGCGCAGTTCGCCGGCGCGCACTGCTTTTCGTTTGCGGGATAGTGGCACGCCAGGGCGTCGCTGCCGTTGCACAGGCTGGCGCACGTTCCCGAGCCGGGGCACGGCGCGCGCACGATGCCGCGCACCGCATCTTTGATGGTGACGCACTTGCCCAGCATCGTCGCCTCGCCGCACGACTGGCACTGGCCGGTGCAGGCTGATTCGCAGCAGAATCCGTCGACGCAGTTCCCGAACTGGCACTCGGTTCCCAGGTGGCAAGCCGTGCCGTTCGCCAGCAGCGGCGGCGGCAGATCGACCTGGGCATCGAGGGTGGTGACCCGCGTGTCGCTCGCGTCGGCTGCCGGCACGTCAGGTGCGGACGCATCCGGCCGATCTGGCCCGCCGTCAACCGTCGTCACCGGGCGATCGGCGGGCAGATCCGCGCCGCCGTCCGTCGACATCCCGGCCCCTCCTCCACCGCCGCCGCCGCCGCCGCCGTAACCTCCCGTCCCGGTCCCGACCGTCACCGCCGTTCCGCCCGCGCCCCCGTCCGACGGTGCCACCCGGTAAGTGGTGCAGGCCGCCGGGAGCGCCGCGCCCACGAGCCATGCAGCGACGACAAACAACCTGGAATCCGGACGACGACGAGCGCATGCGGATCGATACAAGGGAACCTCGCTGGAGCTGGTGGTGGTCGCTGGTCTTCGGATAGGCGCGCGAATGGTTGCTTCGTCTCGCGACGAAATTCGCGGCGCGCTGCCCGCCGAGAACCGCCCCCCTCGACGCTCGTTCCCCGCCTCGCCCAAACGGTTCCACTCGACCATCGACGCACGCTCCCCCCGAAAAAGAGCCGCGAACGTATCGATCGGCGATCGCGCTGTCAACGCCAGTCTTGCACTCGGCGCGTGGCGCGCCGAGTGGCGGCGAATTTCAGGAAGACCGCCGCCATCGACGGTGCGAAGGACCTTCGGTCGTACGCCCGTCGGTGCGGGCGTTGGTCGCTCCTCTGTTGTTCGTCTTGACGAGACACCAGGAGAGGAGTGTAGTTGCCTGTGGCGGGGATTTAGGAGCTCCGCGCCGGGGCTACCCGGCAGCGTCCGCTGACTTATTTCGCGCGGGTGGAGAGCATCGCGCACACAGCTAGGACCGGACGCGCCGCCGAATAGTTTCGGCTCTATTCGCGTTGTGTAACTTCTTTGACGCGCGCTCCTTAATCACGTCGCGTCACGTTGACGATCGCCTATCAAATGCCAGGCTCGTGGGCCGAGACGGGTGTGCCAATGGGGGAAACACCATTGTCTCGGTCCAGGTTGGGGAGGTTGCCATGATTGCAAACAACAGATTTCATTCGAACGAGGCTCACGTTGCGCACCGCCACTACGTTTGGCTCGATGAGGCGGGCCATACCACTGACCGCGATCTGCGCGGCGGCCGCGCTCACGACCGCGTGTGGCGTCGAGGGCAGTGACGCCTCCCAAGAACCGGTTGGCGTCACGACGCAGGCCTCGGTGCAAACGCCGCAGACGCTGCTCGACGGCAACACGATTCCGAAGTTCGTGGATCCTCTGCCGACGTTCAATGGTCGTCGCATCAACGGTTCGGCGACGCTGAACGTGAGCATGCAGGAATTCCAGCAGCGGGTGCTGCCGGCGTCGGTTTACGCCGGGCTGCGGGCGCCGTTCAACGCCGGCACCTTCCTGTGGGGGTACAACATCAACCGCACCGGCGCGAGCTGGCCGGCACGCACAATCGAGGTAACGCGCGGTACGGCAACGACCGCGATTTATACCAACAACTTGCGAAACACCCGTTTGCAAAGTCTGCTGACGGTCGATCAATCGTTGCATTGGGCCGATCCGTTGGGGACGACCGCGCGCAACAACTGCGTCAACGGCGCTCCGCTGGCCGCCGCCTGCCTGCAGCCGTACACCGGCCCCATCCCGGCCGTCGTCCACCTGCACGGGGCCGAGGTGCTGTCCCAGTTCGACGGAAACCCCGACGCCTGGTTCACGCCAGGGCTCGCGCAGCGGGGCCGGGGCTTCGTCTCCAACACGTACAACTACGTCAACCAGCAAGAGGCGACGACGCTTTGGTTTCACGATCACGCGCTCGGCGTCGTGCGGGAAAACGTCTACGCCGGTCTCGCGGGCTTCTATCTCATCCGAGACAACCGCGACAGCGGGCTCGCCAGCAACCCGATCTCCTTGCCCTCCGGTGATCAGGAGGTCGAGATGCTGCTGCAAGACCGGCAGTTCGACAGCAACGGGCAGCTCTTCTTTCCGGACGCGGACAATCCGCCGGGGCTGAACGGCGGCCCCGGCAACCCCGACAAGCATCCGTTCTGGATCCCGGAGTTCTTCGGCGACGTGATCACCGTTAACGGCAAGTCCTGGCCGACGCTGGCCGTGCAGCCGCGACGCTACCGCTTCCGATGGGTCAACGGCAGCAACGCGCGCTTCTACACCATGCAGCTTTTCGATCAGACCGGCGTCGATATGCATCAAAATGGCGCTCCCGGCCCCGCGATCTGGCAGATCGGGTCAGACGGCGGCTTCTTCAACGGCCCGGTCATGCTCACGAACCCGGCCAACGGGCGCCACGCCTGCGACGGCACCGGCAACCCGCCCCCCGGCAACGTACTTGGTGGCAGCAGCGACATCCACGCCGGCTCGACGTGCTTGTTCCTGGCACCGGCGGAACGCGCCGACGTGATCGTCGACTTCGGGGGTCAAGCCGGCAAGACCTTCACCATGAAGAACTTCGCCGTGATTCCATTTCCCAGCGGCGGCCCGGTCGGCTTCGGCGCCCCCGACGCGACGTCGGACGGCCTGGTCATGCAATTCAAGGTGAGCCTGCCGCTGCAAGGCCGAGACACCTCGTTCAACCCGGCGGGGACTCACCCCCCCCTGCGCGCGGCACCGATCGTCAACATCAAGCCGGCCAACAATCGCGGCGACAAGCTGCGCCACCTGATCCTGGTCGAAGAGGAGGGGATCACCGCCGACGTCGACGGGCCCGGGGCACCTGACGGCGACGGTGAGCCGGTCGAGAGCCTCATCAACAACACCAAGTGGAACGGCAACCGAGAAGGGTCGACCATCCCGGTGCCGGGCTCGACCTCGAACGGTCGCGGGCTGCTGGCGACGGAGACGCCGCGCGAGGGCTCGACCGAGGTCTGGGAAGTCGCCAACCTCACCGGCGACGCGCACCCGATCCACATCCACCTGATCCAGTTCCAGGTGATCTCGCGGCAACCCTTCGACGTCGACACCTATGTCGCTGACTGGATCGCGGCGTTTCCGGGCGGGACGTTCAACGGGTTCACGTTCGCACCTGGCGTCTACATCCCGGGCTTCGGCCCGCCGCTCAACTACACCACGCCGAACTCGGCCGGTGCCGTCGGCGGTAACCTGAACTTCGACGCCGCGAAGTATCTGCAGCGCGGCGCCTGCGCGCGTGGCGCCTGCCCATCGCGCGCGCCCGACCCCAGCGACGCCGGCTGGAAAGACACGATCAAGACGTTCCCGGGCGAGATCACGCGCCTCGCGCTCCGCTGGGCGCCGACGAGCGTTGCCGCGGGCGGCTCACAGCCGGGACAGGATCTCTTCCCGTTCGATCCGACCAATGGTCCCGGCTACGTCGAGCACTGCCACATCCTGGATCACGAAGACAACGAATTCATGCGTCCCCTGCTGATCGCCAAATAGTTGACGGACGCGCAGCAACAACCGCTGCGCGTCAGCAGAAAGCGTGTTGCAGGTTGCAGCAATCTGCGTCGCCGCGAATACGTCCCCGCGTATTCGCGGCGTTTTCTTTTCAATCACAAAAAGATTGGCGAGCCGGGGATGGGTTCAGCACCTACTGGGCGAACTGCGAAAATTTTACGCACCCGAAGGTGCCGCAGTTCCGTGACTTACGCAAGCCACCGTCCGCCAGGGGGAGTATCGCGGGAGGTCGCGTGGGGCGAGCGGGCGACAACCGACGAAAGGAAACGCCATGCGAAGTTCCCAGCACTTGTTCGTGATGACCTCATTCGGGGTCTCCATGCTCCTGGCCGCGGGGTGCGGCCAGGCGCCCAGTTCGGGGGCCGAGACCGGCAGCACAACCCAGGCGTCCGTGAGGACTCCGCAGACGCTCCTCGACGGCAACTCGCTCCCGAAGTTCGTGGATCAACTGCCGACGTTCAACGGACGCCGCATCAGCGGCACCACAACCCTCAACGTCAACATGCAGGAGTTCCAGCAGAAGATCCTGCCGAACTCGTTCTACACGGGGCTCCGCGCGCCGTTCAGCTCCGGCACGTTCATGTGGGGCTACAACATCAACGGCACCGGCGCTAATTTTCCCGCACGCACCATCGAGGCGCGCCAGCGGCACCGCGACCACGGCCGTCTACACCAACGGCCTGACGAACACCCGCCTTCAGAGCCTGCTCACCGTCGATCAGTCGCTGCACTGGGCCGACCCGCTCGGCACGACCGCGAGGAACAACTGCGTCAACGGCCCCCCGCTGGCGGCGGCCTGCACCCAGCCCTACGCCGGCCCGATCCCGGGCGTGGTCCACTTGCACGGCGCCGAGGTGCTGTCGCAGTACGACGGCCACCCCGAGGCTTGGTTCACGCCGGGCCTTGCCCTGCGCGGCCGCGGCTTCGTCAGCAACACGTACAACTACGTCAACACCCAGGAGGCCACGACCCTGTGGTTCCACGACCACTCGCTGGGCGTGGTTCGCGAGAATGTCTACGCTGGGCTCGCCGGCATGTACTTCATCCGCGACAACCGCGACACCGGTGCGGCCAACAACCCGATCACGCTCCCCTCGGGCGCGCAGGAGTCGGAGCTGTTGCTGGCCGACAAGCAGTTCGACACCAACGGCCAGCTCTTTTTCCCCGACGCCGACACGCCGGCCGGGTTGAACGGCGGGCCGGGAAACCCGGACAAGCACCCGTACTGGATTCCGGAGTTCTTCGGTGACGTCATCACCGTCAACGGCAAGGCCTGGCCGGTGATGGACGTGCAGCCGCGGCGCTATCGCTTCCGCGTGCTGAACGGCAGCAACGCCCGCTTCTACTCGATGCAGCTCTTCAATCAGCAGGGCGTCGACATGCACCAGAACGGCCCGGTCGGTCCGGCGATCTGGCAGATCGGCTCGGACGGCGGCTTCTTCAACAACCCGGTCATGCTGACCAACCCGGCGAACGGCATCCACGCCTGCGACGGTCTCAACAACGCGGATGCCGGCAACGTGCTCGGCGGCGCGAACGACATCCAGGCAGGGAAGAAGTGTCTCTTCCTGGCGCCGGCGGAGCGCGCCGACATCATCATCGACTTCGGGGGCCAGACCGGCAAGACCTTCACCATGAAGAACTTCGCCGTCATCCCGTTCCCCAGCGGTGGTCCGGTCGGCTTCGGCGCGCCCGACGCCACCTCGGACGGTCTGGTCATGCAGTTCCGCGTGAGCCAGCCGCTGGTCGGCACCGACACGTCGTTCAATCCCGCCGCCGCGCACCCGGCGCTGCGCGCAACCCCGATGGTCAACGTCAAGCCGGCCAACAACCGCGGCGACAAGCTGCGCCAGCTGATCCTGGTCGAGGAGGAGGGCAACACCCTCGCCGTCGACGGTCCCGGCGCGCCCGACGGCGACGGCGAGCCGGTGGAGAGCTTGGTCAACAACACCAAGTGGAACGGCAACCGCGAAGGAACGACCACGGTGGTCCCGGGCTCGACCTCGAACGGGCGCGGCGACTCCGCGACCGAGACACCGCGCGTCGGGTCGACCGAGGTCTGGGAAGTCGCCAACCTCACCGGCGACGCCCACCCCATCCACATCCACCTGATCCAGTTCCAGGTGATCTCGCGCCAGCCGTTCGACATCAACACCTACCTCGCCGACTGGATCGCGGCGTTCCCCGGCGGGACCTTCAACGGGTTCACCTTCGCGCCGGGCGTCTACATCCCGGGCTTCGGCCCGCCGCTCAACTACACCACGCCGAACTCGGCCGGTGCCGTCGGCGGTAACGTCAACTTCGACGCCGCGAAGTACCTCAGCCAGGGGGCTTGCTCGGGCGGCGCCTGCCCGTCGCGCGCCCCGGAAGCCAGCGACGCCGGCTGGAAGGACACGATCAAGATGTTCCCGGATGAGATCACCCGCATCGCCTTGCGCTGGGCTCCCCAGGGCGTGGCGGCGGGCGGGGTCTCGGCGGGGCAGAACCGCTTCTCCTTCGACCCGACGACTGGCGGCGCAGGCTACGTCGAGCACTGCCACATTCTCGACCACGAAGACAACGAGTTCATGCGTCCGCTCTTGATCACCAAGTAGCCCGCATGCCAAGTCCCCCGCGTGCGGCGCTGCGCTGGCCGCGCGCGGGGTGAATCTAGAGCGATTGTCCTTTCCGCTTGATTGTTTGTCTGGCCAACGACAAGAATTGACTGTCCACGGTGTGGTTGATGGTGTGGCTGGTGGTCTTGCTTAGAGTTGTTGTTTTGACTTGAAGCAATTGTAAAAGCCGGTGAGCGAGCCCCACGACACGTCCCCCGCCCCCCAACCGGAGCGCCCGACGCTTTCGCCGTCGGTTATCGTCTTCTTGCGGCTCCTGCTGCTGGGTGTTGCGGCAGGGGCCGTTTTTGTTGGCATCGCGATCTCGTTTCACGGCCGGGACCAAGGTGACGGCACGCCCGGCGCGCGCTACGCCTGCCCGATGCACCCGGAGGTCCGAACCACCGCCCCCGGCTCCTGCCCGATCTGCCAGATGGCGCTCGAGCCTGTCGGACGCAGCGGCGACGGCCAGGGCAAGGGGCACGGAGGAATGGCGGCGGCGATGCCCGACATGACCGCCGTCGAGAACGTGCGCAAGCACCGGATCATCGACTTCGTTCGCGCGCGCTCGTTGCTGCCCAACCTGCGCGAGATGCGCGGCCCGGCCTGGGTCGAGGACGACCGCGAGATCTCCGCCATCTTTTACAAGGATCAGATAGACGCGCTGGCGCCCGACGAGCGGGGCTCGTTCACGCCGACCGCGTCGCCCACGACCTCGGTGACGGTCACGCGCGTCGGCGCCGCGATCCCGTGGGATCGCTCGACCTCGCTGATCCACTTTCGCGTCGACGAGACAACCGCAACGCCGCCCGCGGCAACCACCCGGGGCAAGGGCCGCGCGACGGCGCGAGCGGCGGCGGCGGCGGCAGTCGAGCTGCCGACCAGCGGCGGCCCGCTGGCCCCCGGCCAGGTCGGCTGGCTGCAGCTGGCCAGCCGGTCGCGCGCGGTCCTGGGCGTTCCGGCGGCGGCGATCGTGCAATCGCCCGAGGGCCCTTATGTGCTGGCGTGGGCCGGCGGTCAGACGTTCGAGAAGCGACCGATCGAGATCGGCGAGACCTTCTCGCGCCAGGGGTTCGCCGTGGTGCTGTCGGGACTGCGCCCGAGCGATCGGGTCGTGTCGCGCGCGACCTTCTTCCTGGACGCCGAGCGCCGGCTGGACAGCGGCCTGGCCACGGGAGGCATCACGCCGTGATCGCGCGCCTGGTCGACTGGTCCGCCCGCCACCACCGCGTCGTGATCGCCGCGCTGCTGCTGCTGGCGGCGGCGGGCGATCTGGCGCGGCGCGGGTTGGCGCGCGACGTGATCCCCGATCTCGCCGACCCGCAGATCGGCATCGTCGCCGACTGGATGGACCACCCGGCGCCAGCGGTCGCGGCGAACGTCACCAGGGTGCTGACCGAGGCGCTGGCCGACGTGCCGGGCGCCAAGGCGATCCGCGGCAACGACCATGTCCGGCATGGCCTACATCGACGTGGTGTTTGCCTCGGCCGACGGACTGGACGCTGCCCGGCAGGTGATCGTCGAGCGGGTCGAACGCGGCGCGCGCGCAGCTGCCCGCGACCGTGCGCCTTTACGTCGGTCCGGCGGCGTCGAGCACCGGCTGGGTGTTCGAGTACGCGCTCACCGATCCGGCGCTGGTGTCGTCGCTGCTGGAGCTGCGCCGGTTCCAGGACGACGTCTTGCGTCCCGCGCTGCGCGGCGATCCCCGGCGTCGCCGAGGTCGCCACCGTCGGCGGCGAGCTGCGCGAGGTGCGCGTCGACGTGAAGGCGCGCCGAGCTGCGCGAGCGCGGGCTCGCCTTCTCCGACGTCGTCGGCGCGCTGCGACCGACCTTGGGCGCGCGCGATGCCACCGGCAGCATCCGCAAGTCCTCGCCCGCCGAGATCGAGAACCTGACCGTGCGCGGGGGCGGCGCCGCGCCGGCGCGGCTGGGCGACGTCGCGCTGGTGCGGCTGGCCGACGACATGCCGACCGGGCTGGCCGACGTCGCCGGCGTGCGCGCCGTCGGCGGCATCGTCATCGCGCGGCGCGACGCCGACATCGCCGCGCTGGTGAGCCAGGCGAAGGCGATCATCGCGCGCGAGTGCCGCAAGCTGCCCCACCGCGCCGCCGACCCGGAGCGCGAGGACTCGGGCGCGGCGGCCGACGTCCACGTGGCGACCACCTACGACCGCGCCGAGCTGGCGACGCGCGTGCGCACGACGCTGCTGCGCGCGCTGGTCGAAGAGGTCGCGGTCGTGGTGCTGGTGATCCTGATCTTCCTGCTGCACGGGCGCAGCGCGCTGGTGCCGCTGGTCACCCTGCCGGTGGTGGTGCTGCTGACCTTCGGCGCGATGTGGCTGCTCGGCGTGCCGGCGACGATCATGAGCCTGGGCGGCATCGGCATCGCGCTCGGGCATGGCGGTCGACGCCGACATCGTGGCGCTGGAGGCGTCGCACCGCCAGCTGGAGACGCTGAGCCCGCTGGCTTCGGCCACGGAACGCCGCGCCCGGATCATCGCCGCCGCGCAGTCCTTCGCGCCGGCGATCCTGACGTCGCTGGTGATCACCGCGCTGTCGTTCCTGCCGGTGTTCGCGTTCTCGGGCGAGACCGGGCGCCTGCTGCGCCCGCTGGCGCTCACCAAGACGCTGGTCGTCGGCGCCGCCGCGCTGGTGACCCTGACGCTGGCGCCGGCGCTGCGCGCGCGGCTGCTGCGCGGCCGGGTGATCCCCGAGTTCGACAACCCGATCACCCGCGCGCTGGTACGCGCCTACCGGCCGTTCGTGCACTTCGCGCTCAGCCGCCCCGCGCTGACGCTGGCGACCGCGGGGCTGGCGCTGCTCTCCTGCCTGCCGATCGTGTCGCGCATCGGCGCCGAGTTCCTGCCCCGCATCGACGAGGGTGACCTGCTCTACATGCCGACGACGCTGCCCGGGGTCTCGCCCGACGAGGCGGCGCTGCAGCTTTTCTGGCAAGACCACGCCATGAGCAAGTTCGGCGAGGTCGCCTCGGTGTTCGGCAAGGTCGGCCGCGCCGACACCGGCACCGATCCCGCGCCCTACTCGATGGCCGAGACCACGATGCGGCTGCGGCCGCGTTCGGAGTGGCCCAAGGTCGGGCGCGTGCGCTGGTACAGCCGCTGGGCGCCCGAGCCGCTGCGCCGGATCTTGCGCCACGTGTGGCCCGACCTGACGCCGCGCACGACCGCGGAGCTGGTCGAGGAGCTGGACAAGGCGGTGCGGCTGCCGGGATGGACCGCGGCCTGGACCACGCCGGCGCGGGCGCGCATGGACATGATGGCGACCAGCGTGCGCACGCCCGTCGGCATCCGGATCGTCGCGCCGGATCCGCAGCGGCTCGATGCCCTCGGCACGGCGCTGCGCGCGCTGGCCGAACGGATTCCCGGCACGCGCAGCGCCGTTCTCGAATCGCTGGGCGGCGAGACCTGGATCGACTTCAACACCGACCCGGCGGCGCTGCGCCACTTCCGCGTCGACCCGACGGCGGCGCGATCGCTCGCCGAGCTGCTGACCACCGGCGGCCAGGTCGGGGAGGTCGAGGTCGAGGGCCACCCGATGCGCGTGCGCGTCGCGCCCGACATCCCCGACGTCTCGGCGCGCGGCGCCGCCGATATCCTGCGCGAGGTCACGGTGCGCTCGACCGACGGGGACGCCGTTCGGGACGGGCGCGACGACCGGCATGCCGGCGGGCGCGGCGACCACCGCGGCCGCGCCGCTGCCGGTGAGCCAGCCCGTGCCGCTGGCGCTGGTCGGCAAGCCGACCTACGTGCGGCGGCCGGCGGCGCTGCGCACCGAGAAAGGCGAGCTGTGCGCCTACGTCTACGTCGATCTCGCCGACGGCGTCGACCTGCAAGCGTACGTGCAGCGCGCGCGCCGCGAGGTCGACGGCGCCGTCGCGGCGGGGACGGTCCCGCTCGCCGCCGGCGAGCGCATCGAATGGACCGGTCAGTACGAGCTGCTGGTCTCGGGCCGGCGGCGGCTGCTCTGGATCGTGCCGCTGGTGGCGCTGTCGATGCTGGGGCTGCTCTTCCTGCAGTTCCGCAGCTTGACCGAGGCGCTGCTGGTGCTGGTCTCGGTGCCGTTCGCGCTGGTCGGCAGCTTCTGGACGCTCTACCTGCTCGGCTATCCGATGTCGGCGCCGGTCTGGGTCGGCCTGCTCTCGGTGGTCGGCCTGGCGATGCAGACCGGCGTGGTCATGGTGGTCTACATCGACGAGGCATTCCACCGGCGCGTGCGCGAAGGGAAGATCCGCAGCCGCGACGACATCGTCGAGGCGCACGCCGAGGGGACGGTGCGCCGCCTGCGCCCCAAGATCATGACCATCACGACGATGATGGCGGCGCTGCTGCCGCTGCTGTGGGCCGAGGGGGCCGGCGCCGAGATCATGCGGCGCGTGGCGGCGCCGATGATCGGCGGGCTGGCCACCAGCGCCTTCCTGACGCTGGAGGTGCTGCCGGTGCTGTACACGATCTGGCGCACCAGCCAGCTGCGCAGGGCGCAGCGGACCGGGGTGCCGATCGCCACTGTCGTGGGGCCGGCGCCGACGTGGGCTCGCCAATGAGCGCCCGTGTGTGGGCGACGGTGACCAGGTGACCTGCCGATGCCGCGCCTGAGCCCGATCACCCTCGGTCTGTCGGTGCTGATGATCGCGATCCTGAGCACCGCCGCGGTCCTCATGGTCGGCGCACGGCACGAGCGCGAGCGGGCGACGTTCGAAGCAGAGACCGCCGAAGCGCCGCCCAAGGCAGCGGCCCCGCCGCCCGCGCCCGAGGAGATCACCGTCGCGCCGCCGCCGCCGCCACGGCCGGCGCCGGCGCCCGCGGCCACGCAGCCAGCGCCGGTCGTGGCGGTCGCGACGGCGCCCGACACCGACGCGCAGGCGACGGGCGACGACGCGCAGCTGACCGCGGCGCCGCCGAACCGCCGGGCTCTGCTGCAGGTGAACCACAACCGGCGGCGGCAGGAGGCCGACGAGACCGTGTTCAACAACCTGGGCCTGCCCGAGCAGACGCGCGCCGCGATCCGACAGATCAATGAAGAGTACCGGCGGCAGACAGAGCCGACGACGCCCGCCGCTCCAGCGAGCCCGCCCCCGGTCGAGGTCGGCGACGCTTCGGCGGCGCTGAAGGCGCGCCAGGCGGCGATCACCCAGCTGCTGGGCCCTGACCAGGCCAAGGAATTCGATTCGCAGGAACGCGCCGCGGTGCTGCGGCTGCGCGGCAAGTACCGGTTCGAATGGGGGCGACAGCTGCGCGAGTGAGCCGCGGAGAATAAACGCCACGACGCCAGAGACGCCAAAGGCCGGATCGTCAAGATCTCGGACCGTGGCGTCCTGGCGTCGTGGCGTTTAACCGAACGGCCCCGGCGCGAGCGAGCGGGCGCATGCGCCCGTGGTACGGTTGCGCACCGGCAGGCACAGTGGAAACCAGCGAACCGACCACCACCCCGCGCGCGCGGCGCGCCCGCCCGCTGATCGTCGTTCACGGCGGCGCCGGGGATCGGGCTCCCGACGGTCCCGGCGAAGAGGCGGCGCGCGCCGGGTGCGCGGCGGCCGCGCGCGCCGGGTTCGCGATCCTGGAGGCGGGCGGATCCGCGGTCGACGCCGTCGAGGCCGCCGTGCGGCTCCTCGAGGACAATCCGCGCTTCAACGCCGGGCGCGGGTCCTGCCTGACCCGCGCCGGAACGATCGAAATGGACGCGGCGATCATGAGCGGCGCCGGGCTGCGGGCCGGCGGCGTCGCCGCGGTCGATCGCGTGCGCAACCCGATCGCGCTGGCGCGCGCGATCCTCGACGACGGCGAGCACATCCTGCTGGCCGGCGCCGGGGCGCTGGCGTTCGCGCGCGAGCGGGCGGTGCCGTTCGCGCCGCGCGGTTATCACGTCACGCGGGCCGCGCGCGACGACCTGGCGCGGGCGCTCGCCCGCCGGGCCGCCGCCGCGGCGCCGGCGCGCGCGCCCGGCGGAGGCGGCACCGTCGGCGCTGTCGCGCGCGACGCCGCCGGACAGGTCGCCGCCGCCACCTCGACCGGTGGCATGGTCGGCAAGCGCCCAGGGCGCGTCGGCGATTCGCCGCTGCTCGGCGCCGGCACCTACGCCGACGACGCGGCGGGTGCCGCGTCGGCAACCGGACACGGCGAGCGGATCATGCAGGTCTGCTTGAGCAAGGCGGCGATCGATCTGCTCGCCGCCGGCGTCGCGCCCCCCAGCGCCGCGCGGCGGGCGATCGCGCTCCTGGCGGCGCGGGTGGGCGGCCGCGGCGGGGTGATCCTCGTCGGGCGCGCCGGACCGCCTGGCGTCGCATTCAACACCCGCTCGATGCGCTGGGCGGCACACGACGCGCGCGGCCTGCTGCCGCGGCCGCGCTGACGCCGCCAGGACACCAGGTCAGATCAGCGTCGCCGCGTCGCTGACCGGTCGCAAGACCTCGCGCGGCCGCCCCGCCTGCATCAGCCCGGCCTGGGTCGCGTTCATCTCCTGCGCCAGCACCTCGAGAGCGTCTTGACCGAAAAGGTGGCGCACCTTGGGAAAGAGATCGGCCTCCTCCCGCTCGATGTGCTGTTCGACCTGGTCGCGCAGATTCGCGAGCTTGTCGTCGAAGATCGCGTCGCCGGGCTCGAGATCGAGCAACTCGCCGAGGATGCGCTTCATACCCAGGTGCTCCTCCACCGACTCGACCACGATCTCTTTGCTGCCGCCGTCGCGGATCACCGGGTAAAAGTGGCGTTCCTTGATCAGGGCATGGATCGCGAGCTTATCGACGAGGTGGGCGAACAGCTCAGCCTTTTCTCCCGCGTCGGCGTCGCCAATCGCGTCGAAGAGAACGTCGATGTCTCGATGCTGGTCTTCTAGCATTTCGATTGCGTCCATGTCCTGTTGTCTCCCGTTGGTGGATGGCGCTCTAAGGAAATCTAGCCACGCCTAGAGCGATGCCCAGCATCGGCAGAGGGGCTTATGCGCGCGACTCGTCAGCTTCGGCGCGGGGGACCGAACGAGAGCCGTGCTTCGACCGCAGCCATGTCGTCGGCGGCGTAGTAAGCGGCGACGGTGTCGCGCGCGCCGGCCTGGGTGTAGACGTCGGCGCGCGGATCTTCGACGACGCCGGCGATCACGTCGGCGACCGCCTCCGCCGATTGTGCGCCCGGGATCTGGCGCGAGTCGATCCCGCCGTGCAGCGCGCGCACGCCGAACTCGGTGGCGACGACCCCCGGATGCACGACCGAGACGAGGATTCCCGGGTGGCTGGCCTGAAGCTCCATGCGCAAGCAGGCCGACAACCCGTTGAGCGCGTGCTTCGCGGCCACATAGGCCGAACGGAACGGCGCGAACGGAACCCGCCCCAGCATCGAGGAGACGTTGATGATGTGCCCGCGCGCGCGCTCGCGAAAATGCGGCAGCACCGCCTGGATCCCGTACAGGGCCGACTTGGCGTTGACCAGCATCATCTCGTCGAAGTCGGCGTCGCTGAGCTCGGCGACCGCGCGGCTGATCCCGCGCCCCGCGTTGTTGATCCAGACGTCGATCTGTCCACAGCGCGCCAGCGCCTGCTGCACGGCGCCCTCGACCTCGTCCCGGCGCGTGACGTCGGCGGCGATCGCCAGGGCGCCTGCGCCCGCGCGGCGGGCGACCTCCTCGAGCTCGCGCGGACGACGCGCGATCAGCACCACGCGCGCGCCCCGCTGGCCCAGCTTCTGGGCGAGCGCGGCGCCGATGCCGCTGCTGGCGCCGGTGACGGCGACGACCCGATCCTTCAGTGACGACGAAGATCCGGACGCGGACGTAGAGGTAGACATGCGGGGGCGAGCTTACCCCCGAGACTGTTCATCAGCGAAGACAGCGCGCGCATGAGCTCTCGCAAGGCCTGCCCCCACCCCTACCCTCCCCCGGCGGACCGGCGGCGGACCGGGAGAGGGGGTCGGAGAGGTCGGCCCGCGTCCTTGAGCGAATGGCCCGAGCGGCGCTTGGCTCAGGGCTGGTGCTGATAGGTGCCGAACTGGCCGTTCACGACCGGCGGCTGCTCGGCCGCGAGCGCCCCGGCGCCGGACGCCATGGCGGCGGGCTCCGCCAGCTCCAGACGCTCCTTGACGGCCGTGGTCTCCTTCAGATCGGCCTCGAGGCCCAGGATCTCCTCGCGGCGCGCCGCGAGCTCGCGCTCGAGATCGGCGACCTTGCCGTGAAGCGAAGAGATGCCGGCTTCGGTCGCCTTCTCCTTGCGGACGGCGTCCTCGATGATGTCCTGCACGCGCACGTTCATCGACGCCAGCGTGGCGCGGATGACCTGCACGATGAGGTCGACGTTCTGGTCGACCGGCAGCGAACGCATCAACTGGATCGCATCGCCGATCCCGTACACGCGACGGGCTGGTGCGGCCGCCACGGGGGGCGGTGGGCTCGCGATCGGCGCCCTCTGAATCTGCTCGACCTCGATCCTCGGTTCCGACTTCTTGTTAAATATCGCCATGGGGCTCCCTCCACTGCCCTATCGTCGGATTTACGGGCAGACTAAAGGTCGAGCCCGCCGCGGAGAGAGCGCGGCAAAGACGCATGTCGCGCGAAGACCACTACACCGTACTCGGACTCACTCCCCCGGTCGGGAGCGCCGAGATCCGCCGCGCCTATCGCCTGCTCGCGCTGCGCCATCACCCCGATCGCGCCGGACCCGACGCCACCGCGACGTTCCAGCGCATCGCGGAAGCCTATCGGGTGCTGTCGGACCCCGGGCTGCGCTCGACCTACGATGCGACGCACGAAGCCCCCCGCGGAGCCACCAGTGACGCGCGACGCGGCGCTGCCGCCGGCGGCGCGAGCCCCTTCCGGCCGCACGCGCCGCCGATCGTGCCGGGCGCGGGCGCGCCCGAACCTCTGCGCAGCACGACGACGCTGATCCCGCGGCTGTGCGACACGCTCGACGCGCTGGAGGCGCGCCGGATCGCGCGCGTGCACGCGAGCGGCCTCATCGATCTGCACGTCACCGCCGACGAGGCGCGCGGAGGCGGCGTCGCGGCGATCAGCCTGCCGCTGACCATCCCCTGCCCGACCTGCGGCGGTATCGCCGCCCCGGACAGCGTCTGGTGCCGGCGCTGCCAGTTCGCCGGCAGCGTCGTCGAGGAGGTGACCCTGTGCGTCCCGATCCCCGCCCACGCACGCGACGGTCTGACGTTCAACCTCGAGCTTGAACGGCTGGGTGACCTGCCGCCGATGGCGGTGCGCCTGCGCGTGGCGTGATCGCGCGCCAGCGCTAGCGAGCGCAGCGCGCATTTCAGCTTCCGTCGTCTTGCTTCTTGCGGTTTGGGCCCGGCCCGCACGAAACTGCCGCCCATGGCCCGCGTGCGGACCCGGTCGAGACAGACGGCGGTGAGAGAGCCCGGCGCCGACTACTCGATCCGGATCCTGAACGACCGCCGCGCGCCGCTGCGCGACTTCTACCACGCGCTGCTGCGACGACCGTGGCGGGTGACGATCGCGGCCATCAGCGGCGCCTTCCTGATCGCCAACGCCCTGTTCGCCTGCGCCTACCTGCTGGCGGGCGGGATCGCGCACGCCGGTCCGCGCTCGTTCGGCGACGCGTTCTTCTTCAGCGTGCAGACGATGGGGACGATCGGCTACGGCGCGATGTACCCCGAATCGGTGGCGGCGAACCTGGTGGTCGTCGCCGAGTCGATCACCAGCCTGACGCTGACGGCGCTGGCGACCGGGCTGGTGTTCGCGAAGTTCTCGCGCTCGACGGCGCGGCTGGTCTTCTCGCGCGAGGTGGTGATCTCGCCGGTCGACGGCGTCCCGACGCTGATGTTCCGGCTCAGCAACCAGCGCGGCAACCGCATCGTCGACGCGCAGATCCGCGCCGGGCTGGTGCGCAAGGAGGTGCGCAGCGAAGGGACGACGTTCTACCGCATGATCGACCTGCGCCTGTCGCGCGAGCACGCGCTGTCGCTGTCGCGGTCCTGGAGCGTGATGCACCCGATCGACGCCGCGAGCCCGCTCCACGGCGCGACCCCCGAATCGATCGCCGCCGACGAGACCGAGCTCAGCGTCATGGTGATCGGCCTCGACGACACGTCGATGCAGCCGGTCCACGCCAGCCAGCAATACTTCGCGCGTCAGATCCTCTGGGGCGCGCGTCACGTCGACATCCTCAGCGAAGCGGACAACGGCGACCTGCTGCTCGACCTCGACAAGTTCGACGACACCGAGCCGACCGCGCCGACGGCCGATTTCCCCTACCCCCGCGACGCCGACTGAGGCCGCGCGACTGGAGACCGGCCAGGCAACCCGGTAGCGAAGATCCTGGTCAACAAGGCGCATCGGCCCGCCCCTTTACAATTCTTCACCGAAAAACGACCGCATGGTGACATCTCCGTCGAGTGGTGGTGTTAAACAGGAAGCCTCGGCACCCCGGCGCCCCGCTTCATAGAAAAGGATCTGGTTCCCCATGCAACATTCGACAGGCGGCCTCGTTCAAACCCTGCTCGGTCTTCCGGTCTTTCGATCGGAGTGGGTCCTCTACCTGCTGCTTGGCCTTTCGCTGGCGTCGGTCGCGGTGATGGTCGAACGCTGGTTCTTCTATCGCAGCCACCGGGTCGACGCCGACGCGCTGCGCACCAAGCTGTCCGATCTGCTGGCGGCGGGCGACTTCCAGGAGCGCCGCCAAGCTGCTGCAGGGACACGACGCGCTCGAGACCAACATCGTCCTCGCGGGCCTCAAGGCCTACGAGCTGGGGCCGGAGTCGGTCGAGGAGCTGATCGCGGGCGCGCTCGGCAAGGAGAAGGGGCGCTACGAGAAGCGGCTGAACTTCCTGGCGACGCTGGCCAGTAACGCGCCCGTACGTCGGCCTGTTCGGAACGGTGCTCGGCATCGTGCGATCGTTCCGCGACCTGGCCGCCAACATGGCCGACGCCAGCTCGGCGGTCATGGCCGGCATCGCCGAGTCGCTGATCGCCACCGCGGTCGGCCTGCTGGTCGCCATCCCGGCGGTGGTCGCCTTCAACGTCTTCAAGGCGCGCGTCAAGACCTCGGTCACCGATGGGCAGATGCTGGCGCGCACGCTGCTGTCGCAGCTGAAGGCGGTCGAGCCGGCGGTCGGTCGCCAGGCGGCGGAGTAGCCGTCATGGCGGCCCTGGAAGACGCCGCGGACGACGACGGACCGATCTCGTCGATCAACATCATCCCCTTCGTCGACATCGTGCTCGTGCTGCTGGTGATCTTCATGCTGACGTCGGCGACGATCATCCGCGCCAGCCTCAAGGTCGAGCTGCCCAAGGCGGCCAGCGCCGGCTCGCGCGTCGAATCGACGCTGAACCTGGTCTACAGCAAGACCGAGCAGCTGACGATCGACGGCCAGCTGGTGACGTCGATGCGCGACGCCGGCGCGATCGTCGCGCGCCAGGCGCGCGCCAACCCGAAGACCCAGGCGGTGATCGCCGCCGACAAGGGGTGGCCTACGGTCGGGTCGTCGAGCTCATCGATCTGGTCAAGGCGAACGGCATCACGACCTTCGCGCTCGACGTCGAGCGCGGTCCCGCGCCGCCCGGAGCCGCGGGCGCGCCCAGCGCGCCGTGACGCGAAACGGGACCACAACGGGAACCATCGTATGACCCGAGCCAGCGCAAAAGAACGAGCGACCTCGGCGCCGGGCCTGCCCGAGCGCCGGCCGCTGGTGCTGCGCAAGCAGGCGGAGCGGCGCGAGGCGCGGCGGCGCATGATCGCGCGCACCCGGCGCGCCATCGCGCCCGAGCAGCGCGCCCACGATCCGCTTGCTGCACCGCCGTCGCGGCCCCGCGGCGCGCGCGGCGCTGGTGTTGCTGCTGCTGGTCGGTGCGGCTGCGATTCACCTTGGCGTGGTCACGCTGGGCTTCATCATCGGCGGTCGCGAGCGGCCGCAGCGTGAACGGATCGAGCAGACGGTGAGGGTCGAGGTCCGCGAGCCGCCCCCGCCACCGCCGCCGCCGCCCGAGGAGAAGCGCCCCGAGCCACCCAAGCCGGAGCCGATCGTCAAGAAGGCGCCACGCGCCGCCCAAGGCCAAGGCGCCGCCGCCGGCACCCGAGCCGCCCAAGGGACCGCCGCCGCGCGTGGTCGGCATCAACCTCGACTCGACGGTCGAGGGAGGCGGTGGACCGGCGTTCGCCACCGGCAACACCCACGACGGCCAGACCGCCGAGCGCGCCGTCGCCCCCAAGCCGGCGCAGGAGGCGGCGCCACCACCGCCGCAGCCGGCCGCCGCGTCGACGAAGAATCAGGCGGCGTCGCGCATCCCGGTCGCCGGCGTCCAGTACGTGCAGCCCAAGTTCAAGGGCGGGCAGCAGATCAAGCCGCCCTATCCCGAGCAGCTGAAGGCGCAGGCCATCGAGGCGGATGTCGTGGTGATGGTGACCATCGGCGCCGACGGCAAGGTCACCAACGTCAAGGTCATTCGCCCCGCACCCGAGGCCGAGTTCAACGAAGCCGCAAAGAAGACGGCTCTGCAGCAGGAGTACGAGCCGGCCACGCGCGACGGCGTCGCGATCCCTTACACCCTCTCGTACACCTACCGTTTTCGACTGGAGGTCGAATGACCATGGAAACCCTCAAAGGGTTCCCAAACCCTCCGACCATGGAAACCCTCAAAGGGTTCCCAAACCCTCCGACCATGGAAACCCTCAAAGGGTTCCCAAACCCTCCGACCATGGAAGCCCTCGGTCGTCGCGCGGGACGCACCACGCGTGCGCGGCTCGGCGCGCTGGTGCTGCTGGCCACTGCCGTCGCGGGTGGCGCCGGATGCGGGGGCAGCTTCGATCCCTACAATCGGCTGAACTCGCTGCGCGTGCTCGGGATCCGCAGCGAGCCGGTGGCGCCGACCACCGGCGAGACCACGATCATCGACGCCAAGGTCTACTCGCGGCCCGGACGCGACGTCACCTACGCCTGGTCGTGGTGCCCGTTCGCGACCGTACCGGGCGCCGCCTGTCCCATCAGCGAAGCGGACGCGTCGGCGCTGGCGGGCATTCCGGTCTCTTACACGCTGCCGACCGCGGCTGACGGCTCGACCACCTTCACCAACGCGATCCCGCCGCCGATCCTCGCGACGCTGTGCCAGGGCATGGGCAACATCGCCCAGCCCGACTGCACCGACGGCTTCCCGATCCAGCTGCAGCTGACCGTCACCACCAGCGACGACCAGGTGCAGGCGGTGCGCTCGATGCGCCTGCGTTTTCGCGACACCGACCAGCCGAACGCCAACCCGACGGTCAGCGGACTGTTCGCGACGATCGGCGATCCGCCGCAGCCGCAACCGTTCGAGGGCGACCCGCCGCCGTCGATGCCGACGCTGCCGCGTAACAAGGCGACGGTGATCAGCACCGTGGTTCCTGACGGCACCTCCGAGCGGTACCGGGGCAAGGACAACATGGCCATGGCCGCGGACGTCAACGAGGTCCTGAACCTGAGCTGGTTCGTCGAGAGCGGCAGCACCGATCACATGCGCACGGCGTACATCGCCGACCAGGTCACGCTCGAGGACGCGAGCAAGATCAAGTGGACGCCGGCGTTCAAGAAGGACTACCCGGCCGACACGTCGAAGGTGATTCTCATCATCCGCGACGACCGCAACGGCGAAGGGTGGACCGAGGGGACCGTGACGCTGGAGCCGACGCCGTGAGCCGACCCGCCTTCAACCCGGTCTTGACCCCCGCCCTCGCCCCATCGCATCGACGCGCGCGACGCGCCGTCAGCTTCTTCCTGGTCGCGACGTTCGCCGTCGCCGGCGGCGGCCAGGTGGCGCGCGCGCAGATGATCGAGTCGGCGCCGGCGCCGCCGAGCGAGCCCGCGCCGCCCGCGGGCGGACAGATCGACGCGGCCAAGCTCAGCAAGGTGCCCAAGCTCAAGAGGTTCATCGAGGCGGAGTACCCCAAGGAGGCGCTCGACAAGGGGATCACCGCCGACGTGCTGCTGACGATCGACATCAGCGCCGAGGGCAAGGTCGACCTCGGTCGGCCTCGCCGAGCCGGTCGATCCGCCTGGCATGGGATTCGAGGAAGCGGCGATGGTCGCCGCCCAGCAGTTCGAGTTCGAACCGGCGGAGATGAACGGCAAGCCGATCGCCGTGCAGATCAACTACCGCTACCACTTCAAGCTCACGCCCAAGGAGCCGCCCGCGCCGCCGCCGGCCACGGCGCCAGCGGCCGCACCAACGCTGCCGGTGACGCCAACGCCGCCGGCGCCACCCGCGCGCGCGCCGGTGGTCAACTTCACAGGGCGCCTGCGCGAGCGCGGCACGCGCCTGCCGCTGCCCGGCGTGCTGGTCACCGTCTTCCGCGATGACGGCCCCGCGGCGGTCGGCTTCGAAGCCTCGGCCGACGCCACCGGCACCTTCCACTTCTTCGACCTGGCGCCGGGCGCCTGGAAGATCCTGATCGAAGCGCCCGGCTACTTCCCCTTCCGCACCGTCGAGGAGATCCACGGCGGCGAGGCGACCGACGTCGTCTACTACGTCGAGAAGGGATCGTACAACCCCTACGACGTCACGGTGACCGCGACGCGACCGCGCAAAGAGGTGAGCCGCACGGTGATCACCGCCGCCGAGATCGACAAGGTCCCGGGCACGGCGGGCGATCCGATCTCGGTGGTGCAGAACTTCGCCGGCGTCGCGCGCGCGCCGCTGCTCAGCGGCCAGATCATCGTGCGCGGCTCGGCGCCGACGGACACGCAGTACTTCCTCGACGGCCAGTCGATCCCGCTCATCTACCACTTCGGCGGGCTGCGCAGCGTGATTCCGATCGGCATGATGGACAGCCTGGAGTTCTACCCCGGCAACTTCTCGCCGATGTACGGGCGCGCCATCGGCGGCATCGTCGACGTCCAGATCAAGAAGCTGCAGCCGAAGAAGGTGTCGGGCTACGCCGACGTCAGCATCCTCGACACCAGCGTCTATCTCGAGGCGCCGCTCGGCGACAAGGGCGGCGTCGCCATCGCGGGGCGGCGCAGCTACCTCGACTTCGTCCTCAACGCCACCATCCCCAGCGACGCGTCGGTGAATCTCACGATCGCGCCGCGCTACTACGACTACCAGGTGCTGGCGAACTACCGGCCGGCGCCGGCGCACGACCTGCGCTTCTTCTACCTCGGCTCCGACGATCGGTTCGCGGTGCTGTTCAAGGACCCGGGCGACCTCAGCACGCAGGTCACCGGCAACGCGTTCTCGTCGTCGACGACGTTCGATCGCGCGATCCTCAGCTATCGCTTCGTCCCCGGCGCCGGGTTCGAGAACCTGGCGCAGATCTCCGCGGGGAACACCCACGCCGACGCCAACCTCGGCATTCTCACCTTCAACCTCGACATCTTCAGCAGCCAGCTGCGCGACACGCTGAAGAAGAAGTTCTCCGACCGGGTGAGCCTGAACCTGGGCGTCGACATCATCTACAGCAGGGCATCCGGGCTTGATCCGGCTGCCGCTGCCGCCCAAGGAGGGCCAGCCGCCGCCGCTGACCGTCGACCTGAACAACACGATCGAGACCCGATTCACCAACGTGCCCTACTGGTCGCCGGCCGCCTTCGCCGAGCTCGAGCTGAAGCCGGTGCCGGGCCTGCTGGTGCTGCCCGGCGTGCGCGTCGACTACTTCCAGCGCGTGCACCAGTCGGTGGCGCAGCCGCGCATCACCGCGCGCTATCAGCTGAACGAACGCCTCACGCTCAAGGGCGGCGTCGGCCTGTTCGCGCAGGAGCCGACGTTCGACGAGACCGACGCGAACTTCGGCAACCCCAACCTCAAGACCGAGCGCGCGATCCACTACTCGGTCGGCGTCGAGTACAAGCCGCGCCCGTACGTCACGCTCGACGCGACCGGCTTCTACAAGGACATGTCTCACATGGTGAGCCCGACCAGCGAGCAGTTCACCGACAGCGACGGCGTGCAGCGGCCGCTGCGCTACGACAACGACGGCGCTCGGGCGCGCCTACGGCCTGGAGCTGGTCGCGCGCCACGACTTCGCCCACAACTTCACCGGCTGGCTGGCGTACACGCTGTCGCGCTCCGAGCGGCTGCGATTCGGGCCAGACCAGCTATCGGCTGTTCGACTTCGACCAGACGCACATCCTGACCGTGCTGGGCAGCTACGTGCTGCCGCGCAACTGGCAGATCGGCGGGCGCTTCCGCTTCGTCACCGGCAACCCGACGACGCCGATCGTCGGCGCGGTCTTCAACGCCAGCCGCGACGAGTACGACCCGGTCTACGGCAAGGTGAACTCGGCGCGCATCGAGGCGTTCCACCAGCTGGACGTGCGCGTCGACAAACGCTGGGTCTACCAGTCGTGGATGCTCGACGTCTATCTCGACGTGCAGAACATCTACAACCGCGCCAACCCCGAGGGGCAAGCCTACAACTACAACTTCCGCCAAACGTCGGTGCAGCAGGGCCTGCCGATCCTTCCCATCCTCGGCATCCGGGCCGACTTCTGAGGAGCGAGCGTGATGCGCATCTGCGTTCATAAAAGCCAGGTGGTCGTCGCGCTGCTCGCGCTCGCCGGGTCGGCGCTGCTGGCCGCTGGGCGCGCGCGCCGCGCAGGCGCAAGAGCTGGAGAAGCCGCGCCGGCGCCAGGGCTACTACCTTTCGTTCGGGCTCTACGGCGCCGCGACCCAGGCGTTCGAGAAGGGCAATGCGCTCGGTCCCTGGCTGGGCTACGGCCTGGCGTGGCGCGCCGGGCAGCTGGTGACCGAGCGGTTCAGCCTGGGTATCGCCGTCGAAAGCGCCGCGACCAAGGGCGGCGGACAGAAAGCGACCGCCAGCGCGCTGGCGGTCGAGGCCGGCTACGCCATCACCGGAAACCTCGCGCTGCGCGGCGGCGCCGGCGTCGGTTTCTTGCAGCTCAAGAACCCCAACGATCCGACCGAGTCGGCGACCCGCGGCGCCGCCGGATCCTGGTTCGCGCTGGGCGCCAGCTACGATCAATTCGTCGGGCAGAAGCGCCTGACCGGGGGCCTGGCGCTCACGCCAGTGGTCGAGGTGCGCTACCTACCGGGCGGCGACACCAAGGGCATCGTCATGTTCGTCGGCGTCGACCTGTCTTACTGGACCGGGCTGCCGCTCAACCAGCTGAATTTGCCACCGTCGGAGGCCTGGCGGACGCGCAAGCCGGGCGAGTGAACCCGCGGGCAGCGGCGACCTACGGTCGAGCTTGGGCCACCGCCGCTGGGCTTGACCTTCGCTCACGACGTCGAACACTGGGAGAGGGGGGGCGCCATGCACGAAATGCCGCGACCGAACGAGCGTCACGAGAGGTTGCATCGGCTGGCAGGGACCTGGGTCGGCGAGGAGATCCTGAGCCCGTCACCGATGGGCCCGGGAGGCGGGGCGCTCGGACGTGTCTTGTCACGTCTCGACGTCGACGGCTTCTTCCTCATTCAGGACTACATCGAAGAGCGCGATGGCGCCGTCGTCTACCGCGGGCACGGCATCATCGGCTGGGACGAAACCGGGCAGCGCTATGGCTGGTTCTGGGTCGATTCGATGGGGACGCTGCCGGCGGCACCGGCATGGGGACACTGGTCCGACGACAGCACGTTGACCTTCGAGCACGCGCCCGTCGCCGACCAGCGCAGCCGGTATACCTACCACCTGGTGGACGCCCAGACGCTGCGCTTCAAGATCGAGATCTCGCGCGACAGCGGGCACAGCTACGCGACGTTTCTCGAAGGACGATATCGGCGCGTCTGACGCGTGCGCCCGCATCGCCGCGCGCGCGCCGGCGGCGACTGGAGATTTGTCACAGGAACGTTACAAATGCGACACGTCGGCGCCTTTACCCCGTGCTAAATGGCGACAGTGAACATGTCTGACGGGGCCGCTGAAGTTCCCCTGCGGCCGGCAAAGTCCAAGGTGGATAGCCCGGCGAAACCGCAATTCCACCTCCCGGAGCCAGCAGCCGCCGCCGCGCCGCGCGCCACCAGCCCCGCGCGCCGCATCACCCGGCCGCCGCCGCGCTGGCATGCCTTCGCCGAAGGGTCGATCCGGGTCATCGCGCTGTCGGCGATCGCCGCCGTCGTCCTGATCTTCGCCTTCGTCGCCAAGGAGGCGTTGCCGCTGCTGTTCAGCAAGACGGTTCACAGCGAGGTGACGCTGCGAACGATGTGGACGTCGCAGGTGTGGCCCGGTTACGACGCCGCCGATCACATCTGGCAGCCGGTCTCCGACATACCGAAGTACGGAATCTGGCCGCTGATAGTTGGAACGATCAAGGTCAGCATCATCGCCATGCTGGTGGCGGTGCCGCTCGGTGTCGGCGCCGCGGTCTACGTGTCGCAGTACGCCTCGCGCCGCGCGCGCGAGATCATCAAGCCGACGATCGAGCTGCTGGCCGGCGTCCCGTCGGTGGTGCTGGGCTTCTTCGCGCTCATGGTGATGGCGTCGTGGCTGCAGGGGTGGCTGGGGCTCGAGTCGCGCCTCAACGCGCTGGTGGCGGGCATCGCGCTGTCGTTCGCGATCATTCCCCTCATCTTCACCATCAGCGAAGAGGCGCTGGGCGCCGTCCCGCGCAGCTATGTCGAGGCGTCGACCGCGCTCGGCGCCGCGCGCTGGCAGACAATCGTGCGCGTCCTCGTGCCGGCCGCCAGCCCAGGCATCGCCGCCGCGGTGGCGCTGGGGCTGGGCCGCGCCGTCGGCGAGACCATGATCGTGCTCATGGCCTCGGGCAATGCCGCCCTGACGTCGCTGAGCTTCGTCGAGTCGGTGCGCACGCTGTCGGCCACGA
Source organism: uncultured Pseudomonadota bacterium (assembly GCA_963778795.1). Taxonomy (GTDB): domain Bacteria; phylum Myxococcota_A; class Polyangia; order Fen-1088; family Fen-1088; genus DASRQZ01. The sequence goes on along the minus strand of CAVZVU010000001.1, from coordinate 111,050 downwards.
TCGCCGCCGAGCTGGCCGAGGTCGTCTTCGGCGGGGCGCACTATACGGTCCTGTTCTTCCTGGGCACGGTGCTGTTCGTGACGACGTTCGGGATCAACCTGCTGGGCGACTACGCCATCAGCCGCATGAAGAAGAGCCTCGGGGTCCCGACGTGAGCCCTCCTGAGGCGAGCGCTGCCGTCGCGAGCGAGGTTTTCGCGCGGCGCCTGCGCGGTCGCGTGGGTGACACGGCGCTGGTCGTGAGCACCGGCGCAGCGACCCTGCTGGTGCTGGTGATCCTCGCGGTCCTGGTGATCGATGTTCTGATCGGCGGGACGCACCGGTTGACCTGGGGCTTCCTCAGCAAGGCGCCGTCCGAGGGGATGACGGCGGGCGGCGTCTTCCCGGCGATCTTCGGCACCGTGGCGATGGTCATCCTGATGACCATCGCCGTCGTTCCGGCCGGCGTCGCGACCGCGGTCTACCTGCACGAGTACGCCGACCGGCAGGCGGTGCTGACGCGCCTGATCCGGATCGCGGTCAACAACCTGGCCGGCGTTCCGTCGATCGTGTTCGGCCTGTTCGGGCTCGGTTTCTTCATCCAGTTCGTCGGTGGCGGCATAGATCGGGTCTTCTTTGGAGGCGCCAAGGTCCTGGGCCAGCCGGCGCTGCTCTGGGCGTCGCTGACCATGGCGGTCCTGACGCTGCCAGTCGTGATCGTGGCCACCGAAGAGGCGCTGCGCGCCGTGCCACGCGAGCTGCGCGAGGCGTCGCTGGCGCTGGGGGCGACCAAGTTCCAGACCGTCCTCAACGTCGTCCTGCCGCAGGCGACACCGGGGATCCTGACCGGGACGATCCTCGCCATCAGCCGCGGGGCGGGCGAGGTGGCGCCAATTCTGTTCACCGGCGCCGCTTATTACTTGCCTCACCTGCCCTGGCACCCCAACAATCAGTTCATGCATCTGGGTTATCACGTCTACGTGCTGGCGACCCAGTCGCCCGACGTGGACGCCAGCACGCCGATCCTCTACTCCACGGTGCTGGTGCTGCTGATCGTGACCTTCGTGCTCAACCTGTCGGCGTTTGTCGTGCGTTCGCGCATGCGCCACCGCTTCGCAGGCGCCAACTCGTGACCACGACGGCGGCCGCCGTTGAAAGCGCTCGCCCCAAGCTGACCGTGCGGGGCCTGTCGGTGTTTTACGGCCAGAAGAAGGCGCTCGGTCCGGTGGCGATGGAGATCGCCGAGAAGCGGGTGACCGCGCTGATCGGCCCGTCAGGCTGCGGCAAGTCGACCTTCCTGCGTTCGCTGAACCGGATGAACGAGCTGATCCCCGGCTGCCGCATCGAGGGGGCGGTCTATCTCGACGACCAGCCGATCTACGGCCCCGGAACCGACGCCGTCATGGTGCGGCGGCGCATCGGGATGGTGTTCCAGCGCTCGAACCCGTTCCCGAAGTCGATCTTCGAGAACGTCGCCTACGGACTGCGCATCGGCGGCATGGGGAGCGGCAGCGACCTGTCGGGGCGCGTCGAGCGCGCGCTGCGACAGGCGGCGCTGTGGGAAGAGATCAAGGATCGCCTCAACGAGAGCGCGCTCGGGCTGTCGGGCGGCCAGCAGCAGCGGCTCTGCATCGCGCGCGCGCTGGCGGTCGAGCCGGAGGTGCTGCTGATGGACGAGCCAGCGTCGGCGCTGGATCCGATCGCCACCGCGCACATCGAGGAGCTGATCAACGAGCTCAGCGACGACTACACGGTCGTCATCGTCACGCACAACATGCAACAGGCGGCGCGGGTCTCGGACTTCACCGCCTTCTTCTACATGGGCGATCTCGTCGAGGTCGCCAACACCCAGGTGCTCTTCACCAAGCCCAGCCAGACCCGCACCGAAGACTACATCACGGGGCGGTTCGGCTGAGAACGAGGGCAAGATGACCAAGATTGGCGCGATGGGCGCGACCGGGCGCGAACACACCAACCGTGAATACGAGCAGGAGCTGCGGCGGCTGCGCGAGCAGATCCTGCTCATGGGCGCGAAGGTGGAAGAGAGCATCATCAACAGCATCCGCGCGCTGACCGAACGCGACACCGCGCTCGCCGAGCGCACGATCGCGATGGATCGCCAGATCAACCAGATGGAGGTCGACATCGACGGTCTCTGTCTGCAAGTCCTGGCGCGGCGCCAGCCGGTGGCTTCGGACCTGCGCTTCATCACGATGGCGCTCAAGCTGGTCACCGACCTCGAGCGAATCGGCGACCTCGGCGTCAACATCTGCGAGCGCGTCGTCGAGCTCAATCAAGAGCCGCCGCTGAAGCCCTACGTCGACCTGCCGGTGATGGCGGAAGAGACCCAGCGCATGCTGCACGACGCGCTCGACGCCTTCGTCGCCAGCGACGCCGAGCACGCCCACCGGGTCATCGAGCGCGACGCCACCATCGACGCCTACTACTCGCAGATCTTCCGCGAGCTGCTGACGTACATGATGGAGGACGTGCGCAACATCTATCGCGCGACCCGCCTGCAGTCGATCGCCAAGTACCTGGAACGGATCGGCGACCACGCGACCAACCTCGCCGAGATGGTGGTCTTCATGGTCAAGGGCCAGGACATCCGCCACACCGGCAAGCTCAGCAGCGGCAAAGTCAGCAACGGCGACGCCCGCTAGGACTCCGCTCTCATGATTGGTCAAACTTCGGCGGCGGAGCCGAGAGCGATTGGCCGGATCTAAGCGGGGCGGCGCTACGGGCGCTGCGCGGGTCCTGCCGCTGCGGGCACCTCCCCGCTGAGCTCGGGGTCCGGGGAGCCCATGCCATCCGCGCGCCGTCCACCCGGCGCGCGCCGGCGCGAGATCTGCACGCATCGGGAAAGGTGGGGGTCGTCGAGCCGTCCACCTCTCGGCAAGTGGCACTTGCACGCCCCGGCCCCCGAGCTCGTCGGGGGCCCCTCCCTCCACGTCACCCGCGCAGCGCCCTTCGCTTCGCCGACAATGAGAGCGCAATCGTTTCGGGCCGGACTCCCCGGCAGCCGAGCTCAGCGGGGAGGACCCCGCAGCGGCAGGACCCGCGCAGCGCCCGTAACGCCGCCTCGCATTGATCCCGTCACGCCGACGAAATGTGACCAATCGTATGAGAGGACTCCGCTACGAGCCGAGCGCCAGCTCGTTGAGCGCCGGGGCTCGTGCGGGGGCGGCGCCGACGCGCTCCTCGACGCGGTCGCCGAGGTAGTCGGCGTCGACGGCGACGCCGGAGAAGCGTCCCGAGCCCCAGGTGTAGAGCCAGGGCAGGCCGAGGAAATAGAGCCCGCTCACCGCGGTGACGCCGCGAAAGTGCACCGGGTAGCCGCGCCCGTCGAAGATCGGGACCTCGATCCAGCGGTAGTCGGAGTGGAAGCCGGTGCACCAGATCACCGTGGTGATCGCCGTCGACGCCAGATCGAGCGACGGCGTCTCGCCCGCCGGCTCCCACACCGGCCGGTAGCGCGCCTCGGTCGGCGCGTCGACGCCGCGCTCGGTGATGAACTTGTCGATGCTGGTCTTGATGCTCTCGGCGACGGCGTCGGCCTGGTCGAGATTCTGTCGGAGATCGCCCGCCAGCTCCAGGTGCGACCCGCGCACGCCGACGAGGCGCCCGTAAAGGCGCATCCCCTCGCGCGCGCGCTGGCGCAGGTCGATGTCGCGACCGCCGTCGCGGCCGGTGACGTAGTGATTGGCCTTGGCGCGCACCCGCTCCTTCAGCGGATGTTCGTGCACCGGCAAGCTGTAGTAGCCCATGTCTTCCAGCCAGTCGACGACGTCGCGGCCGCGGTAACGGCGCGCGGTGCGCGGTGCGCCGCCCACGGCCAGATGCACGCGCCGGCCGGCCAGGTGCAGGTCCTCGGCGATCTGACAGCCCGACTGTCCGGTCCCGATCACCAGCACCTCGCCGGGCGCGAGCGCGCCGGGGTTGCGATACTGCGACGAATGCAGCTGCGTCAGCGATTCGGGCAGCCGGTCGCCGAGGCGCGGGATGCGCGGGGTGTGGTAGCCACCCGTCGCGACGACGACCTGCTCGGCGAAGCAGTCGCCCGCGGTGGTCGCGACGTCGAAGCCCCCCTTGGCGCGCGGGCGCAGGCTGGTCGCGGCCACGCTCTCGTGCAGCGGCGGCTGAAAGAAGCGGACGTAGTCCTCGAGATAGCGGACGATCTCGTCCTTGAGCATGAAGCCGTGCGGGTCGGGGCCGTTGTACGGGAACCCGGGCAGCCGGCACTGCCAGTTGGGCGTCACCAGACAGAACGAGTCCCAGCGATGCTCGCGCCACTCGTGCCCGACGCGGTTCTTCTCCAGCACGACGTGATCGATCCCGCGCTGCTGCAGGCAGTAGCTCATCGACAGCCCAGCCTGCCCGCCGCCGATCACGACGACGCTGTGATGGGTGCCGATCGCCTTGTCAGCCATGGCTGTGTCCGTGTCCCGAGCGACTCGCCTCCGCGCCTTCGCCCTCTTGCGGCAGCTCGAACCCGGTCACTGTCACCAGCTCGCTGTCACCGCAGCCGCTGCTGCGCTCCTCGATCGTCGCCAGCTGGTCGAGCGCGGCCGAGCAGGCGAAGCCGTACTTCGCGCGCACCCGCTCCGATCCGATGTGAAGCATCGTGCGGCTGCGCTCGAGGAACTCTTGCAGCGGGTAGGCGCGGCCGACCTCCAGGTACTCACGCACGATCAGCGACGGCGAGTAGCAGCGCATCTCGTCTCCATCAGGCCAGCGAATCCGGAAGTGCATCTCGGGCATGACCGAGCGTCCTTTCGTATTGGTGGGCGACGCGCCCGGCGACCCGCGCCCAGGAGTGTGCCTCGGCGCGCAGGCGCCCGGCTTCGCGCCGCGCCGGGCGCGCTTCCAGCGCCGCCTGCAAGCCGGCGGCGATGTCTACTTCGGACAGCGGATCGACCAGCACGGCGCAGGTCGCGTCCAGGTATTCGGTGAACGGCGCGCGCGCCGACGCCACCAGCGGCAGCCCGGCCGCCAGCGCCTCGAGCGCCGCCAGACCAAACCCTTCGTGCAGCGACGGCATCGCCATCACGTCGGCCAGCTGCATCAGCGCCGGCACATCGGCCTCGGCCACGACGCCGAGCTCGACGATCGCCGCGCGCGTCGCCGCTGGCAACTGATCGCGCGCTCGCTCGAACACCGCGCGGTAGGCGCCATGATCCAGCACGGTCGCGCCGCCCAGGATCCACAGCCGCGCGCCCGGCCAGCGCGCGCGCACACGCGCGAAGGCGCCCAGGGTGCGCAGCGTGTTCTTGCGCTCCTCGACGCCCCCCAGCGCCAGCACGACCGGCGCCCCCGATCCCAGCCGCGCGCGCCAGTCGCGCAGCAGATCCAGCGGCACGACCGAGAAGCGCCGCACGTCGACGCCGTTGCCGACGACCGCGCTGTCGACGCCGAAAGTCGCCTTCACGTCGTCGCGCGCCGCTTCGCTCACCGTGCAGCACAGGTCGGCTTCGCGCACCGAACGTTCCTGGCAACGCGCCAGATAAGGATCGGCGAAGGCCTCGACATGGTGCACGGTGCGCGCGATGACGAATCGCCGGCCCTGTCCGCGCGCGGCCAGCAGGCCACCGGCGCTCAGGCAATCCTGCGCGTGATGAACGTCGTGCGCCGGCGCGTGCGCGACCACGTACGACGCCAGCTCGTCGGTGCGCTGGCGCACCAGCGCCGCCGTCGAGGCCGGCGCGGGCGCCGCCGGCACCAGGCGCAGGCGGGCGCGCGACGGGCGAAAGAAGCCGCGGCCGTCCTTGTCGAGCGCGTAGATCGTCACGTCGTGGCCGAGGTCGACCAGCGCGTCGGCCAGGCTGGCGGTGTGCACGACGCTGCCGCGCGGGAGGGTCGAGTAGGTGTACAGCCCGATCGACAGCGGACGCCCGCCAGTCAGCGCCAGCAGCGGCGACCGCAGGGTCAGCGGCGTCGACATCGCCGACGGCGACGGAGGCGGCGGCGGCACGCTCATGCGCGGGCTCCGCTTCGCTCGGCGACGAACAGCCGGCGGGTGACGACATCGGCCATGGCGCGCGCCGGCCGCTGTCCCGACTGCTGCGCGTCGGCGCGGCTCAGGCGGATGCGCGTGGTGACGCCGTGGCAATCCTCGTCGAAGGCGAGCAGTGCCGCCGTCAGCGAGGCACCGAGCGGCAGGTTGTCGTAGTAGAAGACGTCGCGGCGCACCGCCGAGGTCATGAGCGCCCAGTCACGCGCCGCGACCGGCGCCCGCGCCCGCCGGCTGCCGTCGAGCCGCAGTTGGCGCACCAGCCGGCGCTCCGCCGAATCGGCGATGGTGACGTACGAAGCGAAGTAGAGCAGGCCGGCGCCGTTGTAGTCGGCGTACGGCGAGGGCTCGTAGTCGAGCTCCGCCAGCGGCGGACCGGTGAGCGCCATCGCCGGCCCGCTGAACGGATCGCCGAGCGGCTCACCGCGACGGGCAGCGCGCGCCAGCGTCGCGATCGGCGGCTCGCCACCGACCGGGATCCAGCGGCGCGCCAGGCGCGGCTCCGGCATCGCCATGCGCAGCCCTCCGCCCGCCGGGGCGGGCGCGGCGAAGGTGGTCAGCAGCTCGAGCGCGAAGCGGCTGCGCTGGGGGCCGACCGCCGCGACGACGCGCCCGTGCGCGCAGGCGCGCCCGCACGGCACCACCTCGGCGATCGCCTCGAACAGATCGTTCTCGCGCACCGCGGCCAGCGGGGTGTCGTAGCGCGGCGCGCACCGCCACCACCGTCGGGTAGAGCCGTTCGCCGGTCTCGCTGCGGATCTGGTCGGTGGCGACGCCGAGCCGGCGCGCGATCGCCTCCCAGTGGCGATCGCCGGCGTCGCGAAACAGCCAGTTCTCCGACAGGCCGCCCGCGTCGAGGTGGGGCATCCCGAGCCGGATCCGGCGCGCCACTTCGGGCGGCGCCTCGACGCGACGATGCGCGCCCGCGCCCGCGGCGGCGCTGGCACCGGCACCGGAGCCGACGGCGTCGCTCGACAGCTCGACGAGGCCGGCGCTCGCCCGGCCGCCGGGCAGGATGCCGGAGGTGGTCACGCGCGTCCTCGCCCTCTCCCGCTCCCTCTTGGCGGTTCCGGCGCCCGTGACGCGTCCGCGTCCGGTCCGAAGCCGGTGAGCGGCGCCCGGGCGAGATCCCAGAGCTCGGCGCGCGCATCGCCGCTGGCCAGCGTCAGGCGGCGGCTGCCGTCGACGCGACCGACGACGGCGGCAGCGATCTCGCGCGACGCGAACAGCTCGCACAGCCGCGCGCCGTCGCCCGGTCGGCGTGGCCAGCAGGAAGCCGTAGCTGGGAAAGGCCTGCAACCAGGTCGCCCACGGGACGCCGTCGGGGCGCGGGATCGCGTCGAGCCGCAGCGTCGCGCCGACACCCGACGCCTCGCACAGCATCAGCGCGGTGCCGGCGATGCCCGCCCATGCTGATGTCCTTGGCGGCCACCACCATCCCGTCTCCCTCTTCGGCCAGGCGGGGCAGCAGCGCGTAGTCGGCGCGCAGCCGCGCCGGCGCGGCGTCGGTGCTGGCGTTCCAGAACGCGTGCCGCGGGTGCATGCGCCCGCGCAGATCGACGGCGACCACCAGCTCGTCGCCGGGGCGCGCGTCGAAGCTGGTCAGCAACCGCCGCGCCCGCCCCAGCACGGCCGCCGCCAGCGCCGGGTAGGGGCTGTGCAGGTTGGTGTGGCCACCCACGATCGGGATCTGGAAGCGCTCGGAGGCGTCGGCCATCCCTTGCAAGATCGGCTCGGCGGCTTCGGCGCCGGCGGCGAAGAGCGCGTCGACGATCGCCAGCGGGCGACCGCCCATCGCGTAGACGTCGCTGGCGTTCACCATCACCGCGCAGTAGCCGGCGAAGCGCGGCTCGCTGGCGACCAGCTCGGGCCACATCCCCTCGGCCGCGAACAGCAAGTATCCGTCCCCGTCGGGGATCGCCGCGGTGTCGTCGCCGACCCGCACCTCGGCGGCGCCCCACGGGCCGCCGCGCACGCGCGGCAGCAGGCGCGCCGCCGTCTGGATATCGCGCTTGTGCTGCACGCCCAGCGCCGATTGCAGCTCGCGCACCAGCTCAGGCAGCATCGTCGCAAGCTCCGCGCGAGGCGCGCCCCGATAGCCCCCCAGCTACGGGACGCGCCTCGCCGGTCGGTGGATAGTGAGTAAGGTCGGCCTCCATCAAGTGGTGCGGCCGTCCAAAGAGCTCGAGCTCGGTCGCGCGTCTGCCAGCGCAGCCGGCGAAAGAACGCGACGTTCGCGCGTTGCACGGTGGCGCGAAATCGGGACGCCCCCCAACCGCGCGCCGTGCCGACGGCGGTCTGCACCAGCCAGCGCCCCACGGCGCCCACGGTGCGGAAGTCGCGATCGACGCCGAGGCGGCCGCCCCACCAGTCGCCCGGCGTCGATTCGTCTTCCCAGATCCGGACCACGCCGACGACGCGCGCGGCGCCGCCGTCGGGTGTCTCGGCCAGGCAGACGATCGGGATCGCCGCCGCGTCGCAGTCGTCGCGATCGTCGCCGTCGAACACCCCCTGCTCGTCGCAGAAGATCTCGCGCCGCAGGGCGAAGTAGGCGGCGCGCTCGTGCGCCGTGCGCGCGACGCGGGTCTCGAAGCGGGACTGACCCGGCGCCGCACCCGCCGGCGTCGACGTCGACGTCGACGTCGACGTCAGCACAGCGGGCCCCCTCGTAGGTCGACAGCGCCGAGCAGGCGCCACACTTGGCGCAGCCCGCCTTCATCTCGGCCGACGACAGGCCGTGCTGCCGCAGCAGGCGCGCGACCTCGGTGTACAGGCTGCGCATGCTGTCGCTCGGCGGCGGCGCGTGGCCCGCCATCGGCGTGCCGGCGATCGGCGCGAACGGGACGACGAACGGATAGACCCCGATCGACACCAGACGCTCGGCCATGGCCAGCAGGCTCGCGGGGCGATCGCCGAGACCGGCGATCAGGTACGTGCTCACCTGACCGCGGCCGAAGACCGCCACCGCCGCCGTGAAGGCGTCGAAGTAGCGTTCGACCGGAACCTCGGCCTTGCCCGGGCATGACCGCCGCGCGCACCGCCGGCTCGACCGCCTCCAGGTGCATGCCCAGCGCGTCGGCGCCCGCGGCGCGCAGGCGCGCGAACCAGCCGAAGTCGTCGGGCGGCTCGCACTGCACCTGGATCGGCAGCGCCGGGGGTCGTCGCCTTGACCGCGGCGGCGCACGCCGCCAGGTGGGCAGCACCCCGATCAGCCGACGCGGGCGTCCCGGTGGTCAGCACCAGCTGCTCGACACCGTCGAGACGCACCGCCGCCGCCGCGACCTCGGCCAGCTGCGCCGGGCGTCTTGCGCGCCAGCGTGCGCCCTTCCTTCAGCGAGGTCCCGATGGCGCAGAAGCGGCAGGCGAGCGCCGCGATCGGCGTAGCGGACGCACGACTGCAACACCGTCGACGCCAGCACCCGGCGCGCGTGCAGCAGCGCGATCTTCGAGTACGGGATCCCGTCGGCGGTCGACAGCGCGTAGAAGCGGGCCGACGGCGGCAGCTCCACCTCGGCGAGCAGATCGTCGCCACGGAGGATCCAGGCGCGCGACGGGCGACGGGGACGCGGACGAGGACGAGGACGGGGCGGAGAGGACGCGGAGGCGGAAGGGGGACTGGCCGGCGGCGCGCATCGGCACCATCACGGTGGCGCCGTCCAGCGACACCGCGCGGTGGTCCGACGGCCCCGCGCCGCCGCGACGGCCGACGGGCGCCGTCGCGGCGGCGCCGTCGCTCTCGACGGAGAGCCCGGCTGCCTGCAAATCGGCCATCAACGCCTGTCGTTCTTCGGCGAGGGCGAGAGATTGACGTCGACATTCCTGGCTGTCCCTTCAAGCAACGCCCGCCGGCGCCGAAGTTTCCGCCGTCGGCGTCGCCGTCGGCCTGATCGATTCCGCTGTCATCGAGGCGCCGCCGGCACATTCGCCGCGAACGCGAGGCCCGCGCGCTCGCGCGGCACGCTGGTCGATGTCCGCTCGACCAGCACGCTGGTCGGCGTGCGATCAATCAGCAGGCTCAGCAGCTCCGGCCGGCTGTAGTGGCCGACGCTGTCCATCATCCGCTTGCGCTTGGTGACCAGCGCCAGGTCGAGATCGGCGTACAGCGTCCCCTCCCCTTCGGTGATCGGCTGGCCGAGCAGCGTCCCCTCGGGCGACACGATCGCCGTGAAGCAGCCGCCGCTGACCGCCCGCTCGAGCCCGGTCGTTCCCGCGACCTCGGCGCGCTGCTCGGGCGTCAGCCAGCCGGTGGCGTTGACGACGAAGCAGCCCGATTCCAGCGCGTGGTGGCGGATGGTGACCTCGATCTGCTCGGCGAAGATCGGGCCGACCAGCGAGCCGGGAAACATGGCGGCGTGGATCTCCTCGTGATCGGCCATCAGCGCGTAGCGCGCCAGCGGGTTGTAGTGCTCCCAGCAGGCAAGCGCGCCGACGCGGCCCGACGCGCGTATCGACCGCGCGCAGCCCGGCGCCGTCGCCCTGCCCCCAGACCATCCGCTCGTGATAGGTGGGCGTGATCTTGCGCCGGTGCAGCACCAGCCGCGCCGTCACCGTCGAAGATCAGCTGCGCGTTGTAGATCGTGCCGTGGTCGCGCTCGTTGACGCCCAGCACGACCACCGCGCCCGGTCGTGCGCGCCACCTCGGCGACGGCGTGCGTGGTCGGCCCGGGCACCGTCACCGCCTCCTCGTACAGGCGCAGGTGCTCCTTGCCCATCGCCGCCGCCGGCTGGATGAACGAGAAGTAGGGGTAGTAAGGCACGACGGTCTCGGGGAAGACCACCAGCTCCGCCCCCTCGCGCGCGGCCGACTCGATCGCGGCGCAGACCTTCTCGGTCGTCGCCGCGCGGCTGCCCAGCACCGGCGCCATCTGCACCGCCGCCGCGCGCACCTTTCGAGTCGCCGTCACGCCGCCTTCCCCGTTCGCCCGTTACAGCGTCCAGGTGTTGAGGATCACCGCGTTGGCCTTGCGGTGCAGCAGCACGATGTCGAGCACGTCGAGCGGGTTGATCGGGCGGATGCCCGGGATCAGCGCCGCCTCGGTCTGGCCGTACAGCGCCGACAGCGCGAAGCGGCAGGCGTAGACCTTGCCCCCCTCGGCCATGAAGCCGCCGATCTTCTGATTGACCACCAGGTGGCCGGGGAACGCCTCGCTGCCCAGCTTGGGGAAGCCGCGCTGGACGCCGAGCAGCACGCCGGGCCCGTAGAGCAGCACGCTGGTCTCGAAGCCTTTCCGCATCAGGCGCGTCGCCTGCAGCATGTTGACGAGGCCGATCGATCCCTCGAAGGCGACCGTGTGGAACGTCACCAGCGCCTTCTCGCCGGGCGCCGCCTTGACGTCTTCGAAGACCTTCTCCTCGTAGTCGACCAGGAAGTCGCCTTCTTTGTGCAGCGGATGGGTAACCGTGGGCATCGTCGTCTCCTCCTCCAGCGCGCGCGCAGCGGCGCCACCATTCTTTTGTTCGGACTCGCTGCCAGATAGAGCAACGCTGGGGCCAACGGCACGCCGGGACGCGCGCCCGGCCGAGATCGACCGATGAAACCGCGGATTGAAAACTGACACGTTTCGAGACGCCCGCGCGCCCGGTTTCGAACAGATATCGCCGGCGACCAAGCCGCGGTTGCCGACCCGGCGGGCGCCACGAGAATTCGCGATCTCGACCGCGAATTTGCGTCGTGGAAACGAGCCTTCGCGTAAGTTGGCGGCGTGCTCTGGTCAGAGGTCAACGGGGCCGCGTCCCACTCCTTTCGAGAGCTGCTGCTCGAGCTGGCGCAGCGAGCGATCGCTCGATGACCTGCTGCCCCTGTGCACGCGGCGCCTGGTCGAGAACGAGGACGTCGCGCTGGCGCGCCTGTGGCTGCTGGAGCGCGGCGATCAGTGCGCCGGCTGCGCCAACGCCGCGGTGTGCGCCGACCGCGCGCTGCTGCCTGCACCTGGTGGCCAGCGCGGCGCGCGCGCGCGACGGCAAGACGATCGTCGACGGCCGGCTCGACGGCGCCTTTCGCCGCATCCCGCTCGGCGCGTTCAAGGTCGGCGCGGTCGCCGCCACGCGCGCGCCGGTGCTGGTGACCGATCCGGCGCGCGACCCCAAGATCCGCCACCCCGACTGGGTGCGCGCCGAAGGGATCGCCGGCTTCGCGGGCCTGCCGCTGCCTGTCGCGGGGCGAGCTGCTGGGCGTGCTGGGCGTCTTCGTGCGCGCGCCGCTGACCGACCGCCGCCGTCGACGTGCTTGCGCATCGTCGCCAACCACGCCGCCGCCGCCATCGCCACCGCGCGCGCCTTCGCCGAGGTCGAGGCGATGCGCCGCCGGCTGGCGCTGGAGAACCAGCTCCTGCGGCGCACCGCCCAGGCCGAGCCGATCGCGCTGTGCGGCCACAGCCCCCAGCTGCGCGCCGTGCTGCACGAGATCGCCGCGGTCGCCGCCACCGACGCCACCGTGCTGGTGCTGGGCGAATCGGGCACCGGCAAGGAGCTGGCGGCGCAGGCGATCCACCAGCAGAGCCGGCGCGCCGCCGGCCCGTTCATCGAGGTCAACTGCGCGGCGATCCCGCGCGAGCTGTCGGAGAGCGAGCTGTTCGGCCACGTGCGCGGCGCCTTCTCGGGCGCCACGCGCGATCGCGTCGGACGCTTCGAGGCGGCGGCCGGCGGCACGCTGTTCCTCGACGAGATCGGCGAGCTGCCGCTCGAGCTGCAGGGCAAGCTGCTGCGCGTGCTGCAGGAGGGGACGTTCGAGCGCGTCGGCGAGGTGCGCACGCGCCGGTCCGACGTGCGCATCGTCGCCGCCACCAACCGCAACCTGCTCGCCGAGGTCGACGCCGGGCGCTTTCGCCAGGATCTGTACTACCGGCTGGCGGTCTATCCGATCACCATGCCGGCGCTGCGCGAACGGCGCGAGGACATCCCCGAGCTGGCGATCGCACCTGCTCGAGCGGATCTGCCGGCGCCTGGGACGCCCGACGTCGGCGCTCACGCCCGAGCAGCTGGAGGCGCTGATGCACCGCGACTGGCCGGGCAACGTGCGCGAGCTGCTGAACGCTGCTCGAGCGCGCCACGATTTCTTCCTCTTCGGCCGACGGTGGGCCGGCGGCTGCACCTGGCCGGCGGCCGAGGTCGCGGCGGGTATCGCGCGCCGGCGCGTCCGCGGCGCGCGGCGACGTCGCTCGCGCCATCGCTCGCGTTCTCGGTGCCGGCGCTCGAGGGACCGCGCGTTCGCCGACACGCGCGGCGCCGAACCGCCGCCGATCCTGGTCGAGCGCGAGATGCGCCTGCAAGAGCGCGAGAACCTGCGCCGCGCGCTGGAGAGCTGCGGCGGCAAGATCTACGGACCCGACGGCGCCGCGGCGCTGCTGGGCCTCAAGCCGACGACGCTGGCGTCACGGCTCAAGCGGCTGCAGCTCCGCCCGCGGACCTGAGCGCGATGCTGGTCGGATAGACGAAACGCCACGACGCCAGAGACGCCAACGGCGGGATTTCAAAATTTCAGAACCTGGCGCCTGGCGTCTGGCGACCGACCAGCGTTGCACCGAACGGCCGGCGTCAGTTGACGTGGGGCTGCGACGGCGGCGCGGCGGCGGTGACGCGCGCGTCGCGCGGCAGCGTGAACCAGAAGGTCGACCCGCGACCGATCACGCTCTGCACGCCGATCATCCCGCCCATCGCCTCGACCAGGTGCTTGACGATCGACAGGCCGAGGCCGGTGCCGCCCATGTCGCGCGTGCGACCGGCGTCGACGCGGTAGAAGCGCTCGAACAGGCGCGGCAGGTGCTTCGCCTCGATGCCCGGGCCCGAGTCCTCGACGGCGATGCGGACCTTGGCTGCCCTCGTCCGAGACGCGCACGACGATCGACGCCCCCTCGGGGCAGTACTTCACGGCGTTCTCGACCAGGTTGGTCAGCACCTGCTCGACCGCGCGGTGATCGGCGATCGCCGACGCCGTCCCCGGCGCGACCGCCGCGGTCACCGACAGGCGCTTCTGCTCGATGCGCTCGCGGAAGTTCCCGATCACCTGGTGCGCGATCGGGCCGACGTCGACCGCGTCGGCGCGCGGCTTGAACTCCTTCGATTCGATGCGCGACAGATCGAGCACGTCCTCGACCAGCTCGTGCAGGCGGCGCGCGTTGCGCTCGATCATCTCGACGAAGCGCACCGATGCCTCGGGATCTTTCAGCGCCGACCGGCGCAGCGTCTCGGCCGCCGACGCCACGGCGGCGATCGGCGTGCGCAGCTCGTGCGAGACGTTGGCGACGAAGTCGCGGCGCAACGACTCCAGCCGGCGCACGTCGGTGACGTCGACGAAGACCGCCAGCAGGCCCGGCTGCCCCGACATCGCCTTGGCGTGCACCAGCGCGCGGCGCGGCTTGAGGCCGACGATCTCGATCTCGCCCGAGTGCGAGCCTTCGGACGACAGCGCCGTCTCGAGCAGCCGCTGCAGCTCCGCGTTGCGGATGACCTCGATGGCGATCCGCCCGACCGTCTCGCTCGACAGCGCCAGCATCTCGCGCAGCGACGGGTTGACCAGCAGGATCCGGCGCTCCGCGTCCATCACCAGCACCCCCTCCTGCATCGACTCGAGGATGCGGCCCAGGAGATCGCGCTCGGCGCGCATCGTGCTGAGGTTGGCCGACAGGCTCTCCGCCAGCGCGTCGAGCGCCTTGCCGAGGTCGGCCACCTCGTCGCGACCGCGCAGGTGGGTGCGCACGTCGAGGTCACCCGACGACATGCGCTGCGCCGCCATCGTCAGCTCGCGCAGCGAGCGCGACATGATGTGCGCCGCGCCGAACGACAGCAACAGCGCGACGCCCAGCGCGACCAGCCCGCCGAAGCCGAAGATCTGCCGCAGCCCCTCGACGGCGTCGTCGACCTCGGTCAGCGGCACCGCGAGCCGCGCGATCAGCGACCGTCCGCCCGTCCCGCGTCGATCGGCATCGGCGACGTACATCAAGCGCCGGCCCAGCGTCGCGCTCCAGCGCATGCTGGCGCCGGACTCGCCGCCGTCGAGCACGCTGCGCACCTCGGGTCGGTCGCCGTGGTTCTCCATGTGCTCGAGCGCCGGCGCGGTCGACGTCTGGAATCGCCGAGCACGACGCCGTCGGGGCGGATGAAGGTGAGGCGCTGCCGGCCCGAGCGGGCCAGGCGATGCGCCAGGTCGTTCCACTGATCCTTCGCGGCGGCGTCCTGCTCCGCCGTACCGCCGAGCGAGGCCCCGCGCAGCGTCTGGTCGCTGGCATCGCGCACCAGCTCGAGACGCTCGGTCAGGTCCTGGCGGATCCGCTCGACGAGGTTCGCCTCGACCCGGTGGCGCAAATAAATCTCGCCCGTCAACACCGACAGGACGATCAGGCTCAGCGATACGGCGAAGATCTTCGCGCGCACCCCGAACTTCACGGCGTCTGCTTCGGTGGGGCGCCGACGAAGCGATAGCCGATCCCGCGGATCGTCTCGATGTACGCGCCGGCCGGCCCCAGCTTCTCGCGCAGTCGCTTGACGTGGGTGTCGACGGTGCGAGTGGCGTTCTCGCCGCTGACCGACCAGACGTCGTCCAGCAGCACCGCGCGCGACTGCACCCGATTTCGCCGCTCGTACAGCGTGCACAGCAGGCGCAGCTCCAGCGCCGTGAGGGCCACCTCGCGGTCGTCGACCAGCACGTTCGGGCGCCTCGCGATCGATGTGCAGGCGGCCGAAGCTGATGGTGGGCGTCGGCGCCACCACGTTGGGGCCGGTCTGCGAACGGCGCAGCACGGCCTGGATGCGCAGCAGCAGCTCGCGCACGCTGAAAGGCTTGACGACGTAGTCGTCGGCGCCGAGCTCGAAGCCGACGACGCGATCGACCTCGGCCCCCTTGGCCGTGACCATCACCACGGGAATCGCGCGCGTCGCGGGGTTGCTCTTCAGGATGCGGCACACCTCGAGCCCCGAGATGTCGGGCAGCATCAGATCGAGGATCACCAGGTCGGGGCGTTGTTCGGCCGCGATCGCGGCCACCGGGGCGCCGCGATCGGACACAACAACGTCGTAGCCGAGCTCGCGGAGATTGTAACCGACAACCTCCTGGAGATCGCGCTCGTCCTCGACGACCAAGACGCGCGTCATGGCCGAATTTTTAGCACTTTTCGGACCAAAACGCGCTGACGTCGGCTGTAACATTCATGTGACAGGGGGATTCTCGACGCAGGTGCACGTGAGGTGCTCTTGGCGCGCGTCGCCATCGCCGTCGGCTGGGCCGCGGGCTGCCCCGTGTTGACGGGGGCGGCTCGTGTTAGTGTTTTCGGCGCCGCGCTTGCGGCGCCTGACTTTCATTTCGAGAGGTCTCCTTATGCATCAAATGGCTCAGGTTCGTGCGTATCGGTCCGTCCGGACATCCATGCAGGTGGTGTCGCTTTCGCTGTTGGTCTCGGGTTGCGTGAAACCGGCCACCGCGCCCGCCACCAGCAACATGGGGCAACCGGCCGCCGCGGCCGAAGAGACGATGGCGGCGCCCGCCCCCGCGCCCAAGAAGGACGAGAAGAAGGACGAGCCCGAGGCACCGGTGGTGCCGCGCAAGAAGGGCGAGAACATCTTCGTCGGCGTGAAGTGGTGGATCGATCCCTACGCCAACGCCACGCTGGCGGTGAAGCGGCTCAAGGCGACCAACAGCGTCGAGGAGTCGTCGCTGATCGCCAAGATCGCCGACAACGGCGGCGCCGACTGGATCGGCGACTGGACCCCCAACGTCGAAAACTGGGTCCACAAGCGGGTGAAGCTGATCAACAAGAACAACGCCTTCCCGCTGTTCATCGCCTACAACATCCCCAAGCGGGACTGCGGTCAGTACTCGGCCGGCGGCGCCGCGCAGGGTGACGCGTACAAGACCTGGATCTCGGCCTTCGCGCGCGCCATCGGCCCGCAGCGCGCCGCCGTCGTGCTGGAGCCCGACGCGCTCGGCTTGCTGAAGAAGTGCCTGTCCGAAGCCGATCAGAAGGAACGGCTGGAGCTGCTGCGCTTCGCGGTGCACGCCTTCGAGACGCAGATGAACACCGCGGTGTACATCGACGCGGGGAACGCCGGATGGATCGACGCGCCCGAGATGGCGGCGCGCCTGAAGGCGGCCGGCGTCGACGACGCCGACGGCTTCGCGCTCAACGTGTCGAACTACAAGACCACCGAAGCGACGATCAAGTACGGCAAGGAGATCTCGAAGCGGCTCGGCGGCAAGCACTTCGTGATCGACACCAGCCGCAACGGCAAGGGCCCGCCCGAAGTCAAAGGCGACGTCGAAGCCGCCTGGTGCAACCCGTCGGGCCGCGGCCTGGGCTCGCCCCCGACCACCAGCACCAAAGATCCGGCTGTCGACGCCTACCTCTGGCTGAAGAAGCCCGGCGAATCCGACGGCCAGTGCAACGGCGGCCCCAAAGCCGGTATGTGGTGGCAGGAGAAGGCGCTCGAGCTCGCACGGAATTCGAGCTTCTAGACCGAATGCCGTTCGGTTAAACGCCAAGACGCCAGGACGCCACGGTCCGGACACATGAAAATCCGGACTCTGGCGTCTCTGGCGTCATGGCGTTTTTCAGGCAAGAAAGGTTGGGCCAAACGGGGGGCGGGGATCGCTACCGCCGTGAATAACTTCGCCGAGGTGAATCGTTGTCGCTCAACTGGCTTGATCGTGGGCTCTTTTGGATCCTTTCTTCCCCTCACCCTCCTCGCCGGATGTGTGATCCCACCGGCGCCGCGCTCGATCCCCGGCTCGGGGGTCGCGGGGCAGCACCGAGCGTCGATGACGTCGGATCGCGCAGCCCGGCGAGAATCCATTTCGTGACGCCTACTGGGTCGATCGACGAAGAATCGAAGGCGCGGCTCACCGCCGACGCGTGGCGCAGCTCGCGGCCGGCGGACGCGGCGGCGATGGACAAGATCGCCGGGCAGCCGTCGGCGGCCTGGCTCGGGAACTGGAATCCGCAGATCGAGTCCGACACCAAGAAGTACGTCTGGAGCAAGACGCGCGCGGGCGGGCTGCCGGTCATGGTGGCGTACAACCTCCCCTTCCGCGACTGCGGCAGCTACTCGGCGGGTGGGTCGCGCACGCCCGAGCGCTACCGCGTCTGGATCGACGGGCTGGCCGCCGGGATCGGATCGCGCCGCGCGGTGGTCGTGCTCGAGCCCGACGGCCTGCCGCTGCTGAAGAAGTGCCTGACGGCGGAGCAGCAGCAGCAGCGGATCGATCTGGTGAAGTACGCGATCGAAAAGCTGGCCGCGCTGCCGGGCGCCGCGGTCTACGTCGACGCGGGACACTCGGCCTGGATCGAAGCGCCCGAGATGGCGGAGCGCCTGAAGGCGGCCGGGATCGACAAGGCCGACGGGTTCGCGCTGAACGTCTCGAACTACCAGTCGACGCCCGATCTCATCAAGTACGGCCACGAGCTGTCGGCGCTGCTGGGCGGCAAGCACTTCATCATCGACACCAGCCGCAACGGCAACGGTCCGCCGCCGTTCAAGGGCGACGACGAGCGCGCCTGGTGCAACCCCGACGGGCGCGCGCTCGGCCACCCGCCGACGACCGAGACCGGCGATCCGCTGGTCGACGCCTTCTACTGGATCAAGCCGCCCGGCGAATCCGACGGGACCTGCAACAAGGGACCGACGGCAGGCGCCTGGTGGCCGGAGAAGGCGCTGGAGATGGCGCGCAACGCCAAGTGGTGATCCGCACACACTCTCTCCCACGAAGCTGAACGGCGAAGCTGAACGGCGAAGCTGAACGGCGGCGCTGAACGACGGCGCACCGTCGGGTGTGGGATACCTGCCCCCTGGTCCTCGTGCCACCGGCAGCGTATCGTGATCAGCCTGCCAAGGAGAAGTCGTATGCGAAGTTTCGTCGCTGCTCTGGTGGGCGTCGTCGCCCTGGTCGGCATCGCGGCCACCGCGCGAGGCCCACGCCGTGCGCTACCGTTCCCAGCACCCGCTGCCGCGCAAGATCGGCCACGGCTTCTGCTACATCAATGTCCCCCACGTGCACGACTTCGGTCCGTCCGATCCGCGCCTCTACCGCGAGGTCGGCGGTGAGTACTACTTCGTCGGCGACCCGGCGCCCTTCGACTATGAAGGGCCGCGCTACTCGTTCTATGGCCCGCACCCGGTCGTCGAGGCCGACGTTCAGCTCGGCCAGCCGATCTACTGCTACCTGAACGGGCCGCACTACCACTGGTATCAGCCGGCGCCGCGGCCAGGCGCAGTTCGAGTTTCGCGGCGGCGCCTACTGGTACGTCGGCAACTACGAGCCGGTCTACTACCAGGAGCGGCCGCGCTACGTGACGGTCAACGAGGCCTACCAGCCGATCGTCTACACCCGTCCGATCGTCGACGTCACCGTCGCGCCGCCGAGCTTTCACGGCGAGATCGTCGTCGGGCCCGGGTACCCGCGCGGGCAGGCGGTCGGTCGGGGGCCGCCGGTGGTGTCGGCCGGCGTGACCATCGGGGTGCCGCCGCCGCCGCAGGTCCAGGTCGGCATCGGCGTCGGGTTCGGTCGGCGGGCCGCCGGTCGTCGTCGGTGGGCCGCCGCCGGTCATCGTGGAGGACCGCCGCTACGAGCACGAGCGCTACGAGCACGAGCACCACGACAACGGTCGCCACAACGGGTGGTACAAGCACGAGCACGAAGATCGCGGCTGGCGGGGCGGGCCGCCCGCGCAGGAGCCGCCGCGTGGTGGCGGCTGGCGCCCGGCACCGGCGCCGCCGCACCCCAGGGCGGCGGCTGGCGCCCCGCACCGGCACCGGCACAACCTCCGCGCGCGGCGCCGCCGCCGCACCACGACAAGCACGAGCACCACGACAACGGGTTTCACCGGTAGTCGAAAGGACGCACGCGTGCCCCTGCAAACCCTCCCGCGACGTTCGACCTTGCTGCCGGCGCTGGCGGTCGCCGTCATGGCTCTGGCGGTCTTCGCCTCCTGTTCCAAACCGAAAGGGGGCGCGCCCGGCGCCACGGCCGAGCCACCGGCGCACGTCTCGGGCACGCCGCACTCCGACAAGGTGATCGAGACCCTGACCGACAGTGGTCTGCACGCCGACGGCTTCGCGCCGCTGCAACCGGTGCCGTTCGGTGCCGGCTACTGCGAGCAGGGGCGCATCGAGGGAATCGACACGCTGGTGTGCGAGTTCGCCGACGACGGCGCGCTGGACCAGGGCAAGCGGCTGATGCAGGACCAGTGGGAGCGCGAAGGCGTGCAGACCGGGGTCACCACCGCGAGCAAGCGCACGCTGCTGGGCGTCGCCGATCGCGGGCACCACGACCCGAACGGCAAGACCATCAGCCGCATCCTGACCGCCTTCAAAAAAATCTAAAAAACTCGCTGTGGTAGAGCGCGCGCGGCGTTAAAGCTTCGTCAGGTTTCTGACGACAGACCGGCGGAGGGGCTATTGAAATCTCCTACGCCTTCGAACACGACGAAACGGATCATCACGGTCGGGGGTGGTAAGGGGGGTGTCGGCAAGAGCATCGTCTCTTCGAACCTCGCTGCTGCCATGGCCCAGAACGGCTCACGCGTCGTTCTGGTCGACTGCGACCTCGGCGCCGCCAACCAGCACGTGCTGTTCGGCATCGACCGGCCGGTCGCCGGGCTGCAGGCGCTGATCGATCGCAAGATCGAAACCCTGGAAGAGGCGCTGACACCGACGGCGCTGCCGAACCTACACCTGGTCGCCGGCACCGGCGCGGCGGTCGGCGCCGCCAACATCACCCACGGCGAGAAGCAGCGGATCATGAAGCGCATCCGTTCGCTCGACGCCGACGTGGTGATCGTCGATGTCGGCGCCGGTGTCAGCTTCAACGTGCTCGATTTCTTCGAGCTCGGATCGCAGCGCCTGCTGGTGGTGACGCCGCAGGTGACGTCGATCCAGACCGCCTATTCGTTCCTCAAGGGCGCCGTGCTGCGCACGCTGCGCCACGCCGCCGAGAAGACCTCCGAGCTCGAGCTGCTGGAGCCGGCGATCGCCAGCAAGGAGAACGAGAAGGTCAGCCGCCTGCTGGCGCGGCTGCGCGAGGAGAACCCGGAGTTCGGCGAGTCGGTGTTCCGGATCCTCGCGCGATTCGGCGCGCAGATCGTCGGCAACCAGGTCACCGAACCCAACCAGGCGGGCATCTTCCACGCGGTGTCGCGCATGATCCACGACTTCCTCGGCATCAGCGTGCCGATCCTCGGCTACGTCGGCATCAGCCGGCGCATCCGTGAGTCGATCAACCAGCGGCGCCCGATGCTGCTCGGCAATCAGATCGACGAGAACACCAAGGTGTTTCGCCAGATGGCCGAGATGCTGCTGCTCGAGGACGTGCCGTTCGACGAGCTGCTCATCGAGGAGGACGAGGGCGAAAACGATGACAAGGCAAAAGCCGGCCCGGCGACCAACGCGCGCGGCGCTGGAGCTGACCCCCGCGCCCCGGCACCCGGCCACCAGCATGACGCCGCCAGCGCCGTCGGCCCCGCCGGTCCCGTCGGTCCCGGCGTCGGTCGGCGGAGCAGCCCCTGGCGGCCACCCCCGCGGACGCCACGGCCGCAGCGGCGCCGCCGGCCGACGAGATCTCGGCCGATCTCAACGTCGACCTCGAGCGCTACGCCCGCAAGCACCAGCGCTACCCGGTCGACTGGCTGGCGACGCTGCGCAACGACAGCGTCGTCGCCGCCGTGCGCGTCTTCGACATCTCGGCCGCGAGCGTCGCCATCGAATGCAGCGAGGCGTTCGAGGTCGGCCAGTCGTTGACGCTGGTCTTCGATCAGCTGCCCCAGCGCCCGACCGTGAGCGTCACCGTCATGCGTCGGATCGCGCGCGGCTTCGTGCTCGAGGGGGAGATCCCGGCGCCGATCATCGCCGCCGCCAGCGCCACGAACCGCCCCGCCGGAGCCCGGCTCGCCGGCTGAGCGATCGGGGCGACACGACACCCAGACCGGGCCAGCGCGCGCCTGCGGTCACCTGCACCGGCGCGCGCGGCGACGCGGTACAGTCGGCGCGCATGGGCAAGAAGGAATCGCCGGGCTTCAACACGCCGTTCCGTGGCCTGAAGCCGGTCGCGCCGAAGCCGGCGGTCGCGCCCAATGCCGGCAAGACCGCCGGCAAGACGCCCGCGAAGACGCTCGCCGCGAAGACACCCGCGAAGACGCTCGACGATCCCAAGGTGACGAAGGCGCCCAAGGCGCCGGCCCCGGCCGCCAAATCAGCGGCGGCGCAGGCGCCCGCTACAACGCCGGGCTCGGCGGATGACGACCGCTTCTTCGAGCAGGCGATGCGCGGCGTGAAACCGCTGACCGAAGCCGAGCGGGGACGGCGCGCGTCACCGCTGGGCGCGGCGCCGCCGGCCGCGCCGCCGCGCCGCCGCGCGGCCGCTGCGCAACGACGACGCCGACGCCGACGCCGAGCTGGCCGAGCTGGTGAGCGGGAACGACCGCGGCGGCGCGGGCGGCGGGCGCGGGACGGAGCGCGCGCCCGAGGTCGATCGCCGGCTGGCGCGCCGCCTGCGCGACGGCGACTACCCGATCGAGGCGCGCCTCGACCTGCACGGGCACTCGCGCGACGAGGCGGTGGGCGCGCTCGAGCGCTTCGTCGATGCAGTCGCTCGCCGCTCGCCCGGCGCTGCGTGCTGGTCATCCATGGTCGCGGCCTCAACTCGGGCGACGCGGGGCCGGTGCTGGGCGAGGCGGTGCAGCGCGTGCTGACGGCGGGGCGCGTGGCGCGCGCGATCCTGGCGTTCACGCACGCCGGACCGGCGCAGGGCGGCGACGGCGCGACGCTGGTCCTGCTGCGCAAACGGCGAGAGCCCGAGAAGACGAAATGAACTCGAATGGGATGACCTGAGATGAAGCGAGCGTTGAAAAATCAAACGAAGAAGGAGTCCGTCCGTGCCTCGTGACCGCTCCTCCCGCAGCGCGACGCGGTTCCCGCGCCTCAAGCGCTTCCAGCGGCGCTTCGCCCCCTTCATCGCGCTGGCCATCGGCTGCCTCACGCGCGTGCTCAGTCACCACGGCGTCGACTTCGCCCCCAAGGCGGTGGCGCTGGTGGCGCTGGCCTGGATGCTGCCGTTCGCGCTGTCGGGCTGGACGGCGCGCAGCAAGTCGTCGAACGCGCGCCCCTCGCTGGCGCGGCGGCTGGCGCAGCTGGCCAGCACCACGCTGGTCGTCGCGCTGTTTCGAAACGTGCTGTTCTTCCTGGTGCCGGTCTGGTTCGGGTCGGCGACGATCTCGTCGATCAACATTGCTTTCCCGTTGCTGCTGGCGGCGATGGCGTTCTTCTCCTGCTTCGATCACGCCTATCGCACGCAGATCCTCGAGCGTCCGGCGGCGCGCACCGCGTGGGGCTTCGTGATCCTGTTCGCGGCGCTGGTGCCGGCCGCCGCCGTCGTCGCGTCGCTGTCGCCGCGCCCCGCGGTGGTGATCTCGGCGGCGATCGCCTTCGTGGTGACCGGTGCGGCGCTGCTGCCGCGCGAGCGGCTGTTCCGCCGGCGATCGCAGCTGCGCATCGGCGCCGCCGCGCTGGCGGGTGCGATCCTGCTGGCCTGGGTCGCGCCGGCGCTGCCGCCGGTGCCGATCGTTTGCCACCGCGCGGCGTTCGGCACCGGCGTGCGCGATCGCGCGCTCGACGGCGAGGCGGAACAGTTCCCCGCCGGGACGCCGCGGCTTTACGCCTGGTTCGCGGTGACACTGCCGGCGGTCTACCGCCAGGGGATCAATTTCCAGTGGTTCCACGACGGCCAGGCCGCCGGGCGCTGGATCCCGTCGAGCGTGGTCGGCGGGCGCAAGGAAGGATTCCGAACCTGGTCATACCTCAGCGCGCCATCGCCCGGCGAGTGGCGCGTCGACGTGCTGACCGATGCCGGCCAGCTGATCTGCCGCGAATCGACGCGCATCGCCGCAATCCGCTGAGCCGCGCGCCGCCGTCCGGCTGGACAAAGTGGAAACACGCCGGAGACAGCCGCGGCGAGCGACGGGGATCCGGGAAGATTGCGCTTGTCCCCACGGCCCCGTCGTATAGATTTCCGCTGTCGACACAGGACATGACATCGAGGCCGACGGGCCGCTTTCTTACTGGAGAACGCCATGAGCATCCGCATCGCGATCAATGGTTTTGGCCGCATCGGCCGGCTGGTCTTCCGCGCCCTCGTACACGCAGGGTCTGTTCGGCAAAGAGGTCGAGGTGGTCGCCGTCGGCGACATCGTCCCCGCCGACAACCTCGCCTACCTGCTCAAGTACGACTCGATCCAGGGCAAGTTCGAGGGCACCGTCAGCTCGAAGAAGTCGTCGCCCGACAAGGCCGACGACGACGTGCTGGTCGTCGACGGCAAGGAGATTCACGTCGTCAGCGCCAAGACGCCCGCCGAGCTGCCGTGGAAGAAGTTCGGCGTCGAGTACGTCATCGAATCGACCGGCCTGTTCACCGAGGCGGAGAAGGCCAAGGGGCACATCGCCGCCGGCGCGAAGAAGGTCATCATCTCGGCGCCCGCCAAGGGCGAGGACATCACCGTCGTCATGGGCGTCAACCACGAGAAGTACGATCCGGCGAAGCACAACATCATCTCCAACGCCAGCTGCACCACCAACTGCCTGGCGCCGCTGGTGCACGTGCTGCTCAAGGAAGGATTCGGCCTCGACGAAGGGCTGATGACCACCGTGCACAGCTACACCGCGACGCAGAAGACCGTCGACGGTCCGTCGAAGAAGGACTGGAAGGGCGGCCGCAGCGCCGGCGATCAACATCATCCCGTCGACGACCGGCGCCGCCAAGGCGGTCGGCGCTGGTGCTGCCGCAGGTCAAGGGCAAGCTGACCGGCATGTCGTTCCGCGTGCCGACGCCGACGGTGTCGGTCGTCGATCTCACCGTTCAAGACCGAGAAGGACGACCAGCTACAAGGAGATCAACGCGGCGATGAAGAGGGCCAGCGAGACGTACCTGAAGGGCATCCTCGGCTACACCGAGGACGAGGTCGTCTCGAGCGACTTCATCCACGACCCGCGCTCGAGCATCTTCGACGCCGGCAGCTCGGATCGAGCTGAACGGCAACTTCTTCAAGCTGATCAGCTGGTACGACAACGAGTGGGGCTACAGCAACCGCTGCGTCGACCTGCTGACGTACATGGCCAAGAAGGCGCTGTAAGGCGCGCGGGGGCGCACCGATCCCGATGCGCCCCCGCCTCAGCTCCGTCTTTTAGTGACTGAGGCCCTCCGTCAGCTTCGCCATCACCTGATCGACGGTGAAGCTGGCGGCCTTCTGTCGCGGTGGGAACTCGCGGAAGGTCGCGAGGAACTTCGCGACCAGCGCCTGCGCTGGCACCGCGAGGAACGCGTGGTCGATGAACCAGTCCCAGTAGGTATTCGACGTCACGTCGGCGTGCTCGTAGGGGTCGGTGCGCAGGTTGAAGATCTTCGGCACGCGCAGGGTCGTGAACGGCTCGCCCCACACCTGAAGCGTCCCGCGGCAACGCTGCTCCAGGAAGACCATCTTCCAGTTGTCGAAGCGGATGGCGACCAGGTCACCGCTGTCGGAGAAGTAGAAGAACTCCTGCCGCGGGCTCTTGGCCTCCTTCGGATCCTTGGCCGTCAGCAACGGCAGCAGGTTGTAGCCGTCGAGGTGGACCTTGAAGGTCTTTCGCCCCGCGGTGTAACCGCCGAGTAGCTCTTCTTTGACGTGGGGATTGCCCGCCGCCGCGAGGATCGTCGGCAGCCAGTCGAGGGCGCTGACGATCTGGGTGCAGACGCTGCCGGTCTGGATCTTTCCCGGCCAGCGGATCATCGCCGGCACGCGGAAGGCGCCCTCCCAGTTGGTGTTCTTCTCGCTGCGGAAGGGGGTCGTGGCGCCATCCGGCCAGCTGTTGGCGTGCGGCCCGTTGTCGGTGGTGTAGACCACGATCGTGTCGTCGGCCACGCCGAGCTCGTCCAGCAGGTCCAGCAGCGAACCGACCGTCTTGTCGTGGTCGATCATGGTGTCGTGGTAGGGCGACTGCCAGCGCCCGGCCTGGCCGCGGCTCTCCGGCTTGGTGTGGGTGCGAAAGTGCATGTGCGTGGCGTTGAACCAGGTGAACCAGGGAGTGCCGGCCTTGGTTTGCTTCTTGATCCAGCTGGTGGCGGCGGCGAGGAACTCGTCGTCGCAGGTCTCCATGCGCTTGCGGGTCAGCGGCCCGGTGTTCTCGATCTTCTGGCTGCCGTCGGGATGCGCCCAGCAGTGCAGCACGCCGCGCGGCCCATACTTCTTCTTGAAGTCGGGGAAATCCTTCGCCGACGGATAGTCGGGCAGCTCGGGCTCCTCCTCGGCGTTCAGGTGGTAAAGGTTGCCGAAGAACTCGTCGAAGCCGTGCTGGGTCGGTAGGTGCTCGTCGCGATCGCCGAGGTGGTTCTTGCCGAACTGCGCCGTCGCGTAGCCCTGCGGCTTGAGCAGCTCCGCGATCGTGGGATCCTCGGCGCGCAGACCGACGGTAGCCCCCGGCATGCCGACCTTGCTCAGCCCGGTGCGAAAGACGCTCTGGCCGGTGATGAACGACGAACGCCCCGCGGTGCAGCTCTGCTCGGCGTAGTAGTCGGTGAACAGCATCCCCTCCTTGGCGATGCGATCGATGTTCGGCGTCTGGTAGCCCATCACGCCGTGCGAGTAGGCGCTGATGTTGGTCTGGCCGATATCGTCGCCAAAGATCACGAGGACGTTCGGCTTCTTGTGACTCTTGCCGTTGCCGTTGCCGTTGCCGCTCTTCATCGGGCCTCCTCGCTGTTGAATTGCCAGCGAGCCTGAAAGGTGGAACCGAGGACGCGCGCGGCAACTCGCAGCGGTCCTGATCTGTTGCGCGGATCAGGCGGGATCAGGCGATCTGTTTGCCCTTGGTCTCGATCACCCAGGGCAACAGCAGCAACCCCAGCAGCGGGACGAACCCGACGTAGAACAGCGCGCGCAGCGCGCTGGTCAGTGAGTTCGCGCCCTGCGCGGCGATGGTGCCGACCAGGAACGGACCGCCCGCGGCGATGACGCGGCCGACGTTGTAGCAGAAGCCGGCGCCGGTGCCGCGCAGGCGGGTCGGGAACAGCTCGGGCAGGTAGTAGGTGAAGCTGCCGAAGACGCCGAACACAGTGAGGCCGATCAGGAAGTACATCCGCAGCCGCACCTCGGGTGCCAGGTCGAGGCCGAACGTGGCCAGCACCGCCAGGCCCGAGCCGAGGTAGTAGATGCCGAACATCGTGCGACGCCCGAGCAGCTTGGCCGCGGGGATGGTCAGCAGCGTCCCGATCAGGCCGCCCCAGTTGAACATGTTGGTCGCCGTCGACTTCCAGCTCTCGACCAGCGCCAGCGTGGCGGCGCGATCGAACCCGCCCGCGTGCGCCGACGCGCGCGCGAGGCCGGTCGACACGATCGGGATGAAGACGTTGCAGCTCCACCAGGTGATGAGCGCGATCAGCGCCATCGAGACCCCGCTGCGGGTCAGTTTGCGCGTGCCGGGAAGGAACAGCTCGCGCAGCTGTGGCGGTGGCGCTGTCGCGCGCCGCCTGCTTCCAGCGTTCGGGCTCGTGCACGAAGAAGCGCACGGCGAACGCGACCACCGCCGGGATCAATCCGCACAGAAAGACGTAGCGCCAGGAGGTCTCGGGGCTGTCCTTGAAGCAGGCGCCCGGCGATCTGGTAGTTCGCGAACGTCGCCAGGAACAGGCCGGCCGGCGCCGAGGTGTACAGCAGCGCGCCGGCCTCGACGCGGCGCTTGTCGGGGACGACCTCGGCGACCATGGCGGCGCCCGCCGCCCATTCGCCGCCGATGCCCAGGCTGGCGAGCACGCGGAACGCGATCAGCGACCCCAGGTTGGGGGCGACCGCGCACAGCGACGTGCCGACCGCGTACAGCAGCATCGTCAACATCAGCGTCCGCGTGCGCCCCACCCGATCGGCGATCTGTCCGAACAGGATGCCGCCGGCCGCCCAGCCGAGCAGCAGGATCGACGACAGGATCCCGTTCCAGTGCAGGGTCGCCTTGGCCGCCTCGGGCGACCCGAGCGGCAGGTGCAGCAGCGTCGGCACGCAGTTGGGCGCGACGTAGTTGAACAGCAGCCCGTCGAAGACGTCGAAGCCCCAGCCGAGCCAGGCGGCGAACAGCACCGTCCACTGGTAGCCATTCATGTCGAGCAGGGTCCGGCCCGGCGCCGGCTCGCCGGACGGCGTCGCGGCGGGATTGTCGGGTTGGTCGCTCATGGGCGCTGGCTCACTCGAGGCTCACGGGACGTTCACTGGACGTTTCACTGGACGTTTTACTGGACGTTTCACTGGACGTTTCACTGGACGTTTTACTGATCCAGGGTGGGGGCGCTCGCCGACGCCTCGGCGGCGTTGCAGAAGCTGACCTTCTTGATCATGGGCGGCGGATTCTGCCGCTCGCGCGCCGCCGAGGCGCGTCGCCCGACGAACGCGCGCTGGTAACGATCGGCGCCCGAGCCCACCTTGCCGGCGCTGCCCGGCGCGCGGCGTAGCCAGCGCGGCCATCAACGACCTCCAGGCCGCCAGCGCCTTCGGCTCCGTCGGATCGGGCACCAGCGCCGTCAACGCGACCAGATCATCGAGGATCGCCGTCTTGTCGGCCGCCTTGTCAGCCGCCTTTTCGGCTGCCTTGGCCGCCGCCTTGTCGCCGGTCTTTTCTGGCGGCTTGACGGCATCCGGCTGCGCCAGCGCCTGCATGACCGCCGGCACCAGCACCCGATCGCGGAACTCCGCCAGATCATCGGCGTCGACCTGACACCAGAGCAGCCGCGCGTGCAGATGCGCCAGCGTCGGCCCCGCCTCGCCGCGCGGCTGCAGGATCAGCCGCTTGAGGGCGTCGTCGTAGTCGCCCTGCGCCTCGCCGTACGAGCTCAGCATCACGTCCACCAGCCGCCCGCGGCAATCGGCGTCGCAGGTCCCGCCCACCAGGTACGAGACCAGCCACTTGCGGCGCTGGGTGTGAAAGGCCTCGACCTGCGCCGCCTCGCTGGCGCTCACCAGCTCGCCGGTGCGCGCGGTCGCCAGCACCAGCGCCGCCACCAGTCGCGCGCCCACCGACGCCGACTCGAAACGCTCGATCTCCTTCCACTGGCGCCGCTCGTACAAATCCTGGAGGTAGGGCTCGAACAGCCAGGACATCTTGCCGGGCGCCCCCTGGACCCAGCGCTCCTCGCGCAGCAGCGACAGCGGCCCGTGCGCGACGTCGCCCACGCCGACGGCGGCGTCGAGCTCGTCCTCGAACAGCTGGGCGATGGCATCCGAGCGATCGGCGAGCTTGTCGTCCTTGCAGATCTCGGCGGCGCGCGCGACGCCGAAGCGCTGCAGGCAGGTCAGCTTGAACGCCTGCGCCAGCTGGCCGTAGTTCTTGTCGGCGGTGCTGGCCAGAACGCTGCGCATGTAGTTCGGCGTTGTCGCGTCCCAGCTCCAGCGCGTACGACACCGCCAGCTCGGGGTCGATGATGTTGCCGCGGGTCAGCGACAGCAGCACGCCGAAGCGCTGGTCGGCGGTCCCGGCCCCCTGCGCCGACAGCACGTTCAGGTTCTTGCCCAGGATCTCGGCGCGGGCGATGCGCCAGTCGCTGTCGGCCTTGGCGCGCGCCGCCGCCTGTTCCGACCGGGCCTGCTCGACCGCGATCTGCGACTGGCGGTACTGCCAGATCGACGTGGCGATCAGTCCGGCGACGCCGATGACGAAGCTGGACAGAAAGGCCGAGTAGGTCTGGATGAACCGACCAAACTTGGAGGACTCTGACATCGACCCTGGCGTCGACCCGTCGTGGGGCACGCCCGCAAGATAGCTCGATCGTCGAATGTCTGATATGGCATTGAGGCCCCGCCGCGACGGTGCCCCAAGAACGGGCAGCGAACAACGGAAAGCGAGAAGCGGCAAGCGGCGGCCCCATCGACCCAAAGACCACGTCGTCAATTCATGAGCTGGCTGGCGCTGCCGCAGACAAAGTGGATCGTCCCCTTCCCGCTGCTGCTCGCGATCGCGCCGCTCATCTGGCTGTTCTTTCGCAAGACCTGGCACGAGCTCGACGAGGAGGCGTTCATCTACCGCCGGGCGCTGCGCGAGCGCGGCGAGATGGACTACCGGCCGCTGGTGGCGCTGACGCTGGCGGCGCTGATCCTCACGCTGCACGAATACTACGGCACCTGGAACTTTTACCACGACACCCTGCAACCCTGGCTGACCGAGCGGACCAAGAGCCACCCGGGCGGCTTCATCAACGTCCAGGCCTACGACGAGACCTACCTGCGCATCTGGTGGGCGGCGACGCGCGTCGCCGGCTACCTGCTGCCGCTCGCGGTCTGGCGGCTGCTCTTTCGCCGTGACTCGCTGCTCGACTTCGGCCTGCGCCCGCGCGGGTTCCGCGAGCACGCCTGGATCTACGCGCTGTGCGTCGCGGTGATGATTCCGCTGATGCTGATCATCAAACGCCAGCCCGACTTCGGCGCGTACTACCCGATGTACAAGCTCGCGGGACGATCCTGGTTCGACTTCCTGCTGTGGGAAGGGATCTACATCGCGCAGTTCCTGGGCCTGGAGATCTTCTTCCGCGGCTGGTGGATCCGCGCGACGCGCGTGTTCGGGGTCGGCGCGATCTGGTCGATGGTCGTCCCCTACTGCATGATCCACTACGGCAAGCCGTACCTGGAGGCGTGCGCGGCGATCGTCGCGGGCGTGGTGCTGGGGTCGCTGTCCATGAAGACCCGCAGCATCTACGCCGGGTTCCTGGTTCACGGCACGGTGGCGATCCTGATGGATATCCTTTCGCTCGATCACCGCGGCGGGTTGCCGGTGCTGCTGGCCCCCTGGTCGACGCGGCGGATCGTCTTTCTCTACTGGCACGCCGTGATCTGGGTGGCGTGGGGACTGGCGCTGCTGGTGGTCGCGCTCAAGCTCTGGAAGCTCTGGCGCGCGCGCGGCGGCCCGGGGCGCGCGCGCGGCGCGACCGCCACGACCTAGCCGGAGACCGTCAAGGCGTCACCGCCTCTCTGGCCTCCGGTCGGGTCATGGTCTCCGTTACTTCGCCGATTTGGGGGCGTCGACCGCCGGCGCGGTTTCGCCGCTGCCCATGGTCGAACCGCCTTTGATCTCGCTCTTCGCGTCCGACTTCGCCTCGATCTTGGCCTTCTTGGGGGCCTTCTTCGCAGTGCTCTTCTTGACCGGCTTGTCGGTCGCGGGGGCCGGCGCGTCGGCGGCGGGGGCCTGCGCGACCACCTTCGCCTTGGCGTGGTGGGCGACCGGAGCGGCGGCGAAAGCCGACACCGACGACAGGGTCACGAGAGAGATTCCGAGCATCAGGTTGCGAATCATGGGGAGCTCCTTCGGGTGGGTTTGCGGGTGGGTTTGGTCTTGGTTCTTGTTCGGGTCGTCCGTTTCGGGGACGCAAGGAGTGATTGCACCCGCGATGCCAGCTCGTGACGGCGGCGCTTGGCGCCCAAAAGCGCGCAGATCCGCGGCGCGCGCGTGAGCAGCGCGTCGCTCGCCGGCGCGCGTGGGGCGTTTGCGCCGCCCACCCCCGCAGAACCGCGACTCGCCCATTGTCGTTCACACGCAGCGTCGAACCCGGTGGCGGGCGGCGGCGCGCGCTGCGGCGAAAAAAGAGTTGCGCCACGCCCGGCCGGCGACGATGGTCATGCCGATGAGCCTTCGCGATCGCCTGACCGAGCTGGTGTCGTTCGACACCCAGAACCCCAGCGGGCGCGAGCGGCCGCTGTGCGACAGGCTGGCCGGCGAGCTGCGCGCGCTGGGCGCGGCCACGGTCGAGGTCGCCGACGTCCCGACCGACGTCGCGACGCACGCCTACGTCTATGCGCGTTTCGGCGCCGGCGCGCCGCGACTGCTGCTCAACGCGCACGTCGACACCGTGCCGGCCAACAGCGGCTACACCACGCCGCCGCACGCGCTCACGCCGCGCGACGGAAACCTCTACGGGCTTGGCAGCGCCGACACCAAGGGAGCGATCGCGGCGATACTCGAGGCGCTGGCGCGTCGGGCGCCGGCGGGTGCCGTCGGCGTGCTGTTCTCGGGCGACGAGGAGCGCAGCGGTTCATGTATGCGCGCCTTCCTCGCCAGCCCCGCCGCGCGCGACATCAAGCGCGCGATCGTCTGCGAGCCGACCAGCTGCCGTGTCGGCTGGCGACACCGAGGCATCGGCGCGGCGGTCGCTAGCGCCAGCGGCCCCGGCGGCCACTCGTCGCGCGTCGACGGCATCGTCAACCCGATGGCGGTGCTCGCGCGCGCCGCCGTCGCGCTGGACGACTTCGGGCTGGAACGGCGCGACCACGGACCCGAAGGGTTTCGCGGCATCTGCCTCAACGTGGCGGCGCTTGACGGCGGGATCGCGTTCAACGTCGTTCCGACGCGCGCCTCGCTGCTGATGTCGCTGCGGCCGGCGCCCGGCACCGTCGTCGGCGATCTGCTCGCCGAAGCAGGGCGGCGCGCGCGGGCCGCCGCCGCGCCGCACGCGATCGAGTGGCGGGTCCGCAAGGAGAACCCGGCCTTCGCGACGCGCGACCTCGCCGCGTTCGAGCCGCTGCTGGGCGCGCACGCGCGCCAGCCGGTCGACCTGGCCTTCTGGACCGAGGCCGCGCTGCTGTCCGAGGCCGGCATCGACGCCGTGGTCTTCGGTCCCGGCGACATCGCGCAGGCGCACGCCGCCGACGAGTTCGTGCCGCTGGCCGATCTCGAGACGGCGCAGGCGATCTTCGAGCAGGTGCTGGCGGCAACTTCGACGCCATGATGGAACCGGAGATCATCCAGCGCTTTCTCGAGAGCGTCGGCCAAAAGGCCGACGTCGATCTCTACCTCAAGCTCTTCCAGGCTCAGAAGAAGGAGAGCTTCGCGATCATCTCGGCCGACGCCCAGATCGTGAGGAGCGCGCTCGACCCCTTCCACTTCGACCTGCGGATCCTCACCGGCCTCGGCCTGATCCCGATCGTGCTGCTCGGGCTCGACGGCGCGCGCGAGGCCGACCGCCAGGCGCTGCGCGTGCAGGAGTGGCTGGTCGAGGACGCCGTCCCCGCGCGGATCCTCAGCTCGGGGAGCACCATGACCGACGAGGCGATCGCGGCGGTGCGCGCCACGATCGCCGAGGGCGCGATCCCGCTGCTGTCGCTCGAGGCGGCCAAGGACGTCACCGCCGACGGGCGCGTCCGCATGCTGGGCACCCTCGCCTCCAGCCTGGATACGCGCAAGCTGATCTTTCTCAGCCGCGGCGCCGGTCTCGGTCCGCGCACCAGCCCTCCGCTGTCGGTCGTGAACCTCGGCACCGACTACGACGCGCTGGTGAACGGCGGCACGCTCTCGAAACGGCAGACGACGCTGGTCCGCCAGGTCAAGCAGCTGCTGGAGCAGGTTCCGCACCGCATGAGCGTCGCCGTGGTCAACCCGCTGCAGCTGCTGCGCGAGCTGTTCACGGTCAGCGGCGCCGGCACGCTGATCCGCCGGGGCTCGCAGATCGCGACGCGCGTCGGCTGGAACGGCGTCGAGCAGGCGCGCCTGCGCGCGCTGTTTCACTCGGCGTTCGGCAAGGCGCTGCGCGCCGACTTCTTCGACACGCCGGTCGAGCGCACCTACGTCGAGGAGAGCTACCTCGGCGCCGCCGTCATCCGCCAGACCCCCGTCGGCGTCTACCTGACCAAGTTCGCGGTCGAGCGCCAGGCCCAAGGCGAGGGGATCGGCGGCGAGATCTGGTCGGTCATGCTGCGGGATTACCCGTCGTTCTTCTGGCGCGCGCGACCGGCGAATCCGATCAACCCCTGGTACATCAAGCAGTCCGACGGCATGGCGCGCTTCCCCGACTGGATGGTCTTCTGGCGCGGCATGCCGATCGAACAGATCGCGCCCGCGATCAACTACGCGCTCGCCGAGCCGACGGACCTGAGGTAGGCGGCGCGCTCATCGGAAGTCGCGCAGGTGCCGGCGGCTTCCGCTCTTGCGCGGGCCGTCCTGCGCCTGCTGGCACTCGACGCAAAGCTCGACGTACGGCATCAGCTGCAGGCGTTTCTCGGAGATCGGCTCGTCGCACTCGGTGCACAGGCCGAAAGATTCAGGATCTTCTTCGATGCGGGACAGCGCGACGCCGACGCGCGCCAGCACGTCGGCGCGGCTGCGGTTGCGGCTGGAGGCGATCGCCTGTGACATCTCGGCCAGCGGCTGCTCGTCCTCGTCGCTGCCGACCGCGGCGGGATCTTTGCGGCCGGGCTCGAGCTCGATGTCCCCCTCGGCGAGGATCTCCACCTTGAGGTCGTGCAGTTTCTGCCGGTAGCGCTTGAGTGCCGCCTGGTCCATGGGCAGAGTCTAACGGATCCCATGCCTGAACTTCCCGAAGTCGAGGTCGCCAGCCGCAACCTGCGCCGTTGGATGACCAGCCGCAAGATTCTCGGCGTGGAGCCCCGCGAGGGAGCGAAGCGCATCTTTCGTCCCGAAGGCCCCGCGGCGCTGGAGGCGCTGGCGGGCGCGACATTTCGCGACCTGCGGCGCGTCGGCAAGAACATCCTCATGACGCTCGACACCCGGAGCGGGCCGGTCGGCCTCTGGTCGCACCTCGGCCTCACGGGGAAGTGGCTGCACCGCAAGGCTGACGCCCCCGAGCCGCCCTTTGCGCGCGTGGCGATCGAGCTCGACGATCAGTCGCTGCTCTACTACGTCGACACGCGGATCTTCGGGCGCCTGCGGCTGGTGCCGGGCGCCGCCTTCGAGGAGATCCACGAGATCTCCGCGCTCGGACCCGACCCGCTGATCGACGGCATCGACGCCCGCGCGCTGCACGCGTCGCTGGCGGAGATCGGCAAGCCCATCAAGGTCGCGATCATGGATCAGGCGCTGCTGCCCGGCGTCGGCAACATCCAGGCGATCGAGGCGTTGTACCGCGCGGCGATCGATCCGCGACGGCCCGCGAAGTCGCTGTCGCAGGTCGAGGTGAACCACCTGCGCAAGGGGTTGCTCGATTCGATCACGTTCACGCTCGCGGCGTTCGCCGCCGACGGCGCCGACGGCGGCTCGGCCGACATCACTTATGTCGAAGAGCGGCGCAGCGAGAATCCGTTCCTGATCTACGGCCGCAAGACCGTGCCCTGCCCGCGCTGCAAGCACGGCCCGATCACCCGCATCGTTCAGGCTCAGCGCGCGACGTATTTCTGCCCGAGCTGCCAAAAGTAGCCACGCGCGCGCTCAGCCGTGATTTTCCGCGTGGATTTTCGTGCTCAGCCGCGCGATTGAGCAAAGCGCGCGGGCAACCTAGAGAGGTTCGTCACAGTCAGTGCGTTGAATGTCTTCAAGCGTCTCACGACGAGCGATGAGTGTAGCTCTGCCATCGTCCCACCAGACCTGCGGCACGCGACCGAGGGAGACGTAATTCGAGCTCATCGCAGCCCCGTAGGCCCCCGCATCATGAAGCACCAGCAGATCCCCCACATCGGGACGGCCGAGCTGACGAGGCACGAGCAGCTCGTGATCGTCGCGCGTGAACACGTCCCCGCTTTCGCACAACGGCCCCGCGACCACCAGCGGCTCGGGCGGACGGTTCGCGCCGGCGCCGACGATCGAGATCTGATGGTAAGCGCCGTACATCGCCGGTCGGATCAGATCGACGAAGCCGGCGTCGACCATGACGAAGCGGTGGCCCGGGCCCTTGGCGTTGGCGGCGGTCTCCTTGATGTCCTTGACCCGCGCGACCAGCATCCCCATCCCGGCGACGGGGTAGCGGCCAGGCTCGATCTCGACGCGGATCGGCCGGCGCGCCGCCTTGGCCAGGCGCTCGGCCGCCTCGACCAGCACGGGGCGGTACCACGCGAGATCGTAGGCCGCGCTGCCGGGCCGGTACGGGTGCGGGATGCCGCCACCCAGGTTCACCGCCTGCAAGTCGGGGAAGCTCGGCACCAGGTCGACGAACAGCGACACCAGCTTGCGCATGTTCTCGTCGAACTCGCGAATCTGCGGCCCGGTGCCGATGTGCGCGTGCAGCGCGACGATCGGCAGCTTGGCGTCGATCGCCATCGCGCGCACGCGGCTGAGGTCGTCCATCCAGACGCCATGCTTCGACGACGGCCCACCGGTGTCGCACGACTGAACGTGGCCGTGGCCGAAGCCGGGGTTCACGCGGAACGCGATGCCGCCGCGGTAGCCGGAGCCGCGCAGCTCCTCGATCATGCCGGGCGAGCCGACGTTGGGCAGGATGCTGTGCTCGAGCACGGTGGTCAGGGCGTTGTCGCGAAATACGTCGACGGTCAGCATGACCACCGGCGGTTCGCTGCCCATGGCAAAGCCGGCGCGCCGCGCGCGCAGCACCTCGTTGCCGCTGACGGCGTCGATCCACAGCCCGGCCGCGCGCACGCTCTCGAGGACGCGCCACGATGAGTTCGCCTTCATCGCGTAGCGTGCCTTGCAGCGCCGGTCCCTCGGTCAGCGCCGCCAGCTTGGCCAGACGCTCCTGCAGGATCTGGGCGTCGTACAGATAAAATGGCGTGCCCACCTTGTCGGCCAGCGCCGCGAGCGGATATCCGGACAGATTCATCGCGGCACTATACCAATGCCGGCCCAACCGTGGTGTGCGGTCGCGCTTGTCGTGACGCAAACGCAAACGTGCGGGCGAACGAAAACGCGAACCCAAACCCTGACGCACCCCCAAAAAGTATGTCATTGAATGAGACCTTGCGATTCGCCCCCTCGACGCGCGCGCCCCGGGCGCGGCTCTCGCACGTGAGAACGCTCGCGCTGATCCCGCTCGTCGCTCTGGTGGTCGCGGCGACCGCGGCCTGGCCGGCGCCCGCCCGGGCGCAGGACTTCGCGCAGCCGAACGCCGACAAGCCCGACGAGGCGCCGCCCCCGCCGCCCGCGCCGAAGCTGACCAAGCCACCGGCGATCACCAAGGCGGTCGATCCGGTCTACCCGCCCGAGGCGCTGGCCGAGAAGCTGTCGGCCGACGTGACCATGATGATCGACATCGACGCCGACGGGCACGTCAGCGGCGTGCAGGTCACCAAGCCGGCCGGTCACGGGTTCGACGAGGCGGCGATCGCCGCCGTCAACGACATGGAGTTCTCGCCGGCCGAGATCGACGGCAAGCCCGGCAAGATCCGCATCGAGTACGTGGTGCACTTCGTCCCCAAGGTGGTCGAGACGCCGCCGCGCGGCGCCGCCCCCGCCGGCGCCGCCCGCGCCACCGCCGTCGAGGCGCCGCCCGCGCCGCCCGCGCCGGTGATCGTGCGCGGCCGCATGCGCGAGAAGGGGACGCGCGATCCGATCGCCGGCGCCGACGTCGCGGTCATCCGCAACGCGATCGGCGCGCCGGCCGCCGCCAACGCCCGCGCCGAGGTGGTCACCGGCACCGACGACGACGGCCGCTTCGAGGTGCGCGGCGCCGCGCCGGGCGGCCTGCGCGTCATCGTCAGCGACACCGAGCACGAGCCCTGCATCCGGACTTCTCGCCGATGCAGCTCGGCGGCAGCGTCGTGCCGCAGATGAACTGCTACGCGCCGACGCGCGCGGCGGCGCGCTTCGAGACCCACGTGCGCGCGCAGCGCCAGCGCGAGGAGGTCACGCGCCACACCCTGTCGCAGGCCGAGCTGACGACCGTGCCCGGCACCTTCGGCGATCCGCTGCGCGTGATCCAGAACCTGCCCGGCGTCGCGCGCATCCCGTTCGGCCTCGGCCAGCTGGTGGTGCGCGGCGCGGCGCCGCAGGACTCCAGCGTCTTCGTCGACGGCCAGCGCGTGCCGATCCTCTATCACTTCCTGGGCGGGCCGTCGGTGCTGACGCCCAACCTCATCGACAAGATCGACTTCTACCCGG
The DNA here is from genome assembly GCA_963778795.1 of uncultured Pseudomonadota bacterium. GTDB lineage: Bacteria > Myxococcota_A > Polyangia > Fen-1088 > Fen-1088 > DASRQZ01. The sequence continues at coordinate 73,310 of CAVZVU010000001.1, read as the reverse complement.
GCGGCTTCGGCGTGCACTACGGACGCGCCACCGCCGGCATCCTCGACGTCACCACCAAGACCGACGCCGGCGACGCAGCTGCACGGCAACGCCGACATCAACCTGCTCGATTCGTCCGGCTCGATCGAAGGGCCGCTGGGCGGCGGCGTCACCGGCGGCGTCGCGGCGCGCCGGTCGTACATCGATCAGCTGCTGCCGCTGCGTGATCCCGCAGCGCCAGGGCTCGACGACGGTGATCGCGACGCCGGTCTACTGGGACTACCAGGCGCGCGTCGACAAGGACTTCGGCAGCGCGGGGCGGCTCGGGCTGTTCGTGTTCGGCAGCGACGACACGCTGCACGTCCTGTCGTCGGACCCGGCGCGCGGCAACCTGGATCTGGGCACGCACATCGGGTTTCACCGCGTGGTCGGCGACCTGGACCGTCAGCAAGGACGGCTGGATCTCGAAGCTGTCGCCGTCGTACGGGTTCGACAGCAACCGGTTCGACGCCGGCAGCATCGCCGTCGACACCGGCGCCCAGGTCATCGGCCTGCGCGAAGATCTGACCAAGCCGATCAACCAGCACCTGACGCTGATGACCGGCTTCGACGGCCAGCTGCGCCTCGAGGATCTTCACTTTCACATCCCGGTGCCGCCCGAGACGCGCACGTTCGGGCGCACCCAGCCGACGATAACCGACATCGACCGCGCCTTCGCCGACTCCGGCAGCGCGGTCTACGTCGAGGCGCTGGTCGACCCGACCAAGGATCTGCGCATCGTCCCCGGCGCTGCGCTTCGACTGGTTCCACTACAACAGCACCGATCGCTTCACCTACGACCCGCGCATCGTCGGCCCACTGGTCGGTGACGCCGCGCTTCGCGCTCAAGGCCGGCGCCGGCATCTTTCACCAGCCCCAGCAGCCGCAGGTGCTCGACAAGCAGTACGGCAACCCGAACCTGCAGACGATCTGGGCCGACCAGTATCACGCCGGCTTCGAGCAGAAGCTCACCCAGGCGATCTCGCTCGACACCACGTTCTACTACCTGCGCCGGCACAACCTGCCGGTGGCCGACCCGGTCGCGAACTTCAACGACAGCGGGCGCGGGCGCGGCTACGGCATGGAGCTGCTGCTGCGGCACGAGATCACGCGCCACTTCTTCGGCTGGATCTCGTACACGCTGTCGCGCGCGGAGCAGACCGACCCCAGCGTCGGCAACGTCTCCCCCGGCGGACCGATGGGGGGGCTGGCGGCGCCGACCACCGGCAGCTACTTTCCGACGCCGTTCGACCAGACGCACAACTTCATCCTCATCGGCAGCTACAAGCTCAGCGCGTGGGAGTTCGGCGCGCGCTTCCGCGTCGTCAGCGGCGTCCCCCAGACGCCGGTCGTCGGATCGGTCTACGACTCCGACTACAACGTCTACCGGCCGGTGCTGGGCCCGGAGGGCTCGACGCGGCGCCAGACCTTCCACCAGCTCGACCTGCGCGTCGAGCGGACCTGGACGTTCGACACCTGGCGCTTCAGCACGTACCTGGACGTGCAGAACGTCTACAACGCGCAGAACCCGGAGTTCACGGTCTACGACTACCGCAACCAGCAATCGGCGCCGGTGCGCGGAATCCCCATCCTGCCGATACTGGGTCTTCGAGGAAAGTTCTGATGCGAATTTCGGCGCGAAGCATGATGTTGGTCGGTCTCGGTAGCCTGACGTTCGGGATCCTGCCGGGCTGTTCCAGCTTTCAGGACGTGAGCACGGTGATCGATCTGCGGTTGCTCGGCATCAAGGCCGACCCGCCCGAGATCTACGTCGACCCGGCGGCGCTGCCGAATCAGACCGCCCCCTTCACCAGCACGATCACGGCGCTGGTCGTCGATCCGGAGGGAAACGGCCGCGCCGTCTCTTACAGCGCGCTGGCATGTCCACGCGAGATCGACTCGGTGACCGCCGCCACCGGCAAGAACGGCGTCGTCTGCCAGCACAACGTCCCCGGTCAGACGCCGAGCTCGCTGGAGATCATTTCTCCCGATTCGCCGGCGGCGACCAGCGACCCCGGGCCCGTGCACGAGATCCCGGTCGATTTCGCCGCCGCGCCGTCGCTGCTCGCGCTCGCCTACAGCGTCGATCCCTTTGCCGCGCAGGGCTTCCAGCTGCCGATCGTCGTCCAGTTCGAGCTCGGCGCCGGCACCGAGAGCATCGTCGCCACCAAGCGCCTGATCTTCTCTCAGCAGCTGCCCGATCGGCCGCCGCAGGCGCCCAATCAGAACCCGACGGTGACCAAGGTGACCGTCTATCCGTCGCGCGACGCGAGCTCCAATCCGGTCAGTCCCATGGATTTGCCCGAGGGGAACCCGATCAGCATCCCGCTCGGCGGCGAGCTCTGGTTCGAACCGGGCGGGGCCATCGCCGAGGCGTACTCGACGCGAACGCTCACGCGCGACAACCCGCCGCAGGTCGTCACCACCGACATCGCCGCCGAGACGCTGCGCTACGCCTTCTTCACGACCTCCGGCACGTTCTCGCCGGTCGAGACCAGCACGGTTCAGTCGCTGCTCTACACCGGACAGGATCACGTCCACCTCGAATCGCACTACGTCGCGCCCAAGGTCATGCCGGCGAATCCCCTCCTCACGGTCTGGATCGTCGTACGGGATGAACGGGGCGGAGCGTCGTGGACGACGCGGCAAATCCAGCTAGTTCAGCCGTAGCCAGCCGAGCGCGCTATTCCGCGGCGCACAAGTGTGTATGCTGGAACTTGAAGGAGGACGACATGAAGCGACTTCTTCTGAGAACGGCATGGGTCGTGTTCGGGGTGGGATCGGTCGTGTGGTCTCTCGGCGGCGGCGGCGTTCCGCCCGCGGCTGCCGCGGCAAAGGCCAAGAAACCAGCGGCTGCGTCAGCTCCGGCCGGAAAGCAGGTCAACGCCTGCGGCTGCTACGCAGACGCGCAGGGCAAATGCTTCTGCGGGCGCAAAGGTAAGTGCGAGTGCGCCGGCGAATGCGAGCCCAAAGGGTGCGAGGAAAAGCGCGCCAAACAGATGGAGAAGGACGTTGCCGCCGAGATAAAGAAGGCGGCCGAGGCTGACAAGCGGCAGAAGCAGAAGTCGATCGACGCCGAGAAAAAAGAGCGGCATCAGTCGCAAGACAAACAGGACAAGAAGGACAAGCTGCCACAAGCCAGTCAGTGATCGCGCGTCGGCGAACCCCGGTCGAGACGGCGATCAGTGATCCGACGCGGCCGGCGCTGACCGACGGTGCCGGCGCCGCCCGTAGCCGGCGTAGATCGCCAGCCCGACGAGCAACCAGATCCCGAACCGCCACCAGTTCGCGGCCGGCAGACCGAACATCAGCCCGCCGCACGACAGGATCGCCATGATCGGCGTCACCGGATAGCCTGGGCAGCGAAATGGCCGCGGGCGCCCCGGCTCGCGCATGCGCAGCGCGATGACGCCACAGGCGACCACGATGAACGCGAACAGCGTGCCGATGCTGGTCAGCTCCAGCGCCTGGCTCTGGGTCACGAACGTCGGGGCGACGCCGACGAAGACGCCGGTCAGGATCGTCCCGCGGTGCGGCGTGCGAAAGCGCGGGTGAATCCGCGCGAACCCCGACGGCAGCAGGCCGTCGCGCGCCATCGCGAACAGGATGCGCGGTTGACCGAGCTGGAAGACCAGCAGCACCGCGGTGACGGCGATGACCGCGCCCAGTGACATCAGCGTCGCCGCCCGCGGCAGGCCGACGGCCAGCAGCGCCTGCGCCAGCGGATCACCGCTGTCGAGCGCGCGGTAGTCGCACAGGCCGGTCATCACCGCGGCGACCGCGATGTAAAGCACGCTGCAGATCAGCAGCGACGCGATCATGCCGCGCGGCAGATCGCGCTGCGGGTTGCGGGTCTCCTCGGCGACGGTCGAGATGGCGTCGAAGCCGATGTACGAGAAGAAGGCCAGCGACGCGCCGGCCCAGACGCCGCGAAATCCGTTGGGGGCGAAGGGCCGCCAGTGGGCCGGCTCGACGTAGGCGGCGCCCACGCCGATGAACGCCAGCACCAGCACCAGCTTCAGCGTCACCATCGCCGCGTTGAAGCGCGCGCTGGCGCGCACGCCGATCACCAGCAGCACGGTCAGCAGCAAGACGATCAACGCCGCCGGCAGGTTGAACGCGATCGCGATCTGGCCGAAGGGGGTCGCCAGCTTCGGCGCGACCGCCGCGATGGCCGGGTCGCTGGCGGCGCTCTGAAGATCCGACGCCATCCAGGCCGGGAAGTCGACGCCCAGGCTGCCGCGCAGGAATGAACGAAAGTAGTCGGCCCAGCTCTGCGCGACGTAGATGTTGCCGACCGCGTACTCGATCACCAGGTCCCAGCCGATGATCCAGGCCGGCAGCTCGCCGAGCGCGACGTAGGCGTAGGTGTAAGCGCTGCCCGACGCCGGCACCAGCGCCGCGATCTCGGCGTAGCAGAGGGCCGAGAAGCCGCAGGCCACCGCGGTGATCACGAACGAGAGGATCAGCGCCGGCCCGGCCGCCGGGTGATCGGGACCGCCGGCCGCCATCTGGCCCACGCTGGAAAAGATCCCGGCACCGACGATGGCGCCAACGCCGAGCAGCGTGAGGTCCAGCCCGCCCAGCGTACGGCGCAGCGTGCGCGACTCGTCCCCGGTCGCCGCCGCGCCGGCAGAAGCGCTCTCCTGCCAGGGCTTGCGGCGAAACAGATCGGCGGCGCTCAACGCCGGCCCATCTTAGCCTCTCTCGCGTCTCGCGGGCGGAGAGGCCGGGGCCGCAGGAACCCGACTTGCTACTGCGCCTGTGACCGGTGACGGCTACCGCCGCCCGCGCCGCCGGCGCCGGAGGTAGTCGCGCTGGTCGTCGTGTCGGTCGTCGTCGTCGTCGTCGTCGTCGTCGTCGTCGTCGCCGACAGGTTGGCGGGGTTACGCCACACCGTGATCACGTGGTTGTAGCCCATGCAGGCCTTGTAGCCCGCGTCCTGGTCCGGAATGTCGGCGGGGGTGCAGTTGTCGCGGCAGTAGCCGGTGCCGCCGAACGGATCGATGTACGGCGCGTCGCCCAGCCCCGCACCAATGCGGCCCGGCACGACGCCGACGTCGAAGTCCTTGCCGTTGCAGTAGTAGGCCTTGGGCGGGCTGACGAAGATGTTGCCGAAGAACGACCCTTCCTCGTCGGGGAACCCGGCGGAGAGACCCCAGCCGATCACCGGGTTGTCGCCGACGATCCAGAGCGGGATGTGCACGCCCGAAGTGTTGACCAGCGCGAGCATGCACGGGGTGATCTGCAGCTGGCATTCGCTGTCGCAGCCGCCCCACTGCCACGCGGGGGCGACACCGATCATGCCCGGGAAGGTGTACGAGACGCCGTCGGCGTCCTGCTTGGTGATCGAGCTGCCAGACGGCAGGGCGCACCGAACCATGTACGCCACCGTGGCGCGGCCGGCGTCGGTGTTCATGAGGTCGCTGCCCGACACCAGCCCATCGCCCGAAAGACCGTTGGTCATCGACAGGCCGTTGATCATCGACAGGCCGTTGGTCATCGACAGGCCGTTGATCATCGACAGGCCGTTCACGGCGAACAGGTCGGACTGAGACGCGCCCGGTTCGCTGGTACCGGAGCCGGGTACGCACCCCGCAAGCATCAGTCCTGCGCAGAGTGTCGGCCAACCCGTGAGCCTTGCGCCAAACATCTTGTGAGACCCCATGCGTAGGTTCAAGGAGCATGAATCCGGCCAATTTTCGTATGGGGAAACACCTTAAAACAGTGGGTCTGTGTGCCACAAGATGCCAAATTTGTTGTCCGCCAGTTGATCGGCCGTTGCCTCGACAACAACATGTTGGCCTGACAGATGCTTACAGAGGCCGTCACCAAACCACATGTGCGCTTGGTGCGCGCCATGGGCACGAAGAGGCAAGGCCATCGGCAAGGACCATCTCGGGCACGTCGCCCGTGAACGAGCCGCGCTTCAATTCGCGGGCGTGATCGTCCACTTCTGATAGTCGGCGGTGTTGTACGTCCACTCCTCGATCGGCGTGCCGTCGGCGTACAGCGAACCCCAGGGGCAAATCGACGTCTTGGTGTTGGCGACCGGACTGATCTCGTAGAAGCCCGGCTGGTCGCTGAGCGACGTGAACGACCAGAGCTGGCTCGACGCGCCGGTGTAAGGGTTCTGCACGGCGGTGGTACCGTCGGTGGTCTTGCCGGAGAGGCTGTCCAGCGTCTTTCCGCTGTTGACGTTGAAGACACGGTATTTCTTCGGGGAGATCTGCAGGATCATCCACTTCTGGTTGCTGCCGCCGTTGAACGTCCGCTGCTGCAAGGGGGCGCCGTCTGAGGTGCTGCTGCCGGCGACCTCGAGGCAGCGCGCGGTGGTCTTGTTGCAGATCCTGTACGGCGTGAGCGGATCGAAGTTCCGCCACACGGTGACCACGTGCTTGTTGGTGAGGCACTGCTTGAAGCCGTCGGCGCTGTTGGGTGAATCAGCGGCGGTGCAGGTGTTCTTGCAAAGCGCGCCCGAGTAGAACGGGTTCACGTACGGCGCGTTGTTCTGGCCGACGCCCAGTCGACCAGGCACGGTGCCAAGGTCGAAGTCCTTGCCGTTGCAAAAATCGGCGACCGGCGGGCTGACGAAGATGTTTCCGAAGAACGACCCTTCCTGATACGGGAACAGACTGTTGCTGCCCCAGCCGATCGCCCCCTCGCTGTCGAGCCAGATCGAGATGTGCTGTCCCGAGGTGTTGACGTGCGCGAGCATGCAGCCGGTCACGCGCTCCTGGCAGGTGGCGCCGCAGGTGCCGGCCTCCCACTCCGGGGCGACGCCGATCTGGCCGGCGAAGAGGTACGGCGTTCCGTTGCCGTCCTTGGCGGTGACGAGGTGTCCGACCGGCAGAGCGCAGCGAACCAGGTAGCTCACCGTGCTGCGTCCCGAGCTGGAGTTCATGAGCGTGCTCGTCGCCGGCAGACCGGTCGAATTGAGCGGGTACATTTGTAGCTTCGCGCCCGACAGACCGTTCCCCGCCAATCCGTTGGTCATGCTCAGCCCGTTGGTCATGCTCAGCCCGTTGATCATGCTGAGCCCGTTGACCGACACCAGCTCCGACACGCCCGTCTGCGTGTTGCGGGTGCTGGCGGCGTCGGGCGACATACAGCCTGCGAGCAGCGTGCTGCCGAGCAGCAGCGCAGACCAATCGGAACGTCGTGGGTGTGCCATGTTCCTCCTCCGATGGACCGGAGCGGGACTTGAGCCCGCCGAACCACCGACAGGGACACAGCATAGATCCTGCCATCTGCATGGTAATCTAAGTTACTCAAACTATTGGCTGAGTTTTATGCGCGCGCCCGCGAACTGTTGTCACCCGCGGCCGTAAACCGTTGCCCTGGCAGCAACGCGTTCGACTACAGTGAGCTGGCTTGAATGAAGCGAGCGCCAGCGCCAAAGAATTTCTGCTTCTGGCTCTGGCACTGCTCGCGGCGCTTTTCCTGGGCGCCTGGTGGATCGCGGCGCGCCGCGCCGGCACCCGCGCCGCCGACGCCGTCCCGGGACTCTCGGCCGTCGCCATCGGCGCGGTCACCGATTTCCTCGACACCCTGGGCATCGGGTCGTTCGCGACCACCACCTCGCTTTTCAAGCTGGGTCGCGTCGTCTCCGACGACGAGATCCCAGGCACGATGAACATCGGCCACGCCGTCCCGACGTTCGCCGAGGCGTTCATCTTCATCGCCGTCGTCGAGGTGGAGATGAAGACGCTGATCGCGATGGTCGCCGCGTCGGCGGTCGGGGCCTGGTTCGGTGCCGGCATCGTCGCCGGCTGGCCGCGACGCAAGATCCAGATCGGCATGGGGGTGCTGCTGATCCTCGCCGGAGCGATCATGGTGGCGCGCCAGCTCGGCCTGGTGCCGGGCGGCGGCACCGCGCTCGGCCTCGACGGCGTGCGCCTGGCGATCGCGATCGCCGGCAATCTGGTGCTGGGCGCGCTGATGACGCTGGGGATCGGGCTGTTCGCCCCGTGCATGATCCTGGTCGCGCTGCTCGGGATGAACCCGTCCACCGCCTTCCCGATCATGATGGGCTCGTGCGCCTTCCTCATGCCGGCGGGCAGCGTGCGGTTCCTCAGCCTGCGCCGCTACAACCTGCGCGCCGCGATCGGTCTGACCGTGGGCGGGCTGCCGGCGGTCCTGATCGCCGCTTTCATCGTCAAGCAGCTGCCGCTGTCCTGGGTCAAGTGGCTCGTCGTCGGCGTCGTCGTCTACACTGCGGTCGCGATGCTGCGCTCCGCAACAAGGGGGGTAGAGAATGCCTAGCTCGAATCCGCTATTCGCGACCAAGTCGGTCGACCAACTCCGCAGCGACTCCGAGAGCTCGCACGGGCTCAAACGAACGCTGACCGCCACCGACCTGGTGCTGCTGGGGATCGGAGCGATCATCGGCACCGGGATCTTCGTGATCACCGGCCACGCCGCCGCCGCCAACGCGGGGCCGGCGGTCGTGCTGTCGTTCGTCGTCGCCGGGATCGCGTCGGCCTTCGCCGGGCTCTGCTACGCGGAGATGGCGTCGATGATTCCGATCGCCGGCAGCGCGTACACCTATTCCTACGCGACGATGGGCGAGCTGGTCGCCTGGGCCATCGGGTGGGACCTGATCCTCGAATACGCCATGGGCGCCGCCACGGTCAGCGTCGGATGGTCGGGATACGTCGTGGCGTTCTGCCGCGACTTCGTCCACGTGGATCTGCCGGTAGCCTGGACCACCGCCCCGTTCGCCTACGACGAGATCGCGCGCAAGTTCATCACGACGGGTGCCTACCTCAACGTGCCGGCGGTCTTCGTCACCATGCTGGCCACGATCATTCTCGTCGTCGGCATCAAAGAGTCGGCGCGCTTCAACGGGGTGATCGTGTACGTGAAGGTGATCGTCGTGCTGATGTTCATCGGCGTCGGCATCGGCCACGTGCGGCCCGAGAACTGGCACCCGTTCATCCCACCCAATGAGGGACCGGGGCGCTTCGGCTTCTCGGGGATCATGCGCGGCGCCTCGGCGGTCTTCTTTGCGTACATAGGCTTCGACGCCGTCTCGACCGCCGCCCAGGAAACCAAGAACCCGCAGCGGGATCTGCCTATCGGCATCCTCGGATCGCTGGCGATCTGCACGGTGCTGTACATCGCGGCGTCGCTGGTGCTGACCGGCGTCGTCCCGTTCAACCAGCTGTCGGTCCCGCACCCGGTCGGCTATGGCGCGCGGGCCATGGGCGTGGGCTGGCTCGAGGCAGCGGTGGAGATCGGCGCCGTCGCCGGCCTCTCGTCGGTGATGATCGTGATGCTCATGGGCCAGCCGCGGGTCTTCTTCTCGATGGCGATGGACGGGCTGTTCCCCCAGTTCGCCACCAAGGTGCATCCGCGCTTCGGCACCCCCTACATCACGACGATCATCACCGGCGTCGGTTGCGCGATCGCGGGCGGCCTGCTGCCGATCGGCGTGCTCGGCCACCTGGTGTCGATCGGGACGCTGTTCGCGTTCGTGCTGGTCAGCCTGGGCGTGATGATCCTGCGCGTGAAGCGCCCCGACATCCCGCGCGCGTTTCGCTTCCCCGGCGGTCCCTACATCGTCCCGCTGTGCGGCGCGGCGTCGGCCCTCTACATCATCATGTCGAGCGGCGGCGACACCCAGCTGCGTCTGGTCATCTGGATGGCGATCGGACTGGTCATCTATGCCGCTTATGGGCGGCGACACTCGAAGCTCCGTGCCGCGTCGAGGGCTCGGCGCTAGCGACCACGCCGGGGATGCTGAAGTTGCAGCGCAGGACCCGCCCCGGCAGCACCGTCGACATGCGCGAGTGGCGGATGGTGTGAACGATGCAATCGGCGACCCCTTCGTCGAGGTTGGTCGCGGCGGCTAGCCCGACCGAGCCGGGAAATCCGTTCGGCTCGATGTACATGATCGCGGTGACGACGTCGCTGGCCAGGCGGCCGCACGCCGCCAGCCGCGGCAGCAGGCCCGAGAGCTCGTGTTCGATCTTGGTGCCGTCCAGATCCAGCACCGCCATCTCGTGCGTCGAGCGAAACTCGACCGGGTAGTCGAAGGTGGTCGCCTTGTTGCCGGCCGGAGCCTTGAACTCGAGCCGCCGCCCCACCTCGACCAGGCAGCGCTCGACGCTGTAGTTGCCCAGGTCCGAGGCGATGACGAGAACATCCTCGGTCTGGCCGCTGCCGCTCACGACGAAGCGCAGCGTGACCGTGCCGCCGGCGTATCGCTGGGCCTTACCGGCGCGCTGATAGCAGCCCCGAATCTCCTCGAAGTGCCCCTCGATGACCTCTTCCACGTCGGCCGTCTCGACGACGCCCAGCTCGCTCTGCAGCTGCATCTCGGGCGGCGGCGTCGCCGGGCGGGGCGCCGCGGCTGCCGCCACCCGTCGCTGCGGTCCGCGTTGCGCCCTCTTCGTCCCCTCTCCGTGCCCGCACCCCCAAAACCCCACGGCGGCCACCATGACGAGCGTCGTCGCTGTGTGCTTACTACTCATTCTCTCCTCTGGGTAGTGCCGAACGGAAAGCAAAGCCAATCACGGCTCCGCCCGCAATACATCAGGGACCGCAGGCGCCCCCGCGGGTGGCCTGCGCGCCTCCCCAAGCTCAACTAGTAGGCAGGCTGGAAGCGGTACTCGTACTGCATCGATCCCTTATTGGGGATCGCCGGAAACTCGAATTCCTTTATCTTGGAGACCAAACACTGGCCGACCTCGGGGTTGTTGAGGCTGCCGCCGACCACGCTGACGTCCGACGCCGTCCCCGAGGGCTCGATCGTCAGCATCACGAACACCGTCCCCTTGAAGGCGCGGTCGTGCTTGTCGTTGAGTACGTCCTGGTAGCACTTGAGCGTCGAGGTGTCCCGCTGCTGGAGCACCAGCTGAATCTCGGCCTGCTTGTCGGGTGGGATCCCACCCAGGACCGCCGCCGGCTCTTCCGCGTTTCTCACAATGCGTACGTGCTGGTCGTTCGACGTTTCGGCGCAAGAAAAGCTCGCCATCGAGAAAATCGACAGCAACGAAAAAAACGACCGCATCGAGAAAATAGCCGGGGCGAAACCGGTCGGGCGTAGCGTCTTGCGCCGCATGGATCCTCCTCTTGGACCCTAGGCGATTCACCCGGTCCGAGCCGGAACTTAGCGCCAGCGCTAGTCCTTCAGCAAGGCCGAAGCGATGACCAGGCGCTGAATCTCGCTGGTGCCTTCGTAGATTTCCGTAATTTTCGCGTCACGAAAGTGCCGCTCGACGGGGAAATCGGTCAGGTATCCGTAGCCGCCGAAGACCTGAACCGCTTCCTTCGCGACGCGGTTGGCAACCTCGGACGCGAACAGCTTGGCCATCGACGATTCGGTCGTGTAGCGCTGGCCGGCGTCCTTCTTGACCGCGGCCCGCCAGACCAGCAGGCGGGCGGCGTCGATCTCCGTGCACATGTCGGCCAGCTTGAATTGAATCGCCTGGTGCTCGGCGATCGGCTGGCCGAAGGTCTTGCGCTCCAGCGCGTAGCGTGTGGCGTCCTCGAAGGCGGCGCGCGCGATCCCGACCGCCTGCGCGCCGATCCCGATGCGCCCGCCGTCGAGCGTGCGCATCGCGATCTTGAATCCGTCGCCGGGCGCGCCCAGCAGCGCGTCGCCCGCAACCACGCAGTCGGTGAAAAAGATCTGACACGACGGCGCGCCCCGGATCCCCATCTTGTCGTCGGCGGGACCGAACTTGATCCCCGGCGCGTCGGCGGCGACCACGAAGGCCGAGATGCCGCGGTTGCCGCGCGCGGGCTCGGTCATGGCGAAAACCAGGACGACGTTCGAGACCGGTCCGTTGGTGATGAAGTTCTTGGTGCCGTTCAGCCGCCAGCCGGCGCCCTCGGGCACCGCGGTCGTCTTCTGCGCCGCCGCGTCCGAACCGGCGTCGGGCTCCGACAGCGCGAAGCAGCCGAGCTTCTTGCCGGAGGCCAACCCGGGCAGCCAGCGCTGGCGCTGCTCGTCGTTCCCGAAGGTCAAGATCGGATCGCAGACCAGCGAGTTCTGCACCGACATGATCACGCCCGTCGACGCACACCCGCGCGAGATCTCCTCGACGGCCAGCGCGTAGCTGACGTTGTCCATCCCCGCGCCGCCCCAGCGTTCGGGCACCGCGACGCCCAGCATGCCGAGCTCGCCCAGCTTGGCGACGATCTCGCGCGGAAAACGGTGCTCGCGATCGATCTGCGCGGCGACCTTGGCGATCTCGTTCGTCGCCAGCCCGCGGGCGGTATCGCGAATCAGCTTCTGCTCGGGGGTCAGATCCAGATCCATGGCCGTCCCATGTTAGCGACCTTCGGTCGTCTTGGCGACCTTGCCATCGATCTTGCTATCGACCGTGCTAGCGCCCTTGAAACTTCGCGGGACGCTTTTCGACGAAGGCCTGCATCCCCTCTTTCTGATCGGCGGTCGCGAACAGGCCGGCGAACAGGTGCCGCTCCAGCTCGTTCGCGGCCGCCAGCGGCATGTCGGCGCCCAGGCGCAAGGCTCGCTTGGCGTCGGCCACGGCGAGCGGCGGCTTGGTGGCGATCGTCTCGGCCACGGCGCGCACGCGCGGCATGAGGTCGGCCGGCTCGACGACGGCGTTGACCAGCCCGATGCGCAGCGCCTCGGCCGCCGGGATGATCGCGCCGGTGTAGACCAGCTCGCGCGCGCGCCCGAGGCCGATCCGGCGCGCCAGCCGCTGCGTCCCGCCGAAGCCAGGGATCACGCCCAGGTTCACCTCGGGCTGGCCGAACTTGGCCGCGCTGGACGCGTAGATGAAGTCACACGCCAGCGCCAGCTCGCAACCGGCGCCGAGCGCGAAGCCGCCGACCGCCGCGATCACCGGCACGGCGAGCGCCTCGATCGCGTCGCCCACCTCGTGGCCCAGCTCGGCGAGCGCGCGCGCGTCGCGCGGCCCCAGCCCGGCCATCGCGCCGATGTCGGCGCCGGCGACGAAGGCCTTGGGGCCGGCGCCGGTGACGATCACGCACCGCAGGTCGGGCGCCTCGGCCAGCCCGGCGAACGCGGCCACCAGCTCGCGCAGCGTGACCTCGTCGAGCGCGTTCAACACCTGCGGGCGATTGATGGTGACGGTCGCGATCGGGCCGCCCGCGTCGACGAAGATCCCGCTGTCGGTCATTTGCTCTCCGCGGCCGGCGTGCCGACCGGCCTCGGGGCCGCTGGGTAGTGGTAAAAGCCGCGGCCCGCCTTCCGCCCCAGCCACCCGGCGGCGACGTACTGGCGCAACAGCGGGCAGGGCCGATACTTGGGGTCGCCGAGCTCGCGGTGCAGAACCTCGAGGATCGCGAGCGTGGTGTCGAGCCCGATCAGATCCATGAGGGCGCACGGTCCCATCGGGTGGTTGAGGCCGAGCTGGATCGCGACGTCGATGTCTTTCTCGACGGCAATCCCCTCGAACAGGGCGAAGCAGGCTTCGTTGAGCATCGGCATCAGGATGCGGTTCACGACGAAGCCGGGGATGTCGCGCGAGACGACCGTGGTCTTGCCCAGCCGCTCGGCGAGCGCGCGCGTCGTCTCGTAGGTCGCGTCGGACGTCGGCAGGCCACGGATGATCTCGACCAGCTTCATGATCGGCGGCGGGTTCATGAAGTGCATCCCGATCACCCGATCGGGGCGGGTCACCGCGGCGCCGATCCCGGTGATGCTGATCGACGACGTGTTGGTCGCCAGAATGACGCCGGGGCGGCACGCCTGGTCGAGCGCGCCGAAGATCTCCCGCTTGAGATCGATGTTCTCGGTGGCGGCCTCGACGACGAAGTCGACGCTCTCGAGATCGCCGGCGTAGATGTCGGCCGGGACGATGCGCGCCAGGGCGGCGTCGCGCTCCTCGGCAGCGATCTTCTTCTTCTCGACCAGCTGCCCGAGGTGGCCCGCGATGACCGCCCGGCCCCGCTCGGCCAGGTCTCGGCTCGAGTCGACCAGCGTCACCGCCAGGCCGCGCACCGCCGCCAGCTGGGCGATGCCGCGGCCCATCTGCCCCGCTCCGATGACGCCGAGTCGTTCGATCGAAGGCGCCGGCGGGCTCACGAAGCCAGCTCCACGGCTACCGCGATCGCCTCGCCGCCGCCGATGCACAGCGAGACGACGCCGCGCCGCTTGCCGGCGTCGCGCAGCGCCGCCAGCAGCGTCACCAGCAACCGCGCGCCGCTGGCGCCGATCGGGTGCCCGAGCGCGACCGCGCCGCCCCAGACGTTGACCCGCGCCGGATCCAGCCCCAGCAAACGGTTATTCACCAGCGACACCACGGCGAAGGCTTCATTTATCTCCCAGAGATCCACATCCGCGACCCGCCAGCCAATTTTGTCGAGCAGCCGGCCGATCGCGCCCGCGGGCGCCGTCGTGAACCACTCGGGCGCCTGCGCGTGCCCGGCCGACCCGACGATGCGCGCGATCGGCGTCAGGCCGCGCGCCTTGACGACGTCGGCCCCCGCCAGCACGACCGCGGCCGCACCGTCGTTGAGCGACGAGGCGTTGCCCGCGGTGATGGTTCCGTCCTTGCGAAACGCGGGCCGCAGAGTGGCTAGCTTCTCGACGTCGCCGCGGCGCGGTCCCTCGTCGGTGGCGATCACGCGCGGCGGCCCCTTGCGCTGCGCGACCTCGACCGGGACGATCTCGCCGCGGAACTTGCCGGCGGCGTCGGCCGCCCGCGCGCGCCGGTACGATTCGGCGGCGAACGCGTCCTGCTCGGCGCGGCTGATGTTGTTCTCGCGCGCACACAGCTCACCGCACTCGCCCATGTGCACGTTGCCGTACGCGTCCCAGAGCCCATCGTGGATCATCGAATCGATCAACTGCCCGTGGCCGAGCCGTAGCCCTTCGCGCGCCTTCGGGATCAAGTAGGGGGCGTTGGTCATCGACTCCATCCCGCCGGCGACGACGACGTCGTGCTCCCCGGTCGCCAGGGCGTTGGCGCCGAAGACGACCGCCTTCAAGCCTGACCCACAGACTTTGTTGATCGTGACCGCGCCGACCGAATTCGGGATCCCGGCGGCGATGGACGCCTGGCGCGCCGGGGCCTGCCCTTGACCAGCCGGCAACACGCAGCCGAGGTAGACCTCCCCGACCGCGTCGCCAGCGACTCGGGCACGCTCGAGAGCGGCGCGAATCGCTACCGCCCCCAGCTGAGGTGCGGAGACCGAGCCAAGCTCACCCTGGAAGGCGCCTATGGGCGTGCGGGCGCTTCCGATGACCATCACATCTCTCATCACGGTCATTCTAGCGCCTCCCCTCACGCGCGTGCCCCGGGGAGGCGGTCAAAATGTAGACTTCAGGCCTACATGCTCTAGCATGGCGGCAGGATGAGGCTCCCGCTGCGACGGCTGAGGATCGGCCTGCTGGCCGGACTGCTGGGGGCGCCGCTGCTCGCCGGCTGTGCCTCGGGTCCCCCGGCGCGGCGGATCGCCTCACCGGTGTTCCTGTCGGCGCGCCACCAGCAGCCGGGGGTGACGCGGGCGGCGCCCCGAGCCCACCAACGAACACTGGCCAGCGGCGACAAGACGGCCGCGATGGTGGTCGATCGGATCCACGCCGCCGGCTTCCGCTTCGGTACCGACGGCACGGCCGGCGCGCTCTGGGGCTACATGCGGACCTCCCACGAGCTGGTCGAGTCCGACGGCGTGCGCGCCGGGGATGTTGTCTTTTTCGACACGCTCAGCCGCGGCGACAGCGACCTCGACTGCGCCGACCGCCTCGGCATCGTGGTCGAAATGGATGCCCGCGGGCGGATCACCTTCGTCGAGGCGCGCGACGGACAGCTGCAGCGCGGCTACGTCGACCCGCACCAACCACTGGCGCGCCGCGACGAGCGCGGCGAGATCATCAACAGCTTCCTGCGGCCCAAGCGACTCAGCGATCCTGACGGGACTCGCTACTTCGCCGGAGAGATGTTGTGTGGCATCGCCCGGGTTCGGCCTCGCTGACCCGCAGGCCGTGCCCCGCGTGGCGGCGCGCACGCCGGCCGCGCCACTTCCGGCAAGACGACCGGCAAGACGACCGGCAACTCGGTTGAGACGGCCGCCAACAAAGTTGTCGGCGCCGGCACTGAACCCATGAGATTATCGACCCTTACATCGGGCGAACCCGGCCCGCACCTTGCTTAGACACCAGGAGCGACGAGTCTCGGAATCGGCGATTGGATGATTGCGATGGAAAAGAGAACTCCCTATAATCGCCCGGTTTTTCAGGACTCGTCCGCCGCCGATTTTCGCGGGCCGTCCCCGCCCCCCGTCATCTCGCATCTCGTCTGTTTTTAGTGGCTTCGTCTGAGGAGGATCAAATGAAGGGTCTCGTTCCGATTCGCTGGCGCCGTGTATGGGCTGTGACTCGCTGGGTTGCGGTCGCTTCAGCGCTGCCGCTGATCTGGGCCTGCAACTCGCGGACGTTCGAGGCTCCGACGCCCAATCCGACCTCGGTGGTCAACAACACCTTCCAGGCGACGCTGAATCGGAAGATCGACATCCTCTTCATGGTCGACAACTCGCAGTCGATGCTGCCGTTGCAGGCCAAGCTGCTGATGCAGTTCCCGGTCTTCATGGACGTGCTCAAGGCACTGCCGACCGGCGAGGGAAATGGGACGGGCCTGCCCGACATCCACGTCGCCGTCGTGTCGTCCGATACCGGTCCTGGCAAGTTCGACCTGCCGACCTACCACTGCGCGTTCGGCGGCGATCGCGGCCAGTTTCAATCGACGCCGCGGGGTGGCTGCGCGACGCCGCCGCTGCCGAACGGCCAGACCTACCTGAGCGCGTCGATGAACCAGGGTGTCAAGAACTACCAAGGTGACATCAGCGCCGCCTTCACCTGTATCGCCGCGCTCGGCGACCAGGGGTGCGGCTTCGAGGGTCAGTTGAAGTCGGTGCGCTGGGCGCTCGACCCGAATAACGTTCCGCCCGGGAACGAAGGCTTCCTTCGCCCCGAGGCGTTCCTCGCGGTCATCTTGATCACCAACGAGGACGACTGCTCGGTCCCCGACGACTCGAACATGGTCGATCCGACCCAGACCACGATGTCCTCGGAGCTGGGGCCGCTCTGGTCGTGGCGCTGCAACGAGTTCGGTCACCTCTGCAACATCAACGGAACGCTGCAGCCGCCGCCGCGTGGCCCGGCCATGAACAACCTGCAGGGCTGCATCTCCAACGACACCTCGAGCGGACGGCTCACCAAGCTCTCCGACGAGATCTCGTTCCTCAAGGGCCTGAAGACCGATCCGAACCAAATCTTCGTCGCTGCCATCACCGGCCCGGCGACCCCCTACAGCATCGAGATGATCCAGCAGGGCATGGACACGGAGATGCACCCCAGCATCGTCCACTCCTGCACCCAGAACAGCGGCGAGTATGCCGACCCGTCGGTCCGCATCCAGCAGTGGGTCGAGGCCTTCGGCAACCACGGCCTGGCGCAGACGATCTGCGCGAACTCGTTCGCCCCCTCGCTGCAGCTGATCGCCACCGAGCTCGGCAAGCTGCTCGGCCCGCAGTGCATCGGCAACAACCTGGTCGACACCGACACGAACGCGCCCGGCATTCAGCCTGAGTGCCAGGTCACCGATCACTATGTCGACAGTGGAAAGACCTTTGCGACCGCGCTGCAGGCCTGTTCAGTGAACGGGAACACCCCGCCCTGCTGGTCGCTCGACGTCGACGCCAACAAGTGCCCGGGCAACTTCCTGATCCTCAACGTGAACCGGGGCACCGATCCGCTGCCGAGCGGCCTGCAGACCTCGGTCTCGTGCGCCCAGTGCATCCCCGGCGTCGTGAAGACCGGGTGCCCCTAGCGGCTTCGCCGCCGCGGGAGGGGTAAGGCCCTCCCGGTCGCTCTTCACCTGAAGCGGGGCGGCGATTTTCGCCAGCCCCGTTTTTTTATGTTCCCCTTCCAGACGGGCACCGGCAGCAAAGCCCCCATCTCGCTGATGGGCGACGCGAGGGGTGTGCTCGTCCTGCACGGCATGACCGGCACACCGTTCGAGATTCGGCCGCTGGCCGAGGCTCTCGGCGCCGCGGGCTACTCGATCGAGGCCCCGCTGCTGGCCGGTCATGGCGGAACGCTGCGCGACCTGGCGGCGACCCAGTGGCCCGACTGGCTGGCGACCGCCGAGCGGGCCATGGAAGAGCTGCGCCAGCGCGTCGGAGGCCGACCGATCTGCGTGGTGGGATTTTCGATGGGCGGCCTGCTGGCGCTGCGGCTGGCCCACCTTCATCCCGACTGGATCGCGGCCCAGGTGATCATGGCGGCGCCGCTGCGCATGCGAACCTTTCAAAGCCGCGGCGTGCGGCTACTGGCCTCGCTGCCGCTCGACTTCCGTTCGCACGCCTTCGCCTGCATCCCCAAGCTCAAGGGCTCGGACATCTCCGATCCCGAAATGCGCGACGCGAACCCATCGCTGCGCGCCTTTCCCATCTCGGCGGTGACCAGCCTGTTCGACCTGATGAACACGGTGCGCGCCGATCTGCCCAACGTCCGCACGCCGACGCTGGTGATCCACGGGCGCCACGATCACACGGTCCCGATGGACGACTCGCTCGAGCTGACCGGCAGCCTCGGCTCCGAGGTGATCGAGCGGCTCTGGCTCGATCGCTCCTTCCACATCGTCACCCTCGACGTGGAGCGCGGCGCGGTCTCGAACGCCGTGCTCGGCTTCCTGGCGAAGCAGGTCGGCGGGCCGGTTCCGCACGCGAGCAACCGCGTCCCCGATGCTGCTAAACTGCCGCGGCCGTGAGCGATCTCGTCCTAGCCATCGATCAGGGAACGACCGGAACAACGGTGCTGGTCATCGACGACCAGCAGGTGGTGCGGGCGCGCGGATATCGCGAGCTGCCGCAGATCTACCCGCGCCCCGGCGAGGTCGAGCACGACCCGGAGGCGATCTGGAGCACCGTGACCGGCGCGCTCGGCGAGGCGCTGGCCAGCGTCGATGCGACCAAGATCCGCGCCGTCGGCATCACCAACCAACGTGAGACCACCTTGCTGTGGGAGCGCGAGACCGGGCGTCCGGTCGCCAACGCGATCGTCTGGCAGGACCGGCGCACCGCCGACGCCTGCGACGCGCTCAAGCGCGCTGGAAACGAAGCGATGGTGCGGGCGCGAACCGGCCTGGTGCTCGACCCCTACTTCTCGGCGACGAAGATCAGGTGGCTGCTCGACAACGTCGCCGACCTGCGCCGGCGCGCCGAGCAGGGGGCGATCGCCTTCGGAACCGTCGACAGCTTCCTGATCTGGCGGCTGTCCGGAGGGCGGGTCCACGCCACCGATGTCTCGAACGCGTCGCGCACGCTGCTGCTCGACATCGAGACCCGACTCTTCAGCGACGACCTCTGCCGCCTGTTTGACGTGCCGCTGCCGCTGCTGCCCGAGGTGAAGGGTTCTGCGGACGTCATCGCCGTCACCCGCGGTGTCCCCGGGCTGCCCGACGGCGTCCCGATCTCGGGCGTCGCCGGTGATCAGCAGGCCGCCCTCTACGGACAGGACTGCGTGGCCGCCGGCGACGCCAAGTGCACCTACGGGACCGGCGCGTTCATCTTGATGAACGTCGGTCCCAATCCGATCCTGTCGCGCAACGGCCTGCTCGGGACGGTCGCCTGGACGCTCACGCGCGCGGGCGCCGCCGAGGAGCGGGCCGAGGAGACGGCCTACGCGCTCGAGGGGAGCGCGTTCATCGCCGGCGCGCTGGTGCAGTGGCTGCGCGACGGGCTCGGCATCATCGAGAAGGCGGCCGACGTCGAGGCGCTCGCACGCTCGGTCCCTGACTCGGGGGGCGTCACCATCGTGCCGGCGCTGTCCGGGTTGGGGGCACCGCACTGGCGGCCGCAGGCGCGCGGTCTCATCGCCGGCATCACCCGAGGCACGACCCGCGCGCACCTGGCCCGCGCCGCGCTCGAGGCGATCGCGCTTCAGACCGTCGATCTGGTGACGGCGATGCAGATCGATGCCGCGCGGAGCATCAATGCCCTGCGCGTCGACGGCGGCGCCTCGGCCAACAATCTGCTGCTGCAAATTCAGGCCGACCTGCTGGGCACCCAGATTTTTCGCCCCGAGATGGTCGAATCGACCGCGCTCGGCGCCGCCAAGCTGGCCGCGCGTGGCATCGGCCTGGTGGCGAAGAACAAGAGCGGCGAGACCGCCCACATGCAGGTCTTCAACCCGACGATGAAGGCCGCCGAGCGCGAGGCGCTGATCGCACGCTGGCGCGAGGTGGTCCCGCGCGCCTGACGTCCCGACGACGGCAGTCGGTCAGGGCGTGTCGCAAAAGAACAGCGTGATGCCGTTCAGCGTGTGGCTGACGCATTTGGGAAGATCCGGCGGGCACTCCTGATCGCTCTCGCAGATCCTGGCCGTCTGGTCGTCCTTGTAGTGGCCTGAGCATTCGGCCTGGCACCGCACCGTCATGGTGTCGACGGTGCCGCAGCAGTGCTGCCCCCTGTCGATGCAATCCAGGTCGCCGGTGCAGGATGCCGTCACCCCCCGGCACACTTGCCCTGGACCCACGCAGTAGAGGGGGGGCTCCTTGGTGCCGTCAAGACAGCAATAAGACCCGGGGTCGCACGCGAGCGGGCAGACCATTGCCATGTCGGCCGAGCTGTCCATGGCGGCGTCTTGGCTCTCGACGAACTTGCAGCCATGGGTCGGCGCGCCCCCACAGCACCCTGACATCTGCGCCAGGATCACGACGCCCCCGGTGGCGAGGCTGGTCGCGACCGCCCCCCCGATCAACGCCATCAGGCCGACCCCGCCCCGGTGAAACTCAGACGCCATGCGATGAACCTCCACCACGAAAACGGCTTGTTGCTTGACAATAAAACGACTTCGGTTCGTTGATCATTGCAGTGCCCCGACGGCTCCGAAGCAGTGGGGTGCACGGGGCGGGCCAGGATGGGGGCTGCGCACGGTTCTTGCTCGGACGACAACGTTGACGACAACCGGTGGTGCGCAGGGTGGGTCTGTGATGGGCCGTTTTTCGCCTCCGCGCCCATTTAACAACACATGATCGCCTCCGCCTACCGATATGTCCGCCGTCGCACTCCGCCCAGAGTCATATCCGCGCGCAACCAAGTTGGCAGTCGTATCAGTGATCGTCTATGCGATCTTGGCGTCGCGTTGCCCGATGGCGGTATCAGGTTTCTGAGGCTTCTCTGGGGTCGTCTGCTTGGGGGTCTCTTGTGCGGGCTTGGCGCCTGCGGAAACGTGACCTTCGTCGACGCCCCGTTCGCCCCGCGCCACATCAACGTCATCTACAGCAGCCAGGAGAACGTGACAGTGGTTCGCTGGCGCATGGCGGCCGAGCAGGCCGACTCATCCGTGACCTACCAGCTGGCTGACGCCGCGGGGAACTGGCAGACAATCGACTTCGCGGCCTCGCTGTTCCCGGGCGGCGTCGCGCCCTGCGGCAACGGCGGCGGAATATGCGCACAGATCGTGTTGCCCGGGCACTATCAGTTACCGACCAAAGGGACCACGCCCGTGCGAACGCTCAATCCTACCTACGGCACGTCGCCGGGCAATACGCCCTCGCTCATCCAGTACGTCGACAAGACCCTGATGCTGACGTCGACTTTCCGACGCAACAACCAGATTTTATCGGCGAAGATCGACGACGTGATCGGTGGTGACGGCACCTTCGTCTTTCCGCGATCGCTCGAGCGATCGGTCTGGGACCGACGGGGCGTCTGCGTCCCCGGCTTCTTCCCGCCCGAAGCCCAGTTCGTGCCGGTCTCCGGGCTCGGGGATCCCTGGCCGGCGCCCCCTTCGTTGTCGGCGACCGGCCGCTATTGCGCCGGGGTGCGCGCGTTGCCGGCCAACGGAAGCCCCGGGGCTGACGACCAGGTCGCGCTCGACACCATCCCCGACGTCATCGATGGAAATCACAGCCACACGGTGAAGACCGAGCTGACGCCGTTCACCTACCAGATCATTCTCGATCTCAGCATCCCGGTCGCCGATCTTTGCCCGGCGGCGATCAATACGATTCAAGAGACCGTGACCAAGACGCTCGGCGTCTATTCCGAGCTTCGACCCTTACCGGTCCACGATCTCTCCGCAGACATCGATCCTGAGACCGGAATGGCGGGCACCCCCTGTCGGCAGTCGCCCCTCCGTGCGCTCGATCCTGCAGGCATGGCCAAACAGGTCAAGGACGCCGCCGCGACCTGGCCCGAGCAGCACCAGCGCTACTTCCTGCTCTACTTCAACAACCTCCGGGTGCCGCTGCCGACGCCGCTGGTCCAGTCGCTCTCCGACTTCACCTCCGACCTCTTCAATCCGCCGCCCCCGGGAGACTTCCAGGTCTGGCTCTGGCCGTTCGGTTCTGCGGAGATGGCGCAATCGTTCGGTGGATGGAGCGGCCAGCCGACGCTCTGGACGTCGGCGACCGATCCCACCTTCGCGCAGGCGCTGAAGGACTACGGCAGTCAGGAGCTTCCGCTGATCTCGGAGGTCGATGATCCGTCGGTGCCGATTCCGCTTCTCGAAGACGAGCAAGACGCTCAGACGTACGACGGCGGTCTCATCCGGCTGTGCACGATTTCGGTCTCACCGGAGCAGAACCCGGTGGAGATGGCGAGTCACGACGCCAACGGCAACCTCATTCGCCTTCCCATGGACACCCAGTACCCGGTGCACGGGGACGATCCCCCCGCGTACTTTCTCGATATTCCCCCGGTGAACTTGGTTTCCAAGCGTGGCTTCACGCCCCACCAGGCCAAGATCCGCTACGAGATCTGCACGCGCTATTGCGATCATCCGTTCACCGCCGATTCGGGCGTCGCCGTCCTGGGCGGTTGGATCGGCAGCAACCTCTGCATGGGGCCGTCATGAGGTCAGAGATGACGCTGGCCAGACCCAAGATCCCCCACGTCGTCTGCGCCGCTGTGGGGGTCGCCGCCGCGGTGGCGCTGATCCTCGAGTCGCCGGTGTCGGCAGCGGGGACGCCCGTCGCTCGAGCGACCGACGCGCCCGGGGCGACACCGGCGCCGGCGACCGCCGCGCCGCTGTCCGCTACCGGCCTGCGCGAACCGCCGCCGCGGCCGACCGCCGAGCTGCGCGTGCAGAACCGCTACGCGCGCAACGCCGGCACCTTGCATCTGTTCGGCGGCGTCGACTACCTCGAGCGGCGCGACTTCTACATCAGCCCCGGCGTCCGCCTGGGGGCGACTTACTACCTGTGGGAATCGCTTGGGTTTGAGCTTCAGCTGTCGCGCTACTTCAGCCGCCTCAATCAGGCGGGGATCGAGGTGGAGCACATGATCGGCGTCGTCCCCGACAGCCGCGCGCCGACCTGGCTGCTGCTGGCCGGCGGCCGTTACTCGATGGGGTACGGCAAGATGATGATCGGCGGCTTCGGCCACGCGATTCACTTCCAGCCGCAGGCGCTGCTGCAGGCCGGCATGCATGTTCACGACGGCAGCTTCGGCCCCTCGGGGCTGGCCGGCATCGGGTTGCTGGTACACGCCACGCCCCGCTGGTTCTTTCGCCTGGAAGCCGGGATGACGGTCGAGGTCGAGCGCCGGGTCACCGGCACGGTCACGGTGCTGGGGTTTCTCCCCGCGCTGGTCACGGGAGGGGTGTTTTGAAAAGGGGAACCGGCGCCAGGGCCCTCTTCCGCTCGGCGATGTCGCGCCCGCGGTCATCGCTGGTGGTCTCGGGTTGCCTCTGGGCGACACTGGGCGGCTGCGCCAGTGGATGCGCAGCGATGGCCCGGCGCGAGGCGCCGGCACCAGGGGTGGGCGCTTCGGCCACGGAGATCACCCGCGCCAACGCCGTGCCGCGTGACCGGTGGCTCGACGAAGGTGCCGCGGCGATCTGGTCCGGGCAGCTCGGCACCGCCCAGCGGGCGTTGCTGGAGGTCGCCGACCGCGAAGTGCGCCGTCCCGATCCGGCGCTCGACTTCTGGTCCGAGCTGCTGGCGCTGCTGCGGTGCGAGCCGATGCGCGGCGCGCCGCGCCCGAGCCAAGCCCTCTCGAACCCCTGGGACCAGCTGCGCCGGCTGGTCCAGGTGGAGCGGTTCCGGCTGCCGCCCCTCCTCCCCAACGAGCTACCGGCGCCGCCCGCGAAGCCGGGCGCGCCGCGGGCCACCAGCCTGCGACCGACGGCGACGCGCACCTTGCCGGTGAATCCACCCCCGGCCGACGCGCAGGTCTGGCCGATCGAGGCCGAACGCTGGCCCGACGAAGAGCCGGCGGCGCGGGTGGTCTCGGATTTCTGTCGCGACACCCCGGTTTCAGCCCAACCGGACACGACCGACTGGTCGGCCGAGACCATGATGGTGCGCGAGCTGACCCGATCGCTGCCGCCCCGGCACCCCGCCCTGCCGGCGTTGCTCTTCGAGCAGGCGACCCTGGCGATCGCCGCCGGCGATCCGCGGGGCGCGCTGGAACCGCTGGCACGGCTGTCGCCCGCCGACACCGCGCCGGGCGGCCCGTTCTCGCCGCAGGAGCAGGCGCAGCTGGCGCTGACCTGGGCGATCGCGGCCGACGCCGACGCGGAGGCCGATCCCGACCACCGCGGCGCGGCGCTGCCCCGGCTGCGGGCCGCGCTGGACGCCGACCTGCCCCACGACGTGCGCCGCGTGCTGGCGTTCCGCCTGGCGGAGCACCTGCGCGACGCCGGCCGGATCGAGGAGGCGGTCGCGATCATCGGGCCGCCCCCCCACGGCGACGACCCGCTCGGCCGCTACCTGGCGTTTCGCCAGATGGACGCCCACATGAAGGCTGGCCGCCGCGCCGAAGCGCTGGCCGAAGCCCGCGCGGCGCTGGGGCGCCATCGGCGAGCGACCATCGATGGGCACACGGCGCTCGCGGCCATCGACGACTTCGCGATGCGGCTGCTGGTCGGCTCGCCGGTCACCCCGGAGAGCATCGAGGTGCTCGAGGCGCTGGGAGACCCGTCCGAGCGGCTCGCCCGCGTCGAGCGGTTCGCGCAGATGGCCGAAGCGGGCGGCGCGCACGCTTCAGGAATGCAGTCGTTTCTGTGGCTCATGCAGAACGACAGTGATGAGAATCATCGCCTGCACCACCTGGCGCGCGCGTCGGTTGCGGCGGCGCTGGCCGGTGATCGGGTCCAGTTCGGGCGCACCTTCGCCATGCTGGCCGGCGAGGGCGACCAGGAAGACCCCGAGCCCGGCCGCCCCCCGCTTGCGACCTTTGCCCCGCTCACCGCTCCCGCCGCCCTTGGCCCGAAGGCCAAGGAAAAGGGAAAGGAAAAGAGCGTGCGGAGCGCGGGGCTCATCGACTCGCCCGACGCCGAGCGGCTTTACCGGTCGCGCCGCCGCGAGCGCTCGTTGAACTGGCAGCGCGCGATGCTGATCGTGGCGCGCGACGCGCTCCCGGCGCTGGTCGAAAGCGACGATCAGGCCAATCTCAAGATCCTGGTCGATCGGCTGCAACAGCATCTCACCGCCCATGGTCGTGGGCCGGTCGACGCCGAGCTGACCACGGTCTATCGGGCCGCCAGCGCCCACCTGCGTGTCGGGGCGCGCGGCTACGCCGAACGGGTCGGCAGCGCGCGCCGGCCGATCCTGCTGGGGGACATCGCGGTCGCGCGGCGATACGACGTGATGGCGCCGCGCATCGCCCTCACCCCGATCGGGCCGGGCGCGCTGCTCTGGGTCCCGGCCACCGGCAACAACCCGAGCCCCGGCGATCTCAAACGCTGGACCGCGCCTCTTGGCACGACCCTGGCAGTGGTTGCGGAGGCGAAGGCCAAACCATGACCCGCCATCACAACAAGATGACTTGGTTGGTCCCGCTGGGGCTCACCGCCGGCTGGATGCTGTTGTCGGCGGGCGCGGCGCGCGCCAGCTTGACGATCGATCATCAGACCGGCGCCGACGGGTGCACCGAAGCCGCCACTTACTTCCCCGAGGACGACAGCTCCGAGGCCTTGCGCGCGCGACGCCGCTGCCGTCTCGAGACCTTCGAACAAAAGATGGACGAGGATCGGGTGCAAAAGGCGATCGAGGTCCAGGGGCAGCATGACAAGCTCGTCGACAGCTGGGTCCAGAAGCAGAACATCCCGGTCCGCGTCTTCAAGCGCAACGCCATCGACGCCTACGTCAGCGGCGGGGTGACCTCGTATGGCCTGGCGGTGGGCGGCGTGATCCTGCCCTGGCTCGAGGCCGAGCTCTGGATCGGGCGCCGCAACGTCAACGAGAGCACGTTGGACGGCTACTTCCAGGACTCCCGCACCTGCGGTGGTGGCCGCTTCAAATGGCTCATGATCAGCCACGGCAACCTGACACCGTTCGCGTCGCTGGGTGCGGGGGGCTGCGCGGCGAACATGGCGTTTACCTCGTACAACTACGGCCCGACCACCGGTGTGCCCGGGGGACCGATATTCGTCGGCGCGACAATCAACAGCAGCGCCGGCAGCGGCGTGGCGCATCTGGCCACCGGCTCGGCCGGCCTCGCCTGGATGGATAAATCGGGGCTGCGCGCCAGCCTCGAATACGTGTTCGCCTATGCGTTCTATTCGCAGGCGACCCTCAACGACATGGGACGCACCCAAGATCCGACACTTCAAAAAGAGTGGGACGACCGCTTGGCTTCGGATCGGGGCGGTGTTCGCCTACAGGTTGGCTATGCATTCTAGAAAGACCCTGTTACTCGCGTTCGCGATCGCCGGAGGAGTTGCTTCGCCCACCGCCCGGGCGGCGCCGTCGGACCCGGCGGCCGCTCCGGCCCCGGGTGACATTCCGGACCCGGGCCAGACACCACCGCCCCCGGCCAGTGGGCAACAACGCGCGCCCGGCAAAGGCCAGCCGATCGGCCCCCCGATCGCGCCGCCCTGGTACGACGGCCCCGCGAACGCCACCAGCCCACCGCCGGGCCGTCCACCGGCATCCCCAACCCCGCCGCCGGGCGGCTATCAGTCAGTCTATCCGGTGCGGCAGCGGCACGACGGGGAGGAGCCGATCGACGGGGAGGCCACCCCAGCCGGCGTGACGCTCCCGCCGGTGAAGGCGACCAGGCCGGCGCGGCCGGTGACGCCCCCGTATCTCATCACCAGCACGACGCCGACGAAACCGTCGGTCCAGGCCGAATCGCCCGACTCGGCCGCTGCGGCCGCCCAGAGGCTGGATGCCAACGCCAAGGCAGCGGCGAAGTCCCACAGCGAGGAGTTGATCCGCCGCGCGCGCACCAACGTGAGCTTCTACGAGCTGGTGGATGAGATGCTCGACGAGATCACCTACCAGCTGGGGAAGCAGGACGCCGTGGCGATGTCGCCGCTCGCGATCCGGCTGGTGCGCCTGTCGCCCGACTTGCGCCCGGAGTTCGCCGGCACGCTCGAGGCCCGGCTGCTCGCCCGCATCTCGCAAGCGACCACCATCCGCACGGCGGTTTGCATCGAATGCAGCTCGATGCGATCGCGCGTCGAGAACGGGCAATGGCTGGTCTCGCTAGGGGCGGTTCGCCAGGACGACCTGCAGCGCATCGGCCGGACCCAGGGCATCAAGACCTTCGTCGACCTGAGCTTCACTTTCAATCCGCAGTCGAACGTCATCTGGATGGAGGCGATCGCCTTCCGCGCCAGCGACGGCGGCGTCGTCTGGTCGGATGCTTATCGCTCGGACGCCACGACCGCGATGTTGCTGCGCACCGGGCGGCGAATTCCCAGCCGCACCGAACGGCTGGATGAGCTCGATCGCAAGCTGCAAGGCCGTCCCTACTTCGGCTACATGATGGCGGTCGGGTTGGCGCGCATCGGGTACAACGGACCGACGGGCGACATCGGCGGGCCGCTGATGACCATCCGGATCCACGAGCGCTTCGGCGAGGATCAGCAGCAGCTGTTTGGTCTGTCGGTCGGCATCTTCTTCACCGGCGTCCCGCAGGCCGGCAAGAACGTGCTCAATTCGCTGATGTCGGGCGCCTACTACTCCACCAACCTGAGCGAGCCGAGCCTGAATCAGCCCGAGCTTTGGGTCTACGGCGAGCTGGGAGGGATGTTCTCCGGCAACCAGGGGAACACGTTCTATGGCGAGTCGGGGCTCGACCTGCACTTGAAGTGGCGCATGTCGATCGTCGGCGGCCTGCAGTACGTGCTGCCGACGCACTTCGCCGACCACGATCTCGGCGGCCTCGGCTATCGCGTGCGGTTGGCGTTCAATTGGTGATGTCATGACAAATCACACGAAAAAGGGCAGCGCAGGTAGGGGATGGCTCGCGATCGCCCTGGTCGCTTCGGCAACCGGCGCCGGCGGCCTCGGGTGCTTGAGCGGGCCGGCCGGGCGCATCGACATCCCAAGCGATCTGATGCGCAGTCACATGGGCGGCGAGGGCACCACGCAGCGGAACCGCTACGTCGTGCGCATGACCGACGGCGACCAGGACTGGGAGGTCCAGCTTCCCGAGATCGCGACCGCCTACGAGGTCCGGATCCCGCTGCGTGGCAAGCCGGCCAACGGCGGCGTCCCGGTGGAAGCCACGACGCTGACGGCGGCTGACAAGGAGATCGTCGGGCAGCGCGAGGTCGACGCGCGCCTGCGGGCCGATGAGCCGGCCGCCGCCCCCGGGGATGACGAGGGGGTCCGCCCCGCCGGCCTCCGCACCGGCGGCACCAGCGCCAAGGAGCCCTCGCCGGCCCGCGAAGGCACGACGCCGACGCCGCGATCGAGCTACCTGCTGACGTTGGCCAAGGTGAAGGACCTTTATCGCACGCGGAACTACGAGATCGCGCTCGTCGAGCTGGTGGCGCTGGAGCGCGAATACCCGAACGACGAGCGGATCATGTCGATGAAGGGATCCCTCTACGAGAAGCTGGGGCGGCGGCAGCTGGCCCGCGAGTCGTGGGAGGCGGTGCTGGGCATCAATCCGTACAATCTTCAGGTGGCCGAAGCGTTGCAACGCCTCGGAAAATGAGCGGAAGCATGGGGCGACGGGAACCTTAGGGCGCAGCACAAGGAAGGCAGACAAGGGACATGCACATCATCGCAGGGCTACTCGGACTGGTGGGGAGCCTCATGGTCGCCCGCAGCCATATGCCGACCGCGTTCACCGGGTTCTTTCACCCGGCCGCCTTGGTGCTGCTGCTCGGGGCACCTCCGTCGATCCTGCTGGTCGGACACGACCTGCGCTCGATCTGGGACGCGGTGCGCGTGCTGGGCGAGGCGCTGCGCTACCGCCCGCGCGCCGCGCAGTCGCAGATGGTCATCGATCTCTACCGGTTCGGGCGTGAGATCAAACAGGGGCGTCCGGTCGAGGCCGAGCGTGCGCTGGCCACGGCCAAGGACCCCCTGCTGCGCGAGGTGGGCCCGCTGCTGCTGCAGCCGGGCGGCGGCAACGAGGTGCGCGAGACGATCGGCACGCTGGTCTACGCGCGCCTCGCGCGCGTGCGCGGCGCCGAGGATGTCTTCCGATCGCTGTTCCGCACCACCCCGGCGGTCGGCCTGATGGGGACGATCATCGGCCTGGTGAACATGCTGATGAACCTGCGCAACTTCGAGCAGATCGGCCCGGGGATGGCGGTCGCCCAGCTGGCGACGTTCTACGGCCTGATCCTGGCGTACGGGCTGTGGGGGCCGCTGGCCAAGCGGGTCGACAGCTACGGCCGCGACCTGGCCGTCAACGCACGCCTGCTGGAGCGCGGGTTGGTCGGCATCGCCGACGGGCGCTCGCTGCACGACCTGCGGCTGCTCGGCGGTGAGGGCGCCCCCGCCGCCGACACGGAGAAGGCGGCGTGAACGGGCGCAGCGCCGCCGCCTCGCGCGGCCGGATCCACGAGCCGTCGGATCCGCTGAACTACAAAGACGACGACGACATGTCGTGGCTGATCCCGTACGTCGACGTGATCAGTCTGCTGCTGGCGTTCTTGATCCTGACCCTGGCGATGTCGACGGTGAGCCGGCGCAAGTTCGAGATGCTGACGTCGAAGCTGTCGCAGCAGACGACGCCGCCCCCCTCGCTCGACGTGCTGAAAGAGAGCATCGACAAGATGCTGCGCGCACAGAAGCTGGAGGGCGCCGTGGTGACGTCGATCGACGAGGACGGCCTGCGCGCGGTGTTCCGCGGCGACGGCGTGCTGTTCGAGAGCGGGCAGGCCGACATCACGCCCAGCGGCCGGACGCTGATCGGCCAGTTCATGCAGCTGGTCGGCAAGGCGCTCGACGAACGCCACCAGATCGCCATCGAGGGGCACACCGACGACGTGCCGATCCACACCGGACGCTACGACTCCAACTGGGAGCTCTCGTCGGCGCGCGCGACCGTCGTGCTCAAATCGTTCCTGGCCGCCGGCTTCGATGCCCGCCGGCTGTCGGCGCAGGGATTCGCCGATACGCGCCCAGCGCATACACTGCCCAAGCTCGCCGAGGGGGAAGGGCGCAACGACCCACACATCGCCAAGGCGCGCTCCGAAAATCGGCGCGTGGTCATCCGGGTCTACTACGGAGGGATTCAATGAGGTGGTCGACGACGCTGGTCGCGGCGGCCGTTCTGGCCGCGACCTTCACCCCCACGCGCGCCCGCGCCGAGCGACGCGCCCCCTTCGGCAACGACCCCGGGATGCTGGAGACCCGCGTGCGCGAGGACGTGGAACGGCGGGTCACGCCCCTGCTGGATCAGATGGCGCCGGGGCAAGCCGAGCTCAGCTACGTCGACGTGCGGGTCAATCGCCCGACGGCGCTGGCGACCGGGACCAACCCCGGCTTCGAAGACCTTGGCCCCGGGGCCGACTACGTCGCCGAGCGCGTCGAGCTGAACTTGCAGCTCGACAGCAAGCTGCCGGCGGAGTTCCGCAAGGATCTGAAAGAGATGATCAAGGGCCGGCTCGAGTCGCTCGCCGTGCCGATCGACATCAAGGAACGGGTGTTCACCTACCCGACGCCGCGCCCGCAACCGACGCCGCCGCGCGAACCGCCTCCTTACTACCCACCGTCCCCCCAGCCGCAGGCGGCGCAGCCGGCCGCCGCGCCGACGGCGCCTCCCCCCGCGCCGCCGCCACCCGCGGCGCGCCCGCCCGAACCGGCCGGCTGGCCGAACTGGGCGGTGGCACTGTTCGTCGCGGTCGCCGCGCTGGTGGTCGCCTGCCTGGCGCTGATGGCGTTCGTGGTCGCCGAACGACGCCGCAACCGCGCCGACCGCAACGACGCGGCCGCCGGCACCAAGCAGACCGGCGCCCGCCCGCAGCAGGCGGCCGCTGGACCGGATCGCTTGCCCGACGTCCGGCGCGCGCTGGTCGAGGACCGGCTGCTGGCGCGGCGCGTTCTTGGCGAGCTGCTGGCGCAGAACGAGCTCGACAAGGTGGCCCGCACCGTGGAGCTGGTCGGCCCCACCGTCGTCGACGACCTGCGCGGCGATCCGAACCACGCCGCCGCGCTGCGCGAGTCGGCGGCGCGCCTGGACGCCGCCGCGCCCGCGACCGCCGAGGAGGTGCGCGCGCTGAGCGACGAGCTGTATCGGCGGGTCCTGAAGCACCGGATGATGGGCAGCGGCGACGCCGTGGAGCAGGAGTTCGCCTTCCTGGTCGGCCTGCCGGTGGCGCGGTTCGCCGCCATCCTCGCGGGGGAGCACCCCGCGGCGCGCGCGGTCGCACTGCGCTACGCACCCGCACATCTGCGTACGGCCTACCTCAATGAGCGCGACCTGGATGAACGCGCTGCGCTGGTCAGCGCGCTGGCGGACAGCCAGAACGTCAAGAAAGATTACCTGATGGACGTGGCAGCCACCCTGCGTGCGCGGGCGATCGAGAATGCCCACGTCGGCGGCGGCGAGGCGTCGGAGATCGAGCTGCTGGTCGAGATGGTCGAGGACGCGTCAATCGAAGAGCGGGGTCGACTGCTGGACGCGATCGCCCCCTCCGATTCCGAAAAGCGCCGGCGCGTCGAGGCGCTGCTGGTCACCGACGACGCGCTCGCGCACGTCGCCGACTCGGTGCTGGGCGCCGCGGCGCTGGCGGTGCCGCAAGAGGTGCTGACGGCGTTTCTGCGCGCGACGGCGCCCATGGTCACCGATCGGTTCTTGGCCGCGCTGCCGGCGGCGATCTCAGCCGGCCTGCGCGAGGAGCTGTCGCTGGAGATACCGGTCGCGCCCGAGGCGGTGGTCGATGCGCGGCGGACGGTGCACCGCACACTGCGCCGGGCGCTGCGCGAGCGCGGCCTGGCGATGCCGACCCCGAGCACGGGGCGCGGCGTGGGTGGACTGGGTGACGAGGGCAAGGCAGGGACTGGGACCGGCAACGGAAATGGGCGAAAGGTGGTGGCCGTATGATGAGCCAAGCGATCGGCAAAATCGGGGGCAAGGCCAAAATGAGGGCGATGTGGGCGGGGATGGCGCTGTATCTCGGCGCCACGGGGTGCACGATCGTCGTCCCCACGCCCGACCCGCCCAAGCCCAGGGTCGTGGTCATCAACAAGGGCGACAGCACGCCGAAGACGATCCCGCCGCTGGAGGCGCACGCCCTGTTCGTGATGAACCTGCACCAGTCGTCGGCCAACCTGGCCCCCTACTACGTGACCGTCGCCGACGCGCTGATCGCGGGCCTGGGCGCGCGCCATATCAATGTCGTGCGCTGGGCGGTCGTCCCGACCTATCCCGGCACCGACGGATTGCGGTTGCTGCTGGGCGCCCAGACACCGGTGACCCTACAGCCGATCCCGGGATACGGCGGCGCCGGCGGCGGGGTGGTCGACAAGGGCGGGTACGGCGGCTACGGCGGCTACGGCGGCTACGGCGGCTACGGTGGGTACGGCGGCACCAGCGGGGGCCTCCCGATCCCGCTGCCGTCATTCGACATTGCGCCGACGACGCCGCCGATTCCGACGACGTTGCCGCCCGATCTGCCGCCGATCCCGACGCTGCCGAACGGCACCGACGTGGTGACCGCCCTGCAGAAGCTGGCCGCCACCGGCAAGTACGACGGCCTGGGGACCACCAGCGAGGCCGAGGGGGTCGTCCGCACCGGCCAGAACCTGATCGCGGCGACACTTCCGGCCGAGCTCGGCGGGCTCGACGGCGCGGCGTTCTTCGATCGTCCGCGCAGCCTGTTCCTGGTGATCTACCTGCAGCCGCTGTCGCGCCACTGCAGTCTGGGGACGCCCGAGTGCGCCGTCGACGGGCGTTCACCCGCCGACATCTTCACCGACAGCGCGCCCGACGGCACGGCCAGCTGGCTGCACTTCGCGAACGGAGGGATGCCGATCGACCAGGTCGTGCATGTCGCCATCAGCACGACAGAGGGTGAGAGTCCCGCTGCCTTCCGCACGCGCTGCCAGAAGATCAACGGCTTCCCGCCCGATCTGTTCGACGTCATGGAGCCGTCGTCGACGCAGTACTTCACTCCCCTGCTCGCGGCGCTGAACGCCGCCCACCCGGGCACCGGCCAGGGGGCCGATCTGTGCGAGCTGATCGGTGAGCTGACGCTCGGCGACCCGCTCCAGCGCAAGGCGATGAACCTGCTCATCAGCTCGGTCGCCACCATGGCGGGACCGGCGCCCGATACGACGACCACGACAACCACCGGCAATATGACGGGCACCGGTCCGGTGCCCCCGACGACACCATAGTGGCGATGGGAGCTCCCGGTTCGCCCGCCCCGCTGCCGCCCTGGCTCGGAAACGGGAAAGACGCGCGCCGGGGCGGGGGGTTCTCGGCGCGCGCGCTGCGCGGGCCCGGGCTGCTGGTGGCCGGCGCGGCGATCGGCTGGATGCTGCACGCCTGGCAGCAGCCGGCGGCCCCACCACCGCCGCCCGCCCCGGTGGCCGTCGAGGCGCCCGTCTGTCCGACGCCGGTCCCCTGCACCGCCCAGGCGAAATCGGAGGCTCATCCCGCGCGCGGGCACGCCAAGACCCCGGCGCGGCCGCTGGCGCTGCACCCGCTGCCCAACGAGGGGCCGATGACCGACGAGAACCGGCGCGAGGCCCTGCGCGCGTTCGCGCAACAAAAGGCGGGCGACCTGCGCCAGTGCCTGGGCGCCCCGGAGCGTGGACCGCTGCGGCGGGTCGGCGCGGCGCTGGAGATCGACGCCCACGGCGCCGTGGCCGCCGTGCAGATCCTGGGCGGCGAAGGGGGAAGCCGCGAGGCTGACCACTGCTACAGCACCCGGCTGCGCGCCTGGCGCTTCCCCCAGGCTCTTCTGCAGGGCGACGAGCGGCTGCTGGTCAACTTCGTCCTCTAATTCGTCCTCCATGTACGCGGAAACGTTCGATACCCGCCCCTGGCCGCGTGCGCCCGCGCGAAAACTCTTGCCGGAAGGGCGACATTCTTGCGAACGTATTTGGCCTATGCCCGCGCCGATCGAGCCCGCGCGCCCGGTACTTTCTGCTTGTGGTTACACCCACCCCGGTCAGAAGAGAGCCTCCAACGAGGACGCGATCGGCACCTTCGTAGAGGATCGATTGTTCGTGGTCGCCGACGGTGTCGGGGGACACAGCGCCGGTGATATCGCCGCCGCCACCGCGGTCGACGCGCTGGCGGCGTTCTTCCGGACCTTCCACGCCGATCCCCGTCAGGCCTGGCCCCATCCGGTCGACCGGTCGGTCTCGCTGGGGGCCAACCTGCTGCGGGTCGGCATCAAGGTCGCGAACGACAAGGTGCGCGCCGCCGCGGCGGGAGACCGCATGCGCTCGCGCATGGCGTCCACCATCGTGGCCATGGCGGTCGGCGACACGCAGATCGCGGTCGCTCACACCGGCGACAGCCGCGCCTACCGCGTGCGCGGTACGGAGATCCAACGCCTGACCCGCGACCATTCGATCATGGAGGAGATGCTGGCGGCGCGCCCCGACATCGACCCCGAAGAGATCGCCAGCTTCTCGCACCGCAACGTCGTCACCAAGTGTCTTGGCAGCAAGGATGAAATCGATCCGACGGTGTCGATCGATGGGCTGCAACCCGGCGACCTGTACCTGCTGTGCAGCGACGGACTGTGGGGGACGGTCACCGACGACAAGCTCTGTGCGATCGCGCGCTCGACCGACGACCTGGACGGCGCGTGCAAGCTGCTGGTCGACGCCGCCAACGCGGCGGGCGGCCCCGACAACATCTCGGCGATCCTGGTTCGCGTCAGCAATGGCTCGCGGTAGCAATCGCGGTAGAACGTCTGTGCATGCTCGAGGCGTTTTCGCGGCAGAAAAGGATCGTCGTCTGCGTCGGCCCGGGCGGCGTCGGTAAGACGACGACCGCCGCCGCGCTGGGGGCGCTGGCGGCGCGGCACGGACGGCGCACGTTGGTGTGCACGATCGATCCCGCGCCGCGCCTGGCCGACGCGCTGGGCGTCGGCAGCCTGGGGGCCGAGCCGCAGCCGATCCCGCCCGAAGCGAGCCGCACGCTCGGCATCGAGGGCGAGGGTCGCCTCTGGGCGGTGCGCCTCGACACTCAGCGCGCCTTCGCGGGGCTGGTCGAAGAGCAGGTCGCGGATCTGCAGATGCGGGAGCGGATCTTCTCGAACCCGATCTACCGTCAGATCACGACGGCGCTCGCCGGCTCACAGGAGTACGCCGCGACGCTGGCGCTGTACGATCTCGCGCGGCGGCGGCAGTACGATCTCATCGTGCTCGACACGCCGCCGACGCAGAACGCGCTCGATTTCCTCGCGGCGCCGCAGCGGATCGCGGCCGCGGTGTCCAGCCCCGCGATCCAGTGGTTCGCGCGCCCGAACGACAAGGGTGGCGCATTTTCGTTCCAGCGGCTGCGCTCGGGCAGCGCGCTGGTGATCCGCCGCATGGCGAAGTTCGTGGGCAACCAGTTTCTGGAGGACATCGGCGCGTTCCTGGTCGATTTTCGCGACGTGCTGGGCGGCTTCCTCGAGCGAGCGCGCGAGATCGAACAGCTGCTGCGCAGCACCGACGTCGGGTTTCTGCTGGTGCTCGCGCCCGAGGTGCCGGCCATCAACGAAGCGCTCTACTTTCACGGGCGCCTGCGCGAGGCCGGCATCCCGCTGGGTGGATTCGTCGCCAACCGCGTCCACCAGGCGCCGGGCGCCGACGACCCGGCGGAGATCGCGCGCAGGCTACGCGCCCAGCCGGCCCTCGCCGGCCTGACCGACGACGCGATCGCCGCGGCGGCGCAAACCCTCGCGGCGTCGGCACACGATCTGCGCGCGCTGTGCGCGTCGGAGCGCCTCGAGCTCGACCGGCTGGCGCGCGAGGCCCCGGGCGTGCCGACGACCGAAGTGCCGCTGCTCGACCACGAGGTCGACAGCCTGGTCGAGCTGCGCACCGTGGGCGATCACCTGGCCCGCGACGCGCGCGCCGGCTGAGCGGCCCCTCATCGCTCGCACACTCGGCGGCGAAACACGGACGACCGGTTATCGCCGGCGCAGCTTATCGAGCGCAGCGAACGGATTGTTGAACGGGGCCGGCGCCGGCGGCTTGCCGCCACCCGTTTGACCAGCGCGGGGGCCGGATCCCTGCGGCGGTCGTTCGAAGCGGGCCTTGCCGGCACCACCGCCGCCGCCCGCGCCACCCGCCGGCGGCGTCTCGGTAGCCCGCGGCGCACTGGGGACCGCGCCCTGGGCTCGCTCCGCCTTCATGGTCAGCGCGATCTGATTTTTCTCGCGCTTCACTTCCAGCACGCGCACCGTGACGCGATCGCCGGGGCTCACCACCTCGCGCGGATCCTTCACGAACTTGTCGGCCAGCTGCGAGATGTGGACCAGGCCGTCCTGGTGGACGCCGATATCGACGAAGGCGCCGAAGTTGGTGACGTTGGTGACGATGCCGGGACAGACCATGCCGGGCTCGAGATCGGCGACGGCGTGGATGTCCTGGCGGAACGAGAACGCGACGAAGCCGGCGCGCGGATCCCGGCCCGGCTTCTCGAGCTCGGCGACGATGTCGTCAAAGGTGAAGGCACCGACCTCCTGCTTGAGATCGGCGGCCTCGCGCACCAGCTTCACGCCGGCGCCGAGCAGCCCGGCCGGCGAGACGTCCAGGCGCGCCGCGAGCCGTTCGAGCACGCCGTAACGCTCGGGGTGCACGCCGGTATTGTCCAGCGGGTGGGTCCCCTCGGGGATGCGCAGGAATCCGGCCGCCTGCTCGAACACCCGCTTTGAAAAGCGCGGCACCTCCAGCAGCTGAGCGCGCGAGCGAAACAGGCCGTCCTTCGCGCGCCGCTCGACGATCGCCTTGGCCAGCGCCGGTCCGATGCCCGAGACGTGGCTCAGCAGGTGGTACGAGGCGGTGTTCAGGTTCACGCCCACCTGGTTCACGCACGAGTCGATCACCGCGTCGAGGCTCTTCTTCAGCCCGTGCGGCGACACGTCGTGCTGGTACTGCCCGACGCCGATGCTCTTGGGATCGATCTTCACCAGCTCGGCGAGCGGGTCCTGCAGCCGGCGCGCGATCGAGATCGCGCCGCGGATGGTGACGTCCAGCTCGGGAAACTCTTCGCGCGCGACCTCGCTCGCGCTGTAGACGCTGGCGCCCGCCTCGCTGACCATCACCACCGGCACCTCGCCGAGGCCGGCGATCTTCAGCGACTCGCGCACGAAGGTCTCGGTCTCGCGCCCTGCCGTTCCGTTGCCGACGGCGACGGCGGCGATGCCCCCCTTCTTCACCAGGTCGGCCAGCACCGGCGCCGCGTTCGCCTTGCCGGCGGGCGACTCCAGGTGCAAAAGGCCGCTGCCGACGTACTTGCCCGCGCCGTCGATCACCGCCAGCTTGCAGCCGGTGCGAATCCCGGGATCGACGCCCAGCACCGCCTTGGGCCCGAACGGCGCCGACATCAACAGCTTGCGCACGTTGTCGGCGAACACGAAGATCGCCGCCTCGTCGGCGACCTCGCGCAGGCTCTTGTGCACCTCGTTCTCGATCGCCGGCACGACGTAGGCCCGCAGCGCCATGCGCGCGGCGCGCCGGAGCAGCGGCGCGCCGACGAAGCTCGGTGCGCTGCAGGCCGCACCCTCGAACACCGCGGTCAGCTGCTCGATCAAGGGATCGGCGGCGGGCGTCATGTCGGTTTCACCTTGCGCCGGCAGCGCGCCGCCGATCGACAGCGCCAGCTCCTCCTCGACCCAACCGCGGCGCATCGCCAGGTAGCGATGTGAGGCGAGCGGCTTGCGCAGCTCCGACACCGGCTCTTGATAGGCGAAGTAGTTCTCGAAGCGGCTGTTCGGCTTCGCCTTCTCCGCCTTGCGCGTGCGCACGCACCCCTTGTCGAAGAAGGCGGTGCGCACCGTCTGCCGCAGGGCCGCGTCCTCGGCCAGGCGCTCGGTGAGGATCTCGCCCGCGCCCGCGAGCGCGGCCGCGACGTCGGCGATCCCCTTCTCGGCGTCGCAGAACGCCTGCGCGCGCGCCTCGGGCGTTTCGCCGGGCGCCGGCGTCGCCTCGCCGTGGGCGCAGTCCCAAAGCCAGGCCGCCAGCGGCTCGAGCCCTGCCTCGCGCGCGATGGTCGCCTTGGTCTTCCGCTTCTGCTTGAACGGGAGGTAAAGGTCTTCGAGCCGCGTGAGATCGAACGTCGCGCGCAGCTCGGCCGCCAGCTCGGGCGTCAGCTTCCCCTGCCCCTCGATCTCGCCAAGGATGAACGCCTGCCGCTTCACGATCTCGTCCCAGGACTCCTTCGCGTCGATGACCGCGCGGATCGCGACCTCGTCGAGCTTTCCCGTCTCCTCCTTGCGATAACGCGCGATGAAGGGGACGGTGGCGCCGCCGTCGGCCAGCTTGAGGACGGCGTTGGCCGAGGTCAGGGGAATCTGAGGATGACGGTCCGCGAACCATTCCGGAAAGTTCATGAGTCACCGACGCCGTGCGGATCTAAGTTCGTTCATCTGTGCAATGAGGGCCGCGCGGGGGAGGCGCAATCTACAACGTCACGCCCGGGAGGTCATCGGGTGTCGCGCTCGCGCTTGGCGGGGCGCGGGCGGCGCGTCCCCGGCCGGGGCGACACCGTATCCAGCATCGTCCCCAGCGACGGCAGCGCCGCCTCGGGCGCGCCCAGCAACAGCGCCACGGCGGCCGCGCGCCGCTCGACCGCGAAGACGCTGTCGCCGGTCGGCTGGCGCCAGACGGCGGGGTGATCGATCGCGTCGACGGCAGCCAGCGCTTCGTCGCCGGCGGCGGCGGGCGACGCGAGCGCCGCGACCAGGGGCGCGACGGTCTGGAGGAAGTCATCGGCGTCGGCATCGGAGTCCCACACCGTGATCCAGGCCAGCGTCGCGCCCGGTGATGCCGGCGCGGCGGTGGCATCGTCGACGGCGACACCGCCCACGCCGACGCCGACGCCGACGGACGGAGCGAGAGCGGGGGCGGTGGCCGGGGCCGGCCGGTCGCTCGCGGTCGGCAGGTAGATTCCGATGCGATCGCCCCGCCAGCCGGTGGCGGCGCGCTCGGCAACCTCGGGCGACAACCAGGGGGCCGACACCGGCCCGGGAGACGACAGCCAGATCCGGATGAGCAACTCGCCCAAGGTGTCGGCGCGCGCCAGGCGAAGGCCGTCGCCCATCAAGGGCAGCGGCGGCAGCTCGATCGCCGCCGGCTCGCGCCGCCGATCGTATTTCTCCGGGTGAAGGATCTGGGCCGTCGACTCGGGCGGCCGCGTCCAGATCGCGTCGATCGCCGCCCAGGTCGCCGTGGCGCGCGCGCGCGCCACGAAGGCGAAGCCATCGATGAACGGGAAGGAGAGCAGCTCGCGCAAGAAACGGGGGACCGCGGGGGCGGGGACGGAGGGGGGGATCGGAGAGGACGAGGACGAGGACGAGGACGGGGGCGGAGGCGGACCGGACGGGGGCGTGGATCCTTCGGCGCGCTCGGGCGAGGACCCTGGGCGATCGAAGGCGTTCGCGACGCCGGCGCGCGCCCGTTGCACCATCTCGGCCAGCTCCAGCGGGGGCGGGAAGGTCCCCCGGGGATCGATCGCCTCCATGGCCAGCACCGCGGCGTCCCCCTCGATCAGGGCCTGGCGCGCGATCGTCGCGTCGAACGACAGGCCGCGCCGGCCGTCGGACATCATCTTCAGCAGGCGCCGCAGGCCGAAGCGCTGATCTTGAAGCGCGTGCGCCATCTCGTGCGCCAGGGTCGGGCGCTGCTCGAGCAGCGGGATGAAGTTGGCGACCGACAGCCGCCGCGCCGACGGGTCGTAGAAGCCGATCGGGTCGCGCGCCACCGCCCCGGCGACAAGATCGAGGTAGCTGTCGCCGGCGTCGAGCAGACCCAGGCGCTGGAGCAGGCGCTGGTCGGTCGCGACGTCGGCCGGCGCGGTGCCGCCGCGCACGAGCGCCTGCGCGGCGGCGCGCAGCTCGCGCGCGCCGACCAGCCGGCGCTCCCAGTCGATCCGAAACGGCGACCGCCGCGCGTGACCGATGGCGCGCGCCAGACTGGCGGTCTCGTCGAGCATCTGCCGCTCGGTGACGACCACCGCGGGGGCGGTTGCGCGCGGCGCCCCGGATGCGCCGCTGTCGCCACTGCTCCCGCGGTTGCCGCCGCCGTTCCTGCCACCTCCTTGGCCGGTCGCCGACGTCCCGCCAGCCCCGACCGCGGGCGGCGCGGCCAGCACCGCGACGGTGAGCGCGAGCAGCCCCAGGCGCCGGACCGATCGCGAGAGGGGCATGCAGGCGCCAGTGTGCGGGAAGGACCCGACCGGTTCAACGTCCTCGGTGATGGCGACATTTCGACCGGCCCAACCCGCGGCGTTTGAGGTAAATAGCGGGCGCGCTTCATGACCACGCCCGACCTTGCGAGCCTGACGGCGCCCGAACGACTCGGGGCCGGCGAGCTCGTGCGCCAGCTGGAACGGCACCTCGGTAGACGGGCGTATCGTCGAGCTGTACGGCGCCCAGGGCTCGCTGGGGCCGGGGATCGCCGCGCGGATCGCGGCCGGGGTGGCGCGCGCGACCCTGCCGCTGGTCTACCTGGTCGCCGACGAGGACACCGCCGAGGCGCGCGTCGGCGACCTCGGTTTCTTCCTGGCGGCGCCGGCGACCGGCGATGATCCGGTCGCCCCGCCGAGCGTGCTCCACCTGCCGGCGCCCGACGCCTCCCCGTACGCGGAGATGCAGCCCGATCGCCGTTCGATCCTGCGGCGCATGGCCGCCCTGTTTCGCCTGTCGCAGGGCTTCGCGCCGCCGATCCTCGTCGCGTCGGCGTCGGCGCTGTTCCGGCGCGTGATGCCGGCGGGGCCCTTCGCCGAGCTGTGCCACGTGGTGCACGCCGGCGACACGCTCGACCGGGATCAGACCGTCGCGATGCTGCTGGCCGCCGGCTACACGCGCGCCCCGGTGGTCGAGGACGCCGGCACCTTCGCGGTGCGCGGATCGGTGATCGACGTCTTTCCGTCCGGTCTACCGCCATCCGGTGCGCATCGAGCTGTTCGGCGACGAGATCGAATCGATCCGCCTTTACGACGCCGGAACCCAGCGGACGCTGCGGCCGCTGGAGCTGCTGCACGTGCACCCGGTGCGCGAGACCATCCGGACGCCGGGCGCCGACCCGCGCGCCAAGCTGCTGGCGGCCGCCGACGCCGCGGTCTTCCCTTCGTCGAAGACGCGGCTGCTGCTGGAACAGATCGACGAGGGCCTGCCGTTCTTCGGCATCGAGTCGCTGGCGCCGGTCTTTCACGCGCGCATGGTCCCGTTGCTCGACTACCTGCCGGCGGGCACCACCTTCGTGATCGAAGAGCCGGAGGCGGTGCTCGACGAAGCGCGCCGCCACGCCTCGAAGCTACGCGAGACGGCCGCCAGTCGGCGCGTCGAGCACCGGCTGGCCCTCGACGCCACCGAGTTCGTGCTCACCGAGGAGGAAGCGCGCGCGTCGCTCGAAGGGATCCGGCGCGTCGAGCTGCACGCGGTCGAGGTCGAGCGCGACTCCAGCGACGAGACGACCGGCGCGGCGCGGGTCCGGCTGATCTCCGAGTCCAACGCCACGCTGCGCGCCGACCTGCAGCGCGCGCGCGCCGACGCCCCCCGCGACGATCCCGACGCGCAGGTCGACCTCGGCAAGCCGCTGCGTGATCGCCTGAAGTCCTGGATCGGCGACCGCCAGCGCGTGCGCCTGTGCGCCCCCAACCGCACTCACGCCGAACGGCTGGCGGCGATGCTGCGCGCCTGGGGGCTGGCGCCCGAGATCTGGCGCGGCGGCGGCGCCGAGGTGCTGGCCGAGCTGGACGATCCGACGGTGGTGCGCGCGCCGCTCGCGATCCTGTCGGGTTCGCTGTCGCGCGGGTTCCGCCTGCCGGCCGACCGTCTGGTGCTGGTGGCCGAGGAGGAGATCTTCGGCGCCCGGTCGCACCGCGAGGCGCCCGCGCCCAGCCGCGCGCCGGCGCTGGGCGATCTCGGCGAGATCGCCGAGGGGGACGCCGTCGTCCACGACGAGCACGGCATCGGCCGCTACCGCGGTCTCAAGAAGCTGGAGGTGCGCGGCGTCTTCCACGACTTCATGCACCTCGAGTACGACGGCGGCACGCGTCTACCTGCCGGTCTACCGCATCGGCCTCGTCCACCGCTACGGCGGCGCCGAGGCCGACGCGATCCGCCTCGACAAGCTGGGCGGCAAGACCTGGCTCGAGAAGCGCCGGCGGGTCTCGGCCGAGGCGCGCAAGATCGCCGAGGAGCTGCTGCAGCTCTACGCGCAGCGCGCCGCGCTGGCCGGCCACTCGTTCCCCGCGCCCGACGCCGTCTTCCGCGAGTTCGAGGAGACCTTCCCGTTCGAGGAGACGCCCGACCAGGCCAAGGCGATCGAGACCGTGCTCGACGACATGCAGAGCGGCGCGCCCGATGGACCGCCTGATCTGCGGCGACGTCGGCTACGGCAAGACCGAGGTCGCGCTGCGCGCGACGCTGCTGGCGGTGCTGGGCGGCAAGCAGGTGGCGATCCTCGCGCCGACGACGGTGCTGGCCGAGCAGCACTTCGTCACGTTCTCCGAGCGCTTCGACGACTTCCCGGTGCGCGTCGGCGGCGCTGTCGCGCTTTCGCAGCAAGGCCGAGCAGCAGAAGACCGTGGCCGCGGCTGGCCGCAGGGCAAGCTCGACGTCGTGGTCGGCACGCACCGCATGCTGTCGAAGGACGTGCGCTTCAAGGATCTCGGCCTGGTGGTCATCGACGAGGAGCAGCGCTTCGGCGTCGCGCACAAGGAGCGCCTCAAGGAGCTGCGCACCCAGGTCGACGTGCTGACGCTGACCGCGACGCCGATCCCGCGCACGCTGCAGATGGCGATGGGCGGCCTGCGCGAGATCTCGATCATCGCGACGCCGCCCGCCGATCGTCTGGCGATCCGCACCTTCGTCTGCCGCTTCGATCCGGAGATCCTCGGCGAGGCGCTGCGCAAGGAGCTGGGGCGCGGCGGCCAGGTCTTCTTCGTCCACAACCGCGTCGAGGACATCGCCGAATGGGCCGAGAAGGTGCGCGCGATCGCCCCCGCCGGCGCGCGCATCGCCATCGGTCACGGCCAGATGCCCGACGGCGAGCTCGAGAAGGTCATGGTCGACTTCATCGACGGCCGCCACGACGTGCTGGTCTGCACGACGATCATCGAGTCGGGGCCTCGACATCCCGCGCGCCAACACCATGATCGTCAACCGCGCCGATCGCTTCGGCCTGGCGCAGCTGTACCAGATGCGCGGGCGCATCGGCCGCTCGCGCGAGCGCGCGTTCTGCTACCTGGTCGTGCCCGGCCGAGACGCAGATCACCCCCGACGCCAAGCAGCGCCTGGCGGTGCTGCAGCGGTTCACCGAGCTCGGCGCCGGCTTTCAGGTCGCGACCCATGATCTGGAGATCCGCGGCGCGGGCGAGCTGCTCGGCGGCCGGCAGTCGGGCTCGGTGGCGGCGGTCGGCTTCGAGACCTACGCGAAGATCCTCGAGGAGGCGGTCGCCGAGCTCCGGGGCGAGCCGATCCACACGGAGTTCGATCCCGAGATCACCGTCGACGTCCCGGCGTTCTTGCCCGACGACTACGTGCCCGACACGGGACAGCGCCTCGACTTTTACCGCCGCTTCGCGCAGGCGCGCGACGAGGACGACGTGCGGGCCACGCTGGTCGAGCTGGCCGATCGCTACGGTCCGCTGCCCGACGAGGCGCGGCTGCTCGGCGAGGTGATGGTCGACAAGACCCTGGTGCGCGCGCTCGGCGCCCTGGCCTACGAGCT
Source organism: uncultured Pseudomonadota bacterium (assembly GCA_963778795.1). Lineage (GTDB taxonomy): Bacteria > Myxococcota_A > Polyangia > Fen-1088 > Fen-1088 > DASRQZ01. The sequence goes on along the minus strand of CAVZVU010000001.1, from coordinate 29,295 downwards.
GGGGCCGACCCGCCTGGTGCTGTCGCTGGGCAGCGAGGCGCGCCTGGATCCGGCGCGCGTGCTCAAGCTGGTGCAGCAGCGGGGCAGCCGCTGGAAGCTGACGCCCGACATGCGCCTGTCGTACGCGTTCGACGAGCGCGAGAAGACCGACCACCTCACCGCGGCGCGCGCGCGGCTGCTGGACGTCAAGCAGTGCCTGCTGGCGGCGATCTAGCTCGGAACGATGGGCTGCGGCGGCAAGCCGCCTTCGCCCTACGCGATCTAGCTCGGAACGACGGGCTGCGCGCGCCAGGCCGTGCTGGGGCGCCCCCGCTGAGCTAGGCTTCGCTCCATGTACACGCTGCTGCATCTGGTCGTGCTCACGCTGACGGTGCTGATGCTCGCGCGCCTGCTGCCCGGAGTTCGCATCAAGAGCGCCGGCTCGGCGTTCGTGGTCGCCGTGGTGTTCAGCCTGCTGAACTTCTTCCTGGGCTGGATCGTCAAGGTCGCGCTCTTCGTGCCGGCGATCCTGACGCTGGGCCTGCTGTTCCTGATCCTGCCCTTCATCGTGAACACCGTGATGCTCTGGCTGACCGACAAGCTGCTGAGCGCCTTCGAGATCGACAGCTTTGGTTCCCTGCTGATGTCGGCGGCGGTGATCACGCTGGTCAACGGCGCCTTCCACATCGCCCTGCATCCGCACATGTACCGATCGTTCATGCAGCCCGGTCCGCCCCGCTGGATCTGAGCGAGGGAGGGATTGAAACGCCAAGACGCCAGGACGCCACGGTCCGAGATTGTGAAACTCCGGCCTTGGCGTCTCTGGCGTCGTGGCGTTTCGTGTGGACTTCAATCGCGTTGCGGCGAGAGCCAAGCCGTGTAATCTCTCCCGCATGCGCATCCGCCTTGCCGCTTTTGCTTCGATATTCGGGCTCTTGTCCGCGCTGACCGCGTGCAAGCCCGCCAAGATTAAGTCGACCCAGGACAACTCGGAGCTCGGCCAGGTGGTCGCAAAGGTGGATGACAACGTCATCACCGTGGGCGACGTGCAAGAGCGCATCAACAAGCAGTCTCCGTTCATCCGCTCGCGCTACACCACGCTCGAGAAGAAGAAGGAGTTCCTCGATAACCTCATCCGCTTCGAAGTCATGGCGGCCGAGGCGCAGAAGCGCGGCTACGACAAGGATCCCGAGGTCATCCGCGTGATGAAGCAGCAGATGATCTCCAAGTTCCTGCAGAAGGACTTCGAGTCGAAGCTCAAGGTCGAGGACGTCCCTGATGCCGACGTCGAGAAGTACTACGCGGCGCACCCCGAGGAGTTCAACCGCAAGGACGAGGTGCGCGTGAGCCAGATCCTGCTCAAGGACAAGGCCAAGGCCGACAAGGTGGCCACCGAGGTCAAGGCGCTGCCCAAGGGTCCGACGGCCGATCAGAAGCCGTTCCGTGACCTGGTGGCGAAGTACTCCGAGGACGAGGACTCGAAGCAGCGCTCGGGGGACCTGACCTTCTTCGACAAGGATTCGGTCGTCTATCCGCGGTCGCTGGTCGAGGCGGCGTTCAAGCTGACCGAGGTCGGCGACGTCGCCGGGCCGATCAAGAGCGACAAGGGCTACCACATCATCAAGCTGACCCAGAAGAAGCCGGGGTTCACGCGCCCGCTGGCCGAGGTGAAGCGGCAGATTCAGCAGCGTCTGTTCCGCGATCTGCGCACGAAGTCGATGGACGCGTTCATCGCCGACCTGCGGCAGAAGAGCAAGATCGACATCTACGAGGACAAGCTCGGCAAGGTGCTGATCGACAGCGGCATGGGCGAGGGGGCGGGTGGACCGATGGCTGGCATGCCGCCGGGCGCGATGCGCCCCGGAATGCAGATGGGCGCGGCCCACCCGGGCGCGCCGGCGATGTCGTCGCCGGGCACGCCGGGCATGCCGATGCCTGGCGCGATGCCGCAGCCCGGTATGCCGGGGATGCACCCGCCGGTCGTTCCGACGACGGCCCCGCCCACGCCGACCCTGCCCGCGCCGGCCCGACCCGCAGCGCCGAAGGCCCAGCCGTGATCTTTGCCCCGTCACCGCCGTCGCGGTCGTTGAATGCGGCGGCGCGCGCGGCGGGGTACCGATCGGCGTGGCGGCTGGCGCTCGCCGCCGCCAGCATGGTACTGGCCGCGCGCGGCCTCGCGCAGGCACGGGTGGTAGAGAAGATCGCCGCCGTCGTGGGTGACAGCGTGATCCTGGGCAGCGAGATCGAGGAGAAAGCGGCGCCGCTGCTGGCCGAGGTGACGCGCCTGCCCGACGCCTCCAAGCGGACAGCGCGCGCGGCGGCCCTGCGCCGCGAGGTGCTGGAACGGTTGATCGACGACGAGCTGATCCTGCAACAGGCGACCGAGCTGAAGCTGACCGTGACCAGCGAGCAGGTCGACGCCTCGATCGAGGAGATCAAGCGCCAGAACAACATCGACGACGCTCAGCTCGCCGAAGCGCTGCGCGGGCAGGGGATGAGCATGGCGGCCTACCGCAGCGACCTCAAGAAGCAGCTGCTGCGCTTCCGCGTGATCAACATCGCCGTCGGTTCCCGCGTCACCATCTCCGACGACGACGTCAAGACCTACTACGATCGACACATGAAGAGCGGCGCCAACGTTCAGGTGCGCGCCAGCCACATCTTCGTCGCGATCCCCGAGGGCGCCGACGCCAGCGTGATCGCCGAGAAGCAGGCGCAGGCCAAGCGGCTGCTGGATCGCGCGCTGGCGGGTGAGGACTTCGCGAAGCTGGCGCGCGAAGCGTCCGACGACCCGGCCACCCGGGCCGAGGGGGGCGATCTTGGATACTTCGGCAAGGACATGCTGCCGAAGGCGATCGAGGAGATGGTCTTCGCCATGAAGCCGGGCCAGGTGCGCGGCCCGGTGCGCGCTGACCGGGGATTCCACGTCATCAAGCTGGTCGACCGCAAGACCAAGGACCCAAAGCCGCTGGATGACGTCAAAGACGACGTCCGCATGCAGCTGCGCCAGAAAGAGATGGAACGCCAGACCAAGTCCTATCTCGCCGACCTGCGCAAGAAGACCCTGGTCGACATTCGCTACTAGACGCGGCCGGCGCGAAGCGAGCCCAGCGCGAACAGCGCGACGCCGGCGACCAGGACCGCGTCGGCGACGTTGAAGATCGGCCACGGATTGAACGGCCAGACGCCCAGGTTCACCAGCAGGAAATCGGTGACCGACCCCCGTCCAATTCGATCGATCATATTGCCGAGCGCCCCGCCCCAGATCAGCCCCAGGCCGGCGATCGTCCACGAGCGGGCGGGGGGAACCCGGCGCAGGTAGCCGAGGAGCAGGACCAGGGCCGCGAGCGACATCAGGCTGAGCAGGATCCGGCCGCCGGACAGGTCCTGGAGCTGGCTGAAGGCGATGCCGGGGTTCTGCGCGTAGATCAGCACGAACCGGCGGCCGATCACGGACATCCCGGTTCGGCCCAGCGCCGGCAGGTGATGCTGCGCCCAGGCCTTGCTCGCCTGGTCGGCGACCGCGCTCGACAGGGCCAGCGTCCCGAACAGCAAATACTTGCGGCGCTGATCGGCAACCGGCACAGGCGCAGGCTAGCAAAGCCGTCCCCGGGTGCAATGGCCAGTACCACCGCAGGTGACGGCATCCGGCTTGATGCGTTCCGCCGGCGGATGGCTCGATTGGAACATTTGCAGCGCACCGGATGGTGTGATAGCGCGTTGCGCCGCCCGGCAAGCATCTTTTCCGGACTTCTGAACCCGCGAAATGCTTGCCGATTTCTAAATGGCTCCGCGCCGGGGCCGGGTTGTCTCCGGACCAGACTGATGGCCGCCCCCAACGGGAGCCACTCAACAATTGTTTGTTCGGCCCCACACGAAATGACGGAGCGGGCCCAACGCGAACCACCACGAAGAACCGCGATTTCAGGATGATGGCCCCTAGCCACCCACATGGACTCATGTGGGCACAGGGCATGCACATAGACCGGCGACTCGGGGTCGTAGGCAGCACCCGACGCGCGATAACGCAGGAGGAGGGACCAGCAACATGTTCCACAAGTATCTGACGAGCCGAATTCTTCCGATGGGCGTCTGCGGGGCGATGATCGTCCTGTCGGCGTCGCCCGCCAGGAGCGAACGGCTTGGCGATGAACGCGCGTGCGTCACGGCGTTCAAGAAGGCCAAGGAACATGAACAGTCCGGAAAGCTGCAGGAGTCGAAGGACCTCCTCATGTCGTGCGCGCAGGCCCCGTGCAGCAGCTTTCTCCGCCAGCAGTGCTCGAGCAAGTACAACCAGCTCGAGTCTGACACCCCTTCAGTCGTGCTCATCGTCACGGATCCCAGCGGCTCGCCCCGCGCCGACGTCCAGGTTCGGATGGACGGCGAGATGTTCTCCCAGCAACTCGACGGACGCGCGCTGGCGGTCGATCCCGGAATGCACGAGTTCACCTTCAGCGCCGACGGCGTGGTCTTCGCCACCCAGAAGATCATGATCGTTCAGGGACAGCGCAACCGGTTCATCACGGCGCTCATGCGCACCGGTGGTGGTGGCCGGCAAAAGCGCATGGTGGCCGAGAAGGCGGCCCCCGCCGCCACGACGGCCAAGAAGGTCGCCAAGGCGGAGCCTCAGCCCGAGCCCCAGACGGAAGACGAAGCCAAGCCGGCCCCCGCGATCGCTTCGCTCATCGATAACGGACCGGGGCATGATACGTCCAAGGTCGAAGACGAGAAGAAGGGCGGGTCAGTGTTGCCCTATATCATCGGCGGCGTCGGGCTCGCCAGCGTCGGCGCCGGCGCGCTGCTCACGTACTGGGGCCGCAAGGACAACCAGAACCTCGGCCGCTGCGCGCCCAATTGCGACCCCTCTGCCACCGCGCACATCAAGCGCCTCTACCTTGAGTCCGATATCGCGCTCGGTGCCGGCGTTGTTGCCCTCGGCGCAGCTTATTGGGTATACGTTGTGACCCACTCGAACAAAGAAGAGAAGGCGACCGAGGAAGCGCTGCGCCTCGACGTGATGCCGACAACCTCCGGTGGCTTCGCCGCCGTATCGGGGACTTTCTAAGATGAGCCGCCCTAACATGAGCCGTCATTCATCCAATCGGGCAACCAATCGGGAGTTCAGCCAGATGATCAATCGCGCGTCTCTGCTCTGCGTCGTTGTGGGATCCATGGCCACCATGACCATGACAACGACGGGCTGCTTGCAGCAACTCGACGCGCACGCGTCGGACGGCATCACCAACGCGACCGTCGATCCGACCCAGGGGATCGGCGGTCCCTTTCCCATTAAAGAAGACACGCCGCCGATCGCCGTCAACAGTGATCCCAACACCGGTGATCCGGTCGGCGACACCACGACCGACCCCTGCGTGAAGACCCTCTCGGACGCCAGCGCCGTCCTGAACCGCGCCTGCAAGGGCTGCCATGAGGCGGCGACGGCGGAGGGGAAGGCGCTTGGCAGCCCACTCGATCACATCCTGAACTCCGACGCCATCGTCAACACCATGTCGACCTCGGGGGCCTTCCCGGGGTGGAAGTACATCGTCCCGGGCGACCCCGAGAACTCGCTCATCTATCACCGCGTCGCCGTGGTGCAGGACATGCCCAAGCAGGCGCCCGACGCCACCAGCACCACGCTGAAGGTGACGATCAGCGAGATGTCAGTCCTTCGGGCCTGGATCATGTGTCTTGGTCCGGCGCCCGCACACGCCGCCGACGGGGGAGCCCACTGAGCGACCGAACCGGTTATCGAAAGCAGCTTGGGGTAAGGCGACGGGCGGGAGATTCATTTCATCGACCACGAGGACTGGACCAATGAACAGACGACAATCTTTCACGACCGCCGTTTCCGCATCCGCGCTCGGCCTTGCCTTCGTCGTGGGCTGCAATGATCCCTTCCCGCCGAAAACCGAGCCGCCGCCTCCGCTGGAGGACTGCGCGGCGAGCACGGAGTGGCTTCTCGACAGCGGCATGACGTTCCAGGCGACGCCGCCGGTGACGATGTTCAATCCCGCGCCCCACCCCACCACCGAGTGTCCGTTCTACCGGGGCGGCTGGCAGAACTTCTTGGCCGCGACCCAGCCGACCGACGCCAACGGGACTCCGGCCTTCGTCACGGCCGCCTATCCGACGATCGACACCGTCTTCACCCCCAAGGTGGCGCACTCGGCCAACCGGTCTTACCTGGGTGACATCAAGCAGGCCGGCAAGCGCGAGATCCTCGTCGATCAAAACGGCAAGACGCTTTATTACAGCATCGAGGTCAACCAGCCGTTCGCCGACTTCATCCACCAGAACAATCTGACGACCTCGACCGCCATCCAGGCCTACCCGAGCGACGCGACGAAGAAGAACCTGTTCTTCCCGGCCGGCGTGGTCGAGATCAAGGCGGCGTGGCAGGTCGTGGAAGGGACGGCACAGGAGATCGCCGACCAGACCAAGGACTACATCAGCTTCGTCACCAGCATTCCCACCATTCACACGGTGACCAACGCGACGACCCAGGCGCAGACGATCGAGGAGAATCGGGATCAGCCGATCAACAACGTCACCGTCCGCCTGATCGCGATGCACGTGGTTTACACCTATCCGGGCCACCCCGAGTTCATCTGGACCAGCTTCGAGCACACGGCCGGGGCGCCCGACGCCGGCACCAAGGACAACCAGCGAAACGCCTCCCCGACCCTGGAAGGCAAGAACCCCGACACCATGGACCCGAACAACCTGAACGTGTCCACCGCGGTGAGCGACATGGAGAACTTCTATCTCCTCTACAAGGCGCACACCCCCGCCAACGAGGCGAACAGCTCGATTCCCGAAGACTGCCACGCCAGCCCGAACAACTGCCTGCATCTGAACGATGCGCAGCAGCGGTTCATCGATCCCGCGACCAACCTGCCCCAGCAGACGTCGATCTACCGCATGTTCCCGGCGTCGAAGTCCAACACCGCCGACGCCGACGACGCGGTCACCTCGTTGAACCACAACGTCGAGCACCTGTTCCAGACGGCCGACGCTGCCGGGCAGCTCAAAGCCAACGACAAGCGTCGGTTCTATCGCTTGCTGGGCGGCCAGTGGATGGACAAGCCGAACTACTTCCACAACGACTTCCCGATCCAGAACGATCTCACCAGCCCCTACGCCCAGACGCCCAAGAGCGATGCCGATATGTTCGGCGTGGGCGTCGGCAAGGATGCGTTCGTTACCGCGATTCAGACCGAGGGTTCGGACAGCCCCTACTCGATCCTCGCCGGCGAGGACCGCATGTCGAGCACGTCGATGGAGTCGTTCACCCAGTTCAACGGCTCGTTTCCCAACTGCTTTCAGTGCCACAATACGCAGGGGATCAACGCCCACGGGACCTCGGTCAACAGCGACAAGTCGTCGCTCAAATTGCTGGATCCCGGCCTGCTCAACGTGAGTCACATAATCTCGCAATTTGTTCTCGAGGACTGCGGGACCAAGATCGTGACCAACAGCGACGGATCGACGCGCGCAGACTGCACGATGCCCTGACGACGAGCGGAACGTCCCCCGGTCTGCCGCTGGATTCGAAGACCGCTTCGAAGACCGATACGAAGAAGACGGGCAGGCCGGGAATTTTGCTGAACTTTTGTCGTTGAGAGCAAACCCTGTTCGTGCATAATCCTGGCTGCATGATCGTTGAGAAATCGACCAGGCGCGCACGTGGCGCCGTCGGTTTGGGCCTGCTGGTTGCGCTCTCTGGGCTTTGGGGCGGTTGTGGCGGCGTCGACAATCGACCGGCCAAGTGGTCGTTCATTGCGCCGGCCATCATCGAGCCGAATTGCGCCACCGTCAGCTGCCATTCCGCGGTCGCGCAACGCGCCGGTGTGATTCTTGACACCCGCAACCGGTCGTACGCGACGTTGACTCAGCGTGGCTTTGTCGTCACCTGTCAATCCGGTGACACCGCCTGCATGGACTCGGCAGCCGCCAGCTCGGAGATCTTGGTGCTCATGCGTGGCCAGGGGTCACAGCGCATGCCGCCCGATTACGCGCTTCCCGAGACCGATATCCACCTCATCCAGACCTGGATCAACAACGGGGCGCAGAACGATTGATGGCTCAGCTTCTACGCCGTACATCGATCGTCGCTGCGTTGGTCTCGGGGTTGCTGCTGCTTTCATCGACGCGAGAGGCGCGCGCGTACCCTCAGTTTCAGTTCAGCTCGGGGACGACCCGCTGCGGCCAGTGCCACTATTCGCCCTCGGGCGGAACGCTCATTTCGTCCTGGGGGCGCGATGAAGCCGGTGACACCATCAGCCTGGGGGGTGACGGCTCGTTCCTGCACGGGCTGTGGGCGCCGCCGTCCTGGCTGGCGCTGGGGGCCGACCTGCGGGTCGCCGCGCTCCGCAACGACGTCGGCGGCGCCGATTCTCCCGAGTTGGCCGCCTTTCCGATGCAGGCCGACGTCTACACCCGGCTGGCGTACGACGCCTTCTCGCTGAACGTCACCGTGGGCGCGCGCGGCGTGGTGCGGCCGCCGGACCCGTCGCTCGGGGGACGCACCTCGGACGTCATGTCGCGCATGATGTCGCGCGAGCACTATCTGATGTGGCGGCCGAGCGCGACCGGCCCCTACGCGCGCATCGGGCGTTTCTCGGCCCCCTACGGCCTGCGCTTCGTCGAGCACATCTTCTTCGTGCGCAGTGTCACCGGCTACAACCTCTACGAAGAGACCTACAACGCGTCGTACGGTTACGTCGACGATGATTGGGAGGTCCACGCAACCGCGTTCACCCACGTCCCCAGCAGCGCGCCCGACTTCTTCGGCGCCTCCGGGCCGGCGGAGAACGGCGGCGTCGTCTACGGCGAGAAGCGATTCAACAAGATGGCCGCCGTGGGCCTGCAATCGCGCGTCGGGATCGCCCGAGAGGAATCGCGCTATCAAGGGGGCGCGGTCGGCAAGCTCTGGATCGAAGGCGCGCGGCTGTTGTTCCTGGGCGAGGCCGACCTCATCCGGCAGCAACTGACCCAGGCGGGAGTCGGGCAGAACCAGTTCGTTTCTTACCTGGGCGTGACCTACTTCATTCGCGGGTTCATGCTCGGTGGCGCCTACGAGGTCTACCAGGAGGATCTCGCCGTCAAAGGGACGCGGCGCGAGGCCGCCGACCTGGAGGTCAGCCTCTTCCCCTGGGCGCACTTCGAGCTCAACCTCCTCGGCCGGTATCAGACGCGGACGTCGACGGCGGTCAGCGACACGACGCACGCCGGGTCGCTGCTGATGCTTCAGCTCCACTACTATCTCTGAGGACTCATGCGGAGAAACGGCCTCCTCATCACAACAGCGCTCGCCTCGGTTCTGGGGGGCCTGTGCGGCGCGTGCAGCATCGAGGACACGCCCCACGCGCCGACCTACACGCTCGACATTCAGCCGCTGGTGCTGTCCCGCTGCGTGCGCTGCCACGGCGCCGGCGGCCACCTGCACGGCGATCCCGACGCGCTGGGGATCTACAAGAACTTCCCGCCGGTTGACGGCTACTTCAACGAGTTCAACGATCAGAACTGCGAAGGCGACGCGGGCGCCAGCGCGAATTGCAAGCACGGCATGTTCTTCTATGCGACCAACCCCGTGAAGTTGAGCATGCTGAACACCTTCATCCATTCCACGACCGACAACCGGATGCCGCCACCGCCGGCCCCGGCCCTGACCTCGAGCCAGATCAAGATCTTCGACACCTGGCTGGCCGAATCACCGCCGCAAGAGTAAGCGACGCCCGGCGGTCGGAACTCGACCTGCATCACGTGAACCGATGCTCGTGGAGGTGCACGAATCGCCGGGGAGTACCGTCGAATTTCCCGACAAACTGTAGCTAGTTACGTCCCCGGCGACGCCTCGGGCGCGGCCAACGGTTTGGCCGCTCCCTCGCGGTTGAGCATCACCAGGATCGCCAGGTAGGCGGCGAGCAGGCAGATCGACTCGGTGACGAAGTGCTGCGACAGCGATGTCGCGACCGTCGCCAGATACTCGGCCGCGCACATGCCGAGCAGCACCGCCCAGATCCGAGCGTCGCGGCGCTCTTCGCCGTTGTCGCCCGCCAGCAGCGGCAGCAGGAACACGTAGTGGAAGTAGTAGTTGGCGGCGTAGAAGACGACCGGGATCAGGAACAGCGCCGTCACCGCCGCCTGGTGCGGCGGTCGGTTGCGGGCCGCCCGCAGCGTCAGCACGCCATAGCCGACGATCCCGAGCGCGTAGAGCGCGATCCGATCGAAGTGGCGCGTCCACCCGTCGAGCATCTCCCAGGTCTCGTAGTCGGTCGAGACGATGCTGTGGTAGCTGACGTGGTTGACGTGATAGCCGCTGGTCAGCACCGCGGCCTTCTTGGCCCACCCGACCCACGCGGTCGGAGACAGCACCAGTGACGACAGCGCCACCAGGATCACCACCGCGGCGGCGGCCGCCGCCAGCGCGCGCAACGTCCCCTCGTGAACCCGCGCAAAGGTGCGCAACGACGGCCACGTCCCTTGCGTGCGCCGCGTATCGAACAGCCACCAGATCGGTGGCACCGCCAGGCCGATGACCGCGACCGCCGGGAAGGCACGGATGAGCCCCGCATAGGCGAGCAGCGCTCCGCCGAGGTACCAGCGGCGCACCTTGAGCGCGCAGACGCCGAGACCGATCGCCGCCATCCAGTCGTTGCGCAGCGTCGACCCGGCCCAGTCGGTACCGAACATGTAGAGATCGGTGGCGCCGAAGACGATGAGACAGACGAAGGCCGTCCGCACACCGAAGGTGCGCGCGGCAAAGAAGGCAAACAGCAGGATCAACAACGGATCGAGCAGCGCGGTCGCGAACAGCAGGCCGTTGCCGGCTGAAGCGTGCCCAAACATCAGATGCCCGACGGTGAGCCAGACCGGCGTGGCATTGCCGCCGTGGTCGGTGAGCGTCGTGAAGTAGTCGCGCCCCATCGTCTCGTGGAAGTAGCGCATGTCGCGCTTGAAATCGGTCCAGCGCTCCGGCGTGAAGCGCTGGCTGATGGTCTGGATCTGGTCGGCGACGTCGCGCACGCGACGCATCTCGTGGTTGCGCAGGTCGCGCAGCTCGACGTTGGCCAGCGTCTGCACCGAAGCGCCCGGCGTGTTTTCGATGTAGGCCTCGACGCTGGCCAGGTAGAGACCGTCGTACTTCAGCTCGTGGAAGTACTTAGCGACCGGGAAGTAGACCCGCATATCGTAGTTGTGGATGAAGCTGGCCTGGCGCTGCTTGGCGTCCCAGAACTGCGCCCGCCCGAGATTGAAGAAGCAGGCCATCGCCACGAAGGCCAGCCCGCCCAGCAGCGCGGTGATCCGTCGGCCGTCGATGACCCAGGCCGGGCGGCGCCAGAGGAACGGGCGCAGCACCGCGAGCACGCCGACCGCCCCGACGGTCGCGCGCAACAGAGAGACGTCCTGGTCGTTGAAGGGCGTCGTTCCATTCAGCGCCGCGGCCAGCAGCCCGGTCGCACCGACCGGGACCAGGGCGGCGACCGCTCCGCGGCGGACGGTGCCGTGGCAGCCGACGACGAGAAAGAACGCGCACGCGAAACCGAACAGCAGGATCCACTGCGTGAGCGGCGAGCTATCGGCGCTGTTGCGCCCGCCCGGCGCCTCGGGAAAGACCGCGGGCACGACGCTGAAGACCTGTAGCTCGGCGACGCTGTACGCGCCGTCTCCACCGCTGGCCGTCAGACGCAGGTAGCGCGCGCGCCCGCTGATGGCGTCGGTGGTGCGCACGCGCAGCCCGGCGCCGCGCACCGGGGGCGCATCCCACAGGGGAACGAACGACGTCCCGTCGAGCGATCCCTCCAGCAGGTAGTGATCATTGTTATCGGCCTGGATCAGCGCGGCGGCGATCGGCAGCTCTTGCCCAAGGTCGATGCCGATCGAGGATTGCGGCGTCGGCAGCAGCGCCGTGAAGGTGGTGTTCCAGAAGTCGCCGTTCGGCGCCAGCGTCCCGTCGGCGATGCGCTCGGCGTGCTCGGCGCCGGAGGTGGCGGTCACCGGCCGGCCGGCGAGGCGGTTCACCTGATCGGGGCCGGGGGGCGGCGGCGTGGCGCAGCCGGCGACGGCAACGGCGACCACCGCCAGAAGTAACGCCGACGCCGACGCCGACGCCGAGGGCCTGGGATACGCGCACGGCTGCGAGGTGCGGGCGATCATCCGGGCGGCCATCCGAACGCGCGACCGGCCAGGACGTGCAGATGCATGTGAAACACCGTCTGGCCAGCGCCGACGCCGCTGTTCATGACGACGCGGAAGCCCTTGTCGGCCAGGCCGCCCTCGCGCGCCACGCGCGCCGCGACCAGCATCAGGTGCCCGAGCAGCGCCTCGTGCGCCGCATCGGCATCGGCCAGGGTCTCGACGTGCTCGAGCGGAATCACGAGATTGTGAAACGGCGCCTTGGGGCCGATGTCCTTGAACGCCAGCGCGCGCTCGTCGCGGTAGATGACGGTGGCCGGGATCTGCCCGTCTCGGATCTTGCAGAACAGACAGTTGGCTTGCCCGCCGGAAGCGGACGAGGATGACGTCGAGGGCGCCGGCGGAGCGGCGGTTGGCGGTTCGGTGGGATTCGACATGGCTTCTCCAAGTGGTGGACGGTCAGCGAACGAGATCCAGCAGGGCGCGGCGCGTGTCGGGCAGAGGCGCCGCCTCGTCCGTCCCTTGCCGCAAGAAAGCGTCGATGGCGTCGATGCGCGCGATCGCCTCGTCGGTGCGGCGGTCGGCGCCGCGCTGATACGCGCCGAGCAGGATCAGATCGCGGTGGCGCTCGTACGCCGCCAGGATCTCACGCAGGCGCGCGGCCGCCGCCAGGTGGTCGGCGTCGGCGACGGTGGTCATGAGGCGCGACAGCGACGGCAGCACGTCGATCGCCGGCCAGTGGCTGCGATCGGCCAGCGCGCGCGACAGCACGATGTGCCCGTCGAGAATGCCCCGCACCTCGTCGGCGATCGGCTCTTCCATGTCGCCGCCCGCGACCAGCACGGTGTAAAGCGCGGTGATCGAGCCGCGCGCGCCGTTGCCGGTCCGCTCCAGCAGGCGCGGCAGCAGCGCGAACACGCTGGGCGGGTAGCCCTGCCGCGCCGGCGGCTCGCCGGCGGCCAGGCCGACCTCGCGCTGCGCGCGCGCGAAGCGGGTCACCGAATCCATCATGAACAGCACGCGCCGCCCCTGGTCGCGAAACCACTCGGCCACGGCGGTGGCGACGAAGGCCGACTTCAGCCGCACCAGACTCGGGGCGTCGCTGGTGGCGCACACGACGACCGAACGGGCGCGGCCCGTGCGCCCGAGCGATTCCTCGATGAAGTCGATCACCTCGCGCCCGCGCTCGCCGCACAGACAGATCACGTTGACGTCGGCGTCGCTCTGACGCGCGATCTGACCCATCAGCGTTGACTTGCCGACGCCCGATCCCGCGAACAGCCCCAGGCGCTGACCCTCGCCCACGGTGAGGAGCGCGTCGATCGCGCGCACGCCCAGCGACAGCGGGCGCCGGATGCGCGCGCGCGACAGCGGCTCGGGGGCGGCCCGGTCGACCCCCCACCCGGGGGTCACGTCGCGCAGCGCCCCGCCGCCGTCGATCGGCGCCCCCAGTCCGTCCAGCACCCGGCCGAGCAGACCGTCGCCGACGGAGATCGACAGCGGACCACCGGTCGGCGTCACCAGCGAATCGGGGCCGATCCCGGCCGCGTCGCCGAGCGGCATGAGCACGACCTCCTCGCCGCGAAAGCCGACCACCTCGGCCTGCAGGCGCGTCGCGCTCGCCGCGGGGGCGCCGCCGGGCGCGGTGTCGATGAACACCAGCTCACCCACGCGCACGCCGGGGATCGTGGCGCGCACGACCAGCCCGGTCACCTCGCTGACCCGCCCCGCGAGGCGAAGCGGGTTGATCTGGTCGAGACGCGCGAGCGCCTCGCCAAGGTCGACGAGATCACCGACGACCGGCTCGCCGGCGCCGCGCGGCGCCTGAACGTCGCTAACCATGACCAGCCTCGCCGGCCACCGCCCGCTCGAGCGCCGCGATCTGGCTCTCGAGCCGCGCGTCGAGGCGCACCGCCGCGGTCTCGACGACGCAGCCGTAACGGCTGACGGCGGGGTCGGCGTCGATCTGCAACACCGCCCGTGCGTCGAGGTGCGCGCGCAGCCGGCGCCGCGTCTCGTCGCCCTCGAGCAACGCCAGGTCAGCGGGATGGACGCGCAGCCGCACGACGCCGGCGCGCGCGCGGCTGGCCACCAGCGCCCGCTCGACCAGGTCGGCGGTCAACGCCGGCTCGACGTCGAGCGCGCGCCCCAGGATCTTTTCGGTCATCTTGGCGGCCAGCTTGGCCGCCAGCGCCCCCGCGAACCGCAACGCCTCCGGCTCGGCGCGCGCGCGCACCCGCGCCGCTTCGAGCGCCGCCCCGGCCAGCGTCTCGGTCAGCTCGGCGGCCGCGGCCGCTCGCCCGTCGTCATAGCCTTGCTGGCGTGCCTGCTCGCGCGCCCGCTCGGCCTCGCCGATCAGGGTCGCGGCGCGCGCGTGCGCCGCGGCGAGGATCGCCTGCGCCTGCTCCCGGGCCTCGAGGACCGGAGCAGGCACGATCCGACCAGCACGCTTGACCAGGCGCCCCACGCCCGATCTCTAACATGGGACCCGCTGGCGGTGAGCAAAACCCTGCGCCGGCACGGCCACGCGGGGCCGACGCCCCCGGCGTCACTCCAGCGGGCGATCGATGTGTTGGAGCGCGTCGTCCTTGAGGCCGAAGTAGGTACGCAGCTGCTTCACGTCGGCCAGGGTGTTGATCGAGATCGGCAGCTCGACGGGGTGGTCGTCGGCGCGCCATCCGTTCTCGGCGAGATCGAAGATGAGGTTGGCCGTCTGCAGACCCAGGCCGCCCTGGTCCGGAACGACCGCGAACGCGCCCAGCGGCGCGGCGGGGCTCACCAGGTTGGGCACGCCGACCACCACCGGCACCCGGACGTTGCGCAGCTCGGCGCGCCAGGTCTGGTCCAGGTACTCCGAGCTCTTGATGAGCTCGTTGTCGTTGAGCATCCAGATCGCGTCGACCCGCCGTTCGACCAGCAGGGTGTGCAGCGTCGAGCGCAGCCGATCGGCGTAGACCGCCTCGCCCACCTCCATGGTGACCAGCTCGATCTGCTCTTTCTCCGCGAGCTCTCGCTGGCGAGCGATGAACTGGCGGAATCCGGGCCGGTAGACGACGCCGACCCGCTTGACCGGCGTCGTGATGACCGACCGCAGGTCGACGAACGCGGCGACGCCCGCGACCTCGTAGGCGATTCCGGTCGCGTTCACCAACGTCGGGCGCAGCTCATCGATGAAGGACGCCATCACCACGACGCTGGGCGGAAACTGCGTACCGGGCGCGCTGGCACGTTGATACTCGCGGTAGAGGCTGACCGTGTTGTTGTTCATGAGGACGACGCACGACGGGGCCAGGTGATGGATGGCGCCCGCGAGCTCGTCCGCGGCGGTGGTCGAGGTCACGATGAAGGTCGCGACGTCAAAGTCGTGCTGGATCTCGTTGAGCAGGCTGCGCCGCACGACCTTGAAGCTAGCGGAAGGCGGCATCGCGATCAGCACCAGCGGAGCGCCCGCACGCCGCGGCGGATCCACCACGCTATCCGCTTGACCGTCGACGGAGCCGGCGCCCGCGCCGCGCGTCGCGGTGGTCGCGCAGCCCAGCAGGCAGCAACC
Source organism: uncultured Pseudomonadota bacterium (assembly GCA_963778795.1). Taxonomy (GTDB): domain Bacteria; phylum Myxococcota_A; class Polyangia; order Fen-1088; family Fen-1088; genus DASRQZ01. Next base: position 13,625 of record CAVZVU010000001.1, on the reverse strand, counting down.
GAGAAGCCCCAGCAGCATCCGCGACGATCGGCTCAACCTGCGGCCCATCAGCGCCCCGTCCAGTTGTCGACCCCGAGCAGGGAACGGGTGTCCGCGCCGATCTTCTGGATGGCGCGCAGGATGGTGGCGCGGGTCTTCTCGTTACGCACGGCGACCGCCGGCAATCCGACCCGGGCGTTGGGAAGCTCGCGCACCGTCATCGCCAGTCGGGTTCGCTCGGTGAAGCGCTTGACCGCCGAGCTGGGGATCAGCACGGCGTCAGCCGCCGAGAATTCCAGCAACGGCAGCAGGTCTTCGATCTTGGCCACCCGCTTGACCTTGACGTCGGAGGTCCCGAGCGCGCTGGCAGCGAACGCCTGCGTCGCGTCGCGCCCGAGCAGATCGACGATGCCGACCGTCTTGCCGGCCAGCGACGCCTTGCGGCTGTCGTCGCCGCCGGCGCTCGCGCCCATCACCAGCATGTACGGCTCCCACTCCTTGCCGCCGCGCACGCCCTGCAGTGCCGGCTTCACCTGCGCCAGCTCGAGCAGCGGCGCGATGGCGACGATCCCGTCGGGATTCTTGGTCGCGACGGCGTCCTGGAAGTCCCGCAGCCGCCCGAACACCGTCACCGTCAGCCCGGGCAGCTCTTTCTGCAGCGCCTGTTCGAGCGCGCTCGACTTCACGTCGACCTGCAGGAACACAAAGACCGCCGGCAGCGCCTCCTCGGCGCCGGCGTCTTCGCACAGCCCCAGCAACAGCGCCGCCAGCAGCGACAGCCCCGCTACGCGCGCGAGGCCGGGCCCGCGCCGCGGCAGGGGGTGCGTCGGGGCGGCGCCGGCAGCGCTTCGTTCCAGCGATTGGCAGAGGTGACGCAAGGGGTTACGGCGGATCCCCTCGGTCGATCGCGCCGGTTTCTTGACCGCTCTCCGCGCGCGCAACGCCGCAAATTTGACTCAAGTTTTGCCCCTCGCCTCCGGATGTAGTCCGGAGCAGGCGTAGCCCCGGCCGAGGACTCGTCAGCGCGCGCAACGGAATGGAAAACAACGTCAGTCCCTCTCGATCGGCGGAGCGCACCCGGCTACGGACCAGGTTGGTCCGCGCCATGGTGGGCACGCTGGCCGTCGTCTCGGGTGCGACGCTGCTCACCGTCGGCTACCTGAACATCCGCATCGCGCGCAACACGCGCGACACCATCGAGGCGCAGATCCGCCAGAGCATCACGCGCAAGGGGCAAGGGCTGGCCACCAACCACGCGCTGGCGTTGCGCGGGCTGGTCGCCGACAACGCCTTCGGCGACGTCGCGCAGCTGGTAGAGAGCGCGGTGCGCCAGGATCACGAGATGGTCTACGGCCTGTTCCTGGGCGCCGACGGCCGCCCCTGGACCTACGTGCCGCTGATCGAGAACAAGGGCGAGGGCGAAGAGCAGGCCAACTGGCGCGAGCTGGGGATCGAGCCCGACGCCGGCCGATCGCCCGGCCCCGAGTCGCGACTGCGCGCCTTCAAGGGGCAGATGGTCTTCGAGTTCTCCGCCGCCGTCGGCTCGGACGACGGCGCGATCCTGGGTCGCCTCTTCTATGGATTGTCGCGCGTGCCGCTCGACCAGGCGCTGGCCGCGGCGCGCCGCGACTTCCAGCGCTCGCTGGGGCTGACGCTGCTGCTGATCGGCGGCCTGGGCATCGGGGCGATGCTGCTGGGTGTGGCGATCATCCGCAACCTCTCGCGCCGCATCACCGAGCCGCTGGCCCACCTGACCGACGTCATCACCGCGATCGCCGCGGGCCACAAGAACGAGCGCGTGTCGATCGAGAGCCAGGACGAGATCGGGGCGCTCGGCCGCGCCTTCAATCGCATGCTCGAAAAGCTCGACGACTCGTACCTTCGCCTCGAGTCGCTGAACCGCACGCTCGAGCAGCGGGTCAACGAACGGACCGAGGAGCTGGCGCACCGCAACCGCGACATGCGGCTGGTGCTGGACAACGTCAACCAGGGCTTCCTCACGATCTCCGACCGTGGCCAGCTGACCCAGGAGCACTCGGCGATCGTCGACAGCTGGTTCGGCGCCTACGAGACCCCGCTGACCTTCTGGGAGTACATGGGCCGGCGCGATCGCAACTTCGCCGAGATGTTCGAGCTCGGACACGACGCGCTGGTCGAGGACGTGCTGCCGCGGCAGCTGTGTCTGGATCAACTGCCGACGCGCCTGAACCTGAACGGCCGCGATTTCAGCTTCAACTATCGGTCGATCGGCGACGACAGCGGCGAGATGACCGGCCTTGGCGCCGAGAGACGGGCCAAGCGCGGCGTGCTGATCGTCGTCAACGACATCACCGAACAGCTGCTACGCGTGCGCCATGAGACCGAGCAGGCCGAGCTGCTGGCCATGTTCCACGGCTTCACCGCCGACCGCACCGGCTTTCTGTCGTTCTTCGAAGAGGCGACGCGGTTGCTCGAAGCGCTGCGCGCCGGCACCGCCGACCTGGCTACGCGCAAGCGCCACTATCACACCCTCAAGGGCAACGCCGGCCTGGCTGGATTCGGCGCGATCGCGCAGCTGTGTCACGAGGCCGAGGACAAGCTGGCCGAGGGGGACGCCGACGGCGTCAGCCTGGTCTTGGCGGCGCTGACCCTGCGCTGGAGCGTCCTGCAGACCACGCTGTCCGAGCTGGTGCGCGAGCGCGGGCGCGACGTGATCGACGTCCACGCGCGTGAGCTCGACGAGGTGCTGCGCGCGCTGCGCGACGTCGTGCCGCGCGCGATCTGGGATCGGATGGCCGACTGGCACCTCGAGCCGGCCGAGCGGCCGCTCACGCGCCTCGCGGAGTACGCGCGCTCGCTGGCGCAGCGGCTGGGTCGCGGGGATCTGGAGGTATCGATCGAGTCGGGCGGCCTGCGCCTCGACCCGCAGCACTGGGGCGGCCTTTGGTCCGAGCTGGTGCACGTGATCCGGAACGCCGTCGACCACGGCCTGGAGCGGATCGAGGAGCGCGGCGCGGCCGGCAAGCCACCGCGCCCGCGCCTACGGCTGGCGACGACCACCGTCGGCGATCAGCTGGTGATCGAGATCGAGGACGACGGGCGCGGCATCGACTGGCAGGCGGTCGAGCGCGCCGCCCGCGCCAAGGGTCTGCCGTGTGACACCGCCGAGGACCGCATGAATGCGTTGCTGTCGGCGTCCGTGACCACCCGCGACGTCGTGACGACGACGTCCGGCCGGGGCGTCGGGCTCGCCGCCGTCCGCCAGCGGGTCGATTCCCTCGGCGGGCGGATCTCACTCGAGACCGCCCCGGGCCAGGGGACGACCTTCCGCCTCACCTTCCCGCTCGCCGCAGCGAGCACGCCGGAAGACCGGAGCGTCGCCCGCACGGCGCCGCGCGCGACCCCGCCCGCGGCTGCGTAGCGGAAGTGGACGTGGTCCTGCGAGTGAGCCCGCCCGACCCCTCACCCTAGCCCTCTCCCCGGCGGACCAGGCGGACCGGGGCGAGGGGATAAGAAGGGAACGGAATGGGGGCGTCTCTTCCGAGAGCACTCCGATCCCCTCGCCCCGGTCCGCCGGGGGCCGCCGGGGAGAGGGCTAGGGTGAGGGGACCGCGGTCAGTGCGAGTAGCCGACCTGGAACAGGATCATCCTGCCGAACGACGGCGGATCCATGCCGCCGAAGCCCGGGGTCGGGTGGCGATCGTCGAGCAGGTTCTGCGCGCGCAGGGCGAGGTTGATCTCCGGACCGGCGCGCAGCGGGCGAAAGGCCAGCGAGGAGATCGCGAGATCGACGCGCGCGTACGGCGGCAGCTCGTACGGGCGGTTGTTGTTGAGCAGCACGTTGCTCTGCGAACCGGTGCGCGCGCCGATCCAGCGCGCCTGCGCGGCCAGGCGCAGGTGCAGCTCGGGTAAGTCGGCCTCGACCCCGCCACGCAGCCAGTAGTTGGGATAGATCGCGGGCGGCGGGGTATCGATCGAACCGTCGATCAACGCACGCTGGAAGGCGGCCGAGGCGTAGGGCCTGAAGCGATGGAGCAGCGCCCGCAGCGACATCTCGAGCCCCACGTTCTGCCCGCTGCCTTGATTGCGCGCGATGAAGTCGGCACCGGCCTGGGCAAACTCGATCCGATCGTGAATCTGTTGGTAGTAGACGTTGGTCTCCAGCAGCAACACGCGGCCGAGCGCCGCGCTCGCGGCCGCCTCGATGCTCTGGACGATCTGGGGACGCAGCGGCGCGAGGCCGAGGACGGTGCGGTTGCCGATGACGTTGTTCGCGGCGCCGAAGCCCGACCGCCCGTAGAGCAGCACGGCCGAGGGGACCTGGAAGGCGCGGCCGGCAAATATCTTCACCGTCAGCCCGTGGCCGACGCGGTAAGCCGCGGCGGTACGCCAGCTGTACTGGACCGGAAACAGGTTGGGGACGTCGAGGCGTCCGCTCAGCGTCAGGTGCAGGTTCGGCAGGCGCGCGAGGGGGACGGCGCTGATCTGCGAATAGGCGCCGGCGTTGGCCATCACGATGTCGCGCTGGTCAGTCGCGCCGATGAGATCGAGGCTGTCGCCCGGAAGTTTCGTGCCCTGGGCCGACAGAAAGGTCTGGGTGTAGTAAAGCGCCCGCTGCGGCTCGTAGCTGCCGTCGGTGCCGGCGATGACCGACAGCCGCGACGACGGGGTGTAGGCCAGCTGGAAGCGGGCGTCGACCGCCTGGTAACGGTAGCGGGGCACGAAGCTGCTCAAGAGGTTGCCGGTCAGGTACAGCGCCTCGTCGCGCGTGGGCGCGCCGGTCGAGTAACCGGCGCTGGCGGCCAGGCGCCACCGATCCGACCAGGACTTCTCGTAGCGCGCCTGGCTCCAGTAATTGTCGATCGCGACCCGGCTGCGGTGGGTCAGCACCGAGTTGAGCTGAAACTCGGCGACGGAGTCGAGCTGCTGCACGCCCCCCTCGAGGACGAACGAGCCGGTGTGGCTGTTGCCCGGCAGGCGCAGCGAGAGGAAGGCGCTGCGGGGCTGCGCGACGTCGTTCTGGCTTTCGCTGGCGAAGAACGGCTGGTAGCGGGGCAGCGTCACGTCCTGGTTCGGGATCGTCTTGGTGATGCGCAGGCCGGAGCGATCGCTGCGATCCATCGAGAACGCGGCCACGATCTCCAGCGGCCCGCTGCTCTCGGCAATGAACGCGCTGGCCCCGTAGCCGGGCCCCTGGCGCATCAGGTTGGTGCGCAGGTTGACCGCCGCCAGCGGGACGTTGGCGGCCCGCACCGTGATGACGTTGACGACGGCCAGGAAGGCGTTGGCGCCGTAGATCGCCGATAGGGGGCCCTTGGCGATCTCGACGCGGTCGATCGCCTCGACCGGGATGAACTCGGGGCCGATGAGCGCGGCCAGGTCGGGGCGGAAGTTCACCGCCATGCCGTCGATCATCACCTTGATGATGCGCGTGCTGGCGCGGATGCCGCCGGTGACGCCGCGTACGCCCACCGAGGGCATGACCCCGTCGTCGGTGACGTCGAGCCCGGGGGTGTTCTCCAGAACGTCGGTCAGCGAGCGCCAGCCCTGGCGCGCGATGTCGTCGCGCGTGAAGACCACGACGCTGGCGGGCGCCATCGAGCCCTCCTCCTCGACGCCACCCGACGCGGTGACCACGCGCAGGTTCATGAGCTGGTCGAGGTTGACGCCCGCGTTGATGTCGCCGGCGCCCGACGCCCCGTCGTCGCCGGCGTGCGCGGCGCCCACCAGCAACGACATCATCATCGCCGTTGCAAGCCAGGACAAGAGCGGGGACCGCTGACGGCGCAGTGACATCTAGTGCACGGCTTTCGACTGAAGGGGCGCGCTGCTTTAACGGCTTGCGGCGCGCTCAAGTTGTCGACGGAAACCGCCGATCGGCGGGGCAAAAGAGGAGTCTCCATGCCGCGTTCGCTTCGCCGTCTCGCCTCCGTCGTCTCGCCGCTCGCCGCCGTCGTCGTGTCCTTCGCCTTTCTCTTGGTCGGCTGTGGCTCGAGCTCATCCGGGCCCACGAACACGGTCACCATGGGCGTGATCCTCGATCTCACCAGCCAGACCGGCGGGCTGATCGCGATCCCCGACGTGGTTCAGTTCGCGATCGACGACATGAACGCCGGCATCAGCAAGGCGGGCGGCTACAAGGGGCTCGGCTTCGCGCACAGCGACGGCGACTCCAGCGGTTCGGGAAGCGCCACCATCTCGGGCATGCTGGCGACCCAGCTGGTGCAGCAGGGCGCGAAGCTGATCATCACCGACAACAGCAACAACACCGTCGCGGTGATCAAGGACGACTACGACGCCGACACCACCAACGACCTGAACTCGCCGATCCTGTGCGTGCTTTGCGGATCGTCGTTGATCAACAAACCCGACGCGGTCAACGCCGATCCGGTGACCCAGGCGGCGCTGCGCAACGGCAAAGGGTGGAACTTCCGGATGATCCAGGACTCGAAGTACTTCGCAGCGGTCGCGGTGGCGCGCGCGCTGGCGATGGCCAGCAGCAACGGCAGCGGCGACGGCAACGGCGACGGCCTGGTGAAGGCGTCGCTCTACGGCAGCATGGAGCCGCAGGGGTTGGCGTCGGTCAACAACTTCGCGGCCGCGCTGCTGGCGGCGAACCCGGCGGCGTCGATCGAGAAGATCTTCCACGACCCGGCGGCCGACCCCAATGGCACGCTGTGGGCCACCGACGCGGGCCGCCTGACCGACAACCGCAACGAGACCACCAACGCGGTCGACGGCCTGCCCGACATCGTCTTCGAGAGCAGCCTGCCGGGGACGGCGATCGCCTTCACCAAGGCCTATGTCCAGGGCAACTACGGCATCCCGCTGCTGCACGGCTCCCCCTTCGGCAACGAGACCGCGACGCTGACGCTGGGCGACCTGGCCAACGGGCAAGAGGGTGTCGGCTACGCCACCTACCACCCGGGCGCGTCAGCCGAACTTCTTCATCCAGCGCTACTTGGCCCACTTCGGCAAGATGCCGGAGAGCCACGAGCGCGACGGCGCGACGACCTACGACGCGATCATGCTGGGCGCGCTGGCGACGATCGTCGCGACCAAGGACATGGACGATCCGTCGCAGGTGACCGGCGAGCAGATCCGCGCGGCGATGTGGCAGCTCAACGATCCGGCCGGCACCGAGATCCTGGCTGGTCCCGACGGGATCGCCCAGGCGATTCCGCTCATCAAGGCCGGCATGCCGATCAACTACAGCGGCGTCTCGGGTCCCCTCGACTTCGACGCGAACGCGTTCGTGCTGGGCAACATGGCGCACTGGACGATCACCGGCGGTCACTTCGTCGACCAGCAGCTCTACGACTGCACGCACGGCGCGCCCTGCACCGTGACCACCCCGACCACGCCGTAGGTCGCGTCGAGCGAACCAACGATGGTCGGATAGGGACAAACGCCAAGACGCCAGAGACGCCAGTCCGGATTTTCAAAGAGTCCGGACCATGGCGTCCTGGCGTCTTGGCGTTTAACCGAACGGCATTGGACTTAGACCGAAGCGCGCTCGAGCAGGATCTGGCCGAGCCGCGGAGGCAGGCGCTGGGCCAGCGCCCGCACCGCGGCGCGGGGCGCCGCCTCCAGCGCCTCGGTCAGCGCGCACAGCCCCACGGCCTGCATCGACGTCAGCCCGCCCGCGACGGAGAGCGTGGTCGCGGCGCTCACCAGCGCGCGCGCCCGGTTGCGCTCGTCGGCGGAGGGGACGCCACGGGCGGCTTCGAGCAGCGCGGCGGCGTGCGCGCCCCCACCGGCGCCGGCGGCGGCGCGCGCCAGCACGGCGGACGGCGAACCGGCCAGCGAGGTGCCCAGCACCGCAGCGCCTCGACGGTCGATCTCGCCGGCGAGCGCCACCGGCGGAAGCGCTGCCAGCCGCACCCACTCGGGGGCGTCGGGGCGGGCGGCATCGGCCGCGCTCGGCATCGGCACGAGCGACGCGAAGAGCGCCCGGCGCAGCTCGGCCAGGCAGGCGGGCGCGCTCGCCGCGGCGGTTGCGCTCGCCGCGGCGGTTGAAGCCGGCGCGTCGCCCCGAGCAGCGATGATTTCACCGGCGACGGCGCGCACCGGAGCGGCAAGCCCATCGGTGACCGCGAGCAGGAGCTCTGTTGCCTCCCCCTCGAGGGCGGCCCGCAGCCAGCCGGGATGGACCTGCTCCAGCCCCGGCGGCACGGCGGCGCTCACCCGATGCATCAGGCCGGCGAGCGCCCGCGCCCGCTCGGCCCGCCCCAAGAGCGCGAGCGCGGCCAGCGCCGCGCGGCAGGCTGCCCCCTCGGCACCGCCGACCCCCCCGCCCGCCGGCAGAGCCGCGGAGCCGCCGCCGGCGCCCCCTTCCTCCCGACTCTCGTCACGACTTTCATCGCCGGCGTGAAGCGCCAGCGTCAGCAGGCAGCCGCACGCCTCGGGCGACAGGCTCTGCCAGAGGTTGTCTTCCGGGTGCTTCCCGGGCCCTTGTCCCGGGTCGTTTCCGGGGCCTTGCCCCCCGTCCAACCCCGACCACTCGGGCCCTGACGCGCCGGGAGCGGAAGTTGACGACATGCAGGACGGAAGGTATCACGGCGCATTCGCTCCTTGCGCCGAGGCCCCGGGGCGGGTATGTCTCGCGCCCGCTATGACCACCGTGACCCCTCCTCTGTCTTCCCCCGTCGAGCTGGGCGAAAAGCCCGTGCGCAGCGACGTCCGTAACATTGCGATCATCGCGCACGTCGATCACGGCAAGACCACGCTGGTCGATGGCTTCCTCCGCCAGGCCGGCAGCTTCCGCGCCGGCGAGGTGGTCGCCGACTGCGCCATGGACTCCAACGACCTCGAGCGTGAGCGCGGCATCACCATCCTGGCCAAGTTCACCGCGATCACCTGGAAGGGGATGCGCATCAACATCGTCGATACGCCGGGCCACGCCGACTTCGGCGGCGAGGTCGAGCGCGTGCTGAAGATGGTCGACTCGGTCTGCCTTCTGGTCGACGCGTACGAAGGTCCGATGCCGCAGACGCGCTTCGTGACGCGCAAGGCGCTGGCGCTGGGCCTGCGCCCGATCCTGGTGGTGAACAAGGTCGACCGCCCCGGCTGCGATCCCGAAGGCACGGTCGACGCCACGTTCGATCTCTTCTGCGCGCTCGGCGCCACCGACGCGCAGCTCGATTTCCCGATCATCTACGCGTCGGGCCGCGAGGGATGGGCGGTGCGCGACCTCAAGGACGAGCGCAAGGATCTGTCGCCGCTGCTCGACCTGGTGCTGGAGACAGTTCCGCCGCCCGCGGCCGACGTCACCGCGCCGCTGGCGATGTGCGTGACCACGCTCGACTACGACGACTACCTCGGCTACGTCGCCATCGGTCGCATCGAGTCGGGGCGGGTCAAGCAGGGCGATCGCGCGCTGTGCGTTCACCGCGACGGCTCGCGCGAGGAGTTCCGCGTCGCCAAGATCCTCGGCTATCAGTCGCTCAAGCGCTTCGAGCTGGCCGAGGCGGCCGCCGGCGACATCTGCGCCATCACCGGCATGCAGGATCTGACCGTCGGCGAGACCATCACCGAGCCCCTGCGCCCCATCGTGCTGCCGTTGCTGGATATCGAAGAGCCGACGGTGCAGATGCAGTTCATGTCGAACAACGGCCCCTTCGCCGGCACCGAGGGGAAGTTCGTGACCTCGCGAAATCTGCGCGACCGCCTGTTCAAAGAGGTGAAGTCGAACGTCGCGCTGCGCGTGAACGAGACCGAGTCGCCCGACACCTACGAGGTGCTGGGACGCGGCGAGCTGCACCTGACCGTGCTCATCGAGACGATGCGGCGCGAAGGGTACGAGCTGATGGTGTCGCAGCCGCGCGTGATCTTCAAAACCGGCGAGGACGGCGAGAAGCAAGAGCCGTACGAAGAGGTCGTGATCGACGTCGACGAGGCCTACTCGGGCGCGGTCATCGAGGAGCTCGGCCGTCGCGGCGGGCGCATGCAGGAGATGGGACCGGCCGGCGAAGGGCGCATGCGCCTGGAGTACATCTGCCCGGCGCGCGGCCTGATCGGGTATCGGTCACAGTTCCTGACCGACACGCGCGGCACCGGCATCATCCATCACAACTTCAAGAGCTACGGCCCCTACGCCGGGCAGTTCAAGGCGCGCGCCCAGGGCGTGCTGATCGCGCAGGACGCGGGCGACACCAACGCCTACGGGCTCTTCTACCTGCAGGAGCGCGGACAGCTGTTCCTGGGGCCGATGATCAAGGTCTACGGGGGCCAGATCATCGGCCTGCACTCGCGCGACAACGACCTGGTGGTGAATCCGTCGAAGGCGAAGAAGCTGACCAACATCCGCACCACCGCCGCCGACGAGAAGCTCACGCTGTCTCCGCCGCGCGTCTTCACGCTCGAGTCGGCGATCGAGTTCATCAACGACGACGAGCTGGTCGAGGTGACACCCAAGGCGATCCGCCTGCGCAAGCGCGTGCTGGATCCGAACGAGCGCAAGCGCGTCGAGAAGCTGCGCGACGCCGGCATCAACGAATAGCGCGGCGGGCGGCGCGCTAGACCGCGTCTTCGCCGGTTTCGCCGGTGCGGATCCGGATCGCTTCGTCGATCGGGGTGACGAAGATCTTGCCGTCGCCGATCTTGCCGGTCTTCGCAGCCAGGATGATCGCGTCGATCACGTCCTTGGCCATCGAGTCGGTGGTGATGATCTCGACGCGAATCTTCGGCACGAAGTCGACGACGTAGGCTGACCCGCGATAGATCTCGGTCTTTCCGCCGGTGCGGCCGAACCCCTTCACCTCGCAGACCGTCATGCCGGTGACGCCGATGGAGCGCAGGCGCTCTTTGACGTCGTCGAGCTTGTACGGCTTGATGATCGCTTCGATTCTTTTCATGGACGATGATCTCCTGTCTTCCTACTCTGTTCTCAGCCGCCGGCCTCGTCGAGGTGATAGCCGGCCTCGCCGTGATCGGCCTGGTCCAGCCCCTGTTCTTCCGCGTCGGTCGTGGGGCGCAGACCCCCGACGACCGCCCGGACCGCCAGCGCCAGCACGGCGGTGCCGCCCACCGATAGCGCCAGCGTCAGGCCGACGGCCTTGAGCTGCTCGAGCCACAGCGTATGGTGCACGATCGACGCCAGGTTGGTGTTGAGGTTGGCGTTGGCCTCCGGCGTCGCGACGAAGCCGGTGACCAGTGCGCCCAAGGTTCCGCCGACGCCGTGAACGCCGAAGGTATCGAGCGCGTCGTCGTACTGAAACGTCGCCTTGAGCTTGGTGCAGGCGATGAACGGCACGACGCCCGCCAGCACGCCGATCAGGACGGCGCCGTTGGGGGTCACGAAGCCGGCGGCCGGGCGTGATCACCACCAGCCCGGCCACCGCGCCCGAGCAGAAGCCCAGCACGGTCGGCTTGCCGCGCGTCATCCATTCCAGCAGCGGCCAGACCGTCGCCGCGACCGCGGTCGCGAGCGTGGTCGCGGTGAACGCGTTGGCGGCGATGCCGTCGGCGGCCAGCGCGCTGCCGGCGTTGAAGCCGTACCAGCCAACCCAGAGCATCCCCGTGCCGACCATGGTCAACACCAGGCTGTGCGGGAGAAAGGCCCGTTGTCCGAAGCCGCGCCGCTTGCCCAGGATCAGGCACAGCACCAGCGCCGACCAACCCGAGGACATGTGCACCACGGTGCCGCCCGCGAAGTCGATCGACTTGATGCTGGCCTTGGCGTTCCAGACGCCGTTCATCAGGCCATCGACCCCCCAGACCATGTGGGCCATCGGGAAATAGACCACGAACATCCACAGCACGATGAACAGCATCAACGCCGCGTACTTCATGCGCTCGGCGATCGCGCCCACGATCAGGCTGGGGGTGATGATCGCGAACATCAGCTGGTACATCGCGAAGACGTTCTGCGAGACCCAGGCGGCGTAGTCGGCGTTGGGCGCCGAGGTCACGCCCTGCAGCCTGGCGAACTTCAATCCGCCCAGGATCGCGCTGCCGGGCGCGAAGGTCAGGCTGTACCCCACCGCCCACCAGAGGATCGTCACCACGCCGGCGCAGCCAAAGCACTGCGCGACCACCGACAGCACGTTCTTGCGCCGTACGAGCCCGCCGTAAAACAGCGCCAACCCCGGCAGCGTCATGAACAGCACCAGCGCCGTCGAGGTCATCATCCAGGCGTTGTGCCCGGGGCCGGCCGAGGCCAGCGCCTTGGGCGCGCCGTTCGACACGTACGCCTCCAGATCGGCGACGCGCGTCGCCAGATCCGCACCGGCGGCAGGACCGGTGTCCGCCAGCGCCGACGGCGCCAGCAGGACGACCGACAGAACCAGAACGGCGGCCGCGGCCACTGCCGTTGATCGGGTCGACTGAGTCATCTGAGCTCCTCGCGCTGGGGGCAGCGACGCAGGCCGCACCCTAAGAAAGCCGGAGAGTCCATGTAAAGTCGAAACAAGATACCCAGATCAGAATTTTCTTACAGGAAATCTCTAGGAAATCTTTCAGAAATACAGACTGCGCCAGGGCGGCCGCGCCGCCGGACCGGTCGGGTCAAGTGCCGCAATTAATACGGGAGGGAAGGCCCCCCCGGCGTTAGATTGCGCGGCGATCCATGGGCAAGCTGGTCACGCGCGTCGTGCTGGGCATCGCCGCCGGCGTGGCGGTTTACGTCGCCTTTTCCATCTGGGCCGACGCCGGCCGGGTCGCGCAAGCGCTGGCGCGCTTCCGCTGGGGCGCGGCGGCGATCGCCTGCACGCTCGCGCTCGGCAACTACGCGGTCCGATTCTGCCGCTGGCAGTACTACCTGCGCGTGCTGGGCATCGCCGTGCCGGCGGGCGACAGCCTGCTGGTCTTCCTGGCGGGGTTCGCGCTCACGGTGACGCCGGGAAAGCTGGGCGAGGCGGTGAAGGCGTTCCTGCTGCGCGAGTCGCACCGGATCCCGATCGCCCGCACCGCGCCGATCGTGATCGCCGAGCGTCTGACCGATCTGCTGGCGCTGCTGCTGCTGGCAACGGTGGGTGTCTTCACCTTCGACGTCGACCGTCGCTTCCTGATCGCCGGGGGCCTGCTGGTCGGCGTCGGCATCGCGGTCGTGTCGATCGACCCGCTGGCCGAGCTGGCGCTGTCGATCGCCGGTCGGCTGCCGATCCTGCGGCGGGTGGCGCCGCGGCTGCGCGAGTTCCACGTCAGCACGGCGGCGCTGATGCGGCCCGCGCCGCTGGCGATGGCGACGGTGCTGTCGTGCGTATCGTGGTTTCTGGAGTGCCTCGCCTTCTGGATCGTCACCAACGGCATGCAGGGGGCCTCGGTCTCGATCCGCGCGGCCACGTTCATCTACGCATCGATGACAGTCGCGGGCGCGCTGTCGTTTCTGCCGGGCGGGCTGGGGGTCACCGAGGCCGGCATGCTGGCGCTGCTGATCCGGTTGGGCAGCGGCCTCGACCGCGGCTCGGCCGCCGCCGCCACCTTCGTCACGCGCGCCTGCACGTTGTGGTTCGCGGTCGCGCTCGGCCTGCCGGCGCTGATCGTGTACGCGCGGCGAAAGCACGTTCACGTCGAGCAGGTCACCGCGCATCCGCCGCGCGCGGCTTAGCGACGGCGTGGGGCGCGCACCGGACGGGTGGTTTGGAACGGCGGGGCTGCGGGGTGTGAGGACGGCTTCCCTCTCTTCGTTGTGGGGCGGGAGGAGTGGGGATGGGGTCCGTGCTCAA